>NZ_CP197094.1:0-4831514 GCF_051987395.1 Dokdonella aquatica | reverse complement strand
CCCGGGTCTACCGGGGGGGCGTTTTCTTTTGCGCCGTCGCTCGCCACACGCCACGTGCGGCGTGGCCCCAAGCGCCACACGCTGCCTCTGTCCGGGGTCACGGACCACCCCCGCCTCGACGCGTTGCTCGACGTCTTCGGACGGGATCGGCGTTCGACGTTGCCATCGCGTGGAGCCGTCGGAGGCCTGTGTCGCTTCTCATGCGCTCCGTGCTTGCTCATGGCCGGGGCGCACGGATTCCGACGCCGCTGCTCGTGCGTGCCGCTGCCTGGCTCATCTCGCGAACACGCCTCGTGACGCAGCGACGGCGGGTGCCGCCGGTCCGTCCGGCCTCGCATCCTGCATCGCGATGGCCCGTGATGGGCTCTCTGCGTGGCGTGCTCGTTGTTGCCGCGTGAGAGGCGTCGCAGGTGCGTGCTGCGGGCGATGCACGATACGACCGATTCGTCTCGAGCCTGCCGACGGTCGCAGGCTCGACCTCGAGGACGCGGCAGCAGGGCAGTGAGGAGCGAGCAGCTTCCGTTTCGGGCGAGCATCATCCCGCGACCGTGCTGCCCTCGGTCCTCGACGGGCCGACGCATCGACATGTCGCAAGCCCTCTGCACGTCGCTTCCACCAGGGACGGCGAGCGATGCCGGCCTGCCGGCTGTTTCGACGTCCTCCGGCATGCCCAGCCCAGCGTCGCCCGTATGCCGTTGGTCACGCCCGCCGTGCGACGCGCGCACGGGAAACTGCGACACGTGTCGCAGTCGAAGCGACACGTGTGCGTGCTGTCACACCCGTCCGCTGATGTCGCATCGCGGCATCGGGCGTCGAACATCACACCCTCACGTATCGATTTTCCTTTGCCTACAGCGGCGTGCGGAATGGTGCTTCGCACCACGCGACCGCTGGCACGTCGATTGCGATCAAGGACGCGGGCGGCACCGGCGCGACGCGCACGGGCTGCGACCACGACGAGCCGGCGGGTGACGCGGACAGCAGATCCGCGACCCGGCCGGTCCATCCAATCGGGAGGGTACAAGATGGCAATCTTCAAGACGTCCACGACGTCGCGTCGCAATGTGGTGCTCATGCGCGCGGTCGCGATCGCGCTGCTCGGTCACGCCGGTTTCGTGTCGGCACAGACCACCTTCGACGTGATCGGTCCGCGTGAATACGACCTGCCGGTCGGCTTCGAGCCGTTCAACGTGTTCGTGCAGTACGCGATGGTCCAGGACAACGACCGCTTCTTCAATGGCAACGGCGACCGCGTCGCCGGCTCCGGCAGCCAGGCGATCACGGGCCTGTCGAAGTACGTGCGCTTCTGGACGCCCGAGTCGAACAAGAACATCGGCGTGGCCTGGGAAGTGATCGTTCCCGAAGTGGCCGTGCGCAACCGCCGCGCGCCCGAGGGCGATCGCCACATCAGCGGCCTCGGTGACCCGATGACCGGCTTCGCGATCTGGTACAAGCCCGTCGCCAGCCTGACCCTCGGCTTCCAGTCGTTCGTGCAGGTTCCGGTCGGCACGAATCGCGTCAGCGACACGAACTGGAAGAACCTCTCGAGCTTCTTCTGGGATTGGCGCATCGGCGAGAAGTTCGGCTGGACCGGCGATGCCGGCGCCGTATGGCAGAGCGAGCGCGACAGCGGCGTGCAGCCGGGCCTGACCTGGCACACCAACAACCGCTTCGCGTACCGCGCGAGCAAGCGCCTCGAGCCGTTCATCGGCCTCGACTACGAGCACACCAACAGCAAGGACGGCGCGCCGACCGCGCATGCGCTCGACGGCGGTGTGGGCCTCATGGTGCACACGTTCGCGAACCAGTCGCTGACGTTCCGCTACTCGAAGTCGATCGAGGGCAAGAACCACAGCTCCAACGACAGCATCAACCTCAAGTACGCCTACGTCTGGTAACGCCCCGGTGTGCCGCCGCCGCCCGCACGGGGCGGCGGTGCACCTCCCTTCGGCACATCGAAAGAGGTCGCACAATGAAACCGTTGATCGCTCTCGCTGTTTCCATCGCGCTGCTCGTCGCCGTGTGGGTCTACCTCAGCATCGGCCAGCCTGCGCTCCAGCTCATCCCGTGGATCGGCTTCGTCGCCTGGGCCACGTTCTTCGCTGCCGGTGGCGGCAAGGCTGCCGTCACGAAGACGCTTCCGCCCGCGATCGCGGGCGTCCTGCTCACCGCCGCCACGATGTACGGCGTCGGCCACTTCGGCGGCAGCCTCACGTCGCTCGTCGTGCTCGTCGCACTGCTCGCGTTCGTGCTCGTCGTCATGGCGAGCCAGCGCCACCTTGCCTACACGCCCGCCGCGTTCCTCGGCGCTGCGACCTACTTCGGCTCGGGCGGCAAGGTCGACGAAAGCATCCTGTTCGTCATCGCGTCGTGGATCGTCGGCGTCGCCTTCGGCTTCCTTTCCGAGCAGTTCGGCGCGCGCCTGACCAAGTCGCCCGCCTGACCGTTCTCCACGCATCGCAACACGCACCACCTGCAATCGAGGATTCCACATGACCACCGAGTACAAGAACTACATCGACGGCGCCTTCTCGGACGAAGCCAAGGCGACCATCGACGTGACGAACCCGGCGACCGGCGCGCTGCTCGCACGCATCCCGGACAGCGATGCCGCCGTCGTCGCCAAGGCCGTCGCCGCGGCCAAGCAGGCCCAGCCTGCGTGGGAGAAGCTGCCGCCGATCCAGCGCGCCGGCTACCTGCGCAAGATCGCGGCCAAGCTGCGCGACAACCGCACCGAACTCGCGAAGATCATCGTGCGCGAGCAGGGCAAGGTGCAGGGCCTCGCCCAGGTGGAAGTCGACTTCACCGCCGACTACATGGACTACATGGCCGAGTGGGCACGTCGTCTCGACGGCGAAGTGATCACGAGCGATCGTCCGGGCGAAAGCATCTACGTGCTGCGCAAGCCGATCGGCGTCGTCGCGGGCATCCTGCCGTGGAACTTCCCGTTCTTCCTGATCGCGCGCAAGCTCGCGCCGGCGCTCGTCACGGGCAACACCATCGTGATCAAGCCGAGCGAGGAGACGCCGATCAACGCGTTCGAGTTCGCCAAGCTCGTCGCCGAGACGGATCTCCCGAAGGGCGTGTTCAACCTCGTCGGCGGCCTCGGTGCCTCGACCGGTGAAGCGCTCGTCTCGCATCCGGACGTCGGCCTCGTCACGTTCACGGGCAGCGTCGCGACCGGCAGCCGCATCATGCAGACGGCCGGCAAGAACCTCACCCGCGTCAACCTCGAGCTCGGCGGCAAGGCGCCCGCGATCGTGCTCGCCGACGCCGACCTCGACCTCGCCGCGAAGGCGATCTACGACTCGCGCGTCATCAACACGGGACAGGTCTGCAATTGCGCCGAGCGCGTCTACGTCGAGCGTGGTGCACACGAGGCGCTGGTCGAGAAGCTGACCAAGCTGTTCTCGGAGACGCGCTACGGCGACCCGTCCGAGATCGCCGACCTGCACATGGGCCCGCTCGTGAACAAGGCAGGCCTCGAGAAGGTCGAAGCGCTCGTCGAGCAGGCCAAGCGCGACGGTGCCAAGGTGGTCATCGGCGGCAAGCGCGCCGACCTGCCGCAGGGTTTCCACTACGAGCCGACGCTGATCGTCGACGCGCGTGCCGACATGGACATCATGCGCAAGGAGATCTTCGGACCGGTGCTGCCGATCCAGGCCGTCGAGAACCTCGACGAGGCGATCGCGCTGGCCAACGACAGCGAGTTCGGCCTGACCTCGTCGATCTTCACGTCGAACATCAACTCGGCGATGAAGGCCGTGCGCGAGCTGCGCTTCGGCGAGACCTACATCAACCGCGAGCACTTCGAGGCGATGCAGGGCTTCCACGCCGGTCGCAAGAAGTCCGGCATTGGCGGCGCCGACGGCAAGCACGGCCTGCTCGAGTTCACCGAGACCCACGTCGTCTACCTGCAGACGTCCTGATCCACCGAGGCAACCCAGCGACATGTCACCCACGACCCACCCGCCCCAAGCCAGTCGCAACGCGACACGCGGCAGCACGGCACCGGGAGAGAATGCATGACCGAGAAGAAGAACCCCTGCGCCTGCGCCTGTGCCGCCGGCCATGATCCGTCCCGCCGCAGCATGATGGCGGGCGCCCTCGCCCTCGCGGCACTCGCGCCGTTGGCCGGAGCCCGTGACGCATCCGCCCAGGAAGGCGGTGCGCGCAGCACCAAGCCGGAGCCCGGCGACAAGCTCGCCTTCATGATGGGCGATCGCAAGGACAAGGAGATCACGCCGGCGGACCTCGTCGTCGGCGGCGAGCCGACGCTCGCGTATCCGATGGATCCGGCGACAGGGAAGGTCCTCTCGTCACGCGCGAACCTCCTCACGGTCGTGCGCCTCAAGCCCGAGGCGATCGGCGAGAAGAGCAAGCCGAACGCAGCCGAAGGCGTGGTGGCGTTCTCGGCGATGTGCACGCACTACGGTTGCCCGATCACGACGCTGCATCCGACCGGCACGCAGATCGTCTGCAACTGCCACGGCTCGGTGTTCGACGCCGCCAACCGCGGCGTCGTCACGACCGGTCCGGCCACGCGTCGCCTCGCGATGCTGCCGCTGGAAATCAAGGACGGTGCGATCGTCGTGGCCGGCAAGTTCGACGGCCCGCTCGGCCCCCCGCAATGAACGACGGGGCATCCGCCCCGCCGTCCTGCTCCAAGAAGAAACCAACAGTCACCGGGAGGAGACACCCATGAAGTTGCAAACCATCGTCGTCGCACTCGGCGCCGCGCTCGTATCGGGCCTGGCCGCCGCTGCCGACTACAAGCCCGTCACCGCGGAGCGCCTCGCCAATCCGGAGCCGGAGAACTGGCTGCTCACCAAGGGCAACTACGAAGGCTGGAGCTACAGCAAGCTCAACCAGATCACCACCGCCAACGTGAGCAAGCTCAAGCCGGTGTGGTCCGCCGCGACCGGCGTGCTGTCGGGCCACGAGGCTCCGGCGATCGTCAACGGCGAGTACATGTTCGTCGCCACGCCGCACAACCACGTGTTCGCCTACAACGCCAAGACCGGCAAGCCGCTCTGGCACTTCCAGCGCGAGGTGCCGGAAGGCATCGGCGCCCTGCACCGCACGAACCGCGGCGTCGCGCTGTGGAACGACAAGGTCTACGTCGGCAGCGTCGACTGCATGCTCAGCGCGCTCGACGCCAAGACCGGCAAGCTGCTGTGGGACGCGCAGGTGTGCGACTGGGAAGAAGACAGCGCCTACATCACCTCGGCCCCGCTCGTGGTCAAGGGCAAGGTGCTGATCGGTCCGTCGGGCGGCGAGTTCGGCGTGCGCGGCTTCCTCAAGGCGTTCGACGCCGAGACCGGCAAGCTCGCGTGGACGCGCTACAGCGTGCCGGCGCCGGGCGAGCCCGGTTCGGAGACCTGGCCGCAGACCGGCGAGTGGAAGGACGCGTGGAAGAACGGCGGCGGCACGATGTGGATGCCGGGCAACTACGACGCCAAGAACGACGTGATCTACTGGGGTGTCGGCAACGGCGCGCCGTGGCTCGGTGACCAGCGCCCGGGTGACAACCTGTACCTGGCCTCGGTGCTGTCGCTCAACCCGGACTCGGGTGCGATCAACAGTCACTACCAGTACCACTGGAACGATTCGTGGGACTGGGCCGGCATGAACGCGCCGACGCTCGTCGAGTTCAACCGCAACGGCAAGAAGGTCTCGGGCCTGATCAGCGCGCAGCGCAACGGCCGCCTGTACTGGCTGGACCGTGATGCCAAGGGCAAGATCACGTACAACAAGTCCGAAGCCTACGTGCACAACAACGTCTTCACGAGCATCGACAAGAAGACGGGCCGTCCGACCTACAACGAGGACGCCAAGCCGGCGACCGGCAAGACGCGCACCTACTGCCCGAGCCTCTGGGGCGGCAAGGACTGGCCGTACGAAGCCTACAACCCGGATACCGGCATGCTGTACGTGCCGTACAACGACAACCACTGCCTGACCCTGACCGGCATGATCCAGCCGCGCATCCCGGGCCAGTGGTCGGCGGGCGTGGACATCAACCGCCTCGACCTCTCGGTCAAGGAAGGCTTCGACCACATCGGCGGCATCCAGGCGTGGGACATCAACTCGGGCAAGGAAGTCTGGCGCGAGAAGTACGCCAAGTCGTGGAACTGGGGTTCGATCCTGACCACGGCCGGCGGCGTGCTGTTCGCCGGTGGCACCAACGACAAGATGTTCCGTGCCTACGACGCGAAGTCGGGCAAGCTGCTTTGGGAATTCCCGACCCCGTCGGGCATCATCTCGCCGCCCTCGAGCTTCCAGATCGACGGCAAGCAGTACATCGCGGTCGTGTCGGGCTACGGCGTCGACGCCCAGTGGATCCAGGGCAAGATGCACAAGCTCGCCGGCTGGGACGAGAAGGTTCCGGAAGGTGGTTCGGTGTGGGTGTTCGCGCTCGGTGACTGAGTCGCGGCCCAACGTTTGACCGTTTGAACATCGGGCCGTCCGCTCCTCCTCGCGAGGGTCGGGCGGCCCGATGCGTTTCGGGCCCGCGCACACGCGGGTCCTTCGATCTCCCTGCAAGGATTCCCAAGATGAACCGACATTCCAAAGCCGCGCTGCGCGCCTGCGCATCGCTCGTCCTCGTCGCCGCCTGCGGCAGCGCCCAGGCGCTGCAGAGCAAGCCCGTGCTATCGCTCGAGGCCGCGCGCAAGATCGTCGACGGCTGCCGCGCCAAGGCCGTCGCGGAAGGCTGGAAGATGAACATCTCCGTCGTCGACGCCGGTGCCGACCTCGTGTCGTTCGAGCGCATGGACGGCGCCGCGCTCGGCTCGATCGACCACGCCCACCTCAAGTCCGAACAGGCCGCGAAGCACGGTTTCTCCACGCGTGGCGCCGCCGAGATGGCGTTCGGCAAGGACGGCAAGCCGGGCCCGCTGCCGGGCCTCGCGACGCTGCCGAAGTTCGTCACGATCGCGGGTGGCCTGCCGATCATGGCCGGCGACGTGCTGATCGGCGGCGTCGGCGTCAGCGGCGAGCACCCGGACCGCGACGAGGCCTGCGCCCAGGCCGGACTCGACGCGGCGAAGTCGCTGCTCAAGTAATCGCTTCGCCGTCGCCTCGCGACGGTGAGCGCAGCCGCAACGAAGAAGGCCCCGCGATCGCGGGGCCTTCTTCGTTTGCGGCGTGGCGCCGGGGCGTCAGCCGATCTGCGTCGGCGAGACGATGTCGTAGCGCTTCATGCGCCGGTAGATCGTCGCGCGGCACAGGCCGAGGTCGCGTGCCGCGTCGGTGATGTTCCAGCGGTGCCGGCGCAACGCGTCGCGAAGCGCGTCTTCCTCGCTCGCGTTGTCGTCGTGGGCGAACGGCACGAGCGCGACCGGCTGCGGGAACGGCAGCACGACCGCGCCGCGCGAGGCTGGCATCGCGGCCGCGTCGACGATGTCCTGCGGCAGGTGTTCGACGTCGACCAGGCCCTCATCGGCCACGGACAGTGCGTAACGCAGCGCGTTGCGCAGCTGGCGCACGTTGCCGGGCCATTCGTAGCCGGTCAGCAACGCACGTGCCTGTGGACTGACCGAACCGTGCAGGCCCATGCCTTCGCTCTCGAGACGCAGCAGGCGGTCGATGAGGAAATCCTTGTCGCTGCGGTCGCGCAGCGGCGGCAGCGCGAGCGTCGCGCCGCACAGGCGGTAGTAGAGGTCTTCTCGGAACGTTCCCGCCGCGATCTGGCGACGCAGGTCGCGGTGCGAGGCGGCGATCACGTTGAGGTCGACGCGCACGGGCTTCTCGGCGCCGAGCGGCAGGATCTCGCGCTCGGACAGCACGCGCAGCAGGCGCGTCTGCAGCTGCAGCGGCATGTCGCCGATCTCGTCGAGGAACAGCGTGCCGCCGTCCGAACGCTGGATCAGGCCCTTCATGCCCTTCGCGCGCGCGCCCGTGAACGTGCCGGGGGTGTAGCCGAACAGCTCGCTCTCGATGAGCGATTCCGGGATCGCCGCGCAGTTGACCGCGACGAAGTTCTGCTCGGCGCGACGGCTGGCGTCGTGCAGTGCACGCGCGAGCACTTCCTTGCCGGTGCCGGTGTCGCCCTGGATCAGAATGCTGACGGGCTTGTCGACGAGGCGGGCGGCACGGTCGAGCAGCTGGCTCATGCGGGCGTCGCCGCCGCCGAGCGTGTGCAGGATGTCGAGGCGTTGCGGGTTCGCGGGCGCTTCCACGGTGGGTGTGTGGCGGATCGGCGCGCTCTTCGGCGCGATCATCGAGGCGTGGAAGACCGAGCCTTCCCAGGTCGTGACGATCGCGCTGCCGTCGCGGCCGGTGCCCTGGGTCAGGCGCCAGATCTCGTCCATGCGCGTGCCGAACACGCCGCTGAGGTGGCTGCCGACGAGATTGCCGCGCGCTTCGCCGTTGAGCAGCGCGGTGTCGAGCAGGCGCAGCTGGCGACGCGCGTCGGAATTCGCACCGACGATGACGCCGTCGCGATCGAACGCGAGCATGAGCTCGCCGGAGACGTCCACGAGCGGACCGGCCGTGCCGAGGCGCAGGATCCAGCGGTCGCGGAACTGCCGCATGAAGTTCGCGTCCTCGATCATGCGCGCGTAGAGCACGGTGAGGTGGCGTGCGAGGTGCTGGCTTTCGCGGCCGTCGGGCGAGTACAGCGCGGACACGTCGAGCGCACCCATGAACACGCCCTGCGGATCGAACAGCGGCGTGCTCGTGCAGCTCAGGCCGACATGGCCGATGTAGAAGTGGTCGTCGCGGTGGCAGGTCAGCGTGACGCGGTCGGCGATGCAGGTGCCGATGCCGTTGGTGCCGGCGTGCACTTCGTTCCAGTTCGCGCCGAGCGACAGGCCGGCGCGGCGCAGCGGCGCGTCCCAGGTGTCGTTGCCGATGTAGTCGAGGGTGATGCCTTCGGCGTCGGTCAGCAGCAGCACGTAGCCGAGCGCGGACACGTGCTTGTAGAGCTGCTCCATGCCGGCGCGCGCGACGTGCAGGTGCTCCTCGTGCTGCTGGCGGCATTCGCGCAGGCGCGTGGAGGTCTCGATGCGCACGTCCGGCCGCAGCGCCGGGTCGAGATCGTGTTCGTGTGCGCAGCGACGCCACGAGGTGTGGATGATGTGCGTGTTCGGATCGAGCCCGACCAGCGGCTCGTCCGAATGCACGACGCGCAGGACGGTGTCGACGTGGTGTGCGGTACTGGCCATCGTGTTTTCCCTCCTGGGCCTGCGCCGGCCGATCCTGCCGGTGCTTGCCCCATGTTTTTGTCTGACGGCCGGATGTTTCCGGTCCGGCGGCCTCCCTCAGGCCGCGGGCTTGCTCGTGTCGTCCATGGGAATCGGTGTCGGACGCCGCTGCGCCAGTCGTTCGCGCAGCGAGCGGGATGCGGGGCGCAAGGCCACGCGGGTATCGGTCCAGCCTGCCTGGCGACCGGGGACGAGGCGACGGCATCGCGTGGCGAGCCACGTGACGAGCCGGTAGATCCGGCTGTTCGCATACACGAGTCGCCAGCCTTTCCAGGCGGCGACCTCGAGCATCCTACGCGCGCCCCCCTGGCCCTTCAACGCCTTGCGCTGCTGTGCCACGGGCTCGTCGTGGCGGGCTGCCTCGCGCAGGCGCATGAGCAGGTCCGGGATCGGGATGCCGACCGGGCAGACCTCGCCACAGGCACCGCACAGGCTCGACGCCGTGGGCAGGTCGCGCGTGGACTCGAGGTTCATGAGGTGCGGCGAGATGATCGCGCCGATCGGGCCGGGGTAGGTCGTGCCGTAGGAAAGCCCGCCGACGCGCGCGTAGACCGGGCAGTGGTTCATGCAGGCGCCGCAGCGGATGCACTGCAGCGTCGCGCGGAAGCGCTCCTCGCGGTAGGCCTGGGTGCGCCCGTTGTCGAGCAGGATCAGGTGCTGCTCGCGCGGGCCGTCCTTCTCGCCCTCGCGGCGCGGGCCGCTGATGACGTTGAGGTAGGTCGTCACGGCCTGGCCGGTGGCCGAGCGCGTGAGCAACGTGAACAACGGTGCCACGTGCTCGAGCCTGGCGATGACCTTCTCGATGCCGGTGATCGCGATGTGCACGTCGGGCACGGTCGTGGACAGGCGGCCGTTGCCCTCGTTCTCGACGAGCACGATCGAGCCGGTCTCGGCGACGAGGAAGTTCACGCCCGATACGCCGATCTTCGCGGTCGCGAACTTGTCGCGCAGCGCGCGGCGGCCGATCGCGATGAGTTCGTTGACGTCCTCGGTGTAGCCGGCGCCGGGGATGTGCTCGGCGAAGATCCTGGCGACGTCTTCCTTGGTCTTGTGGATCGCCGGCATGATGATGTGGCTCGGGCGATCGTGGTCGAGCTGCAGGATGTACTCGCCCATGTCGGTCTCGACGCAGTCGATGCCGTGTTCGGCCATGCGGTGGTTGAGCTCGATCTCCTCGCTCACCATCGACTTGCCCTTGACCATGAGCTTCGCGTCGTGGCGCTGCGCGATCTCGAGGAACAGGCGGTTCGCATCCTCGGCGTTCTCGGCCCAATGCACGTGCACGCCGCGCTCGGCGAGGCGCTCCTCGAGCTGTCCGAGCAGCTGCGGCAGGTTGGCGAGCGCGTACTGGCGGATCGATTCGCCGAGCGCGCGCAGACGGTTGAAGCCGGCGACGTCGGGGAACTGCGCGGCGCGCTTGTCGGTGAGGAAGTCCATCGCGCCACGGAAGCTGCGGCGCAGCACCGGGTCGGCGACGACGATGCGCGCGTTGTCCTTGAACGCGAGTGGATCGGCGACCGGACGCACGGCGCTCACGTCGAGGCCTCGTCGCGCACGAGCAGGATCACGAGCTGCTTCGGCCCGTGCGCGCCGTAGACGAGCAGGCGCTGGATGTCGGCGGTCTTGGACGGTCCCGTCACGAGCAGCACGTTGGTCGGCATCGCCGCGGCCCAGCCCTGCGCGTGCATGGCCGCGTGCAGGGTCGGCTGCAGCGTGCTCGCGCGCAGGATGGCGATGTGCAGCGGCGGTACCAGCGACAGCGTGCGCGGCTCGCGCACGTCGGGCCACAGGATCAGGCTGCCGGTCTCGGCGATGCCGCCGAGCGTGGTCGTGATGCCGGCGTCGACCTCGTTGAACAGCGTCGGCTTGAAGGTCTCGAGCGACTCGTCGTACCAGTGCAGGTCCATCGACGGCAGGACGGCGGCGAGCGTGTCGGCGATCGCGGTGTCGCGTCCGGCGAGCACGCGGCGCAGGCGGCGCTCGGCAACGAGCGCGGCCAGTGCGGCCGGCCAGCCCTCGGGTGTCGTCTCGATCACCTCGGCCTGCCAACCGCGCGCGCGCTCGGCGAAGGACGTGGCGGCGTGGCCCGGCGTCGCGGGCAGGCCGTCGTAATAGCCTTGCACGTCGGGCACGGCGTGCGGCACCGGCGCGTCGGCGTCGCGCAGGCGCGCGAAGATCGCGCTGCGGGCGCGCTGCGAGGCCTGCGCGCTCACGGACCGTGCTCCACGGCGGCGATGCGCAGGCGTTCGCGCAGGAAACTCGCGACATGACGGCCGCGCAGCGGCGTGCCGCGCTTGGCGAGCGTCGAGTTGAGGTTGAGCAGACAGCCGCAATCGGCGCTGACGAACGTGCTGCAGCCGGTCGCGGCGATCGCGTCGAGCTTGTCGCCGGCCATCGCCGCCGAGATCTCGGGATGCTTGACCGAGAACGTGCCGCCGAAGCCGCAGCATTCCGATTCGTGGTCGTGATGGGCGAGCTCGACGCCGGGCAGGGCGGCGAGCACGGCACGGCCGCTGCGCAGCGTGTCCATCTCGCGGCGCGCGCTGCACGAGGTGTGCAGCGCGACCTTCACGGGGGCGTCGTCGGCATCGGCGAGGTCGAGGCCGAGCGTGCCGACCACGAAGTCGGTGAACTCGACGACGCGCGCGGCGATGTCGCGCGCGCGCTTGGAGAGCTCGGCATCGTGCGCGAACAGGCGCGGCCAGTGGTGGTGGATCATGCCCGCGCACGAGCCCGACGGCACGACGATCGGCCACGGTTCGGGGAACAGGTCGAGCTGGGCGCGCGCGACGCGCAGCGCCTCCTCGGGGAAACCGGTCGTGTAGGCGGGCTGGCCGCAGCAGGTCTGGGCCTCGGGGAACGTCACGCGCAGGCCCGCGTGCTCGAGCACGGCGATCGCGTCGAGGCCGGCCTCGGGCTCGAACATGTCGACCACGCAGGTGGCGAAGAAGTAGACGTCGCGCGGCGTCGGCAGGGCTGGAACGGGCGGGCTCATCGGGGTCTCAGGGCTGGCTGGCGGCGAGTGTGGTCCGATGCCGCAGGCGCGGTATATTGGTCAGACCAGTTTTACGAAGCCCGTCGCCGCGCCATGTCCAGCCAGCTCGACCAGGTCACCGCCCATCTCGAACAGGCCGTGCTCGAGGGCCGTTACGCGCCAGGCAAGCGCCTGCCTTCGGAGCGCATGCTGGCCGAGTCGCTCGGGGTGTCGCGCGCGACCGTGCGCGAGGCCGTCGGCAGCCTCGTCTCGCGCGGCTGGCTGGCACGACGCCAGGGCGACGGCACCTACGTGGTCGAGCAGTCCGACCGCCGCATGGCCGAGATCTGGCTCGACATGGCGCAGCGCCATCCGATGCTGCAGGGCGACCTCGTCGAGTTCCGCGCGATGCTCGAGAGCCGCGCCGCCGAGCTCGCCGCCTTGCGCCACGATGCCGCCGATCGCGTACGCCTCGAGGCTGCGCTCGTCGACGTCGACAAGGCCTACGCCGGCTCCGAGCGACGCGAGCAGATCCGCAGCGACGTCGCGTTCCACCGCGCGATCGCCGACGCCACGCACAACCCGGTGTTCTCGTACCTGATCGCCTCGCTGCTCGCGCTGCTGCACGACCACGTGCAGCTCAGCCTCGCCGGCCTCGAGCCGCAGTCACGCACGGCGCAGCAGCTGCGCGTGCAGCACCGCGCGCTGCTCGACGCGATCCTGTCGCGTGATGCCGAACGCGCACGCCGTGCCGCGAGCGGTCACATCGAGTTCGTCGCCGTGCGGCTCAACGCGCTCGCGCGCGGGGCCTGAGCGAAGCGCAGCGGCTTCGCGGCGCCACCACGACGTCCGGCGGATGACGCGCCGGTCGTGAGCGCTTAGCATGCCGCCCCCGATGTCCGCGCCGCCGCCCCCCGCCGAATCCTTCACGCCGCGCGTCCGCGTGCTCGCGCCGCTGCTCGCTGCGCTGGCGATGTTCGGGCCGTTCTCGATCGACACGATGTTCCCGGCGTTCCACGCGATCGCACGCGATCTCGACACGACGCCGGTCGCGATGCAGCAGACGCTGAGCGTGTACATGGTCGCCTACGCGCTCATGTCGCTGCTGCACGGTCCGCTGTCGGACGCGATCGGACGCCGTCGCGTCGTGCTGGGCGGCGTCGCCCTGTTCGTGCTCGCGTCGATCGGTTGCGCGCTGTCGCGCTCGATCGGCGAACTGCTCGTGTTCCGCGCGCTGCAGGGCGTGACGGCGGGCGCCGGCTTCATCGTCGGCCGCGCGATCATCCGCGACTGCTTCACGGGCGCCGACGCACAGCGCCTCATGTCGACCGTATCGATGATCTTCGGCGTCGCGCCCGCGATCGCACCGGTGGTCGGCGGCTGGATCATCGCGTTCGCGCAGTGGCCGATGATCTTCTGGGCGCTCGCGGGTTTCGCGGTGCTGCTGTGGCTGGCGAGCTTCGCGTGGCTGCCCGAGACACATCCACCCGCGCGGCGCCAGCCGCTGTCGCCGCGCGCGATGCTGCACGGCTACCTGCACCTGCTGCGCGATCCGCTGTTCGTGCCGCTCGTGCTCGCGGGCACGCTCGGTTTCAACGCGCTGTTCGTCTACATCGCGTCCGCGCCGGCCTTCGTGATGGGCCTGCTCGGCCTCGACGAGCAGCAGTTCGCGTGGCTGTTCGTGCCCGCGATCGGCGGGCTCATGCTCGGCTCGTTCCTCTCCGGGCGCCTGGCCGGGCGCGTCAGCATGGTCAACTCGGTGCGGCTCGCCTACGCGATCATGCTCGGTGCGTCGGCGCTCAACGTGGCAACGGCGTTCGTGCTGGAGACGTCGCGCGTGCCGTGGTCGGTACTGCCGATCGGCCTGCACGCGATCGGCATCGGCATCGCCATGCCGTCGTTGACGCTGCGCCTGCTCGACCGCTTCCCGCAGCATCGCGGCAGCGCGTCGTCGTTGCAGACGTTCTTCAGCCTCGTGTTCTGCGCACTGCTCGCGGGCGTGGTCTCGCCGCTGATCTCGGGCAGCGCGGTCGCACTCGCGCTGACCGCCGCGGGCACCACGCTCGCCGGTGCGATCGCGTGGATCGCCTGCCGCGTCGTCGAGCGGCGCCTGCCGCCCGGCGAGGCTCAGGTCTGAGTCGCGGGCGGCGCGGCGCCGCCGCCGAGGATCTGGCGCAGCATGCCGAACACCTCGTCCTTGGTGCCGATGACGTTGAGATGGTTCTCGCGCGAGACCTCGGTGCCGAGGTTCACGGTGTAGGCGAGGCCGAGATCGTTGCCGTCCTCGTCGTAGCGGTTGAACGTGTCGACCTTGCCGACGTAGGCGATGCGGTTGGCGTCGACGAAGCGGCCGTCGGGCAGCTTGATCCAGCGTTGCATGGTGTATCCCCCGGTGTGGTGTCGCGCCCGGTCCGCCCGCCTCGCGGCGGCCGGACCGTGCCTGCGCTTACGAACCCTGCTTCCAGCCGCAGGTCTTGCCTTCGTTCTGCTTGGCCAGCCACGCGTTGAGCGGCTCGAAGTAGTCGAGGATCGCGCTCGCGTCCATGCCGTCATCACCGGTCAGCGTCTTGAGCGTCTCCTGCCAGGGCTGGCTCGAGCCCTTGCCGAGCATGGCCCAGAACGCCTCGCCGGCCTCCTTGTTGCCGAAGATCGAGCATTCGTGCAGCGGGCCTTCGTGACCGGCCTTCCTGCACAGCGCGCGCTGGAACTGGAACTGCAGGATATGGGCGAGGAAGTAGCGCATGTACGGCGTGTTGCCGGGCACGTGGTACTTCGCGCCGGGATCGAAATCCTGCTCGGTGCGCGGCACGGGCGCCGACACGCCCTGGTACTTCACGCGCAGGTCCCACCACGCGGCGTTGTAGTTCTGCGGCGTGATCGAGCCGTCGAACACGCCCCAGCGCCATTCGTCGATGAGCTTGCCGAACGGCAGGAACGCGATCTTCTTGAGCGCGAGCTGCATCTGCGCGTTGACCAGCGCCTTGTCGTTCGCGCGCGTCTTGCCGGCGAGGCCGATGCGGTTGAGGTAGGCCGGCGTCAGGTTGAGCTCGACGGTGTCGCCGATCGCCTCGTGGAAGCCGTCGTGCGCGCCGTTCTGGAACAGCGGCGGCAGGCCGTTGTAGGCCAAGTAGTAATAGATGTGGCCGAGCTCGTGGTAGATCGTGCGGAAGTCTTCCTCGGTCGGCGTGATGCACATCTTGATGCGCACGTCGCCTTCGAGGTTGAGGTCCCACGCGCTCGCGTGGCAGACCACGTCGCGGTCGCGCGGGCGCACGAACTGCGAACGCTCGTAGAACGTCGCCGGCAGCGCCGGCATGCCGAGCGAGGTGTAGAACGCCTCGGCGCTGCGCACCATCTTCTCGGGCGTGTACTTCTGGCGCTTGAGCGCGGCGTCGACGTCGATGCCGGCCACGCCCGGGAACGGCTGCACGAGCTCGTACAGCGCCGACCAGTCCTGCGCCCACATGTTGCCGGTGATGTGCGCGGGGATGGTTCCGTCGGTCGGCATGCGCTTGCCGTACTTCTTGTCGAGGCGGCCGCGCACGAAGCACTGCAGCTGCGTGTACAGCGGTTCGACCTGGCCCCACAGGCGCTCGGTCTCGGCGCGCATCGCCTGCGGCTCCATGTCGTAGCCCGAGCGCCACAGCTCGCCGGCATCGCCGTAGCCGGTGTCGCGCGCACCCTCGTTGAGCAGTTCGGCGAAGCGCTGGTAGTCGGGGCGCATCGCGCGCGCGACGCCGTGCCAGCCCTGCCAGGCCTCGAGGTTGGCATCCCAGGCGCGATTCGTCGCCATCGTCTGCGAGAGCTGGTCGAGGTTGCGGCAGGTCTTCTCGTCCTGCGGGTTCTTGCAGGCCTTGCCGGCGCCGTAGGCGGCGTTGAGGCGCGAGCCGAGCCCGGCCATCTCGGCGAGGTGGGCCGGATCCTCCGGTGCGGGCATCGGGCTCAGGCGCTCGAGCAGTTCGATCGAGCGTGCGGTCGGTGCCGACATGCCCGCGCCCTCGTAGGCGCGCGAGGCGTCGATCGCTTCCTTGAGGCGGGTCAGCGAGCGCTCGCTCGCTTTCGACTCGAGCACTTCGGTGTCGCGGCTGATGTAGGTGTTGGCGACCCACTGCGCGGCGACCTCCTCGACGTAGTGGTCGCGGATCGACTGGTTGACGCCGGCGACGAACGCGTCGGCCTCGGCGGCGGTCTTGACCGGCGGCGCGGCGGTGTCGGCGCGCTTGGGCGTGGTCGTGCAGGCGCTCGCGGCGAGCGCGCAGGAAAGGGCTAGAAACAGTCGCGTGGACGTCACGAAAGAGCTCCCCGTCAGATCGGTCGGGCAGTCTGGACCGCGCGCTCGCGGGCGCGCAAGAGGCAGGCGGGGAGGGTGTGAAGCGGTGCTCGCTCAGCGCGCGGGAAGCAGTCCGCGCTCGGCCAGCCAGAGCCGTGCGTCGTCGGCATCGCGCTCGAACCAGGCGCGCGTCGAGCCGAGCCGGAACGTGTAGCCCCAGGCGTCCATGTCGGCCATGAGGCGCTCGCTGCCGACATCGGGCAGGGCATCGGCGAGCACCACCTGCAGGTAGCAGGTGGCGTCTTCCTCGGCGACCGAGTCGCTCGCATCGGTGTGCACGCCGGCGCGACGCTCGGGAGGCAGCACGGCGAGGTGGCAGCTCTCGTGCAGCAGCGAATGCACGGGCGTGTCGCCGCGTGCGTAGACGGTGCTGCCGATCACGCCGGCTTCGGGATCGCCCCAGAAGCTGCCCGGGATCGGCGCGCCGTCGGCGACACGCTCGAGGCGCAGGCCGTGCTGCGCGAGCAGTGCGTCGACGGACGCGCCGTCGATGTCGGCCAGCGTCAGCACGCGCGCATCAGTCGGCGCCGGTGGCGGTGCCCTTCTCGGGCAGCGCGACCGACAGTTCGAGCACTTCGTGGTCGCCGTCGCGCTCGACGTTGATCAGCACGGCGTCGGGATCGACGTTGACGTACTTCTTGATCACCTCGAGCAGCTCGCGGCGCAACGTCGGCAGGTAGTCCGGGCTGCCGCGTTGCGCACGTTCCTGCGCGACGATGATGCGCAGGCGCTCCTTGGCGACGTTGGCGGTGTTCTTCGGTCGGGCCTTGAAGAAATCGAGGATTCCCATGCTCAGCTCCCGAAGATGCGTGCGAACAGGCCTTTCTTCGTCGCGTCGATGAAGCGCAGCGGACGGCTCTCGCCGAGCAGGCGCGCGACCGCGTCCTCGTAGGCGTGGCCGGCGTGGGAACTGTCGTCGAGGATCACCGGCACGCCGGCGTTCGAGGCCGCGAGCACGCCTTCGGATTCCGGGATCACGCCGATCACCTCGATGCCGAGGATCTCCTGCACGTCCTTGACGCTCATCATGTCGCCCGTCTCGACGCGGTTCGGGTTGTAGCGCGTCAGCAGCAGGTGCTGGGCGACGGCGCCCTCGCCGAGTTCGGCCTTGCGCGTCTTGCTCGACAGCAGACCGAGGATGCGGTCCGAATCGCGCACGCTCGAGACTTCCGGGTTGACCACGACGACCGCCTGGTCGGCGAAGTACATCGCGAGCGCGGCGCCCTTCTCGATGCCGGCGGGCGAGTCGCAGATGACGAAATCGAAGCCGTCCTCGCGCAGGCCGTTGAGCACGGTCTCGACGCCTTCCTTGGTGAGCGCGTCCTTGTCGCGCGTCTGCGACGCGGCGAGCACGAACAGCGTGTCGTAGCGCTTGTCCTTGATGAGCGCCTGCTTGAGCGTGCACTCGCCGTGGATGACGTTGACGAAGTCGTACACGACGCGGCGCTCGCAGCCCATGATGAGGTCGAGGTTGCGCAGGCCGACGTCGAAATCGATGACGGCGACCTTCTTGCCGCGCTTGGCGAGGCCGACCGACAGCGACGCACTCGTCGTGGTCTTGCCCACTCCGCCCTTGCCGGACGTGACGACGATGATTTCAGTCAAGGTCCATTCTCCGTGTGGCTCTTGTGATGGTCCGCGGTCAGCCGAGCCTGGCCAACAGCAGTTTTTCCCCCTCCAGCCACGCCTGCACGGGCTTGCCACGCAGGTCGGCGGGAAGATCCTCGAACACCCGGTAGTGCCCCGCGATCGAGACGAGCTCGGCGTGGAACTCCTGGCAGTAGATGCGTGCGCTCTCGTCGCCCTGCGCGCCGGCCAGCGCGCGGCCGCGCAAGGCGCCGTAGACATGGATCGAACCGTCGGCGATCACTTCGGCACCGTTGGCGACGAGCTTGGTCAGCACGAGGTCGCCGCCGCGCGCGTAGACCTGCTGCCCCGAGCGCACGGGCGCGTCCTGATGCAGCGTGCCGGTGCGGCGGCTCGGTGGCGGAGGCGTCGGGCGTGAAGCAGCGGGCTCGGGTGCGACAGGCGCGGGCGCCGTGGTTGCCGCAGGGCCGGGCACTTCGACGAGCGGTTCGCCGGCGCGCTCGAACGCGGCGCGGAACTTGGCGAACAGCGGCACGTCGAGCGCGCGCGCGAGCGCCTCGTTCTCGGTGGTGCCGTACGAGAGTCCGACCGGCAGCATGCCCGCGGCGTGGATGCGCGCGAGCAGGTCGCGCACGTCGGTTTCGGCCGGCAGCGCGGGCAGGTGGCTCAGGTCGAGCACGACCGGCGTGCGCGAGAACAGCTGCGGTGCGGTGGCGAGTTTCGACGCGAGCTCGGCGGCCATGCCGTCCGGGTCGTAGCGCTTGAGGCGCAGGTTCGCGATGCCGACCTGGCCGAACTTGAGCTCGGCCGCGGGTTCGAAGGATTTCGGATCCGCCATGGACGCGCGGTCAGCCGCCGCTCGCGCGCGCGGCGCGAGGTTCGGTGGGCGCGGGCAAGCGCTCGGCCAGCCACGGCTGGGCAGGCAGGTGGCCCGGACCGGCGGCGAGGTAGGTGTCGCGCACGAACTCGTAGCTGCACAACGACTTGGCGAGCAGGCTCACCGGTCGGCCCACGCCGGGCATGACGTGCTGACCGACCTCGTTGAAGCCGTAGGTGCCGTGGAACAGCACGGCGACGTCGTCGCGCGGCTCGAGGAACACCTCGCAGGTGAGCAGTGGCACGCGGACCTCGGCGTAGCTCGTCACGTCGCAGTAGAAGATGCGGCCGAGGCCGAGGCCGCGGTACGGCTCGGCGATGACGATGCGGTCGATGTAGACGAACTCCGGGTAGCGCTCGCGGAACCACAGGAAGTTGGGGCTCGAGTAGTCCACCGAGGCGTGCATCGCCATGAGGAAGCCGGCGATCACGCCATCCACTTCGGCGACGCGGAAGTACGAGGCGTTCGCGTGGAACCAGCGCATCCGGGCCGCGTCGAGCGCGAGGATGCTGTGTCCGACGGCGTTGTTGAGCGCGAGCGCGGAATCGAGCTCGTGCTCGCGCACGTCGCGGATGACGAGGGTCATGCTGTCGGTTGCTCCGGCAGGGTGCGGCGCTCGACCCGGGGGCGGCGCGGATGGCGGCGATTATCGCATGCACCCGGACACAGGGCCATGAAAAAAATGTAGGCCGCCAGGTCGCCCGGGAATGACCAATGGGCAGGTTGCGGGGCGCGGTCCGGCGCCTATCATGGCCGCATGGCGCTGCCGTACATCAACCACGTCCAGCTGCTGCGCTACGCGAGCCTGTTCACCTACGCGTGCGTCGGCATCCCGCTGCTCAACTACGACACCGTCGTGGACGAAATGATCGGGCGTGGCCGGCCGGCGTACTTCTACGACCTGTGGCTGGGTTGCTACATCACGTTCGGACTCGTGTTCTGGTACCTCACCCACGACATGGGCGTGCGCCACCCCACGGCGCTGCGCCGGGTCTGGCAGATCGCGCTGCTCCTGTTGCTCAACGGGCTCGCGCTCGCGGTGGGCTGGCTCAGCCAGAGCGCGCTGTCGGCGCTCTTCCTCGTCGTCGTGTCGGTGACACTGCCGTGGATCCTGCCACCGCTGGTCGGCCTCGTCTGGATGGTCCTGCAGAACTTCTCGGTCCTGCCGATCTTCGCGAGCTGGCCGGACTGGTCGTTCACGCTGGCCTTCATGCAGTCGAGCCTCTACCTCGGCATCTCGGTACTGAGTTTCGTGACCTCCCTCGTGGCCAAGCAGCAGGCCGAGGCGCGCGACGAGCAGCGGCGACTCAATGCCGAGCTGCGCGCGACACGCGCGCTGCTCGCCGAGTCGAGCCGCCTCGGCGAGCGCATGCGCATCTCGCGCGAGCTGCACGACCTGGTCGGCCACCATCTCACCGCGCTGAGCCTCAACCTCGAGGTCGCCAGCCACCTCGTCGCCGGACAGGCCCAGGAGCACGTGCGCCAGGCCCAGTCGGTCGCGCGCCTGTTGCTCTCGGACGTGCGCGAGGTGGTCAGCCAGCTGCGCGAGGACGACAGCATCGATCTCACCGGCGCGCTGCGCGGCCTCGTGGAAGGTGTGCCCGGCCTCGCGATCCACCTCGAACTGCCGCCGCGTTTCGCGGTCGACGACGCGCGGCGCGCGCAGGTCCTGCTGCGCTGCGCGCAGGAGATCATCACCAACGCGGTGCGCCACGCCGGTGCGCGCAACCTGTGGCTCGCGTTCGAGCGCGACGGCAAGGGTGGCATCGCCATCCGTGCCCGCGACGACGGTCGCGGTGCGCCGCAGCTCAGGCACGGCAACGGACTCAACGGCATGCGCGAGCGCCTGTCGCAGTTCGGCGGCCGCCTCGATATCGTCACGGCCAGGGGCGAGGGCTTCGCGCTCGATGCCTGGCTGCCACTGGAGGGAACGCAATGATTTCGGTCTGCCTCGTCGATGACCAGACCCTGGTGCGCCAGGGCATCCGCTCGCTGCTCGAGCTTTCGGACTCGATCCGCGTCGTGGCCGAGGCGGGCGACGGCGCGCAGGCGGTCCAGCTGATCCCGCAGGTGAAGCCCGATGTCGTCCTGCTCGACATGCGCATGCCCGGCATGTCGGGCCTTGACGTGCTGAACGCACTGGCCGGAACGAACCAGTTGCCGCCGACGATCATCCTGACCACGTTCGACGACGATCAGCTGGTGCTGGCGGGCCTCAAGGCCGGTGCACGCGGCTACCTCCTCAAGGACGTCTCGCTCGACCAGCTCGTCGATGCGGTCAAGGTCGTGGCCGGAGGCGGCTCGCTGGTCGCGCCGGTGGTCACGCAGCGGCTGCTGTCGGGCCTGGAGCGCATGCACAACGACTTCACGAGCCTGGACCGCCCCGATCCGCTCACCGAGCGCGAGACCGGCATCCTGCGGCTCATGGCGGGCGGCTACAGCAACAAGGAGATCGCCAATTCGCTGGGGGTTGCCGAAGGCACGGTCAAGAACCACGTGTCCAACATCCTGTCCAAGCTCGGCGTGCGCGACCGTACGCGCGCGGTCCTGAAGGCTTTCGAGCTCGGCATCGTCTGAGCGCCCCGATCCTGTCGCGGGCCTTTCATGTGGGCCATTCGGCCCGTAGCCACCGCGCCCCGGACTCAAGTACCATGCCCGGCCTACGGGCGCGGGTGCGTGGGGGAGCAGGCGTCGATCGCGACGTCGGGCCTCACCCGCGACAGCCCGGTTCGCTGCGTGCCGGAGGGCCCGGAGATCGGCCGGTCCGGCGCGCGATCATGTCGTGGAGAGGCTTGGAATGACACGTGTTCTAGAGTTGCTGGTGTCCCTGTTGATCGTGGGCGCGCTGATCGTGCTGGTCGGTGTGTTCCTGCCCTCGAGTGGCCGCGTCGAGCGTTCCGTCGAGGTGTCCAGCCCCGTGCGGCAGATCTACGACACGATCAATACGCTGCAGCGCTTCCCGGAATGGTCGGCCGAGCGCCGCATGGACCCGACGATGCGCGTCGAGTTCTCGGGCCCGCGCGACGGCGTCGGTGCGAAGGTGGACTACCACGCGACGAGCCAGGCGGTCGGCGACGGCAGCCTCGAGATCGCCTCGTCCGACCAGGACAGCCAGGTCAAGTACGCGGTCACGAACACGTGGGCCGGCACCAACAAGACCTACACGATCCGCATCGATCCGGCCGCGAACGCGAAGACCTCGCGTATCTACTGGACCTACGAGGTCGACTACGGCTGGAACCTGATGTGGCGCTACGCGGGCCTGTACATCCACGGCACGCCGGACAACATGGTCCAGGCGAACGTGGCCAACCTGTCCAACATGCTCGCCACGTTCCCGAACACCGACTACTCGAACCAGGACATCCAGGTCGCCGACGTCGTCGGCAAGCCGATGCTGTTCCTGTCGGTCAAGGCGCCGCGCACGCTCGACGAGGTCGCCGAGGCGACGGATGCCGCCGCCGCGCGCATCGAGGCCGTCATGAAGAAGGCCGGCCTCAACGCCGCCGGTCCGCGCATGACGATCACCTCGAACTGGGGTGACGACAGCTACTCGTTCGATGTCGCGATCCCGGTCGACAACGCGACGTTCACGCTCGACAAGAACAGCTACACGATCCCGGCCGCCGCTTCGCACGCCGCCGACGCATCGTCGGGCTTCATCGACGACGAGCCCGCCGCGCCGGCGACGACGACGGTCGGCCAGGTCGACGACAAGGGCTACCTCGTGCTCGAGGACGAGGTCCGCGCGACGACCGGCTACACCGGCAAGGCGCTCGTGACCGACTACACCGGCAGCGCCGCGGCGCTCCCGCTGCTCCGCCTGCAGGAGAAGGCCTGGGCCGAGACCCACGGCTACGAGTACAGCGAGATGAACGGCGGTCGCTTCTGGGACGAGATCACCGGTACCGACGAGGCCGGCGAGTCGACCTATCGCGTCTACCTGCCCGTCACGCCCTGATCGCACCGGCGCAGGCCTGAAGCCTGCGCGAGGCGACACGAAGACCCCGGCTTTGCGCCGGGGTTTTTCGTTTGCGGGGCCTCGCGCCGTGGTGCACGCGAGGACGGTGCGGCGCTTCAGCCGTCGTAGGCGACCGAGACCACGAGGTAGGCGTGCGTGCCCGACGGCGTGGCGACCTCGAACTCGTCGCCGACGCGGCGCTTGAGTGCGGCACGCGCGAGCGGCGCATCGATGCTGATCGCGTTCGTCGCGGCCGAGGTCTCGTCGGAGCCGACGATTCGGTAGGCCGTGGTCGCACCGTCGTCGTCCTCGAGCACGAAGCGCGCACCGAAGAAGATCGCCTGCGGGTCCGCGGGCACGCCCTCCGCGACGCGCAGGTCCGGAATGCGCTTGCTCAGGTAGCGCACGCGGCGGTCGATCTCGGCGAGCTGCTTCTTGCGGTAGATGTATTCGGCGTTCTCGGAGCGGTCGCCTTCGGCCGCAGCCGCCGTGATCGCGGCGACCACCTCGGGCCGGCGCACGCGCCAGAGGTCGTCGAGCTCGGCCTGCAGGCGCTGCTTGCCTTCGGCGGTGATCAGCGGCGACGACACCGCCGCGGGAGGACGCCAGCGACCCAACGCGCGATCCTCAGCGCGAGCGGAAGATGCTGCCGAGCAGGCCGCGCACGATCTTGCCACCGCCGAGCTGGCGACCGATCTGGCTGGCGACGCTGCGTGCGGCCGTTTTCGACATCGTCTCGAGGATGCCTTGGCGGCGCGACGTGCCTAGCACGGCATCCTTGACCGCGTCGGTCCAGCCGCGCTCCTCGGCCGGCGCGCCGGCCTTGGCCTTGCCGCCCTTGCCGGCGGGTGCGGGCGCCGCGGCAGCCTCCGCCTCGGCCTCGCTCGCGGCGCGTGCGGCTAGCATCTCGTAGGCCGATTCGCGGTCGATCGAGGTGTCGTAGCGCGCGCCGACCGGCGAGCGCGAACGCACCGTGGCGCGCTCCTCGGGCGTGATCGTGCCGATGCGGCAGCCCGGTGACGCGATCAGCGCGCGCTGCACGGGCAGCGGCACGCCGCCGTCCTGCAGCGTCGTCACGAGTGCCTCGCCGACTGCGAGCTGGGTGATCGCCTCGACCACGTTCACGGACGGGTTCGGCGGGAAGGTCTCGGCGGCCGCGCGCACGGCCTTCTGGTCGCGCGGCGTGAACGCACGCAGCGCGTGCTGCACGCGGTTGCCGAGCTGGCCGAGCACGACCTGCGGCACGTCGTCGGGATTCTGCGAGCAGAAGTACACGCCGACACCCTTGGAGCGGATCAGGCGCACGACCTGCTCGATGCGCTGCACGAGCGCGGGCGGCGCACCGTCGAACAGCAGGTGCGCCTCGTCGAAGAAGAACACGAGCTTCGGGCGATCGAGGTCGCCGGCCTCGGGCAGGGTCTCGAACAGCTCCGACAGCATCCACAGCAGGAACGTCGCGTAGAGGCGCGGCTTGAGGATGAGCTTCTCGGCCGCGAGGATGCTGATGATGCCGCGCCCGGACATGTCCTGGCGCATGAAATCGGCGAGGTCGAGCGCGGGCTCGCCGAAGAAGTGGTCGGCGCCGGCTTCCTCGAGCGTCAGCAACGCGCGCTGGATCGCCGCGATCGAGGCGCTGCCGATCAGGCCGTACTTCTGCGAGATGACCTTCGCGTTCTCGCTCGCGTGCGTGAGCATCGCGCGCAGGTCCTTGAGGTCGAGCAGCAGCAGGCCGTCGTCGTCGGCCGCTCGGAACACCACCTCGAGCACGCCTTGCTGGGTGTCGTTGAGCTCGAGCAGGCGGCCGAGCAGGGTCGGGCCCATGTCCGAGATCGTCGTGCGCACGGGATGGCCGAGTGCACCGTGCAGGTCCCAGAAGATCACCGGGTTCGCTCCGGCCTGCCAGGTCGTGCCGAGGCGCTCGAGGCGTGCCTGCAGCTTGTCGTTCATCGCGCCGGCCTGCGACAGCCCGGCGAGATCCCCCTTCACGTCGGCGAGGAACACCGGCACGCCGAGCTTGGAGAAGCCCTCGGCGAGCAGCATCAGCGTCACCGACTTGCCGGTGCCGGTCGCGCCGGCGACGAGGCCGTGACGGTTCGCGTAGCGCGAGCGCAGCAGGACCTCGATGTCGCTCTTGCCGATGAGGATGTCGTTCACGCGTGGACCCCGTGCTGCGATGGTGGGCGATGCGCGGCATTGTAGGGTGCGCGCGCTCGGGCGTGTGGCCGCGAGAACGGCTTGCGTTTGCCGCCCGTGGCGCGGCTCGGTTACCGTTGCCTGTCGCCCACCCGGAAAACCGCCATGCCCGTGTTGTCCCGCTGTGTCCTCGCCGCGCTCGTCGCGACCCTCACCGCGTGCGCGGGCGCCGGGACCAAGCCGTCGCAGGGACGTGCCAACGGCAAGGTCGACGAGGACGCCGTCAACGCGCTGTACGCGCAGCTCGACGCAGACGCGCGCCGCTACGAGGCCGCGCTGCAGCTCGGGCGCGGCGGCGAAGGCGTGCGTGCGCGTGACGAGGTCAAGGCCTCGCTCGACGACCTGCAGGGTGCCGCGGCGCGCTGCGACGCGCTCGCGGGATGCGACGCGAACCGCTTCCTGTCGACCTACGACCGCCTGCTGCGCCTCGGCGTCGACTACGTCGCCGACGAAGCAGGCGAGGACGCCGTCGCGGCCGGAACCGATGCGCCCGGCGACACCGCGGGCGAGGATTCGCCGCTGGTCGCGAGCCTGCCCGCGCTCGAGCGCACGATCACGCTGCTCAAGGGCCGCGAGCTCGCCGAGATCATGACCCTCAACGATCCGGTCAAGGCCGGCCTCGAGCAGTGGCTCACGCAGTACCGCCCGAACCTGATGGCCGCGTACGTGCAGTACCAGTTCATGCGCTACCGCATGTGGCCCGAGTACCACCGCGCCGGCCTTCCCGAGGCGCTGCTGTTCGGCATGCTGGCCAAGGAATCGGGTGGCCGCGTGCACGCGGTGTCACGTGCGGGTGCGTCGGGCCCGCTGCAGTTCATGTACGCGACCGGCCAGCGTTTCGGCCTCGGCAGCGTCGACGGCTTCGACACGCGCTTCGACCCGGGCCTGTCGGCACGCGCGAACGCGGCCTACATCAACGAGCAGCTCGCGATCTTCAACGGCAACCTCGAACTCGTCGTCGCCGCGTACAACGGCGGCGAGGGCCGCATGCAGCGCCTCGCCGGCCGCGGCGGCGCGACGAGCTTCTGGGATCCCAAGGTCTACGGCGAGCTGCCGTCCGAGACGCGCGACTACGTGCCGATGGTGCTCGCCGCAGCGTGGCTGTTCCTGCATCCGGAGCGCTACCGCCTGCAGTTCCCGAAGGTCGACGGCCGCGCCGGCAACCTCGTGCTCAAGCAGCCGGCGACGCTCGCCGAACTGACCGTGTGCCTCGGCAACGAAGGCGTGCAGGATGGCTGGTTCCGCGTGCTGCGCAACCTCAACCCGGCGCTCGATCCGCAGACCAAGCTCGCGGTCGGCACGCGTCTGGAAGTGCCGGCGCAGCTCGAGGCCGTCTATGCGAGCTCGTGCACGAGCGGCCGCTGGGCCACGCTTGCGGGCGAACTCAGCTCCGCCACCGCGACGACCTCGGCCGCGAAGCCCGCCGCCGCACGTGCGGCACGCTCGGGACCGTCGACGACGACGCGCAGCTACACGGTGCGCAAGGGCGACAATCTCGGTGCGATCGCACGTCGCTCGGGCTGCGCCAAGGTCGAGGATCTGGCGAAGGCGAACGGCATCCGTGGGCCGCATTACCCGATCCGCGTCGGTCAGGTGATCCGCCTGACGGGGTGTTCAGCGCGCTGAGGGCAGCGCCGTGTGGCGGACCCATGGAGGGTATCGGCATGCCGCGATCGTGTTCCAGGAGGCCATCATGAAGATCGCCGACATTTCCCTGGCCGACATCCGCGCAGGATCGAACTGGCGTGTCACCACGCCCGAACCCGTCGATGACGATCTTCCGCTCGAGGCGTTGGACATCGAGCTACTCGGTGCGTACCGGCCGGAGGATCGTGTCGTCTACGCAGGTCTCAAGGTACATCTCGCCCTGGAGGGAGAGCCCGATGGCGATGCCCGTCCGGCGGCGACGTGCATCCACGCGCCTGAAGATCCCGCCGAACTGCGCGCCGATCAACGTGCGGTCGTGCGCCCGCTCCTGATGATCAAGTGCGTGGAAGACACCGGCTGGGACTACTGCGAGTTCGCGTCGCAAGGCTGGCGGCAAGTCGGCCTGGTGCGAAATCCGAATCCGCCTTTCACCCACGAATACTTCGCTGATCCGTTGCCGGACGACGCGGAGTTCTGCATCGAACTCGAATCGGACGGTGCGACCCTGGGAAGCCTGAGCCGGGAAGGGTTCCGGCGCTGGATCGGTTATCTAGGGGCTTGAACCGCGGGGCCGTGCACGATGATCCGGTACGGGGTCAGGTTCATTTGCCCGACGCGAACGCCACCTGCCTGGACGTCGTCGGGGGCAAATGAACCTGACCCCAGCTCTCGGCGCCGCTTCAGCCGAAAGGAAACATGCAGACGCGTACTGCGCCTGGGAGGAGTTCGAGCGTTGGGAGAATGGGCGCCGAAGGCGCCCGCGGGACCTCACGCAGCCTGCGTGCGGTCCGCGAAGTAGGCGTCGGTGGAATCGCTGGGGTTGGCCGATTCCTTGAGCGTGCGCAGCGTGCGCATGACCTGGCGATGCAGCTCGCGCTGCTCGGGATACGGCGAATCCTTGGTCTCGTGGAACGACACGATCAGCCACAGCGCGACGCCGCGCAGGCGCACCTGCAGGCTGTCGGAACGCATGCGTTCCATGCCGAGCGCGGTGCCGGTGCCCCACGGCGCGTACTTGGCGTCGGGCGGCGTGGCGTAGAGGTGCGGGAACTCGCTCTTGGCGGCGTTGGAGAACTCGCGCATCGCGAGGGCGGCGAGCTGGCGGCGCGCGTTCGGCGCGAGCTGCTCGAGGGCCTTCTCGATGTCCTTGAACTGGCGACGCAACTGCATGCCGCGTGTCAGGGCGATCAGTCGGGTGAGGATGGACATGAGGTTCCCCTGTAGCGAATGTGCGGCGATCGGGATTCCGCGACCGTCCGTCTGCCCGATTCTAGGCCGTCGAGGCGGCGAGGCCTGACGCTTGGGTCACAGTTCGCCCGATTGCACCACATCGTTCCGGCTGAAACGACCCCGTGGAGGCCCGGGTTGCGTTCGCGAGGGGGATGCGGTTCAGCCTGGCAGCGTGCCGACGCGCTGGCCCATGCGCACGGGCTGCTCCGGGATCAGGCCTTCGAAGCGTCCGCCGCCGCGCGGCAGCAGCACGATCACGGTCGAGCCCATGTTGAAGCGGCCCATCTCGGCACCGCGCGCGAGGTGCAGGCCGCGACCGCGGTAGTCCTTCGGCGACGGCTTGGAGGCGTACGGCGGGATCTCGAGATCGCCCCACACGGTCGACACGCTCGACACGAGCATCGCGCCGACCATGACCACCGCGAACGGTCCGTGCTCGCCGCGGAAATGGCAGACCAGGCGCTCGTTGCGCGCGAACAGGCGCGGGATGTCGGCGACCGCGAACGGCGCCACGCTGAACAGGCGGCCCGGCACGTGCAGCGTCGAAACCAGTTCGCCGGCCAGCGGCATGTGCACGCGGTGGTAGTCGCGCGGCGACAGGTAGACGGTCGCGAAGTGGCCATCGGCGTAGGCGGCGGCTTCGGCCTCGTCGCCGAGCAGTTCGGCGGCCGTGAACGACTGGCCCTTGGCCTGGAAGATGCGGCCGGCCTCGATCGGGCCCGACTGGCTGATGCGGCCGTCGGCAGGGCACAGCAGCGCGGCGGGATCGGGATCGAGCGGGCGCGCGCCGGCCTTGAGTTCGCGCGTGAAGAACGCGTTGAAATGCGGGTAGGCGGCGAAGTCGGCCGTCTTCGCCTCGGTCAGGTCGACGCGGTAGCGGCGTGTGATCTGGCCGATCAGGAAATCCTTCCACGGCCGCCATGTGCGCCGCGTCGCCCAGTAGACGACGCGCGTCAGCAGCCGGTGCGGCAGCGCGTACTGCAGCAGGATCGAGGGGCGCATCACGGCGTCTCCGCGAGCACGGCGAGGTCGGCGACGATGCGGGCGGCCTCGAACGGCGGACGGAACAGGCCGGCACGGCGGCCTTGCGGATCGACGATCACGACCGAGGCGCTGTGGTCGACCGAATAGGTGCCGTTCTCCTCGGGACCGCGCGCGTAGACGAGGCCGAGCGCGCGGGTCAGGCGCGTGAGCTCGTCGTCGCTGCCGGTCGCGGCGACGAAATCGGGGTGGAAGAAGCCGACGTAGCGCGCGAGCTGCTCGGGCGTGTCGCGCTGCGGGTCGACCGAGACGAAATCGAAGCGCAGGCGGTCGGTCTTGCCCTGCGCGGCGAGGTCGTTCCAGACCTGCTTGAACGTGCCGAGCGTGTTCGGGCAGATGTCGGGGCAGTTCGTGAAGCCGAAGAACACGACGGTCCAGTGGCCTTGCCAGTCGGCCAGTGTCAGCGGCTTGCCGTCGGCGCGCGCGAGCGTGAACTCGGGCACCACCGAGCGCGACGGGTACATGACCGCGGTCGACAGCGCGAGTGGCGGCGCGGCGAACCAGCGGGCACCCGCCCAGAAGCCGATCGCGACGGCGAGGGCGGCGATGACGATGAGCGGCGTCGCGCCGATCCGTCCAGACATGCGGAGTCGATTCATCCGCCCAGTATAGCCGGCGGCATCGCGACGCACGACGCGGTGCCGCATGGCGGCTCGCGCGCGGCTTATACTGGCCGGCCCCCGCCGACGTTGCGCCGCCGCATGACCGCCGAACTCGCCTCGATCATCGACTTCATCCGCTACGGCGCGAGCCGCTTCGGCGCCGCCGGCCTCACGTTCGGCCACAGCTACGACAACGCGCTCGACGAGGCGACCCACCTCGTGCTGCAGGCGCTGCACCTTCCGCACGACCTGTCGCCGGCCTACGGCCAGGCACGCCTGACCGCCGACGAGAAGCAGGCCGTGCTCGCGCTGTTCGAGGCGCGCATCGCGAACCGCACGCCTGTCGCCTACCTGACCGGCAAGGCCTGGTTCGCGGGGCTCGAGTTCAAGTCCGACACACGCGCGCTGGTGCCGCGCTCGCCGATCGCCGAACTGATCCAGTCGGGTTTCTCGCCGTGGCTCGAGGACACCGACGTGGCGCGCGCGCTGGACCTGTGCACCGGTTCGGGCTGCATCGGCATCGCGATGGCGTCGCACAACCCGGACTGGCAGGTCGACCTCGTCGACGTCAGCGACGATGCCTTGTCGCTCGCGCGCGAGAACATCGAGTATCAGGATGTCGGTGCGCGCGTGCGCGCGATCGCCTCGGACCTGTTCGACGGGATCGCGGGCGAGCGCTACGACCTCATCGTCAGCAACCCGCCGTACGTGACCGAGCAGGAATTCGCCGCGCTGCCGCCCGAATACGGTCATGAGCCGAAACTAGGCTTGACCGCGGGCGAGGACGGCCTGGACATCGCGTTGCGCATCCTCGCGCAGGCACCGGACCATCTCGAGGAGGGCGGCGTGCTCATCGTCGAGGTCGGCGAGAGCGAGCACGCGCTCGCGGCGCTGCTGCCGCAGGTGCCGTTCAACTGGGTCGAGTTCAATGTCGGCGCGATGGGCGTGTTCGTGCTCACGCGCGAGGACCTCGTCGAGCACGCCGGCGCGATCGGCGCCGCGCTCGCCGCGCGCGGCTGATCCTTCCGGCGACGCCGGATTCCGCACCGCCGCCCGCGCGTACGGGATGCACGATCCGCGGGCATGTCCCCACCAGCCGGAATGCCCGTGTCGAGCAACGCCTTCGGAAAACTGTTCACCGTCACGACGTTCGGCGAGAGCCACGGTCCCGCGATCGGCTGCGTGATCGACGGCTGCCCGCCGGGTCTCGCGCTCGATCCCGCCGATTTCGCCGCCGACCTCGAGCGCCGCGCGACCGGGCGCTCGCGCTACACCTCGCAGCGCCACGAGACCGACGCGATCGAGATCCTCTCGGGCGTGTTCGAGGGCCGCACCACCGGCACCCCGATCGCGCTGCTGATCCGCAACACCGACCAGCGCTCGAAGGATTACGGTGAGCTGCTCGAAACGTTCCGTCCCGGCCACGCCGACTACACCTACTGGCACAAGTACGGCATCCGTGACCCGCGCGGGGGTGGCCGCTCCTCGGCGCGCGAGACGACCATGCGCGTCGCCGCAGGCGTTGTCGCCAAGAAGTGGCTCGCCGAGCACCACGGCATCCGCGTGCGCGGCCACGTTTCGCAGATCGGCACGCTCGTGCCCGGTGCGTTCGATGCGGACGTCGTCGAGACCAACCCGTTCTTCTGGCCCGACGCCTCGATGATCGAAGAGCTCGAGGCCTACATCGACGCGGTGCGCAAGGCCGGCGACTCGGTCGGTGCGCGCGTCGACGTGGTCGCCGAAGGCGTGCCGCCGGGCTGGGGCGAGCCGATCTACGGCAAGCTCGACGCCGACCTCGCCGCGGCGTTCATGTCGATCAACGCGGTCAAGGGCGTCGAGATCGGCGACGGTTTCGCGGCGGTGGCGCAGAAGGGTACCGAGCACCGCGACGAGATCACGCCGCAGGGTTTCCTGTCCAACCACGCCGGCGGCATCCTCGGCGGCATCAGCAGCGGCCAGGCGATCACCGCGAGCGTCGCGTTCAAGCCGACCTCGAGCCTGCTCGTGCACGGGCGCAGCGTGAACCTCGCCGGCGAGCCGATCGAGGTGCGAACGAAGGGCCGCCACGATCCCTGCGTCGGTCTGCGCGCGACGCCGATCGTCGAGGCGATGCTCGCGCTCGTGCTGATCGACCACGCGCTGCGCCACCGCGCGCAATGCGGCGATGTCGGCGCGATCGCGCCACGCATCCCGGGCGAGGTCGCGCGATGAGCCGTCCACGCATCTGGGTCTCGCAGCCGCTGTTCGACGACCTGCTCGCGCCGCTGCGCGAACACGCCGACGTCGTCACGACGGCCGACGTCGCCGAGCATTCCCCGGCGCAGATCGCGACCGCGCTGCGCGACGTCGACGGCGCGCTCGTCACGCTCAACGAGCGCATCGACGGTACGGCGATCGCGCAGGCGCAGCACCTGCGCGCGGTCGCCAACGTCGGCGTCGGCTACAACAACCTCGACGTCGCCGCGCTCGCTGCCGTCGGTGTCGCCGCGACCAACACGCCTGACGTGCTCACCGAGACCACCGCCGACTTCGCCTGGGCGCTGCTGCTCGCGACCGCGCGGCGCGTCACCGAGGCCGAGCGCTGGCTGCGTTCCGGCGCGTGGACGCAGTGGTCGTTCGACCGCCTGCTCGGCGCTGACGTGCACGGTGCGACGCTCGGCATCCTCGGCATGGGGCGTATCGGCCAGGCGATCGCGCGGCGCGCGGCCGGCTTCGACATGCGCGTGGTCTACCACAACCGAAGCCGCGTGCCCGACGCGGTCGAGGCCGCCTGCCGCGCGCGCTGGGTGCCGTTCCAGGACCTGCTCGCCGAAGCCGACCATCTCGTGCTCGTGCTGCCGTACTCGGCCTCGAGCCATCACGTGATCGATGCCGCCGCGCTCGCGGCGATGAAGCCGACCGCGACGCTGGTCAACCTCGCACGAGGCGGCATCGTCGACGATTCCGCGCTCGCCGAGGCGCTCGCCGCGGGGCGCATCGCCGGCGCGGGCCTCGACGTGTTCGAGGGCGAGCCGGTCGTGCACGAGCGTCTGCTCGCCTGCGACAACGTCGTGCTCACGCCGCACATCGCGAGCGCGAGCCACGCGACGCGGCGCGCGATGGTCGCGCTCGCGGTGGCCAATCTCGCCGCCGCGCTCGGCCTCGGCCCGCGTGCCGGCGATCCGCCCAACCTCGTTCCGGGCAGCGCGCTGCCGCGCCTGCCGTCGCCCTGATCCGCTCCGCCTCCCTCCGCTGCATCCCTGCCAGGACAACACCCGCATGAGCAAGAAGTACAAGGTCGCTCTGGTCGGCGCCACCGGCGCCGTCGGCGAAACGCTGATCTCGATCCTGCTCGAGCGCAAATTCCCGATCTCGGAATTCGTGCCGCTCGCGAGCGAGCGCAGTGCCGGCGAGAAGATCGCGTTCGGGGCCAAACAGGTGGTCGTGCAGGATCTCGCCACGTACGACTTCGCCGGCGTCGACATCGCGTTCTTCTCGGCCGGTGGCAGCGTCAGCCGCGTGCACGCGCCGCGCGCCGCGGAAGCGGGCGCCGTGGTCATCGACAACACGTCGGAGTTCCGCCGCGACGACGACGTCCCGCTCGTGGTCAGCGAGGTCAATCCCGATGCGATCGCCGGTTACACGAAGCGCGGCATCATCGCCAACCCGAACTGCTCGACGATGCAGCTGCTCGTCGCGCTCGCACCGATCCACCGCGAGGCCGGCATCGAGCGCATCAACGTCGCCACCTACCAGTCGGTCTCGGGCGCGGGCCGCTCGGGCATCGAGGAGCTCGGCCGCCAGACCGCCGCGCTGCTCAACTTCCAGGAGGTCAAGCCGTCGAAGTTCACCAAGCAGATCGCGTTCAACGTGATCCCGCACATCGACGACTTCCAGGACAACGGCTACACGCGCGAAGAGATGAAGATGGTCTGGGAGACGCGCAAGATCCTCGGCGACGAGTCGATCCAGGTGAACCCGACCGCCGTGCGCGTGCCGGTCTTCCTCGGCCACGCCGAGGCCGTGCATATCGAAACCCGCGACAAGATCACGGTGGAGCGTGCCCGCGAGTTGCTACAAAGCGCCCCCGGCGTGGAAGTCGTCGACGAGCGCAAGGCGGGCGGTTATCCGACGCCGGTCGGCGACGCGGCGGGTAAGGACCCGGTGTTCGTCGGACGCCTCCGCGAGGACATCTCGCATCCGCGCGGGCTCGACCTCTGGATCGTCTCCGACAATATCCGCAAGGGCGCCGCATTGAACGCCGTGCAAGTTGCGGAACTGTTGGCGAAAACGTATCTGTAATCCGTAGTTACGATTGTGTTATAAGGCATTTTCGAGCTTGAAACGGGCCGCATCGGCCCGTCGGAATGCCCAAAAAACCCGCAAAAGCCTCTGGGGAGCGCTGTTCATGAAACGACCGCTGCAATTGTCGCTGGCCATCGCGCTCGCGCTGGGGGTGACCGATGCGTTCGCGCTGGGACTGGGCGCGATCCAGGTCCGTTCGGGGCTCAACCAGCCGCTCGTCGCGGAGATTCCGGTCATCCTCAACACGCCGAACGAGGCCGAGGGTCTCGTCGTGCAGCTCGCCAGCGTCGAGGATTTCGAGCGCGTCGGCCTGAGCCGCTCGAACATCAGCGTGCCGTTGCAGTTCACGATGGCCAAGAACGCGCGCGGCGAGACCGTCGTGCGCGTGACCAGCGAAGACGTGGTGCGTGATCCGTTCCTTGGCGTGCTCGTCGAGGCGAACTGGCCCAAGGGCCGCCTGCTGCGCGAGTACACCGTGCTGCTCGATCCGCCGGTGATGGCACCGGCCGTGAAGGGCTCGAGCGCGGTCGCCGCGGGCACGCGCGATGCCGAGCGCGCGCCGACCCAGGCGCTGCCGCCGTCATCGAAGCCGGCCACGCCGGCACCGTCCACGCCCGCGCGTGCGTCCACGCCGCCGCGCGCGACCGCTGCCACGCCGCCTCCGGCTCCCGCTCCGGCACCGACGCCGGCGCGCGTCACCGGCACGGGCTACGGTCCGGTCGCTGCCGGCGAGACGCTCGGCGAGATCGCGCGCGCCACGCGCACGGGCGACGTCAGCGTCAACCAGATGATGCTCGCGCTGCTCAAGGCGAATCCGAACGCGTTCTATCGCGACAACGTCAACGCGCTCAAGCGCGGCTCCGTGCTGCGCATCCCGTCGGCCGAGGAGATCGCCGCGACCGGTACGGCACGTGAAGCCGCTGCCGCCGTGCGCGCACAGATCGACGACTGGCGTGGCGGTGCCTCGACGCCGACGCGCGTCGCCGACACCGGTGCGACCTCGACGCCGTCGTCCGCGTCCTCGACGTCGCGTCCGTCGTCGTCGAACGGTGAGCGCCTCGCCCTCGTGCCGCCGCGTGAAGGCTCGGCGAGCCAGAACGCGGCCGATCGTCCCGCCGGCGGCACGCCGGGCGGCACCGGCGACGCGGCCTCGAAGGCCGAGCTGGCCCGCGTGAAGGAAGCGCTGACGAGTCGCGAGCAGGAAAGCGCCGAGCTCAAGTCGCGCGTCAAGGATCTCGAGGAGATCCGCACCAAGAACGACAAGCTCATCTCGCTGCAGAACTCCGAGCTCGCCGAGCTGCGCGACAAGCTGCAGAAGATGCAGGACGACGCGCTGATCGCGTCGGCCAAGCCGTCCACGCCCGCCGCAGCGACACCTCCGGCGGCCACCACGCCGACCCCGCCGCCGGTGGAGCCTGCGACCACGCCGGCCGCACCGGCGGCGACCGCGCCGAAGGACGACATCTGGGGCGGCGACGCCAAGCCTGCCGATCCGGCCGCGACCGCGCAGGGCGACACGCCCGTCGCGCCGCCGGTCGATACGCCCGCCGATCCGGCCGCGACCACCGAGATGCCGGCCACGGTGACCGCGCCGATCGATCCCGCTGCGTCGTCGACGCCGCCGGCCGCGACGACCGAGCCGCCGACTACGCCGTCACCGGCGACGACCGAGCCGGCACCGACGGCCGATTCGGCTCCCGCCGCCCCGCAGCAAGCGGCGACGCCGCCAGCCGAGGCACAGCCCTGGTACCTCGAGCCGTGGGCGCTCGGCGCCGCCGGCATCGGTGGCCTGCTGCTCGTCCTGCTCGGTGTGGCCGGCCTGCGCAAGCGCAAGCCCGCCGCGACCGAGCGCGCCTCGATCGCCGACTCGTTCGGCGATTCGCCGGTGCCGGAAGACGACGCATTCGCCGCCGGTCCGATCGACGCCGAGGAGCAGGCGCTCATCGACCAGGTGCGCCGTGATCCCGGCAACGCCGGTGCGCACCTCGAGCTGCTGAGCCTGTACTACGCCAACCGCGACGCGACCAGGTTCGAGGCCGCCGCCGAGGAGATGTACGCGTTCGTCGCCGATCCGAACCAGCCCGAGTGGCGCGAGGCGCGCGCGATGGGCGAGGAGCTCGTTCCGCACAACCCGCTGTTCGGCGGCACAGCGTCGCTGGCCGACTTCGCCGACGACAGCTACACGGCCGCGCCGCGCGACGACGTCTTCTCGTTCGACGAGCCGACCAAGGACAAGGCGCCCGACTACGACAGCTACGTGTTCGACGATCCGCCGCCCGCGCCGGAGCCGGCCGCCGACCCGTACCGCACGGCCGCGTTCGAGGCCCTGCCCGAAACCCCGGCGGCGGCGCCGTCCGATTTCGAGTTCGACTTCGACGATCGCCGTCCGCCTGCGAAGCCGGCCGAGGCCGACACGGGCTTCAGCTTCGACCTGCCGCCGATCGAGCCGTTCACGCCGCCCCCGCCGGCCCCGGTGCCCGCGCCGCGCGAGGAACCGGAAGCGTTCGATTTCGAGCCCGTCACGCCGCCGGCGCCCGAGCCCGAGGACGAGCCTGCGTCGACGATCGACGACGACGAGTTCTTCGCCGGCGAGGATGCGATCGGCACCAAGCTCGACCTCGCCAAGGCCTACCTCGACATGGGCGATCCGGAAGGTGCCCGCGCGATGCTCGAGGAAGTGCTCGCCGAAGGCAGCCCGTCGCAACAGGCCGAGGCCCGCAAGCTGATCGGCGAGATCGGCTGATCCACGCCTCCACGCGACGACACGAAGAAGGCCGGGCATGTCCCGGCCTTCTTCGTTTCCAGCATGGGGTCAGGTTCATTTTCCCGAGATGCGACTCCCGATCCGTCGAGGTCGCTGGCGGGAAAATGAACCTGACCCCATTTCTTCGTCGACGCGGTCCGGCGAGTTGAGCCTGAGTCGCGCTGGAACGTGCGACACCGCCCCGGCCACAGCCGCCATGCCAGCGTCCGAGGAGCCGGGGTCAGGTTCATTTTCCGGGGACACGCCGCCCGATCCGTCGAGGTCGCGGCGGGAAAATGAACCTGACCCCAGTCGTGGCTCGGATCCGGAGTCTGCGTTCGCGCTGGAGTGCTGATTCCCGCCACGCTGGGCCCGCGGCACATTCCGCGCGATAATCGGCGGTCCCCACGCACCCCGGAACCCGCGTTGCGCATCGCGCTTGGCATCGAATACGACGGCACCGACTTCCACGGCTGGCAGCGCCTGTCGCACGCCGCGAACGTGCAGTCGGCGGTCGAGCAGGCGGTGTCGTCGGTGGCCGACCACGCGGTCGAGGTGACCTGCGCGGGTCGCACCGATGCCGGCGTGCACGCGCGCTGCCAGGTCGTGCATTTCGATTCCGGTGCCGAACGCGGCGAGCGCGGCTGGATGCTCGGCGCCAATGCGCGCCTGCCGCGCAGCGTCGGCGTGCGCTGGGCACGCCTCGTCGCCGACGATTTCCACGCCCGCTTCTCGGCGACCGCGCGACGCTACCGCTACACGATCCTCAACCGCACCGCGCGGCCCGCGCTCGACGCGCGCTACGTCGCCTGGGAGCGCCAGCCGCTCGATGACGAGGCGATGCACGCGGCCGGCCAGGCGCTGATCGGCGAGCACGATTTCAGCGCGTTCCGCACGATCGCCTGCCAGGCGCGCACGCCGCACCGCAACGTGCGCGCGCTGCGCGTCGTGCGCGAAGAGGATCGCGTGTTCGTCGAGATCGAGGCCAACGCGTTCCTGCACCACATGGTGCGCAACATCGTCGGCTCGCTGCTGCCGGTCGGCCGCGGCGAGCGTCCGGTCGCGTGGCTGGCCGAGCTGCTCGCGGGGCGCGACCGCAGCGTCGCCGGGCCCACCGCGGTCGCCGCGGGGCTGTGCTTCCTCGCGCCACGCTATCCTGCGCGTTTCGCGCTCCCGGCCGAGGTGTCCGAGGCATGACCCGCACGCGCATCAAGTTCTGCGGCATCACGCGCGCGGAGGATGCGCAGGCGGCGGTCGCGCTCGGCGTCGACGCGCTCGGCTTCGTGTTCACGCGCCGCAGCGCGCGCTTCGTCGGGCTCGCCGAAGCGGTGCGTCTGCGTCGTGCGCTGCCGCCGTTCGTCGGTGCCGTCGCGCTGTTCATGGACGACGATCCAGCCTGGGTGCGCGAGGTGGTCGCGACCGTGCGGCCCGACCTCGTGCAGTTCCACGGCGAGGAGGCCGCCGCCGACTGCGCGTACTGCGGCACGCCCTGGATCAAGGCCGTGCCGATGGGCTCGGTCACGGATGTGGCAAGCTATGCGACCGGCTACCCCGGAGCCGCCGGCTTCCTCCTCGACGCGCATGCGAGCGGCGGGCAGGGCGGCGGCGGCGCGACGTTCGACTGGTCGCGCGCCACCGGGACGGGCCGTCCGCTGATCCTCGCGGGCGGGCTCGACGCGGGCAACGTCGGCGCGGCGATCGCGCAGGTGCGCCCGTACGCGGTGGACGTCTCCAGCGGCATCGAAGCCGCCCGCGGCATCAAGGATGCGCGGCGCATGCAGGATTTCGTCGCGGCCGTGCGCGCCGCCGACCACGCTCTCACCAGGCCAGATTCGTGAACGAACCGATCACCGTCTCCGATTACCACGCGTACCCCGATGCGCACGGGCGCTTCGCCGATTTCGGCGGCGTCTACATGCCCGAGACGCTCATGCCGCCGCTCGAGGAACTCACCGCGGCCTACCTCGCGATGCGCGAGGATCCCGCGTTCCTCGCCGAGTTCGAGCGTGACCTCAAGTACTACGTCGGCCGTCCGTCGCCGATCTACCACGCCGAGCGGCTCTCGCAGAAGATCGGCGGTGCGCAGATCCTGCTCAAGCGCGAGGACCTGAACCACACCGGCGCGCACAAGATCAACAACACGATCGGCCAGGCGCTCGTCGCGCGCCGCATGGGCAAGCGCCGCATCATCGCCGAGACTGGCGCGGGCCAGCACGGCGTCGCCACCGCGACCGTGTGCGCGCGCTTCGGCCTCGACTGCATCGTCTACATGGGCGCGGTCGACATCGAGCGCCAGAAGATCAACGTCTACCGCATGAAGCTGCTCGGCGCCGAAGTCGTGCCGGTCACCTCGGGCTCGAAGACGCTCAAGGACGCGCTCAACGAGGCGATGCGCGACTGGGTCACCAATGTCGCCGACACGTTCTACATCATCGGCACGGTCGCGGGCCCGCACCCGTATCCGATGATGGTGCGCGACTTCAACGCCGTCGTCGGCCGCGAGGCGCGCGCGCAGATGCTCGAGCAGTTCGGGCGCCTGCCCGACGTGCTGACCGCCTGCGTCGGCGGCGGCTCGAACGCGATCGGCCTGTTCCATGCGTTCCTCAACGACCGCGATGTCGCCATCGTCGGCGCCGAGGCGGCCGGCGACGGTATCGACACGGGCCGCCACGCGGCCTCGCTCGCGGCCGGCCGCAAGGGCGTGCTGCACGGCAACCGTACCTACGTGATCTGCGACGACCACGGCCAGATCACCGAGACGCATTCGATCTCGGCCGGTCTCGACTATCCCGGTGTCGGTCCCGAGCACGCATTCCTCAAGGACTCGGGCCGCGCGCGCTACGAAGGCGTCACCGACGACGAGGCGCTCGCCGCGTTCCACGAACTCGCGCGTACCGAGGGCATCCTCGCCGCGCTCGAATCCAGCCATGCGGTCGCGCAGGCGATGAAGCTCGCGCGCGAGCTGCCGAAGGACAAGCTCATCCTCTGCAACCTCTCGGGTCGTGGCGACAAGGACGTGCACACGATCGCCGCACGCGAGGGGATCTCGCTGTGAGCGCCGTCGACGCCATGCCCGCCTCGAGCGGTGCCACGACCCAGCGTATCGACGCGCGCTTCGCCGCGTTGCGTGCGGCAGGACGCAAGGGCCTCATCCCGTTCGTCACGGCCGGCGATCCGCTGCCCGAGGCGACCGTCGCGATCATGCACGCGCTCGTCGAAGGCGGTGCCGACCTCATCGAGCTCGGCGTTCCGTACTCGGATCCGGTCGCCGACGGCCCGGTGATCCAGCACGCGAGCGAGCGCGCGATCGCACGCGGCGTCGGCATCGAGGCGATCCTCGCCGCGGTGCGCACGTTCCGCGAGCGCGATGCACACACGCCGGTTGTGCTCATGGGCTACCTCAATCCGATCGAGATCTACGGCTACCCACGCTTCGCCGCCGAGGCCGTCGCTGCCGGCGTCGACGGCGTGCTGGTCGTCGACGTGCCGGTCGAGGAGTCCGACACGCTCGCGCCGCTGACCGATGCCGGCCTGCGCCAGGTGTTCCTCGTCGCGCCGACCACGACCGACGCGCGCCTCGCCGCGATCCGCGCGCGTGCGCGCGGCTTCGTCTACTACGTGTCGTTCGCGGGTATCACCGGTGCCGATCGCCTCGACGTGTCGGCGGTCGGCGCGCGCGTCGCGCATATCCAGCAAGGCGGTTCGATTCCGGTCGCGGTCGGCTTCGGCGTGCGCGACGCGGCCACGGCGGTCGCGGTCGCCGCAGCGGCCGATGCGGTCGTGATCGGCAGCGCGCTGGTCGCGCATCTCGCCGACGCGCCCGATGCCGATACGGCTGCGTTGCGTGCGCGCGACTTCCTCGCGCCGATCCGCAGCGCCCTCCACGGCGTGCGAACGCCCTGACATCCACGCCCGGCGCGCGACGTCCGCGCCGGCACCTGGGAGACATGCGATGAACTGGTTGCAGAAACTCATGGCCCCGCGTATCCGCACGCAGGGCACCGCCAAGGGCAAGGTGCCCGAGGGCTTGTGGGAGAAGTGCGACGGCTGCGGCGCCGTGCTCTACGGCCCGGAGCTCGAGAACAATCTCATGGTGTGCCCGAAGTGCGCGCACCATCATCCGATCCGCGCGCGCAAGCGCCTCGGTGCGCTGCTCGATGCCGGCACGAGCGCCGAGCTGTACGCCGACCTCGAGCCTGTCGACGCGCTGCGCTTCAAGGATTCCAAGAAGTACAAGGACCGCATCGTCGCCTCGCAGAAGCAGACCGGCGAGAAGGATGCGCTGATCGCGATGCACGGCCGCATCAAGGGCAACCCGCTCGCTGCGGTCGCGTTCGAGTTCTCGTTCATGGGTGGCTCGATGGGCTCGGTCGTCGGCGAGAAGTTCACGCGCACGGCCGAATTCGCGCTCGAGCAGCGCATGCCGTTCGTGTGCTTCTCGGCCACCGGTGGCGCGCGCATGCAGGAGGGCCTGCTCTCGCTCATGCAGATGGCCAAGACCTCGGCCGCGCTCGCGCGCCTGCGCGCCGCAGGCCTGCCGTTCATCTCGGTGCTCACGCATCCGACCACGGGCGGCGTCTCGGCGAGCTTCGCGATGCTCGGCGACATCAACATCGGCGAGCCCAAGGCGCTGATCGGCTTCGCCGGCCCACGCGTGATCGAGCAGACCGTGCGCGAGACGCTGCCCGAAGGCTTCCAGCGCTCCGAGTTCCTGATCGACCACGGCGCGATCGACGCGATCGTCGATCGCCGCCAGATGCGCGACAAGCTGTCGGACCTGTTCGCGCTCATGATGCGGCAGCCGAAGGCCGTGGCGTAAGGCTGCTCCCGGCGTTTTCGGCGGCGTCAGGGTAGTGGAATCTCCCGGCCAATCGAGGCGTCGGGCATCGCAGCAGAGTCGCCCGCTGTTTCCTTCTCCCTCCGGGAGAAGGTGGCCCGCAGGGCCGGATGAGGGTCCGGGATCGCGACGATGATCGGACGTGGTCTCGATCCCGCACCCTCTCCCCAACCCCTCTCCCGGCGGGCGAGGAGCTCAAGCGCAACGCCACTCCGGAATGACATGTGGGGCTTGTGCAGCCGCGCGACGCCGATGGGCGCGACGCCCCCATTCTTGTCATTCCCGCGAAGGCGGGAATCCAGCGTCTCCCGCTCCCGCATCACCTGAAGTCTCTGGATCCCCGCCTTCGCGGGGATGACCACTCGGGTGGCCGGTGCATGCGGCGGTATGCCCCCGACGCGGGGATGATTCAAACCTCCGGCACGCGGTCACCGCCACATTCCATGCGAGCATGCCCGCCTCTCCAGGGGAGCCTGCCCATGCGCCTGTTCCGAGCCGTTCCCGTCCTGCTCGCCGTGTTCGCCGGTCCAGTCGCCGCGCAGGCGCCGGCCTATTACCTGAGCCAGCCTGCGCTGTCGCCGGACGGGCGCGAGATCGCGTTCGTGTCGGGCGAGGACATCTGGACCGTGCCCGCAGCCGGCGGTGAAGCACGCCTGCTCGTCGCGGGCGAGGGCAGCGATGCGCGGCCGATGTATTCGCCGGACGGGCGCAGGCTCGCCTATGTCTCGACGCGAACGGGCAACGGCGACGTCTATCTGCTCGACCTCGCCAGCGGGCGCAGCGAGCGCGTCACCTGGGACGACGGTTACGACAGCCTCGATGCATGGTCGCGCGACGGCGAGTGGCTGTACTTCAGTTCGACGCGCGACAACGTCGGCAACATGTCCGGCGTCTACCGCGTACGCGCGAACGGCGGCACGCCGATGCCGGTGTCGCGCGAGGCCTACCGCAACCACGAGGGCGCGGCACCTTCACCGGACCGTCGCGAGCTCGCGCTGACCGGCAACGGCACCGGCGACAACCAGTGGTGGCGCAACGGCCACAGCAACCTCGAGGTCGGCGCGATCTGGCTGCTCGCCGACGACGGCCGCCACGCCTACCGCCGCGTGACGCCCGACGACGCGCGCGCGCTGTGGCCGATGTGGGGTGCCGGCGGCGACACGATCTGGTACATGAGCGACCGCGGCGGCACCGAGAACCTGTGGCGCACGACGCGCGCGGGCGAGGCCACGCAGATCACGCGTTTCACCGACGGCCGCGTGCTGTGGCCGTCGATCGCCGCGGACGGCAGCGCGATCGTGTTCGCACGCGATTTCGGTCTCTGGCGTTTCGATGTCGCGAGCGGGCAGGCCGCGCCCGTGCCGGTCACGCTGCGCGGTGCGGCGTCGGCGCCGCGTGCCACGCACGATGCGCTGACCGGCGAGTTCGGCGAACTCGCCGTGTCGCCCGACGGCAAGAAGGTCGCGTTCGTCGCACGCGGCGAGGTGTTCGCCGCGTCGACCGACAAGGGCGGCCGTGCCGATCGCCTCACGCGCACGCCGCAGGCCGAGTTCCACGTCGCCTGGGCGCCCGACAGCCGCCACGTCGTCTACGTGTCCGAGCGCGACGGCCACGCGCGCGTCTACCGCCACGACCTCGTCGGCGGCGAGGTGCAGGTGCTGTCCGAGGCGGGCCGCGAGGCGATGCGCCCGCAGGTCTCGCCGGACGGCAAGCACGTCGCGTTCCTGCTCGACGCGCGCGAGCTGGTCAGCGTCGATCTCGCCACGCGCAAGCCGCGCCGCATCGCGACAATGGCGATGGACCTCGTGCGCCCGCTCGAGGCCGACCGTGCGTTCGCGTGGTCGCCCGACAGCCGCTGGCTGGCCTGGCAGGCCTACGGCGAGCGCATGTTCCGCAACACCTTCGTAGCGCCGCGCGACGGCGGCGAGGCCGTCCAGGCGAGCTTCCTCGCCAACGTCGGCGCCGATGCGATCACGTGGTCGCCCGACGGCAAGGCGCTGTTCTTCTCGACCGGCCAGCGCACCGAACCCTCGCAGGTCGCGCGCGTGGACCTGCTGCCGCGCGTGCCGAAGTTCAGCGAGGAGACGTTCCGCAACCTGTTCCGCGAGCAGACGCCGCCTGCGGTGCCGAATCCCGATGCACCGGCCGATACGCCGAAGGCGAAGACGGCCGCGAACGACGAGGCCAAGGACAAGGACGACGCGAAGGCGGGCGAGAAGAAGACCGCCGAGCGCGTGCGCGTGCAGGCCGAGGGCATCCGCGAGCGCCTCGCGCTGTTGCCGATCGGCCTCGATGTCGGTGCGCTCACGGTGAGCCCGGACGGCACCTCGCTGCTGCTCACCGCCGAGTCGGCCGGACGCACGAACCTCTTCCTCTACCCGATCGACGAACTCGCCGACGAACCGCCCGTGCCGCGCCAGCTCACCGCGACCGCGGGCCCGAAGCTCGCCGCGCAGTTCGCGCCCGATGGCAAGAGCGTCTACGTGCTCGACGGCGGCCGCATCAGCGTGGTCACGGTCGCCGACGGCAAGGCCAAGCCGCTCGCGGTGACCGCCGAGATCGACGGCGATTTCGACGCCGGCAAGGTCGTCGTGTTCGAACAGGCCTGGCGCTGGCTGCGCGACGCGTTCCACGATCCGGGCATGCACGGCGTCGACTGGTCCGCACTGCGCACCGCCTATGCGCCGCGCATCGCCGCCGCGCAGACGCCGGGCACGCTGCGCGAGCTGCTCAACCTCATGATCGGCGAGCTCGACGCCTCGCATACCGGCGTGCGCGGTCCGGGCCAGCCCGCGTTCGCGACGGGGCATGTCGGCATCACGTTCGAGCGCGAGGCCTACGAGCGTGACGGCCGCCTGCGCGTCGCCACGATCGTGCCGGGCTCGCCCGTCGCGGTCGCCGGCGGCGTCGAACCCGGCGACGAGCTGCGCAGCGTCGACGGTGTCGCGATCGCCGCCGGCAGCAACCTCGATCGCCTGCTCGAACACCGCGTCGACCGCGAGACGACGCTCGCGTTCGCGCGCGGCGGCAAGACGCGCGACGTGCGCGTGAAGCCGGTCGACGCGCGCACGATCGGCGCGCTCGCCTACCGCGCGTGGATCACCGCGAACCGCGCCTACGTCGACAAGGCAAGCGGCGGACGCCTCGGCTACGTGCACATGGCCGACATGTCGATGGCCTCGCTGCAGCGCCTCTACGTCGACCTCGATGCCGACAATGCGACGCGCGAAGGCGTGGTCGTGGACGTGCGCAACAACTTCGGCGGCTTCGTCAACGCGTACGCGCTCGACGTGCTCGCGCGCCGTCCGTACCTCAACATGCGCTTCCGCGGCCAGCCGGTCGCCTCGGCGCGCGCGATCCTCGGCCAGCGCTCGCTCGAGCGCCGCACCGTGCTCGTGACCAATCGCGTCACGCTCTCGGACGGCGAGGATTTCAGCGAAGGCTACCGCCGCCTCGGCCTCGGCAGGATCGTCGGCGAACCGACCGCGGGCTGGATCATCTACACCTCGAATGCGACGTTGCCCGACGGCTCGAGCGTGCGCCTGCCGTTCATCACGATCACGACCGCCGACGGCCAGCCGATGGAAGGCGCACCGCGTCCCGTCGACGTACCGGTCGAACGCGCGCTCGGCGAGGGCTATCGTGGCGTCGACAGCGAGCTCGATACGGCCGTGAGGGTGTTGCTCGAAGGCCAATAGGATCGATCACGCCGCGCGTGCACGCGGCGACTGTCGCCGCCGATGGTGGCGACATGCTTCACGGCGGAATCGCCTGCGTCGGTTCCGCCATGTGGCGTTGCGTCGTCACCGGTGACATCGCGCCTACGAGGATTCTCGTCACCCCGGCGAAGGCCGGGGTCCAGCGCCTTTCGATGCGACCTTGGGCGTGAAAGCGGAACGTGGGATGCGAGTCTGTGCGTGTGGCGTCGCGTGACGCCTACCGTCCACGTGTCACTCGGGCAGGCGCTGGGCCCCGGCCTGCGCCGGGGCGACACATGTGTGGGTCGGCGCGCCATGGGCGGATCGCATGCCGTGCGCGCTTCGATCCGAGACCTGCGCTCGCGGGCGAACGCAGGACGACATGCGCCGACGCTTCATGCGTTTCTGCAGGCGGCGGAGCCCGCGAAGCGGATTCCGCCATCATTGATGGTGACGCGATCCACTGCGGAATCGCTCGCCGCGATTCCGCCTGCTCGCGCCGTCAGCGCAGGTTGAGGAAATCCACGCTGCAGACGAAGCGCACCGCGTCCAGGCGGGGCGTGGCCTGCGGGATCGCCGTGCGCAGCGCCTCGAGTTCGGCTTCGAGCGCGTCGATCTCTTCCTGGCGCACGGACGGGTTGACGCGGGCGAGCGCGACGAGGCGCGCGTGCTCGTTGCCGAGTTCGGCCTCGGCGCGATCGAGTGCACCACCGATCTCGCGCTGGGTGCGCTCGCGTGCGAGCGTCTCGGCGTGTGCGAGCATCGGCTTGACGAGCTTGGTCAGCACGGGGCGGTACTTGGTGTACTCGATCGCGCGGTCGGCCGCGCGAGCGATGCTGTCGGCGCTGGGCTGGAAATCGGCGCGCGCGAGCAGGCGCGTGTCGACGACGATGCGCAGCGGGATCGGCGGAAGGTAGCGTTCCACGGCGAGCCCGCGATCGGCGACGCAGGACAGCACGAACACGCATTCGAGCAGCGCGCTGCGCGGCGGCAGCGCGTCGTCGACGAGGAACGAGGCATTGCCGTGCTCGCCTTCGACGAGCATGTCGAGTGCGCCCGACACCATCGGATGGTCGATGCGCAGCAGCTGCAGGTCCTCGCGTGCGAGCGCGATGCCGCGATCGAAGGTGACCTGCTGCGGGCCGTCCTTGAGGCCCGGAAAACCGTCGGTGCTGAGGTATTCCGGATCGAGGATGACGGTGCGGGTGCCGCTTTCGTCGCTCTCGATGCCGAACTGCTCGAACAGGCGCAGCACGAAGTCGTCGCTGGTGAGGTCGGCATCGGCTTCCGCGAGCGCACGGCGCAGGCGTTCCTCGTGGCCCTGGCGGCTGCTCGCGAGTTTGAGCAGGCGGTCGCGGCCCGCGTTGACGAGCGCGGAGAGCTCCTCGTGCGTCGCGCGCGTCTCGCCGATCAGCGCGTCGATCTCCGCATCCGGATCCTCGCCGCCGTGCGCGTGCTGCTCGGCGAGTTCGACGAGGCGCGCGCCGAAGCGCTTGAGCAGTTCGCGGCCGTCCGACGGGCTGCCGCGGAACGCGTCGAGGCCGAGGTCGTACCAGCGCATCAGCGCATGCTGCGCGGTGCCCGAGAACGCGGCCACGTGGATCTGGATGTCGTGCTTCTGGCCGATGCGGTCGAGGCGGCCGATGCGCTGCTCGAGAAGGTCCGGATCGACCGGCATGTCCCAAAGCACGAGATGGTGCGCGAACTGGAAGTTGCGGCCTTCCGAGCCGATCTCCGAGCACAGCAGCAGGCGCGCGCCTTCGCGGTCGGCGAAGTAGGCCGCGTTGCGGTCGCGCTGCATCAGCGTCATGCCTTCGTGGAAGCGCGCGACCTTGACGCCGCTGCGCGTGCGCAGCGCCTCCTCGAGTGCGAGCACCTTGGCCTGGGTGCGGCAGATCAGCAGCAGCTTGTCGTCGCCGAGGCGCTCGAGCAGGCCGAGCAGCCACTCCAGGCGCGGATCGTCGGCGTAGGCGAGTTCCACTTCGGGTGCGCGCGGCTGCAGGTCGAGATGGAACTCGCCGAGCAGGCGCTGGCGCTGGCTGTCGTCGAGCAGGCTGCCGTCGAGCGTGGTGAGTTGCGGCACGCGGCGCGGGAAGCCGCCGACCTGCACGCGGCGGTTGCGGAACATGACGCGACCGGTGCCGTGGCGGTCGATCAGCGCGTCGAGCAGCGTGCGCCGCGAGGCCTCGTCACCGGCATCGAGCAGATCTGCGAGTTCGGCATCGTCGCCGAGGCGTGCGAGCAGGGCGGCGCGCTCGTCGCCGTCGAGCGCTTCGCCGTCGTGCAGCTTGCCGGCGAGGCGCGAGAGTTCGGCGTAGCCGTCGGCCTCGGCCACGTAGGCGTCGAGATCGTGATAGCGCGCGGGATCGAGCAGGCGCAGGCGCGCGAAGTGTCCGCTGCGGCCGAGCTGCTCGGGTGTCGCGGTGAGCAGGAGCAGGTTCGGCACACTCGCGGCGAGCGATTCGACCACGGTGTATTCGGTGCTCGCCGCTTCGGGCGTCCACGCGAGGTGGTGCGCCTCGTCAGCGATGACGAGGTCCCAGCCTGCCTCGATCGCCTGCGTGGCGCGCTTGGTGTCGCCGCTCAGGAAGCCGATGCTCGCGATGACGAGTTGCTCGTCGAGGAACGGGTTGTGGCCCGGGTGGCCGATCTCGATCGATTCGCAGCGCTCCTCGTCGAACAGCGAGAACTGCAGGTTGAAGCGACGCAGCAGTTCCACGAACCACTGGTAGACGAGGCTTTCGGGCAGCAGCACGAGCACGCGGCCGACGCGTCCGCTCGCGACGAGGCGCGACAGGATCATGCCGGCCTCGATGGTCTTGCCGAGGCCGACTTCGTCGGCGAGCAGCGCGCGCAGCGGCTGACGCATTGCGGCCACTTCGGCGACGCGCAGCTGGTGCGCGATGAGGTCGATGCGGGCCGACTCGAGACCCCAGGCCGGCGAGCGCAGCGCATCGGCGCGGCGCAGCAGCGCCTCGATGCGGAAGTCGAAACGATCGGCGCGGTCGACGCGGCCCGAGATCAGGCGCTCGTCGGCACGCGAGATCGCCTGGGCGTCGTCGAGCTCGGCCTCGTTGAGCACGTGGCCGCCGCCGCGGTACTCGAGCAGGCCGTCCGACTCGCCGACGTGTTCGATCGTGAAGCTGATGCCCTTGCCGGTGATCTTCTGGCCGGCGCGGAACTCGGCGCGCGCGATCGGCGCGCTGTGTGCGGCGTACTGCCGCAGCACGCCGGCCGTCGCGAACAGCACCTGCACGCTGCGACCCTCGATGCGGATGAGCGTTCCGAGGCCGAGCTCGGGCTCGGCGTTGGAGAGAAAGCGTTGGCCTGGAACCAGCTGCATCGTGACTCGCGAATCGTCTAGGGGCGTGGATTATCCACGCTGGGGGCGGAGGCACAACGAAAAACACCGTGCCATGACGGCGCATCGCCCGTGCGCGTAACGTCACATGCCGCGCGCAAGCGCCCCCTGTGCAGATATCCGGACATCCATGCGTCCAGTCACGTCCGCGCGCCGGCATGCCCCGCATGCGCCACAGGCGGCGATACGGATGCCCTGTCGTCGATCCAACGGCACATGCGCGCCGTATGCGGTCGTCCCGTCAGTCGCCGACGCCGTCGCAGGTGGTTTCCTGGTTCGCGCAGATGCCGCGGAACCATGCGCGCTGCGGCGCGCCGTGCGCGGCCTTGCCGTCGCCGCGCAGCGTGAACTCGACGAGCGCCCAGTCGTCCTCGCAGGCGACCATGCGTGACACCTCGCCGCGATCGGTGAGCCAGTGGTCGCCGAGGTCGACGAGGCGCGTGCTCGCGGCATCGGGCTTCTCATGGCCGTGGGCGGACTGAACCTTGAAGCGCACGAGGTTGCCGGCGATCCAGCCCGTGCCGGCGTAAGTGGGGCGAGGGGATGCCTGCCCGCTGCGGCCCGGATCGTCGCGTGCGCCGTCGATGCGCAGCCAGCCGTCCTTCGAGCCGGTCACGCGGAACTCGATGCCGTAGTCACGCTCGCCGTCTGGATTGACCATCGGCGGCAGCGTGCCGAGCACGCGTGCGTCACGCGAGGGCGCCTCGCGCACGTTGAGGCCGGCCGGATCGCGATCGGCCGCCCAGGCTTCGAGGCGGCACTCGGTGGCGTGCGCAGGCGCGGCGCCTTGCGGCGCCGCGAGGGAAGCGTTCGCGGCGAGCGACGCCGCCGCGAGCAGGGCGATCGCGCGTCCCGTCATCGCATCACGGCGCGGTGTGCGAGAGCACGTACTGCCAGCGATTCTGGTCGGCATCGGCGGTCACCGCATCCCGGAACGACACGAAGTCATTGGGATGCAGGGTAGTGCATCCGGCCGAATCGGTGTTGGTGCGGCTGCCCGAGTGGATCTTGAACGTGTTGTTGAGCGCGACCGAACCGCCCGGATCGTCGGCGTTGAAGTAGCCGTCGTGGTTGGTGTCGCGCTGCACGCCGTTCGGCGCGGCGGCGACCGCGTCGGCCGTCGGGCGCAGCGAGAAATCGGTGCCCGCCGACGCCGGATTGGGATGCGTCGTCTCGAGCATTTCCATCGTGCCCTCGGCGATGCGGCCGAGCTCGCCGACACCGTCACCGGTCACGTCCACACCGTCACCACGGCGGAACGTGACATCGGGATTGGTGCGCTGGTTGGCGTCGTACTGGGCCGTCGGTTCGGTCGAGGCGCGATTGAATTCGTTGACGTGCACGGTGCCGTCGGCATCGCGCGCGATCACGGCGAGACGGTCGTCGTAGACGCCCTGGCCGTTGTTCGCGGTGGTGATGTTCTCGTTGCGCAGGCCGAGGATCACGCGGTCGCCGTTGGCGAGGGCATCCTGTGCGGCCTGGTTGCCGCGCGTCTCGACGATGCTCGAGTAGACATCGAACTTCTGCGTGTCGGTGAGGTTCGTCGTATCGGGCATCGCGGGCGGATTCGTGCCGGCGTCGTTGACGCGGCGGATCGTGTTGCCGATCTCGGCCGGGCTCGCGAACAGCGTCTGCGCGCCCAGCTGCGGGGACGGATTGAGCGACATGTCCAGTCGCGCGGCGACCATGCGGTCGAGCGCGTCCTGCACGGCTTGCGGCTGGCCCTCGCGCGCGGCGTCGAGCGCGGCCGTTGCCTCGCCCTGGCGGCCTTCGCGGAAGAGGTCGGCGACGGTCTGCGCGGTGGTCGCGTTGTCGGCGGCCGGTGCGGCGGAAAAGTTGGCGGCGGCGGTGTTGAACGTGCCGCTGGTCTGGACGGTGTTCTGCGTCGAGAAATCGGTCATGGCGAGGCTCCCTCTGCGCGCGTGGCGCCTGCGCACGCACGGCGCCGGCAAGGTGCCCACGCTAGGCCTCGCGACACCTGACCGCAGCTAGGGCAAACCCCGGCGCGCACGTGCCCCGGGTAAACCCCAGTTCCACCATCGCGCGTGCTGCCGCGATCCTCGGGCGACGCCACCTGCCGTGAACGGTCCTGATGAATGCGACACGGGGTTGGCTGCGTACGGTGACGCGCGGATGGCGACGCTGGCGCAACCCTCCCGCGCCCACCGCGCCGGTGCTCGCCGAAAGGCTTCGCGAGTACCCTCCTTACCTCGTGCCTTTCGCGGGTGCGCCGGGTGCGCTCGGCGAGACCGAGCGGGCCGCCAACCTGCGTCATCTGCTCGCGGTGCGCGCGCATCGCACGCAGGTGCTCGCGCGCCTGCTCGAAGCCTGGGGCATCGACTTGCCGCGCGGCCTGCATGCGCCCGATCCCGCGCCCGTGCTCGCTTCGCTCGAACGCTGGGCGCGGCAGGCGTGGCCGCCGCTCGCGCTCGCCGATACGTCGCTGGCCGATCCCGTGGCCTGGGATGCGAGTGCGCTGGACGCTGGCGATCGCGCACGTTCGATGCTCATGGACGTCGCGATCGTGCTCGGCGGCGTGCTCACGGCGCATCGTCGCGACGCCTACTGGGGGCTCGCCGAGCCGGGCCATGGGGACGAGGGACGCATCGTGCTCGTCGCGCGCGGCCCGGTGTCGTCACCGACCCTGCTCGACGTGCAGGCCGCCTGCCTCGAGCGCTTCGCCGCGGCGGGCAGGCCCGGGGCGCCACGTCGCACGATGGGCGGTATCGTGCTGGGCTGCCTGAAGGGAGCGGCGTAGCACGGAGGATGGGGTCCGGAGGATGGGGTCAGGTTCATTTCTCCCGCGCATACGATGAAACGAGCGATCGCGACATGGAGAAATGAACCTGACCCCAGTCTTCAAGACGTGAGGGATCGGGCGCGGCGCCGGCGTGCAGGCGCCGCGAAGGTACTCACCAGATCTTCACGCGCACGTCGGCCGGACGCACCATCGTGTCGCCGGCCTTGCAGCCGAACGCCTCGGCGAACAGCGGCATGTTCGACGGGGCGCCGATCGCGCGGAACTTGCCGGGGGCGTGCGAATCGGTGTTGGCGAGCACGCGCGACTCCTCGGGCAGCGTGTTGGTGCGCCATACGCGTGCCCAGTTGATGAAGAAGCGCTTCTCGGGCGACAGGCCGTCGATCGCGGCCCTGCCTTGCGGATGGCGCGCGAGCGCGAGCTGGAGCGCGTCGTAGGCCACCGCGAGGCCGCCGAGGTCGGCGATGTTCTCGCCGAGCGTGAGCTTGCCCTTCACGTGCACGTCGTCGAGCACGACGTAGTCGTCGAACTGCTTGACCAGCAGGTCGGTGCGCGCGGTGAAGGCCTTTCGATCCTCGTCGGTCCACCAGTTGCTGAAGTTGCCCTTCGCGTCGAACTGGCTGCCGCGATCGTCGTAGCCGTGGCCCATCTCGTGGCCGATCACGGCGCCGATGCCGCCGTAGTTGAGCGCGTGGTCGGCCTTGGCGTCGAAGAACGGCGGCTGCAGGATCGCCGCGGGGAACACGATCTCGTTCTGCGCGGCGTTGTAGTAGGCGTTGACGGTCTGCGGGGTCATGCCCCATTCGCTGCGGTCGACCGGCTTGCCGATCTTGGCCATGCGCCAGGCGTGCTCGAACTTCGCCGAGGCCATGACGTTGCCGACGTAGCTCGTGCGCGAGACCGACAGCCCGCTCCAGTCGCGCCACTTCTCCGGGTAACCGATCTTGGGCGTGAAGCTCGCCCACTTCTCGAGCGCCTTCTTCTTGGTCTCGTCGCCCATCCAGTCGAGCTTCTCGATGCGTGCCTTGTACGCGGCGCCGAGGTCGGTGACGAGCTCCTGCGCGCGTGCCTTGGACTCGGGCGGGAACGTCTGCGCGACGTAGAGCTGGCCGAGGGCCATGCCCATGCCGCCGTTGACGGTGCCGAGCACGCGCTTCCAGCGCGTCTGGATCTCCTTCTGGCCGCGCAGCGTGCGGTTGTAGAACGCGTAGTTCTCCTGCACGAACGCGTCGGTCAGATACGGTGCGAGGTCGTCGACGACATGGAAGCGCAGGTAGGCGCGCCAGTGCTCGACCGGGGTCTTGGCAAGGTGTTCGTCCATCGCCGCGAAGAACTTCGGCTGCGACAGCGAGAACGTCGTGATGTCCTCGAGTCCCTGCGCGGCGAAGAACGTCTTCCAAGGGAAGTGCGGGGTGACCTTGTCGGCGTCGGCGACGCTGACCGGGTTGTACTGGTTCTTCGGATCGCGCATCTCGATCGGCGGCAGCGAGGCTTCGGCGAGCGAGGTCTCGAGTGCCATGATCCAGCCGGCCTGGCGCGTCGCATCGTCCTTCGCCACGCCCGACATCGCGAGCACGTTGGCGATGTGCTCGACGTAGGCCTTGCGGATGCGTTCGTAGTCGGGCTTCTGCTCGAGGTAGTAGCCGCGCTCGGGCAGGCCGAGGCCGCCCTGGTTCGCGTAGGCGATGACGGTCGAGGAATCCTTGAAGTCCGCGCGGCCCGAGAAACGGAACAGCTGCATGTTGCCCTGCGCGTAGGCGCGCGTGACGTAGCCGGCGACGTCGGCCGGCGACTTGAGCTTCGCGATCGCGGCGAGCTCGGGTTTCAGTGCATCGAGACCGGCCTTCTCGATCGCGGCTTCGTCCATGCCGCTCGCGTAGAAGTCGCCGAGCTTGCGCTCGATCGAGCCGGCCTTTGTCTTCGCGTCGGCGGCGAGCTTCTGCACGATGCCGTGCTGGACCTCGAGGCTCTCGTCGCGCAGCTCGTTGAACGTGCCCCAGCGCGTGTACTCCGCCGGCACCGGATTGGCCGCGGCCCACTTCGCGTTGACGTAACCGTAGAAGTCCGCGCAGGCGGCGATCGACGGCTCGAGCGTGGCTGTGTCGAGTGGTTTGGCGTGGAGGCCGGTGGTCGCGCAGGCGAGCGCGATGGCGGAGGCGAGCAGGGGGCGGTTCGTGCGGTTCACGCGGGCTCCTCGTGCGGGCGTGGCGTGCGCGCCCGCGATCGTTGCGGGAAGGCCCGGCGCGTGGCGCCGGGCCGGAAGGAATGCACGCGCCTCGCGAGGGCGAGGCGCGTGCGAGGGATCACCAGATCTTCACCTGCTGCTCGCCGCTGCGCACCATCGCGTCGCCGGGCTTGCAGTCGAACGCCTTGGCGAACGCGTCGAGGTTCGACGGCGCGCCGATCGCACGGTAGCGCGCCGGCGAGTGCGGATCGGTGTTGAGCATCACCTCGAGGCGCTTGTCGAGCACGTTGCCGCGCCAGATGCGCGCCCAGTTGAGGAAGAAGCGCTGGTCCTCGGTGTAACCGTCGATAGACGTCTTCGACTCGCCCGGGTTCTTCGCGAGCGCGGCCTGCAGCGCGTCGTAGGCGATCGCGAGGCCGCCGAGGTCGGCGATGTTCTCGCCGAGCGTGAGCTGGCCGTTGATGTGCTTGCCCGGCAGCGGCTCGTAGCCGTTGAACTGCTCGACGAGCTTGGCCGTGCGCGCTTCGAACGCGGCGCGGTCCTCGTCGCTCCACCAGTTGGTGTTGTTGCCCTGCGCGTCGAACTGGCTGCCCTGGTCGTCGAAGCCGTGGCTGGCCTCGTGGCCGATCACGCCGCCGATGCCGCCGTAGTTGAGCGCGTCGTCGGCCTTGGCGTCGAAGAACGGCGGCTGCAGGATCGCGGCCGGGAAGTTGATCGTGTTGTCGGTCGGGTTGTAGTACGCGTTGACCGTCTGCGGGGTCATGCCCCACTCGAGGCGGTCGGTCGGCTTGCCGATGCGCGCGACGTCCCAGGCGTGGTTGAAGCGCAGCGCGGCCTCGATGTTCGCGTAATAGCCCTCGTCGCCGAAGGTCAGGCCGGACCAGTCGCGCCACGTCTCGGGGTAGCCGATCTTGGGCAGGAACGACGACCACTTCTCGAGGGCGCGCACGCGCGTCGTGTCGCTCATCCAGTCGAGGTTCTCGATGCGCTTCTTGAGCGCGGCCTGCAGGTTGTCGATGAGCACCTGCGCGCGCGCCTTGGATTCCGGCGGGAACGCCTGCGCGACGTAGAGCTCGCCGAGCGCCATGCCGACCTGGTCGTTGACCGTGCCGAGCACGCTCTTCCAGCGCGGTTCCTGCTCCTTCTGGCCCGCGAGGGTCTGCTTGTAGAACGCGAAGTTCGCGTCCCGGAACGCCTTGGACAGGTAGGGCGAGGCGTCGTCGACGGCGTGGAAGCGCAGGTAGGCCTGCCAGTCGGCGACCGGCGTCGAGGCGAGCTCCTTGTCGACGGCGGCGAAGAAGTCCGGCTGCGACAGCGAGAAGCCGTCGCCGAGCGCGATGCCCTGCGCAGTGAAGAACGCCTTCCAGTCGAAGTGCGGCGTGACCTTGTTGGCCTCGTCGAACGTCATGAAGCGGTACTGGTTCTCGGGCTTGCGCAGCTCGGTCGGCGCGAACGAGGCGGCGGCGAGGCGCGTCTCGAACGCGAGCACGGCGTCGGCCTGCTTCTTCGCCGCGTCCGGCGCGACGCCGGCGAGCTCGAGCACCTTGACGATGTGGCCGAGGTAGCCCTCGCGGATCGCCGCGTGCTCGGGCTTGTCGTAGTAGTCGCGCGTGGGCAGGCCGAGGCCGGACTGGAACGCGTAGCCGATGCGGCGCTTGGCGTCCTTGAAATCGGCTTCCGCACCGAACGCGAACAGGGACGGCTGGCCACGCACGTAGCTGTCCGTGAGGTAGGCGACGACATCGTCGCGCGAACCCAGCGCGTCGATCTTCGAGAGCACGGGCTTGATCGGCTCGACGCCGGCCTTCTCGATCGCGGCCTCGTCCATGCCGGTGCGGTAGAGCGCGCCGACCTTCTGCGCGATGCCGCTCGCGCCCTTGTCACCCGCAGCCTTCTCGACCAGCGCATGCTGCGTCTCCAGGCTCTTCTCGCGCAGCACGTCGAACACGCCCCAGCGCGTCTTGTCGCCCGGGACCGGGTTCGCGGCGACCCACTTCGCGTTGACGAAGCCGTTGAAGTCCTGGCAGGCCGGGATCGACGGATCGAGCTCGCTGACGTCGAAGGCGACGTAGGCGGCCGGAGCGGCCGGCGTGGTCGCAGGCGCGGATGCGGCGGGCGGCGTGTCGCCCCCCTTGCTGCACGCGGCGACGGTCAGGACCGCGGCGAGCGCGGCGGCGAGCGGTTTCAGGGGCGACGACATGGAGACTCCTTTGGGGCGCGCGCGGCACGGCCGGGCACGGCGGTGGACGAAGGGGAGGGCTCGAGGCCACGCGTCACGCGGCAGGAGCTCCGGTCTGGCGATGGGCGCAGAATTTTACGCGCCGGTTCAACGGTTTGCAGTGTCGAAGGTCACTGCGAAGGACGCACGGAAGGCCCGGCAGCGGACACCGAGGGGAAAGGCAGGGCATCCGGCGCGACCGCGCCGGCGGACAGGATGAACGCCATCGCCTGGTCGACGCTCCAGTCCGTCGCGACGAGGCGCGCGACCGGCACGATCTCGAGGTAGCCGCCGGTCGGGTTCGGCGTGGTCGGCACGAACACCGCGGCGAGCTCGGTGCCGTCGGCATCGGTGAACGTGCGCGTGACGAAGCCGAGCGCGCGCAGCCCCGGCGACGGGAACTCGATGAGCACCACGCGTTGCGTGCCGGCCGGTTTGTGCTGCAGCAAGGCCATGAGCTTCTTGGTGCCGCCATAGATCGGCTGCACGATCGGGATGCGCTGGATCAGGCTCTCCATGCCGTCGATGAGGCGGCGGCCGAGGACGAAATTCGCGGCGAGCCCGATCAGGTACAGCGTGACCAGCGTGATCACGAACGCGATCAGCGACACGATCCACGGATGGCCGAGCAGGTGCCCGGTCTGCGCATCGATGCCGAACGCCGCGACGAACCCGGCCACGAGCGGTGCGCTCGCGGCCGACAGCAGCCCGAACACGAAACCGAACACGACGAACGTCAGCCACAGCGGGATGATCGTGAGCAGCCCGGTCAGGAGATAACGCTTGATGTAGAGCGGACGTGCGGGCATGGCGGCCGATGCGGTGGAGCGAGGCCGCGATTATCGGCGGAATGGGCGTGGGGCGCGAATCGCGGGTTGGCGTGCGGGTCGCTCACGTCGTTGCGGCGTGTCGCGGCATCGGAAAGCACCCTCTCCCCCCGGCCCCTCTCCCGCAAGGGGAGAGGGGAGCAAGCAAAGCAAGCGCAGGCTACTTCTTCATGTCGCAACAGGGCGCCTCGCTCCCCTTTGTCGAGAGGACGCGCCGGGCCTCCCCTCTCCCCTCGCGGGAGAGGGGCCGGGGGGAGAGGGGGCGCTCGAGAATGCGCAGGTGTTTCGCACGATGTCGTCCGCGGCGTGCGTTCGCGGTGGAGAAACGAAGCGGCGGGAATCTTCGTGCGGTGCTCTCCCCTCTCCCCTCGCGGAAGAGGGGAGGGGAGAGGGGGCGCTCGAGGACAGGCAGGCGTTTCGCGCGATGTCCCTCCCTTCGGCACCATGCACGATTTCGCCGTGACGGCGTGGCGCTCAATCCTCCTCGGCCGTCCACGCGTACGCGAGCGTGAGGTCGAGCGTGGCCTTGCCGCCTGCGGCGACCGGCACCTCGAATTCGAGCATGTCGGTGCCCTGGCGTGCCGGCTTGAGGCTCGAGGAAGCGAGCTTCCACTGGCGCCAGCGGTTCGGGTACTCGCGCACGGTGATCGTGCGTGCAGCCTCGCCGCGGTTCTCGAGCGTGATGCGGAAGCCTTCGCTCATCTGCCGAGCACCGCGGTCGAGACTGAAGGCGGTACGTTCGCGCGTCGCGACGAGATCGAACGCGGTGCCTAGGGCGAGGTCGACGTCCTGGCCGTTCGGCGTGTCGGCAAGATGGTTCTCGCCGAGGAATTCGAGCTGGCCGTCGCGGTCTCGCGTGAGCACGCGCAGATAGCCCGCGGGCAGGTTCTCGGGCGCCTTGAAGCGCAGCTGGCTGGTGACCGGGCCGCTGGCGCGTGCGGGGCTCGCATCACGGCCGAGCATCGGCTTGGGCGGCGACCATGCACCGCCCGTCGTGAACACCCAGCTGCGCTGGCAGGGCAGGTCGCGCGCCGCGTACAGCGGCACCTGGGTCACGCTCGCGTCGGGCAGGTCGAGCGAGGCGTCGATCGCGAAGCTGCGGTAGTCGCCTAGCGACGACTGCTCGGGCAGCGCATCGGCTTCCATGCGCATGGCCTTCATCGCCATCGGCTGCGGGCCACCACCGCTTTTGGCGAAGTTCGGCTGTCCGGCGACCAGCTTGACGCGCGACTGCGCGTAGTCGCGGCCGCTGCGGTTGGCGATGCTCGCGAGCGCCTCGAGGCGCATCGCGCACGGCGCGCCCGTGCCGATCACGGCGGAGTAGGCGGCGCGCCAGCCGAGCCCCGAGGTCGGGTAGGTCAGGTTGGCGAGATGCGTGCCGGCCGTGCCGTCGACGGCGAGCTGCAGCGTGCTGCCGGGCAGGCCGCTGCCGTCGACGAACTCGACGCTGCGGTAGTCGCGCACGTAGACCATGCGACCATCGGCGCGGCGCACGCCGATGCCGTTGCCGTCGATGCTCAGCAGCGTGCCTTCGATGCGCGTGTCGCCGACCAGCACGCCGACGCGCTCGCCCCGATGCGCGGCGAGCAGGCCGGCATCGCCCGCGGCGAGCACGCGCTGCGCGAGCACGCGTGCGCCGCCGCCGAAGTCGATCGCGACGGCCTCGGCATCGAGCGTCGAGGGAAGGCCGTCGACGACGAGCGTCTGGCGGCCGCCCGACAAGGCCAGCGAGCGGCCTTCGTGGACGATCGCGTAGCCGTCGGCCACCGGCGAGCCGCCGCCTTCGAACAAGGCGCCGCCGTCGCTGCGGTAGATGGTCAGGGAGGAGTCGTCGGCCATGGCGGGAAAGGAGATGAGGGCGCTGATCGCCAGCGCGAGCGTGCGTTGCATCGTCGCGGATCCTTGGACGTGGTGCGATACGGCCATCATAGCGACCCGGGATAACAGGCGATGAACGTCGCGCAACGCGGCAGCTGTCACGCGTGGCCGCAGCGCCGCCTCGGCTGCCGCGGTGGCTTCCGTCACGGTCCACACGCGGGGCTGCATCGATGCGTGTCCGTCGCCGTGGTCGACGACCCTCATCCACTCGAACCCGCTGCCCGACGTCGCATCGCCGACCGTCAGGGGTTCCTGCGCCGCCGCATGGCGAAGATCGGGCATGCCGGGGGCGCCGATCGGGCATTTGGACGCCCAGACGCACGCGCGATTGCGTTTTGCTGCGACGCATCCAAGAATGCCGGTCCCTTTCGACCGAGCCCGAGAATCCTGCCCGTGAACCTCCCGACGGAGACCTTGCCGACCGACGCTCCCTGGATCGTCGTCAAGTTCGGCGGCACCAGCGTGTCCACGCGTCCGCGCTGGGACAACATCGCCACCATCGTCGGGGCCCATCGCGCGAAAGGCAAACGGGTGCTCATCGTGGTGTCGGCGCTGTCGGGCATCACCGACCAGCTCAAGGCGATCGGCGAGGCGCACGCCGATGCATCGCGCTGCCGCGAGCTCTACCTCGGCATCGTCGAGCGCCACCATGCGCTGTACCGCGACATGCAGCTGCCGTCGCGCAATGCGCTCGATGGCTGGCTCGCGCGCCTGGACCAGTTGCTCGGCGACGCGCGTCGTCCGGCCGGCGAACTGTCGTGGCAGGCCGAACTGCTCGCCCACGGCGAGCTGCTGTCGAGCACGCTCGGCGCGCTGTACCTCAACGCGCGCGGACTGACCACGCACTGGCTCGATTCGCGCGAGTTCTTCCTCGCCCGCCCGCAGCCGAACCAGGGTGCGTGGGGACGCTGGCTGTCGGCCTCGGTCGAGGTCGCGCCGGATCCCGCGGTCGCCACGGCGCTCGCGGCACGTGGTGACGTGTTCATCGCGCAGGGCTTCATCGCGCGCCACGACGACGGCGCGACGGCGATCCTCGGCCGCGGCGGATCCGATACCTCGGCCTCGTACTTCGGCGCGCTGCTCAAGGCCGAGGCGGTCGAGATCTGGACCGACGTGCCCGGCATGTTCAGCGCGAACCCGCGCCAGGTGCCCGATGCGCGCCTGCTGTCGCGGCTGGATTACGCCGAGGCGCAGGAGATCGCGACGACCGGCGCCAAGGTGCTGCATCCGCGCTGCATCCATCCGGTGCGCGAGGTGCGCGTGCCGCTCGTGATCAAGGACACCAACCGTCCCGAGCTGCCCGGCACGGCGATCGGCCCGAACGTCGCGCATGCGGCGACGAGCATCAAGGCGATCAGCTCGCGCAAGGGCATCACGCTCGTGTCGATGGAATCGATCGGCATGTGGCAGCAGGTCGGCTTCCTCGCCGACGTGTTCGATGCGTTCAAGCGTCACGGCCTGTCGGTGGACCTGATCGGCTCGGCCGAGACCAACGTGACCGTGTCGCTCGATCCGTCCGACAACCTGCTGACCTCCGACGTGCTGTCGCGCCTGTGCGCCGACCTCGAGCCGTTCTGCCGCGTCAAGGTCATCGCGCCATGCGCGGCGGTCACGGTGGTCGGCCGCGGCATGCGCTCGATGCTGCACAAGCTGTCGGCCGTGCTCGCCGAGTTCGGTGCGCTCGACGTGCACCTGATCTCGCAGTCGTCGAACAACCTCAACCTCACCTTCGTCGTCGACGAGGCGCTCGCCGACGCGCTGATCCCGCGCCTGCACGCGCTGCTGATCCGCGCCGAGGCGATGCGCGTGGACGACGCCGCCGTGTTCGGGCCGAGCTGGCGCGAGCTCGCGCACGGCGCCGGCGACGACGCGCGTGCGACGTGGTGGCGCACCCGCCGCGACGACCTGCTCGCGATCGCCGCCGAGGCCACGCCGCGTTACGTCTACGACCTCGGCCACGTGCGTGCGCAGGCACGCGGTCTCGCCGCGATCGGCGCGGTCGACCGCTGGCATTACGCGCTCAAGGCCAATCCGCATGCGGACATCCTGCGCGCGCTGCATGCCGAAGGTTTCGCATTCGAATGCGTGTCGTGGGACGAGGTCGAGCACGTGCGCCGCACGCTGCCGGACCTGCCGTGCGAACGCATCCTGTTCACGCCGAACTTCGCACCGCGCGAGGAGTACCGCGCCGCGCTCGCGGCCGGCGTGCGCGTGACCCTCGACGCACTGCACCCGATCGCCGAATGGGGTGCGGATTTCGCCGGCCACGACATCCTGTTGCGCGTCGACCTCGGCGCTGGCCGCGGCCACCACGACAAGGTCAAGACGGGCGGCGCGCAGTCGAAGTTCGGCGTGTCGCTCGACGAGATCGAGGCGTTCCGCGCGCATGCACGCACGCACGGCGCACGCATCACCGGGCTGCACGCCCACCTCGGCTCGGGCATCCTCGATGCGCAGCACTGGCGCAGCGTCTACGTGCAGATGGCCAGCCTCGCCGAGCAGTTCAACCGCGTCGAAGTGCTCGATCTCGGTGGCGGCCTCGGCGTGCCGTCGCGGCCCGAGGACGCACCGCTGGATCTCGATGCGCTCGCCGCGGCGCTCGCCGAGGTCAAGCAGGCCTACCCGCAATTCAAGCTGTGGATGGAGCCGGGCCGTTACCTCGTCGCGGAAGCCGGCGTGCTGCTCGCGCGCGTGACCCAACTCAAGCGCAAGGGCGACGTGCGCTACGTCGGGCTCGATGCGGGCATGAACTCGTTGATCCGTCCCGCGCTGTACGAGGCCTGGCACGACATCGTCAATCTCACGCGCCTCGACGACGCGCCCGGCGAGGTCGTGCAGGTGGTCGGCCCGATCTGCGAGAGCGGCGACACGCTGGGCAACCACCGCCGCCTCGCGACGTGTGCGGAGGGTGACGTCGTGCTGGTCGCCGAAGCCGGTGCCTACGGTGCGGTCATGGCGTCGCGCTACAACCTGCGCGAACCGGCCGCCGAGATCGTGCTGCCGTGAACGCCCGCGCGTGGCTGCACCTGGCCGCGCTGCTGGCGCCGCTGGTCGCGGCGCTGCTGCTCGCGTGGGTCGTGTTCCAGGGCGAACTGCTCGAGACACCGTGGCGCGCTCCCGCACTCGCCGCGCCCGGCGTCATCGCCGCGCAGCTCGTCGCATGGTGGCGCTGGCCGGCGCTCGAGCGTCGTGCCGTCGCGGGCGAGGGCGCCTGGTTGACCGGCCTCGGCATGGCCGCGCTGACCCATGTGCTGTTCGGCGTGCTGCTCGTGGTCGCGCTCATGATCGCGGCAGGGCCACGGGCGTACTTCGGCGAGAGCGGCGCGTGGAGCGTCGCCGGCCAGATCGTGTTCTTCATGCTCGCCTCGCTCGGTGCGACGGGCTGGTTGTCGTTTCCGTTGACTGCGGGACTCGCGCAGGCGATCGCCGCGCTGCGCCGCAAGGAGCTTTCACGTGACACTCGCTGATCCGCGTGCGGCGCGCACGTTCCGCTTCGTCCGCCACGACTACGTCGATGGCGAGGCGAGCCTCGTCTACGCGTTCGACGACGGCCCCGAGCTCGTCGAGCGCATCGCGTTCCCGGGCGCGCCGCAGCCTTCGCCCGAGCGCCGCGAAGCCTTCGCCCGCGCGCTCGCACTGCTGCACTTCGTCGCCGGCGTCAGCTACTACAAGGCCGGCGTGCCGGGCGAGATCGTCGTCGACGGCGAGGCGCCGTCGCCGTCGACCGCCGCGTTCCTCGATGCGTTGTACCTGCACGGCCTCGGCGAGTTCGCGTGGCAGAACAGGCTCGACCTGCGCGAGCGCATCCGTTTCCCCTCGTCGCCGGCGAGCGGCGATGCGCGGGCGGCCGCGCTCGCGCTGCCGCGACGCACGCTCGTTCCGATCGGCGGTGGCAAGGATTCACTCGTCAGCGTCGAACTGCTGCGTCGTGCCGGCGAACCGGCGACGGCGACGTGGATCGGCACCTCGCCGCTGATCGAGGCCTGCGCGACGCGCACGGGTTTCGCGACGCTCAATCTCGGCCGCCAGGTCTCGCCGGTGCTGTTCGACTACAACCGTGCCGGTGCGTGGAATGGCCACGTGCCGGTTACCGCGATCAACTCGGCGATCCTCGTCGTCGCCGCGATCCTCTACGGCTACGACGCGATCGCGTTCTCGAACGAGCGCTCGGCATCGAGCGCGACGCTCGAGGTCGACGGCCGTGCGGTCAATCACCAGTGGAGCAAGGGCTGGGACTTCGAGCGCGCGTTCGGCGCGCTGATCGAGTCGCGCATCGCCGCGGACCTGCGCTACTACTCGCTGCTGCGCCCGCTGTCGGAACTCGCGGTCGCCGAACGCTTCGCGCGCACGTCGGCGTACGACGACGTGTTCTCGAGCTGCAACCGCAACTTCCGCATCCTCGGGCCGAAGCCGGCCGACCGCTGGTGCGGGCAGTGCCCGAAGTGCCATTTCGTGTTCCTCGCGCTCGCGCCGTTCATGCCCAAACCACGCCTGCTCGGCATCTTCGGCCGCAACCTGCTCGACGACACGGCGCAGGCCGGCGGCTTCGACGCGCTGATCGAGTACCGCGACCACAAGCCGTTCGAATGCGTCGGCGAGGCGCGCGAGTCGCGTGCCGCGTTCGCGTTCCTCGCGCGGCGTGCCGAGTGGCGCGAGGACGCGCTCGTCGCGCGTTTCGCGGCCGAGATCCGCCCGCAGTTGCCGGCATCGGATCTTGTCATCGAGCCGCTGCTCGCAGCGTCGGGCGAACACCGCATCCCCGACGCGCTCGTGCCGTTCGTCGAGCAGGGCTGAGGCCGGTGCGCATCGTCGACCTCGCCGGGCAGCACGTCGCGGTGTGGGGTTACGGTCGCGAAGGCCGCGCCGTGCTCGCCGCGCTGCGTGCACGCGTGCCGTCGCTCGAACCCGTGCTGCTGTGTCCGCCGCACGAGGCCGAGCGTGCACGTGCCGACGGGCTCGCCTCACGCGTGGAGTCGGCGCCGCCGAGCGTGGCCGACCTGTCTGCCTACGATGTCGTCGTGAAATCGCCGGGCATCAGTGCGTATCGCCCCGAGATCCTCGAGGCGCGCCGCAACGGCACGCGCTTCACCTCGTCCACGGCGTTGTGGTTCGCCGAGCATCCGCTCGCGCGTGTCGTCGCCGTGACCGGCACCAAGGGCAAGAGCACGACGAGCGCGCTGGTCGCGCATCTGCTGCGCGGCCTCGGTCGGCGCGTCGCGCTCGCCGGCAACATCGGCATGCCGCTGCTCGAACTGCTCGATCCGCCGCAGGCGCCCGAGTGGTGGGTCGTGGAGCTGTCGAGTTTCCAGACGCGCGAGGCGACTGGTGTCGAGGTCGGCGTCATCACGAACGTCTACGAGGAGCACCTCGACTGGCACGGTGACCGTGCGCGCTACGTCGCCGACAAGCTCGCCCTCGTGGACGCGTCGCGCGCGATCGTCGTGCCGGCCTCGTCCGAAGAAATCCTTCACACGACGGCACTGCATCCGCGTCGCCACGTGTTCGGCGACGAGCGCGGCTGGCAGCCGACCACCGGTGCACTCGCCCATGCAGGCCTGCCCGTGTTCGATCGCGCGCTGCTCGCGCTGCCGGGCCCGCACAATGCGCTGAATGCCTGCGCCGCGCTCGCCGCGATCGACGCGCTCGGCGAGGACGCGCACGCGGCGGCCGCGCATCTCGCGACGTTTCGCCCGTTGCCGCATCGCCTGCAGACGCTCGGCACGAGTGCCGGCTTCACGTGGGTCGACGACAGCATCGCGACGACGCCGCAGGCCACGCTCGAGGCGTTGCACACGCTCGAAGGACGCGACATCACGCTGCTCGTCGGCGGTCATGATCGCGGCCTGGACTGGCGACCCTTCGCGGAGGAGGTCGCCTCGCGACCGCCCCACACGATCATCGCCAACGGTGCGAGTGCGGCACGCATCGCCGCCGTGCTGCGCGAGCATGCACCCGCATGCGCATTGCGCGTCGTCGCTACGCTCGCCGAAGCGGTCGCGGCCGCGCGCCGCGTCACGCCGGCCGGCGGCATCGTGCTGCTCTCGCCCGGCGCACCGAGCTTCGACCAGTTCCACGACTACGCCGAACGCGGCCGCGTGTTCGCGATGCTCGGCGGATTCGATCCCGACGTGATCGGGCAGATCGAAGGGCTCGGCATCGCCTGACGCCACCAGCGGGTGCCTGCGACGTCGGCGCAGGTCACGGCGGAATCGCCTGCGGCGGTTCCGCGCTACATGATCAGGCTTGACGGGTAGGGCGGAACCCGCGCAGCGGATTCCGCCGTGAACCGCGTGATCGCAGCGTCTGGCGGTGCTTCGTCGTCGCGGGGGCGGAGCGCCCCGCGAACGCCTCAGGACGTGCGGTCGATCGCGTAGTCGGCGAGCAGCGCGAGTGCATCGCGCGCGGGCGAGGGCGGCAGCACATCGAGTGCGGCCTTCGCCGATGCGGCGTAACGATGCGCGAGCGACTGCGCGTAGGCGATCGCGCCCGAGTCGTGGATGGCCGCGACGATGTTGTCGAGCGAGTCGAGGCCGCCGCTCTGGATCGCGCGACGCAGGCTCGCGGATTGCTCCGGCGTGCCGTGCGTGATCGCGTGGATGACCGGCAGCGTCGGCTTGCCTTCGGCGAGGTCGTCGCCGATGTTCTTGCCGAGCGTGTCGGCATCGGAGGTGTAGTCGAGCACGTCGTCGGCTATCTGGAATGCGTAGCCGAGATCGAGACCGTACTGCGCGAGCGCATCCTGCTGGTCGCGCGACAGTCCCGCGAGCACCGCGCCGAGGCGCGTCGCCGCGGCGAACAGCACGGCGGTCTTGCGCTCGATGACGTCGAGGTAGGCGCGCTCGGTGGTGTCGGGGTTGCCGATGTTGAGCAGCTGCAGCACCTCGCCTTCGGCGATGCGGTTGGTCGTGTCGGCGAGGATGCGCATGACTTCCATGCTGTCGAGCTCGACCATCATCTGGAACGAGCGCGAGTACAGGAAGTCGCCGACGAGCACGCTCGCAGCGTTGCCCCACAGCGCATTGGCGGTCTTGCGGCCGCGGCGAAGGTCGGATTCGTCGACGACGTCGTCGTGCAGCAGCGTCGAGGTGTGGATGAACTCGATCAGCGCGGCGAGCGGCACGTGGTGGTCGCCGGTGTAGCCGCAGGCGCGTGCGGCGAGCAGGTGCAGCATCGGGCGCAGGCGCTTGCCGCCGCCGCCGATGATGTGCTCGCCGATCTGGTTGATCAGCACCACGTCCGATGCGAGGCGCGTGCGGATCAGCATGTTCACCGCGGCCATGTCGGCGGCGGCGAACGCCTGCACGTCGGCGAAGCCACGCAGGGTCGAAGGAGCGTCGGGAAGGGCGGGAGCGGAACTCAAAAGCGTGATCCAGGCGATGCGGTCGCCGCCGATTATAGCGGGGTGGCGGCGGTGTCCTGCGTCGAGGCATGCAGCCATGCCTGCACTTGCGCGACGATGCTGAGGCTGATCGCCTCCGGTCCATGGCCGCCGAGCGGCAGGCCGACCGGTGAGTGCAGGCGCGTGCCGAGTGCCTCGCGCGTGCCCGCGGCCAGCACGCTGAACAGGTCTTCGCGCCGACGGTTCGGCCCGAGCAGGCCCACGTAGGCGATCGGCGCGTCGGCGAGTGCCTCGAGAGCCTCGCGATCGAGCTCGAAGTTGTGGTGCATGACGAGCACGGCGTCGTGGCGGCCCGCGTCGAGGCCACGCAGCGCAGTGGCCGGTGCTTCGGCGATCGCGTGGTCGGCGAGCGCCGAGGCATCGATCCAGCGTGGGCGCCGCTCGACGAGCGTGGTCAGCCAGCCCATGCGACGCATGAGCGGCAGCAGCGTCGGCGTCTCGGGGCCGGCGCCGAGCACGAGCACCGAAGGCGGCGGCGCGATGTGAAGCGACCATCCCGCGACCTGCGTCACGTCGTCACGTGTCCCTGCGACGAGCTGCCACTGCAGCGATGTGCCGCCCACGCGCCATGCGATCGCGCCATCGGCCGCGATCTCGATCACGAGTTCGTCCGTGCGTGCCAGCCACGTGCGGGCTGCCGCCTGCCAGCCGGGCATCGCGTCGAGCGGCAACAGGGCGAGATGCAGGCGGCCGCGACAACCGACCGCGGAGCCTGCGAACAGGTCCTCGTCGTCACGCGTGTCGACGTCCATCCATTCGAGCCGTTTCGCCGCCGCTGCCTCGACCGCACGCACCGCGATCTCGGGTTCGATGCAGCCGCCGCTGAGCCAGCCTGACTGGAGTCCTTCGGCACCGAACAATGCGAGCGCGCCGGGGCGGACGTAGGTCGAACCCTCCGTCTCGACGACGATCGCGAGTGTCGCGCCACTACCCGCTCCGAGCGCGGCCTCGAACACGGCGCGCGTGCTTCCCGTGGGTTCCCGGGCGGCGGCGGGGGAAGGCGTGTCGGCTGGCGTCATGCGGCGCGGGCTCGTGGAAGGTCGGGTGGCCGTGCCGGCGCGGCACGACAGGTCGACATAAGGCTTAGCGCGGCGCGGCGCAAGGCGCCGCGTCGGTGATTTCCTACGCGCGGACGCGGCGGCCTCTCCGAGGCCGGTCCTTGCCCCCTCTGGTAAGCTTCGCGACCGGCGGACGCGGGTCCGCACGCCACACCCCCGAGGAGCGCAGCATGGCACGCGGCATCAACAAGGTGATTCTGGTCGGCAACCTCGGCGCGGATCCGGAGACACGCTTCACCGCGGGCGGTTCGGCGATCACGAACATCCGCCTCGCGACCTCCGAGAGCTGGAAGGACAAGCAGACCGGCGAGAACCAGGAGCGCACCGAGTGGCATCGCGTGACGCTGTTCGGCCGTCTCGGCGAGATCGCCGGCGAATACCTCAAGAAGGGCCGTCAGGTCTACATCGAAGGTTCGCTGCGCACGAACAAGTACACCGACAAGGACGGCGTCGAGCGCTACTCGACCGACATCGTCGCCAACGAGATGCAGATGCTCGGCGGCAACGAGGGCGGTGGTGGAGGCGGTGGCGGCGGCTTCAACCGCGATCGCGGCGAGCGCAGCGGCGGCTCGGGCGGTGGCGGTGGCTACGGTGGTGGTGGTGGCGGCTACGAGCGCGCTCCCGCGCGTGGTCCGCAGTCGGCGCCGCAGCGCCAGGCCCCGCCGCCTGCGCGCAACGACAGCTTCGAGGACGACGACATCCCGTTCTGAGGTGTCCCGAACCTCCGCCGACGATCAGGAACCCGCCCCCGTGGCGGGTTCTTTCGTTTCACGCCTGGTGCCGAGAGGCGGTGCTTCACCCCTCCCGGCCCGCACGGCCGCGCGCTATCATGCGCGCCCGCCGATCGTGGCGGCCGCAGGCCTCATGTCATGGACTCCCCGAGTCGTCCCGAACCACGCCGGTTCACCCCGATCCTGACCGTTTGACCCTGCCGGGCGCCCGTCCGGCCGGACGGAGCGCACGATGAGCGAGTACGACACCAGCGCCAAGACGACCACGCAGCTGCAGGGGCACCTCGCGCGCGTGATCGAGATGCTGCGCCGCCATCGCGTCGTCGAGGAGCTCACGCACCGCCAGTCCGGGCTGCACCAGGACATCGTCGACAACCTCGTGCACCGCCAGAACCTCGCCGAGCTGCAGCGCGAGATCGACGAACTGCACCCGGCCGACGTCGCGCGCATCCTCGAGGCGCTGCCGCCCGACGACCGCATCCACGTCTGGCACCTCGTAAAGGCGGACCGCGACGGCGAGATCCTGCTCGAGGTCTCCGATGTCGTGCGCGAGTCGCTGCTCGCGGACATGGACACGCCCGAGATCCTCGCCGCGGCCGAGCAGCTCGATGCCGACGAGGTCGCCGACCTCGCCGAGGACCTCCCCGAGGAGGTCGTCCACGAGCTCATGCAGCGCATGGATGTCGAGGAGCGCGAGCAGGTCCGCGCGGCGATGTCCTACGACGAGGACCAGGTCGGCGCGATCATGGACTTCGACATGGTCACGATCCGCGAGGACGTCACCCTCGAGGTCGTGCTGCGCTACCTGCGTCGCCTCAAGGAACTGCCCGAACAGACCGACAAGCTGTTCGTCGTGAACACCGACAACGTGCTCACCGGCGTGCTGCCGCTCAAGTGGCTGCTGGTCAACGACCCGAACCGCGAGGTCGCCGAGGTCATGGCGGCCGACGCCAACACGTTCCGCCCCGACGAGGACGTCTTCGACACCGCGCAGGCCTTCGAGCGCTACGACCTCGTCTCGGCGCCCGTCGTCGATGCCGAAGGACGCCTGATCGGCCGCGTCACGGTCGATGCGATGGTCGACGTGATCCGCGAGGAGAGCGATGCCGAGACGCTGAGCCGCGGTGGCCTTCGCGAGGACGAGGACATCTTTGCCTCGGTGTGGCGCTCGCTGCGCAACCGCTGGACCTGGCTCGCGATCAACCTCGTCACCGCGTTCGTCGCCTCGCGCGTGATCGGCGTGTTCGAGGAGTCGATCGAGAAGCTCGTCGCGCTCGCCGCGCTGATGCCGATCGTCGCCGGCATCGGCGGCAACTCGGGCAACCAGACCATCACGATGATCGTACGTGCGCTCGCACTCGGCCAGATCTCGACCGGCAGCGCCAAGCGCCTGCTGCGCAAGGAGCTCGGCGTCGCGATGCTCAACGGCATCATCTGGGGCGGCGTGATCGGCCTCGTCGCGTGGCTGCTCTACGGCAGCGCCGCGCTCGGTGCGGTCATGACCGCGGCGATGACGCTGAACCTGCTGCTCGCCGCGCTCATGGGCGTGCTGATCCCGATGACGCTGATCCGCTTCGACCGCGACCCCGCGATGGGCGCGAGCGTCATGATCACCGCGCTGACCGACAGCGGCGGCTTCTTCATCTTCCTCGGGCTGGCGACGCTGTTCCTGATCTGACGGTCGTGCGCGCCGCATGCGATGCGGGCGCGCCACGTCGCCGGCGGCGCGTCACTCGAAGCCGGTCCGCATGATCCTGTCGCGCAGGCTGTGGGTCGCGACGTTGTCGTCGAGGCGCGTCTCGACGGTCGAAAACGGTCCGAACGCGCTGGCACCCAGATCGAGCATCGCCGAGCCATCGTCCCAGAGGAATCTGGCCGACACGACCAGTACGGCCCCTGCGGGCAGCGCTCGACGCACCTCGATCGATGTCGCGCGTTCCACGGCCGTGCACGGCACGCCGTCGAGCGTGCAGGTCACCGCCTCGACCACCACGCCCTGCGGCACGACCAGCATCGCGTCGACGTCGTCGACCGCGTCGGGCCCGTCGTTGCGAGTCGTCGCGACGAGGTCGAGTACCAGCCCGTCGCCGGCGGCCTGCGCCGCGACGTCGAGCGACACGTGCAGTTCGCTCCTGCTGCCGGCCGCGAGCGCGTGACGGGCGATGCTGAGCGCCGGAGGCGCGTCGTGGCGGGCGTGCAGGTTCGATGCGAGCGCCACCTGGCCGTCGGTGCCGAGCGACCAGACGAAACCGCCGCGGTCGTCGCGATGCGGCTGGTTTAAGGACTGGCGCAGGGCGGGGCGCGTGCCAACGGGTTCGCCGGTCGCGGCGTCGAATCCCGTGAGGGCCAGCACGTATTCCGACGTCGGGAAGCTGCGTTGCTGGGTCGCGTAGAGGATGCCGTCCACGACACCCTTCGGGTTGGCGGTCGCGATCGCTCCGAACGGGCTGTCGGCCAGGTCGTTCGACCACACGACGGCGCCGGTGGTGGCGTCCAGCATCGTGATGAAGCCGCGCCCGCCCGGGGCCGGCAGGCTCGAATCCACGCGGCGCCCGCCGACGATGATGCGCCCGCCCTGCGCCGCGCTCGTGATCGCGGCATACGGGCTGTAACGGGACGTGGTCGATCCGATCGGCGGGGTCGACCAGCGCGTCGAGCCGGTCGATGCATCGATGCTCGTGACGGCCAGCATCACGTCGTTGAACGTCGTGTGCACGATGGTGCCGGCATCCGGCACGTGCGTCATGCCTCCCGCCGGTGGTCGGCTCCACGTCACGCTGCCATCGTCGCCGGAGATGCGCGCGATGCCGTAGGCGGATTCGCCGAGGGCGGGTTCGAGCTGGATAAGGTCGTCGCCGAGTGCGTACGCGGAGGGTGGGTAGCTTGTCGGAACCCACAACGGTGATGGGGGCGCGAACGTCTTGCGCCAGAGGATCGCGCCGTCGGCGGAGGCATGGCGGGTAAGGTGACGCACGTCCTGCGACGGAGCACCCCATGGAAGCTTCGGGAAACCTTCGTGCACGGCGACCACGACATGGCCGTACGAATCGATCGCCGCAAGTGAGGCCGCGACGTCGATCTGCCCCGAGGCGTGATCCAGCAGCGGGCGCTGCCAGAGCGTCGCCCCACCCGCGCCGTCGATCCGCATCACGGTGGCGTCGGTTCCGGTCCCCCCGTACCAGTAGGGGCCGCCCGCGACGAGGACAGCGACATCCCCGTGCGCGTTGCGCTTGATCTCCAGGCGTGTCGACGAAAGGGAAGAAAGCACCGGCATGGGCGCGGGGCGGGTCGACTCGGCGATCAGCGTGCCGTCGGCCAGTCGGTATTCGCGCAGGTGGAGCTGCTGTCCGGCACTTCCCCATTCGAGTGCCGCGGCCAGGGCCGTTCCGCCTTCCTGGTCGAACAGCCACGTCGCGACGACCCCGGAGGGCACCATGACCGGCGAGGCGCTCCAGGGGGCCGATGTACCGGCCGAACCATGCCAGGTCGCGACTTCGCAGGTTTCGCCGTATTCAGTGCGACGGCATCGCGTGCCGACCGCCACGATGTCGGCCCCGTCCGCGACGGCACGATCGACGATGAGTTCGTCCCACTCGGGCGACACCGCGTCGGCGCGCCAGAGCAGCGAGCCGTCTTCGGGGTCGAGCGCCGCCACGTAGGCGATAGGCGTGTTGCCGGATGGCGCGGCATCGCGGCCCGGGACGAGGACGCCGCCTGCGCCGACCGTGGGCAGGCCGAGGCTGCCTGCGGCGGCGTGCGTCCAGCGCGTGGCGCCCGTTGCGGCATCGAGGGCCTCCAGCGTGGCGCCGCGGCGGCCGAGGATCGAGCCGTCCGCCATGCGCACGAGGGCGTCGAACGCCGGCCCGCCTTCGGGACCGTCGACGCTCCAGAGCGTCTGGCCGTCGGCCGTCGAGATCTTGCGCAGCGTGGAATCGCTGGACACGTAGACGCTCGACGTGTCGACCAGGAGTGCCGTGATGGGCAGGTCGACGCTCCACGCGATCGATGCCGTCGGAATGTCGAGGCGGATCAGGCGCGAGGTACAACCCACGACGGCGTACACGGCGGTGCCGTCGCCGGCCATGGCTCGCGTCCCGCACGACGTGTCGGATGAGGCCTGCGCCACCCGCATCGTGGCCAGCAGCCTGCCGGTCGCGGCGTCGTGATGGCGGAAGACGGTGCGTGTGCCGGAACGGACGGCGAGCACGACACTGCCGTCGTCGAGCACCACGCCGGTATCGATCTTGTCCACGTTGACCTGGTATTCCCACTGCCGGCCGACCGTCGACCACGACACGTGGCCGTCGGCATCGAGCAGGGAGACGGCCGCTCCGATCACGAGGGCGCTTCCGTCGGGACCGGCGACGACACGCTGGGGCACTCGTCCGGCTTCCGGATGGTGGGGCAACGTGGTGCGCCACCGCGTTGCGCCGGACGCCTCGAGCTTCACGACGGAAGGCGTGTCGTTCATGACCTCGCGCAGGATCGGCAGGAACGGGCCACCCGGCGATTCGATGAGATCGGGTCGCGCGTCGTTGCGCGACCATGGTGCCGGCCCCGTCGCGGCATCGGTCACGACGCTCCACGCGGGATTGCCCGCGAGGACCTGCGGTGCGTACGACGACACCAGCAGGAGGGCGGCCGTCGCCGCCTCGATCCGTCGATTGCGCATGCCCACGAGTCCCCTGTTTCCCTTGGTGCGATGTTGTGCGGAGTGCATTCTTCAGCGTACCGCCGGGTGACGTCGGAATGCGCGCGGTGCCGTGCTTCGCGCGGATCAGCTACCCGGCTGACCCGCGCGCGACCGGCGACGGTCCGAGTCAGTCGAAGCCGTGGCGATGGATCGTGTCGGTGTACGACGCGTAGGCCATGTTGTCCTTGAGCGTCGTCTCCGCGAACGAGAACGGGCCGAACGCGCTCGCGTGTATCGCGTTGAGAACACCGCCGCTGACAAGCAGGCGAGCGGTGATCGTCAGTTCGGCGCCGGCCGGCAGGTCGAAATGGCCTTCGAGCGTCGTCGGCATCGTGGCGACGGAGCACGCAAGCGTTGCGATCGTGCATGCCGTCGACTGCACGATCGCGCCTGCGGGAAGCGTGAGCAAGGCGTCGACATCCTGCACCGCGGTCGCTCCGGCATTCACCGTCGTGAATCTCAGGTCGAGGACGAGGTCGCCGTCCGAGGTGGCCGGCGTCACCGCCAGATTCACTGCGAGTGCGCCCGACGTGGCGGGTGCGATCGCACGACGTGCGAGCTTGGCCGTGACGGGCCTTTCGTGATGCACGTTGAGCGAAGAGGCGAACAGCATGCCAGCATCCCCTTCACGTCCCAGCAAGAACCCGGGGCCGGAATCATCCCGGTGCGGGAGTACCAGCGGCTGATGGTGCATGAACCGGCTGCCGTCGGTCGTGCCGTCTTGAATCGAAAGCGCGGTCAGCGCGAAGCCATTGCCGAACGAAATGTTCGCGTAATAGCTCTGGCTGCCATAAACCGTGCTCCCGACCACGATGCGCGGAATGAAGCTGCTGGTATCGCTCATCGGGTTGTCGTCGAAACGATTGCTCCATGCGATCGCGCCGGTGACCGCGTCCAACGCGAGAGCGATCCCCCTCGTCACGCGCGTGGCGGTCGCGAACTGATACTCGCGACGCACTCCGCCGAGGACGTAGAGGCCGTGCTGCGGGCTCGGCAGGACACCGTAGATGAAGAACTGCTCATCGGGAAACCCTTCGTATGTCGTGGTCCAGGCGACGGCCCCCGAGGACGTATCGATACGACGGACGACCAGCGGTGCACTCGTGCTCGTCGTGACGATGGCGGAAGCGTCCGGCACATAGGTGAGCATGTTCGCCGTCGACGCGACCGACCACGCCATGGTGCCGGTCGATCCCGCGAGTTTCACCAGACCGCGCCAGGGCGGAATCGAGGTGTCATCCGGGAGCTCGTGGACCACCAGGTCATCACCGACGACCAGCGCGTACGGCGGGCTCGGCGTGAACCATGCCGGGAAGAATGGTTTCCTGAACGACGTTGTCCAGGCGGGCGTGCCTGTCAGCGTGTCGAGCTTGAGGATCGATCGCCGATCGTTGGACTCTCCTGTCATCGGGTGGTTCGGGAACCCTTCGTGCAACGAAACGAGGACGTCGCCCGTCGAGTCCGAACCGACTAGCGTCGCGCCGATGCCGATCTGCCCTTGCTGCAGGTCGAGCAGGGGGCGCTGCCAGAGGAGTGCCCCCGTGATGCCGTGGAACTTCATCAGGTTCGCGTCGGTGAACACGCCCTGTATTCCGCCGAGGTCTGTCGAATACAGCACGACCGGATGGCCGTCGCCGCCGATCTTCAGCGTGATGACGTTCGCCGCGAACGGCGTGAGGGCCGGCATCGGTGCCGCATGCGTGAACTCGGCGAGCACCACGCCGTCGGTCTCGCGATATCGGCGCAGGCGGAGTTGCTGTCCCGTCGATGCCCATTCGAGTGTGGCGGTCCAGGTCGAGCCGTCGCCCGCGCGCTGGGTCGCGGCGACGACGCTGGAGGGCAGCGTCAATGAGGTCGGCGTGAAGCCCGTGCCATCCGCCTGCCCCTGCCAGGTCGCCACCTCACAGCGCATGATCGTCAGCGAGTCGCGACAACGGGTGCCGAGTGCGACGACGCGGGGGCCGACGAGCGTTGCGCGGTCGAGCTGCACGTCGTCCCAGCCGGGGGAGTCGAGCATCGTCCGCCACAGCACGCTGCCCGATGTCGGATCGAGGCGCTCCACGAACGCGGCCGGCGGCTCCGACGAGATGCGACTGGTGACAACGAGGCCTGCTGCAGTCGCGGACGGGGCGCCGACGTATCCACTCACCGCGTGTACCCACAAGCCCGCGCCCGACGTGCGATCGAGGGCCTCGAGTTGACCGTTCGTGACGGCCAAGAGGGCGCCGCCCGGAACCGCCGCCAGCGAGCGGACATACTGGCCCTCTCGATCCACGCTCCACAGCGCAGCGCCGCTCGTCACGTCGAACTTGCGGATGGACGGCACGGTGTCGACGGCATACGCGCCCGTTGCGTCGACGTGAAGCGGCACGGCGACGTTTGTGAACGTGGCCTCGGTGCTCCACGTGATGCGCAGCGGCGACGTGTCGATGCGTGCGATGCGCGTCGGGCATCCTCCTACGAGGAAGGCCGCAGGGCCGGATGACATCATGTTGCGCACGTGGCAGCCGGCGCCCACTTGCGATGCATGCCGCGGCAACGTCAACCGCGCGAGTGTCACGCCTGATGCGGACGCCAACTGGCGGATCTCCACGCGATGGCCCGTGCGTATCGCGACGACCGCGTCGCCGTCGTCGAGCAGCACACCCGCGTCGACGTGGGTATCGCCAATGCCGATGGCGTACGTCTGGTCACCGGCTGCGGACCAGAGCCGCGAGCCGTCGGCGGCAAGCTTGGTGATCGACAGGCCGAGTACGAGGGAGCTGCGGCCCGGACCGCCAACCAGACGCTGCTCGACGCCGAGCGCTTCCGTTGTATGGCCGAGCATCGCGCGCCATAGCGGAGCGCCTGTGGCCGGATCGACACGAACGACGCCGGGTGTGGCCTGCATCGCTTCGCCGACCATGGACACCAGAGGGCCGGTCGGTGAATCGACCATGACGGCGCGGGCCGTGTCGCTTTTCCAGGGCACCGTGCCGATGCTTCCCTCGATCAGCGTCTCCCATTCCTGCGACTGCGCGTTTGCGGCGCCCGCGAATCCCCACGCCAGCGCGACGAGCGTCGCGAGGCGGACCGTGCTCGATGCTTCCATGGTGTCCTTCCTGGATGTCCCCGGCGCGGGTTGTACCATGGATCCGCAGTCCACCCTGGCGGCATGACAAGGATTTACATGCAGCCTGGCCCAGTGCCGGCGAACACGACGATCGCCTGGCCCGGTGACGCGATCACGCCGCCACGTGATCCGCGATGCCGCGCTCGCACCAGATCAATCGGTCTCGACGCGTCGCCTCGTAGCGCCGGTTGTTCGGCAGGTCGGGTGCGTCGACGTCGTCCTGCGCGCGCGTGGCGTGCTCGAGGTGCACGGCGAGGGCGGCCCATTTGAGCGCGCGGCGACGCACGCCGGCGTTGGCGAGGCGTGCGGCGAGTTCGCGGTCCTCGGCGCCGTAGCCGACCATGCCCTCGTCGAAGCCGTTCACGCGCACGAGGTCGGCGCGCCAGGCGCTCATGTTGCAGCTCATGACGCGGCCGCCACTCGCGGCGTTCGCCTTCCAGCGGGCCAGCCATAGTGCGCGGAACGCGTAGTGGCGGCGGATGCCGTCGAACGCGCGGAAGTCGGCACGCGACCACGGCGCGAACACGGGTCTGGCACCGGCCAGCAGGCCGGCCGTCGCGGCCGCGGTCGAGCGGATGCGGCCGCCCTGCAGGAACGTGCCCGGTCGCGCGAAGCGCGCGTGGTCCTCGATGAAATGCGGGTGCAGCAGCATGTCGCCGTCGATCATGACGATGTAGTCGGCGGCGGTCGCGGCGATGCCGAGGTTGCGGCAGCGCGCGGCGCGGAACCCGAGATCGTCCTGCCAGAGGTGGCGGACCGGGATGCTCGTGGTCGCCGCGAACGCCGCGATGCAGGCGGCGGTGTCGGGGCCGGAGCCGTCGTCGGCGACGAGGATCTCGTCGGGTGGGCGCGTCTGCTTCGCGGCGCTGGAGAGCACGCGCGCGAGCGCTTCGGGCCAGTTGTAGGTGAGGACGAGCAGGGCGATGCGCACGTCGTGTGTCCAGGCGCCGTCGGCGGGCGGATCGCCACAGGACGTCGCTGCGGGCACGATGGTCGCAGCCTGTTCGAACGAAACATTGCCGCGATGAGCGCGCGGCGGCCCCCGCGAGCGGGGCGCCCGGCAGCCGCCGGACGCCCCGTCCGTCACGACATCAACGCACCGCGACGGCGCGCTCGCGACGCTCGATCAGGCTCATGTCGGCCTGGTTGACGAGGCGCAGGTCGCGTACCTCGAACGGCGCACGGATACCGCCGGCGATCGAACCCGCATCGAACGCGAGATCGATCGTGCCGCGGCCGGCATCGATCCACTTCGCTGCGTGGGCGACCGATGCCGGCTTGAGGCTGCCGTCGGCTGCGGTGCCGTAGAGCACGCCGGCGAGCTGGTAGCGGCTCGCATCGGCGGCCTCGATGCCGACCCGCACGGTGACGCCACCGGCCTTGCGCGACGCCGTCGACACGACCTCGACATCGCCGTCCAGGCGCGCCGATGCGACGGCCACCGCGAACGCCGTGCGGGCATCGCGTTGCACGCTGCCCTTGGCGCCGTTCGTGTTGCCGAACGCGTGGACTTCCCAGAGGCCGTGGCCACCCGCGCGAGCGGCGTCGGGCGTGACCGAGGCGACGAAGCTGCCGTCGGCGTCGCGCGTGAACACGGCAGGCTGGCTCGCGCCGTTCGGTGCCGTGAGCAGGCCTTCGAGGCGGTCGAGGGTGGCGCCTTCGACGCGTGCCCGCACGCGCAGGCTGTCGCCCGCGACGACCGCGTCGCGCTCGGCGGCGAGCGACATCACGACCGGGCTGGCCGGCTCGAATACGTGCACGAGGTAATCGCCCGAGGCCTGCGCGGCGACGAGTTCGATCGTGCCTTCGCCGAGCGCGGCATCGAGCTTGAGCACGACCGTGCCTTCGGGAGCCTGCATGCCGGCGGCGCGCAAGGCGTCCTGGTCGGCGGCGCCGTGCACGGCTTCGGCGCTGGTCCAGGTGCGGCCCTTGGCGCGGAACGTCAGCGCCGACGCGTCGAGTTTTGCGGCATTGCCTTCGCGCGGACTCAGGCGCACGAGGGCGCCCGGCGCGCTCGTGGCGAGGTTCACGCCAGCCCGCAATTCGGCAGCGCTCGCGTCGATCCAGTACTCGCGGCTCTCGGCCGTGAACGCGGTCGGGCGTGCTTCGAGCGCCTGCGCGGGATCGATCGCCCACGACATCGCGCTCGGCGTGCGGTCGAGCGAGGCGGTGGCCGATTTGGCGAGACCGAGCGTCTGCAGGCGCTGCGGCACCTGGTCGCCGGCGGAGGCGGGCAGCAGGCGCTGCAGATCGGCGGCGTGGGCACTTCCGGCGCACAGCGCGGCGAGGATCATGCTGGAAAGGATCTTCTTCATGGCATGGCTCCTCAGAGGTCGTTGCGCAGGATGGTGTCGAGGCCGAAGCAGGCGCGGCGGCTCTGGTTGTGGTTGAGCACCTTGCCTCCCGTGCGCGTCGTGTCGCGGAACCACAGCGAGCCGGCGGCCTGCTGGCTCGTGCAGTTGAGGAAGCCGTCGGAGCAGCTCGACAACCAGTTCTGCGTGATCTCGAGGCCGACGCTCTGCGTGTAGCCGCCGCAATAGGCGTTGGAGCTGAAGATGCCCGAGGAGACATCGGTGCCGACGACGTTCCAGAAGCCCTTCGGCAGCGCCGGCCGACCCGCGGTGCCGTAGAGATTGTTCTGGTTGTACTGCGCCATCCAGCTCGACTGCTGCATGCGCACGCCGTCGTTCTTGTAGCCGAGCAGCCAGCCCAGCGCGGACTCGAACATGTTGCCGTTCATGACGGCGTCGGCGAGCGGCGTGCCCGCGCTCGACGGCGCGAGCGCGTTGACCCAGCGCACCTTCGCGATGATGTTCGGGTAGCGGCTGTCGTAGGTCGGGTTGGACATGATCCAGCGCATGACGTTGCCGCCGTTGGAGTGCGTGATCACGACGAGGTCGGTGATGTTGCGGCTGTTGACGAAGCTCGTCAGCTGCGTGGCGAGGCAGCCGGCGGCGCGGCTGTCCCACATGTACTGGGTGAAGTCGCAGTTGATGACCGTGTAGTTGGCCTGGTTGGTCAGGCCCTGGCGCACGGTGTTGACGATCTCGGGCTGCCAGTAGTCGTTGTAGGCGTTGGTCTGCGCGCCGGTCCCGTGGACGAAGGCGACGCCGGTGCCGGCGTGCGCGGCATGCGCGTTGGCGGTGCCGAGCGCGAGCAGCGGCACGAGTGCGTATCGGATCATTGAATCCCTCCCGGTGCGGCCCGCATGCGTGGCGGGCCCTTCTGATGGGCCTCGTGGCGCGTACCGGTACGGCGGTCCCTGCCGTCGCTGCGCGCTGGCGAAGCGGTGACAACCCCTCACGGCGCCTTCCATTCCCTCCCGGATGGTGGGCGCCCGCCGATCTTGGACGCGCATCGCGCGATGGTCAAACGATTGTTTGAAGCTTGTGCTCCACTTCGCATTCGCGTGTCCGCTGCGGGCTCGCGGAAGCGCCACGTTGCACTGCGCAAATTTGCTATGGTGCGGCGACCGGGTCGTCGATCGTCGCGTGCCGCGTAGGGCAGGGAGGAGGCCTTCGCGCGCCTTCGTGCGGTGCCGCATCCGGCCGTCCCAACAGCGTCGCCTCGACCACCGCCACCCGGAGCCGTCCGTGTCGATCCATGTCGCGCTGAACCACGTCACGCACTACCGCTACGACCGCCTCGTCCATCTCGGCCCCCAGGTCGTGCGCCTGCGCCCCGCGCCGCACAGCCGCACGCGCATCCTGTCGTACGCGCTGCGCGTCGAACCGGCCGACCACTTCATCAACTGGCAGCAGGATCCGCAGGCCAACTACCTCGCGCGCCTCGTGTTCCCCGAGCCGACGCGCGCGTTCCGCGTCGAGGTGGATCTCGTCGCCGAGATGTCGGTGCTCAATCCGTTCGACTTCTTCCTCGATCCGCTCGCCGAGAAGATCCCCTTCGCGTACCCCGCTGCACTGCGTCGCGAGCTGACGTCTTACCTCGTCAAGCTGCCGCCGTCGCCGCGCTTCGAGGCCTACCTCGCGACGATCCCGCGCACGCCGCGTGCGAGCGCCGACTTCCTCGTCGACCTCAACCAGCGCCTGAGCCGCGACATCCGCTACCTGATCCGCATGGAGCCGGGTGTGCAGGCGCCCGAGCAGACGCTCGAACTCGGCTCGGGCTCGTGCCGCGACTCGGCCTGGCTGCTCGTGCAGCTGCTGCGCCACCTCGGCCTCGCCGCGCGCTTCGTCTCCGGTTACCTGATCCAGCTCGTCGCCGATGTGAAGTCACTCGACGGCCCGAGCGGGACCGAAGCCGATTTCACCGACCTGCATGCGTGGTGCGAGGTCTACCTGCCCGGCGCGGGCTGGATCGGCCTCGATCCGACCTCGGGCCTGCTCGCGGGCGAAGGCCACATCCCGCTCGCGTGCTCGCCGGAACCGACCTCGGCCGCACCGATCACGGGCGGTGTCGATCCCAGCGAGGTCGAGTTCGGCCACGACATGTCGGTGCGACGCCTGCACGAGTCGCCGCGCGTGACGAAGCCGTACGCCGACGCGCAATGGGCCGCGATCGAGGCACTCGGCCGCAAGGTCGACGCCGACCTCGAGCGTTTCGACGTGCGCCTGACCATGGGCGGCGAGCCGACCTTCGTGGCCTCCGACGATCCCGACGGCGCGGAGTGGAACACCGACGCGCTCGGCCCGCGCAAGCGCGTGCGTGCCGCGGACCTGTTCTGGAAGCTCAAGGACCGTTACGCCGCGAAAGGCCTGCCGCACTTCGGCCAGGGCAAGTGGTACCCGGGCGAGCAGCTGCCGCGCTGGTCGCTCAACTGTTTCTGGCGCCGCGACGGCGATCCGATCTGGAACGATCGCGCGCTGATCGCCGACGAGCGTGCACGCGGCAAGGCCGACGCTGCGACCGCGGCCACGTTCCTGCGCGAGGTCGCGGCGCGCCTGGCCGTCGACGGCAACCACGTGTTCCCGGCCTACGAGGACCTCTTCTATTACCTGTGGCGCGAGCGCCGCCTGCCGGGCAACGTCGATCCGTCGGATCCCCGCCTGTCCGATCCGCTCGAGCGCGAGCGCGTCATGCGGGTGTTCGAGCGTGGCCTCGGCGAGGTCGTCGGCCACGTACTGCCGATCGCGCGGCCACTCGGCGAGTGGCAGAGCGGCCCGTGGTTCCTGCGCACCGAGCACTGCCTGCTCGTGCCCGGCGATTCGCCGCTCGGATACCGCCTGCCGCTCGATTCGCAGCCTTGGGTCGCCGAGACCGACTACCCCTACGTGCAGCCGGTCGACCCGATGCAGGCGCTTCCTCCGCTGCCGGCGCATGCCGAGATCCGTCGCCAGATCGGTGGCGTCGCGCGTGTCGGCGTGGTGCAGCCGCGCGTCGCCGCGTCGCCCGAGCGCTTCACCGCGCGGCCGTCGTCGGCCCGCGTCGGCACCACCACCGTGAGTGCGCCGAAGCCGCCCGCACCGCGCGAATCGGCAGCGGCGATCACGCGCACCGCATTGTGTGCGGAACCGCGCGGCGGCAACCTCTACCTGTTCATGCCGCCGCTGCAGCGCCTCGAGGATTACCTCGAACTCGTCGGCGCGATCGAGGCGACCGCGGCCATGCTCAGCACGCCGGTGATCCTCGAAGGCTACGAGCCGCCGCGTGATCCGCGCCTGGAGGTGTTTCGCGTGACGCCCGACCCCGGCGTCATCGAGGTCAACATCCACCCGGCCACGCGCTGGGACGATCTCGTCGAGCGCACCACGCACCTCTACGAGGCCGCGCGAGAGACGCGCCTGGTCGCCGAGAAGTTCATGATCGACGGTCGCCACACCGGCACCGGCGGTGGCAACCATTTCGTGCTCGGCGCGGCACGGCCTTCGGATTCGCCGTTCCTGCGCCGTCCGGACCTGCTGCGCAGCCTGCTGTCGTACTGGCACAACCATCCGTCGCTCTCGTACCTGTTCTCGGGCCTGTTCATCGGCCCGACCTCGCAGGCGCCGCGCGTCGACGAGGCCCGCAACGATTCGCTGTACGAGCTCGAGCTCGCGTTCCGCCAGTTCCCGGGCAAGGGCGCCGACGTGCCGCCGTGGCTGGTCGACCGCCTGCTGCGCAACCTGCTCATCGACGTCACCGGCAACACGCACCGCGCCGAGTTCTGCATCGACAAGCTGTACTCGCCCGACGGTCCCGCCGGCCGCCTCGGCCTGCTCGAGATGCGCGCGTTCGAGATGCCGCCGCACGCGCGCATGAGCCTGGCCCAGCAGCTGATGCTGCGCGCGCTGGTCGCGCGCTTCTGGCAGAAGCCCTACGCGCCCGAGCGTCTCGCGCGCTGGGGCACCGAGCTGCACGACCGCTTCATGCTGCCGCACTTCGTCGAGCAGGATCTCGCCGACGTCGTGACCGAGATGCGCAGTGCGGGCTATGCGGTCGAGGCCGACTGGTTCGCACCGCACCTCGAGTTCCGCTTTCCGAAGGTCGGCGATTACACGGTGCGCGGCATCGACCTCGAACTGCGCCACGCCCTCGAGCCCTGGCACGTGATGGGCGAGGAGGGCGCGATCGGCGGCACCGTGCGCTTCGTGGATTCGTCGGTCGAGCGCCTGCAGGTCAAGCTGCGCGGGCTCGCGCCGGACCGCTATGCATTGACCTGCAACGGCCGTCGCGTGCCGCTGCGCCCGACCGGCACGGTCGGCGAATTTGTCGCCGGCGTGCGCTACAAGGCCTGGCAGCCGGCGTCGAGCCTGCATCCGACGCTGCGCCCCGACGCACCGCTCGTGTTCGACCTCGTCGACACCTGGTCGCAGCACTCGCTGGGCGGCTGCCAGTATCATGTGGCGCATCCGGGAGGGAGGAACTACGCGACGTTCCCGGTCAACGCGTTCGAGGCCGAGAGTCGCCGCCTGGCCCGCTTCTTCCGTCTCGGCCACACGCCGGGCACGCTGGATGCGCCGGTGGCCGCGACCGGTCCCGAACATCCGTTCACGCTGGACCTGCGCAACACGTCATGACCGAAACGCCCGCTCCCGTCGCCGCGCATTCCTCGCTGCTGGCGGCGTACGAGCGCAACCCGCGCCATTTCCACGAGATGCTCGACGCCGACGGCACCGTGCGCCCGCACTGGCGCCGCCTGCTCGCCGACCTCGAGGCCTCGACGCCGCTGCAGATGCGCCACCGCAGCGACTTCGTGGCGCGGCAGATCCGCGAAGACGGCATCACCTACAACGTCTATGCCGATGCCAAGGGCGCCGACCGCCCGTGGGAGCTCGACCTGCTGCCGAACATCATCGGCGCGCAGGAATGGGCCGGCCTCTCCGCCAAGATCGCACAGCGTGCGACGCTGCTCGACGCCGTGCTCGGCGACCTCTACGGCCCGCAGCAGTTGCTGCGCGAAGGCCTGCTGCCGAGCGAGCTCGTGTTCGGCCACCCGAACTTCCTGTGGCCGTGCCACGGCATCACGCCGCCCGGCGGGCGCTGGCTGCACGTCTACGCGGCCGACCTCGCGCGCTCGCCCGACGGCACGTGGTGGGTCGTCGCCGACCGCACGCAGGCGCCTTCCGGCGCAGGCTACGCGCTCGAGAACCGCCAGATCGTCTCGCGCGCGTTCCCTGAGCTGTTCCGCGAACTCAAGGTGCAGCAGCTCGCCGGCTTCTTCGGCGAACTGCAGGCCACGCTGCGGCGCCTTGCCCCGACCACCGATGGCGAGTCGCCGCTGTCGGTGCTGCTGACCTCGGGGCGCTACAACGAAACCTATTTCGAACACGTGTTCCTCGCGCGTTACCTCGGCGTGCCGCTCGTCGAAGGCCACGACCTCACGGTGCGCGGCGATACGGTCTATCTCAAGACGCTCGGCGGCCTCAAGCGCGTGCACGCGATCCTGCGCCGCATGGACGACGACTACTGCGATCCGCTCGAGCTGCGCAGCGATTCCGCGCTCGGCGTGCCGGGCCTGCTCGACGTCGTGCGCGCGGGCCGTGTGCTCGTGGCCAACGCGCTCGGCAGCGGTGTGCTCGAATCGCCGGGTCTGTCCGGATTCCTCCCGCGCATCTGCGAACGCCTGCTCGGTCAGCCGCTGGCGATGCCATCGGTGGCGACGTGGTGGTGCGGCGAGGCACCCGTGCGCGAGGAAGCGCTCGAGGCGCTCGAACGCCTCGTCATCAAGGGCGCGTACCCGTCGCAGCGCTTCGAGCCGCTGTTCGGCGACACGCTCGGCAAGCCGCGCTTGGCCGAACTGCGCGCGCGCATCCGTGCGCGGCCGCAGGCCTACGTCGCGCAGGAACTCGTGCAGATGTCGCAGGCGCCGGTCTGGCAGAGCGCCGGTGCACGCGCGCGCATCGTGCCGCGCGCGATCGGCATGCGCGTCTACGCGGTCGCGACCGCGAACGGCTATACGGTCATGCCCGGTGCGCTCACGCGCGTGGCCGGGCGCGACGACACCAGCATCGTGTCGATGCAGCGTGGCGGTGGCAGCAAGGACACCTGGGTGCTCGCCGACACGCCGCACGGCGACGACGGCGCGCACCGTCGCGAGATCCGCGCGAGCGACCTCGTGCGCCGCGACGATTTCCTGCCGTCGCGCCTCGTCGAGAACCTGTTCTGGCTCGGCCGCTACTCGGAACGCGCCGACGACACCGTGCGCCTGCTGCGCGTGGTGCTGTCGCGCTACGTCGACAGTGGCACGACCAACCCCTCGTTCAACGCCGCGATCGATGCCTGCCGCTCGCTCGGCATGTTGCGCGGGCACAGCGCACTGCGCCGCCGCCTGCTCGCGTCGGTGGCCGACCCCGATTCACCGGGCAGTCTGCCGGGCACGCTGAGCCGCCTGTACTGGTCGGCCGCACAGGTGCGCGGGCGGCTCTCGCAGGAGAACTGGCGCGCGCTGCTCGAGCTGCAGCGCGAGACCGCGGCGCTGTCGGTCGACCAGCTCGGCCTCGGCGACGCGCTCGACGTGCTCGACCGCCTGCTGCTCGGCATCTCGGCGTTGTCGGGCTTCGCCCACGACGACATGACGCGCGACGACGGCTGGCGCTTCCTCATGATCGCGCGCCGGCTCGAGCGGCTGCAGTTCCTCGGCGACGTCGTCGCGCGCGTCATGCGTCACCCGGCCGGCGCCGACCACGCCACGCTCGAATGGCTGCTCGAACTCGCCGACTCGATCATCACCTACCGCGCGCGCTATCTCTCCGCGCCACAGCTGATCCCGACGCTCGACCTCGTGCTGTGCGATCCGGCCAACCCGCATTCGGTGCTGTTCCAGGTCGCCGAGTTGCGTCGCGAGTTCGCCGCGCTGCCCGATGCGCCGGATGGCCTCGACGTGCTCGCCGCGATCGAGCGGCGCCTGCGCGAATGCGACCTCTCGGCGCTCGAGGATTCGCTGTTCGGCGAGCGCGGCCGCGGCGACGCGATGCTCGGCATCGCCGATCTCGCCACGCAGGCGGCCGATCTGTCACGCACGCTGTCCGACCAGCTCAACCTGAGGTATTTCGCGCATGTCGACGACGTCAGCCAGCGCACCTTCTCGACCTGAGGCGCGCATGGGCATCACCTACGACGTCGTGCACCGCACCGAGTACCGCTACGGCGCGCCGGTGTCGCTGTCGCAGCAGCTGTTGCACCTCGCGCCGCGCGACATGCCGCGGCAGGCCTGCCTCGCCCACGCGCTCGTGGTCGATCCCGCGCCGTCGCGGCGCGTCGACGGCGAGGACGCGTTCGGCAATCCGCTGACGCGGTTGGACTTCGACCGCCCCCACGAGACGCTCGCGATCACCGCGCGCCTGCGCGTGCACGTCGAGGCCGATGACCCGCTCGATCCGGTCGACTCGCCGGCGTGGGAAGACGTCGTCGGCGCGCTCGCCTACCGTGGCGGCGAGGCACTCGACGAGGCCCACCTCGAGGCGATGCGCTACCGCGTCGAGTCACCGTACGTGCGCATCAAGACCGTGTTCGCCGACTACGCGCGGCCGTGCTTCACGCGCGGGCGTCCGTTGCTCGAGGCTGCGCAGGCGCTCATGCAGGCCATCCACGCCGACTTCACCTATTCACCCGAGGCGACCCAGATCGCGACACCGCTGCTCGACGTGTTCGAGAAGCGCCACGGGGTCTGCCAGGACTTCGCCCACGTCATGCTGGCCTGCCTGCGCTCGCTCGGGCTCGCCGCGCGCTACGTCAGCGGCTACCTGCGCACGACGCCGGTCGAGGGCAAGCCGCGCCTCGTCGGCGCCGATGCCTCGCACGCCTGGGTGTCGGTGTTCTGTCCGCGCCAGGGCTGGGTCGATTTCGATCCCACCAACCGCGTCGTGCCGTCGCTGCAGCACGTCACGCTCGCGGCGGGACGCGACTTCGGCGACGTCTCGCCGCTGCGGGGCGTGATCCTCGGTGGCGGTGCGCACGAGCTCGAGGTGGCGGTCATGGTCACGCCGGTCGAACCGGCCGCCGCCTGAGCGACACCACGCCGCACCCGCCGGGTCTTCGCGGCGCGCCGTGCGCCGTTTCGCGCCGCATGGCATAATCCGCGACCTTTTTTGTGACCGGGGCGGCTGCCGCGGTTGCCGCAACCCGTTGGAGAGACGATGGATTTCCTGATCAGTTCCGCTTACGCGCAGGACGCGGCGGCCGCCGCACCGAATCCGATCATGTCGTTCCTGCCGCTGATCATCCTGTTCGGCATCTTCTACTTCATGCTGATCCGCCCGCAGATGAAGCGCGCCAAGGAGCAGCGCAACATGATCGCGGCGCTCGCAAAGGGCGACGAGATCATGACGAACGGCGGCCTCGTCGGCCGCGTCGAGGACATCGGCGAGTCGTTCCTGACCGTCGAGATCGCCGACAACGTGCGCATCAAGCTGCAGAAGCACGCGGTCAGCGCGGTCCTGCCGAAGGGCACGCTCAAGCAGGCTTGATCCACGCCCGGCCATCCCCAAAGCGGGAAGGCCCGGAGCGGCCGCGGCAGACTGCCGCGGCCAAACCCGCGGCGGGGAGAAGGTCCGCGTGGCGTTGCCTTCGTGCAGCGTCCGCGCGCAAGGGGCCCCGCGGCATCCTCACGCTTCCACTGCAGTTCGCGCGACAACCGGATTCGACTGATGAACGACTATCCACGATGGAAGCACGCGCTGGTCGTGCTGGTGACGGTGCTGGGACTGATCTACGCCCTGCCGACGCTGTACCCCAAGCAGCCCGCGGTGCAGGTCATCGGCAACAGCGGCACGGTGATCGACGAAGCGACGCGCGAGCGCGCGATGGCGGAGCTGCAGAAGCGCAACATCCCGTTCGAGAGCGTCGAGCTCAAGACGGACGCGCTGCTCGTGCTGTTCCCGATCGGCAGCACCGACACCCAGCTCAACGGTGCCGCCGCGCTGCGTGAAGGCCTCGGCGACAACTACACGACCGCGCCGAACCTCGCCTCGACCGTGCCGGCCTGGCTGCGCGCGATCGGCGCCGACTCGATGCCGCTCGGCCTCGACCTGCAGGGCGGCGTGCACTTCCTCATGGAAGTCGACCAGAAGAGCGTTCGCGACACGCAGGAACAGCGTTACGTCGACGACATCCGCGGCCTGCTGCGCGACCGCAACATCCGCAACGCGAACGTCTCGCGCGGTGCGCAGGGCGTGGTCGTGCAGACGCCGAACAACGCCGATCGCGACACGATCGCCGCGGCGATCAACAAGGACTACGCGACCGACCTGCTCGTCGTGAACGGCCCGTCGGTCGGCGATCAGCCCACGCTGCTCGTGACGATGCGCCCCGAGCGCGTCCGCGTGATCGCGGACAACACGATCAAGCAGAACGTCGGCACGCTGCGCAACCGCATCAACGCGCTCGGCGTGGCCGAGCCGATCATCGTGCAGCAGGGCGACAGCCGCATCGTCGTCGAGCTGCCGGGCGTGCAGGACACCGCCGAAGCCAAGCGCATCCTCGGCGCGACCGCGACCCTCGAATACCGTGCGGTCGACCAGAGCGCCAATCCGCAGGAAGCCGCACGGACCGGCCAGGTGCCCGGCGACTCGCGTCTGTACCGCGACAAGAACGGCAACCCGCTCGTGCTCAAGAAGAAGGTCATCGTCAAGGGCGACGAGCTCATCGACGCGTCCAGCCAGGCCGACCAGCAGTCGGGCGAGCCGGCGGTGTCGGTCACGCTCAACGAAGCCGGCGCACGCAAGATGCTCGACTTCACGATGGCCAACGTCGGCAAGCCGATGGCGGTCGTCTACATCGAGCGCACCCCCGAGGTGCGCATCGTCGACGGCAAGGAGGAGCGCACCGCGAAGATCACCGAGACCGTGATCAACGAGGCGACGATCCGCGGCGTGTTCTCGAAGAACTTCCAGACCACGGGCCTGGAGAGCATGAAGGTCGCCTCCGAGCTGGCCCTGCTGCTCAAGTCCGGTTCGCTGGCTGCGCCGGTCGACATCGTCGAGGAGCGTGTCATCGGCGCGAGCCTCGGCGCCGACAACATCGAGAAGGGCATCAACTCGGTCATCATCGGCCTGCTCGCCGTCGTCGTGTTCGTCGGCCTCTACTACAAGCTGTTCGGCCTCATCGCCGACCTCGCGCTCCTCATGAACCTCGTGCTGCTCGTGGCGATCCTCAGCATCTTCCAGGCCACGCTGACGCTGCCCGGCATCGCCGGCATCGTGCTCACGCTCGGCATGGCGATCGACGCCAATGTGCTCATCTGCGAACGCATCCGAGAGGAAATCCGCAACGGCGCCACGCCGCTCGCGGCGATCCGCGCCGGTTACGAGAAGGCGTGGGCGACGATCCTCGACGCCAACGTCACCCACCTCATCGCCGCGATCGGCCTCATCACGTTCGGCTCCGGTCCCATCCGCGGCTTCGCGATCACGCTGACCATCGGCATCATCACGTCGATGTTCACGTCGGTCACCGGCACGCACTCGATCATCTCGCTGATCTTCGGTCGCTCGAAGGTCAAGGCCTTGTCGGTCTGAACCCCGGGACACAGTCATGGAACTCTTCAATCCGAATGCCAACATCGATTTCATGCGCTGGCGCAAGGTCAGCCTTACGATCTCGGTGATCCTGATGGTGGTCTCGGCCGCGCTGATCTTCGTGCGCGGCCTCAACTACGGCCTCGACTTCACGGGCGGCACGCTCGTCGAGGTCACGTACGAGCGCGCGATCGATGTAGCGGAGGTGCGTTCGGCGCTCTCCGACGGCGGCTTCGGCAACGCGATCGTGCAGACCTACGGTGGCACGAACGAGTTCGCGATCCGCCTCGCCAACGAGGAGCACGAGGCCGAAGCGCCGGCCGCCGCCGAAGGCGAGACGCCGGCCAGCGAGGCCGCATCGGGCATCCACAACGACGCCACCGCCGACAAGCTCGCCGTCAACGTGCTCAAGGCCTTGAAGGTCAAGCGTGACGACGCCAAGGTGCTGCGCAGCTCGTTCGTCGGTCCGCAGATCGGCGAGGAACTGCGCACCGACGGCCTCGTCGCGGTCATCTTCGTGATCGCCGGCATCTCGATCTACCTGTGGATCCGCTTCGAATGGCGCTTCGCGGTGTCCGCGGTGGCCTCCGAGGCGCACGACGCGCTGCTCACGATGGGCATCTTCGCGCTGACCGGCCGCGAGTTCGACCTGCCCGCGCTCGCGGCGGTGCTGTCCGTGGTCGGCTACTCGATCAACGACAAGATCGTCGTCTTCGACCGTGTCCGCGAGATCTTCCGTTCCTCGCGCAAGGGCGAGCCGATCGAGGTGCTCAACCGCTCGATCAACTCGACCATGTCGCGCACGATCATGACCGGCGTCACCACCGCGCTCGCGGTCGGCGCGCTGTACGTGTTCGGCGGTGCAGCGCTCGAGAGCTTCGGCCTCATCATGCTGATCGGCATCGTCATCGGCATCCTGTCGTCGATCTTCTTCGCGAACCCGATCCTGCTCGCACTCGGTGTCTCGAAGCAGGACCTCATGCCGGTCACCAAGGATGATCCGGAGCTCGAGCGCAGGCCCTGACGGGCTTCGTCGAGCTACGATGCACGGGGCGCTTCGGCGCCCCGTTTTCGTTGGAGCACGTGATGCGCGACACGCGGAAGAGGGCGGGTGCGACGAGGCGCGGCGTGGAGATGCCGGACGGCGGCACGCACGGCCTCGCCCGTGTGCTGTCCAAGCGCGGGCTGTGCTCGCGCACGCAGGCCGCACGCTGGATCGTCGAGGGACGCGTACGCGTCGACGGTCGTCTCGTGCGTGATCCCGAGTCACGCACGCGCACCGAAGCGGCGATCGTCGTCGAGGGACTCGAGGCCGCTGCTGCGGTCGAGCGTCGCTACGTCATGCTCGACAAGCCGCGCGGCCTCGTCACGACCACGGCCGACGAGCAGGGCCGCGACACGGTCTATCGCGCCTTCGACGGCGCCGGCCTGCCATGGCTCGCGCCGGTCGGCCGGCTCGACAAGGCCAGCGAGGGCCTGTTGCTGTTCACCAACGATCCCGCCTGGGCCGCGGCGGTGACGTCACCCGAGCACGGTCCCGACAAGACCTACCACGTGCAGGTCGACGCGCTGCTCGACACTGCAGCCCTCGATCGCCTGCGCGAGGGCGTCGTCGATGCCGGCGAACACCTCGCGGCGAAGCATGTGCGCGAGCTGCGCCGCGGCACGCGCAACAGCTGGCTCGAAATCGTGCTCGACGAAGGCCGCAACCGGCAGATCCGCCGCCTGCTCGCTGCACACGGCATCGGTGTGCTGCGCCTCGTGCGCGTGGCGATCGGGGCACTCACGCTCGGCGCACTCGTGCGCGGGGCATGGCGTGATCTGACGGCGGAAGAGGTCGCAGCACTCGCTCAGGCTCGATCCGCAAGAGATGCCTGAGCGCTTCGTCGCTCAGTGCACACGCCTGGCGATGCGCACGCCGCGCAAGGCGTCGAGAGCATGAAACACGCGGGCGCGTGCATCGTGGTGCAGCTCCACGTTGCCGTCGTCCATCCACTGCACGTCGAGCGCCGGGCCGCCGTGGGCGGCGGCAGGAGCACGGCCGTGGTCGGTGTCCGCGATGAACACATTGCCCCCCTCGTCACCGAGAGGCTCGCCGGCATCGAGCAGCGACGCCTGTGTCGAAAAGCCCGTCGTCGCGCCGCAGCTTCGTTCGAACACGACCAGCCTCATGCGCCCGTCCGGCGAGTACGCCTGCTCGAGCAGCGTGTTCTCGCAGAGATCGGCGGACACGAACGCATCGAGCACCGCGAGCAAGGCCGCGCCGCTTCCCATCATGGCGAGAGTGACGGCCAACGCACGCATGCCACGGAACCTGTTCATCTGCACGCACTCCGCATCGACGATGCGGCATGCTGCTCCGGCGATCGGGCCGATGCGTGGCGACGACATGGCGGCGCGCGGCCTTCGCCGCGCGCCGCGGAGCCGATCAGATCACCCCGAGCGCGCGGCCGACCTTCGTGAACGCCTCGACCGCGCGGTCGATCTGCGCCGGCGTGTGCGCGGCGCTCATCTGCGTGCGGATACGCGCCTGGCCTTGCGGCACGACCGGGTAGAAGAAGCCGATCACGTAGATGCCTTCCTCGAGCAGGTCGGCGGCGAAACGCTGGGCGAGCTTGGCGTCGTGCAGCATGACCGGCACGATCGCGTGGTCGCCCGGGCGCAGTTCGAAACCGGCCTCGGCCATGCCGGCGCGGAAGCGCCGTGCATTGGCCTCGACGCGGTCGCGCAGCTCGGTCGAGCGCGACAGGATCTCGAACACCTTGAGGCTCGCCGCGACGAGCGGCGGCGGCAGCGTGTTGGAGAACAGGTACGGGCGCGAGCGCTGGCGCAGCAGGTCGATGATCTCGCGGCGACCGGTCGTGAAGCCTCCGGAGCCGCCGCCGAGCGCCTTGCCGAGCGTGGACGTGTAGACGTCGACCTCGTCCATGACGCCGTGCAGTTCGGCCGAGCCGCGGCCGGTCGGGCCGACGAAGCCGGTCGCGTGCGAATCGTCGACCATGAGCAGCGCGCCGTGCTTCTTCTTGAGCGCGACGATCTCGTCGAGCTTCGCGATGTAGCCGTCCATCGAGAACACGCCGTCGGTCGCGATCAGGCGCGTGCGCTTGCCGGAGGTCTCGACGAGGTGCTTCTCGAGCTCGGCCATGTCGCCGTTGGCGTAGCGACGACGCTCGGCCTTGCACAGCCGGATGCCGTCGATGATCGAGGCGTGGTTGAGCGCGTCGGAGATCACCGCGTCCTCGTCGGACAGGATCGTCTCGAACAGGCCGCCGTTGGCGTCGAAGCAGCTCGTGTAGAGGATCGTGTCCTCGGTGCCGAAAAACGCCGAGATTTCGGCCTCGAGGCGCTTGTGCAGGTCCTGAGTGCCGCAGATGAAGCGCACGCTGGCGAGGCCGAAGCCGTGCGTGTCGAGGGCGAGCTTGGCGGCCTCGATCACCTCGCGGTTGTCGGCGAGGCCGAGGTAGTTGTTCGCGCAGAAGTTGAGCACCTCGCGGCCGTCGGTGGTGCGGATGGCCGAGGACTGCGGCGTGGCGATGATGCGCTCGGTCTTGAACAGGCCTTGCTCGCGGATCGAGTCGAGTTCGGCGGCGAGGCGGTCGCGGATGGCGGTCTGCATGGGGCGTTCCAGGGGCGTCGAGGCGAAACCGCGATTGTCCCGCAAAGCGCCGGCCTGCGCAGCCGCGGACCGGTGGGCGCGCTAGACTCGGTGATCTGTCACCGCCGGGAGTCGTTCGTGAAGTCGTCCGCCTGCTTGCTGCTCGCCTTGCTCGCGTTGCCCGCGATGGCGTCCGCCGCGCCGCGAGAGGCCGATCCGGCCTATCTCGCGACGATCGTCGACGATTTGCCGCCTTCGCTGCCGCGCGATCTCGCCGCGCACGAGCGGGGCCTCGCGCGCCCGTCGGTGCCGATGCGGCCGATGGCGCCGCCGGCCACGAAGCCGCGTGCGCAGGCCGAGTACGAGGCCAACCACGGCATCCTGATCCGCTGGGGCAACTACAACGCGCTGCACACGTCGATGGTCGTGCCGCTGACCACGGCCGAGCCGCCGTCGGACGTCTGGGTCGTCGTGGCCAATGCGTCGCAGCAGGCCTCGGCGACGACGGTGCTGCAGAACGGCGGTGCCGACATGGCGCACGTGCACTTCACGATCGCGGCGACCGATTCGGTGTGGATCCGCGATTACGGTCCGCGCTACATCGACGACGACGGCCGCCGCGCGATCGCCGACCACACCTACAACCGGCCGCGCCCGAACGACAACGCGTTCCCCGGCGTGTTCGGCACGCAGACCGGCGAGACCGTCTACGCGATGCCGCTCGTGCACGGCGGCGGCAACTTCCATCTGTTCCGCGATCGCGAGGCGTTCATGACGCGGCTGATCGTCAACGAGAATCCGTCGTTGACCGAGCAGCAGATCCTCGACACCTACCGCGACTACCAGGGCCTCGAGGTCACGCTGACCGATCCGTTCCCGTCGACCTACGACTCGACCCAGCACATCGACATGTGGATGCTGCCGCTCGGCGACGACAAGGTGCTGATCGGCGAGTACGCGGCGGGCGAGGGCGGCGGCGTCCCTAGGACCGTCACCGAGGCGACCGCGACGCTGATGCAGTCGAGAGGCTACACGGTCTACCGCACGCCGGGCTGGCGCACGGGCGGCGCGCATTACACATACACGAACGCCGTCATCGTCAACAACGTCGTGCTGACCTGCCGGTTCGGCGGCAGCAATGCGACACGGGACGCCCAGGCGAAGGCCACGTTCGAGGCTGCGCTGCCCGACCACGCGATCGTGCAGGTCGACTGCAGCGGCATCATCGGCCAGGCCGGCGCGATCCACTGCATCGTCATGCACATGCCGGACCTGCTGTTCGGCGCGCGCTTCGAGACGCCGTGACGGCTGCGCCGCGTCGATCAGCGTGCCGACAGCGCCTGCAGCCGTTCGGCCGGCGCGCGCAGGTGGATGCTCCAGCCGCGTGAGGTGAGCTCGCGCTGCGTGCGCATCGTCGCCTCGCCGCTGACGAGGATGCTCTTTCGCGCGCGTCGGAACGCGTCGTTGTCGATGAACTGCTCGACCTCGACTGTCCACGGCAGGTAGTCGACCGGCAGCGGCAGCACGCGCTCGCCGTCTGCGGCGTCGTAGGCGAGGCCCGACCCGATCGTCAGCAACGTGCCGCCGTGTGCACGCTCGCCGAGTCCGCGCGCGAGCAGCTTGAGCGCATTGACGACGAAGCGCGCCTCGAGTTCGCTCGAGGCCGTCATCGCGAGTTCGAGCAGCGCGTCGCCGCCGCTCGCCGGCCTGAGGTCGTCGAGTGCGTCGAGCAGGGCGGTCTGCAGCGTCGGCGTGAACACGCCGCGGCGCAGGAACTGGCGCATGAGCAGTTCGTCGCGCGCGTAGGCGGCCAGGCGTGTCGCGTTGCGTTCACGGATCTGGTCGGGATCGAGCTTCCAGACGATGTCGTTGATGCGCGTGCCCTGGTCGATGACGAGGCCGGCGGTCCCGCCGACCGCACCGATCGCACCCGTCGCCGCGAAGCGCCCGCCCGAGCCGACCCAGGCGAGATCGTCGAGGCGCTCGCGCACGTAGGGATTGCTCGTGTACGGATCGATGCCGAGGCGCTCGGCGAGCTCGCGCTTGACCTGGCTGTACTTGACCTGCCGCTTGATCTCGCGCTCGATCTCGGCGCCGGCACGGTCGTACCAGCGCTTGTCCTTCTTCGCCGGCGCGTCGGCCTGTTCCTGCGCGACGCTGCGTGCCTCGGTCATCGGGCCTTCGTCGCGCGGATACGGATTGCCGTCGGTACCGAGCTGGCGCGCGGCGCGGTCCGAGAGTTTCTGCGCGCGCTCGCCGAGCTTGCGCAACTGGTTGCCGAAGTAGCGCGCGACGCCCATCGGCAACCCCACGAGCGTGTCGATCGGGTGGCCGAGCACCTGACCGAGGCCGCGCGCGGTGCGACCCAGCGCGTCACCTGCGGCGGACGTGAAGGCCTCCGACTTCGTCACCTCGTCGAGGGCCTCGAGCGCGGGCAGCTCGGCGACGCGGTCGGCAAGGATCTCGACACTCTCGGCGTGGATAACGCCGACCGGCGTATCGAGCGTGAAATGGGCCATGTAGCCGCGGATCTCCACGTGCGGATCCACCTGGAAGCCGGGTCCGGACAGCAGCGCCGCCGGCGCGAGCGACACGGCGTCGAGCACGGGTTCGAGCTCGTGCTTGTCTTCGGCCTGCGCCGTCGGCGCGAGGCACGCGAGCGCGAGGGGCAGCAGCCATGGCAGGTGGGCAACGCGAGTCATCCGCACATGGTCCCAGATCCGCCGTGAACCGGGAACTGAATCCGTGCCCTGCGGGCCACGCGGAGCGGGTGTCGAGACGCCGCCGGAGACGTGCAGCAGCGCGGTGCCACGGCGCGCGTGCTTTTCCGGACTGCACGGAGCGGGCGGCACCGGCTCCATGCCTCGTGATTCTGCGAGGTGCGGGCCGAAGGCGGGGGATTGCGTCGCCTTAAGGGCGATCCCGTTGCATTTCGGTGGCATGACGGGGGGCGACCACGGGCCACCTCGGCCGGATCGGTGTCGGCGCACACGCCGCGAGGTTCGCGCCTTCGGAGGGGCGACCCGGGCTGCATCGCACGGAAGATGGTATACATGTATACGCAAGGATGTCGGCGCGAAATCGCGTCGAGGGGAGCTTCATGGATTCGATGCACCAGGTTCAGGCCCGGAGGGGCACCTCGCACGCGGCGCGCGCCTCCGGCATGTGCGCGTCGCGAGGATCGTGCGAAGCCGCTCGTTCGGCATGCGTGATCCGCTGCGTCGAGATCGAGGAGTGCTCGTGCGCGCGCGAGCCCGGGACACAGCGTGATCGCGCAACGCGTGCACACGGACTGGGCGAGGCTGCCCGCGCGGTCGATGTATCGGCGTCGTCGCGTTCTTCATCGTGCGGCGACGCGCCGCGCGCGAGATGCTTGCATAGCGCACGGAAATCGTGCGCTAGACAACCAATTCTCATTTTTGTGAACGGATGCGCATTCCACATGTTCCCGCTGGCACGCGCGCTGCTCCGCGCCAGGTGTCGCCGACGCCGACGACGATGCCATGCGGTACCGCCGTCACGCTCCGCGTCCGTTTCTGACACATCCGCGCACTTTCTTTCGTATCCCGCTCACGGCGTGAAAGGAAGCACATCCGAGTCGTCGCGTTCCGCGCGCCGACCCTGACCGATGAGGTACTCCCATGGAACCTGCGAAGAAGAGAAGCCTCCGCCGCAACGCGGCAGGATGGCTGATCGCATCGCTACTCTCGACACCCGCCTTCGCGGCGGCCGATGTCACGCTTTCCGTCACGGGCCCCGCCAGCGCTCCGCTCGGCGTGACCACGAGTGGTTACAGCACCACGCTCGCCAATCAGGGCGACACGATCACGCCCGAGAACGTGCGTGTCGTGTTCGAGGTGCAAGGCCCCGGTCCGCTCGCGGTCGGTGATGTGATCGGCGAGTTCGAGCGTCCGATCGGCTCGGGCAACTTCACGCCGATGACGCTCGTGCCGTGCGGCGCGAACCTGTGCGGCGACTACGGCGAGGCCGAGACCTACCCGTTGCCGGCCGGCTACACGGTCACGATGCCGATGCGCAGCACGTTCCATCGCGCTGGTGCACATACGCTGACGATGCGCGTCGTCGGCGCGACCAGCGGCGACATCTACGCGACCGATTCGCTGTCGGGCACGATCACGGCGCCGTCGATCACGCTCGGCATGACGGGCCCCGCCGACGTCCAGCGCGGCATCCCGACGACAGGCTACTCGTCGTCCCTCGCCAACAACGGCGACGGCGCGACGAACGAGAACGTCAAGGTGCGTTTCGAGATCTCCGGTCCGTCTTCGCTCGCGGTGGGCGACGTGGTCAGCGAGTACCAGGTGTCTCCGGGCAACTTCGCACCGATTCCGCTGGCCGTCTGCGGCAGCAACCTGTGCGGCGACTTCGGTCCGGCCGCGGGCTTCCCGGTTCCGGCCGGCTACAGCGCGACGACGGCGCTGCGCAATACCTTCCGGAAGGCCGGCGCGCACAGCGTCGCCGCGAGCGTCATCGGCGTGTCCAGCGGCATCGTCTACGCCGACGACACGCTCGCGAGCACCGTGCGTGCTCCGGATGTCGCTCTGTCGCTTGCAGGCCCGGCGACGGCCTCGCTCGGCGTGACCACGACGGGCTACAGCACCACGCTCGCCAACAACGGCGACGGGATCACGCCCGAGAACGTGCGTGTCGTGTTCGAGGTGCAGGGGCCGGGTCCGCTCGCGGTCGGTGATGTGATCGGCGAGTTCGAACGTCCGATCGGCTCGGGCAACTTCACGTCGATGACGCTCGTGCCGTGCGGCGCGAACCTGTGCGGCGACTACGGCGAGGCCGAGACCTACCCGTTGCCGGCCGGCTACACGGTCACGATGCCGATGCGCAGCACGTTCCATCGCGCTGGTGCACACACGCTGACGATGCGCGTCGTCGGCGCGACCAGCGGCGACATCTACGCGACCGATTCGCTGTCGGGCACGATCACGGCGCCATCGATCACGTTTGATGTCAACGGTCCGGCCACTGCCGACAAGGGTGTCGCGACGCCTGGTTTCTCGTCGACGCTGAAGAACGAAGGCGACGGTGCGACGACCGAGAACGTCAAGGTGCGCTTCGTGATCTCGGGCGCGCAGGCGCTGACGGCTGGCGATGTCGTCTCCGAGTACCAGGTGTCTCCGGGCAACTTCGCTCCGATCCCGCTGACGGTGTGCGGCAACAATCTCTGCGGCGACTTTGGTCCGGTCGCAGGCTTCCCTGTCCCGGCCGGCTATGACGCGACCACGGCACTGCGCAACACGTTCAACACGTCCGGTGTACACACGGTCGCCGCTTCGGTGATCGGCGCCACGAGCGGTGACGAGTACGCGACGGCGTCGTCGTCGACGACGGTGCGTGCGCCGGATGTCGCGCTGTCGCTCGCAGGACCGGCGACGGCCTCGCTCGGCGTGGTGACGACCGGCTACAGCACCACGCTCGCCAACAACGGTGACGGCATCACGCCCGAGAACGTGCGTGTCGTGTTCGAGGTGCAAGGCCCCGGTACGCTCGCGGTCGGTGACGTGGTCGGCGAGTTCGAGCGTCCGATCGGTTCGGGCAACTTCACGCCGATGACGCTTGTGCCGTGCGGCGCCAACCTGTGCGGCGATTACGGCGAGGCCGAGACCTATCCGCTGCCGGCCGGTTACACGGTCACGATGCCGATGCGCAGCACGTTCCATCGTGCAGGTGCGCATACGCTGACGATGCGCGTCGTCGGCGCGACCAGCGGCGACATCTACGCGACCGACTCGCTGTCGGGCACGATCACGGCGCCCTCGATCACGTTTGATGTCAACGGTCCGGCCACTGCCGACAAGGGTGTCGCGACGCCTGGTTTCTCGTCGACGCTGAAGAACGAAGGCGACGGTGCGACGACCGAGAACGTCAAGGTGCGCTTCGTGATCTCGGGCGCGCAGGCGCTCACGGCTGGCGATGTCGTCTCCGAGTACCAAGTGTCTCCGGGCAACTTCGCTCCGATCCCGCTCACGGTGTGCGGAAGCAATCTCTGCGGCGACTTCGGTCCTGCGGCGGGTTTCCCGGTTCCGGCCGGCTACGACGCGACGACGGCGCTGCGCAACACGTTCAATACGGCAGGCGTGCACACGGTCGCGGCGAGTGTGATCGGCGCCACGAGCGGCGACGAGTACGCGACCGCGTCGTCGACGACGACGGTGCGTGCTCCCGATCTCTCGCTCGCGGTGAACGGCCCGGCCACTGCCGACAAGGGTGTCGCGACAGCCGGCTTCTCGTCGACACTCAAGAACGAAGGTGACGGTGCGACGACCGAGAACGTCAAGGTCCGCTTCGTGATCTCGGGTGCGCAGGCCCTCGCGGCCGGCGACGTGGTCTCCGAGTACGAGCTGTCGCCTGGCGTGTTCGGTCCGATCCCGCTCACGGTGTGCGGCGGCAACCTCTGCGGCGACTTCGGTCCGGTCGCAGGTTTCCCGGTTCCGGCCGGCTACGACGCGACGACGGCGCTGCGCAACACGTTCAATACGGCGGGCGTGCATACGGTCGCGGCCAGCGTGATCGGCGTGGACAGCGAGGACGAGTATGCGAGCGCCTCCTCGACGACGACGGTCGTCGCGTCCGACGTCGCGATCGCGATGACGGGGCCGGCGACGGTCGATCGCGGCGTCGCGACGACGGGTTTCGCGTCGACGCTGACGAACGACGGTGACGGTGCAACGACCGGGAACGTCAAGGTGAGCTTCGAGATCGCCGGTCCGTCGGCACTCGAGGCGGGTGACGTCACCAGCGAGTACGAGACGGCGCCGGGTTCGGGCACGTTCGCGCCGATCCCGCTGGTCGTCTGCGGCAGCAACCTCTGCGGCGATTTCGGCCCCGCGGCGGGCTTCCCGGTGCCGGCCGGTTACGACGCGACGACGGCACTGCGCAATACGTTCGCGAAGGCCGGCACGCACGGCGTCACCGTGCGCGTGGTCGGTGTCGAGAGTGGCGACACCCTCGCGAGCGACACGTTCTCGACCGAGGTCGTGTCGGATGCGGCGACGCTCGAGAAGGTCGCCGGCGATGCGCAGAATGCACCGCAGGGCAGTGCGGTCGCGATCGCGCCGCAGGTGCGTGTCGTCGACGCGGGCGGTGGTCCGGTCGAGGGTGCGGTCGTCACGTTCACGGTCACCGCGGGCGGCGGCAGTGTCACGACGGCCTCGGTGCTCAGCGACGAGAACGGCCTGGCTGCGGTCGGCAGCTGGACGCTCGGCGCGTCGGTCGGCACGAACACGCTGACGGCCGGTGTCGACGGCATCGACTCGGCCGTGTTCACCGCCACGGCGACGGCGCATGCCGACATCGCGGTCACGCTGTCGTCGACGGCCGAAGCCGTGCGCGACGGTGTCCATCACAGCCACGTCGTCATCGTGACCAATGCGGGTCCGTCCGCGGCGCAAGGCGTCTCCGTGTCGCTGCCGATCCCCGACCAGCACGAAGCCGCCACGGCAACGTGGTTCTGCCACGCCGTGGCAGGAGCGACCTGCGCGGCGGCGGGCACCGGTGCGATCGACGAGACGGTCGATCTGCCGGTCGGTGCGTCGGTGGTGTTCCTGACCTCGTCGGTGGTCGATTCGGGTGGTGAGGACATCGTCGTCGCGACCGTCTCCGTGAGCCATGACGACGACCTGCAGCCGGCCAACGACGTCGCATCGGAGTCGACGCCGGTCGTGCTGTTCCGCAACAGCTTCGATCTCGGTGGCAATGGCGTGGTCAACGGCGTCGGTGGCGGTGTGGCATCGATGCTCGAGGGCGAAGGTCTCGTCGCGCTCGATCTCTCGACGCTCGTCGTCGACGGTCCGCTGTCGCCGCTCGCGCGTGGCGTGTCGAGCGATGGCGACGTGTTCGCGATCGATCTCGCGCACACGGTGTCGGGTCGCGTCGTGATCCTGCGTGGTGACGCGGCCGTGGCTCCGGCTTGGGGCTTGATGCCGAAGCAGGCGCAGGACCTGGTCCTCGGCATCGCGGGTGCAGATGGCCAGCGCCAGCTGCTCGTGCACGGTGCCGAAGGTGACCTCGCACTGTCGCTGTCGGGCGACGCGGCGATCCAGGTCATCGAAGCCTCGCGTCCACGCGACTGATGCGGTGATCCAGGGCGGGCGGCGGCGCGAGCTGCCGCCCGCTTTTTTTGTTTCCGGAACCTGTACGGCACCGCTGCACGCGCAAGGCCGGAGGTTCCCGCGGCGCATGGCATCGTCTACGCTGCGCGACCCGCCTCGCCGCAGGCACGCGCCGGACCCCGCCATGACGACGATGCCCTCCCACGATTCGATCCGCGCCGTGCTGTGGCGTGGTGACCGCCTGCGCCTGCTCGACCAGCGCCGCCTGCCGTTCGTCGAGGACTACATCGACTGCACGACACCGGCCGAGGTCGCCCAGGCCATCCGCGATCTCGTCGTGCGAGGTGCGCCCGCGATCGGCATCGCCGCGGCCTGGGGTGTCGTGCTCGCCGCGCGCCGCGGAAGCGACGCCCTCGCAGAAGCGCTGCCGATGCTGCGCGCCGCGCGGCCTACCGCGGTCAACCTCATGTGGGCGCTCGATCGCATGCAGCGTGCGATCGCCGCGGGTGCCGATGCGCTCGCACTCGAGGGCGAGGCGCAGGCGATCCAGGACGAGGATCTCGCCGCGAACCGGCACATGGGCGAGCTCGGTGCCGCGCTGCTCGGCGACGGCGTCGGCGTGCTAACGCACTGCAACACGGGCTCGCTCGCGACGGCCGGATTCGGCACGGCGCTCGGCGTCGTGCGTGCGGGCGTGTCGGCAGGACACATCACGCAGGTGTTCGCGGGCGAGACGCGCCCGTGGCTGCAGGGCGCGCGCCTGACCATGTGGGAGCTCGTGCGCGACGGCATCCCCGCGACGCTGATCTCCGACTCGGCCGCAGCGCACCTGATGGCCTCGGGCAAGGTGCAATGGGTCATCGTCGGTGCGGATCGCATCGCCGCGAACGGCGACACGGCCAACAAGATCGGCACGTACCAGCTCGCGATCGTCGCGCGCCACCACGGCGCGAAGGTCATGGTCGTCGCACCGTGGTCGACCGTCGACCTCGAGACGCCGACCGGTGCCGACATCGAGATCGAGCTGCGTGATCCGGCCGAACTGCTCTCGCACGCCGGACAGCGCACCGTCGTCGACGGCGCGGTCGCGTGGAACCCGGTGTTCGACGTGACACCGGCCTCGCTCATCGACGCGATCGTGACCGAGCGTGGCGTCGTGACCTCCCCGGCGACGTCGGGCATGCGCGGACTCGCCTGAGGTCTGCGGTGACGGCGTGCGTCCGTGGCGTCTCCGGCGATCAGCGGTGAAGCGGTGGTCTGCGATGCGTGGTACAGCCCCGAATGTTCAACCCGCGGCGGATGCACTACGCTCGCGCGCACTCCAGGCCAGGGACCGCCCGAGTCCGCCATGACGACGACCCTCGCGTGCGCTTTGTCCACCTTGCTCGCCTTGCCTCGCCACGTGAGACCCGACTGCAGCGTCGCGCGCGGGCCACGCGCATGACGCCGGCCCGCGAGCCCGTCCCGTCCGGCACGCGCCGGTTGCCGTCGCGCGAAATCCTGCTGTTCCTCGTCAGCGGCGCGCTCGGCTTCCTCGTCGACGCGTCGATCGTGCAGACGCTGGTCAGCGTCTTCGACATCAATCCCTATGCGGCGCGCGTGGTGTCGTTCCTGTGCGCAGCGAGCGCGACCTGGGCGTTCAACCGCCGCTACACGTTCGCCGGCAAGCGCCGCTATGCGAGCGCACGCGGCGAACTCGCGCGCTATCTCGTCGCCATGGTCGGCGGCTTCGCGCTCAACTACGGCACCTACGTGGCAGTGCTCGCGGCGATGCCGGTCGCCCATCGCTGGCCCGTCATCGGCGTCGCGGCCGGTTCGCTCGCGGGCGCCGTGCTCAACTACCTCACGTCGAAGTTCTGGATCTTCCGCGCGCGTGCGCAACCGGACGTACGCCCGCCGGCCTGATCCGCTTCGTCGCTGTTTCCTCGTCTCCGCAACCACCGCCGACACGGCCTTCCGGACGCGGTGAACGGGACCGGTGCACGCCTCCGAACCATGCCGTGGCGTGTCCGGACCGACACGGTGCCGGAGCCTTTCCAGGCATGCGCCGGCGGCAGCCCGCGCGGCGCGGGGGAGGGGGGGGATGTGCTAGAATTCCGCACTTGTGCCGCGCCCGCGGCAGCCCTTCAGTGCTCGCGCGGGCGAATCGCAATCCCCTGATTCCTATGGAAGAAATGCTCGATGGCTGAGTTCGCCAAAGAAGTCGTCCGCGTCAACATCGAAGACGAGGTCCGGCAGAGCTATCTCGACTACGCGATGAGCGTCATCGTCGGTCGCGCGCTGCCCGACGTGCGCGACGGACTCAAGCCCGTGCATCGCCGCATCCTTTTCTCGATGCAGGAATCGAGCACCGTCTGGAATCGCCCGTACGTCAAGTGCGCGCGCGTCGTCGGTGACGTGATGGGCAAGTACCACCCGCACGGCGACTCGTCGATCTACGACGCGCTCGTGCGCCTGGCGCAGGACTTCTCGATGCGCTACATGCTCATCGACGGCCAGGGCAACTTCGGCTCGGTCGACGGCGACAACGCCGCGGCGATGCGCTACACCGAGTGTCGCCTCGATCGCCTCAGCTCCGAGATGCTGGCCGACATCGACAAGGAAACGGTCGATTTCCAGCCCAACTACGACGAGAAGGAGCTCGAGCCGACGGTCCTGCCGGCGCGCATCCCGAACCTGCTCGTCAACGGCTCGGCCGGCATCGCGGTCGGCATGGCCACCAACGTGCCGCCGCACAACCTCTCCGAGGTGCTCGGTGCCTGCATCGCGCTGATCGACGATCCGGATCTCGGCTTCGACGACCTGCTGCGCATCGTGCCGGGCCCCGATTTCCCGACCGCCGGCATCATCAACGGCTCGGCGGGCATCGTCGAGGCGTACCGCACCGGCCGCGGCCGCATCCTCGTGCGCGCCAAGGCCGAGATCGAGGTCGAGGACAACGGCCGCGAGACGATCATCGTCACCGAGCTGCCGTACCAGGTGAACAAGGCGCGGCTGATCGAGAAGATCGCCGAGCTCGTCAAGGAAAAGAAGATCGAGGGCATCTCCGAGCTGCGCGACGAGTCCGACAAGGACGGCATGCGCGTGGTCATCGAGGTGCGCAAGGACGCGATGGGCGACGTCCTGCTCAACAACCTCTACCAGCAGACCCAGCTGCAGGTCACGTTCGGCATCAACATGGTCGCGCTGGTCGACGGCCAGCCGCGCACGCTCGGCCTGCGCGAGATCCTCGACGCGTTCCTGCGCCATCGCCGCGAAGTGGTCACGCGTCGCACGATCTTCGACCTGCGCAAGGCACGCGAACGCGCCCACATCCTCGAAGGCCTCACGGTCGCGCTCGCCAACATCGACGAGATGATCGAGCTGATCAAGACCTCGCCGTCGAGCGACGAGGCCAAGCAGCGCATGGTCGCGCGCCGCTGGGAGCCGGGCCTCGTGCGCGCGCTGCTCGCGGCATCGGGCGCGGATGCCTCGCGTCCCGAGAACCTGCCCGCGAGCATCGGCCTGTCCGACGCGGGCTACCAGCTTTCCGAGGCGCAGGCGCAGCAGATCCTCGAGATGCGCCTGAGCCGCCTGACCGGCCTCGAGCAGGAAAAGCTCACCGACGAGTACAAGGAGCTGCTCGGCACGATCGCCGGCCTCATCGAGATCCTCGAGGATCCGACGCGCCTGCTCGCCGTCATCCGCGACGAGTTCGTGTCGCTGCGCGAGGAGTTCGGCGACGCGCGCCGCACGATCATCCAGGCGAGCCAGGACGACATCGACATCCTCGACCTCATCGAGCCCGAGGACGTCGTCGTCACGCTTTCGCATTCCGGTTACGCCAAGCGACAGCCGGTCAGCACCTACCGCGCGCAGAAGCGCGGCGGCAAGGGCCGCTCGGCATCGGCGCTCAAGGACGAGGATTTCGTCGAGCGCCTGTGGATCGCCAACACGCACGACACGCTGCTCACGTTCACGAGCACGGGCCGCGTGTACTGGCTCAAGGTCTACCAGCTGCCCGACGCGGGCCCGAACGCGCGTGGCAAGCCGATCGTCAACCTGCTGCCGCTCGGCGCCGACGAGAAGGTGCAGGCGATCCAGCCAGTGCACGAGTACAGCGAGGACCGTTTCGTGTTCTTCGCGACGTCCAACGGCACGGTCAAGAAGACGCCGCTCACCGAATTCGCGTTCCAGCTCACCAAGGGCAAGATCGCGATCGGCCTCGACGAGGGCGATGCGCTCGTCGACGTGCAGATCACCGATGGCGAGCGTGACGTGCTCATGTTCGCCTCGAACGGCAAGGCCGTGCGCTTCGACGAAGGCAGCGTGCGCTCGATGGGCCGCACCGCGACTGGCGTGCGCGGCATGCGCCTCGCCGAGGGCGAGCGTGTCGTGAGCCTCATCGTCGCGGAAGGCGAGGGCGACATCCTTACCGCCACCGAGCGCGGCTTCGGCAAGCGCACCGAGCTCGGCGAATACCCGAAGAAGGGCCGCGGCACGCAGGGCGTCATCGCGATCCAGTGTTCGGACCGCAACGGCGCGCTGGTTGGCGCCGTGCAGCTCGACGACACCCACGAGCTCATGCTGATCTCGAACCAGGGCACGCTCGTGCGCACGCGCGCCGCCGAGATCGCGCGCGTCGGCCGCAACACGCAAGGCGTCACGCTGATCCGCTTGCCGACCGACGAGAACCTCGTCGGCGTCGTCCGCCTCGCGCCGCTCGGCGATGAAGGCGAGATCGAAGGCGACGGCGAAGCGGGTGACGCGGGCACCGAGGCTTCGACGCCGTCCGCGGACGAATGATCGATACGCTGGCCCGGCGGTTCGCCGGGCCGGTGTTGATGATGGACGAGGGTGTCGATGCGGTTGGGCCCCGCGTCATGTTTCATGGCGCCATGAGCCGCTTCGCACGCTTGTGATCGCGATGCTGCGGCCTTCGCACGCCGCAGACATCCCCATCACCGTCATCCCCGTGCCAGCCGGGATGCTCTGGAGCATCCGAGAGACGACAGGCGAGGTCCGTGTCTCCGAGTCGTCGTCCGTGACGGACCACGTGGCCTTGCGGGTTACGGGCTTCGATCCGCGCTCAAGGGGGTGACCAGCGCTTCGCGCTGTTGTGAGGCGTCTCCGGCTTGACAGCCATTCGACTGTTGAACGCCGCCAGGATGACGGTGATGCGAGGTGCCTTTTGCGCGGAGCTCATTCTGCTCAACCAGCTGACGCCTGACGAACTCCGCAAGGGCGACGGAAGCATCGGCGGCCACGAAGAAGACACCGTCATCCCGGCGCAAGCCGGGATCCCCTCGAGCATCGCAACGTGAGACAAGCTCCGGGAACGTGATCGGCGTGCGTACCGTCACGAAGCCGACGCGTCTTTCATGAAGCGCGACCTCGAGAGCAGCGTGCCGCGCTGTCGCGTAGTGCCGTCGACTTGCGCAGGATGACGACACGGCACGTGTCGGGCTCCGCTCCGACCGGAGCTCCGTACGCCGACACGGCCCTCCCGCGACGGCCGTGTCACGCCATGCGATCGCCTCAGGCCTTGTGCGCCTCGTGTGCCTGCTGCATCGCCTTCGAGGGTTCGTCGAGCTTGTCGCCGAGCAGGCGTCGCACGATCACGTAGAACACCGGGATCAGCAGCACGCCGAGGAACGTCGCGAACAGCATGCCGCCGATGACGCCGGTGCCGATCGAGTGGCGCGAGTTGGCGCCGGCGCCGCTCGACAGCGCGAGCGGCAGCACGCCGAGGATGAACGCGAGCGAGGTCATGAGGATCGGCCGCAGGCGCATGCGCGCCGCTTCGACGACGCCTTCGCGCAGCGTCTTGCCGGCCTGCTGCTGCTCGACCGCGAACTCGACGATGAGGATCGCGTTCTTCGCCGCGAGGCCGACCACGGTGATGAGGCCGATCTTGAAGTAGATGTCGTTCGGCAGGTCGCGCATCCAGGTCGCGAGGATGCAGCCGAGCACGCCGAGCGGCACCACGAGCAGCACCGATGTCGGGATCGACCAGCTCTCGTAGAGCGCGGCGAGGCACAGGAACACGACGAGCAGCGAGAGCGTGTAGAGCAGGGTCTGCTGGCCGCCCGACAGGATCTCCTGGTACGACATGCCGGCCCAGTCGAAACCGAAACCTTCAGGCAGCTTCTCGATGAGCCCGCGCATCGTGTCCATCGACTGGCCCGAGCTGTTGCCGGGTGCAGGATTGCCGACGATCTCGATCGCCGAATAGCCGTGGAAGCGCGCGAGCGACGGTGACGAGCTCGTCCACTCGGTGGTCACGACGCTCGACAGCGGGATCATGAGCTGGCCGCCACTCGAGGTCGTGGCCCCTTCCTGCGTCGTGCTCGCGAGCGTCGACGGCGTGTAGAACTGGCGGAGCGCGTCGGGGTTCGAGCGGAACTGCGCGTCGGCCTGCAGCATCACGCGCTTGACGCGGCCCTGGTAGAAGAAGTCGTTGACGTAGACCGGCGCGAACATCGACTGGATCGTGCCGTACACGTCGCTGACCGACAGGCCCAGCGCTTCCGCCTGGGTACGATCGACGCGCATCTCGAGCTGCGGTGCATCCTCGAGTCCGTTCGGTCGCACGGCGACGAGGCCGCTGCCGCTCGCGTTGGCGTCACCGAGCAGCTGGTTGCGTGCCTCGACGAGGCGCTCGTAACCGAGGCCGGCACGATCCTGCAGGAACAAGTTGAAGCCGCCGAACTGGCCGAGGCCCTGCACGGTCGGCAGGTTCACGACGAAGACCTGGGCGCCCTTGATCGACGCCACGGCCTTGTTGGCTTCCTGGATGAACTGCGTCGCGGTGGCGTCGCGTTCCTTCCAGTCCTTGAGCTTGATGAACGCCATGCCGACGTTCTCGCCGATGCCGAGGAAGCTGAAGCCCGAGATCTGCATCATCGACTGGTAGGCCTCGTTCTTGCCGAGGGTCTCGCGGATCTCGGCCATGACACCCTGGTTGCGCTCCATGGTCGAGCCCGGCGGCAACTGCACGATCGCCATCGCGTAGCCCTGGTCCTCCTCGGGCAGGAAGCCGGTCGGCAGCTTCGTGAACAGGAAGCCCGCGGTCACCGACAGCACGACGAACAACACCATCCAGCGCGGTGCATGGCGCACGGCGCTGCCGATGTGGCCGACGTAGGTCGTCGTCATCCAGTCGAAGAAGCGGTTGAACTGGCGGAACACGACATTCTGCTTGCGCGCCCCGTGGCCGTCCTCGCCGTGACCCGGGCCGTGCGTGGGCTTGAGGAAGGTCGCGCACATCGCCGGCGTGAGGCTCAGCGCGAGCAGCGCCGAGAAGCCCATCGATACCGCGATCGTGAGCGCGAACTGGCGGTAGATCTCGCCGGCCGCACCGGACTGCATCGCCGACGGGATGAACACCGCCGCGAGCACGACCGTGATCGCGATGATCGCGCCGGAGATCTGGCCCATGGCCTTGCGCGTCGCCTCGCGTGGCGAGAGGCCTTCCTCGGTCATGATGCGTTCGACGTTCTCGATCACGACGATCGCGTCGTCGACGATGATGCCGATCGCGAGGACCATGCCGAACAGCGAGAGCTGGTTGATCGTGAAGCCCAGCGCCATCATGCCGAGGAACGTGCCGAGCAGCGCGACCGGGATGACCAGCGTCGGGATGATCGTCGCGCGGAAGTTCTGCAGGAACACCAGCATGACGAGGAACACGAGCACGATCGCCTCGATCAGCGTCTTGACGACCTCGTTGATCGACAGGTTGACGAAGGTCGTGCTGTCGTAGGGCGTGAACCACACGACGCCGGGCGGGAAGCTCGGCGCGAGCTCGTCCATGCGCGCGCGTACCGCGTCGGCGACCTGCAGCGCGTTCGCGCCGGGCAGCAGCTGGATCGCGAACGCGGCGAGCGGCTTGCCGTCGTACTGCGTGTCGAAGCCGAAGTTGGTCGCGCCGAACTCGACGCGCGCGACGTCGCGCAGGCGCACCGTGCTGCCGTCGGCATTCGCGCGCACGATGATGTTCTCGAACTGGTCGGGCGAGGTGAAGCGGCCGTCGGCCGAGATCGTCGCCATGAACTCCTGGCCCGGCAGGGTCGGCTGCGAGCCGATCGAGCCGGCTGCAAACTGCACGTTCTGCGCGCGGATCGCCGCGGTCAGCTGGCCCGCCGACAGGCCGTACCCCTGCAGCCTGGTCGGATCGGCCCAGATGCGCATCGCGTACTCGGTGCCGAACTGCTGGGTCGCGCCGACGCCCGAGATGCGCGAGATCTGCTCGAGCACGCGCGAGGCGACGATGTCGTTGAGGCCGTTGCGGTCGATGCCGCCGTCGTCGGCGCGCAGGCCGACCACCATGAGGAAGCCCGCACTCGCCTTGGCGACGATCACGCCTTGCTGGTTCACCTCGGAAGGCAGGCGTGGAGCGGCCTGGCTCACCTTGTTCTGCACCTGCACCTGCGCGGTATCGGGATCGGTGCCGCTCTGGAACGTCACCGTGATCGCGACGCGGCCGTTCGAGCTCGACTGCGAGCTGAAGTACAGCAGGTTGTCGATGCCGGTGAGCTGCTGCTCGATGACCTGGGTGACGGTCTTCTCGGCGGTGTCGGCGCTCGCGCCCGGGTAGTTCGCGGTGATCGTGACCTGCGGCGGTGCGATGGCCGGATAGGACTCGACGCCGAGCCGGTAGATCGCGAGGACGCCGGCCAGCGAGATGAGGATCGCCACCACCCAGGCGAAGATCGGGCGGTTGATGAAGAACTGTGCCATGGGTCGCTCCTCAGGCCTTCGGCGCGCCGTTGCGCGTCCACGGCGTCGGCTTCACGGTGGCGCCGGCCTTGGCCTTCTGGATGCCGTCGGCGACGATGCGCTCGCCGGCCTTGATGCCCTCGGTGACGATCCATGCGTCGTCCTGCAGCGTGTCGGCCTTGACCGGACGGCGCTCGACCTTGTCGCCCTCGCCGACCACGAGCACGTACGCACCCTGCGCATCACGCTGCAGCACCGACTGCGGCACGCGCACGACACCGTTGAGCTCGCCGAGCGCGAGGTGGCCGGTCACGTACATGCCCGGCAGCAGCATGCGGTCCGGGTTGGCGATGCGCGCGCGCACCGCGATCGAGCCGGTGGCCGGATCGACGCTGACGTCGGAGAAGTCGAGCGTGCCCTTCTCGCCGAGCGGCGAGCCGTCCTGACGGGTCAGCTGCACTTCGGTCTTGTTCGGCTCGAGCAGGGTCACCGCGCCGCTCGCAGCCGAGGCACGCAGGCGATCGAGGTCGGCCGCGCTCAGCGTGAAGTTCGCGTACAGCGATTCGATCTGGTCGACCGTGGTCAGCAGCGTCGCGCTGCCCTGGCCGACGAGCGCGCCTTCGGTCACGCGCTGCTGGCCGGCGCGACCCGCGATCGGCGCGCGCACGGTGGCGTAGCCGAGGTTGATGCGCGCGCCCTGCACGGCGGCCTGGGCCTGCTGCACCTGCGCGGCGGTCGTGCGCTCGTTCGCTTCGGCGTTGTCGAAGTCCGAACGCGACACGTAGTTCTTCTCGATCAGTTCGCGGGCGCGGTTCGCCGCGGCCTTGGCGTTCGCGGCCGCGGCGCGTGCCTGCGACAGCGCGGCCTCGGCTGAGGCGAGCTCGGCCTTGAGCGGATCGGGATCGATCTCGAACAGCACGTCGCCCTCGGCGACGTCGTCACCTTCGGTGTAGACGCGCTTGAGCAGCACGCCGCTGACGCGTGCGCGCACGTCGGCGCTGCGCAGCGGCGAGAGGCGTCCGACGACCTCGCGCACGAGCGGCACGTTGGCGACTTCGGCCTGCATCACGCCGACCTCTGCGGGCGGTGGAGGCGGGGCATCTTCCTTCGTCTTGCAGGCGGCGAGCAGGGCACCCGTGGCGAGCAGGGTGGCGATACGGAGAGGGCGGTTCATGAGAACGTCCTGGAAAGCGGGGAAGGGGATTCGGGGGTGTAGGCACGCAGGAAGGCGTCGACCGCGCGCACGGCCCAGGCGCGGCGTGCCTGCGGGGTGCGGCGACGCGGCTGACCGAGCAGATGGCGATCGAGTTCGATGCCCGAGCACAGGCCCATGAACAGTTCGGCGGCCGCTGCGGGATCGTCGCGGCGCATCTCGCCGCGCGCCATCGCGGTGGCGAACACGCGCGCGAGGCGCGCGCAGATCGCCTCGGCACCGCCTTGCAGCAGCGCGGCGGCTTCGCGCGGGAAGCGCTGGGCCTCGGCGATCAGCATGCGCCGGCGTGCCGTGGTCTCGGTTTCCGAGAGCGTATCGGCATGCGAACGCGCGAACGCGAGCAGGCGTGCACGCAGGTCGCCGTCACCGTCGTCGAGGTTCGCGGCGATCGACTCGACGAGATCGCCGACGACGAGGCGGAACAGGCCTTCCTTGCTGCCGAAGTGTGCGTACACGGTCTGCTTGGAGCAGCCGGCGAGCTTCGCTACGGCGTCCATGCTGATCGCGTAGCCGTGCTCGAGCCACAGCGTGCGTGCGGCATCGCGCATGCGCTGGTGGCGATCGGGAGCGACGGCGGGAGCGGGCGGCGACGTCATGCGTCTTGGACTGTACCGTCCAGTATAGGAATAGGAATTCTAGGCTGCGGGCCATTTCGCGCAAGTGACTTCCGGCATGGTGCGCCGCAGCGGTTCATGTTCCGGTGCGGTAGAAGACAGCCAGACGATGGAACGAATCGGGTAGCATCCACGGGCGCGTCCGCCCTCGCGGCACGCCGCCATCCGCCTGCCCCGCCAGCCGGTAGCCCCGACGCGCGCGTTCTTTCCAGACGAGCAGGTCCACGATGCCCCGCAGCGACGCCGCGATGCCGACCGCATCCCGCGCCGGACGATTCGAAGCGCCCTCCGGCGCGACGACCCTGACGATCGACGCGCTGCGTCGCCGTTACGACGGCCGCACCGTGCTCGATGCCGTGAGTTTCGAGGCGGCCGCCGGCGAGACCCTGTGCGTGCTCGGCCACTCGGGTTGCGGCAAGACCACGCTGCTGCGCCTCGTCGCGGGGCTCGAAGTCCCCGACGGCGGTCGCGTGCTGATCGGCGGCGAGGAGGTGTCGGCGTCGGGCCGCCTCGTGCCGCCGGAGCGGCGCGGCGTCGGCCTCGTGTTCCAGGACTACGCGCTGTTCCCGCACCGCGACGTGCTCGACAACGTGCGCTTCGGCCTGCGCGGCGTGCCGCGCGAGCGCGCCGATGCGATCGCGCGCGGCCTGCTCGACACGGTCGGCATGGCCGCGCACGCGCATGCGTATCCGCACACGCTCTCGGGCGGCGAGCAGCAGCGCGTCGCGCTCGCACGCGCGCTCGCGCCGTCGCCGCGCGTGCTGCTCATGGACGAGCCGTTCTCGAATCTCGACCGCCGCATGCGCGACCGCGTACGCGACGAGACCATGGACGTGCTGCGCACGGCCGCGACGACGACGCTCGTGGTCACCCACGATCCCGAGGAGGCGATGCGCATCGCCGATCGCATCGTGCTGCTGCGCGACGGTCGCGTCGAGCAGATTGGCACGCCGCAGGCACTCTGGGACGAGCCGGCCTCGCTGTTCGCGGCACGCTTCTTCGCCGACTGGAACGAACTGCCCGCGACCAGCACGGGGGGGCGCGTCGAGACGCCGCTCGGCACGTTCGCGGCACCGTTCGCCGACGGCACGCGTGTGCGTGCCTGCATCCGCCCGCAGGCCTTCCGCATCGACGCCGGCGGCATGCCCGCGCGCGTACTCGCGCGCCTGCCGCTCGGCGACAGCGAGCAATGGCGCGTCGCCGTCGACGGCCTCTCCGCGCCGCTCGTGCTGCGGCTTGCGCCGGGCCACGACGTCGCCGACGGCGCGCTCGTCGCGCTGCGCGTCGATGCCGGCGGCGTGCGCGTGTATCCCGAATCCGATTCCACACCCCGACAGGAGACGTCACGATGACGACGACACCCTTCCGCCGCCGCTGTGCGGTCCTGCTCGCCGCGCTGTGCGGCAGCGTCGCCGCGTCCGCGCACGCCGCCGGCGAAGTCAACGTCTACACGACGCGCGAACCCGGCCTGATCCAGCCGCTGCTCGACGCGTTCACGAAGGCACGCGGCATCAAGGTCAACACCGTGTTCGTCAAGGACGGCCTCGCCGAGCGCGTCGCCGCCGAAGGCCGCCGCTCGCCGGCCGACGTGCTCATGGCCGTCGACTTCGGCAACCTCATCGACCTCGTCGACAAGGGCGTCGTGCAGCCGACGAAGTCGAGCGCTCTCGAGGCCGCGATCCCGGCCAACCTGCGCGACGCCGATGGTCGCTGGTTCTCGCTGTCGATGCGTGCGCGCGTGCTGTACGCGTCGAAGGACCGGACCAATCTCACGAGCTTCACCTACGAGGATCTCGCCAAACCCGAGTGGAAGGGCAAGATCTGCATCCGCTCCGCCCAGCACCCGTACAACACCGCGATGATCGCGGCCTACATCGCCCACCACGGCGAGGCCGAAGCCGAGACCTGGCTGCGCGCGGTCAAGGCCAACCTCGCGCGCAAGCCGGGCGGCGGCGATCGCGAGGTCGCGCGCGACATCCTCGGCCAGATCTGCGACATCGGCATCGCCAACTCGTACTACGTCGGCCGCATGCGCAGCGGCGACGGCGGTCCCGAGCAGAAGACCTGGGGTGACGCGATCAACGTCGTGCTGCCGACCTACGCGGGCCACGGCACCAACGTGAACGTTTCGGGTGCCGGCATCGCCGCGCACGCGCCGAACCGCGACAACGCGGTCGCGCTGCTCGAGTACCTCGTGTCCGAGGAAGCCCAGGCGATCTACGCGAAGGGCAACTACGAGTACCCGATCAGGAAGGGCGCCGCGATCGACCCGATCATCGCGAGCTTCGGCACGCTCAAGCAGGACGACATCGACCTCGGCGCGATCGCCAAGCACCGCAAGGCCGCCAGCCTGCTCGCCGAGAAGGTCGGCTTCGACAACTGATGCACGCGACGCGCGACGCCGGCAGGGGATCCACGGCATGAGCCGCGACGGACGCGGCGCGTGGATCGCCTCGCTCGCGATCGCCGCGCTCGTGCTCGCGCCGGTCGTCGCGCTCGTCGTCGAGGCGCTGCGCGGCGACGCCTCGCTGTGGCCGCACCTGCTCGCCAACGTGCTGCCGCCGACCGTGTTCGACACGCTGGCGATGCTCGGCGGCGTCGGCGTGCTCGTGATCGTGCTCGGCACCGGCAGCGCCTGGCTCGTGACGGCATGGGAGTTCCCGGGCCGGCGCGTGCTCGACTGGGCGCTGCTGCTGCCGCTCGCGGTGCCGACCTACATCGTCGCCTACGCCTACGTCGACCTGCTGCATCCACTCGGGCCTGTGCAAGGTGGCCTGCGTGCGATGCTGGGTATCGCCAACCCGCGCGACCTGTGGTTCCCCGAGGTGCGCTCGCTGCCGTCGGCGATCGTGCTGCTCGGCTTCGTGCTGTATCCGTACGTGTACCTGTCGGTGCGCGCGATGTTCCTGCTGCAGTCGGCCAGCCTGCTCGATGCGGCACGTTCGCTCGGCCACGGCGGCACGAGCGTGTTCCTGCGTGTCGCGCTGCCGCTCGCGCGGCCTGCGATCGCGGTCGGCACCGCGCTCGCGCTCATGGAAGCGCTCAACGACATCGGCGCGTCGGAGTTCCTCGGCGTGCGCACGCTGACCATTTCGATCTACTCGACCTGGGTCAACCGCGCCGACCTCGCCGGCGCTGCGCAGATCGCGCTCGCGATGCTCGTCGTGGTCGTCGCGCTGCTGCTCGTCGAGCGCCACGGCCGTCGCCGCCAGCGCTATGCGGTCGCCGCGCAGCGTTCGAGGCGCATGGCACCGCGTCGCCTCGGCGGTGTCGCGCGCTGGGTCGCGCTCGCGCTCGGCAGCGTGCCGGTCGTCGTCGGCTTCGTCGCGCCGACCGCCTACCTCGTGTTCGAGACGGTCAAGCGCGTGCGCTTCGCCGGCCTGCCCCCCGCGCTGCTCGAAGCTGGACTCACGACGCTGTGGCTGGCCACGCTCGCGACGCTCGTGACCGTGCTCGCGGGCATCGTCATCGCGTGGTGCGTGCGCCAGCGTCCGGGTGTGGCCTCGCGTGTGGTCGAGCGCATCGCAGGGCTCGGCTATGCGATTCCGGGCACGGTGCTCGCGATCGGCCTGCTCGGTCCGGTCGGTGCGCTCGACGAATGGCTCGGCGACACGCTCGAGGCGACGTTCGGTATCGTCGTCGGCCTCGTCGTGCTCGGCTCGGGCGCGGCGCTCGTGCTGGCCTATTCGGTGCGCTTCCTCGCCGTGTCGGTCGGCGGCATCGAATCGGGCCTCGCACGCGTGCCGCCGTCGCTCGACCAGGCCGCGCGCACGCTCGGCCGCACGCCGTCGCAGACCTTGTGGCAGGTCGACCTGCCGCTGATCCGCCCCGCGCTCGCGGCCGCCGCGCTGCTCGTGTTCGTGGACTGCATGAAGGAGCTGCCTGCGACGCTGCTGCTGCGCCCGCTCAATGTCGAGACGCTGGCCACGCGGCTGTACGGCGAAGCCGCACGCGGCACCTACGAAGAAGGCGCGATCGCCGCGCTCGTGATCGTGCTGGCCGGCCTGCTGCCGGTGATCCTGCTCGCGCGCGTCGGGCGCGCGCGAGCAGCGGACTGAGCCTCGCGGTTCAACCGATCGCGGCGAGCACCGCTTCGGCCGAGGACACCTTGAACTCGCCCGGTGCCTCGACCGCGAGGTGCTTCACGACGCCATCCTCGGCGTAGAGCGCGAAGCGCCGCGCGCGCAGGCCCATGCCGAATGCGCTCGCGTCGAACTCGAGGCCGAGCAGAGAGGCGAACGCGCCGTTGCCGTCGGCGAGCATGGTCAGCGAGGCGGGCACGTTCTGGCTCTTCGCCCACGCGTCCATGACGAACGCGTCGTTCACTGACATGCAGGCGACGTCGATGCCGCGGGCTTGGAATTCCGGCAGCTGCTCCGCATATCCGGGCAGGTGCCGCGCCGTGCACGTCGGCGTGAACGCGCCGGGCACCGAGAACAGCACCACCTTGCGTCCCGCGAACAGCTCGTCGGTCGTGACGGGCTGCACGCCGTCGCGCAGCGTGTTCAGGATGGCCGCGGGGATGCGGTCGCCGATCTGGATCGTCATTGCGGATGTCTCCGGGAAGGTCGTGCGAAGAAGTGGAAAAAGCGGCCCTTGAAACCCGTTTGGCCGTCCATACGTTTCTGGTCATCGCGGCGCCGCCGGTGCCGCAACCCCATCCAGGAGTGTACCGAATGAGCATTGCCCGCCACACCGCGTGGAACGTCAACCGCGGCATCCAGCGCGACCTGCGCCACGTATTCGAGCGTTTCCTCGGCCAGGACGACGGCGACGCGTCCAACGTGGTGACGAGCCAGTGGGCGCCGCGCGTGGACATCCGCGAGGACGAGAAGCGCTTCGTGATCCTCGCCGACATACCCGGCGTCGACGCGAGCGCGATCGAGATCAACATGGACAAGGGCATCCTGTCCATCAAGGGCGAGCGCAAGGCCGAAACGGGCGAGAACAGCGGCACGTTCACGCGCGTCGAGCGTTCGCAGGGCGCGTTCCACCGTCGTTTCGCGCTGCCCGACAGCGCCGACGCGGAGACGATCACCGCGACGGGCCGCAACGGCGTCCTCGAGATCTCGATCCCGAAGAAGCCCGAAACCACGCCGCGCCGGATTACCATCAACGCCTGATCCGCGGGCGCACGTTCCCGGCCATGCCGGCCTGCGGCGAGCGCGACTCGCCGCAGGCCGTTTTCTTTTCCGGACAAGCCAACGCATGCAGTTCAAGGACTACTACGACATCCTCGGCGTGAAGCCCGATGCCAGCGACGCCGACATCAAGTCGGCGTACCGCCGGCTCGTGCGCAAGTACCATCCCGACGTCAGCAAGGAAGCCGGCGCCGAGGACAAGATCAAGTCGATCAACGAGGCCTACGAGGCACTCAAGGACGGCGAGCGGCGCCGCGCCTACGACGAGCTGCGTGCGGGCGGCTACCGCGCCGGCGACGATTTCCGCCCGCCGCCGAACTGGCAGGGCGGCCGCGGCGGCTTCGATCCGCGCGGCGACGGTGGCGCAGATTTCAGCGACTTCTTCGAATCCCTGTTCGGACGCGGCAGCGCGCGCGGGGCGGGCAGGGCAGGGCCGCGTCGTGGCGCCGACATGCAGGCCCGCATCCACATCGATATCGCGACTGCGTTCGCGGGTGGCCGCGAGCGCATCGCGCTGCGCGACGCGACGGGCGACCGCACGCTCGAGGTGAAGATCCCGGCCGGTATCGAGCCGGGGCGGCAGATCCGACTCGGCGGGCAAGGCCATCCCGGCTCGGGCGGCGGTCCGTCCGGCGACCTGCTGCTCGAAGTCGCGTTCCGCGAGGATCCGCGCATGCGCCTGGAAGGCCGCGACGTGATCGCGACGCTGCCGATCGCGCCGTGGGAGGCCGCGCTCGGCGCGACGGTCAAGGTGCCCACGCTCGCGGGCGAGGTGGAACTGCGCATCCCGGCGGGCTCGGACGGCGGCAAGCGCCTGCGCCTGCGCGGGCGCGGCTGGCCCGGCACGACGGCCGGCGACCAGATCGTCGTGCTCGAGATCCGTACGCCGCGTGCGGAGAACGACGAGCAGCGCGCGCTCTACGAGCAGATGGCCAAGGTGTTCGCGTTCGATCCGCGCCATCCGTGACGGATGGCGCGCCGCTCAGTGGCGCGGCAGGTAGTCGTTGATGGCCTTGGTGAGCTCGCCTTCGTTGACCGGCTTGGTCACGTAGGTCTTGGCGCCCTGGCGCATGCCCCAGACGCGATCGGTTTCCTGGTCCTTGGTGGTGACGAGGATGATCGGGATGTGGCTGGTCTTCGGGTCCTTGGCGAGCGTGCGCGTCGCCTGGAAGCCGTTGAGGTTCGGCATCACCACGTCCATGAGGATGAGGTCGGGCAGCTCGCGCTTGGCCGATTCCACGCCCGCGGCGCCGTCCTCGGCCGTGATCACCTCATGACCGAGCTTCTCGGTGATGCGCTTGAGGCCGATCAGCTGGGACGGCGAATCGTCGACGATCAGTACGCGCGCCATGTCAGTCTCGCAATCCCCGGTGCCGGTGTGGCCACGGCATTCTAATCACATCGTCGAGGCGACGGCCAGCGTGCGCGTCACGCCACGCGTACCACGGTGCGGCCGAACGAGCCGCCTGCGAGCATCGCATCGAACACGCCGGGAAGTCCTTCGAGATCGACCTCGCGTGTCGCGATCGTGTCCAGATGTGCAGGTTTCCATTCGTCGGCCAGAAGCTGCCAGATATCGTCGCGGATCGCGCGCGCGGTGCCGGCCGAGGCGATGCCGAGCAGGCTGACGCCGCGGATGATGAAAGGCATGACCGTGCTCGCGAGCTCGATGCCGGACGCATTGCCGCAGCTCGCGATGTTGCCGTAGGGCTTGATGACGCGGGTCAGGCCCGCGAGCATCTCGCCGCCGACGTTGTCGATCGCGCCGGCCCAGTGCGCGGCCTCGAGCGGGCGCTGGCCCCAGTGCAGGTCGGTGCGTGCGATGCACTGCTTCGCGCCGAGCGCGATGAGCGCGTCGAACTGCTCGACCTTGCCGGTGATCGCGTGGGCGTCGTAGCCGGCGCGCGTGAGTATGTCGATCGCGAGCATGCCGACGCCGCCGGTCGCGCCGGTCACGACGACCGGTCCCATGTCCGGCGTCTGCCCGTTCTGGCGCATGCGGTACAGCGACAACGCCGCCGTGAAGCCGGCCGTGCCGAGGATCATCGCCTCGCGCAGGGTGAGACCGGCCGGCAGCGGGATCGTCCACTTCGCATCGAGGCGCGCGTACTGCGCGTAACCGCCGTCGCGCAGCTCGGAAAGGCCGCTGCCGGTGCACAGCACCTGGTCGCCTTCCTTGAACGCGGGATCGGTCGACGCGGCGACGTAGCCGGCCACGTCGATGCCGCCGTTGAGCGGATGGCGGCGCAGGATCTTGCCCTTGCCGGTGCCCGCGAGGGCGTCCTTGTAGTTGACCGACGAGTACGCGACCTTGACGAGCACTTCGCCCGGCGTGAGCTCGTCGACGCCCATGTCCTGCAGCACGCCACGGTAGCCGGCGTCGTCGTCGTGGATGCGGAAGGCGCGGAACGGCGTGGCGTGGCTCATGCGGTCGGACCTCGTGTCGATGGCGTGCGGCGTCAGGGGCGGGCACGCGGAACGTCGAGCATAGGGCGCCACGCGGCCGCTGCCATACGACGATCGTCAGGAGGGCCGCGCGGTGCCGCGCGACAGGCGGGGAGAAGCGCGGCCGGTCGATCCTCGACCGGCCGCGCAGGCGTCAGTTGGCCTTGTGGATCGCGCGCTTGTCGACCGCCATCGCGGCGTCGTGCACGGCCTCGGAGAGGCTTGGGTGGGCGTGGCAGATGCGCGCGAGGTCCTCGGCGGAGCCCTTGAACTCCATCGCGAGCACGCCTTCGTGGACGAGCTCGGAGACGTTCGCGCCGACCAGGTGCATGCCGAGGATGCGATCGGTCTCGGCGTGCGCGAGCACCTTCACGAAACCGGCCGGCTCGGCCATCGCGACCGCGCGACCGACCGCCGCGAACGGGAAGCTGCCGGCCTTGTACGGCACGCCGTCGGCCTTGAGCTGCTCCTCGGTCTTGCCGACCCACGCGATCTCGGGCTCCGTGTAGATGACCCACGGGATCGTGTCGAAGTTGACGTGGCCCGGCAGGCCGGCGATGAGCTCGGCCACCGCGATGCCTTCCTCGAAACCCTTGTGCGCGAGCATCGGGCCGCGCACGCAGTCGCCGACCGCCCAGATGCCGTCGACGCCGGTGTGGCAATGCGCATCGACCTCGATCATGCCGCGTGCATCGAGCTTGACGCCCGTGCCCTCGGCGAGGAGGTTCTTCGTGGCGGCGCGACGGCCGACCGCGACCAGCAGCTTGTCGACGACGATCGTCTGCTCACCCTTGTCGTCGGTGTAGGTGACGTGCACGCCGTCCTTCTTGACCTCGGTCGCGCTGACCTTGGCACCGAGGCGGATGTCGAGCTTCTGCTTCTTGAACTCGCGTGCCGAGACCTTGCCGACTTCGGCGTCGGCCGCGGCGAGGAAGGTCGGCAGCGCCTCGAGGATCGTCACCTCGGCGCCGAGGCGGTTCCACACGCTGCCGAGCTCGAGGCCGATCACGCCCGCGCCGATCACGCCGAAGCGCTTCGGCACCGCGGTGAAGTCGAGCGCGCCGACGTTGTCGACGATGTGCTCGCCGAACTTCGCGAACGGCAGCTCGATAGAATCGGAGCCCGCGGCGATGATGATGTTGGTCGCGGTCAGTTCGATCTCGCCGCCCTCGTGCTGGGCGACCTTGACGACCTTGTTCGGGTGCAGCACCGCGAAGCCGTAGTACGGCGTGATCTTGTTGGCCTTGAACAGCGAGGCGATGCCGCCCGTGAACTGTTTGACGATCTTGTCCTTGCGGCCGACCATCGTGCCGACGTCGATCGCGGCGTCCTTGGTCGTGATGCCGTGCTCGCCGAAGATGTGGCCGAGGTTCCAGAACTGGCGCGACGAATCGAGCAGCGCCTTGGACGGGATGCAGCCGACGCGCAGGCAGGTGCCGCCGAGCGCGGGCTTGCCGTCCTTGCCGAGCGCGGCGTCGATGCACGCGACCTTCATGCCGAGCTGGGCGGCGCGGATCGCCGCGTGGTAGCCGGCAGGACCGGCGCCGATGACGATGACGTCGAACTTTTCGCTCATTGCATTCGCTCACATGTTGCGTGACGGAGCCGCGCGCCGACGCGCGGCGAAGGCGCGGGGCCGCGACCGAGCGCGGCCCGCGCGGCGTGGCCTCAGAGGCCGAGCAGCATGCGCTGCGGGTTCTCGAGCTGGTTCTTGATGTCGACGAGGAACAGCACCGCGTCCTTGCCGTCGATGATGCGGTGGTCGTAGCTGATCGCGACGTACATCATCGGCGCGGCGACGACCTGGCCGTTCTCGACCACGGCGCGCTCCTTGATCGTGTGCATGCCGAGGATCGCAGACTGCGGCGGGTTGACGATCGGCGTCGAGAACAGCGAGCCGAACGTGCCGCCGTTGGTGATCGTGAACGTGCCGCCCTGCAGGTCGTCGAGCGTGAGGCCGCCTTCGCGGGCCTTCTTCGCGTAGCCGATGATGGCCTTCTCGATGTCGGCGAAGCCCATGTCCTGCGCGTCGCGCAGCACCGGCGTGACGAGGCCCTTCTCGGTCGAGACCGCGATCGAGATGTCCTGATAGCCGTGGTAGATGACGTCGTTGCCGTCGACCGAGGCGTTGATGATCGGGTGGCGCTTGAGCGCTTCGGTTGCGGCCTTGACGAAGAAGCTCATGAAGCCGAGCTTGACTCCGTTGGCCTTCTCGAACGACTCGCCGAGCTCCTTGCGCAGCTTGGCGACCTGCGAGAGGTTGATCTCGTTGAACGAGGTCAGCATCGCGATCGAGTTCTTCGAGAGCATGAGGCGTTCGGCGATCTTGGAGCGCATGCGCGTCATCGCCACGCGCTCCTCGGGACGCGCGCCCGGCGTCGCCACGGCGGCCGGCTTCGCGGCGGCCGGAGCCTTGGCGTGGTTGACGAGGTCTTCCTTGGTCACGCGGCCGTCGCGGCCCGTGCCGGCGACCTGCGACGGATCGATGTTCTCCTGCACGGCGACGCGGCGGCCGGCCGGGGAGAGCTCGTCGACGCCCTTCGGCGCGGCGGCGGCCTTGGCCGGCTCGGCCTTCGGAGCCTCGCTCTTCGCGTCCGCCTTCGCCTCGGTCTTGGCCGGCGCGGCGTCACCCGCGGCGCCCTCGACGATCACGCCGATCACCTGGCCGCTGGTCACGGTATCGCCGGTGTTGAACAGGATCTCCTTGAGCACGCCGTCGGCGGTCGCGGGGACTTCGAGCACGACCTTGTCGGTTTCCAGGTCCACGAGGTTCTCGTCGCGCTTGACGGTGTCGCCGGGCTTCTTGTGCCAGGTGGCGATCGTGGCGTCCGACACGGATTCGGGAAGGACGGGGACTTTGACTTCGAGGCTCATGGGATGTCCTGTACGGCGTTGGCGTAGGGGATCAGGAAAGGGCTGGCGCGGTGGAGCGTGTCACTCGGCGGTCGGCTCCGAACCCATCGGCGCGGCGAGCGCGAGCTCGACGAGTGCCGCCTGTTCGGCGATGTGCGTGCTGAGGTGGCCGGCGGCGGGTGCGGGCGAGCGCGGGCGGCCCGCGTAGGCCACCGTGTGCTTCGGCGTCACGATCGCCTGGAAATGGTGCTTGATCTGGTACCAGGCGCCCTGGTTCATCGGTTCTTCCTGGCACCAGACGACTTCCTTCGCGGCCGGGAAGCGCGCGAGTTCGGCGGCGACCTCGGTGCGCGGGAACGGGTAGAGCTGCTCGACGCGCACGATCGCGACGTCGGCGAGTTCGCGCTTGCCCGCTTCCTCGACGAGGTCGTAGTAGACCTTGCCCGAGCAGAACACGACGCGCTTGGCCTTCTTCGGGTTCTTGACCGTGGTGTCCGGGATCACGAGCTGGAACGAGCCGGTGGCGAGTTCGTCCAGCGTCGACACGGCGAGCTTGTGGCGCAGCAGCGACTTCGGCGTCATGACGACGAGCGGCTTGCGGCACGCGCGCACCATCTGACGGCGCAGCATGTGGAACATCTGCGCCGGCGTCGTCGGCACGCAGACCTGCATGTTCTCGAGCGCGCACAGCTGCAGGTAGCGCTCCAGGCGCGCCGAGGAATGCTCGGGACCCTGGCCTTCGTAGCCGTGCGGCAGCAGCAGCACGAGGCCGCACAGGCGACCCCACTTCGACTCGCCCGACGAGATGAACTGGTCGATGACGACCTGCGCGCCGTTGGCGAAGTCGCCGAACTGCGCTTCCCAGATCACCAGCGTGTTCGGCTTGGCGGTCGCGTAGCCGTACTCGAAGGCCATGACGGCTTCTTCGCTGAGCAGCGAGTCGATCACCTCGACGGTCGCGTCGGCGCGCATCGACGCCAGCGGCATGACGCGGCGGCCGGAGTTCTGGTCGTGCAGCACCGCGTGGCGGTGGAAGAACGTGCCGCGGCCGGCGTCCTGGCCGACCAGGCGCAGGTCGCGGCCGTCGGCGACGAGCGTGCCGTAGGCGAGGTTCTCGGCGTAGCCCCAGTCCATCGGCTGCTCGCCGGCGTGCATCTTGCGGCGGTCCTCGTAGATCTTGGCCACGCGCGAATGCAGCTTGAGATCGTCCGGCAGCTTGAGCAGGCCGCCGCCGATCGTGTCGAGCGTGCGACGCGTGACGCCGGTCTCGGCCACTTCGAAGATGTCGTTGCCGAGGTGGCGCGACCAGTCGACCGCGTAGGGATCGTGGTAGTCGTTGTCGACGCCCGGGATCGGGTTGCCGGCCTCGAGCAGCTTGCGGTAGTCGTCGGCGTAAGCCTGCGCGTCGTCCGCGCCGATCGTGCCTTCGGCCAGCAGCTTCTTGCCGTACAGCTCGCGCAGCGTCGGGCGCGCGCGGATCACCTGATACATGAGCGGCTGCGTCGCGGCCGGCTCGTCGGCCTCGTTGTGGCCGTGGCGGCGGTAGCAGACGAGGTCGATGACGACATCGCGCTTGAACTTCTGGCGGTAGTCGAAGGCGAGGCGCGCAACGAACAGCACGGCTTCCGGATCGTCGCCGTTGACGTGGAACACCGGCGCACTGACTACCTTGGCGACGTCGGTGCAGTACAGCGTCGAGCGCGCGTCCAGCGGGTTCGAGGTCGTGAAGCCGACCTGGTTGTTGATCACGACATGCACCGTGCCACCGACCGCGAAGCCCTTGGCCTGCGACATCTGGAACAGTTCCATCACCACGCCCTGGCCCGCGAACGCGGCATCGCCGTGGATCAGCACCGGCACGACGTGCTGGCGCTCGGCGTCGCGGCGATGGGTCTGGCGCGCGCGCACCGAGCCTGCGACGACCGGGTCGACGATCTCGAGGTGCGACGGGTTGAACGCGAGTGCGACGTGGACCGTCTGGCCCGGCGTGCGCACGTTGGCGCTGAAGCCCATGTGGTACTTCACGTCGCCCGAGTGGGCCGGGTCGTCCGGATGGTCGAAGCGGCCTTCGAATTCGTCGAACAGCTTCTGCGGCGGCTTGCCGAGGATGTTGACGAGCACGTTGAGGCGGCCACGGTGGGCCATGCCGATGACCATGTCCTTGAGGCCGCCGCTGCCGCCGCGGCGCAGCAGTTCGTCGAGAAGCGGGATCAGGCTGTCACCGCCTTCGAGCGAGAAGCGCTTCTGGCCGACGTACTTGGTGTGCAGGTAGCGCTCCAGGCCGTCGGCCTGGGTGAGCTTGCCGAGCAGGTGCTTCTTCTCGTCGGCGCTCAGCGCGTAGCTGCCGCCGGCGCGCTCGAGCTGCTCGTGCATCCACAGGCGCTGCTCGGCGTCGGCGATGTGCATGAACTCGACGCCGATGCTGCCCGCGTAGGTGGCCTTCAGGAACGCGAGGATGTCCTTGAGCCTGGCGCGCTTCGGGCCGCCCAGCGAGCTCGTGTTGAACTCGGTCTCGAGGTCGGCGCTGGACAGGCCATGGAAATCGAGTTCGAGGTCGGGCGCCGACGGACGCGGCAGCAGGCCGATCGTCTCGAGCTGCTCCTTCGGCAGCGTCGTGGCGAGGTCGAGCGGGTCGAGGCGCGCACCGAGGTGGCCGCGCGAACGGTACGCGGTGACGAGCTTGAGCACGCCGGCCTGCTTCTGCGACTGCACGCCGTCGCCGGCGGCCGGTGTCGCGGCGGCACGCGACGGTCCCTGGCGCTGCGCGGCTTCGATGCGCGCGATCGCGTCGGAGTGGGGCTGGTCGTTGGCCGCACCACCCTTGAGGCCTTCGAAGTAGCTGCGCCACGCCGGGGTGACGCCGGCGGGATCACGCAACCAGGCCTCGTAGAGGTCTTCGATGAAGGCTGCATTGCCTCCGGAGAGGGCGGAGGTCGACTTGAACTGCTGCAGCAGGCTGGAAGTCACGCGGGCACCGTACGGGCGAATGTGGAAAGGACGTAAGGGCGGATCCGGCCTGCGCAACGCCTGCTTCGCGCAGGAGCAGGCGGCGGTAGGCACGAAACCTGTGGATTATAGCGGCTGATCACGGATTGTGTTGCGTTGCGTCAGCCTCGTGACAGGTCGCGTCACAGTTCCAGCCGGCGCAGCGCCGCGGCAGGTTCGCTGCGTTCCCAGATCGCGTCGAACTGGGCGAGCAGCTGGGCGGCACGCGCGGGGGCATGGCTGGAGCCTTCGCCCTCGAAGCGCGTGGCGAGGCCGCGCTCGAAGCAGCCCCCACGGTCGTTGACGATGAAGGCGCCGGCGACGAGGCGGTCGATCTCCTCGACCGGCGTGCGGAACGCGAACGTGCTCGACAGGCGCTGCGCGAGCGTGACGAGGCGGTGGCCTTCGCCGGTCGCGCGCCCGGGTTCCTGCACGAGGAGGCGGATGCGCGTCTCGCCACCCGCGAGCGCGAGGCGCTTGAACGCCTCGATCACGTCGGGATCGTCGAGCAGGGCAGGGTCGAGGTCGCGGGTCAGCACCGAGACGGCCCGGCGTGCGCCGGCGAGCACGCCGAGTACGGCCGCGCGCGCCTCGTCGCGGTTCGTCGCGAGCCACGCCTGGGCATCGGGCGAGGTCGGCGGCGCGGCCTCGGGCGGACGCACCGACGGCGCGAGGTCGAGGCGCATCGAGCGGTGCGGGATGCCGCATTCGTCGTACTCGTCGCCGAACGCGACGAAGCCTTCGCGGGCGTAGAACGGGATCGCGTGGGTCTGCGCGTGCAGCTCGACCGCGGGCAGGCGCATCTCGCGCGCGCGCTCGACGAGGCTGCGCAGGACCGCCTCGCCGACGCCCTTGCCGCGCCAGGCGCGCACCACGGCCATGCGGCCGATCGTGTGCAGCGGGGTCAGGCGGCCGGTGCCGATCGGGCGTCCCTGCGGGTCGCGCGCGACCACATGGTGCGAGCGCGCGTCGTGTTCGTCCCACTCCTCGTCCTCGGGAATGGCCTGCTCGACGATGAAGACCTCGGTGCGCACGGCGCGCAGCGCGTCGGCATCGCCGGCCCAGGTCGCGGGCTCGATCGTGAAGCGTTCCTCGATCATGGTGCACTCCTTCGTCGCGGCGGCTTCGTCATCGCGAAGTGGCCGAGGTTGACGAGGTCGAGCAGGCGCGTGCGGTCGGCCTCGGCGAGCGTGCCGACCGCGATGGCGTCGAACGCCTCGTCGGTGCAGGCGCGCACGGCGAACGCGCGCGAGGTCGGCAGCGCGAGCCCGGCGACGAACAGCGTCGCGCCGCGGCCCGCCTTGGCCCAGGCCACCCGCGACCACGGGTTGCGGATCACGGTGGCGCCGGCCGCGAGCCGCTGCGCGAATGTCGCGGCATCGAGCCGGCGTGGCGGTGGCACCGCATCGTGCGCGGCGCGGTAGCGCGTCGCGAAGCCGCCGAACCATTCGCGCAGCGTGGCGTCGTCGGCGGCGAGGGCTTCTTCCAGCGCGGCGCGCACGCGTGCGAAGGCGTCGTCGTCGATCTCGCCGGGTGACGCCGCGGGCGCGATGCCCGGATCGGTGTAGCGGCGTTCCTCGGGCAGGCGCTCGGCGAGGAAACCCGCGAAGTCTGCGGTCATCTCGCCGACCGACGGTGCGCGCATGCCGATCGAGAACGTCAGGCATGGCTCCTCCGCCACGCCGTGGTGCGGCACGCCGGGCGGCAGGTAGAGCATGTCGCCGGGCTCGAGCACCCATTCGTGCGTCGGCGTGAACGCGCGCAGCAGACGCAGCTCGACGTCGTCGCGGAACGCCTTCGGCGCGGCTGGATCGTCGCTGATCGCCCAGCGCCGGCGGCCCATGCCCTGCAACAGGAACACGTCGTACTGGTCGACATGGGCGCCGACCGAGCCACCTTCGACGGCATAGCTGACCATGACGTCGTCGACGCGCCAGCCGGGCAGGAAATCGAAGCGCGCGCGCAGCGCAGCCACGTCGGCATCCCACTTGTCGACGTCCTGCACGAGCAGGGTCCAGTGCGAGGCGGGCAGGGTGCCGAACACCTCTTCCGCGAACGGTCCCTGGCGCAGCGCCCAGCGGTCGCCGCGCGGCTCGTGCACGACGAGGCGCGCGAGCGCGAGCTCCTCGCAGGACAGGCCGGCGAGGTCCTCGGGCGTGAGCGGTGCCTGCATGCCGGCGAACGCACCGCGCACGAGCAGCGGGCGGCGCTGCCACACCTCGGCGAGGAAGCGCTTCATCGGCATGCCGAGCGGCTGGCGCGGTGTCGCCGTGGTCACGAGGGCCGCGTGGGGCGGCAGGGAATCGGTCATGCAGGGTCCATCGGGCGGGGTCGCGCCGCGGATGGCGCGCGTGGGCAATGTGTCATCATAACGCGCTGGCCTGAGCGCATCCCCCACGATGCCGACGATGGTCGTAGCCGCCCGCGCGCGAGCGCACCGATCCGCGAGGACCTGCATGCCGAGTACCGAACCGCGCGGACCGCGGCAGATCGCGCGAGCGATGCTGTGGTCGTTCAAGGGATTGCGCGCCGCATGGACGCACGAGGCCTCGTTCCGCCTCGAGGGTTATCTCTTCATCGTGCTGATGCCGCTGGGCCTGTGGCTCGGCCAGGGCGGTGTCGAGAAAGCGATTCTCTGCGGCAGCCTGCTGCTCGTGCTGTCGGCCGAGCTGCTCAATTCGGCCGTCGAGGCCGTCGTCGACAAGGTCAGCCCCGAGTTCCACGAACTCGCCGGGCGTGCCAAGGACATGGGTTCAGCGGCGGTTTTCCTGCTCATGCTCAACGTCGTGCTGTGCTGGGGCGTCGTGCTCCTGCCGCGCTTCCTCTGACGCCGGACCCGCCGTTCGATGGAACTGCTCGCCGACCCGCAATTCTGGATTGCGTTGTTCACGCTCGCCGCGCTCGAGATCGTGCTCGGCGTGGACAACCTCGTGTTCGTGTCGATCGCGGTGAGTCGGCTCGCGCCGGCGCAGCGTCCTCTCGCGCGCCGCGTCGGCCTCGCGCTGGCCTGCATCACGCGCATCCTGCTGCTGCTCGCGCTGTCGTTCCTCGCCGGTCTCGACGACGACCGCCTCGCGCTGTTCCACGTCGCCGGCCAGACCATCTCGCTGCGCGACCTGATCCTCGTGGGCGGCGGCCTGTTCCTGCTCGTCAAGGCGGTCATGGAGATCCATCAGGAACTCGAAGGCTCGCGCGGCGACGACGAGGAAGGCCGCGTATTCTCGTCGTTCGCGTTCGTCATCGCGCAGATCGCGGTCATCGACATCGTGTTCTCGCTCGACTCGGTCATCACCGCGATCGGCATGGTCAACCAGGTGCCGGTCATGGTCGCGGCGATCATCCTCGCGGTCGCGGTGATGATCTTCGCGGCCAACACGGTCGGCGAGTTCATCGACCGCCACCCGACCATCCGCATGCTCGCGCTGGCGTTCCTGATCCTGGTCGGCGTGGTGCTGATCGCCGACGGCTTCGAGTTCCACATCCCGCGCGGCTACGTGTACTTCGCGATGGGCTTCTCGATCGCGGTCGAGTCGCTGAACCTGTGGGCGAAGCGGCGTTCCGCCACGTCGTGACCCCGTGCCGGGGCGGTGCCGCGTAGAATGCGCGGTCCTGCCGTTCCCTGGACACCTTCGTGGCCGACGATTCGATCGAGTACCCCAGCCTCGTCCTCAAGAAGGGCGAGGACACGCGCCTGCGCGCCGGCCACCTGTGGGTGTTCTCCAACGAGGTCGACGTGCAGGCCTCGCCGCTGTCGGGCTTCGAGCCGGGCCAGGCCTGCGCGATCGTCGACCATCGCGGCAAGCCGATCGGTATCGGCTACGTCAACCCGAACTCGCTGATCTGCGCGCGCCTGGTCAGCCGCGGCCTCGACCATCCGCTCGACCGTTCGCTGATCGTGCATCGCCTCAACGTCGCGCTGTCGCTGCGCGAGCGGATCTACGACGAGCCCTACTACCGCCTCGTGTTCGGCGAATCCGACGGCTTGCCGGGCCTCACGGTCGACCGCTTCGGCGACGTCGTGGTCGCGCAGACGACCACGGCCGGCATGGAGCGTCTCAAGGACGCGATCACCGACGCGCTCGTCAAGGTGCTCGCGCCGCGCCAGCTTTGGTGGAAGAACGACGCCTCGATCCGCGCGATGGAGCACCTGCCGGAGTACGCCGATCTCGGCCACGGCGAGCCGGCCGACGCGCCGATGCTCGTGCGCGAGGCCGGGCTCACGTTCGAGGCCGATCCGGTCGGCGGCCAGAAGACCGGCTGGTTCTATGACCAGCGCCACAACCGCGACCACCTCGCGCCGCTCGTGAAGGGCAAGCGTGTGCTCGACATGTTCAGCTACCTCGGCGGCTGGGGCCTGCGCGCCGCGGCGGCCGGCGCGACCGAGGTCGTCTGCGTCGACGCCTCGCAGGCCGCGGTCGATGCGATCGCGCGCAACGCCGAACGCAACGGCATGGCCGATCGCGTCACCGCGGTGCGTGCCGACGGTTTCGAGTACCTGAAGGCACAGCGCGAGGCGCGCGAACGCTACGACGTGGTCGTGATCGACCCGCCCGCGTTCGTCAAGCGCAAGAAGGACCTCGCCGAAGGCCGCATCGCCTACCGCCGCCTCAACGAGCTCGGCATGCAGGTGCTCGCGCGCGACGGCATCCTCGTGACCTGCTCGTGCTCGTACCACATGCCGCGCCACCTGCTGCTCGACGGCGTACAGCAGGCCGCGCGCCACCTCGACCGCCAGGCCCAGGTGCTCGTGAACCTGCAGCAGGGTCCGGATCACCCGGTCCATCCGGCGATCCCCGAGACCGACTACCTCAAGGGTTTCATCGTTCGGGTACTGCCGGCGTGAGCCGGTCGCCCGCGAGACATCATGGCGGCGCGGACGCCGCGTCCCCATAATGCGCGCGCTGCGCCTTCGCGAATCCTGACATGCCCTTCTTCGTCGATTTCGATCCCGTCGCGTTCTCGCTCGGCCCCATTGCGGTCCACTGGTACGGCATCGGCTACCTGATCGCGTTCGGCGCGTTCTGGTGGCTCGGCGAGCGCCGCCGCCGCGCCGGATTCCTGCCGGTCGGCCCGACCGCGTTCTCGGACCTCGCGTTCTACGGGATGATCGGCGTCATCCTCGGCGGTCGCCTCGGCTACGTGCTGTTCTACGGCACTGCCGAGCTGCTGCGCGATCCGGTGTCGCTGATCCGCATCTGGGAAGGCGGCATGTCGTTCCACGGCGGCCTGATCGGCGTGCTGCTCGCGTGCTGGATCTGGGCGCGGAGGCAGCGCCTGCACTTCTTCGACGTCATGGATTTCGTCGCGCCGCTGGTGCCGATCGGCATCGGCGTCGTGCGCTTCGCCAACTTCACGGGCGGTGAGCTCTGGGGGCGCAAGACCGATTCGGCGCTCGGCATGATCTTCCCGAACGCGTTCGACCACGCCGGCCGCACGCTCGACGAACTGCGCGTCATGGCGGCCGCGGGCCAGCTCGACGGCGAGGCGCGCCATCCCTCCCAGCTCTACGAGATGGCGCTCGAAGGCTTCGTCATGTTCATCGTGCTGTTCGCGGTGTCGATGAGGCCGCGCCGGCGCTTCCTCGTCTCGGGCCTGTTCGCGCTCATGTACGGCAGTTTCCGCTTCGCGGTCGAGTTCGTGCGCGAGCCCGATGCGCAGCTCGGCTACCTCGCCTGGGGCTGGCTGACGATGGGCCAGGTGCTGTCGACGCCGCTGATCCTGACCGGCCTCGTGCTGATCGCGCTGTCGCGTCGCGCGCCGGTGCTCGAGCGCCGCGTCGTCGAGGATCCGCCGAAGGCGGAGTCGACCTGATGCGCCAGTACCTCGACCTTCTGCGCCACGTGCTCGAGCACGGCACGATCAAGGCCGATCGCACCGGCACCGGCACGCGCAGCGTGTTCGGCTGGCAGATGCGCTTCGACCTCGCGCAGGGCTTCCCGCTCGTCACGACCAAGAAGCTGCACCTGCGCTCGATCATCCACGAGCTGATCTGGTTCCTGCGCGGCGACACCAACATCGGTTATCTCAAGGACAACGGCGTCGGCATCTGGGACGAGTGGGCCGATGCCGACGGCAACCTCGGCCCGGTCTACGGCCAGCAGTGGCGCTCGTGGGCCTGCCCGGACGGCCGTACGGTCGACCAGATCGCGTGGGTCGTCGACGAGATCAGGCGCAATCCCGATTCGCGCCGCCTCGTGGTCAGCGCGTGGAATGTCGCCGACCTGCCGCGCATGGCGCTGCAGCCCTGCCACACGATGTTCCAGTTCTACGTGGCCGAGGGGAAACTCTCGTGCCAGCTCTACCAGCGCTCGGGCGACATCTTCCTCGGCGTGCCGTTCAACATCGCGAGCTACGCGCTGCTCACGCATATGGTCGCGCAGGCCTGCGGGCTCGGCGTCGGCGATTTCGTGCACACGTTCGGCGATGCGCACCTCTATGCGAACCACGTCGAGCAGGCGCGCGAGCAGCTCTCGCGCACGCCGCACGCGTTGCCGACGCTACGTCTCAATCCCGACGTGAGGTCGCTGTTCGACTTCCGCTTCGAAGACGTCGCGATCGAGAACTACGTGGCCGACAAGGCGATCCGCGCACCGGTGGCGGTGTGATCGCGCTCGTCGCGGCACTGGACCGCGCGCACGCGATCGGCTTCGACGGCGCGATGCCGTGGCACCTGCCCGACGACCTGCGCCGCTTCAAGGCGCTCACGCTCGGCAAGCCCGTGCTCATGGGCCGGCGCACCGCCGAATCGATCGGCCGCCGGTTGCCGGGCCGAACCAACCTCGTGCTCACGCGCGGCGATACCGCGCCGTACGAAGGCCAGCTCGTCGTGCGCTCGCTCGACGACGCGATCGCGCATGAGGGTGAAGCGCTCATGGTGATCGGCGGCGGCGAGGTCTACGCGCTCGCGCTGCCGCAGGCGACCCACCTTCACCTCACGTGGATCGACACGCTCGCGCCGCAGACCGATGCGTGGTTCCCGCGCTTTGATGCATCCGAGTGGACCGTCACCGCCGAGGCCACCCACGCGGCCGATGCGAAGCACGCGCACGCGTTCCGCTTCGTCGACTACGTGCGCCGCACGTAGCCAGCGCAAAGCCTGGGGTCAGGTTCATTTTTCCTGTGCAGTCTTCGGTCGACCGACCATCCGCTCGAGGAAAAATGAACCTGACCCGGGTCGCGGACCCCGGTCGCGCGTCGAACGCGTAGGGCGGAACCGCCGCAGGCGATTCCGCCGTGGCGGGCGTCGTCGCCACATGCTTGCGCAGGCTGCTGCGCACCACTACGCATGGCGGCGGAATCCGCTGCGCGGGTTCCGCCCTACCGAAGCTGATGCGGCCCGTTGTGGATACGGTCTCACCGAAGCCGCCGCAAGCGCATGCATGGGCACGTGATTCCGCGGTGAAGCGTTGTGGTGGAGTGAGGGGTGTCGCTGACGTCATGCCGACTGGCGGAATCCGCTCTGCGGGTTCCGCCCTACCAGAGAAACGCGTCACGCATAGGGCGGAACCGCCGCAGGCGTTTCCGCCGTGGCGGGTGTCGTCGCCACATGCTTGCGGAGGCTGCTGCGCACCACTACGCATGGTGGCGGAATCCGCTGCGCGGGTTCCGCCCTACAAGAGAAACGCGTCACCTGTGACGTGGACCGCCGTCCCGTCAGTCCGCGTCCTTGCCGGCCGGGGGCGGTCGGTCGGATTTGATGTCGACGACGTAGGGCTTTTCCTCGTCGAGGCGCAGCGCGGTCAGCGCACCGCCCCAGACGCAGCCCGTGTCGATCGCGTAGACGCCGAGGCCGGCGAACAGGCCCAGCGTCGACCAGTGGCCGCAGACGATGCGCATCTCGCGCTTGGCCTGGCCGGGCACCTCGAACCACGGGTACACGCCGGGGCGCTGCGTACCCGGTGCGCCTTTCTCGGCGAACGCGATGCGACCGCGCACGTCGCAGAAGCGCATGCGCGTGAGCACGTTGATGCCGGCACGCAGGCGCTCGATGCCGCGCAGCTTGCCGGACCACGTGTCGGGCTTGTTGCCGAACATCTGGCGCAACAGGCGGCGGTAGTCGTCTGCGCGCAGGCGCGTCTCGATCTCGCGCGCGACGCGCTCGGCCTGCTCGATGTCCCAGCGCGGCGCGAGGCCGGCATGGATCATCGCGAAGCCGAGTTCGCGGTCGGCGTGCAGGAGCGGGCGGTGGCGCAGCCAGTCGAGGATCTCCTGGCGATCCGGTGCGAACAGCACCTCGCGCAGCTCAGGGTTGACCCGCGCCTGCTCCTGCTCGGTGCGCACCGATACGGCGAGCAGCGAGAGGTCGTGGTTGCCGAGCGTGACCACGGTGCGTTCGTTGAGCGAGCGGATCAGGCGCAGCACCGCGAGCGACTCGCCGCCGCGGTTGACGAGGTCGCCGCAGAACCACAGCGTGTCGCGCGCGGGATCGAAGCGGATGCGGTCGATCAGACGCGCCAGCTCGTCGTGGCAGCCCTGGATGTCGCCGATCGCCCAGGTCGCCATGTCAGCGGTTCGGTCGCGTGCGCCGCGCGGGAGCGCGCGGCATCAGTGCAGCGTCCTCGGGATCGACAGCACGAACGAGGGGATGTCCGCCTCGAAGCGCGTGCCGTCGTCGGCGACCATCTGGTAGCTGCCGCGCATCGTGCCGACCGCGGTCTCGAGGATCGCGCCGGAGGTGTACTCGTAGCCCTCGCCCGGATCCATGTGCGGCTGCTCGCCGACCACGCCCTCGCCGCGCACCTCGCGCACCTGGCCGTTGCCGTCGGTGATGATCCAGTGGCGGCTCAGCAGGCGTGCGGGCATGTCACCCTCGTTGCGCAGGGTGATCGTGTACGCGAACACGTAGCGGTTGTCGTCGGGGCGCGACTGGTCGTCGACGAAGCGCGTCTCGACATGCACCGCGATGGCGTGGGATTTGCGGGGACTCATGCGCACGATTGTCCGGTAGCGCGCCGTGCGCGGCAAGCCGCGCCGCAGCGCTCAGGCCTCGAGTTGGCGCGCGAGGGCGACGTAGGCCTCGGGCGCGAGCTGCTCGGCGCGCGTGCGCGGATCGATGCCGGCGGCCTCGATGCGGGCGACGTCGACGACGCCGTCGAGCGCGTTCGAGAGCGTCTTGCGGCGCTGGCCGAATGCGGCGCGCACGATGCGCTCGATCGCCGCGGCGTGCTCGACCGGACGCTCGGCGCGCGGTCGCGGGATCAGCCGCACGACGGCCGAATCGACCTTCGGCGGCGGCCGGAACGCCTCGGGCGGCACCGGCAGCAGCGGCTGCACGCGGCAGGCCAGCTGCAGCATCACGCTGAGACGGCCGTAGGTCTTGCTGCCGGGCGCGGCGGCCATGCGGTCGACGACCTCCTTCTGCAGCATGAAGTGCATGTCCTCGACCGCGTCGAGATGGTCGATGCAGTGGAACAGGATCGGCGAGGAGATGTTGTAGGGCAGGTTTCCGACCACGCGCAGCGTGCCGCCCGCGGCCAGCGCAGTGAAGTCGACCGTGAGCACATCGGCGTGGATGACCTCGATGGGGCCGATGCCTTCGCCGAGCGCGGCGAGGCGCGGGGCGAGATCGCGGTCGAGTTCGATGACGGTCAGCGCCTGCGCCTTGCGCAGCAGCGGCACCGTGATCGCACCTTCGCCGGGACCGATCTCGACGAGGCGCTGGCCCGGCACCGGCGCGATGGCCTGGACGATGCGCGCGATGATGTTGGCATCGCTCAGGAAGTGCTGGCCGAAGCGCTTGCGCGGGACGTGCGTCTCGCCGGGGAAGGAACGGTTCAAGGCGTGGGGTCCGAGGTCGGGGAATGGTCGTCGGCGATCTGCGCGAGCAGCCAGGCGCGGAAGCGCTGCATGGCCGGTCGCATCGTCGCCGTCGCGGGATGGACGAGATGGTACGCCGAGCGCGCGGGCAGGCGCTGCACGAACGGTTCGACGAGCATTCCCGCGCGCAGCTTGTCGGCGACCAGCGAGCTGCGCGCGAGCGCCACGCCCTGGCCGCGGATCGCCGCCTGCAGGGCCAGCTCGGTGTCGTCGAACACCGGCCCGCGCAGCGGTGCCTCGACGCCGAGGGCCGAGAACCAGTGCTCCCACTCGCGGCTCTTGAGGCGCAGCAGCGGCACGCCGAGCAGCGCGTGCACGTCGCGCGGCAGGTCGCCGTCGCGGAAGCGCGGGCTGCACACGGGAAAGATGTCGTCGTCGAGGATCTTCTCGCAGGCCAGCCCCGGCCACGGGCCTTCGCCATAGCGGATCGCGAGGTCGACGCCGTCGGCGCCGAAATCGGCGAGACCGCGGCTGCTCTGCAGGTTGAACTCGATGTCGGGGTTGCGGCCGAGGAAGTCGCCGAGGCGTTCGACCAGCCAGGCCGAGGCGAACGACGGCAGCACGCTGACCGTGAGCACGTGGCCGGCGCCGCGCTCGCGGACGCGCTGCACGGCGGCGCCGAGGTCGTCGAGCGCGACGCGCACGTCGCGGGCGAGCTGGCGGCCGTTCTCGGTCAGCTGCATCTGGCGCCCTCGGCGTTCGAACAGCTGCACGCCGAGGTCGTCCTGCAGCAGCTGCACCTGGTGGCTGACCGCGCCGTGCGTCAGGTGCAGCTCGGCGGCTGCGCGCGTGTAGTTTTCGTGCCGGGCAGCAGCCTCGAACACGCGCAGCGAACGCAGCGGCGGCAGACGCCTCGGAACGGTCATCGGTCAATCCAGCTCACGGATACGGCCAGAAAATAACGCTATTTCAAGGTTCGATCCACTCGTAAAATGTGAGCCTCGTTTCCATCAGGCCACCTGCCGCGGTGTGCCTGGCCTCCCTCCGGAAATCCGCCATGTCCGCGTCGTCGCTGTTCCGCCTCGTCCTGCTCGGCATGATCTGGGGCGCCTCGTTCCTGTTCCAGCGCATCACCGTGCCGGCCGTCGGCGCGCCGTTCACGGCGGCTGTGCGCCTCGCGCTCGCCGCGGTGATGCTGGTCGTGCTGCTGCGCCTGCTCGGCCGTTCGCTCAACCTGCGCGCGCAGTGGCGCGACTGGCTCGTGCTCGGCACGATCAACTCGGCGGTGCCGTTCCTGTGCTTCGCGTTCGCCGCGCGCCATCTGCCGGCTGGCTACCTCGCGGTGATCAACGCCACCGTGCCGCTGCTGACCGTGCTGTTCGTGTGGGGCCTGCTGCACCAGCGGCCGTCGGCGACCAAGCTGCTCGGCGTGATCGTCGGCCTCGCCGGCGTCGCCGTGCTCGCGCGCTACGGCAGCGTCGCGCTCGATGCGGCGACCCTCGGCGCGTTCGCGCTCGCGCTGACCGCAGCGTCGCTGTACGCGTACGGCGCGCTCTACATCCGTCGCCGCCATGCGGGCAGCGATCCGCTCGTGCTTGCCGGTGCGAGCCAGCTCGGCGCCGCGCTCGTGCTCGCGCCGCTCGGTGCGTGGGCGATGCCCACGGTGATGCCGGCGCCGATCGTCATCGTGTCGCTGCTCGTGCTCGGCCTGCTTTGCACGGGCCTCGCCTATGCGCTGTACTTCCGCCTGCTCGCCGACATCGGCAGCGAGAAGGCGGTCAGCAACACGTTCCTCGTGCCCGTGTTCGCGCAGATCTGGGGTGCGCTGTTCCTGCAGGAACACCTCACGGTCGCCGGCGCGGTCGGTTTCGGCCTCGTGTTCGTCGCGATCGCGCTCGTGCTCGAACTCGTGCCGTGGCGGCGCCGCGGTATCGCCGCCGCGCGCTGAGGCGGCGCGCGCGAACGCGATGACGTTCGCGTTCGCGACGCCTCCCTCCGCGCGATCATGCCGGCGCCGGCGATCCTCCGGCGACACCGGGGCGCGGGCATGCGGGGATTCCACGGACGATTCGCGCTGGCCGGGCTGCTCGCGTTCGCGACAGGCGCCTCGCCGGCCACGGCGACCGAGCTCATGGGCGTCAACCTCGCCGGCGCCGAGTTCGGCGGACAGTCGTTCTGGCCCAACGCGTCCGAGGTCGCGTACTTCCGCGGCAAGGGCATGAACGTGTTCCGTGTGCCGTTCACGTGGGAGCGCCTGCAGCCGGCGCTGAACGGTGCGTTGGACACGACCCAGTTGAATGCACTGACCACGTTCGTGACCCAGGCTACCGCTGCCGGTGCGACAGTCATCCTCGATCCGCACAACTACGCGCGCTACAACGGCCAGGTGATCGGTTCGGCAGCGGTGCCGCGCGCGGCGTTCCAGGATTTCTGGCGTCGTCTCGCCACCGTGTTCCGCGACAACCCGCGCGTCGCGTTCGGGCTCATGAACGAGCCGTACTCGATGGCGACCGAGGATTGGCTGCTGGCCGCGAACGCGGGCATCGCCGGCATCCGCGAGGCCGGCGCGACACAGCTGATCCTCGTGCCCGGCAACGCCTGGACCGGCGCGCACAGCTGGCTGTCGAACTGGTACGGCACGCCGAACGGCACGGTCATGGGCGGCGTCGTCGATCCGCTCGACCGCTACGCCTACGAACTGCACCAGTACTTCGACGGCGATTCCTCGGGCACGTCGGCGACCTGCGCGACGGGCGCGGGCGCGAACCGGCTCAGCGCGGTGACGGGATGGCTGCGCGCGCGCGGCAAGCGCGGCCTGCTCGGCGAATTCGCGGGCGCCGACAACGCGGCCTGCCGCACGTCGATCGAGAGCGCGCTCGACTACATGGACGCGAACCGCGACGTCTGGCTCGGCTGGACGTGGTGGGCGGCGGGTCCGGCCTGGGGCAACTACATGTACTCGCTCGAGCCGACGTCCAACTACACGGTCGACCGTCCGCAGATGGCGTGGCTGCGGCCGTACCTCGACCGCATCCTCGCGAACGGTTTCGACTGACGCCGTGCTCGTGCCGTGCGGACGGGCACGCGCGTGGCGTGCCCGCCCATTGGAACCTCAGCGGCCGTCCATGCCGTCGATGAACAGCACGTCGCGCGGCATCGGCATCGGCACGCGGATCGTGTCGACGCGGAACTTCGCGTGGCGCTTCTCGGCGAGGTCCTTGGCGACGATGCCGTCGGCGTACCACACGGTCTCGCCGTTGTCGGCGACGAGCTGCAGCACGGTCTGCGCGCCGAATGTCGCCGGCACCTCGACCAGAGACTCGTAGCTGCCCGTGTTGCCGGTCGTGGCGAGGTCGTAGGCGAGCGGGAAGGTCTGGCCTTCGGCGCGGCCGTCCCAGCCGAACAGGCGGAAGTTCGACGGCGCGATGCCCGTGGCGACACCAGGCGGACCGGCCGTGACGACGTAGTCGCCGTCGGCGTTGCGGTCGATGCTGCGCACGCCGCGGCCGCCGAGGTCGAGCAGGATCGGCGTGCCGAACGTGGCCGAGCCGGCCGGCAGCGAGCCCGGCGTCGCACCCGTGACGAGCGCGTCGAAATCGAGCACCGGCACGAGCAGCGCATGCGTGCGCGCGGCGATCGGCAGCAGCGGCGCGCGGAACGCGAGGTAGACCGTGTCGCCGTCCGGCGCGAGCACGAGGCCTTCGATGTTGAAACCGTCGACGAGGTCGGGGCTCATGCCGACCGCGGTCGCGGCGGCGAAGCCGAGCGCGTTCGCACCGAGGCCGTGGCCGTTCGCGGCATCCCAGGCGAGCAGGTCGGTGCGCAGGTGGTCGTAGCGGCCCGCGTAGGCGAGCGAGGCGAGCGCACCGCGGCCGGCGAGGTCGGTCGCGAACACGCGCTGGCGGTTCGGGCGCAGCTCGCCGTCCTTCGAGTTGCCGTGCGAGCCGATCCAGTACAGGCGGTCGCCGCGGCGCGCGACGGCTTCGAGGTCGACCTCGCGCGGCTGGCCGCCGCTGGTGTCGGTGAGGCCGAGCGAGCTCGTGAAGTCGAAGCCGGTCAGGGCGAGGCCCGAGCGGTCGCGTGCAAACAGGCGCAGCACCTGGCCTTCATCGTCGGCGACGAACATCGTGGTCGCGTCGACCGCGGCCGTCGCCGAAGCGTCGCTGGAGCCGGTCGGGAACGTCGCGTCGGCCGGAACCGGTGCCGCGGCCGAGGCTGCGTAGCGGATCACGTAGGTCGCGAGGTCGCCGGTCGGCGTCGCCGCGCGCACGCTGATATCGGCGTGGCCGACGCCGTGCGGCACGATGCGCAGCTGGCGCGCGTCGCCTTCGCCGGTCAGCAGCAGGCCGGTCGCGTCGACGACCTCGGCACGGCTGCTCGTCACGCTGACCTCGATCGCGCCGACGTCGCCGCCTTCGCCCGGTGCCACGGTGAAGCCGATGCCGACCGTCGCGAGCGGATCGGTCGGATCGCCGATGACGCCGCTGGCCGCACCGCTGCCGTTGACGGCGAGGTCGAGGTGGATCGAGGTCGTCGCGGCGTCGACGGTCAGCACCGGCGCGCCCGGCGTGCCGACGCAGGGATCGTACGTGCGCACGACGCGCGCGCTGGTGCCAGGGCTGGCGAGGTCGAGGCCGAGCGAACGGCGCGAGTCCTCGGCATCGTCGAGCGTCGAGGCGACCCACCCCAGGATCGTGTCGGAGCCGAGTGCCGAAGCCGGCGCCCAGGCGCTGACGTTCTGCGTGCGGAACGAGCCCGGGAACGTCTGGTCGCCGTAGGCGAGGCGATCGACCGGTTCGCCGTCCGCGTCGTAGAGGTGGATGACGTCGTTGCGGCCGAGGCCGGCCGGGTTCATGCCGATCACCTTGACGCCGTCGCAGAGGCCCCAGGCGGTGCGGAACGCGTCGGCAGCGACGTCGGTCAGCAGCACCGACTCGCCGGCCTGCAGGCTGCCGAATGCGCCGAGCGGCACGCTGCCGGGCAGGTTGCTGTCGTCGTCGAAACTCCAGCCGGCCATGTCGACGGGCTGGTCGCCGACGTTGGTGAACTCGATGAACTCGCCGTCAGTACCCTGGTACATGTATTCGGTGATGCGCACGATGCCACCGAGGGTCACGCAGGCCGAGAACGGATGCGCGGCGCGCGTGCTGAGGCCCGGGCTGCCGAGGTCGCCGCCTGTCGAGGTGCGCGAGTCTTCGGCATCGCCGAGCGTCGAGGCCACCCATGCGAGCACGTTGTCGCCGCCGAGCGCCGAGGCCGGCACCCAGGCGCTGATGTTCTGCGTGCGGAACGAGCCCGGAAACGTCTGGTCGCCGAACGCGAGGCGATCGACGAGTGCGTCGTTGCCGTCGTAGAGATGGATCACGTCGTTGCGGCCGAGGCCGACTGCCGTGTTGACGACGATGCGCGTCTCCGCGCACAGGCCCCAGGCCTTGCGGAACGCGTCGGCGGGCACGTCGGTCATGATCACCGACTCGCCGGGACGCACGACGCCGAAGTCGCCGAGCGGGACCGTGCCGGGCAGGGCGCTGTCGTCGTCGAAGCTCCAGCCGCTCATGTCGATCGGCGTCTCGCCGACGTTCGTGAACTCCACGAATTCGCCGTTCGCACCCTGGTACATGTACTCGGTGATGCGCATCTGGGCGTGCGCAGTGCCCGCGAGCAGCAGGCTGCATGCGGCCAGCGCAGCGCGCCGGCATCGGCCGTGTCGATTCATGGTGGGATCCCCGTCAGGCAAGCGCGCCGCCGTCGCGGAGGCGCATCGGGGCGGCAGTCTCGGGATGCCGCGTGACGACGGCGTGACGGTCCGCGTCAGCGGATGCCCACGCCGACGCCGATGCTCACGCGCGGGCGGCGATCGAGCATGAAGCCCCACGGCCACACGTGCACGGCGCGGCCACGCACGAGCGGGTAGACGTACTCGGCTTCCTGGACGCGGCCGACACGCACGCCGGCGAGCACGCCGTGCACGGTCAGGTGGCGGCCGGCCTGGTAGTCGGCGGCTTCGGCGTAGCCCGGCAGCACGAGGATGAAGCGGCCTTGCGTCGGCGAATCGGTGATAGGCGCGCGGTCGCGGTCGAGCGGGTAGGACACGATCTCGATCTCTGTCGTGTCGGCACGGTTCTCGACCGTGAGGATGCGGCCGGCCCAGAGCACCTCGGTACCCTGCAGGCCGTCGGGCGCGGCCTGCACGTCGCTCGCGGCGAGGTCGGCGCGATACGTCGCGTCCTTGAACACGGGCGTCGCGCAGCCGGCGAGCAGGGCGGCGAGGACGACGGGAGCGAGCAGGCGGATCGACATCATGGCGCGGGCATCACGATAAGGGACGGGCCTGATTGTCCGCGCAAACGCCGCGCGCGTCAGCTCAGTCCTTCGCGAGCCACTCGAGGCGGTGGCTGCCGTGGCGGCCCTGCGACAGCGAGGCCTGCAGCGCGGGCAGCAGTTCGGCGAGCGGACGCTCGAACATCCATGGCGGGTTGACGATGGCCATGCCGCAGCCGTTGAGGCGCAGCGCCGAGTTGTCCGGATGCAGCAGCAGTTCGGCGACGAGCACCTTGCCGAAGCCGCTGCGGGCGAGCCAGCGGTGGAACTTCTGCACGTGCTGGCGCAGCTTGATCGGGTACCACACCGCGTACATGCCGGTCGGCCAGCGCGTGCGCGCCTCCTCGAGCGCGGCCGCGATCGTGTCGTACTCGGCTTCCTGGGCTTCGAACGGCGGATCGATGAGCACGAGGCCGCGGCGCTCCTTCGGCGGCAGCAGGGCCTTCATCGCGCCGTAGCCGTCGCGCTCGTGCACGGCGAAGCGCGTATCGCCGCGGAACAGCGCCTTGAGCGCGGCCGCTTCCTCGGGGTGCAGCTCGCAGAGGATGCCGCGGTCCTGCTCGCGCATGAGCAGGCTCGCGATCAGCGGAGAGCCCGGGTACTGCGCGACCGCGTCGCCGTGCGCGTTGAGCGCACGCACGAGGTTGACGTAGACGTGCACGAGGGCCGGCGCGCGCGTCGCAGCGAGCAGGCGCTGGATGCCGTCGCCGGCCTCGCCCGTGCGCGTGGCCTCGGAACCGTCGAGCGCGTAGCGGCCACGGCCCGAATGCGTGTCCATGTAGCAGAACGCAGTCTGCTTGGCCTTGAGAGCCTCGACGAGGCCGATCAGCACGGTGTGCTTGAGGACGTCGGCGAAGTTGCCGGCGTGGAAGGCGTGGCGGTAGTTCATGCGTGGTGTCCGAAGGCCCGGCGCGTCGACCCCCGTCGCGCGCCCGATGCGGCGTCCGCGCCGCATCGGGCGCGACGCACGGTGCGCAGTCTAGCAGTGCACCCCGTGCACGGCGGCCTCCGCGGCACGTCGCCGCGCTGCTAGAGTACGCGGCTTTCCAGGGGAGTGGTCCGCATGCGCATCGTGTTCAAGACGTTGGGGTGGCTCGTGCTCGCGGCCTTGCTGCTGCTCGGTGCGCTGTTCGTGCACGTCTGGTACTTCAAGCCGGCCAAGGTCGACTGGTTCTACGGGCGCGTGTTCGCACAGTTCGCGCTGCAGAGCCCGCAGATGCTCAGCAGCCTGCGCGTGCTGCCGCCGTGGGCCGATTTCTACAGCGACAAGCTCGACGACGTGTCGGCCGCGCGCGCCGACGAGCTCATGGCCAAGCTCAAGGGCGACCTCGACACGTTGCGCACCTATGACCGCGATGCGATGGACGCGCAGGGGCGCCTGTCGTTCGACGTGCTCGAGTACTTCCTCGCCGATCAGGTCGAAGGCGACCGCTTCCGCTACCTCGACTACCCGGTCAACCAGATGTTCGGCGCACAGTCCTCGCTGCCGGATTTCATGGCCCAGCAGCATCCGGTCAATGCGCCGGCCGACGCCGAGGCCTACATCGCGCGCCTGCGCCAGTTCCCGCGCTACTTCGCCCAGGTGCTCGACGGCCTGCGCCTGCGCGAAGGCAAGGGCGTGGTGCCGCCGCAGTTCACGGTCGAGAAGGTGCTCGACCAGATGAAGGCCTTCATCGCGGTCGAGCCGAAGCAGCACATGCTCTACACGACGTTCGTGACCAAGCTCGACGGCCTCGGCGACAAGCTCGACGCCGACGCGCGCACGAAGCTGCTCGGCGAGGTCGAGGCATCGATCTCCACGGACGTCTACCCGGCCTACCGCGAACTCATCGCCTACTTCACCGCGCTCGCGCCGAAGGCGCAGGGCAACCACGGCGTGTGGAACCTGCCGGATGGCGAGGCCTACTACGCGTGGTGCGTGCGCAGCCACACCACCTCGGACATGACGCCCGACCAGGTGCACGAACTCGGCCTCGCCGAGGTTGCCCGCATCGGTGGCGAGATGGACGCGATCCTGCGTGCGCAAGGGCTCGAGGAAGGCCCGGTCGGTCCACGCCTGCAGCAGCTCGCGCGCCAGCCGGACCAGATGTTCCCGAACACGCCCGAAGGCAAGGCCGCGATGATCGCGCAGTACCAGGCGATCATCGACGACATCGATTCCAAGCTCGGCGATGCTTTCCGTGCGCGTCCCAAGCTCGGCGTCGAGGTCAAGCCGGTGCCCGAGTTCTCCGAGAAGACCGCGCCCGGTGCTTACTACCAGCCCGGCGCGTTCGACGGTTCGCGTCCCGGCGTGTTCTTCGCCAACATGCGCGATCCGGGCGAGACGCCGAAGTTCGCGATGCGCACGCTGGCCTACCACGAGGCGATCCCGGGCCACCACTTCCAGATCGCGATCGCGCAGGAACTCACCGGCGTGCCGTTCTTCCGCCGCATCCTGCCGTTCACCGCGTACTCGGAAGGCTGGGCGCTGTACACCGAACGCCTCGCCTGGGAACTCGGCTTCCAGAACGATCCGCTCGACAACCTCGGCCGCCTGCGCGACGAGATGATGCGCGCGGTGCGACTGGTCGTGGACAGCGGCATCCACCACAAGCGCTGGACGCGCGAGCAGGCGATCGCCTACATGCTCGAGAACACCGGCATGGGCGAGGGTGACGTCACCGCCGAGATCGAGCGCTACTTCGTCGCGCCGGGCCAGGCGCTGGCCTACAAGGCCGGCATGCTGCGCATCCTCGCGATGCGCGACAAGGCCAAGGCCGAGCTCGGCGACCGCTTCAACCTCGCCGACTTCCACGATGCCGTGCTGACCAGCGGCTCGCTGCCGATGGCGCTGCTCGAGCGCGTCGTCGACGACTGGATCGCGGCGAAGAAGGCTGGGTGACAGGCACTGCTGTCCGGGGAAAGTCGGCGCGCCGCGTCGCGCCGTCAGCGGAGCTGTCGCGTGGTGTTCCCTGTGCTCGGCGTCGTGCGACTTCACGATCACGACGCGTCCTCCCGCAGTGGCGTCGCGCTTGAGCCCCTCGCCCTCCGGGAGAGGGGTTGGGGAGAGGGTGCGGGGTCGAGACCACGTTCGAACATTGTCGCGATCCCGGACCCTCATCCGGCCCTGCGGGCCACCTTCTCCCGGAGGGAGAAGGGAAAAAGCGCGCGCGATGCCGCGTTGCCGCGAAACAAGTCGGCATCCCGGCATTCATCGCCGGGAGCCTGAAGCAAAAAAAGCTTTCAAGCCTTCGCCTCGAACTTTCCCCGGACAGCAGTGGGGTGACAGGCGTCACGCACGATCGCTGACGCCCGTGCCTGATGGCGCGGGCGTCGCGACGGCATGCTGGCTCCGCACCATCGGGGTGCGGAGGAGAACGCCATGACACTGTCCAACGAAGCCCGCGAAACCCTGCGCCGCTGGCTGCCCGTGCTGCTCGTGGCGGTCGGTGCCTGGGTCGTGTGGCGCACGCTCAAGCAGTCGTTCTGGACCGCGTTCGGCCTCGCCTGGGTGATCGGCTGGTCGGGGGCCTGGCGCTGGATGTTCTGAAGCACCGTGCGGCTTGAATGCTGCGACGTTGCGACCCATCGTCGGGTCGCAACGACCCGCTACCATGGCCCGATGGACATCCGCACCTTCTCCGGTGGCGCGATCGCGCCACACCTCGACGACCTCGCGCGCCTGCGCATCAGCGTGTTCCGCGCGTTCCCGTACCTCTACGACGGCGATGCCGCGTACGAGGCCAAGTACCTCGCGACCTACGCGAAGTCCCCCGAGAGCCTGTTCGTGCTCGCCTTCGATGGCGACCGCGTCGTCGGTGCCTCGACCGGCATCCCGCTGACCGACGAGACGGCCGCGTTCCAGCGGCCGTTCCTCGAGCGCGGCTTCGCGCTCGGCGACGTGTTCTATTTCGGCGAATCGGTGCTGCTGCCCGAGTACCGCGGGCACGGCCTCGGCCATCGCTTCTTCGACGAGCGCGAAGCCTACGCGCGCAGGCTCGGTCGGTTCACCACGACCGCCTTCTGCGCCGTCGTGCGCGAGGACGACGATCCGCGCCGCCCCGAGGGCTTCCGTCCGAACGACGTGTTCTGGACCAAGCGCGGCTACGTACGACAGCCCGACATGCGTTGCGAAATCGACTGGAAGGAAGTCGGCGCCGACGCCGAGTCGCATCACGCGCTGGCCTTCTGGCTGCGCCCGCTCGAGGTGAACCCGTGAAGGTCAATGTTGCCGCAGCCCAGTATGCGATCGGCGAGCCGTCGTCGTTCGCCGATTTCCTCGCGCGCGTCGAGCGCGAAGTTGCCACGGCGGTCGCCGCCGGCGCGCACGTCGTCGTGCTGCCCGAGTACCTCGCGCTCGAGGCCGCCGGTGCGCTCGAGCATGCGACGCGCGAGGACTTCGTCGGTTCGCTGGCCGCGCTGCAGCCGCTGCACGGCGAGTTCACTGCGCTGTCGGCCGAGCTTGCGCGCAAGTACCGCATCTACCTCGTCGCGGGCAGTTTCCTGCTCGAGGTCGGCGGTGGCCGTTACCGCAACCGCGCCTACTTCGCATCGCCGGACGGCACGCTCGCGTTCCAGGACAAGCTCTGCCTGACCGGCTTCGAGCGCGCCGCGCAGGTGATCGAACCCGGCGACGCGCTCAAGGTGTTCGAGACCGCTTTCGGCCGCGTCGCGATCGACATCTGTTACGACATCGAATTCCCGCTCTACGCGCGTGCGCAGTGCGAGGCGGGTGCGCGTGTCATCCTCGTGCCGAGTTGCACCGACACCGATGCCGGCGCGCACCGCGTGCGCTACGGCTGCCAGGCGCGTGCGATGGAGAACCAGGTCTACGTCACCTGCGCGGTCACGGCGGGCGAGGCCGCGTGGAGCCCTGCGCTCGACGTCAACACGGGCACGGCGGGCATCTACTCGCCGGTCGACCGTGGCTTTCCATCGGATGGCGTCGTCGCGCTCGCGCGCGACGGCTGGGTGCATGCGCAACTCGACCTGGCCGCGCTCGATGCGTTCAAGCGCGATGCGCAGGTCGGCATCTTCGCCGACTGGCCGCAGCAGCAGCGCCCCGCGGTCGTGCGCGCGGCGCTCGAAAAGTTGTAGGAGCGCTTCCGGGCGCGGAGCTTCCGCGCCGACGTCGCCGCAACCGGTTGCCGGCCGGAAACGCTCCTACACGACAAGACCGATCGACACTTCCGCGAGCACGAAACCGATGGCCGTGGCCATCAGCACGTCGCTCGGGTAGTGCAGGCCGAGCACGACGCGCGACATCGCCACGAGCACCGTGAACGGCACGAGGATCCAGGCCAGCACCGGGAACCACGCGAGGGCCACCAGCGTGAACGTCACCGCGTGCAGCGTGTGGCCCGACGGAAAGCTGTACTCGTCGAGCGGCGGCAGGTGCGCGACGATGCCGGCGTGGGCGCGGAACGGCCGCGGACGACGCGTCCAGCGCTTGAGCGTACGGTAGAGCAGGGCGGCGACACCGCCCGTCAGCAGCATGTGCAGCGCTGCGGTCGGCCCGTTCGCACCGCCGAGCAGCGCGATCGCGAGCATCGCGACGTACCAGAACACGCCGTCGCCGAGACGACTGACGATGCGGAACACGCGCACGATCGCGCGCCGCGCGCCCCAGCGGTTGCACGCGAGGCACAGGCGCACGTCGCCGCTCAGGCGCTCGAAACGCTGCCAGCGCGCGAGGCCGTTCATGCCGCCTTCCTCAGCGCGAGGTCGGCGAGCACGTCGGCGAAGGCCGTAGCGACCGATCCGGGATGCAGGTCCTCGACGGCGGCGCGTGCGCGCCGTCGCATGAGTTCTCGCCGTTGCGGCGCATCGGCAAGTGCCGCGGCCATGCGCACGAAGGCCTCGTCGTCGCCGAACGGCACGCGCACACCGTCGCCGGGGCCGGTGATGTGTTCGCGCGCGGCGCCGTAGTCGTAGGCGACGACCGGCACGCCGCTCGCCATCGCCTCGAGGGTGACGTTGCCGAAGGTCTCGGTGATGCTCGGGAACAGGAACAGGTCGCCGCTCGCATAGTGGCGCGCGAGATCCTCGCCGCGGCGCGCGCCCGTGAAGATGATGTCGCCGTGCTCGGCGGCGAGGCGAGTCCGTTCGGGGCCATCGCCGACGATCACCATGCGCGCGAGCGGATGGCGCTGCTGGATCGCGCGGAACGCCGCGACCGCGACATCGAGGTTCTTCTCGGCGGCGAGACGGCCGACGTGGATCACCACCGGCGAATCGTCGAACACGCCCCAGGCACGACGCAGCGCCTCGTCACGATGCGCGGGGTTGAACTGCGTGGTGTCGACCGCGCGGCGCAGCACGCGCACGTGGCGGAAGCCGTTCGACCCGAGGAACGAGGCGAGCTCGAGCGTCGGCACGAGCGTGGAACCCGCACGGTTGTGGAAGCGGCGCATGCCCGCGAACACGAGCGGCGTGAGCCAGCCGAGGCCGTAGTGGCGGGCGAAATCGTCGAAGCGCGTGTGGAAGCCCGTGCAGGCGGGGATGCCGAGGCGTCGTGCCGCGCCGAGCGCGCTGTGGCCGAGCGGGCCTTCGGTAGCGACGTAAAGCGCATCGGGGCGCTTCGCGCGCCAGCGTCGCGACAGCAGCCATGGCGAGGGCAGGCCGAAGCGCAGCGAGGGATAGCGCGGCAGCGTGCCGCCGCCGACCAGCAGCGTGTCGAAGCCGTCCTCGCGTGTCTTCGATTCGTCCGCCTGCTGCGGACGGATCACCTCGACCTCGTGGCCGAGCGCATGCAGGCCGGACGCCAGCGCGTGCACGGTGAGGGCGACGCCGTTGATCTCGGGCGGCCAGGTCTCGGTGACGATCGCGACGCGCATGTCCACGTCTCCCCGCGGGCGGTGCGACAAGCGTCGCGTGGTTGCGTGAAGCGGCGGTGTCGGGACTGCTGCAATGGCGTGACGGTGGTGGGCGGGTGTCGTGGCGTGGCGAGGCGGTGAAAAGCCTCCGTCGTAATGTTGATGGGCGTTGGCGAGGCAGGGGCGCTGGATCCCGGCCTTCGCCGGGATGACCGTGTGGTGTGGTCGCGTCCTGGAAGGTGAGTCATTCCGGCGCAGGCCGGAATCCAGTTCCTGCAGCTTTCGATCGATGCGCCGCTCGGCGCGTCAGGGGGGGCTTGGCTCCGATGGTCGGTGCTGCGCGCTGCCGTCAATACGCTTTCGATGCCTATGCCGGGATCTCGGTGGAAAGCGGATCGCGTAGACCGGCAGCAGCAAGCGCAGGCCGTGATGTGCAGGCCACCAAAGCTTGCGCAGGAGCGACAGGCGGTTCCTTCGGCGGTGACGGTTTCACGAGGCGCGCGGCGTGGCCGACGCAATGGCACACTGCCATGCACCTCGTGCCGATAGACCCTGCGCGACGAAGGAGTTTTCCGCATGACCGACCCGATTCCGCCTCCCGCGCCGCGCGCCGCCCCGCGCTACCGCAGCCGCTGGTTCGAGATCGTCATCGGGGCGAGCGCGATCCTGATCTCGGTGGTGTCGCTGGTCGTCGCGATCAGTGCCAACCGCACGCAGGAGCGCATGCTCGCGGCGAGCGTGTGGCCTTCGTTGATCTTCGGCACCAGCGACGCGGCGCCGGACGGCACGTCGGAGGTGTCGCTCGACCTGATCAATCGTGGCACCGGTCCTGCGCGCGTGCGCTGGGCCGAAGTCAGCCACGACGACACGCCGGTGCGCGGTGCCGATGCGCTGCTGCGCGCCTGCTGCGGGCGTGTCGATGCCGAGGTCGACGGGCTCGACGTGTTCACGAGCGGCATCCAGCGTCGCGTCGTCGGGCAGGACGAGTGGATCAAGCTGCTGCGCGTCGCGCCGCCGAAGGCGCCCAACCCCGTCTTCGAGGCGCTCGTGCGCGAGCGTCGCGGCATCCGGCTGCGCCTGTGCTACTGCTCGGTGCTCGACGACTGCTGGCTGCTCGACAGCCGGTCGGAGGAGCCGCAACCCGTGGACCGGTGTCGGGCACCGCCCGAGGTCGTCTGGGGCGGCTGATCGCAGCAGCGACGGGCGTGCCGGGAGCGGCTTCGGCCCTCTCAGGCCCTCACCGTGTGGTGAGAGCGGACCGTCAAGCATCGTGCGAAGGCGCAGACACAGAATCGTCCGGCGCCATCCAGCACACGCCCCGCAACCATCACGGATCGCTCCCACCGCGACGGCGGATCCCTCCGAAACCGTCTCGCGCCGGGGCTTTGCGTGTTCAAGCCTTCTCCCCGTCGTTCTTCTTGCCCTTGCGCTTCGACTTCGCGAGCGCTGCCGCCTCGATCGCGCGCTCGCCCCAGGCCATGCCGAGGTCCGAGGCCGTCTTGAGGGCGATCACGAGCGTCATCGTGAGCGGGCCCGTCACCTCGGATGCCGTCGCGAAGATCGACAGGTGCATCGGCACGACGCGCAGGTAGGGCAGGAACATCAGCGCGCCGAGGTTCGGCCTGCCGAGTGCATCGCGCGCGAGCACGTTCGGCTGTTCGCGCAGTGCGCCGAACAGGAACGCCGCGCCGCCGAACAGCACCCAGGCCCAGTCCGACGCGGGCACGGGTTTCGCCGAAGCGAGGAACACGAAATAGAACAGGTGGAACATCCCGTAATGCAGCACGAAGAACCACGTCGTGCTGCGCTTGCCGGCCTCGGTCTGCGGCACGGGCCTTCCGTTCGCCTTGAGGCCTTCGGTGCTGAACCGCTTGAGCGAGAACATGCGGTGCGCCTGCAGGACACCGATCGCGACGCTCTGGATCCAGAACGGCCACAGCACGTAGCTGGCCGGCCAGCGATTCCACAACGCGAGGACGAGGATCAGGCCGTTGGCCAGCAGCAGGCCCCCGAGTTCGGCACGCAGGCCTCGCGAGGGCGCGGGCGGGGCAGGGGGCGCGGTCATCGGGCAGCTTCCTGTCTGTCGGGATACGTGGGGCGGGGCCGGGCCGGGAGGGGACCGTTCCCCGCACCTGCGGCCGCGCCGCTCGTCCGCCGAATGCTACCTCGCGCCGCGCCGTGCTTGTTCCCCGTGGGGAGGGTGCCTAGGCTTCATGCACCGGAAAAGTACCTCCTTGGGGAAGGCATGAACATGGCATCCCGCCAGCGGGCTTCGGGCTTCGGGCTCATCGAGTTGCTCGTGGTCATTTCGATCATCGCGATCCTCGGCGCCATCGCGCTGCCGAGCTTCAGTTCGAGCCTGCGCGGCAACCGCGTGACGACGCAGGCCAACGACTTCCTCGCCGCGCTCAATTTCGCGCGCAACGAGGCGATCACGCGAACGCGGCCGGTCACGATCTGCGCTGCCGATACACGCACGGGAGTGCCCGCCGGCTGCGGCGCCGCCGCGGACTGGTCACGTGGCTGGCTGATCTTCGTCGACACAGCCGCCTCGGGTGCCGGGCCTGCCTACAGCAACGCGAACCTGATCCGCTCGGGCATCGCCAACGAGCGCAACACGATGACGATGTCGCCCGCGCAGAACTTCATCCGCTTCGACACGCGTGGCCAGGCGTTCTCGAGTCCGTCCGTGCCGCCGCTCGCGTTCACGCTCAAGCCGGCCAGCAACTGCAGCAACGACCAGCAGCGCACCATCACGATCTCCGCGATGGGGCGCTCCGGCTCTTCCAAGGTGCCCTGCGCATGACGACGTCCCGTTGCCTCCGTGGCATCGCACGCGGCTTCACGCTGCTCGAGGTGCTCATCGCACTGCTCATCATGAGCTTCGGCCTGCTCGGCCTCGCCGCGCTTCAGGTCTATTCGGTCAAGACCAACCAGAGTGCGCACCTGCGTTCGCAGGCCACCGCGCTGGCCAACATGATCATGGACAGCATGCGCGCGAACCGCGGTGCGCTGTTGAACTATTACAGCGATTCCTATCCTGCAGCGACGTGCACGCCCGGCGTCGCCACCGCGTCGGATGCCGCCGGGCGTGATCTCGCCTTCTGGCGCCAGCAGATCGCCTGCCTGCTTCCCGAAGGACGCGGCGCGGTTGCGCCGATCAGTGCGACCGAAGTCGCCATCTGCATCCGCTGGAGCGATGCGCGCTGGGAGTCGGCGGCCGGTTCGGCGGCAGGCCGTTGCACGGCCGACGCGGCGACGTTCGGCGCCGGCCTCACGGCGGGTGGCCCCGGTGCCGGTACCGATGGCCAGTTCAGTGTCTTCGTCGTCTCGAGCCGCATGTAAGGGCAGGTCAACGCATGAATCCTTCGCACTCCACGCTCTCCGTGCCCCGCAGCCGCGGCGTCTCGCTCATCGAGCTCATGGTCGCGCTGCTCATCGCATCGCTGCTCCTGCTCGGCATCATCCAGATCTTCGGTGCCTCGCGCTCGAGCGCGCAGCTGCAGGAGGGCCTCTCGCGCGTCCAGGAGAACGGCCGTTTCGCGACGCAGTTCCTGCAGCGCCAGCTGCGCATGGTCGGCTACATGGGATGCGGCGCCGACGCAGGCCGCATCGAGCAGGAAAGTTTCGTCAACCATTTCGCGCTGTGGAACAAGACCGTTCCGGGTGGTGACCGCTTCCGCTTCACGCGTCCGATCGAGGCGTTCACGGCCGGCTCGATGACCGCGCCGTCCGACCTGTCGGCGACCGCGTTCACGGCCGGCAGCGACGTGCTGATCCTGCGCGTGTTCAGCGAGGAGAGCGTGCCGATCGTCAACGTGCAGCGTGCCGCCAACATCCTCACGGTCGGCGTCGGTCCTCAGTCGACGGCGTTCCTTCCGGCTGCGGGCAACCTTTCCGTTCTTGGCATGCAGAACTGCCGTTCGGCCGACATCTTCGCGGGTTCGCTCGATTCGACGGGCCTCATCGTCACGGCCAACGGCGTGTCCGCGTCGAACGTCTATCTCGATCCCACCTGTGGCAACTGTCCGTGGGATTACCGCATCTCGAATGCCTACCTCAACGCGAAGCCGATCGTGGGCGACTCCACGTTCAATGCCGAACTGCACCGCGGCGAGTACATCGCGCTCTACGTGCGCAACAACGCCGCGGGCAATCCCTCGCTGTACGTGCGCCGTTTCGACCGCACCAACATGACGCTCGCGGCCGACGAGGAGCTCGTCGACGGCGTCGAGAACATGCAGCTGCGTTTCGGCTACGACACCACGGCCGTTCCCGACGGCGCGATCGACGAGTACCGGACGGCCCAGCAGGTCGCCGCCGGCCTCACCAACCCGATCGAGATCGATCGCGCCTGGTCGCGTGTCGTCAGCGTGCAGGTCGCGCTGCTGATCCGCAGTCCCGATCCCTCCATGGGCGCAGCCGACGCACGTACCTACACGCTGCTCGGCACCTCGATCACGCGCCCCGGCGACGGCCTCATCCGCGAGGTCTACGAGACCACGATCGGTCTCCGCAACCGCCTGTTCAACTCCTGAGGCATGTCCATGACACGTCGCATTCCTTCCCTCCGGCGGCCGCGCGGCGCCGTGCTGTTCGTCGCGCTGGTCATGCTGATCCTCATGACGCTGATCGGCGTCGCGGCCATGCAGGTCACGATGCTGCAGGAACGCATGTCCGGCAACTTCCGCGCACAGCAGGTCGCGTTCGAGCGCTCCGAGGGCCGCATGGCCGAAGGCCGCATCAACGTCAGCGATACGCTGTGGGCGTACGACAACATCCCGGACATTCCCATCCCGTTGCCGGCGACGAACACGTCGCCTTGGTCGAGCTGGCTCACCACGTTCCCACCCACGATCCAGTTCCAGCAGCGCGTGCGCACCTGCGGCGGGGCTTGCCCGGAGCGCCGTGGCGGCATCGTCGGCACCGACCCGAACAGGAAGCCGCGCTTCTATGTGATCTCGGGCCAGGAGAAGGATCCCGGCAGCGCCGTCGACGTCGCCGCGTGGGCGACCGTCCAGACCATCTACGTGTATTGATCCCGCCAGCGGGGAGTCAGCGATGAACCGTCTCAACCTCAAGCTCGCCTCGTTCCTCGGCACCGTCTGCCTCGCCGCCGGCATCGGCCATGCGCCGGATGTCGCCGCGCAGACGTCGGTCGGCGGCGTCGATGTCGCCCAGCAGCCCCTGTTCAGTGCGACGAGCCAGCCACCGCTGAACATGCTCGTGCTCGGCAAGGATCACAAGATCTATTACGAGGCCTACAACGACGCCTCGGACCTCGACGGCGACGGTGCGCTCGACATCGGCTACAAGCCGAACACGATCACCTATTACGGCTACTTCAATTCGAATGCGTGCTACACGTGGGACGGCGCCAAGTTCGTGCCGGCCGGTGCCACCGCGAACAAGCAGTGCTCGGGCCAGTGGAGTGGCGACTTCCTCAACTACCTGACCACGTCGCGCATGGATGCCCTGCGCCGCGTGCTCTACGGCGGCTGGCGCCAGACCGACTCGACCACGCAGACGATCCTGCAGGGCGCGTTCTTCCCGCAGGACGGCCACAGCTGGGGCAAGGAGTACCAGAGCGTCGCGCGCGACGGCTACGACATCAGCCGCTACGCGCCGCTCTCGATCCCCGACACGGGGCGCTACCACCTGTTCGCGGTGACCACGGTCACCGGCAACGGCAACGCGTACCCCGCCTACCAGGCACCTTTGTTCCGCGTGCTCAAGAACACCGACAAGCGCGTCTGGAACTGGCTGTCGATCGAGGGACCGGTCGCGGGCAACAAGTGCTTCACCTCGTCCAACTCGCGCGTGGACTGCGTCGTCGCGGCCGGCATCGCGCCGTTCCCGGGCCACCCCACGAACCGTGGCAGCTTCACGACGATGGAAGACACCTACGCGATCCCCGCGAACCGCTTCGGCAGCGGCAACATCAACACGATCAACTGCCAGAGCCTTGCGTGCAACCCGTACAATCTTCAGCAGGATTGGTTCCTCTCGATCATCACGGGATCGGTGCGCGTCAACAGCGCCACCACGCGTTACCAATTCCGTGTCGACGGTGACGATGCGATCGACCTGGAGATGTTCTCCGGCACCACGTCCATCGCGACGGCCGGTTGTTATGGTGGTCGCGGTTTCGGTACCTGCGGTGATGCCGAGATGACCCAGGTCCTTACGCTCGCTGCCAACACGACTTACACGTTCAAGTTCCGGCATGAGGAGAACGATGGTGGCGAGGGGTATCGCCTGCAGTGGCGTACCTGCAATACCAGTTCCACCGCGACGACGTGCAACGGTGCCAGCAGTTGGACCGTCGTGCCGAGCAGTTCGACTCACGGCCTCGGCACCACCACCATCACGACCTACAACTTGAGGCCGCCTTCGCCTGCGGTCACGCGTGACGACTACTACGTGCGCGTGCTGTCGTGTCCGTCGGGCGCGAGCAATGCCGGTGTCCGCGAGGCGACCTGCAAGGCCTACCCGAACGGCCAGTTCAAGCCGACCGGCATCCTGCACGACTACGGCGAGGATGGCCGCATGAACTTCGGCCTCATCACGGGCTCGCAGTTCAACAACCTCGAAGGCGGCGTCCTGCGCCGCAACGTCGGCAACTTCGGCGAGGAGATCGACCCGGCCAACGGCATCTTCCGCACCGGCGTCAACGGCATCGCCAACTCGATCAGCCGCCTGCGCATGATCGGTGGCGCCTACAACAGCGGCACCGACAACTACTCGAACGACCAGAACTGGAACTGGGGCGGCGGCACCGGCAGCTGCCCCTCGGTCGGCGACCGCGCGATCAACAACGGCGAGTGCCGCATGTGGGGCAACCCGATCGCCGAGATGATGTACGAGAGCATGCGCTACTTCGCCGGCGCCGGAGCGCCGACCGCGCGCTTCAACGCCAACTCGGGCAGCGCGGGCAACGGCGAGGAGACCACGATGGGCCTCGAGAAGGCCACGTGGAAGGATCCGTACAAGACCGTCGCGCAGGGCGGCGGCGGCTTCCTCGCGTGCGCCAAGCCGTACCAGACCGTCATCAGCGACATCAACCCGAGCTACGACGGCGACCTGCCCGGCAGCGCCTTCGCCGGTGCGATCACGACCACCTCGACGACGCCGGCCTCGATCACCGGATTCAACGCCGCCAGCGAAGGCCAGGCGATCTGGAATGCCGAGTTCGGCGCCGGTTCGCGCAACATCTTCATCGGCGAGGTCGCCGGCAGCACCGACGGTGCGCCGACCGCCAAGAGTGCGTCGAGCTTCGGCAACATCCGTGGCCTCGCGCCCGAGGAGCCTACCAAGGGCGGCACCTACTATGCGGCCAGCGTGGCGCGCTACGCGCGCAACACCGACCTCAACACGGCCGAGGGTCCGCAGAACCTCGCCACCTACTCGATCGCGCTGGCGTCGCCGCTGCCGCGCATCGACTTCCCGTGGGGTGACGGCAAGGTCACGCTGCTGCCGTTCGCGAAGACCGCCAGCGGCACGTTCGGCGAAGGCGCGCGCAAGCCGACCAACACGATCGTCGATTTCTACGTCGAGAAGATCGTCAACCTGCCGGGCCAGCCCACCGACGTCACGATCAACGCGGGACGCCCCTACGCGGTGTTCCGCATCAACTATGAGGACGTGGAGCAGGGCAACGACCACGACATGGACGCGATCGTGCGTTACCTCATCATCGCGAATGCCGACGGCACGGTGACGGTCACGCTCAATTCCGAGTACGCAGCGGGCAGTGCGGACCAGAACATGGGTTACGTCATGTCCGGCACGACCCAGGACGGCGTCTACCTCGACGTGCGCGATACCGACTCGGGCGCCGGCACCTTCATGCCGTACGACCTCAATACGCCGAACCCGACGTTGCCGGGCGGTTGCATCGGCGTGACCACGGGCGCCTGCGGCCAGCAGCTGCCGATCAACTCGACGCGCGTGTTCACGCCGACGGCGAGCGGTTCGCGCCCGAGTGCGTACTTCCTCAACGACCCGCTCTGGTACGCCGCCAAGTACGGTACGCCGAATCCGGGTGGCTGGGATCTCGACGGCGACGGCGTGCCGGACAACTACTTCCTGGTGACCAACCCGGCCAACCTGCGTGCCCAGCTCGAGCGTGCGTTCATCGACATCCTTGCCAACTCGCAGCCCACCGCGAGCGTCGCGACGAGCACGCCGCGCTACACGCCGGGCTCGACGCTCGCCTACGAGGCCTCGTACAAGGGCGATGACTGGTCGGGCGACCTCAAGGCCTACAACCTGCGCTCCGACGGCACCTATGCGGCGGTCACGCCGGTGTGGAGCGTCAGCGCGAACATGCCCTCGCCGACCGCGCGCAAGGTGTTCACGTCGAAGCGCCGCACGACCTCGCCGTTCCAGTTCGACGGCGCCGTGCCGTTCAACCGTGCCGACCTCGTCACGGCCGGCCTCATGGCCGACGTGCGCGGCACGCTCGACACGACGCTCTACACCAACGACGACCTCGTCGCGTTCCTCAAGGGCGAGCAGTCGAAGGAGCAGGGCGGCACCGGTTGCACGACGGCGACATGCCCGTACCGCAAGCGTGGCTCCAAGCTCGGCGACATCCTCAATTCGACGCCGGCCGTCACGGGTGTCACGAGTCTCGGCTACGGCACGCTGCTCAGCACCATAAGCCCTGCAGCGGCCTCGAGCTATGCCGCGTTCGTCGCGAGCAAGCGCGGCATCTACGGCACCAACTCCGAGAATCCGGTCATCTACGTCGGCGCCAACGACGGCATGCTGCACGCGTTCGAAGGTGGCAGCGGCGCTGACGGCGGCAGGGAAATCTTCGCGTACATGCCGAACGCGGTGCTCAAGAACCTCAACCAGCTCGCGCAGCCGGGCTATCAGCACCGCTTCTACGTCGATGGTTCGCCGACGGTGGGCGATGCCTATCTCGGCAACTGGCGCTCGGTGCTGCTCTCCTCGACCGGCGCCGCGACGCTGCCTTCGGGTGCCGTCGGTGGTCGCTCGGTGTTCGCGCTCGACGTGACCAATCCGCGCAACTTCGTCGCGGGCAACGTCATGTGGGAGTTCGGCGACCGCGACGACGGACGCATGGGCCAGTTCGTCGGCCGCCCGTACATGGGCATCGACGGCGCCGGCCGCTGGATTGCGGTGTTCGGCAACGGCCTCAACAGCACGGGACGCACGGCGGCGGAAGCGCAGCGTGCGGTGCTGTTCATCCGCAACCTGCAGACCGGTGCGGAGATCGCCACGATCGATACGGGCGTCGGCTGCGCGTCGACGGCTTCCGGTTGCACGACCGGCCCGAACGGCCTCGCCACCGCGGTGCCGGTCGACAACAACGGTGACGGCGCGGCCGACACGATCTATGCCGGCGACTACCTCGGCAACCTGTGGCGCTTCGAGCTCAACGGCAGCACGTGGAGCCTCGGCAACGGCGGTCAGCCGATCTTCCGCGCGACCGATCCGACCGGCAAGCGCCAGTCGATCACGAGCGGCGTCTACACCGTGGCCAACCGTCTGGGCGGCACGATGGTGATCTTCGGCACGGGTCGTTATCTCAACGTCGACGATGCCGATGCGACGCGCCTCGGCCAGGGCACGCGTGCGTCGGTCGAGACGATCTACGGTGTCTGGGACACGCGCATGTGGAATCCCGTCACCAACAACTGGGTGTCGGACCTGTACTTCGCCGCGCCGCGCAGCGCGGGTACCTACGTCGACCTCGTGCAGCAGACGATGACGAGCTACAACGCCGCTGGCGAACGCCAGGCGACGCGTTGGCCGGTCGACTTCCGCGCGCCCGATTTCCCGGCCGGCAAGCTCGGCTGGTACCTCGACCTCACGTGCGCGGGCTGCGCGCAGAGCATGGCGGGCGAGCGCATCACGGCGACGCCGGACGGCATTCTCAGCAACGTGCTGTTCAACACGTTCCGGCCGGAAGGCGACTCGTGCCAGCCCGGTTCGCAGAACGCGACGATGGTGCTCGATGCGCTGACCGGTTCGGCCGACTACCGCCCGATCCCGCCGCCGGGCGGCTGGCCGGTGGGCAGCGAGCCGCCTGCGGGACTCATCGGCATCGATACCGTTCGCGGCCCGCCGCCGGGCGAGCCGCCGATCGTCGTGATCCGCCCGCCGCTGCCGGCCGTGCCGTGCCTGCCCGGCAGCGAGGGTTGCACCGAATGCGTGCCGGGTACGCCGGGATGCGCGGAGTGCACCGAGGGCGACACGCGTCCGCAGTGCACGTCGCCCGAGGTGAAGAGTTGCTCGTGGCGTTCGCCGAACTCGGGTGACAAGCCGGCCGGCAAGCTGATCCCGTGCGGACGCATCTCGTGGAAGCAGATGCGTTGATGGACGTTCGCGGTGTCCGGCATGATCGCCGGGCACCGCTTTCCTTATCCGGCACCATCGCCATGACCTTCAGGGGTGTCTCTTGAAAACGTCCAGGGGCTTCACGCTCATCGAACTCATGATCACGGTCGCCGTGATCGCGATCCTCGCGGCGATTGCGCTGCCGAACTACAACGAGCACGTGCGCAAGTCGCGTCGTGCACAGGCCAAGGCCGACGTGCTCGAGCTCGCTCAGAATTTCGAGCGGCGTTATACGCTCGACCGCAGCTACGGCGCCTCCGCACCCGCGGGCTTCACGCAGTCGCCGCGGCAGGGCACGGCGTACTACACCATCGTCGTCAATCCCCTGACCACGACGACGTACACGATCACGGCCGCGCCAACCGGAGGGCAGGTCGCCGACAAGTGCAAGACCCTCGTCCTCGACCACCGCGGAACGAAAACGGTCACCGGGGGCGCTTCATTGCCGGCTTCCGACTGCTGGTGATCGACACGTGTGTCGTGTCGATGCATGTCGGGCCGGAATGCTTGTCGGCCATCGCACACCCGTCTATACTTCGCGCCCTTCGCCGGAATAGCTCAGTTGGTAGAGCGCGTCATTCGTAATGATGAGGTCGTAGGTTCGATTCCTATTTCCGGCACCAGCTTCCTGCAATATCCCGTTCCACGCGACACCCCGGGCGGTTAGCTCAGCGGTAGAGCACTGCCTTCACACGGCAGGTGTCACAGGTTCGATCCCTGTACCGCCCACCATGTCGCGCCTCGATGACCCGGCCTCGCGCCGGGTTTTTCGTTTTCGGATGCCCCCGGCCTCCGCCGCCGTGCGCGAGCGAACGTCTGGCGCGCAGGGCTGAACCGCCATAGGCGAATCCGCCGTGCCTCGCGTTGGCGCATCACGCCCCGCGTTGGCGTGATCGCATCTGGGTGTCCACGGCGGAATCCGCTGCGCGGGTTCCACGCGACGCGAGACACGTATGACGCGTAGGGCGGAACCGCCGCAGGCGATTCCGCCGTGCCTCGTGTTGGCGCATCACGCCCCGCGTTCCGTGATCATGTGTCGGTGTCCACGGCGGAATCCGCTGCGCGGGTTCCACGCGACGCGAGACACGTATGACGCGTAGGGCGGAACCGCCGCAGGCGATTCCGCCGTGCCTCGCGTTGGCGCATCACGCCCCGCGTTCCGTGACCATGTGTCGGTGTCCGCGGCGGAGTCCGCTGCGCGGATTCCGCCCTGCGCGCGCTCCGACAATCGTCACGTCGCCACGAAGAACCATCCCTTGTACAGCGCGAGCAGTTCGTCGCCGAACGCGAACCATACCCAGCCCGCGGCGGCGATGAACGGGCCGAACGGAATCGGTGTGTCGCGGCCCTTGCCTCCGATGGACAGGATCGCACCGCCGATGATCGCGCCGATCAGCGACGACAGCAGGATGACGGGCAGCAACGCACTCGCACCCATCCATGCGCCGAGCGCGGCGAGCAGCTTGAAGTCGCCGTAGCCCATGCCCTCCTTGCCCGTGAGCAGCTTGAACAGCCAGAACACCGACCACAGGCTCAGCCAGCCGATCGCCGCGCCGATGATCGCGGTCGGTGCGTCGACGAACATCGGCAGCAGCGACAGCAGCAGGCCGAGCCACATCAGCGGCAGGGTGAGCTGGTCCGGCAGCAGCTGCGTGCGCGCGTCGATGCCCGATGCGGCGAGCAGCATCCACGTGAACACGAGCGCGGCGAGCAGTGGCCAGCCGAAACCGAATTTCCACGCCATCACCGCGCAGGCGAGCGCGCTGAGCAGCTCCACCAGCGGGTACTGCCACGAGATCGGCGTCCGGCAGTAGCGGCAGCGGCCGCGCAGCGCGAGGAAGCTCAGCAGCGGGATGTTGTCGAGTGGTGACAGCGGATGCTTGCAGTGCACGCAGTGCGAGCCCTTGAACACGAGGTCCGGTGGCACGTCCTCGGCGACCGGTGCCGATTGGCCGAGCAGTTCACGCGCCTGCGCCTGCCACTCGTGTTCGAGACGCCTCGGCAGGCGCAGGATCACCACATTGAGGAAGCTGCCGACGAGCAGGCCGAGCACGCCCGTGAGCGGAATCAGCAGCGCGGGTTCCGCGAGCCAGGTGAAGTCCATGCGAGTCGAGTCCCCAGGGCGACAACGTGTCGATCATGCGGCATCGCGCGGTGGCAGGGGAAGCGCGGCCGCGGCGCATCGAAGCGGTGACGTGATGTGCGAGCGGAGGTTCGCACGAGAGATGGCGGTATTGGCGCGTAGGGCGGAACCGCCGCGGGCGATTCCGCCGTGGCGGGTATCGTCGCCGCACGCTTGCGGAGGCTGCCTTTACTGCGATGACGGTTGCTGCCGCGCACCCCTCCGCATGACGGCGGAATCCGCTGCGCGGGTTCCGCCCTACCGGAGAAGCGCATCACGTGCAGGCGGAACCGCCGCAGGCGATTCCGCCGTGGCGGGTATCGTCGCCGCACGCTTGCGGAGGCTGCCTTTACTGCGGTGACGGTTGCTGCCGCGCACCCCTCCGCATGACGGCGGAACCCGCGGCGCGGGTTCCGCCCTACCGGAGAAGCGCATCACGTGCAGGCGGAACCGCCGCAGGCGATTCCGCCGTGGCGCGCGTCGCCGCATCACGACCCGCAACCTCTGATCGCAGATCGCCACACACGGCGGCATCAGGATCGGATCGCTGCGTCTCCTCGCCGACACCGCGTGCCCGGGCGCAACCCGCGGCGCGGGGCCCCTTCGCAAACGAAAAAGGCCGCGACGTCGAGCGTCGCGGCCTTCGAAGGGTGTCGCTGCAGACCGGTCAGCCGACCACCGCACCGAGCTTGAAGATCGGCAGGTACATGCCGATGACCATGCCGCCGACGATCACGCCGATGATGACCATGATGAACGGTTCGAGCAGGCTCGACAGCGCGTCGACCGCGTTGCTGACTTCCTGCTCGTAGAACTCGGCGATCTTGAACAGCATCGCGTCGAGCGCGCCGGCTTCCTCGCCGATCGCGACCATCTGAACGACCATGTTCGGGAACAGGCCGGTCTGGCGGATCGCAAGCTGCAGCTGGTGGCCGACCGCGACATCCTCGCGGATGCGCTTGACCGCCTCGTTGTAGACCACGCTGCCGGTCGCGCCGCCCACCGAATCGAGCGCCTCGACGAGCGGAACGCCGGCCTTGAACGTCACGCCGAGCGTGCGCGCGAAGCGCGCCATCGCCGACTGGCGCAGGATCTCGCCGATCACCGGCAACTTGAGCAGCATGCGGCCTACGAAATGCGCGAACTTGTCGGAACGTTTGTACGTGAACACGATGCCGACGACGGCGGCGATGAAGATGCCGAGCACGATCCACCAGTACGCGACCATGAAGCGCGACGTGTCGACGAGGAACTGCGTGAACGCCGGCAGGTCGGCACCGAAGTTCTTGAATACCGTCTCGAACTGCGGGATCACGAAGATCAGCAGGATCGCCGAGACGATCACCGCGACGGCGAGCACCATCGCCGGGTAGAACATCGCCTTCTTGATCTTGCCCTTGATCGATTCGATGTTCTCCTTGTACGTCGCGACCGTGTCGAGGATCGTGTCGAGAACACCGGCCGATTCGCCGGCCTTGACGAGGTTCTGGAACAGCTCGTCGAACTGCACCGGATACTTGCCGAGCGCCTCGGCCAGTGACAGGCCGCCCTCGATCTCGGTCTTGATGTCGGTGAGCATGTTCTTCATGCGCGGGTTGCTCTGGCCGCCCGCGACGATCTCGAACGCCTGCACCATCGGCACGCCCGCGGCCATCATCGTCGCGAGCTGGCGCGCGAAGATCGCGATCTCGCGTGCCGTGATCGTCTTGCCGGCCGCGCCGAACAGCGGCTTGGCCTTGGCCTTGACGCTTTGCGGGTTGATGCCTTGCTTGCGCAGCTCGGCCTTGACGAGGCCGACGTTCTTGCTGATCTGCTCGCCCTTGATCTTGACACCGCGCTTGTCGATGCCGACCCAGGTGAAGGTCTGCATGTCGCTGACCTGGGCGCGCGACTTGCCGACGCTCTGCTTGAGGCCGGCACGGGCCGTAGCGGTGGTTGCCATGGGATCAGTCCTTGGTCACGCGGTTGATTTCGGCAAGGCTTGTAACACCTTGGCGGGCTTTCATCAGTGCGGAAGCGCGCAGATCGTTGATGCCGATGCGCTTGGCCTCCGCGGCGATCTGCAGGGCATTGCCGCCGGAGAGGATGATCTTCTGGATGTCCTCGCTCATCGGCATCACCTGGTAGATGCCGGTGCGGCCCTTGTAGCCCTCGTTGCAGCCCGAACAGCCGACCGCTTCGTACAGTGTCATGCCCGCGGCGATGTCGGCTTCGCTGAAGCCCTCGGCGAGCAGCGCGGCCTTGGGCAGTTCGATCGCGCGCTTGCAGTCGTGCAGGCGGCGTGCGAGGCGCTGCGCGATCACGAGCGTCACCGCCGAGGTGATGTTGTACGGCGCGATGCCCATGTTCATCATGCGAGCCACGGTCTGCGGCGCGTCGTTGGTGTGCAGCGTCGACAGCACCATGTGGCCGGTCTGCGCGGCTTTCACGGCGATCTCGGCGGTCTCGAGGTCGCGGATCTCGCCGACCATGATGATGTCGGGATCCTGGCGCAGGAACGAGCGCAGCGCCGCGGCGAACGTCATGCCGCGCTTGGCGTTCTGCTGCACCTGGTTGACGCCGGGCAGGCGGATTTCGACCGGATCCTCGACCGTGGAGATGTTGCGGCCTTCGGTGTTGAGGATGTTGAGCGCCGTGTACAGCGAGACGGTCTTGCCCGAGCCGGTCGGACCGGTCACGAGCACCATGCCGTAGGGCTTCTCGATCGCGTCGAGGAAGAGCTTCTGCTGGTCCGGCTCGTAGCCGAGCTTGTCGATGCCGAGCTTCGCTGCCGAGGCATCGAGGATGCGCAGCACGATCTTCTCGCCGAACAGCGTGGGGCAGGTGCTGACGCGGAAGTCGATCGACTTGGTCTTGGACAGGTTGAGCTTGATGCGACCGTCCTGTGGCACGCGCTTCTCGGCGATGTCGAGGCCCGACATGACCTTGAGTCGCGACGAGATGCGCGGGGTCATCTTGACCGGCGGCGAGGCCACGTGGCGCAGCATGCCGTCCATGCGCAGGCGCACGCGGTAGTTCGTTTCGTAGGGCTCGAAGTGGATGTCCGAGGCGCCGCGCTTGATCGCGTCGACGAGCACCTTGTTGACGAAGCGCACGACCGGCGCGTCGTCACCGCCGGAGGCGTCGACGCCCGTGCTCTCGCCTTCGTCACCGGTGTCGCCGAGCTCGAGGTTCTCGAGGCCGTCGGCATCGTCCATGCCGTCGATCGTCGTGCTGGTCGCGTTGTGCGCCTGCTCGATCGCGCGCTCGAGCTGCTGCTCGTCGACGAGGATCGGCTCGATGATGTGGTTGGACTGGAACTTGATCTCGTCGAGTGCACGCAGGTTGGTCGGGTCCGACACGCCGACGAACAGGCGGTTGCCGCGCTTGAACAGCGGCAGCGCCTTGTGCTTGGCGATCAGTTCTTCCTTGACGAGCTTGATCGGGATCTGCGCGAGATCGAGCGCGGTCACGTCGAACAGCGGTACGCCGAACTCGAACGCCGAGGCCATCGCGAGCTGCGCGCTGCCGACGAGGCCGTTCTCGGTCAGCCACGCGCCGATCGGGATCTTCTGCTTCGCGGCATCCTCGATGGCCTTGCGTGCGTCCTGTTCGCCGAGCGTGCCTTCGGCCACGAGGCGCCGGCTGACGCCGGACAGGCCCGCCAACGATGCCGGATTCATCTGTGTCGCCATAGGAATATCGCGCAAGTCCCCGAACCCGTGGGGAATCTACTCCAAATCCACGCGCCAGAGAACGCGTTCCGTCACTCTTTGTGAAGATGGCGTTGAATAAGCGTTCTGAGTGCCGCGAGCGACCGCCAAAGTCCGCTAGCGGCTCTGTGCAACTAAGGGCGAAAAAAAGCCCCGCACAACGTGCGGGGCTTTTGATGCAGCCTGAAATCGCGGTGGATCAGCGATTAACGGCAGGTCGCCGGGACGTGCTTCGAAAGACCGGCAGAGGTCGAGCAGGTCCACTGAACCGGCACGGTCGTGTTGGCCTGAGCCGGGGTGAGGACGAGAATCGGCGAGACCGCAGCGCCGGTGTTACGCGTCGTACCCGTGATGATGCCATTGGCGATGATGACGCTGGCGGTGTACTGGGTGGTCGGGCTGTCGTAACCAGCAGCGGTGTTGTCAGCGACAGCCGTAGCGAGGATGCCACGCGCCTGCGCCGTCTCGGCGACCGCGAGCTTGGCCGCCGACATCGCGACGTTGGTCTCGCTGACCTTCGAGCGGATCGTGTAGTCCTGGTACGCCGGCAGGGCGATCGCGGCGAGGATGGCGATGATCGCGATGACGATCATGAGTTCGATAAGCGTGAAGCCCTGGGCCTTCTTCATGTTCATGACGTTGGTTCCTGAGTGAGAGAGTGGTGACGCTGAAAGGTAAATCCGGATTTCCCCTGAAAACTTTCGGTCTTGCTCGACCCGGGAGAGCTGTCCTGGCCGCCCGCTTCGAATACGACCGGAAGCGTGAAAGGGATAGAGCAGCTTCCGTGCCAAGCATGACGAAAGTCACCCGCAGGTTTTTTTTCGTTGATGGCTGTCACGCCTCGCGGACGGGTCGGGTTTTGTGCATGTGCTTGTTTTGCATAAGGCGTCACGGTTCCGTCCGACGGAACGATGACGCCGGCGTGCCGCCTCTGAGGCAGCGTGGCTGGCAGCATGGGCGCATTTCGTCAGGTTGTGACCAGGATTGTCAGCGCGTCGCATCATGACGCGCGACGGCGTTCCATAACGCGTGACGCCTAGTTCGCGTCGATCGGCAGCGCGTCGATCGGCTGCCCGCTTCGTGCGTCGAGCAGCATGGTCATGAAGGTCTGGCGCGTGCGCAGGTGCACCCACGTGACCGAGGCTTCGTCGCGTTTCTCGCCGGCGAGCCAGCGGTCCACCTGATGGGCAGCATCCGCAGACGTCTTGCGCAGGTCCGCGAGCGGCTTGGCCTTGGCCGCCATGTCGCCGGCCACGCTGTCGTAGTCGGTGAAGAACTGCGGGAACAGGTCGATGTCCTTGCCGGTGAAGGCGGCATCGTCGAGGATCGCGCGCGCCTTCGGATCGGTCGGCAGGCGTGCGCCGACGAGGCGTGGGCCCGTCCAGGAAGGACTCTTGAATTCGGGCCGCGTGGCCTTGGCGAAATCCTCGGGCGAGAAATCGTTCGCCGCGACCACGGAGAACTGGCCTTCGGCACCGACGATGAACGCGGGCCGCGCAACCGTGATCACGTGCAGGCCGTAGACGAGCGCGCAGGCCTGCATCAGGCCGATCACCGACAGGTCGAAGCGCAGCGACTTCTTGCCGGACTTGAACACGACGAGCGTGAGCAGCGGGCCGAGCACGAGATCGACGCCGAGCAGGATCAACGTGAGGTCGGCACCGCCCATGGCCTTGAAGTAGGGCGGCGGATACCAGACACCGAACAGCAGTGCGAGGGCGAGCAGGCCGACGACTGCGCTGATCGAGAGGTGGATCGCGAAGGCTTTCCAGCGGGACATGGCACGCAACCCCATGACGAACGGTGCCGCGATCCTATCGCCGTGGCGGCGCCGTGCGAAGCGTGTCGGGCGGGCCCCTGCGCGGACGATTCATCTCGAGGATCGCCGTGCATCCGGCATGTCGCGGTGCGTTCGTGCCGCCGGGGCGAAGGCGGGCGACACGCGTGCGGTGACGCACGGCGGCGGCTGCCGCCGCCGCGTCACTCGATGCCGAGCTTCTCGAGCTTGTAGCGCAGCTGGCGCAACGTGAGACCGAGGGCTCGCGCGGCCGCAGTACGGTTCCAGCGCGTGGCTTCGAGGGCCTTCATGATGACGGCGCGCTCGGTCTCGGCGACCGTCGTGGCGAGGTCGCTCAGCGTGGTGTCGGCGGCGACGGCAGGCACCGGATCGGCGTACGGGTTGTGGCGCTCCGGCGAGTGGGGCGGTGCGGACGGCGGTGGCGGTGTCGCGGCGTGCGTGCTCGTGGCGGCCCAGCGATCGGCCTGCTCGCTGGCGCTGATGCCGGAGCCGCGCGCGACGAGGCGCAGGTCGTCGCCGGTGATCGTGCCGTTCTCGCACAGCGCGACGGCGCGCTCGAGCACGTTCTCGAGCTCGCGCACGTTGCCCGGGAATTCGTAGGCGAGCAGCGACTTGAGCGCGTCGGGCGTCAGGCGCGCGGGCGAGCTGCCCGAATCGCGGGCGAGGCGCTCGAGCACGCGGCCGGCGAGCTTGGGGATGTCGTCGCGGCGATCGCGCAGCGGCGGCACGCGCAGCTCGATCACGTTGATGCGGTAGAACAGATCCTGACGGAACGCGCCGAGGTCGACGAGCTTGGCGAGGTTCTTGTGCGTGGCCGACAGGATGCGCACGTCGACCGGCACCTCGGCACGTGCGCCGATCGGGCGCACGGCCTTCTCCTGGATCACGCGCAGCAGCTTGACCTGCATGTGCACGGGCAGTTCGGCGACCTCGTCGAGGAACAGCGTGCCGCCGTGGGCGGCCTGGAACAGGCCTTCCTTGTCGGCGTGCGCACCGGTGAAGCTGCCTTTCTTGTGGCCGAAGAACTCGCTTTCCATGAGTTCCGACGGGATCGCGCCGCAGTTGACCGGCACGAACGGCGCTGCGGCGCGCGGGCCGAGCTCGTGGATCAGGCGCGCGACGAGTTCCTTGCCGACGCCCGACTCGCCGGCGATGTAGACCGGTGCCTGGCTGCGCGCGACCTTGGCGATCGTGGCGCGCAGTTCCTCCATCGCGGTGGAGTCGCCGATGAGCTTGGCGCTGCTCGCGTCGCTGCTCGCGCGCTTTTCCTCCGACAGGCGCAGCGCGGTCTGCACGAGGCGGCGCAGCACGTTGATGTCGACGGGCTTGGAGACGAAATCGAAGGCGCCGGCCTTGAGCGCGACGACGGCCGCGTCGACGTTGCCGTAGGCCGTGATCATGGCGACCGGCGTCTCGGGGTACTTCGAGGCGATCAGCTCGATCACGTCGTGGCCGGTGCCATCGGGCAGGCGCATGTCGGTGAAGCACAGGGCGTAACGCTGCTCGGCGAGGCGCTGCTTGCCCTCCGAGACGGTCGCGGCCGTCTCGACGACGAGCCCCATGCGTCCGAGCGTGAGGGTCAACAGCTCGCGGATGTCCCGCTCGTCGTCGATGACCAGTGCGTATTGTTTGCTCATGCGTCCATCAATGCGGGCAGGCCCCTGCGGCAAGGTTAATCCGTGTCGCGGGGGAAGGCAAAGAAAGGTGTCCCGGCGCGCCGCCTACATCGCGACGGCGGGACGGCGGCCGTCGATGCTCGCCGCCGCTGCCAGCGTGATGCGGAAACAGGCGCCGCCGCCGGCGACCGGCACGTATTCGAGCGAGGCCTGACTCGCCTCGCACATCTGCTTGGCGAGGTAGAGGCCCAGGCCCGTGCCGTAGTCGCTCGTCGTGAAGAACGGATCGAAGATCTGCGCGGCGACCTTGGCCGGGATGCCGGGGCCGCGGTCGACGACCTCGAGCAGCGGCGGTCCCTTGTCGGTGGCCAGGCGCGCGACCACGACCACACGCGCGGCCTCGCCCGGTTCGCGGCCGTAGCGGATCGCGTTCTGGACGAGGTTCCAGACCACCTGCTGCAGATGCTGCGGATCGACCATCGCCTCGATCGTGCGGTTCTGCGTGATCGCGCGCAGGTGGTCGCTGCCGAGGTCGTTGTTCTGCTTGTACTCCTCGACGAAGGCGAGTGCCCATGCGTTGACGTCGATGCTCTCCGGGCGCGAGCGCTCGCGCCTCGACAGCTGCAGGATGTTCTCGACGACTTCGTTGGCGCGCGTGCAGTGGTTGTTCACGATGTCGACGAGGCGGCGGTCCTCCTCGGTGAGGGCATCGGATTCGGCGAGCAGCTGCGCGGAATATCGGATCGCCGCGAGCGGGTTGCGGATCTCGTGCGCGATCGACGCGGACAGGCGTCCGAGCGAGGCCAGCGTCATCTCCTCGGCGCGCCGCGACAGCAGCGAGGTGTCGTCGAGGAAGATCAGCACGTGGGTGTCGTCGTTCGGCGCCATGCGCGAGAAGCGCGGGATGACCTCGGGCACGTCGGCGGCGAGCGCCACGGGTGTCTGGTCGATGCGGCCCGAATGGCGCCAGTGGTACAGGCGCCGCGAGAGTTCGGAGGCCACGGCGCCGAGATCGCGCTGGTTCGGCGACGGGTTGCCGATCAGGTGCCAGGCCGATTCGTTGATGCGCAGGATGTTGTTGGCGCCGTCGACGAGCAGCACGCCGGTCTTCATGCGGCGGATGATGAGGTCGTTGACCTGCTCGAGGTTGAGCAGGTCGGCGCCACGCTGCTCGGCGAGCGCTTCGGTCTCGCGCATCTGGCGGCCGAGGTGCGCGCACAGGCCCGCGATCGCGAAGTAGGCGAGGCCGAACAGTGCGCTCTCGAGCAGGCTGCGCTGGACCTCGCCGTGCTGCAGGTAGTGGGCGACATCGGGTGCGATCACGCCGAGCGCGGCGACGCCCGCAAGCAGGATCGACTGGCGGAACGGCAGCAGCAGCGCGCCGACGCCGACATTGACCATGAGCATGATCGGGATCGCGCCGTGCCCGCCCGCGAGCGCGAACAGGATCAGCGACGCGGCGGAGATGTCCATGAACAGCGCCCAGCCGATGCTCAGGCCGATGCGGCGGCGCATGCGGTCGGTCGAGACCAGCAGGGCGAACGCGACGATGAGGTAGACGAGAGCCGTCAGCCGCCCGACGACCGGATGGCTGACCCTGACCCAGTCCACCGCGAGCGGACTCAGGACGAGGGCGGCATACACGATGCCCTCGAGCATGCGGTAGAGATTGAAAAAGTAGAGCTCGCGCCTCGTGATATCCCCGGAGGATTGCACGGCTGGTCATCCCCGACATCAGCAATTCCATTCAGTATAGGCACTTGCGACGCAAAGCCAAAGTGGAATGGAGATTGGGGCAGGGCGACGCGGTTGGCGAGGCAATCGCCTGCCGTAGTTCCGCCCATCGCGCGCCTTGGTAGGGCGTTACCCGCGAAGCGGATTCCGCCGTCATGCGCAGTAGTGCGCGGCAGCAGCCCCCGCCGCGGCAAAGGCAGCCTTCGTGAGCGTGCGGTGACGACACCCGCCACTGCGGAATCGCCTGCGGCGGTTCCGCCCTACACGTGGCGCGCTTCTCCGGTAGGGCGGAACCCGCGCAGCGGATTCCGCCATCATGCGGAGTGGTGCGTGGCAGCAGTCTTCTCTAGCGTGAGGTGACGACACCCGCCACGGCGGAATCGCCTGCGGCGGTTCCGCCCTACACGTGGCGCGCTTCTCCGGTAGGGCGGAACCCGCGCAGCGGATTCCGCCGTCATCGTCAGTCGTCGCCCGGCATGTCCGCGGCGCCGCCATCGCCCCAGTCCTCCGCGTACATCCCGCGGGCGACGAAGTGGCGAAAGCTCGAATGCGGCCAGTCGGCGGCACGCGACACGAGTCCGTGCATCACGGGGTTGTAGTGGATGTAGTCGACATGCCGGCGATGGTCGTCGCTGTCGCGGATCAGGTGTTCCCAGAAGCGCCGCTGCCAGATCGCGCGCTCGCCACGTCGCTCGCGCAAGCCCGAACGCCATTCGCGGTCATGCTGCGTGCGTGAAAAGTCGGTCTTGATGCGTCGCCAGCGCGTCGAGAAATCCGCATCACCCGGTGGCAGTGTCCAGATCCAGTGCATGTGGTCCGGCAGCACCACCCACGCCTGGATCGTGAAAGGCCGGCGGGCACGCTCACGCGCGACACATGCGCGAAGTTCGTCGATCCCGCGCACAAGAAGATCGTTGCCACCGCGCGCCAGCAGCGTGACGGTGAAGAACCACGTGGCGCCCGGCGCCGAGGCTCGACGATAGTTCGGCATGGCGAGTCCGTTTGCCACGAGACCGGCATCGTAGCGCGGTTCACGGCGGAATCACCTGCGGTGGTTCCGCCCTACGCGTAGCGCGCTTCTCCGGTAGGGCGGAACCCGCGCAGCGGATTCCGCCGCCGTGCGGAGCGGTGCGCAGCAGCAGCCTTCGCGAGCGTGAGGTGACGATACCCGCCACGGCGGGATCGACTTGACGAGCCGGTCGCGCTTGACCGTTTATTTTTCGCGAAAGCCTCGCTACACTTTGCGGCTCGCCGGCGCGGGGTGCTTCATGGTTCTTCACGCCGGTCGCTCCGACGTCGTCTCGACGACGGTCCGGCAGATGCCGGGCGGGGCGGGTTCCTGCGACAATCCGGAAGACGACGCGCCTGTAGCTCAATCGGATAGAGCATCGGCCTTCTAAGCCGGCGGTTGCAGGTTCGAGTCCTGTCGGGCGCGCCAATAATCGTGTGACGGTGGGGATCGTGTGACGGTAGGCAGGATGCCGACCGGATTGCGCTTCAGGGACGAATCGAGGTGAAGCGTCAAGCCTGTGGTGGGCGTAGCTCAGTTGGTTAGAGTACCGGATTGTGATTCCGGATGTCGGGGGTTCGAGTCCCCTCGTCCACCCCATTTTTCACGCTGTTCCACGACGCCGGACGCCGCAAGGGCTTCCCACGTCATCGCGGTTCCTGCTAAAGTTCCGCTTCTGTTTGGGCTGTTAGCTCAGTTGGTAGAGCAGTTGACTCTTAATCAATAGGTCGTAGGTTCGAATCCTACACAGCCCACCACTCCAGACACCGGCATCGATGCTCCGCGCGACGATGCCTGCGACGCCCGCCTCGAGCGGGCGTTTTCGTTTCCGCATCACCTCTTCGTATCCCGGCATGTCGGCACGGCAGAGTGCGCGCGCGGGATTCCGGCGCGCTGCGGCCATAGCCCGGCGCACGCGCCGGCGGTACCATCGCGCGCCCCCGGTGATCCCGCGCCGGGGGCATCGTGCGAACGTGGCGGAATTGGTAGACGCCCTGGATTTAGGTTCCAGTGGGGAAACCCGTAAGAGTTCGAGTCTCTTCGTTCGCACCATCCCGCGGTCGGGTCGCCGATCCCGCGCTGCCGGCGCGCCACTCCGCGTCGGAGCCTCCCGCAGGCGCAGCGCAACGGCGCGGAATGTCTTATCATTGCCGGCTCGACATCGCCCGGGCATCCGGTCCCGGCATACGCAGTTCCAAGGAGCATCCATGCAAGTTTCGGTTGAGAACGTCGGCAGTCTCGGGCGCAAGCTGACGGTGCGCATTCCCGCGGCGCAACTCGAGGACACGGTGCGCAACCGCGTCCAGGAGATGGGTCGCAGCGCGCGCCTGAAGGGCTTCCGTCCGGGCAAGGTGCCGGTCAAGGTGATCGAGCAGCGCTTCGGCGCGCAGATCCGTGGCGAGGCTCTGTCGGAGCTGATCGGTTCGACGTTCCAGGAAGCGGTGACGAGCGAGAAGCTGCGCCCGGCCGTGCAGCCGGCGATCTCGACCTCGGGCAAGCCCGAGAACGGCGAGATCCAGTACACGGCCGAGTTCGACGTGCTGCCCGAGTTCGGCACGCTCGACGTGAGCAGCCTCGAAGTGGTCAAGCCGACCGCGACGGTCGCCGACGCCGACATCGACCAGATGATCGAGACGCTGCGCCAGCAGCGCCGCAGCTGGAGCCCGGTCGAGCGCGCCGCGAAGGAAGGCGACATGGTGCTGTTCGAGTTCAGCGCGCAGGCGCCGGACTTCCGCTACCCGGACGAAGGCACCGACCGCGTCGGCACGATCATCGGCTCGAACGCGCTGTTCAAGGCGCTCGAGGACGGTCTGGCCGGCCACAAGGTCGACGACAGCTTCGAGTCCGACCTCGATTTCCCGGCGGATTTCCGCATCGAGGGTCTCGCCGGCAAGTCGGCGCACGCGACGTTCAAGATCGTGCGCGTGCAGGAGCCGACGGTCCCGGCCCTCGACGACGCGTTCATCGCGAGCTTCGGCGTGGCCGATGGCGGCCTCGAGCGCTTCCGCGAGGACGTGCGTTCGAACCTGCAGCGCGAGCTGGCCTCGGCGCTCAACGCGCGCCTCAAGGCCTCGACGGTCGAGAGGCTCGTCGATGCGCACGCCGGTCTCGAGCTGCCCGAGCGCCTGGTCGAGGGCGAGGCCCGCGAACTGGCCCGCCAGTCGGCCGGCCCGAACAACCAGCAGCCGGTCGAGCACGAGCCGTTCATGGCCGCGGCGCGCCGCCGCGTCGCGGGTGGCCTGCTGCTCGCCGAGATCGCGCGCCAGAACTCGATCCGCATCGATTCGCGCCGCGTCGCCGATGCGCTGTCGTCGATCGCCTCGACGTATGAAGAGCCCGAGCAGGTCGTTGAACTCTATACGAAGGATCCCCAGTTGATGAGCGGCCTGCAGAGCCGCGTCCTCGAGGACCAGGTGATCGACTGGATCGCCGCGAACGCGAAGGTCAGCGAGCAGCAGCTGAGTTTCAACGACGTCATGCGTCCGGGCGCCTGAGCCCGGCGCCCCAAGGAGCGAATTCATGTCCAGCGCAACACCGGTCCAGGGCCTCAACCTCGTGCCGATGGTCGTCGAGCAGACGTCCCGGGGCGAGCGTGCGTACGACATCTATTCGCGCCTGCTCAAGGAGCGCGTGATCTTCCTCGTCGGCCCGGTCGACGACTACGTGGCCAACATCGTCGTCGCGCAGATGCTGTTCCTCGAGTCGGAAAACCCCGACAAGGACATCAACCTGTACATCAACAGCCCCGGCGGTTCGGTCACGGCGGGTCTGGCGATCTACGACACGATGCGCTTCCTCAAGCCCGACGTCAGCACGATGGTCATCGGCCAGGCTGCGAGCATGGGCGCATTCCTGCTCGCCGCGGGCCAGAAGGGCAAGCGCTACGCGCTGCCGAACTCGCGCGTCATGATCCACCAGCCGCACGGCGGTGCGCAGGGCCAGGCCACCGACATCGAGATCCAAGCACGCGAGATCCTGTACCTGCGCAAGCGCCTGAACGAGGAGCTCGCCGCCAACACGGGTCAGCCGCTCGAGCGCATCGAGCGCGACGTCGAGCGCGACCTGTTCTTCAACGCGAACGACGCGCAGGCCTACGGCCTCATCGACTCGGTGCTCGACAAGCGCCCGGGCGAGACGGTCCGCGCGCTCTGACGGCGTTTTTCCGCGCCGGTCGGCACCTGGCACCGGATCCCGGCCCTCGCGGCCGGGTTCCCCGGGACCGTGTGCTATCCTCGACCGGCACCACGCGACAACCACCCGAGGCGGGGCATGACTGAAGAGCGACAAGGCCGATCGGGCGACGGCGGAAAGATCCTTTACTGTTCTTTCTGCGGCAAGAGCCAGCATGAGGTCCGCAAGCTGATTGCGGGCCCGTCGGTGTTCATCTGCGACGAATGCGTCGAGCTGTGCAACGACATCATCCGCGAGGAGCTCGAGGAGAAGGCCGCCTCGGCGCGCAGCCACCTGCCCAAGCCGAAGGAGATCCTCGACGTCCTCGACCAGTACGTGATCGGTCAGGGGCGCGCGAAGAAGGTTCTCGCGGTCGCGGTCTACAACCACTACAAGCGCCTCGAGTCGCGCAGCCGCGGCGACGAGGTCGAGCTGGCCAAGTCCAACATCCTGCTGATCGGGCCGACCGGCTCGGGCAAGACGCTGCTGGCCGAGACGCTCGCGCGCCTGCTCAACGTGCCGTTCACGATTGCCGATGCGACGACGCTGACCGAAGCCGGTTACGTCGGCGAGGACGTCGAGAACATCATCCAGAAGCTGCTGCAGAAGTGCGACTACGACGTCGAGAAGGCGCAGAGCGGCATCGTCTACATCGACGAGATCGACAAGATCTCGCGCAAGAGCGAGAACCCGTCGATCACGCGCGACGTGTCGGGCGAGGGCGTGCAGCAGGCGCTGCTCAAGCTCATCGAGGGCACGGTCGCCTCGGTGCCGCCGCAGGGCGGCCGCAAGCACCCGCAGCAGGAGTTCCTGCAGGTCGACACGAAGAACGTGCTGTTCATCGTGGGCGGCGCGTTCGCGGGGCTCGAGAAGATCATCCAGCAGCGCTCCGAGACCACGGGCATCGGTTTCAGCGCCGAGATCCGCAGCAGCGCCAAGAAGGCCGATTCGGGCAAGCTGCTGGTCGACGTGCAGCCGGGTGACCTGATCAAGTTCGGCCTGATCCCCGAGTTCGTCGGCCGCCTGCCGGTCGTGGCGACGCTCGAGGAGCTCGACGAGCCTGCGCTGGTCAAGATCCTGACCGAGCCCAAGAACGCGATCACCAAGCAGTTCAAGCGCCTGTTCGAGATGGAGGGCGTCGAGCTCGAGTTCCGTCCGGATGCGCTGTCGGCGGTCGCCCACAAGGCGCTCACGCGCAAGACGGGTGCCCGCGGCCTGCGCACGATCCTCGAGCAGGTGCTGCTCGAGACGATGTTCGAGCTGCCGTCGCTCGAGCACGTGAGCAAGGTCGTCGTCGACGAGGCTGTGATCAACGGCCAGGCCGAGCCCTACCTGATCTACCAGGGCAACATGCAGACGCGCGCCGTCGCTGAATAAAGCCGCGGCATCGCGCCGCGCGACACCTTGAGCCGCGGGCCTCCTGCCCGCACTTGACCGAACGGCAGCGTGGGATCACGCTGCCGTTCGACGTTTTCACGGTGTGTCATTTCTCCAGGATTCCTGATGGAAAAGCCCAGCAAGACCGCTCCGACCTCGCGTTCCGACCTTTTCGAGCTGCCGATCCTGCCGCTGCGCGACGTGGTCGTGTATCCGCACATGGTCATCCCGCTGTTCGTGGGGCGCGAGAAGTCCGTGCGCGCGCTCGATGCGGCGATGGAGGGCGACAAGCAGATCCTGCTCGTGGCGCAGCGCAGCCCCGACGTCGACGAGCCGGCCCCGGGCGACCTGTATTCGATCGGCACGGTCGCGACGATCCTGCAGCTGCTCAAGCTTCCCGACGGCACGATCAAGGTGCTCGTCGAGGGCGCGTCGCGCGCCGAGATCGAAGGCTATTCCGAGCGCAACGGCCTGCTCACGGCGCGCGCGCGCGCGGTCGAGCCGGCGTACTCGCGCACCGAGCGCGAGGTCGAGGTGATCTCGCGTTCGCTGACGTCGCTGTTCGAGCAGCTCGTCAAGCTGTCGCGCAAGATTCCGCCCGAGCTCATGGCCACGCTGTCGGGCCTCGAGGATCCGTCGCGCCTGGCCGACACGATTGCCGCGCACCTTTCCGTGCGCCTGCAGGACAAGCAGCAGATCCTCGAGACGCCCGACGTCGCCGACCGCCTCGAGCGCCTGATCGGCCTCGTCGACGGCGAGATCGACGTTCAGCAGATCGAGAAGCGCATCCGCGGGCGCGTCAAGTCGCAGATGGAGAAGAGCCAGCGCGAGTACTACCTCAACGAGCAGATGAAGGCGATCCAGAAGGAACTCGGCGATGCCGAGGACGCGCCGAACGAGCTCGAGGAGCTGTCGCGCAAGATCGAGGCGTCGGGCATGCCCAAGCCGACGCTCGCCAAGGCACGCGCCGAGCTCAACAAGCTCAAGCAGATGTCGCCGATGTCGGCCGAAGCCACCGTCGTGCGCAACTATATCGACTGGATGGTCGGCGCGCCGTGGAAGAAGCGCACCAAGGTACGCAAGGACCTGCGCCTCGCGCAGGACGTCCTCGATGCCGACCACTTCGGTCTCGAGAAGGTCAAGGACCGCATCCTCGAATACCTCGCCGTGCAGCAGCGCGTGCAGAAGATGAAGGGTCCGATCCTCTGCCTCGTCGGCCCGCCCGGCGTGGGCAAGACCTCGCTCGGCCAGTCGATCGCGAAGGCGACGAACCGCAAGTTCGTGCGCATGTCGCTCGGCGGCGTGCGCGACGAGGCCGAGATCCGCGGCCATCGCCGCACCTACATCGGTTCGATGCCGGGCCGCATCATCCAGAACATGTCCAAGGCCGGCACGCGCAACCCGCTGTTCGTGCTCGACGAGATCGACAAGATGTCGATGGACTTCCGCGGCGATCCTTCGTCGGCGCTGCTCGAGGTGCTCGATCCGGAGCAGAACACCGCGTTCAACGACCACTACCTCGAGGTCGATTTCGACCTGAGCGAGGTGATGTGGATCGCGACCGCGAACTCGCTCAACATCCCGGGTCCGCTGCTCGACCGCATGGAAGTGATCCGCATCCCCGGCTACACCGAGGACGAGAAGCTCAACATCGCGCAGCGCTACCTCGTGCCCAAGCAGCTCAAGGCGAACGGCCTGCGCGAGACCGAGCTGTCGGTGGACGAGGGCGCGATCCGCGACGTGATCCGCTACTACACGCGCGAATCGGGCGTGCGCAACCTCGAGCGCGAGATCTCCAAGATCTGCCGCAAGGTCGTCAAGGAACTCAGCCTGCAGCCGGCCGACAAGGCCGCGAAGAAGGGCAAGGCCGTGGCCGCGAAGAGCAAGGTCGCGTCGAAGACCGCCAAGGTGTCCAAGCGCAAGGGCGACCACGTGCGCGTGGATGCCGACAACCTCGACCAGTACCTGGGCGTGCGCAAGTTCAACTACGGTCTCGCCGAGCAGCAGAACGAGATCGGCCTCGTCACGGGCCTGGCCTGGACCGAGGTCGGCGGCGATCTGCTCTCGATCGAAGCCACGACGGTTCCGGGCAAGGGCAAGCTGCTGCACACGGGCCGCCTCGGCGACGTGATGCAGGAGTCCATCCAGGCCGCGCTGAGCGTCGTGCGCGCGCGCGTGGACCTGCTCGGGGTGGACCCCGAGTTCCACCAGAAGCTCGACATCCACATCCACGTGCCGGAGGGCGCGACGCCGAAGGACGGTCCCAGCGCGGGCATCGCGATGTGCACGGCGCTGGTGTCGTCGCTCACGCGCATCCCGGTGCGCTCCGGTGTCGCGATGACGGGCGAGATCACGCTGCGCGGTCGCGTGCTGCCGATCGGTGGCCTCAAGGAGAAGCTGCTCGCCGCGCATCGTGGTGGCGTCAGCGTGGTCATCATTCCGGACGAGAACCGCAAGGACCTCGCCGACATCCCGAAGAACGTCACCGGGTCGCTCGACATCCGCCCGGTCAAGTGGATCGACGAGGTGCTCGACATCGCGCTCGAGCGTCCCGTGTCGCCGGCCGCGCACGGCGGCGAAGCCAAGGAGGGCGTCATCGAAGGCAAGCGCGAGCCGCGCGGCGAATCGCCCGCACGGCCGCATTGACGTCCGCTTTTCGCGGCCCGTGAAACGGCCGCGGAAGGCCACGCCGTTTCGTTGCGTGGCCTTGGGGGCGCTGGTATAAAGGCCGGCGCCGCCATCCACCGATCACCTGCGGTGTGATCGCGGGGCTTCTCGAAGCCCTTCCCCGGAGATTTCCCCCTCGCTCGCACAGCTGGGCCCTGTCCCCGGAACCCTTTTCCGTGTCGCCGTTTCCAAGGGAGTTTCAACCTATGAACAAGAACGAGCTCGTGTCCGCCGTTGCCGAATCCGCCGACCTGACCAAGGCCGACGCGGAGAAGGCGATCGAGGCGGTTTTCAACGTCATCAAGAAGTCGCTCAAGTCGGGCAACGACGTCGCCCTCGTCGGCTTCGGCACCTTCACCGTGCGTGAGCGCGCTGCGCGCTCGGGCCGCAACCCGCGCACCGGCGAGACGATCACGATCGAAGCCTCCAAGGTTCCCGCGTTCAAGGCCGGCAAGGGCCTCAAGGACGCCGTCAACTGACGCACACCGGCATCGGGTGCTTAGCTCAGCGGTAGAGCGTCGCCCTTACAAGGCGAGGGTCGGGGGTTCGAAACCCTCAGCACCCACCAATGCCACCGGCGGGGCCACACTCGGTTACAATGCCGGGCTGTCGCGCCGGGGGTAGCGGACAGGACCGGCTCCTTCCGCTGCCGACCCAGCAGGGCGCCCGCGTGGCGCCCTTGCTTTTTCCGGGCCTCGTCCACGATGGACGCGGTGTCTTCCGTCCGGTCGCGCCCCGTGCCGCGCCGGCGACGATTCCAACCAACAGGCGGTTGCATGCTCCAGGCATTACGCGAAAAAACTTCCGGTCTGATTGCGAAGATCATTCTCGGCGCGGTCATCATCGCGTTCTCGTTCTTCGGCATCGAGTCGTACTTCATCGCGCAGACCGACGATTACGTCGCGCGCGTCGGCGACAAGGAGGTCTCGCAGCAGGAGTTCCGCTCCCGCTTCGACGAGTTCCGCCAGATGCAGATGCAGCGCTCGAACGGTGCGCTCGACGCGCGCTACTTCGAGTCGCCCGAGGTCAAGCGTCAGGTGCTCGACCAGCTCATCGACGAGAAGGTCATGCTCGCCGCGAACGAGCGCCTCGGCGTCGTCGTGCCGGTGGATCGCCTGCGCCAGGAGATCATGCGCATCCCGGCGTTCCAGTCGAACGGCCAGTTCGATCCCGCGCTGTACCGTGCCGCGCTCGCCTCGCAGGGCATGACGCCGTCGATGTTCGACGTGCGCGTGCGCGACGAGATCGCGACCCGCGAGATGCCGGTGCAGGTCGCCACGAGCGCGATCGTCACCGACGCCGACGTCGACACCTACCTGCGCCTGCGCGGCCAGCTGCGTGACTTCCGTTTCGTCGCGCTGCCGAAGGCGAGCGTCGAGGCCGGCGACATCAAGGAAGAAGACATCGCCAAGTACTACACCGAGCACCAGCAGGACTTCATGATTCCCGAAGAGGTCGCGCTCGAGTACGTCGACCTCGAGGCCGACAAGGTCGAGGTCGCGCTGACCCCCGACGAGGCGACGCTGCGCAAGCGCTACGAGGACGGCAAGGCCCGCTTCGTGAGCCCCGAGCAGCGCCTCGCGTCGCACATCCTCGTCAAGGTCGGCGGCAAGGGCGGCCCGGACGACCAGAAGGCCGCGCTCGAGAAGGCACAGAAGCTCGCCGCCGACGCACGCGAGGGCAAGACCTCGTTCGCCGACCTCGCCAAGCAGAGTTCCGAGGACCTCGGCTCCAAGGCGCTGGGCGGCGATCTCGGCTGGGTCGACAAGGAGATGACCGATCCCGCGTTCGAGGCCGCGCTGTACGCGCTCGAGAAGGGCAAGATCTCCGATCCCGTGCTGTCGGGCGAGGGCTACCACGTCATCGAGCTGCGCGACGTGCGCCCGGGTTCGACGCGCAGCTTCGAGGAGGTTCGTCCCGAACTCGTGCGCGAGTACGGCGAATCCGAGCGCGAGCGCGTCTACAGCGAGAAGTCGGGCCGCCTCATCGACGTGAGCTACCAGGATTCGACCTCGCTCGAGCCGGCCGCGCGTGCGGTCGGCCTGCCCGTGCAGAAGACCGCGCTGTTCTCGCGCGAGGGCGCCACCGAGGGCTTCGCCGCCAATCCGGCCGTCGTGCGTGCGGCGTTCTCCGATCAGGTCCTCCTGCAGGGCAACAATTCCGATTCGATCGAGATCGCGCCGAACCACGTCGCCGTCGTGCGCGTCGCCGAGCACAAGCCGGCCTCGCCGAAGCCGCTCGACGAGGTTCGTGACGACATCCGCCGTCGCCTCGTCGACGCGCGCACCGCCGAACTCGGCAAGCAGCGCGCCGACGAATTGTTCGCCCGCCTCGGCAAGGACACGCTCGACGTGATCGCGACCGAGACCGGTGGCAAGGTCGCCGACGAGAAGGGCATCGGCCGCAATGCCGTGAACCTCGACAGCGCGCTCGTCACGGCGGTGTTCGCGATGCCGCGCCCGCAGGGCGAGGCACCTTCGAGCCAGCTCGTGGCGATGAGCGGTGGCGAGTACGCGCTCGTGCAGCTCGACAAGGTTGCCGACGCCGACCCGAAGGCGCTCGACGAGCCGACCCGCGAGGCCGCGCGCAACACGTTGCAGCAGGCCAGTGCGATGGGCCAGGTGCGCGAATTCCTCGCCGCACTGCGCGCCAACACCGAGATCAAGCGCGCCGAAGAGCGCATGTGATCCCTCGCGTCACCGCGTTGACGAACAAGGGCCGCGCAAGCGGCCCTTGTTCGTTTCCGGATGCGCAGGCCCGCGCATGAAGCGGAATTCGCTGCGTGGATTCCGCCCTGCCGGACAAGCGCATCACGTGCAGCGCGGAACCGCCGCAGGCGATTCCGCCGTGGCAGGTATCCTCCCCACACGCTTGCTACGGCTGTTGCCGCGCACCACTGCGCACGTCGGCGGAATCCGCTGCGCGGGTTCCGCCCTACCGGAGAAGGGTCACGCGCAGGGCGGAACAGCCGCAGGCGATTCCGCCGTGGCAGGTATCGTCCCCACACGCTTGCTGAGGGTGTTGCCGCGCACCACTGCGTACGTCGGCGGAATCCGCTGCGCGGGTTCCGCCCTACCGGAGAAGGGTCACGCGTAGGGCGGAACCGCCGCAGGCGATTCCGCCGTGGCAGGTATCGTCCCCACACGCTTGCTGAGGCTGTTGCCGCGCACCACTGCGTACGTCGGCGGAATCCGCTGCGCGGGTTCCGCCCTACCGGAGAAACGGGGCACGCGCAGGGCAGAGCCGCCGCAGGCGATTCCGCCGTGGCCGGAGAGACGCGGCGACACCGAGCATGGGGTCAGGTTCATGTGTCCGAGGAAGGCGCAAAGCAGCGAACTGTGCGCTCAGGGACACATGAACCTGACCCCATGCTTCCTGACCCCATGCTTCCGACCCCATGCTCCGAGCCATGCTTCGCCCACGAAAAAGGCCGCTTGCGCGGCCTTTCCCGGTATCGAAGGTGTTGCGGTGCCGGAGTGGGTCAGAGTCCCGTCATGCCCAGCGTATTGAAGCCGCCGTCGACGTAGGTGATCTCGCCGGTGACACCCGAGGCGAGGTCCGAGCACAGGAATGCACCGACGTTGCCGACTTCCTCGATCGTGACGTTGCGACGCAGCGGCGAGTACTCCTCGACGAGGTCGAGCATCTTGCGGATGCTGCCGACGCCTGCGGCGGCGAGCGTCTTGATCGGGCCGGCCGAGATCGCGTTGACGCGCGTGCCTTCGGGGCCGAGGTTGTAGGCGAGGTAGCGCACGTTCGCCTCGAGGCTGGCCTTGGCGAGGCCCATGACGTTGTAGTTCACCACGGCGCGCTCGGCACCGAGGTAAGACAGCGTCAGGATCGAGCCGCCGCGACCCTTCATCATCGGGCGGAAGGTCTTGGCGAGCGCGGTGAGGCTGTAGCTCGAGATGTCGTGCGCGATGCGGAAGCCGTCACGCGTGAGGTTGTCGATGAACTCGCCCTGCAGCGCCTCGCGCGGCGCGAAGCCGACCGAGTGCACGAGGATGTCCAGGCCGTCCCAATGCTCGGCGAGCGCCGCGTGCGCGTGGTCGATCTGCGCGTCGTCGGCGACGTCGAGCGGGATGACGATGTTCGAGCCGAACTCGGCGGCCGCTTCCTCGACACGGCTCTTGAGCTTGTCGTTCTGGTAGGTGAAGGCCAGTTGCGCGCCTTCGCGGTGCATCGCGCTCGCGATGCCCCAGGCGATCGAGCGCGTACTCGCGATGCCGACGATCAGCGCGCGCTTGCCATGCAGAAATCCCATGAATCCTCCCGGCCGCGGGGCCGATGATCGGTTGTCGTGATGCGGCGCACGCGATCCGTGCCGGCGCGGCGGCGCGCATTCTACCCGAGTCGCCCGCGCCGGGCCGGTGCCTCGTTCAGGTACCCGAGCCGTGCAGCCGCAGGCGCATGCCGATGCGCAGCACGCTGTTCGCTCGCAGTCCGTTCCATTGCAGGAGGTCGGCGACGCGCAGCTTGTAGCGTCGGGCCACGCCGGACAGCGTGTCGCCCTTGGCGATGACGTGGGTGCGCGTGGCCGGCGCCACCTCGGCGACGACCACTTCCTGTCCGGGCACGAGCACGTGGTCACCCGCATCGACGGCGGCTTCGGGCTCGAGGCCGTTCGCGGCCGCGAGCACGGCCGCCGCAACCGTGGAGCTGCCGGCGAGTGCGGTGAGCGTGGTCGGTGCTTCGACGCGCTGGCTGCGCCAGTCGCGGCGCGCGGGCACGGGCAATGCGGCGATCTTCTCCTCGAACACGGGTACCTGCGTGGCCGGCATGACGAGGCGCGCGGGCCCGGCATCGCTCATGCGCATGCGGCGCTGCCCGGCGTTGAAGCGGCGCATCGTCTCCAGCGGGATGCCGGCGAGGCGCGCGGCGACGCGAAGGTCGACGTGCGGCGTGTCGACGACGGCGAGGCGATCGGCGTCCGACGGTTCCGGCAGTTCGACATCGAAGCGCGCGGGGTCGGCGACGATGCAGCCGAGCGCGAGCAGTTTGGCCAGATGATCGTGGGTGACCGCGCTGACGCCGAGGCGGCTCAGGTGTTCGGCATCGAGCGCGGCGTCCTTGTGCTTGCGCAGTTCACGCTTGACGCGGTACTCGCCGGCATTGAACGCCATCATGCCGAGGCGCCAGTCGCCGAACTCGCGGTCGTAGCGTTCGAGCAGTTCGAGGGCGGCGCGCGTCGACTCGATCGCATCGAGGCGCGCGTCATAGTCGTTCGCGATCACGAGGCCGCGGCCGCGTGCCGTATCGGGCATGAGCTGCCACATGCCGTAGGGACGGCGCGGCTCGCCGGCGGTGGGCTGGTAGTGGCTCTCGACGTACGGCAGCAGGGCGAGCTCGCCGGGCAGACCACGACGCTCGACCTCGTCGAGCACGAGCAGGAACAGCGGCATCGCCGTCACCCACGTCGCCGCGAAGCGTTCGGGGCTGCGCGTGTAGAGGCGGGCCTGGCGCCCGACCTCGTCGCTGTAGTCGCAGCCCGGCATCGCGCGGCGCGCACGCAGGCGCTCCCACGGCGAGCGTTCGACAACCGGTTCCGGAGCGGTCTGCGCGACGGGCTTCGGTGGCGTGCGCGGTTTCGCCGTCGCGGGACGTGCCGCTTCGACGGCGGGTGGTGGTGTACCCACGGGGCGCGACGTCGCGCAGGCGGCGAGCGCGAGGGCGAGGGCACCGGCGAGGGCGCCCCGCAACGAACGGTATTGGGTCATCGGTTCGGGTCCCGCCAGGCGTCCTTGCGTGCGCGCAAGGCGGCGAAGCGCGCGACGCGTGCCTCGTGGTCGTCGCCCGCGATCGCGAGCGTCTTCACGAGCGCCGGCGCATCGGTGCGCAGGAAGGGATTGCAGGCACGCTCGCCGGCCAGCGTCGACGGCAGCGTCGGGAGGCCTCGCGCGCGCGTCGCGACCGCCTCGTCGTGGCGTGCACGCAGGGCCGTATTGGCCGGATCGACCTCGAGCGCGAAGCGCGTGTTCGCCACGGTGTACTCGTGCCCGCAGCAGACCAGCGTGTCCCCCGGCAGGGCCGCAAGCCGTTCGAGCGAGGCCAGCATCCGGGCCGGCGTGCCTTCGAACATCCGCCCGCAGCCGGCACTGAACAAGGTGTCGCCGCAGAACAGCAGGCCGTGGCCGAAGAAGGCGACGTGCGACGTCGTGTGCCCGGGCACCGCGATCACGTCGAAGCCGAGCGCGGGCGCGTCGATCACGACATGGTCGCCGTCGCCGATGCGTCGCGTCGCGGTCGTGATGCGTGCATCGTCGGGCGCGATCACGTCGACGTCGCCGCCTTCGCACAGTGCCGCGATGCCGGCGGTATGGTCGGGATGGTGATGGGTGACGAGGATCGCGCGCAGGCGCAGACCTTCGCGCTCGAGCACCGCGCGCACGGGCGCGGCCTCGCCGGGATCGACGACGATCGCGTCGCCGGCGGCGTCGGCGAGCAGCCACACGTAGTTGTCCGAAAGGGCCGGTATCGGCCTCGGGCGGAGGGCGTCCATCCGCCGACTATAGCCGCCGGGCCGAGGTCGCCGACAAGTGCCGCGGTGGTCGCCGCGCCTGTCGGGCATCGGCCCGGCGCGCTAGACTGGCGTGTCGGCCGCGTTCCGCGGCCTCGTCCCATGGCGTCTCGTCCACGATGCAGCCGGTTTCCGAAAACGTCTTCGCACTCAACGAGATGCAAGGGCTTCTTGATCACGAATGGGAGCTCGTCCGCGTGCAGGCCGCGCGGTCGATCGCCGGCAGCGTCCTGGTCGTCGATCCGGCCGGCGTGGCCAAGGCGGCGCCCCTCGACGGTCGCGCCACGCTGACCCATGTGCATGCCTCGTCGCGTGGCCTCGCCGGCGACCTGCGCGGCGCGCCGGACCGGCTGCCGATGCCCGACGACAGCGTCGCGCTGGTCGTCGTGCGCCACGCGCTCGAAGGCTTGCCGCACGACAGCGGCCTCGAGCGCGAACTCGCCCGCGTGCTCGCGCCGGGCGGCACCTTGCTGCTGTTCGGCCTCAACGCCTTGAGCCCGTGGCGGCTGCTGTGGCTGCGCCCGTCGCGGCGCGGCCTGCGCGCGCCGAACCTGCGCAGCGTCGCCCACGCGCGCCGCACGCTCGAGCGCCTCGGTCTCGAGGCGACCGCGCCGCATTACCTCGGCGGTACCTGGCCGCGGCGCCAGCTGCCGCCGGCACGCAAGGACGGCACGCTCGGCTCGCGCTGGCAGGGTGCCTGGATGCTCGCCGCGCGCAAGCAGGGTGGCACGCTGCTGCGCATGACGCCGTGGCCGCCGCGCCGCGTCGCGATGCGGCCGGCCGTCGCCCAGCCGTCGACGTGGCGGGCCTGCGCATGAGTGGCGAGGTGCGCGTGGACCTGTTCACCGACGGCGCCTGCCTCGGCAATCCGGGCCCCGGCGGCTGGGGCGCGTTGCTGCGCTTCGGCGATCGCGAGCGCGAGCTCAGCGGCGGCGAGGCGCAGACGACCAACAATCGCATGGAGCTCATGGCGGCGATCGCGGGGCTCGAGGCGCTGCGCAAGCCCTGCGTCGTCGAGCTGACCACCGATTCGCAGTACGTCATGCGTGGTATCGAGGAATGGCTCCCCCGCTGGATCGCCAAGGGCTGGCGCACGGCCGGCGGCGAACCGGTCAAGAACCGCGACCTGTGGGAGCGCCTCGCTGCCGCGCGGACGCCACACAAGGTCACGTGGCGCTGGGTCAAGGGCCACGCCGGCCATGTCGAGAACGAGCGCGTCGACCGCCTCGCGCGCGACGCCGCGATCGCGGCCCGCGACGGCACGGCGGTGATGCCATGAGGCAGGTCGTCTTCGATACCGAAACGACCGGCCTCGAAGTCCACAAGGGCCACCGCCTCATCGAGATCGGCTGCGTCGAACTGCTCGAGCGCCGCCAGAGCGGGCGCACGTTCCACTGTTACCTCAATCCGGGCCGGCCGGTCGACGAGGGTGCCCGTGCGGTCCACGGCATCTCCGACGAGTTCCTCGCCGACAAGCCGCGCTTCGCCGAGGTCGCCGCCGAGTTCCTCGCCTTCATCGACGGCGCCGAGCTGATCGCGCACAACGCCTCGTTCGACGTCGGCTTCATCGACGCCGAGCTCGCGCTGCTCGATGCTGGCCTCGGCCGCCTGCGCGACCGCAACGCGGTCCTCGACACGCTCGCGCTCGCGCGCGAGAAGTACCCGGGCCAGCAGAACAGCCTCAACGCGCTGTGCAAGCGCCTCGGCGTGAGCAACAGCCATCGCGAGCTGCACGGCGCGCTCGTCGACGCGGATCTGCTTGCCGATGTCTACCTCGCGATGACCGCGGGGCAGGGCGCGCTGGGTTTCGGCAGCGACGTGGTCGTGGAGACACGGCGTGGCCTCGCCGGCGCCAGCGTGCGTCCGAGCGCCCCGCTGCGCGTGCTGCGGGCCTCGCCGGCCGAGCTCGAAGCGCACGCCGGGCGTCTCGCCGCGATCGCCAGGGCCTGCAAGTCGGGCAGCGTCTGGGCCCGTCTCGAGGCCCCCGAGCCGCTCGCCGGGGACGCCGCGATGTAGTGCATAATGCCGGCGGGGACGATTGACCCGAACGTGAATCCGATGGGATAGCCACGGGGAGAATATCGATGAGGCGTTGCGCGTTTGCGTTGCTTGCCATCGTGTTCGTGTTGCGTGCCGGCGCCGCATTCGCCGCCACATCGGCAGTCGCCGAGATCGAGGCGCATCGCCATCTCGGCGTCGCCAGCTGCAGCAACAGTGTCTGCCACGGCGCATCGCAGCCGTTCCGCGACTCCAACGTCGCGCAGAACGAGTTCGCGATCTGGCAGGAGTTCGATCCGCACGCCAAGGCCTACCAGACGCTGACCAATGCGACGTCGGCGAGCATCGCGCGCAAGCTCGGCATCGGCGACGCGACCAAGGCCAAGATCTGCCTCGACTGCCACGCCGACTCGATCGCCGAGGACAAGCGCGGCGAGCGCTTCCAGCTCTCCGACGGCGTCGGCTGCGAGTCCTGCCACGGCGGCTCCGAGCTCTGGCTCAACGCGCACGCGGATCGAAGCGTGACCCACGCCGACAACGTCGCCAAGGGCATGTACCCGACCGACAAGCCGGTCGAGCGCGCGGAGCTGTGCCTGTCGTGCCACATGGGCACGAAGGACCGCATGATCACGCATCGCATCATGGGCGCCGGTCATCCGCGCCTGTCGTTCGAGCTCGACACGTTCACGTGGCTCAATCCGCACTACAAGATCGGCGAGGCCTGGAACAAGCGCAAGGGCGAATGGAACGGCGTGCGCGACTGGGCCGTCGGGCAGGGCGTCGCCGCGGGCAACCTGCTCGATCTCGTCGTCGACGAGAAGGCCGGCTGGCAGGGCATCTTCCCCGAGCTCGTGCTGTTCGACTGCCACGCCTGCCACAAGGTCATGTCGGCGAACCGCTGGGGCCCGCGCCAGGGCACCGGACTCGGCCCGGGCGTGGTGCGCCTCAACGATGCGAACCTGCTCATGTTCCGCCACGTGCTCGCGCCGGTCGACAAGGCCGCGGCGGCACGCGTGCTCGAGCAGACGCGCGCGCTGCACAAGGCGACCACGCAGAGCCGCAGCGAGACGTTCGCCGCCGCGCGTCGCCTGCGCGCGACGCTCGATGGCCTGTTGCCGCAGGTCGCGGGCTTCGCCTACGGGCCCGAAAGCCTCGATCCGATCCTCGCGAGCATCGAGGCCGACGCCAAACGCGGCGAGTACCGCGACTACGCTTCCGCCGAGCAGGTCGCGATGGCGGCGCAGTCGGTCGTCGTCGCGTTCGAGAACGACGGCAAGCTCGACGCCGAGAAGACCAAGACCCTGCGTGCGCGCCTCGACGGCCTCTACGACGTGCTCAAGAACGAGGACGCCTACTCGCCGCAGCGCTTCACGACCGCACTCGCGGCGTTGAGGGCGGTCGCGCCGTAGCGTTCGACGCGGCGCGCCTGGCGGAAGCGTGTTTCGCTCATGCGTGGGGTCAGGTTCATGTGTCCTTGAGCGCGCGTGCAGGTTGCATGTGACTCGCAAGACACATGAACCTGGCCCCGAGCGTGACGTCGAGCGTGTCGATGCGCTCTCGTCTGCGCTTAGGCACGCGCACACCCGGGCGCGCGTGATGTGCCGCGTACGATTCGCACGAGGCGCCCGTGTGTGGGAATCCGAGGCCCGGGGTCGAGGCTTGGGGTCAGGTTCATTTCTCCAACGCAGCACGCGAGGACGGGAACGCGTGCACGGAGAAATGAACCTGACCCCAGGCACGGACCCCAGGCATGGGGCCTCATGCGGGAGGTTTCACTCGAAGCCGGTCGCGAACAGGTGCTCGCCACCGAATTCGCTCGTGTTGCCCACGGCATCGGTGGCCGACAGGATCAGCGCACCGCCTTGCAGCGCGGCCGATGCGAACGTGACCGTGCGCGTCGTGCCGGCCTCGGCGGCGAGCACGGTGTCGGTCGCGACGGCCGCTTCGGGCTGACCGCCACGCCCGACCATGACGTCGACGCGCAACGGGTAAGTCGCATTCGCCACGGCGGTGTCGACGCGGTAGCCGAGCGTGCAGGTGCCCGCGCTGCACGAGAACGACGTCATGACCGGGTGGTTCTGCAGGCGGTTGCCGCCCTCGTCGGCGTCACCGGCGTCGTTCGGCGTCGGACCGTCGCCGTTGCTCGAAAGCGAGAGGTCGAGCGCGCCACCCCGGTTGCCCGTGAAGCGGTTGCCGAGCACGGGAGCGTTCGTGCAGTTCGCGACGAGCACGCCGGCCGCGCCGCCGTTCGCGATCCTGTTGCCTTCGCCCGGTGCATCGCCACCGATCGCGACGCCGCAGCGGCCGCCGCCGAACACGAAGATCGTCGACTGCGGCTGGCTCGGTGATCCGGGATTGAGACCGTTGCCGAGTGGCACGGTGCCGGACGTATCCGTGCCGAGGATGTTGCCGAGGATGCGCAGGGGCACGGGGTTCGCCATGCCCGCCGGAACCTGCGCGTTGACGTAGATCGCACCGAATCGGTTCGCGCCGAACAGGTTGCCCGCGCCGTCTGCACTGCCGCCGATGCTCGCGCCGACGCCTGTCGCGCCGAGCTGGATGCCGTAGTCCTGGCGTGGCAGGTCGGCGGTGCCTGCGGCGGTCGTGCCGAACAGGTTGCCCTGGACCGTGAGCGGCCCCGCCGTGGTCTGCCACAGGCCCATGTAGAGGTTTCCCGACACGAGGTTGCGAGCCGCCGGCGTCGTTCCACCCAGCTGAAGCGCACCTCCGCCCTGCACGATGCCCATCCAGCTTGCCTGTGCGGAATCGAACCCGTTCGTGCCGGTGATGTCGCTGCCGATGAAGCAGCCCTCGATGCGATGGCTGCCGGCGTTGTACAGCGAGATGTTGCGGAAGAACCGGTTGATGGCGAGGCCGCGCACGGTCAAGGCGGCGCTGCTGCCGACGCCGTTGATCGCATTGAGGCCATCGATCTGCGCAGCGCGACCTGGTCCCGCGATCTCGATCCTGAGCACCGCGTTGCTGCCGCCTTGAGTCGTCGTGTTCGTGTTCGGCACGGCGCCGGGTTGCGTGTACCCGTCGATCACCAGCTCGCGCGTGATGAACGGATACGCCGTGGTCGGACTGAAGCGCCAGTGCGCCGTGGCGGCGATGTAGCCCGGATCGGCTTGCGGGATCGCGAACGTGATCGTGTGCGGCCCGGCGCTCGCGTTCATCGCGGTGATTGCGCCGCGCAGCGAACAGTTCGCGTTGGTCGCGTCGGCGTCGCAGAGCTGGAACGCCGCGCTGCCGTCGTCGCTGGTCGTGTCGACGAGGAACGTCGCGGCCTGCGCAGAAGGCAGGGCCGCGAGTGCGGTGCCGGCAAGCATGACGGCGAAGCGGAAGCGTGGCGTCGCACGTGCGCGCGTCTTGCGCGCGGGATGGATGATCGGCATGGCGTGGTTCTCCGGCCCCCTGTGGGCTGGAGACGGAAACGCGATTCAGCGCGGGGCCGGTCCATCCGGCCCGACACCGTCGCCGAGCCAGACGAGGAGCAGCGCGCGCGCCGCGGCGAGGTCGCGCTTGACGGTCTGTTCCGACACCGCGAGCAGGCCGGCGATCTCGGCATAGGTCGCGCCGCCGAGCGCGTGCAGTTCGATCGCCTCGGCCTTGCGCGCGTCGATCGCGCGCAGGCGGTCGAGCGCGTCGAGGATGCCGTGCTCGTCGACGCCGGCGCCGACCGCGCCGGTGAGGTTCGCGGTCAGCGTGACCGCGGCGAGGTCGCCGCCGCGCTTCTGTGCATTGCGCGCGCGCGCGTTGTCGACGAGCAGTTGGCGCATCGCGAGTACCGTGGTGCGCACGAGGTGCTCGCGATCGTTGAAGCGGCCGCTGCGCGGCGTGACCTTGAGCCAGGCCTCGTGCACGAGCGCAGTGGTGTCGAGCGTCTCGCCAAGCTGGCCGCGCCGCACGAGGTGCGCGCGCCGCTTGAGCTCGGCGTAGAGCTCCTCGAACAGGCCATCGTCGATCGGGGCGTCCATGCGCGGCATTCTAGCCGTTGTGCGCGGCTACACTGTGCGCCGTTCGATCGTCCCCGGATGCCGACTTGACTGCCCACGAACCATCGCTTCCGCCGGCCGGCGACCCGCCGCCTGCATCGCCTTCCCGGGTCGCCTTCGAGAGCCTGCGCGAGCGCACGGACGAGCTCGAGCTCATCATCTCGGGTATCAGCCTCGTCGCGCTCGCGACGTTCCCGGGCTGGCTGTTCGCGCGCTGGGCGGCGCTGCAGGTGCACGTCGACGGAAATCGCCTCGGCATCGTCGACCTCGTCTTCCCGATGGCGATCGGACTGTCCTACACGCTTGCCGGCGCGTTCCTGCTGCATCTCGTCGCGCGTGCGTACTGGGTCGGCCTGATCGGCCTCAAGGCGGTGTTCCCGCACGGCATCCGCTGGGACCGCATCACCAGCGTCGGACCGCTGTCGCGGGATTACTACAGGCGCGGTGTCAGCGACCTCGGTGCCGCGATCGACGGTGCCGACCGGTTCGCCTCGGTGGTGTTCTCGGTCGTCGGCCTCGTCGCGATCTCGATGGCCTGGATGGCGACGCTGCTGGTCGGCATCTTCATCGCCACGATGCTCGTCGTGTACCTGTTCGACCTTCCGGAGAGGGCCGGCAACATCGTGCTCGGGGTGATCGCGGGCGGGGTCATGCTCGTGTCGCTCGGCGTGATGGTGATCGAAGGCTTCTGGCAGGTGGTCGGGCGTGGACGGCGCGAGACGCCGGCAGGTCTGCAGCGCGTCGTGCGCGTCCTGCTGCGCATGCAGGGCTGGTACCTGCCGCAGCATCTGATGCTGCCCGTGCAGCTCTCGCTCGAGGGCAACATGCCGCGGCGCACGTTCTCGATCATGTTCGGTTTCGTGATCATGTCGACCGTGCTCATCGGCACGGTGCAGATGGTGCTCGCACGCGAGTTCGCGCCGTTCGGCAGCTACACATGGCTCGACGACACGCGTGCCGAAGCCGGCCAGCGCAGTGCCTACTACGAGAACCTGCGCGGCCAGGACGACCTGCTGCTGCGCGTGCCGGTGATTCCGTCGGATCTCGTCGCGGACGCCTACCTGCGCGTGTTCCTGCCGCATCTGCCGGACCGCGATGCGCGCGTGCTCAAGGAGCGTTGTGCGGACGCGGACGACAGTGCGGCACGCCGGGCCTGTCTCGCCGGGTTGTGGGAGGTGCGCCTCGATACGCGCGTGGCCGACGTCGCCACGTTCGAGGATGCCGAGCGTCGCGACCTCGGGATGCGAGGTCTGCAGGGTTATCTTCCGCTCGATCGCCTCGCACCCGGACGCCACGAACTCGTGGTGACGTGGAACGCGCAAGGCGAGGACAAGGGGCGCAACCGCAGGCGCGAGTACCGCATTCCGTTCTGGTTCGCGCCGCCCTACCAGATGGACCTCGCCGAGCCGGACGCGACGCTGGCTCCCGCGCCGGACGCATCGCCGTCTGCCGCGCCCCCCCCTACGTCGACGGCGCGCTGATCGGGCGTACACCCAGCCGGGCGAGAAGCGTCTTCGCGTAGGGCGTACCGAGTGCCCGCAGGCGCGGGGCGAGTGCGTCGCGCAGCGCCGTGTACTCCTCGTGGCGATGCAGGTCGGCGAGCGTCGCGGCGAGTTCCGCCTCGATCTCGAGGATGCGTGGATCGTCGTCTCCGAGTGGCGGGCGGCTTGTGGCGAGCGCTTCGCGCAACGTGGTTTCGGCTTCGCCGGCACGGCCCGTCGCGCGCAACGCACGCCCGAGTGCGAACAGCGGTGCGCGATGCCCGAGCGCACTGGCCGGCCCTGCTTCACGCGCCATGTCGACCGCACGCGTCGCCGTGGAGAGAGCGCCTGCGATGTCGCCGGTGTCGAGTCGCGCTTCGCTCGCGACCGCCTGCAGGAAGACCGGTATCGGCGTGGCACGCGTCGCCGCCTGGCCGATCGCCTCGATCGCATCCTCGACTTCATGCAAGGCCGCGTCGCCGCGGCCTTCCAGGCGCAGCACGATCGCGAGCTGGCCGCGGTACATCGCACGCCACTGCGACGTCGGCGCCTGGTGCCGCGATGCGATCGCGATCGCGCGGCGAAGCGTCGCCTCGGCCTCGGCGTGCTGCCCGAGCAGCCCCTGCGCGGTGCCGAGGCTCCACAACGGATCGGCGAGTTCCACCTGGTCGTCCGAACCCTTGATGCGGGTCCACGTCGCCACTGCGTCGTTCGCGGCCTGTGCCGACTCGGCGAACCGTCCGAGGCTGCGGTACTGGCTCGCCAGCGCGCCATACAGGAACGCCAGCTGCTCGGGACGGGTGTCGGCCATCGTGCGCTGCACGATGGCGAGCAGTTCGAGGTTGCCGCGCACGGCCTCCTCGGGGCGTCCCGCACGATTGAGCGCGATGTAGAGGTTCGAGCGCTGCACGATCGTCTCGCGGTGCTCGGCCCCGAAAATGCGCTCGGCGATCGCGGCCGACTCGCGCAGGGTCGCGATCGACGCGTCGATGTCGCCCTTGTGGCCCAGTGCCGAGGCCAATACGCCAAGCGCATTGACCACGCTGCTGTGCTCGCGCCCGTGCACGCGGCTCAGCCCCTCGACGGCGCGCTGCGAGGCGTCGATCGCCTCGTCGTAGCGCGAGAGTTCCTTGTAGGCGAGGCCGAACATGTCCCAGTCGGCGGCGACCTCGGCGCTGGCCGGGCCGAACGCTTCGCGGTCCGCCGCGAGCGCCTCGTGGAGCAGCGGCAAGGCCTGCTCCGCCGAGCCTTGCGCGATGGTCGCCTCGGCGACGACGCGGCGTGCCTGCGAACCTTCACCGCGCGCGGATGCACCGGCCCGCGCGGCGGCGTCGATTGCCTCGCGTGCGTAGGCGATCGCCTTGTCGTGGGCATTCCGGCCGAGCTCGGTGCGCGCGAGCCGCAGCAGCGCGGACGCACGCACACCGTCGGGCACGTCGCCGGCCGCCGCGGCATCGACCGCGCGCACGAGCAGCTGCTCGGCACGTGCGAAGTCGCCGATGCTCCAGTACAGCTCACCGATCAGGCTGGTCAGGTCGACCTGCACCGCGGCCGGTCGCGACGCGTCGGCGTCGAGCAGGCGCTCGCCCTTGGCGAGCAGTTCGGCGGCCGTGAACGGCTTGCCGCGGTTCTCGTCGGGATGAGCCTGCGCGAACACGCCGACGAGGAAGGCACTGGCCGCCTCGGCACGTTCGCGTTGCGCACGCTCGCGCTGCGCGGTGGCTACGGCGACGATGCTGCTCGCGACCAGTGCGGTGACGAGTGCCGTGACGACGGTCGAGGCGACCGCGTGGCGGCGCACGAAGCGCCACGCCGCGAGCAGCCGGGACGGGCGGCGTGCACGTACGGGATGACCTTCGAGGTGGCGACGCAGGTCGTCGTGGAAGGCCTGCACGGTCGCGTAGCGCTGAGCAGGTGACGGGGCCATCGCCTTGGCGACGATCGCCTCGAGGTCGCCGCCGAGTCGACGCCGCATCGCACGCGCATGGCGCAGCCCGAGTGCGGCGGCGCGCTCGTCGCTGGAGGCGCGCACGAGTGGCGATCGCGCACCCTCGGTGATCGCGTGCTCGAGTTGCGCGGCGGAGCCGGAGGCGAGTCGGTACGGCCGTGTGCCGGCGAGCAGTTCGTGCAGCACCACGCCGAGCGAGAACACGTCGGTCGCGGTCGTCAACGGCTCGCCGCGCACCTGCTCGGGGCTCGCGTACTGCAGCGTGAGCACACGCCCGCCGTCGCGCGTGAGCGCGGTCTCGGCAGCGCTCGATCCTTCCATGTCGAGCAGGCGCGCGATGCCGAAATCGAGCAGGCTGACCGAGCCGTTCGTGTCGACGAGGATGTTGCCGGGCTTGAGGTCGCGGTGCATGACGAGGTTCGCGTGCGCGAACTGCACCGCGTCGAGCACCTGGCCGAACAGCTGCAGGCGCTCGCGCACGCCGGCACGGCGCGTGTCGCACCAGCGCGTGATCGGCTCGCCTTCGACGAACTCGAGCGCGAGATAGGGTTGGCCGCCCGCGTCGAGGCCGGCGTCGTAGAGGCGCGCGATGTGCGGATGCACGAGCCGGGCGAGGATGTCGCGCTCGCGTCCGAAGCGCTCGCCGAATCCGTGCCGCGCATATCCCGGCAGCGGCAGCTTGAGTGCGACGGCGCGTTGCAGCGAGCCGTCGGCGCGTTCGGCGAGCCAGACGCAGGCCATGCCGCCACGTCCGATCTCGCGCACGAGCCGGTACGGGCCGATGGCCTCGCCGTCATGGAACGGTCCCTCGGTGGATTCGGCGGCGACCGGATCGAGCGCGGCCTGCACGTGGCCGGCGAGCGCGACGCCTGCATCGCCCGCATGGGCGGCGCGCATGCGGCGCACCTGCTGCGCGACGGCGGGAGGCTCGTCGGCGAGGATGACGTCGACCTCCGCCTCGGCAGCATCGAGCAGCGACGCGAACACGTCGAGTGCGCGTTTCGTGACGTCCGCGTGGTCCAAGGCCGCTTCCCTCCAGCGTGGCGCGCGCAGCGTAGCAGGGCGCCGTGCGGGCGGTCAGCCGGCCGTGATGCTGGTGTCGTCGGGGAGCGGGAAGCGCGCGGGATCGGAGATCGACAGCGCACCGAGCAGCAGGCTGGCCTGGGTGCGGTTGCGCACGCCGAGGCGCTCGAAGATCGCGGTCAGGTGCGCCTTGACGGTGCGCTCCTGGATGCCGAGGCGGTCGGCGATCTGCTTGTTGAGCAGGCCTTCGGCGACGAGCACGAGCACGCGCAACTGCTGCGGGCTCAGGGTCGCGAGGCGCGCCGCGAGCGCGCGGTCCTGGAGGTCGTCGGCGGTCGTGGCGGCGGGCGGCGGTGCTGGCAGCTCGCCGTCGAGGATCGCGCGCAGCACGCCTTGCAGGTCGTCGAGGCCCGTGCGCTTGGGCACGAAGCCGGCGGCCCCGTAGGTCAGCGCGCGATGCACGACGTTCGGATCGTCGTGCGCCGACACCATGACCACGGCGACCGCAGGAAACGCGCTGCGCAGCGTGACCAGGCCCATGAGGCCGTGGCTGCCCGGCATGTGCAGGTCGAGCAGCACGAGGTCGGTGTCGGGTTGCGCGCGCAACTGCGCCATCGCGGCCTCGAAGCCGTCGGCTTCGACGACCTCGGCCGCATCGACGACGTTGCGCACCGCCTGCGCGAGGGCGAGGCGGAACAGCGGATGGTCGTCGACGATGAGGATGCGCGGCATGTCCGCAGGGTAACCGCTCGCGCGCACGGCTTCACGCCGCGCCAACGGGAAGTCAACGGGATTGCGGGTACCATCGCGCCTCCGCGCCGTCGGCACGCGTGCCGCCAGGCGTCCTCCATCCCGATCCGCGAGCGAGCGAATGAATGCATGGCGCCTGGTCCCTTCCGTCCTCGTCGCGAGCTTGCTCGCCGCCTGCTCCAGCTCGCGTGAGCGCCCGGACGAACCCGTGACCGCGCCGTCGTCCACCGCTTCGCCGGCTCCCGCGAAGAAGGCCTCCGCCGACCGTTTCGGCGAGATCCGCACGACCACGCACCGTGACGGCGACGACCTGCTCAGCGCCGGTCTCGGCCTCGCCGGGCTGCGCGCGACGCCGCCGGGCTTCGCGAACCCCGCGTCGCCGACGCCGGCCGAACTGCGCCGTCGCGCGATCCATTCGAGCTGGCGCGGCATCGCCGACCTTGGCCCGCTCGGCGGCTACGGCGAGATCTACGGTGCCGTGCCGGTCGTGACCGGACGCGAGTACACGGCGTTCGCGACACTCGACGGTCGCCATGCGCCGCATCGCGTGCTGGCCCAGGTGCCGGACCTGTTCGATCGCCAGAAGCGCTGCATCGTCGTCACGGCGTCGTCCGGTTCGCGCGGCATCTACGGCGGCATCGCGCTCGCGGGTGCATGGGGTCTCGCGCGCGGCTGCGTGGTCGCCTACACCGACAAGGGCGCCGGCACCGGCTACTTCGACGTGGCCTCGGGCACCGGCGTGCGCCTCGACGGCACGCGCGGCACGCAGGCCGACGGCGAGCTCGAGTTCGTGCCGTCGCAGGATCCCGTCTCCAACGGCGTGCTCGTCAAGCATGCGAACTCGGGCGACAACCCCGAAGCCGACTGGGGCCTGCACGTGCTGCAGGCCGCGCGCTTCGCGCTGCGCGCCCTCGACGAGGCGTTCCCGGACGAGGCCCCGTTCACGGCCGACAACACGCGCGTCATCGCGGCAGGCCTTTCCAACGGCGGCGGCGCGGTGCTGCAGGCGGCCGGGCTCGACGACGGCCTGCTCGACGGTGTCGTCGCGCTCGAACCGAACGTGCTGCCGGGTCGTGGCGGCCGCGCGCTCTACGACTACGCGACCGAGGCCGCGTTGCTGATTCCGTGTGCGCTGCTCGATTCGCGTTACGACGGCGTGCCGTTCGCTCGGGTCAACGGCCAGCCGCTGCCGATGTGGAGCGCGCGCTGCCGTGCCCTGCATGCCGCGAGCCGCCTGACCGGCGCCGACGACGAGGCGCGTGCACGCGAGGCCCACCAGCGCCTGCGCGACACGGGCTGGACCGAGGAGGCACTGCGCAGCGCGGCGTCGACGAGCGCGCTGGATCTCTGGCGTGCGGTGACCGTGACCTATGCGGCCGCCTACGCACGCACCGGCGTCGCGGCGATGCCGTGCGGCTACGCGTTCGCGGCGACCGATGCGAACGGCCGCACGCGCCTCGCCGACGACATCGCGCGCGCGACGTGGTGGTCCGATGCGAGTGGCATCCCGCCCGGCGCCGGCGTCGGCATCGTCGATGCGCAGGCCGGCGGCGACGATCCGACCCTGGCCGGCCTGCTGTGCCTGAGCCAGCTGTGGAGTTCCTCCGACGACACCGCCAAGCGCCTCGCCGGCGAGGTCGCGCGCACGCGCGCCGCACTGCCGCGCGCAGGCCTGCCGATCACGATCGTGCACGGCATCGACGACGGCCTCGTGCCGATCGCCTTCAGCTCCGATCCCTACGTGGCATGGCTCGCCGCGAACGGCCGCCAGGCCAGCCTGTGGCGCGTCGGCCACGCCCAGCATTTCGACGCGTTCCTCGCCTTCCCGCAGTTCGGCGACCGCTACGTGCCGCTGATGCCGTACGGCTACGCCGCGCTCGACCACCTGTGGAGCCACGTCGCCAACGGCGCGCCGCTGCCGCCCGGCAAGGACATCGTGACCACGCCGCGCGGCGACGGTCCGCTCGGCGCGATGCAGCTCGGCGCGATGCCGGGCGACTGATCGCGTCGCCGGGACGACACCTGCGCCGTACTATGATCGAGGCCTTGCGCCGCCACCGCTGCCGGAGACCGACATGAGCGAACCGTTCGACATGAGCCAGTGGGCCCGCCAATGGGAGGCCTTGTCGAAGCAGGCCGCCGCGGCGATGCCGGGTCTGAACGCTTTCGGTGGCGGAGGCTCCCCGTTTCCGGGCATGGGCGCGCCGTTCGGGATGCCGCCGGGGCTTGGTGGCCTGTTCGGCGCCATGCCCGGCTTCGGTGGTGCGATGCCCGGCATGATGTCCGGAGCCATGCCCGGCATGACACCGGGGGCGATGCCCGGCATGGGCGCGCTCGGCGGCGACCTGCTCGAACGTCTCGCCACGGCCTCGCAAGGCTACCTCGGCCTGCTCCAGGCGATGGGCGGGCAGGGCGGCAGCTCGTGGGCCGAGCTCATGCAGTCGGCAGCGGCGCCGATGCAGGGCGCCGCGAATCCGTTCGCGAGCTTCCTGCGCCAGAGCGGCAGCCATGGCGCGGCCGGTTTCGACGCGATGATGCAGCGCTTCCTGTCCGTCGCCGGGCCGATGCTCGGCCAGGCCAAGGATGCGCTCGGCACGCCCGCGTTCGGCTTCCTGCGCGAGCATCAGGAGAACGCGCAGGCCGGCGTGCTCGCGCTGATCGAGTATCAGGAGCAGAACGCGCGCTACCAGCGCCTCATGCTCAAGGTCGCCGAACAGGGCTTCGCGACATTCCAGCGCAAGCTCGCCGATCGCGAGGAGCCGGGCCGCCAGATCGACAGCGTGCGCGGTGTCTACGACCTCTGGGTCGACGCGATCGAGGAGGCCTACGCCGTGGTCGCGCTGTCGGAGGAGTTCCGCGAGGTCTACGGTGCGCTCGTCAACGCGCAGATGCGCGTGCGTTCCCACGTGCAGCGCGAGGTCGAACGCATCAGCAACGACCTCGGCGTGCCGACGCGCAGCGAGATCGACAGCCTCGGCGAGCGCCTGCAGGCGTTGCGCCGCCAGTTCCGCGAGGCGCAGGGCGGCGAGGACGTCGCGAGCCTGCGTGCCGAGATCGACGCGTTGCGCGACGAGGTCGCGGCGCTGCGCAAGGCGCAGGAGGCGCGCTCGAACGTGGTCGCGTTCCGGCGCGAGGCCTCTGCCGCCGATACGGCGACTGCCGCGAAGCCGCAGGCGGCCGCACCGGCGAAGGCCGCCAAGCCGGCTCGCAAGCCGCGCAAGCCGGTCAAGAAGCAGCGTTCGGTGCCGCAGGTCGCGCGGCCGAAGAAGGCCAGCGTCGCGACACCCGCCGCGCCCCGCAAGGTGTCCGCGAGCAAGGCGCGCACGACGGTCGCGACGGCGACCGCCGATGCGCCGCAGGCCGCCACGAGTTTCGCCGACCGCATCGCCCGCTTCGCACGTACCGCGCGCGGCGACGCTCCTTCCACCCGTCCGGCGGCCGCACGCGCGCGCCGCGGCAAGCGCTGAGGTAGACCGCCATGGGTCCGCTCCGCATCGATCCCGCCAAGGCCGCCGGCGAAGCCGCGGCATTCCAGCGCAAGCTCGCCGCCGGCGCGCAGGTGCTGCGCCAGCTCGACGACGTCACCTACGGCGTCACCGACAAGGAAGTGGTCTACCGCGAGGACAAGCTCGTGGTCTACCGCTTCCGCGGCGAGCGCAAGCCGACCGCGAAGACGCCGACGCTGATCGTCTACGCGCTGGTCAACCGTCCTTACATGGTCGACCTGCAGGAGGACAAGTCGCTCGTGCGCAACCTGCTCGCGCAGGGCGAGGACGTCTACCTCATCGACTGGGGCTATCCGGACCGCGCCGACCGCTGGCTCACCCTCGACGACTACATCAACGGCTACATCCGCCGCAGCGTCGATGCGGTCGCGCGCAAGGCAGGCGTGAAGAAGATCAACGTGCTCGGCATCTGCCAGGGCGGCGCGTTCTCGCTGTGCTTCGCGGCCATGCATCCGGACAAGGTGAAGAACCTCGTCACGATGGTGACGCCGGTCGATTTCCACACGCCCGACAACATGCTGTCGAACTGGACACGCAACCTCGACGCCGACCTGTTCGTCGACACGATCGGCAACGTGCCGGCCGACCTCATGAACCTGTGCTACCTCACGCTCAAGCCGATCCGGCTCATGCAGCAGAAGTACATCGGCATGGTCGACATCCTCGACGACAAGGCCGAGCTCGAGAACTTCCTGCGCATGGAGAAGTGGATCTTCGATTCGCCGGACCAGGCCGGCGAGGCGTTCCGCCAGTTCCTGCGCGATTTCTACCAGGGCAACAAGTTCGTCAACGGCGGGCTCGTGATCGGCGAACGCGAGGTCGACCTCGCCAACATCACGATGCCCGTACTCAACATCTTCGCCGAGCAGGATCATCTCGTCCCACCCGACGCCTCGCGAGCGCTCGGCGGCCTCGTCGGCACCGACGACTACACGCAGATCGCGTTCCGCGGCGGCCACATCGGCATCTACGTGTCGGGCCGTGCGCAGCGCGAGGTGCCGCCCGCGATCCACGACTGGCTCGCCGCGCGCGACTGATCACGTCGCGCCACCTGCGCGACCCGCGCGCACGCGGGGCGGGCGCCCGGGCGCGGTCTCCGACGGCGCTCCGACACGCACAAGGCTAGAATGTCGCCCTTTTTCGCGTGCGGGGGGCGTCATGAACGAGGTGCTTTTCAACATCCACAGCATCGGCGTGACGCCGTGGAAGCTCGTCGGCTACCTCGGCGTGTTCCTGTTCACGAGCCGCTGGTTCGTGCAGATGTACGCGACCAAGAAGCTCGGCCGCGTGCACATGCCGCAGGCGTTCTGGTGGCTGTCGGTGGCCGGCAGCATCATGCTGGTCAGCTATTTCACGTTCGGCAAGAACGACTCGGTCGGCATTCTCTCGAACCTGTTCCCGGCCTTCGTGTCGGTCTACAACCTCGTCGTCGACCTGCGCCACCGGCGCTCGGACGCTGCCGCCGCCTAGGCCCGGCGCCGCCGGTTGTCACCCGGCGCCCCCGTTTCCCGTAGGAGTCTGCGGCCGGGCATTCCGCCCCGGCACCGACGAGGGGAATTGGGGATGGACAATCGCAACAGCGTCGCACCGGTGGTCACGCTCGGGCAGTGGATCGTCACGTTGATCGTGCTCGCGATCCCGCTGGTGGGTTTCGTCATGATGCTCGTGTGGGCGTTCTCGAACGGCACCAACCCGAACAAGGCCAACCTCTGCAAGGCCTACCTGATCATGACCGTGGTCGCGATCGTGTGCTTCATGCTGTTCGGCGGACTCGCGTTCCTGTCCGCGATGGGTGGTGCGTCGCAGGCCGGCATGTAGCAACGGCATGCCCGCCGGCGGCCACTACTGTCCCGGGACAAATCGCACGTCGCGTCGCGCCGTAGGCGGAGCTGTTGCGTGGGGGTTCCCGGCGTTCGGCGTCGCGCGGCTTCACAGGCTCGACGCGTCCTTTCGCAGTGGCGTTGCGCTTGAGCCCCTCTCCCTCCGGGAGAGGGGTTGGGGAGAGGGTGCGGGATCGGGACCACGTCGGATCATCGTCGCGATCCCGAACCCTCATCCGGCCCTGCGGGCCCCCGTATCGGGGTACGGGGCAGGCTCTTCTCCCGGAGGGAGAAGGAAAGAGCGTGCGCAATGCCGTATTGCCGCGAGAACGCGTCGGCATGCAGGCGTTCATTGCCGGAGGCCTGACGCGGCAATGTTTTCGAGCGTTCGCCTCGAACTTTCCCTGGACAGCAGTGCGCCGGCGGCCGCATGCCGCCGGCGGGATCATTCGGGATCGTAGTCGAGGTTCGGGGCGAGCCAGCGCTCGGCTTCGGCGAGCGACCAGCCCTTGCGTTTCGCGTAGTCCTCGACCTGTTCGCGGGTCACGCGCCCGAGTACGAAGTACTGGCTGCGCGGGTGCGAGAAGTACCAGCCCGAGACCGCCGCGGTCGGCAGCATCGCGAAGCTCTCGGTGATCGAGATGCCCGCGTTCGCGGTCGCATCGAGCAGGCGGAACAGCGTGTCCTTCTCGGTGTGGTCGGGACAGGCCGGATAGCCCGGCGCGGGACGGATGCCGCTGTACTTCTCGTCGATGAGGGCGTCGTTGTCGAGCGCCTCGTCGGGCACGTAGCCCCAGTCCTCGCGGCGCACGCGGTGGTGCAGGTACTCGGCGAAGGCTTCGGCGAGACGGTCGGCGAGCGCCTTGAGCATGATCGAGGAATAGTCGTCGTGCTCGCGCTCGAAGCGTGCGACGTGTTCGTCGATGCCGATGCCGGCGGTGACCGCGAACCCGCCGACCCAGTCCTCGCGGCCGCTGTCGGCCGGCGCGACGAAATCGGCGAGGCAGAAGTCCGGGCGCTCGACCGGCTTGTCGGCCTGCTGGCGCAGGAAGTGCAGCGTGGCGAGCGGCGCACCGTCGGCATCGCGCACCGCGACATCGTCGCCGACCGCATTGGCGCGCCACAGGCCGAACACGCCGCGCGCGCGCAGCCACTTTTCCGCGACGATGCGGTCGAGCATCGCACGTGCATCGCGATACAGCTCGGTGGCCTGGGTGCCGACGATGGCGTCGTCGAGGATCGCCGGGAAGCGTCCCGCCAGTTCCCAGGCATTGAAGAACGGTGTCCAGTCGATGAACGGCACGAGCTCGGCGAGTGGCACGTCGTCGAGCACGGTGATGCCGGGCTTGCGCGGCGCAGGCGGAACGTGGTTCGCCCAGTCGCCGTCGAAGCGCTGCGCACGCGCCTTGGCCAGCGTGACGAGCTTCTTCGCGCCGCTGCGGTCCTTGTGGCGCTCGCGGATCTCGCCGTACTCGGCGCGGATCTTCGCCATGAACGCGTCGACGAGGTCCTTCGAGATCAGCGACTGCGCGACGCCGACTGCGCGCGAGGCATCCTTGACCCACACGGTCGGTGCCTTGTAGTGCGGTTCGATCTTGAGCGCGGTGTGCGCTCGCGACGTGGTCGCGCCGCCGATCAGCAGCGGCAGGTGGAAATCCTGGCGCTGCATCTCGCGCGCGACGTGGGTCATCTCGTCGAGCGACGGCGTGATGAGTCCGGACAGGCCTATCATGTCGGCGTTCTCGGCGCGTGCGGCGTCGAGGATCTTCTGCGCCGGCACCATGACGCCCAGGTCGACCACGTCGAAGTTGTTGCAGCGGAGCACGACGCCGACGATGTTCTTGCCGATGTCGTGCACGTCGCCCTTGACCGTGGCCATGATGATCTTGCCGTTCGACTTGCCGGCATCGCCGGTGCGCGCCTTCTCGGCCTCGATGTACGGCAGCAGCCAGGCGACGGCCTTCTTCATGACGCGTGCCGACTTGACCACCTGAGGCAGGAACATCTTGCCCGCGCCGAACAGGTCGCCGACCACGTTCATGCCGTCCATGAGCGGACCTTCGATGACGTCGAGCGGGCGTGTCGAGCGCAGGCGTGCCTCCTCGGTATCGGCGTCGACGTGGGCGTCGATGCCGTGCACGAGGGCGTGCGCGAGGCGCTTCTCGATCGGCAGGCTGCGCCACTGCTCCTCGCGCGTGTCGCCACCCGCGTCCTTGCCGCCCTTCTTGTAGCGGTCGGCGATCGCGAGCAGGCGCTCGGTGGAATCGGGGCGGCGGTTGAGGACGACATCTTCGACGCGCTCGCGCAGCTCGGGATCGAGCTCGTCGACGATCGGCAGCGCGCCGGCGTTGACGATGCCCATGTCCATGCCGGCCGCGATAGCGTGGTACAGGAACACCGAGTGGATCGCCGCGCGCACGGGCTCGTTGCCGCGGAACGAGAACGACACGTTGGAGACGCCGCCCGACACGTGGCAGTGCGGCAGCGTCGCCTTGATGATGCGCGTCGCCTCGATGAAGTCGACAGCGTAGTTGTCGTGCTCCTCGATCCCGGTCGCGACCGCGAAGATGTTGGGGTCGAAGATGATGTCCTCGGGCGGGAAACCCACCTCGTCGACGAGGATGCGGTAGGCGCGCGTGCAGATCTCGACCTTGCGTGCGCAGGTGTCGGCCTGGCCGACCTCGTCGAAGGCCATCACCACCGCGGCGGCGCCGTAGCGCAGCACCTTGCGCGCGTGCTCGACGAACAGCGCCTCGCCTTCCTTGAGCGAGATGGAGTTGACCACGCCCTTGCCCTGCAGGCATTTGAGGCCGGCCTCGATGACGCTCCACTTCGAGGAATCGACCATGACCGGGATGCGTGCGATGTCGGGCTCGGACGCGATCAGGTTGAGGAAACGCGTCATCGCCTTCTCGGAGTCGATGAGGCCCTCGTCCATGTTCACGTCGAGGATCTGCGCGCCGTTCGCGACCTGCTGGCGCGCGACGTCGACGGCTTCCTCGTAGCGCTCCTCCTTGACCAGCTTGCGGAATTGCGCGCTGCCGGTGACGTTGGTGCGTTCGCCGACGTTGACGAACAGCAGGTCCGGCGTGACGACGAGCGGCTCGAGGCCGGAAAGGCGCGTGTAGCGTGGTGGCGTGCGGGCGTCGGACATCACCAGACCTTGAACACCTGGCCGGTCTGCACGCCGTCGATGCTGCGCTCGAACGCGATCGCGGCGCGATCCGCACCGACCGGCTCGAAACCGGGGAAATAGGGCCCGTAGGCGTCCCAGGCTTCGCGCAGCACGCTCGGGCTCACGGCGTTGATGCGCAGGCCGCGCGGCAGCTCGCAGGCGGCGGCGCGCACGAAGCCCTCGATGCCGGCGTTGACCGCGGTCGCGTTGGCGCCTTGCGCGATCGGCTGCTCGGCGAGGATGCCGGTGGTCAGGGTGATCGATCCGCCGTCGTTGAGATGATGCTGGCCGATGAGCGCGAGGCGGACCTGGCCGAGCAGCTTGTCGTTGAGGCCCGCGGTGAAATCCTCGGCGGTCATCTGCGCGAGCGGACCGAAGTGCACGTTGCCGGCCGTCGCGACGATCGCGTCGATCGGCCCGGTCAGTTCGAACATCGCGTGCACGCTGGCCTCGTCGCGCAGGTCGACGCGTACGTCGCCTTGCGAGCGTCCCGCGGTCACGATCGTGTGGCGCTGACCGAGGCGCGCGGTCACGGCGCGGCCGAGCGTGCCGCCGGCCCCGACGATGAGGATGATCATGCAGCGTCCTTCAGAAGGTGGGGCAGGCGGCGCGGCGGCAGGCCGCGCACGGCTTCGGCGATCGCGCGGATGTGCGCGGGTGTCGTCCCGCAGCAACCGCCGACGAGGTTGAGCAGGCCCGAGGTCGCGAACTCGCGCAGCGTCTCGGCCATCTCCTCGGGCGTCTCGTCGTACTCGCCGAACGCGTTCGGAAGGCCCGCGTTCGGATGCGCACTCACGAACGCGTCGGCGACGCGCGCGAGCGTCTCGACGTGCTCGCGCATGTCGGTCGCGCCGAGCGCGCAGTTGAGGCCGATCGACAGCGGACGGCTGTGCGCCATCGAGGCGTAGAACGCCTCCGCGGTCTGGCCCGACAGCGTGCGGCCCGAGCGGTCGGTGATCGTGCCCGAGATCATGATCGGCAGGCGCGCACCGCGCGCGTCGAAGACCTCCTCGATCGCGAACAGCGCGGCCTTGGCGTTGAGCGTGTCGAAGATCGTCTCGACCATGATCGTGTCGGCGCCGCCGTCGATGAGGCCTTCGATCGCCTCGCGGTAGGTTTCGCGCAGTTCGTCGAAGCTCGTGTTGCGGAAGCCCGGGTCGTTGACGTCGGGACTGATCGAGGCCGTACGGCTGGTCGGGCCGAGCACGCCGATCACGAAGCGTGGCTGGTCCGGCGTCTTCGCTTCGGCCGCGTCGCAGCAGGCCCGCGCGACGCGGGCGCCTTCGCGGTTGAGCTCGTAGACGAGGTGCTCGAGATGGTAGTCGGCCTGGCTGACCGAGGTCGCGTTGAACGTGTTGGTCTCGACGAAGTCCGCGCCGGCCTCGAGGTAGGCCGCGTGCACGCCGGCGATGACCTCGGGTCTGGTCAGCAGCAGCAGGTCGTTGTTGCCCTTGAGGTCGTGGCCGCAGGCGCCGTCGTGCGCATGGGTGGCGTCGAAGCCGTCGACGAAGCGCTCGCCGCGGTAGTCGGCCTCCTCGAGGCGATGGGTCTGGATCATCGTGCCCATCGCGCCGTCGATGATCAGGATGCGCGCGGCGAGCGCGGCCTCGAGCGCGGCGACGCGCGCCGGGTTCAGCCAGGGCAGGGAGTGGCTCATCGTTTCGTCGCCAGCAGGGAGATCACTTCGAAATGCGGTGCCTTGGCCTCGCGCGTGATGCGCCCGCAGCGCTGCACCTCGAGGCCGGCGGCCTCGGCGAAGCCGCGCAGGTCGTCGGGCTTGAAGCCGAGGTTGCGGTGGTCGAACGGTTCGACCGCGGTGCGGTGGGCGTGGCGGCCGAGCGTCGCGGCGACGAGGCGGCCGCCCTTGCGCAGCACGCGCGCCGCTTCGGCGACGACGACGGCGGGACGGTCGCTGTAGGTCAGCGCATGCATGAGCAGGACGAGGTCGAACGTGCGCCGGCCAAGGTCGAGCGCATGCATGTCGCCGGTGGTCACCTCGACGTTGTCGAAGCCCTTGAGGCGTTCGCGCGCCGCGCCGACGACGCGCGGGCTCGCGTCGATGCAGACGATCGAGCGCGCGCCGGGCGCGAGCAGTTCGGCGAGCACGCCGTCGCCCGAGGCGATGTCGAGCACGTCGCCGGTGCCGACCAGCTGGGTCATCGAGCGCGCCAGCGTCTCCCAGGTGCGCCCCGGCGAGTAGTGGCGCTCCATGTCGCCGGCAACCGTGTCGGCCCAGCCCTCGGCGCGCGCGCGCTTGGCGAGCACGCCGGGCAGGCGGCGCTCGTCGTCGTCGAGCAGGGCGTCGTCGACGCTGGCCTTGAGTGCGTGCAGCAGTGCGCTCTCGCGCGCGTCGAGCTCGCCGTTGAAGCGGTAGTACGAGGACACGCCGGAACGGCGGTCGCGCACGAGATCGGCCTCCTTGAGCTTGGCCAGGTGCGTCGACACGCGCGGCTGGGCCAGGCGCAGCACGGCGGAAAGCTCGGCGACCGTCAGCTCCTCGCGTTCCAGAAGCGCGAGCAGGCGCACGCGCGTCGGGTCCGAGAGCAGCCGCAGCAGCGCCGAGGTGGCGGCGAGATCCACGGTTATCCTTTCATCTTGATCGAAGGATGGATGGCCAGCGTAGCCAGCGTGCCGCAGCGCGTCAACGGAGGAGGGGGTTCCGGGCGGACTCGGCCACCGGGCCGTTCGAGGGTTTGCTCGGGCGCGCTCGGCTATCATGCGCGGTTTCCCGCAAAGCCAGGCCCGAGTCATGGATTTCCGCCTTAGCGACGACCAGCTTTCGATCCAGTCCATCGCGCGCGATTTCGCCCAGAAGCGCATCGCCCCCGCCGCCGCCGAACTCGATGCCAAGGGCGAGTTCCCGCTCGACAACATCCGCGAGATGGGCCAGCTCGGCCTCATGGGCATCGAGGTGCCGGTCGAATACGGCGGCGCCGGCCTCGATCCGGTCGCCTACGCGCTCGCGATGATCGAGATCGGCGCGGCCGACACGGCCCATTCGACGATCATGTCGGTCAACAACTCGCTGTACTGCAACGGCATCCTCAAGTACGGCACCGAGGAGCAGAAGCAGCTTTACGTGCGCGCGATCGCCTCGGGTGAGCACATCGGCGCGTACGCGCTGACCGAGCCGCAGTCGGGTTCCGACGCCTCGGCCATGCATACGCGTGCGACGAGGAACGACGACGGCGACTGGGTCATCAACGGCAAGAAGAGCTGGATCACGTCCGGCCCGGTGGCCAAGTACATCATCCTGTTCGCGATCACGACGCCGGGCATCGGCGCCAAGGGCATCTCGGCGTTCATCGTCGACACCGCGCGCGAGGGTTTCCACGCCGGCAAGACCGAGCCCAAGCTCGGCATCCGCGCCTCGGCGACCTGCGAGATCGAGTTCCGCGACTACGTCTGCCCGGCCGCCGACATGCTTGGCCCCGAAGGCAAGGGTTTCTCGATCGCGATGGGCGTGCTCGACGCGGGCCGCATCGGCATCGCCTCGCAGGCGGTCGGCCTCGCGCGTGCGGCGTACGAGGCGAGCCTCGCCTACGTGCGCGAGCGCAAGGCCTTCGGCCAGGCGATCGGCTCGTTCCAGATGACCCAGGCCAAGATCGCCGACATGAAGTGCAAGCTCGACGCGGCGACGCTGCTGACGCTGCGCGCGGCGTTCGCCAAGGGCGAGGCCGAGAAGGGCGACGGCCGCTTCAGCACCGAGGCTTCGGTGGCCAAGCTGTTCGCATCCGAGGCGGCGATGTGGATCACCCACCAGGCCGTGCAGATCCACGGCGGCATGGGCTATTCGAAGGAAATGCCGCTCGAGCGCTACTTCCGTGACGCCAAGATCACCGAGATCTACGAGGGCACCAGCGAGATCCAGCGCCTCGTCATCGCGCGCAACGAGACCGGCCTGCGTTGAGTCCGCGGCGGTCGCGCCGTCGCGGCGGGCTCAGCCCGCCAGCACGGCGCGGTCGCGGCCCTGGTGCTTGGCCGCGTAGAGCGCGCGGTCGGCGCTGCGCAGCAGGTCCTCGGGCGTGAAGCCGTGCTGCGGATACGTGGCCACGCCGATCGAGACGGTGACCTGGCCGAGTGACTGGCGGCGATGCTGCACGTCGAGTGTGCGCACCGCCTCGACGATGCGTGCCGCGCGCTGCATCGCCTGTTCGGCATCGGTCTCCTGCAGCAGCACGGTGAATTCCTCGCCGCCGTAGCGGCAGGCGACGTCTTCGCTGCGCACGAGCCGCTGCAGCAGGGCGCCGAACTGCGACAGCAGCGCGTCGCCGCCGTCGTGGCCGTGCAGGTCGTTGAAGCGCTTGAAGTGGTCGAGGTCGAGCATCATGACCGCCATCGGCAGGTTGCGGCGCATCGCGCGCTGCAGTTCGCGCTCGAGCGAGGCCTCGAGGTAGCGGCGGTTGAACAGGCCGGTCAGCGGATCGCGCAGCGACTGCGTGCGCAGGGTTTCCTGCAGGCGCAGGTTGGCGATCGCGAGCGAGATGTGCTCGCCCGCCGCGATCGCGATCGAACGGTCCTCGTGGCGGATCGGCAGCTTCGACGACATCGACATCACGCCGAGCATCTCGCCCTGCGCGACCATCGGCACGCACAGCGCGCGCTCGATCGCGATGGCGCTGGCGTCGCCGAGGTGCTTGCACGGGAAGCCCGCCAGGCCGTCCGTCGGCGGATGCGCGTGGCCGCGGCGCATCGCCCAGCAGTCGTCCGGACCGAACAGGGCTTCGCTCTCGAGATCGGGCTCGCCGAACGTCGCGTAGGTCTCGACGAGGTCCTGCGAGGCGTTGACGAGATGGATCGAGCCGCCGATGCCGGGCAGCAGGTGTGCGAGGGCGGTGCGCAGGCCGGTCAGGGCCTCGTCGAGGCTGCGGCAGCCCTGCAGCATTTCGCCGAGCTCCGACAGCTGCCGCAGCGTGCGCGCGAGGCGTTGCGATTCCTCGAGGCTGCCCGCGAGTTCGGCGTTGCTGCGCTGCACGTCGCGCTCGCTGGCGAGGCGGCGCCGGTTCTCGCGCAGCACCAGCGCGAGTGCGAACGCGAGCAGCACCGCGGTCAGCAGCATCGCGCCGGTGGTCAGGTTGCGGGTCAGCGCGCCGAGCGTCAGCGTGTGCGCGCGGCGGTCGTCGAGCAGGTCGTCCTCGATCTGCAGCATGCGCTGGCTCAAGGCCTCGATCGCGAGATCCTCCTCGCGCGAATGGTTGGTGCGGATCGCCTGCTGTGCGGCGTCGAAGCCGCCGTCGTGGTAGCGCGCGAGCACGTCGGTCATGCCGGTCGTGCGCTTGTGCAGCAGGGCCTCGAGCTCGTCGACGTTGGCGATCTGGGTCGGGTTGTTGCGCACCTCGACGCGCAGGCGCGCCATGTGCGTCGCGATCGCGGGCATGCTCGCGTAGAAGTCCGAGAGCCGGTCGTCGGCGCCGGTGATGATGTAGGCACGCTGGTTGGCCTCGGTCTCGCGCACGCGCGCGACGATCGTCGTGATCTCGTTCTTGACCTCGAGCGTATGGGTCACCCACTGGGTCGCGTCGATGAACTCGCCGACCGCGCGGTAGACCTGCACGGCTACGCCGAGCAGGATCGCGCCGATGACGATCGAGACGCCGACGAGCCGCCCGGCGAAACGGCTGGGCGGCGCCTCGGACGGCGGGTTTTCGGGAGGGAGCGTACGGCTGGGGGGCATTCAGGGGGCCTGGTCTCGCGACGGTGAAGCAAGACGCGCGCCATCCCGGGCGGTTCGGTCCGGCGCGGACCCTAGCAAGACCGAGGGGGCGCCGGGCGCGTTACGACGCCATTCCGCGAATCCCGTCACAGTGCGTAACCGTGTGTAACGTTGTGCCTGCCGAACGGAATCAGGCTCGCGGACGCCCGCCGTTGTCGTTTTCTGCCGTGCCGGCCCGCCGGCGTCGCATTCCCCGGTCGTTGCCGCACCGGGAGACCGTCATTCGCCGATGTCCTCGTTCCACAGCGCAGGGTTCGCGGCGATGAAGTCGCGCATGAGCGCGATGCAGCGCTCGTCCTGCACGACATCGACGGTGACGCCGCGGCTGCGCAGCAGCTCTTCCTCGCCGAGGAAGGTGTGGTTCTCGCCGACGATCACGCGCGGGATGCCGTAGAGCAGGATCGCGCCCGAGCACATCGAGCACGGCGACAGGGTCGTGTAGAGCACGCTCTCGCGGTACACGGAGGCCGGATGACGGCCGGCCTGTTCGAGTGCGTCCATCTCGCCGTGCAGGATGCTGCTGCCGCGCTGCACGCGGCGGTTGTGGCCACGGCCGATCACGACGCCGCGGTGCACGAGCACCGAGCCGATCGGGATGCCGCCTTCGTCGAGTCCGGCGCGCGCTTCGTCGAGGGCGGCGTCGAGGAACGGGTCCATGTCGTGCTCCGGCGTGGGGAAAGACCCGCAACGATAGCCGCTCGGGCGTCGATGCACACCCCGGCTCAGCCGCCGTGTCGGCTCGCGGCGAGGCGGGCGAGCGCGTCGGCGTGGTCGTGTCCCTGGCGGCGCAGGTTCGCGTAGTGCTGCACGTCGGTGGCGACATCGCGGCCGCCGTGCCCGACCGGCATCGACGCGAGTGCATCGAGCAGGGTGATCGCGTCTTCGGCCGGGGCGAGGTGGTCGAGCATCTGGCGCAGTTGCACGGCACGGTTGGCGAGCATGCGCGGCGGGTCGGTGTATGCGCGCGCCGCCGCATCGAGGCTGCGGGTGGCGCGTGCGATCGCGGCTGCGTCGGCCTCCCGGTCGTCGCCCTCGGCATGGCGGGCAAGCCAGACCGTGGGTGGCGTCGCATCGGTGTGCGCGAGCCAGGCGCGCGGCGGGGCGGCAGGACTGGCCGGTGCCGTCGCGTCCGTGGCACGCCGTGCGGGCGCCTGCGGCGCGTCCTCGGAGCAGCCCGCGAACATGGCGAGCAGTACGGGCAGGGCGAGGCGGCGGGTTCTCGTCATCGTCGGGCGCCGGCGGGATGCGATGACGGCCATGTGACGCCATCGGGTGACGGGTGTGCAAGCGCTCTGACTTGTCGCGACGCACGCGACCTCGCTGCGTTGCAGCGCATCGCGACGCTTGCGCATGCCGGGTTCGCGAACGGCTCACAGCACGCCTGAACATTGCCGCAACGCATCATGATCGGGTGCGCGTTTTTCCAGTCGCGGCGGCAGCTTGCGGGTGGCCAATGCAAGGGGCGGGGCGTATCCTCCGCGCCCACTGAAATCCTTCCAGACCTTTGTGATGAATGCACAGAATGCCGTGTCCGAACACAGCCGCCTCGATGCCATCCTGAGTCAGATCACCGCGCAGCCGGGCTCGTCCCGCCAGCGCGAGACCACCGCGTTCGCGAGCCACTTCTTCCGCCACGTCCCGGCCGACGACATCGCCGGACGCGAGCCCGTGGAGTGGGCGCGTATCGCGCTGTACATGTTCGAGTTCGTGCGCCAGCGCAAGACCGGCGGCGCGAAGATCCGCGTGTTCAATCCGCACGCGGCGCAGGAAGGTTTCGACAGCGGCTACACGATCATCGCGGTTGCGACGGACGACATGCCGTTCCTCGTCGACTCGGTGTCGATGGTCGTCAATCAGGCCAACCTGTCGACGTACTCGGTCATCCATCCGATCTTCCGCGTCGAGCGCGATCCGGGCGGCCACGTGCTGTGGTTCGGCGACGAACAGTCCGACCGCGGCGCGGCCGAGTCGGTGATGTTCTTCGAGATCGAGCGCGTGGCCGAGGCCGACGAGCTCGAATCGCTGCGTCGCCAGGTCGTCGCCGCCGTCGACGACGTGCGCGCGGCCGTGACCGACTGGGCCGCGATGCGCGCCAAGATGCTCGAAATCGCCGACACGCTGCCCGAGCGCAAGCTGCCGTTCGATGCCGAGACGCTCGACGAGGCGGTGGAATTCCTGCGCTGGGTCGCCGACGACCACTTCTCGTTCCTCGGCTACCGCGAGTACCGCGTCACCGGCGAGGGCGAGTCCGAAGTGCTGACCGCGGTCGACGGCTCCGGCCTCGGCATCCTTCACGAGGGTGAGCGCGGCGTCGCGCCGCGTTCGCTCAAGACGCTGGCCGCGCGCGACCTCGACCGCTCCGGCGCGGTCGGCGCGCTGATCCTGACCAAGACCAACGCACGCTCGCGCGTGCACCGTCCGGGTCACATGGACTACCTGTCGGTACTCGCGTTCGACGATACCGGCAAGCCCGTCGTCGAGCAGCGCTTCCTCGGCCTGTTCACCTCGTCGGCGTACATGACGCCGCCGCGCGACGTGCCGCTGGTCCGCCGCAACATCGAATCGATCATGCGCCGCTCGGGCCTCAAGCGCGATTCGCACTCGGGCAAGGCGTTGCGCCATATCCTCGACACGCTGCCTCGCGACGAGCTGTTCCAGTGTTCGGTCGACGAGCTCTACGACATCGCGATGGCCGTGCTCGACCTGCGAGAGCGCGCACGCACGCGCCTGTTCGTGCGCCGCGACCGCTACGGCCGCTTCTTCTCGGTGCTGGCCTACGTGCCGCGCGACCGCTTCAACACCGACGTGCGCGAGCGCATCGAGGCGATGCTCAAGCGCCAGTTCCGCGGCGAGCGCGTCGATTCGAGCGTCATGCTCGACGAGTCGCCGCTCGCGCGTGTGCACATGATCGTGCGCCCGAAGGCCGGCGACCAGGTCACGTTCGAGGTGCCCGACCTCGAGTCGCGCATCGCGCAGATCGTGCGCAACTGGCAGGACGACCTGCGCGAGACGCTCGTGCAGAAGCACGGCGAGGAGCGCGGCCTCAAGCTCGCCAGCCGCTACGGCAAGGCCTTGCCGGCCGGCTACATCGAGAAGGTCACGCCGCACACGGCCGCCGTCGACGTCGAGCTCGCCTCCGAACTCGGCGACAACGACGACATCCGCCTGCACCTGTACCGCTCGCGCCGCCACGCCGACGCGCTGCATTTCAAGGTGTTCCGCCTCGGCGGCGACATCACGCTGTCGGAAGTGATCCCCCTGCTCGAGAACCTCGGCGTCAGCGTGCTGACCGAGAACCTCTACGAGATCGCGTCCGGCGGCAACGCGATCACCATCCAGGACATCCTCGTGCGCCCGGGGCGCCTGCAGTTCGACCTCGACAAGGTGCGCTCGCCGTTCGAGGACGCGTTCGAGCGCGTCTGGCGCGGTGACGCCGAGAACGACGGCTTCAACCGCCTCGTGCTCGGTGCGCAGCTCGACTGGCGCCAGGTAAGCGTGCTGCGCGGCTATGCCAAGTACCTGCTGCAGACCGGCGTGCCGTTCTCGCAGGCCTACATGGAGCAGACGCTGGTCAGCTACCCGGACATCGCCGGCCTGCTCGTCGAGCTGTTCGAGGCCAAGTTCGATCCGCACCGCCTCGACGGCGGCAAGGCAGCGACCGAGCACGCGCGGAAGCGCCTGCGCTACGAGATGGACACGCTGATCCCGGCCGAGTCGCTCAAGGAGCACGCCACGCTGATCGACGATCTCGTCGCCGCGCGCGAGCTCGACCGCGACGCCCAGGTCGACACCGTCATCACGACGATCAAGGTGCTGCTCGAGCGCGTCGCCAGCCTCGACGAGGACCGCATCCTGCGCAGCTTCATGGCGGTGATCCGCGCCACGCTGCGCACCAACCACTTCCAGTCGCGCGACGGCAAGCCGCATCCGTACACGAGCTACAAGTTCGACCCGGCCCAGCTCGCCGAACTGCCCAAGCCGCGTCCGTACCGCGAGATCTTCGTGTACTCGCCGCGCGTGGAAGGCGTGCACCTGCGCTTCGGACCCGTCGCGCGCGGCGGCCTGCGCTGGTCGGACCGCCGCGAGGACTTCCGCACCGAGGTGCTCGGCCTCGTCAAGGCGCAGATGGTCAAGAACACGGTCATCGTGCCGGTCGGCTCGAAGGGCGGCTTCTTCGTCAAGCGCCCGCCGGCCAGCGGCGAGCGTGACGCGGTGCTCGCCGAAGGCGTCGCCTGCTACCGCATGTTCATCAACGGCCTGCTCGACGTCACCGACAATCTCGTCGAAGGCGACCTCGTGCATCCCGAGGACGTGGTGCGCCACGACGGCGACGATCCGTATCTGGTCGTCGCCGCCGACAAGGGCACCGCGACGTTCTCCGACATCGCCAACGCGGTCAGTGCCGACCACGACTTCTGGCTCGGCGACGCGTTCGCGTCGGGCGGCTCGGTCGGCTACGACCACAAGGGCATGGGCATCACCGCCAAGGGCGCGTGGGAATCGGTCAAGCGCCATTTCCGCGCCCTCGGCCGCGACTCGCAGTCCGAGGACTTCACCTGCGTCGGCATCGGCGACATGTCGGGCGACGTGTTCGGCAACGGCATGCTGCTGTCCAGGCACATCCGCCTCGTCGCCGCGTTCGACCATCGCCACATCTTCCTCGATCCGGATCCCGATGCGGCGCGCACGTTCGTCGAGCGCGAGCGCATGTTCAAGGTGCCGCGCTCGTCGTGGGCCGACTACGACGCCTCGCTGATCTCGGCCGGCGGCGGCATCTACCCGCGCTCGGCCAAGACGATCGCGGTATCGGCGCAGGCCGCGGCCGCGCTCGGCATCGACGGCGGTGCGCAGGCGATGACGCCGAACGAGCTGCTCACGGCGATCCTCAAGGCGCCGGTCGACCTGCTCTGGAACGGCGGCATCGGCACCTACGTGAAGGCCGAGGCCGAGACCAACGCCGACGCGGGCGACCGCGCCAACAACGCGATCCGCGTCAACGGCAGCGACCTGCGCTGCCGCGTGGTCGGCGAGGGCGGCAACCTCGGCATGACCCAGCGCGGACGCATCGAGGCCGCGCTCGCGGGCGTGCTTCTCAACACCGACTTCATCGACAATTCGGCCGGCGTCGACACCTCCGACCACGAGGTCAACATCAAGATCCTGCTCAACGACGCCGTGCAGCGCGGCGAGATGAGCGTGGCCCAGCGCAACGACCTGCTGCGCGAGATGACCGACGAGGTCGAGCGCCTCGTGTTGTTCGACAACTATCGCCAGAACGACGCGATCAGCCTCATGGAGCGCATGTCGGTCGCGCGCCTGGGCTCCAAGCAGCACTTCATCCGCACGCTCGAGTCGCAGGGCCTGCTCGACCGCCAGATCGAGTTCCTGCCGAGCGACGCGGAGATCGCGCAGCGCAAGGCGCGTGGCCTCGGCCTCACGCGCCCGGAGCTCGCGATCCTGCTGTCGTACTCCAAGATCGTGATCTTCCAGCAGCTGCTCGATTCGGATGTGCCCGAGGATCCTTACCTGTCCAAGGAGCTGCGCCGCTACTTCCCCGAGCCGCTGCGCGAGCGCTTCGCCGAGCACATGGAGCGCCACCGCCTCAAGCGCGAGATCATCGCCACGGCGATCACCAACTCGATGGTCAACCGCATGGGCGCGACGTTCATGCTGCGCATGCAGGAGGACACGGGCCAGACGCCGGCTGCGGTCGCCAAGGCCTTCAACATCGCGCGCGAGGTGCTCGACGCACGTGCGATGTGGGCCGGCATCGACGCGCTCGACGGCCGCGTGCACGGCAGCGCGCAGATCGACGCCGAACTCGCGATCTGGCAGCTGCTGCGCAACATGACACGCTGGCTGCTCAACCACCCGGACGGCGTGCAGGACATCGCCGCGTCGGTCGAGCGCTTCCATCCCGCGATGGTCGAGCTGCGCGCGCGCCTGGCCGAGGTCACCACCGAAACCGATCGTGCACGCATGCAGCAGGCCCGCGAGAGCTGGCTCGAGCAGGGCTTCCCCGAGGAGCTCGCGGCCGACCTCGCGAGCCTGCCGCTGCTCGGTGCCGCGCTCGACATCAGCGTCGTGTCGGCGCAGGGCGATCGCCAGGTGGCCGACGTTGCCGAGACGTACTACGCGGTCGGTGAGGCGTTGCACCTCAAGTGGCTCATGGAGAAGATCGAGGAGCTGCCCGTCGAGACGCGCTGGCATGCCCACGCACGCGGGTCGCTGCGCGACGAGCTCAACGTCCTGCAGCGCACGCTCGCGATGCAGGTGCCGCAGGGCGAGGGCAGTGCGGCCGAGCGTGTCGCGACGTGGCTGGATCGCGACGATCCGGCGCTGCGCTACACGCTGAGCATGTTCGCCGACATGCGCAGCCAGGTCGTGATCGACTACCCGATCGTCTCGGTCGCGGTGCGTCGCCTCGCCCAGCTCGTCTGACACGCATCGGCGGGATCCGGCCGCGTGCCGGATCCCGCCTCGCGTATCCGGCACGGTCTGCTAGAGTCGGGCTCCACGCCGCCGCTACGGGACCACCACGTGAGTCGACGCATCGCCTTCGTCGCGAGCCCCTCCGACGAGTCGCAGGCTGCACTCGCCGATCTCCGCAAGCGCTATGGCGAGACGCCGGTCGAGGAGGCCGACGTCGTCGTCGCGCTCGGCGGCGACGGCTTCATGCTGCGCACGCTGCACCGGCACATGGCGCGCAAGCTGCCGTTCTACGGCATGAAGCTCGGCACGGTCGGTTTCCTGCTCAACCAGCACCATGTCGACGACCTCGAGGCGCGCATCGAGCGCGCGCAACCGGCCGTGCTGCGTCCGCTCGTGATGCGTGCGAGCACCGAGGCCGGCACCACCGTCGAGGCGCTCGCGTTCAACGAGGTGTCGCTGCTGCGCCAGACCAAGCAGGCCGCGCACGTGCGCGTGTCGATCAACGGCGCGGTCAAGATCGACGAGCTCATGTGCGACGGCGTGCTCGTCGCGACGCCGGCGGGCTCCACGGCCTACAACCTCTCCGCGCACGGCCCGATCCTGCCGTTTGGCTCGCAACTGCTCGCGATGACCCCGATCAGCCCGTTCCGTCCGCGCCGCTGGCGTGGCGCCGTGCTGCCGGCGCGGCTCGAGATCCGCTTCGACGTGCTCGATCCGTACAAGCGCCCGGTCAGCGCGACGGCCGACTCGAACGAAGTGCGCGACGTCGTCGAGGTGATCGTGCGCGAGTCGACCGAGCAGACCGTGACGCTGCTGTTCGATCCCGAGCACAACCTCGAGGAGCGCATCATCAACGAGCAGTTCACGTTCTGATCCCGCGAGGGATTTCACGAAATCTGCATGATCGGCCGGGTCCGCGGCGCCCACGCGGGACGCATCGACGCTAGTCTTGGAAGGCTTCGCGACGGGAGGGTCACGAAGCCTCGTCCATCATCACCGGGGAAATCCACCATGCGCCATCGCGCTCCCGCTCCGCACCCGCTCGCGCGGGTCATCGCGCTTGCCCTCGTCGCCGGCTCCGTGTCGGCTCCCTCGTTCGCGGTCGACGTCGCCGACGGCCTCCGCGCGAAGGCCTCGCGCGAAGGCCGGGCCGATGCGCTGATCGTGCTCGAGGCGCGTGCGCCCAAGCAGTTGCTGCGCAACGACGGCACCTACCTCGAGCGCCGGCGCGCGCTCGTCGACACGCTGCGTGCGACCGCCGACGTGAGCCAGGCGCCGTTGCGCGCGTGGCTCGAGGCGCAAGGCGTGGCCTACCAGCCGTTCTGGATCGTCAACATGATCCGCGCGGAGCTGACGCCGGCGCAGATCGATGCACTCGCCACGTTCGAGGGTGTCGAGCGCATCGGCGACAACGGGCTGCAACGCCGCCTCGCGGTCGCCGATACGGCGAGCGAGCCGGGTCCGTGGCCCGATGCGGTCAACGCGATCGAGTGGGGCGTCGACAAGATCCGCGCGCCGCTGGTCTGGGCGGCCGGCATCACCGGCGCGGGCGTGATCATCTCGGGACAGGATACCGGCATCCGCTGGACCCACACGGCGATCAAGGCCAAGTACCGCGGCTGGGACGGCACCGCGGCCGACCACAACTACAACTGGCACGATGCGATCCACGGCACGGGCAACGCGACCTGCGCCGGCGACCGGCAGGAGCCCTGCGACGACAACGGCCACGGCACGCACACGATCGGCACGATGGTCGGCGACGACGGCGGCACCAACCAGATCGGCGTCGCCCCCGGTGCGCGCTTCATAGGTTGCCGCAACATGAATGCCGGCGACGGCAGGCCGTCGTACTACAACGAATGCGCACAGTGGTTCCTCGCGCCGACCAACCTTGCCGGCAACGATCCGGATCCCGATCTCGCGCCCGACGTGATCGGCAATTCGTGGGGCTGCCCGCCGTCGGAGGAGTGCGTGACCGGCCAGGAAGTGCACGAGGCGATCGACAACCTCGTGTCGGCCGGCATCTTCTTCGCCGCGGCCGCCGGCAACGGCGGTACCACCTGCGGCGGCATCGTCGATCCGCCGGCGATCTACGATTCGGCCTTCGTGGTCGGTTCGACCACGAGCGGTGACCAGCTCTCGGGCTTCTCGCTGCGCGGTCCTGCGCCGGGTGCGTCGCGCGTGCGTCCCGACCTCTCCGCGCCGGGCAGCAGCGTGCGTTCGGCGCAGCGTGGCAGCGACACCGCCTACGGCACGAGCAGCGGCACCAGCATGGCGACACCGCACGTCGCCGGTGCGGCGGCCCTGCTCATGCAGGCCAACCCCGCGCTCAAGGGCGATCCCGAAGCGATCGCCGAGATCCTGCGCACGACCGCGACCACGGCCGGCATCGCCACGACCAACACGCAGACCTGCGGTGGAACGGCCGTGACGACGTGGCCGAACTACATGGTCGGCCACGGCCGCCTCGACGTGTATGCCGCGTTCCGCAAGGCCGAGGCGATCTTCGTCGACACGTTCGACGCCATGCCCTGATGCGCCCCGCGGCGCGGTGCCCGATGCCGGCACCGCGCCGCCTCGCGTAGACTGGTGCGGATGGAGACCGCCCCCGAACCCGCCGTGCCGCGTGCGGCACCCGCCGCATCCGACAAGCTCGTCGTCGCGATCTCGTCGCGCGCACTGTTCGATCTCGGCGACAGCCACGCGCTGTTCGAGCGCGACGGCCTCGATGCCTACGCGCGCTACCAGATCGCCCACGAGGACGAACTGCTCGCACCCGGCATCGCGTTCCCGCTCGTGCGCAAGCTGCTCCGCCTCAACGCGCTTGCACCGCAGGCGCCGCGCGTCGAGGTGATCCTGCTGTCGCGGAATTCGGCCGACACGGGCCTGCGCATCTTCAACGCGATCGAGCACTACGGCCTCGACATCGTGCGCGCGGCGTTCACCAATGGCGCGCCGACGGCGGCCTACGCGCACCCCTTCGGTGCCAACCTGTTCCTGTCGGCCAACGTCGAGGACGTGCGCCGTGCACTCACCGCCGGCGTCGCCGCGGCGACGATCCTTCCCTCGAAGGCGCCCGAGTTGCCGAGCGAGCAGCTGCGCATCGCATTCGACGGCGACGCGGTGATCTTCGGCGACGATTCCGAACGCGTCTCGCACGACCACGGCCTCGATGCCTTCCACCGCAACGAGATCGAGCACGCGCGCGAGCCACTCGCGGTGGGCCCGTTCCGCACGTTCCTCGAGGCCCTGCACCGCATCCAGGCCGCGTTCCCGATCGCCGGCTCGCCGATCCGCACCGCGCTCGTCACCGCGCGCTCGGCGCCCGCCCACAAGCGCGTGATCCTCACGCTGCGCGACTGGGGTGTTCGCCTCGACGAGGCCCTTTTTCTCGGCGGCCGCAGCAAGGGCCCGTTCCTCGAAGCGTTCGGCGCCGACATCTTCTTCGACGACTCGATGCTCAACGTCGAGTCGGCGCGCCAGCACGTCGCCACCGGGCACGTGCCGCACGGCGTGCACAACCCGGCGGACTGAGTCCGGCACACGACAGGGCAGGGACGCCGCATGCGACGACAGACCTGGTGGTTCGGCATCGCGCTGGTCGCGGCGGGCGCCGCCGGTGTCCTGTCGGGTGGGCGCGAGCCGTCGCAGGACATGCCGTCGGAGGATGGGACCTCGCACACGCCGGGAATCGCCACTGCGCGGATGGAATTCGCCGTGAAGGATGCCTGGCTCGAATCGACTGCATCGGCTCCCAAGGCGACCATCGACGCCGCTCCACCCACGCCGCTTCCAAAGGGTTCGTTCGGCCGCACGGCCGACCTGCTCCGCGAGCGTGCACGTGCCGGCGATGCCGCGGCGGCGCGCGCGCTCTACGAGGGTTTGCAACGCTGCGCCACGTATACGCCGCTGCTGGAAGGCGAGACGGTCGAAGAGCGTGCCGAGATCGTCACCGCGCAAGGCATCGACACGGTCCGGAGCAATGTCGAAACCTTGCGTGAAAGCCTGCGCAAGCGCGGCGAGGACGCTTCCCGCGTGCGTGATCCCACGATCGCGTCGCTGTACGAGGTGAACCTCGACAGGCAGCGTGCGCGATCCGCGGAGTGCGAAGGCGCGGGCATGATCGGGCACGACGACGCGTTCGAAGCCCACGGTCTTGCCAGCGATCTCGATGATCCCGACATGCGCGTGTCGTACTGGCTGCAGGCCTTCGACCGCCGGGCGCCGCTGGCCGGGATGCGCTCGCAACGCGAGCGCGGACTCGCCGGCCTGCGCCGTGCGCTCGCTGCCGGCGACTGGCGCGCGCTCGCGGCGATCGGCGAGATCCATGAGACCGGCTGGCTCGCGCTGCCGTCGCCCGAGCTCGCCTACGCCTACACGTACGCCGCATCGCTCGGTGCGCGCGGTGCGGGCTTGTCGCCGTTGCCGTGGCATGGCCGCGGGGGCGATGCCGCCGACGTGATCTTGCGCGAGCGCCTGGACCACCTCGGCGCCTCGCTCGGTCCGGCTGCACGCGAGGCCGCACGCGCGTACGGCGAAACACGTCATGCCGCCTGCTGCGCGGGGGCGCCGTGAGTCGCGTCCTGCGTGCCGGCGTCTGTGTCGCAGCTCTGGGCGCGGCGTTCTGGGCAGGCCAGTGGGGTGCGCGATCGCGCGCGATGGAGACTCCGCCGCCGTCGCATACCGATGCCGTCGAGACTTCCCCCGCAGTGCGCGGACGCACGGTCGCCGGTGTGCCTGTGGTGGCCTTGCCCGAATCCCTCGATACGTTGCGCGGCGCCGATTTCGCGGCCGCCATGCCGACGCTCGAACGACTCGCGCGTGGCGGGCGCGCCGATGCGTTGCGCGTGCTGTTCGGAAGGCTCGATGCTTGTGCGTCTCATCGTTCCGAAACCGACGAGGAGATCGAGGCGAAGGCCGACGACCAGTACCGGCGTGCGTTGTCGCGCGAAGGCATCGATGCGGCGACCTGCGCGAGCCGCCGCGCCGAGGGAGGCGTTTGCCAGGCGGCGGACTGGCGCGACGAGACGCTTCGCATGGCGCGCGATTCCGGTGCGGAATGCGCGGCGATGTCGCCGCAGCAGATCGCCGCTCGCGTGGAGTGGGCGAGGCTCGCGGTCGAGCGCGGTGACCGCGCGATGGTGACCGCACTGTACGGCGTGGCCCAGTTCCGGATGGACAGTATCGAACGCATGCGTCACCTCGATGCGCTCGTGCCGCTGTCGCGACGCCTGCGCGAGGAGATGGACCGTCTCGTCGACGCGGGCGACCTCGATGCCTTGCAGCGCATGGCCCTCGGTTCGATGTCGGGCGGCGTGCTCGTCGACCAGGATCCCATCGCTGCGTACGCGGCGTATCTGGTGTTGCAACGGGCAGCACCCGAACGCATCGCGTCGCTGGCGGGTCGGAACGCGTTCGGGCAAGGCCTCACGCCTGCCCAGCTCGCCGACGCGCACGCGCGCGCCGAGGCCTTGTACACGCGCTGCTGCGCCCGCTGACTGGCCCGCGCGGCGCCTGCGCTGCTATCGTCGCCCATTGTCCGTGCTGCGGAACGGCGTATGTCGCGAAGCAGGCGCGCCGCTGCTCGGCGTGAACCATCCTGCCGGCCGAGTCCGGCGCACGCGAGGGCAGGGACGCCACACATGCGAGGAAGCACCTGGTTCGGACTCGTCCTCGTGGTGGCCGCCGGGGCCGCCGGCTACAGGGCCGCTGCACCCGGTCCACGTGCGACGCCTCCCGTCATGGTGAACGACGAGGCCGGCGACACCGCTGCGCAGGCGGCGTTGGCCGCCGGTGACGGCTGGATCCGCATGGCCGGTGCGGGAGGGGCGTCGCCGGCAACGTCTTCGGATCCGCTTCCGCAAGGCTCGTTCGGCACGACCGTGGACATCCTGCGCGAACGCACGCGTGCCGGCGATGCCGCGGCGGCACGCGCGCTGTACGAGGGCCTGAGGCGTTGCGAGGGCTACGAACCGCTGCGCGACGGCGAGTCCGTCGAGCAGCGCGCCGAGATCTCGACCGCCTCGGGATTCGACAATGCCGTACGGATCGCCGACGGTTTTCGCGCCTTGCTGCAGGAGCGCGGTGCCGATACGTCGATCGTGCCACCCGTGACGGTCGAGTCGGTCTACGCGGGCCAGCTCGATCGCTGGAGGACACTGGCCGCCGACTGCGAGGGCGCCGGCCACGTGCCGATCGACGCATGGCGCGTGGCCCAGGCGGTCGCGAGCGATCTCGACGATGCCGACGCGCGGGTGTCGTACTGGCTCGAAGCGTTCAACCAGTGGTCGCCGCTCGTGGAGATGCCGGCGCAGCGCGACCGCGCGCTCGCCGGCCTGCGCCGGGCACTCGCCGCGGGGGACTGGCGCGCGCTCGCCGCGATCGGCGAGATCCACGAGGAGGGCTGGCTCGCGCCGCCATCCCCCGCGCTCGCCTATGCCTACCTGCACGCCGCCATGCTGGGCGCGCGAGGCGGCGGCTCGGTGCCGTTGCCGTGGCGAACCGGGTTGTGGACACCCGCAGCCGATGACGACATCCGCCGTCGCCTGCGCCGACTCGAATCCACGCTCGACGCCGCGACGCGCGAGGCCGCGCGAGCCTACGGCGAGGCGCGCCACGCGGCCTGCTGCGCACAGGGTGCGCCATGAAGGCTGGCGTGCGTGTTCTCGCGTGGTGTGTCGTCGCGGCCCTGGCCTTCCGTCTCGGATTCGAGGCGGGCGACCGTCGGGATGCCATCGTGCAGGACCCCGTGCCCGTGGCGCCCGTCGAAGTGCCTCGGCCGCGCGCGATCGAACCGGCGCCGTTGCCCGTGGCGCTTCCGGACAAGCTGCACACGCTGGGCGGGCGGGAGTTCCTCGCCGCGATGCCGACGCTCGAACGCCTTGCGCGCGGCGGGCGCGCCGATGCGTTGCGTGTGCTGTTCCAGCATCTCGATGCCTGCGTGAACTTCAAGCCACCGCCCGGCGATGCGGTGCCGGAGTGGATCGACGTGCAGTACGCCAACGAGCTCGCGATCGAGAAACTCGATGCTGCGACCTGCGAACGTCGGCGCTCGGAAGGGCAATCCTGCGAGGCTGGTGAACTGCGCGAGCAACGCGTGCTCGCCGCGAACCAGCGCCGCGAGGAATGCACGGCGCTGTCGGCGGCACAGATCGGTTCGCGCATCGCCTGGGCGCGCCTCGCGGTCGATCGCGGCGATCGTGACATGGTGGTGCTGTTGCGCGGCCCGAACACGATGCGCGACATGCCGCGCACCGAGCGTGTCCGCGAGCTGGATGCACTCGTCGCGCTGGGGCAGAGGTCACGCGAGGAAATGGACCGCCTCGTCGACGCGGGCGACCTCGATGCACTCTGGTGGTCGATGCTCGGATTCAGGTCGGGCGGCAACCTCGTCGACCAGGATTTCGTCGCCGCCCATGCCGCCTACCTCGTGCTGGCCAGGGCTGCCCCCGAACGTGTGGCGGGTTTCGGCGATGCCGCCGGGCGCCTCACCCCCGCAAAGCTTGCCGAAGCGCAGGCGCGCGCGGATGCGATGTACGCGCGCTGCTGCGCCCGCTGACTGGCCCGCGCGGCGCGCGCGCTGCTATCGTCGCCACCTTTCCGCCGCACGATCCGCCATGCACGACGCCATCGACGATTTCATCCTCGTCACCGAGGTCGACCGTGGTCCGGCCTTCGCCGGGGCGCTGTTCGAGCGCAAGTACAAGGCCGTGCTGCCGGATTTCGGCCACCACGTGGTCGCATTCTGGAAGCGCGGCGACGGTGCGTTCGTGCCGGCCAGCTATGTGCACTTCACCGATTGCGGCGACATCCATCTCGCCGGCGGCGCGTGCACCGACGGCGACGTGCTCCGCGCGATGCCCGAGGCGCAGCGCGCCGCGGTCGAGGCCTACGGCGCCCTCATGCTGGCCACGCTGCGCTACGGCTTCGAACGCTGGGGTCCCGGGCGCGACGCGATCTTCACGTGCTGCGGCGACGCGCGTGCGCTGGAGACGACGCCGAAGGTCGGCTTCGAGAAGACCGGTGTCGACTACCTGCTCGTACGCTGGATGCGCGAGCTGCCGGCACGCCGGCGTGCCGAGCTGGTCGCCAAGGCCAAGAGCTTCATGCCGTTCTGAAGGAGCGATGCGCCCGATGTTTCCCGAACCGCTGCGTGGCTTCCTCTCGATCACCGAACTCGACGATGCGTCGCCGTTCTTCGGTGCGCTGTTCCATCGCAAGTTCGGCCACCCGGTGCCGGATTATCCCGTGCATCTCGGCGTTTTCCTCGATGCCGGCGAAGGTCGTTTCCGTCCGCTCTCGTACCTGCATTTCCTGCCGTTCGGCGACATCATGCTGGTCGGAGGCCTGTGCACCGACGGCGAAGTCATGCGTGGCATGCGCGAGGACCAGCGTGCGGCGATCGAGGCCGCGGGCGGCGTCATGGTGCATGCCCTGCGCTACGCGTTCGTGCGGCTGGCCGACCGCTGCGATGCGTACTTCGGCTATTGCGGCGACACGCGTGCCTACGAGGTCGACCTGCAAGCCGGCTTCGAACCGGCCGGGCACGACAAGCTGCTCGTGCGCTGGCACAAGCCGCTCGACGACACGCGGCGGCGTGCGCTGGTCGCCAAGGCGCACGCGATCGGTCCGTTCTGACGCCGGTACGCCGCGCGGGGCCGGTGCGAACCTCAGGCCGCCTCGCGCAGGATCACCTCGAGCGCCTCGGGCGAGCGCCAGTGCCAGCCGCAGATGTAGCGCGGCAGGTTCCAGCGGTCGCTGTCGCGCGTGACCGGCTGCGCACCGTCGCCCATCGCGGCCTGCATGCGGTGCTCGGCCATGTGGTGCGGGAAGTACTCGTGCGGCAGATAATCGGGCACGTGCCCGAACGGGTAGCAGAAGATCGTCGTGCGTGACGGCGCGATGCGCGCGTCGATGTAGTCGGCCGCGGCGGCGATCTGCGCGCTCGCACGGACGTGGTTGTCGACCGTGAAGAACGTGCCGCGCGCCATGCCGTCGACACCGGGCGCGGTCACGTTCGGGTGATTGTGGTCCCAGCCGTGGTTCTCGATCGCGATGCGATGCCGTGCGCGTGCATCGCGCCACCAGTCCTCGCGCATCCAGCCCTGTCCGACCAGCGAGCCGCGGTCGATGTCGGCGCGCGCCTCGGCCGAGGCGATCACGAACGAGGTCAGTTCGAGATGCGGCTGGGCAGCGGCGCCGCGTTCGTTCACGAAATCGTCCATGCAACCGGCGAGACTGCGCTGCAGGCCGTGGGCCGGATGCTCGAGGTCGCGGAAGTCGAAGTCCGAGCCGTCGTCGCAGGTCAGCGCGACGCAGCGCGACAGGTCGCGATCGGCCAGGCCGAGGTGCTGGTCGACGACCCAGCGCAGCGGAACCACGCGCAGGCCGAGGCGGTCGATGAGGCGCAGGTCCTCGGCGAACGCGACATGGTCGTTGCTCGCGTAGTCGTTGCCGTGGATGTTGACCGCGTGGTAAGTGAGGACGGGTATGCGCATCGATGATCGTGTGGTCGTGGACGGTTCCGCGTGAACGCGCCGGCTGGGCAGGGCGCACGGCGTCGGCGCGTGCTCGGCGCGCTCGCGGCGATCGCCATTGTAGGCGTGCTGGGGGCCGCATGGCTGCGGTGGGATGCGCAGCGCGGTATGCCGCCCCCGGGCCCGGCGCCCGCGCCTGCGCCGACCAACGCCGCTCCCGCGTCGGCGAATGAGACCGAGGACGACGACGACCCCGTCGCCGCCGCGCCGCCGCGCCGCGCGGATCTTCCGGATCCGTCCAGGCCGCTCGCCGAGACGATCCCCGAGCTGCTCGAGCTCGCAAGGCAGGGGCGTGCCGACGCGATGCACGCGCTGTCGATGCACCTCATGCGCTGCCGCCGCGTCATGGACGTCAGCGACACCGAGATGCGCACCGAGGAGGTCAAGCGCTTCTACTGGCGCTACGGGCGCGAACCGTCCACCGACCGCGAGCTCGACCGCATCGCCGCGTCGATCGAGCGTGGCGCGACCCTGCGCGAGGCCTGTGCCGGCGTCGACGAATCGCTCGCCGACGACGGCGTGGCCTGGCTCGAGAAGGCTGCGCTCGCCGGCGACACCGAGGCGATGCTCGACTATTCGCAGTGGGGCCTGTCCGGCATGCGCGACGCGAACACGCTCATGCAGAACTTCGACGAGGTCGCACGCCGCCGCGAGCTCGCCGGAACGTTCCTCAAACGCGCGCTGGAACGCGGCGACTGCCGTGCGCTCGGCGCGCTCGCGAGCGCCTATGCCGCCGATGGACGTGGCCGGCAGTGGATCTTCACGGCCGATCCCTACCTCGCCGTGGTCTACGCGGAGGCGCAGCGGCTTTCCGACCAGCGCAGCGGCGGCCTGACCGCCGAGCAGGAGCGCCGCCGCGAGGGCATGATCCAGCGTCGCGGCGAGGATCTCGAGGCCGCGCGCCTCGACGCCGCACGGCGCCAGGGTGCCCAGCTGTTCCAGGCACGCTGCGCCGGCTGAACGCGCCGGCGCCGTGACCGGCCCGCAGGCCCGGCGGTACAATGCCGGGCTAACCCGAACCCGGATACGTCCATGGCCGCCACCCCGCTCAATCCCGTCGACCTCTACGATGTGCGCTCGCTGCTCTCCGAGGAGGAGCGCGCGGTGCAGGATTCGGTCGCGCGCTTCACCGACGAGCGCGTCCTGCCGATCATCGGCGACTGCTTCGACAAGGGCGTGTTCCCGACCGACCTGATCCCCGAGATGGCCGAGCTCGGCCTGCTCGGCTCGAGCCTGCCGACCGAATACGGCTGCGCCGGCCTCAACGGCGTCGCCTACGGCCTGATCTGCCAGGAGCTCGAGCGCGGTGATTCCGGCATCCGCAGCTTCGCCTCGGTGCAGTCCTCGCTGTGCATGTACCCGATCTATGCCTACGGCACCGAGGAGCAGCGCCAGCGCTGGCTGCCCGACATGGCCGCCGGCAAGGTCATCGGCTGCTTCGGCCTGACCGAGCCGCAGGGCGGCTCCGACCCGGGCAGCATGCGCACGCATGCGAAGAGGGACGGCGCCGACTGGATCCTCAACGGCTCCAAGATGTGGATCACCAACGGCAACCTCGCCCACATCGCGATCGTCTGGGCGCAGACCGACGACGGCATCCAGGGCTTCGTCGTCGAGAAGGACTTCGCCGGTTTCACCGCGCAGGAGATCCACAAGAAGATGAGCCTGCGCGCGTCGGTGACCTCGGCGCTGTTCCTCGACAACGTGCGCGTGCCCGAGGCCAACCGCCTCCCCAATGTGAAGGGCCTCAAGGGCCCGCTCGGCTGCCTCACGCAGGCACGCTACGGCATCACCTGGGGCCCGATCGGCGCGGCCATCGCCTGCCTCACCGAGGTGCTCGAGTATTCCAAGAGCCGCATCCTGTTCAAGCAGCCGATCGCCGCGCGCCAGGCCGTGCAGATCAAGCTCGCCGAGATGGCCCGCCGCATCACGATGGCGCAGCTGCTGTCGCTGCAACTCGGCCGCCTCAAGGATGCCGGCACGATGCAGCCGACCCAGGTCTCGCTGGCCAAGTGGAACAACTGCCGCATGGCCATCGACATCGCGCGCGAGGCGCGCGACATCCTCGGCGGCGCCGGCATCACCACCGAGCACTGCCCGATCCGCCACGCGCTCAACCTCGAGTCGGTCATCACCTACGAAGGCACCGAGACCGTGCACCAGCTCGTCGTGGGCCGCGAGCTGACCGGCATCAACGCGTTCTGACCGCAGCCCGCGAGACCCGCCCCATGCGCAACGGCAACGGCATCCTGTTCTCGGCGATCGCCGTCGTCGTGGTGTTCGCGGGCCTCGTGGCGTACCAGCAGTTCCGCCGGCAGAACGACGAGATCGCCGCGTTGCGTGACGCAGCGGCGACGCGCGACGAAGCCGATGCGCGGCTGCGTCGCGAGGTCGAGGCTTCGCGCGAGCAGATCGCGAAGGTCGCCGAGGAGACCGCGGGCATCCGCGACACGCTCGAACGCACCCCACCCCCGGCCGTCGTGACCGACAAGGGGCAGGTCGCGATGCTCGGTGACCTCACGGCCGTGAGCGGCATGCGCGTGGCGATCGTCGAGGCCTACCAGACGATGGGTGCTTTGCCGGCCGACAACGCCGCCGCAGGCCTTCCGCCGCCGGAGCGTTATCGCGGTGCTTCGCTCGTGTCGGCGACCGTGCGTGACGGTGCGATCGAGCTCGTGTTCGATGCCTCGTCGGGCAAGCAGGGCGGCCGCATCCGGCTCGTTCCGGACGTGTCGCGCATCGACGCGATGGGCGTGCAATGGCGCTGCGAGACGCAGGATTACCCCGACATCGCGCGCACGATGCCGTCCTGCACCTACGTGCGCTGAAGCAGCATCGGTTCACGCGGGCGAAGGCATCCTCGTCGACTCCACGGACGAGGAACGATCGATGCGGATCATGCTGCTCGCCGCTGCACTCGTGGCGACATCGCTGGGTGCCTGCGCCGAGTCGACACCCTCTCGCGACAACGTCGCCGATCCCTGGCTGGGCCGACTCGAAGTAGGCGTCAGGGAAGCCGGCGCGCGGCGTGACGCGCAGCGTGATCGCGGGCAGGGCACCGCGTACTTCGAGCCGCTCGGCAAGGGACGCTCGCGTCTCGTCGTCAGCGGCGTCGTCGAGGGCAAGGGCGACATGAGTTTCACCGCCGAAGGGCGCGACACCACTGACGGCTGGGTCGCCGACGACGATGTCTCGCTGACGATCGACGGCGAGGGCCGCCTGCGCGGCGAGGGTGTATTCAACGAGCGCAAGGTCACGCTCGACGGACGCGTCCTGCCGAAGCGCTTCGCGCTCACCGTCGATACCGAACTCCTCGCAGGCAACAAGGAGGCGCTGCCGCCCGGCACACGCTTCCGCTTCGACTACCGCCTCTCGCGCGACGACGCCGACGACACCGCCGCGGGCAATGCGCAGGCCCGCAAGCTCACCTGCCGCAAGACCACGATGCAGCCTCGCCACATCGCCAACCTGGGCGGCGGCGCGATGACGATGATCATGGTGCCGGTGTGCGTGGAGTGAGGAGTCGGCGACGTGCGTGATGCGTGCGCACGAGACGTCATGGCCTCGAACGCCCGATGTCGTGGCGGCTCGCGGAGGGCGGATGCCTGTCGTCGAAAAGCACCCCTCTCCCCCCGGCCCCTCTCCCGCAAGGGGAGAGGGGAGAAGAGCCAGGAGTGGCCGACGTTGTACGTCGCGTGTTCGCGTCGTGACGGGTTCACGTCGTGCGCGGCATCGATGCCGATTTTCGAGGAGTTTCTCTCCTTCGTCGGGAGAGAGGGCGTTGTCCTGCCGGACTTGCGCACTCTCCGGCTCTGTCACGAGAAGAGAGCGCAACATTCCCTGAGCCGCGCCTCCCCTCTCCCCTCGCGGCAGAGGGGTTGAGGGAGAGGGGCAACGCAGCCGCGAACGTCACGTGGACCTTGCTTCGCAGCGACGAAAGAGAACACCGCACCGCACGAGCCGCGCCTCCCCTCTCCCCTTGCGGGAGAGGGGTCGGGGGAGAGGGGGCAGCGCAGCCGAGAACGTCACGTCGACGGGCCTCGCACCGAAGAATGAGAACGCCGCACCGAACGAGCCGTTCCTCCCTTCTCCCCTTGCGGGAGAGGGGTCGGGGGAGAGGGGGCAACGCAGCCGAGAACGTCACGTCGACGGGCCTCGCAGCGAAGAATGAGAACGCCGCGCAGCACGAGTCGCCCCCCCTCTCCCCTTGCGGGAGAGGGGTCGGGGGGGAGAGTGGACAACGCAGCCGAGAACGTCACGTCGACGGGTCTCGCACCGAAGAATGAGAACGCCGCACCGAACGAGCCATGCTTCCCCTCTCCCCTCGTGGGAGAGGGGTTGGGGGAGAGGGGGCAGCGCAGCCGAGAACGTCACGTCGAAGATGCGCGGTGTCATGTGCCGCGGTCGACGCATCGGACTAGACTCGCGTACCCGTCCCACGAGATCCCGCCATGCCGCTCCCGTCGATCCGGCTCGAGACCGAACGGCTCGTGCTGCGCCCGCCGCTTCCCGAGGATTTCGAGCCCTGGGCTGCATTCGCGGCCGACGAGGAAGCCACGCTGCACCTCGGCGGCGTGCAGGCGCGTCCGGTCGCATGGCGCGCGTTCGCGACCGTCGCGGGCGCATGGTCGCTTTACGGCTTCGCGTTCTTCTCGGTGATCGAGAAGGCGAGCGGACGCTGGGTCGGTCGGGTCGGCCCGTGGCAGCCTGAAGGCTGGCCCGGTACGGAGGTGGGCTGGAGCATCGCGCGCGACGCCTGGGGCCGCGGCTACGCGCCCGAAGCCGCGGCGGCGACGATGACGTGGGCGTTCGACACGCTCGGCTGGGACGAGATCGTGCACACGATTTCTCCTGCGAACGACAAGTCCAAGGTGGTCGCGGCAAAGCTCGGCTCGCGCCTGCTGCGCATGGGACGCCTGCCTGCACCGCACGACCTCGAAGTGGAAGTCTGGGGCCAGACGCGTGCCGACTGGCAGGCGCGCAGGGAGAACCCGTGATGCGCGTGTACGGCATGGCCGCTTCGGGCAACTGCTACAAGGTGCAGCTCGTGCTCGCGCACCTCGGTCGCGACCACGCGTGGATCGAGACCGACAGCACTGCGGGCGCCACGCGCACGCCGGCGTTCCTCGCGCTCAATCCGAACGGCAAGGTGCCGCTGCTCGAACTCGACGACGGGCGCGTGCTCGCCGAATCGAACGCGATCCTGTGCTACCTCGCCGACGGCTCGCCGCTGCTGCCCGCCGATGCATGGCAGCGTGCGCTCGCGCTGCAGTGGATGTTCTTCGAGCAGTACAGTCATGAGCCCTACGTCGCCGTCGCGCGCTTCATCCGCCGCTGGCTGCCGGCCGACCACGCGCGCCACGCCGACCTTCCGCGCCTGATCGAGCGCGGCATGCAGGCGCTCGACGTCATGGAAGGCCATCTCGCCAGGCACGCATTCTTCGCGGGCGACGCCTACTCGGTCGCCGACATCGCGCTGTTCGCCTACACGCACGTCGCCGCCGATGGCGGCTTCGACCTGACCCGATACCCGGCGATCACGGCATGGTTCGACCGCGTGCGCGCGCAGCCGGGCTTCGTGCCGATGCAGGCCTGATCGCGCGGGACGCGATGCCGGGTATGCCTGGGTGCCGGGCCAGCCCCCGGTGTCGCGGAACGCGCGGACGTGCAGTGCACGGCCGCGGAGCGCCGCGCACCGTCAAGGCGTCGTCGCGGCAGGCTCCGCGTAGCGGGCGACCTCGTCGGTGCGGCCGAGCTTCGTGTAGAGCTCGCGCAAGGCTTCACGGCTGGCCGGCAAACGACTGCTGTCGGGTCCGCGCACGGCGATCTTCATCCGCATCGATTCGAGCAACGAGCGCTCGGCGTCGTCGAGATCGCCCGCGGCAATCTGGGCCTTGCCGAGGCCGGTCAGGATCTCGGCCGTCACGGGATGGTCATCGGGATACTGCTTGCGCATCGCCTCGAGCGCGCTTCGTTGCATCGCCAGCGCCTCCGCGATGCGCCCCGCGTCGAGCAGCCAGTTGGCATAGTTGTGTGCGGCCTGCATCGAGCGCATGTGGTCCGGGCCGAACAGGCGCAGATAGTTCTCGTAGGTGCGCTGGTAGTACGGCCCGGCCTCCTCGACCTTGCCCTGCTGGCGCAGCGCACCGCCGAGGTTGCCTTCGATCATCAGTGCGAAGCGGCTCCCGTCGCCGTACTGCCTGCGCACCGGATCGAGCAGGGCCTTGAGTTCGCGTTCGCCCTCGGCGAACTTCCGCGACTGCATGTGGAACACGGCGAGGCTGTTGCGCATCGTCAGCACGAGCGGATGGTCCGCGCCGAGCGTGGCCGAGCGGCGGGCGATGAGCTCCCTGATCATCGGGACCGCCTCGTCGAAGCGGTCGAGGTCGGCAAGCAGGATCGCCAGCGTGAGGCGGGCGTTGACCGAGGGCTCCGCATCGGGGCCGAGCAGGCGGTCGAGGCCTTCGGAGGCGGGTTGCGATTCGACGATCGCGTCGCGCGAGCGGCCGAGGTCGCGCAGCGTGATCGCGAGGTTGTGGCGCAGCTGCAGGATCTTCGCTTCGTCGATGCCCGCGGCTGCACCCGCAGCGATCGCGCGCTCGAGCATCGGCAGCGCCTGGTCGGCGTGCCCGGTGTTGACGAGTGCGGTGGTCAGCGACGGCAGCGTGGCGTAGGCCGACGGTGCTGATTCGCCATTGCGCGCGACCGCGAGGTCGTGCGCGGCGCGTGCATGTTCGAGCGCGCGCTCGTGGTCCTCGAGTCCGGTGTAGCTGCGTGCGATGACGCCCTCGATGTCGATCAGCACGTCGGGCTGCGCGGCGAGTTCGCGACCGGCACGCAAGGCGGCCTCGTCGAGCACCTTGCGCAGCAGCGTCTTGTCGAGTTCGCGGGCGGTGTCCGGATCCACGCCGGCGAGCACGGTCGAGAGGAAGTCGGCGGTCGCCCGCGCGCGTGCCGCCTCGCGCTCGGCGCGCTGCAGCGACCAGGTCGTCGCGACAAGGCCCGCGAGGACGGCGAGCGCGATCGCCGAGGCGAGCGCCACCGGCACGCGATGGCGCTGCACGAACTTGCGCATCGCGTAGCGGCGCGTCGCCGGGACAGCGGCGAGCGGCTCGCCGTCGAGAAAGCGCTGCACGTCGTCGGCGAGCGCGGCGGCCGAGGCGTAGCGATGCTCGCGGTCCGGCGCGAGCGCACGCGCGAGCAGGTGGCGCAACTCGAGCGGCACGGCGCGAAGGTCGGGATCGACATGGCCCTTGAGCGAGGCGCGCAGGCGCGCATGCAGCTCGGTCGGACGCAGCGTCGTGGTGCCGCCGCGCAGGATGCGCGCATCGTCGAGCAGGTCGAGCAGCACGGCGCCGAGGCTGTAGACGTCGCTGCGCGCGTCGATCGCCGCGTGCTGCTCGGCGAACTGCTCCGGGCTCATGTAGTCGACCGTGCCGGCGCGATGCGCCGACACGCTGCCGCTGCCGTCGACGCCGATCGCGATGCCGAAATCGATGAGCTTGGGCTGGGCCTGGCCGTCGACGACGGTGACGAGGATGTTGTCGGGCTTGAGGTCGCGGTGGACGATGCCGCGCTCATGCGCATGCTGCACGCCGCGCACGAGCGTGATGAACACGCGCAGGCGCGTGGCAAGGTCGGGCGAGGCCTCGCGGCGCCAGCGGCGCAGCGTGATGCCCTCGACGTATTCCATCGCGAAGTACGGGAAGCCTTCCTCCGTGCGGCCGGCGTCGTAGACGCGCGCGATCGCCGGATGCTCCATGCGCGCGAGCGCCTGGCGCTCGATCTGGAAGTAGGCCAGCGTGAGGTCGTCGGCGATCTGGCGGCGGATCAGCTTGAGCGCGACACGGCGGCGGATCGGCTCGACCTGTTCGGCCAGGAACACCTGGCCCATGCCGCCTTCGCCGAGGTGCTCGACGAGCGTGTAGGGTCCGATACGCGAGCCCGGGCCGAAGTCGCTGCCGTCGGCGGGCGCGTTCTGGTCGTGGCCGAGCAGTTCGGTGCGGTCGTCGGACGACGGGTCGTCGGGCGCGTTCACGGCGTGATCCCCTTCGGCGCGAGCGCGCCGGTGCCTACGATAGCGGCCCGGCGCGTCCGGGCCAATCGCGACCGGACGGGTGCGTCAGCCCATGAAGCCGAGATCGGCCGCCGCGAAGCGGCCGAGGTTCGGCAGGATCGTCGCGATGCCCGAGGCATCGACGCCGAACCAGCGCGCCAGCGTCGCCGCGTACTGGTCGACCGCGGTGGTCGGGATGACCTGGCCGTAGCCGGTGTCGTCGGGATTGGCGTTGGCGCGCAGCGACGGCATCGCTCCGTAGAAGCGCGCGCCGCGCACGGCACCGCCGACGACGAGGTGATGGCCGCCCCATCCATGGTCGGTGCCGTCACCGTTGACGCCGAGCGTGCGGCCGAAATCCGAGGCGGTGAACGTGGTGACGCGATCGGCCGTGCCGAGTTCGTCCATCGCGGCCTGGAACGCGGTGATCGCCCCTGACAGCTGGGCGAGGTTGGCCTGCTGGTCGTCGATCTGGTAGCTGTGCGTGTCGTAGTTGCCGACCGAGGCGAAGAACACCTGGCGCGCCATGCCGAGCGCACCTCGCACCTGCACGATCTGCGCGGCCATGCGCAGCTGGCGGCCGAGCGGCGTGTCCGGGAACGGCGTCGCGAGCGCCGGCGCGCCGCTCAATGCGGCGTCGACGACCTCGTAATTGTCGACCGCCTTGCGCGAGCTGTCGGCGAACGCGCGTTCGAACAGGTGCGCCTGCGCACCTTCGGCGACCAGCGCCTGCCACGCGGCGATGCCGGCCGCGTTGGGGCCGATCACCCACGATTCCGGTCCTTCGCCGAGGTAGCTCAGCTTCTCGACGCCGGACGGATCGATCGAATAGCTGTCCTGGGTGTCGCCGCGCTGGAACAGGTTGTTGTTCGACAGCGAGATGCACATCGGGATCGCGCCGCTGTTGGCCGCGTGCAGCAGGTCGGCGATGCGGCCGCCCCAGCCGTTCGCGTTGGTGTCGTCGGGACGCGAGGTCTGCCAGGTCGTGGTCTGGTCGGAGTGCGAGAACAGCTGCGGCGGCACCGCGACCGTGCCGGCCTGGTAGGCCGACTGGCTGGTCGGGTGCAGCAGCGTGCCGACGTTGGCGACGATCGCCGCGCGGCCGTCGTTGAACAGGCCGCGCAGGCCGGTCATCGCGGGATGCATGCCGTAGCTCGCACCGTCGCCGGGCGGTCCGCCGGGAAGGCCGGCCACGGGTGGGCGAGGCACGAGCGCCTGCGCCTGCAGCGTCGCCTGGTCGAACGCGAGGCCGCCGTTGGCCATGAGCACGGTGCGCGAACTTCGGTAGTCGGCGTAGGCCTGCGCGCTGTACGGCACGATCGTGTTGAAGCTGTCGTTGCCGCCGTTGAGGAAGATGCACACGAGCGCCTTGAAGTCGCCGGCCGGAAAGGCCTGCTGCGAGGTCGCTGCGGCGAGCGCACGCAGCGATCCGAACGCTCCGTGCAGGCCGACGCCGCCGATCGCGGCGAGGCTGCGGGTGAGGAACCGGCGTCGATGCACGTGCATGGCGGCCTCTACTTCTGGATCGCGTATTCGGGGCTGTTGAGGATCAGGTACAGCGCATGCTGCACGCGCTGGCGCCCGCGGTTCGCGCCGGTGATCGCGACGAGCCGCGTGCGCAGCGTCGACCGCATGAACGGCGACATCTGCCCGGACAGGAACAGCAGGTCGTAGCGCGCGAGCAGCGCATCGGGATCGCTCGCGGCGAGCGCCGCATCGCGCGCGGTGTCGAGGTAGAGCGTCGCGCCGCGGCCGTTGGTCCAGCAGCTCTCGCCGTCGGAGTGCCAGCAGAACGCGAGGCTGAACAGTCGGTTCGGCGTGCCTACCGCCATCGTGTCGCTGAGGATCTGGAACTCGGGGCTGTACAGCCCGGCCGCGGCGATCTCGCCGTGGCGGCGGAAGTCGGGACGGAAGAAGTTGAACACCGACGGCGAGCGCAGCGGACCCTGGCCGTACCAGTCCTCGATCGGCGGATACGGGTTGATCGTGTCGATGCGGCCGCCCGTGCTCGCGGCGTTCATCGCGCGCCACAGATGGGTCGTGCGCACGAGCGGCTCGCGCAGCTTGCCGAAGCGCGCGGTGTCGCTCCACTGGCCGAAGCGCGCCTCGGCGTCGAGCAGCACGGCGCGCACGACCGCGCCGAGATTGCCGCGCGTGCCCTGGCCGTCGTTCGCGAACACCGCCGCGACGCGGCCGATGTATGCAGGGCTCGGGTTGCTCGTAACGAGGCGCTGGATCAGCCGGCGCGCGATGAACGGTCCGACGTTCGGATGCTGCGAGAGGTTGTCGAGCGCGGCCGCGAGTTCGGCGCGCGCATCGCCGCCCGCAGCGAGCACGCCGCCGGGCAGGGTGCTGCCGGGATAGGCGAGCAGCTGCTTGCTGCTCGTGGTGTCGTGGAAGGCCTCGATCGGCTGCATAGGCAGCTTCCACGCCGGCACGTTGTAGTCGTAGGGTCCGCAGTTCGTGTAGGTCTGCACGGTGCAGCAGGTGTAGCTGCCGGGACCGCAGCCCGTGTTGTTCCAGTTCCAGCCCGTGAACACGGCCGCGAAGCCACGCACCGTGGCCTGGTCGTAGGTCGGCACGGGCTGGCCGCCGGCGAGCACGGGCCTGCCGTCCGCGGCGAGCTGCACGAGGCCGACCGAGAACAGCTGCATGACCTCTCGCGCGTAGTTCTCGTCGGGACGGATGTTGCGCGTCGGGTCGGCCTTCTGGTTCTGGATGTGGCTCAGGTAGATGCCCATCGCCGGATGCAGCGTCACGTCCTCGAGCAGCGTGCGGTAGCTGCCGAACGCGTTCGTGGCGAGCATGTCGTACCAGCTCGCGAGCGCCCACGGCTGGTAGGCCAGCGTGCCGTTCTTGTTCGAGACGACGAAGATCTCGCTCAGCGCGAACGCGACGCGCTGGCGCAGCGCGTCGCGCGGCCGCACGTTGCCGCGGCTCGGGTCGGGCGTGCCGAGCGCGTTGATCGCCCAGATCTCCAGGCGCGTGGCGTCGGTGACGTGGTTGTTGCCATCGGGCTGCGACGGCAGCGTGGTGACCCAGTCCAGATACGGCACCTGGGTCGAGGCGGGCAGGGCGAGCTGCTCGTCGATCCACGCCGCGTACCCGACCGCGCGCACGCGGGCGATGTCCTCGAGCGTCGGCCCGAACGTGGCCTGGGCGAGGAAGCGTGCGGCCGCCGCATCGGTGGCCGGCCCGGCGTCGGCGCGTTCGAAGCCATGGGCGAGCAGCGGGTCGGGGCGCGCGGCCTGCGGCTGTGCCGAGGTGATGGCGGCCGTGAGCATGAAAACGATCGCGGCCAGCGCACGCGCCGCGCGACAGGGGTCGATCCGCATGGCCATCCCGTCCCCTCCGACCGCGGCGGTGCCGCGACGCCGGCAGATCAATAGCAGAGCGCGAGATCCGCTTCCATGACGACCGCCACGGAAGCCGGGCGATCGGCACGCCGCCGCGCCGGCGCTACAATCGCCGGCTTTCCCGACCCCGAACGACCGCCATGGCCGCCGTACCGAACCCGCCCCCGATCGCCGCCCGTCACCGCGGCCTCAACCGCGCCGAGATCTGCGATCAGAACTTCGTCGAGTTCGTGCGCGACTGGCACGGCACGCCGCGTGCGAAGCCCGCGCCGGGCGCACCGGTATTGCCGGGCAGCGCGTGCAGCGCGCAGGCGTTCCTCGAGCTGTTCGAGTCGCAGCTGGTCTCGCGCCACCTCGACCTCATGGCACGCGTGCTGCGCGTGCGCAACAAGGTGTTCTACACGATCGGCTCGAGCGGCCACGAGGGCAACGCGCTCGTCGCGAAGCTGACGCGCCATACCGATCCGGCCTTCCTGCATTATCGCTCGGGCGCGTTCATGGCCGAGCGTTTCCGCAAGCTGCCGGACATGGATCCGGTCATGGATTCGGCGCTGTCGTTCGCGGCGAGCAAGGACGACCCCGCCTCGGGCGGCCGCCACAAGGTGTGGGGCAGCAAGCCGCTGTGGGTGCTGCCGCAGACCTCGACGATCGCCTCGCACCTGCCCAAGGCGCTCGGTACCGCGCTCGCGATCGAGCAGGGCCGCCGCATCCAGCACGAGCTGCCGATCCCTTCGGATTCGATCGCCATCTGTTCGTTCGGCGATGCCTCGTCCAACCATGCCACCGCGCAGACCGCGTTCAACGCGGCCGCGTGGACGGCCTACCAGAAGCTGCCCGCGCCCGTGCTGTTCGTCTGCGAGGACAACGGCATCGGCATCTCGGTGAAGACGCCGGGCGGCTGGATCGCGCGCAACTTCGCCGAGCGCCGCGACCTCGACTACTTCTACGCCGACGGCCTCGATCTCGCCTCGGGCTACGCCGACGTCGAGCGCGCGGTCGAGCATTGCCGCTCGACGCGTCGGCCGACGTTCCTGCACCTGCGCACGACGCGCATCATGGGTCACGCCGGTACCGACTTCGAGATCGAGTGGCGCAGCATCGAGGAACTCGTCGCCGTCGAGGCGACCGACCCGCTGCTGCGATCGGCGGCGATCGCGCTCGAGTCGGGCCTGTTCACGAAGGACACCCTGCTCGAGGCCTACGAGGCGATGCGCACGCGTTGCTTCGACGCCGCCGCCGAGGCCGACCGCCGGCCCAAGCTCGAGACGCTCGAGGAAGTCATCGCGCCGCTCGCGCCGTACTCGCCCGCGGCGGTCGTCGCGGAAGCCGTGCGCAAGGCCGATCCCGCGCGTCGCCTTGCCGTGTTCGGCGGCGAGGACAAGCTGCCCGAGAAGCTGCCGGCGCGCCATCTCGCGATCCAGATCAACCAGGCGCTGCACGACCTGTTCATCAAGTACCCGGACACGTTGCTGTTCGGCGAGGACGTCGCGCAGAAGGGCGGCGTCTACACGGTCACCAAGGGCCTGCACAAGGCGTTCAAGGGCGCGCGTGTGTTCAACACGCTGCTCGACGAGACGACGATCCTCGGCCTCGCCCAGGGCTACGCGAACATGGGCATGCTGCCGGTGCCCGAGATCCAGTACCTGGCCTATTTCCACAACGCCTGCGACCAGATCCGCGGCGAGGCCGCGTCGCTGCAGTTCTTCTCGAACGACCAGTACCGCAACCCGATGCTCGTGCGCATCGCCGGTCTCGGCTACCAGAAGGGCTTCGGCGGGCACTTCCACAACGACAACTCGATCACCGCGCTGCGCGACATCCCGGGCCTCGTGGTCGGTTGCCCGAGCCGCGGCGACGACGCCGCGCGCATGCTGCGCACGCTGGCCGCGCTGGCCAGGGTCGACGGCCGCGTGACCGTGTTCCTCGAGCCGATCGCGCTGTACATGACCAAGGACCTGCACGAGGCCGGCGACGGCCAGTGGCTGTTCCCGTACCCCTCGCAGGACGAGGCGATGCCGCTCGGCGAGGGCCGCGTCTACGCGCCCGAGGCCGATGATCTCGTCATCTTCAGCTACGGCAACGGCGTGCCGATGAGCCTCCGCGCCGCGCGCGCGATCGAGGCCGCGCACGGCTGGAAGGTGCGCGTGGTCGACCTGTGCTGGCTGGTCCCGCTGAACAACGCGTTCGTCGCCGCACAGGCGGCCGGCGCGAAGCGCATCCTCGTCGTCGACGAGGGCCGCGAGGCGGCCGGCGTGGGCGAGGGCGTGATCACGGCGATCGTCGAGGCCGGCTTCGGCGCGACGCCGCTGCGCCGCGTGGTCGGCGCCGACACCTACACGCCGCTGGCCGGCGCCGCGCTCGCGGTGCTGCCGGGCGACGCCGACATCGTCGCCGCCGCGGCCGAACTGGCCGGCTGACGCGATTGGAGCGTGCCGGGGAATCGCCTATGATGCCGCGGGTGACTCCCGCCACGCTGACCATCCTGTTCGCCGACGTGTCGGGCAGCACCAAGCTGTTCGAGACGCGTGGCGACGTGCGCGCGCGCAGCCTCATCGCGTCGGTACTCGGGGCGCTCGCCGAGGTCGCGCAGCGCCACGGCGGCACGCTGGTCAAGACCATTGGCGACGAGGTCATGTGCACCTTCCCGGGCGCGCTGCAGGGCCTGCTCGCGTCGACCGACATGCAGCGCAAGGTCAAGAGCGAGCCCGCGTTCGTCGCCGAGAACCTCGGCATCCGCGTCGGCCTGCACCATGGCGACGCGCTGCTCGAGGACGGCGACATCTTCGGCGACGCCGTCAATGTCGCCGCACGCATGGCCGCGCTGGCCAAGCGCGACCAGATCGTCGCGACCGCGGGCACCGCGCTCGGCATCACCAGCGCCGGCGCGCTGCAGGTGCGCTCGCTCGGCACCGCGCGCGTGGCCGGCAAGCAGCTGCCGATCGAGATCGTCGACGTGCTCTGGCAGGAAGACGTCTCGCACGTCACCACGGTGCAGCGCATCGTGCAGTTCGCCAACCAGCCGGTCGAGCGCATGAAGCTCGCGCTGCGCCACCGCGGCCGCGAGTTCACGATCGACGAGACGGCCGATCCGTTCACGCTCGGCCGCGAGCCCGGCCACAGCCTCACCGTCGATGCGGACTGGGTCTCGCGCGACCACGCGATGATCGAGTGGAAGCGCGGCCACTTCGTGCTCACCGACCGCTCGACCAACGGCACCTGGGTGCGTATCGGCAGCGAGGAGCTCATGCTCCACCGCGATGCCTTGCACCTGCGCCGCAGCGGCACGATCAGCCTCGGCCAGTCGACCGAGACCGGTTCGGTGAACCTCGTCTACTTCGATTGCACGTGACGCGCACCCCGCGCAGCACCGGCGCCGCACGGGTCGCCGCATGAATACCGATCCTTCCGAGGCCACTGTCTGGCATGCGCCTGCGCGCCTGTCGCGCCTGCTCTCGGCGACGCCGCTCATGCTCGCGTACCTCGACGACGATCTCGTCGTGCGCATGGCCAGCCGTACCTGGGCCGAGTGGTTCGGCGTCGAGGCCGACGCCGCGGTCGGCACGCCGTACCTCGACCTCGTCGGCGAACCGGCCGCGACGCGCCACCGCGCCTACCTCGACCTCGCGCGGCGCGGCACCGAGACCGGTTTCGACGACGAACGCCGCAACGCCCTCGGCGCCTCGCGCTGGTGCCGCGTGCACGTCGCGCCCGATGTCGATGCACAAGGCCATGGCGGCGTGCTCGTCGCGATGCTCGAGATCACCGCCGAGCGCTCGCGCGACGAGGTCATCGTGCGCCAGCGCGAGCAGTTGTTCACGCGCTTCCGCGACCAGCAGCGCAACGAGCAGGTCCACGCCGAGCTCGAGAAGACCCGCACGCTGCTCGACTGGCGCACCTCGATGCTGACCGAGCGCAACGAGATGCTGCACCTGCTCTCGCACGAGATCCGCCAGCCGCTCAACAACGCCTCGGCCGCGATGCAGGCCACGATGACCGCGATCGAGGATCTGCACCTGCCGACCACGACGGCCGCCTCGACCGCGCTCGCGCGCGCCGAGGGCGTGCTCAACCAGGTCATCGGCACGCTCGACAACACGCTCGCCGCGGGCACGATCCTCGCGATCGGCGAAGGCACGCGCGAACTCACGGATACCGACCTGCCGACGCTGGTCAGCCTCGTGCTCGCCGACATCGCCGCAGACCTGCGCCCGCGCATCACGGTCCAGCGCGTGACCGGCACGCGCACCGTGCACCTGCATCCGACGCTGATGCGCCTCGTGCTGCGCAACCTGCTCAACAACGCGCTCGCGTATTCGCCGGTCGACGCGCCGGTCGTGCTGCGCATCACCGAGTCCGAAGAGCCTCTTGCGCTGATCATCGAGGTACGCGACGTGGGATCGGGCATTCCCGACGAACTGCGCCCGCGCCTGTTCGAGAAGGGCGCGCGCGGATCGAACTCGCGCATGCGCCAGGGCGCCGGCCTCGGCTTGTTCATCGTGCGCGCGGTCACGCGCATCCACCGCGGCGACGTCGAGGCGCTGCCCAACACGCCGTCGGGCACGATCATGCGCCTGACGCTTCCCCAAGGCCTCGCGGACTGACGTCCGCCAAGGATCGCCCCGCATGCTGCCGCGCACCCTGGCCCTCGTCGACGACGACCTCGAATATGGCGAGTTCCTCGCCCAGCACCTGCGCCACCGCGGCGTCGACGTGCGCGTCTACACCGACAGCAGCGACCTGCTCGCCGATCCCGAGGCCTACCAGTTCGAGTTCTACGTGTTCGATCTCATGCTGCCCGGCGTCGACGGCGTCGAGCTGATCCGCATCCTGCGCAAGCGCAGCGACGCGGGCGTGCTGGTCGTGTCGGGCCGCCTCGGCGACGAGGTGTTCGCCGAGGTCGTCAATGCCGGTGCCGACATGTACCTCGTCAAGCCGGTGACGTTCGAGCAGGTCGAACTCGCCGTGCGCGCCGTGCACCGCCGCATCACGACCACGGCCAAGACCGCGACCGCGTGGCGCCTCGATCCGCTGCGCAGCGTGCTCACCGCACCGGATGGTCAGGCGATCGAACTCAGCGCGACCGATCTGTCGCTCATGGAATGCTTCCTGGAGGCGAAAGGCGCCGTCGTCGCGCGCGAAGACCTCGCACGCCGCCTCGGCCTCGCCACCGACAGCGAATCCGGCAACACGCTGCACGCGACCATCTACCGCCTGCGCCGCCGCATCGAGCGCGTCACGCCCATGGCCGTGCCGCTGCAGTCGCAGCAGCGCGTCGGCTATGTGTTCAAGGCGCCGTTGGTCAAGGGCTGATCGCGCACGGGCCGGAAAATGGGGTCAGGTTCATTTGCCTCGTGGTGAATTCCGGAAGTTCGTGCCTCTCGGGGCAAATGAACCTGACCCCATTCTTTGCGAATGCATCTCAGGGAGCGCGTAGGGCGGAACCGCCGAAGGTGATTTCGCCGTGTCCCGCTACGCGATGTGCGATTTTTTCCCCGGACAGCAGTGGGCTTCCGTCGGAATGACGTCGTGAGGGATCCAGTGCCGTCGCGAAAGTGCGGGGTTCATCCGACGACGACCCGCCCGCCGGATTCACCCCGTCTCGCCCGCTGCGACAGCCCTCTGGCATCATCGTCCGATGCCTGGACGCGCCGCGGATTTCCGCCTCTATCACGCCAATGCGCTCGACGTGCTCGCGGCGCTGCTCGCGGACGAACTGCGCAGGCCCGTGCCGGGGCAGTCGCTGCTCGCGCCGGACATCGTGCTGATCCCGCAGGTCGCGATGCGGCGCTGGCTGCAGGCGACGCTCGCGGCTGCGCACGGTGTGGCCGCGAACCTCGAGTTCCTTACGCCCGGCGAGTTCGTCGCGCGCATGCTCGCGGCGAATCCGCCGTCCCATGACGATGCGTTCGAACCTGCCGACGATCTCGATGCCGCCGCGCTGCACTGGCATCTCTACGCCGCACTGACCGACACCGCGTTCATGCGCCATCCCGCGCTCGCCGCGCTGCGCGTGCACGTCGAGTCGGCCGATCCGCTGCGTGCGTGGTCGCTCGCGGGTGAGCTCGCCAACGTGTTCGAGAAGTACCAGGCCTGGCGCCGCATGTGGCTGCTGCGCTGGGAGGCCGGTGCCGATCCCGACGATCCGCAGGCGCTGCTGTGGCGGCGCGTGGCACAAGGGCGCCTGCATCGCGCGCGCCGCATCCAGCGCTACCTCGAGCGTTTCGAGGACGCCGACGGCCCGCTGCCGCGTGGTCTGCCGGTGCGCCTGTTCGCGTTCGCGACGCTCAACGTCTCGCCCGACGTGCTGCGCGTGCTCGCGACGCAGGCGCGCGTCGGCACGCTGCACCTCTACGTGCCGTCGCCGAGCCGCGACTACTGGGGCGACCTGCAGCGCGTGCGCGCCGCCGACGTCGAAGCCGTGCGCAGCGAGAATCCGCTGCTGCAGGCCTGGGGCGCGGCCGGACGCGATTTCATGGCCGTGCTCGGCAGCTACGAGATCGTGCATCCCGATGTCGAGATCCGCGGTGATGCCGATCCGGGCGAGGGCGGTGGGCCGCTGCAGGGCAGCCTCCTGCGGCGCCTGCAGTCGGACCTGTTCCATCGCCTGCCGTCACCACCGCCTGCGCCGACGGCGGGCGATCCGCGCACGCGCCTGCCGACGCTGCGCCTCGACGATCCGAGCCTGCAGGTGCATGCCTGCCACACGCGCCTGCGCGAGCTGCAGGTGCTGCACGACCAGCTGCGCGCGCTGTTCGACGATCCACGCTTCGATCCGCCGCTCGAGCCGCGCGATGTCGCCGTGCTCGCGCCCGACATCGATCCTTACCTGCCGTACCTCGAGGCCGTGTTCGGCAGCCGCGGCCGCGACGACGCGATCCCTTACGCGCTCGCCGACGCGAGTCCGCTCGCGGGCGAACCGCTCGCCGAGGTGTTCGTGCGCCTGCTCGCGCTGCCGATCGCGCGCTTCGGGCTCGCCGAGACGCTCGACCTTCTCGCGAGTCCGCCGCTCGCCGAGGCGGCCGGTCTCGATGCCGCCGCGCTCGCACGCCTGCATGCGTGGCTGCACGCGGCCGGTGCGCGCTGGGGCCTCGATGCGGCACACCGCGCGCGACTCGATGCGCCACGCGACGACGCCTACACCTGGGCGTTCGCGCTCGATCGCCTGCTGCTCGGCCACGCCAGCGGCAGCGATGCACCGATCGCGTCGGCCTCGGGCCGCATCGTCGCGCCGCTGCCCGATCTCGAAGGCAGTGCGCTCGACGCGCTCGACACGCTGATCCGCCTGCTGCGCGTGCTCGCGCAGAACGCCAGGTCGCTCGGCGAAAACTTGCCGCCCGAAGCCTGGCGCACGCGCCTGCTCGATCTCCTCGATGCGCTGCTGCCGCGCCCGCCGTCGTCGCCCTCGACGCAGCGTGCGCTCGATCGCCTGCGCACGCTGATCGACACGTTCGCGGCCGATGCGTCACGCGCCGGCTTCGGGGACCCGGTGCCGCCCGAGGCCGTGCGTGCGCACTTCGCTGGCGCTCTCGGCGAGGCCGACACGCGTGCGCCGCTGCTCACGGGCGGCGTCAGCATCGGCCGCATGGTGCCGATGCGCCTGCTGCCGTTCCGCGTCATCTGCCTGCTCGGCATGGACGACGGCGAGTTCCCGCGCCGCGATCCGGCCGCGGGCCTCAACCGCCTCACCGCCGAGCTCGGCACCGATCGTCGCCAGGCCGGCGATCGTTCGACGCGCGACGACGACCGCTTCCTGTTCCTGCAGTTGTTCGTCGCCGCGCAGGACGTGTTCTACGTGAGCTATCGCGGCGCCGATCCGCGCGACGGCAGCGTGCGCGAGCCGTCCGTGCTCGTGTCCGAGCTGCTCGATGTGGCTGCCGCCCAGCATGTGCCCGGTATCGACGCCACCGAGACGCTCGTCGTGCGCCATCCGCTGCAGCCGTTCGCGCCGGCCGCGTTCGGCGCCGGAGACGAGCCGCGACGCTTTTCGTATCGCCATGCCTGGTGGCAGGCCGCCGCGCGCCCGACGCTGCGCCGCGAACCGCTGCCGCCGTGGTTCGACGGTGCGCCGCTGCCACCGCCGGACGATGCGGCGGACGTGCTCACGATCGACGCACTGAGCAGGTTCCTTCGCGCGCCGGCCGAGACTTTCTTGGGCCAGCGCCTCGGCTTGCGGCTGGCGGAAGTGGAGGATGCCGGCGAGGACGTCGAACCGCTGGTCGCGCCCGCGCGCGGCCTGCAGAGGCACGCGCTGCAGCAAGCGGTGTACGAAGCGCGTCTGCGTGGCGACGACGATCTTTCGATGCAGGCGTCGCTGCGCGCACGCGGCCTGTTGCCTACGGGGCCGCTCGGCGCGCACGCGTTGGCGGTGGTCTGCGCCGAGGTCCACGCGTATGCGGAGGCCTTCCGCGCATGGCGCGGGGACGCGATGGAGGACTCGCTGCGCCTGGAGGTTCCGCTCGACGGCGTGCGCCTGACCGGCCGCGTCGACGGTGTGTATCCGCATGGCATCGCGCGCGTGCGCTTCGGCAAGCCGAACGGTAGTTCCGCGATCCGCGACGGCCTGGACTGGCTGTTCGCGCGCGCGGCGGGCGTGGACGCGCCGTTCGTGCAGGTGCACGAGGGCGCGGAGGGCGCGGAGGGCGTCGATGCGTATCAGAAGCGCGAAATCGGTGCGGAGGAGGCGCGCGCGCTGCTGTCGAAGCTGGTCGCGCTGCGCGACCGCGGCCTGCGTGAGCCTTTGCCGTTCGCGCCGTACAGCGGTTGGGCGCTGTTCGATGCGCCCAACATGGAACGTGGCCTGGCTGCGGCGCAGAAGAAGTGGGCGGGCAACGAGCGCGGCTGGAGCGAAGGGCAGGGCGAAGCGCTGCGTCTCGCATTGCGCGGGCGTGATCCGTTCACGGACGAAGCGACGCAGGTCGCATTCGTCGACCACGCGATGACGATCTTCAACGCGGTCGTTTCCGGCCTGCATTGGCAGGGCACGGACCTCGACGCGCTGCGCGCGATCGCCGCGAACCTCGACGTGGAGGACGCGGAATGAGTGCCGCGACCGACCCGTACCTGCAGCTGCCGCTCACCGGCGTGCGCGCGATAGAGGCGTCGGCCGGCACCGGCAAGACGTTCACGCTCGCCACGCTGGTCGTGCGCCTGGTGGTGGAGCGCGGGCTGAAGATCGGCGAGATCCTCGCGGTCACCTTCACCGACGCGGCGACGCAGGAACTGCGCAGCCGCATCCGCGCGCGCCTGCTGCTGGCGACGTCGCTGGTCGGCACGGTGCCTGCCGGCGACGCGTCGCCCGAAGCCGCGCTCACGCACGCGGTGCTCGAAGCGCATCTCGCGCGCGGCACCGAGACCGCCGACGCGCTGCGCGCGCGCCTGCACGCCGCGGCCAACGACATCGACCTCGCGTCCATCTTCACGATCCACGGCTTCTGCGCGCGCGTGCTGCGCGAGCACGCGCTGGAGTCGGGGCAGGGGTTCGACGCACCGGAGCTCATGGCCAGCGACGCCGCGCTGCGCGCGTCGATCGCGGCCGACCTGTGGCGCGCGCACGGCGCGGCCGACGACGTCGCCGACGATCTCATCGCGTTGTGGAGCGGTGGTCCGGAAGCGCTGGCCGCCGACCTGTCGCCGCTCGTGCGCGAGCGCGTGATTCGGCCGTCGCTGGCGGAGGTGCCGGACGATCCGGCGCCGCGGTTGCGGGCGGCGGGCGAGGCGCTGGCGGCGGCGGTGCGGGGGCATGGTCCGGAATTCCATGCCGCCTTGATCGCGGCGGTGGACGGTGGCGTCCTCAATGGCCAAAGCTACAAGCGGACTTGGATCGACGATCTCTTCGCTTCGCTCGCGTGGTGGTGCGAGGCCGGCGATCCCGCCGTTCCGTTCGTGCACGCGAAGCTCGGCAACCTGCAGCGCGCGACATTGGTCGACAAGACCAACAAGAAGGCGAAGGCGCCGACGCCCGATTCTCCGGTCTGCGACGCGATCCCCGACTATATCGAGGCGCTGACGGCCGTGGCCGAATGGCGCGACGCCCTGCGCGTGGAACTGCTGCATCGCCTGCGCTACGACGCGCGTGCGCGCTTCGCGCGCTTCAAGCAGCAGCAGCGCGTGCAGACCTACGACGATCTGATCGACCGCGTCGCGAACGTGTTCGATGTGGATGGCGATGCGGACGGCGACGGCAGCGCCGGCGGCACAGGTGCCAGCGCCGCTGCGACCGCGAAAGCCCGCCGCGCCGACGCCCTCGTCGCCGCGCTGCGCGCGCAGTACCGTATCGCGCTGGTCGACGAGTTCCAAGACACCGACGCGCGCCAGTGGCGCATCTTCGACCGCGTGTTTGGTGCGACTAGCGGCGATCCCGCGCTGTTCGTGATCGGCGATCCCAAGCAGGCGATCTACGGCTTCCGTGGCGGCGACGTGGAGACCTACCTCGCGGCGAAGGCCACCGCGCACGAAGCGCCCGCACTCGCGGCGAACTTCCGCTCGCGCCCGAGCGTGCTGAAGGCCGTCGCTGCGCTGTACGCGCGCGCGTACGCCGCGCACCTCGCGGATCCCGGCAAGGTGCCGCCGCCGTTCGTCGATGGTCGCATCGAATTCTTCGAGGTCGCACCCGGCGGCGTGCGCCACGACGCGGACTACCTGCGGCATGGCACGGCCGCGCCCGCGCTGACGCTGTGGCAGGCGCCGCCGACGGGCCAGGTGGACAGCAAGGGCAACGCGAAGCCGTACAACGCCGGGCAGTCGCGCGACATCGCCACGCAGGCGTGTGTCGCCGAAATCCATCGCGTGCTCACCGACGCGCGCGCCGGCCACGCGACCGTCGAGGGACGCCCCGTGCAGCCCGGCGACATCGCGGTGCTGGTGCGCTCGCACGCCGAGGCCACGCGCATCCGCCAGGCGCTGGCACGCGTCGGCATCCCTGCGGTCGCGGCCGGCAAGCAGAGCCTGTTCGCAACCGAGGAGGCGCGCGACCTGCATGCGCTGTTGCTCGCGCTGCTGCACAGCGCCGACGACGGCCGCCTGCGCACGGCACTGTCGACGGTGCTGCTCGGCGAACACGCCGCCGAGGTCGCCGCGCTCGATGCCGACGGCGAAGCGCTGCGCACCTGGCAGCTGGCCGCGCTCGCGTGGCGTGACCGCCTGCAGCGCGGCGGCCCGCTCGCGCTGGTCGGCGATCTCTGTGCCACGCACGCGCAGCGTCTGCTCGGACTGCTCGACGGCGAGCGTCGCCTCACCAACTACCTGCAGCTCGCCGAGCTGCTGCAGGAAGCGCAGGCCGATGCGTTGGGCCTGCACGGCCTGGTCGACTGGCTGGCGCGCGCGATCGTGACCGCGAGTGCCGATGACGAAAGTCAGCTGCTGCGCCTCGAATCCGACGCGCGCCGCGTGCAGGTGGTGACGCTGCACAAGAGCAAGGGCCTCGAGTATCCGCTGGTGTTCCTGCCGTTCGCGGGCATCGTCGGCAAGCCGCCGTCGGCCGGCCACCACGTCACTGTGGCCGGCGACGACGGCCGCGCGCTGCATTGGAAGCTGCTGCCGTCCGTGTCCGGCTGGGACGACGCGAAGGCCGCATGGACCACCGCGCAGCAGGCCGAGGACGCGCGCCTGCTCTACGTCGGCCTCACGCGCGCACGCCACGCGCTGTGGCTCGCGGACGGTCCGCTGTGCGGGTTCGGGAAGTCTGCGATCGCGCGGATGATCGCGGAGCCGGCGGCGCTGTCGACCGCGCTCGGCGACGCGCTGCGCTTCGACACCACGCCACCCTCGACCACGCTGCCGTGGCTGCCGCCCGAAGCGGTCGAGGCCGTGCCGCCTGCTCGCGTCGCGACGCGCAACCTGTCGAGTGACTGGTGGGTGTACAGCTTCACGCAGCTCGCGAACGCCGACGGGCAAGGCGAGGCGACGACCGCGGCGACCCAGGCTGCACCGGGTGGCCGCGACGAACCTGCGACCGAGGCCGAGATCGCACCAGCCGGCGATGTCGTCGACACGCGCTTCGTGGGCCCGCGTTTCGGCGTCGTGCTGCACGATGCGCTCGAACGCAGCGATTTCGCCGCGTGGTCGCACTGGACACCCGAGGCATCGGCGCCCGACGGCGAAGCCGACATCATCCTCGCGCGCCTGCGTCAGGCCGGTTACGGCGTCGACGATCTCGACGATGGCCTCGCCGTGATCGCGCCGCTGGTCGGCCAGACGCTCACCGTCACGCTGCCCGAAGGCGTGCGCCTCGCCGACGTACCCGCCGAGCAGCGACGCCCCGAGATCGAGTTCCAGTTCGCGCTCGCGCCGACACGCGTCGATGCACTGCTCGCGCTGCTGCATCGCCACGACCTGCTCGCGACACGCCACGGTTTCGGCGCGCGCCGCGCGCTCGAAGGCCTCATGACCGGCCTCATCGACCTCACCTACGTCCACGACGGCCGCTGGTACGTGCTCGACTACAAGTCCAACCGCCTGCCGGGCTACGGTCCCGCACATCTCGCCGAGGCGATGGCCCACAGCGAGTACGACCTGCAGGCGCTGATCTACACGCTCGCACTGCACCGCTGGCTGCGCTTCCGCCTCGGCGACGGCTACGACTACGCGCGCGACTTCGGCGGCGTGCGCTACGTGTTCTGCCGCGGCCTCGACGCCACGCTCGACGACGGCGCCGGCATCCACGCCTGGCGCTTCGATCCTGCCCTCGTGCATGAACTCGATGCGCTGTTCGCCGGTGCCGGGCCAAACGGTTCCGGCGGTCGCGGCGGCGCGCACGAATCGCCTTCCAGAGCTCGATCACGCCACCGCGACCCATCCCTCGACGGAGACGATCCCCTCTCCCTTCGGGAGAGGGGCAGGGGTGAGGGTCCGAGCCTGTCGGGAGTGCCGCACTCATGACCACGTCCTCCCTGCTGGACGCGTTGTTCCGCAGCGGTCATCTGCGCACGCTCGACCACGCGTTCGCGCGCAGCCTGCGCAACCTCGATCCCGAGACACCGGATCGCGTGCTCGCCGCGGCGGCCCTCGCGTCGCTTGCGGTCGCCTCGGGCCATGCGGGCTTCGATCTGGCCGAACCGTGGCGACTCGTCGAGGGCGAGATCGACTGGCCGTCGGCCGACGCATGGATCGCCGATCTCGCCGCATCGCGCTGGGTCGCGATGCCCGAAGCCGGCGACATCGAAGCGGCCCCAGACGCGCCACTCGTGTTCGAGCGCATCGAAGGTCGCGCCGGCCTCGTCTACCTGCGTCGTTACCGTGAGTACGAACGCCGTCTCGCCGCGGACCTGCATCGCATCGGCAGTCACGTGCGTGATGGCTCGGACATCGCCGCGCTCGCGCCGTTGTTCGCGACGCTGTTCCCGCATGCCTCCCTTCTCCCCTCCGCGGGAGAAGGAGCCCGGAGGGCGGAAGAGGGCGGCGGCGCCGATCTCCAGGCCCGCGCCGCCGCGCTCGCGCTGCGCCGCAACCTGCTGCTCGTCACGGGCGGACCCGGCACCGGCAAGACCACCACGATCACGCGCCTGCTCGTGCTGCTCGTCGCACAGGCCCGGGCCGCGGGCAGGGCGACGCCGCGCATCGGCCTTGCCGCGCCGACCGGCCGCGCCGCCGAACGCATGGCCGAGAGCCTGCGCCGCGCCGTGCACGCGATCGTCGCGAGCGACGTCGATCCCGAACTCTGCGCCGCGTTGCCCGACACCGCGAGCACGCTTCATCGCCTGCTCGGCACGATCCCCGACAAACCCGTGTTCCGGCACCATGCCGACAACCCGCTGCCGCTCGACGTGCTCGTCGTCGACGAGGCCTCGATGGTCGACCTGCCGCTCATGGCCAAGCTCGTCGACGCGGTCGCCGACGGCACCCAGCTCATCCTGCTCGGCGATGCCGATCAGCTGCCCTCGGTCGAAGCGGGCGACGTGCTCGCCGCGATCCTCGAGGCCGCCGGACCCGGGGCCGCGCTGCACGCCGACGATGCGCGTGCGCTGCACCCGCTGCTCGGCGATGCTACGTCGGTCGACGACGACACGCGCGGCCTGCGCGGCCATCGTGTGCACCTGCTGCGCGGTTATCGCCAGGACGCCGATTTTGATCTCGCCCCGCTCGCCGATGCCGTGCGTGAAGGCGACAGCGCCACCGCGCTTGCCCTGCTGCGCGGCGGCGACCTGCGCGGCGTGAGCTTCCACGAGGACGTGCTCGACCCGTTCGAGGTCCGCCGCGACGCGCTGCTCGCGCACTGGCGCAGCCTCGGCGACGCGCCCGATCCGGCCACCGCGCTGTCGATGGCGCAGCGCCTGCGCCTGCTCACCGCCGTGCGCGAAGGCCCGCAAGGCGCACGCGGCTTCAACGCGCGCATCGAGGAATTGCTATCCGGTCGCCGCAGCGGCTCGGCGTCGTCGTACTTCCACGGCCGCCTGCTGCTGGTCACCGAGAACAGCTACCGCCACCGCCTGTTCAACGGCGACATCGGCATCTGCCTCGACGACGAACGCGGCGTACCGATGGCCTGGTTCCCGGGCGACAGCGCAGGGGAGGTCCGCGCCTTCCACCCCTCGGCGCTGCCTGCCCACGAAAGCGCGTTCGCGATGACCGTGCACAAGGCGCAAGGCAGCGAATTCGACGAGGTCTGGCTGCAGCTGCCTCGCCAGTCCAATCGCGTGCTCTCGCGCGAACTTGTCTACACCGCGATCACGCGCGCCCGCACGCGCCTGCATGTGGCGGGCAGTGCGCAGGTGCTGCGCGATGCACTCACACGGCATGCGGTGCGCATGTCGGGGTTGTTGTGGCGGCTCGGTGACCCACGCGATCGAACCGCAACGATCGATGAGACGGAAAGCGCAGCGCCTGTCCAAGGCGCGCTGCCCTGATGCCGACGTGTCGAGGTATCGCGACAGGCCTCGACGTGCAGATCGAGAGGCGGCTGTCCAGCTCTGGCTGAGCACCGTGGGGATTCCGGGACATCCAGGACAAGGCGTTCGGCGGTCGCTGTTTGACCAAGGCATATGAACGCCTTTCGACACGGGCGCGTCGCGTCGTCGAGCGGCGCATCGTTGTTCTGCAAACCCTGTCCCCCGGAAGGGGGAGGGCGCTACTTCCCTGCCGCCCTCATCTCCGCCGCCTTCACCGCGAGCTCTTTGAGCTTGAGTGCGCGCGCGTGTTCGGCCTTGCGCAGCATCTCACGCGCTTCCTTGATCACTTCCTGCGCCAGATTGTGGCGGGTGTGGTGCCGCTTCATGTCGATCGCGACGTCCAGCTTCTTCTGCGCCGAGGCGATGCCCTTGTCGACACGAAAGAGGGGATCGTTCGGGTTCGTCGTCAGCGGTGGGTCGTAGTGCTTCTTCATGCGGGCTCGGCGTGACCAAGCCGGCACCATAGCCCGATCGACGTCGATCCGCACGTCGTGACCAAGGGGGCGCGAAGCAGGAGCGGCTGCCGCATGATCGCTTCGATGACGTCGTCGATATGCAGGCCGGCCACGATGCCGGAAATGGCTGCTCGGCTCACGGCGTGAGCCGAATGAACCCTCCATTCGACTCACCTGCAGCACAGGGTGCACCTGTCTCGGGCGCCGGTCTCCCCCGACTTGGGGCGGAGGTCCGGAATCCTCTCGGAGAGCGGTGCATGGACGAGACGGTCGCGACTCCCCGGCGGAACCGATCGTCCGCCGGCTTCATGGCGCACAATGCTGTGCTTCCAGAACGATCAGGATCACCGATGGATGCCGAAACCATACTCGTCGCGGCGTTGCGCGAAGCCGGCTACGGGCCCGATGCAATCGGGTCGGCGATGCCGCGGATCATGCACATCCTGCATGCCGAGGACGTGCGGATCGAGGTTGGCCGCACCTTGTCGCGCAAGGAGCGCACCTATGTGCGCCTGCAGCTCGAGCTCGGGCTCAACGTGGCGGAGGTGGTGGCCGCGCTGAAGCGCTCGCCGAAGGCGGGTGGCGCGGGCGGTTGATCGACGCACGACGAGTGCGCCGTGGAGGACTGGCGCGACGCCATCCCGCGAAGCGGGTCGCCTGAAACGACGACGGCCCTGGACAGCGGGGGCTGCCCAGGGCCGTGCGTGAGCCGACGCCGAAGCGTCGGCGGTGTCGCATCAGCGGCGCGTGGCCGGGCGCAGGGTGCGCAGGCCGACGAAGCCGAGCAGGCCCGACAGCAGCACCATGAGCCACGTCGACGAGACCGGCAGCGCGACCGCTTCGGGGCCGCCGCCCGGGCCCGCACCGAAGGCCGCCTGCACCGTGACCGGCGCGGTGACGTTGGTCAGCGTGCAGACCGGGTTGGTGCCCGAGCAGCCCGCGGTCCAGCCCGTGAAGGTCTGGCCGGCATCGGGCGTGGCCGTGCACGTGGCGTCGCCGCCCGACGCAACGGGATTCGGCGAGCAGGTGACCGTGCCGCCCGTGGTCGGGATGATCGTGATCGGCACCGCGCCCGTGCTGCACGTCGGCGAGCCGGCGAGGCTGACGTCGTCGAGGTTGAAGTTGCTGCTCGTGCCGCCGGCACCCGTGGTCGACTCGAAGCTGATCGTTGCCGTGGTGCCGGCATACGCGCTCACGTCGATCGAGGCCTGCGTGTAGCCGGCCGCGGCGCACTCGCCCGAGGTGCTGTCACGACGCCACACTTCGGTGCCGCCGACGGTGAGGCGGATGAAGTCGGCGGCGCCGCCCGCGCACACGCCGAGGCGGTACTGGAACGTCAGCGAGGTCGCGCCGGCCGGGAAGGCGACGGACTGGCTGACCGAGCCGGTTTCGACGTCCGCGCCCGCGCCGCCGAACCAGATCCACTGCGAACCTGCGTTCGGGCCGGCCGAACCGCCGCCGGTACCGCAGCTGGCCACGCTGCACAGCGGGCTGCCGAAGTTGCTCGAGGTCTGTGCCCATGCCGGCGCGAGTGCCGCCTCGAAGCCGCCGTCGACGATCTGCTCGCCACCGCCATTGCTGTGCGTGGACGTGTTGTTGCTGCCGACCGGATCCGGCTCGGCGCCGGCGATCGTCGCGGTGTTGGTGACGGCGCTGCATGTGAGCGACGCACGATCGACCGTGAGGTCGCACGAGGCGCTGCCGCCGTTGAGGAGTCCGCCGATCGACCATGTGACGGTCTGGCCGGACACGGTCGCGCCGCAGGTGCTCGAGACGAAGGTGACGCCGGCGGGCAGCACGTCGGTCACGGTGACGCCGGTGGCGTCATCGGGGCCGGCATTGCTGGCGCCGAGCGCGTACACGTAGCTGCCGCCGTTGGCGACTCCACCGGGCGCAGTCTTGGTCACACCGAGATCGGCGCGCGGACCGCCACCACCAAGCAGGATCGTGCCGGGGCCGGTCAAGGTATTCGAGAACGGGCCTTCCTCGCCGATTTCGAACGCGGTCGTCACGGCGACGTACAGCGTGCCGGCGGTGAGGTTGGTGGTGAGACTCGACGTGCCGATGCCGCCGCTGTCGTCGTTGCCGGCCACGCAGTTGGTGCTAGGGGAGGTCGGATTGAACGGATCGGAGTAGATGAAGATGAAACCGTCGAAGCCGGTCTGCGTGCTCGCGAACGAGTACGAGCCCGTCTGGCTGACGCTGAAGAGCTGCTCGTGGTAGCGCACCGGACCGAGCGCGGACTGGCCGGTGCAGTCGGCGAACGGACGGTTCCACTCGGACCCGCCGACGAGCGTGCCGGTGTAGGTCACCGTGTCACGCGGATTCGGTACCCCGGGAGCGGACGCCTGCTGCTTGAGCTCGAGTTCGTACGCGCGCAGTTCGGCCAGCGTGTAGCGCTCGGTGCTCGCACCGGCGCTCGCGGCCAGCAGGATCGTGGAGGCCAGGCATGCCTTGAGCATGGTTCGTGTCATCGGATTGTTCCCCATCTTCAACGTTGCGGTGGTTTCAGCCGATCCGGCGCCGGGTCGCAGGGCCCCGGACGCGTCATCGAGACGATCGGATCGGCTCATGGCGGTTCACGAGGCGGCTCTCCGTGGAGGAAAAGCCACGTTCGTTGTCACGACATCGCGAATGGCCCGGACGGCGCATCCACGCCCGGACCTTCCGAGGCTAGTTTCGTACGCCGCCGAGTGCAAGGACGTTTACATCGTGAGTTTGAAATCATTGCATATGCATGCAATTGATGTGATCGAGTTGGGGAATATCGGGAAATGTTCCCGACTGACCAATATCCTCTGATGCAAGCGTCGGAAGATGCGCTTGGCTATCACCGCATGACGATGCGGGAACTCTCATCCATCACGATGATGGGGATGTGCTTCGTTCCGCGATGGTGTCGTCGATCGCGCCGATGTCAGGTCGACGTTGCGGACCGGGTGTCGGACCCCGAATCCCTTGCGTATCGACTTGGCGCGACGCCCACATGCCGACGGAACGCGACGCTGAAGGCACTACCCGAACCGTAGCCCACGCGCTCGGCGATCCGGCTCGCGTCGAGGTCGCCACGACGCAGCAGATCCTTCGCGACCTGCATGCGCCAGGCGAGCAGGTAGGCCATGGGCGCGACGCCGACCGTGCGCGTGAAGCGCTCGTGGAACGTCGACCGCGACATCGCGGCCACCTGTGCGAGTTCGCCGACGCTCCACGGGTGGTCGATGCGCGCATGCATGCGCTCCAACGCGACCGCGAGGCGCGCATCGCCGAGTCCTCGCAACAGGCCGGGCGGTGCATCGCCGCCGGTCGTTGCGCGCATCGCCTCGATCAGCAGCAGATCGACCAGGCGCGACAGCATCACGTCGCGGCCGGGCCCCGAGGTGGTCGTCTCCTCGGCGACCATCGTGACGAGCTGCGACAGTCTCTTCGCATCGCGCACGTGCACGATCGTCGGCAACGAGGCGATCAGCAGGGACGGATCGGTCCGTTCGAACACGAAGGCCCCGCCCAGCGAGCGCATGTCGGGAGCATCGCCGGCATCGCCGTAGCGCACGTCGCGGCCGTCGCTCGGCAGGGCGTGCGGATCGAGCAGCATGGGCGATGGCGCATCCGCACTCGACAGCGTGAACGCCGGCGTCGTCGGCAGCAGCACGAAGTCACCGGCCTTGAGCGCGAGCGCTGCATGACCGTCGACGGCAAGCTCGCAGCTTCCTTCGAGCATGATGCAGAAGCCCGGTTTGCCGTACGCGGGGAAGCGCACGGCCCATGCACCCTTGCCGCTGATCACGTTGGCGAATGCCGCGCGAGGCTTCAGCAGGTCGATGAGCTGGGACAGCGGGTCAGCCATTTTCGGACGATGGCTCGAACATGGCGGACATCCAGCGATTCATCGTCCGGCGATCGTGGCCTACCGTGGCGCTCCGCGTCAAACCACCCAAGGAGCTGTCATGAAAACCGTCCTGATCACCGGCTGTTCGTCCGGCTACGGCCTGGCCACCGTCCGTCACTTCCACGCGCAGGGCTGGAACGTCGTCGCGACCATGCGCACGCCGCGCGCGGATCTGCTGCCCGCATCGCCGCGCCTGCGCCTTCTGCCGCTCGATGTCACCGATGCCGACGGCATCGCGCGCGCACTCGACGAGTCCGGGCCGATCGACGTGCTCGTCAACAACGCCGGGCTCGGCCTGTTCGGTGCGTTCGAAGCGACGCCGATGTCGACCGTGCGCGAGATCTTCGAGACCAACACGTTCGGCACGATGGCGATGTGCCAGGCGATCATTCCGCGTTTCCGCGAGCGCCGTACCGGCACGATCGTCAACGTCACCTCGAGCGCGACGCTCGCGCCGTTTCCGCTCGTCGCCGCCTACACGGCGAGCAAGACCGCGATCGAAGGCTTCACCGCCTCGCTCGCGCTCGAACTCGCGGCGTTCGGTGTGCGCGTGGCGCTGGTCGAGCCGGGTTACTGCCCCGACACGCGCTTCGCCGCGAACGGCGCCGAACGCATGTCGGGCCTCGTCACCGAGCCGTACGCCGCCTTCGCGGCGAGCGTGTTCGAGGGCTTCGCGACGCTCACGGCGACGACGCAACCGCTCGACGTCGCCGAGGCCGTCTGGCAGGCCGCGAACGACACGTCGGGACGCCTCCGCTTCGCGGCAGGAGCGGATGCGGTGGCCTTGGCGGGAGTCTGATCGACGAGGTGTGCGTGCATCACGACGTCGGTCGCACGCGCGCCTTGCCGCGCGTTCCGCCTGCGAGCACGTGCTGCCGGAACGCCGAGGGCGATCGCCGGTAGGCCTGCTGGAACGCCGCGGCGAAATGGCTGTGGCTCGAGAAGCCGAGATCCTGCGCGAGCGTGGAGAGGTCGTCTTCGCCGGCGAGGCGGTCGAGTGCGCGTGCGAGGCGCAGGCGCAACTGGTAGCGGTACAGCGGCACGCCTTCGACCTGGCGGAAACTCTGCGTGAGGTAGACCGGCGAGACGCCGACGTCGGCGGCGATCTCGGCGAGCGTCCAGCGTCGCGCGAGGTCGCCTGCGAGCACGACCTTCGCTCGCTCGACGAGCTTCTGTCGCGCCGCACTCGCGCCGGCGATGCGCACGGTGCGCGGGCCGATCGCGCGGTGCACGAGCACGAGCGCGAGGCTTTCGCCTTCGAGCGGTTCGGCACTGCCTTCGCGCAGCGAGTGGCCGAGCAGCGCGACGAGCACCTGCGCGCGTGCATCGAGGCCGAGTCGCTGCGTACGGAAACGCAGCGGTTCGCTGTCGTGCAGCAGTTCGGGCGCGGCGAGTTCGCGCAGCACGCCCGCATCGACCTGCAGCGACAGGCTCGCGTCGCCGCCCGGCACGGGATGGCTGACCTGGAACCATTCGCCCTCGTTGAACAGCAGCACGTGGCTCGCGTCGGCCACCGAGGCGTCGTCGCCGACGTGGCGCACATAGGCGCCGCGGTACGGGAACACGAGGTGCGTCGCGCTCGAGACTTCGGGCGCGTCGCGGTGTGCTGGCCCGCCTGGACAGTGCACGTCGTCGACGGTGACGACGCGTGTCTCGAGCAGGCGCAGGCGATGGAAGTCCGGCACGGTCGGCATTTCGCGGGCGAGGCGCGCAGCATAGCGCCGGTCGCTAAAGATCCTGACAGCGGCGATACGCGCGGCGCGTTCAAATGGCCTCGCCTGGTTGGCAGGCGACGACTGGAGAACGGCGATGGCCGAGAAGACGTGTGCAGCGTGCGACTACCCGCTCGACGGCACCGCGATCAGCGTGAAGATCGGCGGCAAGACGGTGGAGGTCTGCTGCGAGGAGTGCGCGGTGAAACTGGGCGAAGCCTACGCGCAGGCGCAGGTCTGACGCGCGATGCGCCGCAGGGTGGGCCCGCCCTGCGTGCGCGTCGGTGGTGGAATGCGGCGATCGATCATGATCGCCGCGTGAGGAGACGCTTACTTCAGGTGATCGCGCAGGCCGGCACCGGCCTGGTCGAGCGCGTCCTGCACGGCCGGTACGGTGCTCAAGGCGTTGAGCAGGCCGTAGTCGTGGATGAGGCCGTTGTAGCGCGTCACGGTGACGTCGACGCCCGCGGCATCGAGCTTGCGGCCGAACGCTTCGCCTTCGTCGCGCAGCACGTCGAGTTCGGCAGTCTGGATCAGCGTCGGCGCGAGGCCGGCGAGTTGCGCGCTTGTCGCGCGCAGCGGCGAGGCGAGGATCTCCGCGCGCTGCTTCGGATCGGTCATGTACGCATCCCAGAACCATTTCATCATCGCGCGCGTCAGGAAGTGCCCGTTCGCGTAGGTGTCGTAGGAGGCCGTCGTGAAGTCCGCGTCGGTGACCGGCCACAGCATGAGGTTGTAGCGGATCGCCGGTGTGCCGGCCTGCTTGGCCTGCAGCGCGACCGCGGCGACCATGTTGCCGCCGACGCTGTTGCCGGCCAGCGCGAGGCGCGTGCCGTCGACGCCGATCTGCGCGCCGTGCTCGGCGACCCAGCGCGTCGCCGCGTAGGCCTGGTGGATCGCGACCGGATACTTCGCTTCTGGCGAGGGCGTGTAGCCGACGTAGACCGCAGCCGCACCCGAGGCAACGACGAGATCGCGGATCAGGCGCTCGTGGGTCGGGAAATCACCGAGCACCCAGCCGCCGCCGTGGAAGAACATGAAGACCGGCAACATCTGGTCCTTCGTGCCTTGCGGACGCACGACGACGATCTCGAGCGGCTTGCCGTCGGCCTGGATCGTCGTGCGCGTTACCTCGGCAGGCGGCAGCGTCGCGCCGGCCTGGGCATCGACGAGCACCTGGCGCGCGGCCTGCGGCGAGAGCTGTTCGATCGGCGTGCCGCCGCTGCCGTTGAGGGCCTCGAGGAAGCCCGCGACCGGGCGCAGCGGCGTGGCGGGTTTCGCGGTCGGCGCGGCGTGGGCGAGCGAGGTGGTGGCGACGAGGCCGGCGAAGATGGTGGTGCGGAGCATGGACATGGCGGTTCTCCGGGAGCGTAGGTGGGAAGGCGGTGTCGGGTGACGGCGGACACTGTGCGCGCGTCGGGTGATCGAATGGTCACGTTTCGTGCTTGAAACTTGATTCATCGTCCTTTCGGTGGGCGCGTCGGCTCGGGCGGCGAGCGCCGTCGACAGGGTGGTGTCATCGGGGAGGGCCGCGGCGACGAGGCGCCGCGGCCGGGAAGGTCAGGCCAGGTTGGCCTTGTCGAGCCCGTAGGCCTTGTCGGCCGAACCGGGCACGGTCTTGAACGCGACCGCGAGACGGTTCCAGCCGTTGATCTCGATGATCAGCATCGACAGGTCCGACAGCTCCTGCTCGGAGAGGTGTTCGCGCACGGCGGTGTAGATCGCCTCGGGCACGCCGTGGTCGGACAACTTCGTGAGCGCTTCGGTCCATTCCAGCGCGGCGCGCTCGCGCTCGGTGAAGAGGTTGGACTCGCGCCACACGGCGAGGTGGAACAGGCGCAGCGCGCGTTCGCCGTCGATCGTCGCCTCCTTGACGTGCATGTCGACGCAGAACGCGCAGCCGTTGATCTGCGAGGCGCGCGTGGTGACGAGGTGGCCGAGCTCGGCGACGATCGGCTGCTGCTTCACGGCATCGTGGAAGGCGGTGTACTTCGCGGCGGCATCACGCGAGACGCGGAAGTAGTTGAGGCGGGCACTCATGGCGTTCTCCTGGAAAGGGATGGATGTCGATGCGGAAGAAGGACGCCGCCCCCGAGGGGCGGCGCCACGTTCAGCCCATGCGCAGCGCGGCGGTGGCCGTCGCGCGCTTCGGCTCGGGCGCCTGCGCGGCGACCATGAGCAGCGCGCCGAGGATCGCGAGGTTCTTGAGGAAGGCGGTCTGCTGCTCGGCGAACTGCGCGGCGTCGACGTTCCAGAACGCGTGGAAGATCAGCGTGGTCGGGATCGTGAACGCGGCGAGCGCGAGCGCGGCCCAGCGCGTCCCGAAGCCGACCATGAGCATGACGCCGGCGACGAGTTCGAGCGCGATCGCAGCCGTGAGCAGCGCCGGTGCCGCGGGCAGGCCGAGGCTGGCCATCCAGCCGGCGACGTGGTCGAAGCCGCCGATCTTGTTCCAGCCGGAGACGGCGAACAGCAGGCCGACCAGGGCCGGGGCGATGTGGCGGGCGGCGAGCGGGAGGGCGTTGGCGAGCGTGGTGTTCATGGCGGGCTTCCTTGTGTGAGATCGATGGATTCGATGCTGGCGGGCGATGCCGGGATCTGCTGCAATCGCCGTCGTGGCGGGGTGATGGACAGTCTGCGCGCCATGCCTCGACACGAAAAGCGAGCCGTTTGCATGCCAATCATCGAAAAAATCGAATGCTGAGAATCAGCCTCGATGCACTGCAGGTGCTCGATGCGATCGACCGCCGCGGCTCGTTCGCGGGCGCGGCGAAGGCGCTGCATCGCGTGCCGTCGACGATTTCCTACACCGTGGCCACGCTCGAGGAAGGCCTCGGCGTGACCCTGTTCGAGCGGCTCGGGCCACGTGTCGTGCCGACCGATGCAGGACGCGAGCTGCTGCGCGAAGGCCGCCACCTGCTCAAGGCCGCACAGGATCTCGAGCACCGCGTGCGACGCGTCGCGACGGGCTGGGAAACCGAGTTCGCGATCGGCCTCGATTCGGTGTTCCCGCCGATCGCGTTGTTCGACGACATCGAGGCCTTCCACGCGGTCGCGCCGGGCACGCGCCTGCGTGTCGCGCAGGACGTCATGTCGGGTGCATGGGAAGCGCTGCTCGACGAGCGCGTCGATCTCGTCGTCGCGGCGGGCGAGGGACCTTCGGGCGGCGGCTACGCGTCGACGCCGATCGGCCACCTCGCCTTCGTGTTCGCGGTGGCACCGACGCATCCGCTCGCGGCGATCGACCGCGCGCTGCGCAAGGACGACCTGCAACCGCATCGCGCGGTCGTCGTCGCCGATTCGGCGCGGCGCCTGCTCGCGCGCACGGTCGGCCTGCTGCACGGCCAGGACACGTTGACCGTGCCCGACATGGCCACGAAGTACCGCTGCCAGGTCGCCGGGCTCGGCTTCGGCTTCCTGCCTGTCGCGCTCGCGCGCCCGGCCATCGAGGCGGGCCTGCTCGTGGTGAAGGACGTCGACGAGCCACGCGCGCCCGAGGCGTTCCATCTCGCGTGGCGATCGCAGGAATCGGGTGCCGCCCTCGCGTGGTGGCGTGCACGCTTCGGCGACGACGCGGTGCGCGAGCGCCTGATCGCCTCGGTCGGCATGCTCGCGGCGGTCTGAGCGTGGGTGCGCGTGCGCGATGCTAGATTAGGCCGATGGCGACGACTCCGACCCCCGTGCGCATTGTGTTCAAGGCGACGCTCCAGCGTCCCGCCGAGCCGAAAGGCGCGACGTGGACGTTCCTCGTGCTGCCGAAAACCGCGAGTGCGAAGCTGCCGACGCGCAGCATGACGAGCGTCGACGGCACGCTGGCCGGGCACGCGTTCCAGGCCACGCTCGAGCCCGACGGCGAGGGCAGCCACTGGCTCAAGATCGAGAAGAAGCTGCGCGAGGCCGCGGGCGTCGAGGTCGGCGACAGCGTCGAACTCACGATGACGCCGGTCGCGAAGGAGCCGGAACCCAAGCTGCCGCCCGACCTGCGCAAGGCACTCGCCGACGAGCCCGCCGCACGTGCGACGTGGGACGACATCACGGCCGTCGCGCGGCGTGACTGGATCCACTGGATCACCTCGGGCAAGAAGGCCGAGACGCGCGTGAAGCGCATCGCCACGGCCTGCGACATGCTCGCCTCGGGCAAGCGCCGCGCCTGCTGCTTTGACCGTTCGGGCACCTACAGCAAGGGCAACATGGGTGCGCCGGTCGCGGCCGACTGATCAGGTGCCGCGCGCGGCTTCGGCGACGATGCGGTAGAACGAGAGCACGGTTTCCATGTCCTGTGCGGAGAGCTCCGCGAAGGTCGCCTCCCGCAGTTCGGTGAGCCGCTCCTCGAGCTGCTGCCGAAGTGCTTCGCCTTCCTCGGTCAGCGAGAGGCGATTGGCACGGCGATCGTAGGGGTCCGGGTCGCGACGCACGAGCCCGGCCTCGCCGAGCTTGTCGAGCGTGCGTACGAGCGTGGGCCCTTCGACGCCGATCAGCTGGGCGAGATCGACCTGGCGGATGCCGCCGCCGGTGCGCCCGATCATCAACAGCGGCGTGGTCATCGCATTGGAGATACCGTGCCCCGACAAGGCGTTGTCGACGACACGCTGCCACAGGCGGGCCGACAGGATCAGGCCGGACGAAACCTGCAGGCGGAGGTCTTCCATCGAGCGCATGCTTGAATCATAGCGAGCTATTAGTGAGCGTGCTATTCACTTGCCGATCACATGGTCCCGGATCACGCCGGGCGGCGTGTGGTGCCGGCGATGTCGTGGTGGCGCCGGCGGAGCGGGATGGACCAGGGAGATGGCGCGCAGGGGCGCTTGCGGGCCGATGGCCGGGCGTATCCCGTTCCGGGGCGGCGTGGCGCGGGTGGGGTCCCCCGCGCCACGTCGCGCGGATCAGACGACGAGCGACTGCTCGGCGTCCTGGATCTTGCGGCGCGCGAGGGCGAGGTTGGCGCGCGACTTGTCGAGCACGTAGTACAGGAACAGGCCCGGCTTCTTCGCCGACGGACGAAGGATGTGGTACTGGCGGCCGAGCGTGATGAGGATGTCGTCGATCGAATCCTTGATGCCGAGCGCGTGCATGGCCTTCATCTTGGCGCGCATGACTTCGGTATTGCCGGCCGCGGCGAGTTCGAGGTCGACGCCGGTGCCGGCCGAGCCAAGCAGCATGCCGCTCGTGTAGTCGACGAGCGCGGCGCAGAGCGAGCCGTCCTGGGAGATGAGGTCGTTGAGGGTTTCGTTGAGGTTCGACATGGCGCGGTTCCTTGGCGAGGGCGTTGGAGGGCGTTGCCCGTCAGTTCCGTCAGATCCGCGGGTGAAAGTGATCATACATGATCATAAATGATCTTCAACGTCATCAAGAATGGCGAGGTGTCATTTTTTTGTGGCTTGGGTGGCGTTTCCGGGACGGTATCGGCAGCGGGACGGCCATGCAGGCGCGTCAAGCGTCGCCGTGCACGCGCCCCGGCGGTAGGGTCCATCGCATTGAGCGCCTCGCGCCGTCGTTCCGGCCCCTTCGAACAGCTGCAGGGCAGGTCAGGGGCGAGTCGTCTCGGATCCTTCCGGCGAGAACGACGATGGGATGCCGATCCGTCCGGAGCGGTGCTCGGCCGGACATCCCGCTCGATGTCGGGAGCCGTACCGATTCACGTGCGCAGGCACGTCGGGCGCCCGGCGCGTGTTCGCGCCGGCGTGGACAAGGTCCCGAAAGCCGCTCGTCATTCCCTCATCGGGTGGATGCGTTGCTCGATGGGGCGCAGCGCCGGTGGTCCAGGATTCTCCGGCTGCCGGAGCCGGGTTCCCGTCGTGCGGATGCCGACACGCCTCTGCTCACGGAGACGAAACGGCGCGGGGACGATCGATCCGCGGACCGGAACGCATGCCATCCGGCATCGGTCGGCCGGGCCGCTGCTCGACGCGACGCCCCATGCACGAATGCATGGGGCATGCGCCGGTGCGTCACGCTGCTTCGAAGGTGCCGCGGAAGATGCGGTCGAACGAGTTCGTGTAGTCGGGCGTCATGTCGGTGCCCTGGAAGATGCCGAGCGGCGAGTAGCCCGAGTACGCCGGAAAGATGTAGCCGAGGCGGTTGTTGCCGGCGCGACGGATCAGTGCTTCGGACAGCACGCGGCGGAAATCGGTGGTGACGCGCACGTCCTCGCCCTCGAACAGGGCTTCACCGGCCAAGCCCGCGAACGTCTGACGGCCATAGACCTGGCCACCGTTCACGGAGCCGCCGAGCACCATCATCATGTTGCCGTAGCCATGGTCGGTGCCGCCGCTGCCGTTGGCACGCAGTCGGCGACCGAACTCGCTCATGACGACGATGCTGGTGCGGTTCGCGAACGCGTTGGCGCCGGTGCCGTTGAGGTCCTGGTAGAACGCGGCGAGTGCGTTGGAAAGCGCCTCGACCGAATTGCCGAACGGGTCGTAGCTCGCGGTCGGCACGCCCTGGCCGTTGTGCGTGTCCCAGCCGCCGTAGTCGAGTGCGGCAACGCGCATGCCGACGTTGGCCTTGATGAGCTGGGCGATCATCTTGAGCTGGTTGCCGAGGCCGTCAGTCGGATATGCGGCACCGTTGGCAGGAGCGTAGCCGCCCGGATTCGACGTCGCGTTGTAGGCGCCGAAGTTCATCGGGCGCACGATCGACAGCGCGTCGAGGGTCTGGCGGCCTGCGGCCTCGAGCGGGTTGTTGCCGGCCCACAGTTCGGGCAGGCGTTCGACGAGGCCCTGGAAGCCGTTCGGCGGCGTGTCGTAGCGGTCGCGCGAGTTCCAGTTCCACGCCGACTGGTCGATGCGGAAATCGCCGCCGCTGCCCATCGTGATCGATTCGGTGCTCGCGATGAGGCTATTGGCCGTGATGCTGCCCGCCGACACCGCGGGGATCGTCACGTTGGCCGGCAGGCCGGCGCTGGCGAGATGTCGCGTGAGCCAGCCGCTGCTGATGCTCGTCGAGCCGGGCGTGCCGTACTCCATGGTCTGCTGGGCGTCGAAATGACTGCGCGTGACCGGTGCCGGCATGCCTGCGCCGATCACGACGGCGAGCTTGTTCTGCTGGTAGAGCGTGTGCAGGCGCGAGGCGCGCGGATGCAGGCCCGAGGTCGCATTCGCACTCGCGGAGTTGGCGAGCGCGAGGGCTGCGCCGGTGCCGCTGACCGGCACGCGCAGCGTCGGGCGCGCCGCTTCGTAGTAGTTGCGGTCGTTGCCGCTGATCGGCGGCACGAGGCTGAGGCCGTCGATGCCGCCGCGCAGGAACACGAGCACGAGCGTGTCGTAGGTGTTGACCTCGGGCTGCGCGAACGCGACGCGCGCGCCGGGCACGATGCCGGCGGTCAGCGAGCCGACGGCGCAGGTCTTGAGGAAGTCGCGGCGGTCGAAGGTGGTCATGGCCATCACCTGCGGAAGTTGTCGGCGCACATGAGGATCATGCCCACCGCGGTGCGCAGCCGCTGCTGGGTGTAGTGGAGCTTTAGGTTGTTCGCGTTCCAGGCATCGGTCGTGATGTCGATGACTTCGCTCGCACTGGCGTTCTGTTGCAGGAAGCTCGTCGCGACGCTGTAGACGGGTTCAGGGCGGTAGCCGAGCAGGCGGTCGCACCAGTACCCGATGATCGCGGGCGCGTTGCGGGCCGAGGTGGTCGGGAACGCGGTCTCGGTCTGCACCTTGATGTCGGAGACGTACGGAAAGGTCTGCCCGCTCGCGTAGCCGGTGCGCATCTCGGGGAACCACGACAGCATCTTGAGCGTGCTCGCGAGCGAACCCGTGCTGGCCCAAGCGCTCTGGCGGTCCGGGTAGCCGTTCGGCGGATTCCAGTAGAACGAGCGGTGGCCGGCCATCTGGATCAGCCACTGGTAGCGCTCGGTGACGGTCCATTCGCTCGTGTTGTCGGGCTTGGGCGTGTAGTTCGCGGCGAGGCCGCGCAGCGCGCCCATCGCGACCTCGAACGGCCGGCGCATGCCGCCGCCCCAGCTCGTCTTGAACTCGTTGCTCGTCAGGATCGTGCGCAGCATGCGTGCGATCTGGTCGGGCGCGTCGATGTTGTTCGCGAAGTCGAGCGCGACGGCATCGATGATCGCCTGCGACGGCGAGTCGCCGATGAAGCGCCGGCACATCTTGGTCGCGATGTGTTTGGCGGTGCCCGGATGCGCACACAGGCGGTTGAAGACGTCGCGACCGTCCTGCATCGCCGGCTGGTTGTTCGGCGGGATGTAGAGTCCGAGGAAGATCTTGTTGCGGCGGTCGTGCCAGTCGGCACGGTAGACGAACGTGCCGTCGTTCTCGGTCGGGTACTGCCAGTAGCCGTTCTTGATCGTCCAACCGGTCAGCGCGGCGGCGGCCTCGTAGACGTCGTTGTCGACGTAGCCGGCCGGCACCGTGCCGGGACAGTGGATGTTGGCGGTGAGGCAGGGCACCTGGAACGGATCGCCCGGGCCGAAGTAATTGGCGACGCCGAGCGTGTGCAGTTCGATGAGTTCGCGCGCGTAGTTCTCGTTGAAATCGGCGCCGCGGCTTGCGTAGTTGTCGAGGTAGAGCTGCATCGCGGTCGACGTGGCGACCTGCTCGAGCATCGTGCGGAAGTTGCCGAACGCGTTCGGGCGGATCACGTCGCGGTCGTAGTGCACGAGCACCGGGGCGATGTCGTAGTCGAAGCCGAACACGCTGAAGTGGTCGTGCCAGAAATTGACCATGCGCTCGAACAGATGCCGCTTGCTGTAGATCGCGCGGATGATCGTCGTGCACTCGGTCTCGTTGGCCGGGAGCATGCGCACGTAGTACTCGGGATCGGCACGGACGTGGTCGTTCCAGAGCTGCGGCAGCGTCTTGTTGATCGTCAGGAAGCCGGCTGCACTGATGCGGTTCGTGCAATCCGTGTCGGCGATCGTCGCGGGCGCAAGCTGCTGGTTGATCCAGGTCTGCCACTTCGCGTCCATCGTGCTGCCCGACAGCGCGAGGAACGCCGCACCGTCGGCCGTGGAGTAGCCGAACGTCCCCTTCGTGATCCAGCGCACGAAGTCGGGCGGCGTCGCATGGGTCTGCGGCAGCGCATCGGGCGATTCGGGCTCGACGAGGCTCTTGTCGATCGCCTCCTTGCCTGGGCGATGCATCGCGGTGGCGGGGGCGACGGAATCACCGAGGCCGACGGCAGCGCCGAGGGCGGTGAACAGTTTGCGGCGCGCGTTGAGCAACGGCGACGTGGCGGCGGCGGTCGTCATGCGGTCTCCCCGGGCGCGACCCGGTCCATGGAGAGGGGGAATGAACGCACGATAACGACGGAACGTCGCTGCAATTGTGACCGCGAGCGCGAAACCCGCCGGAAAAACGTTTTCAGGAGCGCTTGCCGACGATCCTGGGCTCGGCTTCGAGGACCACGCCGAAGCGCTCCTTCACGGTTCGTGCAACGTGCTTCGCGACGCCGAGCAGCGCCGCGCCGGTCGCGCCGCCATGATTGACGAGCACGAGCGCGTGCTGCGCCGAGATGCCGGCGGCGCCGTCGCGATAACCCTTGAGGCCGGCCTGTTCGATGAGCCACGCCGCCGAGAGCTTGACCATGCCGTCGACGGACGGCCATGCCGGCATGCCCGCGTGGGCGCCGCTCAGCGTGGCGGCGAGATCGGCCGCCACGACGGGATTCTTGAAGAAGCTGCCTGCGTTGCCGATCACGGCGGGGTTCGGCAGCTTGCGCGTACGCAGGCGCGCGACGGCTTCGGCGACGCGCGACGCGGTCGGCTCGCCGTCGCCCAGCGTGGCGAGCTCGTCGCGGATGCCGGCGTAGTCGACGCGCAACGGTGCGTCGCGTGCGAGTTCGAAGTCGACCGCGGTGATCAGGTATCGATCCGGTTCGCGCTTGAACAGCGAGTCGCGGTAGCCGAACGTGCAGGCCGTCGCGTCGAGCACGCGCGCGTGACCGTCGTGGCGGTCCCACACGTGCACGGCCGCGATCGTCTCGGCGACCTCGACACCGTAGGCGCCGATGTTCTGGATCGGCGCTGCGCCGACCGTACCCGGGATCAGCACGAGATTCTCGAGGCCGCGATACCCGCGCGCGAGCGACCAGTGCACGAAGTCGTTCCAGTTCTCGCCGGCGGCGACGCGTAGGCGTGTGCGCTGCCCGGATTCGCCGAGCACGTCGATGCCGCGCGTGGCCATCGACAGCACGATGCCGGGCCAGTCGCCCGCGAAAAGAAGGTTGCTGCCCTCGCCGAGAACGAGCAGCGGCAGTGCGCCGAACGCTGGCAGCTCGAACAGCGCAGGCAACGCAGAGACGTCGTGCACGTCGACGAGGATCTCGGCGCGCGCGGCGACACGCAGCGTGTTGCGACCTTCGAGTGCGGCATCGTCGAGGATGACGCAGCCGGGGATCTGCGTCATCGCATCGACCTGCGCAACGACTCGACGCACTCGGCGACGAGCGCGGGTCCGCGGTAGACGAGGCCCGTGTAGAGCTGCACGAGCGAGGCGCCGGCCTCGCGCTTGGCGAGCGCGTCGGCACCCGAGAGGATGCCGCCGACGCCTATCACCGGCACGCGATCGCCGAGGCGACGCACCATGCCGGCGAGCACTGCGGTCGAGCGCGCGAACACGGGGCGTCCCGACAGGCCGCCGGTCTCGTCCGCGTGGCGGGCACCGGCGACCGCGTCGCGCGCGATCGTCGTATTGGTGCAGATCACGCCGTCGACCGAACACGAGACCAGCACCTCGGCGATCGCGTCGAGCTCCGCTTCGGTGAGATCCGGTGCGATCTTGAGCAGCATCGGCTTGCGCGCGCCGTGGCGCGCGGCGAGCCGCTCCTGCGCCTCGCGCAGCGTGGCGATGAAGCGGCGCAGCGTCTCTTCTTCCTGCAGGTCGCGCAGGCCTTGCGTGTTCGGCGAGGAGATGTTGACGGTGACATAGCTCGCACGTGCGTAGACGCGTTCGAGGCAATGCAGATAGTCGTCGACCGCGCGCTCGTTCGGCGTGTCCTTATTCTTGCCGATGTTGATGCCGAGCACTCCGCCGAAACGCGCGCGCTCGGCATTGCGCACGAGCGCGTCGACGCCTTCGTTGTTGAAGCCGAGGCGGTTGATGACTGCCTCGTGCGCGGGCAGGCGGAACATGCGCGGTTTCGGATTGCCGGCTTGTGCGCGTGGCGTCGTCGTGCCGACCTCGATGAAGCCGAAACCGAGCGCGGCGAGCGCGTCGACGTGCGCGGCATTCTTGTCGAGGCCGGCGGCGAGGCCTACGGGGTTCGGGAGTTCGAGGCCAAACGCACGCACGGGCAGGTCTGCCGCACGGCGCGCAACGAGGCCCGTCGCGCCGACGCGGCCGGCGGCGTCGAGCGCGCGCAGGGTCAGGTCGTGGGCGCGCTCGGCATCGAGGCGGAACAGCGCGTGTCGAAGCAGGCCGTACACGTCGCGCGCCTCAGGGCTTCATGAACGTGAGGCCCCAGCCGATCAGGCCGACCAGGGCGATCATGACCAGCACGGTCGCGGCGATGTTGATGTAGCCGAGGATCAGGCCGGCCAGGGCCATGCCGTCGCCCTCGATCGCACCCTGCGGTGCGCGACGGATCTCGCTGCGCGCGATGTGGCCGCAGATCACCGCGACGATCGCCCCGATGACGGGCAGCGCAACCCACGACACGATGCCGAACACGAGGCTCGCGATCGCGGTGCCGCTGGTGGTGGTCGGTGCGTGCATCCGGGGCTCCTGAAGGGGCGCGCAGTGTAACCGAGCGTCGCCACGGGAGCCCTGCGCAGGTCAGCGCAACGCGCCCGGCGGCATCGCCGGCAGGGTCAGGCGGAACACCGGCAAGGGCGGCTCCCGGCCCGGCGGCAACGCGGTCGGTGCGGGCGAGCCCGGCTCGCCGAGCGCGCGCGTGAAGTGCCACAGCGCAGCGAGATCGGCGTCGCTCATCGCGTTGAGCGACCAGTACGGCATCGGCGGGCGCAGCACGACGCCGCGCGCCCATGCGGTCCACGCCGGCAGGTCCATGCGTGCGATCGTGAGGCGCAGGTTGGGGGCGTAGGTCGTGCCCCACGGCCCTGCATAGCCGAGCGTGTCGCCCTTGAGCCATTCGGTCTCGGGGACCTTGCCTCCGCGTGTCGTGAAGCCCGCGGTGTGACAGTCGTTGCAGCCGGCGACGACGGCGAGGTAGCGGCCGCGTGCAAGCGTGGCGTCGTCGGCGGCGTGGGCCATGCCGAGGGCCGACAGGAAGGTGAGGGCGAGGGTAGCGGCGAGGCGCATGGTCGTGTCCCGATCGTCGAGGAGATGCGGACGAGGACGCGGGCGTGCACGGTTTCCTATCATCGGGGTCCCGACGATGCGGAGACGCCGCATGCACGACCGCTCCGCCATCGCCACCGCGCTTGCCGCGCGCATTGCCGCGGCCCACCGTGTCCTCGTGCTGAGCGGTGCCGGGATGTCGGCCGAAAGCGGTATTGCGACGTTCCGTGGCGGCGACCACGGCCTGTGGGCGCGCTTCGATCCGCAGGCACTCGCGACGCCCGAGGCGTGGCGTGCCGATGCGCCGCTGGTCTGGGGCTGGTACCGCTGGCGCATGGCCGGCGTGCGCGACGCGCAGCCGCACGCGGGGCATCGCGCGATCGCGGCGATGGCGTCGCGTGCCGAGATCGCCGTCGTGACCCAGAACGTCGACGACCTGCACGAACGCGCCGGCAGCGTGGACGTCGTGCACCTGCACGGCGAACTGTTCGCACTTCGCTGCGATCGCTGCGACATGCGTGCCGGCGAGCCGCCGCCACGAGTCGACGCCGCCGCGACGGAGCGCGAGACGCCGCCCGCGTGTGTCTGCGGCGGCCGCGTGCGGCCCGGCGTCGTGTGGTTCGGCGAATCGCTGCCCGAGGCGGCATGGCGTCGTGCGGTCGCGCATGCCGGGTCCAGCGACGTCGTGCTCGTCGTCGGCACCTCGGGCCTCGTGCAGCCGGCCGCGAGCCTGCCCGGACTCGCACGGCGCGCCGGCGCCTTCGTCGTCGAGATCAACCCGCAGCCGGGCTTCCGTGCCGACGAGGTCGACCTGCACTGGCGCGACACCGCCGCGCATGCGCTGCCGGAGCTCGCCGCCGCGCTCGATGCGCAGCTCGCGGAGGCGAGCGGTTAGACTTGCGCGCATGACCACGAACGACTCGGCCGCGCGCCGCACCCTGTATCCCGACATCGAACCGTTCGACAGCGGTTTCCTCCAGGTCTCGCCGCTGCATCACGTCTACTACGAGCAGTGCGGCAACCCGCGCGGCAAGCCCGTCGTGTTCCTGCACGGCGGTCCCGGTGCGGGCTGCAGTCCGAAGTCGCGGCGCTTCTTCGATCCCGCGCACTACCGCATCGTGCTGTTCGACCAGCGCGGCTGCGGGCGCTCGACGCCACACGCCGAACTGACCGACAACACGACCTGGCACCTCGTCGCCGACATCGAGGCGATCCGCGACCATCTCGGCATCGACCGCTGGCAGGTGTTCGGCGGCTCGTGGGGCTCGACGCTCGCGCTCTCGTACGCGCAGACGCATCCGGAGCGCGTGAGCGAGCTCGTGCTGCGTGGCATCTTCATGCTGCGCCGCTGGGAGCTCGAGTGGTTCTACCAGAAGGGCTGCGACGCGCTGTTCCCGGATGCGTGGGAGACGTATCTGTCGGCGATCCCGGAAGCCGAGCGCGGCGATCTCATGAGCGCCTACCACCGCCGCCTGACCAGCCAAGATGCGGCCGTGCGCCTCGCCGCGGCCAAGGCGTGGTCGGTGTGGGAGGGCTCGACGAGCTTCCTGCTGCAGGACCACGCGCACATCAACGGCACCGCGCAGGACGAGTTCGCGCTCGCGTTCTCGCGCATCGAATGCCACTACTTCGTCAACGGCGGCTTCTTCGACCACGACGACCAGCTGCTGCGCAACGTCGATCGCATCCGCGCCATCCCGACGGTCATCGTGCAGGGCCGCTACGACGTGGTCTGCCCGATGCGCAGCGCCTGGGACCTGCATCGCGCCTGGCCCGAAGCCGACCTGCGCATCGCGGTCGACAGTGGCCACTCGGCGTTCGAGCCCGGCATCCTGCACGAGCTCGTCGAGGCGACCGACCGCTTCCGTTGATGCGGTGCGGGCCAGGCCCGCGCCGGCGTTCACCGGCTTTGCCGACGGCGGAATCCGCTTCGCGGGTTCCGCCCTACGAAGAACGGGTAGATACCGTCTTGCCTACGTCCCCGCAAGCGCTCGTTGCGGATCGAAAGGCTTGCCGGATCGGAGCACCCCCCAGACGATGTGCAGGAGCTTGCGCATGGCCGCGCAGACGGCGCGTTTGCCGGTCTTTCCGCGTTCCTTGAGTCGTTGCGCGAGTGCGGCGACGGCGGGGTTGTGCTTCATGGCGGAGATGGCGGGGAAGAAGAGCTTGGCGCGCAGGTCGGCGTTGCCGATGCGCGAGATGCAGACCTTGCCTGCGTAGCGGCCGGATTGGCGCTGTGCGGGATTGAGTCCGGCATACGCCACGATCTGACGCACGTCCGTGTACGTGCTCAGGTCACCCAGCGTGGTCATCAGCACGGCGCTGGTCGCTTTTCCGATGCCGGGGATGCTGGTCAACAGATCGTTGCGGCCGCGCAGGTCGGGATCGTCGTCGATGTGATCGCGGATGGCCTTTTCGGTGTGCCGGATCTGCGTGTCGAGCAGCGTGATGACTTCGTCGATGCCGTCGGTCACGGAGGCATCGGCCACGTCGCGGCGGTTGGCCTCCATCTGGCGCATGTCCTTGAGGTCTTCCAGCCGTCGCACGAGCGCACGCAGCCTCGCCTCGGAGGGCGTGGGCGGGATGTAGCGCTGCAGGGGTGCCTGGGTGGCCTGCTGGGCGAGGAAGAAGCGCGCGATGAGCTTGGCATCGGTGCGGTCGGTCTTGGTGCGTGACAGCTCGCTGATGCCAAAGGCCTTGATCCTGGCCGGGTTGATCGCGAACACCGTGACGCCGGCTTCGTGAAGCGCGCGCGCGAGGGCTTCGTGATACGTGCCGGTGGCCTCCATGCACACCGCCGCTTCCGGGGCGTGCTGCTGCCGCCACGCCAGCAGCTCGTTCCAGCCTGCGGCAGTGTTGGCGATCTTGCCGCGTGTGCGGAACTTGCCGTTGCCCAGCGGGGCGGCCACGTCGAAAGACGCCTTGGCCACGTCCACGCCGATGACCTGTGTCATGGGAGTACTCCTGAAATCCGAGGACGATCTGCAAGCGCCCGGAATCCCGCCAGACTTGCCCTTGCGATGCGCTGGCTCACGCCGAAGCGGGCCGAAGATACCGTTCAAGTTCGAGGCGAGAGCAAGAACCCTGACGCGCTGCATCTACAAAACGAGCTCGGAGGCTCAAGGGCGGAAACGGCGTCGTCAGGGTTTCCCGAGTGTCACCGGGACAATGATCGCCTGATCGGGGCGAGCATCAAGACACAAGGGCGGAACCGCCGCAGGCGATTCCGCCGCGTCGGGTGTTGTGGCCTCGCAACGTGCGGCTCGCAACACGCGAACGGTTGCGGGGATTCCGCGTTACGGCCGATCCGACGCCGTCTTCACGACGTCGCGGCAGGCTTCGCGCTCAGGCAGCTGCTCATGTAGGCCTTGCGTGCCTCGCCCTTGAGCTCCTTGGCGGTGGCCGAGGCGTTGCAGGTCTTCATCTTGTCCTGCTGGGTCTGCGCCGGCGTCTCGCCCTTGAGGCAGGCGCTCATGAACGTCTTGCGTTCGTCGCCGGTCTTGCCGGTCGCCTGCTGGTTGCAGTCGGTCATGCGCTGCTGTTGCGTGGTGGGCGCCTTCTCGGCGGCATGCAGCGGCATCGCCGCGAGGCCGAGCGTCAGCGCGAACGCGATCGTGGTCCGGAGGATCATGTCGGGGTCTCCCGCACGTGGGTCCGGTGCCGCCCGGCACCGGTGCGCGCGAGTCTACGCCTCGTGGGGCGCACGGATGGGAGGGACAAGCATGGGGTCAGGTTCAAGAATGGGGTCAGGTTCATTTTTCCCTTATCGCCCCACCTGTCGTGATGGGCGCGTGGGAAAAATGAACCTGACCCCAGCTCATGGCGGTCTCGCCGTCGGCGCGGGCCGTAACGGCCCGCGCCGGGTCGATCAGGCCGCTTCGGCGCGCGTGCCCTTGGCCTGCTGGCCGAGGCGCGGGCCTTCGGTCAGGGCGCGGCGCACGCCTTCGACGAGCAGCTCGACCTCGTCGGTCGTGATCGCGAAATGCGGCGTGAAGCGCAGCGAGTTGGCGCCGCCGTGGATGACGCCCCAGCCGTGCTCGCGCATCCACTCCTCGGTGCTGCCGGCGCCGTAGCACTTGAACTCGGGCGAGAGCTCGCACGAGAACAGCAGGCCGGTGCCCTGGACCTTGGTGATGTAGCCCGGCAGCTCCGCCTTGAGGGCCTCGAGGCGGGCGAGGAACTCCTCGCCGCGCTTGCGGATGTTGTCGCGGATCGCCGGCGTGAGCATGTCGAGCACCGTGCAGGCGACGTCGAGCGCACGCGGGTTGGTCGTCATCGTGTTGCCGTAGACACCCTTGCGGTACAGCGCGGCGGTCGGTTCGGTCACGGCGAGCACCGAGAGCGGGTACTGGCCGGCGTTGAGCGCCTTGGAGTAGGTCTCCATGTCCGGCGGGTCGATGCCTTCGAAGTCCGGGTAGTCGACGATCGACAGCACGCCGTGCGCACGCAGGCCGGCCTGGATCGAGTCGACCAGCAGGAGCGTGCCGTGGGCGCGCGTGAGCTCGCGTGCGGCGTCGTAGAACGCGCGCGTGACGGCACGGCCCGGATCGCCTTCGCCCATGACCGGCTCGAGGAACATCGCCTCGATGAACCAGCCGTTGCGGTCGGCGTCGGCGAACACCTGGCGCAGCTGGTCGACGTCGTACGGCTCGACCGTGACGAGGCTGCGCTCGTCGCGGAAGCTCGCGAGGTTCTGCACGTAGGCCTTGCGCGTGGAATCCGAATACACGGCCGGACGCTCGGTGCGGCCGTGGAACGCACCCTTGACGGCGAGGCGCTTGATCTCGCGGCCGGCGTGGCGCGCGCCGGTGTCGGTCATGAGCTTGGCGTTGACGTCGGCGATGCGCGAAGCGAGCGAGACCGACTCCGAACCCGAATTGAGGCACAGGAAATGCGTGAACGGCGAGCCGCCGCGCGTGTGGCCGATCTCGGCCTTGAGCGCCTTGGCGAGGCGCAACTGGGCGAGGTTCGGCGTCATGACGTTGGCCATGACCTGCGGGCGCGCGAGCACCTCGAGGACCGGCGTCGGCGCGTGGCCGAAGCCGAGCATGCCGTAGCCGCCCGAATCGTGGACGACCGCGCCCTTGGTGGTGACGACCCACGGACCGCGCGCGGCCAGCGCGACGAACGGGTTGACCGCGTCGTCGGCGTAGAAGTTGACGAAATCGGCCTGCACGGCGGCCATCTGGGCATTCTCGTCGAGCGCGAGGAACGCGGCATCGCTGGCGCGCAGCGCCTCGAACGCGGCATGCGCGTCGTCGATCGCGGCGACGAGGTCCGCATGCTGCGCGGCGAGCGCCTCGATGCGCGCATCGGCGAGGCCGGGGCTGCGCACGGAGGTGCCGTGGGCACGCATCGCGTGCAGTTTCGTCAACGACGCATTCATTCGCATTCTCCAAAAGCGGCGGCCCGCGCCGTGGAACGTCGCGGGCCGAGCAGGCTTAACTATTGATTGGGTTGATAAAAACGTGGCGCGAAGCCTATCACGGCGCGGTTTTGGGCGGTACCCCCGGCGGGCCATGACGCTTGTCACATGCGCGGCCTGACCGCTGCGACTGCCGCGCCGGGCCGCGCTCGACGAGCATGCTCCCATCGCCACGGGAGATGCCGCATGACCCACGACCGTTCCACGCCGCTGGCCGCACTGGCCGAGGTGCGCAAGCGCTACGGAAGCCATGTCGCGCTCGACGGCTTCTCGCTCGAGCTGCGCGCCGGCGAGCTGCTCGCGCTGCTCGGCCCGAACGGCGCCGGCAAGACCACCGCGATCGGCCTGCTGCTCGGCCTCGCCGCGGCCGACGAGGGCCGCGCGAGCCTGTTCGGCGAGGCGCCGCAGGTGCTCGCCGCGCGCCGCCAGGTTGGCGTCATGCTGCAGAGCGTCGGCATCGCCGACACCTTGCGCGTCGGCGAGCTGCTGGACCTGACACGCAGCTACTACGCGCAGCCGCGCAGCGTCGCCGACTGCGTGGCGCTGGCCGGCCTCGACGGCCTGCTCGACCGGCGCTACGGCAAGCTCTCGGGCGGCCAGCAGCGCCGCGTGCAGTTCGCGCTCGCGATCTGCGGCCGTCCCCGCGTGCTGTTCCTCGACGAGCCGACCACGGGCCTGGACATCGACGCGCGCCAGCGCCTGTGGGCGGCGATCCGCGAGCTCGTCGCGGACGGCTGCGCGGTGTTGCTGACCACGCACTACCTCGAGGAAGCCGAGGCACTCGCCGATCGCGTCGTCGTGCTGCAGCGCGGGCGCACGGTCGCGGAAGGCAGCGTCAACGAGATCCGCGCGCACGTCGCCCAGCGCCGCATCCGCTGCGTCAGCCGCGTCGATGCCGCCGACGTCGCCGCATGGCCGGGCGTGCGCAGCGCGACGCGTGACGGCGATCGGCTCGACGTCGTCGCTGATCCTGCCGAACCCGTCGTGCGCCGCCTGCTCGATGCCGACGCCACGCTCGCCGATCTCGAAGTGCAGCGCGCCGGCCTCGCCGACGCCTTCCTCGAACTGACCCGGGATGCCGCCTGATGAACACCACGACGCTCGATGCCGGTTTCCGCCTGCGTCCGTACCTGCTCGAAGCCAAGTACGAATTCCTCGGCCTGCTGCGCACGCCGTCGTACGTGCTGCCGGCGCTGCTTTTCCCGTCGCTGTTCTACGTGCTGTTCGGCGTGCTGCTCGGCGGTGGACGCGGCGGTGGCGAAGCTGCGCGCTACCTGCTCGCGACCTACGGCGTGTTCGGCATCATGGGCTCGGCGCTGTTCGGCTTCGGCGTGACCATGGCGCTCGAGCGCGAACGCGGCCTGCTCGTGTTCAAGCGTGCGCTGCCGGTGCCGCCCGGCGCGGTACTCGTCGCCAAGATGGTCATGGCGATGCTGTTCGCGACGATCATCTCGGTGATGCTGGCCGTGCTCGCCGCGAGCCTCGGCGGCGTGCGCCTCTCGCCGCTGCAGTGGGGCGGGCTGTTCCTCGTCAACGTGCTCGGCACGCTGCCGTTCTGCGCGATCGGCCTGTGGATCGGTGTGCACGTCGGCGGCCAGGCCTCGCCCGCGATCGTCAACCTGATCTACCTGCCGATGGCGTTCCTGTCCGGTCTCTGGATGCCGCTGTCGATCCTGCCCGCGATCTTCACCAAGCTCGCGCCGGTGTGGCCGTCGTTCCACCTGTCGCAGATCGCGCTCAAGATCGTCGGACGCGACGCCGGCGGCAGCCTCGCGATGCACCTGGGCGTGCTCGCCGTGGTGACGGTCGCGTTCTTCGTGATGGCGCGGCGCCGCCTCGCCGACGTCGGTTGAGGAGGACGATCATGCGCTCGAAGACTTCGCTCATCGCCGGGCTCTCCGTGGTCGCCGTGCTCGCGATCGCGGTCGTGATGCAGGACACCACGCCACCTTCGACATCGAAGCCCGAAACGGGGCCCGCGCTTCCGGCCGGCAACACGTTCGTCGTGCGCGGCGCGCGCGTGTTCGACGGCGAGCGCGTGCTCGAGGCGACCGACGTGCTCGTGCGCGACGGCCGCATCGCCGCGATCGGCACGCAGGTCGATGCGCCCGGTGTCGAGACGGTCGACGGCAAGGGCCGCACGCTGATGCCGGGCCTCATCGACGCGCACGTGCACAGCTGGGGCGAGGCCCGCCGCGAAGCGCTGCGCTTCGGCGTCACGCTCGCGATCGACCTGCACGGCGATCGCGGACGCCTGGCCACGTTGCGCCGCGAGCGCGAGGGCATGGAGCGCACCGCCGAGGCCGACCTCTGGGCCGCCGGCGTCGCGGTGACCGCGCCGGGCGGCCACGGAACGCAGTACGGCATGCCGGTGCCGACGCTCGCCGAGGGCGACGACGCGACCGCCTTCGTCGATGCGCGCGTCGACGAAGGTGCGGATCTGGTCAAGCTCATCGTCGAGGATCTCTCCGCGCACAGCACGACGACGCGCTGGCCGACGCTGTCGCCGGCCCAGGTCGAGGCCGTCGTCGCGGCCGCGCACCGGCGCGGCAAGCGCGCGATCGTGCACGTGTCGAAGCAGGACGACGCGCGCATGGCCGCACGCGCCGGCGCCGACGGCCTCGCGCACGTGTTCGTCGATGCGCCGGCCGACGACGCCTTCGTCGCACTCGCGCGCGAACGCGATCTCTTCGTGGTGCCGACGCTGTCGGTGTTCGCGGCCGGCAGCGGCGCGGGAGACGGTCGTTCGCTGGTCGCCGATGCACGCCTGCGGCCGTTGCTCTCGGCCGCGCAGGTGCAGACGCTCGAGGCCGCATTTCCTTCGCTGCACGCGCATCCCGAGTATCCGGGCGATGCGCTCGCGTCGGTGCGGCGCCTGCATGCGGCCGGCGTGACGATTCTCGCCGGTACCGATGCGGGCAATCCGGGCACCGCGCACGGCGCGAGCCTGCACGGCGAGCTCGAACTGCTCGTGCGCGCAGGCCTCACGCCGCTCGAGGCCCTCGCGGCGGCGACGTCGCGCAGTGCCGACCGCTTCGGCATCGACGACCGTGGCCGCATCGCCGAGGGACGCCGCGCCGACCTCGTGCTCGTCGACGGCGATCCGACCTCCGACATCCGCGCGACGCGCGCGATCGTCGCGGTCTGGAAGAACGGCTACGCGGTCGAGCGTCCACGTGCCGGCGAGTCGAAAGACGCCGTCGACGTGTTGCCCGCGAATGCACGCATCGCCGACTTCGACGACGGCGCCGTCACGGCCGCGTTCGGTTCGGGCTGGCACGAGACCACCGATGCGGTCATGGGTGGCCGCTCGACGGTGCGCCATGCGCTCGTCGCGGGCGGCGCGGTCGGCAGTGCGGGAGCGCTCGAGGTCTCCGGCGAGATCGCCGCAGGCTCGGCGTATCCATGGGCCGGCATCGCGTTCCTGCCGGCGCGCACGCCGATGGGTGCGGTCGACGCACGCGCGAACACCGAACTCGTCTTCCATGTGCGCGGCGATGGGCGCGAGTACCAGGTCATGCTGATGTCCGGTCCGACGATGCAGGGCATGCCCGCGATGCACGCGTTCACGGCAGGTCCGGAATGGACCCAAGTGCGCTTGCCGCTGGCCGCGTTCGGCGGCGCCGATTTCGCCCAGCTGCGTGCGATCAGCTTCGCCGCCGGTGCGCCGGCCGGCGCGTTCCGCTTCGCGATCGATGCGGTAGAGTTGCGCGGGAGCCGGCCATGAACGCCCTGCGCACGATGATGATCACCTTGCTGGCGCTGCGCCGCCGCCTGATCCCCGACGACCTCGGCCTCGGCTGGACGCCGGTGTGGCTGCTCGGCTACCTCGTGTTCCTGTTCGTGCCGATGGTGTTCGCCGACACCACCGGACCGCGCTGGGGCGAGCGTCCGGCGATGCTGCCTGCGACGCTCGTCACGATCGTCGCATTCCTGCCGATCTACGTGCTGAGCTTCCGGCTGCGCACGACGTTCGCGCGCACGCTGTGCATGCTCGGCATCGCGGCGCTCGGCTACGCGCTGCTGCCGATCAACCCGTTCAGCAACACCTACATCATCTACGCGCTCGCCACGGCCGCCTTCATCGGCGGCCCGTTCGGACGCCGTGCGGCGTGGGCGGCGCTGATCCTGGCGTTGTTCCTCGCCCAGGTGCTCGCCTTGCGCTATCCGCTGTTCGTGTTCGCGGTGACGCTGATCGTCGGCATCGCGGTGTTCCTCGGCAACCACTTCTTCGTCGAGACCACGCGCAAGCGCGCCGAACTCAAGCTCTCGCACGACGAGGTGCGCCGGCTTGCCGCGCTCGCCGAACGCGAGCGCATCGGCCGCGACCTGCACGACCTGCTCGGCCACACGCTGTCGCTCGTCGCGCTCAAGTCCGAGCTCGCGGGCAAGCTGCTCGATCGTGACCCGCAGGCCGCGCGCCACGAGATCGACGAGGTCACGCGCGTGGCGCGCGATGCGCTCGCGCAGGTACGTCGCGCCGTGACCGGCATCCGCGCCGCGGGCCTCGCCGCCGAACTCGCCTCGGCCAAGCTGCTGCTCGAGGCCGATGGCGTGTCGCTGCACTACGAACTCGACGCGACGTCGCTGCCGGCCGACCTCGAGACCGCGCTCGCACTGACCGTGCGCGAAGCCGTCACCAACGTGCAGCGCCATGCGCGTGCACACCGCGTGCGCATCACGGCGACGCGCGATGCCACGCACGCGCGGTTGAGCATCGTCGACGACGGCCGTGGCGGCGCGATCGTGCCGGGCAACGGCGTGAGCGGCATGCGCGAACGCCTCGAGGCGCTCGGCGGCGGCCTGCGCATCGACGCGGTCGCGGGCCGCGGCACGACGCTCGAGGCCGAGCTGCCGCTGCATGCAGACGACGCACCGCGCGGCGTGCTTGCGGAGTCGCCGCGAGCGGGTTGAGGGTGGCGCTCGCGCGGTCGAATGGTGATCAGGCGGATCGAGAGGAACAGACTGTCCGGTCGGGCAGGGCGCGTGCGTCGCGCCCGCATCAGGCGTCGATGTCGCGAAACGTCACGAGCACGAGTTCGCCTGCACCGTCGATGACGAGGCGTTCGCCGGCCGCGGGCGAGGCGATCACGGTGTCGCCCTGGCGCGCGTCGAGGCGGGCGTCGCCGGTGCGGAACGTCGCCTGGCCCGACCACACGTGCACGAGACGCAGCGTGCGGGCCTGGCCGAACACGAGCATCGCGCCGGCGAGCGGTCGCGCAAGGGTTTCCGCGACGACAGCGTCACGGCGCGCCATGACGTTGAAGTCGCGCGTCGCGCCGGCCAGCAGGCGGCAGTCGACGCTCGATTCGCCCGTGAAACGCACGCCTTCGAAGCGCTGGCGCAGCGTGCGCGTCGGCGCATCGTCGATGTCGAGCTCGATGCCGTTGCCTTCGAGCAGCAGCAGGTCGCGATCGACGCCCGGGAATGAGGAGAACGGGCCGTCGCGTTCGATCTCGGCGATGCTGACGCGCCAGCGGAACGCGCCGCCGACGGCCTCGGGATCGGCCGGATCCGACGCGATCTGCGTGGTCCAGCCGCCGTCGTTCTTCCAGCGCGTGCGGCGGTAGTCGTGCGGGCGCAGCAGGCGCATTGCGCGGCTCAGGTCGCCGGATCGGGGCGGTGGTAGGTGTAGACCAGCGTCGCGCTGCCGAGGAAGTCGATCGTGGTCGACTGGCGGCCGCCGAGGCGTCGCGCGACGCGCTCCGACGAGGTGTTCTCGGCGCGGATCAGGCTGATCGCGCGCTCGGCACCGAGGCGCGAGAACGCGTAGCCGAGCGCGGCGCGCGCGGCCTCGGTCGCGTAACCCATGCGGCGGAACTCGGGACGCAGCATCCAGCCCACCTCGAGGTCGGGCCAGCCGTCCGGATGATGCAGGCCGACGCGGCCGACGAACTCGCCGGTGTCGCGCAGTTCGACCGCCCACATGCCGTAACCGCGCAGCACCCAGTGGCCGAGCAGCATGGCCATCGAGCGCCATGCGTTCATGCGGTCGAGGGGTTCACCGTCGCCGATGAACCGCGTGGTCTCGGGATTGGCCAGCATCGCCGCGTAGGCTTCGAAATGCTTGTCCGACAGCGCCGTGAGGCGCAGCCGCTCGGTGACGAGGACGGGGATCTCGATCATGCCTGTTCGCTAGTCGAGGAGGGCCAGCAGCGCCTGCGAGGACGCTCCGAGACTCTCTTTCCAGGTGAATCCGACGATAGGCGCGTCCGTGGCCGCATCGCGGAAATCTTCCTCCTGCCCAGGGGCGAGCAGGTGGCGGTAGTCGACGGTGACCTCGGTGCCGGCCGGAAGCGCGGACGCCGCGAAGATGAAGCCCAGGTGCCACAGCCCGGTCGGCTCGAACGCGTGGTTCACGTAGCACTCGTCGGGCCAGTCGGTGCTGACGGTGTAGCGGTCCTCGAACCAGCGCACGGTAGCCGGCAACGTCTGCGCGGCATCGGGGCGCGAGAGGATCTCGGCGAAACTCGAGGTTTCGTTGATCGCGTCGGGCGCGACAAGGATGCGCCCGCGCTCGACGTCCTCGTCGAGGAACAGGCCTTTGCCGGCGCCGGCGATCCCCGACGGGCCGATGTGGTAGCGCGGAAGGATCATGCGGTCACCGCCGAGGAGCGCGGCGAGGATAGCACGCGTACCAGTGCCATGTTGCAGCACAGCACGAAGGCGCGGCGCGTTGTCGCGGCAGGCGTTTTCACGGGAGGAAACGACCTCAGCGGTGCAGGTGGCCGCTGGCTTCGGGCTGGTAGGCGAGCCCGGTGACCTCGACATGCAGGGGACGCCCGCCCGGTACGTTCCAGTGGATCGTGTCGCCGACGCGCAGGCCGAGCATCGCGCTGCCGAGCGGCGCCATGATCGAGACGCGTCCCGCGGCGGCATCGGCGTCGCGCGGGTAGACCAGGGTCACTTCGCGGTCGTCGCCGCTGAGGCGGTCACGCACGCGTGCGGTCGAGTTCATCGTGACGACGTCGGCCGGCATCCCGGCGGGTTCGAGGATCGTCGCGCGGGCGAGTTCGCCGCGCAGCGCCTCGGCCGTCGCGCTGCGCGCGTGCGCCGGCTCGTCGAGCAGGCTCTCGAGGCGTTCGAGATCGAGGCTCGACACGCGGATCGCGGGTTTCATCGATGACGCTCCTGTCGCGGCGGCTGCGGGACGCATGCGGCGGACCGTAGCCCACCGCGCCGGTATTCTCAATGTGCCCGAGGACCCTCGACACCCCGTGCACGCCATGGCGGCCGGCGGCGCTGGCGTACACTCCCGCGCCACGTTCCGGGAGCCTCGTGCATGCTGAGCAAACTCGTCGTCGTCGGCGTCGGCCTCATCGGCGGATCGTTCGCGCGTGCGCTGCGGCGTGCCGGCGCGGTCGGGACGATCGTCGGCGTCGACCGCAACGAGGTCGCGCTCGCACGCGCGCTCGAACTCGGCATCGTCGACCGCGTCGCGCGCGATCCTGGCGACGAAGTGGCCGACGCCGATCTCGTGCTGCTCGCCGCCCCCGTCGCGCAGACGCCGACGATCCTCGCGTCGATCGCGACGCGGCTCGGTCCGGACACGGTCGTGACCGATGCAGGCAGCACCAAGGGCGATGTCGTCGCGGCCGCGCAGGCGGCGCTCGGCACGCGGGTCGCGCGTTTCGTGCCGGCGCACCCGATCGCGGGACGCGAGGTGCACGGTCCCGACGCCGCACTCGCCGACCTCTACGACGGCCGCCACGTGATCGTCACGCCGCTGGCCGGCCACGATGTCGACGCGGTCGAGCGCGTGCGCGCTGCGTGGCGCAGCGCCGGGGCACGCGTGCTCGAGATGGACGTGCAGCGCCACGACAGCGTGCTCGCCTCGGTCAGCCACCTGCCGCACGTGCTCGCCTACGCGCTGGTCGCGCAGATCGTCGACGGCGTCGACGCCGAGCTCAAGCTCGCGCTGGCCGGCGCGGGTTTTCGCGATTTCACGCGCATCGCCGCGAGCAGCCCCGAGATGTGGCGCGACATCGTGCTTGCCAACCGCGAGGCCTTGCTCGGCGAACTCGATCGCTATGCCGCGGTGGTCGCCGACCTGCGTGCGCGCATCGCCGACGGTGACGGTGCCGGCATCGAGGCGGTGTTCGGCAAGGCGAGCCGTACGCGGCTCGCGTGGCAGGCCGCACGCGACGCGGCCTCGCGCTGATCAGCGTTTCGCGACGGCGCGGGATTTCCGTGCCGGTGTCTCGGCCTCGGCACGCGGATCGAGCAGGCCCGGCGGCAGGCCGCGCAGCACGCCTGCCAGTTCGAGCAGGAACGGCGCCATCGCCGAACTTCGTCGCCACACCATCGCGACGTGCCGGCTCGGCGGCTTGCCGCTGAACGGCAGGATGCGCACGTGCTCGACCTGCGGCACCGGCGGTTTCACGGCGAGCGTAGGCAGCAGCGTGATGCCGACGTCGGCGGCGACCATCTGGCGCAGCGTCTCGAGGCTGGTTGCGCGGAAACCGGCCTTCTCGCCGGCACCGGCGAGCTGGCAGACCTCGAGGGCCTGGTCGCGCAGGCAGTGGCCGTCCTCGAGCAGCAGCACGCTCTGGTCGGCGAGATCGTCGAGGGTCAGGGCCTTGCGCGTGGCGAGCGCGCTGCCTTCGGGCACCGCGAGCACGAACGGTTCCTCGAACAGCGGCTCGGCATGCAGCTGCGGCTCGTGCAGCGGCAGTGCGAGGATGCCGGCGTCGAGTCGCCCTTCACGAAGCTGCCGCACGACGACTTCGGTCTTCTCCTCGACGAGCAGCAGCTCGAGGCGAGGGAAGCGCTTGCGGATCATCGGCACCGCGTGCGGCAGCAGGTAGGGACCGAGGGTCGGGAAGATGCCGAGGCGCAGGCTGCCCGATTCGGGATCGCGCGTGCGTCGTGCGATCGCCTTGATCTGGTCGACCTCGTTGAGCACGTCGCGCGCGCGCTGCGCGATCTCGCGGCCGACCTCGGTCAGCAGCACCTTGCGCGGGGTGCGCTCGACGAGCGCGACGCCGAGCTCCTCCTCGAGCTTGCGGATCTGCGTCGACAGGGTCGGCTGGCTCACGAAGCTCGCTTCGGCGGCGCGGCCGAAGTGGCGCGTCTCGGCGAGCGCGACGAGGTAGCGCAGGTCGCGCAGGTTCATCGGGAGCGGTCGGTGACGATCATCACCGCATCATATCGGGCCGCCACGAACGCGACACACCCGCGTCGGGCAGTGCGTTCGAAGGCCTTGAGGTGGGGCGGAATGACGCAGCCCTTGTGCCCGCGAAGGCGGGCCCCATCTCGTCTGGGCGTCGATGCCGCGGCTTTGCCCGCTCGACGCACGGACGGCGTCTGCACCCCCCTCCCCAAGGCTGCGCCGTCCCGGGCGGCGGATTTCCTCCCCGAATCCGCCGCCCCCCTCTTGGAAGCAAAGCCCGGGCCTCGTGCCCGGGCTTTTTCGTTGGCGCGCCTGCCGAGTCACCCGTCGCGCTCGACGAGGCCCCCGCGCCTGACGGCTGCGCCGACGCGTGACCGGACGGTCCTCGCGTCCACGGAGGAATCGCCTGCGGCGGTTCCTCCCGCGTTTCACGCCTTTGCAGCATCGCGAGTACCTCGCGACGATCGGGTAGGGCGGAACCCGCGCAGCGGATTCCGCCGTGAATCGAGTCGTCGCTTCATGCTCGACCACGTCGATGCATGTCCGACGAGAACCGGGTCCGGTTGGCTCAAGAGGGACTGGGCGTGATCGCGAGGCTCACGGCGGAATCGCCTGCGGGGGCTCCGCCCTACGCATCCCCCCGATTCCGCAGAAGGGGTTCGGGTAGGGCGGAACCCGCTCAGCGGATTCCGCCGTGAATCGAGTCGTCGCGTGCGTGCCGACGAGCGTGCCCTGCATGCGGCGCGTCATGGCGCGTGCCGGCGCCGCCAGTGTGGCACGCCGCCGGGCCGTGTCGCCGCGGCGGGCCGGTGGCGCAGTAAGATGCCGCCGGACCCGATCCGGAACGCCTGCGCATGAGCGAGACGCCGCCCCCGCTGGACTACGCGCAGATTCCCGAGCGCAATACCGCCGACAACGTGCTGCGCACCGCGCAGCAGCACCACGTGCAGTTGTCGGCGATGGCCGACACCAAGGCCAACATCATCATCACGGTGTCGTCGATCGTGCTGACGCTGTCGCTCGGACGTCTCGCCGATCCCGAGTTGCGCACGTCGGTGCTGATCCTCGCCGGCTTCACGCTGCTCGCGCTGCTGCTCGCGATCCTCGCCGTGCTGCCGAAATACCGGCCGATCCGGCTCAAGGACGAGACCTTGCCGCCGCACTTCAATCTTCTGTTCTTCGGCCACTTCGCCGAGCTCTCGCGCGAGCGCTACCTGCGCGAGATGAATCGCGTGCTGATGCCCGACGGCACGCCGTATGCGACCTGGGCGTCCGACGTCTACTCGCTCGGCACCTACCTCGCGCACCACAAGTACCGCTACCTGCGCTACAGCTACCTGTTCTTCCTGACCGGTTTCGTGCTGGCCTGCCTCGAGCAGGGCTGGCGCCTGCTCGCGCACTGACCGCGCGCTTCACGAAATCCCGCGACGCGGCGCACCGCGTTGCACCTGCGCATCCCATGAGAAGGAGACTCCCGTGCGTCGATGGTGGCTCGTGGTCCTCGCCCTGCTTTGCGCAGGCATCGCAACGTCATGGGCGCAGACGCCGTCCTCGCTCGAGGCCTGGCGCGGCTGGGTGCTCAAGGGCGAGGAGTTCCGCGCCTGCCCGCTGATCGCCGGACGAGCAGGGCAGGGCCGCGACGACTACGCGTGCACGTGGCCCGGCACCTTGTCGATCGTCGCCGACGCGAACGGCGCGGCGCTCGAACAGCGCTGGCGCGTCGACATCGATGCCTGGGTCGCACTGCCCGGCGATGCCGAGCATTGGCCGCAGCAGGTCACCGTCGACGGCCAACCCGCGCCGGTCGTCGATCGCAACGGTCCGAATGTCTGGCTGACCGCAGGCACGCATGTGCTGCGCGCGCGCATTCCGTGGCGCGAGCGCCCGCAGCAGCTGGCCGTGCCGTCGCCGACCGCGATCGTCGCGTTGACGATCGACGGTCGCGCGGTGACACCCGTGCAGCGTGAAGGTGATCGCGTCACGCTGGGACGTGCCGCCGATGCCACGGTCGAAGCCGACAGCCTCGACGTGCGCGTGTTCCGCAAGTTCACCGACACGTTGCCCGGCGAGCTCGAGACGCAGTTCCGTCTCTACGTATCGGGCCAGGTTCGTGAAGTCGCACTCGCACCGGTGCTGCCCGAAGGGTTCGCGCCGCTCGCGCTCGACAGCGATGGCTGGCCCGCACGCCTCGACGAGCAGGGGCGCCTGCACGTGCAGGTGCAGCCAGGCTATGCGGAACTGACCTTGCGCGCGCGAGCGACGGCTCCGATCGACAAGATCGTCGCGCGCGCGCTCGCCGACGCGCAGCGCCAGGAGATCTGGAGCTACGAGGCGGTGCCGTCGCTGCGGACCACGCACGCGAGCGGTGCCGTGCAGGTCGACCCATCGCAGGCCGACGTTCCCGATGAATGGCATGGGCTGCCGGCGTTCGCACTCGGCGAAGGTGATGCCATCACGATCGACGTCCGATCGCGTGGCCAGCTCGAGAACGAGGCGAACCGTCTGATCCTCGCGCGCGAGGCCTGGCTCGACTTCTCGGGTGACGGCTGGTTCGCGCGTGATCGCGTGATGGGACACATGAACAGCGGATGGCGCCTCGATGTCGCGCCGCCGTTCGCGCTGCAGCGTGCCGAGGGCGACGGCGACGCGCTGCTCGTCACGCGCGGGGAGGGCGAGGGTACGAGTGGTGTCGAGTGGCGCATCCCGCAGGTGAACCTCGCTGCAGGCGTACGCATCGCGCACGGTACCGGCACCTTGCCGATCGGCGGCTGGCAGCAGACCTTCGACCAGGTCACGACGACCGTGAACCTGCCGTACGGCTACCGGCTCGTCGCCGCACCGGGCAGTGACCGTGCGAACGGCAGCTGGCTGTCGCGCTGGACGCTGCTCGACGTGTTCCTCGTCGCGATCCTCGTCATGCTCGCGGCGCGCCTGCTCGGACCGATCGGTGGTGTCGTCGCGGCTGCCTACCTGCTGCTCGGCTTCCAGGAAGGAGGCTCGCCGCTGTGGTCGCTGCTCGCGGTGATCGTGCTCGCGCTCGTCGTACGCGCGCTGCCGGTGGGACGACTCTCGCGGTTCACGGGCGGCCTGCGCATCGCCGCGCTCGTCGTGTTCGTGATCGTCGCGGTGCCGTTCATGGCGACGCAGCTGCGCACGGCGCTGTATCCGCAGCTCGCCGACGACACCGGCGCGGTCGCGTATCCGGCCGGGTTCTATGAAGACAACGTCGACCGTTACACCGATGCGGCGCCGAATCTCGAGCCTCCGCCGCCGCCGCCACCTGCACCCAAGCCGAGTGTGGCGGCGGAAGCGCCCGTGCAGGGACTGTGGAAGCACAAGGGCAGTCGCGCCGAGGCCGGCTCGTCCGACGCGCTCGAATCGGTCGTGGTCACCGGCTCCCGACTGCGCAGCGTCGACATCATGAAGAAGTACAGCGAGAACACCGTCGTGCAGACCGGTGGCGGCGAGCCCGGCTGGCGCCTCGGGACGCGTCACACGCTGACGTGGTCCGGCCCGGTGCCGGCATCGCAGACCGTCAACCTGCTCGTCGCGCCGCCGTGGGTCGTGCGCCCGCTGCGCCTCATCCTCGTCGCGCTGCTGGGCTGGCTGGCCTGGCGCCTGCTGCGCGGCGTGTCGTGGCGGCCGCGCCGTGCGTCGGTTCCTGCACTCGCGGGCATGACGCTGGTGTCGCTGCTGCCGTTCTCGATGGTCGCGCCGGCGCAAGCGCAGGGCTGGCCGTCGCAGGAGCTTCTGCAGCAATGGCGCGAGCGTCTCGTCGAGGTGCCGAAGTGCGCGTCCGCCTGTGCCTCGATGCCGCTCGCCCAGGTCACGGCGCGCGCCGACGAGATCCGTGTCGTGCTCGAGGTGCACGCCCTCGAGCGCGTCGCCGTGCCGTTGCCGATCGACGAGAAGGGGCTCGTGTTGCGCTCGCTGCGTGTCGATGGCGCAGCGGACGACAGCCTCGCGCGTGTCGGCGGCAAACCGTGGATCGCGCTCGGCCGCGGTGTGCATCGCGTCGAGCTCGTGTTCGCCGCCGCGCGCGACAAGGTCGACCTCGCGTTCACGCTCGCGCCGCGTCGTGTGGAGGTCGCCGAGGGGGGCGACTGGCAGGCCGGCGGTCTCGTCGACGACCGCCTCATGACCGAAACGCTGACGCTGCTGCGCACGCGCGATGCGGCTGGTGGCCCGGCGGCGGAGGAGGTGCAGCAGTTCCCGGCCTATGTGCGCGTCACGCGCGTGTTGTCGCTCGATCTCGAGTGGTCCACCCGTACGGACGTCGAGCGGCTTGCTCCGGAGAGTGGCGGTTTCACGGTCGATGTGCCGGTGCTCACGGGCGAGCGCGTGTCGACGCCTGGCCTGCGCGTGCGCAACGGCCGTGTCACCGCCGCGCTCGCCGACGGCGCGGACGAGACCGGCTGGGATGCCACGCTCGACAACACGGACACGATCACGCTCGTCGCGCCGCCGCTCGGCGAACGCGCCGAGGTCTGGCGTGTCGCCGCAAGTCCGACCTGGCACGTCACGTTCGCCGGGGTGCCGGAATCGGCGCCGGAAGGCGGTGCCGCCACGGGCGGCCATCGCGAGTTCGTGTTCCATCCGTTGCCCGGCGAAACGCTCACGATCACGGTCACGCGACCGGCTGCTGTCGACGGCGCGACGCGCGCGATCGACGGCGTGCAGGTCTCCAGCGAGATCGGCGAGCGTGCGACGACGCAAACGCTCGCATTCACGGTGCGTGCGAGCCAGGGCGGCGAGCATGCCGTTCGCCTGCCCAAGGGCCTCGAGGTGCTTGCGGTCACGCGCGACGGCGCGACGCTCGGCGTGCGGCCGCGTGACGGCGTGCTGAGCCTGCCGGTATCGCCCGGCACGCAGCGCTACGAGGTGCGCCTGCGCGACGCGACGCCGATCGGCATGCGTTCGGCCACGCCCGCCTTCGCACTCGGCATGCCGTCCGCGAACATCGATCTGCGCGTCACCGTTCCGGGAGACCGCTGGCTGCTCGCCGCGTTCGGCCCGCCGGTCGGTCCTGCCGTGCTGTTCTGGGGCGAACTGCTCGCGATGGTCGTGCTCGCATGGCTGCTGTCGCGCTGGCGACCGGGTCCGCTGCGCTTCCATCAGTGGCTGCTGCTCGGCATCGGCTTCTCGACGTTCTCGTGGCTCGCGCTCGGTGTCGTCGTCGCATGGCTGTTCGCGTTCGACTGGCGCGCCCGCCGCGAAGTCGTGCCGGGCTGGCGCTTCAACCTCGCGCAGGTTGCGCTCGCGGGCCTGACCCTGATCGCGTTCAGCTGTCTGTTCGCGAGCGTGCACAACGGCCTGCTCGGCTCGCCGGACATGGTCGTGCGCGGCGCCCAGTCCTGGGGCAGCATCCTGAACTGGTTCGCCGATCACGCCGACGACGTGCTGCCGGTTGCGAGCATCGTGTCGCTGCCGTTGTGGGCGTACAACCTCGCGATGCTCGCCTGGGCGCTGTGGCTCGCCGCGGCGCTCGTGCGCTGGTCGCGTGCGGCGTTCGCGGCGTGGACGCGCGGCGGCTACTGGACGCCGTGGCGCCGTCCGCAACCGGCGATCGACGTGCCGCCGCCTCCGCCGCCGGCTGCAGGTGCGGCGTGAGCCCACGCCCGCGCCGTCGTGGATGCCGGTTCCGGCGATGCGACGATGTTGCGTCGTCGGGACCCGGCGCCAGCATGCCGACAGCGCAGCGTGCGCGCGTCGGGACAGGTCATTCCCGTGTCCCTGCATGGTCGTGTCCCGGAGATGCGCGATGACCACGGTCGCCGATCTGCTGCGTGGTGCCGCTCCACCCGGAGGCGGCGAGGCGCGCCACGAGGCCGAGCTGCTGCTCGCGCACGCGCTCGAGCGGTCGCGGGCATGGCTGTTCGCACACGCCGATGCGGTGCCGGACGATGCGCAGCGGCAACGCTTCCAGACGCTGGTGGCCGCGCGTCGCAACGGTACACCGATCGCCTACCTCGTCGGCCAGCGCGGCTTCTGGACCTTCGATCTCGTCGTCACGCCCGATGTGCTGATCCCGCGTGCCGATACCGAGCGCCTCGTCGAGCTCGCGCTCGAGCGCATTCCGCCCGATGCCGTGTGCGACGTCGCCGACCTCGGTACGGGATCGGGCGCGATCGCGCTAGCGCTCGCGAGCGAGCGTCCGCAGGCGCGTGTGCTCGCCACCGATGCGAGCGAAGCAGCGCTCGCGGTCGCGCGTGGCAACGCACAGCGCCTGGGCATCGGCAACGTGACGTTCTCGCAAGGTGACTGGTGCGTGCCGCTCGGCACGCGCCGTTTCGACGTGATCGCCTCGAACCCGCCCTACATCGAAGCCGGTGATGTGCACTTGGGCGAAGGCGACCTGCGTTTCGAACCGGCCGCTGCGCTCGCGTCCGGTGAGGATGGCCTCGACGCGATCCGCACGATCGCCGCGCAGGCGCCGCGCCACCTGGTGCCGGGCGGTTGGCTGCTCGTCGAGCACGGCTGGAACCAGGGCGAGGCGGTGCGTGCGATCCTCTCCGCGAACGGTTTTGCGGACGTCACGACGGCGCAGGACCTCGAATCACGTGACCGCGTCACGCTCGGACGCGTTGCGGAATAGGGCGAAACCGCCGCAGGCGATTCCGCCGTCTATCCAGGAGGTGCGTCGCATCGATACGGCCGCATCCGCTGGATCCATCGGCGGAACGGGAGGGGCGCGCGTCGACGCCGCATGTGACGATGCCGCAGGTGCAAGGCGGAATCCGCTGCGCGGGTTCCGCCCTACGCGTGACGCGCTTCTCGGGTAGGGCGGAACCGCCGCAGGCGATTCCGCCGTCGCGGGCTCAGCCCGCGCTGCGCATCGCCGGGACAGGCACGAGGTCGCCGAAGCGCGTGCGCACGGCGGACTCGATGCCCGCTGCGTCAAGGCCCGACTCGGCGAGCAGTTCCTCGCGGCTCGCGTGCTCGAGGTAGCTGTCGGCGAGGCCGAGGTGCAGCACGGGCACGACCACGCCGTGCGCGGCGAGGCATTCGGCCACGCCGCTGCCGGCACCGCCCTGGATCGCGTTGTCCTCGAGCGTCACGAACGCGCCGTGCGTGCGCGCGAGGTCGAGCACGAGGGCCTCGTCGAGCGGCTTGACGAAGCGCATGTCGACGAGCGTCGCATCGAGTGCGTCGGCGACCTTCGCGGCCGGTGTTACGAGTGCGCCAAACGCGAGCAGCGCGATGCCGTGGCCGTGGCGGCGCACGATGCCCTTGCCGATCGGCAGCGGCTCGAGGCCCGCGTCGAGTGCGGCGCCGGTGCCGGTGCCGCGCGGATAGCGCACGGCGGCCGGACCCTGGTGCAGGAAGCCCGTGGTCAGCATGCGACGGCATTCGTTCTCGTCGGACGGCGCCATCACGACCATGTTCGGGACGCAGCGCAGGAACGACAGGTCGAAGCTGCCCGAGTGCGTCGCGCCGTCCGGACCGACGAGGCCGGCGCGGTCGATCGCGAACAGCACGTCGAGGTCCTGCAGGGCGACGTCGTGGATGAGCTGGTCGTAGGCGCGCTGCAGGAACGTCGAGTAGATCGCGACGACCGGCTTGGCGCCTTCGCAGGCCATGCCGGCGCCGAACGTGACCGCGTGCTGCTCGGCGATGCCGACGTCGAAGTAGCGCTCGGGGTGTTCGCGCGAGAAGCGCACGAGGCCCGAGCCTTCGCGCATCGCCGGCGTGATGGCGTGGAGGCGGTCGTCCGCGACGGCCATGTCGCAGAGCCAGTCCCCGAAGATCTCGGTATAGGTCGGCTTTGCCGCGCCCGCCTTCTTGGCGAGTCCCTTGCCGGGATCAAACGGCCCGACCGCGTGGTACTCGATCTGCTCGCGCTCGGCGGGTGCGTAGCCCTTGCCCTTGGTGGTGACGACGTGCAGGAACTGTGGACCCTTGAGTTCGCGCAGCGTCTTGAGCGCGTGCAGGAGCTGCGGCAGGTCGTGGCCGTCGATCGGCCCCGTGTAGTGGAACCCGAATTCCTCGAACAGCGTGCTCGGCATGAACATGCCCTTGGCATGTTCCTCCCAGCGCTTGAGGAAGCGCCACAGGAAGCCCTCGCGCTTCATCATGCGCTTGCCGTGCTCGCGCATGCGGTTGAGCGTGCGGCTGGCCATGAGGCGCGCGAGCATCTGCGTCAGCGCGCCGACGTTCTCGCTGATCGACATCTGGTTGTCGTTGAGGATCACCAGCATGTCGGGCTTGACGTCGCCGCCGTGGTTGAGCGCCTCGAACGCCATGCCGGCCGTCATCGCGCCGTCACCGATCACCGCGACGATGCGGCGAGGGTCGGCCTTGCGCTGTGCGGCGATGGCCATGCCGAGCGCGGCGCCGATCGACGTCGACGAATGGCCGACGCCGAACGTGTCGTAGGGACTCTCCTCGCGGCGCGGGAACGGCGCGAGGCCGTCCTTCTTCTTGATCGTCGTGATGCGGTCGCGGCGGCCGGTCAGGATCTTGTGCGGGTAGCACTGGTGGCCGACATCCCAGACGAGGCGGTCTTCGGGCGTCTCGTAGAGGTAGTGCAGGGCGACCGTCAGCTCGATGACGCCGAGCCCCGCGCCGAAGTGGCCACCGGAGCTCGCGACGGACTCGACGAGGTAGTCGCGCACTTCGCGCGCGACGTCGACGAGTTCGGACTCGGGGAAGCGACGCAGGTCGGCGGGGCTTTCGATGCGCGAGAGGCGCGGATAGCGGGTCGGATCGATCATTCAGGGGAGTTGCCGGCGGTCAGGCGCGTATTTTCGGCCACCCGGCAGGGCGGGGCAAGGAACGCCGGTGGCGCCGCCGTGGCGGCTTCCGGGCCGGTTCAGGGCAGGTCAGACCGATGCCGCGTCAATCCGCCACGTCGAGCGCCCAGACGAGGGCCAGCAGATGCTGTTCGCTCGCGTATTCCGGCGTGACGCCGCACTTCTCGGCCGCGGCGGTGAGCGAGCCGAGATCGTCGTTCTCGCAGGCGATCGCGAGCGTGAGCAGGTCGGCCATCGGGCCTTCGCCGCGCACCACGGCGGCTTCGATCTCGGGGGCCGTCGACAGCGAGGCCATGGCCTCCTGCAGGGGGATCTGCAGCATCGCGTCGACGAGCGAGAGCAGGCCGACCAGGAACAGCGCGTCGCGTTCGCGCTCGGGGCGGTTCGCGCCGACCAGTTCCATCATGCGTGCGCGCACGAGCGCGCTCTCGAGCAGTGCCGCCGATCGTGCCGAGCCCTTGTCCGCGCTGTAGATCAGCAGCATGAGCCAGCGGTAGGTCTTCTCGCGGCCGAGCAGCAGGAGGGCGCGCTCGATCGAGGTGATCTCGTCGCGCATGCCTATCGAGGCGGAGTTGATGTAGCGCATGAGGCGCAGCGAGAGCGCAGGATCCTGTTGCAGGATCTGCGCGATTTCATGGGCGTCGGATTCCTCGCGGCGCAGGCGCGCGAGCAGGTCGGCGATGCGCGCGGTGTTCGGGCCCATCGTGTTGCCGGACCAGTCCTCGCGGCGCGTGATGAACGGACCCTGGAACAGCGCCGTACCGAGGCCGAAGCAGAACAGGAAGTCGTCGTGCGTGGGGATGTCGCGCGCGAGGATCTGGGTCTTGGCGCCGGACTTGCGCAGCTGGTCGGCCACCGTGCGCAGGCGTTCCGGATCGCCGACGCCGGCGTCGACGACGGCAAAATCGGCTTGCGGCAGCAGGTACAGCCCCGGTGCGTCGGCGGTCGACACGTCGATCGCGATTCGGTAGCCGAGGGCGCGCAGGCGCCGCACCGACTCGATCACCCTGGACGGATCGATCGGCTCGGCGGACGGGATCGTGCCGACGATCAGCACGGTCGCGGCCGGCGGCAGTTCGGTGATCGACGGGTGCTCGAGGAACGAATCGGGCACGTCGAGGAACGCCCTGCGGTGGCCGAGCAGGCGCAGCACGTCCAGCTTGAGGATGTTGCGCACGAGCACTTCGGCGTACACGTGGTGGATGCGCCGGCTGCGCGAACGGATGCGCTCGCGCGTGCCGTGCTGGAGCATGAACTGGTAGCCGGCGACGCGGTGGTCGCGGCCGAGGATCGTCTCGCGGCAGATGAAGCCGCTCGGGGGCTCGGGCTCGGCGTGGCCTTCCGGGCGCGGCGTCGCGGTCGCCGAGCGCAGCGGCGCGTGGCGGTTGAGCGTTTCGAAATCCCTTTCCTGGGTGCCTGGCTTGCGTCCGGCAGTGCCGAACAGTCGGGCCAGAAGCCGCTTGAACATGAACGAATCCCCCCGTACGCGGCGCCTCGTGGCGACGCGGATCGCCCGAGCATACGCCATGCCTCCATGACCGGGAACGTGCCGTCCGGCGTTCAGCGGCGCCGAGGCGCCGCCGCGCTAGGCTGCCGTGTCCTTCATGCGAGTGTCCGCCGATGACGACTCCCGCTCCCCGCCTCGTCGTGCGCCAGGCCGGCGCCGCCGACATCGACGCGATCGTCGATCTCACCGCTCGTGTCTACGGCGCCGAGTGGGGGCATTCGGCCGACATGGTGCGCGGCCAGCAGGCTCGCTTCCCGCAAGGCCAGTTCGTCGCCGCGTACGACGGCAAGGTGGTCGGCTTCTGCGCGACGTTCCGCATCGACGAGGCCACCGCGATGGCACCACACGCCTGGGACGAGATCACGGGCGGCGGCTACGCGTCGCGCCACGATCCCGATGGCGACTGGCTGTACGGCATGGACGTGTGCGTGGATCCGGCGTTCCGCGGCCTGCGTATCGGCCGCCGCCTGTACGAGGCGCGCAAGAAACTGTGCCGATCCCTGCGCCTGCGCGGCATCGTGTTCGGCGGACGCCTGCCGGGCCTCGAGAAACGCATCCGCAGCCTCGGCTCGGTCGATGCCTACGTCGAGGCCGTACGCGAGGGGCGCCAGCGCGACGCGGCGCTGAGCTTCCAGCTGCGCAACGGCTTCGAACTGATCGGCGTGCTCGAGCACTACGTGCCCGGTGACCGCGAGTCGATGGGCTATGCCGCGCATCTCGCGTGGCGCAATCCGGATCGCCACGACCAGCCCGAGACGCCGACGCCGCGCCATGCCGCGCGCCTGCCGGACCGCGTGCGTGTCGCGACGATCCAGTACCAGCAGCGCCGCATCGACTCGTTCGAGGCGTTCGCGACGCAGGTCGAGTACTTCGTCGACATCGCCGCGGGCTACGAATCGGATTTCGTGGTCTTTCCCGAGATGATCACGCTGCAACTGCTGTCGATCGAGAACGCGAGGCTGCCCTCGGTCGAGGCGATCCGGCGCATCACCGACTACACGGCGCGCGTGCGCGCGCTGTTCTCGGACCTGGCCGTGCGCTACAACATCAACATCATCGGCGGCTCGCATCCGACCCTCGTCGACGGCACGATGCGCAACCTCTGCCACGTCTGCCTGCGCGACGGTTCCGTGCACGTGCAGGAGAAGATCCACCCGACGCCGAACGAACGCACGTGGTGGGGCATCAAGGGCGGCAGCCGCGCCGCGGCGATCCCGACCGACTGCGGCCCGATCGGCGTGCTGATCTGCTACGACTCGGAATTCCCCGAACTCGCGCGCCACCTCATCGACCAAGGGGCGCTGATCCTGTTCGTGCCGTTCTGCACCGACGAACGACAGAGCTACCTGCGCGTGCGCTACTGCAGCCAGGCACGCGCGGTCGAGAACCAGTGCTACGTGGTGCTGTCGGGCAACGTCGGCAACCTGCCGGGCGTCAACAACTTCGATATCCAGTACGCGCAGAGCTGCATCCTGACGCCGTGCGACTTCCCGTTCGCGCGCGATGGTGTCGCCGCCGATTCGACGCCGAACACCGAGATGGTGCTGTGGGCCGACCTGCGCCTCGAGGATCTCGCCCGCGCGCGCAACGACGGCACCGTGCAGAACCTCAAGGATCGCCGCCACGACCTCTACGGCACGCGCTGGAGTGGCCCGCGGCGCGATACGTGATGGTCGTGTGTGAGGTGTGAGGCGTGAGGCGTGAGGCGTGAGGCGTGAGGCGTGAGGCGTGTGATCCGTGCCCCGAAATGCAGACACAACCGTGTCATCGGACCCCGTCATGCAAGGGCTCGTCATCCCGGCGAAGGCCGGGATCCAGCGCCTCCGTCCGATCCAACACCTGCCAGCAGGGCGATCGACGCTCTGCGCGATCGCGAAGCGGCGAGTGCGCTGCGGTACTTGAGGACATGACTCCTGCTGCGCGCTGTTGACGCGCTTCCCGCTTGCGCCGGAGCGAGGCGGGCGAACTCAGGATCGATCGGATCGCTGCAGCAAAAGACGCATGCGTCGATGCGTCGACGCCATTCGGTCGCACACCTGATCGGTCGCGACTCACACCGGCAACGGCATCTCCGCGCGCGGCTGCTTCTTCGGCAGGTGGCTGACCAGGAATTCCATCTGGTCGGCGAGGATGTTGCGGTTCGAGAGGATCAGGTGCTCGACCCAGCTCGGGCGATACGGCACGGCGAGCAGCGGCATCTTGGCCTGCTGCGGTGTGCGGCAACCCTTGCGCACATTGCAGGCGAGGCAGGCGGTGACGACGTTCTGCCAGGTGTCGCGGCCACCGCGCGAGATCGGGATCACGTGGTCGCGCGTGAGGTCGCCACGCGAGAAATGCTGTCCGCAATACAGGCACAGCATGCGGTCGCGCGAGAACAGCGCGACGTTGGTCAGGGCAGGCGCGGGGTCGATCGCGCGGATGCGCGCATGGCCCGTGCTCGCGACGATCGGGTGCAGGTCGAGCGTGCTGGTCTGCCCGGTCAGGCGGCTGGTGCCGCCATGGATGGTCAGGCACGGCTCGCCGAGCGTCCACGCGACGGCATTGCGCACGTAGAGGCAGGTGGCTTCCTGCCACGAGATCCAGTCCATGATGCGCCCGCCCGCGTCGAGGGACAGCACCCGCGTCGCGATGTGATCGCCTGGTCTTCGCACGTCCGCCAGCATTCGCACCTCCTTCGAGGAAACGTCACCGGCACCGTAACCGCCGGTCCATGCACTGCATTGCGCCGGCGGAGCATAGACCAAACCCGGTGACATGTGCGCGACAGCTTGCGTGTGGCGGCATGACCGGAGATCGTGCATGCGGAGCGTTGCCGCGTGTGCGATCGACGCGAGGCGATGGAATACGCGTTGCTCCGTCCGACGAGCCGCGCGAGGCGGCACGCCGTGAAGCCGCTGCCGCGATCAGCGCAGCGGCTTGACCATGCGCAGCGTCTCGACCTCGAAACCGCTGCGCTCGTAGAGCTCTCGCGCCCGCGTGTTGCCGGGGAATACGGCGAGGCCGAGCCAGCGGCAGCGGTGGTCGCGTGCCCAGCGTTCCGCGTAGGCGAGCAGGCCGGTGCCGACGCCGTGGCCATCGTGGCCCGGCGCGACGGCGAGGTCGGCGATGTGACAGTTCGGCAGGCCCGAGAAGAAATCGATGTTGGTGTGCAGGTGCAGGAAGCCGACGCGTTCGCCGTCGTCGTTCTCGGCGACGAACACGTGGGTACCGGCCGGCTGCTCGCTCAGGTGGCGCGCGAGGTCGCGGCGGATGCCTTCCTTGTACTCGCCGCGTCGTCGCAGCTTCGGCACCTCGAAGCCGTCGACGAATCGATCGACGAGGCCGAGGATGAACGCGTCGTCATCGACGTCGGCGAGTCGGATGTGGAGGTCGGCCTGCGAATCCATCGTGGTTCACCGTGGGAGGACTATCCGAACTGGGCATCCGGCATCGCCATGAGCGTGTCCGCGCCGGCGCGTATCGCGGCGCCATGCGCATGGATGCGCGGCAGGATGCGGCTGAAATAGAAGCGTGCGGTGTGGCGCTTGGAATCCTTGAAGTCGGCACCGTGCGACGAGGTTTCCGCGGCGGCGACGCTGCGCACCCAGAAGTAGGCGAGCGCGACGTAGCCCGAGTAGAACAGGTAGTCGACCGCGGCTGCGCCGATCTCGTCGGGATTGGCCTGGGCGCGGCGGGCGACTTCCTGGGTGATGTCGCTCCATTCCTTGGTCACGATCGCGAGCGGCGCGACGAACTCGCCGAGGGCGGGATCGGCCGCGGCGGACTGGCAGAACGCCGAGATCTCGCCGAGGAAATGCTTGAGGCCGGCACCCTGCAGTTGCAGGATCTTGCGGCCGAGCAGGTCGTTGGCCTGGATCTGCGTGGTGCCTTCGTAGATCGTCGTGATGCGCGCATCGCGTGCGTACTGCTCGACGCCGGTCTCGGCGATATAGCCGTGTCCGCCGAACACCTGCACGGCGTCGTAGGTGGCCTCCTGGGCGAGCTCGGTCAGCAGGCCCTTGACGATCGGCGTGAGGAACGAGACGAGCTGGTCGGCGCGTTCGCGCTCCTCGGCATCGGGCGAGTGCGTGGCGATGTCGTGCTGCAGATAGGCGTACAGCGCGAGCACGCGGCAGCCTTCCGCGAACGCCTTCTGCGTGAGCAGCATGCGACGGATGTCGGGGTGCACGAGCAGCGGATCGGCCGGCTTCTCGGGGAACTTGGCGCCGGTCAGCGCACGCATCTGCACGCGGTCGCGCGCGTAGGCGAGCGCGTTCTGGTAAGCGCGCTCGGTGAGGCCGAGGCCTTGCACGCCGACCGCGAGGCGCGCGGTGTTCATCATCGTGAACATCGCGTTGAGGCCCTTGTGCGGTGCGCCGATCAGCCAGCCTTCGGCGCCGTCGAAGTTCATGACGCAGGTGACCGAGGCCTTGATGCCCATCTTGTGCTCGATCGAGCCGACCGCGAGCGTGTTGCGCTCGCCGGCGACGCCGTCCTTGCCGACCTTGAACTTCGGCACGATGAACAGCGAGATGCCCTTCACGCCCGGAGGGGCGTCGGGCAGGCGCGCGAGCACGAGATGCACGATGTTCTCGGTGAGGTCGTGCTCGCCCGCGGTGATGAAGATCTTGGTGCCGGTGACGCGGTAGCTGCCGTCGGCCTGCGGTTCGGCGCGCGTCTTGAGCAGGCCGAGGTCGGTGCCGCAATGCGGTTCGGTCAGGCACATCGTGCCGGTCCAGCGGCCGTCGGTGATCGGCTTGAGGAAGGCTTCCTGCTGCCACGCCTCGCCGTGCGCCTTGAGCGCCTCGACCGAACCGTGCGACAGCATCGGGAAGTTGCCCCACGACACGTTGGCCGCGTCGATGAACTCCTTGACGATCGCGCCGACCGTCTCGGGCAGGCCCTGGCCGCCGAACTTCTCGGGCGTCGTCAGCGTCGACCAGCCGCCGTCGACATAGGTCGCGTAGGCCTCCTTGAAGCCCTTCGGCGTGGTCACGCTGGCCGAGGCCTTGTCGAGCACGCAGCCTTCCTGGTCGCCGCTGTGGTTGATCGGCGCGAGCACCTGCTCGGCGAACTTCGCGGCCTCCTCGAGCACCGCGTCGACGATGTCGGGCGTCGCCGATTCGAAACCGGGCAGGCGCTGGAACAGCGCTTCGGCGCCGAGCACGTCGTACAGCGCGAAGCGGACATCCTTGAGCGGGGCGGCGTAACGGGTCATCGGGAATCCTTGTCGAGGAGCGGCGCGCGGTTCAGCGCCAGGTATTGGACAGGCCGGGCACGGGCGACAGGCGGCTCGTGCGCTCGAACGGGAACGTGCCCTTCGGATCACGGCTCTCGATCGTGCCCTTGAGTTCGTAGGCGAAATCGTGGCCCGGATCGAGTTTCGAACCGGAGGCCGGTGTGACGACGAGCGAAAACACGTCGGCACTCTCGCCGGGGATGTCGAGGTCGACGGTCGATCGCACGGTCGCGACTTCCTTGCCCGTGATGTGGAGCTTCGCGTCGAGGTTGCTGAACGTCATCGGCACGTTGCTGAAGTTCTGCACGCGCACGATGAGCTTCCACTCGCCTCCGGGCTGCAGCACGAGCTCCTGGATCGACGCGGTCGGCGGACTGACGCGGCGTACCGGGCCGCTGCTGCACGCCACGAGCAGGCCGCCTGCGGCCAGCATCATGGCGAGGTGGAGCATCTTCATGGAGAACCCCTCAAACGATCGTTCGAACGGCCCTAGCGTAGCGGGTTCGGGAGGGTCCGCAAAGCGTCCCGGAGCGGTTGGTCAGACGAGGTAGGTCGGCGTCGCGACGTGCTGCATTGCGGCGAACGCGGCGACATCGACGTGGCCCGCGACACCGCCTGCACGCAGCAGCACGACTTCGTCGGCGAGCGCGGTCACTTCGTCGGCATGGTGGCTCACGAGCAGGGTCGCCACCGGCAATTCCTTCTTGAGCCTGCGCAGGTGTTCGAGCACCTGGGTCCGCGCCTCGCGGTGCAGGCCGGTCAGCGGCTCGTCGAGCAGCAGGATGCGCGGCGCGCGCAGCAGCGCACGGCCGATCGCGACGCGCTGGCGCTCGCCGCCGGACAGCGTGTCGGGGCGGCGGTCGAGCAGCGCACCGAGGTCGAGCAGGTCGATGAGGCGCCGGAACGGTTCACCGCGCTGCGCGCGCCTTGCGCCGTAGAGCAGGTTCGCGGTGACGTCGAGGTGCGGGAACAGGCGTCCGTCCTGGAACACGTAGCCGACGCCGCGGCGCGTGGCCTTGATGTCGATGCCCGCGGCGCGATCGAACAGCACGCGCTCGTCGAGCACGATGCGGCCCGCGTCGGGACGCACGAGGCCCGCGATCGCGTGCAGCACGCTGGTCTTGCCGGCGCCCGAATCGCCGAACAGCGCGAGCGCGCGCGACGACGACGAGAACGCGATGTCGATCGCGAGGTCGCGGTAGGCGTGGCGTACGGCCAGCTCAATCATCGCGGCGACGTCCCCAGGCCGCGCCGCCGAGCACGGCGGCGACGAGCGTCGCGGCGAACGCGACGGCCAGCGACACCAGCGTCAGGCGCTGCACGCCCGGCTCGCCGCCGGGTGTGGTCATGAGTTCGTAGATCGCGATCGGCAGCGTGCGCGTCTCGCCCGGGATGTTCGAGACGAAGCTGATCGTCGCGCCGAATTCGCCGAAGGCACGCGCGAACGCGAGCACGCAGCCGGCAATGATGCCGCGCGAGGCCAGCGGTACGACCACGGTCGCGAAGCGTCGCCATGCGCCGGCGCCGAGCGTCTCGGCGGCCTGCTCGAGGCGGCGGTCGACGTTGTCGAACGCGACGCGGATCGACAGCACGAGCAGCGGAAACCCCATCACCGCCGCGGCGAGCACGGCGCCGGTCCAGCGGAACGCGAACACGATGCCGTGCTCGGCGAGCCATGCGCCGGCCCAGCCCTGCGTGCCGAACACGACGAGCAGGGCGTAGCCTGTCACCACGGGCGGCAGCGTCAGCGGCAGGAACAGCAGCGCCTCGACGAGAAAGCGCCCCGGGAAGCGCGTGCGCGACAGCAGCCAGGCCAGCCCGAGCGCGAACGGCAGCGAGGCCGCGATGCTGAGCAGCGCGACGCGCAGGCTCAGCGACAGCGCCTGCCATTCGTCGGGTGAGAGCGGCGTCATCGCGGACGCGGATCGAACCCGGCCGCGACGAACTCGGCCTGCACGCCAGGCGACAGCAGCAGCGCGTGCAGCTTGCGCGCCTCGTCGCCGGCCGGCGCGAGCAGGCCGATCGGGTAGACGATCGGCGCGTGCGTCGCCGCCGGGAACGTGTCGACGATGCGCACGGCGGGCTCCGACAGCGCGTCGGTGCGATAGACGATGCCGAGCGCGGCTTCCTTGCGTGCGACGAAGTTGAGTGCCGAACGCACGTTGTCGGCCGACACCGCGCGTGCGGCGAGCGCATCCCACTGGCCGAGCGAGGTCAGCGCGGCCTTGGCGTACTTGCCGGCCGGCACACTGTTGGGTTCGCCTACCGCGAGGCGGCCGGAGGGTCCAAGTGCGTCGCCGACCGAACCGCCGCTGGCGAGGTCGACCCTGGCGTCGCTGTCCTTGGGCGCGACCAGCACGAGCGCGTTGCCGAGCAGGTTGGCGCGCGTGCCGACCTCGAGCTTGCCGAGCTTCTCGACGTGATCCATCCAGTCGAGGTCGGCCGAGATGAACACGGCCGCCGGCGCGCCGTGCTCGATCTGCCGCGCGAGCTGCGACGAGGCCGCGTAGCTGACCTTGATCGTGCCGATCGCCTTCGCGTCGGGCTTGGCCAGGATCGCGTCGAGCGCGGGCTTGAGGCTGGCCGCGGCGAACACGAGCACCTCGGCGGCGTGCACCGGTGCCGCGAGCAGCGACACCGCGAACGTGGCGGCGAGCAGGGTGCGGCGCGCGAACCGGCGCAGCGAGGAGGCGGAGGCGGTGGTCGACATGGGGCGTCCCGTTATGATCGCGAGGTCGAAACGAAGGAAGTGACGCCATGCCCCGGTCGCATGCGAGCGGCGAACTGCGCATCCGCATCATGCACGGTGCGCGTGTCGCGATGGGGCCCGGCAAGGCGGACCTGCTCGAAGGCATCCGCGACAGCGGATCGATCTCGGCGGCGGGACGGCGCATGAAGATGAGCTACAAGCGCGCCTGGCAGCTCGTCGACGAGATGAACGCGTGTTTCGCCGAACCCGTCGTCGAGGCCAGTACCGGAGGCAGCGGTGGCGGTGGCGCGCAGCTGACCGCGACCGGCACGGCCGTGCTCGCGCGCTTTCGCGCGCTGCAGCGCCGCTGCGAGCGTGCCGCGCACGCCGACATCGCGGCGTTGTGCGCTGCGCTGCGTCCGGACGGGTAGGGCTGGGACCATGCGCCGCATTATGCGGAGATCGTGTTGCAGGTCGCCAGCGTTGTGGTCATGAGGACATAGCGGTCAGGCGCGGCGAGCGCGCGGCGACGGGTAGCGTGTTTCATCGACAGCGTGGATCGGCCGACAAGCGTGTCCCGGTGACGCGGCGCATCGCCGTTCGCTATAGTCGATCGGATACAACGAATCCCTGCGACGGACCCCGCCATGCCCCGATTCCTGCCCGCGCTGTGCCTGCTGCCGCTTTCGATCTCGTTCGCCTTCGCGCAGGCGGCGAAGGACGACGAGGTGTTCCCGCTCGGCGTCGTCGAAGTGATCGCCGAGGCGCCCGCGAAGCCTGCGCCGGGCGTCGAACGCATCGACCTCGAGACGATGCGCCAGCACGACCGTCGCGACGTGTCCGAGGCGCTCAACCTGCTGCCGGGCCTCACCTTGCAGAACATCGGCCAGCGTCGCGAGCGCATGGTCTGGATCCGCGGCTTCAACAGCCGCCAGGTGCCGATCTACATCGACGGCATCCCGGTCTACGTGCCGTACGACGGCAACATCGACCTCGCGCGCTTCGGCGTCGATTCGCTGTCGCAGATCCTCGTCACGAAGGGCCTGACCTCGGTGCTGTACGGTCCGAACGCACTCGGCGGCAGCGTCAACCTCGTGAGCCGCCGTCCGACCGCGCCGTTCGAGGCCTCGGCCTATGCCGGCTTCGATCTCGACCGCGAAGGCGACACGCAGGGTCGGCGCGCCGGTGCGCGCATGGCGACCCGTCAGGAGGCGTGGTACGCGCAGGTCACTGCGTCGTACGCCGATGCCGATTTCTTCCGCCTGCCGTCGCGCTTCTCGCCGACCGCGAACGAGGACGGTGGGCGTCGCGAGAATTCGGCCAGCAACGACCGCCTGTTCACGGCCAAGCTCGGCTGGACGCCGAACGCGACCGACGAATACGTACTCAGTTACTACCGCCAGGACGGCGAGAAGCAGGATCCGCCGTACGCCGGCCGCGCCGCGGGCGTCAATGCGCGTTTCTGGCGCTGGCCCGACTGGGACAAGGAAAGCCTGTACCTGATCTCGCGCACGGCGATCGGCGACAGCGCGACGCTGCGCCTGCGTGCCTACCACGACAGCTTCTACAACCAGCTCGATTCCTACGACAACGCGACCTACACGACGCAGACGCGGCCGTACGCGTTCTCGAGCCTCTACGACGACTTCACGACCGGCCTCAGCGCCGAGTTCGAGCAGCGCTGGTCGGATGCCCAGGTCACGCGCCTCGCCGTGCACGGCAAGCGCGACGTGCACCGCGAGATCGCCGCGATCGGCTCGCCGCAGCAGCATTTCATCGACCGTACGACATCGGTCGGCCTCGAGCACGAGTGGAAGCCTTCCGCGGCCTGGACGATCACGCCGGGCGTGTCGTGGAACGAGCTCGAAGGTCGCCAGGCCGACAACCTCGTCGCCGGCGCGATCGTGCCGTTCGACCTCGAGACCAACGACGCGGTCAACGCGCAGGTCGCGGTCGGCTACGCACTCGGCGACGACGCGCGCGTGTTCGGCGGTGTCAGCCGCAAGACGCGCTTCCCGACGCTCAAGGACCGCTACTCCTACCGCATGGGCTCGGCGCTGCCGAACCCCGACCTGGCCGCCGAGCGCGGCACCCACGTCGAACTCGGCTACGAGGCGACGCTGGCGTCGTTCGGTTACCGCGTCGCGCTGTTCCACAGCCGCCTCACCGACGCGATCGACAGCGTCACGCTCGCGCCGACCGCGTGCACCGCGCCGCCGTGCTCGCAGCTGCGCAACATCGGCGAGCAGCGCAATGAAGGCGTGGAGCTGTCGATGGACTACGCGATCACCGACGCCTTGCGCGTGTCGGCGAACTACACCTACCTGCATCGCGAGAACCGCACGCGTCCCGAGATCCTGCCGACCGACACGCCGCGCGAGAAACTGTTCGCGAGCGTCGGCTACGATTTCGCGCCGCGCTGGACCGCGCTCGCCAGCGCCACCTCGGAAAGCCGCCGCAACAGCGCGACCAACGGCACGCGCGTCGCGCCGGGCTTCACGGTCTACGATGCACGCGTGCGCTGGCAGGCGACCGACGCCATCGCCGCCTCGGCCGGCGTGCGCAACCTGAGCGACAAGCGCTTCTTCTACGAGGAAGGCTATCCCGAGCCGGGCCGCACGTGGACGTTCCAGGTCGACTACCGCTACTGATGCAGGAGGTTCCGATGCCCCGTTCGATCGACCGCGCGATGCCGATGTCCCTGCGCCGTGCCGGCTGGCTGTTCGGCCTCGCGTTGTGCATGTCCCATGCAGCGTTCGCCGCCGAACCGCACAAGCACGCGGAGCCCGTCGCGAACACCTCGACCACGGTCGCGATCGGCGGCGAGGTCGCCACGCCGCTCGTGCTCGACGCCGCGAAACTCGCGACGATGCCGCGCAAGACGGTCAAGGCCAGCGCGCACGGCGTCGAAGGCGAGTACGGCGGCGTGCCGCTCGTGGAGGTGCTGCGTGCGGCCGGTGCGCCGGTCGGCGAGACGCTGCGCGGGAAGAACCTCGCGCTGTACGTGCGCGTGAGCGCGGCTGACGGCTACCGCGTCGTCTACGCGCTCGCCGAGCTCGATCCGAAGTTCCGCGACGACGGCGTGCTGCTCGTCGACACGAAGGACGGCAAGCCGCTCGACGCGACCGAAGGTCCGTTCCGCCTCGTCGCGCCGGTCGAGAAGCGCCCGGGCCGCTGCGCGCGTCAGGTCACGCGCATCGACGTGCTGCGCGCCCCGGAGTGAGCGCCCGAACGCCGCAACGGTAGCGCGGATTCGGCCATCGACGTCGACGCATGACCGGGAAGCTCGCTCGTGATGCGGCAGCACGGGACACGGCGGAATCGTCTGCAGCGGTTCCGCCGTGCACGTGACGCGTTTCTCAGGTAGGGCGGAACCCGCGCAGCGGATTCCGCCGACATGCGCAGTGGTGCGTGGCAGCCGCCTCCACCGCAGGAAAGGCAGCGTCCGCAAGCATGCGGCGACGACACCCGCCACGGCGGAATCGCCTGCGGCGGTTCCGCCCTACGCGTGACGCCCTACAGGTGACGCGCTTCTCCGGTAGGGCGGAACCCGCGCAGCGGATTCCGCCGTCATGCGCAGTGGTGCGCGGCAGCAGCCTCCAGCGCGGCAAAGGCAGCGTCCGCAAGCATGTGGCGACGACACCCGCCACGGCGGAATCGCCTGCGGCGGCTCCGCCCTACGCGTGACGCCCTACACGTGACGCGCTTCTCCGGCAGGGCGGAACCCGCACAGCGGATTCCGCGGTGTTCCTGCGGCGATGTTGCGGCTGAGCCGCTTCCCGCACGAGGCACGTGACGATCGTGTCGACACGGACGGCTTACCCGTAACCGCTCAATGCGCCTTCGCGTACGTCTTCTCGCCGGCCTCGACGCGCACGGCGAGGCGGTTGCCCGGCGGGGCGGTCGGGCAGACCACGTGCGGCGACAATGCGCACGGCGGGTTGTAGGCCTTGTTGAAATCGAGTTCGACCTTGCCGTCCTTCGGGGCGTCGGCGTAGAGGAAGCGCGCGGCGCCGTAGGTTTCCTTGCCGCTGGTGCGGTCGGCGATGATGAAGAACAGGCGGCCGTCGTCCTCGGTCACGGGCTCGAGCTCGTAGCGCTTGCCGTCGCGTTCGAACACGGCCTTGCCGGGCACGGTCGCCTTCTCGAGCGTGTTGATGATCGTGACGAGCTCGATCGCACGCGGCGGGTCGAACGGCACCCAGTCGGCCTGCACGCGCCACGTCGCGTCGACCGGGAAGTGTTCGATGTGCGTGAACGCCTTGCGCGCGGGTGACTCGGTGTCGCGAAGGCGCCAGCCCGTCGTGTCGCCGGACTTGACCACGTAGAACCAGCGGCTGCCGAACGTGACGCGCGTCGGCTTACCGTCGAGATTGGTCTTGAGGATCTGCTCGCCTTCGCTGTCGGTACCTTCGACGCGCGCACCGCTTTCGGCCAGCACGCGGAAGCGCGGCACGCCGTCCGCGCCGAGCGTCAGCGTGCCGACGTGCTTGGGGCCCGACGGCAGCACGATCGCGTTGTCCTCGGCGCTGCCGACCGTACTCGTGCCCGCGTTGACGATGCCCGAACCGATGAAGCTGAACCAGCCTTCGGGCTGACGCAGCGAGGCGTAGCGATCGGCGCGCCAGGCCTCGACGGATGCGGTGTAGTCGTCCGCCGCGTGCGCAGCTGCGCTGGCGAGGACGAGGCAGGACAGGAGCAGGCGACGGATCATGCAGGCGTTCCGGATGCGGGGCCGCCAGTATAGGCGTCGGGATGGCGCATGCCGGTGCGCCATGCCGGCATGAGCACATGCCGGTCCGTTCCGGGGCGGGTGACGTTCGGGCGTCGCGAGACCGGCCGTGTCGCGGCACGCGCAGGGATCCGCGTCGCGTGGCTCTGCCACGACCGGTGGAGTGACACGTCGGTACGCATGCCGGGACGCTGGAAGCGATGGTCGGATCATCGGTGCGCGTTCCGGCACCACGCATCTCCGGTCACTGCCACGAGGCTATGATGCGCACCGAACCGGGGACCCCACGCACATGCTGATCCTGCCGCTCCACCGCCTGCCCACACGGGCCACGTTCCCGTGGGTGACGCTCGCCCTCGTGCTCGTGAACGTGTTCGTCTTCACGGGATGGCAGCTCGGCGGGGAGCGTGCGCGCGAACGCGCCATCGAGGTCTACGTCGCTTCAGGCCTCGGGGCTCTGGAGTTCCCGGCGTACGCGGAATGGCTTGCGGCGAAAGGCGACAACGAACGCGCGAGGGAATTCGGGGGCGTCGCGTCGGCGAACCCGAAGCACGCCGCCCTCGTCCTCAACCACGACGATCGCTTCACGTCGGCGCTGGATGCAGGCACCGTCGTGCCGCGAGCCGAGGACATGGCGGACTGGCGCGTGCGGCGCGACGTGTTCACGCGGGCCTGGAACGCCGTGTTCACCGAGCGTTGGCTGCAGCGCTTCGATCGCTTCGATCCGGTCAGGATGATCTCCGCGACCTATCTCCACGGCGGTTTCGGTCACCTCGTCGGCAACCTCGTGTTCCTCGTCATGCTCGGGTTGCTCGTGGAAGGTGCGCTCGGTGCCGGCCTGTTCTTCGCGCTGTACACGCTCGGAGGCTTCGGTGCCTCGCTCGCGTCGCTCGCCTGGAACTGGGGCGAGCCCGGCGGCGCGCTCGGCGCCTCGGGTGCGATCGCGGCGTTGATGGGGGCCTACTGCGTGCTGTGGGGCATGCGTCGCGTGCGCTTCTTCTGGTGGTTCTTCTTCATCTTCAACTACGTCAAGGCGCCCGCGCTGGTGTTGCTTCCGGCATGGCTCGGCTGGGAGCTCTACAACCTCGCGTTCACGAAGGGTGCCGGCATCGGATTCGAAGCGCATGCCGGCGGCATCGTGTCGGGCGCGCTTCTCGGCCTGGCCGTGGTCGCCCTCGGCTGGCAACGGCGCGATTTCCTCGACGAGGAGGAACGCGCCGATGCGGCCGTGCAGGCGCGCGACGATCTCGAGCGTGCGCTCGATCACGTCGGCCGCCTCGAGATTCCCGCGGCGCGCAAGCTGCTAGAGCCGCTCGCGGCGCGCAACCCGGCCGACCTCGACGTGCTCGAAGCGCTCTACCGCTGTGCGCGTTGCGAGAAGGGACAGCCTCGTCTCGTCGAAGCCGCCACGGCGGTGCTCGGCATCGTGCCGAGGGATGCCGACGATGTCGCGAGCCAGCGTCGCGTGTTCGACGATGTGTCGCGCATCGCACCGGGAGCGGTACGCCTGCCGGCCGCGCTGCGCGTGTCGGCGGCGCGCCAGTGGGCACGCCTCGGCCAGTTCGCACCGGCACTGCGCGTGCTCGCGACGATCGACCTCGCCGAACCGGCCGCCGCGAGCCTCGCTGGCGATTGCCTGGCGGTCGCGCAACGCGCGATCGCGAGCGGGGAAACCGCCGTGGCACGCCCGCTGCTCGAAGCCATCGTGCGCGCCTTGCCGTCTACGCCGGAGGCCGGCAAGGCGCGCGTGCTGCTTGGAGACACCGCGCGCGTGTCCGGCTGATCCGTCAGCCGTTCGGCGCGCGTGCAGGCACCGGCGTGGCCAACGTCTCGAGGAAGGCGCGGTAGCGTGCGATGTCCTCGCGAAGCGCATGCTGCGGGAACGCACCGAGCAGGTGGTCGAGCAGCTTGCGCGCCTCGGCGTCGCGCCCCATGCGCTCGGCGAGCAGGCGCGCGGCGAGCAGGTAGTTCGCCGGCAGGTCCTTGTGCTTGGGGTTGGTGCGGTGGAAGCCCGACAGCAAGCCCAGCGCGAGCTGGGTCTGGCTCGCCTCCGACGCGAGCGTGGCGAGGCGCAGCACCGTGTCCGCCGGCGGCTTGAAGGCGGGATCGAGCGCGACGCATTCACGCAGCAGTGCGAGCGCACGCCGGTTGTCATCCTGGCCGATGAGGATGTCGAGCCACTCGCGGCCGTGGCGCAGCGATTCCTCGCGATGGTCGCCTAGGGCCAGCAGCTTGCGGTACTGCGTATGCACCGACGGCGTGCCGCCGCGGCTGCGGATGTGTTCGCGCAGCAATGCGATGGCGGCGTCGATCTCGCCCTCGCGGACCAGCGCCTGGCTCTGCTCGAGCAGCTCGCCGTCGGGATCGTCGCGGCGCGCGGCAAGCGGTGCCACGTTCTCGATCTGCGGCTCGAAGCCGAGTTCGCTCTGGTACTGCCAGATCATGTAGCCCATGAGATGGAACGTCACGAGCGCGACGTATTGCGCGATGGCGTAGTACGCGACGACCGCGACCGGTCCCGGCAACAGGGGCAGCAGCAGCGCCATCACCCTCGATTCACTCGCATTGAACAGGAAGGTGAGCCCGATCAGGATCAGGTAAGGCACGCCGATGCGTGCGATCACCGAGAGCCAAGTCGCCGGGTTGAGCGCGTGACCGAGGCTGCCGTCCATCGCGACCGACATCGTCATCGCGGGCATGCCGATGCCGAATGCGATCAGCGTGACCAGTCCGGCGACCGGTCCGAGGAAGATCATGGCGAGCACGACGAGGACGATGTAGATGACCTGCAGCCACACGATCGACCAGCCGCTCGAATCGTCGACGCGCGTTGCGACTTCGGGAGGCGTCAGCACGCCGTTCGCGCTCGCGCGCAGGCATTCGGCGGCGTACTTGTAGAACGGGATCCACACGAGCAGGTGCCACAGCCAGCCCAGCGGCAGGTAGATCGACAGGCGGCACAGCGCGAGGACGAAGATCGTCAGCAGTGCGGACGAGTGCAGCGGATACATCGCGATCGCGGGAAGGCGCGACCAGAACGGCTCGATACGGCGCGGGTCCGGCGTGGACTGCGGCTGGCGGGTGGACATTCGGTGATTTTCCCCAAGGCCGGGACCGCGACGCGGGCCGTCGGCGGCGCGCAGCATAGCAGCGCGCAACGCGGTTGGATCGAGTGGCGCGGGGTCGCATGCGGGGCGGCAGATGACCGCGCTTTGCTAGCATGGCCGGATGCCTGAATCCGCCCTGCAGATCCTCAACACCGTCTTCGGCTATCCCGCGTTTCGCGGCGAGCAGGAAGCCATCATTGGGCACGTCGCCGATGGCGGAGACGCCCTCGTGCTGATGCCGACCGGCGGCGGCAAGTCGCTGTGCTACCAGATCCCCGCGCTCCTGCGGCCCGGGACGGCCATCGTCGTGTCGCCGCTGATCGCGCTCATGCAGGATCAGGTCGAGGCGCTCCATCAGTACGGCATCGAGGCGGCGTTCCTCAATTCGAGCCTCGATGCGATCGCCCAGCGCGATGTCGAGACCCGCCTGCGCGCAGGCGATCTCAAGCTGCTCTACGTGGCGCCCGAGCGCCTGCTCACGGAGCGCTTCCTCGATCTGCTCGACCGTACCGAGATCGCGCTGTTCGCGATCGACGAGGCGCATTGCGTCTCGCAGTGGGGGCACGATTTCCGCCCCGAGTACCGCCAGCTCACGATGCTGCACGAGCGTTACCCGCGCGTGCCGCGCATCGCGCTGACGGCCACGGCCGACGCGCCGACGCGGCGCGAGATCGTCGAGCGGCTCGGCCTCGACGAGGCGCGCAGTTTCGTCGCGAGCTTCGACCGCCCGAACATCCGTTACCGCGTGGTCGAGAAGGACAACGCGCGCCGCCAGCTGCGCGACTTCCTCGTCGCGCATCGCGGCGAGTCGGGCATCGTCTACTGTCTGTCACGCCGCAAGGTCGACGAGACCGCGGCCGCGCTGGTCGAGGATGGCATCGAGGCGCTGGCGTACCACGCCGGCATGGAATCGGCGCAGCGCGCCCACCACCAGCAGCGCTTCCTGCGCGAGGACGGTATCGTGATGGTCGCGACGATCGCGTTCGGCATGGGCATCGACAAGCCCGACGTGCGCTTCGTCGCCCACATGGATCTGCCCAAGAGCCTCGAGGGCTACTACCAGGAAACCGGTCGCGCGGGACGCGACGGCCTGCCTTCGGAAGCCTGGATGTGCTACGGCCTCGGCGACCTCGTCACGCTCGTGCAGTTCATCACGCAATCCGACTCCGGCGAGGAGCGCAAGCGCGTCGAGCGCGCCAAGCTCGATGCGCTGCTCGGTTATGCCGAGACGACGGCCTGCCGCCGGCAGCGCCTTCTGGCGTACTTCGGCGAGGCGCGCGCCGAGGCCTGCGGCAACTGCGACAACTGCCTCGATCCGCCGCAGACCTGGGATGCGACGGTGGCCGCGCAGAAGGCGTTGTCGTGCGTGTACCGCACCGGCCAGCGCTACGGCGTCGGGCATCTCACCGCGGTGCTGCGCGGCGAGGACGACGAGCGCGTGCGCCAGCTCGGCCACGACAGCCTCAGCGTGCACGGCATCGGCAGCGAGTTCGACGAACGCCAGTGGCGCGGCATCTTCCGCCAGCTCGTCGCTGCGGGCCTGCTTGCGACCGATGAGGAGGGTTACGCGACGCTGCGCCTGACCGAGGCCAGCCGCGCCGTGCTGCGCGGCGAGACGGTCGTGCGCCAGCGCCGCGTCGCCGACCGCGCCGAGCGACGCGCTTCACGCAAGTCGGACCGCAACGGCAAGGCGCGTGCCTCGATCGACATCGCGCCACACGAGGCCGAGGTCTGGAATGCGCTGCGCGAAGCGCGCGCAAGGCTCGCGAAGGAGCAGGGCGTACCGGCCTATGTGATCTTCCACGACGCCACGCTGCTCGCGATGCTGCGCGAGCGGCCGCAGTCGCTGCGCGAACTCGGCGGGATCAGCGGCGTCGGCGAGAGCAAGCTCGCGCGTTACGGTGAAGCGTTCCTCGAGGTGCTCACCGCGGCCTGAGCTCGCGTGCGTCGCGCCAGGTCAGCACGAGCACGTCGCGGAACGCCGGCCTGGATGCATCGACCGGTTCGACCGCGGTGACGCCGTGGAACACGCGGCGGTCCTCGACGAGCGCAGAATCCAGCGGTCGCGTCAGCGTGAAGCTGCCGAGTTCGCTGCCGTCGAGACCATGGATCGAGGTCGTGCCGCTGGCGATGTTCTCGCGCCGCACGAGCAGCACGAGCACGTGGTCGACGCCGTCGCGGTGCATGCCCTCGGGTGTCGGCTGGCCGGCGTGGCCCGGTGAAGCCTCGATGCGGAACTGGTGCATCTCGACGTGCCAGTCGGTCACACCCGGCGACAACGCGCTGAACGTCGCGTTGCTCCAGCGCAGGATCGTCGCGAGCGCGGTGCCTCGCGCGATCGCATCCTCGACCGGCTCGAACCAGCGCTCGATGCCGCCGTTGAGCGTGTTGTAGTCGAGGCTCTGGTAGTGCGGCTGGTGTGCCTGGCGCGTCGTCTCGCCACCGGCGATGGCACGGAACGCCGCATGGCGACGCCGACGGTAGCGTCCGCCGTCGGCCATGTGGCGATCGAGATGAAGGTCGTTCCAGCTCGCCGCGAACACGTCCCAGTCGTCGAGCCCGCCTGCCCCCGATAACGCCTCGCGCATCGTCGGTGCCTCGACGAACGCGAAGCCCTGCTGGTCGAGCGCGTCGGCGATGCGGGGAATCGAAGGCGACATGGCGATGCGGCGATGCGAGGACGCGGGGCGCGTAGTGTAGGAGCAGCGGCCCCGCACGTGGAGCGCTGCGCCTCCGCGACGCGACGTCGCGGCTCGATCGCTCACGAAGTGCGTGCGATCGCTTGACGCGCGCGACGCCAATCGCTCTAATACGCGCCCTTCCCGCACGGCCATCAGCGCCGCTGCGAAAGTCCCGTGGCCGGGTAGCTCAGTTGGTAGAGCAGGGGATTGAAAATCCCCGTGTCGGCGGTTCGATTCCGTCCCCGGCCACCATTTCCTCCAGTCGTATACCGTTTCGATCGCCGACGTGAGCCTCAGCTCCGGCTCGATCGTGCGCGACGTACTCGCGCATTTCCTTCGCTTCATGCATGCCGTCGCGATTCGCGTGCCGTATACCGGCTGACTTCCTGCCTCTCGCGCCGGACGGGCGTGCTCAGCGCGTGGATGCCTGTCCCGCTCCGTCGCAGTGCACCGTGAAAGGCCCGTACTCGAACGATGCGAGGCGCTCCGCGGAGGCACGGGCGGCGAGCTTCCTGAGGTTGCCGGGCGGGCGGTCCAGCAAGCACCGGGCGGCTTCATGGACCGCGGGAGGTGCATCGGGGTCGGCAGACGCGATCTTCGTCACGTTCGACGCAGCGTCGACCGACACGATGAACAGCAACTCGCTGTTGTCGACGCTTCCGCATCGGAGCAGCCCGTCCCCCAACAAGCCGCGGAGGCACCCCGCACCCGTCCAGAACTCGGTGTCGGTGCTGCCGTGCGCCGGCATCGCGAACATGATGGCGATGAGGCTCGGGACGAGCTTGCGGCGTGTCCTGCGCAGCATCGCGGCGAATCGTTCCACTGACCGAAGTCTGCCTTGCATCCACCGGCACTCCCTTGGCGGTCCGAGTCGGACATCCGACTCGACGGCGTCACCGGAACGCGCGGCGTTCCACACGTCCATGTGACGCTTCGATGCTAGCACGCCCGATAGCTGGGATCGGCCCGGGCCGACTGCATGCATCGCACGCATGCATTCGCCGGATTTGCATCGCCGAGCGACGTGATCTCGTCCTCAGTCCCCCCGCAACTCCCCGCGCCTGCGCCGGAACCCGCGCGCCACGCCGATGCCGAGGGCCTCGATCGACTGCACGACGTCGAGTGACGCGGTCGTCGTGTCGAGGTGGGCGGCGTTGACGATCTGGGCGGCGTCGAGGTGGCCGCCTTCCTGCAGCGCCTGGTAGGTCATGTCGAGCTTCATGCCGGCGAGATCGAGCTTGTGCACGGCTTCGGCGAGCTTCTCGCCGACGTGTTCGGCGTCGATGCCGGTGGGGACATCGGGCTGGATCGGGTGGTCCGTCATCGCGTCGTCTCCTCGGGCGGATCACGATGCAGGTGTACAGGTTCGCTTCCGGCGCCGGCGAGGACGGCGCGTCCGGCCGTCGACGGAGTATGACTCCGTGAAGACGGGGCGAGTTCAGCTCGGTACGTGCAGAACACTCCCCATGTCAGCCGATCTTCATCCCTGTGCCCATGCGCCGTGCGTCTGCCTCGTCGAAGGCGATGACGCCTACTGCTGCACCCATTGCCGGGACGAGGATGCGCGTGGCGGTGACACCTGCCGATGCGGGCACGCCGATTGCGCGTTGGAGCCTGTCTTGCAGCCGGCGTGAAATCCTCGCCCTTACGCGGCGTCGGCCCGAGTGCGTCAGGCCTGCGACGGCAACTCGTTGCGGCGTGAACGCCCGACGAGGTCGGCGAGCAGGGGAGCGACGTCGCGATCGCGGAAATAATCGATAGCGTCGTGCCAGCTCATGAAGCTGACGCTTTCGCGCTGGACGTAGTCGCCGGGCGAGATCTCGTCGGCGGTCGACTCCGCGGCGAGGGGATGCAGGCGGCCGCTCCACACCATGATGCCGTAAGGGCCGCGGTTGAGCAGCGTCACGGCGAGGTAGTGCCCATCGGGCAAGGGCTGTTCCGACCGCACGTGCGCGGTGTCGACCGACATCATCTGACTCTCCCCGTGAGGTGCCGATGGTAGCGCGAACCGACTCCCCCCGAGGCGTGCCGGACGGCATGCGTGAACCGAACACAACGGTCACATCCCCGACACGCTCGCGATCGAGCCACGTTCATGCGCCCACGGGCACGATCGCCGGGCTTCGCAAAATCAATCGCAACATCAGTGGATCAGGACATGCGTTCGACGGTACAGGTGCAACGGCGTTGGGACTCGTTCGGCCCGGCGCAGATCGGTGACAAGGCCAAGCGTGTCCTCGAACTCGTCAGGTACATTTCCGACATCCGCGTGGAACGCCAGTACGTCGACCAGGCGCTGCTCTCGTTCGAGGACAGCGACGATTTCGACACGTTCGCCGAGCTCGACGAACTGCTCGCCGAGCGTGGACTCGAGCGGGTATGAAGCGCATGGACGGTATCGCGGCGACGTTTCGCTGCGCTGCGCCGTCCCGAGGCGACAGGTGTTTCCCGACAGGCCGTCCGCGCGAGGCGCGTGACGATCGACAACGCTCCAGCCCGCAGGTGGTCACGTCATGAAAGTCACGGTTCTCGTCCTCGCCGCGCTCGCCGGCATGTCCCTGTACGGCGTTCATGCGCAGACGCGCGACACGCAGAAGCAGAACCTCGAGGCCTATGCGCCGTTCCTCGGACAGCCGGTCGAGCAGTTCCAGTTCTTCAACCTGCAGAAATGGGAGCTCGTGGGCGAGGACAAGGTCATCGTCTGGCCGCGCCTCAACGATGCCTTCCTGCTCACCGTCGACAAGCCTTGCCGCGAACTCGAGTGGGCGCAGTCGATCGGCATCACCTCGACCGCCAACCGCGTGAGCCGGCGCTTCGATTCGGTCAAGGCGGGCGCGGACACCTGCCGCATCCAGGAAATCCGACCGCTCGACTACAAGGCGTTCCAGGTCGCGCGGCGCGAAGACAAGGCGTCCTGACCTTCAGGGCACCTCGGGCGAGGTATAGCCGTCGGGCTTGGCGGAACCCTCGCCGAAGAAGTACTTCTCCATCTCGCCGGCGAGGAAGGCGCGGGTCTTGGCGTCGAGCGGATTGAGGCGGTTCTCGTTGATGAGCATGGTCTGATGGGCAAGCCACTCGGCCCAGGCCTCCTTCGACACGCCGTCGTAGATGCGCTTGCCGAGTTCGCCGGGCCAGGGCGCGAACGGCAGGCCTTCGGCTTCGCGGCCGGTCTTCACGCAGTGCACGGTTCGCATGGGGCGTCCTCCATCAGGGTTTCGAGCAGGGTGCGCACGGGCGCGGGCAGGCCGATCGCGCCGAGGTCGTCGCGGCGCACCCACAGGGTGTCGCCGTCATCAGCCACCGTATCGTCGACGTGCGTGGCAACGTAGAGCACGGGCGTCACGAGCAGCTTGTAGTGGCTGAACACGTGCACGAAGTCCGCGAGCACGCGAGGCGAGGCCGCGGTGACGCCATGACGGCGGGCCAGCACGCTCGTACCTTCGACGACACCATCGCCTTCGGGCAGGCTCCAGAGTCGCGCCCAGACGCCGGTCGGCGGTCGGCGTTCTAGCAGCACGCGTCCTTCGCCGTCGCGCACGACGAGCATGTGCGTCGCGCGTGTCGGTACGGCGCGTGTCGGCTTCGCTTCGGGCAGAACGTCGGTGAGCGCCTCGAGGTGTGCGACGCAGTCCGCATGGACCGGGCAGGCGGGGCACAGGGGCTTGCGTCGCGTGCAGACGAGCGCACCGAGATCCATGATCGCCTGCGTGTAGTCGGCGGCGCGCGCGTCCGGCGTGTACGCCTCGGCGATGCGCCAGAGTTCGCGCTGCACGGCAGGCAGGCCGGTCCAGCCGTGCACCGCGCGATGCCGCGCGAGCACGCGGCGAACGTTGCCGTCGAGGATCGCATGCGGCTCGCCATGCGCCTGGGCGAGGATCGCCGCGGCGGTCGAGCGACCGATGCCCGGCAGTGCCGCGAGCGCCTCGATGTCGCGCGGCAGCTCGCCGCCGTGTTCGGCCATGCAGCGCTTTGCGCACTCGTGCAGGTGGCGGGCACGCCGGTAGTAGCCGAGGCCCGACCACAGCGCGAGCACCTGGTCGAGCGGTGCGGCGGCGAGGGCTTCTAGCGACGGCAGTGCGGCGACGAAGCGTTCGAAATACGGGATGACCGTGCGCACCTGGGTCTGCTGCAGCATGACCTCGCTGAGCCAGACACGGTACGGCGTGCGTGGATGCTGCCACGGCAGGTTGCGCCGGCCGTGGCGATCGAACCAGCCGAGCAGGCGCGTGGCGAACGCGTCCATCGTGGCGGGCTCAGCCGAGCGAGGCGGGCAGAAGGCCCTCCACGAACGCGCGGGCGTCGAACGTGCGCAGGTCCTCGATCCCTTCGCCGAGGCCGACGAAGCGGATCGGCAGGCCGAACTCGCGCGCGAGCGCGAAGACGACGCCGCCCTTCGCCGTGCCGTCGAGCTTGGTCACGACGAGGCCGGTCACGCCGATCGCCTCGCGGAACTGGCGCACCTGGCTGATCGCGTTCTGGCCCGTGGTGCCGTCGATGACCATGAGCACCTCGTGCGGGGCTTCCGGATCGAGCTTGGCGAGCACGCGGCGGATCTTGGAGAGTTCGTCCATGAGGCCGGTCTGCGTGTGCAGGCGGCCCGCGGTATCGGCGATGAGCAGCTCGGTGCCGCGCGAGCGCGCAGCCTGCAGCGCATCGAAGATCACGCTGGCCGAATCGGCGCCCGAGCCCTGCGCGACGACGGGCACGTTGTTGCGGGCGCCCCAGGTCTGCAGCTGCTCGACCGCCGCGGCGCGGAACGTGTCGCCCGCGGCGAGCATGAGCGAGCGGCCCTCGGACTGGAAACGGTGCGCGAGCTTGCCGATCGTGGTGGTCTTGCCGACGCCGTTGACGCCGACGGTGAGCAGCACGAACGGGGCACGACCACGCACGTCGAGCGGTTTCTCGACGCCGGCGAGCATGCCGAGCAGTTCGCTGCGCAGTGCCGCGAGCAGGGCGCCTGCATCGGCGAATTCGCGCTTGTCGACGCGCTTGCGCAGGCGTGCGATGAGATCGGTCGACGCGCCGACGCCGACATCGGCTGTGATCAGTGCGGTCTCGAGCGTATCGAGGAACTCGTCGTCGAGTTTGGCGTGGCGCACGAACAGGCTGCCGAGGCTGCGCGCGAAACCGCTGCCGGCGAGGCGCTCGCGCCAGCTGCGCCTGGCCGGAGCCGCGGGCTCCGCAGCCGCCGGGTGCTCCGGGACAGGCATCGGCTCGACGACGGGCGGCTGGGGAGCGAGGACGTCGGCGGAGATCATGCCGGGCTCGACGAGCGCGACATCCTCGCCTGCAGGAGCGGCGGGCGCGTCAGGTTCGGGCGCCGTGGCGGCTGCCGGCGCGTCCTTCTTCTTCCAGAACTTGAGCATCAGGGGTGTGTACGGGGCAGTCGATCGGCGGCATGCTATCACTCCGCCGCTGAACTCCCGTCCCGCATGCCCAAGCGGCCTTCGTCGCGCCCATCCGCAACCTCCGGTCGCCTGCGCATCGTCGCGGGGCGGTTGCGAGGCAGCCGTCTCGACGTGCCATCGTCGCCCGGCCTGCGGCCTACCGGCGACCGCGTGCGCGAGACGCTGTTCAACTGGCTCGCGCCGGTCGTGCAGGGCATGCGCTGCCTCGACCTTTTCGCCGGCACCGGCGCACTCGGGATCGAGGCCTTGTCGCGTGGCGCCGCGCATTGCACGTTCATCGAGCGCGACCGCGCGCTCGCGCAGGGACTCGAGGGCAACCTCGAGCGCCTCGATGCGGGCGACGCCCGCGTCGTCAACGCCGATGCGGCGACCTGGCTGCGCGCTGCGCAAGGCATGTTCGATCTCGTGTTCATCGACCCGCCGTTCGAGGCGAAACTCTGGAACGTCGCGGCGGACGGACTCGAGACATCGGGTTGCCTGGCCGTCGGTGCGTGGCTGTACGTCGAATCGCCGATCACCGAGCCGCTCGCGCTGCCGGCCACATGGCGGATCCATCGCGAGGGGCAGGCCGGCGGGGTCCGTCACGGCCTCTATCGTCGCGCCGCGCCCGATCCGCTAAGCTAAGAGGATTCAGGTTGAGCGCAGGCCCGATTCCGTCGATGTCCGTTTCCATGTCGCGAGCACGCGTGGCGGTCTACCCCGGCACGTTCGATCCGATCACCAACGGCCACATCGACCTCGTGTGCCGCGCGGCGCCGCTGTTCGATCGCTTCGTGGTCGCGATCGCCGACAGCCAGACCAAGGGACCGAGCTTCTCGCTCGATGATCGCCTCGATCTCGCTCGGCGCGCGCTGGCCGGCGTCCCTAACGTCGAAGTGCGCGGTTTCGCGACGCTGCTCGCCAATTTCGTCAACGAGATCGGCGCAGGCGTGATCCTGCGCGGACTGCGCGCGGTCTCCGATTTCGAGTACGAGTTCCAGCTGGCCAGCATGAACCGGCATCTGATTCCCGATGCCGAGACGCTGTTCCTCACGCCGGCCGAACAGTACAGCTTCATTTCGTCGTCGCTCGTGCGCGAGATCGCGCGCCTCGGTGGCGATGTGTCCGGGTTCGTGCACCCGGTCGTCCAGGAGGCGCTCGCGCGTCGCTGGTCCAATCCGTCAGCATCCAGTTAGGGAGTGGAAACCATGTCCAAGCATCTCATCGCCGCCGTCGCGTTCGGCCTCGCCGTCACGCTCGCAGGCTGCAACAAGGACGAAGCTGCGCCGCAGCAGACCGCCGAGCAGCAGGTCGAGACCGTCGCACTGCCGACCGACGCGAACGACCAGAACGCGTGGAAGAAGTACCTCGCGGCGGTCGTCATGCAGAACATGCAGGGCGTCAACACGACGCGTCCGTACATGTACTTCGTGCCGGGCGGCGATGACGGCAAGGCGCAGCTCGATCGCAGCAACCAGCTCGACAACGTGCAGACGGTCATCGCGCGCGGCGTCCTGCCGGGCAACATGGTCGCGTTCGGCGGCCCGGATTCGAAGATCACGGGCGACCTCATCGTCGACGCGTTCGACGGTGCCAGCGCCGGCACGTTCAAGGACGTGTTCGTGCTGTTCATCGGCAAGCAGGAGGATTCCGACCGCGTGCGCGACGCGCTCGCGACGGTCGGCGCGACCTACCGCTTCGCCGAAATGAAGTGATTCACGCGACGGCGCCGCGCAAAGCGGCGCCGTCTCCCCGCGCATGGCCCTCAAGATCACCGACCAGTGCATCAACTGCGACGTCTGCGAGCCGGTGTGTCCGAACGCGGCGATCGCGCCCGGTAGCGAGATCTACGAGATCGCGCCCTCGAACTGCACCGAATGCGTCGGGCATTTCGATGTTCCGCAATGTATCGAGGTCTGTCCGGTCGAGTGCATCATCCTTGACCCCGAGCATCCCGAATCGCGGGACGAGCTCATGGCCAAGTACGCCCATCTGACCGGATCGAATCCTTGAAGCAGACCTTCCTCGCCGCCGCGCTGTGCGTGGTGCTCGCCGCGTGCGGTGTGCCGCAGCCCCCTGCCACCGCCAACCAGGCGCCGCCGGACGCCACGCCCGCGGCAACGAACGACGGGGCCGCACGTGCGCCGTCGATCACGGGGCGCCCGGGCAAGGCCGCGATCGCGAGTGCGCACGCACTCGCGACCGACGCGGGTTTCGAGGTGCTCGGCAAGGGCGGCAATGCGTTCGATGCGGCGATCGCGGTCGGCGCAGCACTGGCGGTCGTCGAGCCGCAGAGTTCGGGCATCGGCGGAGGTGGTTTCTTCCTGCTGCGTCGCGCGAGCGATGATCGCCAGGTGTTCCTCGATGCACGCGAGACCGCACCCGCGGCGAGCAGGCCGGAGCTGTGGACCGACCCGCAGGGCAAGCTCGATCGCGACAAGTCGATCAATGGTCCGTTGTCGGCCGGCATCCCGGGCGAGCCGGCCGCGTTCGCATGGCTCGCGCAGCATTACGGCAAACTGCCGCTGTCGGAATCGCTCGCGCCGGCGATCCGTCTCGCGCGCGACGGATTCCCAGTCTACGGACGTTTCGCGAAAAGCATCGCCTCGCGCAAGCCCGTGCTGTCGCGCTGGCCGTCGTCGGCGGCGCTGTACCTCGGCGAATCGGGCGAGGCGCCGGTCGAGGGGGCGGTGTTCCGCAATCCCGATCTCGCCACGACGCTCGAACTGATCGCGTCGAAAGGGGCAGACGGCTTCTACAAGGGCGAGTTCGCGAAGCGACTCGCCGATGCCGTGCAGGCTGCCGGGGGCACGTGGACGATCGAGGATCTCGCCGCCTACCAGGTGCGCGAGCGCGAGCCGATCACGCTCGACTACCGCGGCTGGCGCATCGTCACCGCACCGCCGCCTTCGTCGGGCGGCATCGCACTGGCCGAGATGCTCAACATCCTCGCGGGCTACGACCTCGCCAAGCTCGAGCGCATGCCGCGCGTGCACCTCACGATCGAGGCGATGCGTCGCGCCTACCGCGACCGCGCCGAATACCTCGGCGATCCCGACTACGTGAAGATGCCGATCGCCGAGCTCACGAGCCCGCTGTACGCGGCCGGCCTGCGCGCGTCGATCCATCCGTCGAGGGCGACGCCGAGCGACATGCTGCCGGGGTACATGCCGCCGGTCGAGGCCGAGCACACGACGCATTATTCGATCATGGACGCCGACGGCAACCTCGCCGCGGTGACCAAGACCGTGAATCTCGCGCTGGGCTCGGGCTTCGTCGTCGAAGGCACCGGCTTCGTGCTCAACAACGAGATGGACGATTTCGCGCTGCTGCCGGGCCAGCCGAATGCATTCGGCCTCGTCGGCGGCGACGCCAACGCGCCGAAGCCCGGGCATCGCCCGCTGTCGTCGATGACGCCGAGCTTCGTGATCGGCGAGGACCGCGTGGGCGTGATCGGCACGCCCGGTGGCAGCCGCATCATCACGATGGTGTTCGAGGGCATCCTCGCGTTCGTCGATGGCCAGTCGGCGCAGCAGGTCGCCGCTAACCCGCGCTACCATCACCAGTACCTGCCCGATGTCGTGTCGGCCGAGCCGAACGCGTTCACGCGCGACGAGACGCGTGCGCTGCAGGACATGGGGCATATCGTCAACGATGCCGAACGCACCTGGGGCCTCATGAACGTGGTCGGCTGGAACCGCAAGGACGGTACCGTCGAGGGCGGCTCGGACCCGCGTGAAGAGATGAGCAGCGCTCGCGTACAATGAGCGGATGAAGCTCTGGTCGCTCCTCGGCAACTCGCAACGCCTCGACGGCGGCGCGATGTTCGGCAACGCACCGCGCGCGGTGTGGCAGAAGTGGATCGCCCCCGATGCCGACAACGGCATCCCGCTGGCCTGCCGCTGCCTGCTCGCCGAGGACCTCGACGGACGTACCGTGCTTTTCGAAACCGGCATCGGCGCGTTCTTCGAGCCGAAGCTGCGCGCGCGCTACGGCGTGCTCGAGGATCGTCACGTGCTGCTCGATTCACTCGCCGCGGCGGGCTTCTCGCACGAGGACATCGACGTGGTCGTGCTTTCGCACCTGCACTTCGACCATGCCGGCGGCCTGCTCGCGGCGTGGTCGGAGGGTGCGGCGCCTGGCCTGCTGTTTCCGAACGCGACGTTCGTGGTTGGTGCGCGCCACTGGGAGCGTGCGGTCCAACCGCATCCACGTGACCGTGCGTCGTTCATCCCCGAACTCGTGCCGTTGCTGCGCGACAGCGGTCGCCTCGAACTCGTCGACGGTGCGCATGCGAAGGCGCTCGGCGAGCACGTGAGGTTCGAGGTGTCCGATGGCCACACGCCCGGCCTGCTGCTCGCCGAGATCGTCGCGGACGGCGGCGGCGTGGTGTTCTGCGCCGACCTGATCCCGGGACGTCCGTGGGTGCATCTGCCGATCACGATGGGCTACGACCGCTATCCCGAACTGCTCATCGACGAGAAGCGCGCGTTCCTCGCCGACAAGCTCGCGCGCAACGTGCGCCTGTTCTTCACCCACGACAGCGCCTGCGCCATGGCCGCGGTCGCGCGCGACGACGGCGGCCGCTACTCGACGCGCGACGAACATGCCGAACTCGCCGCCTGGCCGCTCGCGGCCTGAACGTTCTTCCGATCACCCCGCGTGAGCCGATCGCCAACGCACCCACCAAGGAGAGTCCGATGCGTGCCCTTGTCCTGATGCTCGCCCTCTGCGCCACCGGCGCGCAGGCCCACGATGACCATGCCCATGCTGCCGGCGAGCGCGACCACAGTCGCACGCCTGCCGGTCCCGCGCCGGTCGCGAAGACCGCCGAAGGCGAGATTTACGGTGCCGCGCTGCCGGCGGCGCGTCCGGCCGCGGTCGATATCGACGCCGTCGCCGCCGATGCGAAGCCGCACCTCGGCAAGCCCGGTGCGTTCAGCGGCCGCATCACCCAGGTCTGCCAGAAGAAGGGCTGCTGGCTCGTGCTCGCCGGCGAGAAGGGCGAGCTCGCACGCGTGTTCATGCACGACCACGCGTTCAGCGTGCCCAAGGACGCGAGCGGCCAGGCCGTGGTCTACGGCACGCTCAGCGAGAAGTCGCTCAGCGAGGCCGAGATCGCCCATCTCAAGTCGGATGGTGCGAAGGCGCCGACGCCGCGCGAGCTGCAGATCGACGCCGACACCGTCCTGATCAAGACGGCGGGCTGAGAGGATGTCCGTCGCGCGCATCGGCCTCGTCGTCGGCTTCGCCGCGCTCGCCGCGGGAGTCGCCTGGTGGGGATTGCGTGCGCGCGACGCTGCGCCGGAGGTGCCGGGACAGGGCACGCCGACGGCGGTCAAGGCCGACGCCGTCGATCCGGCCAACGAAGGGCGCCTCGTCAGCATCGCCGGCACCTTGCGCATCGATGCGCGCGCGGTCGACACCCAGCTCGGCGTGTCGACCGACGCGGTCGCACTGCTGCGCGATGTCGAGATGTACCAGTGGCAGGAGCAGTGCATCGCGAATGCCTGCGGCCAGAAGGCCGTATGGTCGTCCGAGGTGATCGACTCGAACGCGTTCCGCGAGCGCACCGGCAACGTCAACCCGGGCCGTTTCCCGTTCGAGCGCGCGCGCTTCCCGGCGGGGCGCATCCTGCTCGGCGCGTTCGTGGTCGATCCCGCGCTGGTCACCGAGAGCCTCGGCACGAAGCCGCATCCGGTCGGCCTGCGCGACGTCCACCCGAACCTCGAAGCGAGCTTCGGCGAGCACGACGGCGTGCTCTACGCCGACGGTGATCCCGACAAGCCCATGATCGGCGACTTGCGCGTAAGCTACCGCGTCGTGCCGGTCGGCGATGTCGTGCTGACCGGCATCCAGCGCGCCGACCGGCTCGAGCCGGCGGCGACGTCCACCGACTGAAGGGGAGCGGTCATGCGCATCACCGGAATCTACGCGGCGTTGTCCGCGTTGCTCGTCATCGTGCTCACGATCCGCGTCGTACTGCGCCGGCGCGAGGCGCGCATCGGCATCGGCGACGGCGGCGACCACGAGCTGGCCAAGCGCATCCGCGCGCATGCCAACGCGGTCGAGTACCTCCCGCTCGCGTTGCTGCTGCTGCTGATCGTCGAGCTCAACCAGACCCTTCCGCTGGTCGTGCACGTGTTCGGCATCATGCTCGTGGCCGGACGCCTCGCCCACGCGTTCGGACTCTCGCGCTCGTCCAAGGTCAGCGCGGGGCGTGCCGTCGGCACCCTGCTCACGCTGCTGGCGATCATCGGCATGGCCGTGCTGCTGCTGTGGCAGGCCGCCGTGCTCGCGACGGCCTGAACGCCGCTCAGCCGGCCGCGCGGTCGCGCATGAGGTCGGCGTTGTCGAGAAAGAACATGCCGGCGAACATCTTGGGGTCGACCGAGTAGCCGTCGGCCATCTTGCGGACCAGCCAGCGCGCCGCTTCGGCGCGCGGGATCTCGTGGACCACGATGTCCTCGGTTTCGTCGCCGCCGCCGGCGTGCACGCGTTCGAGATCGAGGGCGCGCACGAACGCGAGGATCTCGTTGCTCATGCCGGCCGAGGTCGGGCCGGCCATGATGAACTCGACGCGGCCGGCCGCGTAGCCGGTCTCTTCGATGAGCTCACGGTGTGCGGCCTCGACAGCGCTCTCGCCGCTGCTGTCGGCCTGGTCGCCGACGAGGCCGGCCGGCATCTCGATCGTCATGCACTCGAGCGCGGGACGGTACTGTTCGACGAACAGCACCTTGTCCTCGGGGGTGACGGCGATGATCATGACGCCGCCGCCCGGGTTGGTGCGCTCGGCATATTCCCAGCGGCCGCGCTTCTTGAGGCGCAGCCAGGTGCCGTTGCAAAGCGTAATCGTTTCCGTCATCGTAACTGGCTCCGTGAAACTTTCGATGCGAGGCAAGGTCTCGATCGCCTCGGTTTCCGCATCCGGTCGCGCTCCGGCGGCGCAGGTCCCCGATTATGGGCTTGTCGACGCTCCGTGGCATGAAGCGCCGGACCGGCAGCCCGCGCCCTCGGCGGCGCCCCCTTTTTCCCGACCAGCCCGACAGTATCCAGGGATATCCAGATGATGACCAAGCATTGGCTGTGCGCACTCGTGATCGGCGCGCTCTCGTTCGGCGTGGCGGCCCAGTCGCCGGCGCCGCAAGGCTCCGAGGATGCCACGACCGAGGACGCTGCTCCGCAGCGCCAGATGCCGGTCCTGACGCAGGAGCAGATCGCCGGGATCGCCGATCCGAAGGCGCTCAAGCAGCTCATGGCGGTGTATCGCCGCAGCGGCGACTTCCAGCGCCTCGGCTGGACGCTCGAGCGCCTCACGGCGGTGCTGCCCAACGTCGGCGAGTACAAGTTCGCGCTCGCCGTGGTCTACGCCAACACGGGCGAGAAGACCAAGGCCTACGACCTGCTCATGCGCATGAAGTCGCAGGGCTTCGGCTACGACATCGGCAAGGACAAGCGTTTCGAGAAGATCGCCGACACCCGCGTGTGGGAGTACGTGGCCAACAACCTCAAGTCGAACCTGCAGACCTTCGGCGAAGGCAAGGTCGCGTTCGAGTTGCCCAAGGGCGACACGCTCGCCGAGTCGCTCGGCTGGGACCCCAAGCGCAAGAAGTTCCTCGTCGGCAGCGCGCGCGACGGCAGCATCCAGCTCGTCGACGACAAGGGCAAGACATCCGATTTCATCAAGGCCGATGCGACGAACGGCTTGTGGAGCGTCTACGCGCTCGCCGTCGATGCCGAGCGCGACCTGCTCTACGTCGCCTCGACCTCGTCGGTCTACTTCAAGGGCTTCAAGCAGGACGACTTCGGCAAGGCCGGTGTGTTCGCGTTCCGCCTGTCGACCGGCAAGCTCGTCGACCGCTACCTCGTCGAGGGTGGTGGCGTGCACACGCTGTCGAGCATCACGGTCGGCAAGGGCGGCCAGATGTTCGTCGCCGACGGCGTGCGCAACGTGATCTACACGATCGAAGGCAAGAAGCTCAAGGTCGCGGCTTCCGATCCGAACCTCACCAGCATCCGCGGCCTCGCGGTCAGCGACGACGGCAAGTTGCTGTACTTCGCCGACTATCAGCTCGGCCTGTTCGGTGTGCACCTGTCGTCCGGTACCGGTTTCGCCGTGCAGTTCAACCCCGAGGTGCTCGTGCTCGGCGGCATCGACGGACTCTACTGGTACGACGGTACGCTCGTGACGATCGCGAGCGGCATGATGCCCAAACGCGTCATGCGCCTCACCCTCTCGCAGGAAGGCTCGGCGATCACGAAGGCGATGCCGCTCGATGCGGCGAACCCCGCACTGAGCGTGCCGACCTACGGCACGGTCGCCGATGGCAAGCTGTACTTCGTCGCCAACAGCCAGAAGGCGCTCTACGGGCAGTACGGTGACGTCCGGGACGCGTCGAAGCTCGAGGCGGTCAAGGTGTTCCGCAGCGACCTGCGCTTCGCCTGGAACGAGACCGGCGTGACGACCAACGCACTTCCGGTCCGCGAAGCCTCGTTCGAGGAAGGCAAGAAGCTCATGCAGGAGCGCCCGAGCCTCGACAGGGGCGGCGAGAAGCCGGCCGAGAAGAAGCCCGGGGGCTGATGCGCTTCAGCCCGCGAGCGCGCGCACGCGCGCTCGCGTCAGCGGGCCGAGCTTCAGTCGGTCGAACAGTGCTTCGGTGCCCGCTGCATCGGGTGCGCGTCGCGCGTAATGCGCGACTTCGAGGGGTACCGGCGCATCGAGTGCGATCGCCGTGAGCGAGCGTGACAGGCGCGCCAGCGCCGTGTGCTCGCGCAGCTTGCGTGCGGTCGCCGCCGCGCCGCGCAGGCGCAGGAAACCGACCTCGTCGACCCGCTCGAGCAGGGCGTCGAGCGTGTCGAAATGCGCGAGCAGGGCGGCCGCGGTCTTCGCACCGATGCCGGGCACGCCCGGGATGTTGTCCACCGTGTCGCCCATCAGGGCCAGGTAGTCGGGCACCTGCCGTGGATGGATGCCGAAGCGCTGCAGGACGCCGTCGGCACCCCAGCGTTCGTTGCGCGCATAGTCCCATTGCTCGACGCGGTCGCCGATCAGCTGGCCGAAATCCTTGTCGGCCGAGACGATCACCGCGTGGCACGCGTGGCGGCCCAGTGCGTGGATCGCGCTGCCGATGAGGTCGTCGGCTTCGTAGAGCGTATCCGTGAGCACGGTGAGCCCGAGTGCCGTGGCGACCTCGCGGCAATACCCGAACTGGCGCACGAGTTCCTCGGGCGGCAGCGCGCGGTTGGCCTTGTACTCGGGATAGATGCCGTTGCGGAACGAGCTCGTCAGCGACTCGTCGAAAGCGATCGCGACGTGGCTCGGCTGCGCCCGCTCGAGCAGCTCGAGCAGGAAGCGCGTGAAGCCGTGCACGGCGTTGACGGGATGGCCGTCGACATCGGTGAAGTCGGGCGGGATCGAATGCCACGCCCGGAACACGTAGAGGCTCGCATCGACCAGATGGACCGTCGTGGGCACGTGCGGGCGCTCAGCCCTGCCACTCGCCGAGCACGTCGGCGAGTGCGGCACGCGGATGCTGCGGCGCGGGCTGCAGCACGCTGCCGATGTGCACGAAGCCGGTGATCGACTCGTTCGCGGCGAGCCCGAGCAGGCTGGCGACGTCGCGGTCGTAGGCGGCCCAGCCGGTCAGCCACTGTGCGCCGAAACCGAGCGCCTGCGCACCGAGCAGCAGGTTGTAGGCGATGCACCCCGACGTGAGGACCTGTTCGATCTCGGGAACCTTGTGGCCCGCGGTCACGCGCGCAACGACGACGACGATGACCGGTGCCTGGTTGAAGCGCTCGCGGTCCTTGGCGAGTGCGCCGGCCGGTGCGCCGGGCTCGTTGCGGGCGTGGATCTCCGCGGTCGCCTCGCCGAGGCGCTGGCGCGCATCGCCGCGCACGAGGACCAGGCGATACGGCGTCAGCCGGCCGTGGTCGGGCACGCGCACCGCGGCTTCGAGCAGGGCATCGAGCTGGGCGGCGTCGGGGCCGGGAGCGCCGAGCTGGCGCGAGGGGACGGAAAGGCGTTGCTGGAGCGGGGCGAGCGACATGCGGACTTCCTGGAAACGGATGGAAGGCGGCACGCCCCGAGGACGCGCCGCCGAGGGTGGATCAGAGCACTTCGGAAGCGAAATCGGCCAGGCGCGAGCGCTCGCCGCGACGCAGCGTCAGGTGCGCCGAATGCGCCCAGTGCTTGAAGCGGTCGACCGCGTAGGTCAGGCCCGAGGTGGTCTCGGTGAGGTAGGGCGTGTCGATCTGCTCGACGTTGCCGAGGCAGACGATCTTGGTGCCGGGGCCGGCACGCGTGATCAGCGTCTTCATCTGCTTGGGCGTGAGGTTCTGCGCCTCGTCGATGATCACGTAGCGCGACAGGAACGTGCGGCCGCGCATGAAGTTCATCGAGCGGATCTTGATGCGCGAGGCGAGCAGGTCGTTGGTCGCCGCGCGGCCCCAGGCACCACCTTCCTGCGGCGAGGTCAGCACCTCGAGGTTGTCGGTCAGCGCGCCCATCCACGGCGTCATCTTCTCCTCCTCGGTACCGGGCAGGAAGCCGATGTCCTCGCCGACCGACACGGTCGCGCGCGTCATGATGATCTCGCGGTAACGCTGCTGGTCCATGACCTGGGCGAGGCCCGCGGCGAGCGCGAGGAGCGTCTTGCCGGTGCCCGCCGTGCCGAGCAGGGTGATGAAGTCGACATCGGGATCCATGAGCGCGTTGAGCGCGAAGTTCTGCTCGCGGTTGCGTGCCGAGATGCCCCACACGGTGTGCGAACCGCTGCGGTAGTCGTCGACGATCTGCAGCGTGGCCTTGCCGTTGGCGACCTGCAGCACGCGCAGCTCGATCTCGTTCTCGCCGGGCAGGTACAGGAACTGGTGCGGATGCCAGTCCTCGTCCTTGCGCAGCGTGACCTCGTAGAACGTGTGGCCGCGCTCCGACCACGAGCGCAGGTCGGCGTGCTGCTCCCAGAAGTCCTCGGACAGTTCGTTGTGGCCGGCATAGAGCAGGCTGAAATCGTCTAGCGCACGGTCGTTCTCGTAGTCCTCGGCGGTGACGCCGAAGATCGAGGCCTTGATGCGCAGGTTGATGTCCTTGGTGACGAGGACGACCGGCGTCTCCGGGTGCGCATCGCGCAGCGCGACCACCGAGGCGAGGATCAGGTTGTCGGGCACGCTGCGCTTGCGCGGTCCCGCGGACGGCTCCGGTACCTGGGTCTGGAAGTACAGCTTGCCGACCGTGTTCGCGCGGTTGAGGCGCAGGCCCTGCGGCAGCAGGAGATCGAGACCCTCGTCGATGTGGCGGCCCTTGCCGGTCTCGATGAGTTCGTTGATGAAGCGGCTGACCTGGCGCGCGTTGCGCGACACCTCCGACTGGCCCTTCTTGGCGGCATCGAGTTCCTCGAGCACCGTCATCGGCAGGAACACGTCGTGCTCCTCGAAGCGGAACAAGGCGGTCGGATCGTGCATGAGCACGTTCGTATCGAGCACGTAGATGCGCTTGCCTCGGGTCATGCGAAGGCCTCGTCCGGCGGGGAAGAAGAAGGTGCGCAGGTTGCGCGTGGGATGATGGCGTGCGCGCGAAGGTCGGTCACGCGCCGCCCAGTCGCTCCAGCACCGCGGCCGCGTGGCCCGGCACCTTGACGCCGCGCCATTCGGCGCGCAGGACCCCGTCGGGGTCGATCAGGAACGTGCTGCGCACGACGCCCATGTGGCGTTTGCCGTACAGCACCTTCTCGTGGATGACGTCGAACGCGCGGCACCAGCGTTCGTCGGTGTCCGCGATCAAGGTGAACGGGATCGCCTGCTTCGTGCTGAAGCGTGCATGCGACGAGGCACCGTCGCGCGACACGCCGACCACGACCGCGCCACGTTCCGCGAAGGTGTCGTGAAGGTCGCGGAAATCCTGCGCCTGGCGCGTGCAGCCCGGTGTCGCGTCCTTGGGATAGAAGTAGAGCACCACCCATTTGCCGCGCAGGTCGGCGAGCGACAGCGTCGTGCCGTCGCCGGTGACGCCTTCGAGGGCGGGGACGCGCTTGCCGATGGCCGGCGTGGTGGTCGTCGTCATGTCGTTCGTCTGCGGTTTCAGAACTTCATCGGGTCCATGATCGCGTCGAGGTTGAGCCCGTCGCAGAACTCGAGGAAATCGTCGCGCAGCGCGGCGAGGTGCATCGTGTTGGGAATCCCGATGGTGATCTGCGCCGAGAACATGTCGGCACCGGTCTGCATCGCGCGGTAGCGCGTCGAGTGCAGTTGTTCGATCGTGATGTTGTGGCCGGCGAAGAACTCGGCGAGCTGGAACAGCACGCCGGGTTTGTCGGCGGCGATGACCTCGACGACATACGGCAGCAGGCTGACCTGCTGCTGCTTGGCGCCCGTGCGGAAGTGCAGTACGCGCATGCCGCCGTCGCGATCGAGCTTGCCGAGCGCGTTCTCGAGCTTGGCGATCGCATCCCACGAGCCCTGCGCGAGGACCTGCACGCCGAGGTCGCTGCCGAGCGAGGCGACGCGTGCCTCGGCGACGTTGCAGCCGCAGTCGGCGATGCGCTTGGTGACGGCCACGAGGGGCGACTGCTCGGCACTCGCGAAGACGCTCACGAGCAGGTGGTTCTCGTTCGTCGTCGGACGTGGCGCGCGGTCGCTCAAGAGCTGCTTTCCTGCCTTTTTCACGGCGTGTGCGGCGCGGTGGCGCAGCCGCATCGAGGCCTGCGAACCGAGCATACTGGCCGTCCATGGACCCCGCAAGACACGCCTCGTGGCGCGTTTCCGGGCATTGGACTTCGCCCGTGCTTGGCCATACCATCCGTCGATTGACGATGCGCATGCCGACCCCGCCTTGAACCTCTCCGGAAGCATCTGCGCGCTGGCCACGCCTTTCGCGTCGGGCGGCGACTCCCTCGACCTCGAAGCGTTCGCGCGCCTCATCGACTACCAGCTCGACGCGGGCACGCGAGCGCTCGTCGTCGCCGGATCGACCGGCGAAGGCGCGGCACTCGAAACCGACGAGTTCACGGCACTGCTGTCCTTCGCGGTCGAGCGCGTCGCGCGCCGCGTGCCGGTGATCGCCGGCACGGGCCTGCAGTCCACGCGCAAGACGATCGCGCAGACGCGTCTCGCAGCCGAACTCGGTGCGGATGCCGCACTTGTGGTGACGCCGGCCTATGTGCGCCCGACGCAGGAAGGCCTGCATCGCCATTTCGCCGAGGTCGCCGCACACGGCGGTCTGCCGGTGATCCTCTACAACGTGCCGTCGCGCAGTGCCTGCGATCTGCTGCCTTCGACCGTCGCCCGGCTCGTGGATACCGCGGGGATCGTCGGCATCAAGGAAGCCGTGCCCGACGCGACGCGAATGAGCGAGCTGCTCGCGCTGCGCGGAGAGGGTTTCGTCGTGCTGTCCGGTGACGACCCGACCTGTGTGCGGGCCATCGGCGCGGGTGCGGCGGGCGTAATCTCGGTCGCCGCCAACGTCGCCCCACACGCGATGCAGCAGATCTGCGAGGCGGCCGCACGCGGCGACGCGGCGACGGCCTCGTCCCTCGACGTGCGCCTGCACGCGCTGTACGACCTGCTCGGTGCCGAACCGAATCCGATTCCCGTCAAGTGGTGCCTGCAGGCGCTCGGACTCGGCGACGCGCAGCCTCGGCTGCCGCTCGTCGCACTGTCCGCCGCGCATCACGAGCGCGCGCGCCGCATCCTCGTCGATCTCGGCCTCGTCGACGCGGCCCGCGCGGCCGGTTGAGTGCCACACGAACCATGGAAACCCTTCCCGTGAACAGAACCCTCAAGATCGTCGCCTGTGCGGTCATCTCCGTGTCGATGCTCGGCGGCTGCAGCTGGCTGCGCACCAAGTTCGGCAACAACGACGCCTACAAGAAGGCTCGCCAGGAACGGCCGCTGGAAGTGCCGCCCGATCTCGACGTGCCCAACACCGGTGGTTCGCTCGTGATTCCGGAGGCTGCGGGTGGCGCGGCATCGGGCACGGCCGTGCCGCCGTCCGCCGCTCCCGGTGATACGGCGCCCGCGATCGGCACCGGTGTCGGTGTCGTCGGCGAGGGCCTGCGCGTCGCCGACACGGCCGACAGCACCTTCCGTCGCGTCGGCCTCGCGCTCGAGCGTTCGGGCATCGCGACGGTACGCTCGAGCGATGCGTCGGCGGGCACCTACGACATCCAGGGCAGCGGCACGACGACGCAGCGTGCGGGCTGGCTCAAGCGCGCGGTCACGTTCGGCAAGGCCGGCGGCAAGAAGGTCTCGACGTCGGTCGCGCTGACGGTGCGCGTGACGGGCGAGGGTGACGCGAGCGTTGTCACCGTCGAAAGCGGCAGTGACGAGGCATCGAAGAATGCCGCGCGCGACGTGCTGTCGGTGCTGCGCGAACGCCTGTCCTGAGCGATACCGCCGCCGCAACGAAAAAACGCCGCGTCAGCGGCGTTTTTTTTTGACCTGAAGGTGCCGGTCAGCGTTCGATGAGATCGATCTTGCCGGGCTTGCCGTCCCATTCCTTGGCGTCGGCCGGCGGGTCACGCCGTTCGGTCAGCACGGGCCAGGCCTTGGCGAGTTCGGCGTTGAGCGCGATGAAGGCTTCCTGCCCGGCCGGGACGTCGTCCTCGGGATAGATCGCGTTCGCGGGGCACTCGGGCTCGCACAGCGTGCAGTCGATGCATTCCTCGGGATCGATCACGAGGAAGTTCGCGCCTTCGTGGAAGCAGTCCACCGGACAGACTTCGACGCAGTCGGTGTACTTGCACTTGACGCAGTTCTCGGTGACGACGAAGGGCATGCGATCAGTGCGGCGGCGTGCGAAGCGGAGGAGGCGAGGCAGGCAGTTGGCGCTCCCTACGAGGTTCGAACTCGTGTTCCCGCCTTGAGAGGGCGGTGTCCTGGACCACTAGACGAAGGGAGCGTTGTTTGGGGCAAACTGCGTGGGGGGCGTAGTATAACGGATTCGTAACCGACGACAATCGTCCCGTTGCACGGAACCGCTTCCAACGTGATCACTGAATGAACCCAGCAGCGCCGCAGTCCTCATCGACGACCTCCGCAGCAGCGATCGTCCCGCGCATCGTGCCGCGCTCCGAGCACGGCATCTCGCGCAAGAACATTTCCAGCGGCGCACTGCGCGTGCTGTATCGACTGCACGAAGCCGGCTACAAGGCTTTCCTCGTCGGCGGTGCCGTGCGTGACCTGCTGCTCGGCGGGCATCCGAAGGATTTCGACGTCGCCACCGACGCGACGCCCGAGCAGACGCGCGCGCTGTTCCGCAACTGTCGACTGATCGGGCGCCGCTTCCGCCTCGCGCATGTCGTGTTCGGGCGCGAGATCGTCGAGGTCGCGACGTTCCGCGGCATAGGTGAAGACGGCAACGCCGATCGTCAGGTGGTCGATGGACGCATCCTGCGCGACAACGTGTACGGCTCGATCGAGGAGGACGCGATCCGTCGCGACTTCACGGTCAACGCGCTGTACTACGACATCGCGGATTTCAGCGTGCGCGACTACGTCGGCGGCCTCGAGGACCTGCATTCGCATGCGATGCGCCTGATCGGCGATCCGGAACAGCGCTATCGCGAGGACCCCGTACGCATGCTGCGTGCGGTACGCCTTGCGGCGAAGCTCGGCTTCACGATCGCGCCCGAAGCGGCCGAACCGATCCAGCGCCTCGCGCCACTGCTCGCCGACGTCGCGCCGGCACGCCTGTTCGACGAGTCGCTCAAGCTGTTCCTCGCAGGGCACGGCCTCGCCAGCCTGCGCGGCCTGCACAACCACGACCTGCTCGGCCAGATCTTCCCGGCCACGGCCGCTGCACTCGCGGGACCCAACCGTGCGACGTTCGGCCGCATGCTCGGCTACACGTTCGAGAGCACCGACGAGCGCGTGCGCAGCGACAAGACCGTCACGCCGGCGTTCCTGTTCGCGGCGATGCTGTGGGAACCCGTGCGCGCCACCGCGCAGAAGCTCATCGACGAAGGCACCGAGCCCGCCGTGGCGTGGCCCGTCGCCGCCGATCGCGTCATGCACGAGCAGGCCTCGCGCGTCGCGATACCGCGCCGCTTCGGCCTCGGCATGGAGGAGATCTGGGCGTTGCAGCCGCGCTTCGAACAGCGCCAGAAGAAGCGCGTGAACCGCCTGCTGTCGCATCCGCGATTCCGCGCCGCGTTCGATTTCCTCGTGCTGCGCGCCAACGAGGAGGCCGAGCTCGTCGAACTGGTCGACTGGTGGACCGAGGCGCAGGAAGCCGGCGGTGCCGAACTGTCGCGCATGCTCACGCAGCCTGCCCCTGCCGGCGACGACGAAGGCATCGAGCGCGCGCCTGCACGCAAGCGTCCGCGGCGTCGCCGCCGCAAGGCGCCCGGTGCGGGTGGCGGGGCGCCGGTGGACGCGGTGGAGTGAGTTCGGTCCGCGCCTTCATCGGACTCGGCAGCAACCTCGACGATCCACCTCGCCAGCTCGCTCTCGCTCTCGATCGCATCGCGGAGTTGCCCGGCACGCGGCTGGTCGCCACGTCGGGCCTCTGGCGCACGCCGCCGTGGGGCGTGATCGAGCAACCCGCATTCGTCAACGCGGTGGCCGGGATCGCCACCGGACTCGCGCCGCGCGCGCTGCTCGACGCCCTGCTCGCGATCGAGCGAGCGCTCGGGCGCGTGCGTGACGGCGAGCGCTGGGGGCCGCGTCGCATCGATCTCGACCTGCTCGTCTACGGCGACCAGCGCGTCGACGAGGAAGGACTCGTCGTGCCGCACCCGCGCCTGCGCGAACGTGCGTTCGTGCTCGTGCCGCTGGCCGAAGTCGCGCCGTCGCTCGAGGTTCCGGGGCAGGGACGCGTGGACGCGCTGCTCGCCGGCGTCGACGCCACGGCCTGCACGCGCCTCGACATCGCGGCGCCGGTGCAGGGCACGTTACGATAGCGGTCCCGCTGCCGTCCCGGCACGCCGCGTCATCCCTTCATCCATGTATGCCTCGTCTCCCGGTGCCGCCACGGCACCGATCACCGTCCCGTCGCTGGCCCAGCGCAAGGCTGACGGCAGCAAGATCGCCTCGCTGACCTGCTACGACGCGAGCTTCGCGGCCTGCCTCGATGCGAACGGCGTCGACGTCGTGCTCGTCGGCGATTCGCTCGGCATGGTCGTGCAAGGCCACTCGAGCACGCTGCCGGTGACGCTCGACCACGTCGTCTACCACACGGCCGCGGTCGCACGCGGCCTGCGCAAGGCCTTGCTGGTCGCGGACCTGCCGTTCATGACCTACCGCGACGTGCCGACGGCACTCGCATCGGCGGCGCGCCTCGTCGCCGAGGGTGGCGCGGCGATGGTCAAGCTCGAAGGCGCCGGTTACGTGCTGGAATCGATCGCAGCGCTCGCCGAGCGCGACATCCCGGTCTGCGCGCATCTCGGTCTCACGCCGCAGTCGGTGCATCGCTTCGGCGGCTACCGCGTGCAGGGTCGCCAGGCGTCGGAGGCCGAGCGCCTCGTCGCCGAGGCGCATGCCGTCGCCGAGGCCGGTGCCGACCTGCTCGTGCTCGAGTGCGTGCCGGCCGCGCTCGCCGCGCGCATCACGCAGGAGCTCGCGATCCCGACGATCGGCATCGGTGCCGGCGCCGACTGCGACGGCCAGGTGCTCGTGATCCACGACCTGCTCGGTGTCACGCCGGGCAAGCGTCCGCGCTTCAGCAAGGACTTCCTCGCCGGACAGGGCTCGGTCGCGGCTGCGGTCGCCGCCTACGTCGAGGCCGTGCGCACGAAGGCCTTCCCGGCCGCCGAACACGCGTACTGAGGGGGCGTCATGCAGATCGTCACGTCGATCGACGACCTCCGCGCCCTCACGCGCGCCACCCGCCGCGACGGTGGCTCGATCGGTCTCGTGCCGACGATGGGCAACCTGCACGCAGGCCATCATTCGCTCGTCGCGCTCGCGCGCGAACGTGCCTCGCTGGTCGTCGCGAGCGTGTTCGTCAACCCGACCCAGTTCGGGCCGAACGAGGACTTCGCGCGCTATCCACGCACGCCCGACGAGGACGCGCGCGGACTCGCCGCGCACGGTTGCGATGTGCTGTTCCTTCCCGACGTCGCGACGATGTATCCGCTCGGCGCGGACGACGGTGTGCGTGTCTGTGTGCCGGGCCTGTCCGACGTGCTCGAGGGCGCGATCCGTCCCGGTCATTTCGACGGCGTGGCGACCGTCGTGTCGAAGCTGTTCAACCTCGTGCAGCCCGATGTGGCCGTGTTCGGCCGCAAGGACTACCAGCAGCTCCTCGTGATCCGCCGGCTCGTGCTCGATCTGTGTTTCGGCATCGAGATCGTCGGCGCGCCGATCGTGCGCGAGGAGGGCGGTCTCGCGATGAGTTCGCGCAACCAGTACCTCGATGCCGGCCAGCGTCAGGCGGCACGTGAGGTCCACGCCACGTTGCGTGCGATGGTCGGCGAGTTTCGTGAAGGCGAGCGTCCGCTCGAGGCGATCGAGGCCGGCGCGTCGCGTCGCCTCGTCGAGGCGGGCTTTGCACCCGATTACGCCGTGTTCCGAAACGCGACGACCCTGGCGATTCCTGGCCCGGACGTGCGCGAGGGCCTCGTGGCGCTCGTGGCGGCGCGCTTCGGCGGGGTGCGGCTGATCGACAACCTCGCGGTCGACGATCCGGCGCCCTGAGCCGGTCCCGGTTCAGGCGCCGTGCTGGCGGTCGAAAAAGTTGTGTGACCGGTATGGCACTTCGCAACACGCTGTGGTATTGTCACCACCGTCCTAGGGGTTTTCGCAACGGATGTTGCAAGACCTCGAGGCCACCAGGGCGCATTGCAGGTAGTCGTCACTCCAATCTGGACCCTCGCGCGATCTCGCTGCGAGGGTTTTTTTTGTCTCGAGTTCGCACTATAGATATCTCAAGTCATTGATTTTTATTTAATTGACGTCGTGTCAACTGGATGGGGACCTGCAGACCGTACGCAGGCGTTTGTCAGGTCGATCACTCGACACCACGCCCGGTATCATCTTTTCGTTGTTTTCCTGCAACATTGTCGTGAAGGCTCCGCCATGCACCTGAACATGCTCAAGGCCAAGATCCATCGGGCCACCGTCACCCATGCCGAGCTCCACTACGAAGGCTCCTGCGCCATCGATGGCCGCCTGCTCGATATCTCGGGCATCCGCCAGTACGAGCAGATCCACATCTACAACGTGAACAGCGGCACGCGCTTCAGCACCTACGCGATCCGCGCCGAGGAAGGCGCCGGCACCGTGTCGATCAACGGCGCGGCCGCCCATCTGGCCCAGCCCGGCGACATCATCATCATCTGTGCCTATGGCCTGCTCGACGAGGCGCAGGCTGCGACGTTCAAGCCGACGCTGGTCTACGTCGACCGCCACAACCGCCTGACCCACACCAACGATTCGATTCCGAAGCAGGCTGCCTGACGCTTCAGCGCGCCGCGGCATCGCGGCGCGCGAGCTGCTCGTCCAGCGCCCAGGCGACGTGCTCGCGCACGAGGTCGGAGGGGTGGTCGCGTCTCGCGTCGAGCGCGGCCAGCGTCGCCGGCGAGAACGGTGCATTGCCGAGCGCGACGGCGATGTTGCGCAGCCAGCCGACGTAGCCCGTGCGGCGTATCGGCGAGCCTTCCGTGCGTGACAGGAAATCCTCCTCGGTCCACGCGAACAGCGCGAGCAGCGTGCTGTCGTCGAGGCCGTGCCGCGGCAGGAAATCGGCCTCGGGTGTCGGCACCGCGAACTTGTTCCACGGGCAGGCGAGCTGGCAGTCGTCGCAGCCGTAGATGCGGTTGCCCATCGGTCGGCGCAGCTCGAGCGGGATCGATCCGCCGAACTCGATCGTGAGGTAGGCGATGCAGCGTCGTGCGTCGACCTGGTAAGGCGCGACGATCGCCTGGGTCGGGCAGACCTCGAGGCAGCGCGTGCAGGTGCCGCAGTGCGCGCTCGCCTCGGCATCGAGCGGCAGCGGCAGGTCGGTGTAGATCTCGCCGAGGAAGAACCACGAACCGGCGTCCTTGTTGATCAGGCAGGTGTGCTTGCCGATCCAGCCGAGTCCGGCGTTGCGCGCGAGCGCGCGCTCGAGCACGGGCGCCGAGTCGACGAACGCGCGATAGCCGAACGGACCCGTGCGCGTCGCGATGCGGTCGGCGAGTTTCTGCAGCCGGTTGCGCATGACCTTGTGGTAGTCGCGGCCGAGCGCGTAGCGCGCGACGTAGGCCGCATCCGGATCGCCGAGCGTGTCCCAGCCGTCGCGCGCGGCGGCGGGCAGGTAGTCCATGCGTACCGAGATCACGCGCACCGTGCCCGCCACGAGATCCTGCGGGCGGCTGCGCCGCGTGCCGTGGCGCTCCATGTAGTCCATCTCGCCGTGGCGACCTTCCGCGAGCCAGTTGAGCAGGTGGGTCTCGTCCGCGCCGAGGTCGACGCCGGCGATGCCGGCCTGCTGGAAGCCCAGCTCGCGCGCCCACGCGCGGATCTCGTCGACGAGACGTGCGTGGTCGATCGGCGGCGTGGCGGAAGCGGTGGTCACGACGTGGGCTGGCGGCAGGCTCGCGGGGCGCACGAGGATAATGGCAGCCTGGACGCGTCGCGAGGCGTCGTATCATCGCGCGATGACTGCGCTTCCTCCCTCGAGAGCCCTCTACACAGCCACACAGGTCCGCCTGCTCGATGCGCGGGCGGGCGAAGCGTCCGCACTCGACGGCGCGACGCTGATGAGCCGTGCGGCGGCCGGTGCGTTCGCGGTGCTGCGTCGATCCTGGCCTTTGGCGCGGCGTCTCGCCGTGCTCGCCGGGCCCGGCAACAACGGCGGCGACGCCTACCTGGTCGCCTGCGAGGCGCATGCGGCGGGGCTCGATGTCGACGTGGTCGCCCTCGGCGATGCGGCGACGGCCGATGCGCGGGCGGCACGTGAAGCCTGGCGTGCGCGCGGCCCGATCCTGTCGCCGACCGATGCCGGCGATCGCCTCGCATCGGCCGACGTCGTCGTCGACGGCCTGTTCGGCAGCGGCTTGCGCCGTCCGCTCGAAGGCGCGGCGGCCGCACTCGTCGCCGCGATCAACGTCTCGCGCAAGCCCGTGCTCGCACTCGATGTGCCTTCAGGTCTCGATGCCGATACCGGCAGCGTGCGCGGCATTGCCGTGCGCGCGACGCGAACGGTCGTCTTCATCGGCTGGAAGCGCGGCCTGTTCACGGCCGACGGTCCGGATCATACGGGCGCCTGCGAACTCGACACGCTCGGCGTGCCCGCGGCCCTGTTCGAATCGGTCGGCCACGACGCCGAGCGGCTCGACGGCGAGGTGCGCGACGTGCTCGCGCCGCGCGCGGCCAACACGAACAAGGGCCGCCACGGCCACGTGCTCGCGATCGGCGGCGACGACGGCATGGCCGGGGCCGTGCGCCTCGCGGCCGAAGCCGCATTGCGTGTCGGCGCCGGCCTCGTCAGCGTCGCGACGCGCGGCGCGCACGTCACGGCGCTCAACGCCGCACGTCCCGAACTCATGGCGCGTAGCGTCGACGGTCCGCAGGCGATCGCGCCGCTGGTCGAACGCGCGAGCGTGCTCGCGGTCGGGCCCGGACTCGGCACGTCGGCGTGGTCACACGCGCTGTGGGACGTGGCCCTGCGCAGCGGCAAGCCGCTCGTGCTCGATGCGGATGGCCTCAACCTGCTCGCGCGCGATCCGCTCGCATTGCCCGAAGCCTGCGTGCTGACGCCGCATCCGGGCGAGGCCGCGCGCCTGCTCGGCGTATCGGTGGCGGAGGTTCAGGCCGATCGCTTCGTGGCCGTGCGCGAACTCGCGCAAAGGCACCGAGCCGTGGTCGTACTCAAGGGCGCCGGCAGCCTCGTCGCCGATCCGGCAGGTCGTATCGCACTGTGTCCGTTCGGCAATCCGGGCATGGCCAGCGGCGGCATGGGCGACGTGCTGACCGGCGTCGTCGCCGGCCTGCTCGCGCAAGGCCTCGACGCCTGGCAGGCCGCATGTGCCGGCGTCGTCGTGCACGCACGCGCCGGCGATCTCGCGGCGGGCACGTCACCGCGCGGGCTCGTCGCAAGCGATCTCTTCGAGCCGCTGCGGCGTCTCGTCAATCCGGAGTCGGCATGAGCGTGTCGCATAACGTGCAGGGCATCGACGAGGCTGCCTTGCAGGCGCTCGCACGCACGCTCGCGCCGCATCTCGTCGAAGGCGGCGTGCTGCATCTGGTCGGTGACCTCGGCGCCGGCAAGACCACGTTCGCGCGTGCGCTGCTCGTCGCGCTCGGCGTCGAGGGTCGCATCAAGAGCCCGACCTACAGCCTCATCGAGTCGTACCGCGTCGGCGACGACCTGCGCGTGCATCACCTGGATCTCTACCGCATCGCCGATGCGGGCGAGCTCGAATGGCTGGGCCTGCAGGATCTCCTCGAGGGGCGTTCGCTGCTCGTCGTGGAATGGCCCGAGCGCGGCACGGGGGCGCTTCCGCCGCCGGATCTTCGCCTCGCGCTCGCGCATGCGGGCGAGGTCCGCGACCTCGAGGCGGTGGCCTTTTCGATCCGTGGCGAGGCTTGGCTCGCGGGTTTCGGCAGGCCCAATGGAGGCTGAACCCAGGCGAGTGCGGATTCAACCTTAGGAAGGTTGTGCAGGATCCGGATTTGTAAAGGAAAAGGGTCTTGTCAAGCGGCCGCGCTTTGGGATTGAATACGCACCCATGCGCACTCCGGTCGGGACATACCTCCGCACGCTGCTTGCTTTCGTCCTCGCAGGCGTTGCGGGCGGCACCGTGCATGCGGCCGAAGTGAAGGCGTTGCGCATCTGGGCCGGCCCCGAGTACACGCGCGCCGTGTTCGATGTTTCGGGTCCGCTCGACTACAAGCTGTTCGACCTCAGCGGCCCCGATCGCCTCGTGCTCGACCTGCGTGGCAGCACGTTCTCGGGCAGTTACGGCACGCCCGACGCGAAAGGCCTGCTCAAGGCCGTGCGCAGCGGCAAGCAGGGCGACAAGGACCTGCGCGTCGTGTTCGACCTCGCGCAGGGCGTGCGCCCGAAGAGCTTCCTGCTGCCGCCGGCGGAGAAGCTCGGCTATCGCCTCGTACTCGATCTCTATCCGAAGAACGCGCCGCCGGTCGTCAAGACGATCGAGAAGGTGCTGCCGCCGGGCAGTTCGCGCAACGTGCTCGTGACGATAGATGCCGGCCACGGCGGCGAGGATCCGGGTTCGATCGGTCCCAGCGGCACGCACGAGAAGATCATCACGCTCGCGGTCGCGCGCGAACTCAAGCGCCTGCTCGACAAGGAGCCCGGCATGAGTGCCGAGCTCACGCGCGACGGCGACTACTTCATCCCGCACAAGGAGCGCTACCAGAAGGCGCGCGACGCCAAGGCCGACCTGTTCGTGTCGATCCACGCCGACGCGTTCACCAAGCCCGAGGCGCGCGGCGGTTCGGTCTGGGTGCTGTCGCCGCGCGGCGCGACGAGCGAAGCGGCACGCTGGCTCGCCGATCGCGAGAACCGCGCCGACCTCGTCGGCGGCGTCTCGCTCGACACGCGCGAGAACACGCTCGCAGCGGTGCTGCTGGACCTCTCGCAGGGCGCGACGATGGAGGTCAGCCAGAGCATCGCCGGCCAGGTGCTGGCCTCGATGCGCAAGGTCGGACCGACCCACAAGAACCACGTCGAGAGCGCGAACTTCATCGTGCTGCGCTCGCCCGACGTGCCGTCGATCCTCGTCGAGACCGCGTTCATCTCGAACCCCGCCGAGGAGAAGCGCCTCAAGAACGCCGCCGAGCGCACCAAGCTCGCCGAGGCGATCCTCGAGGGCATCCGCAATTACTACCGCATGGCACCGCCGCCCGGCACGTGGTTCGCGGCCAACTTCGGCCGCGACAAGGCGAGCCGCCACGTGGTGTCGCGCGGCGAGACGCTCAGCGTCATCGCGGCACGCCACGGTACCTCGGTGACCGCGCTGCGCAGTGCCAACAAGCTCGCCCGCGACGACGTGCGCGTCGGCGACGTGCTCGAGATCCCGCAGGGCTGACGACGGCGGCGCCGCACGCGCGGCGCTATGATGCGGCGTCCACGCACGCCGTATCCCGCATGTCGCGCATCCGCCCGCTTCCCCCCGAACTCGTCAACCAGATCGCCGCCGGCGAGGTCATCGAGCGCCCCGCGTCCGTCGTCAAGGAACTCGTCGAGAACAGCCTCGATGCCGGCGCACGCCGCGTCGAGATCGATGTCGAGGAGGGCGGTGCGCGCCTGATCCGCATCCGCGACGACGGCGACGGCATCGAGGCTGACGATCTCGCGCTCGCGGTCACCTCGCACGCGACCAGCAAGATCACGAGCTTCGAGGATCTCGAACGCGTCGGCACGCTCGGCTTCCGTGGCGAGGCGCTGCCGTCGATCGCGTCGGTGTCGCGTTTCGCGCTGACCTCGCGGCGCGCGGGCGCGGACCACGCGATGCGCCTCGAGGTCGATGGTGGCAAGGCTTCGTCGCAGCGGCCCGCGCAGCACGGGCAAGGCACCACGATCGAGGTGCGCGACCTGTTCTACAACGTACCGGCGCGGCGCAAGTTCCTGCGTGCCGAGCGTACTGAGTTCAACCACATCGACGACCTCGTGCGTTCGATCGCGCTCGCGCGACCGGGCATCGACCTGCGCCTGAACCACAACGGCAAGGCCGTGCGCGTCTACAAGCCCGTGCAGGATCTCGCCGATGCGGCGCGCCGCGTCGGTGACGTGCTCGGCGACGGCTTCATCGGCGACAGCCTGCGCATCGAACACGCCGGGGCAGGTCTGTCGCTGCACGGCTGGGTCGGCCTGCCGACGTCGTCGCGTGCGCAGGCCGACCAGCAGTACTTCCACGTCAACGGGCGCCTCGTGCGCGACCGCACCGTCGCCCATGCGGTGCGCCAGGCCTATGCCGACGTGCTGTTCCACGGACGCCATCCCGCGTTCGTGCTGTTCCTCGATCTCGATCCCGCGCTCGTCGACGTCAACGTGCACCCGGCCAAGAGCGAGGTGCGCTTCCGCGAGTCGCGCCTGATCCACGACTTCCTCTACCGCAGCCTGCACGAGGCACTCGCGGCGACGCGCGCAGGCGCGCAGCCGACGGCCGTGGATGCCGCCGCGATGCCGCCATCGTCGTTGCCGATGGCGGGACTCGGTGGCGGCGTGCAGGGCGGTTTCGCGCGTCCCGAGTACCGGCACCAGGGTGGCCTCGGCCTCGGCGTGCGCGAGCCGCTCGCCGAATACGCGGCGCTGCTCGGCACGTCGCCGTACGCCACGGCGTCGATCGGGCATGACGACAGAACGCCTGCTTCGTTGCCAGTGGCCGATGCGGACGTGGATATTCCGCCGCTCGGTTTCGCGCTGGCGCAGCTGCACGGCGTCTACGTGCTTGCGCAGAATGCCCACGGACTCATCCTCGTCGACATGCACGCCGCGCACGAGCGCATCACCTACGAGAAGCTCAAGCTCGCGCAGGACGGCGAAGGCATCCGCGCGCAGATGCTGCTCGTGCCGTTGCCGATCGCGGTCAGCGAGCGCGAGGCGGCGACGGTCGAGGAGCACGGCGAGCGCTTCGCCGAGCTCGGTTTCGACATCGTGCGCAGCGGCCCGCAAGGCATCACGGTGCGTCGCGTGCCGAGCCTGCTCGCCAACGGCGACCTGCCGCAGCTCGTGCGCGACGTGATCGGCGACCTCGCCGCGAACGGCCGCTCGCGACGCATCGAGGAGGCCGGCAACGAACTGCTCGCGACGATGGCCTGCCACGGCTCGGTGCGCGCGAACCGCCGCTTGACGCTGCCGGAAATGGACGCATTGTTGCGCGAGATGGAGATCACCGAACGCTCGGGCCAGTGCAACCACGGCCGCCCGACCTGGGTCCAGCTCGGCATGCACGAGCTCGACAAACTCTTCCTGCGCGGCCGCTGACCGCGCATCGTCCACGGATCACCGCCATGCTCATCGCCAGCCTGCTCGTCGCCTCGATCGCCCTCACGCCCGTCGCGGCCGCGGCCACCGACGAGGCTTATCTGAAAGACATCGAGGCCTGGCACGCGCAGCGCAGCGAGCGGCTCAAGGCGCCCGGCGGCTGGCTGTCGCTGGTCGGCCTCGACTGGCTCAAGCAGGGCGCGAACCGCGTCGGCAGCGCGAAGGACAACGACATCGTGCTCGCCGGTGCGCCCGCGCACCTCGGCACGGTCATGTGGTCGGCCGATGCGGTGACGTTCGCGCTCGCCGACGGCGTCGACGCGACGATCGACGGCGGCAGCGCACGCACCGCGACGCTGCTCGACGATTCGAACGAGAAGCCGACCACGATCGCGTTCGGCACGACGAGCTTCTACCTCATCGATCGTTCCGGCCAGAAGGCGCTGCGCTTCAAGGACACCGCGGCGCCGACGCGCACGGGCTTCCTCGGCCTCGAGCATTTCCCGATCGACGCGTCGTGGCGCGTGGAGGCCGAGTGGGTCGCGTTCGATCCGCCGCGCACGCTCGAGATCCCGAACATCACGGGTCAGGTCGAGCACATGAAGGTGCCCGGCAAGGCCGTGTTCGAGCGCGACGGCAAGCGCTTCGAGCTGCTGCCGGTGGTCGAATCGGATGATGCCAAGCAGCTGTTCTTCATCCTCGCCGACCGCACGAGCAGCAAGCAGACCTACGGCGCCGGCCGCTTCCTTTACAGCGATCTCGCGAAGGACGGCAAGGTCGTGCTCGACTTCAACAAGGCCTACAACCCGCCGTGCGCGTTCACGCCGTACGCGACGTGCCCGCTCGCGCCGCCCGAGAACCGGCTCGCGATCGCGGTCGAGGCCGGCGAACTGAAGTACCGCGGCGCCGCGCACTGAGCGCGGCACCCGGCCCTCACGCGCCCGTGAAGACGGGCTTGCGGCGCTCGAGGAAGGCGGCCGTGCCTTCGCGCATGTCGGCGGTCGAGAAGCACACCGCGAACGCCTTGCTCTCGTAGTCCGCGCCTTGTTCGAACGCGGCCTCGCCGCCGAGCACGATCGCGTCGAGGATGCCGGCGAGCGCATGCGGTGCCGACGCGGCCAGCTGCGAAGCGACCGCCTCGACCTCGGCATCGAGCGCTTCCGGCGCGACCACACGCGTGAGCAGGCCCAGCGCATGCGCGCGCGCGGCGTCCACGGGCTTGCCGAGCAGGGCGAGTTCGAGTGCGGCGGCGCGGCCGGCCAGGCGCGCGATGCGCTGCGTCCCCGCGAAGCCGGGCAGCAGGCCGAGCGTGATCTCGGGCAGGCCGAGCTTCGCCTTCTCGCTGCCGATGCGCAGGTGGCAGCTCATCGCGAGCTCGAGGCCGCCGCCGAGCGCGAAACCCTGGATGCGCGCGACCACGGGTTTCCCGAGCGTCTCGATGCCGCGCATCATCTGCTGGCCCGCGCGCGAGAACGCCTGTGCCTGCACGGGCGACATCGCGGTGAGCTCGGCGATGTCGGCGCCGGCCACGAAAGCCTTCTCGCCCGAGCCGGCCAGCACGACGGCACGCACGGCGTCGTCGTGGCGCGCCTGCGTGAACGCGATCGCGAGCTCGCCGATCGTCTCGCGGTTGAGTGCGTTGAGCTTGTCGGGGCGCTCGATGGTCAGCGTGCGCACGCCGTCGCGGTCGCGGCTGGAAAGATTGCGGAAGGCCATGGCGTCTCCGTATCGGCAGGGTTCAGAAAGGCGTCGGATGATACCAGCGCCCGAACTTTCGCCTTTCCGCGCGTTCCCACGTTCCCCGCGGGGGCCGGCACTTCGATTGGAGCGCGGCACGCGCTCGGGTACACTACCGGGCCTTTTGTTCAGCCGACGGGCGGTGCCTGCGCCGCATCGTCATCCGTGTTTCGCGTTCTTCTGGAGGCAGCATGAATTTGCGTTGGTCACTCGCTCTGGCGACGATGCTCACGGCGGGGTCCGCCCTCGCCCAGGACACGACGTCCGAGAAGGGCAAGCTTTCGTACTCGATCGGCTACCAGATCGGCAAGGATTTCACCGAGCGCCAGATGGACGTCGACATCAACACCATCGTGCGCGCGATGCAGGACGCCTACGCCAAGCGCAACCCGGCCGTGTCGGAAGAGGTCATGCGCGACACGCTGACCAAGTTCCAGCAGAAGATGGTCGGTGAGGCGAAGGCGCAGTTCGACAAGGTCGCGTCGGCGAACAAGACCAAGAGCGATGCGTTCATGGCGACCAACCGCGCCAAGAAGGGCATTACCGCACTGCCGTCGGGCGTGCAGTACCGCGTGATCGAGGAAGGCAACGGCAAGCAGGTCACCGCGACGGCCGAAGCCACGGTCCACTACCGCGGATCGCTGACCGACGGCCTCGAGTTCGACAGCTCGTTCGCGCGCGGCGAGCCGGTCAAGTTCAAGGTCAACGAGGTCATCAAGGGCTGGCAGGAAGTGCTGCCGCGCATGAAGGTGGGCGATCACTGGCAGGTGTTCATTCCGGCCGACCTCGCCTACGGCGAACGCGGCCAGCCGCCGCGCATCGGCCCGAACGAGGCGCTCGTGTTCGACCTCAAGATCATCGACTCGAAGTAATCGACGGGTCGGATCGCCACGAACGCCGCGGCTTGCCGCGGCGTTCGTCGTTCCGGGACCGCTCGAAGCGCGTCAGGGATAGGCGCGCATCTCGTCGACCGCATGCTCCATCGCGAGCTTGATGCGGTTGATGATGCGCATCGCGGGTTCGGTGCTCGCATCGTCGGTGGCGACCGCGGCGACGCTGGCCTGGCCGCGCGCGACGAGGTCGGCTTCGTCGTCGGCGACGAACTGGGCGAGGTAGACGTAGCCCTGGCGCAGGCCTTCCTTGACTTCGGTATGCTCGGGGCCCAGCTGCTTGAGCAGCGTGAGGATCGCGTAGCGGATCGTCTCGCGCGCATGCGGCAACGCGCTCTCGGGCAGCCCGTACACGCCCGGCTCGACGCGCGAGAGCACCTTGCCGTAGTCGCTGACCACCTTGGTCGCCATGCCGAGCATCGATATACCGGTCTCGTGAAAACGGCCGTCACTGTACCAGCACGCGGTCACGCGACCGCAATCCCGAGGAGCGCATGGCCGATGTCGTCACCCCCGTGCTGAGTCCGTGCATCGGCCTGTGCAGGCTCGGTGCCGACGGGCTGTGCGAGGGCTGCCTGCGCAGCGGCGACGAGATCATGCGCTGGATCACGATGACGCCTGCGCAGCGTTCGTACTACATGGACATCGAGCTGCCGCGTCGCGAGGCCGAGCGCGCGTGAGCGAGCACGTCGACATCGTGCGCCTGCGCCGCGCCGTGCGCGCGCTCGACGATCCACCGCAGCCGCCGGGCTGGAACGCCACCGATTTCCCCGAGCTGTGGTCCGACGACACGCCGCTGCGCGCGGCGGCGGTGCTGCTGCCGATCGTGCAGCGCGGCGACGCGCTGAGCATGCTGTTCACGCGCCGCAACGAGCAGATGCGCCATCACGCCGGGCAGGTGAGCTTCCCGGGCGGCGCGCTCGAGCACGACGATGCCGATGCGGTCGACGCGGCCTTGCGCGAAACGCTCGAGGAGACCGGCATCGCGCGCGACTTCGTGCGTCCGTTCGGTTTCCTCGACTGCTTCGACACGATCTCGGGCTACACCGTGTGCCCGGTCGTCGGACTCGTCGACGCCGGTTTCACGCTCGCGCCCGATCCGCGCGAGGTCGCGGAGGTGTTCGAGGTGCCGCTCGACTACATCCTCGCGCCCGATCGCATGCGCCGCCAGGAGATCCTCTGGCACGGCCGCGCGCGCGAGATCTTCGAATTCGAATACGCCGGCAAGCGCATCTGGGGCGCGACCGCGGCGATCCTGCAGAACCTGTTGCGCCGACTGGAGGCCCTCGCATGACCGTACTCGTCGATGCGGCTACGCTCGCCACGCGCCTGGCCCAGGGCGGCGTGCTGCTCGTGGACTGCCGCAAGGACCTCGCCGACCCGCAGGCCGGACGCGCGGCCTACGAATCCGCTCATCTTCCCGGCGCGCTGCATGCCGAGCTCGATACCGATCTTTCCGATCTCGGCAAGCAAGGCCTCGGTCGCCATCCGCTGCCCGATGCGGAGGCGTTCGCTGCGGTGCTTGCGCGCTGGGGCTGGACGCCTGAGGTCGAGGTCGTCGCCTACGACGCCGCCGGCGGCGCGATGGCCGCGGCGCGCCTGTGGTGGATGCTGCGCCTGGTCGGCGCGCGCCATGTGCGCGTGCTCGATGGCGGCATCGCGGCATGGCAGCGTGCCGGTCTCGCCCTGGATGTCGCGCCCGCCGCGATGCCCGCACCGAGCCGCGTCGACGTGGCCTGGGATACCCGCCAGCTCGTCGACGCGCAGCACCTGCGTGACGGTCTCGCCGACGGCAGCCTGTGCGTGCTCGATGCACGCGCCGCGCCGCGCTACCGCGGCGAGGTCGAGCCGCTCGACGCGAAGGCCGGCCACGTGCCCGGGGCATGCAACCGGCCGTTCCAGGACAACCTGCGCGAGGACGGCAGGTTCCGGCCCGCAGACGACCTGCGCGAGGCGTTCACGTCGATCATCGGCGCGCATGCGCCGAACGAGGTCGTCCACATGTGCGGCTCGGGCGTCACCGCCTGCCACAACCTGCTCGCGATGGAACACGCCGGCCTGCACGGTTCGCGCCTCTACGCGCCGTCGTGGAGCGGCTGGATCGCCGATCCGGCACGCCCGGTCGCCCTCGGTGCGGAGCCCGGCGCGCCGGCCTGAACACGTCCGGGAGTGGCGGCGCCACTGGGGTTGGCCGCAACCTTTCGCGCGGGATTTGGGCCTATACTGCCCGCGCGCCAGTCCCGGCGCGACGCTAGCGCTGAGGTCGATTTCCCCTTGACCACCACCAAGAAGCCGGCCAAGAAGGCCGCGCCGAAGAAGGCGGCACCCGCCAAGGCCGCCGTGAAGAAGGCCGCGAAATCCGCCACCGGTACCGCGCCACGCAAGGTCGCCACGAAGGCCACCGCCGCCCGCAAGGCTCCCGCCAAGCCGCGCGCCGCTGCCAAGACCACCACCACGAAGGCCGTCGCCGCGCCGCCGCGCGCGCCGCGCAAGCGCGTCAAGCCCGCCGTCGAGCAGGATGTCGTCGCGCGCCTGCACGAGGTGGTCAAGACCGCCCTCGACGACCTCAAGGCCAAGGACGTGCGCGAGATCGACGTGCGCGGCAAGACCTCGGTCACCGACATCGTCATCGTCGCGAGCGGCACCTCGACGCGCCACGTGAAGTCGATCGCCGACGAAGTCGTGCGTTCGGCCAAGAAGGCCGGTTTGCCGCCGCTCGGCGTCGAAGGCCAGCGCGAAGCCGAATGGGTGCTCGTCGACCTCGGCGACATCATCGTGCACGTCATGCTGCCGCGTACGCGCGAGTTCTACGGCCTCGAGCGCCTGTGGACGGTCGGCGACGACACCCCCGAGACGGCGCTCGCCGGCTGACCGGCTCCGCATGCGCACGCGCCTGATCTCGGTGGGCGAGCGCATGCCCGCCTGGGTCGGCGAGGGATTCGCCGAATACCGCAAGCGCCTGTCGCGCGAGTTGCCGATGGATCTCGTCGAGATCCCGCTCGGCAACCGCGGCCGCACGCGCGATCCCGTGCGTGCCACGGCCGAGGAGGGCGCCGCCGTCCTCGCCGCCTTGCCGAAGGATGCCCATGTCGTCGCGCTCGATGGCAGCGGCAAGCCATGGTCGAGCGAGGAGCTAGCGCAGCAGCTCGCGGCCTGGCGCATGGCCGGGCGCGATCTCGCCCTCGTCATCGGCGGCCCCGACGGCCATGCGACCGAGGTGCTCGCGCGCTCTGCGCAGCGCTGGTCGCTCGGTCCGCTGACGCTGCCGCACATGCTGGTACGCCTCGTCGTCGTCGAGCAGCTCTACCGCGCCGCGACGCAGCTGGCCGGGCATCCCTACCACCGCGCCGGCCAGGTCGCGCGGTGACGGTCTTCCTCGCCTCACAGTCGCCGCGGAGGCGCGAGCTGCTCGCGCAGATCGGCATCGTGTTCGAGGTGATCGAGGTCGACGTGCCCGAAGTGCGCGGCGTCGGCGAACCCGCGATCGACTACGTGAGCCGCGTCGCGCGCGAAAAAGCCGGTGCCGGCCTGCTGCAGGTCGCCGCCGTGCCCGGCGCGATCGTGATCGGCGCCGACACCGAGGTCGTGCTCGACGACGAGGTGTTCGGCAAGCCGCGCGACGCCGACGAGGCGGCCGCGATGCTCGCGCGGTTGTCCGGCCGCGAGCACGAGGTGGTCTCGGTGGTCTGGGCAGTCTCGGCAGGTCGCGAGGAGCACGCCGTGTCGGTGTCGCGTGTGCGTTTCATGCCGCTCGACGCGGCGCGCATCGCGGCCTACGTCGCCACCGGCGAGCCGTTCGGCAAGGCCGGCGCCTACGCGATCCAGGGCAGGGCCGGTGCATTCGTGAGCCGCCTCGAAGGCAGCTATTCCGGCGTCATGGGCCTGCCCCTGCACGAGACCGCGCAGCTGCTCGAGGCATGGCCGGCGGTCGAGGCCGCGCCGCGCGACTGAACCGCAGTGCGCCGATGTCGCCGGCCTGCAGGACGGCGCATCGACAACGAGGCCATGCGGCCGCTATAACCCGTCTCAATAATCCTTTCCAAGTCCTTGCCGTGTCCGAAGAAATCCTGATCAACGTGACACCGCGCGAAACCCGCGTCGCGCTCGTCGAGAACGGCATGCTGCAGGAGCTGCACGTCGAGCGTGCGAGCCGGCGCGGCTACGTCGGCAACGTGTACAAGGGCAAGGTCAGCCGGGTCATGCCGGGCATGCAGGCCGCGTTCGTCGAGATCGGCCTGGATCGCGCGGCCTTCCTGCACGCCTCCGACATCATGCGGCCGCACGCCTCGCTGCTGAACGAGAACGGCGACGCCGTGCCGACCGCGACGCCGCCGATCAACGAGCTGCTGCGCGAAGGCCAGGACATCGTCGTGCAGGTGGTCAAGGATCCGATCGGCACCAAGGGCGCGCGCCTGACGACACACCTGTCGATCCCGTCGCGCTACCTCGTGCTGCTGCCCTACAGCACCGTGCTCGGCGTGTCGGTGCGCATCGAGGACGAGGGCGAGCGCGCGCGACTCAAGGAACTGCTCAGCGGCGCACTCGGCGAGCAGCCGCTCGGCTACATCGTGCGCACCAACGCCGAAGGCCAATCGCGCGAGGCGCTCGCCGAGGACATCGACTACCTCGAGAAGCTGTGGGCGAGCCTGCGCGTGCGCATGGCCGAGGCGAAGGTCGGCTCGCGTGTCTACGAGGACCTGCCGCTCGCGCTGCGCGCGCTGCGCGACTTCATGAGCCCGAACATCGAGAAGGTGCGCGTGGATTCGCGCGAGACGCTCGATCGCGCGCAGGATTTCGCTCGCCAGTTCATGCCCGAGTTGGCCGAGCGGCTCGAACATTACCCCGGCGAGCGGCCGATCTTCGATCTCTACGGCGTCGAGGACGAGATCCAGCGTGCGCTGCGCAAGGAGGTTCCGCTCAAGTCCGGCGGCTACCTGATCGTCGACCAGACCGAGGCGATGACCACGATCGACGTCAACACGGGCGGCTTCCTCGGCACGCGCAACCTCGAGGAGACCGTGTACCGCACCAACCTCGAGGCCGCGCAGGCGGCCGCGCGGCACCTGCGCCTGCGCAACCTCGGCGGCATCATCATCATCGACTTCATCGACATGGTCGACGACGAGCACAAGCGCCAGGTGATCCGCCAGCTCGAGAAGTCGCTCGTGCGCGACCACGCCAAGACCACGGTCTACGACATGTCGCCGCTCGGCCTCGTCGAGATGACGCGCAAGCGCACCACCGAGAGCCTCGAACGCCAGCTCTGCGAGCCGTGCCCGACCTGCGCCGGTCGTGGCGCGCTCAAGACCGCCGAGACGATCACCTACGAGATCTTCCGCGAGATCACGCGTGCGGTGCGCCAGTTCGATGCGCCCAAGCTGCTCGTTCTTGCCGCACCCAAGGTCGTCTCGCGCATCCTCGACGAGGATTCGGCGGCCGTCGCCGAGCTCGAGGAGTTCATCGGCAAGACGATCCGCTTCCAGCCCGAAGAGAACTACTCGCAGGAACAGTTCGATGTGGTCCTGCTGTAACCGCAGCCTGTCGCGGGACGCGGCATGACCGTGGCGCAGGCGCGCCACGCGTCGGATCGCGCGTGACCACGCCACGACGCTGGCGGCGCGTCCGTTTCGCGCTCGTGTCGGCGGTCGCGGGCACGCTCGTGCTCGTCGCCGTGCTGATGGGCCTCGCGCAGCTCGCGCTGCCGTGGCTGGTACGCAACCCGCAGCGCGTGGAGGCCTGGCTCAGCGAGCGCAGCGGGCGCGAGGTGCGCATCGGCACGGTCGAAGGGCAGTGGACGCGCGGCGGTCCGCGCCTCGTGCTCGAGGACGTACGCCTGGGACCCTCTTCGCCCGGCGGACGCACGCTGACGCTGCCGCATGCCGAGCTCGCGGTGAACCTGTTCGCCGCGCTCCAGCGCAACCGCGCCTGGAACGAGTTCCGCCTCGTCGGCCTAGACCTCGCGCTCTCGCGTGGCGACGATGGCGCCTGGCAGCTGCACGGCCTCGATCTCGATGTGCCCGAGGGGGCGGACGCGACGGCGATGCCCTCGATGGGTGCGCTCGGCGCGCTCGTGCTGGTCGACCTCAAGCTCGCGATCGCCGATCCCGCGAAGAACCTCGATCTCGCGCTGCACGTGCCCGAACTGCGCGTCATCAATCGTGCGCCGCTCACGCACGTGCTCGGACGCGTCGCGCTCGCGGATTCGCCGCTCGCGGGTTTCGCGGTGGTCGCCGACGTGGACCTCGAGCGCCGCTCGGGGCGTGTCTACGTCGCCGGCAACGAACTCGACCTCGCGCGCTTCGGAAGCCTGCATGCGCCGGGCGGCATCGCGTTGGCGGCAGGCACGGCCGATGTCGAGGTGTGGGGCGAGTGGCGTGACGGCCGCGTCGTCGACGTGCGTACACGGCTCGGCCTCGCCGAGGCGGTGCTTGCCGCGACGAAGCCGGTCGACGCCACCGATACCCTCGCCGTGCTGCCGCGCGCGCTGTTCGAGCATCTCGGGCTGCTCGCGCGCTGGCGGCGAGAAGGCGATGGCTGGAACGTGGACATCGCCGATGCGAACGTCACGCGCCAGGGCGAGACGGCCGGACCTGCGCGCATCGTGATGGCACGCGCGGGCGACGGCGAAACGCGTGTCGAGGCGTCGGGCGTCGACCTCGGGACACCGGCCGCGATCGCGATGCTCGCCGACGCGCTGCCCTCCGCGATGCGACGCTGGCTCTATCTGTCGAGCCCGCGCGGCACGCTCGCGGGAGGCACGCTGCGCTGGCGCTCGGCGCAGGATTTCGATGTCGATGCCCACGTGGAAGGTGTCGTCGTGCGCGGCGCCGCGAAGATCCCCGGCATCGACCCGCTCGAACTGCGCGTGCGCGGCGACGCGCAAGGCCTGCTCGCCGAGATCCCGGCATCGCCGACGCGCATCGACTACCCGGGCGTGTTCCGCAAGCCCTTCGTGTACGACGCATTCGGTGGCGAACTTGCCGCCTGGCCGGATGATCTCGGCATGTGGCATGTGCAGACGCCGGCGTTCGTGTTCGACGCGCGCGACCATGCCGGCGAGATCCGCGGCGGTCTCGTGTTTCAGGGCGACGGCACGCGTCCGCTGCTCGACGCGACCGCGATCGTGCATCGCGCCGAAGTGCCCGCAGCCAAGCTGTTCTGGCCGATCACCACGATGTCGGCGAATACGATCGGCTGGCTCGACCGCGCGCTCGTGAGCGGCCAGGTCGTGGCCGGTCGCGTCGCCGTGCACGGTGATCTCGATCGCTGGCCGTTCGCCGATCTGAGCGGCCGTTTCGAGGCGCGCGCGTCGATCCGCGACCTCACGCTCGACTACCTCGAGCACTGGCCCGAGGGACGCGAGCTCGATGTCGAGGCCGCGTTCATCAACAATGGCATGCAGGCCGAGGCGACCGGTGGCAGCGTGCAGGCATTGCGCCTGGAATCCGCGACGGCGGAAATCGCCTCGTTTGCCGAATCGCGCATGCTGTTGCACGCCAAGGCGGAAGGCGAGGGCAAGGCGCTGCTCGGCTTCCTGCGCTCGACGCCGGTCGGCGAGCGCTTCCGTGAGCCCACCAGGGGCTTGTCGATCGGCGGTACCGGCAAGGCCGACGTGAAGATCGACGTCCCGCTCAAGCGCAGCGAGGATCTCGTGCTCGACGGCAGCGTTGATCTCGCCGATGCCGATCTCGTCGACTCGACGTGGTCGCTGCGTTTCCCCAAGGTCAACGGCCGCGTGAACTTCCGCAAGGACGCGCTCGCAGCGCCGGAACTCAAGGCCATGTACGGCACGTCGCCGGTCACGCTCGGCGTCGCGGTCGGTGCCGCGGTGCGCGATGCCCGCAACGTGTTCGAAGCAACGCTCGGCGGCACGCTGCCCGCATCGGCCGTCTTCGAGCGAGCGCCCGATCTACCTGCCGCCGTCATGGCCTTGCCCGGCAGTGCGCACTGGGACATCGCGGTCGGCGTCGGTGCCCGTCCCGACGTTCCCAACACCTTGAACGTGCGCAGCGACCTCGCCGGCATCACGCTCGGTCTGCCGGCACCGCTCGAGAAGGCTCCCGAGGCGGCGCTGCCGTTCGCACTCGACATCGAGTTGCCGCCTTCGGGCAGGCCGTTCTCGATGCGTCTCGGCAGCGAACTCGCCGTGCGCGGTACCTTGCCGACCGATACGACGCCGCTTGCCGCGCTGCTCGATTTCGGTGGCGAGGCGACGCGTCCGGTACCGACCGACGGCATCGCGATCGGTGGCCGTGTCGGCGCGGTCGACGCGGGCGGATGGATGGGGCTGCTCGGTGGTGCGGGCGATGCGATCGGCACGTTCCGCGGCCTCGGCCTCGATGTCGGCGAGCTGCGCGTCGCGGGACGACGCATCCCGGATGTGCGTGTCGACATCGAGCCCGGCGACGACACGCGCCTGCGCTTCGCAGGCCCTTCGCTGGAAGGCGAGATCACGCTGCCGCCGTTCGCGCAGATGGCGCGCCGTGGCGTGACCGCGCAGTTCAAGCGCCTGCACTGGCCCGAGGCACCCGAAGGCAGCGAGGCTGCGCTGTCGGGCATCGCGCCGTCGACGATCCCGCCGCTGCGCCTGTGGGTCGGCGACCTGCGCTTCGGCAACGGCAGCTTCGGCGAGGCACGCCTCGAGAGCAGTCCGACCTCGGAAGGCATGCGCATCGACCTGCTCGAGACCAAGTCGCCGAACGTCGACATCCGCGCCTCGGGCACATGGAACGGCGACGCCAGCGCAAGCCGCTCGCAGCTGCGCATCGACATGACCGCGCACAGCCTCGGCCGCATGCTCGACGCGCTCGGCTTCGCCGGCATCATCGACGGCGGCGCGACACTCGCGCACATCGATGCGGGCTGGCCGGGCGGTCCGACGTCGTTCGCGCTCGCCGACCTCGACGGCGCGCTCGAGGTCACGGTCGACAAGGGCCGCATCCTCGACGTCGATCCCGGTGCGGGCGGCCGACTGTTCGGCCTGCTGTCGCTGCGCGAGATCCCGCGCCGCCTGTCGCTCGATTTCAGCGACCTGTTCAAGTCCGGCATGAGCTTCAACAGCATCGAAGGCCGCTTCGCGCTGCGCGACGGCAACGCGTTCGCCGAACGCCTGCACATCAACAGTCCGGCCGCCGACATCGAGATCACGGGCCGCACCGGCCTGCGCGGCCGCGACTACGACCAGCAGATGGTGGTGACGCCACGTGCCGGCGTCGCGCTGCCGGTCGTCGGCGCGCTCGCGGGCGGTCCGGTCGGCGCCGCCGCCGGCCTCGTCGTGCAAGGCCTCGTCGGCAAGCAGATCAACCAGGCCGCACGTTCGCGCTACCAGGTCGCCGGCACCTGGGACAAGCCGGTCATCACGCTGCTGTCGCGCGAGACGCCGAAGGGCACGCCGAAGGCGGAGTCCGGAAAGCCGGCGGTGGAGCAGACCGAGCCGGCGGGGAACGGGAAGGGTGGGAGGCGTTGAGTTCGGTACGTGGCGGCGCTGCCTGAGAATGTCGCAGCGATTGGGTGTCGTGCATTCCCATGACGCGTTTATGGATCGCACTCCTCGAGCTGTTGGTTTCGCACGGCATGACATGGCAGCCGCTTCGGCTTTGGAATCGACCTGGATCTGGCATCGATGAAGATCGAGTGGTCGTGAGGCGTTGACTCCGTGTGCGACGCTCAAGGGGATGACCAGCGCTACGCGCTGTTGTGAAGCACCTCCGGCTTTCGCCGGAATGACGAAACTCCCTGAGGGTTCGATTGCTCCGAGCGCGGCTGCGCGAGCGTCCCCGACGAATACGGCACTCGCCTACATGCAACCACTTCTCGTCATTCCGGCGGCTCTCAACAGCCGAATGGCTGGTCAAGCCGGAATCCCCTTGAGCGCTCAGCGAAGAGTGACGCCATGAGGCTCGGATGCGGCTCTCTCTTCCGACATGCTTTTCCGCCGACGAATTCACGCAACTCCCCAGTGGAAGAATCGTCATCACCCGGGCGTCACGCACCTCACCATTGGACAGTGATCACCACCCCGGCGGCCGCAACTGCACGCCGTGCTCGACGTCCCGCGTCCCGTCCATGATGGGCGTGTAGCCTTGCGGGATCGCGAACGTCGCCGCGTCGATCGTCGCGGCGGCGTCGATGCGCAGCGTCGCGGTGCCAGCCTCGCGGCCATCGCGGTAACAGGTGCGCCGCAACGCGATCGTCGGCGCGCGGCGTGGTTCGGCGAGCTGCGGGGTCAGGCTCGCGATGCCGTCGCCGAGGCCCTGGCCGATCGTGACCATGCGCCTGAGGCGCCGCATCGCCGACGCCTCGACGCCGAGCGTCTCGAGCGGCGCGACGCAATCCTCCTGCAGCACGGCATCGCCGCGGCGCGTGCGCTCGATCGTGCACGCGATGCCGTCCACGGTGTCGTGGCCGGCATCGCGATCGGTGGTGGTCGTGCGCGACACCAGCGGCACCGCTTCGGGTGCGGGCGGCTGGACCGGCTGATCGGCATGCCGGCGCCGGCCCTTCGCGCCACGGTGCGGTGCGGGGTCCACTGCCGGGACCTGCGCGCTCATGCGTTCCGCACAGCGCATCGCCGCCTCGGCGTAGTCGGGATCGCCGACGCCCTTGTCGGCGAGATCGGGGCAGGTCTGCACCTGCTGCGCGCGGAACAGCGCGATCGTCGCGTCCTGGTCCATGCCGGTGAGTGCCTCGGCCTGCTTGTCCGCGGCGATCAGCGAGCTCTTGCCGACATCGCCCTGGAAGTCCACCGCATCGTCGTCGGATTCCATCGTCACCACGTTGCGCGTCATGTGCAGGAGCGTGTGCATGAGGCGCTCGTCGTCGTCGTACAGCGTCGACACGCGCATGCCCTCGAAGTCCATGTCGACGCGTGCGTGAAGGCCGTCCATCGTCATCGTGTCGAACTCGGTCGTGCAGCTGCCCGTGCGTTCGTAGGCGAGGCGCGTGCCGGCGGATGCAGGCGCCGCGGCCAGCAGCGCTGCGAGCATCAGGGCCGGGTACGTCGTGCTTCGCGCGATCGACAGGTTCATCGCGTGCCTCCGTCGTGCTTGAGCACGCGGCGTGTCGTCGCGACGCGGCGCTGGTCCTTGTCGGCGAACGTGGCGAGGCAGGCGTCGCGCACGACCATCGCGCATTCCAGGTAATCGATGACCTCGAGGATCGCCGCGCGGACAACCTTGGCGTCGGCCTCGCCGTTCAGCGACTCGTAGCCGAAGCCGAGGCCGCCGAGGTCGGCGCCTGCCGACGCACGCGTCTTCGTCGTGCGGCCTTCGACCGAACGGGCCCAGGCGATCTCGCCCGTCGTCGCGTCGACGACGCGCAGGTCGATCGCGAGATACGCCGTCTCGGATTCGCGCGAGCCGCCGAAGCCGGCCAGCATGCCGCGCGCGGTCTTCTTCTCGACGCCGCGCTCGAACGCCGTGACCGTGCCCATGACGAGGTAGTCGGCGCCGGTGAGTTCGCCGATGCGTGCGCCGTCGCCGGGCTTGAGATGTCCCGAAGCGGCGAGATCCTGCTCCTCGAGCACGGCGGCGAGGCGGCGGCGTTCGACCACGGTGAAGACCGGGCGTGCCGCGAGCTCGTTGGTAAGGATGTTCGTGAACACGCGGCCGACGCCGCCCTGGAACGGCATCGCGCCGGTCTCGTCCTGGAACTTGATCACGCCGAGAACGGGGCGATCCGCGTCGCCGGCCGTGGCGAGCGCAGGCATGAGTGCAGCGATGCCGGCCAGGGCGGCGTGCAGCAGGTGACGTCGAAGGACACGGGCAGGGCGCATCGGGGTTCCGAAGGAGGGTTCGATGCCCATGACGCGAAACCGCCGCGGAACCTATCGCGCGGCCCGCGTATCATCGCGGCATGCCCCGCCGAAAAACCGCCGCGCCGACGCTGTTCGGCGAACCCGAAGGCCTCAAGCCGCTCGCCGAGCGCATGCGTCCGCGCACGCTCGACGAAGTGGTCGGCCAGTCTCGCCTCGTCGCCGAAGGCCGCCCGCTGCGCCGTGCGATCGAGAGCGGCCGCATCCACTCGATGATCCTGTGGGGGCCGCCCGGTTGCGGCAAGACCACGCTCGCGCTGCTGCTCGCGCGCTACGCCGACGCCGATTTCAAGGCCATCTCCGCCGTGCTGTCCGGCCTCGCCGACGTGCGCGCGGCACTCGCCGAGGCCGAGGCCAACTTCGGCCAGGGCAAGCGCACCGTGCTGTTCGTCGACGAGGTGCATCGCTTCAACAAGGCGCAACAGGACGCGTTCCTGCCGCACATCGAGCGCGGCGTCATCATCATGGTCGGTGCGACCACCGAGAACCCGTCGTTCGAGCTCAACTCGGCGCTGCTGTCGCGCTGCCGCGTGCACGTGCTCGAGGCGGTATCGCCGGCCGACATCGCCGCCGCGCTGCGCCGCGCGCTCGACGACAGCGAGCGCGGCCTCGGCACGCAGCAGCTCGCGGTCGACGACGAAGCACTCGGCCTCATCGCGCAGGCTGCCGACGGCGACGTGCGTCGCGCACTGACCTTGCTCGAAATTGCCGCCGAACTCGCCGAGGGCGGCCGCATCGACGAGGCCACGCTGACCCAGGTGCTGGCCGATCGCACGCGCCGCTTCGACAAGAGCGGCGAGCAGTTCTATGACCAGATCTCGGCGCTGCACAAGTCCGTGCGCTCGTCCGATCCCGATGCCGCGCTGTACTGGTGCACGCGCATGCTCGACGGCGGCGTGGACCCGGCCTACCTCGCGCGGCGCATGACGCGCATGGCGATCGAGGACATCGGCCTCGCCGATCCGCGCGCGCTCACGCTCGCGCTCGAGGCCTGGAACACCTACGACCGCCTCGGCTCGCCCGAAGGCGAGCTCGCATTCGCCGAGCTCGCGATCTACCTCGCGATCGCGGCCAAGAGCAACGCGGCCTACATGGCGTTCAACCACGCCAAGGCCGAGGTGCGCGCGAACGGTACGCTAGAGGTGCCGATGCACCTGCGCAACGCGCCGACCAAGCTCATGAAAGGCCTCGGCTACGGCAAGGATTACCAGTACGACCACGATGCCGAGGGTGGCGTCGCGCTCGATCAGCAATGCCTGCCCGACGCGCTCGCGGGTCGCGTGTTCTATGCGCCTGTGCCGCGCGGGCTCGAGCTCAAGATCGGCGAGAAGCTCACGGCACTGCGCGAGGCGCGCGCCAAGGCGCGCGGCGAGGGTGGCGACGCATGAGGCGCACGATGCTGCGCGTCCTCGTTGCGTGCCTGTCCGTTTCATCGTCGTGCACCGTCATGGCGGCAGTGCCGCCGGCCGACACGCGCCTGTCGACGCTCGCCGCGCGGCTCGATGCCCATGTCGACGATCCGCGCTTCGCCGCGGCGGCGTGGGGCGTCAAGGTCGTCTCGCTCGACACCGGCGCGACGCTGTACGCGCGTCATCCCGACGCGCTGTTCGTGCCCGCGTCGACCGCCAAGCTGTTCACGGCGGCGCTCGCGCTCGACACGTTCGGTCCCGATCACCGCGTCGCGACGAGCCTGTTCGCGACGGCGAAACCTGCGCGCGACGGCGAGCTGCGCGGCGATCTCGTGCTCGTCGGCTACGGCGATCCGACACTCGGCTTCGATACGCGCACCTCGTGGGCCGACACGTTCGCGATCGCGTTGCGCAAGACCGGCACGACGCGCGTGCGCGGCGACCTGATCGCCGACGCGACGTGGTTCTCGTCGCCGACGTTCGGCAACGGCTGGGAGGCCGGCGACCTGCAGAGCTGGTTCGGCGTGCCCGCGAGCGCGCTCAGCGTCGACGAGAACATCGTGCGCGCGTTCGTCATGCCGGGGCCCAAGCCCGGTTCGCCCGCCAAGCTGCGTTTCGAGCCCGAAGCCTCGGCACCCGAAGTCGAGACCACGCTGACCACGCGCGAGAAGCGCGAGGGCAGCGACATCAACCTGTACCGCGCGCCGGGCGACACGCGCCTGCACGCGTTCGGCGCCGTCGCCGCGGGCAGTGCCGAGCAGACCTACCGCGTCGCGCTGCACGATCCCGCGCTCGCCGCGGCGGCACAGCTGCGAGAGGCGCTCGCGCGCCAGGGCGTCACGCTCGGCGGCAAGCTGCGCAGCGTCTACTGGCCGCACACGCACGATGCGCTCGCCTCCGACACCTTGCAGCGCATCGGCGACATCTGGTCGCCGCCGCTGTCGGAGATCGTCATGCGTGGCCTCAAGGTCTCGCAGAACCTCTACCTGCAGAACCTGCTGCTGCTGGTCGGCCGCAAGGCGCAGGACGACGCGCTCATGGTCGCCGTGCCGACGGCGTTCCGCAGCACCGAGAACCGCGGCGTCGATGCGCTGCGCACGTTCCTCGCCCGGCTCGGCATCACGCCCGATGCCGCGACGATCGAGGACGGCGCGGGCCTGTCGCGCCGCAACCTGACCTCGCCCTCGGCGCTCGTGACGCTGCTCGTGCACGAAGGCACCTCGCCGGCCGGTGCCGCGTTCCGTCGCGCGCTGCCCGAGGCCGGCGTCGACGGCTCGCTCACGGTGCGCATGCGCAACACGCCCGCGCAGAACCGCGTCCACGCCAAGACCGGCAGCATGGCGCACACGTATTCGCTCGCGGGCTACGCCGAGACGGCCGCCGGCGAGCGCCTCGCGTTCGCGATCCTGCTCAACCAGTTCCGGCAGCCCGCCGGAACCACACCGCCTCGGCGGCCGTCGGCCGAGCTCGATGCGATCGCGATCGCGCTGGCCGAACTCAGCGAACGCAGCGTGGCGCCGCCGTCCGTGCCGGCCATGCCGCCCGCACCCGTGCCGCTGCCGACCGTACCGACACCCGCGGAACCGACGGAAGAGCCCGCCGGCCAGCGTTGACGTTCGGTCCGCGGGGCTGGATGCCGTGCTTCGCCGCCGACCCGATGGATGGCGCATCGCGCGTGACACTGACGTCGTTTTCGCCGAGTCGGGGCGAGCCGTGTCGACGTGCGTGGCATGCCGCACGGCCGGATCTGCGCCGGGCCGTGAAGCCGCATGGCCAGCCCGGAACCCACGTCGGGGCGCTGGCGTGCGCCATCGTTCCCTCGCAGGACGGACGCGTCACGGAATCTGACGGTTTCCCTCTTGTCCCCGTCGAGGCGCCGGCGTAGCGTGCACGGCGCAAACACTCTGGGGAGCGTGTCATGCGTATCGCTGTCGCCGGCCTGCTCGGGGCCATCGTGATGTTCATCTGGCAGATGCTGTCGCACATGGTGCTGCCGATCGGGGAAATGGGCATGCGCGCGCCGCAGAACGAGGATGTCGTGCTGCAGGCGATCAAGGCCGAGTTGCCGCCGCCGGGCATTTACATGCTGCCGTACCTGTCGCCCGAGGGCATGAACGACGAGGCCGTGGTCAACGCCTGGCAGGCGAAGGCCAGGCAGAATCCGTTCGCGTTCGTGGTCGTGTCGGAGCAGAAGGCCGAACCGATGTCGATGGGCAAGGAACTCGGCGTGCAGTTCACGACGAACCTGCTCTCGGCGCTCATCATCGCGCTCGTGCTCGCGTCGACCGCATGGACGTTCGCGCCACGCGTGATCGGCAGCGCGCTGTTCGGCGTCTTTGGCTGGCTCGCCTGCGTCGTGCCGCAATGGAACTGGTACCGCTTCCCGGCCGACTTCATGATCGGCGGCCTCATCGAGCAAGGCGTGGGCTGGCTGCTCGCAGGCCTCGCGATCGCGGGCTGGCTCGGCCGCCGCCGCTGAGCACTCGCTTCGGCACCCTTCGACCCCGTTCGTCACGAGCCTGCTCGCTCCCCTCTCCCCTTGCGGGAGAGGGGCCGGGGGGAGAGGGGGAACGGCGGCGCAGGACACCTCCGCGCCGCATCTCCGAATATCGTCGCTCGACTTTGCCGCGTGCCCGCTCCCCTCTCCCCTCGCGGGAGAGGGGGAACGGCGGCGCACGACACCTCCGTGCCGCACCTCCGAATGTCGATCGCGCGCCCCCGCCGCGTGCCCACTCCCCTCTCCTCTTGCGGGAGAGGGGCTGCGGGAGAGGTAACGACGGCACACGACACATCCGCGCCAAACCTTCGAATGTCGATCGCGCGCCCCTGCCGCGCGCCCGCTCCCCTCTCCCCTCGCGGGAGAGGGGCTGGGGGGAGAGGGGGAACGACGGCACACGACACATACGTGCCGCATCCGGGTGCGGTCGTCGACGCACAGTCTCCGCCCACGAGCGCCGCCGCCGTATGCTCATGGACCGCCACGGAGACACCGCATGACCGACCACGCCGGCGCCGACCGCCGCATCGACAACATCGAGTTCAACGTCAGCAACATCCACCGCAGCAAGGTGTTCTACGGTGCCGCGTTCGGCTGGACCTTCACCGACTACGGTCCCGGCTACACCGAGTTCGATGACGGCCGCATCAAGGGCGGCTTCACGACCGACGGCGAGGTGCGGCCGGGCGGCCCGCTCGTGATCGTCTACGCGAAGGACCTCGCGCTGGCCCAGGAACGCCTCGAGGCGGTAGGCGCGACGATCAGCAAGCCCGTATTCGCGTTCCCGGGCGGCCGCCGATTCCATTTCCTCGATCCCGACGGCTACGAACTTGCCGTCTGGAGTGCCGAGTGACGCATGGGGTCAGGTTAATTTTTTCGCGCCCGCCATGCCTCGGCGCAGGGGTGAAAAATGAACCTGACCCCATGTCGTGGCGCCGCGTGACGGTCACGCACGCCGTGTCTGCGGCGCCAATCGATCACGGCGTGACACCCGCGTTTGCGGGGCAGGGCACCGCACGGCGATAATCCGCGGTCTTCCCGACCGATCCGGACCGTTCCCATGCTCGATCCCGCCCTCCTGCGCGGCCAGCTCGACGTCGTCGCCGAACGCCTCGCCGTGCGCGGCTTCGCCCTCGACACCGCCGCGATCGACGCGCTCGAGAGCCAGCGCAAGGCCGTGCAGACGCAGACGCAGGAGCTGCAGAACCTGCGCAACACGCGCTCCAAGGCGATCGGCATCGCCAAGGGCAAGGGCGAGGACACGGCCGCGCTCATGACCGAAGTGGCCGGCATCGGCGACCAGCTCAAGGACAACGAGCAGCAGCTCGCCGCGATCCAGCACCAGCTCGCCGCGATCACGCTGCGCGTGCCGAACCTGCCCGACGCCTCGGTGCCGGCCGGTGCGGACGAGACGCAGAACGTCGAGCAGCACCGCTGGGGCACGCCGCGCACGTTCGATTTCCCGGTCAAGGACCACGTCGAACTCGGCGCGCACAACGGCTGGCTCGACGGCGAGACGGCGGCCAAGCTGTCCGGCTCGCGCTTCACCGTGCTGCGCGGCGGCCTCGCGCGCCTGCACCGTGCGCTCGCCCAGTTCATGCTCGACCTGCACACCGAGGAGCACGGCTACCTCGAGACCAACGTGCCGGTCATCGTCAACCAGGAATCGATGCAGGGCACCGGCCAGCTGCCGAAGTTCGAGGACGACCTGTTCGGCGTCGAGATCAACGACTCGCGCCGCTACCTGATCCCGACCTCCGAAGTGCCGCTCACCAACATCGTACGCGACAGCATCGTCGACGCGGCCTCGCTGCCGCTGCGCATGACCGCACACTCGATGTGCTTCCGCGCCGAGGCCGGCTCCGGCGGCCGCGACGTGCGCGGCATGATCCGCCAGCACCAGTTCGAGAAGGTCGAACTCGTCAGCATCACCACGCCCGCGCAGAGCGCCGAGGAACACGAGCGCATGACGCGCAGCGCCGAAGTCGTGCTCGAGCGCCTCGGCCTGCCGTACCGCCGCATGCTGCTGTGCACGGGCGACATGGGCTTCTCGGCCTCCAAGACGTTCGACCTCGAAGTGTGGCTGCCGAGCCAGGGCGTCTACCGCGAGATCTCGTCCTGCTCCAACTGCACCGATTTCCAGGCCCGCCGCATGCTCGCGCGCTTCCGCAACGAAGCCGGCAAGACCGAACTCGTGCACACCCTCAACGGCTCCGGCACCGCCGTCGGCCGCGCGCTGATCGCCGTGATGGAGAACTACCAGAACGCCGACGGCACGATCGACGTCCCCGAAGCGCTGCACCGCTACATGGGCGGCGTGACGCGGCTGGGCTAGACTTCACGCAGCGGCATGCTTTTGTTCTTCGCCGCAGTAGCGCGGTAAGTCACCTACTTGCGTCATCCCGGCGAAGGCCGGGATCCAGCGCCTTCCAATCCATCGGGACGCTGGTTCAGTCGGCAAGTCCAACGCAAAGGCAGGGATGCCCGAGCGAACATCGATCGACACGATCGATGGCCCCGAAGGGGCAAGGGGCGGGACGCCCCGAGTCAAACTGCCGTGGGCAGTCCCTGACCGAAGCGGTACGCGTCAGACAACGGAGAGATGGCCGAGTGGTTTAAGGCAGCAGTCTTGCTCGCGGAGGCATGGATGCCGGAGCGAACATCGATCGGTACGATCGATGGCCCCGAAGGGGCGAGGGGCGGGACGCCCCGAGTCAAACTGCCGTGGGTAGTCCCTGACCGAAGCGGTACGCGTCAGACAACGGAGAGATGGCCGAGTGGTTTAAGGCAGCAGTCTTGAAAACTGCCGTAGGTGCAAGCCTACCGTGGGTTCGAATCCCACTCTCTCCGCCAACATTGCACTCAAAGAGTAATTGGATAAAAAGCGTTTGCAATGATTATAAATAAATAACGACGGCGGAACCAGTAAGCTGCGAGACGGTAAGTCTTGGCATGATGGTGAAATAATATAGCGGAGGTTGATCAAATAATTATCATGTCGGTATATTATTTGGCTCCGGCCATGACAATCCAGAAAATCTTAATCTGGTATTATCCACAAAATATCTGAGCGAATCGTAAGAAAACGCGGCGAGCACGCTACGTGAAGAAAATAGTGCAAGACATCGCTCAAAAGCCCTTTGCGTATCATTTACGTTGAATTGTAAAGCTGCATTTAGTAACTCGTTGGCAATAGGCTCCAGAATACTAATCGCATGATCTTCTCTGAGCTCGAGAAGGTCTTGATTGTTAAGGCCGCATACTTCAATTGTGGCCTTTCCCAACTCGCTTCCGTTGCGAGGGTAGGCGCGCCAAGACCTTACTGGCTTTGATTGGCCATACATAACTGGAGCGAATACAATATGCTCAACGGGATTTATCTGTCCGCTCGGATCTAGTAATAGCGGTACTTCATGCCCAGGATTGGGATCTTCTGGCTGCAGTGAGCGGCTACCAGCAGCTAACGGGAATAAATCGTTTTTCTCAGATCGATTACACGTTGGACATGCAAAAAGGAGATTGTCCCAGCTATAGGCAAGCCACCAGTAACCATGAGTTAAATTGCATCCCGGCGATCGGTTGCATCTTATCTTCGGCCTATAGTGTTCAACATCGTTGAATTGCCTCTTGATTTTAATTTCGCAATAACAGCACTTGTAATGCTGCTGTTGCCATAGTTCATTCGCGACAACATTGTATCCTAGGATGTCTTTGGACGTAGGTGCGCGCCCCAGTGCACGTAGAATTGGAAGCCTATCGTTGCGGACTTGAGTCAACATCGGGGGCTCCGTGCCTCTCGTAATGTTTATCACAGTCAATTATCCCTAGTAGAAAATGAGGGTTTCTTTAAACTGATCTAGGAACAACTTCCCAGCCTGGATCAACTCCACTCTCGGAAAGCTCCTTCTTTAAGTCATCCAATTCTTGTTCTTCAGAACTATTGCGTTGGGCGTAACCGGAAAGAAAAGCATAACGCTTGAGCTTCTGACCTACCTTTTTTGGGTATATATCTTCGATTCCGAAATATCTCCTGTAAAGCTGACCACCTGAAAGTAGCGCTGGAGTGTCAAGTCCCTGCGAGCCCTTTACATGACTATCTTGCTTCGTGAGCATCCAAATCTCATTTGCATCAGCGCCGACTAAGGTTAAGGGGTTATGTGTAGTCGCTATGAACGACATTCTCGGCAGGATTTCTCTTGTCCGTTCCACAATCTCAACCTGCCATCGAGGGTGAAGATGGAGATCGATCTCGTCTATTAGAACAAGTCCCCGTATTTGGCTAATGAAATCCTCGCTAATTACGTGGTCTGACCTATCAGCCAAGTTAAGCCATCGCGCAATGATATCCAAGAACCATCCTGCGCTAGATAAATAGCCATCACTAAGCGAACCAAACGGGAGTCTTGGGCCGGAGTAATCAGAAACCCAAAGTTTTTGATCTATAATTTCAATTTCTTGTACATTTAGTAGCTTTTTAAGTGACTCAGTAACATGCCGAAATATTAGTCTGCTTCTATCGTTCTTTAGCGAATCACCTTCGAGCGAAACAAGCCAAGTCTCGGCCTGTATTAAGTCTGCACCATCATCAAACAAGGTAGCTATCTCTGGCCCATCATCATCTTCGAGATTCACTTGACGAGAAGCACCTCCAAGAGCAGATCCTCTCCGACACCCATACGCAAACAGAGGAAAAAGCCTCGGCTCAATCTGCTCGGGAGACTGTGAAAAACCGATAGATCCACCAGCCCTGATTGTGGTTTTATGCTCTGTACCATCGGACAGGGAAACTAAGATAGATGATTCTTGAGTTTCCTGCTTCGCAAGTAAAGATATATGCTTCCATTGATTGGAAAAAGCCCCTCTCGGCCAAATGCCAGGGAAGCGAATGCTACGCAGCGCAAGAGCGAAACTTCTAAGTAGAGTTGTCTTTCCCACTCCATTTGGACCAAGTAGTAGTATCCATTGCCCTTTATCAATGTCTGGAACTTCAAAATTAAGAGTAAGGTTCTGAATTCCACAAATATTTTTTAGGCTAACCGATGAGACCGCAATCGAGTTCAATGGAAATGCGTTCTTTATGTTATCGGTAGCCGACGAGGACGGCTGTGGCAAAGGAAGGCCAAGCCTGTTCCAATTCGCATGCTCGTTTAAGTCGGATGCGCGCTTCTGAAGTAAAGCTCTAAGGCGCGAAATCGCAAGTATTACGATATCGCGGTTGTCTTTGTAGTGCTGGATTATCCAATTTAGAGTCTTCAGCACTTTTGAAGTCGACCCGGTGTAACCATCAAGTGCAAGAAGTAAGTATCGCACGTAATAATCCCTCATGGTCGTCAGAGTACTGATTATTATTACGATTCTATCGATGTGGACATCCGACGCTTTGCCTAGCGCGACCAGCAGAATAAGCTGATTAACTTCCACGTCCGGTTCTGCTGATATATTCTGATGAATAGCTCGCGATAGTTTATCAACTCTATCGATACCAATGATGTCCTCAATTTTATGCCCGAGATGGCCTATTATTCGCTCAGAGACTTTGCGCACGACCAAAGGATGGCTAGCGGCCTCAACAAAGGAGGTGATTCCGGAATCGATATTATCGATCCAAGTGCTGCTGTCGACCTGACATTTATTTAAGAGTTCAATCCACCTGGAGTGATCCAAAGTTTGTGGTCGAGGTATAAGTAAGGATGCTGCCCAAGGTGACAACTCGATCCATTCGAGGAGTCTTGATTCAACGTGCTCATTCTTCGACCGCGTCAATTTCCATAATACGAGGCAGATGGTTGCGAGAGTCGACTTGATCTTCTTGTTACGACACTCATCGAACGCAAGAATTATCTTGTTCAGCAAGGGCTTGCGGGCAATCCTACTTGATCGCCAAGAGTCGATGTCTAAATAGATCCATGCGGGAATTAGTGAAAACGGAGGAAGTTGATCAACAGTGCTAGCCGACCACGGCGTCGTTGGGTCAATCCCCTCGATAAAGCCGTTGAATGAAATGTGGCCTGAAGCCCAGGCGTCCTCTGCACTCTTCCAGGCCTTCTCATCGCCCAACTCTCCCGACCTCAATTGGTTCGCAAAATTGATGAGATCGTCACCGCTTTCCGCAGTAACTAGGCATGCTTTAAGGGGCCAAGAAGACATCTCTTGGAGCTGATCCCATGAGCCGAGCGAGAAAATTGGAGCTAGGAACTCCAAAGCAGTACAAAGTGTCTCAACACTCGGGTTGTTTTCATAACGTGCGGCAGTTATCCAGGCTTGCCATTTGGCTGATTCGGGTTCTATGCTGGATGGTTCCGTGACGGAAACTTGGTTGGTTCTCAGTGGACTAATACTGAAGATACTAAAGCGACTACTGTAAGGCCAGTATTCTTTTCGCCCATAAAAATCCATCAGCCAAGCTGCCCAGCTACTTGATGGGTTAGTGTCGGAGCTTGCTTTTATTTTCCCGCAGAAAAGGGCCGGATCTATTTGATCCGAAGATTGAGTTACTTTATCTGAAAGCCATCCGCTCAGAGGAGACTCAGACAACGCCAACGCCTCAAATAGAGAAGGGTATCCGTCTCTTGGCGGCCATAGCAAGTTTCCGCATTTTTGAGCCCAGTCATCGTTCTTGTCGGAAGCACTGACTAGAGCAACCCAGGCTGAGCTTTGGTCGATAATTCCTTCTACCCTCTCACTCTTTAGGTTGAGTATCCTATCGCTTAGTACTTCTGATGTAGCTTTGTCTGCGACTCGGCCAAGTCTGCGATGCTCTGGACCTGGCGGAAGCTGCAATAAATCAACCGCCACGGACATGAGCATTCGGCCGCGTTTGGGCTGTGATAGTGCTGCTCCTTCTTCAAGCGTCTCCAGCGACAAGAGAGAGCCGGCGCGAGTGAGATCCCAAGCGATGTCGTTCTCCTTGGTATTCCCGCATATTTGCTCTGAATAAACGTCACGAAGCGGAGAGCCTTCTCCGAAAAATTTGCTAGCCATGAACAAGAGTACGTTTCTGAACATCGGCGCGTCCGCAACTTGCTTCATGCGCGCTTCAATCTCGCTATCGCGACCAGAGCTAAGTGCCCAAGCAGCCATAAATTCTTGGAGAGATCTTATCTCAAAGCCGAATTTTCCTGGTTCTGGCTCGACTAAGAAAACAAGTCGGTTCTCAGCCGCTAATGCAATATCTTTAACAAGTTCTATCCTATCAGAAGAAGCAACTTCATCTTCTTGGAGAACGGAATCAATTACGAACTCGAGCTGCTCTCGAGACATGCGAGACGATGCACCACCAGCTCTTTCAGCTTCAACTTGAAGTAAAAGTCCAGTTCTAGCATGTATTCTTTCGATGTGCGTTCTGTGGTCGGCTAGTAGAGCCGAGGCGAACGTGTTTCTTTCAATTTCTCGGTCGTATGTGTAAGCAAAGTATCTAGAAAAGAGATTCCATCGCTCTTTAGGAGCTCTGCCTAGCTGCTGCACTAGAGCCGTGAGAATCGTCACTTGAAGCGGCGTACTCAAAAGCCTCTCAGTCGCAGGCTCGTTAGCCGCTTCCTTTATTCAGTCAACCGCCTTCTGCCTCTGATCGGCCCCCTGCATTTTTGCAGCAATAAGTTTCTCTGCATACGAAATCGCCTCTAACTTGTTTAAAGGAGATAAATAAAACTTGGTGAAGTTTAGGCCTACTTGTGATAACTCTTCAGAATAGCCTTGTGGTCTTGTTGTAGCCAAAATCTGAGCGCTGGCGTTTCTGCTCGCGAGATACGCGAACATTCTGCGTGAAGATTCGACGATTCTCTCTCTGTCTTCAGCGGCGCCTACTTCGTCTAAACCGTCAAGTACGATAATGGAAGGTGAGTGCGATATCAGTTCTGCTAGCATCTCAGCAGTAACGCCATTCTGCTTGGCGCTGGGTGTACTTGTTACAAAATTAATAATGCTTGGTATATTTGATTCTCTGGGTTGGGCCTGTGTACCAAGCCATACTGCGAGCTCTGGCAGTGATACCTGAATGGGGATCAACGGGGACTTGGGTAGAAAGGTCGTCTCATCGCCTGATTGCAGGTTTTTCGACTGTCGACGATTCGTGAATGATTTAACTATTTCTTGCGTGGACGTCGGGAGCTCATTCAAGAATGGCCTGATCAAGATGGATCTATGAAGTTGGCAGGCTAGCTGTCCTAAAGTTGATTTTCCTTGGCCAGGTCCACCGATAAGCAAAATGGCATCGTTAGTTCCCTTGGATATGCCAAGCGATTCCTGTGAGTTTTTCGAGGCTTCATCGCCCGCTCCCGATTGGAGAACGCGCCCCATGGCGAGGCTTTCAATCCTTCGAGCTAACTTGACCGGCTTAGATTTAAGTAGGCCATCGAGAAACGGTCGCCGGCTTCCTCGATGCTCTTGAGCAGCCGGACTTTCGGATATTGGTAGATCGATGAACACGCTCCTAAGCGGGATCTGGGTGTTAGTATGTCCTCCTTGTTCAAGCTTGGCATACTCGTGCGCCGCGAGCTGCTCAGCAACCCAAGACCGGATACTTGTTAAGGCGTCGGTGTTGAGCTTGGCTTTCCTTACTGATCTTTCCAGGTGGTCTTTTTCATTTGCTTTGTTCATCGCCCGCCCTCTATTGAGGTGTGATTCTTATGTATTCCAACTTACGGAAGATCATGACGGCTTGCCATCGAGTGCGACCGAGTGTGGCGATAAGACAGTTTCTTCTCTAGCTAAATTTCTGCACAATTTCTTGTTGCTTTGCAAGTCGTGCGCGCAATGGATATCTGATGTCTAGGCGGCACTCGGACGTCCAAAGTTGACACAGGGCAGGAGTCACTTCCAGCGATCTGCGCTCAACGGCTTCCTTCTACCGGGTAGTAGTTACGACGGTGTCAGTCTTGATGCGGGCTCCGGGTCGTTGTGCGGTACCGCACTAGCTACGCCACCACCGCCTGCTCTCGCCACCTGCGTGCCGCCTCCGCCGGCGGCTGCCCGAACAAGCGCTTGAATTCGCGGCTGAACTGCGAGGCGCTTTCGTAGCCGACCGCATAGGCGACCGCGGCGGCGTCGGCGGGTTCGGCCATGAGGCGTTCGCGGGCGGCCTGCAGGCGCACCTGCTTCTGGTACTGCAGCGGGCTCTGGCGCGTGGCGGTCTTGAAATGGCGGTGCAGCGACGAGGGGCTCAGCGCGACGTGTGCGGCGAGGTCGTCGATGCGCAGCGGCTGGTCGTAGTGCGTGCGGATCCACGCGATCGCCTGCTGGACCTGGCCGATGCGGCCTTCGCCGCGGGCGATCTGCTGCAAAGTCGGGCCGTACGGGCCGGTGAGCAGGCGGTAGAGGATCTCGCGGCGCACGAGCGGCGCGACGATCGCGATGTCGTGTGGCGATTCGAGCAGGCGCGCGAGGCGCAGGCAGGCGTCGGCGAGGTCGGTCGACATCGCGGCGATGTCGAGGCCGGCGCGCAGCGGCGCGGCAGGTTTCGGTTCGACCTGCATCAGCAGCGAGGCGAGTTCGGTGCGGTCCAGGCGCAGCGACAGCGCGAGGTAGGGCGAGGCCTGCGTGGCGTCGACGATCGCGCCGACGACGGGCAGGTCGAGCGACACGACGAGGTAGTTCGCGGCGTCGTAATGGCATACGTGGTCGCCGAGCACGAGGCGCTTTCGGCCCTGCACGATCACGCACAGCATCGGCTCGTAGACGATCGGCAGCGGCGTGGTCTGCACCGACGAGCGGTGCAGGTCCACGCCGGGGATCGCGGTGGCATGGCTGCCGTCGCGCGCGTGGTGCAGCAGCAGGTCGCGCAGCGGCAGCAGGGCAGGGAGAGTCGTCGTCGCCATGCTGCGACGATAGCAGGCGCGGGGCGCGTGGCCGGCCGCGTTGACAGGATCAGGCAAGCTTCGGCCACGAACGGGCTCACGCCCCGGGGCGCCGGAGGACGAACCTGCACGCCCCCCACGAGCAGGACGTTCCCCATGACTTCCCAAACCTGGTTCATCACCGGCGCGAGCCGCGGCATCGGCCTCGAACTCGCGCGCGCCGCGCTGGCCGCCGGCCATCGTGTCGCGGCGACCTCGCGCCGCCATGCCGACATCGTCGCCGCGCTCGGCACGCACGAAGGCTTGCTCGCGCTCGACCTCGACGTGACCGACAGCTCACAGATCGCAGCCGCGGTCGCCGCGACGCAGGCACGTTTCGGCGGCATCGACGTGCTCGTCAACAACGCGGGTTACGGCTACCTCGGCCTGTTCGAGGAATCGACCGAGGACGACGTGCGCGCGCAGTTCGAGACCAACGTGTTCGGCCTGTTCGCGGTGACGCGCGCGGTGCTGCCGGTGATGCGTGCGCAGCGTCGCGGCCACGTGTTCAACGTGTCGTCGGTCGGCGGTATCTCGGGCGCGGCGTCGGGCAGCCTGTACTGTTCGACGAAGTTCGCGGTCGAGGGCTTCTCGATCTCGCTCGCCGACGAAGTGAAGGGCTTCGGCATCCACGTCACGATCGTCGGCCCCGGCTACATCCGCACCGACTTCCTCGATGCGCGCTCGGTGCGCTTCGCGACGACGTCGGTGGACGACTACGCGGCCTTGTCGGCCGAGCTGCGCGGCTTCTTCGAGGATCGCAGCCACCAGCAGGCCGGCGATCCGGTGCGCCTGGCCGAGGCGTTCCTGCAGCTCGCCGCCGAGAAGGCGCCGCCGCTACGTTTCTCGGCCGGCAGCGATGCACTCGAGATCCTCGACACGCGCCTCGCGTCGCTCAAGCAGGAGCGTGATGCCTATGCCGATCTTTCGCGGTCGGTGGATGGAAGCTGGGCGTGAGGTGATCCACGGCGGAACTCGCGGTGCGGGTTCCGCTGTGGATGTCGAGCATGCCGTGCGCTCGATGCGCTCCACGTCGAGCGCAGCGTTACGGATGCTGGGGAGTACGGCGATTCGCCGTGCGGAGTGACGTCATGGACGATGGCATCCCGCCCGCAACCAAGCATCTCGTCGCCCCGGCGCAGGCCGGGGCCCAGTGCCTTTCGATGTGACGGTGCGCTTGAAAGCGAAAAGCGGGGTGTGGGTCTTTGTATGCGACGTCGCGCGGATGGGGGACGCCACGCTTCACGCGGGAAGGCGCTGGGCCCCGGCCTGCGCCGGGGCGACGTGTCCTTTGAGCGGGTGCCGCGGTGGCGGGCGTGCGCGGAGAGCCAGTCGACCTCGGTGAGAGGGGGCAACGGACTGTCGACGTATGGGTTCCGTGCCGACGATGCGATGCCAGGTTCCACGCCCATGCCATGACGTGCATTCGATGAGATCGTCGTCGTGTCGTCGACGCACGTCCGAATCCGCTGCGCGGGTTCCGCCGGTCCCCATCCGCCCTACTCAAGTGGAAACATGCTCGGATCGCGCGACACGCGCCGCGCGATGGCGCGCGTGACACCGTGCCCTCAACCCGCCGGCTCTGCACCGATGTAGCGCGCGCGCGGCCGGATCAGGCCACCTTGCGTCTGTTGTTCGAGCGCATGCGCGAGCCAGCCGGCGACGCGGCCGGCGGCGAACAAGGCGAGGGCGGCCGGTGCGTCGAGGCCGTGGTGTTCGACGATCGCGGCGAGCATGAGGTCGATGTTCGGGCGCTGGCCGCTCGCGGCTTCGACTTCGTCGATGACGCGCAGCGTCGCGTCGAGGCGCGGCGGTGGCGTCGGCAGTGCGCGTAGAGCCGCGAGCACGGCCGCGCCGCGCGGATCGCCGTCCGGATACAGCGCATGGCCGAAGCCGGGCAGGTCGTCGCCGCGGCGCCAACGTTCGCCGACCCAGGCGGCGAGATCGTCGGCCTGGTGGGCTTCGCGCAGGAAGGCGAGGGCACGCGCGGTCGCGCCGCCGTGGCGCGGTCCCGTGAGTGCCGACAGGCCTGCGCAGACGGTCGCGTGCAGGTGCGCGCCGGTCGAGGCGACGACGCGTGCGGCGAACGCCGACACGTTGAGCTCGTGATCGGCGCACAGCACGAGCGCGCGACGCAGCAGATCGGCGAAGGCCGCGTCGCCGGGTCTCCAGCGATGCGCGAGCAGCGCGTGCACGGGCTCGGCGCTCGGTGCGGTGCCGGCGAGCAATGCCGCGTTCTGGCGCAGCAGCAGGGCGGCCGTGCCGCGTCGCACCGCGGCGCCGGCGTGCAGCGACTGCGGCGAGCCGAGGGCGAGCAGCGGCATCGTCGCGAGCGCGCGTTCGAGCGGCGGCAAGGCGAGGTTCGTCGCGAGGTCGACGGCCGTGGCGGGCCAGGCCGGCGGTGGCGTCGCGAACGGATCGTGGTCGCCGCATTCCCAGAGCAGGCGCGCGGCGTCCTCTAGGCTGGCGCCGTCACGCGCGAGCGCGATCGCCGAGCGGCCGCGGTAGTACGGGCCTTCGGGGCGGATCAGCGAGATCGCCGTTTCCATGACGGGCAGGCCGCGATCGAGGCTTTGCGCGGCACCGCGCGCCGCACCGCGTCCTGCGCGCTTGCGCGCGGCGAGGCGCTCGACGTCGCGCAGGCGGTAGAGGCGGCTGCGGTGGTCCTCGCCGGGACGCGATTCGACGAGGCCGCGGCTCACGTAGGCATACAGCGTGGCCGTGCTGATGCCGAGGCGCGCGGTGGCTTCGTGGGCGGGGATGTAGTCGCTGTCGTCTGGATACATTGATCGACACGATCAAGATTGATCAATGCGAGCGATGGTGCCAGATTGGGCGGTGTTCCGTACCGGCCCGACCACGGCATCGAACGCCGCGCCATGGTCCCGCCCCGCCATCGCTCCCGGGAACCGTCCATGACCCCATCGCTTTCCGCCGGCGCGCGCTTCCGCGCCGCCCTCGCCGAAGAATCGCCGCTGCAGGTGATCGGCGCGATCAACGCCAACCACGCCCTGCTCGCGCGACGCGCCGGCTACCGCGCGATCTACCTGTCGGGCGGCGGCGTCGCCGCCGGCTCGCTCGGCCTGCCGGACCTCGGCATCAACACGCTCGAGGACGTGCTCATCGACGTGCGCCGCATCACCGACGTCTGCGACCTGCCGCTCATGGTCGACATCGACACGGGCTTCGGCCCGAGCGCGTTCAACATCGCGCGCACGGTGCAATCGCTGATCAAGGCCGGCGCCGCCGCGTGCCACATCGAGGACCAGGTCGGCGCCAAGCGCTGCGGCCATCGCCCGGGCAAGGAGATCGTTTCGCAGGGCGAGATGGTCGACCGCGTCAAGGCGGCCGCCGATGCGAAGACCGATCCGGCGTTCTTCCTGATCGCGCGCACCGACGCGATCCAGGTCGACGGCGTCGACGCCGCGATCGAGCGCGCCGTCGCCTGCGTCGAGGCCGGTGCCGACGGCATCTTCGCCGAGGCCGCCTACGACCTGCCGACCTACAAGTGCTTCGTAGACGCCGTGAAGGTGCCGGTGCTCGCCAACATCACCGAGTTCGGCAAGACCCCGCTGTTCACGCGCGACGAGCTCGCCTCGGTCGGCGTCGCGATCCAGCTCTATCCGCTGTCGGCGTTCCGCGCGATGAACAAGGCCGCCGAGAACGTCTACGAGGCGATCCGCCGCGACGGCCACCAGAAGAACGTCGTCGACACGATGCAGACGCGCGAGGAACTCTACGAGCGCATCGGCTACCACGATTTCGAGCAGCGCCTCGACGCGCTGTTCGCCGCGAAGAAACAAGGAGACACGCCGTGAGCGAAGCCGCCATCCCGTTCAAGCCCAAGAAGTCCGTCGCGCTGAGCGGCACGGCCGCGGGCAACACCGCGCTGTGCACGGTCGGCCGCAGCGGCAACGACCTGCACTACCGCGGCTACGACATCCTCGATGTCGCCAATGCCTGCGAGTTCGAGGAGATCGCCTACCTGCTCGTGCACGGCAAGCTGCCGACCAGCGCCGAGCTCGCCGGCTACAAGGCCAAGCTCAAGTCGCTGCGCGGCGTGCCGGCCGCGGTCAAGTCCGCGCTCGAGCAGCTGCCGCCGTCGGCGCATCCGATGGACGTCATGCGCACGGCCGTGTCGGTGCTCGGCTGCGTGTCGCCGGAGAAGGACGACCACAACCATCCCGGCGCGCGCGACATCGCCGACAAGCTCATGGCCTCGCTCGGCTCGATGCTGCTGTACTGGTACCACTTCAGCCACAACGGCAAGCGCATGGACGTCGAGACCGACGACGACTCGATCGGCGGGCATTTCCTGCACCTGCTGCACGGCGAGAAGCCGCGCGACTCGTGGGTGCGCGCGATGCATACCTCGCTGATCCTCTACGCCGAGCACGAATTCAACGCCTCGACGTTCACCTGCCGCGTCATCGCCGGCACCGGCAGCGACATGCACAGCTGCATCGCCGGCGGCATCGGCGCGCTGCGCGGCCCGAAGCACGGCGGCGCCAACGAGGTCGCGTTCGAGGTGCAGAAGCGCTACGACACGCCCGACGAGGCCGAGGCCGACATCAAGGCGCGCGTCGAGCGCAAGGAAGTCGTGATCGGCTTCGGCCATCCGGTCTACACGGTCGGCGATCCGCGCAACAAGGTCATCAAGCAGGTCGCGAAGGAGCTCTCGGACGAGCAGGGCAGCCGCAAGATGTACGACATCGCCGAGCGCCTCGAGTCGGTGATGTGGGACATCAAGAAGATGTTCCCGAACCTCGACTGGTTCAGCGCGGTGAGCTACCACATGATGGGCGTGCCGACCGCGATGTTCACGCCGCTGTTCGTGATCGCGCGCACGTCGGGCTGGAGCGCGCACGTGATCGAGCAGCGCATCGACGGCAAGATCATCCGCCCGAGCGCGAACTACACCGGTCCGGAAGACCTCACGTTCGTGCCGATCGGCCAGCGCACGTGAGTCGTGTCCTTCCCTCTCCGCGAGGGGGAAGGGGCTCCTGAGCCCCTCTCCCTCCGGGAGAGGGGTTGGGGAGAGGGTCCGGTGAAGTGACGACGTCTGCATGCCTCGTCACATGCCCGCACCCTCATCCGGCCCTTCGGGCCACCTTCTCCCGGCGGGAGAAGGGCAAGCGGGCGTCGTGCCCCGATTTCCACCCATTGCACCAGGCCAGCCATGAACAGCCAGCACCGCAAGCCGCTTCCCGGTACTTCCCTCGACTGGTTCGACGCGCGTGAAGCCGTCGATGCGATCCGTCCCGGTGCCTGGGCGACGCTGCCGTACACGGCGCGCGTGCATGCCGAGAACCTCGTGCGGCGCGCCGATCCCGCGCGCCTTAGCGATTACCTCGGGCAGCTCGTCGAGCGTCGACGCGACCTCGATTTCCCGTGGTTTCCGGTGCGCGTGGTCTGCCACGACATCCTCGGCCAGACCGCGCTCGTGGATCTCGCCGGCCTGCGCGACGCGATCGCCGACATGGGCGGCGACCCGGCGCAGGTGAACCCGGTCGTGCCGGTGCAGCTCATCGTCGACCATTCGCTCGCGGTCGAGTGCGGCGGTGCGGATCCGCAGGCGTTCGCGAAGAACCGCGCGATCGAGGATCGCCGCAACGAGGACCGCTTCCACTTCATCGACTGGACGAAGCTCGCGTTCCGCAACGTCGACGTGATCCCGCCGGGCAACGGGATCATGCATCAGATCAACCTCGAGAAGATGTCGCCCGTGGTCTACGTGCAGGACGGTGTCGCGTTCCCCGACACCTGCGTCGGCACCGACAGCCACACGCCGCACGTCGATGCGCTCGGCGTCATCGCGATCGGCGTCGGCGGTCTCGAGGCCGAGAACGTCATGCTCGGCCGCGCGTCGTGGATGCGCCTTCCGGACATCGTCGGCGTCGAGCTCACGGGCCGTCCTGCGCCCGGCATCACCGCGACCGACGTCGTGCTCGCGCTGACCGAGTTCCTGCGCCAGCAGAAGGTCGTCGGTGCCTACCTCGAGTTCCGTGGCGAGGGTGCCGCCGCGCTCACGATCGGCGACCGCGCGACGATCTCGAACATGGCGCCCGAGTACGGCGCGACAGCGGCGATGTTCTTCATCGACGGCAACACGCTCGACTATCTGCGCCTGACCGGCCGCAGCGACGAGCAGGTCGCGCTGGTCGAGACCTACGCGAGGACGGCTGGCCTGTGGGCGGATGATCTCGCCACGGCCGAGTACGGGCGCACGCTGCAGTTCGATCTGTCCACGGTCGTGCGCAACATGGCCGGGCCGTCGAACCCGCACAAGCGCCTGCCGACCTCGGCGCTGGCCGAGCGCGGCATCGCCGACGAGGCCAAGCTCGAGGCGGGCAGGGGCGAAGAGGCGCAGGGCCTGATGCCCGACGGCGCCGTCATCATCGCCGCGATCACGAGCTGCACGAACACCTCCAACCCGCGCAACGTCATCGCCGCGGCCCTGCTCGCGCGCAACGCGAACGCGAAGGGCCTCGTGCGCAAGCCGTGGGTCAAGAGTTCGCTCGCGCCGGGTTCGAAGGCCGTGCAGCTCTACCTCGAGGAAGCCGGCCTGCTGCCCGAACTCGAGAAGCTCGGTTTCGGCATCGTCGCGTTCGCGTGCACGACGTGCAACGGCATGAGTGGCGCGCTCGATCCGGTGATCCAGCAGGAGATCATCGATCGCGACCTCTACGCGACCGCCGTGCTGAGCGGCAACCGCAACTTCGACGGCCGCATCCATCCGTACGCGAAGCAGGCCTTCCTCGCCTCGCCGCCGCTCGTGATCGCCTACGCGATCGCGGGCACGGTGCGCTTCGACATCGAGAAGGATGCGCTCGGCGTCGACGCCGACGGGAATCCGGTCACGCTCAAGGACATCTGGCCGAGCGACGCCGAGATCGACGCGGTCGTGCGTGCGAGCGTCAAGCCCGAGCATTTCCGCAAGGTCTACGAGCCGATGTTCCGCATCGCCGTCGACAGCGGCGAGCGCGTGAGCCCGCTCTACGACTGGCGCCCGATGAGCACCTACATCCGCCGTCCGCCGTACTGGGAAGGCGCGCTCGCCGGCGAACGCACGCTGCGCGGCATGCGCGCGCTCGCGGTGTTGCCCGACAACATCACGACCGATCATCTGTCGCCGTCGAACGCGATCATGCTCGACAGCGCGGCCGGCGAGTACCTCGCGAAGATGGGCGTACCCGAAGAGGACTTCAATTCGTACGCCACGCACCGCGGCGACCACCTCACCGCGCAGCGGGCGACGTTCGCGAACCCGAAGCTCGTCAACGAGATGGTCGTGGTGGACGGCAAGGTGAAGGCCGGCTCGCTCGCGCGCCTCGAGCCCGAGGGCACGGTCATGCGCATGTGGGAGGCGATCGAGACCTACATGGACCGCAAGCAGCCGCTCATCATCATCGCCGGTGCCGACTACGGCCAGGGCAGCTCGCGCGACTGGGCGGCGAAGGGCGTGCGCCTCGCCGGCGTCGAGGCGATCGTCGCCGAGGGCTTCGAGCGCATCCACCGCACCAACCTCATCGGCATGGGCGTGCTGCCGCTCGAGTTCAAGCCGGGCACGACGCGCCTCACGCTCGGCATCGATGGCACCGAGACCTTCGACGTGGTCGGCACGCGCACGCCACGCGGCGACCTCACGGTCGTGATCCATCGTCGCGACGGCAGCACGGTCGAGGTGCCGGTGACGTGTCGCCTGGACTCGGACGAGGAAGTCTCGATCTACGCGGCCGGCGGCGTGCTGCAGCGCTTCGCACAGGACTTCCTCGCGTCGTCGCAGGCGGCGTGAGGAAGGCCAAGGTGAGCCGATCGCGCTGGCTGTTCGTGGCGAGGCCGCCGGAGTCCGTACGCGACGCGATCGCGGCTGCACTCGATGCGGTCGGCTTGCGCGCGCGTCTCGGCGATGCGGCCTTCGCGATCGAAAACTGGCATCAGTCGCTCTCGGACAGGCAGTGGCATATCTCCAAGGTCGACGCGATGCAGCGTGCCGGTGCGCGTGTGCGGGCGACGCAGGTGAAGATGATCCTGAATCGCGTCGTGAACCGCGGCGAGTCGCCTCGACTGCATTGGACCCTGCTCGCGCAGGGCCAACCCGAGGGCTTCGCCGAGCTGCTCAATGCTTTGCGCGTGGCCGAAGCTGCAGAAGGTCTCGTCGACGTCGTCGGCAACACGCCGCACATCACGCTGAGTTACGACGCGCCGTCTCCGCTTGAAGGCTCCGTGTCGATCACGCCGGTGATGTGGACCCTCGACCACCTCGAACTCGTCCACGGCGGCGGTGATCCGTACGGCTACGAGACGATCGATCGCTGGCCCCTCGATCCGTCACCACAGGGCGGGTTGTTCGGCTGATCGCCGAGCGCGGGAAAGGCGCATTCTGCACGCGATCCAGTGTTGTCGGATCGGGAAAGGCTTCCCCTCTCCCCCGGCCCCTCTCCCGCAAGGGGAGAGGGGAGCAAGACGGTCTGCACATCGCTGGCGGCTGCGTGGATGGTTCTCTGCGCGACCCGGCTCGACCCCTGTAGAGATCAACGCGTTCCACGGATGGAAGCTTGCTTGCAGCCCTCTCCGCAGGTGGGAGAGGGGTGGGGCTCACTGTCGTGACAAGGCTCGAGCGCCAACAACGGCGCAGTACATTCCCAGCGGGTGCGATACGCACCGCCGCGATAACGCGATGCATCTCACGGATGAAAGCTTGCAGCCCCTCTCCCCTCGCGGGAGAGGGGTTGGGGAGAGGGGGGGCTGTCGCGAAAAGCCTCGAGCGCCGACGAAGGCGCAGTACATTTCCGGCTGATGAGGTTCGCACTGCCGCGACAGCACGACACGTTCCACGTACGAAAGCTTGCAGCCCCTCTCCCCTTGCGGGAGAGGGGTTGGGGAGAGGGGCGCTGTCGTAACAAGCTTCGAGCGTCGACAAAGGCGTAGTATTTTTCCAGCGGGTGCCGTACGCACCGCCGCGACAACGCGATGCATTCTACGGATGGAAGCCTGCAGCCCCTCTCCCCTTGCGGGAGAGGGGTTGGGGAGAGGGCTGCTGTCGTAACAAGCCTCAAGCGCCGACAAAGGCGTAGTACATTCCCAGCTGATGCGGTTCGCACCGCCGCGACAACGCGATGCATTCCACGGATGGAAGCTTGCAGCCCCTCTCCCCTTGCGGGAGAGGGGTTGGGGAGAGGGGACTCATGGACAAGCGTGCGTTCGCCAAGGCGTTGCGTTCGGACATGACGGACGCCGAGCGCCGATTGTGGTTCCACCTGCGCGCGCACCGCTTCCTCGGTGCCAAGTTCCGGCGTCAGCAACCGATCGGGCCTTACGTCGTGGACTTCGTTCACTTCGCGTCGCGCGTGATCGTGGAAGCCGATGGCGGTGGCCATGCGGGATCCACGCGCGACGGGGCACGTGATGCCTGGCTCGGCGGCAAGGGCTTCACGGTGATGCGTTTCTGGAACGACGACATCCTGCTGCGTACGGACGAGGTTCTCGCGGAGATCGTCCTCGCCATCGAGCGCGAGGACGTTCGCGCAGACCATGCGGGCCGGCGTGTCGGAACGACCACGTCGCCGCATGGCGCGCACCCGAGCGCCGCGCATACATCGGTCGAGTCTTGATGCGCGGCGCCGAACGTCGCGACGTCAGATCGTCGCGTCGGCTGCCGGCGTCGCCATGTCCAGGAAATGCGCACCGCGGATGATGCGGAAATCGAGCAGCGCGCCGCCGGCCGCGGCATCGCTGAGCACGCGGAGCGCTGCGCCCGCGATCGCGGCCTGGCGCTCGATCGGGTGGCCTTTGACGCCGAGTTCGAACCACGAGAAGCCGGCGGGCGAACTCGCCGAGCGTGCGATGACGAGGGAGGGATCGATGTCGTCGAGAAGGGGGCGAGGATCCGGACCGAGCTCGTCGACCTCGATGAACGCGAAACATTCCTCCGGCGGAATGCCGTTGGATCGCGGAGTCATGAGGGTCATCCGGTGGGCCGGTGAAACCCGGCATGATGCTGAGCGGCTACCGGTGAACGCGCTGGCCATTGCGGCCCAGTGGGCAAGCGGTCCCCGAACGAGGGAGCGTCGGCTTACGTGCGCGGGTAGGGGAGGAGCACGATCCACCCTACGCGCATGCCGTGACGAGCGCAAGGAAAGGTTTCGTGAAGGGATCGCGCGCTCGTGTCGTGTCGCGCATGTCATCGCGGCGTCACGGCGAGGCGTCGTCGCATCGGTTCGCTGCAACGCTCTCGAGCTCTGGAACGCATCTTCACGTACCCGGCTTGCCCGCGGACATCCAGACGCCGTCGTAGTGAACGTTTGGGGCCAGGCCGAGGCACTCCAAGATGACGTGGCCCACGATCATGCCGAACACGAGCGCACAGAACGCGCAGACGATCCAGGCGATGGCGGTCTCGATGCGTTCCCTGATGGACATGGCGCGCGACGTGATGATCGGGATCACTGCGACCGATGAAAAGTCGAACGGTTCCGGAGGAATGTCACCCGTGAATCGATGTTGCCGGCGGCCCCGAAAAAACGAAACCCGGCGCAAGGCCGGGTTTCGTTTTTCACTAGATTGGTCGGGGAGACAGGATTCGAACCTGCGACCTCTACGTCCCGAACGTAGCGCTCTACCAGACTGAGCTACACCCCGATAAGACCCCGCAGCGAGCGGGGCGCGCATCATAGCGACGGCGCGCGCGGCATGCAACGGTCGGATCGCGCATGAGGGTGTTCTGTTAAACTGCGCGACCCGTTTCGCCGCGCCCGGCCTCGCGCCGCGGCTGCTTTCCGCCGAGGATTCCGATGGCCCTGACACCCGCCCGCACGCCGCCCGGCGTGCTCGAACTGCTGCCGCTCGACCAGATCGCGTTCCAGGGCATGCTCGACACGATCCGTGGCAACTTCGAGCGCTTCGGCTTCCTGCCGATCGAGACGCCGGTCATGGAGTATGCCGACGTGCTGCTGACGAAGTCGGGCGGCGAGACCGAGCGCCAAGTGTACTTCGTGCAGTCGACGGGCGCGCTCGAGCAGGGCGAGAAGCCCGACCAGGCGCTGCGCTTCGATCTCACCGTGCCGCTCGCACGCTACGTGGCCGAGCACGAGCACGACCTCAGCTTCCCGTTCCGTCGCTACCAGATCCAGCGCGTCTACCGCGGCGAGCGCGCGCAGCGCGGGCGTTTCCGCGAGTTCTACCAGTGCGACATCGACGTGATCGGCAAGGACGCGCTGTCGGTGCGCTACGACGCCGAACTGCCGGCGACCATCTACTCCGTGTTCCGCGATCTCGCGATCGGCCCGTTCACGATCCAGCTCAACAACCGTCGCCTCATGCGCGGCTGGTTCGAAGGGCTCGGCATCGCCGACGGCGAACGCCAGATGGCCGTGCTGCGCGAGGTCGACAAGCTCGACAAGCGCGGCGAGGACCACGTGCGCCAGACGCTCGAAGGCGAGGGCTTCGGCCTCGATGCGGACGTCGTCGCGCGCATCCTCGCGTTCGTCCAGGTGCGTTCGAATTCGCTCGCCGACGCGCACGCCAGGCTCGATGCGCTCGGCAGCGGCAGCGAGACGTTCGAGCAGGGCCGCGCCGAACTGCGCGAGGTGCTCGATCTCATCAAGGCCTTCGGCGTGCCCGAGACGCACTTCGCGCTGAACCTGTCGATCGCGCGCGGCCTCGACTACTACACCGGCACCGTCTACGAGACGACGCTCAACGACCATCCGCAGATCGGCTCGATCTGCTCGGGTGGCCGCTACGAGAACCTTGCCGGCAACTACACCAAGTCGAAGCTGCCGGGCGTCGGCATCTCGATCGGTGCGTCGCGCCTGTACTGGCAGCTGCGCGAGGCCAAGCTGATCGGGACGGCGACAAGTTCCGTGCAGGTGCTGGTCACGCAGATGGACGAAGCGAAGCTGCCCGAGTACCTCGCGCTCGCCGGCGAACTGCGCGCGGCCGGCATCAACACCGAGATCGTCATGGAGCCATCCAAGCTCGGCAAGCAGTTCAAGTACGCCGATCGCGCCGGCATCCGTTTCGTCGCCGTGCTCGGCGACGACGAGATCGCCAACGGCACGGTCACGCTCAAGGACATGCGCCGCGAGGACCAGTTCCAGGTCGCGCGGGCCGACCTCGCGCGCACGCTGCGCGTCGAGCTCGAGCAGGCCGCCGTGATGGGAGCGCGTCCGTGAGCGTGCGCCTCGACGGCGTGTCGCTGACGCGTGCGCAGCTCGTCGCGATCGCGCGCCACGGGGAGACGATCGAACTCGACGCCGGCGCGCTCGAACGCGTGCAGCGCGCCGCCGATTTCCTCGCCGACAAGGTCAGCTGCGGTGAGCCGGTCTACGGCGTCACCACGGGTTTCGGCAGCAACGCCGACAAGCTGCTCGGCGCGCACCGCGCGCGCGACGAGCTGCCGGGCGGCAATCCGGAATCGCACGACGGCACGCTGCTGGAAGAACTCCAGCACAACCTCGTCGTCACGCACGCCGTGTGCGTCGGCAAGCCGCTTGCGCGCGAGGTCGTGCGCGCGATGCTCGCGATCCGCGTCAACACGTTGCTGCGTGGCCACTCGGGCATCCGTGTGGGCACGCTGCAGTCGCTCGCCGAGCTGCTCAATCGCGACGTGATCCCCGTGATTCCCGAGAAGGGCTCGGTCGGCGCGAGCGGCGACCTCGCGCCGCTGTCGCATCTGGCGATCGTGCTGCTCGGTGGCGGCGAAGCGTTCTTCGGCGATGAGCGCTTGCCCGGTGCCGAAGCGATCCGCCGCGCCGGCATCGCGCCGGTCAAGCTGTCCTTCAAGGAAGGCCTCGCACTCAACAACGGCACCGCGCAGATGCTCGCGACCGGCGCGCTCGCGCTCGATCGCATCGAGCGCCTGCTCGCGACGGCCGATCTCGCCGCGGCGATGACGCTCGACGCGTTCGCGGGGCGCAGCGGCGCGCTGCGTCCCGAGGTGCACGCGCTGCGCCCGCATCCGGGCCAGGTCGCGACGGCCGAGTCGCTGCGCGGCCTGCTCGAGGGCTCCACGCTCGTCGACATCCCGTACCACCTCGTGCCGCGCTTCCGCACGTGGACTGCGGCGGCATGGAGCGATCCGGCCGACCAGGCGCAGCGCTTCGACATCGCCTGGGACTACGTGCCGCCGTCACAGCGCCATGGCCGTGAAGCATTCTACGACCGCTTCCTGCCGTTCAAGGGCGGCAAGAAGCACCAGCCGCAGGATGCCTACTGCCTGCGCTGCATGCCGCAGGTGCACGGCGCCGTGCGCGACGCGTGGGCGCAGGCCTGCCGCGTATTCGACATCGAGCTCAATGCGGTCACCGACAACCCGCTCGTGTTCCCCGATGCGGAAAACCCGCGCTTCATCGAGGACCAGGTCATCTCGGCCGGCCATTTCCACGGCATGCCGCTCGCGCTCGCGATGAGCTACGTCAAGACTGCGGTGCCCGTGCTCGCCTCGATCTCCGAGCGCCGCCTCGCCAAGCTCGTGGATCCGTCGACGAACGACGGCCTGCCGGCGTTCCTGATCGGCAACGAGGACGCCACCGACTCGGGCTTCATGATCGTGCAGTACACGGCCGCGGCGCTCGTGAACGATCTCGCCACGCGCGCGCATCCGGCCTCGGTGTACTCGATCCCGACCAGCGCGAATGCCGAGGATCACGTGTCGATGGGCACCAACGAGGCCCGCCATGTGCTCGACATGACAGAGGACCTCGGCCACGTGCTCGCGCTCGAGCTGTACACGGCCGCACAGGCGCTCGAGTATCGTCAGGACATGCTCAACGCGGCGCGTCGCCTCGCCGCACGCGGCGACTGGCAGGCGCTCGCGGCGAAGGTGTCGGGCGGTCCCGTGGCAGGAGGCGACACCGCGGCGTTCGAAGCCGAGGTGCGCGCGCTCATGCAGGCGCTCGCCGCGTCGGAGGATTTCCACGCCGGCGGCGCCGTGCGCGCGGCGCATGCGCGCATCCGTGAGCGCATCGCGTTCATGGCGCGCGACCGCGCGATGGACGGCGACGTGCGCACGATCTGCACGATGATCGAACGCGACGAGCTGCTGGATGGTGCGCCTGCAACGCACTGAGGCCGGACACGGGTCCGGGCAGGGGATGCCGCTTCCCGTCACTCTGCGGAAGAAGCGCGGGTGATGATCCGGATGATGGCAGCGAATCGCCGGCATCGACATGCGTGGATTCCGGTACGTCGCTGCCGTTGCTAGGATCACCTCGTCTCCACGGGGAACCACGCATGGACATCCGCATCGACGACCTGCGCGGTCCCGAGATCGCCGGACTGCTGGCCGAGCACCTGCGCGGCATGCATGCGCATTCGCCGCCCGGGAGCGTGCACGCGCTCGACCTCGATGCTTTGCGCCAGCCGCACATCACGTTCTGGTCGGCATGGCAGGGTGGGGATCTTCTCGGCTGCGGCGCGCTCAAGGCGATCGATGCGACACACGGCGAGATCAAGTCGATGCGCACGGCCGCGGCGCATGTGCGCAAGGGCGTCGCCGCGGCACTGCTGCGCACGATCCTCGACGAGGCGGGCCGGCGCGGCTATCGCCGCTTGAGCCTCGAGACCGGATCGGGTCCCGCCTTCGAACCCGCGCACGCCTTGTATGCGGGATTCGGCTTCGACCGCTGCGGCCCGTTCGACGGCTACACCGACGATCCGTTCAGCGTGTTCATGACGCGCGAGCTCGCGCAGAGGCAGCAGGTGGTCAGATGTGCGCTGTATGAAGGACGCGCGTAGCGGTCATGGGGTGCCGGCGCCGCGTCGTTACGCTCCGGCGTATGACAAACCGTAGGAGAACGATGTAGTCATGAAGACAAGCAAAGCCGTGTAGACGATGATCACGACCGTCCAGAATGTTTTGCCGAACATGGCTTTTGACATAAGGTGGATCGGGAACAGCGTCGACATGTAGCGGGAATAAGAAACGAGCGTTCCGGTCATGAGTGGCGCCAAGGCAGAGAGGAGCACATAGAACATCATTCCGTGCATGTTCTTAGACCTGAGTTTGGCTATCGCGACGACGGCGATGGCCAGCGCTGCCAGATTGAGGGGCCGCACATTCCAGTCGACGGCGATTTCCCATGGAATCAGGATAACTATGCCGATTGCTCGAAATGGAATGGATAGCTCTCTTCCCCAAGCTGTTTGTATATCAGAGAAAGCGAGTGGATTACCAGACGCATGCCAAAGCATTCCCATAAATGTTGCCAAGCCCAACGGAATAAAGCAGGTCGCGATCCAAGGTTTAATTTTCCTCGCATCTTCCGACCTAATTATCTCGGTTGCGGCGTAAATGACCATGAAAAGTCCAGAAAATCTTGTCATCGCACATGCATATCCAAAAATGGCAACATAAATCCAAGCCTTTCTCTTTATGGCTAATGCGCACGCTAGCGATAAGAATAGAAAAAGTGATTCACTCCAAGGAAGTGAGAAAAAATACGAGGTTGGAAAGAATGCCGTGGCAAATATAGCCATTTTTATCGATTGATTGTTTAGGCCGTATAGTGAAGCCAAGCATCCAATCGAATAAAGGCTGATGAGGAATAATAAGTTGTTGATCACAATTGTTGTAGAAAGTTTGTCATTTGCAAATTTTGAAGCTAAGGACATAAGTAATGGGTTTCCGGGAAAGAATGCCCAATTGGCGGATTTATCATCAGAAAAAGGACGCTTTTCGTAGCCGCCTTCTGCAATACTCCAGTACCATCCCGCATCATTTCTTCTGGATATATCTCGCAGATGATCAAGTGCTTTTTGCGGCTTGAACTCGATAATTACATTGCGGAATTCATGCTCGATGGCGCTATTAAAAAGCGAGGGAAGTATGAGGCAAGAAAATACGATGATCCGCGAAAGTACGAAAGCTTTTAAAGACAGCCCTAAGATGGAATCTCTGCTGAAGTTTGGCAGATGATTTATGATATTTTTGTGATTCATCCAGGACATGCTGTTACGTACGCTCCAATTTCTTGTTGGAAGGCCGCAGGGATGTCCCGGCGGCCTTGGTGCACTACTAGAAGCCTCGACTTGAATAATTATTATAGCTTGCGGAGTCTGTGGAAACATCCGGGCAAACTGAGGCCTCACTTCTTACTAACGGCCACTGAAGAACATACCATGGTTTTGAAATGTAAGGATTTGAAGCTGAGTTGTCCAACTTGTCCTTGAATTGTTGCGCAGATGTCGCGTCGTTGAAGTAAGCCTCTCCAATAATAAATCTGTAGCTTCCTGCAGTTGTTCCGAACTGCGTGAACTTTGTCATTGCCTTGGAGAGTAATGAGTATTCGGTGTTGTTCCCGTAAGGATAAATATGGACGTCGGCCATCACGGGAAATTTGTTCCCGTATAGGGAGTTCATGTTGTCGATGGCATCAATCTGGCCAGGAGCGAAACTGAATCCAACTGAGTCATAGTAATATCTATGAAACATGTCCCAGTATTTTGGCCATATGTGCTTGATGTATTGGCCTCTTATGTTTCCACTATTTGTAGTCATCATCTCGTTTCCGAGATCAATTCGGTATGTGAGGCCGCTTGCTCTGATGATTGGATGCAAGTTCTTTATTACCGACCAATTCTCGTCGGCCATCGACTGGTTCCAGGAGCTCCAGTTATGAGGAGCATTCGCACCTTGCGGGCCATAGACCATTACTACCTCGGAGAATCCTTTGTTTCTTATCATTTCAAGAACATCTCTCAAGTTGTCTCTATGCTGCTGAGAAAGATTTCCTCCGGCGGAGTCCATAATCGTTCCGCCTGATAAACCGTTCCCGAAAAATATCATCATTCTTAATCTGCTCTGGCCTGCGTTGCGCATTTCATTAAGTTTGGCAGACACTAAATGCGATACCTTATGGAAGTTCTTGATCACCCCGTAAGGTTCTCTCACGCATTCTGTAAGCTGGCCTACGGAGTTATAGACTCTATCCACCTGGTACCAGTTGAAGTTGCTTCCGCCGCTCAAGGTCTGTGAGTTTGCAGGGCTGGCGATACCGAGAGCGAGAGTAGCCGCTACTGCGATCGAGCACTTGATATTCACGTTTTTGCTCCTTTGATGTCCATTCCAAGGTTGCTCATTAAGATTTACATCAGAGCCAAATTTTTAATGAGCTTTACAATTAGAGCATGAGCGCAGTACCTCCTGTAAAAATATTTCGTGATGCGGATCACGAAACTATCTGTGCCGATAGTGCATTTCTTAAGGTCATGCTAAATTTTTTACTCAAAGCGTTACAAGATTTCTCATGAGTTTTCGAAAGGGCCGTCTTTGCTCGGGCAGCGGAATTACGGTCGAACCGTATCCCGCGAAGGCCGAGATCCTCCTGCATGCGCCGTTGCAGGCGATGCGCGAACGCATCCCGCCCTCGATCGGCAGCCTGCGCAGACTCGATGCGTCACGCTGCGTGCTCGAGGTCGGCGGGCATCGCCACGAGGTCATCGCGTATCACGTCGCGCTGCTCGGGGTCGCATTTGAGGTGCGTGATCCGCCCGAGCTCAGGGAGCATGTGAGGGTGCTGGCGGAGAGGCTCGCGGCGGCCGTCGGCCAGACCGATGTCGCGCGCGTGACGTCAGGGACATGATCCCGGTCGTCGAGTCGGCGAGTGCGTGTCAACCGGTCGGATAGATGCCCGGAGTGTCCTGCACGCTTCGCGAGGTCGAAACGACCAGATGTGCGCGCAGCCAGTCGGTGAATGCCGGTTCGTCGATCGATCCGTCGGCCAGCCCGATCATCGCGGCGTACTTCTGTTCTTCGCTCGCGACGAGATCGGCATCGTTGAGCGCGAGGAACGCGCGATAGCAGACGTGCGCGGTGCGCTTGTTGCCGTCGACGAAGGGATGTTTCCGCGCGAGGCCGAAGGCCAGGCTCGCCGCGAGGGCGGCAAGGTCGGGCGGTGGATCGCCGTAGGCGTGACGTCGCAGCGGTCGTGCGAGTGCAGCCTCGAGCAGCGACTCATGACGCATACCCGTGCCGCCGCCGTGCTCCGCGAGCTGGCGGTCGTGGATGGCGAGCGCGAGCTCGCGCGTGATCCAGACGATCATCGTCGTGCCTACTTGGCGAGTTGACGGAGGACGTCGCGGTCTTCACGCATGACCTTCTCCGCCACCTCCATCTGCGCCGCCAGCGTGGGGTCGTAGACGATGAGCCGGATACCGTCGGGGGTTTCGAGTACGTGGAGGTCGTCGCCCTTGCCGACGCGCAGGCGGGCCAGCAGCTCGCGCGGCAGGATGACGCCGGCCGAATTGCCGATCGTGGTGATCTTGAGCTTCATCGCAGCGGGTCCGTTGTTATAACGGACGTTATAGTGCGCTCGGTGCGACGTCTACGCAACGCGCGCACGGGCGCGCCGGCACGTGTCCGGACGACATGAGAAAGGAGGGCGAACACGGGACAAAACCGAACGAGGCGGCCCCGCCCGGGAGTTCCGGAGCGTGACCGCCTCGTCCGAATCCACCAGCGGGAGGGAGGGAGCCAGTGGAGTACTGCCGCCATACGAGGAGGTATGGCAAGGCGTCAGTAGACGCGTTGGGAGGTTTGCCCGCATCATCGTTCAGGTCAAAAAACCTCGCGTTCGGGCCGCATGAAAGACATCCATCCGTACGACGTCGACACGGTGCCCGGTGCACTGCTCGGTGTCGCCAACGACTACGTCGCGGGTGAGCACGTCGGTCGCCACCAGCACTGGCGCGCGCAGTTCGTCTACGCGGCGTCGGGCGTGGTCGCGATCGGCACCGAGCTCGGCAGCTGGATCGTGCCGTCCGAGCGCGCGGTGTGGATACCCGCAGGCGTGCCGCACGAAGTCACCGCGATGTCGGCGGCGCATCTGATCAGCCTCTACATCGACACGACGCGCAACGCGGTCGCGATGCCCGCGACCTGCCGCGTTGTCGGCGCTTCGCCGCTCATGGGCGCGCTCATGCGCGAGGTGATCGATCTGCCGGACCGCTACCTGCGTGGTTCGCGCACCGACCTCGTGCTGTTGCTGCTGCTGCGCGAGATCGAGGCGGCGGCCGAGCTTCCGCTCAACGTGCCGATCCCGAACGACGCGCGCCTCGCCGCGCGCTGCCGCGCGTACCTTCAGCACCCGTCGCCGCACGAGACCATCGACGACTGGTGCGCCGACCTCGCGATGAGCCGCCGTTCGTTCACGCGTCGCTTCCGTTCCGAAACGGGATTCAGCTTCGCGGCGTGGTGTCGCCAGGCCAGCCTGTTCGCGGCGTTGCCGCGGCTCGCCGCGGGCGACGCGATCACGACGATCGCGTTCGACCTCGGCTACGAGAGTGCCTCGGCGTTCGCGACGATGTTCCGGCGCACGATCGGCGTCGCGCCGAGCCGCTATTTCTCGCCGTCTCCCGGCGCCACATGACCGTGGCGTGACGCATCGCGGAACTTTCCGCGCGCGTCGCCGCCCAAGCCCGTCCCCTTGCAGAGGTCGATCCGTGAACGACAACGAACAGAAAGCCATCCTGACCCTGGCGCTCATGGCGGCCTTCGCCGACGGCGACAAGGACGAGCGCGAACGCGCCGAGGTCAAGCGCATCGCCGATGCGCTGGCCGGAGAGGGCTCGATCAACGTCGCGGCGCTGTATCAGGACGTGCTGCTCAAGCGCGTGTCGATCGCCGACAGCGTGGCGCTGCTGGGCTCGGCCGAATCGCGCCAGCTCGCCTACGAGATGGCCGTGTGCGTGTGCGATGCGGATGGCACGCAGTCGCCGGCCGAGAAGGCGTTTCTCGGAAACCTTCGCGAGGCGCTCGGCTTCGGCGCGCAGCAGGTGAAGGAGGTCGACGACCAGGCCGAGGCGATCGCCGCTTTGCCGCTGGCCGCCACCGGCGCGGCCGCGTATTCGGCGACCGCGGCCGAGTCCGCATCCGATGCGCCCCCCGTGGGCGCCACGTCGACGATGGGCGAGGCCGAGATGGACAAGACGATCCTCAACGCCTCGATCCTCAACGGTGCGCTCGAGCTGCTGCCCGAATCGCTCGCGACGATGGCCATCATCCCGTTGCAGATGAAGCTCGTGTACCGCATCGGCAAGTCGTACGGCTACGAGCTCGATCGCGGCCACGTGAAGGACTTCCTCGCCACGGCCGGCGTCGGCCTAACGTCGCAGTATCTCGAACAGGCCGGACGCAAGCTGCTCGGCGGCCTGCTCGGCAAGCTCGGTGGCGGCCTGCTGCGTGGCGTCGGCCGTCAGGCGGTCAGCTCGGGCATGAGTTTCGCGAGCACCTACGCGCTCGGCCACGTGGCCAAGCGCTACTACGCAGGCGGCCGCACGCTGTCGACGGCGATGCTGCGCGAGTCGTTCCAGGGCATGCTCGGCGAGGCCAAGGGCCTCAGCTCGCGCTACCTGCCGCAGATGCAGCAGCAGGCCAGCACGCTCGACGTGGGCTCGATCCTGCAGACCGTGCGCAACGGCTGATCCCGCATCGCACCGCGTGGCCGCACGGCGATGCACGTCGCCGTTGCGGTCACGGGTGCTGTGATAGGTTGCGCGCTCACTTCGAGGGAGGGACTCGATGTCTGCGCAACTGCGACGTACCCGCATCATCGCCACGCTGGGCCCGGCGACCGACGCCCCCGGCATGCTCGAACGCCTGCTCACCGAAGGTGTCGACGTGGTGCGGCTCAATTTCTCGCACGGCCATCCGGACGACCATCGCGCGCGTGCCGGCGCGGTGCGCGCGGCTGCCGCGAAGCTCGGACGCGAAGTGGCCGTGCTGGGCGACCTGCAAGGCCCGAAGATCCGCGTCGAGCGTTTCGCCGACGGGGCGATCCACCTCGAACCCGGCGCGACGTTCACGCTCGATTGCCGTCCCGATGCGCCGCCCGGCGACGCGACGCGCGTCGGCGTCGGTTACCACGAACTCTGGCAGGACGTGTCCGCGGGCGACATCCTGCTGCTCGACGACGGCCTCGTCGCGCTCGAAGTGAGCGCGGTCGCGCCGCAGAGCGTGCAGTGCACGGTCACGGTCGGCGGACGCCTGTCCGACCGCAAGGGCATCAACCGCCTCGGTGGCGGCCTCACGGTCGCCGCGCTGTCGGACAAGGACCGCGCCGACATCCGCCTCGCCGCCGAACTCGGCGTCGAATTCCTCGCGGTGTCGTTCGTCAAGAACGCGGCCGACGTCGAGCAGGCGCGCACGCTGCTGCGCGAAGCCGGCGGCGATGCCGCGATCGTCGCGAAGATCGAGCGCACCGAGGCGATCGCCGTGCTCGGCGAGATCATCGACGCGAGCGACGTGGTCATGGTCGCGCGAGGCGACCTCGGCGTGGAGATCGGCGATGCCGAGCTGCCGGGTCTGCAGAAGAAGATCATCCGCGAGACGCTCGAGCGCAGCCGCGTCGTCATCACGGCCACGCAGATGATGCAGTCGATGGTCGAGTCGCCGATCCCGACGCGCGCCGAGGTGCTCGACGTCGCCAACGCGGTGATCGACGGCACCGACGCGGTCATGCTCTCGCAGGAGACCGCATCCGGAAAGCATCCCGACAAGGCCGTCGCCGCGATGCGCCGTGTCTGCCTCGGCGCCGAGCGCCAGTTCGAGGCCTCGGCCGACTTCGCCCCGGGTGCACCGCTGGATCGCACCGACCAGGCCATCGCGCTCGCGTCGATGTTCCTCGCCGCGCGCATCGGCGTACGTGCGATCGTCGCGCTGACCGAATCCGGCGCGACTGCGCGCTGGCTGTCGCGGCATCGCTCGAGCGTGCCGATCTACGCGCTCTCGCGCAACGCGGCCGCGCGTCGCCGCATGCTGCTGTTCCGTGACGTCTACCCGATCGAGTTCGATCCGCACGACGTCGGCCCGACCCAGGCCGCACGCGCGGCGATCCAGCACCTGTTCAACCTCGGCCACCTCGCCGAGGACGACCGCGTGATCCTGACCACGGGCGATCACACGGGGCGTCTCGGCGGCACCAACACGCTCAAGCTGCTGCGCGTGGGGCCTGCGGGGCTCGCCGAAGGCCTCGGCGATCTGTGAGGCGGCGCGTGTGAGGACCAGTATCCATTCGATCCTGTGCATCGCGATCCGCCTCGGCGCGGTGCTGATGGCGTGGGCGACGTTCGCGCAGGTCCTCGCTCTGGTGGCCGGCGGCATGCTCGAGCAAGGCGGCGTGTCGCCGTGGCTGGTCGGCGGCCTAGCAGCGGTCTCGTTCGTCATCGCGGTGCTGCTGTGGCGGTTCCCGTCGCCGCTCGCGAGCTTCGCGCTCGGCCGCGGTCGCCACGAGGTGTTCGAGAGTCCGATCGGTGTCGCCGAGTTGCAGTGGATCGCGCTGAGCGTGCTCGGCATGTGGTTCGTCATGACGGGCCTGAGCCATGTGGCGTACTGGGGGCTTTCGCATGCGGCGGCTTCGGAGTACGTCCGGTTGACCGACGACATGCGGCGTGCGCGGGTCGTCGAAGGCATCGGCTACGCGTTCGACATCGTGCTCGGCCTCGCGCTCGTGTTCGGATCGAAGGGGCTCGTGGCACTGCTTCATCGCATGCGCCACGGACGTGCCGCGGCCACGTCGACGTCATCGGCACCGTCCGCGGACTGAGCGACGAGGAAAGCACGTCGTCCGGGCAGGGTTCACGCCATGGCGTTATGCTGCGCGCCGTCGATCCGGAGAATCACGATGTTGCGCAATCTCGCCCTGTCATTCGCCCTCGCCGGACTGCCGCTCGCGGCGGTCGCGCAGGAGGACGCTCCGAAATCGGTTCGTCCCGAAAGCCTGTCCAAGTACTGGGTCATGATGCACGCGTCGATCCAGGCCGACGTACCGCTTTCGGGCAAGAACATGAACGTCCCGGGTTGTGCGACGGTGTCGTTCGTCGTCGAGAAGAACGGCCGCACGAGCAACATCAAGGTGCAGAAGGTCGAGCCGGCCGGCGACCTGGCGACGGTGGCCTACAGCGCCGCGGCGAACCTGCAGTTCGAGCCGACCATGATCAATGCGGGGCGCGACCGCATGTTCAGCTCGCTGATCTTCCCGTTCAACCTGCCGCCCGATCCCGAGGCGCGTACCGCGATCATGCAGCGCTGCGCGATCGAGCCGCTGCGCTGGAGCGATCCGGCTGCACGTCCGGCTGCCGCCGCGGCGAAGTAACGCGACGGATCACGCGGTCGCGCCGCGCTAGACTTGCGCGCATGACCGACATCTTCACGCTGCACCGCGGCCGCGCGCCGTTGCTGATCAGCCTGCCGCATGACGGCAGTGCGGTTCCCGACGGCATCGCCGCGCGGCTCACGCCATCGGCTCGCCGCGTGCCCGATACCGACTGGCACGTCTCGCGCCTCTATGCGTTCGCCGAAGCACTCGGTGCGTCGATCCTCGCGCCGCGCCATTCGCGCTACGTCGTCGACCTCAACCGTCCTCCGGACGACGTCTCGCTGTACCCGGGCCAGAACACGACGGGTCTGTGCCCGATCGTGCAGTTCAGCGGCGAACCGGTGTACCTCGACGGGCAGGCACCGTCGCGCGACGAGATCGAGGCGCGCGTCGACACGTACTGGCGGCCTTACCACGAGGCGCTCGCGGAGGAGATCGCGAGGCTGCGCGACGCGCACGGCCGCGTGGTGCTGTGGGAAGGCCATTCGATCCGCAGCCTCGTGCCGTTCCTCTTCGAAGGCCGCCTGCCGGACTTCAACGTCGGGACGGCTTCCGGCACGAGCTGCTCGACCGCGCTGCGCGAACGCCTGCGCGGCGTCCTCGATGCGCAGGATGCGTATTCGGTCGTGCTCGACGGCCGCTTCAAGGGCGGCTACATCACGCGCCACTACGGACGCCCCGACCACGGCGTCGACGCCGTGCAGCTCGAGCTCGCCCAGCTCAACTACATGGACGAGGACAGCTTCGCGTACCGCGACGACGTCGCGGCACCGACCCAGGCGCTGATCAGGCGCCTTCTCGAAGCGGCGCTCGCGTGAGACCACGCTTCACGGCACCGCCACGCCGGCCGATCGCCGCGAGCGATCTTCGTCGGTGACGGCCGCCGCGGCGAGGGATCCAGGTCGGCGCTGGATCGGCTTTGCGCTCGCCGCGTTCGGTGCGATCGCGTTCTCGGGCAAGGCGATCATCGTCAAGCTCGGCTTCCGCTACGGTGCCGATGCGGTCACGCTGCTCGCGCTGCGCATGCTCGTCGCGCTGCCGTTCTTCCTCGCCATGGCGGCGTGGGCGCGGCGTTCGCTCACGCGCACGCGCATCGGCACACCCGACGCACTGCGCATCGTGATGCTCGGGTTCTTCGGCTATTACCTCGCGAGCTTCCTCGACTTCGCCGGCTTGGCCTACATCACCGCGACGCTCGAACGCCTGATCCTCTACCTGACGCCGACGATCGTGCTCGCGATCGGCGTGCTCGTGTTCCGGCGCCGGCCGACGCGCGTGCAGCTCGGCGCGCTCGCGCTGAGCTATGCCGGTGTCGTGCTCGCCTTCGCCCACGACCTCGAGGTCGGCGGAAGCGACATCGCACTCGGCAGCGCACTCGTCTTCGCGAGCGCACTGAGCTACGCGATCTACCTGGTCGGCAGCGGCGAACTCGTCGCGCGCGTCGGTGCGATGCGGCTCACCGCGTACGCGAGTACGGTTGCCTGCGTGCTGTGCCTGGGCCAGTACCTGCTGCTGCGCCCGCTCGATGCGGTCACCGCGATCCCCGCAGCGGTGTGGTGGCTGAGCCTGCTCAACGGCACGCTGTGCACGGTCGTGCCGGTGCTCGCAGTCATGATGGCGATCGAGCGCATCGGCTCGGGGCTCGCGGCGCAGGTCGGCATGCTCGGTCCGGTGTCGACGATCGTGCTGAGCCTGCTGGTGCTCGGCGAGCCCATGGGGCCCTGGCAGGTCGCCGGCACGCTGCTCGTGCTGTCGGGCGTCCTGCTCGTGTCGCGGGCCAGGCCCGCGTAGGGCAGGGACCGCAACGCGTCCAGCCGCAACGACCGATGCCGAGGGAGTCTCCGCGCGGCCCGTTCATCGACGATCCCGAAACTTTCGCGATGACGCCGTGCGGCGCCGTGCCGCGACCTTCCGGCCTTGCGCATGGCGGTGAGCCACGGTATCGTCCGCGCCCCATCGTATTAATGCGCTAATACATCATGAAGCGTCGATCCCTGCAGGCCGAGACTCCCGATGCACGCGCCGAGGAGAGCCTGTGCAAGGCCTTGCTGTCACTCGGCAGCGTCGCGGACATGCGCGCCTTCCTGCGCGACCTGTGCACGCCGGCCGAGCTCGAGGCGCTGGTCGACCGCTGGCGGGTCGTGCCGTACCTGCTCGACGGCATGCCGTATCGCGAGATCCACGAGCGCACCGCAGTCAGCATCACGACGATCGGCCGCGTCGCGCGCTTCATCAACCAGGGCAACGGCGGTTACCTCGCCGCGCTCGCGGGTGGAGCGGCGGCACGCAAGTCGGCCCAGCCTGCGCGGCGGCGAACGGCTTCGAGCGGAGCACGTGCATGAGCGCGCGTGACCGCCTGCGCATCGCGATCCAGAAGTCGGGTCGCCTCAGCGACGCCTCGCAGGACCTGCTCGCGCGCTGCGGCCTCACCTTCAGGCGCAGCCGCGACAAGCTGTTCTGCTTCGGCGAGTCGCTGCCGGTCGACCTGCTGCTCGTGCGCGACGACGACGTGCCCGGCATGATCGCCGACGGCGTCTGCGACCTTGGCATCGTCGGACGCAACGTGCTCGCCGAGCAGGCGCTCGGTGCAGGGCCGGAGCCGGCATTCCGCGAGCTGCGTGCGCTCGGATTCGGCCAGTGCCGACTCTCGCTGGCAGTGCCGCAGGAGTCGACCTGGGAAGGCCCCGCCGGGATCGCCAGCCAGCGCATCGCGACGACGTATCCGAACCTGCTCGCCGACTGGCTGCGTCGTCACGAGGTCGAGGCGAAGATCGTGACGCTGTCGGGCTCGGTCGAGATCGCGCCTCGCCTCGGCACGGCCGATGTCATCTGCGACCTGGTTTCGAGCGGCGCGACGCTGGCCGCGAACCAGCTTCGCGAAGTCGCGACCGTGCTCGAGTCCGAGGCCGTGCTCGCGGGCGGCGCCGCATTGCCGAACGACGAGCGTGCCGGCCTCGCGCAGATGCTCATGCGCCGCATCGACGGCGTGATCCAGGTGCGCGTGTCCAAGCTCGTCATGCTGCACGCGCCGCGCGCGGCGCTCGATGCGATCACGCGTCTGCTGCCGCAGGGCCAGCCGCCGACGATCATGCCGATCGAGGGCAGCGTCGACGACATCGCGCTGCAGGCCGTCTGCACCGACGCGATCACCTGGCAGCACCTCGAGGACATGAAGCGTGCCGGCGCGCGCCAGATGCTCGTCTTGCCCGTGGAGCAGATGCTCGCATGAGGCGCGTGGACTGGAACGATCTCGACGAGGCTGGCCGCCGCGAGGCGCTCGCGCGGCCGCCGCAGGCGAGTGCCGCCGACACGCGTGACGGCGTGCGCCGCATCCTGGCCATCGTGCGTGCCGACGGCGACCACGCGCTGCTCGCGTTCACGCGCCGCTACGACGGCTGCGAGCTCGCGAGCATCGCCGTGGGCGAGGAGGAGTTCGAAGCCGCCGAAGCGTCGCTCGACGACGCGCTGCGGTCCGCGATACGCGAAGCCGCGGCACGCATCGAGGCGTTCCATCGCGCGACGATGCCGCAGCCCGTGCGCCTCGAGACCGCGCCCGGCGTCGTCTGCGAGCGCGTGTCGCGCCCGATCGCGCGGGTCGGCCTGTATGTGCCGGCCGGTGGTGCGCCACTGCCGTCGACCGCGCTCATGCTCGGCGTGCCGGCACGCATCGCCGGCTGTCGCGAGATCGTGCTGTGCACGCCGGCACGCCCTGACGGACGCTGCGATCCGGCCGTGCTGGTGGCCGCGCGTCTGTGCGGCATCACACGCGTGTTCAAGCTCGGCGGTGCACAGGCGATCGCCGCGATGGCCTACGGCACCGAGTCGGTGCCGCGATGCGACAAGCTGTTCGGGCCCGGCAATGTCTGGGTGACCGAGGCCAAGCTGCAGGTCGCCGCCGAGCCCGGCGGTCCGGCCGTCGACATGCCGGCGGGTCCGTCCGAGGTGCTCGTGATCGCCGATGCGGAGGCCGATCCGCGCTTCGTCGCCTCCGACCTGCTCGCGCAGGCCGAGCACGGCGAGGACTCGCAGGTCGTGCTCGTGTCGCCCGACGAGGCGATCGTCGATGCCGTCGTGGCCGAGGTCGAGCGCCAGTGCGCGCTGCTGCCGCGTGCCGAGGTGGCGGCGCGAGCGCTGGCGCACGCGCGCTTCTTGCTCGTCGACTCGCTCGAGGACGCCGCCGCGGCGAGCAACCTCTATGCACCCGAGCACCTCATCCTCAACGTGCGCGAGCCGCGCACGCTGCTCGAATCCATCGAGAGCGCGGGCTCTGTGTTCCTCGGCGCCTACACGCCCGAATCGGTCGGCGACTACTGCAGCGGCACCAACCATGTGCTGCCGACCTACGGCCACGCGCGTGCATGGAGCGGGCTATCGGTGGCAAGCTTCGTCAAGCAGGTCACCGTGCAGGAACTCACGCCGGACGGCCTGCGCGCGATCGGGCCGTGCGCGATGACGCTGGCGCGCGCCGAACGGCTCGACGCGCATGCGCGCGCCGTCGGTGTGCGCCTCGACGTACTGGAGACCGCGCCATGAGCATCCTCGATCTCGCCCGTCCCGAAGTCCTCGCCTTGACGCCGTACTCGTCGGCGCGCAACGAAGCCGGCACCGCCGACGTCATGCTCAACGCGAACGAATCGCCGTGGGGACCGACCGGCGCGCAGCCCGAATTGCGCGGACGCCCGCTCAACCGCTATCCGGATCCGCAGCCGCGCATCCTCGTCGAGCGCCTCGCGGATCTCTACGGCGTCGATCCGGGCCAGGTGCTCGTCGGCCGCGGCAGCGACGAGGCGATCGACCTGCTCATGCGCGCGTTCTGTCGACCCGGTCGCGATGCCGTGGTCGTGTCGCCGCCGACGTTCGGCATGTACGCGGTGAGCGCGGCGGTGCAGGGCGCGCGCGTCGTCGAGGCGCCGCTCGGTGACGGCTTCGCGTTCGACGTCGATGCCCTCGTCGCCGATCTTCCGGTCGACACCAAGCTCGTGTTCCTGTGCTCGCCCAACAACCCGACCGGCGGCACCACGCCGCTCGCCGACATCGCGCGGCTCGCCGGCGCACTGCGCGGTCGAGCGTTGCTGATCGTCGACGAGGCCTACATCGAGTTCGCCGACCTGCCGAGCGCAGCCACGCTGCTGCGCGCGAACGAGAACCTCGGCGTGCTGCGCACGCTGTCCAAGGCCTGGGCGCTCGCCGGTGCACGTGTCGGCTGTCTGCTCGCCATGCCCGAGATCGTCTCGCTGCTGCGCCGGATCATGGCGCCTTATCCGCTGCCGACTTCGAGCGTATCGGCGGCACTCGCCGCATTGACGGCCGAAGGGCACGCACAGACACACCAGCGCGTCGCGTTGATCACATCCGAGCGCGAGCGTCTCGCGAATGCGCTGTCGCGCCTTCCCGGCGTGATCGAGGTGCTGCCATCGCGTGCGAATTTCCTGTGCGTGCAGTTCGAGGATGCGCCGGCGGTCTATCGCGCCCTGCTGCGCGCGGGCATCGTCGTGCGCGACGTCGGCCGCTATCCGCGCCTCGAAGGCCACCTGCGCATCACGGTCGGTTCGCGCGAGGAGAATGCGCGGCTGCTCGAGCAGCTGATCCGGCAGCAGGCCGCCGCATGAGTCGACGGCGCATCCTGTTCGTCGACCGGGACGGCTGCCTGATCGAGGAGCCTGCGGACTTCCAGATCGATCGCTTCGACAAGCTAGCGCTGCTGCCGGGCGTCATTCCCGCGCTGCTGCGCTGTGTCGCCGCAGGCTACGAGCTCGTCATGGTCACCAACCAGGACGGCCTCGGCACATCGAGCTTTCCCGAGGCCGACTTCGAAGGGCCGCACGCGCTGCTGCTGCAGATCCTCGGATCGCAGGGCATCACGTTCCGCGAGGTGCTGATCGACCGCAGCTTTCCTCATGAAGGCCTCGACACGCGCAAGCCCGGCATCGGCCTCGTGCGCCACTGGCTCGCGCGCGACGACTGGTCGCGCAAGGCTTCGGCGATGGTCGGTGATCGCGACACCGACCTGCAGTTCGCGGCCAATCTCGGCGTGCGTGGCCTGCGCGTCGGCCCGGCGGGACAGGCGTGGCGCGAGATCGCGCACCAGCTGTGCGACACGCCGCGTGTCGCCAGCGTCGTGCGCGAAACGCGCGAGACGCGCATCGCCGTGCGTGTCGACCTCGACGCCGGTGCGCGGTCGAGCGTGCGTACCGGCCTCGGTTTCTTCGACCACATGCTCGACCAGATCGCCAAGCACGCGGCGTTCTCGCTCGACCTCGATTGCCACGGCGATGTCGAGGTCGACGAACACCACACGATCGAGGATTGCGCGCTCGCGCTCGGCCAGGCCTTGCGCGAGGCGCTCGGCGACAAGCGCGGCATCGGCCGCTACGGCTTCACGTTGCCGATGGACGAGACGCTCGCGAGCGCCGCGCTCGATCTTTCGGGCCGGCCGTATCTCGTCTTCGAAGGCACGTTCCCGCGCGAGCGCGTCGGCGAGGTGCCGACCGAACTCGTGCCGCATTTCTTCCGCTCGCTGTGCGAGACGCTCGGCGCGAACCTGCACATCACGGTGCGCGGCGACAACGCGCATCACATGGTCGAGGCCTGCTTCAAGGTGTTCGCGCGCACGCTGGGGCAGGCGATCCGCCGCCATGGCGACGACCTTCCGAGCACGAAGGGAACGCTGTGACCGCGCACGACGTGGTACTCGTCGATGCGGGCGGCACCAACATCGGTTCGGTGCGATACGCGCTGCAGCGACTCGGCGTGGAGGCCTCTCTGACACGCGACGCCTCGCGTATCCGCGCGGCATCGCACGTGATCCTGCCCGGTGTCGGCGCGGCCGGGCCCGGCATGGCGCGCCTTCACGAGGCCGGTCTCACCGAGGTGCTGCGTGCACTCGAGCAACCTGTTCTCGGCGTCTGCCTCGGCATGCAGCTGCTGTTCGAGCATTCCGAGGAGGGCGATACGCCGTGCCTCGGTGTCATCGGAGGGCGCGTGTCGCGCATCGCGCCGGGCGGCCAGCGGCGCGTCCCGCACATGGGATGGAACCGCCTCGTCGTCGATCGCGACGATCCCCTGTTGCACGGCCTCGGCGACGAGGCGTATGCGTACTTCGTGCACGGCTACGCCGTCGCGCGTGGCCCCGCGACGCTCGCGTCGGTCGATTACGGTGCGCCATTGTCGGCGGTCGTGCGTTCGCGCAACTTCACCGGCATGCAGTTCCACCCTGAGCGCTCGGCCGCAGTCGGCGCCCGCCTTCTCGGGAATTTCCTCGCCTCATGAGCTTCGTCGTCCTTCCCGCCCTCGACCTGCGTGGCGGTCGCGTCGTGCGCCTGCGCCAAGGTGACTACGCGCGCGAGACCGGCTACGCGGTCGATCCGCTCGAGCAGGCACGTGCCTACCGCGACGCCGGCGCGACCGACCTGCACGTCGTCGATCTCGACGGTGCACGCGAAGGCCGCTTCGAGAACCTGCGCGTTCTCGAAGGCCTGTGCACGCTCGGTCTGCGCGTGCAGGCCGGCGGCGGCGTGCGCGGCGAAGACGACGTGAAGCGTCTGTTCGACGCCGGCGTGGCGCGCGTCGTGGTCGGCAGCGTGGCCGTACGCGAGCCCGACCGTGTCGTCGGATGGATCGGCACGCACGGCGCGGACTGCCTCGTGATCGCACTCGATACGCGCCACGACGGTTCGGCGTGGACATTGTCGTCGGCCGGCTGGACCGAAGCCGCGCCCGACACGCTCGATACGCTCGCACCGCGATTTGCCGCCGCGGGCGCCCGCCACCTGCTGTGCACCGACATCGCGCGCGACGGCATGCTCGCGGGGCCCAATCTCGATCTCTATGCGCACGTGCGCGCGATCGCGCCCGCGCTCGCCGTGCAGGCATCGGGTGGCGTGCGCGACATCGCCGACGTGGTCGCCCTGCGCGCCTCGGGCGTCGCCGGCGTCGTGCTCGGCCGCAGCCTGCTCGAGGGCACGCTCGACGTGGCCGGGGCACTCGCATGCTGACGCGTCGCCTCATCCCGTGCCTTGACGTGCGCGACGGGCAGGTCGTCAAGGGCGTGCGCTTCCGCGACCACGTCGTGGTCGGCGACATCGTCGACCTCGCGTTGCGCTACCGCGACGAAGGTGCCGACGAACTCGTGTTCTACGACATCACCGCGAGCCCGGACGGGCGCAGCGTCGACCGCGACTGGGTCGAGCGTGTCGCACGTGTCATCGACATCCCGTTCTGCGTCGCCGGCGGCATCCGCGACGTCGAGGTCGCGCGCGAGGTGCTGCACGCCGGTGCGGACAAGATCTCGGTCAACTCGCCCGCGCTCGAGCGTCCGGAGCTGATCGACGAACTCGCGGCTGCGTTCGGCGTGCAATGCGTGGTCGTCGGCATCGACAGCATGCGCGACGACGACGGCGAGTGGCGCGTGCGCCAGTACACGGGCGATCCGTCGAAGACGCGTGCGCTCGCGAGGCGCACGCTCGACTGGGTCGTCGAGGTGCAGCGCCGCGGCGCCGGCGAGATCGTGCTCAACTGCATGGACACCGACGGTGTGCGCACGGGTTACGACATCGCGCAGTTGCGCGCGGTGCGCGCGTGCTGCGACGTGCCGCTCGTGGCATCGGGCGGCGCCGGCGAGCCTGCGCACTTCGTCGCCGCGTTCGAGGAGGCCGATGTCGACGCCGCATTGGCCGCGAGCGTGTTCCATTCCGGTGCGATCACGATTCCCGATCTCAAGCGTGAACTCGCCGCACGCGGCGTCAAGGTGAGGCCATGAGCGACGACGCGGACTGGGACAAGGGCGAGGGCCTGCTGCCTGCGATCGTGCAGCATGCGCACACGGGCGAGGTGCTCATGCTCGGCTACGTGTCGCGCGAGTCGCTCGAGGCGACGCGCGCGAGCGGCCACGTGACGTTCTTCAGCCGCAGCAAGCAGCGCCTGTGGACCAAGGGCGAGCAGTCCGGTCACGTGCTGCGCGTCGTGTCGATGCACCTGGACTGCGATCGCGACACCTGGCTCGTGCGTGCCGAGCCGCAGGGTCCGACCTGCCACACGGGCGCACGCACCTGCTTCGTCGACGCGCCGCCTCCGCCGGTCGCGTTCCTTGCCGAACTCGATGCGCTGGTGGCGACGCGTGAACGCGATCGTCCCGAGGGCAGCTACACGACGCGCCTGTTCGAGTCGGGCCTGCGGCGCATTGCGCAGAAGGTCGGCGAGGAGGGCGTCGAGACGGCGCTCGCCGCAGTCGCGCAGGACGAGGACGCGCTGCTCGCCGAGTCGGCCGACCTCGTGTTCCACCTGCTCGTGTTGTTGCGCGCGCGCGGCCTGGGTCTCGACGATCTCGTGCGCGTGCTCGAGGCGCGCCACCGCGCGCCGGGCTGAGCTCAGTCCGGCGCGATCTCCAGACCGTCACGGAAGATGCGGTCACCGGATTCGAGGACCTGCACGTAGACGGCGTCCGGTGCTCCTGCGGTGCCGCCTCCCGAGGCATTCACGCCTTGCACGTACACGAGATGGCGTCCCGGCGCGAGGCCGTTCATCGGCACACGTGCCATGACGCGTTCCTGCGTGCTGTTGTAGGCGCCGTCGACCGGTTCGAATGCGGTCACGCCGCCGTCGGTCTGCCACGGCAACCTGCCGACATAGGCATGCGCCGAGGTGATCGCGAAGGTCGGTTGCGCGGCGCTGGTCTGGCGGAAGCGCGTGTCGTCGATCGTCGCGCGGATGACGGCATCCTCGCCCGGCTCCACCGCGTACTCCACTGCGAGCGAATGCACGTCGGGGCCCTTGCCGAGGCGGTACGGTGCCTCGGCCGTGCGCGCCGCGAAGCGCAGCGCCTGCAGGTTCACGGGCAGGATCGTGTTCTCGAACGAGCTGCACGGCTGGAAGAACTCGGTGCCGATCTCCATGACGTAGGCCGGTGCGCCGAGTTGTCCGTAGACGAGGTCGATCGTGCCGCCGTCGGTGGCGTACAGCTGCGAGGCGCGCTGTGGCGTGTAGCCGTTGAACCAGGCGATGCGACGGCCGAGTGTCTGCAGCGCCTCGCCGTTCGGGGATACGGTCAGCGTGTCGCCCCACGGCCACAGCACGAGGCCGGCGTAGCTGTGGATGTCGAAGAAGAGGCCCTTGTAATCGTCCGGCGCCGCGACCGTGACGGCGTCGTCCTTGCGGTCGGGCAGGGCGCCGCCGACGAAGGCACCGTCGGGCCCTGGCGTGCCGGCGACGTAACGGATCAGGTTCTGCGTCTCGGGTTCCGATGCCGGCGTGGGCCCGCGGTAGACCGCGTTGCACGCTGCGCCGCTCGAGCCGCCGGGCGCCGTGTTCCAGTGGAATGGCCAGTTGCGGTTGAGGTCGATGCCGGCATGGTTGTTCGACGAGGGGGTACCGCAGGAGGTGCCGTTCGTCGTGTTGGTGTTCTTGCGCCAGAGCACGCCGGCCTCGGCCTTCTTGCGACCATCCGGATTGGCGTGCAGCACGAGGCGGAAATCGACGTGATCGACCAGCCAGGTCGCCTGCGGGTCGCGGCCGTATCCGTCGAGGAGTCCTTCCGCGAAGCGCGTGACGAGTTCGGCCGGCGCGTACTCGCGCGCATGGATCGAGGCGAGCACGACCATGCGCGGACGCTCCGGGTTATCGGCGAGCGTGTCGTGGCGCGTGATGCGAAGCGCGTACATGTCGTAACCCGCGCCGGGGCCGTTGTCGCGCTCCCAGGTCGGGCCGAGCGACTCGATCGAGGCGAGTTCCGGGTAGGCCGCGACGAGGGCCTCGGCGTCCGTGCGCGTCTCCTCGACGGTGCGGTAGCAGGCGAACTGCGGGATGCTGCGCAGGTCCCCGGGGGGAGCGGCGAGCGCGCGCAGCTCAGCCGTCCTCACCATGTCGACCGAGACGTGCATGCCGGCCTGCTCGAGCAGGCGAATGCCGTCGTCGTCGGTGTCGACGCGCAGCACGCGCGCCTTCTCGTCGACCGTGACATGGGTGAACAGGCCGCCGACGCGCCGCAGCGCGGCGGGATCGTCGTAACGGGCTTCGACGTACCACTCCGTGGCGAAACACTCCATCGTGGCCAAGGCGAGGACGCCGGCCAGGAAGGGTCTGAACACGCGAGGATCCCCTGACACGAAAGCGCGTGACACTAGCGTGCCGGGGCGTGTCCGGGAAGGGGCGCCCCCCCGCCTGAGGCTTCCCCCTGGGGCTTACCCTTGGATGGGCCTAACCGGTTAACGAATTGTTCGCAATTGTCAAAAGGCTGGCGTACACTCCGCGCCACTGTGTATGCCGGAGTCACAATGAATCGTGACATTGGTACATGCCGATCGTTGATCTGCCTGTCTGCCGCGTCCCGCACTTCCTCCTTGCACACCCAGTACCCGCGACGGATCGAACGGTCCGCGCGTTCCCACATTTTGTTTGTCCAAGGATTCAGTCATGTCCAATCGCGAAAACGGCACGGTCAAGTGGTTCAACGACGCCAAGGGTTTCGGCTTCATCACGCGTGAGTCGGGCCCGGACGTGTTCGTCCACTTCCGCTCGATCGAAGGCAGCGGCTTCAAGTCGCTCGCCGAAGGCCAGAAGGTCAGCTTCACGGTCACGCAGGGCCCGAAGGGTCCGCAGGCCGAGGCCGTCCGCGCCGAGTAACCGGTCTTCCGGTACGTGTCACCGGCCCTGGACGTTCGCGTCCGGGGCTTTTCATTTGTATCGAGGGAAAACAGCCATGCAGATCGCCGACCGCACCGTCGCGTCCTTCCACTACACCCTGACCAACGATGCCGGCGACGTCGTCGACAGCTCGGCCGGCCGCGAGCCGCTGACCTACCTGCAGGGCGCCGGCAACATCGTGCCGGGCCTCGAGAAGGCGATGGAAGGTCACGTCGCGGGCGACGTGTTCAATGTCGACGTGCCGGCCGCCGAAGGCTACGGCGACTACATCGAGGAACTCGTGCAGGTCGTGCCGCGCAAGGCCTTCGCCGGCGTGGACGATCTCGAGGTCGGCATGCAGTTCCAGGCGCAGACGCCGGGCGGCATGCTGCCGGTCATGATCACCGAGATCAACGGCGACGACGTCACCGTCGACGGCAACCACGCGCTCGCCGGCGAGACGCTGCATTTCGCGATCGAGATCGTCGAGGTGCGCGAGGCCAGCGTCGAGGAAGTCCTGCACGGCCACGTGCACGGCGAAGGTGGTCATCACCACTGAGTGACGCCGCGTGACGGCGCGGGGATGCGCGCATCCCCGGCTTCACGCGCACGCGGCAGCAGGGATCGAGGCGCGACGCGCCTCCTGCGGCCACGGTGGAATCCGCTGTGCGGGTTCCACCCTACTCATCGCGCGCAAGGCGCAACTGCTGCAGGCGACTCCGCCGATGCCTCGCAGGTACGCGCGAACTCCGCGTCGGGATCAGCGTGCCGGCGGCTCGCGCACGGGGATCGGCACGTTGCACAGGTCGATGTGGCCTGCCGGCACGTGGTACCAGTCGTCGCGTCGGTTGCGGCGTGATTCGACGAGTGACGCGAACGTCGCGGTCTCGGTGCGCATGACCTCGAGCGGCGTGCGCTCGGCCTGCGGCACGTCCGCGGCGACGCGTACCGAGGTGATCGGCGTGCGCTTCGCGGGATCGTCGTAGAAGCCCATCGGCGCGGGTCCGCGCGGCAGCGCGGCGAGCAGCTCCATGCCCTTCACGACGCGACCAACCGCGGCGATGTTGCGCTCGAGCTGACGCGGCGCGTGGCCGATCACGGCGTAGAGCTCGGCGCCGCTGCCCGAGTCGACAGCGTTGTCACGCCCGGCACCGACCACGCCGTAGCAGTGCGCGACCCAGGTTTCGCCGGTCTTCGGGTCGCGCCCGACCGGGAAACCTTCCGAGAACCCGACCTCGGCGGCGTAGACGTCGCCGTCGGCGAGTTTCGTGAACGGCACGTCCTTCGACGACCGCGTGAATTCGGGCGCGAGGGTCTTGCTGGCCTTGCCGAGCGGACGCGCCTTGTCCTCGCCGGCGTTCGGGTCGCCCCACTGGGTGACGAAATTGTCCTGTACGCGCAGCACGGCGAGACCGTCGAAGTAGTGCTCGCGCGCGAGCGTGCGGATGTTGGCCGCGTGCAGCGGCGTGAAGCGCTCGGCCAGCTCGATCACGACACGGCCCGAAGGCAGGTCCATGTAGAGCGTGCGTTCGGGATCGAGCGCACGCCAGTCCGAGGGCTTCGAGGCGGCGATCACGTCCTGCATCGTGAGCGGCTTGGCCGGTTTCGCGTCGGGGGCCGCCGCGGCCAGCTCCGGCATGGCAGCGAGCAGGGCGAGCGCGGCGACGAGGGACGACGGCAGGAAAAGGGGGCGGGTCATGCCGGAGCCTCGCGCAGGATGGGCCGTCAAGCGTAGCGCAGGCAGGTGGGCCGGCCTGGCATGACTTCCGACGCATGAGCTAGTACGAACTTCACACTAACATGCACATCGTCACGTGATTGATAGGACGGCAGGCATGGGTGACGAAGACCTCCACCTCAGGAAATTCCAGAAGGAGCTCTCGGCCGGCACGGTATCGCTCGTGCTGCTGGCCGTGCTCGCGCAGGCGACCGAGCCGATGTACGGCTACCAGATCGCCAAGCGCCTCGACGACGGCGCGGGCGTGGTCGCCGGCAAGCAGAGCGCGCTGTATCCGGTGCTGCGCAACCTCAGCGCGGCCGGATTGCTCGACAGCGAGGTCGAACCGTCGGTGTCCGGTCCGCCGCGCCGCTATTACCGCATCACCACGCTCGGGCGCATCGTGCTCGCGCAGTGGGTCGCGTCGTGGACCGCCACGCGCGACTTCGTCGACACCGTCCTCGATCCGTCCACGCCACAAGGGGCCCAGGCATGAACACGCCGATTCCGCGCACGATCCGCGAGTACCTCGACCAGCTGCGCCAGGCCCTGCAGGGCGCCGACCCCGCGATGATCCAGGACGCGCTCTACGACGCCGAAGAGCATCTGCGCGCCGAGATGGCCGAGCACCCCGAACTCGACGAGGCGGCGCTGCTCGCGAAGATCGTCACGAGCTATGGCGCGCCCGACGAGGTCGCCGAGATCTATCGCGTCAAGGAGGGCGAGGTCGAGCGTGCGCTGCGCCCGCGGCCGCGTCCGGCTGCGCCGACGGCGCAGAAGCGTTCCGCGCTCGCGGCGTTCTTCGGCATCGCGCTCGATCCGCGTGCCTACGCCGCGCTGTTCTACATGGCGCTGTCGCTCGCGACCGGCATCTTCTACTTCACATGGGTCGTGACCGGACTGGGCCTGTCGGCCGGCTTCGCGGTCCTCATCATAGGCGTGCCGTTCATCGTGCTGTTTTTCGGCACGGTGCGCGCGCTGTCGTTCGTCGAGGGCAAGATCGTCGAGGCCATGCTCGGCGTGCGCATGCCGCGGCGGCCGCTCTACGTCGATCGCGGGCTGTCGATCTGGGCGCGCATCGGCGAAATGTTCACCGATCCGCGCACGTGGAGCACGATGCTCTACATGATGCTGATGCTGCCGCTCGGGGTGGTCTACTTCACCATCGTCACGACCGGGCTCGCGATATCGATCAGCTTCGCGATCGCGCCGTTCGCCTACCTGTTCATCGACCACGGCATGATCGTCATGTACGACGGCGAGCCGAGCTGGACCGCGCCGTTCTGGATGCTGCCGCTGCTCACGATCACGGGCGTGATCGGATTCTTCCTGATGCTGCACCTGGCCAAGGCGATCGGCCAGCTGCACGGGCAGATCGCCAAGCACCTGCTCGTGCGCGTGGCGGGCGACTGAGGCTCAGGCGGCGAGCGTCTCGGCGGCGTGGCGGCGGATCGTCGCGAGCATCGCGGCGAGGCCGTTCGAGCGTGTCGGGGAGAGGTGCTTGGCGAGGCCGATCGCCTCGATGAAGCGCGGTTCGGTCGCGGCGATCTCCGCGGCCGGCCGGCCCGAATAGACGCGCAGCAGCAACGCGATCAGGCCCGACACGATCGACGAATCGCTGATCGCGCGGAAGTGCAGGGCGGAGGCATCGCCTTCGCCGACCAGCCACACCTGCGACTGGCAGCCGGTGACCTTGTGCTCCTCGGTGCGCAGCGCGTCGGGAAACGGCGGCAGCTTGCGGCCGAGGTCGATCAGGTACTGGTAACGCTCGGTCCAGTCGCTGAAGAATCCGAATTCCTCGGCGATCGCCTGCTGGGCGAGTTCGGCCGTCGCCTCGGCCGGCGGCACGACGTCAGGCGGCACGGTCATCGTTCCCCACCACCTTCCAGCGGGCGCCTTGCGGGCTGTCCTCGATGACGATGTTGCGCGCGGCGAGCTCGACGCGGATCGCGTCGGCGCGCGCGTAGTCCTTGGCGGCGCGCGCGGCGAGGCGCTCGTCGAGCAGGCCTTGCACCCAGGCGGCGTCGATCGCGTCGCCGCCGACGGTCTGCTGAAACCAGGTTTCGGGGTCCTGCACGAGCAGGCCGAGGAAGCGTGCGGCGCCGAGCAGGGCCATTTTGGCGGCCGGGCGCGCGTCGCCGTCGGCCTTGCGTGCCTCGTCGGCGAGCCGAGCAATGACCGCGAAGGCTTCGGGCGTGTTGAGGTCGTCGCAGAGGGCCTGTTCGAGATCGGCCGGGACGTCGAGCGCGGACTCGTCGACGACGACGTCCGCGCGGTCGCGCAGCACGCCATACCAGCCGTCGAGCGTCGCGCGCGCCTGCGCGAGCGCGCTGTCGGACCAGTCCAGCGGCTGGCGGTAATGCGCCTTGAGCAGCAGGAAGCGCAGCACCTCGGGTGGGTGGCGATCGAGCAGTTCGTGCAGCACGAGCACATTGCCGATCGACTTGGACATCTTGCGCCCGTCGAACGTCAGCATGCCGTTGTGCAGCCAGTAGCGCGCGAACACCTTGCCGCCGTGCGCGCAGGTGCTCTGCGCGATCTCGTTCTCGTGGTGCGGGAACATGAGGTCGTTGCCGCCGGCGTGGATGTCGATCGTCTCGCCGAGGTGGGTCGCCGCCATCGCCGAGCACTCGATGTGCCAGCCCGGGCGGCCGCGGCCCCACGGGCTGCCCCAGCCCGGGAGATCGTCGGTCGATGGCTTCCACAGCACGAAATCGGCCGGATTCTTCTTGTAGGGAGCGACCTCGACGCGCGCGCCGGCGATCATGTCGTCGACCGAGCGGCCCGAGAGGTGGCCGTAGTCGGCGTAGCTGGCGACATCGAAGAGCACGTGGCCTTCGGCTGCGTAGGCATGGCCGGCCTCGATGAGGCGTTCGCACAGCGCGACGATCTCGGCGATGTGGGCGGTCGCGAACGGCACCACGTCGGGCGCGTCGACGCCCAGCCGCGCCATGTCCTCGACATAGGCCCGGGTGTAGCGCTCGGTGATCGTGCCGATCGGCACGCCGGCCTGCGCGGCGGCGGCGTTGATCTTGTCGTCGACGTCGGTGATGTTGCGCGCGAACACGACGTTCGGGTGGCGGCGGCGCAACAGACGTGCCAGCAGGCCGAACACGACGGCCGGTCGCGCGTTGCCGATGTGCACGTAGTTGTAGACGGTCGGACCGCACACATACATCGTCACGCGCGCCGGGTCGGCGGGTACGAAGTCTTCGACCTTGCGGGTCAGGGAGTTGTGCAGGCGCAGCGTCGTCATGGCATCGGCGGGACGTCGGGGGTCGCGGATGATAGCAGGCGTGCCGGCACGCCCGGCCGCCAGATGTTAAGGCCAGCAGGCCTTAGTTAGCATTCAGTGAAATGATGATGTAATCCGGGCTTACGCAATGTGGGCGCAGCGTGTCCAGGGACACGCGACCGGAGCGCATCGAACCCGGCAGACCGTCCGCTTCCCCGATGCTGGAGGTTGTTGTGATGTTGAAGTACGCACTGGCCGCTGCCGTGGTCGCCACCTTCGCCGCGACGGCTCATGCGCAGGACCGCGACCGCTACGACGACCGCGTGTCCGAATCCTCGAAGGTGGCCTGGGCCGACGTGCTCAGCGTCGATCCGGTCTACGACTATGTCGAGACCTCGCGTCCGCGCGAGGAGTGCTACGACACCGAGGTCGAGCACCGCGACACGCGCGGCAACAATGCCGCCGGCACCGTGATCGGCGCCATCGTCGGCGGCGCGCTCGGCAACACGGTGGGCAAGGGCGACGGCCGCAAGGCTGCCACCGTCGCCGGCGCCGTCGTGGGCGGTGCGATCGGCAACAATGCCTCGCGTCGCGACGACCGTTACTACACGAGCACCGAGACGCGTTGCCGCAGCGTCAACGATTACGCGCGCGAACGCCGCGTGATCGGCTACGACGTGCAGTACCGCTATCGTGGCGACGTCTACATGTCGCACCTCAACTACGACCCGGGCGAGCGCATGCGCGTCCGCGTCAGCGTCGCCCCGGCCGAGTAAGGTCGGGTCTGGCTCCCGACCCGCGGCCGTCCATACGGCCGCGGGTTCCGCGCGTCCTGTTGCGCGGCAACATGAATCACGGTAACGTCGCGCCCATGCAGCACCACCTTTCCGACGGCGACTTCCAGTCCAGCGCGCACCTCGCAGCGGGCATGACGTCGCGCGCGCGCCGACCGCAGGCCGTCATACCGGTCGGGTAGGCTGTCGCGCACGCGCAACCGTGCAGATGATCCGAAACCCGGCCCGCGAGCCGGGTTTTTTTGTGCTCCGATCCACCCACCGCCAACCCATGGGACCCACGATGCCTCGACATTTCCTGACCACGCAGGACTGGAGCCGCGCCGAACTCGACGACCTCCTCGAACAGGCCGCGCGCTTCAAGCAGTCGAAGCAGGGCAAGGCCCTCGAGGGCAAGGCGATTGCGCTGCTGTTCTTCAATCCGTCCATGCGCACGCGCACGAGCTTCGAGCTCGGCGCGCACCAGCTCGGCGGCAAGGCCATCGTGCTCGCACCGGGCAAGGATGCGTGGCCGATCGAGTTCGACGTCGGCACCGTGATGGACGGCGACACCGAGGAGCACATCGCCGAAGTCGCGCGCGTGCTGAGCCGCTACGTCGACCTGATCGCGGTGCGCGCGTTCCCGAAGTTCCAGGACTGGTCGGTCGACCGCGAGGACCGCGTGATCCACGCGTTCGCGCGCTACGCCACGGTGCCCGTCATCAACATGGAGACGATCACCCATCCCTGCCAAGAGCTCGCCCACATCCTCGCGCTGCAGGAGCACCTCGGCACGAAGGACCTGCGCGGCCGCAAGTACGTGCTGACCTGGACCTACCACCCGAAGCCGCTCAACACGGCGGTCGCCAACTCGTCGCTGCTCATCGCGACGCGCTTCGGCATGGACGTGACGCTGCTGTGCCCGAACCCGGACTACCTGCTCGATCCGCGCTACATGGAGCACGGCCGCGACAACGCCGCGCAGAATGGGGGCTCGCTCAAGGTCAGCCACGACATCGAGGACGCCTATCGCGACGCCGACGTCGTCTACGCCAAGAGCTGGGGCGCGCTTCCGTTCTTCGGCCGTTGGGAGCAGGAAAAGCCCGTGCGCGAGGCGAGCAAGCACTTCATCGTCGACGAGGCCAAGATGGGCCTCACGAACAACGGCCTGTTCAGCCACTGCCTGCCGCTGCGCCGCAACGTCAAGGCGACCGACGCCGTCATGGACTCGCCCGCGTGCATCGCGATCGACGAGGCCGAGAACCGCCTGCACGTGCAGAAGGCCATCATGGCCACGCTGGCCGGGCAGGGCTGATCCGGATTCCGAGCCCCCGCGCGATGTACCTGCCCGCCGCCTTCCGCGAGTCCCGCGAGCCTGTGCTCGAGGACCTCGCACGCGCGCACCCTCTCGCGACCCTCGTGAGCCTTGGGCTCGACGGACTCTCGGCAGAACACGTGCCGCTCGTGTGGGCGGATGGCGTGCTGCGTGGACATGTCGCGCGTGCCAACGCGATAGCGGACCTCGACGGAACGCCGGTGCTCGCGATGTTCCACGGACCGGAGGGCTACGTCAGCCCGAACTGGTACCCGGGCAAGGCCGCGACGGGACGCGAGGTGCCGACGTGGAACTACGCGGTCGTGCACGTACATGGCGTCCTGCGTGTCGTGGACGACGCGGCCTGGCTGCGGGATGTGCTCGGTGAGCTGACCGATGTCCACGAGGCCGGCGAACCGCAGCCCTGGTCGATCGACGATGCTCCCGAGGATTACGTGCAGGCATTGCTTCGCGCGATCGTCGGCATCCGGATCGAGCCGTCCCGCATCGAGGGCAAGTTCAAGCTCGGCCAGAACAAGCCCGTCGAGACCGTGCGTCGCGTGGCCGAGGCGCTCGAGCGCCGGGATGGCCGGTCCGATGCCGCGCTCGCCGCATTGACCCGACAGGCACTCGAGGCGCGTGCATGACCGGGACTGCCCGCTCCGATACGTTCTCTCCCACTTTTTTCGCTTGATCGATTTCCAGGACCCCATCATGAGCCAAGACATCGTCCTCGCCTTCTCGGGCGGCCTCGACACGAGCTTCTGCGTGCCCTACCTCAAGGAGAAAGGCTACGCGGTCCACACGGTGTTCGCCGACACCGGCGGCGTCGACGACGCCGAGCGCGACTTCATCGAAAAGCGCGCCGCCGAACTCGGCGTCGCCAGCCATCGCACCGTCGACGGCGGTCCGTCGATCTGGAACGGCTTCGTCAAGCCGTTCGTGTGGGCCGGCGAGGGCTACCAGGGCCAGTACCCGCTGCTCGTCTCGGATCGTTACCTCATCGTCGACGCCGCGCTCGCGCGTGCGGCCGAACTCGGCACGAAGGCGATCGCGCACGGCTGCACCGGCATGGGCAACGACCAGGTGCGCTTCGACCTCGCCGTCAAGGCGCTCGGCGACTACACCATCGTCGCGCCGATCCGCGAGATCCAGAAGGAACACACGCAGACGCGCGCCTACGAGCAGAAGTACCTCGAGGAGCGCGGCTTCGGCGTGCGCGCCAAGCAGCAGGCCTACACGATCAACGAGAACCTGCTCGGCCTGACCATGTCGGGCGGCGAGATCGACCGCTGGGAAGCGCCCGGCGAAGGTGCGCGCGGCTGGTGCGCGCCGCGCGCCGAGTGGCCCGAGGCACCGTTGTCGGTGACGCTCGCGTTCGTCGAGGGCGAGGCCGTCGCGCTGGACGGCGAGAAGCTCGCCGGCGAGAAGATCCTCGCGAAGCTCAATGCGCTGTTCGCGCCCTACGGCGTCGGCCGCGGCGTCTACACGGGCGATACCGTGATCGGCCTCAAGGGCCGCATCGTGTTCGAGGCGCCGGGTCTCGTCTCGCTGCTCGCCGCGCATCGCGCGCTCGAGGACGCGGTGCTGACCAAGCAGCAGAACCGCTTCAAGCCCGATGTCGCGCGCAAATGGGTCGAGCTCGTCTACGAAGGCTTCTTCCACGATCCGCTCAAGAGCGATCTCGAGGCGTTCCTGAAGTCGTCTCAGGCCAAGGTCAACGGCGAGGTCGTGCTCGAGACGCGCGGCGGCCGTGTCGACGCGGTGGCCGTGCGTTCGCCGCACCTGCTCAACGCGAAGGGCGCGACGTACGCGCAGTCGGCCGACTGGGGCGTCGAGGAGGCCGAGGGCTTCATCAAGCTGTTCGGCATGAGTTCGACGCTGTACGCGCAGGTCAACGGCGGGCGTTGATCGCGAACGATCTGCAGCGGGGAGTAGGGACAGGCGAAGGCCGGACCATGACGACGCTCGACATCTCCACCGACAAGGCGCGCCTCGACCTCGACGTGATCCACGGCTTCCTGGTCGAGGCCTACTGGTCGCGCGGCATCCCGCGCGACACGGTCGCGCGCGCGATCGACGGCTCGCTGTGCTTCGGCGGTCACGTCGACGGTGCGGGGCAGGTCGCGTTCGCGCGCGTGGTGTCGGACTTCGCGACGTTCGCCTACCTCGCCGACGTGTTCGTGCTCGAAGCGCATCGCGGGCGCGGCTACAGCACGCAGCTGATGCACGCCATCATGGCGCATCCGCAGCTGCAGGGCCTGCGTCGCTTCATGCTCGCCACGTTCGACGCGCACGGCGTCTACGCGCGCCACGGCTTCGCCGCGCCGGCACGCCCGGATCGCCTCATGGAAAAGCTCGACATGGATCTCTACACCCGCGCGATCGTGGACTGAAGTACGAAACCGGACCGCCCATGACGACCCTGCTCGACAGCACGCTCGCCCACCTCGAACGCCTCGTGTCGTACGACACGCGCAACCCGCCGCGTGCGATCACGACCGGCGGCATCTTCGACTACCTGCGCGCGCAGCTGCCCGATTTCGCGATCGAGGTGATCGACCACGGCGCCGGCGCCGTGAGCTTTTACGCCGTGCGCGGCACGCCGACGATACTGTTCAACGTGCATCTCGACACCGTGCCCGACTCGCCGCACTGGAGCGCCGACCCGCATGTCATGCGTCGTCTCGACGACCGCGTCGTCGGCCTCGGCGTCTGCGACATCAAGGGCGCAGCCGCCGCGCTCGTCGCGGCCGCACAGGCCGGCAGCGGCGACGCGGCGTTCCTGTTCTCGACCGACGAGGAAGCCAACGATCCGCGTTGCATCGCGGCGTTCCTCGCGCGCGGCATCCCGTACGAAGCCGTGCTCGTCGCCGAGCCGACGCGCTGCGAAGCCGTGCTCGCGCACCGCGGCATCAGCTCGGTACTCATGACGTTCGCGGGCCGCGCCGGACACGCCTCCGGCAAGCAGGATCCGTCGGCGAGCGCGCTGCACCAGACCATGCGTTGGGGCGGCAAGGCGCTCGATCACGTGGACTCGCTTGCGCACGCGCGCTTCGGCGGCCTGACTGGCCTGCGCTTCAACATCGGCCGTGTCGAAGGCGGCATCAAGGCCAACATGATCGCGCCGGCCGCCGAGCTGCGCTTCGGTTTCCGGCCGCTGCCGTCGATGGACATCGACGAGCTGCTCGCGACGTTCGCCGGCTTCGCCGATCCGGCCGCCGCGTCGTTTGCCGAGACCTTCCGCGGACCGAGCCTGCCGTCGGGCGATATCGCGCGCGCCGAGGAGCGCCGTCTTGCCGCACGCGATGTCGCCGACGCCTTCGACCTGCCGATCGGCAACGCGGTCGACTTCTGGACCGAGGCCTCGCTGTTCTCGGCCGGCGGCTACACCGCGCTCGTCTACGGGCCAGGCGACATCGCGCAGGCGCACACCGCCGACGAGTTCGTGATGCTCGAGCAGCTCGAGCGTTACGCCGCCACCGTGCACCGCATCATCAACGGCGTGTGACGCCGCGCGCCCTTCCGCATCCGGCGTCCGCGCCGGCCGATTTCCCTTCGATGACCCGACGCCCGTGAACGTTCCCGCCACCCACCTCCAGACCCGCCAGACCATCGTGCGCCTGCTTTCGAGCATGGCCAGCGCGAAGGAGATCAGCCAGTACCTCAAGCGCTTCTCGCAGCTCGACGCGAAGCGCTTCGCCGTCGTCAAGGTCGGCGGTGCGGTGCTGCGCGACGAACTCGACGACCTCACCTCGTCGCTCGCGTTCCTGCAGGAGGTCGGCCTCACGCCGATCGTGCTGCACGGTGCGGGTCCGCAGCTCGATGCGGAACTGTCGGCCGCAGGCATCGAGAAGCACACCGTCAACGGCCTGCGCGTGACCTCGCCCGAGGCGCTCGCGATCGTGCGCAAGGTGTTCCAGTCGTCCAACCTCAAGCTCGTCGAGGCGCTGCAGCAGAACGGCGTGCGCGCGACCTCGATCACCGGCGGCGTGTTCGAGGCCGACTACCTCGACCGCGACACCTACGGCCTCGTCGGCGAGGTCAAGGCGGTCAACCTCGCGCCGATCGAGGCGAGCCTGCAGGCCGGCTCGATCCCGGTCATCACGAGCCTCGGCGAGACGCCGGCCGGGCAGATCCTCAACATCAACGCCGACTTCGCCGCGAACGAACTCGTGCGCGAACTGCAGCCCTACAAGATCGTGTTCCTGACCGGCACGGGCGGCCTGCTCGATGCCGACGGCAAGGTCATCGATTCGATCAACCTCTCGACCGAGTACGAGCACCTCGTCGCGCAGCCGTGGATCCACGGCGGCATGAAGGTCAAGATCGAGCAGATCAAGAATCTTCTCGACAAGCTGCCGCTCGAGTCGTCGGTGTCGATCACGCGCCCGGCCGATCTCGCCAAGGAGCTGTTCACGCACAAGGGCTCGGGCACGCTCGTGCGCCGCGGCGAGCGCGTGCTGCGCGCGACGCGCTGGGACGAGCTCGACCTCGTGCGCCTGCGAGCGCTGATCGAGTCGAGCTTCGGCCGCACGCTCCTCGACGACTACTTCGAGCGCACGACGCTGCTGCGCGCCTACGTCAGCGAGAACTACCGCACCGCGGTGATCCTCACCGACGGCGACGGCATGACCTACCTCGACAAGTTCGCGGTCTCCGACGACGCGCAGGGCGAAGGCCTCGGCCGCGCCGTGTGGAACGTCATGCGCGAGGAGACGCCGCAGCTGTTCTGGCGCTCGCGCCACCACAACCAGGTCAACATCTTCTACTACGCCGAATCCGATGGCTGCTTCAAGCAGGAGAAGTGGAAGGTGTTCTGGTACGGCATGGACGATTTCGAGCAGATCAGCCACTGCGTCGCGCACTGCTCGACGCGTCCCGCGACGCTGGTCGGCTGACGTGCACGACACCGATGCCCGCTGGCGCGAGGTGCCGACGCTGCGCGGCCGCCACGCCTCGCTCGAGCCGCTCACGCCCGAGCACGCCGAAGCGCTGGCACGTGCGAGCGCGGACGGCGCGCTGCACGAGGCCTGGTACACGAACGTGCCGGCGCCGGGCGACGTCGCCGCCTACATCGACAAGGCACTCGCCGCGCAGGCGCGTGGCGAGGCGCTCGCGTTCGCCGTGCGCGATGCCCGCGGCGAGGTGGTCGGAAGTACGCGCTGCTACGACCTCGAACCGTCGGTGCCGAACCTCAAGATCGGCTACACGTTCTACGCGGCGCGTGCGCAGCGCACCGGCCTCAACACCGAGGCCAAGCGCCTGCTGCTCGGCCATGCGTTCGAGGTGCTCGGCTGTGCGAGCGTGTCGTTCGAGACGAGCTGGTTCAACCACGCCTCGCGCAACGCGCTCGCGCGCCTCGGTGCGAAGCAGGACGGCGTCCTGCGCCACCACAAGCGCCACGCCGACGGATCGCTGCGCGATACCGTCGTGTTCTCGATCCTCGATGCCGAATGGCCGGCCGTGCGCCGCCATCTGCACGCCTTGCTGGAGCGCCACGCATGAGCACTTCTCCGACCCTTGGCATCGTCGGCGCACGCGGCCACACGGGCGCGGAGCTGATCCGCCTCGTCGCCGCGCATCCGCAGTTCACGCTCGCCTTTGTGTCCTCGCGCGAGCTCGACGGCCAGCGCGTCGCCGATCACAGCGATGCCTACGCGGGCGAGCTGCGTTACGAGAACCTCGATGCCACCGCAGTCGCTGCCAAAGGCGTCGACGCGGTCGTGCTCGCGCTGCCGAACGGCAAGGCCGCGCCGTACGTCGAGGCGCTCGACGCGGCCGCTCCCTCGACGCGCATCGTCGACCTCTCGGCCGACTACCGCTTCGACAGCCGCTGGTACTACGGCCTGCCCGAGCTCACGCGCGGCCGCTACGCGGGCCAGGCGCGCATCAGCAACCCGGGCTGCTACGCGACCGCGATGCAGCTCGCGATCGCGCCGCTGCTCGATGTGCTCGCGGGACCGCCGCAGTGTTTCGGCGTGTCGGGCTACTCGGGTGCGGGCACCACGCCGTCGGACAAGAACGATCCGGAGCTGCTGCGCGACAACCTCATGCCGTATGCGCTGACCGACCACATGCACGAGCGCGAGGTCTCTGCGCAGCTCGGCGTGCCGGTCGAGTTCATGCCGCATGTCGCGCCGCATTTCCGCGGCATCACGATGACGGTCAACCTGTGGCTGAGCCAGCCCATCACGCGCGACGCCGTGATCGCGCGCTACCGCGAGCGCTACGCGGGTGAACGCCTCGTCGAGGTGATCGACGAGGTGCCGTGGGTCAGCCGCATCGCGAACCGCCACGGCGTGCAGATCGGCGCTTTCACGATGGCGCCGGGCAACCGCCGCGTCGTCGTCGTCGCGACGCTCGACAACCTGCTCAAGGGCGCGGCGACGCAGGCGATGCAGAACCTCAACCTCGCATTCGGCTTCGACGAGCTGAACGCGATTCCGGCCTGATCGGGCCGTTCCCTACTTTCACTCGATGCGCGGGCAGGCCCGCGGAGCAACCGACATGGCAGAGCTGTTATGGCAGAAACCCGGCGTCGAGGTCGACGCGGGCATCCAGGCCTTCCTCGCGGGTGACGACGTCATCCTCGACCGCGAGTTCTTCCTGCACGACATCGCCGCGAGCAAGGCGCATGCGCAGGGCTTGCAGCAGATCGGCATCCTCTCGTTCGACGAGCTCTCGGGCCTTTCGCACGAACTCGACCTGCTCGCCGAGGATTTCCGCGCCGGCAGCTTCGTGCTCGACGCGCGCTACGAGGACGGCCACTCGGCGATCGAGGCGCGCCTGACCGAGCGCCTCGGCGATGCCGGCCGCAAGATCCACACCGGGCGCAGCCGCAACGACCAGATCCTCGTCGCGACGCGCCTGTGGCTCAAGGAGAAGCTCGCGCGCGTCGGCGAACTCTCGCGCATCGTCGCCGGCATCGCGCTCGGACGTGCCGAGGCCGAGAAGGACCTTCCGATCCCCGGCTACACGCACCTGCAGCGCGCCGTCGTGTCGTCGGCCGGCATGTGGTGGGCCGGCTGGGCCGAGGCCTTCCTCGACGACGCGATGCGCGCCGACGACACGCTGCGCCTCGTCGACGCGAATCCGCTCGGCACCGCCGCGGGCTACGGCGTCAACCTGCCGCTCGCGCGCGAGCATGTCACCGCCGAACTCGGCTTCGCGCGCTTGCAGGTGTCGCCGATCTACGCCCAGCTTTCGCGCGGCAAGTTCGAGCTCGCCGCGCTCGAGGCACTCGGCAGCGCGACGCTCGACCTGCGCCGCCTCGCCTGGGATCTCTCGCTGTTCACGGCCGCCGAGTTCGGTTTCGTGTCGCTACCCGCGCAGTACACGACCGGCAGTTCGATCATGCCGAACAAGCGCAATCCCGACGTGATCGAACTCATGCGCGCCACGCACGCGAGCGTCGCCGCCGCGCGCATCGAGATCGAGCAGCTGCTGTCGCTGCCGTCGGGTTACCACCGCGACCTGCAGGCCAGCAAGGGCGCGATCTTCCACGGCTTCGGCCGCGGTCTCGCCGCGCTGGAACTGCTGCCGGCGCTGCTCGCGAGCCTCGAATGGCGCAGCGAGCGCATGCGCGCGGCGATCGATTCGGGCATGTACGCGACCGACGTCGCGGTCGAGGCCGCGGTCGCCGGCGTGCCGTTCCGCGAGGCCTACAAGGCCGCTGCGGCCGGTGCCGACACGGCCGGGCAGGGCAGGACGCCGGAAGGCAGCCTCGCCGCACGCGTGTCGCCCGGTGCCGCGGCCGACCTGCAGCTCGACGTGCTGCGCGCGCGTCTCGAAGGCCTGTCCTCGTGACCGTGTACCTCGTGCTCGCGATGCGCAAGCCGGACTTCCCGGAATCGGTGATCGCGCCGCACCGCGCCTTCATCGCCGACCTGCGCGAGCGTGGCCTGCTCGAGCGCAGCGGCGGCTTCGGCGACGGCAGCGGCGGCGCCTACATCCTGCACAACGTCGCCGACCTCGAGGCCGCGCGTGCGATCGTCGCGCGCGATCCGCTCGTGCTCGAGGACGCCTCCGAGCTCACCGTTCACGCCTGGCACACGCACTGATCTCTGGATGATCCGATGACGCCGCCCGTCGCCACCACCGCGTTCACCGAGCAGGCCTTGCCGACGTGGCGGCGCGCCGTGCTCAAGGTCGGCAGCAGCCTGCTCGCGGCCGACGGCGGTGGTCTGAGTCCGCGCCACGCGCTGGGCCTCGCGCAGTTCGTCTCGGCGAGCCTCGCCGCGGGGCGCGAAGTCGTCATCGTGTCGTCGGGCGCGGTGGCCGCGGGACGCGCGATCGTGCCGAAGGTCGTCGAGGCCGGCGCGCCGATGGCCGCGCGCCAGGCGCTCGCTGCGCTCGGCCAGGCCCAGCTCATCGGGCTCTGGCAGCGCTTCTTCGAGCGGCCCGTCGCACAGGTGCTGCTGACTCACGACGACCTGCGCAACCGACGCCGTTACCTCAATGCGCGCGCGACGCTCAACGAGCTGCTGCGCCTCGGCACGCTGCCGGTCGTCAACGAGAACGACACGGTCTCGGTCGACGAGCTCAAGCTCGGCGACAACGACAACCTCGCCGCGATCGTCGCCGCGCTGGTCGACGCCGAGGTGCTGTTCATCGCGACCGACATCGACGGCCTGTACACGGCCAATCCGCGCACGGATCCGACCGCGCACCCCGTGCACGAGGTCGCCGCGGTCACGCAGGAAGCGTTCGCGATGGCCGGCGGCACCGGCAGCGCGGTCGGCACGGGCGGCATGCGCACCAAGCTCGAGGCCGCCGCGAAAGCCGCCTCTGCGGGCATCGAGACCGTGCTGTTCAACGGCACGCGCGGCGACACGGTCGGCGCGCTCGCGCAGGGCCGGCTCGTCGGTACGCGCCTGCTGGCCTCGCGCACGCGCCTCGCCGCGCGCAAGTACTGGCTGCGCCACGTGCCGCCGGTGCCGGGCCGGCTCGTCGTCGACGACGGTGCGCTGCGCGCGCTGCGCGACAGGGGCGCCTCGCTGCTGCCCGGCGGCGTCGCCGGCATCGAGGGCGATTTCGCGCGCGGCGACATGATCGAGATCGCAAACGGCGACACCACGGTCGCACGTGGCGTCACGCAGTACTCGGCCGCCGACGTACGCCGCATCGCCGGGCGTCGCTCGCACGAGATCGACGCGCTGCTCGGCTACCACTATGGCGAGAGCGTCGTGCATCGCGACGACCTCGTGCTGCTCGTCGATCCGATTGATAGCAAATAAGAATCATTCGCATTAGAGTCGACAATCCGTTTCCCAGAGCTCGACCCATGGCCGACATGCCGGCGCCCGCCGCCGCATCCCCCGAGACGATCGACACCTTGCCGCTGCGTCCGCTGGTCGTCGCCTACATGGCGTGCACGATGGCGATGATGGCGTTCGTCGCGATGATCGGTCCGGTCGTGCGCATGCTCGGCCTCGCGCCGTGGCAGGCCGGTGCGACCGTGACCGTGGCCGGCGTGCTGTGGATGCTGCTCGCGCGGCCGTGGGGACGCGCCTGTGATCGCCACGGCCGGCGCGCCGTGCTGCTCGCCGGCACGGCGGGGTTCGCGGTCAGCTACCTCGTGCTCACCGCGGTCATCGACGTGTCGCTCATGCTGCAGCCCGGCGCGCTCGTCGCGTTCGCGGCGCTGATGCTCGCGCGCGGCGCGATCGGCGTGTTCTACGCGGCGATCCCGACCGCGGGGACCGCACTCGTCGCCGATCATGTCGCTCCCGCACGCCGCGCCGGCGCGATGGCCACGCTCGGCGCCGCCAATGCGGTCGGCATGGTTGTGGGCCCCGGCATCGCCGCGCTGCTCGCGCCGTTCGGTCTGCATGTGCCGCTGTACGCGATGGCCGTGCTGCCGATCATCGCGCTCGTCGCGACATGGCGTTTCCTGCCGCGCGATCGGCCGGCGTCGACGCGCGCGCCCGCGACGCTGCCGCTCGGCGAACCGCGTCTGAGGCACGCGCTCGTCGTCGCGTTCGTCGCGATGGCCTGTGTCGCGATCGCGCAGATCACGGTCGGCTTCTTCGTGCTCGATCGTTTCGGCCTCGAACCCGGCGACGGTGCGCGCATTGCCGGCATCGCGCTGACCGTGGTCGGCGTCGCGCTGATCCTGTCGCAGCTTGTCGTGCGCCGGCTCGGATGGCCGCCCGCGCGGCTCGTGCGCATCGGTGGCGCGGTCGCTGCGCTAGGATTCGCGAGCACCGCACTCGCGACCTCGCCGATCATGCTGTGGGCGAGCTATTTCGTCGCCGCGGCCGGCATGGGCTGGGTGTTCCCGGCGTTCTCGGCGCTCGCCGCGAATGCGGTCGAGCCGCACGAGCAGGGCGCCGCGGCGGGTTCGCTCGGCGCCGCGCAGGGGCTCGGCGTCGTCGTCGGTCCGCTCGCGGGCGCGTCGCTCTACGGGCTGTCGCCGTCGCTGCCGTACCTCGTCGTCGGCGTCATGCTCGCCGCGGTCGCGGCCTGGCCGGCGCGCTCGCGCCCTTCGCCGGCGAACGTCACGGCCTGATCCTTGCCGCGTGCTGTGGCACCATCGGCGCCCCGCGAACGCCCGCTGCGCCGATGTCCGAGTTCGAGTCCGAAATCCCGCCTGCCGTACCGGCCTCTGTGTTCGACGACGCGGACCGGCACTGGATGCAGCGTGCGCTCGCGCTCGCCGGGCAGGCGCGTGACCTCCACGATGAGGTGCCCGTCGGCGCCGTGCTCGTGCGCGATGGGGAGCTCCTCGGCGAAGGCTGCAACCGCAACATCACGCTGCACGATCCGAGCGCGCACGCCGAGATCCTCGCGATGCGCGAGGCCGGCGCGCGCGTGTCGAACTACCGGTTTCCCGGTGCGACGCTGTACGCGACGCTGGAGCCGTGCGCGATGTGCGCGATGGCGATCGTGCATGCACGCGTCGCACGCGTCGTCTACGCGGCGACCGATCCCAAGACCGGCGCCGCCGGCAGCGTGTTTGACACGCTGGTGTCGACGCGCCACAACCACCGCGTGATCGTCGAGTCGGGCCTCTGCGCCGACGAAAGCGGCGACATGCTGCGCGCGTTCTTCCGCAGCCGGCGCTGAGGCGTCAGCCGATCGGACGGCGGAAATCGAGGTCGTAGCGGCCGCCGCCGGTCAGCGAGTGCAGGCGCAGGTTGGTGATGCGGATCGGCGCGCCGTGGTCGAGCTCGGCCGCATTGGAGTCGGCCATCTCGCTCGGGTCGATCACCGTGATGCCGCCTGCGCCGATCACGTCGAGCACGTTGTCGGGGCCGATCACCGCGAACGTCGCCGCGTCGATGCCGAGGCCGAGCGCGAACGGATTGAGCGCGAGCGCGGCGAGCAGGCGGCCGAGGCGGTCGCTGGCGTGGCCGCCCTGGTCGATCACGACGCGGTTGGTCAGGCCGAGGCCCGGCGCGAGAGAGGCGCCGCCCATGTGCGGGGTCGGACCCGGTGCACCGGCCGCGAGCATGTGCTCGCACAGCACCGCGGCGGCGGCGCCGATGCCGCATACGGCCATGCCGTCGGCGTTGCGACGGCGCAGCAGGCGCGCGAGCGTGGTGCCGCCGATCAGCGTGCTCAGGCGCAGCGGCTGGCTGGCCTGCAGCATGACGAGATCGGCCTGCTCGACGACGTCGAGCAGCTCGCGCTGCTCGGCGTTCGCGCGTGTCGCGAGCACGTAGCGGTTGACCGCCGTGCAGCCGGCGCCGAGCAGCAGCGTCTCGAGCTCGATGTCGTCGTCCTCGGCGGTGTCGGGTGCGGACACGAGCACGATGCGCGGCGCGTCGCCGAGCGGCGCGACGACGCGCGCGAGCAGCGGAGGCGTGCGCTGGTTGGCCGGCAGTTCACCGCAGGCGATGATGGCGCCACGGGTGCGTTCGGGGGCGAGTTTGGCGGGCACGCGGGCTCTCCGTCGGGGTTCGCGATCTTAGCAGCGTGCGGTGGCGCGTCTCAGACGCCGGCGCGCGCGACCTTGCTCGAGGTCTCGCGGCCGAGCTGCGCCGACAGCCACAGGCCGGTCTCGACGAGCTTCGGAAGGTCCACGCCGGTCGCGATGCCGAGGCCTTCGAGCATGTAGACGACGTCCTCGCTGGCGACATTGCCGGTGGCGCCGTTCGCGTACGGGCAGCCGCCCGTGCCCGATACCGCGCTGTCGACCACGGCGACGCCCTCCTCGAGGCAGGCGAGGATGTTCGCGAGCGCCTGGCCGCGCGTGTCGTGGAAATGCACCGCGAGCGCTGCGATCGGCACCTCGAGCGCGACCGCGTGCAGCATCGCGCGCGCCCTGGCCGGCGTGCCGATGCCGATCGTGTCGCCGAGCGAGATCTCGTAGCAGCCGAGCGCGTGCAGGCGCTGCGCGACGCGCACGACATCGGCGACCGGCACCTCGCCCTGATAAGGGCAGCCCAGCACCGTGGAGACGTAGCCGCGCACCTTGACGCCGTCGGCGCGCGCACGCTCGAGCACGGGGCGAAAACGTTCGATCGACTCGTCGATGCCGGCGTTCGTGTTGCGGCGGTTGAACGCCTCGGAGGCGGCCGTGAACACGGCGACTTCCTGCGCGCCGACCTCGCGTGCGCGCTCGTAGCCCTTCTCGTTCGGCACGAGCACGGGGTAGGCGATCGCAGGATCGCGCGTGATGCCGGCGAACACCTCGGCCGCGTCGGCGAGCTGCGGGATCCACTTCGGGCTCACGAAGCTCGTCGCCTCGATCGTGCGCAGGCCCGTGCGCGAGAGCCGATCGATCAGCTCGATCTTGGTCGCCGCGGGAATGATCGCCTTCTCGTTCTGCAGGCCGTCGCGCGGACCGACCTCGACGATGCGGACGCTGGCAGGCTGGCTCATCGGGACCTCTTCGCGCCGAGGCGCTCGCGTTCGTAGGTGGGCAGGTCGCGCGGATCGCGCGCGAGCACGAGCGGCTTGCCCTCGGCGAAGATGGGTTCGCTGCGCAGGATCTCCAGTACGCGTTGCGGATCGCCGCGCACGAGCGCGTGCACCTCGTTGCCGTCGCGGTCGACGCTGCCCGACAGGCGGCCGTCGCCGATCAGGCGCGCGACACGCGCGGTGTCTACGAGATCGATCTCGAGCCGCGCACCGTCAATGCGATAGCGCGCGACGAAGAACGCCTTGGCGAGCCCGTGCCCGACCGGCTTGATGCTCGCGACGCCGCGCAGCTGGTCGTCGGCGACGACGACGTAGTCGGTGCCGCGGTCGTGCACGAAGTTGAGCGGGATGTGCACGGGCTTGAGCGGCCCGCCGCGCTCGGGTTCCTCGAGCAGCAGGAAGCGACAGTCCTTGTCGACGAGGAAGCCCGGCGCGGCCTCGTCCTGGCGCGAGGCCGGATCGACGTCGAGCCAGAGGCCTTTCCATCGCGCATCGCAGGCGTCGATCGCGGTGCCGGGCGTCGACGCGAAACGCGTCTCGACGCAGCCGCCGAGCAGCAGGAAGGCGAGGGCGAGCGCGGCGAGGCGAAGGGTCATCGGGTGGCCTTGACGTGCAGAAACATGATCATGCTGATCGGGATGGCGTTCAGCACTTTGGGATGTTCGATGGACCTGGGCCGAATGAAGCGAGGATCGGGAGCTTGGCGTCATGGCGCGTCACTCGTGTCGACACCGTCATCCGACTTCGGGATCGAGTCCACTCGGGTCAGGACGATCGCGGGATCCGCGGCGAACATGTCGGGTCGCAGTACCAGCCTCGCCATGGCCGATGTATCACCCTTCACCACGTTTTGCACGAAGCCGTGATGGTTTCTCGGTGACCGTCGGTCACGTGGCGGGACGACTGCCGTCCCCTCGATCTCGCCGTTGCGAAGCATGCGCGAGACGGCTTCGTCGTCGACAAAATGAAGCTCGATGCGGTCGTGCTTCGTCGCAAGGCGCAGATACACGAACGGATACGCCTCGTGTTCGGCGAACATGGATTCACCCTCGTCGTCGAACAGTTCGACGGCGACGACATCGAACCCGGCGATGCGTGCGGCGTGCAGCGCCATCGAGAAACGGTGCTGCTCCACGCCATTCTCGAAGTAGTCGATTCGAGAGCAGCCCTCGTGGATGACGGCATGCATCGAGTCGTCGGAGCGACCACTCTCGTGTGAGTCCTGCAAATCCATGTGCCATGTGCCGACCCATCGCGCGTCGCACGATCGGGTATCGGCTGCCGGCAACGACTCGAACAGCGTCCTCTGGCATGCCGCAAGCCCGACGAACAGCAGCGCAGCGAGAACGAGCCTCACGCGCCTTCTACCGCCTCGAACCGCACGAGCACCGCGTCGGCTTCGACGAAGTCGCCGACGGCGGCCTGTACCGCGGCGATCGTGCCGGCGCGCGGGGCGCGCAGCGTGAGTTCCATCTTCATCGCTTCCATGACGAGCACTTCCTGGTTCTCGGCGACGACGTCGCCCGGCGTGGCCTTGACGACGACGATGCGGCCCGGCATCGGCGCGACGATGCGGTCGGACTGCGTCGTCGACGTGGCCGCGAACACGAAGGCGGGCGCGTGTTCGAACGCGTGGCGGCGCGTGCCGTCGTGCACGACGACGCGCCTGGCATCGGCGAACACGCGGTGGCGCGCACCGACACCGTCGTAGCGCGCGGAGAGGCCGCCGTCGACGAGGCGTGCGCCATCGACCTCGACGTGCGCGTCGCCGAGGTCGAGCCGGTAGCGGCCGTCGGCGCCGTGCGCGGCGACTTCGAGGCGCTCGCCGTCGCGCAGCAGCGCGACGATGCGCTTGCCGGCGTGGCCGAGACGCCAGCCGTCGGCGCGTGCCCACGGCGAGTGCGGATCGGTGCCCGTGCGCGCGGCGTCGATCGCGGCGCGTTCGCCGTCGAGCAGCGTGGCGACGACGGCCGCGGCGAGGTCGAGCGGCAACGCGGATGCGGCGTCGCCGCTGGCCCCGACGAACGCGTCGAGATGGCGGTCGAGGTAGCCCGTGTCGATCGTGCCGTCGACGACCGCGGCGTGACGCACGAGGCGTTCGAGGAACGCGACGTTCGATTTCGGGCCGACCACGTCGACCTCGGCGAGCGCGTCGCGCATGCGCTGCAGCGCGGCGGCGCGGTCGATGTCGTGCACGATGAGCTTGGCGATCATCGGGTCGTAGAAGATCGTCACCGCGTCGCCCTCGACCACGCCCGAGTCGATGCGCACGTGGGTGGACGGCGGCGGCAGGCGCAGCGTCTCGAGCACGCCCGAGCCGGGCAGGAAGCCCTGGTCGGGATCCTCGGCGTAGAGGCGCAGCTCGATCGCGTGGCCACGCGAGGCGACCGGGCCGTCGAGCAAGGCCGGCGGCAGCGCTTCGCCCGCGGCGACGCGCAGCTGCAGTTCGACGAGGTCGAGCCCGGTCACGAGCTCGGTCACGGGATGCTCGACCTGCAGGCGCGTGTTGATCTCCATGAAGTAGAAATCGCCTTGCTGGCCGACGATGAACTCGACCGTGCCCGCGTTGACGTAGTCGAGCGCGCGCCCCGCAGCGATCGCGGCCTCGCCCATGCGCGCGCGCAGCTCCGGCGTGACGAACGGCGAGGGCGTTTCCTCGAGCACCTTCTGATAGCGGCGCTGCGCGGAGCACTCGCGCTCGTTGAGGTGGACGACATGCCCGTGCGCGTCGCCGAAGATCTGGAACTCGATGTGGCGCGGGCGCTCGACGTAGCGTTCGAGCAGCACGCGGTCGCGGCCGAACGCGTTGCGCGCCTCGCGCTGGCAGGATTCGAGCGCGGCGCCGAACTCCTCTGCTGCGCGCACGATGCGCATGCCCTTGCCGCCACCGCCGTAGGCGGCCTTGATCATGAGCGGGAAGCCGATGCGCCCGGCCTCGCGCGCGAGCAGTGCGGGATCCTGGTCGTCGCCCGTGTAACCCGGCACGACGGGCACGCCGTGCGAGGCCATGAGGTCCTTGGCGCCGGCCTTCGATCCCATGCGGCGCATCGAGGCGCCGGACGGGCCGATGAAGCACAGCCCGGCCGCTTCGACCGCATCGGCGAAGTCGGCGTTCTCCGAAAGGAAGCCGTAGCCCGGATGGATCGCCTGCGCGCCGGCGGCGCGCGCGGCGTCGAGGATCGCGTCGCCACGCAGGTACGATTCGGCCGGTCGCGGTCCGCCGATGTGGCGTGCGTCGTCGGCGAGGCGTACGTGCTGCGCGTCGGCATCGGCATCGGAATACACCGCCACCGTGCGGATGCCGAGGCGGCGGCAGGTGCGGATCACGCGGCAGGCGATCTCGCCGCGGTTGGCGATCAGGACCGTGTCGAACAAGAGCATCGCGTCATCCTTCCGCAAGGTGGCAGACGGCTTCGACGTTGTGCCCGTCGGGATCGAGCACGAAGGCGCCGTAGTAGTCGGGGTGGTAGTGTGGGCGCAGGCCCGGTGCACCGTTGTCGCGCCCGCCCGCGGCGAGGGCCGCGGCGTGGAACGCGTCGACGGCCGCGCGCGTCGGCGCCGTGAACGCGACGTGCACGCCGCCGTGGCGCGCCTCGCCGTCGCCGATCCAGAAAAACGGCTTCTGCGCGGTGCCGAAGCCGACGTGCGCGCCCGCGCCGCTCTGCTCGGGCGTCACCTGCATGACCACGGCGAGGCCGAGCGGTGCGAGCGCCTGCGTATAGAACGCGGTGCTGCGTGCGACATCGACGACCGCGAAACCCACGTGGTCGAGCCCGCTCACGAGGCGCGCACCCAGGACGGGGCACGCTTGTCGAGGAACGCGCCGAGGCCTTCCTGGCCCTCGGGCGATACGCGCAGCCGCGCGATCAGTGCGGCGTTCTCCCGGTCGAGCTGGTGCGCGCCTTCGGCGTCGATGCCGGCCGCGCGCAGTGCGAGGCGCTTGGCCTCGTCCTGTGCGACCGGACCGCACTTGCCGAGCATGTGCAGCACGCGATCGACCTGCTAGTCGAGCGCGTCGCCGGCGACGGCGTCGTGCAGCAGGCCGATGCGGCGCGCCTCGGCGGCATCGAACACCTCGGCGCTGACGAAATAGCGGCGCGCCTGGCGCAGCCCGATCGCGGCGACGACGTAGGGCGAGATCACCGCGGGCACGAGGCCGAGCTTGGCCTCGGACAGCGAGAACTTGGCGCCGTCGACGCCGATCGCGATGTCGCAGCACGCGACGAGGCCGACACCGCCGCCGTAGGCCGAGCCGTTGACGCGCGCGACGGTCGGCTTGGACAGGAAGTTGAGCGTGTGCATGAGGCGCGCGAGGCGCAGCGAGTCCTCGCGGTTCTCGTCCTCGCCGGCCGCGGCCATGCCGCGCATCCAGTTCAGGTCCGCGCCGGCCGAGAACGTACTGCCACGGCCCGTCAGCACGACTGCGCGCACGCTCGCGTCGCTGTCGACGCGCTCAAGCATCGCCGTGAGTTCGGCGATCAGCGCCGCGTCGAAGGCGTTGTGCACGTCGGCCCGATCGAGCGTGAGCCATGCCGTGCTGCCGCGGTGTTCGATATGGACCGGTCCGGTCATGCGCGCGCCACCTTGCGAAGGGGCCGCCATGATAGCCGGGCCGTCCGCGGTGTTCGTGTGCGGTCGCGGCATGAACGCTCGCGCACGACTCGGGCTGCCGCGCAAATCACCCTGTCACGATGGCCACCCCTCGTCGGCGTCGTACCTTCGAACGTAAGCGAGCTGCCCCTCTCCCCTCGCGGGAGAGGGGTTGGGGAGAGGGGGCGGGCGCGGGACAAGCAGTCGATCTCACGCGATGTCGTCCAGCCGTCCCGCTCCACGCGCGCCACCCTGCGCGCATGCGGTCGACACGGGCGATCGTCTACAATCGGCGGCCCTTTCCCGCGTGCCGCCGTCGCCCCGCACGCCATCGCCTGTCGAGGATGACCCATGCGGATGCCGTTTGCGCTCCTGTTCCCGTTTGCCGCCGTGTTCGGTGCGGCCGATGCCGTCGCCGCCGAAGCGGACCCCAAGGCCAAGCCCGTCTCCGAGGCGGCCGTCGTGACCACCTACGCGGACATCGCGCTGGCCGGCTACGAAGATGCGCTCTCGAGTGCGAAGGCACTGCAGAAGGCCGTCGACGCGCTCGTCGCCAAGCCCGGTGCGACGACGCTCGCCGCCGCGCGCAAGGCCTGGATCGACGCCCGCGTGCCGTACATGCAGACCGAAGTGCTGCGCTTCGGCAATCCGGTCGTCGACGCCTGGGAAGGCCGCGTCAACGCCTGGCCGCTCGACGAAGGCCTCATCGACTACGTCGATGCCTCGTACGGCAGCGAATCCGACGCCAACGCGTGGTTCACCGCCAACCTCATCGCGAACCCGAAGACCAGGGTCGGCGGCCGCGACGTCGACGCGACCACCATCACGAAGGAGCTGCTCTCGGACACGCTGCACGAGATCGGCGGCATCGAGGCCAATGTCGCCACGGGCTATCACGCGGTCGAGTTCCTGCTGTGGGGCCAGGATCTCAACGGCACCGGCAAGGGCGCCGGCAACCGCCCCGCGACCGATTTCGACACCAAGGCCTGCACGGGCGGTCATTGCGATCGCCGCGTCGCCTACCTGACCACGGTGACCTCGCTGCTCGTCGACGATCTCGTCGAAGCCGTGGCCGACTGGAAGCCCGGAGGCAAGGCACGCGCGCACGTGCTCGCGGGCGGCGCCAAGGCGGGGCTGTCGGTGATGCTGACCGGCATGGGCAGCCTGTCCTACGGCGAACTCGCCGGCGAGCGCATGAAGCTCGGCCTGATCCTGCACGACCCCGAGGAGGAGCACGACTGCTTCTCCGACAACACGCACCATTCGCACGCCTACAACCAGGCCGGCATCCGCAACGCCTACCTCGGCCGCTACGTGCGCACCGACGGCAAGGCCGTCGAAGGCCCGTCACTGTCGGATCTCGTCAAGGCCAAGGATCCCGCGCTCGATGCCGAGATGCGCGCCAAGCTCGACGCGACCACCGCGGCGATGACCGCGATGGTCAAGCGCGCCGAAGGCGGCGAGGCCTACGACCAGATGATCGGGCAGGGCAATGCCGCGGGCAACGCGGTCGTGCAGGCCGCGATCGATCGCCTCATCGAGCAGACGCGCTCGATCGAGCGCGTCGTCACCGCCCTCGGGCTCGGCGCGATCGAGATCGAAGGATCCGACAGCCTCGACAAGCCCGAGGCCGTGTTCCAGTAATCGACAACGCGGCCGGCCCCGATGCGTCGTTCGCTCGTACTCGCCGGCCTGTTCGCCGCGGTGTCCGTGCACGCCACGGACGCCACGCGCGCCGACCTCACCGACGAGGACCGCGCGCGCGTGCGCCGCATCACCGCGCCGGCGATCACGTTCGACGCGCCCGAACCGTTCGAGACGCTGCCGGGCGGCGGCTCGACCGTGCGCGAGAAGCTCGTCACGCGCGACATCTTCTCGTTCCCGTCGGCGAACCTCGATTTCGAGGCACGCCAGCGTTTCGCGGTCGGCAACGGCCTGTTCCGCAAGGACTGGGTCTCGGCGCCGTCGTCGACGCAGGCCTCCGACGGCCTCGGCCCGCTGTTCAACGCGCGCTCCTGCCAGGGCTGCCACATCAAGGACGGTCGCGGCGTGGTGCCCGAGGCCGACGAGCCCGCGGTGTCGCTGTTCCTGCGCCTGTCGGTGCCGCCGCGCTCGCGTGCCGAGAAACGCGCGCTCGCCGAGCGCCGCCTCGCCGCGATCCCCGAGCCGACCTACGGAACGCAGCTGCAGAACTTCGCCGTGCCCGGTGTCGCCGCCGAGGGGCATATGCGCATCGACTGGACCGAGGTGTCGGTCGCGCTCGCCGGCGGCGAGACCGCCACGCTGCGTCGCCCGAGCTACCGCGTCGAGGACCTCGGCTACGGCGCGATGCGCAAGGACGTCATGCTGTCGCCGCGCATCGCCGCGCCGATGATCGGCCTCGGCCTCGTCGAAGCGATCCATGAGGACGACATCCTGGCCCACGCTGCGCGCAAGGACGATCCCGACGGCATCGTCGGCAAGCCGTCCTACGTGCGCGATCCCGCGTCCGGCGCGCTCGTGCTCGGCCGCTTCGGCTGGAAGGCCGGCCAGCCCGCCGTGAAGCCGCAGGCCGCGCACGCATTCTCGGGCGACATGGGCTTGTCGACGCCGCTGCTGCCCGACCACTGGGGCGACTGCACGACGAAGCAGAAGGCCTGCCGCGCTGCACCGCACGGCGCGCAGCCCGCGTTCGGGCCCGAGGAAGTGCCCGGCGACCTGCTCGATTTCGTCGCGTTCTACTCGACCCACCTCGGCGTGCCCGCGCGGCGCGGCAGCGACGATGCGCAGGTGCTCGCCGGCAAGCAGCTGTTCTACGAGGCGCGTTGCGCGAGCTGCCACGTGCCCAAGTACGTGACGCGGCGCGACGCCGCCGATCCCGCGCACCGCTTCCAGCTGATCTGGCCGTACAGCGATTTCCTGCTGCACGACATGGGCGAAGGCCTCGCTGACGACCGCCCCGAAGGCGACGCGAACGGCCGCGAATGGCGCACCCAGCCGCTGTGGGGCGTCGGCCTCGCCACGACCGTCGACGCGCGCGCCACCTTCCTGCACGACGGCCGCGCACGCACCGTGCTCGAGGCGATCCTCTGGCACGGCGGCGAGGCGCAGGCCGCGCGCGATCGCGTCGTCGGCATGACCCCGGCGCAACGCGCCGACCTGATCCGTTTCGTGGAGTCCCTCTGATGCGCCTGCCGCACGCGATCCTCGCGCTCGTCCTCGCCGCCGCCGGCACCGCCGTGCACGCTGCCGACCTCTCGGCGCTCGGCCAGCGCTGGCGCGACGACACGTTCCGCCCCGCGACGGCCGGTTTCGTCAAGGCCGCCGACGCCACCCACGAGGCCTTGCGCGCGTACTGCGCCAAGCCCGGCGAGGCGACGCGCGCCACGGTCGCGACGCGCTTCGACGCGCTCGCCGAAGCCTGGGGTCACGTCGAGGTGCTGCGCTTCGGCCCGCTGGTCGAGGCCAACCGCTTCGAGCGCGTGTTCTTCTTCCCCGATCCGCGCGGCCTCGTGCAGCGCCAGGTGTCGGCGCTGCTCGCCGCGGCCGATCCGGCCGTGCTCGAAGCCGGCGCGCTCGCCTCGCGCAGCGTCGGCGTGCAAGGCATCCCCGCGCTCGAACACGCGCTGTTCGCGGGCGAGGCCGCCACGCAGATCGCCGCAGCCGACGAGCCTGGACGTTACCGCTGCGCCTACGCGACCGCGGTCGCCGCACAGCTCGGCACCACCGCGCGCGAGATCGACGCGGGATGGTCGGACGCGAGCGCGCTCGCGCGTGCGTTCGCGAAGCCCGATGCCGCGAGCGCGTTCTACCGCACGCCGCAGGAAGTCGCCGCCGAGACGCTCAAGGCGATCTCGGGCAGCCTGCAGTACGTGCGCGACATCAAGCTCGCTCCGGCGATCGGCGACACGAACGAAACCGCACGTGGCCATCGTGCCCCGCTGTGGCGCAGCGGCGCGACGCGGGCGCTGCTGCGCGGCAACGTCGCCGGCGTGCGCGATCTCGTCGTCGCCGCACGCTTCGACGAGGTCGTCGCGGCCGACCAGCGCTGGATCGCGGCCTCGCTGCGCGACGAGGCCGGCCGCGTGCTCGAGGACATCGACGCGGTCACGTTGCCGTTCGATCGCGCCGTGATCGATGCCGACGCACGCGAGCGCCTCGTGCACGCGCTGTTCGTGCTCAAGAACATGAAGAGCATCACCGACGAGTTCCTCGCCGCGGCGCTCGGCGTCAACATCGGCTTCAACGCGTTCGATGGCGATTGACCGGCGCGGCTTCGTCACGGCGATCGGCGGCGCGCTGCTCGCCGCGCCGTGGCTCGCGCGTGCCGCGAGCGTCGCGACGCCGACGCGCTATGTCGCCGCGCGCCAGCGCGACGGCCGCCACGAGGTCGCCATCGTCGACGGCGACGGTCACGACCTGCACGCGTTCGCGTTGCCGGATCGCGGCCACAGTTTCGCGATCGACGCGCCGCGCGGACGTGCCGTCGCGTTCGGTCGCCAGCCCGGCTTCTTCGCGCTCGCGTTCGACCTCGACGGCCGCACGCCGCCGCAGCGCCTGCCGCTGCCCGACGGGCGTCATTTCTTCGGCCATGGCGCGTTCTCGGCCGACGGACGCCTGCTCTACGCGACCGAGAACGATTTCGAAGGCGAGCGCGCCGTCGTCGGCGTCTACGATGCCGCAGCCGGTACCGGCTGGCGCCGCGTCGGCGAATTCGACTGCGGTGGCATCGGTGCGCACGAACTCCTGCTCATGCCCGACCGCCGCACGCTGTGCGTCGCCAACGGCGGCATCCTCACCCATCCCGACTACGGCAAGCTCGAGCTCAACCTCGACACGATGGCACCGTCGCTGGCTTACCTCGATGCGCGTGACGGCCGCCTGCTCGCACAGGTCGCGCTCGCGCCATCCCTGCACCAGCTGTCGATCCGCCACCTCGCACTCGCGGGCGACGGCGCGGTCTGGTTCGGCTGCCAATACTCCGGCCCGGCCGCCGACCGTCCCGCACTGGTCGGACGCCATCGCCGCGGTCACGCGCCCGAACTGTTCGCCGGCCCCGACGAGCTGCTGCGCGACCTGCGCAACTACGTCGGATCGGTCGCCGCGAACACGCGCGGCGACGTCATCGCGACCTCGAGCCCGGTCGGTGGCCAGGTCGCGTTCTGGGATGCCGCGAGCGGCCGCAGCCTCGGACGCATCATCCGTCCCGACGGCTGCGGCGTCGCGGCGCACGGGCAGGGCGCCTTCCTCGTCAGCGACGGCCACGGCGCGATCGTCGAGGCCGGCCCGGAGTCGAGCCTGCGTGCATTGCGCGAAGGCGCCGAGGCGCTCGCGTGGGACAACCATCTGAGGCTCGTGCCGGCCGGCTGAAAGATGCAGGGGCATCCGGCGATCTGTCGGGAATGCTTCGGGTGTCCTCGCACATCGGGCGAACGTCGCGCGACGCGCGTCCAGCCGCTTCGTGTCTCGCCGTCAGGGCAGGCACGTCCCCGATACGCCACCGGCCGGCGGGATCGGCAACCCGTCCTTCTCGACGTGGTAGTACAGCGACACGATCTTCCAGTCGTCGCCGAGGCGGTAGAGCTGCACGCTGTTGATGCCCGTGAAATCGGGTTTCGTGGAGGCCTTGTCGCGCCGCGACTCGACCACGCTCGTGACCGTCGCGAAGCGGTCGTAGGCCTTCACGTCGCGAGCGATCTCGCATTCGTGGAAGGCCTTGCCGCTGACGGCGCCCTGCGAGGCGATGAACTCGGCGGCGCTCGACGCGCGCAGCGCCGGTGCGCCGTCCTTGTAGACGCCGCCGAAGATCACGGCATCGTCGTGGAAGAGGCGACGCAGCGTGATGGTGTCCGCGGCGGCACCTGCTTCGTGGGACATGGCTCTCCACAGTACCGAGACGGCTTGCCCGGGTGTGGACGAGCCGGCCGACGCAAGCGACGGTACCGCGATGAGCCACATGATCAATCGCGTGGCGGAACCTTTGTAACCTGATGAGCTCATCGCCGTTGCCTCATGATCGACGTCAGAGTCGCATGCCGAGCCAGATAACGGTTTCCGTTGCCGAGGAGACGATCGGTTTGAGGATCTTCTGCCACGCATCCCCGTGGTTCAGTTGCGCAGCGCCGTGATCGTGGTGTGCCTGTTCTTCGTCGATGATGCTTTCGATCGCCTCGACGGCGGGTGGATCCGACGTGCCCAGATCGCGAATCTGCTGTTCGAGATGCCTGAGTACGACCTCTTCCACCGCAGCGGTCGTCGCGGCGATCGCCTTGCGGCCAAGCATTCCCGTCGCGAGCCCGAGAAACCAGCCGCCGAAACCGCAGAGCATGTAGCTTCGACATCGACGACATCCTCGACGTTCAAGCTCCGCGGCGAAGATCGCATGGTGACGCTGCTCGTGCTCGCGGAACTCGCGGAGTTGACCGACGACGTCCGGTGCAGTCCATCGGGCCATCGCGATCTGGCCACTGTAGATGCAGATCGCGCCGTGTTCACCAGCATGATTGACCTTGAGGATGCGATCTCCCAACGGGCGCTTCATCGTCGGCATCGCTTCCGCTCGAACTCCTGGGGATTCTCATGCGTCTGGCACTCCTCTGATGAGCAGATGCATGTCGTGCACCGCTGGAGAGCACCGCACATCACGTTCTTGTTCCTCAAGCGAAGATGCGCCAGAGATTCCATCCTCCGACACCGGTCATGGCCGCTGCCATCACGAGTCCCAATGGGATCAGTGATTCTCTCGCCATGCTGGTCGCGCGATCGATGCCGTACTTGTCGACCCAGGCTACGGCTTTGTGGCTCCGCTTCATGTAATCGCGAAGAGCCTCCTCGCTGCGCAACAGGATGACGTTCCGGATGCCGAAGTAGAAGCCTCCCAGCAAGAGCAGGAGGTTGAGGACGAGAGCTTGGCTCATGGCGTTCCTTCGCTGCCGGGTTGGCGCCGTATCGCAGGTGACGGGGTGAACAGGAGCCCGTGCGGAACAGTGCGGTAGAAACAGTGTCGGTGGCCGTGACGCCCCCGGCAAGCTTTCATGCCGGGAATGAAGCTTCATGTCGCCGGGATCGATGCGCACGCCCTCGTGCGCGCATGACGATGTGCTCGAAGCCCTCGGACCGAGGCGAAGTTGGGGCGCAGGAGCAACCTCTTACTACTTCCCCTCGTCGTCCGACTTCTCGGCGAGCGCGGCGAGGGCCGCAGGCTGGAGGATGCGCACGATGCGTCGATCGACGGCGAGCACGCCTTGTGCCTGCAGTCGCGAGAACAGGCGGCTGACCGTCTCGATGACGAGGCCGAGGTAGTTGGCGAGCTCCTGGCGCGACATGCTGAGGTTGAGCTCCAGCGGATCGTGGCCGATGCCGCGCAGGCGTTCGGACAGGCTGCGCAGGAAGATCGCGAGGCGCGACATGGCCTGCTTGCGGCCCATCATGACCGGGTGCTGCTGCTCGCGCACGAACTCGCGGCTCATGACGCGGAACAGCTGGTGCTGCAGGCCAGGCACCTTCGCGGCGACCTCGCTGAGCGAGGCGAACGGCACCTCGCAGAGGCTCGAGCGTTCGAGCGCTTCGGCGGTGCACTGGTGGCCGTTGCCGGCGAGGCCGTCGAGGCCGACCAGTTCGCCGGCGATGTGGAAGCCGAGGATCTGGGTGTCGCCTTCGGGCAGCGAGACGAAGGTCTTTAGCGAGCCCGAGCGCACGACGAACAGCGACGGATGCGCGCTGCCTTCGCGGAACAGCACGCCGCCGCGATCGAGCGGCATGCGCTGGCGCACGATGTCGTCGAGGCGTTCGAGGTCGGCACCGCCGATCGAGGCGGGCAGGCAGAGCTGGCTCAGTGCGCAATCGGCGCAGGACTGGCGAAGCTCGCGCAGGTTGACGATGGTCGACGGCTTGCTCACGCGAGGATTGTCGCATGCCGTGTCGGTCGTGGCCTCGCGCACGGACGCGTCCGGGCGGCGCAGCGGGATCGGTGTGCTCACAAGGCCCTCGAATAGCGTGGTGACGCGGCGTCCGGCGCGTCGAGGTAGGCGTCGAAGCACATCGCGACGATGCGCAGCAGGTAGCGGCCGCGCGCGGTGACGCGGATCGCGTCGTCGGCGACATCGACGAGGCCGTCGTCGGCGAGCGCGCGCAGGCGATCGAGTTCGACCGGGAAGCTGCGCGCGAAGTCGATGCCGTGGTGGTGCTCGAAGGCGGCGATGTCGAGGCGCCCGTGGCACATGAGGCGCTGGATCGCGTCGCCGCGCACGAGGTCCTCGTCGGCGAGCACGAGGCCGCGCTGCACGGGCAGCAGGCCGGCATCGAGGGCGGCGTAGTAGTCGGGCAGCTCGCGCGCGTTCTGGTGGAAGCTGCGGCCGACATGGCCGATCGAGCTCACGCCGAGGCCGACGAGGTCGCAGTCGGCATGCGTCGAGTAGCCCTGGAAGTTGCGGTGAAGGGTGCCTGCGCGCTGCGCGACGGCGAGGTCGTCGCCGGGCAGGGCGAAATGGTCCATGCCGATGTAGCGGTAGCCCGCGTCGCCGAGCGCGCGCGTGCACTGGCCGAGCAGGGCGAGGCGCGCGGCTGCATCGGGCAGTTCGGTCGCGTCGATCTGGCGCTGCGCGCGGAAGCGTTCCGGAAGGTGGGCGTAGGCGTAGGTGGCGATGCGGTCCGGCGCGAGCGCGAGCACCGCATCGAGCGTGCGTGCGAAGCGTTCGGTGGTCTGCCGCGGCAGGCCGAGGATGAGGTCGACGCTGACCGAGCGGAAGCCGTGCTCGCGCGCCGCGTCGATGACGATGCGCGTCTGTTCCTCGCTCTGAACCCGATTGACGGCCTGCTGCACGCGCGGGTCGAAATCCTGGATGCCGACCGACAGGCGGTTGAAGCCGAGCCCGGCGAGCATGCGGATCGTCGCCGCGTCGGCGTAGCGCGGATCCACCTCGATGCCGAACTCGCGGCCGTCGCCGCCACCGAGCGCGAAGCCCGATCGCAGCGCGTCCATCAGTGCGGTCATTTGTCGCGCGTCGAGGAAGTTCGGCGTACCGCCGCCGAGGTGCAGCTGCACGACCTCGCGGTCGCGGTCGAACAGCGGTGCGGTCAGCGCGATCTCGTGCGCGAGGTGTTCGAGGTAGACGTCGGCGCGGCGCGTGTCGCGCGTGATGACGCGGTTGCAGCCACAGTAGAAGCACGGACTGAAGCAGAACGGCACGTGCACGTAGATCGACAGCGCCCGCGGGATCGGGTCCCCGTTGGAGGCGTGTGCCATGCGGCGCAGCTCGGCGGCGCCGAAGTCCGTGCGGAACTGCGGGGCGGTCGGGTACGAGGTGTAGCGCGGCCCGGAGACGTCGTGACGCGCGACGAGGTCGGGGTCGAAGATCGCCGAGCGGTCGATGAGCGAAGCGGGCAGGCGGGTCACGGGCATGGCGGCATCGTGCCGGTGCCCGCCGCGGCGCGACTTGATCCTGGTCAACCAAACGACTACAACCGCGCGCTCGCGCCGCCGCCGCGGCCGCCGACCTTCCCATCCTTCGCGAGGAAACCCCCGATGCCCGTCATTCGCATGAGCGACCTCGATCTCGCCGGCAAGCGCGTCCTGATCCGCCAGGACCTCAACGTGCCGATCGAGGACGGCCGCATCACCTCCGAGCAGCGCATCACGGCGTCGCTGCCGACGCTGAAGCTCGCACTCGACAAGGGCGCCACGGTGCTCGTCACCTCGCACCTGGGCCGTCCGAAGGAAGGCCAGTGGAGCGCCGAGGATTCGCTGGCGCCCGTCGCCGCGCGCCTCGGCGAGCTGCTCGGCCGCGACGTGCCGCTCGTGCGCGACTGGGTCGACGGCGTCGAGGTGCCGGCCGGCGGCATCGTGCTGCTCGAGAACTGCCGCATGAATGTCGGCGAGGGCAAGGACGACGAGGCGCTCGCGCGCAAGTACGCGGCGCTGTGCGACGTGTTCGTCATGGACGCGTTCGGCACCGCGCACCGCGCGCAGGCCTCGACGCACGGCGTGATCCGCTTCGCACCGGTCGCCGTGGGCGGTCCGCTGCTCATGGCCGAGCTCGACGCGCTCGCGCGCGCGCTCGGCGCGCCGGCGCGCCCGCTGGTCGCGATCGTCGCGGGTTCCAAGGTGTCGACCAAGCTCGCCCTGCTCGAAAGCCTCGTCGACAAGGTCGACCAGCTCATCGTCGGAGGCGGCATCGCCAACACATTCCTCGCCGCGGCCGGGCACCCGGTCGGCAAGTCGCTGCACGAGGCCGATCTCGTCGAGACCGCCACGCGCATCGCCGCGGCCGCGAAGGCGCGTGGCGCCGACGTGCCGCTGCCGACCGACGTGGTCGTCGCGCCCGCGTTCTCGGCCGATGCGCCGGCGACGGTCAAGGCGGTCGCTGACGTCGCCGAGGGCGACATGATCCTCGACATCGGCCCGGACACGGCTGCGCGCTACGCGGCGCTGCTCGCGGGTGCCGGCACCATCGTCTGGAACGGCCCGGTCGGTGTGTTCGAGTTCGATGCGTTCGGCAAGGGCACCGAGGCGCTCGCGCGTGCGATCGCGGCATCGCCCGGCTTCTCGATCGCGGGCGGCGGCGACACGCTCGCGGCGGTCGACAAGTACGGCATCGCCGACGAGGTGTCCTACATCTCGACCGGCGGCGGAGCGTTCCTCGAGTTCCTCGAAGGCAAGACGCTGCCGGCCGTGGCCGCGCTCGAGGCACGAGGCTGATCGTGGACCACGACGCGGACGCTCGCGCATGGCGCTGATCCTGTTCGACCTCGACGGCACGCTGATCGATTCCGAGAAGGGCATCGTCGGCTCGCTCGAGCACGTGTTCGCGCAGCTCGGCGAACCACTGCCGCCGCGCGAGGTGCTGCGCGGCTGGATCGGTCCGCCGCTGCGCGCGTCGTTCCCGCAGGTGCTCGGCGACGATCCGGAGCGCATCGAGCGTGCGGTCGGCCACTACCGCGAGCGTTTCGATTCGACCGGCTGGGCCGAGCACGAGGTCTACCCGGGCATGGCCGCGCTCGTCGAGGCGCTCGCGGCGCGCGGGGAGCGCCTCGCCGTCGTCACGACCAAGGTCGCCGTGCAGGCACGCCGCATCGTCGCGGCGCTGCCGTTCGGGAGCGCGTTCACGCGGCTCTACGGTCCCGAACCCGGCAGCCGCGTCAGCGAGAAGGCCGGCATGATCGCGCAGGCGCTCGCCGATTTCGGCGCGACGCGGGCCGAGACCACGATGATCGGCGACCGTCATTTCGACATCGACGGTGCGCGTGCCAACGGCGTACGCGCGATCGGTGTGACCTGGGGCTTCGGCTCGCGCGACGAACTCGTCGCGGCCGGCGCGGACGTTGTCGTCGACACGCCGGCGGAGCTCGCCGCGGCGCTGTGAGTCATGGCGGCGGAATCGCCTTCGGCGGTTCCGCCCTACGTGAGCGGGCTTCGCGTAGGGCGGATACCGCGCAGCGGAATCCACCGTGGCCCGTGGCGACCGTCCGCCGGTCGTGTGCTTGCAGTAGGGTGCGATCGGACGTCGTCGGCGGAATCGCCTGCGGTGGTTCCGCCCTGCCGGAGCGGGCTTCGCGTAGGGCGGATCCCGCGCAGCGGAATCCGCCGTGGCCAGAGTAGTCGTCGCATGTCGGCCTCGAATCCACCTGCCGGATCGCCGGTTTAGAGCAAGGACTCGACGCCGCGATGGTAGTTGTCACGGATGCTCAGACTGCGATCCCTGCGCCCGCGCCTGCCGATGGCCCGGCTGCCGTTCCGATTCGGCGACCTGCGTGCCTACGGCCGCCTCGCCGTCGATGCGACGCTCGGCTTCGCCGACCTCTGCGAGAACATGCAGCACAACGTGTCGCGCCTTCCACGCGTGCTCGGCACGCCGGTCGAGGAGCCGGCGCGCGGAGTGACCGGGTTCGTCTATCGGAGCATCCGCCGCGTGACGCGCGGCGTCGGTTTCGGCGTCGATCGCGTGCTCGCCCACCTGCCGGCCGATGGCGAAGTGCCGCTCTCGCAGAGCCGCGAGGCGCTGGTCGGCGCGATCAACGGCGTCATCGGCGACCATCTCGCCTCCACGGCCAATCCGCTGCAGATCGACATGGCGCTGCGTCGCGAAGGGCGCAGCCTCGTGCTCGATCGCGCGTCGCTCGCGCGCGACCTCGTCGCGCCGAGCGGGCGCATCGTGCTGCTCGCGCACGGCCTGTGCATGAACGACCTGCAATGGCGCCGCGGCGATCACGACCACGGCGCCGCGCTCGCGGCCGACGCGGGCTTCACACCGGTCTATCTGCATTACAACAGCGGCCTGCATATCTCGAGCAACGGCGCGCGCCTCGCCGAGATGCTCGACGAACTCGTGGCGGCGTGGCCTGTGCCGGTCGAGGAGCTCGCGATCATCGGCTACAGCATGGGCGGCCTCGTCGCACGCAGCGCCTGCGAGCACGCGCGTCGTGCGCGTCGCCCGTGGCTGGCGCACCTGCGCCGCATCGTGTTCCTCGGCACGCCGCACGCGGGTTCGCCGCTCGAACGCAGCGGCAGCCGCCTCGATGCGATGCTCGCCGCGAGTCCCTACACCTCGGCGCTGTCGCGCATCGGCCGCGTGCGCAGCGTCGGCATCACCGACTTGCGCGATGCGGCCTTGCTCGATACCGACTGGATGGCCAGCGACCGTGCATCGCGCGGCAACGGCCGGCGCCCGCGCGTGTCGATGCCGCGCACGGTGCGCTGCTACGCGATCGCAGGCTCGCTAGCGCGCCGTCCGGACAGCCTCGGTGGGCGCGTGCTCGGTGATGGCCTCGTACCGCTCGACAGCGCACTCGGCTACGTGTCCGAGCGCTCGCGCGCCCTGCGCATCCCGGCCTCGCGCCAATGGATCGCCTACGGCACGGGCCATCTCGGCCTGCTCTGGGACGCCCGCGTCTACGCGCGGATCCTCGAGTGGATGCGCGAGCCCGCCGCGGGCGAGTGAAGCGTCTGCACGGCTGCACGGCCGCCCACGCACTGGAACCGCTCAAGCCTTGCCTGGCATCGCGGGCGTGACAGCCTCGCGCCGGCGGTGCATCCACACGTAGAGCGACGGCAGCACGATCAGCGTCAGCACGGTCGCCGAGATCAGGCCGCCGATCACGACCACGGCGAGCGGCTTCTGCGCCTCCGCGCCGATCGCCTTCGACAAGGCCATCGGCAGCAGGCCGAGCATCGCGAGCAGCGCGGTCATGAGCACCGTGCGCAGGCGCTGCAGCGAACCTTCCACGACCGCTTCGTACAGGCTGGCGCCGCGTTCGCGCAGCTGCGCGAAGCAGCTCAGCATGACCACGCCATTGAGCACGGCCTGGCCGAACAGCGCGATGAAGCCGATCGCCGCCGAGACCGACAGCGGAATGCCGGTGAGCAGCAGCGCGAGGATGCCGCCGATCAGCGCGAACGGCACGTTGGCGATGATGAGCACGGCATTGCCGACGTTCTTGAACGCGTCGAACAGCAGCACGAAGATGATCAGCACCGACAGCGGCACGACCCACGCGAGGCGGTTCATCGCGCGCTCCTGGTTCTCGAACTCGCCGGACCAGGCGAGCTCGTAGCCCGGTGCGAGGGTCACGTTGGCGCCGACGCGCTCGCGCATGTCGGCGACGATGCTGCCCATGTCGCGACCGGCGATGAACACGCTGATCGCCTTGACGCGTCGTGCGTCCTCGCGCGAGATGTTGATCGCGCCGCTCGCCATCGAGAACGTCGCGAGGTCGCCGAGCGTGACGGTCGCGCCGGTCGGCGTGGCCATCGGGACGTTGCGCAGGCGATGCAGCTCGCGATCGGGCTCGGCCAGCCGCAGCGTCACCGGGAAGCGGCGTTCGCCCTCCCAGATCTCGCCGACCTCGCGACCGCCGATCGCTGTCTCGATGACGTCGTCGATGTCGCGCACGTTGAGGCCGTGCCGCGCCGCGCGTTCGCGGTCGATGTCGATGCGCAACTGGGGCAGGCTGCCGTCGCGGTCGATGAACGCGCTCTCGACGCCCTCGACGCCACGCACCTGCGCGAGGATCGCCTGCGCCGTGCGGTTGAGCTCGTCGAGGTCGTCACCGGCGACCTTGACCACGATCTGGCCCTTGATCTGCGAGATGCTCTCGAGGATGTTGTCGCGCACGGGTTGCGACACCGAGAACTCGGTGCCCGGGATGCGCGACTCGAGCAGCGCCTGCATCTCGGCGATGATGGCGCGCTTGCCGAGGCCGCGCGTCCACTCGCGCTCGGGCCGCAGCGCGACCAGCGATTCGATCTGGTTCGCGCCCTTGGCGTCCGAGCCGTCCTCGGGCCGGCCGAGCTTGGCCACGATCGTCGACACTTCGGGCAGGCTGCGCACGAGGTCGCGGATGCGCCTGGACTGTGCCTGCGCCTCGCCGAGGCTCACGCTCGGATCGAGCGTCGCGGTCAGCCAGATCGAGCCTTCGTCGAGCTCGGGGAGGAATTCGGTGCCGAGTCGCGACCCCATCGCCAGCGTCACCGCGAGCACGCCGACGGCGCCGAGCACGACCATGCGCGGCCGCGCGATGACGCGCTCGAGCACGGGCCGGTAGCGGCGCTGCAACGCCTCCATGAGCGGGTTGCGCTCGGAGCGCCCGGTGCGGCGCAGGCACCACAGGCACAGCAGCGGGACGAGGGTGAGCGCGAGGATCAGCGCGCCGGTCAGGGCCGAGGTCACCGAGTAGGCCATCGGCGCGAAAATGCGCCCCTCGTGCCGCTGCAGCGTGAAGATCGGGATGTGCGCGGCGATGATGATGAGCATCGAGAAGAACGTCGGCCGCCCGACCTCGAGCGTGGCCGACAGCACGGTGGCGCGGCGTTCGGCGCGGCTGGCGTCGGCGGGCAGGCGTGCGAGCCGCGCGACGATGTGCTCGGTCACGATGACGGCACCGTCGATGATGATGCCGAAGTCCATCGCGCCGAGGGACAGCAGGTTCGCCGGCACGCCCCACAGGTGCAGGCCGAGGAACGTCGCCAATAGTGCGAGCGGCATCATCGCCGCGACGATCAGCGCCGCGCGCAGGTTGTAGAGGAACAGCCACAGCACGGCGAGCACGAGCACCGCACCCTCGAGCAGGTTCGTGAACACCGTGCGCAGGGTCGTCGCGACGAGCCAGGAGCGGTCGTAGAACGGTTCGATGGTGACGCCGGCCGGCAGGTGCTTGGCCTGCACCTCGTCGAGGCGCTCGTGCAGCGCCGCGAGCACGTCCGAGGGGTTCTCGCCCTTGCGCATGAGCACGAGGCCGAACACCACGTCGTCGTCGTCGTCCTGCCCGACGAGGCCCTGACGCGGCAGGCCGGTCTCGGTGACACGCGCGAGATCGCCGACGAGGATCGGTGTGCCGTCGCGGACGTCGACCACGACCTTGCCGATGTCGTCCGCCGAGCGCATGAGGCCGACGCCGCGGATCAGGTACTGCTGCTGGCCTTGCTCGACGTAGCCGCCGCCGGCGTTCGCACTGCCGCGTTCGAGCGCGTCGGCGAACATGTCGAGGCTGACGCCGCGGTCGCGCAGTTTGTCGAGATCGGGTTCGACCTGCCACGTGCGCAGGTGGCCGCCGAAGCTCACCACGTTCGCCACGCCCGGCACCGTGCGCAGGCGCTTCTCCATGATCCATTCCTGCAGCGTGCGCAGTTCGGTCGGCGAATGGCCGCTGCCGCGCAGCACGTAGCGGTAGATCTCGCTGATCGCCGAACTCATCGCCTCGAGTCCGGGCGTCACGCCGTCGGGAAGGTCGACGTCCTGCAGGCGCTCGAGCACCTGGGCACGCGCGAAGTAGTCGTCGGCGCGGTCGTCGAATGTCACGATGACCATCGAGAGTCCGAACTGCGTGTGCGAGAACACGCGCACCGCATGCGGGATGCCCGACAATGCGATCTCGAGCGGCATGGTGACCTTGCGTTCGACTTCCTCGGCCGCACGTCCGGGATGCAGCGTGACCACCGTGACCTGGGTGTCGGAGACGTCGGGGAACGCTTCGACCGGCAACTGCCGGAATGCGATCGCCGCCGCGCCGATGAAGAGCACGAGGCCCATGATCACCATGAGCGGCTGGCGCAGGCTGTAGCCGACGAGGCGCTCGATCATCGCGCGGCCACCTGCGCGGCGGTCGAGGCGTTGTCGACGAGCTGCTGCAGGAACAGCGCGCCCGCGACGACCACGCGCGTGCCGGGATCGATCCCTTCGCGTACGCGCACGTGGCGATTGCCGAGGTCCTCGCCCGACACGCGCCGGCGCGAGTAGACGCCGTCGCCCTCGTCGACGAACACGTGGCGCTCGTGGTCGATCAGCAGGACGCCGGAATCCGGCACGTCGACGCCCGGCGAGGACGTCGCGTGCACGGCCGCGCGCACGTAGGCACCGGCCTTGAGCGTGCGCGAGGTGTTGTCGATGCGCGCACGCGCGGCGACGACGCGCGTGTCGGGTGCGACGAAGTCGGCGACATGGTCGATGCGGCTCCCGAGGCGTGTGCCGCCGGGCAGCTCGACCTCGACACGGAGGCCGGCCTCGATGCGGCCCGCGAGGTGCTCGGGCACGTCGACGAGAAGCCACAGGTTCGCGGGATCGCTGATCGTGAAGAGCGCACCGTCGTCCTGGTCAGGCCCCACGCTCTGGCCCGGACCGATGCGCCGCTCGACCACGACGCCGTCGAGCGGTGCGCGCAGCGGCAGGCGCTGGTCGACCGTGTCCGAACCGCCGTAGAGGCGTGCACTCGCGCGCATGCGCGCGTCGTCGGATGCGGCGGCATCACGCATCGCGAGGGCGTCCTCGAAGTCACGCGCCGAGACGACACCGGCTTCGTGCAGCTCGCGGTTGCGCTCGAGCTGGCGTTGCGCCTGCTGCAACGCGATCGTGCTCTTGCGGCGTTCCGCCTGCAGTTCCCCGAACGCCGGCGAGTCGACGAAGGCGAGAGTGTCGCCTGCCGCGACGCGATGGCCGACGTCGGCGCGGATCGCCGTGACCTGGCCGGCCACCGGCGCACGCACGCGCCCGGTACGCGTGGCGTCCCAGTCCAGGCGCGCCGGCAGGCTCAGGACGTCGTCGACCGCGGCCTCGACCGCCACGCTGCGCAGCACGTCGAGCTGGCGGCTGCCGGAAGGGAAGCGGATGGTCATGCCGTCGACACCCGCCGACGGCGGCGCATCGACGGCTGCGGTCGGCGCGCACGCGGCGAGCGTGGCAGCGAGTGCGAGCGCGAGCAGCACGTGTCCTGAAGCGGTCGAACGGGTTCGGCGGGGCGCGTCGGGGCGCGTCGTGATCATGGCGTCGGCATCCGGTCGGGAGAGGTGTCGGCTGGCGTCGCGGCACGCCACGCGGCGAGCGCGGTCGCGTGCGCGGCACGCGCGTCGATGAGGTCGGACTCGACGTCGCGCCAGCTGCGGCGCGCATCGAGCAGGTCGGTAAGCCCGGCTGCGCCGCGCCGATAGGCGAGTTCGACGCCGTCGAGGGCGCGCCGTGCGGCCGGTGCGAGCTCGTCCTCGAGTGCCCTGCGGCGGTGCCGGGCCGCATCGAGCCAGGCGCGTGCGCGGGCCATCTCGAGGCGTGCTTCCGTGCGTGCGCGCTCGCGTGCGAGGACGGCGGCGTCGTAATCGGCTTCGGCGCGCGCGATCGCACCGTCATGATGGCGCGGACCCGTCAGCGGCACGCTGACCGAGACGCCCCAGGTCACGCCGGCGATATCGGTCGGTTCGCGCTCGACCTCCAGACCGAGGCCGATGTCGCGTCGGCGCAGTGCATGCGCGAGGTCGCGTGCGGCGTCGGCGGCGTCCACGCGTGCCGTGGCGGCGCGCTGGTCGGGACGTGCCGAGGCATCGCTCGGCAGGCTGGGGACGGTGATGTCGCGTGCCGGCCAGTCGTCGTCGGCATCGAGGCTTTCGGCATCCTCGTCGCGCCCGATCAGGCGTGCGAGATGGTGCCGGGCGTCGAGGTGTTCGAGCTCGGCGTCGCGCAGATGTTCCTCGACACGCAAGGCTTCGACCGCGAGGCGTTCGCGCTCGATCTTCGCGAGCTGGCCGAGTGCGACCAGACGGTCGGCCGCGGCGAGGCCTTGCCCGGCGAGGTCGTGCATCGCCTGCGCGACGGCGACGTGCTCCTGCGCGGCCTTGAGGCCGTAATAGGCTTCGTGCAACGCGACACCGCGCACGCGCAGCGCGTCTTCGAGGTCGAGTCGCGAGGCGCGCGCGAGATCGTCGGCCTGGCGCATGCGTGCGCGACGTTTGCCGCCGCGCTCCCAGGTCCAGGTCGCGCCGAGCGTCGCGTCGATGCGCTTGCCGGTCAGCGGGCCGGAACCGATGCCTTCGCGCGTGCTGATCTTCGATGCGCTGAGGCCGAGTTCGACCGGTGTGCGTCGCGTCGCGGCGAGTGCGTCGCCAGCGCTGCCGCGCACCTCGATCGCCGCGGCGATGATGTCGGGATCGCGCAGCGCGAGCGCGTGTTCCGCCTCGGCCAGCGTTAGGGCGTGCAGGGCGGGCGAGGCGCCGACAACGAGCAGGCCGAGGACGATGACGAGGTGCGCGCGCGAGGGCGCCGTGCGAGACAGTTCCATGCGCGGCACGTTATGGTGCCCGGCTTGCCGTTCACTTGCCCGAAGCTTGCGCGAACCTTGCCATGCGCCTCCTGCTCATCGAAGACGACAGCGAACTCGCCGACGGCCTCGTGCACGCACTCGCCCAGTCGGGGCACGCCTGCGATCACGCTGCCGACGGCCGTGCGGCGCTGGCTGCCGTCGCGGCGACGTCCTACGATCTCGTCGTGCTCGATCTCGGCCTCCCCGATGTCGACGGCCTCGACCTGCTCGCGGCGTTGCGACGCGCGCGCTGTACCGCGCCCGTTCTGATCCTGACCGCGCGTGACGGTGTCGGTGACCGCATCCGCGGCCTCGACAGCGGCGGCGACGACTACCTCGCCAAGCCTTTCGCGCTCGGCGAACTCGAGGCGCGCATCCGCGCGTTGCTGCGTCGCGCCGGCTCGGGTGGCGACGCGTTGCAGATCGGCAGGCTCGCGTTCGACGTGGCGACGCGCACGGCCAGCGTCGACGGGGAGGTCCTCGAACTCACCGCGCGCGAACTCGCGCTGCTCGAGGCGCTGCTGCGCCGGCCAGGGCGCATCGTCTCCAAGCAGCAGCTGTTCGATGCCGTCTACACCTGGGAGGCCGGCGCCAACCTGTCGGTGATCGAGGTGCACGTCAGCCGCTTGCGGCGCAAGCTCGAGGGGCTTCGCGCCGGCGTAGGCGTGCGCGCGCTGCGTGGCCTCGGCTACCGCATCGAGGCTCGCGATGACGCCTGAGCGCGTACCGAGCCTGCGCGGCCTGCTGCTGCGGCGGCTGTGGTTGCCGCTGCTGCTGTTGATGGTGGCGAGCGCGATCGCATCCTACGCGCTCGCACGCCACTACGCCGAGAAGGTCTACGACCGCTGGCTGTGGGACTCGGCGATGTCGCTGGCCACGCTCGTGCACCACGACGATGCGGGACGCGCCCATCTCGAGATCGCGCCGCCGACCCTGCGCATGTTCGAATGGGACACGATCGACCGCATCCACGGCACGGTGGAATCCGCGGGCGGGACGCTGTTCGGCAGCGTGGAGATACCGCCGCCCACGCGCGTCGACGCGGACGAGGACGCGCGCGTGTTCTACGACGCGGTCGTCGACGGCGAGCGTGCGCGCATCGTGCAGGTCGCCGTGGCGCGTGGCGATGCGGCGCAGGAAGCGGTGACCGTGCGCGTGGCCGAGACCCTGCGCAAGCGCGAGGCGCTCGCCGGGCAACTGCTCGTGTCGAGCATCCCGCTGCAGCTGCTCGTGCTCGTGATCGCCGGCGCGCTCGTGTGGTCCGGTGTCGGCGCCGGCGTGCGTGCGGCGAACCGCGCCGCGCGCCGCCTGGCCGAGCACGACGCGAGTCGGCTGGTTCCGGTGGACGTGCTCGGCGACAGCCCGCGCGAGCTGTGGCCGCTCGCGCACGCGCTTAATGATCTCGTCGCACGTCTGGCGGCCGCACAGGATGCGCAGCAGCGTTTCGTCGCGAACGCCGCGCACCAGCTGCGCACGCCGCTGGCCGCCCTGCAGGTGCAGCTCGAACGCAGCATGCGCGAACCCGAGGGCCATGCGCGCGACGCGGCGCTCGCCCATGTCCTCGACGGGGTGACCCGGCTGCGCCACGTGACCCACCAGATCCTCATGCTCAACCGCTCCGAGGCTTCCGCCGAGGTGGCGCTGGAGATGCGTGAAGTCGACCTCGCGGCGATCGCGCGGGATGTCCTGGACGACTACACCGATGCCGCGCTCGCGCGCGATGTCGATCTCGGCTACGAAGGGCCCGAGCACGCACGCCTTCCGCGCGGCGAACCGCAACTGCTGCGCGAGCTGGTCACGAATCTGGTCGACAACGCGCTGCGCTACGGTCGCCGCGGCGGCGTCGTGACGCTGCGTGTCGGTGACGCTCCGCATGTCGTCGTCATCGACGACGACGGTCCGGGTATTCCGGAAGCGGAACGCGAGCAGGTGTTCGAACGCTTCTGGCGTCGCGATGGAGCACCCGGCGACGGCTGCGGGCTCGGGCTCGCGATCGCCCGCGAGATCGCCGCGAGGCACCATGCGGGCATCACGATCTCGACGGCACCCGGCGGCGGTGCACGCGTGGGCGTGCACTTCGCCGGCACCTGAGGGGACTCGTCGTCAGACGTCGAGCGAGGCGAGGTCGCCCTTTTCCTCGAGCCAGCTCTTGCGGTCGCTCGCGCGCTTCTTCGCCAGCAGCATGTCCATGAGCTTGCGCGTGCCGTCGTCGTCCTCGGCCGGGTCGGGGACCGTGAGCTGGACGAGGCGGCGCGTATCGGGGTTGATCGTCGACTCCCGCAGCTGCGACGGGTTCATCTCGCCGAGACCCTTGAAGCGCGTCACGCTGACCGCGCCGCGCAGCTTTTCGCGCGTGATGCGCTCGAGCGTGGCGTCGCGCTCGGCCTCGTCGAGGCAATAGAACATCTGCTTGCCCACGTCGACGCGGAACAGCGGCGGCATCGCGACGAACACGTGGCCCTCGCGCACGAGGGCGGGGAAGTGGCGCAGGAACAGCGCGCACAGCAGCGTGGCAATGTGCAGGCCGTCCGAATCGGCATCGGCGAGGATGCAGACCTTGCCGTAGCGCAGGCCGGCGATGTCGTCCTTGCCCGGATCGCAGCCGATCGCGACGGCGAGGTCGTGCACTTCCTGCGAGGCGAGCACGCTGGTCGACTCGACTTCCCAGGTGTTGAGGATCTTGCCGCGCAGCGGGAGGATCGCCTGGAAATCCTTGTCGCGCGCCTGGCGTGCCGAGCCGCCGGCCGAGTCGCCCTCGACGAGGAACAGCTCGGTGCGCGAGAGGTCGCTCGACGCGCAGTCGGCGAGCTTGCCCGGAAGAGCAGGGCCTTGCGTGACCTTCTTGCGGACGATCTGCTTCTCGGCCTTGAGGCGCATCGCCGCTCGCTCGATCGCGAGCTGGGCGATCTTCTCGCCGACCGCGACGTGCTGGTTGAGGTAAAGCGAGAAACCGTCGTGCGCGGCCGACTCGACGACGCCCGCGGCGTCGCGCGAGGACAGGCGCTCCTTGGTCTGTCCCGAGAACTGCGGCTCCTGCATGCGCAGCGACAGCACGAAGCTCAGGCGGTCCCAGACGTCCTCGGGCGCGAGCTTGACGCCGCGCGGCAGCAGGTTGCGGAAGTCGCAGAACTCGCGCAGTGCGTTGGTCAGGCCCGTGCGCAGGCCGTTGACGTGCGTGCCGCCCTGCGCGGTCGGGATCAGGTTGACGTAGCTTTCCTGTGTGAGCTCGCCCTCGGGCAGCCACGCGATCGCGAAATCGACAGCGGTCTTCTCGCGCTTCTGCGCGCCGACGTAGAGCTCGGCGGGCAGGCGTTCGGCGTCGCCGACCATCGAACGCAGGTAGTCGCGCAGGCCGTCCTCGTAGAACCAGGTCTCCTTCTCGCCGCTGGCCTCGTCGGTCAGGCGTACGGTGAGGCCGGCGCAGAGCACGGCCTTGGCGCGCAGCACGTGCTTGAGGCGCGGCATCGAGATGCGCGGGGAATCGAAGTACTTCGGATCGGGCCAGAAGTGCACGGTGGTGCCGGTCTGCTTCTTGCCGACCGTGCCGATCACGGCGAGCTCGCTTGCGCGGTCGCCGTCGCGGAACGCCATCTGGTGGACCTGACCATCGCGCTTGATGGTGACTTCGACGCGCGTCGACAGCGCGTTGACGACCGACACGCCGACGCCGTGCAGGCCGCCCGAGAACTCGTAGTTGCGGTTGGAGAACTTGCCGCCCGCGTGCAGGCGCGTGAGGATCAGCTCGACACCGGGGATGCCTTCCTCGGGATGGATGTCGACCGGCATGCCGCGGCCGTCGTCGGCGACGCTGACCGAGCCGTCGGCGTGTACGGTGACGTCGATGGTCTTGGCGTGGCCGCCGAGGGCCTCGTCGACCGAGTTGTCGATGACTTCCTGCGCGAGGTGGTTCGGACGCGCGGTGTCCGTGTACATGCCGGGACGGCGCTTGACCGGATCCAGGCCGGAGAGGACTTCGATATCGGCGGCGTTGTAGCGACTGCTCATCGTGCGGGGCGGGCGATCGGGGACCGCGCATGGTGGCCGGATCGTGGCGGGCTGGCAAGCACGCGCGGCATGCGGGGAGCAAACCCGGGGTCAGGTTCATTTTCCCGATGCGGGACGTGAGCGATGCGTGCACCCGTGCGGGAAAATGAACCTGACCCCAGCCTCTACTTGTAGATCACGTCCTTGCGCATCGCGGCGAGCTTGGCGATGAGGCGGTTCTGGGCGCGCGTGGGGATGTGCTGCGCATCCATAGCGTCGATGAGGTGTTCGACGACGGCGTTGAACGTGCCTTCGTCGATCGACAGGCCACGATGGGCTTCCGCGAGGCGGTCGCCCGTGTACGTGCACGGGCCGTCCATGATCTGGCAGAGATGCTCGATGAACAGGCGGCGGAAGCGCGGGATGTTGGTGTTGGCGAACTTGACGCCGACGCGTGGATCGTCGGCGAAACGTTCGAGCAGGTCGTCGACGAGCGCGGCGAGTCCCGGTTCGGCGCCGAACTGCTCGTAGAGCGTCGGCGCGGGGCGTGGCGTGGCGCAGCCGGCCAGCGCGAGCACGATGGCGAGGGTGAGCAGGACGAGTCGGTTCGGTGCGTTCACAGGCTGGCCTGCAGCGAGAGGTACCAGCCGCGCTGGTCGTCGAGGGTGGCGACCGAGCCGAGGTCGGCCCAGGCGGCGACCGCGGCGAGGTGCTTGTTGGGGAACCACGCCACGAACACGTCGCGGAACGCGTCCTCGCGCGCGAACGCGAGATGGTCCGGCTTCTGGCGGTATTCGACACCGAACGCGAGCGAGGGATCGACGAGCACGGCGACCGAGGCTTCGCCGACGACGCGTCGTCCTCCGCGATCACCACCGAAGCCGAGGATGCCGAGCTGGTTGGCCTCGGTCGAGCGCAGCGTGCCGTTGACGAGCAGGTTGTAGCCGCCCGCGCCACCGAGGAACACCTTGGTCGCGGCGAGATAGACGTCGGTGCCATGGTCGTCGCGCGCGCCGACCGCGGATGGCACGCCGAAATCGCGGTTCTTCTTGCGCTGAACGCCGAGCGAGAGCTGCGGCCAGGGCGTGTAGATCGCGTCGCCGGCGATCCTCAGCTTCGCACCGACGATGTCCTGGCTGATCGTCGCGCCGGGCATGCCGAGCGCGTCGCCGAGCGTGCCGAGGTGGAAGCGCTGGCGCGCGACCGACACCTCGATGCGGTTGCGCGCCGTGAACGCCACGCCACGGCTGTCGAGCGCGTAGTCGTCGACCTCGACGCGAGTCGCGTAGGCGGTGGCGCCGTAGCCGTCGCGCGTCGCGTAGCCGGCGAGCACGGCCCACGGCACGAGGCCGCCGCCCGCGGCGCCCTCGAGCTGGCTGGCGCCGCCGGTGGCGAGCAGGCGTCCGGTTTCCGCCTGCACTGCGGGCGTGAAGGCCGCGCACGCGGCGACGAGCGTGAGGGCGCGTGCGAACGTGCGCGATGTCGTGGTCATGGAGGAATCGCCAGGGTGGAAGCCGCGCGCGCCGCGGCGCGCGCGATGAAGATCTCGAGCTCGGGGACCGGCAACGGTCGGCTGATCAGGAAGCCTTGCGCCATGTCGCAATGCCATGCCTCGAGGAGATCGAGCGTGCGCGAATCGTCGACGCCTTCGGCGACGACCTTGAGTCCCATGTTGTGGCCGAGCTCGATCGTCGAGCGCACGATCACGGCATCGTCGGCGTCCTCGGCCATGTCCATCACGAACGACTTGTCGATCTTGAGCTCGTCGACCGGCATGCGCTTGAGCTGCGAAAGCGAGGAATGGCCGGTGCCGAAATCGTCGATCGCGAGGCGTACCCCGCACATGCGCAGGCGACGCATCATCTCGAGCGCGCGCACGGCGTCGCGCATGATCGCGCTCTCGGTGACTTCGAGGATCAGGCCGTAAGGATCGGCGCCGGCTTCGCTCAGGCAGGCCTGCAGGCGCGCGGCGAGGTTGTCCGAGGTGAGGTCCATCGCCGAGATGTTGATCGCGACGTCGAGGTCGATGCCGGCATGCTTCCACGCCTGGCGCTGCGCGATCACGCGACGCAGCATCCATTCGGTCACGAGGTGCACGCTGCCGGAATGCTCGGCGAGCGGGATGAATTCGTCGGGCGGGATGATGCCTTCGCGCGGATGGCGCCAGCGCACGAGCGCCTCGACGGCCGTGATACGGCCCGTGGCGAGATCCATCTTGGGCTGGTAGTGGACCTCGAATTCCTCGTTCGCCGACGCGCGACGCAGGTCGTTGACGAGCGACAGTCGGCGAAGGTGCAGCGCATCGCGACCGCTCATGTACATGTGCACGGAGGCGTGCGCATGCTTGGCGTCGTACATCGCGATGTCGGCGCGGCGCAGCAGGTCCTCGGCCGTGCCCGCATGCTCGGGGAACAGGGCGATGCCGATGCTGATGCTCGGGAAGAGCTCCATCGTGCCCAGCAGGACCGGTGCCGCCATGCGTCGCACGAGCCGCGCGGCAAGCGTCTGCGCGTGGGCGACGTCCCGGTTGAGCAGCATGACGAGGAATTCGTCGCTGCCGAGGCGTGCGACGACGTCGCCCGGGTCGACGCTGTCGCGCAGGCGGCGGCCCACGTTGACGAGCAGGCGGTCGCCGATCGGATGGCCGAGCGTGTCGTTGATCTCCTTGAAATGATTGACGTCGACGACCAGCACCGCGATGCGGTCGACGCCGGAGCCCGGCTCCATCGCGTGGATGAGCTGGCGCTCGATGTTGACGCGGTTGGGAAGGTCGGTCAGCGCATCGTGGTAGGCGAGATGGGTGATGCGGTGTTCACGATCGGCGATGCCGCGCTGCATGCCGTTGAATGCCTGGGCGAGCCGGCCGAACTCGTCGCTGCGCGAGGTGTCGAGCTGGCCGCCGTACTCGCCCCGTTCGATGCGGTGTGCCGCGTCGGCGAGCTGCTCCACCGGGCGCGTCACGCCACGCGCGAGCAGCCAGGCACCGGCGACCGACAGCAGGAACGAGAGCGTCGAGATCGCAAGGAGCTGGCGGTTGAGCTGGTGGAAGGGTTCGAGGACCTCGCTCATCGGGATCTGCAGCACGGCATCGATCGCCGCGTCCGCATCGAGGACCGCGATGTGGGTCAGGTAGTCATGGCCTTCGAGATCCCATGTGACGCCGGATCGCCTGTCGCCGGCGACGTCGGCCAGGCGAGACGCGAGGGCGTTGCGAGCCGTCTCGGGAAGCGTCGACTGCACGTTGCGGCCGTTCGCGCCGCGGGCCGCGAAACTCACTTCGAGCCGCGTCAGCGTGCGCAGCTGTCGGGCGAGCTCGTCGTTCATCGGGAAACCCATGCCGACCCAGCCGATGCGCTGCGGCGCCCGCACGGGAACGAGCACGACCTGGTAGGGCTCGCCGTCGCTCGCGAGCAGGCCGCCGGCCACGCCGTTTCCATCGGCATGCGCGAGCAGGCCCTCGAACGAGCGGATGCCGCGCTCGGCGATGCCGCTCGTGCTCGTGGTGACGTTGCCGTCCAGATCGAGGATGAGGCCGAAGCTCGCGCCGATGCGCGCGCCGTGGTTGATCAGTACCGACTGCACGGTCGCGCCGTCACGCGTGGCGACGGCTTCGCGGAAGCCGAAATCCGACGCGGCGACGCCGAGCGCGTCGGCGAGCTGCGTCTTGCGGCTCGCGAGCAGGCGCTCGAACACGCGCGCGCCGACCTCGAGGCGCGCCTTGGCCTGGTCGATCGCGTTGCCGTGAGTGGCGAAGTACACCGACACGAACGTCGGGAACTGCACGAGCGCGACAAGCCCGAGCAGCAGCGCCGCGAGGCGCGAGCGGTAACTACCCTTCGGCATCGGGGCTCTTCTGGAATCGCCGGAACTTCTGCTCCAGTTCGCTCGGCGGCGCAGGTTCCGGCGCGGGGGGACCCACGACGAGCGCGATGTCGCGCGGCGTGCCCGGCGTGGCGGTGACGGACACGCGGATCGGTTCCGGAGCGGCGCCGGACAACCGCGATTGCCATGCCGAAAGCAGGTACTCGCCCGGTGGAACGCCGTCGATGCGTGCCTGCCCCGTGGCGTCCGTGAGCGCGAAATGCGGCGTGTCGACGACGACCACGTAGCCGATCATCCAGTCGTGGATGTTGCAGCCGATCGTGGCCACGCCGGCACGGTCGAAGGTGACCGGCGAGGTCGGGTGATCCTTGTAGAGGCGCAACTCGAACGTCTTCGCAGGCGAGAACGAGTAGACGTGGTGGCGCACCTGGTCGCTGTTCGGGAACTGCACCTCGGTGCCGGTCTGCACGGCCAGCACGGAAGGCACGAAGCGCAGGCCGCGCTGGTCGATCGAGGCCTTCTTGCCGGCGGCGGCCTTGAGGGGGCCGCTGGCGGGCACGAGCGAGACGACGGCATCGGCGAGCGGTGCGCCGGCAGCGTCATGGACGACGGCCTCGAACGCGGCGGCGTCGGCGCGACCGGCCATCGCGATGGCGAGGAATGCGAAACAACCGAAGCGCCCGATCATGCGGAACCCTCCTGGTCGCCGCGCGCACACGGCGCACACGGCCCCCGGTCCGCTTCCCGATCGGTCGGGGTGTCGCACAGTAACTGAAATTGACACATCCCGGCGTCGCTCCCGTCGACAACTGACATCGCGTTCAGGTTGGTGACCGGATGCCCTCGGCAGCGAGATGCCGGGATGGCCGATCCTTTGAACGCGTCGCTCCGTCGACCGCCGCGCGTCGGCGAGCTTTGCAATGCGCGTACCAAGCCCGATCATGCGCGGGTGCGCTCGTCGTGCACGTACCGCAAGGCAACTCCGTCCGCATGGAACCGGCCCGATCCCCCTCTCGCGAACCGCTGTTGTGGCTCGTCGCGACCGCGGTGTTCATGCAGATGCTCGACACGACGATCGTCAACACGGCGTTGCCGGCGATGGCGGCCGGACTCGGCGAGCCGGCGCTGCGCATGCAGGCCGTGGTCATCGCGTACTCGCTGACGGTCGCGATCCTGATCCCGGCGTCGGGATGGCTCGCCGACCGCTTCGGCACGCGCCGCGTGTTCATGGCGGCGATCGCACTGTTCACGGCCGGTTCGCTCGCGTGCGCCGCAGCGCAGGACCTGACCCAGATCGTGTCCGCGCGCGTGGTGCAGGGCGTCGGCGGCGCGATGCTGCTGCCGGTCGGTCGACTCGCCGTGCTGCGACGCTTCCCGGGGGCCGATTTCCTGCGCGCGATGAGCATCGTGACGATGCCGGGACTCGTCGGTCCGATGATCGGTCCCGTGCTCGGCGGCTGGCTCGTCGATGTCGCCTCGTGGCACTGGATCTTCCTGATCAACTTGCCGATCGGCATGCTCGGGCTGCTCGCGGCTTGGAAGATCATGCCGGACCTGCGTCCGCCCACCGTGCTGCGTTTCGACGCGGTCGGTTACGTGTTGCTCGCGGCCGGCATGGTCGCGGTCATGCTCGCGCTGGATGGCCTGCCGTTGCGCCCGCAGGCGCGCGTGATGCTGCTCGTCGTGCTCGCTGCGGGCGTCGTGCTGATCGGTCTCTACGCGCGGCACGCGCGTCGGGTCGAGAACGCGTTGTTTCCGCCAGCATTGCTGAAGGTGCCGAGCTTCCGCGTCGGCATCGGCGGCAACCTGCTGTCGCGGCTCGGCAGCAGCGGCATGCCGCTCATGATCCCGCTGCTGCTGCAGGTCGCGCTCGGGTTCCCGGCTTCGCAGGCCGGCCTCATGATGGTGCCGGTCGCGCTCGCGAGCCTCGTCATCAAGCGCCCGGCCGTCGCGTTGATCGGGCGCTTCGGGTACCGCCGCGTACTCGTCGTCAACACGGTACTGGTCGGCGCCTCGATGGCGGGCTTCGCGACGATCACGCCGGACACGCCGGTGGCCTGGCTCGTCGCGCAGTTCGCCGCGTTCGGGGCGGTCAATTCGCTGCAGTTCACGGCGATGAACACGATCGCGCTGCGCGACCTCGACCGCGGCCTTGCCAGCAGCGGCAACAGCGCGTTGTCGATGATGATGATGCTCGCGATGGGCTTCGGCGCGGCGATCGCGGGCGGGCTGCTCGCGCTGTTCGGCGGCGGCAGCGGCGCGGCGACGGGCGGCAGCGTGGTGCTGCCGGCGTTCCAGGCCACGTTCCTGTGCCTCGGCACGTTGACGGCACTGTCGGCGCTGGTGTTCCGCAGGCTTCCGGACGAGGCCTCGGCACCAAAGGGCTGAGCCTGTGGCGGAACGCCGCGAAGCCGGGCGGGCTAGGGCGGTGCGCAGGCCCCACCAGTCGCGGCGCGCGCGACGAGTCGGTAGAATAGCGTTTTCCTGCGGAACCCCCGTGATGACCCCCCTGATTTTCGTGACCGGTGGCGTCGTGTCCTCGCTTGGCAAGGGCATCGCCGCCGCGTCGCTGGCCGCGATCCTCGAAGCGCGCGGGCTGCGCGTGACGATGATGAAGCTGGATCCGTACATCAACGTCGATCCGGGCACGATGAGCCCGTTCCAGCACGGCGAGGTGTACGTCACCGACGACGGCGCCGAGACCGACCTCGACCTCGGCCACTACGAGCGCTTCATGCGCACGCGCCTGACCGGCAAGAACTCGATCACGACGGGCAAGATCTACGAGAGCGTGATCGCCAAGGAGCGCCGCGGCGACTACCTCGGCGCGACCGTGCAGGTGATCCCGCACATCACCGACGAGATCAAGCACCGCATCTACGAGGCCACCAGCGGCTTCGACGTCGCGCTGGTCGAGATCGGGGGCACCGTCGGCGACATCGAGTCGCTGCCGTTCCTCGAGGCGATCCGCCAGATCCGCATCGAGCACGGCCCCGAGATGTCGATGTTCATGCACCTCACGCTGGTGCCGTACATCAAGGCTGCCGGCGAGATCAAGACCAAGCCGACGCAGCACTCCGTCAAGGAGCTGCGTTCGATCGGCATCCAGGCCGACGTGCTGCTGTGCCGCTGCGAGCAGCCGCTGCCGCAGTCGGACCGCCGCAAGATCGCGCTGTTCACGAACGTGCCCGAGAAGGCCGTCATCAGCGCGGTCGACGTCGACATCATCTACCAGCTGCCGCTGTGGCTGCACCAGCAGAAGCTCGACGACATCGTCCTCGAGCGCCTCAACTTCAAGGCCAAGCCGGCCGACCTCTCGGAGTGGCAGCGCACGGTCGATGCGATCGCCAACCCGAAGGACGAGGTCAACATCGCGATCGTCGGCAAGTACGTCGAGCACAAGGACGCCTACAAGTCGCTCGGCGAGGCGCTGCGCCACGGCGGCCTCAAGCAGCACACGCAGGTCAACCTGCGCTGGGTCGAGTCCGAGGAGATCGAGCGCCGCGGCGGCGAGGCCCTGAAAGACATCGACGGCGTGCTCGTGCCGGGCGGCTTCGGCAAGCGCGGCTTCGAGGGCAAGGTCGGCGCGGCGAATTTCGCGCGCACGAACCGCGTGCCGTACTTCGGCATCTGCTACGGCATGCACGCCGCGGTGGTCGAGTTCGCGCGCAACGTCGCCGGCCTCGAGAACGCCAACTCGAGCGAGAACGACCGCAACTGCAAGGATCCCGTCATCGCGCTGATCACCGAATGGACGACCAGCACGGGCGAGATCGAGAAGCGTGACGAGAGCTCCGACCTCGGCGGCACGATGCGCCTCGGCGCGCAGGAATGTCGCCTCAAGGCCGGCACGCTCGCGCGCGAGCTGTACGGCCAGGACGTCGTGCGCGAGCGCCATCGCCACCGCTACGAGTTCAACAACCGCTACCGCCAGAAGCTCGAGGACCTCGGCCTCGTCATCTCGGGCAAGTCGATGGACGACCTGCTCGTGGAGATGATCGAGCTCGCCGACCATCCGTGGTTCGTCGCCTGCCAGGCGCATCCCGAGTTCACCTCGACGCCGCGCGACGGCCATGCGCTGTTCGTCGGTTTCATCCGCGCCGCGCGCGAGTACAAGGCCGTGCGCAACGCGCCGTCGAACGACACCGTCGTGCCGGCCAAGATCGGAGCCACCGCGTGAAGCTTTGCGATTTCGAGGTCGGCCTCGACAAGCCGCTGTTCCTCATCGCCGGCCCGTGCGTGATCGAGAGCGAGCAGCTCGCTCTCGACACCGCCGGCCAGCTCAAGGAGATCACGTCGCGCCTCGGCGTGCCCTTCATCTACAAGTCGAGCTTCGACAAGGCCAACCGCACGTCGATCACGGGCCACCGCGGCCCCGGCATCGCCGAAGGCCTGCGCATCCTGTCGGAGGTCAAGCGCCAGATCGGCGTGCCCGTGCTCACCGACGTGCACGAGTACACGCCGATGGAGGAGGTCGCCGAGGTCGTCGACGTGCTGCAGACGCCGGCGTTCCTGTGCCGCCAGACCGACTTCATCCTCAAGGCGTGCAGCGTCGGCCGCCCGGTCAACATCAAGAAGGGCCAGTTCCTCTCGCCATGGGAGATGAAGCACGTCTCCGACAAGGCCAAGACCACGGGCAACCCGCAGATCATGGTGTGCGAGCGCGGTGCGAGCTTCGGCTACAACAACCTCGTCTCCGACATGCGCTCGCTCGCGGTCATGCGCGACACGGGTTGCCCTGTCGTATTCGACGCGACCCATTCGGTGCAGCTGCCGGGCGGTGCGGGCGGCAAGTCCGGCGGCCAGCGCGAGTTCGTGCCCGTGCTGTCGCGCGCCGCCGTCGCGGTCGGCATCGCCGGCATCTTCATGGAAACGCATCCGGATCCCGACAAGGCGCTCAGCGACGGGCCGAATGCGTGGCCGCTCGGGAAGATGGAGGCGCTGCTGCGCGTGCTGACGCAGCTGGACGCATTGTCCAAGCAGTCGCTTTCGGTCGAGGGCTGACCGTCCTCGGCGCGGGGGAAACATGCAATGTTGGTTCGGGTGCGTCTTGCCTTTGTTTCCGCCCTGCGCGATGCACGACCTCCCGCACCGATCTTCATCGGCGATCCGCGTCGGCCGATGGCGTGAACGCAAGCGGGATATGAAGGCGCGTTGCGCGTCAACAACGACCCCGTCGACCACCTCTCCGTGGATGGCTTCGAATCATCAACCCACTGCCGGACTGACCTGACCCATGACGATCACCTCGATCCACGCCCGCGAAATCCTCGACTCCCGAGGCAATCCCACGCTCGAAGCCGAGGTCACGCTCGCCGACGGTTCGTTCGGCCGCGCCGCGGTGCCGTCGGGTGCGTCGACCGGTTCGCGAGAGGCCGTCGAGCTGCGCGACGGCGACAAGGCGCGCTATCTCGGCAAGGGCGTGAAGAACGCCGTCGCCAACGTCAACACGACGATCGCGCAGGCGCTGAAGGGTTTCGACGCGGCCGACCAGCGTGGTCTCGACGCGAAGCTCATCGCGCTCGACGGCACGCCGAACAAGGGCAAGCTCGGTGCGAACGCGCTGCTCGGCGTGTCGCTCGCGAACGCGCATGCGGTGGCGGCTTCGCGCAAGCTGCCGCTGTGGAAGTATCTCGCCGGTGACCGTGCTGCGCGCCTGCCGGTGCCGATGATGAACATCATCAACGGCGGCGCGCATGCCGACAACAACGTCGACATGCAGGAGTTCATGATCCTGCCGATCGGCCTGCCGAACTTCGCCGAGGCGCTGCGCTCGGGCACCGAGGTGTTCCACGCGCTCAAGTCCGTGCTCAAGGGCCGCGGCCTCAACACCGCGGTCGGCGACGAGGGCGGCTTCGCGCCGAACCTGCGTTCGAACGAGGAAGCTGTCGAGACGATTCTCGAGGCGATCACGAAGGCCGGCTACGCGGTCGGCAAGGACATCTGGCTCGGCCTCGACGTGGCGAGTTCGGAGTTCCACAAGGACGGCGCCTACCATCTCGAAGGCGAGGGCAAGGTGCTCACGCCGGAGCAGTTCGCCGACTTCCTCGCCGGCTGGACCGCGAAGTATCCGATCGTCACGATCGAGGATGGCATGGCCGAAGGCGACTGGGACGGCTGGAAGCTGCTCACCGAGAAGGTCGGCAAGACCGTGCAGCTGGTCGGCGACGACCTGTTCGTCACCAACACCGCGATCCTTCAGGAAGGCATCGACAAGCACATCGCCAACGCGATCCTGATCAAGGTCAACCAGATCGGCACGCTGACCGAGACGCTAGACGCGATCGCGATGGCCGAGAAGGCGAAGTACGCGTCCGTGATCTCGCACCGTTCGGGCGAGACCGAGGACACGACGATCGCCGACCTGTCGGTGTCGACCGCGGCGACGCAGATCAAGACCGGCTCGCTGTGCCGCTCCGACCGCGTGGCCAAGTACAACCAGCTGCTGCGCATCGAGGAAGCACTCGGTGCGTCGGCCGTGTACGCGGGCCGTAAGGCCTTCCCGAACCTTCCAGGCTTCTGACACCGGCACCGCTTCGGAGTAGGCTGCGCGCCATGCTGCGCTACGTCGCCCTCATCCTGATCGTCCTGATCATCGCCCTGCAGGTGAAACTGTGGGCGGGTCAGGGCGGCGTGGCCGAGGTGCGCCTGCTCGAGCTGCGCGTCGCCGACCAGAAGGCCGAGAACGACAAGCTCAAGCTGCGCAACGACGCCTTGTCGGCCGAGGTCGAGGACCTCAAGCACGGCGACGAGGCGATCGAGGAGCGTGCGCGCTCCGAGCTCGGCCTCGTCAAGCCGGGCGAGACGTTCTACCAGGTCGTCGAACCCGGGGCGTCCGCTCCCGCGGCGCCGGCGCGCAAGCCGTGATGCACGTGGCAGGGCGCTTCACGTACGGCGCCTGCGGATGACGGCGTGGTGCATCGTCGTCGCGGCCGGGCGCGGCGCGCGCTTCGGCGGCGAGATTCCCAAGCAGTACGTCGAGATCGCGGGGCGTCCGTTGCTGCAGTGGACGCTCGAGACCCTCGCCGCGAGCACGCGGGTGGCCGGTCTCATGGTGGTGCTCGCGCGCGACGACGCGCGCTGGTGGTCGCCGGCCACGATCTTCGGCAAGCCCGTGCGCATCACCACGGGCGGCAGCGAGCGTGCCGACTCGGTGCTGTCCGGCCTCGATGCGCTCGATGGCCTCGTGCCGGAAACCGACTTCGTCCTCGTCCACGATGCCGCGCGGCCTTGCGTGCGTGCCGACGACATCGCGCGTCTCGTCGACGAGGGTTCCGCCGCGGGCGGCGCATTGCTCGCCGCGCCGCTGCGCGACACGCTCAAGCGTGCCGATGCCGACGGGCGCGTGCAGGCGACCGAGCCGCGTGAGGCACGCTGGCGTGCGTTGACCCCGCAACTGTTCCGCAGGGGAGAACTCGCCGCGGCGCTGCGCCGGGCGCGTGCCGACGGCGTCATCGTCACCGACGAGGCGATGGCGATGGAGCGCACGGGATTCGCGCCACTGCTCGTCGAGGGCCACGACGACAACCTCAAGGTCACCACGGCGCCCGACCGCGTGCTCGCGGAAATGCTGCTGGCGCGGCGCGGCGCCTGAGTCGGATTCGCGTGTGCGGTTCGGCATGCCGCCGGCCGGCTTCGACCGGCTGGTCCTGCTCGCGAGCTGCGTTGTGGTGGGCAAGCTCCGGATGCTCCGCTCCGTGAAATTTCACGCCAGCGGGGCCGCCAGCGAGTATCGTTCGCGTCCCGTTCCCGCGACCGCTCTCCCACGACCATGCGCATCGGCCAAGGCATCGACGTCCACGCATACGGACCCGGCACGCACGTCGTGCTCGGCGGCGTGACGATCCCGCACACGCACGGCCTCGTCGCGCACTCCGATGGCGACGTCGTCATCCACGCGCTGTGCGACGCGATCCTCGGCGCACTCGCGCTCGGCGACATCGGCCGTCATTTCCCGCCCAGCGACGAGCGCTGGCGTGACGTGTCGAGCCGGCATTTCCTGCTGCATTGCGCGGCGCTCATGATCGAGCACGGCTACGCGCTCGCGAACGCCGATGTCACGGTCGTCTGCGAGCGGCCGAAGATCGGCCCGCACGCCGAGGCGATGCGCCGCAATCTCGCCGCCGATCTCGGCTGCGCGTTCGGCGACGTCAGCGTCAAGGCGACGACGAGCGAGACGCTCGGTTTCACCGGGCGGGGCGAGGGCATCGCCGCGTTCGCGGTCGTGCTGCTTCAGCGTGCGCGCACGCCTTCGGCCGTCGAACCTGCGGACGATCCCGACCTGCGCTCGCTGGTCGCGCGCCTCGACCTCGACACCGCGCCATGAGCGCGCTGCCGTACGCCCATGGCGGTCCGCCTTTGCGCGGTACGCTGCGTGCGACCCCCGAGGATTTCGAGGTCGACGAGGATCTCGGATTCGAGCTCTCGGGCAGCGGCGAGCACGCGTTCGTGCGCATCGAGAAGCGTGAGGCCAACACCGAGTGGGTCGCCGACCGTTTCGCCGCGCTGCTCGGCCTCGATCCGACCGCGGTGGGTTTCAGCGGCCTCAAGGATCGGCATGCGGTGACGCGGCAGACGTTCTCGATCCATCTGCCGGGTCGGGTCGATCCGGACTGGTCGTCGCTGGACATCGAGGGCGTGCGTGTCCTCGAGGCGACCCGGCATACGCGCAAGCTCAAGCGCGGCGCGCACCGCGGCAACCGCTTCGTGATCCGCCTGCGCGACGTCGAGGGCGATGCCGACGATGCACGACGCGTGATCGACGCCATCGTTTCGCAGGGCGTGCCGAACTACTTCGGCGAGCAGCGTTTCGGTCGCGACGGCGACAACCTCGAGCGCGCGCGCGCGCTGTTCGCGGGGCGACGCATGGGGCGCAGCCAGCGCGGCTTCGCGCTCTCGGCGGCACGCTCGTGGCTGTTCAACGCCGTGCTCGCGCGTCGTGTCGCCGACGGCACCTGGAATGCGGCGCTCGAGGGCGAGGTGTGGATGCTCGCCGGCACGCACTCGATCTTCGGCCCGCAACCGCTGGACGACACGCTGCTCGCGCGACTCGCCGATCACGACATCGATCCGACCGGTCCGATGTGGGGGCGTGGCGAGCTGCGTACGGCGGCTGTCGTGCGCGAACTCGAAACCGCCGCGGCGAGCCTCGAGCCCTCCTTCGCGGAAGGTCTGGCCGGTGCCGACCTGCGCCAGGAGCGTCGCAGCCTGCGCCTGTTCCCGGTCGATTTCGACGTTCGGCACGAGGAACCCTCGACCTGGCAGCTAGCCTTCTGGCTGCCCTCCGGCGCATTCGCGACGACCCTCGTGCGCGAGCTCTGCGCGACGGACGGCGGCCAGGCGCTCGCCTGAACGGCCGAACCGCGGCCGCCGGTTCGATTCCGCCATGCCCCCGGGGCTTGCACCCGCGCCTATAGTCCTCTTGCGGTGCATCGTGCATGCCGCGCGGTCGTTCCGCACCACCAGCGGAGGTCGTCATGAAGCGCTTCGGGCTTTTTGTGGCAGCAGGACTGATGCTCGGGCTGTCCGCCTGCGCCAGCACGGGTGGCTCCGGCATCGCGCGTGCGGACAAGCAGGTCGTCGACCAGCAGAAGGTCGAGATCGTCAATACCTGGGCGATGCGGCGCGGCATCAACACCTACTGGGTGAACCTGCCGACCAAGCGTGTGCCCGTGCAGAACGGGATCTCGAACTGAGGTCGAGGCTCAATCGCCTCGCAGCAGGACCAGAACCGCACCGGTACCGCCCTGCGCCGGCAGGGCGGAGGCGTACGCCACCACGTCGCCGCGGTGGCGGAGGATCTGCTCGGTCAGGCGTTTGAGTACCGGGCCGCGCGACGACGAGCGCAGGCCCTTGCCGTGCACGATGCGCACGCACAGCTCGTCGTGGGCGATCGCTTCGTCGAGGAAGGCCTTGATCGCGTCGCGGGCGACCGCCGCGGTCATCTGGTGCAGGTCGATCTCGGCGCGGATCGAGTAGTGACCGCGCCTGAGCCGCTTGAGCACGCGCTCGGGAAAGCCCGGTCGGAGGTAGTGGATCTCGTCGCCGACCTCGATGTCGCCGGGATCGAACACGTTGTCGAGCAGTTCGTCGCGCACGCGCGCCTCGTCGAGTTCGAACTGGCGTGCTTCGGGCGCGGGAGGTTCGGCGCGCGGCGCCGTGTCGGCCCTTTCGGCGATCGGCCGCACGCGCCCGATCGCCGAGCGGAACAGCTCGGCGTCGTCGACGCTGACGACGGGATCGGCAGCCTTGCGCGGACGGGGACGGAAACGCTCGTTCATCGTGTCCGATGGTCGGGGTCGCGGCGCGGCGCCGCAAGAGGTCCCTGCATGCCGCAGCGTCGTCGGCGCTGAACATCGCGGCATCCGGTCCTGTGCGCCACCGTGGACGTCTGCACGACGTACCGAGGTGTGCGAGCGGCGGCATGCCGCAACGCGCCAGACGTGGGCAAATCGCGCGCGCGCAACCTTCCGCAGGGTGGAAAGCCCACCGGTTTCGCCGCGACGGCGTTCAGAGGGCAGGCCGAATCCGCTATGATTCCGCATCATCCGACAGGCAACGTCGCGCAGCGCCGCGACAGTACGGGCGCGGCGCCGTCAGGGTTCGCGCGCCCGCAGGAAGGCAGGCAATGCGTGTTCTGGTCAGCAACGACGACGGCGTGGAAGCGCCCGGCATCCACGTGCTCGCGCAGCATCTGCGCGCGGTCGGCGACGTCGTCGTCGTCGCGCCGGACCGCGACCGCTCCGGCGCGAGCAACTCGCTGACGCTGGACCAGCCGATCCGCGTGACGCAGCTCGAGGACGGCCGCTATCGCGTCGCCGGCACGCCGACCGACTGCGTGCACCTCGCACTGTCGGGCCTGCTCGACCACGAGCCCGACATCGTCGTGTCCGGCATCAACAGTGCGGCCAACCTCGGCGATGACGTCATCTATTCGGGCACCGTGTCGGCCGCGATGGAAGGCCGCTTCCTGGGCCTGCCCGCGATTGCGGTGTCATTGGTCACGAAGGACCACGTCGGCGAGCACTACGAGTCGGCCGCGCTCGCGGTCATGCTGCTCATGCGCAAGCTGCTTGTCGATCCGCTGCCGGCCGACACCATCCTCAACGTCAATGTCCCGGACCTGCCGTGGTCGCAGATCCGCGGCCTGTCGGTGTCGCGCCTCGGGCGTCGGCATCGCTCGGCGCCGTGCGTGAAGCAGACCGATCCGCGCGGTCGTCCGGTCTGGTGGATCGGCCCGGCCGGCGAAGCCGAGGATGACGGTCCCGGCACCGATTTCCACGCGGTGCGCGAAGGCTTCGTTTCGATCACGCCGATCCACGTCGACCTCACGCGTTACCAGGCGCTGGACAAGGTCAGCGGCTGGGTCGGCTCGCTGAACCTGCGGAGCGACGCCGCATGACGGGATTCGCGCGTCACGTCCCCGAGGCGCGCGGTCTCGGCATGACCTCGCAACGTGCGCGCGACCGTCTCGTCGAGCGCCTGGCCGAGGACGGCATCGCCGACCGCCGCGTGCTCGACGTGATCCGCTCGCTGCCGCGCCACCTGTTCGTCGACGAGGCGCTGGCCACGCGCGCGTACGAGGACACCGCGCTGCCGATCGGGCAGGGCCAGACGATCTCGCAGCCGCACGTCGTCGCGCGCATGACCGAGGCACTCATCGAGCACGGCCTTCCGAAGCGCGTGCTCGAGATCGGCACCGGATCGGGCTACCAGTGCGCGGTGCTCGCCGCACTCGTCGAGAAGGTCTACACAGTCGAACGCATCGAGGAGCTGCTGCGCAACGCGCGGCGGCTGTTCCGCAAGCTCGGCATCGCCAACGTGCGCTCGCGCCATGACGACGGCCGCCTCGGCTGGCCCGACGACGCACCGTTCGACGCGATCATCGTCACCGCCGCGGGCGCCGAAGTCGAACAGGCGCTGCTGGCCCAGCTCGCCCCGCACGGCACGCTCGTCGCGCCGGTCGGCCCGGCCGGTCGCCAGACGCTGTTGCGCATCCGCGCCGGCGAGGACGGCTGGGTGCGCGAGTCGCTCGGCCTCGTGAGTTTCGTGCCGCTGCTCGGCGGTGTCGGTTGAGTACGCACCGCAAGGGCTTGGAGGGCCGTCGATGAAGTTGTTCCAGCCGCTCTACGAGCGTGCCTTGCGCTGGGCCGCGCATCCTAAGGCGGAGCCGCTGCTCGCAGGCCTGAGCTTCATCGAGGCGATCATCTTCCCGGTCATGCCCGAGGTCATGCTCGGCCCGATGGTGCTGGCCAAGCCGCAGCGCTGGCTGCGTTACGCGACCATCAGCATGGTCGCTTCGGTGATCGGCGCGCTGGTCGGCTATGCGCTCGGCCATTTCGCGTTCGAACTCGTGCGCCCGCTGCTCGAATCGCTGGGCTGGCTCGAGCGGATCGACAGGCAGGTGCTCGAGCTGCGCGAGATCGCCTCGCAGAGCCCGTGGTCGGCGTTCTGGCTGCTCGTGCTCGCGGGCTTCCTGCCGATTCCGCTCAAGATCTTCACGTGGGCTTCGGGCATCGTCGGCGTTCCGCTGCTGCCGTTCGTGGCGAGCATGATCGTCGGCCGCGGCAAGCGCGTGTACCTGCTCGCGGGCGTGATCCGCCTGGCCGGTCCGCGTGCGGAGGCGGCCTTGCACCGCTGGATCGAGTGGATCGGCTGGGCCGTCGTGGTGGCGATCGTTCTGCTGATCGTCTACTTCAAGTTCATGCGCTAAGTGTAGGCTTTGGAAACGATGACACCGATCCGCACCTGCACCGCCGCGAGCCTCGCCCTGCTCGTGGCCGCGTGCGCGACGACGCCTCCCGCGCCGGTCGAGGATCGCAGTCGTCCCGGCTCGCGGCCACGTCCTTCCGCCCCGGCAACATCCGCGCCGCGTGCGCCTTCGACGGCGCCCGGTGGGGTGCATCGCGTGCAGCGTGGCGACACGCTGTACGGCATCGCGTTCCGCAACGGCATGGATGTGCGCGAGCTCGCGCGCATCAACCGCATCGGTCCGCCGTACACGATCTACGTGGGGCAGGAGATCCGCCTCGGCGAGGCACCGCCGCCGCGCCCGGTTGCCGCCGCGCCCGCGCGCCCGGTCACGCCGCCGTCTTCTGCTCCTGCAACGCGTCCTGCGCAAGCCGTGCCGCCGCCGGTCGCTTCGGCACCGTCATCCACGACGGCGCCGCGTCCGGGGACGAGCGTGACCCAGCCGCCGCCAGCGTCCGTGCCACCTCCCGTGGCGTCGGCGAATCCACCCGTCGTCGCGGCTCCGCCGTCGGCGGTCGCTCCTCCGCCACCCGCTGCGGCCGCCTCGGCGTCGGGTATCCGCTGGCAATGGCCGGCCGAAGGCACGCGCCTGTCCGGCTTCGTCGCGGGCGACCCCACGCGCCAAGGCATCGACATCTCGGGACGTGCGGGTGATCCCGTGCGCGCCGCTGCGGACGGCGAGGTCGTCTACAGCGGCAACGGCCTGATCGGCTACGGCGAGCTCATCATCATCAAGCACAACGCCTCGCTGCTGTCGGCGTACGGCCACAACCGCCGTCGTCTCGTCCAGGAAGGCGACAAGGTCAAGCTCGGCCAGCAGATCGCCGAGATGGGTTCGACGAGCGCGAGCCGCGACATGCTGCACTTCGAGATCCGCAAGGACGGCAAGCCGGTCGATCCGGCTGCGTTCCTGCCGCGGCGCTGACGATGCGCCTGCCGGTTTCCTTGCCCCGCGCGGCGCACTAAGCTCGTCCGATGCAGGCGAACGACGCCCATCCGACGCCCGACGAGCCCGAAGTCGAGGACGTCCTCGAGCTGCTCGACGCGATCGAGCCGGTCGACGAGGAAGTGCGCACCTCGACCGGTGCCTACCTCAACGAGATCGGCCTGATCCCGCTGCTGACAGCCGAGGAGGAGTGGGCGCTCGCCGAGCGCGTGCAGGCCGGCGATGCGCTCGCGCGGCACCGCCTCATCGAGGCCAACCTGCGCCTCGTCGTGACAGTCGCGCGCGGTTACGTCGGTCGTGGCGTGCCGCTCATGGACCTCATCGAGGAAGGCAACATCGGCCTCATCCGCGCGGTCGAGAAGTTCGATCCGGGTCGGCGCCTGCGCTTTTCGACCTACGCGATGTGGTGGATACGCCAGGGCGTGCAGCACGCGATGTCGCACCAGAGCCGCACCGTGCGCCTGCCCGTGCACGTGCTGCGCGAACTCGCCCAGGTGCTTCGCGCGAACCGCGAAATCACCGCGAAACGCGGTCGTGCCCCGACCCTCGACGAGCTCGCGCACGCGGTGTCGATGACGCCGGCGCAGGTCGCCGAGCTGTTCCGCGTCAGCGAACACATCAGCTCGCTCGATGCGCCGATGTCCGAAGGCGACGACCGCGCGCTGATCGAGCAGATCGTCGAGGACGACGACGCGACGCCCTCGCGCGGCGACGGGGAGCGCAAGGGACAGCTCGACGAATGGCTCGCCGCGCTCAACCCGCGCCAGCGCCTCGTCGTCGAGCGACGCTTCGGTCTCAGCGGCGTGCCGGTGCAGTCGCTGGCCGAGATCGCACGCGAGCTCGGCATCACGCGCGAGCGCGTGCGCCAGATCCAGGAAGACGCGCTGCGACGCCTGCGCAAGCTGTCGGGGCAGGACAAGGCCTGAGCGAGCGCGCCGCGCGCTGATCTCACGCGTTGTCTCGTCGCGGCAGTCACGGAGCCTGTGCAGCGGGTTCCGCCAAAGCCGTCGTCGATCACGCTCATGCTCGCTAAGGCGTTTCCGTTCATGGCGGAATCGCCTGCAGCGGTCCTCGCAGCAACGTGGCATCGTCACCGACGACATCGACCTTGCAGACAAGAATCTTGTCGCCCCGGCGCAGGCCGGGGCCCAGTGACTTTCGATGCAAGGCGAGCGTGAAAGCCATCATCGGGATGCGCCTCTGCGCATGCGTCACGGGCGGAGGACAGGCGCTGGGCCCCGGCCTGCGCCGGGGCGACGTGTCACATGGATCGGCGCCGCCGTGGGGGCGTACGCGGCACACCCTTCGCCACCTGGCGTGCGCTCGCTGAGGCACAGGCAAGACGGACATTGCGCGACACCCGGAATCAGGTGGAGCGGTTCTCCCGCCTAGGTAAAAAATCCCTCAACCCGTCGCCGAACCACCCAGCATGAACGCCGCGGCCACACGCCGGCCTTCGCCTGCGAGCAGGTTGTAGGTGCGGCTCGCCGCGGCATTGTCCATGACCTCGACGCCGATGCCCTTGCGCAGCAGCGGTTTCAGGAACTCGCGTGGCGGGAAGACCTGTCGATCGCCGGAGCCGATCAGCACGACTTCGGCGTCGAGTTCGAGCAGGATGGCCACGGCAGCCTCGTCGAGCGCCGCCGCCTGCGTCACGGGCCAGCTTTCGACGATGCGGTCGGGCATCACGACGAAGCTCTCGCGCAGCTCGCGGTCGATCACCGTGATCGCACCCGGATGGCAGGCGCGGATGAAGAAATAGCCTTCCGGCCGGTCGTGGCTCAGCTGCATCGGATCACTTCGGCAGCGGCAGCCGCTGTTCCTTCTCGTTGCGGCGCCACAGCGTCGCGGTGTGGCCGATCGTCTGCACGACTTCGGAACCGGTGGCGGCGTTGATCGCCTCGAGCTGAGAAGCACGCTCCTCGCGGTCGCCACCGGACAGCTTGATCTTGACCAGCTCGTGGTGGTCGAGCGCGACGCCGAGTTCGGTCAGCAGGTTCGGCGTGACGCCTTTCTGGCCGAGCAGGACGATCGGATCGAGGTTGTGCGCAAGGCCGCGCAGGTAACGTTTCTGGAACGGCGAGAGGGGCATGAACGAAATCCGAATCCGGGGGCAGGGCGGCCGGTCGGGCCGCGGAATCGCGCTATTATGGGCCCATTCCCCTGAATGATGAACGCGCGCTGCGCGGTCGAGACCCACGTGGCGCGAAGCAAATCCAGTTCCCGCTGGCTCCAGGAGCATTTCAGCGACCCTTTCGTGAAGCGTGCGCAGGCCGAAGGCTGGCGCTCGCGCGCGGTGTTCAAGCTCGATGAACTGATCGAGCGCGACGCGCTGCTCAAGCCCGGCATGGTCGTCGTCGACCTCGGCGCGGCCCCGGGCGGATGGTCGCAGATGGTGCGCGAGCGCCTTGGCGACCGCGGGCGCATCGTCGCCCTCGACATCCTGCCCATGCAGGGCATTTCGGGCGTGGACTTCATCGAGGGCGATTTCCGCGAGGACACCGTCGTGAAGCAGCTCGAGGCGCTGCTCGGCGACGACCGCGTCGATCTTGTGCTTTCCGACATGGCCCCCAACATGAGCGGGGTCGGCGCGGTGGATCAGGACCGCTCGATGTACCTGGCCGATCTCGCCGCTGATTTCGCGCGGGAGCGGCTGCGGCACGGTGGTGCGTTCCTCACCAAGCTGTTCCAGGGACAGGGTTTCGACGAATACGTACGGCGCTTGCGTGGCGACTATGCACGCGTCAGCATCCGGAAGCCGAAGGCATCCCGGGCGCGCAGCAACGAGGTCTATGCGCTGGCGACGGGAAAGAAAGGCTGACGGTGAAGTCTTGCGAGAGGATTCCAGATCAACATGAATGACATGGCCAAGACCTTGCTGCTCTGGGTGGTGATCGCCGTCGTGCTGCTGACGGTGTTCCAGAGCTTCAATCCGCGCGTCGCCACGACGACGGACGTGCCGTATTCGGAGTTCCTGCAGGCACTGCGCGACAATCGCGTCGACGAGGTGCTGGTCAAGAACGACAACCGCACGATCGAGGCGAAGCTGCGCGACGGCGCCAGCGTGCGCACGACCGCGCTGCTCACCGAGAAGTCGATCGCCGACATCGAGCAGGGCGCGCAGAAGGTCAAGGTCGAGCCGAGCGACCCGGGCATGCCGATCGCGCTGCGCATCCTGTTCGACTGGCTGCCGATCATCATCTTCATCGCGATCCTGTTCTATTTCATGCGACAGATGCAGTCGGGCGGTGGCGGGCGCGGCGCGATGTCGTTCGGCCGCTCGCGCGCCAAGCTGCAGGGTGAGGACCAGGTCAAGATCACGTTCGCCGACGTCGCCGGCTGCGACGAGGCCAAGGAGGAAGTCACCGAACTCGTCGACTTCCTGCGCGACCCGTCCAAGTTCACCAAGCTCGGCGGCAAGATCCCGCGCGGCGTGCTCATGGTCGGTTCGCCCGGCACGGGCAAGACGCTGCTCGCCAAGGCGATCGCCGGCGAGGCCAAGGTGCCGTTCTTCTCGATCTCGGGCTCCGATTTCGTCGAGATGTTCGTCGGCGTCGGTGCCGCGCGAGTGCGCGACATGTTCGAGCAGGCCAAGAAGCACGCGCCGTGCATCATCTTCATCGACGAGATCGACGCGGTCGGCCGTCACCGCGGCGCCGGCCTCGGCGGCGGTCACGACGAGCGCGAGCAGACGCTCAACCAGCTGCTCGTCGAGATGGACGGCTTCGAGGGCAGCGAGGGCGTCATCGTGATCGCCGCGACGAACCGTCCGGACGTGCTCGATCCCGCGCTGCTGCGTCCAGGCCGCTTCGACCGCCAGGTCGTCGTGCCGCTGCCGGACATCAAGGGCCGCGAGCACATCCTCAAGGTGCACATGCGCAAGGTGCCGGTCGCATCGGACGTCGAGCCGATCGTCATCGCGCGCGGCACGCCGGGCTTCTCGGGTGCGGACCTCGCCAACCTCGTCAACGAGGCGGCGCTGTTCGCCGCGCGCGAGAACGCGCGCGAAGTCACCATGCTCCACTTCGAGAAGGCCAAGGACAAGATCATGATGGGCGCCGAGCGGCGCTCGATGATCATGAGCGAGGACGAGAAGAAGCTGACCGCCTACCACGAGGCCGGCCACGCGATCGTCGGCCTGTCCGTGCCGCTGCACGACCCGGTCCACAAGGTCACGATCATCCCGCGTGGCCGCGCGCTCGGCGTGACGATGTACCTGCCCGAGCAGGATCGCCACAGCTACAGCAAGACCGAACTCGCGAGCCGCCTGGCCAGCCTGTACGGCGGCCGCGTTGCCGAGGAGCTCGTGTTCGGCGAGGACAGCGTCACGACCGGTGCGTCCAACGACATCGAGCGTGCAACCCAGATGGCGCGCAACATGGCGACCAAGTGGGGCCTGTCCGACGAGCTCGGCCCGGTCGCCTACGGCGAGCAGGAGGACGAGGTGTTCCTAGGCCGCTCGGTCACGCAGCACAAGAACGTGTCCGAGGACACCGCGCGCAAGATCGACGAGGTCGTGCGGTCGACGCTGGACCGCGAGTACGCGCGCGCCAAGTCCATCCTCAACGAGAAGATGGACATCCTGCACGCGATGGCCGGTGCGCTGCTGACCTACGAGACGATCGACCGCGAGCAGGTCGAGGACATCATGCAGGGCCGCACGCCCAAGCCGCCGAAGGACTGGACCGGCACGCCGAAGAAGACCGGCGGCAGCAGCGACGGCGGTACCCGTGGCGAGAGTCCGATCGGCGGACCCGCCGCGCAGACGCGCAACGACACGCCGGCCGACTGACCCGGCCCGCGTTCGAAAACCCAAAGGCCGCCTCCGGGCGGCCTTTTTCGTCGCCAGGAGGCTGCGATGTTCCATCCCGAAATCGACTGCAAGGGCCGTGTGCTCGTGCTCGACCGGCCGCGCGTCTGCGGCATCGTCAACATGACCGACGACTCGTTCTCCGACGGTGGCCGCTACGTCGAGCCCTCGCGCGCGATCGAGCACGCGCGCCGCCTGCTCGACGAAGGTGCCGACCTGCTCGACCTCGGCGCCGAGTCGACGCGTCCCGGCGCGGCCCCGGTCGACGCCGACGTGCAGATCGCGCGTCTCGTGCCCGTGATCGAGGCGCTCGCCGGCAGCACCGACGTGCCGATCTCGGTCGACACCTCCGATGCGCGCGTCATGCGTGCCGCCGTCGCGGCCGGCGCCGGCCTCATCAACGACGTCAACGCGCTGCGCGGCGATGGCGCGCTCGAAGCCGCCGCCGACACCGGCGCGGCGGTCTGCGTCATGCACATGCTCGGCGAACCGCGCACGATGCAGGATGCGCCGTCCTACGACGACGTCGTCGGCGACGTGCACCGATTCCTGACAGACCGATTGTTCGCCTGCCAGCTCGCCGGCATCGACCGCAAACTTATCCTCGTCGATCCCGGCTTCGGCTTCGGCAAGACGCTGGCCCACAACCTCGCACTGCTCGCCGACCTGCGTCGCTTCGCCGAGATCGCGCCCGTGTTCGTCGGCTTCTCGCGCAAGTCGATGATCGGCACGTTGACCGGCCGCGAATCGGCGGCCGACCGCCTCGCCGGATCGCTCGCCGCGGCCGTGATCGCCGTGCAGCGCGGCGCCGCGATCGTGCGCGTGCACGACGTCGCCGCGACGCGCGACGCCGTCGCGGTCGTCCATGGCCTCGCCGAGGCGATCCGCGCGAATCCGCGCCGCAGCACCACGCCGAGCGTTGCCTCGCTCTGGGACGACGACTGAGCGCGTTTGACGACCATCCGGGCGGCCACTACCATCGGCCGCCTTCGCAGGCCCACGCCACGGGCCGCACCGGTCGTCCGGATATCGGGGTATAGCGCAGTCTGGTAGCGCGCCTGCTTTGGGAGCAGGATGTCGGGGGTTCGAATCCCTCTACCCCGACCACCTCGATCGAATCACGCTTTCACAGCTGATCGGTCCTCGGGGCCGAACTGAACCGTGCGCGGCGCTCCGAGTAGCGGTCCGTGAGCTGCGCCGTGTGAGGTCGCAGCAGTACGGTAAACCGCACGAGTTCCTCCATCACGTCCACGATGCGGTCGTAGAACTCCGAAGGTTTCATGCGGCCCGCTTCGTCGAACTGCTGCCATGCCTTCGCGACGCTCGACTGGTTCGGGATCGTCACCATGCGCATCCAGCGACCGAGCAGCCGCAGCGTGTTCACCGCGTTGAACGACTGTGATCCGCCCGACACCTGCATCACGGCGAGCGTGCGCCCCTGCGTGGGCCGCAGGCTACCCACGTTGAGCGGCAGGTGGTCGATCTGCGCCTTCATGAGGCCGGTGATCGCACCGTGGCGCTCGGGGCTGCACCAGACCTGACCTTCCGACCATAGTGCCAGTTCGCGCAGCTCGCGCACGGCAGGATGGTCGTCACCTTCAACCTGATCCGGGAACGGCAGGTCGATCGGGTTGAAGATGCGGGTCTCGGCGCCGAACAGGTTCAGGAGTCGCGCCGCTTCCTCGACGGCCAGACGCGAGAACGATCGCGCCCGCAACGATCCATACAGCAGCAGGATGCGCGGTGGTGGCGACGGGAGCCCGAGCCCTTCCGCGGGGCGTGCAAGGACGGCGGCACGATCCAGTGCCGGCAGCGCCTCCATGTCGGCGACATCAAGCAGCGTCATCGACGCCTCCGATCGACTTCACGAGGTACGCCGCGGACGACGGGCACAGGCTCCGGAACTCACGCGATGCCGCGATCGCCGGGGGAGCCGATGCGCGATCCGCGATCGTGAAGCCGCAGCGTTCGAAGAACGGCCGCGCGCTCGTCGTGAGCAGATGCAGTCGGCGGACGCCCTGCGACCGCGCCATGCGTTCGAGTGTGGCGACGAGCGCCGTGCCTGCACCGGCATGCCGGCGGGACGGCAGCACCACGACGGATCGGAGCAGGCGGTCGGGGCCGTCGCCTTCGATGCCGGCGAAGCCGAGGGTGGAGGTGTCGTCGAACCGGAAGAACCGGCGCGCCTCATCGCGTACGTCGCTCGTCGGAAGGCCGGCGGCGTCGAGCGCGGCGACCAGCTCATGAAGCGCCTCATGTGCAATCGGCGTGGCGTGCAGCGTGCTCATGGCGTCGTCCCCTAGGTGTCCGTTCGGATTCCGCGAACCTGCGATGTTCCGGCTACGGTGGATGGCAGGAACGCGATGCGGCATGCGCGTTGGTGCGCCACTTAGGTCTAGCCAGCCCCGCGAGTTCAGTCGGCATGGGCACTGGTGGTCACGTCGGCGTCGCACCGGTTCCTGCGCTGGCGCCGCTCGTGCGGCCTATGGTCTGCAGCGAGGAGCGCAGCGACGCCGTGTCGAGACGATCGAGCGGCAACGCGGTGAACGCGGTGATGCGATTGCGGAGATGGCGCAGTGCGGTGACGAACGCGTGCCTGCGCTCGAAGTCGGAACCCGTGACGTCGCTCGGGTCCGTGATGCCCGAGTGGGCATTCATCGGATGGCCGGGCCAGACGGGGCAGCTCTCGCCGGCTGCGGCGTCGCAGACGGTGAAGATGAAGTCCATGACGGGCGCGTCCGGTCCTTCGAACTCGTTCCAGCTCTTCGATCGCAGGCCGTCGACCGGATAGCCGAACGCCGTCAACGTGTCGATCGCGAGCGGATGGATCGATCCCCTGGGCGTGCTGCCTGCAGAGAACGCGTTGAAACGGCCCGTGCCTTCCTTGCGCAGGATGCTCTCCGCAAGGATGGACCGCGCCGAGTTGCCGGTACACAGGAACAGGACATTGAAGGTTCGTTCGGTCATGGGCTTCAGCAGCAGGGGGTGAGTTCGGCGATCAGGGGGGCGCACAGTTCGGCACGGCCGCTGCAGCAGTCCTTGAGCAGGAACAGCGTGAGTTCGCGAAAGGCGTCGAGGTCGGCCCGGTACACGACCGAGCGACCTTCACGCTGCGACGTCACGAGTCCTGCGTTGCCGAGGATCGACAGGTGCGATGACCCGGTGTTCTGCGGGACGTCCAAAAGGCGGGCGATTTCACCAGCAGGGAGGCCGTCAGGTTCCGCGCGGACGAGCAGGCGAAACGCTTCGAGACGTGTGGACTGGGCCAGGGCGCCGAGGGCGGTGACAGCAACTAATGAATCCATATATCTAGATTATTGGATATATTGGGGGCAAGCAAGTCGGCTCGTTGAACCGGTGTGTCGGCATCGGATGCGCGCGCAAGTGGTTCAGGGCATGAACGACACGCGAAGCCCGCCTCGTCGCGCTCTCAGGGTGGTGAATCACCGCGTTCCTGCGTCCGCCGAAGGAGACGGAACACGCCTCCGAGCACCACGAGCGTCAGATCGGATGCAGCGATCGTCCAGAACACCCATGCGGGCAGGATCCGGGCGTCGACCGGCAAGCTACTGTGCAGGACGGCAGCCACCCAGATGATGATCGATGGCAACAACGGGAGCGTCGACACGTTCTGCGTGACGCCGGCCGAGCGGTGTCGCCACCAGAGGATCACGCATCCGATGTTCATCGCGGCGATCAGGGCCGCGAACCCCGCGAGCAGTACGGAACCGATGGACATCGCGATGTGGAGTGCGTTCACGCGTCGATGACGCCTTTTGTGACGTGACGCATCGTGGACACCGGCCAGCGTCCGACGGCACCCTGCACTGGCACGACGTCATGCCGTCTCGTGCAGGAGTGACCAGCGTGAAGGCCTTTCGTGCGGCGCCGCGACGGCCTCACCCCTGCATCCCCATCTCCGCCGCGAGCAGCAGGCGCGCGGCCTGCCAGTCGCGTTTGACGGTGCGTTCGTTGACGCCTTCGAGTTCGGCGATCGCGGGGAACGTGAGGCCGCCGAAGAAGTGCAGGTTGACGACGCGCGCCGCGCGTTCGTCGACGGCCTCGAGCACGCCGAGGGCGCGGTCGAGTGCGAGCACCTCGAAGGCTTCGGACGACGGATCCGGGGCACGCTCGTCGAGGGTCACGAGCAGGGCGTCGCCGCCGCGCTTGCCGGCCTGGCGGCGGCGTGCGTGGTCGACGAGCACCTGCCGCATCGCGCGTGCGGCCAGCGCCATGAAGTGCTGGCGGTCCTGCAGGTCCGTGGCCTGGCCGAGGCCGATCTTGAGGTAGGTCTCGTGGACCAGTGCCGTCGTGGACAGCGTGTCGCTGGCGTGCTGCCGCAGCTGCCGATGCGCGCAGCGGCGCAGCTCGTCGTACAGCGCGGTGAACAGGCGCTCCGCCGCGTCACCGTCGCCACGCCGGGCGGCGGCCAGCAGGTCGGTGGCGTCATCCATCGGAATACCCGTGCAGGCAAGTCGCGGGAGCATGGCCGCAGCGCCCGGCAGCGTCAATCACGGGCGATGTCGAGCGCGAGTTCGGGATCGGGTGCATCGATCGTCGCGAGCAGGGCGCGTGCTTCCTCGCGCAGGCGCTGCGCGTCGGTCTTGCGTCCGTCCGCCTTCGCGACGCGTGCGGCGAGTGCGAGCGTCGGGATGCGCAGGGCCGGTTCGGCGTCCTTGCGTTCGTCGAGCACACGCCGGGCGATCGGCACGGCTTCGGCGACGCGGCCGAGGTCGACCAGGGCATCGGCCTCGACGGTCATCATCATGAACAGGCGCGGGTCGCCGGTGACACCGGCGTTCTCGAGCATCGTGCGCGCCGCGAGCACTTCGGCGAGGGCCTCCGCGGCCTCGCCGGCGCGCTCGAGGGCGAGTGCGAGCACGAGATGCACGGCGGCGGTCTCGCGGCCCGGACGCAGCGCGGCATCGAAGATCGCCACGGCGTTGCGCGCGTGGGCGATCGCCGCGGTGAAGTCGCCACGGCGCAGCGCGACCTGCGAGAGGCCGTTCTCGGTGTTCGCCATCGCGGGATGGCGTTCGCCGAGCAGCGTGCGCTGCATCGCGGCGGAGCCTTCGAGCAGGGCGTGAGCCTCGTCGAGCTTGCCCTGGCGCAGCAGCGCGACGGCGAGGTTGGCGCTGGTGACCGACGACGGCACCGTGGTGTCCTGGCCGATCGCGCGCTGGGTCGACGAGGCTTCACGGAAATGGCGTTCGGCATCGACGAACCGGTTGCGCGACGCGGCGAGGATGCCGAGAGAGTTGTGCGTGTTGGCAACGTCCCCGTGCGCATCGCCGAACACGCTGCGCTGGATCGCGAGGGCTTCCTCGAACGAGCGCTCGGCGTCGTCGAGGCGGCCGAGCTGGCGTTCGGCGCTGCCGAGCACCTGCAGGGATTCGGCGACGAGGGCGTGCGTGTTGCCCAAGCGGGCACGACGGGCGTCGAGCGAGGCGCGTGCCTCGCGCTCGCCGTCGGCCGGTCGCGACTGGCTGGTCAGCATCATCGCGTAGTCGTTGCGGATCTGTGCGACGCGCGTGTCGTTCGCGCCGAGCGCGCGCGTGGCGGTCGCGATCGCATCGTCGAAGGTACTGGCCGCGTCGTCGAAGCGGCCCGTGCGCGTGAGGATCAGTGCCTCGATCTGACGATCCTTCGCGCGGGCTGCCGCGTCTGCACTGGACGTGTCGAGGGCGGAGGCCGCACGCGCGTCGGCGAGCGCTTCATCGAATCGGCTGAGCTTCTCGTTGACCTGTGCGCGTTCGATGAGTGCACGCGCCTGCAGGCGTTCGTCGGGCGGATCGGACAGCACGGCCTCGAGCAGTTCCGTCGCCACATCCAGACGTTGGCGTTCGCGCTCGGTGCCGGCGAGCTCGATGCGCGTGCGCGCGACGACGCGTGTGTCGAATCGGTCGTGGCCGGTCGCGACGTCGAGCGCGCGGCCGAGCGTCGTCGCGGCCTGGTCGTACAGGCCGAGCTGACGGTACAGCGTGCCGAGCGTGAGCAGCATCTCCGCGCGCAGGCGCGGCTGGTCCGCGAGGTCGGTGTCGATGCGCTCGATACCTCGGTCGATGAGTTCGCGCGCGGTCACCCGCGTACCGGCCGCGGCGTCCGGTGCCGCCGCGTCGAACACGCCGATGAGGACGTCCTGCGCGGCGCGCGCGAGGCGAGCCTCCTCGGCAGCGCGCTGGGCCTGCCAGAGCGCGAGTGCGAATCCGACGAGCAGCGCGCACAGCGCGAACACGCCGAGCGCGACGGCGACGCGATGGCGTTGCACGAAACGGCCGATGCGATAGCGCGCGCTGTCGGGGCGCGCGAGGATCGGTAGACCGTCGCGCCAGCGCTTCACGTCGTCGGCGAACGCGGCGACCGTCGCGTAACGGCGAGCGGGATCGGCATCGGTGGCGCGCGCGACGATGATGCCGGCATCGCCGGAGAGACGCCTCGACGTGATCGGAGGTCCCGTGACGCCGGCCCGTTCGCGTGCGCGGGCCAGCGCGAGCGATGGACGCACCGCGACCTCGGAGGCGAAGGCCGTGAAGCGTTCGCCCGACAGCATCTCGAACAGCAGCGCACCGAGCTGGTACACGTCGGTGGCCGTGGTGACATCGCGTCCGTTCAGCTGTTCGGGCGCCGCGTAGGCGCGCGACACGAAGCGCGATGCCGTCGCAGTCTGGGTTTCGAGCGTGTCCGCTTCGAGCAGGCGTGCGATGCCGAAATCGAGCAGGCGCGGCTGGCCTTCGGCGTCGACGAGCACGTTGGCCGGCTTGATGTCGCGATGCACGACGAGCTGGCGGTGCGCGTGCGCCACGGTCGCGGCAATCGCGAGCCACGAGGCCACGCGCGCGTCGAGGCCCACGTCGGCGCGCGCGATCCATGCCGACAGCGGTTCGCCTTCGACGAACTCCATGACGAGGAACGGGCGTCCGTCGGTCGCGATGCCGCCGTCGAGCAGGCGGGCGATGCTCGGATGGTCCAGGCGCGCGAGAATGTGGCGCTCGCGGCGAAACCGCGCGACGAGGGCATCGGAATCCATGCCGCGCTTGATGAGCTTGAGCGCGCCCTGCTGGACGTAGCCGTCGCCGCTGCGTTCCACGAGATAGACACGCCCCATGCCGCCGGCGCCGACGGCGCGCACGATGCGCCAGCCGCCGACCTCGGACTCGTCGGGCACACCGTCGTCGTGGTCGGGATCGACGAGCTTCACCGCGACGCTGGCGGCGCCACGGTCGAGCATGTCGCTGGTTGCACCGTCGAGCAGGCTGCGGACGTCGGCGGCGAGCGCATCGTCGCCCGCGCAGGCCGCGGCGAGCGCGGCCTCACGCTCGGCCGGCGGATGGTCGAGGACCCCGCGCACGATGGCGAAGACGCGACGCTTGTGCGCAATGTCCAAGGCGGGCTCCTCTGCGGGACGGCGAGCTTCGCATGCAGGAACCGGTGCTGCCCAGCCTGATGGCTCAGGCCCAGTCGATCGCGGCACCCTTGCCGTACTTCGCGCGCCAGTCCTCGCGATACACGCGCAGGCGCGCTTCGGGGACGAGGGTGACGACGGCGTTCTGGCCGAAACGGCGCGCGAGCGCGTCGAGCAGGTCGAGCGGAATCGACGGCACGAGCAGCGACGCCTCGCGCCATGCGTCGCCCGGGGCACAGCCGACCGCAGGCAGCATGAGCAGGCCATGGCCGACCAGCGTGCGCACCAGTTCGTGCATGCGGCGCCGGTTGTCGGCGGCGGGCAACGGCAGCGAACGTGGATTGCACGCGGTCAGGATCGCACTCGCGTGGGTGGGATCGCCGCGTGGCAGGATCAGCGCGACGGGAGGCGGATCGCCGATGCGGATCGTGAGGCGTCGCCCGCCGGGCAGGCGCACGTCGTAGCGCGTGTTCCGGTAGGCCGCGAGCAGGCTGGCGGGCGAGGGTGTGGCCATCGGCTCAGGCCGGCAGCTCGAGTTCCGTCACGCTGGCGGCGATGCGCGTGTCGAGGGCCTCGCGATCCACCGTGGCGAGGCTGGCGTGTCCGGCCACCACCTCGCGCAGCAGGGCGGCTTGCTGCTCGCCGCGCTGCAACGCGGTCGCATAGGGCAGGCGCGTGAACGTGACCATCGCGTAGCGTGGCATCCAGCGCGTCGGGTGGCGCGCGGCGAGTTCGCGGTCGAGTTCGCGCATGAGCAGGTAATCGGCGTCGTCGACACGGTCACGCATCTCGATGTAGTTCTCGAGGGCCATGCGCGCGATCGCGTCGGCGTTCGGCTTGCGGCGGCGCTGGAATTCGGCGAACACGGAGGCGGTGTCGCCGGGCGATCCGGCGAGCAGGTCGGCGAGTTCGACCGCATCCTCGAAGCCGGCATTCATGCCCTGGCCGTGGAACGGCACGATCGCGTGCGCGGCGTCGCCGAGCAGCACGGCGCGGCCGTCGAGATGCCAGCGGTCGAGGTACAGCGTGCCGAGCATGCCGGTCGGGTTCGATTCGAAGTCGTGGCCCAGATCGGGAACGAGGCGCAGCAGGTCGGGGAAATCCCTCGCGAACAGCGCCCGCGCGCCGACCGCATCACGCACGGTATCGAAGCCGGGATCGCCCGCGTTCGGCAGGAACAACGTCACCGTGAAGCTGCCCTCGGCATTCGGCAGCGCGATGCACATGTAGCCGCCACGCGGCCAGATGTGCAGCGCGTGCGGTTCCATCGCGAAACGTTCGCCGCGTTCGCGCGCGGCGCGCAGTACACCGTCGAGGGCCGCATCGGGAAGCTGCGCGAGTGGCGGGACCTCGAGTTCCTTGTACGCGTGGCCGAGCGGTTCGAAGCGTTCGCCGAGCGCGATCTGCGTGGCGATCGCCGCACGCAGGGCCGATCCGGCGCCGTCGGCACCGATGACCACGTCGGCACGGTGCTCGCGGCGCACGCCGTCCTCGGCGCCGAGGTGCAGTGTCGACGTCGACCAGTCGACGCCTTCGAGCGGACGGTCGAAATGGATCGTCGCGCCGGCCTCTTCGGCGGCGTCGAGCAGCATCGCGTTGAGTGCGGCGCGCGAGACCGACCAGATCACCTCGGAATCGTCGCGACCGTAGCGCTGCAGGTTGGTGCGGCCTTCGAGGTCATGGACCATGCGGCCGCGCATCATCACGGCGATCGGCGCCATGCGCGCCTCCAGGCCGGCGACGCGCAAGCCGTGCCAGCCGCGTTCGGCGAGCGCGAGGTTGATCGAACGCCCGCCGGCGAAGCCGGCACGGCGCGGATCGGGGCGACGTTCGAAGACCGTGACGTCGAAGCCGCGCCGTGCGAGCAGCGTGGCGAGCAGGGCGCCGACGAGGCCGGCTCCGGCGAGCGTGATCGTGCGTGGAGGCATGGCGGGGACGGCAGACCGGGGACGCGATTGTGCACCCGGCGCGCCGGGGCTGCGAGCATCGGCCTAGATCAGGGCGAGTTCCGGATCGACCGGCCAGCGCACGTCGGGCGACAGGATCGCCTGGATCGGCTGCGGCTTGCCGATCACGTAGCCCTGGGCCCAGTCGACGCCGATGCGGCGCATGCAGTCGAGGATCGCGCGGCTTTCGACGTACTCGGCGACGGTCTCGGCACCGAACGCGCGCGCGATCGTCACGGATGCCTGCACGAGCTGGTAGTCGCGGTCCGCGATCGGCGCGTTGCGCACGAAGGAGCCGTCGATCTTGAGAACGTCGAACGGCAGCTGCTTGAGGCGCTCGAAGCTCTGCACGCCCGTGCCGAAGTCGTCGATCGCGATGCGGCAGCCGAGCTCCCGCAAGGCGTCGAGCCCTTCACGCGTCGCGCCGAGGTCGGCACCCAGCGCGGATTCGGTGACCTCGAAGCAGAACGCACGGGCCGGCAGTGGCGGATGGCGCATGAGCGACAGCAGTTCGCGCATGAAGCTCGTAGAAGCCAGGCTCTGCCCCGTGAGGTTCACGCCGAGGTGCTCGATGTGCGCGACCGCATGGCGATACTGGCCGAGCCAGGCGAAAAGCTGTCGCAGCACGGCGCGGTCGAGCTCGACGAGTCGGCCGTTGGCTTCGAGGTCGGTCGTGAACGATCCGGGCGAGCGCAGGCTGCCGTCGGCCATGCGCAGGCGGCACACGACCTCGCCCGAGGTGATCGCGGCGTTCTTCGGTGCACCGACGCGGCAGATCGGCTGGAAGTACAGCAGCAGTTGGCCGGTGCGGATGCGTCCGAGGATGTCCGAGGTCGCGGCGAGGCGCTCGCGGTGCGGATCGGCAATGTCGCCGGGAGATGGCGTGGGGCGCGAGGCGCGCACCGGGTGCGTCTCGCGCAGCATGCGGGCCTGGATCGCCGCCTGCGAGGCTGCTGCGATCGCGGTATCGATCGCGGTGTCGCTGGCTCCGCGAAGGCGCGACACGCCGAGGTAGGGGGCGACGCGGTAGCTCGAGGCCTCCCAGCGGAACTCGAACGTCTCGAGGGCTTCGATGACGTGACGCCAGTCCGGCGTGCGCTCCGCACTCTCGTGGCGCAGCAGCGCGAACTGTCCGCTCGTGAGGTAGAACGCGTCGGCGATGCCGACCAGCCGCGCACGCACCTCGGTCATGAGCGCGGTGTGGGCATTGAGGCCGAGTCCCGCGAACACCTGTTCGATGTTGTCGAGCAGCAGGTAACCGAGTTCGGGTTCGCGCGGTGGATGATCGGCGACGCGTTCACGCAAGGCCTTGAGGTTCGGCAGCGCGGTCAGCGAGTCGGCCGAGGCTTCCTTCTCGAGGCGACGCTGCAGCATGCGCGTGTCGCGCGTGACCACGAAGAGCACGCAGATCACGGCCTGCAACACCACCAGTTCCACCGCGAGCAGCGCGAGGCGCTGCAGGCCGACCGCTTCGCCGAGGCCCTGGCTCTCGCGTGCGACCGCGTAGATGATCGCCACGAGCGTCATCGCGAGCACGGGCATCGACAGCCGTACCGGAAGGCGCATGACGGCCCACGCGGCCAGCGCGCCGAGCAGCAGGCGGTACTCGACGATCGTCGCCGTGGCGGGCGAGGTCGCGTCACCCTGCACGAGCAGGCTCGCGAATGCCGCCACGACGATCAGGAACAGCACCGCGAAGGAGCGGTCGAAGCCGTGCAGGGGCCGCTCCCAGCCGCGCGAGGTCGCCCACAGCATCACCGGCAACAGCAGTGCGGAGATGCCGAAATGCTTGGCGGCGAGCGTCTGCAGTGCATTGTTCGCGATGAGCGCGAAGGCATGCGGCATCCACGGTGCCTCGAACACCCCGCCGACGAGCATCCACGCGACCGGCAGCACGACCATGCCCGACACGATGATGCGGGCGATGTCGCGCGTCGACAGCGCGAAGACCGGATCGCGCGGGAATCCCGCGAGCTTCGCGCAACCCACGAGCAGGCCATAGGCCGTGGCGAACAGCGGCACGCCCGCCGCGACGGCCGGGCCGAGGCCGCCGGTCCGTGCCGTGATGCCGATCCAGACGACGGCCTGCACGGCGACGGTGAGCCGCAGCGCGAGGCGGTCGCGCATGAGCATCGCCATCGCGAACATGACGCCGGCCTGCAGGTGGGCGAGCGACCCGCTCTGCGGCGGCATGTGGCCGACGTAGTCGGCGTCGTAGGGGAACACCGCGAAGCGCAGCACCAGGCAGGTGAGCGCGAGAAGCACCGCGACGGCGTAACGATGGGGGTTCACGCGCGCCGTGTCTCCGGGACATACGGCGTCGGGATCCGTCCGCCTCGTCGCGACGATACTACGAACGCCGCGTCATCCGCGATGCGTACACGAGGGCACGCCGGTGCCCGATCGAGCCCTTCAACGCGTCGCCTTCCATGCCGCCACCGCATCGACGAGGCGCCGGCAGTCTGCGAAGCGGTTGTAGAGCGGTGTCGGCGCGGCGCGGATCACGTCGGGCTCGCGCCAGTCGACGACGACGCCATCGCGCTGCAGGTGCTCGAACAGCGAGCGACCCGCCTCGCGCGGGCCCTTGACGCGCAGCGAGAGCTGGCAGCCACGGCGATGCGGGGCGGACGGTGTCGCGATCGCGAGCACGTCGTCGAGTTCGCGGCGGATGAGGTCCTCGAGGTACCCGGTCAGCGCTTCGGACTTCGCGCGCAGGCGATCCATGCCGGCCTCGCGGAACAGCGCCGCCGACACGCGCAACGGTGCGAGCGCGAGGATCGGCGGATTGGACAGCTGCCAGCCGTCGGCGCCCGGTGTCGGCACGAACTCGGGACCCATGCGGAAGCGCGTCTCGCGGTCGTGGCCCCACCAGCCCGCGAAGCGAGGCCGCGGCGTGCGTGCGTGGCGTTCGTGCACGAAGGCACCGGCGACCGCACCGGGTCCCGAGTTGAGGTACTTGTAGCTGCACCAGACCGCGAAATCGCAATGCGAATCGTGCAGCTGCAGCGCGAGGTTGCCGACCGCGTGGGCGAGGTCGAAGCCGACCACGCAGCCGTGCCGGTGCGCACGCTCGGTGATCGCGCGCAGGTCGAAGGCCTGGCCGGTCAGGTACTGCACGCCGGGCATCAGCACGAGTGCGAGGCGCGTCCCGTGCTCGTCGATCGCGCGCAGGATGGCCTCGTCGGACAGCGTGCCGTCCGGTTCGTCGGCCTCGAGCTCGATCAGCGCGGTGGCCGGATCGAAGCCGTGGAAGCGGATCTGCGACTCGACCGCGTAGCGGTCGGACGGGAACGCGCCTTTCTCGACGAGGATCGCCGGCCGCTCGGCGGTCGGCCGGTAGAAGCTGACCATGAGCAGGTGCAGGTTCACGCTCAGCGAGTTCATCGCGACCACTTCGGACGGCAAGGCGCCGACCACGTGGGCGAGGTCGTCGCGCACGAAGGCGTGGTAATCCATCCAGGGCCGGTCGCCGAGGAAGTGACCCTCGACGGCACGCTCGCCCCAGTGGTCGAGTTCCTCGACCACCGCGTCGCGTGCGGCGCGTGGCTGCAGTCCGAGCGAATTGCCGCAGAAGTAGGCGATCTCGCGGCCTTCGTGGCGCGGGATCACGAACGCGTCGCGGAACCCCGCGAGCGCGCAGCGTGCGTCCTCGGCGACGGCCCAGGCGTCGCCGCTATCCCATGTTCCAGCCGCGCTCACTTCAACGACGCCGCGATGCGGTCGCAACCGCTGTCGTAACGCGTGATCCAGTCCTTGGCCGTCTTCTCGAGCAACGGGCGCTGGCAGCGCACCTGCACGGCGATGTTGCCGATCAGCGTGAAACGGTCGCGGATCGCGTAGCGCGTGGTGCCCCGCGTGACGTGGTAGCGATGCACGCCGTTGTCGCGGTCGTCGAAGTCGGATTCGTAGCCGGTCTGCGCCTTCGACAGCGTGTACTCGTTCTGCACGGCTTCGGCGAACTGGTCCGGTGCCCTGAGCTGGCGCGTCTTGACCGTGATGCTCGCGAAGTCCTCGGTGCCCTGCGTGGCCGGGTCGGCGACCAGGAAGCTGATCGCCTGCGGGTTGCCGTCGGACTTCTCCATGATCGCCGTCCAGGCGGACGGCACGCTGAACTTCACGCGCCCGTCGTTGAGCGTGTAGTCGTTGTCCGACTGGGCGTGGGCGCTGCCGGCGACGGCCAGCAGGAGCAGGGCGAGCAGTCTCATCGTGTCACTCCGTGTCGTCTTGCGCGAAGCGCGCATGGGGCAGGTCGAGCCATTCGAGCGCGGTGCCGTGGAACAGGCGCGCCTGGTCGCGCAGCGGCAGGCCGAGCGCGGCGATGCCGGCGCCGGGTTCCTGCTCGCCGAGCGGGAACGGGTAGTCGGTGCCGAGCATGACGGTGTCGACGCCGGCCACCTCGAGCAGGTAGCGCAGCGCGGCGTCGTCGTGCACGCAGGAATCGAAGTAGATGCGTCCGAAGTACTCGCGCGGGTTGCGCGCGTTGTCGGTGGCGACGAGATCGGGGCGCATGCGGAAGCCGTGCTCGATGCGGCCGATCGAGTACGGGAACGAGCCGCCGCCGTGGGCGAGGCAGACACGCAGCTTGGGCAGGCGCTCGAGCACGCCGCCGAAGATCAGGCAGCACGCGGCGCGCGCCTGCTCGGCCGGCATGCCGACCAGCCACGGCAGCCAGTACTTGGGCATCGTCTCCTTGCCCATCATGTCCCACGGGTGCACGAGGATCGCGGCGCCGAGGTCGGCGGCGGCCTCGAAGAACGGGAACAGCTCCGGCGCGTCGAGGTTCCAGCCCTCGATGTGCGAGCCGACCTGCACGCCTTGCAGGCCGAGCTGGTCCATGCAGCGCTCGAGCTCCTGGATCGCCAGCGTCGGCGACTGCAGCGGCACCGTGCCGATGCCGGCGTAGTGGCGCGGGTAGCGACGGCAGATCTCGGCCGTGTGGTCGTTGAGGAAGCGGTGCAGCTCGAGCGCCTGGCTCGGCTTGGCCCAGTACGAGAACAGCACGGGCACGGTCGAGACGACCTGCACGTCGACGCCGAACTTCGCGTAGTCGGCGATGCGCACCTCGGGATCGAACGCGTTGGCCCAGACCTCGCGGAAGAACTTGCCGTCCTTGTAGATGCGGCGGCGGCCCTCGGCGTTGACCATGACCGGAAAACGGTCGTCGCCGTACTTCTCGGCGAGGTTGGGCCAGTGCTCGGGCAGGATGTGCGCGTGGGTGTCGATCTTCAGCATGCGCGGAGTGTAACCCGCGCCGCGTGGCACGAAGGTGGCGTGGTCGACGCGATCAGGGCCTCGCCGGCGCGGGCGCCGGACCGACCCGATGGCTCAGCGTATCGATGCTGTCGGCGAGGCGGTCGCAGGCGTGGGCGATGGCCGCGGCGAGGTGGCGATCGCCGCCGTCGGGCAGGGCTTCCTCCATCTCGGCGGCGACGCGGCGTTCCTCTCCGCGCAGGCTCGGCAGGTTCGGCGTCGAGCCGTCGGCGACGGCGGTCGCGATGCGTGCGAGCAGGTCGTCGGCACGCGATCCGAACGCATCGAGTGCGTCGTGCGCGGGCAGGCGGCCGGCATCGAGCAGCACGGCTTCCAGCGCCATGCCGGCGCGGGCGAGGCGGTTGCCGTTGGCGAATACGGTCTCGGCGAAGGCGACGAGCGCGCGGTCGTGGCGCGGCTCGCCGGCGAGCCGCTCGAGCGAGGCCTGCGCGTTGGTGCGGCGTGCACGCGCGACCGCACGTGCGTCGGTCCAGGCCGCAGCATCCGATGTCAGCAACGCGCGCACGTAGGCGCGGTAGGACTCGAGCATCGCCGCGAGCGCGGGGCGCAGGCGCAGCGTTTCCCAGGTCGGCCACAGCGCATAGGCGAGCAGCGCCGCGGCGCTGCCGATGACCGTGTCGATCGCGCGCGGCAGCATCGTCTCGCCGGGCGCGTCGCCGTAGAACGACATGAGGATGACGATGAGGCCGGTCAGCAGGGCGACGCCGATGCCGTAGTTGACCGTCGTGAGCAGGCGGAAGCCGAAGCACAGCAGCGCGAACAGCACGAGCCGGTCCCAGGTGCCGTCGAACGCGAAGTGCACGAGCAGGGTCGTGAGCACGAGGCCGGCCAGCGTGCCGGCGACGCGCAGCAGGCCAAAGCTGAAGGTGCCGGCGAAGTCGGGCTTGAGCACGATCGCGATCGTCATCGGGATCCAGTAGCCGTGCGGCAGCTCGAGCACGCGCTCGGCGGCGACCGCGAGCGCGAGGCAGACGCCGCATCGCAGCGAGTGGCGCAGCGCAACCGACGACAGCGTGAGGTTGGCGCGCAGCGTGGCGAGCGCCGACTGCGGCCGCAGCGCCTCGGGCAGGCGCGCCTCGACGGCTTGTGCGCGCATTTCGCCAAGGCTGCCGGCGAAGTCGGCGTTGCGCGTGGCCGAGCGCAACTGGCCGGCAAGGCCTTCGGCGCGTGCGCGGGCGATGCGCAGCAGGCGCGCGTCGCGGCGCTCGGACGTGGTTTCGCGCACGCGGTCGAGCGCGGCGATCGCCTCGTCCATCGTGGCGACGTGCCGTGTCGCGAGATGCGGCGTGGCGCCGTCGACGAGAGCCTCGGCAAGGCCGTCGCAGGCGTCGGCGGCGATGCGGATGACGGCTTCGACTGCCGCGGCGGCCGCCGGATCGGTGAAGTGTTCGCGCAGGTCGCCGATCGCGAGCATCTCGACGCGCGCGCGTTCGCTGACCTCGGCGAGTACGCGGAACGCCTCGACCGCGACGCTGCGTGAACGGTGCGCGCCGTGCAGCAGCTCCTGCGCGTACTGCACGGCCTGCGTGGTCGGCGGCGGATCGGTCGCACGCGTGCGCGTGCGCGCCATCACGGCGAGCTGGCCGAACACGGTGGCCAGCGCATGGCGCTCGGGACGGTAGCGCTGCAACGGCCACGCGGCGACCGCGAGCGCGGTCTGCAGCAGGCCGCCGGCGAAGATCAGGCCCGCGTGCAGCAGCGCCAGATGCGGTGGTTGCGGCGTCGCCGCGGTCACCACGAGCAGGATCATCGCGACCATGCCCGCGCGCCCCGCCTCGGGGCCGAGTGCGACGAGCAGACCGCCGCCGACACCCCAGGCCAGCGCCGCGAGCGTGATCGCGACGAGGTCGCCGCCGAGCGCGCTGCCGACGAACGCCGCGAGCGCGGCCCCGGTCGCGGCGAGCAGCATGCGCTGCGCGCGCAGGCGATATGGCCCGGGCTGGTCCGAGAACATCGTGTTGAGCGCGCCGACCGCCACGCCGACGCCCGCGCCGACATGGCCGCTCACGACGCCCGCGACGAGCGGCAGCACGACCGAGAGCGTGTTGCGCAGGGCGACGCGCGTCGGCACGTCGCGCGGCTTGAGTTCGAGCAGGCGTTTCAGCATCGGCGGCGTGCGCGCTCGACGTCGCGGGATCGGGCAGGCATCGGGTGGACCGCGATCAGGGGGCGGGCAGGTCGTCGTAACGTGCCGGCGCGGGGTTGAGGTGTCCGCAATCCTTGCAGGTGCGTGCCTCGCGCGAGCGGTAGAAGCGGTCGAACACCGCCGGGAAGTCCTTCTCGATGTCGTGCAGCACGAAGAACTCCTCGTAGAGCTTCGTGTTGCAGTGGTCGCAGAACCACATCAGCCCGTCCTTCTCGTGCGCGAGGCGCTTGCGCTCGATGACGAGGCCGATCGAGTCGGGCCCGCGCTGCGGCGAGTGCGGCACGCGCGGTGGCAGGTAGAACACCTCGCCGGCGCGGATCGGGACGTCGCGCACGCCGCCGTCCTCCTGGATCCTGAGCACCATCTCGCCCTCGATCTGGTGGAAGAACTCGGGGCCTTCGTCCCAGTGGTAGTCGGTGCGCGCGTTCGGACCGCCGACGATCATGACGATGAAATCGCCGTCGACCATGCACTTGTTGCCGACTGGCGGCTTGAGCAGGTGACGGTGCTCGTCGATCCAGCGCTGGAAGTTGAACGGAGGGGGCAGCATCGCGGGCCTCGGGTCAGTCGGCGGAGCGCGTGATCGCGGCGACGCACTTGAGCTCGATCGCGATCGGTGTCGGCAACGCGGTGATGCCGAGTGTCGTGCGGCATGGCTGCGCGGTCGTGAAGTGTTCGGCGTAGAGGCGGTTGTACGCGGCGAAGTCGCGTGCCATGTCGGTCAGGTAGACGGTCACGTCGACGAGATCCTCCCAGCGTGCGCCGCTGGCCTCGAGCACCGCGCGCACGTTGCGGAACACCTGGCGGCATTGCGCCTCGATGTCGTAGGCGACGACGCGGCCGTCGGCGTCGAGCACGTTGCCCGGAATCGCGTTGGTGCCGGGTTCGCGCGGGCCGACGCCCGACAGGAACAGCAGGTCGCCGACGCGGCGTGCGTGCGGGTAGGCGCCGACCGGTGCGGGTGCGCTCTCGGCATGGACGAGGCTCACGGCGTCGTGCCCTTCGCGTCGCGCACGGTGACGGCCTGGCGTTGCAGGCGGCGGTTCGCGGTGTCGCGCGAGGTCACGATGTAGCGACCGGGGCGCAGGTAGAGATCGGCGAGCGGGATCGCGTCGCTGCTTTCGCGCACGCGATCGCTCGCGATCGCACCACGGCCCATCCACTCGATGACGACGCGGTCGGCCGGGATCGCATCCTCGCCTTCGTCGGCGTAGCGCGCCTCGACGAGGCAGGGATAGTTCGTGTCGCACAGCGCGCCGCTGACCTGATACGGCTGGCGCAGCCCGCCGAGGGCGAGCCAGTCCGGTCGGCCGCGTCGCGAGGTTTCGCGCGGGAAGAACACGCTGACGTCGTAGGCCCCTTTCCTGAGCGACCACGGGTTGCCGTCGCGTGTCGTGAACACGAACGGTTGCGTGCCGTGCGACGCCTGCGCCGATTCGGTATACCAGGGATGGTCGTTGGACAGCTTCTCGTGCGGCACCATCATCGTCTGCTCGACGGTCAGCGGATCGATACCGGTCGTGCGCGTGAAGTGCTGCGCCATCGCGACGCCGTCGAGGTACTTGCCGCTTTCCTGGATGTGCGCGTAGCCCGCGTTGACGACGAGGCGCGCCTTCGGATGCCGGTCGAACACGTCGCGCTTGAGGTTGCGCGCCTGTTCGGCTTCGCGCGCCGAGCCGGTCGCATCGGAGACGGCCTCGTAGGCGACGACTCGGTAACCGAGGCGCAGTGCCTCGCGCACCATCTCCGCGTACACGGGCTCCTCGGTGTAGAAGCCCGTCTCGCTGACCGGATAGCCGCGCTCCTGCAAGCCGGTGTCGGTCTCGTAGAGCGTCTCGGCCGCGAACGTATCGAAGCCTTCCGCGCGCAGCGCGGCGAGCATCTGCACGGTCAGCGTGCGGGTCAGCGCGTAGCTGTGGTTCTCGTTGAAGAACACGGCCTGGCGCCCGCGTGCGAGGCGCAGGATTTCCTGCGCGGCGGGCTGCGCCGAGAAGCCGCCACCCCGCAGCGGTGAATCGGCGTCGCCCTTCTGCATCGGCTGGGCGATCGAGAACGCCGCACGCGCGCCGGCGTAGTCGCCGACCCAGGTCTGGTACCAGCTGATGTACTGGTTGAAGATCACGCGGAACGGCCAGCTCGTGTCGTTCGCGTAGACGTCGCGCATGTGCAGGTACTGCGCGAGCAGGCCGGGACGCTTCTGCGCCTCGGCCATGATGCGCTCGGACTTCATGACCGCGTCGCGCTGCTGCGTGATCGCGACGCCGCTCGGGCGCTGGATGTCCTGTGCGTGCGCCGCGCCGCTGGCGACGAGCGCGGCGAGGACGAGGCGGGCGGAAGGGCGTGGCATCAGGGCGTGCTCCGTCGCGGGCGATCCGGTGGAGGCCGATGGTATCGCCGCGTCCTGCGCACGGCGAGCGCCGGCGCGTTCAGTCGAGCGCGATGCAGACGTTGCGCGGTTCGGTGAAGAAGCGCAGCGCGTCGACGCCGCCTTCGCGGCCGACGCCGGACTGCTTCATGCCGCCGAACGGCGTGCGCAGGTCGCGCAGCATCCAGCAGTTGACCCAGACGATGCCGAATTCGAGCGTCGCCGGCAGCCGGTGCGCACGGCCGACGTCGCGTGTCCACAGCGAGGCGGCGAGGCCGTAGCCGGTTGCATTGGCGAGGCGCACCGCATCGGCTTCGTCGTCGAACGGGATCAGCGTGACGACCGGGCCGAAGATCTCCTCGCGGTTGGTCGCCGCGTGCTCGTCGAGGCCTTCGATGACGGTCGGCGCGACGAACCAGCCGGCCTCGCAGCGACCACCCGGCGACACCGCCTCGCCGCCGCACAGTACGTGGCCGCCTTCGGCGCGCGCGGTCGCGATCGCGCCGGTGACCTTGTCGAAATGCGCGCGCGAGACGAGCGCGCCGAGGTCGCTAGATGCCTCGTTCGGATCGCCGACGCGCAACGCGCGCACCCGGGCGAGGTAGCGTTCGCGGAACGCCGCGTAGATGCCGCGCTGCACGAGCACGCGCGACCCGCACAGGCAGATCTCACCCTGGTTGGCGAAGCCCGAGCGCACGATCGTATCGAGCGTGGCGTCGCTCAGGTCGGCATCGTCGAACACGATCGTCGGGTTCTTGCCGCCCATCTCGAGCGAGAGTTTCTTGAAGCGCGGCGCGGCGATCGCGGCGATCGCAGCACCCGTGCGCGTGCTGCCCGTGAACGAGACGGCCTTGACGCGCGCATCGGCGACGAGTGCCTCGCCGACATCGGGCCCGCTGCCATGCACGATGTTGAGCACGCCGGGCGGGAACCCGGCCTCGGCGGCAAGGCGTCCGAAGCGTTCGGCCGTGCACGGCGTGACTTCGGACGGCTTGGCCACGACCGTGTTGCCGGTGGCGAGCGCGGGCGCGATCTTCCACGTGAACAGGTACAGCGGCAGGTTCCACGGCGAGATGCAGACGACGACGCCGAGCGGCTGGCGCAGCGTGAGGTTGACCGCGCGCGCGTCGGTGGCGTGCGACTCCGATGCCCACGTCGTGATCGCATCGGCGAAGAAGCGCAGGTTGGCGACCGCGCGCGGGATGTCGAGCGACCGCGCAAGCGCGACGGGCTTGCCGTTGTCGCGCGATTCGAGTTCGGCGAACGCGTCGAGGTCGGCTTCGACGAGGTCGGCGAGGCGACGCAGGCAGCGCGCGCGCGTCTCGACAGGCGTCGCGGCCCAGCTCTCCGCAGCGGCGTCGGCAGCGGCGATCGCGGCGTCGACGTCGCGGGCGTTCGAGGCGGGGCAGCGTGCGAACGCATGGCCGGTGGCCGGTTCGAACACGTCGAGGTACATGCCGTCGCGTGGGGCCACGGCGTGGCCGGCGACGAGGTTGGTCAGGGCGGGCAGGGCATCCATGCCGCAAGCTTAGCGGTGCGCGCCGCGAGCGTCGCGTGCCGCGAAAGCCCGCGGGACGCACGAGGCGTCCCGCGGGCCGTGGCTCACTTCTTCGCGTCGGGCTTGGCGGCGAGGCCGCGGCGCTCGAGCAGGTCCTTCACGTCCGGCGCGTGGCCGGCGAAATCCTTGAACAGCACCATCGCATCGGCGCTGCCGCCGCGCGACAGCAGCGTCTTGCGGAAGTGGTCGCCGTTGGCGCGCGTGAGGCCGCCGTTGGCCTTGAACCACTGCACGCTGTTGGCGTCGAGCACTTCGCTCCAGATGTAGGCGTAGTAGCCCGCCGAGTAGCCGCCCATGATGTGCGAGAAGTACGTCGTGCGGTAACGCGGCGGCACCGGGGCGAAGTCGACGCCGGCCTTCTTGAGCGCCGAGGCTTCGAAATCGAGGATGGTCGCGGCGGTCGGGGCCTGCGCGGCGCCGATCTGGTGGTAGGCCTGGTCGAGCAGGGCGGCACCGAGGTACTCGGTGGTCGCAAAGCCCTGGTTGAACTTGTCGGCGGCCTGCACCTTGTCGAGCAGCGCCTTCGGCAGCGGTTCGCCGGTCTTGTAGTGCTTGGCGTAGTTGGCGATCACCTCGGGCCAGGTCATCCACATCTCGTTGACCTGCGAGGGGTACTCGACGAAGTCGCGCGGCACGCTGGTGCCCGAGAAGCGCGGGTACTTCACGTTCGAGAACATGCCGTGCAGCGCATGGCCGAACTCGTGGAACGCCGTGTTGACCTCGTCCCAGGTCATCAGCGTCGGCTCGCCGGCCGGCGGCTTCGGGATGTTGAGGTGGTTGCCGATGACGGGCTTGGTACCGCGCAGGCCGGACTGCTGCACGTAGGCGTTCATCCACGCGCCACCACGCTTGCTGGGGCGTGCGTAGTAGTCGACGATGAACAGCGCGAGCGGCGAGCCGTCGGCCTCGAACACCTCGAAGATCTGCGTGTCCGGGTGGTACTTCGGAAGGTCGGTGCGCTCCTTGAACGTGATGCCGTAGAGCTTGGTCGCGGCGAAGAACACGCCGTTGCGCAGCACGCTGTCCATCTCGAAGTACGGGCGCAGCTGCTCGGCGTCGTAGGCGTACTTCTCGGCGCGCACCTTCTCGGCGTAGAACGACCAGTCCCACGAGGCGACCTGGAACTTGCCGCCTTCCTTGTCGATGACCTTCTGGATGTCGGCGGCCTCGGCGCGTGCATTGGCGACGGCCGGCGGCGCGAGTTCGCCGAGCAGCTTGTTGACCGCGCCGATGCTGCCGGCGGTCTCGTCCTCGAGCACGTAGGCGGCGTGGTTCGGGTAGCCGAGCAGCGTCGCGCGCTCGGCGCGCAGCTTGACGACCTCGGCGACGATGTCGCGGTTGTCGAACTCGCCGCCCTTGCTGCCGCGCGTCAGCGACGCGGTCATGATGCGCTCGCGCAGTGCGCGGTTCTCGAGCGAGGACAGCGGCGGCTGGCCGCTCGTGTTGAGCAGCGGGATCAGGTACTTCGCGTCGGACTTCTTGGCCTTGGCGGCCTCCTCGGCGGTCTTGATCGCGCCGTCGGAGAAACCCTTGAGCTCGTCGGCCGAGGCGACCGTCACGGCTGCGGCGTTGGTTTCCTTGAGCAGGTTCTGGTTGAATGCGGTGCCGAGCTTGGCGAGCTCGCCGTTGAGCGTCTTGAGCCTGGTCTTGTCGGCGTCCGACAGTTTGGCGCCGGCACGCACGAAATCGGTGTGGTAGCGCTCGACGAGACGCTTGGACTCGGCGTCGAGACCGAGCGTGTCGCGCTTGGCGTACACGGCCTCGATGCGCTTGAACAGATCGCCGTCGAGCACGATGCGGTCGCGGTGCGCGGACAGCTTGGGCGCGAGCTCGGTCTGCAGCTTCTGCATCGTCTCGTTGGTGTTGGTGCCGCTGAGGCTGAAGAACACGGTCGACACGCGCGTCAGCAGCTCGCCGGCGTTCTCGAGCGCGACGATCGTGTTCTCGAACGTCGGTGCGTCCTTGTTGCCGGCGATCGCCTCGATCTCCTTGTTCGACTCGGCCATGCCGCGCTCGAATGCGGGCGCGTAGTCGGCGTCCTTGATCGCGTCGAAGCGCGGGAACTGGTATGGCAGCGTGCTCTTCTCGAAGAACGGGTTCGCCGCGGCCGGTTGCGTGGCGGCGGCCTTGGCGGGCGCTTCGGCGGCGTGGAGCGGGGCGGTGAGGCCGAGCGCGAGCGCGACGGCGAGGGTCAGGCGATGGTCCATATGCGGGATCCCGGGTTCGATGCGAACCCCCGAGGGTAGGCCATCGGCGCCTGACTTGCCCATGACTAAAGTCAGAGCCGTCCGTTCCGCGACGGGCGTGGCTGGGTCACACTGCCCGGCCACCCATCGGACCACCCCCATGATCGAAGCCCTGCTGCTCGCGGTGACCCGCATCACGACGTTCGCGCCCACGGGCATCACGACCAATGCGACGGGTTTCTTCTTCGAGCGCGATGGCCAGCTCTTCCTCGTGACCAATCGCCACGTCGTGCGCGAGGAGAGCATCGATCACCATCCGGACCGCCTGGAGATCGTGCTGCACGTCGATCCGGCCAACGTCGCCGAGACGACCGTGTTCTCGATTCCGCTCTACCGCGACGGCATGCCGGCGTGGCGCGAGGGAAGCGACGCCGGCGGCACGATCGACGTCGTGGTGATCGCGCTGGACCGCGCGGCGCTGCCGCAGACGCTGCTGCTGCATGCGTTCACGCCCGATCTGCTGTTGCGCGACCTCGAGCAGATCGAAGTCGGCACGGCCGTGCGCATCGTCGGCTTCCCGCTCGGTTTCCACGACACGGTCCACCAGCTGCCGGTGGCGCGCCAAGCCGTGGTCGCCTCGTCGTTCGGCATCCGCTTCCAGGGCCAGGGCTACTTCCTGACCGATGCGCGCATGCACCGCGGCACCAGCGGTGCGCCGGTGGCGGTACGCCTGGAGTCCGGCGAATCCGGACGCGAGCGCCTCGTATGGACGCTGCTGGGCATCCACGCAGGTCGCTTCGACGTCGACAACCGCGACGAGGAACAGGACGAACGCCTGAGCCTCAACTACGCCTGGTACGCCGACATCCTCATGACGCTGACCGCGCCGCCGCAGGTCCAGGCGAAACCTTCGCGCAGGCGCACCGCGCGCTGAGCGCGCGGTGCGGCCCTCGCATCAGTCGGCGACGCGCATCTCGCGCAGCAGGTTGCCGGCGCCGTCGACCTTGTCCATGACCCACAGCATGTAGCGCACGTCGACCTGGATCGAGCGCGTGAGCTTCGGGTTGAACACCCAGTCGGCGCTGACGCTGTCCCAGACGCCGTCGAAGGCGAGGCCGACGAGGCGGCCCTGTGCGTCGAGCGTCGGCGAGCCCGAATTGCCGCCGGTGATGTCGAGGTCGGCGAGGAAGTTGACGGGCAGGCTGCCGAGCTTCGGCGACGCCCACGTGCCGTAGTCCTTGCGCACGATCGCGTCGTAGGCCTTCTTCGGCGTCTCGAACGGATCCACGCCGGTGGTCTTGGCGACGATGCCTTCGGCGCTCGTGAACGGGAACAGTTCCTTGCCGTCCTCCTTGAGGCCTTGCACCTGGCCGAAGCTCACGCGCAGCGAGCTGTTCGCATCGGGATAGACCGCGCGGCCCTGCGCATCGTTGTAGGCGATCATCGCGCGCATGAAGCGCGGGCGCAGGCGCATCTCCTCGCCCATGCGAGCCTTGCGCTGCTTCTCGAGCGCGAGCAGGTCGGGCATCAGGCCGCGCATGAGCACGAGGGCACTGTCGTCCGATGCGGCCAGCGTCTTCGCGTCGGCCTTGAAAGCGGCGAGGCGCGCGTCGGTCGTCTGCAGGCGCGAACCCGCGTAGAGCGCGGCGACCTTGGCGTCGATCGTGGCATCGTCGACCTCGCCCGTGCCGAGCCAGGCGTCGAAGCCGGCGACACGCTGTGCGGGATCCAGGCGCACGTAGCGCTTGAGGACGTAGGCGAGGACCTGCGCATCGACGGCCGGATCGCTGCGGCGCTCCATCTGCTTGAGGTTGCCCTCGATGCGCACCTCGTCGCGCGGCTCGAAGCCGGACTCGCGTTCGGCGACCGGCTTGGCGCGCTCGATCGCGAGGCGCGAAGCGAGGTAGGCCGACTGGTAGAGGCTCGTGCGCGACAGGAAGCCGAGCAGGTAGTCACGATCGCGCACGGCGGCCTGCGCGGCGACGAGCTTGCGCAGCGCGGCGATGTCGGCGAACAGCGAGGCATCCTGTCCCGACGAGCCGAGCCAGGCCTCGAGCGCGGCTTCGCCTTCCTTCTTGCGGCGCACCGCATCGGCCTTGGCGAGGCCTTCGAGCTGTCCGTTGGAGTTCTTGAGGTAGTTGTTGAAGCCCGCGACGGCACTCGCGTACTTGACCGCGACCTCGGGATCGCGGCGGCCGCCGGCGTCGATGATGCCGAGCACGCTCGTGAACGTCGCGATGAGGTTCGGATACTGCCAGTCGATCGCCGCGGCCATTTCGTCGGCGAGGCGGTAGCGGTTCGTGCGGCCCGGGTAGCCCGTGACCATGACGAAGTCGCCGGCCTCGACGCCCTTGCCGTTGACGGGCAGCCAGTGCTTGGGCTTGAACGGCACGTTGTCCTTGGAGTACGTGGCCGACTTGCCGTCCTTGCCGACGTAGGCACGCAGGAACGCGAAGTCGCCGGTATGGCGTGGCCACATCCAGTTGTCGATATCGCCGCCGAACTTGCCGATCGCGTCAGCCGGTGCGTAGACGAGACGCACGTCCTTGATCTCGCGCTGGCGTATCAGCTGGTAGCTCGCCCCGCCGTGGAACGTGTAGACGTCGCAACGCAGGTTGCCGGGTTTCTCGCATTTGGCCACGAGCGCCTTCTCGGCGCGGTCGACCGCCTCGTAGCGGGCCAGGCCGTCCATGTCGTCGCGCACGCCGCGCAGGATCTCCCTGGTGACGTCGCGGATCTCCTCGGTCACGTAGATGCGCTGGTTCGGATCGGCCGGCAGCTCGTCGGCGGTGGTGCCGGCGAGGAAGCCGTCACGGATGAGGTTGCGCTCGGCGGTCGAGTTGTACTGGATCGCACCGTAGGCGCAATGGTGGTTCGTGACGACCAGGCCTTCGGGCGACACGAACGAGGCCGTGCAGAAACCCAGGCTCACGATCGCGCCCATGGTCGGGCCGGTCAGGTCGGTGAGCTGCTTCGGATCGAGCTCGAGGCCTTGCGCGCGCAGCTGGTCGGCGATGGCGGGGAGCTGGGCCGGCTGCCACATGCCTTCGACGGCGAAGGCGGGGCTGGCGAGCGAGGCGGCGAGGACGGTAAGGGCGAGACGGCGCAAGGCGGACTCCGGGGCGGCGGGCAATCCTCCTTTTTGCCCGTTTCCGCGCGACGGCTCAAGCGCCGCAAGTCACTGGGCGCCGGCAAGCCCGGTTCAGGGGTCGAATCCAGAGCGGAACACGAGGTCCGTCGCGGGCCGCGCATACGCTCCGATCGTCGGCGCGGGCTCGGCCGGACGCGGCACGGGCGTCCCCGGCACGATCCCGGCGCGCACGGGAGGCATCGCGAGCGGCAACGGTGTCGGTGACGGGAATGGCCAGGCCGTCGGCGAGGCCGGATTCGCGTTGCCGGCACCGGCCAGCGGGCTGCCTGCGGCCGGCACGAGATCGAAGCCGGCGAGGTTCGTGAAACCCGGGTCGCTGCCGGTCAGCGTGCCGGTCCACTCGGCCGGCACGACGCCGGCACCGTTGCGGATCCAGTTGTTCGAGCCGGCGACGCGACGGCCGAAGGTCCAGATCGCCTCGGTGTTGCGCTCGATGTTGAGCGTGCCCGCGGTGGTGCGGTGGAACACGTTGTTGTGCGACTCGACCGACTCGAGTGGTTCGAACAGGCGCAGCGCCGTGTAGCTCGACGCGCTGCCGGTGGCGAGGATCGTGTTGTTGACGAGGCGGTAGCGTCCCTTGCTCTCGCCGGTGCCGTCGCCGCCGAGCCGCAGGATCGCGCCGAACGTGCCCGAATGCACGATCACGTTGCCGAGCACCTCGGAATCCTCGCGCGCGAGGTCGACGGTCCAGCCGGCCTGCTGCGTGTTGCGGTCCGGGCCGATCAGCTCGAGCTCGTGGTAGTACGCGCCTTCGAACCAGTTGTAGTGGATCACGTTGCGCTCGGCGCGGCTCTTGAGCAGGTTGCCGCCGGTGCCGCTGTGCACGAAGTTGTGGCGCATGCGGAACACCGAACCCGGGAATGCCACCTCGTCGGTCTGGATGTACAGCGCGTGCCGGCCGTCGCCGGCGCCCGAGGTGCGGATCTCGCTGTATTCGAGGGTCAGCGATCCCGACAGCTGGTCGCTCGACAGGATGCCGTGCGAAGGACAGTCGCGAACCAGCAGGTCGCGCAGCACCGTGTTCGCCGCGTACACGTACACGCAGCGCGAGGTGCCACCCGTGAACTCGAAGCCTTCGAGCACGATGTGGTTCGCGTTGCGCAACTCGATCGTGTTGGTACCGCCGGAGAAGAGCGGGCGTCGCCCACCGCCGCGCAGGCCACGGATCACGACGGGCTGCGCGGCCGTGCCGGAATGCTGGGAGCGCACGATCACGCCACCCGCATAGTCGGCGCGATCGACCTCGACGAGATCGCCGGGACGCAGCGTGACGGTGTCGAGCAGCGACTGCAGCGTCGTGTACGTGCGTGTCGGCCCGACCGCATGGGTGGCGGCGAGAGCCGGCGCTGCACTCGCGGCAAGCGCCGCGGCGAGAAGAAGATGTCGCATCGGGCGGCCTCCCGGTCAGGGGCCGACATCGTGCGTCAGGATCGGAATGCGAAGCGTGAAGCGCGTCGCCGCGCGCGGCGCAGGATCAGGACGCGAGGCGGCGCCTGGCCTGCAGCATGCGGAATTCGTCGCTGTCGCGACGGCCTTCCATGACGAGCTCCCACAGGCGGATGTCGAGCTCCTCGTCGTCGGGCAGCTCGGTGGGGAACCGCACGAGGGCCGTGTCGCGTGGCGCGGGCCGGAACGGGATCACGTTGCTCATCGGGACATTCTCGCCATAAAACGGTCTCGAGTACCAATAAGCAGGGACCGTGCCATCGGCGGGCGAAGTGACGCGAAGCCTGCACCATGCCAGCATGCGCGCCCCCGGGCCCCGCGTGGCCCCGCCACGCGACCCGCGAGCATGCGCCTCAACAAGCACCTCAGTGAAACCGGTTTCTGCTCGCGTCGCGAGGCGGACCGGCTCATCGCGGGCGGGCGCGTGACACTGAATGGCAATCCCGTGCGCATCGGGGACGAGTTCGCCGAGGGGGACGAGGTCTGCGTCGACGGTCGTCCCGTACTCGCACGGCCGGCCGCGAAGGCGGGGCGCCGCCGCCACGTCTACATCGCGCTCAACAAGCCCGTCGGTATCACCTGCACGACCGAAAGCACGGTCAAGGGCAACATCGTCGATTTCGTCGACCACGCCCAGCGCGTGTTCCCGATCGGTCGCCTCGACAAGGATTCCGAAGGCCTGATCCTGCTGACCAGCAACGGCGACATCGTCAACGAGCTGCTGCGCCAGGAGAACGGCCACGAGAAGGAGTATCTGGTCGGGGTCAACAAGCCGGTGACCGAGGCGTTCCTCGCCGGCATGGCACGCGGCGTGCGCATCCACGGCCAGATGACCAAGCCGTGCCGCACGCAGCGCATCGCCAAGTTCGGTTTCCGCATCGTGCTCACGCAAGGCCTCAACCGGCAGATCCGCCTCATGTCCGAGGCGTTCGGTTACCGCGTGACCCAACTGCGCCGCGTGCGCATCGTCAACGTCAAGCTCGGTGCGCTGAAAGTGGGGCAGTGGCGCAACCTCACCGAGGTCGAACTGCACGGCCTGCTGCCGCAGCGCACGGAGTGGTGAGGCTCAGCCCCGCGCGCGCAGCCATGCGGCCGCGGCGCGGCCTGCGATCAGGCCCGTCGCGAAGCACGCGGTGAGCAGGTAGCCGCCGGTCGGCGCCTCCCAGTCGAGCATCTCGCCGGCGACGAAGCTGCCGGGGCGTGCACGCAGCATGAGCGTGTCGTCGAGGCCTTCGAGCCTGACGCCGCCGGCACTGCTGATCGCCTCGGCGACCGGGCGCGCCGAGCGCAGCACGAGCGGCAAGGCCTTGATCGCGGCGGCGACGCGGTGTGCGTCGTCGAACGCATCGCGCGGCAGCACCTCGTGGAGCAGCGCGATCTTCGCGGCGTCGAGCCCCGTGGCGCGGCGCAGGTGCTCGGAGCGCGAGCGCTTGCCGCGAGGCCTGGAAAGGTCCCGGATGAGGGCGGCCTGGTCCCGCTGCGGGGTGAGGTCGAGCTCGAGCGTCGCGTGGCCGCGGGCCTCGATCGTGTCGCGGAGCGCGGCCGACAACGCATAGACGAGGCTGCCTTCGATGCCGTAGGCCGACAGCACGAACTCGCCCTGGCGCGTGAGCCGCGTGCCGTCGGGTGCCGTGAAGGTCGCGACGACGGGCTTGATCGGCGCGCCGGCGTGGTGCTCGCGCAGGAACGGACTCCACTCCACGTCGAAGCCGCAGTTGGACGGCGCCAGCGTGGCGACATCGACGCCCGCGGCCTCGAACGGCGCGGCCCACGTGCCGTCCGATCCGAGCACGGGCCAGCTCGCGCCGCCCAGTGCGAAGACCGCGGCGTCGGGCATCACGCGCACCTCGCCGGCAGGGGCGGTGAAGAGCAGGGCGTCGCCGTCCCATCCCTTCCACGCATGCTGCACGTGGAAGCGCACGCCCTCGGCGCGCAGGCGTCGCACCCAGCCACGCAGCAGCGGCGCGGCCTTGAGGTCGGAAGGAAACACGCGACCCGAAGTGCCGACGAAGGTCTCGATGCCGAGTCCGCGTGCCCAGGCGCGCAAGGCGTCGGCATCGAACACGTCGAGCCAGCGTGCGGCGGCGTCGCGTCGCGCGCCGTAGCGCGTGACGAAGGCCTCGCGCAGCTCGGAATGGGTGAGATTGAGTCCGCCCTTGCCGGCGATCAGCAGCTTGCGGCCGACCGAACCCATGCGGTCGTACAGGTCGACGTCGACACCTGCAGCGATCGCGGCTTCGGCGGCCATCAGGCCTGCAGGGCCGCCGCCGACGACGGCAAGACGTGGTGTGGAGGGCGTGGACATCCGCCCATCGTCGCACGTATCGCCCGTCAGGCCGCGATGCGATACTCGCCAGTCCCCTCACGAGGAGTCGTGCGATGGCCCATGTCGGAAGCTGCCACTGCGGAAGGATCGCGTTCGAGGTCGACGGCGAGCCCGCCGGCGTCATCGAATGCAACTGTTCGCTGTGCCGTCGCCGCGGCTACCTGCTGTGGTTCGTGCCGCGCGACCACCTGCGCCTGTCGACGCCCGAGTCGAACCTGTCGACCTACCGCTTCAACAGCCACCGAATCGCCCATCATTTCTGCGCGACCTGCGGTTGCGCACCGTTCGGCGAGGGCACCGGCGCGGACGGCAAGGCGATGGCCTCGGTCAACGTGCGCTGCCTCGACGGCGTGGATCCGTCCAGCCTGAAGATCCAGCCTTTCGACGGCCGCAGCCGCTGAACACCATCAGGACACCGACGACCCCATGATTGCCACGCTCGCCCTGCTCGCCGTCACCTGCGCGATCTCGTTCGTCGCGTTCAAGAACGCCAAGGTGATGAACGATTTCATCCTGTGGCCGCCCGCGGTCAAGCGGCACGGCCAGTACTGGCGCCTCGTCACGCACGGGTTCCTGCACGCCGACGGCATGCACCTGCTGTTCAACATGATCACGCTGTTCTTCTTCGGACCGCTCATCGAGCGGTTCATGGGCAACTACATCGGCACGGTCGGTTTCGTCGCGTTCTACATCAGTGCGATCGTCGTCGCGATCCTGCCGACCTACATGAAGAACGCGAACAACCCGGCCTACCGCAGCCTCGGTGCCTCGGGTGCGGTATCGGCGGTGCTGTTCGCGTTCGTGCTGCTGCAGCCGTGGCAGACGATCTACATCTTCTTCCTGCCATGCCCGGCGATCCTGTTCGGCGTGATCTACATCGCCTACTCGATCTACATGGACCGCCGCGGCACCGACAACATCAACCACAGCGCCCATCTGTGGGGCGCCGTGTACGGCATGCTGTTCATCGTGCTCATGGAACCGCGCGTGTTCGGCGCGTTCCTCGGCCAGCTCGCGCAGCCCACCTTCGGCAGGTGAGCCGCGCGCAGGCCGGCGTCAGGCGGCTTCGAAGCCCGTCCTGAGGATCTGGTCGGCCGGCAGCAGGCCGAGGCGGCCCGGATAGCTGTAGCCCGGGAACACGCTCGACAAGGCATTGCTGCCGAGGTGGGCCGTCACGACTTCGCTGAGCACGCGGCGGAAGTCGGTCGTCGTGGCGACGTCCTCGTTCTGGAACAGCTGGCCCGCGTTCAGGCCGCCGAACGTGCCGTAGAGCTGGCCGCCGTTGACGCGCCCGCCGAGCACGAGCATCGGGTTGCCGCTGCCGTGGTCGGTGCCGCGGTTGGCGTTCTCGCGCACGCGGCGCCCGAACTCGCTGTGCACGACGACGACCATGTTGCGCGCGAGGCCGTCGGCGTTGAGGTCGTTGTAGAGCGCCGTCAGCACCTGCGACAGGCCTTGCAGGCGCGCGCCGTACTGGTTCTGGTTGAGGTCGCCCTGGGTGCCGTCGCCCTGGTTCTCGTGCGTGTCCCAGCCGCCGTAGTCCATCGTCGCGACCTGCAGGCCGATGCGGCGCTTGGCGATGTTCGCGATGAGCTTGGCCTGGTTGGCCAGGGTCGTCGCGACGCCTGCCGTCGGATAGACCGCGCCGGCCGCCGGCGTGTAGTTGGCGATGTTGAGCGTGTCGACGAGTTCGATCGCCTCGACCGTGCCGAGGCCGGCCAGGTTGAGCGCGCCGCTGCCCTGGTAGAGCTGGCGCATCGTGATCGTCGTCGACAGCTTGTAGCGCGGCGAGCCGTCGACGGCGCCGTTGTTGGAGTTCGGGTGGAAGCTGTTGGCGTCGTCGAGGTTCATGACGTCGCGGCGACCGAGCAGGCTCACGGGCGCGTTCGCGCCGACCGCGAGCGCGGGGATCATCGCCGCGTCGGGCACCTGGCCGGCCGTGGCGAGATGGCGCGCGAGCCAGCCCGAGCCGATCGAGTTGCTGCCCGGCGTGCCGTGCTCCATGTAGTCCTGCGCGTCGAAGTGCGAGCGCGTGATCTGCGCGACCGGGAAGCCGGTGCCGTGCACGATCGCGAGCCTGCCCTGGCCGTAGAGCTGGTGCAGCCCGGTGGCCGCGAAGTGCAGGCCGTAATTGCTCGTGCCGAGGCGCAGCGCGGCGGTGGTGCCGGTGGTCCGCAGGTGGATGTTCGGTCGCTGCGACTCGTAGGCCGCACGGTCGGGGCCGTCGAACGGGCAGACCATGTTCAGGCCGTCGATGCCGCCGCGCAGGTAGACGTAGACGACGAAGTTCTCGCCGGCCGACGAGGCTGTTCCGGCCGCGGCGTGCGCGGGCCGGGCGCGCAGGCCGAGCTGCATGCCACCGAGTGCCGTGAGGCAGATCGTGGAACCCTTGAGGAACGCGCGTCGAGTGAGATTGCCCATTGTCGTGCGCTCCTTCAGCGGACCATGAACTGCGGACTGAACAGGATGCAGTTCACCATCCCGCGCAGGCGGCTGTACCAGTAGTTCGGCGAGCCGTCCGTGCCGATGCCGGCGGTGTTGCCGGTCGGGCCATTGCCGATGCCGATGTCGACGCCGAACGTCGTGACCGTGTCGGTGTTGCGGGCCATGAAGTCGCGTACGGCCGTGTGCAGCGGCGTGCCGCGCCAGCCGTTGGTCGCATCGGGCACCCACTGGAACACGCGCGAGAGCCAGAAGTCGGCGAGCTTGTTGGGCGTGTGCTGGGCAGTCGCGTTGCTGAACTCGTTGAGCGTGATCGTGAGCAGCGGCGTCAGCGGATCACCTTGTCCCGCGCTCGTGTTCTCGTCGAGCGTCCAGTCGATCGTGCGCCACGCGTGCACGAACTGGCCGCTGCCCATCCAGTAGTTCGTCGTGTCGGGGAAGCCGTTCGGCGGACGCCAGTCGAACGGTCGGTGCCCCGAGCGTGCGAAGCGGTCCATGAATGCATTGCTCTCGGCGTCGTTGCGGCGGACGATGAAGTTGACGTCGAGCGCACGCAGCGCCGAGACGACCACCTCGAACGGCTTCTTGACCTTGTTGCCGAAATTGCCGACGTCGCGGAACGAGCCCGCGCCGGCGTCGTGCAGCAGCAGCGTGCGCAGCGTGCGCTTGATCTGGTCGGGCTGCGTGCGGTTCTGCCAGAACGTGTCGGCGGCCGCGTCGACGGCAGCCTGCGGCGGATTCTCGCCGAGGAAGCGCCGCGCGAGCTTGGTCGCGATGTGGCGCGCCGTGCCCGGGTGATAGGCGAGGCGGTCGAGGAACAGCTCGTGCTCCGTCGTGGCCGGCGTGTTGGCGGCCGTGAACTGGCCGAGCACGGTCTTCTGGCCGATGTCGTGCTGGCTGGGCTCCATGTACGGCAGGCCCGTGTTGGTCGTGCCGCTGCGGTAGAACGTCCAGCCCGTGAACGCGCGCGCGAGCTCGTAGACGTCGGCATCGACGTAGCCGGTCGGCCAGCCCGCGCCGGGTTGTCCGGCCGGGATCGTCGGCACCTGCGCCTGCTGCAGGTTCGCGCCGAGGTAGTTCATCGCGCCGAGCGTGTGCAGCTCGATGATCTCGCGCGCGTAGTTCTCGTTGAAGCTCGGTGCGCGGTTGATGAAGTTGTCGAGGAAGTACAGCATCGCCGGCGCTTCGAACGTCTTCTGCAGCATCGTGCGGAAGTTGCCGAACGCGTTCTTGCGGATGACGTCGCGGTCCCAGCTGACCCAGGTCGGCGCCGCGTAGCGGTCGAACCCGTAGATGCTGAAGTGGTTGTGCCAGAAGTCGGAGACCTGCTCGAACAGGCCCCAGCGCGAGTGGAACGCGCGGATGAACACGGCGCGCTCGACCTCGCGGATCGGCCAGTCGCGCGTGTAGGTACCGCCCGACGGCTGGCCGTTGACCTCGTGGTCGGTCCACAGCTGCGTGAACGTCTTGTTGAGCGTGACGAAGTCAGGATGCGCGAGGCGCGAGGCGACATCGGGATCGGTGACGTTGCCGCCGCCGTCGAGCGTCGGTGCGAGCTGCTGGTCGACGAATGCAGTCAGGCGCGCGACGTCGTTCGCGCCGAGGGCGTTGAACGATTCCACGCTGAACAGCGAACCCTTGCGCGGGCCGTAGCCGAGCCGGTTGAGCACGTACACCGCGAACGGCGGTGCCAGCACATTGCTGCCGATCCCCTCGACCCCCGCGACCGCCGGAGTCGCCTTCGGCGCTTCCACCGCGGTGCCGGTCACCGCCCCCAAGAAAGAACGTCGCGACGCGACGTCGCGATTCCGTGCCTGGCCATCCATTTCGAACCCCGAGTTGCCACCCGGGGGCGAGCATAGGCCCGCGCCGGAGTACGGGGTTGTGATCGACTTAACCGAACCCGAACGGAGCGACGGGCGGGCCTCCCGGGTGGACGGAAGGTCGGCGGATCAGCTCTTGCCGTGGAACAGCTCGCGGCCGATCAGCATGCGGCGGATCTCGTTGGTGCCGGCGCCGATCTCGTAGAGCTTGGCGTCGCGCAGCAGGCGTCCGGTCGGGTACTCGTTGATGTAGCCGTTGCCGCCGAGCGCCTGGATCGCCTCGAGGGTCACCTTGATCGCGTTCTGCGAAGCGTTGAGCAGGCAGGCGGCGGGGTCGATGCGCGACTTCACGCCGTGGTCGAAATCCTGCGCCACCATGTAGGCGAACGCGCGCGAGGACTGCAGCGCCGTGTACATGTCGGCGATCTTGGCCTGCATGATGCCGAACGTGCCGATCGGCGCGTTGAACTGCTTGCGCTCGCGCGTGTAGGGCAGGGCGATGTCGACCGCGGCCTGCATGAGGCCGATCGGGCCACCCGAGAGCACGAGGCGTTCGGTGTCGAGGCCGCTCATGAGCACGCGCACGCCCTCGTTGACCTGACCGACGATGTTCTCCTCGGGGATCTCGCAGTCCTCGAATACGAGCTCGCAGGTGTTGGAGCCGCGCATGCCGAGCTTGTCGAGCTTCTGTGCGGTCGAGAAGCCCTTCATGCCCTTCTCGACGAGGAACGCGGTCATGCAGCGGCTGCCGGCCGGCTTCGGCGCGGTGCGCATGTAGACGAGCAGCACGTCGGCGTCGGGACCGTTGGTGATCCACATCTTGGAGCCGTTGGCGACCCAGCGGTCGCCCTTCTTCTCGGCGCGGCAGGTCATCGAGCCGACCACGTCGGAACCCGCGCCGGGCTCGCTCATCGCGAGTGCGCCGACCCACTCGCCGCTGCACAGCTTCGGCAGATATTTCTTCTTCTGCTCCTCGGTGCCGTTGTGGTGAAGGTTCTGCACGCACAGGTTCGAGTGCGCGCCGTACGACAGGCCGACCGAGCCCGACGCGCGCGAGATCTCCTCCATCGCGAGGATGTGGGCGAGGTAGCCGAGGTTCGATCCGCCGTATTCCTCGGCGACCGTCACGCCGAGCAGGCCCATGTCGCCGAACTTGCGCCACAGGTCAGCCGGGAACTGGTTGTCGCGGTCGATGTGGTCGGCGCGCGGCGCGATTTCCTTGTCCGCGAATGCCTGCACGGTCTCGCGCAAAAGGTCGAGGTCTTCACCGAGCTTGAAAGGACGCATCGTTCCGCCGTCGGCCTGCAAAGAGGGACGCGGAGTCTAGCGCAGTCGTCCCGGCACGCCGTTGTGCATGCGCACAGCCGACATCGCTTTGGGCTACCCTCGACCGTTTCCATGGCAGGAGTCGCGCGATGGTCGAGGCAGGGTCCGGTGACGACGGCGCACCGCGCGACGGCACGCGGCGCAGGCTGGTCGCCAGCCTCGCCGCCGGCGGTGTCGCGCTCGCGGTAGGCGGCTGCGGGCCACGCGATCCGCTGCCGCAGGTCCAGCTTCCGATCAACACGCAGGAGCCCCCGATGAGCCGACACGACACCCCCGACACGTTCCGCGGCAAGCGCGTGGTCGATTTCGCGATGGGCGACAAGGCCTCGTCCGGCGACGTCGTCTACCGCCTGCGCCAGGACTACGACACGAAGGAGTCGCAGCGCGAGCTCGTCGAGCACTTCTTCACCCAGATAGCACCGGGCTCGCTCGAATCGCTGATCGTCGGCGTCTGGCAGGTCTCGCACGACGACGGTCCCGACGGCATCCTCGACGTGCTCGTCGAGCGCCGCGGTGAGCTCGCCGCCCTGCGCCATCTCTACGTCGGCGACATCCAGTCCGAAGACAACGAGATGTCGTGGATTATTCAGACCGGCTATACGCGCGTGCTCGACGCGTTCCCTGCGCTCGAGTCGCTGCGCGTGCGTGGCGGCGAGAAGCTCGCATTCGAGCCTTTCGAGCACGCCAGCCTGCGCGAGCTCGCGGTCGAGACGGGCGGCCTGCCGACGCGCGTCGTCGAGGGCATCGCGCGCTCGCGCATGCCGGCGCTCAAGCACCTCGAGCTCTGGCTCGGCGACGACAACTACGGCTTCGACGGCGACCTCGCCACCTACGTGCGCCTGCTCGAGGCGATCGATCCGACTCGCCTCGAGTACCTCGGCCTGCGCAACTCGCAGATCACCGACGAGCTCGCGGGCTACCTCGCGCAGCAACCGTGGATCGGCGGGCTCGACACGCTCGATCTTTCGATGGGCACGCTCGGCGACGACGGCGCGCTCGCGCTGCTCAAGAGCCCGCACCTCGGCGGGCTCAAGCACCTCAACCTCGCCTACCACTACGTCGGCGCCGAATACCGTGCGCGCCTGGCCGCGCTGCCGCTCGATGTCGACGTGTCCGATCCGCAGGACCCGGACGACTATGACGGCGAGCGTTACGTCGCGATCGGCGAGTAGGCAGGCGTGATCGTCGTCGGCCACGCCGCGGACCGGCGCGTCGCCGCGCTGCAGGACGCGCGCCGCGCACGCGGCCTCGAACCTGCACGCGTGCTCGACTGGGGCGACCTGCTCGACGCGCCGTCGCGCTTCGTCGAGGCACTCGGTGGCCAGGCCGGCGTGCCGGTCAAGATCGATGCGGCCGGCGGCGATGCGGACACGACGCGACGCTTCGTCGCGCGCGGCTGGTCGGTACTCGGCCGTAGCGGTCCCGCGCCCGTGGCGACGCTCGACGGCGAGTTCGTCGCGGTCGACGCCTGGCATGCCGGCGTGATGGATCTCCTGGCCGTGCTCGAGCGCGATGTGCAGGTGCTCGCACCGCGCTGGTTCAATTCGCCGGCCGCCATCGCGCTCATGGGCGACAAGCTCGCCTGCCAGCAGCACCTCGTGCGCCACGGCATCGGCGTGCCGCCGCTGCTCGGTGCGATCGACGGCTACGCGGCGCTGCAGGCGTTGCTCGATGCGAGCGGGCTGGATCGCGTCTATATCAAGGCACGTTTCGGCTCGTCGGCGGTCGGCGTCGTCGCCTACCAGCGCAACGGACGTGGCGCCGAAGTCGCGATCAGCTCGGCGAGGCTCGTGGCATCCGATGGACGCGAAGCGCTCGTGAGTTCGCTGAAACCGCAACGCCTCGAAGACACGCAGGCGATCGCCGCGCTCGTCGACGCGCTCGCGCGGCAGGGCAGTTACGTCGAGCAATGGATCCCGAAGCCTTCTTTGCCCGGCACGCGCGGCCTGCAGGTCGACCAGCGCGTCGTCGCGTTCGCCGGCGAGGCACGCCAGCGCGTCGCGCGCGTCAGCACCGGGCCGCTCACCAACCTGCACCTCGGCAACCGCCGCGCGGCACCGGGCGACGTGCAGTCCGGGGAAGACGCCATTGCGGTGCGCGACGCTGCCGGGCGTACCGCGCGCACGTTCGCAGGCGCCAACCTGGTCGGGCTCGACCTCGTCGTGCGGCGCGGTCGCGTACACGTGCTCGAAGCCAACGCCTTCGGCGACCTGCTGCCCGGCATCACTTGGCAGGGCCGCTCGACCTACGACGACCAGGCGATCTGGGCGCAGGGCGAGGCGGCCCATGCCTGAGCCGAGCACGCCCGCGCCGGACATGCACGCGATCGTCGGCTCGCACGACATCGTGCTCGTCACGCTCGACACGCTGCGCTACGACGTCGCGCAGGGCTGCTTCGAACGCGGCGAGCTGCCCGTGCTCGCACGCCATCTTCCGACCGCGGGATGGGAACGCCGCCACACGCCGGGCAGCTTCACCTATGCAGCGCATCAGGCCTTCTTCGCGGGCTTCCTGCCGACGCCGGCGCGGCCCGGGCGCCACGAGCGCCTGTTCGCGCTCGCGTTCGGCGGCAGCGAGACGACCGGCCCGCGCACCCATGTGTTCGACGACGCACCCGACATCGTCACGGGCTTCACGCGCATCGGCTACCACACGCTGTGCCTCGGCGGCACGGGCTTCTTCAACCGACGTACGGCGCTCGGCCGCGTGCTGCCGGACCTTTTCGCCGAAGCGCACTGGGACGAAGGTTTCGGCGTCACCGCGCAGGATTCGACCGAACGCCAGGTCGCCCTCGCGTGCCGCCGCCTCGACGCGCCCGATCTCGCCGCGAGGCGCTGTTTCCTGTTCCTCAACGTCTCGGCGCTGCACCAGCCGAACCGTCACTACGTGCCGGGCGCCGCGCACGACGGCGTCGACACGCAGGCCGCGGCGCTGCGCTACGTCGACGGCGCGCTCGCGCCGCTGTTCGAGGCCTTGTCACGCCGCGGACCGGCCTTCGTGATCCTCTGCTCCGACCACGGCACCGCCTACGGCGAGGACGGCTACGAAGGCCACCGCCACGGGCATCCGGTCGTCATGACCGTGCCCTACGCACAGGTCGAACTGCGATGACGCGCCCCTCGTCGCTCGCCGCATGGCTCGCGCTGCCGCCGTACCAGGCGTACTCGTACGCGTACCCGCACAAGAGCGCCTACCGCACGCTCGATCCCGCGCCTTCGCTCGCCTCGCTGTGGGCCGACGAGCCGCGCGATGCGTTGTTCCTGTACCTGCACGTGCCGTTCTGCACCTACCGCTGCGGCTTCTGCAACCTGTTCGCGATGGCGCGCCCGGCGCCGGCGATGGTCGAGGCCTACGTCGACCAGCTCGCCGTGCAGCTGCGCGCGACCGCGCGTGCGCTCGGCACGCACCGTTTCGCGCGTTTCGCGCTCGGCGGCGGCACGCCGACCTACCTCGACGCGGGCCAGCTCGCGCGCGTGTTCGAGGCCGTGCATGCGCATGCCACGATCGACCTCGCCGCGATCCCGGCCGGCATCGAGGTGTCGCCCGAGACGGTCGACGACGCGCGCCTGCGTGTCTGCCGCGAGGCCGGCATCGATCGCGTCAGCATGGGCATCCAGAGTTTCAGCGACGCCGAGGTGCGCAGCCTCGTGCGGCCGCAGCAGCGTGCGACGGTCGAGCGCGCGATTGCCGCGATCCGCGCGCACGGCTTCCCGACCCTCAACCTCGACCTCATCTACGGCATCGAAGGGCAGGGCGTCGCGAGCTTCCTCGCCTCGGTCGACAGCGCGCTCGAGTTCGCGCCCGAGGAGCTCTACCTGTATCCGCTCTACGTGCGCCCGCGCACCGGGCTCGCGCGCATCGGCCTGCGCGGTCGCGACACCGCCGTGCACACGCTGCGTCCCGAACCGCTCGACGATCGCGCCGCGCTCTACGCCGCCGCACGTGAGCGACTGCTCGCGGCCGGCTACGAGCAGGTCTCGATGCGCATGTTCCGCGCACCGCACGCGCCGGCGAGCGGCGGCCCGGCCTATTGCTGCCAGGACGACGGCATGGTCGGCATCGGCTGCGGCGCGCGCTCGTACACGCGTTCGCTCCACTACTCGTCGGCGTACGCGGTCGAGCGCGGCGGCGTGTCCGCGATCGTCTCGGACTGGCTCGCGCGCGACGAGGCGTCGTTCGCGTTCGCACACCACGGCTTCCGCCTCGATGCCGTCGAACAGCGCCGCCGCTTCGTGATCCAGTCGCTGCTCGTGCAGCCCGGCCTGTCGCTCGAGGCCTATCGCGCACGCTTCGGCAGCGACGCGTTCGATGATCTGCCGCAGCTGCACGAACTCGCCGCGCTCGGCCTCGGCGCGGTGTCCGACGGCGTGCTCGCGCTCGGCGAGGCCGGCATCGCGCGCGCCGACACGATCGGGCCGTGGCTCGGTTCCGAGGCCGTCGCCCGGGCGATGCAAGGGATCGCCGATGCGGCCTGACGCGCCGGCTCATCTGTCGCTGCTGTACCGCGGGCGCCTGTCGAGCTGCAACTACGACTGCCCGTACTGCCCGTTCGCGAAGACACGCGACACGCGCGCGACGCTGCAGCGCGACGCGGCCGATCTCGCGCGCTTCGTCGACTGGGTCGAACGCGATGCGCCAGCCGATATCTCCGTGCTGTTCACGCCGTGGGGCGAGGCGCTCGTGCGCCGCCACTACCGCGAGGCGATGACGCGGCTGAGCCATCTTCCGCACGTGCGCCGCGTGGTCGCGCAGACCAACCTGTGCATCGGGCTGGACTGGCTCGACCACGTCGACCGCGACCGCCTCGCGCTGTGGTGCACCTACCACCCGGGCCAGGTGCGACGCGAGGCCTTCGTCGCGCGCTGCCTGCGCCTGCGCGAGCGCGGCGTGCGCTTCAGCGTCGGCATGGTCGCGCTGCACGAGCACGCCGACGAGATCGCGCGCCTGCGCGAGGCGCTGCCGGCCGACGTGTTCCTGTGGCTCAACGCCTACGACGAGCGCGGACCCGGCTACTACGATGCCGCCGACACGGCGCGCCACCTCGCGATCGATCCGTGGTTCGGCTACAACCTCGAGCCGCCGCCGAGCCTCGGCGCGGCCTGCCGCGCCGGCGAGGACGTGGTCTCGGTCGACGGCGATGGCCAGGTGCGACGCTGCCATTTCGTCGCGACGCCGCTCGGCAACCTCTATGACGGCTCGTTCCTCGATCGGCTCGGTGCTCGCCCGTGCCCGCGTTCGGCCTGCGACTGCTTCATCGGCTACGTGCACCGCAAGGACCTGCCGTTCGGCGAGGCCTTCGCGGGCGGCCAGCTCGAGCGCGTGCCGAGGGCCTTGCCGGCCTGAATCGCGGCGCGTCTTGCTATCCTGCGCGACCCCGCGGATCCGCCGCGGCACGACGAGGACGGTGATGGCCCAGCGTATCGAGGACGCCGCACGCGCCTGCCGCGACGCGGCCAGCGCCGTCGCCGCGCTGACCCCGGCACAGCGCCGCGAACTGCTGCTCGCGATGGCCGCCGCGCTCGAGGCCGATACGGACGCGATCCTCGCTGCCAACGCGCTCGACATGGACGCCGCGCGCGACAAGGGCATCGGCACGGCCATGCTCGATCGCCTGCGTCTCGACGATACGCGTCTCGGCGCGGTCGCCGCGGCCGTGCGCGAGGTCGCCGCGCTGCCCGATCCTGTCGGCATGGTCACGCGCCGCGACACGCGCCCGAACGGCATCGTCGTCGAACGGGTGCGCGTGCCGCTCGGCGTCATCGCGATGATCTACGAGGCACGCCCGAACGTGACCGCCGACGCCGCGGCGTTGTGCCTCAAGGCCGGCAACGGCGTGATCCTGCGAGGCGGTTCCGAGGCGATCCGCTCCAACCTCGCGATCGCCGCGTCGTTGCAGCGTACCCTCGTCGAGGCCGGCGTGCCGGCTGCGGCGCTGACGATCGTCGAGGACCTGAGCCGCGAGGCGATGGTCGAGCTGCTGCAGCTCAACGACATCGTCGACCTCGCGATCCCGCGCGGCGGCGAGGGGCTGATCCGCTTCGTCGCCGAGCACGCGCGCGTGCCGGTGATCAAGCATTACAAGGGTGTGTGCCACCTGTTCGTCGACGCGAGTGCCGACGTCGATCTCGCGATCGGCCTGCTCGTCGACGGCAAGACCACGCGGCCGAGCGCCTGCAATGCACTCGAGACGCTGCTCGTGCACGCCGACGTGGCCGAGGCCTTCCTGCCGCAGGCGGCGGTCGAACTCGGTGCGCGCGGTGTCGAGCTGCGTGGCTGCGACCGCACGCTCGAGCTGCTGCCGTGGGTCAAGGCCGCGACCGACGACGACTACGCCGCCGAGTTCCTCGACCTCGTGCTCGCGATCCGCGTCGTCGACGACCTCGACGAGGCGATCGCGCACATCCGCCGCTTCGGTTCGGACCACACCGAAGTGATCGCGACGCGCGACGATGCGCATGCGACGCGCTTCGTCGAGGCGCTGCGTTCGGCCGTCGTCATGGTCAACGCCTCGTCGCGCTTCAGCGACGGCGGCGAACTCGGCCTCGGCGCCGAGATCGGCATCTCGACCACGCGCCTGCACGCCTACGGGCCGATGGGCCTCGAGGCGCTGACGATCGAGCGCTTCGTCGTACGCGGCGAGGGCCAGCTGCGGCACCCGCCGCGCGCCTGAGCCGATGCGCGTGGATGCTTCCCCGCGCCAGGGCAGCGCCCGCATGCGCATCGCACTGATAGCCGCCGCGGCGATCGTGCTTTCCTGGCGCACATGGTGCGCGTTCACGTTCAAGGTCAACTCCGACGAACCGCAGCACCTGCACGTCGTGTGGGCGTGGACGCAAGGCCTCGTGCCGTACCGCGACCTGTTCGACAACCACACGCCGCTGTTCCACATGCTGTACGCGCCGATGCTCGCGCTGTTCCCCGAGCGAGCCGACATCGTGGAATGGATGCGTCTTGGCATGCTGCCGCTGTACGCGGGGATGCTCGCGCTGACGTGGTGGATCGGCCGGCGCCTGTGGACGCCGCGCATCGCCTGGCTCGGTACCGCGTTGACCGCGCTGTTCCCGACCTTCTTCACGACGACGCTGCAGTTCCGCACCGACAACCTGTGGGCGCTCGCATGGCTCGCGACGGTCGCGGTGGCGGTCGCAGGCCCGCCGACGCCGGCGCGCCTCGCGCTCGCGGGCGTGCTCGTCGGCGCGACGCTCGCGGTGTCGCTCAAGACCACGCTGCTGCTCGCCACGGCTGCGATCGCGCTCGTCATCGTCGCGACGATCCTGCGGTTGCAGGACGGAGCCGGCGCGATCCGCATCGCGTGGCGCGGCATTGCGGCCTTCGCGATCGGCGTGCTGATCGTGCCCGGCATGCTCGCGGCGTTCTTCGCGGCCGAGGGGGCGTGGCACGGCATGTTCTACGCGCTGTTCGAGCACAACGTGGTCGCCGGCCTCGGCCGCTGGTCCGACGGCGTGCTGCGTTTCGTGCTCGCACCGCTCACGCTGCCGCCGGCGCTGTGGCTGGCCTGGCGTGCGCGTCGCGGCGGGGCGAAACCGTGGGCACCGCGTGCGTTCGTGCTGCTCGCGGCGTTCGGCTACCTCGCTGCGCTGAACGGCTACTGGCCGCTGTTCACGCGCCAGGACTTGCTGCCCGTGCTGCCGTTCGTCGCGCTCGGCGCCGCCGCGGTCCTCGATCGCTGGCGCGACAGGCACGTCGCGTTGGTGCGCGCCGTGGTCGTCATCGTGCTCGTCGCATGTGCGGCTTCGATCGTCGTCGACACGAAGCCCTGGCACGATGCCGCGGCGACGCAGCGCGAGCGCCGTGCCGACGTGCTCGCACTGACCACGCCGGCGGATCTCGTCATGGACGCCAAGGGCGAGAGCGTGTTCCGTCGGCGTCCCGTGTACTGGGTGCTCGAGGGCATCACGCTCGCACGCATGCGCGACGGCAGCATCGTCGACGACATCGCCGCGAACCTCGTCGCGACGCGCACGCCGGTCGTGGTCGCCGACCGCCTGCCCGACGATGCGCGCGCATTCGTCGTGCGCAACTACCTGCGCATCGCGCCGACCGTCTACGTCGCCGGCCACGAGTTCGCCGCACACGACGCAGGCGAGGCGCTCGAGGTCGCCGTCGAGATCGAGGGCGACTACAGCGTGGTCGGACCGCACGGCGTCGTCGAGGCGACGATCGACGGCGAGCCCTTCGCCGGATCGCGCCGCCTCGAACGCGGCACCCATGTGCTGCGCACGGCGACGACGGATCGTTTTGCGCTAGTCTGGGCACCCGCGCTGCAACGCGGCCTTACCATGGCACGCCTGTTCGGCCCGACGCTTCCCGATGACGTCCCGACTCCCTGACCTCGACGCGCGCTCGCGCGTGCTCGTGCTCGCGCCGCATCCCGATGACGAGACGCTCGCGACGGGCGGACTCGTGCAGGCCGCGCGCGAGGCCGGCGCGGCGCTGCACGTGGTCGTCGCGACCGACGGCGACGACAACCCGTGGCCGCAGCGCTGGATCGAGAAGCGCTGGCGCATCGATGCGGCCGCGCGCGCGCGCTGGGGCGCGCGCCGACGTGCCGAATGCGGCCGCGCGCTCGCGGTGCTCGGCGTCGATCCCGGCGCTGTCGATCACTTCGGCTGGCCCGACCAGGGCGTGACGACTCTGCTCATGCGCGACGGTGCAGCCGAACAGCGACTCGCCGAGCGCATCGCCGCGTTCGCGCCGACCCACGTCGCACGCCCTGCCGCGACCGACGCGCATCCCGACCACAACGCGCTGCACGTGCTGGCCGACCTCGCGCTCGCGCGAGCCGGCGCGCACGACGCGTTGCGCATGGACTACCTCGTGCACGGAGACTGGCCCGCGGGCGCCGACGTCGCGACGCTCGAGGCGACGCCGGCACGCCTCGATCGCAAGCGCGAGGCGCTGCTCACGCACGAGACCCAGGTCTGCCTGAGTCGCGAACGGTTGCTGCGCCTGTGCGAGCGCACGGAGCGTTACGCGGTCGCCGGCGGTGCGCCGCGGCTCGAACGCGCTGGGCAGGGTTGGACGCTGCCGCGTCGCGGCGCGTGGCGCTGGCGTCCGCACGAGTTGCTCGTCGTGCTGCGCGAAGGGACCGACGTGCATCGCCTGCGCGTGCGCGCGGCATGGCGTGGCGAGACCGTGCACGCGGTCGGCGGCGGTCGTGTGGTCGTCACGGGCCATCACGACGGCGTGACGTTCGATGTCGAAGGGCTCGCCTTCGAGCGTGGCCACGCCAAGCTGCAACGCGCAGGCCGGCGCCTCGTGATCTACGACCGCGATGGCTGGCACGCGCTCGCGCGGTGAGGGCCGCCGCGAGCGCGTGACGTGACGGTTCCGGTCAGGTCGCCATCCAGCGCAGCACGAGGCCGAGGCCGTAGGCGAGGTAGGTGCCGGTCGCGTAGCCGACCACGCCGAGCAGCACGCCGACCGGTGCGAGGGCCGGATGGAATGCCGCCGCGACCACGGGCGCCGACGCGGCCGCACCGATGTTGCCCTGCGAGCCGATCGCGAAGTAGAACAGAGGCGCCTTGATCGCGCGGCCGACGATGTACAGCAGCAAGCCGTGCGTGCCGATCCAGATCGCACCGAGCGCGAACAGCCACGGGCGGTCGAGCAGGGCAGCGACGTTCATCTTCATGCCGATGCTCGCGACGAGCACGTACAGCAGCATCGAGCCGAGCTTCGAGGCCCCCGCGCTCTCGAGCTTGCGCGCCGGCGAGAACGACAGCGCGACGCCGAACGTCGTCACGAGCATGACCACCCAGAAGAACGTCGAGTCGAGGCTGAAGGACTTCAGGGCCGGCGCATTTGCGCCGATCCATGCCGAGGCCGGCTGGCCGATCGCGTGGGCGAGGCCGGTCAGCGCGAAGCCGAGGCCGAGGATGACCATGAAGTCGTTGAGCGTCGGCGTGCGCGCGTGCTGGGCCTGGTGCGCGGCGATGCGTTCCTTCATCTCGTCGATCGCGCGCGTGTCGGCGCCGTTGCGCGCGTCGATCTGCGCGGCGCGCCCCGACAGCGCGAGCAGGAACGCCATCCACGTGCTGCCGACCAGGATGTCGACCGCGATGAACTGGCCGAACGTGTCGGCGCTCGTGCCGAAGATCTCCTTCATCGCGAGCATGTTGGCGCCGCCGCCGATCCAGCTGCCCGCGAGCGCGGCCATGCCCGACCACGCGTCGCCCGACACGGTTTCGGGGTTGATCGCCTTGATCGCGAGGTAGGCGATCGGCCCGCCGAGCAGCACGCCGATCGTGCCGGTCACGAACATGATCAGCAGCTTCGGACCCAGCGAGAAAAGGCCCTTGAGATCCATCGACAGCATCAGCAGCACGAGCGCGGCCGGCAGCAGGTAGTCGCGCGCGATCGGGTACAGGCCCGCGCTGTTGCCGTCGATGATGCCGAAGGTGTTGTAGAGGCCGGGGATCAGGTAGCACAGCAGCAGTGCCGGCACCCAGCCGTAGAAGCGCCGCCAGAACGGCGTCGGGCCACTCGCGGTGTAGAAGATCAGCGCGAGCGTGCCGGCGATGAGGCCGAAGACGACAGCGTCGTTGGTGATGAGCGGAAGGTTCTCGGGTTCCACGCGGGTCCTCGTCGGCGGGGGCGGGCGTGACGCGTCGCCGGGGCGATGCGCGCGGGACGCGGGAGCCGTCGCGGCTCCCGCGCGTGCAGCGGTATTACTGGCCGGTCCAGCGCTTGAGCCAGGCGTTCACGGTCTCGTGCCACTGCACGCTGTTCTGCGGCTTGAGCACCCAGTGGTTCTCGTCCGGGAAGTACAGCAGCTGGCTCGGGATGCCGCGGCGCTGCAGCGCCGTGAACGTGGCCGTGCCCTGCGAGGTCGGGATGCGGTAATCCTTCTCGCCCTGCACGACGAGCATCGGCACGCGCCACTGGTCGACATGGTTGAGCGGGTTGTGGCGCTCGTAGGCGTCCGGCTTGTCGTACACCGTGCCGCCGTTCTCCCATTCGGTGAACCACAGTTCCTCGGTCACGTAGCCCATCGCGCGCGTGTCGAACACGCCGTCGTGGTTGACGAGGCACTTCCACGGCTCGTTCCAGTTGCCGGCGATCCAGTTGATCATGTAGCCGCCGTACGAGGCGCCGAGCGCGCAGGCGCGGTCGGCGTCGAGGAACTTGTACTTCTTGAGCGCGGCTTCCCAGCCGAGCTTGAGGTCCTCGAGCGGCTTGCCGCCCCAGTCCTGCGAGATCGAGTCGGTGAACGCCTGGCCGTAGCCGGTCGAACCGTGGAAGTTGATCGTGACGACCGCGAAGCCCTGGCCGGCGTAGGTCTGCGGATTCCAGCGGTAGCTGAAACCGTTGTTCATCGCACCCTGCGGGCCGCCGTGGATGATGAAGGCGACCGGGTAGCGGCGGTTCGCCTTGAAGCCGACGGGCTTGACCACGTAGCCCTGCACCGTGGCGCCGCCATGGCCGACGAACGTGAAGAACTCGAAGTCGCCGACCGCGAGATCCTTGAGTGTCTCGGCGTTGGCGCGCGTGAGCGGCTTGAGGCTGCGACCACGCGTGTCGGCCGTGAACAGGTCGGCCGGGCGTTTGAGCGTGTCGCGTGCGAGCAGGAGGCGCTTGGCGCCGACATCGAACGCGCTGACCGTGCCGTCACCGACCAGCTTGGTCACCTTGCCCGTGGCGACCTCGACCGAGAACAGCGGGTGCTGGCCCCAGTCGTCCGCGGCCGTGTAGAGCAGCTTGCCGTCGACCGACTCCTTGAGGCCCGACGCCGAGCGGTCCCACGACGGTGCGATCTCGCGCGACGCGCCCGTGGCGAGGTCGAGCGCGTGGATGCCGAAGCGGTCGGCCTCGAAGCCGGCGCGCTTCATCGCGAGGTAGTACAGCGTCTTGCCGTCGCGCGACGGCAGCGGGTAGCTGTCCCAGGCGGGATTGTCGGGGGTGAGGTTCTTCGGCTGCGCCGAGCCGTCGACCGGCACCGAGAAGATGTCGAAATTGGTCGACCACGCCTGCTCGCTGCCCTTGGCGTTGCGCACGGCGAAATAGAGGGTCTTGCCGTCGGGCGAGAACGCGTACTCGCTGGCGTCGCCGAACGGCTTGGACGGCACGTCGCCGTCGATGCTGCCGCTGAGCAGGCGCGGCGTGCCGAGCTTGCCGTCGTCGCCGAGCGTGGCCACGAGCAGCTGCGAGCGGCGGCCATCCGACCAGGTGTCCCAGTGGCGCACGAACAGCTGGTCGTAGACGCGGCCGCTGGCCTTGGCATCGGCCGGCTTGTCGAGGCGCTTCTTCGTGCACGCGAGCGGATCGGACTCCTCCGCGCAGGCCACGAAGAGGTCGGTCGTGAACGCGACCGTGCGGCCGTCGGCGGCGATCGCGAAGCTGCCGATGTCGAGCGGCAGGCTGCTGATCGCCTCGGGCGTGCCGCCCGTGGCCGGCACGCGCCACAGCTGCTGCACGTCGTCCTTGCCGGCGACGAAGAACACGTGCTTGCCGTCGGCGCTCCACGCGCCCGACCACGCGCCGAGGCTGTCCTCGGTCAGGCGCAGTGGCTTGCCGTTGCCGAGCGGCGTGACCCACAGGCTGGTGCGGCCGCGGTTGGCCGCGTAGTCGGTGACGCGCAGCTGGTACAGCGCGCTGCGCTCGTCGGGCGAGAGCTGCGGCGAGCTGACCCGCTCGAGCGTGGCCAGGTCCTTGACCGTGAACGGCGTCGGTGCGGCGAGCGCGGGAGCGGCAGCCGCCAGGGCGACGGCGGCGAACAACGGCTTCATGGGGCGTCCTCGTCGAAATGAACCCCTGATGGTAAGCGCAGCCTGCGGCCGGCGAAAGGACGCAAGTCACGGGTGGCGCTATGCTCGCGGCTTTGCCGGAAGGACCTGCGATGAGCCGAGCCCCGCGTTGCGACCGCACCCCCGCCTGGGCCGCGCTCGGCCGCCATTTCGGCACCGGCGCGCACGCGCTGGACCTGCGCGACGCCTTCGCCGCCGACGCCTCGCGTTTCGAATCATTCTCGTTCGAGGCCGCCGGCATCTTCGCCGACCTGTCGAAGAACCTCATCGACGCGCCGACCCTCGACCTGCTGCTCGCCCTCGCACGCGAGTGCCGCATCGCCGAACGCCGCGAAGCGCTGTTCGCGGGCGAACCCGTCAACGCGACCGAGGGCCGCTCGGTGCTGCACACGGCGCTGCGCGCGCCGCGCGGAACCGCGCCGCATGGCGACGAGGTGCACGAGGTGCTCGAGCGCATGCTCGGCTACGTCGAGCGCATCCGCGACACCGCCACGAGCGGCATCCGCGACATCGTCAACATCGGCATCGGCGGCTCCGACCTCGGGCCGCAGATGGTCGTGCCGGCGCTCGACGCCTGGGTGCATCGCGGCCTGCGCTTCCATTTCGTCTCCAACGTCGACGGTCATGACATCGCGCCCGTGCTGCGCGACCTCGATCCCGCCTCGACGCTGTTCGTGATCGCCTCCAAGACCTTCACGACGCAGGAGACGATGGCCAACGCGCACGTCGCGAAACAATGGTTCCTCGACCATGGCGGCACCGACACGCAGCGCCATTTCGTGGCGACGACGACCAACGTCGCCGCCGCGGCCGCGTTCGGCATCGACACGACGTTCGGCTTCTGGGACTGGGTCGGCGGGCGCTACTCGCTGTGGTCGGCGATCGGCCTGCCGATCGCGCTCGCGATCGGCGCCGAGTCGTTCCGCGAGCTGCTCGCCGGTGCGCATGCGATGGACGTGCACGCGCGCGAGGCGCCCGATGCGCGCAACCTGCCGCTGCTGCTCGGCCTGCTCGACGTCTGGTACCGCAACTTCCACGGCTTCACGAGCCGCAGCGTCGCGCCGTACCACCAGGGTCTGCGGCGCTTCCCGGCCTACCTGCAGCAGCTCGAGATGGAGAGCAACGGCAAGCGCGTCGACCTCGACGGCGAGCCGGTGCCGTTCGCGACGAGTCCGGTCGTGTGGGGCGAGCCCGGCACCAACGGCCAGCACGCGTACTTCCAGATGCTGCACCAGGGCACCGACGTGATCCCGGTCGAGTTCATCCTCGTGCGCGAGCCCACGCATCCGTATGCCGACCTGCATACCAAGCTGCTCGCCAACGGCCTCGCCCAGGCGCAGGCGCTCATGCTCGGCAAGCGCGCCGACGAGGCGCTCGGCGAGCACGTGCCGACGGCCTCGCCCGATATCGCACCGGACGTGCTCGCGCGTCACCGCACGTTCCCGGGCAACCGCCCGAGCACGACCTTCGTGCTCGACAAGCTCACGCCGGCTGCGCTCGGCGCACTCGTCGCGCTCTACGAGCACCGCGTGTTCACGAGCGGCGCGCTGTGGGGCATCAACAGCTTCGACCAGTGGGGCGTCGAACTCGGCAAGGCACTGTGCAACGACCTCCTGCCGCGCATGACCAGCGGCGACACGACCGGCCTCGACGGCTCGACCGCGGGGCTGTTGCGCCGGTTGCGTTGATGGCGTCAGGATGGCGGCTCGCGCGATCCGACCGGGCTGGCGGATTCACGAGCCGAAAGGTTCCGGTAGGTGTTGTGCATTCCCACACAAGGACGATCGTCATGCGCACAAGGATGTTGGCGTTCCTGATTCCACTGGCCGCGTGCCTGTCCTTGCCGGTTCATGCGCAGGCCGCCGCGTCCGCGGGCACGCCCTTGGCGGACGTGCCGGTCGAAGTGGAGCTCACGCGCGAGGCCGAGCATCCCGACCTCACATCCCCGCATCACGCCTCTCGCCCTGATCCCGACGGAGCGCCTCGCCGTCACGATCCTCCTCCTGCCGCCGCGACATCCCCCTCGATGACCGAGGTGACACTCACGCAGCAGTCGGGCGGGTACGAGCGCGTGACGTCCTACGAACGGGTGAAAGGAGAGTGGGTGCTGAAGTCGGACACCTTGACGTCGTGCGAACCGGCGTCGCGGTGCCAGCGGTCAGGCCGGACATTGTGAAATCGGTGCGTGCATGGCCGGTCATGACGGCGTTGTGGATGTTCTCGAATGCGGCATCCTCGAATGCGGCATCGCCCCCGCCGCCTGCCGACAGCTTGAACGACCTGTTCGCCGTTACCTGCATGAAGCACTTCTACTCGCGGGAGCAGTTGAAGGCGAGCATGAACGCCCCGGGCATTCGCGTCGCACCGCAGGAACAGTCGGAGTTCTTCCTGCGGCGTGCACCCGGAACCGCGTGGTTCGTTCCATCCCCCTCGACGACTTACGTCGTCGCGCTCAGGGACGATGGCGTCTGCATCGTCTACGCGCAGACCGCAGAGGCCTCGAAGGTCAAGGCAGGTTTCGTGGACCTTGTCGGGCGGGCACCGGCTCCGATGGAGTCCAGGGAGCAGGCCGGACTGGGACCGAATGACGATCGTGCCTCGACCGTGGCCTACACATGGTCCAGGCCCCAGGACGAGAGTGAACTTCTGTTCGTCCTGACGACGTCCGAAAGTCCCGATGTCACGGCACAGGCCATGGCGTCGATGTCTTTGGTGGGCAGGGTTCCAGCGAAGCCGTCCGCGCAGTCCGACTGATCTTCCGTCGCGCGGCATTGCACGCCGCGCCCGGAAGCCCGATGCTCGCGCCACGACGCCGGCCCCGGCGTCGACAGGGGAATCCATCGCCATGCGCTCCGTCCTCGCGGCGGTCGTGGCGTTCGTCGCGATGTATTGCGCGGCGGGCGCGTACGCCGCGCCGAACCTCGTCGTGCTCATGGCGGACGATCTCGACGAGGCGACGCTCGATCGCGCGCGCGATCTCGGGCTCATGCCGCACTTCGAGCGGGCATTCGGCGAGGAAGGCCTGCGCTTCACCGAGTCGTTCGTGACCAATGCGCTGTGCTGTCCGTCGCGCGCGACGTTCCTGACCGGCCAGTACACGCACAACCACGGCGTGCTCAACATCACGCATGACGCGGCGACGCCGCAGGGATCGTTCAGCGCCTTCGACGATCGCGAACACCTCGGCGTCTGGCTGCAACGCGCGGGCTACCGCACCGGCATGATCGGCAAGTTCCTCAACGGTTACGGCTACGTGCCGCCGCGCAACTGCCCGACCTGCGATCCGATGCGCTACGTGCCGCCGGGCTGGGACGCCTGGCAGGCGATGCCCGACTACGGCGAGCGCCATGGCGATCCGGGCATCCTCTACGCCGGCGCGTATTGCATGTACAACTACACGATCAATGTCGACGGCACGCTCGTGACCCATGGCGGCGCCGATGCCGACTACCAGACCGACGTGCTCGCGCGCCGCGCGGCCGCGTTCGTCGGCGGCCTCGCGGGAGATGTCCGCCCGTTCTTCCTGTACCTCGCGCCGATCGCACCGCATTTCGAACTGTGCCTTCCCGCGGCGACGCCTTTCGAGTACGACGTGCGCGGTGCGCCGCGTCATCGCGGCACGGTCGCATCCGATGTCGGTCTGGACCGCCTGGTACCGTCCTACGACGAGATCGACGTTTCCGACAAGCCGGCCTGGCACGCACGCGAGTACCCGCCGATGCGCGATGCCGACAAGGACGCGCTCGACCGCGGCCTGCGCCATCGCCTCGAAGCCTTGCGTGGCCTCGACGACATGATCGGTACGCTGCGCACCGCGCTCGAGCGGGCAGGGCGCTGGGACGACACCGTGTTCGTATTCACGTCGGACAACGGCTGGCTCAACGGCGAACACCGCGCCTGGGGCAAGGTGCTGCCGTACGAGGGCTCGATCCGCGTGCCGCTGTTCGTGCGCGGACCCGGAATCGACGCCGCGCAACTGCGCGACGGCATGGTGCTCAACACCGATCTCGCGCCGACACTGCTGGCGCGTGCCGGCGGCGAGGCGGGCGTCGCGATGGATGGACGCGATCTCGCACCGCTGGTTGCTTCGCCGCATCCGGTGGCGTGGCGTCGCCGTGGTCTCGTCGAACACTTCCGCGACGCCTCGTGGGCACCCGTGTCGTGGGCCGATTTCGCGGCCGTGCGCACGTCGCGCGACGATGCCGACGCGCCTTCGCAGATGTTCGTGGATTGGCGTGTCGACGACGTGCGCGTCGCGGTCGAGCACTACCGGCTCATGGTCGACCCATGGCAGGTCGACAGCCTCGGCGCGTCGTTGCGCGAACCCCTCGCGACGCAGCGCGCATCGCTGGTCGCGTCGCTGGCGGCCCTGCGCGAGTGCGGCAAGGCCGGTCGTCCGGGCTGCGCGGCCGCGGAAGACGACACCGAACTCGTCTTCCACGGCAGCTTCGACTGACGCGGCGGTTGCCGCGCCGTGAGGGTCAGGGTGTCGTGTTCGCGTCGAGGAACGCGATCAGCTTCTCGAGCATCTCGGCACGGTTGGCTTCGTCGTAGAAGCCGTGGCCTTCGGTGCGCTTGTAGAGCCACTCGGGCTCGACCTTGCGCTTCTGCAGCTCGGCGCGCAGGCGCTCGGCGTGCACGGGCGGCACGCGCTCGTCCTGGCCACCCGCGATCAGCATGACCTTGGCCTTGATGTGGTCGACCTGCGCGACCGGCGAACGCTGGGCGAGCACGGCCTGGTCCTTGCCGAGGACCATCTCGAGGAAGCTCTGGCCGTACAGGTTCTTGCGCACATCGCCGTGGCTGAACATGAGGCGCAGGTCGTACACGCCCGCGTCACCGACCGCGCAACGGTAGAGATCGGGCTCGCGCACGGCGCCCTGCAGCGCGGCATAACCACCGTAGCTGCCGCCGTAGATGCAGACGCGCTTCGGATCGGCGATGCCTTCGGCGATCGCCCACTTCGTCGCATCGGTCACGTCGTCCTGCATCTTCGCGCCCCACTCGCCGTAGCCGGCCTTCTCGAACGCGTAGCCGCGACCGCCCGAACCGCGGAAGTTGACCTGCAGGACGGCGTAGCCGCGGCTCGCGAGGGCCTGCACGTAAGGGTCGTACGCCCACGCGTCGAACGGGCCGTGCGGACCACCATGCACGAGCACGACCATCGGCAGGTTCTTCGCCTCCTCCTTGCCGGGCGGGCGCGTCACGAAGCCCATGAGGTCGAGGCCGTCGCGCGCCTTGAGCGTGATCGGCTGCATCTGCGCGGCCTTGTCGGGATCGACCCACGGCGCGCGCGCGAGCAGGAACGTGAGCTTCTGCGTGTCGCGGTCGAGCAGGTAGTACGAACCCGGGTGCACGTCGGCCCAGGTCGAGACGATGGCCTTGCGGCCGTCACGCGTGGTCGAGACGATGTTGACGCTGTCGCCCGGGAACTGCTGCATGAGCGCGACGATCGCCTTGAGCGAATCGGCTTCCTTGTCGACCGGGTACAGCGACGGGCGACCCGGCGCGGCGCGCACGGCGACGACGTCCTTGCCGTCGAAGCTGCGCACGAGCCCGGTGTGGGTCACGGTCTTGTTCGACCACACGGGCTTGAACGCGCGGTCGGCATCGCTCCACGTGCAGATGCGGCCGACCATCTCGCCGCCGCCACAGGCCCAGTACACGGTCTTGTTGTCGCGTGCGAACGCCACCGGAGTCGCGCGGTTGCCCGAGGCGGCCTCGTCGAGGACGACCTCCCACGCGGCCTTGTCGTCGGGCCTGTGGTAGACCTTGAGCTTGAGCGCCGTGTCGTCGGCGAACGCGAAACGCACCTGGCCGGCATGGTCGACGAGGAACCTCGCGTTGCGGATCGGCCCCGTCGTGACCTTGACGCGGTTGCCGCTGCGCACGTTCATGCGCGCGACTTCGGGGAAATCGCCTTCCTTGCCGGCGTCCCACTTGTTCACGACGACGAGCATGTTGTTCTCGTCGTCGGGCAGGTCGTCGAGCACGTAGGCGCTCGCGCGCTCGGCGGTCGAGCTCTTGATCTTGGAACCGACCGAGTCGCCTTGTGCGCGGTAGCCGAACAGGATGCCGTTGCCGCTGCCGTCGGCATTTACGGCGAGCAGCTCGCCGGTCGAGATCGGCTTGTCGATGCCGCCGAGCTTCTGACCCAGCGTGTAGACGACGCGGTTCGACGCCACCCAGTCGAAATCGGCGAGTTCGTCGTTCTCGCGCGGCCTGACGTTGATGCCCTTGAGCGTGGCGATGTCGAACAGCGCGAGCTGGCGCTTGCCTTCGACGACCGCGACCGCGGCGAGGGTCTTGCCGTCCGGCGAGATCTTGACCTGCTCGAACTGCAGGTGCTTGGCGAAATCGCCGAGCGGAATCGGGTCGGCGGCGAACGCCGTGATGGGCGAGGCGAGGGTGAGGCAGAGCGCAACGGCACGCAGGGCGCGCATCGGATGTCCTTATCGGAAGGGTTTCCCGAGCATACCCAAAGGCACGCGAAACCGCCGCACGTGGCGGCGGTTTCTTTACAAGGCTTGACATGCGCGGGGCGGTGCGTCGCCCCGCGCGTCGGCTCAGCGACTGCTGCCGATGTTGGCGTCGAGGAACGCGACGATCTTCGCGTACATGTCGGCCACGTTCGCTTCGCCGTAGAAGCCGTGACCCTCGGTGCGCTGGTAGAGCCACTCGGGCTTCTTGCCCTTGGCCACGAGCGCGCGCTGCAGGTTTTCCGACTGCACGGCCGGCACGCGCTTGTCCTGGCCACCGGCGATCAGCATGACCTTCGCCTCGAGGCGGTCGAGCTGGTTGATCGGCGAGCGCTGCGCGAGCACGGTGGCGTCGTTGCCGAGCACGGTGTCGAGGAAGCCCGAGCCGTACGAGGACTGCGGGATGTCGCCGCGCGAGCGCATCAGCGCGAGGTCGTACACGCCGGCGTCGCCGATCGCGCAGCGGTACAGCGACGGCTCCCGCACCGCACCCTGCAGCGCCGAGTAGCCACCGTAGCTGGTGCCGTAGATGCAGATGCGCTTCGGGTCGGCGATGCCCTCGGTGACCGCCCATTTCGTCGCGTCGGTCACGTCGTCCTGCATCTTCGCGCCCCATTCGCGGTAGCCGGCGCGGACGAAGTCGTAGCCGTAGCCGCCCGAGCCGCGGAAGTTGACCTGCAGCACCGCGTAACCGCGGCTGGCGAGCGCCTGCACGGTGCGGTCGTAGCCCCAGCTGTCGCGCACGTGGTACGGGCCGCCGTGCACGAACACGACCAGCGGCAGGTTCTTCGCCTCTTCCTTGCCGAAAGGTTTGGTCACGTAGCCGCGCAGCGGAAGCCCGTCACGCGCCTTCGTCGCGAACGGCTCCATCGTCGCGAGTTCGTCGGGCTTGATCCACGGCGCGCGGGCGAGCAGCGGCGTGGTCTTGCGCGAGGCGGTATCGACGAGGTGGAACGTGCCCGGGTTGAGGTCGCTCGACACTTCGACGAGCGCCTTGCTGCCGTCGAGGCTCGCCGAGGTGAAGCGCACGTCCTCGCCCGGGAACTGCTTCATGAGCTCGGCCAGCAGCGCGCTTTCCTTCGCACCCTTGTCGACGAGGCTGACCGCGATGCGGCCCGGCATCGAACGCACGGCGTAGACGTCCTTCTCGTCGAACGTGCGCGAGAACTCGATCGGGGACGCCTCACCCGTCGACACCGTCTCGAGCTTGCGATCGGCCACCGACCAGCGGCACAGGCCCGAGCAGTCGAAGTAGACGGTGTCGCCGGCGCGGTTGAACGCGACCGGCGCGACGCGGCGGCCGTCGGTGGCCTCGTCGAACACGACCTGCCACGGCTTGCCGTCGCCCTCGCGGTAGTGGACCTTGTACTTGAGCGTGTTGTCCTCGCCGTAGGCGAAGCGCACGACGCCCTCGTTGTCGGCCACGAACGTGGCGATGCGCAGCGGCGCCGTGGCGACGACGCGCGTCTTGCCGTCGCGCAGGTTGATGCGGCGCGCCTCGGCGAACGCGGTCTCGCCGCCGGGCACGTTGACCATGCTCCAGTTCCACGGCTGCACCGCGATCAACGCGCTGCTGTCGTCGCCGCGCAGCGGGTCGATCATGGTCGCGCTCGCGTACTCGCCGTCGCGGCGCTTGATGCGCGTGCCCGTGGTGCCACCGCCGGCGCGATAGCCGAACAGCAGGTCGTTGGACTGCGACTCGGCGTCGACCGTGTGCAGCTCACCGTTCGGCGCGGGCGCCTCGAGTCCGCCGACCGCCTCGCCGATCGTGTACATGATGCGCGTCGGCGAGACCCACCACAGCTGGATCACGTTGGCGTTCTCGCGCGGCAGCACGTTGAACACCTTGTTGTCGGACAGGCGAATCACCGAGACCGAGCGCTGACCTTCGATCGTCGACACTGCGGCGAGGTAGTCGCCCTTGGGCGACAGCTTGGCGTCGTGGATCCGTGCGTGGCGCGCGAACTCCTCGAGCGTCGGTGGCGCGGCGAAGGCCTGCGGGGCGAGGATGCCGCACAGCAGCGCGGCGACGATGGCGGATCGGTTCATGGTGACTCCCTGTCGTTCTGGAATGGGTTCAGGCCTTGGCCTTGACGCGGCCGTAGCGGTCCTCGAGGCGCACGATGTCGTCCTCGCCGAAGTAGTCGCCGCACTGCACCTCGATGAGGTGGATGTCGCGGTCGGTCGGGTTCTCGAGGCGGTGCACGGTGTTCATCGGGATGTACGCAGACTCGTTCGCGTTGAGCAGGAATTCCTTCTCGCCGATGCGCACCTTGGCGGTGCCGTGCACGACGGTCCAGTGCTCGCTGCGCTTGTTGTGCAGCTGCAGCGACAGCACGTGGCCCGGCTTCACGGTGAGGCGCTTGACCTTGCAGTCGTCGGCATCCTCGAGGATCGTGTAGCTGCCCCACGGGCGGTGCACGGTGGTGTGGAACGTGGCCGACTGGTGATTGGTCGCGCGCAGGCGGTCGACGACGAGCTTGACCTGCTGGGCGCGGTTGCGGTCGGCGACGAGCACGGCGTCGCCGGTGTCGACGATGACGAGGTCCTTGACGCCGACGGCCGCGACCATGCGGGAGTCGGACTGGATGTAGCAGTTCTCGCTTTCGACGATGACGGCCTGGCCGCGCACGCGGTTGCCGGCATCGTCAGCCTCGGCGTCCATGTCGCTGACCGCCTTCCACGAGCCGATGTCGCTCCAGTCGAACGTGGCCGGCACCACGGCCACGCGCGGCGCGCGTTCCATGATCGCGTAGTCGATCGAGATGTCGGGCTGGGCGAGGAACAGCTCGCGCGCGAACTCGATCGGGCTGGCCTGGCCGCTCTCGCTGGCATGGCAGGCGCGTGCCGCGGCGATGACGTCGGGGCAGGTGACCTCGGCGGCCGCGACGAGGGCGTCGGCACGGAAGCAGAACATGCCCGAGTTCCACACGTAGTCGCCCGAAGCGACATAGCTCTCGGCCGTCTCGCGGTTCGGCTTCTCGACGAACGCGCCGACCGCTCGGCCGTCGAGGCCTTCGATCGCCGCACCCATGCGGATGTAGCCGAAACCGGTTTCCGGATGGGTCGGGCGGATGCCGAACGTGACCAGCCAGCCGTCCTGCGCGAGCGCGGCGGCACGGCGCGCGTCGGCCGCGAACGCGTCGAGGTCACGGATCAGGTGATCGGCCGGCAGCACGAGCAGGGTCGCATCGGGGCCGCACTGTTCGAGGGCGTGCAGCGCGGCGAGCACGACGGCCGGCGCCGTGTTGCGGCCGGCGGGTTCGAGCAGGAACGGCAGCTTGTCGAGATCGGCGTCCGGATGCGCGGCGTACTCGTCGCGGGTCAGGAAGTAGTAGTCGCGGCCGGTCACGGTCAGCACGGTGCCGTCGTCGGACAGGCGCAGGGCGCGGTCGAGCGTCTTGTAGAGCAGCGACTGGCCGTCGCCGAGGCGCATGAACGGCTTCGGGTAGGCGCTGCGCGAGACCGGCCAGAGGCGGGTGCCGGCACCGCCGGACAGGATGACAGGAACGAGCATGGGGTTCTCCTTGTTCAGGTGCGCGCGGCGGCGATCTCCGCCATGACGGCGCGCAGGCCCTCTTCCCAGGTCGGCGATTGTAAGCCGAACACGAGCGCGAGCTTGGTGGTGTCGAGGACCGACCACGCGGGCCGGCGGGCCGGGGTCGGGTAATCGGCCGTGGCGATGCGGGTCACGCGCGGCGCGCGCGCGATCACGCCCGCTTCGGCGGCAGCGTTCACGATCGCCTCGGCGAACGAGGCCCAGCTGCCATGGCCGCGGCAGGTCAGGTGGTAGGTGCCGAGTGCCTGCGTTCGGTCGTGGGCGGGCAAGGCCAGCCAGCGGCGCAGCAGCTCGGCGGTCATCGTCGCGATCACCGGTGCCGGCGTCGGCGAGCCGATCTGGTCGTCGACGACGCGCAACTCGTCGCGTTCGGCGGCGAGGCGCAGCATCGTGCGCAGGAAATTGTGGCCGCGTGCGCCGTACACCCAGGCCGTGCGCAGGATCAGGTGGCGTGCGCCGGACGCGCGCAGTGCATCTTCGCCGTCGCGCTTGGTACGGCCGTAGACGCCGGCCGGCGCGGTGGCGTCGCTCTCGTGGTACGGCGTGGCCGTATCGCCCGCGAACACGTAGTCGGTCGAGTAGTGCACGACGAGCGCGTCGTGCCGGGCCGCCCAGGCGCCGATCTCGCCGACGGCGAGGTGGTTGACGCGGTCGGCGAGGCCGGGCTCCGATTCGGCGCGGTCGACCGCCGTGTAGGCGGTTGCGTTGACGATGATGTCCGCGCCGGCACGATCGAGCGTCGCGACCAGCGAGGCAGGATCGGTCAGGTCGCAGGCGAGCGTGTCACCACCTTCGTCGAGGCGGCCGTCGCGCGTCGTCGCGATCACGTCGCCGACACGCGCGAGCGGCGCACGCAGCGCATGGCCGACCTGGCCGTTGGCACCGAGCAGCAGGATCCTCATGCTCAGGTCGTCGACGCGAACGTCACGATGCCGGCAGCCGTTCCGGCGCGACGTCGGCGAGCAGCGGCGCGCGCGCATCCTTGTCCGACAGCGACGGCTCCGCGATCGGCCAGTCGATCGCGAGCGCGGGGTCGTCCCAGCGGATCGCCGCATCGGCGGCGCGGTCGTACAGCGCCGTGCACTGGTAGGTGAACGTCGCGTGCTCGCTCAGCACGACGAAACCGTGCGCGAAGCCTTCCGGGATCCAGAAATGGCGCTTGTTCTCGGCCGACAGCACCGCGGCAGCCCAGTGCCCGTACGTCGGCGAGCCGCGGCGGATGTCGACCGCGACGTCGTAGACCTCGCCTTCGAGCACGCTGACGAGCTTGCCCTGCGGGTTCGGCCACTGGTAGTGCAGGCCGCGCAGCACGCCGCGCGCCGAGCGCGAGACGTTGGCCTGCACGAACGTGGTTGGCAGGCCGGCTTCGGCGAAGCGCGCCGCATTGAAGCTTTCGTAGAAGAAGCCGCGCGCGTCGCCGTGCACGGCGGGTTCGACGACGACGCAGCCTTCGAGCGTGGTGCGGATGATCTTCAAGCAGGGCGCTCCTCGCGCACGAGCTGTTGCAGGTACTGGCCGTACTGGTTCTTGGCCAGCGGCGCGGCGAGGCGCAGCACCTGCTCGGCGTCGATCCAGCCGTTCTGGAACGCGATTTCCTCGGGGCAGCAGACCTTGAGGCCTTGCCGGTTCTCGATCGTCTGCACGTAGCTCGAGGCCTCGACGAGCGACTCGTGCGTGCCGGTATCGAGCCAGGCGAAGCCGCGGCCCATACGTTCGAGCATGAGCGAGCCGTCGTCGAGGTAGCAGCGGTTGAGGTCGGTGATCTCGAGTTCGCCGCGTGGCGACGGCTTCAGCGCTGCGGCGTAGTCGGTGGCACGCCCGTCGTAGAAGTACAGGCCGGTCACGGCCCAGTGCGAGGCCGGCTTGGCGGGCTTCTCCTCGATGCCGACGACGCGGCCGTCGCCGTCGAAGGCGGCCACGCCGTAGCGCTCGGGATCACGCACCCAGTAGCCGAACACGCTGGCGCCGTGCGTGCGTGCATCGGCCGCGGCGAGCAGGTCGGTCAGGCCGTGGCCGTAGAAGATGTTGTCGCCGAGGATCAGGCAGCTCGGCTTGGCGTCGACGAAGTCGCGGCCGATCAGGTAGGCCTGGGCGAGACCGTCGGGCGAGGGCTGCACCGCGTAGCGGATCGACATGCCCCACTGCGAGCCGTCGCCGAGCAGGCGCTCGAACAAGGCCTGCTCGTGCGGCGTGTTGATGACGAGCACCTCGCGGATGCCCGCGAGCATCAGCGTGCTCAGCGGGTAGTAGATCATCGGCTTGTCGTAGACCGGCAGCAGCTGCTTGCTGACGGCCTGGGTGATCGGGTACAGCCGGGTGCCGGAGCCCCCGGCGAGGATGATGCCGCGTCGTGACGTCACCGCAGGTCCTCGGGTCGCAGGATCGCGCATTGTACGTTCAGCGGCACCCGGTCGTCGCGCCGCGGTACGGTGGACGCCGCAACGCCATGAAAATCGTGATCCTGCTGCTGGATACGCCGCCTTTTCGCAGCCCGCGTGCAGGCCGGCGCCCTGCCGTCGGAGGCGTCGCCGGGAGCCGCGCCAGGCCGGGCGACGCGCCCCCGCCCGTTGCGGCCCACCCGCGCTGCGTGTACAGATAGCGTCCTACGATGGCATGACAGGGTTCCGATGAGTCCGAGCAGGGTGGCGGCAGGTGACGAGCGTGGCTGGATCGTTCCGATCGGCGGCGCCGAGGAGAAGGAGAACGACGCGCGCATCCTCGAGCGCTTCGTGACGCTGTGCGGCGGGCGTGATGCCGACATCGTCGTGATCCCGACCGCGAGCCAGCTCGTCGACACCGGCACCCGCTACGAGCACATCTTCTCGGAGCTCGGCGCCGGCCGCGTCACCGCGATGGATTTCGACACGCGCCGCGATGCCGAGGAGAACAACCGCCTCGAGCGCATCGGCGAGGCCAGCGGCATCTTCTTCACGGGCGGCAACCAGCTGCGCATCGCGACGATGCTCGGCGGCACGCCGGTCGCCAAGCTCATCCGCAGCCTCAACGCACAGGGCGTGCACGTCGGCGGCACCAGCGCCGGTGCCAGCATCCTCAGCGAGCACATGATCGCGTTCGGTCGCGAAGGCGCCTCGCCGACGGCCGGTAGCGTGCGCCTCGCGCCGGGCCTGGGTCTCACCAACCGTTTCGTGATCGACCAGCATTTCCGCCAGCGCGACCGCCTCGGCCGCCTGCTCGCCGCGCTCGCCTACAACCCGTTCGCGATCGGCATCGGGCTCGACGAGGACACCGCTGCGTTCATCCGCCCCGACAACACGCTCGAGGTCGAGGGCAGCGGTGCGGTCACCGTGGTCGATGCGAGCGAACTCGAGTTCTCGTCGATGGACCAGGTCGGCGAGGACGAGCCGGTCTGCCTGCTCGGCCTGCGTGTCCACGTGCTCGTCGCCGGTGCGACGTTCAACCTGCACACGCGACGCGCCTCCGCCGGTTCGCTGGCGGTGACCAAGACGGCGCACTGACGCGCAGCGGCAGGTCGTCCCGGCACGACCGGGACCCAGTGGCTTTCCCGGAGGGTGGGGACGCTGGAATCCGGTCGACGCGACCGGAACACGGGGAGACGCCCCGCAGCCCTCCCAACGCCATCGGGGAGTAGCGCATGCGTGTCCTGGATCGTTCGGTGTATGTGGGCCCTTCGCTGTACGCGCATTTTCCCGTCATCCGCCTCGAGCTCGACCTCGGTGAACTCGAGCAGTGGCCGACCGCGAAACTCGGGGACGCGTTCGTCGACGGCCTCGTCGCCGCACTGCCCGGACTCGCCGAGCACGGCTGCTCCTACCGCGAACCGGGCGGCTTCATCCGCCGCATGCGCGAAGGCGAGGGCACCTGGCTCGGCCACGTGCTCGAGCACGTCGCGATCGAGCTGCAGAACATCGCCGGCGAGGACGTCACGTTCGGCAAGACGCGCAGCATCGACGGTCGCCCGGGCGTGTACACGGTGGTCTACGAATACGCGCAGCGCGAGGAAGGCATCGCCGCGGGCGAGCTCGCGCTGAGCCTGCTCAGTTCCCTGCTGCCCGAGAACCTGCGCGAGCCCGACAGCCTGCCGGAAGGCTGGGACTGGCCGAGCGCGCGCGACACCTTCATCCGCTACGCGCAGCGCCGCGCGCTGGGTCCGTCGACGGCCTCGCTGGTGCGCGCGGCCGAGGAGCGCGGCATCCCGTGGCTGCGCCTCAACGACCAGTCGCTCGTGCAGCTCGGCCACGGCAAGTACCAGCAGCGCATCCAGGCGACGGTCAGCGGGCGCACCTCGCACATCGCCGTCGAACTCGCCAGCGACAAGGAAGAGACCAACAAGATCCTCGGCACGCTCGGCCTGCCGGTGCCCAAGCAGGAGCTCGTGCAGAGCGCCGAGGGCGCCTGGCGCGCTGCGCGCCGCCTCGGTCTGCCGGTGGTGACCAAGCCGTACAACGGCAACCACGGCCGCGGCATCTCGATCCGCCTCATGACCGAGGAGGAAGTCCATGCCGGCTTCGCCTCGGCGCGCGAGCACTCGCGCTCGGTCATCGTCGAGAACTTCGTCGAGGGCGACGACCACCGCCTGCTCGTCGTCAACGGCCAGCTCGTCGCCGCGACCAAGCGCACGCCGGGTCACGTCGTCGGCGACGGCACGCACACGGTCGCCGAGCTCGTCGAGGTCGTGAACCAGGATACGCGCCGCGGCGTCGGCCACGAGAAGGTGCTCACGCGCATCGAACTCGACGCGCAGGCGCAGATGATGCTCGACCGCGCCGGCTACACGGCCGAGTCGGTGCCGAAGGCCGACGAGATCGTCTACCTGCGCTCGACCGCCAACCTGTCCACCGGCGGCACCGCGACCGACGTCACCGACATCATCCATCCCGACAACCGCGACATGGCCGAGCGCGCAGTGCGCGCGATCGGACTCGATGTCGGCGGCGTCGATTTCCTCTCGACCAACATCGCCGAGAGCTACCGCAAGATCGGCGGCGGCATCTGCGAGGTCAACGCCGCGCCGGGCTTCCGCATGCACGTCGCGCCGAGCGAGGGCACGCCGCGCGACGCCGCGGGTCCGGTCATCGACATGCTGTTCCCGGCCGGTTCGCCGTCACGCGTGCCGATCGCCGCGGTGACCGGCACCAACGGCAAGACCACCACCGCGCGCATGCTCGCGCACATCACCAAGATGGCCGGCTACACGCCGGGCCTCACGACCACCGACGGCGTCTATATCGACGGCCAGCGCACGGTCGAGGGCGACATGACCGGCCCGGTCTCGGCGCGCATGGTGCTGTCGGATCCGCAGATCGACATCGCCGTGCTCGAGACCGCGCGCGGCGGCCTGCTGCGCGCCGGCATGGGCGTGCGCGAGGTCAACGTCGGCGCCGTGCTCAACGTGCAGTCCGACCATCTCGGCATGAAGGGTATCGACACGCTCGAGCAGCTCGCCGAGGTCAAGCGCATCGTCGTGGAGATCGCGCAGGACTGCGCCGTGCTCAACGCCGACGATCCCAACGTGCTGCGCATGTCGGGCTACACCGATGCGAAGACCATCTGCTACGTCACGATGAACCCGTCGCACGCGCTCGTGCGCGAGCACATCCGCGCCGGCGGCCGCGCCTGCGCGCTCGAAGGCGGCGTCAACGGCCAGATGATCACGCTCTACGACAAGGGCAGCCACATCCCGCTGCTGTGGACGCACCTGATCCCGGCCACGCTCGAAGGCCGCGCGCTGCACAACGTGCAGAACGCGATGGTCGCCGCGTCGATGGCGTTCTCGCTCGGCATCAAGCTGGACGCGATCCGCCAGGGCCTGCGCACGTTCGACACGACGTTCTTCCAGGCCCCGGGCCGCATGAACGTGTTCAACGAACACCCGTTCAAGGTTCTGTTCGACTACGGCCACAATGCGCACGCGGTGTCGGTCATGGCGGATCTCGCCCAGCGTCTCGATGTGGTCGGCCGCCGTATCGTCGTGCTCGCGGGTCCCGGCGATCGTCGCGACGAGGATCTCGTCGCGATCGCCGATGCCGTCGCCAACCGCTTCGACCACTACATCTGCCGCCGCGACGACGGCTTGCGTGGCCGCGCCAGCGACGAGGTGCCGCGCCTGCAGGCCAGGGCGCTCGTCGCGGCCGGCGTGCCGCAGGACGCGATCTCGATCATCCCGGACGAGCAGGAGGCCATCGAGGCCGGCCTGCGCATGTCGCGTCCGGGCGACCTGCTGCTCGTGTTCGCCGACGCGCTCGTGCGCTCGTGGAAGCAGATCATCAAGTTCCGCCCGGAAGGCTCGCCCGAGCCGCGTCCGGCGCCGGCGCCCGCACCGGTCGTCGAGGCGACCGTCGCCGAGCCCGTGTTCGACGAGTCGGCGTTCGCGTCGGTCGGCGGCATCGTGCGCGACGAGCGCGGCATCAGCCTGTCGCGGGAGACCGAAGACTGAGCACGGATCTCCGCGTTCCGTTCGAGGATTCCCGCCGCCTCACCGGAGCCAACCTGTACTTCGCCGACCCCGGCGCGGTGCTCGACACCGTGGGTACGCCGCCCGACGCGGCGACGCTCGCGGCGTGGCGCGCGCGCGTCGTGCAGTCGCGCACCGAACTCGGCTGGCCCGAGGCGTCGATCGTCGCGCGTGCGCATCCGGGCGGTGCCACGCTCGCGTTCGCCGCACCGGTCGACCAGCTGTTCTCGGCGACCGAGGTCAACGAGTACGCGTGGCTGGTCTCGCGCGCTGACGAGCCGGCCGTCGACGCGCGCTTCTTCGCGCCGGGCCACGCACCGTTCTGGGACGAGACCTCGGCCCGCCATACCTTGCACGCGCACGCACGCGGCGAACGCAACGCGCCGCTCGCTGCGCTCGTCGACGCCGCGCATGCGCACGGTCGCCTCGCGCTCGTCGACGACGCCACGTTCTCGCTCGGCGCGGGCACCGGCGTGCAGGCCTGGCCGGTCGCCGCGCTGCCGGCCGTCGATGCGGTCGACTGGCCGGCGATCCACGACATCCCGCTCGCGCTCGTCACGGGTTCGAACGGCAAGACCACGACCGTGCGCCTGCTCGCCGCGATGGCGCGCGCGCACGGTTGGAACACCGCGCACAGCTGCACCGACGGGCTCTACGTCGGCGGACGCCTGCTCGACGGCGGCGACTACTCCGGTCCGGTCGGTGCCCGCACCGTGCTGCGCGATGCGAGCGTCGAGGCGGCGATCCTCGAGACCGCGCGCGGCGGCATCCTGCGTCGCGGCATCGCGCCGCCGCGTGCCGACGTCGCCGTCGTCACCAACGTCAGCGACGACCATTTCGGCGAGTACGGCGTGTACGACCTCGGCGACCTCGCCGATGCCAAACTCGCGGTCGCGCGCCCGCTCGGTACGCGCGGCACGCTCGTGCTCAACGCCGATGCGCCGCTGCTCGTCGCGCGCGCGCCCGCGTTCGCATGCCCGCTCGCGTGGTTCGGCAGCGACCACGACGCGCCGCTGCTGCAGGCGCATCGCGCCGCGGGTGGCACGACCTGCGCCGTGCGCGAAGGCCACTTGGTGCTGCATCACGCCGGCCTCGACCACGATCTCGGCGCCGTCGACGCGCTGCCGCTCTCGCTGGGCGGCCGTGCGCAGTACAACGTCGCCAACATGGCCGCCGCCGCGCTCGCCGCCGTGCACCTCGGCATCGCGCCCGCGACGATCGAAGGCGTACTCGCACGCTTCGGCCTCGCGCCCGACGACAACCCGGGGCGCCTGCAGCACTGGACCTTCGGCGACCTGCACGTGATCGTCGACTACGCGCACAACCCCGACGGCCTGCGCGGCCTGCTCGAGGTCGCCACCGACCTGCGCGCGGCGCAGGGACGCCTTGGCCTCGTGCTCGGCCAGGCCGGCAACCGCGGCGACGACGACCTGCGCGAGCTCGCGCACGTCGCCGCAGCCGCGAAACCTGCGCGCATCGTGCTCAAGGAGATCCCGTCGATGCTGCGCGGTCGCGCGCCCGGCGTGATCCCGGCGCTGCTGCGCACGACGCTGCTCGACGACGGCATCCAGTCCAATGCGCTCGACGACGCAGCCGACGAAATCCCCGCCGCACGGAAGCTGCTCGCATGGGCAGGCGAGGGCGATGTCGTCGTGCTGCCTACCCACGGCACCCAGGCCAAACGCGCGCTCGGTGCCCTGCTCGCGACGCTCGCCTCGTCGGGCTGGCGGCCGGGGCAGCCACTGCCCGCGGACTGAACACGCGCCGCGCTGCGCATTGCCCATCACGAAGGCGGCGCGCATGATGCCGCGCCATGACCGTGAACATCCCGACCGTCGCCTCCGCAGCCGAGGCGAACCACCCACCCGGCGTCGTCAACTGCGTGGCCTATTCGGCCGGCGGCCAGCGCCTCGGCGACATCACGATCGACGCGATCAGCGATGTGCTCGCGCAACCCGACACCTTCGTGTGGGTCGGCCTGCTCGAACCCGACGAGGCGCTGCTCGAGAAGCTGCAGGAGGAATTCGGCCTGCACGATCTCGCCATCGAGGATGCGCACAAGGCGCACCAACGCCCCAAGATCGAGGCCTACGGCGATTCGCTGTTCATCGTCGCGCAGACCGCGCAGGTCGTCACCGGCGCGATCGAGTTCGGCGAGACCCACATCTTCGTCGGCAAGCGCTACCTCGTCACCGTGCGCCACGGCGCGTCGCTGTCGTACGCGCCCGCGCGCCGCAGCTGCGAGCAGACCCCCGACATGCTCATGAAGGGGCCGAGCTACGGCCTTTACGCGGTGCTCGATTTCATCGTCGACAACTTCATGCCGATCGTGCGCAGCTTCCGCGAGGACCTGCAGGAGCTCGAGGAGGACATCTTCGAGGACACCTTCAAGCGCGAGACGATCCGCCGCCTCTACACGCTCAAGAAGGAACTCGTCACGCTGCGCCTCGCCATCGGCCCGCTGCAGGACATCCTCAACCAGCTCACCCGCCTCTACCCGGGCCTGATCCGCGACGAGGTACGCCCGTACTTCCGCGACGTCTACGACCACGCCGCGCGCATCAACGAATCCACCGACACCATGCGCGAGATGCTCACCGCCGCGCTCAGCGTGAACCTCTCGCTCGTGACGGTCGCACAAGGCGAAGTCGTCAAGCGCCTCGCCGGCTGGGCCGCGCTGCTCGCCGCCCCGACCCTCATGACGAGCTGGTACGGCATGAACTTCCACCACATGCCCGAGCTCGACAAGCCCTGGGGTTACCCGGGGATGATTGCGCTGACGCTCGGTATTTGTGGCGGGTTGTTCTGGTTGTTGAGGAGGGCGAAGTGGTTGTAGGGGGGGGGCGCTCACACAATCGACGTGGAGCCGGCGATCCAAGCGCTATTGTGGGAGCGGCGAACATCCGGCGTGGTGAGGTCTGATCCATGCGGAGCGCGTCAGGCCCGGGCTCGGATGGATCGCTAGAACTCTACGATCTCCACGTCAGCCCAAGCACGCCATGCTCGATAGTGAATTCGACACGTGGCGAGTTCACGTACGAGACATATAACGCCTCAATTAAATCGTACCGGTAAGCGATGTCGGCTTGAATAAAATGTTATACCTGTGGCCTTTTAGCCAGAAGATCCATTATTTGGGGGCGAGTGTATTTTGCCACCGGGTCTGCATCAGCCGGGTCGGAGGTGGCCAGGTACTCCCCGTCATCGAATGCAAGGAACACATCTTTGGAAAAACCAGTGAGGCCAAATGAAGATTCGCTCCATATAAAGTTGGCTACAGCGTCCGCATCAAAAAAGCTGATGCGGCCAGATATGAACTCCTCGGCAATGTAAGAGGCAGTCATGTCGTAGATTTGCACACGACCAAAACCCGACAGGGCACAAAGTTGATCTATGTCCTCACTTCCGACGCGATCTTCTCGGGCACACTTTTGAACCAGATCGGCGAGATGCTTTTCCACAGGTCTAAGGCCCAAGCTCATTCGTGGCCCTGCCGCAGCGGCGAAGCCGCGGAGGCAGGGACGTCGGGTGCAGGGTATGGTTCGGCGCCGGCCGACGTAGACGTCGGACCTACACCCTTCTTCTGGTTCTGCAGCCGTTGCCTAAGGTCTGACTTGGTTGGGATCTTAAGATCGATCCAGTCCTTGACCTCTGCTCGGAAATTCAACCGCCTCGGGGACTTTGAATCGACCTCCACCCAGTCATTGCGTCCGAGCATCAAGTAATTACAGAACCGTTGTACACCGACGACAGCGTGGATTGCATGCTCCGCGGCCAAAAGTGCGTCTAGCTCGTCCCAGATTCGTGCCTGCTCCAGCCCCGTGACAGTTAGATCTTTTCCTCCCCCTGGTTTACTGAAGGTGTCCGCATGATGCCCTTGATACGCTCCAAGGGCGACTGGATCAGCGCATATCAACTCCCTCGGTAACGAGGGATGCGAAAGCCAAATCGAATGTGCAATTTGATTTCGCTGTTTCCTTAGTGGCGCGACCTTCCGAAATATCAGTTCGAGAAGCTCGAAGTCATCCTGATCGAGAATCGTCTTCGCAGCAGCTACGACCATTTCTTTTTGCGCGCGTTGGTTATTTGCCGCTGCAAACATAGCCATCGCTGCTGATCTGCCAGTTTTTAGCATCGTAGCTAGTATTCCAATGACGTAAGCGTCGAAGCGAGCCCACTCCGCCACTGTCGTCATCAGGGCGGCTCCGATCCGCTCGTGACCAACGAAAACGCTGTGCGGAGGGTAGTCCATAGCGCGAAGTTCAGGATTTACGGGTCTAGTCATTTTTTGGTGGTGGCTGATGACGTCGTGGAGTGCAATCGTCGAAGACGCTGAAGCGATGGCGCCCAGAGGGTATCGCCCCTCTTCCAAGGCGACGAACGCCTGAACTAAGCCGCGCCGCGAGGCGGCGTCGGCTTGAATGAATTGTAAGCGCTACTGACCATGCATCGTGAGCAGCTCCTTCAAGCGCGAACGGGCGAATGTAAGGGTTGCCGAAACGACTAGAGCAACTGCTATAGAGCCGACGAATAGTGCGCCGATTGTGCTGTGCTCTAGGTTCTTTCCGAGGAGCCACAGCGAGATAGCCGTTGCTGCTGAAATGCCAGAAAAGATCAATGCCAAATACAACCTAGCGACTAGCAACTTGTAGAGTGGCCAGTCGTAGAGAAGCTTGTTCTCTTGTTTGTCAGACGGGCTGCGGATGTCGCTGAAAAGCTTCACACACCAAACGAACAGAGCGCTCGGTAGGGCCGTGATGTATTTCCAGTTTTCCGAGTCGCTTGTGAGCTTCTCGCCAATGAGTGCAAAAGGTTGGGGGTAGTAAGTTAAAAGTGCCAGAAGTACAAGTAAAATGAGTAGTTCCGGAGCCGTAACTATGGCCAAAATAATATTTCTGGCGGTCATCATCCGTGCTCCATGTAGCGGTCGATTTTTATCTTCTCGAATTGTTCGTTCGCAGCCCCGTATAGCTCTTCTGGTAATGGATCTCTGTCGAAGCTGAAATTTGCGATCGTTTCAGAGGTTTTGATAACGACGGTGTCTTTGTCAATGCGACCGCGAATTACGCCCGTTCCATAGCCGTCTACAGCCATGAGAATAGCTGCGTCTCCTACAGGGATAGGCGAAGATAGTTCTGACTCTGAGTATTGAGCAGTTTCGGTAAGGCTAGAGGCGAGTTTCGGGAGCACAGAATGAAGCACTTCTCCTGGGCCTGCATTTTCGGTGAGGTTCAATCGGTCGGCGTTTCGTTGAATAAGGTAGTTCTTGAGGCTCTCCCATAGGGGGCCGAACAGCGGATTGGGAGGTGAGACGCGGCTTTGAATTTTGTAGATTGCGTCCAAAGCCGAAACGCGAATGGCGAAAGCTCGAAGGTCAGTTATAACCTGGATTTGGCACTCGACAAAAAAGTTGTCCAGCGAACCCTCAATGATTGAGCAGAACCTTCTAATGAAGGTCAGATGGTCAATATTAGACGAGCTGGCTAAGAATGCGATTCCAGAGTGAGCGGGTATATACACAAAGGGAACAGAGGCGACCAGAAGATTTGGCTCGATCTGTGATTCTGTGGATAGAGTTTGCGGGTCTACAACGTCAACTCTTCCCTCCGGCAGATATCTTGCCAGACGACCAAATACAAACTGAGATTCCGGCTCAAAATGCACATTTACTAGCGCCCAGTTGCCGCCGCGCAATTGGATTGGCCTCGGTGAGGCGAGCGCCTGCATCAGCTTAGTTTGTGTGAGCGAGCCGAGCTTTAGTACCCGACCAAGATAGTAGGTTCCATTGCGCGCCATGAAATCCCCTTTGTAGCGCTAACACCTGAGTTAAGCCGAGCCGAGAAGCGGCGTCGGCTTTAACGAATAGCTGTCACGCTGTTGCCCTTACCCAGCCGGCCAACCATTTTTCCAAGGGCAGAGCCGCATTCTGAGCGACTAGGCTGAGCCACGGATTACGCTCATCACTCGGCAATACGCGGGCTGCATTAATGATCGAACGGCGAGCACGCGCTCCCACGTTGTATATCTGAGCTTTGTGGGTCCGGACCCACGCTATGTCGCCCAGCGTGATTGCTGCGCGGGCTTTGTTCTCGATGTTTGGCCCGCTCATAACGAAGCCTTTCAGTTTCTGGCTCGCAAGAAGGCTTGTGTGCGAGGAAATAAAGTGCTCAAGCCAAAGACGCACCAGCGCACAGTTTGACTCTTGAAGATCGCAGATTGCCTCAAGGCCTGCCTTGATTACGGGTGATGTGGATGCATCCATGACTTCCTCGAGATACAGGAAAAGATCAGGAGTGACCGCGGCGAAATAGGCGAAGTTGTCAAGCAAGGCGGGAACCAGGTTCAGGACTTTGTTTCGCCGCGCTGTCCGAATAATGCTTCTGGCCAGTCCTAGGTCTACGTAATCGAATTCAAGGACTTTCTCCAAAGCACTTACAAGTTTCTCGCCAACGTCTTCTTCGTCGAGATCTTCATCTTCATCGCCATCGTCGCCGCCATAAGGACTGATACTGTCGAGCTCTTCCATCAACTCGTTCTTGTCATCCAAGTACGGGTTTTGAAGGTGATTTTCCACAAACTCATTCGCTGGCATTAGCTTGGTCTTGTCAGTAGCAAGCGTCAGTCGGTGATTCTCGTACAGGTATAGCGTCAGCTTTTCGAGTGCTTCAGCGAGCTTAGCCTCCGAATTGCTGAACATTCGGATGTCATCTACGTATCGCGTATGCGCGACCCCGCACTGGAAGATAAACGCGTCGATGTCGATCATGACTGCTTCAGCCATCAGGATACTGGCTGCGGGCCCAACGGGCACCCCTTGCGACGCTTTGTTATTGAGCGCTAGAAGAAAGTCCTCAATATCTGATGCCAGTGATTTGTGCGCCGCGTTAGCAGCTTCTATAGCATTCTGAAGGCGATGCAGATAGATCTGGTTGTAAAAATCAGAAATATCTGTTATCGCTACAAAATTATTCTCATCAGCGAGCTCTTGGCTCTTCTCTTTGAAGTCCCCCCAACCGGAGCCGCCGTCAAAGAAGCTCCCGTCGGCGATATTGATCCGATACGAGCACGCTATTCGATCCGCGACCGGCGCGCGCTTCGCTTCAATTGATCCGCCAACTTCATAAGCCATGGCTGTGTACGCAACGGCCTCCATCGGTTCCAGTTGGTGAACTACGCGATATCCGCCCCGTGCCTTTTGTATCGTTGAGTTGTACGGGTTGGAAATCAAGAACTTTGAGATGTTCTTGCTTTGCAGTTCCTGTTTGACTTGGGGCCAGTTATGCCAGAGAGCCTCGAACTCGAACGCTTTTGGAAAAAAGTCAGAGTCGTAGTACTTCTCGATGTGAGCCTTGGCGAAATCGAGTGACGCTTCTGAAAGGATCGCCATACACTTCCCCGTTACAGCAAACTACATTTATCCCGCTGACGTGCGGGCTGTGCCGCATCATCGATGCACCTGACCCGTGCCGTCAACCCGATAGCCCGCCAGATTCATGGGCTTGCGAGACAGCCCGGTTCGCTCCGGACAGGCATCTGGGACACCCACGACTTGAACGCGGCGACGTGGGACGGCGGGCATCCGGGGGCATCCGGGACACCCACTTTTCCAGCAGCAGACGCTGGCATCTGGGACACCCACTTTTCCAGGGCAGCATCCGGGACACCCACTCATGGCATCCGGGACACCCACTTTTCGCGGCATCCGGCGGCATCCGGGACACCCACTTTTCCAGCAGCAGGGTGCATCCGGGACGCCAAGACAGCATCTTGGACACCCAAGCCCTTGAGTTGAACGGGACGACGTAGCGCGACGACAGTCGTTGAGCGGGCCGGGCGGCAACAGCCCGTGCGTCGAGGCGAAGTGCGCGCGGCAGGAGTTGCAACGTGGTGCTCGGGCTTCGTGCGACGCCGGCGGGATTAAGGCCGCGAGCGGCATCCGGGGCACCCACTTTTCCAGCAGCAGGGGCATCCGGGACGCCAAGACAGCATCTTGGACACCCATGCCCTCGATTTGAGCGGGACAACGTGGCGCGACGACATTCGTCGAGTGAGCCGGGCACCGGCACCGAGCATCCGGGACACCCACTTTTCCAGCGGCAGGGGCATCTGGGACGCCAAGACGGCATCTTGGACACCCATGCCCTCGATTTGAGCGGGACAACGTGGCGCGACGACAGTCGTCGAGCGAGCCGGGCGGCAACAGCCCTTGCGTCGATGCGAAGTGCGTGCGGCAGGAGTTGCGGCGTGGTGCTCGGGCTTCGTCCGAGGCTGGCGAGACTAGTGCCGAGCGACTGATGCTTCTGTTTTCAGCCTGCGATGTCGCCGAGCTGGCGCGCGGCGGTGATGCCCTTGAGCCATCGTTGCCCCATCGCGGCCGCCTTGTCCGCGAGGCTTCGCGCTGAGCCGATCGCGCGCGCGTAGCGGTTCTCGATGCCGAGCACCTGAGATTGCCACGCGGCATCGCCCATGCCGAGTTTCCTGAGGATTGGCGGGGTATGGGCCGCGATGCTTCCGCGCTTGTCGTGACGGGTCCGGCGTCCCGTCCAATCGACCAGTTCGATGTAGGCCGTCGTCGTGATCGCGAGCACCGCGAAGCCGGGTGTGATGCCTGCGACCGGCGGGATCGATGCGTCCGACTGCACGATCGAGAGTTGGTCGATGCGTCGCTTGATCCCGGTGTGTTCCGAGCTGCCCAGATCGTCTGCAATGCCTGCGCGTATCGGATTGAGGTCGACGTAGTTCATGCACGCCAGCACGGCGGCTTCGTCGAGGAGCGCCTGGCAGGTGTAGCGACCTTCCCAGAACCTTCCAGTGCAGCCGTCCTCGCGGTTCGCGCGTCGCGCGATCGGCTCGTTGAGGCAGCGCATGAACCACGACAGATCGCCCAAGCGCTGGCGACAGACCGCCAGACGTTCGTGGTTGCCGAGCAGGGCCGCCTCCTTCTCGCGGCAACGCACCGGATCGATGACGCCGTCGATGGTCGCCGGGAACAGCCTGACCCATCGCACCGCGACATCCTCATCGGACCACATGCGCGCTGCGCCCGGGGCGATCCGAAGCACGACATGGGTGTGGTTGCTCATCACGGCATAGGCGTAGAGACCCATCGCGAAGATGTCCGCCAGTTCGAGCAACCGTTGCTCGACCCAGTCACGCCCGGTGCTCGAACGACCGGCCGCTCAGTGCGTCGGTGCCGCACAGCCACGCCCGACGCACGCAGCGCGAGATGCAGTGATAGAAGCCGGATTCGTCCGGCGCGACGAGCCGATGGCGAGCCGAGGTCATGGCTCCAATGGTCGGAGGTCGCAACGGCTACGTCTGTAGGAGATCGTCGACTGCGCGGGTCAGGGAGCAGCTAAAAAGTGGGTGTCCCGGATGCTCTTCCCGGATGCTCCGGGATGCTCGCACTTTGCTGCCCTAGCACTTGAGGCCCGTTCGTCTGGCGCTGTAGATAGCTAGGCCGAGCGCAGCAGTGAAAAACACCGCCATCACGATTGAGAAGACATCAGTCTGACCGCGACTGAAGTATGTAAACCCTGAGATCGCCCACATGGCGAGTGCCATCAGGCCCCATAAAAGAACGCCAGTAGATGGAACTCTCGACTTGTGGCTACCAATGCCATAGATCTTTGCGCTTCTTTCCCACATCTGGTTCAACTCCGCCACCTTCTGCTCGCACTCGCCTCGGCAGGCTAGTCCGTTGCCAACATCTACGGCGCATTGATGGCACAGTGCCTTGAAACAGGTCTTACATAGGCCGACGGCAGACGAGGTTTGATGTGAGTAGCAATGCATAGTGGTTGTGTGTAGTGCGGTCTAACGACAAAGTTAAGCCGTGCCGTAGGCGTCGGCTTGAATGATGAGTTAGGCCTCGCTTCCAGACTCAGGAGCCTTTGGGCTTGCCCGGAACGCTCTCTTTTGCCTTTACTTCAGCCGCCCGCTCCCACTTGCGATTCCGGCGAGCATCTTCGTCCACCCGAGCTTGCCGCAGAGAATCTCGCTCGCTTGTCTCGAGTTGGTCCTGTTCCATTTGGTACTCAGCATCGTCACCCATGACACCCTCACGCTTCCGTTTTGTCCGGCGGTTTTGCCGTAACCCGAAGAATTGAACCACAAGTTGCAGCATCTAGGACACCCACTTTCCGTACTCATCGGACCACATGCGCGCTGCGCCCGGGGCGATCCGAAGCACGACATGGGTGTGGTTGCTCATCACGGCATAGGCGTAGAGACCCATCGCGAAGATGTCCGCCAGTTCGAGCAACCGTTGCTCGACCCAGTCACGCCGGTGCTCGAACGACCGGCCGCTCAGTGCGTCGGTGCCGCACAGCCACGCCCGACGCACGCAGCGCGAGATGCAGTGGTAGAAGCCGGATTCGTCGGCGGTGACGAGTCGATGGCGAGCGGTGGTCATGGCTCGAATGGTCGGGCGTCGCCACGGCCACGTCTGTAGGAAATGGTCGGTCGACTGTGCGGGTCAGGGAAGAACGGAAAGGTGGGTGTCCCGGATGCTTCGTCACGGATGCTCTTAGGTGTCCCGGATGCTCTTATCTTGGCGAAAGGGGCGACCGACTTCGCACCGGCGTTCGAGCTAGACAGGAGGTAGAGCTTGCCTCCTGGTTTCATCACCGCTACAACTCGGCCAGCCAGCATCCAGGACACCCATGATCTTGGTGGGAGGAGCGGCCGACTTTGCGCCGGCGTTCGAGCTAGACAGGAGGTAGAGCTTGCCTCCTGGTTTCATCATCGCTACAACTCGGCTGAACTCTGGTGCTCGGTCCCGATAATGTCGCGCTTGGTCCGCACGATCGTCCTTTTCTCCATCTCCGTCAGCGTCGGGACATTCGCAGCCGCAGCCGCTGTCGAGGATAGTTCGGAGGAGTGTCCTCTGTTGCGCCAGGCGGCTGAGGCCCATGGTTTCGGCACCCTCGAGCAAGGTGACCGGTACTACTGCGAACCGCATGTGCGCTCGAAGCGCTTCGCTGTTTTCGCACTTCGTGTTTCCAAAGCCAATCCGCCGACTTTCGTGCACAGCAACTTGGTGGGTTGGTACGCGGTTCGTCTGAGCGATAACGCGATTGTCAGTTGGGATATCGGCAATGAGCGGCCTGAAGAACCCGAGGCAGGCGAAGAGTAGGGCGTGGCCGTCGAGGCTTGCTGGTCCGAAGGCTCGGGCGGCGACGCCACATGCTGACCGAAGCTACCCTCACTCGAACCCGTCCGCAAAGATCCTGTCGCTGCCGGCCGGCGTCACGCTGATGCCGTCGAACCACGTGTTCAGTGTGCGCGGACTCGATGACGTGCCGCTCTCCACGCCGACCAGCGTGACGAGGATCGCGCTGCTGGCAGTCCACTCCTGGGCCGTGACGTTGAGGAGTGCGGGATTCGCGGGACGACTCCACGAGCCGCTGTTGGACAGCGTGAGCGTGCCGGATGCGTTGGCTGCGCCTTGCGTGCAGGCCTCGCCCGCGGTGCGACGGAACTCCCAGTGCAGCTGTGCGATGTCGCCGCCCGTCGTGATGGTGCCGGTGCCACGGCCCGAACCGTTGATCGCGTACAGGCCCGGGCCGGGCAGGTGCACGCATTGCTGCACGCCGCGGATCGCCTGGCCGTAGGCGACGTTGGTCTGCGTGACCTTCGCCGAGCCCGAATCCGCCGCGCCCGTGGCGTTCAATGCCGCGTCGCGGATCGTGACGCCGGGCGTCACGGTGCTCCATTGTCCGAGGCCCGTATCGAAGTCGGCGTTCACGACGAGCGGCGCGAGGGCTTGCCGCTCGAATGCGCCGACGTCGGTCGGTCCCCAGACATTCGTCTTGATGGGCAGGTCGCGCGAGCGCGGGTTGCCGGCGAGATCGTCGCCGCCCACGGCGGGCGAATAGTCGACGGCAGGCGAGCCCGCGCGCAGGCCGTAGTCGCCGTCGCCGATGAAGCGCGGGTCGGCCACGAGCGTGTAGGCGGTGCTGCCGAGCGTCGTGTTCGTGTGCAGCACGTTCCACTCGACGGCCGACGTCGCCGGTGGGCTGCCGGAGCGCAGCACCGTGCCCGGTTGCCAGACGATCGAGTGCAGCAGGTCCAGGCGCATGTCCTTGGATTGCGCGAAGCGCATCATGGCCTCGCCATACGCGTTGCCCGCGATCGTGCAGCGCTCGAGCCTCGCATCGAGTTGCGAATCCTCGAAGCGGAACATCTCGCGCGAGAGCGTGTTGCCCTCGACGAGGCACGACACGAGGCTCACGATCGCCCGGTTGGCACCGGGACCGTCGAACTCGCCGAACCCGCGGATCAGATGGCCGCCCGAGTTGGTGGACCAGTGCGTGTCCTTCGCGCGGAAGCGGCTCGCGTTCTGGATGAGCACGATCGCACCGGTGCCGGCATTGTCGTCGCCGTCGGCGATGTTGCCGTCGATGCGGTTGCAGTCCGGCGAGTCCGTGCAGCGCACGGCATGCGCGGGGCGCGGCGCGATGCCGAGGCAGTCGTTGGCGTGGCCGGGGTTGATCATGGCGGCGCTGGAGCGCAGGTGACCCAGGGCGTTGTAGTCGGTGTCGGCGTAGATCGCCGCGCCCTGGACGGCGCGATTGCTGTCGATGCGTACGTCGGATGCACAGAGGATCGCGTAGGCGCTGCGCATGTCGATGCCGATGTAGGGATCGAGGTAGACCCCGCCGCCGGTGCCCGAGGCGACGTTGGAACTGATGCGTACGGGGCGCGTGGTGCTGGTCGCATAGAGACGCGCGAGCGCCGGGTAAGCCGAGAGTGCGCCGGCACGGATCGACATGCCGCCGCCATGACGCGCGGAGTTGCCGTGGATCACGCCGAGCCCGTTCCATCCCGGCGAGCCGATGTCGATGCTGGTCGTCCTCTCCACATTGATGCCACCGCCGTGGCTCGCGGCCGTGTTGTAGCCGATCAGAACGCCGTCGCCGTCGATGCGAAGGCGTCCCCATTCCACGCTGATGCCGCCACCCGAGCGCGTGGCGCGATTGTCGAAGATGCGGACGTTGTCGCCGAGCCGCAAAGACGTGCTCTGGCTGGTGGTAACCCGAATGCCACCGCCATCGCGGGCCCGGTTGCCGCTGATCTCGACGTCTTCGAGGAACAGGCTGCCGATGGCGGAAAGATCGATACCTCCACCATCACCGTCGCCGACCTCGTCGCCACCGATGATGCGCAGACGCCGCATCGCGACGGCACCGCTGTCGCCGGAGATCGTCACCACGCTCGTCGATTCGCCACCGGTACCGTCGAGCACGGTCCACACGCCGGAGGCGCCGCTCGTGCAATCGGGGAAGCCGCCTTCGAGCGTCAGCTCCTGGTCCGAGATCCGGATCGCCTGCGCCGTGTGGGCGACGCTGCGCGAGATCCGTATGAGATCCGCCCCGGGGTTCGCTGCGGCGGCGTCGACCGCAGCCTGCACGTTCGGATGCGAGCATCCGGTGCCGACTCCGACGGTGTACGTGGCGGCGTGGCCGTCGATGGCCTGCGTGCCGGCCAGCAGCAGGACGAGCGAGGCGAGGGGGGCGGCGGATGCGTGCATGGTCGATCCTCGTGGGAATGCCATGGGCAACGCCGTCCGGTGCCGGATCCTGCCATCCGGCGATGGAACACCTCGATCGCGTGCATCCGGGACGCGTCCAACTGGGACACCTGTCCATCCGGGACACCCATGTTGTGCCAGAGCATGCTGGCTGTCCCGGAAGCTCTGCTTGGAAGCTCTGATCCAGCATGATGTCAGCGGGATCGAACGGCGGAAGCGCTGGCCGGAACGTGGGTGTCCCGAAAGCTTCCGTGTCTCGAAAGCTTCCCGGGTGTCCCGAAAGCTTCCCTGTTGGGAAGGTGGGTGTCCCGGAAGCCTGTCTCGTCGGGAAGGTGGGTGTCCCGGAAGCCTGTCCCGGAAGCCTTCCCGGAAGCCTCGTCCCGGAAGCCTCCGGAAGGTTGCCCAGCCGGATGCTTTCGTTCGAGTCGCTGCGCTGATGCGACCGATGTGGCGTCCCTATTCGAAGCCGTGCCGGAAAATCAGGTCGATCACCGCGCCGGCTTCGGCCGCGCCGCTGTCGCAGCCGCTGCCGGCGGGCCGCCGGGCGCCACGCTGGTCTACGGACAGGATGCATTGCGCGGGCGGAATCCGGTCGATCGCCGCGCTGCCCGTGCCGGGCAGCAGGGTCTGGGTCGGGCCGCCATTCGACGCCAATGCACCGAGTTGCGGGTTGCCGGCGCCGTCGCCCGTTCCCGAAAGCGCGCAGTTCGTGCCCGCGAACCAGAGGTTGTAGCCGGACGAAGACAGCACGCCGTCGCAGTTGCCCCCGTTGTTGCCGGCCATGATCGAGCGGCCGACCCTGAGCGTCGAGGACGCCGCGCCGTCGTTGTAGATGCCGCCGCCGAAGACGGCCGTGTTGTTGGCGATCGTCGCGTAGTCGATGACGCTGTTGCCCGAACCGGTCTGGTACACCGCGCCGCCACCGCCGCCGGCCTGGTTTCCGGTGAACGTCGAGTTTTCGATCGTGATCACGCCGCTGCTGTACACGGCGGCGCCGTGCCGGCCGGTGCGATTGGACGTGAACGTGCTGGCGTCGATGTACAGCGAGCTGCCGCTGTGGGCGATCGCGCCGCCGTCGCCGTTGAAGTCGGTTGCCGTGTTGGCGTTGCCGCTGAACGTGCTCGAGAACACCTGCAGCGCACCGGAGCTGGCCACGACCGCGCGCGAGGAGCTGTTGTCGCGCACCTCCACGCGATCCAGCGCCAGCGTTCCGAAGTTTTCGAGCGCATGCGTGGAGCTGAACACGCCCCTGCGCAACGTCCGCCTGCGCAGGGTCGCGTTGCCGTTGAAGAAGACCTGGAAGAACGCGGAGGTGTTCTGGCCATCGAAGGTGATCCTTCCGCCGCCGTCGATGATCACCGTGCCGCCGATCTGCTTGTACGACGTGAACGGGATCGTCGCCGTGCCGCAGTTGAACGTGACGGTACCGCCGCCGCTGCCGATGACCGTCGCGAGCACGTTGCTGAAGCCGGCCTCGTTGCAGTTGGCCGGACCGACCACGCCATCCGCGGCGAGCGCGGGTGCGGGCGCGGCCAGCACGGCACACAGGGCGAAAGCGCGGATCGTCGAAGCTGACATGCGGAACATCGGGTTTCTCCTCGTGAAAACGTGCGGGCAGTGAAGGCCACGAGTGCGTCGCTCGGCGGACTTCGCCATCCGGTGGTTCTCTGCCTCCCGGACTCCTGTCTGCCTCCCGGACTCCTGCCCGCGAGCAACGCCATCCGGCGGGTATCCAGGACATCGATGATCCGGCATCGGCATCCGGGACACCTTCATCGTCGTGACGTGCCGGTGATCCGCGGCGTCAGTCGAAGCCGTTGCGGAAGAGGGTGTCGTTGGGATCGACGTATTCGAGGGTGATGCCGTCGAACCAGCCGACCGTGGTGGCGGGCACGGTGATGCCGTTCTCGACGACGACATGGGTGATGTCGATCGAACTCGTCGTGGTCCAGTCCGCTGCGGACACGGTGATCAGGGCGGGATTGGGCGCCCGCTGCCAGCTCGACGCATTGGAGAGGAAGAGGTTGCCCGACGAGGTTGCCGGGCCGCTGGTACAGGACTCGCTGCCGGTGCGGCGGAACGCCCAGCCGAGGTAGACAGCGTCGCGGGTGATGGAGGTGCCGGCGCCCGAACGGCCATACCCGTTGAGCGCGTAGGTGCCGGGGCCGGGCAGATGGATGCACTGGTGCAGTCCGGTGACGCGCTGCCCCGGTGTCGCGTTGTCCTGGGTGGCCTTGATCGAACCCGAGCCCGCGGCGCCTGCCGCGTTCTGCGTGCCGTCCCAGGTGGAGACGCCCGGGGTGACCGAGGTCCACAGGTTGCCGTCGGTGTCGAAGTCGCCGTTGTAGAGCAGCGGTGCGAGGGTCTGGCGTTCGTAGGCGCCGAGATCGCGTACGAAGCCCGGTGTGCGCGGGACGATGTCCAGGCGCCGGTTGCGCGGCATGCTTTCGACGTCGACATCGTTGCCGGGAATCGCCTCGAGGTAGTCGACGGCCAACGATGCCGCGCGCAGGCGGACATCGCCGCGGTCCGGATCGACGAGGCGCGGCGGCGTCGCGGTAGCGCCGGCGCCGAGGCTGGCGACTTCACTGGCGAACACCTGGCTGAGGGTGCGGCTGCCGCCGCTCTGCGTCAGCGACGTCTTGCCCGGTTGCCAGAGGATGGATCGCCGCATGTCGAGCGAGCCGTTCAACGAGACCACGTGGCTGGCGGTGATCGCATTGCCGGCGAGGGTTGCATCGGCAACGCGCAGGGTGCTTTCGTCCTCGAGGCGCAGCAATGGCCCCGATACGGTGTTGCCGGCAAAGGATACCGTGCCGAGTCCGATGTTCGCTTCGAACGCGCGCAACGCATGAGCGCCGACGTTGTTGAGGACGCTGACTCGCGTTGCGGTCAGTATGCCGTCGTTCTGGACCAGGATCGCTGCGCCGGCGGTCGCGTTGCCGGCACTGTCTTCGGTGCGGTTGCCCTCGATCGTGTTGCAGGCCACGCCTGCGGCGCAGCGCACGCTGCCGGCAGGTCGAGTGCAGCCGTAAGGCGAAGCCTCCGTATTGATGAATGCCCAGCTGCCAAACGAGTCGATCGTGCCGAAATCGGAATCGGAATAGAGGGCGCTGCCGTCCTGGGCGATATTGCCGTCGATGCGGACATCGAAGGAGCAGAGTACGCTTCCCGTTGATCCGACAAAAGGCACAGAGACGGCGTCGAGGAAGATGCCGCCGCCCGTATTGCTGGCGCGGTTGCCGTGCACGCGCACGGGGCGAGTCGGTTCGATCGAGTACAGGAACACACGGGCGTAATCGTCGGCCCCGTCGCTGCCGACGACACCGATGCCGCCACCGTAGCGCGCCCGGTTGCCGACGATGGTGCCATTGCCGATGCCGGACGACGCGATGTACGCCTCGGCGGGTGCGACCACCATCACGCCGCCGCCGGTGCCGTACATCGGCTGGTTGTTGACCGGGTTGATGCCGAGCGCGTCGTTGTCGGCGATCGTCGAATTCGTCGCGGTCATTATCATCGTCGCGCGGCCTTCGAGGCGCACGCCGCCGCCGGAGTACTGCGCGGTATTGAGCAGGATCGTCGTGCCGGCCTCGATGCGCAGCTCGGCCGTGCCGTTCTCGCCGGCGAAATGGATGCCGCCACCGTAGCCGGCGTAGTTCTGGCTGATGCCGACATTGCGCAGCGTCAGCGTTCCGCTGCCGCGGAAATCGATGCCGCCGCCGTTGCCGGAGGAGACTTCGTCGCCGCGGATGAGATTGAGGTTCTCGAGGATGATGTCGTTGCCGCTGCCGCCGATCGTCAGCACGCTGTTGCTGCTGCCGCCCGCACCACTGAGCAGGGCACGGTTTCCGCCGCCGGCGGCATCGCAGGTCGTGTAGCCGCCGGCCATCGTGACGGTGCGGCTGCTGAGGGTGACGGCTTGCGCGGTGTACGTGGCGGAGTTGGCGATGCGGATCTCGTGCGCGCCGCTGGCGGGCAGCGCATTGACCGCGGCCTGCAGCGTCGTGTGCGAGCAGGCGGCATCGCTGCCGACGCGGAACTGCACTGCGGCCGCTTCCGCGCTCGCCATGGCCAGTACGACCAGCAGGCATGCCGACATCGAGAGAGGCGTTTGCGACGTCATGGTGGGACTCCCCGTGCCGGATTACGGTACCGGCAAGCACGAGCAACGCTGGTTGGCACGGGATCCTGCCGTCCGGCGGTGGAACGAGTCGGTCAGGGATCGACCGGCACGAGTTCGTGCCGCGTTGCGAAGTTGGGAATCGTCCTGGACGATCACGTCGGAAGGCGCGACCTCGAGCGTGATGCCGTCGAACCCGCCGATCGCGCTGTTGTTCGGCGGCGCGACCACCGTTGTCGCGTTCCTGCTGCTCAGGCGCGGGACGCTGCGATGGCGGAGTGCGGCGAGCACATTGCACGCGCCGCCGCGTCGAGCGTATCGGCAACACGCCGCGGGCCTTCGTTCGCGGGATCGATCAGCGAGCGGATGCGCGCGATGCGATCGACCGGCAGGCCGCAGCGTCGTGCATGCTCGCGGACGGCGTCCTCGTCGGCTGCGATGCAGATGCAGTAGAAGCGGTTTTCGGTGACGTAGCTGTACAGCCATTGCACCGAGGTCTCGCGTGCGGCGAGGGACTTGCGCGCGATCAGCCGCAGGACCGCATCGGGCAGCGCACCCGCGCCGGGGAGGTCGCGTTCGATCATGAAGCGTTGCATGCAGGGTTCCCGGTTGCCGAGGGAGGGCAGGACGCGGGCGCTCGCAGGCGCCCGCGTCCATGAGGGGCATCGATCGGGGATCGACGCCGTTGGCGACGTGCGGAGGCCACCCGCCACGCGTGCGCCTCCCGGCACACGCGTGGCGGTGGATGTCAGGGATCGAAGCCGTTGCGGAAGATCACGTCGCTGGGTTCGCGCACGAGCGTGATGCCGTCGAACCACGCGTTGGTGGTGCGTGGATTGCCCTGTATGCCGGACTCGACACCGACGAGGCTGATCGTGATCGAACTCATGTTCGTCCATTGCGCCGGCGTCACGGTGATACGGGCCGGTGCGAAGGCCTTGGACCACGATGGGCTGTTCGAAAGTGCGAGGCTGCCCGAGAGGGTCGCTGCGCCATCGGTACACGCTTCGCCGCCGTTGTTGCGGTACTCCCAGTTCAGCTGCGCGATGTCGCCCGGTACGACTGCACTGCCGGTACCGCGTCCCCAGCCGTTGAGCGCGTACGTGCCGGGGCCGGGCAGGTGGATGCACTGCCGGCGACCGCGGATCTCCTGGTTGACGGCGACGTTGGTCTGGGTGACGTGGACCGATCCTGACCCGGTCGCACCGGCTGCGTTCTGCTGGTTGGTCCACGACGACACGCCGGTGAAGATCTCGGTCCACAGGTTGAGGTCGGCATCGAAATCGGCATTGAGCACGAGCGGTTCGAGCGACTGACGCTCGTAGGCGCCGATGTCGCGCGGGCCACGCGAGAACGCGGCGGAGTCGAGATCGATGTCGCGCGGCAGGCCGAGTACATCGCCGACCACCGATATGGTCGCGATCGCACCGTCGATCGCGGGCGATGCCGCGCGGACGGTGTAGTCGCCACGTGCCGGGTCGGTGAAGCGCGGATTCGCGGCGTAGGCATCGGGTCCCGCATTGAGGCTGGCGACCTCCGAGGCGATGGATTGCCCCACGGTGAGCGAGCCGCCATTCGACTGCAGCGTCGTCTTGCCGGGCTGCCAGATGATCGAACCGTTGATCACGGTGGTCGCGAACTTCGCGATCACGTGTCCCGCTCCGATGCCGTTGCCGGCGATCGTGACGTTGCGCAGCCGGAACGATGAATTGCCTTCACCGGCGTGACGGATGACTTCCTGGCTCAACTGGTTGTCCGTGATGACGACGTTGTCGAGGATGATCGCGGTGTCGTTCTGGCTCGCGTAGATCACGCGCCCGCCACGATTGCCTCGCATGATCACACCCGAGTCTGCGGGCGTGCCGCCCGTGAGCTGACCCATGACGACCGTCGTGTCGCCGCGCAGATGGACGGTCGCACCCGTGGTCAACGTGCTGCCGTTGATGGCGTCGTTGCCGCTGATTTCGCCACAGGCTCGTCCGATCGGGCAGAGGCCCGCGCCCGCACCGGGGACGGCGAACAGGCGGCTTCCCGAATCGCCCTGACCCGCCAGGTAGATGGCTGCGCCGTCCGGGGACAGGTTGTTGGACACGGCGAAGTTGCGCAGCCTGACGTCGGCTCGCGTCGAACCCGCGGAGCGCGCGTAAATGCCGCCGCCCAGCTCGGAGCCGGTGTTGCCGCGTATGCCGACCCGATGGTCCTGGGATGTTCCGGCGACGACGATTTCCGCGTTCGCGTCGCCCCCTTCGGCGGCGACCACCGCGGCGCCACCGCCGTAGCGTGCACGATTGCCGTAGAGGACGCCGAGATTGTTCGGCCCTGTCGTGCCCAGTGTGGCGACGGCGGTGAAGTCGCCGCTCAACACCATCAATCCACCGCCATAGCCGCCCTCGACACCGACACCCGTGGCCTCGTTGTTGAGCATCACGCTGCCGGGATCGATCATCGTCATCTCGAGCGCCTCGACGTACACGCCGCCGCCGCTGTAGCGCGCGGTGTTGGCGACGATCGAGACGTTCTCGCCGATCACGAGTTCGGCGTTTCCGCCAAGCCCTTCGGCGTAGATGCCGCCACCGTAGCCCGCGATGTTGTTCGAGATCGCGCTGCGCTGGACCTCGAGGATGCCGTTGCCGCGAAAGTAGACGCCGCCGCCGTAGCCGGTGCCGCCGACATCGCCGTTGCGGATCGTGAGCGTATCGAGTCGTATGATCGCGCCGGAATTGCCGGTGATGCGCAGTACGGACGTGGCCGAGCCGCCCGCGCCATCGAGCACGGTCGGAATGCCGTCGGAGGTCGCCTGCGTGCATGTGTCGAAGCCGCCGGTGATGGTGAGCTCCTGAGACGTCGTGATGACGGCCGAGACCTGGTTGTAGGCGATGCTGCGCGTAAGGCGGATCGTGTCGGGACCGGCGCCGTTCTCGGCCGCGGTGATTGCATCGGCGAACGTGGAATGCGAGCAGCCGGTGCCCGTGCCGACGGTGAAGACCGCGGCGAGGGCAGGTGTCGCCGGAAGCGTGCTGCCCGTGAGGGCGAGCAGGAGCACGCGGGCCGCGCCACGTGCGCGGGTGAAGGAATCGTCCATGGGAACCTCGCTGCTGGGAGTGCATCAGCGAGTAACGCCAACCGAAGCGATGGGCTGCCACGCGTGCGTGTCGCGACGCACGCGTGGCGGTTGCCTCGTCGATCAGGGATCGAAGCCGTTGCGGAAGATCACGTCGGTCGGTTCACGCACGAGCGTGATGCCGTCGAACCACGCATTCGTCGTGCGCGGGCTGCCGGACACGCCGTTCTCGACGCCGACGAGCCTGATCGTGATCGAGCTGCCGAAGGTCCAGTCCGCAGGTGTCACCGTGACGCGCGCGGGTGCGGCGGCGCGTGACCAGGATGCGCGATTGGACAGCATCAAGGTTCCCGTCGTCGTCGGCGTGCCGTCGGTGCAGGCTTCGCCGCCGTTGCGGCGGTACTCCCAGTTCAACTGCGCGACGTCGCCGGGCACGGTGATGTTGCCGGTGCCGCGGCCCGATCCGTTCAGTGCGTAGGTGCCGGGGCCGGGCAGGTGCACGCACTGCTGGCGGCCGCGGATCTCCTGGTTGATCGCGACGTTGGTCTGGGTGACGTGGACCGATCCGGAACCGGTCGCACCGGTCGCATTCTGCTGGTTGGTCCACGACGACACGCCGGTGAAGATCTCGGTCCACAGGTTGAGGTCGGCGTCGAAGTCGGCGTTGAGCACGAGCGGCTCGAGCGACTGCCGCTCGTAGGCGCCGATGTCGCGCGGGCCGCGCGAGAACGCGGCGGAGTCGAGGTCGATGTTGCGCGGCAGGCCGAGCACGTCACCGAGGACCAACGGCGAAGCCCCTGCACCGTCGACGGCCGGTGAAGCGGCGCGGATCGAGTAGTCGCCGCGCGCCGGATCGGTGAAGCGCGGGTTGGCGACGTAGGCCTCGGGACCTGCGTTGAGGCTGCCGACTTCGGAGGCGATCACCTGCGTCACGGCGAGCGTGCCGCCGTTGTTCTGCAGCGTGGTCTTGCCGGGTTGCCAGATGATCGAGGCGTCGATTTCGGTCTGGTCGAACTTCGAGAGGACGTGTGATGCACCGATCGTGTTGCCGGCGATCGTGACGTTGCGCAACCTGAAAGCGGACGCGTCTTCACCCGCGTGACGTATGAGCTCCTGGCTGAGCTGATTGTCGGTCATGACGATGTTGTCGAGACGGATGACGGTGTTGTTGCCGCTCGCGTAGAACAGTCGGCCACCGCGGTTCTCGCGCATTTCGATGCCCGATCGCGAGGGCACGGCAGCCGAACCGTAGAACTCACCGAAGGACACCAGCGTTTCCGGCCTGAGATGAACGATCGCACCGTCGGTCAGTTGCGTGCCGTTCCACGCCTGGTTGCGGCTGATCTCGCCGCAAGCACGTCCAACCGGACACTGCCCGCCGCCCATGCTCTGCGTGAAGAAGACACGCCCACCCCAGATGCCGTCCTGCTGCAGATAGATCGCAGCACCGTCAGGTGCGGCGTTTTCCGACAAGGAGAAGTTTCGGAGCTTGAGATCAGCCGTCGTGATGGAGCCAAAGGTTCCATCTGCCGACTGTGCGTAGAAGCCTCCGCCCACGACGGTGGCTGCGTTCCCGCGGATGCCGACCCAATGGTTCGGATCCGTGCCCGCAATGACGATGCTGGCCTCCACGTCGTCGGTTTCTGCCGCCACTACCGCGCCGCCACCGCCGTAGCGAGCGCGATTGCTGTGGATCGCGCCGAAGTTGTTGGGGCCTGTTGTACCGATCGTGGCGACCGCGGCATGACTGCCGCTCAGGACCATGAGACCACCACCGTAGCCGCCGTCGGAGCCCGTGCCGGTCGCCTCGTTGTTGAAGATCGTGCTGCCGGGATCGACCATCGTCATCTCGAGCGCTTCGACATAGACGCCGCCACCGCTGTAGCGCGCAGTGTTGCCGACGATCGAGACGTTCGTGCCGATCACGAGCTCGGCATTCGAGCCGAGTCCTTCGGCGTAGATGCCGCCGCCGTAGCCTGCGACGTTGTTGGTGATCGCGCTGCGCTGGATCTCGAGGATGCCGTCGCCGCGGAAGTAGACGCCGCCGCCGTAGCCGGTGCCGCCGACATCGCCGTTGCGGATCGTCAACGATTCCAGCTTGATGATCGCGCCCGTGTTGCCGGTGATGCGCAGCACCGACGTCGCCGCGCCACCGGCACCGTCGAGTACGGTCAGGATGCCGTCGGAGGTGGCCTGCGTGCATGTGTCGAAGCCGCCCGTGATGGTGAGCTCCTGCGAGGTCGCGATGACCGCGGAGACCTGGTTGTAGGCGATGCTGCGCGTGAGGCGGATCGTGTCGGCGCCGGCGCTGTTCTCGGCGGCGGTGATCGCATCGGCGAACGTCGAGTGCGAGCAACCGGTGCCCGTGCCGACGGTGAAGGTCGCGGCGACGACGTCGGTGACAGGGCATGCGCCGGCGACGAGGGCGAGTGCGAGCAGACGGACCTCCGGGGAAGCGCGGAGGGATGAAACGTCCATGAGAACCTCGGTGCTTGGGAACAGCTTCCGGGCAACGCTGTCCCGCGCGGGATCCTGCCACGCAGGTTTCGACGTTCGCGTGATGCGTGCGCCGACGTCGCGTGGTCGCGTCGTCACGATGCGGACGCGCGATACACACGACGCAAGTGCGACGCGGTGTCGGTTGCGGGAAACGTCGGACGTTCGGTTTCATGCGCGGCACGTCACCCAGCGGAGCGTCAGGCGCCGCCGTCGAGTGCCGATGAAGGTGATGGCATCACCCGTTCACGAGTGATGCCGATGCCGCACACCGCTCAGTCGAAGCCGTTCCTGAAGATCGTGTCGTCGCTCGCACGCTCGACACGCACGCCGTCGAACCATGCACTGGTCGTGCGCGGCTCGCCCGACACGCCGCTCTCGACCGCGACCAGCGTGACGGTGATCGAGGTGTTGCTGTTCCACTCGGTGGGCTCGACCGAGACGAGCGCGGGGTTCGCCGGGCGTGACCAGAAGCTCGAGTTCGACAGCGCGTGCACACCACTCAGCGTCGCCACGCCCTGTGTGCAGGATTCACCACCGTTGCGGCGGTATTCCCAGTGGATCTGTGCGACATCGCCACCCGTCGTGACATTGCCGGTACCGCGCCCGGAGCCGTTGATCGCGTAGAGGCCCGGACCCGGCAGGTGCACGCATTGGCGGATGCCACGGATGGCCTGGCCGTAGGCGACATTGGTCTGCGTGATCTTGGCCGATCCGGAGCCTGTCGCGCCGGTGGTATTGAGCGCGTCGCGTGTGGTCACGCCCGGCGTCACCGTGCTCCATTGATGCAGGTCGATGTCGAAGTCCGGGTTCTGGACGAGGGCGGGCAGGAACTGCACCTCGTATGCGCCGATGTCGCGTGGGCCTTCGCCGTTCGGGATCGACGCGATGTCGCGGTTGCGCAGGTTGCCCAGCACGTCACCCTCCATGCCGTCGTCGATCAGCGCAGCATCGATCGCGGGGGACGCCGCGCGTAGCCGGTAGTCGCCACGCTCGGGGTCGATGAAGCGCGGATCGCGTACAAGAGCGCTCGCACCGCCACCGAGGCTGCCGACTTCGGAGGCGAGTACGGATCGCACGACCAGTGATCCCCCGTTGTCCTGGAGCGTGGTCTTGCCGGGTTGCCACACGATCGTGCTGTCGAGTATTGCCGTGTCGTACTTGGCGAGAACGTGCCCGGCGCCGATGGCATTGCCCGCGATCGTGACGGCGTTCATGTAGACGCTGGATTCGCTTTCCCCGGCCGACCGGATGAGTTCCTGGCTCATCTGGTTTCCGCTGACGACCACATTGCGCAGGAAGATGCCGCCATTGGCATCGCTCGCGTAGATCAGTCGGCCTCCCTGGTTGTCCTGCATGAGCAGTCCACTGTTGACGAGGTTGATATAGCGTCCGTTGACGTTGACGGATGCTCTTTCCGTCAGACGGATGATCGCGCCGCTCGTCGGATTGACGCCGTCATGGGTACTGTTCCTCGAGACCTCTCCGCACGGTCTTCCCACCGTGCAGGATCCGTGGGAGCCGCTCGCGAAACTGTTGGTATTCAGACTGAGGCGTCCGCCCCAGTCACCTTCTTCGTCCAGATAGGCAGCCGCGCCGTCAGGTGCCACGTTCTCCACGAGGGCGACATTCCGGAGATAGGCCTCAGCCAGTGTCACGGACGAGAACCCACTGCCGTTCGACTTCACGTAGAGGCCTCCGCCCGCCCTCGACGCGAGGTTTCCGCGAATCCCGGCCGCGAACGACGGGTCGGTGCTGCCGACGACCAACTGGACGTCTGCGTCACCGCTCTCTCTCGCGAACACGGCGACGCCTCCGCCGTAACGCGCCTCGTTGTCGAAGATCGCCCCGATGTTGCCTTGCCCGGTCGTATCGATGCGGGCCTCGGTGAGTCGTGAGCCGGACAGGAGCATGAGGCCGCCACCGTAGCCGCCCTGGGTGCCGCTGCCGAGCGCCTTGTTCACGGCGAGCATGCTGCGCGGCGAGCGCATCTCCATCTTCATGGCTTCGACGTAGATGCCGCCACCGCTCAGCCGCGCGGTGTTGGACCCGATGTAGACGTCGGCGCCGATCCTGAGCAGCGCGGACTCACCCAGGCCTTCGGCGTAGATGCCACCGCCGTAGCCAGCGGTGTTGTTCGTGATGTTGCTGCGCTGGATCTCGAGCACGCCGTCGCCACGGAAGTAGATGCCGCCGCCGTAGCCGTTTCCGTCTTCGTCGCCGTTCCTGATCGTGAGCCGATCTAGGCGCACGATGCCGCCCGTGTTGACCGTGATCCGCATGACCGGATCCGTGGCGCCGCCCGCACCGTCGAGGATGGTCGGCGTCGTGTCCGGTGCGGTCTGCGCGCAGGTCTCGAATCCGCCCATGATGTCGAGCGTCTGACCGGTCGTCAGCGACACGGCCATCTGCAGGTGCGCGATGGATCGGGTCACGCGGATCACGTGGGAACCCGGTGTCGCGGCGACCGTGGCGAGCGCTGCCGTGAGGCTCGGGTGCGTGCAGCCGGTGCCGGTACCTACCACGTAGGTGGCCGAGCGTGCCTCGTCCGGAACGAGCAGGGCGCCGGCGAATACCAGGGGAAGGACACGGATCAATGCGGCGCGGACTCGGTCGGACGACATCGGAACCTCCGGGGCAAGGTGTGTACCGGAGGGGTCAACGCCGTCCGGTACGAAAACCTGCCACGCGGGTTCACTCAGGGATCGAAGCCGGTCCTGAACAGCGTGTCCGAACCCTCGATCTCGAGCGTGATGCCGTCGAACCAGGTGTTCGTCGTGCGTGGACTGCCCGAGACGCCGCTCTCGACGCCGACGAGCTCGACGCTGATCGAGCTCACGTACATCCACTCCGCCGGCGTGACGGCGATGCGCGCCGGCGCGAACGCGCGCGACCAGCTCCCGCTGCTCGACAGCACGAGCGTGCCGCTGCTCGTCGGCGCGCCCTGGTTGCAGGCTTCGCCGCCGTTGCGCCGGTATTCCCAGTTCAGCTGTGCGATGTCGCCCGGCACCGTGAAGTTGCCGGTGCCGCGGCCGTAGCCGTTGAGCGCGTAGAGGCCGGGGCCGGGCAGGTGGATACACTGCCGGCGACCGCGGATCGCCTGGCCGTAGGCGACGTTGGTCTGGCTGACCTTGATCGATCCCGAACCGGTCGCGCCGACCGTGTTCTGCTCGTTCGTCCACGACGACACGCCGCTGAAGACCTCGGTCCACAGGTTCATGTCGGCGTCGAAGTCGCCGTTGAGCACGAGCGGATATAGCGCCTGCCGCTCGAACGCACCGATGTCGCGCGAGCCACGCGAGTTGAGCTTGACCGGCAGGTCGACGTCACGGGGATTGCCGAGCGCGTCACGCACGATGTCTGTCGTCGGTATCGCGGCATCCACGGCCGGGGATGCGGCCCGCAACGTGTAGTCGCCGCGTGCGGGATCGGTGAATCGCGGCTCGGCCACGACCGCCTCGGGTCCCGCGGCGAGGCTGGCGACCTCGGAGGCGATGACCTGGGCGACATCGAGCGACCCGCCGTTGGACTGCAGCGTCGTCTTGCCCGGCTGCCAGATCAGGGACGCTCCGATCGTCGTGCGCTCGTGCTTGGCGAGCACATGTCCCGCGCCGATCTGGTTGCCGGCGATCGTGACGCTGCGCAGGATGAACTCGGACGCGTCTTCGCCGGCATGGCGAATCAGCTCCTGGCCGACCACGTTGTCGGCGATCAGGATGTTGTCGAGCTTCAGTCGCGTATCGTTGTCGCTCGCGTAGAGCAGCCGCTGGCCACGGTTGCCCTTCATGACGGTGCCCCACCTCACCTGGGCGCCGACCGCGACCTCGCCGAGGACCAGCCATGTCTTGCCGCGCATGCGGATGACGGCGCCACTGGCGGATGCCTCGTTGCGGTTGATCTCGCCGCAGGGACGCCCGGCCGGACAGATGCCCAATCCTTGCGACGTCACCGAGAACATCCATGCGCCGCGGCTTCCGATCGTGGCCTCGTCCTCGGCGAGGTAGATGGCAGCGCCGTCGGCAGCCGTGTTCTCGGAGATGGCGAAGTTCCGCGCATTGACAAGCGCGCTGACGCATCCTCCGACGGTGGTGCAGTAAGGCCGGGCGTAGAGTCCGCCGCCGAGTGACGCGGTGTTCCGGACGATGCCCACCCCATGGTCCGGATCGTTGCCGCCGATCACGATACGCGCTTCTGCATGGTCGTCGTCCGCGACGACCACGGCGGCTCCACCGCCGTAGACGGCCTCGTTCTCGTAGAGCACGCCGATATGACCGGGTCCCGTGGAGCCCAGCGTCGCGACGGCAGGGTGCGTTCCGCTCAGCACCATCAGTCCACCGCCGTAGCCGCCCGCCAGCACGCCTCCGACGGTGGTGCCCATCGCCCTGTTGAGCAACATCACGCTGCCGGGTTCGGTCATGCTCATGCGCATGCCTTCGACATAGACACCGCCGCCGCTGTAGCGCGCCGTGTTCGAGGCGATGCTCACGTCGGCCCCGATCACGAGCCTCGCGTCGGGGCCCAGTCCCTCGGCGTAGATGCCGCCGCCGTAACCCGCGGTGTTCTGGGCGATCGCCGTGTGCTGGACCTCGAGCGTGCCGTCGCCGCGGAAGTAGATGCCGCCGCCGTAGCCGGTGCCGTCCTCGTCGCCGCCGCGGATCGTCAGCGAGGCCAGCCGCACGACCGCGCCCGTGTTGCCCGTGATGCGCAGCACCGGTTCGGTCGCGCCTCCGGCGCCATCGAGCACGGTGAGCGGCCCGTCGGGTTCGGCCTGCGCACAGGTCGCGAACCCGCCGACGAGGTCGAGCTGCTGGGACGTCGTGATCGTCGCGGCGACCTGCGTGTACGCGATGCTGCGCGTGAGGCGGATCGTATCGGGGCCGGGGCTGGATTCGGCAGCGGTGATCGCGGACGCCAGCGTGGAATGGGTGCAGCCGCTGCCGGTTCCGACGATGTACGTGGCGGCGAAGGCGGGTGCGCCGTGGAGTGCGCAGGCAACGGAAAAGGCGATGGCCGGGTGCGTGATGAACGGCTTCCGGCGGGCGGTCGGCGTGTCCATGGAATCCTCTCGGCAGTGGCTCAGCCGAGAGAAACGCCGTCCGGTGGCTGACGCTGCCATCGGCGGGAACGGGCGCGTCGCGGACATCGAGGCCCTCGTCACGGCTGGTCGTGATGGACAGCCGGCATGCGATGACCTTGCGTGAACGCCCGGCAGCGGACGCCGCCGGAGGCGAGTCGGATGCGTCCTGTCGGGACTCGTGGTTCAGCCGTCGCCGACACGCCCGGCGAGGCGCTGCAGCTCGACGAGCGTGGCCGGGGCAACGCCGGATGGCCTCGGGTCGATCGCGAGGGCTTCGTCGGCGGCGGCTTTGGCCTCGTCGATGCGTCCCGCACGGGCGAGCGCGCGCGCCTGCAGGGCGAGCATCGAGAACAGTGTCGTCTTCTCGTCCGGCGTCTTCGCGCGCTGTTCGGCGACGACCTCGAGGATCAGCGCGAGCGCCTCGTCGTGGCGACCGACCGCATCGAGTGCCGTCGCGCGGTAGAAGCGCGCACTGCGCACGTCCTTCGAGGCGAGGCTGCCGTTCTTCGCCGCGATCGCGAGGATGCGGTCGGTCGTGCGCAGGACGTCGTCGTGGCGATCGCGGCGGATCTCGACGCGGGCGAGGAACTGCAGCGGCGAGACGAGTTGCGGGCCGTCGTCGCCGGACAGCTTCTCCTGTTCCTCGACGGCGCGCGTGGCGAACGCTTGCGCCTGTTCGACTTCGCCGGCGTCCATGAGGATCTGCGAGAGCGAGCCGAGCAGGCGCGGGCATACGGGGTGGCGAACGCCACCGGTCTCGCAGTTCGCGATGCCCTCCTCGAAGGCGCGGCGCGCCTCGGCGTGGCGTCGTTGTCCCGCGCGCAGGCGGCCGAGTGCAGCGAACGCGTTGAGCGTGTCCGGGTGCGTCTCGCCGAGCAGGCTGCGCCGCATCGCGAGCGCGCGCTCGATGTAGGGCTCGGCCTCGCCGTAATGGGCCTTGGAGACGAGGAAGCTGCCGTAGACCCCGACCGCCCAGGCGGTTTCCGGATGCGGGCGTGCGTAAACACGCTCGGCGAGCGCGATCGCCTCGCGGTAGGCGGCATCGGCCTGCTCGACGTTGCCCGTGGCCGAGGACGCGTTCGCGGTCGTCAGCAGCAGGCCGATCATGCCGCGATCGGGTGGTGCGCCGGCGGCCGTCCAGCGCTCGCGTGTCGTGTTCGCGAGCGCGAGTGCTTCGCCGAACCGCTGCGACAGGGCGAGGCTTTCGGCCTCGGCGATGTCGACGCCTCGTACGGCGTCCTCGCCCAGTGTCGCGGCGATGTTCCTCGCGTCGGCATAGGTGCGGCGTGCCGCCTCGATGTCGTTGTCGCCGGCTTCGGCGCTCGCCAGCGCGCTCAACGTGGCGACGGCGAGCATGTCGCCGTGTGACGCGATTGCCGTGCGGGACGCTCCGAGCCGTTCGCGTACGGCGGCGGGGTTCGATTCGGCCAGCCACGCTTCCGCGCGCAACACGCCGAGTCGGCGTGCGGGATCCGAGTCGGCGGGGAGCTTCAGCGTGTCGACATCCGCTTGCGCGCGATCCAGCAGCGCGTGCGTCCGCGGCGCCGATCCGAGCGACTGCGTCACGCGCGCGAGGGCGAGCAGCAGGTCGAGCCGCGTCGCGGGCGGAAGCCTGGCGTCGGCGAGCATGCGGTCGGAGGCTTCGTCGACGATCTCCTCGATGCCCGGACGCTTCTCGCGCGGGACTTCGGGCTGGGCGGCATCGAACAGGCCGACCATGAAATCGCGCACGGCCTCGGCGCGCTGTGTCTGCTGGTTGGCGCGTTGGGCCTCCTCGCGGGCTACGCGGGCCTGCCACAGCGCGAGGCCGAGCGAGGCGAGGATCGCGAGCAGGAACGCGGCCGTCGTCGCGACGCCACCCTTGTGGCGCGTGACGAACTTGCGCGTGCGGTACCAGCGCGACGGCGGGTGCGCGACGACGGGTTGCCCCGCGAGCAGGCGGTCGACATCGTCGGAGAACGCACCGGCCGAGGCGTAGCGACGCTCGGGCTCGTCAGCGAGCGCCTTCATGACGATCGTGTCGAGGTCGCCGCGCAGCTGGCGGCGCGTGACCGGCGTGGGGCTGCCGTCACCACCCGTCGCACTCACGCGGCTCGACGGCGTGCGGCCGCTTCCGTCGTTGACGCGCTCGCCGGTCAGCAGCTCGCCGAGCACGACGCCGAGCGCGTAGACGTCGGTCGCGGTCGTGATCACGCCGTTGCGGCGTTGCTCGGGAGCGGCATACGCGGTGGTGAACGCGGGAAGAAGGGTGCGGGTGACATCCTCGTCGGCCTCGAGCAGCTTGGCGATGCCGAAATCGAGCAGCTTGACCTCGCCGTCGTCGGCGACGAACACGTTGGAAGGCTTGAGGTCGCGATGCACAATCAATGCCCGGTGTGCGGCATCGACCGCGCGGCAGGTCACGACGAACAGGCGCAGGCGGGCGCGCAGGTCGAGTGCACGCGCCTTCGCGTGCTCGACGATGTCGCTGCCATGCACGAGCTCGAGTGCGAGGTACGGCTGGCCTGCGTTGGTCACGCCACCTTCGATGAGGCGTGCGATGTTGGGATGCTGCAGGGCGAGCAGGGCCTGCTGCTCGCGGCGGAACTGGCGCTGTGCCTCGGGGCTGTGCAGGCTTCGCCGCAGCAGCTTGAGGGCGACCTCCTGGCGCGCGCCACCGATATCGCGACGGGCGTGCAGGACCATCGCGAAGCCGCCTTCGCCGAGCGGGCCGACGATCTCGAACGGACCGATGCGCGTGCCGGCGGCGGGCGTCGGCATATGGGTGTCGGAGAGGAAGTCGGCGAGCCGGTCGATGCGCGCCGGCGAAGGTCCGTCGTGCGTCTCGGCGTCGGCGGCGAGCATGGCTTCGAGCTCGGCGCGCAGCTCCGGAGGGCAGTGCGCATCGAGGTGGACGCGACGCGCGGCCGCGTCGAGATCGACGGCCGCGTCGAACAGGGCGCGCAGCCTGGCCGGATCCATCGTCGTCATGGCATCGCTCCGGGTCACCGTTGAAGGGCAGGCCATCGACCGGATGGCATCGGACGAGAGACGATCGCGTGATCGGCTCTCCGCGAGGATGCGGCTGCGTGGATCCGGCCGCGCGCTTCACGATGCGCTGTCGCTCGCGCCGCAGGCACGCCGTCGCGCGAGGTCGCACTCATTCTTCGAATTCGCGTTCGAGCTCCCGCGCGTACGCGGATGGCGAGGCATCGACCTGCGCGCGGATCGACGCGGTCAGGTCGCGTGCCTCGTCCGCATGGCCTGCGCGCCTGAGCGCTGCTGCGAGGAGCACCTTGGCTTCGAGTACGCGTGGATCGGCTGGCGGATACGGTGGACTGCGCACCGCGAGGGCTTCGCGCAGGCTCGTCACGGCGGCAGCGGCATCGCCGGAACCGAGCTGTGCGCGTCCGAGCGCGAACAAGGTCGCGCCGAGCTGAGGCTGGCCGGGCGCAAACACTTTGCGCCCCGCCGCCACGGCGATCTCGGCGGTAGCGAGCGCCCCGGCACTGTCGCCACCCGCCGACTGGACTTCGCTCAGTGCCGACAAGGTCGTGGGTGCCAGCGTGCTCGCGGACCCCGGCGCGACGAGGAAGGGTGCCGAGGCGAGTTCGAGTTCGGCGCGGGCCTCCTCGATGCGATGCTGGCGCAGCAGCACGGTTCCGAGCAGGGCGCGCAGCACGGCGGTCGTCGCCGATCCCTCGGGCTGCGACGCCAGGCTGATCGACAGGCCTTCGCGGGCGGTGTGCTCGGCATCGTCGAGTCGCCCGCCGAGCATCTGCGCGGGGCCGAGGATCGAGTACGAGTTGATGAGCCAGCTGTTGCGCGGACCCTGCGAGCGCGTCGAGATCTCGATGGCCTTTTCCAGCGCGGTGAAAGCCTCCTCGAACTGTCCCAGTTCGCGATGGTCGCGGCCGATCGCGTTCCACAACGTGACGATGTTGCGGTCGTGCAGCGCACCCGCGCGGAGGCCGCGCTCGAGGTTGGCCTTGCGGCGAGGCAGCGCCTCGGCGAAGCGGCCCTGCATCTCCGCGATGTAGATGAGGTTGGCCTCGACCGTCAGGGCATCGTGGTGATCGGGGCCGACCGTCGCGACGCGGATCGCCAGCGAACGCTGGAGGATGCCTTCGGCTTTCGCGAGATCGCCCTTGTCGACGAGCATGTTGCTGTACTCGTTCAGCGCGTGCGCGAGTCGATTGCTGTTCTCGCCGAAGCCCTCGCGGAAGCCGTCGATCGCGTGGGCGAACGCTTCCTCGGATTCGTCGAAGCGGCCTTGTTCGCCGAGCATCGCGCCGAGCAGCAGCCATTGGTCCGCGACGTACTCGTGGCGTCTGCCGAGCGCGGCCTCGTCGCGGGCGAGGTTGGTGCGCAGCATGGCCTCGACACCGGTCAGCTCGCCCTTGGAGATCAACGCGTTCGCGATCATCTCGTGCGCGTTGGCGATGTCGGCTGCCGCCGGCGAATCGTTCTCGTTGATCAGCGCGAGTGCTTCGCGCGCATGCGCGATCGCCTCGTCGTGCGCGCCGGTCTCGCCGTCGATGCGCGCCATGCCGGTCAGCGTGCGCACGCGCACGTCGCTCGCGAAGGCGGGTGCTTCGCTCATGTCGAGCGCGCGCTGCAGGAGATCGCGGGCGACCTTGAAATCGCCGATCTCGATATGGAGCTGGCCGAGCAATGCAAGCACGTCGGCCTCTAGCTCGGGTTCGCCGCGCAGCGCGGTCGCGGCCTGCTGCTCGCCCTTGGCGAGCAGGTCGCGTGCGCTGATCGGCTTGCCGCCCGAGCTGTCCGGGCTGGCCTGCTCGAACACACCGACGAGGAACTGGCGCACGGTCTCGGCGCGTGCGGCGTGTGCGTGCGCGAGGCGGGCCTGCTCGCGGGCGACATGCGCCTGCCACAGCGCGAGGCCCAGCGAGGCGAGGATCGCGAGCAGGAACGCGAGCGTCGTCGCGACGCCACCCTTGTGGCGTGCGACGAACTTGCGCGTGCGGTACCAGCGCGACGGCGGGTGCGCGACGACGGGTTGTCCCGCGAGCAGGCGCTCGATGTCGTCGGCGAACGTGCCGGCCGAGGCGTAGCGGCGCTCGGGCTCGTCGGCGAGCGCCTTCATGACGATCGTGTCGAGATCGCCACGCAGCTGGCGGCGCGTGACCGGCGTCGGACTGCCGTCACCGCCGGTCGCACTGATGCGGCTCGACGGCGTGCGGCCGGTGCCGTCGTTGACGCGCTCGCCGGTCAGCAGCTCGCCGAGCAGCACGCCGAGCGCGTAGACGTCGGTCGCTGTCGTGATCGCGCCGCCGTCGCGTTGTTCGGGCGCCGCGTACGCCGGCGTGAATGCGGGCAGCATCGTATGGGTGACATCCTCGTCGGCCTCGAGCAGCTTGGCGATGCCGAAGTCGAGCAGCTTGACCTCGCCGTCGTCGGCAACGAACACGTTGGATGGCTTGAGGTCGCGGTGCACGATGAGCGCGCGATGCGCGGCGTCCACGGCACGGCAGGCGACCACGAACAGGCGCAGGCGCGCGCGCAGGTCGAGAGCGTGGATCTTCGCGTATTCGACGATATCGCGGCCCTGCACGAGCTCGAGCGCGATGTAGGGCTGGCCCTCGGGCGTGACGCCGCCTTCGATGAGGCGCGCGATGTTGGGGTGCCGAAGCGCGAGCAGGGCCTGCTGCTCGCGGCGGAACTGGCGCTGCGCCTCGGGGCTGTGCAGGCTGCGCCGGAGCAGCTTGAGGGCAACGTCCTGGCGTGCGCCGGCGACATCGCGCCGCGCATGCAGCACGGTCGAGTAGCCGCCTTCGCCGAGCAGGCCGACGACCTCGAACGGGCCGATGCGCGTGCCGGCGCCCGGCGGCAGCACGGGCGCATCGCTCAGGCCTGCGGCGATCTGGCCGATGCGCATTGACGACGGACCGTCGTGCGCTTCGGCGTCGGCGTCGAGCATCGCCTCGACGTCATCACGCAGCGAAGGCGGACAGTGCACGTCGAGATGATGTCGGCGTTCGACGGCGTCGAGGTCGACGACGGCATCGAACAAGGTGCGCAGCAGGGCGGGGTCGTGGGGCGTCATGGTGGCTTCTGCGTGGAACGCCGGTTGGAACGATTCCGTGTCATGTGCGCATCCGTTCCGCGTGTGTGACAGCCGGTCTCGATGTGCGGGTGTCGGCCATGTCGTCAGCCGCTGCGTGTCAGATAGGCCCGCAGCGGATGGGAGGGCGGCAGGCGCTGTGCGATGCGCAAGCTTTCCGCGCGAGCTTCCCGCGCCAGGGCGTCGTCGCCGTTTGCATCGGCTGCGGTCGCGAGCGCCGACTGCGCTTCCGCGATCCACGGATGGTCGTCGTCGAGCTCGGCGCGTGACGCGTCGATCGCGGTCTGCATCCTCTCGACCGCATCGGGTGTGGCACCGAGGTGCAGCGCACGCAGTACGAGAGCGGTGATGGCAGGCAGGCGGTACGGATGTTCCGCGCGAAGCTGGGTGAGCAGGCGTTCGGCGCGTACCGCGGCATCGTTCCCGCAAGCTTCCGGAGCCGTCTCGACCTGTGCGCAGGCGAGCGCGAAACGGGCCAGCAGCAGCGTGGAGCCGGCGACGCTCTTCGCTTCGTCGTCGGGTGCCGGCAGCAACGATGCCGACACGTCGATGAAGGCAGACGGCGTACCCTCGATCCGTACCATCTCCGATTCGTCGACGCCCATCGACTGCAGCGCGTCCTTGTAATTGCCTTCGATCGTGGACAGCAGGCGTCGTGATTCCGCCTGGTCGGCACGCGCCTGCGCGTAATCGCCCTGGCGTGCGCGCAGCGACGCTCGGAAGCCCAGCACGATCGCGCGTGGACGCACCGATCCGGCTTCGCGTTCGGCTTCGGCCATCGCGCGGTCGCACCAGGCCTGCGCCTTGTCGAGCTGCCACCGCCAGAACGCGACGGAGCAGGCCTGCGTCGAGAACGACCAGGTACCGAGGCTGCCCCCGACCACCTTGTCGCGCAGCGGGATCAGTCGATCGAGATCGGCACCGGCTTCGCGCCAGCGCCCCATGCCGTACTTGACGCGCGCGATGTTGCCGAGGACGGTCAGCGCCGAGCGGTTCTCGCCGGCGCCGCGTGCGACATGCCAGTCGTAGGCACGTTGCCGCCATTCGAGCGAGCGCCCGGCGTCGCCGTCGGCCATGTAGGCGCCACCGAGATGGTTCATCACGGTGGCGACCTCGTCGCGTCCCGAGGCTTCCAGCATCGCGTGCGCCTTCAGGAGCGCGTCCACGGCTTCCGGTGCGCGACCGGTCTTCGAGTAGGCGAGGCCGAGGTAGGAGAGGGCGAACGCGTACGAATCGTCGAGCGATCGCGCGGCACGCATGCCCGCGGTCGCGCGCTCGAGGTCGGCGACGGCATCGCCGAAGCGATCGAGGAAATAGGCGGCCTCGCCGCGGCGCGCGAGGGCCATCCAGGTGCGCGCATCGCGCTCGCCCCATGCGGCGCGCGCATGGTCGTAGGCGCGCGTCGCGAGATCGAGGGCGACATCCTTCGCGCCGATCTCGATATGCACGCGCGAGAACAGCGTCGCGAGGTCGGCTATGGCGGCATCGTCATCGGCGAATTCCGTGTTGAGCTGTGCCACCCCGGCGTCGAGAAGCTGGCGCACCGTGGGCATCTCGCCTTCCTGCACGCCGGTTCGCAGGGGGGAGAACAATCCGGCGATGAAGCGGTTCTCGGCGCGTGCTCGCGCGGCCTCGCGTTGCGCGACCCCGGCCTGCCACAACGCAGCGCCGAGGGAGGCGAACACGGCGAGCAGCAGCGCGGCGGTCGTGATGACGCCGCCCTTGTGCCGCGAGACGAACTTGCGGGTGCGATACCAGCGCGACGGCGGATGTGCGACGACGGGTTGTCCCGCGAGCAGGCGCTCGATGTCGTCGGCGAACGTGCCGGCCGAGGCGTAGCGGCGCTCGGGTTCCTCGGCAAGCGCCTTCATGACGATCGTGTCGAGGTCGCCGCGCAACTGGCGGCGCGTGACCGGCGTCGGACTGCCGTCACCGCCGGTCGCACTGATGCGGCTCGACGGCGTGCGGCCGGTGCCGTCGTTGACGCGCTCGCCGGTCAGCAGCTCGCCGAGCAGCACGCCGAGCGCGTAGACGTCGGTCGCTGTCGTGATCGCGCCGCCGTCGCGTTGTTCGGGCGCCGCGTACGCCGGCGTGAATGCGGGCAGCATCGTATGGGTGACATCCTCGTCGGCCTCGAGCAGCTTGGCGATGCCGAAGTCGAGCAGCTTGACCTCGCCGTCGTCGGCAACGAACACGTTGGATGGCTTGAGGTCGCGGTGCACGATCAGCGCGCGATGCGCGGCGTCCACGGCACGGCAGGCGACCACGAACAGGCGCAGGCGGGCGCGCAGGTCGAGGGCGTGCGCACTCGCGTGTTCGACGATGTCGCGGCCTTGCACGAGCTCGAGCGCGATGTACGGCTGGCCGGTGTCGGTGACGCCGCCTTCGATGAGGCGCGCGATGTTGGGGTGCCGAAGCGCGAGCAGGGCCTGCTGCTCGCGGCGGAACTGGCGTTGCGCCTCGGGGCTGTGCAGGCTGCGGCTCAGCAGCTTGAGCGCGACCTCCTGGCGCGCGCCGCCGACGTCGCGGGCCGCGTGCAGCACGGTCGAGTAGCCGCCTTCGCCGAGCAGGCCGAGGACCTCGAACGGACCGATGCGCGTACCGGCGGTCGGCGGAAGCACGGGCACATCGTCGCTCAGGCCTGCGGCGAGCTCACCGATGCGCGACGAGGTGGGACCGTCGTGCGCTTCGGCATCGGCCGCCAGCATGGCTTCGAGCTCGGCACGCAGACCGGGCGGGCAGCAGGCGTCGAGATGGCGGCGACGCGCGGTCGGGTCGAGGTCGACGACGGCGTCGAAGAGTTCGCGCAGGGAAGGGGGTGTGGTCATGGCGCGATCGCACAACGCCGTCCGGCGCCAGGATCGGCCATCAGCCCAGCTCGGTCTTGAGGAACGCCCGCGCGAAGCGCCAGTCGCGCGCCACCGTGCGCACGGCGACGCCGAGCGCCGCGGCGGCCTGGTCCTGGCCGAGCCCGGCGAACCACATCAGTTCGACGACGCGCGCCGCGCGTTCGTCGACCGCTTCGAGCTTGCGCAGGGCGGCATCGATCGCGAGCGCCTCCTCGGCGCTCGCGAGCACGAGCCGGATGTCGCTGCCGGTCATCGTGACGCGCTGCCAGTCCCCGCCGGCGTGCTGGCGCATGCGATCGCGCGCACGATCGGCGAGCAGGTGGCGCATCGCCTGCGCCGCATAGGCGAAGAATTGCTCGGGGTGCGCGAACGAGAGCCCCTCGCGTTTGCCTACGCGCAGGTAGAGCTCGTGGACGAGGGCAGTCGTGTCGAGCGTGCCGCGCGACCCGCGCGCGAGGCGACGACCGGCCATCGCCTTGAGGCGATCGTAGACCTGCGTGAACAGCGCGTCGGCCGACGTATCGGCGACCGCGGCGACTTCATCCATGCGGCATCCCCCGGCAACGGCCGAAGTCTAGACCCGATCGTCATGCCTGTGCACCCGTCGCCGCATGAACGGGGACCCGTGCCGGCGGGCCGGTCGCGGCCGTCCATACGACCAAAGGCTAATGCGCCGCGCCTTGACCCTTGTGCGCTGCGGGAACACGCTTCCCGTGTTTGTTATCCCGTCGTTGCGGAGGCGTTGTGAACTCGATCGTCAGCAAGCTGGGCTGGATCGCCCTGGCTCTACTCGGGGCATTCTGCCTCGGCACCGTCGCGTTGCACCGCGGCGAAACCATCAACGCGGTATGGCTGGTCACGGCCGCCGTGTCGATCCTGTTCATCGGCTACCGCTTCTACAGCAAGTTCATCGACGAGAAGGCGCTGCGCCCCGACGCGACGCGCGCGACGCCGGCCTGGCGCCGAAATGACGGCCTCGATTATGTGCCGACCGACAAGCACGTCGTGTTCGGCCACCACTTCGCCGCGATCGCCGGCGCCGGTCCGCTGGTCGGCCCCGTGCTCGCCGCGCAGATGGGTTACCTGCCGGGCACGCTGTGGATCCTCGTCGGCGTGATCTTCGCCGGCGCGGTGCAGGACTTCATGGTGCTGTTCTTCTCGACGCGCCGCGACGGCAAGTCGCTCGGCGACATGGCGCGTGCCGAGCTCGGCAAGGGGGCCGGCACCGTCGCGATGATCGGCGTGACGATGATCATGTTCATCATCCTCGCCGTACTCGCGCTGGTCGTGGTCAAGGCGCTGGCCGAGAGCCCGTGGGGCACGTTCACGGTCGCGATGACGATCCCGATCGCGCTGTTCATGGGCATCTACCTGCGCTACCTGCGCCCGGGCAAGGTCATGGAGGTCTCGGTCATCGGCCTCGTCCTCCTCATGCTGTCCATCTGGGCCGGCGGCGTCGTCTCGCACAACCCCGAGTGGGCCGAGGCGTTCCACTTCAACGGCCGCCAGCTCGCCTGGATGCTGATCGCCTACGGCTTCGTCGCCTCGGTGATCCCGGTGTGGCTGCTGCTCGCGCCGCGCGACTACCTCTCGACGTTCCTCAAGATCGGCACGGTCGTCATGCTCGCGATCGGCATCCTCATCGCAATGCCCGAGCTGCGCATGCCGGCGCTGACCAAGTTCGTCGACGGCACCGGCCCGGTGTTCGCGGGCGGCCTGTTCCCGTTCCTGTTCATCACGATCGCCTGCGGCGCCGTCTCGGGCTGGCACTCGCTGATCTCGTCGGGCACGACGCCGAAGCTGCTCAACAACGAGACCGAGGCGCGCTACATCGGCTACGGCGGCATGCTCATGGAAGCGTTCGTCGCGATCATGGCGCTGATCGCCGCGTGCGTGCTCGATCCGGGCGTGTACTTCGCGATGAACGCGCCGACCGCGCTGCTCGGCACGACGGTCGAGTCGGCCGCCGCCGCGATCAACAACCTCGGCTTCGTCATCACGCCGGAGATCCTCGCGCAGACGGCCAAGGACGTCGGCGAGAACACGATCCTGTCGCGCACCGGCGGTGCACCGACGCTCGCGGTCGGCATGGCGCACATCCTCCATCAGGTCATTTCCGGTGAAGGCATGATGGCGTTCTGGTACCACTACGCGATCCTGTTCGAGGCGCTGTTCATCCTGACCACGGTCGACGCCGGCACGCGCGCGGGCCGCTTCATGATCCAGGACCTCGCCGGCATCGCCGTGCCCGCGCTCAAGAAGACCGAGTCGTGGGCGGGCAACCTCATCGCGACCGCCGTGTGCGTGGCGTGCTGGGGTTACTTCCTCTACCAGGGCGTGGTCGATCCGCTCGGCGGCATCAACACGCTGTGGCCGCTGTTCGGCATCGCCAACCAGATGCTCGCCGCGATCGCGCTGACGATCTGCTGCGTGTGCCTGATCAAGATGAAGCGCGACCGCTACGTGTGGATCCCGGCGCTGCCGACCGTGTGGCTGCTGATTTGCACGCTCACGGCGGGCTGGCAGAAGATCTTCCACGAGGATCCGCGCATCGGCTTCCTCGCCACGGTCAAGCGCTACTCCGACGCGCTCGGTCGCGGTGAAGTCCTCGCGCCGGCCAAGACCGTCGACGAGATGGGCCGCATCATCACCAACAACTACGTCAACGCGACGCTGGCCGGCCTGTTCATGACGATCGTCGTGATCGTGGTCGTGTTCGGCCTGCGCACGGCGATCAAGGCGCGTCGCAGCGCCGAGCCGACCGCGCAGGAAACCCCGTACGTGTCGCTCGACTCGGTCCGCGCGTGACCGACGCGAACGCCACGGCAACATCGACGGAGACGGGCATCACGCCCGTCTCCGTCCGCCTGCGCCTCGCGCTGCGCGCATTCTGGCGCAGCGCGGTGCAGATGGGCCGGCTGATCATCGGCGTGCCCGATTACGACACCTACGTCGCGCACGTCCGCCGCAACCATCCCGAACGCACGCCGATGAGCTACGAGGCGTTCTTCGCCGAACGCCAGGCGGCGCGCTACAAGGCGGGTGGCGGACGCTGCTGCTGAGGCGTGATCGCGGCGCGTTGTATGGGTGACGGAAGCGCAACTGCCGCGACCGTGACGGGGCGGTGACATCTTGCACGGCGGAATCGCCTGCGGCGGTTCCATCCTGCCCATCATTTCAAGGCGCGGTTGCTTTCGTAGGGTAGAACCCGCGCAGCGGATTCCGCCGCGTTGCCGCGCGCGGTCGATGCGCAAGCGGCTTCGACGGTATCGAGGCGGCAACACCTTGCACGGCGGAATCGCCTGCGGCGGCTCCGCCCTACCCATGAGCTCGAAGCGCCGTTGCTTTCGTAGGGCGGAACCCGCGCAGCGGATTCCGCCGCGTTGCCGCGCGGTGCGTCGGTGCGCTTCCGCGGGAGCGAAAGTATCCGATCGACGTCAGGCCGGTTTCGGCACCGCGAGGTAACCCGCGGCGAGCACGAGCACGCCGACCAGCACGCTCGATACGACGTAGCCGATCGCGACGAGCGTCTCGCCGCGCTTGAGCAGGCCGAAGGTCTCGAGGCCGAAGGCCGAGAACGTCGTGAAGCCTCCGGCGAGCCCCGTGAACAGGAACAGCCGCGCGGTCGGGGAGATCAGGTCGTGCTTGTCGGCGAGGCCGGCCATGACGCCGACGACGAGGCAGCCGACCACATTGACGGCAAAAGTGCCCCACGGAAAGCGGGCAGGGCCGGCGAATCCCATGACCCATCCTGCGAGGCCGTAGCGCGCGACCGAGCCGAGCGCGCCGCCGAGTGCGACCCACACGACCGCGTTCAAGGTGTGGCTCCAGGCGTCGTCATGGCGTCGCGATCCCCGGCAGATTGACGCAGGCGTGGTCCGTGCGGGCGTCCGTTACGGCCAGCGGCGCCGCGCCGCTGCACCACGTCGACATGGCGGTGCATCGGCATGCCCATGCTCGAGAAGATGCGAAATTCCATCGATTTTCCCTTGCATTTCATCATCTTGCGGATTCTTCTTCAGATGGATGCGGAGCATGCGCCGAGGAGTGCCGCCTCCAGGATGACGTCGATCGCGCAGACATCGCGCAGCATCATTCTCGATGCATTGCAGCAATTTATCAGCTCATTACGTTTCGGCCGCTTGTACGGCCGAAACGAAGTCCGCATCCTGTGGTTGACGCAATGCAGCATGAGCGCGAGGAAACCGTTCCGGACGTCGACACCCCTGCGCCGCTGCCCGCGACCGCTTCCGTTCAACCTCCGAGGAATGTTCCCATGATCCGCAAGACTCTCATCGCCCTGGCCATCGGCCTCGCCACCGTCTCGGGTGCAGCGGTTGCCGCGTCCACCGTCGATTCCGCCCGTGCCGGCGCCGCGCGCAAGGTCGTCCAGCTGGACGGCGACGTCGTCGTCGTCAGCCTCGTCGCCGCGGCGGGCCAGTCGGCCGCCAACAACGTTGCCGTCGAGCGCTACGACGCCTCGGGCAAGCGTGTCGCCTGGGCGAAGGACGGCACCTGGACCGATGCCGGCCGCGGCAGCATCGTGTTCCCGAACTCGGCCTGGCACTTCACGGCGATCCGCGACGTGCAGGTGTTCAAGGACCATGTCTGGATCCTCGCCGATTCGTCGACGACGGGTGCCGACGGCGTCGCCAGGCCGACCACCGACCTCATCGCGTTCAGCACCGACGGCGAGTTCAAGGGTGGCCGCTTCAACGTGATCCGTCCCCAGCCCGAGCGTGACGTGATCGGCGCCGGTCTCGTGTTCAAGGCAGCCACGGCGAGCGGCCTGGCCGATGAGCTGACCGTCGTTGCGACCTGTCCCGAATCCGGTGCGGTCGGCGGCGACCGCCTGTGCCTGCAGCGCTACGAAGTCTCGAGCAAGGACGACTGGTACCCGTCGTTCGCCGGCAAGGCGCACGACGAGGTGCAGTGGAACCTCAACACGGCGCTCGTCGACTGACGAGCCTGCGATGCCGACGCTCCCGCGTGGGGCGTTGGCGTCGAGCATGATCGGCGCGGCGGGGTGCAAGGCTCCGCCGCGGTTCCACCGGCATTCCAGACGTGTCCGTGGACGATCAGTGGGTCAGCTCACGTCGTCGGTTGAGCTGCCACATGATGTCTTCTGGCGCTTGCCGTCACGCACGGCGCAGGCTCGACGCGTCCTTCCGAACGGGCGTTGCGCTTGAGCTCCCTCTCCCTCCGGGAGAGGGTGCGGGATCGCGGCCACGCTGGATCGTTTCGTGATACCGGACCCTCATCCGGCCCTTCGGGCCACCTTCTCCCGGAGGGAGAAGGGAAAGATCCGATCGCGCGATGGATCGAACTCCGGAATCGTGCCTCAGCGCGTCTCGGTCACGATCTCGCCGACCGTCACGGCGCGCGGTTGCGCCGACTGCACGGCCCAGCCCACCGTCGCGGCGATCGCCGCGGTCGCCGCGAACGGCCAGAAGGTGCGCTTGATCGCCGTCGTGAGCCAGTGGCTCGTCTCGATGTGCTTGAGGCGGCGGTACAGTCCTGCAGCGAGGATGCCGTCGACGAGCAGCTCGGCGAACAGCACCGGCGCGCTCCAGACCACCATGAACGACGAGACCACGACCGCCGCGACGATCACGATCACGACGATCGGGATCGTGAACGCGTCGGCATCGCCGAAGTCGAGCGAATCGAACGTGCCGCCGCCGCTTCCGCCGCCACCGCTGCCGCCGCGCCCGATATCGGGCAGCGAAACGTCGTGGATGTCGTAGCTGGAGCTCGTGTCGCCACCGTCCTGCGGATCGTTCTTGCTGCGACCTCCGGTCGGGATGCCCGGGTCGTGTGCATCGAGCCAGTCGCTTCCGCGCGTGCGCAGCCAGAACCACAGCAACATGAGGAACACGCCGTACGCGACGGCGGTCGCGAGCGCGTAGCGCATCGGCATCGACCGCAGCCCTGCATGAAGGAAGATCCACGACGCGAGGAAGCCCGCGCCGGCCGTGATCGCGACCATGAAACTCATCTGCAGGCGTGGCCAGCCGTCGCGCGACAGGCGCAGGCGCAGGCGTTCGACGATGTGTTGCCTCGAGCGGCGCATCCGGACTCCTCGCAGTGGTGTCGGAGGCATCCTAGCGTGCGATGCGTGCCGCTCCGTCGGATGTGCCCGAAAGCGAGGGTGTGCGTTCAGGTGTCGGGCGGCGTCGTCGATGGGGCGGCGTCGTCACGCCCCGCGCGTCGGGCCGTACGCCAGCCGATCACGGCGGCACCGAGCAGCACGACGGAGGCGATCAGCAGCGCGGCGCCCGGCGTCGGGAGCAGCGGCTTGTCGCCGACCGAAGCCGCGTAGACCGCGCCGAAGAACAGCGGCGACAGCACGCCGGCGATGCTCGCGACGCTCATGTTCGCGCCCTGCAGCTGGCCTTGCTCGGACTCCGACACGCGCTGCGTCATGAGCGACTGCAGCGTCGGCATCGCGAGGCCCCACAGCGCGTTCGGCAGCATCGCGAGCGTGAACGTCACGCCGTCCGGTGCGAGGCCCATGCAGGCGATGCCGAAGGCACCGCCGAACAGGCCGACGATCATAGTCGTGCGATCGCCGACGCGCTTCACGACGCGGCCGACCAGCACGCCTTGCACGAGCATGTCGAGGGCGCCGACGAAGGCGAGCACGAGGCCAACCTCCCACGCGTGCCAGCCGTAGCGGTAGCCCGCGTAGAGCACGAACACGGCCGAGAACACGTGGTGGGCGAAGTGCAGCAGGAAGTTGACGACGGCGAGTCCGGCGAGTTCGGCGTGCGAGCGCAGCAGCACGAGCGCGCCGACGGGATTCGCGCGGGCCCACGAAAAGCGCATGCGGCGTTCGCGTGGCAACGACTCGGGCAGCACGAACAGGCCGTAGGCGAACGTGAGCGTGCTCAGCGCGGCCGCGAACCAGAACGGCGCGCGCGGCGAGATCGCGCCGAGCGCGCCGCCGAGCAGCGGTCCGGCCACGAAGCCCGCGCTGAACGCCGCACCGACGAGGCCGTAGGCGCGGGCGCGGTGTTCGGGTGCGGTGATGTCGGCCATGTAGGCGTAAACGGTCGAGAAGCTCGCCGAGGTCACACCGGCGACGATGCGCCCGAGTGCGAGCCACCACAGGTCCGGTGCGAGCGCCATGAGCACGTAGTCGGCGGCGAGACCCGCGGCCGAGATCAGGATCACGGGGCGACGTCCGACCTGGTCCGACAAGGTGCCGATGATCGGCGAGGCGACGAACTGCATGAGCGCCCACAGCGCCACGAACACGCCGTTGATGAAGCCGGCCCGCGCGTTCGATCCCGTGAACGATTCGATCAGCGGCGGCAGCACCGGGATGACGATGCCCATCGCGACGATGTCGAGCGCCGCGACGACGAGGATGAACGCGATCGTCGCGGTGCGGGCGGAGGAGGGCGGGGTGTCCATGCGGGCGCGGAGTGTAGCGCCGCATCGGGACGGAAGCGCGACATGTCGGTCGTGTCGCGCCTGCAGTCGTCACGCGCAGCGTGGCGGCACGCTGACCATCGTACTCAGGCCTGCGCCTCGCGCTTCGCGCCGGCGATCTGGCGCAGCGCCTGTTCGAACACCTCGACGGGCTGGCCGCCCGAGACGAGGTGGCGCTGCTCGATCACGACCGCGGGGACCGAACGGATGCCGAGGTCGAGCCAGCGGCGTTCCTCGCGACGCACGTCGTCGGCGTGGCGGTCGCCCGCGAGGATCGCGCGCGCCTCGTCGGCGTCGAGCCCGCTCGCCGCGGCGACGCGCACGAGCACCTCGGGATCCGATACGTCGGCGCCGTCGGTGAAGTAGGCCTGCAGCAGCGCGCGCTTGAGCACGAGCTGGCGGTCGCTGCCGAGCGTGCCTGCCCAGTGCAACAGGCGGTGTGCATCGAACGTGTTGCGGATGCGTTCGCGTTCGCCGAACACGACGCCGACCTCGGCACCACGCGCGCGCAACGCGGCCTGGCTCTGTTCGAGCTGCTCCGCCGTCATGCCGTACTTGCGCGCGAGGTGTTCGCCGATCGCCTCGCCTTCGCGGGCCATCTGCGGATTGAGCTCGAAAGGCTGGAAATGCAGGTCGATCGCCACGTCGCCACCGAGCTTGGCGATCGCGCGCTCGAGCGAGGCCAGCCCGACCGCGCACCACGGACAGGCGACGTCGGAGACGATGTCGATGCGCAGCGGAACGGCGGCGGTGCTCATGGCGTGGACTCGCTTCGAAGGGATCGCCGCGAGATGGGGATCACGCGGTGGGCGCACAAGCCTCAGCCGCGCACGCGCTCGCCGAACGCATCGGCGACGATGCTGCGGTACCAGCCTTCGGCGAGTCCGGCCTCGCGTGCGCGGAATGCGGCCGGCGCGTGCTCGGGGCTCATGCCGCCCGCGCCGGGCACGTCGTGCCACTGGCCGTCGGTGACGCGGTAGATGCCGCTGATCGAGATGCCGTGGTCCGGTGCGACGAGGCTGTAGCAGGTGTTGTGCAGCACGCCGTCGGGCGCCGGCTCGCCGCGCAGCGAGGCGAGGATCGCGAACGCGCACTGCTTGGCCTGGCTGTTCGCGGCCGAGGCCGATTTCGGCATCGCGCCGGCGATGCAGGCATCGCCGATCACGTGCACGCCGGGCAGGTGCTCGGAGGCGAACGTCGCTGCATCGACGGGACACCATCCTTTCGCCGCGGCGAGACCGCTCGTGACGGCGAGGGTCGGTGCGGCCTGCGCGGGAATCACGTTGGCGACGTCGACGCGCTCGGCACCGCCGGCGAGATGCAGGGTCATGCGTCGCGCGTCGACGCGCTCGAGCGTACCGCCTTGCGTCGACGGGACCCAGGTGATGCGGTCGCCGTAGCGTTCCGTCCACGCCTCGGTGAACAAGGCCTGCTTCGAGAAGCGGTTGTTGGCATCGAACACGATGAGCTTGGAGCGCGGCTTGTGCCGTGCGAGCCAGTGCGCGATGAGGCTCGCGCGTTCGTAAGGCCCGGGCGGGCAGCGGAACGGAGTGGGCGGCACGCAGATCGCGACGCGACCGCCGTCGCGCATCGCGCGCAGCTGGCGCGCGAGCCGCAGCGTCTGCTCGCCGGCTAGCCAGGCATGCGGCATGCGTCGACGTGCCTCGTCGTCCCAGCCGTCGATTGCGTCCTCGCGCACGCGCATGCCGCCCGCGAACACGAGGCGATCCCACGGCAGCGATCCGCCGCCGCGCAGTCTCGCGCGGCGCGCGTCGGCATCGAGGCCGACGACCTCGTCGACGACGACGCGCACGCCGGCCGCACGCAAGCCGTCGTGGCCGATGCGCAGCGAATGCATCGGACGCAGGCCGGCGATCACGGCGTTGCTCATAGGGCAGCTCACGTGCCGTGTCGACGGATCGACGAGCACGACGTCGAGCGTGGGCGCGAAGGCCTTGAGGTGGCGTGCACAGCTCGCGCCCGCGAAGCCGCCGCCCACGACGACCACGCGTGCCTTGGCGGCCGCGTCGCGTGCCCGTGCGAGCGGCATCAGCGCGGTGCCGGCGAGCAGGCCGAGGATGCGTCGGCGTGACAGCGTCACCGCGGCGCCTTCATCGCAGGAGCAGCGGCGAACCACGCGGCGATGCGCACGAGCTCGTCGTCGGAATAGCCGCGCGCGATGCGCGTCATGACCGTCGCGTCGGCGCGGCCGTCGCGGAACGCGCGCAGGCGTTCGAGCAGCTCGCCTTCGTCACGTCCTTCGAGCGCGGGAATCATCGCCTCGTCGCCGGCCACGCCGTGGCAGGTGTGGCAGTGCACGGCGAGCACGCGCGCGTCGGGCGGCGCGGCCGGGGCGGGAACGCTTCCCGACGCGAGGGCGAGCCCGGCCAGCGCGAGGGTTCGCAGGCTCACTCCCATTCGAGCGCCTGGTAGACACGGGCGACGTTGCGTGGATGGGTCTCGTCCCAGAGCTGCCAGTCGCGACGTTGCGCGTGGCCGGCCTTCACGATCACATCCTGCATCGCGTCGCCGCGCTTCAACGCCGCACGAATGTCGTCGACGAGCGCGCGCAGGTAGGCGTCCTGCCGCGCGAGTGCGCCGGCGAGGTCGGCGGTGGTCGCGCCGTGGCCCGGCACGACGTGGCGAACGCCGGGAAGGCGCGCCAGTTCGGCGTCGACAGCGAGCCAGCCGGTCGCGCTGCCTTCGATCGCGGGCAGGCGCTCGCGGAACAGCAGGTCACCCGTCCACAGCGTGCCGCTCGCGTCGTCGAACACGCTGAGGTCGGCGTCGGTGTGCGACAGCGGCCACGCGCGCAGCGTCAGCGTGCGGCCGCCGAGGTCGAGCTGCTGCGTGCCCGTGACGGCGTTCGTCGGTGCGACGATCGCCGAGGCGTCGCCGGCCGGTTCGAGATCGTCGGCGTAGTCGCGCGCGAACAGCTCGCGGCTGCGTTCGAGCGACGCGGCAAGGTTCGCATGCCCCGTGAACGTCGTGCCTTCGCCGCGGAACGCCGCGTTGCCGAGCACGTGGTCGACATGCCCGTGCGTGCTGATCACGTGGCAGACCGGCAGCGCCGTTCGCACGCGCACGGCGGCGAGCAGCGCACGCCCCGTGCGCACCGAGCCGCCCGTGTCGATGACCGCGACGCAGCGCGTACCGACCACGAAGCCGAGGTTCGCGATGTCGTCGTGGCCTTGGGCATCGAGCGCCTTGTGCGCGCCGACGTGCACGAACACCCCCGGCGCGAGTTCGTCGACGGGGAGTGCCTTCGGTGCCGATACCGCGATGGCGACCGTGGTGGCGAAGAAGAGTGCAAGCGCCGTGACGGCGCGGCCCTCACGGTGTGGTGGCATCGCTTCCGCCACCGGTCCACGCGGCCTTGAAGTGCCCGTCGGCCGAGTCGGCGACGCGCACCTCGATCGGCTTCGGCAGCGCCTTCGCGAAGCCGATGCGCAGGCTGGGGTTCTCGCTCATCGAGATCGTGGTCTGCGCATCGACGAGCGGCGTACCGCCCTCGTCGAGCACGATCGACGAGACGTAGTAGGGCGGGATCGCCTCGCCGCTGCGCGGGTCGATCTGGAAGCCGGAATGGTTGGGATGGCGCACGCTGACGAGCAGCGCGCGCGCATCGTCCGCGCCGCGCAGGCGGATCTCGCCGGGCGTGCCGCCGGCGGCCGGGCTCGGCGGTGCGGAGCAGCCGCCGCTGGCCTTGACCCAGGTGCTGCGCATGAGCACGCGGCCGTCGTCGGTCTCGGCGATCGCGCGTACCGAGGTGTAGCGGTCCACGCGCACGCGCAGGTCCAGCGTCTCGACCGGCGTGCCCTCGCGCAGTGCGACGGTCGCGACGAGCGGGGCGGGGTTGTTGTCGACGACGATGCGCAGCTGGCGCACGTGGCCGATCGCATCGGGGCCGAAGCGGATGCCGAGCGGCGTGGCCGCGGGATCGGGCGTGTTCGCGGGCACCTCGAGCCGCATGAACGCATCGCCGGCGATGTCGATGCGCGTATCGGCGTACCACTGGTCGCGCAGCGCCTCCCACATGCCGCTCACGGGTTGCTGCGCTTCACCGATGCCGAGTGCGCTTGGCGCGACGCACAGGCCGGCCGCCAGCGTGGCGGCGAGTACCGCGTGGATCGGAAACGACGAGCGTGCCATCGCGACGTCCTCCGGCACGCGTCGGCGTGCCCCGCGCCGATGATCCGCCTCGGCGGGCGCGGACTCAACCTTCCGCGGGTACCGCCTCGGGTGCGGGCCGGCGCCGCGTGCGTGCAAAGCGCGACAGCGCGAGGTAGAACACCGGCGTCGTGTACAGCGTGAGCACCTGGCTCACGAGCAGGCCGCCGACGATCGCGATGCCGAGCGGCTGGCGCATCTCCCAGCCTTCGCCGCCGCCGAGGATCAGCGGCAGCGTGCCGAGGATCGCCGCGACCGAAGTCATGAGGATCGGACGGAAGCGCAGGCGCGCGGCGGCCGCGATCGCGTCGCGCGGCGACAGACCCTGGTCGCGTTCGGCGGCGATCGCGAAGTCGATCATGAGGATGGTGTTCTTCATGACGATGCCGACCAGCAGGAACAGGCCGAGCAGCGAGATCAGGTTGAGCTCGTTGCCGAGCACGAACAGCGCGAGCAGCGCGCCGACGCCCGCGGCCGGCAGCGTCGACAGGATCGCGAGCGGCTGGATCGTGCTCTCGTAGAGCACGCCGAGGACGAGGTAGACCGCGATCATCGCGCCGAGGATCAGCCACAGCTGGCGTTCGCGGATCTGCTCGAACGCACCGGCTTCGCCGCCGAGCGAGCCGTGCACCTCGGTCGGCAGCATGATGCCGGCGACGGCCTTCTCGATCGCGGCGACGCCCTGGCTCAGCGTCACGCCCGGGGCGAGCGCGAAACTCACGCGGGACGAGGCGAACTGGCTCTTGTGCTGCACGCGGTCGGGGGCCATGCCGTAGCTGTAGCTCGCGAACGCCGACAGCGGCACGCGCTGGCCGTCGCCGCCGATCGCGTAGATCTGGTCGAGCGTGTCCGGGCTCTGCGTGTAGCGTGGGTCGAGTTCCATGACCACGCGGTACTGGTTGAGGCTGTCGTAGAGCGTCGCGACCTGGCGTTGGCTGAACGAGTTGTTGAGCACCGAGGCGATCGTGCGCATGTCGATGCCGAGGCGCGCGCCGGCCTCGCGGTCGACGTGCAGCTGGACCTGGCGCATGCCTTCGGCGCCGTTGGATTCGACGTCGACGAGTTCGGGCAGCGCGGCGAGCGCGTCGTTGACGCGCGGGGTCCATTCGCGCAGCGGCTCGAGATCGCCCGAGAGCAGCTGGTATTCGTAGTTGCCGTCGCTCGAGCCGCCCTCGATGCGGATGTCCTGGTCGACCCACAGCCACATCACGCCGCCCGGGATCTTCGGCAGCTTGGTGCGCAGGCGTGCGATGACCTCGTCGCTCGAGGCCTTGCGCTCCGACAGCGGCTTGACCTTGATCATGATGAAGGCGTTGTTCACGCCGGTGCGGCCACCGATGTAGCCGATGATGTCCTCGATCGCGGGATCCTCGCGCAGCACGCGGCGGTAGGCCTCGATCTTGGGCTGCATGGCCTGGAACGAGAGGCCGTCGTCGCCGCGCGCGAAGCCGCGCATCTGGCCGGTGTCCTGCTTGGGCACGATGCCCTTGGGCACCATCGTGAACAGCCAGACGTTGAAGCCGACCACGACGAGGAAAAGCGTGATGACCACGGGGACGTGGCCGAGTGCACTGTCGAGGCTGCGCGCGTAGCCGTTGCGCGTGCGCTCGAGCAGCGCGCTGCCGGTGCGCGCGAGACGGCCCGGCACGGCGTCGCCGCGGCGTCGCAGCAGGCGCGCGCACAGCGTCGGCGTGAGGCTCAGCGACACCACGAGCGACACTGCCATCGCGGCGACCAGGGTCAGCGAGAACTCGCGGAACAGGCGCTCGACGAAATCGTCGAGGAACAGGATCGACACGAACACGACGGCCAGCGCGATGTTCATCGACAGCAGCGTCGCGCCGATTTCGCCGGCGCCACGCATCGCGGCCTCGAACGGCGAGGCGCCTTCCTCGATGTGGCGCGAGATGTTCTCGAGCACGACGATCGCGTCGTCGACGACCAGCACCGCGGCGACGATCAGCGCCATCAGCGACAGGTTGTTGAGCGAGAACCCGCACAGCCAGATGATCGCGAGCGCACCGAACAGCGACACCGGGATCGCCAGCGTCGGCAGCATCGCCGCGCGCCAGTTGCCGAGGAACGCGAGCACCACGAGCACGACCAGCGCGATCGCGAGCAGCAGGGTGAGCTGGGCCTCGGCGAGCGAGGCGCGGATGACCGGCGAGCGGTCCATCGCGACGACCATGTCCACGCTCTCGGGCAGCAATGCGCGCAAGGTCTCCATCTGCGCGTGGATCGCGTCGACGGTCTCGATGATGTTCGCGTTGGGCTGGCGGCTGATGACGAGCAGCACGGCGTCGCGGTCGTTGTGGAAGCCGCTCGCGTAGCGGTCCTCGACGCCTTCGGTGACCGTGGCGACGTCGCCGAGCCGGACCGGGCGCTGGTCGCGGTAGGCGACCACGAGGGGCCGGTACTGTTCGGCCGTGCGCAGCTGCAGGCTGGCCTCGATCTGCCAGTTGCGCGCTTCGGTGGCGACGTTGCCGAGCGGCTTGAGCGCGTTGGCCGAGCGGATCGCGTTCGCGACCTCGTCGAGCGCGATGCGGTACTGGTTGAGCGCGTTCGGATCCAGCGACACGCGCACGGCCGGCAGCGAGCTGCCGCCGACCTGCACCTCGCCGACGCCGGGGATCTGCGCAAGCTTCTGCGCGATGATCGTCGAGGCGACGTCATAGACCTGGCCCGGCGACAGCTGCGACGAGGTCAGTGCGAGCGCCATGACCGGCGCCTGCGACGGATTGACCTTGCGGTACTGCGGCATGCCGGGCATGCCGCTCGGCAGCTGCGCGCGCGAGGCGTTGATCGCGGCCTGCACGTCGCGTGCGGCGTCGTCGATGTCGCGCGAGAGGTCGAAGCGCATCTCGACCGTGGTCGAACCCTGCGAACTGCTCGATTCGAGCTCGATCACGCCAGGGATCGTGCCGAGCGCGCGCTCGAGCGGCGTCGCCACGGTCGCGGCCATCGACTCCGGGCTCGCGCCAGGCAGCGTCGCGGTGACGTTGATGGTCGGGTAGTCGACCTGCGGCAGCGGCGCGACCGGCAGCAGACGGAACGCGAGCAGGCCGGCGAGCACGACCGCGACCGCGAGCAGCACGGTCGCGACGGGACGCTCGATGAAGACGCGCGAGAGGTTCATCGGCGCGTCACGCCGGCTGCGCGAGCGCATCGCCCGCACGCGGCTTGCGGCGCGTGAAGCGGTCGAAGAACAGGTAGATCACCGGCGTCGTGAACAGCGTCAGCACCTGGCTCACGATGAGGCCGCCGACCATGACGAGGCCGAGCGGCGCGCGCAGCTCGGCACCCGAGCCGGTCGCGAGCATGAGCGGGATCGCGCCGAACAGCGCGGCCAGCGTGGTCATGAGGATCGGCCGGAAGCGCAGCAGCGCGGCCTGGTGGATCGCCTCGCGCGGCGACATGCCTTGTTCGCGCTCGGCCTCGAGCGCGAAGTCGATCATCATGATCGCGTTCTTCTTGACCAGGCCGATCAGCAGGATGATGCCGATGACCGCGATCAGATCGAGGCTGTCGCCGCTGATCAGCAGCGCGAGCAGCGCGCCGACGGTCGCCGACGGCAGCGTCGACAGGATCGTGATCGGGTGGATGTAGCTCTCGTAGAGCACGCCGAGCACGATGTACATGACCAGCACCGCGGCGAGCACGAGCCACAGCGTGCTCGACAGCGAACTGCGGAACGCGTCGGCCGCGCCCTGGAAGCGCAGATCGATGCTGGCCGGCATCGCGAGGTCGTGCTGTGCGGCCTCGATCGCCGCGACCGCTTCGCCGAGCGACGCGCCGGGGGCGAGGTTGAACGACACCGTCGCGGCCGGGAACTGGCCGATGTGGTTGACCAGCAGCGAGGCGGGGCGCTCCTCGAGTGTCGCGATGCCCGACAGCGGCACCTGCGCGCCGTCGGCGGTGGCGACGCGGATGCGCTCGATCGCCTCGGGGCCGAACTGGAAATCCTGGCGTGCCTCGAGCACGACGCGGTACTGGTTGGCCTGGGTGAAGATCGTCGAGATCTGGCGCTGGCCGAACGCGTCGTAGAGCGCGTCGGAGATCGCCGCGACCGAGATGCCGAGGCGTGCGGCAGCGTTGCGGTCGATCGCGACGTAGGCCTGCAGGCCCTGGTCCTGCAGGTCGCTGGCCACGTCGGCGAGCGGCGCGGCCTGCTGCAGGCTTTCGAGCAGGCGCGGCACCCAGGTCTGCAGCTCGCGCACGTCGGGTGTGGTCAGGCTGAACTGGTACTGCGTGCGGCTGATGCGGTCCTCGATGCCGAGTTCCTGCACGGGCTGCAGGTACAGGCCGATGCCGGGCACGTCGGCGACGCGTTCGCGCAGGCGCTGGATGATGTCGAGCGCACCGGCGTCGCGCTCGGCATGCGGCACGAGCTCGATCAGGAAGCGGCCCGTGTTGAGCGTGGCGTTGCTGCCGTCGACGCCGATGAACGACGACAGGCTCGCGACCGCGGGATCCTCGAGGATGCGCTCGGCGAGCGCCTGCTGGCGCTGCGACATCGCCGAGAACGACACCGACTGTGGCGCTTCGCTGATGCCCTGGATGAGGCCGGCGTCCTGGATCGGGAAGAAGCCCTTCGGCACGGCGAGGTAGAGCAGGGCGGTCAGCACCAGCGTCGCCACGGTCGCCACGAGCATGAGCGGCTGGTGGCGCAGCACCCAGCCGAGCCAGCGGTCGTAGCCCTGGATGACACGGTCGAACACGTCGCCGTGCTGGTGGCTCGTGTCGTGGTCGGCCGCGGCGACGGCGTCGTCGCGACGCGTCGCGTGGCCGCCCTTGAGGAACAGCGCGCACATCATCGGCGTCAGCGTCAGCGAGACGACCAGCGAGATCGCGATCGCGACCGCGAGCGTGATCGCGAACTCGTGGAACAGGCGCCCGACCACGTCGGCCATGAACAGCAGCGGGATCAGCACCGCGATCAGCGACAGGGTCAGCGAGATCAGCGTGAAGCCGATCTGCCGCGCGCCCTTGAGCGCCGCGTCGAGCGGCTTCTCGCCGCGCTCGAGGTGGCGCGCGATGTTCTCGAGCATGACGATCGCGTCGTCGACGACGAAGCCGGTCGCGATGGTCAGCGCCATCAGCGTGAGGTTGTTGAGCGAGAAGCCCGCGAGCAGCATGACGCCGAACGTGCCGACCAGCGAGAGCGGCACCGCGATGCTCGGGATGATCGTGGCCGGGATGTTGCGCAGGAACACGAACGTGACCATGACCACGAGGCCGATCGCGAGCAGCAGCTCGTGCTGCACGCCCTTGATCGAGGCGCGGATCGATTCGGTGCGGTCGCTCAGCACGGCCACGTCGACGCCGGCCGGCATCGACGCCGAGAGCTGCGGCAGCAGCGCGCGCACGCGGTCGACCACGTCGATCACGTTGGCGCCGGGCTGGCGCTGGATGTTCACGAGGATCGCCGGCACCGTGCCCGACCATGCGGCGAGGTGGCGGTTCTCGGCGCCGTCCTCGACCGTGGCGACGTCGCCGAGGCGCAGCGGCGCGCCGTTGCGGTAGGCCAGCACGAGGCCGCGGTACTCCTCGACCGAGCGCATCTGGTCGTTCGCGTCGAGCATGATCGCGCGCACCGGGCCGTCGAAGCTGCCCTTGGGCGTGTTGACGTTGGCCGCGCCGATCGCCTCGCGGATGTCGGCGACGCTGAGCCCGTTGGCGGCGAGCGCGACCGGATTGACCTGCACGCGCACGGCCGGGCGCTGGCCGCCGGCGAGGCTGACGAGGCCGACGCCGGGCAGCTGCGAGAGGCGCTGCGACATGCGCGTGTCGACGAGGTCGTAGACGGCCGGCAAGGCCATCGCGCGCGCGCTCACGGCGAGCGTGAGGATCGGCGTGTCGGCCGGATTGACCTTGCGGTACACCGGCGGCACCGGCAGGTCGTTGGGCAGGAAGCTCGACGCCGCGTTGATCGCGGCCTGGACTTCCTGCTCGGCGACCGCGAGCGAGACCTCGAGCGAGAACTGCAGCGTGATCACCGAGGCGCCGCCCGAACTCGTCGACGACATCTGCTTGAGGCCCGGGATCTGGCCGAGGCGGCGTTCGAGCGGCGCGGTGACCGCGCTCGTGGTCACGCCGGGGCTCGCGCCCGGGTACAGCGTGAGCACCTGGATGGTCGGGTAGTCGACCTGCGGCAACGCGGCGACCGGCAGCAGGCGGTAGGCGAGCACGCCCGACAGCAGCAGCGCGACCATCAGCAGCGTGGTCGCGACGGGGCGCAGGATGAACGGGCGCGAGAGGTTCATGTGCCGCTCGCGGGCGTCGCGGCGGCGTCCGGGATGATCTCGGCGGTCGAGCCTTCACGCAGGCGGTCGAGGCCTTCGAGCACGACGCGCTCGCCCGCGGCGAGGCCGTCGGTCACGGCGATGCGCTCGCCGTCGGCCGGGCCGAGCGTGATCGTGCGGATCGTGACCTTCTCCTCCGCGCCGACCACGTAGACGAAGTTGCCCTTGGCGCCGAACTGGATCGCCGCGTTCGGGATGACTACGGCCTCCTCGCTGCTGACCAGCAGGCGCACGTTGACGAACTGGTTCGGGAACAGCTCTTCGCTCTCGTTGGTGAAGCCCGCGCGCAGGCGCAGCGTGCCGGTCGCGGTGTCGATGCGGTTGTCGAGGCTGGCCAGCGTGCCGGTCGCGAGCGGCTTGCGGTCGTCGCGGTCCCAGGCCTCGACCGGCAGCGCGGCGTTGGCGCGCGTGGCGGCGCGCACGTTGGCCAGCTCGGTCTCGGGGATCGTGAACATGACGCTGATCGGCGCCATCTGCGTGATCGTGGCGAGGCCGTCGGTGTCGCCCGAGCGGACGAGGTTGCCGACGTCGACCGCGCGCAGGCCCATGCGGCCGTCGATCGGCGCGACGATGCGCGTGTAGGTGAGCTGCAGGCGCGCCTCGTCGACGGCGGCCTGGTCGGTCTGGCGGCGCGCCTCGTACTGGCGCGCGAGCGCTTCCTGGTTCGACAGCTGCTGCGCCGAGACGTAGCCCTTGCCTTGGAGGTCACGGTAGCGCTGCAGGTCGGCCTGCGCGTTGGCGAGCTCGGCGAGGTTCTGCTTCTGCGTGCCCTGCGCGCGCGACAGCGCGACCTCGTAGGAGCGCGGATCGATCTCGGCGAGCAGGTCGCCGGCCTTGACGTGCTGGCCTTCCTCGAACGCGACGCGCACGAGCTCGCCGTCGACGCGGCTGCGGATCGTCACCGTGTTGAGCGGCGTGACCGTGCCGAGCGCCTTGACGCGCACGTCGAGCTTCTCGCGCACGGCGGTGGCCACGCGCACCGGCACCGGGGCCGAGCCGCCGCCGCGCCACGGGCGCTGCGCTTCGGCTGCGGGCGCGGGACGCAGCTTCTGCCACGCCACGATTGCGCCGGCGACGAGCGCCACGGCGACCACGAGGGCGATGAAGGGGCGCAGGCGGCGCGCGGGCGAGGCAGGTGTCATCGAAGCTCCCGTTCCGGCTCGCGCCGGGCATTCGGTGGTGTGTATCGTCGTTTGGGTCGCACGTCGCCATGGCGCTGGCGCGTACATCGCGGCGGGGCCCCTCGAGGTCCCCGGGGGCGTGTCTCTGGCGAAGGGCGGGAGACGTCCGGCGCGAAGATCGTCGGACTGGCGAGTATGCGTGAAAGTTCAGCCGCGGCCCGTATGCCGGAAGTCGGGTGCGACGATGCGGCCGAACTCAGGCGACGAGGTAGCCGCCGTCGACGCCGAGGCAGGTGCCGGTGGTGTAGCTCGCGCCGGGCGAGGCGAGGTAGAGCACCGCCGCGGCGATCTCGTCGGGCGCGGCGACGCGGCCCATCGGGATGTGGGCGAGCGCACGCGACAGGATGGCCGGATCGTGCACGAGCGGCGCGGCGAACCTGGTGTCGGTGAGGCCGGGCAGGATCGCGTTGACTCGCACGTTCTGCGGGGCGCATTCACGCGCGAACGCCTTCGTCATGCCGACTATCGCGGCCTTGGTGATCGAGTAGATGCCCTGGCCCTCGCCGGGCACGACCGCATTGACCGACGCGACGTTGACGATCGCGCCGCCGCCGTGGCGCGCCATGAGACGCGCGGCGTGTGACGACATGAAGAAGTAGCCACGCACGTTGACGTCGACGGTCTTCTGGAAGGCGCCGGGATCGGTGTCGACGATCGGGCCGAAGTAGGGATTGGCCGCAGCGTTGTTGACGAGGATGTCGAGGCGTCCGTGCTCGGCCGCGATCGCGGCGAACGTCGCCTCGATCTGCGCCATCTCGCCGATGTGGCAGGCCAGCGCCTGCGCCGAGCCGCCGGCGGTGCGGATGGCATCGACCGTAGCCTGGCAGGATTCCGCCTTGCGGCTCGACGCGATGACGTGCGCACCATGCGCGGCGAGCAGTACTGCCACCGACGCGCCGATGCCGCGGCTCGCGCCGCTGACCAGGGCGACCTTGCCGTGCAGGTCGAACGGGGTGCTCGTCATCGCGCGTCCTCGTGGCAGGAAAGGGCGCGATGATCCCATGCGCGGCGAGCTGGGGGCGTGTCGCGGCGCGGCATGCGTGCGAGGCCGTCACGCATCCGCCCCCTCTCCCCCGGCCCCTCTCCCGCAAGGGGAGAGGGGAGGCGAGCGCGATCTCACGGATGAGCAGCCAAGAGCGGAGCACGCGCTTTCGAGCTCCTCTCCCTCCGGGAGAGGGGAGGCGAGCGCGATCTCACGGATGAGCAGCCAAGAGCGGAGCACGCACTTTCGAGCTCATCTCCCTCCGGGAGAGGGGGCGGAGAGGTGAACCGGCCGAGCGTCTTGTCGCTGCACCTGACGTCGACTTCTGATGGTGTGCGCGTGAGGCCGTCACGCATCCGCCCCCTCTCCCCCGGTCCCTCTCCCGCGAGGGGAGAGGGGAGGCGAGCGCGATCTCACGGATGAGCAGTCAGGAGCGGAGCACGCGCTTTCGAGCCCCTCTCCCCTCGCGGGAGAGGGGTTGGGGAGAGGGGGCGGGATGGTGACGAGGTCCGGACGTGTGATGAGCGCATGTCGTCACGGTCTTGCAGCAGCGCTAGTAGACGGATGTTCGTCGTTCCACCGAACCCTCATCCGGCCCTTCGGGCCATCTTCTCCCGGAGGGAGAAGGGAAAAGGCCTGCGCGTTTCCGTTGGGTTGCGCGGCAGCGAGTACGGCACGGACTCGCAGCTTGGCCACCGCATACCAAGCGTGGCCACGGGATTCTGCCGGGGAGGCGAAGATCGGCGGCTACGTCTGTGCCTTCGCCTCGGTTCCCTTGGCCCGCCACGCCGCGAGCACCTTCGCCTCGCGCTCGGCATCGAGGCCCGCGCCGAGCTTGGCCTGGCGGTCGGCCGGCAGCGTGCGGAACCACGTCAGCGTGTCGGACGCGGTGGTCGCGAGCGGGCGGAACGTGAGGCCGGCCGTGACCGCGCGCGAGACGTCGCGCTGGCCGAAGCCGGCGGTGTCGCCTTGCGACGGGATCCACGCCGGCATGTCGCGCCACGGAGCGACGTCCTGCGCGGCGAGGGCGTCGGTCGGGATCCAGTGCAGGCGCGCGCCGGCGGTCGTGGTCGCGCGGATGCCGTGCAGCATCGCCGCCATCGACAGCGTGTAGTCCGGGCCGGTCGCGTTGAACGTGCCGAACGTGCGCGATTCGGTGAGGCGCACGATCCATTCGCCGAGGTCGCGTGCATCGACCACCTGCACGGGATCGCTGCCGTCGCCCGGCGCGACGACGTCGCCGCCGCGGTCCAGGCGCACCGGCCAGTAGGTGAAGCGATCGGTCGGATCGCCCGGGCCGACGATGAGGCCCGGGCGCACGATCGTCGCGATGCCCGGGAAGCGCTTGAGTGCCTCGCGCTCGCTTTCGGCCTTGAGCGGGCCGTACAGGCCCATGTCGGCGCGCAGCGTGTCGCGCGTCTCCTTCATCATGTCCTTGCCGGCGTAGCGCTGCGTCGCGGCATCCTCGTTGGCGCCCGCGGTGTCGTTCTTCTCGTACACCGAGATCGTCGAGACGAAGACGTACTGGCCGACCTTGCCCTTGAGCACCTTGCCCGCGTCGCGCACCCATGAGGGGAGGCTGGTCGGGTTGTCGATGCACACGTCCCACTCGCGGCCCTTGAGTGCGGCGAGGTCGCCCTTGTCGCGGTCGCCGGTCAGGTGCTCGACGCCGTCGGGCAGCTCGGCCTGGCGCTGGCCGCGGTTGAACACGGTGACCTGGTGCCCGCGTGACACCGCGTAGCGCACCTGATACGGCCCTATGAAGCCGGTGCCGCCGAGGATCAGGATGCGCAGCGGGCGCTTGGCCGCAGGGGCGGCGAAGGTGGCGCCCGACGACAGGGCGAGGCCCGTGGCGCCGGCGAGTGCGCCGAGCTTGATAAGATCACGTCGACTGATCGGCATGGTGGCTCCCTCCCGTTCGCGCCGGAGGCACGGCTCCGGTCGCGTCGGCGCAGCATCCGTCGCGCCCGCGCGTCGCCACAGTGCCATCCGTCCTGCCCACCTCCGGCACCCCGCGTGCCGTCCCGTTTCCCCCGATTCCGCGAGACCCATGGCCCTCATCGACCTCCGCAAGCTCGACTACAGCGTCGGCGGCCCCCTGCTGCTCGACGCGGTCGACTTCTCCCTCGAGCCGCGCGAACGCGTGTGCGTCGTCGGGCGCAACGGCGCCGGCAAGTCCACACTGCTCAAGCTGCTGTCGGGCGACCTGCGTCCCGACGACGGCGAACTGCGCGTCGCGCCCGGCGTGGTCGTCGCGCGGCTGGCCCAGGAAGTGCCGCGCGACACCGACGGCAGCGTGTTCGACGTCGTTGCCGGCGCGCTCGGCGAGACCGGCGCGCTGCTGGCCGAATTCCACCGCCTCAGCCACGGCCTCGGCGCCGACGGCGACACGCGTGCGCTCGCCGACGTGCAGGCGCGCATCGAGGCGGCCCATGGCTGGGACCTCGACCGTCGCGTCGAGCTCGTGCTCACGCGCCTGGAACTGCCCGGCGACGTGGAATTCGCGTCGCTGTCGGGCGGCATGAAGCGCCGGGTGCTGCTCGCGCGTGCGCTCGTGCTGTCGCCCGACGTGCTGCTGCTCGACGAGCCGACCAATCACCTTGACATCGAGGCGATCGCCTGGCTCGAGGAGTTCCTGCGCGGTTTCGCCGGCAGCGTCGTGTTCATCACCCATGACCGCAGCTTCCTGCGCGCGCTCGCGACGCGCATCGTCGAGATCGACCGCGGCCAGCTGACCAGCTGGCCCGGCGACTACGCCAACTACCTGCGCCGCCGCGAGGAGCGCCTGCACGCCGAGGCGCAGGCGAACGCCTTGTTCGACAAGAAGCTCGCCCAGGAAGAGGTCTGGATCCGCCAGGGCATCAAGGCACGCCGCGTGCGCGACGAGGGGCGCGTGCGTCGCCTCGAGGCGATGCGCGTCGAGCGCCGTGACCGCCGCGAACTGTCCGGCAACGTGCGCATGCAGGTCGCCTCGGCGCAGGCGTCCGGGCGCAAGGTCATCGAGACGCGCGGCGTCGGCCAGGCCTACGGCGGACGCACGCTGATCGAGGATTTCACGACCACGATCATGCGTGGCGACCGCATCGGCATCATCGGGCCGAACGGTGCGGGCAAGACCACGCTGCTGCGCATCCTCCTCGGCGAACTCGTGCCGCAGCACGGCGAGGTGCAGGTCGGCACGCAGCTGCAGGTCGCCTACTTCGACCAGCACCGCACGCAGCTGCGCGAAGACCTCAGTGCGCTCGACAACGTCGCCGACGGCCGCGAGTTCATCGAGATCGGCGGCTCGCGCAAGCATGCGCTCGGCTACCTGCAGGATTTCCTGTTCACGCCCGAACGCGCGCGTGCGCCGATCTCGGCGCTGTCGGGCGGCGAACGCAACCGCCTGCTGCTGGCCAGGCTGTTCGCGACGCCGTCGAACCTGCTGGTCATGGACGAGCCCACCAACGACCTCGATGTCGAGACCCTCGAACTGCTCGAGGAACTCGTCGGCGACTACGCGGGCACGCTGCTGCTGGTCTCGCACGACCGCGAGTTCATCGACAACGTGGTCACGAGCACGCTCGTGCTCGAGGGTGAGGGCCGCATCGGCGAGTACGTCGGCGGCTACACCGACAGCCTGCGCCAGCGCCCGGCCGTGGTGAAGGCGCGAGCCCCTGAAACCGCCGGGACGCCCGCGCCTGCCAAGGCCGCGCCGGCTGCCGAGGCTGCCGCACCCGCGAGACGCAAGCTCGGTTTCAAGGAGCAGCGCGAGCTCGACCAGCTGCCTGCGCGCATCGAGGCGCTCGAGGCGCGCGTCGCCGAGCTCACCGCGGCGATGGGCGAGCCGGCGTTCTTCCGCCAGGATGCCGCTGCGATCGTCGCCGCGAACGCGAACCTCGCAGCCGTGCAGGCCGAACTCGATACCGCCTACGCGCGCTGGCAGGAACTCGAACCGTAGCGTGCGGCGGCGCATCAAGGCGCCGTCGCGATCCTGCTACGCTGCGCGGCAGGGCAACCGTTCGGGAGGGCGTATGCGTCAGGTCTTCGGGTGGGTGGTCGTCGCGTTTCTGGTCGTGCACGGCACGATCGCGGGTGCGCAAGGCATGGATCCGGTGGTCGAGAAGCGCCTCAAGGCACTCGAAGCGCGCGTGCTCGAACTCGAGAAGCGGCTGGAAGAGAAGGCTGCCGCACCGGTTGCGGCGACCCCGGCCGTCGCGCCGGTCGCACCGGTGGCACCTGCCGTCCCAGGTACGCCGGCGCCGCCTGCCGCCGTCGCTCCGGTGGCGGCACCTGCTGCCGTGGCGCCTGTCGCACCGGCGATGCCGTCCGCTGCGGCGTGGGACGAGCTGCGCATCGGCATGGGCAAGTCGCAGGTCACGCGTGTGCTCGGCAAGGCCGGCAAGCGCCGCGTCGGCACGATGTCGGAGGTCTGGTACTACCCCGACCTCGACGGCGGTAGCGTCGAGTTCGATCGTGACGGTCGCGTCGCGGGTTGGACCACACCGGAGTGAGAAACCTGGCTCGGGCACACTGGGCGGTCGCCGCACTCGCGATCGTCGTCGCGGCCCCGTGCGTGGCCGCGCCATCGCGGGCGGTGATCGTCGACATCGAGAACGCCAGCACGGAGCAGGTCGAGGCCTGGCGTGATGCGCCGGGTGTCGAGAGCTGGGTCGAACTCGGGCGCGAACTGCTGCTCACCGGCGACACCACACGCATCGCGCAGTCGACCGGTCTCGGCCTGGCCATGCGCGACATCGGCGCCTACGCGGTCGACGATCTCGTCCTGCACCTGCGCGGCTGCGCGGTCGACGTGACGCCGGCCGACCTGCTCGTGCACACGGGCGGGCGCTATGACCTGCTCGTGCGCCCGGACGCCGCGCGCCGCGCCACGCTCACGCATGCCGAGGCCGAAGGCCTGGACGAATGGATCGACGTCACGCCCGGCATGGTCGTGGCGCGGCAGTACCGCTTCGAGCGGCCGGTCGCGCTGCCGGCCGACGAGCGCATCACGCCGCTGGTCGCGCGCGTCGATACCACGCGCTGGTTCGCCGACGTCGAGACGCTCGCGGGCTGGAGCCGCTCGACGTTCTCGACCGAACTCGTCGCGGCGCGGCAGTGGATCGCCGCGCGCTTCACGTCGCTGGGACTCGAGGTCAGCGAGCCGGCTTTCACGTTCACCTATCAGGGCACGCGTACGGCGAACAACGTCATGGGCGTCGTGCGTGGCCTGCAGCGGCCCGACGACTGGGTCATCGTCGGCGGCCACTACGATTCGCGCCAGCAGGACATCATGAATCCCGCGAACGCGCCCGGTGCGGACGACAACGCCTCGGGCTGCTCGGCCGTACTCGAACTCGCGCGGCTCTTCACGCGCGCACGGCCCGCGGCGACGATGATCTTCATGTGCTACGCCGGCGAGGAGCAGAACCTGTTCGGCAGCAAGGCGCATGTGCAGGCGCTCACGGCCTCGGGCGATCTCGGCAAGATCAAGCTCGTGGCGACCCTCGACATGATCGGCTGGTCGTCGTCTGCCAGCCTGTCGGCGGACCTCGACACGCTGTCGCCGTTCGTCGCGACGCGCAACCGATTCGCCGATGCCGCGCTGACCTACGTGCCGGGCCTCACGCCCGTGGTCAGCACGATCGCATGCTGCTCGGACCACATCCCCTATGCGCAGGCCGGCGTCCCGGCCGTTCTGAGCATCCACGGCAACTGGCAGAGCTACGTGCACTACCACCGCACGACCGACACGCCGGCCAACCTCGGTGCACACGCGCAGGCGATCGGCGGCGCGATCATGCGCATGAACGTCGCGACGGTGGCCGGCGAGGCCGGCCCGATGGACCGCATCTTCGATGCGGGCCTCGAGGCCGGCGAGTAGCGCCGATCAGGGATTGGCCGTCCAGCGTTCGTACTCGCGCTTCGATACCCGCCCGTCGCGGTTCGCATCGGCCTTGATGAAGTCGTTGGCGAGCAGCGCGTACCCGGCGGCCTCGGATTCGCTGATCGAGCCGTTGCCGTCGGTATCGAGCTGTTCGAACGCGGGCGCCGGGCCCGACGGCTTGTAGCCGGTCTCGCCGTAGCGGACGATGAGATCGCCGTTCTGCTGCTGGAAGCGCGCTTCGCGCGGCGGCGCGCCGGTTTGTGCGTGCGCCATGGTGCAGGCGAATGCAAGGGCGGCGGCGAGGATGCCGAGGGTCGGTTTCATCGGGGGCTCCGAGGGGCGGGAAAACACCGCGATTCTGGGCCGCCGCGATTAACCGGGACCGAACGCGCCGATCGGGTACGCTACGCGCTTTGACGAGGAGGGTGGACGATGACGACGGCTTACGATTTCACCGCGCGCGACATCGACGGCAACGACAGGCCGCTCGCCGATTTCCAGGGCGACGCGCTGCTCGTCGTCAACGTCGCCTCGAAGTGCGGGTTCACGCCGCAGTACACGGGGCTCGAGGCGCTGCAGAAGCGCTTCCACGCGCAGGGCTTCAACGTGCTCGGCTTCCCGTGCGACCAGTTCGGCCACCAGGAACCCGGCGACGAGGCGGAGATCCGCAACTTCTGCTCGCTGACCTACGACGTGAGCTTCCCGATGTTCTCGAAGGTCGACGTCAACGGTGCCGGCGCGCACCCGCTCTACCAGTGGCTCAAGAAGGAAAAGTCGGGCCTGCTGGGCATCGGCGCGATCAAGTGGAACTTCACCAAGTTCCTGGTCGGCCGCGACGGCAAGGTGCTGCGCCGCTACGCGCCGACCGACAAGCCCGAGGCGCTCGCCGACGACATCGCCGCCGCGCTCGGCTGAGCGCGGCGGGAGGGCGGATCAGAACGCCGGCAGGACCGCACCCTTGTAGGTGCGCTCGATGAAGGCCTTCACCTCGGGGCTGGTCAGCGCCTTGGCGAGCTTGGCCACCGCCGGCGAGGTCGCGTTGTCGGAGCGTGCGACCAGGTAGTTCACGTACGGCGAATCGGCGCTCTCGATCGCGAGCGCGTCGCGCGTCGGATCGAGCTTGGCGTCGAGCGCGTAGTTCGTGTTGATGAGGGCGAGGTCGACCTGGCCGAGGATGCGCGGCAGCGTCGCGGCCTCGAGCTCACGGAACGTGAGCTTCTTCGGGTTCGCGGCGATGTCGCGCAGCGTCGACAGCGGGTTGCTCTTGTCCTTGAGCGTGATGACGCCGGCCTTGTCGAGCAGCAGCAGCGCGCGGCCTCCGTTGCTGGCCTCGTTCGGGATCGCGACGGTCGCGCCTTCGGGCAGGTCGGCCAGCGCCTTGTGCTTCGACGAGTAGGCGCCGAACGGCTCGATGTGCACGCCGGTGACGGTGACGAGATCGGTGCCCTTGCCCTTGTTGAATTCGTCGAGGTAGGGCTTGGTCTGGAAGTAGTTCGCGTCGAGGCGCTTCTCGGCGACCTGGATGTTCGGCTGCACGTAGTCGGTGAACACCTTGACGCGCAGGTCGACGCCTTCCGCGGCGAGCGCGGGTTTCACGAACGCGAGGATCTCCGCATGCGGCACGGCCGTTGCGGCGACGTTGAGGGTTTCGGCGGCGTGCGCCGAGAACGGCAAGGCCAGCGCGAGCAGGGCGGTCGACAGCTTCATCGGGATTCCAGCGATTCGGAGGGCGCGGATGGTCGCACCGATCGGCAGGGGCGGCTATTCCGTGTCGCCAGCAGCATATGACCGCCGCTCACATGCTCAGCGGCGGCTGACCCTAGCCACGATGCGGTCGCCGACCATCTGCAGCACCTGTACGAGCACGAGCAACAGCGCCACCGTGACCACCATGACGTCGGTCTGGAAGCGCTGGTAGCCGAAGCGCACCGCGAGGTCGCCGAGGCCGCCCGCGCCGATCACGCCGGCCATCGCCGTGTAGGAGACCAGTGCGATCGCGGTCACCGTGATGCCGGCGACGATGCCGGGCAGGGCTTCCGGCAGCAGGGCACCGGTGACGACCTGGCGCGTCGTCGCGCCCATCGCCTGGCAGGCCTCGAGGATGCCGCGGTCGACCTCGCGCAACGAGGTCTCGACGAGGCGCGCGAAGAACGGCGCGGTGCCGATGACGAGCGGCGGGATCGCCCCGGCCACGCCGAGCGACGTGCCGACCAGCGTCACCGTGAACGGGATCATCACGATCAGCAGGATGATGAACGGCACCGAGCGCAGCACGTTGACGAGGAACGACAGCGTCAGGTGCACCGCGCGTTGCTCGAGCAGCTGGCGCCGGCCGGTCAGGAACAGCAGCACGCCGAGCGGCAGGCCGAGCAGCACGCTCGCGGCGAGCGAGCCGCCGAGCATGAGCAGGGTGTCGAGCGTCGCCTGCGCGATCTCCTGCCAGTCGATGTTGGCGAACAAGGTCTCGTCCATCAGCGCACGACCTCCACGGTGACATCGGCTGCGCCGAGCTCGCGCAGCGCGGCATCGACATCGCCGCCACTGAAGGCGAGCGTGAGCTGGCCGTACGGCGTGTCCTTGATGCGGTCGATGCGTCCGGACAGGATGTTGAAATCGACGCCGCTCGCGCGTGCGACGCGACCGAGCAGCGGTGCGTAGGTGGCCTCGCCGCGGAAGGTCAGGCGCACGATGCGCCCGTCGGCGCGGGCGAGGTCCTCGCCGCGCTCGCCTTCGTCGACGTGCTCGGACTCGAGCACGAAGCGCCGCGTGGTCGCGTGCCGCGGATGCAGGAACACGTCGGCGACTGCGCCGGTCTCGACCAGACGGCCGGCATCGAGCACGGCGACGCGGTCGCAGACGCGGCGCACCACGTCCATCTCGTGCGTGATCAGCACGATGGTGAGGCCGAGTTCGCGATTGAGCTCGGCCAGCAGGTGCAGCACCGAGGCCGTGGTCTGCGGATCGAGTGCGCTGGTGGCTTCGTCGCAGAGCAGCACCTTCGGCTCGCAGGCCAGTGCGCGCGCGATGCCGACGCGCTGCTTCTGGCCACCCGACAGCTGCGACGGGTACTTGCCGGCGTGCGCGGAAAGGCCGACGCGCTCGAGCAGCGCCGCGACGCGTGCGTCGATCGCGGCACGGTCGAGGCCGCCGGCGAGCCTGAGCGGGAACGCGACATTCGCGGCGACCGTCTTCGACGACAGCAGGTTGAAGTGCTGGAAGATCATGCCGATGCGGCGGCGCAGGGCACGCAGGCGGTCGTCGTCGAGTGTGGTCACGTCCTCGTCGTCGACGACGAGCGAGCCGCCGCTCGCACGCTCGATGCCGTTGATCAGGCGGATCAGCGTCGACTTGCCGGCGCCGGAATGGCCGATGATGCCGAACACCTCGCCGGCGGCGATGTCGAGGTCGAGCGGGTGCAGCGCGGTCGTGCGCGCGGCGCCTTCACCGTAGGTCTTGGAGACCGAGCGGAACGTGATCATGGTTCGGAGTCGTCGCTGTCGGCCGGCGGCAGGCCGGCGTCGTCTGGAGTGTTGGAGGCTGGCGCGAACGGCACGGCGGGAGCTTCGGGCAGCGTGCGGCGCCAGCGCTCGAGCTTGCCCTCGATGCTCGTCGTGGTCGCGATCTGCGGCTCGGAAGGCGGCTCGAGCTTGGCTTCGGCTTCCCACGTCGCGACCGATTCGCGCGCGCGGGCGAAGGCTTCGGTGAACGAGGTGGTCGTGTTGAGCGCCTCGGCGAGGAAAGCCTTGCCGAAGAACGTGATGTCCGAGGCCGATCCGCATCCGAACGAGGTGCGGTCCGGTCGTGCCGCGGCGATCACGAGCGTGGAGTCGTCGCGCAGCGCGTCGACGAAGCCGCCCGAGTAGCACGCGTTGACGACCACGACCTTCCAGCGGATGGCCGGCACCGTGCGCAGTGCATCGGCGAGATCGTCGGGCGAGACCGGATTCAGCGCGAGCGGTCCGAGCCCGACGTGCAGTTCGTGGTCGGCCGAGCCGTGGCTCGTCAGGTAGACGAACAGGATGTCCTCGGCCGGATCCATCGCGCCGGCCAGCGATTCGAGCGTCCAGCGCAGGTTGGTCAGCGTCGCGAGCGGGCGGGTCCGCACCGTGGCGGGACTGTTCTGCAGCACGATCGTGTGGCCGGCGGCTCCGAAACGCGTGCCGAACAGTCGCTCGACATACTCGCTTTCGTTGCGGAACACGTTCTCGCTGCCGTCACCCGCGAAGGTGACCACGTAGAGATTGGCACGCCCGGCGGTCCGCGGCGCGAGCGCGGCGATCGCCTCCTCGAGGAGGCGCGGCTGGTCGTACATGACGTATTCGGGATCGAAAGCCGGACCTTCCTCGGCGGCTTCGCCGTCGAAGCCCGTGCGCGCGACGACATCGCTCCCGACGTTGGAGCCGGACCGGCCCCCGGGTGTCTCGACGAACATCGGCGCGCCAGGCAACCACCACCAGACCGCGGCCGAGACCGCATAGGCAAGCAGTGCCGCGGCCAGCGCACGCCCCACGCCTCGCCCCAGCAGCCAGCGCGCGAGCGTGAACAGCACGAACAGCCACCACGCGCGTGAAAGCAGCTCCGCGATGATGGCGCCGGCGACATGGTCGTTGGCGTACAGCCACGACGTCGCGTGACCCAGCGGCCAATGCACGAACAGCGAGGTGCCGATCGTCGCGACGAGCGTGATGCCGGCGACGCCGACGAGCAGTGACTCGCGCCTTGCGACGCGCACGAGCACCCACGCTGCCGCAAGCGTCACGAGCGCATCGGCGAGCGTCGTGACGATGCCGTAGGGCAGGAACGTGCGCGGCGCATCGGTATCCAGCCACGAGGTCGCGATCGATACGACGAGGTAGGCGAGGGTCGCGCCGAGGAACAGCGTCGCGCGCTGCGTCGACGCGGTACCCCGCGGACGCAGCAGCAGCGTCGCGCGCAGGCCGTCGCGGATGCCGGCGAGGGTGTTGCGCACGTTCAGTGGGTCAGCGACACGGCGTCGAAATCGGGCACGCAGGAATGTGCGGCCACGGCCGGGCATGTCGACGGCGTGCGGGCCAGCAGCGTCGTACGCAGGCCGCTGGCGCGGGCCGCGTCGAGTTCCTCGACGATGTCGGACAGGAAAAGGATCGACGACGCCTCGACGCCGATCGCCTCGGCGATGCGCGCGTACGAGGCCGCATCACGCTTCGCACCGGTGGTCGTGTCGAAGTAGCCCGAGAACAGCGGCGTGAGATCACCTTGCTCCGTGTGCGCGAACAGCAGCTTCTGCGCGGGCACCGAACCCGAGGAGTAGACGTACAGCGACACGCCGAGCGCATGCCATTCGCGCAGGCGTCGCGCGGCGTCCTCGTAGACATGGCCGCGGAACGCACCGGCCGTGTAGCCCTCTTCCCAGATCAGGCCTTGCAGTGCCTTGAGTGCGGTCGACTTGCGGTCGGCGTCGATCCAGCCGATGAGCAGGTCGATGATCTCCTGTTCGCTTGCCGAGACGAGCCCGGCTTCGCGCGCGGCCTCGTGCAGCCAGTGCTGCACCTCGGGCGTGTCGGCATGCGTGACGACGAATGCAGGCAGGCGTTCGCGCGCGAACGGAAACAGCACCTCCTTGACGAAGCTCAGCGAGCTCGTCGTGCCCTCGATGTCGGTGACGATGGCGCGGATATCAGGCATGTCGGCGAACCTGTAACGAACGGATGGCAAGGTTAGCAGGCAGGCACGATGCGGGACGTGTCCGCTGTCGGCACCGCCGCGCGTCTAAGGGCATGTCGATGGAAGACGGGATACGGAGACGTCCCGCTGGGCTCAGGCCGTGACCCCAAGCACGGCCGGGAAGGGACACGTCATGCGCCCCTACTCGCGAAAGGGCGCGTGGCGTGTTCCGGCTTTTTCCCGATATCGCCGCCGTCGTCGACTAGGCGGCCGCTTTCGTCCCGGCGGACTGCGCGGAAGCGTGAGGCGTCATGCGCGGGAAGCGCTGCGCGATGTCGTCGCCGGTGAACTCCGCGACCCAGCCGGCCGGATTGTTGAACAGGCGGATCGCGACGAAGTACGGCGATTCGCTCATGTCGAACCAGTGGCGGGTACCGTCCGGCACGCCGATCAGGTCGCCCTTCTCGCACAGGATGTCGTAGACGCGCTCGCCGATGTGCAGCGTGAACTGGCCCGCGCCCGCGACGAAGAAGCGCACCTCGTCTTCCGCGTGCGTGTGCTCGCTGAGGAACTTCTGGCGGAACGCGGCGCGGTCCGGGTGGTCGGGCGTGAGGCTGACCACGTCGACGGTCTTGTAGCCTTCTTCCTGCATGAGGCGATCGATGTCGGCGCGGTAGGCCGCGATGACCTCGTCCTGGCTCGCGCCCGGGGCGACCGGCTGCGAGGCCTCCCACTGCTCGAAACGCACGCCGACCTGGCCGAGTTCGCGCGCGATGTCGGCGAGCCCGGTGAAGGTGGCGACGGGCGCATCGCCCTTGTCGTGCTCGAAGATGCTCAGCCGGCTCATGGGGACAACCTCCTCAGGTCAAGCTCGCAGTTCAGCAGAAACTCGAACGCCTCGATATGGCGTTTGGTTTCCGCCATATCAACGCCCCAGGCGTAGATGCCGTGGCCGTCGATGAGGTAGCCGTGCAGCGGCTTGCCCGCATCGAGCCAGGCGTCGACCTGCGCGACGAGCACGTCCATGTCCTGCGTGTTCGGGAACACGGGCAGGTCGAGCACGCTCTCGTGGGTCGTGTAGCCCGAGATGGCCTTCTGCAGCTCCCAGCCTTCGAAGCGCACGACGCCTTCGCGCGCGTACAGGCGCGAGGCGACGCTCTGCGCGCGCGAGTGCGTGTGCAGCACGGCGCCGATGGCGGGGAAGCGGCGGTAGATCTGCGTGTGCAGCGCGGTCTCGGCGGACGGGCGCGCGGAGGTGGCGACGGGTGCGTTGTCGAAGTCGACGACCATCACATCGGTCTCGCCGAGGCGGCCCTTGTCGCGTCCGGATACGGTGACCGCGGCATGGCGATCGTCGAGGCGCATCGAGAAGTTGCTGCTGGTCGCGGGCGTCCAGCCGCGCTCGGCGAGCTCGCGGCCGGTTTCGGCGATCGTGCGGGCGCACACGGCGAGGCGTGCGCTGTCGTAAGGCAGGGTAGTGATGGCGAACTCCACGGACAGCCGTCCAAACGACGGCGATGATACGCGAGTCCGCAAGGCCCCGCCCGCGGGCGGGGCCGCGTGGCTCAGGGTGCGGTCATCGTGACGCTGGCGGACTGGTCGCCCTTGCGGCGCGACAGGCCGATCTGCGTGCCGTGCACGAGGAAGTAGATGTTCTCGGCGATGTTGGTCGCGTGGTCGCCGATGCGCTCGATGTTCTTGGCCATGAACAGCAGGTGCGTGCACGGCGTGATGTTGCGCGGGTCTTCCATCATGTACGTGAGGAGCTCGCGGAACATGCTCGTGTAGAGCACGTCGAGTTCCTCGTCGCGTGCCCAGGCCAGCAGGGCGCGATCGGCATCGCGATCGTGGTACGCCGCGAGCACCTCGCGGATCAGGTCGGCGGCGATCTCGGCCAGGCGCGGCAGCGCGTAGACGGGACGCACGGGTGCGACCTGGTTGAGCGCGATCGCACGCTTGGCCACGTTGGCGGCGTAGTCGCCGATGCGCTCGATGTCCGAGGCGATGCGCAGCGCTGCCATGACCTCGCGCAGGTCGCGCGCCATCGGCTGGCGCAGTGCGAGCAGGCGGATGACGTCGTGGCTGACCTCGAGCTCGAGCGCGTCGACTTCGGCATCGCTCTTGACGATGCGCTCGGCGGATTCGGTGTCGCGCTCGATCACGGCCGCGATCGCGGCTTCGAGTTCGGTCAGCGCGAGGTCGCCCATGCGCTGGATCTCGCCGGTAAGGCGCTGCAGTTCCTCGTCGTAGCTCTTCACGATGTGGTCGCCGGTTGCGGTGGTCATGATGATGTCGTCCTCAGCCGAAGCGGCCGGTGATGTAGTCCTCGGTCTGCTGCTTCACGGGCTTGGTGAAGAGCTTCTCGGTCTCGCCGAATTCGACGAGCTCGCCGAGGTACATGAAAGCCGTGTAATCCGAGCAGCGTGCCGCCTGCTGCATGTTGTGGGTCACGATCGCGATCGTGTAGTGGTCCTTGAGCTCGGCGACGAGCTGTTCGATCTTGCCGGTGGCGATCGGGTCGAGCGCCGAGGTCGGCTCGTCGAGCAGCAGCACGTCGGGCTTGAGGGCGACGGCGCGCGCGATGCACAGGCGCTGCTGCTGGCCGCCGGAGAGGCCGAGCGCGCTCTGCTTGAGCTTGTCCTTGACCTCGTTCCACAGCGCGCCCTGGTGCAGCGCCTGCTCGACGCGCACGTCCATCTCGGCCTTCGAAAGCTTCTCGTAATGGCGGATCGCGTAGGCGATGTTCTCGTAGATCGACATCGGGAACGGCACCGGCTTCTGGAACACCATGCCGACCTTGCTGCGCAGGCGGTTGAGCGGGTACTTCGCGTCGAGGATGTTCTCGCCGTCGAGCATGACCTCGCCGCGTGCCTCGAGCTTCGGGTAGATCGCGTAGATGCGGTTGAAGATGCGCAGCAGCGTCGACTTGCCGCAGCCCGACGGGCCGATCAGCGCGGTGACGCGCTTCTCGGCGATGTCGAGGTTGACGTCCTTGAGCGCGTGGAAGCCGTCGTAGTAGAAGTTGAGGTTGCGCGCCGACATCTTGGGCGCCGCAGCCGCATCGGCGGGACGCGACGCCGAGCCGACGACCGGGGTCGAGAGGGCGAGTTGGCTAGTCATGGCTGATCTTGTTCCTGAGGAGGATGGCGCGCGCGAGAAGGCTCAGCAGCAGGACGAACACGGTGAGCACGAGCGCACCGGCCCATGCGAGCGTCTGCCACGATTCGTATGGGCTCCCGGCGAACTGGTTCATGACCACCGGTACGCTGGCCATCGGCCGCGTCAGGTCCATGCTCCAGTACTGGTTGCCGAAGGCGGTGAAGAGCAGCGGCGCGGTCTCGCCGCTGATGCGGGCCAGCGCGAGCAGGATGCCGGTGACGATGCCGGCCGAGGCGCCGCGGTAGAGCACCTGCACGATGACCTTCCACTGCGGGATGCCGAGCGACAGCGCGGCCTCGCGCATCTGCGAAGGCACCAGGCGCAGCATCTCGTCGGTCGTGCGCACGACCACCGGCAGCACGATGAAGGCCAGCGCGATCGAGCCCGCGAGCGCCGAGAAGCTGCCGCCCATCTGTGCGACCACGATCGTGTAGACGAACAGGCCGAGCACGATCGACGGCGCCGACAGCAGGATGTCGTTGACGAAGCGGATCACCGTGCCGATCTTGCGCGCGCCGGCGTACTCGGCGAGCCAGGTGCCAGCGGCGATGCCGAGCGGCGTGCCGATCAGGATGGCGAGCAGGCACATGACCGCGCTGCCGAAGAACGCATTCGCGAGGCCGCCTTCTTCCATCGGCGGCGGCGTCGTCTGCGTGAACAGCGCGAGGCTGATGCCGCCCATGCCCTTGCTGATCGTGGTCCACAGGATCCAGGTCAGGAAGAACAGGCCGAACAGCGCAGCCGTGCACGACAGCACGAGGGCGACGCGGTTGACGATCGCGCGGCGGCGGTAGAGACGGCGCGCGACGGGTGAATCGACGATCGACGGTACGGCGCTCATCGCGCACCCTCCCTGCGGGACATCTGGAGCAGCATGAGGCGGGCCGCGGCGAGCACGATGAACGTCACGATGAACAGGACGAAGCCGAGCAGCAGCAGCGCCGAGCGGTAGGTATCGGTGGCTTCGGCGAAGTCGTTGGCGATCAGCGCCGCGATCGTCGTGCCGGGCTCGAGCAGCGACGGCGAGAAGCGCACCGTGTTGCCGATCACGAACGCGACGGCCATGGTCTCGCCGAGCGCACGGCCGAGGCCGAGGAACACGCCGCCGATGACCGCCGAGCGCGTGTAAGGGAGCACGACATCCCAGACCACTTCCCACTTGGTCGCGCCGAGCGCGTAGGCCGACTCCTTGAGGCGCGTCGGCACGGTCAGGAACACCTCGCGCATGACCGACGAGATGAACGGGATCACCATGATCGCGAGCACGAAGCCCGCGGTGAGCATGCCGATGCCGAGCGGCGGGCCCTGGAACAGGGCGCCGATCACCGGCAGCGTGCCGATGTGGTCGTTGAGCCACGGCGTCACGTATTCGGTCATGACCGGCACGAGCACGAACAGGCCCCACATGCCGTAGATGATCGACGGGATACCGGCGAGCAGTTCGATCGCGGAGCCGACCGGTCCGCGCAGCCAGGCCGGGGCGACCTCGGTCAGGTAGAGCGCGATGCCGAAGCTGATCGGCACCGCGATGATCATCGCCACGAGCGCGGTCACGAGCGTGCCGTAGATCGGCACGAGCGCGCCGTAGCGGTTTTCGACCGGATTCCATTCGGTCGAGAAGAAGAAGCGCCAACCTTCCAGGGCGAGCACCTCGCGGCCTCCCCACAGCATCGACAGTGCGGCGCCGGCCAGCGCGATCAGGACGAGGAAGGCGGTGATGGCGAGGATCCAGCGGAAGCCGCGGTCCTGGGATTCGTCGCGCTTGGCGCGGGCGTGGATCGGTAGGGCAGGAGCGGCTGTCGTCGTCATGGCATCCGCGGCCGGGGCAGGCCTGGGTGAAGGAGAGGCGGAAGGAGCGGACGGGTGTGCGAAAGCGCCGCCGTCCTCGCGGGACGGCGGCGCCGATGGTGCGGTCTTACTGCTTGATCTTCGCGGCCCAGTAGGCCTTGACCTGCGTGACGAGTGCGTCCGGCAGCGGCACGTAGTCGAGCGCGGTGGCCTGCGACTTGCCGCTCTCGTACGCCCACGAGAAGAACTCGAGGGCCGACTTCGAGCGCTCGGCGTTCTTCGGCTGTGCGTGCATGAGGATGAAGTTGGTCGCCGTGATCGGCCACGCTTCGTCGCCCGGAGCGTTCGTGATGACGAGGCTGAAGTCGGTCGCGTTGGCCCAGTCGGCGCTGGCCGCGGCGGCCGCGAACGACTCGGCGCTCGGCGAGACGAACTTGCCGGCGGCGTTCTGCATCTGCGTGTACGTCATCTTGTTCTGCAGCGCGTACGACAGCTCGACGTAGCCGATCGAGTTCTTGACCTGCTTGACGTAGGCGGCGACGCCTTCGTTGCCCTTGCCGCCGAGGCCGGCCGGCCACTGCACCGAGGTGCCTTCACCGACGGAGCTCTTCCACTCCGGGCTGACCTTGGAGAGGAAGTTGACGAAGTTGAACGTCGTGCCCGAACCGTCCGAGCGGTGGACGATCGTGATCTTGGTGTCCGGCAGGGTCGCGCCGTCGTTGAGCGCGACGATCGAGGCGTCGTTCCACTTGGTGACCTTGCCGAGGAAGATGTCGGCGAGGACCGGGCCGCTGAGCTTGAGCTTGCCCGGCTCGACGCCGGCGACGTTGATCACCGGCACCACGCCGCCGATCGTCGACGGGAACTGCACGAGGCCGGCCGAAGCGAGGTCTTCCGGCTTCAGCGGGGCATCGGACGAGCCGAAGTCGACGGTGCCGCCCTTGATCTGGGCGATGCCGCCGCTCGAGCCGATCGACTGGTAGTTGACCTTGTGGCCCTTGGCGGCGCTGTAGTCGGCCGACCACTTGGACATGAGGGGGAACACGAACGAGGCGCCGGCGCCGGTGACGTCGGCAGCGTTCGCGTTGCTGGCGCCGATGACGGTGGCGAGGCCGAACGCGAGGACGCGCAGGGAGGTCGGGAAGGACACGCGGCAACTCCTTGGATGACGGAATGGGGCGGAGGAAACGCCGCCTTTGTAGTCGTCCCGGGTTGCAGAACCATGATTGTAATATTTCAGTCGTGTTACAGCCGTCACGCCGCGTGCCGGCGTCAGTCGCCCGTGATGATGTCCGGGCCCTTGCCGGCGGTCTTCTCGTAAACCCCTTTGCCGGCACGGCGATACTGGGTGTAGCCGTGCTTGGCGACGTGGCCTTCCTTGAGCCGGTGGGCACCGCCCATGACCACGCTCGGCGCTCCCAGGACACGCCCGATTGGCCCCCCGCAGGCCTCGCAATGTGTCAGTGGCGCGTCGGCGAGGCGCTGCAGGACCTCGATCCCGTCGCGACACGCGGGGCAACCTTGGGCCAGCGGGGCATAGGCGTAGATCGGCATGGGATGAGGGTGGGGCAGCCGGCGGGCGGCTTCAAGCCGACTCGGCGGGCAGCCAGGCCTCGACCGAGGCGGGCGGCGCGGCGGCGTCCTCGAGCTGCTTCCAGCGGTTGACGATGCGGCAGAACAGTTCGGCCGTGCGTTCGGTGTCGTAGACCGCCGAATGCGCCTGGCTTCCGTCCCAGTCGAGTCCGGCCGCGGCGACGGCCCGGCCGAGGACGGTCTGCCCGTAGGCGAGCCCGGCCAGCGTCACCGTGTCGAAGTTGCTGAACGGGTGGAACGGGCTGCGCTTGTAGCCCGTGCGGCGCAGCGCCGCATTGAGGAAGCCGAGATCGAACGCGGCGTTGTGGCCGACCAGGATCGCGCGCTGGCACTCCGCCTCGCGCACGGCCTTGCGCACGGGCGCGAAGACATGTTCGAGGGCGGCGCGCTCCTCGAGCGCGTTGCGGAACGGATGGTCCGGATCGATGCCGGTGATCTCGAGTGCGCGCGGGTCGAGGTTGGCGCCCGGGAACGGCACGACATGCGTCGACACGATCGGCGCCGGGTGCACGAAGCCTTGGGCGTCCATCGTGACGACGCAGACGGCGATCTCGAGCAGCGCGTCGCGCTCGGAATCGAAACCGCCGGTCTCGACGTCGACGACGACGGGCAGGAAACCGCGGAAACGCTCGGCGATGCGGGGGGAATCGGAAGCAGGCATCCGCCGAGCATAGCGGATCGGGCCGATCGACGAGGTGCGTCAGGGCACGCCGTGGCGCTGCGTCGCGGGGCGCGTGCCGATCACGACGCCGCGCGCGGCGAGGCCCCGCAGCATGTCGCGACCCGCAGCACGCAAGGCTTCGTCGTCACGGCCGAGTTCGTCGAGAAGCCTGTCCAGGCAGGCACCACCGGCGAGCTCGGTGTTCGCGACGAGTCGCTCGAACAGCATCGCCGTGAGCGGCTCGACTTCGAGGAAGCGAACTTCGTCGCCGCCGTCGCGCGACAGCACGATCAGCGTCGGCGCGTCGGGCACGCCGGAGGGGCGGAACGCCGGGCCGATCGCGTGAACGGGGAAGCGGTAGGCGAGCAGGCGTGCGAGCGGCGACACCACCGGAACACCGTCCACGACGTCGCCTTCGGGATCGTGCGCGACCTCGTCGGCACGCGCGGTGTCGAGCATGAGCGCGAGCTCGCTCCATTCGTAGTGGGCGAGTTCGACGAACCACTCGGGATCGCCGGCAGCGGCGACGGCACGTGTCTCGAGGAATCGGATGAACTCGCGTGCGACCTCGGTGAACAACGGCGTGTGGCTGCGGTGATCGCGCAGGAACGCACGCACGAGCACGAGCCATGCCGGCGTGTCATGCAGGCTGCGCAGCACGGGGAAGTTGCTTGCCAGCAGGTCCTCGATCGTGTTGAAGACGAGCTCGCGATACACGGCGACGCGCCGGTCGTCGAGTCCGTCAGGCGCGGCGACACGGTCGGGGTCGCGCAAGTGCGCCGCGAACGCGACCTGCAGCGCGGCCGTGGAACCTGCCTCAGGCGCGGTGGGCAACGGCGTCGACACGGGGCGGGGCGTCGTGACGGGACTGCAGCGAACGCACGCGCGCGACTTCGCCGAGCAGTTCGTCGAGCGGAGGCAGGTTGAAGTCCCGCTCGACCAGCGTGGGGAGCGGGCCAAGCCGCGCGTACGTGCGTTCCAGCAGTGCCCAGACCTCCGCGCAGACATCGGCGCCGTGGGTGTCGACGAGCAGATCGGGCGCTTTCTCGTAATGTCCCGCGACGTGCAGGTAGGCGACGCGCTCGGCCGGCATCGCGGCGATGAACGCGTCGGCGTCGTAGCCGTGATTGATGCTGTTGACGTAGACGTTGTTGACGTCGAGCAGCAGGTCGCAGTCGGCGCGCTCGAGGATCGTGGTCACGAATTCGATCTCGCCCATGCGCGCGCCCGGCGCGGCGTAGTACGAGGCGTTCTCGACCGCGATGCGCCGGCCGAGGATGTCCTGTGCGCGGCGGATGCGCTCCGACACGTGTCCGATCGCCTCTTCGGTGAACGGGATCGGCAGCAAGTCGTAGAGGTGGCCGTCGTCCGCGCACCACGAGAGGTGTTCGGAGTAGACCTTGATGCCGTGCGCGTCGAGGAAGCGCCGGATCCGCACCAGCAGGGTCTGGTCGAGCGGGGCAGGGCCACCCAGCGACAGCGACAATCCATGGCAGGCGAACGCATGGCGCTCGGTGAGTTCGCGCAACTGGCGACCGAGCCGCCCGCCGACCCCGATCCAGTTCTCGGGTGCGATCTCGAGGAAGTCGACGGCCGCATCGGGACGCGACTGCAACGGGCCGATCAGGGCCCGTCGCAGTCCGAGGCCTGCGCCGTCGATCACGTCACGCAGACGCTGCATCGGCGGTCGTCAGGACTTCTTCGAGCCGCACTTGCCTTCGCCGCACTTGCCTTCCTTGCCCTTGTGCGCGGCGTCCCACTCGGCCTGGGTGACCTTGCCGTCGCCGTCCGCGTCGAGCTTGGCCCACTTGTCGGCCTTGTCGGGCTTCGCGGCGGTCCACTCGGCGGCCGAGATGGTGCCGTCGCCGTTGGTGTCGAGCTTGGAGAAGCCGCACTTGCCTTCGCCGCACTTGCCTTCCTTCGCCTTGTCGCCGGCCATCGCCACGGCATAGCCGGAGCCGAGGTCGGCGGCCTTGAAGCCATCGCTCGCGACCGCGAGCTGGCCGAGCGAGATCGAACCGAGCAGGGCCGTGCCGAGCGCGACGCCGAGGGGTTTGACATGGTTGGACATTTGAAGACTCTCCGTTGCGTGTGGGGAGCGGACCCGTCCGCTGGGTCGACGCCGCACGTGGCGTCGCGTCGACCGGTCGATCGTGGCGGCATGAGCATGAAGCGAACGGGAATATGTCGCGCTGCACTGCGCCAAATGCGGATATCGACTGTCATCGAACCGTCGCAATCGCGCAATGCAGATGCAACAGGACGGGCAGAGACTGCGCGCCGCCTCCCCCGTTAACGAGAATCCAACAATGAACCGCTTCACTCCACGGCTCCTGGTCCTGGCTGTCGCCGCCGCCATCGCCGCGCCGGCGCACGCGGAAATCGCCCTCGACGTGATCTTCGGCAGCGAAGTCAGCCTCGAAGGCCTCATGCAGGCCGACGGCAACTGGTTCCACAACGACGTCGCCGACCTCAACGGCGTCGGCATCAACGGCGACGACACCGAGTTCGAAATGCGCCGCTCCGAGGTCATCCTCAAGGGCAAGGGCACGACGTTCGACTGGACGCTCGGCTACGACGGCAAGGCCGACAAGTTCCTCGACGTCAACGTCAAGTGGAAGCTCGGCACGAATGCGCTGACCTTCGGCCAGTTCAAGCAGCCGAACAGCCTCGAGGAGCTGACCAGCACGCGCCACAACGACTTCATCTCCAAGGCGATGGTGACGAACCTGTTCGGCATCGCGCGCCGTACCGGTATCGGCTACAGCGACGACGCCGGCGACTGGGGTTACGCGATCAGCTACTTCGGTCGCGAACTCACGCCGAACCTCGCGCAGGGCCAGGGTTTCGGTGGCCGCTTCTACTACGCGCCGATGCGCGAGAACGGCAACATCCTGCATTTCGGCATCTCGGCCGTCGATTACGACACCGACGCCGACACGCAGCGCTGGCGCGTGCGCCCGGATGCGGACCTCGCCACGGTCCGCCTGCTCGACACGGGCAACATCCTCAATGCCGACCGCAACCGCACCTACGGCCTCGAAGGCCTCTGGGTCGGCGGTCCGTTCAAGGTCCAGGCAGAGTACATGCGTGGTCGCACGAAGCGCACGGACAACACCACCGCGCCGGATTTCGAAGGCGACAGCTGGTACCTGTACGGCGTGTGGAACCTGACCGGCGAGACCTGGAGCTACAAGGGCGGTCTGCCGTCCACGCCGCTGCCCGAGAATCCCGAGACCGGCATGTGGCAGCTCGGCTTGCGCTACGACAAGACCAACCTCGACGACGGCGCGATCCTCGGTGGCGAAGGCCACAACGTGACCGCCGGCGTGAACTGGTACTGGCGTTCGAACTTCAAGTTCGCTGTCAACTACGTCAAGGCGACCAGCACGCGCCGCGGTGTCGACGACGATCCGAGCATCGTCGAGGCGCGCGCGCAGTTCTACTGGTAAGCGCGCGGGCTGCACCACACCAACGAACTCTCCCACGGACGCGATGTCGGCGTCATTTGATGCAGCACCCCGCGAGGGGTGCTGCTTTTTTTTGCGTGAAGGGAATGCGCGCACAGAAGAGCGGTGTGTCCACGGAGCGGGTGCGCGGCTGCGGAGTACGCGCGCGGGTCCCCTGTCGCGCTCAGATGCGCGAGAGGCTCCACGACACGGGCATGCCGTCGCGGTAGGGCATCACGCCGTGGAACGCGCGCGGATCGTCGTCGAACACGAGCGGCAGGAAATGGCGGTCGCCGTCCCACATCGGCAGGTCCATGAGTCGATCGAGTTCGACCCACTCGAGCGTGCCTTCGGGATTGCTCTCGGCGGCGACGCCATCGAACGCGTCGATCACGAATACGAAACCCAGCCAGTCCTCGCCGTGCTTGCCGAAGCCCGGCCAGCTGATCGTGCCGCGCAGGCGCATCGCCGTGCAGTGGATGCCGGCTTCCTCGAGAATCTCGCGGCGCATGCAGGCGACGACGTCCTCGTCCGGATCCATCTTGCCGCCGAGGCCGTTGTACTTGCCGAGGTGATGATCGTCGGGACGCGTGTTGCGGTGGATCATGAGCACCTTCGTGCGGTCCGGCGAGAGCACGTAGCCGAGCGTGGCGACGATGGGCGTGTAGGGCATGGCAGAAGCGGCGGCAGCGTGGCAACGCGGCAGTCTCGCAGATCGGGCACGAAGCGTGAAGCACGCAGCCCGTCGCGCACGAGAGCCGCGATCCTCGACGAGGGCATGCACCACGCGGATGCTTGCGCGGGCGCCTTGGCCGTCTAGACTGCGCCGCGTCGTCCCGCCACGAACCTTCATGACCGCGACCCGCGAAACGCCTCCCGCTGCCTCCGCGACACTGCACGGCATCGCCGCGATCGTGCTGTGGTCGTCGCTGGCCGTGCTCGCACTCGGCACGGCCGTGCTGCCGCCGTTCCAGGTGCTCGCGACGAGTTTCGGCATCGCCGGCATGGCCGGCATGCTCGCGCTCGTCACGAAGGGAAGGGCCGGGCTCGCGGTCCTGCGCCAGCCGGTCGGCGCGTTCGCGCTCGCGACCGTGGCGCTCTACGGCTACCACGCGCTGTACTTCGTCGCGTTCCGCCATGCGCCGGCGCTCGAGGCCAATCTCGTCAACTACCTGTGGCCGCTGCTGATCGTCGTGTTCGCGGCGCTGCTGCCGGGCGAGCGCCTGCGTGCGGGCGCCGTGGCGGGCACGCTGATCGGCCTCGCCGGTGTCGTCGTGATGCTGACGCGCGGGCAATCGCTCGCGCTCGATCCCGCGCATCGGGCAGGCTACCTCGCCGCGTTCGCGGCAGCACTGACGTGGGCGGCGTATTCGGTCCTGAATCGTCGCTACCGCGACGTGCCGAGCGCCGCGGTGTTGCGCCGTGCCTGGTCGTCGCCGTGCTCGCCCTCGCGACGCATCTCGCTTTCGAAGCCACGGTCGCCCCGACGCCCGGGCAGTGGGGCATGCTCGTGCTGATGGGTCTCGGTCCGGGCGGTGCCGCATTCTGGCTGTGGGATTCGGGGACCAAGCGCGGCAATCTCGCCTTGCTCGGTACGCTCTCGTACGCCGCGCCGCTGTTGTCCACGTTGCTGTTGCTCGCGAGCGGCCGCGTCGAGGCGCATCCGGCGCAGGCCGTCGCGGTCGTTCTGCTCGTGCTCGGTGCGTGGATCAGCGTGCGCTCGACGCGCGTGACCTAGCCACCCTTCATTGCGCGGTCGGCGGCAGCGGCTCGAGCTTCGGCGCCGGACGGATAGGCGTGGTCGGCACGAGCAGCACCTCCACGACCTGATTCCGTTCGGGATCGGGTGACTTGCGCGCCTTGATGTCGGCCGACGAGAACTCTCCCGACGCAACGGCGCGAGTCAGCAGTTCCTCGAACGCGCGCTCGTCGCGGTGTCGGAGTTCCACGAGGAAACCGTCCGCCTCGAGGCGATAGCCCGTGGTGGTCATGCCCCTGGGAAAGCTCGGCAGGAGCCGCTTCACGAGCGCGCTCACTTCGGCCTCGCGTTGCAGGGCGTGTTCCCGCCTTGTCGCTTCCTGCGCCTTCCTGGCTGCATTCTCCTCCGCAGTCGGCGCGAAGCGGAACGTGACCACGAACGCCTTCAGCGGAGACGCCGCGTCGATCCGGAGGTTGTCGACCAGCAGGTCGCCCGAGGTCTGCAGGGCACCCTGCAGCGCGGGCACGCTTCCGCCGCCGCCCTGCAAGCTGGCGTTCCACTGGTTGTCACCCATGCTCACGATGCGGACCAGCCTGATGTGCGGCGGCAACAGCGGCGCGAGGCGACGCGCAGCCGCGCCTTCAGGCGTGCCGTCATCGGCAAGCGACGCTCCTGCGGACAGTGGAGACGGGTCCCGGGGGCTGGCCGGCCAGCGCGACCATTGGTGGCGCGTGCTGCCGGTGAACGGGAGAGGGATGGACGCGCAACCGTCACCGCACCATACGGAGAAGCTCTCCCACGTGCGGATGTTCGTGCGTACGACGAGCTCGCCGAGCGTGTTCCTGGCGATGCTCATGGACTTTTCCGCGTCGGCGCCCTGAGGAACGCCATCCGCCGCCCGGTCGAACGGGAATCGGCCATAAGGCCATTCGGCCTGCAGCCAGCCGTCGCTGCAGGTGTAGTCGGTACCGCGGATGCGCCTGATCGGCGTCGCGTTGGTCCGTCCGGTCCATGCGTCGTGGACCGTCACCTCGATCGCGCGTGCGGCATCGCCGGCCAGGGTGATCGTCTGCCACGACGTGTCGGGTCCCGCGGGCGGACCGCCGAGCATGACGTAGGCAGGATCGTCGAGCACCACGTAGGTGCCAGCGATGTCGGGGCAATCGTCCCCGGACGCGATCACGACGTTCTTCCATGCCTCGTCGGTGTCCGCGGACATGCCGCAACCCGCGAGCACCATCGAGACGGCGGCGACCTGCAGCAACCTGACGATCATGGAAAAGGCGTTCCCTGGCGTGGTGGAGGAGCGATGGACTCGATCATGCATCGCATCGAGCCTGTCGGAACCGTGGTCGTCGGTGCGTGCCTGACGGCGGCACCCGCGCGCACCCCTGGCCGGAGGACATCGCGCCGACGCATGCGGCCGCTCAACCGTGCGGCGGATGGCGCTTCTGCGCCGCCTCGAACGCCGCGAGCTGCTCCGGCGTGGCCTCGCGCTGGTGCCGGGCCTTCCAGGCCGCGAACGGTTCGCCGTAGACGCGCTCGCGTGCGGCATCCTTGTCGATCGCGACGCCGCGTTCGGCTGCGGCTTCGCGATACCAGTCGGCCAGGCAGTTGCGGCAGAAACCGGCCAGCGTCATGAGGTCGATGTTCTGGACGTCGCTGCGGCGGCCGAGGTGGGCGAGCAGGCGGCGGAACGCCGCGGCCTCGAATTCGGTGGTGGCGTCGGACATGCAGGGCTCCGCAGGATCGGGGGCACCATGCTAGTGCAGCACGCGGCCCGCGGTATGCCGGCTCCGCGCGTGATCGCCCGGCGGTTCGCGGCGTGGTACCGTGCCGGCCCCGCCACGCCCGCCTCGACGAACCGCGCATGAGCATCAAGTCCGACCGTTGGATCCGCCGCATGGCCGAAGGCGAGCGCATGATCGAGCCGTTCGAGCCGGGCCAGGTCAAGCTCGGCGGTGACGGATCGAGGCTGATCTCCTACGGCACCTCGAGCTACGGCTACGACGTGCGCTGCGCGAACGAATTCAAGATCTTCACCAACATCAACTCCACCATCGTCGATCCGAAGGCGTTCGACTCGCGCAATTTCGTCGACTTCACGGGCGACGTCTGCATCATCCCTCCGAATTCCTTCGCGCTCGCGCGCACGGTCGAGTACTTCCGCATCCCGCGCCGCGTGCTCACGATCTGCCTCGGCAAGTCGACCTATGCACGCTGCGGCATCATCGTCAACGTGACGCCGCTCGAACCCGAATGGGAAGGCCACGTCACGCTCGAGTTCTCGAACACGACGCCGCTGCCGGCGCGCATCTACGCCAACGAGGGCGTGGCCCAGATGCTGTTCCTCGAGTCCGACGAGGACTGCGAGACGAGCTACAAGGATCGCGGCGGCAAATACATGGGCCAGCAGGGCGTGACGCTGCCGCGTACCTGATGCGTCGCCCGGCCGAGGCCATCGCGCGGCCATCGTGCCGCCACGCGGCGCACGGCGTACGGTGGTAACCTTGCCGCCCCACGAGACGTCGCCAGGAGAGTCGCCCATGCCGTTGGTCACCCGCAACCGTTCCCTGCGCCTCGTCATCGTCGCCTCGCTGCTGGCCCTGCTCACGGCCTGCGGTGGCAAGGGCGCGAAGCCGGACGCCGTGGCGGCGGGCGACGTGCCGGGCCAGTTCGACGTCGTGCTCGTCGCCGAGAAGGACGACCAGTTCGACTACCTCGAGGCGCCGCTGACGGTCGAGGACCTGCGCGCGGCGTTGCGCTACCGCCAGGAGCAGGCGCTGCCGATGCAGACCGTCCTGCTCAAGCGCGGCGAGAAGCAGAAGGTCAAGGATTCGCACGTCGTGGCGCTCGCCCGCATCGCGGTCGAGATGAAGTTCACGGCGTACGTGCAGGAGAAGGACGGCATCAGCCGCATCCAGGCCACCACCAAGTCCGAATGACGGAGACACGCGCCATGATCACCCGCTTCAAGACGATGCGTCTCGCCCTCGGCGCACTGCTCGCCGCGCTCTTCCTCGCCGGCGCCGTGCAGGCGGCCGACGTCAAGGACGGCCGCGCGATGGTCACGCCGGCCAAGGACGATCGCTACTCGATCGACGGCTTCACGTTCGGCAAGGCCGAACTGTTCGGCTACATCAGCGATCTGAAGGACACCAAGAAGATCACCGGCATCGTGCTCAAGAACGGCAAGAAGGCCAGCGACGAGCAGAAGCGCGTGATCGGCAGCGTCGGCAAGGGCCTGCAGATCGAGGCGTTCGTGCTCGAAGGCAAGGAGCTCGTGCCGATCGCGGCACAATAGTCTTCCATTTCCGCCATGCGCGGCGCGTCGGGGTCCGCGCCACGCATGGTCCAGCGCACCCGGGCCCACCGCATGTCGATTCCCCTCCGCCTCGTCGTCCTCGCCGCGCTCGCCGCTGCATCTCAGCCCGCGCATGCCGACAACTTCTTCGTCGAATGGAAGGAGCGCCTGTTCGGCGCGAAGCCGTCGGCGCCCGACGTCAAGCAGGCCCCGGACGACGGTCCCGTCGTCCTCGGCCTCGAGCGCCCGGAGCGTTTCAAGGTCGGTCCGGAGTCCGAGCAGCGTGATTTCCCGCAGGGCCGCAGCCGCTTCCGCGAGGTCGAGCTGCAGCGCGAGTTCGACAACGTCGCCGTGCGCATCCAGGTCGTCGCCGAGAAGGCACGCAAGGGCCGCGGCAACACCGTGTTCAAGCCGATCCTCTACGTGCTTGACGACGAAGGGCAGGTGCGCGACGCCAAGCCCGTCGAGCCGCTCTATCTCGACATCCGTCCGTTCAAGCCGACCCGCCTGCTCGCCTGCATCTCGCTCGAGAAGGTACGCCGCTTCGCGGTCGCGACGACGCCCGAGGACATCGGCAAGACCTACGATTCGAAGGCGCGCGACAAGATCAAGGCGCCCACGCGTGCGGGCTTCTACTACTCCACCGATCCGGTCACGGTGAAGCTTCCCTACGTCGACACCGGGCAGCTCGTGGTCGAGCTCGTCAAGGAAAACGACAAGGGCAGCGGCTGCTGACGTTCGCGCGGCGCACGTCAGTGCGTCGCACCACCGGCGACGACGAGATCCACGTGCGTGACGATCGCCGTCTCGATCGCCGCGCGTATCGCGATCACCATCGCATCGACCGGCAGGCACGGCTGGCCGGGATGGCAGATCGCCTGTTCGGACGACCACGGCACGTGGATGAAGCCTCCACGCACGCTGCCGCCGTCGCGTGCGAGGCGGTGCGCGAGCGCGTAGGCGACCTGGTTGCAGACATAGCTGCCCGCAGTCAGCGACAGCGACGACGGGATGCCGAGCGTCTGCACCCGAGCGAGCATCGCCTTGACCGGCAGTGTCGTGAAGTACGCGGGAGGGCCACCCGCGACCACCTCGACATCGATCGGCTGGTCACCGAGATTGTCGGCGATGCGCGCGTCGACGAGGTTGACCGCGACGCGTTCGAGCGTGATGCCCTCGCGTCCGCCGGCCTGGCCGAGTGCGACGACGAGGGACGGTGCGTGTGCGTCGATCGCCGCCTCGAGCGCGGCCGGCGCGTCCGCGAACGAGACCGGCAGGATCGCACCGGCGACGCGATGCCCGGCGATCCGCTCGCCGTCGAGACGCCGCACGATCTCGAGCGACGGGTTCGACGCATCGCCGCCGAACGCCTCGAAGCCGGTGAGCAGGACGGTCGGCGTCATCGGAACACCAGCACGGCCATGAGCCCGACATTGACGACGATCAGCGCGAGCGCCGTGGCGACCTGCTTGCGGATCACGCCGTAGGGATCGGGCAGTTCGAGCAGCACGGCCGGAACGATGTTGAAGTTCGCCGCCATCGGCGTCAGGAGCGTGCCGCAGTAGCCGGTCAGCATGCCGATCGCACCGAGGATCGCGGGATCGGCGCCGTGGCGCTGCACGAGCAGCGGCAGGCCGATGCCGGCCATCATGACCGGGAACGCCGCGAACGCGTTGCCCATGATCATCGTGAAGCCGACCATGCCGAACGCGAACGCGAGCAGGCAGGCGATGCGGTTGTCGACCGGGATCACCGCCGACGCGATCGCGGCGATCGCATCGCCGACGCCGGTCGCCGCGAACACGCTGCCGAGCGTGGCGAGCACCATCGGCAGCATGACCGCCCAGCCGAGCGCGTCGAGCAGACGACGGCCTTCGCCGATCGCCGTCAGCGGCGTCGCGCGCGTGGTCCGCAACGCGATCGCGAGCGCGACGAGGCTCGCGAGGCCGAGCGCGGTCAGCGTGACCGCCTTGGCATCGAGCAGCGTCGCGCCACCGACCACCACGTGGCGGCCGCCGAAGTACAGCACCAGCGTCAGTGCCGGGATCGCGAGCGCGGGCAGGAACAGCCGGTTGCCGAGTGTCGCCGCCGAATGCTCGCGTGCCGTCGCGGCCTCGGCGGATTCGGTCGACGGGCGCAGCGGATTGCGTGCGGCGAGCACGCCGAGCGCGAGTACGCCGACGCCCATCGCCTGCGCCGGCCACGCACGGCCCGCCGCGAGCGCGGCGAGGATCGCGTCGCCGGCGAGGAAGGGCAGGGAGAGGATCGCCCAGAACGCCGCCATCGAGGCGCGCCGCGCGCGCAGGTTCATCCACGCCGTGGCGAGCAGGAAGGCGCCGACGACGAGGTAGAGGTGCTCAACCTTCAGCACGCGTCACCTCCGTCGCGGCACGCGCGCGCCGCATGCGGCGCTGCATGAGCCACAGGCGCGTCGCGTGGATCGCGAACGCGAAGATCGCGGTCGGCAGCGCCCACAGCGCGATCGAAAGCGGCTCGAGCTCGATGCCGTTGCGCGCATAGAACCCCTGGATCAGCAGTACCGCGCCGAAGGCGATGAAGACGTCCTCGCCGAAGAACAGGCCGACGTTGTCGGTGGCCGCCGCCATCGCGCGCACGTCGTGCTTCTCGTCGTCGCGCAGGCTGGGCGCTTCGTCCGTGTCGCCGGCGAGGCTGCGCGCGGCAGCGGCTTCGCTCATCGGCGCGACGAGCGGACGCACGGTCTGCACGTGGCCGGCGACCTGGGTCAGGCCGACCATGCCGAGCAGCTGGCGCAGGCCGAGGTAGGTGGTCAGGAAGCGCGCGAGCGTGAGGCCTCGGAAACCGCCGATCCACGTACGTGCACGCTCGCGCAGGCCATGGCGCTCGAGCAGGCCGATCACCGGGAACGTCAGCAGCAGCAACAGCAGCAGGCGGTTCTCGATGAAGGCCCCGCCGAGCAGCGCGAGCAGTTCCGGTATCGGCTTGCCCGAGGCGAGCCCGCTGACGACGCCTGCCGTGACCACGACGAGCACCGGATTGCGTCGAAGCGCGAAGCCCGCGACGACGACGCCGACGCCGAGCAGAGGCCAGTACGAAATCGGTTCGGCCATCGAGCGTCCGCCTCGGGAGATCGCGCATCGTAGCCGGCCGAGAGCCTGCATGCCCACTGCCGGACGTGGGGCTGCGTACCGTGGCAACGCGGGTTTGTCGGTGCCTGCCGCGAGACGATGCGCATCATGGTGGCCGCGGTTACGATCCGGTTCATCGCGTGAACGCTTCCATACGGATCCCGCCCCCGCGAGCCGAAGCCCGATGTCGACCGATGCCCGATCGCCGCGCTTCATCATCGTCATGAACGCGGGGTCGGGGCGCGACGACGCCACGCTCGCCCGCGAGCGCATCGACGCGCGCTTCCGCGAGGCCGGCATCGCGCACCGCTTCGAACTCATCGAGGATGCCTCGAAGCTCGCGGAGGTCGCTGCATCCGCGGCGCGCCAGGCGGCCGAACGCGATGCGACGCTCGTCGCTTCGGGTGGCGACGGCACGATCAGCGCGGTCAGCGCCGCCGCGCTCGAGGCCAGCGTGCGTTTCGGCGTGTTGCCGCAGGGTACGTTCAATTTCTTCGGCCGTGCGCACGGCATTCCTTCCGATCTCGACGCGGCACTCGACCTGCTGCTGACCTCGCCCGAGCGCCCCGCCCAGGTCGGGCGCGTCAACGGCCATGTGTTCCTCGTCAACGCGAGCCTCGGCCTCTATCCCGAGGTCCTCGAGGATCGCGAGGCATGGAAGCAGCGTCTCGGCAGGCGCCGGATCGTCGCGCTGTGGTCGGGTCTCGTGACGATGCTGCGCGAGCACCGGCCGGTCACGATGGTCGTCGACGACGGCGACGGCGCCAAACCCTTGCGCACGCCTACGCTGGTGGTCGGCAACAACGCGTTGCAGCTCGAGCGCATCGGCATCACCGAGGCCGATGCGGTTCGCGATGGCCGGCTCGTCGCCATCAGTCTGCGCCCGATCGGCAAGTGGCGCATGCTCGGGCTCATCTTCGGCGGTGCGATGGGGCGCCTCGGCGAAGCCGATGACGTGCTCACGCACACCTTCCGCAAACTCGTGGCGCGTCCGCGTCACGGCGCGCAGAAACGTCGCGTCAAGCTCGCGCTCGACGGCGAGATCACCTGGACGCACTTTCCACTCGTGTTCGAGGTGCATCCGCGCCCGCTGCGCCTCGTCGCCCCGCCGGGTCGCCACGCGGATCCAGGATGAGCGTGCTGCTGCACATCTCGGATCCGCATTTCGGTACCGAGCAGCCCGAGGTCGTCGAAGCGCTGGTCGATCTCGAACGCCGCCTCGCGCCGTGGCTGGTCGTCCTCACCGGCGACGTCACCCAGCGTGCGCGGCGTGCCCAGTTCGCCGCCGCGACGGCGTTCCTCGCGCGCCTGCGCGCCCCGGTGCTCGCGGTGCCAGGCAACCACGACATGCCGCTGTTCAACCTGCCGGCGCGTCTGTTCCAGCCGTACGCAGGCTACGCGCGGGCGTTCGGGCACGACCTCGCGCCGGCGCGGGCGGGCAAGGATTTCCACGTCATCGGCGTGGACTCCACCGATCCCGCACGCCACAAGGATGGCCACCTCGATACAGCGGAAGTCGAGCGCGTCGCCGCGGCATTGCGCAAGGTATCTGCGTCGTGCGTGCGCGTCGTCGCCCTGCACCATCCCGTGCACGCGATCACGCCGGACGACGAGGCCAACGTCGTGCACGGCCACGAGTATGCCGTCCGCACGTGGGCCGACGCGGGTGCCGACCTGATCCTCGGCGGACACATCCATCTGCCCTATGTGCGTCCGTTGCGCGAGCGCTTCGCCGACCTGCCGCGCGACGTGTGGACCGTGCAGGCCGGCACCGCAGTGTCGCAGCGCACGCGCGGCGGCATCCCGAATTCGGTCAACGTACTGCGCCATGATGCGGCGCTCGGCGGAGGCTGCGACCTCGAACGCTGGGATCACGATGCGTCGACCGGCGCATTCGCCTGCGTGCACGCCGTGCGCATGACGCCCGACCGCGCCGTGGCGGCCTGACGTGCAGCACGCCGCGCGCGCCATCGTCGACGGGTACGCGGGACTCTGGCTGCTCGTCGTGGTCGGCCTCGCGCTCGTCGTGTTCGCGCGTGTGCGCCAGCGGCGCCCTATAGTCGAGGCGCCGCCCGCGTCGCGCATCGCGATCATCGTGGCCGTGGCGTGCGCGGCAGGCTTCGCCGCACTCGCGTTCGCGATCCATGCGGGCGAGCGCATCCCGGGCTGGGACGACGCCGTCCATCGCGGCCTCGGCGAGCGCCTTGGACCGGGCGATCTCGCGTTCGCGCTCGCGGTCACGCGGCTCGGCGACACCGTGTTCGTGATGCCGTTCGCGTTCGCGGTCGCCTGCGTGCTCGCCTGGCGCCGTGCCGGCCTGCTGCTCGGCGCGTGGCTTTTCGTGACGCTCGCGAACGGCTTCGCGATCCGTGCGTTCAAGCATGCGTTCACGCGCGAGCGTCCGATCCACGAGCACGGCTGGCTCGTCGAGACGGGGTGGAGTTTCCCGAGCGGTCATGCCGCGGGCGCGCTCGCGGTGTACGGCCTGCTCGCGTGGATGCTCGCGCGCCACGCATCGCCACGCACGGCGTGGATCGTCGCGGTCACCGGTGGCGTGCTCGTGCTCGCGATCGGTACGAGCCGCGTGGTGCTGCAGGTGCATCATCCGAGCGACATCGTCGGTGGCTTCCTGCTCGCCGGCACATGGCTGGGTCTCGGTGTGGCCGCGCTGGAGAGGCTCGGCGCGGTCGGCACATTGCGCCGGAGCGCGCCGACGGGCTAGGTTGTACCGATCACGAAGGGGAGTTCCGGCGTCATGCGTTCGATCCGTTGCTGCGCGCTCGCCGCGCTGTTCGCCGTGCCCGCGTCCGCGGCGACGCTCGAAGGCTCGCTCGAGTTGCGCTGGGGTGATCCGGCCGAGGCACGTGGTGCGGCACCGCGATTCGACGTCGTGCTGCGTGGCGACGACGGCACGGCCACGCGTCTGGACGCCGATCGCGCGCTCGCCGCAGCGGCGGACCTGCACGCCTTGTTCGGGAGGCGCGTCGTTGTCGATGGCGAAGGGCAGGGAGCACGCGGGCTCGCCGCGACCGCGATCGTCGCGGCCGACGGCGGACGCGACACCCTGCGTCCCGCGATTACCGGCACGACGGTGTGGGTGACGATCATGTGCAGGTTCGCCGACATCGCCGACGAGCAGCAGCCGCTCTCGTTCTTCGCGGGCCAGTACGGCGAGAACCCCGGGCAACTCGGCCATTTCTGGCGCGACGTGTCCTACGACATGATCAACCTCGCGGGCAGCATGGCGAAGGGCTGGTACGTGCTGCCGCATCCGCGCTCGCACTACGTGTCCGACACGAGCGCGGACCTCGATGCGCTGTGGCACGACTGCACCGCGGCCGCCGATGCCGACGTCGACTACGCCGCGAACGGTGGCGTGCAAGGCATCAACCTCATGTTCAACGGCGACCTCGACGGCTACGCCTGGGGCGGCGGTCTGTGCGGCGAACTCGACGGCATCTTCCGGTGCTGGAGCTCGACGTGGAACCCGCCGTGGTCGTTCCAGAACCTCGCGCCGCTCGGCCACGAGATGGGCCACGGTTACGGCCTGCCGCACGCCAACAACTCCGACGGCGACGGCGACCCCTACGACAACCCCTGGGACGTCATGAGTGGCGCGTGGTCGAATGCGACGTTCGATACCACCTACGGCATCCTCGCCAAGCACCTGTCGATCTGGCACCGCGAGCGGCTCGGCTGGATCGCTCCCGCTCGCAAGCTCGCGATCACGGCCGACGGCGTCCATTCCGGCCTGCAGCTCGATCGCGCGAGCCTGCACGGCTCGACGCGCCTGCAGATGATCAGCGTGACCGAATCCGACGCGCCCGGTGCGCCGACGATCACGATCGAGGCGCGCCAGCGTACCGGCGTCTACGAAGGCAACCTCGCCGGCAGCGCGGTGATCCTGCACCGCGTGATCGCCGACCGGCCCGAACCCGCGTGGAGCATCGATGCCGACGTGCCGCCCGCAAACGTCGCCGACAACGAGGGCTCGATGTTCAAGGTCGGCGAGTCATGGCAGTCACCGAACGGGGTCGTGCGCATCGATGTCACGTCGGCGACGGCCGAGGGCTTCATCGTGCGTGTCGTACGCATCGGCGACCGGCTGTTCGCGAGCGGGTTCGACTGAGGGCATCGTACGGCCGTGCCGCATGACGGCGCAGTCGCGGAGGATGATGTCGACGGATCGCGCAGGGTTTCGCGACGCGCTCAGCCCGATGTCGGCGAAGCGAGCGGTGCGATCGTCACGCCGGCCGCGACGAGCCCCTCACGCAGGGACCGCGCGAACGTTGCGGCATCGGCGCGATCGCCGTGCACGCACAAGGTGTCCGCGGCCAGTGTGATCGATGTGCCGTCAACGGTCGCGATCGGCACGCCCGTCGCGATCGCGATCGCCTGCGCGACCGCGTCGTCGACGTCGTCGATCACGGCGCCGGGCGTGCCGCGTGCGGCAAGGCTGCCGTCGGCACGGTAGCGCCTGTCTGCGAACGCTTCATGTGCCACGCGCAGCCCGGCGCGCGTACCGGCCGAGGTGAGCTCGCTCGCGGCGAGTCCTACGAGCACGAGCCTGGCGTCCACGTCGCACACGGCCGTGGCGATCGCTTCGGCCAGCGTGCGGTCGCGTGCAGCCATGTTGTAAAGCGCGCCATGCGGTTTGACGTGGACGAGTCGCGTGCCGGCGGCGCGTGCGAACGCGGCGAGCGCGCCGACCTGGTAGACGACGAGGGCATAGGCCTCCTCGGTACCGATGCGCATCTCGCGGCGGCCGAAGCCCTGCAGGTCCGGCAGCGACGGGTGCGCACCGATCGCGACGCCGTGCGCGACGGCCGCAGCCACGGTCTTGCGCATCGTCGCCGGATCGCCTGCGTGGAAGCCGCAGGCGATGTTGGCCGAGGTCACGTGCGGCAGCACGCCGAGGTCGTCGCCCATGCGCCACGCGCCGAACGATTCGCCGAGGTCGCAGTTGAGGTCGAGGGTCATGGGCGTCGTTCGCGGATCGCGCGCAGCAGCGCGTCGAGTTGCAGGCGTCGCGCAATGTAGCGCGATTGGGCCTGCGCCGCGGTCGTCGCGACGAAGCGCACGCCGTCGCCGGGCCGTCGCTGGGCGAGACGACCCGCGTCGACCGCGGCGACCTGGCCGATCCGCGGGTAGCCGCCGGTCACCGGATGCTCGGCCATGAGCACGATCGGCGTGCCGCCGGGCGGCAGCTGCAGCGTACCGCGCGTGACGGGACCGGACACGAGTTCGATCGGCGTGGCGAGCCTGAGCGGCACGCCCTCGAGGCGGTAGCCGACGCGGTTGGAGTCGTTGCCGATGCGGAACGCCTCGCCGAACAAGGCCTCGCGCGATCGCGCATCGAGTGCGTCGGCGTGTGCGCCGGGCACGAGCGCGATCGGCATGCGCGGGTCGGCATCGAACCATGGCGCGGGGTCGAGTCCCCATTCCGCGCCGGGCGGCGGATCGGCGGCGTCGCCGAGCGCAAGCGTGTCGCCGTCGCGCAGCGCAGCCGGGCCAAGCCCTGCGTTGAGATCCGACGAAGCACTGCCGAGCACACGCGGCACATCGATACCGCCGGTGATCGCGAGCACGGCACGCGCGCCGTGGCGCAGGCGCGAGGCGTCGACGAGACTGCCGGCCTCGACGCGCAGGCGACGCCACGCCGGCTGCGCGACACCGTCGATGCGCAGATCCACGTCGGCACCGCAGACCGCGATCGATGCCGCGCGCGAGAAACGCAGGCGCGGCCCGACCAGCGTGATCTCGAGTGCGGGCGCATCCGCTGCGTTGCCGACGAGCGCATTGGCCAGTTCGAGCGCTTCGGTGTCCATCGCGCCGGCACGGCCGATGCCGGCGCCCGCGTGGCCGACGCGGCCGCCGTCCTGCACGCTCGTGAGCACGCCTGCGCGGACGATCGTGATGCTCATGCGGGCACGAAGCGCACGCGGTCGCCCGCACGCATCAGCGCCGGCGAGGGACGCGAGGTGTCGAACAGCACGAGCGGCGTGCGTCCGACGAGGCGCCAGCCGCCGGGCAGTGGGCTCGGGTAGATGCCGGTCTGCGCGCCGCCGATCGCGACCGACCCGGCCGGCACGCGCGTGCGCGGCGAGGCGAGACGCGGCGCATGAAGCATCGGATCGAGGCCGAGCAGGTAAGGGAAGCCGGGGGCGAAGCCGAGCATCGCGACGCGGTAGGTCACCGCGGCGTGGCGCGCGATCGCGTCGTCGACCGTGAGTCCGGCGTTCGCGGCCAGCTCGGCCAGATCGGGGCCGTCGTCGCCACCGTAGTGCACGGGCACCTCGATGAGGCGTCCGTCGTCCTCGTCGATCGTCGTCACGCGCTCGACGATCCCGCGCACGCGTGCGGCGAGCCGCGACGAGGCCGGGTCGACCTCGTCGTCGTGCGTGCGCCACGCCGTCGTCGTGATCCACGCGAGCGGGTCGTAATGGATCGCGAGCGACGCGTAAGCCGGCACGAGGTCGCGTACGCCCGGCAGCGCCGCGTCGCGCAGCGCGGCGGCCATGGCGTGGACACGGGCATTGAGCGCGAGGTCGACGCGCTCGTCGAAACGCAGCACGAGCACACTCTCGCCGAGTGGCTCGATCGCGGGCACCGTGATCGCCACGCGCGGATCAGGGCGCGCCGAGCGCGGCGCGCAGCGCGGCGACGCGTGCCGCGGCATCGGCCGGCGTGTACGCCTCGCGCGTGCCGTGGCCCCATACCGGCGCGGGCCAGGCGGCGTCGCCGATGCGGCGCTGGATCACGTGCACGTGCAGCTGCGCGACGACGTTGCCGAGCGTGGCGACGTTGAGCTTGTCGCCCGGTGCGACCGCGCGCAGTGCCGCGGCGGCATGGTTGATCTCGTCGAGCAGGCGCCGCTGCACGTCGGCGGGCAGATCGGTCAGGTCGCGCGCATCGGCCACGCGCGGCACGAGGATGAGCCAGGCGAAGCGTGCATCGTCCATGAGCAGCAGCCGGCTCAGCGGCAGCTCGGCGACCGCGTGGGTGTCACCGGCGAGGCGCGCATCGAGCGTGAACACGCCGCTCATGCCGCACCGTCGAGGTGCCGCGCGAAGAACGCGAGCGTGCGCTCCCACGCCAGCATCGCGCTCGCCGGGTCGTGGTCGGCACGCACATCGCAGTGGAAGCCGTGCCCGGCCGGGTAGGTGTACAGCTCGGCGTCGGGCAGCGTGTCGCGATGACGCTGCACCGCTTCGGGCGGAATCGAGGCATCGCGCTCGCCGAAGTGGAACTGCAGCGGTGCACGCGCGGGTTCGTCGAGGAACTGCACGTTGCGCGCGCCGTAGAAGCTCACCGCAGGCAGGCCGAGCCGGGTCGCCGCGAGCAGCGCGACCGTGCCGCCCCAGCAATAGCCGACCACGCCGACGCGGCCCGCCGAGGCGATCGCTTCGGCGGCGCTGCCGACATCCTCGACGGCGCGCTCGAGGCCGAGCTCGGTGATCAGCGCACGGCCGCGCACGATGCCGGCCTCGTCGTAGCCGAGTTCGACGCCTTCCTCGAGGTGGTCGAAGAACGCCGGTGCGATGGCGACGTAACCGGCGCGTGCGAAGCGGTCGACGAGGCTGCGGATGTGCGCGTTGACGCCGAAGATCTCCTGCGCGACGACGATGCCGCCGATCGGCGTGCCGTCCGGATCGGCGCGGTAGGCCCCGATGCACTGCATGCGGGAGGTGGTGAGGCGGAGCGTCTGTCCCATGCGGGCCTCCTCGGGGCGGAAGTATCGCGCGCGGGCGCGGGCGGGTAGACTGGCGGGCTGATTCATCCGCAGATCGGCAGGCACGCATGTCACGTCGCGCACCCAAGGTCGGCTTCGTCAGTCTCGGTTGTCCGAAGGCGCTGGTCGATTCCGAACGCATCCTCACCCAGTTGCGGGTGGAAGGCTACACGATCGTCCCGCAGTACGACGACGCCGACGTGGTGGTCGTCAACACCTGCGGCTTCATCGAGGCCGCGGTCGAGGAGTCGCTCGATGCGATCGGCGAGGCGCTCGCCGAGAACGGCAAGGTCATCGTGACGGGCTGCCTCGGCAAGCGCGCGGACCTGATCCGCGAGACCCATCCCGACGTGCTCGCGATCACGGGCCCGCAGGACTACGCGAGCGTGGTCGGCGCGGTGCACGAGATCCTGCCGCCGAAGCACGAGCCGTTCCTCGATCTCGTGCCGCCGGCCGGCCTCAAGCTCACGCCCAAGCACTACGCCTACCTCAAGATTTCCGAGGGCTGCAACCACCGCTGCACGTTCTGCATCATCCCGTCGATGCGCGGTGATCTCGTGTCGCGTCCGGTCGACGAGGTGCTCGGTGAGGCCGAGCGTCTCGTGCGCGGCGGCGTCAAGGAACTGCTCGTGATCTCGCAGGACACCAGCGCCTACGGTGTCGACGTGAAGTACGCCGAGCGCACCTGGCGCGGCAAGCCCTACCAGACGCGCATGAAGGCGCTCTGCGAAGGCCTGTCCGAGCTCGGCGTGTGGGCGCGCCTGCACTACGTCTACCCGTACCCGCACGTCGACGACGTGATCCCGCTGATGGCCGAGGGCAAGCTGCTGCCGTACCTCGACATCCCGTTCCAGCACGCGAGCCCGCGCATCCTGCGCCTCATGAAGCGCCCGGGCGCGGTCGACAAGGTGCTCGCACGCGTGCGCAACTGGCGTGCGATGTGCCCGGAACTGACGATCCGCAGCACCTTCATCGTCGGCTTTCCGGGCGAGACCGAGGCCGAGTTCGAGGAGCTGCTCGACTTCCTGCGCGAAGCCGAGCTCGATCGCGTCGGCGCGTTCGCGTACTCGCCCGTCGACGGCGCGAAGGCCAACGACCTGCCGGATCCGGTGCCCGAGGAGGTCAAGCAGGAACGCCTCGAGCGCTTCATGGAGGTGCAGGCCGAGATCTCGGCGGTGCGCCTCGGCCGCAAGATCGGCACACGCCAGCGCGTGCTCGTCGACGCCGTCCACGACGGTCTCGCGGTCGCGCGTTCGATGGCCGATGCGCCCGAGATCGACGGTGTCGTCCACATCGAGGACGGCGGCACGCTCAAGCCCGGCCAGTTCGTCGACGTCGACGTGGTCACCGCGGACGACCACGACCTGTTCGCGCGCATCGCGCCGAAGACCGACGCGCGCCTGCCGCCGATCGTCTCGACGCGCTGAGCGCCGCGCGACGGTGCGCTTCGTCGCCCCGCCACCCGACGCGGTCGCCGACGCCGTCTGGACGCGAGCGCCGCTCGACGACTGGGCGGACGCGTTCGGCCCGTGGCTGCCGCGGCCGCACTGGCCGTCGATCGAGGTGCTCGACGCCGCGCGCGCGGCGGCCCAGCGACGCGACGGCATCGCGCGCCCACGCATCGTCGCGCAGGATCGCGCCCTGCTCGACGACGGCCTGCATTACGAGCAGCGCATCGCTTCGGGGATTCTCGCAACGCGCGAGGCCAGCTGGCACGACCTCTTCAATGCGCTGGTCTGGCTGCGTTTCCCGCGCATCAAGCGTGCGCTCAACGCCGGGCAGGTTGCCGGCATCGCCGCGGTCGGCACGCGCGAGCGCACACGCGCGCAGTGCGCGCTGACGCATTTCGACGAAGCCGGCGCGATCGTGCTCTGCGACGAGGACGACCTGCTCGCACTCTGGGACGCGCATGACTGGAAAGGCCTGTTCCACGCGCGTCGTGACGCCTGGGGCCCGCGCATCGCCGTGCACGTGTTCGGCCATGCACTGCTCGAGCATGCGCTGTGCCGCGACATGCCGGCCGTGGCCAAGGCCGTCGTGCTGCGCGTGCCGCATGGCGACGTGCCCGCGTGCTCATCCGCGCAGGCACGCGACGTCCTCGACGCGCGCGTCGCGGCGGCGATCGCAGCCGGAGCCCTGCTCGACGATCCGCAACACCTGCGCCCGCTGCCGCTCGCGGGCGTGCCGGGATGGCATGCCCGCGGTGGCGAGGCCGCGTTCTACGACGAAACCCCGTGCTTCCGGCCGTTGCGCGAAGGGCGCCTCTATCCCGCGCCGCAACACGAATCGGCCTGATCCCGCGGGGAACTTTCCGCAGCCTTTGCTGTACATTGCGCAGCGCTCGCGCACCCCCTCGGCGTCCCGCGCCTGGTTCCCGACCCATCGGAGCCACGGCACGGCCGTGCCGACGGTGCGCCTCGCGTCGCGTCCCCGGCGCGATCTTTCCACATGCCACATCAGGATCAGGGTGAGCCGATGATCGAAACCCACGCACTCGGAAAACGCTACGGCGAGTTCACCGCCGTCGACGGCATCACGTTCAAGGTCGAGCCCGGGCAGGTGCTCGGCTTCCTCGGACCGAACGGTGCCGGCAAGTCGACCACGATGAAGATGATCGCGGGCTTCCTCGCGCCGACGTCCGGCACGGCGAAGGTCTGCGGCTTCGACATCGCCTCGCAGGCGCTCGAGGCCAAGCGCGTGCTCGGTTACCTGCCCGAGGGAGCGCCGAGCTACGGCGAGATGAGCGTGCGGCAGTTCCTCGATTTCATCGCCGACATGCGTGGCGTGGACAAGGGCGTGCGCGACCGCCGCCTCGACGACGCGATCGGCCGCCTGCAGCTCGAGGCCGTGCTCGAGCAGCCGATCGATACCTTGTCGAAAGGCTTCAAGCGCCGCGTCGGCCTCGCCCAGGCGATCGTGCACGATCCGAAGGTGCTGATCCTCGACGAGCCGACCGACGGCCTCGATCCGAACCAGAAGCACGAGGTGCGCACGCTCATCAACGCGATGTCGCGCGACAAGACCATCATCGTGTCCACGCACGTGCTCGAGGAAGTCCACGCCGTGTGCAACCGCGCGATCATCATCGCGCGCGGCCGCATCCTCGCCGACGCGACGCCGGCCGAACTCGAGGCACGCTCGCGTTACCACCAGGCCGTGTCGCTGACCGCCGGCAACCTCATGGCCGCGCGCGAGGCGCTGTCGCGCGTGCCCGACGTCGCCGCGATCGAGGTCGACGCACAGGATGGCCGCCTCACCGCGTTCCCGAAGCCCGGCCGCCAGATCTTCACGGCGGTGAGCGACGCGCTGCGCGAGCAGAACATCGTCGTGCGCGAGCTCGCGCTCGAGGGCGGTCGCCTCGACGAGGTGTTCCGCACGATCACCCAGGGCGCGACGACGAAGGAGGCCACCGCATGAGCGCGATCACCGGCGTGTTCAAGCGCGAGCTGCGCAGCTACTTCGCGACGCCCGTCGCGTACGTGTTCATCGTGATCTTCCTCGTGCTGTCGAGTGCGTTCACGTTCTACCTCGGCAACTTCTACGAGCGCGGCCAGGCCGACCTGATGCCGTTCTTCAACTTCCACCCGTGGCTGTACCTGTTCCTCGTACCCGCGGTGTCGATGCGGCTGTGGTCGGAGGAGCGCAAGAGCGGCACGATCGAGCTGCTGCTGACGCTGCCGATCACGATGTGGCAGGCGGTGGTCGGCAAGTTCCTCGCCGCGTGGGCGTTCATCGGCATCGCGCTCGCGCTGACGTTCCCGCTGTGGATCACGGTGACCTACCTCGGCAACCCGGACCACGGCGTCATCGTCGCGAGCTACATCGGTTCGATGCTCATGGCCGGTGCGTTCCTGTCGATCGGCTCGTGCATCTCGGCGTCGACGCGCAACCAGGTCGTCGCGTTCATCCTTACGGTCGTCGTGTGCTTCGCGCTCGTGATGGCGGGCTTCCCGCTCGTGCTCGACGCGTTCCGCGCGTGGGCGCCGCAAGGCCTCGTCGACGCGATCGCGGGCCTGAGCTTCCTGACCCACTTCGCGTCGATCAGCAAGGGCGTGATCGACCTGCGCGACCTGCTGTACTTCCTGCTCATGATCGGCTTCTGGTTGTACGCGAGCGCGATCGTCATCGATCTCAAGAAGGCCGACTGAGGGAACGCCGACATGACCTTCAACCGCAAGACCCTCTCCGGCGGCGCGCTCGTCGTGCTGATCATCCTGTTCGTCGCGCTGATGCTCGTCGTCAACGTGCTGTTCCGCGGCGCGCGCCTGGACCTCACCCAGAACAACCTCTACACGCTGTCGTCGGGCACCAAGGAGATCCTCGCCTCGATCGACGAGCCCGTGAACCTGTACCTGTTCTACTCCGACAAGGGCACGCAGGGGTTCCCGCAGCTGCGCACCTACGCGCAGCGCGTGCGCGAGCTGCTCGAGGAGATGGCCGCACGCGCCAAGGGCAAGATCAACCTCGAGGTGATCGATCCGCTGCCGTTCTCGGAGGACGAGGACCGTGCCTCGGGTTATGGCCTGCAGGCGCTGCCGGTCGGTACGTCGGGCGAGACCGTGTTCTTCGGCCTCGCCGGCACGAACTCGACCAACGGGCGCGCGGTGATCCCGTTCCTGCAGCCGGACAAGGAGTCGTTCCTCGAGTACGACGTCGCCAAGCTCGTCAACGAGCTCGCGACCGTCAAGAAGCCCGTCATCGGGCTCGTCTCGAGCCTGCCGATCGGTGCCGGCTTCGATCCGCAGACGCGCCAGATGCGTGAGCCCTGGGCCGTGCAGCAGCAGCTCTCGCAGTCGTTCGAGGTGCGCGAGCTCAACGCGGGCGGCCTGACCACGATCGATCCCGAGATCGGCGTGCTCGTGCTCGTGCATCCCAAGCAGCTGTCGGACGCGGCGCAGTACGCGATCGACCAGTTCGTGTTGCGCGGCGGCCACCTGCTCGCGTTCGTCGATCCCGACGCCGAGCTCGACACGGCCGGTGCGGATCCCGAGAACCCGCAGGCGGCGATGTTCGCCGATCGCACGTCGGACCTGCCGAAGCTGTTCAAGGCTTGGGGCATCGAGTACGACCCCAAGAGCATCGTGCTCGACCGCGCGCGTGCCGTCGCGGTCAGCGTGGGGCAGGGCCGAGCGCCGGTGCGCCACGCCGGCATCCTCGGCCTGACCGCGGCCGACCTCAACCACGACGACGTCGTCACCGCGAATCTCGAGTCGATCAACCTGTCGAGCGCCGGCCATTTCACGCTGGCCAAGGATTCGGGCTACACGCTCGTGCCGCTCATGCAGAGCTCGGGCGACGCGATGGTCGCGCCGGCCGAGCGCCTGCGCATGCTGCCCGACCCGGGCGAGCTGCTGTCGGGCTTCGCGCCGAGCGGCGAGCGCTACGTGCTCGCGGGCCGCGTCGAGGGCACGTTCAAGACCGCGTTCCCCGAGCGCAGCAGCGAGGGTCATCTCGCCGAAGGCAAGGCGCCGGGCCAGGTCGTGATCGTGGCCGACACCGACCTGCTCGCCGACCGCCTGTGGGTGCAGGTGCAGAACTTCCTCGGCCAGCGCCTCATGAACGCGTTCGCCAACAATGGCGACTTCGCGCTCAACGCGGTCGACAACCTCACCGGCTCGTCGGCGCTGATCTCGATCCGCGGCCGTGCGACCTCGCAGCGTCCGTTCACGACGGTCGAGGAGATCCGCCGCGGTGCGGACGACCGTTTCCGCGCCAAGGAGCAGGAGCTGCAGGGCGAACTGCAGGAAACCGAGCGCAAGCTGGTCGAGCTGCAGAGCGCGAAGTCGCAGGACCAGGCGATGATCCTGTCGCCCGAGCAGAAGGCCGAGCTCGACAACTTCACCGCGCGCAAGGCAGAGATCCGCAAGGAGCTGCGCGATGTGCGCCGCTCGCTCGACGCCGACATCGAAGCCCTCGGCACGAAGCTCAAGTTCCTCAACATCGTGCTGATGCCGCTGCTCGTGACACTGATCGCGGCCGGTTTCGCGGTGTGGCAGGTGCGTCGCCGCAAGGCGGCCTGAGCGCGCAACGGAGAATCGACACGATGAACCAGAAGACCCTCCTCGGCCTCGGCGCGATCACCCTCGTCGCCGCGATCGCCGCGTTCTCGATCCACCATGCGCGTCGCCCCGCGAGCGACGTCGGTGCCCAGGCCGGCCTGCTCGTGCCGGGCCTGCGCGAGCACGTCAACGACGTGAAGAAGCTCACCCTGACCGGTGCCAACAACCAGCCCGTCGCGACGCTCGAACGCGCCGACGGCACCTGGAAGGTCGTGCAGAAGGGCGGCTATCCGGCCGATTTCGGCAAGCTGCGCGACTACCTGCTGCGCGTCGCCGACGCGACGCTGGTCGAGCGCAAGACGGCGAACAAGGAACGCTACGCGACGCTCGGCGTCGAGGACGTCACCGCGCCCGACGCGAAGGGCACGCTCGTCGAGATCGACGGCCTCGCCGAACCCGCACGCATCGTCGTGGGCCTGTTCGACGGGCAGGGCGGCAGCGGCACGTTCGTGCGCCGCGCGGCCGAGGAGCAGAGCTGGCTCGCCAAGGGCACGCTGTCACCCGACAAGACCGCCGCCGACTGGGTGCGCAAGGACCTCGCCAACATCGCCTCGGATCGCATCGCCTCGGTGACGATCACGCGTGCCGACGGCAAGCGCCTGCACGTGTCGAAGGATTCGGCCGGTGACGGCCCGTTCAAGGTCGCCGACGTGCCGAAGGGCCGCGCGGTGAGTTCCGAGTACGTCGCCAACGGCCTCGCCTCGGTGCTCGCCGAACTGCGCCTCGAGGACGTCATGCCGGCCGCGGAATCGCCGCGCCCCGACAAGGCACTGACGGCGCGTTACGCCACGTTCGACGGCCTCGTCGTCGAGGCCGCGATGTGGCCGGTCGGCGAGAAGCAGCATGTCGCGTTGAAGGCCTCGCTCGACGAGGCCGCCGCGGCTGCGCATGTCGAACGCGAGCAGGCGAAGGCGGTGGCCGAGCACGCCGCGATCAAGCCTGCGGAAGCGGTCGAAGGCGCACCGCCGCCGGCTGCACCGGAGCCGCCGCTCGCGGTCTCCGATCCGGCCGCGGATCGCACGCAGCGCCTCGAGACCGCGAAGAAGGAAGCGGCCGAACTCGCCGCGACGTTCGACGGCTGGGTCTTCGTGCTGCCGGCGCACAAGGTGTCCAACATCGACAAGTCGCTCGAGGACATGCTCGCACCGCTCGAGGCGAAGCCGGCCAAGGGCTCGTGAGAACCCTCCGCATCTTCGCGCCGGCATCGTCCGCATGACGATGCCGGTGTCGCGCGTCGCCGGCGTGGCCGGCAGCGTCGCCGGCGCGCTCGCGGTCGCCGCGGGCGCGTTCGGTTCGCACGCGTTGCGCGCGCGTCTCGATGCCGATGCACTGCGCCTCTGGCAGATCGCGGTCGACTACCAGTTCTGGCATGCCCTCGCGTTGCTCGCGGTCGCACTGCTGCCGTTCGCCTCGCGTGGCTCGCGCGTCGCGGCGATCGCGTTCGGCGTCGGCATCGTGCTGTTCTCGGGCAGTCTCTACGCGCTCGCGCTCGGTGCGCCTCGCATGGCCGGGATCGTCACGCCGTTCGGCGGTGTCGCGTTCCTCGTCGGCTGGATCGCGTTGATCGTCGCGTTCGCACGCCGTCGTTGAGCGCGGTCACGCGGCGCGTTCTTGCGCCGCAGTAGATGCAGCGCACAACAGGATTTCCTGAACCCGTTGGCATACTCCGTCGAACAAGCGTTTGACGCGAACCACGACGAAGAAGGGGATTCCATGCTCACCACCACCGAACGGCGCGCCCGGACGCGGCGCAGCCTGCTCGCGCTCGGCCTCGCCTGCGCGATGGCCACGCCTGCGCTCGCGCAGAGCCTCAACGCACCGGGCCTGTCGGCTCCGGGCCGCATCTCGTGGGACGCCGAGGGCGTGCCGACGATCGAAGCCGCCAACGACAATGACGCGGCGTTCCTGCAGGGCTACGCGCATGCGCGCGACCGCTTCTTCCAGATGGACCTCACGCGTCGCTCGGTGAGCGGCACGCTGGCCGAACTCGTCGGCACCTCGCAGCTAGCCAACGACGTGCAGGCGCGCACGCTGGGCCTGCGCCGCGGCGCCGTGAAGACCTGGGCGGCGATGTCCGACGATTCGCGCGGCTGGTTGCGCGCGTACGCCGACGGCGTCAATTTCTGGCTGTCGAGCAACCCGCTGCCGCCCGAGTACGCCGCGCTGCAGCTCAGCAAGGCCGAGCCGTGGACGCCGGTCGATTCGCTGTGCGTCGGCAAGGGCCTTGCGTTCCAGCTCTCGTTCGATCTCGACATCGATCCGACCATCAAGGTCGGTGCATACCAGCAGGCCGGTGCCGCCGCGGGCTTCGACGGCAGCGTGCTGTACTTCGGCGACACGCACCGCATCGCGCCGGCCGACGACCGCGTCTCGGTGCCGGGCTTCCAGCCGGGCGGCGGCACGAGTGCCGCGGCGACGGCGGGCTACGCGAAGTCGACCTCGCCGCACGACGTGCCGCCTGCGGTCGACACGATCGACGCACAGACCATCGACATGGCGCGCCAGCTGCGCGAGTCGCTCGAAGGCCATCCGCTGCTCGGCCGCGCGCTCGAGGGCCGCGACACGCCGATCGGCAGCAACGAGTGGGCCGTCGCGGGACGCCATACGGTGTCGGGCAAGGCGATCATGGCCAACGACCCGCACCTCGGCCTCGACGTGCCTCCGGTGTTCATGGAGATGCACCTGCTGTCGCGCGAGCAGCGCGGTGGCAGCATCCTCGACGCGACCGGCGTCAGCGTGCCGGGTGCGCCGGGCATCATCCAGGGCTGCAACCAGCGCCAGTGCTGGGGCACGACGACGAACTCGCTCGACGTCACCGACGTGTTCCAGGAAAAGCTCGTGCTCAACAGCTACGGCCTGCCGTACGCGACCGTGCACAGCGGCCAGGAAGAACCCGTGCAGTGGATCTTCCAGAACTACTACGTCAACCGCATGAACGGCACGCCCGACACGGTGACGCGCGAGAACTCGATCGGCTACACCAACGGCGGCGTCAGCGTGATCGTGCCGCGCCGCAACGGCGGTGCGCTCGCGAGCATCACGGGCACCACGGGCCTGTCGATCGCGTATACAGGCTGGGGCGCGACGTTCGAGATCGAATCGTTCCGCCGCATCAACCGTGCCGGCAACCTCGCGCAGTTCCAGGAGGCGCTGACCTACTTCGACTTCGGCTCGCAGAACTTCGCCTACGCCGATGTCGACGGCAACATCGCCTACTTCGTGACCGGCGAAGCGCCCGTGCGCCGCGACCTGCAGACGCAGAACGCGCCGGCCGGCGGGCGTCCGCCGTGGCTCATCCGCGACGGCTCGATCGGCCTGCACGACTGGATGCCGGTGCAGAACCGCCAGCCCAACCAGGCGACGCCGTTCGAGATCCTGCCCGCGAACGAGATGCCGCACGTCATCAATCCGGAGCGCGGCTACTTCGCCAACGCGAACAACGATCCGATCGGCTTCTCGCTCGACAACAACGCACTGAACCAGCTGCGTCCCGGCGGCGGCATCTACTACCTCGACGTCGGCGGCGCCTCGGCGTACCGCATGGGCCGCATCGACCGCGAGCTGCAGCGCCTGATCGCATCGGGCAACAAGATCAGCATGGCCGACATGCAGCGCCTGCAGGCCAACACGCAGCTGCTCGATGCCGAGCTCACGCTGCCGTACCTGCTCGCCGCGTACGACAACGCGCGTGCGTCCGGCGCGTGGGGCACGCTCGCCGCACTCGGCGCCGATGCACGCGTGACCGAGGCGATCGGTCGCCTGCGCACGTGGAACTACTCCGCGCCGACCGGCATCGCGCAGGGCTACGACGCCGGCGACAATCCGCTCGCGCTCGGCAACCCCAGCCAGGCCGAGATCGACGCGAGCATCTCGGCGTCAATCTTCGCGGCGTGGCGCAGTGCGGCGATCCGCTCGACGATCGACACCACGCTGACGCGTGTCGGCCTCGCCAACTACCGTCCCGGCAGCCGCGACGCGCAGGCGAGCTTCAAGTTCCTGCTCGACAACTACGCTGCACTCGGCGGCAAGGGCGTCTCGGGCCTGAACTTCTTCACGGTCGACGGCGCACCGAATGCGGCGGCCGCGCGCGACACCCTGCTGCTCAAGGCACTGTCGGATGGCCTCACGATGCTCGCGAGCGAGGCCTTCAGGCCGGCATTCGGGGGTTCGACGAACCAGGCCGACTACCGCTGGGGCCGCCTGCACCGCATCGTGTTCGATCATCCGCTCGGCGGGCCGTTCAACCTGCCGGGCGCGAACCCGTACGGCTTCACGAACCTTGGTGACGGCCTGCCGGGCATCGCGCGCCCGGGCGGTTTCGAAGCAGTCGATGCCTCGAGCCACGACGTGCGCGGCACCGGCGTCAACAGCTTCATGTTCGGCTCCGGCCCGGCACGCCGCTTCATCGGCGAGATGACGCCCGTGATCAGCGCCCAGCAGATCCTGCCGGGCGGCCAGAGCGGTGTGCTCGGCAGCCCGCACTACGCGAGCCAGCTCGGCCGCTGGCTCACCAACCAGTACAAGCCGCTGCCCGTGCCCGCGGCTGCGGCATTGGCGCAAGGCGTCACGGTGGTGAACTTCCAGCCGCGTTGAAGGTAACCGGAGGACCCGCGGCGAACGAGCCGCGGGTCCTCGTTTCGGGGCTGGTGTCCGAGCCGAGGGACGCGCAGGGCGGGATCACGGTCGTGTACGCGGCATGGCATGTGCCGGCCGAAACTCGATGGCCTGCTTGCCAACTTGGGTTTCGAATTCTTCCGGGTATCGATTGCCGCTCGTAACCATGCCCGTCGCTGCTGCGACGTGCGGTCCAGCGAACCTTTGGCGATTCAGGTGTGACTTGGTGGTGCTCGATCGTGGGTGGCTTGATTCGACGTCGCAGCCCGCCTTTCTCTCGCTTTCAACAGATGCGAGAGATAGAGGGCGATTCCGCTCCCCGTCAGCCCGCCGAGAAAAAGGGCCAATCCGGCACCTTCCCAGTAGAAGACCATCTCGGCAGGCCGAGAGAGGTTCGGATGCATTCCCGACTTGATGGCTGCGAGTCCGCCAAGCACCACTACCGTGGCCACGAGCACCAACCCCCGCAGTTGAGGTCGGAATCGTGCCGGGCCGATCACGGTAACCACCAGAACGGTTGCCAATCCCGCAATGAAATCGGGCCACACGCTGCAGCCTTTCATCAGTGTGGCGAAGCCGCGAACCTGACACCCAAGGAAAGGCTCACTGTAGATGGGCACTGCTCCCATCACGGCGACGCCGGCAATGATGCCGATGAGTGCACGCAGCAGGTCAAAGGCGATTTTCATGGACTGCTCTGATCAGAACTATTGGCCTGGGAAATAGCGATTCCGGCATCGTGAGTGCGCTGATCGTCCACACGTGGCTGCGTACGAACTCAGCGATCCCGCCAGCACCAATGCCAAGGCTCGTAAGCAATCCCGTGCGCATTCCCGCGCGGATACGACAGCGCGTAGCCGAAGCGGGCGGCATGTCGCACGAGCCACGCGAACGCGGGCGAGTGCTCGAATACTTCCTCCAGGGCGTCGAAGCCCGGCGTCGTGATGTCGAGGGCGCGTCCGGAGTGATGCTCGCTGTAGCCCGGTGCGGCGCTGACGCGCAGGATGGCGTCCATGGCCTGGCCGCGTTCGAGTTTCCTGCGCACGATGCCGAGTTGGTACTCGGCGGAGCGGAACGCCGAGACGATCTCGAGCACGATGCCGTCCGCGGCGGCAGCGGCGTGCATGCGTCGCCACGCGCCGGCCGCGCGCGGCGCGAGCCACTGCTCGCGGTCGTGGATGTCGCGGCCGATCGAGGCGAGGTCGCGCGGTTCGCGCACGATCGGCAGGCCGCGCTCGCGGCCGTAGTCGCGGGGCACGCCGAGCGCAAACGCCTCGGCGACGATCGCGCGCCTTCGGTCGGTGTCGCAGCGGGCTGGAGGCGTAGGGGCGGTGTCGGCCATCGGCGCAGCTTAGCCGATCGCGCGCGCCACCCATGCGGCGTGACGCGCGGTGCGATGCGTCGCGGTCAGTGCGCAGTGATCCAGCCGGCGATGTCGGCGATCACCTTCGCGTCGACGTTCGCCTTGGCGTGGTAGTCGTGCGGGCCGGGCGGGTCGCCTGCCGGCATGAACGTGTGGCCGAGAAGCGGGTAGTCGACGAGCGTCACGCGTGCGTCGTCGGCGAAGGCTTCGCGCCAGCGCACGTAGTCGTCGGCCGGCGTGACCTGGTAGTCGCGGCCGCCCTGCAGCACGAGCATCGGCTGCGCGAGCGTGCGCGCGACGGCGACCGGATCGTAGCCGGCGAGATCGCGCCAGTACGCGGCCGGCAGCCCGAGCATGAGCGGCGTGTCGGCCGGCGTGCTCGCGTCGAGCGACTTGACCGCGTCGCGCTGGCGCTCGATCTCGGCGAGCGAGGCGTCGATATCACCGGCGGGCGTCACATCGAGCGTCGCGATATGGCGCATCTGGCGCACGACCGTGTCCTCGAGCGGCAGCGTCGGCGCGGCGAGCAGCACGAGGCCTGCGAGGTTGCCGTCGCGCTGGCCGATGCGTGGCGCGGCGAGCGCGCCGAGGCTGTGCCCGGCGACGAACACGCGGCGTGCGTCGATGCCGGCCTGAGCGCGCAGGGTGGTGACGGCGGCGAGCGCGTCGTCGACGGTCTCGTCGTCGAGCGTGAAGGCCTTGCCGACGTAGGCCTCGGGATGCGCCTTGGTGCGCTTCTCGTAGCGCAGCACCGCGATGCCGCGTTCGGCGAGGCCATGGGCGAGGTCGCGGAACGGCGCGTTGGGGCCGAGCGTCTCGTCGCGATCCTGCGGACCGGATCCGTGCACGAGCACGACGCCGGCGAACGGGCCTGCACCGCGCGGCAGCGTCAGCGTGGCGGGCAGGGCGGTCGCGCCTTCGCCGACGGCGAGCTCGCGTTCCTGCCACGCTGTCGATGTCTCGACGACGGAGTCCTTCGCCGGCGCCTGTGCGGGCACGAGCCAGAAGCCCGCGATCGTCTCGCCCTCGAAGACCATGCGCGCATCGAGGGCGAGCATCGCGAACGCGAGCGTCGAGGTCACGAACGGCTGCCCGCCGGCGATCTCGCCACGCACCGGGCTGCGCGATGCACGCGCACCGAGCTGTTTCGGTAATGACTGCCAGAGTTCCGCGAGCTTGCCGGCGAGGCCTTCCTGCATCTTCGGCGTCGTCATCGCGAGTGCGTCGTCGAAGCGATCCGCGTCGAGCAGGTCGAGGAAGGCTTCGGCGCGTGCAGCCTGCGCGGGATCGAGCGGTGCGGTGCTGGCCGGCGCCGGTGTCAGCGCACGCATGAGGAACCAGCCGCCCGCACCGATCGCAGCGGTGACGAGCACGATGACGAGGACGACGCGCTTCATCGGGCCACCCTCAGCGCGGGCGCTTGAAGAACAGCAGGATCGGCTGCAGCGGGCCGGTCTGCAGGGCGTTGACGAGCTCCCAGCCGTCGCGGCCTTCGCGCTGCAGCGCCGCGTCGAGCGCCTCGGTGTCGAAGGTGCCGAGCAGGCTCGGCTTGATGCGCACGGTACGGTAATCCCAGCGTCGCGAAGCGTCGGACACGATCGGTCTCCAGGGTCAGCTTTCGTCGTCGACCGGCTCCGCGGGCGGAGCCGGCTTGAGGCGCCCGTTGCGACGCAGCGCATCGCGCAGCACGTACTCGATCTGCGCGTTGAGCGAGCGAAGCTCGTCGTCGGACCAGCGTTGCATGGCCTCGATGACGGCGGCGCTGATGCGCAGCGGGTAGGCTTTCTTGTCGCTCACGGGCGCGCGTTCGTTCTCAGTACAAGGAGCCGGCGTTGACGACCGGTTGCGTCGCACGGTCGCCGCACAGCACGACGAGCAGGTTGCTCACCATCACCGCGCGGCGCTCGTTGTCGAGCTCGACCACGCCACGCTGGTTGAGCTGCTCGAGCGCGAGCTCGACCATGCCGACGGCGCCTTCGACGATGCGCGTGCGTGCGGCGACGATCGCACTGGCCTGCTGGCGCTGCAGCATCGCCTGGGCGATCTCCTGCGCATAGGCAAGATGGCTGATGCGTGCCTCGACGACCTCCACGCCGGCCTTGGCGAGGCGTTCCTGGATCTCGTCGCGCAGGTGTGCGTTGACCTCCTTGCCGTGGCTGCGCAGCGCGATGTTGCCGTCGTCGTGCGCGTCGTACGGGTAGCTCGTCGCCATCTGGCGCAGCGCGGATTCGGCCTGGATGTGCACGAAGTTCTCGTAGTCGTCGACCATGAACACCGCTTCGGCCGTGTCGACGACCTGCCAGACGACGATCGCGCCGATCTCGATCGGGTTGCCGTCGCTGTCGTTGACCTTGAGCTTGCCCGATTCGAAGTTGCGCACGCGCAGCGACACGGGCTTGTGCGTGTAGAGCGGGTTGGTCCAGCGCAGGCCCTGCGCGCGCACGGTACCCGCGTAGCGGCCGAACAGCTGCATGACGCGGCCGACGTTCGGTTGCACAGCGAACAGGCCCTTGAACAGGAAGACGAGCAGCGCGAGCAGCAGCACGATCGGAATCACCTGGCCGGGTGCCGGATCGCCGCCGGGCGCGCCGCGGATGACCGACACGAGCCAGGCCACGGTCGCGCCCGTGCCGCCGAGCAGCGCGAGGAACGTGGGGATGCCGGGAAGCGAGAAGGCGGTGCGTTCATTCATGGCGAGGGTCTCCGTTCGGCGCGCTCGGGGCGCAGGCCGGAACCGTCCGGCCTGGAAGAAAGATATCAAATTGATATCTATTTGCAAGATGGCGCGGCGCGCCGCCCAGACGCCGACCATCGCCCCGGGTCCATGCTCGATCGCTTCCGCCCGTGATGCGTCGGCATGCATGCGCAAGCGCATCGACGCTTCGGCAAAGCGGAACCCGCGCAGCGGATTCCGCCGTGGGCGATGATCGACAGGGTCGCAGGCGAAGCGGGAGTGACGGACGCGCTGCCCGCAGCGCCGGTGCTCAGGGGCGCGGCACCGCGAAGCGCAGCCAGGGCGCGGGCACGTGTTCGCCGCTGACGTAGAACGTCGTGGCGTCGGCGTCGAAGCCGATCGCTTCGGCCTGCGCGATCGGCGGCAGGACGATGCGCCGTGGCGTCGAGGCGAAGGCCTTCGCCCAGTCCTGTCCTTTCGTGCGCGTGAACAGCCATGCGTCGCGGTAGGTCAGCACGATCGCGCGCGTGCCGGCGGCATCGATGTCCATGCCGGTCGGCCAGCCGCCGTACCGGGCGGCCGGATAACGGGCCTGGCGCTCCTGTGCGGTCGGGCGTGGAATCGCGGTGATGTCGACGACGTGTCGCGCGACCTGCACGCGGCCGTCGCCGGGTCCGAGCGGCAGGGCATAGACCTGCGGCACGGGCGTGCGCTTGGTGATGACGAGGATCTCGCGTGCGGCGACGTCGACGGAGAACGCTTCGGCATCGTGCGGGGCGTCGGGATAGCGGAAGCGCAGGCGCCAGTCCGGGCGCGCGTGGATCGTCGTGCCGGCTGCGGGTACCGGAGGTTCACGCAAGGCGATGATCTCGACGTCCTTGCGCACGCCGCCGTTGTCGCCGATGTCGCCGATCAGCAGCCACGGCTCGCCGTCGATCACGTACGAGGCCACGTCCTCCCAGTCGACCGCGCGCACGCCGTCGACGACCAGCGTGCCCAGTGCACGACCGTGCGCGTCGAGGGCACGCAGGGCGGCGGGGCGTGGGCAGTCGTTGTGCACCCAGAAGCGCCCGGGATCACGTCGCGAAACCGCGAGTCCGCTGATCTCGTCGAGCGAGGGATCGGTCACGAATCCGACCAGTTGTGGCGTGTCGGGTGTCGGTCCCGTCGTCCCGGCCTCAGGTACGGATGGTGCCGAATCGGCGTGCGACGACGGCATCGCAAGTGCGAAGGCGAGGGCGCACAGCGCACCCGTCATCACGAGGCTTGCGGCGCGCTGCATGCTCAGTGCGACGCGTCCGCGGGCAGCGCCTCGACGTGCCGGATCTCGATGCGGCCGAGCATGTCGAGCGCCTGATAGAAGCGCCACGGATCGCCGTCGCCGGCCGAGAACGCGATGTGGCCGGCATCGAATCCGGCGAGGGCCGCGTCGTAGCTGCGCCAGCGGTCGCCGGTCCAGGCCTGCACCCAGGCGTGCGGCACGAACACGTTCTTCTGTCCCGCGAACCCGGGCGTGTAGGCGAGGCCGTCGACGACACGCGTGGCGATGCCGACCGAACGACCCAAGGCGGCGAGCAGCACGGCGTGCTCGGTGCAGTCGCCGCGCGGGTCGCGCACGACCTCGAGCGCGGAGGCGTAGCCGACGCCGAGGCTCTTGTCGGTGATGTAGCCCCTCACGAACGACTCGAGCGCGAGCATGCGCGCGGCATCGCCCTCGACACCGTCGGTAGCCTTGCGCGCGAGCGCGACGACTTCGGGCGCATCGCTCTGCAGCCAGTCGTTGGCAGCGCGGTCGGCCGCCTCCGGAGGCTTGCCGAACCCTGCGCGCGCATCGCGGTGCACGTCGACGACGAGCTGCGAGCCTTTCCGCTTCACGGTCTGCTCGGCGGTGTCACCGAGTGAGAGCGGCGCGCCGCGGTCGCGGGGCTTGAGCATGTAGCGCAGGCCACGTCCGAGTTCCTCGCGGCCGAGCGTGCGCGGCACGTGGACGAGCGTGCGTTCGAACACGTCGGAGGACTGGTTCGGCGCGTTCGCGCAGGCCTCGTCGCACTCGAGCATGACGAGTTCGACGCCGAGCATCGGCGTGGACAGCTTGCGGATGCGGCGCTCGTCATCGATCCACGCGGTGCTGACGATCCCCGTCCCCGGGAACTCGAAGGCCTGCTCGACGCGATGCAGGCGCGTGCGACCCGAAGCGAGCGAGACCGTCTCGGTCGCGCCGATCGTCCTCGTGATCGCGATCGCCGACAGGCTCGACGACATGAACGACAGCTGCCGGTCGCTCGCGCCCTTGGTGAGCGGCGTGTCGAGGCCGGCCAGACGCAGGCCCTCCGGAAGCAGTGCGCCGTCAGGCCAGGCCATCTCGCGCTCCTGCCATTCGTCTGCGTTGCGGATGCGCACGCTCACGCGGCCGTTCGCCACGCGTCCCTCGATGCGTGCTTCGTTGCCGGTCAGGTGCGAGGCGTTCGTGAACGCGATCGGCTCGCCGGCGAGCGTCTCCTCGCTGGTCTCGGTGCTGCTCATCGCGACCCGGGTGCCGGCGCGATCGAGCTCGAGATCGAGCTGCTGGGTTGTGACGACGCGGTCGTCACGCACCTCGCGCAGGTTGTGGAACCGGCCGATCTTGCGGCCGTCGAGCAGCACGGTGAACCACTGGTCTTCCGCCGGAGCGGCGTGGACCCCGAGCGGGGCGAGCAGGAGCAGGACGAGGAGAAGGCGTGACATGGACGGTGTCATGGGGGCGAATCCCGATTGTGCCAGCCGTGCGCGTCGCGTGCGCGGCCCGCCGTGGCGCGCTGTACTACACTCGCGCCCCCGTCCACGGAACCCGCGCATGAAACCGTTCGGCACCCCGCATACCGATACCGCGATCCGCGCCCTGCTGCTCGGCTCGGGCGAGCTCGGCAAGGAGGTCGCGCTCGAGTTGCAGCGCTTCGCCGTCGAGGTCATCGCCGTGGATCGCTACGCGAATGCGCCGGCCATGCAGGTCGCGCACCGCAGCCATGTCGTCGACATGCTCGATGGCGCGGAGATCCGCCGTCTCGTCGAGCTCGAGAAGCCCGACCTCGTCGTGCCCGAGATCGAAGCGATCCACACGCCGACGCTGGTCGAGCTCGAGCGCGAGGGCCTGCACGTGGTGCCGACCGCGCGCGCGGCGTGGCTCACGATGAACCGCGAGGGCATCCGCCGCCTCGCCGCCGAGGAACTCGGCTTGCCGACCTCGCCGTACCGCTTCGTCGACACGCGAGAGGCCTATGCCGAGGCGGTCGCGGCACTCGGCTTCCCTTTCGTGATCAAGCCGGTCATGAGTTCGTCGGGCAAGGGCCAGAGCATCGTGCGCGAGGCCTCGCAGCTCGATGCCGCGTGGGACTACGCGCAGTCGGGCGGCCGTGCCGGCAAGGGCCGCTGCATCGTCGAGGGCTTCGTCGACTTCGACTACGAGATCACGCTGCTGACGGTGCGCCATGCCGGCGGCACGACGTTCTGCGCGCCGATCGGCCACCGCCAGGACGCCGGCGACTATCGTGAATCGTGGCAGCCGCAGGCGATGCCGGCCGCGGCGCTCGCCGAGGCCGAGCGTCAGGCCCAGGCCGTCACGGCCGCGCTCGGCGGCTACGGCCTGTTTGGCGTCGAGTTCTTCGTCAAGGGCGATGCGGTGGTGTTCTCGGAGGTGAGCCCGCGTCCGCACGACACGGGCCTGGTCACGCTGGTCTCGCAGGACCTGTCCGAGTTCGCGCTGCATGCGCGCGCGATCCTCGGCCTGCCGATCCCGTCGCTGCGCGCGCTCGGCCCGTCGGCCTCGTGCGCCGTGCTCGTCGAGGGTGACGGTGACCGCATCGTGTTCGACGGCGTCGCCGAGGCCCTCGCCGAGCCCGACACCGCGCTGCGCCTGTTCGGCAAGCCCGAAGTGCGCGGCCAGCGCCGCCTCGCGGTCACGCTGGCGCGCGGCGACAGCATCGAGGAAGCGCGTGCCAAGGCCGTGCGGGCGGCTTCCAAGCTGCGCGCGACGGTGGACTGAGCGCGCGCGCTCAGTCCATGTCGAGCGATTCGATGTTGCGCCAGTTGCCGAGGTGCAGCACTTCGAGCGGGCGGAAACGCGCCTTGTAGTCCATCTTCGGGTGGTTGCGGATCCAGAAGCCGAGGTAGACGTGCTCGATGCCCCATTCGGCGGCAAGGCGGATCTGGCTCAGGATCGCGAACGTACCGAGCCCGCGGGCGTGCTCGGCGGGATCGAAGAACGTGTAGACGGCCGACAGACCGCTCGCGCAGACGTCGGTGACGGCGACGCCGACGAGGCGCCCCTCGACGCGGAACTCGACGAAGCGCGTCGGGCTCCAGGTCGTGAACAGGAAGCGCGGGAAATCCTCGGGATGGACGTCGTCCATGCCGCCGTCGCGATGGCGCTCCTGCAGGTAGCGCCCGTAAAGCGCGTAGCGTTCGTCGTTGATGCCGGCTTCGCAGACCGACACCTCGACGTCCGCATTGCGGCGCAGGCAGCGGCGCTGGCTGCGGTCGGGTTCGAAGGTGGCCACCGGGATGCGGCAGGCCACGCAGGCGCGGCAGCCCATGCAATGCGGCACGTAGACGTGGCCGCCGGCGCGGCGGTAACCGCGCTGCAGGCCGTGCTCGTACAGCGCCGGCAATTGCGGCACGCTCGGATCGATGACGAGGTTCTGTGCGGTGCGGTCGGCGAAGTAGCCGCAGGGGTGCGGCAGGGTCTGGAAGAGGCGGACGACGTCGGAGCGCATGGGCGGATTCTAATCAGGGCACGGCCCCCCGCAACTGCGATCAGGACGACAGATATGAAATCCCGATCAGCACGACCACGCCCGCGATCAGGCCGAGCAGGACCATGCGCAGGCGCGTCGAGCTGGCCCGGTGCCGGCGCACGGTGTCGAGCGTGCGCGCGGCCGCCAGCTCGTCGGCGAACCGTGTCGCAGGTTCCAGACCCGCTTCGCGAAGGACCTCGCGGGCGCGCGCCTGATCGTTGGCGTGGGTGACCCAGACCTGTGGCCAGGCTTCGCCGTCCTTTCGCTCGGAATAGCTGAACCGCTTCCAGGCGCCGCCCTGCCACGAATTTCGGTTCTGGATCGAGGTCTCGATGCCGGCCTCGCCGAGCAGCGCGACCACGCGCTTGACGTTCTCCTGGCGGGGCGAGGTGTAGATCTGGCGCATCGTGGGGTCCTCAGGCTTCGGGCGTGACGCGGATCATGCCTTCCTGCGCCGTCGAGGCGACGAGCGTGCCGTCGCGCGTGTAGATCATGCCGCGGGCGAGACCGCGCGAGTCCTGCGCGCTCGGGCTGTCGCAGCTGTACAGCAGCCATTCGTCGACGCGGAAAGGCCGGTGGAACCACAGCGCATGGTCGAGGCTGGCCATGCGCACGTTCGGCTGCAGATAGGAGATCGCGTGCGGGAACGTGGTCGTGCCGATCAGGTGGAAATCCGAGGCGTAGGCGAGCAGCGAGCGGTGCAGCACGTCGCCCTCGGGGACCTCGTCGACGAGGCGGAACCACACGTTCTGGTACGGCGGCTGGCGCGTCGGGTTGGCCTCGTTGCGCGGGTGCACGTGGCGGAACTCGAACGGGCCGGCGTTGCTGAGCCAGCGCCTGGTCTGGGCCGGCACGCGCGCGAGGTCGTCGGGCGGGATCAGGTCGACGACCGGCAGGTCTTCGGGCTTCGGCACGAGCGGCATCGGGAACTGGTGCTCGGCGCCTGGCTGGGCGACGTGGAACGACGCCGTCATCGCGAAGATCGTCTGGCCGTGCTGGACCGCGACGACGCGGCGTGCCGAGAAGCTGCCGCCATCGCGCGTGCGCTCGACCGAATAGATGATCGGCGCCTCGACGTCGCCCGCCCGCAGGAAGTAGGCGTGCAGCGAGTGCGCCGAGCGGTCGCCGTCGACGGTCTGCTGGGCGGCCGACAAGGCCTGGCCGAGCACCTGGCCGCCGAACACGTAGCGCGTGCCGATGTCGCGGCTCTGGCCGCGGAACAGGTTGTCCTCGAGCCGCTCGAGCTGCAGCAGCGTGATGAGTTCGCGGACGACGGGAACGGCCATGGAGCCTGCGCACGAATGGGCGGGCCAGTATAGCGGCTGTGTCGTGCGCGCTCGTGCGGGAGGCGGGCGATCCGGCGCGGTCCGGGCCGTTGCGGAGATCAGTCTCCGCTGTCGGGCACGAGCTTCCTGAGGCCGCTTTCGGCCAGCACGCGCGGCCACGGGAACAGCGGACCCGGATCGACGCGGCGCGGCAGATGGATCGCCGGATCGTCGCTGGCCGGCTCGGTGCGCCGATCGAGCTCGTCGTGGCCGGCGATCCAGCGCAGGTTCGGGTGGTCGGCGCGCAGACGTGCGAGCAGCGCGAGCAGGGCGTCGATCTGGGCGGCGGTGTAAGGCTCGGTGAACGCCTGGCGGCGCGAGTCGGTCCAGTCCGGATAGCGCCCGAGGTTGACCATCTCGATGCCGATCGAACGCGGATTGAAGCCGGCCGTGTGGTGGGCGACGCGCGTGTCGGCGACGAAGCGGAACGTGCTGCCGTCACGGTCGACGTAGTAGTGCCCGCTGTTGCCGGTCTGCGACACCTCGTAACGCACGCGCTCGCCGTACTCGCGGGCGATCGCGAGGTCGGGCAGCTCCGTGCAGTGCATGACGACGAGATCGACGGTGGCGCGTGCACGCGCGTCGAGGCGCGCCTCGTACGGCAGGGGCCAGTCCTGGATCGCGAGTTCGCTCATGTCGCGAGTGTCGCACGGCATGGGGTCAGGTTCATTTTGCCGGCAGAGCCGCGGGCCGGAGCTGGGGTCAGGTTCATTTTTCCCGACGCACCGTTCCTTGGCGTGGGGTCAGGTTCGTTTTCTTCGTACATGTCCGTTCGAGCGGAACGGCACTTCGGGAAAAATGAACCTGACCCCATACCGGATCTTGTGCAACAGAAAAAATGAAACTGACCCCGGTCTTCAACCTGATCCGGGATCTCGGGTGTTCTGGCATGCTGCGCGCCGACGGGGAGCATGTGCCGATGACGATCGACCGCATCGAACTCAATGGCGAGGTCGCCGACGCGGCGGCGCTCGCGCGGCTCGCGCAGGTCAACTACGGCCATTTCACCTCGATGCAGGTGCGCGACGGCGGCGTGCGCGGGCTCGACCTGCATCTTGCGCGGCTCGACGCAGCGACGCGCGAACTGTTCGGCATGCCGCTCGAACCCGACACGGTGCGCCTGCTGCTGCGCCAGGCGATCGCCGGCGACGCCGACATGTCCCTGCGCGTGACCGTGTTCTCGCGCGCGTTCGACCGAACCCGTCCCGAGCGCACGTCTGCGCCCGATGTGCTCGTCGCGGCCTCGGATCCTCGCGGGCCGCACGAGGCGCCGCTGCGCCTGCGTGCCGTCGCGCACGAGCGCGCCGCGCCGCATATCAAGCACGTCGGCACGTTCGACCTGTTCCACCGCGTGCGCGAAGCGCGCCTGGCCGGTGCCGACGACGTGCTGTTCACGACGCGCGCCGGGGCGGTTTCCGAGGCCTCGATCTGGAACGTCGGCTTCCGGGACGGCGCGCGCGTGGTCTGGCCGAACGCGCCGGCCCTGCACGGCATCACCCAGCAGGTGATCACGCGCGGACTGCGTGCGCGAGGCATCGAGGTGGTGTCGCGCGAGATCACGCTAGACGACGCGAAAGGCTTCCGGACCGCGTTCGTCTGCAATTCGTCGACACCGGCCTGTGCGATCGCCGCGATCGACGGCGTCGTCCTGGCGCGTGACGAGGCTGCGCTCGAGCTCGTGCGCGCCGCGTATGCTTCCCAGCCTCTGGAGCGGCCATGAGTGCTCGTGGTGATCACCTGCGGCGTGTTGCGGCCGCGCTCGTCGCGGCGACGGCCGCGTTCGCGCTCGGCCTGCAATACGGCCTGCTCGTCGCCGCGAAGCGCGAGACGTCCGGTGTCGCGCTCGCCACGCTCGAGTTCCTGAGCTACTTCACGATCCTGAGCAACCTCATGGTCGCCGTCGTGACGACGGCCGCGGTCGCCGACCGGCCCGCGCGGCTCCTCGGCGAGGGCGTGCGCGGTGCGGTCGCGGTCTACATCGGCGTGACCGGGCTCATCTACGTGACGGTGCTCGCCGCGCTGTGGCAGCCGACGGGCTGGCAGCATGTCGCCGACACCTTGCTGCACGCGGTCGTGCCGCTGGCGTATCTCGCATGGTGGGCGTGCTCGCGACCGCGCGGCGGACTGCGCCTCGCACACGTGGCTTGGTGGCTGGCCTGGCCGGCCGCCTACCTCGCTCTGGTCCTCGCACGCGGGGCCTGGCTCGGTGCGTATCCGTACCCGTTCATCGACGTCGGCGTGCTCGGCGCGAACCGGGCGTTCGTCAATGCACTGGCCGTGGCCGGGGTATTCCTGGTCGTCGGCCTGATCGTGCTCGGGGCGGATCGCCTGCGCGCGCGTGCAGGCGGCTGAGGTTCGCTGCTACTGTGGGCGACCCTAGGTCATCCGGACGTCCATGCCGCAGCTGCTCCTGATCCCGCGCGTCGCGCTCGCGTTCACGCTGATCGTGCTCAACACGGTCGCGCACTGCATCCCGCTGTTCGCGCTCGCGATCGTCAAGCTGCTGCTGCCGATTGCCGGCGTGCGGCGCACGCTGTCGCTCGCGATCGCGGCGATCGGCGAGAGCTGGATCGCTGTCAACAGTGCGCTGATCGCGAGCCTCGGCGGCACGCGCATCCGCGTCGAAGGCGGTGAAGGGCTGCGTCACGACGGTTGGTACCTCGTGCTCTGCAACCATCAGAGCTGGGTCGACATCCCGGTACTGCAGAAGGCGTTCAACCGCCGCATCCCGCTGTTGCGCTTCTTCCTCAAGAGCGAGCTCGTGTGGGTGCCGATCCTCGGCCTCGCGTGGTGGGCGCTCGATTTCCCGTTCATGAAACGCTACTCGCGCGCGCTGCTCGAGAAGCGCCCGGAGCTGCGAGGCAAGGACACCGAGGCGACGCGGCGCGCCTGTGCGAAGTACCGCCAGCTACCCGTCTCGGTCATGAACTTCGTCGAGGGCACGCGCTTCACGCCGGCCAAGCACGACCAGCAGGCGTCGCCGTACGTTCACCTGTTGCGTCCACGGGCGGGCGGCATCGGTCTCGTGCTCGGCGCGATGGGCGACATGCTCGAGGCGATCGTCGACGTGACGATCGTCTATCCGAACGGTCAGCCCAGCGTGGTCGATCTCATGGCCGGTCGCGTGCGCGAGGTCGTCGTGCACGTCGACGTGCAGCCGGTCCCGGCCGAGTTCGTCGGCGCGGACTACGAGAACGACGAGGCGTTCCGCGAACGCTTCCAGGCCTGGGTCAATGCGCTGTGGGCGGCCAAGGACGCGCGCATCGAGGCGTTGAAGTCCCGCGGAACCGCATCCGCATCGGCACCTTGACCACCCCGGTCTTCCGCGCAATCTGAACCGCCCGCGCGTCCCGGTGTGATGCGCGTCACGTTCCTGCCGATCGCGCAGGGCGGGGTGCATCCGCATCGCGGCACGGCGCGTACGCCTCCCTGATGACCCGCGCGGGGCGCGGGTCATCGCCCGTCCTCACCAGGGAGTGCGCCATGCCGATCCACCGTGTCGTCACGACACCCGTTTCCACGCTCGTTTCGCTGCGCAGCCGTTGCGCCTTGCTCGTCGCGTTCCTGTTCGGCGGCGATGCGTTCGCCCAGGAGCTGCTCGGCCTCACCGATGCCAACGTGCTGGTGCGGTTCTCGGCCACGTTGCCGGCATCGGCGCCGTCGGCGCAGCCGATTGCAGGCCTCGCCGCCGGCGACGACCTCGTCGGCATCGACATCCGCCCGGCCACGGGCGTGCTGTACGGCCTGGCCTCGTCGGGCAACCTCTACACGATCGATCCCTCGACCGCGCAGGCGACCCAGGTCGCGGTACTGACGCAGGCGCCGAGCGGCATCCGGTTCGGCGTCGACTTCAATCCGGTCGCCGACCGTCTGCGCGTGGTCAGCGACAACGGCCAGAGCCTTCGCATCGACGTGGGCACCGGCGCGACGACACTGGACGGATCGATCAACCCTGCCGGCCCGCAGGTGGTGGCGGTCGGCTACACGAACAGTGTCGCGGGCGCGACGACCACTGCGCTGTACGACATCGATCGCGCCGGCAATCAGCTGCTGCTGCAGGCGCCGCCGAACGACGGTACGGTCAGTGTGGTCGGTCCGCTCGGCGTGACGATCGAGGACGGTACCGGCCTGGACGTGCTGTCGGTGGGTGGCGGCAACACGGCGTACGCCGTGCTGCGCGTCGCCGGCACGACCGCGCTGTACACGATCGATCTCGCGAACGGCGCGGCGACCGTGGTCGGCAATCTCGCCGGCAATCCGGTGATCGTGGGACTGACGTCGAGCCCGTCGCCGGTCGCCGGCGCGCCCGCGCTGTCGGGTACCGCGGTCGGCCTCGACGCGGCCAACGGCCTCGTACGTTTCCCGACCGCATCCCCCGCGAGCGCGGGATCGGTGCTTCCGGTCACGGGTCTGGCGGGTGGCGATTCGCTGCTCGACATCGATTTCCGTCCTGCCACCGGCGAGCTCTACGCGCTGGCGTCGTCCGGGCGCCTCTACGTGGTCGATCCCGCCACGGGCGTGGCCACGCCGGGCGCGCAGCTGTCGGTCGCGCCGAATGGCGGCGTGTTCGCGATCGATTTCAATCCCACCGTGGACCGCCTGCGTGTGGTGAGCAACACGGGGCAGAACCTGCGCGTGAACGTCGCCACGGGCGAAGCGATCGTCGACGGTTCGATCAATCCGGCGGCACCGCAGGTCGCCGGGGCGGCCTACACCTTCAGTGCACCCGGTGCGACGAGCACGGGCCTGTACGTGCTCGATGCCGGCAGCGACGCGCTGGTCCTGCAGAACCCGCCCAATGCAGGCACGCTCGTGCCGATCGGTGCCCTCGGTGCCGCGTTCGATGCGCCGGGCGGGTTCGACATCCTCAGCGACGGGGCGACGAACACCGCGTACGCGGCGCTCGCCAGCGGAGGCACGACGACGTTCCACGTCATCGACCTGATCTCGGGTGCGGCCACGCCGGTCGGTGCGGTCGGCGGCAATCCTGCGCTGCGAGGCCTCGCCGTGACGAGCGCCGTCATCGGCGGACCGGGCGGTCCGGATGGCGACGCCGTGCCGCTGCCGCTCGATGCGCGCTGGGCGATGCTCGCGCTCGTCACGCTGCTGATGGCGGGAGGAGCCTTCACGCTGCGTCGACACGCGTCGACACGCCGAGGCTGATGCGGTCTCCCGGTCGCGCCGCATGGCGCGGCCGGGCGTGCATCACCAGTCCAGCGTGCCGCGGATCGCGACCACGCAGCGGCCGCCGATCCAGACCTCGCCATCGGCGTCGATGCCGACCTCGACCACACCGTCACGGCCGACTTCGCGGCCCTGGCTCGCGCGATAGGGGGTGCCGAGGTCCGCAAGCACGCCATCGGCCGTGAGCAGCGCGCCGATCGCCGCGTTCGCGCTGCCGGTGACGGGATCCTCCGGAATGCCGTCGGCCGGGCAGAACGCACGTACGACCACCGCCGGATCGCCGCCGGTCGCGGCGTACACGGCGACGCCGACCGCCGCGTTGCCGAGCGTGAAGGCGGCCATCGCGGCGAGATCGGGTACGAGTCCGCGCACCGCGGCTTCGTCGCGCATCGCGACGCACCACCACAGCGGGCCGTTGTCGACGAGGCGCGGCGTGCCGACGTCCGCTCCGGCGAGCGCGATGCGCAGGCCTTCGCGCTCGGCCGCGTCGGCATCGCGCCAGCTCGCGCGCGGTGCGCGCACGTGGACGCGACGCGAGGCGCCTTCACCGTCGATGCGCACGGGCAGCAGGCCGGCGGCGCACTGCTGCACGAGGCGGCCGTCACGAGGCACGACGAGGCCGGCGTCGAGCGCCGCGAATGCGCTGCCGACGCTGGGATGGCCGGCAAACGGCAGTTCCTGGCGCGGCGTGAAGATGCGCACGCGGTAGTCCGCACCTGCATCGGTCGACGGCAGCAGGAACGTCGTTTCGGACAGGTTGGTCCATGCCGCGAAGCGCTGCATCGTGGCCGTGTCGAAGCCGTCGCCGTCGAGCACGACCGCGAGCGCATTGCCGGCGCCGGCGCGGTCGGTGAACACGTCGAGTTGCAGGAACGGTCGCGGCGGCATGGTTCGGCTCGGCAAGATCGGGCCGGCATCATGCCATCCGCCACGTGCCGTCAGCCTGCGTCGACGGTCTCGACGAAGATCTCGTCGCTCGGCGTGATCGGCGTGCAGCCACCCGCATCGACGCGCGCCGTGATGTCGGCGACCATCTGCAGATAGACCGGGAAGGCCTGGTCGTTGATGCCGGCGCCGCTGCGGATCATGAACGCGCCGTAGAGGCCGCGCGAGGTGTCGAACCACGGGAAGAAGCCGAACGCGCCGAGGCTGTGCGAGAACGTCGGCTCGCCTTGCGGTCCCGGCGCGATCCAGTTGCCGAGACCGTAGCGGATCGGCGCCACCGCGTTGTTGGGCGCGTAGGCGATCGGCCGGTCGCCGACCTGGTCCTCGACGATGAGCCGCACGCTGGCAGGCTTCAGCACACGCACGCCGTCGCCGCGGCCGCGGTTGGCGAGCATGTGCAGCAGGCGCCCGTAGTCGGGCAGGCTGCTTTGCGCACTGCCCGAGATGCGGTAGTTCGCGGTCGGACCGAGGCCTTGCCAGTCGATCGTCGTGATGCCGAGCGGTGCACCGACCTCGCTGCGCCAGCGCTGCTCCCAGTCGCCGCCGCCGACCACTTCGGCGACGCGCCCGGCGACGTGCATCGAGATGCCGCCGTAGGCGAACTGGCCGCCCATCGTGTAGCCGCTCTCGAACGGCCGGCAGCAGGCGATGCGTTGCACGGCTTCGGCGAGCGTGATCGTGTCGTCGCCGAGCACGGGCGCGCTTTCGTCACCGCCGTAGCCGGCCGTGTGGCTGAACATGCGGCGCAGCGTCATCGTGCCTTTCTCGCCCGTGAAGGCGGGGAGGTAGGTCGACACGGGCGTGTCGAGGCCCGCCTCACCGCGTTCGATCACCTGCGCGATGCGCACCGCGCTCGCGAGCTTGCTCGCCGACGCGAGCGCGATCACGGTCTGTGGCGTATAGCTGCCTAGATAGCGCTCGGCGAGCACACCTTGTGTCGTGCCGACGAGCATGCCGCCGCCGGGCAGGCCTTCGCTCGCGACGAGCGCGGCGAAGCGCGCATGGGCGTCGTCGAATCGGCATTCGACTGCGTGCGCGGACGGCGTGGCGAGAACGAGCAGGATCCACAGCGGCACACGGGGCATCGGCGCGACTCCTTGGCGGGATGTCGTCAGGCAACGCTCGGGCGCGGCTTCGGTTGACGTGAAGGTCGAGGCCGCGCGGAACGTGCGTCCTCGGCGCGCGCTCAGCGGCGACGTGGCGGAGCTGTCGCGCCGGTCGCGGCCCTGGCACGTGTCGCGACCCACACGCGGTGACGCGAGCCACGCCCCGCATGCGCGCGCACGGGAACCTCGTCGACCGCGAAGCCGGCCTGGCGCAGGCGCGTCGTGAACGCGGGATCGGCATGCGCCGACCACACGGCGAGCACGCCGCCCTCGCGCAGCGCGGCATGCGCGGCGGCGAGCCCTGCTGCCGAGTAGATCGCGTCGTTGTCGCGGCGCGTGAGTCCCTCGGGGCCGTTGTCGACGTCGAGCAGGATCGCGTCCCATACGCGCGTGGACGAACGGATGAGGCGCCCGACATCGCCTTCGACGACGCGCGTGCGCGGATCGTCCAGCGGCCGGCCGGCGTGCTCGCCGAGCTCGCCGCGGTTCCACATCACGACGCCGGGAACGAGTTCAGCGACCGTCACCTCGGCGTCGTCGCGCAGATCGCCCAGCGCGGCCGCGAGCGTGAAGCCCATGCCGAGCCCGCCGACGAGCACGCGGGAGCCCGCGCGCGACGCGATCGGTGCGCAGCCGATGTGGGCGAGTGCATCCTCCGAGCCGTGCATGCGCGTGGACATGAGGTCGCCGCCGTGACCCGCGATCTTGATCGTGAAGTGCGCGCCGTCACGGAACAGTCGCAATTCGCCGCCACCCGGAATCGGTGCGGTGTCGAGCAGCGGCATGCGTGCGGTGGGCATCGGCGACAGGGGCTTGGCAGGGGGCGAGATGGTACGCGACGCGCAAGCCGGGCGTGCCCGAGGGTGGACATTCCGCGCCGGGGCGGCTACACAGGCGCGCGCACCGTCTCATCGGAAACCTTGTCGTGAAGAAGTCCTACGCCGGCCTGCTGGCCGGCCTCGTCCTGCTCCTCGCCGCCTGCGGCACCACCCCGCGTCGCGACGCGCCTCCTGCATCCTCTGCTGCGGCCCCGCTCAAGATCGCGAGCTGGAACATGGAGCACCTCGCCGAGACCGACGGTACCGGCTGCAAGCCGCGCACCGAGCCCGACTACGCCGCGTTGCGCGCCTATACCGCGACGCTCGATGCCGATGTCGTGGTGTTCCAGGAGGTCGAGTCGCAGGCTGCGGCCGAGCGCGTGTTCACGCCGGACCGCTATGTCGTCGTCATGTCCACACGTCCCGACAGCGGCCGTCATGGCCCGTGCCGCCGCGGCGGCGATGCCGGCGGCCTGACGATCCGCCGCCAGAGCGTCGGCCTCGCGATCCGCAAGGGCATCGCGTTCGCGCGCAATCCCGACCTCGAGGCGCTCGGCGTCGGCAACCCGGACCTGCGCTGGGGCGTCGACGTGACGATCGCGCGCGGCGAGCCGGTGCGCCTGCTCGGCGTGCATCTCAAGAGCGGCTGTGCGCGCGGCGACAGCGGCGAGGCCTGCGAGGTGCTGTTCGACCAGGTGCCCGTGCTGCAGCACTGGATCGAGGCGCGCGCGGCCGAAGGCACCGCTTTCGCGATCCTCGGCGACTGGAACCGTCGCCTCGCGCTGGCCGGCGACCCGGTCTGGAAGCAGCTCGGAGAGGCCATGCCGGCCGGCCGCGCGCTGACCGATGCCGCGGGTGGCCGCGGCGCCACCTGCAAGCAGCGCTTCCCCGACTACATCGACCACATCGTGCTCGATCCGCAGGCGGCGGCGCGCATGCAGGCCGGTTCGTTCGAGGAATTCGCCTACGGCGTGCCCGAGGCCGAGCACCCGTCGGATCATTGCCCGATCGCGGTCCGCCTCGACTGACTCGGTCGCGCGCACTGGAGAAGCGCGCCGCGACTGGCTACCCTTGCGCCCCGTTTCCGGCCGGTGGCCGCGCGCCCGCGCGTGCCGCCCGCTCCGCCACCGACACCGAGCAGGTATCCCCATGGGCAGAGGCCCGAGCATCGAAGGCCGCAAGAATGCCGAGGACGCGCGTCGCGGCAAGATCTTCACCAAGCTGATCCGCGAGATCACGGTCGCCGCGCGCCAGGGCGCCGATCCGTCCGCGAACGCGCGCCTGCGCATCGCGATCGACAAGGCGCTGTCCTCGAACATGTCCAAGGACACGATCGAGCGTGCGGTCAAGCGCGGCTCGGGTGCCGACGGCGCCGACAACATGCAGGAGCTGCGCTACGAGGGTTACGGCCCGTCGGGCGTCGCGCTGATCATCGACACGATGACCGACAATCCCGTGCGCACCGTGGCCGACGTGCGCCACGCGCTCGGCAAGCACGGCGGCAACCTCGGCACCAGCGGCTCGGTCGCGTTCCAGTTCGCGCGCGTCGGCGAGATCGTCGTCGACACCTCGGCCGAAGGTGCCGAGGACCGCGTGCTCGAGCTCGCGCTCGACGCCGGCGCCGACGACGTGCAGGCCGAGGCCGGGCAGAGCACCGTGCTGTGCGCGCCTGACCAGTTCGAAGCGGTCAAGAAGGCGCTGGTCGACGCAGGCATCGAGCCGGTCTCGGCCGATGTGGTGATGCGTCCCGAGAACCGCGTCGCGGTGACCGGCGACGCCGCCGAGACGATGGCCGACCTGCTCGAGTGGCTCGACGAGCTCGACGACGTCCAGGACGTCTACCACAACGCCACGCTGCCGCAATAAGCGACGGTCTCAGACACCTGACGCGCGCGGGCGCAGTGCGAGCAGCGTGATCGCGCCCGCGACGAGGCCCCAGAAGGCCGAGCCGACGCCCCACAGCACGAGGCCCGAAGCGGTCACGAGGAAGGTCACGAGCGCGGCCTCGCGCGCGCTTTCCTCGTGCAGGGCCGCGGCAAGGCTGTTGCCGATCGTGCCGAGCAGGGCGATGCCGGCGATGGCCATGACGAGTTCCTTCGGGAATGCCGCGAACAGCGCGGCCACGGTCGCTCCGAACAGGCCGACGACGATGTAGAACGCGCCGGCCGCGACCGCGGCGACGTAGCGGCGCGTCGGGTCCTCGTGAGCTTCGCGGCCCATGCAGATCGCCGCGGTGATCGCGGCCAGGTTGAGTGCGTAGGCGCCGAACGGTGCGAGCACCGCATTGGTGACGCCGATCCAGCCGATCGTCGGCGACACCGGCACGGCGTAGCCCGAGGCGCGGATCACCGCGACGCCGGGCACGTTCTGCGAGGCCATCGTCACGACGAACAGCGGCAGCGCGATGCCGATCATGGCTTGCCACGAGAACGCCGGCAGCGTGAACACGGGGCTTGCGAGCTCGAGGTGAACGACCTCGACATGCAGCGTGCCGTCGAGCGCCGTGATGGCGACGCCGACCGCGAGCGTCGCGATCACCGCGTAGCGCGGCGACAGCCGCCGCATCGCCAGCCAGGTCGCGAACATCGCGAGGGCGAGTCCCGGGCGCGCCTGCATCGCGCCGAACAGGTCGAGCCCGAAGCGCAGCAGCACGCCGGCGAGCATGCCCGAGGCCAGCGCGATCGGGATGCGTCGCATCGCGCGCTCGAACACGCCCGAGAAGCCGCAGGCCGCCATGAGGATCGCGCAGGCGAGGAACGCCCCCGTCGCTTCGGCCAGCGGGACCGCCGTGGCCGTGCCGATCAGCATCGCCGCGCCGGGCGTCGACCACGCGGTCACCACCGGCATGCGATGGCGCAGGGACAGTCCGATGCAGGTGACGCCCATGCCAAGGCCCAGCGCCCACATCCACGAGGCGATCGTCGCGTCGTCGGCGCCGAGCGAGCGCGCGGCCTGGAACACGATCACCGCGGAGCTCGCGAAGCCGACGAGGACGGTGACGAAACCGGCGACGATCGCGGACGGCGAGGCATCGCGCAGCAGGCTCGGTCGACTCAAGGCGGATTCCCCGAAAAATGCGCATTGTCCGCGCAGGCGCACCACGTCGCCAGCGGCGAGGTGCCGCGTGACGGAGTGGCAACGCCGTGCGAACGTTTCGTGAACGAAACCGCTGCGAGCATCGCCGCCCCGCCACCCCGGGTGGCTCCGACGAGAGGAAGCGTGCTTGCCGACGCGCACGACGAGATGGATGGCCGGCGCGCTCGCGCTCGCGGCCGTGATGGCGCCCGACGCGGCGTCCGCGCAGCAAGGCGATGCGGTGTTCGCCGACGGCTTCGAGCCTGCCGGTGCGGGCGACACGTGGTCCGAGGTGCTCGCGATCCACAACGATGCACGCGAACTCGTGTCCCCGCCGGCCGATCCTGCACTGGAGCCGCTGCGCTGGGACGCCGGCGTCGCCGCGACCGCGCAGGCGTCCGCCGACCGCTGCCTGTGGTCGCACAGCAGCACCCCCGGCGTCGGTGAGAACCTCTACGCGCGTACCGGCGACGTGCGTCTGCCGGGCGAGGCTGCGCTGGCGTGGGTGGCCGAAGCGTCGGACTACGACTACGCGAGCAACAGCTGCGCGAGCGGCGAGACCTGCGGCCACTACACGCAGATCGTGTGGCGATCGACGACGTCGGTCGGCTGCGCCATGCAGGTCTGTACCAGCGGTGGACCGTGGGGCGGCACATGGACGATTTACGTCTGCCAGTACGCACCGCGCGGCAACTATCTCGGCGAACGACCCTACTGACTCAGCGCGACGCGGACGAGGCCGGTGCGTGCGCGACGACGCGATTGCGGCCTTGCCGCTTGGCGTCGTAGAGCGCCCGGTCGGCCGCGCCGACCGCGCCTTCGATGCGGCCAGCCGAGGCGTTCCACTCCGCCACGCCGATGCTCACGCTGACCATGACGTCGCGGAAATCCGCGGTCGCGACGGCGGCGCGCAGGCGCTCGGCGAGCACGAGGCCCTGCTGCACGCCGCTGTCGTAGAGGATCACCGCGAACTCCTCGCCGCCGTAGCGGAACAGCGCCACGCCGGGATCGAGGATCCGGCCCAGCTCCGCAGCCGTCTCGGTGATGATGCGGTCGCCGACCAGATGGCCGTGCTCGTCGTTGATCGCCTTGAAGTGGTCGATGTCGATGAGCAGGAACGTGCAGCGGCTGGCGGGGCCGGCATTGTCGGCGAGCTGGTCGATGGCCTCGTTGAAGGTGCGCCGGTTGAGGCAGTTGGTCAGTGCATCGTGGTCGGAGTGGAAGCGCAGCAGCGCGCCAGCGCGCTCCTGCAGCAGCGCGTAGGTGTAGATGAAGCACACGAGCAGGCCGTAGCCGCTCGCGAAGCGCACGACGTCGATCGCGGCCACCTGCTGGACGAGGAACGCGCAGGTGTAAAGCCCGTACAGGACCATGCCCGTCAGAGCCCGCCCGCTGCCGAGCAGGAATACGAGCAGGGGCGGGAAGATGTAGGCCCAGTGCTGCATCGGCTTGTCGTGCAGCGCGCCGAACGGGATGACGACGACGAGCACGACACCGATCACGCTGAAGAAGATCGTTGCGCCGAGCTGGCGCGGCAGCGTCAGAAGGCCGACGACACAGGCACCCGAGGCGATGAAGATGCCGCCTGCGAGCCAGGCCGTGTCCGTGTAGCCGAGGCTCGTGTTGAGCGTGCCGAGCGCGACCATGAGCACGGTGATGAGCACGCCGAGCACGAGCGCGACGCGCCACCGCATCGTCTCGCGCAGGATCGAAAACGAATCGCGACGCCTCGTGGCTGCCACGGTGCTCCCCCGGAACCGGGGGTCATGCTAGCGCAAAGAGGATGGCCGGGGCCTGCGCGGAAACCGCCTGCGACACGCTTCCGGACGTTGCAATCGTTTACGCGGACGGTCGCGGGTTCGCCGGCCGTCGGGGGGAGGCCGACGGGGCGCCAGCTCGCGCGCGGCGAGCGCTCGGCCGTCCCCGCATGCGATCATGCGGGATGACCGATTTCAGTTCGCTCCCGCTTCCTCCCGACCTGTTGCGCGCCGTCGCCGCGGCCGACTACGCGACGATGACCCCCGTGCAGGCCCAGGCCTTGCCGCCGATGCTCGAAGGTCGCGATGTCGTCGCCCAGGCCCGCACCGGCAGCGGCAAGACCGCGGCGTTCGCGCTCGCGCTGCTGGCCCGCCTGGATCTCTCCGTGGTGGCGCCGCAGGCCCTCGTGCTGTGTCCGACCCGCGAACTCGCCGACCAGGTGTCGCGCGAGATCCGCCGTCTCGGTGCATTCCTGCTCAACCTCAAGCTGTCGACGTTCTGCGGCGGCATCCCGCTGCGTCCGCACCTGGCCTCGCTCGCGCATCCGCCGCACGTCGTCGTCGGCACGCCGGGTCGCGTGCAGGAACTCGTGGATCATGGCGCGCTCGCGCTCGACGGCGTGCGCTGCCTCGTTCTCGACGAGGCCGACCGCATGCTCGACATGGGCTTTCTCGAGGCGATCGAGGGGCTCGTCGTGACGATGCCGCGCGAACGCCAGACGCTGCTGTTCTCGGCGACGATCCCGGAGTCGATCCGTACCGTCAGCGCGCGCCTGCAGCGCGATCCGGCGAGCGTCACGCTCGACGAAGGCGAGACCTCCGCCGATGTCGAGCAGCGTTTCCACGAGGTCGACGCACGCCGGCGCTTCGACGCGCTCGAGCGCGTGCTCGGCGCCGAACGTCCGGAGTCGGCGCTCGTGTTCTGCAACACCCGCCGCGACGTGCAGGATCTCGCCGACGGGCTCGTCGCGAAGGGCTTCTCCGCGCTCGCGTTGCACGGCGACCTCGACCAGCGCGATCGCGACGAGACGCTCGTGCGCTTCGCCAACCGCAGCTGCAGCGTGCTCGTTGCGACAGATGTCGCCGCGCGCGGCCTCGACATCGACGACCTGCCTCTCGTGGTCAACTGGGAGGTTTCGACCGATCCCGACGTGCACGTGCACCGCATCGGCCGTACCGGACGGGCAGGTCGCCAGGGCGTCGCGGTCAGTCTCGTCGCGCCGGCCGAGATGCCGCGCATGGCTGCGATCGAGTCGCGCACCGGCACGCGGGTGCGCTGGACGCCGCTGCCGGTGTCGACCGGCGGTCCGCTCGTCGCCTCGATGGCGACGCTGCGCATCGACGGTGGCCGACAGGACAAGCTGCGCCCCGGCGACATCCTCGGCGCGTTGACCGGCGATGCCGGCGTCGACGGCAAGGCGGTCGGCAAGATCGCCGTATTCCCGACGCGCTCCTACGTGGCGATCCGCACCGATCTCGCCGCGACCGCGCTCAAGCGCCTGCGTGCAGGGCGCATCAAGGCGCGTACGTTCCGCGTGCAGCCCTTGTAGCAGGCCGTCAGCCGAGCAGCGCGAGCAGCTGCATGCCGAGTGCGGCGACGCCTGCCGCAAGAAGCGCGAGCAGAATCGCCGTGACGTCGAGCAGGCGCGCGCGGCGTGCGGCGTCGCCACCGACGAGGATGGGTGTGTCGCGTACGACGCGCGCACCGAGGGGTGGCCAACGTCCGGTCGTGCGCGTGCGGCGTGCGCTGCGCGCCGCGTGCCAGGCGAGCGCGGCGAGACAGACCGCGACGGCGGTCAGCGTGATGCCGGTCAGGGTACGCACACGCAGGATCAGCATGGGGATCGCATCCGTGGCGCTCGCCGCGGCGAACCAGCGGTGGAACGCCACGAGCGATGCGGCGAGCAGGATCGCCGCGCAGGCGAGCACGATGATCGTCGTGCGGCGCAGGCGCGCGTCGGCGCGCAGGATCTCGTCGGCCATGCGATGTCCCCGTGGCGAAGCGCGCAGCATAGCGGCGCACGGTGCGGCGGCCGTGCCGTATATCGCCCAATCCCTGCGCCGGTCTATCCTTGCGTGATGGACACCACGCTTCCGCGAACCTGCGCTCTCTTCGCCTCCGCCGCCATGCTCGTCGCCTGCGGGAGCATGCCGGGGCGCTCGTCGGTTCCCGCCACGGCCGCGACCGGCGGCTCTGCCGATCTCGCGGGTACGTACGACAACCACGAACAGGTCTGGCAGGCCGGTGCCGCGGCGTCGCCGCGCGTGCGCATCGAGGTCGTGCCGCTGTCGCGCGCGGGCTGGTACGGCTGGACGACACGCTTCGAGGGTTCCGGCACGCTGGTGTCGACGCTCGTGCTGCGCGTGGACATGGCAGGCGACGCGGTGACCGTGATCCCGTACCGAGGCGCCGGAGCACCGCTCGGCAAGGCCTTCGATCCCGCGCAGTGGACGCCACTCGACGCTTGCGCACTGCGCGGCAACGTGCAGCCCGGCAAGCTGCGCATCGATGCCGATGCGACCGCATGTGCCTCGATCGCGGCCGGCCTCGGCGCCGAAGCCGCACTTCTGCCCTTGTCGATCGAGCGCGATGGCGACTGGTTGCGCACGCGCCTGTACGCCGACCAGGCGCGTGGCGCCGAGGCGCGCAGCGAGGCGCGACGCGTGGTCGCGTTCACGGGCTGGGCCGCCGTCAACGGTGCGGGTCGCCAGGCGACCGCCGACAACACGGACTGGCACATGTCGCGCGACCTGCGCCTCGACAACGAGGGCGGTCGCGTCGCGCTGGCGTGGCGTGACGGCAAGCCGTCGGGCTATTCGTTGCTGCTCGAGCGCCTGACCTACCGCGAGAGCGGCACCGACATGCTCAAGCTGTCGGTGGTCGAGGATGCGAGCGGTGCGGTCGTGGTCTACGCCTGGGCCGATCCGACGTCGTCGCGCATCGGTGTCAACCTGGGCTGGGTCCAGGTCGGCCTCGAGCGCGCTGTGTCGGTGGAGGGCAGGCGATGAACACGGAGAGTGGCGCTCCCGTCGACACGATCACGTGGGGCGACTTCGAGAAGGTGCTTCTCGTCGCGGGCACGGTCGTGCGTGCCGAGGTGTTCCCCGAGGCGCGCAAGCCCGCGCACAAGGTCTGGGTCGACTTCGGCCCGTACGGCGAGAAGAAGACGAGCGCGCAGGTCGCGCACCTCTACACGCCCGAGGATCTCGTCGGCAGGCAGGTCATCGGCGTGATCAACTTCCCCGAGAAGCAGATCGGCCCGTTCCGCTCGCAGTTCCTGCTGACCGGTTTCCCGACCGACGACGGCATCGTGCTCGCCGCGCTCGAACGCCCGGTGCCGAACGGCACGCGGCTCGCGTAACGCCGGCCGGGCCATCGCCGCTGGCCCGATGCCCTCGCAGGCATCGGGCCAGGATGGCGGGAGGGATCAGAGCGCTTCGAAGATGCCCGCTGCGCCCATGCCGGTGCCGATGCACATCGTCACCATGCCGTACTTCTGCTTGCGGCGACGCAGGCCGTGGATCAGCGTGGCGGCACGGATCGCACCGGTCGCGCCGAGCGGGTGGCCGAGCGCGATCGCACCGCCGAGCGGGTTGATCTTCGACGCGTCGAGGTCGACGTCGCGGATCACCGCGAGCGCCTGCGCGGCGAACGCCTCGTTGAGCTCGATCCAGTCGAGCTGGTCCTTGGTCAGGCCGGCCAGTGACAGTGCCTTCGGGATCGCCGCGATCGGGCCGATGCCCATGACCTCGGGGCGCACGCCGGCGACCGCGAACGACACGTAGCGCGCGATCGGCGTGAGGTTGAACTCCCTGATCGCCTTCTCGCTCGCGAGCAGCAGCGCGCCGGCACCGTCGGACATCTGCGAGGCGTTGCCGGCCGTCACGCTGCCGCCGGCCGTGAACACCGTGCGCAGCTTGGCCAGGCCTTCGGCCGTGGTGTCGGCACGCGGGCCTTCGTCGGCGTCGATCGTGCGCGTGTCGGACTTGATCGTGCGCTTGGCCAGGTCGGGGTAGCGGTCGTCGAGCGTGAACGGGACGATCTCGTCCTTGAACTCGCCGGCCGCCTGCGCGGCGAGCGCCTTCCGGTGCGAGGCGAGCGCGAACGCGTCCTGGTCCTCGCGGCTGACCTTCCACTCGCTGGCGACGTTCTCGGCCGTGATGCCCATGCCGTAGGCGATCGCGATGTTCTCGTCGCGGAACGCGGCCGGGTTCATCGCGATGCGATGGCCCATCATCGGCACCATGCTCATGCTCTCGGTGCCACCGGCGAGTATGAGGTCGGCATCGCCGGTGCGGATGCGGTCGGCGGCGAGCGCGATCGCCTGCACACCCGACGAGCAGAAGCGGTTGATCGTCTGCGCGGCGACCGTGTTGGGCAGGCCGGCGAGCAGCACGCCGATGCGCGCGACATTCATGCCCTGCTCGGCCTCGGGCATTGCACAGCCGATCACGGCGTCCTCGATGCGCGAGAGGTCGAGTCCGGGCGAACCGGCGACGGCCGCACGCACGACGTGCGCGAGAAGGTCGTCGGGGCGTGTATTGCGGAACACGCCACGCGGCGCCTTGCCGACCGGCGTGCGCACGGCGGAGACGATGTAGGCGTCCTGGAGCTGCTTGGTCATGCGAGATCTCCGGCGCGCATGCTGGCAGGCACGCGGCGCGTCAGGAAGAAGGAACGGGGGAGGTGAGGGGCGTCCGGCGTCGTGCGCATCGTCAGTTCCTCAGCGGCTTGCCGGTCGTGAGCGTGTGCGCGATGCGGTCCTGCGTCTTGGCCATCTGCGCGAGCTCGACGAAGTGCTTGCGCTCCAGATCCAGCAGCCAGCGCTCGTCGACCTGTGAGCCACGTTCCACCTGGCCACCCGACAAGGTGTCGGCGATGCGGCTCGCGATCTCGAAATCGTGCGGCGAGATGAAGCGGCCCTCGAGCATGTTGACGAGCATCATCTTGAGCGTGGCCGTGCCGACGTCGCCGGCGACCGTGATGTCGCGCGCCGGCAGCGGCGGACGCCAGCCTGCATCGGCGAGCTGTGCGGCCGTGCCGATCGCGACGTGCAGCAGCTCGTAGGCGTTGAACACGACGATGTCGTCGGGGCGCAGCAGGCCGAGCTGCTTGGCCTCGAGCGCACTGCCCGAAACCTTGGCCATCGCGATCGTCTCGAACATCTTCTTGATGCCGTCGAAGGCGTCACCGGTCGGATTGCGCGAGGCACGCAGCGCGAGCTCCTTGAGGCCGCCGCCCGCGGGCAGCAGGCCGACGCCGGCCTCGACGAGGCCGATGTAGCTCTCGAGCGCGGCGACCGTGCGGGCCGCGTGCATCTGGAACTCGCAGCCGCCACCGAAGGCCATGCCGCGCACCGCGGCGACGACCGGCACGAGCGCGTACTTGATGCGCATGCTCGTGGCCTGGAAGTTCGACACCATCGCGTCGAACGCGTCGACCTTGCCGGCCTGCAGCAGGCCGAGCGCGCCCTTGAGGTCGGCGCCGGCCGAGAACGGCTCGCCGGCCTGCCAGATCACGACGCCCTTGAAGGTCTTCTCGGCTTCCTCGATCGCGCGCTGCACGCCGTCGAGGACCGCATCATTGACCGTGTTCATCTTGGTCTTGAACGACAGGATGCCGATGTCGCCGCCGCGCGACCACAGGCGCACGCCGTCGTTCTCCCACGCGGTCGTGCCGGTGTCGAAGCGCTCGCCGAGCAGCGGATCCGGGAAGTACTGGCGTGCGTAGACCGGCGCCGTCGAGCGCGGCACGTCGCTGCCCGTCGCGGGCGAGAACGAACCGTCCTTGCCGTGCACGCCGTCGCGGCCGTCGGTGACCCAAGCCGGCAGCGGCGCATCGCTCATGGCCTTGCCGGCCGCGATGTCCTCGGCGATCCACTGCGCGATCTGCTTCCAGCCCGCGGCCTGCCAGGTCTCGAACGGGCCGAGCTTCCAGCCGTAGCCCCAGCGGATCGCGAAATCGACATGGCGCGCGGTGTCGGCGATGTCGGCCAGGTGGTAGGCCGTGTAGTGGAACAGGTCGCGGAACATCGCCCACAGGAACTGCGCCTGCGGATCCTGCGAGGCGCGCAGTGCGGCGAACTTCTCGGCCGGCGCCTTGATCGCGAGGATCTTCGCGACCTCGTCGCTCGCGCCTTCGGTGGCGGGGCGGTAGTCCTGTTTCGCGAGATCGACGACGTGGATGTCCTTGCCGACCTTGCGGAAGAAGCCCGCACCGGTCTTCTGGCCGAGCGCGCCCTTGTCGATGAGCGCCTTGAGCCACGCCGGCGCCTGGAAGTAGCGATGCCAGGGGTCGTCGGGCAGCGTGTCGTGCATCGTCTTGATGACGTGCGCCATCGTGTCGAGGCCGACCACGTCCGAGGTGCGGTAGGTCGCGCTCTTGGGACGCCCGATCGCCGGACCCGTGATCGCGTCGACCGCGTCGAAACCGAGCTTGTACTGCTCGGTGTGGTGCATCGTGGCGAGGATCGAGAACACGCCGATGCGGTTGCCGATGAAGTTCGGCGTGTCCTTGGCGTAGACGACGCCCTTGCCGAGCGTCGTGGTCAGGAAGGCCTCGAGGCCGGCCAGCAGCGAGGCGTCGGTGTCCTTCGCCGGGATCAGCTCGACGAGGTGCATGTAACGCGGCGGATTGAAGAAGTGGATGCCGCTGAAGCGCGGGCGCAGCGCGGCCGGCAGCGCCTCGGCGAGCGCATTGATCGACAGGCCCGAAGTGTTGCTCGCGACGAAAGCAGAATCAGAGACATGCGGCGCGATCTTCGTGTAGAGGTCGAGCTTCCAGTCGAGGCGTTCGGCGATCGCCTCGATGATCAGGTCGCACTCGCCGAGCAGGTCGAGATGCTCGTCGTAGTTGGCCGGGATGATCGCCGCCGCGCGCGTGCCGTCGGCCAGCGGAGCCGGCGACAGCTTGGCGAGGTTGGCGATGGCCTTGAGGGCGATGCCGCTCTTGGGACCTTCCTTGGCAGGCAGGTCGAACAGCACGGTTTCGACGTTGGCGTTGGTCAGGTGCGCGGCGATCTGCGCGCCCATGACGCCGGCACCGAGCACGGCAGCCTTGCGGATGCGAAGCGGATGGGTCATGTGGTACCTCGGGGAGGGACAGCGGTCGGACGGGACGCGGACGCGTCCCGGGTCGGGCGGAAACGGGGTGCGTGGGTGTTCACTCGGCGCGCAGGCCGGCCGCGGCAAAGCGGATCAGGTGCTCGGCGGCGCGCTCGCGGTAGGTCTGCTCGCTCATGCTCGCGCGGCGCTTGATGACGCCGAAGTCGGCCATCGCGTAGGTCAGCGCACCGGCGATGATGTCGATGCGCCAGTACAGTTCTTCCTTGTCCAGATGCGGCAGGCAGGCGCCGAGGGCGGCCGCGAAGGCCTTGAGTGCCTGGCCGTAGTTGTCGGACAGGAACTTGCGCAGGCGCTCGTTGTGCTCGGCGTAGGCGCGTGCGAGCACGCGCACGAAGGTGGCGCCACCGGGTTTGTCGATCGACAGCGAGAGGGCGGGGCGGATGAACGCGGCGAGCAGGTCCTCGAGCTTATGCGAGGGCTTCGCGAGCACCTCTTCGAGCGTGGCCAGGCGTTCGCTGTTGAGTTCGTCGAGGCGGCGGCGGAACACCTCGTTGACGAGGTTGTCCTTGGAGCCGTAGTGGTAGTTGACCGCGGCGAGGTTGACCTTGGCTGCCGCAGTGAGCTCGCGCAGCGAAGCTCCGGCGAAGCCGTTGCGCGCGAACAGTTCCTCGGCGGCGTCGAGGATGCGCTCCTTGGTCGAGAAGTGCGGGGCGTTCATGCGGGCGTCGCGACGGGTCCGAGGTCCAAACGATCGTTTGAATCATACGCCTGGCCAGAGCGTCCGGCAAACCCGAAAGGCGAACAAAATCGCAGTCTTGGGGTGCAAGCCGGCGCGGAAACCAGCTAGAATGCGCAGCGGATTTGTCCGCTAACTGCCCGGATTGTCACCGCTTTGCATTGCAGCAAAGGTGCCGGCGCTTCGTTTACCCGCAAAAATCAAGGCTCAAGAACCATGGCGCTGGAGCGCACCCTTTCGATCATCAAGCCCGATGCCGTCGCCAAGAACGTCATCGGCGACATCTATTCCCGTTTCGAGAAGGCCGGCCTCAAGGTCGTCGCCGCGCGCATGAAGCAGCTGTCGCGCGCCGAGGCCGAGGGCTTCTACGCCGTGCACCGCGAGCGTCCGTTCTTCAACGCGCTCGTGGAATTCATGATCTCGGGCCCGGTCATGATCCAGGCGCTGGAAGGCGAGAACGCGATCGCCAAGAACCGCGAGCTCATGGGCGCGACCGATCCGAAGAAGGCCGACAAGGGCACGATCCGCGCCGACCACGCCGACTCGATCGACGCGAACGCCGTGCACGGTTCCGACGCCGCCGAGACGGCCGCGGTCGAGATCGCGTACTTCTTCGCCAGCACCGACGTCGTCTCGCGCTGAGGCCGCCGCGGTGAGTGATCCACGCACCAACCTGTTCGGCCTGGATCGCCAGGGCCTGCGCGATTTCTTCGCGCAGGCCGGCGAGAAGCCGTATCGCGCCGACCAGGTCATGAAGTGGATGTACCACCGCCACGTCACCGAGTTCGCGCTCATGACGGACGTGGGCAAGGCCTTGCGCACCAAGCTCGAGGCCGTTGCCGAGATCGTCCCGCCGAACGTCGTGTTCGAGAAGCAGTCCAGCGACGGCACCCACAAGTGGCTGCTCGGCATGGACGGCGCGAACGCGATCGAGACCGTGTTCATCCCCGACGGCACGCGCGGCACGCTGTGCGTGTCCTCGCAGGTCGGCTGCGGGCTCAACTGCCAGTTCTGCTCGACCGCCACGCAGGGCTTCAACCGCAACCTGTCGACCGCCGAGATCATCGGCCAGGTCTGGGTCGCGGCGCGTCACCTCGGCAACGTTCCGCACCATCAGCGCAAGCTCACCAACGTCGTCATGATGGGCATGGGCGAGCCGCTGCTCAATTTCGACAACGTCGTGCGCGCGATGAGCATCATGCGCGACGACCTCGGCTTCGGCCTCGCCAACAAGCGCGTCACGCTGTCGACCGCCGGCCTCGTGCCGATGATCGACCGTCTTTCGGACGAGAGCGACGTGTCGCTCGCGGTGTCGCTGCATGCGCCGACCGACGAGCTGCGTACGCAGCTCGTTCCGCTCAACAAGAAGTACCCGATCGCCGAACTGCTCGAGGCCTGCATCCGCTACGCGCAGCGCCGCCCGCGCACCTCGATCACGTTCGAGTACACGATGATGAAGGGCGTCAACGACCAGCCCGAGCACGCGCGCCAGCTCATCAAGCTCATGCGCAAGGTGCCGAGCAAGGTCAACCTGATCCCGTTCAACCCGTTCACCGGCACGCGCTTCGAGCGCTCCGAGGAATCGGCGATCCGTGCGTTCCAGAAGATCCTGCTCGACGCCAACGTGCTCACGATGGTCCGCCGCACGCGCGGTGACGACATCGACGCGGCCTGCGGCCAGCTCAAGGGCCAGGTCCTCGACCGCACGCGTCGCCAGGCCGAGTTCCGCCGCAGCCTCGATGGAAAGGTGTCCGATGCCGCGTGATGCCTCGCTCCCGCCGCTGGCCGCGGGTGTGTTCGCCATGCTGCTCGCCGGCTGCGCGAGCGACGGCGGCGCCCGACCTGCATCGGGCGGGCGCTCGCCTGGCGGCACGGTCAAGGAAGCCGGTTCCGCGAAGACCGAGGCCGCGCGCGTCAACACCGAACTCGGCCAGAAGTACATGGCGCAGGGCAAGCTCGAGCTCGCGCTCGAGAAGCTCACGCGCGCGCTGCAGAACGATCCGCGCTACGTCGATGCGCACACGGTCATCGCGGTGCTCTACGAGACCATCAACGAGCAGGCGCTCGCGGAAGAACACTATCGGCGCGCGACCCAGCTCAAGCCCAAGTCGGGTTCGGAGGCGAACAACTACGGCGCCTACCTGTGCAAGATCGGGCGTTACGACGAGGCGGCGACGTATTTCGAGCGCGCCATCACGGATCCGTTCTACCAGACGCCCGTCGTGGCCTTGACCAACGCCGGGACGTGTGCGATCAAAGGCGGCAAGTTCGATGCGGCCGAGAGGGATCTCAAGCTTGCCTTGGACCGGGGGCCGGACAATGCCGAAGCGCTGTTCCAGATGGCGATGGTGTTGTACCGCAAGGACGACTTCTTCCGGGCCCGTGCGTTCATCCAGCGCTACGAGTCGCTCGGCCAGCCGAGTCCCGAATCGCTGCTGCTCGGACGCAACATCGAGCTGAGGTTGGGGAATGCGGACGCCGCCACGGACTACACGCGGCGCCTGCGGCAGAACTTTCCGGAATCGGAACAGGCGCGTTCGCTCGACGCACCGTCCTCGTCATGACCGCCGCGGGCCGGGAGGCCGGGCGGGGCGTGACGGGAACGTGTGGCGCGGGACGCGGCAACGACAATCACGAAGAACAGCTCCAATTGCTGTTCGGTGCGGAGACTGAAGTCGTGAGTGAGACCGGCATCGACAACCTGGATCCGAAGCCCCGTGCGGAGGATGCCGTCGCGGCGGCACCTGCCGACGTCGACGCGACGGTCGGACAGCGCCTGCGCGCCGGTCGCGAGCATCGAGGGTGGAGCCGCGAGGAGGTGGCGAACCGCCTGAAGCTCCAGGTCAGCGTGATCCGCCGCATCGAGGAAGACGACTACAGCGGCATCGCGCATTCGGTGTACCTGCGCGGCTACCTGACCAGCTACTCGCGCCTCCTCGGCTTGCCCGTGACCCTCGCCGACGAGATCGTGGCCACGCGCGGAGAGCAGGCGCCGCTCGTCTCGACGGGCACGGTGTCGCGCTCGCGCTACCTGCTCGACCGCTACTCGGTCAGTGCCACGTACCTCATCCTCACCGGCCTCGTCGTCGGCCCGGCGGTGTGGCTGGCCACGCACGGCGGGCTCGAGCAGAACTTCGCACGCACGGAGCTGCTCGACGTCGCTCCGCCGCAGACCACGCTCGCGCGCGAACAGGCGCGCAGCGAACTCACGATCGAGCCGGTCGCCGTCGACGGTGCCGCGCCGGCCGTCCCGCCGCCGGCCACGCCGGTCGAGGACGCGCCGATCATCGCCTCGATGGCGCCGTTCTCGAGCCTTTCCCAGGCGCCCGCCGCAGCGCCCGTGCCGGCCACGACGCCTGCCGTCACCGGCACTCACACGCTGATACTCAGGCTCAAGCAGGCGAGCTGGGTGGAGATCCTGTCGGCTTCGGGCGAGAAGCTCGAGTACGGCCTTCTCCCCGCCGGCGCAGAGCGCTCCTATGCGTCCGACGGAGCGATCTCGGTGCGCCTCGGCAATGCCGAAGGTGCCGAGGTGGTCGCGGACGGCGAGGCGATCGACCTCGCACCGTTCCGTCGTGCGAACGTGGCCCACCTCAAGGTGTTCGGCGACGGCGCGCGCGCCTCGCGCGTGGAGTGATTCGGGCGGCTTTCTCCCGATTTCCTGCACGCGTTTTTTACGGGCACGTCCCGGTTTCCTGATACGCTACGGCCCCCGCGCCGCATCCGCCGCCTGTCGGCGGTCTCTCGCGTCCGCGCCCAAATCTGGTGATGCGCAATGGCTTTCGAAGTCCTCGACGAACACGAACAAGGTGAAGTGGTGCGCAAGTGGTTGCGCGCCAATGCGATGTCGATCGCGATCGGCATCGCGATCGGCCTGCTGATGATCTTCGGCTGGCAGCAGTGGAAGGCACGCGACCTGCGCGCGCAGGGCGAAGCCGCCCTGCAGTACAAGGCCTTCACCGACGCGGTCGAAGCCAAGCGCGACGACGAGGTCGCCTCGATCGCGTCGGCGCTGCGCAAGGACCACGCGAAGAGCCCGTTCGCCGTGTTCGCGGCTCTGCACACGGCCGAGAAGGCCGCCGGCAAGGGCGAGTTCGATGCCGCCGCGGCCGACCTGCAATGGGCGCAGTCCAACGTCAAGGACGAGTCGCTCAAGGCGCTCGCCTCGTTGCGCCTCGCGCGCGTCACGCTCGCCAAGGGCGACGCCGATGCCGCACTCAAGCTCGCCGACGGCGTCAAGGACGCCTCCTACGCTGCGACGCGCGACGAACTGCGCGGCGATGCCCTCGCGAAGCTCGGTCGTGCCGACGAGGCGCGTACCGCATACACCGCCGCACTCGGCAAGCTCGATCCGATGACTCCGGGTCGTGACGTCGTCGAGATGAAGCTCGCCGACCTGCCGGCTTCCGCGACGACGCCCGCGGCTACGCCGGCTGCGGCCGAGAAGCAGAACTCATGAGGCGCGCCTTCGTGCTCGTGGCCGCCGTGTCGGTGGCCCTCGGCGGCTGCAACTGGCTCAGGAACCTCGGCAAGAAGGACAATGTCGAACCGCCGACCCCGCTCGTCGACATCACCTCGACGGCCAACGTGTCGCGCGTGTGGAGCACGGGCACCGGCAAGGGTGCCGGCGAGTCCGGTGCGCGCATGCGCCCGGCCCTCGATGGCGATCGCCTCTACGTCGCCGGCGTCGACGGCAGCGTGCAGGCGCTCGACGCCTCGAGCGGCAAGACGCTGTGGAGCGTGCGCGAGAAGAAGATCCGCTGGAGCGGCGGCCCGGCCGCACAGGGTGATCTCGTCGTCGTCGGAGCACTCGACGGCACGGTCCGCGGTTTCTCGGCGAGCGACGGCAGCGAGCGCTGGACGTTCAAGATCAACTCCGAAGTCATCACCGCGCCCGCGATCGCCGACGGCCTCGTCGCCGTGCGCGCCCAGGATGGCCGCCTCTACGGCGTCGATCCGGCCGACGGTACCCGCAAGTGGGTCTACGAGCAGTCCGTGCCGATCCTGAGCCTGCGCGGAAATGCCTCCCCGCAGATCGGCAGCGGCTTCGTGTTCGGAGGCTACGACAGTGGCCGCGTGGTCGCCGTGCGCACGAGCGACGGTGCGCAGGCCTGGACGCAGATGCTTTCGGTCGGCGAAGGCCGCACCGAAGTCGAGCGCCTGTCGGATGCCGACGGCAACCTCGTGCTCGACGGCAACGAGCTGTTCGCCGCGGGTTACCGCGGCCAGCTCGCGGTCTTCTATGCCGACAGCGGCCGTCCTGCATGGGGACGCGAGCTGTCGAGTTTCGCCGGCGTCGCGGTCGGTGCGAACGCCGTCGTCACGAGCGATGCCGAAGGCAACGTCTGGGCGTTCGACCGAAACAGTGGCGCCAACCTGTGGAAGCAGGAGGCGCTCAAGCACCGCTGGCTCGGTTCGCCCGCGATCGTCGGCAGCTATGCCGTCATGGGCGACCTCGAAGGCTACGTGCACTGGCTGCGCCTCGACGACGGCGCGATCGCCGCGCGCGAGCGGCTCGGCAAGAAGCCGATCGAGAGCGCGCCGGTCGTCTCCGGCGACATGGTCTACGTCGAGGATGTCGCCGGCCACGTCGGCGCGTACCGCACGCAGTAAGCACATGCGTGCGGCGCGAGGCGCCGCACGCCACCGCCTTGCGGCGACGCCGCCCGCGCGACACGCGGGTGGGTCGCCGCAAGGCGTTTCCATGATCCACCCCGGCGGCGCCGGGAGCGCGGACCCGCACGCGCGTGCCCTGCACGCACGTCGCGCAACGCGACCATGCCGCCCCCAACGGAGCGCCCGCGATGCTGCCCGTCGTCGCTTTGGTCGGACGCCCGAATGTCGGCAAGTCGACCCTTTTCAATGTCCTCACACGCACGCGTGACGCGCTCGTCGCCGATCTTCCCGGCGTCACGCGCGATCGCCACTACGGCATCTGCCGCCTCGCCGAGCGCCATTTCGTCGTCGTCGACACGGGCGGCCTCGCCGACAGCGAGGAGGGCCTTGCCGGCCTGACCGCGCGCCAGGTCGAACTCGCGATCGGCGAAGCCGATGTCGTGCTGTTCGTCGTCGATGCGCGCGACGGCCTGCTGCCGACCGACCAGGCCATCCTCGCGCGGCTGCGTCGTGCCGCCAAGCCGGTGCTGCTCGCGGTCAACAAGGTCGACGGCCTCGACGAGACGGTCGCGACCGCGGATTTCGCCACGCTCGGTTTCGCGAGCGCGCTGCCGCTCGCGGCGTCGCATGGTCGCGGCGTGCTGCCGTTGCTCGAGGCGATCGATCCGCTGCTGCCCGCCTACGAGCCCGAGCCGGCCAGCGACGCCGACACGTCCGGCGTGCGCGTCGCGATCGTCGGTCGTCCGAACGTCGGCAAGTCGACCCTGGTCAATCGCCTGATCGGCGAGGATCGCGTCGTCGTGTCCGACATCGCCGGCACCACGCGCGATTCGATCCGCGTGCCGATGGAGCGCGACGGCCGTCGCTACACGCTCATCGACACGGCCGGCGTGCGCCGCCGCGCACGCATCGAGGACGCGGTCGAGAAGTTCAGCGTCATCAAGACGCTGCAGTCGATCGAGGCGGCCAACGTCGTGATCATGCTGCTCGACGCGAACGAGGGCGTGACCGAACAGGATGCCGGCCTCGTCGGCCACGTGCTCGACGCGGGGCGCGCGCTCGTGGTCGCGGTCAACAAGTGGGACGGCCTCAAGACCTACGACCGCGAGCAGTGCCGCAATTCGCTCGTGCGCCGCCTCGATTTCGTCGCGTGGGCACAGCAGGTGACGATCTCGGCGCTGCACGGCAGCGGCATCGGCGAGCTCATGAAGGCGGTCAACCGTGCCTATGCATCGGCCAACCGCAGCTTCACGTCGTCCGAACTCACGCGTGCGCTCGAGGCCGCCTACACGGCCTACCAGCCGCCGCTCGTGCGCGGCCACGCGCCCAAGCTCAAGTACGCGCATCCGGGCGGCAGCAACCCGCCCAACATCGTCATCCACGGCTCGCGCACGAAGCACCTCGCCGAAGCCTACCGGCGCTACCTCGAGAACTTCTTCCGCAAGCGCTACAAGCTCGTCGGCACGCCCGTGCGCCTGACCTTCGCCGAGAGCGACAACCCGTACGCGGGCAAGAAGAACGTGCTGACCGAAGGCCAGCAGAAGCGCCGCCAGCGCATGATCCGCAACGCCAAGCGCGGCAAGCGCTGACGGTGTACGCGTGGCGGCCGCGCTGACGTTCGCGATCCTCGCCGGCGGCGCGGCGACGCGCCTGGACGGCCGCGACAAGGGGCTCGAGCAGGTCGCGGGACGTGCGCTGGTCGACCGCGTTCTCGCCGGCCTCGGCGATGCACCGGCATTCGTCGTCGCAAACCGCAACCTCGAGACCTACGCACGCCATGCGCCCGTGATCACCGATGCGTTGCCGGGTCATCGCGGTCCGCTCGCAGGCGTCGCCGCGGCGCTCGCGCACGCCGACACGCCGTGGCTCGTGACCGTGCCCGTCGATTGTCCGGATCCGCCGCCGCGGCTCGCCGCGCGCCTGCTCGCGGCGATCGATGACGAGAGTGTCGTCTGCGCCGTGGCCCATGACGGTGAGCGTCGCCAGCCGCTGTTCGCGATCTACGCGCGATCACTCGCCACGTCGGCCGCCGAGGCCGCTGCGAGAGGCGAGGGGGCCTGGCAGTGGCAGCAGGCGATCGACGCGCGCGAGGTTGATTTCAGCGATGCGCGCGCGCATTTCGCCAATCTCAACACGCCCGGCGAGTTCGCCGCGTACGCGGAGCGCTTGCGTTGAACGACATCCCGACCTTCCTCTCCGTGCCCGAGGCGCAGGCCGCGATCCTCGCGTGCTGCACCGGTCGCGTCCTCGACGCCGAGCCGGTCGCGCTGCACCGGGCCGCGGCGCGCGTGTTGCGTGCCGACTTCGTCGCCGGCGCCGACGTGCCGGCCTTCGCCAACTCCGCGATGGACGGCTTCGCCGTCGCGTCGGCCGATCTCCCGAGCGAAGGCGAACGCCGCCTGCGCATCGCCGACACGCGCTTCGCGGGCGACACGCGCGAGGCGCGCATCGCCGCGGGCGAGGCCTTGCGCATCACCACGGGGGCGCCACTGCCGGCCGGCGCCGACACGGTCGTGATCAAGGAGCGCGTGCGCGTCGACGGAAACGATGTCGTCCTTCCTGGCGGCGAAGTGGCCGGTGCCAACGTGCGTCCTGCCGGAGAGGATTACCGCCGCGGCGATGTCGCCCTGCGCGCCGGCGAACGCCTCGGTGCGGCACAGCTCGGCGTGCTCGCCTCGCTCGGTCATGCATCCATCGACGTCGCGCGCCGCCCGCGCGTCGCGGTCGTCACGACCGGCGACGAGCTCGTGCTTCCGGGCGAGCCGCTCGGGCATGCGCAGATCCACAACAGCAACGGCTTCAGCCTAGCTGCACTGCTCGAACGCAGCGGCGCGGAACTCGTTTCGCCGACGAGCTCCGCACTGCCTTTCGATCATGTACGCGACGATCCCGACCGCCTCGCGACGGCGCTGCGCGCGGCCGCCGCGACGAGCGATGTCGTCGTCACCTCGGGTGGTGTGTCGGCCGGCGAGGCCGATTTCCTGCCCCAGCTGCTCGCCGCGCACGGTCGCGTGCATTTCTGGAAGGTGCGCATGCGCCCGGGCATGCCGGTGCTGTTCGGTGAGCTCGACGGCGCGCTCGTGTTCGGGCTGCCCGGCAATCCGGTGTCGAGCTACGCGACGCTGCTCATGTTCGTCGCGCCGGCGCTGGCGGCGCTGCAGGGCGCGCGCGAGGTGCAGCCACGCACGTGGCACGCGCGGCTCGCCGCGCCGATCGCCAAGCGCCACGACCGTACCGAGTTCATGCGCGCGCGCCTCGCGTCGCGCGCCGACGGCAGCCTGTGGGCGACGCCGGTCGCCAAGCAGGGTTCGGGCATGCTGCGCGGCGTCGCCGATGCCGATGCGCTGATCGTCGTGCCCGAGGAGGCACGCATGCTCGAGACGGGGACCGTCGTGGCCACGCTGCCGTTGCCGGAGCGCAGCTGACATGCATGCGCGCCCGGACGCCATCGAGATCGATCCCGCCGACGCGCTCGCGCTGCAGCGCGACGGCGCGCTGCTCGTCGACGTGCGCGAGGACGACGAGCGTGCCGCCGGCATGCCTGCGCACGCGCTCGCGCTTCCGCTCGGCACGCTGGGCTCGCGCATCGCCGCCGAAGCGCCCGAGCGTGGCCGCACCTTGCTCGCGATCTGCGCGAGTGGACGCCGCTCGCTGCGCGCGCGCGACGAACTGCTTTCGCTCGGTTATGCCGACGTGCGCTCGGTGCGCGGCGGTTTCGCGCGCTGGCGTGCCGAAGGCCTGCCGGTCGCCGAAGGCCTGCTCGGCGCCGACGCCGCGCAGCGCTACGCGCGCCATCTGGTGCTGCCCGAAGTCGGCGTGGCGGGCCAGGCGCGCCTCGGCGCCTCGCGCGTCGCGCTGATCGGTGCGGGCGGTCTCGGCGCGCCCGCCTCGCTGTACCTCGCAGCAGCGGGCATCGGCCACCTCACGCTCGTCGACGACGATCGCGTCGAGCGTTCGAACCTGCAGCGCCAGGTCGTGCACGCCGACGCACGCGTCGGCATGCCGAAGGTCGACTCGGCGCGCATCGCGCTCGAGGCCCTGAACCCGACGATCTCGATCGCGACGCGCGAGACGCGCATCGTCGCGGCCAACGTGGAGGAGGTCGTCGCAGGCCACGACGTCGTCATCGACGGCGCGGACAATTTCCCGACCCGCTATCTGCTCGATGCGGCATGCCGTCGCCTCGGGATTCCGCTCGTCTACGGGGCGGTGCACCGCTTCACGGGACAGGTCAGCGTGTTCGATGCGCGCGACGCGACGTCGCCGTGTTACCGCTGCCTGTTCCCCGATCCGCCGACCGCCGCCGAGGCGCCGAACTGCAGCGAGGCCGGCGTGCTCGGCGTGCTGCCCGGCACGATCGGCCTGCTGCAGGCGACCGAGGCGGTCAAGCTGCTGCTCGGCGCGGGCCGCCCGCTGGTCGGCCGCCTGCTGTGCTACGACGCACTCGCGGCGACGTTCCGCGAACTCGGCCTGCCGCGCGATCCGGCGTGCCCGGGCTGCGGTCCGGGCGTCGCGTTCACGGGGTACGAGGACATCGCGGCGATCTGTTCGGCGGAGTGATCCTTCCTGCGGCTGCACCCTTAGAATCGGCATCGGATCGCCGAGGGGAAGACGATGACAGGGACGCCGACCGCAGCGGCACTCAAGGCCATGCTCGCCGAGCGTGGTGATGCGCACACCGAAGCCTCGCGCATCCGCCTGCATCGCGCGATCAGCTGGCTTGCCCGTGCGGAAGCGGAAGCCGATGATCATGATGCGCGCTTCGTGTTCCTGTGGATCGCGTTCAACGCGGCCTACGCGCGCGAGTTCGCGCTCGAGGGATCCGCGCGCGAGCAGCTCAATGCGTTCCTGGCGGGCATTCTCGCGCTCGATGCCGACAAGCGCATCGCGGCCTTGCTGCTCAGGCAGTTCAGCGGACCGATCCGCACGATGGTGGCGAACCGCTTCGTGTTCGAACCGTTCTGGCGTGCGCTGCGCGAGCACGATGCGAGCGAGCGCTGGAAGGAAGCCTTCGACGGCAGTGGTCGGCTCGCCACGCGCGCCGTACTCGACGGTCGTACCGACGCGGTCCTGTCGATCGTGTTCGATCGCCTCTACGTGCTGCGCAACCAGCTCGTGCACGGCGGTGCGACCTGGAACAGCCGCGTCAACCGCGAGCAGGTGCGCGATGGCGTGAACATCCTGTCGGCACTGCTGCCGATCGTCGTCGCGCTGATGCTGGACCACCCCGAAGCGGACTTCGGGGATATCCATTACCCGGTGCTCTCGACGGGTTGACCGCGGCGGGCGCCGCGGTCCTGGCAGTCCTTAAGGCTTGGCTGCGACGGGCTTGCCACCGCCGCCACCGCGGCGACGACGCTTCTTGTTGCCGGCCGCGTGATCGCCGCCGTTGCCGCGCGGCTGCTGCGCGTGCGGGCGACGCGCGTGCTGCGGCGGGCGCGGACCCTGTTGCTGGCGCGGACGTGCGCCGCCGCCGGGACCGTCCAGACGCAGCGGACGCGACGGCGCGAAGCCCTCGACGTCCTCGATCGCGATGTCCTGCTTGAGCAGCTTGCGGATGTCGCGCAGCAGGCCTTCCTCGGCGTGGCTCACCAGCGACACCGCGAGGCCTTCGGCGCCGGCGCGACCGGTACGGCCGATGCGGTGCACGTAGTCCTCGGCGACCATCGGCAGGTCGTAGTTGATGACCATCGGCAGCTGATCGATGTCCAGGCCACGCGCGGCGATGTCGGTCGCCACGAGCACGCCGACGCGGCCGCTCTTGAAGTCGGCGAGCGCACGCGTGCGCTGGTTCTGGCTCTTGTTGCCGTGGATCGCCGCGGCGCGCAGGCCGGCGATCTCGAGCTGGCGCGCGAGCTTGTCCGAGCCGTGCTTGGTGCGGCAGAACACGAGGGTCTGGCGCGCATCGTTGCGCAGCAGGTGCAGCAGCAGATCCCGCTTGGCCTCGGCGTCGACCGGGTGCACGCGGTGCGTGACCGTGTTGGCGACGCTGTTCGGCTTGGCGATCTGGATCTCCTGCGGCTCGCGCATGAACTGCGTCGCGAGCGCCTTGATCTCGGGCGCGAACGTGGCCGAGAACAGCAGCGTCTGGCGGGCCTTCGGCAGTGCCGAGAGCACGCGCTTCATCGCGGGCAGGAAGCCCATGTCGAGCATGCGGTCGGCCTCGTCGAGGACGAGGATCTCGATCGCCGACAGGTCGACCGTGCGCTGCTGCATGTGGTCGATGAGGCGACCCGGCGTGGCCACGACGATGTCGAGGCCGCGGCGCAGCGCGTCGATCTGCGGGCCCATGCCGACGCCGCCGAAGATCGTCGCCGACTTCATGCCGATGTACTTGCCGTAGGTACGCACGCTGTCCTGCACCTGTGCGGCGAGTTCGCGCGTCGGCGTGAGGATGAGCGCGCGCGGCTTGCGCGGCGTGCCGTCGCGGCGACCGTTCGGATAGAGGCGCTCGAGCAGCGGCAGCGTGAACGCGGCCGTCTTGCCGGTGCCGGTCTGCGCGCCGGCCATGAGGTCGTGGCTCGCGAGCACGAGCGGGATCGAGGCGGCCTGGATCGGCGTCGGTGCGGTGTAATCCTGCTCGGCGAGTGCGCGCAGCAGGGCGGGCGACAGCCCGAGGGTGTCGAAAGACATGGAGATGCTCCTGATGGAAAACCCGGAGCGTCCCTGGTGAACCGCGCTGCAGGTGGGATGTCGGATGCCAGCCGAGTGGCGGCGTGTCCGGTTTCGTGCGTCGGGGCCGAACGGCGAGGGGTCGGGAGCGGCCGCGCGAGGCAGCTGGTCCGCGATGATCCGGAAGGGAACTCGGAAATCGACGCGACGAAGCCCGACGAGTATAGCGCGTGGGCGCGGATTCCGCGAGTCGGGGTGGCATGCATGCGCGCCCGGCCATGACGAGCGTCCTTTGACGCTGCGCGGGGTTGCTGCGTAGATTGCGCGCGCATGCGCATCACGTTCGAACTCGAATCCGCCGACATCGAGCGCTTCCGCGCGGCGTTCGCGCGCTCGCGCGAGGTCGCCGGCAACGCCGAGGAGATCGACGTGCTCGACGCCGCGCGCCACGCCCTCGACACCTTGTGCGTCGACGCGGTGCCTAGCTACGTGCGCAAGCGCCTCGTGCACGTGCAGCGCCTCATCGTCATGCTCGAGGATGATGCCTGGTCGCTGCCCGATCCCGATCGCGCAGAGGTGCTCGCGGCGCTCGCCTACTTCGCCGATCCGGAAGACCTCATCCCCGATCATCTCGAGGTGATCGGCCTGCTCGACGATGCGGTGATGCTGGAGTTGCTGGCCCGGCGCATGCGTCACGTGCTCGAGGGCTATGCACGCTTCTGTGCGTTCCGTGCCACGCTCGGCGCGCCGCCGCCCGATCCCGAAGGGCGTTCGCGCCATGCGCGTGCGCTCCTCGAGGAGCGCAATGCGCGTGTCAGCGGCGTGCAGGCGCGCCGCCGGCGCATCGCCGCGTGGCTGTCCGAACAGGCCTGACGGCCCCACTCGGATCCACGCTTCGCCCGTCCGTGCAGGGCCTGCCGTGACCTGCTAGGCTCGCGCGCCCTTTTTCGCGCCGCGCGTCCGCGCGCCGCCCCGGAGAAACGCCATGCAGATCGAGAAGAACAAGGTCGTCACGTTCCATTACACCGTCACCGACACCGCGGGCGCGACGATCGACAGTTCGCGCGATCGCGGGCCGATGGCCGTACTGATCGGTTATGGCGGCCTCATTCCGGGTCTCGAGAAGGCGTTCGAAGGTCGTGCGGCGGGTGATCGCTTCGAGGTCTCGGTCGCCCCCGAGGACGCTTACGGTCCGCGCGTGGAAGGCCAGCAGCAGCGCGTGCCGAAGAAGTACTTCCGGGACGCCGATCGCCTGCGCCCGGGCATGACCACGGCCCTCGCGCTCAAGGAGGGCGGCCAGCGTCCTGTCACGGTGATCAAGGTGGGCTCGAGCGTCGTCGACATCGACCTCAACCACCCGCTCGCGGGCCAGACGCTTGCGTTCGACGTCGAGATCATCGCCGTGCGTGACGGCGACGCCGAGGAGATCGCGCATCGCCACGTGCACGGCGACGGCGGCCACGCCCACGGCTGATCGAAACGCCGGTCGCGCCTTGCGCGCGACCGGCACGTGCCTCACTCGAAGACGCGCTTGCCGTAGCGGAAGCTGTCGCGCCAGCCCGCATCGTCGAGGCTGTTGAGCCGCACCGTGCCGCCGCTGTTGGGCGCGTGCACGAAACGTCGCTCGCCGACGTAGATGCCTACATGGGTGATGCGGCGGCCGCCGAACGCGAACAGCACGAGGTCGCCGCCACGCAGGTCGCGTGCATCGAGCTTGCGGCGTCCTTCTTCGGCGATGTCGGCGGAGGTGCGCGGCAGCGACACGCCTGCCGCGTCGCGGAACACATAGCCGACGAGCCCGCTGCAGTCGAAGCCGGTCTCGGGCGTGTTGCCGCCGTAGCGGTAAGGCGTGCCGACCAGCGCGAGCGCGCGGAACAGCACCGCATTCGCGGCGGCCGCATGCAGGTTCGCCGTGACCGGGGAGGTCGCGGGGCGCGGTGTCGTGGAGGATTTCTTCGGCGACGAGCCACAGGCCGCGAGGGCGAGCAGGGCAGGCAGCGCGAGAAGGATGCGGAGGCGGGTGGTCGGCGTCATCGGAGGATGACGCTGCGCGAGTGGCGCGCCGCTGTCAACGCGGGAAGAAAAAGGGCGCCGGCCGCGGATTCGTGGACGGCCGACGCCAGTGGGATGCGTGCGGCGATCAGGCCGCGGTCGTGCAGAGGGTCAGATGCGGACGCTTGCGCGCGACCGGTTCGGCAGGCATCTCGGCGTCGCCGACGAGGGCGTCGTGCAGCATGTGCACGGCTTCCTCGAAGCGGACCAGGCGTTCCTGCGCGGCCGCCGAAACCGAGGCCGGCACTTCGCCCGCATCGAGCAGGGCGCGCAGCAGGGCGCGGTGCGACGGCGAGAAGTCGTGGTCGAGCAGCGCTTCGTCGAGGGCGCAGATCACGCCGGCCAGCCAGCCGGAGGTCGGGGCGCGCAGGGCGAGGAGCAGTTCGTTGGTCGGCACGGACATCGCGGTAACCCTTCGATGGTTGGACTCTGAGAAGGATTAAGCAGGCATCGTGCCAATCGTGGATTTCGAGCCAGCGTGCCGCGCCAGGCGGCGCGGAAGGCCCTGATTCCCGCGTGACGGCGCGATGACGGCGTCGTGGCGGCCTGCCGGTGGCATCGGAAGCGTGCAGGCTGTCCGTACGCGCCGGCCCCTCCGCGTCACTTGCTGACACTGCGTGCCGACACATCGTGCGCCCGGCCCCGCGCGGCGCGGCGCCTCGACGCGGTGGCGCGGGCAGGCACGCCGCCTCACGTAGAATCGCGCGCCATGACTTCCCGCAAACCCGATGTCCTCGTCCTCGGCGGAGGCGTGATCGGGCTGGCCAGCGCGCTCGCGCTGCTCGAGGCCGGCCGCAGCGTGACGATCCTCGAGCAGGGTGCGACCGGCCGCGGCAGCTCGCATGGCAACTGCGGCACGCTGACGCCGAGCCACGCGACGCCGCTCGCGATGCCCGGCGTGATCGGCGAGGCGCTCGTGCAGATGTTCCGTGCCGACGCGCCGTTCCGCATCAAGCCGCGTTTCGATCCGGCGCTGCTGCGCTGGTTCCTGCGCTTCGCGGGCTTCTGCAACTGGCGCGACTTCGCGCGCATCAGCGCCATCAAGGCACCGTTCCTGAGCGCCTCGCGCCGGCTCATCGGGGACCTGATCGCGCGCACCGGCATGGCCTGCGAGTACCGCCACGACGGCACGCTCTACGTGTTCCGCGACGCCCGTGCGTTCGAGTCTTCGCAGTGGCTGCCGCGCGCGCTCGCCGAGGTCGGCGTGCCGATCGAGGCGCTCGACGGCGCACGCGTCGAGGCACTCGAACCCGCCCTCAAGCCCGGCGTCGCCGGCGGCTACTTCAATCCCGACGATGCGCGCCTGCGTCCCGACCGCTACGTGGCCGAGCTCGCGCGCCTCGTGCGCGAGGCCGGTGGCGTCGTCGAGGAGGACACGGCGGTCGAGGGTTTCGAACGCGACGGCGGCCGTATCACGCAGGTGCGCACCTCGCGCGGCACGTGGTCGGGCGGCGAGATCGTGTTCGCGCTCGGCGCGTGGTCGCCGCTGCTCGCGCGCCAGCTCGGCGTGGCGATCCCGATCCAGCCCGGCAAGGGCTACTCGATCACCTATGCACGCCCCGGGCGTTGCCCGCGCCTGCCGCTCGTGCTCAAGGAGGTCAGCGTCTGCGTGTCGAGCTGGGATTCGGGGTATCGACTCGGCAGCACGATGGAGTTCGCGGGCTACGACCGCACGCTCAACCGCACGCGCCTCGACGCGCTGCGCCGCGGTGCCGCGCTCTACCTGCACGAGCCCGAAGGCCCGGTCGAGGAGGAGCAGTGGTACGGCTGGCGTCCGATGACGCCCGACGACCTGCCGATCCTCGGGCGCGTCCCGGGCCTCGACAACCTCTGCCTGGCCACCGGCCACGGCATGCTCGGCGTGAGCATGTCGGCGATCACCGCGCAGCTCGTGCGCGAGATCCTCACCGGTGCCGCGCCTAGCCTCGACCTCGCGCCGTTCCGCGCGACCCGTTTCGGATGATGCTCCCGACATGACCGCTTCCCCGTTCGACCTCCTCGTCCTCGGCGCCGGCTCCGGCGGCATCGGCACGGCGATCCGCGCCGCACGCCATGGCGCGCGTGTGGCGCTGCTCGATCCGGGCCCGTTCGGTGGCACCTGCGTCAATGCCGGCTGCGTGCCCAAGAAGGCGATGTGGCTGGCCGCGCGCCTGGCGAGCCTGCAGCAGACCGCACGCCAGGCAGGCTTCGCGACGATCGCGGGCCCGCTCGACTGGCCGGCCTACGTCGCACGCCGCGACGCCTACATCGGCGACATCCATGCGAGCTACCGCGCGCAGTTCGAGGCGGCCGGCATCGAGGTCGTGCGCGAGGCCGGGCGGTTCCTCGCGCCGGGCGTCGTCGCGACGCCGACGCGCGAGTTCCGCGCGGCACACGTCGTCGTCGCGACGGGCTCGCGACCGCGTCCAGCCGAGATCCACGGTGGGCACCACGCGATCGATTCGGACGGCTTCTTCGGCCTGCGTGCGGCGCCGCCGCGCGTGGCGATCATCGGCGGCGGCTACGTCGCCTGCGAGCTCGCCGGCGTGCTGCACGCCCTGGGCAGCGAGGTCGAACTGTTCGTGCGCGGCGAGGCATTGCTCTCGCATTTCGACGCCGAGATGGTCGAGCACCTCGTCGGCGTCATGCGTGGGCGCGGCATCGGCCTGACCTGCGGACGCACGCTCGCGGCGATCTCGCGCAGCGATCGCGCCGGGCTCGCGTTGTCGTTCGAGGAAACCGCGGCTGCAGAGAGCGGTTTCGACAGCGTGATCTGGGCCGCGGGGCGCGCGCCGAACACCGCGACCCTCGACCTCGCCGTGGCCGGCGTCGCCGTCGACGCCGTGGGACACATCGTCGTCGACGATCGTCAGGACACGAATGTGGCCGGCATTCACGCGGTCGGCGACGTGACCGGTCGCGTCGCGCTGACACCGGTGGCCGTCGCCGCCGGACGCCGTCTCGCCGATCGCCTGTTCGGCGGCCAGCCCGAGGCCTGCCTGGACTATCGCGACATTCCCAGCGTGTGTTTCGGTGCGGTGCCGGTCGGTGCCGTCGGACTCACCGAAGCGGCGGCGCGCGAGCGCCACGGCGACGCGGTGCGCGTCTACCGCACGCGCTTCCGGCCGATGCTCAACGCGATCGTCGGCTGCGACGAGCGCGTCGCGATGAAGGTGATCTGCACCGGTGACGACGAGCGCATCGTCGGCATCCATCTCGCCGGCGACGGCGTCGACGAGATCCTGCAGGGTTTCGCGGTGGCGATGAAGGCCGGTGCGCGCAAGGCCGATCTCGACGCGACGGTCGCGATCCATCCGACCGCGGCCGAGGAACTCGTGCTGTTGCGCTGACGTGCGTGCGTTGACGGTGCACGCATCCCGATGATGCAGGGTTCCCGGCCACCGCGCGTGCGGTGACCGGGAGCCGGGCGTCGCTTACTGCACGCCGCCGATCGCGATCTGGCCGAGCTTGAAGAACACGTCGGTGTTGTCGAACACGCCCGTGAACGCACCGGCGCCGCGGCCGTAGGCCGACAGCGGGATGTCGGTCGCCGTGTGCACGGCCTGGTTGCCGCCGACCTGGCCGGTGATCAGGAAGCCCGCGCCCTGGTTGCGCACGCTCGGGTTGGCCGGCGATGCCGACGGCGAGAACGGCTGCTGCGAGTCGAGCGTCGGGTACACGGTCGGCAGCCAGGTTTCGTAGCGGTCCGCGTTCGCGCCGTAGCCGATCAGCATGCGGTTGTCGATCACGGTCGTGACCGGGTAGCCGTCACCGGCGATCGTGTACTTCGGGAACTTCGCCGCCTCGTACACGCCGACGACCGACTGGCCCGCATCCGGATCGGCTTCGAGCGCCGCGGCCGTGACCGTGGCCGCGCCGATGATCGCCGCGCCCGAGCACTCGTGGTCGGCGGTGACGATGACGATCGTGTCGGGGTTCTGCTCGGCGAAGCGCTTCGCCACCGCGATCGCGCGATCGAACTCGATCACCTCGAGCGGCCAGCGGTCGCTGTCCATGAGGTGCGACTGCTTGTCGATCGACGCGGCCTCGATCATCGCGACGAAACCGTTCGGGTTCTTCGCGAGCACCTTGAGCGCCTTGTCGGTCATTTCGTCGAGCATCGGCTGATCGGGGAAGCCGTAGGCGTCGACGACGGTGCCGTTGCCGCGGCGGCCGGCGATCTTGTCGTAGGCCACGTTCATGTTCGAGAACGCGTAGAGGCCGAGCAGCTTGTCCGGCACGCGCGTCGCGAACGCGGCGTCGAGCGATGTGCGGTCCGGCGTGTAGATGTAGCCGGCGCCCTCGAAGTCGGCGATGAGGTCGCGGCCCGGATCGATCGCGCCGCGGCTTGCGCCCCAGCCCGACACGAGGTCGTCGGGCAGCACGTAGTCGTTCGTGCTGCGACGCTGCGAGCCATTGAGCGGCTGCGGGCTCGTGCTGTCGCCGGCGTTCGGCAGGAACCACTTGCGGCCGCCGCCCATGAGCACGGTCAGGCCCGTCAGGTGACGATCGTCGAGGAACTGGTCGACGATGCCGGTGCCGTTGCCGCGCGCCGAGGTGTGGATCGCGTTGGCGGCCGGCGTCGCGTCGAACACGTCCGACGTGGTCACGATGCCGAGCGACTTGCCCTGCAGCATGTGCAGGTATTCGGCGAGGTACTCGATGCGCGGGTTGTCGAACGCGTCACGCGTGTCGTCCGGGAATACGCCTTCCTCGTTGTTGTTGCCCTTGTTGCCGTTGACGTAGTTCTGCATGCCCGGCGCGGAGTCGGTCACGATCGAGTTGAGCGACGCGGTCATGACCATGCCGCTGACCGGGAAGGTGTCCATCGCGAGGCGGCCCTTGGCCTTGCCCTGTGCGTAGCCCTTGGACATGATGCGCGCGGCCGTGCGGTGCGAGGCGCCCATGCCGTCGCCGAGCATGATGATGATGTTCTTGGCGACCGTGCCGCCCGGCGTGATGCCGACGATCTCGAAGTTGCCGGTCGCGCTGATGCGCGAACCATCGCTCTGCCACGCGACGATCTTGAGCGCGTGCACGCCGGGTTCCATGTGCGAGTACGCGCGCTGCGTGACGACCGCCGTGTTCGACGGCAGGCCCGCGACGAGCTTGCAGCCCGACGCGCCCGTGGTGCGACCCGTGGCGTTGATGCAGGTCGCGGCGGCGCCGGTTTCGGTGACCGTGCTGCGCGCGGCGGTCGACGGGATCGTGACGAGGTCGCCGCCGATCGGGATCACCTGGTCGCGGCGCGTCGGCGCGCCGTCCACGTAGAACTCGAACGAGGTGATCGTCTGGCCCGCGTCGGGCTGGATCGTCGCCTGCAGGTCGAAGCGCTGGCCGGGCAGGAAGCGCGCGATCACCGGCGCTTCGGCGCCTGTGGCGAACAGTTCGCTCGGCGGGGTGAGGCGGGACACCGTGCCGGCCAGCGCGGGCGCGCTGGACAGCAGCGAAGCGAGGGCAAGCGCGAGCGGGGCGTGGCGCGAAAGCGTGGACATGGGGAGACCTCTGCGAGGGGAGGAGCGGATAGGGATCAGGGGGCGTGCGCGAGCTTCGCGAGTGCGCGTTCGGTCTTGCGGTCGGGGACGATGCGCACGAACGAGATGCGCGTGCCTTCGCGGCTCTCCTGCGCGCCGAGCTCGAGCGTGCCGGTCACGTGGATGAGGCCGCGCAGGTGCGGCAGGACCCGGTCCGGATGCGCGGGCAGCTCGACGCGCACGAGGCCGGGCGGCAGGTCGTCGGCGAGGTCCTCGTCGGCGTCGCCGGCCGCGACCGGCAGCGGCGAGAGCAGGAATCCGCCGAGCGTCGCCGGCGACTGCTGCACCATGAAGCCGACCATGCGCACGCGCTTGCCGGCCGCGGCCTTGAGCGTGTCGCTCGGCTCGAGGCCGCGCGGGCCGACCGGCATCGCGAACAGGTCGCGGAACTTGAGCTCGACGACGTCCTTCGGCGGCGCGCCGAGCTCCTTCTTCACGGCGAGCGCGCGTGGCGCTTCGCGCGATTCGACGGGTTCGGAATGCGTATGCGCGGCGACGCCGGCGCACGACAGCAGCGCCGCGAGCGCGAAGGCCTGCGCGGCGATGGAACGAGGCGTGGACGATGACACGTGGGCGATCCCCGGCGAGCACGCGGCACGAGCGCCGCAGTGCGTTCAGGAAAGGCTAGGAACGTGTCGTGAAAGCGGGATGACGCCCGCGTTTCAGCGTGGCGACATCAGGCGTGGCGGAGCCATCCGCGCAGGCGGTCGAGATCGACGGGGTTGCCGGCGCCGTCGTCGTCGAGATGCGGGACGACCGCGAGGGCGCCGTCGAAGGCCTGCTCGCGCGTGTAGTCGTTGGTCGTCACGAGCGTCGCCAGTCCCGCGGCGCGCGCCGCGGCGAGCCCTGCGGACGAGTCCTCGATCGCGAGGGCGTGGGTCGCGTCTATGCCGAGTCGTACGATCACGTGCTCGTAGACGCCAGGATCGGGTTTCTTGCGTTCGGCGTCCTCGGCCGTCGCGACGACCTCGAATGCCGACAGCGGTACTGCCGAGGTCGCGAACAGCACCTCGACGTTCGCACGCGTCGTCGTCGTCGCGATCGCGAGGCGCATGCCGGCGTCGCGCGCCTCGGCGAGCAGGCGCTGCACGCCGGGCCGCCAGTCGATGCGGCCCTCGCCCACGAGGCGTGCGTAGTGGCGCGTCTTGCGCGCGTGCAGCTCGCGCGCGAGCTCGTCGCGCTCGGCCGCGGCGAGCTTCACGTGCTGCGTCTCGAAGAAATGCAGCAGGCGTTCGCGTCCGCCCGTGACGGCGAGCAGGTCACCGTAGCGCAGCACGTCCCAGAACCACGGCAGCGCAAGGTCTTCGAACGCGAGGTTGAACGCGACACGATGGCCGTCACGCTCCGTATCGGCGAGCGTGCCGTCGACATCGAACACGAGCGCCTGCAGCGGTTCGACCGCAGGCGCGACGGTGGCGCGGGCAGAGGGCGTCGACATGGGCTCAGTGGTAGCGCCGCGCCATGGCCTCGAGCGGCACGGGCCTGATGCGATCGGATTGCCCGGCACAGCCGAACGCCTCGAAGCGCGCCTTGCAGATGCCGCGCGCGGCTGCGGTCGCGGCCTTGAGCGCCTTGCGCGGATCGAACTCGCTGCGGTCCTCGGCGAAGGCCTTGCGCATCGCGCCGGTCATCGCGAGGCGGATGTCGGTGTCGATGTTGACCTTGCGCACGCCGTGGCGGATGCCGCGCTGGATCTCCTCGACCGGCACGCCGTAGGTTTCCTTGATGTCGCCACCGTGCTCGCGGATGATCGCGAGCCATTCCTGCGGCACCGAGCTCGAGCCGTGCATGACGAGGTGGGTGTCGGGCACCGCCTCGTGGATCGCGCGGATGCGGTCGATCGCGAGGATGTCGCCGGTCGGCTGGCGCGTGAACTTGTAGGCGCCGTGCGACGTGCCGATCGCGATCGCGAGTGCATCCACGCGCGTGCGCTCGACGAAGTCGCGCGCCTGCGCGGGATCGGTCAGCAGCATGTCGTGCGACAGCGTGCCCTCCGCGCCGACGCCGTCTTCTTCACCCGCGGTGCCGGTCTCGAGCGAGCCGAGGCAGCCGAGCTCGCCTTCGACCGACACGCCGACCGCATGCGCCATGCGCGTGACGAAGCGCGTGGTCTCGACGTTGTAGGCGTAATCGGCCGGTGTCTTCTGGTCCTCGAGCAGCGAGCCGTCCATCATCACCGAGGTGAATCCGGAGCGCAGCGACTGCTGGCACACGGCCGGCGAGGCGCCGTGGTCCTGGTGCAGCACGACCGGGATGTCGGGCCAGGCCTCGACTGCGGCGAGCACCATGTGGCGCAGGAACGGCTCGCCCGCGTACTTCCGCGCGCCGGCCGAGGCCTGCAGGATCACCGGGCTGCGCGTCTCCTCGGCGGCGAACATGATGGCCTGGATCTGTTCGAGGTTGTTGACGTTGAACGCGGGCACGCCGTAGTCGTGCTCGGCGGCATGGTCGAGCAACTGGCGAAGGCTGATGAAGGCCATGGTGCGGATCCTCCCGGTGACGTGATGGAGCGGATTCAGGCCGGCTCGGTGGCGATGCGGCGCGCCTCTAGCCATGCGGGCAGCGCATCGAGACCATCGAGCAGAGGGCAGCCCAGCGTCTCGGGCGGACGCCCCTCGTTGTAGCCGTGGCGCACCGCGACGATCGTGCAGCCGGCCGCGCGCGCGGCGAGCACGTCGTTGATCGAGTCGCCGACGAACAGAACCTCCGCCGGCGAAACACCGAGTGCGCGGCAGGCCGACAGCAGGTGTTCGGGATGCGGCTTGGTGAACGCGACGCGGTCGCCGCCGAGCACGAGGTCGAGCGGATCGGCGAGCCAGAAGCGGCCGAGCGCGGCTTCGGCGAAGCGCTGCAAGGCGTTGGTCACGACACCGAGCGCGTACCCGCGGGCACGCAGGCGCTGCAGGCAGCGCAGCGCACCGGGAAACACTTCGGTCGCTCGGCCCAGTTGCTCGGCGTAGCAGGCGACGTAGCGCTCGTACACCACCTCGGTGCGTTCACCGTCATGGAGGCCGCGCAGCGCGAGCGCGCGTTCGACGAGCACGCGCGGGCCGCGCCCGATCAGTGTCGCGACCGACTCGACCGCGAGTGGCGCGAGGCCTTCGGACGCGAGCGCCTGGTTCAGCGCGATCGTGATGTCGGGCGCGGTGTGCAGTAGCGTGCCGTCCATGTCGAACAGCACGGCGCGGATCGGCGGGGTCATGCGCGTCGCTCCATCTCGAGGGCGCGGCGCAGGTGCGCCGCGACGTTGCCGGGTGTGAAACCGAACAGTTCGAACAGTTGCGCCGCAGGCGCCGACTCGCCGAAACGCGCGAGGCCGACCACGCTGCCTTGCGCGCCGACGAGGTGTTTCCATGGCAGCGGGTGCCCGGCCTCGACCGCGACGCGCGGCACGCCAGGCGGCATGACGCTGTCGCGATACGCCGCATCCTGCGCCTCGAAGCGCTCGAGCGACGGCACGCTGACCACGCGCACGTCGCGGCCATCGTCGCCGAGGCTCGCGCGTGCGGCGAGCGCGAGCGCGACCTCCGAACCGCTCGCGAGCACGACCGCGCGCGGCGTGCCCGAGGCGGCTTCGACGAGCACGTAGCCGCCGCGCGTGATCGCATCGAGCTGCTCGCGTGTGCGCGTCTGTGCCGGCAGGTCCTGGCGAGACAGCACCAGACAGGTCGGTCCGTCGCGACGTTCGATCGCCTGCATCCACGCCGCCATGGTTTCGGCCGCGTCGCAGGGGCGCAGCACGAGCAGATCGGGGATCAGGCGCAGCGAGGCGACGTGCTCGACAGGCTGGTGCGTGGGACCGTCCTCGCCGAGACCGATCGAATCGTGCGTGAGCACGAAGATCACGCGCTGGCGCATCAGCGCAGCCATGCGGATCGCGTTGCGCGCGTAGTCGGAGAACACGAGGAACGTGCCGCCGTACGGGATGTAGCCGCCGTGCAGGGCGAGACCGTTCATGATCGCGGCCATGCCGAATTCGCGCACGCCGTAGTTGACGTGGCGGCCCGCGGTCGGGCCCTCGCCGTCACGGCCGCGGCGCACCGGTGTGGCGCCCTTGAACTCGGTGAGGTTCGAACTGGCGAGATCGGCCGAGCCGCCGAGCAGTTCGGGGACGAGTGCGGCGAGGCGGTCGAGCGCCTGCTGCGAGGCCTTGCGCGTCGCGACGTTCGGCATCGCGAGCTGCACTTCGGCGAGCGCGGCACGAACCGCCGCCGGCCAGTCCAGCGGCAGGTCGCCGCGCAGGCGACGTTCGAGCTCGGCGGCCTCGGTGGGCCACAGCCTCGCGTAGGTATCGAGCCGTTGCCGCCATTCGCTCTCGCGTGCACGGCCTTCGGCGCGCGCGTCCCAGCGCGCCCGCACCTCGGCCGGGATCTCGAATGGCTTGTGCGGCCAGCCGAGCCGTTCGCGCATCGCGGCGATCTCGTCGTCGCCGAGCGGCGCGCCGTGCACGGCGTGACCGCCGGCCTTGTTAGGGCTGCCGTGGCCGATCACGGTGCGGCAGGCGATCAGCGAGGGCTTGTCGCGTTCGCGCCGCGCGGCCTCGATCGCCGCATCGATCGCGTCGACGTCATGACCGTCGACGTCGCGCATGACGTGCCAGCCGCAGGCCTCGAAGCGTGCCGGCGTGTCGTCGGCGAACCAGTGCTCGACCTCGCCGTCGATCGAGATGCCGTTGTCGTCGTAGAACACGGTGAGCTTGCCTAGGCCGAGCGTGCCGGCGAGCGAGATGACCTCCTGCGAGAGGCCTTCCATGAGGCAGCCGTCGCCGACGAACACCCAGGTGCGGTGGTCGACGACGGCGTGCCCGTCGCGGTTGAACTCGCGCGCGAGCAGGGCTTCCGCGAGGGCCATGCCGACCGCGTTGGCGAGGCCTTGCCCGAGCGGGCCGGTCGTCGTCTCGACGCCGGGCGTGACGCTCCATTCCGGATGACCGGGCGCCTGGCTGTGCAACTGGCGGAAGCGCCGCAGTTCCTCGACGGGCAGGTCGTAGCCGGTCAGGTGCAGCAGCGCGTAGAGCAGCATCGAGGCGTGGCCGTTCGACAGCACGAAGCGGTCGCGATCGGCCCAGCCCGGATGCGCGGGGTTGTGGCGCAGGTGGCGCGTCCACAGCGCGACCGCGATCTCGGCCATGCCGAGCGGCGCACCGGGATGCCCTGACCGCGCAGCCTGCACCGCGTCGGCGGCGAGGAATCGGATCGCGTGCGCGAGCGGCGCGCGGTCGGGCAGGGCGGAGGTGTCGAGTCGGGCGTTCATCGGGCGTGTCCTCGGTGCGGCCTCACGCGGCGAGCGCACGGCGCTTGCGGTCCATGAGCTGCAGGATCATCGGCGTGAAGATGAGCTGCATCGCGAGGCCCATCTTTCCGCCCGGCGCGACGATCGTGTTCGCGCGGCTCATGAACGAGTCGCTGAGCATGCCGAGCAGCCACGGGAAATCGATGCCGCGCGGGTTGGCGAAGCGGATCACGACGAAGCTCTCGTCGGGCGTCGGGATGTCGCGTGCGATGAACGGGTTCGAGGTGTCCACGGTCGGCACGCGCTGGAAGTTCACGTGCGTGCGCGAGAACTGCGGACAGATGTGGGCGACGTAGTCGGGCATGCGGCGCAGGATCGTGTCCATGACCGCTTCCTGGCTGTAGCCGCGGCAGCGCTGGTCGCGATGCAGCTTCTGGATCCATTCGAGGTTGACGATCGGCACGACGCCGATGCACAGGTCGGCGTGCCGCGCGACGTCGACCGTGTCGGTCTTCGCCGCGCCGTGCAGGCCTTCGTAGAACAGCAGGTCGGAACCGGGCGGGATGTCCTCCCAGGCCGTGAACGTGCCCGGATCCTGGCCGTAGGGCTTGGCTTCCTCGTGGTCGTGCAGGTACTTGCGCACGCGCCCGCGGCCGCCCTCGCCGTAGTCGCGGAACAGGGCCTCGAGCTCCTCGAGCAGGTTCGCCTCGGGGCCGAAGTGGCTGAAGTTGCGGTTGCCCGCAGCTTCGGCCTCCTTCATCGCGGCGCGCATGCCGAGGCGGTCGTAGCGGTGGAACGCGTCGCCTTCGACGATCTGCGCGGCGATGCCTTCGCGCCGGAACACGTTGGCGAAGCTCTGCAGCACGGTCGTGGTGCCGGCGCCCGAGGAGCCGGTGACCGCGATCACCGGATGCTTGATCGACATGCGTCTTCCTCCGGTCTAGTCAGGCGCGCGCTTCGGGTCGGAACAGCGAGCGTTCGTTGAACAGCGGCGAGCTGAAAGGCACGTCGTCGCCGCAGTCGTGGTCGCGGTGGTACTGCTCGATGAGCTCGACCTCGCGGCGCGAGCCGAGGATCACCGCGATGCGCTCGTGCAGCGTCTGCGGCGAGTGCTCGAGCAGGCGCTCGCGCCCCGTCGAGGCGAGCCCGCCGGCCTGTTCCACGAGCATCGCCATGGGATTGGCCTCGTACATGAGGCGCAGGCGGCCGGCCTTCTTCGGATCCTTGGTGTCGCGCGGGTACATGAAGACGCCACCGCGGATCAGGATGCGGTGCACTTCCGCGACCATCGAGGCGATCCAGCGCATGTTGAAGTCGCGCGCGCGCGGCCCGGTGCGGCCTGCCTTGCACTCGTCCACATAGCGCTGCATCGGCGGCTCCCAGAAGCGCTGGTTCGAGGCGTTGATCGCGAACTCGCTGGTCTCCTCGGGCACGCGCAGGTTCGGATGGGTGAGGATGAAGTTGCCGATCTCGCGATCGAGCGTGAAGCCGTGCGTGCCGCGGCCGACCGTGATCACGAGCAGCGTCGACGGTCCGTAGATCGCGTAGCCCGCGGCGACCTGCTCGCGGCCGCGCTTGAGGTAGTCGCCGAAGGCGGGTCGCTCGTCGCCGTCGTGGCGCAACACCGAGAAGATCGTGCCGACCGAGACGTTGAGGTCGACGTTCGAGGACCCGTCGAGCGGGTCGAACACGAGCAGGTAGCGCCCGCGCGAGTACTCGGCCGGGATCTCGAACGGCTCGTCCATCTCTTCCGACGCCATGCCGGCGACCAGGCCGCCCCATTCGCAGTGGCGCAGGATCGTCTCGTTGGTGATCACGTCGAGCTTCTTCTGCACCTCGCCCTGCACGTTGTGCGAATCGACCTCGCCGAGGTAGCCGCCGAGCGCGCCCTTGGCGGCCATCGCGCTGATCGCCTTGATCGCCGCGGCGACGTCGACGAGCAGCGCGGCGAGGTCGTTGGATTCCTGCGTCTCGCGCAGGTGTTCGATGAGGAATTTCGACAGCGTGGTCCGGCCGTGCAGCAGTTCCATGGCGCGCTCCCCTAGTGGTGTGTCGTGGTGGTGGCGCTCTCGCGCCCGCCCTGGAACACGCGGCTCGCGCGCAGGTCCTCGGACGACAGCGTCATGAGGCGCTCGCGATCCGGCGTCGTCTCGCCCTCGCCGGCAGCCGAGAACAGGCGGCTGGCCTGGCGCAGGCGTGCACGGTCGAGCGCGTTGCGCACCGAGCGCGCGTTGGCGAAATGCGGCTGGGTCACGCGCAGCGCGATGTACTCGCGCATCGCGGCGAGGCCGGCCTCGTCGAAGCGGTAGTCCATGCGCGCGGCGAGCAACTCGGCGATGCGCAGCAGCTCGTCGGGCGTGTAGTCGGGGAAGTCGACGTGGTGGGCGATGCGCGAGGCCATGCCGGGATTGCTGCGGTAGAACGTTTCCATGCGGTCGCGGTAGCCGGCGAGGATCACGACGAGGTCGTCGCGCTGGTTCTCCATGACCTGCAGCAGGATCTCGATCGCCTCCTGGCCGTAATCGCGCTCGTTCTCGGGGCGGTAGAGGTAATAGGCCTCGTCGATGAACAGCACGCCGCCCATCGCCTTCTTGAGTGCCTCCTTGGTCTTCGGCGCGGTGTGGCCGATGTACTGGCCGACGAGGTCGTCGCGCGTCACCGCGACGACGTGGTTGCGCCGCGTGTAGCCGAGGCGGTGCAGGATGTCGGCCATGCGCAGCGCGACCGTCGTCTTGCCGGTGCCGGGGTTGCCCGTGAAGCTCATGTGCAGGCTCGGCGCACCGCCGCCGAGGCCGTGCGCGTGGCGTGCCTTGTCGACGAGCAGCAGCGCGGCGATGTCGCGGATGCGCGACTTGACCGGGGCGAGGCCGACGAGCTCGTTATCGAGCTGGCGCATGACCTCGCCGACGCCGCTCTCGCGGTACAGCGCGGCGAGGTCGACGCCGCCCGTGATGGCGACGGGATCGGCATCCGTATCGTTCGTCGTGTCGGTGGCGACGGCATCGGTCATGGCAGCCTCGCGAAGTCGTGGAGCCGTGGCACGCCGTGGCCGACGCCGCGTTCGCGGCGTAGGTGGCGGGCGTGGCGGAAGCGGGCAGGGGTTCCTGCCAGCAGACGTCAGTAGCGCGCGCCTTCCGGGCGTGCGACGACGGCGTAACTCTCGATCGAGTAGCGCAGCGTGCGGCCCGGTTCCTCGATGCGCACGAGGCGGAAGCCGGGTTCTTCCTTCGGCCGGTTCACGATGAACGAGAGCACGACCGACTCGACCTGGTGCGTCGAGTCGAACGCGGTGACGCGGATGTAGTGGTCCGGGAAGGTCTTCCGCGAGTTGTGGATCTCGAGCAGGATGCCGGCCGCATCACGCAGGTCGAACATCGGCAGGCCGAACATCTCCCAGTACGTGTTGCGCGGATGCGGATCGTCGGTGACCTCGATGCCGACCGCCCAACCCTTGTCGATCGCGTACTGCAGCTGCTTGGTGATCTGGGCGTCGCTGAGGTCGGGCAGGTACGAAAACGTGCCTTGGGTGATGCGCATGGGATTCTCCTTGGACGTGCGTCGGATCAGACGGCGGTCGGTGTCGGCACGAAGTCCGAGGTGTCGGTCGGTGTGTAGTTGAAGCTGATGTCGCCCCAGGTATCGAGCGCGGCCTTGAGCGGACTGCACCACCTCGCCGCGTCGCGCAGGATCTGCGGACCTTCATTGGCGATGTCGCGGCCTTCGTTGCGCGCGAGCACCATCGCCTCGAGGGCGACGCGGTTCGCGGTTGCGCCGGCCTGGATGCCGTCGGGATGGCCGATCGTGCCGCCGCCGAACTGCAGCACGACGTCGTCGCCGAACAGGTCGAGCAGCTGGTGCATCTGGCCCGCGTGGATGCCGCCCGACGCGACCGGCATGACCTTGCGTAGCGCGCCCCAGTCCTGTTCGAAGTGGATGCCGCGCACGAGGTCGACCTTCGTGTGCGCGTCGCGGCAGACGTTGTAGTAACCCTGCACGGTGGCCGGATCGCCCTCGAGCTTGCCGACCGCGGTGCCGGCGTGGATGTGGTCGACGCCGAGCATGCGCATCCACTTCGCGATGACGCGGAACGACACGCCGTGGTTCTTCTGACGCGTGTAGGTGCCGTGGCCGGCGCGGTGCAGGTGCAGGATCATGTCGTGGTCGCGGCACCAGTTCGACAGCGACTGGATGCCCGTGTAGCCGACGACGAGATCGACCATGACGATGACCGAGCCGAGCTCCTTCGCGAACGCGGCGCGCTTGTACATCTCCTCCATCGAGCCCGCGGTGACGTTGAGGTAGCTGCCCTTGACCTCGCCGGTCGCGGCGCTCGCCTTGTTCACCGCGTCCATCACGAACAGGTAGCGGTCGCGCCAGTGCATGAACGGCTGCGAGTTGATGTTCTCGTCGTCCTTCATGAAGTCGAGGCCGCCCTTGAGGCCTTCGTAGACGACGCGGCCGTAGTTGCGTCCCGACAGGCCGAGCTTTGGCTTGGTCGTCGCGCCGAGCAGCGGGCGGCCGAATTTGTCGAGGCGCTCACGCTCGACGATGATGCCGGTCGGCGGGCCGCGGAACGTCTTCACGTAGGCGACCGGGAACTGCATGTCCTCGAGGCGGGCCGCCTTGAGCGGCTTGAAGCTGAAGACATTGCCGATGATCGACGCGGTCACGTTGGCGATCGAGCCCTCCTCGAACAGCGAGAGGTCGTAGGCGACCTTGCAGAACCACTGTCCCGGTATGCCCGGCACGGGTTCGACGCTGTAGGCCTTGGCGCGGTACATGTCGCAGGCGGTCAGGCGGTCGGTCCAGACCACGGTCCAGGTCGCGGTCGAGGATTCGCCGGCGACGGCCGCGGCGGCCTCGACCGGGTCGACGCCTTCCTGCGGCGTGATGCGGAACAGCGCGATGATGTCGGTCGGCTTCGGCTCGTAGTCCGGCTGCCAGTAGCCCATCTGGGCGTACTTGAGCACGCCCGCCTTGTAGCGCTTCGTGGACGTGGTGATCTCGGTGGCGGCGTCTTTCGCGAGTGCGTTCATGTCGGCTCCTGGCGTGCGTCGCGGATGCCGTCATCCGCTGCGTCGGGATCGAACGTACGCAGCGTGGAACATCAAGTACACTCACGATTTCTGAGCCGGACATAAGGTATTGCTTATGATTCGCCGGACCACGTTCCGCCAGCTGCAGGTGTTCTGCGCGGTCGCCCAGGCCTCGAGCATCGTGCGCGCGAGCGAGGCGCTGCACCTCACGCAGCCGGCCGTGTCGATGCAGCTCAAGCAGCTCGAGCAGGCGCTCGGCATCGACCTGTTCGATCGCCACGGCCGCGCACTCTCGCTGACCGAAGCGGGCACGCTGTTCCACGAGCACGCGCTGCGCGTGCTCGCCGAACTGCACGATGCCGAGGAGACCCTCAACCAGCTCAAGGGCCTGCGCGGCGGTTCGGTCACGGTCGGCATGGTCAGCACCGCGAAGTACTTCGTGCCGCGCCTGCTCGCGCGCTTCGCCGCGCAGCATCCTGCGCTCGACCTGCGCATCCTCACCGGCAACCGCGACGACCTCATCGGCTATCTGCGCCGCAACGCGATCGACCTCGCCATCATGGGGCGACCGCCGCGCGGCCTCGAGCTCGAGACCGCCGCGTTCGCGACGCATCCCTACGTGTTCGTCGCACCGCCGACGCACCGTTTTGCGAACGCGCGCGGCATCGACCTGTTCGACCTGCGCGACGAGACGATGCTGCTGCGCGAATCGGGATCGGGCACGCGCGTGCTCAACGACGAGTACTTCCGCAAATGCCTGTTCGCGCCGAAGCGCAGCATCGAGATGGGCAGCAACGAAACGATCAAGCAGGCGATCATGGCCGGCATGGGCATCGCGCTGATCTCGCGCCACACACTCGGCCTCGAGCTGCAGCACGGCCTCGTCAGCGTGCTCGACGTGGTCGGGCTGCCGATCGTGCGCAACTGGCACGTCGCCCACAACGTCAACCGCAGGCTCGGTCCCGCGGCCAAGGCGATGCGCGAGTTCGTGTTCCAGAATGGCGCGGAATTCCTCGTCGAGATGTTCGGACGCGACGTGCCACGACCGGGGCGACGCGTCGACATCGCGACGCCGCCTGCTGCGCCGGCGATCGCGCGCGTTGCGGAGAAGACACCTGAGGCAAGCGCGGGGAAGGTGCCTGAGGCGCGCCGTAGGGGAACGGCTTCGATCCCCGCAGCCACTCCGACGAAGCGCAAGGCGGCGTCGAGGGCGACGCGGCGCTGAGCGCCGCGTCGCGGAGGGATCACGCGCCGGGCGTGGCCATCTTGAGGCCGACGATGCCGCCGACGATGAGCAGCACGCACAGCACGCGCACGAGCGATGCGGTTTCGCCGAACAGCGCGATGCCGAGGATCACCGTGCCGACCGCGCCGATGCCGGTCCAGACCGCGTACGCGGTGCCGAGCGGCAGCGCGCGCAGCGCGAGTGACAGCAGCCAGAAGCTCGCGATCATCGCGACCACGGTGCCGACGCTCGGCCACAGGCGCGTGAAGCCCTGCGTGTAGCGCAGGCCGATCGCCCAGACGATTTCGAGAAGGCCCGCGAAGGCCAGGTACACCCATGCCATGGAAAAGCTCCGGCAGGGTCGTCCCTGGACTCATCATCGGGGAAGGCGCACGGGGTCGTCCCCGCGGCAGGCACGACGGACGTCGTGCGGCGCGCACCTTAGCACCGCCCGCACGCGATGGCCAACGCGCGGGTCGCGCAGCGTTCAGTCCACCTGCGCGTGGGTGAGCATCTGCTTCGCGTGGGCGAGCGTCTCGCGCGTGATCTCGATGCCGCCGAGCATGCGCGCGATCTCGTCACGGCGCTGCGCGGGCGTCAGCACCTCGATGTGCGTGCGCGTGTCGTCCGCGGTCTTGGCCTTGACCACCTTGAGGTGGGCATGGCCTTGCGCGGCGACCTGGGCGAGATGCGTCACGCACAGCACCTGGCGCTGGCTGCCGAGGCGGCGCAGCTTCTGGCCGACCACTTCGGCGACCGCGCCGCCGATGCCCGAATCGACCTCGTCGAACACCATCGTGCCGATCTCGTCGAGACCGAGTGCGGCGACCTCGATCGCGAGGCTGATGCGCGAGAGTTCACCGCCCGAGGCGACCTTGCGCAGCGCGCGCGGCGGCTGGCCCGGATTCGCGCTCACGAGGAACTCGCAGCGCTCCGCGCCTTGCGCATCAGGCTCGGCGGCACCGGTCGGTTCGAGTTCGACCTCGAAACGCCCGCCGCCCATGCCGAGCTCGCCGAGCGTCGCGCCGACCGCTTCGCCGAGCGACGTGGCGGCCTTGCGACGTGCATCGCCCAGCGTCGCGGCCTTGCCCGCGTACGCCTTGGCGAGACGCTCGCGCTCGCGCTGCAGCTCGGCGAGGTCGCTGCCGGCCGAACGCAGAGCCTCGAGTTCCGCACGCAGGCCATCCGCATGCGCGGCGAGCTCGGCCATCGGCACGCGGTGCTTGCGCGCGAGCTCGTGCAGCTTGCCGAGCTGTGCGTCGATCTCGGCGAGGCGATCCGGATCGAGGTCCAGTGCGTCCTGCACGCGCGCGAGCGAGCCGCCGGCCTCGTCGACCTGGATGCGCGCCGCCTCGAGCAGTTCGGCGATCGCGGTGAAGCGCGTGTCGATCTCGCCGAGGCGCGCAGCCTCGGCCTGGGCGCGTGCGGCGAGGCGCGCGACCGTGAACTCGCCGTCGCCGTCGAGCAGGTCGGCGAGGCCGGCGCTGCCCTGCACGAGCTGGCCCGCGTTGGCGAGGCGGCGGTGATCGTCCTCGAGCGCGGCGAGGGCGTCGGGCGCGAGCGCGTGGCGGTCGAGTTCGTCGACCTGGTGGCCCAGCCATTCGATGCGCGCGGAGGCATCCTCGCCGTGCGGCAACGCGGCGATGCGTGCATTCACCTCGCGCCACGCGCGCGCTGATTCCACGACGCCGGCCAGCGCTTCGGCGTGGCCGCCGAACGCGTCGAGCAGCACGAGCTGCTGGCGACGGTCGAGCAAGGCCTGGTGCTCGTGCTGGCCGTGGATCTCGACGAGGCGTTCGCCGAGCGCCTTCATCTGCGCGAGCGACACGGGGCGGCCATTGATCCAGGCGCGCGAGCTGCCTTCGCTGCGGATCACGCGGCGCAGCTGGCAGGCATCGTCGTCGTCGAGCTCCTCGTCGCGCAGCCAGGCGCGCAGGTCGTCGCGGCCGCCGAGGTCGAACTCGGCCGACAGTTCGGCGCGGTCGCAGCCATGGCGCACCATGCCCGCGTCGGCGCGATGGCCGGCGAGCAGCAGCAAGGCGTCGATGAGCAGCGACTTGCCTGCGCCGGTCTCGCCGGTGACGACGGTCATCCCTGAATCGAAAGCGATCTCGGCCTCGCCGACGACCGCGAAATCCTTGACGTACAACGTGCGCAGCATGAGCCGACCCCGGAAATCCCGCGCGAAGTGTCGGGGCAGGCGCGGACGGCCGCAAGCCTGCCGCGTGTTTCGCCGCGGCGGGACGTGATGCTCGCGCGGCCGCGTCGCACGGGACGAGACGCCGCATGCGGTCGACCGGCAGGCGATCAGTCGCGCAAACCGCCTTCGATGAGGTCGAGGCGCTCGCCGATGAAGCGCACCGCGCTGCGATCGTCGAGCCGGACGAGTGCGTCCCGTGCAGCAGCGGCATGGAAACACGCCTGGGGATGGGCGTGCACGAGCGCGGCGTATTCGGCGCGCAGCCAGTGGCGGTGTGCGCCGAGATCGGTCAGGCCGCCTTCGCTGCGCGCGAGCCAGGCCTCGAGCAGCTCGGGATCGCGCTCGATCAGCGCCGCGTGCGAGGCCATGCCGAGCGCGATGTAGGCGCGCATCGCCGGTGGCGCGGTCGCGCTCGCGGCGACGAGGCGCGTGGCGTACGCACGGGCGGCGTCGGCGTCCTCGCGATCGATCGCACGCCCGAGTCGCAGAAGGTCGGCGTTGAGGGCGAGCATCGGCGAATGCGCGAGGTCGCCCTCGGGCATCCACGCCTCGGGCCAGTCGCGTGAGCGGACGCCTGCGTGGCTGGCCGCGACGAGCTGGCTCATGCGCAGGTAGGCGGTCGCAGCGGGCGCGCCGCGCACGAGGTCGAGCAGGTTGAGCCCGTCGGTGCGCCAGCCCGCGACGTGGAACGGCAGCAGGTTGACCACGCCGAGCATCACGCCGGCGACCGCGAAGACATTCAGGACCGCAGCGACATTGCCCCCGTCGAGGGCACGCGCGGCGACGGCGGCGGCGAGCGCGGCCACGAGGTTCGCGAGCGGCCCGCCGAGCACGTGGACGATCGAGTCCAGGCGTGAGGCGGCTTCACCGGCGCGTGGCAGCAGCATGACGAAGCCACCGATGCCGCGTACATGGCCGCCATGGCGCCAGCGCCAGCCGGCGGGTGAGTGTTCGAGGCGCCACGGTCCGATGCCGATGGCCCATACGCGCATGCGCCGCGTGACGCCGGCGATCGCGTGGCCGCCTTCGTGCAGGACGATGTGCAGCCACAGCGACAGGAGCAGGAGGCCCGCCATGACCAGCGTCGAGGCGACGCCGTCGCCCGACACCGCGGGCAGGCGCAGGCCCGAGTTGAGGACGATCGTCATCACCACGACGCCTGCCGCGAACATGATCCAGCCGCCGCGCGATCGCGACGGCGCGGCGTCGGCCGGTGGCGCGAGCGCATGGCCGGTCGCGGCGGAGATGGCGGGCGGGAGCGGCGGCGTGTCGATCATGCGCGCAGCCTAGCGTGCGCGCGTGCCTGCAGCGATGCCGGTGCAGGCCGTGGCGACGGGCGGCCCGTGCGGGCGCACGGACGGCGTACGCGAGGCGTCGATGTCCCGCAAACCGCGCTGCAAAGCCGTTCGCGGCATTTTCCGGCGTGCGGCGCGCGTGTATGCTCGCGGGATGCCCCCGCGCCCCTCGTTCCCGCTCGATGCCCGCTCGCGCAGCCTGTTGCGCACGCTCATCGCCCAGTACATCGCCGACGGCCAGCCGGTCGGCTCGCGCACGCTCGCGAAATCGTCGGGGCTCGACGTGAGTCCGGCCACGATCCGCAACATCATGGCCGACCTCGAGGAGGCCGGGCTGGTCGCCGCGCCGCACACCTCGGCGGGCCGCATTCCGACCGCGCAGGGCTATCGCGTGTTCGTCGACAGCCTGCTCGAGGTGCGTCCGCTCGAGGAGCCGCAGGTCGAACAGCTGCGTCGCGAGCTGCCGACCAGCGCGGCGACACCGCACCTGCTCGGCAGTGCGAGCACGCTGCTGTCGGAGATGACGCGCTTCGTCGGCGTCGTCAGCGTGCCCAAGCACGACGAGTTCCCGTTCCGCCACATCGATTTCGTCGCGCTCGACACCAATCGCCTGCTCGTGATCCTCGTGTTCACCGACGGCCAGGTGCAGAACCGCGTCATCGAGACCCAGCACGCCTACACGGCGAGCGAGCTCGAGCAGACCGCGAACTACCTCAACACGCAGTTCGCCGGCATGCGCCTGGACGAGATCCGCGCGCGCCTGCTGCGCGAGATGCGCGACGAGGGCGCGCGCCTGAACCGCCTGCTCGCCGCGGCCGTGGACGTGGCCCAGCAGGCGTTCCAGTCGCCGGCCGACAACGACATGCTGGTCAGCGGCCAGACCAACCTCATGGGCGTGCACGAGCTCGCCGAGGTCGACCGCCTGCGCGACCTGTTCGATGCGTTCCAGCGCAAGCGCGACCTGCTGCAGCTGCTCGAGCGCTGCGCGCGCGCCGACGGCGTGCGCCTGTTCATCGGCGAGGAGTCGGGTTTCGCGGCGCTGGGCGGCTATTCGCTCGTCACGGCGCCGTACGGCGTCGGCAACCGCGTGCTCGGCGTGCTCGGGGTCATCGGACCCACGCGCATGGCCTACGAGCGCGTGATCCCGGTCGTCACGGCCACGGCGCAGCTCATTTCGGGCGCCTTGAACCGGTCGGGGGCGCCCCAATAGGGGAGGCGGGACGGCACCGGGGGGTGCCACCGCCACGCCGGCCCCCTTGCGCGGGCCTGGCGACACCACATTCATGGTTTCGATGAAGGGAAGGGTCCGGCGCACCCGCGCGGGCCTTTCCGATGGATTGACTGGAGGAACGATGCAGAACAACGACCCGACGCAGGACCCGGCAACCGAGCCGTTCATCGACGAGGCTGCCGACGGCGCCGACGCGTCCACGCAGGTCGCCGCCGAGTACGAGGCCAGGCTCGCCGAGATGCGCGACCATGTGCTGCGCGAGCGCGCCGAGATCGAGAACCAGCGCAAGCGCCTGCAGCGCGATCTCGAGCAGGCGCGCAAGTTCGCCAACGAGAAGCTGCTCAACGAGCTGCTGCCGGTGCTCGACAACCTGCAGCGCGCGCTCGACGCGGACAAGGGCGGCGCCTCGACGTTGCGAGCGGGTGTCGAGCTGACCGCCAAGGAGCTGCTGCGCGTCGCGCAGGCCCACGGCATCGTCGTGGTCGATCCGCTCGGCCAGCCGTTCGATCCCGAACGCCACCAGGCCATGAGCATGGTCGAGACCGCCGAGCACGCGCCCGACACGGTCGTGACGGTGCTGCAGAAGGGCTACGTCCTCAACGACCGCCTGCTGCGCCCGGCGCTCGTGAACGTGGCCACCCAGCCGGGCTGAACCGGCATCCGATCCCGCGCAACCGCTTGAAAGCGGTCGCGTTACCCCCAGTTTTCGCGCCAGCGGCCCGAGCGGCCATCAAGATCATTTTGGGAGAGCACACAGATGGGCAAGATCATCGGTATCGACCTCGGCACGACCAACTCGTGCGTGGCGGTCATGGAAGGTGGCACGGCGCGCGTGATCGAGAACTCCGAGGGCGACCGCACGACGCCGTCGGTGGTCGCGTTCAAGGACGGTGAGGTGCTGGTGGGCGCGACCGCGCGCCGCGGTGCCGTCACGAATCCGAAGAACACGTTCTCGGCCGTGAAGCGCCTCATCGGCCGCAAGTTCAGCGACAACGAGGTCAAGAAGGACATCGACCTCGTGCCGTACAAGATCGTCGGCCACGACAACGGCGACGCGTGGGTCGAGACCGCCGACGGCAGGAAGATGGCGCCGCCGGAAGTGTCCGCGCAGATCCTCATGAAGATGAAGAAGACCGCCGAGGACTACCTCGGTGAAGCGGTCACCGAGGCCGTCATCACGGTGCCGGCGTACTTCAACGACAGCCAGCGCCAGGCGACCAAGGACGCGGGCCGCATCGCCGGCCTCGAGGTCAAGCGCATCATCAACGAGCCGACCGCGGCTGCGCTCGCCTACGGCCTCGACAAGAAGGGCGGCGACCGCAAGATCGCGGTCTACGACCTCGGCGGCGGCACGTTCGACATCTCGATCATCGAGATCGCCGAAGTCGACGGCGAGAAGCAGTTCGAGGTGCTCGCCACCAACGGCGACACGTTCCTCGGCGGCGAGGACTTCGACAAGCGCGTCATCGACTACATCATCGACGAGTTCGAGAAGCAGCACGGCGTCGACCTGCGCAAGAACCCGATCCAGCTGCAGCGCGTCCGCTCGGCGGCCGAGCGCGCCAAGATCGAGCTCTCGTCGCGCCAGCAGACCGACATCAACGAACCGTTCATCACGCAGGTGAACGGCGAGGGCGTGCACCTGGAGCTGCGCCTCACGCGCGCCAAGCTCGAGTCGCTCGTCGACGACCTCATCAAGCGCACGATCGAGCCGTGCCGCACGGCGATCGCCGACGCCGGCCTCAAGGTGTCCGACATCTCCGAGGTCATCCTCGTCGGTGGCCAGACGCGCATGCCCAAGGTGCAGGACGCGGTCAAGGATTTCTTCGGCAAGGAGCCGCGCAAGGACGTCAACCCGGACGAGGCCGTCGCGATCGGCGCCGCGGTGCAGGGCGGCGTGCTCTCGGGCACCGTCAAGGACGTGCTGCTGCTCGACGTGACCCCGCTGTCGCTCGGCATCGAGACGCTCGGCGGCGTGTTCACCAAGCTCATCGACAAGAACACGACGATCCCGACCAAGAACACGCAGGTGTTCTCGACGGCCGACGACAACCAGAACGCGGTCACCGTGCACGTGCTGCAGGGCGAGCGCGAGCAGGCGCGCTTCAACAAGTCGCTGGCCAAGTTCGACCTCGCCGGCATCGACGCGGCGCCGCGCGGCATGCCGCAGATCGAGGTGACGTTCGACATCGACGCGAACGGCATCCTGCACGTGTCGGCCAAGGACAAGAAGACCGGCAAGGAACAGCGCATCGAGATCAAGGCCGGTTCGGGCCTCTCGGACGAAGAGATCCAGCGCATGGTCAGCGACGCCGAGGCCAACCGCGAGGAAGACAAGCGTTTCCAGGAGCTCGTCACGACGCGCAACAAGGCCGACCAGCTCGTCCACGCCACGCGCAGCGCGCTCAAGGAGCACGGCGGCAAGGTGCCGGCCGAGCAGCTCGGCGGCATCGAGGAAGCGCTCTCGGAGCTCGACAAGGCCATGAAGGGCGACGACAAGGCGCAGATCGAGGCGAAGATCACGCGCGTCGAGGAAGCCGCGCAGTCGCTGTACGCGGCGGCGTCGGGTGGCCAGCCGGGTGCCGAAGGCGGCCCGCAGGCGGGCCCCTCGGCGGCCGACGACGTCGTCGACGCCGAGTTCACGGAAGTCAAGGACGACAAGAAGTAAGGCGCCAGCGCCCCGTCCGCACGATGGACGGGGCGTGATCGTGCGGTCGCCCGGCGTGTCCGGGCGGCCGGCGACGCGGAGAGACCGTGTCGTCCCGTTTGCTGCTGACGAAGCGCCCCTCCGCCACGCGATACCGCCATGTCCAAGCGCTGCTACTACGAAATCCTCTCGGTCGAACGCACGGCCACCGACGACGAGCTCAAGAAGTCGTTCCGTCGCCTCGCGATGAAGTTCCATCCCGACCGCTGCCCTGACGATCCGGCCGCGCAGGACAAGTTCAAGGAGGCCAAGGAGGCCTACGAGATCCTCGGTGACGCGCAGAAGCGCGCCGCCTACGACCAGTACGGCCACGCCGCGTTCGAGAACGGCGGCATGGGCGGCGGTCGCGGGGGCGGCGGCTTCAACGGCGACGTCGGCGACATCTTCGGCGACATCTTCAGCGACATCTTCGGCATGGGCGGCAACGGGCGTGGTCGCCCGCGCCGCGGCTCGGACCTGCGCTACCTGCTCGAGCTCGACCTCGAGGAAGCCGTGTTCGGCATCGAGCGCCAGATCGAGGTGCCGACGCTGGTCGCATGCAAGGGCTGCGACGGCTCGGGCTCGCAGGACGGCAAGACCTCCACCTGTTCGACCTGCCGCGGCCACGGCCGTGTGCGCATGCAGAACGGCATCTTCTCGGTGCAGCAGACCTGCCCGCATTGCGCGGGCACGGGCAAGACCGTGGCCAATCCGTGCAAGGACTGCAGCGGCGAAGGCCGCGTCGAGGACGAGCGCACGCTGCAGGTCAAGATTCCCGCGGGCGTCGATTCGGGTGACCGCATCCGCCTCACCGGCCAGGGCGAGGCCGGTCCGGCCGGCACCGTGCCGGGCGACCTCTACGTCGAGGTGCGCGTGCGCGAGCACGCGATCTTCACGCGCGAAGGCGACGACCTCTACTGCGAGGTGCCGATCCGTTTCGCCCAGGCCACGCTCGGCGCCGAGATCGCCGTGCCGACGCTCGGTGGTGAAGCCAGCGTGACGATCCCGCCCGAGACCCAGACCGGCAAGCTGTTCCGGCTGCGCGGCAAGGGCGTCAAGTCGGTGCGCAGCGGCCGCACGGGCGACCTGCTGTGCCGCGTCGTGCTCGAGACGCCGGTCAAGCTCACGTCGCGCCAGCGCGAGCTGCTCGAGCAGTTCGAGGCGACGTTCGCGGGTGAGGATGCGCTCGCGCATTCGCCGCGCAACCGTACCTGGTTCGACGGCGTCAAGCAGTTCTGGGACCGCGTCACCTCGTGATCCCGCCGCGCGCGCGTGCCATGCCGGCATGACGCGCGCGTGACCCCGGCGACGCCCGTCGCCTTGGGGTTTCCCCCGATGGCCTGCGGCCCTGCGCAGGACTAGCCTGCCGCTCCGAAGCGCCGTGTCGACCACGGTGCACGCCGGAGCGCGCCATGGGTCTCAACCTCGAAGGCATCGCACAGCGTGCCACGCAGTGGCTCGGCGACACCGCTGACGACCTCGCGCAGAAGGGCGGCGAACTTGCCGGACAGGCCGCCGACGCGGCCGGTGACGCCCTATCCGCCGCAGGCGACGGCCTGCAGTCGGCGCGCCAGTGGGCCGGGGACCGCCTCGACGATCTCGACGGACTCCGCGCGAACGTCGGCAACGCGATCGACGGTGCTGTCGACACGGCCGAGCAGGCCGTCGACGGTTTCCGCGCCGACATCGTCGAAGTCGGCGAGCGCCATGGCGGTGTCGTCGGCGGCGCGCTCGCGCGCCAGGTGTCGGACAGCATCGGCCTCGTCGAAGGCGCGAGCCTCGCCGTTTACGACATGGGCAAGGGCGTCGTGCAGCTCGCCGACGGTGCGGTCAAGCTCATCGATCCGGTGCGCTGGGCCGTGCAGCCCGAACAGAACCTCGCACGCGCCGAAAGCGTGGGCCAGGCCGCGGTCGCGATCGGCGACCTCGCCAGCCCGGCCGCGTGGCTCACGCGCCCCGAAGCCAACCTCGCCACCGCCGGCGCGCTCTGGGACGGCGTCACCGAGGGTTACCAGCAGGCGGCCGCCGACGGCGACTGGGCCAAGTTCGCGGGGCGCGGCGTCATCGACGTCGGCAGCATGTTCATCGGCGTCGGCGAGGCCAATGCCGTCGTGAAGGGTTCGCAGGGCGCCGGTGCGCTCGCGCGCGTCGGCGAGGGCGCGGCCGCGCTCGACCGTGCCGGCGATGCGGCGCGTGCGCTCGATGCCGCGAACGACGCCTCGCGTGCGGCCGATGCGCGCCTCGGCAGGCTCGACGATCTCGGCCCGGCGCGCGCCACGCCGCTGCGCACGGTCACGTTCGACTCGATCGACGAACTCAACGCCGCCGCCAACGCTGCGCAGCCGAACACCATCTACCAGTTCGGCGAGCTGCGCTGGACCACCGATCCGCAGGCGCGCGTCGTGCGCGCCGAGGGCCGCGTCGAACTCGATCCGGTCGGCCGCAACGATCCCGGCCTGCAGCGCCAGATCGGCAACGAAGGCCGCGATACCGACGTCGGCTTCCACCTGATCGCCGACCGCTTCGGCGGCCCGACCAACCGCGTCAACGTCGTGCCCGGCAACGGCAAGCCGATCGGCGACGGCCTGCCGAATCTCAACAACGGCGCCTACAAGCGCTTCGAGAACCAGATCGCCGGCCTGCTCGAGAACGGCCACGACGTGGATATGCAGGTGACCCTCACCTACAATCCGGGCAACACGACCACGCGCCCGGATGCGTTCGTCGCGAGCTACCGCGTCGACGGCGGCGACTGGATCGACCACAGCTTCATCAACAAGTGACCGCGGATGGACGATCTCAACCAGGCCTATCAGGAGACCGTGCGCGCTGTCGCGCAGAGCGTCGTGAACGTGCGTGAAGGCGAGTGGGGCGACCGCGACTGGATGCGCATCGTCGTCAACTACGAATCGCTGCGCCACGCCGCCGAAGCGCAGGAGAGCGTGCTCGCGTTCGCGATCGCCCGCCCACCCGGCGGCACGCCCGAGAAGGTCTCGTTCCGCCTGAGCCCGCAGGCCACGGCCGGCTTCCACCGCGTCGACGACGTCATGAGCGCGGCCAAGGGCCAGCACTGGACCGTCTGCGACCTCGTCATCGACCGCGACGGCCGCTACGCGTTCGAGTTCTCGTACGACCCGCCGTACCGCCTCGGCGGCAACCTCAACGACACGCGTTTCAAGGACTACCTCGAGCGCTACCTCGCGGGGGCGACGAAGGCGTTGGCGCAGTAGGGCGAAGCCGCCGGTATTCGGTGGTATCGACGTTCGAACGACTACCCGATGCTCTCCGTGGAGTTGGATCCGCACGCTGCGTCATGCGGTTGTTCGATCTCATCCGATCTGGAGCACGCCGCACATCTGTTCTGCTTGAGGGGATTCCGGCTTTCGCCGGAATGACGGCGCGCCTTCTCTGGGCGCAGACGTCGGCTGGACCCGAAGCGGTTCATGGGAACGATGGCTTCATCCTTGATACGACCCTACATCCCGTCATTCCGGCGAAAGCCGGAATCCACTTGAGCATTGCCCGAAATTTCGAGCTGTATGCTCAGTCAAGGCGTCCCGAAGCTCATTGAACCTCCGTGGAAACCCCACGGGCGTTAGCTGGCGGCTTTCTCGAAAAAACGTCGACGCCGTCCAGCGTCCCGCATCCTCAACGCCCCGCCACGTCAGCCGGCATCGCCAGCACCCCTCCCGGCGTCATCGCATACACCGCATCGTCCGCCTGCGCCGCGACCGGTGCGAGTCCGCACAGCGAGCCGAAGGCGGGCAGCAGCGTGCGTTGCGGGCCGGACCAGAACGCCGGCAGGCGATGGCGCACGCGGCCGTCGCGCAGCACTACACCGGGATGCACGTGGCCTGCGAGCACGTGCGCATCGCGTACGACGCCAGGCGCATGCCGCAGCACGAACGGCGCATAGACGATCTCGTCGACCACATCGAGTGCGAACGCCCCAGGTACGCCGTGGCGATCGTGGTTGCCCGCGACGAGCGTGACCGGCAACGTGGCATGGGCTTCGCGCCAGCGCAGGAACGTCGCGAGCCACGCGGCATCGGCAGGTTCATGCCCGTGCACGAGATCACCGAGCACGACGAGGCGTTCGGGGCGGTGGTCGGCGACGAGCGCGGCGAGGCGCTCGAGGTCGCGCGTCGTCGTGCCGCGCGGCAGCGGTGCACCGGCCTGGCGCAGCAGGCTGGCCTTGCCGAGATGCACGTCGGCGACGAGCAGCCAGCGTCGCCGCGGCCATACCAGCGCGCGCCGCGCGTCGAGGCGCATCGGCTCGCCGGCGATGGCGACGTCGAGCCACATCACGCGCTTACCCTTGCGCGCCGCGCGTCGAGGCACATCGTTCCGCGCGCGATGGTCACATCGAGCCACGTCATTCGCTCACCACGTGCGGTGTGGCGAGCGTGCACGCGCTTTCGCATCCGTTCGCGCGTACGGACACGCCTGCAGCGTGCGTCAACGCGTGGCGTCGCCCTGAACATCATGCGCGCGCCTCGAGCTCCGCCGCGAGCCGGCGCACGCGCGTTTCCCAATCCTCGCTGGACAGGCCGCCGCGGATCCATTCGGCCCACAGCGGGAACGCGAACGGCGTGAAGCGCGCCGGCTGCGTGGCGACGAGCGTGCGCGCGGCGAGTTCGTGCAGCGTCGCCTCGAGGCGGCGCAGGTCGAAGGTGCGCTCGAGCACCTCGTCGACCGCCTGCTCGAGCAGCAGATGGCCGGGGTCGTGCTGCGCGAGCACGTCGTAGAGCAGGCCCGTGCCGGCCTGCAGGTGGCGCAGCGAGCGCTGCGTGCCCGGCGGCGTGCCGAACACGAGGCCGGCGATGCGCGCGATCTCGCGGAACTGGCGCTTGGCGAGTTCGCCGCCCGCGATGCCGGCGAGCAGGTCGGCGCGCACGCCGTCGATCGTGAGCAGGCCGCGGATCGCTTCGGCATCGAGCGCCGGCAGGCGGCGCGTCGACACGATCACGCCGTAGTCGTTCGCGCCGAACGCGAGCGTCGACGGCGCGAGCCGGCTCAGGCGCGTCGCAAGCAGCGCGCCGAGCCCCTCGTTGACGAGTCGCCCCGCGAACGTGAACACGAACAGGTGCTCGCCATCGCGTGCCTTGATGCGCTCGACGAGCAGTTCGTCGACGCCTGGCACGTGCGAGCGCTCGCGCTGCGTCGCGAGCAGCGGCGCGAGACGCGTCATCTCGGGCTCGCGTGCCTGCGGATCGGCGAGCACCTGCTGCATCCAGCGGCCCAGCGCGTTGGACAGCGCGAGGCGTCCGCCCGACCAGCGCGGCACGAGGCTGCGGCGCCCCTTGGCGAGGCGCACCCACGCGGTCATGTCGCGCACGCGCACGAGTTCGAGCGTGCGGCCCGCGAACAGGAAGGTCTCGCCCGGCGCGAGGCGCGCCGCGAACGTCTCCTCGACGTGGCCGATGCGACCGCCGCGCAGGTAGCGCACCTCGATCGAGCCGTCGGCGACGATCGTGCCGATGCCGTAGCGGTGCAGGCGCGCGAGGCGCGGGCTCGCGATCACATGACGGCCGTCCTCGACGACGAGCTTGTGGTAATCCGGATACGCACCGAGCGCGGGGCCGCCGTGTTCGACGAACGCGAGCACCGCGTCGAAGCGTTCTCGCGTCCATCCGACGTAGGCGTGCGCGGTGCGCACCTCGTCGAACATCGCGGCGGCCTCGAAGCCGCCGGCCAGCGCCATCGAGACGAGGTGCTGGGCGAGCACGTCGGCGGTGCCGTCGAGCGGCGCGCGTGCCTCGATCGCGCCGGCCGCGAGCGCACGGCGCGCAGCCGCGATCTCGGCGAGCTCGGGGCCGTGCGTCGGCACGCAGAGGATGCGGCTGGCTTCGCCGGGGCGATGGTTCGAGCGTCCCGCGCGCTGCAGCAGGCGCGCGACGCCGCGCGGGCTGCCGATCTGCACGACGGCTTCGACGCTCGCGAAGTCGACGCCAAGGTCGAGGCTCGAGGTCGCGACGACGCAGCGGATTGCGCCTGTTCGCAGGCCTTCCTCGACCTGCGCGCGCAAGGCGCGATCGAGCGAGCCGTGATGGATCGCGAGCGTGTCGGGCGCGTGCGGCCACACCGAGGCCAGTGCCTCGTGCCACAGTTCGGCCTGCGAGCGCGTGTTGGTGAAGACGAGCACCGAGCGCGGCGTGCGCGTGGCCTCGACGACACGACGCAGCTGCGACAGGCCGAGATGGCCGGCCCAGGCGAAGCGTTCGACTTCGTCGGGCAGGGCGGTTTCGATGAGGACGCGGCGCGGCGTCGTCACGCTGACGAGGCGCCCCTCGACCTGCGGACCGAGCAATGCCTGCATGGCCTCGTCGAGGTTGCCGAGCGTCGCCGACAAGCCCCAGGTGCGCAGTGCCGGCGCGAGGCGGCGCAGGCGCGCGAGATTGAGCTCGAGCAGCACGCCGCGCTTGCCCGCGACGAGCTCGTGCCATTCGTCGACGACGACGGTCGTGAGGCCGGCAAAGCGTTGCGCGGCATCGGCGTGCGAAAGCTGCAGTGCGAGGCTTTCGGGCGTGGTCACGAGCACTTCGACCTCGCCCTTGCGCAGGCGCGTGCGCTCGCGACTGCCGCTGTCCCCGGTCCGACGCAGCAGGCGCCAGGCGAGGCCGAGCTCGCGCAGCGGCGCCTCGAGCTGCACGACGAGATCGGCGGCCAGTGCACGCAGCGGGGTGATCCACAGCAGGGTCAAACCCGGTCGCGCCGCGGGATCGCGTGCGAGTGCGTCGACGAGCGGGCCACCGAACGCGGCCAGCGTCTTGCCGCTGCCGGTCGGCGCGTGCACGAGCCCGCTCGCGCCGTCGCGCCATGCGCGCCAGGTCTCGCGCTGGAACGGCGCGACGCGCCCGCCGCTGCGCTCGGCGAGCCAGTCGGCGAGGCGGCGCTCAGCCGCCAGCCAGCGTCTTGAGCTGATCGAGGCTGTCGGCATCGCGTATCGAGAGGTCGGTGCGCCAGCGCAGGATGCGCGGGAAGCGCACCGCGACGCCGGACTTGTGGCGCGACGAGGCGTTGATCGCCTCGAACGCGAGTTCGAACACGTGGTGCGGCTCGACCGAACGCACGGGTCCGAAGCGCTCGAGCGTGTGTGCGCGGATCCAGCGGTCGAGGCGGCCGATCTCCTCGTCGGTCAGGCCCGAATAGGCCTTGGCGACCGGCACGAGCGCGTCGCCGTCCCAGACCGCGAACGTGTAGTCGGTGAACAGGTTCGCGCGGCGGCCGTGGCCGGCCTGCGCGTAGATCAGCACGGCATCGAGCGTGTACGGCTCGACCTTCCACTTCCACCAGTCGCCGCGCTTGCGGCCGACCTGGTACGGCGATGCCAGGCGCTTGAGCATGAGGCCTTCGACGCCGCGCTCGCGCGAGGCCTCGCGCAGGCGTGCGAGCGCCTGCCAGTCATCGCCGTCGAGCGCGGGCGACAGTTGGATCGCGGCATCCGCACCCGCCGGCAACGTCGCGAGGTGTTGCGCGAGCCGTGTGCGGCGCTCCTGCAGCGACGAGGCGCGGATGTCGATTCCGGCGTCCTCGACGAGGTCGTAGGCGAGCAGCACGACGGGCGCGTCGGCCAGCGACTTCGCGCCCGGCTTGAGGCGGCCGATGCGCTTCTGCAGTGCCGTGAACGGCAGCGGCGCGCCATCGCGCCAGGCGAGGATCTCGCCGTCGATCGCGACGCCGTCAGGCAGCGTCGCCGCAGCGGCTTCGATCTCGGGGAAGCGGCCGTCGAGGCGTTCCTCGCCGCGCGACCACAACCGCGCGGCGCCGGCGCGCTTGAGCAGCTGCGCGCGGATACCGTCCCACTTCCATTCGGCGAGCCAGTCGGCGCGCTCGCCGAGCGTCTCGACCGCGTGCTCGAGCGGCGAAGCAAGGAAGAACGGGTAGGGCTGGTCGACGTCGACGGCGAGCTGGCCCGCCGGATCGAGCAGGGCACGGAACGCGGCTGGCGTCGGTGTCCAGTCGCCGGTCAGGCGGTGCGCGACGAGCGCCGTGTCGAGGCCCGCGACGCGCGCGAGCGCCTGCACGACCAGGCGCTGCGAGACACCGACGCGAAGGCTGCCGGTCATGAGCTTGTTGAGCACGAAGCGCTGCGCATGCGGAAGCTCCGACCACCACGCGAGCAGGCGCACCGCGCGCCCAGCCTCGTCGAGCGAGGGCAGCGGGGCGAGGCGCTGCTCGATCCAGGTCGACAGCGACAGCTCGTCGCGTGCCTCGAGCGGTGCGTCGAGCAGCAGATCGATCGTCTCGGCGAGGTCGCCGACGTGGCTGTAGCTCTCCTCGACGAGCCAGTCGGGATAGCCGCTCGCGCGCGCGGCGAGCGTACGCAGCTCGCTCGAGCGGATCAGGCGCTTGAGCTTGCGGCCGGTCAGCACGTGCACGGCCCAGGCCGCGTCGGCGGGGGGCACTTGAGCGAAGTACGCGGCCATCGCTTCGACCTTCGCGCTGGTCGCGGTCGAGGCATCGAGCTCGGCGTAGAGTTCGGCGAAGCGGCGCATCAGTCCTCGCCGCCGAAGTCGGTGCGCAGCGGCTCGGCGTCGAGGCCGAGCTCGCGTAGGTAGGGTACGAGCGCATCGGTATTGCCGTGCGTCGGCAGTACGCGCTGCGCGCCGGTCGCACGGATCGTCTCGATCAGGCTCGGCCAGTCGGCGTGATCGGAGACGACGAAGCCGCGGTCGTAGCCGCGCCGGCGCCGGTTGCCGCGGATGCGCATCCAGCCCGAGGCGAATCCGGTCGAGGCGTTGTTGAAACGACGCATCCATGTCGAACCCGCCGCGGACGGGGGCGCGAGGATCAGTTCGCCGGCGAAGTCGCGGCCGCGTGCGCTATCGGACACCGGCACGGTCGGCAGCATGGTGACGCCGAGTTCGCGGTAGCGCTCGACCAGCGCGAGCATCGCGCCGTGCAGGTGCACGGTGCGGTCGGTCGCACGCGCGAGTTCGGCGAGCAGGCGCTGCGCCTTGCCGAGCGCGTAGCAGAACAGCACCGCCGGCACACCGCGCGCGGCGCAGGCATCCCACCACGCGATCACGTCGGCGACGACGGCCTCCATCGGTGGCCAGCGGTACACGGGCAGCGCGAACGTCGCCTCGGTCACGAACACGTCGCAGGGCACGACCTCGAACGGTGCGCAGGTCGGATCGGGATCGCGCTTGTAGTCGCCCGACACGACGCAGACGCGGCCGTCGACTTCGATGCGCACCTGCGCCGAGCCGAGGATGTGGCCGGCCGGATGCAGGGAAACGCGCGCCTCACCGAAGCGACGCACCTCGCCGTAGTCGAGCGTGTCGAGCGCCATGCCCGGCAGGCGTTCGCCGAGCAGCGGCGCACCGACGTTCGTGCCCCAGTAGTGCTGCGAGCCCGTGCGCGCGTGGTCGCCGTGCGCGTGCGTGATGATCGCGGTCGACGTCGGGCGCCAGGGATCGATGTGGAAGTCGCCGGCCGGGCAGTACAGGCCCTCGGGTGTCAGCGCGACGAGATCGGATGGGCGCGTCATCGGTCGACGGATGTCCCGCACGGCATCGCACCGCCGCGGCGGGCGGCGGATCGACGCAGGAAAGAAGGGCACGGGGCGCGCATCACGCGATGGTCGCGGCCCGCGACTTAACGCCTGCCGACGCCGGCGTATCGACGTCGTGGCCGCCTGAACCGTTCAGCTTGCGGCGTTCATGCATTGAGACGGCGGATGCGTAAGCTGGCGCGATGCAACTCCTCGACAAGCTCGCCGTGCTCGCCGACGCGGCCAAATACGATGCCTCCTGCGCGTCGAGCGGTGCCGATCGCCGGCACTCGCTGGGCACGGGCGGTATCGGCAGCACCGAGGGCATGGGCATCTGCCATTCGTACACGCCGGACGGCCGCTGCGTGTCGCTGCTCAAGATCCTGCTGACCAACTTCTGCGTGTTCGACTGCGTGTACTGCGTGAACCGCGTGTCGAGCAACGTGCGCCGCGCGCGCTTCACGCCGCAGGAAGTCGTCACGCTCACGCTCGATTTCTACAAGCGCAACTACATCGAGGGGCTGTTCCTGTCGAGCGGCATCATCCGCAACGGCGACTACACGATGGAGCAGCTCGTCGAGGTCGCGCGCAGCCTGCGCGAGGACCACAGGTTCCGCGGCTACATCCATCTCAAGACGATTCCCGATGCCTCGCCGGAACTGCTCGCCGCGGCGGGCCGGTACGCCGATCGCCTCAGCATCAACGTGGAGCTGCCGACCGAGGAAGGCCTCGCCGCACTCGCGCCCGAGAAGAAGCTGCCGGACATCCGCACCGCGATGGGCGAGTTGCGCTGGCGCATCGAGGAGAACGTCGACGCGCGCAAGGCCGAGGCGAAGACGCGCGCCAAGCCGCCGCGCTTCGCGCCGGCCGGGCAGAGCACGCAGATGATCGTCGGGGCCGACGGCGCGGACGACCGCGACATCCTGCGCACGAGCACCAACCTCTACGGCAACTACCGCCTGCGCCGCGTCTACTACTCGGCTTTCAGCCCGATCCCCGATGCGTCGGCGCGCCTGCCGCTGCAGGCGCCGCCGCTCGTGCGCGAGCATCGCCTCTACCAGGCCGACTGGCTGCTGCGCTTCTACGGCTTCGATGTCGAGGAGATCGCGCCGGCCGACGGCGCCGGCATGCTCGATCTCGACGTCGATCCGAAGACCGCGTGGGCGCTGCGTCATCCGGAGCGCTTCCCGGTCGACATCAACCGCGCACCGCGCGAGGTGCTGCTGCGCGTGCCGGGCCTCGGTGCGCGCACGGTCGAACGCATCTTGGGCTCGCGCCGCCACGCACGCCTGCGCGTGGCCGACCTCACGACGCTGCGCGTGCCGCTGCGCAAGGTGCTGCCGTTCGTCGCGACGCTCGATCACCACCCGAAGCGTCGCCTCGACGATCCCGCGCGCATGCGTGCGCGGTTCGCGCCGCCTCCGCGCCAGGAAAGCCTGTTCGGGTGAGCACGTTCCACGCCACCGTCACGCCGCCGTGGGACGAGCGTGCGTGGCGCGACGTCGCGCGCGCGGCCTGGCGTGCCGGCGTCGCACCCGATCAGCTCACGTGGGACGGTGACGGCCAGGCCAGCCTGCTCGCCGGCATCGACGTGACCACGCAGGCGCCGACACGCCTCGCCCCGCACGTGTCCTCCGACTTCCTCGCGCTGGCCGGCAGCGTGCTCTGCCATCGCGATGCGCAGCGGCATGGCCTGCTGTACCGGCTGCTGTGGCGCATAGCGAGCGGCGAGCGTGCGCTGCTCGAGCGCGAGACCGATGCCGACGTGCGGCGCGCCGGCGAGCTCGCCAAGGCCGTCGGCCGCGACAGCCACAAGATGAAGGCTTTCGTGCGCTTCCGCGAAGTGCCCGGCGAACACGATGCGTTCGTCGCCTGGTTCGAACCCGAGCACTTCATCGTCGACCGCGTGGCACCGTTCTTCGCGCGGCGTTTCGCCGGCATGCGCTGGGCCATCCTCACGCCGTACCGCAGCGCGTTCTGGGACGGCAGTGCGCTCGGCTTCGGCGGCGGTGCGACGCGTGGCGATGCGCCTGCCGACGATGCGCAGGACGCGCTGTGGCGCACCTACTACGCGAACATCTTCAATCCGGCGCGGCTCAACCCGCGCATGATGACCCAGGAGATGCCGCAGAAGTACTGGAAGAACCTGCCCGAGGCGCGGCTGCTGCCGACGCTGCTCGCCGAGGCCGGCGCCCGCGTGCAGGCGATGGCCGATCGCGAGGCCGAGGCCCCGCGCCGACGCATCCCCGAGCGCGTGGTCGAGCCGCTGCCGCGCGCCGAAGGCCTGCCTGCGCTGCGTATCGCGGCGCGCGAATGCCGTCGCTGCGAGCTCTGGCAGCCGGCCACGCAGACCGTCTTCGGCGAAGGCCCGTCCTCGGCGCGCATCATGATCGTCGGCGAGCAGCCCGGAGACGCCGAGGATCTCAGCGGCCGTCCGTTCGTCGGTCCGGCCGGCCAGCTGTTCGACCGCGCGCTCGCCGCGCACGGCATCGAGCGCGCGCGTCTCTACCTCACCAACGCAGTCAAGCACTTCCGCTTCGAGCAGCGCGGCAAGCGGCGCCTGCACCGCAATCCCGCGGTCAGCCACATGCAGGCCTGCCGGCCGTGGCTCGAGCGCGAGATCGCGACCGTGAAGCCGCGCATCATCGTCTGCCTCGGTGCGACCGCCGCGCGCGCGGTGTTTGGTGCGGGCTTCAAGCTCATGGAACAGCGTGCGATCTGGATGCGTCTGGACGACGGCACGCGTGCGTTCGCGACCGTGCATCCATCGTGGGTGCTGAGGCAGGCCGCCGGCGAGGCGCGTGACACGGCCTACCAGGGCTTCGTCGACGATCGCGCCCTGCTCGCCGAACGCGCCGACGCCGCGCAGGATGCTGCGCCGTAAGGCATGGCCGAGGTAGCGTGGAACCCTCGCAGAGGATTCCGCGAGACCCTCGGTACGATGCACCGCAACCGCACGCGCGGGAACGTGACGGCGACGCCGGGCACGGTGGAATCGCCTGCGGCGGTTCCACCCTGCGCGCGAGACGAGCGAGTGGTACCCAGCGCGATGGCTGCAACGTTCTCGGGTAGGGCGGAACCCGCGCAGCGGATTCCGCCGTCGGTACGACGTGACGCACTCCGTTTACGCATGCCGCCGACGGCGTGGCGTGTCTGTCGGCCCGGAGCACAGCATCATGCGTGACACTCGCGTCGACTCACGCGATCGTGTTGCCCTCGAGCACCGCGACGCGGTCGCGTCCGGAGCGTTTGGCCGCATACAGCGCAGCATCGGCATCGGCGAGCAGGCGGCGCGTGTCGTCGGCGTCGTGCAGCACGGCGCCGGTGACGCCGGCGCTGATCGTGATGCGGAACACGCGGTCGCCGTCGGGCACGGTGATGTCGCATGCCGCGACACGTTCGCGCACGCGCTCGGCGAATGCGATCGCGGCGTCGATGGACGTGTCGGGCAGGAGGCAGGCGAACTCCTCGCCGCCGTAACGCGCCGCGAGCGTTCCCGCAGGCGCCTCCGAACGCAGGATCGTCGCGACGGCACGCAAGGCCTCGTCGCCCGCCGGGTGGCCGTACAGATCGTTGCAGGCCTTGAAGTGGTCGACGTCGACGAACGCGAGCGAGGTCGTCTCGTCGGGGGCCCCGAACTGCGGACGATGCTCGAGGGCCTCGATGAAGCGGCGACGGTTGGCGAGGCCGGTCAGCGCGTCGACGTAGGAGAGTTCGACGAGCCGCGCGTTCGCGGTGTGCAGTTCGGCCGTGCGCGCGGCGACGCGATACTCGAGCGCGCGGCGTTGCGCCTTGAGCACGTGGTTGCGCCACAGGGCGCCCGCGTAACCGAGCAGGAGGAGGGCGATGCCGAGGGCGACGCTGGCCCACCACTGCTGCCACCAGCGCGCGGCGATCACCACCGGCAGCTCGATCGGCGCGCTCAGGTTGCCCGCATAATCGCGCCCCTCGATGCGCAGGACGTAGTGGCCAGGCGGCAGCGCGTTGAAACGCTTGTTGTTCTGGGCCGTCCAGTCGGAGGGCGCGTTGTCGTAGCCGACCAGCTGCGTGCGGAAGCGTGACTCGCCCTCGCGCTGCCAGGACAGCAGCGCGAACTCGATGTCGATCGCGCGCGCCCCGGCGGACACGTCGAGCGCATCCCCCTCGCGTGCGACACCGTCGACCTGCATGCCGACGATGCGCAGTGACTTGGGTTGGGTGTCGATGCTGCGCCTGCGCGGGTCGTGCACCGTGAGTCCGCCGAGCGTGCCGGTCCAGAAACGGTCGTGGGCGTCGATGAACTGCGCGTTGGTGTTGCACTCCTCGTGCACCATGCCGTCGCGACGCGTCGACACGCTGCTCGCGTAGCCGCTGCCCTCCGCGACGAGCTGCTGCACGCCGTTGTTCGTGCAGACGTAGATCACGCCACGCGAGTCGCGAAGCACGCTGTAGACGGTCGGGTCCGGTGACCTGGGCAGGTCGGCGGGCAGGATGCGTGGCGCGCGCGGCGAGGTGGTATCGACGCGGATCACGCCGGCCGTCGACGAGCCGATCCACAACACCGGATGCCCGCGTCCGTCGTCGAGCAGGGTGATGCCGAGCAGCACCTCGTCCGGCAGGCCATCCGCACGCCCCAGCAGGTCCCAGCGTGAACCGTCGAAACGTGCAAGTCCGCGATCGGTCGTGGCCCACAGCCAGCGGCTGCCATCCGCGGCGATCTGTTCGACGATGCGGTTGACGCGCCACGCGACGCCTTCGCCGGCGGCTGGGAAATGCGTCCACGTGCCGTCGCGCCAGCGATGGATGCCGGCCTGGCGCAGCGCGATCCAGCGCTCCTCGTGGCCGTCGACATCACGTTCGAAAACGTCCAGCACGGCTTCGCCCATGAGCTTGGGCCAGGGCGTCACCTCTTCCTCGAAACGCGGGCCATCGTGCATGCGCAGCAGGTGCCCCTTGCGCAGGCCGATCCAGTGCGTGTGCGTCGTGCGCGCGCCACGATGCGGCACGACCAGGCTCACGCCGGCGTCGGGAAGATCGCCCGTGGCCTGCGTGAAGTGACGCCAGCGCCCGTCTTCGTAGAGTCCAAGGCCATCGCCGTTGGCGCCGACCCAGAGGCGTTCGCCACCGTGGCCATCGGGCTCGACGAGCACCGCGAACACACCGGTCGAGCGCGTGCCCATGAGCGAGGCGGTGAGCCAGGGATTGGCGGACGGGATCGTGCGCGCGACGCCGGCCTCGGTGACCAGCCACAGGGCGTCCTCGCCGTTCGGGCTGCGCCAGGCGTCGAGCCCGCGCACCACATCGGAGGGCAGGCCGTGGCGGCGGTCGAACACCTGCACGCGATCGCCGTGGATGCGCAGCAAGCCCGAACGCGAGGCGACCCAGACCGCCAGATCGCCACCGGGCAATGGCGTCTGCGCGATGTCGTACAGATCGTTGGTCGGCAACTCGCCGCTACCGAGCGACCATGCGCGCAAGCCCTCGTCGTCGAGGCGCCACAGGCCGGCACCGAACCCGCTGATCCACAGTGCCTCGTGGTTCGCCTGGGTCGTCGCGAGGAGGTACTCGACTTGCGCGGCATCGAAGCCTTCGGCATGCCAGCGCGTCCATGCGAAGGTGCCTTCGTCGCGGTACCAGAGGCCGTCGTTGCCGGTGCCTGCCCACTGGCGCGCCGCGCCGCCGAGCGTGCGTGTCCGGGCGAAGCCGAGCACGGGGCCGCGCGGCAGCGAGGCATTGCCGGGATCGGCGCTCCAGCGGCCGCCGTCGTGGCGCATGAGTCCGAGGTCCCAAGTGAGCGCCCACAGGGTCGTGACGCCGGCCTCGTCGGTGGTTTCCGCGAACCGGCGGATCTGCTGGGACGGCAAGCCCGACGCGGCATCCTCGACGTGCCAGCGGCGACCGTCGTAACGCGCGATGCCCTGCTGGCGGAAGCCGGCCCAGAGCGTGCCGTCGTGATCGGTGAACAAGGCGTCGACGCCATGCGCCATGCGCGGATCGTCGCTGGGCATCCAGCGTCGGCCGTCGTAACGCGCCACGCCGGCCGGCGACGCGACCCAGACGAAGCCATCCCGATCGGTGCGGGCGGCGACGGTGACGGCGTCGGGCAGGCCGTCGCGCGGCGAGAAGTTCGTGAACGTCGGTGCGCCGAGGTCCTGCAGGTCGAGCGGTCGCACGGGCTCCGCGCGCGCGGCCGTCCACACGGCGACCAGCAGGCCGGACACAAGCACGACGCACGCGACGACTCTGGACATGTTGCGCTGATGATTTCCCCTGCCTGAAGTATGACGCATCGGCGTGGCGCCGCGGGGGCCTCCGACCGCGCGCATGTCTGCCCTCTTGCGACCCCAGCCCGTTCAGCTTGGGCCTCGCACACTCGCGCGACGCGACCCGAGGCCGACCCATGCGGACCATCCCGCACAATCCCTACGACCTGCGCCGCCATGACCTGCCGGCGATCCTCGCGACGATCGACGCCGAGGTGCGCGAACGCTTCGGCGAGGGCACGCTGCCGGAGGACATCCCGTCGCTGGTCGGCCAGCCGCGTGAGCGTTTCGGCATGGCCGTGGTCACGCTCGACGGTGACGTTCACGCGGTCGGCGATGCGCGCGTGCCGCTGGCGATCCAGAGCGTCTCGAAGGTGCACACGCTCACGATGGCACTGCACGAGGCCGGCGACGCGCTGTGGCGGCGCGTCGGCCGCGAGCCGTCGGGTGATCCGTTCAATTCGCTCGTGCAGCTCGAATACGAGCATGGCATCCCGCGCAACCCGTTCATCAACGCGGGTGCGCTCGTTGTCGACGACGTGCTCATGTCGCTGCATGCGGACCCCGAGAACGCGCTGCTCGCGTTCCTGCGCGCGCGCACCGGCAACCCGCGCATCGGCGTCGATCCGCCCGTGACGGCCGAAGAGCGCCGCAGTGGCCCGCGCAACATCGCGGTCGCGAACTTCCTGCGCAGCTTCGACAACCTCGCCTGCGACGTCGACGCGGTACTCGATTTCTATTCGTTCCACTGCGCGCTGCGCATGGACTGCGTCGACCTCGCGCGCAGCGTGCTCTACCTCGCCAACGCCGGCGAATGCCCGGTCTCGGGCGAGCGCGTGACGAGCGCGGAAGGCGCCACGCGCATCAACGCGGTCATGCTCACCTGCGGCACCTACGATGCGGCGGGCGACTTCGCGTTCCACGTCGGGCTGCCGGCCAAGAGCGGTGTCGGCGGCGCGATCGTCGCGGTCGTGCCCAAGGTCATGGCGCTGTGTGCGTGGTCACCTGCGCTCGATGCGAAAGGCAACTCAATGCTCGGCGGCTACGCGCTGCACCGGTTCACGCGCATGACGGGGCTGTCGGTGTTCTGATCCTCGGCGCCTGCGCGTCGCGCCTGGTCAGAAACGCGCGTCCGCACGCAGATAGCGCCAGGTGCCCGGCGCGATCTTCGAGAGCCCGACGCTGCCGATGCGCAGGCGTCGCACCGCGACGGCACGCAGGTCGACGAGGGCGCACATGCGCGCGATCTGCCCGGGACGGGCGCGCTTGATCGCGATGCGCAGGCGCGTCTCGCTTTGCCAGCTGACCTGGCAGGGTGGCAGCGGCCAGCCACCGTCGAGAAGGGTGCCACCGGCGAGCTTCGTGAGTCCGTACGGCGCGAGCGTGCCCTCGACGTCGACGATGTACTCCTGCTCGAGATGCGCGGCGTCCTCGGTCAGGCGGCGCTTGACGCCGTGGTCCTGGGTCAGCACGAGCAGGCCACTGGCGTCGTCGTCGAGCGGCATCGGCGCCTCGAGGTGATGGAAATGACGCTTGAGCACGCGTGGTGCCGAGACATCGAGCGGGCTGAGCGTCGCCGGAGTCACGAGCGCGATCGCGGCCTGCGTGTCGAGGCCGGCCGGCTTGTGCAGCAGCAGCGTCACCGGTTCGATCTCGCCGAGGCGCGCGCCCGGGGCGAGTTCGACGTGTTGGCCGTCGATCGGGTGCTGCGGCGCGTCGACCATCGCGCCATCCACGAGCACCCAGCCGCCCTCGATGTACTGGCGTGCTTCGCCTCGCGAGCAGCCGAGCAGGGCGACGAGATGCTTGTCGAGGCGGACGGATTCGGTCATGGCGGGGCTTCGGCGACGGCCGGCGAGTGTACGCGCGGCGGCGCCGGCGTGCGCGTCAGGCCGGCGGATCCTCGCTGCGCACGGTGGCCAGGCGCAGGAACGCCTCGTGCTGGTAACGGCTCATGCGCAGCTGCTGGCCGGTGTCCATCGTGACCACGTGGTAGCCGTTGAACCACGGATGGATCGCCTTGACGCGACGCACGTTGATGATCGCCGAGCGGTGCACGCGTGCGAAATGCTTCGGATCCAGGCGCGTGGCGAGGGTGGCCATCGTCTCGCGCAGGTCGTGTTCGCGATCGGCGAGGTGCAGGCGCACGGTGTTGCCGTTGGCACGGATCCAGACGATGTCGTCGACGTCGACGAACACGACATGGCCGTCGACGCGCACCGGGATGCGCTCGAGGTATTCGTCTCGAGCGCGCACCGCGGCGAGCGCCTCGAGCAGGCGCTCGGAGGTGGTCGCGTCGTGGGCGGCGGTGGCACGCGAGGCGAGCCTGGCCTTGGCCCGGCGCAGCGCCTCGGCGAAACGCTCGCGGCTGAATGGCTTGACGAGGTAGTCGACCGCATTGGCTTCGAACGCGCGCACCGCGTATTGCTCGTACGCGGTCACGAACACGGTCGCGGGCATGCGCGCCGCACCGATTGCCTCGACCACGTCGACACCGTTCATGGCCGGCATCTGGATGTCGAGGAACACGAGGTCGGGCGAGAGCTCGCGGATCGCGCTGACCGCCGATGCGCCGTCGCCGCACTCGCCGGCGAGCGCGACCTCGGGATCGTCCTTGAGCATGCGCGCGATCGCACGCCGCGCGATCGGTTCGTCGTCGACCACGAGCACGGCGAGGGTCATGCCGGGTGCGCCTCGGGACTGAATTCGGGGTCGTCGCTCTCGTCGTCCATGATCCGCCACGGCACGCGCACGCGGCACGACACGCCTTTCGGCCAGGTCATGTCGAGGCGCAGCGAGGCGGCGTCGCCGTACAGCTCGCGCAGGCGCAGCCGCGTGTTCGACAGGCCGATGCCATGGCCGGCCGCGGCGCTGCCGCCGGCCTCGAGCGTGCTGTTGCGGTTGCGCACTTCCAGGCACAGCACGTCGCCCTCGCGGCGTGCCTCGATCTCGACATGGTCCGAGCCGACGTGCTGGCCGATGCCGTGGCGGATCGCGTTCTCGACGATCGGCTGCAGGATCAGGCTCGGCACGGCCGCATCGAGCAGCTCGGGCTCGACGTAGACCTGTGTCGTCAGGCGATCCTTGAACCGCGTGCGCTGGATGCCGAGGTAGAGGTCGAGCAGGGCGAGCTCGCGGCGCAGCGTGATCTCCTGGCCGTCGTAGTCCTCGAGGAACGCGCGCAGCAGTTCGCTCAGGCGCAGCAGCATGTCCTCGGCGGACATGGTGTCCTCGTCGAGCAGGGTCACGATCGCGTGCAGCGTGTTGAACAGGAAATGCGGCTGCAGCTGGGTCTTGAGCACCTGCAGGCGCGACTGTGCGAGCTCGGTCGCGAGTCGGCTCGCCTCGAGCTCGCGGCGTGCGGTCTCGGCGCGGTAGTGCAAGGCCTGCTGGATCGCGACGAGCGCCCAGTACGCGAGCAGGCCGATCGCGACGTGCTTGCTCGCGAACTGCCAGACCTGGTCGCCGAACGTGCCGGGCTCGAACACGCTCGAGACGAACGCGCCGACCAGCACCGCGAGACCCGACACGCCGAGGCTCGCCGGGATGTGCGTGCCCAGCGAACGCAGGCGCAGCGGCGGCCGGATCGGATGGCGCGCGGCAAGGCGGAACACCAGCGGCGCAAGCGCGGCCCACGTGTACCACTGCACCATCGACCAGCGCAGGTAATCGAACGGCGACCACGTGAAGCCGTGGTAGGCGTCGTGCAGGAAACCTTGCGCCGCGAACGCGACGACGACCATGCTCCACAGGCCGAGGTAGCGCGCGAGGCCGATCTCGTTGTCGCCGAGGCGGATCTTCATGACGGTGGCGTGCAGGGCAGGTGGCGGCGATCCTACGGCGCGCGCCGGGCCACCGGAAGCACGGCGCGTGGTAGCTACGATTCGCCCCGGCCCCACGACGATTCGTCACGTTGCGGTTCCTGCGCGCGCGGGGTCCGGGGTTCCATGGCAGCGACCGGGAAGGCAGCGACCGTCCCGGCACCCTTCCCAGGAGCCCCGCCATGTCCCGCCTCGTCCTCGCCACGCTCGCCGTCCTCGCCAGCGCCTCGGCCTTCGCCGCGCCCTCCGCGCGTTACCTCGATCTCGTCAACACCTCGCGCGACAGCATTGCCGGCCTCGAGATGGCCGACGCAGGATCGTCCGCGTTCGTGCACGTGCCGATCGGCACCACGTCGCTGCAGGGCGGCGGTGCCGCGCGCACGATCGACGTCGCCGCCGGCAGCTGCCAGCGCGATGTGCGCGTGACGTTCCGCGGTGGCCGCACGGTCGTGCTCGGCAATGTGGACGTCTGTGCGAACCGCACGCTGCGTGTCGGCACGCCGCGCACCATCACGCTGCCGGACCAGCGTACGGCCGACGCCGGTCGCTGAGGCCCACGAGTCCGCCACGGCAGGCTGGGGTCCTGCCGTGGCGGGCCGTTGTGCGGGTCATGTGCGTGACTCGCACAGGCCACGCTCCGGAAACGCCGTTCGCTACTGCGAACGGGGTCGCGCAAAGCGTCTCGACGCCGCGCGGGTCGTCACGCAATACGGCCGCATCACCTCGATGCAGGCTTCGGTGCCGGCTTCGGCACGCGCAGCGCACGCACGTTGAGCCATGCCAGCGTCGTGAAGTAGAAGAACCCGAACGCGACCACGCGATGCGGCTGCTCGACCCATAGCCCGGTAGCGGGAAGGCCGAGGCGTGACACGAGGTCGACGCCGATGCCCAGGCGCGGCAGCGGCAGGATCGTCGTCGCGAAGGCCCCGAGCACGAACACAAGGATGCTGATGCCCCAGCGCGCCTGCATGGCCGCACGCCGCTCGGCCGAGGTCCGCGAGAGGTCGAGCGCGAGCACGAGCTTGCCGACCAGCAGCCAGCCGAACGCGACGAACGGCCACCACACCTGGAACACCAGCGACCACACGCTGACGAACAGCAGGTAGAACGCGCCGAAGCCGAACACCGTGGCGACGCGTTTGCCGCGGGTGACGTCCTCGCGCAGCACCGTGCCGCCGATCATGCCGCTCGCGTGGATGACGAAGAACTCCACCATCATCACGAGCATCGCGTTCTTGACAGCATGCGGCCCGAACGCGAACGGCGCGATCCATACGACGAGGAACGCGAACGCCGAGATGCCGTCGGGAAGCGCCGCGCCGATCATGGTCCAGGTGTGGCGGGTGGGGAGTTTCATGCACGGTCCGCGCTGTCGGCACGATGCTGCGCCGTGAGGTTGGCGAAGGAGGACCTCGTGGCTGTCATCGACGGATTTCCGCTGCGGAAGAGCACTCATCGTCGTGCTGCGACGGTGCGTGTGCAAGTAGGTGCGGAGCAGCGTTCCAAGGTGCTGGTCATCCACTCAAGCGCTGCAGCCGTGATGCGTCGATCGAGCTTCTTCGAGAGTCGGCTTCAGGCTCGGGGCGTGCATCTTGCCCTCACGCTCAAGAGGGTCCCGGCTTCCGCCGGGATGACGTTGTTTCGATGCCACATCGTCTTCCCGGTCCGATTCGCCGACAGCATCCATTCTTGTACACCGTCATTCCGGCGGAAGCCCGCAGCTGTCCGGGGAAAGTTCGAAGCGAATGCCGGAAAGCGCTGCCGCGTCAGACTTCCGACGACGAATGCTGGGATGCCGACTCGCTCCCGCGGTAACACGGCATCGCGCACGCTCTTCCCTTCTCCCTCCGGGAGAAGGTGGCCCGAAGGGCCGGATGAGGGTCCGGGATCGCGACGATGATCCGACGTGGTCTCGATCCCGCACCCTCTCCCCAACCCCTCTCCCGGAGGGCGAGGGGCTCAAGCGCGACGCCACGGCGGGAGTACGCGTCGAGACGGTGAAGTCGCGCGACGCCTAGCGCCGGGAACCGCCATGCGACAGCTCCGCTGACGACGCGACGCGGTGCGCGGATTTTCCCCGGACAGCAGTGGGTGGAAGCCGGAATCCATTCAAGCGCTGCAGTCGTAGTGCGACCGTCGTGCTTCTTTGCGAGTACGCCTCCAGCCGTAAGTGCGCGTCATACGGTGGCGCTCAAAGGGATCCCGGCTTGACCAGCCACTCGGCTATCGAGAGCCGCCGGGATGGCGCTGTTTCGGAGACCGTCGTTGCACGGCGCAGCGAAGCTTCTCTGGTGTCGGACCTTCAGCACGTCTTTTCGAAGGCTGCCGCCGCATAAAGCGACGTACTCGTTCGCCCTCATCGATCAACCTCCAGGCACCGCCGGCATGTCCCCCATCCCGCAGTTCCTCTGCTGCACGAGCGCGAGCAAGCGGGCGAAGCGCGGGTCATCGCGCATGCGCTGTGCGAGGGCTTCGGACGCGTCGGCACTCGCGAACGAGGCTTGGTCGCGGGCGCCGCGCATGGCCTGGCTGCTTGCCGTGCCGAGCGCGACGCTCTCGGCGCTGTGCTTCGCGCCGACGATACCCTGGGCGATGTTCGGCCCGGCCATCGCGGCGATCGATTCCGCGGCCTGGCGCGCTGCCATCGCCTTCGCGGCCGCATTCTGCCGGTCGTAGGTCTCGCGCACAGCTTCGCCGGCGATGCGCGCTTTCTCGCCGAGCGCGGGGTCGATGCCCGGGCCCATCGACTGCAGCTTGGCGATGAGCTGCGTGCACGTCATCGCCTCGTCGCCGGGACGTTCGCCGCCGGGCGTTGCGGAGGCGTCTTGCAGCGACAGCAGGGCGGCCTTCTTGCGCTCGCAGGCCTCGACCGAGAGCGTGGCGTGCTTCTGGCCGGCGAGTCCTGCGCAGTCCATGCGCGTGGCCATCGCGGCACGGCCGTGCATGCCGGCTTGCGCATGCAGCGGAGCGGGGAGTGCGCCGACGCCGATCACGGCGACCATCGAGAACGCCAGCGCGAACGCCTGGCGACGTGCAGGAGAGGATCGGTACATCGCACAGCTCCGTACGACGGCCGCGGAAGGGCCGGATACGTCGAACCACGCAAACCGATGGCACCAGCCATCACATCACGATGACATGGATTCCCAAGCCGCCATCGCGTCCGGCGGGTAGGGCGGAACCACCGCAGGTGATTCCGCCGTGCACCGCGATGGCGTTCCGACGTGTCAGGACGGGGCTGCGATCACCGTCCATCGTGATGATCCCGGGCGCTGGCCTGCATCTGCGGCGGAATCCGCTGCGTGGGTTCCGCCCTAGGTAAAGCCAGCGGAATCGCCGCAGGTGATTACGCTCCGGATGCAGACACGCGTTGTCGTGCGACGACCGCTCAGCCCTTCTTCGCCGCCAGCTGCCGCAGCACGTACGGCAGGATGCCGCCGTGGCGGAAGAACTCGCGCTCCTTCGGGGTCAGCAGCAGCACCTTGACCGCGAAGGTCCTGGTCGTGCCGTCGTCGGCGGTCGCCGTGACGGTCGCCTCGCGTGCCTTGCCGTCGTCGAGGCCGGTGATCGCGATCGTCTCGCGGCCGGTGAGGCCGTGCGTCGTCGCGTTCTCGCCGTCCTTGAACTGGAGCGGCAGCACGCCCATGCCGACCAGGTTCGAACGGTGGATGCGCTCGAAGCTCTCGGCGACCACGGCCTTGATGCCGAGCAGCAGCGTGCCCTTGGCGGCCCAGTCGCGCGAGGAGCCCGTGCCGTACTCCTTGCCCGCGAACACGACCAGCGGCGTGCCCTCGTCCTTGTACTGCATCGCGGCATCGTAGATCGCGAGCTGCTCGCCGGAGGGCACGTGCAGCGTGTAGCCGCCCTCGACGCCGTCGAGCATGAGGTTGCGGATGCGGATGTTGGCGAACGTGCCGCGCACCATCACGTCGTCGTTGCCGCGGCGCGAACCATAGGAGTTGAAGTCGACCGGCTGCACGCCGCGCGAGATCAGGAAGCGACCAGCCGGCGAATCCTTCTTGATCGAACCGGCCGGCGAGATGTGGTCGGTCGTGATCGAGTCGCCGAATACGCCGAGCACGCGCGCGCCGTCGATGTCGGCGATCGAGCCCGTCTCCATCGTCATGCCGTCGAAGTAGGGTGGGTTCTTGATGTAGGTCGAGTCCTCGTCCCAGGCGTAGAGCTCGCCCTCGGGCGCGTCGATCGCGTTCCAGCGCTCGTCGCCCTTGAACACGTCGGCGTAGTTCTTCTCGAACATCGCGGGCGTCACCGCACCGGCCACCGTGTCGGAGATCTCCTTGTTGGTCGGCCAGATGTCCTTGAGGTAGACCGGTTCGCCGTCCTTGCCGGTGCCGAGCGGCTCCTGGGTGAGGTCGATGTCGACCGTGCCGGCGAGCGCGTAGGCGACCACGAGCGGCGGCGAGGCGAGGTAGTTCATCTTGACCTCGGGGTGCACGCGGCCCTCGAAGTTGCGGTTGCCCGAGAGCACCGAGCTCACGACGAGGTCGCCCTCGGCGATCGCCTTGCTGACTTCGGGCGGCAGCGGGCCCGAGTTGCCGATGCACGTCGTGCAGCCGTAGCCGACCGTGTAGAAGCCGAGCGCGTCGAGGTCGGCGAGCACGCCGGTGTGCTCGAGGTAGTCGGTGACGACCTTCGAGCCCGGTGCGAGCGAGGTCTTGACCCACGGCTTGGTCTTGAGGCCCTTGCGCACCGCGTTGCGCGCGAGCAGGCCCGAGGCGAGCATGACCGACGGGTTGGACGTGTTCGTGCACGAGGTGATCGCGGCGATCACCACCGCGCCGTCGTCGAGCTCGTAGTGGTGGCCGTCGTGCTCGACGCGCACGCGGCCGCTGACGATGTCGTTGGCCGGGTTGCCGATCGCGCCACCGCCGCCTTCGTTGGCGAAGTCGGCGGCCTCCTGCGTCTTGCGCGGCTTGCGGTTGGCCGACAGCGGGCCGACGTTGCTGCGGTAGTTGGCCTTGACGTCGCCGAGCAGCACGCGGTCCTGCGGGCGCTTCGGGCCCGCGAGCGATGGCTTGACGTCGCCGAGGTCGAGTTCGAGCGTGGTCGTGAAGTCGGGTGCCGGCGTGTTCGCGTCGTGCCAGAGGCCTTGAGCCTTCGCGTAGGCCTCGACCAGCGCGATGAGTTCCTCGCTGCGGCCCGACAGGCGCAGGTAGGCGATCGCTTCCGCGTCGACCGGGAAGATGCCGCAGGTCGCGCCATACTCGGGCGCCATGTTGCCGATCGTCGCGCGGTCGGCGAGGGCGAGGTTGGCCAGGCCCGGTCCGAAGAACTCGACGAACTTGCCGACCACGCCGAGCTTGCGCAGCATCTGCGTCACGGTCAGCACGAGGTCGGTCGCGGTCGCGCCTTCGGGCAGCTTGCCCATGAGCTTGAAGCCGACCACCTGCGGAATCAGCATCGAGGACGGTTGTCCGAGCATCGCGGCTTCGGCCTCGATGCCGCCGACGCCCCAGCCGAGCACGCCGATGCCGTTGATCATCGTGGTGTGCGAGTCGGTGCCGAACACGGTGTCCGGGTAGGCCCACAGCTCGCCGTCCTTGTCGGCGGCCATGACCACGCGGCCGAGGTGCTCGAGGTTGACCTGGTGGACGATGCCGGTGCGCGGCGGCACGACCTTGAAGTTGTCGAACGAGCCCTGGCCCCAGCGCAGGAACGCGTAGCGCTCCTTGTTGCGGTCGAACTCGATCTTGACGTTGAGATCGAGCGCGCCCGCGTTGCCGAACGCATCGACCTGCACGGAGTGGTCGATCACGAGCTCGACCGGCGCGAGCGGGTTGATCTGCTCGGGGCGCCCGCCGAGCTTGACCACGGCGTCGCGCATCGCGGCGAGGTCGACCACGCACGGCACGCCGGTGAAGTCCTGCAGCACGACGCGCGCCGGCATGAACGCGATCTCGGTATCGGGCTCCTTGTGCGCATCCCACTGCGCGACGGCCTCGATCTCGGCCGTGGTCACGTTGACGCCGTCTTCATGCCGCAACAGGTTCTCGAGCAGGATCTTCATCGAGTAGGGCAGGCGCGCGAGGTCGAAGCGCTTCCCGAGCTTGGCGAGGCTCGCGTAGTGGTACGTCTTGCCGGCGAGGTCGAGTGTGCTGCGGGTGGCGAACGAGTCTTTCATGCGCGTGCTCCTGTGGCGTGTCGGGTGGCGCTGGCTTCAGGCGGGACGGGTGCAGTGTGGGCGGTGGCGAGGCACTTCGCGAGTATGGACTTGCGAAGATTATCCTCCGCTGATTGCAGCCGGCGGACGCCCCATGGCGCCCGTGCCCGCGACATGCGGACTTGAGTACGGGCTTTAAAGTACGTATCATCCATACATACTTTTCGGGGCATGCCGATGGAAGCGACCGTCGCCGAACGCGGGCAGATCACGCTGCCGAAAGCCGTGCGCGACGCGCTCGGGCTCGTGAAGGGTTCCACGCTCAAGGTGGAACTCGAAGGCAGCCGCATCGTGCTGCGCAAGAACGTCGACGACGCGATCTCGCGTGCACGCGGCCGTTTCAAGCTCGACGGTTTCGAGACCACCGACGAGGCGATGCGCGCGATCCGCGGTCGCGCGCCCGACGAACCGCTCGATCCCTGATCCCGCGACCATGATCGCGATCGATACTTCCGTGCTCGTCGACCTGCTGGCCGACGGTCCGCAGGCGGACGCCGCCGAGGCCTGCCTGCGCCAGTGCCTGACCGAAGGCCCGGTCGTGGTCTGCGAGGTCGTGCTCGCCGAGGTCTGCAGCGCGCTGCGCGACGGTGCCGAGGCGCTGGCCGTGCTCGAGGACGTCGGCATCCGCTTCAACCCGCTCGAGGCGCGCGCCGCGGTGCGTGCCGGCGAGATGCAGCGCCGCTACCGCCAGCGCGGCGGCGCGCGCACGCGTGCGGTGCCGGATTTCCTGATCGGCGCGCACGCGCTCCTGCAGTGCAGTGGCCTCATCACGCGCGACCGCACGTTCTACCGAGACTATTTCAAGGGACTCAAGCTCGTCGTCCCCGCCGCCTGACCCCGTTCACCCTTCACCGCGTTTCCCGGAGTCCTCCATGCTCGAAGCCTACCGCCAACACGTTGCCGAACGCGCCGCGCTCGGCATCCCGCCGCTGCCGCTGTCCGCCCGCCAGACCGCCGACGTCATCGAACTGCTCAAGGCGCCTCCAGCCGGCGAAGAAGCCACGCTCGTCGACCTCATCACCTACCGCGTGCCGGCCGGCGTCGACGATGCCGCCAAGGTCAAGGCCTCGTACCTCGCCGCGGTCGCGTTCGGCACCGAGCAGTGCACGCTGATCACGCGCGAGCGCGCCACCGAGCTGCTCGGCACGATGCTCGGCGGCTACAACATCCATCCGCTGGTCGAGCTGCTCGACGACGCGCAGGTCGGCGCGATCGCCGCGACGGCGCTCAAGCACACGCTGCTCATGTTCGACGCCTTCCACGACGTCAAGGACAAGGCCGACGCCGGCAACGCCCACGCCAAGGCCGTGCTGCAGAGCTGGGCCGACGCCGAGTGGTTCACCTCGCGTCCCGAGGTGCCGCCGAGCCTCACCATCACCGTGCTCAAGGTGACCGGCGAGACCAACACCGACGATCTGTCCCCCGCGCCGGACGCGACCACGCGCCCGGACATCCCGCTGCACGCGCTCGCGATGCTCAAGAACAAGCGCGAAGGCATCGTGCCCGAGGAAGACGGCAAGCGCGGCCCGGTCGCGTTCATCGAAGGCCTCAAGCGCCAGGGCCATCTCGTGGCCTACGTCGGCGACGTCGTCGGCACGGGTTCGAGCCGCAAGTCGGCGACCAACTCGGTGCTGTGGTTCACCGGTGAGGACATCCCGTTCATCCCGAACAAGCGCTTCGGCGGCGTCTGCCTCGGCTCCAAGATCGCGCCGATCTTCTACAACACGATGGAGGACGCCGGCGCGCTGCCGATCGAACTCGACGTGTCGCAGATGAACATGGGTGATGTCGTCGAGCTGCGTCCTTACGAGGGCAAGGCGCTCAAGGACGGTGCCGTCATCGCCGAGTTCCAGGTCAAGTCCGAGGTGCTGTTCGACGAGGTGCGTGCCGGCGGCCGCATCCCGCTCATCATCGGCCGCGGCCTCACCGCGAAGGCGCGCGAAGCCCTCGGCCTCGCGCCGTCGTCGCTGTTCCGCCTGCCGCAGAACCCGGTCGATTCCGGCAAGGGCTTCACGCTCGCGCAGAAGATGGTCGGCCGCGCCTGCGGCCTCGCCGAAGGCCAGGGCATCCGTCCGGGCACGTACTGCGAACCCAAGATGACCTCGGTCGGCTCGCAGGACACCACCGGACCGATGACGCGCGACGAGCTCAAGGATCTCGCCTGCCTCGGCTTCTCGGCCGATCTCGTCATGCAGTCGTTCTGCCACACCGCGGCGTATCCGAAGCCGGTCGACGTCAAGACGCACCACGAGCTTCCCGCGTTCATCGCGACGCGCGGCGGCATCCCGCTGCGTCCGGGCGACGGCATCATCCATTCGTGGCTCAACCGCATGCTGCTGCCCGACACGGTCGGCACCGGCGGCGACTCGCACACGCGCTTCCCGATCGGCATCTCGTTCCCGGCGGGCTCGGGCCTCGTCGCGTTCGCGGCGGCCACGGGCGTCATGCCGCTCGACATGCCCGAGTCGGTGCTCGTGCGCTTCAAGGGCGAGCTGCAGCCCGGCGTCACGCTGCGCGACCTCGTCAACGCGATCCCGCTGTACGCGATCAAGGCCGGCCTGCTCACGGTCGCCAAGCAGGGCAAGAAGAACATCTTCTCGGGCCGCATCCTCGAGATCGAGGGACTGCCGAACCTCAAGGTCGAGCAGGCGTTCGAGCTCTCCGATGCCTCGGCCGAGCGTTCGGCCGCGGGTTGCACGGTGCACCTCGACAAGGCGCCGATCATCGAATACATCAACTCGAACATCGTCATGCTCAAGTGGATGATCGCGCAGGGTTACCAGGACGTGCGCAGCATCAACCGCCGCATCAAGGCGATGGAGGCGTGGCTCGCCGATCCGAAGCTGCTCGCGCCGGACGCCGACGCCGAGTACGCTGCGGTCATCGAGATCGACCTCGCCGACGTGCACGAGCCGATCGTCGCCTGCCCGAACGACCCGGACGACGTGAAGACGCTGTCGGATGTCGCCGGCGCGACCATCGACGAGGTGTTCATCGGTTCGTGCATGACCAACATCGGCCACTTCCGTGCGGCCGCCAAGCTGCTCGAAGGCAAGCGCGACATCCCGAGCAAGCTGTGGGTCGCCCCGCCGACCAAGATGGACGCCGCCGAGCTCACCAAGGAAGGCCACTACGGCACGTTCGGCACGGCCGGCGCGCGCATGGAGATGCCGGGCTGCTCGCTGTGCATGGGCAACCAGGCGCAGGTGCGCGAAGGAGCCACCGTGTTCTCCACGAGCACGCGCAACTTCCCGAACCGCCTCGGCCGCAACTCCAACGTGTACCTCGGCTCGGCCGAACTCGCAGCGATCTGCTCGCGCCTCGGTCGCATTCCGACCAAGGAGGAGTACATGACCGACATGGGCGTGCTCAGCGCCAACGGCGACACGATCTACCGCTACATGAACTTCGACCAGATCGCCGACTACAAGGACATCGCCGACACGGTCAACGCGTGAGCGTGACGTGGCGGGCGAGACGAGGGCGCGACGGGTGATCGTCGGCCTGCGTGTCGCGGTTCGTGAAAAAGCCGGCCTCGTGCCGGCTTTTTCTTTGGGTTTGGTCTCGGCGCCATTCGGCTGTTGAGAGCCGCCGGAACGACGGCAGGTGGGCGTCCGTGGATGACATAGACGCTCCGGTGTGAGCTACGCCACTGACTCCAGAATCGCCGTCATCCCGGCGAAAGCCGGGATCCCCTTGAGCGCTGCCTGAGTGCGGGAACGTTGCCGATCCGCGCCAGGCTCGAATGGATTCCGGCTTCCGCCGGAATGACGGTGGGTGGGAATTGCTTGAACCGACCGTCGAGCCTCCGTTCGGCGTCGGATCTGAAGCAGAAGGCCATGTCTGGAGTAACCGTCATCCCGGCGGAAGCCGGGATCCCCTTGAGCGCTGCCTGAGTGCGGGAACGTTGCCGATCCGCGCTAGGCCCAAATGGATTCCGGCTTCCGCCGGAATGACGGTCGGTGGGAATTGTTTGAACCGACCGTCGAACCTCCGTTCGGCGTGGGATCTGAAGCAGAAGGCTATATCCGGAGTAACCGTCATCCCGGCGGAAGCCGGGATCCCCTCAAGCGTCGAGAGATACGATGGCCCTCGGCACTCGCGCAGCCGTCGTGACGATGACCAGGGCCACGCTCTCCCGTAGCGCCGAGTCCCCACGCCAACGGGCCACCCATTCAGCTTCCAAAGTCACAAAGGTCCCGTTTTTCATGACGCAGTTCACGCTTTCGTGCGCTTTCACACGGCCCGCCCGCGCACGGTGAATGTGTGGTTACAATCGCGTCGACATGTCCGACGGTGGGGCCGGCGAGGGGAGCCCGGTCCACGCTCGTGACCGGCGCCCGTATGCAATCCACATCAGGATCGATGTTTGCCCGCGAGCTGCTGCGCGTCCCGGACATGCGCGGCATGGGGCGTCTCGCAGCCGAGGAAGCGCTCGCGCGTTTCGGGCTGACCGGCTTCAACGTGATCTGGCGCAGCGACGCGACCGAAGCGGTCGGCGGCCCCGTGCTCTCGAGCTCCCCCGATGCCTGGGCCGCCGGCATCGATCCACATGCGTTCGACGGCGAATTCGGCCTTTCCGATGCCGAGCCACCCGACGACGTCCACGTCATCCCGCTCGCGCGCGACCTCGGCGTCGTCAATGCGCTCGCCGTGTGGCCCGAGCGAGGCAACACCGACGCCTCGCTGCAGCCGGGCTGGAACGATTTCGTCGACGACATCGCCTGCGCGGCCGACTGGCTGCTCGAGGTCGACTGGCTCAAGCACGCCGTGCGCAAGATCGAGCGCGCCGAGCACGTGCAACGCGCGCTGTTCGCGATCGCGACGATGGCGAGTTCGGACCTCGAGATGACCGAGATGCTGCGCGGCATCCACGGCATCATCGGCCAGCTCACCTATGCCGAGAACTTCTTCATCGCGCTGTACGAGGCCGAGCGCGACAGCCTGCGCTTCCTGTACTTCGTCGATTCGGTCGACAAGACGCCGATCGACAGCAGCGAGATCCCCGCGGCGAGCATCCCCAACAGCCTCTCGCTCGCGGTGATCCGCACCGGCGAGTCGCAGATGGGCCCGTCGAGCGAGGTGCGCGCGCGTCTCGGCATGCAGCGCGGGCAGGGCATGGGCCCCGAGAGCGAGGACTGGCTCGGCGTGCCGATGGTCGGCGCGCGCGGCATCAGCGGCGTGATCGTCGTGCAGAGCTACCTCGCGCACACGCGCTACACCGAGGACGATCGCGCGCTGCTCACCTACGTCGCCCAGCACGTGCTCACCGCGCTCGAGCGCAAGCAGGCGCAGACCGATCTCGAGCGCCGCGTGCAGGCACGCACCTCGGAGCTCGCGCGCGCCAACCAGGATCTCCACCAGGAGGTCGCCGAGCGCCAGCGCGGCGAGCGCCTGCAGTCGGCGCTGTTCCGCATCGCCGAGCGCGCGAGCACGGCCGACTCGATCGACCGCTTCTACGCGAGCGTGCATGCGATCGTCGGCGAGCTCATCGACGCCCGCAATTTCTACATCGCACTCGTTTCCGAAGACGGCAACGAGCTCGAGTTCCCGTACTCGGTCGACGAGATCGATGCCGTGCGCCCACGCCGGCGCATGCGCGACGGCATGACCGAGTACGCCCTGCGCACCGGACGTGCCGTGCTCGCCGATCGTGCCCAGGTCGAGGAACTCGTGCGCCTGGGCGTCGTGCGTACCTCGGGACCGCATTCGACGTGCTGGCTCGGCGTGCCGCTGACCTGCGACGAGCGCACCGTCGGCGTGCTCGCCGTGCAGAGCTACGACGAGCGCCACATCTTCACGATCCGCGACCAGGAGCTGCTGACCTTCGTCGGCTTCCATGTTGCCAGCGCACTCGAGCGCAAGCTCGCGCAGGAGTCGCTGCGCCACGCCTACGTCGAGCTCGAGGCGCGCGTCGAGGCGCGCACACGAGAGCTCGCGCAGGCCAACAACGATCTCGTCGCCGAGATCCGCGAACGCGAGCGCGTCGAGGCGCAGCTCATGTTCGAGGCGCTGCACGACACGTTGACTGGCCTGCCGAACCGCGCGCTGCTGCTCGAGCGCCTCGATACCGCGCTCGAGCGCTACCGGCGTGATCGCCGCGACTTCGCCGTGCTGTTCCTCGACTTGGACCGCTTCAAGGTCATCAACGACAGCGTCGGCCACCTCGTCGGCGACGAGGTGCTCAAGCAGGCCGCGACGCGCCTCGCGCACGCGTGTCCCTCGGCGCTCGTGGCGCGCCTCGGCGGCGACGAGTTCGCCGTGCTGCTCGAGAACCTGCCGCGTGCCGAGCACGCGGTCGACGTCGCCGAGCAGCTGCTCGGCGCGCTCGTCGAACCGATGCGCGTCGGCGGCAAGGAGCTCTACACCTCGGCGAGCATCGGCATCGCCTACGCGAGCCCGCAGTACCGCCGCGGCGAGGAGCTGCTGCGCGACGCCGACGCGGCGATGTACCGCGCCAAGGCCGAAGGCCGCCAGCGCCACGAGATCTTCGACGAGGTGCTGCGCGCGCAGGCCGTGCGTGCGCTCGAGCTCGAGGGTGAGCTGCGCCACGCGCTCGCGCACGGCGGCTTCGAGGCGCATTTCCAGTCCATCGTGCGCCTCGAGGATGCACGCGTCGCCGGCTACGAGGCGCTGCTGCGCTGGCGCCACCCGGTGCGTGGCCTGCTCGCGCCCGACGAATTCCTCGCTGCGGCGCAGGAGAACGGCTGCATCGAGGCGATCGACTGGCGGATGTTCGAACTCGCCTGCGAGGCCGCGACGCGCCTGCCCGGTGACAGCTACGTCTCGATCAACGTCTCGCCGCGCCAGCTGCACGGCACCGCCTTCGCCGATCTGGCACTGCACCTGATCGCCGAGACCGGCGTGTCGCCGCGCCGCGTGCGCCTCGAGATCACCGAAGGCGCGCTGCTCGGCGAATCCGAGCACGTGCACCAGACGCTTTCGCGCCTGCGCGACGCGGGCGTGCGCGTGCAGCTCGACGATTTCGGCACCGGCTACTCGTCGCTGAGCTACCTGCACCGCTTCCCGATCCACGCGCTCAAGATCGACCGCTCGTTCATCAGCAACCTCGGCGACGGCAGCCCCAGCGTCGCCGTCGTCCGCGCGATCAGCACGCTCGCGCACTCGCTCGGCATCGAGGTCATCGCCGAAGGCGTCGAGACCGAAGCCCAGCGCGCCATCCTGCTCGACCTCGGCTGTTCGATCGGACAGGGCTTCCTGTTCTCGATGCCACGCTCGCTCAACGACATCTTCGGCGTGCGCGAGCGGAGAGCGGATTACCAGGCGGTGGGGTAGGGGCCGCTCCCGTTTCCGCGCGACACCGTGGTCGGCTCGACGAAGCAGCGTGATCCGACTCCGTAGAAGCGCGGCTTCGTTGTCGATTCCCAGGCTTCTTGCGGGTTCCCGCATCCTGAAAGGCTCAAGGGGACGACCAGCGCTTTGCGGTGTCGTGAAGCTCCTCCGGAAAGCACTGACGCGTCGGGCTTCCGACGACGAATGCCGAGATGCAGATTCGTTCTCGCAGCAACACCGCATCGCGCGCGCTCTCCCTTCTCCCACCGGGAGAAGGTGGCCCGCAGGGCCGGATGAGGGTCCGGGATCGCGACGATGTTCGAACGTGGTCTCTATCCCGCACCCTCTCCCCAACCCCTCTCCCGGAGGGCGAGGGGCTCAAGCGCGACGCCGCTCCGGGAGGATGCATTGATCCTGTACGGTCGCGCGACGCTGAGCGCCGGGAAACACCACGCCACAGCTCCGTTGATGGTGCGACACGGTGTGTGGATTTTCCCCGGACAGCGGTGGGCGGCTCTCAACAGCAGAATGGCTGGTCAAGCCGGAGGCGCTTCACAACAGCGCGCAGCGCTGGTCATTCCCTTGAGCGTGACCGACAGCGAAGGGCCTTTCACACTTTGGAAGCCATGCGCCCGCTCTGAAACCTCGCCATCGCCGCCCCCTCAACTCCCTTCCATCAACGCGTCATACCGCCGCTGCATCTCCGCGGGGCTGACCTCCTCGATGCTGTGGCCGATGCTCCAGCGGTGGCCGAACGGGTCGCGGACGCTGCCGGAACGCTCGCCGTAGAACGCGTCGCTGGGCGCGCGCTCGAGCGTGGCGCCGGCCCCGACGGCGCGGGCGATCACCGCGTCGGCATCGTCGACGTGCAGGTGCAGGGTCACGCTCGTGTTGCCGATCGAACTCGGCGAGTGCAGGCCATACTCGGGGAACTCGTCGGCGAGCATGATCGTCGTGCCGCCGAAGTCGAGCTCGGCATGGCCGACGCGCCCGGTGCCGGGTTCGACGAGGCGAAACTTCTCTTTCGCGCCGAAGGCGGCGAGATAGAAGTCGATCGCCGCTGCGGCGTCCTTGATGTGAAGGTACGGGAACAGCTCGTGCGTCGACATGGCGGCATCCTCGGTGTCGGGAGGCCGCAGCATGCACCCGTGCGGAAGGCCTGTCTTGAACGAAATGGAACGGGTTCCTGCCGATGCATCCCCGGGAGGCCGTGCCGCTCCCGTGCTCGGCAGTGTCCTCGCGCGGCGAGGGCGCGACGGGTGTTCACGAGTGATGGGCCCGCGAAACGTCCACGTGTCCGTGAAACATCCGCTCCGCTTCACGCGCCCCGGATCATGTGTTCCGGGTGCGGATCGCGCTGAGGTTCGTATCGGAACGACGTCGGCACCCGACCGTCGTCGTGATCCGCCGTCAGGTCGTCGGCCCGTCGACCGGCACGTGATGCACCGCGCGCACGCCGTGCCGCGCATACGTCGCCGGCGTCATGCCCGCCATCGCGACGAACTCGCGCTGCAGGTGCGGCTGGTCGCTGTAGCCGACGTCGAGTGCGATCGCAGACCATGGCCGTGACGGATCGCCCGCGCGCAGGCGCAGGGCGTCGCCGAAGCGCAGCACCCGCGCATAGCGCTTCGGCGTGAACCCGACGGCACGTTCGAACAGCGTCGCGAAGCGTCGGTGGCTGAGCCCGCTCGCGGCCGCGGCTGCCGCGACGCGCCACGCACCATCCACATCGGAGAGCGCACGGGCGATCGCGGGATGCACGCCACGCACGCGGCCGACGCGCGCGAGCAGCACGCGTTCGAACACGTCGAGTGCGATGGCCGGCGTCGCGGCCTCCTGGAGCTGCTCGCGTGCCTGCGCCGCAGCCGCGCCCCACAGCGCATCGAGCGGGACATGGCGGTTCGCGAGTTCGCACGCCTCGAGTCCGAACAGCGCGCCCGCCGCGCCGGGACGCAGCTGCGCGCCGACGCTCGTCGAGGCCTCGCCCGTGCCGCGTACGTGGAAGCGGTCGCGCAGTCCCGCGACGAGGGAAGGCGAGAGGCGCGAGCCCGCCGTGTCGTCGGCGCCCGCGAACACGCGCACGCCGCGTTCCGACAACCGGATCACGAGATGCATTTCGCCCGTCGGCAACAGGTGCTCGCGTGCGTCCGCCGCACCTTTCGCCGACGCGGCGTACCAGAGGCTGCGCACGAAAGGTCGCAACGCGGGACAGGGCGGGCGCTCGAGCATCATGCGGCCATCTTACGCGCGTGGCGATCGAGGCGACGCGTGCGCGCGCAGAGCTCCGCAGCGTTCTCGTGTCTTCGCCGGAACGAGGTTCGAGTGAAGGGTGTCGCCGCACCCGTTGCGGCGAGCCTCCGCGGTGGTCGATGGCCATGCCGTGGATCCGTGGCACGGTGGCATCACCGGATGGATGCCATGGGCGAGGCCGACGCGGTGTCCGTGCGGGACGACATCGCGACCGACGATGGCAGCGCACGGCTTCGAACCCGCCGTGCGGCGTGCGCTTTCCGGTCCTTCCGGATGTGCTCGGGGACGCTTCGCCCGCGGTCAGCGGTCCGACGAAGGCGTCCTGCGCGTGCCCGGCGAGGCCTTGCCGGGTGCGGTCACGCCCGGGCGGTGGCTCGGCTTGAAGACCACCTTGCCGTCCGCACCGACTTCGGTGACGACGCGGGTGATGCCGAGCACCTCGATATGGCCACCGGCTTCGCGGAACGCGGCGAGGTCGGAGGCGATGCGCTCACGCGTGATCGGCGTGACGCGTTCGTGGGACTTGCGCGGTGCGTGATAGCTCGTCGCGGGAAGAGGGTCGATCTGCTTCGGGGGGCGTGCCATGGGGCAATCTCCGTATCGGTGGCGCGTGGAAGATGGTGCGAAAGCTCTATCGTCACGCCACGGATCTCGCAGCTCCGCGGCGGTAGTGGAGCAGGCGGCCTCGACGCATCTCGCCGTCGTCGCCCTCCATGGCCGGATGCGACTCCCTGACGTCGAAACCGTACGAGGCGAGCAGGCGCGTGAACGTGCCGCTGTTGCCGCGGCCCGGATCGGTCACGAACACCTCGGCACGCGACCGCGCGTGGCGCGACACGACGCCGGCAACGAGGGCTGCGTGGTCGCGCTCGTAGAGCACGTCGCTCGCGATGATCATGTCGAAATCGCCGAGCGTGGGCAGCGCCTCGTCCCAGCGCATGTGGCGGTAGTGCAAGGCGGGCAATCCGTTCAGCGCGGCGTTGTAGGCGAGGAAGCCTTCGGTGAGTGGATGCACGTCGGAGGCGACCACGTCGGCACCGCGTCGCATCAGCACGAGGCTGGCGAGACCGATGCCGCAGCCGATCTCGAGGATGCGCTTGCCGGCGACGTCGACGCGGCCCATCGTGTCGGCGAGCAGGCGACCGGCCGGCCAGACCTGGCCGAACAGGCTCCATTGCGCGGACGAGATGCCAGCGCGTGCGCCGTGCCCGTCGGGATCGGAGAACTGCAGGAGGTCGGCTAGCACGCGGAGGCGGAATGCATCGCCGTCCACGACGACGATGATCTGGCGGGTCTGGAATCCGGGCACGGCGCTTCCTGGGGAGCGTCGCCCGCGAGGGGCGATGACGCGTGAAAGGAAGCGAGGGGCGCGACGGGAAACGTCGCTCAGAACGCATGTATCGGCTTGGACCCGACACGCCATCCTAGCATGCGCGTGTAAAGACGCCGTTCGGATGCGGCTTCGAGGTCCCGACCCGTCGTACCAGGCGCGTGTCGCCCGACGACGTGTGAATGCGGCCACGGCGGCGGGAGGGGCCGGCCGTCCCTCGCCGCGCTGCAAAACAGGCCTTTCGGCCGCGCGGGGTAGAATCGGGGTTTCCGTCTTTGCAAGCCGAACGCCATGAGCACCACCGCCCAAAGCCTTCCCCAGCACGAGCCTTCGACCGAGGGCGCGCCGCTGCGCTTCGTGACCGCCGCGAGCCTGTTCGACGGGCACGACGCGGCGATCAACATCATGCGGCGCCTGATCCAGTCGCAGGGTGCGGAGGTGATCCACCTCGGCCACAACCGCTCGGTCGAGGACGTCGTGCGCGCGGCGCTGCAGGAGGATGCCGACGCGATCGCGCTGTCGTCGTACCAGGGCGGCCACGTCGAATACTTCAAGTACATGGTCGACATGCTCAGGGAGCGCGGCGCGGCGCACATCCGCGTGTTCGGCGGTGGCGGCGGGACGATCACGCCGGAGGAGATCCGCGAGCTGCAGGCCTACGGGGTCGAGCGCATCTACCACCCCAACGACGGCATGAAGATGGGCCTCGTCGAGATGATCGAGGACGTCGTGCGCCGCGCGCGCGTCGGCGCCGATGCACGTGATCCCGGCATGGCCGGCCCCGATGGCGTGGTGCCGGCCGCGGTCGACATCGACGACGAGATCGCCGTCGGCCACGCGCTCACCGCGATCGAGGAAGGCCGCCACGATCCGAATCAGCTCGACCGCCTGCGCAAGGAATGGCAGCTCGCCGGCAGCCGCACGCCGGTGGTCGGCATCACCGGCACCGGCGGCGCGGGCAAGTCGAGCGTCGTCGACGAGATGCTGCTGCGCTTCCTGCACGCGTTTCCGCGCATGCGCATCGCCGTGCTCGCGGTCGATCCGACGCGCCGCCGCTCGGGTGGCGCGCTGCTCGGCGACCGCATCCGCATGAACTCGCTGCGCTCCGCGCGCGTGTTCATGCGTTCGATGGCCACGCGCCGCCAGCACGCGGCGACCAGCGTCGTGCTCAAGGACTGCGTCGCGTTCCTCAAGGCGCAGGCCTACGACCTCGTCATCGTCGAGACCGCCGGCATCGGCCAGAGCGATTCGGAGATCGTCGATCTCGTCGATTTCCCGATGTACGTGATGACCAGCGACTACGGCGCGGCCAGCCAGCTCGAGAAGATCGACATGATCGACTTCGCCGAGCTCGTCGTGCTCAACAAGTTCGACAAGCGCGGTGCCGAGGATGCACTGCGCGACGTGCGCAAGCAGTGGAAGCGCAACCGCGTCGCGTTCCAGCTCAAGGACGACGAGGTGCCGGTCTACCCGACCATCGCGAGCCAGTTCAACGATCCCGGCGTGACGTGGATGTTCGTCAACCTGTGCCGCCTGCTGCGCGAGAAGGGCAGCGAGAAGTGGATCCAGGCGCAGGCGGCGGGCGACGTGATCCGCGTGCCGGTTGCTGAGTCGAACGAAGACCGGAGTCAGGTTCATTTTTCGGGTGACGCTCATCAGGCGCAGAAGGCATCGGGGAAAAATGAACCTGACCCCATGCTTTCGCCCGCCTGCGACTTCAAACCAGATTACGACACCTCGCTCAAGGAGCCGCGCGCGACCGTGCTGATTCCGGGCAGCCGCGTGCGCTATCTCGCCGAGATCGCCGAGCAGGGCCGCGCGATCAACGCCGGCATCGGCAAGCAGGCCGAGATCGCCGACCGTGCGCAGGCCTACTGGCAGTCGCTCCACGACCTCGAGGATCCGCGTCTGCCGAAGGCGCTCGATCTCTACGCCGGCGAAGACCTCCTTTCCGTCGCACCGGCGCAGGCCGGGGCCCAGCGTGATGCGGACGGTGCCAATGCGGAGGCACTGGATTCCGGCCTCCGCCGGAATGACAAAGGCGGTGTCGACCGCTCCCTCCTCACCCTGCGCCAGCGCTACAACGACGCCGTGCAGTCGCTGTCGAGCGACAACCTCAAGCTGCTGCGCGACTGGCCTGCGCGCCTCACCGCGATCACCGACGAGGTGACCGCGTACGAAGTCCGCGGCAAGGCGATCCGCGTCGACAACTACCGCGATTCGCTCTCGCACCAGAAGATCCCGAAGATCGCGGCACCCACGTACAAGTCCTGGGGCGAGCTGCTGACCTTCCTCGGCAAGGAGAACCTGCCGGGCAGCTATCCGTACACGGGCGGCGTGTATCCGTACCGCCGCACGGGCGAGGATCCGATCCGCATGTTCGCGGGCGAGGGCACGCCCGAGCGGACCAACCGTCGCTTCCATTACCTGTCCGTCGGCCAGCCCGCCGCGCGCCTGTCCACCGCGTTCGACAGCGTCACGCTGTACGGCGAGGATCCCGCGCCGCGCCCCGACATCTACGGCAAGATCGGCAACTCGGGCGTCAACATCCCCACGCTCGACGACATGAAGAAGCTCTACTCGGGCTTCGACCTGTGCGCGCCGACCACGTCGGTGTCGATGACGATCAACGGCCCCGCGCCGATGATCCTCGCGATGTTCATGAACTGCGCGATCGACCAGCAGGTCGAGAAGTACCTCAAGGCCGACGACGCGCGCTGGGCCGAGGCGCAGGCGACCATCGCGCGCTTCTTCGAAGGTCGCGAGCGCCCGCGCTACCACGGTGATCTTCCGCCGACCAACGACGGTCTCGGCCTCGGCCTGCTCGGCATCACCGGCAACCAGCTCGTCGATGCCGAGACCTATGCGCGCATCAAGGCCGAGACGCTCACCACCGTGCGCGGCACCGTGCAGGCCGACATCCTCAAGGAGGACCAGGCCCAGAACACGTGCATCTTCAGCACCGAGTTCGCGCTGCGCATGATGGGCGACATCCAGCAGTACTTCGTCGACCAGAAGGTGCGCAACTTCTATTCGGTGTCGATCTCGGGCTACCACATCGCCGAAGCCGGCGCGAACCCGATCAGCCAGCTCGCCTTCACGCTGAGCAACGGTTTCACGATCGTCGAGTACTACCTCGCGCGCGGCATGAAGATCGACGACTTCGCGCCGAACCTGTCATTCTTCTTCTCCAACGGCATGGATCCCGAGTACACCGCGATCGGCCGCGTCGCGCGGCGCATCTGGGCGCGCGCGATGCGCGAGCGCTACGGCGCCAACGAGCGCAGCCAGATGATGAAGTACCACATCCAGACCTCGGGCCGATCCCTGCACGCGCAGGAGATCCAGTTCAACGACATCCGCACCACGCTGCAGGCCCTGTACGCGCTGTTCGACAACTGCAACAGCCTGCACACCAATGCCTACGACGAGGCCATCACCACGCCGACCGAGGAAAGCGTGCGCCGCGCGGTCGCGATCCAGATGATCATCAACAAGGAAATGGGCCTCAACTTCATCGAGAACCCGTGGCAGGGCAGCTTCGCGGTCGACTACCTCACCGACCTCGTCGAGGAAGCCGTCTACAAGGAGTTCGAGGCGATCAGCGAGCGCGGCGGCGTGCTCGGCGCGATGGACACGATGTACCAGCGCGGCAAGATCCAGGAAGAGTCGATGTACTACGAGCACAAGAAGCACGACGGCTCGCTGCCGCTCGTCGGCGTCAACACGTTCCTGCCCAAGGAGCACGCCGGCGAAGTCGTCACCGAGATCGAACTGATCCGCTCGACCGAGGAAGAGAAGGGCCAGCAGATCGCCAACGTGCTCGGCTGGCAGACCAACCGCAACGCGCTCGCCCCGGCCGGCGAAACCGACCTCGGCCATATCGCCGGCGCCGAGGAACCCGAAGGCTTCGTCCACGATGGCCACGGCCTCGCCTACCTGCAGAAGACCGCCCGCGACCGCAGGAACGTCTTCGCCGCACTCATGGAAGCCGTCAAGACCCACTCCCTCGGCCAGATCAGCCACGCGCTGTACGACGTGGGCGGGGAGTATCGGCGGAACATGTAGTCATCGACGGTGCGTCACGCGAGAAAAGTGCGTGACGTGCCGTCTCGATCGCGTCCATCGCCCCGGCGGCAGGAACAAAACCGTCTAAGGACTCGTGAAGCGACGGAATCAAGGTACACCGTCATTCCGGCGGCTCTCAACAGCCGAATGGCTGGTCAAGCCGGAATCCATTCAAGCATTGCAGCGCTAAAGCATCGTGGCCGTTTGCGAGCGGTCCTCGCTTGAAGACGGCCCGGCGTCTTCGCGTGGTGGCCTCGTCCTAACATGCTGTCATCCCGGCGCAGGCCGGGATCCAGAGCCTTTGCGCGATTCGATCGACCTGTTCCCCGACCCGGTCCGAATCGAGGTGTCTCGCGCAAATAGCTCGGCGCTTGCGCCGGGACGTCGCAGGATCTGCGACCGGAGCCAGTCAAGCTACCTCTGCCGTAGTGGCTTCAACCCATGACATCGCGGAGGAGTGCAATGCCAAACTTCATTCTCAACAGCAATGCTCAGTCGAACGGCGATCATGAGGTCCACAACACGACCACAGGTTGCACATTCATGCCGGATCCCGCCAGCCGAATTGATCTTGGATCGCACCCGAGCTGTCGCGAAGCCGTCGCTGAGGCCAAGCGCCGCTATCCCAATAGCAGGATCAACGGTTGCTATTACTGTGCTCGGGAATGTCACACCAGCTAGGTGCGCAAACCTCACAAGTGAATCTTGAACGATCCGAAAGCGGATCGTTTTGCGTGGAAGCTCGGTTGAAACTGACTGCCAAGGATGGCGTTTCGCAGATGAAGAGAATTCCCAACCCGCACCCCGGCGACATCCTTCGCCACGACTTCCTCGCGCCCCTCGGCATCAGCCAGAACGCGCTCGCCCGCGCCATGAGCGTGCCGCCACGCCGCGTCAACGAGATCGTGCTCGGCAAGCGCAGCGTCACCGCCGATACCGCCATCCGCCTGGCCATCGCCTTGGGCACGAGCGAGCACTTCTGGTTGAGCCTCCAGGCCGAGCACGATCTCGAGGAAGCGAGACGGAACCTCGGCAAGGCCGTCAAGACCATCGAGCGCCTCGCGGCCTGACGCGCCACGTCCGCTCGCATTCGAAGGGTAGGGCGGAACCGCCGCAGGCGATTCCGCCGTGCAACGAGTCACCGCCACGCCGTTGCGCGTCGTATCCGACGGTCACGCATGACTCCGCACGATGGCGGAATCCGCTGCGCGGGTTCCGCCCTACGACAGCGCGTGTGTCTTTCGTACGAGGGACATATCAGGCCTTGAAGCACGTCTCGCGATGCCAACGCAGGTAGGTCGGATGCGGCCGCAGTTCCGGCGCGGCGGGAACAACCAGCCGTCGATCCTTGCGAATCAGCTTGTCGAGCTCATCCGGCACGCCGTGCGGCGAAAGGATCACGGAATAGTCATCGCCGAAGGTCATCAGTCCGCGATCGAAGAGCCAGTGGGCCGTACCGGTCAACGCGATGCCGTTGCGAACCGAGTCGGGTCCATTGGCCTCGACGGAGCGGATGTGGGCCGCTTGCACTTCGGGTCGACCACCGCCGTTGACGAGCCGGAGGCCGGTGACCGCACATGTGTTCGCGTAGGCAGCGCGAACATGACGTCGGAATGCAGCATCACGTACCTTCCGCATCGTGATGGTCTCGACGACCGAGCGCGTGATGTACTCGGGCGCATCTTCGGCGATCCGGTGCGTGCGTTCCCACGGCTCGGGGCCCACGCTGATCCCGCGTCGGATGATGTCTTCGAACTCGTTGCGAGGGACTTCGCGCACAGAGCGTCCGAACGCGCCCTTGTTCGTTTTCCCGTCCTCGCGCTGCAGCTTCGACTCCCGATAACCCGTCGCATCGCTGAACGGAACCGGCGCGTCGAACGGCATGTAGTCGCGCATCACGGCGTAGAAGTGATCGGGCCGCAACGAGTCCGGAATGACGGCCGCGACGCGTGCGACCGCGAAGTAGGCCTGCCTACCTGTCGAGTTGTGCGGACCAGTCGTGCGCCGAGGCTCGTAGTAGACGATCCAGTCTTGGAGTGACGCCTGCACCTGCCGCAGATAGGTCGACGGAAAGTGGTAACGCTCCTCGATGAGGTCGTCGTAGATCGAACTCTCGGAAGCGGTGAATACGGCGTGCGGCATCGCGATCCTCTGTCGCAGCCAGGTTACCAGGACACGAGTGAGCCGAGCCGCCAGCCCAGCCCACCATGCCGCACCGCCACTTGCCGTACGCGCCCGTTCCGTAGTGAACTCGACCCATCGACACCACAGGGGGTGGAGATGGGGAAGGGATTCCACGCGCATCGTGCGCGTGTCCGACTGTCGGCGTTGCAGCGTGAGCGGCTGAACCATGGCGTGCCCCGACGATCAGACCTAGTGCTTCGGTGCGTGAGTAGGTACTCGCTGCCGGACATGCAAGAAGCCGGTCCTACCCGGGACAGGCGCGCCTCCCCGTCGGTCGGTGCGTCGGGGCGAGGTGTCACCGCCTTCCATTCCCCCTCCAAGGCGATCGGCGCCGGGGATGGTCCGTCCTGAGCAACACGTTCTCCCGTGACTCTGCCCGCGGCCAGGCGCTCATGCCGCATGCCACATCAACCGATCGTCACCCGTATCGCACGGATGGGAATCCATGTCCTTGCTCCGAATCACCACCGCCCTGTGGATCGCACTGCCTGCTTCCGCGGCATCGGCCACGGACCGACATGTCCCGGCGGATTACCCCACCATCCAGTCGGCGCTCGATGCCGCTGTCGACGGCGATAGCGTCGTCGTTGCACGCGGGCGCTACTACGAAGCACTGCGGTTCCCTCCGCGCGACATCCACCTGTTCGCGCCCGAGGGGCCGACGTTGACGACGATCGACGGTCAGGCACTCGACACGGTCATCACGTTCGACGGAGCGCCGGGACGCGGCGCGATCGTGGAGGGCTTCACGCTGACCAACGGGATCGACCCGGACGGGAACAAAGCGGGCGGCGTGCACATCGGCCAAGGCGGGTCGCCGATCGTGCGCGGCAACGTGATACGGCAGAACTGGGGCGGCCGTGGCCATGGTGTCTCGCTCATCGTGCCCGCGTCGCCGCTCATCGAGGGCAACGAAATCCGGCACAACCGCACCGGTCCCGCGAGTTCGAGCTCAGGTGGCGGTATCGGCCTCTACGCGAGTGCATGCCCGTCTTCGCAGCCGTGCGTGGTCGAGATCCGCAACAACTACATCGCCAACAACGTCGGCGGCGGTATCCAACTCAACGGCGGGCGTGCTCATGTCATCGGGAACGTGATCGAGTACAACCAGGCCGGAAGGGGCGGAGGCATCTCGAGCGTCAACGGATCGGCTTCGCGCATCGAGAACAACCTTCTGCATGCCAACCGGGCCAACTCGAGTGGTGGCGGGATCTACTCGAGCGTGAGCATGGGCAGCACGGGGCTTGTCGTCGTCAACAACACGCTCGTCGCCAATGAGGCGGAGACTGCTTCGGCCATCCATTCGAGCGGTTACGACGCCACCTCGCGTGTCATCAACAATCTCGTCTCGGCGACCGGTGCGAGTCCGGCTTTCTTCTGCGACATCGGATCCGATGGTGCGGGCCCCGTCACCCGGCACAACATCGTGCATGCTCCCGAAGGCACCGCTTACGGCGGGGCATGCGCCGGTGCGGATGGCATGGCCGGCAACCAGACGGCCGCACCCGTATTCATGGGCAAGGACAACTTCCGCCTGCAGCCGCATTCGCCCGGCATCAACCAGGGCGACAACGTCGAATCCAGCCAGGCCACCGACCTCGACGGCCACGCTCGCATCGCGGACGGCCACGGGGACGGCGTCCACACGATCGACGTCGGCGCGTACGAACTGCAGCATCCGCTCATCTTCTCCAACGGCTTCGAGCCCCTGCCATGAGCATCCATCGCACTTTCACGTGCTTGCCGAGGTGCGCGGTCATGGCCATGCTCGCCGTGCCTGCCATGAACGTAGGTCATGCGTTCGAGCCGATGCCGATCCCCGCCGTGGGCGATGTGCTCCATAGGCTGGGTCCGGTCGGCGAGCACGGCTGGGGCGACACCGACCTCGACGGCGACGGTCGCGTCGAGCTGGTGACCAGCTCGAACGGCCCCGCCGCCATCATCCTTGTCTATGGTCGTGTGGCCGGCAGTTCGGCGATCCGCCTCAAGCAACGCCTCTACGGTCCACCCGACAGCATCCGCGCACTCGCCACCGCTTCGACGGGCGACACGCGCGTCGTCACCGTCTCGCCGGACGCCTGGGTCACGCGTTACGGGGGATGGCCACTCGCACCGATCGGTTCATTCCCGCTGGGGCATACGGCAACGCTCGCGCGCATCGGCGACATCGACGCCGACGGCACGCTGGAGCTGCTCGTCGCCGGTGATGGCAGGCTCAGCGCCCACACGCTTGCGGACGGCACGCTCAAGTGGAGCATGAAGCTCCAGGTTGCGGATATCGCGCTCGCGGCGCTCGATTCGGATCCCGCGCTCGAGATCATCGTCGCCGGTGGTGACGGTTCGCCGGGCATCGTGCTGGACGGAGCGACGCTCATGCCTCAGTGGCAGCGCGCGGAAGGGTTCGGCAGCTACGTCGCGGCGGGCGCCCTGGGCGAGTCGCGCGAACCGGGATTCATCGGCGCACCGGATTGGGGCGCATTGTCCGGATACACGGCGGCGCCGTATGCGCACGCCTGGACCCTCGACAATGTCGATACCGACGGCGTGGCCGTCGGCGACACCGATGGTGACGGCCGCGAGGAGTTCGTGGTTGGTGACGGGCAGTGGGGCAGCATCAGGGTCTACGATGCGCCCACACGCCAGATGCTGTACACGATCCGCAACGGAGCCTGGGGCATGTGGGCGGTCGGTATGCTCGATCTCGACGGCGATCGGCGCGAGGAGGTGTGGTACAGCGCGCGGATCGAGCAGAGCACGGACAGGGAGTCGAGCTTCGCCGCGGCCATCCTGAATCCCATCAATGAGCTGCCGCGCCTCGTGATCGAAAGCCGTCCGCATGGCGCCACGGCGACGCTGCTTGCGGATGTCGACCAGGATGGCCGTTCCGAGTGGTGGGTCGGCACCTCCGTGTACGGTGCCTACAAGGGTCTCCTGCGCATGATGGATACGGCCACCACGGAAGAACGGTGGCGTGCGCCATATGTGCTCGCCAACAGTTTCGAACCGTTCCAGATGACGTATCGCAGCCTGCATGCCGCGCAGCTGGACGATGATCCCGCGCTCGAGGTCGTCGCGGTCGGTGGCAACGGAGAGAGCGACTTCCGCATCCTCGTGCTCGATGGCTCCACCAAGGCCGTGCAGGCGCAGATTCCCCAGCCGATCACCCGCTGGTACAGGACCCCGACGTCGAGTCGCCTCGTGCAGCATGTTCCCGGTGGGCCGCCGGAGCTCCTGGTCGCGAGCTACCAGTACGCAGCCCCCCAGAACGTCTGGCTCGAGGTGTACGCATTGCCCGGCGGCGAGCGGCTCTGGAGCAGCCCCACGCTCGGCGGCATGTACGACTGCAGCATGAGCATCGACGTCGGCAATCTGGACGACGATCCGTCCGACGAGTACCTGCTTGCGCACACCCGCGGCCTGACGGCCTTCGATGCGGCAACGGGACAGATCGACTGGACGCTGGAAGTCCCTACGGCAGGCGCGATCATCGTGCCGCAGGGGCAGGGCACCGAGATCTATTCGATCAGCCCTCTGGGCGTCGTCGACCGCTACGACGCCAGGACGTTGCAGGCCGTGGGCAGCTTCCCGCTTCCCGGGCCCATCGAGACACTCGCGCGCCTGCCCGGGCGCGATGACTGGCTGCTCGCCGTGGCGGGCGAACGCCTCCTCCTCATCGATCGCGAGGGCAACGTGCTGCGCACATCCGACTGGATAGGCGCGGGGCCCGGGTTCGGCGACAGCCTCTCCGTCGTACGTGACGGAAACGGATGGCGCGTCTCGATCGGTCGCTCGTTCACGACCTACCAGATGTGGATCGTGGAAAGCGATGTCGTCTTCACCCACGGCTTCGAGTGACGTCAGCCGGCTCGGGCAAGGTTGAGGCACGTCGTAACGGCGATCGCGCCGGCCACCCGGTGCCTTCGCCTCGAGGCGTGTCATTCCGGCGTAGGCCGGAAACGCTTCACGACAACACGTGGCGCAGGTCATCCAGGGCATTTCCGCTGAGGTAAGCGCCTCATCGCACAGGCCAGGCCCACGATCTCCGCTGGAGCCGCGTCCACATTGCCGCAGCGCCCCTTGCCGTACGCGCCCGTTCCGTAGTGAACTCGACCCATCGACACCACAGGGGGTGGAGATGGGGAAGGGACTCCAAGCGCATCGTGCGCGTGCTTCATGGCTTGTCGTCGGCCTGACGGCCTCGATGCTTGGCGCCTGCGCGCGCCAGGCGGATGAGGAACGCACGCCGCCGCCACGCAAGCCGCAGCAAGCCGGCCAGCCGCTTGATCCGACGCGAACCGCGGCACACATCGTCGGTGCACGTGTGTCCGCCGTGCTCGGCGACCAGAAGGCCGTCGAAGGCCACGCCCGCGCCGTCGCCGAGGACATGCGCCGCTCGGCGCGATTGCCCGATGCCACGCGCCCGATCCATCGCGAAGCCGCACGCGCCGCCGTGCGTCCGCTGGCCGGCGTGAAATCCGTGGTCTGGCTCGATCGCGACAACCTCATCGTCATGGTCGACGGCCAGCGGCATCGCACGATGGACATGATCGACGAGGTCTGCGTGACGCTCGAGCCGCTCGGCGACACGCTCGCCGTCGTCGTCAACCTGCAGGACGCGACCGCGCGCAACGGCGACGAGGCGATGACGCTGTCGCGCAACTGCCAGTTGCCGGAAGGGCAGAGGGCGATGCTGCAGCGCAAGCGGCAGGTCGATGTGGTCGACGCGGAGACGCGCGACACCTTCAAGGCCATGCAGAAGCGATGACGCGTCGTCCCGGCGATCCCGTGGATCGAGACGTCATGCCCGCACACATCACGCATGCTGCGCGCCGCCGACATGCCCATGCGCACACGAAGACCGCATAGCGCAGCAAGCCCCGCAGCGTGCCCCAACAACAATCCGATTTCAGGACCAACGCGTGACGACAAACACCCTAGCGATCACCCCATGGCGTTGCCAGTTCTGCCACGGCGCCACCAGTGAAACCTCGCGCGTCGTTGCGGGCGATTCGGGTTTCATCTGCGAAACCTGCGTGAAGCGTTGCATCACCGCGCTCGGCGAACACCCCGGTAAGGCCGAGACCGACGACGATGTCGGCCTGCGCTCGCGGCTCGAGCAGCATTTCGCGCCGCAGCGTCCGGAAGCGTTGTTGACCACCTCGCGATCGTTTCCGATCCGCCAGCAGGCCGATCTGCAGAAGGCCCTCGACGATCTGCTCGGCGAACGCCGCATCCCCGAGAACTTCGTCGGCGTGTTCATGCGCTACGGTGGCTACGAGTCGCTCACGTTTGCGCGCGTGCTTACGGACTCCCGCGGCGACTGAAAATGGCGCAGTTGCTAGTGTCTAAGTTGTACGATTTGACTCGCCGGCGATCAGGGGCAATGATGGTGCGATCGGCGAGTAAATGCTTTGCTACGCGCCAGAAATGAAATGAGGCGAAATCGTTCTTAATTCGCCGCATAAAGTTTATGTACTTAGTTCCTTGTTGCCACTTAAAGAGCGAAAAATATAATGCGATTTCAACCATCAGAGCCGGACATATCAACCATTTACAATAGGCTTGTTGATGGTGACATCGACTTGCAGCCTGATTTTCAGAGAGGCGATGTTTGGTCGCTACAGAAGCGACAGAAACTTGTAGATACAATACTAAGGGGTTGGATAGTACCTCCAGTCATAATTATCGCACAGAACAATGGTGGGCCTCAGCTAGTTCTTGATGGGCAGCAACGGCTAGCAGCAATAAGAGATTTTAAAGAGAACAAATTCAGAGTCGACGGTCACATTGAGCCTTTAAGTTATGAAGTAGAAAAGCTGGATCGGCTCTACTATTCACAGTTGCCGAATGATGTTAGAAAATTTTTTGACAAGGCAGTGATAAGAATTTTTGAGGTTACTGACTACAGGCCGGAGGAACCTGCTGAGATATTTTTTAGATTAAACCAACCAATGCCTCTGACGTCGGCAGAAAAGAGGAATGCATATATTGGCCCTGTTAGGGATCAGATTCGTAAGTTAGTCGATGAGTGCAAGGCGGATGACAAGCTTGGACAGATTTTAGGTTTTAGCAACGCGCGGATGGCGTATGACGACGTTCTCGCACGCATGGCTTGTGTGATGGAGCAAGGTACGTTATGGCAGAAAATAACTGCAGGTGCAGTTAATAGCATGTATCGAAGGTCCTCTGAAATAGAAGATGTAAAATACACAAGAATGTCGATGGCTTTGAAACGGCTGTCTTCTATAGCGGCCGAAGTTCGTCGAGTACCAGGCACGGGCGGAGAGCTAAAGCTCAACAAGGCTACATTTTTATCATGGCTTCTCTTTCTGTCGAGAATTTCCTCTTTTGAGAAGCCGAATATGCTTGCCGCATTCTTTGAGTACTTCGAGCTCCTTAAGAGTGGTGATTCAAAGATTTCGCCTCCTTCTTTTGGTAAGGATGATGGGGAACTATACTGGCCCGACGCTTTGGTTCCGGTTGTCTTGGTCTACTCCGATCGCGCAACCTCTCGTGTTACTGACGTTGCCTCACTGGTGCTTCGGGACATCGCGCTGTGGATCTCGTGGCATGAATTTTCGAAAGATCCGGATATTGAGTGCACAGATCCCGCTTATAGATACATTGGAAAGTACCGAAGTGCTGTATTCGGCGGAGAGTACGAACTGCATACCTCCATTGGATTTCCAGAGTTCAGTGACGAAAAGTTGTTGAGTTTCGCGTCGAGCATAAACTGGGCAAGGGAATTCTGAAATGCGAAAAGCTGATGTCGACGATGCATGGAAGCACTGCAGATCTTCAGCGGCCAAGGATCTCTTTGTAAGGTCGATAGAGTATAACAATGATGGTGATATTGAGTCGGTCTCCATAGAGTCCAGAGTAACTGCACTACTTGGCGCTAACGGCGTCGGTAAAACAGGAGCTCTTCTGGCTATGGAGGGTATTCTTAACCGTAGAGCCTATCATGATAGATCACCGGTGGTCCGTTTGCGTGGTAGCTACCGAGGCAAAGATTTCACAATCCCACAAGATGAAAGTGATGCGGAGATAACAGTCGTTTACTCTGACGTTTCTCGTGACGTCAACTATATACGTAGTAGAATCCATAAGATGAGCGATATAGATCAGTTTATAAAGGAGGCTGGCAGTAGAGTTTTGACGGGAAAAGATGCTGATTTTTTATGTCACGTGGCGTGTCAGTCCTACACTGAGATATCCGTCAGTGAAATAATATTACCTGACGATAAAGGTATAGAGAGTGAACCGGATGATAGCGAGCAAGATGAGAGTGTCTTTCCTTTCTTCAAGGTTGTTACACAGTCGCGTGCCTACGATTCTAGAGGAATGGGTTTCGGAGAGTATTGCGCCTTTTATACCATTTGGTTGATGCGACGCGCCGATAAGCACACTGTTATTCTTCTGGATGAGCCGGACTCACATTTGTCATCCGAGTCGAGACGTGGGCTGATAGATTCTATGGCGGTGATTGCTAACGATCGGAAGCTGATGATATTCTTCTCATCACATTCCGCAGAGCCAATGTACTCGATGCGAGAATCAGACCTCTGTCTTGTATACGTTAAGGCTGATGTTGCTAGGTCAACTCTTCTTGCAAACGTAAAAGAACGGCGCCAACTTATTAGACCACTTCGCTTACTTTCCACTAAGTGCTTGCTAATAATCGTCGAAGATGTGGATGCTCAAGAAGCAATTAAGCAGATAGTCTTTAATTTTAGCGGCGATTTGTCTAGATGGGTTGACGTGCAGATTGTGGCGGGCGGTGATTCGGAGGTTGTCAAATTCGTCGAGAAATTTCCCAAGAAATCTGTTATTTGCGGTATTATTGGTGTTCTCGATGGAGACAAGCGTGAGCATGGCGAATGCGCGAGTTTAGATTATCTTCCTGGACTTCATGATCCAATGAACGCATCGCGGTCTTTCATTAGGGATAGGCCTGAAGTACTGGCTGCTTCTCTTGGGATCGAAGCTGCGAGGATCGTAGACGCCATGATGGATATTGGGCATCGCGATTATCATGATTTTCCGAGTGACTTACGGGGGGCGTTAGGAATAGGTGACCAGTCTATAGAAATTATAAGATCGAAAATTATTGCGGCGTGGCTCACTGATTCGGAAATTTCAGCGGCGGGAAAGGAGCTCGCTGCCAGAATTTTTGCTCTGGCGAGCAGTCGGCCTCTGTCACTTGATTAAAATGGCCTTATTCAGATCTTTTATGCAAGTCGTTGCGCATTAATTTTGTTATTTTTCGATTTTTTGATGGGAGGCCTTTGGAATAATTTATGACGTTGTCCATCTCCCTCGAATGGTTCCTCAATCCCGACCATCTGCCGCTCATCGCGGGCATCGAACTCGGCTGGTTCCGCGATGCGGGCCTCGAGCTGGAGCTGCTGGTGCCGGATGACCACTACGACGGCCTTGCGGCGACGGTGAGTGGCGACATCGCGTTCGCGTGCAACGAGCCGTTGCACATGATCGATGCGCATCGGCCGGGTCTGAAGGCGCTAGGCTGCTTCTTCAAGACCGATGGTGGGATCCTGCTGCAGCGTGCGGCGGGCGAGCGTCTGCTCGCGGGCGGCACGGTGCGGCTCGCGTCGCCGGTGGCGGGTGGCGTGACCGACACGATCGCGCGCGAGATCCTGGCGCGCTGGTGTGCGCAGCGCGGTGCGGCGTTCTCGCCGGAGCAGGTGCAGATCGAAGGTGCGGGTTTCGAGCATCTGGCCAACCTGCGGGCCGGTTTCGACGGCGCATGGTTGTGCTTCGCCAACTTCGAGGGCGTCGAGGCGCGGCTCGAAGGCATGGACACGCACTTCATCACGAGCACCGAGGTTGGGCTGCACAACTTCTCGGCGCTGGAGCTGTTCACGTCGGAGCGTTTCCTGACCGAGCACGCCGACGTGGTCGCGACGGTCACGCGGCTGATCGGGCAGGGCGCGCAGCTGTGCCGCGACGATCCAGCCCAGGCGGCTGCGCTCTGGTACCGCTACAGCGGCACCGAACCGAGCGCGCTGATGGACGCGATCCTCGCCGACACGTGTCCGCGTCTTGTCAGTCGTGTGCAGCGGGATGCCGAGCGTTGGCGCGGCATGTGGGAGCAGTTCCACACGCTGGGCCTCAGCGCTGTGGACGCGGATGGATATGAGAATTTGTATACCTGACTTCTACTGAAGGCCGGACTTTTTGATTGGTGAGGAATGTTCGATGAGCAGACCATCAGTTCCTGATATCGGCTTGGTGTATTTCGAGTCGCTTGAGGACCAATCATTTTCTGATTTCAGGCGATACATTGAAGCTGATGGTCTTGCTGTTCGCGTTGAGTCGAGGCCGGATCCAGGCCCTTACGCGGGAATCGAGTGGTTGATTCCGACAGCAGTCATGGTGTACTTGGGGCGATCGTATTTTGATGCTTTTCTAAAGGAGGCAGGCAAAGATCACTACCACATACTGAAGAAGGCGCTGCATAGCTTGTCGTCCAGGTTTTTTGGCGATGGAGCGCCAAAAGGCAGGATTGTCTTCAGCAAGGGAAAGGCCGAGTCTGAGAACCCGCGCTACTCAATTTTCTATTCTGTGGTGGCTCAACTTGGCGATGGTTTTCAAGTAAAGCTTCTTCTTCAGAGCGATTTTGATGATGAGCTTTGCAATGAAGCGCAGAATCTATTCCTCGATTTCTTGTCTTCTGTATACGATGGCACCTTGGACATGAGCTCTGTCAGAGGATTGCCGGATGCCGTTCCCGTCGGCAACACGCTACTTATTGCTTACAACTCGAAAGATAAAATCCTCGAGGTCATCGACCCAATCGCCCAGCATCGTCAGCCAGGTAATAAGAGTTAGTCAGCGTAGATCCCATTCACCGTCATCAGCGTGGCTCTCAACGCCGTCCCACCGGCACCCTCACTCCCGCCGCAACGCCTCCATCGGATCGAGGTTCGACGCACGCCTTGCGGGCAGGTAGCTCGCCAGCACGCCGACCATCGCCATGAGCAGCGGCACCACGATGAAGGTCGCGGCATCGGTGGCCTGCACGCCGTAGAGCAGGCTGCCTAGCGCGCGCGTCGTAGCGAACGCGACGAGCAGGCCCATGACGAGGCCGACGCCGACCACGCGGGCGCCTTGTGCGACGACCATCGCGCGCACGCGCATCGCGTTGGCGCCGAGGGCCATGCGCACGCCGATCTCGCGGCGGCGTTCGGCGACGATGTACGAGAGCACGGCGTACAGGCCCACCGCGCCGAGCACGAGGGCGAGCAGCGCGGTGATGCCGAGCGTCAGCAGCGTGAAGTTGAGCTGCGTCATCGAGCGCTCGACCAGCGCCTCCATCGTGTTGACGCGGTACATCGGCGCCTCGGGCGCGATCTCCTTGACCAGTGCGCGGATCTGCGGCGCGATCGTGTCGGCGCGCGTGCTGCGCACGACATAGCCGGGCGAGGACACCTGGCGCTTGAAGTCGGCCGCGGGGCCGACCATCGGGAAGTAGACGAGCGCTTCGGGCTTGCCTTGCAGGCCATCCTGCAGCACGTCGTCGACCACGCCGACGACGGTTTCCCAGCTCGTCCTGCCGGCGCGTTGCAGGCGCTGGCCGACGGCATCCTTGCCGGGCCACAGCAGGTCCGCTGCGGACCGGCTCACGATCACGTTGCCGCGTGCGCCGATCTGGTCGTCGGTGGTGAACGGACGGCCGCCGAGCAGGGCGATGCCCATGGTCCTGAAGTAGTCGCCGGCGCTGTAGGTGGCGTGCAGCGGGATGCCTTCGCCGGTGTCGGCCGCGCCGGCCTCGGTGCGGATCTTGAGCGTGGCGGTGCCTTCGTCGATCGGCACGTTCTCGATCAGGCCGACCGATTGCACGCTCGGCAGAGCCGCCAGTCGCTCGAGGAAGGCGAGGTTGAAGTGCGCGTAGGTCAGCGGGCTGTTGAGCTCGGGTCGGTCCGGCGCGATCTGGAAACTCAGGATGTCGCGCGTGTCGTAGCCGGTCTTGACCTGGCGCAGCTCCCACACGCTGCGCAGCAGCAGCGCAGAGCCGATCAGCAGCACCAGCGCGAGCGCGGTCTGCCCGGCGACCAGGGCATTGCGCAGCCAATGCTGCGCGGCGGTCGAGCCGCGCCCGCCTTCGCGCAGGCGCGACATGTCGGGCGTGGCATCGCGCAGCGCGGCGAGGCCGCCGCAGAGCAGCGCCGACACCGCGGCGGCGAGGGCCGTGAAGGCGATCATCGGCACATCGACGCCGACCGCATCGAGCCGCGGAATGCCGCGCGGCGCGGCCTGCAGGAACAGCGGCAGCGTGAACGCGGCGAGCACGATCGCGACGCCGCCGGCCAGCAGCGCGATCAGCGTGGCCTCGGCCAGCTGCAGGCGCAGCAGCGCACCGCGCGAGGCGCCGAGCGCGTTGCGCACCGCGAGTTCGCGGCGACGCCCTTCACTGCGCACGAGGAACAGGTTGGCGACGTTGGCGCAGGCGATCAGCAGCACGATCACGCTCGCGCCGAGCAGCACCCACAGCGGGCGCGCGTAGGCGCCGAGCAGGCGGTCTTCGAGCGAGCGCACCACGGCGCGGTGCTGCTCGATGGTGCGCAGGTAGGAGGGCGTGCCGCCGAAGCGCTCGGGCACGCGCCGCGCCAGCGTGGTCAGTTCCTCGGCGAGCGCCTGGTGCGTCGCGCCGGGCACCATGCGGCCGACCATGTCGTAGTCGAAATCGCCGGTTTCCTTGATGTCGGACACCTTCATCGTGCCCGACACCCACAGCCTCACGTCCGCATACGGGTAGCGGAAGTCCGGCCCCATCACGCCGACGATGGTGCGGTCTTTATCCGAGACGAAGTAGCGCGCGCCGACCACGTTCGGATCGCGACCGAACCAGTCGTTCCAGAGGCCGTAGCTGATCACCACGGCGTTGTCCTCGTCGCTGTCGAGCGGCAGGCGACCGAGCACCGGCACCGCGCCGAGTGTCGAGAACAGCGAGTTGGTCGGCCAGCCCATGCGCACGCGCTCGACGCGATCGCCGACGCGCAGCGTGGAGGTGCCCGAGGCGCTCGTGGCGCTGTCCTCGAGCAGGCGCGACTGCTCGCGGTACTGCAGGAACAGCTCCGGCGACACCTGGAACTCGGCCGGCATGTCCGAACCCGGCGCGCTGGCCGAGATGAAGACCAGGCGATCGGGGTTCGCGTAGGGCAGGCGATCCAGCAGCACCGTGTTGACCACGCTGAACATGCCCGCCGTCACGCCGATGGCGAGGCCGAGCATGCCGACCGCCATGCCGACGAAACCCGGCGTGCGGCGCAACGTGCGCGCGGCACGCTGCAGATCGGCGAACCAGTGGGCAAGACGCATGGGGTGTCCTCGTGATCCGCAGGGGCCGCCCGAAGGCGTGTCGACCCGCCACGCCGGGCGCGGATCGTCCCCGTGCAACGCAAGCGGCGTGCCAGCGCGGGAACCGCGGCGTGGCGCGGGTTGGCGGCTCGGGCGAATGCTGCGCTGTCCGGCCGCGCACAGGCGGCGTCCGGTGGTGAACAGTGCGGACAGGTGGTGGTCGGCCGGCGGCGTGCGGACGATCGAGGCTGTCGATGCCGTCCTGCGATGACGCGCATCGCTGGCACGCCATGAAGGCGATCGCTGCCGTCAGGGAACCTTGCAGGTGTGAAGGAACATCGAGGTGTGAAGGGCTATCCAGATGCGAAGGACCATGGAGGTGTGAAGGACCATCCAGATGTGAAGGCCTCTCCACGCGCGATGCCCGATCCTCGGAGCGCACGCATTGCTCCCCTCTCCCCTTGCGGGAGAGGGGCTTGGGGGAGAGGGGTACGACGGCCTGAAAAGGCTCCGGCGTCGCGCGTCATAGCACCCTCATCCGGCCCTCCGGGCCACCTTCTCCCGGAGGGAGAAGGGAACGAACGCGCTCCGTTTCCTCGCTACAGCGACCTCAGGAAATCCAGCAGATCGTTCCGGTCCTGCGTGCTCAGTTGCTCGAAACGCTGACGACTCTGCTGGGCCTCGCCGTCGTGCCAGAGGATGGCCTCGGTGATCGTGCGGGCGCGGCCGTCGTGCAGGAAGCGGGCGTTGGAGACCGGATCGCGCGGCAGTTCGCCGATGTCGAAGCCCGAGGTGAGGATCGTGGACGGATCGGCCGCGGCGATCTGCGCGGCGGTGCGCTGCGTGTACGCGAGCGAGCCGAGGCCCCACAGCGGTGGCGTGCGCCACATGCGTGCGGTGGCCTGGCCTTCGGCGAGCGTGTCGGCGAGGCCTTCGCCCATGTCGTGCAGCAGCAGGTCGGTGTAGGGGCGGATGGTCTGGTTGCGCAGTTCGGCCATCGGGTGGTGGCTGGCCGTGGTCAGCTGCGCGCGGTGGCAGGCGCCGCATTGCGCCTGCGCAAAGACGGCCTCGCCGTTGGCGATGCGCGCGGGATCGATGTCGTGTTCGGTCGGCACGCGCTGGCCGGGGCCGTAGCCGCTGCGCAGGTTGCGTTGCGCGGGCACGCCGAGCAGTTCGATGTACTGGGCGAGGCGCAGCAGTTCATCGTCGTTGACGCCGGACACGGCCTGGGTCGCGGATGTGCACGCGGCCGACACGGGATCCTGCTGGCAGGCGCGTGAGCGGTACACGGGCGAGGTCACGCCCATGTCGAGCATGAGTGCGCTCGCGACCTGGTGGCGCACGCTGGCCTTGCCGGCTTTCCAGCCGAAGCGGCCGAGACGCGTGTCGCCGGTCTGCGGATCGGTCACCCAGTTCGGTACGCCGCGCACGCCGTCGCCGTTGGTGTCGCCCGGATCGGCCCAAGCGAGGATCGTCGCCTCGTCGACCGCTTCGAGCAGGCCCATGCCGATCACCTGCGAAGCCTGGCGCACCGAGAACTGCGCCGGCGTGGGACCGCTGAACGCGTAGGTCGGCTTGCGCAGCTCGATGATCGTGCCGTCGGCGAGCGTGCGCGTCTGCGCGGTGTTCGAAGCGAGACGCACGGTGTAATCGGCTGCGCCCGCGGCGGACGCGCGCTGCTGCACGTTCATGCCGTAGGTCGGATCCGGCGTGGTGCCGGCGGCGGAACTGCTCGTGGCCGTGAACACCGACAGCGTATCGAGCGGCTGGCCGACGCGCGGCGGCAGGCTGCGGCCGTTGAGCTGGTGGCAACCGAGGCAGCGCTCGGCGTTGAAGCGCGGACCGAGCTGGCCGGCGTGCGCGGTGAACACCGGATTGACGTTGGGACTTTCCGAATGCTTGCCGTCGGCGAACGAGGTGTGGAACAGGCGGCGTCCTTCGACGAAGCGCTGCATGTTGGTGAAGCCGATGTTGTTGACCGACTGCTGGAAGTTGCGCATCGGCTCGTCGGAATAGTTGTACGAGACGCTGGCCTGGCCACCGAGCAGGGACGAGGCGGGCAGCGGATGCGAATCCAGCAGCGGCGCGACGCCGTACCACGGCGCCATGCCGTGGCCGACCACGTAGAGCTGTTCGAACGAGTAGTAGCGGATGCCGCCGCCGTCGATCAGCGCATGCGCACCGTCGGTGTTGTCGAGGAACTGCGCGGGCGCGACCTCGATCTTGTCGCCGATCCGGAACGGCGTGCCGCCTTGCGGGGCGCGCCAGTTGTCGAGCACGGGGCCGTCCATGCGGCAGTCGAGTGGCGCCGAGGTGTGGTGGCAGCGGCGATTGTTCTCGATGACGTTGGTGAAGCCCTGATTGTTCATCCAGCCGTACTCGCCGACGTTCGGATCGACGCGGCGGAACAGGCTGATGCCGTTGTTGATGAAGGTACCGTTGCTGACGCGCAGGTAGAACGTGACGCGCGAGCGCCCGGCGGGCACCTCGTCGCGCACCATGAGGCCGTAGGTGCGGTTCTGGAAGTAGAAGGTCGGGAACGTGAAGTAGTTGCCGGGGCCGACATCGCGCGGATTGAACACCTGCGAGTTGGGCAGGTACCAGGGCTCGCCGCGCTCGCGCGCATGGCGGTTGGTCGGGCGGAAACCGGCCAGCGTGACGAGCGTGCCGTCAGGCTCCGAATACTGGATGTCCTCGGTGGCCGGCGTGCCTTCGGCGTAGAGCGGCGCGTAGGCGACGGGCGACGCGGCAGACGTCGCGCCGGTGCCGGCGGGCGCCTGACCCGTGGCGGACGCCGATCCGGCGCAAAGCATCGTGATGGCGAGCATCGCCGCGGAGGAGGCGGGTCGGAAACGGCGTTCGCTGCGCATGGTCGTGGCGAAGGAGGTGCCGGTTCCGGCGGTGGATCGATAGTGGTGCATCGCGTCATGCGTGTACGCGATGGCGGTCACCGAATCGTGATGACAGTCGAACGTTCGGGCGTCTGGATGGCTGGGCGATGCGATCAGCGCAGCGCGGGAGCTCCGAAGGCGATGACGAGGATGCTGCCTCGGAACACGTTTGCGGCGGAATCCGCTGCGCGGGTTCCGCCCTACGGGAGCGGGTTCGTGTTGATCGGTCGACGACGCTGCTTTGCGTAGGGCGGAACCGCCGCAGGCGATTCCGCCGGCGCGGAGTCGTGATGCCTGTCACCGGCCTGCGTCGGCGCGCGTGACGTCCACCGACATCGATGCCAGAGTGCCGCACCCTCCCATCAGGCAAGGATCCGCTTCATGCGTGCTTCGCGGTACGGCATCGTCGTCATGTTCGCCCTGGTCATGTCCGTCGGCTGCAGCAGCGATCCACGCAACAACGATGCCGTGCGCTACAGCGGCGCATCGCTGAGGGTCGACGGCAACGACTATCCGCGTGAGACGACGCCTTCGAGGGTCGCGAAAGGGCGCGTGCTGGTCACGCCGAAGCAGGGCGAGCAGGATGCGGTGACGAGCCTGCTTGCGCGTTACGGGTTGTCGCTGGCCGGCACGACGGCGCGCGGTGTTCTCGTGGTGATCGTGCCGGAAGGTTTCGAGCTGCAGTGGTCGAGCGCGTTCTCGAACGCTTCTTCGGTGACCTTCGCCACGACGGACGACGTCGGCATGCCCGCGGCGCTCGCGTCGGTGCCTGCAGCACCGCCCAAGCCGGCCCCGGTCGCCAAGGGCAAACCGGTGCCGGAAGGTGGGCCTCCGTTGAGCGTGGTACGCAAGCTCACCTACGAGATGTACGAGGACTTCGAGTCCAAAGGCGGTGTGCCGCTGACGCTGACCGCGACGGGCAAGTCGGCTGTCGTGCACATGGAACTCGCCGACGTGACGGTGGAGTCGTGCAGGGTGCGCCGCGCCGATGTCGGGGAGTTCGAGTGCGGCGTGCTGCTCAAGGTGCGTTCTTGCCTGGGCGACTGCAATCCGTCCCGCGAGGAGGCACTCGACGATGCCAAGCGCATGATCGTGCGCTGGGATCCGTCGGGGAAGTGGGTCTACCACTGAGTCGAAGCTTGTGAGGCCGTTGACCTCGCGTGCGGCGGCGTGTGATCGGATCCAGCGTGTCGGCGGCGCTATGCTCCGTGAAGGGCGATGCCCACAAGGGCGCGCTGCGATCGGCCGACTACGCGGATGTCGTCATGCTCGTGGAGCGGACGTAAGAGGGCAGGACGCTGTCGCTCAAGGCAAGTCCTGCGCCGCTCGACTTCACGGTGACGTACCACCAGAAGAAACTCGGCAGCGGTACGGGCCCGGTCGCCGATCACGGCGCCAGGTGTGCAGGTGGAGAGGAGAGCCAACGGATGCGCGAAGGGTGCCGCCACGTGTGCCGCCGCCGCGTCGCCGCTCAGCTCGAATCGCTGCGCACTCGCTGCACGCGTTCGCGGAACGCGCGCACGTTGTCGCCGCGGATGCGGGATTCGCGCGTGCCCTTGATGTCGCCGACCTGGGCGTCCGAGCCCGTCACGGGCTGGGCCTCGACGGTCGTCTCGCGCTCGAAGGCGTGCGACTTGTCGGTGTTGCGGTAGTAGCGGTAGAGGTACCAGTACAGCGCGGACGCGCCGGCGGGACCGGCCGCGAGAAGCCAGAGGCCACCATCGTCGCTCATGATGACGTCGCCAGGATCCAGAGCACGATGCCTTCGATGACCGTGCCGGTGGTGAGGGCGGCGAGCAGCAGCTTCCACTGCTGCACGGGCACGCTGCCCATGGTCTCGCCGGTGCGGCCGTTGACCGCGATGTAGTGCAGCATGCCGCCGTTGGCGCCGGGCTGGTGGTAGGAGTACAGCCACACGGGCAGGTACATCGACACCCAGCGCGTGCCGTGCACGTCGAGCTGTTCCTGCTCCCAGCGCACGCCGCGGTCGTAGCGGCGCACGGAGCTTTCGACCTGCGCGCGCGCGATCGACATGAACTGGTCCTCGAGGCGCGGCTGCATCTGCTCGATGTTGCTGTTGCGCTTTTCGGAGGTGAAGCCCGACAGGTACGAGGCGTTCCACTTCACCGCGTTCTTGGTGTCGAACGGCAGGATCGTGTTGATGATGTTGTTGGTGTTGACCTTGGTGTCGAGGTTGCCGCGCTCGGTCGAGGATTCCAGCGGCAGGTCGTCGACGGTGAACGAGACCTGGCGCTCGACCTGGTAGATGTCGGCGTCGTAGTAGGTGGTCTTGTTCTTGTCGGTGCCGCGCTGGTACTCGCGCGTCTTGATCTCGCCCTTGCCGGAGACCGCCGCGCTGACGTTGCCGTCGACGATCATGTAGGGCAGGTAGACGCCGACGACGTTCTCGGGCGTGAACTCCTCCTTGAACGCCTTGAGCGCGAACATGCGCCGCTTGTCGACGAACTGGCGGATGCGCGCGACGGCGTCGTCCTTCTTGATGTGGAACGGCAGCACGGCATCGGGCACGGCACCATTGGGTACCTGTTCGTTGACACCGAACACGTGGCGGCACCAGTGGCAGCGCGCCGTCATCGACGTGGACGTGTTGACCGTGACCTCGGCGCCGCAGCCCGTGCATTTGAACGTCATGAGCGCGGCGGCGTCGGCGGCGATGTCGCGCGCACCCGACGCGACGACCGTGCCGCGCAGGTCGGCGAGGCCTTCGCCGAGTCCGAACGCCTCCTCGACACGCGCACCGTCCCACTCGTGGCGGCAGTACTGGCAGATCAGCAGATCGGTGCCGAGCTTGTGGCGGATGTCGGTCGCGCCGCACTTCGGGCAACGGTTGAGGCCGTCGCGAAGTTCGGCGGCCGAGGTGTCGATGGCGAGCGGATCCGGTGCCAGCAGCTCGTCACGGATCGGCTTGGGCAGCGTGGCCGGATCGATCGGATGGCTGCCCGGCACCGGCGGCACGTCGCGCGGCGAGCCGGGACCGATGCCCGGAGGCGGCGGCACCGGCGGGAGGTTGGTGTTGGACATGGTCGCGACGTACCCGGACGGTTACAGGCCGAGCGCCTTGGCCTTGAGCGCGTCGTAGTCGCCCTGCGTGATCAGGCCGAGATCGAGCATCTCCTTGGCCTTCTTGAGCTTGGCCACCGGATCATCCGCCGCGGGCGCGGCCGGCTGCTGCAGGTTGCCGACGCCACCGAGCATGCCCGAGGCCATGCCGATGCCGACCAGACCCGCCGCGCCGCCGGTCTCGCCGGCCGACTGGATACCCTGCGCGACGCTGGCCTGCAGGTTGGAATTGCCGCGTGCACCGGCGAGCGCATCGGCGCGCTGCACGGTCTTGAGCAGCTCGCGCGTGTTGGCGTCGTATTCGATCGAGACGATCGCGGTCTTGACGATCACGAGGCCGCGATCGGACTTCCACTGGTAGGCCTGCTCGACCGCGTCGGACAGGCTCTTCGCGAAGCCGATCGAATCCTGCTGCAGCTTGGTGATGCGGTTGCCCTTGGCGGGATCGTTCGAGTACAGGCTGAAGGCCGGCGCGAGCGAGCCGACGACCTCGTTGAACAGCTGGCTGGCCGCCGCGTTGTCCATGTCGGTGAAGTCGAACACCTGGCCCGACTGCAGGTACTGCGCCGGCACGAAGTTCTTCACGAACAGGATCGGGTCGACGATCTTGAGCGTGTAAGAGCCGCGCGTGACCGCGCCGACCTGGGTGTTGAGAAAGGCGTCGTCCCAGTAGATCTCGGACTGCGTGCCGAAGCGGTTGTCCGGCAGCTCCTTGAGCGAGACGAAGAACGCGGCCTGCTGCGAGCCCGGCTGGCCGCCGAACTTGAAGCGCTCCCAGCTCTGCGTGATCAGCGGGCTGACGAAGCCGTCGCCGGCGAAGATCGACTTGGAGTTGAGGTCGTCGGAACGCCACTCGTAGCCGCCCGGCTCGGCGACGAAGCCGGTGATCGCGCCATCCTGCATGAGCAGCAGGCCGTAGCCTTCCGGCACGACGATCTTCGAGCCGTTGGTGATGATGTTGGACGAACCCTTGGTGTTCGAGCCACGCCCGGCGTTGGTGCCCTGCGGCACGGCCGCGAACAGCGCCGCCGTCGACGGCAGCCCTGCCGGCACCGTGTAGAAGTCCTTCCACTGGTCCGCGAGCATGCCGCCGACCGCACCCACCGCCGCTTGAATGAGACCCATGACGATTCCTTCACCTTTCGTGTGGCCGGGTGCAGCACCCGGCGTGCCGGCGGACTATACAACCCGCCGATGAGGAAACGTGGAGAGGCGGGGAAGGAGGACATGGCGTGGGTTGATGCCGTCGATCGTCGGGCGTGATTCGGCTCGGGCAAGTCGAAGCTGCCGCCGATTCGCTGCGGTCACCCAGCTCGTCATTCCGGCTTTCGCCGGGATGACGAGCAGGAGGCGAGGTCCGGGTGACGTGTTTGCTGATGGAGAATGCGTGGCCCGGCGATTCCCGCCACACCCGCTACACTGCGCGTCTTTCCCCGGCGTCACGAAGGCCCATGATCCACAACGATGTGCTGCGCAGCGTGCGTTACATGCTCGACCTGAGCGATCCCAAGGTGGTCGAGATCGTGCGTCTGGTCGATCCGGCGTTCGTGCTCGAGCGCGACGACGTGCGGGCGATGCTGCTCAAGGAAGAGGATCCCGCTCACGTGCCGTGCAGCGACGCGGTGCTCGCGCGCTTCCTCGATGGCCTCATCGTGCACCGGCGCGGTCGCGACGACCGCCAGCCCGCGCGACCTTTCGAGACGCGCATGACCAACAACCTCGTGCTGAAGAAACTGCGCATCGCGTTCGAGCTCGCCGACGTGGACATGCACGAGGTCTTCGCCGACGCGGGATTCCCGGTGTCCAAGCCGGAGCTGTCGGCGCTGTTCCGCCAGCCCGGACATCGCAACTACCGTCCATGCGGCGACCAGATGCTGCGCAACTTCCTCAAGGGGCTCACGCAGCGCGTGCGCGATGTTCCGGTCGGTGCGTCGTCGCCGCCGAAGCAGGCTGGTGACGCGTGGGGGCGGGCGAAGAGCGCCAGGTGATCGCCTGCGTGACTCACCACGGCTGGCATGTCGTGCCGGTGTGAGCTCGCGGTTTCGATGACCCCTCTCCCCCGACCCCTCTCCCGCAAGGGGAGAGGGGAGACATGCGGGCGTGTGCGTGCTGGCTGCTCGTCGTGTGCAGGCGACATCTCGCTCTCTAATCGAGAGCGACGAATGGGATCTCCACGGACGCGGTGGGATATCCCGCGGCCCGCGCCTTTCTCCCCTCTCCCCTTGCGGGAGAGGGGCCGGGGGAGAGGGGGCGTCAGAACGAACCGTCTGCACCTTGCGGCGGCTTCCAGTCGCCCGACGGGATCGTATTGACCATCCACGAGATGCCGAATTTGTCGACGAGCGCGCCTTAGCCCGGTGACCGCAACCTCTCGGCGAACGGCATCCCGGGTTTGCCGCGTTCATAAAGCGCCTCGAAGAGGAGCGCTGCACCTATCCCTCGATGCGCGCCTTTCTCCCCTCTCCCCTTGTGGGAGAGGGGCCGGGGGAGAGGGGGCGTCAGAACGAACCGTCTGCACCTTGCGGCGGCTTCCAGTCGCCCGAAGGGATCGTGTTGACCATCCACGGGATGCCAAACCGGTCAACGAGCGCGCCGTAGCCGGGTGACCAGAATGTCTCGGCGAACGGCATCACGGATTTGCCGCCTTCGGAAAGTGCGTCGAGAAGGAGCGACTGCACCTATCCCTGGATGCGCGCCTTTCTCCCCTCTCCCCTTGCGGGAGAGGGGCCGGGGGAGAGGGGGCGTCAGAACGAACCGTCTGCACCTTGCGGTGGCTTCCAGTCGCCCGAAGGGATCGTGTTGACCATCCACGGAATGCCAAACCGGTCAACAAGCGCGCCGTAGCCGGGTGACCAGAATGTCTCGGCGAACGGCATCACGGCCTTGCCGCCTTCGGACAGTGCATCGAACCAGCGACGCGCCTCGGCGATGTCGGTCGTGTGCAGGGTCACGTCGAAGCCGTTCTTGGGCTTGCCGATGTTCGGCGCCCAGGCGGTGTCCATGTCCGCGCCCATGATCGACTGGTCGCCGACATCGAGCCACGCGTGCATGAGCCACTGCTTGTACTTGTCGTCGGTGAACGGCATGCCCGGAGGCGCCTCGCCGTACGGGTAGGCGGCGGTGATCTTGCCGCCCAGAACCTTGGCGTAGAACTCGAATGCTTCGCGGCATTGGCCCTGGAAGCTCAGGCTGGTCACGATCTTCATGCCTTCTCCTTGGTGGTCGACGCGGGGATACCGTCGTACATCCCCGCAGCTTAGCGGAGCGCGAATGGCGGCGAGGGCATGTCCGTACGGTCCGGAGGCGCTGCGGTTGGCCCCTCTCGCCACGCCTTCGCGTGAGCGTGCACGACCGTCCGCACCGTTCTCGATACCGACCAGGAGGTTTGCATGTTCCCGCGCCGCCTTTCCACCGTGTTCGTGCTCGCCACGATGTCGATCCAAGCGTCCGCCGCACCCGCCGGTACGGTGTCCGGCCAATCCGCCGACGGCGTGTTCAAGCCCACCCATGCGTACGCCTGGAGCGAATCGTCGCGTGCCGGCGCGACCACGACGATCTACCTGTTCGACAGGGCGGTTCCTGCCGATGAGTGGGCCGACGCCGAGGATCGCAACGACGACATCCTCGCGTGGCGCCAGAAGGCCAGCGCTCCGCTGCTGCGCTGGTCGATCAAGGCCGATGGAAACGTCGAGGCCATCTACGAATGCGACGCCGGCGGGGCGTGCTCGGTGCGCGGCGTCAACGTGATCAACGACCTCGCCAGCGCGGTGGCCAAGCTCAAGACGAGCGGCACGCGTGTCACCGGAACACTCGAGGAGGGCAGCGGCAGCTGCAACGGCGAGTGGTGCGACGTGCTGGGGAGGTACACCGTCGACGTGCCGCTCGCGCCGCCGTCGCTGGTCGACCGCACGCTGGCTTCTGGCGTCACGACGGGCCCTGATGTCGAGGCGGCACGCGCGGCGCTCCTCTCCTACTGGACGGCCGCCGGGAAGGCGAAATCGTCCAAGGACATCGAGGGCTCGTTCACGGAGACCCGCCGCGCGGATGCCCGGCGCCAGGCCGAGCAGTACGGCGCGGAGGTCGAGCACATGTTCGTGCACATGTTCGTGCCCGCGCACAGCGGAAAGCCTGCTATCGGCACGATGCGAGTGCTCGGCGACGCTGCCGTGGCGCAGCTCAAGGCGCAGGCCGGGAGCGCCGCGGATCGCTACGAGATGCAGTGCGACGTGCTGATGCGCAAGGAAGGCGGAACCTGGAAAGTCGGCATCGAGCGCTGCTGACAAACGCGCATCTGCGGGCAAGGACGCCCGATGCAGCCGTCGTCAGGCCTGATCCAGTTCGTAGTGGATCAGCACGACGCATTGCGATGCGAACAGCATCGTCGCGCCGAGCGCGAGCTTCTGCGCGCCGAGGCGCTCGAGACTGTGGAAGGTCTTCTTCGGCATCGGGATGTGGTCGGTGAGCAGGAAACACGGGTTGCCTTCGAACACCTGCTCGCGGATCGGCGTGCCTTTGCGGTCCATCACGTAGAGCTGATGATCCGTGGCGAGTGCCTGCACGAGGCGCTCGAAACTGATCGTCTGCACGGTGACGCCCGACTCGACCGGTCGGGATTCTTCCTTGTCCATGCCGCGCGAGACGTCGAGGGCTCTGGCCACCTTGCCGAGCAGGGCGCGTTCGTCGAAGCCGCCGATGTCGTGCATCGCGTTGGCGTCGAAACGGATCGTGCGCGAAAAATCGCGCGTGCTCTCGAGCACGAGGTAGACGACGACATCGGGGCGATGCGACTGCGCCACGAAGATCGCGTTCATGAGCGTGTGCGCGAGAATCTCGGTGTGCGCCTCCTGGCCGATGGAGGCCAGCAGGGTCGGACTGTCGGTGGGAGCCGCGCGGGCGCGGAGGACGAAGGTTCTCATGCGCGCATTGTCGCCTCGAAAGCGGTGGAGGGCGATCCCTTCGACGCGTGGAGGCCGGAAGATCCGCTGCGTGGCGTGACGATGTGGCCGGAGGATGCGACGCCTGCTCATCGCCGGCGGTCCGAGAGTAGCAATTGATGGAGCTCGGGTCGCGCGGCGCGTAAGTCTGCCGGCCTATGCGGCTAATCTTGCGACATCACCAGCGGCAGTCCTGACGAATGCCACGCATTCTGATTAACAGGTTCGCTACGCAACTGTTGATTCCACATGCCGGTTTGGCCTCAACGTGAGCTTGGTCTTCGGAACTGAGAAGTTGCGCACGCAACGAAAGGCTGTTCATGTGGCCATAATCGATGGCCGGACATGACGGTGTGGTCTGGCTGGAGCTTGGATATTGGCTTATTACATGGAGAAGGTAATGCGTAAATTAATGACCTTGATGTTTTCTCTTTCGGCTCTGATTCCGGCAGCCGCAGTGGCAGAGGATGTCATGCTTTGTGATACCTGCAGTGCCGATTGGCAGTATGAGCAGGCTGCCATCGGCTACGTCGAAGGACGAGGTATTCCTGGGAACCACATGATCCTGGTGGTCAACGATGTCTCCGAAGATGCTAGATGGATTGGAGTTTCCTATTCTCCAGGAGGCGGCGTCCCGGCTTCTTCGGGGGATCCATCTGGTCATATCATTCCGGCCCCGTCGGCAAGCACTTCGGAGGGCCCCACAGAGCTGAGCGACAACGAAACCCTGATGTTTGTCGTGCCTCGATCCGACAATGGGAAATCTACCGATGATTACCTCCGCTATTTAGAGGAAGCTATCGCGAACAACAGTTCGACGGCATTCTCCATTCCTCCCACGGCACAAGAACTCGACGAAATTACAGCGGCACTCCATGCGGGACGGAACGACTATTATGTCGTCTTCCCCGTCACCGGAATGTTCGATACTTTTGCCACCAGGGAGTCCGCAGCCGTGGGGCTCGCTATTTATCAGAGACTTAACATTACACTGGCATTGCAGAGTCTGCCTCGCCGCGCGCTCAGGGCTTTGATTAATCTGGTGGCGGGAAAGCATGGCAGGACCGCCATGGTGTGTGGTGTTTTCAACAATGGTGACTCCGCATGCTTCGAGCCAATTGCCAACGCTCCAAGTGGGGATAGTTATATTCCGGGTACGGCGAGAGACGTGAACGGAAATTCGCTTGACGGTGGCGGTAACGGTATGGCCGTAGCTCCGGAGTGGAACAACGGAGTCATCCGCTATGGTTTCCCGGGGTCGTCAGGTTCGATTGGCGAGCTTTGGCTGTTTTGTGCATGGGACGGAAACGTTCTTGTCAGTTGCTGGATCCAGGTAATCCAATAATTATTGGATAAGGATCTGATCATTGGGCTGAATTTTTTGCGGCCAATTTTTAGGTGATAATGAAAGGCCCCGCGCTGTGCGGGGCCTTTCCAACTTGACAGCCTTTTTTTCGGCGCAAAGTGCTGCGTGTATCAGAACGCCACGTCGACCGTCACGCGCACGTCGCGGCCCGGTTCTTCGGTGGCGAAGCCGAGTTCGGTGAATGTGGTGAGCGTGCTGTAGCGGCGGTCGAACAGGTTGTTGACGGCCAGGGCGACGCCCCAGTCCTGCGCGCCCGGCGCGCGCCAGTTGAGTTGCACGTCGTGCAGCGAGTAGCCGGGGCGTTCGATGAAGACGGTCTGTCCGGCGGGCGGGCTGTCGAGGCCTTCGACGGCCGTGAACGTGTAGCCGACCGTCCACTGCGGCGCGAGCGCGAAGCGTGAATCCCACACGAGCTTGCCCTGCGTCGGCGCGCCGGCGCGGGCGAGGAACTGCGGCTGCATGGCGAGGTTCTTCGCTTCGGCGTCGATCACCGACAGCGAGGTCTCGAAGCGCTCGCCACGCCAGTGCGTGGTGAGCTCCGTGCCTTCGAAGCGCACCGACGGGTGAAGATTCGAGAAACCGCGTACCGGTCGGCCGCCGAGGCCGCCCGTGCCGGGCTGGTCGAATGCGATCACGTCCTGCAGGCGCGTGAGGTAGCGCTTGAGGCCGATCTCGAACGTGCGCGCGCCGAGCACGCCTTCGCCGGCCCAGGCGATGCCGACTTCGCTCTGGCGGCCGCGCTCGGGGCGCAGCGTACCGTCGGGCGTGCCGTTGAACAGCAGGTTCGGCGCGATGTTGCGCGTGAACTGCAGCGGGATCGTGCCGAAGCCGCGGATCGACTCGCCGTAGCCGCCATGCACGCGCAGGCCGTTATCGAAGCGCCACTGCGCCTGCAGGTTGAGGGAGGTTTCCTCGCCGTCGCTGCTCGCGGTGCCGTAGTCGCTGTCGTAGGCATCGCGACGCGCGCCGAGGCTCACGTCCCACTGCGTGCCGTGCACGCGGGCCTGCGCGTAGGCACCGAGATTGTCGCTCGCGGTGCGGAAGAACGTCGTGCCGGTGCGTTGCTCGGCGGTGCCTTCCTGGTCGACGTACTCGAGGCCGAGGGTGAGGTCGGTGGCGATCGTGCCGGTGTTCCAGCGCATGATGTTGCGCAGGTCGAACGTGCGTCCGTCGCTGATGAAGCGCTCGCCGTTGCTGTCCGGCGCGTGGAAATCGTCGCGCGAGTTGGCGAACGTCGCGCGCAGGTCGACAAGGTCCGAACCGGGCGAGAAGCGGTAGTTGAGCGTCTGCGCGGTACGCGTGAGCGTCTGGTCCTGCGGCGGACGCGTGCCGACGGGCGGCTGAACCTGCCACGGGTAGTCGCCGCGCTGCATGTAGTTGAAGCCTTCGGCACGGTTGCCCTCGAGGCCGACGCGTAGTTCGTGGCCTTCGATCGCGAGCAGGCTCAGCTTGACCAGCGCGCTGCGGTCTTCGCCGCCGGAGTAGGGGATGTGGCTGCCGCCGCCGACGCGCAGGTCGTCGTAATCCTGCGCGGAGGCATGCACGAGCACGCCGAGCGTGTCGCCGGCGAGGCCGTAGGCGGTGGCCGAGGCGCGCTTGGCCTCGGTGGCCGAGGCGTAGCCGAGCTTGGCCGCGGCGCAGAACGTGTCGCCGTCGGCGAGGCGGTCCTGCGCATCGACGGTGGTGAAGCGCACGCTGCCGGCGAGCGCGCCGTAGCCGGCATCGGCCGCGACCGGGCCCGGCGCGATGTCGACGCGCTTGAGGATCTCCGGATCGACGTTGCCCTGGCCGCCGCGGTGGTTGTAGAGGTTCTGGCCCTGGCGCGCACCGTCGACGGTGACGTTGAGGTTGCTGCCTTCGACGCCGCGCAGATACAGGCGCTGGCCGTTGCGCGTGCCGCCGCCGAAGTCGACACGGGCGTCGAGATCGAAGAGGTCGCGCACGGTCGAAGCCTGGCCGCGCTGCAGGCGATCCTTGATGTTGGGCAGCGGGCGTTCGCCGATGACCTCGACGACCTCGAGCGTGCGGTCGTCCTTGTTCTTTTCTTCGTCGTCGGGAAGGGCCTGGGCCGAGACGGCGCAGGGACTCAGGGCGACGAGGATCGCCCACGGCAAAGGGCCGACTTTCGGGTGTCGGACCCGCGATGACACGTTCATGGTGGTTCTCCTGGCAGCGCGGCCCTTCCGCCGCGCGACCCCCCGGCCGTGCGTGTTGGCGAATGCCCCGCGGGGTTGGAGCACCGGCAGGACACCGGCGCGATCACGGGAAGCGCGGCGCGCCTCCTCCCTCCAAAGGGATCGCGACTTTAGATGGCGATGCGAATGAGTGTCAATTGCATGTAGGTGACGTCGGCCCGAAACCTGGGGTCAGGTTCATTTCTTCGACGTGTCGTCCGGCATGTCGAGGCAAGAAAATGAACCTCACCCCGTAGCTCGACTGGGTTAAACCGCTGCCGCGAAGCGGGCGTACAGATCGCCCGGCATCGGCGTCTGCAGACGCCACGTGATGGCCATAGGCCGTTCACCGGAATGATCCATATAGGTGGCCTGCCCGAGGAACCAGAATGCCCGGTCGTCGGCAGTCAAGCGCACGAAAGGCAGAACGTCAGTCCCGCGCTTCTCGTGCTCGCGATAGCGTTGACCCGTTTCGCTGTCGCTCCGGGTGACGGACTGGCTCTCCCAGTGGATGAGCTCCCGGTTGATTGCGTAATCACGGTAACGCGTCGTCGGCGAGAAGTGGCCGCTGGTCTTGTCAAGCGTGATCGCGAGCAGGTCGGTCTCTGCCTGCGGGAGCCATCGCACGCCTTCCCGCCATTCCGCAAGCTTCAAGGCTGTGCCGTCGCCGAATGCGGCGAGGATTTCACGCCTCGTGTAGCGGGCATGCGCATGCAATGGCACATCGTGGCGGTCGCGCAGCGGGGATTGCACATGGTCGACCCTTCTTGCAAGGACGGCCATCAGTTGTGCGATCTCCGCCATGACCTGGGGGTGCCTCCAGATCAGGTTGGCGGCGTCCTGGAGAGTTGCGTCCCCGGCCATGACCTTTTCGGTGAGAACGGAGGCGAGCATGTGAAAGAGGCGTTGTCGGCGAAGACCAACCGGAGCCAGGTCAGGGAGCGATGTTTGCGTGGCGAACCAGCGGTGGTGGGCGATCCGCTCCGGATCGTCGAGGTGCAACAGTCGTCCGACAGCCCGCCTCAATGCGCGTTCATCGGGGCCAGGAGGCAAGACAGGCAGGCCGCCGGCTTCCAGTAGGTCCGACCAGCAATGGTCACCCGAGTAGACATCCTCGAGCTCGAGTCCGGACTGATCGAGAAACGCCTCCAGGCTCACGCCGTGAGACGTCTCGGCAACGCGCTGAAGCTCGCGGGCCTTGTCGCCCCACCGCGAGGGAAGGCTGCGACGAATGTTGTCGAGCACCCATCGCGTCGCGACGGCGTCGAGCTGCATGTGGCAGCCGCTCGGAAGATAGGGGAACCCGCTCTCGATCTGGCGTTCGATCTGCTTGCGCGTGCCGCCGAGCAGCGCCGCATAGCGTCGATGGAACTGGAACTCGTCACGGTGTTGTCCGACGAAATCCAGAACCGTGCACACGGTCTTTCCATGATCGCGACGTAGCCCGCGTCCGAGCTGCTGGAGGAACACGGTCGGGCTGTCGGTGGGACGCAGCAGGATCAGCGTGTCCACGCAGGGGATGTCGAAGCCTTCGTTGAAGAGATCGACCGAGAACACGATGGCAAGCTTGCCGGAGCGCAGTTGGGCCAGCGCGCTGCTGCGGGTCTCGGCGTCGCTTTCGGCCGAAACGGCCATTGCCGGCACGCCTGCGTCGTTGAATTGATCCGCCATGAACCGGGCGTGCGCGACGGAGACACAGAAGCCGAGCGCGCGCATGGAGTGTGGGCTCGGAACGATCCGTGCGATGTTGGAGATGACCAGACGTGCCCAAGCGTGGTCACCGGTGAGGAGCGTGCTGAGCTCCTGCGGGTCGTAACCACGGCCCCTATTCCAGGACACCTTGCGGTAGTCAAGACCATCGCTGATGCCGTAGTAGGCGAAAGGTACCAGTCGGCTCTGGTTGACCGCGTCCCAAAGGCGAAGCTCGGCCGCGATCCTGTCGCCGAACCAGTGAAGGATGGGTTCGGCGTCACCACGTTCCGGAGTTGCCGTCAGTCCCAGCAGTTCAATCGGGCGAAGGTGGGTGAGGAGCGTCTGGTAAGTCCGGGCGGCGGCGTGATGAAACTCGTCGATGATCACCACATCGAAATGATCGGTGTCGACATGGTCGATTCCGGATGCCGTCAAGCTCTGGACCGATGCAAAGACGTGCTCGAAATGGAATGGGCGATGGCCTCCCACCCACAGCTCCCCGAACGCCGCATCGCGCAAGGCATGCCGGAACGTGGCCAGGCTTTGCTCGAGGATCTCCTTGCGGTGCGCGACGAAGAGCAGCCTTGCACGCGGAAGCCTCCGCGACAGGCGTTGATAGTCCAGGGCCGCCATGACGGTCTTGCCCGTACCGGTCGCGGACACGAGCAGGTTGCGGTGATGACCTTGCAGTCGCGAGAGCTCGATCTGCTCAAGCAATCTCGATTGGAAAGGCTCGGGACGAAGCTCGACGGGACTGAGGAAGATCTTCGGGCCGCGATCATCGTCGCGCGTGAGGGCGCGGTACTCGTCGGGATCGAATCGCCTGAAATCGTCGGCCCGCCAGTAACTCTCGAAGACGGCAGAGAACTTCTCGATGACATCGGGATTGCGGGCTCCCGCAACACGGACGTTCCACTCGAGCCCGGTGACCTGGGCGGAGTGGGTCAGGTTGGACGAGCCTATGAACGCGGTCGAGCAACCAGCGGCGCGATGGAAAAGCCAGGCCTTCGCGTGCAGGCGTGTACTCGATGTATCGAATGACACCCGGATGTCGGCCCCGATGTCCTGAAGCTCAAGCAGTGCGTCGAGCTCGGTGGAATTCGTGTACGTCGTCGTGATCAGGCGAAGTGTGCGTCCTGCTTCCACGTGGCGGCGCAGCGAATCAAGGAACGGCCTGATGCCGGTACGCCGGACAAAGGCCATGAGTACGTCGATCCGATCGGCCGACGGGATTTCGGAACCGATCTGGTATCCGATGCGAGGCTCGCCCGGCGCATTGGTCAGCAGGGTCGTGTCGAGCAACGGTGTGGCGGGAGGGGCGATCGCTTCAGGCTTTCCGTCCGGTCTGAGTGAAAGGATGGCACGCAGCACGTCACCCGACACGGAGGGTGCGTCGCCGGTATCGACGCTCTTGCCCGTTACCGCCAGAAGGTCGATGACCTCGCGTGCGAGTCGAATGCCGACCTCGATCCGTTGATCGTTGCCGAGACCTGCTATGGCACGTCTCAACAGGCCCGCGAGATGCAGTGCGATGCGATCAGGCGCTTCTTCGAGATCGAGCTTTCCGCGGAGGGCGTGGTGTCGCGAATCCAGTGTCGCGAGTTGTCGTTCAAGAGCGTCGGTGACGACTTGTTCGTAGAGGCCGCGTCGGAGGTCTGGCATGTCGCCAGGCTAGCACCAACGCACGTCATCCATCGGGCGTCGGTCGATCGCTTCTCACTCGAACCCGTGCGAGAAGATCGCCTCGAGGCCGTCGAGCAGGCCGACGCCTTGTACGGGCGAGTCGGTGGCGAGGCGCAGGTCGTCCGCGGGATCGGGTTGCAGCTGCCAGGTCGCGGGGCTCTGGTCCGGGCGCCGGCCGCTGTGCGCGGCGGTCGCGATGCTGCGGTAGAGCTTGCCCTGGTAGGTCGCGTAGTCGCCGGGCTGGTAGGTGATGGCGGCGCCAGCTGGCGTCTGGCGGCCCCATTGTTCGATGCGGAGCCAGTCGAAACCCTCAGGGAATCCGCTGTCGACGAAGCGCGGCGACGGCATCGTCGAGACGTTGGCGTTGCCGGTCGAGGTGACGTTGCCAACCGTCTGGTTCGGGTTGGTCCAGTTGAACACGAAGAGCTGCGGGCCTTGCCAGCGGTTGTCGCGCAGCGCGATGGGGTTGGTGTTGGCGACGCCGGTGCCGCTACCCATGCGGAACACCTGGTTGTAGTTGGTCGTGCCGGGCGTGAGTTCGTCATACGTGAAAACGATCGAGGAGATGCGGTTGCGCTCGAAGCAGTAATTCGTGACGCCGTCGGTGAGGCGTGCGACGTACAGGCCGAAGTGCCGCGAATGCGACCACAGGTTGTCCGAGAGTTCGACGAGGTCGCCGGCCGCGTGCGGATCGCCGGTGATGTTGGCGCCGAGCATGTTGAGCAGCGAGCCCGCGCCGCCGATCACGATGTTGTTGCGGAAGCGCAGCGAACCCGCGCGCGGCGAGAGCTGGATCGCGTTGTCCTGGAAACTCTGGAAAGGACTTTTCCAGTCCAGCGCGCCGAGCATGAAGACGTTGTGGTGGATGTCGCTGCCGCCGCCCGCCTGGCCGAGCTGGAACATCTCGGTGCCCGTGCGCACCACGCGGTTGTTGTAGAACTTCAGGCCTTCGATCCGGTGCTGCGGCTGTGCCTGCGTGCTGCCGATGTAGAAGCCTTCCGAGCCGGTGTCGTGCACGTAGGTGTCGTGGATGCGCACGTTGCGCATGTGCGCGTTGCCGTCGTTGTCGGTCTTGAGCACGATGCCGGCGAAACCGACGCGTGTGACTTCGATGAAGTCGATCTCGAAATCGGTCGCGCCGCCGCCGACGGACACGCCGCTGTAGCCCGTGTCGGTGCCATCGTCGTTCTCGATGCGGCCGTCGTCGACGAGGATGCCGTAGCGGCCGCGCGACGTCGCGTAGGCGCCGCCTGCATGGCCCTGGTAAGCCGCATCGCCGGTCGCGGCGGCCGCGTCGTAGTGCCCGGTGAGGCGCCAGTTGGAGCCGCCGCCGATCGGGAACACGTAGTAGTGGCCGAGGCCGCCGATGCGCACCTGGCCGCCGAGGTTCGTGATCACGAGCGGACGCGAGGCGCTGCGTTGCGGCAGGTTGCCGATGCGCAGGAACTTGTAGTGACCTGCGGGGAGGTAGAGGCGATCGAGCGTCGCCCACTGCACGGTCGGGAAACTCGCCTGAATGTCCGGATAGTAGGCGCCGTTGGCGGGATTCGCGACCGGCAACGTGAAGGTCTGCAGGGTCTGTGCGAAGGCTGCGGCGGGACACGCGAGGAGCAGCAGCACCAGGATGCGTGGCAGGTGCATGGTGAAACTCCCCACCTTCCGTGGAGACGAGCGCGCAGCCTAGCGTGTCGGATCGCGCGCATGCGTGACGGCCATCGCCACGTGCGAAGACTTTCGGTGGACGCGTACTGGCCAGAGGCCTGCGCGTGACCCGATGCATCCGCCCCGGAAGCCGCCGGGGATTGGAAGATCGCGAAAGTGATCGGGAACGCGCACGTGACCCGACGTCAATGAATCTCGCCGAGCTGCAGGTCGGCCGTCAACGGCGCCGCGATGGCGTTCTGTCGGCGCGGCAGAACCGGAACGTCGGAAGCTGGGGTCAGGTTCATTTGCCCGGCGCCCGGCGGTTCCTCGGAACGGATGTCAGGCAAATGAACCTGACCCCGGTTCTGCGTCGACGCCGGTGCACGCTTGTTGCGGGGCCGGCCCCTCATCCGGGAGAAGGAAGAAATAGCGCCGTACGGCGGCATCAGGCGTCGGAAGCCGATGTCGGGTTCATTGCCCATGCGCCCGACAATCGCTCGACGTACTCGCCAGGCAAACGAACCTGACCCCCGTTCTGACTCGTCGCGAAACCGGACCGGCTCCCGGGCAACTACATCACCACATCCCCGCCACGTTGCTTGGCGCGGTACAGCGCCTTGTCGACGCGCTGGAGCAGGCTGTCGAAGCCGTCGCAGGGCGCGATGAGGGTGGTGCCCAGCGAGGCGCTGATCGCAGGGACGGGCGGGATGACCAGTTCGGCGATCGCCGTGCGCAGGCGCTCGGCCAGCGCATGCAGGCTCGAGGCGTCGACGGCGGGTACGGCGACGAGGAACTCCTCGCCGCCCCAGCGTGCGATGCACTCGTCCTTGCGCAGGAGTTCCTGGCAGCGGACGGCGACGCGTTGGAGCACCACGTCGCCGACCGGATGGCCGTGGGTGTCGTTGATCGCCTTGAAGCGATCCATGTCGAACATGATCACGCCGCCCTGTGCCTGACGCTCCAGCATGTCGCGCAGCACGTGCTCGCCGAAGTGGCGATTGTAGAGGCCGGTCAGCGGATCGCGGTTGGCCATGATCTCCATGCGCGCGTGCTCGGAGACGAGGTGGCGGATGCGTCCGCCAAGCAGGCGCTGCACCGGCAGCAGCACCGCCACGAGCACGAACACCGGGCCGTAGGCCATGACGAGGTCGGTACCGCGCGGCGTGTGCAGTTCGGCGGGATGGGCGAACAGGTAGGCCAGCACGGGCAAGGCCACGAGCAGCCAGCCCGACACCATGACCACGAGCGCGCCACGCGGTGGCAGGAAGATCATGACCATGACCATGAGCGCGAGAAACAGCGCGGCGACCGGCGGGTAGGTCGCGACGAGCTGCACGCCGGGCACGTGGAGTGCCTGCCAGAGGTAGAACCAGGCCGGCGCGACCAGTGCGAGCAGGCCTGCCAGCAGTCCGGCACGCATGATCACGACGACGTGCGCGGGATGTCGCATCAGCGCGACCATGAGTGCCACGAAGACCACGCAGACCGTGGGCGGAATGACGAGGTCCATCGGCTGCCGCACGGGCGCGGTCCAGTGGATCAGCGTGGCGATGCCGCCGGCAAGGGCGGTCGACGCCAGGGTGGCCATGCTCGCGCGGTGGACCAACTGTTCACGTGACGCGGGCAGGGACATGAGGTGGAGTTCCGGGCAAGCCGGAAAGTCTAGCCGAGCGGGAGCGGTGCGCGCGCTTCCGGCACATGCGGAAGCGCGCAGGGGCGGACCCGTCGAAGGCGCGAGGGTCCGCCGCGCAGGTCGTCAGGCTGCCTCGTCCGATCCGGACGAGGCAGCCCGAGCGGAGGTCAGTCGACCGAGAACGACTGCAGTCCGACCGGCACGAGGTTGCAGCCGGTGCCGGTGATCGTCAGGTCGAACGTTCCGACGGCCGCGTTGAAGCCGTCGACGATCACGAAGTAGGGCGTGCCCGCCACGGCGTTGAACGTGACGGTCTCGGTCACGTTTCCTCCGCCATCGTCGTCCATCGTGACGCACTGCGCATCGGCCAGCGTGGGCAGCTGCGTGCACGCGGCTGCCGGTGCCTGCAGCACGTACAGCGCCAGATCCCAGCTGGTGCCTGTCGGATCCGCGCTCACGGTGACCGAGCAATCGCTGTCCGTGACCACGCCGTAGGCCAGGTCGAGCGACGCGCCGGTGCCACCGAACAGCGTCTGGCCGGTGCCGCAGGTCGTGCCGATGTCGTAGTTGTTGGTCGCGCCGACCGTCGTCGAGGATATGGTGAAGGGATTGACCGGCGCCGGCGCGGGCATCGTGCAGAGATCGCCTTCGACCGGTCCCTTCGGGCGTTCCCAATCCTTGCTTTCGACCGCGTACTGCTCGGCGAGAGCCTTGTCGTAGGCGGCGCGTTCTTCGTTGGAAAGGCGCGGATGCAACGACTTGTAGTCGTCGAGCGTGAGCGTGCTCTGTGCCCATCCCGATGCGGCAGGACAGGCGATGGCGAGGACTGCGGTGACCATGGCGATGCGGTTCATGAATTCTTCCTTGGCATGACGATGTTCGGGCGCCCTGAGGCGGTGATGCCCCCAGCGAGTCGAGATTACTCCCACGTATCGGTTGCCTGTGAATATTGCGGTGTTCTCCCTTCCTGTACTCGACACGTGGCGGGTGCCATGCCATGTCGTCGACGAGGCCGCGCAGCCTGATGCGCTGGAAACAGCACTCGAGGCGGTCGCTGTCATGGATCGCCGTGCGGACACGTATAGAGTGTTCGGAAGCTGTTGTCGCCATCCTCGTTTCGGGACTCGCCATGGACCATGCCCTGTATCCCGCCAACGTCGTCGAGGACATCGTGCGCATGCGCCGGCGCATCCGGGCCTCGGGGATCCCCGCGCGGCGCACCGACGCCAACGTCGTCATCGGCACGTGGAACCTGCAGAAGTTCGGCGGGCTGCATCCGGAGTGGACCGAGAATCCGGGCAGTCCCAAGCGCAACATGCGTTCGCTTGCGATCATCGCCGAGGTGATCCGCTGCTTCGACGTGATCGCGCTGCAGGAGGTGCAGCGCGAGACGACCGCGTTGCGTTACCTCATGGAGCACGTCCTTGGAACGCACTGGGCCGTGCTGCTGACCGACGTGACCGTCGGCGACAAGGGCAACTCCGAGCGACTGGCCTACCTCTACGACACGCGACGCGTGGTGCTCTCGGGCCTGTCGGGCGAGATCGTGCTCGGCCCGACACCGGACGGCCTGCCCGAGCAGTTCGACCGCACGCCCTACATCGCGGGCTTCCGCGCAGGCAACGAGCACTTCACGCTGCTCACGGCGCACATCCGTTACGGCGACGTGCCGGCCGATCGCCTGCAGGAACTGAGGGAGATCGGGCGCTTCACCGCGCACGAGCTGCGCGAACGCACGCGCACGGGCCAGAGTCGCGAAGAACCTAACCTGCTCGTGCTGGGCGACTTCAACATCGACAAGCGCCAGGGCAACCCGTTGTTCGATGCATTCGTCGAGACCGGCCTGCGCGTGCCCGAGGCGTTGCAGTCGGTGAAGACGACCACGGGCAAGGAGGCGAAGCACTACGACCAGATCGCGTGGTTCCAGGGCCAGGATTTCGGCCTGCGGCCGACAGGGCGGGCCGGCACGATCGACTTCGCCGGCGCGGTCTACCAGGAACTGACCCAGGCGCAGGTGTCGCCGCGCGTGAGCGACCACCTGCCGTTGTGGATCGAGTTCTCGACCGACCGCAGCGACGAGGCGATGGCGCGTGTGCTCGGTATAGACATCGACATGCCGGACCCGTTCGAAGGCGTGCCGGACTGAGCCATGCCGGCGCGTGCGCACGGCAAACGTGCCGCTTCGCGTGCGTCGACAACGCACCGGCCTCTTCGTCCGACAAAGCGCTAGACTCCTCCGATCGCCTCAGGTCAGGGAGACCGCCACGATGAAGTTCGTTCTTCCACTCGCGATGGCCTGCGTGATCGGTAATGCGCAGGCGGGTGACCTCCCCAGAATCTTCATGACGTCGGTCACGGGATCGGGAGATCTTTCGACGTGGCCGGACGCGCATGGCCTGTCCGGACTTGAAGCCGCCGACGAGATCTGCAGGACTCGCGCGGCGGCCGGTTCGATAGCGGACGCATCGGATTACGTCGCGTTCCTGTCCGATGCTGCGAATGATGCGTACTGCCGTGTCCACGGGCTCGGCGGGCGCTATCTGGTGAACGCGTGCAGTCTGTCCCCCGCAGCGGCGCCCGATGATGCAGGTCCGTGGTACCGCATGGACGGCCTGGCGGCCATGGACGTCGCCCGAAACTCACTCGTGTTTCCGCCGTTGGGCGGTTATGTGCCTCGACACATCATGTATGACGAGTTCGGCCAGCCCATCCCGCGGACACTGATCGGAATGCGGGCATTCACGGCGACCATGCCCAATGGTGTCCTCGTCAATCCCGGTGAAACCTGCTCCGACTGGACCAGCACGGACGGGGAAAGCACGACGGGTGCCGCCTACGTCGGCTACGGCGGATCATGGGCGGGTGGGAGAGGCATGTGCTCCACGGTATCGAGGTTGATCTGTCTTGCCAAAGGCGCCCACGGCGACGCTCTGCCGCGACCGCGCGCACCGACCGCGCGACTGGTGTTCGTGACCTCGAGTTCCGGCACGGGCAACCTGTCCTCGTGGGCCGATGCAGGTTCCGCTACCGGGATCGCCGCGGGCGATGCGATCTGTCGCGCCCATGCCGAGCGCGAGAACCTCCCACGATCCGCGACGTTCAAGGCGTGGCTTTCATCCGGACAGACGGGTGCTCTGCAGCGGCTCGAGTTCGATGGCCCGTTCCATCGCCTCGACGGCGTGCGCGTCGTGTCGTCTCGTGCGGCTCTTGGGCAAGGGCACATCGACGCCCCGATACAGATGGATGAACAGGGTAGTCCGACGACGAATGATTTCGTCTGGACCGGTACGCTCTTCAATGGGGCTTCGACGAGCATCGACTGCCAGCAATGGAACTCGACGAGCGTGGGAGGCAACGTCGGATCGAGCGGCTGGGCCGATCAGGACTGGACGTTCGGTCGGACAAGTCCGATCGGTTGCGCGAACATCGCGAGGCTCTATTGCCTGGGCGACAACGATTCGTTGTTCCTGGAGTCCTTCGACCGCTAGTGTTCTGCTTGTTTTTGCTTGTGCGCCTTGAAGAGATCCCGAGGCATTCCACGTTGTGCTGAAGCCGTTCGAGCGACACGTCGTGTCGATCCGGGACTGACAGGGAGCCTCTCATGCCGATGCGAGCCAGGTGGTCCGGTGCTTTCGCTACTGTTCTTTGCTTCTTCGGCAATGCATCGGCGGCGCCGCAGGAGTCGTTCGACCTGCGCGTGCCGTCGCCGCCGATGCCGCGCGCGGTCGACGGTGGTCGCGAACTCGTCTACGAGCTGCATCTCGCCAACTTCGCACGTCGCGACCTGATGCCCGTCCGCGTCGAGGTGCTCGCGGCGGACGACGGGCGCGTGCTCGCCTCGTACGAGGGTACGGCGCTCGACGAGCGTCTCGACCGCTCGGGCCTGCAGTGGAAGGGCGAGTCCTACGAGGCGATCCCGTCGGGACGACGCGGGGTCGTGTTCGTCGAACTGACCTTGCCCGGCACGGTGCCGGGCTCGCTGCGCCATCGTGTCTGCTTCGTCGACAAGGCTGCGGGCAGCGACGTGCGCACGATCGAAGGCGGTGTGACGACGATGGCCGCTGCGCAGGCGCCGGTCCTGTCGCCGCCGCTCGAGGGTGGCCCGTGGGTCGCGATCTACAACCCGCGCTGGGATCGCGGCCATCGTCGTGCCGGCTACGCGGTCGGCGGCACGCTGCGCACGCCCGGTCGCCATGCGGCCGACTGGGTCAAGCTCGATGCCGAGGGGCGCAAGGCGCCGCCCGGCAACGACCACGCGGCACGGACCTTCAGCCACGGCGAGGCCGTGCTCGCGGTCGGCGATGGTCGTGTCGTGAAGGTCCGCGACACCTCGCCCGAACGCGAGCGGATGTCGGATGCGATGACCGGCGTCGAAGGCAACGACATCGTGATCGCACTCGACGGCGGCGGCTTCGCGCACTACGGCCACCTGCGCCCGGGCAGCGCGGTGGTGCGTGAAGGCGCGCGTGTGAAAGCGGGCGAACGCATCGCCGAGGTCGGCTTCAGCGGCAGCGCGTCGGATCCGCAGCTGCATTTCGCGCTGACCGACGGCGCCGACGAGTACGCGAGCGAAGGCCTCGCCTACACGTTCGACCGCTACCGTGTGCTCGGTCGCTACGACGATGTCGCGCAGATCGGCTCGACGCCGTGGACAGCGCTTCCGAAAGGCGAGGACGCGTCACGAAAGGCGACGATGCCGTCCCGCATGAGCGTGCTGACGTGGGACGTCCGTTCCGGGAAGGATCCGTCCTAGAACCACAGGTCGCGCACGCAGCGGCCATCGGCGGGCAGGTCGTCGAAGCTGTCGAGGCCGTCGAAATGGTCGATCGGCAGGTCGGCGACGGCGTCGGGATCGGCAAGCCGCACGTTGACGGCGATGCGGCGTCGGCCGTCCTCGTGAAGGCGAAGGCCACGCCAGGCAATCACGCAGGCGCAGGATCGGCAGAAGCGGATCTCGAGCGCCGGATCGTCCTTGCCGATGCGCGTGTAGCGTCCCGTGTCGCCGTCGAGGGTGATGCGTTCGCCCTCGAAGTCGTAGGCCCAGAGTGCACCGTAGCGGCGGCACAAGGTGCAGTTGCACGCGGTGATCGATCCGGGGTCGCCGGTCAGGGTCCAGCCCGTGGCGCCGCAGTGGCAGCGGCCGGTGAGGATCGGGGTGTCCAAGGCGTCCGCGCGGGCAGGAAAACGTGGCGGCGAGGGTACGTCATCCGATCGTGCTTGCGTACGTCGCTCGGCGGGTCGACGATCGGTGCGCTGGTCGGGTCGTCGATTCCCCTCGGAGGTTGTCCATGCGCATGCCGTCAGTGCTCGCCCTCGTGTTGCTCGCGATGTCCCCGATCAAGGCTGCTGCGGACGAGCCGCCTCCGGCGGTGTTCGATGCAGCGCTGGCCGAGCGCCTCGGCGCCGACGAGCGCGGCATGCGCAAGTACGTGCTCGTGCTGCTCAGGACCGGGCCGACCCGGGTTCCCGACGGCGCCGAGCGCGACGCGATGTTCGCCGGCCATTTCGCGAACATGACGCGCTGGTCGAAAGCCGGCCAGCTCGTGCTGGCCGGTCCGTTCTCGAAGGATCCGTCCGGATGGCGCGGCCTCTACGTGTTCGCGGTGGACGGTATCGATGCGGCGCGCGCGCTGGCCGAGACCGATCCGGTCATCACCAAGGGCGAGATGATCGCCGAGTACCGCGAGTGGTACGGCACCGCCGCACTCGGGCTGATACCGGAAGCGCACGAGCGCCTCGTGCCACCTGCCGGCGCAGAGAAGTAGACCGGCGATCTCGCCGGAAGTGCTTGTCGCTTCCTTCGCCACGTCCATCCGGGGATGGGCGTGGCGATGGATGAAGTTACTCCTCGCCGAAGACGATCGGGTTGTCGAGGTCCGCGCAGAAGTTCTGCTTCGTCGCCGGACTCTTGCTGCCGTCGCTGAACGTGGCGCGGATCCACTGGTCGCACGACTCGGAATCCGTGCTGCTGTCCCACTCGAGCTTGACGGTGTCGCCGCCATCGATGCCACGGCCGATGTCGAAGTTGCCCCAGTCCTTCTTGTTCTCGGAAACCTCGAGCTTGGTGATGCGCGATTCGGTGTCGTTGGTGACGTTGAAGTACCACTGGCCGGCGAGGCCGATCGACGGAAGCGCAAGCGCCGCGCACGCGAGAGCGGCACGGATCGTGTGGATGGTGAGCATGATGTCCCCTGGTGATGAAGCGAGTGGCCGAGCGCCATGTGTGGCGTGGCCGGCGCGAGCATAGGCGAAATCGGTGGCGGACGGTGAAGTGCGGGGAGAGCGGCGCCGGGACGACTTTCGTGAAGGCGTCACGAAACGGAAAACATGTCCTTGAACACCTCCTTTGCATCGATCGCGTTCATGTTCTAATCCCGCGCCATCCAAGGGGGATGTTTCGCGATGCAAAAGTTCGACGATGCCGAGATGTACTTCCTCGATTTCACGTCGGAGCTTCCGAACGAGGCGGGCGGCATCCCGATCGGCCTGTACTGGGTCTGGGCGGCCGGCGCCGGGCTCGTCGACGAGGCACTGGCCAAGGACATCGCGGCACGCCGCGAGCGGGGCCAGTCGGCCGCCGACATCCTGTTCGACCTCGCCGATGGCAAGCTGACCACGGACGAGCTCAACGAGGAAGGTGCGGCCTTCACCGAGGCCTACTACGCGACGTCGTACATCGCGGACTACCGGCGCTGCTTCCGCATCACCGACGACAGCGGCGACGCCCTGTGCTCGGTGCCCGACACGCCGGCCTCGTCGACGCGCCTGAAGCCGTTCCTTCACGAGCGACTGGTCGCCTGGCGGGCAAAGCCACGAGTCGATACGCCGAAACCGGCCAAGCCGACCGCCGCCGACATCTACGCGTTCTTCGAGCGTGAGCTCTTCCCGGAACTCGTCGCCGACGGCTACACGCTGGTACCGGAGGGGCGCGGCATGATGCGCGCGCAGCGACGCCATGGCGTGATCGAGCAGAAGCTGCTCTACATGGCCAGCGACTACCGCGAGTCCGCTGGCTTCGCGCTATTCGTCTACCTCGGCGCCGAGCGCTTGCGCGAGGCCTGGCTGAGCCTCTGCGATGCACAGTTGCGCGCGTCGCCACCTCCCGCCTACAGCGCCGACGTGCGCAACATGCCGGACATCCATGCTGACGATTTCTCGCTCAGCCACGTGACCGCCACGCTATCGCCTTACTACAAGAGCATTCCCGAAGGTTTCGACCAGCAGGGTCGGATCGCGCTCGCGCACTACCGCGACTGGGTGCGTCCGCGCATGGACGCGTTGCGCACCGTGGCAGAGCTCGGCAAGCAGGTCACCTACGAAGGCCAGGTGGTCCGGTTGCGCCAGAAGCTCGGGTACATGATGGGGCCGGAAGTGCTCGCGCGCATCGTGCTGCTGTCGGTGTACACGAACCGCTTTTACGGTGGCGAAGGACCCGAGCTCGTCAAGCAGCTGCACATCCAGATCCAGCGCAATATCAACCGCAAACCCGAAGATTTCCCGACGATTGCGGATGTCGATGCGCTGATCGCGGCGCTCAAGGACCGGGACGTGGAGCGGCGGGTCAAGGCAATGCTCGACGCATGATGCGAGGCGGCATGCTGCAAGGTTTAACGGCTGATCTGGAAGACGGAAGAATCACGAGGCTCGGGGATGACGGACACCAAACGGCAACAGGCAGGTCCTCGTGATCGCTCTGCCTTCGTGCGGCTCTGGCCGCTGCTGATCGTTCTCGCCGTGATGGCCTGGGCGCTCAAGGGCTGCCTGCGCGACACGAAGGACTATCCCGAGGAGTGGCCGAGCGCACGCGGCCTCCTGATCGACCGCAAGGGATGGTGGTGCCCGAATCTCGAAGGCGAGTACCGGGACGCGAACTGGGCTTTCGCGTACGTGTTCGGCGTGGGGCCTCGACGTGCCGATTGGGGCAGGCATGTCGCGCGCATCACGCAAGCCCACGATGGCTCGTCGTTGCGCGTCGACTTCTCCCTCGGTGCCGAAGGCATGCGTGCGGTGCGTGCGGGCGAGATGTCGATGACGCGCGGCACCAGCTTCACCTTGAAGGAGGGCACCGACTACCGTTGCACGATGGGCTGGCTCTACATCCGCAACTTCGACAGGGGCGGGACGGGTGGTTCGGGCTTCGCGCACGAGGAAACCGGCATCGGCAAGGATCGCAGCGGCGCGCTGATCGTCGACGAGACGGTGAGCGACGACCAGAGCATCGGCTGGGGCGACAGCCCGCGCATCTCGCTGGGACGCGGTTCGAGGCATCGCTGGTACCGCTGGGAAGCGCGTGACCCTTCCGATGAAGCGGAGGCGGCGGGGCTCGAGGGCATTACCCTGAGGCGCACGGGTTTCCTCGATGGTGACAAGGTGAAGACCTGGTTCGCGAACTTTCATCGACAAGCCCTCTGCGTGCGCCTCGTGCAACCGGAGGACAAGGTCAGCAACCCGGCCGACCTTACGTCCGATTTCTGGACCCGACAGAAGCCGCTCACGGTCGAACGCAAGCCGGGCGAATGTCCGTCCGACAGCGACGCTGTCGGTCCGATCAGCGGCAAGATGCATGCGATGAGGCCGACCGAGTACCGCGGTTCGGTTCGTGCCTATCGCATCGAATGGCAGCACCTCGACCGGGTCGAGGAGCCGTGGCACGTCATCGACATCCCCGACGTGCGCGAGCTGCCGGCCCCCGAACCGCGTGAGCCGTCCCTTTGAACGAACGTCGCCGCGCCTGCTCTCCGACGAAAGGCGACGATGCTGTCCCATCCTTCAACATCCCGCTTCTCCAGGACGAGTCCATTTCCATGCTCAACACCCCACCACGTGGTCATTCGCGCAAGCACGCGATGCTTTCACGTTCGTGCGTGCGCCGGCGACGGAACCGCGTGTTGCAGGCCGGTGTCCTTGTCGCCGCGTCCTGCCTGCTCGCGGGCTGCGGGACGGATGGCTATCCCGACGACTGGGCCTCGCCCAAGGGCATGTTCGCCGCGCGCAAGGGCTGGTCGTGCCCGAGTCTCGAGGGCGATTACGACGATGTCTCGTACGAGCTGTTGCGGATGCTCGGCACCGGTTCGTCGGTCGATCGCTGGCATGATCACCATGCGCGCATCACGCAGGCCGACGACGGGTCCTGGCTGCGCATCGAACCCGCGCTCAACGCGCGCGGCATGCGTGCCGTGCGCGAGGAGCAGGCCAAGGGCGAACGCGCGTACGCGGGACGCGGCAGCGCGGTGACGATCCGCTACGGCGATCATTTCACCTGCAGCAACGGCTGGCTCTACAGCCTGGCGCGTCAGCAGGTCGAGGTCGATGGTACGAAGTACGAGGAGCTGCGCTTCGGCCTCGACAAGGGCGGCGCACTGATCGCGGGCACGAAGACCGCGTTCGAGCAGACCATCGGCTGGGGCGATGCGAGCGCGTCGATGGGCGAGTCGAGCCGCATGCACTGGCGCCGCTGGGAGGTGCGCGACGTCGCCGATATCGATGCCGTGACCGCGCTCGAAGGCGTGCGCCTGCAACGCGGGCACTGGATGAACGGTTCGCGTGTGCCGGTGTTCTTCGGCAACTTCCAGGGACGGCCGGTGTGTGCTCGGCTCGTGCAGCCATGGCGTACGTCGAACGAGAAGCCCGTCGTGTCGCGCGCCGACGAGACGACACGCACCGACGAGGCCGGCAAGCCATGGGGATGCCCGCCGGACAGCGGCACGATGGACGCGCTCGCGACGACGCACTGGGACGTGTGGCCGCCCGAACCCGAGGGCTCGTTCGGCGAGCCGCGTGTCGAGTGGCAGTCGGTCGACCATCTCGACGAGCCCTGGCACATCGTCCCGATCGCCGACGCGCGCACGTTGCCGGTGCGGCGCCGCTGAGCCCTGTGCTCCACGCGCGGATGAGGGGATCCGGTGCTTCCAGTCGCTAGATGAAGGGAGCGATGCCGACGAGGCCTCAGGTTGAGGCATTCACGCATCGCCGGAGCGTGCCTGCACGGGTACGTCGGCCCCTTCCATCGGAGACGCAGCATGCGCCCATCCCGCCCTTCCGCCATCAGCCTCGTCAGGCCGGGTGGCATCATCTCCCTGTGTCGGACAGTGCTCGCGGTCATCGTGTTGTCGACGGCCTCCGACGTGATGTCGGCACCGCCGTTCTCGGGCACCGCATTCATCGCTCCGAATCTCGTGACGTCGGCCGATCCCACCGCGTTCGTCGCGCTCGTCGACAAGGGCCTCGGTTCGCGCATGGTGTTCGACCGGCGGGTCAACGCCTACGTCACGATGGACATGTTCCTCTACGACGCGACCTACGCCGATGGTGACGTCATCGAGTTCCAGGTGAACCCGGAGTTCGGTGACGCCGCCGCGTCGCGCGAGCCGGCGGCGTTCTACGCACCGATCCTCGGACGCATGCCGGCCGTGCTGAGGCGGCATCTCGCCTACACGTGGATCCATCGGGGCGACCAGCCGTTCGGTGGTACGCCGTTCGACGGTGAGCACCCCGCCGTGCTGATCCACACGGGATCGCTGGCGCAGTCCTACATCAACCAGGGCGTGCTCGAGGAGATCCTGATCCACGAGGCGACACATGCAGTTCTCGACGTGCGCGTGCGCGACACGCCGGCGTGGCTCGCCGCGCAGGCCGCCGACGGCGAGTTCATCTCGACCTATGCGCGCGACAACCCGACCAGCGAGGATGTCGCCGAGAGTTTCGTGCCGTACCTCGCGGTGTGCTGCGGTCAGGATCGCGTCCCGGCGGCCACGCGCGACACCATCGCCGCGACGATCCCCGCGCGCCTGCGTGCGTTCGACGCGCTGTTGCTCGACGTGCGGCCGTTGCAGGATCCCGCGGTGCTGTTCCGGGACGGGTTCGATTTCTGACCGGCGGGCACGTGGCGACGCCTGGACGAGACGATCCGGGAGCGGCGCAACCGGGACACGGATCGGCAGGTCCCGACCATGTCCCGATCGCACCTTGGTTCACGTACTCCCTGCGCACCGGATTCCCGAGAGGTGTCGCATGCTGGTTCAACCCTGCTTCGCCGCCGTGCGCCCGTCGCGCGCGCGTGTCGTCCTGGCTGCCGTGGCGATGGTCGTGGCGGCTTCGGTCGGCGCCCAGGACAAGAACGCCGAGGCCGACGTGATCGCACTCGGGATGCCTTCCGCACCGGTCATGTCGACCGAAGCGCCGCGCGAGGTCGAGGCCTTGCCGGCACACTACCTGTCCTGTGCGGCCGAAGCCTCGGGCTTCCAGTCCGCGAGCCCCGGGGCGAGCGAAGTCATTGCCTGCTCGATCAACGCGCCGGTCGACGGCGTGCTGCTCGCCTACGGATCCGCGTCGGTCAGCTACAACGACGGCGACTACGAGCTGCGTGCGGCGATCACGGTCGACAACCCCACCTTCGACACCTTCGGTGACCGCTGGCTCAACATCTACGCGGATGCGGGCGACGGCACCGACAAGTCGCTCGCACTGAACCGTTACACGGCCGTCACGGCCGGCCTGCACACGGTGCGTTTCCTTGCCTCGCGCTACGTCGGCCCGGGTTCCATCAACCTGTTCGATCCGCAGCTCGCCGTGGTGTTCGTGCCGGCTCCGCTCGCGCAGCAGACGACGTGTGGCGTCACGAGCGGTGACATGGTCTCCCTCGGGGTCGATGCGGACATCGTGACCTGCAGCATCCCGGTGGCCGCCGCGGGCACGGCGTTCGTCTCGGCCTCGGCGTCGGTCGGCTACGGTACGGCGGCGAGCGAGGTGCGCATGTCGCTCGCGCTGGACGGCGTACCGACTTCGGGCACGCAGCGCTGGGTCAACACCTATTCCGACAGCGGCGACGGCACCGACGAGTCGATCGCCACGCAGTACGCGTACGACGTGGGCGTGGGCACGCGCACGCTCGCCGTACGCGCCAGTCGCTTCTCGGGTACGGGCAACCCCACGATGTACGACACCGCGATCAACGTCATCGTCGTGCCGGCGACGGCCGGGCTGTTCTGCCAGAACCAGGGCAACCTCATCTACACGAGTACGTCGAACGCGTTCTCGGCGGCGCGCACCTGCAGCCTGTCGCTGGCGCAGCCGGCGCGCGCGATGATGTTCGGCTCGGCCTCGATGTCGTTCACGGATCAGGCGTACGAGGCGAACCTCCGCCTCGCGATCGACGATCTCGCCGGCCTCGCGCCGACCGACCGCTGGGTCAACGTGTATGCCGACTCGGGCGACGGCACCGATCGCACGATGGCCGTCAACGCGACGCGCGACGTCGGTGCAGGCACGCGCCAGTTCAACCTGGTCGGTCGCCGCTTCTCGGGAGCGGGAACGGCAAGAGCGTTCAACGCGGGACTCGCGGTACTGCTGTTGCAGAGCGATCGCATCTTCAAGGCCGGATTCGAACCGTAGCCGTTCGCACGCGGTGCGCGAGATCCGTCACCTCATCGGTCCGCGGGTCGCATCGCGCTGCCTTCGTCCATACTGTCACCTCCCACGGCGAGGCAGCAGCATGACGACAGGCAGGCGACGCGCAACGAGTGGCGGATCGATGCGCGCGGCTTGGTGGATGGGGTGGTTGTGCGCATGCTTCTTCGGCGTCACGTCCACATCCTCGGCGCAGGTCGCCGCGGAGGTGCCCACGCATGACAGCTTCGAACTCGCGAGCAAGGCCCTCGGCGAGACGCGCCGCATCAATGTCCACGTGCCGGCCGGCTACGCGGACAGCCAGGCACGGTTCGCGATGCTGGTCATGCCCGACGGCGGCCTCGCCGAGGACTTCCCGCATGTCGCGAAGGCGATCGACGACGGCATCGCGGCCGGCGAGATCGAGCCGGTCCTGCTCGTCGGCATCGAGAACACCGAGCGCCGCCGCGACATGACCGGGCCGACGACCGTGGACGCCGATCGCGCGATCGCGCCGCGCGTCGGCGGATCGGCCGCCTTCCGCGCCTTCATCGCCGACGAGCTCATGCCCGAGGTCGCGCGTCGTTACCGCGTCGACGATCGGCGCGGCATCATCGGCGAGTCGCTCGTCGGCCTGTTCGCGGTCGAGGGCTTCCTGCGCGAGCCGGCGCTTTTCGACGTGGTGATCGCGATCAGCCCGAGCCTGTGGTGGAACGATGCCGCACTCGTGCGCGAGGCGCCGGCGCTGCTCGCCGCCGCACCTGGAGCGTCGCGTCGGCTCTACCTCACCTCCGCCGACGAGGACACGATCGTGCCGCACGTCGCCGCGCTCGACGTGATCCTCTCGCGTATCGCACCGAAGAACCTCGCGTGGACGTACGTGCCACGCCCGCACGAGCGCCACGACACGATCTACAAGGCGTCGGAGCGTGATGCGCTGCGCTGGGCGTATCCGGCTCGCCGGCGCGCTCCCTGATCACGGTCGTGCGCGTCGCACCCGCCCGCGATCGCGTGCGGCGGATGCAGGGCAGGGAGATGACGCGCAGCATCGCCTGTGCGAGTCTGCGCAGGATCGTCGTCACTCCCGCGTCGTGCGCATGCTGGCCACGATGCCATCCTTCACCGAGGAGATTCCCGTGCGCCATGGCATCGCCGCATTGCTGTCCGGTCTCGTCGCCGCGAGCGCATCCGTACATGCCGCAAAGGCGCCGCCTTCCCCGCTCATCGGGCGCTGGAGTCTCGACACGTCGCGCATGACGCAACCGCCCGAGGCACGGCCGAAGCGCGTGACGATCGCGTTCGCCACGCCCGAAGCCGGCAGGCTCGGCATGGCGGTCGACATCGTCGACGCGGGCGGCGCGACCACGCATTTCGAATCGACCTCGCCGCTCGACGCAACGCCGATCCGCTTCGAGCGCAATGTCGAGGCCGATGCCTCGGCGATGACGATGCCGGCACCGAACGTGCTCGTGCTCGGCCTCGGTCGGCAGGGCATCCCGGCGTCGACGCGCGTCTACACGGTTGCGGCCGACGGCCGCTCGATGACCGAGATCGCGTCCTACGTTGGCCCTGACGGCTTGCCGCTGCTGCGCACGAACCACTTCACGCGCGAGCACTGATAGGCGTGAAGCGCTCGATCCTCGCCGCCGTCGTCGTCTTCGCACTCGCCCTGCTGAGCATGGGCCTGCTCGGCGGCGTCCTCTATTACGCGGTATATCCGGTGTTCGCGCCGTCCTTCGGCAACCTCGACGACTGGCAGGGCGACAACGTGTGGCCTGCCGTACTTTGCGCGGGCATGCTGTGGGCGCCTAGCTTCATCGCCGCAGGCTGGGTCGCGATGCGGCTCGCACGACGCGGCGTGGGCGCGTGGCCGCGCCGCATCGCCTATGGCGTGACGTTGTGGCTCGGTGCCGTATTCGCCTGGGCGCTCACGCTTTCGCTCGTGGAGGTGCGCACGGCGATGGGATGATGCTTCTCGAAGCTGGCGTCATCCGGGCCATCAGGAATCGTCGTCGTCCTCCGGGCCACGCCACCACGCGTGCCCCGCTCCGCGTTCGGGAACGGCGGAGTTGCGTGTCGAGACGCTATCGATATGGCGCCCCTCCGAGCCGCGAGCCCATGTCTCGAGAAGCTTGTCGACCGTGTGTCGACTTTGCGCGGCAATGCCGAGGTTGCGATCCGGTTGCCACGTCGGGTTTGGGGCCTCGTTGTGGCTGTGTGGCGTTCCGTAGCTGCACCGCAAACAGTAGTACTGCACGGTTTCGGTCCAGTCTTCCACGCCGCCCAAGCCAGGTGCTGTCGCTTCGAGCAGGAAAGGAAGATCTTCCGGCGTCGCGCAGTGGATGAAGACGACGAATGTCTCGAAGTCCGAGGGAACGAGCCTCTCCAGTTCGTTGAAGACGGGAACTTCGCGCCCGCTGCCATCGAGGCGGTATCCGGTGGGCGCGCCGTCGTGCAGAACGATGTCGCCGTAGCGGTGTCCGCTTTCGGGGAGAGGCACATTGAGCAGCCTTGCACGAACCGGATCGATGCGTCGCATGAAGACGGTCTCGCCAGCGCTCCAAGGATGCAGTCTCACCACGGCCACCCCGTAGTTGCCGTCGATCGGGCCCTTGCCCTCCGGAATCGCGATGCCGCATGTCTCCCACAGGCGTCGTGCCGTCGACCAGTCGCCGAGGGCTGTCGCTGCGATCGCGGCATTCCAGTGCGTAGCTTCGTCTTCCTCGTCGGCGAGATCGATCGCCTGCAGGTTGTGCTGAAGTGATACCGGCCAGTCGAGCATGTACTTGTGCACGAGGCCGCGCATGTAGTGGTAGGACGTGTTCTCGGGCACGAGCTTCAGTAGTGCGTCGAAGTCACGCGACGCCTCGGCGAGCCGTCCTGCACGCATGGCCGCATACGCGCGGTCGTTCAATTCGTCACGTCCGTCGTCCGTGGTCACGCGGTTCTCCATCCAATGCTCTTTCCCGCGATGATCGCATGCTTGTTCCGCGATTCGGCTCGCGTGCGATCAACCGGTTCGACTGCACAAGAGCACGGACGTTGCCTCACGATCGCCGTAAGGCCTTGAGCGCCGCGTAGGCCTTGGCATTGCCATCCCCGTCGGGTCCGATGCGCGGTAGGCCGTATGGAGACGCTCGAGCATGTCGTCGCCCACCAGCCAGTGCATGGCCAGGGTCATTTCGCTCAGGACGAGATAACCCGGTTGGCCCTTGTCGTCGAGCTCGAGGCCGAGGATGCCGACATGTGTGGAGCACGCCTCGAACGTCGGCAGGATCTCGTCGTCGAGGTACTCGAACACCGCATCGACGGCACGGTCCACGTGCTTGCTGCTCTCGAGCGAACCGCCGATCGAGAGCGTCGACCAGTACGAGCTGTCCATGAAGGCCGACATGCCGGGCCTCGCGAGCCGCGATGTTACGGGTGAACAGGCAGGAGTTGTCGAAAATCGGTGAAGGTCGGCGCGAGCTTGTCGAGGTGCGGCGACGCGACGCGACGAATGCAGCCCGTCGTGCGGCTAGAATCGTCGATCCCGCGCATCCTGCGATGCGCCCGCACGCAGGACATCCGATGCCGACACCGCCGTTGTCGCCCGCCGGTCGCTGGTTCGCGATCGCCGCCTTCGCCGAAGGCTTCACGTGGGCGGGCCTGCTCATCGGGATGCTGCTCAAGTACGGCACGCAGACGACCGACCTCGGTGTGTGGCTGTTCGGCCGCCTGCACGGTGCGGCGTTCCTGTTCTACGTCGTGGTCACGGTGTTCGTCGGCGTGCGCCTGCGCTGGCCGGCATGGGCGCTGCTGCTCGCGCTGCTCGCCGCGGTGCCGCCGCTCGTGACCGTGCCGCTCGAGATCGCCTACCGCCGTTTCAACCTGCTCGGCGAGCGGCGCGGGTCCTGATGCCACGAAGCTGGCCCTGCCGTGCGGGCTTCGCGCCCGCTCGCGTGCGGGGCTCGTCGGCCACGGTGCCGCGGTATGCTCGCTCGTCTGCGCCATCGGTGCTTACGGGATGTTCCGCGATCATGTCGACACGCGCGCTGCTGCGGAGAAACATCATCGAGGCGTGGCAGCGCACGATCGACATCGACTATGCGCGCCAACGCATCAATTCGGAGCGCAGCCTGCAAGCCTCGATGTGGGCGAATCTCTCGTCGATCCTTCCCGACACACGGCGGCTCTTCATCGAGCCGTGCATGTCGGTGGCGGGCGAGGCAAGGCAGCTTCGCTATCCGGATATCGTCGTCTGCAACACGCGTGAAGTGATCGGCATCATCGAACTCAAGTACCAGCCGAGGGCGCGACCGGACTGGACGAAGGATCTGGCCACCTTCCAGTGGACGTTCGACCATCGCGCGGTCGTTACGGTGTCGAACCACCGTTTCCGCGGCATCGAGGCGGATGCGCGCGTCTATCCCTTGTCGAACCAGATCCTGTACGTCTGGGCAGGCGTGCATCGCGAGTCCGATGCGTTGCCCTCGCCACAGGTACCTGCCGAACGGCGGGAGGCCTTCCTCGCCTTGCATGCCGCGACGACCGCAGGCATGCCGGCACGGATCCATCGAAGCAGTGCCACGCAGCGGCAGTGACCATGGCACGCTTTCAGGGTCGTGCCTGACGGGACATGTCGGACCGGCATCACCGACCGGCGCCGACCGTCTCGCGCGTCGTCGCCAGGTCGCGCAGGAGGGCCAGCGCCGTCGCACGCGAGGCCTCGTCGCCCGCATTCGTGACCGTCGCGATGGCCCGGTCGGTGCCGGGCTGCACGGCAACGAACGCGGAGAAGGTTCCGGTACCGCCCGTGTGCACGCTCGCGGTGGCGCCGCCGAGTTCGTATCGCCCCCAGCCCATGCCGGCGCCGTCCTCGCCTTGCGGCGCATGCAGCGCCTGGACGGTCGCGGCGTCGAGCACCCGGGTGGGTTGGCCGCGCAGGCCGCACAGGTGCTCGCGCAGGTAACGGCCGTAGTCGGCGAGCGTGAGCGACACATCGCCCGCCGCCTGAAGGAACGCCGGGATCACGGGATCGGGATCGTCGTAGGGCGCGAGTCCACCCTCGCGTACGCGGTGGCCCCACGGCTGGCCGACGCCGGGAGGCGTCTGCGAGCCGAAACGCGGTGTCATGTCGAGCGGGCGGAAGAGCTCCTCCTGCATGAGCTGGTCGAACGGCTTGCCGCCGACACGCTCGAGCATCATGCCGGCCACGACGTAGCCCGCATTGGAGTAGACGAAGCCCTTGCCGGGTGCCTGCGCGGGCGGACGCGTGACGACCTGACGGACGAACGACTTTCGTTGTGCTGACGGCGTGTCGCCGTCGACGACGACCTTGCGCAGTTCGGCGCCCGTGTCGTAGCCCGGGAGCCCCGATCGATGCGAGAGCAGCTGCGCGAGCGTGGCATGCGCGAGGGTCGCGTCGAGATCGGGAATGTCCTTGCCGAGGACCTCGCCGATCGTCGTCGTCCAGGTGAGCCTGCCTTCCTGCACGAGCACGCCGGCAAGGCTCGCGAGCATCGACTTGGCGTTCGAGCCGATGTTGAAGCGCGCATCCTCGCCGAGGTGTTCGTCGCGATCGATGCGAGCCACGCCCTCCACCGCGAGCGCTGCATCACCCTTGCACGACACCACGACCGCGCCGAGCGCCGGTGCGCCTGCGCGGGCATCCGCGACGGTCTCGGCGAGGGATCGGGCATGCACGGGTATCGCGAGGGTCGCAACGATCGACAAGGCCACGAGCATTCGCATCGGTGTCTTCACGGCAACGTCCGGCAGGGGGGGCGGGCGTGGGATGACCGTCGGCGCTGCCGGGTTTACAGGTCGGGGCGATCACCGGCGCGCAGAGCATCATCCGCGCGCGGCGCCGTCATGGCGCCCGCGCGACCCAGCCCTTGAACGAGAACGCCGCGTAGAACAGTTCGACCTGTCCGAAGCCCGCTTCGCGCAGCAGGGCCTCGTCATGTTCGGGCGCCAATGTCGGCAGGCGCGTGCCGATGCCGGCGATCGCGCTCGCCGTGGTGACGCCGGTGACGCCCGAGGCCGCGGCGAATGCGGCGTAACGCGAGAGCCAGCGCGTCTTCGCGGGCTCGTCCTGCGGAAAGCTGTGGTGCGCGACGACGAGCGGCGCGCCCGGTTTCAGGCGCCGTCGCAGTTCGACCAGCGTGTGCAGGCGTTCCTCGGCGGGAAGAAAGTGCAGGGTGAGGAGGCAGGCCGCAGCGTCGAACGGCCCTTCGGGTGCCGTCTCGACATAACCTTCCTGCAGATCGACACGCGACGCGAGCGGACCGAGTGTCGACTCGGCGAGCCGCAGCATCTCGGCCGAGGGATCGACGCCGGTGAAGCGCCAGCCGGCATGTGCCTCGGCGAACACCTTGAGCTCGAGGCCACCGCCCGCACCGAGCACGAACACGTGCCCGTCGTCGGGTACCGCCTCGGCGAGCAGCAGCGTCGTCATCGCCTGAAGCGCATGGAAGCCCGGAACCTGTCGCACGGGGCCGTCGGCGTAGCGCGCGACGGCCTGCGGATCACTGAACGACACGGGCTTCTCCGGTGGGGCAAACCGTCATGCTAGCGCGGGTCCCCACGGGGTCAGGTTCAATTTCCGTGCGCTGAGCAGACGGCACGATCACCCGGTTCGGGCAGCGTGGCATCACCGTCCATGATCGGCCGTGGCCGCAAGACCGGCAGGCACGCGGTGCCGACACATGCTCCCGGGGAATCGCAAGCTCGCGTCTCCCGCTGCTTGTCACGAAGAGGCCTGGCGTCGGCGCGAAGGAGTACGACGAGCGAGGCGCTGCAGGCGTTCGGCGTGATGTTGCACGACATCGCGCAAGGCCTCCGGCGCGAGGATGCGGAAATCGAAAGGCAGGCGTGCGAGTTCGCGTGCGAACCAGTCGAGATCGTCGGCTTGCACGGCCAGCAGCGTGCCGTCGGCGTGCGGTTCCAGCGTGCCGAGGGTGTCGAACAGCGCGGCGCGCGCGGCCTTCAGGTCGGTGTGCAGGACCACCTCGATGCGGTGTGCGCGCGGCATCGTGGCCAGCGAGCGTGCGAGGTGGGCGAGGGCATCGAAACCGTCGGGTCGTCCGAAGCTCTGCGGCAAGGCCTGCAGCGCGAGCATGCGGTCGACGCGGAACGTGCGGATGCCTGCGCGCAGATGGCAGTGGCCGACCGCGTACCAGCGCCCGCCACGGAACGCGAGGCCGTACACGTCGAGGTCGCGTTCGCTGTCCTCGCCTCGCACGCCGCGATAGGTCACGCGCAGGCGCTGGCGGGCCTGCGCGGCCTCGCCGAGGCGCATGAGTGCTTCGGGCTGTCCCGACGCGACGGGCGGGTGCGTCAGGTCGAGCGCCACGGTCTCGTCGATCGCGCGCACGCGGCGGCGCAGGCTCGCCGGCATGACCTGCTCGAGCTTGGCCTGTGCGCTCGCGATCGCGGGCGTCGCGTCGGCGAGTCCCAGGGCACGCGCGGCGAGCAGGCCCAGCGACAGCGCAAGCGCCTCGTCGTTCGTGAACATCATCGGCGGCAGCTTGAAGCCCGCGGCCAGCGCGTAGCCTCCATAGCGGCCGCGCTCGCTGAGGATCGGGATGCCGAGGTCCTCGAGCGCGGCGATGTAGCGGCGCAGGGTGCGGCCGTCGACCCCGATGCGCGCGGCGAGCTCGGTGCCGCCGAGGCGCCGATGCGCCTGCAGCAGCTCGAGGACGGCAAGGATGCGAGTGGCCGGTCGTTCCATGACGCCGAGCATGCCATCGAATCAGGGCGGATTCTGTCCTGATGGTGGCGGATCCTGCGGCGTACCCGATGACGGGGCGGAGGACGGCGGACATGGCGGCAGGTTGGGGACTATTGGGCATGGCAATGGCCATGGCGTGGCCGTCGCAGGGCGCGGCGGTCGAGACGACGCACGGAGCAGCGACGAAACACGGCGACGCGTGTTGTACAGTCGTCGAACTGCGCCGCTACACGTTGCACCCGTTCAAGCGCGACGTGCTGATCGACCTGTTCGAGCGCGTGTTCGTCGAGCCGCAGGAGGCCCTCGGCATCCGCGTCCTCGGCACGTTCCGCGATCTCGATGCACCGGACCGCTTCGTCTGGCTGCGCGGTTTCACCGACATGCCGGCGCGCACGCAGGCGCTCGAGGCGTTCTACGGCGGCGAGGTGTGGCGCACGCACCGCCAGGCCGCGAACCGCACGATGATCGATTCCGACGACGTGTTCCTGCTGCGTCCGGTGTGGCAGGCCGAAGGTTTCGCAGCGGAGGCGGCGTTGCGTGCCGTCGACAGCGTCGCCGTGCCGGAAGGTTTCGTCGTCGCGCAGATCCGCTTCCTGCCGGCGGACGGTTTCGATGCCCGCGTGCAGGCCTTCGTCGACGACGCCGTGCCGATGCTGAGGCAACGTGGCGTCGACGTGCTCGCGGTGCTCGCGACCGAGCCGTCGCCGAACGGCTATCCGCGACTGCCGGTCCGCGAGGGCGAGCACGCCGTCGTCTGGCTGGTGCAGGTCAAGGACATGAAGGCTTTCGCGCGTCACGAGGCCGCTCTTGCGGCCGATGCGGCGTGGTCGCGTCTCGAGGCAGCGCTCGCCAGGCATGCGACGGCGCCTCCGCAGACGCTGCGCCTGCAGCCGACGCCGCGTTCGCGTCTGCCACGGGGGATCTGATCATGGAACCAAGCCTGTGGCTGTATGCGGTGATGGTGTTCGGCATCGTGCTGCTTCCGGGTCTGGACATGGCGTTCGTGATGGCGAGTGCCGTGGCGGGTGGGCGACGCAACGGTGTTGCGGCACTCGGCGGCATCGTGCTCGGCGGGGTCTTCCACGTTCTGATGGGCGCGCTCGGCGTCGCGACCGTGCTGCGTGTCGTGCCGATGGCGTTCAACCTCGTGCTGTTCGCGGGCGCGGCCTACATCGGCTGGATCGGCGTGTCGCTGATACGCAGCAAAGCCGCGTCGACCGGATCCGCGGCGACGGCGACACCGTCACGTCGACGCACGTTCTCGCAAGGCCTGGTGACCTGCCTGCTCAATCCCAAGGCCTACCTGTTCACGCTCGCGGTGCTGCCGCCGTTCGTGGTGCCGGGCTCGGGACCATTCGGGTGGCGCATCGCGGCGATCGGCGCGATCACGGCGCTCGCGCAGGTCGTCGTGTACGGTGCGATCGCGCTCGCGGGGGATCGTCTTCGCGACACCGCGCGACGGCGCCCCGGGGCGAGTCTCGTGGCGACGCGTGCGGTCGGCGTGCTGCTCGTCGCGATGGGTCTCTACAGCGCGTTCATGGGCTGGCGCGGGGTGTGAGGACGTGGCACGGCAGAGCCCGTCGCTCGATGTGCCGTGCGTCGAGTTGCGACGGCGAAACGCAACCATTCTCATCCCGTCATCGGAATCCGGGTTACGGCAGACTGTCGCCGTTTTCCACGGAGCCAGCGCGATGAAGGGCCATCCCGAGATCGTCGATTACCTGATTTTCCTGCTGCGCGGCGAGCTCGCGGCGCGTGACCAGTACTTCATCCATTCGCGCCGTTACGAGGACATGGGCCTCAAGCTGCTGCACGAGCGCATCCATCACGAGATGGAAGAAGAGACCCAGCATGCCGATGCGCTGCTCAAGCGCATCCTGTTCCTCGAGGGCACGCCGGACATGACGCCGGACGCGTTCGAGGCGGGCGACACGGTCGAGACCATGCTGCAGCGCGACCTCGACGTCGAGTACGCGGTGCGCGGCAACCTCGCCAAGGGCGTCGTGCTGTGCGAGAAACACGGCGACTACGTCACGCGCGACATCCTCGTGGCCCAGCTCAAGGACACCGAGGAAGACCACACGCACTGGCTCGAGCAGCAGCTGCGCCTGATCCGCATGCTCGGCCTGCCGCTCTACCTGCAGAGCCGCATGGGCGGGCCCTGATCGCCGGTCCCGCGAGGGGCGCTGTCGCGTACGACGGCGCCCGCATGTCCCGACGTTACGGAATCTCGCACTGCATCGTCGCGTCGACGTAGAACTTGCCGTTCGACAACGGCTTCTCGAACGTCACCTTGAGCGAACCTTCGACGGCGGTGCCGCGGAACGAGGTGCAGCTCGCCTCGAGATTTTCCTTCGCTTTCGCGATCGCCGCCTCTTTGGTGTCGCCTTCGCCGGTTCCGGTCACGTTGGATGGTGCTGCCCACGCTGCGTGGCTGGCGGCGAGGACGAGCAGGCTGCAGGCGAGCACGGTCGGCTTCGTCATGGTCGATCTCCATCTCATGAAGGGGCGCGCAGCCTAGGCGAACCGACCCGTACGCGAGGTGAAGGCATGCCATCCGCTCTGGTCCGTGCATACCGCGTGCGCCGACGTCGTCGCTACACTGCGACGCTGTCCCGTCACGACGGCCCTCGCCATGCGCAGCCTGATCTTTTCCTTCGCCGCCGTATTCGCACAGACGGCCTCGGCCCAGGCGCCGGTCTTCGACGTGCACGTGCACCTGCGCGAGGGCGAGACCTCGCTGCGTGCCTACGAAGCCGACGTCGCCGCCGCGAAGCTCGAGCTCGCCGGTGTCGGTGCGATGTGGTTCGGCGGTCCGCACCAGGCCAGGCAGGGTGACACCGCGGCGATCCGCGCAGGCAACGACGGCGTCATCGCACTCGCCGCGAAGCACGCGAAGGTGTTGCCGATCGTGACCGTGCATCCCTACGACGGCCAGGCCGCGCTCGACGAACTCACGCGCGTCGCCGCGAAGGGCGTCAAGGTGGTCAAGCTGCACGCGCATACGCAAGGCTTCGATGCTTCCGATGCGCGCGTGCTCGCGACGGTGAAGCATGCGGGCACGCTCGGCATGGTCGTGCTCATGGACAACGCCAACATCCTGCCCGGTGACAGCGAACGGCTGTTCAACCTCGCCGTGCAGGCGCCGAAGACGCGGTTCGTGTTCGCCCACATCGGCGGGCTCAACTTCCGCTTCTGGAACATCCTCGCGCTCGCGCGCACGGCCGAGGCGTTCTTCGCCGACAACATCCATTTCGACATCTCGGCCACCGTGCTGCTCGCGGCCGACTCGCCGCTCGAAGCCGAGTTCGTGTGGACGCTGCGCAATGTCGGCATCGACCGCGTGCTGCTCGGCTCGGACTATCCGCAGATCACGCTCGGCCGCACGGTCGACGCGTTCGAGCGCCTCGACCTCACGAGCGAGGAGAAGGCGAAGATCCGCTCGGAGAATGCCGCGCGGCTGTTCGGGCTGCCCATGGCAGCGTCACGGCGGGACTGAATCGCCTGGAGCGATCCTGCACGCGTGCATGAAGGTGCCCGCGTGGTGCTGGCGTCATTCTTCCTGCGTGTACTCGAACCCGTGGTCGTGGATCGTGTCGCCGATGAGGCGCATCACCTGCATGTGGTGCTCGTTCGGCGTGGCGGTGTTGACCGATCCGGCCAGCACGATCGAACCATCGGGTTGCAGCGCGAGCGACGAGGCGCGATTCGTGCGGCCCGACGTCAAGCCGTCGTAGTGCTGGCGGCCGTCGTCGCCGAAACTCGCGTCGACCTGCCCGTTGGGCATGAGGCGCACCACGGCGACATCGAACGTCGTCTCGTCCACCGACGCGAAACCCGCGAGCACGATGCGTCCCAGGGGATCACGGCGCATCGCGTAGGCCTGGTCCATGCCGCGATTGTCGACATCCAGCGGCACGACGACGGGAGGGAATCCGCTGTCCGGCGTGCCGTTGGCGAGGAACTGCGCACAGATGATGTCGTTGCCGGTTGCCGAGACCTGCGCGGCACCGCAGGCGAGGAACCTGCCGTCGGGCAGTTCGACACCGCCGGTGGCCGTCTCGGCGAGATTGCCGCCGATGTCGAACGCGAACGCGAGCGTGCCGTCGCCCGCGAACGAGGGATCGGGTGTGCCGTTGGCGAGCAGGCGCGCGATCGCGATCTGCTGGTTGCCGCCGATCGTCGCCGAGCCGACCGCGTAGATGCGCTGGCCATCGTTGGCGGGAATGATCGCGTAGGCCAGCGAGGTGTCCGTGGGGCCGCCCCCGAAGTCGAGGATGCGCTTGCCGTCGCCGTCGAAACTCGTGTCGAGCGTGCCGTTCGCGTTCAGGCGCGCGAGTGCCATGACCGCACCCGCACCCGTGTAGGCGAGGCCGCCTACGACGATGCGGCCGTCGGGCAGGGCGAGTCCGCGCACGCCCTGGTCGTTGCGGCTGTCGGGCGTCGCGCCCAGATCGAACGCGATGGTGACCTTGCCGCCGTTGCCGAAACTGCCGTCGAGCGTGCCGTCGGGCAGAAGTCGAGCGACCGCCATGTCGGAGCCGCCCGTGGTGCCGGCCGCCTGGCCGAACAGCAGGATGCGTCCATCGGCCTGCACGTCGAGGCCGCGCGCGATGTCGCCGTCGTTGCTGCCGGGACGATCGAAGCCGACCAGGCTCACGCCGCCTACGCCGAACGTCGTGTCGAGCGAGCCGTCCGCATTCAAGCGCATGACGGCCATGTCGGTCGAGGCCTGCACGCTGACATTCGCCGTGCCCGACACGAGCAGCTTGCCGTCGGGCAGCACGCGCACGTCCTGGAAGATCTCCTCCGTCGTGTAGCCGCCCGGGAACGGACGCTCGACGATGCCGTTCGTGCCGAAGCGGCGATCGAGGTCGCCGTCACGCGCCGATACGGTGGCGGCTGCGAGGCACAGGGATGCCGCGACGAGGGACGCGCGCGTGCGCGAAAAGCGGGACGACAGCATGACGGACTCCACGAGGGCCAGGATCGGCTGCCGTCGCACAACGCCGCATGGACGGTGATCCTGCCATGCCGATGGCCATGCGTGGGCGGGCCCTGCACCCGCAAGCACGGGTACGGCATGGCTTCGATCACCGACCGCTCATGGCGAGCTCTCGGTCCTGTGCTCGAACACCGTGTCGCCGACGAGGCGCAGGACCTGCACGACGCTGCCCGAGGCCATCGTCGCGGAGCCCGCGGCGTCTGCGATAGGCCAGCCGGTACGTGTCGCTGTATCAACCCTTCACGCGGCGATGCACGAACACGAGCAGTCCCGCCACGACGAAGATGCCGGCCATCGCGAGCGCGCTCTCGTGCAGGCGTGTGATGTCGATGCCCACCTTGGGACTCGGCTGCGTCGCCATGTAGTACTGGATGCCGTGGCCGTAGGGTACGAGCCACGCGTACTTCCACGACAGCAGCGCGAGCGCGGCGACCCAGGTGATGAAGCCGATGCCGACCGGCACCATGACGTTGGCGAAACGCAGGCTCAACGCGAACTGCGCGGCGAGGATCGGAAGGACGAGCACGAAGTGGCGGGCCGCATCCTGCAGCGGTGACGCCAGCGACACCGACGACGGCTGCGGCACGTCGGCGAACCACCATGCCGGCACCAGCGCGCCGAGCGTGCCGGCGACGACGAACACGATCAGGAACAGCGCCACGAGCAGTGCGACGATCGCGAACTTCGCGGCGAAGATCGTCGACGACGCCACGGGCAGCGTCGCGACCTGCTTCCACGTGCCGTTGCGATGCTCGACCTGCGCCGCGAGGGCGGTCACGAGGATCACGCCCATCGGCAACAGGAACACGGCCACGGACTCCCAGACGCTGTTCCAGTAGGTGGTCCAGAAGGCGGGATTCGCGTACAGGCGCGGCAACGTCTCCGCATGGAGCAGTCTCACGGCGAGCACCGCGGCCGGCGTGAAGCAGGCACCGGCGAGGACCATCGTGACGGCGAGGCTGCGGCGCAGCTTGCGCGCCTCGGTCGCGAACACGCGCAGGAACGTGGTCATGGCGTGGTCTCCACGGCGGCGAGGTAGAGGCTTTCCATATCGGCGGTGCCGGAGCGGATCTCGTGCACGCCGATGCCGCCTGCGACGAGGCAACGGTTGAGCAGCGCCCGTGTCGCGTCGTCGGTCGCGGGAACATGCACGGCATCGTCGACGAGCCTCGCCGCGGGCACGTGCCGCGCGATCAGCGCATGCGCGCCGACCGGGTCGTCGGTGCCGATGACGACGCCCGCCGCACGCGCATGCGCCTGCCGCAACGCGTCCATCGAGCCCTGGAACACGAGCCTGCCGGCGCGGATCACGCCGACGTGGTCGGCGAGCCTGCCGATCTCGGAAAGCAGGTGGCTGGACAGGACGATCGTGATGCCGGCGGTGTTGAGCCGGCGCAACAGGTCGCGCATCGCGATGATGCCGACCGGGTCGAGACCGTTGGTCGGCTCGTCGAGGATGAGCAGGCGCGGCGCGTGGAGCAGGGCGGCGGCGATGCCGAGGCGCTGCTTCATGCCCAGCGAGAACTGCCCGACCGTGCGGCGATCGATGTCGGCGAGACCTACCGCTTCGAGGACCTCGTCGATGCGCGCCCTGGGCAGGCGCCGGGCGATCTGCAGAAGCGCCAGGTTCTCGCGGGCATCGAGATGCGCGTACAGCGCTGGGCTCTCGATCATCGAGCCGATCATGCCGAGGACGCGTTCGCGCGCCCGCGGCAACGCTTCGCCGAAGATCGTGATGTCGCCGCTGTCGGGCTGCAGCAGCCCGAGCAGCAGGCGCATCGTGGTGGTCTTGCCGGCGCCGTTCGCGCCGAGGAAGCCGTAGAGGCTGCCTTCGGGGACGCGCAGGTCGAGCGCATGCAGGGCGGAACCACCGCCCGGATGACGGTGGCAGAGCTCGCGGGTGTGGATCGCGAAGGCCATGAGGTTGCCGGGAAGTTTAAGTAAGAATTAAACTACGCCGGTTCGTTTGTTTAAGTCAAACTTAAATTTCGGGGTCGGCATGCACGAGGTCGAACGGATCAGGCAACGCAGCGCGCGGTACGCGAACGGCATGGGCATCGTCCTCGCGGGACTGCTCGTGCTGCTCGTGCTCGAGCGGTTCGGATGGATGCTCGCGGTGCCGCGCGAGGCGTCGATGCCTTGGGCCCGCGTCGCGTTGGCGGCGTGCCTCGCGCTGCCCGAGGTGCTCTACGTGATCGCGCTGTGGTGGATCCGTCGCGCGATGCGCGAGATCGCGGCGGGGCAGCTGTTCACGCCCGTGGTCACGCTCGCGCTGCAGCGGGTCGGGTTGCTCATGCTGGTGGGCGCCGCGCTCGGCGTGCTGGTGCTGCCGTCGGTATCCGCGGCGCTCGGGGCGCCGCCCGGCCATGTCATCGCGTACGACGTGTCCAAGGTCGTGATAGGCGCGCTCGGCCTCGCCCTCGGCATCGTCGGGCGCCTGCTGCGGCAGGCTGCGGCGATCCAGTCCGAACTCGATGGGATCTTCTAGTGGCCATCCGCATCACGCTCGACGAACTGCTCGCCCGGCGCGGCATGACCGCCAAGCACCTCGCGACCCTGGTGGGCGTGAGCGAGACCCACCTGTCGCTGTTCCGCGGCGGCAAGGTCAAGGGCGTGCGGTTCTCCACGCTCGACAAGCTGTGCCGGGCACTGGACTGCCAGCCGGCCGACCTGCTCGTGCACGATCCGCACGCTGTGGTCGAGGACGACGAGGCGGACGTCTGAACGACCGATCGGTGCCGTCACATCGACGGCGTGCGCACCACGAGGTACTTGAGGAACACCTGGGTGAGGGGGCCGATCGCAAGCGCGAACACGATCGTGCCGACACCGACCGTGCCGCCGAGCAGCACGCCGATCGCGAGCACCGTGAGTTCGATGCCGGTGCGTACGCGACGGATCGGCCAGCCGGTACGGCGCGCGAGACCGGTCATGAGGCCGTCGCGCGGCCCGGGACCGAGCTGTGCACCGATGTAGAGCGCGGTGGCGAACGCGCAGGTCACGACACCGCCGAGCAGGAACGCGATGCGCAGCGCCCAGCCCTCGGGCGTCGGCAGCAGGGCGAGGCCGATGTCGGCGAACGGGCCGATCAGCAGCGTGTTGGCGAGCGTGCCGAGACCGGGCATCTGCCGCAGCGGGATCCAGCCCAGCAGCACGACGACCGCGGCGAGGATCATGACCGTGCCGAACGAGAACGGCAGGTGCAGCGAGGCGCCGAGGTGGAACACGTCCCACGGCGACGCGCCGACCGCACCTTCGATCATGAGCGCGATCGCGATGCCGTAGAGCCACAACCCCGTGACGAGGCGCAGCAGGCGTTCGGGCAGGCGGCCGCTGCGCAGCTGGGCGAGCGGGCCGAGGTTGGTCAGGCCCTGGGAAGTTGCCGGGGAGGTCGTCGTGTTCATGAGGCCACGATGCGCCCGATTGGCTATTGGCCATAGATCCAATCGTGCGATAGTGGCCTCATGGAGCGCACGATCACGGCCGAACGCCTTGCCACCCTCGTCGGGTCTTTCCACCGCGCGCCGGCCTACCGCGGCCTGTGCCAGGCCTTGCAGGCGCTGATCGGCGACGGCCGCATCACGCTCGGCACGCGGTTGCCAAGCGAGCGCGCGGTCACGGCGGTACTCGACGTGTCGCGCACGACGGTGACGCGCGCGTACGCGGAGCTCGCCGCGAGCGGCTTCGCGGTCGCGAAGCAGGGTTCGGGCACCTACGCGGCGGTGCCCGAGGAGCGCCGCCGCGCGCACGATCACGCGCTGCACGGACTCGGTCCGATCGGGCCGGACGATCCGCGCATCGACCTGTCGTGCGCGGCCGGTTCGGCCTCGGCCGACATCGCCGAAGCCTATGCGCGTGCACTGACGCTGTTGCCTGCGTATCTCTCGACCGATGGCTATCTGCCGTCCGGACTGCCGGTGCTGCAGGAACGTGTCGCCGCGTCGTACACGCGGCGCGGCTTGCCGACCGAACCCGACCAGATCATCGTGACCTCGGGCGCACTTGCCGCGATCGCGGTCGTCGCGCGTGCGCTGTCGCGCTCCGGTGACCGCATCACCGTGGAGACGCCGGGCTACCCGAACGCGATCGAGGCGCTGCGCCTCGGCGGCGCGCGCCTCGTCGCGTCGCCGATGGCCGATCCGCTCGGCGAGCAGGGCTGGGACGTCGACGGTATCGAAGCCACCTTGCGGCAGGTGTCGCCGCGCCTCGCCTACCTGATCCCGGACTACCAGAACCCGACCGGTTTTCTCATGGATGATGCGATGCGCGAGCGCCTCGCCGGCACGCTGCGTGCGACGCGCACGGTCGCGATCGTCGACGAGACGCTGCAGTCGACGAGCCTCGTCGACACGCCGATGCCGAAACCGTTCGCCGCCCACGCGGACGATGCGATCACGGTCGGCAGCGCGTCGAAGCTCTGCTGGGGCGGGCTGCGCGTCGGCTGGATCCGTTCGCCGCGCGACCTCGTCGCGCGTTTCGTCGCTGCGCGCGCGAAGATCGACCTCGGCAGCTCGCTGTTCGATCAGCTCGTCGTGAGCGAGGTGCTGCGCAGCGAGGATCCTTTCGCGGTGCGCCGCGGGCGCGTGCGTGCGCAGCGCGATGCGCTCGTCGGTGCGTTGCGCGAGCACCTGCCGTCGTGGCGCTTCCGCGTGCCCGACGGCGGGCTCACACTGTGGGTGCAGATGCCGCACGGCAGCGCGACGCGACTCGCCACCGACGTCGAACGCGCAGGGCTGCACGTGGTGCCGGGCCCCGTGTTCGGCGTCGAAGGCGGTCTCGATACGTGGATGCGCCTGCCTTATACGAAGCCACAGGAACAGCTCGTCGCGGTCGTCGAGCGGCTCGCGTCGGCATGGTCCGGGCCGTCGCAGCGATCGGCCGTCCACCACGAGGCCGCACGCCCGCTGATCGCGTGAGCGATGCTGCTCCGTGCCCACGTCGATCATGCGAAGATGATTCCGCCCCGGCGTGGACGCCGGGGCGGATGCGGGATCCGATCCCGGTGTTCGACGTGACAAGGGGGGTTCGCGATGTTCATGGCCACCGTGGTTGCCGTCTCCATGCTTGCCGCCGCCCAGGGCGACAAGGTTCCCGATGCAGGACGCGAGGGGCCGGCGACGCCTCCCACCGTGCGGGCCAGCGAGAACACGATCATCGACTACGCGGGCGGCACGCCCGATACGTTCACGGGCGCGCTCGACGCCGACGACTCGACTTACAACCGTGCGACGACGTGCGCCGCGCTTTCCGGGGTGGGTACCGCCGCCGCCTACGACACGATCACGATCACGAATACCAATCCAGGCGTCGCGGATTTCGTCGTCACGTCGAGTCTGCCCGGCGGTGGCACCTGCGGCGATGCGAACGACACGTTCTTCACCCTCTACAGCAGTTTCAACCCCGCGACGCCGCTGGCGAACTGCCTTGCCGTCAACGACGACATCAGCGGAGCGACCAATCGCTGCAGCCGCTTGACCTTCGCGGTGCCGCCGGGCGAGACGCGCATCGTGGTCGTGGCAGGTTTCAACAACGCGTCCGCGCCCGCAGGCCTTTTCAACTACGAGATCAATTTCGGTGGCACCGTGCCGGTCGAGTTGATGTCGTTCGGCATCGACTGACGTCGCGCGAGGCGACTCTCGGGCGAAGGGTGGTCGATGCCGCCCTTCCCCCACGCATCATCGCAGCACACCGGGGCCCCCGCAGCGCTGCGACGTGTCGATCTCGGCGTCACGCCACGTCGGACGAGGTCCTCACGCGTCGGCCAGCGCGGGGCGGTTCTCTCGCTTCGTGCGATGCGCGGCGAGGCAGCTCAGCACACCGAGCACGACGAGCGCGAAGGCGACGCTCTCGAGCAGCGTCGGCCAGCGGCGTTCCCACGCGAGGCCGTAGAGCAACGCGAACACCGTCTCGAACAGGATCATCTGCCCGACCAGCGTGAGCGGCAGCAGGCGGCTCATGCGGTTCCACAGCGCATTGCCGACCAGCGACGCGAGCACCGCGACACCGATCGAGACGCCGGCGAGCATCGCCCATGCCTGCGCAGCGTGCGGTTCGCGATACAGCACCAGTGCGACCGGCGCGAGCAGCAAGGCCTGCGCGCCGGTCATGACGCCGATCAGCAGGTTCCATTCGTGGGCGGTGATGCCCGGCAGGCGTGCGAGCCAGCGGCTGTTGGACACCGCGAACCACGTCCACGAGACCAGTGCGCCGATGCCGCAGAGCAGGCCGATGAGCTTTCGCGTCGCATCGCCCGATGCGGGGCCGGCAACGGATTCCCAGCCGATGCACAGCGCTGCCGCCGTGCACAGCAGCAGGGACGGTGCGAGCCTACGCAGCGGCACCGCGCCGGCATCGCGGCTGCCGATGATCGTGACCGCGACGGGCAGGAAGCCGATCACGAGCGAGGTCATCGCGATGCCGCCGAGTTGCACGGCGCTCGCGAGCAGCACGTAGTAGAGCGCGTTGCCCGCGAACGCGAGTGTCGCGAGCGCGACCCACTCGCGTCGGCCCAGCGATACACAGAGGCGACGCCACAGCGGCGCGACGAGCAGCAACGACAGCAGGCCGTAGAACGCATACCGGCCGACGGTGAGCTGCAACGGTGCGAAATCGCTCACGAGCGCAGGTGCGAGGAACACGAGGCCCCAGAGGGCGCCCGCACCTGCGCCGCAGGCGATGCCGAGGGTGGTGTCGCGGTGGCCCATGCTCGTCTCCTTGTCGACGGAGACGATCGTGTCCGGGAGGCTAGTCCGTCTTGACGGGAACTCGCGGGTTTTGGGCCCTGGCTCCAGCCGCGCGCCGGCATGCGGCCGGCGTGGTGCCGAGCGCCTTGCGCATCGCACGCGTGAGCGCGCTCTGGTCGGCATAGCCGCAGCGGTAGGCGACTTCGGCGATCGGCACGTGAGTGTGCTCGAGCAGATGGCGCGCGCGCTCGAGGCGCCGCGCCGCGAGCCAGGCGCGTGGCGTCGTGTCGAGTTCTTCGAGGAACAGCACGTGCAGGCGGCTCGTGCCGACGCCGACACGCGAGGCCATGGCGTCGACATTCCAGTCCTTCGCCGGATCGGCCTCGACGCGTGCGAGCAGATCCGCGAGACGCGAACGCGGCCGGGGTTCGTCGCCCAGCAGGGCGTCGACGAGCAGCGGCAGCCACAGGCGGAAACGATGAGGGGCGACCTGGCCATGCGACGCGAGCGCGGCCATGTAGTCGGCCAGTCCCGTCGCCTCGGGCGTCAGCCTGAGGTAACGCGTGCGCGCCAGTCTTCCGGTCGCACGCGCATCGAGGTCGCCGGCATGCAGGTCGACGATGATCGAGCGGTTCGGGCCGTCGCCGAGCTGGTCGTGGCGCGCGCCGGCCTCGACGAACGCACCCGTGCTGCGGTCGAGGCGCGCGCCTCGCCCCGCGATGTCCATGGCCAGCGAACCCGCGAGCGGCAGCACGATCTGCGCGAAATCGTGGCGATCGAGCGTGCTCGATGCTCCGTAGGAACGGATCGCGATCGGGTTGGCTGGAGCGGGAACGAGCACGGTTGTGGGTAACGTGAGTTGCGCCGCGTCGCGGGCGCCTGGACGGCCATCCTAGCGCAGGTGCGACCGGGACGAGGGCCGGCGGGGTGTGCCGTGTCGACGCAGCCTGGTGCGCGAGGAGGCCGCGGGGCAGAACGTCACGTCGAGTCGAGGATCGGCATGTGCCGATCCTCGACTCGCATGATCAGGGCCCTTCGAAGCTCCCGGCGAAGATGCGGTCGCTCGCATGCATGCGGAAGCGGTAGAACGCCGACTGCGTGCCGGTCGCGAGCGTCGCGGTGCCGCAGCCGTCGCCCACTGACGAGACGACGCTGCCGGCCTCGGGGAAGTTGCCGAGGAACGGCGTTTCGGCGAGCACGCTGCCTTGCACGCCGTCGAGGAACAGCAGTTTGCCGCCCGCGGCCACGGCCAGGCAGGCGGCGTCGCCTCCGGGCGCGGCAATCGCGCTCACCGGCGTCGGCAGCGGGACATGGCGCAGGAACTGTCGCGTCGTGGCGTCGTAGAAGCTCACCCTGTCCACACCGAGCAGGGCGAACTCGGCACCCGTTGCTCCGTACGGCAGGTAGGCCGCGCCCGTGTTGGCAACGGACAGGGTCCACGAGAGAAGTCCCGTCACGCTGTTGTAGGCACGCAGGCTGTTCGGCAGCACGGCGACCAGTTCCTTGCCGGGCTTGCCCGCTGCGGCATCGCTGATCAGGACATCGAGTATGGGCGAGAAGCCGTTGCCCATCGCGACGGAGTTCCACAACGGAGAGCCGTCGACACCCGAGAACACGTTCAGCATCGCTCCGTGTGATCCCGTCGTCTGCGCGTCGGTCGCGACGACGAAATCGTCGATGCCGTCGCCGTCGTAGTCGAACAGGACGAGTCCCTTGACGGCGCGCGACCGCATCGGGCCTGTGGCGTAGTACCCGATCTGCAACGTGACCTGTTTTGTCACGCCGTCGATCACGATGATCCGCCCGTCGTAGGTCGACGTACCGGCCAGTACAAGGTCCTTGCCGGAGCCCTGCGGTCGATCACGGAACGCGACCCTTCTCGCCGTCATGTAGAACGGTTCGTTGGCGTTGCCGATCGGGCTTGGTGAGCGCCAGATCGGCGTACCCGACACGAGGTCGAACATGCCGATCGTGCCGGTCGAATAGCCCGACCCGGAGGCCGCCACGACCTCCATCCGTCCGTCGCCATCGACGTCGGCGATGCCGCTGGCGATGAACGGTCCGCCGCGCGACCCGATGTGCGACCACTCGATCGTGCCATCGAGGCCGCTCGCAACGTTCACCAGCCGGTCGCCATCGTAGGAGCTGCGCGGCGAGAACACGATCTCCCTGGTACCGTCCCCGTCGATGTCGCTCGCGATGACCGCCGCTGTCCCATGGCCGCCGTTCGGCACGGCGAAGCGTTCCTGATGCGTCGTGCCGTCGATGACGTGGACGGAACCCCACTGGCCGTCGCCGTAGATGATGGCGTCGCGCTCGCCGCCATCGAGGTCGGCGGTCGTGATCGCGCCGATGTCGTGGCTCGTGGACCCGCTCCACAACGGCGACCACGGTGTCGCGCGGAACACCGTGTACGACTGCCATGCCTGGGCGGCGACCCACTGACGGCCACCGCCGGCGGCGAGTCGACCGACCGCCAGCTGGTTGCCGAAACCGTCGATGTAGCTCCATTCGACCGCGCGCGTGGCGCCATCGAGGATGCGCGACGGCGAGCCTTCGGCGAGGATGATTTCCAGGGCCGGATCGGCATCGAGTTGCGCGAGTGCAAGGTCGTAACCCGCCTGCACGGGCGTGCTCCACTTGAGGGCGCCGGTATCGAGCCGGTAGGCCACGAGCGTCGATGAGGTCAGGACCAGCAGTTCGTCGACGCCGTCGGCGTCGATGTCACCCACCGCTGCCGAGACCGCGTTTCCGGTAATGGGGAAGGTGCGCTGCTGCTGCAGCGGCCAGCCCGCATAGTCACGCACCGTTCCCGACGAGCCGACGACCAGCAGGTGCGGCCCCGAGCCGGACGACCATGCCAGCACGCGTGCGATGTTTGCGTCGCCCTGCATGACGTCGGCCTGCTTGAAGCCGGTCGTGCCGTCACCCTTGCGCCCGATCACGAGCAGCACGGCGTCCTGCGCGAACGCGGTGAACGCGACGTCCTGGATGCCGTCGCCGTCGAAATCGGCCTCCGCGAAGCGGCCGTAGGCCGTGTCCCTGAAACTGTCGATGCTGTGGCCGAGCTCCACGAAGATCGGTGGAGACGGCGTGCCCGCGAAGGCGACGCACGACGAGCACAGCAAAGCCGCAGCGAGGCTGCGGCTGCCCTTGGCAACATCCATTGTTCATCCCCTGACAAGTGCAGTGTCCTGCGGCGCGCATCGTCGCCGTGACAGGTCACGCTGTCAACGCAGGCATGTCCGGTAAACGCTGTCCGGGGCGGGCTGATGCAGCAGGCCGGGCGCACCAACGTGGAAGGCCGCGTCGTGATGCCGGAGCGCAGATGCGCCGGCATCGAAACGAGCGGCCGGCACGCAAGCTCGTGAGCGCGTGTCGGGCATCACCCCAGTGCGTGTGCCCGGGCAGCATCCGGATGCTCAGTCGAATCCCGACGCGAAGATGCGGTCGTCGGGGATGTTGCCCGGCAGCTCGTAGGCGCCGAGGTCGCAGGTACCGCCCTGGTTGGGGCGGGTATGGTCCTGACAGCGCGGCACGAGGAACGGATCGCTGTACTCGAACGTGATGTCCTCGCGCGCGCAGGCATCGACGAGGCCGCCGGCAGGGTTGGGGCGGTAGTCGCCACCTGCGGCATTCGCGAACCACGAGGTGAACACGTTGGAGCGGTTGCACGGCCCGAGCGCGTCGATGCCGCCGCTCGCGGCGGGAATCGAGCCCGTCGCGATCGTGCCGCGCATCCTCGTCGTCCAGTCGCCGCCCGCGTAGAGCATCGAGATCGGTGACGCGGGTTCGGTGGTGTTGTCGGATTTGACCTCGACGTTGTCGGCGAAGGTCGTGAACGCGATGTCGGCCGTGCGCGGCGGATCGCCGCCACGATTCCCGAGCGTGACGACCTGGCGGCCCGTGCTGCTGGTGGGGCTGCGCCAGGTCAGGCGGTTGCGCGCGAAGAGGGCGCCTTCGAGGTACAGGCGCGTTCCCCACGCCATGATGGCCGGCGAACCGAACGCGCAGTTCCCGACGAATTCGACCTGGTTGAAGTAGCCCGAGGCACCGTCGAGGTAGACGCCTCCGCCGTCGCCACTGGTGCCGGGGCAGCCGTCGCCCGCCTGATTGGCTTCGATGCGTGAGCAGTTCGGGCCGGTGCAGCGCAGCGCGAACGCATTCGGGTAGTCGCGTGCGAACAGCACCTGCGCACCGCCCGTCGCGTAGAGGCCGCCTCCCATGCTCGCCGCGGTGTTGCCGTAGAGGCGCAGCTCGCGCGCTTCGAACAGGGTCTGGTCGTCGACGTACACGCCGCCGCCGCGCGTGGCGTGGTTGATCGTGATCGCGGCACCGTTGCCGGTGGCCGGCAGCGGCTCGCCGACCGCACCGATGACGACCGTCGAGCGGCGCGCCGCGATGCCCCCGCCTGCGTAGGCGACGTTGGCGACGACGTCGGTGTCGTTGCTGCGGATGTTGAGGTTGGCGAACTCGGCGCGGATGCCGCCGCCGAAGGACTGTGCCTGGTTGTCGACGACCGAGGTGCGGTCGAGCATCTCGAGCGCCGCGGGCGAGTTCTGCGACTCGCCGCGGAGGTAGATGCCGCCGCCGACGTTGGCGCTGGTGTTGTGCACGATGCGCGAATCCTGCAGGCGCAACAGCAGGCGGCCGGTCGCGCGGATGCCGCCGCCACCGCCGTCGAGCGCGGTGTCGCGGCCATCGCTGATCTCGAGGCCGGTCAGGTTCACGGTGACCCAGTTGCCTGCGGGGTTCTCGATGCGGAACACGCGATTCGGGCCATAGGATCCGGCGGCGGGTCCGGCGCTCACCACGCTGCGCCCCGTTCGTTGTGCGCCCGCGCCGCAGGCATTCCAGCCGCCCGAGATCGACACGTTCTGGCCGGTGATCACGAGACTCTGGTTCACGTAGGTACCCGCGCGCACGTTCACGTCGTCTGCGGAGACGCCGTTCGCCGCGGCGGCATCGATCGCGGCCTGGATCGTCGCGTGGGTGCAGCCTGCGCCGCTGCCGACCCAGAACGTGGCGGCAGCGGCGCTTCCGGCGCTACAGGCAGCGACGAGTGCCGTGGCTGCGAACGCGCGCGGACGGGAGAGGAAAGGCATCGGTCACCTCGTGACGAAACGGGAACCTTCCCCATACGCGGTTCGGGCATCGATCCCCCAATGTGGTGCTGCGTGTGGCCGGATGCCGGGGAGCGCGCCGGGCTCTACTCGAAGCCCGAGGCGAAGATGCGATCGGCGGGTGGTGCGGGCAGTTCGTACGCACCGATGTCGCAGGTGCCGCCCTGGTCGATGCCCGGATGGTCCTGGCAACGCACCTGCAGGCGCGGGTCGGTGTACTCGATCGTCACCGCGTTGCGTGGACAGGCATCGATCAGGCGGCCCCCAAGGCTCGGGCGATAGTCTCTCGCCGCCGCATTGACGAAATCCCAAGCCGTCGCACCCACGACGTTGCACGCCCCGGGGACGTCGAGCAGGATCGGGTCGGCCGTCACGAGCGCGGTCACGGTATGGTGCCATGTGCCGAAGATGTCGACCGATGTCGCTTGCGCAGGCAGCGTGGTGCCGTCGCCCTTGACCTCGACGTTGTCCGCGAAGGTGACGAACCCGAGATAGCTCTGCGCGTCGGGGTCGCCGGCGCGTCGGCCGTAGGTAACCACCTGGCGGGATGTCCTGTCGCCGTTGTCGCGGAAGCGCAGGCGCTGCTGCGTGAAAAGCACACCGTCGAGGTACATGCGCGTTCCCCACGTGAAGATTGCCGGCGAACCCCAGGCGCAGTTCCGCACGAACTCGACCTGGCTGAAGTAGCCGGCGGCGCCGTCGAAGTAGGCGGCGCCTCCCGTGCCGCGCGTGCCCGGGCATCCGTCGCCGGCCTGATTTCCCTTGAACATCGAACAACTCGAGTCCGCGCAGCGAACCTGCATCGCGGTCGGATAATCGCGCGAGAACTGGACCTGCGAGCCGCCGGTGGCGTGGACGCCGCCGCCGTTCTCGCTCGCGGTGTTGTCGACGATGCGCAGCTCGCGCGCATCGAACAAGGTGTTGTCGCGCACGTGGATGCCGCCGCCATAGGCCGCCTGGTTGCTGTCGATCGAGGCTCCCGACGTCGTGACGTAGGGGACGGGGGTTCCGACCGCGCCGAAGACCACGCGCGCGGCGCGCGCCGCGATGCCGCCGCCGAAGAAGGCACGGTTGCCGGAGATGCGCGTGCGGTCGCTGCGTACGTAGACGTTGGCGTCGGTCGCCTGGATGCCGCCGCCATGGGAGAACGCCTCGTTGTCGGCGATGTGGACGTTGGCTCGGATCTCGAGCAAGGCCGGTGCGTTCGAGGATGCGCCCTGCACGAACACGCCGCCGCCATCGGCGACGCTCGCGTTGCGGGTCACCTCGACGTTCTCGAGGTACAGCTGCACACGACCCGTGGCGCGTATGCCGCCGCCGCCGTCGGACGAGGCCGCATCGCGGCCGTCGCGTATCACGAGATGGCGCAGCGTCACATCGATCGGGGAGTTCGCCTGCTCGACGCGCAGCACGCGGTTGGCGCCGTGCGTGCCGAGGCTGGATCCTGCCGAGAGCGTGCTGGATCCGGTACGTTGCGCGCCCGCACCGCAGCCGTTCCAGCCGCCGCTCAGGATCACCGAGCTTCCGGCGAGCCACAGGTTCTGGCCCAGCCATGTGCCCTCCCGTATCCGTATCTCGTCCTCGCCTGCGCCGTTAACGCGAGCGGCATCGAGTGCCGCCTGGATCGTGGCGTGGGTGCAGCCTGCCTCGCTGCCGACGGTGAACGTGGCGGCGTGAAGGGCGCCCGTGCTGCCGGCGAGGGCGAGCAGGGTGAACATCCGTGCAGCGTGATGCGATGGTGAGAACGACATGACCGTGCTCCTTGCAGGTCGGTGGGTGCTGCCTCTTACGCAGAGCCGTGCAGGAACCCTCAAGGCCGGACGTGTCGCGAGGTGGCCCGCGGCGGGCCCTCGTGCCGTGGTGGATGGCGCGTGGATGTCCACGCCCAGCAGGCACTGCCATGGACAAGCGTTTCGTGCTCGCACTCGGCCTCGGAACATCGGCCATCATCGGTACCGCCCATGCCCAGCCGGGCAGTGGCGCGACCTGGGACAGCTTCGGACCCGACCGCGCCAGTGGCGTGTTCGTCAACATCACGCGGGAACACCTGCGCAGCCAGAATGCGTACGGCATCGCCGTGGATCCACGCCAGCGCGTGCTCGTGCTCAACGAGTGGAGCGAGGCCGGCAACACGAACTTCGATTGTGCGGTCACCCGGCACCTGCCCAACGCCAGACTCCTGGACATGGCCTACACGGGGCCCGAGGAGCTCGAGGGCACGCGTCGCGTGGCGGCCGACATGGGCTCGGCGAATGCCGATTTCTGCACGTCGATCGACGTCGACGCGCAGTCGCGTGCCGTCATCGCGGGCTGGGGCACGTCCGATCCGGGGATCAGCGGTTTCGTCGTCAGGCTCAATGCGGCGGGTGGTTACGACACGACGTTCTCGACCGACGGCAAGCTCGCCATCAACAACCTCACCCCGTTCCTTAACCTGTCGTCGCGCCTTGAGCACGTGATCGCGGTCGACGACAAGGTGCTGGCCTGCGGTTGGGTGCAGCGCGGTTCCAGCCGCAACATGATGATCGTGCGCTTCGACGCGGAAGGTCGGCTCGACACGACGTTCCGCGGCACGGGTCACCTCGAGGTCGATTTCAACGTCGCCGGGGATCGCGTCGACGGCTGCTCGCGCCTGCTCGTGCTGCCCGACGGCGGTATCGTCGCGGGTGGCATCGTGACGGGCGCCGACGGCGATCAGGCGTACGGACTCGCGCGACTGACGTCGACCGGCGGCTTCGTGTCCGCGTTCGGCAACCAGGGGCGCCTGCTCATCGACGACGGCAGCGCCATCGCAGCGACGCCGACGCTCTCGGACCTCGCATGGGATCCCGCACGGCAGCGGATTCTCGTCGGCTGCGACCTGAGCTTTTCGGCCGGTGTGGACCGTTCGGGTTGCGTGATCGCGGTACGCGGCGCTAACGGCGCGCTCGACACGACGTTCGACGGTGACGGACGCAAGTCGTTCCGGTTCTCGTCGTACGGGCTCGGTCCGCCCCGCATCCAGGGCGGAACACGCGTCAAGCGCCTGCTCATGCGCGACGACGGCAGTTTCAACGTGCTCGGCACGCACGAGAACACCGGCATCGATGTGGCCCGCTTCGGCAGCCACGATGCGGCGACCTTGCGCATCCAGGCCGACGGCAGCGTCGTGCAGGGCGGTACAGGTGCCTACGCGGCGGACGGCGTGCAGTTCCACACGCTTGCCGAGGTGACGCAGAGCGGCGTCAGCCAGGGTGCCCGAGAGCGCACGAGCGAGGTGCTCGTCGACGCCGTGCGCTACAAGGGCAACCTGCTGTTCATCGCCGATCGAGAGCGCTATCCGCCCAACGTGTTCGACCATGACGGCGATGGCAACCTCGACGAGCCGGGCCCGATCGCGCCGGTGATCGCCTCGATCACGACAGAGGGGCTCTTCGATGCCGACTTCGACTTCGACGGCCTCGACACGCCGAGCGCCGCGCCACCCGTGATCGCGGTTCCGGCGGGCTACGGTCACTATTGCAGCGTGCGCAACCGGAGTGGCGGTGGTTATGGCCTGCTTCGGCAGGGTGTCGGCAGCGATCCCTGCCAGGTGTTTCTCGCCGAGGATCCCACGCGCACCGTCGAGCGTGCAGGCCTGTACTCGCTTTCGGGCCTGAACTGGGTCATCGGCACCTGCACGGGCGGCTTCATCACGCTGCGTTCAGGTTTCGGCGTCCAGCCCTTCGACGTGGCGTTCGCCGACACGGCCGGCCAAAGCAACTGCGTGTTCGCGGCGAGTCCCGATGCGTTGCCCGTGTTCTCGCGGCCGTACTCGGGATCGCACACGGGTATCGGCAACACGCAGTCGTTCAACCACGATCCCTACATGATCCCGCTCGACGTGACCGACTACGGCCAGACGCCCGGGTCGTTCGATGCCTGCGCGATCGACAACCGTGGGCGGTCGCGAAGCGTGGGCAATCCGAATGCCAACCCGTCCGAGTGCTGGTTCGACAACTCCGGCATCAACGAACCCGCCGTCGACATCGCCGCGCCGTCCACGCGCATGGCCACGTCCACCGCGGCGGGACGCGTGTCGATGGCGGTGCCCCGCCATGTGGTGAACTATGCGCCGGCGGGCATGGATCCGTACCAGCGCGAGGTGTTCGTCCGTCACCAGATCGGCAGCGGGCGCTACGCCGAGGTCTTCACGACCTACTACGCGCACATGCAGGACACCGCGGTGCGCCGCAACCAGCTCGTCGCCGCCGGTGACGTGCTGGGCAGAATCGGCACGACCGGTGCGTCGAGCGGCGATCACCTGCACATGTCGGTCGTGCGTCATCGCAACCTGACCTTCCGTCCCGCCTTCGAGTTCGACTTCGAGGGCGGGCGCCACGACCGCGACGCGAGCGTGGGCGCGGTCGATCCCTGGGGCTGGCTGGCGCCGCAGGGCTTCGATCCCTGGGCGTGGCGTTTCCGCGACCACGCCAACGATCCGTTGCTCGACGATGCCGGAAGCCTGAGCCCGCGCATGTGGATCAGCGGAGAGGCGCCGCCGCTGCAGTGAAGTCAGGCGGCGGCGGACCCGGGTCCGCCGCCGTCGGCCGCGTGCGCAACGGGCGGGTGCCGCGCCGGCACGTTCGGTGCTCGCGTCCATTACCATGCTTCATCGTGGAAATGTGGACATCATCAGGCGTGGCGGCATCCCCGGCGGCCTTCGGCGGCGCGTCCGGCGCGGCCTTGGCGGGCCACGTGCGGGCCGACGGGACACGGCGTACTCTTGCCGCGAACCGAAGCGAAGGGCCGGCATGAAGGGGGCCACCCGACCGTTCGAGGCGACGCATCCGGTCGAAGCGCGGCGCAACCGTCGCGCGCTCAACCTGCTGTTCGCCACCGGCGCGATCATGATCGCGCTCGGGATCGGCTGGGCCGTGTTCTTCGTGACGCGCGATGCGCCGCACATCGCGGTGGTCGAAGTCGCGCTGGCGGTGCTCGGTATCGCCGTGATTGCAGCGGCACGGCGCGATCGCGTGCGCGGCGCGTCGTGGTTGGCGTTCATCGGCCTGTTCGCCTACATCTGCGTGTTCTCGGCCCGGCTGGACGTGCATACCGACGAGATTCCGCGTACGACGCACCTGTTCCTGCTCGTGCTGGCCGCCTGCGCGCACCATGTGTTCCGCAACGAGCGGCCTTTCGCCCGTTACGGCTGCGTGCTCGTGTTCCTCGCGGCGTTCGTCGTGTTCGCGGCGCTGCCGGACGATCCGCCGGGCCCTTACGCGATCGACGATCGCATGCGCCGGGTCGGCATCTGGGTGAACCTCGTGACGGTCGTCGCGAGCCTGCTCATCGTGCTGCACCTCCAGGAAAGCGATCTCGCCGATCATCGCGCGCTGCACCGGGCCCTTCGCGACGCACTGGCGGAACGGCAGTTCGAATTGTTCCTGCAGCCGCAGGTCGATCCCGGAGGGCGGACCATCGGCGCCGAGGCCTTGTTGCGCTGGCGCGACCCCAGACGCGGCCTGGTGCCGCCGGGTGAATTCGTACAGGCCGCCGAGGACACCGGTTTCATCCTGCCGCTCGGACGCTGGGTGCTCGAAACCGCCTGCCGCCAACTGGGCGAATGGCGTGGCCGTGCGGGACTCGACGACCTGCGCCTCTCGATCAACGTGAGCGCCTTGCAGCTACGCCAGCCCGACTTCGCCGCCGAAGTGCTGGATGCGGTGCGACGCCACGGCACGCCGTTGCATCTGCTTACGCTCGAGCTGACCGAGAGCGTGTTCCTCGACGACATGGACGGCGCGATCGCGACGATGCGTGCCCTCGACGCGGCCGGCGTGCGCCTGTCGCTCGACGACTTCGGCACCGGCTACTCGTCGTTGTCCTACCTGCGCCAGATGCCGCTGTCGGAGCTCAAGATCGACAGCGCCTTCGTCGCCGAGGTGACGCGCGATGCCGGTGCCGCGAGCATCACGCGCAACCTGCTGCAGCTCGGTCGCGATCTCGCGCTCGAGGTCGTGGCCGAAGGCATCGAGGCGCAGGACCAGTTCGATTTCCTGCGCGAGCACGGCTGCGACGGCTTCCAGGGCTACCACTTCGGCAAGCCCATGCCGATCGAGGCCTTCGAGACGCTCGTCGCCGACCAGCGCGCACTGCAGGTCGTGACCTGAGTCGACCGACGCCCGACCTGCGACAGCCGGTCGCCGTTCATCGACGGCGCATCATGCGACCATCGCGCGGCCGTCACGCCATGGGGTCCGCCGATGGGCACGCTGTACCTACCGATCAAGCACCTGCACGTCACGATGGTCGCGCTGTCGGGCCTGCTGTTCCTCGTGCGCGGGCTCGCCCTGTTCGACGGCCAGGCCTGGGCGACGCGTCCGGCCCTCAACCGCACCACGCAGGTCGTCGACACCGTACTGCTGGCTTCGGCGATCACGCTTGCGGTGATGCTCGGCCAGTATCCCTTCGTGCACGGCTGGCTCACCGTGAAGGTGCTGCTGCTGGGCGCCTACATCGTGCTCGGCGTGTTCGCGCTGCGCCGCGGCCGCACGCGTGCCGTGCGCGCGGCGTGCTTCGCCGCCGCGCTGGCCGTGTACGCGATGATCATCGGCGTCGCGCGCCAGCATCATCCGCTGGGCTGGTTCGCCTGAGCGGGCAGGGCCAGTGCTGCTGGCCGGTTCTGGCGGCACGGCATCGCGACGGTTAGGATCGACGTTCACGACAGGGAAGGCGCGCGTGATCGAGATCGAAGGGTTGCGGTTCGGCTACGGCCGCAAGGCGCTGTACGACGGCTTCGATCTGCGCGTCGACACGCCGGGGCTTTATGGCCTGTTCGGCCGCAACGGCAGCGGCAAGTCCACGCTGCTCAAGCTGCTGGCGGGATTGCTCTTCCCGCGCGGCGGACGCATCCGCGTGTCGGGCCACGAGCCGCGCTTGCGGCATCCGGACTTCCTCGCCGGCGTCACCATCGTGCCCGAGGAGTTCCACCTCCCCAACCTGAGCTGCGAGCGGCTCGTGCGCCACCAGGCCGGGTTCTACCCGCGCTTCGACCGCGTCGTGCTCGACGAGGCGCTAGCAACGTTCGAGGTCGATGCCCGGGCGCCGTTCGACAGCATGAGCCTCGGTGGCCGCAAGAAGGCCGTGCTCGCCTTCGCACTCGCGACTCGCACGCCGCTGCTGCTGCTCGACGAGCCGACCAACGGCCTCGACATCGTCGGCCGCGACCGCTTCCGCGACCTGATCCGGCGTCCGCAGCAGGCCGACCGCATCGTCGTGATCAGCACGCACCAGGCCCACGACCTCGAACAGGTCATCGCACGCGTCATGTTCGTCGAAGACGGCAGGCTCGCGCTGTCGGCCTCGATGGATGACCTCGCCAGGTGCCTGCGCATGGGCGTCGTCGACCAGGCGGCACTCGCCGGTGTCGACGGAGTGGTTTATCGGGAGGCGATCGGGGCGCAGGCCGCGTTCATCGCGACGCGCCACGACGACGTGATCGAGCCCGTGCAGCTCGAGCTGCTCTACCGCGCATTGTGCCGCGCGCCAGAGGCCGTGCTCGCGGCATTGCGTGCGACGGAGGTGACGCATGTTTGACCTCCGGCGCTTCGGACGCCTCGCCGCCGTGCAGTGGGCCGAGCATCGGCGCGAATACCTGTGGTTCTTCGGGATCGGGATCGCGGTGCATGCGTGCATGTGGCTGCTGCTCACTGAGGCCGGCAAGCGCATGGACATGTATCAGCTTCACGACCAGGGACGCCTCTACTACGGCGGCTATCTGCTCACGTCGCTGATCTTCGCCGGGCGACATTTCGCCATCTTCGCGCGACCGGACGCCGCACTGACGTATCTCATGCGACCGGGATCCACGATCGAGAAGTTCGTGCTCGCGTTCCTGGTCGTGGCCGTGGCGTATCCGCTGGCCTACACCTTCGCTTTTCAGGTGTGCCATCTGCCCGGATACGCGCTCGCCGCGACCGCTCCGAGTCCTCCTGGCCTGCTCTTCTATTCGCGTGACTTCGGGCCTTTCATGCCTTTCGCGGGTGACAACCCGCTCGAGGAGGCGTCCGCGTTCCTGGGCGTTTGCACGTTGCAGGCAATGGTGCTCGCAGGAATGCTCTATTTCCGTCGATTCGCTGCGCTCAAGACGATCGTCTCGCTGTTTGCGATCCTCGTCATCGCCTTGCCGCTGATCCAGACACTGTCTGGCGCACATCCCGAGAAACTTCTCCCCGGCTCCGACAGCTTGCCGATCGGGAACGGCGTGCGCGCGTGGTTGTGGGTACTGTGGATCGGTGTGCCGGCGCTGTTCTGGTGCAGCGTGTACGGCTTCCTGCGCGAGAGGGATATCGCGTGATGCGGCTCGGACCTTCGATGTTCCTGGCCGGCCTCGTTCTCGTGGTCGCGGGCGTACTGAGCAGCAGCGCGGAGCTCTGGCACAAGGAGATGGAAGAGCGGCGCGCGCTCGACATCGACGTGGGCGATGCCACGTCGATCGACATCGGTTCATCGCGAGTGGATGAGATCCGATTCGTCGAGAACCCTGGCGCCGTCCTGAGTTTCACGGATGCACAGGCCGCATCTGGCCTCGAAAGGGCCACGTGGCAAGTCAGCGACAAGGTGCTTCATGTGTCGACCGACATGCCCTACGGATACGTCGACAATGCGTCGTTGAAGATCGGTCCAGGGTTGCAGAACGTGACCGGACAGATGCTCCGGATCATCAGCGATATCGCCGTGTCGCGGTTGCGCCTCGACGCATGGAGCCTGACGTGGAGCGGAGATGCCGAGGCGCTCGATATCCATGTGGGACCCATGACCTCGCGGTATTGCGATGGTGTGTCCGATCTCGACGCCCACGTGCATTTCGTAACGGGCAAGGTAGGCGTTCTCAGGATCGCGATGGTCGGCGGGAAGGTCATGCTCGGCGATCTCTCGGAGGTCGGCGAGATCGAGCTGCGTGTGCGGCCTTCTGTGCAGCTCGAGTTGGCCAGCATCGCCGATCTTCCGCGCATTCGCCTGCTCCCGTTCGACGGAGAGCAGGACACGCTTGCGAAGGATGATGCTTCGACGTCGGCGTGCACGCAGAGACCGGGAGCGCGGTAAGGTCCGGCGCTGCTACCGATGTAGAGACAGTGTCGGCTGCCTCGCTTCCCTGAGCTCAGATGAGCTCATCCGACCGGATCACATGCTCCCCCTCGCGCGCCTCGATCGCGGCCTCGAGCATGCGCCGCGCGATCGTCGTCGCGGGATTGATGCGCCACGCGCGCGGCAGCACCGGGCCGAGCACGCCGAGCACGCGTGACGCCCAGCGTTCGGCGGGGCGGTGCTCGTCGCGTTGGCCACCGATGAGGCCCGGGCGCGCGAACACGAGCGAGCGGAAACCGACCTCGCGCAAGGCGTCTTCCACGTCACCCTTGACGCGGTTGTAGAACACGCTCGATCCCGCATCGGCACCCATCGCCGAATTGAGCACGTACGTGGGCGTGCCGTGCGCGTGCGCGAGGCGCGCGATCGCGAGCGGATAGTCGTGGTCGACGCGCTGGAACGCCTCGCGCGAACCGGCCGTGCGCATGGTGGTGCCGAGCGCGCAGATCACCGCGTCGACGGCCCACCACGCGGCGTCGGAAGGCAGGGCGTCGAAATCCACTTCGGGTGCGAGCAGCTTCGGATGCGCGGGCAGGGCGCGGCGCGTCGGCGCGACGACGTGTTCGACGCGCGGATCGTCGAGTGCGAGCGCAAGGACGTGGCGGCCGACGAGACCGGTCGCGCCGGCAATCAGGAGCTTCATGGCGGGTGTTCCTGCATCGAACGTGCGTGGAGCGGTGACAGGCCGCGATGCCTCGGCACCGATGGCGTCGCGCTCATGCGGAGCGCCTGCGCGGCGAGCGCGAGGTGGTGGCCGCGGGCGCTGCACGTTCGGCGAGCACGCGGGCCTCGTGGCGCGCGGCGAGCGTGTCGCGCACGGGCGGCATGCCGAAGAAGCGCCCGTACTCACGGGTGAACTGCGGCACGCTCTCGTAGCCGACCGCGAACGCGGCGCTGCTCGCGGACACGCCTTCGGCAAGCAGCAGGCGGCGTGCCTCGATGAGGCGCAGCTGTTTCTGGAACTGCAGCGGCGACAGCGAGGTGACGCTGCGGAAATGCTGGTGGAACGACGACGGGCTCATGCCCGCGATCGCGGCGAGTCGTTCGATCGGCAAGGCCTGCGTGAAGTCGCGGCGCAGCACCGCGACCGCGCGTGCGACGCGCTGGGCATGCGTGTCGGGGCCGCCGAGGCGGCGCATCGCGGCGCCATGCCGCCCCGCGAGCAGCCAGTAATGCAGCTCGCGCACGAGCGGTGCATGCAGGAACGGGATCGCTTCGGGACGGTCGAGCAGGCGCACGAGGCGCAACGCGACGTCGGCGACCTCGGCATCGGTGGTGTGCACGCGCACCGGCGCCGGATCGACGGCGCGCGGCTCGTGCATCTGCGCGGCGAGCTCGGCGATCACGGCGAGATCGAGGTCGAGGCCGATCGAGAGGTAGGGTTCGGCGGCGCTCGCGCGCGTGATCTGGTTGACGGTCGGCACGTCGGCCGTGATCAGCAGCGAATCGCCGGCCGAGAATGCGAACGTGCGCGTGCCGGCGGTGACGGCCTTGGCGCCTTGCACGACGAGGCTGACCATCGGTTTCGAGATCGCGTGCAGCAACCCGCTCGGCACGGTCGCGCGCACGGTCCACAGGCCCGGTACCGCGCTCGGCACGGGGCCCTCGTCGGCGGCATGGGTCATCGCGTGGCGGCGTACCGCCTCGAGCAGGGTCGTCATGGCAGCGATCGTACGGTTTGCGCGGAGCCGGGAGCTGCCAGTCTGGAGGATCAGGCAAGCAAGGTCGAGTTTCCGGCAACCCGCCGGGGCGTCGCGGGACGACACTGCGCTCCCCACTCGAGGAGCACGTCCATGAGCGCGATTTCCCTTGTCACCGGTGGCAGCCGCGGCCTCGGCCGCAACATGGCGCTCGCGATCGCCCATCGCGGTGGCGACGTCGTCATCACCTACCAGAGCCGCGCCGACGACGCACAGGCCGTCGTCGCCGAGATCGAGGCGATCGGCCGCAAGGCCGTCGCGTTCCAGCTCGACAGCGGCGACGTCGGCGGATTCGATGCGTTCGCCGCACGCCTGCGCGAGAGCCTGCACACGCACTGGAGCCGCGAGAGTTTCGACCACCTCGTCAACAACGCCGGCCACGGCGACTACGCGGCGTTCGACGCGACGACGACGGCGCAGTTCGACCGCCTCGTCGACGTGCACTTCAAGGGCGTGTTCTTCCTGACCCAGGCGCTGCTGCCGCTGATCGCCGACGGTGGTCGCATCGTCAACCTGTCCTCGGGCCTCACGCGCATGTCGTTGCCCGGTTACGCCGCCTACGCGGCGACGAAGGGTGCCGTCGAGGTGCTCACGCGCTATCTCGCCAAGGAACTCGGCCCGCGCGGCATCGCCGTCAACACGGTCGCGCCCGGTGCAATCGAGACCGACTTCGGCGGCGGTGTCGTGCGCGACAACGCGGACCTCAACGCGCATATCGCGTCGGTGACCGCACTCGGCCGCGTCGGCGTCGCCGACGACATCGGCCCGATGGTGGCGAGCCTGCTCGGCACCGACAACCGCTGGGTCAACGCGCAGCGCATCGAAGTGTCGGGCGGGCAGGGGCTCTGACGCCGGAGTGCGACCAGCCGCCCGCGTCGAGGCGATGTGGCTGATCCGGATGTCGTGCATGCTCGTGCGACAGGGACGCCGCTAACATCGGCGGCATGACGACGGTTCGCGCTGCGATGCCGCGGCCGTCGCGCATTCCCACTTCCGGCCGACACGGACGACGCCCGCATGCTCCGACGCCTCGCTCGCCTGTTCCTTCCCGCCGCCGCGACGGCGTCGCCATCCGCCGCGCCGGATCGCGTTCCGGTCACGATGCACTGGTTCGACGGCACGAGCATGCCGATCCCCGACTGGCAGCGCATCGGCGACTCGGCGCCGACCGATTCCGGTGAGGCGAGACTCCACGCGTACTGGGACTCGGCCGCACGGGCCTGGCTCGACGCCGGTGTCGCGCGGCTCGGTGAGGGGTATCGCGTGCGCGGTTCCGATGATTTCCTGCTGCTGTCGACACTGGACACGCGCCAGGGCGATCTTTTCCTCGCGACCTGCCAGCGCATGCTCGCGCGCATACGACGCAGCCTTGGCGACCTCGCCGACGATGGCGGCCATGGCCGGCACGTGGTCATGGTGTTCGAGCATCCCGACGACTATTACGCCTACATCGGCCACTACTACCCGGAGGACGGCGAGTACGCGATGTCCTCGGGCATGTTCCTGCAGTTCGGCTACGGCCATTTCGTGATGCCGCTCGAGGCGATCGACGCGATGGAACCGGTCATCGCGCACGAGCTCACGCATCGCCTCGTATCGCACCTGCCGATCCCGGCCTGGCTCAACGAGGGGCTGGCGGTGAACACCGAGCACGCGATGTTCCCGCACCTCGCATCGCCGCATGCGCAGCTGTATTCGCAACGCGAGATCATCGCCCACCATGCTGCGTACTGGAACGCCGACAGCATCCAGACGTTCTGGTCCGGAAAGTCGTTCCTCGCCACGGACGAGGGCAACCGACTGTCCTACGACCTCGCCACGAGGATCACCGCACTCGCGGCACGCGATGAGGCGGCGTTCCGTGCGTTCGTGCTGCAAGCCGATCTTCGCGACGGGGGCGTGGGTGCCGAGCACCATCTCGGCGTGTCGATCGCGGATCTCGCGCATGCCGTGCTCGGCGACGGGCCCTGGCAACCGCGACCGGACACGTGGCAGGACGGCATCGAGCGGGGGCAGTTCCACCTCGTCGAATCGCCGTCGTCGTGAACGTCGTGATCGGCCCCACTTGATTGTCTACCTATTGGTAGGTAGATTATGTCGCGACATCCTTCGAGGTTCGCCATGGGCATTTCTTCCCTGGGCTGGCTGCACACGCTGGGCAGCCTTCCCGCCATTCCACTCGCGATCGTGATGCTGGCCCGGCACGGCAGGATCGTGCCGGCCACGCGCAGCGGCATGGCGTATTTCGGTTTCATGTTGCTCGGTGTGCTGACCGTGTTCCCGATCGCGCACCAGGCGGTCAGCACGATCATCGCTGCGGTCACGCTGGTCGCGTTGCTGGTCGGTTACGGTGTCTCGCGCTGGGCTTCCGCGACGCGCTGGGGACCGTATGTCGAGACGGTGGCATTGAGCCTCAGCGTGTTCATGCTGCTGCTTCCCGCGGTCAGCGAGACCCTGCGCAGGCTGCCGGCCGGCGATCCGATCGCGAAGTCGATGACCGACCCGCTGCTCGTCGGCGTGCAGGGCGCGTTGCTGCTCGCGCTCGTGATCGGCGTTCCGCTGCAGCTGCGGGCGGTGTACATGCGCCGGCCTGCGCGAGGGAAGGTGGACGCCTGATGCCACGACATGATGCGGAATCGCCGGCGTACTCGCCGAAGGCACTAGAGATCATCGCGCACGCGAATGAGCTGATCGCGAGCGGCGGCTACAACGGTTTCAGCTATGCGGACATCGCCGAGCGCGTCGCGGTGAGGAAGGCGAGCATCCACCACCATTTCCCGGCCAAGGCGGATCTCGTCAAGGCAACGGTCGCGCTGCACAGGGAAGCAACGCGACGTGGACTCGATACCCTCGATGACGCCGTTCCCGATGCCATGGCGCGACTCGAGGCCTATGCCGGCTTCTGGGCCCAGTGCATCGAGGCCTCGAATCCGCCGATCTGCATCTGTGCGTTGCTCGCGGCGGAGCTGCCGTCGCTGCCCGTCGAGGTGGCCGACGAGGTCAAGGCTCATTTCGAGGGCTTGCACGCGTGGGTCGCGTCGGTCATGGAAGAGGGCAACTCCTCGGGGACATTGCGCCTGGTCGGCACGCCTCTAGAGGAAGCGAGCGCGTTCGTCGCATCGATCCATGGTGCGATGCTCGGTGCGCGGGCCGTCGGTGATGCGGCGTTGTTCGGCACGATCGCCCACCAGGCGCTGGAGCGTTTCAGGCCGCGCGGAGCGCCTTGATGGTCGTCCCGGAGGCGGCTTCGGTAGGGTGGTTCCGGATCGTCGCTTGAGTAAATAGAACGATCGTGCTATTTATCGCGCCATGTCCCCGCTGACCGCCACGAACAAGGGCACCGCGACGCGCGAGATGATCCTCTCGCGTGCCTACGCGATCGCGTGCCGGCAAGGCGTGGAGGGCTTGTCGATCGGCGATCTCGCCACCGCGGCCGGCATGTCCAAGAGCGGCGTGTTCGCGCATTTCGGCTCGCGCGAGGATCTGCAGATCGCGGTACTCGACTGGGCGGCGGGGCGCTTCACCGAAGTGGCCGTGCGGCCGGCGCTGACGCGTCCGCGCGGCCTCGCGCGTCTGCGCGGCATGATGCAGGGCTGGTTCGCGTGGGTACGCGACAATCCCGAGGGCTGCATCATGCTCAGTGCGGCGCACGAGTACGACGCGCGCCCCGGCGTGCTGCGCGACCGCATCACCGACTGGTTCATGCAGTGGCATCGCCAGCTCGGCAAGGCGATCGGCCTGTGCATCGACGCGGGCGAACTCGCTGCCGACACCGATCGCGACCTGCTCGCGTTCGAGTTGTTCGCGGTCACCGAAGGCCTGCACAACGCCCGCATCTATCTTCCGGATCGCGCCGCCGAACTCGCCGACCGCGCGCTCGATCGCCTGCTCGCCTCGTACGGCGAGCGTCCCACCTCCACCACCCACTGACCCTCGACTGGAGCTGGCCATGGCCGCCGTTCTCACCGCAAGAAATAGCACGACCGTTCGCAAAATGCCGTGGCGCGCGAAGCTCGGCTTCGGCGCGCTGCGGGCGCGCTTCGCGCTCGGCAGCTGGCTCATGCCCGAGGCCACGGTCGAGCGTGCGTTCCGGCTGTTCTGCACGCCGATGCCAGGGGCGCGTCGCAGGGCGCAACGCGCCGACGACGGCGGTGCGCACCGCCACACGATCGACTTCGGGCGCGAGCGACTTGCCGTCTACACCTGGGGCGACCCGGCGACACAGCCGACCGTGCTGCTCGCGCACGGCTGGTCGAGCTTCGGCCTGCGCTTCCTGCCGTGGGTGCAGCCGTTGCGCGACGCCGGCTGTGCGGTCGTCACGTTCGACCAGCCCGCGCACGGCTTCAGCACGGGGCGCCGCGCGACGATGCCGATGTTCGCGCAGGCCGTGCAACGCGTCGCGGAGCATGTCGGTCCGCTCGCCGCGGTGATCGGCCACTCGCTCGGCGGTGGTGCCGTGGCGGTTGCGCTCGCGCAGGGCATGCGGGCCGAGCGTGTGGTCCTGCTCGCGCCGGCGGCCGATCCCATCGACGCGGCACGCCGCTTCGGTCGCATCGTCGGCCTCGCCGGGCATCTCTCGCGTCGCATCTTCGACGAGTACGAAGCGATCACGGCGTTCCGCGCCGCGTCGCTGCATGCGCATGCGACGGCGCCGGCCATCGCGACGCCCGCGCTGATCGTGCACGACCTCGAGGACCGCGACGTACCCTGGGACGAGGGCGAGCGCTACGCACGCTACTGGCCGCAGGCGCGGCTGCTGAGCACGTCGGGGCTCGGCCACCATCGCGTCGTGGATGCCCCGGAGACGCTCGCGGCCGGACTCGGATTCCTGCGCGGCGAGGCGATCGGGCAGCGCGTCGTGTCGACGCTGGCCCTGCCGTTCGGCGTCTGCTGAGCGCGACGCCGAAGCGCTGATAGTTCGGCCGCGCCGCCGACGCTTGGTTCGCTGACGGCATCCGATCGCGTCGCGATCGGGCAGGGCCGTCCACGGGCATCAGGGGTTCGGCATGGCGAGCGTTACGGAGTCGCGCGTATGGCGCGGGACGAGGGCATGGACCCTTGCAGGGCTGGCCGGCTTGCTCTCCGGCTGCGGAGCGAGCGGGCCGATGTGGGTGCCTGCGGTGCTCGAAGCCGATGCCTCGCGTTCGACCGCTTCGGGGCCGTACCAGCCGTTCGAGGAGACGCTTGCGGTCGGTCCCGATCGCGTGGCCGACCTGCGCTTCTCGCTCGCGACGTTGCCGAGCGGCACCTTGAGCCGGCTGGTCATCGAGAACAACACGGCGACGGTGTCGTCGAGCACCTACAACCTCACCGCGGAGAAAGTGTTCCGCGCGCGCCTCGTGCTCTACGCCGACGAGGTGATCGAACCGGGTTATGTCCGCGTCGATGGCCTCCATACCGCCGGTGGCGATTGCTTCGCGAACGAGGCCACGCCTTCGAACTGCGCCTCGACCCTTGCCGGCCCCGTGCGCGCCGGCAATGCCGACGATCCCGCGCAGGCATGGCGCATCGCCGAGCGCGGTTACCACAGCCTCGACGTGACCGAAGTCGTCAAGGATCGCATCCGCCAGGGCTATGCCGGCGTGCTGCGCGTGGTGTCGGCGCCGGACCTCTCCACCGGGTCGTTCGGCCGGTTCGCCTTCGCGAGCAAGGAAAAGGTGATGGGCCAGTCCCATACCCGCCATGCGCCGCAGCTGCTGATCACGCTGACCGACGCGGCGACGATGGCCTCGAGCACGCTCTTCGCGACCAGCGTGCAGAACGTGCTGGCGGATCCTTCCGTCGCCGATCGCGACTTCTCGCTCGATCCCAACCTGCTCATGAACGGCCATCCCGCCGAGCGTGCCTACGCGCTGATCCGACCGCGCAGCATCCAGACCGGCGGCGCGACGATGCGCAGCTTCCTCAACCAGGCCGGCACGCGCAGCTACAAGATGTCGATGATCACGTCGGTGAACTCCGCGTTTCCCTCGGCGGGTGCCGCGACGGAGACGGTGACCTGGTATCGCACGCCGGCCTTCAACAGCGGCAATGCACGCATCACCTGGAACAACGGCTGGAGCCTGCCGGAACCGTCCGCGCTGCTGGCCACCAACACGGTGCGTCCGGATCGTGCCTCGCAGGTGCTCGCGAGCGACATCACCCGAGGTTACATCGACGCGTTGCGCGAGGCCTACGTCGCCGACAGCAGTACGGCGAATTTCGCGGTCGCCGGCACGACGTCGGTCGCCGGCCCCGTCACGCTCGAGGGCATCCGCGCAACCGGCGACGGTGCGATGGGCAGTGCGCCGAAGTTCCTCGCGGTGCTCACGCCCGTGCCGACGAATCTGCCCTACGCGTTCGACATCAACGACAGCACGCGCCGGATCGAGCTGTGCATGCGGCACCTCGGTTCGGCAACCTGCACACCTTCGATCTCGATGCGGGCGCGCATCGGCCAGAACTTCAGTCCGTCCGCTTACGCCCTCAACATCCGTTCGATCCTCAACGACTCGAATCCCGAGTACGTCAGCCCGGTCAACATCGCGGCGCCACTCTCGGGTCCCAGCGTCGATCTCGAAAGCGATCCGGATCCCGAAACGCAGGATCTCGCCGCGGGTTTCGGCTCGACCGGCTATCAGCCCGATGTACGCCGGGCGAATCGCGAAGTCGGTGCCTACAAGGCGATCGTGAGCATCCCGGGACACAACGTGCGCGCCGAGATCGCGTTCGAGAACCTGCCGTTGCCGTCGGCGGCGCTGTCGGGTCCGGTACGCGTCGCGATCCCGGCCGGCGCCACGTCGGTCACGATCCCGGCCGACGCCGCGCAGCCGTTCACGCTCGCGGTCGACGATGCGGTCGTCAACGCGAACATCGACGACACGACGCTGTGGCGTTTCACGAGCAGCGATCCGTCCGACACGATGCCGGGCGACGTGCGTCAATCGCACGGCAGCGTGCCGGTTGCGCTCGGTTTCGGCTCGTCCGGTCCGCGCACGATCACGGTGACGAGCCGTGGCGACGCGACGATCACGGCGACGTTCGACGTGACCGTCGACCTGCAGGGCACGACCACGCTCGAGCCGCAAGGCTCCATTCCGGTCTACGGCCAACCGGCCACGCTCACGGCGCACGTTGTCGATCATGCGGGTGTACCGATCGAGTCGGGCGAGGTCGAGTTCCTGTCCGGCACGACCCTGCTGGCGCGCGCGTGGATCACCCAGGGCGTCGCGTCATGGACAACGTCCGCGCTCGACGTCGGCGTGCATGCGATCACCGCGCGCCACATCGGATCCGTCGACGACCTCGTCGCCGGGTCTTCGACGACGGGGACGTTCGCCGTCGACCGCGCGGGCAGTGTCGTCGATCTGAGCGCACCGGCCTCGGTGCTCGTCGGTGACAGTGTCGAGGTTGGTGTGTCGGTCGCGGCGCGTGCGCCGGGAGCAGGCACGCCTTTCGGCATCGTCACGATCGGCGACGGCACGGTTTCGTGCTCGATCGATCTCGAGACGGCGAGCGCCTGCACGTTGATGCCGGCAGGCTCCGGCATGCGCACGTTGACCGCGAGCTACGCTGGCGACGGCAACTTCCTCGCCTCCGACGCACACGCGCCGCTCGCGGTGCTCGAGCGCGCCGTGCTCGCGCCGAGCCTCGACGACGGGCGCGACTATGTCACCTACGGGCGTGTCGTCGACTATGCCGTGACCCTGCGCAACGACGGCCTTGGCGAGGCGACCGCGTTCCCGGTCACGGCGACGCTGTCGGCCGCGTTCGACGGCGACTTCGCGCGCTGGCAATGCTTCGGCGCCGGCGCCGGTGCAACCTGCGCGGCGAATGGCGACGGCTTGCTCGACGACCTCGCGACGATCCCGCCGGGCCGCAGCCTGACCTGGCTCGTCCGTGTGCCGGTTCGTCACGACACCGCGGAAACGTCGGCGACGCTCGCAGTCGACGTCGGCGGCCATGACCCGCATTCGCTCGTCGACACGAATACGATCGTGATCCTGCGTGAAGGCTTCGACGATGCATATCCGACATCGGCACCGATCTTCGGCGACGAGGCAGAGGCGATCCTGGACGGCCGCTCCGTGCATGCGTTCGTGATGCCGCCCGCGTCGGACCGTCGATTCGACGACGGGCTGGTGCTGCGTAGCAGCGGTCGCGAGATCCGCGTGCAGCGTGCATGGCTCGATGCGCAGGCCAGCGTCGTGCGGCTGTCGGTGCGCGAAGCGAAGGGTCTCGAGCAGGTGTCGCCATGGGTACGAGCGCAGGCGTCGTCGACGCTGGCGATCTCGGGTCTTCGCCTCGACGGCGGCGTGACCACGGTGCTGCTCGAAGGCGCCGAGGTGCCGACAGCGATGACGTTCCGCGAACTGGACTGATTCCGCACGATGCCACATCGAAATCGATATCGCCTGCGGACGAACGGTATCCGACGCAACCTTCTTTGGGGGTGCGCGTTCTGGCTGCACCGCAGCGTGATGTCGCCGTGCTTCCGTGCCACCGTGCGCGCCCGGGAAGATTTCCCGGTTCCCGTTCCCGAACCCCTGTGGAGAAGCGCATGAAGCTGTCGATCGCGTTGGCTGCCGTCGTGGCGGCCGGCATGTCCGTGGTGGGCCACGCTGCGGCCCCCGAGTTGAACGTGACCAAGAGCGTCACCGTCGCGGTGCCGGCCGAGAAGGCCTGGAACGCGGTCAAGGATTTCGACGGCCTGCACACCTGGCATCCGGCGGTCGCCAAGGACGAGATCACCAAGGGCAAGAACAACGAGGTCGGCGCGGAGCGCAAGCTCACGCTCGGCGACGGCGGCACGATCCACGAGAAACTGCTCGAGTGGAACGCCGCGTCGCACACGTTCCGCTATTCGATCCTCGAGGGCGTGCTGCCGGTCAGCCACTACACCTCGACCGTGAGCATCAAGGCCGACGGCGCAAACCAGTCCACGGTGACGTGGAGCGGCACGTTCAAGCGCAAGGACACGGGCGACAAGCCCGCCGCCGACGCCAACGACGAGACCGCGACGACGACGATGTCCAACGTCTACCAGGCCGGCCTCGACAACCTCAAGAAGAAGCTCGAAGCCAAGTGATCGCCATGGCGCGGCGGCCTAGCCGCCGCGCTACTTCTCGAGCAGCACGGCCCAGTTCTGCAGGCTCTCGATGCGGCTGCAGACGATCTTCACGCTGACCAGGATAGGCACCGCGAGCAGCAGGCCGAGGATGCCCCACAGCCAGCCCCACACCATCAGCGACAGGATGATCGCGAGCGGATTGAGGTTGATCGTGCGGCCGAGCACCAGCGGCGTCGCGATCTGGCTCTCCACGGTGTGCAGGCCGAGGTAGCCGATCGCAGGCAGTGCGGCCGCGGTCAGCGTCGGGAACTGCGCGAGGCCGATCAGCATGAGCAGCGCGGCCATGACCATCGGGCCGACGTACGGCGTGAGGTTGAGCAGGGCCGCGAGCGCACCCCACAGCAGCGGCGTCTCGACGCCGAGCATCCACAAGTAGGCGGCCGTCACCGCGCCGAGGCCGATGCTGGTCAGGCAGACGGTGAGGAAGTAACGAGAAACGTCGTTCTGGATCGCACGCACGATGTCGACGGTGAGGCGCTTCGCCGCCCAGGTCGGCCGCAGCAGCAGAAAGCGCCGCAGCAGCGTCTCGCCGTACAGCAGGAAGAAATAGGTGAGCAACACGACCGCGAGAGCCGCGGCGAGCACGCGCGGCGTCGTCGCGAGCAGGCTGAGTCGCGACGGTGCCTGCATGACGTAGCGCGTGGTCCTGTTTTCCTCGCCGGTGATCTCGCCGAGCGAGGCCGACATGCGGCTCGCTTCGAGCAACGGGCGCGTCAGCGCCTTGATCTTCGGCGTCGCGTCGCGCAGCACCTGCGGCGCGCGCGAGGCCCATTCGGCCGCCGACGGGTACAGCGCGTTGACGATGCCCGCGAACGTCGCGAGGGTGAGCGCCATGAGCAGCAGCGCGGCGATCCAGCGGGGCAGCCAGCGCCGTACGAGGTGCTTCATGAGCGGGCTCAGCAGCAGCGCGAAGAACGCCGCGAGCAGGATCGGCAGGATGAGTTCGCTGGCGAAGTAGAGCGTGTAGAGCAGGGCACCCACGACGATGATGCCGAGCAGGCGATGGATGCGTGCGTTGAGGTCGAGCGCCGCTTCATGCGAGGCCCGGCGCATCGCAGCGCCGGCATGCGGCGAGCGGTAAGGTGTGTGTGCAGGCTCGGCGACGGTGGTGTCAGTGGCAGGCAGCGGTTCGGGATCCGCAGGCGCGATCCCGGGGGACGTCGTGGTCATCGGGATCGGGCTCGCGTCGAAGGAGCCGCATTGTGCCCGCGCCTCGTGATGCGTGGTGGGCGTGGCAAGCGGGGCATTCACGTTTGGTTGCGAAAGCAACGGTGGTGGCGGCTGTCGGGGCGTGCTATCAAGCACGCCATGAACCGTCCCTGCCGCCGATTTTATTGCTGGTATCGCCACGACCGCGCGCGGCACGCGGAGGACGGACGGCGATCGTAGCGATCGCACGGACACACCGGATCCCCCCACGAAAGCCGCCCCACACGAGGCGGCTTTTTTCATGGCCGCCCGGAAACGACAAGCCCCGGAGAACGACCATGCACCGCCCCACCGACGACCTGCGCATCCAGGCCATCCAGACCGTCAGCACGCCCGCCGAGGTCATGCACGAGATTCCCGCCGACGACCGTACCGCCGCGGTCGTGAGCGCTGCACGCCAGGCCGTGCACGCGAGCCTTGCCGGCAGCGACGACCGCCTCGTCGTGGTCATGGGACCGTGCTCGATCCACGACACGACGGCCGCGCTCGACTACGCGCGACGCCTGCTTGCGCAGCGCGAACGCTTCGGCGACGACCTCGAGATCGTCATGCGCGTGTATTTCGAGAAGCCGCGTACGACGGTCGGCTGGAAGGGCCTCATCAACGATCCGGACCTCGACGGCAGCTTCCGCATCGACAAGGGCTTGCGACTCGCACGCGGCCTGCTGCGCGACATCAACGCGATGGGCTTGCCGGCCGGATGCGAGTTCCTCGACATGATCACGCCGCAGTACATCGCCGACCTCGTCGCCTGGGGCGCGATCGGCGCGCGCACGACGGAAAGCCAGGTGCATCGCGAGATGGCCTCGGGCCTGTCGTGCCCGGTCGGCTTCAAGAACGGCACCGACGGCGGTGTCGGCATCGCGGTCGACGCGATCCAGGCCGCGGCCTCGCCGCATCATTTCATGGCGGTCACCAAGGACGGCCGTTCGGCGATCGCGACGACGACCGGCAACCGCGACTGCCACGTCATCCTGCGCGGTGGCCGCACGCCGAACTACGACGCCGCCAGCGTCGACGCGGCGGTCGCGCTGCTCGCGAAGGCCGGCCGCGTGCCGCGCCTCATGATCGACGCCAGCCACGCCAATAGTGCGAAGGATCCGGCCAACCAGCCGCGTGTCGTCGCCGACGTCGCCTCGCGCATCGCGGCAGGCGACACGCGCATCTTCGGCCTCATGGTCGAGAGCCACCTCGTTGCGGGCCGTCAGGACCTCGTCGCGGGCCGCGCGGCGACCTACGGGCAGAGCATCACCGACGGCTGCATCGGCTGGGACGACTCGGTGCGCGTGCTCGAGGTGCTGGCTGCCGCCGTACGTGAATGCCGCGCTGCGGCGAGGAATGTCGCCGCCGCGTGAGGCGGCGTGTTCATGTGACGGTCGGACCCGCGTGACTAGAGTCGTGGCCATCCCCAACGGAGGATGGCCATGCGCAAGCACTGGGATTTCTTCAAGGAATCGGACACCTCGATGGGGGTGTTCTATCCGCTGCACTACGTCGTCGCGGCGTTCGAAAGCGAGGAGCGCGCGCGGATCGTCGAGATCCGTTTCCTCGATGCGGGCTTCGCGCGCGAGGACGTCGCGGTCGCCGACGGCCGTTTCGTCGTCGACCTGCTCGAGACGACCGAGGGTTCGAACCTGATCGAGAAGGCACAGCAGACCGTCGTGCGCGCGGTCGGCACCGAGTTCGGCTACCTCGACGACGACCGCAAGATCGCCGAGAAGGGCGGCGCGTTCGTGTTCGCCTATGCGCCTGACGACGAGACTACCGCGCGTGCCACGGATGTCCTCACGTTCGCGCATCCGATCTACGCACGTCGCTACAACGCGGTCGGCATCCACCGCATCCACTATCCGCGCCAGTCGGTGCTGTGAGGATGGTCGACATGATGCCGAGAGGACCTCGAACTCATTCCTCGAATGTGACAGCGGCGGTGTGGCCCGTCGTGAAGTGCCACGCCGTTCGGGCTGAGCATCACGTCATCGTCGTCGGAGCATGTCGATGAGGCCGGTCGTCCGCCTCGGCACGTGGTTCGTCGTGATCCTCGTGCTGCTCGTCGCGGGCGCGATCGTGTTCGTCGCGCTGTACGACTGGAACCGTGCGCGGCCGTGGATCGGCGAGCGTGTCTCGGCCGTGATCAAGCGACCGTTCGCGATCCACGGCGACCTCAGCGTCGACTGGCGGCGCGTCGAGCGCGAGGACGGCACGAAAGGCTGGATTCCGTGGCCGCACGTGACCGCGCGCGAACTCGCGGTGGGCCAGCCGGACTGGAAGACCACGGGCGAGATGGCCGAAGTCGACGAGGTCGCGTTCGCGGTCTCGCCGTGGCCGCTGCTCAAGCGCACGGTCAAGGTCCCGCACGTGCGTGTCTCGGGTGCCGACGTCGACCTGCAGCGTCTTGCCGACGGCCGCAACAACTGGACCTTCGAGCTCGATCCGTCCGACGACGGCCCGGGCTGGACGATGGATCTCGGCAGCATCTCGCTCGACCGCGCCCATATCGTGCTCGACGATGCGATCGAGCGCGCGAAGATCGACATCGAGCTCGAGCCGCTCGGCGCGCCGATGTCGTTCGAGCAGATCCTCGACGAGCAGAAGAACGAGGAGCGCGCCGAATCGGCCAAGGCGATCGGCGAAGCCGGCGCTAAGCGCTTCCGTGACGATGCCGCCAAACAGCAGACGCGTCGCGAGCGCGACGCCGTGCGCGGCTACGAGTTCGCCTGGCGCGCGAGCGGCTCGTTCCGTGGCATGCCGTTCACCGGCCGCGGGCGCTCGGGCGGCCTGCTCGCGATCCGTGCGCCCGACGATCCGTTCCCGATCCAGGCGCGCCTGCAGGTCGGCACGACGCGCATCGCGTTCGTCGGCACGCTGACCGATCCCGCCGAACTCGCCGCGCTCGACCTTCGCCTGTGGCTATCCGGCAAGAGCATGGCCGATCTCTTCCCGCTGACCGGCGTCGCACTGCCCGAAACGCCGCCGTTCGCGACCGAAGGCCACCTCACCGCGACACTGCGCGAGAAGGGCAGCCTCTACGAGTACGAGGACTTCACGGGCCGCGTCGGCAACAGCGACCTGTCGGGTTCGGCGACCTACATCGACCGCGAACCGCGTCCGTTGCTGGTCGGCGCGCTGACCTCGGACCTGCTGCAGTTCTCCGATCTCGGCCCGCTGGTCGGCGCCGATGACGGTTCGGACGGCGGCAAGGCCGCGCCCGCGCCGCCGGCCGGCAAGGTGCTGCCGGTCGAGGCGTTCGAGACGGATCGCTGGTCGGTCATGGACGCCGACGTCGATTTCGCCGGCAAGCGCGTCGTGCAGACCAAGGATCTACCGGTCGACGACGTGCATGCGCGCATCCTGCTCGAGGACGGGCGTCTGCAGCTCGTGCCGCTGCGCTTCGGCCTCGCCGGAGGGCGCGTGCAGTCGCGCATCGCGCTCGACGGCAACGCGAAACCGATGAACGGCCACGTCGACGTGACCTTGCGCGGCCTGCGCCTCAAGGAGATGTTCCCCGATTTCGCGCCGATGCAGACGAGCTTCGGCGAGATCAACGGCTCGATCGCGCTCGGCGCGAAAGGCAACTCGATCGCCGCGCTGCTCGGCACCGCGACGGGCGAGGTCAAGCTGCTCGTCAACGACGGCGCGATCAGCAAGAGCCTGCTCGAGATGGCCGGCCTCAACCTCGCCAACATCGTGATCACGCGCCTGTTCGGCGACAAGGACGTGGCGATCCATTGCGCGGCCACGCATCTCGTCGCGAAGGACGGCCTCATGGAATCGCAGCTGTTCGTGCTCGACACCGAGGACGCGATCATCAACGTGGAAGGCTCGGTCGACTTCGGCGAGGAGGCACTCGCGCTCGACGTGCGACCGCACACGCGTGGTCTGCGCATCCTGTCGCTGCGTTCGCCGCTGTACGTCAAGGGCACGTTCGCGTCACCCGACGTCGGTGTGAAGAAGGGGCCGCTGATCGCGCGTGGCGGCGGAGCGCTCGTGCTCGGCATCTTCGCGGCGCCCGCGGCCGCGCTGATCCCGCTCATCGCGCCGAGGCACGGAGAGCCGGACCGCTGCGGCGAACTGCTCGAGGAGATGCAGGGACGCGTCAGGGCCGGCAAGCCCGAGGCTCCGCCGAAGCCGGCCGTGAAGGCGAAGTAGCGCGGCGTTACGCGGCGATTCCGTGGCCGCGAGGTCTACTGTCTTGGACGCTCCAGGAGAACCGCCATGCCCACCGTGCACCTGCGCCTCACCGGCAGCGACGACGCCGCGCGAACGATGATCAACCTGATCGGCTCGATCGAAGGCATCGAGCACGTCGAGGAAGTCGACGACCTCATGCCGCACATGGATGACGACGATTCCAGTTCGGCGGGATTGCCGGACGACGTCGGCCCCGGCTTCCACGCGATCGAGGTCGAAGCGCCGAACGACTACACGGCGCGCCGCGTGCGCGATGCCGCCGAAGCGCTCGCCGAGGATCTCGGCGTCGCGCTCGAGATCATCGACGACGAGTGATCCGTGCGGCGTTGGATCGTGGCCCTGGCGGTGCTCGCGTGCTTGCTCGGCCTGTGGCATCTGCACCGTGAAGGCCGCCTCGTCGTCGAGGATCGCTGGTTGCCGTGGCGCCCGCTCGACGTTGCGGACACGCCCAATGTCCTGACCCGCCTCAAGCTCGCGCGGCTCGATCGCGATGCCGATGCCTGTCGCGCCGCGCTCGCAACATCCGGCTTCGGGTTCCGCGTGCTGCCGGATCGTTCCACGGGAGAAGGCTGTGGGTTCCGCGACGCGGTCATGTTGACCTCGACGCGTGTCGGCAAGGGGCCTTCGCTTCCGTTGTCGTGCCGTGCGGCCGTGGCGTTCGCGCTGTGGGAGCGCCACGTGCTCGAACCTGCGGCGCGTGACCACCTCGGGCATCGCGTCGTGCGCTTCGAACATGCCGGCAGCTACGCCTGCCGCAATACCTACAGCCGGGCCACGGGTCCGCGCAGCCGCCACGCCACGGCCGATGCGATCGATCTCACCGGCTTCGTGCTCGACGACGGCTCGCGTGTCCGCGTACTCGCACACTGGGACGACGACGGCGCGAAAGGCCGCTTCCTGCACGAGGTCCACCGAGGCGCCTGCGGCTTCTTCGGCTCGGCACTCGGCCCCGACTACAACACTGCGCATCGCGATCACTTCCACTTCGACCGTGGCGGCTTCGGCGCCTGCCGCTGATGCCGCGTCAGCGCGGCGCGTGTTCGCGGATGAAGGCGAGCATGTCGGCGAGTGTCGGTGCGAGGCGCGGGTAGCGCAGCGCGAGTGCTATCCGGAAATGACCGACGCCGGGATAGGTCAGGTACGTCACCGATGCGCCGTGCGCGCGCAGGCTCGCCTCGAGCGACGCACTGTTGGCCGGCAGGACGACGCGATCGGCAAGGCCGTGCAGGAGCAGGACAGGCGGTTCGTTGCCGTCGACGAAGTTCACGGGCTGCGTCGACGGCCAGGCCGACGTGTCGGCGCCGAATACGTCGACGAGGTCCGGATCGGTGATCGGCAGGAAATCGTAGGGTCCGGCGATGCCGATGGCTCCCGCGAGGTCATGAGGCACCAGGCCGACCGATACGAGGTAGCGTGGATCGGTCGCGAGTAGCACCGCGATGTGTGCGCCGGCCGAGTGCCCGGCGACGAACAGCGCACCGGGATCGCCACCATGCTCGACCGCGTGGTCGTGCGCCCAGCGCAGGGCTTCGGCACCGTCGTAGGCGAAATCGGGGAAGCGCCCGGTCGGCCACGTGCGGTAGTCGGCGACGATGGCCAGCACGCCCGAACGCGCCAGCGCCTTGCCGACGAACGCATAGTCGCCGCGACGACCACCGCGCCAGCTGCCGCCGTAGAAGAACACGACGACCGGTGCGCCGCGTGACGCCGCCGCGGGACGGTACACGTCGAGCGAGAGGGCGTGGGCGGGTGAGTAGACCACCGATTCGACGGGCTCCGGCGTGCGCACGCCGGCGTTGATTGCGCCGAAGAACGTGCCGCGGCAGCCGGCGAGCACCGTGGCGGCGAGCAGCAGGGCGAGCGCGAGGGCGCGGCGCAGCAGGGCGGGTGTTTGCATGCCGATACCATACGTCGCAAGCCGCTGCCTGGTTGCAGCCGTTGCGCGCGAACGTCGCGCGCCGTTCAGCCGCGATGAGACCGTTCGAGCCTGCTCAGCCGATCAGCCCGCGTTCGCGCAGCACCGCGACGATGCGCTCGGCGGCGTCCTCGATCGACTGGCGCGTCGTCTCGACGTGCACCTCGGGCGATTCGGGCGCCTCGTACGGCGAGTCGATGCCGGTGAAGTTCTTGAGCTCGCCGGCACGCGCCTTGCGGTAGAGGCCCTTGGGATCGCGCTGCTCGACGACCGCGAGCGGCGTGTCGACGAACACCTCGATGAACTCGCCGTCGGCGACGAGGCGGCGCGCCATCTCGCGCTCGGAGCGGAACGGCGAGATGAACGCGGTGACCACGACGAGTCCGGCATCGACCATGAGCGTGGCCACCTCGCCGATGCGGCGGATGTTCTCGACGCGGTCGGCGGCCGTGAAGCCGAGGTCCTTGTTGAGGCCGTGGCGCACGTTGTCGCCGTCGAGCAGGTAGGTGCGCGCGCCGAGCGCGTGCAGGCGGCGCTCGAGCTCGTTGGCGATCGTGGACTTGCCCGATCCCGACAGGCCGGTCAGCCAGACGACGCAGGGCTTGTGGCCGTTGAGGCGCGCGCGCGCGGCCTTGTCGACCTCGACCGCCTGCCAGTGCACGTTCTGCGAGCGGCGCAGCGCGAAGTGCAGCAGGCCGGCGCCGACCGTGTGCTGGGTCATGCGGTCGATGACGATGAAGCTGCCGGTGTCGCGGTTGTCGGTGTAGGCATCGAACGGCACCGCGCGGTCGAGCGTGAGCGTGCACACGCCGATGTCGTTGAGCTGCAGCGTCTTCGCGGCGTGGTGCTCGAGCGTGTTGATCTCGATCTGGTACTTCGGCGTGCCGAGCGAGCCGTTGACCGTCGTCGTGCCGAGCTTGACGAGGTAGGTGCGCCCCGGCAGCAGCGGCGCCTCGTCCATCCACACGATCGTCGCCTCGAACTGGTCGGCGACGGCAGGCGGCGCATCGGCCGCCGCGATGACGTCGCCGCGGCTGACGTCGATCTCGTCCTCGAGCGTGAGCGTCACCGAACGGCCGTAGGCGGCCTGATCGAGGTCGCCGTCGAACGTGACGACGCGCGCAACGCGGCTCGTGCGGCCCGACGGCAGCACGCGCACGGCGTCGCCGGGCTTCACCTCGCCGCCGAGCACGCGCCCGGAAAAGCCGCGGAAATCGGCGTCGGGCCGGTTGACCCATTGCACCGGGAAGCGCAACGGACCTTGCGCGGCCGGGGCCGTGACCTCGACGTTCTCGAGGTGGCCGAGCAGGCTCGGTCCACGATACCAGGGCGTGTTCGCGCTCGGCGCCTCGGTCATGTTGTCGCCGCGCAGGGCCGACAGCGGGATCGACGTGATCGAAGCGAAGCCGAGCTTCGCGGCGAACACGCGGTAGTCCGCATCGATGCGTTCGAACACCTGGCGCGAGTAGTCCACGGCGTCGAGCTTGTTGATCGCGAGCACGACGTGGCGGATGCCGACCAGCGAGACGATCGTGCTGTGGCGGCGCGTCTGCGCGAGCAGGCCCTTGCGCGCGTCGACGAGGATCACCGCGACGTCGGCAGTCGAGGCGCCGGTGACCATGTTGCGCGTGTACTGCTCGTGGCCCGGCGTGTCGGCGACGATGAAGCGGCGCGCCGGTGTCGCGAAGAAGCGGTAGGCCACGTCGATCGTGATGCCTTGCTCGCGCTCGGCGCTGAGGCCGTCGAGCAGCAGCGCGAAGTCGAGCGCGTCGCCTTGCGTGCCGTAGCGGCGCGAATCGGCTTCGAGCGTGCCGAGCTGGTCCTCGAGCAGCGACTTGGAGTCGTACAGCAGGCGGCCGATCAGCGTGCTCTTGCCGTCGTCGACGCTGCCGCAGGTGATGAAGCGCAGCAGCGAGCCTTCGGCGGCGGGCGTGTCGCGCGGGGTGTCGTCGAGGCGCGCGTTCATCAGAAATAGCCCTCGGTCTTCTTCTTCTCCATCGAACCGCTCACGTCGCGGTCGATGAGGCGGCCCTGGCGTTCGCTGGTGCGCGTGGCGAGCATCTCGTCGACGATCGCCTCGAGCGTCGAGGCTTCCGATTCGACTGCCGCGGTCAGCGGCCAGCAGCCGAGTGTGCGGAAGCGTACCGTGCGCGTCTGCGGCACCTCGCCGTCGCGCAGCGGCATGCGGTCGTCGTCGACGACGATCCACTGGCCGTCGCGCGCGACCACCGGGCGCGGCGCGGCGAAGTACAGCGGCACGATCGCGATGCGCTCCTGCGCGATGTACTGCCAGATGTCGAGCTCGGTCCAGTTCGACAGCGGGAACACGCGGATGCTCTCGCCGGGATTGCGGCGTGCGTTGTAGAGGCGCCACAGCTCGGGGCGCTGCGCCTTGGGATCCCAGCGCTGCTGGGCCGAGCGGAACGAGAACACGCGCTCCTTCGCGCGCGATTTCTCCTCGTCGCGGCGCGCGCCGCCGAACGCGATGTCGAAACCATGTGCCTCGAGGGCCTGCTTGAGGCCTTGGGTCTTCCACAGGTCCGTGTGCAGCGACGAGCCGTGCTCGAACGGGTTGATGCCGCGCGCGAGCGCCTCCGGGTTGCGGTGCACGAGCAGGTTCATGCCGGCTTCCTGCGCGGCGCGGTCGCGCAGTTCGTACATCGCGCGGAACTTCCACGTCGTGTCGACGTGCAGCAGCGGGAACGGCGGCCGCGACGGGAAGAACGCCTTGCGCGCCAGGTGCAGCATGACCGCGCTGTCCTTGCCGATCGAGTACAGCATGACCGGGTTGTCGGCTTCGGCGACGGCCTCGCGAAGGATGTCGATGCTCTCGGCTTCGAGGCGTTGCAGGTGGGTCAACGTGGTCATCGCGGGCCGGCAGGGCGTTCCATGGCAGGGAGGATCGGTGCGCCCGCGTTCACCGGGCAGGCTCCGAACCCGCTATTCGATCCGAAGCGCGCGCCGGGCGCAAATGCGCAGCACTCATGCCGCGATGCGCCGCGGCCATAACCGGCATCCGGCCGTGCGTCAGCCGGTCACATGCGGGCGCCTGCGCGGCGCGCTATCGTCCGCCGTTTGCCGCTCCGGGATCCGTCGCCATGCTCCGTCCGTCCATCGTTCCGACCGTCCTCGCCGCCCTGGCCGTGTCCGCCGCCGTGCCGGCCGCGGCCTGCGACCTCACGATCGAGCAGGGCTGGGTGCGTACGGCGCCGCCCGGGGCGCCGGTCATGGCCGGCTACGGCGTACTCAAGGCCGAGGGCGCGGCGGCCGTCGCCCTCGGGACGATGACCTCGCCGCAGTTCGGAGCCGTCGAGCTGCACGAGACGCGTGAGCAGGATGGCGTCGCGCGCATGCGCCGCGTCGACGCCGCCGAAGTGCCGGGGCGCGGCGAGCTGCGCCTCGAGCCGTCGGGCGGGCACCTCATGCTCATGCGCCCCATGAAGCCGCTCGCGGCGGGCGACCAGGTCGAACTCCGCGTGGCGGGCTGCACGTTCACGCTCGACGTGCGTGACGACGCGGCCGGCGCCGACCAAGGGCATCACCACCACCATTGAGGCTCAGCGCGCGGCGTCGGACGCCACGGCCTTCGCTGCGACGGCAGGCCCGCATGCGGCGACCCGCCGCGTGCGCGGGTCGATCATGACCACGGCGTCCTGCAAGGCATGCGCGCCGACCAGCGGTGCCGGGAATCGCGTCGGCACGCGCACCTCGACGTCGGTCAGCGTCAGCGTGCCGATGCGGAACGGGCCGTGCATGCGCGTGCGCCGGCTCTCGACATCCCCGTTCGTCAGCGTGAGCGTGTCGGCCGTGAGTGTCGACGCCGGCGCGATTGCATCGTGCACCGCCTTCGGCAGCACGATCGCGACGTTCGCGCCGGTGTCGAGCTGGGCCTCGACCTCGTGCCCGCCGATCGATACCGGAATGCGGAATGGCTTCTCGTACGCGAGCGTGTCGCGAAAGTCCTCGGTGAGCGAAGCCGTGCGCGTGTAGGCGAGCCTGCGCTTCGGGTAGTCGATCACGAGCAGGCCGTCGGCGAAGAAGTCGCGTGCGAGGATGCCGTCGAACGCCGCCTCGTGCGATTGCCGTGTGTTGTAGTCGCGCGTGATCGCGACCACGTCGTCACGCCGCAGGCCTTGCAGCGCCAGCGTGCCCAGCCGCACCGTTTCCGAGGTCGTCGAGGCCACGCCGTCGCTGTTGGCGGCACGCCCTTCGCGAGGAAGATCCAGGGCCATGACGAGGCGTGTGTCCGCGCGCGCCGTGCCGCTCGCCCCGGTGTCAACCGCGAATCGGAACGGCCCGCGGCCGTCGACGTCGGCCTGCACGTAGATGCGCCCGTCGACGAGCTCGAACGGCGTGTCGACGAGCGCGCCGGTGCGCATCGTGTCGATGTCGGAGCAGGCTTCGCGTGCGGCATGCGAGGGCATCGCGCCCATCAGCACGCAGACGTACGATGCGAGACGGAGTGCGCGCCGGCGGGAAGCGCCGCGCGCGTGCCGATGTTCGGGAACCATGGATCGCCTTCGATGCGAGTGGCGGAAACCCCGCGTCCACGAAGGGACGAGGGCTCGCATCGGGATGCCATGGGCGTGCGCGCGGTTGCAGGTGTTGAGGTAGCGGTAAACCAAGCGCACGCTTCATCGCAAGCACGGAACGTCTCACCCTCGCATCTCGAGACATGATCGGTCTGCGCGGCGAAGTGCCGCTTTCTGCCGCACCGCGTGACGCGACGCTTCTCCCTTCTCCCTCCGGGAGAAGGTGGCCCGAAGGGCCGGATGAGGGTCCGGTCTTGCGACGAGGCATTGGATCGCATCGCTTGGTCGCACCCTCTCCCCAACCCCTCTCCCGGAGGGAGAGGGGCTCAACGCCAAGCCGCCGCCCTGAAATCAGACGACGATGTAACGAGGTCAGTACAGCACGCGCGTGCGCAACGTGCCCGGGATCGCCGCGAGGGCCTCGCGCAGTCGCGAGGCCTGTTCCTCGGAGCTCGACACGTCGACGACGACGTAGCCGATCGCCGGCGTCGTCTGCAGGTACTGGCCGTCGATGTTGACGTTCTCGTGCGAGAACACCTCGTTGATGCGCGACAGCACGCCCGGGACGTTGCGGTGGATGTGCAGCAGGCGACGGCTGCGCGGATGCTCGGGCAGGGTCACCTCCGGGAAGTTCACCGCCGACAGCGTCGTGCCGTTGTCGCTGTAGCGCACGAGCTTGGCCGCGACCTCGATGCCGATGTTGTCCTGTGCCTCGAGCGTGCTGCCGCCGACGTGCGGGGTCAGGATCACGTTGTCCATGCCGAGCAGCGGCGACACGAACGCGTCGTCGTTGCCCTTGGGCTCGACCGGGAACACGTCGATCGCCGCACCGGCGATGTGGCCGCTGCGCAGCGCCTCGGCGAGCGCGTCGATGTCGACGACCGTGCCGCGAGAGGCGTTGATCAGCGAGGCGCCCGGCTTCATGAGCGCGAGCTGTTCCGCGCCGATCAGGTTGGCGGTCTGCGGCGTCTCCGGCACGTGCAGGGTGACGATGTCCGCGCGGCGCAGCAGGTCGTCGAGGCCGGTCGACGGGCGCGCGTTGCCGAGCGTGAGCTTGCTCTCGACGTCGTGGAAGATCACGCGCATGCCGAGGCCTTCGGCGAGCAGGCCGACCTGCGTGCCGATGTGGCCGTAGCCGACGATGCCGAGGGTCTTGTCGCGCACCTCGAAGCTGCCGGCGGCGCTCTTGGACCACCCACCGCGATGGCACTCGGCGTTCTTCTGCGGGATGCGGCGCATGAGCATGATCGCCTCGGCGAGCACGAGTTCGGCGACGCTGCGCGTGTTCGAGTACGGCGCGTTGAACACGGGCACGCCGGCGGCCTGCGCAGCACCGAGGTCGACCTGGTTGGTGCCGATGCAGAAGCAGCCGACCGCGATGAGGCGCTTGGCTTCGGCGAGCACCTCGGCGCTGAGCTGCGTGCGCGAGCGGATGCCGACCAGATGCGCATCGGCGATGCGGCGGCGCAGCTCGTCCTCGGGCAGCGATTTCGCATGCAGTTCGATCTGCGAATAACCGGCCGCCTTGAACGTCTCCACCGCGCTCGGGCTGACGCCTTCGAGCAGCAGCACGCGGATGTCCTGCTTCGGGAACGAGGTCTTCTTCATGGGGCGCTCACGGCGGTCTTGTTGCACCCGAAACCGATGCGCGGCCGGGCGGGGGCGTGACTATGCCAGAAGCGCCGAGGGGCGCGGCATCGCGCCAGTGGACGGGTTGCCGCATCGCTGGCAGGCTGCCGCGACGCCACCGCCGGGTGGCCTCTCGCTTTTGCATACCTGCCTACGATGACCGACGCCCGCCTCGCCGAACTCGCCACGCGCCTGCCTGCGCTCACGCTGCGCACCGATGCCGCCGACCTCGAGCATTACGGTCGCGACTGGACGCGCCGCTGGACGCCGGCACCGCTCGCGATCGCGCTGCCGTCGAACGCAGACGAGGTGGTCGCGATCGTGCGCTGGGCACGCGAGCATCGTGTCGCGATCGTGCCGTCGGGCGGACGCACCGGCTTGTCGGGCGGCGCGGTCGCGGCGCACGGCGAGCTCGTCGTGAGCTTCGAGCGCATGAACAAGGTGCTCGCGTTCGACGCGGCCGACCGCACGCTCACGGTCCAGCCGGGCCTGCCGCTCGAGGCGCTGCAGCGCGCCGCGCGCGAGCACGGGCTGATCTATCCGGTCGACTTCGCGGCGCGCGGTTCCTGCGCGATCGGCGGCAACATCGCGACCAATGCGGGCGGCATCCGCGTGATCCGCTACGGCAACACGCGCGAGTGGATCGCCGGGCTCAAGGTCGTCACGGGCACCGGCGAACTGCTCGATCTCAACCGCGGCCTCGTCAAGAACTCGAGCGGCTACGACCTGCGCCACCTCGTGATCGGGTCGGAGGGCACGCTCGGCCTCGTCGTCGAGGCCACCGTGCGCCTGACCGATCCGCCGCCGGCGTCCAATGTGATGGTGTTCGCGCTGCCGGCGATGGACGCGCTCATGCAGGTGTTCGAGGCCTGCCGGCGCCGCCTCGTGCTCAGTGCATTCGAGTTCTTCACCGATCGCGCGTTGCGCCATGTCGTCGCGCACGGTGCGCAGGATCCTTTCGCCCAGGTCTCGCCGTTCTATGTCGTGACCGAATTCGACGCCGCCGACGAGGCGCAGCAGACTGCCGCGCTCGAGGTGTTCGAGCACTGCGCGGAACAGGGCTGGGTCGACGACGGCGTGGTCAGCCAGAGCGATGCGCAGGCCGCGGCGCTGTGGCGCCTGCGCGAAGGCATCACCGAAAGCCTCGCCCCGCACCGCCCGTACAAGAACGACATCTCGGTGCGCATCGGCGCGATCCCGGCGTTCATGCGTGAGATGGAGGCGCTCTTCGAGCGCGAGTATCCGCACTTCGACGTGGTCTGGTTCGGCCACATCGGCGACGGCAACCTGCACATCAACGTGCTACGCCCCGAAGGCATGGCCGACGACGCGTTCGTCGCCCAATGCGAGCACGTGACCGCCGCGCTCAGCGAGACGCTCGCGCGTTTCGGCGGCAGCATCTCGGCCGAGCACGGCATCGGCCTGGTCAAGAAGAAGTACCTCGAGGGCACCCGCAGTGCCGCCGAGATCGCCGTCATGCGCGGCATCAAGGGCGTGCTCGATCCGGACGGCCTGCTCAATCCGGGCAAGGTGTTCGAGAGCTCACGCGCTAGCATCTAGTCATATCAATGACTTGAAGGTCATTCCTCACGTCATGTCTCGTTACGGATGCGTCCGCTAGCGAGCGATGGCATCCGATCCCGTCATTCACTTGAAATCACCCGTTAAGCGGGCGTTTAATGAGCGCGCGTGCCGGCCGGGGACGCCGCGTTGCGGCGGCGTCGCGCGCTCATGCGGCACGTGTCCAGCTCAGGGGAACGACGTCGATGCTCACGGGTACGGTGAAGTGGTTCAACGATGCCAAGGGATTCGGGTTCATCTCGCCGGCAGACGGCGGCGAGGATGTGTTCGTGCATTTCTCGGCGATCAACGCGCAGGGGTTCCGGTCGCTGCAGGAAGGCCAGCAGGTCAGCTACGAGGTGGTGAAGGGCCCGAAGGGCTCGCAGGCCTCGGGCGTGCAGGTCGTCGGATGACCGACGCCTGCACCTGAAGCACGCCCCGCCGTCGAGCACGCGGATCGGGGAGATCCGCGTGCTCCGGCGGGGCGTCAACTGACGAACTGCAGGCGCGCGAGCTCGGCGTAGAGTCCGTCCTCGCGCAGCAGTTCCGCGTGCGTGCCCTGGGCGACGATGCGTCCCTGGTCGAGCACGACGATGCGGTCGGCGCGCTGTACGGTCGCGAGGCGGTGCGCGATCACGAGGGTCGTGCGTGTCGCCATCAGGTTCTCGAGCGCGTGCTGGACCAGGCGCTCCGACTGTGCGTCGAGGCTCGAGGTGGCTTCGTCGAGCAGCAGGATCGGTGCATCGCGCAGCACGGCACGCGCGATCGCGACGCGCTGCTGCTGGCCACCCGAGAGGCGCACGCCGCGCTGGCCGAGATCGGTGTCGTAACGATCGGGCAGGGCGGCGAGGAACTCGTGTGCCTCGGCCGCGCGCGCCGCCGCTTCGACCTGGGCCTCGTCGGCATCGAGCCGGCCGAAGCGGATGTTGTCGGCCGCGCTCGCACCGAACAGCACGGGATCCTGCGGCACGAGCGCGAAGCAGCCGCGCAGCTCGGCCAGTTCCAGTGCGCGCAGGTCGATGTCGTCGAGCGTGATGCGGCCGTGCTGCGGATCGTGGAAGCGCAGCAGCAGCTGGAACAGCGTGGTCTTGCCGGCGCCCGAAGGACCGACCAGCGCGATCGTCTCGCCCGGTGCGACGACGAGGTCGAGGCCGTCGATCGCGGCACGGTCGGGGCGTGTCGGATAGCGGAAGCCGACGTTCTCGAAACGCAGCTCGCCTCGCAACGGGCTTGGCAGCGCGACGGGCTCGGCCGGCGAGGCGATCGTCGCCGGCGTGTCGAGCAGCTCGCCGATACGGCCGAGCGCACCGGCACAGCGCAGCAGTTCGCCCCACACCTCGGTGAGGCCGCCGACCGAACCAGCTGCGACCACGGCGTAGAGCACGAACTGGGCGAGCACGCCGGCGTCCATCGTGCCGCGCAGCACGTCGTGCGCGCCGGCCCAGAGCACGAGCGTGATCGCGCCGAAGCTCAGCAGGATCACCATCGCGGTCAGCGATGCGGTCGTGGTGATGCGGCGACGTGCGGTGCCGAGCGCGCGTGCCACCGCGTCGGCATAACGGCGCGACTCGTAAGGCTCGCGCGTGTAGGCCTGCACCGTGTGCACGGCGTTGAGCGATTCGGCGGCGACGGCCGAGGCATCGGCGATGCGGTCCTGGCTCTCGCGCGAGAGGCGCTCGACGCGGCGGCCGAGGAACACGATCGGCAGGATCACGGCCGGGATCACCAGTGCGGTGAGGCCGGCCAGGCCCGGGCTGGTCACCACGAGCATCGTCGTCGAGCCGATCAGCATGACGACGCTGCGTACCGACAGCGACAGCGTCGAGCCGACCACGGTCTGCACGAGTTCGGTATCGGCGGCAAGGCGCGAGACGAGCTCGCCCGAGCGCGTGCGCTCGAAGAACGCCTGGTCGAGCATGAGCAGGTGCGAGTACAGGCGCGTACGCAGCGCGGCGGCGACGCGCTCGCCGAGCAGCGTCACGCAGAAGTAGCGTGCCGCGCCCGCGAAGGCCATGACCACGGCGACCGCGAACAGGCCGATGAAGCCTGCGTTGAGTTGCTCGGGATCGGTCTGGCCGAAGCCGCGGTCGATCATGAAGCGCGCTGCGGCTGGCAGTGCGAGCGTCGCCGCCGAGGAGATCGCGAGGAACACGAGCCAGCCCGCGATGAGCGCACGCTGGTCGCGCAGGTAGGGCAGCAGGCGGCGGTAGGCGCCGAGCCGGCGTGGGGTATCGGGTGCCGGATCGGCCATGCAGGTCGTCGTGGAAGCGTCGGGAACACGAGCAGTGCAGGCGACCGCGACCGGATTCAAGAGGCGTCGAGCACCTCGTAGCGCCCACGACCCCGCGTGAGGTCGCGCACGACCTCGGCGAGCGCGTCGACGTGCTCGCGCGGAAGGCTCAGCACGAGGTCGGCACCGTCGCCGTCGAAACGCTCCTCGACGACCTCGGCGGCGAACTCGCGAAGGCGCGCGCGCAGCACCTGCAGCGGCGCGAACGCGCAGTGCACGCGAACGCCGGTCTTGTCGACGATGGTCACGCGAGGCGCCGTGCGCAGGCACTCAGCCGCACAACCGCCGTAGGCACGCACGAGACCGCCGGCGCCGAGCTTGGTGCCGCCGTACCAGCGCGTGACCACGACGATGACGCGATCGAAACCCTGGCCTTCGATCGCCTGCAGGATCGGGCGACCCGCGGTGCCGCCGGGCTCGCCGTCGTCGGAGAAGCGGTAGGCCTGGCCGATGCGGTAGGCCCAGCAGTTGTGGGTCGCGAGCGGATCGGACACTCGCGCGAGCACGGCGAGCGCGCCGCGCGCATCGTCGACCGGTTCGGCCTGGGCGAGGAAGCGGCTCTTGCGGATCTCCTGCAGCAGGCTCGCCGGCCGTTCCAGCGTGTGCGACGCCGTCATTCCTGAAGGTGCTTGAGCGACTCGGGCAGTTCCCAGTCCGGATGCAGGCGGCGGAACAGGCTCAGGTTCTCGCGTGCCTGCTGGTGCCGGCCCGCGCGTTCGAGGCGCACGATCTCGGCGAGCCAGGTCTCGGGCGCGAGTTGCATGTTGCGACGCAGCTGCACCGACGCGCTCGGCGCACGTGCGGGCAGGGCGCGAACGCCGTCGTCCTTGATGCGCGAACCCGTGGCGTTGCCGCCGAGTTCGGCTTCGGCGGCAGCCCCGGCCTTGGCTTCGCCGGCATGGCTGGACGGCGCGGCATCGGCGGCCTCGGCCGAGGCACGCGATGCCGCCTCGGGTGCCGCTTCGACAGGCACCGCTTCCATACGGCGTTGCATGAGCACGGGCTCGGGCGGTGCCGACGCCGCGGGCGCCGGCGGTGGGGGCGGCGGAGGAGCGGGGGCAGGCTTCGAAGCCTGCTGCTTCTGGCGTGGCGCTTCCTTCTTCGCCTCGGGCTCGGCCTTGCGCGCCATCACCTCTGCTGCGGGAGCGGCCTGGCGTGACGCGGCATCGCTCGTGGTGTCAGGGATCGCGATCGTCTGGATCTGGATGACCTCGCGCGGCGCCGTGGCCGGTGCGCTGGCCGGTGCAGGTGCCTGTGCGCCGCCCGGGGCTTCGTTCTGCATGCGCTCGCCGACCTGCCAGGCGATGCCGGCCGCGAGCACGACGCCCGCGACCGAACCGAAGCCGACCAGCCAGCGTGGGCCGCGCGGGCGCTGCGCCCGCACGGCACGCGCCGCTTCGGCGAGCACCATGCGGTCGAGGCGGCGCGGCGGCTCGGCGCGCGACAGGCGGCGATACACGCCGCCGATGTCGCCGCCGTCGCCGTCGATCAGCCGATCGAGTTCGGACTCGTGATCGCGTGGCGTGGTCATGCGTCGAACCTCGCGCGGATGCGCGCGAACGCGTAGCGCAGGCGCGACTTGACCGTCTCGCGTCCCGCGCCGGTGACATCGGCGATCTCCTCGAGGCCGAGGCCGTTCTCCATGCGCAGCAGGAACGCGACGCGCTGCTCCTCGGGCAGTTCCTCGAGCGCGAGCTGCAGGCGGCGGCGCTGCTCGAACTCGCTGAGCACGCGCTCGGGGCGTTCTTCTTCAGGGGCATCGAGGCCGCGGAACACGGCCTCGGTCTCTTCCTCTGAGGCCTGCGGGCGGGCGCGGCGGAAGCGGTCGACCACGAGGTTGTGGGCGATCTGCAGCAGCCAGGTGGTGAATTTCGCGTCGGGACGGTAGCGCCCGCGGGCCGCGATCGCGCGGCTCCAGGTCTCCTGGAACACCTCGTCGGCATCGGCGCGCTGGCGCAGGGATCGCATCAGGAACCGGTACAGCGTGCCGCGATGGCGTCGATAGAGCGTCTCGAAGGCGATCATGTCGCCTCCGGCATACGCGAGCATCAGGTATTCGTCCGTTCGTTCTTCCCCCATGGGCCTGAGGGTAAGGCAATCCGCGCTGGGCGTGTTGATCATGCGGGGAGCATGCAACGCACGCGGCTGTGCGCCGGGGTTCGCGGCGCAGGCACTCGGCGCGCGTGACGCGCCGTTATATCAATAAGAACAATCGATTGCGGTGTATTCTTGAAGTGAAATCACGTCATGCGGCAGGGCGCCGCGGAGTTCACTCCAGCTGTTCGCGCGCCCATGCCGCATCGAGCGCCTCCATCGCGTCGCGCGGCTTGAGCTTGCCGGCCTTGTCCCAGGCCTCGGCGACCTCGTCGTCGCGGCTGTCGCCGTGCAGCAGCTGCAGGCCGTTGCCGTACTCGATCCACGCGATCGGCGAGTCGGGCGTGAGCTTGAGCGCGTGCTTGAGGTGCTTCTCGGCATCGGCGGCGTTGGCGCCGTAGGTCAGCCGCGCGAGCATGCCGCCGACCTTGCCGACGATCTCGGCGTGGTAGAGGCCGAGCGCCGTGGCGGCCTCGGCGTGCTTCGGCGCGAGCTCGAGCGTGCGGTCGAGCGACTCGCGGACCTTGCCGGCGAGGCCCTGGGCGAGCGCCTTGGTGATCGAGATGGTCTGGCTCAGGCGGCCTATCGCGAACGCGCGTCGGTAATGGCTGTTGGCCAGGCCGGGCAGCGCCGCGACGGCCTCGTCGGCGAGGCGCATGAGCTCCTCGTAGCGTGCGGTCTTGGCGGCTTCGTCGTCGAGCAGGTGCGATGCATGGATGCCCGAGGCCTTGATCGCGACCGACGCGCCGATCGCCTTGAGCGCGACGCCGGCCTCGTAGGCCTTCTGGAAGTCGCCCTTGTGGAACGCGCGCCAGGCGTCCTGGAGCTGGGTCGCGATGGCGGCCGCGTCCTTGCCGAGCTTCGGGTTGGCCTCGAGCAACGCGGCGACGTGCGCCTCGTCGGGGAACGGTTCGAGGTCGCCCGCGTGCAGCTTCGGCCACGCCTTGGCGAGTGCGGCACCCGCGTAATCGAATGCCTTGTCGGGGTAGGGGAACGCGGTCCACGCCTTCTTCGCCATCGATGCCTCCGCCACGGTTGCCGGCTCGCATCGTGCACCGCTTCGCGCCGGCGCGGCAAGGCGCCGCGCAGCATGTGCCGCCGCTACACTCGCGGACCTCGCGCCCGACTCGCGCCCCGCGCCCCTGCCATGACCGACACGCCAACGCCCGCCGCCCGCGCCGCCGACCTGCGCGCGCGCCTCGAGGATGCCAACCAGCGCTACCACGTGCTCGACGAGCCCGACATCACCGATGCGGAGTACGACCGCCTCATGCGCGAGCTCGAGGCGCTCGAGGCAGCGCATCCCGAGCTCGCCGACCCGGCGTCTCCGACGCGTCGCGTCGGCGCGGCGCCGTCGCGCGCGTTCGACGAGGTGCGCCACGCGATCCCGATGCTGTCGCTCGGCAACGCGTTCGCCGACGAGGAGGTCGCCGACTTCGTCGCGCGCATCGAGGAGCGTCTGGACCTGCGCGCGCCGGTGTTCTCGGTCGAGCCCAAGTTCGACGGCCTCGCGATCAGCCTGCGCTACGAGGACGGCGTGTTCGTGCGCGGTGCGACGCGCGGCGACGGCGCGACCGGCGAGGATGTCACCGTGAACCTGCGCGTCGTGCGCGCGGTGCCGCTGCGCCTGCGTGGCGAAGGCGTGCCGCGCGTGCTCGAGGTGCGCGGTGAGGTCTACATGCCACGTGCCGCGTTCGAGGCCTACAACGCCAGGGCGCGCGAGCACGGCGGCAAGGTGCTCGCCAACCCGCGCAACGGCGCGGCTGGCTCGCTGCGCCAGCTCGATCCCGCGGTGACAGCCTCGCGACCGCTGGCGTTCTACGCCTACGCGCTCGGTGTCGTCGAAGGCGGCGACCTGCCGGCGACGCATTCGGCCACGCTCGTGCGCCTGCGCGACTGGGGTTTCCCGGTCAGCCCGCTCGTATCCACTGCACGTGGCGTCGAGGGCTGCCTCGACTATTACCGGTCGATCGGTGCGCAGCGCGATGCGCTGCCATTCGACATCGACGGCGTCGTCTACAAGCTCGACGATCTCGCCGGGCAGCGCGAGCTCGGCTTCGTCGGCCGCACGCCGCGCTGGGCGATCGCGCACAAGTTCCCGGCCCAGGAGCAGACCACGCGTCTCGTCGCGATCGACATCAACATCGGCCGCACCGGCGCGGCGACGCCGATCGCGCGCCTCGAACCGGTGCAGGTCGGCGGCGTCGTCGTGACCAACGCGACGCTGCACAACGCCGACCAGATCGCCCGCCTCGACGTGCGCGTCGGCGACACGGTGATCGTGCGCCGCGCCGGCGACGTGATCCCCGAGGTCGTGCGTGTCGTGGACGAGGCACGCGTCGCCGACGCCCCGGTCTGGCAGATGCCCGCGAACTGCCCGATCTGCAGCTCCGAGCTCGTGCGCGAGGAAGGTGAAGTGGTCTGGCGCTGCTCGGGCGAGCTCGTCTGCCCGGCCCAGCGCAAGGAGGCCGTGATCCACTTCGCCTCGCGTCGCGCGATGGACATCGAAGGCCTCGGCGGTCGACTCATCGAGGACTTGTGCGACCTCGGGTTCGTCGCCTCGGTGGCCGACCTCTACAAGCTCACGGTCGAGGATTTCGTCGAGATGCGGCGTCAGGCCGACGCACGCGACGGCACCACGCCCGAGACGGTCAAGGCCGGCAAGGTCGCGACGAAGTGGGCCGAGAACCTCGTCGAGGCGATAGAGGCGAGCCGCGCGGCGACGCTCGAGCGCTTCCTGTTCGCGCTCGGCATCGAACACGTCGGCGAGAGCACCGCCAAGGCGCTGGCGACGTGGTTCGGCAGCCTCGAACGCGTGCGCCGCATGCCGTGGCCGCTGCTGACGCTCGTGCCGGACATCGGCGGCGAAGTCGCCCATTCGATCGGCCACTTCTTCGAACAGGACGGCAACCAGGCCGTCATCGACGGCCTGCTCGCACGCGGCGTGCGCATCGGCGACGAGCACGGCGTGTCGGCGAAATTCGCGGCCGCGCTCGAGGTCGCGGGCGCGCTCGCCGCGATCGGCATCCCGAAGCTCACCGCCAAGCGTGCCGAGCAGCTCGCCGCGGCGTTCGCCGCCGACGCGATCGCCGATGCGCCCGAGCACCAGCTCGTCACCGCGGGCCTGCCGGCCGACACCGCGGCGGCCTTCGTCGCCTGGCGTGCCGAGCCCGCCCACGCGCGTCTGCTCGACGACACGCTGGGCGCGCTCGCGGCCTTGCGCGCGGATCTCGATGCGTCGGGCGCCGCCGTCGCGTCGCTGCCGCTCGACGGGAAGACCTTCGTGCTCACGGGCACGCTGGCCTCGCTGACACGCGACGCGGCCAAGGCGCGCCTCGAAGCCCTCGGTGCGAAGGTCGCGGGCAGCGTCTCGAAGAAGACCAGCGTCGTCGTCGCGGGCACCGAGGCCGGCTCCAAGCTCGACAAGGCGCAGGAGCTCGGCGTCGAGATCTGGGACGAGGACCGCCTCGTGGCGTTGTTCGCGGAGCACGCGTAAGGGAAAAGCCGAATGGGGTCGGGTTGTACAGCCGGGGTCAGGTTCATTTTTCCAGCGATGTCGCAAGATGACATGCGAGCCTTCGTGGAAAAATGAACCTGACCCCATGTCCGGACCCCATGCCGGGAAATGAACCTGACCCCAGCGGTACAACGTCGGTCCTTCGCATGCTTCGTCATGCAACCACTTGATCGGGATACGCACGGGTTGCGGTAACGCCGCGCGCAGACTACGATGCCGCGCCTTTTCGGGACGGGGGTCCCGAAACATCCCACGCCAGCTGTTCCGGGCCCGCGCGCCCGATGCCTCGCCAGCGATCTCTCACGCTATCAGCGAGGAAACCATGCAGAAGACATTGCTGTTCTCGGCCATCGCCCTGTGCCTGTCGTCGGGCGCGTTCGCGCAGGACGACGCCACCGATTCCCCGTTCTCGTCCACCTCGGACAGCGAGAAGAAGAGCGCCGAAGGCAAGACCACGTCGCTCGAGCAGATCACCGTGACTGCGCGCCGCATCAAGGGCGATGCGCTGTCGTATCCGGGCGCGGTCAGCGTGCTCTCGCCCGAGGTGATCGAGCGCGAGCAGGCGACCAACATGATCGATCTGCTCAACCTCGTGCCGGGCTTCAACCTCGACTACGACGTCGGCCGCGACATCGGCCGCAACTTCACGCTGCGCGGCTTCGGTTTCGCCGACGAGGACCGCGTCATCGTCAAGGTCGACGGTGCCCGCCGTTCGTTCAACTTCGCCAACCAGATCAGCACGTTCGGCGTCGATCCGGAAATGCTGCGCGAGGTCGAGGTGGTGCGCGGTTCGTCGAGCATCGTGCACGGCGGCGGCGCGTTCGGCGGCGTCATGGAGATGCGCACCAAGGACGCGCGCGACCTGCTGCGCGACGGTGAATCGTTCGGCACGCGCCTCAAGCTCGGCTACAACGACAACAACCGCAGCCACGTCGCCGCGCATGTTTTCGGCACCAACGAGGCACGCAACTTCGACTACCTGGTCAGCGCGCTCGGCACCAACGCGCGCACGCACGAGCTGGCCGGCGGCCTCGAGGTGCCGACCAGGAACGACAAGCGCGAGGGTATGCTCAAGCTGCGCTACGCGCCGGCCAGGGACCACGAGCTGCACCTCAAGCTGCAGAGCTCGAAGATGGACGTGCAGAACCCGTGGAACACGCTCTGGCATCTGACCGAGTGGACCGACACCGAGATCACCGGCACGCACACCCAGCAGGACCTCACCGCTACCTGGTACTACACGCCGGCCGACTCGTGGATCAACCTCGCCGTCGACGTGTTCGCCAACCGCACCGAGTACGACCGCAAGATCTGGGACCTGCCGCCGATCGACGAGTACAGCGGCCTCATCGACAAGAACCGCTACAGCGGCGTCAACGCGCAGAACCTCACGCGCTTCACGACCGGCAGCGTCCAGCACACGGTGCAGTTCGGCTTCGACGCGACCGCGCGCAAGGAAGACCAGGTCGACAAGTACACGCGTGAATACGCGCTGCTCGCCTCGGCCGATTCGCGCGACTACGGCCTCTACGTGCAGGACAGCATGACGTTCGGCGCGCGCCAGCAGTGGGAACTGCTCGCCGCCGCGCGCTACGACCGCTTCGAGCGCGAGGCCGACCGGCTGACCAACCCGCTGCCCGAGGAATCGACGGCGACGTACTCGAGCCACCGCCTGTCGCCGCGCCTCGGCCTCGGCTGGCAGGCCAACGACGTGCTGCGCCTGTTCGCGAACTACTCGGAAGTGTTCCGCGCGCCGTCGGCATTCGAGCTCTACGCGACCGGTGCCGGCAACCCGTGGACGTACTGGGTGCCGAACCTCGGCCTCAAGGCCGAGACCGGCCGCGAGCTCGAAGGCGGCGTCGCGCTCGACTTCAGCGCGATGGCCGGCGTCGACGCGCTGCTGGTCAAGGTCAATGCGTTCACGGGCGACTTCGAGGACTTCATCAGCCTCGTCGACATCGACCCGCGCACGCCGATCGCCGGCGACACCGGCATCGGCGGCACGCTGCGCAACCGCCTCAACCAATACCAGAACCTCGACGCGGTCGAGCGCAAGGGCGTCGAGATCGAGGCCGCGTTCCGCCAGGGCAACTGGAGCGGCAACCTCGTCTACTCGCAGCTCGAGGTGCGCGACAAGGAGACCGGCAGGGACGTGCCGCACGCGTTCGCCGACAAGCTGCTGCTGACGGCCGGCTACCGCATCGCGCCGATCGACGTGCAGCTCGACTGGCGCCTCAACTGGTACTTCGCCGCGCCGAACAACCCGGCCCGCAACGCCTCGGGCCAGGTGCTCATCGACAAGAGCTTCAAGACCCACGACGTGTTCGTCGGCTGGCGCCCGAAGGCGTTTCCGGACATCACGCTCGGCGGCGGCGTGCGCAACGTGTTCGACCAGCGCGTGATCCGTCCGGGCTACACCGGCACGACGGCGCAGGTCGGCATCGGCCGCAGCGTGTTCGGCGAGTTCGGCTGGCAGTTCTGATTGCGTGAAAAGGGAAGGGCCCGGTGCGCATGCGCACCGGGCCCTTCGGATCGTCGCGGCAGTGGGAGGGAGGGCGCTGCCGCGACGGTCGGGTGGCGGGCCGCCTAGGCGGCCTTCGCTTCCTTCGTTTCCGGTGCCGACGACCGGATCAGGTGGTCGAACGCGCTCAGCGCGGCCTTGGAGCCTTCGCCCATCGCGATGACGATCTGCTTGTACGGCACGGTCGTGCAGTCGCCGGCTGCGAACACACCGGCCAGCGACGTCTCGCCGCGCGCATCGACCTCGATCTCGCCGCGGTTCGACAGCGCGAGCGTGCCCTTGAGCCATTCCGTGTTCGGCAGCAGGCCGATCTGCACGAAGATGCCCTCGAGCTCGACGCGGTGCAGCTCGCCGCCGTGGCGGTCCTTGTAGACGAGGCCGTTCACGCGCTGGCCGTCGCCGGTGACCTCGGTGGTCTGCGCCGACACGATGACCTTGACGTTCGGCAGGCTGCGCAGCTTGCGCTGCAGCACCTCGTCGGCACGCAGGTGGCTGTCGAACTCGATCAGCGTCACGTGGCTGACGATGCCGGCGAGGTCGATCGCGGCCTCGACACCCGAGTTGCCGCCGCCGATCACCGCGACGCGCTTGCCCTTGAACAGCGGACCGTCGCAGTGAGGGCAGTACGCCACGCCCTTGTTGCGGTACTCGTTCTCGCCCGGCACGTTCATCTGGCGCCAGCGCGCACCGGTCGAAATCACGACGGTCTTGGACCTGAGCGTCGCGCCGCTCGCGAGCTTGACCTCGATGAAGTCCTCGCCCGGGATCAGCTTCTCGGCGCGCTGCAGGTTCATGATGTCGACGTCGTACTGGCGCACGTGCTGCTCGAGCGCGGCGGCGAGCTTCGGGCCCTCGGTCTCCTTGACCGAGATGAAGTTCTCGATGCCGAGCGTGTCGAGCACCTGGCCGCCGAAACGCTCGGCCGCGATGCCGGTGACGATGCCCTTGCGCGCGGCGTAGATCGCCGCCGCGGCGCCCGCGGGGCCACCGCCGACGACGAGCACGTCGAACGCGGGCTTGGCGTCGATCTTCTCGGCCTCGCGTGCCACGGCGCCGGTGTCGAGCTTGGCGACGATCTCGGCGAGGCCCATGCGGCCCTGGCCGAACGGCTCGCCGTTGAGGAACACGGTCGGCACGGCCATGACCTGGCGCTGCTCGACCTCGTCCTGGAACAGCGCGCCGTCGATCGCGACATGTTCGATGCGCGGGTTCAGCACGGCCATGAGGTTGAGCGCCTGCACGACGTCCGGGCAGTTCTGGCAGCTCAGCGAGAAATACGTCTCGAAGCGGTAGTCGCCGTCGAGTCCGCGCACGTGCTCGAGCAGGTCGGCCGCTTCCTTGGACGGATGGCCACCGACCTGCAGCAGCGCCAGCACGAGCGAGGTGAACTCGTGGCCGAGCGGGATGCTCGCGAAGCGCAGGTGCACGCTGCCGTCGGGACGCGCGATCGCGAACGACGGGCGGCGCACGCCTTCGTCGGCGCGCTCGACGAGCGTGATGCGGTCCGACAGCGAGACGATCTGCTCGAGCAGGTCGCGCATCTGGCGCGCGGTGTCGCTGTCGTCGAGCGCGGCGACGAGCTCGATCGGCTGCGTCACGCGCTCGAGGTAGGCCTTGAGCTGGGTCTTGAGGGCGTCGTCCAACATGGGAGGCTCCAGCAGGTGAAGAGGGGAGTCGGCGGCACGCCGTGGGCGTGCGGGGCGGAGGCAGAACGCAAGCGGCCGGCCGGCGGCTTCCGGTCTGCCGCCGCGACCTTCCCCAAGCGGGGAAGGCCGAAGCGGCGGGTTCGTCAGATCTTGCCGACGAGGTCGAGCGACGGCGCGATGGTCTGCGCGCCTTCCTTCCACTTGGCCGGGCACACTTCGCCCGGGTGGCTCGCGACGTACTGCGCGGCCTTGAGCTTGCGCAGCGTCTCGGTCACGTCACGCGCGATCGCGTTGTCGTGGATCTCGAGCGTCTTGACGATGCCTTCCGGGTTGATGATGAAGGTGCCGCGCAGGGCCAGGCCTTCCTCGTCGATGTGCACGTCGAACGCGCGCGTCAGCTGGTGGGTCGGGTCGCCGACGAGCGGGAACTGCGCCTTGCCGACGGCCGGCGAGGTCTCGTGCCACACCTTGTGCGAGAAGTGCGTGTCGGTCGTGACGATGTACACCTCGGCGCCGGCCTTCTGGAACTCGGCGTAATGCGTCGCGGCGTCCTCGACTTCGGTCGGGCAGTTGAAGGTGAACGCGGCCGGCATGAAGATCAGCACGGACCACTTGCCCTTCAGCGACTCGTTGCTGACTTCGACGAACTTGCCGTTGTGGAACGCCTGCGCCTTGAACGGCTTGACGGCGGTGTTGATCAGGGACATTCGATGCTTCCTTGGTGGGTGAAGGAGGTGGAGCAGCCCGTGTAGCCTACGCATCGGGCGGCGGTTGGTAAAATCAATTGATGGGATGGCTGCGATTGATGGCGTCTATGATGAGCGATGCCGGCGGTGAAACGCGATGAGCGCCGGCCTCGTCGCCCTTCGGCTGCGCGCCGACCTCTACGCACGCCTGCGCGCCTTCTTCGCCGCGCGCGGCGTGCTCGAGGTCGAGACGCCGGTGCTCTCGCGTGCCGGCAACACGGAACCGAACATCGAGAGTTTCTCGACCGTGTTCAAGGGCCATGTCGACGCGGGCCCGGCCGAGCGCTGGCTGCGCACCTCGCCCGAGCACGCGCTGAAGCGCCTGCTCGCCGCCGGCATCGGCGACTGCTACGAGCTCGGCCGCGTGTTCCGCAACGGCGAGGCCGGACGGCGCCACAACCCCGAGTTCACGATGCTCGAGTGGTACCGCGTCGGCTGGGACGATCGCCGCCTCGCCGGCGAGGTGGTCGAACTCGTGCAGGCGATGCTCGGCGCGGTCGGTCGCCGAGCCGACGTGCACGTCACCACGTACCGCGAGGCCTTCGTCGACGCGGTCGACCTCGATCCGTTCACGGCACCGGTCGAGGCGCTGCGCAGCGCGCTCGGCGACACCGCGATCGATCCCGCGGGCCTCGAGCGCGACGACTGGCTCGACCTGATCGTCACGCACCGCATCCAGGACGCGTTTCCGCGCGACCGCATCACCGTGATCCACGACTGGCCGGCCAGCCAGTGTGCGCTCGCGAAGCTGCGGCCCGGCGATCCGCCCGTGGCCGAGCGCTTCGAGCTGTACCTCGGGGCGTACGAGCTCGCCAACGGCTACCACGAGCTCACCGATGCGGCCGAGCAGCGTGCGCGCTTCGAGCGCGACCACGTTCGTCGGCGTGCGCGAGGGCAGGTCGTGCCGCCGATCGACGAGGCCTTGCTCGACGCCCTTGTGGCCGGGTTGCCCGACTGTGCCGGCGTCGCGCTCGGCATCGAGCGCCTGCTCATGGTGATGGCCGATACCGACGACCTGCGCGAGCTCGTCGCGTTCCCGTTCCATGAGGCCTGAGCACGAGACCTGATCGTGCGCTCAGGTCGGCGTGCGCGGCGCGCGCAGCCACGCCAGCGTAATGACGATCGCGATCGCGGCCGTGCCTGCGGCGAGCAGGAATGCGGTTTCGCCGCCTGCGTGCTTCCATACCCAGCCCGACAGCAGCGCGCCGAGCACGCCGCCCACGCCGGACGAGAAACCGTAGAACACGCCCTGGCCGTGGCCGTTCATGCGGCCCGGGAAGAAGCGCGCGAGGAACTGCATGCTCGCCGCGAAGAAGCCCGCAAAGCTGATCGCGTGGGTCGCCTGCGCGCAGGCCATCAGTACGGCGCTGTCGGGCCACAGCGCGGTGGTCGCCCAGCGCAGGCTCGCCGCGACGAGCGAGGCGACCAGCACGGTGGTCGCGCTCCAGCGCGTGAAGATGCGCGCGGCGAGGAAGAACACCGCGATCTCGAGCACCACGCCGACCGACCAGAACAGGCCGAGCGCGGACGGCGAGTAGCCGTGCTCGTCGAGGTAGATCGAGTAGAACGTGTTGTACGGCCCGAACGACAGCTGCATGAGCAGCGCGACGACGAAGAACGCGATCACCTCGGGACGCTTGAGGCGCGCGGCGAAGCCGCTGTCGTCGACCGCGGCCGGGCCGATTGGTGGGCGTCCGTAGTCGTTGAGGCACGAGGCCGCGAACAGGCCTGCGAACAGCGGCAGCATGAGCCAGGGCAGCGCCGTGACCGGTACGTGGTCGAACAGCGCGCCGAATCCGGCCACGACCGCGACGAAACCGATCGATCCCCATACGCGGATGCGGCCGTAGCGCTCGCTCTTGCCGGGCAGGTGCGACAGCGTGATCGCCTCGAACTGCGGCATCACCGCGTTGTAGAGGAAGCAGAACACGCACATCGCGATGAACAACGCCGTGAAGTCCATCGGCACGACGAACACCGCGAAGCTCGCCAGCGTCAGCGCGCAGCCGGCGCGCAGCCACAGGATCGGTCGCGCCGAACGCGCGGCGAGCCAGCTCCAGCTGCTCGGCGCGACGATGCGCGTCGCGTACCACAGGCTCATGAGCACGCTGATCGCGGCGACGTCCTGGCCGCGCGCCTTGAGGAACAGGCCCCAGAACGGGTTGAACGCACCGAGCGCTGCGTAGTACGCGAAGTAGAAGCTCGACAGGCGCGCGGCGGGAACCGTCACCGGTGTCGCGGCATCGGCCGCCCCGGCCATGTCAGAACTCCAGGTCGAGCGCGGCGCAGAGGTAGTCGACGAGCGGCGACAGGCGGCGGAAGCGGTCGACGAGGAAGGGCTTGAGCTCGTCGGAGGTCGCCACGGCGTCGGGGAAGGTCTCCCAGGCCGTGAAGTCCTTGCGCTTGATGTCGTCGATGAGTTCGTGGTCGGCCGGGTAGCCGCGCGGCGGACGCACGAGCGAAGCGCCGCCGAGCGCGAAATGCGCGAGGAACGCCTTCGAACGTGTCGCCTTCTTCCAGGTACCGGGGTTGTCGACGAGGAAATCGCGGATGCGTCGCGTGGTCTCGGGTCCCGGATGCCAGATGCCCGCGCCGGCGAAGCACGAGCCGTGCTCGAGGTGCATGTAGAACGACGGCGCCTCGACCTGCTTGGCGCGTTCGTGGAACAGGCGCGCGCCGGACCACGTCTTGTACGGCGTCTTGTCGTGGGCGAAGCGCGTGTCGCGGTGGATGCGGAACAGCGAGCCGCCCTGCGCACGCGGATCGGCGCGGTAGTGCTCGCTGATCGTCGCGAGCGGCGCCTGCAGGTCGGCGACGAGCTGCAGGTACGGCTGGCGCAGCACGTCCTCGTAGCGTGCCTTGTTCGCGGCGAACCATTCGCGGTTGTTGTTGCGGCCTAGATCGCGCAGGAAGCGGAAGGTGGCGGCGCTGAAATACGTCGTGCCCATGGAGCCTCAGGGATGGTCGATCGCCCACGCCTCGAGCGCGTCGAGCAGGGGCTGGCGTTCCGGCGGCACCTCGCCGCGGAGGCGCGCGATTGTCGCGGAATACTGCTCGCGCGTCAGCGTGGTCAGCGTGGTTTCGGTATCGAGGCGACGCGTGCGGAACGCCTCCCAGCGCTCGCGCTCGGCGGCATCGAGCGTATGCGGCCAGTTGCGTGCGCGGTAGCGGAACAGCAGTTCGGCGTAACGTGGGTCGCGGAACGCGAACGCGACCTGGCCGAGCTGCTCGGGCGGCGTGCGCCGCACCTCGCGCAGCAGGCGCTTGTCGGCGTCGGGCAGGAAGCCGGCGTAGAGCGCGAGTTCGGGATCGGGCGTGGCGTCGTCGTCGCTGCGCCGCGCGAACACCTGCTGCAGCTTCGCGGCGAGGCCCGGCACGCCTTTCAGGCGTTCGGCGTGGGCGAGCGCGCGCGCAGGATCGAGCGCGATGCGGTCGAGGTCGACGTCCTTCCTGAGCACCGACAGCGGCGCGAGCGCCGGCGAGCGGTTCGCGTGCACGAGCTTGAGCGGGATGCGCTCGACGCCTTCGGGCAGGTCCTCGCGCGAGGCGAACACGCGGTCGGCGATATCGTCGGCGTCGAGCTCGAGCAGCGGGGCGGGGTCCACGTCGAGGTCGTAGACGATGACGCCGTTGGCGTTGTCGGGGTGCATCGCCAGCGGTGCGACGACCGCGATGCAGCCGCGGCTCGCCGGGTAGCGCGAAGACACGTGCAGCACCGGCGTCGCGCGCGCGACGTCGAGCAGTTCGAAGGCGCGCTGCTTGCGGCGCAGAGCGAAATGGAACTCGAACAGCTTGGCCTGCTTGTCGCGGATCAGGCGGGCGAGGGCGACGAGCGCCTCGACATCGGACAAGGCATCGTGGGCCCGCGTCTGCTTGAGGCCGTTGGCGCGCGCGAGGTCCTCGAGGCGGAAGCTCGGCGTGCCGTCCTCGCGCCGCGGCCATTCGATGTCGCCGGGGCGCAGCGCATAACACATGCGCACAAGGTCGATGAGATCCCAGCGCGAGTTGCCATCCTTCCACTCGCGCTCGTACGGATCGTGGAAGTTGCGGTAGAGCAGGTGCCGCGTGATCTCGTCGTCGAAGCGCAGCGAGTTGTAGCCGACGCCGCAGGTGCCCGGCGCGCCGAGCTCCTCCTGCACGATCGCGGCGAACTGGGCCTCGTTGACGCCTTCGCGTTCGGCCTGCTGCGGCGTGATGCCGGTGATCAGGCAGGCCTCGGGGTGCATGAGCACGTCGGGGGCGGGCTTGCAGAACAGCATGACCGGATCGCCGATCGGCTCGAGATCGAGCGTCGTGCGCAGGCCCGCGAACTGGGTCGGGCGGTCGCGACGCGTGTCGGCGCCGGAGGTCTCGTAGTCGTGCCAGAAGAGTGTCGTCGCGACCATCGTCGTGCCGGAAAGGGGACGCGCGCATCGTAGCCGATGGCCGTCTCACGGCCTGCGCGGCTTGGCGGATCGTCACCGGCCGGCAATAATCGCCGGATCCTCGTCCTGGAGCAGCGAATGTCGTCACCACGCGCGGGCCTCGCCCACGAGGACAACCTCATCTGGATCGATCTCGAGATGACCGGTCTGGACACCGACAACGATTCGATCCTCGAGATCGCGACCGCGGTGACCGACCGCGACCTCAACCTGCTCGCCGAGGGTCCCGAGTTCGCGATCCGCCACGACGAAGCGCGTCTGCTCGCGATGGACGACTGGAACCGCAACCAGCACCGCAAGTCGGGGCTGTGGCAGCGCGTGCTCGATTCGACGGTCGACATGGCCACGGCCGAGGCGCTCACGGTCGAGTTCCTCGCGCAGTGGGTACCGGCCGGCAAGTCGCCGATGTCGGGCAACTCGATCTGCCAGGATCGCCGCTTCATGCATCGGCTCATGCCGCGGCTCGAGCGCTTCTTCCACTACCGCAATCTCGACGTCTCCACGCTCAAGGAACTCGCGCGCCGCTGGGCGCCCGAGGTCTCGCGAGGGTTCTCGAAGGAGTCGGCCCACACGGCACTCAGCGACGTGCGCGATTCGATCGCCGAGCTGCGCCACTACCGCGTGTTCATGGGCCGCCTCGGCGGCCACGGCTGAACACGTTGCCTGCGACCTTCGTCGCAGGCCCGTTGATATCGGCGAGGCGCGCCTCCATGCGGGAGGCGCGCGACGATGTAGGAGCTACCACCGCATCGCGACGCGATCATCTTCCTGAACAGGATCACGCCATGCCGATGCGCTTTTCCCCGACATCCCGTTTCCTCGCTGCCGGTGTCGTCCTCGCATGCGGGCTCGCCACCGGGCAGGCCCATGCCGTGGACTTCAGCATCAGCGCAGGCACGAGCGTCACCGCCTCGAGGGATTTCACGCCGACGGTGTCGTTCGACGTCAACGGTGCGTCGCGCCAGTGGGGCCGCGTGACGTGGCAGCCGGTCGCTTCGGTCGGCTGGGTCGGAGCACGCGACGTGCGTCCGACGCTCGACGACGATGTCGCCGTGCTAGGCGCCGGCGTGCGGCTCGTCGACTGGTGGAAGCAGGCCTTCTTCTCGTTCCAGTTGGGCTACGCGAGCGAGCGCACCGACGCGCTGAGCAGCCACGGCCAGTTCATCAGCTCGCTCGGCTGGGAGGGCGAGCGTTTCGTCTGGACGATCCGCCACATTTCGAACGCCAACTTCTTCGGTGGCAAGAACCTCGGCGAAACGATGCTGCTCGCGGGCGTGAGGTTCTGATCGAGGCGATGCGCGTGTTCCGCGCGTGCGTCAATCGGACGCTTGCGGAGGCGCGACGGATTCGCGTCGGTGGCATACAATCGCCGCGCATTTCGCCGCCGCAAATGTCGAGAAATCGGATCTCGCGCGACCGCGTCGAAGGTCCGTCCACATCTTATCGGAGGAACTTCACATGATCCGCACGCTCGCGTTCGCCTCGCTCCTCGCCTTCGCCGCCCCGGCCGCCTTCGCCGCGACCTGCTCGGTCGACATCGAAGGCAACGACGCCATGCAGTTCAACGTCACCGAGATCAGCGTCAGCAAGAGCTGCAAGGATTTCACGGTCAACCTCACGCATCCGGGCACGCTGGCCAAGAACATCATGGGCCACAACTGGGTGCTGACGACGACGGCCGATTTCCAGCCCGCCGCGACCGACGGCATGGGCGCAGGTCTCGAGAACGAGTACGTCAAGAAGGACGACGCGCGCGTCATCGCGCACACCAAGGTCATCGGCGCGGGCGAGAAGACCTCGGTCACGTTCCCGGTCAGCAAGCTCAAGGCCGGCGAGGCCTACACGTTCTTCTGCTCGTTCCCGGGCCACTGGTCGATGATGAAGGGCACGCTCAAGCTCGTCGACTGATCGAACGGTTCCATCGCGTCATCTGAAAGCCGGCCTCGTGCCGGCTTTCTTCGTTTCTGGTGCACATGCCATGGAGGGCTGAACGATCGCGCCGATCACCGCGACATGCGCTATCGTCCGAAAGAGCCAGGGCAGGGGACGGCATGAAACTCGGGAAGGTGAAGGACGAGCGTGGACGCGTGAAGGAGGTCCCATCGGCGCCCGGCGAGCAGCGCGGCCAGTCTTCGGGGAAGGCTCACGCACACGCACGGGAGTACAAGCAAGGAAAGCCGCACGGCGCACCGCTGACCGGCCCCGCCCTCGAAGCGCAGATGAACGCGCGGCACAGGCTCATCACCAGCATGTTTATCGCGACCATCGCGATCTGGATGATCGTGATGGTGGTCTACGGCTGGGCAAGCGGCTTCTTCGCGCGTGTCTGCTGAGTCGGGCCCTTCCGTGTCATTCGCGTACGGAGGGAGCGGCGACCGTGGCGCCGCGACACCTCAACAAGGCAGCGGCTTGCCACCGCGCTGGCGCAGCGTGACCACCGTCGTGCCGTTCTGATCGAGGGTCGTCCGGTACTGGAGCCCGCCCACGCAACGCCAATCCGAACCGGGTTCGAGGGTCACGCCGTCGCGACGTGTCCAGCGCGTCGTTCCCGCATCGGCGGCGTCACCTCCCTGTGGAGCCGCGGGAGACTCTCGCGACACGCTCGGCCGTGGATTCCGTTGCGACGTGGAGGGCGATCTTCCGGGGGAGCGTGCATCCGCGGGCAGCGGAGCCGTCATCGCCGGTGACGGCTGGTTGCTGCGCCAGATCGTCCATCCGATGTACCCGATCCCGACGTTGCCGCCCACGAACGCGAGCACGAAGACGACGTTGCCCACGTGGCTTCGCCACGAAGCCCTCCGGTGCCTCGTGGCCGTACTGGCGATCCGCGCCGATCGCCAGTCGCCGCTGCCGGACGTCGAGGCGTCCGAGGTCGTGTGCTCCTGCATGCACACACTGTACGGCGCACGCGGCGAGAGCGCCAAACGTCACACGCCAATGCTAGGTCCCGCGGAACCGCAAGGCCCAGCCTGCGCCGAGTGTGCGGTCGTCAGGAAGCGACGTCCTCGTCGGGCGATGCCGCGCAGGCGATGCACACGCCTTTCACGACCACCCCAGCCTCGGCGATCACGAATCCGCGCGAGGCCGCGAGCATGGCCAGCGCGGCCGACGCATGCTCGTCGTCGCAGGCTTCGACGAGGCCGCATCGGCAGCAGGCCAGATGGACGGAATGTCCGCCGCGGTGCCGGGCGAAGACCGAAGCGCCTCGACCGAGGACGTAGCGATCGAGGATGTGCGCGCCGGCGAGCTCCGCGAGCACCCGATAGATCGTCGCCATGCTGATGCCGGACGCATCACGCGCGAGCAGGCGGTAGACGTCTTCGCCCGTCAGCCTGTCGTGGTGATCGAAGGCCCGCAGCACCTCGAGCCTTGGCCGCGTCACCCTGAGGCCGTGCCGTGCCAGCAACGCCATCCCGTCGCGGTTCGCCTGTGTCACCGTTCGATCCTTCGTACGGACCGGGCCGGTGGCCGATCGCGGCCACCGGCCCGTTGCATCAGAACTGCGCCGTCAGCGACAACCGCACCGCGCGCGGAGAGCCCGGCGTGATGTTCGTGTTGCTGTGCGCGTTCGGGTAGTAGCGCTTGTCGAACAGGTTTTCGATGTTGAGCTGGGTCTGCAGGCGCGGGCTGATCGTGTAATAGACCGCGCCGTCGAAGCGGCTGAAGCCCGGCAGCTCGACGAGGTTGTCGGTCGAGGCGTAGATGCTGCTGCGGTGGATCGCGCCGAGGCCGATGCCCCAGGTCGGCGAGAAGTCGTAGCGGTTCCACAGCGACACGCTGTGGCGCGGCACCTGGGCGAGCGTGTTGCCGCGCGTGACGGTGGCCGACTGCGTGGCGGTGATCGTGCCGTCCTGCCAGGCGTAACCGGCCATCACGCTCCAGTTCTCGGTGAGGTTGCCGGCGAGGCCGAGCTCGACGCCTTCGACGCGCTGGCCGTCGACGAGGATCGACAGCGTCGGATCGTTCGGATCCGGCACCACGACGTTGGTGCGATCGAGGCGGTACGCGGCTGCCGTGAACGCGAGGTCCTGCATGACGTCCCACTTCAGGCCGATCTCGAGATTCTTGAATTTCTCGGGATCGAACGCCGCGTTGGTCGGCGACAGCGAGGACAGCTGTTCGCCCGCACGCGGCACGTAGGCGATGCTGTAGCTGCCGTAGAGCGACACCGCCTCGGCAGGTTTGTAGATGAGGCCCGCGCGCGGCGACAGCAGGCCGTCGCTCGCGCTCGTCTCGACACCGTTGCGACGGTTGGTGAAATCGACATCGAAGCTGTCGTGACGGACGCCGACGATGGCGCTCCACTGCGGAGAGAATTCGATCTGGTCCTGCAGGTAGATCGCCTTCGTTTCGGCGATGCCGTGGTTCTGCGCATCGGTCGCGCTCTGGCGGAACTCGATCGGGAGCGCGATGCGCGGCGACGCGAGCGGCGCGTTGAACGTCGTCACGTTCGGGCCGATGCCGGTGAAGTAGCCGGTCAGGCGCAGGTTGTCGGTCTCCTGTCGCGCAAGCTCGATGCCGCCGAGCAGCGTGTGCTGGACCGATCCGGTCGAGGCGACCCAGGTGAGGTCGGTCTGGTTGATCGTGTTGCGACGGTCGGTCTGGTTGTTGTACGCGGCGATCGCCACGGTACCCGCGGCCGCGTTGATCGCTCCCGGAAACACGTTCTGGTAGAACTTGTCGTAGTCGGCCACACGCGTGCTGTTGCGCAGTTCCAGCCCGTTGTCGAAGCGGTGTTCGACGAGCGCATTGAACGCATGGATCGTCACGCCGGTCGGGCTCTGGTCCGGATCGCCGTAGAACGTCGAGGTGCCGGTGCGATACGGGCGACCGGCCAGCGAGGGAATGCCGCGATCGGCGACGCGATCGTCGTCGAAGTACTCGTAGCCGAGCACGATGCGCGTCGCGTCGCCGGGCTTGAACGCGACCGTCGGGTTGATACCGCGACGCTCGATCGAGACGCCGTCGCGGTAGCTGTCGGAATCCTCGTAGACGCCGGTCACGCGGAACGCGACGCGGTCGTTGATCGCGTGGTTGGTGTCGCCGGTCAGGCGCAGGTTGCGCCACGAGCCGGCCAGGAACGACAGCTCGTTGCCGTCGTTGAAGTCGGCGACCTTGGTCACGCGGTTGATGAGACCGCCCGAGCCACCGCGACCGAAGATCATCGCGTTCGGACCCTTGAGGCCTTCGACGCGCTCGATGTTGTAGAGGTCGCGGAAGTATTGCGTGTCGTCGCGCAGTCCGTCGACGAAGAAGTCCGCGGTCGACGGCGAGCCGCGCAGCACCGGTGCATCGCGGTTGCCTTCGCCTTGTGCCATGCCGAACCCCGGGATGTTGCGCACCACGTCGGCCATGCTCTGCATGGCCTGGTCGCGGATCAGCTGCTGGCCCACGACCGTCACGGACTGCGGCACGTCGCGCAGCGGTGTGTCGGTCTTGGTCGCGCTGCTGGTGCGCTCGGTGGCGTAGCCGACGCGGCTGCTGTTGACTTCGACCTTGTCCAGCGCGGTCGCGCGATCACCCGAGATCGTGAAGCCGTCAGGGCCTTGCACCACGCGCAGGCCGGTGCCCTGGACGAGGGCGGCGAGTGCGTCGCCCGCACTGTAGTCGCCGTGCACCGGCGACGACGTCACGCCAGCCAAGGTTCGGGCATCGGCCTCGACGCGGACACCGGTCTGCTGCGACCAGCGCTCGACGGCGAGCTTGAGCGGCTCGGCCTTCAGGTCGAAGCGCTGGATAGCGGTGGCCTCCGCGGACCATGCAGTCGGAGCCAGCGTCGCGCCGGCAAGCACGGTCGCGATCGTGAGCGCGAGAAGATGGCGGGAAGGGTTGCAACGAGGCGGAACGGGGAAGCGCGGGTTCACGGCGTGGATCTCCACAAGGGACGAATCGTCGAAGAAGGTCAGGAATGAGAATCAATCCCAACTGCATTCGCGATGGTCCCGTGCGGGACGTGAAAGAAATGTCCGAATGGCCGGCACCCGACGACGACGTGGCAGGGGAAAGACCGCTGTCCGGACCGGGAACGCGCCTCACGTTGCAGGCTTGAAGGGATGACCAGCGCTTCGCGCTGTTCATCCCCTCAAGCGTCGGTGATGCGATGACGTCGGGGAGATGACGGCAGTGAACATGGCGCCTGAGATGAAACCGCGATCCGCGGTGGATCAGCGCCGCAGCGAAGCGCCGAAATCCAGCGTGACCCTACTGCCGACGCCGAGGCTCGAATCGATCACGAGCGTCCAGCCGAGGTGCGCACACAGGCGGCCGATGAGCTGCAGCCCGATACCGGTGCCGCGTCGCCAGGTTCCACGGGCGAGGCGTGCGTAGATGCGGCTCACCTCGTCGGCCGACATGCCGTGGCCCGGATCCTCGATCGTGACGAGGCCTGTGCGCTCCAGCGTGATCGCGATCGTGCCGCGATCGCTGTTCTCGATCGCGTTGCGCAGCACGTTGCCGATCGCCGCCGGGACCACGTGCAAGGGCGCGAGCACGCGGCAGGCCTCGACGCGATCCAGCGACAGCACGAGATCCTTGTCGACGCAGAGGTGCCGGTGAGCCTCGACGATCTCGGGCAGCAGCGCGTCGAGCGCGACTTCCTCGTGGTGCGTGGCGAGGCGTTGCGGATCCTTGGCGAGGATGAGCAGGAGGGTGATCAGGTGGTCGATGTCGGCGGCCGTGTCGGCGATGCGCACGAGGTGCTTGCGCGAGGCCTCGCCGAGCCGCGCATCCTCGAGCGCCAGCGACGCCGCCCCCGCGATGACCGCGATCGGCGTGCGCAGCTCGTGGCTGGTCGTGTCGATGAACGCGCGCTCGCGCTGCGCGAACTGCTCGTGGCGCACGAGGTAGTCGTTGAACGCGTTCGTCACGCTCATGATCTCGCTCGAGGCTTCGTCATCGACGTCGAGGCGCTCGTGGCCGGCCTGTGGGCGCAGCGCACCGATGCCTTGGCTGAGTCGCGTCAGCGGCCGCGTGAGCCTGCCCGCGCTCCACGCCGCGAGGCCTGCCATGAGCAGCACGACCGCGAACGCGAGGCCGGCAAAGGCGAGGCTGCCGTGCAACTCGGCGGCCTCGAGCCGGCTGACGTCGAGCGTCATGTAGTAGCGATGCATGCCGACATCGCGCACGAGCACGATGCGCAGCCGCCCGTCGACGAGCACCTCGTCGTGCACGCCCTCGGACAGTTCCGCCAGTGAATCGGGCACGCGTGTCCCGGGGCGGGAGAACAGCGACAGGGTTTCGGTTTCGGGCCATGCATAACCGGGATCCTGCGCGCGACGCTGCAGGAAATGGTCGAGTTCCGCATCGAGCAGGGATGCCCACACGAGCCGCTCCGCGTGCTCGTTGAAGACGAAGCCGCCGACGCCAACCACTGCGGTGATCACGAGCAGGTAGCCGACGAGGCCCGCGGTCAGCCGGGTGCGGAGGCTGGGCCTACGGTCCATGCGGATCCACGTCCTCGGCCGGGCCGATGCGGTAGCCGATCCTCGGCAGCGTATGCACGAGCTTGGGCTCGCCGGGCGCGTCGACGTTGCGGCGCAGGGCATACATGTGCGCGCGCAACGCGTCCTTCGGTGGTGGTCGGTCGCCCCACAAGGCCTCCTCGAGCCGCTCGCGCGGAACCGCGGCGGGGCTCGCGCGCATCAGCACCTCAAGGATCCTGCGGCACAGCGGATACAGCGTGACTACGCGGCCCGCGCGTTCGATCACCAGCGTCTGCAGGTCGTAGACAAGCGAGTCGACGCGGAGGCGCGCCGGCTGGGCGCGGCCGCGCGTGCGCTGCACGATCGCCTCGATGCGTGCCTCGAGTTCCCCGAGCGCGAACGGCTTGGTGAGGTAGTCGTCCGCGCCCGCACGGAAACCGGCGATCTTGTCGACGAGTTCGGCACGCGCCGTCAGCATGATGACGGGCACCGTCGACCCCATGTCCTCGCGCAGCATGCGCAGGATCTCGGGTCCTTCGCGTCGCGGCAGCATCCAGTCGAGGACGACGAGGTCGTACTCGTGCGACGCCACGAGTTGCAGGCCGATCTCGCCGTCGGGAGCGGCATCGAGCACATGGCCGCGTCGTTCGAAGTGATCGAGGAGGTTCGCGACGAGCGCCATGTTGTCGTCAATGACGAGGATGCGCATGCGCGACCTCCGCGGCGCGGGTCGTCGACGCCGGGCGCACCGCCGCGACGTCACTCATCGGGCAGGTGTACGCGGGTATCGTCGGGCGCGTGCGGATCGGCAGGGCAGGACTGCAAGGCGTCGGCATCGAGCAGGCGCCAGTCCTCGCGCGACGAGCCGACCTCCCGGCCAGCGCCGGCACACGCGGGAAGCGACTCTGCCGCCGCGAGCACGCGCCGCGAAGCGGGAGCGGTGCGCAGCCACGCCAGCGCGTCGCGCCACTGCGTGCGCAGTTCCGCCTTGAAGCCGAATTCCTCCACGGGCCCGCGCGCCTGCAGCAGCATGTCCTCGGACCAGCCCACGAGCCCGATCGTGGCGTCCGCGCCCGCCGCCACGCGTGCACGCGTCATGAGGCCGCGTCCCGAACTCTCGGTGTCGAGCGCGGGCACGATGCCGACGGCGTAGCCGGACCAGAGGATGAAGACCGACAGTGCGTTCGCGGCCATTGCACGCCTGGTGCGCAGCACGGCGAGGCCGACGAGCATGGCGCAGCCCATCGTCGCGAGCACTTTCCACGCGCGCAGCGTCTCGTCGTCGGTGATGCCCCTGGACAGCTGGAGCTTCGCGGCGAACGACGGCGTGCCGAGCAGTGCCCAGAGCCCGGCGACCGCGAACAACGCACCGAGCAGGCCGAAGAACGCGACCAGTGCGCGGCGCGGACCGCGACGCTCGAGGATCGCAGGCAGGAACGGTGCTGCGGCCAGCGCGAGCATCGGAAGCGCGGGCAGGATGTACATGTCGCGCTTGCCCGGACTCGCGCTGAAGAACGCGATCACGATGACCACCCAGGCCAGCGGAAGCACGACACGCGCATCGCGTGCACGCCAGGCGTCGCGCCACGGGCCGGCCAGCCACGGCAGCATCAGCGAGAACGGCAGCCAGAAGAACACGACGACTTCGGCGAAGTACCAGACGGGCTGCGTGTGGTGCCAGGCATCGAGGTAGCGCGTCGCGGTCTGCCGGTAGAGCAGTTCGTGCAGGTAGGCGGCATGCTCGGGATCGCCGCTGGTCAGCGCCGTCGCGAGCATCGGCACGAACCACAGTCCGACGCCTGCGAGGAAGGCGAGCGCGCCCCACGCCGACGTGCGCACGCCTCCGCCGGATGTCGCCACAAGCCCGTTCCACGCGCGCATCCGCATCCAGGCGTACGGCACGAGCATGAGCAGCGGCAGGAAGCCGACGCCTTTGGTCGCGACACCGAGTCCCGCGGCGAAGCAGCCTGCCGCGAACCAGCGCAGGTTCGACGCCACGAGCAGATGCCGCAGCAAGCCGTAGCACGACAACGTGACGAGGAAGACCAGCGTCGGATCGATCTGCGCACGCTTGGACTGGTACGTGAACTGCACCGCGCACAGCACGGCTGCGGCCGCGAAGAGGCCGGCGCGCGGCGTCCACAGCCTGCGTGCGAGATCGGCGGTCAGCAGCAGGGTACCGAGCGCGGCCAGCAGCGACGGCAGCAGGAAGGCGATGCCCCAGTCGCGAACGCCTGCGTAGGCGAGGTTGAGCAGCCAGAAGTAGACCGGCGGCTTGTCCGCGTAGAGCTCGTGGCCGCGGTGCGGGAACAGCCAGTCGCCCGATGCCCACATCTGCTGGGCCACCAGCACGAAGCGCGGTTCGTCGGACGGCCACGGCGCGCGCAGGCCGATGCCCACCGCGAGCACGGCGAACGCGAAGAGCATGAACAGCGCCAGCTCGCGCCGGTCGATGCTGGAAAGCGGGGCAGTCATGAGGTCGATAAGAGAGGCACGACAGGCGCGCGCGCCGGATCGTCGATTGGACGATCCGGGATGTAGGGAATTTGTCGTCCCCCGCGTTCGTTCGGCGCGTGCCGGCCGGCAGGACGCTCCGACCGCGCTCCGACATCGCGCCGCCCATGCTCGATCGCTCCGCGGCATGCCGCCTGCGCGTCACACGACATGATTTCAACGCACGTCCCGGCGACCGCCGATCCCTGGCCCGAACTGAGCATCGTCATCCCGGTCCACGACGAAGCCGACGCGATCGCGTCGCTCGTGGACGAAGTCGTCGAGGCCTTGCGTCGGCGCACCACGTTCGAGGTGATCGTGGTCGATGACGCGAGCACGGACGGGACGGCGGCGGTGCTCGCCTCGCTCAAGGCACGTGTTCCCGAACTGCGGGTCCTGCGCCACAGCCGCAACGCGGGCCAGAGCATGGCGATCCGCTCGGGTGTGCTGGCGGCCCGTTCCGAATGGATCGCCACACTCGACGGCGACGGCCAGAACGATCCGGCCGATATTCCGCGCATGCTCGACCAGCGCGATGCCTTGCCGGCGTTCGTGCGCCTCGTGGCCGGTGTGCGCACGCGTCGGCGCGACGGCGTCGCCAAGCGATGGGCCTCGAAGATCGCCAACGGCGTCCGCGGTTGGCTGCTCGACGACCTCACGCCCGACAGCGGCTGCGGACTCAAGCTGTTCACGCGCAGCGTGTTCATCGAGCTGCCGTACTTCGACCACATGCACCGCTTCCTTCCCGCCCTCGTGCGCAGGACCGGTGCCGAAGTCATGCATGTCCCGGTCAACCATCGGCCGCGCGTGGCCGGCCGTTCCAAGTACGGCACGCTGGACCGGCTCTGGGTCGGGATCAGCGACCTGCGCGGCGTGATGTGGCTGCAGAAGCGCTACCGCGGCACGCGCGTGACCGAGTCCTGAGAACGCGACACCACAGCGCGTCGGCTGCAGTAGCGCGGAATGTCAGCGGCCGATGTCGTTCCCGGCGACGCCGTCGTTCTCGACGCGGAAGATCACGCGTCCGTGGAACGGCTCGCCGAGGACCGTCGTCGTGTAGCCGTGCGAGGCGATGCGTGCGTTGATCGCCTCCCACGCGTCGGACTTGCAGACGAACACGACGCCGTCCTCGCTGTCGGCGAGCTCGGTCTCGAGGCCTTCGTCGAACTCGGGATTGAAGCGGCGGCCGTCACGCACGTCGATCGACACCTTCTCGATCTCGGCGCCGAGGTGCAGGTGCAGCCCGTAGCGGGCCATGTCCTCGACGAACACGACCTCGTGCACGGGCCATGGTGCCCTCCCGGCGATCGCGGTGGCCCACTCGTCGGCATTCTTGTGCGTGGACCAGGAGGCCGCGATCGCCTTGAGCGCGAACAGGCCGACCAGCCACGCCACGAGCATGCGCCTCGAAGTTGTCGGCGCGGCACGACGCTGGCGCTCCATCGTGACCACGAGCGCCAGCGGCGCGAACAGCGGCAGCAGGTACAGCGGAAGCCTCGATCGCGCCAGGCAGAACACCGCGAGCGGGACCAGGATCCACAACGCGAGGAACAGCCGATGCGCATCGTCACGCCGTGTCGCCGCATCGCGCCATCGACCGAAGCCCGACGGCAGCGTCGCGCACCATCGCGCGACGTCGGCGATCCACGGCATCGTGCCGATCACGAGCGTCGGCACGTAGACCTGCAGCCAGCCGTACCACTCGGGATGGCGTCCCGAGCCGCTGCCGGCGATGCGCTCGACCACCTCGGTGCCGAGGAAGTAGTCCAGTAGGCCCGGCGTGGTGGTGACGACCGTGACGTACCAGGGCAGGGCGGTCGCGAGGAAGACGAGCACGCCCCATGGCGACCATATGCCGGGCCGTGCGGCGTCGCGGACGAGGCGTTCGTACACCGCGATCGCCAGCAGCGCGAGCAGTGCCGGCGGTCCCTTGGTGAGGAAGCCGAGCCCGAACGCGAACCACATCGCGACGATCCAGAGGCGTGCCTGTCCACGCTGCGCATGCCGCGATTCCACGTACGCGGTGACCGCGAGCGTCTGCAGCGCGGCGAGTATGAAGTCCGTCGTGATGAGCTGCGAGGCGCCGACCGGCAGCAGCATCGTCGCGTAGACCATCGCGGCGAGGCGTTCCTGGCCCGGCGCGAGCCGTCGTGCGAGCCGGGCCACGAGGAGGATACAGGCGAGGTAGGACAGTGCCGCCGGCAGGCGTGCCGCGAACGCGTGCTCGCCGAGCGCCGAGACGCTCGCCGCGATGGCCCAGTAGGCCAGCGGCGGCTTGGTCCAGTGCCCCGTGTCCTCGTTGCGCCTGGGGTGGATCCAGTCGCCGCTGTCGAGCATCGTGAGCGCGACGTTCGTGTAGCGGCCTTCGTCGGGATCCCAGATGCCGCGCGTGCCGAGCATGCCGAACACGAGGCAGGCCACCGCGACCGTCACCCACAGGGCGCGCTCGCGCAGGATCGCGGCGATCACCGCGACGTCGCCGCGGTGCCGCCGGTCGTTCCGGTGACTTCCTTCCGGGGCGGCGTCGTCGCGGCGATGCGGCCTGCCGCGTCGAGCCCGTGCGCATCGGGGCGCCGCACGTTGCCCGGTCGCGTGCAGGCCGCGAACAGATCGTGGCTTTCGTCGCGTGCCGCGGTGCGTACCTGCATGAGGCCGAGCACCGACGGGAACAGGTTGTCATGGCTCGCGGGTCGTGCCGCGGCCTCGCGCACGCAGGCCGTGTCGAGGCCCTGGGCAGCCGCGAACGCCGGCGAGAACCACGCGAGCATCGGCACGCGCGTCTGCGTGTCCGGCGCGATCGCGTACGGCACACCGTGCAGGTAAAGGCCGTTCTCGCCGAGCGATTCGCCGTGGTCGGAGACGTAGAACAGCGCCGTGTCGCGATCGTGCCAGGTCGACAGCAACGCGATCGTGCGCGCGAGCAGGTCGTCCGTCGCGAGGATCGCGTTGTCGTAGGCATTGGTGATCGATTCACGCGTGCAGCGGCCGAGTTCGGGCGTCTCGCAGGCCGGCGTGAAGCGCCGCATGTCGTCGGGGTAGCGCCGGTAGTAGCTCGGTCCGTGGTTGCCGAGCTGGTGCAGCACCATGACGACGTCGCCGGCGTGCGCCGAGACGGTGGCTTTCAGGTCGTCGAGCAGGACGGTGTCGAGGCAGCGCTCGTCGTCGCAGAACGCGGGATCGGTGGCATGTTCGTACGATGCGAACGCGAGCCCCTCGCAGACGCCCTTGCAGCCGGTCTGGTTGTCGCGCCACAGCGTGGCGACGCCGGCACGCTCGAGCACGTGCAGCAGCGATTCGGAATGCTTGATGCGGTCCGCGTCGTAGTCGCGGCGGCCGTACGGCGAGAACATGCACGGCAGCGAGACTTCGGTGCTCGATCCGCACGCGGTCACGTCGGGAAAGTTGATCACGTCGTCGCGCGCGGCGAGCTGCGGCGTCGTCTGCCGCGCATAGCCGTTGAGGCCCCAGTTCTGTGCGCGCACGGTCTCGCCGATCACGAGCACGAGCAGCCGCGGCTTCGCTCCCGCGGGCCGCGCGGCGAGCACGGCATCGATACCGACGGGCTCCTTCGTGCGCTGGATCGTCTTGCCCTCGTCGAGGGCGACGTTGGCGAGCGAGACCATGTAGTTCGCCGGTGTCACGAGGTAGCGCACCGGTTTGTGGTTGCGCATGAGCGCCGACAGGTCCTGGAACGAGACGAGTCCGGCGATCGCCGCGACCGCGAACGATCCGGCCACCCACAGGCTGCGGGCGAGCGCCGCGCGCGCGAACGGGCGCTTGCGCAGGCGTACGCGCCAGACCGCGATCGACGGCAGCACGCCGAACAGCAACACGGGACCGACCAGCCCCCAGGTCACGAGCTCCGACGACTCCTTGCCGTCCGTGTGCAGGATGTTGCGGAGCATGTCGGTGTCGAGATAGATCGTGTACGCCCCCATGAAATGCACGGCGAGCGCCGTCGCGATGAGGATCGCGGTGAGTGCGGGCTTGGCCAGCGGACGGCTCAGCACGAGGCAGAGCAGGACCTGGTTGATCGCCGCGATCGCGACGAACAGGCAGCCCATGAACAGCAGGCCGCGCGGACCGTCGAGTGCGCCGGTACCCTCGACCGCGCGGAAGAACGTCGCGTTGCAGAACAGCGCGAAGTAGACGCTGACCAGCAGTGCGAGCTGCTCGATCGACAGTTCGGGGCGCCATGCGAGGCGCGAGGCCAGCGCTTTCCACGGGCTCGGCATGCGGTTCGACTCCGATTCGATCCACGCGCTCACGAACGGACCTCCGTGCGGCGCGGCCACGTGAAGCGCCACGACGCCGCCGCCACGCACCAGCACAGCGCCGCGGTGACGAGGTCATGGGAGAGGAAGTGCGCACCACGCAGCTGCTGCGCGATGCCGAAGACGAGCCCGGCCGCAACGACGAGGGCGAGCCCGGCGGTCTTCCAGCGCGGTCGCATCTCGCCGAGGAAGAACACGAGCGACAGCCACGCATAGCCGCTGCTCGCGTGTCCGGCCGGGAAGCACACGCCGCGCGGCATGCCGTCGGGACGCGCCGTGAACAGGCCGATGAACGGTCGATCGCCGCCGTAGCGGAGCAGGTCCCAGGGGCAGTCCATGTTGGTCAGCGACTTCGTCCATGCCACGAGCAGGGACGCGACCAGCGTCGTCAGCAGCAGCCACATCAGCGGGGCACGCAGGTGGCGCATGCCGGCACGCCACCATGTCGCGAGCCATGCGGCGAACACGCCGAGCCACGCGAGCGTGCTGAGGTCACGCCCGGCTTCGTGGGCGATGCGCGAGGTCAGGAACGCGTCGCGCAACGCCCAGGTACCGCCTTGCCAGGCGTAGAGCCGATCGGCGACCCACGTGTCGAGGCCGGAACCTGCCGTCGCCGCGGCCGCTGCCAGCAACAGCATCGTCGGTGCCACGATGAGCATCGACGAGGTCTTCGCCTTCACGCGCGGGACGCGCACGTCGAGGCCACGGGGAACGGCCGCGACGGGCTCGGGGAGGGGAAGGGACGTCATCGGCGCGCCGTGGGCCTGCGGGAATGGCGCGCATCCTCGTCAGGCGACCGTCGGAGAACGGTGGGAGCGGTGTTGCGGACGCGTTAAGCCACCCGCCGAACCGTTGCTCGATGGATCGAGGTGATACCCGGGCCGGGACTTCGACCATCTTCCGACCTCACCTGGTGCAGACTGACGTCCCGTTCCTTCCGAGATGCGCGATGCGCCTGCTCGTCGTCGAAGACAACCGCAGCCTGGTGGCGAACCTCTTCGAGTATTTCGAAGCACGCGGCCACGTGCTCGACGCCGCGCCGGACGGCCGCACCGGCCTGCACCTCGCGACGACACAGGCCTACGACGCGATCGTGCTGGACTGGATGCTCCCGCGCATGGACGGGCCGCAGGTGCTGCATGCGCTGCGTGAGGCGGGGCAGGGCGTGCCCGTGCTCATGCTCACGGCCCGTGACGATCTGCCCGACAAGATCGCGGGTTTCCGCGCCGGCGCGGACGATTATCTGACCAAGCCGTTCGATCTTCCCGAGCTCGAGGTGCGCCTCGAAGCGATCGTCGCACGCGCGACCGGACGTGGCCGCTCACGCGTGCTCGAAGTCGCCGACCTGCGCCTGGACCTCTCGTCGCTCGAGGCCAGCCGCGCGGGGCGCAGGCTGCATCTGTATCCGGCATGCCGCAAGCTGCTCGAGGTGCTCATGCAGGCGAGTCCTGCCGCGGTCACGCGCGAACGCATGGAGCACGCGCTGTGGGGCGATTCGCCGCCCGACGGCGACATGCTGCGTTCGCATGTCTACGAACTGCGGCAGAGTGTTGACGGTCCGTTCCCCGTCAAGCTGATCCAGACGCTGCCGCGCGTTGGCTACCGCATCGCACCGCCTGCGGACGCCGGGGCAACATCGTGAGCTCGGTACCGAGCCTGCGCAGGCGCCTGATCGGTGGCTTGCTGGCCTATGTCGCGCTGCTGTCGCTCGCGGTCGGCATCCACGGCTTCGTCGTCAACGAACATGCCGAGGCGCTGGTCTGGACGACGCTGCTCGATTCCGAACTCGATTTCGTGCTCGAGCGCATGGCGCGCGAACCGGACTACCACTGGGACAACACGAGCACGCTCGCCTACTACGACGAGCGCGATCCCGCCGGCATCCCGGTGGAACTGCGCGGCCTGTCGCCCGGCGTGCACGACGAGATCATGGTCGGCGGCGTGCAGCAGGTCGTGCTCCTGCGCGACATCGACGGCCGACGCGTCGGGCTCGCGCTCGACATCACCGATCTCGAGCAGAACGAGATGGACCTCGGTTTCGGCGTGATCGGCTCCGCACTCGCGATGATCGCCCTGCTCGGTATCGCGGTCGCCTACAGCGCCAACCGGCTCGTTCAGCCCGTCACCGAACTCGCACAGAAGATCGGCGAGCTGCGCCCGCACGCGGCGGGCCAGCGCATCCAGGTGGACGGCCCGACCAGTGCGGAGATCGAGACGATCACCGGCGCGCTCAACGACTACCTGCAGCGGCACGAGCGTTTCGTCGAGCGCGAACGCGCGTTCATCGACAGCGCCAGCCACGAGCTGCGAACGCCGATCGCGGTCATCGCCGGCGCGAGTTCGATCGCACTACAGCAACCGGACGTACCGCCTGCGGTGCATGGCCAGCTGTCGCGCATCCAGCGCACGACCCGTGAGGTCGAGCAGCTCATCACGCTGTTGCTCGTGCTCGCCAAGGATCCTGCTCGCCTGGCCAGGACGCACGATCGCGTCGTCGTGTCGGAGCTGATTCCCGAGATCATCGAGGATCATCGCCACCTCATGCGCGACAAGGATCTGTCGATCACGTTCGTGGCCAGCGGCGACGAGGCCGTCGTCGCTCCGCTGGCCATCGTGCAATCCGCGATCGGCAACCTGCTGCGCAACGCGATCGAGAACAGCGATCGCGGCACGATCACGATCACCGTGCAGGCGCCCGCGACCGTCGTCATCGAGGACCCCGGGCACGGCATGTCGCCCGAGGAGATCGCGGCCGTGTACGCACGCCTCGCGCGCGGTTCGAGCCGCGACGGCGCCGGTATCGGCCTGTCGTTCCTGTCGCGGCTCTGCGAACACCTCGACTGGAAGCTCGACGTCACCTCGACGCAGGGACAGGGCACCGTGGCGACGCTCGCGATGCGGAACGCCGTGTCCTGACCCGAGCCCCGGACATAGTGCGACAGCCCGAGGGCAGGGAGCTGTGCTCCTGCGCACAGTGCCCTCCCGACGGTCGACGGGGCGGTCAGCTAGACTGTACGGCTCCACTCCCCCAACCAAGGTCCCGCGCTTCATGAGCAAGCCCACCCTCGACTCCCTCGCCGCCGCGAAGTCCAAGCTCGCCGAAGAACTCCGCCAGCTGGAGCAGCAGGAAGCCGAACTGCGCCAGAGTCACGCCGCCGACGCATTCCTCGAGGTGATGGAGCGCATCAACGCGTTCGGTCCGCATTTCACGGCGAAGCAGAAGGCCGAGATCGTCGCTGCGGTCCGCCCCGAATCCGCCGCCAGCAGCAAGCCGGCCGCTGCGGACAAGAAGTCGGTCGCCCCGAAATACTGGCTGCCGCACAACGGCGAGACCTGGACCGGCCGTGGCCGCACCCCGCGTGCCTTCGCCGCCTGGGAGGGCACTGCCGCCTACAACCAGTGGAAGGCCGCGCATCCGGACGAGAAGTTTCCGAAGTTTCCGGGGTGATCCGGAATCGCTCCACCTCGGCATCGTGAATCCGGCACGTAAGCCTGTTCCGAACGGCGGGCGGTCGCTTCTCGCATAGCGACCGCATCGTGTGGAGGGGGACGTCTCGCCCCTCGGATCCTTGACCGGGCCATGCCCGAACCGGGCAAGACGATACGACGAATGGACTTGAGCTTCGGCTGGCGTACGGCGGTGCTGACGGTCGCGATCGTGCAGATCCTCGCGATCGCCGTCGCGCTGACGCGCCCGATCGTGAACCGGCGCGCCAACAGGACGCTGGCGCTGCTGCTGATCGTGCTCGTGGGCATCCTCATGCCCTGGACCATCGGGTTCGCCGGCTTCTACGACCGCTGGCGCTGGCTGACTTTCGCACCGTTCGCGATCACGCTCGCGGTGGCGCCACTGCTCTGGCTGTATGCGACCGCGCTGGTCGAGAGGCGATGGCCACCTTTGGCTTGGCGCCATCTGATGCCGGCCACCGCGCAGGTCCTGTTCCTCGCCGCCGGGTTCGTGCTGCCGATGCCGCTCAAGGATGCATGGGCGGACCGTGCGATGTCGACCTACGGCGTCATCGCCGGCATCGGAACCGTGGCAGGGCTGGCCTGGTACGGCCTGGCCTCGCTGCGGTTGCTGAGGCGCTACCGCGAATCGCTGGCCGGACAACGCAGCGATGACACCCGTTTTGCGGCGGCCTGGCTCAGCCGTGCCATCGGCGCCGCGCTCGTGCTGCTGCCGATCTGGGCGACCTACGCGGTGTGGGACGCGATCGCGCCGCTCGGCTACCGCAACCTGATGGGCTTGTACCTCGCCATCGCCGCGTTCGCGCTCTACCTCGCGGTGGAAGGCTGGCGCCATGCCGCGCTGCCGTTTCCGGTTCTCGACGACACGCCCGCCGAGCCGATCCCGGCCCGCGACTGGACCGCGCTCGGAGAAGAATGGGCCGCACGGGTGAGGGCGGAAGGTTGGGCGCGTGACCCGGACCTCAGCCTGGCCACGATGGCGCGCCATCTCGGCACCAACACGAGCTACCTCTCGCGTGCCCTCAACGAAGGCCTGGGCACGGGCTTCTCGGCTTTCGTCAACGCGATCCGCAGCGAGACGGTCGCGGCGGCCTTGCGTGGCGGCGACCGCCGGTCCGTGCTCGATCTCGCCCTCGAGGCAGGGTTCGCCTCCAAGGCGAGCTTCAACCGGGCCTTCCAGGCGCGCTTCGGCCAAAGCCCCACGGCGTATCGCCGCGTCTCACATCCTGAATAATCCTCGTTTTTCGTGATCCGGGACGCGTCGTTCCGCATGGCCGACTAGGCTGGCCGCATGAACAGACGACGCTTCCTCGCCACCCTCGCGGCACTCGGTGCCTACGCCACCTGCGCGGCACAGTCCGCCACCGCAGCCGACCTCAAAGGCGACATCGCGATCCTGCGACAAGCCCTCGCGCTGCATCCCGGCCTGTACCGCTACGCCAGCCCACCCGAGGTGGAGGCGCGCATCGAGCGTCTCGAACGCGCGTTCGTCGCGGCGCCGACATCGGCCCAGCGCTACCTCGTGCTGTCGCGATTCCTCGCCACGATCCTGTGCGGGCACAGCTACGCCAATTTCTTCAACCAGAAGAAGGCCGTCGTGGCCGACCTGTTCGCGGGCCGGACCCGGCTGCCGTTCCATTTCCGCTGGATCGGCGACCGCATGATCGTGACCGGCGACCCGGGCGGTCACGGCCTCGCGCCGGGAACCGAGGTCACGTCTGTCAACGGCGTCCGCGCCGCGCGAATGCTCGCCAGCCTGATGCCGTACGCCCGTGCCGACGGGCACAACGATGCCAAGCGCGTCTCGCTGCTCGGCGTGTCCGGTGGCGACACGATCGAAACCTTCGATGTGTTCCATGGCCTCGTCTACGGTGCTCCCGAGGGCGGCGTGCATCGCCTCGCACTGCGTACACCCGACGGACGCGAGCACTCACGCGAGCTGCCCGCGATCGATCTGGCCACGCGCCAAGCGCAGATGACACCGCGCGACTACCGGGGCGACCAGCCCGTGTGGACGTGGACGATGCGTCCGGACGGCATCGCGCTGCTGACCATGCCGGGCTGGGCACTCTACGACAGCACCTGGGACTGGCGGCGCTGGCTCGACGACCGTCTCGCGAGCCTGAATGACGCGAAAGGCCTGATCATCGACCTGCGCGACAACGAGGGCGGCCAAGACTGCGGTGATCCGATCCTCGCCAGGCTCATCGACCGTCCGCTGGTGGAGGAGGGCGCCGAACGCCGCGTGCGCTTCACGAGGACACCCGCCGCGATCGATCGCCACCTCGACACCTGGGACGACAGCTTCCGCACCCTCGGTGTCGGCGCCGAACCGATCGGCGGCGGCTTCCTGCGACTGGCCGGCAAACGCGGCAACGACGCGATCCAGCCGATCGCACCACGCCTGACCCTGCCGGTCGCGGCCCTGATCGGCCCCGTCAACAGCTCGGCCACGTTCCAGTTCGCCGCCAAGGCCAAGCTCAGCGGCCGCATCCGCCTGTTCGGCGAACCCACCGGCGGCAACCGCCGCGGCATCAACGGCGGCTGCTTCTTCTTCGTCAGGCTTCCCGCGAGCGGCCTCGAGTTCGATCTGCCACTGATCGGCTACTTCCCGCCCGGCAGCCCGCCGGACGCGGGCATCGCTCCCGATGTGCGCGCGACGGTGACGGCCGCGGACATTGGTGCCGGCTTCGATCGGCCGATGACTGCGGCGGCGGGGTGGATCATGGGGCGCGGCTGAGAGCGCGCCAGTAAAGAGAGCAAAGGCAGCGACGTCTGCGAAAGAGCCCTTGCGAGCTTCGTGGGACGGTCGATTTTTTCCTACCAGACCAGAATCAAGGCCTCGCCTATCACAAAAATTAACGCAATGATAGCTGTAAGAATTGACAGGTTGAAAGCTGAACATCAAAGCGTAGATTTGATCACGCTTTAGTAAAACCTACCGCCGTGACAGGAGGCTATAGCAGGTAGGGCGGAGGCCACCATCGACCAGGGTGATCGGGCGGCAACTTTAGGACTTCGTCACCGATGGGCATGTTTTCTCGTTTGGGATTTGAGACTTCACTACATCACTACGCTTTTTATCCCCCGCGGGCGGGGGGGGGCGATGCACCGGCATTGTCATCGGGGTCTGCTGCGCCCCGCGATTACAGTTTTCCTCACGCTCTTCCTAGGCGCATGCGAGTCCTACAGCGTGAAGCGGGGAGCGAACGACCAGCAAATGTCATGCACCTTCATCAAGGTGACTGCCCTGGCGACTACCGCAGGATTTCAGCGCAGTGCCTATGAGCGCAACGGCCACTGTGCCGTACGGCACAAGCAACGCGCCAGCGCTATCGCTGCTGCGGCGAACTTTACTGCACCATCGCCGCACAGGTGAAATCGATGCGCAATCTTCGCGACATTGTTGTGGCAGCGCGTACTTGCATGCTGGCAACAGCATTCGGCGTTTCGATCATGATGTCCATTCTTGCTGGCCCAGTTTTCGGCCAAGAGATGCACCCCCATGACGTACCCAACGACCCGCTAGTGGTCGATCCAAGCGATCCTGCCATGGCTCCCGTGCTGGCGCTCTTCAACGCATGGCGCCTACGCAGCGACGGCAAATTCATAGTCGAGCGCCGAGCCCTTATCGAAGGGCTGCTGCGCCGATCTGCAGATGCACGTCGCCTGTCGGAAGGTTCCTTAGCTGAAATGCTTGCCAGCTCTCAGGAAAGACTCCCCGTAGAAGGCATCGAGCCCGCTCCTCTAGAAGAGCGAATCGCAAAGTTGATCGGGGGGCTGGAGTCATCCGGGATCCACAACGAGGAGCTCTACCTTCTGCAGGTTCGCGACCCGAGATACAGCATGAACCTGACAATCGCGAAAATTCGACAGGCTGAAGCGGACTGCGCTGCAGTGGCGAAGAAGGGCAGCCCCGGATTCAACGCCTGCTTGATAAAAAGAGGCGTCCCAGAGGAGAGGCAGACAATTGCCGATCTTGAGCCTCATCTCGATCAGTGCGGGCCGGCCGCTGCCTCATACAAAGCAGCGGTGGAAGGGCAATGCAAGAAGGATTGCAAAGCTACCGGTTCCGCCTTCGACGACGCGTGTTTGGTTTCCCTTCCGATCTCCAGCGGGCTGCCGATTGATTCGAAACCGGTGGATCTTCCAGCAGTGTTCTTGCCACCTGATGATGCACGGCGTGCCATTGCGGTCATTGAGATCGTTGAAGGCGACGCCCGGCAGCACATTTGTGGTGGCCTGCTGCGGCCTGGCAAACGTGTTGCGACCGCGCGGCATTGCTTCAGTAGCTATGGGGCGAAGACAGCCTTGAAGGAGGGAAGGGCGTATGTCCGTCAGGTCAGCGACGTTGCAGGGCTTGGCTACAAGCTGATCTACAAGACCATTGATCCTGTCTCCGAGCCAATCATGTCTGCGACCGATGGGGTCGTGCTCGACTTCGAGGCGTCCGACGAGCTACTCCTGCCCGACATCGTGTTCCGTGACCCCCGAGGACGAGAGCGCGCGGTGATCCTTGGGCACTTCCAGCATTTCAACCGGTCCCGCTCCGCTGACGCGTCTGCTGGCTTCCTCTCTGCAGCGGTGCCTACCTGGTACCAGGCGCTGCGCTGGTCCAAACCAGGACTTTGCCACGTGCTGTCGTCCTCATCCGGCTGCACCCCCTTTCAATGCCAGACCACCCCTGGATACTCCGGCTCGCCGATTTTCTCTGAGCGCCAACCCCTTGTAGTTCTTGGCTTGGTCAGCGCCCCGATCCATCCGGATGCCCGCTGTGGGGTCGTGTCAGATGACACCACCATGGCCTTTTCAGGATCCAGGATTCCACTGCTCAAGTAGGAGATGCCCGATGTTTCCAAGGTGTATCTTTTCAGTCATCGCCATTCTCGTGGCTGTCTCGCCAGCCTTCGGGCAGACCAATCGAGCCGAGGTGGATTTTCATGCCGTCGCCAAGGTACTAACATCCTGTCCTTTGGCGCCTTCTTATGACAAGCCTGCCAAGTCTGGAGAGTCAGCCCTTGGGGCCGCTGGGGTAGCACTGGCTGCAGGCATTGCGGGTGACGTCGTGGGTGCTGGATTCGCTGCACTCGCAGAGGCGCTTGAGGAGGCATCCAAGGAAAAGGGATTCAACGTATCAGCGCAGGCGAATCTGTACTTCTACGATTATATGGTGAAACAAGCACGCGCTTGGGGAGAACACGAAGCACCGGTCGCTACAGTCAGACCGGCGATGCCCAATCCCGAAGTAGCCGCCGCTGAATCCGTTCACTGTGTTGTGATTTCTTACTCCAGTTCAATGCCGCAGAAGAACACTGCAAACGCCACTTCGAACCCGCCTCCGGCGGTGGCCTTTCCGAGTCCCGAGGAGCTTGACCGACTCAATCTCTCGGATACCAAGACGCACGCTACATACAGTGCGGAGTGGACTAACAGGAATCTTCCCAATAGCCCTGACGTGTATGTAGAGGCCGAGCTACAGGCCCGACCGGACGGCTTTGTGGTCCGCCCGACCTTGGTTTGGTATCGCCATGCGTTGAAGGGGATTCCTGGTAAGCCACTTCCAGCGGAGATCCATATGGCGTTTGCGACGCCTGGCGCGCCGGCCAATGGGACAGCAGGCCCGTCTCCCTTTGCGCTGGCAAGGATCCAGCTTCCTCGGGTTGCGCCAGGCGAGTCCATGAACCCCGCACAGTTGATCGAGTTCGTGAGTCCGGTCATGCCGATGCGTCCCCTCGACGGCAGCGCGTCTAACGCCGCTCAGACGTTGGCCACCTACTACTCTCAGTGGCTCACCGAGAAGCGCAAACTGCGCGGCGCAGAAGAAGACTTGCAGGTCATGAATGATGCGCGAAAAGGGGCCACGAAAGACCCCAAGGGCTCAGCCAAGGAAACGCAAGAACAGCGCAGGGCGCGGCGCACGCTTGAGGAGAGCGTTGTGGATTCCAGGCGCGCAATGGCGACCCTTGACGGGTACCGCGCAGGCTTCATTACGTCGAACACCTGCAAAGATACGGTGGGCGAGGACGGAGCAACAATTCCCGGCTGTCTCCCCCACGCCGACTTCCTTAGTCGGGAGCTTGGCACCACCAATGTGCAGGTGCGCTTTACCCTCGTGCGCGACGAGAACAAGTTCTTAAAGGCGATTGCGACCTCCCTCAAGACCCGGGGAGCGGCGTATGGGGAAGCGTTGGCTACCCAGCTCTCTGCGCCTGAGTGGACGCCTGCGGACAGCACGTACCTTACCGCCATGAATGCTGTGGCGGCAGCCCAGCGAGCGCTTGACGCGGCACTGCTCAGTGATGACGAGGACGCCGTCTTCATAGCCGAGCAGACTCTGCGTGAGAAGAAGGCGGCGGCCAACATTGCCGCTGTCGCATTGGGGCGCCCGATCCCCTTCCCAGGTCTCATCTAGCGAACATGGACCCCAAACAGCTCCGCTACTGAAGTCGGGGGGGGCGGAGCTGTGGAGTGGTTGCGCAGCTCGATCACTCTAGAGCTTGGGCAAGCAGTGAGTTGGGGGGTAGGACGGTGGAAGTGGCACTTCGTGTATTGCTCGCCATTGCGGTGATCGTGTGGGGACTGGCGATCAGAAAGAACTTCCGGCGATTGCCTGCGGAGGGGCCCACGTGGAGGTTCCGTCGGCTAGCCGACGTCGGCTTCGGCATGGTGGGCGCCGGCCTGATCTGCCTGGCTGTGACCTTCTGGCCCGGCCCCCCACTTGAGGGTGTCGAGCGCTTCGCCGCTCACGTGAGCGCGCTCTTGCTCGCTGCTGCCCCGCTGATCAAAGACAAGCTACTGGCCGCCAAGCCGCTCGTCCTCGGGACGCTTGTCCTCATCACTACGTTGAGCCTCCTCATGATCGTACCAATCAACTGGAAATGAGCCCATGAGACTGAACCGACTGGACGCAAAGGTGTTGGGATTCGGCAAGTGCGGCTCCCGGATGTGCTACGACTTCTTCGCCACCAGTTGCGGCTACCCGCTGTCATACGAACTGCGGATGCCCGGTGGCAACCGGCTGGAGCGCGTGCGCCGGATAGTTGCGTTGCGCGTTCGAGACTATCTCAATGAGATGTTCGGCGAACGCGTGGTCCCCTTGAACGTGACCTACGGGTTCTTCGATTCCGATCACGAGAACGAGATCGCGCAATCCATCGCGATTGCCGCGCAGAGCAAGGACGCGACCGCCTTCGCGTTCCCCGGGCAGCGCCACGAACTGGGCGATCACGGCTCCGGGTGTGATTACGGAATCGTCGCAGAAGCCATCTCGCTTCGAGCCACACTGCCCAGCGTGATCGCCAACGATCCGGCGACGTTCCGCCTATGGTTCTCTTCGCTGGCCGGCGGCACCGGAAGCGGGTCCACCTTGGTATTCCTCGCCAAGGACCGGAGCATTGCGCGGGGGGGCGAAACGCATCACCTGGTCGTAGGCGTACTTCCTGCCGAAGATACGTCCACCATCAGCGGCGCGGCGTTCGTGGAGGCGGAGAAGGACCATGCCATCAACGCAGGGCGTTTCCTGGTCAGGTGGCTTGCCGCACCTCCCAAGCAGCGCGCCGACGGCTTGTTGCTCATCAGTAACTCCGGCACGGCCTTTCTCAACCCCAATGAGCATAAGGATGTCTTTCGTCCAGAGGCGCTGCTTAACTCGTTCGCCGCGCGCATCTTCTTCCACATGGCCTACGCGAACAGCGCGGACGCACAGTGCCACCCCGACTTCGACCCGGTCGAAATGACGAATGCCTTTTCCGGAGGTCTGCTTATCGCCGGCGTAGGCATCCAGGAAACCGAGGACGGTGAGGATGAAGCCCAACAACGCCGCCTGGCTCGGCGGCTGATGAAGGAGGCGCTGGGCAACCCCGAGCTTCAGGAGTTTCACGGCGATGAGCAGCGCGTGGTTGGGCTGTCCGTGCCCCTGCGTGAGGCGGAGTTGCGTCCCTTGCTCGAGGCTGTGGAGTCGGGGGGCGAGGTCAGCACGCGTCCGCTGGAGTTTCGGTCCGCGGAGAAGGTGGTGGTGCTTTGCGCGCTGTCCAGCACCCGGGGGCATGCCACGCGCAAACAGGAGATCCTTAAAGTAATGGGCGATGTGTTCGCCAATTCGGACATCAAGTTCCACTTCATGAAGTCGCACGCCCGCTACGACCACCTCACAGTCATCATTGTCAAACCATTCGTTCGGCAGGTACAGCGATTGATCTATGGTTACCTGTCGCACGCATGGCGGACATCGGGCGCCAAGCCGGCGGCCTTGGGAGCCGCGCTGGACGCCTTCCTCAAGGACGAACAAAACACCTGTCTAGAAGCCTTGCGGCCGCTGTTGAGCGATGTGGAAGACACGTCGGCCACACTGCTGGGGGATCGATCGGCTGAGTTGCTCGCGAAGTACCCGCCTAAGCTGGCGGAGCGCGCTGAGCTGGAGACAGCTTTGCTCAGCTTGAGGAAAATGCTTCAGTGGGAACGTTCGCGCGTACCCGAATCCACCATCTAGCATCGCCCCCCCGGACAATGGGGGCGGGCGAATCCGTGCGCCTGCTTTCGAGCGCCTGCCCGGACGCAGCGAAGAGCACGAAAAATCAGAGTCCGAACGATGAGTTAGCCGCAGTGAATTCGGCGCCCTTATCCGGAGGCACGTCAGCGGCCACCACCTGAACTCGTGCGCACCGAACGTGACGCCGGCCGGCGTGACCAGGAGGTCGCCGACCAGCCGCCAGCCGGTCCACCTGGGCGAGAGCTCGCCGAGGTCGCCGCCGCGCAGGAGCCGCAGCAGACGCACGGCCGACCACGGCACGCGGTTGCGGCCGCAGTCCCAATGTCGGACGGTGCGCAGGCAGACGCCGAGGGCTTTGGCGCATGCCGGCTGGCTCAGGCCGAGGCTCAGACGGAGCTCCCGGAAGCCGTCCGGGGTGTTGAGCGTCAAAAAGTGCGAACTCTGTAAGCACTTGATCTAAAAGAAAAGCGGTGCCGAAGTGGCGGCCGGTGTTGACGTTGGGGTTCGTCAACAAGTCGAGACAGTGATCGACATCGCCAAGAAGTTCGTACAGTTTTCGACAGTTCGCCAACAGGTCACGGCAGTTTTCGACGGTACGCCAACAAGTCGCTACAGCGATCGACGGCACGCCAACAGGTTGCGACAGTGATCGACGAAGCGCCGACACGGCGTACAGCCGTTGCGATCTGCCACGCAGCCTCGCAGGACGAAGCCTTGCGCAGCAGATCACAACGCCGATTCCTACGCGTCAGGCATCCCAAGGGCGCCGTCGCGTCCAGACCGTTCGTACGTTCTGAATGGTGCCATCGGCCTTCTTCACCAAGATCCAAGGAATCCTCGGGCCTGATCGGATCCTCGGCCCGTCGAAGATCGCAGGGACATGTCGACCGAGGACGTGCTTGAGGCCATCTGCGTACGCCCTCGAGAGACCGGCCTGAAGCGCACGAAGGACGACGGCTTCCGCGGCCGTATCTCCGCTAGCGCCCATCGACGAGTCCGGCGACAACTGCGATGCGAGATTCGACATCGCCCGCCGCGCCGACCTGTGCAGCACACTGGTGTCCAGGAAGGCGTAAACCTTGGAGGCCCGCGCTGGAAGCAAGAGGAGCTCTGCACGCGTATGAACCGACCTAGCGCCGGGGGCAGGAGGCAGTTCGAGCACCTCGCGCTCCCTCACGCTCAGAGCAGCAGCTGAAGCGCCCTTTGCTACGTTGCGAGTGACACCACGCAAGCCCGGCCAAAGGGGTAGGGGCAGGATGGCTACCCCTGGCTTGTCAGGCCAGAGGTTCTTTACCGTGCCGATGATGTCCTCTCGAGTGAACAGAGGCCCTGCTGAAGCAGCCGATCTGCCTGTGCAGTCGTGGAGATGGATCTCGGAGGGCGGCATCGCACCGGATGCCGTCGTGCCAACGCCGAACAGCGCCCGAAGACCGTCGCGCGCGTGCTTGTCGAACTCTTCAGGCGGAATCAGGAGATCGCCGGCTTCCCGGCGCGCTGCGGCGTAGGCGAGATAGGTCTTCACGCACGACGCGCGCTCGCCAGCAACGTCAGGCCTCTCGCCGCCGAGAATCGCGATGTCGCTCGTGTAATCCAGACCGCAACGGCATTGCATAAGGAGGTCGCTGCCCGACGTCTGCTCGAGCAGGCCTTTGCCGCACCGCTTGCACGACTCAATCAGGGGCTCACGATGCCAAGGACACCTGGTGACCCATGGCATCTGAAACAGATTGGAGTGGTAGCCCGTACGCAGGCACGTCGCACATGCCCTGAGTCGCCACGGAACGTATTTCCACGGATCAGTCCCCGTGAAGGGCTGCCAAGGGTCAACTGGCCAGAGGGACGTCAGCGACTCCGGAGCTTCGAAGACGCTCGCAAGGATGTCCCTACGCTTTGAGGACCTCACAAGGACCTCGGAGAGGTCGTCGCTGCGCCGGTAGCCGATGCCGAAAGCGGCCAAGAAGTCGCGGCACCGGAAGTAGTTGAGGCGCGAGATCTGCAGGACAGCGCCGAAGCCCGACAAGCCGATCTGGGCGGCCAAGGGGACGTGGACGAAGCCTTGGAGAGGATGTTCTTCGCTCATGTCGTCAGTCCTCGTTGCTCCACGTGTGACGGTTGAGCTCCATCTCCAGGAAGCCGGAGACGAACAAGGCCTTGGCGATGTCATCCTCGCTGAAGCCGGTGAAAGCCTTACGGGCCTTAGCGATGTTTGTCAGGAGGTAGTTAACGCACAGCTCGAAGGACTTCATGGGCCACGTCCACGGCGACGGAAGCTTGTTCTCGCGGCGCAGGCGCTCCGCGTGCGCATACAGCTGCTCGGCGTGGTGGGTCAGGCGCCAGCCTGACGAGAAAGCCTCCTCTGCGAAGGCCTTCGTGTAACTGATGCCCGAACCAGGGGGATACTCCGTGCACTCGTCGTAGCGGTTGAGCACGTACTCCACGGCCTTGCTGTCAGCGAGTCCCTTAAAGACGTGGTGCCGCATCAGGAAACGCTTCCAGACGTGCGGCGGCGGATTGCCCTCGTAGATTCTTTCGTTCACAGCGCTCGTGAAGTCGCTCTGGTGCACGAACACCACGAACAGCATGTACCCACGGTCGGTCATTTCGTTGTCGAGGGTGCATAGATGCTCATAGTCATCGGGAAAGAGGCGCTGGGCCTCGTCCATGAAGATGATGCACAGGTTGGTCCCGTGCTCATTGCACCGTTCGATGATGCGGTTCCTCAACCGGTGCAAGCGGTCGAGCGCCGAGCACCGTTCCGGCAGCTTCAGGTCGAAATTCTCCAGGAAAAGACTGAAGAAGGCGCCGTCCACACGCTTGTGGTTCTTCGGGATGCCAACCTTGGTGAGGTAAGCAGAATGAGGTGCCCACATCGCGAGCTCGATGAGGTATCGAATCGCCCAAGACTTGCCGAAACGAGCCATGCCGTGGATGACGATGCCCCTGTACTCACCCTCGATAGCGCTGATGATGTGGGTGGCAAGGGTCTCGATGGGGGGCGTCGCAAGGGGAGCGCGAATGGATCTCACCAGAGGATGATTGTTCACTTGGAGGAGTCCTTGATCGTTGCGAAGGACACGCTGCCGCTCCTCGGGAGAATGACTTCGTCTCGGGGCGCGGTGTCCGGGCGGGTAGGGGAGTTCTTGTGAATGTTCGGGTACTTGATCACCTGCTCCGCAGAGACCGAGTTGGTGGCCGCGTTCGCGCGAACGTGGCGGATGTAGCTCGCTATCGCGTCATCGGAGCCGGTAATCTCGAAAAGGCCGCGCTTGCCCCAGCGATGGACGAGCCGTCGCAGGTCGTAGTCGTGCTTCGTGCTGCTCCAGGGAGGAAGCGCTTTCAGCACCGCGAAGACATCGCCGTGCCTGTCGAGAAGCGTCAGTTCGCGAACGTCATCGAGATTGACGAACGCATTGAACGTGGCGTTGAGGAGATCCCACCGGTCGCGAAGGCCGAAGCTGCGGTATCGCGCGTACATCCAGCTGACATACGGCTGCCTGCCATTCTTCCTGTCGCCCTTGATCGTTACGACAATTCGCATCTTCGTGAGCGCACATGCATCCACGTCGTCTCGTGAGCTCTCGAAGCTCCAGCCGCCGCGACTTCCGAAGCGCTTGACGATCTCGATGGGTGAGAACCCATCGCCACCCTTGAGCGGCGTGGCATTGAACCCAGAGACGATCACGTCCATGAGATCGCGCATAGCCGCGATATCCAAGGGGTGATCTTCGGACCGGTAGCCTGTGGTCGAGGGCTTCGGCGTGTTGTCGTTCCTCTTCGGCGTGAATCCACCCGGAAAGCTGCGAATGGCGCCGTTCTCAATGGACTTGAAGAACGATTCGATGATCGCCCTGGTCTCGGGGACGTGAGGGAAGCCGAAGTTGAAGACGCCCTTGAAGTGCTCAGGGAGCGAGCTCGTCGAAAACTTGGACACATGTGCCTGCGCGTTGTCTGCCGCCGTCAGGCAGCACCTCTGAACACGTCCCACAGCAGGCGTCGTTCCGACACCCGAGCCATCCGGATACGCCATGAAGGGCACGATCAGCTCGCGTGGCTCCCAGATCTGAAGTGCCTTGGCGAACAGACGTGCAACGTCGACTTGGGTGTAGCCTTTTCCCACCACAATGCTATGAGCGATGACGAGTCGACTTGCTGCGTCGATCATCACGAGGAGGGTCAGCGAGCTGATCCGCTGAAGCGTGACGCGGCCATGAGAATCGACCACCTCGACGGTGAAACTGCAGTCCATGCTGTGTGCGTCGAACTCGAGGCGTTCCATGACATCGAACGCGAACACTTCTTGCACCTGAGCGGACTTGGTTCGTTCCTCGTGGTAGGTCTCCAGCTCCACCGCCGGTGTCTCGCGTCGGTTGGAGTGTATGAACCGGACGAGTGCGCGCCGCCCCTTGTCAGGCGAGGTGAACGGGTAGCCGACCCCATCGGTCTCTTTCTCGACAGCCGCGAGGAAGTTCTTGAAGAACGTGTCGAACGCAGAGGACTTGCGATCGCGCGTGGGAAGCGGCTTGCGGAAGTCCAGAAGGAGAGTCCTGAGTGCGGGCAGACGCTGAAGCAGGCGCTGCAGAGCGTGCGGCAACGGCTTCACCGGCAAAGCGCACTGTGGCGCTGACCGGATCCGCTGCGCACGGAAAGGGATGCAGGCTCGCCATCCCCAAGGCTCACCGTCCGGTGCGGTGAGCAAGGCAACTTCGAGGGCCTTGCTCAGCGTGCTCCGTGTAACCTTGAAGTGCTTAGCTGCTTTCTGAACCTTCAGTCCGCTCCTGATCACAGCGGACATGGCTTTCCTGCGATCCTCGAACTGGCTGCGCCATTTCTCGCTCAGATGGGTGACGTCAGGCATCTCCCACGCGTTGAGGTCATCTTCTGTCGGCAAAGGAGGGCTCACGGCGTCGCCTCCATCGTCAGCACGCTGTGGGGCTGGAGCCTGGCCGTCCAGTCAATCGAAGCCTGCCCGGCGTGCACTAGGGAGCTGGCGACGGCTCTGACATCTCTCCAGTCGTACGCGCGTAGGTCCGATTCGAGCTGGACGAACGAGAGGCGAGGGCGAAATTGGAACGCCTCGAGTACCCGCAAGCGAATCTCTTCGGCGTGGTCCAGGTTTTTCGCAGTCTGAACCCAGGGCAGGAGCCGAAGCCGATTCATGTTGACCAATGGCTGGCGGCACAGATGGGGTTCCGAGACGACGGACAGGGTGATCTGCGCCGCTTGGGCCGCTGACCTGAGGGCCTCAGCGCGCCGCTCTTCTTCGCGGGGTGACGCCTGGCGGGTATGGGGCACGTGAGCAATCCACGTGAAGGTCTCGCGTCCAGCTTTTGTGCGACTCCAGAAGCTGAGCTCTGTCTCGCCCATGCTTGAGGCGATCCGCCTAGGTCGTTCTACGAAATCGATCACTGCCGGGCTGAACTCGTACTCCAGCGCTAGCGCGAGTGCGGCTGGACGAAAAACAGCTACCTGCCGGTGTACCTTGGGGGATACGAACAGGTAGATGTCACCTCGCCTTTGCTCGTGGTGAGTGAGCAGGCGGGGCGAGAAGGGTTCGCGCTCTTCGTTGGTCATGTTCATGCGGGTTCCTCATGGTTCCCATCTCAAATGAGCGAGCACGGCCGCCGCGGGCCTACATGGCACCTCGGAGATCGCGTATCGCGGAATTCACGTGGACGAGGGCTCGACGCGCCTAACCGTTGTAGGCCGTTTCGAACGTGTCTTTTCTGGAGCTACCGTGCTGTCACGGTCTCGTGCGGCGCATCGGCCGATTCGATTGCAGGGGGTTCCGTCAAGGCTTGGCGTGGGGAGGATCGAGTCCCGCTAACTGGACGTTCTTGGAATAGATTTCCAAGAAATTTTGCCGGCCGCGTTCCTCCCTTGTGGGCTTGCAATCGAGGTACACCGGGGGCAGAATGAGGGTGCTCCTTTGAAAAGCCGCCCCCCGCCACGTCACTGTGCAACCAGTGACGTGGCGTTCTGCTTTCTCAGCGTCGCTAGTCGATAGGCAGTCCCCCGAATTTCCCAAGATGGCGCCGAATGTAGCCCCATCTGGTGGCCTATTGGAATAGTCCCGTAGAGCGTCGTTCGAGCCTCCCGGACCGAGTGTCCGAGCCTCTCGATAATAGAGCGACGTTAATGCACAAATCGGTTGCAATAATGGCTTGTTCTGAGCGCTTAAAATGGTTCAGAAAACCATATTTTGCACCGCTTTTTCAAGGACTTAGTGAGTGGTTTCGAGCTTGGGCGCGTCGGGACGGTTCTGACGAAACATTGAAGGTCAGCCAGCCATCCTTTGATGGAGCTTGACCACCTCGACCGACGGCGGTATGAGCCAGTACGCATCTCCAATGCGAGCTACTTCAACGAGGAACACCGTCGAGAGCGCAGATCGTGGATAGCCTGGCGGCGGAGTGAAGACCTTGCCATGGCCGCGAACGTCGCGGAGCTGCTGGGTTCGATGCACCAAGCTCGAACGGAGTGATTTCCTCGTAAGGCTTCGATTCCCCTTCGAGCGCGCGAACGCATCCACCGCCGTCCTGATCGCCTCGCCGCACGCATACCTCATCTGCGCCACGGAAATTCCGCTCGGCCAAGGGACCGTTAGACGGCGCACATCTTCGGCCCACTCGGGCTCGAAGGCGTACCGTCGAAGAAGATGGGTCAGATAGCCTTCGACTTCGGCGCTCGCGAGGGCCTGCCAGATCCTGAGCACTTCGGGCGCGCGCTCGATGTCGGATGACATCTCGCGTATCCGCTTTTCGAGACTGGGCTGATCTATGCGGCCCCAAGCTCCACAGTAGTTCCAGCAGAGTGGGTCGTATGTCGCTCTGTGGGCCGCAGTGTCGCGGGCAAAGTTTGAGCAGATGTCCAGGACCTTCCGGTCCGACAGGAGCGCCGCTAGCGCATGCGTAAGCTCAGAGCACGGGCTGATCGGCCCCTGCTTGGTAGTCGCTCGTTTGAAGGAGAGAAGCGCGGCTAGGACGACCAACGGCTGCGAACACAATGGTTCGTCGACCGGTGCCGTGCTGGGGGCGAGAAGGGTCGGTTTGCTTGCATGGTCGGTCAAGCGCAAGCGCTGCGGGGACGGTATCGAGACCATCCTATCAGCAGAGTAGGGCGTCGATCTACACGAATTTCATGTAATCGTGTACGTGAACGTACGGTCGCGGCGTCTCCCGCATGCGCCCGTCATGGCCAAGACGATTCACCGCCCAGAGTACAGAAGGTTGCTCGATGCCCTTCGACAGAGGCGGGTGGACCTTGGGCTGTCGCAGGTTGCGGTCGCTCGCGAACTTGGGTGGCCGCAGCAAAAATTGTCGTCAGCCGAGGCTTGCGCGCGACGGCTCGACGTACTTGAGTATCTTGAACTGTCGCGGGTGCTGCAGCTGTCACCCAATCGAGCCATAGCTCTCGCCATGCGAGAGCTTAGTTCGTAAGTCTATGGTCCTCGTGCGCGGCGTACAGGACCGCTAGGGCGTCCGCCTGCCACACCTCCGATGGCGAATTTCCGCCGAGCAATCGGGTGGGCTGAAACCACCAGAATGCGCCTGGCCACCCCGTGCTGCCACAGTGGATGAGCGACAGGATCTCAGGCATCCAAAGGCTTGGCCTGCCCGCAGAGTCGAACTGAAAAGCCGGATAAATGAACTCGCTCCGGTACATGACCCAGAAGACGACTCGATTATCCCGGAGCTCCGCAGTGCTCGCCGTACCCAGCCCGAGCTTTGATGCGCGCGTGAGGAGCTGAACGTCGGTGATCCATAGGCGCTCACGTAGCAATCGGTTACGGAGCGCTAGAGTTGCTTCGCGTTGCTCGTCAGACACAAGAGCTCCTTCGCAAAATTTGACGGGCCATTGGCTATCGGATCCGCTCGCGGCTCGCTGGCAATCTCTTCTGAGCTCTTGGCACGAGCCCGTCCGCGGTCAAACGTTCCTGCGGGGTATCGGGACAGCGGGGCAAGCTTAGACACGTCTTGTCGATTGTGCGCTTGAACGCGCCAGAGCGGCGTCGAGCTGCTTCCTGTCAGGAATCCAAGCCGCGCTGCCGGAACTTCCGAGCGCCACAATGCCTGAGCGCTCGGCATCTCCCCAAGGCCGTACACTGTGCGCAAGTCCGATCAAATGGAGAAGTCGGCCATGTTGACGACATCGCGAACCCTGGCATGGGCATCGTTTACGCTTTCGCTGACCGTGTCCGCCACGACATTCGCCCAAGGGACCGATCGATCGCCTACATGGCAGCATGTCCTGGCGGCACCGTACCAGTACGCGGTATCTCTGGATGCCCACGGCTCACACGGCATGCTCGTCGCTACTTCCCACACGCTGATGGCGCGAGGGTCTGACGGCGAGGATCGTTGGCAGAAGCTTGCGTGCGCATCGACAGCGTGCCCTCCGGCCGGATCGGCGGGATACACCACATGGTTGCGCGCTGTCGTTCGGGACGATGGCGGCGTTTGGGCGATTCGCAGCACACGCAATGTCGATGCCTCCAGCGCGAGGTCGACTCTCGCCGCCGTTCACCTGGATCCGGTGGGCAACGTCGTGAGGGAGGTGGTGCTTACCGACGCTTCGCTCGCGGGGGTGCACGCGATGGAGGCGAGCCAGAATGACTTGACGGTGGTGGTCGATGCTTCGCCGCCCGGTAGCTCGAGCTTCCTTTACACGCGGCTGGATGCTGAAGGAAACGTCATAGGTTCCGGTCGACATGTGATCTGGGAGGATTCCGGCGGTCGTGTGTCGATGCGGACCCTTGGCGATGGCGCGACGGTGATCTCGGTCGTGGAAGAACTTCTCTGCTCACTGGGCTGTGCAAGTCCTCGGACCGCGGTCCTGCGCATCGAACAGCACGGCGTGCTCGGTTGGCGTTACGATTTTCAGGGACAGGCCGATGCCGTCACAGCACTCGAGAGCGATGGCTCGGCAACGGGTGTAGTGGCCCACGAGATCGGAGCGCCTGCTTTGGTCTCGATCAGCGCCGATGGTGCGCATGAAGCTTCACGTCCGCTTTCCGACCTAGGCAACCTGCGCGTGGACGGCGTCTCGCCGCTCATCGGTGGCCGACGGCTGGTGTTCTATTCGGCATCCGGCGCGACACCGAAACACGTGGCGTTGATGGACCGTCACGGTCGCCTCACTTCGCGCCGCGCTGTCGATGTGATCGCCTGGTTCAATCCGACTGCTTCGCCTTTCGGCTTCCTCGCCGTGCATGATCGCAACGATGCCTCCGCCGAGCTTCTTTCCGCGACTACGCTTCGGACTCAACAACGATTGCGCCTTCATGGTGCGAGTGTTCCCGACTTCATCGCGCACCCGTTCTGGCATGTCCTCGACGACGGCGTGGTTTACGCAGCCGCCGAAGTGTCGGACGGCGAGGGCGTGCGTCGCCTGGCGCTCGCGCGTTTCGATCTCGCCGGCGATGCCGGCGCCGCATGTTCACCGCAGCGGCAGGCCAAGGCCGCCGTGCCCAGCGACGCATCGCTGCTCGTCTCGGCCTGCGTACCGCCTCGGGCGGTCCGGCCGACGGACGCACCTTCGCCAAGGGAGCGTCCGCGCTGAGTTGGGCGAGGGGATACACCGGATAGCCAAGGGGAGGCTTCGTCATGATCGATCAACCGTGTGGGCAGCGCGCCAGATCGTGGCGCGCGATCATCGTCAGTCTGCTCGTGTGGAACGCCGCCGCGACTGGCGCCATCGCCCAGTCAGGATCCACAGGCGCTTGGCCCATCGCTGTTCTGGAACCCCCTGGCGCTGACATTGCCAGGCCCATCATGGCCGATGTCACGCTGATGGACGACGTCGCCGTCGTGGCCTACGCGGGCACGCCCACACAAGGCTACCGGGTGCATGTTGCCGCGCGAACGGCGAGCGGTTGGGCGGGCTCGATGCCGTTGGTTGAAGGCACGCTTGCCGACGGGCAAGTCGTAACCGTAGAGGCCGATACGCCACGCGTGGCTGTTGGACTTGCGGAAGCATCCGGTGGGGGCCGCGTGGACCTCTACCGCCTCGATGCGGGTATCTGGGCGCACGAACACAGTATCGCGCCGCCCACCGGCATGACGGAGTTCGGTCGGGCAATCTCGCTGCGAGGCGAGCTCATGGCGGTCACCGGCACGACGAGCGCCGGCATCGGCCGTGTGGAAGCTTATCGACGTGACCCTCTCAGTGGCCTCTGGATACCGGCAGGCCTTTCCCTCGCGGCGAGTACCTCCGACGCGTTCGCTTACACGGACGGTGAGCGTGTGGCGGTCTGTACGGCACAGGCATGTCGCACCTACATTCAGAGCGCGCCGTTTGAGTGGAGCGTTGAAGCGAGTGTCGTGAGCGAGTCCGGGCCTGTCGCGCTGATCGGCAGCACGCTGCTCGTTCATGGCGCAGATCAACGGGTGCGCTTCCACCGCAGGGAAGGTGTCAGCTGGGTGCAGACTCAAATGGCGGAATACGTCGAGCAGTTCGATATCGACGGTGATCGTCTGGTGGTGAGGCGTTCACTCGATGGGCGAGTCGCCATGTTGGCGAAGGATGGCAGCGGAGTGTGGGACGAAGTGTCCGCCGTCATGATTCCCTTCCAGCAGCTGGCGTTCGGGCCCATGGCATGGCGGGGCTCGTTCGCGCTCGTGGGCCATCAGGGATTCCAGCTCGCCGGCGGCACGTGGATCCCCAATGGCGTCGTTGGCCTTCCCGACCTCAACGACGCGCGCTTTGGAAGCGCGATTGCGATTACGAACAAGCGCCTCTGGGTCGGAAGCCCCGGATGGTCCGCGCCCGACCATGCGTCGGGTGGCGTGTGGGTCTACCCAAGGCCGGGCAGCACCCTTCCTGCCGCGGGCCCCTTGTCGCCGGCTTCGCCTGCGCTCTCGCGCGGTCACGGGGCGGCGATCAGCGCGGACTACTTCTACACCGTCGCCGTTGCCTCTCGCACTCAGACGACTGTGGAACCTCACGAGGTACGCGTGACGCCATACGGAGCCGCAGCACCTGCGCCGGCGCCTGCGAGTGATCTGATTGCGCCGGTGCTGTCGGGTCGCATCCTGGATATCGACGTGGCTGTGGACACCAATACGCTTGCGCTGACATGGCGACGGCTGCAGGTCGCCGGTGGTGCAATCGGCGAGGTCAAGGTCTTCAGCAACCGAGGCCAAGGCATGAATCTGACGCAGAGCATCACGCTTCCGTATAAAGGCGACTATCCGGACTTCGGCTACGGCACGCGAGTCAACCTCTACGACCATCAACTCGTCGCGGGCGTGATGCGCTATCAGCGATCCAGCGTCTACAGCGATTTCGCTCCCACCGAGCGATTGTGGACGCCGCTGGCGTGGTCGCCGCGCGCGACGGGAGCGGCGGGCAACGACCTCTACGTCGTCGTGCCCTACAGCGCCGAATTCGACATCGTGGCCTACGTATACGCGCGACGCGTGTCTTCGAATGGGGAGTACTACCGCGAAGCGGTCTATGGCAACGGCATGATCACCTGGCAAGGATGCGAGGTCGCTGCGATTGATCTGACCGACAAGATCGTATGCCTGGCCAAGGGCTCAGATGGCGCACCCTACGTCTACCGCGCGACACGCGCGACCCAGAGTTCACCTTGGCGAGTCAACGCGGGTGGTCGCGTCCCAGGACCGTACCCTTACAGCTCGCGCTTCTCGCTCGCGATGGATGGAGATGAGGTGTACGTCGGGTGGCCGAAGACGGGCACCGGTGTGGCCGGTACGGACGTCGGCCGCGTGGTGGTGATGACGTTCAACGAGACGATCTTCCGCTCGGGCTTCCAGTGAAGCTCGTGCCGACATGACCCGCAGAGCAATGGCTGTTGCATATGCGTCTGTGCCGTAGAGCGACTTCGCCAATCGGCTGAGCTGCGGGCCTCAAACGATCGTGCGTTCCGGTCAGTGAGGCGTGGCGATAGACTCGAGGAACTCACGCTTCGCTTCGCTATCGCGGGTCTGGGTCAGGTTGGCGAGCGACACCATGCCTACCAAGCGCTCCTTTCGATCGAGCACGGGCAGCCTCCTCACTTCAAGACTCGCCATGGTGCGTGCCACTGCCTCCGCGTCTTCGTCGTCGTAGCAGAACTTCACGTCCGCCGACATGAAGCGATCGACCGTGCCGTCGCTCTTCCCATCCGCGACTGCGCGGATGACGATGTCCCGATCGGTCAGCATGCCGACGAGCTTCTGGCCGCTCCGCACAGGAAGGGAGCCGATGTCGGCGTCGCGCATCATGCGAGCGGCGGCACGGATGTCCTCGGCCACGTCGATGACGTGCGCGTCTTTGGTCATGATTTCGCGGATCTTCATGTGAGCGTCCTCGTTCGGTATGTGCGCCTGGTGGGAAACGAACGTGCGAAGGGGCTGCCGTAGCAGCAGCCCCTTCGCTTCGGCTTACAGCGTGCCTTCGAAGTCGCGCACGTGCTTCTCCGCCTCATCCTTGGCGTAGCCGTAGCGCTCCTGGATCTTGCCGGCGAGGTACTCGCGGTTGCCTTCTGCAACCTTGAGATCGTCGTCGGTCAACTTGCCCCACTTTTCCTTGATCGTGCCGGAAAGCTGCTTCCACTTGCCCTTGATGCGATCTTCGTTCATGGCGGTACTCCACGTGTGGTGCGCTCTGGGCGCACAAGGGTGTTGGGTCTGGATCAGGCCTTCGGAGCGCTGGCTTCCGAACCCGTCGAAATGTCGTCGGCGTTGTGGCGCTTGAAGATGTCCTTCGCGGCGTCGCGCTGCTTGCTGTCTTCGGTGTGGACCGACAGCAAAATGTTGCCGCTACGCACCTTCTCCTCGTAGCGCTTGGCTTCGAACTCGGGGATGCCCATGCCCACGAGCGCACCGATCACGCCGCCCGCGGCGCCACCGACAGCGCCGCCCGCAAGTGCGGCCATGATCGGGCCGGCAGCGATCAGCGGGCCGACACCCGGAATCGCGAGTGCACCGATGCCGGCGAGCCAGCCCAGCGCCGCTCCGACGCCGAGGCCAGCAGCACCACCCGCCGTCGCGCCTTCGGGCGCCTTGGTGTTGTGCTCGTGCGCGAAATCCTTGGTCGTGCGCTTGTCCGGGAGAAGCGCCGAGATGTCGTTGCTCGTGAAGCCGGACGCCTTGAGGTCGGCGATGATGAGCTCAGCCTGGTCGACGGTGCGGGCAGTGCAGTACACGGAAGCTTTCATGTGGGTCTCCTGCGAATCGAGGTGTTGAATCAGGGCGTATCGAGGGCGATCTGGTTGGTCACGCGCTTTACGCCCGCCACGCGGCTGACGATGCTTTCCACGCGCGCCTTTTCGTCCGCCGAGGCGACGGTGCCGCGCAGCGTCACGTGACCGGCTGCAGCCACCATCGTCACGTTCTTCGCAGAGGTCGAGAGCGATTCGTCGTCGACGATCGCCGATCGAACGGCCGCAGCGAGATCGATGTCCGACTGGTTGTTCGGCTGATCGAGTGCCGTCACGCCCTTTTCGGTAGCGTGCTTCGTGGTCGTCGTGTCCTGCGCAGGCGGATCGGCTGCAAAGGCCAAGCCGACAGCGCTGGCGCTCGCCAAAGCGAGGCCGATATGAGTGAGTTTCATGGGGATGTCCTTGGTGTCCATGGAGGCGATGTGGCCTCCGGGGTGCTGCGAGTAGGCCACTGCGCGGATGAACATCAGCCCGCTTCAACATGACTGATGCTCGCAGCATTCAGGCTCGTTGACCGATGAGGTTTACGAATATGCAAAAGCAAGAAAGATGCAGCTTCGACTGTCGGCGCTCCTTCGGGGTGCGCTCGGCTCCAGTGCAGCACACGCGTTTCGCTTTCGCGTAGTCCACCTGCTACACGCCTACCTCGCGAGCCAAGCCGAACGCGCTTCAGGATCAGGTCGGGAGAGAAGTGCGAACGTGGATGCTCCCTCAGGAGATGCGCGCTATGTGGCTCAGAGCGGTGATGCCCGATGTGCCAACGTTCGAGTCGCTTTCTGCAGCGCTTCGGTCCGAGTCAGCCTGCTGTGTAAGGACGCGCGGCTTGGCACCGTGCGTCATGGTGTGTGCCGAACGCCTGGAGGTCGTGTGGAACGAGCCCGCGCTGGCGATGCTCAACAGCATCATGGCGCTCGAGCATGTCGAAGAGCTGCCGGATCCGATGCAAGACGACTATGTGCCGCTCTCCGCATGATGTGAGAAGCCGACGTCGCGGTATCACTTCGCCTTCTTCTTACCCCCACCGTCCTGCTTGTTCACCGTCGCCCATGCGCGCTTGACGGCGGTCTTCTTCGAGACACCCTTCTTCTCGTAAGCCTCTTCTATGTGTGCCGCCTTGCGCTTCTGCTTCGCGGTGTAGGCTGATTTGTCACCTTGTGACATGACGCGAATCCTCTCGTTCTGATGGAGAGCCTCAGCTGGGAGTGCGCATTGCAGCGGCGTACGCACGCGCGTGAGCGATCACCCCGGCCACTCGGGGTTCCACACGATTTCCCAGAGGTGGCCGTCAGGATCACGGAAGTAGCCGGAGTAGCCACCCCATGAGGTCTTGTCTGCGGTTTTTACAATGGTCGCGCCGGCCGACTCAGCAATCTTCATGATCGCGTCGACCTGATCGCGTGACGTCACGTTGTGGCCCAGCGTTACCTCGGTCGAGCTCGCGGGGCCGACCGGAAGCCGAGTGTCGTGCGCGATGCTGGCGCGCGGCCACAAGGCCAACGAAGCCCCGGCTGCAGATCGATGAAGACAACAGCTCCATGCTCGATGGTCTCGCCGACGATGCCTTCGGTCGCAAAGCCCAAGCCGTCGCGGTAGAAGCGGAGCGCGGCCTCGAGATTGTCGACGCCGAGTGTGATGACCGTGATCTTCGGTTCCATGATGCTTCCTATACGCAGACGGCGTGCTGGCCATGCCTGACGGTCAGGATGGATGTCTCGACGTGCCGCGCAGTTCGTTGCCGAAGATCCTCGAAGAACGACTCCGCCGCTTGTGCCATCGCGTGCTGCAAGGCGAGTTCGTTCTCGAAGAGCTCAGCACCAGGTTCGAGGCGAAACGGTGACGTGGAGAATCCATGCCATGCGTGGAGATGGGTGGCGCGTAGCAAGCCATCACGCCGTAACACGGCGAGGACTTCCCAGTGGCCACCCGCCACGTCACCGCATCGGGTAATCGTGATTCTGTCGTCGAAGATTCGAGCCGAGATCGCGCTCATCCGCGGGGCCCTCCCATGACGGGAAGGATCACGCCGTTCACGTAACTCGAGCAGACGGGCGAAGCGAGGAAGACGTAGGCCGGCGATATTTCCTCGGGCTGCGCGGGCCGCCCCATGTCGCTGTCCTTGCCGAACGTCGATACGTCGTCAGCCTCTCGATCTGCAGGATTCAGGGGTGTCCACACGGGACCCGGAGCGACAGCGTTCACGCGGATGCCTCGAGGAAGCAGGTGGCTCGCAAGCGACTGCGTGAAGGCGTGTATGGCGCCCTTGGTTGCCGAGTAGTCGAGCAAGGCCGGACTTCCGATGATGCCCGTCTCCGAGCCGGTGTTGATGATCGAGCTTCCCTGCTTCATGTGGGGTACCGCCGCACGCGCCATGTGGAAGTAGCCGGCAATGTTCGTCTGCAAGGTCTCTTGCAGATGATCGTCACTGAGATCTTCGATGGCCTTGCAGTGCTGCTGAAAGGCGGCGTTGTTGACCAGGACATCGAGATGGCCCCACGTCTTCACGACTTGGGCAACGACGCGTTCGCAGAAAGCCGAATCCTTGACGTCGCCCGCGATGGCCAGTGCACGAGCGCCTTCGGCCTCAATAGCTCTCACGGTGTCGCGAGCATCCTTCTCTTCATCAAGATGCACGATGGCGACGTCGGCACCTTCACGTGCGAAGAGGACGGCCACGGCACGACCGATTCCGGAGTCGCCTCCGGTGATGATCGCGACGCGACCCTCGAGCTTTCCGCTGCCGCGGTAGTCCGGCGCTTCAAATCGGGGCGCAACCTCCAGATCTCGCTCGTTCCCTGGCTTGGCCAAGTGCTGCTTGGGTAGCGGGGTGGCAGGTTGCTTTCTCGTACCGGCCTGCACGGGCTTCGGATCAGGCTTCGAGCGCTTGGCGTTGCTGGCCATCGCTTTCTTCTGGATGGCGCGCTGATGCTTTGCCGCGGCCTTGCCGGCTGAGACGTCGGCCGCGTTGTTCGGGTCGCGCGCCGGCTTCTTCGATCGTGTGCTCATCGCATTTCCTTCGTGTCGGCGCATTGCTGTAGCAGCACCACGTGTCGATGCAGCGGCCATCAGAACGATGCCGCATGCTCCGTGCAATGCGAGTGGCCGCATTCGCAAGGACCGTCGTGGCCGTCGTGCTTGCGGCAATGCTCGCTACAGAAGTCGCCCTTCGCACTCACGGGGCACGAGCAAGAGGAGTGGGCACAGGTCGGTGTTGTCGAACTGCTCATGGCATCCATCCAAGCGCGGAAGAATGTCTCTTGTGCGCCTCGCGCCGTGAACGTGATCCATCGAGGGTGCTATGCGCCCTTCGCCGTACAGCCAGACATCAGGATCTGAGGCGAAGCGAAGACCTTCGAGTCATCGCCTGATGGCTCCGCCAACTCACGCGCGGGCGCCCAGTATCGACAACGTGAACACTAGGGAAGCGTCCGATTCGAGGGCTCTAGGAAGCGCGGACACGTGCATGACAGACTCCGCGCACGCCCTCGTCGCCGTGACTTTCCCCCGCCATCGGGAAGCTCTCATCTCGGTGCGAGGGCGCACCTCTACCACCCGCAACGAGCCGCGAGCCGCCGCTGGGGCGATGCGACGCTGACGGGAGCATTCGAAGCAGGGGTTCTCATGCGATCACGACACGACCTTCGCGACGTGAAGCCCCGTGAGGGTCAGCTCGTCTACTACTCCGTAGAAGGGCATTCCGGTGTTGCACGTTTCTTGCGGGGCAGCTTGATCGACACGTTCACACTGGACGCCGTGCCTGAGGCTGCATCGGTGCTCTGGTGGGACACGGCCTTCGACATCGAACCACCTGCTCCGACTTGAGCGGGCGTAGTTCTGCGCGTCGCCTACAGCCGAGGCTCGGCACCATTGGATTTCGAGGTCGATGTTCGACGGTGATCGGCAGGCTTGGCGAGTTGCGTGGTGGTACGCGCAATTTCCTCGAGAAGACGACGGAAGGGTGCGCGGTCGAAGTACTCGAGCGCGTCAGCCCACGTCATGAAATTTACGGACTGCCGTTCGACGTAGTCGCGTGGCGAGATGGCGTCCGAGTCCGAGTCAGCGGCTGAAGCATCCAGTCGGCCAGCCCACACCATCATCCCGAAGTCCCCACGGAAGTGCACCGTCACGGCGTAACGCGTGCCATCGCTCAAGCGCTCTCGGTCAGACACGTGAGCAATCGGGCCGTTCTGCATGGTGCACCTCCTTTCGGAGCTGAACAGCCTACGGTGATCGCGGTAACGAAACGTTATCTGCAGAGAAAGGCGCGTGACGCGCGTCGCAGTTCCCTAGAAGCGGTCATCCGCGCACGCAGTCTTCAAGCCCGCACGACCACACCCAGTTCGGAGAGGTGCCGGAACAACCCGGCCAACGTGATGACGTCTTGTCGGTTGTGAGCCTGGACGCGCTTGAGCAAGCAAGAGCTTCCGCCTCGCAGAAAGCCAAGCCACGCCGCGGGCGCTTCCGATCCTGGCAGATCGTCCTCGCGCACAACGCGCAGGACCTCGCGCTCGATCGTCGCGAGCCGGCAGTTCTCGAACGCGCCGCGGTAGCGGCGTCGCGTCGGATACAACAAGTCGACATGTCTCAGACCGGCGAGTGGATGCTGGCGCCGCGCGAGCCGATAGCGCGTGGCGAGCAACGGCGCGTCGTAGCACTTGCCGTTGTAGCTGCAGAGGATCGAGGACGGTTGGACCCACGACGCCAACGCATCGAGCATCGCGGATTCTGCCGACATGGTCGCGATGGTCAGCTGCCGGATGCGGAGCGAACGCTGATGCCAGTCCGCGACCCCGACCATGAAGGCGCGCGTGCCGGTCCCGCCGGCAAGCCCCGTGGTCTCCGTGTCGAAGAACAGCAGGTCCTCGGAACGGATCGCGTCGCCACGATCGAACGCGCCGTCGAAGGAGTCGGGAAGCACTGCCTCAGGCAAGAACTCTTCGGCGTAGTGCAGGCCGGGCGCAATCAGCGTTCCAGGCAACGATCGATCCAACGACGTGTTGGGAGCAACACGCCGGTCGTGAAGGCGCAGCATGCTGCGCAACCTATCCACAGTCGGTACGGCGGCAGGTGCACTCGGAGCAGGCGTGCGTGCGCCTCCCGCCTGCCGCTTGAGCTGCTGAAGTCTCGCAAGCGTCATGCTCATGCAGCGGACAGCGCCTCGAGCACACGCAGCGCCAACGCCTTGGGCGTGACGTCACTCGTCTCCTGGACGGCCAGCACCGGGCCCACGCACGCGGGACAGCCCGCCTTGCACGCGCAGCGGTCTACCAGCTCGCGAGCATGTGTGACCATGTCGCGCTGGCGATGCCACAGCGGCTCGCTCTGGCCGATACCGCCCGGGAAGTTGTCGTAGAGGTACACGGTCGGTACGAAGGTGTCGTGCCGATCAGGATTGGAGACGCTTCCGTCCGTCGACCGCAGCGTTCCGCGGCCACGACCATCGCCGCTCGCGAACCACGCGCCGTCGCCGCTGCCCACGGCCTTCTGGAGGTCAGAAGCGTCGGCCATCACGGCAACCTTGGCCACGAGGTGCAGCGCGGCCGCGGCGCCGAGGAATGCATCGAGCATCTCCTGGCGCGACGTAAAGAGGCGCTCGAGCTCGTGCTGCGGAAGCTGCCACCAGACCGACGAGGTATGCATCTCCTGATCGGGCAGCGTGACCGGTCCGTAGCCGATGTTCTCGTGGGTGTAGTAGCGGATCTTCTTGTAGCCCGCGACGCGTCGGACGACGTGCACCTCACCGTGATGACACGTGCCGGCGCCGGCGATGCCACCGTCGAATCGCTCCAGCACCTTCAGGCGGGTGTAGTCGATCGCATCGGTGTAGTAGTCCACGTGCGTCCGCGTGACGTAGGCCTTGCGTCCCTCCCAGTCGAGGCGCTCGACCTGGTAGGGCACGGACTGCACCATGTGGATCGCACCCTCGTAGAGCATCAACGGCGCCGACGAGTAGTCGACCTCTGCGATGATGACCTGGCGTCCATCGGTGCGGTCCACGACAACAAAGTTGCCATCGGCCACCGATCGCAGCGACACCGCATTGGCGGGGTAGCTGTCGGCGATCCATTCCCAGCGATCACCTTCGGCGTGAACAACGCCATCCTCGGCGAGGAGCTGCAGGTAGACCTCAGGCTCCACGGGACCGAAGCGCTCGCCCTTCGTGAAGGGAAGCTCGAAGGCCGCGCACCGGATGTGATCGAGCAGGATCACGGGCTGATCGGCCGCAATGCGGGCGTGTTCGGGCGGCGCCGCGCTGAAGAACTCGGGGTGCCGCACGACGTACTGGTCCAACGGGTCGGAGCTCGCGACCATCACCCCCAACGACGCTTGCTGCCGGCGACCCGCTCGGCCGAAGCGCTGCCAGGTCGAGGCGATCGAACCAGGGTAGCCGTTGAGCACGACCAGATCGAGGCTGCCGATATCCACGCCGAGCTCGAGCGCGGACGTGGAGATGATGCAGTCGATGTGGCCTGCACGCATGGCCTTCTCGGCATCGCGCCGCTCGGTGGGAAGGTAGCCTCCGCGATAGGCGCGCACGCGAGGCGGTTTGCGCGGGTCGTGGTCGAACACGTCTTTCAAGTACTTCGTCAGCACTTCGACCATTGTGCGCGACTGGGCAAACACCAGCGTCTTGAGGCCAGCCCTCACGGCTGAGCGCGCGATGCGTTTCGACTGCGATCGCGCAGAGGCCCTGAGCCCAAGATCCGGATTGACGATCGGCGGGTTCCAGAGGAGGACGTGCTTGTCACCCGTAGGCGCACCCGATTCGGTGATGGCGTGGACCTCATCACCGAGTAGAGCCTCGGCGTGGTCCTTCGCGTTGCCGATCGTCGCGGAGCAGAGGATGAACTGCGGATTCGAGCCGTAGAACGCGCACACGCGCTTGAGGCGGCGGATGACGTTGGCGAGGTGTGAGCCGAATACACCGCGGTAGGTGTGGATCTCGTCGATGACGACGTAGCGCAGGCCTTCGAAGAACTGAGCCCACTTGGTGTGATGCGGAAGGATGCCCTGATGCAGCATGTCCGGATTCGAGACGACGATGTCGCCGTTGAGCCGGATGGCCTGGCGCTGGTCTCCCGGCGTGTCGCCATCGAACGTGGCGGGCTTGAGGCCCAGATCACCTGCGCGATTGAGGTCGAGCAGCTCGGCGACCTGATCCTGCGAGAGCGCTTTCGTGGGGAACAGGTACAGCGCCTTCGTGCGCTGGGTCATCACGCCACTGACGACGGGCAAGGTGTAGCAGAGTGACTTTCCCGACGCTGTCGGCGTGGCCAACACGACATGGCCGCCGCGTGAGATCGCCGTCCACGCTTCGGCCTGGTGTGCGTAGAGCTGCTCGATGCCGCGCGATCGCAACGCCTGAGCCAAGCGATCGGGGAGGCCGTCGGGGAGGGGTGCGAACGATCCGGGCCGGCCGGGCTGCACGAAGTGGCCGGTGATCAGGCCGTCGTACTTCGACGCGAGACGTAAGGCAAAGCTGCCACCATCGGATGCTGGTGCGGGCAACGCAGGACGATCAAACGCGGAAGCGATGCTCATGGCAGCTCCATGGGGGAGCCGCGTCTTCTACGAAGCCTCGATCTCAATGCATGAGATCAGCGGGCGACGGATCGCCTTCCGAGACGACGCCGGGCGTGGCAGGTGATGGCGGTCGGGCTGTATGCGTACGAATGTACGTCCATCAGCCCGTCGTCGTCAACGAGGCGTATGCGTCACACCATGCCGATGGTGACGGCCTCGACCGTGCGAGGTCTGTCGATGTCGACGTCCTTCGTCGGCCTGATCCAGACGGACATGTCTTCGGGCACCACGCGTCCGTTCCAGAACGTAGCGAAGGCTGCATCCGCCGCGTCCCGACCCGTCGCCACTCTGACGAATCCCGCCAGATCGGCCTTTCGCGTGGGATCGAACAGGTACCACTGGCCATCGAGGTAGGCCTCGAACACGGCGTGGAAATCGGGAGGCTCAAGTCCGAGCGCGTATACGCTCACGAAGCGTGCCGGGATCCCGAGCGAACGGCAGAACGTGATCCCCACATGCGCGAAGTCGCGACATACACCCTGGCGGTCGGCCAAGGTGTCGACGGCCGTCGTATGCGTGGTGCTCGTGCCGCCCTGGTACTCGATGTGATCGTAGATCCAGTTGGCGATGGCCGTGACGCGCGTATGGCCGGTGAACGCGCCGAAGGTCTTGCGCGCGAACGTCGCCAGTCGATCAGCCTCGCAGTAGCGACTCGGCAACAGGTAGGGCAGGACATCGACCGGAAGCTCCTGCAGCGGCGTTTCCCTGACGAGCGCAGGGTCGTGCTCCTGAGGCCAGAGGTTCACGCTCGCGCGATATTCGACTCGAAGCGGACCAGGCTGGAGGATCGTACGGTCCCACCGTGTTCCGTTCGTAGGGTCGGTGAGCAACTGCACGGCAGCGTTCGTGGGAAGCTCGAGCGACTCATGCTCGATCCACTGCTGGGGCGTGACGGAAGGCCGTATGTTGAACACCGCTACAGACGGTTGCTCAATAATGTAGCTCAGCGAACAACCGACCTCGTAGCGCATGCGAGTTCTCCGTCAGGGCGGCGAAGCCTGCACGCTTGAACCTGACGGCGGAATGACCCCTAAGGTCGACGTCGACGCCCCAAGAGTTTGGTTCAGCGTGACGCGCGTTTTCGAGGCATCCAGACTGGTGACCGCGGCTACACATCAACTCGTCGCTAGCTCCACATCGAACGCCGTTGCCCACCAGAGCACGCTTTCCTCGCCGGTCACGACGTCGAACGTGGTCATCCGTGAAGTCGCGGACGGGAAGACCGACGGCAGCGTTGATCGATTCATGTCGGCCGACGTGAAGTTCTGCTACGACGATGAGGACGCTGAAAGCGTTGCTCGCACCATGGCGAGTCTTGAGGTCAGGAGGCTTCCCGTTCTCGATCGAAAGGAGCGCCTGATAGGGATGGTGTCACTTGCCAACTTGACCCAGACCCGCGATGGAGAAGCGAAGCGCGAGTTCCTCGAGTCTATCGCCACGCCTCATTGACTAGAACGTACGACAGTTTGATGCCTGGTGATCAGCCGTTTGGCAAAGTCTCCTTGTCGTAGTAGAGAATGAAGCGCGAGCAATCCAGGTTGGGGTAGGCCCCACGCGCTCGGCACCCGTGTTAGGTGGCAACGGGTGCACAGCGTTCACGAGGCGAGTCGCGCCGACTGCGCTTGAGCGGCCGCCGTGAGCAAGCATTTGACGGCACTCGTGATCACCGGGCCTGCTGACTACGGTGCCGAACATTCCGCGCATGCCCCGGAATGCGCATCCGTGTAGCGACGGGTACCCGTGCTTCCGGCATGGGGTGCCTGACGATGGCTTGCGGGAGAATGGGCAGCGATTTGTTCGTTCCTGCCACTGCTGACGCCGGGGAAGCATCTCGCGGCACAGCTGCATCAACCTTGGATACAGACGAGCCACATGACGAGACGGATCGCGATGGTGCTTATTCTTCTGGCCGCCGCGCTGTCACATGCGGTGAGTGCGGCCCCGGCGACGTCGCGCGCGGATCATCTTCAGAGGCTGGATGACTTCCTCGATCATGTCGAGACCGGCAACGGTGGCGCTGGCAGTCTGTCGATCTTCAGGGGCGACGAGGAGATCTACGCCAGGAGCTTCGGGCAGAAAAACCTGCATGGCGCCGTCCCTGACGCGACCAGCAAGTACCAGATCGCGTCGGTCACGAAGATGGTGACGGCGATCCTGGCCTTCAGGCTGATCGAGGCCGGGCGCCTGCGTCTTGATCAGCCCTTGTCGGACTTCCATCCAGACATGCCGTCCGCGAGGACCATCACGATCGCGAACCTGCTTGAGCACTCGAGCGGACTCGGCAATTTCGCGATAAGGGATGGCGCTGTCTGGGTGGTGGACGCGCTGAGTCGGGCGCAGATCCTCGGAGAGATCAGGAGGCAGGGCGTTGCTTTCGAACCTGGCGATCGCGTTGCCTACTCCAACTCCGCCTACTTTCTGCTCACGACGATCATCGAACGGACGGACGGGCGTGACTATCATCAGATCGTGGCACAGGACATCGCCGGCCCGCTGGGTCTGAAGAACTTCGCGTCGACGCTGTCGAACCCCAACCGTACACTCGGATCGCATGTGTTCGCAGGGCAGTGGAAGGCGATCAAGGATGTCGACTACGCGAACGTGATCGGAGTCGGTGACATCGCCAGCACGACGCGGGATCTGAATGCGCTGATGTCCGCGTTGTTCCGGTACAGGCTGCTTCGCAGGGACACCGTGGAGGAGATGAAGCCGGTTCCCGGGAAGGGCGGCTGGGGAAAAGGCTTGGCGGAGTTCAGGTATGGGGAACGCCGCTTCCTTGGACATGGTGGTGACGTACTCGGCTCCCACGCCCGGTTGATCTACAACCTGGAGGATGAGGTGTCGATCTCATACGCGACCAATGGCGAGCGCATCCCAGCCGATGTGTTCCTGGAAACCATTGTGAGCATCGTCTACGGCGACGACGTCGTGTTTCCCGACCTGCGATAGTCACCCGAGCGTCGCCAAGGTCTCTCGCTCCTCGCGCTTGGTCTGGCGCTCCGAATGGCTACGAAACCGGGTTGGCCGGCGCTTCGATACGCAGATGCGCGGGGGCTTCGGCGCGGAGATTAGTCACGCCGAAGTCGATCGCGCCCGTCGGAAGGCCGCGCGAAGCTCAACTGGGTCACGAGCAGCAGTCCGCTGGCGAGCATGCAGAAGGTGGCGCGTCCTAGAGGAACAGCTTTCCTGAACGAGCACCTAGCTCTTTCAACCGAAAAATGTCGCACAGTTCATTCTTACAAATGAATTGATCACCCCCGTCTGTTGATCGATCATCATTCTCGCGGCAAGCGTGGCATTGCTCACGCCGCGAACCCTAATCGTCGGCATTTTGAACGGTTGATCTCAACTATAAAGAATTTTTTCCACTTGTACACATAGCATTTTTAGTGCTTGTATGGCTTGTGCCAGAACGTTCCGCCGGAGCTCGCGCCAGCTGAGTCGTTCGACCTGCCCCTGACAGGTACCACAGGTCCCCTCACGGCACGTGGGGATTGCATGTCGGAAGGAATCGTCGCTATGTCTTTTCTATCAGGCGCATCAAACGTTTCGGACACCGTCACAGGGACACGCGCGGCTCTCAGGTGGTTGAGTTGCTTTGCAAGTCTGCTGCTCGCGGGCTGGGTACTGACCGCCGTTGCGGCTCCCATCGTTGTACCCAACGGGGACTTCTCCAACCCTGCCAACAATGGAACGATCAACACGGCAGGCACTGCACCCATCGGAAGTGGTCCCTGGTCGGGAACCTCGGTGGCCGTTGCGGGACTTCTTCTTCCGCCCACGTTGACGATCGGTGCAGGCGCAGCGCGCATCGACGGACTGCTCAGCATCAACGTCGCCGGCATTCTCAACAACAGTGGGCGCTTCCACCTGGACACCGGGGCCGCGTGGATCGGCAACCGCCGCTATACAGTTTCGGTCGACGTGGATGCGAATGTGCTGTTGGGCGCAGGGGTTCTGACCTCGGGTAACGTGGGTGTTGCGTTGGCCACGTCCAACACGGTGGCCTCCCGCGTCGCCTCGTCCGCCACCGGCGCTCCCGTCACGCTCACGCTGTTGAGCGGCACGCGCTATCGCATCACGCTCACGCACGAGACGAATGCGAGCGTTAGCGGGAACGTCTTCATCCATCTCTTCGCCGAACCGGGCGGAGTACTTTCCGCGAACCTGCTGTCATCGATCACGTTCGACGACGTGGCACTCGCGTCTCAACTCCTCACGCAGACGCCGGCGGGACTCGTCCCCGGCAACCCTGGCCCTTACACCGCGTTCCCAGAGTCACCGGTTACGCCCGAGATCTCTGTGACCGTGGTCGACGCCCTGGGCGATCCCATACCCGGCGTCAACGTCACTTTCACTGCACCTATCACAGGTGCGAGTGCCGTCATAGCGCCCAATCCGGTGACAACAGACACGAACGGGACTGCAACAGCAACCGCAGTAGCCAATGCGGAACTCGGCAGCTACTCGATTGTGGCCAGTGTGCCGGGCGTACCCTCTCAAGCGTTTCAGGTGCGCAACATCCTGCCGGACGACATCACGATCGTCACAGGTGAGCCGCGCTTGCTCGGTGAGGTCAATGGTCTGTTCTCCTGCGTTCTTCTGGTACACGTAAGCGACGCAGAGGGCCTGCCGCTTCCCGGCATCGTGGTGGACTTCTTGGCACCGCTGACCGGACCATCGGCCATCCTTTCGAATGACATCTCGAGCGGTGTCTCCCTCGAGGCAGTCACCGATGGCGACGGCTTTGCATGGGCCGAGGCGCGAGCCAACAGCATCCAGGGCAGTTACGTCGTTACAGCCGGTGTGCGCCACACCCTGCTTCCGTCGTTCGAGTTCAATCTACGCAACCTCGGACTCGGCGATCCCTTGCACGCCCATGGCTTCGATGGACCTTGTGTTCGTCCCGCGTCGCTCCCCTGACGAGAGGGCGGCGTCCTTGTTCCATCTTGCGAGCCCGAAGGGATGGCCTTAGATTGAAGGTGGAGTGATGCCGATCGCCTGATCGCTCGGAAGAGTTCCCCCAGTTCCTGCTCTTCCGGCCTCGCCTGACTCCCTCAGGCGAGGCACTCCTTTCTACGTTGCTGCGTCGGATGCTTGGCGTCGAAGCTTGGGTAGGTATGGCGACCCAGGCGTGCGAGGCGGACTGAAGATCATGATGCGAACTAGGGTCGCGCACGTGCGCGCACCGGAGTCCGATGATGATGGTAGCGTCCGCGCGATCACGCTCTTTGATTGCGGCGTGCACGGGATCTTCGCTTGGTTCGGGGTGCTCAAACCAGAAGCTGGCGACGTCACCGCTCACGACGTCGTGCCTTCACACTACAGGCAACGTGAGACCATGGGCTTCATGCTCTGGAGCGACATGCATGACTTCTTCGCAGGCTCTGGTTACGAGCTTCTCGCGATGAAGCTCGCATGGCAATCCAAGCGAAACGATCGGCCCATCGAAGCTTGAAGCGTCACTAGGGCTTCACGATTTGTGCCGCTCAAATGCCGCTAGCGTGAAGGATTGTGGCTCAACCGTTCGCTCTAGCTTCGGACGTCCAAAGCTTCCAGCGCTTCGTTCACAGTGACCCAAGTTCGGCGGGTCGCCCCGACAAGAAACCCTGCCCAATGCGGATGCCCAGTTGCATCAACGTAGCCTTCTCGGCCTCGGTCTCGATACCTTCCGCAATGATCGACACGCCCGTGTCGGATGCGAATCGGGTGATGGCCGCCACGAGTTCGCGATGCCGCGGCTGTGCGTCGATATCGCGCGTGAGAGAGCTATCGAGCTTCAGGATGTTGGGTTCGATGCGCAACACGTGTTGTATCGTGGAGTAGCCTGCACCCACGTCATCTACCGCTATGCGCCACCCCGCATGCTGGAGTTCGCGTACACGACTCGCCAACGCTTTGTAGTCGCGCACTTCGCTGTACTCGGTGATCTCCAACACCCACTCGCTGGCGTGCTCGCGCGGCAGATGATCTTCCAGATCGACACGCATCAGGGTATCGGGTGACATGTTCACCGACGTGTAACCGTTCACCCCCCGTACTGAAGCTCGAGCACGCGTGATCGTGTGGAGGCACGCCAGTTCGAAGTCCTGCGATACCCCGCATCTCACCGCTGCCGAAAACCAGCCACCGAACGGCTCGGGCCATGCCGTGTCGAATCGGCTGAGTCCCTCCATGCCCAAGTGGCGCCCATCCACGAGATCCACGATGGGCTGGAAAACGGCGCGTATAGCGCCCGCCCCGAGGATGCGTCGCACCTCGTCGCCTTCCGAGACGCCTGAGCTCCCGGGAGTTCCGGTGTCCTTGTCCCGTAGAATCCAGCCAGACATTCCAGCGCTTCCGAACGAGAGAGACATCCACTGCGACGGAAACATGACGCCACGACATTTCGATCGCCGCATGCGAGTTCTGCTTGCACACTATCATGGCCCCTTCAGGGCGCGCGAACCATCCTCACCGCTTCCGCGAAAAGATCCCCGATCGAGCGTGGCTAGCGTATCGTTGTTACCGATCATGTGTTTTGGCGCCACGTTGTCATTGGGCAGCGCGGCGTGGTGAAGGAGGGCTCCATGGACCACGATTCCACCCACCAGATTGCTGCAGTGTTTCCGAACTACTGTTCGAAGTGCGAGCTCTGGTCGGCCATCCACGCTCGCATCACCTCGGCGGGATGCACCATGATGTGCACAACGTGTGGGCAGTCCACGTTCGTGCGGGGCAGAATTTCACGTTCGCAGGCTCTCGTGGAAAAGCTTCAGCGTTTTGCCGAGAGACTGGAGCGCTGCACGTCCGAGCACGCAACCTTGATGACCCCCAGGACCCGGCGGGGCCTCGCCCAGGTCCGCCCGCTATCGGAGCCTCACGATTCGCACGCGTGAGCATGGTCGAGTGTTGTGGCTCCGAGCAGGTGCAACGTCATCTTGCAGCGACGCAATCCACTTCCAGCAGCAACCAGTCCGGAGCCCACTGCATATCGCGTATGACGTAGAGCCTCCATTCCTCATTGGTGAAACGGACACGAACAGCGTGTGCTGATCGGCTAAGTCCTGAAGCGGCCACACTTAGCAAGGCGATGGTCTGTGCTCCCGTCTCCTGATCCGGATCGAGTTGGCGTGCGGAGAAGGTACACTCGATACCGCAGATTCGGTCCGCGTGGGAGAGCGCCTCATGAGGGGAGGCTCCTGCTGGACCACTCCCGTTGCCCTGAGACGCTCGCGACGAGGAGAGGTCCAGATCCACAACGACCGTGTCCGTCACCTTCGTCACATGCATGGAGGCGTGGAGAAGATGCAGGGGACGCTGCTCACTCAGGGGTGACGCGCCACGTATGGCCAACGTGATCTCGCACTGCATCGATTCGCTCCGTTCCGACGCGGCACGGTGTGGGAGTCGCGGCCGCAGAGAGCGTCGGATACCGATCATATCAAGCGACAGTTGTCACCGTGGATCATACGAACGACGCGGAATCGAGCATCACGCGCCGTCGTGATGGCGCGAATACTGCTAGTCCTGATTGACGTGCGTACGAAACTTGTAGCCAATCAGGTAGTGAGTTCCGTTGGTAGGGTAGCGGGTTCCCGCCAGTCCTTGCGGATGCTGGCCGGAGTTTTGTAGCGATGCGCGCTGTGGGGCCGCTTCTCGTTGTAGAACTGCCGCCATTGCTCGATCAGCACCTTCGCTTCCGCGGGGCACGGACCATTCGCGGTTGAGCAGTTCGTCGCGCAGCTTGCCCTTGAAGCTCTCGAAGAAACCGTTCTGCCAAGGACTGCCCGGCGCGATGAGCGCCGGACCGATAGCGGCGTCACGCATCCAGCGCATGACCTTCGCCGCGGTGAGTTCGTCGCCGTTGTCCTAGCGCACGAACGCTGGCTTTCCGTAAAGCCGCATCAGGCGCGAACCACATCCTGCGCCCTGAGGCTCGCACCGACCTCGATCGCCAGGCATTCTGTGTACTCGTCGATCACGCACAGAAGCTTCAGGGCGCGGCCGTCGACCATCGGCGCGGGATGTTCAACCCCAGCACACGCAATTGCCGACGCACGCGAGCCTCGCCCAGATCCAGCCACGCGGCCATGCGGCGATGGCCGAAGCGAGGGACCTGCGGCGACGCTGCCAGCAGTTTCTCCGCCACGCCCGGTCCTTGGAGGTCTGTCAGGGCTCGTACCTGCTCATGCGCCGGCTCAGGCCGAGATACCGGCACGCCTTCCATTTGGAAAGTCCCCGACGAACCAGCGTCTGGACCGCATCGCGACGCACCGATGGGGTCGTCATTTTGTTCGGACGATCTCCTTCATACCTTCGATCACCAGTATGAGTTCGGTGACGATCCGTTTCATATGCGTGTTTTACGATTCCAGATCCTTGAGCCGACGGGCATCAGGCGCGTCCAAGCCGCCGAGCTTGTTGCGCCAGCGAAAGAACGTTTGATCGGTGACGTTGTGCTTCTTGCACAGCGCCCTGATCGTCATGGCGCCGACATCAGATCATGCAATGAGCAATTCGAACAGGAGAGCAAAGCCTTTATTTAGGTAAAATATTTCGATATAGCAAGTTAGTTGGCATGAGTCATCTATCCTTAGCGTGGGTTCACAAGTGGAAGAGCGATAGTGACTGACCGGAATTTGCCGGGATCAGAGGAAAGCATCGTGAACAACGAAAATAAACGCCCCAGTTCCGGCGCATCGAAAAATCCTGGTCGCACTCAGAACGACCCGAACAATGCGATGCAACGCAAGGACGGCCAGGATGTCCCGGTCGATTCCGGGAAGGGGGCGGGGAAGGCGGGCCAAAAGGACGATCCGAAGCGTTCTTCGAAACACGGTGATAAAAAAGCCGACCAGCAACGCAGCGGCGGAGGTTGAAGCTGACAATCTCGGATTGTCGATCCAAAACAATTTGGATTATCTTTCCGGCCTCCATTGACAACTTTTCCGTGGAAAAGTAGCTGCGTCCCTTCCTATGCATGCGGCTCTCGAGCTTTTCTAGAGGTTACCAGCCATGTTGGCTAGGCCATCTGAGGGCGAGTGGGTATGGGTCGAGATCCGTGTTTTGCTGTACATCTTTGCAAAATATCGGACGGGTGCCGGGGGCGGTATGTTCTCGGCGCCCGGTCGCCGGGCAATTCTCGCTATCGATGTGGTCAGCTGGACACGTGAAGCTCCGAACTTGACCTATTGCCCGAATGAGGGGACCCGCCCGCGGGAATGAGGAGTCGTGAGAGTGCGGAGCGCCCGCATAGCGGCAGGCGCGGCACCGAATGGCAGAGGGGCGGCGTGCAGTTTGTGGGATCCGTGCACGCTACATTCAGCTTGGTTGGTCGGATTCCGACTTTGGATCCGAGCATCGACTCAAGGAAAAATCCGAGAAAGAGATGGCTCCACGAGCTTCACGCTGTGCTCTTCGAATTAAGACCGCGAGAGACCGACCGCTCGAAGATTAGCCAATCGGTACCTCTAGTACGAGGAGTTATCTTGAATCGCGAGTCATGCGGCGTGATTCCACCGCATGGTCTCCACGAAAAAAAGATGCCGCCATCTCGTCGAACCGCGCGCCGTCTACCGAGCGTGTGGCAATCACGGGTAGAGACTGATCGTCCATTACCGACCTCTCCAGCAGGGTCATTGCACTTCGGATAGGCCCTTCGAAGTCATGCCCACGTTTAACTATCATAAAAAAGCTCCATTATTGACCAGCCTCCAGGCCGTTGCATGGCGTGATGATCACCACACAATATGACATGTCAGAAAGAATATTGCTACCAAATAAAATGACGACATTGTTCTCGCATGCTGTATCCTTTGCTCATCACATTTGGATCGCATGCGGATAGAAGGATGTGCAATGTACGGATTCAGTACGGGTTGAGCTTTTCATGTGCCGCTCGCATTCTCCCCTTTAACATTTTACGATGATTGCGTTCTTACTAGGACCTGACATGCCTCCCGTTACGACGCTCCCTACACTCGATGTCATGGGTACCGCGGAGGCGCAGGGCTCCTTTCGAATGTTTGCCGTGGCGGCACGCAACGCGGGGCTCCTCAGTCAGCTCCGCGGCCGGGGGCCTTTCACTGTCTTCATGCCGACGGACCAGGCGTTTGGAGACTTGCCTTCAGGATGGCTCGAAACGATGTATCGTTCGGAAAACAGGGAGGAGCTCGCAGCCATCCTCAATTACCACATCATTATCGGCCGTCGGACGGTGTGGGATTTACGGAAGGGCGAGAAGGCGAGAACCCTGTGCGGAGAGCACCTTACGATCGTGCACCAACGCGGCAACGTGAGCGTTGACGGCGCGAACGTGACCTCGCAAGACATGTTGTCGACCAACGGTGTGCTGCACGCAGTCGACAAGGTCAATATTCCTCGCAAGAAGTACTAACGCTACACGTTGTGAGGCCGTGGAGGCACACCGCCGTCTTATCGCGGTGCTGGCTACGACTTAGAGCGATTGAGACTGCCGCTTCTTCTCCCAAGTCCACGCGTGTGCAACGATCGTGGCAAGGTCGGGATTGCGCGGCATCCATCCCAATGCTTCGCGGATGCGGCTGCTGTCGGCGACCAGCGCTGGCGGATCTCCCGGGCGCCGCGGCTCGGGATTCCTTAGAATGGCGTGCCCGCATGCAGCCTCACAGGCGTCGATGACCTCACGCACTGAGAAGCCGCGTTCGCTGCCCAAGTTGTAGGCGTTTCCCATGCCTGGAACGATCGCGTGCATGGCCAGTGAGTGGGCTGCCACGAGGTCCTCGACATGCACGAAATCTCGCACGCAGGTGCCGTCTTGCGTCGGATAGTCGTCGCCGAAGATGGAGACACTCGACCCAGCGGCCGCGGCCGCCAAGGCGCGCGGAATGAGATGGGTTTCCGGATCGTGAAGCTCGCCGATGACGCCGTCGGAAGAAGCACCTGCCACGTTGAAGTAGCGCAGGATCGCATAGCCGAGCCCATGCGCGCGTCGCGCGTCCTCGAGTGCGAGCTCGACCATCCATTTCGAGCGTCCGTAAGGATTGATCGGCGAGAGCGGGGCATCCTCGGTGATGGGTACTTCTGTCGGGGCACCGTATACCGCTGCGGTCGAGGAGAACACTAGGCGGTATACGCCCGCATCGATGCAGGCTTTGAGCAGAACCAGCGATCCACCGACATTGTTCGCGTAGTAGCGCAATGGATCGGCGACGCTTTCGCCCACCTCGATGAAGGCCGCGAAGTGCATGACCGCGTCGACTTCGTAGTCGACGAGTGCGGCCAGCATCGCAGCGTAGTCTTCCACGCCTGCATTGATCCACACGGCACGCTCCGGAGAGGCCGAGCGCGCGGCGTTCAACGATGACAGATGCCCGTGACGGAGATCGTCCACGATCACCACGCGATGCCCTTCTGCAAGCAGGTGCCGGACGGCATGGCTCCCGATGTAGCCCGCTCCTCCGGTCAGAAGAACGTTCATAGGGAGTTGCCCGCCTGACGCAGGTCCCGCTCGGACGTCGGTCGCGATGTTCAGAAGATTCTCGCTCGCAAAGTCACCAGCACCATGCCTACGCGCAATTTGATGATGAACCCGAGCACGCCACCGCGAAGCGACTCGCCGTAGGCGGCCGCTCGATTGGCGATCACGAGCGCATCGCGCCCACGCACGGCTTCGCCATCGGCCTTGACGAATTCCCAACCGTCTTCGTATTCCATGACCACGATTCGGCGCATGTCCAGGCTTCGGAGGCAAAAGGCTGCAGTGAGAAAGCCATGCAGGGTATCCCGGCGGAGCCCTGCGAGGCCGCGTGTATCAGACGCGCGGCGGATCCGTTTCGCGTTCGGGGTGACGGTGCCGCGAGAGTGCCGCGAGGAAGGGGGCGACGCCCTGCTTGCCCTTGCTCGCCACGACGATGCCCGGGTCCGGCACGGAGACGTCGATGCCGCACGCCTCGAGCAGGCTCGTCGCATCGCCGAGAGCGAGAATGGTCTTGCCATGGCGATAGTGGTCGCGGACGTATTCGAGTGCCCGGCCGTCGGCCGCAAGCGCTTCGATGGCACCGAGCCCACCCGGCAGCACGAGGGCGTCGAAGCACGCGGCCACTTCGTTCTCGAAGGAGGCATCGGCATCGAGCATGTCCCGCTTCATGGTGCGTACCGGTCCGACCCGAGGCCCGACGATCCTCCCCAGCGCACCGGCTTCGAGCAGCGCCGTCTGCACGACCGACACCGCATTTCCGTCAACGCCCGCGGCGACGAGGATCGCCACCTTGCGGGTACGGACGCCGCCGTCCCCGGGACGCGCGGTCAGCGAAAGCGCCGGCGAGTGCAATACTTCCGGTTTAGGCGGCGACGCGAGTGCACGCGGCATGGCGGTAGGTGCGTCCATTCCGAGACCGGCAGCCACATCCTGCACCAGTTGATCCGACACGTTGGCGAGCATGGACAGCACGCGCTCTCGTATCGCAGGAACCGTGAGCTTGCTGAGCTCGAAGCGAAACGCCGCGACGATATGACGCTGCTCCGACGCCGTCTGGCTCTCGTAGAACAACGTGGCCTGGTTGAAATGCTCCGCGAACTTCTCGCGCTTGCCGCGCAGTTCGTCCTGTGCAACGGGCTCCGGGAAGGACACGAAGCCTGCGGGTCCGGCCTGGAAGGGGCACCCGCCGCTCAGCGAGTTGGGCTCGTACGAAACCTTGCCACGGTGGATCGTCTGCCTGTGCATGCCGTCACGCTGGTTGTTGTGTACCGGCGCCAAGGGGGCGTTGATCGGGATCTCATGGAAGTTCGGTCCACCCAGCCTCGATATCTGGGTGTCGGTATACGAGTGGATGCGGCCCGCCAGCAACGGATCGTTGGTGAAGTCGATGCCGGGAATGACATGGGCGGTGCAGAACGCGACCTGCTCGGTCTCGGCGAAGAAATTATCTGGGTTGCGGTCGAGCACCATGCGACCGATTGCCTTGAGCGGGACGAGTTCTTCGGGTACGAGCTTGGTCGCATCGAGGACGTCGAAACTGAAGGCATCCGCCTGGGACTCGGTGAATACCTGCACGGCGAGTTCCCATTCGGGATACTCGCCGCCTTCGATCGCCTCCCACAGGTCACGGCGATGGAAATCCGGATCGCCACCCGAGATCTTGACGGCCTCGTCCCATACCAGCGAATGGGTGCCGAGCTTCGGGGTCCAGTGAAACTTGACGAGCACCGACTCGCCCGCCTCGTTGACGAACCGGAACGTGTGTACACCGAAGCCCTGCATCATGCGGTAACTGCGCGGAATGGCACGGTCCGACATCTGCCAGAGCAGCATGTGCGTCGACTCGGGCATGAGCGACACGAAATCCCAGAAAGTGTCGTGCGCCGAGGCTGCCTGCGGCATGGCGTGGTGGGGTTCCGGCTTGACCGCGTGCACGAGGTCGGGAAATTTCATCGCATCCTGGATGAAGAACACCGGGATGTTGTTGCCGACGAGATCCCAGTTGCCTTCGTCGGTGTAGAACTTCACCGCGAAGCCGCGTACGTCCCGTGCGGTGTCCTTGGAGCCCCGTTCGCCCGCGACCGTGGAGAAGCGTACGAACACAGGCGTGCGTTTACCGGCCGCCTGGAACGGCGCTGCGCGCGTGATCGCACCGAGCGACTCGTAGGCTTCGAAAAATCCGTGAGCAGCGCTTCCGCGCGCATGCACGATGCGCTCGGGAATGCGCTCGTGATCGAAATGCGTGATCTTCTCGCGAAGGATGAAATCTTTGAGTAGCGCGGGTCCCCTCAAGCCGGCCTTGAGGGAATGCTGGTTGTCGGCAATCGGCACGCCGTGGTTGGTGGTGAGGCGCTGGCCTTCTGCGTTCTCGCGCACGCGATCCAGCGTTCCGCGCGGGTCGCATGCGCCTTCGTTCGCCGGGTCACCGGTCTTGTTGGAGACGTTGCCCTCCGACAAAGTGCTGGCGGAAACGCCTGCGGGGATTTCCCTCGCATGCGCGCCCTCCGACGCTTGCGATCCGCCACCGGCCTGATACTCGGCTTCCTTACCTACGTTGAAGGGCATCGCGCCCGCCAAGGCATTCGCGGCCAGTGCGCGCTGCACCGCCTGATCGTGCACGGGAAGGACGGTGGAGGGGGCACTATCGGTCGTGCGCGCCGCGACCTTCGCGGGCGTCATGGTGGAGTCGCCTACGTTGCCCGTGGGAACACGCTTGTTCGTGGCCATGGTGTCGATCTCGTGGAGGGACCCGCGGCTTGGGGCGCAGGGCCGGGATGGAGGGGGCGCTGCCGGAGATGAGTCGCGTGTAAAGCACGACGATTCAGCCAGGCGCGATAGGCGTGCGGAACGCGGCCTTGACCAGGGTCTTGGCCTTGGCATGGGCGGTTACGAGCGATGCGGCGTCGGAAACCTTCCATGCTTCGTACTGTTCGTCGAACCCGGCCAGCTCCTGCACGCTGAAGAGCTTGCGCGCCTTCACGAACATCTCGTTTTCCTCTTCGCGCGCATGGTGGGTGACGAACTCCGCCAGCACCTTTGCGGAGCCCGCGAACTGACGCGAATTGAATGGCGAGGCGTGCAGGTCGGGCAGAACGGCGAGTTCCACTGCACGGTGCTCCTGAATCGCCTCGGCATGTTGAAGCAACGCTTCGTGGTCGGCGCGTTCTGCGAAAGCGGGATAGAACACCAGTTCCTCCCATTTCGCGTGCGGTATGAGCACGCCTTCGATCTGTTCGAGAAGAGCCTGGCGACGCTTCTGCGCGCGATCGGTCGTCACCTCCATGCTGTCGAACAAGTCCCTCAGGGTGCCGTGCTCGGTCTTCAGGGTGACAAGGATGCTGCGCATGGGGCTCTCGTTATCCAGTCAGGGGGCTTGCAGACCGCGTCGGCGGACGGGATCGGGCTGTCGTGATCCATGCGTCGCAGGCAGTGGCTCGCATCGATAGAGAGGCAGTGCACGTTGCGTACCAGCCGTGGGACACGGCATCCCGCGTATGCCCAGCGAGACCTACGCGTCGTCGAGCTCGACCACGAAGCCGGAAAAAATGTCCACGCTGCAGAAAAAACTTCAGAACCTCAGCAGCGACGGTGGCCGGGGAGGCCGCGGGCGGCGCCAAGCAAGGCTCAGGCGTTGTCGTCCGGCGGCGGCCCGACCACGTCGTCCGACACGAAACCCAGACTGCGGTACCTGATGAGACGGTTGTAGATCGTCTTGGCGGTGATGCCGAGGGTTTCGGCGGTCAGCCGGCGGTTGTTGTTGAAGTGCGCGAGCGTCCTCAGCAGCATCTCGCGCTCCATCTCCTCGAGGTTCATGCCGATCGAGAAGCGAATCGCGCCGTCTCCCGCGTCCACCGGATGCAAGGGAGGCGGAACGAAGCGCACGCGCGCGTCGTCGCTGAGGATGTACTGCCGTTGCACGACGTGCCGAAGTTCACGGATGTTGCCCTTCCAGGGTGCATCCTCGAGCGCGCGTAGCGAATCCGGTGCGAAGGTCTTGCGCGTGGCGTAACGCTCGTTGAGGCGATCGAGAAAATGCTGCGCAAGGAGAGGGATGTCGCCGCGCCGATCGCGCAACGGAGGGAGGCGCAAGGGAAATTCGAGGAGACGGTAGTAGAGGTCTTCGCGAAGCCGACCCTCGGTGGTAGCGAGCAATGCATCGCGATTGGTGGCGGCCACGACGCGCACATCAAGCGGGATCTCGCGCGTTCCGCCCACTCGCGTGAGATGTCGCGTCTCCAGGACGCGCAGCAGGTAGACCTGTGCCGCGAGTGGCATCTCCGTGATCTCGTCGAGGAAGATCGTGCCGCCTTGCGCCTGCTCGAAGAATCCCGCATGGCTCTGCGTGGCGCCCGTGAACGATCCCCGCTCGTGACCGAACAGCTGGCTGCTGAGCAGATCCTCGGGAACCGCACCGCAGTTCACGGCGACGAAACGGCCCGCGCGACCGCTGAGGTCGTGGAGCGCGCGCGACACAAGTTCCTTCCCTGTGCCGCTCTCGCCGCTGACGAGGACGGTGATATCCGTGGGTGCGATGCGCCGGATCTTCGCGAACAGGTCGTGCATGACGCCACTGCTCCCGCTCAGTTCTCCCAGCTGGTCGGCCGGTGCCGGAGGATGCAATTGCGCACGATGCGCCGCTTCGACGAAGAGCGCCTCAAGCTGTGCGCTGACGATCGGCTTGACGAGGTACTCCACGACTGACGATCCCACCGCACGCATCGCCGTTTCAAGCGATGGGTGCCCCGTGACGATCACGACCTTGCCCTGCACGGCCAAGTCCAGCTCGTCGATGAGGTCGAATCCGTGGCCGTCCGGCAGCGACAGATCTACGAGGACAAGATCGAATTGCGTGGTCGCGACCATCGCTTTCGCGCGCGCGAGCGTGGCGGCTCCGGAGACCCGGCAGTCGAACAGGGCGGCGACCGACGACATGGCATGGCGGAAATCCTCGTTGTCGTCGACGACGAGAACATGACCTTGGGGATTCGCGCTCATCGGTCCACCTCGTGCGTTCTGCCGAGCCGCATCGCCTCGGGGGATTGCCGATCAAACCGCGTGCGCAGGCAATACACGGTGAACCGGGCCTGTGCGGAATCCTGGCGTTCACCATCCCGCAGGCGGCTCGGCATCGGGTGGCTCCGCGTACAAGGCCTGAAGTAGTGTCGAAGCCGAGAACGGCTTCCAACACACGACGTCGAAGCCGGCAGCCACGCATCGCGCATGCAGTCCCGGCGCCGCCGAACCGGTCATCGCCACCAGCCGCGCATGCGCGGTGCGCGGGTCTGCGCGTAGCACGCGTGCCAGTTCGATCCCGCTTTTCAGCGGCATGTCGATATCGAGGATGGCCACGTCGGGAGGGTCCTCCAACGCCATCTGAAGCGCCTCTGCACCATCTAGCGCACAGCTCACCACATGCCCTTCGCGTCGCAAGATCGACGATACGGCCAGGAGGATGTCAGGCTGGTCGTCGGCCACCATTACGGAACGTGGGGTATCCACGTGCGTCATGGGCGTTCTTCGATACCAGGAGGGGCCAGCAGCATCGGCAGCCGCACCGTGAACTTGCAGCCCATGCCCACCCCATCACTCTCGGCCTGGACCGTGCCGTCGTGCCCTTCGACGAAGGCCTTCACGATGGCGAGTCCGATGCCGAAACCCGAGATTTCCCCGGCGGGATCCGCCCGCGCGAACATGTCGAAGATCCGTTCCATCTGGTCCTTCGCCAATCCGACGCCGGTGTCTTCGACGCGTGCGACGATCTCCGCACCTTCCTTGGTAAGTTTCATCCAGATGCGCCCTCTAGGGGGCGTGAACTTGATGGCATTGGCCAGCAGATTGGTGAACACCTGGACGAGGCGGCCCCGATCTCCGCGCACGAACAGAGGGACCTCGGGAACCAGTAACGAAAGCGACTGCCCGCGCTGCGCGGACGAGGGCGCCAGAAGCGCTTCAACCTCGGCCATCACATCGTTCATCGAGACAGGCTCTCGTGCCAGGACGATTTCGCCCGACGTGGCCGTCGCCGTCTCCAGTACCTCGTCGATGACCCGCGTCATCTGCGCGATCTGGCGCTCGATGATCGCCGCGGCGTCATGCACGCGCGGATCGTCACTCGCGGCGCGCAGAAGCGTGCTCGTCATGAGAAGCGGTGTCATCGGGTTGCGCAGCTCGTGTGCGATCGTCGCAATGTAGTGGTCGCGCTGCCTCGCCATCGTCAATGCGGCGTCGAGCTGGTTCTGCAGCGTATCGAACTGCTGCCGTAGATCGGTGCGGTTGCGGAACACCTTCCCAAAGCCCGTGAGTGTGCCGCCTTTGTCGTACAGAGGTACCAGTGCGCCGCTGGCCCAGAACCGCGCCCCGTCGCGCGTTTGTTGCCAGCGATCGTCTTCGGATACAGACCCAGCGCGGGCGACGTCCACTTCCAGATGAGGGATACCGAACGACTTGTCCTCGGGCGTGAAGATCGCGGACACGTGCAAACCATGGAGCTCGTCCAACGTATAGCCGAGGATGCGCGCTGCGGCGGCATTGGCCCACACGATGGTCGCGTCGAGTGAAAGCGCCAGCGCCGCATGCTCGGTATCCTGCTCGAGCAGAAGTTCGGGCCATGCAGAGCCATGCGCGCCGTCCGCAGCCGTCAAGTTCACGCGAGATCCGTGCGCATGGTGATCGCCCGACTCGAAACACGAAGCGCGGTTGAAGTCATGGGGCAGCATACGCCGATGTAGATGCCGGTGCGGGATCGAAGTTCTTTAGCGCTCTCGGTGCACGACGTGACGGGCAGGGAAGCATGTCGCACTCAGGTTCATCACCTCGTCATCGCGCCGCCGCCACGCCGTCGTGGGAGGCACCGCCAATACACGCGTGGAGCACACCGCGAGCTTCCATACCCGCTCCTTCACCGAGCTCCCGCTCGATCGAGGCGGCACATCGTGCGGCCGGGGCAGCCGCATGCGCCGTTGCAGGGCATGAGGCAACCTGCGCGACGTCGGCACAGCAGGCGATAGCCGTCCTCCTCGACGCGCCGATAGAACCCGCTTCGACGGATAACGATCGAATCCATCACGTGTCGGCAACAAGCCTGGAGCGCGCGGCCGAAGCCTCCAGGCGGCGGACTTCATGTCGATGCAGAAGGCTTGAGTAATGACAGCGGAGGGATGAAAGGCAGCGTAAGAGACCGGGCACTGCCGCCTGCCTTGATGAACTCGTCCATCTCGACGAACACGACGTCGATATCTCCCGCGGCCAATCTCTCCTGCAGCGAAGAACTGGCCGACGCGAGAAGCACCCGGTCGCCGAGATCGATCATGTTGCACGCGTAGTTCCTCGCGTCGGTCGCGCCTATCGCAATGCGCGAGTCGATGGCGAAGGCCGCCTCGATGGCCGCGATGCCGTGCTCGTCGAACGCGGGCGGGAAATAGACGAGGCGGCCGTCCGAGAGAATGCAGAAGCAGGTGTCGAGATGATAGAAGCGCGCGTCGACGAGACGCAGTGGTACGACCTCGACGTCGAGGAGGTGGTGCAGCCATGACGCGGCCTCGATGTCGGAGCGCATGCCATGGCCCATCCAGAGGCGCTGGCGCTGGATGTCGAGGACCGCGTCGCCCGCGCCTTCGAAGTTCACCTGGCGCGGCAATGCATGGCACGTGAACGACCGCGAACAGAACCAGTCCGCGAACGGCATTTCCTCAACCCGCCGTTGCGTGCATTTGAAGTTGCTGCGTACGACATCGCGGCCACGCACGAACCCCGCATTCGCGGTGAAACACATGTCAGGAGCGCCAGCTACCGCTTCCAAGAAGTCGACATGTCGGCTGCTTTGGACCTGTGCAACGAGCGACGCCCACTGCCTTTGTGCCCTCGCACGGTCAACGCTTCCGCGCCCGGCCTGCGCCATCCACGGATCGATCTTGTAGTCGATGTCGAAGTGAGTCGGCGGACACATGAGGACGGCGCTCACGATGCGTCACATTCAGAAGTCGACGCGCTGGCGAGCACGTGCTGAGCGGAATGTCCCAGCGTTCGATTCACGTAACGGTCGCCCGTGCGGGTATACAAGGGGTAGGCATTCGCCACGCAGGACGGCACGAATGAGTTTCCTTGGCATCGGCGATCACCACAGCCACGGCGACACATACCTGCGTCTGGGCCAGGAACGGTGCGACGTGCGCGTCCATGTCACCGATGCGAGGCGCTCGTGCAGATCCGCGTCAACGTCGGTGATGAGCGTATTCTTGGGAGACAAGGTGGTCATGGAGTTCCTCATGGAAGGGGCGTCACGGGAGATCGACGACGAGTCCCACGGCAGCGATGCGTTCCACGCGCGCGTAGTCGGCGCCGCGAAGCTCCTCGCCGAAGACGTCTGGATCGATCTCGGTGTAGGTGAAGGAGCAGTGGACCTCGCGCAGGCACGCTGAAACCGACGCGAAGAACAGGTCGACGCCCTCCATGACGGGGGCGAGGGTATAGAGCACGAGCCGGCCGCCGCCCGATAGGCGCGAGAGGCACTCGTAGACGATGCGCACCGAGAGATGGGTGCCGTGGTGGTTGCCGCCATCGCGGAAGGTGCCCTTGAGCGCGTTCTTCATGTACGGGGGGTTCGCGATGATGAAGTCGAATGCGCCAGCGACATCGTCTAGCACGTCGCTCAGCGCGAACGCGGCCGATGGCATTGTCGCGAGCCGGGCATTGACGCGTGCATAGGCGAGCGCTTTCGCGTTGATGTCGGCAAGGACGAGCGTCGAGCCCGGCAGAGCGGACGCGGCGGAAAGCCCCGCGGCGCCACTTCCGCACCCCACATCAATGATGCGGCGGGCGCGACCGCATGATGGAAGATGCCGGTGCACGAACTGGATGTACCTGTACGTGTCGGGACCAAAGAACACGCTGTCGGCGTCCGATGCCGGATAGGCCGAATGCATCAGGATGGCATCGCCTATCGTCGAAAAGCGCACCCGGCTCGCGCATCGGGTGCCGCTCGCGGCAATGGCATGGCTTCTGTCGAGCAGGGCGCGTACTTCGAGCGGGACGATGTCCTCCGTGAACGTGCGGCTCCAGCCGAAGATGTCGCGCAGGTCGAACCCGTTCGAGATGCCTCGCCTTGAATGCACGATGCGGTGTGTCTCCGGCGTCACCGTGACGAACCGGTAGCCCTGCGCGAGCAGCCATGTTCCGAGTTCGACTAGGCCATCGCCCGGGTCATCCGTGACGGCGAATGGCCCGGTGAGACCATGCAAGGTATCGAATGCGGTCACTGAACACCTTGCTCGAAGTTGGCGCACGCCGGCGTATCGGAGCCGGCATCGCACGGTTACCGGATAGAGCAAGGGATGTGCCATGCACCGGCGACGCACGCGTTTCTCGACATGCGCACCTCGCGGCATCCTCGCCACCACGCATGCGCGGGAAACGGACCTCACCCACATCCGCGCCTGAGGGCCAGCATCCGATTGCGACGGCAAGCGCTTCGGAAAATTTTTCCTCCCTACAGGAAAGCCACGACCTGAGTCACGCTGGCTTTTCGAGCAATGCCGTGCGGCAACGGGCTCGGCGACTTGGGCATGCGTGTTGCAGTAAGGATGGAGGCACATCGCGCCCCCCATTGAGGACAAGCGACATGACGATCTCATCGCAGCAGCACGACGAGCCCCGCACGGAACCGAAAGAAGGCGAGGACGACCGCGGATCGAATCGCCCGACGCGACCGGCGGGTGGCGAAGAGGAGTAGGGCAGGACATTCGATTCCTAGCCAGGGACGGCTTGCCCCTCGCCACCACTACCCAAGGAATCTGCATGACCGATCTGTTCGTACGCCACGAGGCCGACGCCGACATCGCGTCGATCACCGATGAGCCTTCGATACCGTTCCGTCCGTACGACCTGCTCTGTTTCTCGCACCTCCGCTGGCACTTCGTTTTCCAGCGTCCCCAACACCTGCTGACGCGCTTCAGCGAGCAGCGAAGAGTGTTCTACATCGAGGAGCCGCTCTTCGAGGGTATCGCTTCACCGGCACTCCGGATGGAACGTGTACGACCCACGCTTTTCGTCGTGACGCCAATCCTGCCGGTCGGCATGCCGGCGTCGTGGCACGACGCGGCAATCAGTCTGCTCATCGACGGCCTGATCCAGGACGAGGACATCGAGCGGTACGGCTCGCTCTACTACACGCCGATGGCGCTGCCTTTCACGCAACACCTCGATCCTCTGTTCGTCGCCTACGACTGCATGGACGAACTCAGTTCGTTCAAGGGTGCTCCGGCACCTATGCGACTCAATGAGGTGCGTCTGCTCAAGCGCGCTGACGTCGTCTTCACGGGGGGCTGGAGTCTGTACGAATCCAAACGTACCCAGCATGCCAATGTCCATGCGCTTCCTAGCAGCATCGACGCTGCGCATTTCCGGAGCGCACGCGTCGTTCCGATTGACCGACGTCTCCCGGACATGCGCCGTCTTCACTTGGGATTCTTCGGCGTCATCGACGAACGTTTCGACAGTGCGTTGATCGCCGGGGTTGCCGAACTACGGCCGGGCTGGGACATCACGCTCGTCGGGCCGGTGGTCAAGATCGATCCCGCCTCGTTGCCGTGCGCGGAGCGTATCCGCTACCCCGGCCTCGCAGCCTACGAACAACTTCCGAATTGGCTCGCGCAATGGGACGTGGCGATCATGCCGTTTGCGAAGAACGAATCGACGCGCTTCATCAGTCCTACCAAAACGCCCGAGTACCTCGCTGGGGGCAAGCCGGTGGTGTCGACGAGTATTCACGACGTCGTGCATCCCTACGCCAAGCTGGGACTGGTCCACATTGCCGATACGCCCGAGGCGTTCGTGGCGGCGTGCGAACGCGCGGTCCGCGAGGCGGACGCGGCATGGCTGACACGAGTCGACCTTTTCCTGCGCAACACGTCGTGGGATCTCACGTGGCAATGCATGGCGATGCTGATCGATGAGGTTCTTGACGCGCGAGTCGATCGCGGCCGGGTGGGCCACCTTCCCCACGCGCGTGTCACCGTCGCTTCGCTTTCATGACCACGCGCGCGCGAACTGCACGGCTCGAAATCTGGGGCGGAGCCGAGTGCACCGTCAACCGTGTCGGCGATCGCCTCTTCGACCAACTGCGCCGCACGGGGCACGATGGCCGATCCAACGATCTCGACGATGTCATCTCGCTCGGGGTTTCGCGCCTCCGCGTGCCCGTCCTATGGGAGCGCGTGCACCCATCGGGCTCCCTCGAGGGCGATTGGGCGTGGAGCGACGCCTACCTTGCGCGCTGCGCGGACAGTGCCGTTCGACCGATCATCGGTCTTCTTCACCATGGTAGCGGTCCCGTCGGCACCGATCTCCTCGATCCGGCGTTTCCGAGCGCTTTCACGGCGTTCGCGCGTGAGGTCGCACAGCGCTATCCGTGGGTGATCGACTGGACGCCGATCAACGAGCCGCTTACGACAGCGCGCTTCAGTGGGCTATATGGCCACTGGTATCCGCACCATCGCGATGCCGGGTCGTTTGCGGTGGCGCTCGTACACCAAGTGCGCGCCATCGGGTCGGCGATGCGCGCGATCCGCGAGATCATTCCGGGCGCCAACCTCGTCCAGACCGAAGACATCGGATTCGCGTCGAGCACCCCGGCACTTGCCTACCAGCGCGACTACGAGAATGCACGGCGATGGTGGAGTCTCGATCTGTTGTGCGGAGATCCGACCCCGTGCGGCCACCTCGAAGACGCATTGCACGACGATGCTGCCGCACGTCGGGTGTTGCGGGAAGTCTTGGCCAATCCGACGCCACCCGCCGTGATCGGCATCAACCACTACGTGACCAGCAATCGCCATCTCGACGAGCGTACGTCTCGCTACCCTCACGCACGCGTCGGTGGGAACGGCCGCGACGTATACGTGGATGTCGAGTCGGTCCGCCATTCCGACAGCCTGCGCAGTGGCTTCGGCGCCATTCTCGAAGAGACGTGGTCCCGTTACGGTCTCCCACTTGCCCTGACCGAGGTCCAGCTGAGCTGCACGCGAGAGGAGCAGATGCGCTGGCTGCACGAGGCGTGGAGCGATTGCGTCGAAGCGAGAAGCCGAGGCATCGACGTCCTTGCCGTGACGCCTTGGGCCTTGTTCGGCAGCATGGATTGGGAAAGCCTCGTGACGCGAGAGGAGAACCGCTACGAGGCCGGGGTCTTCGACGCGCGTACGACGCCGCCGCGCGCGACCGCGCTCGCGGGAATGATTCGTTCGCTTTCCGCGACGGGCCGTTTCGAACATCCGGTGCTCGACGGCGCGGGATGGTGGGATCGATGCGACACCTGCGCCCTGCCGTCGCACGGAGTATCGCTGCCTGCAGGCGATATGCGCGCGCCGATCCTCCTGTTCGGTGCGGGCGGTGCACTGGGTGTCGAGATCCTCCGTCAGTGCGAACGACGCCATCTTGCCGTAGTCTGCGCCACGCGCGATGCCGTGGACATTGCCGACTACGCTTCAGTGCATGCGCTGATCGCGCGCCATGCGCCTTGGGCCGTCATCAATGCAGCGGGTTTTCCCTGCGTCGAAAGAGCCGAGTACGAAATCGACCGTTGCACGGCTTCCAACGAGCATGGCGCGGCGAACATCGCGATCGCATGCTCGCAATCCGATCTGCCGATGCTCACGTTCTCCAGCCATATGGTCTTTGCGGGCACCAAGGGCCGCGCATACCGCGAGGATGACGAAACCGGGCCGTTGAACGCCTACGGACGAAGCAAGCGGGCTGCGGAAATTAGCGTGCTGCGTTCGCTTGCCGGTGCGCTGATCGTGCGCAGCGGCCCGTTCATAGGTGGACCGGAGGAGGGCGACTTCGTCCAGAGGACGCTGCGCCATCTCGGCACGGGATCCCGACTCCCGGTGTTGAGCGACGTCACCGTGTCCCCCGCATATCTCCCCGACCTGGCCACCACGTCCCTCGATCTGCTGATCGACGGCGAGCGTGGTCTGTGGCACCTGTCCAACGACGGCCGCACGACGTGGTCGCAGTTCGCGTACGACTGCGCCGAGCGCGGCGGCATGGATACCAGCCTCATCCGGCCCGTACCGCAGCATGAGCGAGCACGGCGTGCGCGCCTTCCAGCGGACAGCACGCTTCTCAGCACGCGCGGGGTTCTGATGCCAGGTCTCGCGTCCGTGCTCGACCGCATCTTCCAGCAGCGTGCTTCAGCGGCAGCCCACAGCCGTGGAGAAGCGGCATGAAGACCAGGATCGCCTGCGTCGGGGCCGGGTTCGCGAGTGCAGTGCTCGCGCGCTCGCTTGCGGAGTCCGGCCGCTACCGGATCGACGTGTTCGAGTCGCGCGGGCACGTGGGCGGCAACTGTCACACGTCGCGCGACCCGCACACCAACATCATGGTCCATCACTACGGGCCGCACATCTTCAACACGAGCCGCCGTGACGTATGGGACTATGTCAACCGATTCGGCGAGTTCGGGCCGTTCGTCAATCGCGTCAAGGCGCGCACGGCGCGAGGCACGTTCTCGCTTCCGATCAATCTGCTGACCATCAACCAGTTTTTTGGCGAGAACTTCACGCCCGAAGCGGCGCGCCGGTTCGTCGAGAGCATTGGAGATCAATCGATCACGGATCCCGTCACGTTCGAGGACCAAGCCTTGCGCTTCCTCGGACGCGAGCTGTACGAGAACTTCTTCCATGGCTACACGAAGAAGCAGTGGGGCGTCGAGCCCTCCGCATTGCCGGCGTCCATCCTGCAGCGCCTGCCGGTACGTTTCAGCTACGACGACAACTACTACAACCAGACTTACCAGGGCATCCCGCTAGACGGCTACACCGCGATCGTCGAACGGATACTCGATCATCCGGATGTTTCGGTGCATGTGGGCGAGACTTTCAAGCCTGCAAGCGCACAGGAATACGACCACGTGTACTGGTCCGGCCCCATGGACAGCTACTTCGATTTCCGCAAGGGAAGGTTGCAGTACCGAAGCCTTCGCTTCGAGCGCATGGACGGGCACGGAGACGAGCAGGGCAATGCGGTCATCAACTACTGCGAGGAACACGTTCCGTACACACGCGTTGCGGAACACAAGCACTTCGCCCCCTGGGAATCCCACGCCGACACCGTGCTCTTCCGTGAGTACAGTTCACTCGCCGGCGACGACGACATACCGTACTACCCGCTTCGCCTCACCGACGACAAGGCCATGCTCCGCGAGTACGTCGAGCTCGCCGAGGCTCAACGCGAGGTCACCTTCATCGGGCGCCTCGGAACGTATCGCTATCTCGACATGCACGTCGTGATCGCGGAATCGTTGGCGCTGGCGGCGGATGTGATAACGCACGGCATCGACAAAACGCGTGCGTTCAGCGTGCGGCCTTTGCATAGCGAGAGCGTTGGCGGTCGGATTTCGACGTCGCCGTGACACGACTCGCTGAGCCAAACCTGCATTCGTCGTCTCTCCGTCCGACTTCAGCGCTTGCAGACAGGGCGAGGGAGGTCATCCACCACTTCGCTGCGTTGCCTTCTCCGGGATCAGGCAAGACCCTCGCACGATGGCGTCGGCTCGCTGGGTTTGCCGCGGAAGACGTGTGTCTGGCGAAGGTGCTCGAAGCCCATTACGACGCGCTGGCGATTTTGATGGAGCTTCGTGTGCCTCCACCATACGGGGGCGGGATCTGGGCCGTCTGGGCCGCGGAACCGCCGGGATTCCGCCTTGCGCTCCACGATGTCCAAGGCGCGGCGTGCCGCGCTACTGGCCGCAAGGCGTGGTGCTCGGGAGCAGGCATCGTGGACCACGCGCTCATGACCGCGTGTCGGGAGGACGCTCGAGCGCTGATTTCGCTCAATCTCGATGCAGCGGGCGTGTCCAGCCCTGCCGAGACATGGCATGCCGTGGGTATGGCACGCATTGTCAGCGCGCCGCTCGCATTCGACGCTGCGCCTGCCAAGCTGATCGGCGGAGCAGATGCGTACCTTGAAAGGCCCGGGTTCTGGCATGGAGGCGCCGGCATCGCCGCATGCTGGTACGGGGCTGCGGCAGCGATCGGTGAGACGTTGCGCGTCCACGTGCGTGGGCGTAGCGATCCCCACGCGGCCGCCCATCTGGGGGCCGTAGACGTGGCGCTTTCGGCGGCAGCAGCCCTGTTGCGTGAGACAGCCGCATGTATCGATGCCCAGCCGCTCCAACCCCATCGACACGAGGTTATGCGCGTGCGCGCATGCGTGGAGCGCGCTGCGACGGAGGTCATTGACCGGGTAGGGCGCGCGCTCGGGCCGGGTCCTCTCTGCGAAGACCTGGCCCATGCCAGGCGATGCGCCGATCTTTCAGTGTTCATTCGCCAGAGCCACGCCGAGCGTGACGCGGAGGCGATCGGCCACGCGGCGCATGGGTCAGTGCATGCACCATGGTCGCTCTAGTCGCTCAGGCGTCGTCGCGGATGGACGGCGACACTTGGCAGCCGCCGCGTCTGGATGTTTTGCCCGAGACACACTGGCGCATGCTGCTGGGGCGCGCGGAACGCGTCGTCGTCGTCGCGCCGCACCCGGACGACGAAGTGCTCGGTTGCGGCGGACTGCTCGCCTACGCGTCGGCAGCGGGCCTTCCCATCATGATCGTATCGGTTACGGATGGCGAGGCGTGCTATCCAGGCCATGCTTTCTGGACGCCCGCGCGTTTGCGTGTGGCACGTGCCATGGAACTCGCCAATGCGCTCTCACGTCTCGGCATCAAGCGCAGGGAGATCGTGTCGTTGCACGTGCCCGATGGTGAGGTTCGGGGCATGGAAGGACAGGTTACCGCTGCGCTGGACACGATTCTCCGACACACCGATCTCGTATTGACCACGTGGCAGCGGGATGGACATCCCGACCACGAGGCGGCGTACCGAAGCGTGTCAAGGGCAGCCTGCGCTGCAGGCGGCCTCGTCCTGCAGTTCCCCATCTGGGGGTGTCCATGGCTGGCAACGTCAGCCTCCGATGCTCCAATCGTGAGGCTACGGCTGGACGCACAGGTGCGCATGCACAAGCAGCAGGCGATCGCTTGCTTCGCCACGCAGACGGGCGAGGGGGACGCGAGGCTCGATCGGCCGGTGCTTCCACCTCCCGTAGTAGAACGCTACCAGATGGGGTCCGAGTTTTTCCTATGGTGAGTACGCTCGCTGACTACTTCGATGCGCTCTATCGCATCGAGGATCCTTTCGGATATCGAGGCCGTTGGTACGAGCAGCGAAAGCGCGAGCTGCTTCTGGCCATGCTTCCGCGCGAGCGATTCGCAAGGGGGTGGGAGATCGGCTGTTCCAACGGTGAGCTGACCGCACAGCTTGGCACACGCTGCGACTCCTTGTTCGGAACCGATGTCTCTGCCGCGGCGGCGGCACTCGCTCGTGCGCGCGTGCAGGCATTGCCGCATGTGCAGATTTTCCACTCCTCCCAGCCTTCGGAGTGGATGGAGGGCGAGTTCGATCTCATCGTGCTGAGCGAGATGGGCTACTACTTGGATGCCCCGGCGATGGCGACCTTGGCGGGGCGTGTTGCGACGTCACTCGTGAAAGACGGCGTGCTCGTGGCCTGCCACTGGCTGCACGCATTCGAGGCTGCGCCGCTCCTGGGTGACGAGGTGCACGATCATCTGATCCTCACCCATGGCGAACCCGCTATTCGGTACCGTGATCATGATGTCCGGCTCGACGTATGGGACCTGTCGACATCGTCGATCGCAGAAAGGGAAGGGTTGCGGTGATAGGCGTGGTGATTCCCGCACACAACGAGCAGGATCTTATCGCGGAGTGCCTGCGTTCGATCCACGCCGCGGCGTGTGCTCCCGCGCTGGGCGGCGAGCGTGTGTGCATCGTCGTGTCGCTGGATCGCTGCACCGATGCGACAGCCTCGATCGCATCTGCATGCGGTGCACAGACGCTGAGCACGCATGCGGGCAACGTGGGATTGGCTCGAGCCGCGGGGGTCGATCATGTGCTCGCGCAGGGGGCACGTTGGATCGCCATGACCGACGCCGACAGCCGCGTGCCGCCCGAGTGGCTCGAGCAGCAACTCGCGTATGACGCGGACGCTTTTTGCGGCACGGTTCGCGTTGACGACTGGCTCGATTACGCAGCCTCCATGCCCGAGACCTTCGTCGGCGAACATCCCGTCGTCGATGGCCATCCGCACGTGCATGGGGCAAACATGGGCATCAGCGCCGGGATGTACCGCACCTGTGGCGGATTTCCGTCGGTGGCAGTGAGTGAGGACGTTGCGTTGATCACCGCCGTGGTGCGTCATGGCGGCGTGGTCGCGCGTCGTGTTCAACCCGTCGTGGTGACGAGTGCACGCCGCGACGCGCGCGCGGTGGGTGGCTTTGGCGACTACCTGCAGAAGTTGGAGCTGCGGCTTTCGTCACGCGAGACTGCTTGAGCGACTCGCTGCACGATGCGCGCAATGGGTCGCGGCGCTTGTGGACACGCGATGCCATGCACCTGTCTGAACACGCGTGGCAGACAGTCGGCGAAAACAGGCTCATGTTCATGCGCGAAGTGGCCTACTGACTACACCCCGCCGGCCACTCTTGGCCAGCATGTACACCGAGGATCATCCCATGAAATCGACCCTTATTGGCCTCGCGTTGGCGAGTGCCAGCGCTTTCAGCTTGGCCATTGCTGCGGATCCTCCGGCACGTGATGCCAAGCCGATGGCCAACGACGCCAAGACGACGAAGCACGACACGAAGACTACGGATGCCAAGACCGCACGAGGCACCCATGATCGTCACGTCACCGCCATTGATCAGCCCAACAACCAAGTCGACATCGATCTCGCGGCAGCTGCTCGATCCGCGCTCGTGGGCGACGAATCGCTGTCGACCGCTGCGAAGAACGTCACGCTCATCGCGGCGGATGGCGAAGTGATCTTGCGTGGCACCGTCTCCTCAAGCCAAGACAAGGCGCGCGTCGAGAAGATCGTCGGCGGTGTGGCAGGCGTGAAGCACGTCGCGAACCACATCGACATCGTCGCACGTTGAAACCCCATTCTGTTTACAAGGATATTCCCATGAAAGCTTCCGTCTACTGCACCGCCCGCACTACCGAACAAGCTGAGCTCATCATCAGCGACCTCAAGGCAGCCGGCTTCACGAGCAACGACATTTCTGCGCTGCTCCCCGACAAGCGCACCACCAAGGACTTCGCCCACGAGCACAACACCAAGGCGCCGGAAGGTGCGACCGCGGGTGGTGCAGCCGGCTTGGGCGTCGGCGCGGCACTCGGGTGGCTGGCTGGCATCGGTGCACTCGCGATTCCTGGCGTGGGACCTCTGATCGCCGCAGGCCCGATCATGGCTGCCCTGGCCGGTGGCGCGGTCGGCGGTGCGGCAGGTGGTGTGATCGGTGCACTGGTCGGCATGGGCATCCCCGAATTCGAGGCTAAGCGCTACGAGGAAAAGGTGCGCAATGGCAATATTCTCTTGTCGGTACACACCGAAGACGGCAAGCAGCGCGATGTTGCCAAGGATGTCTTCAAGCGCCGCGATGCGGACGACATCTCCACCGGCTCCGAAGCCAGCGCACCCAAGGTGGCTGCCGCCTGAGACGCAGCGGCAGGTCAAACGTCGGCAGAAGCTTTTTTTGGACGACGCGTGACAAGCAAGAGAGGCTGCGTACGCAGCCTCTCTTGCGTCAAACGTCACGTGGAGAGCCATGCTCGGAAAAGAACCTCAGCATCTCGCGTGAAGCCTCCGGGCCCGAAGCATCCGTGTAGCTTCCGGAGGCATCACCTCCTGACCAGGCGTGACCGCCACCACCGATGATCCAGTGCTCCGCGCTTACCGTGTCGTCAGGGCGACGATGGATGATTCGTGTGCAAAGCCTCCCGCCGTACACGCCCATCTGTTGGAAAGTACTCGAAGATTTTCCTGCTGTGTGGCTACCGTGCTCAGCAGTGAACTGCGCGATCACATCGTGCCCATTGCTCGCGTGCACCGTCGCATCACGATCACCGTGGAACACGATCGCTCGGGGGCCCGAACCCTTCCCGGTGGCACTTTCTCCACCTTGCTTCCGGGCGCCCGTGCGCATGGCGGCGAACGCAGACGCGACATCTCGTGCCGCACCCGCTGGCAAGCCGGAATGCACGCCGATTGCGGCATAGAGTTCGGGATATGCCTGTGCGAGGACGGCGGCCATCGCGCCTCCCGCCGACAGCCCCGCGACGAAAACGCGGCGCCCGTCGAGTTGATGTGTCGCGACGAGGTCTCGCGTCAGAGCAGCGAGTAGTTCGGCTTCGCCTCCACCACGCTTCTGGTCGCGGGGGCGAAACCAGTTCCAGCATCGATTGGGATTCCGATCGGCGGTCTGGGCAGGGTAGGCGACCACGTAGCCCTGCTCGAGGGCGAGCGCGTTCATACGTGTACCGCGCGCGAAGTCCTCTGGCGACTGCGTGCAACCGTGTAGCATGATCAACAAGGGAGCGCCGTGTGTGTTAAGCCCTTCAGGCACGTAAAGCCTGTAATCGATCGCGCCAGCAGGTCCGTCGAAGCGGAGTGCAGTGAAGTCGGTGCTTTCCTGCGAACCAGTAGGTCGGGGCCAAGTGCCGGACGAAGTTTGCGTCCGATCGGCTCGGGCTCGGTTTGCCGGCCTGAAATCCACCACGCTCCACTCTCCGTCGATCGGCGCAGTGTCCGATTCGTGCGCACCGGACGTGGGTTCAACGGGTCGATGGTCATCAATGACCGATACCTGCAGCGTCACGTTGGCGGAAAGTCCCTTTTGCAGTGCGCGGGTGGCCGCATGCAGGTCACCTTCCTTCATGAGGCGCATGGCTTGGCGCATGGTGTCGTTCAATGGATTCATGGGTGCCTTCAAATGATGCGGTCAGCCAACGCGGCCTTGACCTGGGGAGTTGCCTGCAGTGCACCGAGCAGGGCGATCGACTCGATCGCCTCGCGCGCGAGTTCCGGGGAAACATCTGCCGCGATGCGGACCATTCCCAAAGCGCGGACCTGCAAGCGCCGCCCCGAATCGCGCACCGCCTCCAGATCGCATCGAGAATAGTCCTGTAGGCCGAGTACGAGAGTTCTCCTCGAGACCGTCTCCCGGAGCACGTCCGCGTGGACACTCAGTTGATTGCGGATGGCGGTGCGAATGAAGTCGGTACGATTCGAATAGAAGCCTTCCTGAACGAGGAGATCGATCTGACCAAGATCGATGACGCCGAGGTTGATGGTGATCTTTTCGCTGTCGACGGGAGGGCGGGAGCGCTGATCCATCTGACTTTCCTTTGATAGTTCGCCATCCTATCACCATCCATGTGGATGGCAAATGGATGGTGAGCTATCCTTGATGCGCGTTCTCTACATGTGATGCCGATGCTCGCTGAGCTCGCGATCCTCGGGGTTCTCCTGCAACGTCGTGATGGCCTCCTTGAGCCTGACGGCGGAATGACCCCTACGATCGACGCCGAAGCTCTGTGCGCATGGTTCAGTCTCACGCGAGCTTTCGAGGGCATCCTGGGTGGTGAGCGTGGCAACACATCAACCCGTCGCCGGCTCCACATCGAATGCCGTCGCCCACCAGAGCACGCCCTCCTCTCCGGTTACGACATCGAACGTGGTGTTGTCGATGAGCGTGCCGCGGACGTACCGGGCTACGCCATGTTGTCCATCGGCGGTGTAGTAGACGAGTTGCCCGTCGCGTGGCTGCGCATCGGCGAGACTGTGTCGTGATCGCATATGGTTCCCCTGTCTTGTGGCGCCTGTATGCCCGCGGCCTGCTGACCGGATCCCAACTGGGGCAGTGCAGTTCGCGCACATCGTCCGGACTTCAATTCCGAGTAGTTTCAAGCCGGACCAGACCAGCCCTAGGCGCGTCTCGCGTATGTCGCCCGGATGGCGATACGTTGCTGCCCATTGGAACATGATACGTACGACTGTACGATATCAGCCCGTCCAGCCGCTGCCATGCGCGACCTCCTCAATTCCTACGGCCAGCTGGCTCTCGTAGAGCTGGCGTTCGACTCCGCAACGCGAGCCCGTGAGCTCAAGGAGCCTGGACCCTTCACGCCACAGCAACCCCGGAAGCTCGTCCAGGACACCTACTGGCTGCTCCGCGCAGTCTCGAGCATGATCGAGTGGGGACCTCTGCTGCCGGGCGGCAAGCGCAGGCCTGGTCGACCACTGAACAGTCGCGACGAAAGCTTCGAGTCCTGCTTCCTACCGTGGTACGAGAGGGAGAAGGCTGTGCTGCGCGTGATCATCGCCGAGCGCGCGTTACGCGTCGGCTACCCAGAGCGCAGGGAACCCGGCTTCAGGGCCGCCTCGCTCCACCAGCAAGTCGCTGGCCGCGAGGACGACCTACGCATGTTCCTGCAGACGCTCGACGTGCGCTTCGGCCGGCTCAGGCTGCGCAAGCCGATGATGGAAGCGCCATGAGGGCTCGATCCCGGTGGCCACGTGAAAGGTGAGACACTGGCGGACTTCGCCGCCGTCGCGGCACACACCGCACACCTCATGGCTGACACGCCTTACCTCGTCGGATTCGACATGCCCGGCGCGGCGTCGGAGCCTGCCCGCGAAACCATACTGGTCGCACTTCTTGACCGTGCGCCTAGCCAGTCTTGGCAGCAGATTTTCCTGAGCCACGCCGGACGATTCATTGCCGAGCATCGCCTCGCTGACGTGCGCTTGATCGGAAAGCACATCCATCTCGTGGGGTCGACGGGTTGGCTTCGCACGTCCGCGCCGGCCGTTCAGCGGTTGGTTGAGGCCGCGACGCTTGAGGCCGTCAAGCTGTCGCATCAAGAGGTAGACGGCGATTCCAATACGCACGATGTTCGCGCCGCGGAGATCGCCGCGGTATCTCAGGTTCCCGACCTGCAGAAGATCCTCGCGGAGGTGTGCACCGTCACGGGCATGCGCTTCTCGGCCGTCGCACGCGTGACCGAGAACAGGTGGACGACATGCGCGGTGAATGACCTTCTCGATTTCGGGTTGCGCCCCGGTCAAGACCTGATCCTCGAGACCACGATCTGCCGCGAGCTGCGGGCCGGTCAAACTACGAGCTTCGGCGAAGCTAGCAAGGATCCGGTGTACTCCAGACACCACGCCCCACAGATCTACGGCTTCGAGAGTCACATCTCGGTGCCGCTCAATCTCGCTGACGGCACGTTGTTCGGCACGCTGTGCGTGCTCGATCCCAAACCTGCCCAACTCGGCGCCGATGTGCTCGCCCGTGTCGAGTCACTCGCGGCAAGCATTGCGTCGCACCTTCATCTTCATTCCGGCGGCCCGCAGTAGTCCCGTATCGGGGAGCCGGCAGTCAAAGCTTGTGGAATCCTGAACGACCGCCGTAAGCACCATCACATCGCCGGTTTTGCTCATCATTGATTTGGCTCCTGCGTGCGAAATCTCCGTCACCACATCTCGGGGATACGGCGAGGAGCTTCGACGACTTCGGACGCGCCAACGAGCACGCGGATCAGGCCAGCGAAGAGATGCTCGGCATACCCGTCGTCGACGAAGCCTCGGCCGCGTCTGCAATACAGGACGCCCGCCGGGCTTGGGCCGTGCAGCTCGCTGATTCGGTCGGTAGGCGTCGGCGGATTTCCCGCTTCCGCTACGGGTACACGTACGGCGCCACTGGCCTTCCGCAGGCCACCAAGGCCACGACGATGCGCCAGCGAGCGCGTCCGATCGTGGGAACTACCGCTGTGGTGCGGTAGTAGTCATCAGCTTCGGACCGACATGTCGACGCTTGGACTGGCCGTTGGCAGACAAGGGAAGCCTTACGTGCGCATCGCAGACTGGATGCAGTGATTGCTGCAACCTCAGCGCAAGGCACTTGAACAGGGGTAGGGGAGCAGGACTTAGGGACGACTCTTATGACACGGGAACTGCGCACACGGAGATCTAGGCACCGGGGAAAGCATGTCGTGGTGGATTGATGGATCCGTCCGGTAGACTTTTGCCTCCATCACAACGAGCGCGCCGAAAGAATGAGTAAGACGACCTTGGATTCCCTGGCTGCGGCCAAGTCAAAGCTTGCAGAGGAGCTGCGAAAGCTGGAGGAGCAGGAAGCCGAGCTCAGACAACAACACTCGTCACAGGCGTTCGCTGAGGTCATCGAGCGTATCAACGAATACGGCGGGCACTTCACGGCCGAGCAGAAGGCGGAGATATTCGCGGCCGTGCGGCCTAAAGCTTCGGCTAAAGTTAGCGCACCTCGGAAGCAGAAGGCACAAGTCGCTCCCAAATATTGGCTTCCACACAATGGAGAGACATGGAGCGGGAGAGGGCGCACGCCGCGCGCCTTTGCGGCGTGGGAAGGTACGGCCGCCTACAATCAATGGAAGGCCTCGCATCCGAACGAGAAGTTTCCCAAGTATCCAGGCTGAGCCGCGGAAAGAAGCGTCCTTCGCCTGCGAGGGGCGCTTCGTCGCGATTAGGGAGCGTTATCGTGGTTAGGATGTGGCTTGTGCGAGCCCGAGGCTATGTGCTGCTATATGCCCTTTGAATAATTTTACTTATCACGTACGCGCCGGAAACTACTCCCTGCTCATTATTAATCATCCGATAGATGAGCGATGCCGTCCCCTTCTACGGCGAGGATAGCTCGAGGCATTGACGGTTCTTTTATCGAGATCCAGTGTGATACTTCTAGCCTCGGAAGTGTTTAACTCAAGCATGCGCTCGAAGATGTACGCCCCAAGCTCTTGGTGCGGCGCCCCCAATTCCTGCAATCGAAGGGAAACGGTAAGCAGGTGCTCTGTCAGAAGATAACGGGATGAGGTGTTGTCGAAGAAATCGTCTTCGACTGCCTCCAGCAGAGATCGCACGACGTTGGCAACGATCAGGGGTGCGGCTTCCAGCATCGAGACCAAGCACTCCCCAAAATTGTTGCAGGCAACTTGCTTGAGCAGGCCGGGGCGAACCGCTAGATGCTCGAGCAATCCGCGGCTGGCCGCGTCCGGCTTTAGAAGTCGTCGGGCGAATACCCAAGCTGCTGCTGCCACAACCTTGTCGTCGTCCGAATCCAGCAAACATAGCAAGTAGGGCTGGATCCGAGGACGGAAGGCCACCTCATGCCACAACTCGGCAGCGGCATAGGCCATGCCGGTGCGGCATTGAATCAGGAATGGCTCATCATCCGTGTCCTTAAGGCGTTGCCCCAGCAGCTCTTGCAGGTCTGGTTCGTCGTCGCTCTTCAGAGCGAACCGCAGCATGAGGATCTCACCTGCACTCTGGGCCGCAAAGGCTTTCCGCATTGCGCGCAGTGCGTCAAATAATTTGTTGGCAGTTGCCGCCGAGATCCAATGCTGGCTGTTTGCAACTAGCATTATGCCAGTCTTAAAATTGCAGAGCCTGGGATGGGATTGAAACAACTCCAGTAGGAAGCACTGTGCTCGGTCATGCTCGGCACATACCAGCCATTTCAGATCGATTGCGAGGGCTCCCCAGACCTGCGGATGTTCTTCGCGGCCCACATGTGTTTCCAGCAGGGACAACCACTCTTCGGTAAGCGGGGGTTCCTGTGAAAGGCAGGCGTGGGTTAACGCCGAGAGAATGGGATAGTTGCCGCTAGGCACGATGAAGAGGCCACCGTGGCTCCACAGGATGCTGCCGGACGCATCCTTGTCTTCGGCATTGTCTTCGGTCTGGGTGCCGTTGTCGGGATCGTCCTGCAGCCATGAGGTCAACAGATCGAACAGGTCCTGTGGCAGTGGTGTATCGGCACTCACGACCGCGCCGGCGGCATACGCCGCATCCCTGCGGAACTCCAGACCATCAAAGCCCTTGTGGTTCAACTCCAATATGAGCGAATGCAGCGCGGTAGCGTCGTGCTTGCTCTCTCCAAGCGCTCGCAGCACGGCGCCGACCGCGATTTCGTTGTTGTCCGGGCGCATCTGGCGTATGAGGCGGATGGCCTTGTCCGGTAGGGCCTTGGCGAGCTCAGCCAGTTCACGGCTTGCCTGTATCACGCCGCCACGCATGCGATGCCTGGGATGATCCCACTGCGTCTGATCGGTGAGTTCGGCAAATAGACTGAGGATGTCTTCCTCCGACGCCCGTTGCATGCTCGTGGCGTCCATAGGGCTGTCGATCCTGCTGAATCCGGAAATGCGGACGTCAGCGTCGTCCAGGCCCGGGAATGCACGCTCCTCCTCGGCGACATGGCGGCAGCAGGCTGCGCTCATTCGTTCAGGTGGGATGGCCCGCAGCAGGCGTAACCGATGCTGGCGTGTCCATTGCAAGCGGTGAAGACGCGTCTTTGCATCGTCATCGGGAAAGTAGATGTATCGGTTCCAGCCACGGATGGCCCCTTCCAGTTGCTGGATCTGCTCTTCGTCGAGGTGCGGCGAGACCGCACGGATGAGGCGCTTGGTGTCGCCATGTGCATCGCGAAAGCTGCCAATTACCAGACGCCTGGGATCCTCGAGCAGGAACTCGACCGCTTCGGCGGGGTACCGCGGGGCCGCCTGCTGCAGACCCAGCGCAAGCAGTCGCTGGACGGGCATCAGGTCGGAATGTCGATTGGAATGCAGAAAAGCAAGAAAGTCCTCGGGATGACGTTCTGCCAGCAGTTTTGTTCCGGCGATCACAGCCGAGATGAACGGCTTCTCTCGACGCGGTTCGTCATCGTCGAGATCGGGAAAATTCATGTCGACGCTTCTGTATCCGACGACGAAATCATGAGCATCCTGCGACAGGAGCCGGATCGACTTCAGCACCCAAGGCCAGACCGTCGACATGAACTCTCGCGGTGCGGCTTCAGCGACTGCCCGCAGGTCGTGCAGTTCCTGCCCGTTCAATATCTCCGCGAGACGCACCGCCTCTTCTACGGACTGCCGCACGTCGCCAGTCTTTTGCCGCAGCCAGGCATCAATTAACAGCGGCGCCTGACTCGGATCCGCGCCGCTGACGACGCTGAGCATGTGGTTCGCCTGCCAGCCCGAGATCTCAGTCCTGGCAAGAATCTGCCGGCATAGGGCGATGCAGTCCGCGTTCCAAGCCGGCAATTGCTCTAGCACGAACCAAGTCAGCGGATCCTTCTCCGAGCTTGCTTGCCAATGGTCCCGAATCAAGTCCATTACATGGGATTGCCGGGAAGGCAACGCCCGAGACAGCACCGGCAGCGCGAAGCGGGCATCCTCGAGCGGCAGTCGCATGATGTGCACCAAGTGGTCGTTCACTAGCCAGTCAAACCAGCCCGGGCTTCCGGGAACCGTGGCGAGGATGCGGCGCCGGTACCAGCCGTCGTCCCACTTCTCCGCGACCAAGGCCGTCTCGTTGGAGTCGGGATCCTGCAGTTGGCCGAGGAACTCGATCAGCAGCATCTTCAGGTGCGGGCGAAGATTGGCGTGCCAGAGCCGTTCGATCTCCCGAGAATAGGTGGGGCGGTCGACTGCACGCAGGTAGGCGACCGAGTGCCAAAGCAGCGGTCTGATCCGCAAGCTTTGCTGGCGCGCCAACACGGTATCGGTGAGCTGCCCGGGTGCGTCGACGAAGCTTCGTGCGCGGATGTACTCGTAGAGCGTTTGATGCCGGAAGCCGACGCGACCACCCTCGCAGAGCAGGATGCCGGACCTCGAGAGTCGTTGTAGTTCGGGGTGGAAGGCATCGAACAGAGCCTCCGGCAACCAGAGGACTTCCCGCTCTGCCATGCGCGCAGTGATCTCGTACAGCGCCGTGCGCGAGCGCCCGCTCACGTCGGATAGGACCTCCTGTTTCCACAGCTCCCCAAGCATGTGTTGGTACCCGAGCAGCAGATCTGCCTCGTCGGTGGTATTGATCAGCTGCAGGAACAGGTTCAGGGTCTGCGGCGATCGCAGGTCCTCGCGGATCGAGGCGTTCCATCCTTTGGCGTGAATGTCATATTTCCCGAGTGTTTCCTCGACGTTGTCCCACGTGGGCAGATCGAGCGTCATCGTCTCTGCATCGAGATTCCGCAACCGTGTGTCGTGCTGATGCTCGAACACCCGGCAGGAGGCAACGATGTGAACGTTCTGCACGCCCGAAAGCCCGCGAATCAGGTCCATGGGCGCACGCAGGCGCGTGGAGTGCTGCACGACCAGATCCGCAAGCGCATCCAACTGGTCAACAAGGACGAGCACTTTCGTGGACTTGGCCAGCGCGACTACGCAATCTATCGGATCGGCGGGCAGGTTTAGATGGTCGCCCAGCGAAGGCGTGTCGACGACGTCCTCGGACAGGTAATCCGCCTTGATCGCGAGGACAGGGATGCCTAGCGCGGCCTGCTCCCGCGCGAGCCTGGCGAGCAGCGCCGATTTGCCGCAGCCAGGCTCACCGAGTACGAGCGTCAACGAGGCCGGCTCTTCGGTGATTCGTTCGCAAAGCGCGTCAAGCTCGGGCCGCTCCAGCCAGTCGTCGTTGGGCAGCGTCGTCTTCCAGTCCGCCAAGTCGGCCGACGCTGCGGCAAAGCGGTTGGACACTTGGGCCGAGTCCAGCGAAGTGGCGTTGCGAATTAAGCCAACACTGCGCTCATCCAACGCCTGCAGGATCTGGTCGCGGTCTAGCGGTCTAGGTGGAGCCCGCAGCCCGCTCTGGTTGCCACGCGCTATTGCGGTGAGCACGTCGGCTGCGATCTCGGGGTCATCGACTTGAAACTGTAGTGCTGAGAGGTTGACGGCTTCCCACCCTTCGAAGTTGTGCGCGCTGCCGATTTGGATGTGTCTGACCAGATCGAAGGCGCTATCAACGGGGCAGTCCAAGACACCTTGAAGCCTGGCAAGAGCTGCTTTGAGTTTGGAGCTGGCTTGCGCTTCGAATACCTCGTGGCTCGCGTAATCTCGTGTACTCTCGACGAGAGCTGCCAAGTCGCCGAACGGCGTTTGCGAGCAGAACTCGATAATTGCATCCGGCGTCTTCTGCAGCTGTCGGCGTGCCTTGACCAATTCTTCCTTCAGATCCGAATCCGTTATCTGCCAATTGCGGTGGTTCGGGTGATTCTTCTTTGCCTGTATGTGCCGGGTCGTGCCGCTGGAATAGGTAACGACGATGTCGTCCACATCGACGGTCTCGGACTTACCCGGAAGAGCTATGGCGTCCACTTGCACGGAGACAATACTCCGGTCGGACAGTAGCCTGATTAGCCAGTGCACGGCGACAGCCAGCTGGTACTCGTCTCCACGGTGGGATCTTCTGGCGGCGATGCTCATGCGTTAGACCGATAGTCAACTGTCAGCGAGGTGGGAGTAGACGGCAAGGATCCATTGAAGGAGTCATCACGGTTAGATTAGATCGCGCCCGCGTAGAAGCGACATGTAAGTTGAATCTCGCGGATCGCTCCGAGTCGGGTCCTCGTTGAACGAAGAAGCGTTGGAATGGTCCCTCAAACACGATGACCTCCTCGAACTCTTTTCCTTTGGCCTTGTGTATAGTCATCACCGATACACCTTGGTGTGCGCGTCCTGTAGCAGAAAACTGATCCTCTACGACGGCTGCTCGCAGGAGCGACCTCGCATCGACATAGGCACCGCGTGCCCGCCAGGCGTCGGCTAGGACTGCCTCGACCTGGGCGCCTCGGCGTAGCAAGCGCATGTGTCGCGCTTCTTTCGCTGCGGATTGAAGCTCGGTTCGGTGGCTCGCTGCGATGACCGCTCGCACTGCACGCCAATCTGAGACTGGATCGCCAGTAAGTTGGAGTTGTGCCACGTCGGCCAATAGCTGGCGGACTCCGGGTCCAACGCCAGCTGCCCCGTAGCCCCTATCGCCTCGTGTCCTGACTGCGGTCGCCAGGGTGCGCATCCGTCGGGATCTATTGATCGCAGTAGCCGAAGCGATCTCGCTGCGCCCGATCTCAAATGCTGCGAGTGCTTCCAGAACAGCAGCGCCATGTTCAATGTCGGAGCTTCTGGGTTCAAGTAGCAGTGCAATCAGCATGCCGGCCAGCATAGGGCCCTCAGCTGAGACAATAATGTCGACCGGATACCTCGGAAGCCCGTGCTCTGCACCGTGCATGTAATCAAATACGGCCGCGGCCAGCGGGTTCGACGGAACCAGAATGGCCAAAGACCAGGTCTCCCGTCGCCTTAGTCGATTTGCAGTTTCAAGCACCTTTTGCTTCAAGGGTCTGAGGCTGCGACCTGCGTAGTGAACCACGGAAACACCTGCGTAGGGCTGGTGGCGGTATGCCCCGTCAAGAATTGCATCCGCGAATGCAGTGATGTCCGTGCCGGCACTGCGATTGTTCTCGCTGAGGAAGTCGAACTCGGTCGGGGCAAATGCTTCAATGAAGTCATTGAAGCGCCGAGGGCTCGCACCCTTGAAGTCGTAGATGCGCTGCTTGGGATCGCCCAATGCAATCAGACGGCTGTGTTGACCCAAGCGGGAGATCATTTCCCATTCCTGATCATCTGTGTCTTGGAACTCGTCCACGATGATCGTCGGATAGGCATTACCGAAGGCGTGAGCCAAAACAAGCGACTGCTCCAGCAACTCTGCTAGCAGGATGGGAAAAAGATCGAATGCAACCAATCCTTCCTCATCAAACAACTGCCTCTGGCGCCTGGTGCGTGCATCGCCAGCGAGTCCCACAAGGCGTTCGCGTGCCTGGGCGGGTAGTAACAGCGAAACTCCGGGTCTTGTACCGAGCAGATACGCATGGCTCTTCAAAACCGACCACGCGAAGCCATGATAGGTGTTGATTTCGATGCGGCGCAGCTGATCTTTGGGAAGCGTCGCCGTAGCCTGTTCGGCAACGCGCGCAATCGTGGCACGAGCGAAACTCAGGAATAGTGCCTTCCCTGAATTTCCAATGCGTCCGGTCGCGAGGTCTTCGCAGGCTTTGGCGAGTGCAATTGTTGTCTTGCCTGACCCAGCGCCACCTCGAACTACGATGTGGCCATCCGTTCCAAGTAGGCGTTGTCGTTGTTCGCAAAGTACCAAAGGCATGGCGCTACATACCCTGCTCAGATGACTGGAATGGGAAGCGGAGGCAATTGCGGAGGTGGGGGAGGTGGGGGTGCCGGAGGTGGTTCAACCATCAGTCTTAGTTGACCGAGGATCCTCATGATGGTTGGAGGGAAGTGCTGGATCTCACACTGCTCAAAAAAGAGAGTGAGGTAGTCATTGCCCTTCTTGTGTCGAAGAAGTTCAAAGAAGGGGGCGGCAAAGGCTTGGTCCGGCGAGTTCTCAGGAGGCAGCTGATTTTGCAAGGCCTGCGGCCACTCGCCCTGAGCGACTAGCCATTTGACGAACCAACTTTGCATGGCAGGCGAGACCTCAGTTCGAAGGAGGTCTTCGAAGCCAGCGTAAGGCTGCTCGAAGGCTCGATCACTCGCCTGCTCGATCGCCACTGTTGCCGCGGGCAGCTGCTGGTCGAATATCGTGGCCACGGTCTTGCCCAGACCGCGGAAAAATGTAGCAAACGGGGCAACGGCCGTATCCCCAACTGCGTCGAATGGAACCCAGCCAAGCGAGTCAAGGCGCTTGTGCGCAGCGGGCGCAATTTCAGCGGCACGACGTGATACTGCACTGTATGCAACGAACTCAGTCTTTCCTTCGACCACAAGAACTCTTCGTGCGAGAAGCGCTTCACAGAAGCGCGTGCGAAATCCATCGCGGAAGATTTTGAGTTTGAGATTGGGCGGCAGCAACACGGGCGTGGCAGACATGTTCCCTGCGGCGTCCCTACGCACAACTGTCATCTGTTCGGGCTTGAACTGCTCGATGACATACGGGGAGTGAGACGTGAACAGGGCTTGGGACGCAAGGCCTCGCACCTTGTCGACCACTCGCTGCTGGACGTGCGGTGGAAGAGAAAGTTCGGGCTCCTCCATTGCGAAGATCACGCGGCCCGCGCGGCGCTGCGCAATCAGTCCCAACATAGCCAGCACCAGCGCGTTGATCGTTCCCGAACCTTGGTGCTGGAAGGGTGCCGCGTAGCCGGGGACTCCCGTGGCAAGAAAGGATTTCAAGACGCGTCGGAGGTCCTCGCGTGTGAGTTCCGAAACCCGGAGATGCGGGGCATCCGCCCATTCGCCCGGAACGATCTCCCGCATTGCATCCCGAATGGCGGTCAGTATCTGGCCAAACTCCGGATCTTGCTCCCCAACCACATCAAGCACACGTAAGCGATCCAGGAGTCCTTCCCACATCCGAGTCCTGACCTCATAGGTCCGCAGGATTACATCGAGCAACGAGCCCCTTTCCATCGACAGTGCACGGCTTCCGGTACGAAGCGCGCGAAGGTGGAGGAATCCAAACTCCCTTTTGTCCGAGGACTTGCATTCGCTTGTAGGAACATCGTCAACACTCCGTGGAACGGCAAACCATGTCTTGGCGCTGAACTCGTCAGCTTCCTCGTTGTATTCACCTTCAAACCTGATCCGGACGGCTGGCTCCACCCCAGGCTGTGCTGCCTGCGCGGCGCCGCCAGGTCCGATCAAGACACCATCGCTCCCGCGCCAAAACTCCAAATTGTTCCGGAAACGCTCGCAATGCTGTGCGTCGAGTCCTGCGATGATTAGTTCGACAACAATCTTTGGTGCTGGGTGCTCCTCGTCACCTCGGTAGTCGCCGCCGAAGAAATCGTGTTCATCGATGACCTGATTTCTGGCTAGCCTGTCTGCGCCGATGGCGAGCTCAATGGCTTCGAACACCGTGGACTTTCCGGTGTTGTTGTCGCCAAGCAGGACCGTGGTTCCGGCAAAGCTTAGGTCGGCCAGTCGAATGCCACGGAAGTTTTCAATGTGAACGCGAGCAACGCGCATGGCTTCTCCCAACTCAAGACGTTGATCGAAACTTCTCGTACTCTCCTCGAGCTGAGGAGGATAAAGCGTGAGGTCCTATCTTCCGTTTCCACAGAAAAACGGCGACAAGTAGCGCACAGCACATTGCGCACTGGCAATTCCTAGTCGTCGAGAAGGTGAGCGGCTGGATTTGCCGTAGCTCCGCCAGCCTGAAAGTACCCCATCACGCTTGACACCGCTCGGTGCTCAGTCATCTGCATTATCGCCGGCAGCGGCACGCCCTGACGACTGGCCTCGGTTACAAACCCAGACCTCAGGCTGTGGCCGCCGAAGTCCCCCTCGAGCCCGGCCAGTCGTGCCCTACGCTGCACGATCTCGCCGACGGCCGCAGGCGACAGGGCAGGGCCGACGCGCCGCTTCCATAGCCGCCGGAAGATCGCGCCTTCGGTGATCCCGGACGCCTCCAACCATTCCTCCATGGCGCTCGCTGCCCGATCGAGCACCGGTTTGTCCGGCGTCGACGACGTGGTCACGCCTGCCTGCTGGGTCTTGCTGTGCTCAAGCCGGTAGATGTAACCCGCTGCGCCGATCCGGCGCAGATCGCGCAGGTCTGCCGCGGCAATCTCGCTGCGTCGGCGGCCGCCGCTGGCAAAGCCGAAGCAGAGCAGGGCGCGATCGCGCAGGCCTTCCAAGGTGTCATCGCACGTTGCGAGCATCGCATCTAGCTCGGCGCGCGTGATGGCCGTCTTCTTGCGCGGCCGCTCGCCGCGTTTCACCGACGCACGCGCGGCGCGGCTGAGCACGGTGCGTATCGCCGGCTGCTCACACGGGTTGGCGACCTGCTTGAGGCGATGCGCCGTCGACAGTACCGCGACGCGATGTCGAACCGTCGCCAAGGTCCATGCTCCGCGCTTGGCCTTGAGCCCAGAGGCGACAAGCGCCTCGTCGACTGCCGGCGGCAGTTCCCAAGCGAGTTCGCCCTCGGCGTTGCGGCGTTTAACGTGGTCGACCACGAACTGCAGCACGACCGCTTCGGGAACCGGGAGCGTGAGCTCGAGGCCGTAGCGCGCCGCGTGCCAGCCAGCCCAGTAGCGCAGGGCACTGGTGTAGCTGCGCGTGGTGTTGGCGGCGGCAGCCTCGGCGAGCAGTTCGCGCACGGCGTGCGCGGCCTGTTGGGCGAGCTGTTCTGGCAACACCAGCGCGGTGCCGGTCGTCGCCGATGCGGGAGGGCTGTCTTTTCGTTTCATGTTATGTATCTTTAAATACGCAATAGACTACATACCACCGATAATCATCACTTATCGCGGGTACGAAATCCAGCGGGCAGGGCACGCATACGGGAGACCTCCACATGGCACGAACCGGCGTCACTCAGGACAACGTCAACGAAGCCGCCGACGCGCTGCTGCTCGCCGGCGAGCGCCCGACCATCGAGCGCGTGCGTACCAAACTCGGCACCGGCTCGCCGAACACGCTGATCCGGTTGCTCGACGTCTGGTGGTCGGATCTGGGCGCGCGTCTGCAGGCGCAGAACGCCAAGCTCCAGATGCCGGACGCGCCGGAGGCGGTGGCGTCGCTCGCACACGCGCTGTGGGAGAAGGCGCTCGAGGAGGCAAGGCGGCTGGCGGATGAAGAGCTTCGGAAGGCCTCGGCTGCCGTGGCGCAGGACAGGGAAAGCCTTGAAGTCGAGCGTCGGCGTATGGACCAATCAGCCAAGCAGCTCGCGGACGACCTCGAAGCCGCGAAACGTAGTGAGGCGCAGGCAACGGCCCGCTTGGACGATGCCACGCGCATGACTGCCCAGCAGGCGTCCCAGCTCGAGGACGTCGCTCGCCAGCGCGACGCCTCTCAAGAGCGTGCCCAAAGGCTCGAACACGAGGTTTCCGAACTCAGGTCCCGGCAGGCCGACCAGGAGGCGGCCGCCATGGCCGAGCGCGCCCGACACGATCAGTACGTCGAGGCGCTCGAGAAGCGAACGAGCGTCGAAGTCGACCGTGCCAGACAAGAGGCCCGCACGGCCAAGCAAGAAGTGTCAGCGCTGGTTGGCAAGCACGAGCGCGCTGACGCTGGCCTCCGGCAGGAGCGCGACGACGCCGTTGCGGCCCTCGCAGCGGTTCGGGCGGAGGCGATCGCCTACAAGGCCCGCGCCGACATACTCGAACGTCAGCAGGCGCAACTGTCAGAGCTTGCTGAAACCGTCCGGGGAGCCATCAAGAGCGCCAAGACACCGACCCAACGTCATCCACCGAAGGATCTTTCACCGCGCCGTAGCCGCAAAGGTCGGTCAACGTAGATTTTTAGGGCGGTTTGTTGGCACTGCCGCTAACTAGAGGGCGATTTGTTGGTCGCTCTAGGAGAGTTTGTTGACTGCGGCTGGGGCAGTTCCTTGTCCACAGAAATCGTCTGGGGATGCGATGCTCGCCGACATCTCTGCGAGTGGCGAAAACGGCTGACACGCCGTGGTCTCAGGCAGAGAGCGCATCGTCGTTCGGTGTGATCGGTATCGCCCGGAAGTTGGCATGCTCCGCATCAATAGCCAGAGGAATGGTCGACACCGCCTGTCGCAGGCAGGTACGGGCAAGCCATGCCCCGACGTCGCGTTCCACGGTATGGCGGTGCATCGGATTGACAATGTTCCCGTGCAGCACCTGAGAGCGACCCTCCCCGTAGAGCCGTTCGACGGCCTGTCTTAGCGTCATGCCCTCGGGGTGCTGAGGTGTAGGCCGAACGAGTCGGACATCCGCGGTTATCCTCAGCAAATTGGTCACCATATCCACGATGGGATGAGATTTGCTCGCGCTGGCAAGGATGTCGAGGCTGGTCGCGAACTTGGTCGATGACATCGCATCGTTGGGCTCGCGTGCAGCTTCCGAAGCCCACTGCAGTGCCGACAGCCAACGATGAGCAAGCCCGAGGTTAGGAGCGGCTTGGTCATCCGTACGTACAACATGCAGGACGTGCGCGCACGCGGCCACGTGGCTGGCGTATTGGTCCAGCATGGCCTTGTTCTGCGGTTTGCTGAACGGGCTGCGGTGGAACCGCTTGCGAGCATTGGGAGGCGACAGGCCGGACTGAAACGCCGTGATGTCGTCGTAGAACTCGGGCGAGGTCGGCTGGTCACGAAGGACCCAGTGTCGGTGGAACACGGGTCGTTCCAGGATGAGTGCGATGCAATCGAGACTTGCCTGCGCAAGTAAGCGAGCTTGGTGCCGCGACAGAACGGTTTCCCTTGGCGGCATGGCCACTTCCACCACATGCGTGGCCTCACCGATGACCCCCGACAGCATGCAGGCCGGATCAAGATACTCTTCGGCGCGCGCACCCGACAAATACTCGTGAAAGCGCTGTGCCCATCCCTCTTCGGGCAGTTCGTCGGTGAAGAATGCTTCAGCGACTTTGGGCGTGAAGCGCTGGCGTTCCAGCCATTGCGCCAGCGGGTAGATAACGGCCGGACCGACTTCGACGACGCGTTCGCCGATGTCGACCGACCAGGCCGGAAACGAATGAATGAGGGGGCGCTGGGACGCTTCGACCGCCGCGGCGACCATCGCACGGACATCGGCGAGGAGCGTGGTGCTGCTGCGGGTGAGCCGCCCATCGCAGTGCCCGTCGACCAACGCTTGGCGAACGAGCTGGGCATACTCCTCCAATCGAATCGCTCTACCCGCCGCCGACTCCTGGTGAAGGTGCTGGGCGAGCCAAGTCATGTGCTCCAACGCGTGAGGACTGAACCAAACCTCCATCCCGTTCGCTGCACGGAGCATCGAAGGCATCTCGCCTTTGCGGAGGAGTTGCTTGGCATCGAGTGCACCGCCTGGTTGCACGCGGGAGAACTCGTCCAAGCATCTGATGGCGATGTTGAGGAGTTTCATGGATGGCGTAGTATGAGTTCGCTCAGCCGGCATCGGATGGGACAATGGTTCGACCTATTCTCTGACGACCCGTCCTGACGTCCCAAAGTAGGTCTTCCCATCCACCAGAGATTTCCAGGCAGCCAACGCAGGAAGAGCGACCCCGCCGGCGATTCGTTGGGTTGCGTGTGCTCGAAGTTCATCGATTTTGCAATAGGCTTCGACGGAACCCTGGTTCAGCCCATAGGCTTGACCGCCCGGGCTGTGGAACGATTTGCGAAGGATTTCCAGCGCGAATGAATCCAAGGTTGGGTCAATCTCGCGAATCGCCGAAAACACCGCCGGACAAGAGTCCGGCGCAAGATCCTCCAATCGCCACAGAACCGAGCCTGGGTTCGCGATGGTCAGCAGCTTTCCTGCTTTGGCCGCAGCGAGCACGTTCGCGGCGTAGGCCGCCACAATCTCCGTTCGCGAGTCGGCGGCGCAGGCGAACTCGGGAGGAGGGTCATCTTTTCTTCCCATGTAGCTTTCCCATAGCAGCTGGGCAGCAACCGTCAATGAACCTGCATCGCTGGCAAGCGATGCGGCAACGAGGGACTCGCTTCCCTCTGCGTGCCGTTTGGCCACACTGCTTGCCAACAGAACCGCAATGTCCTCAGCGCCACGAAGCAAGAAGTCATCTCGACGGCTGCGTCTGCGCTCAATGAAGACGGGATGGTCGACCAGCCTTGCGACATCGAGGCACAGAAGTTTTGCATCCTCGACTGGCACCGTCGTCGACTCGAGCACTTGGCCGAGCATGTGCAGAAACTCGTTGCAGTTGAGCGTCGTGATGGCCTTCAACAACTCCTCGCGCCGGGACGGCTCGAAGAGGTAGGCCTGGGCAGCGACAAGACTCACGTCGGAGTCGGTCGTGCCGACTTGAAGGGCCACTGCAAGACGGTCGGTGGCTGCCAGATGGCCTTCCGTGCTTTCTACTCGTCCTATCGCGAACGCGCCATCTTCCGATGCGGTGAGCGGAAAGAGGTGATGCACGAGATTGCCGACGGCGAGCGGTGCGCCGCATGCTTTCAAAGCCTCAGCGCGCGCCACTGCGCCGGGAGTCTTCTCTCCCTTTTCGCCCATCTGTCGATTGTTGAGGCTGCCTGCGAAAAACTTTGGATGCCGATGCAGCAATCCGTAGATGGAGGGCGCCTTGACCTTCAACGCGGCCAAGCCGAGCAAGTCCGCGAACGCGACCTCACCTCGCAGTATCGGTTCTATCGTCCTCAGTGTGTTGAACACACGCGTAAAGTCTCTCGGATACGCCAACAGGTCGTTCAACCCCGACCAGTAGAGCAGGGACAAACGGTCCTCTTCGTTGGGGAACCTGTGGCGGGTGACCTCTTCGCCCAGCGAATCGAGTTGCTCGGTAAACAGATGCTCACGACCTGCCCGAGAAATCGCGGGAAGAGGCAGGCGGACTTGGACGATTTTGTCGGGATAGGTCGCCGCGAACGGGACATGGAGACTTTCGAGAGCCTTGGTGACGTAGTCCGCGTCCCATGCGATGACGTAACCCACGTTGGGCAGTTCGCCGACGGCCTTGACGATGCGAACGACTTCGAAGACCTCCTGCGCAAACAGGCGGTCAACGTCGTCGATGAACACGATGATGGGCCGAGTCAGTTCTTTCAGCGCATCCGCGACCTTGTCGCGCTGGCCTTCGAGATCGGGCGCCTTCAACTTGGCCGCCGACTCCGTAAGTCGGCCGGATGTCGAGATGACCTTTTCGGTGATGGAGGCCCACGGCTCTGCGCCGGGGACGAATTTCAACACACCGAAAACGCGTGAGTAGGCTCGCAGTTGTTCAGCTGCCTTGATGGCAACCGCTGTGTTACTCGTCAAGCCGACAGCGGTGGCCAGTTTCTGCAAGAATAGTTTCAGCAGGGCGTCCCGGTCGCCGACGAGCCATGGGTTGAAATGAACCACCACGGGGCGCGTTTCTTCCGGCTCTTGATTGAGGTAGGCCTCAATCAACGCGAGAGCAGATGTCTTACCGCTGCCCCACGCGCCTTCGACAGACACAACCAGGCCCGCAGATGAGCCAACCCCGCGAAGCGCCATCACGGCGGCTCGGGCGAAACCCTTCCGCCCGAGGCCGTCCCTCTCTATGGCATTGACGGCGGTTAGCGGCTCACCAGCATGGATGCGTACGCTATCGGGGAAGGGAAGCTTGTGCACGGGAGTTGCCACCTCGTGGGGTATTGTCCCAATGTAGAACTTTCCAGTGGCTGCGAGTAGGTGAATAAGAATTTCTGTTTGTTTGACTTAGCGGCCAACCCTCGGAAAGCCTTGAAGGCGAGCGCCGGCGCCTTGCGCAGTCAGCCGAGCAGTTGGCCGACGAGCTCGCGGGCGCGCACCGTAGTGAAGCGATGGCAGTGACCCGGCTAGATGATGCGCCGCGCTTGATCGCCCAACAGGCGTCCCAGCTTGACGATCTCACGCAACAGCGCGAAGCCGCTATCGAACGCGCCGACCGGCTCGAAAGCAGCATGTTCTCGAACAACAAGACCGCCGGCAGCAATGCCAGCCAGGGCGATGTCGGGCTAGTCTTCAGCCGAAGACCGGTTGGCTCCGGAAGAGAAAACATCGCCGGCGAAGCCACGTGTTTCGCGACATCCGCCGCGCTCAAAGACCGCGTCGACCTCGATCGCGGCCTGGCCGATCTCGCCGACAACGGCGGACCGACGAAGACCATGGAATTGCAGCCCGCCAGCCCGGCCATCGACCAGGTGATCGTAAACGCCGCGGGTCACACCGGGACCGACCAGCACGGTTTCGCCCGACCGAGCGGTACGCGCTGCGACATCGGCGCGTATGAGCGGGACGGGGATCGGTTGTTCGCCAACGGCTTCGAATAGGACGGTCGAGGCGCTCGAGAAGCGAACGAGCGTCGAAAGCGCACCGTCGCCGGCCTCCGGTAGGAACACTACGAAGGCGTCGGGCCCCTTGCAGCGATCCTGGCGGATGCGATGCTCGCTGAGACCGTCTGGGCAGCCATCAAGGGCGTCAAGGTGCCGACCGAACGTCGTGCGCCCGAGGATCCTTCGACGCGTCGTCGCCGCAAGGGGACCTCTACGTAGGATTTGAGCCGGTTCCACTGTTCAAAACTGCACGAACCTTTCGGCGTACTGTCGAAAACCGCACGAACTTGTTGGCGTACCGTCGAACACTGCCCAGACTTGTTGGCGTCTGTCCAACACTGCACGGACTTGTTGGCGCTAAGTGCTCAAACCTTTGGCCGTGACTGTACGAACCTTTTGACGATCAACAACACGGGGGCGGCTTCATGCGCGTGAATCTCCGATCGGAAAACGGACGAGACTGCGGACAAAATTCGTGCCAGCCACTTCATAACGTGCACAATGCATATTATGTAAAATATAGAACGGAGATCCTAGCGCTTAGGTACCCAACCTCTCCCTATGTCCCCTGCAGCCCTCGTGTTCCGTGGCGAGTCGACAGAACACCGCCCAGGGGCCCTCCATGACGTCGTCCGTTCCCATGCCTTCTCCCAGGCATCAATCCGCGAGTGTGCGCGGCTGCTTGCTGATCCTGTTGCTGGCCGCCGCTCCGGTCCGGGCCATCGACATCACGGTGGACATCCTCGGGGATCCCGAGCCGAACGGTTGCACGCCGGGTCATTGCTCGCTGCGCGAGGCCGTCATCCTGGCCAACAGTCTCGCCGGGCCGGATCGCATCCTGTTGCCGGCGACGCCGGGCTTGCCCTTGCAGCTCACCATCCCCGGAGCCGGCGAGAACGTCAGCGCGACGGGCGACCTCAATGTACTCGACGATCTGGAGATCATCGGTACCGGCGCCGACACCACCGTGCTCGTGCAGACCATCGCGGACCGCGTGCTGCAAACCTCCATGACGGCCGACAGGCGTCTCGTGTTGCGAGGGCTCACGGTGCAAGGCGGCCGCAGCTTCGAGGGTGGCGCCTTGCGCGCATCGTCGCGTGTGACGATCGAAGATGCCGCGTTCGTCGGCAACAGTGTCACCCAGAATGGCGGCGCCATCTCCTTGTCTGCCGCGTACGATCCGTCGATCGCCGAGCCGCGCCTGGTGCTGCGGCGCGTGCGCTTCGAGGACAACATGGCCACCCAGGTCAACAATGGGTTGGGCGGCGCCTTGTACGCGACGACAACCATCGTCGGCGCCCCGTTCATCCTGATCGAGGACAGCAGGTTCATCGACAACGAAGGCAAGAGCGGTGGCGGAGCCATCGCCCTGCGCGGGATCAGCAACTCGGGCGGCGACGTCACCATCCGTCGCACCATCTTCAACGGCAATCGTGCCGGCGGGAGCGGCGGTGCGGCCATGGCGGTGCTCAGTTCCTCCTTCGTGACCCGGATCGAAGACAGTGTGCTGCATGCCAATGTCACGACAAGCACCAATGCCTTCGCAGGCGGCGCATTTCATGCCGAAGACGGAATCAGCTCCACGGTGATGCTGAGGACCACACTCTCCTCGAACAGCGGCAACCGAGGCGGTGCCGTGTACAGCAACTGGTCACTGCAGTTGATCGACAGCCTTCTGCGTGACAACACCGCGAGCTTTTCCGGTGGCGCCGTATCGGGCTCCAGGACGGTCGTCGTCGATCGGTCCACGTTCGACTCCAACCGCGTCACCAGCACCGACGCGGCCGACGAAGGCGGTGGCGCAATCCGATTCGGTGGCGACACCCTGCTGATCCAGCGTTCGACGTTCTCCGGCAACGACGCGTTCCGCGGTGGTGCGATTTCGCTGGCCAGCGGGAAGCTGCAGCTGTATCGCAGCACGCTCGCTGCGGGGCCGTTCGGCATCGCCGGAAGGCAAGGCACGATCCTGCGCATGCTCGACGATACGCCGGGCAACGCCCAGGTGATCGCCAACACCCTCCTCGCCGGCACCTGCACGTTTCCGTCCGGACGGCAGTGGGCCGTGGCCTACAACACCATCGAGTCCCCCGGGAACACGTGCCGACTGACCACGGCCTCGCAGCAGGCGCAGAACGAGGTGTCCGCGACGAGTGCCCAGCTCGCTCTCGGCGGTTTGGCCGATAACGGCGGCCCTACGCCGACACGCATGCCCGGCGCGGGCAGCATCGCGATCGATACCGGTCGCGAGTCGTACTGTTCACCTGCGGACCAGCGCCGGTATGCACGCGCCGACAGCCTGTGCGACATCGGTGCGGTCGAAGTCGGTGCCACGCAGGACGAGCTGTTCCGCCACGGCTTCGAGTAAGGCCTGCCGGGTGCCCTCGTGCATCGGCCTTGCCGCCCCGATGCCGGCGGGCCGGTCGACACTGTTGGGTTAGACGGCCCCGCACATCGATCCATCGGCGCGGCGTCCATTCATTGGCACTCCCCCCTCGCCTCTCGGCGATGCCGCCGCCCCTGATGCCGCCATTCAAGATCGGGAAACCCCCGTTCGCTCGCGAAGCAGTGATGTCTCTGCCCCGAGCCGCAGCCGGGGTCGTTGCCCGTCTCTGACTCCGGCCGCTTCCTCGGCGAGTGGCCCCGGCACACGACACGGGCAGTCGCAGGCCTTGCAGGTCGGCCGACCTGCAGGTTCGATCGAGCGCACCGCGGCATCATGCTCGTGCGCCGGCATCGCCGTCGCCTCGTCGCAGGAATCGTCTGCCGAGGGAGGCTTGCCTTCATGCCCGGCATCGGCAAGGTACAGCACTCGTGCATCGCCTCGGTCTCGTCCTCGTGAATGCCGATGGGTCGTACGCCCTTCGTGCACTTGTTGCACATGCACACGACCGTGACGGACCGGCGAGCGAGAATGGGTGGAGTTCCTTGGTGACAGTCCTTGTCATCTAGTGACTGCTCGCGGGATGTCGTTGCAGGTGCACCGACCTGAACGGGCGCCGTTCATCCATCTCATCGCAGCCCGGCGATGCCGCCGACCCATCTTGGTTCGAATCTTGCCTTGGCGTCCCCGTCGGGGGAGGAGCGCTGGTGCACGACCGTCGCAGGTGTTTCGAGAGAAACATTTGCATGGGAAATGATCGTTCTCGCCTGGCTTTCACGCTTGAAGCGTCATGCCGCCATCGACGTCGCCACACCGGTGCCTGCATCGCCCGCGGAATCGTCCGTCGGGAATCCGCTCGTCTTCATCCTTGGGGAACACCATGCTCGGAACTCTGCACCGCCGCGTTCTTGCCACCTCCATCGCCTGCGTCCTTTCTTCGACGTCCATGGCAGCAACGGTTTTTCTCGAGGATTTCCAGACGGTCATCGACTCGTCGACTGGCCAGCCGGTCATGCGATGCAGCGGCCCCGGAGGCCCGGGCACCTATCCCTTCCCGACCGGCTGGCTGCTGCGCAACGTCGATAACCGCACGCCGGCGAGCTCGACGAACTACGTCAACAACGCGTGGATCGTCCGCGAGGACTTCCAGACCAACGTGCTCAACTGCGTGGCCTTCAGCAACTCGTGGTACTCGCCTGCCGGTGCCGCCAACGACTGGATGTGGACGCCTGCGATCGGTCCGCTGCCGGCGCAAAGCTCGCTGTCATGGCGCGCGAAGGCCTATGACCCGATGTATCCGGACGGCTATGAAGTCCGCATCATGACCGCGCCCAACACTCCGACGGGCGGCACGGGAGTGATCGGCAACCAGATCACCAACAGCACGGTGCTCTACTCGACCGCTGCAGAGAACGCGTCCGCCTGGGTGTCCCGCACGGTCGAATTGTCCGCGTATACCGGGCAGACCGTCTACATCGCCTTCCGCAACAACGCCACCGACAAGTTCCTCCTGGTGATCGACGACATCGAGGTGAAGAGCGCGGAGACCAACCTCGCAGCCCTTGCCGCGCCGGGATACGCGTTCCCCTACGCCCGACTGCCGACCGGCTTCTCGGTCGATGCCAACCTGCAGGTGGTCGCATCGAATCCCGGCACGGTCACGCAGACGAACGTCGGCGCGACGGCCCAGATCCTCCTCGACGGTACGCCGATCGGCTCGCCGCTGACCTCGCCGACCATCGTCCCGACGATCGCGGCCGGTGCGTCGTCGACGCTGCCGTTCACCGCTCCCGCTGCACTGTCCGGATCGGGCGTCTGGTCCGTCGACTACGCGGTCTCGTCCGACCAGAGCGCGCAGGACATCGATCCTTCCGACGACACCGTGAGCGTGGCGATCGCCTCCGTCGGCGGCAGGGAACTGGCCCGCTTCCACGGCGAACCCACGGGAACGCTCGGCATCGGCGCCGAGAACGGCGGCGAACTCGGTACGACGTTCTCGCTGGCCCACGCCGCGACCTTCGAGGGTGTGCGTTTCGCACTCGGCCCTGTCCAGGAGAGCACGCCGCCCGATCCGCCGAGCCAGTGGCCTGGCAAGAGCGTGACGGCGAATCTCCGCGCCGCTGACGCGACCGGCAAGCCCGGCGCACTGATCGCCTCGACCGAGGCCATCATCACGACGATGGAAGGTGGCACCTACGACGTGCAGTTCGTCGACGGCTTGCAGACGCTGGAAGCCGGCAACTACTTCGTCGGTGTAGTCGAACCGACGGGCACCGACGCCACGCTCCCGCTCTACAACGGCCCCAACCGGTTCGTGACCAACACCAACTGGGTGAACTGGCCGACCATTCCGACCGGTGACTGGGCACCGGTCGAATCGTTCGGAGCCAACTTTGCGCGGACTTTCTACGTGTCGCTGCTGACCGAGTCCTCGCTGTTCGCGGACGGCTTCGACGAGGAGGTCGAGCCCGAAGGCGGCCGTGCGGCGACGCGTGATGCCACGTATCGCACGGGCGGCGTGCGCAAGGGGTTCGCGGTGCCGGCGTCCCGCTGAGTGCAGCATGCTGCGGGAAGGGCGGAACACGCCCTTCCCGCGCGTTTCCCGGTCGGGGCGTCGTCGCACGCGGCATTTGAACGCGCCCCTGCCCCGCGGGCACGCGGATCGGCCATGATGCGTCCGGGCCATGCCGGGCGATCCGATCCATGAACCTGCGTTACGACGAGCGGCTCGACGGCGCGATCCATCGCGTCGACAAGGCGACGGTGCTCGCCGCGCTGCGGCGCGCCGATGCGACGCTCGAGGTGCTGCACGAACCCGAGGCGCTGCGGCCCTTCGAATGCGACGGCCTCGCCGCCTACCGCGTGGCGCCGATGCTCGTCGTGCTGCCTTCGCATGTCGACCAGGTCGTGGCGATCCTGCGGACCTGTCATGCGCTCGGCGTGCCGGTCGTCGCACGCGGCGCGGGAACGGGACTTTCCGGGGGCGCCCTGCCCCTCGAGCACGGCGTGCTGCTGGTCATGGCGCGCTTCCATCGCATCCTCGGCATCGACGCCGATGCAGGCGTCGCGCGCGTCGAGCCCGGCGTGCGCAATCTCGCGGTATCCGAGGCCGCGGCGCCACATGGCCTGTACTACGCGCCGGATCCGTCGTCGCAGATCGCCTGCTCGATCGGCGGCAATGTCGCCGAGAACGCCGGCGGCGTGCACTGCCTGAAGTACGGCCTGACCGTGCACAACGTGCTCGGTGTGGACGTGCTCACCATCGAGGGCGAACGTCTCGCGGTCGGCGGCGAAGCGCTCGATGCGCCGGGCTTCGACCTGCTCGCACTCATGCACGGCTCGGAAGGGCTGCTCGGCGTTGTCACCGGTGTCACGCTGAGGCTGCTGCCCAAGCCCGAGGTCGCACGCGTGCTGCTCGCGAGCTTCGCGTCGGTCGACGCCGCGGCGCATGCGGTCGGCGCGATCCTCGCCGCGGGCATCATCCCGGGCGGCCTCGAGATGATGGACAACCCGGCCATCCGCGCGGCAGAAGCCTTCGTGCACGCGGGTTATCCGGTCGACGCTGCGGCGATCCTGCTGTGCGAGCTCGACGGCGTCGAGGCGGACGTGCGCGAGGATGCGGCGCGCGTGCGCGAGCTGCTCGCCTCGGCCGGAGCGGTCGAGGTGCGCGAAGCCGCCGACGACGCCGAACGGGCGCGCTTCTGGGCGGGACGCAAGAATGCCTTCCCGGCCGTGGGGCGCCTGTCGCCCGACTACTACTGCATGGACGGCACGATCCCGAAGCGCGAGCTCGCACGTGTGCTCGACGGCATCGAGGTGCTCTCGCGCGAGCACGACCTGCGCGTCGCCAACGTGTTCCATGCCGGCGACGGCAACCTGCATCCGCTGATCCTGTTCGACGCCAACGCACCGGGCGAACTCGAACGCGCCGAGGCGCTCGGCGGTCGCATCCTCGAACTTTGCGTCGCCGTCGGCGGCAGCATCACCGGGGAACACGGCGTCGGCCGCGAGAAGATCAACCAGATGTGCGCGCAGTTCGGCGAAGGCGAGCTCGTCGCGTTCCACGCGATCAAGGCCGCGTTCGACGAGCGCGGTCTGCTCAATCCCGGCAAGGGCGTGCCGACGCTGAACCGCTGCGCCGAGTTCGGCGCGATGCACGTGCATCGCGGCGCGGTCGCGTTCCCGGAACTGGAGCGCTTCTGAATGTCCGGGCACGACGCGAGCGCCGATCTCGTCGAACGCGTGCGCGAGGCGATCGCGCGACGCCGGCCGCTCGCAATTCGCGGCGGCGGCAGCAAGGCGGATCTCGGGCGTCCCGCCGACGGCGAGACGCTCGACACGCGCGTGCATCACGGCATCGTCGCCTACGAGCCGGGCGAGCTCGTGCTGACCGCGCGCGCAGGCACGCCGCTCTCCGAGGTCGAACGTGCGCTCGAGGCGTCGGGCCAGATGCTCGCGTTCGAACCGCCGCACCTCGGCGACGGCGCGACGCTCGGCGGCATGCTCGCGAGCGGGTTGTCGGGGCCTCGACGGCCGTGGGCCGGTGCAGTGCGTGACCACGTGCTCGGCGTGCGCCTCGTCGACGGCCGCGGTGCCTTGCTGCGTTTCGGCGGCGAGGTCATGAAGAACGTCGCGGGCTACGACGTGTCGCGGCTCATGGCCGGGAGCTGGGGCTGCCTCGGCCTCGTCACCGAGGTGTCGCTGAAGGTGCTGCCGCGGCCGCGTGCGTGTGCCGGCGTGCGGCTCGAACTCTCACGCGACGAGGCACGCGCGCGTCTCATGGCCTGGGGACGCCAGCCGATGCCGATCAGTGCGGCCTGCCACGATGGTGACGCGCTGCTTCTGCGCCTGGAAGGCGGCGAGGCTGCCGTGTGCGCCGCGCGCGATCGCCTCGGCGGGGACGCGGTCGATGACACGTACTGGACGGCATTGCGCGAACGCCGACTGCCGTTCTTCGACGACCCTGCCCCGCTGTGGCGGCTCAGCCTGCCTGCGCACGCACCGCCGCTCGATCTGCCGGGTCGCCAGTTCATCGACTGGGGCGGCGCGCAGCGCTGGCTGCTGGCCGATGGCGATCTCGACGCGACGCACCTTCGCGTGATCGTCGCGCAGGCGGGTGGCCATGCGACACGCATGGCGCGGGCCGGCGACGCGTTCCATCCGCTTCCACCGGCGATGCTGCGCATCCACCAGCGCCTCAAGCATGCGCTCGATCCTTTCGGCATCTTCAATCCGGGCCGCCTCTACCGGGAGCTTTGACCGATGCAGACCACGCTCAGCGATCAGGCCAGGCGTCTGCCCCGCGCGACCGAAGCGGAATCCGTGCTGCGCGCCTGCGTGCACTGCGGCTTCTGCAATGCGACCTGCCCGACCTACCAGCTTCGCCACGACGAACGCGACGGTCCGCGCGGGCGCATCTACCTCATCAAGCAGGTGCTCGAAGGCCACGCGGCGACGATCGAGACGCAGCGCCATCTCGACCGCTGCCTCGGCTGCCGGACCTGCGAGAGCACCTGCCCCTCGGGTGTGAACTACCACGCGCTGCTCGACATCGGCCGCGAGGTCGTCGACGCGCAGGTCATGCGTCCGCTGCGCCAGCGCCTGTTCCGGCGTGCCCTGCGCGCGGTGCTCGTGCGGCCGCGCCTGTTCGGCATGCTCGCCACGGTCGGTTCGAGCGTGCGTCGCGTGTTGCCGGCCACCCTCGCCGCGAAACTGCCGCGTCGGCGCATCACAGCCGGTGCTCGACCTGAGCCACGCCACGCGCGACGCATGATCCTGCCCGAAGGCTGCGTGCAGCCGTCGTTGTCGCCGAACACCAATGCCGCCGCAGCACGCGTACTCGACCGGCTCGGCATCACGACCGCCGCTGTACCCGATACGGGCTGCTGCGGCGCGATCGACTACCACCTCGATGCGCAAGCCGCCGGACTCGTACGTGCCCGCCGCGCCATCGATGCGTGGTGGCCCGCGATCGCCTCGGGTGCCGAAGCCGTCGTGATCACCGCGAGCGGCTGTGGCGCGTTTGTGCGCGAGTACGCGCATCTGCTGCGCGACGATCCAGCCTATGCCGACAAGGCGCGCGCGGTCGTGGAACACGTACGCGACCTCGTCGAAGTCCTGCGTGATGCCCCTCTCGAAACGCTGGCGCGCGCCGGCGATGCACCGCGCGTCGCCGTGCACGATCCCTGCTCGCTGCGGCATGCGCAGAAGCTCGGCGGCCAGGTTGCGACCGTGCTGTCGCGCGTCGGCGTTCCGCTCGCGCCGGTGACGGCGCCACCCCACTGCTGCGGATCGGCCGGAACGTATTCGATCATGCAGCCGCAGTTGTCGCGTGAGTTGCGCGATCGTGCGCTCGAGTCACTCGAGCAATCCGCGCCCGATGTCGTCGCGACGGCCAACATCGGTTGCCAGGTCCATCTCGACGGCGCCGGGCGCACGCCCGTGCGGCACTGGATCGAACTCGTCGACGAGGTGCTTTCGCGATGACGTATCGCCCCTCACGAGCTGCATGTCGCGCGACTTCGATGTCGCTTGCGCATGCATCCGCCTTCCTTGTTCCCGATTCCGGAGTTCCGGCATGACCGACCGTGTGCACCACCAGCGCCTGCAGATCGACGCGGCCCTCAAGCGCTTCGTCGACGACGAGGTCCTTCCCGGCACCGGCATCGCGCCCGCGGCGTTCTGGGACGGCTTCGACACGCTCGTGCGCGAACTCGCGCCGCGCAATCGCGAGCTGCTGGCCGAGCGCGATCGCCTGCAGGCGCTGCTCGACGCCTGGCATCGCGAGCATCCCGGTCCGGTCACGGACTTAGCTGCCTACAAGAGCCTCCTCGCGTCGATCGGCTACCTCGTGCCGGTGCCTGAGCGGTTCGCGGTGACGACCACGAACGTCGACGACGAGATCGCGCGCCAGGCCGGCCCGCAGCTCGTCGTGCCGGTCATGAATGCGCGTTACGCGCTCAACGCCGCCAATGCACGCTGGGGTTCGCTGTACGACGCGCTCTACGGCACCGACGTGCTCGACGAGCGTGACGGCGCGACACGCGCGGGCGCCTACAACCCCGTGCGTGGCGCGAAAGTGGTCGCGTGGACACGTGCGTTCCTCGACGAGATCGTGCCGCTGGCCGGCGCGAGCCACGCCGACATGACCGCGTACACGATCGTCGACGGCAGGCTGCGCGCGCACGTCGGCGGCGATACCTTCGCGCTGCAGGATCCGTCGCTGTTCGCGGGCCATCGCGGCGATCCCGCAGCGCCGTCGGCGATCCTGCTGCGCCACCATGGTCTGCACCTCGAGCTCGTGATCGATCGCGAGGGACGCATCGGGCGCACCGACCTTGCCGGTATCGACGACGTCGTGCTCGAGTCGGCACTGACCACGATCATGGACTGCGAAGACTCGGTCGCCGCGGTCGACGCGGAGGACAAGATCCTCGTCTACCGCAACTGGCTCGGCCTGCTCAAGGGCGATCTCGTCGAGACGCTGGTCAAGGACGGCCGCACGGTCGAGCGCCGCCTCGCACCGGATCGGCGCTACGTCTCGCCCGACGGCGGTGAACACGTGCTGCCGGGGCGCAGCCTGCTGTTCGTGCGCAACGTCGGCCACCTCATGACGACGCCGGCCGTGCTCGACGGCGACGGCGCCGAGATCCCCGAGGGCATGCTCGACGCGGCGATCACATCACTCGCGGCGCTGCATGACCTCGCGCGTCGCGGCAACTCGCGCACGGGCAGCGTCTACATCGTCAAGCCGAAGATGCACGGGCCTGCCGAGGTGTCGTTCGCCGACACGCTGTTCGCGCGCGTCGAGGACCTGCTCGGCATGCCGCGCCACACGCTCAAGATCGGCATCATGGACGAGGAGCGCCGCACGAGCCTCAACCTCGAGGCCTGCATCGCGGCGGCGTCGGCGCGTGTCGTGTTCATCAACACGGGCTTCCTCGACCGCACCGGCGACGAGATGCACACGCTCATGGAAGCCGGCCCGGTGCTGCGCAAGGGCGACATGAAGTCGAGCGCGTGGATCCAGTCCTACGAGCGCTACAACGTGCTCGCAGGCCTCGCCTGTGGCCTGCGCGGGCGCGCGCAGATCGGCAAGGGCATGTGGGCGATGCCGGATCGAATGGCTGCGATGCTCGAGCAGAAGATCGCTCATCCGAAGGCCGGCGCGACGACTGCGTGGGTGCCCTCCCCGACCGCGGCGACGCTGCATGCGCTGCACTACCACCGTGTCGACGTGAACGCCGTGCAGCGCGATCTCGAAGCCATCGACCTCGACGCCGAGCGCGATGCGCTGATCGACGGCCTGCTGACCTCGCCGGTCGTCGCGACACCGGCATGGAGCAGCGAGGCGATCCGCGAGGAGGTCGACAACAACGCCCAGGGCATCCTCGGCTACGTCGTACGCTGGGTCGAGCACGGCGTTGGCTGCTCGAAGGTGCCCGACATCCACGACGTCGGTCTCATGGAAGACCGCGCGACGCTGCGCATCTCGAGCCAGCACCTCGCCAACTGGCTGCGCCACGGCATCGTCGACGAAGCCTTCGTGCGCGATGCGCTGCTGCGCATGGCGAAGGTGGTCGACGGCCAGAATGCGGCGGATCCGGCGTATCGCCCGATGGCGGTCGATACCGAGCGCTCGCTCGCGTTCCAGGCCGCGTGCGCGCTCGTGTTCGAAGGACGTGCGCAGCCGAACGGCTACACGGAACCGCTGCTGCACCGGTTCCGGCAGCGCTTCAAGGGGTGATCGCGACCGCGTACGCCGGGTATCCGCAACCGGCGATGCGGGTCACTCGGAGGAAAGAAGCGCCGCGATCAGCGGCGGAACGTGCGCGGTGACCGCCGCGAGGTTCTCGAAGATCTCCTCGAGACTGATCTCGGCGGTGTCGCCGCAGCCGGCGGCCCAGTTCGCGACGAGCGCGACGCAGGCGTAGTCGATGCCGAGCTCGCGTGCGAGCGCGGCTTCGGGCATGCCGGTCATGCCGACGAGGTCGCTGCCGTCACGGCGCATGCGTGCGATCTCGGCACGCGTTTCGAGGCGCGGTCCCTGGGTGGCACCGTAGCAGCCGCCGTCGACCACCGCGATGCCGGCGCGCGCAGCGGCCGCGACGAGGCCTGCGCGCAGCGAGGCCGAGTACGGCTCGCTGAAATCGATGTGCTCGACCTTGGCGCCGTCGACGTCGCAGAAGCTCGAGACGCGGCCGTGCGTATAGTCGATGATCTGGTCCGGCACCGCGAGCACGCGCGGGCCCATGTCGTCGCGGATGCCGCCGACCGCATTGACGCCGACGACGCGCCGCGCACCGAGCGCGTGCAGCGCCCACACGTTGGCGCGGTAGTTCACGCGGTGCGGCGCGATCGTGTGCGAGCCGCCGTGGCGGGCGAGGAACGCGATGCGGCGTTCGCCGAGGCGACCGCTGACGATCGCGTCCGACGGCGCGCCGAACGGCGTGTCGACGTGTTGCGTGGCGACGTCGGTCAGGCCCGGGAACTGGTAGAGGCCGGTGCCGCCGATGACGGCGAGGTCGAGGCTCATGCCGGTCTCCGTCACAGCGCGTGGATCGCGGGCAGATTGCGACCCTGCTCGTGGTAATCCATGCCGTAGCCGAACACGTAGCGGTCGGGCACCTCGACGCCGACGAAATCGGCCACGAGGCCCGGCACGGTGCGGCCGTGGCGCTTCTCGCACAGCACCGCGAGCAGCACGCGCGCAGCACCCTGCTCGACGCACCAGTCGCGGATCGCCTTGAGCGTGTGGCCCTCGTCGAGGATGTCGTCGACGAGCAGCACGGTGCGACCCGCGAGCGGCGTCGCCGGGCGGCGCAGCCATTGCAGTTCGCCGCCGGTCGTGCCGCCGCGGAAGCGCGTCGCGTGCACGTAGTCGAACACGAGGGCGGCGCTGATCGCGCTGGCGACCTGGCCCGCGAACACGAGACCACCCTGCATGATCGTGAGGAACACGGCTTCCTCGTCGCCGAGCGCCGCGTCGATCGCGCGGCCGACGCCGGTGATCGCAGCCTGCAGCGTGGCGGTGTCGTGGATGAGGTCGGCGCGCGCGAGCGCGTCGGACAAGGCGGGTCGGGTCATCGGGTCGTCCGTATCAGGTGCAGAGGGCGGCGAGTCGCGCGGCGACTTCGTCACGCTTCGGATTGTCGATCAGGCCCTCCCACGTCGGCGCGACGGCGCCACGCAGGCTCTCGACGCGCGCGGCGGCGCAGGGCTTGAGGTGCAGGGTCGAGGTGACGGCTTCCTCGACGATCGCGGGGCTGCAGGCGAGGATGAGGTCGCAGCCGGCATCGAGATGCGCCTGGATGCGCTCGGGGATGCTGCCCATCGATTCGGCCGCGGCCATGCCGATGTCGTCGCCGATGACGAGGCCGCCGAAGCCGAGCTGCCGGCGCAGGATGTCGGTGATCCAGGTGCGCGAGTAACCGGCCGCGAGCGCATCGACTTCGGGATAGGTCACGTGCGCGAGCATGACGGCCTCGGCCCCGCTCGCGAAGCCGTCGACGAACGGCACGAGGTCGCTCGTGCGCAGCTCGTCGAGCGTGCGCGGATCGTGGGCGACGTCGAAGTGCGTATCGGCGACGACCGAACCGTGTCCCGGGAAATGCTTGAGCGTGACCGCCATGCCGGCGAGATGCATGCCGCGTGCGTAGGCCTGCACGAGTTCGGAGACGATCGCCGGATCGGCGTGGAAGGCGCGCTCGCCGATGGCGAGGTTGCCGCGTGCGAGGTCGCTGACCGGCGCGAAGCTCAGGTCGATGTCGATCGCACGCATCTCGCTGGCCATGAGCCAGCCGTGGTCTTCGGCGAGCGCGATCGCGCGCTTCGGATCGGTCGCGTGCAGCGCACCGATGCGCGACAGCGCGGGCAGCCGCGTGAAGCCTTCGCGGAAGCGCTGCACCGGGCCGCCTTCCTGGTCGACGCAGATCAGGAACGGATCGTCGGGCCGCTCCATGCGGATGTCGTCGACGAGCTCGGTGATCTGGTCGCGGTTGGAGAAGTTGCGCGAGAACAGGATCACGCCGCTGACCTGCGGCGAGGACAGGTAGACGCGATCCTCGTCGCTGAGCGTACGTCCCGGGATACCGATGATCAGCATGCGTCGTGTGCCTCGCGTTCGCGTGCCCGCGGTGGGAACAGGGGGGATGCCATGAGCGCCGGATTGTAGTGGCCGGGCGTGACGCTGTGCATCCTACCGCCGATCAGCGCCGGAACAACGCGATCGACTCCACGTGCGCGGTGTGCGGGAACATGTCCATGACGCCGGCCTGCACGAGCTCGAAACCGTGCCGGTTGACCAGCGTACCCGCGTCGCGCGCGAGCGAGCCGGGATGGCAGGACACGTAGACGACGTGGTCGGTGCCCTTGCGCGGCAGGTACTCCAGCACGGCCGCGGCGCCCGAGCGCGGCGGGTCGAGCAGCAGCTTGGTCCAGGGTGCGCGCGCCCACGGCGTGCCCGACGCGTCGGCGGCAAGGTCGGCCGCATGGAACGTCGCATTGGTGATGCCGTTGCGCGTCGCGTTGGCGAGGGCGCGTGCGACCAGCGCGGCGTCACCCTCCACGCCGGTGACCTCGGCGACATGGCGCGCGATCGGCAGCGTGAAGTTGCCGAGGCCGCAGAACAGGTCGAGCACGCGGTCCTGCGCCGACAGTTCGAGCAGGTCGAGCGCGCGCGCGATCATGCGCTGGTTCATGCCCGCGTTGACCTGGATGAAGTCGAGCGGCTCGAAAGCGAGATCGACGTCGTGCGCGGGAATGCGGAACGACAACGGCGCCTGCTCGGGCCAGAGCGCGTGCACGCTGTCGGGACCTCCGGGTTGCAACAGGATCGCGAGGCCGGTCTCGCGACCGAATGCGGCCAGACGCTCGCGATCGGCGTCGCTGAGCGGTCGCAGATGGCGGAACACGAGCGCGATCGTGTCGTCGCCGGCGGCGATCTCGATCTGCGGGATCTGGTCGCGCACCACGAGCGACCCGACGAGCTCGGCGATCGCGGCAATGCGCAGGCCGACCTCGGGCAACAGCGTGTGGCATTCGGAAAGATCGGCGATGAACTTCGGCACGATCTCGCGGAAACCGACGACGGCCTTGTCCTTTTTCGCCACCCACTTCGCCGACAGGCGCCCCTTGCGGCGATAACCCCAGGGTGCGTCGGTCAGCGCGGGCAGCCAGGTGCGCGGCTCGACCTTGCCGATGCGCTCGAAATTCTCGGCCAGCACACGCTGCTTCGCGGCGATCTGCGCTTCGGCCGGCAGGTGCTGCAGCGCGCAGCCGCCGCAGGTACCGAAATGCGGACAACGCGGCTCGATGCGTTCGGGCGAGCGCGTGATGATCTCTTCCGCACGCCCCTCGTCGTAGGCGCGATGGCGTGCGGTGAGGCGCACGCGGACACGCTCGCCGGGCAGGCCGCCGGACACGAACAACGCCTTGCCGGCGACGTGGGCGACGCCACGGCCGTCATGCGAAAGGTCGGTGATGTCGGCGTCGAGGATCTGGATGGGCATGAGGCCGGGCGCTGGCTGGGCACGAGGGGGCCGCATGGTACCAGCATCGTCCGAAGCGCCTGCGTTGACGCCGGACCGCCTTGGCGCGATGCTCGCCCCGTCATCTCGTCGAAAGGATTCGGGTGATGCCCCGCGTGCTCGTCGCCGACGACAATCCGGTCGCCCTCGCCTTCTTCGGTGAGGCCTTCGCGCGGCTCGGCGTCGACTGCGTGGTCGCGTCCGACGGGGCCGAGGCCGTGGCGCGCGCGAACGAAGCGGCGTTCGACCTGTTGCTTGTCGACGTCAACATGCCGCTCCTCGACGGCGTCGCCACGCTCGCCGCGATCCGGTCGGGCGGGCCGTCGTGCGGCAGCCCTGCCCTCGCCACCACGGCCGGCGATCCTGACGGTCGCGCCGACCTGCTTGCGGCGGGGTTCGCCGGCGTGCTCCCCAAGCCGGTCTCGGTCACCGACCTGCGGCGTGCGATCGCGCGCCACCTGCCCGCCCGCATGCTCGACGACGCACGGGCGCTCGAAGCCAGCGCGGGCGACATCGGCATCGTCGCTGCGCTGCGCGGCCTGCTCGCTGCGGAGTTGTCGACGATCGACGAGACCGTCGAGGCGCACCTGCATGCCGGTCGCCGCGTCGACCTGCGCGACCTGCTGCATCGCCTCGAGGCGTCGGCGGGTTTCTGCGGCGCGGAAGCACTCGGCGCAGCCGTGGTGATGCTGCGAGAACGGCTCGACGGCCGCCAGGGCATCGGCGAGGCCGTCGCGCATTTCCGCGAGGCGTGCACGCGCACCCGCGAGGCCCTGGCGAAACCACTCGCCTTTTCAGCGGCGTGAGGTTTCCGGCGCGAGCCGCATCGACCAGGCCTTGAGTTCGCCGCCACCAAGCTGGTGGCGCACGAGCGACCGCATCAGGCGACGCAGGGCGGCGAGGTCGTCGCTGCCGGGGGCCTCGTCGCGTGCGAGTGCGAGCAGCGCCGCGCCACGCACGCGGACCGCGCCGGGCTGCTCGCGCCACGTCACCGGCCCGGCGTCGGGCACGTACGCGTAGACGACATCCTCCTCGAGGGGGTCACCGGTGTCGAAGGCGTGGTCGAGCACGAGTGCGTACCCGAGTCCGGCCAGCAGATCGCGTTCGAAGCGACGCAGGGTCCACGCCTCGCCTTCCGCGCCCGCGAGCCGACGCAGGCAGTCGTGGTAGTGCTCGAACAGGCCGGCGTGCGGATCCGCGCGCACGCTGAGGCGCAGCACGAGTTCGTTGAGGTAGATGGCCGAGAAAAGGCGCGAGCCCGCGAGCACGTAGGGCACCGCGGTCGCCTCCGCGGCGACCAGCGGAGCGAGGTCGCCTCCGCCGGTCCAGCCCAGTGCGAGCGGCTGCAGGGGTTGCAGCAGGCCGCGGGGAAGCCGCGAGCGTTCGCGGCGCACGCCGCGCGCGACGAGACCGATGCGGCCATGGTCGCGCGTGAGGCATTCGAGCAGCAGCGAGGTCTCGCGATACGGCCGCGCGTGCAGGATGAAGGCCGGCTGCGCGTCGACGCGCATGCGCGCCGCTTATTCGGTATAGCCGAACTGGCGCAGCGAGCTCTCGTCGTCGGACCAGTTCTCGCGCACCTTAACCCACAGCTCGAGGAACACGCGGCCACCGAACAGGTGCGCCATGCGCTTGCGCGCACCGGTGCCGATCGCCTTGAGCTGTTCGCCGCCGGCACCGATCACGATCGCCTTCTGGCCTTCGCGTTCGACCCAGATCGCCGCGGCGATGCGCGCAAGGTCGCCCTTCTGCTCGAAGTTCTCGATCTCGACGGTGGTCGCATAAGGGAGTTCGTCCGAAAGGCGCAGCATGAGCTGTTCGCGCACGATCTCGGCGGCAAGGAAACGCTCGCTGCGGTCGGTGAGTTCGTCGGGCTCGAACTGCGGCGGTGCTTCGGGCAGTCGGGCGACGACGTCGGCGACGAGCGCTTCGAGGCCATCGCCGTGGGTCGCGCGCAGGAAGTGCACCCCGTCGTACGGATGGCTTTCGGCGAGTTTGGCGACGAACGGCAGCAGCTCGCCCTTCTCCTTGACGCGATCGGTCTTGTTGATCGCGAGCAGGCGCGGCACCTTCTGGCGCGAGACGACCGACCAGACCTGCTCGTCCTCCTCGGTCCAGCGCGGCGCCGAGATGACGTGCACGATGACGTCGGCTTCGTCGGGTACCTGGCGCGCGACGCGGTTGAGCTGGCGGTTCATCGCACGCTTGCCGCCGAGATGCAGGCCCGGCGTATCGAGGAATGCGACCTGCGCACCGTCGAACGTCGCGATGCCGAGGATGCGATGGCGCGTCGTCTGCGGCTTCGGCGAGACGATGCTGAGCGGCGTACCGACGAGGCGGTTGAGCAGCGTCGACTTGCCGACGTTGGGACGACCGACGATCGCGACGTGCCCGAAGCGGTGGGGAGATGTGGGATCCGACATGGAAGGTACCGTGGAGGTGGTCAACGCGACGCGAGATGCTCGCGGACGCGCACGAGGGCGACTTCGGCAGCGGCCTGTTCGGCCGCACGCCGGCTCGGGCCATGGCCCGGTTCACGCAGGTCGAACGCTTCGATGACGCAGGCGACATCGAAGGTCTTGGCGTGGTCGTCACCGTTGCTGGCGACGAGTTCGTAGACGGGCAACGCGTGCCCGCGCGCCTGCAGCAGTTCCTGCAGCGTGGTCTTGGGATCCTTGGCCACTTTGCCTTCGGCTGCCGCGACACGCGTCTCGAAAAGGCGGCGCACGAGCGAACGGCACGGCTGCCAGCCCGCATCGAGGTAGACCGCCGCGATGAGCGCCTCGAGCGTATCGGCGAGGATCGACTCGCGCCGGAATCCCCCTGTCTTGAGTTCGCCGGGTCCGAGCACGATCGCATCGCCGATGGCCTCGTCGCGCGCCACCGATGCGAGGGCCGCACCGCTGACGAGGGAGGCCCGCAGGCGCGTCATCTCGCCCTCGCTGGCCTTGGGATACTGCTCGTAGACGAATTCGGCCACGATCAGGTTGACGAGCGCATCGCCGAGGAACTCGAGGCGCTCGTTGTTGCGCCGCCCGGCACTGCGATGCGTCAGCGCCTGCTCGAGCAGCGAGGCGTCGCCGAACGGGTGGCCGAGGAGCTGCGACTTAATACCCGGTACCTCCCGAAAGGCTCACGGACTTGTCGAACGTCGCGAGGATCTCGAGGTTATAGACGAACGGCACGCGGCGCTCGTAACGGATGCGCAGGGTGGACGCATTGTTCTGGCGCACCACCTGGATCGCCTGCGGCGGGATGGCTTCGTCACCGACGTACTGCGTGTTGAACTTGAGGCTCAGCGAACGCCGGATGTCCTCGGCGCTCTTGTTCTGCGCACCGGGCTCGGCACGCACCTGCTCCATCGCTTTCACGACGCCCATGTACTCGACGTAGAGCGGCACGAGCCGCATCGCGAGATACGCGAAGAAGCCCACGACCGAGAGCAGGATCAGGAATCCGATCAGCGTGATACCGCGAGAACGACGACGCATGCCCATTGCCTCCCCTCCGGTTAGCGGATGACGGTGCCGATGCGACCGAAGTCGACGCCGTCGTGCCAGTTCATCCATACCACGAAAGCCTTGCCGACGAGATTGTCCTGCGGCACGAAACCCCAGTAGCGGCTGTCCTCGCTGTTGTCGCGGTTGTCGCCGAGCACGAAGTAGCTCGCCTCGGGGACCGTCCACTCACCCTCGCGACCCGTACCGGGCATCGTCATCATACGATGTTCGTGAACGCCCAGTTTCTCGACCGAAACCTGCGCCGCGGAAAGGTCGCGGCCGGCCTCGGCGGGGCCGTTGTACGGACCCACGTAGGTGCGCCGCACCTCCTCGCCGTTCACGTAGATCGTCTTGTTGCGGTAGACGACCGTGTCACCGGGCAGGCCGACCACGCGCTTGATGTAATCCTGCTTGGGATTGTCCGGATAGCGGAACACCACGACATCGCCGCGCGCCGGCTCGCCGGTCTCGACGATGCGCGTGTTCAGGACCGGCAGGCGGATGCCGTAGGAGAACTTGCTGACGAGGATGAAGTCGCCGACCAGCAGCGTCGGAATCATCGAGCCGGACGGGATCTTGAACGGCTCGGCAATGAACGAGCGGATCACGAGGATCACGAACAGCACCGGGAAGAACGAGCGTGCGTAATCGGTGACGATCGGCTCGCGCATCGCATCGCGCATGCGCGCATCGCGCTCGGCGTCCGACAATGCCGCGATGCCCGCGATCGACGAGGCACGGCGGCGGCGCCCGGGGAACAGGAACAACCTGTCGAAGAGCCACAGCAGGCCCGAAAGCGCCGTCAGGACGACGAGCGCGAGTGCGAGATCGAAGTTGAGCAGCATGGCGGGAGTCGGGATCAGTGCACGGAGGTGCCGATGCGGCTGAAGTCCCCGAAGTTCATCCACACGACCATCGCGCGGCCGACGAGGTTGGACTCGGGCACGAAGCCCCAGAAGCGGCTGTCGAGGCTGCTGTCGCGGTTGTCGCCCATGACGAAGAAGCTGTCGGGCGGCACGGTCCAGCTGCCCTCGCCGCGCGACGGCTGCAGTGGCAGCACCATCATGCGATGGGTCGCTTCGCCGAGCGTCTCGTCGCTCACGCGCGCACCGGAGAGGTTCGTGTGCTCCTCGGACGGACCCGTGTAAGGCCCGACGTAGCGCTGCTCGACCGCCTGGTCGTTCACGTAGATCACCTTGTCGCGATAGGTGATGCGGTCTCCGGGCAGGCCGACGACGCGCTTGATGTAGTTCTGCTGCGGCACGGGCTCGATCGGCTGTCCGCAGGGATTCGCGCTGCGCACGGTGGCGCCGTCGCGCGTGCACGGGAATCCCGGGTAACGGAACACCATGACGTCGCCGCGCTGCGGCGAACCGATGTCGAAGAAGCGCGTGTTGAGCACCGGCACGCGCAGGCCGTAGGCGAACTTGTTGACGAGGATGAAGTCGCCGATCTTGAGCGTCGGGATCATCGAGCCCGACGGGATCTTGAACGGCTCGGCGATGAACGAGCGCAGCAGCAGGATCACGAACAGCACCGGGAAGAACGAGCGCGCGTATTCGGCGACCACCGGTTCGCGCAATGCATCCTGGATGCGCGCCTTGCGTTCGGCCTCGGACAGCGCGCCGATCTGCTCGATCTCGCGCGCCGCGCGCAGTCGACGTGGTGCGAAGGCAAGCCGGTCGATGGCGCAGATCACGCCGGCGAGCGCGGTCAGGCCGACGAGCAACAATGCAAAATCGAAATTCATCCTCGGATCCCCTGGAAGTCGGTCGGCAGATCGTTCGCCATCACTTGGAGTCGACCTGCAGCACGGCGAGGAACGCCTCCTGCGGGATGTCGACGCGACCGACCTGCTTCATGCGCTTCTTGCCTTCCTTCTGTTTCTCGAGCAGCTTGCGCTTGCGCGAAACATCGCCGCCATAGCACTTGGCGAGCACGTTCTTGCGCATCGCCTTGACGGTCGAGCGCGCGATGATCTGCGCGCCGATCGCGCCCTGGATCGCGACATCGAACTGCTGGCGCGGGATCAGGTCCTTCATGCGCTCGACGAGTTCGCGGCCACGGCGATCCGCGGCCGAGCGGTGCAGGATCAGGCTCAGCGCGTCGACGCGGTCGCCGTTGATGAGGATGTCCAGACGCACCAGCGGGCCGGCCTGGAAGCGGTCGAAGTGGTAGTCCATCGACGCGTAGCCGCGCGACACCGACTTGAGCTTGTCGAAGAAGTCGAGCACGACCTCGGCCAGCGGCAGCTCGTAGCTGATCTGCACCTGGCTCGCGAGGTAGTTGATCGAGCGCTGCACGCCGCGCTTTTCCTCGCACAGCTTGATCACGTTGCCGATGTGGTCGGGCGGCGTGAGGATGTTGGCGACGATGATCGGCTCGCGCGTCTCCTCGACGTACTGCGTCGCCGGCAGCTTGGCCGGATTGTCGAGCAGCATGATGCTGCCGTCGGTCTTGAGGATCTCGTAGACCACGGTCGGCGCGGTGGTGATGAGGTCCAGGTCGTACTCGCGCTCGAGGCGCTCCTGGATGATGTCCATGTGCAACAGGCCGAGGAAGCCGCAGCGAAAGCCGAAACCCATCGCCTCGGAGCTTTCGGGCTCGAAATTCAGCGCGGCGTCGTTGAGCTTGAGCTTCTCGAGCGCCTCGCGCAGCGCGGGGTAGTCCTCCGACGCGACCGGGAACAGGCCCGAGAACACGCGCGGCTGCACCTGCTGGAAGCCCGGCAGCGGCGCCGGCGCAGGGTCGTTGTTGAGGGTCAGCGTGTCGCCGACCGGCGCGCCGTTGACCTCCTTGATCGAGGCCGTGACCCAACCCACCTCGCCGCCCGCGAGCTTGTTCTTCACGAGGCGCTTGGGCGTGAACACGCCGACCTGGTCGACCTCGTGCCAGCGCCCCGTCGACATGACGAGGATCTTGTCCTTGGGCTTGATCTCGCCCTGCATGACGCGCACGAGCGAGACGACGCCGAGGTAGTTGTCGAACCACGAATCGATGATGAGCGCCTGCAGCTTGTCGGTGTCGCGCGGCTTCGGCGGCGGGATGCGCGCGACGATCGCCTCGAGCACCTCGGTCACGCCCTGCCCGGTCTTTGCGCTGATCGGCACCGCATCGGTCGCGTCGATGCCGATGACGGCCTCGATCTCGGCCTTGGAACGCTCGATGTCGGCGGTCGGCAGGTCGATCTTGTTGAGGATCGGCACGACCTCGAGACCTTGCTCGACGGCGGTATAGCAGTTGGCGACCGACTGCGCCTCGACGCCTTGAGCGGCGTCGACGACCAGCAGCGCGCCCTCGCACGCGGCGAGCGAACGGCTCACCTCGTAGGAGAAGTCGACGTGGCCGGGCGTGTCGATGAAATTGAGCTGGTAGGTCTTGCCGTCCCGCGCGGTATACGGCAGCGAGACGCTCTGTGCCTTGATCGTGATGCCGCGCTCGCGCTCGATGGGATTCGAGTCGAGCACCTGGGCCTCCATCTCGCGCTCCTGCAGGCCGCCACAGATCTGGATGATGCGGTCGGCGAGGGTCGACTTGCCGTGGTCGACGTGGGCGATGATCGAGAAATTGCGGATGTGGTCCATCGTGTGCGCTTGGGGCCGGCGGGCTGCAAAAGTCGCCGATTATCGCAGAATCCGGCGTGTTCCGCTGCACCGCGCCAATCCGCGGGCTGCGACGGGGACCGATGCGACGACGGGGCCGAATGGCCCCGTCGTCGTGACGCGGATCGAACGCCTGGAGGTCAGCGCTCGTCCTTCTTGGGCACGCTCAGTGCGATGAAGCTCGTCACGTCGTTGCGACGGACCAGCAGCATGACCGAATCGTCGGGCTTGAGGTCCTTGACCGCGGCGTTGAATGCGGCGGCGTTCTTCACCGACGTGCGGCCGACCATGAGGATGATGTCACCCGGCTGCAGCGCGGCGCGGCGCGCCGCCTCGCCAGCGATGCGGGCCACCACGACGCCCTCGTCCTTGAGGCCGAGCTGGGTGCGCTGTTCGGCGGTCAGGTCGTCGACGACGATGCCGAGCGGATTGGTCGCTGCCGGCTGTGCGGCCGCGTTGGCAGTCGGGCGCGAGGCGTCCTGCGGCAGTTCGGCCACGGTCACCGGCAGCGTCAGTTCCTTGCCGTCGCGGTAGACGCGCAGCTCGGCTCTGGTTCCCGGCGCGGTCAGGCCCACGAGGGGCGGCAGGTCGGACGAGCTGATGATCTCGACGCCGTTGAAGGCGAGGATGACGTCGCCGACCTTCACGCCTGCCTTCTCTGCCGCGCTGGCGGCCTCGATGCTGTTGACGAGCGCGCCGCCACTGCGCGGCAGGCCGAGCGCCTTGGCGTTCTCGCGGTCGACGTTCTGGATGCGCACGCCGATCATGCCGCGCGAGACGCGCCCCTTGGTCTTGAGCTGGTCGGCCGTGTTCATCGCGACACTGATCGGGATCGCGAACGACACACCCATGTAGCCGCCCGTGTTCGAGAAGATCTGCGAGTTGATGCCGACCACCTGGCCGTCGAGGTTGAACAGCGGGCCGCCCGAATTGCCGGGGTTGATCGGCACGTCGGTCTGGATGAACGGCACGTACTGCTGGCTGCTGTCGTAGCCGCGGCCGATCGCACTGACGATGCCGTGGGTCACCGAGTGGTCCATGCCGAACGGCGAACCGACGGCCACGACCCATTGGCCCGGCTTGAGCTTCGACGAGTCGCCGATGCTGACGGTGGGAAGACCGCTCGCCTCGATCTTGAGCAGCGCGACGTCGGTCTGCGGATCGGTACCGATGACCTTGGCGTCGAGCTCGCGACGATCCGACAGGCGTACCGTCACCTGATCGGCGTCGCCGACGACATGGTTGTTGGTGAGGATGTAACCATCCTGGGAAATGACGAAACCCGAGCCGGCCGAACGGCGCTCGCCGCCTTGCGGGCCGCGCGGAATCGGGCCGAAGAACCGGCGGAAGATTTCCGGTACCTCGGCGTCATCGGCATCGTCCGGCCCTTGCTGCTGGGCGCGCGCATTGCGCGACGTCGTGGCCTGCACGTTGACGACGGCCGGGCCGTTGCGTTCGACGAGCGAGACGAAATCGGGCAGGTCCGCCGCCACGGCGGGCGTTGCAACGGCCATCAGCGCCGCAGCCCAGGCCAAGGCCAGGGTGGCGCCGGCCCGGTGCATCGGTGACTTCATGGAGATTCTCCTGGTTCCAGCGTGGGTACCGCGATCCGGTCGGCCAGACGCCGGGTCTGCGGGAAAGGATGACGCGCGGTTGGATGCAGGCACCGCACCAAAGTTCCGTCGGCGCAGCCACCGCGGCGAGCGGTTCAGGACCCGTTTCGACGCGCGGCTCACGGCGTGCCGGGAGAGTCGGCCTTGCGTACCACCGACCGCGCCATCGTGCCCACCGTTTCGGCCGGCACGTCGCCGAGCACGGTGATCCGCCAGCCGTCCTGCACGCGCGAATCGATGTTCATCGTGCCATGGCCGGCGAGCGCTCCTGCGTCGTCGACACCCTCGCCCTTCGGCTCGACATAGATCGACACGCTGGCCAGTCCGTCCGAGTACACGAGATGTTCGGCGCCGTCGGGATCCTTGGGCGAGCGGCGTGCCGACACCAGCTCGAACCCGGTCGGCAGCTCCGCGACCGACCAGGTGGGATCGGTGCGGACGAGGACTTCCTGCGATGGAGCCGTCGTGACCTGCAGCTCGCGTCGGCTCGGCGCGAGATCGGTCTCGCTCGGCATGCTTCCGACCTCGAGCGACACGAACATGAACTGTTCGAGCGGGCGGCGATCCGCATCGGTCACGATCGATCGAAGCAGCAGGTGCGACTGCTGGTCGAGCCAGAGCCGGTACCCGTAACGCAGGCGGTCGCGAGCGACCACGTCGACGATGTCGGCGACGAACCCTGCGACACGATCGCTGCCTACGGTGCGCACGTCGTAATGCGTGGCCAGCGAGCGTCCGCCCGCATCGGGAATGAGCGGCAGCAGGCCGCGATTCGACAGGCGCGTGTAGACGGTCGCGGTACCGTCGGCCTGCACACAGGTGACGTTGAAGCCGTCACGGACGAGTTCGGTGCGAGGGCCGCTGAGACTCACGAGGCGCTCGCGTTCGCGAGGTCCGCCGGCGTGGAAGACGCGCAGCGTGTCGGTGCGGCCCGCATGCTGGTACGTGAACGAGCCCTGGTAGTCGAGGTTGCGCATGGCCTCGCCCATGCGAGCGAGCAACACCTCGCCGGAAGGACGCTCGTCGTCGGCGTGCGCCCATCCAGCCAGGAAGCACGCTGCGATCAGGCAGGTGATCCACGCAACGGCGTATCGCCCGCCCGTCGCTGCAGCAAGGGGAGTAGTGGCGCGGCGCGCTCCCGTCGCATCGTCCATGACGTTCGTGCTCAACGGCGCTGCTGACGCTCCGCCTCGGAAGGTGCGGCCTCGCGCGTCGAGATCTGCTGCGGCTGCCCCGGGACGATCAGAAGGACATAAGGCACCATGCCGGCCTGCCCCGCCGAACCGGCGGCGTCGTAATGACGGATGAGGTAGGACTGCAGGCGCGGGTCGATCGGCGCGGCGGCGCCGGAAGAAAAGCCTCCGCTCGTCGCGGACGCGGTCTGTGCGTCGAGTGCGGGCGACAGCAGCGGCGGCCTGAACTCGGCAGGCAGGCTCGGCGGGGGGGCGTTGGAGGCCGCGGGGACCTGGGCCGCGACGCTGGTGCCCTGCTGGCCGTTCACCGAGGGTGCCTGCCCTCCGGGACCCGTCGCGATCAAGGCAGCGACCGCGACCGAGGCGGCAATGGCGCCGCCGGAACCCCAGCGCAGCAGCGTCGCCGTACGGGAGCGGCCGGCCACGGGCACGGCTTCGGCCTCGATGGCAGCCATGATGGATGCCGCGAAGTCGGCCCGCAGCGGCAGGATCTCCTGGCGACGCAGCGCCTGGCGGGCGACGTGGTAGCCGGACCAGCGCGCAAGCAGGTCGCGGTCGCCTTCGACGCGGCGCAGCAGGAACATCGTCTCGTCGCGCTGCAGCTCGCCGTCCATGAGGGCGGACAACTGCTCCTGGATCTGCTGGCTCATGGGTCTAGTCCTCGGATTCCGACAACAACGGTCGCAGCTTCTCGTCGATGGCTTCACGCGCGCGGAAGATCCGCGAACGCACCGTGCCGATGGGGCAGTTCATCGCCTCGGCGATTTCCTCGTAGCTCAAGCCGTCGACCTCGCGCAGCGTGATCGCGGTCCTGAGCTCCTCGGGCAGGTCTTCGACCGTGGAGAAGACCGTTTGTTCAATTTCCTGGCGCAACAGCTCGCGCTCGGGCGTGGCCCGGTCGCGCAACTGGGCTGAGCCGTCGTAGAGCACGGCATCCTCGATCGCGATGTCGCCGATCGGCGGCCGGCGGCCCTTCGACACGAGATGGTTCTTCGCGGTGTTGATCGCGATCTTGTAGATCCACGTGTAGAACGCGCTGTCGCCACGGAATGCCGCGATCGCGCGGTACGCGCGGATGAACGACTCCTGCGCGACGTCCTGCGCCTCGCTCCAGTCCGAGACATAGCGCGTGATGACACTGACGATCTTGTGCTGGTACTTGCGCACCAGCAGGTCGAACGCCCGCTTGTCTCCCTTCTGGACACGCTCGACCAGTGCCTGGTCCAACTCGCTTTCGCCCATCAGGGCCTGTCTCCTTGGTGCCGGCACGTTCTGGGCGCATGTCCTGTGGGACCGCGCCGGCCGGAAAAAGTTTCGTGGATGTTAAAGGTCCGTCCGCCGGAACGTGCGCCGCTCAGGCGCCCTGCCCCGGAGCGACCACGCCCTGGAACAGGCGCTCGCGTTCGGCCAGGAGGTTCTCGAGGCTCGCACCCGGCAACGGGCGGCAGAACAGGTAGCCCTGCAGCACCTCGCAGCCGAGTGCGCGCAGGAAATCGAGGTGCGCCTCGATTTCCACACCCTCGGCGACGACGGCCCGGTTGAGATTGTGCGCCATTCCGATGGTCGCCTGCACGATGGCCTCGTCGTCGGGGTCGACGCCGATGTTGCGCACGAAGGCCTGGTCGATCTTGATGCGATCGGCCGGGAAGCGCTTGATGTAGTCGAGCGAGGACTGACCGGTGCCGAAATCGTCGATCGAGATCTGGCAGCCGAGCTCGCGCAGGGCCTGCAGCGTCTCGAGCAGGTTCGGGATGGATTTGACGCTGATGCTCTCGGTGACCTCGAGGTCGAGCAGATGCGCGGGCAGACCGGTTTCCTCGAGCACGTCGGCGACCAGCTGGACAAGGTTCGGCTGGCGCAGCTGCAGCGGCGAGAGGTTGACGCTGATGCGCAGCGGCAGCTGGAACTGGACCTGCCAGCGGCGCGCGTCGGCGCAGGCCGCGCGCAGGACCCATTCGCCGATGCCGATGATGAGCCCTGTTTCCTCGGCGAGCGGGATGAAGAATCCCGGGCTGATCATGCCGAGCTCGGGATGCTCCCAGCGGATCAGCGCCTCCATGCCGACGATGTCCTCGCTGACCGCGTCGACCTGCGGCTGGTAGTACACGCGCAACTCGCCGTTGCGCTCGGCCTGGCGCAGCTTGGCCTCGAGCGCGAGGCGCTGCTGATGCGATTCCTCGGGGACGGCGACGTAGGCCTGGTAGTTGTTGCGGCCCATGCCCTTGGCCGTGTACATCGCGACGTCGGCGTGCTTGAGCAGGCGCTCGGCGGTCGTCGCATCGTCGGGGTAGAAGCTCAGGCCGATGCTCGCGGTGATCTGCAGCTCGAGCCCGCCCGGCAGCGTCAGCGGCCCTTCCATGACGCGCACGATCTTGTCGGCGATGCGCAGCACGTCCTCGCGCTGGACGATGTGGCGCAGGATCATCGTGAACTCGTCGCCGGCGTAGCGCGCGACTGAGTCGGATGCACGCACGCTCGCGCGCAGGCGCCGCGCGACCGCGACGAGCACGTGGTCGCCGACGTTGTGGCCGAGCGAATCGTTGACGTTCTTGAAGCGGTCGAGGTCGACGAACAGCACGGCGAACATCTCGCCGGTGCGGTGCGCTTCCTGGATCGTCGACTCGAGGCGGTCATTGAACAGCAGGCGGTTCGGCAGGCCGGTGAGTGAATCCTGCAGGCCGCGCACCCTGCCCTGCTCGCGCGCACGGCGCAGCTCGAGATCGAGTGCGAGGCGATGCGCGACGATGCGCAGGCCGTCGAGCACCGGCCCGGGCGTCGGCATCGGTTCGCGGCGCGCGAGCAGCAGGCCACCGAGCCCGACGCGGCGCTCGTCCTGCAACGGCAGGCCAAGCACGCATTCGAAGCGACGTTCGCGCGTGAAGCCGTCCTCGGGGCTCAGGCGCCACGCATCGTTCAGTTGCACGACCTCATCGCCGTCGAGCACATGGCGCAGCGTCGACTGGCGCAGCGGGTCGGGACTGTCGTCGCTGGGGCTGAAGCGGTGGTAGACGACGAGCGGCTGGATCTCGCCCGCGAGATCGGGACGTGACGAGACGAGCGCGACGAAATCGAGTGCGAGCCAGTCCACGAGGCTGCGCACGATCGCATTGAGTCCCTCGTCCCCGCTGCCCGTTCCGACCATGCCCGACAGCACCGCGAGCATCTGCTGGTGACGCGCGAGCTCGCCGAGCTCGCGGAACGTGTAGAAGTGCACGAGCCGGCCGTCCTGGACGGCCAGTTGTACCTGCACGTCGACGGCGTAGGTGCCACCGTCCGAGCGCGGCTTCTGAGCGCGATAGGTCACGCTGCCCTCGCGGGCGAGCCTCTGGTTGAGCACACTGCGCTGCTCGGCGGGCAGCGCCGCGTCGTAACTGTCCAGGCGTGCCCCGAGCAGTTGCACGCGTGCGTACCCGCTGCGTTGCACGAAGGCGGCGTTGACGTCGATGAGGCGGCCGCTCTTGGGGTCGACGAGCGCGAGTTCGTCGACGCTGCCGTCGAAGGCGAACTGGTAGCGATCCTCGGTGCCTGTCGTGGCCGCCTGTCGCGGACTGCCGGGACGCTTGTCGAGCAACGCATGGATGCGCGCGAGCGCCTCGGCCGGATTGACCGGACTCGTGATCCACTCGACCACCCCGGACGGAAGCTGGTCGCCGCGCCAGGCCGGTTCGCCGGGAGAAGGCGCGAGGATGCCGATCACGGGCATGCGTTCGGAAGGTGCCAGCTCGTGCAGCTCGGCGCAGAACGCCACCGCGTCGGGCGCCGCGCCGATGAATTCGAGCACGACCAGGTCGATCTGCGGGTCCTGCTCGAGGAAGGCACGCGCCTGGCCGATGTCCTTGGCCGTATAGATCGCGTCGAACTCCTGCGCATCGAGGGCATCGAACAACGTGCGGCGATCGTCGCGATCGGTCGCGACGATGAGCACGGCCCCCTTGCCGGGATCGCTCGCCATCAGAACACCCAGCGACCGTCGCGAAGGCGCGGATGCGGCGTGTCGCCGGTCGCCCCACCGAAGCGTTCGACGAGGCCGTCGATCTCGTCGGGGATGTCGAGCGTGGTCGCGACGAACAGCAGCTTGCGTTCGTTGCCGGTGCGGATGCGCGCGATGCGCCGCAACAGCGAGGTCGCCGGGGGCCTCAGCTGGTCCTCGAAACCCGTGAACAGGTAGACGCCGAACTGCACGCTCTGCAGGACGAACCGAAGTGCGTCCGCGAGGCGCTTGGATCCCGGCACGTGCACATCGGCCTCGCGCAGCGAGGCGATGCCGGTGTCGGGCGTCCAGAGATAGATCGACTGGCCGGTGCGGACCGCGATCTGCTGGAACTGCGCGAGCGTGTCGGCGATGTTGCGCGATTCCAGGCCGATGAGGTTGCCCTCCGCGCGCAGCATCTGCTCGAAGAGTTTCGGCGTGACCAGCAGGTCTTTCGGTTCGCGCGACACGTCGCCCCTCCGGTCCCGCGGCGCGGGAACCGCCCAACGATATCCGTACGCAGCCGCATTGACCATCGCCGCGGCTTGCCCGGATCATAGCGTGATCCCAACCTTCAGGAGCCAGCCATGTTCGAGGGACTCCGCTTCCGGCACTGGCGCAGCGAGCGCGACGCCGACGGCATCGTCGTGCTGACGCTCGATCGCGAAGGCAGCTCGGTCAACACCTTCGCGCGCGCCGTCCTCGACGAACTCGCGGAGATCATCGAGCGGCTGTCGTTCGAGACGCCGCGTGGCCTCGTGATCCGCTCGGGCAAGGACGCGGGCTTCATCGCCGGCGCCGACATCCGCGAATTCGAGGGCTTCGGCCGCAAGGGCACCGTGCTCGACGCGATCACGCATGGCCAGAAGGTGCTGCAGTCGGTCGCGAAGCTGCGATGCCCGACCGTCGCGGCGATCCATGGCCACTGCATGGGCGGTGGTACCGAACTCGCCCTCGCCTGCCGCTACCGCGTCGCGAGCAACGCGCCTTCCACGCGCATCGGCCTTCCGGAGGTCAAGCTAGGCATCTTCCCGGGCTGGGGCGGCAGCGCCCGCCTGCCTTACCTGGTCGGCGCCCCCAAGGCGCTCGAATTCATGCTGAGCGGACGCACCGCCTCGGCCGAGAACGCGCGCGCGATGGGCCTCGTCGACGCCGTGACGACGCCCGAAGGGCTGGTCGAACGCGCCAAGGAGATCATCCGCCACCCGCCCGTGCGCCCGTTCGCCCAGCGCGCGACCGCGTGGGCGACCAACCTGTGGCCGGTACGCCAGGTGCTCGCTCCGATGGTGCGCAAGCAGACCGCCGCGAAGGCGCGGCCGGAGCACTACCCGGCCCCGTTCTCGCTGATCGAGACCTGGCGCCGTGGCGGCTCGCTGAGCCAGCGCCTGCGCAACGAGGCGCGCGCCGTCGCCAAGCTCGCGACCACGCCGACCGCGCGCAACCTGATCCGCGTGTTCTTCCTGCAGGAGCGCCTCAAGGGCCTCGGCAGCGGCATCGACCACGGCATCCGCAAGGTTCATGTCGTCGGCGCCGGCGTCATGGGTGGCGACATCGCGGCGTGGTCGGCACTGCGCGGCTTCGACGTCACCTTGCAGGACCGCGAGCTCAAGTACGTGCAGCCCGCGCTCGATCGCGCACGCGAACTGTTCACGAAGAAGCTCAAGACACCGCAGCGCGTCGACCCCGCGCTCGCGCGCCTCAAGGCCGACGTCGAGGGCCACGGCGTCGCCGAGGCCGACCTGCTCATAGAGGCGATCTTCGAGAACGCCGAGGCCAAGGAGGCGCTGTACCGCCAGGCCGAACCGTCGATGAAACCCGACGCGCTGCTTGCCTCGAACACCTCGAGCATCCCGCTCGACGAGCTGCGCGGTGCCGTGGCGAGTTCGGGCCGTTTCCTCGGCCTGCACTACTTCAATCCGGTCGCGCTGATGCCGCTCGTCGAGATCGTGCGCCACGACGGCCTCGATCCCGCGGTCGAGAAGCGCGCGCTCGCGTTCTGCAAGGCGCTCGACAAGCTGCCCGTGCCGGTCAAGGGCACGCCGGGCTTCCTCGTCAACCGCATCCTCATGCCGTACATGCTCGAGGCCGTGCGCCTCTATGGCGAAGGCGTGCCGGGCCCCGTGCTCGACAAGGCCGCCAAGAAGTTCGGCATGCCGATGGGCCCGATCGAGCTTGCCGACACCGTCGGCCTCGACGTCGCTGCTTCGGTCGGGCGCGAGCTAGGCCCGTTCCTCGGCCTCGAGATCCCGCCGGGCATGGAAGCGCTGCTCGCCTCGGGCAAGCGCGGCAAGAAGGACGGCGAAGGCTTCTACCGCTGGGAGAACGGCAAACCGGTCAAGCCCGAGGTCGATCCGCAGTACACCGCGCCGTCCGACATCGAGGACCGCATGATCCTGCCGATGCTCAACGAGTCGGTCGCCTGCCTGCACGACGGCGTCGTCGACGACGCCGAACTCTGCGATGCCGGCGTGATCTTCGGCACCGGCTTCGCACCGTTCCGCGGCGGCCCGATCCAGCACATCCGCGACACCGGCGTCGACCTGCTCAAGGCACGCCTCGAGTTGCTGGAAAAGCGCTACGGCGACCGCTTCACGCCGCGTCCGGGCTGGGACAGCGCCCTGCTGCGCCCGCAGGGCTGACGGAAGCGACGGGCAACGCGCGCCGGCTCAACCGCGGCGCGCGTTCTCGTAGACGCGAAGGTTCGCGACCGCCGCCGCGAGCAGCGGAACATCGACGTCGCCGGCTTGTGCCCGCGCGAGCATGTCGCCGAGCACGTGCTCGACCTCGGTGCGCGAGCCGCGCTCGAGGTCGCGCAGCATCGAGGCCTTGAGCGGCGAGGAAGGCGCGGTGAGGATGGCGCTTCCCTCTTCGAGCGCGCCGGCATCCTGGGCATGGCCGTGGCGGCTCGCGGTCTCGCAACACTCCTCGTAGAGCCGCAGCGTCAGCGCCGCGCCACCCGGCACGGCCTCGATCGCACCGATCGATCCGCGCAGCAGCGTCGTGATGCCGGCCAGCGTCGCGAGGAACGCGAACTTGCGCCACATCGAGGCGAGCACGTCGGGACTCTCGGCGACTTCGACCGGAACGCCGAGCAGCGCCCCGCGGATCGTCGCGGGCAACGGATGCGCGGCTGGATCGCGACTCCCGAACGTGAGGCGGTCGATCGCACCGGTCTGGCGGATCGCACCTTCGGCGTCGAGCGTCACCGAGATGTGGCAGAGGCCGCCGAGCACGCGCTCCGCGCCGAAGCGCGCATCGAGTGCCTCGAGATGGTGCAGGCCGTTGAGCAGAGGCAGCACGCGCGTCGACGGCCCGACTGCGGGCGCGATGGCGTCGATCGAGGCCTCGAGGTCGTAGGCCTTGCACGACAGCAGCACGAGGTCGAATGCGGCATCGTCCGGCACGCGCACGAGCGTGTTCACGGGCGCCGCGAACGTGCCGCCGGTGCGATGCACGCGCAGGCCATCGCGTGCGAGCGTCGCCGCGCGTGCCTCGCGCACGAGGAACGTCACGTCGAGGCCTGCGTCGAGGAAACGACTGCCGAAATACCCGCCGGTCGCACCGGCACCGAGGACCAGCGTGCGCATCACATCGTGTGGGTCGGGCGTTCCTGGCCGAGGATGCCGGCGAGGATGGTCTCGATCTTCGTGCGCGCGGCCTCGCCGTCGCTGGATTCGTTGAACTGCACGCCGATGCCGGCCGTGCGGTTGCCCTGCGCGCCCGGCGGCGTGATCCAGACGACCTTGCCGGCGACCGGCAGGCGGTCCTTCTCGTCCATCAGCGACAACAGGATGAACACCTCGTCGCCCGGGTTGTAGCGCTTGGTCGTCGGCACGAACAGGCCACCGCCCTTCACGAACGGCATGTAGGCGTTGTAGAGCGCACCCTTGTCCTTGATGGCGAGCGACAGGATGCCCTGGCGCGGCATGCCGCCGCCGGCAGGTGTGGACATGGGTCAGTTCCTCCTTGGCGCCTGCCACGCATGCAGCAGGTCGAGGACGACCAGCTCGCTGCGCACGGGTGTGTTGAGAAGCTCGCGGGCCTTGTTGGCCGCCGCAAACCACGTGGCTAGCTTCGGGATTTCGTCGGATGCGGTCAAGCCGAGCACACCGCGCTCGCCACGCGCGAGGCGCAGGCCTTCGTCACGCGCGAGCACCGCGGCATGCCAGAGGCGCTCGGCCGGACGGTCGGCGGTCCAGGCCTCGGCGACCGCGAGCGCGCTCGCGCGTGATCCGCGCAGGCTGGCGAGGTCCTTCGCACAGGCGGCCCGCAACGCGAGCGTGTCGTCGCCGCAGGCCTCGAGCGCGCGTCCGGGGTTGCCGAGCATCGCGTCGAGGGCCTCGTCGGCGCGCGCGGCGGCGACGCCTTGCGCGGCCAGCCACGCACGCGCCTCGGCACGCGGCGGCACGCCGACCTCGATGCGCTGGCAGCGGCTGCGGATCGTCGCCGGCAGGCGCGACAGGCGATCCGCGACGAGCACGATCACGGTCGACGCGGACGGCTCCTCGAGTGTCTTGAGCAAGCCGTTGGCGGCGCTCGCGTTCATCGCGTCGGCCGGATCGATAATGGCGACCTGCAGGCCGCCGAACTGGCTCGCGAGCGCAAGCCGCTGCGACAGCACGCGGATCTGTTCGATGACGATCTCGGTGCGTGGCTTGCCGTCGTCGCGCAGTTCGAAGGTGACGTGCGCGCGGTCGGGATGCGACCCCGCGGCGAGCAGCAGGCAGGCGCGGCAGTGGCCGCAGGCGTGGCCGTCGTCTTCGCGACGGTCGCACAGCGCTGCACGGACGAGCGCCTCGACGAGCACACGCTTGCCGAGTCCCGCGGGCCCCGCCACGAGCAGCGCATGCGGCAGGCGCCCGGCCTCGAGCCGCGCGGCCAGCGACGCCCATGCCGGCTGCAGCCAGGGCGCGAGCGTCATGCCCTGCCCTCCGCAGCGACGAACGCGTCGATCGCGGCGAGCGCATCGTCGCGCACGCTGGTGACGTCGCGGCTTGCGTCGATGACGCGGAAGCGCGCGGGATCGGCGGCCGCGCGCGCACGGTACGCCGCGCGCACGCGCTCGAAGAACGTCGCCTGCTCACCCTCGATGCGGTCCTGCGCGCCACGCTGCGCAGCGCGCGCGAGGCCTTGCTCCACGGGAAGGTCGAGCAGCAGGGTGAGATCGGGACGCAGACCGTCGGCGGCCCAGCGCTCGAGCTCGGCGATGCGCTCGCCGGGCTGGCCGCGGCCACCGCCCTGGTAGGCGTGGCTCGCGTCGGTGAAACGATCCGAGAGCACCCATCGCCCGGCCGCGAGCGCGGGACGGATGCGCTCGCGCACGAGTTGCGCGCGCGCCGCGAACATCAGCAGCAGCTCGCTCTCGGCGCAGACCGGACCGAGCGACGGATCGAGCACGAGCTGGCGCACGGCCTCGCCGAACGCGGTGCCGCCCGGCTCACGCGTCACCTCGAGCGTGATGCCGTGGGACTCGAGGCGCGCGCGCACGCTGTCGAGCACGGTGCTCTTGCCCGCACCCTCGCCGCCTTCGATCGTGACCAGGCGTCCGCTCATGGCGCGCGCAGCTGGCGCAGGTAGCGCGCGACGGCGCGATTGTGCTCGTCGAGCGTCGCGCTGAAGACGTGGCGACCGCTGCCGTCACCGACTGCGACGAAGTACAGCGCATTCCCGTCGGCCGGATGCAGCGCCGCCTCGAGCGCACGCAGACCCGGCATCGCGATCGGCGTCGGCGGCAGGCCGGCGCGCGTGTAGGTGTTGTACGGCGTGTCGGTGTCGAGGTCGCGGCGGCGAATGTTGCCGTCGTAGGCCTCGCCGAGCCCGTAGACGACGGTCGGGTCGGTCTGCAGGCGCATGCCGATGCGCAGGCGGCGCGCGAACACGCCCGAGATCTGCGGACGCTCGTCGGCGATGCCCGATTCCTTCTCGATGATCGAGGCCATGATGAGCGCTTCGTACGGCGTCTTGACCACGGCAGCGGCATCACGCGCGGGCCACAGGCGATCGAGCTCGCGGCGCATCGCGGTGTGCGCGCGACGCAGCACGTCGAAGTCGCTGTCGCCCTTCACCCACGAGTAGGTCTCGGGCAGGAACCAGCCCTCGGGATGGCCACCCTCGATCGACAGGCGCGCGACGATCGTGGCGTCGTCGAGGCCCGGCAAGGTCTGGGCGAGGCCGCTGTCGGCGGCGAGCGCGAGGCGCAGCTGGCGGAACGTCCAGCCGTCGACGATCGTGAAGCGGTGCTGCACGACACGGCCCGCCGCCATCGCGGTGAGCAGGTCGCGCGGTGTCATGCCGGGCGCGAGCGCGTACTCGCCGGCCTGCAGGCGCGAGGCCACGTCCATCTCGTGCGCGAGTACGCGCCAGAAGAACGGCGAACCGCGCGTGACGCCTTCGCGGCGCAGCTGGCGCACGATCGCCTTGAAACGCGTGCCGCGCTCGAAATCGATCGTGCGCGGCGCCTCGACGACGAGCGGTGCGTCGGCGAAACGCTTGAAATCCTGCCATGCGATGCCGGCGAGCACGGCGACGGCCACGGCGGCGAGCGCGACGAGGACGAGCAGCACGCGCAGGATGCCGCCGCGGGATCGGGGAAGAGGCTTGAAGGTCATGCGGTCACGCCGGAAAGACGCCGAAGCGTAGCAGGATCGACCGGATCGGATCGCGTCACGCGTCGAGGTCGAACGCACGCAGCAGACCACGCGCCTTGGCGCGCGTTTCGGCGAGCTCGGCCTCGGCGACCGAATCGACGACGATGCCGGCACCGGCGCGCAGGCGGACCTCGTCGTCCTCGAGCATGAGGGTGCGGATCAGGATGTTGAGATCGAGGTCACCGTTGCGGCCGAGATAGCCGATCGAGCCGGTGTAGGCACCTCGCGGCACGCCTTCGAGCTCGGCGATGATCTCCATGCAGCGCACCTTCGGGCAGCCCGTGATCGTGCCGCCCGGGAACACCGCCGCGATCACCTGGGCGGGCGTGACGCCATCGCGCAGGCGGCCGCGCACGTTGGAGACGATGTGGTGGACGTGCGCGTAGCTCTCCACGCCCATGAGCTCGTCGACGATCACGCTACCCGGCACGCAGACGCGGCCGAGGTCGTTGCGTTCGAGGTCGATCAGCATGACGTGCTCGGCGCGTTCCTTCGGATGGCCGACGAGCTCGCGCACGCGCGCGGCCTCGTCGTCACCGGGCAGGCGTGCACGCGTGCCGGCGATCGGGCGCGTCTGCACGTCGCGCCCGCGTACCTCGACGAGGCGCTCGGGCGACGAGCTCGCGATGGCCCAGCCCGGCTGCTGCACGAGCGCAGCGAACGGTGAAGGGTTCGCGCGCCGCAAGGCCGCGTAGACGGCCGTCGGCGGCGTCGGCGCGCGCAGGCCGAGGCGCCATTCGCGCGACAGGTTCACCTGGAACACGTCACCGGCGCGCAGGTACGCCTGCGTACGCGCGACGCCGTCGAGGAAACGTTCCGGCGCATCCTCGTCGACGCGTTCGACGAGGGGCTGGGCCGCCGTGAACGCAGGCGTGGCCGCGAGGTCGGCCTCGACCTCGTCGAGCAGGTGCGTGAAACCGGATTCGGCGACGAGCAGCGTGCGATCCGCCGCATGGTCGACGACGACCGCGACCGGACAGCGCAGCGCGAGTGCGCGCGGCACGCGACCACGTTCGGTCGGCAGCCGCAGGCGCGGCTCGACCTCGGCGGCGAGCGCGTAGCCGAGGTACAGCAGCCAGCCGCCCGTGAACGGCAGCGGCTCGGGCGATGCGTCGACGACGCGCCCGGCAGTCCACGCAGCATCGAGCACGTCGAGGAAGCGCGTGCCGACCACGGCACCCGATGCATCACGCACGGTGCCATCGGCCTCGAGCGCGAACGAGGCCTGCGGACAGGCGAACAGGATGTCGTGGCGCGCCTGCGCGGTGCCGTGGGCGACGCTCTCGAGCAGGCCCGGATAGCGCGACGGCCACGCCGCGGCGAGCGCCAGCAGGTCGCGCCGCCCGGACAGCACGCGCACGAGCGGCGGCGTGCCGCGCTGGGTCATGTCGTTCGCCGCCGCGATCAGATGCGGCGGAAGACCAGCGTGCCGTTGGTGCCGCCGAAGCCGAAGCCGTTCGACACCGCGACCGAGATCGCCTTCTCGCGCGCCACGTTGGGCACGTAGTCGAGGTCACAGCCTTCGCCCGGCTCGTCGAGGTTGATCGTCGGCGGGATGATGCCGTGGTACAGCGCGAGGATCGTGAAGATCGCCTCGACGCCGCCGGCCGCGCCGAGCAGATGACCGGTCATCGATTTCGTGGAGCTGACCATCGTCTTGTAGGCGTGGTCACCGAGCGCGCGCTTGAGCGCGAGCGTCTCGGCGACGTCGCCGAGCGGCGTCGAGGTGCCGTGCGCGTTGAGGTACTCGACCTGGTCGGCGTTGATGCCGGCGTCCTTCATGGCCGCGGCCATGCAGCGCGCCGGGCCTTCGCCGTTCTCGCTCGGCGCGGTCATGTGGAACGCGTCGCTGCTGCTGCCGCTGCCGGCGAGTTCGCAGTAGATGCGCGCGCCGCGCTTCTTCGCACTCTCGTACTCCTCGAGCACGAGGATGCCGGCGCCGTCACCGAGCACGAAGCCGTCGCGGTCCTTGTCCCACGGACGGCTCGCGCGCTGCGGGTCGTCGTTGCGCGTGGACATCGCCTTCATCGAGCAGAAGCCGCCGACCGCGGTCGGCACGGTCGCGTACTCGGCGCCGCCCGCGATCATCGCGTCGGCGTCGCCGTACTGGATCAGGCGCATCGCCATGCCGATGCTGTGGTTGGAGGTCGCACACGCCGACACGGCCGAGAAGTTCGGGCCCTTGATGCCGGTCATGATCGAGATGTGGCCCGAGACCATGTTGATGATCGTCGACGGCACGTAGAACGGCGAGATCTTGCGCGGGCCGCCTTCGTGCCACGCGACCGTGGTCTTCTCGATGCCGGCGATGCCGCCGATGCCCGAGCCGATCAGCGCACCGGTGCGCTCGGCATTCGCCTCGGTGATCTCGAGGCCGGCATCGCGCAGCGCCATGAGCGCGGCGGCGACGCCGTAATGGATGAAGTTGTCCATCTTCTTGACGTCCTTCGGCGGGATCCAGGCCGCGGCGTCGAAGTCGCGGACCTCGCCGGCGATGCGCGTGGGGAACGCGCTGACGTCGAAGTTGGTGATCGGGCCGATACCGCTGCGGCCGTTGCGGATGGCATCCCAGGCGGTCTCGAGGTCGTTGCCCACGGGGCTGACGATGCCGAGACCGGTGACGACGACGCGACGCTTGCTCATGCTGGGACTTCCACGTGTGGGGAGCGCCTCGCCGTGCATACGCCGGCGTACCGTTCCCGATCCTCAAAACGAAAGCTGCGCCCTCGGGCGCAGCTTTCTGACTCAATGTGCGGCGCGTCCGGCCCGTCGTCGCTGTGCGACGACGGGTGGAGTCGCGGTCGCCGCGCCCGCCAGGTCCATCAGGACTTGACGTGCGACTTCACGTAATCGACCGCCTGCTGGACCGTCGTGATCTTCTCGGCTTCCTCGTCCGGGATCTCGCACTCGAACTCTTCCTCGAGCGCCATCACGAGTTCGACGGTGTCGAGCGAGTCGGCGCCCAGATCATCGACGAACGACGCGTTCGGCGTGACCTCGTCTTCCTTCACGCCCAGTTGTTCGACGACGATCTTCTTGACGCGTTCTTCGATAGTGCTCATGTGTGTGGAATCTCCCGATGGGATTGGTTGTGCGGTCGCCTTTGGCGGACCGCCGCTGGGGCGCAGGCCCCGCGAGGCCGGCGCATTGTAGTGGAACCCGTTCACAGTCGCTACCGACCGGCAGCGCCCATGTGTGTCACGCCATGTACATGCCGCCGTTGACGTGCAGCGTCTCGCCGGTGACGTACGCCGCCGCCGGCGAGGCGAGGAACGCGACGGCTTCCGCGATGTCCTGCGGGCCACCGAAACGCTGCAGCGCGATCTGTGCGAGCAGCGCGTTGCGTTGTTCTTCCGGCAGCGCACGTGTCATGTCCGTGTCGATGAAACCCGGCGCGACGACGTTGACCGTCACGCCGCGCGAACCGATCTCGCGCGCGAGCGACTTCGAGAACGCGATGATGCCGGCCTTCGCCGCGGCGTAGTTGGACTGTCCCGCGTTGCCCATCACGCCGATCACCGAGGCGATGCTGATGATGCGTCCCTTGCGCGCCTTCATCATGCCGCGCATGACCGCTTTCGATGCGCGATAGACCGAGGTCAGGTTGGTGTCGAGGATGGCCTGCCAATCCTCGTCCTTCATGCGCATGAGCAGCTGGTCGCGCGTGATGCCGGCGTTGTTGACGAGGATCGACACCGCGCCGAATTCCTTGCCGATCGCGTCTACAAGGGCTTCGATCGACGCGCCGTCGGCGACGTCGAGCACGCGGCCGTGGCCGCCGTGCGCGGCGAGACGTTCGCCGATCGCGTTCGCGCCGGCCTCGGAGGTCGCCGTACCGACGACCGTGGCGCCGCGTGCGGCGAGCGTGTCGGCGATGGCCGCGCCGATGCCGCGGCTCGCGCCGGTGACGAGGACGATCTCGCCGTTGAGGGATGCGCTCATGGAAACGTGCTCCGGGAAACGATGGATGGGGATCAGGCCCAGGCTTCGCGTGCGGCGGCGAGGTCGGACGGCAGTCCGATCGCGCGCGCATCGAGGCCCTTGTCGATGCGCTTGACGAGGCCGGCGAGCACCTTGCCCGGGCCACACTCGGCGATGCGGGTCGCACCGCCCGCGGCGAGTGCCTGCACGCACTGCGTCCAGCGCACCGGCAGGTAGAGCTGGCGCACGAGCGCGTCGCGGATCGCGTCGGTGCCCGCATGCTCGGCGGCATCGACGTTCTGCACGACCGGGATCGACGGCGGCTGCCACGCGTAAGCGGTCATCGCCTCGGCGAGACGATTGGCGGCTTCGCGCATGAGCGGCGTGTGAGACGGCACACTCACGGCGAGCTTGACGGCCTTGCGCACGCCCTGTTCCGCCAGCGCGGCGATCGCCGCATCGACGGCCTGGGCATGTCCGCCGATCACGATCTGGCCCGGCGAGTTGTAGTTCGCCGGCACCACGACGTGCTCGCCCGAGACGGCCGTACAGACGGCTTCGACGACGGCGTCGTCGGCGCCGAGCACGGCCGCCATCGCGCCGACGCCTTCCGGCGCGGCAGCCTGCATGGCCTGGCCGCGGATGCGCACGAGGTGTGCGGCATCGTGCAGCGACAGCACGCCCGCCGCGACCAGGGCGGTGTACTCGCCGAGGCTGTGGCCGGCAACGCGCGCAGGCAACGCTCCGCCTTCCTCGCGCCACGCGCGCCACACGGCGATGCCCGCGGCGAGCAGCGCGGGCTGCGTGTACTCGGTGCGGTTGAGCAGCTCCTCGGGGCCGCCCTGCGACAGCGCCCAGAGGTCGGTGCCGGCCCCGGCCGAGGCCTCTTCGAAGGTCGCGCGCACGAGGGCATGGCGGTCGGACAGGTCGGCGAGCATGCCGACCGACTGCGAGCCCTGCCCCGGGAATACGAGGGCGAGCGCGGAGGAAACGTTGTTGGTCACGAGAGGGTTCCGATGATGTGGCTCGCCCACGACAGCAGGTCGATGTCGCCATCGTGCAGGTAGTCGACAGCGAGTGCGGCAAGGAAGGCCACGGCGGCGAAGGAGACCAGGCGCAGCGCGGCGAGCGCGGCGCGCACGCGCGCGGCGCTGCGGCCGAACGGCGCGAGCACGCGGGCGACGACGTGCAGGCGATCGCTGCTGTCGGTCACGATCGTGGCGACGTCCGCACGTGAACGCGAGAGGCCATGCTTGAGGATGCCGGACAAGGCCTCGGGACGTTGGGCGTAATGGCGTGCGACACCATGGGTGAAGAGCAGCCAGTCGCGTGCCTGGGCATTGTCGAGCGACATGACTTCGGCCGGATCCTCCTCGAAGTCGAGGAAGCCGATGCCGCCGTGGTCGAGCACGACGAGGTTGCGCGCGGTCGGCTGGCCGAGGTATTGGCCGCGCGCGTGTACATCGGCGATCGCATCGACGGCAGCCGACGTCAGCGCATCGATCGCGACCGTGTCGCCACGGCATTGCGAAAGGCGCGCCGAGAACGATGATCCTATGTCGCTGAGCATGAGCAAGCCGGGACCTTCGCCGATGACGTCGGGCACGCTCACGTCGGCATCGCGCAGCTCGCCGAGGCGACGCATCTCGAGCTGCTTGGCGCGATCACCCGCGTGGTGCGGCGGCGGGCGCAGCGGCGTGACACCGAGGCGGCGCATGCACGCGTCGAGCAGCGCAAGCGACAGGCGTCGCTCGCCGCCGACGTAGCGCTTCATCCAGACCGGCGTATCGCGCAGGGTCAGTCGCTGGGCCATCGCTGCATCTCCCTCGAAAGGTCGATCAGTACCGCAGCAATGCCGAAGCCCACGTGAAGCCGCCACCGAAGGCCTCGAGCAGCACGGTCTGGCCGCGCTTGACCCTGCCCGAGCGTACGGCTTCGTCGAGCGCGAGCGGCACGGATCCCGACGACGTGTTGCCGTGGCGGTCGACCGTGACGACGACGCGCTCCATCGGCATCTTCAGGCGCTTGGCCGTGGCTTCGATGATGCGCAGGTTGGCCTGGTGCGGAATGAGCCAGTCGATCTGCGACTCGTCCATGCCGGCGGCCTCGAGCGTCTCGCCGACGATGCGATCGAGCGTCTTGACCGCGACCTTGAACACCTCGTTGCCGGTCATGAGCACGCGGACGCCATGGTTCGGCTCGTCGCGAAATCCCGCCGAGACGCCGACCGGGTTGTACAGGAGATGCTTGTATCCGCCGTCCGCGTGCAGCTTGGTGGTCAGGATGCCCGGCTCTTCGGAGGCCTCGAGCACCACCGCGCCGGCACCGTCTCCGAACAGCACGCAGGTGCCACGATCGTTCCAGTCGAGCATGCGCGTGAGCGTCTCGGCACCGACCACGAGCGCCTTGCGGGCCTGGCCACTGCGGATGAAAGCATCGGCGACGCCGAGCGCGTAGACGAAGCCCGAGCACGCTGCGTTGACGTCGAACGCCGCGCAGCCGTTGGCACCGAGGCGGTGCTGCAGCAGGCAGGCCGTCGACGGAAAGATGATGTCCGGCGTGGTCGTTCCGAGCACGATGAGGTCGAGCTCGGACGCCTGCACACCCGCGGCCTCGAGTGCACGCGTCGCCGCGTGGAAGGCGAGATCGCCCGTCGTCTCGCCGTCCGCGGCCATGCGCCGCTCACGGATGCCCGTGCGCGTCCGGATCCATTCGTCGCTGGTCTCGACGAACTTCTCGAGATCCGCGTTGGTGACGACCTTGTCGGGAAGGTAGCTGCCGGTGCCGGCGATGCGTGAGTACAACAGGGTCTCTACTCCCATGGCAGGCCGGCAGCGAGCCGCTCAGGCGGCTCGCCGGTGGATCGCACCGTCGACTCAGTCCGCTTCGGGAACCGAACCCTTCGTTTCGATGACCTTCTTGCCGCGGTAGTAGCCGTCCTTGGTGACGTGGTGGCGCAGGTGCACCTCGCCCGACGTCGGATCGGTCGACAGCTGCTTGGCGGTGAGGGCGTCGTGCGAACGGCGCATGCCGCGGCGGGACGGGGTTTTACGGCTCTTGGCGACTGCCATGACAACTCTCCAGGGTGTAGCGATGTGGCTTGCTGGGCAAGCGGTGTTGTAAGGATGGAACAGGGTTGGCACGACGCAGGCACATGGCCGGCGCTTGACACGTTCAGTCCGTGCGCGTGTCCCGGAGGCGTCCGAGCACCGCGAACGGGTTGGAAGGCGCCTCGTCGACCTCGATGGCAGGTGCCACCGCGAGCGGCACCTCGTCGAACGGCACGCCGGGCGCCAACGCCACGACGGGCAGCGACAGGATCAACTCGTCCTCGATCACGTCCTTGAGATCGAGGTTGCCGTCGGTCACGAGCAGCGGCTCGTAGCCTTCGGGCAGCGACGCTTCGCGCGACTCGTCATCGATGAGGCCGAGGCGCTGATGGATGCGCACCGGCTGCTCGAAGACGTCCAGCGTACGCTGGCACACGAGCGGAAGCGCCGCCTCGACATCGAGCTCGAGGAACGCGATGCCGAAGTCATCCGTTCCGAATTCGATGGCGTAGCGTACGCTGCCTTCCTGCCCTGCCAGGCTCGCGCCGAGTCGGGGCAACTTCGCCAGCGGCAGCGTGCCATCGAACTCGCGGCGCGCCTGCACCATGCGCCAAGCGTCTACGTTGTCGGGCAAGGCGGCTGGCATGGGCGCGCGATGGTAGGTGGACCCCCCGTTCATGTCAACCGCGCGACATCCGCGGAGCCTTGGCAAAACAAGGCCCTGCGTGCGACGGATGCCCGGTGTGGTGCGGCACGACCGCCGAAATTGCCGTGCCCGTGCGCATTCGGCAGACTCGGGCGATGACGACCGTACTCGTGATCCTCGCGACGGTGCTCGCCCTCGGCACGGCGGGCCTGTTCCTGCGCGAGCGCTGGTGGAATACGCGCACGCGCACCCTGCGCGTGATCCTGGACGATGCCGACGCCCTCGAACGCGAACTGCAGGAATGCCGCGCCCGCATGCGCGAGCTGCCTGCCAGGGTCAGCCAGATGCCGAGCTCTCTGGACGTGTCGGCGCGCGCAACGCTGACCGCCGAACCGCAGGTCCAGGCCGCCCTGCACGACCTTCTGCAGCATCGCCTGTGGCTGCGCGACCACGCCACGACCGCCTCGCTCGACGATCTGCGCAACGCCGGCAGCGCCCTGCGCCAGTCACGCGAACGGCTGGCCGGGCAGATGCAGAGGCTGGCCGAGGTCTGCGCCGAACTCGACGAGGCGGGGCGGCCGGCATGAGCGCTCCGCCGATCGTGCTCGCCTCGACCTCGCGCTACCGGGCCGAGCTGCTCGGCCGCCTCGTCGACGGGTTCGATCGAGTCGCCCCGGGCGTCGACGAAGATGCACGCTGCGACGAATCGCCACGCGATCTCGCGACACGACTGGCCGCTGCCAAGGCCGATGCGGTCGCACGCGACCGGCCCGACAGCCTCGTCATCGGTTCGGATCAGGTCGCCGATCTCGACGGTCGCGTACTCGGCAAGCCCGGCGATGTCGCCACGGCCTGCACCCAGCTCGCGGCATGCTCGGGACGCACGGTGCGCTTCCTGACCGCCGTGCGCCTCGTCGACACACGCCACGGTGGCGGCGTCCGCGATCATCTCGACGAAACGCGCGTCGTCTTCCGCACGCTCGACGCCGCGACCATCGCGCGCTACGTCGAGCGTGAACGACCACTCGACTGTGCGGGCAGCTTCAAGGTCGAAGGCCTCGGCATCGCGCTGTTCGAACGCGTCGAGACGCAGGATCCGACCGCCCTCGTCGGCTTGCCGCTCGTCGCGCTGGCCGCGATGCTGCGCTCAGCGGGTCTCGCCCTGCCCTGAGGCCTCGCAGCGGCCTCCCGCAACGGGCTCCGCACGCACCACGCCCTCGAGGAACACGATGCGCTTGCGGCCACCGTGGAGGTCGAGTCGCCTGATCTCCTGCAGCGCATCGAAGCGCGCGCACACCGCATCGCGCCATGCCGCGCGATCGCGTTCGCGCAAGGCGGTCTCGTCCATCGCGACGACGACGTCGCGTCCCGCCAGCGCGCGCACGCCGGCTTCGTCCTGTTGCCAGATCGCGAGCTGGCGTGCCCGCCCGTGCTTGGCGTTGAGCGGGCTGTCGAGCGTCGGCACCGCACCAGCTTGGAGTGCGAACTCGAGCTCGGCCGCGAGCATGAAGTTGTCGGCGACGAGCGGCTTGCCGGCATGCTCCGCAGAGGCCATGAGGTCACGCGCCGCCGACGCCGTTTCGCGCCATCCCGCGAAATGCGACGGATACAGCTTGCCCGCGGCGAGGTACGCCGTCGACGCGGGATGCGCCGCTGCCGCGAACCAACCGAGCACGACGAGCGTGCCGGCTGCCGCGAGCATGAACGCCGCGAGGATCGTCATGCGCAACGCGCGACCTCGCCAAGCCTCGCGCAGCAGCAGAGGCAACGCGACGAGCAGCGGGACGTACCCGGCGAGCGGCCAGTGCACGCGGAAGCGCTCGTGGTCGGCGAACAGGCCCAGCACGAAGTAGCCGAGGATCGGCACGCACGCGCTCCAGGCGAGCAGATCCCAGGGCGCGCCGAGGCGCAGCCGACGCAGCGCCGCGACGAGGGTGCCGACGAACACCATATAGAGGAGTGGCGTCGTCACGAGCGCCTGCTCGAACGGTTGCAGCAGCGCCTCGGCCTGGAACGACCATGGATGCCGGTCGACGAACTGGAAGCCTGCCGCGGACCAGCCTTGCGTGGCATTGAACGCGAGCAGCGGCAGGATGCCCAGTGCGCCGATCGCGACCGCGATCCAGAACCCGCGCTCGCGCCAGCATGACCTGCCGCGTGCCGTGGCCACCATGATGGCGAACCCCGCCGCAACGAGCATCGCGGCACGGTAATGACTGAGCCACGCGAGCGCGAGTGAGACGCCGACGAGGCACCACGCCCCCGTCGAGCGTGTCGCGAGTGCGCGCTCGAGCGCGACCAGCGCGAGCACGCTCGCGAACAGCAACGGCACGTCAGGCAGGGCCAGCACGCCGAGCGATCCGAGCAGCGGCAGCACGAGCGCACCGAGACCCGCCTGCCACCCTGCGCACGCGCCGGCGAGCCTGCGTGCGAGCACGACGACCAGCACGACCGTCGCGGTGGCGAGCACGAGGAACGGCAGGCGCATCGCGAACACCGAGTGGCCGAGCACGCTCTCGCCGAGGTGGATGAGCCACGCGGTCATGCCGGGCACGTCGCTGTACGACCATGCGAGGCGGCGGCTTTCCTGCCAGTAGAACGCTTCGTCGACGAACGGCGAAAGCGATGCCGCGATCCACAGCTTCAACGCCGTGCATGCGAGGAATGCGACGATGAACGCACGCCGCCACGCGATCGCGCCGTCTCGCCATGCGTGTACGGGCACGGCTACACTCGGGTCGACGGCGCCGCGCGCGGCCATGTCGTCCTGCTCCCTCATCCGCACGCGCCGACCATGCCCGATTCGCCGTCCACGCCCGCCCCCATCCTCGACAGTGATCTTCGCGACGCACTCGCGCGCGGCATCGCGCAGGTCAACCGGGTCCTGCTCGGAAAGAAATCCGAGGTGCGGCTCGCGTTCGTCTGTCTCATCGCGGGGGGACACCTGCTCATCGAGGATCTGCCGGGCGTCGGCAAGACCACGCTCGCGCACGCACTCGCCGCGACGCTCGGCCTCGGCTTCCAGCGCGTGCAGTTCACGAGCGACCTGCTGCCGTCGGACATTATCGGCGTCAGCGTCTACGAGCGCGAGCCGGGCAGTTTCAAGTTCCACCCGGGTCCCATCTTCACGCAGCTGCTGCTCGCCGACGAGATCAATCGCGCGACGCCGAAGACGCAGAGCGCGCTGCTCGAGGCGATGGCCGAGGGCCAGGTCACCGTCGACGGTCATGCGCACGCCCTGCCTTCGCCATTCTTCGTCGTCGCGACGCAGAACCCGCTCGATTTCTCCGGCACCTATCCGCTGCCCGATTCGCAGCTCGACCGCTTCATGCTGCGCATGAGCCTGGGCTACCCGGACCGCGAGGCCGAGCGCGCGATGCTCGCCTCACCGGACCGCAATCGGCTGCTCGACGGCCTCGCGCCCTGCCTCGCCCCGGCGCAGATCCTCGCATTGCGCGTCGCCGCGCAGGCGGTCGTCGCGAGTCCCGCCCTGCTCGACTACGTCCAGGATCTGCTCGATGCGAGTCGACGCAGTGCGCAGATCGAGATCGGCCTCTCGCCGCGCGCCGGTCTCGCGGTCCTCGCCGCGGCGCGCGCACATGCCTTGCTCGGCGGGCGCGGCTACTGCGTCCCCGAGGACGTGCAGGCCGTATTCCCGTTCGTGAGCGCGCACCGGCTCACGCCGTCCGCGACGTCCCGCGGCAACCGCGGCGATCTCGCCAAGGGCCTGCTCGACGCCACCGCGGTGCGATGACGACGACGAGCGTCCCTTCGTGGCGGCAGCGCGTCCTCGCGCTCGCCGAAAAGCGCCTGCCCGCCCTGACGCGGCTCCGACGCGCCGAGGCCCTGCCGATCCGGCTGCACCGCCGGCGCATCTACGTGCTGCCGACGCGCTTCGGCATCGCGTTCGCGATCCTGCTGGCGATCATGCTGCTCGGATCGCTCAACTACGCGAACAATCCCGCGCTGCTGCTCACCTGCATCCTCGCGGGCGGCGCCTGGATGAGCCTGTTCGCGGGATTCCGCACACTCTCCGGCCTCGCGCTCGTGGATGCGGGCGCGGCGCCGTGCCATGCGGGCGGCAACCTGCGACTGACCTGCACGTTCGACCCCGGGGGCCGCGCGAGGCCATCGCTGCGATGGCATTCGCACGATGTCGAGCAGGCCTTCGCCCTGCCCGCAGGCGCGCCGGGGGCCGTGACGATCGACATCCCGGCGTCCGCGCGCGGCTGGTTCCGTCCCGGCAGGATCAAGCTCTGGAGCGACCAGCCCCTCGGGCTTTTCGTGGTCTGGAGCTGGGTGCATCCCGACGTGACATTCCTCGTCTACCCGGCACTCGAACCCGGCGTGCCGGCATGGCCGCGCACCGGGGGCGAGGACGGCTCGCGTTTGCAGGTCGGCAGCGACGGCGAATTCGCAGGACTCCGCGACTACCGCGTAGGCGACCGTCCCCGCCTCATCGCATGGAAGGCATCCGCACGCCAGGACAAGCTGCTGTCACGCGAGAGTGAGCGACGCAGCGGCGATGTCGTGACGTTCGACTACGCCGCACTCGCGCCGCTCGACGCCGAGGCGCGCATCCGCCGCCTCGCGGCCTGGGTCGTCGAAGCCGACGCGGCGGCGCTCGCCTACACGCTCGTGCTTCCCGAAGAGCGCCTCGGCCCGTCCGAAGGCACGGCGCATCGGCATGCCTGCCTGCGCGCGCTCGCCCTGCTCCCGCATGCGCCTGTCTGACCGCCAGTACGACATCGTCGCGCTGACCGCGTTCGCCGCGGTCGCGCCGCACCTGCCACGCCTGCCGCTGTGGTTCGCCATCGCGATCGTCGTGGCGGCGGCACTGCGTGTCGTCGCGCGGCGACGCAGCACGCGCGTCGTGCCCGCATGGGTGCGGGTTCCCCTCGTGGGACTGCTCGTGATCGCGGTCGTCTCTCAGTACGGCAACCTGTTCGGCCGCGAGCCCGGCAGCGCGCTCGCGGCCGGCCTGCTCATGCTCAAGCTGGTCGAGACGGAGAAGCTGCGCGACGCGCGCGCGACGCTCGGCTTCTCTGCCTTCGTGCTCATGAGCGCGCTGCTGTTCACGCAGACCCTGGCGTTCACCGTGGCGTTGTGCGCGGTGCTCGTGCTGCTGCTGGCGGCCTTGCACGCCCTGCAGCCCGCGCCGCTCGATCCGTCACGTCCGCTGCGCTCGGGACTGCGCAGCGGCGGTGCCCTGGTCGGGCTCGGCCTGCCGCTGGCGGCGGCGGCATTCCTGCTGATCCCGCGCCTCGGTTCACCGCTTTGGGGCTCACCCGGCGGCGACGAACTCGGTCGCACGGGACTCGACGACCGCATGTCGCCGGGCGGACTCACCGAACTGCTCGTCGACGACTCGCCGGCCTTGCGCGTGCGCTTCGACGGCGCGGCCCCCACGCCCGCGCAACGCTACTTCCGCGCGATCGTGCTGTCGGATTTCGACGGCACGACGTGGACGCGCGACAGGCAGTTCCCCGAGTCCGCCGCCGACACGCTCGAGGCGCTGTCCGCCCCGCTCGCTTACGAGATCACGATCGAGCCGACCGACCGCCCATGGGTCCCGGTCCTCGACCTCCCTGTCGAGGCACCCGAAAACACCCGCCTGTCGAACGACCGCGTGGTCACGTCACGCGGTGCCTTGTCGACGCCGCGCCGCTTCCGGGCCTCTTCCGTCACCGACTATCGCTTCTCGACCACGTTGCGCGACGACGAGCGCCGGCGCGCGCTGCACCTTCCGGATGGCTTCAATCCGCGTGCGATCGAGCTCGCCAGGCGCTGGCGCGCCGAGTCCGGCGGCGACGACGGGGTCATGCGCGCGGCCCTCGCGAACTTCAACGCGAGCTTCAGCTACACGCTGTCGCCGCCGCCGCTCGGCAGGCATTCCGTCGACGATTTCCTGTTCGATACGCAGGCCGGCTACTGCGAACACTACAGCGCCGCCTTCGTCGTGCTCATGCGTGCCGCAGGCATCCCGGCGCGCGTCGTGACGGGCTATCAGGGCGGCTGGATGAACCAGGGCTCGGGCTACCTGCTCGTGCGCCAGTCGGATGCGCACGCATGGTCGGAGGTCTGGCTCGAGTCCCGCGGCTGGGTACGCGTGGATCCGACCGCCGCCGTGAGTCCGGAGCGCATCGAACGGGGCGCACCGGCGGCCAACCGCGACGCGGGGTGGTTCGGTTCGGAATGGTGGCTCGAGGCGCGCAACCGCCTCGACGTCGTCAACCGCCTGTGGACGGACACGATCGTGCAGTTCAATGCGCTGCGCCAGCGCAGCCTGCTGACGCCGTTCGGCGTCCGCGACGCCGATCAGGGCGACCTCCTGCGCGTGCTCGCGTGCGTGGTGGCCGTCGTGCTGGGCCTGGCCACATGGTGGGTGATGCGCAGCCCGCGTGACGTTCGCGGAGACGCGCTCGACGCGGCCTGGCGGCGACTGCAGCGTCGCGCCCTGCGGCGCGGACTCGACGCACGTGATGGCGAAGGCCCTCTCGACTGGCTCGAACGCGCCCGTGCGCGCATCGTCGACGCCACCACCGCGGACAGGCTTGCCGCGATCGTGCGCGACTACGTCACGCTGCGTTACGCGCATGCCGAACCACCACCTGAACAGGTCGACGCGTTCGCTCGCGCGGTACGGGAATTGAAGCTGCCGCGCGCGGTCATACTTCGCTGACGCGCGACGCCCCGGCACTGACGCGCGTCCTGTCATCATGGCGTGGAAACGCCCTTCGAATCCCGGAGACGATCATGCGGTGTGCAAGGTGGTTGGCGATTCCAGCAGTGCTGTCGCTCGCGGCGTGCGCGACGGTTCCGGCACCGCTGAAGGGCGAATTCACGGCCACGACGCCATCGGCCGTCGCCGGCGCAGGGGGTGACCGCGCCTCGTCCGGCGCCGCGCCGCGAGGCGAACGCGTACGCTGGGGCGGCGAGATCATCAAGGTCGAACCCGGTCGCGATGCGACCTGCTTCGAGATCCTCGGCCGCGAACTCGACGGCTCCGCGCGGCCGCTCGCGCGCGACACCAACGCGGGGCGCTTCATCGCCTGCCGCAGCGGCTTCTACGATCCCGAAGTGTTCGTGAAGGGACGCAGCATGACCGTGATCGGCACGCTTGCCGGTACGCAGCGCGGACGCGTCGGCGAATTCGACTACACCTACCCGCGCGTCGAGGCCGATGTCGTCTACCTGTGGCCGAAGCGTCCGCTGGTCGTGCAGCAGCGCGATCCGTGGCCGTACGACCCGTTCTGGGGGCCACGCTTCGGTCCGTACTGGGGCGGCGCGGGCTGGTGGGGCCCGCCACCGGTCGTCATCGTCAAGCCGAAGCCCGACGCCAAGCACTAGGCAGGACTCAGCCGGGCGGCCAGCTCAGCTGGCGCCCGGCCAGCACGTGCAGGTGGATGTGGTAGACCGACTGGCCGCCGTCACGGTTGCAATTGATGACGCAGCGGTAGCCGTCCTCGGCGAAGCCCTGCGCTTTCGCGTAGCGCGTCGCCGCGAGCACGAGCCGGCCGACGAGGTTCGCATCGTCTTCGCCGAGGTCGTTGAGGGTCGCGATAGGGCGCTTCGGGATGAACAGCACGTGCGTCGGCGCCTGGCCGTTGATGTCGCGGAACGCGAGGATGTCGTCGTCCTCGTACACGATCTCGGCCGGGATCTCGCGCCGGATGATCTTGCTGAAAATCGTCTCGCTCATGGAACCTCCTGCATGGACTGGCGCCCGCCGAAGGCATGGGCGAGCGTGCCGCGATCGATGAATTCGAGCTCGCCGCCGAGCGGCACGCCGTGCGCGAGCCGGCTCGCGCGCACGCCGGCGGCACGAGCGAGCTGGGCGAGCATGTGGGCGGTCGCCTCGCCTTCGACGGTCGGATTGGTCGCGACGATGAGTTCCTGCACCTCGCCCTCGGCGAGGCGTTGCGCGAGCAGATCGAGGCCGAGCTCCTTGGGGCCGAGTCCGTCGAGCGGCGACAGGCGGCCGAGCAGCACGAAGTAGTGCCCGCGATACCCGGTCGCCTGCTCGATCGCGAGCTGGTCGACCGGCGTCTCGACCACGCACAGCAGGTGTGCGTCGCGCATCGTGTTCGCACACAAGCCGCAGATGTCCTGCTCGCTGAAACCGCGACAACGCCGGCAGTTGCCGACCTTGTCCACGGCGGCAGCCAGCCGCTCCGCCAGGCGCCGCGCGCCGGGCCGGTCGCGCTCGAGCACATGGAAGGCCATGCGCTGCGCGGTCTTGGCGCCGACGCCGGGCAGGCAGCGCAAGGCGTCGATCAGGTCGGCGAGCAGCGGGGAGCCGGTGGACATGGCAGGTCGTGGCGTGCGGAGTCGGCGACGCGCAAGGCGTCGCCCGGAGGAAGGTCGAAGGCTGCGGCGCTCAGAACGGCAGCTTGAAGCCCGGCGGCAGGTTCATGCCGGCCGTGACACCGCCCATTCGTTCCTGGCTGATCGCGGCGACCTTGTTGACGGCGTCGTTCGTCGCGGCGGCGACCAGGTCCTCGGCCATTTCGGGATCGTCGGCGAACAGCTGGCGGTCGATCGTGACGCGGCGTACTTCGTGGCGACCGCTCATGACGACGCTGACGAGGCCGCCACCGGCCTGCCCGGTCACTTCGAGCTGGGCGAGCTCTTCCTGCGCGCGCTGCATGCTCTCCTGCATGCGCTGCGCCTGCTGCATGAGACCGGCGAGGGGACCTTTCATGTCATTTCTCCAGGGGACGGACCGAGTCGCGCACGATGCGCGCGTCGAAGGTGTCGATCAGCGACTGCACGAGCGGATCGTCGCGCAGGCCGTCGTGGGCGGCCTGCTGGCGCGTGGCCTGCTGGCGCGCGTGATGGTCGGCCGGCGTCTGCGCGGCGGTATCGGCCTTCTCGATGCGGATCCTCACCGGTCGGCCGAATGTCTCGCCGAGCCTCTTCTCGAGCTGGGCCGTGATCGGCGGCGACACGAAATGCTCATGGCTCGCCTTGATGCCGAGGCGCAGCGTGTCGCCATCGACGCCGACGAGCACCGCGTGCATCGCGAGCTGGCCGACCGGGCCGCCGAGATCGGCACGGCGCACGAGGTCGGGCCAGTCGCCGACCTCAAGCGGCATCGACGACGCAGCCGGCGCGGCCACGCGCTGGGCGGGAGCAGCATGCACGGGTGCAGCAGCCGGGGGTGCCTGCGGCGGCGCGAACGGCACGACCCGCGACGATTCGTGCGCGGCATCGGGCTTCGCCGCACGTGGCGGCGGCGATGTAGGAGCAGGAGCACCGTGCGATGCGAACGCGGCCGCTGCCGCGGCCGCACCGGATGACGTCGACGGAGCCACCTTGGCACCACCACCCGGGCCGGCCGGCGCGAACGCGAGCATGCGCAGCAAGGCCATCTCGAAGCCGACGCGCGCGGTCGGCGCGAGCGCGAGGTCGCGCCGGCCCGTGATCGCCATCTGGTAGTAAAGCTGGACTTCACGCGCGTCGATGCGCGCGGCGAGTGCCTGCGTGGACTCGTCCCCCGTGCCGGCGACGAGCTGGGCGAGCTGCACGCGATGCAGGAGGCCCGCAAGCTCGTCGAGCACCTGGGCGAAATCGGGCGCGAACTCGGCGATGCGTTCGATCTCGGCGATCAAGGCGCCCGCATCGTGCGCGACCAGCGCATCGAGCAGCACGCGCACGCGCGCACGCTCGACCGTGCCGAGCATCGCGTGCACCTCGCCGGCGCGCAGCGCGCCGCCGCCGTGGGCGATCGCCTGGTCGAGCAGGGACAAGCCGTCGCGCAGCGAGCCGTCGGCTGCACGCGAGAGCACGTCGATCGCCTCGTCCTCGAACGCGATGCCTTCGGCACCGAGGATGTGGCGCATCTGGCCGACGATCTGCTCGGGCGTGAGGCGCTTGAGGTTGAACTTGATGCAGCGCGAGAGCACGGTGACCGGCAGGCGCTGCGGGTCGGTCGTCGCGAGCAGGAACTTGACGTGCGGCGGCGGCTCCTCGAGCGTCTTGAGCAGCGCGTTGAACGCCGCCTTCGACAGCATGTGCACCTCGTCGATGAGGTACACCTTGTACGCGCCGCGTGCCGGGGCGTACTGCGCGTTGTCGATGAGCTCGCGCACGTTGTCGATGCCGGTGTTGCTGGCGGCATCGATCTCGAGCAGGTCGACGAATCGGCCCGCATCGATCTCGGTGCAGGCACCGCAGGTGCCGCAGGGATCCGAGGTCGGGCCACGCTCGCAGTTGAGCGACTTGGCGAAGATGCGCGCGATCGTCGTCTTGCCGACGCCGCGCGTGCCCGTGAACAGGAACGCGTGATGGATGCGTCCGCCGTCGAGGGCGTGCGAGAGCGCGCGGACGACATGTTCCTGGCCGACCAGCTCGGTGAACCGGCGTGGTCGCCACTTGCGCGCGAGAACCTGGTAGGACATCGGGACTTCCGCAGGACGAACGTGGATTGTGCCAACTTCTCGCCGGCCTGACCAAGGCAACGCGCACGCGCTTGTCTGGTCCGTGCCGGCCTAGTATCCTCCGCGGCCCGTTGCGCGGCCGAAAGGGAAACGGCGACAGCGGGAACCGCGCGGCACGCCTCGCGGTGGACGGAGAGGTGTCCGAGTGGTTGAAGGAGCACGCCTGGAAAGTGTGTAAGCGGCTAAACCCCGCTTCGCGGGTTCGAATCCCGCTCTCTCCGCCAGTTCCCGTGGTACCGGATGGAACGCCTCGTGCACCGTCCGCAGACGCGCCGGAAGCGCGCACGTCTTATGGTGGCCCCGTCGGTCCCCTCGCGACGATAGCTTGTGAACTCCGCCAGGTCCGGAAGGAAGCAACGGCAGCAAGTGATTCGGGTGCCGGGGTGTGGCTGGCGGGGTCGCCACCCTCATCTCCCCCATGCCTTTCCCTCAGCGCTGCTTCGCGGCGACCGGCGTGTTGTCCGGATGCAGCCAGCCGGAATCGCCGTCCGCGTAATGCTCGCGCTTCCAGATCGGCACGCGCAGCTTGACCTCGTCGATGATCCAGCGGCAGGCCTCGAACGCCGCTCCACGGTGGTCCGCGCTCACGCCGACCCACACCGCCATGTCGCCGATCGCGAGGCTGCCCGTGCGGTGCACGCTGCGTGCAGCGCGCAACGCGAAACGCTGGACGGCCTCGGCGAGGATGGCCTCGCCCTCGGCATCGGCGAGCGCGGCATAGGCCTGGTAGTCGAGGCGCAGCACGGCGCGGCCTTCGTTGTGGTTGCGCACCCAGCCTTCGAAGATCGCACACGCGCCTGCGGCGGCGTGGTCGAGCACGGCCTTCTCGGTCGCCGCGTCGATCGCGGCATCGGACAGGGCGAAGCGCTTCATCCTCCCGACACCGGTGGCAGGAACACGATCTCGTCGCCGTCGGCGAGCGCATGGTGCCAGCCGACGATCGCGCCGTTGACGGCCACGCGCAGGCGTTCGCGCGCGAGCACGAAGCCGTGCCGCGCGGCGACCTCGGCGTACAGCGCCGCCGGATCGACGGCCGCAGACTCGACCGTCTCCACATCGCGCCGCGCCGCATCGGCGAGGCTCGCGAAGTACAGCAGGCGGTAGGTCATCGCTGGACCTCGCCTGCAACCACGTCGCGCTTGCCGCCGTGCTTGTCGACGAGGCGCACGTCGCGGATCACGATCGCGTGGCTGAGCGCCTTGCACATGTCGTAGACGGTCAGCGCGGCGACGCTCGCGCCGGTCAGCGCCTCCATCTCGACACCGGTCTTGTGGGTCACCGCGACCTCGCAGCGGATGCGCAGTTCGGTCGGCGAGACGAAGTCGGCCTCGATGCGGCACTTCTCGATGCCGAGCGGATGGCAGAACGGAATCAGCTCGTGCGTGCGCTTGGCCGCCATCGTGCCCGCGATGATCGCGGTGTCGACGACGGGGCCCTTCGCCGAACGCAACCCGTCCTGGCGCAGGGCTTCCGCGACCTCGACGGGGAACTCGACCGTGGCTTCGGCCACGGCCGTGCGCGCGGTGGCCTGCTTGGCGCCGACGTCGACCATCGCGGGACGGCCCCCGGCGTCGAGATGGGTGAATCCCGCGCTCATGCGCGCGCCTGCGTCGGCCCGCCAAGGCAACAAGACACGACCGTTGGGACTTCTGCAGCCATTTCGCGTAGCTTCCGAAAGCACGCCCCGTGCACGGTACCCGGGACTGCGCCGCGCCTTGACCTGACGCAAGGAAGCACTATGCCACGCCTGCCGACATTCCTGCCTCTCCTGCTGATCCTGCTCGGGGCCCTGATGCCCGTCCGGAACGCGGCCCATGCACGGTCCGCCGCGCCGGACATCCGTCCCGCCGCCGGCGGCTGGTACCAGCAGGGCAGCAACTTCGGAAACCTCAACTTCGACATCGGCGACGACGGCCTCGTCGCGGGCACATGGTCGACCTACAGGGACGGCCGCCCGGTCTGGTACTACTTCCAGGCCCCCGTCACCCATCGCAGTTTCGCCGACGCCGAGGCCGACGGCATCGTCGCGGTGGTCGTGGCGCCCTTGTACGAAGCCGCGACCGGCAGCGCCTGCCCGACCTGTCCCTACGTCCCGCCGCAATGGGTCTCGGATCGTTCGATGCGGCTCGAGTTCACCTCGACGCGCGCCGCGACGTTCATCTCGGGGACCACGCGGATCCCCCTCGTGGCCTGGATGCAGGGTCCTCCCCTCCTTCCGCAGCGTGACTACACGGGCGACTGGATCGCCGCGACACGCGTCACCTCGGAAACAGGAGTCGACTACCAGTCCGTCGTGACCATGCGCCTGCAAGCCCGTGCGAACGGCCTGGGACGACGCGAGTACGCAATGTCCTGCATCCGCCCGGTCCAGGCCTGCGCGCAGTGGAACGGCGCGCTCGGGGCAAGCGTTCCGTGCGTCCATTTCTGCGCTTCCGAACTCTACCTGTGGTTCGACGCCGACGAATCCGGGCGCATGGAACGCGTATTCGATCTGGGTTTGGGGACCGTGGAGCCCTATCCGGCGGCCTACGGCAGCCAGGATCGCATCGTCGTCCGCAGGACCGCCGCGACGTCGCTGGCCATGAGCCTGATCCGCCTGCCGGATGGCCTGTTCAGGATCGCCACGCCGGAGGATGCGCCGTGATGCCTGCCCGCCACGTTCTTTCCGCGATCCTCATGCTCGTCGCGATCAAGGCCACTCCCTCGGTCCAGGCCGGTGAAGCGCTCGAACCCGCATGGTCGCCCACTCCCGCGACGGGCGGCTGGTACCAACCCGGTTCGGCGTTCGGCAACCTGAATCTCGATGTCGCCGACAACGGCATCGCGGCGGGCACGTGGTCGACGTTCGAAGCGGGTCGCCCGGTCTGGTACTACTTCCAGGGCAGGCTCCAGCCCGCCTCGGCGCTGCAGGTACGCGACGACGCCGTCATCGCGACGCTCGAGACGCCGCTGCACGCGGTACTGACCGGCGGCGCCTGCCTCACCTGCGCCTATCTCGCACCGACCTGGACGCCGCACGGCACGATGCGCGTGACGTTCACGTCGAGCCGCACGGCCCGGTTCTCGCTCGACGGCGGCACGCCGATCCCGCTCGTCGCCTGGCTGCAGGGTGCGCCGCTGCGTGCGCCGCGCGACTACGCGGGTGACTGGCTCGCGATCGCGCGGCAGGACAGGGCGAACGGCGGGCACTTCGAAACGGTGACCCACCTGCGCCTCGACGCGCTCGCGGGGCCGGAGGCGTACGACATCGTGCCTCCTTCGACCCCCTACGTCGATCCGCCGCCCCCGGCTCCGCCCGCAGGTGCGCGCCGTTACCGGGTGAACTGCATCGGTCCCGAAGAGGCCTGCAGGACACTCGACCTCGCCTTCCCGGGTGCGAGCACCTCGCCGGCACAGAGCTTCACGATGCTGTGGCTCGACGCCTCCGAACGCGGCTTCACGATCGATGCGGGCGAATCCGCGTCGGGGTACACGCTGTACCCGCCGGCCGGCCTGCCCCAGCAAGTCCACGCCGCGCACGACCGCATATTGGTCCGTGCGTATCGCGTACCGGCCGAAGGCATCGCCGGCGTGCGCGAGATCCAGCTCGTGCGTTTCCCCGCGGATGGCTTCGACGGGCGCGCGTGGCAGGCCCTCACGGAAGACTGAGCCTCCTCCGGGAATCCGCGAAACTCAGCCGCCGATCTCGTACATCTCGACATGCCGCCGCGGCATGGCCTCGGCGGCGCCGCGGATCTCGCTGTAGCGGTCGCCGCGCGCGGTCCAGACCGCGCCGACGAGCCCGGCGAGCTCGGCATCGGTCGCGCCGGCACGCAGCGGACCGCGGAGATCGTGGCCGCTCGAGGCGAACAGGCAGGTGTAGAGGCGCCCGTCCGCCGACAGGCGCGCGCGGGTGCAGTCGCCGCAGAACGGCTCGCTGACCGAGCTGATGAAGCCGATCTCGGCGCTGCCGTCGGCGAGCGCCCAGCGTTGCGCGACTTCGCTCCCATAGTTCGCGGACAGTGCGCGCAACGGCCAGCGTGCCGCGATTGACGTGCGCAGATCGGCGCTCGGCACGACGCGCTCGTGGCGCCAGGCGTTGCAGGTGCCCACGTCCATGTACTCGATGAAGCGCAGGATGTGGCCGGTGCCGCGGAAGCGCGCGACGAGGTCGGGCACCTCGTGGTCGTTGATGCCACGCATGACCACGCAGTTGATCTTGAGCGGGCCGAAGCCGGCGTCGCGTGCGGACTCGATCGCGGCGAACACGTCGTCGACCTCGCCGCGGCCTCCGGAAAGCTCGCGGTAGGTCTTCGAGTCGAGCGAGTCCACGCTCAGCGTGATGCGACCGAGGCCGGCCTCGCGCAGTGCCTTCGCGTGCATCGGCAGCAACGCGCCGTTGGTCGTCATCGCGATGTCGTCGATGCCCGGCACCGCGGCCAGCCTGCGGACGAGTTCGGGAAGGTCGCGCCGCAGCAGCGGCTCACCGCCGGTCAGGCGCAGCTTGCGCACGCCGAGCCCGGCGAACACGCCGACGAGGCGCTCGACCTCCTCGAAACGCAGGCGCTGCGCCTTGCTGAGGAATTCGTGGTCGCGCGGGTAATCCTCTTCCGGCATGCAGTAAGGGCAGCGGAAGTTGCAGCGATCGATCACCGAGATGCGCAGGTCCGTCAACGCGCGCGCGCGGCGATCGCGCGGAGGCGCGGTGTCGACGCGGATCGGGATGACGGGACGGCTCACGCAGGGCCTCCTGTGGCGAGGACGACATCGGCATGCGGATCGGCGAGCGCGAGGCGATCCCCGCGCACCGCGACGCGATGGCCACGCCGGGCCAGCGCCTCGGCCTCGGCGACCGAACCATAGTGGTACAGCAACAGCCGCGCCAGCAACGCGGGTGGATACTCGCGCTCGAGGTCGTCGATCCCGCTATGTGAGGGGTTGCCTTCCAGAACACAATCGTGGGCGACGATCTCGCCGTGTGCGGCGTGGGCCGCGAGCATCTCGGGGATCGGCCGCGTATCGCCGGTCCAGACCAGGCTGCCGAGCAGCGATAGGCCGAACGAGGTCATCGGCGCGTGATGGCGCGTCGGGAACACGTCGAACCAGACGCGCTCGTGCCAGAAGCCGCGCGAGACCGGCACGAGCTGGAAGCCGTCCCAGAAATTCGCGCCGCCCTCGGCAAGCACCTCGGGGTAGTCGGCGACGCGCGCCTGCAGCACGGGAACGAGCGCGGCATGCACATAGAGACGGACCCTGCCCCGTCGCGCCGCATCGAAGAACACCGTGTAGAACAGGCGCTCGAGACCGCCGACGTGATCCATGTGCGCATGCGTGAGGTAGATCGCGCGCGGCGGTTCGCCGTAATGATCGAGATAACCGGTCAGCGCCTCGGGACCACAGTCGATCATGAGCAGCGGCGCGCCGTCGCGTTCGACGACCGCCGACGACGACCCGAGCTCGACCGCACTCGCATTGCCGACACCGAGGATGTGCAGGCCGAAGCTCATGGCGCGTCGCCACGCGCGGCGCGATCGGCGAGCACGCGGTGGTAGGCCGCGAGCAGCGGATGCCAGAAACGCGCATCGAAACCTTCGAGGCGCTTGATCGCCCCGATCTTGGCCAGCGAACGGTGCAGCCGTTCGAGGTTGGCCTGCTGCCACGGCATCGCCGGCGGTCGCATGCGGCCGCGGTCGAAGTCGAGCAACCAGATCTCCCCCGCGCCGTCGACGACGACATTGTGCGCGTTGAGATCGGCGTGCCAGGCACCTCGGACGTGGAAACCCGCCAGCGTGCGGCCAACGCGGGCGGCGAGCGCGGCGTCCACATCGCCGGCCAGGCTGCGCTCGGCCAGCGTCCGCGCACCCGGGATGCGTCGCGTCACCAGGTCGGCGCGGTAGCGCAGGCCCTCACGCACGTATCGCGCGAACAACGGGGCGGGCACGCGCAACCCTGCATCGTGCAGCTGGGCAAGCAAGGTGAACTCGCGGAAGCCGCGCGTGCGGCGGCGACCGGTCCACAGGTAATGATCGGCGTTGAGTCTGCCGACGAGGCCGCCGCGGCGGTAATGGCGCAGCACGCCGGCACCGAACGGCGCCTCGAAGAACACGACGCCGCCGCGACCACCCGACTGCGTGCTCGCCGTCGACGACGCCTGCCAGTGCGCAGGCTCGAACCACGCCTCGTCGACGTGCTGCACCGCGGTGGCGTCGAACAGGATCGCGCCGGTCGGCGTGGGCTGGACTTGCGCTCGGATCATCGCTCTGCGAAGGTCTCGCCTTTCGGCGTTTCCGGCCGGAGTCTAGCAAGGCCTGCATGTCCCGCGCCCCTTCCTCCAGCAGCGCCCCGGTCGGGTCGCTGTGCATCCTGCGCACCTCGGCGATCGGCGACGTCACCCACGTGGTGCCGCTCGTGCGCACGCTGCAGGAACACTGGCCCGACACGACGATCACGTGGCTGGTCGGCAAACTCGAGCACAAGCTGGTCGGCGATCTGCCCGGCGTCGACTTCATCGTGTTCGACAAGGCCGCACGCCGCGAAGGTTTCCGCTCCGTTCGCGAGAAGCTCGCCGGACGACGCTTCGACGCCCTGCTGCACATGCAGATCGCGTTGCGCGCCAACCTTCTCAGCGTGCTCGTGAAATCGCCGCTGCGCATCGGCTATGACCGCAAGCGCTCCAAGGATCTGCACGGCCTGTTCATCAATTGCCGCATTCCGGCGCGCAGCGGCGAGCATGTGCTCGATGCCATGGCGAGCTTCGTCGAGCCGCTGGGCCTGCAGCAGACCGCGGTGCGCTGGGACATACCGATCCCGGAGGCGGCCGAAGCGTTCGCCGCCCATGCGTTGCCCGCGGGACCGCGCACGCTGCTGATCAGCCCGGCCTCGAGCCACCGCCTGCGCAACTGGCGCGCGGAGCGCTACGCCGCGGTTGCCGACCATGCCGCCCACGAGATGGGCTGGCGCGTCGTGCTGTGCGGCGGCCCGAGCGTGTTCGAGCGCGAGTTCGGTGACGAGATCCTTTCGCACATGCAGACGCGTCCGGTCGACCTCATCGGCAAGGACACGCTCAAGCAGCTGCTTGCGCTGCTGCGCCGCGCCGACCTCGTGCTGTGCCCCGATTCGGGACCGATGCACATGGCGAATGCGGTCGGCACGCCCGTTCTGGGCCTGCACGCGGCGAGCAATCCGGACCGCTCGGGGCCTTATTCGGACCGCCAGTGGTGCGTGAACCGTTACGACGACGCCGCGCGCAAGTACCGCCGCAAACCGGCCAGTGCACTGCCTTGGGGCACCAAGCTCGAACACGTGGGCGTCATGGACCTCATCACGGTCGAGGACGTGATCGAGCGTCTCGAGACGTTCGCGGCGACGGTGCCGCCACGCATTCAGCGAACTTGACGGGAGCTGAATCCCGGGCCGGCACTAGGTGGCTGGCTCGAATTGTGCACCGCATCATTGCATGATGATGCCCATGCTGCCCGAGCCCCCCGATTCGTCCTACCGCTCCGCATTGCGTCCACCGCGGCGCTCCGAGAGTGCGAGCCTGCCGCGCCAGGACGCGACATCACGGGGTCGCGCCCTCGCCGCACGTGATGGGCGACCTCTGGTCCTGAGACCCATCCGCCCCGATGACGTGGACGCACTGCGGCGTGCCTTCTCGCGCATGACCCCCGAACAGGTGCGCATGCGCGTGTTCCACGCGCTCAACGAACTTCCCGAGCCGGTCGCGCGCTACATGTGCAACGCCGACCCCGAGAAGACGGCGGCGTTCGTGGTCACCGACGCGGACGGCGGCGAGATCCGTGCCGAGGCACGCGTGCATTTCGATCCGGTATCGGCAACGGCCGAGTTCGGCATCGCGGTCGATCCGGCCTTCATCGGCCAGGGACTCGGCCTCGCGCTCATGCTCGAACTCGTCGATGCGAGCCGTGCCCGCGGCATGCTCGGAATGTGGGGTGACGTGCTCGTCGAGAACACGCCGATGCTCGCGCTGACCGACCGGCTCGCCTTCGCGCGTACGCCGACGCCGGGCGACCCCGGCGTGCTGCGACTGACACTGGATCTCTGACGCCGGCTGGATATCCCCACCGCTTTCGCGCACAGTCTCGCGTCCACGATGTCGAGGGGGCACGCATGCTGGTACCCGGGGAATCCACCGGCGAGGAACGTTCGTTCAGCGTCGTCCGTGACTGGCAGTGCCTCGCCGACGCCGACGGCGAGGCGATCGTCCAGTTGTGGCTGCGCGAAGGCGCGCTCGGCGACGAACCGCGCGCGCGGGAGCGCCTCGGCCAGGTCGTCGCGCACGCACGCGACGCTGACGGTGCCGTGGTCGGCGTGTGCACCGTGTACGCCGACACGCTCGCCCAGACCGGCCAACCGATGTACCACTACCGGTCGTTCGTCGCCGAAGCGTGGCGATCGAGCCTCGTCGTGCGCGCGTTGATCATCGAGGCCGTGCGCTGCCTGGAGGACTACGCGGTCGCGAACGACTACCCCTGCGTCGGCATCGTCGTCGAGCTCGAGAATCCGCGCTTCCGCCATGCCCTGGCCGACGTGCCGGTGTGGCGCGGCCCGGGCGTGCGGCTCGTGTACGTCGGTCGCAGTGCCCGCGGACTCGATGTGCGGTTGCAGTACTTCCGTGGCGCGTCGCTGCGCCGCCGTGCCGTACCCGCGGATCCCGTGATCAGCCGCTGATGCCATTCGCGAACGTACGGGTTGGTCTGCCCGGAAACGGGTGTTAAGCTCGATGACGGTGTCATGAAACGCATGGTCCCGGAGGGAGATGTCCGGGTGCATGCAGTCTCGGGGCGGCGGCGACCGCTCCTCCACGCGATCACCCTGGGGAAAAACCTGATGAACGATACGTTCCGCACGGCCGGCCTGCGCCTCACGCCGCTGGCTGCCTGCGTCGCACTCGCCTTCGCGGTCGGCACGACCGCCTCGACCGAGACCGTCGCCCGCGAGAAGGGCAACCGCGCCGAACCCAAGCCGCTCTTCGAGCGCCTGCGCCGTACCGGTGACGGATTCGAGCAGATCCAGCGTGCGCGCCTCGAAGCCGGCTGGGAGAAGGCCCGCACCGTCGCGCCGCGTCCCGCGGGAACCACCCCGGTCACGTCGTGCGCGGATGACGGCAGTGCCGGCACGCTGCGCGACGTCATCGCCAATGCGGTCGATGGCGACGTCGTCGACCTCAGCGCGCTGACGTGCAGCTCGATCACCCTGACCACGGGCGGCCTCGCGGTCAACGTCGACAACCTCAGCGTGATCGGTCCGGGTGCCGCGGCGCTCACGATCGACGCGGCGGGCGGCGGCACCGCGTTCGACTTCTTCGGTGCGGAGTACGGTGGTTACGGAACCCTCTCCGTGACCGGCCTCACGCTGACCAACGGTTACTATCTAGATGCCGCCGGCGGCGCCATCTGGACTGCCAACGGCGGCAGCGTCGTCCTCACCGATTCCGCGGTGACCAACTCGACCTCCAACGGCAAGTACGCCAGCGGCGGCGGCATCTTCGCCGACGGCAATGTCACGATCGTCAACTCGACGATCAGCGGCAATCTCGCCGACAGCAGCAAGTACGACGGCATCGGCGGCGGCGTGTACGCCAACGGCAACGTCTCGATCACGAGCAGCACGATCTCGGGCAACACCGCGCGCTCGAACGGCAGCTACACCTACGGTGGCTACACGTACTACGGCGCCGGTTTCGGCGGCGGCGTGTCGGCCGGTGGCGTGCTCACCATTTCCAACTCGACGATCAGCGGCAACGCGGCGAGCTACGGTGGCGGCGTCGCGGCGGGCGCGATCGGCTCGCTGACCAACAGCACCATCACGCTGAACACGGCCAACGCCTCCAACAGCTCCGGCACCTACGGCGCCGAGGGCGGCGGCGTGGTGATCCTGATCGGCAAGGGAGGCAAGGACAGCGCGCCGCAGGGTGTCGGCGCGGCCAACATCGGCAGTTCGATCCTGTTCGGCAATTCGGGCGGCGGCACGCTGTTCGGCGCCGATCTCGGCGGCACCACGGGGGCAGCCGTCACCGGCGCGAACGCACTCGTCGGCTCCTCGACGCTGACGTTGCCGCCCGGCACGCTCAGCGGCAATCCGCTGCTTGCCCCGCTCGCCAACAACGGCGGACCGACGCAGACGCATGCGCTCGGCACGGGAAGCCCGGCGATCGATGCAGGAAACAACGCGGCAGCCCTGGAAACCGACCAGCGTGGCGAGGGTTTCCCGCGCGTCTCCGGAACGGCGGCCGACATCGGCGCGTACGAGACACAGGCGGGCGGCGGCGGGCCCGAGCCCGAAGCGGTCGCGTTGCCGACGATGTCCACATGGGCGCTCGCGCTCATGGCAGGCCTGCTCGGCCTGTTCGGCTGGCGCCGGCAGCGTGAGGAACGCGCACCGCGCTGAGTGTCACGTCGCGGGCGCTCGCGTGCGCCCGTGACCTTTCTTTCGAGGGCGACCGATCACCGTCGGTCGCCCTTTTTCTTGCCGGGTCCGACGATGCGCGAAGCGGCCCCGGACGAACGACGAAGGTGCCACGCATGACCGACACGAACGCCGAAGCCCCCGCCCAGCAAGTGCTCGCGAGCGTCCACACGACGAATTTCCCCGAGCTGCTGCGCCAGCTCGGCGGTTGCCTGCTCGTGACGACGTACCAGGCCGGCAAGCTCGTGATCCTGCGTCCCGACGGTGCCAGCATCAACACGCACTTCCGCTCGTTCAACCGGCCGATGGGTCTCGTGGCCGATCGCGAGCGCCTCGTGCTGGGCGCGCGCGTGGAGATCGCGACGTTCCGCAACATGCCCGACGTGGCGAAGCGCCTGCAGGATCCGCCGCGCCACGACGCGGTCTACATGGCGCGCTCGGGCCACATCACGGGCGCCATCGACATCCACGAGATGGCCTGGGACGCGAACGGCGACACCTGGTACGTCAACACGCTGTTCTCGTGCCTGTGCACGCTCGACGAGCGCTCGAGCTTCGTGCCGCGCTGGCGTCCGCGCTTCGTGAGCCACTATGCGCCCGAGGACCGTTGCCACCTCAACGGCCTCGCGATGCGCGACGGCAAGCCGCGCTACGTCACCGCGCTCGGCGAGACGAACACACCGCAGGGCTGGCGCGTCAACAAGCGCGATGGTGGCCTGCTGGTCGACATCGAGAGCGACGAGGTGGTCACCCGAGGCCTGTCGATGCCGCATTCGCCACGCTGGTACGACGGTCGCCTGTGGGTGCTCGAGTCGGGCCGTGGCGCACTGGTGACGGTCGATCCGAAGACCGGGGAGCGCACCGACGTCGCCCGCGTGCCGGGCTTTGCACGCGGCATCGACTTCCTCGGCCCGATCGCCTTCATCGGCCTCTCGCAGCTGCGCGAGACCAATGCGTTTACCGACATCCCGATCACCGAGGACAACAGCGACCGCCTCAGCGGCGTCTGGGCCGTGCACATCCACACCGGCCGCACGGTCGCCCTGCTCAAGTTCACGGGCGGCGTGCAGGAGATCTTCGCCGTGCAGGCGATCCAGGGCGTGCTGTTTCCCGAGATCGTGCACGAAGGCGATCTGCTCGCGAGCGCGTATTCGCTGCCCGATGCGGCCTTGCGCGAGGTGCAGCTCTCGCCGCCGAAAGCCGACGATGCGAAGCCGGCCACGCCTGCGGCGGGATACGGCGCGCGCTGACGGCGCGGGCGACGGCGACCGCCACGCGCTAGACTGCGGGACTTCACGCTGGCGGCGAACGCCCCGGCGATGCCGTCCTTTTGCCACGCCCCGATGTCGACTGCCCTGATCACCACGCCGCTTCCCCCCAACGCCCGCCAGCGCCGCCAATGGATCACGCCGGACGGGTCCGCGCTCGCGCTCGCGATCGCCGACGCCGCGCGGCGCCATGAAGGCCTCGTCGTCGTCGTCACGCGCGACACGCATGCCGCGCACACGCTCGAAGCCGAACTCGGCGTGTTCGCCGACCCGCAACTCGAGGTGCTGCAGTTCCCGGACTGGGAAACCCTGCCCTACGACCTGTTCGCACCGCACCCGGACATCGTTTCGCAGCGCGTCGCGACGCTGTACCGCCTGCCCGCGCTGTCGCGCGGCGTGCTCGTGGTCCCCGTCGGCACGCTCATGCAGCGGCTCGCGCCACGCAGCTACATCGCCGGTTCGGGTCTCGTCATCGCGGCCGGCGAGCGCATCGACCTCGGCGACGAACAGCGCCGCCTCTCGGCCGCCGGCTACCGCAACGTGCCGCAGGTGCAGGAGCCGGGCGATTTCGCGATCCGCGGCGCGATCCTCGACATCTACCCGATGGGCAGCGCGGTGCCGTACCGCATCGAGCTGTTCGACGACGAGATCGACTCGATCCGCACGTTCGATCCGGAAACCCAGCGCTCCGACGCGAAGGTCGAACGCGTGCAGCTGCTGCCGGCGCGCGAATTCCCGCTGACCGAGGAGACCGCGCGCGCGTTCCGCAACACGCTGCGCGAGCGCTTCCCGATCGATCCGCGACGCTGCCCGCTCTATCAGGACATCAAGGAAGGCACGGCGCCGGCCGGCATCGAGTACTACCTGCCGCTGTTCTTCGAGGGCAGCACGTTCGGTCCGCCCGGAACCCTGTTCGACTACCTCGACGACGATGCGCTGTTCGTGCTCGGCCCCGGAGCGCTCGACGCCGCCGAAGGCTTCTGGACCCAGGCGTCCGACCGCTACGAGCAACGCGCACACGACGTCGAGCGTCCGATCCTGCCGGTCGCGGAGCTGTACCTGCCGCCGCAGCAGCTGCGCGAAGAGCTCAACCGGCAGCGTCGCGTCGACGTGCTCGCACGCGGCGAGGACGATCACGCCGCCGATCTCGGCACGCAACCCGCACCGTCGGTACCGCTCAACCGCAAGCACGAAGCGCCCGCCGAGGACCTGCAGCGCTTCCTCGAGGCTTACCGCGGCCGCGTGCTGCTCGCGACCGACTCGGCCGGCCGCCGCGAAGCGCTGATCGAGCTGCTCGCCGGCGCGGGCACGCGTCCCGTCACCGTGCCGTCGTGGCGCGACTTCGCCGCCGGCGACGCACGCCTCGCGATCACGGTCGCCTCGCTCGAGCAGGGCTTCGCGCTGACCGACCCCGCGCTGACCGTGCTGACCGAGCGCGAACTGCTCGGCGAGCGCGTCCAGCAGAGCCGCCGCCGCAAGCGCGCGGCGCGCGATCCCGAAGCGATCATCCGCGACCTCACCGAACTCGCGATCGGCGCGCCGATCGTGCATGTCGATCACGGCGTCGGCCGCTACCAGGGCCTGCTCAAGCTCGACGTCGGCGGCCAGGACGGCGAGTTCCTCGCGATCGAGTACGCCAAGGGCGACCGCCTCTACGTGCCGGTGTCGCAGCTGCATTTGGTCAGCCGCTACTCGGGCACGGCGCCCGAACTCGCGCCGCTGCATTCGCTCGGTGGCGAAGCCTGGGAACGCGCCAAGCGCAAGGCGGCAGAAAAGGTACGCGACGTTGCCGCCGAGCTGCTCGCGATCTATGCACAGCGCGAGGCGCGCCAGGGCACGTCGATCGAGGCCGATCGCCTCATGTACGACCAGTTCGCCGCCGCATTTCCGTTCGAGGAGACGCCCGACCAGCTGCAGGCGATCGAGGCGGTCATCGCCGACCTGCGCGCGGCGCGCCCGATGGACCGCGTGGTCTGCGGCGACGTCGGCTTCGGCAAGACCGAGGTCGCGCTGCGCGCCGCATTCGTCGCCGCGATCGCCGGCAAGCAGGTCGCCCTGCTCGCGCCGACCACGCTGCTCGCTCAGCAGCACTACCAGAACTTCCGCGACCGCCTCGCCGACTGGCCGATCCGCGTCGAGGTGCTGTCGCGCTTCAAGTCGAAGAAGGAGACCGACGCTGCGCTCGACAAGCTGCGCGACGGGCAGATCGACATCATGATCGGCACCCACAAGCTGCTGCAGCCCGACGTGCGCTTCAAGCAGCTCGGCCTGGTCATCGTCGACGAGGAACAGCGCTTCGGCGTGCGTCAGAAGGAGCAGCTCAAGAAGCTGCGCGCCGAGGTCGACCTGCTCACGCTGACCGCGACGCCGATCCCGCGCACGCTCAACATGGCCATGGCCGGCCTGCGCGACCTCTCGATCATCGCCACGCCACCGGCCCACCGCCTGGCCGTGAAGACGTTCGTCGGCACCTGGGATGTCGCGCTCGTGCGCGAGGCTTTCCAGCGCGAGCTGCAGCGCGGCGGACAGGTCTACTTCCTGCACAACGAGGTCGACACGATCGAGAAGACCGCGCGCGAACTCGAGGCGCTCGTGCCCGACGCGCGCGTGCGCGTCGCCCACGGCCAGATGCCCGAGCGCGAACTCGAACAGGCCATGCTCGACTTCTACCGCCAGCGCTACAACGTGCTCGTCTGCACGACGATCATCGAGTCCGGCATCGACGTGCCGAGCGCGAACACGATCATCATCAACCGCGCCGACCGCTTCGGCCTCGCCCAGCTGCATCAGCTGCGCGGCCGCGTCGGGCGTTCGCACCACCGCGCCTACGCCTACCTGATCGTGCCGGAAGGCCGTGCGATCACGGCCGATGCCGAGAAGCGCCTCGAGGCGATCGCCTCGCTCGAGGAACTCGGTGCCGGCTTCACGCTGGCCACGCATGACCTCGAGATCCGCGGTGCCGGCGAACTCCTCGGCGAGGGCCAGTCGGGCCAGATCGAGGAAGTCGGCTTCACGATGTACCAGGACATGCTCGATCGCGCCGTGCGCGCGCTCAAGTCGGGCAAGGTGCCGGATTTCGACCTCACCAGCGACCACGAGGCCGAGATCGAACTGCACCTGCCCGCGCTGATCCCCGACGACTACCTCGCCGACGTCAACGCACGCCTCACGCTGTACAAGCGCATCGCGAGCGCGCGCGACGAGGATGCCTTGCAGGAGCTGCAGGTCGAGATGGTCGACCGCTTCGGTCTGCTGCCCGATCCGGTCAAGCACCTGTTCGCGGTGACCGATCTGAAGCTGCGCGCGACGCCGCTCGGCATCCGCAAGTTCGAGCTCGGAGCGAACGGGGGCCGCATCGTGTTCGTGCCCAAGCCCGCGGTCGATCCGATGACCGTGATCCGCATGGTGCAGACGCTGCCCAAGGTCTACGCGCTCGACGGACAGGACAAGCTGCGCATCAAGCTGCCGCTGGAGGGTGCGACGGAACGCCTGCGCACGGCGGGCGAGATCCTGACTGCGTTGTCACGCAAACAACCGGCATAATCGGGGCGACCCGTCGCCCGAGGAATGCCCATGCGCCATGTGACCCTCGCCGTCCTGCTCACCCTCACCCTCGGCGGCTGCCGTGGTCCCGAGGAGCCGGCCGCTGCCGCCGAGGAGGACGAGGCGATCGCGATAGCCTCGTCGACCGGTGTGCTGCGTGGCGAGGCCACCTACCTCGAGCGCATCGCGGTCCCCGGCGCGGTACTGCAGGTCGAACTGGTCGACAACCTGCTCGCCGACGACCCTGGCGCGGTCATCGCCGACAAGGCCTTCACCGACCTGCAAGGTCCGCCGTACGCGTTCTCGCTGTCGTTCGATCCCCTGCGTGTCCGTGCCGACGGAAGCTACTCGCTGCACGCGAGCCTGCGCGATGCCGACGGCCGCGTCGCGTTCGTCACCGACACACGCGTGGACGTCGATCCGGCCAGCCAGGATGTCGTCACGTTCCGCATGATCCGCGTGTCGGCCGAGGAGCCGACCGCCGATGCGCGTCTCGAGGAGTGGCAGTGTGGCGATCGCCGCGTCAGCACCGTGGCCAGCGGCGACGCACTCGGCGTCAGCGTCGGCGAACGATCGCTGACACTCGCTCCCGCAGGTGCGGGCCGGCATGCCGACGCGTCCGGCAATGCATTCGAGGCCACCGGCGACACCGCGAAGCTCACGCTCGACGGCGCCACCGCGGTCGCGTGCACACGCGTTCCGCCAGCCGCGGCACCGGCGCCGGCCGGCGGGACCTGAGCCACGCGGTTCGTCACGATTCAGGCGCGGGCCCCATGGTCGCGCTCTAATCGGCACGCCGCATGTGCGGCGCCCTTCCCTGCACAGGAATGCCGAGATGAAGAAGACGATGATCGCGGTCGCCCTGGCCTTCGCCTGCATCGGCACGGCCTCCGCCAAGGACATCCCCAAGGCCGAGCTCGACGCGCTGGTCAAGGCCGGCACGGTGTGGTCGGTCGACAAGCTCGAAGCCGCCGTGCTCGCCAAGTACCCGGGCGGCAAGCTCGAGGACGGCGAAGTCGAGAAGCACCGCCGTGGCTACGTCTACGAAGTCGAGGTAACCGACGCCAACGGCGACGAGTGGGACATCGAAGTCGACGCGACCAACGGCAGGATCATCAAGATCGAGATGGACTGACCGCGCTCAAGGCGCCGCCGCGGCCTCCGCGGCGGGCGCCGGGACGCTCCAGATGCGCTCCCACAACGCGCCCAGCCTGGCGCGTGCGTCCCAGGGCCATTGAAGTTGGCGTACCGGAATCGCCTCCCAGCCCGTTCCCACCTGCCGCGCGACTTCGAAACGGAAGCTGTAATCGGGCTCCACGCCCATGCGCAGGTCCGACAGCACGAGCACGCCGTCGCGGACATCCGCCTTCAGGAAGCCGCTCGAGAACCACACCAGGCGCTCGACCGACGCGAGGTGTCCGTTGGCGGCGAACGCCGCGGCATCGCTCGCGTGCCGCGAGAACACGAGCGGCCCCTCGTCGACGACGAGCGAGCGTTGCGCGGTGAGATAACCGTCGGGCGTGAGCACGACGACCTGCCACAGCAGCGTGTTGAACGGTGTCGGCGCGCTGTACAGCCGCGCATCGTGCACGCCCTGGGCCGCGAGGGTTTCGCGCGCCGCGTGTTCGACGAGGTGCTTGGCGGCGACGCTCCAGGCGAGGTAGGCACTCGATGCGACGATGCCGAATGCGAGCCACGCGCGTGCCGAGGGGCGTGCACCGACGATCGCGACCGCGACGCACGCGGCGAGCAGCGGCAGCGTGTAGAGCGGGTCGATGATGAAGATGCTGCTGACCATGACCGGCGACATCGGGATCGGCCAGAACAGCTGCGTGCCGTAGCTCGTCATCGCATCGAGCATCGGATGCGTCAGCAGCGCGAGCTGGATCGCGGCGAACCATCGTCGCGGATGCTCGCGCACCGGCGTCCAGACACGCCTCGCGAGCAGCCAGATCAGCCAGCCGAGCAGCGCGAGCACGAACACCGAGTGCGAGGGGCCACGGTGCCAGGTCATGTTGGTGACCGCGTCGACGCCCGACAGCGCGAGCGGCACGACGTCGAGATCCGGCAAGGTACCCAACACGGCGCCGGCAACGAGGGCACGACGACGATGGGAGGCGGGTACGACGGCGGCGGCCAGCGCACCGCCGAGAACGATCTGGGTCAGCGAATCCATCCCGCGATCATAGCCGAGCCCCCGTCGTCGCGAGGTCGTGCACGATCGGCATGCCTTGCGCGGGATGCCCGCGCGCTTCACGTCATCGCAATGCTTTTCTGACGTCCATTGCACACATGCGTGGCCATAAATCGGTGACCATCGAACGACGCTTCCGGAGCACGGACGTGATGAAGACCCTTCCCTTTCTCCTCTGCCTTTCGCTGGTGACCATGACGACGAACGCCCAGACGCCGCCCCACTCGCCCGCTCCCGATTCCACCGAGGCCAAGGCCATCGCGACGACCGTGCGTTCGGCCGTCGCGCGCGAACTCAAGCAGGATGTCACGATCGATCTCGATGTCGTGAACATCGCGGGCGACTGGGCTTTCGCGACCGCGAACCTCCTCGACGCGAGCGGTGGCGCCTACCGCTACACGGGCACGCCACTTGAGGAGGCTGCGGCCGCCGGCGGCGTATCGAACCTCTATGCTGGCCTGCTCAAGCATCGCGACGGTGCGTGGAGCGTCGTCACGCAGGCGATCGGTCCGACCGACCTCGCCTGGGAAGACTGGCCGCAGAAGTACGGCGCGCCGACGTCGCTGTTCGCGACCGACTGATCACGGCCTTCGCTCGACGATGCCGCGCGCCTCGGGTTCGCGGCGTTCCGCCATGTGCGGAAGATCGATCACGTCGGGAGAATCGCGGCGGCGCCGAGGAAGCACCGGAGTCGCGGCGAGGCGTGGACGCATCGCTTGTGCATAAAAGATCGGGAGGCGGACCAGGGGAAATCCGCCTCCCGATCCCGCCTGGCCCTGTGCGCAGGCTTTGAACCGGCATGTCCGGAGCGTGCGTGACGGGTCACGCACGCTCCGCTCGCGTCACCGTCAGCGCGGCGGCGTGAGGATCGTGTAGTGCGAGGTCTTGGTGAACCAGTTGCCGTTGTCGTAGGTGATGCGCTGGGTGCCGTCGGCATTGCGGTTGTTCGAGCCGATGAAGGTCACCTTGCCGTTGTCGTTGCTGGCGACGATCTCGGTGTGCGACATGCCGCCACCCTTGATGATCACGACATCACCCGGCTTGGCGTTGGCGAGGCTCGTGGGGGTCCAGCCGTCATTGCGAAGATTGGTGTTGAGCTGCGACACGCTGTCGCTGCGCTGGCCGTGCGTGATCAGCCCGGCCTTCTCGAGTACCGCGGAGACGAAGTTCGCGCAGCAGACGTTGCTGGGCACGTTCGGGTTCATCGGCAGGTCGCCACTGCGCTTGAGCTCCGACGCGTTGCGGTCGAGGAACTGCTCGGCGATGCGTGCCGGGTTGCTGCCCGAGACCGGCGTCGAATCCGACGGGCCGCTGGGTCCGTCGACGCGCCCGCCGCCACCGCCGCGTTCCGTGCTCGTGCCGCCACTCGGGATGCGGATCTCCTGGCCCGGGTAGATCAGGTTCGGGTTGGAGATCTGCGGGTTTGCCGAGATCAGCGACGACAGCGAAACGCCGTGCTCCTGCGCGATCGCCGACAAGGTGTCGCCGCGCTGCACCGTGTGGCTCGAGGCCTGCGCCTGCGCGCCCGACGGCAGGTGCACCTGCTGGCCTGCGTGGATGAGGTTCGGATTGGAAATCTGCGGGTTCGCCGCGATCAGCGACGACAGCGAGACACCATGCTGCTGCGCGATCGCCGAGAGCGTGTCGCCGCGCTTGACCGTGTAGTCGCCACGTGACGGCTGCGTCGACGGTGTGTCCGCACCGCCACCCGGCTGCGGCTTCGGCGCGGGCGAATCGGAGATCTCGCCACTGATGCGGTCGCGCACCTTGCTCGTCGCCTCGCCCGCGGTGATGCGGCCGTCGCGATTGAGGTCGAGCCCCTTGTTGGCCTCGTAGGCCTTGGATCCGGCACTGAACAGCGTCGTGTTCGCATCGGGCTTCGGGCTGCCCGAGAGCACGGACGTATAGACCGCCTCGAGCGTACCGAGGCGTCCCGTGAACGGCTGGAAGTACTTCTCGACGTACTTGAGCTGCTCCACCGACGACATCTGCGAGAGCTGCGACGTGGACGTGCCGAGACCCTTCGCGGTGCTGTCCAGGAACTGGATGAGACCCGTCGCCGAGCTGGTCGGGTTCTTGACGCTCGGCGAGAACGTGCCTCCGGTCTCGAAGCTCATCGTCGCCATGATGTACTCGGGCTTGGTGCCGAGTCTTGAAGCCATCGCCTCGACGCCGGCGATGAACTCGGGCGTCACGTTCGGGTTGCCCTTCACGCCGGCGATGCGGTTGTAGTCGAAGCTGCCCGTCGACGCCGCGGCGTTGACGTCGGCCGACACGGCAGCCGCCTCGTTGCCCCCACCCGTGCCCGACGAAGGCACGTTGATGTGCTGGCCGCGGTAGATGACGTCGGGGTTGCGGATCTGCGGATTCGCCTCGAGCAGGTCGGCGACCGTGGTGCCGGTCTCGCGGGCGATCGACGAGAGCGTATCGCCGCTTTGCACCGTGTAACCGCTGTCCTGCGAGCCGAGGCTCGCGGTGCTGGTGGGGGAACTCGCGACGGCATTGACCTGGGACATGCTGGACCTCGCAGGACTCTGTGGGCGGATCCCGTGCCGGCGCAGCCCGACATGGACGATGCCCGATTGCAGCAGGCACGCACGCTCGTGCCCATCCGGCATTTCCCCAGCTCGGGTTTACCCGAGGTCGCGCAGCGCGTTCAGGGTTAACCCGAGAAAGGGTTCATCCGTATGTCGCTGTCCGCGACGTGAATGCAGACTCGCCCCGTCGACAACCCTTGATGGAAGGAAGGAGGAGGACCCACATGAGCATTCTCGGCAACAGCAATCCGTTCGGCGGCAATCTTTTCGAGAACATCCAGTTCCGCGCCGCGGTCAACCAGTCGCTTTCGGGCGTCGATCCGAGCATCGGCACGATCCAGGTGCGTGCCGCGCTCGACAACGTCGACGGCCGCAACCTCTCCACGCAGGAAAAGAACACGCTCGTCGCGGCGCTCGACGTGCTCGGCGCCGACGGCGAGATCAGCCAGGCGGACGCCGAGGTGCTCACCGGCATGATCGACCGCTTCGAGTCGACCGGCCAGTTCATCGACACGCTCACGGGCGGCAACAACGGCACCTTCCTCGGCAGCTCGCAGTCGTTCCTGCCGTTCTCGCCGTCGAGCCTCGCCTCGGCATTCCCGGGCAGCCAGCTGTTCGGCAATCTGCTCGGTTCGCTGATCGACAAGGTCGTGCAGTCGTTCAAGGACGGCCTGTTCCTCGGCGCCGCGAACAGCATGATCGACGGATGCGCGAAGTCGACCTACGGCGGAGACAAGGTTGCCGCGGCGCTCGACAACGCCGACCTGTCCAAGCTCAACCCGCAGGAACGCGCCAAGGTGCTGTCGATGATCGGCTTCGCCGCCGCCGACGGGCGCATCAGCCTCATGGAATCGCGCGCGATCTGCGATTACCTCGACGCCGCGCAGGGCAAGAACTGCGGTTGCGCGTCGGGCGAGTGGACCGTGAAGCAGGAAGGCGGCAAGGCCAACATCGACATCGGCAACTACACGATCCAGCTCAACGAGGGCAACTCCGAGTTCATCGTCACGAACAAGGAAACCGGCGAACAGACGCGCATCTGGGGCGACCCGCACTTCGAGCACAACGGCTCGCATGTCGGCGACTTCTACGGCACGACGACGCTCAACCTCGCCGACGGCACCAAGATCACGATCAACACCACGCCTTACGAGGCGGGTGGCAACGGCGCGACGCTGTCGAGCACGCTCACGATCACCCAGGGTGATCGCGCGATGCTCGTCACGGGCCTCGACCAGAACAAGCTCGGCGACCTGCAGATCTCGCAGACCAACAGCTTCGGCGGCCTCGTCGACGCGTTCGTCGACGACGGCGTGAACATCTACGAGAACACCGAGGACGGCCCCTGGCTGCGCCTCAACGCCGGCGGCTGGATGCAGGCGATCGACGGCAACTTCCTGTCGCAGATCGTCTGAGCCGGAACGAACGCATGCTTCACCACGGAACCCGCACGCCCCGCGTGCGGGTTCCTTCCGTTTCGGGACATGCGAATCGTCCACTAGGGACTTCCCCAGATACCCGCGCATCGACGCGGGTGATACTTTCGGGACGCGTCAAACAGGGGCTCATAACAGGTTGTAGCGAGGTCGCCCCATGAGCACAGCGCCGATTTCCTCGTCGTCCGGATACGGCTTCCCGGCCGGCCTTCCCGAAGATCTGCCAGAGGCCGCCACGCAAGGCCAGACCACCGACGGTGGTGATGGCGGCGATGCGGGCGATCCGCTGGCGGAGGGTCCACGCGGCGGTGGCTTCAAGAACGGCGGAGGTGGCGGAGGCCTCCTCGGCGACTTCCGCGACAGCGCACAGTCCGGCCTCGGTCTCGTCGCGGGCGGACAGAGCGGCCGTTTCGGCGAAATCACGACGCCCAATGCCGCGAGCCAGCCGAATCCTCCCTGGCAAAACCCCGGCAACCCGAATGCGTCACCGTTCCCCGGCCAGGCCGGAGGGGCCAACGGGCAGCCTGCGGGCGGCGCCAACGGTGGTCAGCAGAACCAGGGCGGCCCGACGAACGGTGCCAACACGCCCGCCACGGGCAACGGCCAGAACACCGGCGGCGCCAATGGCGGCAACCCGGGTACCCCCGGCACGGGTCAGACCATCGGCGGCAACAACGGCAATGCAGGAATGAATCCCGGCGCGAATGCCGGCACCCCGTCCACGACGACCGGCATGCAGGGCAACGGCATCATCGGCGGCACGCTGAATGCCGTGGGGGGTACCGTCAGCTCGCTCACCGGTGGACTGCTCGGCAGTGGCGGCGTGCTGGCCGCGCCTCTCTCGATCCTCTCCGGAGGCTCGTTCGGCGGCATGGGCAGCGTCCTCTCCGCGGCGGGTTCGATCCCGCTCGCGGTGGGCCAGGCGGTCGGCAACACCGTCGCGTACGTCGCCGGGCAGGCACAGGGCAACGGCAACGCGCAGGGCAATCCCCATGCCGCGAACCCGAATGCCCCGTCCCAGACACAGAACCCGGCGTCGAACGCGCCCCCGCAGCAGCACGCCAATCCGAATGCGCCCACGGCCCAGGCGGCGGGCTCGACGACTCATCCCAACGCACCGCGTCCGACGACGACATCGCAAGCCGGTTCCGCGACGTCCGCGAATGCGAACTCCATGCCGGCTCCTCCGACGCAGGCTGCGTCGCCGAGGCCGGCGACGCCTGGATCGGTGGCCGAGCCTGCGCATCCCAGTGCCGCAGCCAGTGTGACGCGCGGCTCGGTCACCGATCTTCCCCACGTCGCCGCCGCACGCCAGGGCGTTCCGACACTCGATACGCACGCGGCGACCAACACGACGAACACCTCGAACGCACATGCCGCGGCGCGCCAGGGCGGACTCAATGCGGTCCAGCCGCTCGCCAACCCGAACAACGTGTTGACCTTGATGCTCGCACCGCACGCACAGATCGGTGCCGAGGACGGCAGCATCACGCACACCGCGCTGTTCCGCGGACAGACTGCGGATGGCCAGGAAGCGGTTCGCGACATCCTCGGCCGCAGCTACGTGTTCAGCGCCGACGGCAAGCTCGTCACCCGTGCGCAGGAGCGCATGGGCATCGAGGCGATCGAGGAATCCAGGACCGATGCGATCGATGCCGACTCGGCCGCCAACCACGGCGAACTGTCCACGCACGATATCCTGTGGAAGGTCGTCGCTCCCGCATTCGTCGGCATGGGCGCACTGCTCGGCGGTGCGACGGCAGGTGCCGGCATCGCGGCCGGCTCGACCGGCATGGGCGGAACGTTCCTGCTCGTCGCGGCAGCCTCGATACTCGGCTACGGCGCCGTCCGCGCGATCTCGAACCTGCGCGAGATGTCCGACGAGGGCGCGTCGATCAGGCCGCTCGACAATCCCGCCGCGCGTACGCACTGGGTAGCTGCGGGTTCGCAATCGGTCGGCAGCCTGGCGTCACTCGCGCTTCTGCTGATCTGAGCCACGCGCGACGTTCCGTGCGAGGCTGCGGAACGTCGCCTGCGATGCCACCGCGCGCATCCGCAGCATCATCCGCACTCGAGGTGCCGGCAGCCTCCCGCATGACGCGATGACGGATAAGCGGGCGTGGAACGCCGGACCCGCCGCGTGACCGAGGCTCGCCGGCGTGTGAGGCTCCGCTCGAAGCGCAAGCCACCTCCCGCCATCACCCGCGCAGCACGGCCTCGAAGCGGATCTCGCCCAGGCCGCTCGAACCGAAGCGCTTGACGAGATCCGGGGCGCACTCGCGCAGTGCATCGCGCGCTTCCACCGAGGTGACGTCGGCGCGCAGCGCCCAGCCGTTTTCGTCACGCGTCAGCGTGAGATCGGTTCCCGGCATCAAGGTATCGGCCATGCGCATCATGACGCGCGCATCGCGCTGGTCCAGCCCGGACTCCGACACGAGCATCTGGCGAACGTGCTTCTCGATGAGGTCGGCGAGCCCGGGAGCGGGCGGCGGCAAGGTGGGCGCTGGCGCCGGCACCTCGAGCGTCATGCGATGGCTCTGCAACAGGGCCATCATCTCGGGAGGAAGCACGTCCTCGCGACGGCGCTCGAGTTCGTTCTCCTGCGCGCGCGGCCGCACCTGCCGTGCGGGATCCTCGGCGTGCGCCGTACGCTCGTCGCGCCTCTCGAACATCTGACGGAACTGGTCTACCTCTTCCTTGGGTACCGGGGCACGCGCACGTGCATCGCCGTCGTGCTTCTCGCGACGGACCTCGGGCCTTGCCTCGCTCGACGACGACGTGCGCATGCCATCACCTCCCGTTGGCGACGCGGTGGACGACGAGATCCTCGACCATCGCTTCGTCGATCGATTCGCGACGCAGGTCGCGGTCACGCAACCACTGCTGCTTCTGCTTCTCGAGCGCGTCGAGTTTCGCTTCGGCGCGGAAGAACTCCGCGACGGCCTCGGACAGGTCGTTGCGGGCAGCCTCGAGCGTGCGTTCGGCGGCGTTGAGTTCCGCCGTCGTCTCGCCGATGCGGATCGCGAGCAGGGCGCGACGCTCGTGCAGGCGACCGGGCTCGAGCGGTGAAGCACCTTCCGTGACGAGAGCACACAGGCGCTCGCCGCAGGCCTTGCGCTCGTGCACGAGCTCGTCGAGTCGCGTGCGCACGGCATCGCGGGCGGCCTCGCAGTGGGCGACGCGCTCGCGGCGTCGCACGACTTCGGCCATGGCACCATCGCGACGCGCACGGCGCGCGACGATCAGCGGTTCGAACGGGCAGCGCTTGCTCATGGGAACAGTCTCCGCAGGCCGTCGACCGCCTCGCTGAAGGGCGAGAGGTAGGACGGTGGCTGCCGCAGCAAGGCCCGCATGGCCTCGATGCGCGCGATCGCGAAATCGGCATCCTGGTCGGAGCCGGGTTTGTACTCGCCGAGCTGCAGCAGCAGCTCGATCTCCTGGTGCTTGGCGATGTACTTGCGCAACATGCCGGCACCACGCTCGTGGTCGGCGTCGACGACACGCGACATGACGCGGCTCGCGCTCGACAGGATGTCGATCGCCGGATAGTGGTAGCTCGCGGCGAGCTTGCGCGACAGGATGATGTGGCCGTCGAGGATCGAGCGGACTTCCTCGGCAACCGGGTCCGAACCGTCCTCTTCCTCCATGAGCACGGTGTAGAACGCCGTGATCGAGCCGCGCTCGTTCATGCCGGAGCGCTCGAACAGCCGCGGCATCTCCGAGAACACCGACGGCGGATAGCCGCGCCGTGCGGGCGGTTCGCCGACCGCGAGACCGACGTCGCGCAGCGCACGTGCATAACGCGTCGCCGAATCCATCATGAGCAGTACGCGCTTGCCCTCGTCGCGGAAGTACTCCGCGATCGCGGTGCCGAGGTGCGCGGCGCGCGCGCGCTCCGACGCCGGACGATCCGACGTGGCGACCACGAGCACGCTGCGCGCGAGGCCTTCCTCGCCGAGGTTGTCGTGGATGAACTCGTTGACCTCGCGACCGCGCTCGCCGACCAGCACGATCACGTTGACGTCGGCGTCCGCGCCACGCGCGAGCATGCCGAGCAAGGTGCTCTTGCCGCCGCCGGCGACCGCGAAGATGCCGACGCGCTGGCCCTCGCCGACCGTCAGCGCCGCGTCGATCGCGCGCACGCCACTCGCGAAAGGCTGGCCGATGAGGCGCCGTCCGAGCGGGTTCGGTGCCTCGCGATGGATCGGCACGTGCGTCTCGCGCTCGAACGCGGGCTTGCCATCCATCGGCTCGCCAAGCGGATCGAGGATGCGCCCGAGCACCCCGGGACCGACGCCCACCGTCGCCTGACTGCCGACCGCGATCACTTCGGTCGCGGTCGAGATGCCTTCGAGAGGACCGAGCGGCGTCAACAATGTCTGGTTGCCCGACAGGCCGACCACTTCGGCCGCGAGGCGCTTGCCTGCACCGGGCGTGCGCAGCTCGCACAACTCGCCGATCGAGGCATGGATGCCGGTGACGCGGATCAACGTGCCGTAGGCCTCGGCGACGCGTCCGACGTGGCGCACCGCCGTGCTGCGCGCGAGCGCGGCCAGAAGCGGATCGGCCTCCGCGTCCTGCGGCGTGACGATCGGCGCCTGCAGCACGTTCACGCCTCATCCCCGGACGCCGCTCGGCGCAGTGCCGCACCGAGCGCCGCGAGCTGTTCGTCGAGGCCCGCCTCGACCTTGCCGCCTTCGGAGACGAGCACGCAACCGAGAGGGGCCAGGTCGGCGTCGCCGACCACCTGGATCTGGGTCACGCCGGGATGCAGTTCACGCATCGCGCCGACGGTCGACTCGACATGCGACAGGGCATCCGGATGCACGCGTACCTGGAGGAACTGCTCAGCCTGCATCTCGCGCACCGCCTCGAGCACGAGCGCCGGCACGAGGTCGGCGGCCGAAAGCCTCGGCGCGACACGCGACACGACCGCGCAGGCGAGGTCGGCGATGCGTGCACGCTCGCGGGCGAGCAGCGCACGCGTCTCGTTCTGCACGCGCAGCAGCTCCGAGGCGATCTGGGCGAGGCCCTCGACGCGGCCCGCTTCGAGACCTTGCCGGTGCGCATCCTCGAGCCGACGGTCGAGCTCGTCGCGGGCACCCTTGCGGATCGACTCCGCGCGCTCGAGCAGGTTGGACGCATCGCGCAACGCGTTCCAGGCGTCGCGCTTGATGATGCCGCCGCTGATCGACAGCGACGGGATGTCGAGGTCAAGGACTGCCGGTTGCGCGGTCATTGGCGGCCTCCGTATCGACGATGGAAACGAGGTTGGCGACACCGACGTCGGTGAGCCAGGGATCGACCGCGGCGACCGCCACGCCCGGCGGCGCACTCAGCCTGAGCCGCTCCACGGCAACGGGGTGCGAAGCCGCGACGAACGCGATCCACTCCGCGAGGCCACGACGGCGCACCGCGTCGAGGAGGCGATCGTCGCAACCGATGACGGCGTCGAGTGCGCCGTCGGCCGCGTCGGCACGATCCGTCGCCGCCGTATGGCGCGCGAGCGCCTCGGTGTAGCGCCGCGCGCCGAGGACGCGACGCAGGCGCAGGACGTCGTTGCGGTCCACGCGCGTGCGGATCGCCGGTGCGAATGCGAACGCACCGATGTCGAGCGCGAGCGTCTCGAGTGTCGCGCCCGGCAAAAGCATCCAGCGGCCATTGCGCAGCACCTGCGGAAGCACCGCCGGCACGCTGCCGAACAGCACCGGTGCCGCCGACACCGCGAGCGAGCGCGCGAGCAGTCGACGTCCCGCGGCCGAGCGCCGGGCCTCCTCGACCAGCGAGGGCTGCAGCCCGTCGAACCACGCGGCATGCGCGCCGTCGAGCGCGGCGCGTTGCAGCAAGGCCCACGACATCTCAGCCACGACGACCCCGCGCATCGTTCTGGACGACCGCCGGATCACGACGACGCGCACCGCGCCATGCCCAGGCGGCGAACGCGGCACCCGCCACGAGCAGCAGCGGGATACCGACCGCCGCGGCGGTCGGCACGGCCTTGAGCGACGTCGTCGGCACCGGCGGCGTGGTCGACGCCGCCGACAGCATCTCGCCCGGCGCACGAGTGAAGAACTTCACGGTCACCTTGTTGACGTTGTCGAGTCCCTCGACCGCATCGGTCACGATCGCCTTGATGTCGGTCTCGCGGTCACGCAGCTTGGCGCCTGCGTTCTCGATGATCACCACCGAGGCCGAAGCCGACTTGCCCTTGTCGCCGATCGGATCGGGTTCGGGCAGCGCGATGTGCACGCGTGCGCGCACGACGCCGTCGATCTGCTCGATCGTGTGCTCGAGCTCCTGCGCGATCGCATAGAGGTAGCGCGCACGTTCCTCGAGCGGCGACGAGACGAAGCCTTCCTTCTTGAACACGACGCCCATCGACTCGAACGGCGCACCGGGAAGTCCCTTGGACTGGAGCAGCTGGATCGCCAGCGGGAAATCCTGCTTGGAGACCTCGACCGTCCAGCCCTTCTTGTTGTCCGCGGGGCGCTTGTCGGCGTCGATGCCCGCCGCGAGCAGCGCGCCCTGGACCTGGTTGGCCTGCTGCTCGTCGAGGTTCGCATAGAGCATCGTGCGCCCGCAGGCGGCGAGCGACAGCGCGAGCAACACGACTCCGATACCACGCAGCATGGTGGAGATCATGGCGGATTCCTCGTCAGGACTGCTGGCGGAACAGCTGCTGCACACCGTCGGACGTGCGGTTGGCGACATTGGACGTGAGTTCGCAGTGGAACAGGAATTCATGGCAGCGCACCGACAGCATGAGCATGTCGCCAGGCGTCAGGTCGGCCGATCCGGTCGCGGTCTGCGACAGGTCGCCGAGCTGGCTCACCTGGCCGTTGAGCGAGTTCAGCGTGCCGAGCAGCGCACGGAACCCTTCGGAATCGGAACCCGCCGCAGCGGCCACCGGGTCGGTCTGCGCCGTGCCGCGCTGGGCATCGGCATAGGCCTGCTGGAACTGCGCGACGTCGATCACCGAGCGCGGCGCGTTGGCGGCGGGTGTCGCCGCTGCCGTGACCGCGGAGATGTCGACCATCACCGGAGCAATCTCAAGACTCATCGCATCGTCTCCTTGTACGTCGGGTCGGTACCACGCCGGCGCGAGCGCCGGCGACGGCATCCGGTCACGTCACTGCTTGCGGCCGAGGGTCTCGAGGGCCTGGCCGACGCTGTTGTTCGACGTCGACGCGCTGTTGGACATGAACTGCATGCGCATGCTCTCGGCGCTGATCTTGACCATCATCGACGGCTGGTCGCCGCCGCTGGTCAGTCCTTCGGACATGGTCGCGATCGTCGCGGCCTGGTCGTCGAGCGCCTTGCCCCACGCACCGGCCATGGCTTCGAACCAGCTCGATGCCTCTCCTTCGCTGACACTGCGCTTGCCGCTCGAACCGATGCCGGAGCTCGCAGCCTGCGTGATCGCATCGATGCCGAGCATGCGGGCGTTGGGATTGGTGATCGTGGACATGTGTCTTCCTCCAGTAGACGCCGGTAGCGACCCGGCGGGATTGAACGGCATCAACCCTCTTCGGGTGGCACCGTGCGTTGCGCGGATGCGGCGGCGGCCTGCCCGCCCGCATCCGTCTTGCCCTGCTGCGCCTCGTCGCGCTCGCCTTCCGCGGCATCGCCTGCGGCGGGTGACGGCTCGACACGCATGTCTTCGGTGATCGCGCGGGAGGCGATCGCGCCCGTGCAATCGAGCGCACGTACGGTCTCTCCGGTCATGACGTAGACGTCCTGACCGTCGACCGCGTGCAAGCGGCCGCCGCATGGCAGTTCCGCTCCGGCGAAGTAACGCGAGCCGTCGCCCATGACGATGTAGGGATCCGTGCCACCGACCGCGACGACGATGCGTCGCGCGTCCTCGGCGAGCGTCGGCGCAGGCTCGACCTTGCGTCCGCCGTCGAGGTTCACGACGGCGACCTTGGTGAGGCCCTTCACGTCGCGCAGCGCACGCGAGGCGAGCACGGCGTCGAGCTGCTTGCCGTCTCCGAAATGGCCGCTGATGCCGACTTCGCCGTTGCCGCGGTACTCGGTGTCGGCACGCAGGTCGGACAGGCGCAGCACCTCGCCGACGTCGTTGGCGAGATCCTTGCCGCTGCGCACGTCGACGTCGGCGACGACGCCGCGGGCCTCGAGGTCGTTGCGCAGGCGCTGGATGCTGTGCTCATCGTCGGCCAGGCCGACCACGCGCAGCTTGCCCTTCGCGTCCTGGGCGATCTCGGCGTGCTCGAGCGCCACGTCGCGCACGCTGGTCTCGAGCACGGCGCGCGGCGAGGGTGGCGCGACCTCGGTGGTCGGTTGCAGCGTCGCCGCGGCGATCGCCGTCGCGACGCACACCGAAAGGCCTAGCGCGACGAGCAGCACGCGCGAGCGGCCACGCAACGCGGCGGCGCGCACGGGCTCGGCGACCGGCGGTGCGACGAGGTCGTCCCAGCGTGGATCGGTGTTCTCGCCCACGGCCAGAGCCGCACCACCGAAGCCGAGCACGTCGAACGGGCGCAGCACGGTCGAATCGCCCGGCGGGATCGAGCGTCCGTCGAGTTCGAGTGCACCCTCGAGTGCGCGCGCCGTCCACGTCTCGCCGAGGCTCAGGAAGCAATGGTGCGGTTTCACGTCCGCATCGGACAGGATGAGATCGCAGTCGTCGGCCGTGCCGACGAGCACCATGTCGCCGGGCACGCACCTGCGCTCGGCACGCAGGTGCAGCCCGCGCACGATGCGCAGGCATACCACGGGTTGCTGGACCATCCGCTCAGTCGTTGTCGCCGTCATCTCGGCCTCCTACGTCTGTCCGGTCGCGCGGGCTTCGTCGCGGTTCACGTCACGGCGCCGGCGTCGTCACGGCCGGCGTCGCCGCGGCGACCGGTTGTACGGGTGCGGGCAGCGGCGTCACCGACGCACTCGGAACGCCCGCATCCTTTTTCGCCTTGCGCTCGCGCTTCTCCGCGGCTTCGCGCTCGGCATCGTCGATGTGCAGCGTATCCACGCTGATCTCCTCGTTCGCGCGCGGCTGCGGCGTCTGCCCGACGATCGTGTTGAGCGGCACCAGGCGCGGCGTGATGAGGAACAGGCGCTCGACGCGCTCCATGCGCTTGGCCTCGCGGCGGAACAGCGCACCGAGCACGGGGATGTCGCCGAGCCCCGGGATCTTGTCGACGTCCTTGCCGCTGAGGTTGCGCACGAGACCGCCGAGCAGCAGGCTCTCGTTCTCGTTGATGAGGGCCTGCGTGTTGACGGCTGCGCGCGTGACGCTCGGGTAGTTGACGATCTGGCCGCGCGTGTTGGTCGCGCTGAGCGTCACGTCGCCGTCCTCGATGCCCACCAGCAGCCGGATGCGCTGGCGGTCGCCGTCGACCACGATATGCGGCGTCACGCGCAGGATCGTGCCCGCGACGACGTTGAACAGGTCGACCTCGTAGGCGCCGTTGACCGGCACGTAAAGCGTGCGCGTGTTCTCGATCACCGCCTCGACGTCGTTGAGCGTCAGCACCTGCGGTCGCGACACGACGTGGGTGACGCCCTGGTCGGCGAGCGCGTTGACGCGCGCGATGAAGTTGTACGAGTCGCCGATGATCGCGCCGAGCTGCAGGCCGGCGCTGCGCTGCGGCAGGTAGTCGATGTTGTTGGCGCCGAGCGCATTGAGGAACTGCTGCTTGACGGTATCGTCGCCGCCGAACAGCACCTCGCTGCGGCCATTGCGCCAGCGCCAGTCGATGCCGATGTCGCGCAGCTTGCGCTTGTCGACGTCGATGATCGTGGCCTCGAGCTGGACGATCTGCGGTTCGATGTCGAGCTGGCGGATCAGGTCCGCGTACAGGTTCATCGACTCGGGCGAGTCGCGCACGATGACGGCGTTGCGGTAGCGGTCGGCGACGATGCGCACGTCGCGCGAACGCTGCGCCTGGTAACTGCCGAACGACGGCGTCGTGACCTCGTCCTCGAACACGATCTCTTCGCCGGGCGGTCGTGCCGGAGGCGGCAGCTCGCCCGCGACGCGCGTCGAGGTGGCGGCTCCCGCGGCGAGTCCACGCCCCTTGAGCGAGGCCTGCGTGGTGCTCCGCGCGCGATCACGCGCACCGGCGAAGTCGGGCATCTGCTCCTGCGAATACATGAGCTGCTGCAGGATGCTCGCGACACCCGGGACGGTGATCTCGCGGCTGCCGGCGGTGAACGTCGTGTCGGACGCCCACGCATACTTGAGCGTGAACACGCGCATCGTCGCCGACGTGGTCAGCTGCTGGTGCTTGAGCGTGTCGGTGAGTTCCTTGGCCTGTTCGATGAAGCGCGGTGCGCCGGTCACGACCACGAGGCCGCTCTCGGCTCTCGCATTGAACGTGTTGGCCGAATCGCCGAGACGCATCTCGTGGAATGCACGCACGAAATCCTCGACGCGGTTGGTCGGCACCGCAAAGTAGCGCGTGATGCGCTCGTTGAGCTTGTAGACGTAGACGGCCGAACCGTCGTAGTAGGCGCTGAGCTGGTTCGCGCTCGCGATGCTGCGGAACACCTGTTCCGGACTGCCTGCGCGCGGGCCGTTCAGCGTACCGGCCTGGCTCTCGACGAGCGGGCTGAGCACGACCTGCATGCCCTGCTCCGCGAAGAAACGCGTGAGGAACTCCTTGAGCGGCTCGCCCTTGAGGTCGTAGCTGACCTGACCCCGCTGGAACGGGATCGGCGCTGCCCACGCCGGCATCCCCACACAAGCCCCCAACACCAGTGCCAGCCAGCACGACAGCGCGCGTGTCCTTCCAAGCCGCATTGTTCACCCCGTTTCAGTTGTTGTGATCTGTTCTTATGGTTATCGGCGGCTGCCGGGCCGCCGGTGACGCTCTTCCTCAACCCGTGATCTGGCCCAGCGGCACCAGCTTGATGTCCGGCACGAGCTCCTGGAACGACAGCACCGGGAGTTCGAAGAATTCCACTTCGGTGAGCTTGCGCAGGTGGCGTCTCACATCGAGCGAACCGAGCAGCGCCGTGCCGGCGAAGCCGCCTTCGTTGCGACGCCAGTCGCCGATCTGCGCGAGCACGCGCGCGGCGAGTTCCGGATCCACCGCGAGCTGACTGCCCGCGTTGCTGACGCGCACCGAGTTGCGCAGCTTGTCCTCGAGCTCGGGATGCACGACGAGCACCTTGAGCGTGCGATCTTCCGCTGCGTGGCGGTCACTGATGTGACGACGCAGCGCGACGCGCACGTACTCCGTCAGCATGACGATGTCCTTCTCGCGGCTGCCCGCGTCGGTGATCGCCTCGAACACGTCGCGCAGGTTGCGGATCGGCACCCCCTCGTCGACGAGGCGCTTGAGCACGTCGGCGACGCGCTGCGGCGCGAGCACGCGCAGCATCTCCTTGACGAGGTCGGGGTAATCGCGCGTCATGCGCGTGAACAGGTTGGAGGCTTCCTGGATGCCGATGAACAGGCTCAGGTGGCGTTCGATGGCGAGACGCGCGTGCGCGAGCAGCGTGTCCACCGCATCGAGAGGCTGCGACGTCGCGGGCACCTTGCCGTCGACGGGGATGTCGGAGCCGACGAGCCATGCACCATCGAAGGCAGGCACGAAACCGACCTGCGGCGCGACGAGCTGCTGCCCGTCGGCTTCCTGCCGGGCCGCGAGCGCCGCGCCGCGCAGGAAGCGCGCATCGGTACGCAGCACGCCCGCGCCGATGCGCACGCCGAAGGCGTAGAGGCGATAGCCACCCGGCTGCAGGCGTTCGTTGGAGCGGATGCTCGGCACCGGGATCGGAACACCGAACTCCTCGCGCAGGTCACCCGCGAGCGCGAACAGTCCGTCGCGCACGCGTGCCGGGCCGAGGGCATTGCCGACGCCACGCTCGACTTCGAGCAGCAGGCCCGGCACCGGCACGAAATCGCCTTCGATCAGCGACTGCGGGCGCGTGGCCAGCTCACTGTTGGGTTCCGGCACCTTGAACAGCTTGCGCAGTACGCCGACGCGGTCGCGCATGCGCCACGCGGAGAAGCCGAGGAGTCCCGCCGCGAGCACGAAGAACGCGGGCTTCGGGAAACCCGGCACGAACAGCAGGAGCAATGCGACGAGGCCCGCGATGATGGCGACGCGCGGTTCCTTGGCGATCTGCTTGGAGATCGCCTCACCGAGATGCCTGTGATCCTCCTCGCCCGTCGTGCGCGTGACGATGAGGCCCGCCGAGATCGACGCGAGCAGCGCCGGGATCTGCGAGACCAGGCCGTCGCCGATCGTCAGGATGCTGTACGTGTGCACCGCTTCGCCGATCGGCATGCCCATCTGCATGACGCCGACCGCGAGGCCGCCGAGCAGGTTGACGATGATGATGACGATGCCGGCCACGGCGTCGCCCTTCACGAACTTCATCGCGCCGTCGAGGCTGCCGTGCAGCTGGCTTTCCGTCTCGAGCAGGCGACGGCGGCGACGCGCCTCGTCCTTGTCGATGAGACCCGAGCGCAGGTCGGAGTCGATCGACAGCTGCTTGCCGGGCATCGCGTCCAGTGTGAAGCGTGCTGCGACTTCGGCCACGCGCTCCGCACCCTTGGCGACGACGATGAACTGCACCACCGTGATGATCAGGAAGATCACGATGCCGACGACGAGGTTGCCGCCGACCACCATGTTGCCGAACGTGTCGATGATGTGGCCGCCGTTGGCCTCGAGCAGGATCAGGCGCGTGATCGCGATCGACAGCGACAGGCGGAACAGCGTCGTGATCAGCAGCACGCTCGGGAAACTCGAGAACGCGACCGGCGACGGTATGTAGATCGCGAGCAGGAGCAGGCCGACACCGATGAGGATGTTCAGCGCGACGAGCATGTCGATCAGCAGGATCGGCAGCGGAAGGATCATCAACGCGACGATCGCGACCACACCGAATGCGAGGACGACGTCGCTGTAGGTGCGTTTGCCAGCTATGGAGGACGCCACGGCGCTCATGCTAGAGCCTCCGCGCGCCGTTGGCAGGCTGGGGTATACCCTACCTTGCAGGGGACGATCTGGCCCAGCCAACTCCGTGTCGAAGCTTCGACGGCCCGCGTTGCGGGCACGTGCAGAGTTGTATGGACGTTCGCGGGAATCGCAGCGTTCACGCGTTCATCTCTTGTTGTGTCCCGGCTTCGCCCCTGTACGTCGCCGAGAGTTTTTGTTTGCGATGGTGGAGGCCATCACGTCGATTCACGCGTCACGTGATCGACGTTGAAATCAGCCTAGCACACGCATTTTTTTTTGAACAAGTCCAGTTTCGTGATCGACGCGTGAACATTTTGTTGCATGCGTCACGCGTCTTCGCGTTCGTCGCGCGAAGGCGATCCGTCGCGTGCGAGCACGGCGATGCGCGAGACCTGCGCGCTCGTCACGCCGATCACGATCGTGTGCGAATCCCCTTCGAGCAGCACGACGCGCTCGCGCGGTCCCACCGCGAGGATCTGTTTCACCCGCAACGGCCCATCGCTGGACACGAGTCCGTAGCGCCTGCGCACGATGACGAGCGCGAGGATCATCGTCCCGACGACGAGCACGAGCGGCACGACCATCGACAGCAGCGTCGACTGCATCGACGGCACCTGTGACGCGGTTTCCTGCGCGCACGCGGAGGCCGACGCGAGCGACGAGAACGCAAGTGCGACGTGCACGTGAAGAAAGCGATAACGAAATAGCGATTGCATAAACGACCCTCGTTTGTGTAAAGCTCTTACGCGAGCCATCGGCGACGCCTTGCGAAGCGGCGCCACCTCCGTACCCTCCGACAAGAGAGCGACGCGGCATGGTTGTGACGGCAGACACACGCTCCAAGCGTGCCACGACGACTCGTCGTGACGCGAGCCTTTCCCGCGGTACCGACACGCTCATCATCGACGCCTTGCCGATGGCATGCGCGATGTTCCGTGAGCGCGACGGCAAGCTCGTCGCGTCCAACGCGGCGTTCCGCGCGGCATTCGATCCGGATGCGTCGATCGCGGGGCGCGCGGCGTTCGACGCGCAGTTCGAGAACGCCGTGGAAGCCGGCGGCGACGAACGCGCGCGCAGCGAGGCATTCCATCCGGCCACGCGACGCTGGCACGAGCTCACGTGGTCGGCGTTCGTGCACGCGGGCGAGCCGTGCTCGGTACTCACGGCGATCGACATCACCGAACGCCAGCAGGCGCTGAGCGAGCACAAGACCCAGCACGAGCGACTCCTCTTCACGTCCCGTTCGATGTCGGTCGGCGAAATGGCCACCACGCTCGCGCACGAGCTCAACCAGCCGCTAGCCGCGATCGTGAACTACCTCAGCGTGGGCATGCGCCTGCTCGAGCGCGACGGCGATCGCACGCGGCTCGGCGAAGCGCTGCGGTACGCGCGTGCGCAGGCCGAGCACGCCAGCCAGGTCATCGGACGCCTTCGCGAGTTCGTGCGCGCACGCGAGCCGCGCCGCGAGGCGTATGCCCCGGCACGACTCGTCGACACCGTGCTGCGCCTGCTCGCGCTCGAAGCCGAGCGCCATCGCGTACGCATCGAGGTCGACGTTCCCGAAACATTGCCCGACGTGCACGTCGATCGCGTCATGGTCGAGCAGGTTCTTCTCAACCTCATGAAGAACGGCATCGAGTCGATGCGTGAAGCGAGTCAACGAACCCGAGGGCTCAACGTGCGAGCGTTGCTCAACCTCGACGATCAGGTCGAGTTCCGCATCACCGATCGCGGATGCGGCTTGACCGAGAGCGCTGCCGAACGCCTGTTCACGCCGTTCTTCACGACGAAGAACGACGGCATGGGCATCGGCCTCGCGATCTGCAGGTCGATCGTGGAGTACCACGAGGGACGCCTGTACTTCGAGAACAACCCCGCCGGCGGCAGCGTGTTCGTCTTCACGCTGCCGCCGTCACGAGACTGAAGGAGGATCGATCATGCGCCCGGTGGTCTATCTCGTCGACGACAACGAGGCATTCAGGCGTTCCACGGCATGGCTGCTCGAGGCAGCCGACTTCAGCGTGCGCGATTACCCCGGCGCGCGCGAGTTCCTCGTCGCGCTCGATCGCGCCAACGGAAATGCCGCGGGCGAGGCCTGCATCGTCAGCGACATCCGCATGCCTGGCATGAGCGGCGTGGAACTCCACGACGAGCTGCGCAAGCGCGAATGCACGCTTCCGATCGTGTTCATCACCGCGCACGGCGACGTGCCGCTCGCGGTCGAGGCCATGCGCAAGGGGGCGAGCGACTTCCTCGAGAAGCCCTTCAGCGAGGAGCGTCTCGTGCACGCGATCCGCGGCGCGCTCGAGCAGCACCAGGAAGCCCCGGCGCGCTCGCCGGACGCCGACAGGAAGCTCGCGACGCTCACGCCACGCGAGCGCCAGGTCATGGAGCTCGTCGTCGCCGGCAAGCTCAACAAGCTCGTCGCCGACGAGCTCGGCATCAGCATCAAGACCGTCGAGCTGCACCGCGCGAACATGATGAACAAGCTCGGCGTGCGCAATCTTCCCGACCTCGTGCGCCTGACGATGGGGCAACCATGAACGCCGTACTCGCCACCCGATCCGAATCGCCTTCGCCGGCATCCGTGCGCGGCCACCTGCCCGCCATCGCGCCGGTCGTCGCCGACGCACTCTCGTCGCTGTTCGCACGCCGGCGACGCTGGACCCTTTCCGGCGAACACCCCTACTGGTTCGAGGTCTTCGCGGCGCCGGTCGACCCGGTCGGCGAGCGCATCGGCATCGTCGTCGACGGTCGCGCAGGCGAACTCGTGCTGACCGCAGCGACACCCGCGAGCATCGGCGAACTCGACTGGAGCGACTACGCGGGCACCGCGCGGCTGACCGCGTGGACCCTCGCCCACCAGCGGCCGATGATGCGCCTGTCGCGCGTGTTCAAGGGCATCGTGTTGCCGCAGTCGCTAGGCGACGCACGCTCACCGGTCGCCGACGGCCTGCTCCCGGTCGGGTTCCGGATCGGCGAGGGTGACGAGGCGCTCGACGAAGGCGTGCTGCGGATCGACCCGGCACTCGTCGCTCGCCTGCTGTCACGCGACGACGATGCGGTGGCGCGCACCTCGCGCCGCGACGGCCTCTCGCGCCTGCCTGTCGGCCTGCGCGTCGGCGCCGAGGGACCGAGCCTCGGCGTCGCCGAGATGCGTGCGCTCGAACCCGGCGACGTGATCGTGCTCGGCACGCGCCAGCGTGCCTTTTCCAGACTTCGAGTGATGCCCTCCGACGGCCGCGATTCGGGCGGCTGGTCGGCCACGTGGGAGAACGAACGTGTCCGTATCGACGCGCGCGTCCCCTGGACCCTCCACGACGGGAGCGAACCCATGCAAGACTCCGCTGAACCGATCACCGACGGCACCGACGCCGCTGCACCTCCCGATCCGCTCGGCGCCCTGCCCCTGCGTGTCGATTTCCTGCTAGGCGAGCTGAGCGTGCCACTGGCCAAGCTGGCCGAGCTCGAGCCCGGCTACGTGTTCGCGCTCGGCGAACACCTCGACCAGGCGCGCATCGGCATCCGCGCCAACGGCAAGCGTGTCGGCACGGGAAGGCTCGTCGCCGTCGGCGACACGCTCGGCGTCCAGCTGGAGGGATGGGACATCGATGGAATTCAGTAGTTTCAGCCCGGCGCTCGTCATCGTCACGGTCGTCGGGCTGGCGATGGCGCCGTTCGTGGCCGTCATGGTGACATCGTTCACGAAGATCGTCGTCGTGCTGAGCCTGCTTCGCAACGCGCTCGGCCTGCAGCAGGTTCCGCCGAACGTGGTCATCAACGGCCTCGCGATCATCCTGTCGATCTACGTGATGAACCCGGTGATCCTGAGCACCTACGATGCCGTCAACGCCAAGATGCAGGAGCAGCCCGAGGCGACGATGAACGTCGAGCGCATGCTCGACCTCGTCGAGGCAGGCAAGGAGCCGTTGCGCGACTTCCTCGTCAGGCACTCGAGCGAGACCGAGCGAGCGTTCTTCCTCAACAGCGCCCAGCGCCTGTTGCCGGAAGAGCGGCGCGCTAGCGTGACGGCCAACGACTACATCGTCGTCGTGCCCGCGTACACGGTCGGCGAGCTCACCGCGGCGTTCCAGATCGGCTTCCTGATCTTCCTGCCGTTCCTGATCATCGATCTCGTGGTGTCCAACATCCTGCTCGCGATGGGCATGATGATGCTGTCACCGACGACCGTGTCGTTGCCGTTCAAGCTGCTGCTGTTCGTCTTCCTCGACGGCTGGGCGAAGCTCGTGCACGGCCTCATCCTGACCTATCGCTGAGGCCGGCATGGGATACGACATCATCCGGCTCACCCAGGACGCGCTCTGGATCGTGCTCGTGCTGTCGGCGCCGCCGATCATCGCGGCGTCGATCGTGGGACTGCTCATCGCGTTCCTGCAGGCCGCCACGCAGCTGCAGGAGCAGACGTTCAGCTACACGGTGAAGTTCGTCGTCATCGTCATCGTGCTGTTCGCGACGATGTCGATGCTCGGCGGCACGCTGTACCACTTCTCCGATCGCCTGTTCACCGACTTCCCGAACATGGCCCGGCACTGATGCCGTTCGAGTACTTCGGCAACAACGTTCTCGGCATCGCGCTCACGTTGCCGCGCATCACGGCGGCGTTCCTCGCGCTGCCGTTGCTCAGCAGCTCCTCGATGCCGCCGCTCGTGCGCAACAGCTTCTTCGTGAGCCTCGCGATCCTGGTGTTCCCGCTCGCATCGGCGGCGGCTCCCTACACCGCGATGGGCGACGGCAACTGGCCCATGGTGATCGTCAAGGAGCTGTTCGTGGGCCTCGCGATCGGCTTCACGTTCGGCATCGTGTTCTGGGCGATCGGCGCGGCGGGCAACCTCATCGATGCCAAGGTCGGCACGACGATGGCGAGCGTCGTGGATCCGCTGGCCGGTCACCAGACCTCGCTGACCGGCGCGTTCCTCACGCAGTTCGCCGCGTGGCTGTTCATGGCCAGCGGCGCGTTCACGATCTTCCTCGACGTGCTGCTCACGAGTTACGGCGTGTGGCCCGTCAACGAGTTCCTGCCCAAGCTGCACGCGGCCGGCGAGGCCTTCTTCATCAACCAGTTCAGCACGATGATGACGATCGCGCTGCTCATCGCGGCTCCCGCGCTCGTGATCATGTCGCTGGTCGACATCGGCTTCGGCCTGATCAACCGCTATGCGCAGCAGCTCAACGTGTTCCAGCTCGCTCTGCCGATCAAGTCGTGGATCGCGACGTGGATCGTGCTGCTCATGCTCGGCGTGCTCGTGCAGGTCGTGCTGCAGCACATCGCCGAGAACAAGGCACTGCTCGGCATCCTCAAGAGCATGATCGGCTGAAGGGGCGCCGCGCGCGTCACTTGCCGTCGCGCGCGTTGCGGATGTCCTCGGCCCAGCGCAGCACCTCGGCGACAGCCTGGAAGAACTCCGACGTGACGTAGTCGTCGACCTCGACGTTCTCGTTGAGTCCGCGCGCCAGCGCGACGTTCTGCATGATCGGCACGCCGGCCTCCTCGGCGGCCTTGCGGATCATCGCGGCCTCGTGGTCCTCGCCCTTGGCGACGACGACCGGCAGCTCGGTCTCTCCGGGCTCGTAGTGCAGCGCCACCGCTACGTGGGTCGGGTTCGTCACGACCACGCTCGACTTGCGCACGGAGTGCAGCATGTTCTGCTGCGACCACTCCTGGTGCAGCTGGCGCCTGCGGCCCTTGATGTGCGGATCACCTTCGCTCTCCTTGGATTCCTGGCGGATGTCGCGCCGGCTCATGCGCAGGCGCTTGATGAACGAGAAGCGCTGGTAGAACGCATCGAGCGCGGAGACGAAGAAGAACACGAACACCGTCCACGCGCCCATGCGCAGCATGCCGGCCCAATGCGCGCTGCCGATGTTGCCGGCCTGCCCGAGGGGCAGTTCGATGTACTGTGGCAGCAGCGACCACAGTACGATGAGGAAGATGACCGTGAGCCCTGCGGTCTTGAAGATCGACTTGACCACCTCGACGAGGTTGTCGCGAGAGAACATGTTCTTGATGCCCTCGGCCGGATTCAGGCGCGAGATGTCGGGCTTGACGCGCTTGGGCGCGAACACCGTGCCGATCTGGATGTAGTCGGTGAAAAGACCGAGGATGCCGGCGACCATCATGACCGGCACCGTGAGCACGAGCAGCGCCATCGTGCCCTGCTCCATCGCCTGATGCAGCGCGACCGTGCCCGGTCGAGCGATCGCGTCGAACATGCCCTCGAACAGGCCCTCGAGATAACGGTAGTACGCAGGCGTCAGCAGCCATACCGCCATCAGCCAGACCAGCACGAGCACGGTGCTGCTGAGCTCCTTGCTCTTGTGGACGTCGCCGTCCTTGCGCGCATCCTTGAGCTTCTTGGGTGTCGGTTTCTCGGTGCGGTCGCCGCTGTCGTTGTTCTTGCCGCTCATTCAGGATGTCCGCCAAGCGCATGTCCGTAGTATCGGGCCGTCGCCGCCGGGGAGGCGCAAGGGTTAACCCCAGATGCTGCGAACCGTGTCACGCTATAGTCTGCGCATGCGGTCATCCGGCCCTGTGGCCATGGCCCTCTGGAAACCATGATGAAGATTCCTTCGGACAACATCGGATCCTCGCTGCTCAAGCCGCTCGACGCGGAGCTTGCGGCGGCGCTCGATCCCACCCGCCTGGCCCTCGACGGCCTGCACGGCGGCGTTGCGTCCGAAGCAGGCCTCGAGGTTTCCGAGGTCGACGCGCGTGGTGCATCGCGTGATCCCGGCGAAGCCCTGCTCGCGACCGACGTGTGGCAGGGATCTGCTCCGCGCCTCGATCTCGGCGCGCCGACGTTCGTGCAGACCGGCAGCTCCGCCGACCTCGACCACGCCGTCGACACGATCCTCGCCGGCCTGCGCTGAACCACGCCCCGATGAACACGGCTGCCGTGCGGCATCCGATCGTGGCGTCCGCGGGCCGTCTCGCGGGTGCGCTCGTGTTCAACCGCGATGCCGATTTCCGCCTTGCCCTGCTCAAGCGCGTCGCTCGCCGCCTCGGCGACGACGAAGGCTATCCGACCTTCCTCAAGCTGCTCGTGACGATCGCCGAGGGCAACGACGACACGGCGCGCCGTGCGCTCGCCGCGACGCTCGGGGTCGGCCTGCGTCGCAACGACCTGCCCGGCGGCCAGCTCACCGCGTGGGGTGCGAGTCGACTCTGGGAGGCCGGCACGCAGGTCAGCGGTGCTCTTGCCGGCTCGCTGTTCGGCTCGTCGGCGCCGCGACGCCAGTACGGACCGATCGAGTTCCTGACCGCGTGGTACGCGCAAGGCACGCAACGCACGCGGCTCGGCGAGGAGGTCTATGCGCAGGTGCTCGAGCGCCTCGTCGACCTCGTCAACGCCGATGACGACGCGCGCACGCTCTACCCGCGCAAGCTCGAGGCCGACACGCAGACCGAACTCGAAGGCGTCTACATGCGCGGGACGAGGCAACGCCTCGCCGCCATCGCGGCCGCGTGGACGCAAGGCGCCAAGGCATCCGCGGTCGCACAGGCGGCGATCGCGGGCGGCATCGAGCCGCCCGTGGCCGTGCCGCCAGGCTGGCTCGTCCGCAATCTCTGAGCGAACCCGGCGCATCGATGCCACCGGCAGCGCGCTCAGACGCGTTGCATGCCCCGCACGCTCAGGCGCGTCTTCCTCAGGTTGATCGCCTGGCGGTTGAGCATGTTCTTCTGCGTCGTCTCGGCCATGCGCTGCAGCGCGGCGCGATCGCCGGATGCCTTGACGTCGTCCCAGGCCTCGAGCGCAAGCATGGTTTCGTACACGAGTGCCTCGCCGACCAGCTGGCGGCGGCGCGGATCGGTCGCGTCGTCGCGACCGTTCAACGACCCGGCAAGCTGGCGGCTTACGGCGCGGGACACCTCGGGCGTCGGCAACGCCGCACCGTGCACGATGCTCCAGAGGCCGACGATCTGTGCAGTGAGCATGTCGGCGAGGTCGAACCGGTCGAGTCCCGTCGAGGCGAAACGTGCATCGAAGGCGGCGCCGACGTCGCGCGCGGCGAGCTCGCGCTCGACCTGCTCGGCCGAGACGCCTCCCTTTGCCACGATCGACTCCACGAGCTCGGCGCGCACCTGTGCCGAGACCGCGGGGTCGTTGCCGATCGGCCAGGACGACGGTGCTTCCTTCAGGTGTGCATTCATGCGACCTCGCTTCGGCCGTCGCGTCGGACGGCTCCGGAATGATGGGATGCCCGCACCCAGTCGGCGCGCTCGAGCTGGAACGACAAGGCCTCGCGCCCGAGGTGCTCGGTCGGACCGGCCTCGCCGAACCCGAGGCGACGGAAGATCGCCGGGACGGCATGGTTGTCGGGATGGCAGAAGCCGCGCAGGCGCGGCAACTGAAGCGCACCGAACGCGTGGTCGCGCAGCGCCCTCGCGCCCTCGAGAGAGTAGAGCTTGCCGAACGCGGCCGGCATGAGGCGAGCGCCGAGCTCGATGTCGTGCTCGGCGCCGAGCACCGGCACGAGCGAAAACAGCCCCACGAACGCACCCGCCGCATCGCGTGCGTGCCAGATGCCGAGGCCCGGCGAATCGGTGTAGAGATGGTTGGCACGCACGATCAGGCCGACCGTCTCGAGAAAACCGATCGGCACGTTCTCGAGAAGCAAGGCACGCACGCGTTCGTGCGCGTGCAGATCGGAGAGGTCGTCGACGTCGGACAGGCGAAGACCGCGCAGCGTCAGTCGATGCGTCGCGAGCAGGGTCGCGCCGGGATAATCGCGACGCGGTTCGCGGCGACGGCCCGCATCGCGGGCGTGGGATGCCGTGGATGCGGAAGGCAGTGCCTGGGGTGCGGACATCTCAGCGCAACTCCAGGCCGGACGACGTCAGCGACAGGGCACGCAGGTCGACGTTCTGGCGGGCCATGACGTCCTGCGCCGAATCGGCGAGCGTGGCGAGGTACTGCGTGGCGTTCTGCGCCTGCGCCTGCTCGCGCACGCGGATCAGCGTGACGGTCTGGTACATCATCGCCTCGGCGATGCGCTGGCGCGTCGCCGCGTCGGGAGGGTTGGCGCCGCTCTCGGCCATCTGCTCCTGGATTTGCGCGACGACACCGTGGACCTGGTCGGTCGTCGGCAGCGGCGCGTCGTTCGCGGTCATCCACATGACCACGAGATGCGCCGACGTGATGTCGGCGAGATCGTCATCGCGCAGCCCGTAGGGCTTGATCGCGGTGTTGAAGAGGTCGCGCACGTCGTTGCGCGTGTAGTACGTATCGAGCTCGCGCGCGGTCTTCTCGTTGGTCGACTGCGCCATGCCACGGATGTAGTCGCTCTTGACCGCATCGGATACCGACGGGTCGTAGCTCACGCGGTACGCGTCGCGCGGGTAGACGGCTTCGCTGCCGACTGTCGCGACGGGAACGTCGCGTGTGGACGACGCACGCGCCTCGGCTCGCGCAAGGCGCTGCTCCGCACGTGCGGACGCTTTGGCCTTGCGCGCCTTGCCCGAGACCTTGTTGCGGTAGTCCTCGGTGAAGACGCTGCCGTAGAAGATCGACTGGCCGTAATTGGGGACGTCGAACATCATCGAATCGCCGCCGATGCTCTGCGCCGAAACGGCACCAGGGGCGAGTACGAACGATGCGACGACGAAGACGAATCCTGGAACGCGACGAGTCCTCAGCATGTTGACCTCCGGAGCCGTTTCCAAGCGATCGACCTCGATCACTGTAGTCGTTGCGTGATTCGAAAAACGTGAAAGAAAGGCGATTGCGACGCGTGGAACAAGGGTAAAAACGTGGCCTGCTTCAAAGAAAACGGGCCGCAAGCGGCCCGTCTTCCCATCCTGCATGCCGGATCAGTTCTTGCGAACCGCCGAGGACATGCCTTCACCGATCGACTTGATCGCGGTCGTCGCGGCGTTCATCAGGGTCGAGAACTGCTGCGAGATGGTCTGGAACTCGGCCATCGTGCTCGGATCTTCCTTGTCGATGTTGTCGACGGCGTCCTGCAGTTCGTCGGCGAGCGCGTCGAGCTGCTTGCCGAGCGCCTCGGCCATCGCACGGATCCAGCCGGCCGCGCCACCGGCGCCGCCCTTGCCAGCCGTCTTCGAGCACGCACCGTCGGCGCCGGCGTCTTCACGCTCGAGGCCCTGCTGCGCGATCGCCTTCGTGAACAGGTCGGTCACGGAGTCCTGCAGCTCCTTGACGTCACGCTGCAGCGAGGCGATGTCCGCCTGCGAACCGCCCGTGGCCTTGCCGAGCTGCTCGATGAACTCGTTGGCATCCTGGATCGCGCCGCCGACGTCGCCCATGCCCGCCTTGAAGCCGGCGCTGATGAGCTCCTTGAACGGCTGATCGATCGGCAGGTTGTTGATCGCCTGGTCGACGATGCCGGAGAGCAGCTGCCCCGCCATCTGGCCGATCATGGCGCCAATCGGGCCACCGAAGATGCCGCCGACGATCGAACCGATGCTGCTCAGAAAGTTGCCGCCGCCACCGATAGACATTTTCCACCTCCAAATGGTTGGGATCGTTTACCCGCTACAGCAGTGCGTGGAAAGATTTCCCTGCGCTGCCAGTGGAGCCATCTTGCTCCGCCGGATCGGCGTTGTGAGCCGGGACATACCCTAACTAGGGTTTACCCTGAACGGATCCCGCGCGCCGCGATCAGGGTTTGGCCGCATCGCCTGCGGAGACCGACTCGAAGGCTTTCGCGGCAGGCGCCTTGCCGTCGACGCAGCGCCCTTTCCAGCGCGCCATCGACCACGTCGGCGGTGCGTCGCCAGCGCACGAGGTGATCACGGTCGCTTCGACGAACCCGCCGAAGCGCTCGTCGCCGCAGGCATCCTCGAGGGCCGCATCGAAACGACGCCGCTCGTGCAAGGTACCGCCCTCGAGATCGACAGCGGCGAAGCTCGAGCTGCCCTGCCCCATGTTGTAGAAATCGACGCGCAGCACCAGCGTGTCGACCCTCGAGGGACCGCCCTTCACGACGGACTGGATCGTGCTGCCGAGCGAGGTGGGAAGTTTCGCGGCGAGGCGCTCGCCTTCGTAGACGGCAAGGATCGCCTCGGGTTGCCGCGGATCCGCCGCGACCGCCGGATCACGCTGCACGAGGTGGACGGTCTGCGCACGCCCCGGCTGGGTAAATGCGCCGGTCACGCCCTTGCCGACCCGCGCGCCATCGGCGGCTGCGCCGAGAACGTCGCGCACGATGCGATCACGCGTGGCCGCGGGAGCATCGTCGTAGGCCGAGAGCGAATCCTCGCGAAGATCGAGGATCGTCGCGGGCGAAGCGCACGTCGCAGCGAATCCGGATGTCGATGCGGCGAGGAATGCGAAAGGCAGGAACAGCACACGGCTCGGAATCGGCATGACGACCTCCATCGTGGGAATGCCGATTCTTCGCATCGTCGCCGCGCGTCGACAACCCGGCGCGCGACACGTGTTCAGCGGATAGTCGAGTGTCGTGCGTTCAGGTGAAGGCCTGCGCGGCGATCTCGAACGATCGCAGGCGTGCATCGTGGTCGTGGATGTTCGCCGTCAGCATGAGTTCGTCCAGACCGTGGCGATCGACGAACGCATGCAGGCCCTCGCGCACGCGCGCCGCGTCGCCGATCACGGCGCAGGCCAGTGCGTGCTCGACGCCGACCTTCTCGATCGGTGTCCAGAACGCCTCGATGTCGTCGATCGGCGGCGGCACGAGGCCGAGGCGGCCGCGGCGCAGGTTCACGAAGGCCTGCTGCTGCGTCGTGAACAGGCGACGCGCCTCGGCGTCGGTATCGGCCGCGACCACGTTGACCGCGAGCATCGCGTGCGGTGCCGCGAGACGTGCCGAGGGGCGGAAGTCGCGCCGGTAGAGCTGCAGCGCCTGGGTCATCGCGTCGGGCGCGAAATGCGATGCGAACGCGAAAGGCAGCCCGAGCATCGCGGCGAGGCGCGCACTGAACAGGCTCGATCCGAGCAGCCACACGGGCACATCGACACCGGCACCGGGTACCGCGCGCACCGGCTGGCCCGGACCCGCGGGCTCGAAGTAACGCAGCAGCTCCGCGACATCCTCGGGAAACGCTTCGGCACTGTCGTGGTAACGGCGCAAGGCCCTCGCGGTCGCCTGGTCCGTGCCGGGCGCACGCCCGAGGCCGAGATCGATGCGTCCCGGGTACAGGCTCGCGAGCGTGCCGAACTGCTCGGCGACCTGCAGCGGTGCATGGTTGGGCAGCATGATGCCGCCCGAGCCGACGCGGATCGTGCGCGTGGCGCCGGCCACGTGACCGATCAGCACGGCCGTTGCGGCGCTCGCGATACCCGGCATGTTGTGATGCTCGGCGAGCCAGTAGCGCGTGTAGCCGAGCGACTCGGCGTGCTGCGCGAGCGAGACCATGTTCGCGAAGGCGCGGGCAACATCGGAACCCTCGGCGACGGGCGCGAGGTCGAGGACGGAATAAGGGATCATGACAGGCTTCGATGGAACGTCGCGTCCCAGATGGGGACGCGTCGGCGGAACCCCAGAGCCGCGTCAGAAACGTAGCGACAGGCAGCTCAGGCCGCCGTCGAGCTTCGCGAACTCGGACATGTCGAGCACGAGCGGCAGAAGGCCGAGTTCGCGCAGCCTCGCCTCGGTGCGCGGATGTCCTGCGGCGAGCAGCACGCGATCGTTGACGCGCACGGCGTTCGCGGCGTACGCCTCGCTCGCATCGACCACGACCTTCTCGAAACCCTCGAAGGCCGCATGGCCGGCGAGTTCGGGAATCACGAGCAGGCGGCCGTCGCCGAGCCAGGACACGCCGCTCTTGAGGTGCAGGATCGAGCGCTGGCCGCGCACGTCGACGACGCGCGTCTCGAGCCCGAGCGCGCGAAGCCACGTCGCGAGCTGACGGGCGCCTTCGTCGTTGGTCCGGTCCGACACGCCGATGAACACGACATCGCCGGCCTCGCAGATGTCGCCCGCGTCGAGCGTGCCGGGCTCGCGTATCGCATCGGGCTCGAAACCGCGTGCGACGAGGGCCTCGTGCACGTCGGTCACCTCGCCGAGGCGCGACGGTGCGCCGGGGCGCGTCGTGATCGCGCGCCCGCGCGCGATCAGCGCCGTGTCCTCGACGAACGGCGCATCGGCGAGTTCGTCGGATGCCGGCATCCTCGTCAACGCGAGCCCGCATTCGAGCAGCGCATCGCAGTAACGCTGATGCTGCAGCAGCGCGAGTTCGAGGCTCGGCGTGCCGAGCGGTTCGCGCACGAGACCGCGTGCGAACGTCGAACCCGGCGGCCTCACGATCGCACGCGTGAAGCGCATCAGTCCGTACCGGTGCCGCGGATGATCGCGAGCGCGTCGGGTTCGCGGCCCGTACGCCAGCGCGAGACGACTTTCCACGTCGCCGTGTCGATGACGGCGACCACGTCACCACCGCTGACCGCCGCGTAGGCACGCTTGCCGTCGGGATCGACGCGTGCGCCGATCGGCAGCGCCGTCTCGCCGAGCATGCTCGGCTGATAGGTCACGCCGGGCTCGTCGAGCGCGATGCGTGCGATCGAGCGGCGTGCCGGGCGATCGAAGACCTCGAGCACGGCGGCTTTCGCGTTGGTCACGAGCGCGTGGCGGTCGTCGGGCGAGAACGCGATGCGGATCGGGAAGCCCTTGCTCGGCAAGGTCGCGACGATCTTCAGCGACGCCGCATCGACGATCGAGACGGTGTCGTCCTCGCGGTTGCTGACCCAGACCTCGCTGCCGTCGCGCGTGATCGCGATGCCTTCGGCGCCCTTGCCGGTGGCGACGTCGGCGGTCTTGGTCCCGGTATCGAGGTCGACCACGCTGAGCATGCCGGAGCCGACCTGCGTGACATAGGCTTTGCGCCCGTCGGGCGAGATCGCGACCATGTGCGGCTTGCCCTCGCCCACGTCGATGCGACGCAGCACCTTGCCGTCGACGATGTCGACTTCCGTGAGCTGTCCGCTGCCTTCCGTCGTCGCGACGAGGCGACGGCCGTCGGGAAGGAAGCGCATGCCGTGCGGACGCTTCGCATCGCCCAGATCGATCGTGCGCGCGACCTTGCGGGCCGGCCAGTCGATGACCGTGATCGTGTTGCCGGCGCTCTTGCCGTCACCGTAGTCGGAGACGACCGCGAAGCGACGGTCGGGCGAGACCTCGATCTCGTGCGGGCCGGTGCGTGTCGCGAACTCGGCGACCTTCTCGCCACTGGCCAGATCGAGCGCGTGCACCGACGCCGCACTCTTGTTGCCGACGAGCAGGACATCGGCCGCGAGTACCGCACCAGACAACACCGAACCGAGTGCGAGCGCGAGGGCGTTGCGCGCGATGGAGGGAAAGGTCATGACGATCTCCTCGAGGGGTACGCCACGACCTTAACCCATCCACCGCGCGAGCCACCGTGCCGTTCGGCCCGGACTGCTCGGCGTCAACGCTGCTTGCGCATGCCCTGATTGCCGCGCGCGTGCACGAGCGATGCGCCATACGTCGATTCCGGCGCATGCGCCGTGCCCGGGACACTCGGCACTGCCGCGTCGCTCGAGGGCAGACCGGCCGCCTGCGCATCGACGTCGTGGCGTCCCGTGAACGCGTTGGCGGCGGGATACGAAGGGCCTTCCGCATTGCGCTGCTTCTTCGCCTCGAGCACCTCGAGGAAATGCTCGCGCGCGACCTCGGGCGACACCACTGGAGGCTTCGCCGCCTTGCGCGGTCTGCGCGGACGTTCCAACTGCGGCGTCGGCACCGGCGTGCGACGCAGCGGCGTCACGCGCGCCGCTCCGGCTTCACGCTTCTGCACCGCCTTCTTCGCGGGAGACGCGCTTGCCGCAGCGCGGGCCTCGCGCGGCGCCGCGACGCGCGAGACGGGCTTCTTCGCCGGCGCGACCTTCTTCGCTGCCACCTTCTTCGCCGCGACCTTCTTCGCGCTGGCCACGACCTTCTTCACGGCAGCCTTCTTCGCGACAGACTTCTTCGGGACAGACTTCTTCGCGATCGTCTTCTTCGCGACGGACTTCCTCGCGATCGCCTTCTTCGTGACGGCCTTCCTTGCGACGGCGTTCTTCGCGGGAGCCTTCGACGAAGCGCGCTTCGTCGCTGCAGCCTTGCCCACTGCGCGCTTCTTGACGGCGACACCCTTGCCCGCCGACGCCGCGCGACGCGGAGTGGCCTTCTTCGCGGTTGCACGCGCCGGTGCCGTCTTGCGTGCGGCGCTCGATGCGCGCTTGGTGGCGCTCTTCCTGGTGGCGGCCTTGCGGGCCGAGACCTTCTTCACGGCGGTCTTCTTCGACGCGGTCTTCTTCGCGGATGCGGACTTGCGCGTTGCGGTCGGGCTCATGCGGATGACTCCTCACTGCGGACAAACCGGCAGGACGCCGGATGCCGCGTACGTAGCAGGCCTTACCTTTACCGACCGTTAGCGCGCTCGGGCGCGACGCGTCGCGATGCGCCGTTGCCTACGCCGGATTTGCGGAAAATTAAGGCCGGCTTGTCCACACTGCATCGGCTCCAACGCGCCACATCGCCCCCACGCCCGCGGAGGTTCCGATGTCCGTCGTTCGCCTGCATTGCACCCACTGTGGCACCGACTTCGTCGATGCACGACCCGAACTGCGCAGTGACGACATCGTCATGTGCCCTGCCTGCCACGTGGCCGCCGCACTCGACGCGTTCGATGGCGACGATCGCACGCCGAGCCTGCGCGACGGTCCCCTCGACCGTGGATGATCAGTCCGTCGCGGGCGGCGCGAGCGCGACGCGCCCGTCGAACACGAAGCACTCGCCTTCGTAGCCGTAGCCGCCGACCTGCGCGAAGTAGCCGAGGATGCCACCCTCGAGTTGCACGACATCGCCGATGCCGTGGTCGCCCATCCACAGTGCCGCCTTCTCGCAGCGGATGCCACCCGTGCAGAAGCTCACGACGGTCGCGTCGCGCAGTCCGTCCCGCAACGCGTCGATGGCCGTCGGAAGCTCGGTGAAACGGTCGATCGGCAAGGTCACCGCCCCCGCGAACGTACCGTGCGCCACCTCCTCGCGGTTGCGCGTGTCGAGAAGCACGACACGACGCCCGCCGTCGTCGCAGCCCTGCGCGATCCAGCGGGCGAGCGCGGCAGGCGTCACGCCGGGCGCGCGCCGGTGCAGCGGGCTGGTGTCGTCATCGCGGAACGTGATGATCTCGCGCTTGTGGCACACCTTGAGGCGCGCGTACGGCAGCGTCTCGGCGCCGGTCACGTGCACCGGAAGGCCGGCGAAGCGCACGTCATCGCGCAGTTCGCGCAGGAAAGCATCGACCGACGCGGGCGCACCGGCGAGGAACAGGTTCAGCCCTTCGCGGGCGACGAGGATCGTGCCGCGCAACGCGAGCGCATCGGCTCGCGCGTGCAGGATCCCGACGAGCGTGTCCGGATCGTCGATCTCGACGAACCGGTAGCCGGCAACATGCGTGAACATCGTCGAGGGGACGCCTGCCCCGCCGGGGCGGGACAGGCATGTTCCGATCAGGGATCGAAGCCGTCCGCGAACAGGTCGTCACCGATGCGCACCGGCGTGACCACCGTGTTGTTCGACGGTCGCGTATCGGTGAACTGCGTCGCCGACACGTTGCCCGTGGCCACGAGCGATGCGCCTGCACCCGATTCCACCGTCGTCGCAACCTGCAGCACCGTCGCGAACTCGCCCGACGCCAGGGCACCGCCCGTCAGGTCGCACGTGACCTCCTGCGCCACGGCCTGGCATGCCCACGCCGTGGCTCCCTGGACGACGCGCGACGAGGCGTACGCAAGGCCTTCCGGCAGGTCGAGCGTGAAGCGCACGCCCGAAGCATCGTCGGGACCGAAGTTGACGATGCTCGCCGTGAACGTGAGCGTGTCACCGACCGTGACCGTCGACGGCGACGCAGCGAGCGAAAGGCCAAGATCCGCGGTTCCGAGGATGGCCTGCTCCTGGCAGTTGTAGCAGACGAGCGCGAAATCCTGCGCCGGCGTACCGGGCGTGTAGGGATTCAGCGCATCGCCGGCGATGTTCGCGGCGGTGACGGTGAGCTGTACCGAGCCGCCATGCTGTGCCGGCGAGAGGAACACGCCCTCGAGATTGTTCTTGTCGTCAGCCGTGCCGCCGGTCGCGGACCAGCCGTCGGTACCGACCACGTTGCCGAGGAACGTCCCCGACGAGGTGGTGACGGCGAGGTCGAGGTTGTTGACCCACGCCGGCGTCGTGCCACCGAGGCCATGGCCCTTGGCATCGGTCCACGCGAGCATGACGCGGATGGGCCTGGACGGGTCGGCCGCCGTCAGCGAGCGCGTCCAGGCCTGGCCGGTCGTCGTGAACAGTTCGCTCTGGTCGATCGAGAACATCGGCTCGGCGGCATTGACGGTCGCGTCGAGATCGATGCGACCGTAGCCCTGGAAACGATCGGGGCGATGTCCCATCACGCGGTTGTCGGCGTCGCGGAAGCCCTCGAGATTCGTCGCGACCGCCGTGAACGCGGCCTTCACGAGCGCAGGACTCGGCGTGGCACCCGCGTGTTCCGCACGGTACTTCTCGATGAACACCGATGCCGCGCCGGTCACGACCGGGGAGGCCATCGATGTGCCGCACATGAAACCGTACGAGGTGTTGCTCGTGCCGGTGGCGCTGTCGGTGCTGCAGCCCGGAGCGACGATATCGGGACGGCGACGTCCGTCACAGGCGTTGCCGTGCGCCGAATTGCTCGAGATGTCGAAGATCGAGCTCAACTGGGCGCCCGAATTGTTCTGCATCTTCGTCGAGCCGACCGCGAACAGGTTCTTGGCTTCGTCCGGCGAGCCCAGCGCACTCGGGGCGCATGCGCCGCTGCCGTCGCCGTTGCCGTTCATGACCGACCAGACGTTGAGGATCTGCTGGTTGCCCGGCACGTCGGGATTCGCGTCGCGGGCGACGATGTCGACCTGCTGGGTCGGGATGTTGTAGCCCACCGGGCTTCCCCCCGGCCCCCACGAATTGTTCGTGAGCACCGCGCTGCTCAGCGAGGATTCCTTGTAGATCGTCAGCATGCCGTTCGTGATCATGCCGCCCGAGCCGCCGCCGAGGAACGCGTTGTAGCGCTGCTGCACGACCTTCGCGCCCGGTGCGATGCCCTGCCCGCGGATGAAGCCGTTCAGCAGTGCGGTCGGCGTGCCGATGCCGGCGATCGCGCTGGCGACGTGCGTGCCGTGACTGTCGTTGCTGGTGGTGCACGTCGTCGGCGTGCCGCCCGCGGACACGCAGGGGCTCATCTGGGATGCCAGATCCTGGTGGGTCGTGCGTACGCCGCCGTCGACGACGGCGGCGATGACGCCGGCTCCGTTGTAGCCGAGGGCCGCGAGCCAGGCCGGATAACCCGGAACGACCGTGTAGGCGGGGCCTGCACCATATCCGCCCACGATCGACTGTCCGTTCATCTCGCCACGCGGTCCGCCGTCGGTCGGGACGGCCTGCACGGTGTACACGCCGGGGATCGCGGCGATGTCCGCGTACGCACTGCCGGGCGCGTCGAACTCGACGACGACGAAGTGCGTGTCGAGCGGCGTCGCGCTCTTGAGCGTGCCGCCACGTGCAGCGAGATCGGCCTGCCAGACGGCCGCATCGGCATGCCGGCTCACGAGCGCCATGGTCTGCCGCACGGCCGGACCGAGCGCACGCTGGTCGGGATGCAGCCTGAACTCCGCGGCGAACGCGCCTGCCCAGCGCACGTGCGCGCCGGCCGACGCCGCTGCGCGCTGCGTGGCATCGCCCCACACGACGTAGGCATAAGGATGCACGTACTGGGCGACCTCGAGGCCTGCCCCGCGCAAGCCGTCCAGCCATTCGGGCTTGGCCGGGCCGTCGAACTGCACGATCTGCCAGTCATGACCGCCCGATGCATCGCGCGTCGATGCAGGTGCCGACTGGATCGGGTCGAAGCGCAGGCCACCGAGGTCGAGCACGAACGGATCGACGACGTCGGTCACCGCAAAACCCGCCGCACGCAGCGCGACGGCATCGACCGACGCGGCGGACACCCACTGGAAGCGACCGTAGTCGATCGCGCCGGCATCACGGCCCAGCGAACCTGCGAGTTGCGCACGCGTCGCTTCGACGCGCAGCCACGATCCTGCGGTGGCCTGCGACTGCGCGAACGCGCTGGCGACGACGACATGCGGTACATGGGCGAAGCCGGCCACACCGGCGATGGCTGCGGCGAGCGCAGCGACGGACATGCGATTCAAGGACATCTCTCCCCGAGCGATACGACGAACCGTCGATGGTAGACGTTTCACGGCGGGGTTGTCAGGCCAGACCGCGCGTACGCCACCGTATCGCCCCGGCGCGCTACCATCGCAGGCGTTCGCCACTGCCTCGCCGCCACATGCCGTCCAGCCATCCCCTCGCGCGCAGCGCCGTTCGCGCACGCAGACCCGCAAGCCAGGTACTCGGCATCGCCCTGGTCGCCGCTGCGCCGGTACTGCACGCGGCGGAAGCGGCCCTCGTCACCGAAGCCGCGCGGCCACCGCGCATGCACGATGTCGAGATCGTGGCGACCTACCCGCACGACCGCGGCGCGTTCACGCAGGGCCTGCTGTGGCGGGACGGCGCACTCTACGAGAGCACCGGCCTCAACGGCCGCTCCAGCGTGCGCAAGGTCGAGCTCGAGACCGGCAAGGTCCTGCGCCGGCACGACGTCGACGCACGCCATTTCGGCGAAGGCCTGACCGACTGGGGCGATCGCCTCATCCAGATCACGTGGCAGACCCAGACCGGTTTCGTGTACGACCTCGCCACGTTCAGGCAGGTGTCGACGTTCACCTATACGGGCGAGGGCTGGGGCCTGGCCCGCGACGACACCCGCATCATCATGAGCGACGGCAGCGACCAGCTGCGCTTCCTGGATCCGAAGACGCTCGCCGAAACGGGCCGCCTCGCGGTCACCTTCAACGGCAAGCCCGTGCGCGGCCTCAACGAGCTCGAGGTCGTCAAGGGCGAGATCTACGCCAATGTGTGGGGCGACAACCACATCGTCATGATCGACCCGAAGAGCGGTCGCGTGACGGGCCTCGCCGACCTCGGCCCGCTGGCGCAGCGCATCGACCGCTCGCAGCCCGTCGACGTGCTCAACGGCATCGCCTGGGACGCGAAGAACGATCGCCTGTTCGTGACGGGCAAGCTGTGGCCCAACCTGTTCGAGATCCGCCTCACCCCGCGCAAGCCATGATGATGCCACCGCGCCGCCTGCGCACGCGTACGGATCACCCCTGACCACGAGGTACGGAGATGCGTCCCGAACTGACCTGGCTCGCGTGGAGCATCGTGCTCGGCCTCGTGCATGTCGCGGCGACCGTCGCGGTCAAGACGCACGAGCGCGGCCTCGGCTGGAACGTCGGCGCACGCGACGGCACGCCACCGCCGCCGGGACGGCTCGCCGCACGCCTCGAACGTGCGCAGGCCAATTTCCTCGAGACGTTTCCGTTCTTCGCCGCGCTCGTGCTCGCGGTCGTCGCAGCCGATCGCGCCGACGCGACCACGACGCTCGCTGCGCAGGTCTACGTGTGGGCGCGCGTCGCCTACCTGCCGCTCTACGCGGCCGGCGTGCCGTACCTGCGCACGCTCGTGTTCGGCGTGTCGGTGTGGGGCCTGCTGCAGCTGCTGTATCCGCTGCTCTGAGGGCACGCCCGGTCGCCGTGGCGAGCCGGGCGTGCATCGTGCACCGGTGACTCAGCGCGTGCGCGTCGGGAACGGCGGTCGCTGCGGCTTGGCGACCGGATGCGTGCGCAATGCCTCCAAAGCAACCTCGATCGCACGATCGAGCTGCGGATCGCGGCCCTTCGCAACCTCGGCCGGCCACTGTTCGACCTCGATGTCGGGCGGCACGCCGACGTTCTCGACGGCGTAGCCGTCCTCGGTCCAGATCGCGAGGTTCGGTGCGGTGACGCTGCCGCCATCGATGAACGACGGAAAGCCGAGGATGCCGACGAGTCCGCCCCAGGTGCGCTTGCCGATCACCGGACCGAGCTTGAAGCGCTGGAACATCCACGGCAGCAGGTCGCCGCCCGAACCTGCGGTCTCGTCGGCGATCATGACTTTCGGGCCGAAGATCGCACCACGCGGACTGACGAGTTCCTCGCCGTAGCGCAGGGTCCAGTTCGCGATCGGCTGGCGGCGCAGGATGTCGATGTAGTAATCGGCGATGAGGCCGCCGCCGTTGTAGCGCTCGTCGAGGATGATGCCGTCGCGGTCGGACTGCGGATAGAACCAGCGCTTGAAACTCCGGTGGCCGTCCTCGGCGGTATTGGGCACATGCACGTAAGCGAGCCGGCCGTCGCTCTTCTGCGTCACGTAGCGCTGGTTGGCCTCGACCCAGTCGAGGTAGCGCAAGCCGGTCTCGTCCGCGACGGGCACGACGACGACGTCGCGCGAACCCGAACCGTCGGCCTTCGGCCCGATGGTGAGGCGGACCTGGCGGTCGGCCTTGTCCTCGAATGCCGCGTACACGCTGTCGGGCGCGCGCAACGGCACACCGTCGACGGCGAGCAGGTAGTCGCCGGCCTTGACCTCGACGCCCGGCGTGCGCAGCGGCGAGCGCAGGTCGGGATTCCAGTTGAGGCCGCCGAGCACCTTCGTGAAACGCCAGCGCCCGGCATCGACCGCGTAGTCGGCGCCGAGCAGGCCGACCTTGATCTCCTTCGGTGCGAACGGGTAGTCGCCCGGGCCGAGGTAGCTGTGGCCGACCGCGAGCTCGCTGAGCATCATGCGGATCACGCGGTCGAGATCGCTGCGCGTGGCGAGATGCGGCAGGAAGGCGCGGTACTTCTCGCGCATCTTCGGCCAGTCGGCGCCGTGATAGTTGGTCGCGTAGAAGTAGTCGCGGTTGATGCGCCACGCATCCTCGAGGATCTGCGCCCACTCGGCACGCGGCTCGACTGCAACCGACACCTTGTCGAGCGCGAGCTTGCCCTTGCCCTCGGGCAACTCGTCCTTGGCCTCGCCGGCGAACCAGTCGCGGCCGACGCGCCAGGCGATGCGCTTGCCGTCGGCCGAGAGCATGAAGTCCTCGACGTTCTTCGCGATCGTCTTCGCCTCGCGCTTCTCGAGCGTGAAGCGCTTGAGTTCGGAAGGCCCGCCGAACGCGTCGAACGACGTGCGTCCGGTCGTCTCGAGCCAGTAGATCTCGCCGGGGGCGCCGACGCGCAGGCCACGTCGCGTGCCCTCGCCGGCCGGCAGCGCGACGATGCGGTCGCCGATGCCGTCGACGTCGATGCGCACGGGCTTCGGCGCGGCGGGCTGCTTCTTGTCGTCCTTGCCTTCGTCCTTCTTGCCGTCGGCGGGCTTCGGGAACTCGGTCTCGTCGCTCTGCGGCGGCACGGGATTCGGGCCGTCGCGACGCAGCGTGATCGCGTACAGGCCGTGGCGCATGCCGTTGTCGATGCTGATCTGCGAGAACCAGTCCTTGAGCGGGCCGGCATCGGTCGACGCGAGCACATAGAGGAACTCGCCGTCGGGATCGAACACCGGCTGCATCATCTCGCTCAGGCCATCGGTGAGTGCGATCGACTTTCCGCTCTCGACCGACCACGCGTGGACGGTCTGGATCAGACCCGCGTTCTGCACCGTGTAGGCGAGCCAGCGCGAATCGGGCGACCAGTTCGCGCTCATGAGGTCGAGCGGCGAGTACACGGGTTCGGACGCGATCTTCGTCGAGCGTCCGCTCGCGAGGTCGATCACGTACAGCGACTGGCTGTTGTCCTGATAGGTGATGCGCTTGCCGTCCGGCGAGAACAGCGGCGTGTCGTAGTAGCCCGCGCCGTCGAGCGCGTAGCGGCGCGGCGCGCCCTTGCCGTCCTGGTCGGAGACGAGCAGCGCGTACTCGCCGCCGGCGTCGGAAAACCAGGCAATGCGGCGGCCGTCGCGCGACCATGCCGGCGAATGGTCGTTGGCGCCCGGCGAGCGCGTGAGCTGGCGCGGATCGCCCTTCTCCGCGGGCACGGTCACGATCTCGCCGCGGTAGTTGAACGCGATGCGCTTGAGGTCGGGCGCGCCGGCCGCTTCGCGCACCCATTTCATGTCGCTGGCCAGGCGCGGGCGCGTCTCGGCGAGGTCCGACACGGCCGAGATGCGCAGCGGCGTCACGTTGCCCGTGCGCGTGTCGAGCGTGTGCAGGCGGCCGCCATGCTCGAACACGATGGCGCCGTCGGCGTCGGCCACCGGTGCGGTGACCGGGAAGTCGGCGAGCGTCGTCAATGCGGTCGACCGGTTCGTCGCCGCGTCGTGGCGGTAGAGGTTGAACTCGCCGTCACGGTCAGAATTGAAGTACAGCGTCGAACCGATCCACATCGGATCGGTGTCGTTGCTGCCGGCGTCCGGCTTGGCGACTTCCTTGACCGCGAGCGTGGCCATGTCGAGCAGCCAGATGCGGCTCTGGGTGCCGCCGCGGTAGTTCTTCCACTGCCGGAACGCTTCCTCGTTCGGCGAGTACGCGAGGATGCGGCCGTCAGGCGACAGCGCCGCCTTGAAGCCCGAAGGCACCGGCAGGCGCTTCGGCACTCCGCCCGTCACGGGCACGGTGTAGAGCGAACTCAGGCGCCGCGTGTGGCGGGATTCGTCCGACTGGAACAGCACGTCGCCCGATGGCGTGAAGCCGCGGACGATGTCGTTGCCGGGATGCCAGGTCAGCCGTCGCGCCTCGCCGCCGTCGGCCGGCATGACGTAGACATCGAGGTTGTCGCCGTAGTCGGCCGTGAACGCGAGCCAGCGGCCATCCGGCGAGAAACGCGCGTTCGACTCCTGACCCGCGGCCTGGGTCAGTCGCCTCGCGACACCGCCCGCGCGCGGTGCGAGCCAGAGGTCGTTGTCGTAGGTGAAGGCGAGCCGGTCACCGTGCACGGCCGGCCACGCGAGCATGCGCGTGTCCTGCCGATCGATCGCGTGCGCGCCCGAACTCGCGACGGCCGCGACGATCGCGAGCCTCGTCAGCATCCCCATGCGTATCCCTCCCGGTGATCGTGTGGACAAGGTGCTTCGCGTGCGGTCGCGCTGCATGTGCCATGCGTCGGGGGACGCGTGGCAAGACCGCTCAGAGGTATCCCAGCCAGGCATCGCGACGCCGTCGCTTGACGTCGGCGAACCAGAACGCGAGCGGTGCGAGCAGCGCCAGCACGACGAACGTGGCGAGGTACGTCACGCCCAGCTCGTAGCCCCAGCCTGCGGCGACCGCGCGCGACGGATCGACGAGCAGGTTCACGAGCACCGACGGCGGCGTGCCCGTCGCCCAGGCGACGAGCACCGCGAGGCCGTGCGCGACGTAAATGTGCAGCAGATACGTGAACAGCGGCGTGCGGCCGAACGCGAGCAGCACGCGCAGCAAGGGACCGCGCAGGTGCTCGAGCGCGACGAGCAGAAGCATTGCCACGCCCAGCGTGAGCAGCACGTAGAGCAGCGATGGCGGGTACTTCGAGACGTCGATGAAGGCCAGCGCGGAGCCAACCACGTCGGCTCGCGGCACCCACGGCGACGGATCGCCGAATGCCGTGGTCGCACGCAGGACGGCGAACGACGCGAGCGCGGCCGCCGCCAACACGAGCAGCGCACGCCGCCGAGCGGCAGGCGAGTGCAGGAACACCCCTCCCAGTCCGTAGCCGAGGCAGAGGATGCCGAACCAGGTCAGCGCCGGATACGCAATCAGGCCGGGCGTGCCGGGGATGCCGCCCGGACGCATGAGCAGCGACCAAGCGAACCGCGCCCACGTCGGCATATCGGCCGGCGGCGCGGGCACGAGCCCCTGCAACGCGACGATCGCGAGGCCGAGCCCCAGCACGACGCGTACCGGGACGTGCACGAGCACGGCCATCGCGAGCATGCCGATGCCGATTGCCCAGATCACCTGCAGCATCACGAACGGCATCGCGAAGTTGAAGCCGAACGAGATCACCGTGAGTTCGAGGGCGATCAGCCACAGCCCTCGCGTGGCAAGGTGACGTGACAGCCCCGGCCGCACTGCCGCGCGCTGCAGATGGATCGACACACCGGCGAGGAACACGAACGTCGGCGCGCACAGGTGGGTGATCCAGCGCGTCAGGAACAACGCCGGCGTGGTCTTGTCGAGGTCGGTCGGATCGAAACGGAACGCGTCGGCATGAAAGAAGTCGCGCACATGGTCGAGCACCATGAGCACGATCACGAGTCCGCGCAGTGCGTCGATCGCGTCGAGGCGCGGTGAACCGGCTCGCGTGCGACCCTCGGCGGGCGTGGCGTCGGTCGGCGTCGGCATGCGCGGATCCGGGTCGGGGCGGCCCGCGCAGCATGCCATTCCGGCGCGATGCGCGCACCGTGCGGGGCGCGACGCCGTGTCCGGCGAGGGCGCTTCCCGCGCGCGCCCCGGCGATGCAAGAATCAGCCACCTCCCCTGCGATCACCGCCCATGGCCTCCAGCCTGTTCGTCCTGCTCGACGACATCGCCACCGTGCTCGACGACGTGTCGGTCATGACCAAGGTCGCCGCGCGCAAGACCGCAGGCGTGCTCGGCGACGATCTCGCGCTGAATGCCCAGCAGGTCTCCGGCGTGCGCGCGGAGCGCGAGATCCCTGTGGTCTGGGCGGTCGCCAAGGGATCACTGCTCAACAAGCTCATCCTCGTTCCCGCCGCCCTCCTGATCAGTGCGTTCGCGCCGTGGGCGGTGATCCCGCTGCTGATGATCGGCGGCGCGTTCCTCTGCTACGAAGGCGTCGAGAAGCTCGTCCATTCCCTGTTCCACCGCGGCGGCGACGACGGACACCTGCAGGCGGTCGCGGACGAGAACGTCGACCTCGTCGCCGTCGAGAAGGAGAAGATCAAGGGCGCGATACGCACCGACTTCATCCTTTCGGCCGAGATCATCGTGATCACGCTCGGTACGGTCGCCGAAGCCGAGTTCATGCTGCGCGTGGCCACGCTGGTCGCGATCGCGCTGCTCATGACGATCGGCGTGTACGGACTCGTCGCCGGCATCGTCAAGCTCGACGACGCCGGGCTGTGGCTGAGCCGACGCGAGGGGGAAGGCGCCGGCACGAAAGCGGCGCGCGCGTTCGGCCGCGGCATCCTCTACACCGCTCCCTGGCTCATGAAGACGCTGTCGGTCGTCGGTACCGCGGCGATGTTCCTCGTCGGCGGCGGCATCCTCACCCACAACGTGGCCGCCCTGCACCATGCCATCGTCGGCATCGTGCCCGCCGGCTTGCTCGGCACGCTCGCCTCGATGGGCATCGACGCGGTGCTCGGCATCCTCGCGGGACTCGTCGTGCTCGCGGTCGTTGCGGGATTCAAGCGCCTGCGCGGCACGCCGGCAGCCGCACACTGACCGACGCGGCGCTCAGCGTGATGCCTGGGCGCCGGCCGCCGCACGCATGACGCCACGCGGTGCGTCGGCATCGACGATGCCCGGGACGAGACTGACCTCGACCCCCGCGCCCGCGTCGCGCACCGCCGACGGGTCGATGCGGGCTTCCGTGGCATCCAGGTAACGCACCTCAAGGACGCGTGGCGACGTCCAGGCGAGGTTGACCCCGAATGCGGCGGCACCCCGGCGTGCGCCCACGAGCCGCGCGACCGGATCACCCGACACCGCGCCGCCAGTCCTCACGACGTGGACGTTGTACGCCGTGTCGTCACCGTCCCGCGACGCGGATTCGGTGAGCACGGCATCGAGCGTGCCGTCGACGGTCGGCGAGCGCGCCACTTCGACGAGACGCATGCGCTCGCCGCACCCGGCGAGGGCGAACAACATCGCGATCATCACGACAGGGCGCAGAAGGTTCATGCCTCCATTGTCGAAACACCCTGCTGAATCGGTCCGCACCCCTGCCCGCGACGTTCAGCCGCCCTTTCACGAGTGCAGCGGGGCCGCTACGCTGGACGGCCATGACCCGCCGCCTGTACCTCTTCGGTGACTGCAGCCTCGATGTCGCCGCACGCGAGCTGCGTCGTGGCGGGCAGCGCATCGATCTCTCGCCCACCCTTTTCGATGCCATCGCCTACCTCGTCGAGCATCGCGCGCGCGCGGTCGGTCGCGACGAGCTCGTCGCGGCCGTATGGGGAAAGACCGCCGTCAGCGACACCGTCGTCGGCAAGGCGATCCTCGGAGCCAGGCGTGCGATCGGCGATACCGCCGAGGCGCAGGCCTTCCTGCGCACGGTGCCGCGGTTCGGCTATCACTGGGTCGCGGACACGCGGGTCGTCGAAGACGACGACACGACCGGCCCGACCGAGGCCACGCCCGGCGCAGCACCGTCCCGGCGTGCCGAACCGGCGTCGACGATCCCGCCGACAATACCGTCCCCGGCATCGGGTTCGGTGCATCGCGTGCGTGCCGTGATCGCCGCGTTGCTCGTGATGCTGCTCATCTCGGGCCTGGCCTACACCGCATGGCTGTCACGCGCACCGTCTGCACGGGAGGCCGCCGAACCGACCGGATTCGACGACACCGGCAGCGCGGCCGTCGCCGTGCTGCCCGTCGACGTGCTCGCCGAACCCTCCGATGCCTGGCTGCGCCTGGGTCTCATGGATCTCGTGGCGACGCGCCTGCGCGAAGCCGGTCTCGTCGTCGTATCGAGCGACACCGTGGTACGCCTCGTGGCCGATGCGAAGGATGGCGAAGCCGCGCGCAGCACGCTGCAACACGCCCTCGCGCCACGCGAAACCGTCGCCCTCGCGGCCCGTCGCAGCGCCTCCGGCTGGGTCGTCCGCGTCGCCCTCGTCGATGCGGACGGACGCCGGCGCGAGACCCAGGCCGAGGCCGACGACGCGCTCGCGGCGGCAAGGACGGCCTCGGACCAGGTCCTCGCCCTGCTCGGGCGCGGCGCCGCCATGCCGGTCACCGCCGGCGCCGCCGGTCTCGAGGAACTGCTGCGCCGTACCGACGCGGCGCGCCTCTCGGAAAACCTGGAACTCGCTCGATCCATCATCGACGAAGCCCCGCCGGTGCTGCGCGCGCTGCCCGAAGTGCGCATGCGTGCGATCCGCATCGACCTGCGCAAGGGCGAGTTCTCCAGGGCAAGGGAGGCCACCGAGGCGTTGCTGCGCGACGTCACCGCGGAAGCCGACCCGGTCACCCATGCGCGCCTGCTCGAGAACCTCTGCGTGGCGCGCATGCGTCTGGGCGACCTCGAGGACGCCGTCGGCCTCTGTTCGCGCTCGATCGACCTGCTCGATTCACGCGACCAGCCCGAGGCGCTCGGCCGTGCCTACAACAACCGCGGCGTCGCCTACACGCACCTGCAACGCTACGAAGAGGCCATGGCCGATTTCGCGCGCTCGCGCGTGGCGATCCGCCTGGCGGGCGATCCACTTCTCATGGCGCAGATCGACGGCAACGAGAGTGCGGTCGAGATGGCACGCGGCCGTCCTGCGGAAGCGCTGCAGCCGCTCGAACGCATCGCTGCCCGTTTCGGTCGCTTCGGCATGATCAACGAGCAGGCGACCACGGTGTTCAACCAGATCGATGCCCGCATGATGCTGGTCGAACCCCAGGCCGCCCTGGCCGCGAGCGACGCGGGTTGGACGCTGCGCGATCGCATCACCGAGCCGTTCCTCAGGCAGATGCTCGCGCTGCAACGCGCCGACGTGCTGCATGCCAACGGACGGCTCGCCGAAGCGCGCGTGCTGCTCGACGAGCTCGTCGCGGAGGCCTTGCCGGTGCCGCGCGCACTGGCGCGTGCGGCGCTGGCGCGCCTCGACCTGGCCGGCGACCAGCCGCGCCTGGCCATCGTGCTCACCGGCCAGGCCATGGCCGAGCCGGCGCTGGATCGCGAGGAACGCGCGCGTGCGCGCGCATGGCTCACGCTGACGCGCGCCTTGCGCCGGGACGACCGGCGGGACGACGCGGCTCGCGAAGTCCACGCCCTCGCGACGTGGGCCGACACCCGCAGTGCCGACATCATCCTGCTGCAGGCACGCCTGGCCGAGGCCGAGCAGGCTGCCGCGGACCACGACGAAGCCTCGTTCCGGCGGGCCTGCGACGCCGCGTTGGCGACAGCCACCCGACGTGGGACCGCGGACGGGGTGCGCGACGCAGCAGAGTCCTGCGGTGGCCTTCTGATCGCGCACGGTGACCTGGCCGGCGCAGCCGTGGTCGTCGGCAGGGTCGCGCCCTTCGCGGACCGCGACTTCACGAGCGCTGTCTTGGAAGCCCGCCTCTCGCATGCGCTCGGACACGTCGAAGCCTGGCGCAGCGCCCTCGCGAGGGTGCGCCAGCTCGCCGGCGAGCGCCGCATCCCGGAAGGACTGGAGCAGAGTCCGATGACACCGGCACGCATCGGAAACGGCGCCGCGTCGCCGTTCGCATCGATCCGGAACGATTCCGGAACAGGTCGGGAACAGCTCCGGCATGGCGCAGGCGGCGCCGACTGACACGCTTGCGGCGAGCCCGCTGGTCCGATCGAGGACCGGCCCCCGCCACCCCCGTCCGGAGTCCACGATGAATCCCGCGTACCGCCGTTCCGTTCCCCGCCGCCCGCTCGCCCTCGATCCCCTGGCGGTCTGTCTCGCGGTCGCGCTCTCGGCTCCAGCCGCGGCCGGTGCCGCCTCGGCTTCGGGCGACTCCTCACGTCCCGCCGGAGTCGTCGCCGTCACCACGTGCGCCGACGCCGGCCCAGGCAGCCTGCGCGACGCGCTCGCGACCGCCACCTCGGGCGGTGTGATCGATGCGACCGGACTGACCTGCGGCACGATCACGCTCGCCAGTGCGTTGTCGGCCGGCAACGGCAACCTGACGATCGAAGGACCCGGCGCCACCACGCTCTCGATCAGCGGTGCCGACGCCCACCGCGTGCTGGTGCACGCCGGTGGCGGCACGCTCACGCTGCGCGGCCTGACCCTGGCCCACGGGCGTGCCGACGGCAACGGTGGCTGCCTGCAGGCGAACGGCGAGCTCGTCCTCGACGGCGTCACCATCGCCGACTGCGTGGCCGGCGCGGCTGCGGTCGAGAACACGCAAGGCGGCGGCGCGGTCGTCGCCGGCCACGCCGTGCTCACCGCGACCACGTTCCGCGGCAATCGTGCGGACGGCAACCTGCTCGTCCGTGGCGGCGCGATCGCGACCGGCGGCAACCTCACCGCGACCGGCTCGACGTTCACCGGCAACACCGCCCACAGCCATTCGATCGGCGGCGGCACGATCATGAACAACATCGCCGAGGGCGGCGGCATCCGCGCGCTCGGCGAGGCCCGCCTGGTCGACAGCACGGTCAGCGGCAACACCGCGCATTCGGACACCTACGAGGTGTTCGGTGGCGGCATCGCGGTCGGCGTGCGCGGCTCGACCGGCAGTACGACCACGTTCTCGATGCAGGGCGGCGCACTCCGCGACAACGTCGCCTCGAGCGACTGCCCGGTGTGCGCCCCGCAGGGCGGTGGCGCCTGGTTGCGCGCGCATGCAACGGTGCGCAACGTCGACGTGCTCGACAACACGGTCGGCTCGAGCAGCCACTACGGCGGTGGCGGCGGCCTGCGTTTCACCGGTGGTGGCAGCGTCGAGATCCTCGACAGCACGATCAGCGGCAATGCGGCGGCCGCCGCCGGCGGCGGCGTGTTCGGGCCGACGTCGGGCATCCTGCACATCGAACGCACGACGATCTCGGGCAACTCGGCCGGCAACGAAGGCGGCACCGATGAGGGCGGCGGCGGCATCCTGATCTCGGGCGGTACGCTCGAACTCGTCGCGAGCAGCGTCACCGGCAACACCGCCGGTTCGGACGGTGGCGGCGTCGCGGTCCGCTACGGCGAGTACGCGCCGCAGGATTCCCTGATCATCAACAGCACGATCTCGGGCAACACCGGCGACGAAGGCGGCGGCATGCTGCTCGACGGCGGTCGCTTCCGCTTCAGCAACAGCACGATCGCGTTCAACCAGGGCGGCTTCCGCGGCGGCGGCCTCAGTGGTACATCGGCCACCTACCTGATCGACCTGCAGAGCACGCTGGTCGCGGGCAACACGCTCAACGGCAACGCGGCGAACGTGTGGGCCTTCCCGAAGTCGATCGCGGGTGCCAACAACCTCGTGCACGGCGGCGTCGGCCCCGCGCCGATGCCGTCCGGCACGATCACCTCCGATCCCCTGCTGCAGCCGCTCGCCGACAACGGCGGCCCGACACACACGCATGCGCTCGGCGAAGGCAGCCCCGCGATCGACGCCGGCAACAACGCGATCGGTCTCGTGTTCGACCAGCGCGGCGCGAACTGGATGCGCGAGCACGGCGCGGCGGCCGACATCGGCGCGTTCGAGACTCAACCGGTGCCCGACGTGATCTTCGCCGACGGCTTCGAGGACTGAACGACCGTCATGGCGGGCGCTTGTCGCGCCTGCCGCAACAGTGTGTCGCCGCCACGGCCATCGCTGCGCGCGGCACACGGGTCCATCATGACGGGCTAAAGAAACGGAGTCCGTCGATGACCGATAACCGCCATCCCCTGTTCGCATCCTGGCGTTCCCACGCCGACGTGCAGCCAGCCGACGCGACACGACTGCTGCGCACGCTGTGCAACCACTGGCGCCACCGCTTCACGATCGAGCGCGACGGCGATGTCGCGGCGCGCATCCCCTTCGGCGAGGAGGAGCGTGCGAGCTTCGCGGTCGCCGGCGACGTGCTCGCGATCGACGTGGAGACGGCCGACGCCAGGCGCCTCGAAGCCCTGCGTGGCGTCATCGAGAACCACCTGCGCCGCTTCGAGCGCAACGAGGCCCTCGCATTCGAGTGGCGCGACGCGGCCTGACCTCTTGCGCGCCGGGCCCCGCGACCCGACAGTGTAGGGTCCGGCGTCCGGCGAAGCACCCGTGAGCATCGACACCACCGCGATCAACCGCGAGGCGAACCTTTTCGCAGGCCACGACGAGGTGTGGCTGTTCGGCTACGGCTCGCTGATCTACAAGGCCGATTTCGCGTTCCTCGAGCGACGGCCGGCAAGGCTGCACGGCTGGTCGCGGCGCTTCTGGCAGGGCTCGCACGACCATCGCGGGACGCCGGCACGGCCCGGTCGCGTCGCGACGCTCGTCACCGACGCGACGGCCTCCTGCCTCGGCATGGCCTATCGCATCACGCCCGACGTATTCGCCCATCTCGACCACCGCGAAAAGAACGGCTACCTGCGCCATGCGCTCACGCTTGACCTGCTCGACGGCCGCGAGGTCGAGGGGCTCGTCTACGTGGCCCGCGAGGACAACGCCGCATGGCTGGGTCCCGGTGACGACGACGCGATCGCCAGGCAGATCGCGACCGCGCGCGGGCCCAGTGGCAGCAACCGCGACTACGTGCTCGCGCTCGCCGACGCGCTGCACGCGCTCGGGGAACAGGATGCCCACGTGTCGTCGCTCGAGCGCCGCCTGCGCGGGGTCGACGCATGAGCGGCGTGCAGGGAGCTTCAGTCGCGAAGCGGCCAGCGCGCGAGTTCCACATGGCGCGAGCGGCCGAGCAGGCTGTGCACGAGCGCGAACGATCCGACACGCCAGCGTATCGGCTCGATGCGGACCGGCGCGACGACCGCCTCGTCGTACAACAGGGTGACGTGCGGCGTGAACGCCTGTGTGCCCGCGATGCCGACACCGCGGCGCGCAAGCGCCTCGAGCAGACCGCGATGCAGCGCGACGATGCCGTCGAGCTCCTCGCCTCCCTGCAACACGAACGGACGCTTGCCACGCGACGACGCGAAGCTCGCGGCACGATCGAAGCCGACGTCGAACGGCGCAACCTCGAGTCCATCGGCGGCACCACGCGCGGCGGCGACGAGATCGGCGGGCAGGCCCGCGAAATCACCGAGGTGATGCAAGGTCACGTGCAGGCGCGCGCCGGGCAACGGCATGCCGTGCAGGCCGTGACGCTCGCGCAGGTCCGCGGCGAGGTCCGCGATCACCGCCGCGGTCGCGGCATCCGGATGCACCGCGAAGAACAGGCGGTCGGTCGGATGCGGCGGCTCGAAGGTGTCGAACCCGGACTGGGCGGGATGCGAGGTGTTCCTGCGCACCATGGCGGGTGTTCCTGTCGTCGCGACGTCGAGCGTCGATATCACCGCAGCACGGTTCGCACGTCCAGCCTCGCGGTTGCCCCTGCCTGTGCAGGAACCTCGCCGGCATGATCGATCCGATGTCCGGTGAAGCGATCGATCCACGCGTCGCCTGCACGCGCTGCGAGGCGGTGTGCTGTCGGCTCACCGTCGTGCTGATGCCCGACGACCACGTGCCGGACCACCTGACCACGCGGTCCGAGCACGGCCTCGAGGTGATGGCCCGCGACGAGGACGGCTGGTGCGCCGCGATCGATCCGCTGCATCTGCACTGCTCGATCTATTCGCGGCGGCCGACCATCTGCCGCGCGTTCGCGATGGGCGGCGCGCAGTGCGTCGAGGTGCGCGAAACCTACCGTGAGCAGCGCCTGCGCGGCATCCCGATCGTCCTCGAATGACGGCTCACGAGCGTGGCGGGCGACGCGCCCTCACGCTGCCGACGGGTTGCGCGACCACACGGTCGCGACCGGCCGCCTTGGCCGCGTAGAGCGCGGTGTCGGCGGCCGCGATCAGTGACTCGGGATGGATCGCGGCATCCGCGAAAGCCGCACCGACACCGATGCTGACGGTCACGTGCGCCGCGACCGGCGACGCCGGATGCGGCATCGCGCGCGACGCCACGCGACGCCGAAGGCGCTCGGCGCAACGCCTCGCCGAGCGCAGGTCGGCTCCGGGCAGCAACACCGCGAACTCCTCGCCCCCATAGCGCGCGACGAGTCCCGGTGTCGTGCCGAGCGCGGCGACGCACAGGCCGGCGAGCTCGCGCAGGCATTCGTCGCCGCGAAGATGGCCGCAGGCGTCGTTGAGGGCCTTGAAGCGGTCGACGTCGACGAGCAGCAGCGCGACGGCATCGCCACGCAGGGCGGCACCCGCCCACGCCTCGGCGAGCCGCGCGTCCAGCGAACGCCGGTTCGCGACACCGGTCAAGCCGTCACGCATCGAAAGTTCGCGCAGTGCGCGATTGGCGTGTTCGAGTTCGCGCACGATGCGGGCGAGATGGATCGCGCCGGCGATCTGCAGCGCGACCGCATCGAACATCGCGCGCGTCGATGCGCAGAAGAAGCCTTCCCGCGTGCTCTCGAGATTCAGCACGCCGTGCAGGCGGCCGCGATGACGGATCGGCACGAGGTACTCGCAGCGCACGGCACCGTTGCCGGCGACATAGTCGGCATCGGCCGCCACGTCCGGCACATGCTGGGCGAGACCGCTGCGCGCGCAACGGCCGGCGACGCCGATCTCGACCGGCCACGGCAATCCGGCAGGAAGATCGAGATCGACCGATCCGGCCCAGACTTCCTGCATGAAGTGGGTGCCGGACTCGTCGAGCAGGATGATGCTCGCGATCGCGACCGGCAGGCGGCGGTGCAGACAGGTCACGATCGCCTGGAGCACGGCCTCGAGATCGTCGCCCTGCAGCGCCTCGCCCGACACTTCGGCGAGGATCTCGGCGCGCGCGAAGGTGTCGCCGTCACGTGTCGCAACGGCGGGCAGCGCCATGCCGGTCGTCTCGTCGGCCTTGCCCACGCCTTCCCCTCGACGCTGCGCCCGTCAGGGCCACGCTCGACTGTCGCGTACCGCCTCTGCCTCAACCCTGCGCCGGGGGCGGCGCATCGCCGTACGCTATCAGCGTACGGCGCGCAGCGACCTGCCGTCGTGGCCGGGCAAAGCCGTCGTCGCGTCGCGCAACCTCGGCATGAGGCGAAACACCTGATCCTCGCTCCAGCGGCCGACGATGCGACTCTGCTGACCCTGCACGTCGGCGACGAGGCACACGTCCACCGATGGCGCGATCGTATCGCGGCAGCGCGTGGCGACTTCGTCGATGCTGAGGCTGGTCTCGAGCACGTGGAACGACGTGGTCTCGCTCCAGATCGAGGTGCTCAAGGCGATCATCGCGTCGTTGAACGCTTCGAAACGCGTCGCGTAACTGAGGCCCGCAGCCTGTTCGGAACTGATGTCGAAAGAGATCCAGAACACGGTCATGTTCATTGCCCTCCGATGCGCCTCCCAGTGGCGCGTGCCGAGCCTACTCCCGTGGATCGCCGCTTCCCCGAACGGAAAATGAACATCAAGCGAAACCATCGATAGTCGACCCTTGCACCCAGCTGAACGTCCACCCCCTCGAGATGCTAGGTTCTCCGGTCGCCCGACCGAGGACCACCGATGCGCCGCCTGCCCCATCTCGCTTCGCTGCTCGCCGCCAGCCTGGCGGGCGCAGCACACGCAGCCGCGCTGCCGCACGCATCGGGCGCCTACGCATCGGTCGACCCATTCATCGGCACCGGCGGCGAAGGCCACACCTACCCGGGCGCGACGGTGCCGTTCGGCATGGTGCAACTGAGCCCCGACACGCAGATCAAGCCGCGCAAGGACGCCTACGGGTGGGCCGCCGGCTACCGCTACGACGACACCACGATCGTCGGCTTCTCGCACACGCATTTCTCCGGAACCGGTCATTCCGACCTCGGCGACGTGCTGCTCATGCCGATCAGCGGCGACGTGCGCCTCGAACGTGGCGACGTCTCGACACCGCTCAGCGGCTATACCTCGCGCTTCTCCCACAAGGGCGAGCGCGCCGAACCCGGCTACTACGCGGTGACGCTCGACGACTACGCCGTACGTGCCGAGCTGACCGCGACCGCGCGCGTCGGCGTGCACCGCTACACCTTCCCGGCCGGCAAGCCCGCCCACGTGCTGCTCGACCTGCGCACGAGCCTGTACGACTACCCGGGCAAGATCTCGTGGTCGCGCGTGCGCGTGCAGCCGGACGGCACCGTGACCGGCTTCCGCGAGACGCGTGGCTGGGCGCCGGGACGCCAGCTCTACTTCGCGATGCGCTTCTCGCGCCCGCTCGCCGGACATGCGCTGCACAACACCGAGCAGGACATCCCGTACAAGGGTTTCGCGCCGCCGGCCGCCGAGGATCCGGCCCGGCGCGCGCAGATCGAAGGCCGCCAGCTCGTCGCGACGTTCGACTTCGGCACCGCCGATGCCGCTCCGCTCGTCGCCAAGGTCGCACTGTCGCCGGTCAGCGAGCACGGTGCGATCGCCAACCTCGACGCCGAAGTGCCCGACTGGGATTTCGACCGTGTGCGCGCCGCCGCGCGCGAGCAATGGACCCAGGCGCTGGCCGTGCTCGAAGTCGATGCCCCCGACGACGCGCGCCGTGCGCTGTACACCGCGCTCTACCACAGCCTGCTCGGGCCGACGCTGTTCATGGACGTCGACCGCCGCTACCGTGGCCCCGACCAGGACGTGCACGTCGCCGACGGCTTCACGCACTACTCGACGTTCTCGCTCTGGGACACCTACCGCGCGCTGCATCCGCTGCTGACGATCGTGCAGCCGCCGGAACGCACGAGCGACTTCGTCAATTCACTGGTCGCGCACCGCAGGCAGAGTCCTTACGGCATCCTGCCCGTATGGTCGTTCCACGGCCTCGAGACGTGGTGCATGATCGGCTACCACGCCGTGCCCGTGATCGCCGACGCCTACATGAAAGGCATCCGCGGCTTCGATGCAGGTGCTGCGCTCGAGGCCATGGTCGCGAGCGCAGACTACGCACCGTACGACGGCATCGGCGCCTACCGCGAGCTCGGCTGGGTGCCGATCGACGAGGAAGGCGAAGCCGCCTCGAAGACCCTCGAGTACGCCTATGGCGACTGGACGATCGCGCGCATGGCCGCGGCGATGGGCCGCGACGACATCGCGAAGCGCTTCACGCGCCATGCCGCCAACTGGCGCCACGCGTTCGACGCGAAGACCGGCTTCATGCGTGCGCGCAACCGCGACGGAAGCTTCCGCGAACCGTTCGACCCGAGCGCGAGCGGCTACGGTACCGACTACACCGAAGGCAATGCGTGGCAGTACTCGTGGTACGTGCCGCAGGATGTCGCCGGCCTCGCCAAGGCACACGGCGGCGTCGACCGCCTGCTCGCACGGCTCGACGCGGTGTTCGACGCCAAGGTCGATGCGTCGATCTTCGCCCACATGGAGGACATCACCGGCCTGATCGGCTGGTACGCGCACGGCAACGAGCCGAGCCACCACGTCGCCTACCTGTACGCGCACGCAGGCCAGCCTTGGCGCACCCAGGAACGCCTCGCCACGATCATGCGCACGCAGTACGCGCCGCGGCCGGACGGCCTCGCCGGCAACGACGACCTCGGCCAGATGTCGGCCTGGTACGTGTTCACGGCGCTCGGCTTCTATCCGGTTGCGCCGGCCAGCAACGAGTACGTGCTCGGCCGCCCGTTCGTGCCGCGCGCGACGCTGCACCTGCCGAACGGCAAGCGCTTCACGGTGGTCGCCGACGGCCTCGACGATGCGCACACCTACGTCGGTCGCGTCACCCTCGACGGCAAGCCGCTCGCGCGCACGTTCATCCGCCACGAGGAGATCATGGCCGGTGGCGAACTGCGTTTCACGATGCAGGCCACGCCCGACAGGCGTGCGTTGCGCGGGCGTGACGCGCTACCCTACTCGCAATCGACCGCGCGCCGCTGAGGCGCGTGGTTCAGCCCTGCGCGGGCGCGTCGTCCTGCGCGGGCGTCTCGAGGAAATAGGCCTCGACCTTGCCCTGGAACTTCATCGTCATCGGCTGGCCGCGGCGGTCGAGCGCCTTGCCGACCGCCATGCGCACCCAGCCTTCGCTGATGCAGTATTCCTCGACCGTGGTCTTTTCCTGGCCGTTGAAGCGGATGCCGATGCCGCGCGCGAGCAGGGCCTCGTCGTAGAACTTGCTCTTCGGGTCGACGGAGAGGCGATCGGGCAAGGTGTCGGTCATGGCGGAACGGCCTGGCGGCATGCGGGGGCGCGCAATCTGGCCCAGTGCGCCGGTCGCGTCAACCCGGGCCGATGTCCCGAACCGTTGCCCTCGTGCGTATTGCCCTGCCACCCGAAGGAGATCCGCCCATGCGCCTGACGCACCTCGTACCCGCCCTGCTCACGCTCGCCCTGCCCCTGGCCGCCGCCGCAGAGACCCAGTCGCTGACGGCCGAGGTCGACGGCGTTGCGTTCACGAGCGACGACGACGGCATCACGCTGGTGCCGCTGGACAAGAGCTTCAGTCTCGGCGCGATGACCGCCGGCGCCATGGCGTGGCCGCCGCCGAAGACGCGCATCGACCGCCTCGCGATCACCTGCGAGGCCTACGTGCCGGGCACGCCGATCGTGTTCGGCAGTGACGCGTTCGGGCGCAGCAGCTGCGACGTGCGCTTCGAAGTCGGCCGTGACGCCGACGCGGTCGAGTACGCGCTCGACAAGAAGAGCGCGACCAACCGCTTCGAGATCACCGCCTCGAAGGGCAAGGCCATCGAAGGCACGTTCGCGTTCGACCTCGTCGGCAAGGACGGCAAGCGCATGGCGATCCGCAACGGCCGCTTCAAGGCCGAGGACCGCCAGCTCTGACGCCCGCCGCGGTCAGCCGACCGCGGCCGTCACGACGATCTCGACCTTCCAGCCCGAATTGGCGAGCGCGGCCTGGACGGTCGCACGCGCCGGCGTGTGGCCGGGTTCGACCCAGGCTTCCCATACCGCATTCATGCCGGCGAAATCGGCGAGGTCGGGCAGGAAGATCTGCGCGCGCAGGACCTTCGACTTGTGCGAGCCCGCGCGTGCCAGCAGAGCGTCGATCGCCGCGAGCACTTCACGGGTCTGGCCCTCGATGTCCAGCGACACGTCCTCGGCGACCTGTCCGGCGAGATAGGCCACACCGTTGTGGACGGTCATTTCCGACATGCGCGGGCCGGTGTCGAAGCGCTGGATCGTCACGGTGATTCCTGGCAACGGGAGGGAGGCGCGCATGCTCGGCGTTCGCGCGCAGCGACGCAAGCGCGGGTTGCATCGACGGGGAGGCTTGCGCACAGTGGACGACGCCCCGCGCCTGCGAGGCCCCGCAGTCCACGAACGCACGCGATCCGATGAAAGACCATCTCCCCCTGTTCCTGCACGAATGGCTCGGCGTGATCACGCCACTGGCCCAGGTGCTGCTGATCCTCGCCGCGGCCTGGCTGCTGCGCACGATCGTACGCACCGCGCTCGAGCGCGTCCGCGAGCGTTACGCGATGCCGGCCGAGCTCGCGATCAGCGGCCGCCGCGTCGCCTCGACGATCATCAACATCGGCGCGCTGCTGCTCGCCCTGCAGGTGCTCGGTGTGTCGGGCACGGTGCTGTGGACCGCGTTCACGGGCTTCGCGGCGGTCGGTGCGGTGGCGTTCTTCGCGGCATGGAGTGTGCTGTCGAACATCTTCTGCGCGATGCTGATCTTCACGACGCGCCCGTTCCGCCTGCACGACCACATCGAGCTGCTCGAGAACGGCGAGAAGCCCGGCCTCAAGGGCCGCGTCATCGACATCAACCTCATCTACACGACGCTGCGCGAGGTCGATCCCGCGCACGACGGCGCCGTGCTGCAGATCCCCAACAGCCTGTTCTTCCAGCGCACGACGCGCTGCTGGGGTTCGGGCGACGTGCCGGCCACGTGGCAGCCGTAGCGCGAAGCACGCTGAAGCCCCGCCGCAACGGCTTCAGCCGTCGAAGCTTGCTCGAAACAGCCGGTCGAACGGCCGTCCCGCACACCAGAACACCGCGCCGGCGAGATGCGCGCGCACGTCGTCCCGCGCGTAGACCTCGGAGCGGTGGCCGATGCCCGTGTAGAACGCACGCCCCGAGTCGACCGCGTGCGACCACGCGATCGGATGGTCCGCCCCCATCGCGCCGCCACCCGGCGAGTAGCTCGACTCGTCGATGCGCAGCAGCACGTCGACGACCGGACGCGGATTCGCTCGGAAGTTGTACCACTCGTCCTCGATCACCTGTCGACCCTCGAACACGACCGTGGCCGGATGCGTGGCGATCTCGCGCAGTACGCCGGCCGACTGGATCGCCGGGTGCGACAGGAACCACGCCCCGTTGCCGAGCAACGTGCCGTAGAACGGCCAGTCGTACTCGGTATCGGCGGCCGCGTGCACGCCGAGCCAGCCTCCGCCGCCCCGCACCCATGCCTCGAGCGCGGACTGCTGCGTGGCATCGAGCACGTCGCCGGTCGTGTTGAGGAACACGACGACCTCGAACGTGGCGAGATTCGCTGCGTTGAATGCCGACGCGTCCTCGCTGCGCACGACCTCGAAGCCGTACTGCGTCCCCAGCGACGCGAGCGCCGCGTGCCCCGTGTCGATCGAGTCATGACGGAAACCTGCCGTCTTGCTGAAAGCCAGCACGCGGAAGCCGTCGCCTCCGACCGCCGCTGCGCATGGCGGCGTGCACGTCGCGGCGAAGAGCGAGGCGGACACGATAACGGCCGGCATCCAGTGCATGACGAAGCTCCTCACGAGACATCGGCACGGTAGACAAGACCTTCGGAACCGGCAATCCGGAGCCCTCCCGCCGGCGGCACGGCGTTCAGGTTGGTCGCGTGATCGCGCCGTCACGACCCATGCCATACGGCGCTAGAATCCGCGCCTTCTCCCGGCTGCCGGCGCCTGCCCGTCCCATGCTGCATCCCTGCCAACGCTGCGGCGCCTGTTGCGCGACCTATCGCGTCGCGTTCCACTGGATGGAGACCACGGACGACTCCGACATCGGCGTTCCCGAAGCGCTCGCCGAGACGCTCGATCCGCACCGCCTCGCGATGCGTGGCACGAACGCGAAGACACCACGCTGCGTCGCGTTGCATGGCGACGTCGGCATCGAAACCGCGTGCACGATCTACCCGCGACGTCCGTCACCGTGCCGGGCCGTGATGGCCTCGTACGAGGACGGCACGGTCAGCCCGCAATGCGACAAGGCGCGCCTCCGACACGGCCTCGCGCCGCTCACGCTGGCCGAGTGGGCGACGCCGCGCGCGTCGTGACGCGCACGCGCATCGGTACCGTCAACGCAACTGGCTGTCCTTGCTGCCGCGGCGGTTGTAGCCGCTGCTGACGACCTCGTCACGGTCGTGCTCCTCCTGGCACGCCACGCACAGGCGCACGCCCGGCACGGCTTCACGTCGCGCGGCCGGGATCGCGGCATCGCATTCCTCGCACCTCGTGCGGCCCGGGCCCTTGCCGAGGCGTGCGCGCGCACGCTGCACTGCGTCGCCGACCGTCGCGTCGATCTGATCCTGCACCGCGCCATCACCGGCCCAACCCGTCGCCATCGCGACCTCCCGGGGCGTCGCCCCTTGCGATCTTCGAGCCGCCGTTATGGGGCCATCGTGGCGGCGCTGCAAGCATGGGCACGGTGCGGGCGACAGCGGCGCACGACAGCCTGATAGGAAACGTCCCGCCGCCTCGTCATGGAGGTCGACCACGCCGCGCTGCGTTCGCGACGTGGACCGACGACTACCCAAGGACTGCCGCCATGACACTGATCCGTCCCTTCCTGAGCGCCGCGCTGATCGCCGTCGCGCCGTGCGCCGGTGCCGCCACGCTCACGGTCACCACCCTCGCCGACAGCGGCGCAGGCAGCCTGCGCGCCGCGATCACGCAGGCCAATGCCGCCGCAGGCGCCGACACGATCCAGTTCCAGGCCGGTCTCGCCGGCACGATCGTGCTGACCAGCGGCCAGCTGTCGGTGACCGACAGCCTCACGATCACCGGACCCGGCGCGGGCGTGCTGACGATCGACGGCAACCAGGCGAACCGCATCTTCGCCTTCAGCAACACCACGCAGAACAAGACGTTCGCGCTGTCGGGGCTCACCCTCACGCGCGGCCTCATGCGCTCGGGCAACGACGACAGCGGCGGTGCGGTGTTCTACGAGCTGTCCTCGCGCGGCGACCGCATCACGCTCGCCGGCATGGTCCTGCGCGACAACGTCGCCGGCCGCAAGGGCGGCGCGATCAGCGTCAGCGGCGCCGACCTCACGATCACCGACAGCACGATCATCGGCAACGCCGTCGCCGACGGCTTCCAGCCACAGGGCGGCGGCATCTACATGGACCGCGGCGTGCTGCGCCTCGAGCGCTCGCGCGTGATCGGCAACACCGCCGAACTCAGCGGCGGCGGCATCAAGCTCTACGCATCGGCCTCGAGCGCGATCGTCACCGACACGCTGTTCCAGGACAACGAGGCGATCTACAACGGCGGCGCGATGGCCGCGGACGGCATCGGCAACCTGCTCGTCTCGCGCAGCGCGTTCGTCGGCAACACCGCCGGCGAGCCGTTCGGCGGTGCGCTGTACTTCGCCGGCACGATCAACACCGGTGCGCCGGTCAACATCGTCGAGAACACGACGTTCTCGGCCAACCGTTCGCTGCATCCGTCCGGCCGTGGCGGCGCGCTCGCGATCTGGCAGGGCAACCTGACCGTGCGCAACAGCAGCTTCGTCGGCAACCGTACCTCCCCCGAGCGCGGGCCTTCCGAAAACGCGGGCGGTGCCGTGTGGGTGAACAACGGCGGCACCACGCGCGTGACGCTGCAGAGCTCGCTGTTCGCCGACAACACGCACGGCAACCAGAACGTGCCGATCGACGTCACGCGCTCGCAGGGCACGCCGACCAGCCAGCTCGACACGAGCCACAACGCGTTCGCGACGCTCACCGATGCCGGCGTCATCAACGGCAGCAACGACACCAACCTGTTCGCCACGGACGCCCGCGTGCAACCGCTGACGATGCAGGGAGGCTTTGTGCCCGTGCACCCGATCGCCGCGAACAGCCCGGTCATCGACAAGGGCATCAACCCGGGCGGCCTCACCACCGACCAGCGCGGCCAGGGCTTCGTGCGCACGTGGAGCGATCCGTCCAACCGAAACGGCATCGCCGACATCGGTGCCTACGAGCGCTACGGCGACGGCATCTTCCGTCACGGCTTCGATCCGAACTGATCGACTCACTGCTGGAAAGGACGAAGGGCCGGGTCGATACCCGGCCCTTCGTGCGTTCGTGCGACGCGTCCATCGAAGCGCCCGACTTCGGCGACAGCACATGCAGGCATCGAGAGGCGCGGCCAGACGGCTGCCCCGACGACGGGAGCCACCACACGCCGCGTGAGCACACTGCGACCCGCAGACCGGCATTGCGCCCGCTTGACATCTACTAACCAATTAGTACTAATAAAGGCGTAGATTGCAGCAGGGATCGTCGATGCCTTCACCACACCCCACCGAGGGCGAGCTCGCGATCCTGCGCGTGCTCTGGAGCCGCCGGGCGCCGTGCACCGTGCGCGACGTCCATGGCGAGTTGAGCCGCAGCAAGGACACGGCCTACACCACGGTGCTGAAGATGCTGACGATCATGGCCGACAAGGGGCTGGTGCGCCGTGACGAATCCGAGCGCAGCCATACCTACGTGCCGGTGCATGGCGAAGGCGACGTGCAGTCCTCGCTGCTGCACGATCTCATGCAGCGCGCCTTTTCCGGCTCGGCGGTGAAGCTCGTGCAGCGCGCGCTCGATGACGATGCCGCGAGCGCTGCGGATCTCGACGCGATCTCGAAGCTGATCGCGCAGGCCAAGGCCAGAAGGACACCGTGATGGATACGCCCTGGCATGCCACGTTCGCGCCCGCACTCGCCTCGACGCTGCTGCACGCGCTGTGGCAGGTCACGCTGCTGGCGCTCATGGCAGCCCTCGTGCTGCGGGCGCTGGCCCGCCACGGTGCAGCGGCGCGTCATGTGGCGGGGCTGATGTTCCTGTTCGCGATGGTCGCGATGCCGGCGGCGACGTTCGCGCACTTCCTGGCACCGCCGGCTGATACCACGAGCTTCGGAACGCTGGCGTCGGCCACGGTCATGACGGTCGATGCGATCGCGCCCTTCTCCGTGCCGCCGCCATCCCACGGCCTCGCGTTCGCCGTGAGCCTGTCGTGGCTGATCGGGGTCGCGGCGATGCTGCTGAAACAATGGGGTGGCTGGCATCTGATCGGGATGCTCGAGCGCCGCGCGTTCCGTCCCCTGCCGCCCGAGTGGCAACGGCGTGTGGAGGTGCTGCAGCGTGCACTGGGCATTTCGCGCAAGGTCACCGTGCGGCTTGCAGACGATGTCCTGACACCGTTCACCGCGCGCCTGCTGCGGCCGGTGATCTGGTTGCCGCTGTCGTTGCTGACAAGGTTGCCGAGCGAGCAGGTCGAGGCCTTGCTCGCCCACGAACTCGCGCATGTCCGTCGCCTCGACTGGTTGTGGAACGGGCTGCAGTGCGTGGCCGAGTCGTTGCTGTTCTTCCATCCTGCCGCATGGTGGCTGGGGCGGCGCATCCGGCAGGAACGCGAGCATGCCTGTGACGATCTGGCGGTAGCCGCCTGTGGCGACGCGATCGCCCTGGCCGAGGCGCTCGCGGAACTCGAACGCCACCGGCCGGTGCTCCCGCGCCTCGTGCTCGCTGCTCGTGGAGGTGCGCTCGTGTGCAGGATCACCCGACTTCTTTCGCCCTCTGTACACAGGCAGCAGCGCATGCCGATCGGCATCGCCATGCTGCTCGGTTCGGCACTGCTGATCGCAAGCGAGGTGGAGCCGTTGTGGCATCCCGTGCCGGGACCGGCGAGCGCATCGCCCACCGAGGGTACGTTGCGTCCTGACGACGACCGCAGCGTCGCGCTCGCCGGCCCGCGAGCCTCGCACCGCCTTCATGCAGGTGTCGACGTGCGCCGCGAGGTCAGGCCGTCGTTCGGCGGACACGTCGCGAGGCACGCGATCGAGGACGTCCCGCAGGTCAGCGCGGCACCGCAGGCATCGCCACCGTCGCCTCCGTCACCACCATCACCCGCGTCGCCGACGTCGCCGACGTCGCCACCATCACCGGCGTCCCCACGATCGCCGCCATCGCCCATCGCGGATGCGAGCGAGCTCGAGATGATCCCGCGTCTCGTCGCAGGCGACGCCGGAGTCGTCGCCCGGACCGGCGTTCGGGGCGCCCTGATGCGCGACGCGATCGCCATGACGGCGCTGAAGGTGAACCCTCACGACAGCTGATTTTTTTGCCACCATCTACTAAGGAATTAGTAGTTCATGACCCGATTCTTACCACTGCCACCGGTGCACCGATGATCAGCCTCCGACCTTCCCGCAGATACGCTCCGACCGCGCACCTCCCCGCACGTACCACGCGTTCGGTGGCGTGGGCGCCTCTGCTCGTGTGCGGGCTCGCCTTTCCCGGGACCGCACCCGCCGCTCCGCAGGAGCGTCCTCCAGCCCACGCGCACACGATCCATCGCTTCATGTTCTCGGCCGAATCCTTCGATGCCGTCAGCGCGGCGTTCGCCGAACGCCAGGTCGTTTTCACATCCCCTCCCGCGACGCCCTCTGCGGGCAAAACAACATGGATCACCGGGACAGGCCCGAGCGGCTTTCCCACCTCGTACCGGATCGATCACGTCCATGGCCGCTTTCTCGTCCATGCCGAGCGCCCTCGCCCCCAGACGCCCGTGGCGCCGTATCCGTATGTCTCGCAGGACGTCGTGTTCGACACGCCCGACCCCGGCGTGTCGCCGGTCGGCACGCTCACCTATCCGGCGTCGGGCCGCTCCTTTCCGGCCGTCGTCCTGGTTGCCGGAAGCGGCCCTCACGATCGCGACGGCGGCCTGTCCCTGCACAAGACGCTGTGGGTCTTGGCCGATCATCTGACCCGGCAGGGGTTCGCGGTGTTGCGGTACGACAAGCGCGGCGTCGGCCTCACCGGCGGCGAAGCCCATCCGGGCTCGACCACGGACGACTACGCCGCCGATGCGCTCGCTGCCGTGCGCTACCTGAAGATGCTGCCGAACATCGACCCGGAACGGGTCGGCATCGCCGGACACTCCGAGGGCGGGATCGTCGCGGCCATGGCGGCCGCCGCAGCGCCGCGCGACGTGTCGTTCATCGTGATGCTCACAGGTACCGGGTTGCCCGGCATGGACATCAAGAGTCTTCAGGACGCGGCGGCGAGGCGTGCGGACGGGATGCCGGAATCGCTCGTGCTGCTCAACCAGGCGCAGGAGCGCGGCCTGTACGAGATCGCGGCGGGCACGCTGAGCCATCGGGACGCACTGGCGGCCATGGCCAGGACCACCCGCGAGCTGCCCGCGGAGACGAAAGCCAAGCTCGAGATTCCCGAGGAGGGATTCCCCGACGAGGCCTTCGAGGGGTTGCTCACGCCGTGGTTCAGGCGATTCCTGCAGCTCGATCCGCGCGTGCATCTCGAGAAGCTGAGGTGCCCCGTGCTCGCGCTGGTGGGAGAAAAGGACCTGCAGGTGCCGCCCGCCGAGAACCTCGCAGCGATCACCGGCTCGCTGGCGCACCGCGTCCACCCGCGCACCTCGGTGCGCCAGCTCCCGGGCATCAACCACAACCTGCAGACCGCCCGGACCGGCAAGGCCAGCGAATACTTCCTGATCGAAGAGACCGTCGCACCTTCGGTACTGGCTGCGATGTCGACCTGGTTGAAGGACGTGACAGGTCGCCGGAAGCAGGAGTAGCGCCACCGCGCAAGCACCACGCGTGTGTGGAACGGCCTGCTGCACCCAGCGGCAAGCTTGCGCTACCGGATGCCCTGATCGGGGCGTGCCATCAGGATCCACACCGCCGAAAACACGAAGGGCCGGGATGATCCCGGCCCTTCGTGCATCGGACGGTCACCGCGTGATCAGTCGAAGCCGTCGGCGAAGATCACGTCCGTCGAGCAGGTCGAGGTGACGTAGCGGCCCGGCGTGCCGACGTCGCCCGAGGTCGCGGTGACCGAACCGAACGCGTCGCCCACGGTGGCGAGCTGCCAGGCGGCGACCGTGTTCTGGCCGAGCGCACTGCATGCCGCCTGGCCGCTGCGGTTCTGCGTGCGGATCGTGCCCGTGTAGGTCTGGTCGCCGTAATAGAGGCGGTCCTCGATCTCGCCGAGCACGTTGTAGAGATGGATCTGGTCGTTGCGGCCGAGGTTCTCGCCACTCGCGAGACCGAGCTCGCCGATCACCTTGACGCTCGCGTCGAGGCCCCAGGCCGTGCGGAACGCCGCCGCGGTGCTCTCGGTCAGCACGACCGATTCGCCGGGCTGCACGGTGCCGAACGCACTGAGGTCGAACGTGCCGGCGCGCGCGTGGTCGTCGTCGTAGCTCCAGCCGGTCATGTCGACCGGCGCGCCGGAGACGTTCGTGAACTCGATGAACTCGCCGCTCGTACCCGAGTACATCCACTCGGTGATGCGCATGCCGCCGGTCGGTACGACCGCGTACTCGACGTAGCGCGGTCCGCGCTCGGCACGATCCGGCGAGAACGCCGACGAGGCGTAGCTGTTGGTCGAGGTCGCGCCGACGTACCAGGCCACGCGCTGGCCCGAGCTGCCCGTGACCGGCAGCAGCGCGCCGTAGACGCCGTCGCCGGCAGCGCCATCCCCCGAGTTGCCGTCGTCGAGCATCGTCACGCGCTGGTAGCCGAGTGCCGGCGTCGAACGGTAGAACAGCTCGACCTTCGAGATGCCGGCGCCGGCCGCCGCCGTCACGTTCGCGGTGATCCAGACCTGGCCGTTCGCGGCGGGTGTGTCGGTGGACGCCTGGGCCGAGGCGATCACGGGCCCGGAAGCCGACAGCTCGGCACTCTGGTTGAACACCGTGTTGCGCTCGGTCAGGAACTGCTGCAGGCCGACCAGCGTGCCGCCTGCAGGACCGGAGTACGGCAAGGTCACCGTGCTCGTGAAGTTGTTCTGGAACAGCTGGTACGAGTACAGCTTCTTCGGATCGGCCTGCACGGCCGCGTCGATGAGGTTGCGGTGCGCCGTGAACACGGGCTGCAGCGCGGTCCAGTTGAGGTCGCGCTTGATCGTGCGGTAGTGCGCCATGTAGCGCTGGCGCATCTCGGGCACGGCGAGCACGCGACTCAGCACGGGCTTGTTGGTCGCCGTGAAGTTCCGGGTGATCGACCAGTTCGAGGCCGTGAACGACTCGTTCGCGTCGCGCTGCGTGAGGTGCATGCGCCCGTCGATCGGGTTGCGGTAGGTGGTGAAGTCGCAGCCCTTGTTGACGTAGCTGTCGTCGTCGGTCAGCGCGTTCTCGAGCGCCACGGACCAGATCGAGGGATCGATCGCGAACCTGGCGTCGATGTTCTGCCAGGTCGCCAGCGGCTCGTTCGACAGCGCATGGGTGACAGGGATCAAGGCCTCGACGATCGGGTTCGCGAAGCCGCCGTCGCTGTCGACCTCGTAGACCGAATAGCCCGAGGCATTGGCGCCGTTGTAGGCGAGTCCGGGGCCGTTCGGGTTGTTCGAGCAGCTGATGCGCACGCCGTCGGCGTTGGTGAAGTAGTCGCGCAGCATGCGCTTGTTGGGCTGCTGCACGTTGATGTAGACGCCCCAGTTCTGGCCGTTGAGCGTGACCAGCACGTGGTTCGCGCGCGGGTTCGGGATGAACTGCGCGACGTAGTTGTTGTAGACGACCTCGCGCGTGAACGTCGGGTCGTGGAAGCCGTTGTTGAGGTTGAGGTTGTCGTAGCCGAGCACCTTCTGGTCAGGATCGACGTGGTCGACGTTGATCTTGAGCGAGAACTTTTCCGAGCCGCTCGGCAGGCCCGTGTACGAGGTGTTGCCGCGGATGCGCACGCCGACGTTCGGATACACCGTGCCGTCGACCTCGAGGTCGGCGAGGATGTTGGTGCCCGAGACGTAGTTGTTGCGCAGCAGCTGCAGCCAGTTCGCGTCGTGGAACGTGAGGTTGAACGTGCGCAGCGTGGTCGTGTCGTAGAGGTCCTGCGCGAGCGCGCCGGACATCGGTGCGGCCAGTGCGCACGCGAGCGTGGCGAGTGCGGCCATCCGGTGGATCGAAGCCATGGTGTTCCCTCCTGCAGGGACCGCTCGTCCAGGACAGGCAGCCCGTTCATGTGTCGTCCGGCGGCGATGGCTGGCCGGAACCCCGCTGTCACGATACCGTCACGATCGACCGCAACGTTGCAGAAATCTAGGATCGGCGCCGCAGAATCGGCGCGCCGGCGGATGGCGCGGTACGGGTGGCCGTATCCATGCGACCGTGTCGATCCGCGTCCTCCCCGTTCGTCGTACGACATTCCATCGACAAGGAAACGCCATGAGTCTCGAGCTGCACGCCCACCCGTTCTCGTCGTACTGCCAGAAGGTCCTCGTCGCGTTCTACGAGAACGCGACGCCGTTCGAGTGGCGCCTGCTCGAGTCGAACGAGAGCCGCGCGACGCTGGCAGCGCTGTGGCCCATGAAGAAGTTCCCCGTGCTGGTCGACGCGGGCCGCATGGTCGTGGAGGCCACGACCATCATCGAATACCTGCACCTGTACCACCGGGGCCCGGCGCGACTGCTGCCCGACGACGCGAAGGCGGCGCTCGAGGTGCGTGCACTCGACCGCTTCTTCGACAATTACGTCTCCACGCCCATGCAGAAGATCGTCGCCGACGCCCTGCGCGACGAGGACGTGCGCGACATCCACGGGGTCGCCGAGGCGCGCTGCATGCTCGACGACGCCTACGCCTGGCTCGAGCGCTACATGGACGGGCGCGAGTGGGCGGCCGGCGACGGGTTCAGCCTCGCCGACTGCTCCGCGGCGCCGGCCCTGTTCTACGCCGACTGGTCGCACCGCATTCCCGAAGCGTTCGCCAACGTCCACGCCTACCGCCGGCGCCTGCTCGCGAGGCCGTCGTTCGCCCGCGCGGTCGACGAGGCGCGCCGGTACCGGAGCTACTTTCCCCTCGGCGCCCCCGATCGCGACTGACGCCCTCGCCCTGCCCGGCGACCGATGGTAGGGTTGGGGTTCGCATGGCTTCAGGGGGCCGTGCGTGCTCGTACCACACTATCGGGGATACACCATGCAGAAGCTCATCACGACGCGGCTCGCCGCCGCGCTCGCGCTGACGTTGGCCGCGGGAGGCCACCTCAACGCGACGCCCGTCGGCGCCGTCGCCACCGCACACGGCTCGATCGCCGTGGCACTCGCCGCCGCCGGTGGCGGTTTCATCAGTTTCGGCGACCTGCGTTTCGATCCGCGCAGCCGCGTGCCCGGCGACCTCGCCGCCTATCGTACCGAGGCGAACGGTCGTGGCCTGCGCTTCGTCCAGTTCAACGGCGCCATCGAAGGCGACTGGCTGCAGGACCTCAAGTCCGCCGGCGTGGAGCCGCTGCAGTATTACCCCGACAACACGTTCCTCGTCTGGTCCACGGGACAGGCGAGTGAAAGCCTCGAGGCGCATCCGAACGTGCGCTGGCAGGGCGAGTACCTGCCCGACTGGAAGATCGCACCCGACCTCGGCAAGCACACGGGCATGATCCGCAACGTGGGCGTGTTCTTCTACAACGACGGCGACGTCGACGGCCTGCTCGCGGCGCTCGATCAGGCCGGCGCGCGCGTGCTCAACCACGGCGCGGCACAGGCCGACGGCGTGTTCCAGAATGCCTGGGTCGAGGTCGATGCCGGCCGACTCGCCGACCTCGCCGCGCTGCCGCAGGTCGTGTGGCTCGAGCACCAGAGCCCCAAGCCGATCCTCGACGACGAGATCTCCTCGCAGGTCCTCGCGCGCAACTACAGCGCGACCAACGTGCCGTCGCCGGGCTACGTGCCGTGGCTCGGCACGCTCGGCTACACCGGCACGGGCGTGACCTGGGCCGTCATCGACAGTGGCGTCGACCTCACCCATCCCGACCTCGCCAGCCGCATCGTCGGCGGCGTCACGTATCCGGGTTGCCCGGCCGGTGGCGGCCCGGGCGACGACAACGCCAGCGGTGGCCACGGCACGCACGTGGCAGGCATCATCGCCGGTACCGCGGCGACCGGGATCCTCGACACGAACGGCTTCCTCTACGGCCAGGGCGTCGCGCCGGGCGTGCGCATCTTCGCCCAGAACCCGATCTGCGTCGGCGCCGTGCCGTGGCCGCCCGCGGGTGGCTGGCAGGTCCTGTCCAAGGACGCGCTGCTCGGCGGCGCATCCGGCGGCAACGGCAGCTGGACCTCGGGCGAGAGTGGCGGCACGAGCTACACCGCTGCCGCACGCACCTGGGACCAGATCATCCGCGACGGCAACTTCGACACGCCGGCCGCCGAACCCTTCATCATGGTGTTCTCGGCCGGCAACAGCGGCCCGAGCGCCGGCACGCTGACGGCGCCGAAGGCCGCGAAGAACCCGATCATCACCGCGAGCACGCAGAACTACCGTTCCGGCGGCGCGATCGACACGATCTCGGGCTTCTCGAGCCGAGGTCCGACCAACGACGGGCGCTTCGGTCCGACGATCGCGGCACCGGGCGAAACCATCGCCTCGTCCCGTCGCGTGGCCGGTGCGTCGCAGTGCGGCACCGCGATCGCCGGCACGAGCAACAACTATGCGCTGTGCTCGGGCACCAGCATGGCCTCGCCGCACGCGGCGGGCGCAGCGGCGTTGCTGACCTCGTGGTGGCGCGACAACAACTCGGGCGCGACGCCGAGCCCCGCGATGATCAAGGCGCTGCTGATCAACGGTGCCAAGGCCGTCGGTGCGACGAGCATCCCCAACACGAACTACGGCTGGGGCCGCGTCGACCTCCCGGGCAGCATGGGACTCGACCAGATCTCGTCGACCTACGTCGACCAGACGCAGGTGCTCTCGACCGTCGGCCAGACCTGGGAAGCGACCTACGGCGTGCCGGATACCGGACGTCCGCTCAAGGTCTCGCTCGCCTGGACCGACGCCGCGGCCGCAACCGGTGCCAATCCCGCCCTCGTCAACAACCTCGATCTCGAGGTCGAGACCGGCGGCCAGCTGTACCGTGGCAACGTCATCACGAACAACGCCTCGACCACGGGCGGCACGGCCGACGCGCGCAACAACACGGAAGGCGTCATCATCCCGAACCCGGGTGGCAGCGTCACCGTGCGCGTGCGTGCGACGAACCTGCCCGGTGACGGCGTCCCGGGCGGCTCCGCGACGGACCAGGATTTCGCACTGGTCTGCCGCAACTGCGCCAACGAGCCCGGCTTCACGCTCGCGGCCACTCCGGTCTCGCTGGCGGTGTGTGCGCCCGCGACGGCGCAGTACACGGTCAACGTCGGCAACATCCTCGGCTACACCACGCCGGTCAACCTCTCCGTGACGGGACAGCCGAGCGGCACGACGGCGAGCTTCAGCAGCCCGACGGTGACGCCGCCCGGCTCTAGCACGCTGACGGTCGCCAACACGTCCGCCGCGGCCGCGGGCACGTCGACGCTGACGATCACGGGCACCAACGCCGACAGGACCAGCTCGATCGAACGCCGACTGACGATCGCCACCGCCACGCCCGCCGCGCCGACGCTCACGCTGCCGGCCGACCAGGCCGTCGGCCAGGCCACGACGCCGGTGTTCACCTGGGCGGCCAGCGCGCAGGCGACCAACTACCGCCTCGAGGTGTCGACCAGCAACACGTTCGCGACGACCGTGATCGACACGACGCTCGAAGGGACCACGTTCACGCCGACCACTGCACTCGCATCGGGAACGACGTACTACTGGCGCGTCACGCCCGACAACATCTGCGGCGGCGGCACGGCTTCGGCGGTGCGCAGTTTCCGGACGGCGGTCGCGCCGGGCCAGTGCGATACCGACATCGGCCAGGTGCAGACGACGATCTTCAGCGACGACGTCGACAGCGGTACCAACGGCTGGACGACGACCGGCAGCACCGGCGCGAGCACGTGGACGCGCAGCACGGTCCGACCGAACTCGGGCACGCATGCCTGGCTCGCCGTGGATATCGCGACCGTCAGCGACCAGCGCCTGATCTCGCCGGCGATCACGTTGCCGTCGAACCAGAGCCCGCTCACGTTGAGCTTCCAGAACTGGCGCCAGGTCGAGCAGAACGGTGCGACCGGCTGCTACGACGGCGGCATCCTCGAGGTCTCGATCGATGGCGGCACGACGTTCACGCAGGTGCCGGGTTCGAGCATCGTCGGTGGCGGCAGCTACCGTGGTGCGATCAGCACGAGCTTCGCGAATCCGCTCGGTGGCCTGAACGCATGGTGCGACGATCCCGCCCGTCCCTACACCACGGGCCCCGTGCTCGTGGACCTCGCCGCCTACGCCGGGCAGACCATGCAGGTGCGCTTCCGCCTCGGCACGGACTCCTCGCAGGCCAAGGAGGGCTGGTACGTCGACGACATCAAGGTCACGGGCTGCGCGATCATGACCGATGCGATCTTCGCGGACGGCTTCGACCCGCCGATCCCGTGACCGTACACGCGACCTGATCCACCCGACGGGGCGCTTCGGCGCCCCGTCTTCTTTGCCGGCACCTGCGACGACGGCCGTTCGTCGCCACGCCGGTGCGCGATACGACGGAACCGTCCATGAAACATGTCGCCCTGCTGCGTGCGGTCAACGTCGGCGGCACCGGCAAGCTGCCGATGGCCGACCTGCGCGCGCTCTGCGTCGCGTCGGGCTTCCGCGACGTGCGCACCTGGATCGCCAGCGGCAACGTCGTGTTCGAAAGCGATGCCACGGCGACCGACGCGAAGGCCGTGCTCGAGGCGGCGCTCGCGCATCACCTCGGGAAACGCGTCGGCGTGGTGATGAGGGATGCCGCGCAACTGCACGCCGTCCTCGATGCGAACCCGTTCCGCGACGCCGCCCCGAATCGCGTCGTCGTGGTGTTCCTCGACATCCCCCCTCCCGGTGACGCGCTCGCCACGGTGCGCCACCATGCCGCCGAGCGGCTCGCCCTCGGCGCACGCGAGATCTACGTCGACTACGGCGAGCGCATGGCCGAATCGAAGCTCGTGATCCCCGCGGCGCGCGAAGGCACCGGCCGGAATCTCAATACGGTGGCACGCCTCGCGGAGATGGCCTCGGAGTGAGCGGGCTCACGACAGCACGGGAGCGGTCGCCTGCAGCACCGGCGGGTGCGTGGCCGGCCGCTGCCCGCCGAGGCGGCGCGTGAACGTCGCACGCACGCGCACCGACACCAGGAAGTAGCTCGTCCAGATGACGGCCGAGACGACGTTGCGAATCGCCGCCGTCCATTCCGACCGCTCGATCTCCACGCCCGGGAGCAAGGGCATGATCGAGAACAGCACGCCGTTCATCACGATCGCCGACAGCATCGCCGCGATGTAGATCCTCGGCGTGCTCGTGCGCTTCTGCAGGTACAGCACGAGGATCAGCGACCACAGCACCAGCAGCGCGATCGAACCCGCTGCGGAGAACATGAGGAAAGGTGCCCACAATGCGTGGTAGCTCTCGGAGCCGAACGTCGTCAGCGAGGACCAGTGCTCCGCCGACAGCGCACCGAGCTCCTTCCAGCAGTCGAAGGCCATGCGCAGCGGTGCGAGGCAGACACCGATCGTCGGCAGGACCAGCCAGCCCGCGAATCCCTCGGGCGCGCCGGGCGCGACCGGTGTGGCGGGTGGATCGTAGCGGTACAGGCGCACGGCGACCGCGATGCTTCCGATCAGCACCATGATCCCGAATCCCGCCAGCGTCCAGTTCACGCGATCGACGAAGCCGCCCTGCGCCACGGCGTGCGACTGCGGCCGCCAGCTCAGCTCGTAGCCGGTCCTGTCGCGCGCACGGGAGAGCTGGCCGGCGTGGCGTGACGTGGCCGCCGCCGCGATCTCGTCGACGCGGGAGCGGAACGTGCTCGTGATCATGAGCACGCGCTGGGCATACGCGATCTCGCGACGGTACGTGAACGCGTCGCCCTCGACCTCGTCCGTCTCGTCCTTGATCGACCAGTCCCCGTCGAGCAGCACGCGCGTGACCACGGTGAGATCGGTCGGATGCGCGATCCGCAGCGGCGCGTCGCGCACGGCGGATGCCGGCGCGCGCAGCAGCGGCGCCATGTCGGGCATCCAGATCGAGGCGACGCGACGCCCCTCTTCGTTACCCTCCTCGGCAAAGTCCTCCACGCGATAACGCTCGGTGACGGTCACGCGGTTCGACGGCGCATCGTCCTCGATCGCGACGGGCGCCACGATCGACATGCCCGGGTGGTAGCTCGCGTAGAAGTTCAGGTAGCGCTTGCCGATCTCCTCGACGCTCGACGTGGCGAACTCGGCGCGGAGCTGCTCGGCCGAAGCTCCCTCGGCCTCGGTCACGACGGTGTAGGTGACGGGGAGATCGAGGCCTTCCGTCGCGTCGATCGTCACGCGCACGGTCTTGCGGGGCGCGGGGGCGTGCGGCGAGCGCATCGACTCGAGTCCTCGGGTGCCGGGATCGATCGTCAACGCGAGGTCGAAATCGGCCTGCACGACGTGGGCGAGATCCGCACGCTGCAGCGCCTTGGTCGGATCGAGCCAGTACACGCGCCCGTCGACCACCGCGCGCACGAGCACATGGTCGAACTGACCCGGTGACGCGAAACGATCGCCCAGGCCGCGCCGCAAGCGCGTGTCCACGAGCGCTGCCCGCGCCTCGACACCCAGCCCGTCGAGCAATGCCAGCATCAGCAGCGTCTTGTCCTTGCAGTCGCCGAAACGGCGCTCGAGCGTCCTCGCGGGCGACGATGGCGCATGCGAATGCGCGCCGATCGCGATGCCCAGGTAGCGGATCTCGCCCTGCACGAAGCGCAGCGCAGCGAGCAGGCGACCCGATTCGGTCGGCTCCGCGGCGGCGATGCGCGCGATCTCCGCCGCCACCGACGGAGCCACGTCCTTCGGCACGGCGTACAACGGCACGGCCCAGCGGGCGACATCGGACCAGTCGGCGAACGCTCCCCACTGCAGCATCGGTTCGGGATGGAACCAGCCGGGTTCGTCCGCGTCGGCGAGCCGCGCCGGAACAGCGTCGATCGACCATCGGCGGCTGCGCAGGCCGTCGCGCACGCCCTCGACCGCTTCGGGAACGGCGTTGCGCGCGCCGACGACGATGCCGGACCCGCGTGCCTCGAGCAGGTGCACGTGCAACCTCGCGACCGGTACGCCGTACTGGAACATGAACGTGCCGTAGTCGCGCCCCGCGAACACCGGGTTGCGCCCGACCACGCTGAAGGCGTAGTCGACCACGTCGCCGACACGGACGTCCTCGAGGAACACGCTGACGGTCCTGCCGCCGTCGTAGATGCGGCGCTCGAGCGCCGTCTCGCGCTGCAGGATCTTGAAATCGGCCGTCGCGAGCCGCGATGTCCTGTTGCCGTCGCGCACGACATCGATCGCGTGCACCACGATCGTCTGGTACGAGGGATCGAAGTCCATCTCGATGTTGGCGACCGCGTCGATCCCCTCGGGCGCGACGGCCTGCATCGCGAACCGCTGGTAGGTGCTGCGTTGCGCAGGCACGCTGCGCACCTGCGTGTCGACGAGCAGGTACGCGTTGCCGCGACTGATCGCGGCAAGCATCGCTGCATCGGCGCGCCCCGGCTCCACCGGCACCACCCAGCCCGGTGCAGGTCCCGTGGAAAAACCCTGCGTATCGCCCCTGGCATCGGCGGCGGCGCCGAACGCCACCACCGCGAAACCGGACCATGCCAACCGCGCCATCGCGCGGGCCCATCTGCCGAACCGATGACTCCCTGACACGTACCACTCCATCGTGAGCGCCGCGTCCCCATGCACGGCTGCGTCCATCGTCGCCGCCGCCCGCGCATCGCGCAAGAGGCGCGATCGAACGCGGGAGACATGCGCCATCGCCACGCAACATCGTCGCGTCATGATGCCGCGATGTCAGGGGGCAACACGATGAAGATCGGGTGGATCGCGATGATCCTGTTCATGGCCGGCACCGTGCACGCGCAGAGCGCGATGGTCGGCAAGCGGCTCATTTCGCGCGGCGACGATGCCGCGCGCGTGCGTTCGGCGGGAGGCAAGCCCGATCGGCTCGAACACATCGAAGGCGATGCGCAATCGCCTGCGATGGAGGTGTGGACCTACGATCGCCGCGGCGGCAAGGTCTCGGTGTGGCTGGTCGACGGCAAGGTGGTGCAGGTGCAGGAACATCAGGCCGGCGACTGAAGGCATGCCGGCGCCGCGATGCGGTGAACTACTCCGCTGCAGCCTCGCACGATGCGAACAGCTTGCGCCCGCCCTCGAGCGACAGCACGAACGCGTCCGTGCCCTTGAGCGTGACCACGGTGTAGCCCGTGTGCGGTTCCACGCCGCCGTAGCCCGCGAACGGTGCGAGATTGAGCATGCGCACGTAGCGCAGCGCACGGCGATCGGCGACCTTGTCCCCCGAACTCGTCACGACGCTCGGCTGCGCCACCGTTCCGTTGCGCTTGACGGTTGCCTGCACGCAGATGCGCACGGGCTCTTCCGCAGGCTGCGCGAGCGCAGCGGCGGCGACCAGAGAGGACAGAAGCACGTCGCGATTCCCCTGAAAAAGCGTTCCCCCACCCCGATCATGCCGAGGTTTCCGCGTGACGACAATGCCGGATCGACGCAGGCGTGCGCATTCGTCGCCTGACCATCCCCGCGACAGGACCGACTTCATCGTGTCGGCGACCACCGTGCGGCGCGCGCCGTGGTGCGCGCAACGGGCGTCGGCGGCGGCACGCGGGCGCGTCAGCGCTGGCCGATCACACGACGGAAAGGAGGCAGGGCATCGAGGATGCGTCGCCCGTAGGCGCGCGTGAGCAGTCGCGAATCGAGGATCACGACGCGCCCCGTGTCGGTCGAGCTGCGCACGAGGCGCCCCGCGAACTGGGTGAGCATGCGCATCGCATGCGGCACCGCGATGAGGTTGAACGGATTGAGGCCGCGGCTTTCGAGCCATTCGCCCAGCGTCGCGGTCTGCGGATCGGTCGGCACCGCGAACGGCACCTGGGTGATGACGACGGTGGTGCAGGCTTCGCCCGGCAGGTCGAGGCCTTCGCCGAACGAGTTGAGCCCGAACAGCACCGAGCCCTGCCCCGCCGCGACGCGACGCACGTGCTCGGTGACGAGATCGGCGGTGTGCCCGTCGCCCTGCGCGAGCACGCGGATGCGCAGCGGCGGCGGCAGCAGCGAAGCGACCTTCTCCATCTTCCAGCGCGACGTGAACAGCACCATCGAACCGCGCTTCCAGTCGAGTTCGCGCTCGAGCCACAGTGCGACCTCGCGCGGATGGCCTTCACGATCATCGGGCGCGACCGGGAAGGCCGGCACCACGAGCTCGGCCTGGCTGGGCAGGTCGAACGGCGAATCCAGCGCGACCATTTCGGCGTGCTGCGGCATGCCGTTGTCGACCGCGAGCGCGCGGAACCCGCCACCGCCGGTCAGCGTCGCCGAGGTCATGACGACCGAATCCACGGCATCCCACAGCAGCGCGCGCAGGACCTGCGCGGCCGAAACGGGCGAGCAGTGGCAGACGATGTCGCCGTCGTCGTCACGCGTCATCCAGCGCGCGATCGGCGGCTGGCCTTCGGCGTCCTCGCGGCGCCAGCCGGTCCACAGCGCATGCTGCTGCGCGAGCGTGTCCATCACCATGCCGAGGCCGCGCACGAGGCGTTCCTTGGCGGCATCGTCCTGGCGCGCCTTGGTGACCGCGCCATGCGCAGCGGTGAGCCAGTCGACGAGGTCGTGCGTGGTGTCGCCGAGCTCCTCGATGTGCGGCATCCAGTCCGCGGGCAGGCGTCCGTTCGGCGCGCGCCACATCGGCTCGCGCTCGTCCGGCGCGGGAGTCCAGGCCTGTGACATCGTCGCGTGGAACGCGCGCAGCAGCGTCGACACGCGCGTGGCGAGTTCGATCGCCTCGGTCGGCAGGCGCTTTCCGATCGTGTCCTTGCCGACGATGCGATACGTCGATGCGATGAGGAACTGCAGCTTGCCGTTGCGCGTCGCCATTGCGGCGAGCGGCAGGTTCGCGGCGCCCTGGTCGATCGCGACGCCGGCGACGTGGTGGCCTTCGTCGAGCACGAGCAGCATGTCCGAGGGCGGCGCGATGAGCGGCTGGCCCTGGTCGGAATCGCCGAGTGCGAGCGCCGACAGCAGCAGCGCGTGGTTGGTCACGACGACCTGTGCCTCGCGCACGTCGAGGCGTGCCTTGAGCACGGGACAACGGGCCGCGTGCGCACAACGCCGGCCTGCGCAGCCCGAGGCCGGCGTCGTGATGCGCATGCGCAGCGACGGCGGCACGGTCTCGGGCGCACGGTCGAGGTCGCCGTCCCAGGCATCGTCGGCGAAGGCCTGCACGAGGCGTTTCGCCATGTCGGCATCGGCCGGCGCGAGCGGGCGGTCGAACAGCGGTTGCTCGCCTTCGAACAGCGCGTCCTGGGCGGCGTCGCCACGCATCTCGAATGCGTTGCGCGTGCACAGGTAGCGCGTGCGGCCCTTGGCCAGCGCGACGGTCGCCTCGAGGCCCGTGGCCTTGAGGAAGGCCGGGATGTCGCGCTCGACCAGCTGCGACTGCAGCGCGACCGTGCCCGTGCTGATGACGAGCTTCTTCTTCGCGGCGAGCGCGATCGGCACGCCGGCGGTGAGGTAACCGAGGCTCTTGCCGACGCCGGTCGGCGCCTCGGCGACGGCGACGCCGCCCGTCGTCGCGAGCGCGCGCGAGACCACGCCGATCATCTGGCTCTGCGCACGCCGCGTCGTGAAACCCGGCGTGTTGGCCTGCAAGGCCTTGTAGACCTCGCGGATGCGCACCTTGAGGGACTCGTCGAGCACGCGCGGCGGTGGCGGAGGCGATGGCGTACCCGCCGCGCCGGAAGCCGCTTCGTCGTTCATGCCTGCAGGTACCGCATGGCGTCCGGCCGCGTGCGCGGCCTCACCAGATCAGGTCGTCCGGCACGACGAAATCCTTGTACGGATCGTCGGCGTCGTCGATGTCGGCCGCCTTGCCGGCACCGTGGTCGAGCACGATCAGCGAAGCATCGCGCTCGCGCACCTTCTGCGCCGCGACGCGAGGCAGCAGCGCGTAGCCGTCGCCGTGCTTCGCGATCACGAGCAGGCCGCTCGCGAGATGCGTACGCAGCGTCGCGTCGACGAGCAGGCTCGTGATGCGCTCGCCGTCGGTGAAGCGGTACTCGAGGTCGCCCTTCCGCGGCACCTGGTGCGTCGCGACGATCTGGCGCGCCTGAGCGCGGCGCTCGGCTTCGCGCGACTGCGCGTTGCGCTCCGCCGCGAGGGCACGATCGCGCTCGGCGCGTTCGGCGAGCATGCGCTCGGCCTCGCGCTGCGAGTCGGTCGGCGCGGGCGGCGCCTTGCCGTCGCGGTGCTTGACCTGTTCGCGCGCGACCTTGTCGACCTGGGCCTTCTTGACGAGGCCGGCCTTGAGCAACTGGTCCTGCAGGGGATTGCGCATGACTCTGGATGGCGGGTGGAGCGGGTGCGCATTGTAGCGTGCCGACGGACACCGGGCGGAGAACGCGTGGCGGCGTGGCGGCGTGCCGTCCGCCTACAATCGCGCTTTTCGGCGGGCTCCCCATGCGCATCCTCGTCACCGGCAGCGCCGGTCACCTCGGCGAAGCCCTCGTGCGGCAGTTGCGCGCGCTCGGACGGGACGTCGTCGGCCTCGACCTGCTCGCCTCGCCGTTCACCGATGTCACCGGCTCGATCACCGACCGCAGCGTCGTCGAGGCCGCGATGGACGGCGTCGGCGCCGTGCTGCACACGGCCACGCTGCACAAACCGCACGTCGCCACACACGCGCGCCAGGCCTTCGTCGACACCAACGTGACCGGCACGCTGGCACTGCTCGACGCCGCGGCCGAGCGCGGCGTCGGCGCGTTCGTGTTCACGAGCACGACGAGCACGTTCGGTGACGCGCTCGCGCCGCCTGCGGGCGCACCGGCTGCATGGATCGACGAGGACGTCGTGCCGCGCGTCAAGAACATCTACGGCGCGACCAAGCTCGCCGCCGAGGACCTGTGCACGCTCGTCCATCGCGCACACGGCCTGCCCTGCATCGTGCTGCGCACCTCGCGCTTCTTTCCCGAGCCCGACGACGACCGCGCGCGCCGCGACGCGTACCCGGACGCCAACCTCAAGGCCAACGAACTGCTGTATCGGCGTGCCGACCTGCAGGACATCGTCGACGCGCACCTGCTCGCGATCGGACGTGCGCCGGTGCTGCGCTTCGGGCGTTACATCGTCAGCGCGACGACACCGTTCACGCGCGAGGATCTCGGGACGCTCAACATCGATGCCGCCGGCGTCGTCGCGCGACGCTTCCCCGAAGCAGCAGCGCTGTTCGAGCGTGCAGGCTGGCGCCTGCCCGCCCGCATCGACCGCGTCTACGACAACACACGAGCCCGCGAACAACTCGGCTGGCAGCCACGCCACGATTTCGCGCACGCCGTGGCCTGCCTCGCGCGCGGCGAGGATGCGCGCAGTCCACTCGCGATCGCGGTCGGCGCGAAGGGCTACCACGGCGAGTCCTGGCGCGACGGGCTCTACCCGACCTGATCCTCGTCGCTGCGTTCGCGCAGGCGCGAAACTGTGACGCAGCGGGCTTCCGGGCGCGCCACGGCTTCACCTAGTCTCGATCGTGCCGGCAGGGGCACGCGCAACGCGTGCGGCACGTCACTCCGCGATCCGCGGAGATCCGTTCGTGCCTTGGGGAGACCATCATGCGATCACGCGCGATCTGCTTCGCCACCCTGTTCTGCTTCGCCCTCGCCTCGCCGTCCGACCTGCGGGCGGCCGAGTCCCGCGACACCACGATCGATGCCGCCGAAGCGGCCGTCGCACAGACACGCCTGCGCGACGCGCGTGCGGCATTCCCGGCGTACTTCGCCGAAGCGTACGCACGCCATCCCGCCTTGCCTGCCGGATCGCTCGAGGCGATCGCGTGGGTGCAGAGCCGCTGGCAGCATCGCGGCGTCGACACAGCCGCCGCGAACGCGGGCCATCACGGCATTCCGGTCGCGCACGGCCTCATGGGCCTGTACGCGGGCGACGGCTTCGCCGACCAGGTCGGTGAAGCCGCCGTGCTGCTCGGCACGACACCCGACGCCGTGATGGCCGACCCGCGCACCAATGTCCTGGCCGCGGCCGCACTGCTCGAACGCGCGCTCGCCGGCAGGCGTGTCGCCGATCTCGAAGCGCTCGCACCCGCGCTGCAGACCTATGCGGGCTTCACGCCCGGCGCGCGCGAGGTCGATGCGTTCGCGCGTGCGAGCTTCGCGTTCGACGTGCTGCTCACGCTCGACCGCGGCATCGACGACGAAGGTGCACGCGTGCCCGAGCGCGCGGTGCGCTGGGAGCGCGCGTTCGACGCGGCCACGCTGGCCAGGGTGCAGGCGCCGTTCGTGCGCATCGACCTCGACGGCGACCGCATCGAAGCCGATGGCCACGTGGTCGATCCGGTCAGCGGCCTGCTCGTGCCCGACGCGGCCTCGACGAGCGCTGCGGGTCCCGTCACGACCAGCACCGACTACGGCCCGGCGATCTGGGATCCCGCGAGCAGCTCGAACTACAACGCCTCGCGCAGCGCCGCGATCGACGCCGTCACGATCCATACCGCGCAGGGCTCGTACGCCGGCACGATCTCGTGGTTCAAGAACGCGACCGCGGGCGTCAGCGCGCACTACGTGATCCGCAGCTCCGATGGCCAGGTCACGCAGATGGTGCGCAACGCGCACACGGCCTGGCACGTGCGCAGCCACAACAGCTCGACGCTCGGCATCGAGCACGAGGGCTACGTCGACAACGCCGCCTGGTACACCTCGGCGATGTATACGGCCTCGGCCGCGCTCGTGCGCAGCTTCTGCTCGAACTACGCCGCGGTGAGCTGCGCGTCCGCGTACAGCGGTGCGCCGTCGAGCGGCATCAACGTCCTCGCGACGAGCGTCAAGGTCAAGGGCCACCAGCACTTCAGCGGCCAGACCCACACCGATCCGGGCATCAACTGGAACTGGTCGACCTACTACGGCCTGCTCAATCCGGGCAGTGGTGGTTCGACGACGCTGCTCGACACGTTCGAGAGTTCGGTCGGCCGTTTCAACACGAGTCCCGCGTATTCGGGCAGCACGACCGGTATCGCGGCCTCGTCGAGCGCGCAGCGTACCTGCACGATGGCGCACGGGGGCGCGTGTTCGCTGCAGGTGTATCTGGTCGACAACGCCGCGAGTTCGGCGAACTGGGCCGTGCGCCTGCTCTCGGGCAGCGGCGTGCCGTCGGCCAATGCGACGCTCACGCGCGCGAACGGCCGCGTCGGCTTCTGGGTTTTCACGAGCGCGACCGGCATGAGCGCCGCGATCGGCATCGACGACAGCGACGGCACCGAGCGTTCGATCAGCCGCGCGATTCCGGCCTCGACGTGGACCTTCCTCGAGTGGAACCTCACCGACGCCGCGCAATGGGATGCATGGGTGGGCGGCAACGGAGCGATCACCGCCTCGACCGTCACCCTCGATGCGATCTGGTTCTACCGCGCGCAGACCAGCTACCCGGTCTACCTGTACGTCGACGACGTGCGCATCGCGAACTGAGGTCTCCGTGAAGGGCGTGCGATGGCGCAATGCCATCGCACGCCGCGCACGCCCCACGACCACTGCACCATCGCGCAACACGCTTCACCGCATCGTGAGTCACGCCATGGCGATTCACGCCATCAGGGATAACCCCTGCATCGACTCGCGGGCTCGTTCATGCACCTGTCCGTGATCTGAACACGCATGTCCGAGGACGCTCTCGGCGCGCGTATCGAGCGGTGTCCGGAATGTCCCGGCATCCGATCGAGGAGAAGGTTCGATGCGATCCCTGTTGCTGTCGACCGCATTGCTGGCCGGCGTCGCCGTCGAGGGCGCGCACGCCCAGGCCACCGCGTGGGAGCTCGACCCCACGTTCGCCGAAGGCGGCTACACCACGAACATCCTGCGCTTCTACACGTACCCCGAGTTCTCGGCGCGGCGCGGCCGCGCGATCGCGAAGACGCCGGACGGTCGCACCATCGTCGCCGCCGACATGGTCCGTCGCAGCGACGGCTATGTGATGATCGGCCTCGCCGAGCTCGACGCGGCCGGCAACCAGACCGCGTGGGGCGATCCGCACGATGGCCACGACACCTACACGCTCTACGATCCCGTCAACGCACTGAGCCGCATCGCGACGATCAAGGATCTCGCGATCAGTTCCGACGGCCAGCGCATCCACGTGCTCGCCGAAGCGGATCTGGTCGGCGGCAAGCGCGGCTTCGATCTCTACACGTTCGACCGCACAGGCCAGTACCTGCGCTCGAGCGCGGCGTGGTTCGAGCGCAACGGGTATGCCTCGCGCGACGTCCCCGAACGCCTGCGCATCTCGCCCACCGGCAAGCTGATCGCGATCGGCACGGTCGACACGGGCGGCGGACGCACCGCGATCGGCGCCGCGCGCTTCAACGCCGACGGCTCGCCCGACGTCACGTTCGGCAACGGCGGCAAGGTGGTCATCGATTACCAGGGCATGTACTGCAATGGAAGATGCATCACCTCGGCGCGTGACGTCGCGTTCGAGCCGACCCTCGCCTGGGGCCTGGAACCGGGCTTCTACGTCGTCGGTTCGATCCTCAATCCCGGCATCGCGACGGCGAGCAAAAAGTGGCTGGTGGCACGCATGCGTGCGAACGGCACGCCGAACACGGCGTTCGCCTCGAACGGGTTCGTGTTCATGGGCTTCGGCGGCAACGGCAACGAGTACCGCGACGCCGACGCCCAGTCGATCGCGGTGCGCGGCATCCTCGGCACCGGCCTCACGATGCGGCACGAGGTCTACGTGGCGGGCACACAGAAGACCGCGTGGAGCCGTGCGCTGCGCACGCTCGCGTTCGACCAGGCCGGCAATTCGATTCCGGGCTGGGGCGGCGCCAACATCGGTGGATGCGCAGGCACGGCCGCGACGTGCCGCTTCTCGCGTGATTATGTCGTGGGCCGAATGACCGTCCACGGCGGCTTCGTCACGGTGACGGGGCAGAAGCAGGAGGCGACGGGCCTCACCGGCACGACAGGGCCGATCTTCTCGCTGACCGCGCCGGTGGGCGCCGCGACGAGCTTGCAGCAGGTGCTCACGCTCTACCGCCGCCCGGGCACCAGCGCCGCGGCTCGCGGTTACGGGATCATCGCCGACGACGGCGACCGCTTCCTCATCGCGGGCGACGCCTGGAGTGGCGGCTCCACGAGCGAACTCTATCCCGCCGTACTGCGCGTGCGCCCGTCGTCCGCACCGGCGGCTGCACCGGAGGACGCGACCGACTGAGGTGAAGATTCGGCGGCAGGCCACGGTGCCTGCCGCCGCACGATCTTCACGTCGTCGTGAGACGCGGCGACGCCGTCTTGCGCCATGCAACTCCGGAACCCGACGGAGTCGCCGACCATGCCACGCTTCACCCGCTCGCTCTCCCGCCTCTGCTGCGCGCTCGCGCTCGGCCTGGCCTCCGCCACGGTGCACGCCGACGGCTTCTCGTCCGCGGGCACGCTCGCCCAGGGCCGTTTCGGCCATACGGCGACGCTGCTGTCGTCGGGCAAGGTCCTCGTCGTCGGTGGCGGCACGCTCGACACGATCCTTGCCAGCGCCGAGATCTACGACCCGGCCCGCAACGCCTGGAGCGCCGCCGGACCGCTCGCGCAGCCGCGCACCTACCATACGGCGACCCTGCTCGCCTCGGGCAAGGTGCTGGTCGTCGGCGGCGTGAACGGGCCGTCGCCGCTGGCGTCGGCCGAACTCTACGATCCGGTCGCCAACACGTGGACCTCGGCCGGCTCGATCGGCACGCCACGCACGCGCCATACCGCGATCACGCTCGATTCGGGCAAGGTGCTGGTTGCCTTCGGCACCAGCGGCGCCAACGGCACGAACCCGCTCACGACGACGATGGTCTACGACCCACCGACGAACACCTGGTCGGCCGGCTCCAATGCCTCTTCCGCACGCTCGTACCACGCGATCCTGCGGCTGCCGAACGGCAACCTGCTCGCGAGCGGCGGCCTCGGCGCCGGCAACGCGCCGCTGTCGAGCAGCACCGCCTACGCGCAGGCCTCGGGATCGTGGATCGGGCCGATCGGCGCAATGGCGACACCGCGACTCGCCTTCCCGCTCACCCTGCTGGCCGACGGCAAGGTGCTCGCGATCGGCGGCTACGCGACGGCGGCACTCGCGGGCGTCGAACGCTACGACCCGGCGACCAACCAGTGGACCGGAGTGGCGGCGATGTCGACACCTCGTGCCTCGCATGCCGCAAGCCTGCTCGGCTCGGGCAAGGTGCTCGCCAGCGGCGGTATCGACGCCTCGAACACCGCACTCGCGAGCGCCGCGGTCTACGATCCTGCCGTCAACGCCTGGTCGGCGACCGGCGCGATGGCCGTCGCGCGCGCGCAGCACACGATGACCTGGCTCGAAAACGGCAAGGTGCTCGTGGTCGGTGGCCAGGGACCGGCACCGGATTACGCCGCGGTCGCGGCTGCCGAACTGTTCGCGGTGGATCCGGTGTTCCGCTCCGGCTTCGACTGACGTGCGCGCCGCGACGTGATTCGCGTCGCGGCGGGGTCAGGCCGCATGTGGCCCTGCGGCAGCCGAACGCCACCACGCGGGCGCATCGGCGCCTGCAAGCCGGCGCGGCTCCACGATGTCGAACATACCCGCGCGGCGCACGCGGTTCGCGAGCGCGAGCACGGCGGCGTCACGCGTGAGCACGGCGACGGCACGCGCATCGCGCGCGAGTTCGAGGAACTTCTGGTCGTCGGGATCCTTGCAGCGCGGCAATGCGCGTTCGTCCGCAGGCGCGTCGACGATCGTGACGCAGGCATCGAAGGCATGCTCGTGCGCGACGCGAACCTCGTCGTCGAGACCGAGCACGGGGTAGCGCAGCACGCGATGCCACTCCTCGCGACAGTCGACGCGCGTCACGCAGACCAGGTGCCCCTCACGGATCGCGGCCTCGAGATCCCGGCAGGCCGGATCGCGGAACACGAACAGATCGAGGCAGACGTTCGTGTCGAGGACGATGCGCGGTGCCGCTGCGGACGGATCGATCATCGGCCGTCGACGGGATCGAGGCGCAGCAGCGGTCCGCCGTCCTGCAGCACCCAGACCGAGCCGTCCGGCGCCTGCTCGACCTCGCGTACGCGTTCGCGCATGTCGTAGCGCGCGACCTCCTTCGCGGTGTCGCCGTCGAACGCGACGCGCACGAGCGACGACGAGGACAGGCCGCCGATCAGCGCGTTGCCGTTCCAGCCCGCATAGCGATCGCCCGAATAGAACACGAGACCTGCCGGCGAGATGACCGGGTTCCAGGTGACTGCGGGCGCCTCGAATTCGGGTCGTGTGACATGGTCGGGAATGTCGCGGCCGTCGTAATGGTCGCCGTTCGAGACGACCGGATAGCCGTAGTTCGCGCCGCGCCTCACGCGGTTGAGCTCGTCGCCGCCTTTCGGTCCCATTTCGTGGTTCCAGAGCTGCCCGCGGGCGTCGAACGCGAGGCCGAGCGGATTGCGATGACCGAGGCTCCAGACCTGTGCGGCGACGTTGCCCTTGCCCGCGAACGGATTGTCGGCCGGCACGCTGCCGTCGTCGTTGAGGCGCACGATCTTGCCGAGGTTGGAGCCCATGTCCTGCGCGGGATCGAAGGCCTGGCGCTCACCCGAGCTGATGAAGAGATGACCGTCGGGCGAGAACGCGAGGCGATGGCCGTAATGGCCGTTGCCGGCGAGCTTGGGCACCTGGCGCCAGATGACGGTGAGGTCCTCGAGCCTTCCACCGCCACCGGCGTCGCGCACGAGCTTCGCGCGCGCGACGGCTGCGCCACTCGTGTCGCCCTCGCCCGCTTCGGCGTAACTGAGGTAGATCCAGCCATTGTCCGCGAACTTCGGATGCAGCACGACGTCGCCGAGGCCGCCCTGCCCGCCGTAGGCGACCTCCGGAACGCCGCGGATCGGCCAGGTCTTGCGCGTGGCCGCATCGAACTCGGTGAGCGTGCCGGTCTTGCCGGTCACGAGCAGATGGCCGTCCGGCAGGAACGTCATCGCCCACGGCCGTTCGAACGTCGCGAGCGTGCTCGCCTTGAACGGTGCGTTGTCGAACGCGGGGGGCGAAGCGGCCTGGGAGCAACCGGCGAACCCTGCGACGGCGCAGGCGATCACGAGCGACATGCGGATCATCGGCGACACCTCGTCAGGGTTGGTAGAAGGTCCGTTGGAGCATGGGGTCCGTTGGAGCATGGGGTCAGGTTCATTTTTCCGCCACAGGCGGAGGCCACGCATCGCGGAGTCCGGCAGGGCGAAGGCCATTCTGCCGGAACGCGCCGTGGAGCGGTCAGGCCACTGTACGGCACGGGGTACGGCATGGGGTCTACGGCATGGGGTCAGGTTCATTTTCCGCGCGCCGAGCGACCACCACGCCAAGCTCACGCGGGGAAATGAACCTGACCCCAAACCAGAGCTCGCGCGATGCATGCCGTACCGATGCGCGTCCGGCGCGACTATCCTCGTCGCCCTTCCCTCCGACATGCGACGCATGACACCCCACGACCCGACGCTTCCGACGGCACACGACATCTGCGACGGCGCACGTCGCCGCGTTCTCGGTTCCTTGCTGCTGCCGCTGCTCGCGCCGCTGCTCGCACGCGGGGCGGCCGGCGCTTCCGATGTGCCTTTCGCGCCAGGTACGACGGCCGAGGCGGTCACGACCGGCTTCGATCTTCGCGGTCGCACGGCACTCGTCACGGGCTGCAGCTCGGGCATCGGCCTGGAGACGATGCGCGTGCTCGCGATGCGCGGTGCGCACGTGATCGGCACGGCACGCACGCAGGACAAGGCGCGTGAAGCGTGTTCGGGCGTGGCCGGCATGACGACGCCCGTGGCCCTCGAACTGTCGGACTTCGATTCGGTCGTCGCGTGTGCCGAGGCCGTGCGTGCGCTCGAACTGCCCGTCGACATGCTGATCTGCAACGCCGGCATCGTGCTCGATACGCACGAGCAGGTGCGCGGGCTCGAGAAGCAGTTCGTCGTCAACCACCTCGGCCATTTCCTGCTGGTCAACCGCGTGCTCGATCGCGTGACGGCGGCGCCGCAAGGCCGCGTGGTCGTACTCGGCAGCGGCGACCACGGCCGGGCACCGCCCGGCGGCATCCAGTTCGACGACCTGTCGGGCAAGGGCTGGTACGCGCGCGGCTACAGTCATTCGAAACTCGCCAATGGCCTGTTCTCGCTCGAACTCGCACGCCGACTGCAGGGCACGCGCGCGACGTCCAACTGCGTGACACCCGGCCACGCGCGCACGAACATCCTGCGCAACGTCGGCTCGAAGTACCGTGACGACGCGCGCACGCCGGCGCAGGCCGCCGCGACGCCGTGCCATGTCGCGACCTCGCCCACGCTCGCGACCGCGAACGGCCTGTACTTCCGCGACGGCCAGGCCGTGGCGCCGGATCCGATGCAGCGCGATGCCGCGATGGCGCGACGCCTGTGGCAGGTGTCCGAGGATCTGGTACGCGACCACCTGGCCTGAGCGAAGGAACCCGCTGCGTTGCGCACCAATCCTGCATCCATCTTCATGGAGATAGAGCAATGACGCTCACGCCGACGATCGCGTCACCCGACGCGCTGCCGTTGCACGACCGTGTCGTGCTCGTCACCGGCGGCGCGCAAGGCATCGGGCGCGGCATCGCCCAGGCCGTGCTCGCGGCCGGCGGCCGCGTCGCGATCGCCGATCTCGATCGCGAGGCCGGTGAAGCCTGCCTCGACGAATGGAACCTGGGCACGCGCGCGTTGTTCGTGCAGCTCGACGTGACACGTGAAGCCCAGGTCAGGCGCGGCATCTCCCGCGTGCTCGCTCGATTCGGTCGGCTCGACGGCCTCGTCAACAATGCGGGGCTCGCCGCGCCGCACGTCGGCGACCTCGCCTCGCTCGAGCTCGCTCAATGGAGGCGCTTCCTCGACAGCCACCTGACCGGCACCTTCCTGTGCAGCAAGCACGCCCTGCCCGCGCTGCGCGAGGCACGCGGCGCGATCGTCAACCTTGCATCGACGCGCGCGGCGCAGTCCGAACCGCATACCGAAGCCTACGCGGCCGCGAAAGGCGGCATCGTCGCGTTCACGCACGCACTCGCGGTCAGCGAAGGCCCGGCCGTTCGCGTCAACGCGATCAGCCCGGGCTGGATCGCGACGGACGCCTGGCGCAAGCCGTCGGCACGCCGCACGCCGAAGCTGTCGCGACGCGACCACGCGCAGCATCCGGCCGGCCGCGTCGGCACGCCCGAGGACATCGGTGAACTGGCTGTCTACCTGCTGTCGGCGCGCGCGGGCTTCGTGACGGGCCAGAACCTCGTCGTCGACGGCGGCATCGGCAAGGCGATGCACTACGTCTGACGCGCGGTGCGAACCCGTCGGGAAGGCCGCTCAGGTGTCCTGCACGACGATCTTCGGGAACGGGATCGACTTGTTGCGCGCGTGTCGCGAAAGCCTGCCTGCCGCACCGCGCGCGATCGCGCGGTAGCGCGCGGCGAGATCCGACGCGGGATCGGCGGCGACGGTCGGCGTGCCGCCGTCGGCCTGCTCGCGGATGCGGATGTCGAGCGGCAGCGAACCGAGCAACGGCACGTCGTACTGCGCCGCCATGCCCGCGCCGCCGCCGGTGCCGAAGATCGCTTCCTCGTGGCCGCAGTTCGAGCACACGTGCGTGGCCATGTTCTCGACGATACCGAGCACGGGCACGTTGACCTTCTCGAACATGCGCAGTGCCTTGCGCGCGTCGAGCAGCGCGATGTCCTGCGGCGTCGTGACGATGATCGCGCCCGACAGCGGCACGCGCTGGCTCAGCGTGAGCTGGATGTCGCCCGTGCCGGGCGGCAGGTCGATGAGCAGATAGTCGAGGTCGACCCAGTTGGTGTCCGACAGCAGCTGCTGCAGTGCTTGCGTGACCATCGGGCCACGCCAGATCATCGGCGTGTCTTCCTCGATCAGGAAACCGATCGACATGACCTGGATACCGTGGCCGCGCTTGGGCTCGATGCGCTGGCCGTCCTTCGAATCGGGCTTGCCGGCAAGCCCCATCATGCGCGGCTGGCTCGGTCCGTAGATGTCGGCATCGAGGATGCCGACGCTGGCGCCCTCGGCATGCAGCGCGAGCGCGAGATTCGCGGTCACGGTCGACTTGCCGACACCGCCCTTGCCCGACGCGATAGCGATGACATTGCGGATCGACGGCAGCGGCGACAGGCCTTCCTGCACGCGGTGCGAACCGACGCGCCACGACACGCCGACCGCCGCCGAGGCGATCGCGGGATCGGCTTCGAGCGCCGCACGCACCTGCGTCGCCAGCTCGGCCTGCCATGTCGCGGCAGGGTAGCCGAGCTGCAGGTCGATCGAGACGTTCGGCGCGGCGATGCCGACGCCGCGCACGGCGCCCGATGCAACGAGGCCTTCGCCGGTGTTCACATCGACGATGCCGGCCAGGATGTCGCGCACGCGCGCTTCGGTGATCTCGCTCATGGAACGTTCGGGTCGTTGAAAGTCCACTATTATGCCCGAGCCCAGCCCGCGGACCGTCGCATGGCGTTGAACCGAATGGCCGCGGCATGGTCACAGTCCGCGCCGCCGCGTCCGGCGCGGCGAATCCCCCAAGGAGTTCCGAATGGCTTTCCGCCACACCGTCCTGATCTCGCTTCTCGCGCTCGGCGCCGCCGCCTGCAGCCGCGAACAGCCCCCCGCATTGCCCGGCCAGGCCCAGCAGCCTGCCACCACGCCGGCCCCCGCAGCAGCACCACCGCCGCCACCGCTACCCGCTCCCGTTGCGGAACCGGCGCCGCAGGTTGCGGAAGCACCGCCGCCCCCGCTCGACGAACAGCTCGCCGCGTTCGAACCCACGGGTTACCCGGTCTGCGACGAATTCTTCGAGAACGCGCGCCAGTGCATCAACACGCGCATCTCGCCCGACGAGCGCAGCGTGCAAGGCCCCGAGCTGCGCAAGTCCGTCCAGCTCGTCAGCGACAGCATCAAGCGCGACAGCAAGCCCGAGCGCATCGAGCAGACCTGCAAGCGCCTGCGCGTGCTCGCGCAGCGCAAGCTCGCCGACAAGGGCTGCGCGGCGATCTGACGACGCCCTGGACTACCGACGCGCAGGGACGCGCGTGCCATAATTCCACGCTTGCATCCGGTGGAACACGTCCGCAATGTCGCCTTCGCGCAGGAACATCCTCGTCACCAACGCGCTGCCGTACGCCAACGGCCCGCTGCACATCGGCCATCTCGTCGGCTACATCCAGGGCGACATCTGGGTCCGCGCGCGGCGTATGGCCGGCGATACGGTGCACTTCGTCTGCGCGGACGATGCGCACGGCACGCCGATCATGCTCGCGGCCGAGAAGGCCGGGCTCACGCCCGAGGCGTTCATCGCGCCGGTGAAGGCTTCGCACGAGCGCGACTTCGCCGCTTTCGGCGTCGCGTTCGACCATTACCACTCCACGCACTCGGACGAGAACCGCGAGCTCGCCGAGCGCATCTACGCGAGCCTGCGCGATGCCGGCCACATCCGCCGCCGCGCGATCCAGCAGCTGTTCGATCCGGCCAAGCAGATGTTCCTGCCCGACCGCTACATCAAGGGCATCTGCCCGAAGTGCGGCACGCCGGACCAGTACGGCGACAACTGCGAGAACTGCGGTGCGACGTATGCACCGACCGATCTCGTCGACCCGCGTTCGGTCGTGTCGGGCGCGACGCCGGAGCTGCGTGATTCCGAGCACCTGTTCTTCGCGGTCGGTGCGTTCGAAGGCGTGCTGCGCGACTGGCTCGGCGGCAGGCTGACGGGCGCGCCGGTGGCGCATCCCGGCGTCGTCGCCAAGCTCGGCGAATGGCTCGATGCCGACGGCGGCCTGCGCGACTGGGACATCTCGCGCGACGCGCCCTACTTCGGCTTCGCCATTCCCGACGCGGCCGGCAAGTACTTCTACGTCTGGCTCGACGCACCGATCGGCTACCTCGCGAGCTTCAAGGCGCTGTGCGCGCGCGAAGGCCTCGATTTCGACGCGTTCCTCGGCGCCGGCAGCACCGCCGAGATGCACCACTTCATCGGCAAGGACATCGTCAACTTCCACGGCCTGTTCTGGCCGGCGATGCTGCATGGCGCAGGCCTGCGTGTGCCGACCGCGCTGCACGTCAACGGCTACCTCACCGTCAACGGCGAGAAGATGTCGAAGTCGCGCGGCACGTTCATCATGGCGCGCACCTACCTCGATGCCGGCCTCAATCCCGAGTACCTGCGCTACTACTTCGCGACGAAATCGTCGGGTGGCGTGGTCGACCTCGATCTCAACCTCGAGGATTTCGCGCAGCGCGTCAACGCCGACATCGTCGGCAAGTTCGTCAACATCGCGAGCCGCTGCGCGAAGCTGCTCGAGACGCACTTCGACAACCGCCTGATCGCACCGTTCTGGCTGTCGAGCCCCGGCGCGCCGCAGCCGCCGCAGCCGTACGAAGCGACCGCCGTCGCCGCGCTCGCCGCGAGCACGACCAAGCTGCGCGACGCCGTGGCGTACTACGCCAGCGACGACTTCAACAAGGCGATCAGTGCGATCATGCAGGTCGCCGACGCGGCCAACGCCTACATCGCCGATGCCGCGCCGTGGGCGGTCGCCAAGGACGAGGCACGCCGCCACGAACTGCACGTGATCCTGTCGACCGGCCTCAACCTGTTCCGTGCGCTCGCCTGCGCGCTCAAGCCGATCCTGCCCGCGACGGTCGCCGCGGCCGAGCGTTACCTCGCACTGCCGTCCGGCACGTTCGCGGGCTTCGAGGACATCGCCACGCACCTCGGCGACCACGCGCTCAAGCCTTACGAGCCGCTCGCCACGCGCGTCGATCCCAAGCAGGTCGCGGCCATGGTCGAGGCCTCGAAGGAATCGCTTGCACCGGTCGCCCCGTCCGCAGCACCGGCGAAGGCCGCCACGACCGCGAAGCCTGCCGACGCGGCGATGCCGAAGACCGACGATTCCACCACGGCGGTGCTGTCGATCGACGAGTTCGCCAGGGTCGATCTGCGCATCGGTCGCGTGCTCGAGTGCGGATTCGTCGAAGGCTCGGACAAGCTGCTGCGCTTCCGCCTCGACGCGGGCGAACTCGGCGAACGCCAGATCTTCTCGGGCATCCGCAGCGCCTATGCCGATCCCGAGGTGCTGGTCGGCCGCAACGTCGTGTTCGTCGCCAACCTCGCGCCACGCAAGATGCGCTTCGGCTTGTCCGAGGGCATGATCCTGTCGGCCGGCACCGGCGGCGCAGACCTCAAGCTGCTCGACGTCGACGATGGCGCCGTGGCCGGCGCGACGGTGCGCTGAGCACGCCCTCCACGACGACGGGTCCACCATGGCCGATCGCGCGACGCTGATCGACGCCTTGCTGCCGCAGACGCAATGCACGCGCTGCGGCTTCCCGGCGTGCCGTCCCTACGCCGAGGCGATCGATCGCGGCGAAGCCGACATCGACCGCTGCCCGCCCGGTGGCGAGGAAGGCGTCGTCGCGCTCGCGACGCTGCTCGGCCGCGCCGCCAAGCCGCTCGATCCCGCCTACGGCCTCGAGGCACCGCCGACCGTCGCGGTGATCGACGAAGCCGTCTGCATCGGCTGCACCAAATGCATCCAGGCCTGTCCCGTCGATGCGATCGTCGGTGCAGCCAGGCGCATGCACACGATCGTCGCCGACGAATGCACCGGCTGCGAGCTGTGCATCGCGCCGTGTCCGGTCGACTGCATCGCGATGGTTCCCGTTGCGGTGGCGCCGCTGCCGCGCAACCGCGTGCTCGCGCGTGCCGCGCATGCACGAAAGCGCTACGAGGCGCGCCGTGGACGCCTCGACACGGGCGACGACGACAGCCTGCAGCGCATCGCCGACAAGGCACCCGATGTCGTCGCGCAACCGGTCGCCACACCGATCAGCCGCAACGCCGTACTCGAGGCGATCGCGCGCGGCCGCGCACGTCGCCAGCAGGGACCGTCGACGTGAAGCGTGCCGATGTCGTCGAGATGTTCTCGCGCCTGCGCGAGCTCAATCCGCACCCGACCACCGAGCTCGCCTACACGACGCCGTTCGAGCTGCTCGTCGCGGTGATCCTGTCGGCGCAGGCCACCGACGTCGGCGTGAACAAGGCCACGCGACGGCTCTACCCGGTCGCGAACACGCCCGCGGCGATCCTCGCGCTCGGCGAGGATGCGCTCAAGCGCCACATCAGCACGATCGGCCTGTTCAACGCCAAGGCGAAGAACGTGATCGCGACCTGCCGCATCCTCGTGGAGCAGTTCGACGGCGAGGTGCCACGCGACCGCGAGGCGCTCGAGGCGCTGCCCGGCGTCGGCCGCAAGACCGCCAACGTCGTGCTCAACACCGCGTTCGGCGAACCGACCATCGCGGTCGACACGCACATCTTCCGCGTCGCCAATCGAACCGGACTCGCGCCCGGCAAGGACGTGCGTGCGGTCGAAGACAGGTTGCTCAAGGTCGTGCCGGCGGAGTTCCGCCAGGATGCGCACCACTGGCTCATCCTGCACGGGCGCTACGTGTGCAAGGCGCGCAAGCCCGACTGCCCGCACTGCGTGATCCGCGACCTCTGCGCATTCCGGGACAAGACCGCGGCCTGACAGGGCGGCATGGCGGGACGGCGCCCGGCTGGCGAGGACCTTCCCTGCACAGCCGTGCGATCGCCTCCGCGTTGAGGGATCGACCGCCTCGCTGCGTATCTCCTGCATCGCCTCAGGGAGTGCATGCGATGCGCGTCGTCATAAGCGGATGGATTGCCGTATTTCTCGCGTGGGCGCCCATGCGTGCCGACGCTGCATTCTGGATCGGACTCGTTTCCGACGATACGACGCACCGGCTCCTTCGCTTCGATCGTTTCAGTACGCAACAGAGCCCCCTTACGAGCGTGCTGCAGGGCGACGCAACCCTACTCGGAGACCCGTTGCACGGTGCCTACGAGCCCACCGAAGACGTGTTCTACGTGCCGGGATTCAACCGCAGGACCGTGCTCGCGTTTTCCGCGTCGGCCAGTGGAAACACCGCGCCCGTGCGCGTGCTCCTGACGAACATGCAGACCTATGCCTCGGTACCGGTGGCCGATCACGACGAGCTCGCCGTGTACGGGTCCAGCTTCGGATTCGCCACCTACCCGCTGCGCGCGGATGGACAGGTAGCTCCCTTGCGGGTCGTCGCGTGGGGTGGCCCCACCGAGCTGACGTGGTCGATGGATCCCGTCCACATCACGGCTTCCGACGAGATCGCCGGCATCAACGACGACGCGGGGCCGGAAGCACGCTCCAAGATCGTGTTCCACGCACGTACCGCCCAGAGCAACGCCACACCCACACGCGTGTTCCGCGATCCGCGCATCGACGGCGCGGTATCGATGGCCTGGGATGACGAGACAGGCCTGCTCCACGTCCTCTCCCTCGTGCCGGGCTCGCCCACGTACGAGGGGGTGATCGATGTCTTCGCGGTCACGCCCGGCGACATCACGCCCGTAAGGCGCATCGCAGGACCGACGACCGGACTCGTCGGCCTCCACCATGCCAGCGCGAAGATCGCCGTGGACCGCTGGGATGGCAGGCTCGTCGTCGCCATCGGCCCGTCCATTGCGACGATGGGACTCACCGTGAAATCGTTCGATCTGGATGCGCAAGGCGATGTCCCACCACGCCAGAACCTCGAGATCGCACTGGCGCCGTTCGAGTACTCGGGAGCCTTGTTCTCCGTACCGACGACATCCCTGTTCCGCGGCGGATTCGATCCCTGAGTCCTCATGCGGAGTCAGCGAAGCATCGGCAACACCAGCCCCTGCTCCCTCGCGCAGGCCTGGGCGATCTCGTAGCCCGCGTCCGCATGGCGCATGACGCCGGTGCCCGGATCGTTCCACAGCACGCGTGCGATGCGCGCATCGGCAGCTTCGGTACCGTCGCAGACGATGACCACGCCCGAGTGCTGCGAGTAGCCCATGCCGACGCCACCGCCGTGGTGCAGGCTGACCCAGGTCGCGCCGCCGGCGACGTTGAGCATCGCGTTGAGCAGAGGCCAGTCGCTGACCGCATCGCTGCCGTCGCGCATCGCCTCGGTCTCGCGGTTGGGGCTCGCCACGCTGCCCGAATCGAGGTGGTCGCGGCCGATCACGACCGGCGCCTTGAGCTCGCCGTTGCGCACCATCTCGTTGAACGCGAGGCCAAGCTTGTGGCGCAGGCCGAGGCCGACCCAGCAGATGCGCGCCGGCAGGCCCTGGAAGCTGATGCGCTCGCGCGCCATGTCGAGCCAGCGGTGCAGGTGCGCATCGTCGGGGATCAGCTCCTTGACCTTCGCATCGGTCCTGTAGATGTCCTCGGGATCGCCCGACAGCGCGACCCAGCGGAACGGGCCGACGCCGCGGCAGAACAGCGGGCGCACATAGGCCGGAACGAAGCCCGGGAAATCGAACGCGTTCGTGCAGCCTTCGTCCTGGGCCATCTGGCGGATGTTGTTGCCGTAGTCGACGGTCGGGATGCCCTGTGCGTGGAATGCGAGCATCGCCTCGACGTGCACGCGCATCGAGCGCTTGGCCGCGTCGCGCACGCCTTGCGGATCGCTCTTCTGGGCCTCGAGCCACTGCTCGACGCTCCAGCGGACCGGCAGGTAGCCGTGCACGGGATCGTGCGCGCTGGTCTGGTCGGTCACCGCATCGGGACGCACGCCGCGGCGCACGAGTTCGGGCAGCACCTCGGCGGCGTTGCCGAGCAGCGCGATCGACTTCGCCTCGCCGGCCTGCGTGTAGCGTGCGAGGCGTGCGAGCGCGTCGTCGATGTCGCTGGCCTGTTCGTCGACGTAGCGCGTGCGCAGGCGGAAGTCGATGCTGCTCTGGCGGCATTCGATCGTGAGCGAGCACGCGCCCGCGAGCGAGGCCGCTAGCGGCTGCGCGCCGCCCATGCCGCCGAGGCCGGCGGTGAGGATCCAGCGCCCCTTGAGGCTGCCGCCGTAGTGCTGGCGGCCGAGCTCGACGAATGTCTCGTAGGTGCCCTGCACGATGCCCTGGGAGCCGATGTAGATCCACGAACCGGCCGTCATCTGGCCGTACATCATGAGGCCCTTGCGGTCGAGCTCGTGGAAGTGCTCCCACGTGGCCCAGTGCGGCACGAGGTTCGAGTTCGCGATGAGCACGCGCGGCGCGTCGGCATGCGTGCGGAACACGCCGACCGGCTTGCCCGACTGCACGAGCAGCGTCTCGTCGTCGCCGAGCGTGCGCAGCGTGGCGAGGATCGCGTCGTAGCTGGCCCAGTCGCGCGCGGCGCGGCCGATGCCGCCGTAGACGACGAGTTCGGCCGGGTTCTCGGCGACCTCGGCATCGAGGTTGTTCTGCAGCATGCGGTACGGCGCCTCGGTCAGCCAGCTGCGGCAGTTCAGTTCGGCACCGCGCGGGGCGCGGATCGAACGCGAGGCATCGTGGCGCGAGGCGGGAGCGGACATGCGGGTCTCCGGGGAAGGCAAGGCGGCGATTATCGCCGGCTCGCGCGCCGGCGGCGACCGCGGGGGTTCCGCGACGTCGCGATCGCGCCAGACACCCTCCTCGCCGGGTGGCGCCGACCGACCGCCGTGCCCCGGCGTCCAGCCCTCGAGGTACTTGCGCATGAGCCAGTAGCCGCCGGCGAGGCAGCCGACGATGACGGCGAGTTCGGCGAAGCTCACGGCGTATCTCCGGAAACGGTGGCAAGCGGGGCATCGCCGCGCAGGAGGTCGCGGTAGGCGCGCACGCGCTCGAAGGTGTCGCTGCCCGGCTCGTGGAAGACAAGGCGCGCATCGAGATCGGCGGCCATGTGCGCATGTGCCACGGCACGCGTCGGCGCGTCGAGGAACGCGGCGAGATCGTCGGCGGGCGACAGTTTCAGCGACAGCTTGCGGATCAGGTTCGGCGCGACCGGCGGGCAGACCACGCACTCGAACGCGACGAGCGCGTACGCGCCCCAGCCGAGGCCGAGCGCACGCCGCAGCATCGCGAGCCGCACGATCAGCAGCCACACCGACAGCCATGCGAGCAGTGCGACGAGCACGAACACGGGCGTGGTCGCGACGATCAGCGCGACCGGCGTCGCGACGATCACGAGCAGGCCGGACAGCGCGATCCAAGGCGACAGCCGTGCGAGCCGCGCATGCAAGGCGTCGATGCGCGCACGCGCGGTGTCCGCGCCTTCGGGCGGATCGAGTGTGTCGCGCACGCGCCAGGTCACGCGCCACGCACTCGTGAACGGCCACCACGGCGCGAGCATGAGCACGCGCCTGCCGGCCACCCACGGCTGCGACGAGCCGAACGCGATGCGCACGCGGCGCCCGCGTTCGACCACGGCCTCGTTGACGTGCAGCAGCAGCACGCCATCGATCAGGAAGATCAGGACGACCGCCGCGGCGAACTGGATCTCCGCGGACATCCCCATGCTCAGGTCTTGTTGCGGTTGAACAGCTTGCCGAGCAACGCGAACAGGCCGACCGCGCCGCCGACGATGAGCTTCCAGAACTTGGCGAGGAAGCCGGTCTTGGCGGCCACCGCGGCGGCACCGCCGACCACGAGCGCAGCGAGGCCGTACTCGGCGACGCGGTCGCCTTCGCGGTACTCGGCATAGCCTTCGCCGGGCTTGAACGCGAAACCGGCCAGCGAGGTCTTGAACGAGGCGACGTCACGCTGCAGCGTCTCGGGATCGCTGACCAGCGTCGCATTCATGACGCCCGTGCGGCCGAGCAGGCGCACCGTGTAGTTGACCGATTCGCCGTCGGCGCTGCGCAGCTTGAGCGCCCACTCGAGGCGACGCGTCTGCTCGTCGTAATGCGGCGCGACCGCCCAGCCTTCGGTGTGCAGCTCGCCGAGGCCGAGCTGGCGACGGTACTCGTTGGACGGGCCGTCGTTCTCCTTCATCGTCGCGAGCAGCGCATCGGCGTCGATCTTCTCGTCGTCCTTGACGTAGCCGACCGGATCGAACGTGAAGGTCGCCCACCAGTTCTCTTCGGTCGCCACGACGATGTAGTTGCCTTCCTCCGGGATGTTGCCGGTCATCTCGAGGAAGCGCTTGCTGTTGGCCTCGTCGAGGAAGGAAAGCGACTCGGTGGTCTTGATGACGGCCTTCGAGGCGATGTCCTCGGCGGCAGGCCCCTTGTGCCAGTCGAGCGAGGCGAACGGGCTGGCCTCTTCGGCCTGGGTGTCCTGGGCGAGGACGGGTGCGCTCGACAGCGCGACGGCGAGAGCCAGCAGCAACGACTTCATCGGGAAACTCCTTCCTGGTGCCATCCGGGACGTGGGTTGAGGGGACACGACGACATCCGCGCCGGCCTTCGGCCCGCGAACGTCGCGCTCGTGTTGTCCCCGACGCGCAGGATATCAGCGCGGCCAATCGCACGGTGAGCGCACGATCACGTGATCCACGCGACGTGGTACCGCGACAGGCCACGAGGGGCACGGCCCCGACACGATGCGCAGCGCGTCACTCCACGCGCACGCGCCAGACGAGTTCGTGTGCCGGCGCACCCTTTTCCCAGGGCCGACGGTACTGCAGGCGCAGTTCGGTCTCGCCCGCCTTGACCGCACGGTAGCGGTACGTCGCCGTGGTCGGGCTGCCGATGCGGCGATCGGCCGGCGGCACCGGCACCGGCGTCACGCCCCCCTCGGGGCTTGCGAGGCGATCCATCACGAGCACGCCGCGGCCGTCGTCGACGCGCTGCCACGCGTAGCCGGTCGATGCGTTGCCCTGCACGCGCACGACGAGCACGTCGCCGGCCGCGACCTCGACGATCGCGTCCGCGGGGCCGGCGACGAGATCGACCTCGGCAGCCCGTGCGAACGGGATCGCGCTCCACACGAGAATGGCGTACGTCAGGTGTCGGAACATGCGCGGCTCCCTGTCGCGGCGAGCGCCGAGCTTAGCGCACTGCTGTCCGGGGAAAGTTCGAAGCGAACGCTCGAAAACGTTGCCACGTCAGCTTTCCGGCAAAGAATGCCGGCATGCCGACTCGTTCTCGCGGCAACACCGCATCGCGCACGTTCTTCCCTTCTCCCTCCGGGAGAAGGTGGCCCGAAGGGCCGGATGAGGGTCCGGAATCGTGACGATGATCAGACGTAGTCTCGATCCCGCCCCCTCTCCCGGAGGGCGAGGGGCTCGAGCGCAACGCCATTGCGGGAGGACGCGTCGAGCCTGTGAAGTCGCACGATGCCGAGCGCGGGGAACGACGACGCGGCAACTCCGCTGCCGGCGCGACGCGGTCCGCAGGTTTTCCCGGGACAGCAGTGGAACTTGGCGCGCATGGCCTCCGGCATTGGCGAAGTGCAACACGGCTGCGCGACAATCGCGACCTGCCTTGCGCGTTGCCTCCATGACCCTCTTCCGCCTGTTCGCCAGCCTGCTCGCCGTGCTCGCCACGGCCTGCACGTCCATCGTTTGCCGCGAGGCCCCGCCGTCGTCGCTGCTCGCCTCGGACGCGCCGCTCATCCTCGTCTCGATCGACGGTTTCCGTGCCGACTACCTCGATCGCGGCTTCACGCCGACGCTCGCGCATCTCGGTGCGGAGGGCGTGCGCGCAGGCTTCATGCGTCCCTCGTTCCCGTCGCTGACGTTCCCGAACCACTACACGCTGATCACGGGCCTGCGGCCGGACCGCAACGGCATCGTCGCGAACATGATGGAGGACGCCTCGATCCCGGGTCAGACTTTCCGGGCGACCAACCGCGAAGCCATCGGCGACGCGCGCTGGTGGGACGGCGCGACGCCGCTGTGGACGACGGCGCAGCGCGCCGGCCTGCGCACCGCGACGGTGTTCTGGCCGGCGTCCGAGGCGCCCGTGCACGGCGCGCATCCGGACCAGTGGCTGCCGTTCGATCCGACGATGACGCCCGATGCGCGCGTCGACACGCTGCTGGCCTGGCTCGACGTGCCGGTCGAGCGTCGTCCGCGCTTCATGACGCTGTACTTCGACGGCATCGACAAGGCCGGCCATCACTACGGACCGGGCTCGCCCGAAGTCGACGCCGAGCTGCGCCGCGTCGACGCCGCAGTCTCGCGCCTGCTTGACGGCCTCGCGGCGCGCGGCCTGCGCGAACGCGCCAATCTCGTCGTCGTGTCCGACCATGGCATGGCCTCCACGTCGCCCGAGCGCGTGATCCGCCTCGACGACGTCGTGCCGCTCGACGACGTCCACGTGGTGATGTGGGGCGTGCTCACCGGGCTCGTGCCGAAGGTCGGCAGCGAGACGCTGGTCGAGCGCCGCCTGCTCGCCCCGCACGAGCACATGACCTGCAGGCGCAAGTCCGAACTGCCACCCGAACTGCACTACGGCCGGCATCCACGCGTGCCGCCGCTGCTATGCATCGCCGATCACGGCTGGATCATCTTCAGCCACGCGATCATGGCGCGCAAAGATCACTTCTCGCTCGGCGAGCACGGCTACGCGACCGACCACCCGGACATGCGCGCGATCTTCATGGCCTCGGGTCCCGCGTTCGCGAAACGGCGCGTGATCGCGCCTTTCGACAACGTCGACGTCTACCCGTTGCTCGCACGCGTGCTCGGCGTGACACCGGAGCCGAACGACGGCGACCTCGCCGAGGTCGCCGACGCGCTCGCGGTACCGCCGGACGCCGCGCGTCAGACCGCTGCAGCGAGGCGTTCGACGACCGCCTTGTAGCGGCGCGCGATGCGCGTCGCATCCCGGTGCACGCCGTCGGCGACGACCTTCTCGCCTTCGACGTAGACGTCGCGCACGAGGTTCGTGTTGCCCGCGAACAGCCAGGTATCGACGAGGTGCGCGGCATCGCGTCCCGCGAGCAGCGGCGAGCTGTCGTCGAGCACGAGCAGGTCCGCGCGAGGACCCAACGTGCGCGTCGCGCGGTCGCCGCCTTCGAACCACCCGGTCGCCACGCCGGCCGCCTGGGCACCTCCCGCAAGCGCCGCCGCGAACAGCTTCTCGCCCGTGCTCGGGGTGCGCAGGTCGGCCGAGACGTTGCGATGCCGCGTGACGAGACGCTGCCCGTACTCGAGCCAGCGCAGGTCCTCGACCGGCGACACCGAGATGTGGCTGTCCGAACCGATGCCGATCACGCCGCCCTCGTCGAGGTAGGCCCGCAGCGGGAACAGGCCGTCGCCGAGGTTGGCCTCGGTGGTCGGGCACAGTCCGGCGACCGCGCCGGTCGCGGCGAGGCGCGTGGTCTCGCCCTCGTCGAGATGGGTCGCGTGCACGAGGCACCAGCGCCGGTCGACGGGAGCGTTGTCGAGCAGCCATTCGACCGGGCGTGCGTCGCGCACGGCGAGGCAGTCCTGCACTTCGCCGATCTGTTCGGCGATGTGGATGTGGATCGGCATGTCGACGGCTGGCGTGCCGTCGCGCGACGGCGCCATCGCGGCGATGCCGTCGAGCACGGCACGCATCGCCGACGGCGGCACCGCGCGCAGCGAGTGCAGCGCGATGCCGACGCGCACGCGTGGACTTTCGGCCATGCGCAGGCGCTCGACGAGACGCAGGAAGCCGTCGACGTCGTGCGCGAAGCGACGCTGGCGTTCGCCGAGCGGACGGCCGTCGAAGCCGCCGGTCATGTACAGCGTCGGCAGCAGCGTGAGGCCGATACCGGCCTCCTGCGCGGCGTCGATGATCGCAAGCGCCATCGCGGCCGGATCGGCGTAGGGCCGACCGTCGGGCTGATGATGCAGGTAGTGGAACTCGCAGACGTGCGTGTAGCCGGCCGCGAGCATCTCGACGTAGAGCTGGCTCGCGATCGCGCGCAGGTCGTCGGGGCCGACCCGACCCGCGAACGCGTACATGACCTCGCGCCAGGTCCAGAAACTGTCCTGCGCATCGCCACGGCGTTCGGCGAGACCGGCCATCGCACGCTGGAACGCGTGCGAATGCAGGTTCGGCATGCCCGGCACGACCCAGCGTCCGAGCGGCTCGGCGCCGTCGCGCGGCGACGACGGCGCGGCCTCGAGCAGCGCACCGCGCAGCAGGTCGCCTTGGTCGATCTCGAAGCGCACGTCGCGTGCCCAACCCTGCGGCAGCCAGGCGTGTTCGGCGTGGAAGAGTCGGTTCGGCATGCGCGGCTCCGGAAGTCGATCCGTGATTATCCCCGTTCCCGCCGCGGCGGCGGAAGCACGGCGTTCTGCGATACTCCGGGCATGACCGATCCGACTCCCGACGGCCGCTGGGACGGCCTCCTGCTCGATTGCCGCCTCGCCACGATGCAGGCGGGCGACACACCGTTCGGCACCATCGAGGATGCCGCGCTCGGTTGGCACGACGGCCGCATCGTGTTCGCGGGACGTGCCGCCGACCTTCCCGGCGATCCTGCGACGCTCGCGCGCCACGTCGACCACGCCGGCGGTGCCTGGATCACGCCCGGCCTCGTCGACTGCCATACGCACCTCGTATTCGGCGGCCACCGCGCGCGCGAGTTCGACCTTCGCCTCAACGGCGCGACCTACGAGGAGATCGCACGAGCGGGCGGCGGCATCGCCTCGACCGTGCGCGCGACGCGCGCTCTCGACGACGATGGCCTGCTCGCCCAGGCCCTGCCACGCGCACGCGCACTCGTGCGCGACGGCGTCACGACGATCGAGATCAAGTCCGGCTACGGCCTCGACCTCGACAGCGAGCTGCGCATGCTGCGCGTCGCGCGACGCATCGGCGAGGTGCTCGGCATCGGCGTGCGCACGACCTTCCTCGGCGCGCACGCGCTGCCGCCCGAGTACGCGGGGCGCCAGGACGCCTACGTCGACCATCTCTGCGACACGATGCTGCCCGAGCTCGCGCGCAGCGGGCTCGCCGACGCCGTCGACGCGTTCTGCGAGTCGATCGCGTTCTCGCCCGCGCAGACGCGCCGCGTGTTCGAGGTCGCACGCGCACACGGCCTGCGCGTCAAGTTGCACGCGGACCAGTTGTCCGACCTCGGCGGCGGCGCGCTGAGCGCCGCGTTCGACGGACTCTCGGCCGACCACATCGAACACACCAGCGTCGAAGGCGTGCGCGCGATGGCCGCGGCCGGCACCGTCGCCGTGCTGCTGCCCGGGGCGTTCTATGCGTTGCGCGACACCCATCTGCCACCGATCGCGGCCCTGCGCGAGCACGGCGTGCCGATGGCCGTCGCGACCGACCTCAACCCGGGCACCTCGCCGCTGCTGTCGTTGCGCCTCGCGATGAACATGGCGTGCACGCTGTTCCGGCTCACGCCGGAAGAGGCCCTGCGCGGCGCGACAACGCACGCTGCCCGCGCCCTCGGCCTCGACGACCGCGGCCGCCTCGAAACCGGCCTGCGCGCCGACTTCACGGTCTGGGACGCCGACCATCCCGCCGATCTCGCCTACTGGATCGGCGGCACGCTCGCGCGGCGCGTGGTCGCGGGCGGTCGCGACGTGTTGCCGGCGTGAGCCTTCCTGCCGCCTTGCGCGAGCCATGCGGCCTCGCGCTGCAGGGCGGCGGTGCGCACGGCGCGTTCACCTGGGGCGTACTCGATCGCCTGCTCGAAGCCGGCGTACCGGCGTTCGAAGCGGTCAGCGCGACGAGCAGCGGCGCGATGAACGCGCTGGCGCTCGCGCAGGGATGGATGGACGGCGGCCACGACGGCGCGCGCGAGGCCCTCGCGACGCTGTGGTCGCGCATCGCGGCATCGTCGGGTGCGGCACGCTGGATCGTCGATGCTGCGACATTCCCGGGCGGCCGCGAGACGCTGCTCGGCCTGCACCGCTACTTCACGCCGCGCCAGATGAACCCGCTCGGCCTCAATCCGGTGCGGCGCATCGCCGAGGAGCTGTTCGACTTCGAGCGCCTGCGCACGGACACGCCCTTCCCGCTGCACCTGGCCGCGACGCGCGTTCGCGACGGCGCGCTCGTGATGTTCGGCCCGGATCACCTGAGCCTCGACGCCCTGCTCGCCTCGACCTGCCTGCCGCAGGTGTTCGCGCCGGTGATGATCGACGGCGAGGTCTACTGGGACGGCGGTTGGGCCGGCAATCCGGTGCTCGAGCCGCTCGTGCACGAGGGCCGCGCGACGCGCGTGCTGTGCGTGCTCGTGCAGGGCTTCCAGCGACCGATTCCCGAGAGCGCCGGCGCGATCCTCGAACGCGTCGCCGAGCTCGGCTTCTCGGCGGCGTTCCTGCGCGAGCTGCGCACGCTCGCCCTGACGCGGCGCTCGCTCGAAGGCGTGCTCACGCTGAGCGGCCTCGGCCGCCGCATCCGCCGCCTGCGCGTGCACGCGATCGAGCCCGGCGACTCGCTCGATGCGCACCACGCGAAGACGCGCATGGACACGCGCGAAGCGTTCCTTCACGACCTGCGCGACCTCGGCCGCGAGCGCGCCTCGGCATGGCTGGACGCGGCCGCGCACGGCGAGCCCGTGGACCTGCTCGACCTGGCGACGAGCGCTCCTGCCTGAACGGACCAAGGTGCCTGCTCCAGTGCGGCACCCTCGGGCGCCGCGTGACGAGCCATCGTCCATCCACCAACGAAAAAGCCCCGCCGAGGCGGGGCTTTCCGGGATCACGCCGGTGGCGTGGATCAGGCGCTCTTCTTGGCCGCCGTCTTCTTCGCGGGAGCAGCAGGCTTCTTGGCCGCGGCCGCCTTCACGGGCGCCGCGCCGGCCGGCTTCGCACCCGTGGCCTTCTTGGCCGCGTGCGGACGCGTGTTGCCGTAGCTGCGGATTGCGATCTTGCCCTTGCGGGTCTTGCGGTCACCACTGCCCATGGTTTCTCCAATACGGGTCGAACAACGAAGGTCGCGCAGGATAGCAGCGCGGCGGCAAAGCGCAAGCCGCCGGCGTGGAGGTGCCCCTGCCCCGGGAATGCCGCCGAGCGGCTCGCTTCAGGTGGCGGGAGCGGCAGCACCGGCGCAGCCGCGATGCACGCATTCGCCGTCGTCCTCGATCTGCACCGTCGCGTGCTCGATGCGGAAACGGTCGCGCAGCAGTTTCTGCACCGCAGCCAGCGCGGCACCGTGCACGGCGCCTTCGCGCAGGATCACGTGCAGCGTGGCGACACGGGAGCCGCCCGAGAGCTGCCAGACGTGCACGTGGTGGACGCCACGCACGTCCGCCACGCCCTCGACCAGCGCCTTGGTGACGGCGTCGATCTCGACGTCGTCAGGCACGCCTTCGAGCAGGATGTGGGCACAGCGCCGCAGCAATCGGATCGCACTGTTGAGGATCAGCAGCGACACGAAGATCGAGATCGCGGGATCGGCCCACAGCCAGTCGAGCCAGCGCACGAGCAGCGCGGCCGTGACCGCGCCGATCGAACCGAGCAGGTCGCCGATCACGTGCAGGCGCGCACCGGCCGTGTTGACGTCGTCGTGGTGATGGCCGCCGAGCACGTTGAGCACGATGACGTTGACCACGAGGCCGGCCAGCGCGACGAAGAACATCGTGCCCGACAGGATCGGCACCGGCTCGAGCACGCGCATGACCGCCTCGAACGCGATCCACGCGACGAGGAACACCTGGGTCAGCGCATTCGTGTAGCCGACCAGCACCTCGAGGCGCTGGTAGCCGAAGCTGCGGCGCGCGTCGGCCGGCTTGCGCGCGAAGTGCGCGCCTAGCCACGCGAACAGCAGCGCGGCCGCGTCGACCAGCATGTGGGCCGCATCGGCCAGCAGCGCGAGCGAGCCCGAGACGATGCCGCCGACCGCCTCGGCGACCAGCATGACGAGCGTGAGCGCGAACGCCCACAGCAGCTTGCGCTCGCTGCGCGGCGATCCGTCGTGCGCGTGGCCATGGTCGTGGCCGTGATGGGCATGACCCTCATGGCCATGGCCATGCGCGTGGTCGTGAGGATGATGGTGGTGCATGCGGCGTGCTGGCGATGGCTGCCGACGATGCTAGGTGCCGGCGACGCCGTTACACAATGACGGTCAGTGGTTGCAGGCGGGACCGTGCACGTGCGCCTGCGCGAGGCGCAGGTTCACGAGATGCGCGAGCGCGACGAGCGTGCCGCCGATGCTGACGAGGATCGCGTGGCCGGTCGGACTGGCGTGGTCGCCGTCGATGACGAGCCCGCAGACCAGCAGCGCGATGCCCGGTGCGAGGAACCACAGCGCACGCAGGCTGCCGTGCTGGCGCCAGCCCACCGCGAGGCTCAGCGAGGCGAGCACGATCGCAAAGCCGACGAATGCGCGCTCGAACGCGTGATCGGCAAGGAACGCGAGACCGAGGGCTGGCAGCACGCCGAACACGACCGGCAGGAGCGCGCAGTGGATCGCGCAGAGGAACGACGCCGTCGCGCCGAAGCGGTCGACGAACCGGCTCCAGCGCGATGCGGAACGTGGCATGTCCATGAACATCGAAGAATACCTCACCCGTCATCTGGGGCACCGGGGTCGCACCTCAAGGGGCGTGACTTCCGGCATCCGGCTTGCCATCTAGATACGTTATACCATAACGTTAATCGCACGTCGCCGAGCGCGACGACGAACGCCTCCCGTTGCAAGCCCCAAGGATCCCGAATGCGTCCCAAGCTCCGCTCCCTGACCTGGTCCGTCCATGTCGCCCTGATCTCGTCGCTCGCCTGCGGCCCCGCCTTCGCGCAGGCCCTCGTGCAGGACGGCGACAGTGGCAAGGACGACGCCCTTCCCGTCGTCACCGTCTCCGCGCTCGCGCTCGGCGAAGACCCCGACACGATCGCGGTGCCTTACAGCATCGTCGACCGCGACACGCTGCTGAAGAACGGCCAGGGCACGATCGGCGACGCGCTCAACGGCCTGCCCGGCGTGCATTCGGACTCGTTCGGCGGTGGCGCGAGCCGACCCGTGATCCGTGGCCAGACCGCCCCGCGCACGAAGGTGCTCTCGGACGGCGCGTCGATCCTCGACGCCTCCGACATCTCGCCCGACCACGCGACCACCGTCGATCCGCTGCTCGCGCAGCGCGTCGAGGTGCTGCGTGGCCCGGCCACGCTGCTGTACGGCAATGGCGCGGTGGGCGGCGTGGTCAACATCCTCGACAACAAGATCCCGTCGGCGATGCCCGAGGGCGGCATCGACGCCTCGCTGGCCGTGCGCGGCAACAGCGTCGCCAACGAGCGCGCCGCCGCGGTCGACCTGACCGCGCAGCTCGGTTCGCAGCTCGCCTTCCACCTCGAGCACTCCACGCGCGACGCCGACGACTACAAGGCGCCGGGCTGGGAGGACCCGCGCGTCGCCGGCACCGCGGCCGCGTCGTCGAACTCGAGCGTCGGCCTGTCGTGGATCACGCCGAACGGCCATGTCGGCATCGCCTATTCGTACCGCAACGACGACTACGGCCTGCCCGGCCACAACCACGAATACGAAGGCTGCCATCCGCACGGCAGTGCCCTGCACTGCGGCGACCACGAGGGCGGTGGCGACGACGGCCACGATCACGACCACGAACACGGCGACGAACCGCCGCCGACGATCGACCTGGTCAGCAAGCGCGTCGACGTGCGCGGCGAGTATCGCGATCCGTTCGCGGGCGCGAGCCGCATCCGCTTCCGCATGAGCGACACCGACTACCGCCATCGCGAGATCGAGGACGGCGAAACCGCGACCACGTTCATCAACCGCGGCCAGGAAGGCCGCGTCGAGATCGAGCACGTGCCGCTCGGCAACTGGACCGGCGTGATCGGCCTGCAGCATTCGGACACGACGTTCAGCGCCGAGGGCGAGGAATCGTTCATGCCCAAGGTCGACACGCGCTCGACCGGCCTCTTTCTCGTCGAGCACTACCAGCTCAACGACGCCTGGCACTTCGAGGCCGGTGCGCGCCACGAGTGGCTCGAGCACAAGCCCGTCGACGACCCGCGTGCACGCACCGCATTCGACGACACCGCGACCTCGTTCTCGGGCGCGGCGATCTGGGAGTTCACGCCGGGCTACGCGCTGACGCTGTCGGCGGCACGCTCCGAACGCCTGCCGCACGCACAGGAGCTCTACGCGCGCGGCATCCACCTCGCCACCAACACCTACGAGTGCGGCCTGCTGCCGAGCGCACTGACCTGCGGCGGCGCGGCCAACGACGCCTCGATCAAGACCGAGACCTCGCGCAACGTCGAACTGTCGCTGCGCAAGACCGCGGGCGACCTCACCTTCAGCGTCGGCGCGTTCCACAACGACGTCGACCACTACATCTACGCGCGCACGCTGGACCAGTACGAGGATTTCCGCCTCATCAAGTACACGCAGAATGATGCCGAGTTCATCGGCCTCGAGGCCGAGGCGACCTACCAGTTCACCGGCAACTTCTCGGCAACGCTGTTCGGCGACAGCGTGCGTGCCAAGTTCACCGACGGCAGCGGTAATCTGCCGCGCATCCCGGCCATGCGCGTCGGCACGCGCCTCAACGGAAGCTGGAACGCGTTCGGTGCCGAGCTCGAGGCCTATCACGTGGCCAAGCAGGACGATATCGCCGATTTCGAGACGGTCTCGCCGGCTTACGACATGGTCAACCTCACGCTGAGCTACGCGCTCGGCGAGTCGGGCAACAGCAGCGTGTACCTGCGTGGCAGCAACCTGCTCGACGAGAAGGTGTGGAACCACACCTCGTTTCTCGCCAGCGTGGTGCCGATGCCGGGCCGCAGCATCAGCGCCGGCTTCCGCGTCGGTTTCTGACCCGGTGTCGCTGTACGACCGCCTGACCGCGCTCCACGGCGACCTGCCGTGGGGCGCGGTGCTCGATGCCGGCACCGGCCGCGCCTCGATGCGCTGGCTGCTCGATCGCCCGACCGAACGCTGGACCGCGGTGACCGGCTCGCATGCGATGGCCGAGGCCACGCAGACCGAGATCGGCGATCGCGCCCGCGAGCAGGATCGCGTCGTGGTCGGCAACTGGATGGATCCGGAGCTGCTCGCCGGCGAGCGATTCGATGTGGTCGTCGCCGACTACCTGCTCGGCGCGGTCGAAGGCTTCGCGCCGTATTGGCAGGATCGCCTTTTCGCACGCCTGCGCCCGCACGTCGGCAGGCGCCTCTACGTGATCGGACTCGAGCCCTACGTGGTCTGGCGTCCCGACGACGAGGCCGGGCGCCTCGTCCACGCGATCGGCCGCCTGCGCGACAGCTGCCTGCTTCTCGGTGGCGATCGCCCCTACCGCGAGTACCCGCTCGACTGGGTGCTGCGCCAGCTCGACCTCGCCGGTTTTCGCGTGCGCGACGTACAGCGTGTGCCGATCCGCTACGGCGAGCGCTTCGTCACCAGCCAGCTCGACCTCGCCTCGCTAGCGATCGACGCCCTGCCCGACCGCGCACTCGCGGCCGCGCTGCAGGGCCGCATCGCCGACCTTCGCGCGCATGCGCTCGCCGTGGTGAATCGTGAAGGCGGCCTGCGCCACGGCCACGACTACGTGATCGCGGCGGAACCCTGAAGCGATGACAGGCGCGGCGATGCCGCGCCGGGAGTGCTCAGCGGCAGTCGGCGCAGAGGCCGTGCACTTCGAGCGTCTGGCCGACCGGATGGAAACCGTGCTCGCGGGCCTGCGTGTTGAGCAGCCTGGAGACACGCTGGTCGCAGATCTCGATCGCGGACGAACACTTGTCGCAGATCAGGAACGGCACCTGGTGCGCCTCGCCGGGATGGTGGCAGCCGACGAAGGCATTGATCGACTCGAGCTTGTGGATGAAGCCGTTCTCGAGCAGGAAATCGAGCGTGCGGTAGACCGTGGGCGGCGCCGCGGTACCCGGACCGTCCTTGATGCGGTCGAGCAGATCGTAGGCCTTGACCGGCTTCTCCGACTCGGCGACGAGCTCGAGCACGCGCAGGCGCAGCGGCGTCAGGCGCAGGCCGCGCTCGTCGCAGGCACGCGTCACGCTGCTCACGAAGCCGTGGGCATCGTGGTGATGGGCGTGGTCGTCGTGCGGCTTCGTGGCGGACAAGGACATCTCGGCGTGCGTGGCGCGGGCATCGATCATAACATCGGCCCGCGAACGCTCAGGGTGGCGGTGGCGGCGTCGGCGCGTCGATGTCGAGGCCGCAATGCGGGCAACGCCTGCGCCCGAGTGGATTCGGCGTCGCGCACCGCGGACATGCGGGCGGCCGCGGCTTCTGCAAGGCGACGACGATCCAGCCGATCGGCCCGAGCAGCGTGCCCCACAGCACGCCGGCGAGCCAGCGGCCGCGCCACCAGCCGATCAGCGCGCCGACCGCCACGCACAGCAGCGTGAGCCCGGTCGCCCACAACCACACCATCGGGCTGAGCAGGAAGTGGATGCACCCCCACAACGCGACCTGCAAGGCCTCGGGATCGCCTGCGTCGAAGCGCAGGATCGTCGCGAGGTCGCAGGACAACGCCATGGTCATCCCCCGGCTTTCGCGATCGCCGCGTCGACGCGGCGCAGCGCCTCGTCACGCCCCGCGAGGAACACCGTGTGGTCGATCGACGGCGACACCTGGGTGCCCGTGATGGCGACGCGCAGCGGCTGCGCGACCTTGCCCATGCCTTCGCCGATCGCGGCCGCCGCGGCTTCGATCGCGCCATGCACCGAGGCGACGCTCCATTCAGGGAGTTCCGCGAGCTGCGCGTGCACGGCCTTGAGTGCCGGCAGCGCGGTCGCCGCACCGAAGTGCTTGGCGGCCGCGGCCTCGTCGTAACCCTGCAGCGGCGCGTACCAGACGCGCGCCTTCTCGGCCATCTCCTTGAGCGTCTGCGCGCGCTCGCGCAGCGCGACGATCACGTCGGCCGGCTCGGGGCCGGTATCCGGATCGATGCCGGCGGCGCGCAGATGCCAGGTGAAATGCGGCACGAGCTCGAGCGGATCGTCGCTCTTGAGGTATTGCTGGTTGAGCCAGGACAGCTTCTCGAGGTCGAAGCGCGAGGCCGCGCGGTTGACGTCGGCGATGTCGAACAGCTCGATCATCTGCTCGCGCGAGAAGATCTCCTGGTCGCCGTGCGACCAGCCAAGCCGCACGAGGTAGTTGAGCAGCGCGTGCGGCAGGAAGCCGTCGTCGCGGTACTGCATGACGCTGACCGCGCCGTGGCGCTTGCTGAGCTTCTGGCCATCCGGGCCGAGGATCATCGGCAGGTGCGCGAACACCGGCACCTCGGCGCCGAGTGCCTGGTAGACGTTGATCTGGCGCGGCGTGTTGTTGACGTGGTCGTCGCCGCGGATCACCTCGTTGATGCGCATGTCGATGTCGTCGACGACGACCGCGAAGTTGTAGGTCGGGTAACCGTCGGAGCGGAACAGCACGAGGTCGTCGAGCTCCTCGTTGCTCCACTCGATGCGACCCTTGACCTTGTCGTCGAACACGACACTGCCCGCGGCCGGGTTCTTGAAGCGGATCACGCGGTTCGGATCGTCGCGGTACGGCTCGTTGCGGTCACGGTAGTAGCCGTTGTAGCGGGGCTTGAGGCCCTTGGCCATCGCGTCGGCGCGCATCGCCTCGATCTCGTCCTTGGTCTCGTAGGCGTAGTACGCCTTGCCGGCCTTGAGCAGGTCCTCGGCGACCTGGCGGTAGCGGTCCATGCGCAGGGTCTGGTAGTACGGACCCTCGTCGTGCTCGAGGCCGAGCCACGCCATGCCGTCGAGGATCGCCTGCACGGCTTCCTGCGTGGAGCGCTCGCGGTCGGTGTCCTCGATGCGCAGGATGAACTCGCCACCGCGATGGCGCGACTCGAGCCAGCAGTAGAGCGCGGTGCGCGCGCCACCGATGTGGAGGTAGCCGGTGGGACTCGGGGCGAAGCGGGTTCTGACGGTCATGGGCGCGTACGGCGGGAAAACGAGGCGCGCGAGAGTACCAGAGGCGCCCCTGCGGCCGTGAACGAGCCCCCCCCTCGGGACATGCGTGGCGCGGTCTGCACATGGCGACGGAGAGAACCCCGTCTGGGGGACACGGACCGTGTACCTCCCGCGACCGCACGCGAGGCGCGCTGTCATTCGGGCGTGCCAGAATAATCCGCTCGACACACCCCATGATGCTGGAACGGCATGCCTCCGATGCTTCCGCGACTCACCCTCATCGCGACGTCCCTCCTGCTTGCGTCCTGCGCGTCGACCGGCTCGCCGCGACGCGACGACGGCGCGCGCGCGACGCTCGCGATCCTCGAATCGACCGACGTGCACAGCAACGTGCTCGGCTACGACTATTACAAGCTCGCCGCGGACGACTCGCTCGGCTTCGAGCGCCTCGCCACGCTCGTGCGCGAGGCGCGCCGCGAATTCCCGAACACGCTGCTGTTCGACGGCGGCGACACGATCCAGGGCACCGCGCTGGCCGACTGGCAGGCACGCGGCGAACCGCTCGCCTGCGACGAGAAGCTCGCGATGTACAAGGCGATGGACGCGCTCGGCTACGACGGCGCGACGATCGGCAACCACGAGTTCAACTACGGCCTGCCGTTCCTCGCCCAGGTCACCGCGACGCCGCGCGCGGCCGCCGCCGACGGTGCACGTCGTTGCCACGGCCCCGACTTCCCGCTCGTGCTCTCGAACGTGTTCGATGCGCGCGATGGCACGCCGCTGTTCGCGCCGACCGCGCTGCTTACGCGCACGATCGAGGCGCGGGACGCGCAGGGCCGTACGGTCGAGCTGCCGATCAAGGTCGGCATCATCGGCTTCACGCCGCCGCCGATCATGGTCTGGGACAAGTCCAACCTGACCGGCAAGGTCACCGTGAAAGGCCTCGTCGAGGCCGCGCGCGAATACGTGCCGCAGTTGCGCGCGCAAGGTGCCGATCTCGTCGTCGCGATCTCGCACGGCGGCATCGATCCCGGTCCGTACACGGCCGACATGGAGAACGCGAACTGGCATCTCGCCCAGGAGCCCGGCATCGACGTGCTGCTGCTCGGCCATTCGCACCAGGCCTTCCCCGATCCGGGCAACGCGAACTCGCGCTTCGCGGCCATGCCCGGCGTCGACAACACGCGCGGCTTCATCCACGGCAAGCCCGCCGTGATGGGCGGTTTCTGGGGCAAGAGCCTCGGCGTCGTCGAACTCGCACTCGAACGGCGCGACGGACGCTGGACGATCGACACGGCCGCCACGCACTCGCAGGTGCGCAGCATCCGCACCGCGGATGGCCGCAGCGTGCCACCCGATCCGGCGATCGCCGAAGTCGTACGCACCGAGCACGAGGCCACGATCCGCTACGTGTCGGCACCGATCGGCACCAGCGATTTCGCGATGACCAGCCATTTCGCCTCGGTCGGCGACGTGAGCGCACTGCAACCGGTCAACTCGGCCCAGCGCGCCTACGTGAAGGCGCTCGTCGACGCGAGTCATCCGGAACTCGCCGGCATCCCGATCCTCTCGGCCGCGGCACCGTTCAAGCTCGGTTTCGGCGGCGCCACCGATTTCACGGAGATCCCGGCCGGCACGCTCGCGATCCGCAACGCGGCCGACCTCTACCTCTATCCGAACACGGTCGCCGTGGTGAAGACCGACGGCACCGGCCTGCGCGCCTGGCTCGAGCATGCCGCGGGCTATTTCAACCGCATCGATCCGGCGCGCCGCGAGCCGCAGGAACTCGTCGACCGCACGTTCGCGGGCTACAACTTCGACGTTCTGCAGGGCGACCTGCGCTACGTCGTCGACATCACCCGCCCGCGCGGCGAGCGCATCGTCGAACTCGTGCACGCCGGCAAGCCGGTCGATCCGAAGCAGACGTTCCTCGTCGTCACCAACAACTACCGCGCCAGCGGTGGTGGGGGATTCCCTGGCGTCGACGGTTCGAGCACGGTCATCGATGCGCCGGACATGAACCGGCAGGTGCTGATCGACTGGATCCGCGCCAGGGGAAACCTCACGCGCGCAAACGATGCCTCCGATCGGCCTTGGCGCTTCGCGAGCGTACGCACGGCGGGTCCGGTGACGTTCCGTTCGGCCGCCGGAAAGCTCGAGCTTGCGCAGGGCGCGGGCCTGCGCGGCCTCCGCGAACGCTCGCGCGACGCCGACGGCATGGCCACCTACGAGGTCGACCTCGGCGCGCCGTGACGGCGCGCACGCACGGGTGAACCCGCGGTTGCCGAGCGCTCGCGGACGGCACAGACTGCGCGACCGGCCAGGCACGGTCGCCCGGCGCGAGGCCTTCTCATGACGATGCGCATGATGCGCAAGCAACGACTCGCCGTCGCCCTGGCGCTCGCGCTGGCCGGCGCACCGCTCGCGGCGGAGGCCGTGGCGGTGCCGCTGTCGTGGCCGCTGCCCGGCGAGGATCGCAGCGCGCCAACCCCGTTGCGCGCCGCGATGGAAGCGATGCGCAGCACGAAGCCGGCACACCGGGAGCATCGCGCCGCGCGCATCGCGGTGACGCGCTGCGACGACGACGACCAGCCCGGCAGCCTGCGTCACGCGGTCGCGAACGCGATGAGCGGCGATCTCGTCGATCTCGGCGAACTCGCCTGCAGCACGATCACGATCGGTGACCAGCTCGAATCGACCGCCGACGACCTGTGGCTGCGCGGCCCCGGTGCCGATGCGCTCGTGATCGACGGTGGCGGCGCGGACCGCATCCTGTTCCAGCGCGGCGTCGGCACGCTCACGATCGAGAACCTCACCTTCGCGAACGGCCGCGTCGTCGCCGAAGGCACCGACATCGCCTACGGCGGCTGCATCGCCGCGGCGGGTTACGTCAAGCTCGTCGGCGCCGTCATGCGCGACTGCGAGGCGCGCGGCGTCGGCGCCTACGGCGGCGCGATCCTGTCGGGTGGCCTCGTCATGAAGGGCAGCACGATCTCGGGCAATACCGCCTTCGGAGACCATGCAACCAACGGGACGGCGGCCTACGGTGGCGGTGCGTTCGTCTACGGCATCGACATGGTCGACAGCACGATCAGCGGCAACCGCGCGATCGGCACGCACAATCCGCCGATGTCGCACTGGGAGATCGGCGGTGGACTGTTCGTCGCACGCAGCGGCGGCCTCGTCGAACGCTCCACGATCGCCGGCAACTATGCGATGCGCTACGGTGGTGGCATCGCCCAGGAGGACGCACTGGTCGTGCGCAACAGCACGATCTCGGGCAACGTCGCGCGCGACGACGACGGTGGTGGCGTACGCATCCGCCAGACGACCGCCGCGACGTTCGAGAACACGACGATCACCGCCAACCATGCGGGCCGTTTCGGCGGTGGCGTGTCGTTCCGTTTCTTCGCGACCTCGCAAGGACTGTCGAGCACGATCATCGCGGGCAACACCTCGGGCGACGGCAGCGACCTCGCCGCCGAGACCGAGCTGGCGCTGACCGGCTCGCACAACCTCGTCGGCAACGCGCAGGCCACGGTCGGGCTGCCTGCGGACACCCTCACGGGCGATCCGCGCCTGCTGCCCCTGGCCGACAACGGCGGGCGTACACGCACCCACGCGCTCGCCGCGGACAGCCCGGCCCTCGACGCCGGCACGAATGCCGGCGAACTCGCGAGCGACCAGCGCGGCTTCGGCTTCACGCGCGTCGCCGGGGCGGCGCCCGACATCGGCGCATTCGAGCGCCAGGGCGCCGCGCCGGTGGGTGACGTCGTGGCGCTGCCCGCACTCGGCGCCGCAACCGCGACATGGCTTGCGATCGCACTCGGCATGCTCGGCGGGCTTGGCCTGCGAAGGCGCACACGCTCCGGCTGAGGCCACGCGCGGCGACGCGCCGCGATTGCACGATCGAGAACCATCCCCATATGCCGTCCGTGCCCACGCCCGAAGCCACCACGCCCGAACGCCGGACCACGCTCGTCGAGGCGTTCCGGCGCATGGCGCCGGACCTGTGGACGTACCGCTGGCGCATCGGTCTCGCCCTCGTGTTCCTCGTGGTCGCCAAGCTCGCGACGATCGGCGTGCCGCTCGTGCTCAAGGAGCTCGTCGACGCGCTCGACGTGGATCCCCTGCCCGTCGCCGCGCCGCTCATGCTGCTGGTCGCCTATGGCGCGCTGCGGCTGTCGACGACGCTGTTCCAGGAATTGCGCGGCGTCGTGTTCGCGCGCGTGCTCGCGCGCACGTCGCGGCGCATCACGCTGCGCGTGTTCGAGCACCTGCACGCGCTGAGCCTGCGCTTCCACCTCGACCGCCGCACCGGTGGAGTAGCACGCGACGTCGAGCGCGGCATGACGGCCGTGTCGGACCTGCTCGACTGGACCATCTACACGATCCTGCCGACGCTGCTCGAAGTGACCGTGGTCTGCACGATCCTCGTCGTGCGCTACGACTGGGGCTTCGCGATCATCACGCTGGCCACGCTCGCGGCGTTCATCGCGTTCACTTTCGCGATCACCGAATGGCGCCTGCGCTACTACCGCGCGGCCAACGAAGCCGACAGCCAGGCCAACACCCATGCGGTCGACTCGCTGCTCAACTACGAGACGGTCAAGTACTTCGGCAACGAAGGCCACGAGCAGCGTCGCTACGACGCGAGCCTCGTGCGCTACGAGGAAGCCACCGTCAAGAGCCTCAAGACGCTGGCCGTGCTCAACGTCGGCCAGGCCACGATCGTCTCGACCGGGCTCGCGTTGCTGCTGTGGCGCGCCGCGGAAGGCGTGGTCGCGGGCACGATGACGCTGGGCGACCTCGTGCTCGTCAACGCGTTCCTGATCCAGCTCGCGATGCCGCTCAACTACCTCGGCATGGTCTACCGCGAGATCAAGCAGGCGCTGACCAACCTCGAGCGCATGTTCGGCCTGCTCGACGAGCACCAGGACGTCGCCGATCGTCCAGACGCGCGTGCGCTCGCGGTACGCGGCGGCGAAGTGCGCTTCGAGCACGTCGACTTCGGCTACGACGCCAACCGCGCGATCCTGCACGACGTCGACGTGATGATCCCGGCCGGCCGCACGCTCGCGGTCGTCGGCACGACCGGCGCGGGCAAGTCGACGCTCGCGCGGCTGCTGTTCCGCTTCTACGACGTCAGCGGCGGACGCATCACGATCGACGGCCAGGACCTGCGCGACGTGACCCAGCGCTCGCTGCGCGACGCGATCGGCATCGTTCCGCAGGACACGGTGCTGTTCAACGACACGATCCGCTACAACATCGCCTACGGCCGTCCCGGCGCGACGCAGGACGAGATCGTCGAGGCGGCGCGCGCGGCGCACGTGCACGCGTTCATCGAGTCGCTGCCCGACGGCTACGACACCAAGGTCGGCGAGCGCGGCCTCAAGCTGTCGGGCGGCGAGAAGCAGCGCGTCGCGATCGCGCGCACGCTGCTCAAGGATCCGGCGATCCTCGTCTTCGACGAGGCCACCTCGGCGCTCGACACGCGCACCGAGAAGATCATCCAGGCCGAGCTCGCCGACATCGCGCGCCAGCGCACGACGCTCGTGATCGCGCATCGCCTGTCGACGATCGTGCACGCCGACGAGATCATCGTGCTCGAGCACGGCCGCATCGTCGAACGCGGCACGCACGCGCAGCTGCTCGCGCACGAAGGCCGTTACGCACAGCTCTGGACGATGCAGCGACGCGAAGATGCGGGCGCGAACGAGGTGCTGCAGCCCGCGTGATCACGTGCGACGATGACGTCGTCGTGCGCATCACGCGATGCTTCGCGAAGAATGTTCGCGGAAAGTGTTGACGACCTCCCCGCTACTCACTATTCTCTTGCGCCTCCCGGGGCCATAGCTCAGCTGGGAGAGCGCTACAATGGCATTGTAGAGGTCGGCGGTTCGATCCCGCCTGGCTCCACCAGATTCAAAGGTTTCTCTATACGTCCCCATCGTCTAGAGGCCCAGGACACCGCCCTTTCACGGCAGTAACAGGGGTTCGAATCCCCTTGGGGACGCCAGGGAAACCTCGCTTCGGCGAGGCTCTCTGGAGAGACTGAAGCGGTTGGCGCAGGATGCGCAAAGAGGAAAATGCGGAGCGGTAGTTCAGTTGGTTAGAATGCTGGCCTGTCACGCCGGAGGTCGCGGGTTCGAGTCCCGTCCGCTCCGCCACTTTTCCAAGGTTGCACGCGGTGCCCGATGCCATCGGTCACCGACAAGCCCCGCCCTCGCGGGGTTTTTTGTGGGCGCGTCACGGCGCGCCGACGACATGGAGCGACACACGCAGGACGCTGCGAAACGCGTGGAGCGGTAGTTCAGTTGGTTAGAATGCTGGCCTGTCACGCCGGAGGTCGCGGGTTCGAGTCCCGTCCGCTCCGCCATCGCTATACCGGACCCCGCCACGGCGGGGTTTCGCGTTTCAGGGCCGCGCACTCCGTCCCGACTGTTTCGACGGGGACGACACAGCATCGCGCCCGCGCACGTCGATGTGCGCCGCTCGGCGGTCTATCGTCATCCTGACGCCCGCACTCCCGTCGGGCCTTCGCGATCACGCCATGTCCCTCCCGATGCGTTACACGTCCGGTCCCCTGCAACCGTTCGGCGGGCAAGGCCTTTCGATGCGCCTGCGCCTTCCGCTGCCGACGCAGCCGCGCGGCCTGCTCGTGCTGCTGCACGGTGTCGGCGGCAACGAGACCAACCTCGCCGCGCTCGGCGGCGAGGTCGACGAGGCCATCGTCGTCGTGCACGCACGCGGTCCGCGCGCGCTCGGTCCGGACCAGTTCGGCTGGTTCCGCGTCGGCTTCACGCCGAGCGGCCCGCAGATCGACGCCGACGAGGCCGAGGCCAGCCGGCGGCTGCTCGTCGAGGCGATCGCGGCGTTCCAGTCACAGCATGGCCTCGCCGCGCGCGACACCGTCGTCGCCGGCTTCAGCCAGGGCGGCATCCTCTCGGCGAGCGTGGCCTTGTCGGCGCCGGAACGCGTGGCCGGCTTCGGCCTGCTGTGCGGACGCATCCTGCCCGAACTCGCACCGCGGATCGCATCACGCGAGGACCTCGTCGGCCTGCGTGCGTTCGTGGGCCACGGCCGCGAGGACACCAAGCTGCCCGTCGCGTGGGCGCAGCGTGCCGCAGCGCAGCTCGACACGCTCGGCGTGACACATGAAACCCATCTGTACCCCGGCGGCCACGGCATCGACGCCGCGATGCGCGACGACCTGCTGGCCTGGCTCGACCTCGTGCTGCCGGCGCGCCGCGCGGCCGCGTGAAACGCCTCAGACCGCCTCGCGCACGCTGCTGTCGAGCGATGCGGGAGCCGGCTCGAGCGTGCCGATCGAATGCCCCTGGCCGGCGAGGTACTCGAGCCAGCGGTTGAGGAACGAGTTCATGCGCACGCGACGCTGGAACACGTTGCGCGCGGGCGGCAGCGGACCGAGCACGCGCGAAAGATATGGGTCGGCGTGGTAGCGCAGCACCTCGGCGACGTGGGCATCGCGGTACATGCGCAGGTAGGCCGATGGTGCCGGCTGGCCGGTCTCGCCGTCGACGAACGCGTAGGTCATGTGCAGGTCGAGCGTGTAGCGGTGGTGCTCGATGACTTCGACACAGACGTCGAGCTGGTCGTCGACCGACGACACGTAACGCCCCGCGGCGAGGCGCTGCGGCGCGAACAGCTTCGCGAGGCGGTGGTAATTCTCCGCGTACATGCCCATGAGCCAGGCGAAGCGGCTCGGGAGCAGCGTGTCGCGATCGTTGAACGGGCTCGACATGGATCGATCATAGCATCGCGACGCGCGCACCCTGCCCTTGCCGCGACGTGGCGCGGGAAGGCTCAGAACATGTGCTTGTCGATGCCGAGCTGCGACAGGATCTTGCTCGCGATCTCCTCGATCGAGGTGTGCGTGGTGCTCTGCACGGGGATGCCGTCGCGGCGGAACAGCTTGTCGGCAAGCTCGAGTTCGCGCTTGCACTGCTCGAGCTTCGCGTAGCGGCTGCCCGGCCGGCGCGCCTCGCGCACCTGGGCGAGGCGCTGGGGATCGATACTGAGGCCGTAGAGCTTCTTCTTGTGCGGCACGAGGCGCTTCGGGAACTCGAGGTTCTCGAGGTCCTCTTCGGTGAGCGGGTAGTTCGCGGCCTTCACGCCGTAATGCAGCGCCATGTACAGGCAGGTCGGCGTCTTGCCGACGCGCGAGACGCCGACCAGGATCACGTCCGCGTCGTCGTACCGCACGTCGATGCCGTCGTCGTGGGTGAGCGCGTAGTTGGTCGCGTTGATGCGCGCCTCGTACTCGTCGAAGTTGGTCAGGCCGTGGGCCTTTCCGACGCGAGGCGAGCGCGAGGTGCCGAGCTCCTCCTCGAGCGGCGCGATGAACGGCGCGAACACGTCGAGCATGAGCGCGCCGCTGGTCGCGACGATGTCGCTGAGGCGCTGGTCCATGATCGTGTTCACGACGATCGGCCGCAGGCCGTCCTGTGCCTGGGCGATCCGGATGCGCCGCGCGGCCTGCTCGGCCTTGTCCTCGGCGTCGACGAACGGGATGCGGTAGGTGTCGAGCTCCACGCCTTCGAATTGCGTCAGCACGCTGTGGCCGATCGTCTCGGCGGTGATGCCGGTGCCATCGGAGATGAAGAAGACGGTGCGGCGCATGGGCACTCCCACGGGATGTCGGCGCACAGTCTATGCAATCGCGGCCGGCGCGACACGCCTGCCGCGCGGAAGAAAACGCCTGCATCGCCCCCGGTGCGATGGTCGCTGCACGCTCGTCGTACCGACCGTGCAGCCCCCTCACCGTGCCGGCATCCCGCCGGCGATGCAGGCACCCGACGTCATCCGGGCGGGAATCCCGGACAGCTCAGCGCCGGGGGGAACACGTAACGCTCGCTGGCGATGTCGAACGTGGCCTCGAACGGCACGCTCGCGGAGCCGTTCGCGAGCGTCGCGGTGACGGTGGCGCGCACGCGACCGTCGGACAGGTCACCGAACGTGATCGAGGCCTGGCCGAGCAGGCCCGCGATGAAGCTGCCGCTGACCGAACCGAGCTGCGAGATCTGCACGATGTCGCCGCCGATGCCCGAGGCGTCGACACCGATATCCAGGCGCAGGAACTCGAAGGCATCGCCTTCGCGCATCGCGCTGATCGTGATGCTGCGGCCACCATCCGGGCGGTCCTGGTGGATCGCCCAGTTGTTGCCGGGCGCGTCGAGGTCGTAGTCGGTCGTGACGCCACCGGCGGTGGCATGGACCTGACCGTCGCCCAGGCCTTGCGTGTTGACGGGCAGCACGCCCTGCCAGCGCACGGCCGCGAACGTGCCGAGCCGGTCGACGAACTGCTGCACGCCGCCTGCGCTGTGCCGGCAGGCCTCGATGAGCACGAGGCTGTCCTCGTGTGGCACGAGCACGGCGAAGCCGCCGCGACGGTCGTCCTCGCGCGGTATGCGCACGCTCGGCGCCTGCGCGAACGCGACATCGTCGGGAGTGAAGCGGAACGCCGGGCCGGCCACCTCCATGTCGAACGGTGCCGGCGGCGCGACGTCGAGGCGCTCGATGCCGAACACGGTCGGTGCATCGACCGCGCCGGCTGGTACGTCGAGTTGCGCACCGCACAGGCGCACGCTGCCGCCTTGTGCGTCGATCGTGGCCTGCACGGGTGCGCAGCCGTCGAAGCCGTCGAACATCACGATCGGGTCGGTCTGGGCCGATGCGTGCAGACCGAAGGAGGCCAGCAGCGCGGCGCCGATCATGCCGCCGCACGGGCGGCGGGAAACCTTCATCCTCATCGTGCTGCCCTCAACGTGCGGGCGCGATGACGAGGTTGTCGATCATCACGCGCGGTGCCGTGTACTCGTTGCCCCAGCGCGCGTAGATGTGCAGCGTGTCGAAGGTCGCGCCATCGACCGTGAACGTCGTCGTGGCGAGGCGATCGCGGTCGAGCGGATTGCCGCTGCCCGCGATCGTGAGCGAATCGCTCGCGACGACCACGCCGTCGAGCAGCGCATCGACGTGCAGCACGATGCCCTCCCACGGACCCCACTCGTAATAGAGCATCTGCAGGCTCGCCGAGGTCGCCGGAGCGTCGAGATCGAGCCACGCGCTCGACAGTGCGCCGATCGAGAGGTTGGGCCCCTCGACGAACGAGTCGCCGAAGGTCAGCGTGTTCGGCGAGCTGCCGAACTGCGGGAAGTCCGCGAACAGCGCGGTCGCATCCTCGACGATGAACTGGTTGCCGAGCGCATTGTTGCCGGTGCCGGGACCGAACACCTCGCCGTCCGGGTACACGCCCGAGACCTCGTTGACCTCGCGGTAGCCGACGCCGCCGTACTGGAAGCTCGCGCCCTGGAAGCCCTCGACGAGGTCGTCGTAGGTGCTGACGTCGCCGACAGGCACGATCTCGTCGAAGCCGTCCGCGAAGATGCGGTCGGTCGGCACCTCGGGCACGATCGTGCCGAACACGTGCATCCCGCTCAGCGTGCCGAATGCGACGACACGGCCGTCACCGGTCGCGCGCAGGCGACGCGGCACGAAGCCGGCCAGGCTCGCTTCGCCGACCAGCACGGGTGTCGCGGGCGAGGAGATGTCGAACGCCTTGAGACCGCCGGCCGCGTCGGCGTACCACGCACGGTCGCCGTGGATCGCGACGCGCGCATCCGCCCACTCGGCCGCATGGCCGCCGAGGCGTGTCGGACTGTCCGGACGCGAAAGATCGAGCAGGTACAGGCCGGTCGGGCAGCCGACCGCCGCGATCGCGCCCTGCGCGTCCAGCTCGATGTCGCGCGCGGAGTAGCCACCGGGATCGGCGCAGCCGTCGTTCCACGTCGTCACGCGCGTGGGTGCGTCGGGATCGCTCACGTCGACGACGTGCACGCCAGCGAGTTCGTCGGCGATGTAGACGTGGTGGCCGTGCACCTGCACGCGGTTCACGCCCGGCACCGCGAGCGAGCCGCGCAGCGTCGGCTTCTCGGGAATCGACACGTCGACGACCTGCAGGATGCCGCCGTTGGTCATCGTGCCGAGGTAGACGAAGTTGCCTTTCGCGGCGATCGCGGAAGCGTACGGAAACTCGATGCGTCCCAGTTCATACGGACGCTCCGAGGCGATGTGCGTGACGATGAGGCCGTAGCCCCAGGCCGCGAGGTAGGCGCGATCGCCGTCGACCGCGAACTGCTCGAAATCGCGCTGGTTGAGGGCCATCGGCAGGGCTGCATCGAAGCGCTCGAGCGGCGCGAACGTGACCTTGTCGGCCACGCCGATGCCGTAGTTCTCCTGCAGGATCAGCGCCTTGTTGCCGCGCAGGACGATGTCGCGCGCGACCGCGCCGCCCGTCGGCGTGGCGACGCTGGTCTCCATCGGCGACAGTGGGTCCTTGCTCACGTCCAGACGCACGAAGCGGTCGGTGCTGGTGAGCACGAGCGCGCCGTCCTCGACCGGCGTCACCGAATCGGCGCCGAGCGTCATGATCGGCGAGTAGCCGACCGTCACCGGCACCATGGGATTGCCGATGTCGTGGATCGCGATCTCGGCGAAACCGAGGCCGTAGGCGTAGTTGCCGAACAGGAAGCCGTCGGTCGCGGCGTCGGTATCGATGCGGCCGAGCGCCTGCGTCGCCTGCGGGTCGGTGACGTCGTAGAGGCTGAACTTGGCGCCGAAGGCGGCCACGTAAGGCAACTGCACGCGGCTGCGGAAGTTGTCGATCTGATCGCCGTTGCCGCAGTCGCTGGCCAGGATGAACTGGGGTGCCGACGGCGTTGTCACGTCGAGCATCGTGCACACGTGCACGGGTTCCGAGGACACGGTCTTGCCGGTCACGAAGATCCGGTTGCCGGCCACCTGGCTGCGCGCATACGGCACCGGCGTGCGGAGCAGCCTCGTGAAGGTAGGATGCAGCGGATTGGCGGCAAGATCGCCGAAGTAGATGCCATTTTCGGCGTCGAAGATATAGAGATAGCCGTTCGCGGCCGCGAGCGTCCAGAGGTTCTTGTAGGACGAGAACGTGTAGTCGGAAAACTGGTTCGCGAGCACCGGCACGCCGTCGCTGCCGAGCGTGTAGACCGCGACGCCGCCGGTGTCGTCGCCGGCCTGCCAGCTCGCGTAGAGATGGTCGCCCCACTTCGTCAGACCGCGGATCTGGCCGTCTGCCGGCGTCATCGCCGTGCTGCCGAGGAGCACAGGAGCCGCAGGATCGGTGTAGTCCCACGTGCTGACGATGCGTCCGCTCGGGACATGCACGCGCGTGCCGTCGACCACGGGATCCTGCAGCGCGCCGCCGTGGACACCCGCGAACGGGAGCTCGCCCGTGCCAACAGGCGCCGCCTGGGCGGCGGGCACGGCACCGAGCATGGCCGTGATCAGGAGCGGGAGAAGCTTCTTCATGGTGTCGGGCGACCTCGGATGTCGGGGAGCGGGATGCCGGGCCGGCGGGACCGGCCGTTGCCATCCGACTGTCGCGCGGACGTCACGAAGACGCATTCGGGATCGATTCGCGATCGATGCGGGGACGATTCGTCCGGTGATTCCCTTTGTGCGACAAGGGCCTGGCGATCGATGCGGCGTCGATGCTCAATCGATGCGCGGCGCCGGCAAGGCCCGCTCGCCGGCCAGTTGCAGGACGCGCTCGGTCGAGCGCTGCCAGGCGTCGACGCGGTCCTGCGCGCGGTAGAGCTGGGCCTGCGCCCAGGCCGCGCGCAGGTCGCGGTCCGCCCACGGCGCGATGCGGCCGACAACGGCACTGGCCTGGTCGATCTCGCCGCGTTCGAGCAGCGCGGCCACATAGCGCTCGGCGACCTCGACGAGATCGTCGGGGATGCCGAGCGAACCCGCGAGCATGAAGGCCGAAGCGAACTGCGCGAGCGCGGCCTCGTCGGGTGATCGTGCCCAGGCCTGCTCGGCCTGCGCGAGCGCCGCGTGCACGCGACGCCAGGGATTCGGATGGGCCTCGATCCACGCGACGAGCGCGGCCGTTTCGGCTTCCGCCGCATCGAGGCGACCGAGCTGGCGCAGGCTGCGCAGGCGCACGGTCCAGGTGCTCACGTAGAGATCGGGGCTGTCGTCGGCGAACGTCGGCGCGAGGGAGGCCTCGGTACGCGCGACGGCGTCCTCGTGACGACCGCGAGCGGCCAGCGCGATGCCCGCCAGTGCGCCGGCACGGGCGCGGATGTCGGCATCGTCCTTCGGATCCGCTTCGATGGAGATGCGCGAGAGCAGCACCTCGGCCTCACCGAGCCGGCCCATGCCGATCAGCACGAAGGCCTTGGACAGCACGAGGCGCCAGCGCATGCGCGGATTGCCGGTGTGGGTCTCGGGCGGCCAGCAGCTCTGGATCGTCTCGAGCGCTTCGGCGAGGTCGAGCATCTGCAGGCGCACGCCGACCAGCGCGAAGCGCACATAGGCCAGTTCCTCGCGCGCACCGAGCGAGGCGATGCGCGCCTCGGCACCGGCGAGGATCGGCAGGGCCTGCGCGGGACGGTAGTTGCGTGATTCGACGAGCCCGAGGTTCATGTCGACCTGGGCGAGCCCGAGCGCGTCGCCGGCCGCCTCCATCTCGACGCGTGCACGACCGAGGTCCGCAGCCGCCTCGTCGAGGCGCTCCTGTTGCGAGGCGATGGCGGCCCGCCCGGAATAGGCGGCAGCCAGCGCGAGCGGATCGTGTGCGGGCTCGAGTACGCGCACCGCCTCGGCATAACTGTCCGCGGCGCCCGCGGCGTGCCCACGACGGAAGCGCACCGCACCGAGCGAGCCGAGCACGCGGCCGCGAAGCGCAGCCGACGCATCCGCAGGCAAGGCATCGACGAGCGCGACCAGCCGCACCTCGGCGGCGGCATAGTCACCGCGCCCCTGATCGATCTGGGCCAGGCGCAGCGCGATCTCGGGATGCGCCCTCACCTCGTCCGGCGCTTGCGTGATCAGGTGCAGGGCGAGATCGAACTGGTCGGCCAGCAACGCCGCCCGCGTGCGCTGCAGCAGCTCCTCGAGCGCGATCGGACGCGGCTGCTCGCCGTTGCGCGGCGGCTCGCGACCGAGGCGCACGAGCAGCAGGTCGGTCGCGGCACGCGTCGCCTGCAGCACGTCGCCGGACGACGCCTCGACATCCGAGACCTGGCCGTCACGCTGCACGTGCAGGCGCACCGTCCATTGCCCGTCGCGCACGCGCGCGCTCGGCGCGATGCGCAGCGTGCCGGTCGGCAGGTCGCGCGCGTTGCCGTCGGCGCCGAGCATCGCGAACACGCTTTCGCTCGGCGCGGCCGGCACGCCGGCTTCACGCAGACGGTGGCCGACCACGTCGATGAGGCCGACGCGCAGCCAGCTCCAGTCCGACGAGCCGGGGACATCCGCCGGCAACACGAGCGCCGGTGCATCCTGCGCGTCGGCAGCGGGTGTCGCGACATCGCCCTGCGGCATCGCGTCGCGCCCCGACCACCATGTCGCGGTGACGATCGCGACCACCAGCACGAGGATGACCGCGACGGGCATGCCGCGATGGCGCCGCCGCGCGCGCACACGCGCATCGCCCGGGTCGGAAGCCTCCGCCACCGGACCCGCTGCAAAAGACGCTTCGTCGGCCTCGCCTTCGACAGGTGCAGCGACAGGTTCCGGCGAGGCGGCGACGTTCGCCTCGACGACCTCGCGCGTGTCCTCGATCCAGCGGTAGCCGAACCGCGCGATCGTGCGGATCGCGCCGTCGCTGCCACTGTCGCCAAGCGCGCGGCGCACGCGCAGGATGGTCTGGGCGAGCAAGGTGTCGGCAACGTCGGTACGGCCCCACACCGCGGAAATCAGCTCGTCGCGGCCGACCGCGCGCTCGCGATGCTCGACGAGGTAGACCAGGCAATCGAGTGCGCTTGCCGGCAGCACGACGAGCTCGTCGCCATCGTGCAGCTCGCGTGCAGCCGGATCGAGCCGGAACGTGCGGAAGAAGTAATGCCGTGTCGCCATCCGGCAAGCGTAGCAGGCGCTACCGTGCGCCGACCCCGGCCATTCGTTGCCGCGATGCCGCGCAACCCACGCACGCAGGGCACCCCGCCTTTCGCAGGCCTGCCGCGAAACGCCGACGCGACGCCGCCTGGTGGCGTCCCGACCTGCCACGACACCACTCGGGACCGATGCTGCGCAGCCGCAGCCGCGACCACGCTTCGCTTGCCCCCCACGGCGCAAACACCGAAAATCCCGTGGATGACGCGGCAGCCCGCGCCGCGCCCGCCTACCCCGCTTCCGGAGACTGTCTTGAGCGAACTGGTCCTGTGGCTCGATGCCTTGCGTTTGTCCGACCTCGGCAAGGTCGGCGGCAAGAATTCCTCGCTCGGCGAGATGATCGGCAACCTCGCCAAGCTCGGCGTCTCGGTGCCGGGCGGTTTCGCGACCACGGCCCACGCCTTCCAGCAGTTCATCGCGCAGAGCGGTCTCGCCGAGCGCATCCAGCAGCGCCTCGCCACGCTCGACGTCGAGGACGTCGCCGCGCTGACCGCGGCCGGCACCGAGATCCGCCAGTGGGTCATCGACACGCCGCTCATCCCCGAGTTCGACGCGGCCGTGCGCGCGGCCTACGCGGAGCTGTGCACGAAGGCCGGCGGCACCGACGTCGCCGTCGCGGTGCGCTCCTCGGCGACCGCCGAGGATCTTCCCGACGCCTCGTTCGCGGGCCAGCAGGAGACGTTCCTCAACGTCACCGGCGCCGACGACGTGATCCACAAGGTCAAGGAAGTCTTCGCCTCGCTCTACAACGACCGCGCGATCGCCTACCGCGTGCACCACGGCTTCAAGCACGAGGACGTGTTCCTGTCCGCCGGCGTGCAGCTCATGGTGCGCTCGGACATCGGCGCCTCGGGCGTGCTCTTCACGCTCGACACCGAGTCGGGCTTCCGTGACGCGGTGTTCGTGACCGGCAGCTTCGGCCTCGGCGAGATGGTCGTGCAGGGCGCGGTCAACCCGGACGAGTTCTACGTCTACAAGCCGACGCTCGAGGCCGGCAAGCCGGCGATCCTGCGCCGCCAGATCGGCGCCAAGCAGCAGCGCATGGTCTATTCGGACAAGCCCGGCGAGCGCGTGCGCATCGAGGAGACGCCGGCCGCCGACCGCGCGACGTTCTGCATCAGCGACGACGACGTGCACGAGCTCGCGCGCCAGTCGCTCGTCATCGAGAAGCATTACGGCCGCCCGATGGACATCGAGTGGGCGAAGGACGGCGCCACCGGCAAGCTCTACATCGTGCAGGCGCGCCCGGAGACCGTGAAGTCGCGCGCCAAGGCGACCCAGATCGAGCGCTTCCAGCTCAAGCAGCGCGGTCCCGTGCTCGTCGAGGGCCGCTCGGTCGGCCAGAAGATCGGCAGCGGCGTCGCGAAGGTGATCCGCTCGATCAAGGACATGGACCGCGTGCAACCCGGTGACGTGCTCGTCGCCGACATGACCGATCCCGACTGGGAGCCGGTGATGAAGCGCGCCGCGGCGATCGTCACCAACCGCGGCGGCCGCACCTGCCACGCCGCGATCATCGCGCGCGAGCTCGGCGTGCCGGCGATCGTCGGTTCGGGCAACGGCCTCGAGTCGATCCCCGACGGCACCGTCGTGACGGTGTCGTGTGCCGAGGGCGACACCGGCTTCGTCTACGAAGGCCAGCTCGAGTTCGAGCGCATCACCGCCGACCTCGGCTCGATGCCGCCCGCCCCGCTCAAGGTCATGATGAACGTGGCCAACCCCGAGCGCGCGTTCGATTTCGCGATGCTGCCGCACGCGGGCGTCGGCCTCGCGCGCCTGGAGATGATCATCGCCAGCCACATCGGCGTGCATCCGAAGGCGCTGCTCGAGTACGACAAGCAGGATGCCGAGACGAAGAAGCGCATCGACGAGCGCATGGCCGGCTACGCGGATCCCGTCGCGTTCTACGTCGACCGCCTCGCCGAAGGCATCGCGACGATCACCGCGGCGTTCGCGCCGCAGCCCGTGATCGTGCGCCTGTCGGACTTCAAGTCCAACGAATACGCCAACCTCATCGGCGGCACCAAGTACGAGCCGCACGAGGAGAACCCGATGATCGGCTTCCGCGGCGCCAGCCGTTACGTCGATCCGAGCTTCGAGCCCGCGTTCGAGCTCGAATGCCGAGCGATGAAGAAGGTGCGCGAGACGATGGGCCTGCGCAACGCGTGGGTCATGATCCCGTTCGTGCGCACGCTCTCCGAGGGACGCAAGGTGGTCGAGGTCCTGGCGAAGTACGGCCTCGAGCAGGGCAAGGACGACCTCAAGATCATCATGATGTGCGAGGTGCCGTCGAACGCGCTGCTCGCCGACGAGTTCCTCGACATCTTCGACGGCTTCTCGATCGGCTCCAACGACCTCACCCAGCTCACGCTCGGCCTCGACCGCGATTCCAGCATCGTCGCCCACCTGTTCGACGAGCGCGATCCGGCGGTCAAGAAGCTGCTCTCGCTCGCGATCCAGACCGCGAAGAAGAAGGGCAAGTACGTCGGCATCTGCGGCCAGGGCCCCAGCGACCACCCGGACCTCGCCGAATGGCTCATGGACGAAGGCATCGAGTCGGTGTCGCTCAACCCCGACACGGTCGTCGACACCTGGCTCAAGCTCGCCAAGCACAAGGCCGGCTGACGAACCGGCGTCGCGCGGCATCGTGCCGCGCGACGCATCGCCTGCCTCGCGTCGCAGAGGCAGGCGACCGCACCACGTGACACACATCCCGCCGTGAATGGCCCGGCCGCGGGATCGTCATCGCTCCGTCACGCGATCTTCATGCCGATGCAACACGCGCACGCCAGCCTGCGCGTCCGCGCGGCGACGTCGCCGTGCGCCACGCCGCCCGGAGACGCCATGCGCAACGTCCTGCTCGCCCTCGCCTGCCTGTTCGCATGCGCGCCGATCGCGCACGCCGCGTCCTACGTGCCGCTCGAACAGCGCCTGACGCCGCAGCAGATGGACGAAACCGGCCTGTCTTCGCTGACCGCCGCACAACGCGCCGCGCTCGACGCGATCCTGCGCGGCGAGGCCGATGCGTCGGTCACCGCGAATGCCGTCGCCTCCCCGTCGGCCACCACGCTGCCGGCCGGCGCGCCGCCTCCCGCCGCCCGCGGCACCGGCCCGCGCATCGGCCTCGACGACGAACCGATCGCCGCGCGCGCTATGGGCACGATCGCAGGCTGGGAACCCGGCACCGTGTTCACGCTCGACAACGGCCAGCGCTGGGTCGTGCTCAAGGGCAAGGTCACGCTCAAGGCACCGCGCGAGAACCCCGAGATCCTCGTGATCCCCTCGATCGCGGGCCGCTGGTTCCTGCAGGTCGACGAGAACCTGCCGAGCGCGCGGGTTTACCTGGTGGAGTGACGTTTGCGCGCTGCGCAAGGCGACGGACACCGGATTCAATCAACGCTACTAGGCTGGGCGAATGCCAACGACCCGCGGCCATCCTTTGCATGACCCTCAAGCGATGCTGTGTTGGAGCCGGGGGATTCTTGCGCTTGTGCCTTCGGGAGTTGCAGACCACACATGCTGCAACGATATTCGCACGCGCGTTGCCGCCACCATCCACGCGAGCAAGCAGATGCTCGGCACTGCATCTCAAGACCGAGAAACAGCGAAAGCGGGAAGACGCAACACCCAATTCTTCGGGCGACAGTCTCCACATGGGTAGATTGCAGTAGTAGCAACGCCCGTCCTGAGTGGAGAAAGCAGCGTCCCGGGCATTTCTGATAGTGGCCATACTGGCTCCATGGTTGAGGTGAGTTCCCGGACATCTGATGGTCAGAATGCGTCGGGCACCTGCAGCCATGAGCTGAGTCAGGCACTACACCGGGAGACATGGCCCCAGTCGGCATGTGCGTTCTATCGGCAAATCCAATCTCATGTCAACAGCACATGAGGATCGCTCGTAAACAATCACGATCAAATCTTCACTACTTATCATCCTCGCCCGGGGACAGCTCAAGTTCGACAGTGCCACGCCCGTCCGACTGCGTGAACGTGAACGCGAAATCGAGTCGGAACGGCATCGGCGTCTCGACGATCTCCACTTCCATCGCGGCGAACGCACTGCCCGCTCCCGTCACGCGGCGTCGCTCGACGAGCGTGGTGTAGTGCCACGAGTCGGCAGCGGTCCGGATGCTGCGCATGAACGCTTCGGTCTCGAGTGAGTCGTCGTCGGCGAGCGGGCGGACCTCGGCGACCTCGCCTTGCGCATCGAAAATGAGCCTTGCAGCGATCGTGCGTGGAGGAAGGCGCTGCGCCAGCAATTCTGCAGGATACGCAGGCATCGGATTCTCGCCGGCCGGCATGGGCTTGGTGTAGGTCACATCGCCTGAATGCCGATAGCGCTCGTCCGCAGGCGCGGCGAGTTCGTGCGCCTGGACGCTCGAATGTTGACCGTGCGCTCGCTCCGGCCTCGATCCCACGCCGCTGCACGCTGCAAGGACGCTGGCCGACACGGCGACCAGAAGGCATCGCGCAGGTCTGAACGGGATCATGTCGTCGAACCTCCCTGTCTGCTCGTCGTACCATCGGCACTGCGCTTCTTGTCGAGGCACGCGCTACGTGCGTTGCACGGCGGGCCCCGCGTGCCATCTCACCATGTCCGACGATCCCGTGTCATGCACCGAAGCGCACGGGTTGCGGCGAATCCGTCGGCGTGCTGAACGCCCACGCGGGTTTTCCCTGATCCCTCTGGCGGCACGTGCACGGGCATCCTAGGCTGGCCCCACTGTCGCCTTCGGAGAACCCGCATGAGATGGATCACTGCCCTGCTCGCCCTCACCCTCGTCGCCTGTGGCACCTCGGGCCAGGTTCGACAGAGCTACGCCTCGACCTCGAACGACCGCTTCACCTACGAGATCGTCAACACCGGCGGCATGACCGACGAGGCGCTCGGCATCTTCCGCAAGCAGCTCGATGCCTCGCTGACCGCGGCCGGCAAGCTCGCCACCGGTGCAGGTGCCGGCATCAAGCAGGTCAAGATCGACGTGCGCACGTATCGCATGCGCCACGGCGCGACGCGCGCGATGGTCGGCATCATGGCCGGCCGCGACAGCATCGAGAGCACGGTCGTCGTGACCGACGACAAGGGCCTCGTGCTCGGCCAGATCGACATCGACTCGAAGAACAGCACGGCCTGGGGCACCTCGGGCGGCCTCATCGAGGGCCATGCCGAGGAGATCGCGGCGTTCGTGACCGGCACGAAGCGCTGACGACGCGCGGTCCGATACGGGTCCAACACGGGGTCAGGTTCATTTTTTCATGCATGCGACAGGCGTTCGCGTGCCGACTCGGGAAAAAATGAACCTGACCCCAGATTTGAGGTTGCCCCCACCTTTGAGGTGACGCGCGACACCACGTCGCGCGCCACACCGACCTCACCACGCCGTAGGCTTGGGATTGCGCTCGTTGAAGTCGCGCTGGTGCCAGTACGGGTAGATCGGCGTACGCTGGCTCGCGGCGTCGAGCGCGGCGACGTGGGCGGGATCGAGTGTCCAGCCGAGTGCACCGAGGTTCTGCCTGAGCTGTTCCTCGTTGCGCGCGCCGATCACGATGTTGGCGACGCTCGGGCGCTGCAGCAGCCAGTTGAGCGCGATCTGCGGCACGCTCTTGCCGGTGTCCTTCGCAACCGCTTCGAGCGCGTCGACCACCGTGTAGAGATGCTCGTCGTCGACGATCGGGCCGCCCTGCGCGCCACCGCTGCCGATGCGCCCGTTCGACGCGGCCTCGCCACGGCGGATGCGTCCGGTGAGGCGCCCCCAACCGAGCGGACTCCACACCATCGTGCCGAAGCCCTGATCGAGCGCGAGCGGCATGAGCTCCCACTCGTAATCGCGGCCGATCAACGAGTAGTAGCCCTGGTAGGCGACATAACGTGCGAGGCCATGGCGCTCGGAGGTCGCGAGCGCCTTCATGACGTGCCAGCCCGAGAAGTTCGAGCAGCCGATGTAGAGGATCTTGCCCGCGCGCACGAGGTCGTCGAGGGCGCCGAGCACTTCCTCGGCCGGGGTCAGCGCGTCGTAGCCGTGCAGGAAGTACAGGTCGATGTGGTCGGTGCCGAGCCGGCGCAGGCTCGCCTCGACCGCCTTGACGATGTGGTAGCGCGACGAGCCCTTGTCGTTCGGTCCCTTGCCCGTCGTGAAGCTGCCCTTGGTCGATATCAGCACATCGTCGCGGCGGCCCTTGATCGCCTGGCCGAGGATCTCCTCCGATGCACCGGACGAGTACACGTCGGCCGTGTCGAAGAAGTTGAGACCGGCCTCGAGGCAGACGTCGACGAGGCGCGTCGCCTCGGCGACGTCGGTGCTGCCCCATTTGCTGAACATGTTGCCGACGCCACCGAAGGTGCCGGTGCCGAGGCTCAGGACGGGGACCTTGAGGCCGGAGCGGCCGAGTTGCCTGTGTTCCATGGGAAATCCTTCGTCGTGACGTGAATGCGGGTGCAAGAGCGCCGCGAGGCGCTTCGCGCCGACGTGGTCACGCCTTCGCATCGCCTCAAGGGACGTGCGACGCCATGCCGCCGACGCGCTCCGGCATCGGCGATGCGTGACACGCTTCAAAGGCTTCCCACGCGCGCCTTGGAGCCCCGCAGGACGCATGCTAGCGTCACCGGGCGTTGCATGGCGGCCCGTGACCGCGGGCCTTCCAGATCACTCCCGGGGATTCAAGCTGATGCGCAGAATGTCGTTGCTGGCCGCGGCGGTCGCGGCCTCGTTGTCGTTCGCCCACGCTGCCGAGATCGAAAAGATCGTGCTCCCCGCGGGGGTGCAGGCACCCGCCGGTTACGAGCGGATCGCCGATTACGGCTCCTACTCGCTCTATCGCGGCCATCCCGCGGCGATGCCGCGCGGCGTCCAGGGTGCGTACGCGTTGACCGAAGCCGACGTGCTGCAGTTCGACCGCCTGCGCCTGGACACGCAGCAGTCGACGATCGAGGCGCCGCGTGGCTTCACGCTCGTCGCGCCGATCGGCAAGACCTTGCAGATCGTGCAGTTCGTCGGCCCGCTCAAACCCGAGTGGCTCGATGAGGTGAGCGCGACGGGTGCGATGCCCATCCACTACATCGAGAGCAACGGCTACCTCGTCTGGGCCGATGCGGCCGCGCGCGACGCGCTCGGCCGCATGGCGGACGCGAAGTCGGTGCTGCAGTTCAGCCAGCCGCTGCCGTCGTTCGTGAAGCTCGGCGACTCGCTGTTCGAGCGACTGCAGCGCGCCGAGTCGGGAACGACGCGCGTACCGGTGCTGATCCAGATCGTGCGCCACGCCGACACCGAGGCGACCAGGAAGCGGCTCGAAGAGCTCGGCATCCATCCGAAATCGCCCTGGACGCCGGTACTCGGCTACGAGAATGCCGTGTACGAGGCCACGCTCGACCAGGTCCGCCGGATCATCGAGTTCCCCGACGTGTTCTGGATCGGCGAGGAGCATCCGCGTTCGCTCAACGACGAGGTGCAGGCCCAGATCATCCGAGGCTATTTCAATGCGAACCAGAGCGGGCCGCAGGCCGAAGGCTACCTGCCCTGGCTCGACGCGCTCGGCTTCCCGAACACGGCCTCGAGCTATCCGGTCGTCGACATCACCGACGACGGGGTCGGCAACCGCACGACCGAAACCGGCGATCCGACCCTGCACGAACTCGGCGTCGCGGGCAGCCCTTCGCGTGTCGTGTTCAACCAGACCTGCGGCTCCGCCGCGCTCAACGGCGTTGTCGGCGGCCACGGCCACATCAACGCGAACATCGCGCTCGGCTACGACCTGCGTGCGAACGCGACGACGCCGGGCGCGCGTTTCCCGAACGAGTACCAGCGCGGCCTCGGCATGAATCCCTATGGACGCATCGCCAGCACGCGCATCTTCAATTCGAGCGGCAGTTTCGACCAGAGCACCTGCGGTGGATCGGACATCGGCGTGATCCGCGCGAGCTACGTCGCCGGCGCGCGCATCTCGTCGAACTCGTGGGGCTGCAGCGGCTGCGCCTCGCAGTACAACGCGAGCTCGCAGGCCTATGACGTCGGCACGCGCGATGCCGACGCGCAGACCACTGGCAACCAGCAGCTCATCACGATCTTCGCGGCCGGCAACAGCGGCTCGAGCGCCGGCACGGTCGGTACGCCCGGCAACGGCAAGAACATGCTGACGGTCGGTGCTTCGGAGAACCAGCGCCCGGTCGACGAGAACGGCAACTGGACCGACGGCTGCGGCACGGGACCGACCGGCGCCGACAACGCGATGGACGTGATCGGCTTCTCCTCGCGCGGCCCGTCGCCGGGCCAGCGCGTCAAGCCCGAGGTGATCGCACCGGGCACGCATGTCACCGGAACGCGCGCGAACCCCACCGCCGGCAACTCGACCTGCGACGCGGCACGCCCGCTCGGCAACCTCACGTACGCGGCATCGTCGGGAACCAGCCACTCGACACCCGCAGTATCCGGTGTGGCGTCGCTGGCCTACTGGTGGATCGCCAACGGCCGCGGCGCACTCGCGTTCGACGGCGGTTCGCCGGCCGTGCCCTCGCCCGCGCTCATGAAGGCATGGATGACCGCGCACCCGACCTACCTCACCGGTGTCAGCGCGAACGACACGTTGCCGAGCAACGTGCAGGGCTACGGCATGCCCAACCTCGAGGACATGTTCTCGGAGACGCCCAAGTTCGTGCTCGACCAGACCCGCGTGTTCGGACAGAGCGGCGAGGTCTACACGTTCCAGGGTGCGGTCGCGGATCCGTCCAGGCCGCTGCGCATCACGCTCGCCTACACCGACGCCGCCGGCGCGGTCGGCACGAGTCCGCAGGTCAACAACCTCGATCTCGAAGTGGACGTCGCCGGTGCGACCTATCTCGGCAACCGCTTCACGGGACGCTGGAGCACGACCGGCGGCACGCCCGACACGCGCAACAACTACGAAGCCGTGTTCCTGCCCGCCGGCACCGGCGACTCGATCACGATCCGCGTCAAGGCCTTCAACATCGCCGGCGACGGCGTGCCCGGCAACGCCGACACGACCGACCAGGACTTCGCCCTCGTCTGCAACAACTGCGCGCAGACGCCGTCATTCACGATGCAGGTCGAGCCGCCCGCGAACGTCTCGGTGTGTTCGTCGACGACGCCGTCCGTCCAGTACGCGATGCAGTTCGGCTCGATCCTCGGCTTCACGACGCCGGTGACCCTGTCGGCCGTTGGCCAGCCCGCCGGCACGACGACGGCGTTCAGCACGAATCCCGTCGGCCTGCCCGGCAGCAGCACGTTCACGCTCGGCAATCTCGCCGCGGCGGCGGCCGGCACGCACACGGTCACGATCACCGGCACCGCCGGCACCGAGACGAAGGCGCGCGACGTCGGCGTGACGGTGTTCAACGCCAATCCGGCGACCTTCACGCTGACGGCTCCGGCCGACGGCGCGGGCAGCGTCGCGCTGAGCCCGGTGTTGTCGTGGGCTGCGGCGACGCAGGCAGCGCAGTACACCGTCGAGATCGCCACCGACGCCGCGTTCGCGAACATCGTCTACACGGGCACGAGCTCGACCACCACGCACACGGTGGGTACGGCGCTGTCGAGCTCGCTGCGGTACTACTGGCGCGTCAGGGCCGCGAACAGCTGCGGCGAGACGATGTCGAGCGCGACGTACACGTTCACGACGCTGCCCCTGCCCGGCGACTGCCCGCTCGGCACGACACCGAACGCGGTCTACACGACCGACTTCGAAAACGACAACTCGGGCTGGACGAGCACAGCAGGTGAAGGGTCCGCGCTGTGGGCGATCAGCGGTACGCGCACGCACAGCGGCACGAAGGCCTTCCTGGGCCAGGACGTCATCGTGCGTTCCGACCAGCGCCTCGTCTCGCCGGCGATCGCCCTGCCCTCGGGCCAGCTGCCGATGAACCTGCTGTTCTGGAACCACCAGACCCTCGAGGACCGCACCGGTGGCTGCTACGACGGCGTCCTGCTCGAGGTCAGCAGCAACGACGGAACGACGTGGACGCAGGTGCCGGCCTCGCAGCTGCTGGTCGGTCCGTACCAGGGCCCGATCGGCACGAACAACCCGATCACGGGCCTGCAGGCCTGGTGCGGCGATCCGCAGGACTGGACGCGCTACGTCGTCGATCTCGCGAGCTACGCGGGCCAGACCGTGCGCTTCCGCTGGCGACTCGGCACCGACGGGTCGGTTGGCCGGATGCCCGACGGGTTCTACCTCGACGACGTCAGCGTGCAGACCTGCACGGCCGCGCCGACGCAGGACCTGATCTTCGCGGACGGCTTCGAAGCGTCGACACCGTGATCAGGCGGTCCCGTCGCCCCCCGACGGGACCGGTCGTTGACGCGAAAAGGCCCGCACATGCGGGCCTTTTCGTTTCTGGCAGGTTTCAAAGGCCGCGCTCGACGCGCGATGGGCCGGCCGTCGCTCCCGGTCAGGCCGATGCGCTGCGCAGCGTGCGCGCAAACACCGCGAGCATGCGCTTCCACGCCTCGGCCGCAGCCGCTTCGTCGTAACGCGGCGTGGTGTCGTTGTTGAAGCCGTGCTGCGTGCCGGCCGGCTGGTACAGCGCATGCTTCACGCCAGCCTTCTCGAGCGCCTCCTTGTACGGCGGCCATGTCGCGTTGACGCGCTCGTCCTCGGCCGCGAGCACGACGAGCAGTTCAGCCTTGATCGCGGGCACGTCCTCGAGCGCGGGTGCGACGCCGTAGAACGGCACCGCCGCAGCGAGATCTGGAATCCGCGTCGCGAGCAGGTTCGCGATCGCACCGCCGTAGCAGAAGCCGACCACGCCGACCTTGCCGTTGCCACCCTCGATGCCTTTCAGCAGCGCCGCCGCGGCGACGAAGTCCTCACGCGTCTTGGGCTGATCGAGCTTGCCGAACAGCGTGCGCGCATCGTCCTCGTTGCCGGGGTAACCGCCGAGCGTGAACAGGGCGTCGGGTGCGAACGCGAGATAGCCCTCGAGCGCGATGCGCCGCGTGACATCCTCGATGTGCGGATTGAGGCCGCGGTTCTCGTGCACGACGAGCACGGTCGGCAACGGCCCTTTCGCATCGGCCGGACGCGCAAGGTAACCGCTGGCCTTGCCATTGCCCTTCGGCGAATCGAACGCGAGCGTGCGCGTGACGAGTCGCGCGTCGTCGGGCTTGATCTTCTGTGCCGCGGCGAACTGCGGGCTCAGCGCGGCGAGCAGCGCCGCCGCCGTCGTGCCACCGATCGCGAAGCGCGCCGCACCGGCGAGGAAACCGCGGCGATCGATCGCGCCATGCACGTACTGGTCGAACAGGCGCATGACCTCGGGATCGAAGTCCTTGGCCGTGCGGCGTGGGGTGTCGGTCATGGGCATGCCTCCGCGGAACGTGTCGATGGGAGGCCGAGCATAGCGCCGCCTCGAAGCCTGGGGTCAGGTTCATTTTTCCTTGCAATTGCACCTCGGAAACGAAGCACCGTACGGGAAAAATGAACCTGACCCCACGTTGTGGAGCGTGTCAGCCCTCGTCGGCCGCGACGAAGCCACCGGTCTGGCGTGCCCACAGGCGCGCGTAGAGGCCGCCCTGCGCGACGAGCTCGGCGTGCGAGCCGCTCTCGACGATCGCGCCACGCTCCATGCCGACGAGGCGGTCCATGCGCGCGATCGTCGAGAGGCGATGCGCGATCGCGATGACGGTCTTGCCGGCCATGAGCTCGTCGAGGCTTTCCTGGATCGCCGCCTCGACCTCGGAATCGAGCGCCGAGGTCGCCTCGTCGAGCACGAGGACCGGGGCGTCCTTGAGCAGCACGCGCGCGATCGCGATGCGCTGGCGCTGGCCCCCCGAGAGTTTCACGCCGCGCTCGCCGACATGGGCGTCGTAGCCGCGACGGCCTTCGCCGTCGACGAGGTTCTCGATGAACGTGTCCGCGCGCGCCTTGCGCACGGCGGCGTGGAGCTGCTCCTCGGTCGCGTCGGGACGCCCGTACAACAGGTTCTCGCGGATCGAACGGTGCAGCAGCGAGGTGTCCTGCGTGACCACGCCGATCTGCCCGCGCAGGCTTTCCTGCGTGGCGAGCGCGATATCTTGGCCATCGACAAGGATGCGCCCGGCCTCGAGGTCGTAGAGCCGCAGCAACACGTTGACGAGGGTCGACTTGCCCGCGCCGGACGGACCGACGAGGCCGATCTTCTCGCCTGCGCGCACGTGCAGGTCGAGACCCTCGATGACGCCGCCGCGCTTGCCGTAATGGAAGTGGATGCCCTCGAAGCGCACGTCGCCGTGCGTCACGACCAGCGGCTTCGCGTCGTCGCGATCCTGCACGGAAGCCGGCTGCGCGATCGACTCGATGCCGTCCTCGACGGTGCCGATGTCCTCGAAGATGCCGTTGACGGTCCACATGATCCAGCCGGACATGTTGTGGATGCGGATGACGAGGCCGGTCGCGAGCGTGATCGCGCCGACCGTCACCTCGCCACGGCTCCACAGCCACAGCGCGAGCCCGCAGGTGCCGACGATCAGGAAACCGTTGAGGAACGCGATCGCGGTGTCCATCGCGGTGGTCACCCGCGTCTGGCCCTGGTGCTTGACGACCAGTTCCTCGATCGCGTCGCGCACGTAGGCCTGCTCGCGCCCGCCGTGCGAGAACAGCTTGAGCGTCGAGATGTTGGTATAGCCGTCGACGATGCGACCCATCGCGGCAGAGCGCGCATCCGAGGCAGCCCAGGCCTTCTCCTTCATGCGCGGCACGAAGTACGCCATGAGGCCGACGTAGCCGACCAGCCAGATCGCGAGCGGCAGCATGAGCCACGGATCGGCCTGCGCGAACAGCCACAGCGCGCTGCCCGTGTAGACGAGGATGTACCAGATCGCATCGACCATGTGCACGGCCGATTCGCGCAGCGAGGTGCCGGTCTGCATGACGCGGTTGGCGATGCGTCCGGCGAAGTCGTTCTGGAAGAACGACAGGCTCTGCCGCACCACGTAGCTGTGCGTGAGCCAGCGCGTGCGGTTGCTCAGGCCCGGCACGATCGCCTGGTTCACGAACAGGTTGTGCAGCAGCACGAGCAGCGGCCGCGCGATCAGCGTGATGCCGGCCATCCACAGCAGCACGTCGGCATGGCGCCGGAAGAAGTCGGCGTCGGGCTTCTCGCTGACGAGATCGACGATGCGCGCGAGGTAGCTGAACATCGCGACCTCGACCAGCGCGAGCAGCAGGCCGGCCACCACCGTGCCGGCCAGCAGCAGCCGGATCGGTGCGAGGTAGTGCACGTAGAAGCGCCACAGCGAGCGCGGCGGCATCGCGCGTTCCGTCGGCGGGAACACGTCGATGAGCGATTCGAACCAGCGGAACATGGGCGTCAACCGATACGGCAGCCCGCGATTATCCCACCGTCGCCCCGTCGAACGCCAAGGCGCGACATCGCGGCGCGCGTCCGTGCGTTACGATGCGCGCCCTTCCGAACCGCGAGCATGACCGTGGCGCGCCACCCAGGCCCCCTGCTGACGCACCATGTCGCCGAGGCGCTCGAGGCCGCGCGTGCGGCTGGCGTGGCGAGCTGGAACGGCTCGTTCGACCTCGGCCGCACGCGTGCCGACGCGGCGCTCACGGCCGATGCGTGGTCACTGGACGGCATCGCCTATCCGTACCCGGGCGCGCTCAAGGAACGCAGCATCCACTGGTGGGACGGCGAGGACTTCGTCGTCGCCGCACGTTTCGGTCGCGCACTCTACAAGCTCGTCGCGACGCCGTGGGGTGCGCCGACGTTCGAGATCGACGGCATCAAGATGCTGCCGACCGCGCAGGTCTCGCCTTTCGAGGACGCACGCACCAAGGTCGCGCTCGTGCAGCCACGTGGCCGCGAGGTGCTCGATACCTGCGGCGGCCTCGGCTACTTCGCCGCGGCCTGCCTCGAAGCCGGCGCCGCGCGCATCCGCTCGTTCGAGAAGAGCGACGAGGTGCTGTGGCTGCGCACGCTCAATCCGTGGTCGCCCGATCCCGACGACGCGGGTGCTCGCGGTCGCCTGCACCTCGAGCATGCCGACGTCGCCGTCGCGATCAGCGGCCTCGGCGATGCGTCGTTCGACGCGATCCTGCACGACCCGCCGCGCTTCGGCATCGCCGGCGAGCTCTACGCGCAGGCGTTCTACGACGAGCTCGCGCGCGTACTGCGCCGCGGCGGCCGCCTGTTCCACTACACGGGCACGCCGAACCGCCTGACCAGCGGACGCGACGTGCCTGCCGAAGTCATGCGTCGACTCGAGCGTGCCGGCTTCAAGGCCGAGCGCGCACTCGACGGCGTGCTCGCGGTGAAGCGCGCGCGCTGAAACACGCCGCGTGCGCATGATGTGACCCCGTCACGCACGTCGCGCAGGCTCTGCGAGGCACGAACACGCCGACGCCCCGTGCGAGCAACGCCGTGATCGCGGCGACGCCCATGCATGGCCTGCCGTTCGATGCGTGGGCCAGTGGCATCGGGCAGCTTGATCATCGGGCATCACGCGCGTAAGCGGCGGATCATCGCGTGCGGGATCGACGCCTGCGTGGCGGGCCTGCGATCCGCTTCTCGAACCAGTGGTCGGCATACGGATTGTCGTTGTAGGCCGGAATCTCGACGTAGCCCGCATCGAGATAGAGCGCGCGCGCCTCGACGAGGGTGCGGTTGGTGTCGAGGCGCAGCGTATCGAGTCCCATCGCGGCGGCCCGCTTCTCGAGCGCCGCGATCATGCGACGTGCGATACCGAGGCCGCGTGCCGACGGCGCGACCCACATGCGCTTGAGTTCGCCGACGCCGGGCGCGAGCACCTTGAGGCCGCCGCAGCCGACCGCCGCGCCTGCGAGGTTCGCGACGAGGAACACGCCGGCAGGCAGGACGAGTTCGTCAGGATCGGCCGACACGCTGCGGGCCGGGTCGAAACCGCCGTCGAAGCGCACGGCGAGTTCGGCGAGGTAGGCGTCGATGCAGGCGCGTGACGACGCATCACGTGGATCGGCCACATCGATCGTGACCGCGACGGCGCGCAGCAGGCGCTCCACGTCCGCCATTGCGGCGACGAGGCGCTCGCGTTGCGACGGTGCAAGGGCCTCGAGCAGACGCGAGGCTGCGGCATCCGAACGTCGGTCGAGCTCGTCGAATTCGCGCCGTCCCTGGCGCGTCAGCGCGGCGCGCCGTACGCGTGCATCCTGGTGCGAGGACTGCATCGCGACGAAACCCTGCGTCTCGAGCGCGCGCAGCAGGCGGCTCAGGTAGCCCGAGTCGACACCGAGACGTATGCGCAGCTCGCGCACGTCGATTCCCTCGCGGCCGATCTCGTAGAGCACGCGTGACTCGGCCAGGGGACGCCCGCGACCGAGATAGTCCGCATCGAGTGCACCGACATGCGCGGTGACGGTGCGGTTGAAGCGCCTGACAAGCTCGATCGCGACACGTTCCATTACCTGACTTTAGTCAGGCAATGGACGGCGCGCAAGCGAGGACCGGCACACGCCGGAACGAATGCCCCCGCTACGGCACCTCGAATCCGAAGCGGAAGATGCGATCGGGATCGACCGCGATCGTGAAATTCCCCGGCGAGATGTTGAAGAACACGTTGTTCGAGCACCAGGCACGCACACGCGCCTGCGTCGAAGCCAGACGCGGAACGAGCACGGCCGCGAGGCCGTTGTTGGGCACGTCACCGAGGACGTGCGCGAACGTCGTGCCACCATCGGCCGACAGTGCGAGCGTGACCGTGGGGCAGCTGATCGGAGCGGCCTGCGTGCCGGCGACGTTCCAGGCGACGCGCTGCACGGTGCCCGAGCTCCATGCCGCCGACGCGACGGGCGCCGTGACCGCGAAAGGCCCTGCAGTACCGACCACGCTGAGGGCGACATCGGGCACCGCACCACCGGTGTCGGTGGTCGTGACACGCGCGTTGCCGGGACGTCCGTCGCGCACGACGAAGCGGAAACGCAGCGTGCGCGTCGTCGTCGGCAAGGTCTCGCCGGGCGTCGCGGTGCCCGCCAGGATGCTCGACAGGCGTGGAAACACGCGCGTGCCGTTAGATTCGGGCATCCACGACCGGAACAGCGGACTGCTGCCGTTGTCGCCGGCCGCGAGCGACGCTGCGGGACCGAGATCGACCTGCTCCCATGCGTACGAGAGCAACGCACCCGCCGACGAGGATGCGGAGCCCGACAGCATGAACGGCGTGCGCGCGGGAATCGCGCTCGCCGCCGGCACGGCGTCGATCACGGGCGCGGCATTCGGGTTCTCGGCCACGATGGCGCAGGACGCCCCGCTGCCCGTCGTCGTGTAGTCGGCGATCGACGCCAGGCTGCGCGCATGGAAGTAGGCATCGGCGTTCGCCTGCAGGTTGTCGGCACCGCAGATCCCCGCGAAGCCCATGATCGTCGAGCCGCTGCCAGGCTCGTACGCCGACGCCGCGACGCGGCTTCCGAAGCAGTCGCCGAGCGACGAATTGAACGTGTGCTGGGCACCGAACTGGTGGCCCAGCTCGTGGGCGAAGAAGTCCACGTGGAACGGGTCGCCGATCGGACTGGTCGGCCCGCTGACGCCGCGCGCCTTGGTCGCCGACATGCAGACGACACCGGTTCCCGAGACACCGCCGCTGCCGAGGCCGAATACATGGCCGACGTCGTAGTTGGCGCTGCCGATGACCGAATCGATGGTGCTCTGGTTCTGGGCGAGCATCGTGACGCCGCTGTTGTTCGTGTACGGGTCCGTCGTCGCGTTGGTGTAGATCAGCGATGACGTGTTGGCGACGAGCTGCAGGCGGATGTTGAGCTCGCGCTCGTAGATGCCGTTGACGCGGTTGACCGCCTCCGTGATAGCCGCCATGGTCGCGGCGACGGTGCCGCCGTGGAACTGCGTGAACTCGCCCGTCGCCGCCACCGCGAGCCGGTACGTGCGGCGTTGCGCACCGTACGAGGCGAGCACCTGCGGCACATCCTCGTGGACCGGCGCATCGACCTTGCACGTGCGCGAGGCACCGTCGGGAGGGTCGAGATCCGCGTACGAGACGCTCGTGTACGTCCCGGATGGCGATGCCTGCACAGGCTGCACGATCCAGCGGCCGGCGCGATCGAACACGAGTGCACTGAATCCGCGTGGAGAGAGGTCGATACGCACCTCGGCGCCACGCGCATCGCGGCCGCGCAGGCTGCGGATCTGAGGAAACCGTGCCGCGAGCTCGGGCGGCATGACGCCCGAATCCTCGAGCACGACCTCGATGAAACCGCCCTCGGGATGCGGCAACGCGAACGGAACGCCTTCGCGCAGGCTCTCCTCGACCCGCGCGGCAAGCATGCCCTCGTCGACCTGCAACGTGCGCGAGGTGGTGGCGTCGACGTGCCGGTCGACCGTCGCGTCATTCCAGACCTCCTGCTGCGCCATCACGCCGGACGCCATGCAGAACAGGACGACTCCGGCCTTCCATGCCTTGCCCGTCATCGCGAAACCTCCGTTTCCCGGGTGGATACCGTCACGTGTCGGTGGGCACGCGTGGCGATCGGCGCAGTATAGGCGCGCCGGGCCACGCCGATGTGCGCGTGCCCTCCGTGCCGGATTCGTGCATGTCCACGTCGAACCGCTCGCGCCGAGGCCACCGGGAACCTCGGCAGCGCCGACGGTTCGCGGGACCGATCAGGCCAGTCGTTGCGCCAGCGCGTCCGTGGCACGCACGAGCGCGTCGGTGATGGCCGGATCGAAGGCACTGTGGCCGGCGAGGACCACCTCGAACGCGGCCTCGGGCCAGGCCTGGGCGAGATCCCAGGCGGCCTTCGGCGGGCACAACATGTCGTAGCGGCCCTGGACGATCGTGCCCGGTATGTGCCGGATGCGGTCGATGTCGCGCAGCAGCTGACCTTGTTCGAGGAACACGTCGTGGCGGAAGTAGTGCGCCTCGATGCGCGCGACGGCGAGCGTCTGGTCGATCGGATCGGGTTCGGGATCGTGGACGGCATCGTGCTCGAGCGTCGAGCACGCGTCCTCCCAGACCGCCCACGCGCGCGCCGCGGCTTCGCGAACGACCGCATCGTCGCTGTCGAGGCGACGCCAGTAGGCCTCGACCATCGCATCGCGCTCGGCAAGCGGGATGTGGCCGATGTAGCGTGCGAAGCGCTCGGGAAACACCATCGCGCCACCGCCGCCGCACTCGTTGAACCAGTCGAGCTCCTCGCGACGGCCGAGGAAGATCCCGCGCACGACGAGCCCCGTCACGACCGAGGCGTGCGCCTGCGCATAGGCGAGCGCGAGCGTGGAACCCCACGAACCGCCGAACACCGCCCAGCGCTCGATGCCGAGGTGTTCGCGGATCGCCTCGATGTCGGCGACGAGATGCGACGTGGTGTTGTCGACGACGTCGGCGAGCGGCGTCGAACGACCGGCGCCGCGCTGGTCGAACAACACGATGCGCCAGCGCTGCGGATCGAAGAACTGGCGGTGGCGGTCGACGCAGCCGCCGCCCGGACCGCCGTGCAGGAACACGACCGGAATGCCGTCCGGATTTCCGCACTGCTCGATGTGCAGGACATGGCGCGCATCGATGGCGAGGCGCTCGTTCGCGTACGGCGTGATCGGCGGGTAGAGGGTACGCATGGGTGTGCATCGCGAAGAGAGGAGCCTCACGTTCGCGCATGCGCGCGCCGCGGGCAAGGTCCCATGCCGCAGGCGTGGTGCCGTCGTCGCGTTCGTGTGACCGGGGCGACAACGCGCCGCCGCGTGGAGACTAGACTCGGCACACCGCCGCATCGGCCTCGACAGGATGTTCGACATGCGTGCCATTCCACAACGCCCCGCCCTTTCCCTGCTGTTCGTCTCGCTCGTGGCCACCGCTGCGTCGGCCCATGGCGACGCGCGCGCGAAGGATTCCGACCACGCCGCGATACGACGCGAAGTCGCCACACGCCACGACGAAGCCGTGACGCGCCTGCGCGAATGGATCGCGAAGCCGGCCATCGCGGCCGAGAACCTGCGCATGCGCGAAGGCGCCGAGCACATGGCCGCGCTCGCGCGCGACGCGGGCTTCCAGAAGGTGCGCATCGTCGAGACCGGCGGTCAGCCCGGCGTGTTCGCCACGCTCGACGCGGGCGCGAAGACGACGGTCGGCCTGTACTTCATGTACGACGTGAAACAGTACGACGCCGCCGAATGGAGCTCGCCACCGCTCGAGGGGCGGCTCGTCGACAAGCCCGGCCTCGGCACGGTCATGATGGGCCGCGGCGCGGTGAACCAGAAGGGGCCGCAGGCGGCGATGCTCGCCGCGCTGCATGCGATCCGCGGTGCCGGCAAACGCGTGCCGGTGAACCTCGTGCTCGTCGCCGAAGGCGAGGAGGAGATCGGCTCGCCGAACATCACGAAACTCGCGCTCGAACCGGAGGTGCGCGCCGCGCTCGCGCGCACGATCGGCGTGTTCATGCCGTCGGCGTCGCAGGCCGCGAACGGCGCGGTCACCGTAAGCCTCGGCGCGAAGGGCGTCGTCGAGCTCGAGCTCGTCGCGAGCGGCGAAGCCTGGGGCCGCGGACCCGCGCGCGACGTGCACTCCTCGCTCAAGGCGATGGTCGACAGCCCGGCCTGGCATCTTGTCAAGGCGCTCGACACGCTGGTCGGCGACGACGGCAACACGATCACGATCGACGGCTATCCGGTGCCGCCGCCGATCAGCGCCGCCGAGCGCGAGATGGTCGCCAAGGGCATGCACGCGCTCGACGAGGCGACCTTCAAGAAGCAGTTCGGCATCCAGCGCTGGATCGGCGACGCGACATGGCAGGCCGCGCTCGAACGCTTCGTCTCGCAGCCCACCGTCAACATCGAAGGCCTCGTCGGCGGCTACACGGGGCCCGGCGGCAAGACCGTGCTGCCGCATCGCGCGGTGGCCAAGCTCGACCTGCGCCTCGTGCCCGGCATGTCGAAGGACGCTGCGGTGGCCGCGCTGCGCAAACACCTGCAGGCACGCGGCTACGGCGACATCGCCGTCGACGTGACCGGTGGCTACGATTCGACCAGCACGCGCCTCGACACGCGGCTGATCCAGGCCCAGCTCGCCACGTACGAGCGCGGCGGACTCGCGCCGACGATCTGGCCGCGCGGCGCAGGCTCCTACCCGGGCTTCGTGTTCACGGGTCCGCCGCTGAACCTCGCCGCGGGCCACTTCGGCCTCGGCCACGGCAGCGGTGCGCACGCGCCGGACGAGTACTACCTGATCACCTCGACGAATCCGCAGATCGCAGGCTACGACGACGCGGTGATGTCGTTCGTCGATTACCTGTACGCGCTCGCGAAGAACCGATGAGATCGAAAGTCACTGCCTGGAACGCAGTGCGATGAAGCGCGCATCGTCACGCAGGGCATCGTAGACGACGTCCTGCATCTCGACCTCGGCCCAGCCGGGATTGATCGCATGGAAGCGCGCGAGGCTGCGCAGCACGGCGTCGCTGTCGCCGAGACCCATCGACAGTCGCGCGGCGCGGCGCCAGAGGCGATCCCAGTCGTGGGCACGCGCGAGTGCCGCGTCGCGCGAGGCCTTCGCGTCGGCACCGCGTCCCGCACGCTGCTCGCGTTCGGCACGCAGCATGAGGTCGAAACCCGTGCGCTGGTCGAGCAGGCGACGCAGGTCCTGCAGCGGACGCGTCGAGCCGTCGACGCGCAGGTCGATGTCCTGCCAGTCACCCTCGGGCGTACGCACGAGCAGGGCGGCCGACATCGCGCCGATGGTCTGTCCGCCTGCAGCGTGCCCGGCTTCGAGCGCCGCGAGGAGGCGTTCGCCGAACGCACCGCGCGCGCCGCGATAGCGCTCGGCCATCGCCTCGACGACGCGTGCTCCGGCGAGGCCGTTGCCCTGCACGGCGAATCCCCTGCCCTCGACGCCACCGGCCCAGGTCGATCGCTTCGCAACGCCCCCTGTGTGGATCGCCGAAGCGCCACGCGCATCGACGATGCCGACCTGGCGCTCGCCGATGCCGGTGCCGTCGAGGCTGCGATCCGCGGCGAGCAACGCCGCCAGCGCGGCCGCCGGCGCGACGCCTTCGGCGAGCAGGGTGAGCCCCTTCGTCCCGTAGACGGGATCGGTCTCGAACTGCACGGCGAGTGCACCGACACGCGCCTTCGCGTACGGCACGCTCGCGCCGACCGCGAGGTTGTGCGTCGCCACCGCGACGCCGCAGGCACCGTCGTCGTCACACGCGATGATCGAATACGTCGCCATCGCCGGCGTGGTGGCGAGGGCGGCGAACGCGCATGCGAACATCGGGACGCGACGCAGGATGGCAGGAAGAAGTCGCGGCATGCGAAGCGCCCGATCGAGTGCGAGACGCCGTTCGATGCGCATCGCGCGCGAAAGGTTGCATGCAGGGCTCGCGACGCGCGCTTCGACGTCGACGCACACGTCGCTCCGCGACATGCCGGCGATCCCCGGGTGTGCGTGGCCCACGCTGTCCCTCCTGCCAAGGAGAGACGCGTACGAGACGGACCCTCAGCCCGGTCGAGGCACCGCGAGCGCGTAGTCGATCGCGGCACGCACCGCGGCGACCTGCGCCGCGTTGCACTGCTCGGGCGTGGCCATCGGGCTGTCGGGATAGACCTCGGTCGTGGTCGTGTACGTGGCCCCGGTGATCCCCGCGCACAGGCCGAGGCGTTCGAGCGGGTACTCGATCACGCCATGGGCGACCACGGGCGAACCGATGATGTTGCCGTCCGGGTCGGCGGGTGCGATGTGCGTGACATTCGCGACGGCGGCGATGATCGCGTTCTGGAAGTCGCGCCGCGGATTGGCGCTGTCGTCGACGAGGTAGAAACCGTCCGGGATCACGTCGGGCTCGTGGTCCTTGCCGTCGCGCGCGGCGAGTGCGGGACGGAATTCGGTCTCGTCGGTGTCGGTCGTCTCGTGCAGGTCCACATGAACCAGGAAGCGGCCGCGCAGCGGCGCGACGAGGCGCATGAGCGCCGCCGACTCCGCGGCGGGACTCGGCTCGCGGAACGACCGGTTCGGGTCGATCGCGTCGGCGTTCCAGCGATGGATGCGCTCGTACGCCCACGGACTCACGCACGGCACGACGAGCAGGTTCACGCGTCCTGCGTAGTCGGACGCGGCATGCGCCGCGAACTGGAGTGCACCATGCACGCCGCTGGTCTCGTAACCGTGGACGCCACCCGTGACGAGCACGCACGGAAGGTCGTCGCGCCAGTCGCGGCTGCGCAGGGCGAGCAGCGGGTACGCGTCGGGAGCGTACTCGACGCGTCCGTAGTCGACGACGTCCCAGTGCGCGCGCAACGGCTCGATCGCCGCGACGACATCGTCGGCATGGCTTCGGCGGCGGACCTGGCGCGAGCGCCACTCGCGCTTCTCGGCGTCGCCCCAGGGTATGCCGGGCGTGCCGATCGGATACGGATTCGGTGGCGTGCTCATGGCGGGCTGTCCTCGGGTTCCGAGCCGCACACTCTAGCACCCGGCGCGCAAGGACCTTCGGCACGCTGCGCGCGGGCGATCGTGGCTGCTAGGATCGCTCGATCATCTGGCGGGTCGTGGGGACGACGGGTCGGAAACACGTGGATCGTCATGCAGGAGCCTGGCGCTCGCTCATCGTTGTCGCATGCGGCTGGCTCGCCAGCCTGCCCGCGCTCGCGCTCGATCCGGACCGCGCGATCGGGCAGCTCGTGCATGTGTGGTACGAGAACCAGCTGCCGCAGGGCACCGTGCTGTCGATCGCGCAGCATCGCAACGGCTCGATGTGGCTGGCCACCTACGGTGGCCTCGTGCATCACAGCGGCGCGGGTTTCGACAGCATCGACCAGCGCATCGCGCCCGCATTGCGCAGCTCGGCGATCACCGCCGTGGGGACCGACCGCGACGGCACGCTGTGGGTAGGCACGCTCAACGGCGGCCTCTATCGTGCCGACGGGCGCGACCTGCAGGCGGTCGCACTCCCGGAAGGCGCGGAGAGCGTGTTCGGCATCGTGCAGGACCGCTCCGGTGCATTGTGGATGACCACGAATGCCGGCGTGGTCCGCAAGGACGACGCCGGCATGCGCCTGCTCGGCACGGAGAGCGGCTTCCCGCCGCGCGGTTTCTATCGTGCGATCGTGGCCGATGCGGCCGGTGGCGTGTGGATCGCGGCTGACGGCCTCGGCGTGGTGCACTGGTCCGACGGCCGTGTCGAGATCCTCGATGCGTCGCGCGGACTGCCGACCAACGCGGTCTACAGCCTCGCCATCGATCGCGACGGCGTCGTCTGGGCGGGTACCCAGGCCGGCCCCGCTCGCCATCGCGGCGGCCGCTTCGAGCGCGAGCCGAGGCTCGCCACGCTCGACGACAAGCGCATCTATTCGCTGTTCGGCGACCGTGACGGCAACCTCTGGTTCGCCCCGCTCGGCGTCGGCATCTGCCGTCTCACCGCGGCCCGCTTCGACTGCGACGACACGCTGTCGGGCATGGGCGGCGAGACCGTGCGCTCGATGTTCGAGGATCGCGAAGGCAACCTCTGGATGGGCACGACCTCGAGCGGCGTGCACCGCTTCAGCGACTCGAAGCTCGTCACCGCCACCGGCGCGATGGCCTCGAATGCCGTGCGCGCCGTGCACGAGGATCGCGAAGGCACGCTCTGGGTCGGCACCGACGGCGCCGGACTGGCACGCTACGAAGGTCAGATCCTCGTGCCCGCGGACGACGTCAACGCGAAACTGCCGAGCCAGCTGATCCGCGCGATCGACACCGACGACCGCGGCAACCTGTGGATCGGCGGAACCGAGGGCGTCACACGCATCGCGCGTGACGGCTCCGCGACCGGGTTCGGGTTGCGCCAGGGCATGCCCGGCACGATCGTGTTCGCGTTCGCACGCAGCCGCGACGGCGGCATGTGGGTCGGCACGCTGCAAGGCGTCGCCCGCATCACCGGCGACAAGGTGGAGGTCGTCGCGGGCACCGCCGGGGACGACACGCGCGCACTCCACGAAGCACCCGATGGCCGCCTCTGGATCGGCCTGCGCAGCGGCCTGCGCTGCCTGCGTGACGGTGCCGTCGACGCCTGCGGCACCGACGGCCTCCCCGGCATGAGCGTGTTCGCGTTCCATCCCGGCAACGACGGTACGCTGTGGCTCGGCACGAGCCTCGGCCCGATGCGCGTGACCGGCGAACGCGTCGACGTGTTCACGCAACGCGCGGGCTTCTACGGCGATGCGGCGTTCGCGATCCTCGACGACGGCGAAGGCCATTTCTGGATCAGCTCCAACCGTGGCATCGCCCGTGTGGAGCGTGCAGCGCTCGCGGAGCTCGCGCGGGGCGGGATCGAACGGCTCGAACCGGTGTGGTACGGCAAGTCCGACGGCATGCTGTCCTCGCAGGCCAACGGTGCCTCGCAGACACCCGCCGCGCGCACGCGCGACGGTCGGCTGTGGTTCGGTACCGCCAACGGCGTCGTGATCGTCGACCCCGCGCACCTGCTCGTGAACACGCTGCCTCCCCCGGTCGACGTCGAGCGCCTCGTGGTCGACGGCAAGGACGTCGCACCACGGGCGCCGGCGCGACTCGGCCCGCACCCCGAGCGCATCGAGTGGCACTACGCGGCGATGAGCTACGTCGCGCCGGCGGCGGTACGTTACCGCTACCGCATCGAAGGCTTCGACCGCGACTGGATCGACGCCGGCACGAGCCGCGTCGCGGCGTACACGAACCTTCCACCCGGCGACTACGTCTTCCGGGCGATCGCCAGCAACAACGACGGCGTATGGAACACCGAGGGCGTGCGCGTGCCTTTCGCGATCGCACCGGGCTGGTACGAGACATGGTGGTTCCGCATCGCGGCGATCCTGTGCGCGGCCGGCGTGCTCGCCGCACTGCATCGCGTGCGCGTATGGCGACTGCGCGAGCGCGAGCGCGAACTCACGCGCGAAGTCGCGCAGCGCACCGAAGCCCTGCGCGAGGCCAACGCCGAGCTGCAGCGCCTCGCCTCGCTCGACGGGCTCACGCGTATCGCCAACCGCGGCGCCTTCGACCGCAGGCTCGCGGAAGCCTGGCGCGAACACGCCGGGCGAGACGAGCCACTCGCCGTCCTCCTCTGCGACATCGATGCGTTCAAGGCCTACAACGATACCTACGGTCACCTCGCCGGAGATGCCGCGTTGACCACCGTCGCCGGAGCCCTGTCGTCCTCGCTGCGCGGCGAGGACGATCTCGCCGCTCGTTACGGCGGCGAGGAGTTCGCGGTGATGCTGGCGCGCTGCGACGGCGTCGAGGCCACCCGCATGGCCAACGTGATCCTCGCCGCCGTGCGATCGCTCGGGATCGGGCACGACGCATCGAGCGTCGCCATGCACGTGACCGTCAGCATCGGCGCCGCGAGCATCGTGCCCGATGGCGCCGCGTCACCCGACACGCTGCTGCAGCGCGCCGACGAGGCGCTGTACCGCGCCAAGGCCGAGGGTCGCAACCGCGTGGTGTCCGCGCACTGAAGCCGTCACGCGCGACCCGCTGCATGCACGGCGGTGCGGCGCAGCCCGCCTGCCTTCACGGGAGGCATCGCGCGAACGCCGACGCCACCATTGTGGAATCGTGAACACCGCCACGACCGTTCCGCGTGGTGCTTCACGTTATGTGGCCACGCCGCGCTGATAGCGTCACCCGAAGGGGAATCCGAGCAGGGAACCACGCGCGACACCGCCGGGCTGCACGCCATGCAGCACCGCGCCGTCGCGTGCTCCAGCCATCAGCCAGGAGAAAAGGATGACCACGCGCAACACCACCCCTTCGACGCCCCGTCGACGCGCGATCCGATGGATGCCGCTGTTCACGGCCGCGATCGCGAGCCTGCTCGCCGGATCGGGCGCCCACGCGGCGGACCCCGCGCCCGTCGCGTTGCCGGACGCGCAGTCGGTGACGATCACGGCGCTCCGCGACAGCCCGCCCGGCGGCAACAACGCCCTGCTGCAGGTGCGCTACCCCAAGGGGCATGAACTTCCGGCCGACGTGACGTTGCAGGTCGACGGACGCCACGTCGTCGTCAAGCGCGACCCGAAGGCGCCCGAGACGTTCTCGGGCACGATTCCGTTCGACTTCGCACGCTTCGTCGAGGAGCAGGCGCGACGCAAGCAGCTCGCCGCCGGCATCGCGAAGACGCCGGTGTTCCGCGGGCGCGAGATCCTCGGCGAGCGCCCGGTGGCCTTCATCGACCCCGACCGCCTGCGTCGCGACATCGATACCGGCACGCCGTTCGAGATCCCCGCCGAGGCGGGCGCAGGCATCGCCGCGCTCACATCGGCCGAGCGCTCGCTCATGGTCGTGCATCCACGCGTGGTCGAGGATCGCGACCGCACGTTCGACGCGTGCACGCGCCGCGGCAACCCGCGTGGTGCATGGACGTTCAACGCGCTCATGACGAACATGGCCAACGAACCCGCCACCGGCGTCAATGCCGCGGAGTTCGTCGAACGCTGGCTCAAGGGCTGGACGGTCGACCAGAACGTCAACACGTTCGACATCGTGAAGCGGCCGCTCATGGCCGACCTCGTGCTCGATGTCTGGCCACGCGACGGCGCCGGCCGCCTCGACCTCGAACAGTCGCCGATGCGCCTGCTCGCGATCGTCAACCGCGTCGACCTGCGCGGCAACCTCGTCTACGGCGGTGGCGGAGATGCCGGTGAAGGCCGCTTCGTGTTCGGCGTCATGCAGCGCGACAGGGACGGCAACTGCTCGGAGATGCCGTTCACCGTGATCCTCGAGTACGGTGTGCCGCTCGAGGGCTGTCGGGACGTGCAGGCCTGGGGCCGGAAGTGGCACGACCTGGACGGCTTCGTGCTCGGCTCGTCGACGTACAACGCCGCGCTGCAGGATCTCACCGACGTCTTCACCTCGGCCGATGCCGCGCCCGGCAAGCCCAACGGCAGTGCGATCAACCAGATCCGCACGAACGAGAACGCACTCGACCGCCTGTGGGAACTGCGCGAGTTCAATGTCGGGGCATCGAGCCAGCATCTCGAGACGGTGTCGACGAAGCTCACGCCGCATCGCGAGACCTACAACCCGTTCCCGGCGCCGCACACCTCGACGCTGCAGGCCGACTTCGTCAACGGCAACGCGCCGACCATCCTGCTCGACGGCCACGACGTACCGGCGACGTTCCTCGGCCAGCCGTTCCTCACCGGCGCCTCGCTCAACCCGAGCACCGCGCCCGCGGCGGCATGGATCCATCCGGCGATCTTCGACAACGACGCACGCCACCACTTCTCGCTCAACACCTGCGACGCCTGCCACGGCAGTGAAACCGCGACGAGGTTCCTGCACGTGTTCCCGCGGTCGATGGGGACGCAGGCCGCGTTGTCGCGGTTCCTGACGGGCAGCCCCGGCAGCGTCACGAGCCCGGGAACGTTCACGATGCCGGATCCGGTGTCGAGCGTGCCGCGCGTCTACGGCGACCTGCTGCATCGCCAGGCCGATCTCGATGCGCTCGTGAACCTCGATTGCCGCGCCGGCGCCGTCGCGGGCGGACTGCACAAGGCGAAGAGCGACGCGATCACGCACTGATTCCACCGAGCCACGCACGTCCCCGGATCCGGCACGCGCCGGATCCGGGGTCATCGAGCGATGTCACGCGATGTGCCGACGCTGGCGTGCCGGCACCGTCACGATGCCAGCGCGACCTGCGCGTAAGTCGAGTACGACGACGCCACGCCACGATCCACCGCGATCGCGTCGAGCTGCCCCACGATGCCCGGCGACACGGACACACCCGATGGCGCAGGTGCTTCGGACATGAGGCAGCCGGTCGCCTCGTTGGCGGCGTTGCGTGCCGCAGCCGCAGCCTCGACGGCGCCGGCCGCCGCGACGTTCGCGGCATTCACCGACTCGGCCGCGTACGGCGCAGCAGGATGCTCGGCCACTGCCGCAGCGGCTGCAGCCGCCGCCTGCTGAGCCGTTTCGGCCGCCTGCTCGGCCCGATCCGCCGCGGCCTGCGCGGCAGCGGGGTCGCAGGCCTGTGCCGCTGCAGCCGCATCGGCCGCCGCCTGGTCGGCATCGAAACCGGCGCTGACGGCCGTCTCGGCCTGGGCCGCGGCCTCGTTCGCCGAGCCCGCGGCCTGTGCGGCATCGGCCGCCGATGAACCACCCGAAGAACCCGAAACACCCGATGAAGCATCCGTCATGCGAACGTATTCCCGTGTATGCATCGTGGCATCGACCATCGACACCATCACGGGAACCTTATCGTCACGGGGCCTGTAGGCGGCCTGGGGTCGACCCGAGGTGGGGCGACGCGTCCAGCGTCGATTCAGCGTGAACGACTGTCTCACCACGATCGCCCTCGCAGCGCGATCGCATGCGTGCATGTGCAACGACCGGATACAGGAAGTACTGCTGCCTCTTCCACGACACGATGCCGAGGTCGAACCCGCGGACGAGCACGATGCGGACATGATCGTACGGGGCTCCGGGACACAGGTCTTCGATGATCCTGGCGAACACGCGTCCCGCGAAGGCGGCATCCATGTGGCGATCCGAATGCACCCTCGAGGTGAGGATGAGCTCGGTGCGGGTGTCCTGCCCGGTCGCCCATGTCGTCATGATCCTCCATTCCAGCGCCTGCACCTCGCGCATGGAGACGATGGCGCCCAGCGACGTCTGCAGGCGCTGCGCGTCGGCAGCCGTCGGAGTGCGCACCAGCATGGTGAGCGATGCGAAGAGTACCGATACGACGGCGCCGAGCAGCACGGCGTGCCATCGCCACACCGGCCGCGGCTGCCACGAGGTGGTGTCGGCTTCGGCACGCAGCACGAACGCACCGGTGACGAGATCATGGAGCGATTGGCGAGTCCGCCTGTTGAACGCGAACAGGTAGAGCATCGCGATCATCACCACGGTGAACACGTTCGTGAGCTGCATCACCAGGAACGGCATGCCGGGAAACATCGCCGCCAGCGCGTCGCCGAGGTACCACGGGATGCTCCACGTCGCCGTGCGCGCGAACGCACGCGGCATCGAGAGCGGGAGCCCGTCGCGTCCCGCCACGCGTATGCCGAGGCATGCCTTGCCGAGCGTCCTGCCGTCGCAGAACCAGCTGTCCATGATGCCGAAGTAGAGCAGCGCGACGCACAGGCCGAAACCGCGCCCCAGTGTGCCGAGTGCACTCATCGGCTCGTACATGAGCCAGCCCGTGATGGCACCGAACACGGCGAGGATCGACGTGTCGATCACGAACGCCGCGACCCTCCGCCACCGTGCCGCGAAGACCTGCGGCGCACTTGCCCGGCCGGACTCCGCGCCGGCGTGTTCCGATGACATCTGCATCCTGCTCCCCTGGGCGGCGCCGCTTGCCGGCGCGTCTGCACGGTGAGCGGACGTCCGGTGATCCGGCTCCGCGCACCGCAGTCACCTTAGCGTGCTGCCCATCGCTTGTCATGCACGCATGCCTCACCCCCACGCAGGCGTGCGCAAACGGCGATGCCCCATGTCGAGGATCACGGCCTCGACATGCGTGCTTCAGCTCGGGGGGGCTCCTCACCCTCCGTGACGAAAGCCGGCCACGAATTCGCGAACGGCCGATGCCGCAGCCTTGCCCTCGCCGCGCACGACCCACAGGTCGCTGTCGTCGAGCCAGACCGCCGCAGCCGAGCTCCCGGCTTCGAGCACCTCTGCGTGTGTTCCGCCGATATCGATCGCAGGCGTCTGCTTCATGTCCTCGGCACCGTCGAGCAACGAGCGCAGCGCATCCAGCGGTGCCTGCGCCTCGCCCGGCCGCACCGAACGCTGCTGGACCTTGAGCGTTGTGCCGTCGGCCCCACGCAGTACCGCGACGTCGCTGCGCGGGTACATGATATCGAGCTCGGTGAAGTCGAATCCTTCCGGCGCACGGAAGCGCAGGCCGAGCGCATCGTTGCGGTAATCGCGTCCCGCCACGACGTACGGCGCCGCGTCGGCGGCGACCGTGGTCGTCGTGCCGTCGAGCGTGTAGGAAAGCACGCGCACGCGCTCGTTGCCGTAGAGGCTCGCGAGCGAGGCGAGGCCGCTCGACGTCCCGTGCTCGAGCGACGTGCGGATCACGCCGATGCGCGCCGGATCCGCGGGCCCGTCGCGCCATACCGCGGCGTCGAGCGCGATCCAGCGTCCGTCGACGAGCACCTCGCTCCAGGCGTGACCGCCCCACATGTTGGCTGCGTAGACATGTCCCATGACGACGCGCGACGGAATGTCGAGTGCACGTGCAAGCGTGGACAGCACGACCGCGTAGGCGAGACATGTTCCGCGGCGGTCGCGAACGGCTTCCGACGCCGACACCAGTGCGATGCCGGCGTCGAACGTCATCTGCGTGGCGACCCAGTCCTGCAGCACGCGCGCCTGGCGGTAGGTGTCGAGCCCCGGCTTGCGCAGGGAGCGCGCCAACGCGACGACCTCGGGATGATCGGACTGCAGGTAGGCGTTCGGAACCAGCCACTCCCTGCCCTCTCCGCCGTCCGCGTCCGTCGCGGAGGGCTTCGGTTCCGCTCCGCGCCGCATCTCGAGCACGGCGTGGCGGTCACTGCGCTCGACCACGCGCTGCTCGGGACCGTCGAACACGGGCATGGCCACGTCGTCGCGCTTGAGTTCGATGCGCACGCGCACGGCCTCGAGCGATCGTGGCTTCGGCAGGCGGACATTGGACTTCGCGACCGCATTCTCGTAGGTGCTCTCGGGCAGCTCGGCGCCTGCCGCGACGCGTTCGCGTACGCCCTCGTCGGCGCGCAGGTTGTCGACCGTGCCGAACGGGCTTTCCTGCTGCGTGCGCAGCGCGCGCCCGTCGCCGTCGAGCCACAGTTGCATCGGTACCGGCATCACGTCCGTGGTCTCGCGCACGACGACCGACTCGACACGGCGCCCGTCGACCTCGATCGTCTCGATGCCCGTGACGGTGCGCTCGACCGTCGCGAGCGACGCGTAATCGCCGGCATAGGTCAGGTAGCGCAGCCTGTCGCCCGGCTTGCGCAACGCGTCGCGACTGCGCTCGCGCAGGCCTTGCGGGCCCAGCAGGGGCCCGGCGAGCGGCGTGTCGGTCGTGTAGTCGCGCCCGCCGGCACGCGTACGCACGCGCAGCACGCCGTCGACGACCTTGCCTTCGCTGGTCGTCGTCTCGGCCGAGCTGCCGACTTCGGCGACGACCTCGTCGAGCAGGCCCTGCGCATCCTCGCGGTAGCGCGCCTGCGAGCGCACCTCGACACGCGAGCCCATGCGGTTGAGCACGAACTGCGACACCTGCTCCGTGCGTCGCACGCCGTCGACGATGTCGACCTTCTCGTGGAGGAAACCGGTCGGCACGCCGCCGAGGCGTGTCTCCATCCACCATGACCGCGCATCCGAGGCCTTCGCCACCGATGCCGCGAGCGCGATGCCGGTGATCGCGACAAGCACCGATGAACACATGGCCGCCGCTCTCCACACCCGGAACACGCCGTGCGTACGCCTTTCGTTCGAAACAACCCTCATGTCCATCCTCGTCATGCTCCCGCGATGCGGGGCTCGAGGACATGAGTCCGTCGTGGGCCTCGGAACCTTACGGCGTATCGTCGCCGGCGTCGCGCATCAACGACTCGAACACGCGTACGCGGCGACGCAGGCGCACGTGCATGAGAAGCATCACGACGAGATGCGCGGCCACCACGATCACGAGCACGCCGAGCATCGACAAGCGCGCACCGTCTCCGAAGGCCAGCGCGATCGCCAGCACGGCGAACGTGCTCGCCGCGAGAAGGACGTAGCCCACACGCAGCGCGCGCAAGCCGTGCCGGCTGCGCTGCAACGACAGCGCGACGTGCTCGTGCGCGCTCGCCCCTGCGCTGCCCCACAGGCCGCGCCGGTTCCACCACGCGAAGACGAGGGCCGGAACACCGAGGATCCAGATCGCCGCCATGCCCCACCACAACGCCGGCTCGTCGCGCCAGGCGGCGAAGACGAGGCTGACGAAGAGAAGTGCGGTCAGCATCGCGTACTCGGCGATCGCAAGCACCCGATGACGCCGGTTCTCGCGCACGGCCCGGACATGGATGTGCGCGGTATCACCGGGCGCCTGGTCATGCCATTGCGCCTGCCATTCGCGCAGCTCGTCGTCGCTCATCGGGCGTCTCCCTGGAGTCGTTCGCGCAGGGCCGCACGCGCACGGTTCGCGCGCACGGCCACGTTGTTCTCGGTGATGCCGAGGATCGACGCGATCTCGGCGTGGCTCAGCCCTTCGAGGACGAGCGTGATGACCTGGCGCAACGACAGCGGCAGCGAGCGTATCGCGGCGAGAAGGTGCTCGCGGCGGGCATGCTCGCCGTAGCGTGCATCGGGTCCCGGATCCGGATCGGGCACATCGGCGGCATCGACGATGTCGATCATCGCTGGCGATCGTCGCGCCATGCGGTCGATCGCCTGGTTCGTCGCGACCCGGTACACGAACGTGCCGAGCGCGCTGTCGCCACGGAACTTCGGCAAGGCCTGCATGAGCGCGACGACGATGTCCTGAACGAGGTCCTCGCGTCCGGCCGGCGTGCGCTCGTAGCTCCCGGCGATGCGCGCGAGCGCCCCGCCGTAGCGGCGCACGACCTCGTCGATCGCGGGCAAGGCGTCGGCTCGGGTGTCGGCGGTGGCGGCGGAATGGGCGATGACGGAATGCTGCGGACAAGGGATCGACATGTCCCATGGGACGGGAGCATGGCGCGAAACCTTACATCGCCATGCCATCCCCCTGGGGATACGGCGCCGACGTCAGCGCAGGTTCCGCAGGCCGTGCCGGAGATCGACCACGCCACACGGCGATCACCAGCCGCCTCGACTACTGTCCGTCGCGCACGAAGAAGTACGTCAGATGCACATGTTGCCCTTCGACCATGCCCATCGAGGTCTGCGCATCGTCGAAGTGCTCGCGCCACCATGGCTCGTTCATGAGGCCCTGCATGACCATCTGCCAGCGCATGCCGTGGTCGTCGGTGCCTGCGACCGAGACGGCGCGCAGCATGCAGATCGAGGTACGGCACACCGGTTGGTCGAAGCGCAGGTTGGCGAGCTCGGGCAGTCGTGCCTGCATCGACGCTTCGATCGTGCCGGTCGCGAACGGCGACCACGCGGGATCGGCCGGTTCGTCGCGCAGGCGGCGATGCAGCTCGCGCGCCGGCGACTGGAAACCCTGCTCCGTCTGCGCCATGAAACGGTCCAGGATCGCACGGTCCGCTTCGCTCAAGGGCTGCAGGTTCGGCATGGGCGCCGGCGCGGCATCACGCTCGCGCGACGCCACCGATCGACGCCGGGCGTACGTCGTGCGCTGCCTCGCGAGGCAACTCCACAGGTGCGGAAGCGACGGCCGTGGTGGCGTGTTCCCGACGATCCGGATCCGGGCCGACTGAACGCAACAGCCACCACGCGACGCCGAGCGCGAGCACGACCGATGCAAAGAGGATCCCGCGACGCGATGCACGCATGACCGATCTCCCTGGCGACATACGCGACCGGCTCGCCGATGCCATCGCGCCTGCATGTCCTTGCCCGCATGGCGATGCGGCGGCAAGACCGATCATGCAACGCGGCCGCGCTGCGGGGAAACCCCTGTGTTGACCTCATCGCAATCATGTAATATTTTTAGTTACATGAAACAGGACAGCAGGCTCTCGTCGGTCCTGCACGTGCTGCTCCACATGGCGCATCACGACGGACCGCTCACCTCCGAAACCCTCGCCGGCTTCCTCGGCACGCATCCCGTCCTCGTCAGGAAGGTCCTCGGGAGCCTGCGCGAACTCGGTTATGTCACCTCCGTGAAAGGTCATGGCGGTGGCTGGTCGCTCGCGTGCAGGCTCGAGGACGTCACGCTGCTCGATGTCCACAGGGCGGTCGGCACGCCCGAGGCCTTCGCTGTCGGACATCGCACCGAGCGTCCGCAATGCCTCGTCGAGCAGGCTGTCGACGAAGCGCTCGACGACGCCTTCCGCGCAGCCGAAGCGCTGCTCGCCACCCGCCTCGGCGAGGTCACGCTCGCGGATCTCGCCGCCTCCTTCAGCCGCCGCGCCGCGAATGCCGGCGCGCTCGCACGCAAGGCGACCCGTCATGGACACCGCTGATTCCACTCTTCCCTGCGACGCCATCGTCATCGGCGGCAGCTACGCAGGCCAGTCCGCCGCGATGCAGCTCGCGCGTGCCCGCCAGCGCGTGCTCGTGCTCGATGCCGGCATGCGCCGCAACCGTTTCGCGAAGGCGTCGCACGGCTTCCTCGGCCAGGACGGACGCGCTCCCGAGGCGATCGCCGCGGAAGGACGGTCCCAGGTCATGGCGTATCCGAACGTGCACTGGGTCCATGCCGTCGCGACGCAGGCTTCAGGCGAACGCGATCGCTTCGTCGTGATCGACGACACCGGTCATCGGTGGCAGGGACGCCGCATCGTGCTGGCAACCGGCGTCGTCGACGAACTGCCGACGATCGAAGGCCTCGCCGAGCGCTGGGGGCGCAGCGTGTTCCACTGCCCTTACTGCCACGGCTACGAACTCGATCGCGGCCGCATCGGCGTCGTCGCGACGAGCGAACTGTCGATGCACCATGCGCTCATGCTGCCCGACTGGGGCACCACGACACTGCTCGTCGACGCGGCCTTCGATCCCGACGAGGCGCAGCTCGCCTCGCTGGACGCGCGTGGCGTGACCGTCGAGACCACGCGTATCCGCTCGGTGAAGGACGTCGCGACCGTCGCGCTGCTGGACGGTCGCGGGCTCGTCTTCGACGGACTGTTCGTGGCCACGCGCACACGCGTGTCGAGCCCGCTCGCACAGCAGCTCGGCTGCGCGTTCGAAACGGGCTTCTCGGGCGAGTTCATCAGGACCGACGAGTTCAAGGCCACGACGGTGGCCGGCGTGTTCGCCTGCGGCGACGCGGCGCGCACCGCGCACAGCGTCGCGCTGGCGGTCGGCGACGGTGCCTGGGCCGGGGCGATGACGCATCGCTCGTTGCTGCCGATCTGATCGTCTTCGGCATGTTGCATCTCTGAAGCGTCGTGCAGGTGACCGGCGCGCAGGTCCCGTGCAGCGGCACGATCAGTTGAAGCCGTTGGCGAACAGCGTGTCCCAGGTCTGGTTCTCGAACGCGCCAGGGTCCATCGCAGCGTAGCGCGTGCGAAGCTGGGCGTGCACGTCGAGCACGGACGGCGCGTAGTAGGGGACCGCGGCACGGCCACGATCGAGGAACGGAGAGTCGTCGCGCAGTCGCCAGTCGAACGTCGCCGGATCGACGAAGCGCGGGTTGCCGGTCAGGATATTCGTGGCGACCAGCGGAAGGTTGCCGGACGTGTTCTCGACGAGGCTGGAATCGGCACTCGCCGTGCCGTTGCCGAGCCCCACCACGGACAGCCCCTCGAGGGTCAGGTCGTTGATCGCGTTGTCGTGGAACAGCGAGTTGACGACGCCGAGGTGGACGCCACCGCCGAGGCCCGCCACGATCCCGCACCCTCGCCCACCGTTCCCCGCGCAGCGACCGCCCACGAACGTGCTGTTCGCGATGACGGCGGCATGCGTGACGTTCTCGCCGGTTGCCAGGATCGTGATGTCGGCCTGCGCCGCCACTGTCGTAGAAGCCCGGTTGCGCTCGAACAGGCTGTTGACGATGCGCAGCGAACCCTTCTTCACGTAGAAGCTCGCACCACCGCCGTACTCGCCCTCGTTGTTCGACATGATCGTGTTCTCGACGACCAGCGCGGTGAAGCCGTCGTTGTACGTGCTCATCGAGAGCCCGCCGCCACGTCCGGACGTGGCCGGGTCGACGAAGCCGTTGGCGATCGTGAGGTTGTAGACCGTGAGCTGCGTTGCGGTCGTCTAGCCCTGCGGAGGGGCCTGGATGATGCGCAGCACGCTGCGCTGGCCGGCACCGTCGAGGATCGTGCGGCGCGCGTCCAGACGCATCTGCGCGCAGTCGTTGCCGTCGACCGTGTACCAGCCGCCCGAGATCGTCAGCCATCCCGCGTTCTGCGACGAGTAGGTGAACGTGTTGCTGAAGGTCGTGTAGATGCCCTCACGCACCTTGATCTCGTCGTCCTGCGGCGACGCGGCAGCTGCCGTCAGTGCCTGCTGGAACTCGTTGTGGTCACGCACGCACCAGGTCGCCGCGAAAGCCTTTGGCGCTGCCCACGCGACCGAGAACAACCCCGCCAGGATGGCGGCCACGACCTTGTCCATGTTTCGTCCTTCCTGATCCGGTCCGATCTTTACGCGCGAACGCGGAGGAAACCCGAACGACGGGAAGGCCTCTTAAGGATGCCGCCGAGCGCTCGTGCACGCGGTCGGACGCTCGCGCATGAACGCACGCCAACGCGAAGGCAGGATCGGGCATGCAGGCACACGAATCGTGGCCCGCCGACACTTTGATGCGCGGAGAGGCCGCTATCATCGCGCCGCCCTCTCCACAGGAACGCCCGATGCGTCGCAATGCCACCCTCATCCTGCTGGCCGCATGCTCGGCGAGCCCGCTCGCCCATGCGACGGTCAGCGATCCGAACTGGACCGAGACCGCGTTCTCGATCAACCGCAACTCGCCGACCGATACCTCGGGCAAGCAGCACACGGGCATGGCCTGGGCGACCGACGGCAGCGACCGCCTGTTCGTGCTCGAGAAGAACGGGCGCGTGCGCGTGCTGTCGGGCTCGCTGACCACGACGACGCCCGAGTGGACGACGTTCGCGACGATGTCGCCGATCGTCACGAGCAGCGAGTGCGGCCTGATCGGCATGGCCTTCGACCCGAACTTCACGAGCAACGGCTACGTCTACTTCTTCGTGACCGTCAGTGGCTCGGAACAGCAGATCATCCGCTACCGGGCCGACGGCAACGTCGGCGTCGAGCGCACCGTGATCATGGCCAACCTGCCGACCAACGGTGCCAACCACGACGGCGGCGGCATCGGTTTCGCGGCCGACGGCAAGCTGTACTGGGGCATCGGCGACCTCGGCAGTGCAACGGGCGTCGACGGGGACCTGACCTCGCTCGCAGCCAAGGTCGGCCGCGCCAACCGCGACGGCTCGCTGCCGCCCGACAATCCGTTTGCCGACGGCGCCGGTCCGAACAACGACTACATCTTCGCCCGAGGCGTGCGCAACCCGTTCACGATGCAGATCCAGCCGTCGACCGGGCAGATCTGGCTCAACGTCGTCGGTACCGGCTACGAACAGATCTTCGTGATCGGTCGTGGCGACCATGCCGGCTACAACGATTACGAGAACAACCAGCCGGCGGGCTTCTTGCCGCCGAAGATCAGCTACCGCACGAACGGCAGCGACACGCGCACGATCACCACCGCCGTGCGCAACGGCAATATCGCCACGTTCACGACGAGCGGCGCGCACGGCTTCCGCACGGGCGGCAACCTCTCGATCGCCAACGTCGGCAACAGCACGTTCAACGGTGCCAACCAGTACATCGCATCGGTACCGTCGGCGACGACGTTCACGGTACGCCAGACCGCCGCCGACGCCTCGAGCACGGGTGGACAGGCCGTCACGCTCAACCAGGGCGGCTGCCTGACCGGCGGCGCGTTCTACGACGCCACGCTGGCACCGGCCGAGTACCGTGGCAATTTCTTCTACGGTGACTGCAACTCGGGCCGCATCATGCGTGCGCGCATCGACACGGCGACCAACGAAGTGCAGGCGATCGACCACTGGGCGATCGGCGTGACGACCCAGGTCGACGTCGCCACGGGGCCCGACGGTGCGCTCTACTACACCGGCACCGGCACGAACACGATCTATCGCGCCGCCTACAACGCGACGAGCCAGGGCATCGTCGTCGCGAACCAGAACCTGCGCCTCGACGAAGGCGGCCAGGGCGCGACCGCGATCAGCCTCGCCGTCGCGCCGACGTCGAACGTGCAGGTGTCCGTGGCACGCACGGCCGGCGACAGCGACGTCAGCGTCGTCGCGGGAGCCACGCTCACGTTCACGCCGTCGAACTGGAACCGTCCGCAGGCCGTGCGCTTCGCGGCCGCGGTCGATGCCGACAGCAGCGACGACGTGGCGACGATCTCGGTGTCGTCCGCCGGCCTCGCGACCGTGCCGATCCGCATTACCGTGCTCGATCTCAACGTACCGGGCGACCTGATCTTCCGCAACGGCTTCGACTGAGACGTCGCGCAGCCCTCGTCGCGGCGGTGGCGAGCCTGCCGCCGTGACGGGCCAAACATGCCGGGCGTGCTGCCTTTGCCGCCGGGGTGATGCTTGGCGCAGGCCCCGCAGATGCCCTGGCCATTCCGCCGAGCAGGGTTCTCGCAGGAACATCGGCAGCGGATTATGATACGTACATACGTACGTCACTCATACCGCCATGCTCTGGCTCTGCCTGCACTGCCCCGACCTGCCGCTCGCCGCGGTCCGCCCGCATGACGCGGCGGACACGGCGGCGACGGTGCTCGTCGACGGATCGGCCAGACAGCCGCGCGTCGTCGCGGTCGATGCGGTGGCGGCGGCGCATGGCCTGCGCGCCGGCATGCCGCTCGCGGCGGCACGTGCACGCCTTCCCGCGCTGATCGCGCTGCGCCGCGACACGGTCGCCGAGAAGCGCCTGCTCGCCACGCTCGCCGACTGGGCCTACCGCTTCAGCGGCGAAGTCTGCCTCGCACCGCCCGATGCGCTGCTCGTCGAGGTCGGCGCGAGCCTGTCGCTGTTCGGCGGCTGGCCCGCACTCGAGCGACGCCTGGGCGTGGAACTCGCGACGCTCGGCGTGAACATGCGCTTCGTGCTCGCGCCGGTCGCGCGTGCCGCGCAGGTGCTCGCCGCGGCCGGTCGCGATCGCCTCGCCCTACCCGCGCCGGAACCCATGCTGCGTGAACTCGCAGGCCTGCCAATCGGCCGGTCGGGACTCGAGGCGACGACCGCACGTGCGCTCGCCGGCATGGGCCTGACCACGCTCGGTCCGGTGTTCGCGTTGCCGCGTGCCGAGCTCGCACGCCGCATCGGCAAGGAGGCCCTGCTCCATCTCGACCGCCTGCGCGGTGCCGCGCCGGAAACCCATGCGCGCCATCACCCGGCCGTGCGCTACGAGCGCCGCTTCGAGTTCGACCACCGCGTCGAATCGGTGCAGGCGCTCGCGTTCCCGCTGCAGCGCCTCGTGCGCGAGTTCGCGCGTTTCCTCTTCGCACGCGACGGTGGCGTGCAACGCTTCGAACTCGTGCTCGAACACGAGCGCGGTGCGCGTACGCGCGTACAGGTCGGCCTGCTCGTCGCGCAACGCGATCCGGATCGCCTGCTCGAGTTCGCGCGCGGCCGTCTCGAACGCCTCGACCTCGTCGCGCCGGTCGAGGCGCTCGTGCTGCGCGCCGACGACCTGCCAACGCTCGCGCCGCTGCACGTCGACCTGTTCGACGACACGCGCCGCGAAGCGCTCGACTGGCCGTCGCTCGCCGAGCGCCTGCGCGCGCGGCTCGGCGACGAGGCGCTGCAAGGCCTCGCCCTCGTCGCCGACCATCGCCCCGCCCTCGCGTGGACGACGCGCATGCCATCGACGACACCCGGGAAGCGGGACGGCATCGCGGCTCCGGGCGGCGCACGTCCGCTGTGGCTGCTCGCGCGCGAGATCCCGCTCGTGCCGGCGCCGCAGGCGATCCTCGCCGGGCCCGAGCGCATCGAAAGCGGCTGGTGGGACGGCGGCGACGAACGGCGCGACTACTACGTCGTGCGCACGCGCGACGGCCAGCGTGCATGGGCCTACGTCGCAGCCGGTGCGACGCAGGGCTGGATGCTGCACGGATGGTTCGCCTGAGCACGCTGCCGCATCCCGCGCGGCGTGGCGTCCGGCGCATCCGGGATGCCCACATGCCGCGCCTGCTGCCGCCCGGCGCGGTGCCGATGCCCCGCGTGCCGGCGCCGCCCGACGAACCCGCCTATGCCGAGCTGCACGCGCTCAGCAACTTCAGCTTCCAGCGTGGCGCCTCGGACGCCGACGAGCTGTTCGAACGCGCCGCGGTACTCGGCTACCGGGCGCTCGCGATCACCGACGAGTGCTCGATGGCGGGCATCGTGCGCGCGCTCGATGCGTCGGAAGAGCACCGTCTTCCGCTCGTCGTCGGCACCGAGATCCGGCTCGCCGACGGACCGAAGCTCGTGCTGCTCGCGACGAGCCACGACGGCTACAGCGACCTCTGCCGCCTCATCACACTGGCGCGCCGGCGCAGCGCCAAAGGCGAGTACCGGCTCGTGCGCGACGATCTCGCCCTGCTCGGCGACGGCGTACTCGTGCTGTGGCCGCCACGCGACGGACTCGACGATGCCGATGCGGAAGCCGCGTGGCTCGCGACGCGTTTCGCGACGCGCGCATGGATCGCGGTCGAGCTCCACCGCGACGGCGACGACGCGGCCCGACTCGCGCGCCTGCGCGCACTCGGCGAACACCACGCGCTGCCGCTCGTCGCGAGCGGCGACGTGCACATGCACGCACGCGGCCGGCGCGCGCTGCAGGACGTCATGACCGCGATCCGCCTCGGCTGCACGGTCGCCGAAGCCGGCCATGCGCTGTTCCCGAACGGCGAGCGCCATCTGCGCCGGCGTCGTGACCTCGCTGCGCTGTATCCGCAGGAGCTTCTGGACGAGAGCGTGCGGATTGCGGAGCGGTGCATCGCGTTCCGGCTCAGGGGAATCAACTACGTCTATCCGAGCGAACTCGTGCCGGAAGACCTGAGCGCCATCGATCATCTTCGTACGTTGACCTGCAAAGGTGCCGCAAAGCGGTGGCCTGGAGGCGTGCCCGAGAATGTCGCCGCACAGCTCGAGCACGAACTCGCGCTTATCAAGCTGAAGGAATACGAACACTTCTTCCTGACCGTTGCGGACATCGTGCAATGGGCGCGATCGCAGCCACATCCCATCCTGTGCCAAGGACGTGGGTCGTCGGCGAATTCAGCGGTCTGCTATGCGCTCGGCATCACGGCCGTCAATCCCGAGAACGGCAACACGCTGTTCGAACGCTTTCTCTCCAACGAGCGCAACGAACCACCCGACATCGACGTCGACTTCGAGCACGATCGTCGAGAGGAAGTGATCCAGTACGTGTTCGGCAAGTACGGCCGCGAGCGTGCCGCGATCGCCGCGACCGTGATCCGCTACCGCGGCAAGAGCGCCGCGCGCGACGTCGGCCGTGCCCTCGGTTTCGGCGAGGACGAACTCGGTCCGCTCAGCGAGGCCTACGCCTACGCGAACGGCGAGGCGCCGCTCGGCGAACTGCTCGCCGAGCGCGGCTTCGATCCCTCGTCGGAGGCGATCCGGCGCTTCGCCGTGCTCGTCGGCGAACTGCGTGGATTTCCGCGCCACCTGTCGCAGCACGTTGGCGGCTTCGTCATTTCCGAGCACGCGCTGCACACGCTCGTGCCGGTCGAGAACGCGGCGATGGCCGAACGCACGATCATCCAGTGGGACAAGGACGACCTCGAATCGATGAAGCTGCTCAAGGTCGACTGCCTCGCGCTCGGCATGCTGAGCTGCCTGCGCCGCTGCTTCGACCTGCTGCGTCGCCACGAGGCGCTGGAACTGGAGCTCTACAGGATCCCGGACGACGACAAGGCGACGTACGCCATGATCTGCCGCGCCGATACGATCGGCGTGTTCCAGATCGAGTCGCGCGCGCAGATGTCGATGCTGCCGCGCCTGCGTCCGCGCGAGTTCTACGACCTCGTCGTGCAGATCGCGATCGTGCGGCCCGGCCCGATCCAGGGCGGCATGGTGCATCCGTACCTGCGCCGCCGGCAGGGTGAAGATGCCGAATACCCGCAGTCGCGCGAAGAGCGCGAGCGTGGCGTCGTCAATCCCGAGGTGATGAAAGTGCTCGGGCGCACGCTCGGCGTGCCGATCTTCCAGGAGCAGGTCATGAAGCTGATCCAGGTCATCGCCGGTTTCACGCCGGGCCGCGCCGACGCGCTGCGCCGCGCGATGGCCGCATGGAAGCGCAAGGGCGGCCTCGAACCGTTCCGCGACGAGATCCGCGAAGGCATGCTCGCGAACGGCTACGACGAGGACTACTTCGAGCGCATCTTCCAGCAGATCCTCGGCTTCGGCGAATACGGCTTTCCCGAATCGCATTCGGCCAGCTTCGCGTACCTCGCCTACGCCTCGTCGTGGATCAAGTGCCACCATCCGGCGATCTTCACCTGCGCGTTGCTCAACTCGCTGCCGATGGGCTTCTACGCGCCTGCGCAGCTCGTGCGCGACGTGCAGCGCCACGGCGTGCGCGTGCTGCCGGTCGACGTCACGGCGAGCGAATGGGACTGCACGCTCGAGCGCGCCAGGTCGCGCGAGGGCGATCCGCAAGCCGATGGCGCGCTGATGCTGAGGCTCGGCTTCTCGCGCCTGACCGGCTGCGGCGAGCCGCTCGCGCGGCGCATCGTCGAAGCACGCGCCGATGCCCCGTTCCGCGACGTCGCCGACCTCGTGCGGCGCGCACGCCTGTCGGTACGCGAACGCGGCCTGCTCGCCGATGCCGATGCGCTGCGCGGTTTCGGCACGCACCGCCATCAGGCGCGCTGGGCCGTCGGCGGCGCGGAACCACCTCCGCCCGTGCTCGACGGCGCCGCCGTGCACGAGGACGCGGTCGACCTCGTCGCACCGACGCTGCGCGACGACGTGCACGCCGACTGGGCCGCGCAGGGCTTCTCGCTGCGCCGCCATCCGCTCGCGTTCGTGCGCGAGGCATTGGCGCGGCAGCGCATGCTGCGTGCACGCGAGATCCAGACCACCCCGCACGGGCGCCACGTGCGCTGCGCGGGCCTCGTCACGGTGCGGCAGCGCCCCGGCACCGCGAAAGGCGTGACCTTCGTGACGCTCGAAGACGAGACCGGCGTCGTCAACGTGATCGTCTGGCAGGATGTCGCGCGCGAGCAGCGTCGCGTGCTGCTCGACAGCGTCGTGCTCGGCGTGGAAGGCGTCATGCAGGCGAGTCAGGGCGTGCGCCACGTCGTCGCGCATCGCCTGCTCGACCTCGGCGCGCTGCTGCCCGGCGTCGGATCGGCTTCGCGCGATTTCCATTGAGGATGCACGCCCGCACACGCCGCGTGCTCCACGAGCTTTCCACGAACCCGCCCGCGATCCGCCACAAACGCGCGCCGCCGCGCCATCTGCGCACGCGATCCTGATCTCCGTCGGCCGCAACGGCGGCCGCATCACCCAACGGAGAGGATTCCATGAAGACGTCGTGCCTGCTGTCCCTGCTCATGCTCGCGAGCCTCGAAGCGCATGCCGCCGGCCAGCGCAAGCCGTGCGAGGACCTGCAACGCGAGATCGCCGCGAAGATCGACGCACGAGGCGTCGCCGCCTACACGCTCGAGGTCGTGACGCCCGACGCGGTCGGCGAGGCACGCGTGGTCGGCAGCTGCGACGGTGGCACGCGCCGCATCACATATGTGCGCCAGGCTGTCGAGGCGCCGCGCGCGCTCGCCGCGGTGCAGGCCACGCGCGACTGACGCGACGACGCTCGACCAAGACCGGGGTCAGAGTCATTTCCCCCTTGGCGCCTCTCCGCATCGCCGCGAACCGCCAGGGAAAATGACTCTGACCCCATGCCTTGGACGCCATGGCCATCACCGATCCGCATCGCCAAGGAAGGCCCGACACCGCCCGGACGGCGGTCCACGCCCGCGCTCAGTTGAGCGCGGAGCGTCCTCGGCGCGTCATGCGGCGCGCCTCTTCCCAGGCCCCGTCGTCGACGACCTCGCGGGCATCGCACATCGCGATCGCCGCGTCGGCGACCTTGGCCGTGTCGAGATAGACGTAACCGGCGATGCCGACCGAGCCGAGGATAGGGAACCAGCGCGTGACGATGCGGCTCGCGCCGCGCTGGGCGATGCGCAGCGCGATCTTGTTGGCGATCGCGTACAGCACCGACAGCGGTGCGCGACGTACCAGGTAGCGTTCACCGGCGCGGATCACGATGTCGCGGAACGCGCCCGCGGCCGTGTGGCCGAACAGGCAGTACAGTATGTGTTCGCGCGTCAGCAGGTCCGTGCGGCCGTAGGCACCGGCGATGTCGGCGACCATCTGGCGCTGCATGCGCCACACCGAGACGAGCTCGGGTCCGATCGTGAGCCAGCCGAGCGCGCCGGGCGGCAGCGACAGCGCACCGGCCAGCGAGGCGGTCGCGATCGAGGCGCGCGAGGCGATGATGCGCGACCGCGAAGCCGGATCCTCGTGCACCGCCTCACGGCTCGGCGGCACGCTCCCGACGAGCTCCAGGATCTGTTCGGTGTACGGGGTCTGCTCGGGCGGGACGCGCGAAGCGAAGCGCGTGCTGGTCGACAGGGTCGGCATGGTCGGATCCTCGAACGGCGATGACCGGGCCGTTGTCGCCGATGCCGCGCGAACCCGCCGTGAACACGGCCGATCCGGGCGCGTGCCGGTTCAGGCCGCCTTGCGGCCGAGGCACTCGGCGAGCGCGCCGACCACGCGATCGACGTTGCCCGGCGTGCTGCCTGCGCCCATGAGGCCGATGCGCCAGATCTTGCCGGCGAGTTCGCCGAGACCGGCGCCGATCTCGATCGAGAAATCGCTGAGCAGGCGACGGCGCACGCCGGCCTCGTCGACGCCGTCGGGCACCTTGACCGCGTTGAGCTGCGGCAGGCGCGCGGCTTCCGCGACGAGCAGGTCCAGGCCGATCGCGGCGAGGCCGTCGCGCAGGCGCAGGTGGTTGTCGCGATGGCGCGCGAACGCAGCCTCGAGGCCTTCTTCCTGCAGGCCCAGCAGGGCTTCGTGCAGCGCGTAGAGCATGTTGATCGGCGCGGTGTGGTGATACGCACGCGCACCGCTGCCCTGCCAGTAGCCCATGACGAGGCCGAGATCGAGGAACCAGCTCTGCACGGGCGTCTTGCGCGAGGTGATGACCTCGACCGCGCGCGCGCTGAACGTCACCGGCGACAGGCCCGGCGGTGCCGACAGGCATTTCTGCGAGCCCGAGTAGATCGCGTCGGCGCCCCAGGCGTCGGCCAGCACCGGGATGCCGCCGAGGCTCGTGACGGCGTCGACGATCGCGAGCGCGCCGTGCTCGCGCGCGAGCCGGCACAGCGCCGCCGCGTCGGACTGCACGCCGGTCGAGGTTTCCGCGTGCACGAACGCGAGCGCCTTCGCGCCCGGGTTCGCGCGCAGCGCGGCCTCGACCTTGTCGAGGTCGATCGCGGTGCCGAAGGCGTCCTCGACCATGACGGCGGTCGCGCCGGCACGCACGACGTTCTCGCGCATGCGCGCACCGAACACGCCGTTGCGGCAGACCACGACCGTGTCGCCGGGTTCGATCAGGTTGACGAATGCGGTCTCCATGCCGGCCGAACCGGGCGCGGACACGGGCAGCGTGAGCGCGTTGCCAGTCTGGAACGCGAAACGCAGCAGTTCCTTGAGCTCGTCCATCATGCCCACGAAGCGCGGATCGAGATGGCCGATGGTCGGGCGCGCGAGTGCATCGAGGATGCGGCGCGGCACCGGCGACGGGCCGGGGCCGAGGAGGAGCACGTCGGGCGGATCGAAACGGGGCATCGCGGGCACCTTCGCCGGGGGACGGATCGGGCCAGTCTACGTCAGCCGCGGCGGGCCCCGGCGAGCGTCTCGAGGAATGCGTCAGCAAGCCGCAGCTGGCCGAAGAATCCATGCTGGGTGCCGCTGAGCACGCGCAGCATCTGGGTCCGGCCCGGCGGCAGGCGGCCCATCGGCAGGAACGCGAGGTCACGCAGGCGCGCGGCCAGACCGCGATCCGACTGGAACAGCGGCGTCAGCCAGCGGCTCCAGCGGTGGTAGATCGCGACATGGCGGCGCCGCACGTCGGCGTAGGCCGCGAGCGCTGCACCGACATCGTCCTGCGCGCGCAACGCGTCGCGCAGCGCGAGCGCGTCGAGCAAGGCCATGTTGACGCCCTGCCCGAGCTGCGGACTCATCGCGTGTGCGGCATCGCCGGCGAGCACGACGCGCCCGTGGTGCCAGCGCGCCGGCAGGCTGTCGCGGTAGGCCGCGCGCGCGAGCTGCACGGGTTCGACGAGATCGGCCACGTAGGGCACCAGCTCGGGCCACAGGGCGCCGACCTCGTCACGCCAGGCCGCCATCGCCTCGCGCGTGCCGGCCACGGTCGAAGCGGACGGGAGGCTCCAGAAGAAGCTCACCTTCGGCGTCGCGTCACCGGGGCGCGTGCCGACCGGCAGCATGCCGATCATGCGGTTGGCGAGCCGGTAGCGCTGGCGCAACTCGTTCGGGAACGACCAGTCAGCCTCGGGCACGAGGCACCACAAGGCCCCCCACGGATACGGACGGTCGAGCCGCGGCGGGCCGAGCCGCGCGCGCAGGCAGGACTGCGCGCCATCGGCCGCAACGACGAGGTCGAACGGCCCGTGGCGCCGGCCGCCCGCGTCGCGCAGCCAGCGGTCGTCGTCCTCGATCGCGGTGATGCGGCACCCCGCATGCAGCGTGTCGGGCATGCCGTTCGCACCGGCGAGGATCGCGAACAGGGCGCCACGCTGCATCGCGAGCCCGTACAGGCGCGTATCGAGATCGGCGTAGCGCATGTCCATGACGCGCCGACCGCAGGGATTGTCGCCGTGCAGGCGATCGATGCGCCGCCCGTGCGCGAGCGCCGCATCGAGCAGGCCCATCTCCCAGAGCACCGACAGTCCGGTCGGCTGCACGAGCACACCGGCGCCGACCGGCCCAGGACGTTCGGCCTGCTCGAACACCTCGACGCGATGACCGTCGCGCGCGAGCAGCAACGCGAGGGCCTGGCCGGCCGTGCCGTAGCCGACGATGGCGATGTGGAGCGGCGTGGCGGCCAAGGGCGTTCCGCAGGCAGCGAGGCGGTGGAGTCGACCACAGCCATCGCCGCACGGCAATCACCATGGTCACCACGGATTAATCGCGGTGGTGCGAGGGTCGCCCGATCGACGACGACGAGGAGCCACGATGAAGACCGAAACGACACCGAGCGACGACCTCAACACGCTCGGCGAACTCATCGACGGCATCGAGATCGCGATGCTGACGACTCGCGCAGCCGACGGCAGCCTCGTCAGCCGTCCACTGCAGACGCTGCAGTTCGACCGCAAGGGTGACCTGCACTTCTTCACGGCCGCAGACAGCGCGAAGATCGAGCAGTTGCTGCGCGACCCCGAGGTCAACCTCGCCTACGCGCATCCGGGCACGCAGCGCTACGTGTCGGTGCGCGGCACCGCTTTCGTGACGCGCGATCGCGCGCGCATCGACGCGCTGTGGTCGTTCGCCCAGAAACCCTTTTTCCCGGACGGCAAGGACGATCCGAACCTCGTCGTGCTCAGCGTGCGGGTACGCGATGCCGACTACTGGGAGGCACCGAGCAACTTCGTGAGTCGCGCGCTCGATTTCACGCGCGCGATCGTCAGCGACGAACCGGCCGATCTCGGCACGCATGGGCGCGTGGCCGGCCTGCCCTGAAACCCGACGTCGCGCTCAGAGCCGTGCCAGCGCCTGCTCGAGATCGGCGATCAGCACGGCAGGCTCCTCGAGTCCGATCGACAGGCGTACCAGGGCGAGCGACGACGTGCCCGCTGCACGCAGCGGCGCGTCCGAGGGGAACACCGCGCAGACCGGGAACGCGAGCGACTCGTAGCCGCCCCACGATACGGTCATGAGGAAACGCTCGAGCCCGTCGCAGAAGCGCTCGACCGCGGCGACGTCGACGGCATCGAGCTCGATCGTGACGAGGCCGCTGGCGCCCTTGAGCTGGCGCTCGCTGAGGCCGAGCTGCGGATTCGCGCTCGCGTGCGGTGCGTGCACGTGGCGAACGCGCGGATGCGTCTCGAGGAACGCGAGCACTTCGCGCGTCGTCGCGGCGATGCGTTCCATGCGCACGCCAAGCGTGCGCAGGCCGCGCAGCATGAGCCAGGCATCGTGCGGCGACAGCATCGCGCCGAACGTCATGTAGGGTCCCTTGAACACCTCGCGCAGCAGCGCCTCGCTGCCGCACAGCACGCCCGCGACGACGTCGCTGTGCCCGTTGAGGTATTTGGTCGCCGAATGCGCGACGAGGTCGATGCCGAGCGCGATCGGCGACTGGTTGAGCGGCGTCGCGTGGCTGTTGTCGCAGAGCGTGCGGATCCCGCGCCGCCGCGCGATCGCGGCGACGGCGGCGAGATCCTGCTGCTCGTAGGTCATCGAGTTCGGGCTCTCGAGCACGATCAGCGTCGTCGCCGGCGTGATCGCGGCCTCGAAGTTCGCCGCATCCGTGCCGTCGACGAACGTCGTGGTCACCCCGAACTTCGCGAGCAGGTCGCGCAGCAGGCCGCGCGTCCAGCTGTAGGGTTTCGCTACGCAGACGACGTGGTCGCCGGCCTTGACGCAGGCGACCACGCCCGCGGCGACCGCGGCCGCGCCGCTACCGAAGGCGAGGCAATCCTCGGCGCCTTCGAGCGCGGCGATCTTCCTGCGCAGGATCGCGACGGTCGGGTTGTTGCCGCGCGTGTAGAGGTGCTCGGCGTACTCGTCGCGGAAGCCCTCGCGCATCGCCGCGACGGTCGGGAATGCGAAGATCGACGACTGCACGAGCGGTGGCGCGACGGCGCCGTCGTAACGCGCGCGCTCCTCGCCGAGATGGTTGAGGATGTAACTCAGGTCCATGGTCAGCGCGTACCTGCGACGCGCACGAGGTGCAGGCGCGAGGTCCCGTCGCGACCTTGCTCGCGGTAGGTCTCGATGCGATCGAGGCTGCCGTCGGCGTTCGGCACGAACTCGAGGCGATGCAGGTGGGAACGCGAGGCGTCGGCGAGGTTGGTCGCGTCGGCGAACTCGAACACGAAGCCCTGCCCTTCGCGCAACGCGAGGCGTGGCTGGTTGCCCTGCGCGCAGTAGTGCGTGGCGAGCACGCGTGCGCCGTCGCGATGGAACACCGACAAGGTCTCGCCCGGGGTGCCGGGCTGCCAGGCTTCGGTCAGCGCGGAGCCGCGCGAGATCGCCGCGTAGTCGATGCGCACGCCGGCTGCCCCATCGACGGACGAGGTCCAGCGACCCCCGATCGCCTCGCCGAGGCGATCGAGCGCGTCGGCACCGGCGGCCTGCGCGTCACCCGCGCAGGCCAGCGCGAGCATCGCGACGAGGGCCTTCACTTGGCGAGCTTGCGCACGAGTTCGGCCGTGTGGCCGGCGATCTGCGGGTCCTTGAGAGCCATGTGCAGCGTCGCCTGCACCAGGCCGAGCTTGTTGCCGCAGTCGAAGCGCTCGCCCTCGAACCGGTAGGCGAGTACGGGGCTTTCCTTGAGGAGTTCCTCGATCGCGTCGGTGAGCTGGATCTCGCCGCCTGCGCCGGGCTTCGTGTTCTCGAGCAGCGAGAAGATGCGGCCCGGCAGCACGTAGCGGCCGACGATCGCGAGGTTCGACGGCGCGACCTCGGGCTTGGGCTTCTCGACGACGAGACGCACGCGCGCCGCGCGCTCCGACACGGGCTCGGCATCGACGATGCCGTACTTGTTGGTCTGCTCGCGCGGCACCTCCTCGACCGCGAGCACGCCGGCGTTCTCGCGCTGCGCGACCTCGGCCATCTGGCGCAGCGCACCCGCGCCGGCGTTCCAGATGAGGTCGTCGGCGAGTACCACGCCGAACGGCTCGTCACCGACGACGGGCTTCGCGCACAGCACGGCATGGCCGAGGCCGAGCGCTTCGGGCTGGGTCACGAACACGCAGCGCACGTGGCGCGGCAGCGTGCCCTGCACGAGTGCGAGCAGCTCGTCCTTGCCCGACTGCGCGAGCTTGCTCTCGAGCTCGTAGGCCTTGTCGAAGTAGTCGGCGATCGCGTGCTTGTAGCGGTTGGTGACGAAGATCAGCGTGTCGGCACCGGCATCGACGGCCTCGTCGACCGCGTACTGGATCAGCGGGCGATCGAGCACGGGCAGCATTTCCTTGGCCACGACCTTGGTCGCGGGAAGGAAGCGCGTGCCGAGGCCGGCGACCGGGAACACTACCTTGCGCAGGGGTCCGTTGGACATCGGGGAGTCCTTGTGTCGAAGGGATTCAGGAGGGGCGCGCGGCGAACGGCAGCACGGTGGCTTCCGTGTCGGCGGGACGCGCGTCGAATTCGGGCAGCAGCTGGACGAGCACGCGCCTCAGCATGTCCTCGTCATAGTCGCGCACGGCGAGCTCGGCCTGGCGCAACAGCGTGCCGAGCAGGCTCCAGCCCATGCTGCGCGGCTGGGCGAGGAAGATCTTCGCGTGCGTCGTGGCCTGGTAGTTCTCGAGCGGATGGAACAGTTCCTCGAACAGCTTCTCGCCCGAGCGCAGGCCGGTGAAGGCGATCGCGATGTCGCGACCAGGCTGCTTGCCGGCGAGCTTGATCATCTGCTCGGCGAGGTAGGTGATCTTGACCGGCTCGCCCATGTCGAGCGCGAAGATCTCGCCGCCCTTGCCGAGCACGCCGGCCTGCAGGATCAGCTGGCAGGCCTCGGGGATCGTCATGAAGTAGCGCGTGATCTCGGGGTGCGTGACCGTGACGGGACCGCCCGCGCGGATCTGCTCGCGGAACAGCGGCACCACCGATCCTGCCGAATCGAGCACGTTGCCGAAGCGCACCGTGATGAAGCGCGTGTGCGACTGCGCGGCGAAGTTCTGGCAGAAGATCTCGGCGGCACGCTTGCACGCGCCCATCGTGCTGCTCGGGTTGACGGCCTTGTCGGTCGAGATCAGCACGAAGCATTCGGTGCCGTGGCGGTCGGCCGCTTCGGCGACGATCTGCGTGCCGAGCACGTTGTTGCGGAACGCCTCGCGCACCTGATCCTGCAGCAGCGGCACGTGCTTGTACGCGGCCGCGTGGAACACGACCTGCGGGCGTGCCGTCGCGAACGCGCGTTCGCAGGCGATCGCGTCACCGCAGTCGCCGATGCGTGCCTCGAGGATCAGGTCCGGGAACTCACGGTGCAGCTCCTGCTCGATGCGGTAGAGGTTGTACTCGGAGATCTCGTAGATGGTCAGCGACGACGCGCCGAGGCGCGCGACCTGGCGGCACAGCTCCGAGCCGATCGAGCCACCACCGCCCGTGACGAGCACGCGCTTGCCCGAGATGCCGCCACGGATCGAGGTCCAGTCGAGCTGGACCTCTTCGCGACCGAGCAGGTCCTCGATCGCGACCTCCTTGAGTTCGCCGAACGTCGAGCGCCCGGCGACGACATCGGCGAGTCGCGGCATCGTGCGGAACGGCAGTCCGCTGGCCTCGCACAGCGCGACGACCCGGCGCATCTGCGCGTTGTTGGCCGACGGCATCGCGATCAGCACGGTTTGCGCAGCCGTCTCGCGCGCGAGCTCGGGCAGCTGCTCGAGCGTGCCGAGCACCGGCACGCCGTGCAGGCGCGCACCGCGCACCTGGGTGTTGTCGTCGAGCACGCCGACCGGACGGTATCGGTTCTCGCGCAGCAGGTCGCGCACGAGCGTCTCGCCGGCCCGACCGGCGCCGAGCACGAGCACGCGCAGAGCAGGCGAGCGCGACAGGAAATCGAGCCGGCTGTCCTTCCAGTATCGGTACGCCAGGCGCGGTACACCGAGCAGTACGGCAAGCGCGACCGGATACACGAGCAGCACCGTGCGAGGGACCGTGGCGAGGCGGTTGTAGAGGAACAGCGTGACCGCGATCGCGAGCGCGCCGAGGATGGTCGCGCGCAGGATGTTCCAGAGATCCGGCAGGCTCGCGAAGCGCCACAACCCCTTGTACAGACCCGTCACCCAGAACACCGCGCCCTGCGCGGCGAGCACGAGCGCCATCTCGGGCCCGAACATCGGCACGTCGGGCCGCCAGGACTCGAACGACCAGCGGAACGAGGTGATCGCCGCCCACGCGAGCCACACCATCGCGAGGTCGTGCAGCACGACGGCGAAGCGCGGGTGGATCTTGGCGATGAGCGGATTGGGCACTACGACCTCGGGAGACGGTGACGCGCCGCACGGATGCAATGACGCTTGCCGATGAGCCAGGCCAGCGTCGCCAGCCCGTAGGCGACGACGAGACCCTCGACGCCCAGGCCGGTGTACGACGACGCCGTGACGGGAGCGTTCGTCGCAGGCATGGCCAACCCGTGGTTCATCCATGCAAGGACAGGCACCACCACCACGAGGTTCCACGCCATGTACATGCCGGTCACCCGCCTGTGCGAACGACCGCCGCGCACGAGCCACTGGTAGAGGTGTTCGCGGTGCGCACTATACCAACGACGCCCGTTCACCATGCGCCACAGCAATGTGGCCGTGGCATCGACGACGAACACCGAGCACGCGACCAGCCCGCTCGCCACGGCGACCGGAGGCGCGAGCATCTGCCAGCCGATCGCGACCGCGACGAGCAGCCCGAGCACGCCACTGCCGACGTCACCCATGAAGATGCGCGCGCGCGGGAAATTGAACGGCAGGAAGCCCAGCGTCGCGGCCGCGAAAAGGCCGATGCGCTCGGCCTCGACGACACGTCCGGCCATCGCGCAGAGCGCCGCGAGCACGGTGAACACGAACAGCGCCTGGGTCGCGAGCAAGCCGTCGATGCCGTCCATGAAGTTGTGCAGGTTGACCGACCAGGCGATCGCGACCACGAGCATCACCGACAACGCGATCCACAGTGCGCTTCCCGCGACCACGAGACCGGCGAGCGGCGTCGCCACGAGCAGCACGATCGCCGCGGCGAGGTGTGCGAGCAGGCGTGGCCGTGCGCCGAGCCCGCGGTGGTCGTCGATCCAGCCGACCGCCGCGACGAGCAGCGTCGCGACCGAAATCGCGAGCAGCGCGGGCACATCCACGCCGTGGCTCGCCACGAGCACGAGCAGACTGGCGACGAGCACGCCCGCGACGATGCCGATGCCGCCACCGCGTGGCGTCGGCATCGTGTGCGAACGACGCTGGCCAGGCTGGTCGAGCAGGTTGCGGCGCCGCGCGTAGGCGAGGCTCCATGCGGTCACGCCGGCCGACGCGGCGAGCACGCACAGCGCGACGATGCCCCAGGCCGCGATCGACCAGGCCTCCACCCTGCCCGCCTACTCGCCGACCACGCCGTGGATCGGGCGCACCGACGCCCAGCTCTTGCAGCTCGGGCATTGCCAGTGGTGCGCGCGCGCGCCGAAGCCGCAGCGCGAGCAGCGGTACATGGCCTGGCCCTCGAGCAGCTTGCGCACGAGGTCGCGCTGGATCAGGAAGCCCTCGCGTGCCTCGCCCTGCGCGGTATGCAGGTTGACGTCGATGAGCGCCATGAGCGCGCGCACCGACGGGCGCTGGCGCAGCTGGCGCGTGAGGAACTCGATCGCGACCGGTTCGCCCTGCGTGCGCGCGTAGAGCTTGGCCAGCGCGAGCACGGGCGAGACACCCTGGTAGCGCTCGTTGATCTGCAGCAGGAACTCCTCGGCGCGCTGCATGCGGCCCGCACGGGCGTAACAGTCGAGCAGCGGCGAGAGGATCTCGGGCACGTAGTCGAGGTCGCGCACGGCGACACGTTCGAAGGCCGCGATCGCTCCATCGACATTGCCCTGCGCGGCCTCGAGATGGCCGAGCACGATGCTCGCGCGCACGCTGTCGGGTTGCGCCTCGAACGCCGCGTCGAGCGCGGCGCGCGCCTCGTCGCAGGCTCCGCGCGCACGCGCCTGCTCGGCGAGCTCGCACTGGAACTGCGCGATGAGCGTGCCCTGCGACTCGCCGGTCAGCTGCTCGAGCTTGCGCGCATGGTCGATCGCCTTGGCCCAGTCGCGTTCGTGCTGATAGATCGACACGAGGTGGCGCAGTGCCGGCGGCGCGAGCGCGTCCATCGCGACGAGATCGGTGAACAGGGTCTCGGCGCGGTCGAGAAGGCCGGCGCGCATGTAGTCCTCGCCGAGCTCGAGCAGCGCGACGGTCTTCTCCTCGCCGCTCAGGCCGGGGCGCGCGATGAGGTTCTGGTGCACGCGGATTGCGCGATCGACCTCGCCGCGGCGGCGGAACAGGTTGCCGAGCGCGAGGTGGGTCTCGATCGTGTCGCGGTTGTACTCGGCGACCTTGAGGAACACCTCGATCGCCTTGTCCTGCTGCTCGTTGAGCAGGTAGTTGAGGCCGCGGAAGTAGTTGGTCGACAGCTCGCTGACGCGCGCGCCCGAGGTGCGCTCGCTGCCGCGACGCGCGACATACCAGCCGGACAATGCGGCGACCGGGAGCAGGAGGACCAGCAGCAGCGTGGTCATGCGCGGTCGGTGGCGGTGCCTTCGGAGGACTCCAGGCGCGTGCGCAGTTCGGCCGCGCTGCGACGGGCCGCACGCACCTCGCGCTTGAGGCGCGGCACGCGCAACGTCCACACGACGAGGCCGCCGAGCACCCAGCCGGCGAGCAGCGCGGCGAGCAGAGCAGCGCCCTTGGGCACCTCGACATCGACGAGGTAGAGATCGAGCGCGATGCGTTCGGCGTTCAGCGCACCGAACGTGGCGCCGAACACGGCGAACAGCAGGACCAGCACGACGGCGCCCAGGCGCATGGGGAGGATCTCCGGAGAGGCCGCGGGACGGGGTCGGAGCGGCTTACTCGTCCTCGGACTCGACGATCGGCGCCGTGCTGCCGTTGACGCGCTCGCGCAGTTCCTTGCCCGGCTTGAAGTGTGGCACATGCTTGCCCGGCAACGCGACCGCATCACCCGTCTTCGGGTTGCGGCCCATGCGCGGCGGGCGGAAATGGAGGGAGAAACTGCCGAAACCGCGGATCTCGATGCGGTCGCCTTCCGCGAGCGCATGCGTCATCTGCTCGAGCAGGCTCTTGACCGCGAGTTCGACGTCGTTCGCAGCGAGGTGCTGCTGGCGTGCGGACAGGGCTTCGATCAGTTCCGATTTGGTCATCGCGGTACGGAATGGCGGGGTTCAAAAAAGCGCCCACCGCGAGGTGGGCGCCACGTATCCAGCAGGTGCCGCCCTCGCGGGCGGCACCGGACCGCGATCAATCGCGGTTGAACTTCTCTTTGAGCAGCGCGCCGAGCTGGGTCGTCGCACCGGTGCTGCCCGAGTACTCGTCGAGCACCGACTGCAGCTCTTCCTCGTCCTTCGCGCGGATCGACAGCTGCAGCGTGCGGCCCTTGCGGTCCATGCCGATGAACTTGGCCTCGACCGCATCGCCGACCTTCAGGTGCAGCGTGGCGTCCTCGATGCGCTCCTTGGCGATGTCGTTCGCACGCAGGTAGCCCTCGATGCCGTCCGCGATCTCGATCGTCGCGCCGCGCGCGTCGACTTCCTTCACGGTGCCGTTGAGGATGCTGCCACGCGGGTGGTTCGCCATGAACTGGCCGAACGGATCCTGCTCGAGCTGCTTGATGCCGAGCGAGATGCGCTCGCGCTCCGGATCGACCGCGAGCACGACCGCCTCGATCTCGTCGCCCTTCTTGAAGTTGCGAACGAGGTCTTCGCCCGAGGCCTGCCACGAGATGTCGGACAGGTGGACGAGACCGTCGATGCCGCCGTCGAGACCGATGAAGATGCCGAAGTCGGTGATCGACTTGATGCTGCCGACGACCTTGTCGTTCTTCTTGTAGATGGCCGCGAACGCTTCCCACGGGTTGGCGCGGGTCTGCTTGATGCCGAGCGAGATGCGACGACGCTCTTCGTCGACGTCGAGCACCATGACCTCGACCTCGTCGCCGACCTGCACGACCTTGGACGGGTTGACGTTCTTGTTCGTCCAGTCCATCTCGGACACGTGGACGAGGCCCTCGACGCCCGGCTCGAGCTCGACGAAGCAGCCGTAGTCGGTGACGTTGGAGACCTTGCCGATGATGCGCGTGCCGCTCGGGTAGCGGCGGCTGATCGCGACCCACGGATCCTCGCCGAGCTGCTTGAGGCCGAGGCTGACGCGGTTGCGCTCGCGGTCGAACTTGAGGACGCGCACGTCGAGCTCGTCGCCGACGTTGACGACTTCGCTCGGGTGACGGACGCGCTTCCACGCCATGTCGGTGATGTGCAGCAGGCCGTCGATGCCGCCGAGGTCGACGAACGCGCCGTAGTCGGTGAGGTTCTTGACGACGCCCTTGACGACCGCGCCTTCCTGCAGGCGGTCGAGCAGCTGCTCGCGCTCGACGCTGAACTCGCTCTCGACGACCGCGCGGCGCGAGACGACGACGTTGTTGCGCTTGCGGTCGAGCTTGATGATCTTGAACTCGAGTTCCTTGCCCTCGAGGTACGACGGGTCGCGCACCGGGCGCACGTCGACGAGCGAACCCGGCAGGAACGCGCGGACGTCCTTGATGTCGACCGTGAAGCCGCCCTTGACCTTGCCGGAGATGCGGCCGACGACGCTCTCGTTCTTCGAGTGGATCTCCTCGAGCTCGTCCCACACGAGCGAGCGCTTGGCCTTCTCGCGCGAGAGGACCGTCTCGCCGAAGCCGTTTTCGATCGAGTCGAGGGCGACCTTGACCTCGTCACCGACGTTGATTTCGAGTTCGCCCTGATCGTTGCGGAACTGCTCGATCGGAACGACGCCCTCGGACTTGAGGCCGGCATTGATCACGACCACGTCGGAGCGGATTTCCACGACCGTACCGAGCACGATCGAGCCAGGCTTGAGCTTGGCGATCGACTGCTGGCTCTGCTCGAAGAGTTCGGCAAAGCTTTCGGTCATGGTTTCGGCGAGACTTGCATTCATGTTGGATTCCAGTGGGAGACAACAGACCGCAACACCGGTGTGGCACGCTGGCGCACGAAAACGGGTTCGGTCCACCTGTCAGGGGCATGCAGGCATGCCATGGGTTGAAACCGGAGCACGACGTGCGCCGGGACGGTTTTCCTCCTGCCCGCGATCAGGCGGGACGAACGACGGAAAGCACGGCAGCGACCACGCCGTCGACCGGGATACCTGTGGTATCGATCGTCAGGGCGTCGTCTGCCGGGCGTAGCGGCGCCACCACTCGGGCGGCATCGCGCTCGTCGCGCGCCTGGATCTCGCGCAGGAGGGCGGAGAGGGTAACATTCAACCCCTTATCCTTCAACTGCTTATACCGCCTGCGCGCACGCTCGTCGGCACTCGCGGTGAGGAACACCTTGAACGGTGCATCGGGGAAGATCACGGTGCCCATGTCACGGCCGTCGGCGACCAGTCCGGGTCCCTTGCGGAAGCCGCGCTGCTTGTCGAACAGCGCCGCGCGCACGCCCGGGAACGCCGCGATCGCGGACGCCGCGGCACCGGCCGTCTCGGTGCGCAGTTCGTCGGTGGCGTCGTGGCCGTTGACGACCACGCGGGTCTCGCCGCCGTCGCCGGGATCGCGGAACACGATGCGGGTCGCCTCGGCGCTGCGCGTGACCGCGGCCTCGTCGGTCAGGTCCACACCCGACATCCCGGCCGCGTAGCCGACCGCGCGATACAGCGCCCCCGAATCGAGCAGGTGCCAGCCGAGCCGGTCGGCGACGAGCCGGCTGATCGTGCCCTTGCCGGACCCGGACGGGCCGTCGATCGTGAGGACGGGAATCGGCGTGGCGCTCTTGGGCATCGGGTCGCGACCTCGGGTCTCGGGCGCGGCGGCGCACGGCACGCGTGGGGTGCCGCGCGTGTGCTGCCGCGCAAACCGTCATTGTAGCGCCTGGGGCCCTGGCTTGACCGGCGTCAACGCACAGTCATCCACGCACGGCGAGACTGCGGGCATCGTCCCCCCCGGAGATTCCGCGATGTACACGCATCTGCTCGTTCCGACCGACGGCAGCGAACTGTCCGACCTCGCCGTCGACAACGCGATCCGCCTCGCCACCGCGCTCGGCGCGCGCCTCACCGCCTGGGCCGGTGCCGAGGTCTATGCGATGACCTACGCCGAAGGTGCGTTCGTGGATCAGGCTGCCTTCCGCGAACAGGCGCTGGCCGGCGCGAAGCGGCGCGTGCAGGCCGTCGTCGAGCGCGCCAGGGCGGCCGGCGTGCCCTGCGAAGGTGTCGCCGAGGACTGCGAGGCGGTCTGGCGCGGCATCGTCGACGCGGCGGCACGCGAAGGCTGCGACCTCGTGCTCATGGCCTCGCACGGCCGCAAGGGCTTGTCGGCCGTGCTGCTCGGCAGCGAGACCCAGAAGGTGCTCACGCACTCGAAGGTGCCGGTGCTGGTCTACCGCTGAACCACGGCGCGCGCGGCGCGCCGTGGTGGCATCACGGTGCGTCGATCGCGAATCCGCAGCCGTTGGCGAGCGCGACGAAGCCCGGGAACGAGGTCGCCACGTTGGCGCAGTCGCCGATGCCGATCGTGCCTTCGGCGACCAGCCCGGCGACCGCGAAGCTCATCGCGATGCGATGGTCGCCGTGGCTCTCGACCTCGCCCGCGCCGAGCCTGCCGCCTTCGATGACCGCTCCGTCGGGCGTCTCGTCGATGCGCACGCCTAGCGCCCGCAGGCCGTCGGCCATGACCGCGATGCGGTCCGATTCCTTGACGCGCAGCTCGGCCGCGCCGGTCACGCGCGTGGTCCCGCTCGCGGCGGCCGCGGCGACGAACAGCACCGGGAACTCGTCGATCATGTCGGGCACGAGCTCGACCGGCACGTCGATGCCACGCAGGCGCGCATGGCGCACGCGCAGGTCGGCGACGACCTCGCCTCCCTGCGTGCTGCGGCCTTCCTCGGTGATGTCGGCGCCCATGAGGCGCAGTGCCTCAAGCAGGCCGGTGCGGCGCGGGTTGAGGCCGACCGCGCGCAGCACGAGGTCGGAACCCGGCACCAGCGTCGCCGCGACGAGAAAGAACGCCGCCGACGAGAAGTCGGCCGGCACGACGACGTCGGTCGCGTGCAGGCGGTGGCCGCCCGTGAGCTTCGCCCAGCCGTCGCCGAACGCGATCGGCCAGCCGAACGCGGCGAGCATGCGCTCGGTGTAGTCGCGCGTCGGGTGCACTTCGCGCACCTCGGTCTCGCCTTCGGCGTAGAGACCGGCGAGCAGTACCGCGGACTTGATCTGGGCACTCGCGACCGGCGGCGTGTACGCGATGCCACGCAGTGCACGACCGCCGGCGACATGCAGCGGCGGACGACCGCCGTCGCCCGCCGTGATCGACGCCCCCATCGCCGCGAGCGGATCGATGACGCGCCCCATCGGGCGCTTCGACAGCGAGGCGTCGCCGACGAGCACGCTGTCGAAGGCCTGCGCGGCGAGCACGCCCGCGAGCAGGCGCATGCCGGTGCCCGCGTTGCCGCAGTCGATCGCGCCATCGGCCGCGCGCAGCCCGTGCAGGCCGACGCCGTGCACGATGCGGCGCGACGGCGACGGTGTCTCGACGCGTACCCCCATGCGCGCGAACGCGGCGGCGGTCGCACGCGTGTCCTCGCCTTCAAGGAAGCCGTCGACCTGCGACGTGCCTTCGGCGAGCGCGGCGAACATCACCGCGCGGTGCGAGACGGACTTGTCGCCCGGCACGCGGATCTCGCCCGCCAGCGCGCGTCCGCGGCGACTGGTCCAGCGCAGCGCGCTCATGCGAGGGCCTCGAGCAGGCGCTCGTTCTCGGCACGCGTGCCGATGCTGATGCGCAGCATCTGCGGCAGGCCGTACGCGCCCATCGGGCGCACGATGATGCCGGCGTCGTACCAGGTCTGCGCGATCGCCGCGGCACGGTCGCCCGCGTCGAGCATGAGGAAGTTGCCCTGCGACGGCAGCACGCCGAAGCCGCGCGCACGCAATGCATCGGCAAGCCCGTCGCGGTCGGCGACGACACGGGCGACGGTGTCGTCGAGGTAGTCCGTGTCCTCGAGCGCGGCGGTCGCCGCGGCGAGTGCGAGCGCGTTGCCGTTGAACGGCTGGCGCAGCCGCGCGAGCACGCCGGCGACCGACGGGTCACTGACCGCATAGCCGAGGCGCAGCGCGGCGAGCCCGTAGGCCTTCGAGAACGTGCGCGCCACGACGAGATTGGGATGACGCGCGAGCAACGCGGTCGCGGGGCCGAGGCCCGGTGCGGTCGCGAATTCGAGGTAGGCCTCGTCGAGCACGACGATGACCTCGCGCGGCACCCTGGCGAGGAACGCGGCCAGTGCCGCGTCGTCGAACCAGGTGCCGGTCGGGTTGTTCGGGTTGGCGAGGAACACGAGGCTCGTGTCCTCGCGCACCGCGGCGGCGAGCGCCTCGAGATCGTGGCCGAGCGGCATCGTCGCGTGGTCGCGCGGCAGCGCCGGCACGACGATCGCCTCGGCGCCGACCGCAGCCGTCGCGATCGCGTAGACCGCGAATGCGTACTGCGAGAACACCACCGAACGCCCCGGACCGGCGAAGCATTGCGCGAGCAGCACGAGCAGTTCGTTCGACCCGTTGCCGAGCGTGATGCCGGCCGGCGCGACGCCGAAGCGGCGTTCGAGCGTGCGCTTGAGCGCACTGCCGTCGGGATCGGGATAACGGTGCGCGTTCGCGAGCACCGCCGTCATCGCCTCGACCGCGCGCGGCGACGGGCCGTACGGATTCTCGTTCGAGCCGAGTTCGGCCGGCGGCCGGGTGCGCTCGCGCGCGCCCTGCTTGTCCGAACCTGTGTCGTAGGCGCGCAGCCTGGCGATCGCGGGCATCGCCCGCGCGAGCGCGTCGAAACTCACGGCACCGCCACCGGGTAGGAACCGAGCACCTTGACCTGCGCGGCGTGCTCCTCGAGTTCGGCGAACGCCTGGCGCATCGGCTCATCCTCGACGTGGCCGGCGAGATCGATGAAGAACGCGTACTCCCACTTGGCCTGGTGCGACGGCCGCGACTCGATGCGGCTCATGCTGACGCCGTGGCGCGCGAACGGGCTCAGCACGTTGAACAGCGCACCGGGCTGGTCCTTGATGAAGACCAGCACCGAGGTGCGGTCGTGGCCCGAGGCGGGAAACAGCTGGCGGCCGATCACGAGGAAGCGCGTGGTGTTGTCCTTGTTGTCCTCGATCGGACTCATGATGACCTTGCGCAGGCCGTAGACATTGGCCGCGGCCTCGCCCGCGATCGCCGCGGCGTCGTCGGCGGCACGCGCGCGGCGCGCGCCTTCGGCGTTGCTCGATACGGGCACCTTCTCGACCTTCGGCAGATTGCCGCGCAGCCAGCCCTGGGTCTGCGCGAACGATTGCGGATGCGAGTAGATCCGCTCGATGTCCTCGATGCGTCCCGAGCGCGACAGCAGGAACTGGTGCACGCGCAGCTCGACTTCGCCGCAGATCTTGAGGTTCGAGGTCAGGAACATGTCGAGCGTGACCTGGATCGTGCCCTGCCCCGAGTTCTCGACCGGCACCACGCCGAAATCGGCGTTGCCGTTCTCGACCTCCTGGAAGACCTCCTCGATGCTCGCCATCGGCATGCCGTGCGCGGAACGGCCGAAGTGCTTGAGCACGGCCTGCTGGCTGAAGGTGCCCTCGGGACCGAGGAAGCCGATCTTGAGCGGTTCCTGCTGGGCGAGGCAGGCCGACATGATCTCGCGGAACAGGTGCACGAGCACCTCGTCGCTGAGCGGGCCCTCGTTGCGGTCGACGACCATGCGCAGCACCTGCGCCTCGCGCTCGGGCCGGTAGTAGTCGATCGCGGCGGCCAGCGGGCCCTTGGCGAGGCCGACCTGGTGCGCGAAGCGCGCACGCTCGGCGATCAGCGACTGGATGCTGCGGTCGATGCCGTCGATGCGCGCGCGCACTTCGGCGAGCGAGGGCGTGGCGCTGGATTCGGGTTCTTGGCTCATGGGGATCCGGAAAACGTGGGAAGCGACGGCTCAGCCGTGGCGGCGCGCGAAGTCGCGCATGAAATCGACGAGCACGCGCACGCCCTCGACCGGCATCGCATTGTAGAGCGAGGCGCGCATGCCCCCGACGGCCTTGTGGCCCTTGAGCGCGAGCAGGCCGGCATCCTTCGACTCGGCGAGGAACGCGGCATCGAGTTCGGCACGCGGCAGCGTGAAAGGCACGTTCATCCACGAGCGCGCCGCGGGCGCGACACGATTCGTGTAGAAGCCGCCCGAGCCGTCGATCGCGTCGTACAGCAGCGTCGCCTTGGCATGATTGCGCTCGCCCATCGCGGCGAGGCCGCCCTGCACCTTGAGCCACTTGAACACGAGCCCGGCGAGGTACCAACCGAACGTGTTCGGCGTGTTGAGCAACGAACCCTGCGCGGCGTGCTCGGCGTAGTCGAGGATCTTGGCCAGCCCTACCGGACGCCGCGCGAGCAGGTCGCGCCGCACGATCATGACGACGAGTCCGGCCGCGGCGATGTTCTTCTGCGCGCCGGCATAGACGAGGCCGTAGCGCGTGATGTCGAGCGGCTTGGACAGGATGTCCGAGGACATGTCGGCGACCAGCGGCACGTCGCCGACGTCGGGATCGGCGTGGAACTGCACGCCGTGGATGGTCTCGTTGCTCGTCACGTGCACATAGGCCGCGCCGGGATCGAGCTGCCAGTCGGCACGCGGCGGCAGGTCGGTGAAGCCGCTCGCCTCCGACGTCGCGGCGACGCGCACGCCGACGTACGGCGCGGCCTCGCGCACGGCCTTCTCGCCCCAGGCGCCCGACACGATGTAGTCGGCCGAACGGTCAGGCGCGGCGAGGTTCATCGGGATCTGCGCGAAATGCTGGGTCGCGCCGCCCTGCAGGAACAGCACCGCGTAATCGGCCGGGATGCCGACGAGGTCGCGAAGGTCGGCCTCGGACTCCTCGGCCAGCGCCATGAAGGCCTTGCCGCGGTGGCTCACTTCCATGACCGAGGCGCGCTCGCCGTTCCACTCGAGCAGTTCGGCCTGCGCCTGGCGCAGGACCTCCTCGGGCAGCGCCGCGGGACCTGGACTGAAGTTGTAGGCTCGACTCACGATCACTCCCGCCGGCAGGCGTGCGGCGGGGCCGCGAACCGGCACGTGCCGGAGGACGCGGAAGCGTATGCCGCATGATGCATCGCGGCAAGCCGGCGCGGGGCGGTCCGACGCCGCATCCGTGGCGCGCCGCCTGACGTACACATGAAGGTTTTGCGATCACGTGCGCGCAGGAGGGGAACCGGCGTCGTACCCTGCGTTCCAACCCCGACGCCTGCCGGAGTCGCCCATGCCCGCTTACCGCCCGCCCCGCATCCCGTCATCCGAGATCACGCCCGAGGCCGTCTGGACTCGGCGCCGCGAGCTGCTCAAGAGCATGCTGCTCGCGCCGGCCCTGCTCGCCGGCTGCTCGCGTGATTCGGAGGCCGAAGCCGCGGCGGCGGCACCGGAAGCCGAGCCCGAATGGGGGCGTCCGTTGTCGGCGACCACCGGCAGCCCGTACAGCACGCGCGAGGCACCGACGCGTGCACGCGACGCGACCACCTACAACAACTACTACGAGTTCGGCACCGACAAGGCCGATCCCGCGCGCACGAGCGGCAAGTTCAAATCCGAGCCCTGGAGTGTCGAGATCGCCGGCGAGGCCGAGGTCACCGGCACGTTCACGCTCGAGGACATCCTCAAACCGCACGCGCTCGAGGAACGCATCTACCGGCTGCGCTGCGTCGAGGCCTGGTCGATGGTGATCCCGTGGATCGGCATCCCGCTTGGCGAGCTGCTCAAGCGCTTCAAGCCGACCTCGAAGGCCCGATACGTCGCCTTCACGACCGTCGAACGCCGCGGCGAGATGCCGGGCCTGCGCTATCCCGTACTGGACTGGCCGTACCGCGAAGGCCTGCGCATCGACGAGGCCGTGCATCCGCTCGCGATCCTCGCGGTCGGCCTGTACGGCCGCACGCTGCCGCCGCAGAACGGCGCGCCGCTGCGCCTCGTCGTGCCGTGGAAGTACGGGTTCAAGAGCATCAAGTCGATCGTGCGCATCGACTTCACCGAGAAGCAGCCGGCGACCTCGTGGAACCTCTCGGCGAGAGAGGAATACGGCTTCTACGCCAACGTCAATCCGGACGTGAGCCATCCGCGCTGGAGCCAGGCCACCGAACGGCGCATCGCCGGCGACGGCTTCAACCTGTTCGGCAACCGCCTCAAGACCCTGCCGTTCAACGGCTACGCCGAGCAGGTCGGTTCGCTGTACACCGACCTCGACCTGCGCCGGAACTACTGATGACCGCACGTCGCGACGCGATCGCCTGGAGCAAGCCGTTCGTGTTCGCGGCGGCACTCGTGCCGCTCGCGCTGCTCGTGCTCGACAGCGTGCGCGGCACGCTCGGCCCCGACCCGGTCGCCCAGCTCGAGCACGCCACTGGTGCGTGGGCGCTGCGCTTCCTGCTCGCGACGCTCGCGATGACCCCGCTGAGGCGCGCGACCGGCTGGCCCGGCTGGATCCGCTACCGGCGCATGCTCGGCCTGTTCGCATTCTTCTACGCGACGCTGCACCTCGTCGTGTACGTCGTCGTCGATCTCGGTGGCTTCTGGTCGCAGCTGCTCGGCGAGATCGCGAAGAAGCCCTACATCACGGCCGGCGTGCTGGCCTGGCTGATCCTCGTGCCGCTCGCGGTGACTTCGACGCGCGGGATGATGCGGCGCCTCGGCCGACGCTGGCAGTCCCTGCACAAACTCGTCTATGTGTCCGGGCTCGCCGCCGTGCTGCACTACCTGTGGCAGGTCAAGTGGGGCGAGACGATCGCGGTCGTCGAGCCGCTGGTCTACGCCGGCGTGTTCCTCGCGCTCATGGCGGCACGCGTGCCGGCATGGCTGCGCACGCGGCGCGTGGCGGCCTGATCGGGTATCAGCGGCTGCCGAACCAGATCAGCCCGGCGATGCCGAGGCCGATCAGGCCCGCGACCGCGATCAGCCACCACACGCCGTTGCCGCCGTCGTCGGTATCGACGGCGTCGGACGGCAGCGTGATCGCCTGCATGGTCTGCGTGATCGCGGGGGCAGCGTGCGCCGGCGTGAGCGCGACCTGGCCGCGCTGCGGGTAACCCGGTGCCTCGAGGACGAAGCGGTTCCGGCCGAACGCGATCTGGTCGCCAGGGTGCAGAACGGCATCGAGCACGTCGACGCCGTTGACGGTCACGCCGGACCGTGCGTCGAGGCGGCGCAGGTGGATCGCGTCGCCGCTCAGTTCGATCGCGACATGGCGCTCGGCCACGTCGGCCTCGTCGATGTCGAGCCCGGCAGCACGCCCATGGCCGATGACGAGGGCATCCGTGATCGCGATGGTCTTGCCGAAATGCGCGCCGGAGACGCCGCGAAGCACGACGGAGACCGGCCCCTGCCGCGGTGCGGCGCGCGAACCGGAAGGCAGCGTGGTGACGATGCTTTCGTCGCGGTCGGGCTTGAGCAGGATCGCGGCCGAGCCGACGTTCACGACGTCACCGAGCCGCAACAACGCCTTCTCCACAATGGGACGTGCGTTGACGTGGGTGCGCGCGGCGGCGTCGGTCACCTCGAGGATGAGGCCGCGCGGATCGACGAGGATGCGTGCATGGCGCGGCTGCAACGCGCCCGATGCGAGCACGATCGAGTTGCCTTCCGCGCTTCCGATGCTGACGACGCCCTCGCCGACCGTCACGTCGGCATGCTCGCCGTTGGGAAAACTCAGGCGCATCGATGCACCAGTTCCAGAAAGTCGGCGCACTCTATCAGGATGTGACAGGACTGACATCCGGGCGCGACGTGCTCGCGCAGGCCCCTGTCGGGCCGCCCCGCGAGTCGGGCATCATAGCGGTCGCTGCCGCGCGCGGCGCCGGCAGACCCACAGGAGACCCCCATGGCGCGCATCGACATCCGCCGCAAGCACGGCTACACCCTCAAGGACGCGAAGAAGGCGGTCGACGCCCTCGCCAAGAAGCTCGCCAGGGAGCACAGCCTCGACTGTGCCTGGCAGGACAACACCCTCGAATTCTCGCGCAGCGGCGTCAAGGGCCACATCGCGCTGACCAAGGGCGAGATCCACGTGTTCGCCGAACTCGGTTTCCTCATGGGCATGCTCAAGCCGCAGATCGAGGCCGAGATCAACGAATACCTCGACGAGCACATCGACTGACCGATGCTGGACCTGCGCACGGCCCGCGCACCGGGCAAAGCCTCGCGCCCGCCGCGCATCGGCCTCGCCGTCGCCGGCGGCGGCCCGATCGGCGGCATCTATGAAGTCGGCGCGCTGCGTGCGCTCGACGAGGCCATCGACGGCCTCGACATGAACGCGCTCGACGTCTACGTCGGCGTGAGCTCGGGTGCCTTCGTCGCCGCCGCGCTGGCCAACCGGCTCGACACGGCCGACATGTGCCGCGCCTTCATCACGGGTGATTCGGACCAGTTCCGCTTCGCCCCCGAGGCGTTCGTGCGCCCTGCCCTGTTCGAGTACCTGCGCCGTGCCGCGGGCGTGCCGCGCCTCGTGCTCGAGTGGCTCGTCGACGCCGCGCGCCATCCCCTGCAGCTGCGCCTGTCCGACCAGCTCATGCGCCTCGGCGGCATGCTGCCGACCGGCCTGTTCGACAACGAGGCAATCGAGCGCTTCCTGCGCGAGGTGTTCACCTCGCACGGGCGCAGCAACGATTTCCGCACGCTGGCACGCAAGCTCTACGTGGTCGCGGTCGAGCTCGACAGCGGCCGCGCCGTGCACTTCGGCGCGCCCGGCCACGACCACGTGCCGATCTCGCGCGCGATCGAGGCCAGTGCGGCGCTGCCGGGCGTCTACCCGCCCGTGAAGATCGACGGCACGTATTACGTCGACGGCGCGCTGCGCCACACCCTGCACGCCTCCGTCGCGCTCGACGCGGGCGCCGATCTCCTCTTCGCGATCAACCCGCTCGTGCCGATCGACGCCGCGCACGCGCACACGCTCGGCAAGGCGGCCAGCGCGAGCCTCGTCGACGGTGGCCTGCCCGCGGTGATGTCGCAGACCTTCCGCACGCTGCTGCAGTCGCGCATGCAGGCCGGCCTGCCGCGCTACGAGCGCGAGTACGCCCACGCCGACCTCGTGCTGCTGCAGCCCGATCGTGACGACGCCGACATGTTCTTCACCAACGTCTTCAGCTTCGCGCATCGCGAGCGCCTGGCCGAGAACGCCTACCGCACGACGCGCGCCGACCTGCGCCGCGACGCCGCGCGCCTCGCCCCGCTGCTCGCGCGGCACGGACTGCGCCTGCGCGAGGACGTGCTCGCCGACGACAGCCGCACGCTGCTGTCGGGCCTGCGCGACAAGCCGGCCCGTCGCACGCCGGCCACGACGAGCCTGCATCGTGCCCTCGACGACCTCGACCGCGCGCTCGCACCGGACCGTGCGCGTGCCGCGAAGCGCCCCGGGCGCAAGGCACGGCGACCGGAGCCGGCCGCCTAGGCACGAAACTCTAGGCGCAAGCGCTAGTCTTTTTCACTTTCGGGTGCACCCGCACGCGAAGTCCTTGATGGAGGGAAGCATGAGCAAGCCGAAGTTGAAGTCGCGCGCCACGTCCGAAGCGCCCGCCCCGAAGTCCGGCCGCGGCGGCGGCAAGCTCGTCGAATCGGCCCAGCACATCTGGCTGGCCGGCCTCGGCGCGTTCGCCAAGGCGCAGGAGGAAGGCACGCGCATGTTCGAGGCGCTCGTGCGCGAAGGCTCGGCGCTCGAGCAGAAGACGCGCAAGTTCACCGCAGGCAAGTCCGACGAGGCGCGCAGCGCCGTCGAGGCGGCGGTCGGCCAGGTGCGCGAGCGCAGCCAGGAGACCTGGGACAAGCTCGAGAAGGTGTTCGAGACGCGCGTGTCGCGTGCCCTGTCGCGCCTCGGCGTGCCGGGCAGCGGCGAGATCAAGGCGCTGACGGCGCGCGTCGAGGAGCTCGCGCGCGAAGTCCACGCCCTCAACGGCGGCTCGACGCGCAAGGCCGCGGCCAAGCCGGCCACGGCCAAGGCCGCCGCGGCGCGCTCGGTGTCGCGCGTGAAGGACGAGCTCGCCGATGTCGCACGCGAACTCGAAACCGCCCAGCTCAGCAAGGCGACGGTCACGCCGGCGAAGAAGCCCGTCCTCAAGAAGGCGGCGCGCAAGCCGGCCGCCAAGGCCGCGAAGAAGGCCTGAGGCCTTCCCGCACGGGGACGCCGACGGCGTCCCCGTGCGATGCACGCTTACCAGTGCACGCCGCGCATGAGCGCGGCGAATGCGACCTGCTCGCTCGACGGTCCCTGCGCTTCCTCGCGCACGCCCTTGATGCCCTTCGACGCGGCCGAGTCCGGGAACAGCCGGAACGCCGTGTTCATGACGATCTCGTAGGCGCGCGGCGACACCGCGTAGAACAGCTGCGCGAAGATGCCCGTGCGCGTCGCCACGCGGACCGGGCGCTCGATGATCGCCTCGACGACGAGGTCGGCGGCCTCGTCCGGCGTCAGCGTCGGCACCGAGTCGTACATCTTGGTCGGCGCGATCATCGGCGTCTTCACGAGCGGCATGTTGATCGTCGTGAAGTTGATGCCCTGGTCGGAGAACTCGGCCTGCGCGCAGCGCGAGAACGCGTCGAGCGCGGCCTTCGAGGCGACGTACGCCGAGAAGCGCGGTGCATTGGTCAGCACGCCGATCGACGAGATGTTGATGATGTGGCCGCGGTGGCGCTCGGCCATCTTCGGCAGCACGCCCATGATCAGGCGCAGCGAGCCGAAGTAGTTGAGCTGCATCGTGCGCTCGAAGTCGTGGAAGCGGTCGTAGCTCGACGCGATCGCGCGGCGGATCGAGCGCCCCGCGTTGTTGACGAGGATGTCGACCCCGCCGTGCTCCTCGTGCACCTTGGCGACGAACGCGTCGCACGAGGCGAGGTCGGCGAGGTCGACCTTGTAGATATGGCAGGTGCCGCCGGCCTCGGTGATCTCCTTCTGCGTGGCCTCGAGCTCTTCCTCGCCACGCGCGCAGACGACCACCTTGGCGCCCGCCGCGGCGACCTTGAGCGCGACCGCACGGCCGATGCCGGACGTACCGCCGGTGATCACGACGACCTTGCGACGCACCTTGCCCGACAGCGAGTGGTCGACGAACAGGTCCGGATCGAGGTGGCGCTCCCAGTAGTCCCACAGGCGCCACGCGTAGGTCTCGAGCTTGGGCAGCACGATCTTCGAGCCGCGCAGCGCACGCTCGGTCTCGCGCGAGTCGAAGCGCGTCGGGTAGTTGACGAACTTCATGACCTGCGCGGGGATGCCGAAATCGCGCAGGAACATGCCGACCATGCGCCGCACCGGCGGCAGGCTCGACAGCGCCTGGCGCACCGCGCCGGGCACGAACGCGAACATGCGCGCGTCCAGGCGCATGGTCATCTCGGGTGCATGGCCTGCACGCGCGAAGATGTTGAGCACCTCGCCGATGCGCCGCGGCGCGGGATCGGTCAGGTGGAAGGTGTGGCCGTCGAGCTTGGGCTTGTGCGCGATGTGGTCCATCGCGGCGGCGACCCAGTCGACCGGCACGAGGTTGATGCGCCCGCCCTCGAGGCCGATGGTCGGCATCCACGGCGGCAGCACCTGGCGCATCTTCTTGATGAGACGGAAGAAGTAGTACGGACCGTCGATCTTGTCGGTCTCGCCGGTCTGCGAATCGCCGATGACGATGCCCGGTCGATAGATGCGGAACGGCACCGTGCACTCCTTGCGCACGAGGCCTTCGGAATCGTGCTTGGTGCGGAAGTACGGGTTGTCGAGCCCTTCGGCCTCGTCGAACATGTCCTCGCGGAACACGCCCGGGTACAGGCCGGCCGCGGCGATCGAACTGGTGTGGTGGAAGCAGCCGGCCTTGATCGCGGCGGCGAGCTCGAGCGCGTGGCGCGTGCCTTCGACGTTCGCGGCGACCTGCGCCTGTTCGTCGGCGGCGAGGTCGTACAGTGCGGCGAGATGGAAGAAATGCGTGACCTTGCCGGAGAGTGCGCGCAGCGTCGCCGGCGCGATGCCGAGCTTCGGCTTGGCGAGATCGCCGACGACCGCGGCGAGGCGGTCCTCGCCGACGCCGAGCTGCTCGCGCAGCGCCTCGAAGCGCGCGAGCGATTCCTTGCGCACGAGGCAGTGGATCCTGCCCTTGCGCGCGAGCAGGCGCTCGATGAGGCGGCGCCCGATGAAACCGGTCGCGCCGGTCACGAAGTACGTCATGTGATCCCTCCCGTGGGTGTTGCATCGCGCCGCTCGCCTGCCGTCGGCAGGTCGGCGACGCACCTTGTGCGGTCGAGCATAGTCGTCCGCCCTCGCGGTTTCCATGCACGCCATGGATCGCGTTGACCCTCGTCGTCGGCGCGTGATAGAACGCCCGGACGCGTGGGGACGCGGATCATGAGAACGAGGGCACCATGTCCGACCTGAAAGCCCGTTTCGAGAAGGCCGCCGAAGACGTCAAGCAGCTGTCCGAGCGTCCCGACAACGACACGCTGCTCAAGCTCTACGCGCTGTACAAGCAAGGTGCCGAAGGCGACGTCTCGGGCCCCAAGCCGGGCTTCTTCGACTTCGTCGGCACGGCCAAGTACGAGGCCTGGACCAAGCTCAAGGGCACCAAGGCCGAGGACGCGATGCAGAAGTACATCGACCTCGTCGCCAAGCTGCGCGCCTGACCGCGCAGCGACGGAAGGCCGGGCGTGGCACGCCAGACACGGGAAAGGATCCTCGAGACCGCGCTGGCGATGTTCAACGCGCAGGGCGAGCCGAACGTCACGACCAACCACATCGCCGACGAACTGGGCATCAGCCCCGGCAACCTGTACTACCACTACCGCAACAAGGACGACATCATCGGCCAGCTGTTCGCGCGCTACGAGCAGCGCATCGACAGCGCGCTGGCCGTGCCCGAGGACCGCCTGCCGAACCTCGAGGACGTCTGGCTGCAGCTGCACCTCGTCTTCGAGTGCATGTGGGAGTACCGCTTCGTCTACCGCGACCTCGTCGACATCCTGTCGCGCAACCGCAAGCTGCGCGTGCACTTCGCGCGCATCCTCAAGCGCGCCTCCGAGAACGCCGCCGGCGTCATGCGCGGCCTCGCCGCGGCGCAGATCCTGCGCGCGAGCGCCGACGAGATCCACGCCACCGCCGAGAACATCGTGCTCGTGGCGACGTTCTGGCTCAACTTCGACGCCGTCCGCCACGCGCGCACCGACAAGGAAGCGCCCGACATCGGCCGCGGCATCCACCAGGTCATGATGCTCGTCGCCCCGTTCCTGCGCGACGCCGAGCGCCTGCATCTGAACACGCTGGCGGGCGCCTACCTGCGCTGACTCCTCCACACCACGAAACGGACCTCGATCATGCACAGGGGATGCGTGCTCGCTCTCACGCTGCTGCTGGCGGCAGCCTGCCGCACGGCACACGCTGTGGACACCGATGCAGCGCCGAAGGCGGAGATTTCACGCTGGAGCCTCACCCTCACGTTCCCTCAGCCGATGGACAGCTGGAGCAACGCGACGAGAGATGACTGGCTGACGCTGGCCCCCGCCTTGCCGACGCGTTGCCACTGGTCGTCGGACACGCGGCTCTCCTGCACGTTCGCCGATGACACGAAGGCATCCGCTGCCACGCGCTATCGCATCCGGATTCCCGCAGGACTCGTCACACGCACGGGCGAGGCACTGCCCGCTTTCGATCTCGAGGCGGAGACCGACCGGCCGAAGCTGCGAGCTTCGATCGCGAAATGGAACGACGGCCTGCCGACGCTCGAGCTGCACCGTGACGATGACATCGAGACAACGGCGATCACCGGCGTGCTGCGCCTGACCATCGCCGATGTCGAGCATCCGGTCGTGCTGCGCGACGTGCCGCCGGAAGGCCGCTACGACAGCGGCCACACCGAGGTGGTCCTGCCTGCCTCGATTCCGCGTGACGCCAAGCTCGTGCTGGCCATCCGCCCGGGCCTGAAGTCGAAGGCCGGCCCGCTCGAGGGCATCCAGGACGAAGTCCTCGCCGACGCGACGATCAACGAGCGCTTCCGGCTGCGCGAGGCGACCTGCGACACGCCCAGGGACGGCAGGAAACGCCCCGCCGACGCACGCCACCTGCGTTGCAAGCCCGGCATGATCACGCTCGCGTTCTCGCGCGCGCCCGACGCCGACGCGATCGAAGCCTTCGCACGCACGCTGCGCGCGCCGATGCGCCTGGACACGAAGCGCAGCGACACCTTCAGCGGCGGCAGCTACTCGCCACGCGGCGTGAAGGCACCTTCGCATGCCGTGCTGCTCGTCCTCGACGAACCACGCAAGCGGGCGCGCATCACGCTGCCGGCGTCGATGCGCAGCGGCGGGGATACGCTCGCCGAAGACGTCGAGCTCCGCATCACGACCGGCGACCAACCTCCCGTGATCGCCTCGACGTACTCGAGGCACCTGCTCGCCGAGCGGACGCTCCCCGAACAGCTCGCCTGGTCGGTCAACGCACGCGACATTCCGTTCACCGTGGACGCGATCGGCCACGAGAACGCGAAGGACGAGGGTCGAACACGTGGCTGGCGCAGGAACCGCCCTCAGCCGATCCATTCCGCGATCATCGCCACCGCGATCGCCGAAGGCGGCTGGGCGTCGCTTCTTCCCGCGTCGGAACATTCGAGGTCCATGGAGATCGCAGCCCCCTCCATCGACCTGCTCGCGATGAGCGGCCGCCGCGACGTCATCGCCTGGGCGCATGCGTGGGACGACGGACGTGCGCTCGGCACGATCCCGCTCGAGCTGCTGCGCGACGGACGCGTCGTGGCCGAAGCCGTGACGGGCGAGGACGGCGTCGCGCGATTCGACCTTAACGCGACTAGCGAGGGCGACATCGACGAGTCGTCGGCGATCTGGGCCGTACGCGCACACCCCGCGAACGAGACATCATCCCTGGCGGTTGCCGTGCTCGCCTTGGACCATGCCGACATCGGCGAGCTCGCGGACGAGGCGTACTGGGGCGTCACCGACCGCCCGCTGTACCGTGCGGGCGACACCGTGCGCTACCGCCTCTGGCATCGCGAGGCCTCCGGCGGACGTTACCTGCCGACGTCGCGCAAGGCCGCACCGCAGCTCGCGCTGAGGAAACTCTTTAACGAGAAGCCGCTGCTCACGTGGCCTGCGACTTCACGCTACGGCGACGACCTTTCGGGCGAACTCGCGCTGCCTGCCCATCTCGACGACGACGACTACTGCATAGGACTCGTGCTAAAGAACGATTCCTACAGGAACGACGACCAGACCGGAGCGTGCTTCTTCGTCGGCACGCATCGTGCCCAGGACCTCTGGACCGATGCGACCTCGCCGGCCACATTGCTGCGCGATGGCGACACGTTCGCGCTCGACGTCGAGGCCGGCTATTACTCGGGTGGTGCCGCCGCCGGCGTCACGGTCAACAAGCTCCAGACCATGCTCACACCGCTGTCGCCATCGGTCGCATTCCCCGCGCATGCGGCCTACACGTTCATCGACGTGAACGACAACGACGCCGATGGCGGCCTGCCCGTCGCGGACGAAGCCGGCCTGCACGACACGACCGACGCGAAGGGACGTGCGCGCATCGAGATTCCGGTTCGTTTCGTGTCGCGCGAGCCCGAGAGCGCACTGACGCTACCCCCGTTCGGGTTGCTCAAAGTGACGGCTTCGGTCGGTCTGTCGGATCGCGAGGACACCGTCACGCGTGCGGCGCAGGTGCACTACACGCGCCACGATCGGTTCGTCGGCCTGCGCAGCGAACCGGCCTGGTTCGACGCGACGACGCCGATCCTGTTCGCGGCAGTCGTCATTGACCCGCAGGGCCAGACCTCACCGGATGCACAAGTAAAGGTCGAGGCGAGTTTCCAGGGCAACGGCGACGAGCCGGACCCCGCATCCACGCAGACGCTGGCGAGCTGCACGCTCGCCGGAACGGCGCCGACCGCCTGCGACGTCGCTCGCACGCGCAGCGGCTGGTACGTGTTCGAGGCGACGTCGGGCGACGCCGCGCCCACCCGCATCGCGCGCTACGTCCACGTGCCCCGCGATAATATGGGTAACCGCACGAACAGTCGCGACCGGGAAGCCTCGCTCGAACTTCTCGAAGAACCCGGGCACGCCGCGACCACGCTTCGCGTCGTGCTCGAGCACGCCCACGGTGCAGGTGACGTGCTGTTCGTGTTCTCGCGCGGCGACCGCATCCTCGGTCATCGCACCGCGCGGGTAGAAGGCGATCATCAGGTGTTCGCAGTCGACATCCCGGCCGAGGCACAAGGCGAGATCAAGCTGTGGGCTGCCGTACGCACGACCCGCCACGACGTCGACCTTCCCGCGGGATACCGCGTGCCGCCACGCGTGGAATGGACCTCCGTCGACGTCGTGGTCCGGGTCGATCCCGAGGCCACGTCACCGATCGCGATCGCATTCGCGGACGCCACGTCACGCCCGGGCCATGAGGTCCGCCTCACGGCGACGAATACGTCGCCGACGGAACGCGACGTCGTCGTCGCGGTCATGGACGATGCCTTGCGCGCCCTCGCCGGGAACAGGCTCGATTATTCGGACCCAGGCGGCCCGCACTGGCTCGGCGCGAACGATTACACCGACAACGACTTGAATCAGCACGATTTCAGTTATTGGAACCAGGCGAGCTGGAAACTCCAGGTGGAGCGCCCCCGCGACGCGCGGCGTCGCACGGCCATCGAATCGGCCATGCCGCCCTTCAGCATCGGATCCGACCGACTCGAGACCATCGTCGTGACCGGCTCGCGCATCCGGAGGGTCGATGTCTTCACGGAAGGCCAGGCACCGGTCCGCGGCGTGAAAGAGCGCGCATCCGCGGCAGGCCTCGTCGACGACGCGCTGCGCTCGCGTTTCGCCGATACCGCGTTCTGGATGCCCGGTACGCGCCTCGCTCCGGGCGAGTCGCGGGCATGGACGATCACCCTGCCCGACAACCTCACACGCTGGCGCGCGGTCGCGTGGAGCAGTGACGACGACGGCCACTTCGACATGGCCGACTCGGCCCTCGAAAGCGGGCTGCCGCTCGAGGCGCGCGTGCAGGCGCCGGTACGCGTGTTCTCGGGTGACGAGGCCGTACTGGCCGTCCATGCACGGCAGTCCGGCACGGTGCCACGGAAGGTCGTGGCCCGCATCGACACCGAGGGCGACGGCGTATCCGACACGATCTCGCACCGCTTCGTGCTGGCGCCGCAAGGCCAACGCAGCCTCAGGACACCGCTGAAGGCACACTCTCCGGGATCGCTGTCCACCACCGCCCGCATCCAAGGTGGCGGCGATCGGGACGCGGTCGGCGCGACCACCGAAGTCGCCACGACCGTTCGACGCACGCGCAGGACGCAGGCCGGCTGGATCACCGACGCGGGCGTGCGACTCGCGCTTCCGGTGCTGCCCGAGGGCACGGTCGCTGCCGACGTCTCGATCGAGGCGACACGCGGCATGGGCGCGTGGGCGCGCCAGTGGATCGACGACCTGCGTGATTACCCGCATCGCTGCTGGGAGCAGATCCTGAGCCGTGCCGTGGCCGCGGCGATCGCGATAGAACGCGGCCACGCCGCCTGGCCCGATGCACGCGCCGTCGTGCAGGAGGCGCTCGACAACAGCGCAGTGTTCCAGGACCACAACGGCAGCTTCCGCTATTTCCCACGCCTGCCGGGTGCCGTGTACGACGAAGAGCGCGGCGAAGTCGCGCTGACGGCCTACTCGCTCGAAGCCCTCACCCTGCTGAGTGGCCTCGGATACGCGGTGCGCGAGGACGTTATCGACGGCGCACTTACGTTCCTCGGCAAGCGTGCCAAGTCCCCGGATGGGAGCGACCGAAGCGACGTACGCCACGACGACGCCGTCATCGCCGCTGCCGCGATCGGTGCGAAGACGCCTCCGGTAGCCCCCGGAAGCACGGCGTGGACGACGCTGTCGGCGCCCGCACGCACGGCCGTCGTGCGCCAGCTCGCGACACGTTTGCCCGCCGTCGCACGCGACGCACTCTCGTCGCTCCTGGCCGAAGCGCCATTGAAGGCGGGCGCGCGCAGCTTCCGTGCCGCGACGAGAAGCGACCGCTGGATGGGATCGGACATGGCCGTGCAGTGCACGCTGATCGAGCTCGTCGCACGGCATCCCGACCTCGCACCACCCGGCACCGATGCGCAACTCATGCGCGGCCTCGTCGACCTCCACGCCGGCGGCCAGCCCGCGGTCGACACGCAGACCGGCGCACGCTGCCTGATCGCCGCCCGTGCCGCCGAACCGCCGCATGCGACGGCCGTGACGTCGACGGTCTCGATCACGCACGGCGAGACCCGCGATACGCTCGTCGTGCCCGCAACCGGCGAACCGGCGCTCTGGCGGGGTACCGCGCCCGCCGGAACCGTCTTCGGACTCGGCAGCGAGACGGCCGACAAAGCCGCGCTGGGCTTCGTCGCCACCGCCGGGTACGACGAGGAGATGCGCGAAGCGGTCCCGTCCGCGATGGGGCTGGCGATCGAGCGGCATCACGGCGTGTTGCGCGACGGAACCTGGGTGCCTGTTGCGAACGTCGCGCTTCGCGACAGCGACTGGATACGCACGACGCTCGTCGTCACGACCGCCGCCCCGCGCCACTTCGTCGCGCTGACCGATTCGGTCGCCGGCGGCCTGCAGCCGACCGACCTCAGCCTGGGCGGCGTCGCTGGCGTGACCCTGGAGAGCGTGTCCGACACCGGCAGCGGGTACTTCGCGACGCGCAAGCTCGATCCACGCTCACCACGCTTCTACGCCGAGTACCTGCCGGCCGGAACGCACGAAGTCCACTACTTCGCGCGCGTCGGCAACGCCGGCGACTATCTCGCTGCACCGGCCGTGGCCGAACTCATGTACGGCAACGCGACGCACGCGCGCACGGCATCGGTGCGACTGCGCATCGCGTCCACGTCGACGCACGACTGACGGGCCGCCCCGTCCCCTCACACGCCCTGGCGTGGAGGGCAGCCCCGAAAGCACGAAAGCCGCTGCGGGGCAGCGGCTTTCGTCGGAACACGTCCGGCGCGCGTACGCCGGTCGGTGGGCTCAGCGGCGCGCGCGTACGCGCTTCGAAAGCGCATCGACGCGCGCGATCAGCGCATCGACATCGGCCTTCGACGGCACACCGGCGTACGAGAGCACGCGGCCGGTGCCGCGCTCGAGGGCCGCTTCGGCCTGCGCGCGGACCGCGACGAGGCGCTCGCGCACGGGCTTGAAGCGCACGCTCGCGACGGTCTGCGCGTCACGCGCGACGCTGCGCGCGTAGGTGCCGCCGCGCGCGCGCAGCGACTCGCCTTCGGCGGCGAGCACGTCGAACGTCGCCAGCGCCTGCTTGCGCGCGAGCGAGAACGCGCCGAGGCCGGCGAGCCACAGCTTGCGAGCCACGTCGTCCTTCGCCACCACGGTGCCCGCACGGCGGGCCTTGATCTGCTTGGTCATCGCATCGTTCCTCCAGGGACACCGCACGCTGCGGCGAGGGTCGCGATGATCGGCCGCGGACATCGAGCAATCACACTACCGCGCGCAGGCCTGCCATCACACGAGGCTCAGGCCCCATGCGCGCGCAGCGGTCCGTCCTCCATCGCGACGGACACGGCGTATCCGCTCAGCGATGCGGACGGATCTGCGTGCTTTCCTGCTTGCGATCCCAGGCGCGCAGCTCGTCACGGATATGCGCGATGCCCTGGCGGCCGAGCGTGTTGCGCTTCTCGTCGAGCACGCTCGCGTCGAGCAACTCGGCGAGGCGCTGAGCGGTCGGCAGCAGCGCGTCCCAGGCATCGAGCGCGGGCAGCGGGCCGGGCAGCGCGAGGAAGAACGTGACGCCCGGCGTGGCCAGCGTGTCGACGCGGGCCATGTCGAAATGGCCCGGCTTGACCATGTTGGCCATGCTGAAGATCGGACCCTTCTCGTGCTTGCCGGCAAGCATGCGGTGGAAGATGCCGCGGTCGCCGAACACGAGGCCGGCCTTTTCGGCCGCGACGACGAGGTCGCTGCCGGTGATCGTCTCGCCGGGACGCGCGCACACGAACACGGTGACGATGCGGTCGATCGGGCCTTCCGGGCGCACGCCGACCAGCGGCCGCGGCGGCAGCTTCGGCGCGCGCGGCTCGGCATCGGCGGCATCGCCGAGCAGGTCGAGCTGCTCGCCGTCGCCCTCGGTGACCGCGTCGAGGCGATCGGTGTCGTCATCGCCGTCGAAGGTCGGCTCGACGCGCTCGCCGCTGGTGCCGCGCGACGGCGGCGGCTTGCGCGTGCCCTGCCCCGGCTTGCGCGGACGCCCGAAGAAATAGATCAGGGCGAGCGTGACGAGGCCGACGACGAGGATGATGAAGCGCATCTCGCCGGTGCCCAGGGCCTGTTGTTCCATCGTGTCCTCCTGCCGGCCGCGGTCACGCGGCGCCGGCGAGTTTAGCGGCTTCGGCGAGATCGACCTGCACGAGGCGCGACACGCCCGGTTCGCGCATGGTCACGCCGCAGAGCTGGCTGGCCGCTTCCATCGTCACCTTGTTGTGGGTGACGAAGATGAACTGCACGCGCTCGCTCATCTCCCTGACCATCGACGAGAAGCGGCCGACGTTGGCCTCGTCGAGCGGCGCATCGACCTCGTCGAGCAGGCAGAACGGCGCGGGATTGAGGCGGAAGATCGAGAACACGAGCGCGACCGCGGTCATCGCCTTCTCGCCGCCCGAGAGCAGCGAGATCGAGGTGACGCGCTTGCCGGGCGGCCGCGCCATGATCGCGACGCCGGTCGAAAGCAGGTCTTCGCCGGTCAGTTCGAGGTAGGCCTGGCCACCGCCGAACAGGCGCGGGAACAGTTCCTGGAAGCCCGTGTTGACCTGATCGAAGGTCTCCTTGAAGCGCTGGCGCGTCTCGCGGTCGATCTTGCGTATCGCGTTCTCGAGCGTCTCGAGCGCGGTGCCGAGATCGGTCAGCTGCGCGTCGAGATAGACCGCACGCTGCGACTTCTCCTCGTACTCCTGGATCGCGGCGAGGTTGACGGGCTCGAGGCGGCGGATCTTGGTCTCGATGTCGTCGAGGTCGGCCTGCCAGCGCTTCGCATCGATGTCCTCGGGCAGCTCGGAGAACAGCGATTCGATCTCGAAGCCGGCCTCGGCGATCGCCGCGGTGAGGGCCTGCGCGCGCAGGCGGTGCTCCTGTTCGCCGAGGCGCAGGTCGGAAAGGCGCTGGCGACGCTCGGTGAGCCCGTCGACGATCGCGTTGCGCTCGTGGTCGAGTCGGCGCAGTTCGCCGTCGCAGTCCTCGAGTGCGCGACGCGCCTCGACGAGCTGGCGGTCGACGAGCAGGCGCTGGTCGAGACAGACCTGGCGCTCGGCCTCGAGATCGGCGAGCGGGTCGCCGCTGGATTCCATCTGCGCGGCGATCTCGGCGCGGCGCGAATCGAGCTGCACGAGCTGACCCTGCATGCGCTGCAGCGACTGCTCGAGCGAGGTCAGCGCGGCACGCTTGGATTCGACCGACAGCGCAGCCTGGTGATAGGCCTCGCGGGCCTCGCGCGCGTTCATGCGCGCTTCCTCGCGCGCCTCGAGCTTGCGCCGGCGTTCGGCATCGAGCTGCTGGCGCTGCTGCTCGAGGTCGCCCATGCGCGCGACGGCCGAGTCGAGGCGACCGCGCGCCTCGCGGGCCTGCTCGCGATCGGCATCGAGCTTGGTGATCAGTTCGCCGAGTTCGCCGTCGACGCGCTGCAGGCGCTCGCGCGCGCCGTCGAGGCGTCCACGCTGGCTCTGCAGCTGGCCCGCGATCTCGGCGAGGCGACGCTGGGTCATGTAGACCTCGCGCTGCGCGTCGTCGCGCTGGCGCTCGGCCTCGACGCGTGCGAGCTTGGAATCGTCGAGCTGGGTCGCGTGCTCGTCGAGTTCGGACTCGAGCTGGGCGATGCGCTCGCCGAGCGCGACGATCTCGCGTTCGCGCGCGAGCACGCCGACCTGCGAGCCCTGCGCACGCGCGACGCGCGCAAAGCCGGCACCGAGCCATTCGCCTTCGGGCGTGATAAGCGATTCGCCGCGTGCGAGCGAGGCCGCACCGTGACGCGCGTCGTCGAGCGTGGCCGCGGTGCGCACGCGCTCGAGCAGTGCGAGCACGGAGGACGGACCGCGCACATGCGCGGCGAGCGTGCCGGGCGCGCCGCCCGATGAGGCGTCCTGCGCGAGCAGCGTGAGGTCGGCTTCGGCCAGCGCAGCGAGTTCGGCGGCGAGTTCGGTCGGCGCGTCCACGAGCACCGCGTCGAGCCAGCCCTGCAGCACGGTCTCGACCGCGCGCTCCCAGCCGGTATCGACATCGAGCACTTCGCCGAGACGGCGCGCATTCGACAGGCCGAGGCGCGCGAGCCATGTCGACGCACCACCGGCATCCTCGGCGAGCGCGGCGTGCTGCAGCGCCTCGAGCGAGGCGAGGCGGCCGCGCGATTTCTCGAGCTCGCTGCGCTTGGTGCTCAGCATCGCCTGCAGCTGGCGTTCCGATTCGACGATGCGCTCGAAATCGACGCGGCGTTCGTCAAGGGTGCCACCGAGGGTTTCGGCCTGCTCGCGCAGGTTGGCGTGGTCGTCTTCGAGCGTGCCGAGGATGCGGCCGAGTTCGTCGAGGTCGGCGGCCTTGCGCTCGGCCTCGAGCGCGTCGCGACGACGATCGGCCTCGACGCACTGACGGTCGAGATAGTCCAGTCGCGTGCGCTCGATCTCGGCGGCCTGCGAGGCCTCGGAGCTCGAACGCGCGTAGGTGTCCCACTGCTCCTGCCACTCGGCGATGCTGGCTTCGGCCTCGCGCAGCACCTCGGCGGCACCTTCGACGGCTTCGTTCATCGCTTCGTGCTGCGGCGCCGAATCGGCGAGCGCGAGGCGCAGCGTCTCGGCCTGCGCAGTGTCGCCACCGATGTGATCGGACAGCTCGGTCCATGCACGCTCGGTCTCGACGCGCGCGCGCTCGAGCTGCTCGCCGAGCACGCGGCTGTGCTGGATCTGCTGCTCGACGCGTGCGATCTCGGCACCGACCTTGTAGACCTCGGCCTGCACCGCGTTGAGGTGCTCGGTCGCCGCGCCGTGGCGCTCGCGGCTGGTCTCGATGAGGGCTTCGCGCTGGCGCTGCTCGGCGAGCTGCTGCTCGATCGCGAGCTCGGCCTGGCGCAGCGCGCCGGCCTGGTCCTCGAGCTCGGCCTTGGCCGTGCGCAGCGTGACCGCCTTGAGCTCGGCCTCCTTGCGCTTGTGCTGGGCCTGCAGTTCCTGCCAGCGCTCGGCCGCCTTGGCCTGCCGGTTGAGGTGCCCGAGCTGCTTGTCGACTTCCTCGCGCACGTCGCGCACGCGGTCGAGGTTCTCGCGCGTGGCCTTGATGCGGCTCTCGGTCTCCTTGCGGCGCTCCTTGTACTTGGAGATGCCGGCCGCCTCCTCGAGATGCCCGCGCAGCTGCTCGGGATCCGATTCGACGATCTGGCTGATCATGCCCTGCTCGATGATCGAGTAGCTGCGCGGACCGAGGCCGGTGCCGAGGAAGATGTCGGTGATGTCGCGGCGACGGCAGCGCGTGCCGTTGAGGAAGTACTGCGACTGGCCGTCGCGACTGACCGTGCGCTTGACCGAGATCTCGTTGAAGTGCGCGTACTCGCCGACGATCGTGCCGTCGGCGTTGTCGAACACGAGCTCGACCATCGCCTGGCCGACCGGCTTGCGCGAGCTCGAGCCCGAGAAGATCACGTCGGTCAGCGAATCGCCGCGCAGGCGGCTCGCCGCACTCTCGCCCATGACCCAGCGGATCGCGTCGATGATGTTCGATTTGCCGCAACCGTTCGGCCCGACCACCGCCGACATGTTGGTCGGCAGGTGCAGCGACGTCGGGTCGACGAACGACTTGAAGCCCGCCAGCTTGATCGTGGTCAGTCGCATGCGTGTCGCGTCGTCCGTGCAGTCGTGGAATCAGCGCGCCGCATCGGCGGGCGCAGGGGGGGCGGGTTCGGTCGTCGTCGGCGTGGCGACCTCGATCTTCGCATCGCTGCGCAGCTTCTCGAGGCGGCGATCGGACAACTGCGCGACGAGGGTCGCGCGGATGCCGTCCTTGACGTCATCGAACTTCGGCGGCGTGAACGGCGTGGTCGCGGTCACGTGCACGACGTGCCAGCCGTACGGCGTCTGCACGGGCACTTTCGAGGTCTCGCCGGCCTTGAGCGTGGCGAGCACCTTGGCGAGCGGCTCGGGAATCTGGTTGAGGTGCACCCCGGGATAGGCGCCGGCCTGCAGCGCCTTGCCGCGCCATGCGTCGAACACCTCGGCGAACGGCTTGGACATCGCCTCGTCGGCGACTGCGAGCGCGGTCTCCTCCTTGTCGAAAAGAAGCTGCGTGAAGTCGTACTGCGCGCTGCCGGCGCGTGCGGTCTGCTGGTCGTACTCGCCCTTGAGCACGCTGTCGTCGATCGTCGCCTCGTTGCGGATGCGCACGATCGACGCATTGGCGATGCCCTGCAGGCGGCTGATCTCGACCTCGGCCGCGAACACCGCGTCCCTGGCGAAGCCCTGCTTGTCGGCCTCCTGTGCGAGCAGCACGTAGTCGGTCAACTCCTTGAGCGCACGCTCGCGCTGCTCGGGCACGGAGAGGTCGAGTTCGCGCCCGCGCGCCAGCGCCTCGAGCAGCACCTGCGGCACGGGCTGGCCGTTGACGGTCTCGGCGACCGGCAGGCCGGCAGGGAGTCCATCGGGCGCCTTGCCGCCCGAACACGCCGCGAGGGCGAGTGCGAGCATGGCCGTCAGTGCCGCTGGGTACCGCTGGGTCATCGTGTGTCCTCCGGAAGACGCGCGTCGATCGCGAGCGCGTGGATGTCGGTCTGCATGAGGTCGCCCATCGCCGCGTAGACCGCGCGATGACGCGCGAGCGGCGCCTGGCCGCGGAATGCCTCGCTGGCGAGCTCGACGCTGAAATGACCACGACCGTCACGCGCGCCGGCGTGGCCCGCATGACGATGGCTGTCGTCGCGCACGACGAGATGCGTCGGGGCGAAGGTCTGTTCGAGGCGTTCGCGGATGACCGCGACGCGATCGATCACGGCAGCACCTTGCGGAACGGCCGCACGCTGACCTCGCGGTACACGCCCGCGGCGAGGTAAGGATCGGCGTCGGCCCAGGCCTGCGCCGTGGCGAGGTCGCCGAACTCGGCGACGATGAGGCTGCCGGTGAAGCCCGCGGGACCCGGATCCTCGGCGTCGATCGCCGGGAACGGCCCGGCAAGGAGCAGCCTGCCGGCGTCGCGCAGCTGCTCGAGGCGAGCGACGTGTGCCGGGCGCGCGGCCATGCGGCGCTCGAGGGAATCGGCCGTGTCGATGCCGGTGATGACGTACCACATGCGAGGGGCTTCCGCGGGGGGATCGTCATGTTAGCCGAAGCCTGCGCGGTGAAGGTGCTGGACTTGGCCGGCGCGACGCCTTACGCTAGCGCACGAATCGGTGGGAACGCGGCATGTAGCGTTCCCGCGAGGGTCCGGCGGGTACCGGACCACGCCTCCCCGGCTCATCCTGCGTATCGACCATCCCGGACTGGACTCTTCCCGGGCGCCCCACGGCAGTCGGTGCGACGTTGCAGAACCGCTCGACCACCCATCGCGCTGGCGGATGCCGGGAACGGGAACTCCCGACGATGGGCCGCGAACGGCGCCGGCGATTCCGGCAAGGCACACGATTCGGTAACACCCCTCGATGGCGTTGGGCGCCCCGTGCAGCCCGTGCCACAGGACAGTCGCATGGTGACGGCGCGATGTCGCCGGCCACGCCCACGGGTCCGCCGCGCAGCGTCGCGCGGGCCGATGCCACGACATGAATGCCACGGGATCCAGGTACGCGTTGCGCCGTGAGGCGCCGGCAGGCCGGATCGGACCATGACCAACCCCCAAGCCGAACTCCAGAACCAGGACAGCGACTCGGGCAACGCCTTCGCCGGCGTGCCGCAGCAGCAGGAGATGCCGCTCGCGATCGTGCGCGGCGAGCCGGTGCTGCAGATGCCGCAGGACCTCTACATCCCGCCCGATGCGCTCGAGGTCATCCTCGATGCGTTCGAAGGTCCGCTCGACCTGCTGCTGTACCTGATCCGCCGCCAGAACCTCGACATCCTCGACATCCCGGTCGCCGAGATCACGCGCCAGTACGTCGACTACATCGACCTGATGCAGGAGATGCGCTTCGAGCTCGCGGCCGAATACCTCGTCATGGCCGCGATCCTCGCCGAGATCAAGTCGCGCCTGCTGCTGCCGCGCCCGCCCGACGCGGAAGGCATCGAGGACGATCCGCGCGCCGAACTCGTGCGTCGCCTGCAGGAGTACGAGCGCTTCAAGAAGGCCGCCGAGGACATCGACGCCCTGCCCCGCCTCGAGCGCGACACCGTGGTCGTCGCGGCGTTCGTGCCGGACCGCAACATCATCCGCCTGCCGCCGCCGGTCGAACTGCGCGAACTGCTGCTCGCCCTCAAGGACGTGATCAAGCGCGCCGAGCTCACCGGCCACCACGAGATCCAGCGCGAGGCGCTGTCGGTACGCAACCGCATGAGCGACGTGCTGCGCGACCTCGGCGACGGCAGTTTCCACCGCTTCGAGACGCTGTTCGTGCTCGAGGAAGGCCGTCGCGGCGTCGTCGTGACGTTCCTCGCGATCCTCGAGCTCGCCAAGGAGCAGCTCATCGAGATCAGCCAGGGCGAAGCCTTCGCTCCGATCTACGTCAAGTCGCTGGCGACCGCCGGCGAATCCGAATCGAGCCCATGATCGAACCCGACTCGCTCAAGCGCATCATCGAGGCCGCCCTGCTCGCGGCCAGCAACCCGCTGTCGCCCACGCAACTGCTCGCGTTGTTCGGCGACGAGGAAATGCCCTCGCACGACGACATCGCCCACGCGCTCGCCGATCTGCAGGCCGACTGCGAGACGCGCGGCATCGAGCTCGTCGAGGTTGCCTCGGGTTTCCGTTACCAGGTCCGCGCCGAGGTGCACGGCTGGGTCGCGCGCCTGTGGACCGAGCGACCCAGCCGCTACTCGCGCGCCCTGCTCGAGACGCTCGCGCTGATCGCCTACCGCCAGCCGATCACGCGCGGCGAGATCGAGCAGATCCGTGGTGTCGCGGTGTCGACCAACATCGTCAAGACACTCGAGGAGCGCGAGTGGGTGCGCGTGGTCGGTTACCGCGACATGCCCGGCAAGCCCGCGCTGCTCGGCACGACGCGCGGCTTCCTCGACTACTTCAACCTCAAGTCGCTCGATGAACTGCCCGCGTTGAGCGACATCCGCGACATCGAGGAATTCGATCCGCAACTGGCCCTCGACGGCGCGCCGATCGCACGCATCGCCGCTCCGTCTGCGGATACCGCAGACGATGAAGCCACCGGCGAAGGCGAGCTTCCCGAAGCCGACGTGCAGGCGCTCGCCGACGCGGCGGCGTCACTCGGCGACGTGCAGGACGGCGCGGCTGACGGCGCGGACGCCGAAACCGACGCCGTCGCCGGCACGGTCGACGCGACCGACGCGACGATCGATCAGCCCGTCGACGACGAACCAGGCGACGCACCGGCCGACGACGACGTCGGCACGGACGCCACCACGCACGACAACACCGCCGCGACGCCCGACACCGATGTCGACGCCGACGGCCACGATTCCGAAACCCCCGATTCCGGCGACGACGCCGACACTTCTACCCCCAAGACCTCGCCGAAGCGCGATGGCGGCACCACGGAGCACGACGCATGACTTCCCCCGTACGCAATGTCCTTTCCCTCAAGCGCTCGGTGTCCGAGGAGACCGCCGGCACGATCGAGGAACGCCTGCACAAGGTGCTCGCGACGGCGGGGCTCGGCTCGCGGCGCATGCTCGAGAACCGCATCGAAGCCGGCGAGATCCAAGTCAACGGCACGGCCGCTCCGGTCGGTTCGAGCGTTCGCCCGGGTGACCGCGTCGAGCTCGACGGCAAGCGCTTCGTCGTGATCAGCGACAACGCCGAGCACGCCCAGGTGCTGGCCTACAACAAGCCCGAGGGCGTGGTCACCACGCGCGAGGATCCCGAAGGCCGCCCGACCGTGTTCGAGCAGCTGCCGCGCCTCAAGGGCGCGCGCTGGATCGCCGTCGGCCGCCTCGACATCAACACGACCGGCCTGCTCCTGCTGACCACCGACGGCGATCTCGCCAACGCGCTCATGCATCCGCGTTCGGAGCTCGAGCGCGAGTACATCTGCCGCGTGCACGGCGAGGTGCCCGACGAGGTGATCGAGCGCCTGCGCAGCGGCGTCGAGCTCGAGGACGGTCCCGCGCATTTCGACGACATCGGCGTGATCAGCCGTGGCGGCAGCCATTCGTGGTTCCGCGTCGTGATCCGCGAAGGCCGCAACCGCGAGGTGCGCCGCATGTGGGAGGCCGTCGGCCTCATGGTCAGCCGCCTCAAGCGCGTGCGCTACGCGAACGTCGAGCTGCCGCGCCTGCTCAAGCGTGAACACAGCGTCGAACTCGAGGCCGACCAGGTCAAGGCGCTGCGCGAGATCTGCGGTGCCGGCGAGCCCGAGCCGCGCCTCACGCTCGCACCGGTGATCGGCCAGCGCCGTGCCGCGACGACCGAATTCCGTCCCGATCCGAAGGCCCAGGCCGGCTGGAGCGGTGCACGCAACGACGAAGCGCGCGAGTTCGCCGCGTTCGACCGCATCCGCGACGACGGCTGGCGTGCGCCCTCGGGCAACAAGGGCAAGCGTGCGCGCGGCGGCGGTGGCCCGCGTCCGAGCCGTCCGCGTCCGGCCGCTGGCCAGGGCGAGGGTTCCAAGTACGTCGATCCGGGCCTCAACCCGGCCGTGCTGCGCAGCTGGTTCCCCGATGCCAAGCTGCCCGGCGACCGCCGCGGCAAGCCGGCACGCGGTCCGCGTCCGGATGTGCCGGGCCGCGGTCCCAACCGTGCACCGTCGTCGTCGCAGCAAGGTGGTGACGTCAACGGCAACGTCGCGCCACGCGGCTACCAGGGTCGTGGCGGCGATGCCCCGCAGGGCAATCGCGGACCGCGCGGTGGCGGCGGCGGCAACGGCAACCGCGGCAACTATGGCGACGCCCATGGCAATCGCGGCACCTACGGCGACGCACACGGCAACCGTGCACCGTTCGGCGACGATGCGCGCGGCAACCGCGGCCCGCGTGGCCCGCGTTCGAACGACGACTCGATCGGCAACCGCGCCCCGCGCGAGGACGGCAATCGCGGCAACACCTGGGGCAACCGCGGCAGCGCAGCGCCGGGCAATGCGCCGCGTCGCGGTCCGGGCGGCGGCGGTGGTCGTCCCGACGGCAATCGTGGCCCTTCCGCGGGCGGTGGCGGCCGTGGACCGGGCGGCGGTGGCCGCCCGGGTGGCGGCAACCGAGGTCCTGCCGGCGGCGGACGCCCGGGCGGCGGCAATCGTGGTCCTTCCGGCAGCGGTGGCGGCAACCGCCGCGGCGGTGGTGGCGGCAATGGCCCGCGCCGTCCGCAGTAACGCGACGGCACACGCGTGACGAAAAAAGGCGGAGCTCAGGCTCCGCCTTTTTCGTTTCCGCAGCCCGTCATCGGGGAGATCGATCGCGGCACCACGCCGAGTCGAGTTTCACGTTCGACCGTCCCACCAGGACCATCGCCCTCGATCTCGCCGAAGCGCTACGCGGTTGCACCGATTCGGCGGACACTCCGCCGACCGATCATGGCGACGAAGGCATCAGCCACACGCCGGCAACAAAAAAGGCGGAGCTCGCGCTCCGCCTTCTTCGCATCGCCGGAAGATCGTGGCGATCAGTCGAGCTTGAGGCCCTTCTTGTTGCTGTCGCGGCGCTTGCGCTCCTTCGCGGCGTAGTCGCCCTCGCAACCGCCCTTCTCGACCATGACGCAGCTCAGGTAGTCGGTCACCTCGACGAGCACGGCACGGATCGCCTTGCCGGCCGGCGTGTTCTTCTCGCTGGCGAGGTTGCCGCCGAAGCCGCCGCGGAACACGCCGACGCTGACGCCGCCACCCGAGGTACGGCCTTCGACCGTGCGCGAGAAGTCGACTTCACCGGTCTCGGCGTTAACGACGCGCACGTCGACCGCGATGTAGGCCTCGCTCTTCTTGCCGCCGAGCGAGATGCCCTTGAAGCTGACGCCACCGCCCGTGCTGGCCGTGTTCTCTTCGTACGCGGTCACGGTGCCCATGACGAGGTACTGCGCACCCGTCAGCTGGCCCATCTTGGCGCCGGTACCCGACTTCACGCGGCCCGACGCGGCGAGGTTCTGCTCCTCGAGCACCTTCTCGAGCTTGGCGCGCTCGACGACGCGGAAGTTGCCCGTGCTCGACAGCTCGTTGGAGAGCATGCCCGAGAGCTCCCAGCCCACGCCGCCACGCCACCATCCGGCACTCGTCTCGTTCTTGAACTCGGCGATGCCGACCGACGGCTTGCCGCTCTGCGCGGCTGCCGAACCGGCCATTCCGAGGCCGGCCACGGCCAGCATCGCGACGACGACGAACTTCTTCATGCTTCGGACTCCTAAAAATGGATTCGTATCGTGGATCGCATCTCGCGGAACACGCCCTTGCGTCGCGACTCGAACCGCATGCGTGGTCGTCGTTGCGACCGGCGCGCGCGCCGCCCCATTCGTCACGCATCCCGGCGATCCGCGGCATTCTAGCAGGGCAGTACAACGGAAATGAGGCGACGACACGGGCCACGCCGTGCACGGCGCACGCCGCAGGCGTCGATCCCGTCACAGTACGCAGGATGGGGCCGGAAGCTGACACGGCCGCCACGAATCCTGCATCGATCGCGCAGGTTTTGCGCATAACCCACTGGAAACATGCGATTAACCGCGCCGACACGGCGCGTGACGACACTGTGCGTGCCCCCTGGAGATTCCCGATGTCCCTGCTCGCCTTCGAACCCCACCTGCTCGGCTACCGCATCGAGCGCACCACCGATACCGAGGACGCGCCGTACCAGGTGTTCGCCCCTGACGACACCGGCGAGCTCGCGCGTTTCCGCGACCGCCCGTCGGCCGAGCAGTTCATCGTCATGCGCGAGCTGCGCGCGATCGAGACACGTCCGCGCCATCCTGCCTACTGAGCCCCGTAGCGGCTTGCCTGCACCGCCGCTTGCGTTCAAAGTGGCGCGCACCGCATGCGGAGCCGCCGGCTTGCAGGACGTCCAGCTCTACCACAATCCGCGCTGTTCCAAGTCGCGCGCCGCGCTCGAGCTGCTGCGCGGGCGAGGCCTCGAGCCGCGCATCGTGGCCTACCTCGACGAACCGCCCACGGTCGCCGAACTCGAGCGCCTGCTCGACCTGCTGGATCTCGAACCCCGCGCGCTCATGCGCCGCGACGAGGAGGCCTACCGTGAGCTCGGCCTCGACGATCCCTCGCTCGACCGCCGCGCGCTCGTCGAGGCCATGCACCGCGAACCGCGCCTGATCCAGCGCCCGATCGTCGTTTCGGGTTCACGCGCCGCGATCGGCCGTCCGCCCGAGGCGATCCTGGACATCCTCTGATGGACAAGCTGCAGGCGATGCAACTGTTCACGCGCGTTGTCGACGCCGGCAGCTTCACGGCCGGTGCCGAGCAGATGGGCATCTCGCGCGCACTCGCGAGCAAGCTCATCCAGAACCTCGAGGATGCGCTCGGCGTGCGCCTGCTCAACCGCACCACGCGCCGCATCAGCCTCACCGATCCGGGCAAGAACTACTACCAGCGCGTCGCCGACCTGCTCTCCCAGCTCGCCGAGGCGGAAGCCGAAGCCGCGGAACTGCAGGTCGAGCCGCGCGGGCGCCTGCGCGTGAGCGTGCCGATCTCGTTCGCGGTCGATCACCTCGCCGCCGCGTTCGCGGACTTCCAGCGCCGTTTCCCGCGCGTCGACCTCGAGCTCGGTCTCAACGATCGTCTCGTCGACATCGTCGACGAAGGCTACGACCTCGCGATCCGCATCAGCCGGCTCGCCGATTCGAGCCTCGTCGCGCGGCGCATCGCACCGGCCAGCCTCGCCGTCGTCGCGTCGCCGGCCTACCTCGCCGAGCACGGCACGCCGGTGCATCCGGACGACCTCGCCCGCCATGCGATCCTGATCTACACGCTGACCGCGAAGCCCGAGGAATGGACGTTCCTGCGCGGACCCGAGAGCGTGTCCGTCAAGATCCACGGCAAGCTGCACGTCAACAACGGCGACTTCATCGCCGCGACCGCGATCCACGGCGGCGGCATCGGCCTGCTGCCGAACTTCATCATCCACGAGGCCCTGCGCAGCGGCCGCCTCGTGCAGGTGCTGCCGGACTGGATCGTGCCGCCGATCGGCATCTACGCGGTGTATCCGCAGACGCGTGCCCTGCCCGCGAAGACGCGTGCGCTGATCGATTTCCTCGTCGAACGCTTCGGTCCCGAACCGCCGTGGGAGAACGTGCGGATTCCGCTGACCGCCGACGCGGTACGCAAGCCGCCGGTCAAGGGACGATCGTGAATTCGTCGGCGTCCCTCCACGCGGGGAACCGCGTGCGGTGGGCGACGAGCGCGGCGGGATCGAACGTCACCGTGACCACCTGCTCGACCGCACCGAGTTCGACCAGCGGCTGGCCCAGTGCGTCGAGCGCGACGCTGTCTCCGGCGTAGGAGAGCTCGTTGCCATCGACGCCGACGCGATTGACGCCGACCACGCAGGCGAGGTTCTCCATCGCACGCGCGCGCAGCAGCGTCGACCACGGATAGCGACGCGCCGCGGGCCAGTTCGCGACGACCACGAGCAGGTCGTAGTCGAAGCGCTCGGCGTCGCGGTCGTAGCGGTTGCGCAGCCACACCGGGAAGCGCAGGTCGTAGCAGACCTGCGGGCAGACACGCCAGCCGTTCAACTCCACGACGAGCCGCGCGTCTCCGCCACGGTAGCGCTCGTGCTCGCTGGCCATGCGGAACAGGTGGCGCTTGTCGTAGACGTCGAACGTCCCGTCCGGGCGCATCCACACGAGGCGGTTCACGCAGGCGTCGCCTTCGCGGATCACGAGGCTGCCGGTCACGACGGCTCCGACATCGGCCGCGAGCGCGGCCAGCCAGCGCAGGCCTTCGCCGTCCATCGTCTCGGCATTGCCGAGGGTCTCGTTCGTGAAGCCCGACAGGAACGTCTCGGGCAGCACGACGAGATCGGTCGTGCCCGCGAGCGGACGCGTGAGGCCCGCGTAGTAGTCGCGGTTCGCGGCGGCGTCGTGCCAGCGCGTGGCGCCCTGCACGAGCGAGACGCGCAGCGGCGTCGAGGGCAGCGTCGTCATGGTGTCGTGCTCACAGGCCGCGCAGGCGTTCGGCGCCCGCGCGCAGCACGTCGTCGGACTTCGCGAAACAGAAGCGGATCAGGCGCTGGTCGGCCGGCGGGCTCTCGTAGAACGACGACAGCGGGATAGCTGCGACGCCGGCGCTCTTGACCAGCCATTCGCAGAAGCCGAGATCGTCCTTGTCGCTGATCGCCGAGTAGTCGACGACCTGGAAATACGCGCCGGCCACCGGCAGCAGGCGGAAGCGCGAGCCTTCGAGCAGACCGCGGAAGAACTCGCGGCGCGCCTGGTAGAACGCGGGCAGTTCGAGGTAGTGCTGCGGCAGCTTCTCGAGCACTTCGGCGAGCGCGATCTGTGCGGGCGTGAACGTGCAGAACGTGAGGTACTGGTGGACCTTGCGGAACTCGTCGCTGAGCGCGCGCGGCGCGACGCAGTAGCCGATCTTCCAGCCCGTGCAGTGGAAGGTCTTGCCGAACGAGCTCACCACGAAGCTGCGCGCGGCGAGCTCCTCGTGGCGCAGCACGCTCTGGTGCGGCGCGCCGTCGAACACGATGTGCTCGTAGACCTCGTCGGACAGCACGAAGATGCCGGTGTCGCGGGTCAGCGCCGCGAGCGCGTCGAGATCGCCCGCCGAGAACACCGAACCGCACGGGTTGTGCGGCGTGTTGACGATGATCATGCGCGTGCGCGGCGTCACCGCGTCGCGCACGCGCTGCCAGTCGACCGAGAAATCGCGCGCATCGAGAGGCACGTGCACGGCCACGCCGCCGTTGAGCTCGATCGCGGGCTCGTAGCTGTCGTAGCACGGGTCGAGCACGATGACCTCGTCGCCCGTGCGCACCACGGCGGCGACCGCGGCGAACAGGGCCTCGGTCGCGCCCGACGTGACCGTGACCTCGGTGTCGGCATCGACCTTGCGCCCGTACAGCGCCTGCGTCTTGAGCGCGATCTGCTGGCGCAGCGTCGGCCAGCCCGTCATCGGCGCGTACTGGTTGCGGCCCTCGGCCATCGCACGCGTGAGTGCGTCGCGCAGTTCCTGCGGGCCGTCGAAATCGGGAAAGCCCTGGCCCAGGTTGACCGCGCCGTGCGTCGCGGCGAGCTGGCTCATGACGGTGAAGATCGTCGTGCCGACCTTCGGCAACTTGGTCTCAATCTGCATGGGTGATGCGGTTCGGATGGCCAAACGCCGATGGTAGCACGCAGGTCCGGAGCGCCCGTTACACCGCCGGTCACGATGACATTGTGTATCGTCATGTCGCGCCGTTAAGCTGTCGCGATGTTCCGCCGTGCACGCCCGTCGTCGATCACCCGCATCGCGCTCCTCGCGATGCTGGCGCTGTGCATGCTCGCCAAGCCGATGTTCGCGCTCGCGGCCGAGCTGCACCACGACCTGCACGCGTTCGCGCATGCGCTTGTGCACGCCGACGAAGCCGACGCGGCGGACGATCATCCTCCGACCGGGCCGGACGATGCCGAGCACGGCCCGGCGACGGGCTGGCACGCGGTGATGCACCTCGATTTCTGCTGCGGCGTGCTCGCGGTGACGGCGCATCCGATGCCCGTGCTTGCGCACGTGCCCTCGCCGGCCCTCGTGGCCACCGGCATGCCCGTGTTCACGGGCGTCGCCGCCATGCGGCATTTCAGGCCTCCGATCGCGGCGTGACGCCCGACCGGCCGTGACGGCCGGATCCACGTCCCGTCTTTCTTTCCGGAGTCTCCCCATGCGTGTCCGATCGGCGGCGCTCGCCGCCTTCGTCGTCGCGTGCTGCGTGCCCTTGCACGCGCGCGCCGACGCCCCTCTCACCCTCGAGGACGCCTACGCACGCGTCCTCGCCCGTCATCCCGACCTCGAGGCGTTCCGTCCCGCGCGCGAGGCTGCGGAAGCCGAACTCGAGACCGCGCGGCTGGCGCCGCAGCGCCGCGTCGTCGCCGATCTCGAGAACGTGGCCGGAAGCGGCGCGAATTCGGGTTTCGACGCCGCCGAAGTCACGATCGGCCTCGCCTCCGTGTTCGAACGCGGCGACAAGCGCAGCGCGCGCGGCGCGGTCGCCCAGGCCCGTGTCGACGCGCTCGCCAACGAGCGCGAAGCCAAGCGCCTCGACCTGCTCGCCGAAGTCGCGCGGCGCTACCTCGATGTGGTCGCCGCCGAGGCGACGCGCGCGATCGGCGACGCTGACGTGGCCCAGCGCGAACGCGCCGTCGCCGCGGCCACGCGTCGCGTGCAGGCCGGCGCCTCGCCCGAATCGGTGCGCCTCGCCGCCGACGCCGAGCACGCCCGCGCGCGCCTCGAACGCGATCGCGCCTCGCGCGAACGCGACGCGGCGTTCCGGCACCTCGCCATCCTGTGGAATGCACGCGACGCCGGCGCCGGCACGGTCGCCGCGCAGGCGCTCGCGATCCCCGCCGTGCCGACGTTCGACGCGATCGCCGCGCATCTCGAGCGCAGTCCCGAGCTGCGCCGCTTCGCCGACACGGCGCGGCTGCGCGAAGCACGCCTGCAGCTCGCCCGCAGTGCACGCATCGCGGATGTCGACTGGCAGGTCGGCGTGCGCCGCCTGCAGGAAGGCGCGGACTGGGCGCTGACCGGCAGCGTCTCGATTCCGCTCGGCAACGCCTCGCGTGCCGCCGGCGGCATCCGCGCGGCCGAGGCCGAGCTCGCGATGCTCGATCTCGAACGCGCGTCGGGCGAGATGGCGCTGGTGTCGACGCTTTCGGAAGCGCACGGCCGCCTCGCCGCGCAGGCCGAAGATGCACGGCAGTGGCGCGACGACGTGCTGCCGCGCCTCGCCAAGGCCGAAGCCTCGGCCGCGAACGCCTACCGCGCTGGCGCGCTCGACTACCTCGAATGGTCGCAGCTGCAGGCACAGGTCGTGCTCGCACGCCGCCAGCAGCTGGTCGCGACCGTCGACGCCCAGCGTGCCCTCATCGAAATCCAGCGCCTGACCGCGAGCGGCTTCGACGCCGCCGACGCGCGCGCCACGGAGAACCAGCCATGATCCCGTTCCGCATCCTTCTCGCCGCGCTGCTCGCGGCCACCCTCGCCGGCTGCGGCCATCGCGACGGCAACTCCGACCACGGCCACGACAGCGGTGGCCACGCCCACGGCGGCGGCGAGCATGCCGACGACGAGGCCGAGACCGGTCCGCACGGCGGGCGCCTGCTCGAACAGGACGGCCTCGCCGTCGAGCTGCGCATCGTCGAGGACGGCCAGCCGCCGCAGTACAACGCGTGGTTCTATCGCGGCAGCACGCCGCTGCCGGCGTCGGCCGGCACGCTGCGCGTCACGCTCGCGCGCCTCGGCGGCCAGGTCGACACGCACACGTTCACCGCCGAAGGCGAACGCCTCGTCGGCAGCGGCGTCGTCGACGAGCCGCATTCGTTCGACGTGACCGTCGAGGCGACCGTCGAGGGGCGAGCCCTGCGCTGGACGTACGACAGCTACGAGGGCCGCACGACGATCCCGCTCGAGATCGCGACCCAGGCCGGCGTGCGCACCGCACGTGTCGCCGCGGGCACGATCCGCGACGAACACGAGATGCAAGGCCTCGTGACGCCGGTCGAAGGCCGCCACGCGCGCATCACCGCACGCTTCCCGGGTCCCGTGCGCGACGTGCGCGCCGGCATCGGCGACGACGTGCGCAAGGGCCAGGTACTCGCCGTGATCGAGAGCAACGTGAGCCTGTCCGACTACACCGTGACCGCGCCGTTCGCGGGCACCGTGGTCGCGCGCACGGCCAGCGTCGGCGACCTTGCCGGCGAGACGCCGCTGTTCGAGATCGCCGACCTGTCGACCGTGTGGGTCGACGTGCACCTGTTCGGCGCCGACGCCCAGCACATCACGCCGGGCCTGCCGGTCGTGGTGACGCGCCTCAGCGACGGCGCGGTCGCGGAGACGAAACTCGACCGCGTCCTGCCGGGCACCGCGACGGCGAGCCAGAGCACGGTCGCGCGCGCGACGATCGACAACGCCGATCGCCGCTGGCGCACCGGCGCGGCCGTGCGCGCGCATGTGACGGTCTCGGTCGAGCAGGTGGCGATGCGCGTGCCGCTCGCGGCGCTGCAGCGCTTCCGCGACTGGGACGTCGCGTTCGTGCGCGTCGGCGACGCGTACGAGATCCGTCCGCTCGAACTCGGACGCCGCGACGGCAGCTGGGTCGAAGTGCTCTCGGGCCTGCGCGAGGGCGACGAGATCGTCGTCGAGCAGAGCTACATCATCAAGGCGGACATCGAGAAGTCCGGCGCCTCCCACGACCACTGAGGCGACGACCATGCTCGAGAAGATCATCCGCTTCGCCATCGCGCAGCGATGGCTCATGCTGCTCCTCACCCTGGCCAGTGCCGTGCTCGGCATCTGGAGCTACCAGCGCCTGCCGATCGACGCGACGCCCGACATCACCAACGTGCAGGTGCAGGTCAACACGATCGCGCCGGGCTACTCGCCGCTCGAGACCGAGCAGCGCGTGACGTTCCCGCTGGAGACCATGCTCGCCGGCCTGCCGCGCCTGGACTACACGCGCTCGCTGTCGCGCTACGGCCTGTCGCAGGTCACCGTCGTGTTCGAGGACGGCACCGACATCTACTTCGCGCGCCAGCAGGTCGCCGAACGCCTGCAGCAGGCACGCGCGAGCCTGCCCGTGGGGATCGAACCCGAACTCGGCCCGGTCGCGACCGGCCTCGGCGAGATCTTCATGTACACGGTCGATGCGCGCGAAGGCGCACGCAAGCCCGACGGCAGTGCGTGGACACCGACCGACCTGCGCACTGTGCAGGACTGGATCGTGCGCCCGCAGCTGCGCAACACGCCCGGTGTCACCGAGGTCAACACGATCGGCGGCTACGCGCGCCAGATCCACGTGACGCCGGACCCGGCGCGGCTCGTCGCGTTCGGCTTCACGCTGCAGGACGTCGTCGAGACGCTCGCCGCGAACAACGAGAACGTCGGCGCCGGCTACATCGAGCGCAACGGCCAGCAGTACCTCGTGCGCGTGCCGGGGCGCATCGCCGACCTCGAAGGACTGCGCAACCTCGTGCTCGACCGCCGCGAAGGCGTGCCGATCCGTGTGCGCGACGTCGCCGAGGTCGGTGAAGGCCCCGAACTGCGTACGGGCGCGGCGACCCAGGACGGCGAGGAAGTCGTGCTCGGCACCGTGTTCATGCTGATCGGCGAGAACAGCCGCACGGTCGCCCATGCGGCCGCGGCACGCCTGCGCGAGATCGGCGCGAGCCTGCCGGCAGGCCTCGAGGTCAACGCCGTCTACGACCGTACCGCACTCGTCGACCGCACGATCGCGACCGTGCGCACCAACCTGCTCGAAGGCGCGCTGCTCGTCGTCGCGGTGCTGTTCCTGCTGCTCGGCAACCTGCGTGCGGCGCTCATCACCGCCGCGGTGATCCCGTTCGCGATGCTCATGACCTTCACGGGCATGGCGCGCGCGGGCGTGTCGGGCAACCTCATGAGCCTCGGCGCGCTCGACTTCGGCCTCATCGTCGACGGCGCCGTGATCATCATCGAGAACAGCCTGCGCCAGCTCGGCCTGCGCCAGCAGGCGCTCGGCCGCGTGCTCACGCGCGAGGAACGCTTCGACGTCGCCGCGAGCGCGACCGCGCAGGTGATCCGGCCGAGCCTGTTCGGCATCGCGATCATCACCGCCGTGTACCTGCCGATCTTCGCGCTCGGCGGCATCGAGGGAAAGATGTTCCACCCGATGGCGTTCACGGTCGTGTTCGCGCTGACCGCGGCGATGCTGCTGTCGCTGACGTGGATGCCGGCAGCGATCGCGCTGTTCCTCGGCGGGCGCGTCCGCGAGGGCGAGGGCCGCGCCGTGCACGCGCTGCAACGCGTCTACGCACCGATGCTCGCGTTCGCGCTACGCGCACGCGTGGTCGTCGTCGCGACGGCCGCGCTGGTCGTGGTCGGCGCGGGCGTGCTCGCGACGCGGCTCGGTTCGGAGTTCATCCCGGGCCTCGACGAGGGCGACATCGCGCTGCACGCGCTGCGCATCCCGGGCACGAGCCTCGCCCAGGCCGTGACGATGCAGTCGATGCTCGAGACGCGCATCCGCGCGTTCCCCGAAGTCGAGCGCGTGTTCGGCAAGCTCGGCACGGCCGAGGTCGCGACCGATCCCATGCCGCCGTCGGTGGCCGACACGTTCGTGATCCTCAAGCCGCGCGCGCAGTGGCCCGATCCGCGCAAGCCCAAGGCCACGCTGGTCGCCGAGATCGAGGCCGCCGCGACCGCGCTGCCGGGCAACAACTACGAGTTCACGCAGCCGATCCAGATGCGCATGAACGAGCTCATCTCGGGCGTGCGCGCCGACGTCGCGATCAAGCTCTACGGCGACGATCTCGACACGCTCGACGAGGTCGGCCGGCGCATCGAGGCGGTCGCGCGCACGATCCCAGGCGCGGCCGACGTGCGTCTCGAACAGGGTACCGGCCTGCCGATGCTCACGGTGACGCCCGATCCCGCCGGCCTCGCCCGCTACGGCCTCAACCAGGTCGCGGTGCAGACGCTGGTCGGCACCGCGGTCGGCGGCAGCGTCGCCGGCCAGCTGTTCGAGGGCGATCGCCGCTTCGACCTCGTCGTGCGGCTGCCCGAGTCGGTGCGCACCGATCCCGCGCGCCTCGCCGACCTGCCCGTGCCGCTCGGCGCCAACGATGCCGGTCACGACGAGTCGAGCCGCGCGGCGAACTGGGCCAGCGGCAATCCGACCACGGTGCCATTGCGCGAAGTCGCGACGATCGCCTACGAGGAAGGCCCGAACCAGATCAACCGCGAGGATGGCAAACGTCGTGTGGTCGTGACCGCCAACGTGCGTGGCCGCGACCTCGGCGGCTTCGTCGCCGAGCTGCGTGAAAAGGTGGCCTCCGACGTGACGCTGCCGAGCGGCTACTGGGTGCGCTACGGCGGCACGTTCGAACAGCTCATCGCGGCGAGCCAGCGTCTCGGCGTCGTCGTGCCCGCGACGCTGCTCGGCATCCTCGGCCTGCTCTACATGGCGTTCGGTTCGTGGCGCGACGCGTTCGCGGTGTTCAGCGGCGTGCCGCTGGCACTGACCGGCGGCATCCTCGCGTTGTGGCTGCGCGACATCCCGCTGTCGATATCGGCCGGCGTCGGCTTCATCGCGCTTTCGGGCATCGCCGTGCTCAACGGCGTGGTCATGCTCGCCGCGATACGCGAGCTGCGCACGCGCGGCATCGCGCTGGCCGAAGCCGTGGTCGAGGGTGCAACGGGACGCCTGCGCGCGGTGCTCATGACCGCACTCGTCGCAGGCCTCGGCTTCGTGCCGATGGCGTTCAACGTCGGCGCGGGATCGGAAGTGCAGCGGCCGCTCGCGACCGTCGTGATCGGCGGCATCGTCTCCTCGACGCTGCTCACGCTGCTGGTGTTGCCGGCGCTGTACCGGCTCATGCACGCGAGACGCGCGGCACGGTGACGGACTGCCCCGGCGGCCCTGCACGGGCCGCCGGGGATGCTGCGTCGATCAGCCGAGCAGCACGCGGTTGAGGCGCTGCACGAACGCGGCGGGGTCGTCGAGCTGGGCACCTTCGGCGACCTGCGCCTGCTCGAGCAGCAGCAGTGCGAGGTCTTCGGCACGCGCCGCATCGTGCTCGCCCTCGAAGCGCTTGAGCAGGGCGTGCGCGGGATTGATCTCGAGCACCGGTGCCGAGTCCGGCATGTCGTGGCCGGTCTGCTTGAGCACGCGGCGCAGGTGCAGCGCCATGTCGTACTCGTCGAGCACGAGGCACGACGGCGAGTCGGTCAGGCGCTTGCTGACCTTGACGTCGCGCACGCGCTCGCCGAGCGTGTCCTTGAGACGCTCGACGAGGCCCGAGGCGGCTTCCTCGCTGGCCTTGTGGCGCTCGGCATCGGCCGCGTCGAGCTCGATGTCGCCCTTGGCGACGTGGCGCAGCTTCTTGCCCGCGTACTCGGTCAGGTAGCCGGCCATCCATTCGTCGATGCGGTCCGACATGAGCAGCACCTCGACGCCGCGCGAACGCAGGGCCTCGAGCTGCGGGCTGCCCTTCGCGGCCGCATGCGAATCGGCGGTGATGTACCAGATCACGTCCTGGCCGGCCTGCATGCGGCCGACGTAGTCGTCGAGCGAGACGCTCGGCGTAGTGCCTTCCGAGGCGGTCGAGGCGAAGCGCAGCAGCTTGGCGATGCGCTCGCGGTTGCCGGCATCCTCGGCGATGCCTTCCTTGAGCACGTTGCCGAACGCGCCCCAGAACGTCGCGTACTTGTCGGTCTCGTCGCGCGCGACGCGATCGAGCAGGTCGAGCACGCGCTTGACGCAGGCGCCGCGGATGCGCTCGACCTGACGGTTCTGCTGCAGGATCTCGCGGCTCACGTTGAGCGGCAGGTCGTCGGAATCGACCACGCCGCGCACGAAGCGCAGGTAGGCCGGCAGCAGCTGCTCGCTCGCGTCCATGATGAACACGCGGCGGATGTAGAGCTTGAGGCCCTTGCGCTCGTCGCGGCCGTTGCCGAAATCGAACGGCGCCTTGGCCGGCACGTAGAGCAGCGAGGTGAAGTTCTGGTTGCCCTCGACGCGGTTGTGCGTCCACGCGAGCGCATCGCCGAAGTCGTGGCTCAGGGTCTTGTAGAAGCCCTGGTAGTCCTCGTCGGACAGATCCGCCTTCGGGCGCGTCCACAGCGCCGAGGCCGAGTTGACCGTCTCCCATTCGTCGGTCGGCGCGCTGTCGGCTTCCTTCGGCATGCGGATCGGGAACGCGATGTGGTCGGAGTAGCGCGCGACGAGGCTGCGCAGCGTCCACGCCTGCAGGAACTCGTTCTCGTCGGGCTTGAGGTGCAGCGTCACGGTCGTGCCGCGGCGCGCGACCTCGACGTCGGCGAGCGTGTACTCGCCCTGCCCGTCGCTCTCCCAGCGCACGCCGGTGGTTTCGCCGGCGCGACGGCTGGTCACGCTGACGCGGTCGGCGACGACGAACGTCGAGTAGAAGCCGACGCCGAACTGGCCGATCAGGTTGGCATCGGCCTTCTTCTCGGCCGACAGCGCCTCGAGGTAGCGGCGCGTGCCCGAGCTCGCGATCGTGCCGAGGTTGGCGACGATCTCGTCACGGCTCATGCCGATGCCGGTGTCGCTGACGCTCAGCGTGCGCGCCTCGCGGTCGACGCTGATCTCGATGCGCAGCTCGCCGTCGTCGGCGATCCACTCGGGATGCGCGATCGACTCGAAGCGCAGCTTGTCGCAGGCGTCGGAGGCGTTGGAGACGAGCTCGCGCAGGAAGATTTCCTTGTGCGAGTACAGCGAGTGCGTGACCAGGTGCAGCACCTGGGCGACTTCGGCTTCGAATCGGCGGGTTTCGGTGGCGGTGCTCATGGCGTCAAGCCTCGTGGTGTCCTGGTGCTGTCCGCCGAGTGGGGATCGCGCACGGCGAATTCAACACGTGCGTGCGCGTGGCGCGGACGTGCAAAAGCAATACGGCCGCCTTGCGGCGGCCGTATTGCCGACGAGGAGCACAGACGCGACTCGATGCTCCAAGATGAAACCGGATGTCAGTCCTGCGAGATCGGCGTGCCGAGATCTTCCTTGATGCGCGCCTTCTTGCCCTGCAGGCCGCGCAGGTAGTACAGCTTCGCGCCGCGCACCGCGCCGCGGCGCTTGACGACGACCGAGTCGATCACCGGGCTGTGCGACTGGAACACGCGCTCCACGCCCGTGCCGTGCGAGATCTTGCGGACCGTGAACGCCGAGTTGAGGCCAGCGTTCTTCTTGGCGATCACCACGCCTTCGTAGGCCTGCACGCGTTCGCGGTTGCCTTCCTTGACCTTGACGTTGACGACGACCGTGTCGCCCGGGCTGAACGCCGGGAGCGTGCGGGTCATCTGTGCGGCTTCGAACTGCTGGAGGAGGTTGCTCATGGCATTCACCAATACGTGTTGTTGTGTGTTCCGTGCGGGGTCGAGCCCGACGGCTTAGGTCATCTCCGCCCGGTGTTCGCGGCGGAATTCTTCGAGCAGCGTGCGCGACTCGGCATCGAGTTCGACGCGCGCCAGCAGATCCGGCCGGCGCAGCCAGGTGCGTCCGAGCGCCTGCTTGCGTCGCCAACGGCGGATCGCCTTGTGGTCGCCCGAGAGCAGCACCGCAGGCACTTCGCCGAATGCGTCGGCTACCGGTCGCGTGTAGTGCGGGCAATCGAGCAGGCCGTCCGTGAAGGAGTCCTGCTCCGCGGACTGCGCGTCGTTCAGCGCGCCATCCTGCAACCGCCCGACCGCATCGATCACGATCGCCGCCGCCAGTTCACCGCCCGAGAGCACGTAGTCGCCGACAGAAAGCTCTTCGTCGACCATGTTCGCGAGCAACCGCTCATCCACGCCTTCGTAGCGCCCGCACAGCAGGATCAGCCGATCCGTGCGTGCGTACTGCACCACCTTGTCCTGCGTGAGCCGTGCACCCTGTGGACTCAGGTACACCACCCTTGCCGGCCCCGCGTCGTCGCGCACCGCGTGGAGCGTGCTGCGCAACGGCTCGATCGCCATCAGCATGCCGGGACCGCCGCCGAAAGGCCGGCTGTCGACCGTGCGGTGGACGTCGGTGGCGAAGTCGCGCGGGTTCCAGGTGCGAACCTGCAGCAATCCCCGTTCCCGGGCCCTGCCGACCACGCCGATCCCGGCGCAGCCTTCGATGAAGTCGGGAAACAGCGTGATGACGTCGATGCGCATCGCGCGGCTTTCCGTTGTCCTAGAACTCCGGATCCCAGTCGACCGTCACGCGGCGCGCCTCGAGATCCACAGCCTTCACGTAATCGTCGAGGATGAACGGCAGGAGCCGCTCACGCCCGCCATCCCTGACCACCATGACATCGTTCGAACCGGTCGCGAGGAGATGCGAGATCCGGCCGAGCGCCACGCCCTCGGTGGTGACGACCTCGAGTCCTTCGAGATCGGCCCAGTAGAACTCGCCACGCTTCGGCCTGGGCAACGCCGAGCGTTTCACCTGGATCTCGCAACCGACCAGCGTCGCGGCGCGATCGCGGTCGGTCACGTCGGGCAGCGTCGCGACGATGCCCTTGCCTTGCGCCCTGCCGCGGCATCCGCGGACCTCGCTCTGCCCCGCTGCCGATGTCAGCAGCCAGGGCTCGTAGCGGAAGATCTGCGTGCGCGGCTCGGTGTACGACTCGAGCTTGACCTCGCCCGCCACACCGTGAAGCCCGACGATGCGGCCGATCACGATCAGCCGGTCGTCGGTGGCGTCCACGTCGCTCAGGCGGCGGCCTGCGCCTGCTTCGACGCAGCCTTGTACAGCGACTTCACCTTCTCGGTCAGCTGCGCGCCGTTCTCGATCCAGTGCTTGACGCGCTCGGTGTCGAGCTGCAGCGGGACGTCCTTGCCCGAGGCGATCGGGTTGTAGAAGCCCACGCGCTCGATGTTGCGGCCGTCACGCGCGTCGCGCTGGTCGGCAACGACGATGTGGTAGAACGGACGCTTCTTGGCGCCACCACGGGACAGGCGAATCTTGACCATGTTATCTCTCTGATATTCCTGGACATTCCGGCGCGGACGAAGGGCATATGCCAAGCCGGGCCGAGGGAGCCGCGCATTCTAGCGCTTTTCGAAAAAAAAGGAAGCCCCGCAAGCGCTTAGCGGAAACGACCGGCACGAGGAGCGCGAAACGCCCCCCGGAACGTCAGTGCGGCATCATCCCGCCGCCACCGCCCATGCCTCCCATGCCGCGCATCGCGCCCTTCATCTGGCGCATGAGGCCCTTCATGCCGCCGCTGCCGAGCTTGGACATCATCTTCTCCATCTGCTGGTACTGCTTGAGCAGGCGGTTGACGTCGGCCGGCTGCTGGCCGGCACCGCGCGCGACCCGTGCACGACGCGAGCCGTTCAGCAGGTCGGGATGACGGCGTTCCTTCTTCGTCATCGAGTTGATGATCGCGATCATGCGGTTCACGTCCTTGTCGTTCACCTTGGCCTTGACCTGCTCGGACATCGCGCCCATGCCGGGCAGCTTGTCGAGCAGCGACGACATGCCGCCCATGTTGATCATCTGCTCGAGCTGGGTCTTCATGTCGTTGAGGTCGAAGCGCTTGCCCTTGATGACCTTCTCGGCGAGCTTCTGGACCTTCTCCTGGTCGACCTTGCGCTCGACTTCCTCGACCAGCGACAGCACGTCGCCCATGCCGAGGATGCGCTGCGCGATGCGGTCCGGATGGAACGGCTCGAGCGCGTCGGGCTTCTCGCCGGCGCCGATGAACTTGATCGGGCGACCGGTCACGTAGCGCACGGACAGTGCCGCGCCACCGCGAGCGTCGCCGTCGGTCTTGGTCAGCACGACGCCGGTCAGCGGCAGCGCCTCGGAGAACGCCTTGGCCGTGTTGGCCGCGTCCTGGCCGGTCATCGCGTCGACGACGAACAGCGTTTCGACCGGATTGAGCGCGGCGTGCAGCGCCTTGATCTCGTCCATCATCGCGGCGTCGACGTGCAGGCGGCCCGCGGTGTCGACGATGAGGACCTCGGCGAAGTTCTTCTTCGCGGCGTCGAGCGCCGACTTCGCGATCGCGATCGGATCCTGGTGGCCTTCCGACGGATGGAACAGCACCTCGACCTGGTCGGCCAGCGTGCGCAGCTGCTCGATCGCGGCCGGACGGTAGACGTCGCAGCTGACGACCATGACCTTCTTCTTCTTTCGCTCGCGCAGGAAGCGCGCGAGCTTGGCCACGGTCGTGGTCTTGCCCGCACCCTGCAGGCCGGCCATGAGCACGATCGCAGGCGGCGCGGCAGCGAGGTTGAGGTCCGTGTTGACGGTGCCCATGACCGCGGTCAGCTCGTCGCGCACGACCTTGATGAGGGCCTGGCCCGGGGTCAGGCTCTTCATGACCTCCTGGCCGACCGCACGCACCTGCACGCGCTGGATCAGCGCCTGCACGACCGGCAAGGCCACATCGGCCTCGAGCAGCGCGATGCGCACTTCGCGCATCGACTCGCGGATGTTGGATTCGGTCAGGCGACCGCGGCCGCGCAGGCGCTCGACGGTGGCGGACAGGCGTTGGCTCAGGGACTCGAACATGGCGGCTCGGCGACGGGCACGAAAACGGTCGCCGAGTATACCAGCGCGACGGGTGATGCCGTGGCGGGAGCGCTGCGTGGCGGCGTCCCCAGGTCCGGACGACAAGGGCACCTCCGCGAGTGCCCCGGACAGGATGCGGCGTCGACGGCGCGTGCGAAACGCGTACACCGGCTGGCGGATACGAACCCTTCGCATTCACGCATCCACGCACGTATGCGACACTCGCGCGCATGCCGACCTCCGTGCTCAGCGCGTTCGCGATCCTCGATTACCTCGTCGCCGCCGTGCTGCTCGCGCTGCCGATCGCGCGCCTGCCGGCGCCCGCGCGCGGCATCGGGCTCGGCCTCGCCACGCTCGCCGCGATCGTCCACGGCACCCTCATCTTCGGCATGCACCGCGGCGGGCTCGACCTGCACTTCTTCGCGGCCTTGTCGGTCGGCGCGTTCGGCATCGCCGCGCTGACGCTGCTGGTCAACCTGTTCCGACCGGTCGCGGGACTCGGCGTCATCGTGTTCCCGCTCGCCGCGCTGCTGCTCGCGATCGACGTGTTCGTCGCGCCGCCCACGCTGCCTCAGCCGATGGAATGGCAGATCAAGCTGCACGTCGCGTTCGCCCTGCTCGCCTACAGCCTGCTCAGCATCGCCGCGCTGCTCGCGATCCTGCTGTCGCTGCAGGAACGCGCGCTGCGCCTGCGCCGCGTCGACTCGGGGCTGATCCGCGCGCTGCCGCCGCTGACGCTGACCGAGGCGCTGATGTTCCGCCTCATCGCCGCGGGCTTCGTGTTCCTCACGCTGACGCTGGTCAGCGGCGTGCTGTTCGTCGACAACCTGTTCGCCCAGCATCTCGTGCACAAGACCGTGCTGTCGATCGCCTCGTGGCTCGTGTTCGGCGTGCTGCTGTTCGGCCGCTGGCGCTGGGGCTGGCGCGGCCGCCGCGCCGTGCGCCTCACGCTGGTCGGCATGATCGTGCTGCTGCTCGCGTTCTTCGGCAGCAAGTTCGTGCTCGAACTCGTGCTCAAGCGCGTCGGCTGAGCCTCCGCTCGACGCGGCCGACCGGCCGCCGGCCTCGACGACCTCAGGCGCGCCGCGTCGCGCGTCGCCATCCCCAGCGCCACAGCAGCGCGAGCGGGAACGCGAGCAGCAGCGACGGCAGCGCGAAGCCGAGCCATTCGAGTGCCGCTTCGATACCGTCGACGAAGGTGTCGCCGAAATCCCCGAAGGCGCCGCCGAGACGCGAAAGCCGCGACGGCGACTGGTAGGGCGCGCGCCATTCGAACGTGAGCAGGTTCGTCTCGATGCGCCTGCGCTGCGTGGCGGCCTCGCGCCCGGTGTCGGCGAGCTTCGATTCGACCGAAGCGAGTTCGGCCGACAACGTCATGAGGTCCGATACGCCGAGGTCGCGTCGCGCGCCGATCTCCATGAGCTTGGCATGCTGCGCCTCGAGCATGGCCTGCTGGCGCGTGGTGTCGGCGACGGCCTCGGCGAGATCTTCCGCACGAGTCGTGCGCGAGGTGACCGAGCCGCCCCTGGCCGCTTCCGCGACGAGGGCCTCGACGCCCGCCGGCGCGAGGCGCACGACGAGCTTGCTGCCGCCGTCCGCGCCACGCGTGACGAGCTCGAGCACGCTGCACGCACCGTCATGCTGCTGCTCGCAAGCCTGGCGCGTCGCCTCGGCGCGCGCGTCGATCGCGGTACCGGGCAGGTCGATGTCGATCGCGTGCGCGTAGGCGAGGAAACCGCCTTCTCGCGACGTCTCGCCGGCCACCGTGGCGGACTCGCCGCCCACCGCTGTCGCGCTCTTCTTGCATCCCGGCAGCAGCACGAGAAGTGCGCACGCCAGCCCCGTCACGACGATCCCGCGCATGCGCCCTGCTCCCTGTCCGCGTGCGACGAGTCTGCCGTGTCGGCGAAACGCCGTCGAGAGCGCACGCATGAGGCGCGCGACGGTCTCACCAGTCGGTCGGACGGTAATCCTTGAGGAACTTGCCCCAGACGTGCGTGCCGGTGTTGATGCCGTCGATGATCGGATCGACGATGCGGGCCGCGCCGTCGACGATGTCGAGCGGCGGATGGAAGCGCTCCTCGATGACCTTGCGCGCGGCGATCGCGGCCGGATCCTCGTCGGTGACCCAGCCCGTGTCGACGGCGTTCATGTGGATGCCGTCGTTGACGTAGTCGGTCGCCGAGGTGCGCGTCATCATGTTGAGCGATGCCTTGGCCATGTTCGTGTGCGGGTGCCGCGTGGTCTTGAAGTTGCGGTAGAACTGCCCTTCGACGGCCGACACGTTGACGATGTGCTTGTCGCGCTCGGGCGTGCGCAGCATCAGCGGCTTGAGGCGCGCGTTGATCAGGAACGGCGCGACCGCGTTGACCAGCTGCACCTCGAGCAGTTCGACGGTCGGCACCTCGGCCATGAGCATGCGCCACGAGTTGCGGTCGCGCAGGTCGATCTGCTGCAGGTCCTGGTCGAGACGGCCTTCGGGGAACAGGTGCTTCTGGTTCGCGAACTCCTCGGCGAGCAACGGCAGCTGCGACAGTTCGGCCGCACGTGCGATGCCCGGCGCCTCGCCGTGCAGCAGCGGTGTCGCGACCGCCGCGGTCGAGGCTGCGTCGGGCAGCATGTCGTAGCGGCGCAGGCCCTCGTAGCGGCCGAGCAGCTTGCGCAGGTGTTCGGGCACCTCGTGCGCGGCCGCGGTCTCGCCGGCCATCATGTGCGCGTAGAAATCCGGCGGACGACGCACCGTCTGGCAGGCGTTGTTGACGATGAAGTCGAGGCGGTCGCGCGTCGCCAGCAGTTCGCGGCAGAACGCCTCGACGCTCGGCGTGTGGCGCAGGTCCAGGCCGAAGATCTCGAGGCGATCGGCCCACTCGGCGAAATCGGGCTCCGCGGCGTAGCGCTCGGCCGAATCGCGCGGGAAGCGCGTCGTGACGATCAGGCTCGCGCCCGCGCGCAGCAGCTTGAGGCCGGCCTGGTAGCCGATCTTGACGCGTCCGCCGGTCAGCAGCGCGACGCGTCCGCGCAGGTCCGCCGTCTCGGTGCGCTTGGTGAAGTTGAACGCCGCGCACTTCGGGCAGAGCTGGTCGTAGAAGTGGTGGATCAGCGCGTACTTGCGCTTGCAGACGTAGCAGTGCTGCGGCTCGATCGACTCGCGCAGTTCGGGCCTGTCCTCCTCGCGGTCGTCGGCGACGAAACCTTCGGGCGGGAACACGTTCGGCGTCGTGAACACGGGCTTGCGGCGCAGCTCGCGGATGCCGGTCGCATGCAGCACGGCTTCCTCGCGTGCGACGCGGTCGGCGACGCGCTTGCGCTCGGCGGCCTTGAGGCGCTTGCGGCGCTGCTTGGGATCCGGCTCGTAGATCGACGCGACGGCCTGGTAGAAGCGCGCGCGGCCGGCCTCGTCGAGGCGGTCGAGCAGCGTGCGGTCGGCGGCGATCGCCTCGAGCAGCGCGAGGCTCGCGTGTGGATCCTCACCGAAGACGTCGGTGTCGGGCACGGGCATGGAATCGGAAGGCGTTGCGTTCATCGGTCACGGCGGCGCCCGCCGCATGCCGGGACGGCAGGCGACATCGGCCCTTGGGCGGAATCGGGCGCGCATGATACGGACGCCGGCGCCGCAACGCGAATCGCGGCCCGCCAAGAGGGTGCTGCGTGCCTCAGGCTTTCGGCGACTGCGACCGCAGCGAGCGCGCCAGCAGCCCGATGCCGCCGAACAGCAGCACGAGGATCATGAGCGTGTTGAACAGGCTGGTCGGGCGGAAGTGGATGCGCAGGTTCATGATCACGGCCGCGACGATGATGACGAGCCCGGCCGTCAGCAGCAGCCAGCCCACGATCGAGCGACCGTTGAAGAACAGCATCGCGATGCCCGCGATGAACGGCACCAGCGACAGGCCGAACGCGTCGTAACCCCACAGCGTCCACGCGCCACCGGTCACCATGACCTGATTGAGCAGCAGCCAGCCGCCCGCCACGGCCATGACGAACCCGCACAGGAACTGCCCGATGCCACCCGGCGTGCCGCCGGCGCCTTCGATCGCCACGTTCGTCTTCCCCTTCACATGCGCGCCCGCTTTGTACGACCCGCCGCGCGCGAGGTCAAACGCCGCGCGGCAGCGGCTTACTGCAGCGCGGTCCGGTCGACGTCCGGGACGTCGGCGAGCGCGTTGTTCCACTGCCATTCGAAACCGGCAGGCACCTCGACGACGAGACCGGCACCTTCGCGCTCCACGACCTTCAGTCCGAGCCGCTTCAACAGCGAATCGACCGCGGCCTCCCTGCCCGTCTTCGGCTGCACGACCACGCGCCCCGGCGCGAAACCTTCGGTCAGCGGCGGCTCGCGCGGATACTCGACGCCGTCGACCACGAGCATGTCGGCGTCGTAGCGCACGGCCGCGGGTGAAGCCGCATGGGCATGGGCGGTACCCAGCACGAGAAGCAGGAGCAGGACGAACGGGCCGATGCGCGACAAGGACATGCGATGCCTCCGATGGCAGACGGGTTGGAGCAGGTATCGAACGAGCACACGATGCGGATCACGCGACGCGAGATCACGACGCTTCATCGAGTGCAAGCCTTGCGAGGCGAAGTGCGGTGTCACACCACATCCGTTGCTGGCGCGATGCCGCCGCTGGTCACGCCGCGATCAATCCGGGCGTGCACCGCGCCACGACGCCATCCGCCGGTGTTCATCACGAGGTTGTCCACAGGCCTTTCCACGTCCGGCGTGGATAACTCGCGATGGCGGCCCGGCGATCGGGCAGACACCGACGGAATCGTCAAGGCACCGTCGCGAGCGCTTCGCCGCGAGCACGCCGGCGCATGATCCAGTTGAACAGCGGCGTCGCCATGAGCGTGGTCAGGATCGCCATGAGCACGAGGATCGAGAACAGGCCTTCCTTGATCACGCCGGCCTGCAGGCCGATGTTGATCAGGATCAGTTCCATGAGGCCGCGCGCGTTCATGAGCGCACCGATCGCCATCGCGTCCTGCGGACTCTCGCCCGATGCCCGCGCGGCGGCCCAGCACGCGAGTGCCTTGCCGGCGAACGAGGCGACGAGGATCGCCACGGCGGCGAGCATGAGCTGCGGATCGAACACCATGCCCAGATGCGTCTTGAGTCCCGAGAACGTGAAGAACATCGGCAGCAGGAACACGACCACGAACGGCTGCAGCGTGTCGCGCAGCTTCTCGGTCAGCGCGCCGCGCGGCAGGCACACGCCGAGCAGGAAGCCGCCGAACACGGCGTGGATGCCGATCGCGTCCATGAGCCAGGCGCTGAGGCAGAACAGCGCGATGACGATCGCGAGCAGGGTCATGCCGAGCGGTGCGTCGGGCTTCACGTGGTCGGCGAGGTGCCTGAGCAGACGCCGGCCGACGACGAGCATGAACACCGCGTAGGCGATGCCGCCGCCGATCGCGAGCCAGGCGCTGTCCCAGCTGCCGCCGAAGCTCGCGAGCACGACGGCGAGGATGCACCACGCGGCGACATCATCGACCGCACCGGCGGTCAGCGCGAGCGTGCCGAGCGGACTGCCCGTGAGGCCGCGCTCGTGGATGATGCGCGCGAGCATCGGGAACGCCGTGATCGCGATCGCCGCACCGAGGAACAGCGAGGCATCGAACAGCTTGACCTTCTCGGAGAACAGGTTCGGCACCGTGACCAGCCACGGTGCGAGCAGGAACGCCAGCGCGAACGGCACCGCGATGCCGGCGACCGACACGAGCATCGCGCTGCGGTAGCGCGCGCGGAAGTGGTCGCTGCGGAACTCCGATCCGACGATGAACATGTACAGGCCGACGCCGAGCTGGGCGAACACGTAGAGCGTGTCGAGCGTCTGCTTCGGGAACAGCGCCGCCTGCATGTCGGGCAGCAGCATGCCGAACAGCGAAGGCCCGAGCGTGACGCCGGCGATCATCTCGCCGACCACCTGCGGCTGGCCGACGCTCTGCGCGAGTTTGCCGACGAGCCGGCAGACCAGCAGGATCACGGCGGCCTGCAGGAAGAAGTACACCGACAACTGGGGTGTGGGCATCGACGGTTCCGGACTCGAGGGCCTGAAGGAGGGCCGATCATAGGCGTCCTCGCGACGCCGGACCATCGGGATCACCGCGGATCGACGCGACGTGCGTCGCATGTTGGCCACGTCGTGACCAGAACGAGCCGCGACCGCGCCAGGTCGCCATGCAACGGCGTTCATACAGCGGTTGTCCACAGGCCTTCCACGCCGGCTGTGGACAACCGCGGTCACGCCGCCGGCAGCGGCCCTTCGGTCACGAGCAGGATCACGTCGGCACGCGCGTCGAGCGCATGCGCCTCGCGCCGCACGGGACCCCGCGCCACGTGCAGCAGGCCCGCGAAGCCTGCCGCGCCGGAGGTCGTCGTGGCGATGCCGGCATCCGCCATGAGCTTCTCGGCTTCGCGCAGCGTGGCGTCGTCGACGGCGACCGCCTGCGCCGCGTGGCGAAGCAGGATGCGGATGGCCGGTGCCGAGGCCTCGCCGCAGGCGAGCATCGACGCCACGCCGACGGGATCGTGCGCGAGACGCGAAGCGGATCCCAGCGCCAGGGCCAGCCCGACACACGCGGCCCGCTCGGGCTCGACAACCACGCAGCGCGCCGGCGCACGCATGCGCGGCACGAGACCTTGCGCCATCGCCGCGGCGAGGCCGCCGACGCCGGCCTGCACGAACACGTGCGTCGGCCACGGGTCCTGCGCGAACTGCCGCTCGAGCTCGTCGGCGATGCGCGCGTAGCCCAGCATGACGTCATGGACCACGACGTCGCCGGGATCGCGCGACGTGTCGGCGACGAGCAGCCCCTCGCCACGCCGTTCCGCCTCGGCTGCGCATGCGACCGCATCGTCGTAGCCTCCGTCGACGCCGACGATGCGCGCCCCGAGAGCACGGATGCGCGCGACGCGACGCGCGTCGACGTCGTGCGGCAGGAATATGGTCGCCGTGGTGCCGACGCGCGCGGCAACCGTGGCCACGGCGAGACCGTGGTTGCCCTCGCTCGCGCACAGCAACGCAGGCAGCACGGACACGCCATGCGTCCGATCGAGCAGTGCACGCTCCTCGAGGCCGGTCGCACGTGCGAGTGCACGCAGGCCTGCGACACGTCCGCCGAGGATCTTGAAGTGCCCGGAAGCACGCATGCACTCGAGCTTGACGCGCACGCGTGCGACGCCTGCACGCGAGGCGATTGCCGCGATGTCGAGCAACGGTGTCTGCGTGGTCGCGTCGTCGAAGTGCCGGAACGGATCGGTCGTCGTCATGCCCGTAACGTTACGTGCACGACATGCGGCATCGCCGCGAAGTGAAGGCCGGGTCCGCAGCCGGGCCGCGCGTCAGGAGATGCCGCGCTCGGGCAACGGCATCGCGAGGCCACGCTTGACGATGCCGAGCACGACGTTCGTCGTGAAGCGGCGCACGTTCGGATTGTCCGCGACCATGCGCGACATCAGCGCATCGTAGGTCTCGGTATCGGGTGCGGTGACCACGAGTGTGAAGTCCGCGCCGCCGGTCACGTAATAGGCCTGCTGCACGTGCGGCTCCGCATCGAGCCAGCGCCGCAGCTGCGCGAGCAGTTCCGGGCGCTCGCGTTCGACCTCGAGCGCGACGACGAACAGCGTCGGCCGACCGACCTGCCGCGGATCGAGCACCGCGACGTGCCGCTCGACGACGCCCTCCTCGCGCAGCCGCTTCAACCGGCGCTGGATCGCCGAGACCGACAACGCGACATGCGTGGCGAGTTGCTCCGCGGTGCGCGACGCGTCCTGCTGGACGAGGTTGAGCAACTGGCGATCGAAGGCGTCGAGATCCATGCCCGCATGATAGGACGGCGTCGCGCGGTTTCGAGGCGCATCGACGCTTCGTTTCGCGGCGGCACGACTCGGGCGGCGCCATACCCTGCCCGGCGCGGCATCCCGTGCCGCGCGCGATGTTGCCCATGCCCGAGGACACCGCCGATGAAGCTGCTGTACCAGACCCATTCCCCGTTCGCCCGCAAGGTGCTCGTGTTCGCGCACGAGGTCGGCCTCGCCGGCCAGATCCTCGTCGAACACCACGAGACGAGCCCGACGCGCGCGAACGTGGACGTGTTCGACGCCAACCCGCTCGGCAAGGTACCCGTGCTGCTGCGCGACGGCGCCGACCCGCTGTTCGACTCGGACGTCATCTGCGCCTGGCTCGATACGCGGCATGGCGGACCACCGCGCATCCCGCGCGACGGCGAGGCGCGCTGGCGGGCACTGCGCCTGCAGGCCGTCGCGCAAGGCCTCGCCGAGGCAGGCATCGCCCTGCGCTGGGAGACCGTGCGACGCCCCGAGGCGCTGCGCCATGCGGGGCTGGCGGAAGGTTACACGCGCAAACTCGAGGCGACGTACGCGTGGCTGGAGCACACGCTCGATCCGGGCGACGGCGACACGCCGGACATCGGCCACATCGCCCTCGCGACGACGCTGGACTGGCTCGCGTTCCGCGACCTGCCATCGTTTCGCCGGCATGTTCGCCTCACCGACTGGTTCGACGCGTTCCGCGGACGCGCGTCGATGCGCGCGACGACGCTGCACGGCGACACGGTCGACTGACAAGCCCGACCAGCGTGACCTCCACGCCATGACCCGCGACGTCGCACGGCGGCAAGATGGGCGGGCTACGCTGACCGACCTGAACAGGCCCGCGGGTCGGCTCGCGTTCGGCCTCGCGGGTCGATGATCGGCGAGGTTCCAGGGCCGACCCCGTGACGAGCCGGCATGCCGTCGTCGATCACGTTGTCGATTCCGCGTTCCCCCGTTCGTCGTACCCGTATCAGGACCACGACAGGAGATCCCCATGCGACCGATCCACGCCGCCGTCTTCGCCAGCCTCGATGGCGTCATGCAGGCCCCCGGAGGTCCGGACGAGGACCCGACCGGCGGCTTCCGTTTCGGCGGCTGGACCGTGCCGTACTGGCACGACAGCCTCGGCCACGTAATGGGCGAGACCTTCGCCGAACCGTTCGACCTGCTGCTCGGACGCCGCACCTACGACATCTTCGCGGCGCACTGGCCGCAGTCCGACGACGACATCGGCACCGCGTTCAACGCGGCACGCAAGTACGTCGCCACGCACGATGCCTCGACGCTGACCTGGGCCAACAGCGAAAGCCTCGGCGACGACGTGATCGCGCGCCTCAAGGAAATCAGGAACACCGACGGTCCGCGCCTGCTCGTGCAGGGCAGCACCGAACTGCTGCACCAGCTGTTCGCTGCGGGCCTCGTCGACCGCCTGCAGGTGCTGCTGTACCCGCTCCTGCTCGGACGCGGCAAGCGCCTGTTCGGCGGCGACGCACAGCCCGCCGAACTCACGCTCGAAAGCTCGCTGGTCGCGCCGAACGGCGTGATCCTCGCGCGCTACGTGCGCCGCGACGGCGACATCCGCACCGGCTCCTTCGCGCACGAGGAGCCCTCGCCGGCCGAACTCGAGCGCCGCCGCACGCTGGCCTGATTCCCGCGCAGGGCACGACCGCCCTGCTCCACGCTCGTGCCCGCGCGCCGCGCGGGCGCCTTCCACGAAAGGAGAACCACCATGTCGTATGTCGACGGATTCGTCCTCGCGGTCCCGACCGCGAACAAGCAGAAGTTCATCGAGCACGCGAAGAAGTTCGACCCGATGTTCGTCGAGTTCGGCGCGACGCGCGTCTTCGAGTGCTGGGGTGACGATGTGCCGAAGGGCAAGGTCACCGATTTCCAGGGCGCCGTGAAGGCCAAGGACGACGAAACCGTCGTGTTCTCGTGGGTCGAGTGGCCCGACAAGGCCACGCGCGACGCCGGCATGAAGAAGATGATGGAAGACGAGCGCATGGACATGAACGCCAATCCGATGCCGTTCGACGGCATGCGCATGATCTTCGGCGGCTTCACGCCGGTCGTGGTGCTCTGAGTCGACGCATCAGGGCGGATGCAGGAGATACCCCTCTCCCCTGCCCCTCTCCCGCAAGGGGAGAGGGGTTGGAGGGCGGCACTACACTCGCTTCTTCTCTCACCTCGCCGCAGCGAATCCTGCGGATTCCAACACGCCCGTCCTCTGTCTCTGCGAGGGAAAGGACCTGGTCGATGACGCGCCTCGCCTCCTCCCTCGCCCCCAGGAGATTGGAGCGCTTGCCTCCCCTCTCCCCTCGCGGGAGAGGGGCCGGGGGAGAGGGGGCGGAAGGATGACGAGCTTCACGCGCACGCTTTCTCTTCTTCCGCGACATCACCACGTGGACGCCGATGCAGGCCTTCCGACCAGGACCTCCGTCGACGCGAGACGGTCCTGCCGCAGTGCTGCCGCACGTCGGCGAACCCGCTCGGGCAACGAGGGCACGACACCCGAATGCGCGGTCAGTCTGCAAGCTTCAAAACGCGACATTCCTGCAGCTTCTGCTGCGCACATTCGGGCGCTCGTGGGACACTCGCATCCTCTTGCACCCGCCCCGCCTCCGATGACCTCCACCATCCTCCTGCGTACCGCGACACCGGCCGATGCGCCGCGCTTCGCCGAGATCTACGCGCCGTACATCGTCGACTCGGTCGTCTCGTTCGAACTCGATCCACCCGACGCCACCGAGATGGCCGCACGGCTCGCGCGCATCGCGCCGACGCATCCGTGGATCGTCGCCGAGCAGGACGGCCGCGTGATCGGCTACGCCTACGCCTGCGAGAACCGCACGCGGCTCGCCTACCGCTGGGGCGCGGAGGTCACGATCTACCTCGACCGAGAGGCGCAAGGCCGTGGCCTCGGCCGGCGCTTGTACGGCGCGCTGTTCGCGCTGATGCGCCGGCAGGGCTTCGTCAACGCCTACGGCATCATCACGCTGCCCAACGCGGCGAGCACGGGCGTCCACGAAGCACTCGGTTTCAAGAAGGCAGCCGTGTTCGCGCACGCGGGCTACAAGAACGGCCGCTGGCTCGATGTGGGCTGGTACCAGCTCGCGCTGGTCGCGCCGCCCACCGAGCCGGCCGATCCGATTCCTTTCGCGCGGCTCGACGCCGCCGAGGTCGCGGCGATCCTCGCGGCGGCCTGAGCGACAAGACGACGCGACAAGGGACCCATCACGGGGAACGGCACACGCATCGCGTCATGCGTTGCAGACCGTGCGAGAACCGCCGCGCCGAAACGCCGGCGTTGCATGGAAACTCGCCACGTCCGACCTCGAGAACCTCGACCACTCGATCGTCGCGATGCGGGCGATGTGTTTGCATCGCCCGCGCCCCTCAATGCCCGTGGTGCGCGTGGTCGTCGTCCTTCGACGGCGCCGCCGCGACCGACACGCGGCGCGCGATCGTGCCTTCAGGATGGCGGTACCAGCCCGGATCACGGTAGTCGCCGGGGGCGAGGTCGTCGCGCACCTTGATCACCGTGAACATGCCGCCCATCTCGATGTCGCCGAACGGTCCCTTGCCCATCATCATCGGCAACGTGTTCGGCGGGCCCGGCATCGCCGCGGCATGCGCCTGGTGGCCGGCCATGCCGTCGCGGCCCATCGCCATGTAACCGGGCAGGAACTTCTGCAGGCGCGCCTCGACGCCGGTCTGATCGACGCCGACCGGATTCGGCACGTCGTGGCCCATCGTGTTCATCGTGTGATGCGCCATGTGGCAGTGCATGGCCCAGTCACCGGGCACCGCGACGAACTCGAGGTCGCGGGTCTGGCCGACACCGACGATCTCGGTGACCTCGGGACGCCACAGACGCTCGGGCCAGCGTCCGCCGTCGCCGCCGGTCACCTCGAACTGCACGCCGTGCACGTGCATCGGATGGTTCCACATCGACAGGTTGCCGACGCGGATGCGCACGCGCTCGCCGCTGCGCGCGACCAGCGGATCGATCGCCGGATAGACCTTGCTGTTGAAGGTCCACAGGTCGAAGTCGGTCATGATCGACGGATCGGGCCGGTACGTGCCCGGATGCAGCGCCCAGTTGTGCAGCAGGATCGCGTAGTCGCGATCGACGGGTACGGCCTCGCCGTCCTTCGGGTGGATGATGAACATGCCCATCATGCCGAACGCCATCTGCGTCATCTCGTCGGCGTGCGGGTGGTACATGTGCGTGCCGTGCTGGCGCAGCGTGAACTCGTAGGCCCAGGTCTCGCCCGGAAGGATCGGCGGCTGCGTGAGTCCGGCGATGCCGTCCATGCCGCACGGCAGCAGGATGCCGTGCCAGTGGATCGTGGTCGGTTCGGGCAACCGGTTCGTCACGAGGATGCGCACGCGATCGCCCTCGACGGCCTCGATCGTCGGTCCCGGCGTCGACCCGTTGTAGCCCCAGCACTTCGCCACGCAACCCGGTGCGAACGTGTGTTCGATCTCCTCGGCGACGAGGTGGAATTCCTTGACGCCGTCGACCATGCGATGGGCGAGCGTGCGGCCGTTGAGCGTGCGCACGGGCGTGTAGCCGCTACGGCGCATGCCAGTCGACGGACGTACCGACGCATCCGTCGGCGGCTGCGCGGCCGCGGTCGCCGCGGCCGGGATCAGCGCCGCGGCGCCGACGTTCCTGAGGAGCTCGCGTCGGCTCATGCTCATGGCTGGTCTCCGTGCTGGGGATCGTGCGTCGGACGACGCGTCTTCGGTGTCGTGGCGGCCGGTTGGGCCGCGGGTTTCGGTGGGGCAGCGGGAGGCGCAACGCTGTGGTCCATGCCGCTGTGGTCCATGCCGCTGTGGTCCATGCCGCTGTGGTCCATGCCGCTGTGGTCCATGCCGCTGTGGTCCATGCTGCCGTGGTCGTGTGCACCGTGGTCGTGGGACGGTGCATCAGCGTCGCGGGCGAGACCGAGCACGACGGCTGCACGCACGGGCTCGCCACGATCGGAGGCGATGCGCGCGCCGACGGCCGCTTCGAGCGACGCGCGGGCGATGCGGTAATCGCGCAGCGCCTCGAAGTAGCCGATCGCGGCCTCGTATTCGTCGACGCGTGCATCGACGAGCTCGAACACGCCGCGCAGCATGAAGTTGACCTCCTCCTGCGTGCGCGCGACGACCGCGGCACGACGCGGCAGCAGCGCGTCGCGGTGGTCGGCGATGCGCGCACGCGCGCTCTCGACCTCGCGCTGCGCGAGATCGACCGCGGTGCGCACCTCGAGCGCGAGGCGCCTGCGCTCGGCATCGCTCCAGGCCTGCGTAGCCTCCGCACGCGCGAGCGCGCCCTGCCCCTGGTGGAACAGCGGCAGCTGGATCGACAGGGTCGGACCCGCGAGGCGTGAACGATCGGGCTCGCGCTCGATCTCGACACCGACCTCGAACTCGCCGAGCCAGCGCAGCCTGCGCGTGGTCGCGGTGCTGTCGGCGAGCAGATCGACGAGGCGGCGCGACGCGGCGAGGTCGAGGCGCTGGGCATCGGCGAGTTCGCGCAACGCGGCCAGCGGCGGCACGTCACCTGCCGGTGCCTCGAGCGCGTCGGGCAAGACGGTGGCGTCGAGTTCGGCGATACCGAGCTGGCGCTGCAGGTCGAGCCGCGCCGCGAGCGCGGCATCACGCGCCTCACGCGCGGCGATGCGCGCGAGCACGGCCTCGGTCTCGATCACCGCACGTTCGCGTGCCGGCATGTTGCCCGCGGCATGGAAGCGCGCGGCGAGCTCGGCCGAAGCCTCGCGCGCTTCGGCGATCGCCTCGCGTCCCTCGACGACCAGCACCGCGCCGACGGCACGGTGGTATGCCGCGGCCGTATCGGCCGCGAGCACGAGCACGTCGCCGGCGAGCAGTTGCTGCGCACGCTCGAACTCGCCCTCGGCCAGACGCGTGCGTGGACCGCGCAGGATCAGGTTCGTGAAGTTCTGCGCGAGGCCGAGGCTGATCTTCGTGCCGCCCTCGGGCGCATTGCTGTCGGCGACGCCCAGACTCAGCGACGGGTTGGCCAGGCGGCCAGCCTCGAACGCCTCGGCGCGCGCGATGCCGAGGCGCGCGTAGGCCGCGGCGATCGCCGCGTTGCATTGCAGGGCGAGGCGCACGGCGTCGTCTTCCGACAGCCGCGAATCCGTCTGCGGGAGACGCATGCAGTCGTTCTGCTGCGCGACGGGAACCTCGACACCACGCGCGCTCGCGAGCGCGTGGCTTTCCTCGACGCCGCGGCGCGCGGGATAACTCGCGCACGCGGTGAGCGTCAGCACGAGCACGAGCCCGGCGACGCCACGTGGACATCCGATCATCGATCCACTCCTTCACGCGGCGACGTGCAGGAGCACGCGGCCACGAAGGCGAATAACCTGCGGCGCGCGAACCGCGCACCACGCCACGCCCATGCACGGCGACGCCGGCGCATGGGCAGGATGGCCGGACCGGGACACGACGCGACGGGCGCGCACGCGACCGGCCATGCGGCACTGCTCACGCACGAGGCGTGACGGCACCACGGCCATCGACGGCGGGATCAGGCGATCGGGGGACGCAGCAGGCGCTGCGCGACACCGGCGCGCGGCGCCGGAACGTGCGTGGCGGGAAGACTGGCGGGCGCCGTGCCCTGTGCGCCGACACGCGGCAGCACGGCCGCCATCGGAGCGAGCACGCAGTCGCAGACGCAGGCATTGCCGCAGCAGCCGTGCGGGCCGCCCGGGTCGGCCGCGGGCGCGTCGTCCGACATGCCGTCGGTGACGTCCATGGCGTCGTGGCCGTGACAGGGCGAGGCCTCGGCCACCGCGACATCGGCATCAAGGGCGGCTTCCTTCATGCCGCCATGCATGCCCGCGTGCGCATGCGCGGTCGCGACGACGCCGTTCGCGACGAGCGCGAGGGCGACGAGGCAACGCAGCAGCAGGGCGACGAGGCGGTTCATGGTGTGCAGTCTAGCCGCGCTCAGTCCTTGACGGGAAACACTTCGGCATCGTCGCCGACGTCACCGATCACGTCGACGCCGGGAGGCGCCGCGAAGCGGAACGCATCGGCGGCGAGCTTCGGGTTGCGCTTCCATTCCGAGAAACGGATCTCGGTGACGTTGCCGAGCTGGTCCTCGAAGCGCATGCGCGCGAGGCCTTCGCGTGCGAAACCGAGCTCGGCGAACGCGAAATCGGGCTCCTCGGCCTTCGAGACGAGGCGCAGCCACGTGAAGCCGTCGCGCTCGCCGCCCTCGCTGGCGGTGAACTCGCGATCGAGTTGCGAGAGGTCGGTGAGCACGGTCAGCGGGCTGTGCGCCTCCTCGAAGCTCTGGTTGCGCACGGTGACCTGCTCGAGGTCCGGGTCGTACACCCACACGCGCGCGCCGTCGGCGACGATGAGCTGCTGGTACGGCGAGGTCGTCTCCCAGCGGAACTGGCGCGGCGCCTGCAGCGCGAGCGTGCCTTTCGCCGCGTCGCCGGTCGTGCCCTTCGCGCCCGTGACGGTCTGTTCGAACGTCGCGCTCACGGCGTTCAGGTCCTTCGAGAACGCTTCCATGCGCGCACGCGCGCCGTCGGCGGCAACAGCGAAGGAAGGCATCAGGAGCGAGACGATGAGCAGGCTGCGGATCATGGCGATGGCCGGGGTCGGAGGGACGGTGCGGAACGGGGATGGAACACGCGGTGCAAGGACTCGCCGCGACACGCGAAGTTCAAACGGCACTCGCCTCGTGATCGGATGCTCGGGACACGCGACGCTGTTCGAGCGCTGCGATGAACGGTGCCGGCGTGTCGACGCCGAGGAACACGCGCTCGATGCGGCGCATGCCGCCGAACAGGTTCGGCACGTCGAGCGGCTCGGCGAGATCGATGCGCACGTTCGGCACGCCCGACTCGCAATACCGCAGCGTACCGGGCTGGCGACCGGGAACCTCTTCGTTCCAGCGCTGCACCGATGCGATCGCCGCGAGCGGCACACGCACGTCGACGAGCACGCCGTAACGGATCACCAAGGCGTCATCGTCGAGCGAGATCGGTCGCAACAGCGATGCGCGGTAATCCGCGACGAGGAACGCGAGGCCCCACAGCGTGAGCACCGTGACAATCCACGCCACCTGAGCGCTCGCCATCACCATGAGCAGGCCGTGCAGGATCGGAAGCTCGAACAGGATCAGGAAGATGAACACGAGCTGGTTGGAGGCGTTGCCGTCCTTCGCATGCACGGTGAAATGCGCGTCGCCCGGGAACGCCAGCGGCTTGGCCGCACGCGCGAACAAGGCGTAGAACCAGATGCGCGCATCGAGCACGAGCAGGCGCGTGAAGGTGCCCTCGCCGAAGCGGTCGACCATCGCGCGCTCGATCGCGGTCTCGGCGTTGAGGCCTTCGCGCCGCATGCGCACGATGAACCGCACGACGGCCACCACGGCCACGCACTCCACCGCGATCACGATCGCGATGGCGAGGTGGCGCAGCGGCTTGAGCATGTCGAGCACGTGGCGGCTCGGCTCCGGCACGATCCACGCCGAGAGCGCGAGGGCCGTCATGCCGATCGCGGCCGCCGCACGCCACGCGCGCCAGCCACGCCATCCCACCAGCAGCAGGTACAGCAGCGGCAGCGTGACGAGGGCATCGACGAGAACGGGCCACTCGGGCGCGAGGCCGGCGGCATCGGTGAACGCGACCGGCGGCCAGCGCATGATCACCGCGTTGGCGAGCATCACGAGTGTCGCGAGGGCCAGGAAGACGTACTTGCCGCGCGACGGCGAGGCGATCGAAGCGGAATCCTGCGTCATGACGTGATCCTCAGTCGCGCGGCGGCGGCGGTGCGATGACCGTGCGGTTGCCATTGTGCTCGGGGCCGCTCACGACGCCGTCGCGCTCCATCTGCTCGATCAGGCGCGCGGCGCGGTTGTAGCCGATGCGCAGGTGGCGCTGCACGCCCGAGATCGACGCGCGGCGCGTCTCGGTGACGATGCGCACGGCCTTGTCGTAGAGCGCGGCATCCTCGCCGCCCTCGCCTTCCGAAGCCTCCTGCGGCAGGCCGGTCTCGCCGATGACCTTGCCGTCGGCCATCGTCTGCACTTCCTCGAGCACGCCGTCGATGTAGTCGGGTTCGCCCTGCGAACGCAGCCACTCGACCACCTTGTGCACCTCGTGGTCGTCGACGAACGCGCCGTGCACGCGCTCGGGCATCGCCGTGCCGGGCGGCAGGTAGAGCATGTCGCCGTGGCCGAGCAGCGTCTCGGCGCCGGACTGGTCGAGGATCGTGCGCGAGTCGATCTTCGACGACACCTGGAACGCGATGCGGGTCGGGATGTTGGCCTTGATGAGGCCGGTGATGACGTCGACGGATGGGCGCTGCGTGGCGAGGATCAGGTGCACGCCCGCGGCTCGCGCCTTCTGCGCGAGGCGCGCGATGAGCTCCTCGACCTTCTTGCCGACGATCATCATCATGTCGGCGAACTCGTCGATGATCACGACGATGTACGGCAGCGGCTTGAGCGGCTCGGCCTTCATGAGCGGGTTCGTGCCGTCCGGACGGAACAGCGGATCGAGCAGCGGCTGGCCCTTGGCTTCCTCGTCCTTGACCTTCTTGTTGAAGCCGGCGAGGTTGCGCACGCCGACCGCGGCCATGAGCTTGTAGCGGCGCTCCATCTCGGCGACGCACCAGCGCAGCGCGTTGGCCGCCTCCTTCATGTCGGTGACGACCGGCGCGAGCAGGTGCGGGATGCCCTGGTACACCGACAGCTCGAGCATCTTCGGGTCGATCATGATCATGCGCACGTCGGCGGCACTGGCCTTGTAGAGCAGGCTCAGCACCATCGCGTTGAGCGCGACCGACTTGCCCGAGCCGGTCGTACCGGCGACGAGCAGATGCGGCATCTTGGCGAGGTCGACCACATGCGGGCGGCCGCCGATGTCCTTGCCCAGCGCGAGCGCGAGCGGCGACTTGATCGCGTCGTACTTGTCCGAGCGCAGGATCTCGGACAGGTAGACGATCTCCCGATTGACGTTGGGGATCTCGAGGCCGATCACCGACTTGCCCGGGATCACGTCGACCACGCGCACGCTGATCACCGACAGGCCGCGCGCGATGTCCTTGTCGAGGCTCGAGATCTGGCTGCCCTTGATGCCCGGCGCGGGCTGCATCTCGAAGCGCGTGACGACCGGCCCCGGGAACACCCCGACCACCTGCGCCTCGATGCGGAAGTCCTTGAGCTTGAGCTCGACCTGGCGCGACAGCGCCTCGAGGGTCTCCTCGGAGTAGCCCTTGGCCTGCTGCTTGGGCTCGTCGAGCAAGGCCAGCGGCGGCAGCTCGCCGTTCGAGGTCGCGCCCGTGAACAGCGGGATCTGCGTCTCGCGCTGGGCACGCTCGCTCTTCTCGATCGGCGCGATGACCGGCTCGATCTTGATCGGCTCGCGCTTGGACTGCTTGACCGTCTCGACCTTGCGCACGACCTCGCGCTCGACCCGCGCCTGACGCGCCGCGGTCCAGTCGTCGGCGCGGCGCGACTTCGCGCCGATCCACGCGATGCCGGCGAGCAGCGCGCGGCCGATCGTGTCCATGAGTTTCAGCCACGACAGGCCCGTCGCGAGCGTGACCGAGACGAGCAGCAGCGTGAGCAGGAACAGCGTCGCGCCGAGCAGGCCGAAACCCTTCATGAGCGCGCCGCCGACCAGCGCACCGAGCACGCCGCCCGCGAGCGCCGGCAGGTCGGTCGGCCCGGTCAGGCGCAGGTGCGCGAGTGCAGCGCCGGCAATGAAGAACGTGATGCCGCCGACCAGGCGCAGCGCCGGCTCGAGCGGCGTGCGCTCGGCACCGTCGGCCCCGCGCAGGATGGTCGTGCCGATCAGCACGAGCAGCAGCGGGAACGCGTAGGCGAGCACACCGCAGAAGTAGAACAGCAGGTCGGCGAGGTAGGCGCCGATCGTGCCGCCGAAGTTGGCGACCTCGTCAGGCTGCCCGGCGTGGGACCAGCCCGGATCCGACGGGTGGTAGGTCCACAGGCAGGCGAACAGGTAGATCGCGACCGGCAGCAGCAGCAGGAAGCCGACCTCGCGCAAGCGGCGTTGCAGCTTGTCGTTGAGGGAGGTCGAAGGTTTCGCTCGGGATTCGCGCGCCACGTTAAGACGTTACCTTGGATCAGCGACGCAAGCGATTGTCGGGAAACGGAGTATGACGCTTCGCAGCGTACCGGTCACGCGACGCACCGGCCGTGTCCGGCCGGGCGTCGCGAGGTGTCGCGGGAAGAGCGCTGCGGTCAGACCGCGCCCTGCAGCGCCGGGTGCACGACCTTGCCGGCGTCGACGTTGATGCCGGCCTTGAGGCCGGCATGGTCGCGCCACGCCGGGCCCTTCGCGAGGCGCTGCACATACGGCAGGATCGCCGCCGAGATCGCCTGCGACGAGGTCTGCGGCACCGCGCCGGGCATGTTCGTGACGGCGAAATGGGTGACGCCGTCGACGACGTAGGTCGGCTCCTTCCACGTGGTCGGACGCGAGGTCTCGAAGCAGCCGCCCTGGTCGATCGAGATGTCGGCCAGCACGCTGCCCGCCTCCATCGACTTGACCATCTCGGCCGTGACGACGTGCGGCGCCTTCGCGCTCGGGATCAGCACCGCGCCGATGACGAGGTCGGCATCGCGCACTTCGCGCGCGACGTACTCCTCGTACGGGTACAGCGCGGTCACGTTGGTGCCGAGCGCCATCATCTGGGCGAGGCGGTCCGGGCGCTTGTCGAACACGACGACGTTGGCGCCACCGGCCGCGGCGAGCGCGGCCGAGTTGCCGCCGGCCGCACCGGCGCCGAGCACGACGACCTTGCCACGCTCGGTCGACGGCAGGCCGCCGAGCAGCTTGCCCTTGCCGCCGGCCGGCTGGTGCAGCAGGTGCGTGCCGATCTGCACGGCGATGCGGCCGGCGATGATCGACATCGGCGCGAGCAGCGGCAGCGAGCCGTCGGCTTCCTCGACCGACTCGAACGCGACGCCGGTCAGGCCGATCTCGAGCAGGCGCTGGGTCAGCGCGGGCTCGGCGGCGAGGTGCAGGTAGCAGAACAGCAGATGGTCCTTGCGCAGGCGCGCGAGGTCGCCCGCGATCGGCTCCTTGACCTTCACGATGAGCTGGCCGACCTCGTAGAGCTTGTCGGCATCGGGCACCACGGTGACGCCGATCTTCGCGAAGTCGTCGTCCGAGAAGCCGCTCTTGGTGCCGGCGCCGGACTGGATGAAGACTTCGTGGCCGCGGCGGACGAGATCCGCGCACGCTGCGGGAACGAGGGCGACACGACCTTCCAGCGTCTTGGTCTCGGACGGAATACCGATGCGCATCTGACTCTCCGATATGAGGGTGGACGCGCCCTGCGGATGCCGGCGCGCGTGACGCGTAGGTGCCTGCGGCATGCCGGCGGGCACCTTGATTCATCCTGGCCTTCGCCCCATCCTCCCGGGTCTGTCCAGCCGGCGCCCATCCATCGGGGCGCAGCGCGCGGGGCACTCGGAACACCATGGCGTGTCGGCTCGCACTCCTTGCCGGCATGGACCGATTCGTCCACGAACGAGGCCGGAAAAAAGCGGCCGGGATTATACATGACCACCCCCAAGCACACCCGCCTGCTCATCCTCGGATCCGGTCCCGCGGGCTGGACCGCCGCGGTCTACGCCGCGCGCGCCAACCTCAAGCCGCTGCTGATCACCGGCCTCGCGCAGGGCGGCCAGCTCATGACGACGACCGACGTCGACAACTGGCCCGGCGACGTGGAAGGCCTGCAGGGCCCTGCGCTGATGGAGCGCATGCAGAAGCACGCGGAACGTTTCGACACCGAGGTCGTGTTCGACCACATCCACACCGCCGACCTGAAATCGCGCCCGTTCCGCCTCAAGGGCGACAGCGGCGAGTACACCTGCGATGCGCTCATCATCAGCACGGGCGCGACCGCGATGTACCTCGGCCTGCCGTCCGAGGAGACGTTCAAGGGTCAGGGCGTGTCGGCCTGCGCCACCTGCGACGGCTTCTTCTTCCGCGATCAGGAGGTCGCCGTGATCGGCGGCGGCAACACCGCGGTCGAGGAAGCGCTGTACCTGTCCAACATCGCCAAGAAGGTCACGCTCGTGCACCGCCGCGACAAGCTGCGCGCCGAGAAGATCATGCAGGACAAGCTGTTCGAGAAGCAGCGCGCCGGCAAGATCGAGGTGATCTGGGACCACACGGTCGACGAGGTGCTCGGCGACGACAGCGGCGTGACCGGCCTGCGCCTGCGTGGCACCCGCGACGACGCCACGCGCGAGATCGCCGTGACCGGCATGTTCGTGGCGATCGGCCACACGCCGAATACCGGCATCTTCGAAGGCCAGCTCGAGATGCGCAACGGCTACATCTCGATCCGCACGGGCCTCGAGGGCGGCGCGACCGCGACGAGCATCCCGGGCGTGTTCGCCGCGGGCGACGTCGCCGACCAGGTCTATCGCCAGGCGGTCACTTCGGCCGGCTTCGGCTGCATGGCCGCGCTCGATGCCGAGAAGTACCTCGACCTCATCGGCCTCGCCGGCTGACCCGCGCCGTGGCGGCGGGCGTCGCGTGGCCGGCATGCCGCGCGACGCGACCACGCCCGCCACGGCACGCCGGCCGCGCCTGACCACGGCCGCATGACCACGCTCGACGTCCGCCTGCACGACGGTGTCGCCGCGATCCCCGCGGCGACATGGGATGCGCTCGCCGCGAGCGAGCACCCGTTTACGTCGCACGCGTTCCTCTCCGGCCTCGAGGCGCACGGCTGCATCCGGCCCGACTACGGCTGGCAGTCCTGCCCGATCGGCCTCTACGACGGCGAGCGCCTCGTCGCGGCCGCGCCGCTCTACCTCAAGGGCAATTCGCACGGTGAGTTCGTGTTCGACTGGTCGTGGGCCGGCGCCTACGAACGCCACGGTCTGGACTATTACCCCAAGCTGCTGTGCGCGGTGCCCTACTCGCCCGTCACGGGCCCGCGCCTGCTCGTCGGCGATGCGCCCGGCGCGGGCGAGCGCCGGCGTACGCTGGTTGCCGCGATCGAGGCGCAGCGGCTCGCGATGCGGCTGTCGTCGGCGCACCTCAATTTTGCCGATGCGCAGGCCGTGGAGGCCCTCGAGCGCAGCGACTGGCTCACGCGCTTCGACTGGCAGTTCCACTGGCGCAACCGCGGCTGGGCCGATTTCGATACGTTCCTCGGTGCGCTGTCGTCGAAGAAGCGCAAGAACATCCGCCAGGAGCGCGCGCAGGTCGCCCGTGCCGGCATCACCTGCGAGATCCGCCACGGCGACGAACTCGACGACGCCGAATGGCACACTGTTCATGCGCTTTACGAGGCCACCTTCGATGCGCACGGCAACCACGCCGCGCTGACGGAGCCCTTCTTCCGCCACCTCGGCACGACGATGCCGCGCCAGGTCGTCGTGGTGCTGTGCCGGCGTGGCGACACGATCGTCGCCGCCGCGCTGTGCCTGCGCAGCGCGGACACGCTGTACGGCCGCTACTGGGGCAGCCGCGAGGAGGTGCCGGGCCTGCACTTCGAGGCCTGCTACTACCAAGGCATCGACTACTGCATCCGCCACGGCCTCGCACGCTTCGAACCCGGTGCGCAGGGCGAGCACAAGCTCGCACGCGGATTCCTGCCGACCCGCACGCGCTCGTTCCACCTGATCGCCGACGCGCGCTTCCGCGAGGCGATCGCCGATGCGCTGCAGCGCGAGTCGCATGCGCTCGAACGCTACCGCGACGAGCTGCTCGCGCATTCGCCTTATACCGACACACCGGCGTGATCACGCTGCCACGCCTCGGCGTCGATCCGCTCGCATTCCCGGACGTCGAAAGCGCGCTGCGCGAACCCGACGGCCTGCTGGCGTTCGGCGGCGACCTTTCGCGCGAACGTCTGCTCGCCGCCTACGCGCGCGGCATCTTCCCGTGGTTCTCGCCGGGACAGCCGATCCTGTGGTGGTCGCCCGACCCACGCCTCGTGTTCCACACCGCGGCAATGCACGTGCCGCGGCGCCTGCGTCGCTGGCTTCGCGGATGCACCTGGTCGATCCGCGTCGATACCGCGTTCGGCGAGGTGATCGATGCCTGCGCGGCGCCGCGCGATGCCGACGGCGGTACCTGGATAACGCCGGCGATGCGTGACGCTTACGTGAGCCTGCACGAAAGCGGTGACGCGCACTCGGTCGAGGTCCGGGACGGCGACGAGCTGGTCGGCGGGATCTACGGCGTGTCGATCGGCCGCATGTTCTTCGGCGAATCGATGTTCAGCCGCCGCGACCACGCCTCGAAGGTCGCCCTGCTCGCGCTCGCGCATGGCCTCGCCGCGATGGGCATGCCGCTGCTCGATGCGCAGGTGAGCTCTCCGCACCTGTTCACGCTCGGTGGGACCGAGATGCCGCGCCGAACGTTCTCGTCGGAGGTGAAACGCCTGGCCACGCTGCCCGCCCCTGCCGCGGGCTGGCGTTCGGGGTTCGCGGGACTGGTTCCGGCGACGCTCGCCGGACCTGGGGTGGCCCCGGAGACGTGACCGGCGGCTATCGTGTACAATGGCGAGCTTTCTCGGCCGCGCCGAGCCCGCCCCCAAGGGAACAATGTCCAAAGACGACGTCATCGAAATGGAAGGCGCGGTCCTCGAGACCCTGCCCAACACCATGTTCCGCGTGAAGCTCGAGAACGGCCACGTGGTCACCGCCCATATCTCGGGCCGCATGCGCAAGAACTACATCCGCATCCTGACCGGCGACAAGGTCAAGGTCGAGATGACCCCGTACGACCTCACCAAGGGTCGTATCACCTATCGCATGAAGTGACCCGGGTGCACGCCGCGACGCCGGCGTACCCCCACTGCCGCGCCGTGATCCGGGGAACGCGACACCGTTCCGATCCCCAGGCCCGCGACCATGGCACGCTCCGGACCTGCTCCCGTGACGGCTTTGCCGCACCGCGCCCCCGGATACCGCCATGCCACGCCATCCCACACTTCTCCCGCTGCTCATGACCCTGATGTTCGCCGTGCCATGCGCGCACGCGTCGAACGTCTACCAGTGGAAGGATGCCCAGGGGGGCATGCACTTCACCGACACGCCGCCGCCGGCGGGTGCCGTGCTGATCAAGGGTCCGAAGCCCAAACCCGGCAGTGCGCCGGCGACGGTGCCGGTACCGCTTCCCTCTCCCGAGCCGGCCCCCGCGCCGAAACCCGTGCTCTCCGCGGAAGAACAGGCGCGCATGGCCGAACTCGAGGCACGCGTGGCGAAGGCGAAAGCCAGGCACTGCGAAGACCTCGCGCTCGGCGCCGAAGCCGGCCGCCGAGTGCTCGACGGACGCTCGACCGAGATCATGTCGCCCGAGGAACGCGCCTCACTGCCTGCCCAGATCGCGGACATGGAAGCGCGTCGCCTGCGCGACTGCCCCAGCCCCTGACCGGGATCATTCCGCGCGGCCGTCGAATCCGTCGCGGAACAGCAGGTTCGGGTCGGCCGCGGTACGTGCGCCCTGCTCGATCCAGTCGAGGATCATCGCCTGGTCGGCGAGGCTCAGGTACGGCGGCCCGCTGCGCGGCATGCGCGCACCGTACGGCATATCCTCGATGTCGTTGAGGTTCGTGCAGTTGAGCTTCTTGAACAGGAAGCTCGCGTCGGGATCGCCCGCGGTGACGCGCGGGATGCCGGCATTGCCGTTGCTCGCCGGCACGCCGACAAGATTGGCGTAGGCCGAGCCGGGGGCGAGGCTGAGCCCACCCGAAGAACCTCCGATGTGGCAGCCACTGCAGGCGACGTCGAAGATCGGCTGCACGTCGGTCGCGAAATCGACGTTCCAGTTGACGGGGGTGGCCGAGAGGCTGTCGGGCACGCAGGGCGTGACCTGGGCAACCGCGGAAAGCGGGATCACAAACGGCGAGACGAACGCCAGCAACAGCAGCAGACGCGTGCGAACAGGCTTCATGGAGGGGCCTCTGGCAGCGAACGGGGCGGGATGGCCGCGCGCATGCTGGCACGCACGCGACGCGGCAATTGCCGACTTGTTCACATTCGCCGCCGACCGGAACCGCGAGGACACACACCGCAGCGGCGTGGAGCACGAGCGGCCTTCGGCTGCACGCCGGGGAACCTCCGTCGTCCGGACGCACGCGCATGAAAAAGCCGCCGGCCTCGCGGCCGGCGGCTCGGAGAGTCACGACACGCGACCTCAGACGACCGCGGGCAAGGCCTCGGACGACTCGGTCTCGACGTCGAGCTCGCCGTCGCGAACGGTGAGCCTGACCTTGCCGCCGTCGACGAGCTTGCCGAACAGCAGCTCGTCGGCGAGCGCACGCTTGACGTTGTCCTGGATCACGCGCGCCATCGGGCGTGCGCCCATCTGCGGGTCGAAGCCGTGGTCGGCGAGCCACTTGCGCGCCTCGGCGTCGACGTCGAGCGACACGTGCTTCTCCTGCAGCTGCAGCTCGAGCTCGATGAGGAACTTGTCGACCACGCGCAGGATGTGCTCGAAATCGAGCGCACCGAACTGCACGATCGCGTCGAGACGGTTGCGGAACTCAGGCGTGAACGCCTTGCGGATCACTTCCATCGCGTCGGTCGCATGGTTCTGCTCGACGAAGCCGATCGTGCGGCGGGCCGCGGCCTGCGCACCGGCGTTCGTCGTCATGACGAGGATGACGTTGCGGAAGTTCGCCTCGCGGCCGTTCGTGTCGGTCAGCGCACCGCGGTCCATGATCTGCAGCAGCACGTTGTAGACGTCGGGATGCGCCTTCTCGATCTCGTCGAGCAGCAGCACGCAGTGCGGATGCTTGACGATCTGCTCGGTCAGCAGGCCACCCTGGTCGAAGCCGACGTAGCCCGGGGGAGCACCGATCAGGCGCGACACCGAGTGCGCCTCCATGTACTCGGACATGTCGAAGCGCACGAGTTCCACGCCGAGCTGCAAAGCAAGCTGGCGCGTGACCTCGGTCTTGCCGACGCCGGTCGGGCCGGCGAGCAGGAAGTTGCCGATCGGCTTGTTCGGATTGCCGAGGCCCGAGCGCGCCATCTTGATCGCGCTCGCGAGCGAGTCGATCGCCACGTCCTGGCCGAACACGACCATCTTGAGGTTGCGGTCGAGGTTGCGCAGCACGTCGCGGTCCGAGGCCGACACCTGCTTGGGCGGGATGCGCGCCATGCGGGCGACGATGAACTCGATCTCGGCGACGTCGACGGTGCCCTTTCGCTCTTCCTCGGGCAGCAGGCGCTGACGCGCGCCGGCCTCGTCGATCACGTCGATGGCCTTGTCGGGCAGCAGGCGGTCGGCGATGTGCTTGACCGAGAGATCCACGGCCGCACGCAGCGCCTCGCCCGTGTACTGGACGTGGTGGTGTTCCTCGAAGCGCGACTTGAGGCCCTTGAGGATCTCGATGCTGTCGGCGATGGTCGGCTCGACGACGTCGATCTTCTGGAAGCGCCGCGCGAGCGCGCGGTCCTTCTCGAACACGCCGCGGTATTCCTGGAACGTGGTCGAGCCGATGCAGCGCATCTCGCCCGACGCGAGCATCGGCTTGATCAGGTTGGACGCGTCCATCGTGCCGCCCGACGCGGAACCCGCGCCGATGATCGTGTGGATCTCGTCGATGAACAGGATCGCGCCGGGCTCCTTCTTGAGTTGGCCGATCACGGCCTTGAGGCGCTTCTCGAAGTCGCCGCGGTACTTGGTGCCCGCGACGAGCGCGCCGAGATCGAGCGCGTAGATCGTCGCGTCGAGCAGGATGTCCGGCACCTGGCCTTCGACGATGCGCTTGGCCAGACCCTCGGCGAGCGCGGTCTTGCCCACGCCGGCCTCACCCACGTAGAGCGGGTTGTTCTTGCGGCGGCGGCACAGCACCTGGATCGTGCGCTCGACCTCCTCCTGGCGACCGATCAGCGGATCGATCTTGCCCTCGCGGGCGAGCTCGTTGAGGTTGTTCGCATACTCGCTGAGCGGGTTGCCTCGCGGCTCGTCGCCGGCGGGTTCGCCCTCGCGCGGCGCCTCGGAACTGCTCGGTGCCTGGCCTGGCTCCTGGCCGATCTTGGCGATGCCGTGCGAGATGTAGTTGACGATGTCGAGGCGGTTCACGTCCTGCTGACCGAGGAAGTAGACCGCGTGCGAGTCCTTCTCGCCGAAGATCGCGACGAGCACGTTGGCGCCCGTGACTTCCTTCCGGCCCGACGACTGCACGTGGTAGACGGCCCGCTGCAGCACGCGCTGGAAACCGAGCGTCGGCTGCGTGTCGCGCTCGTCGCTCGGCGGCAGCACGGGAACGGTCTCGGCGATGATGGAACGCAGGTCGCGGCCGAGCTTGCCGAGGTCGGCGCCGCAGGCGCGCAACACGGCCGTCGCCGACGGGTTTTCGAGGAGCGCGAGGAGCAGGTGCTCCACGGTCATGAACTCGTGGCGCTGCTCGCGGGCCTCCTTGTAGCACTGGCCGATGGTGAGCTCGAGATCCTTGCTGAACATCCGGTTTGCCTCTCTGGATGACTACTGCGTCGGATATAGGGGGCCGTTCAGGCCTTTTCCATGGTGCACAACAGCGGGTGCTGGTGCGTGCGCGAGAACTCGTTGACTTGGGTGACCTTCGTCTCGGCGACTTCGCGCGTATAGACGCCGCACACGCCCTTGCCGCGCGTGTGCACGTGGAGCATCACCTGGGTCGCCTTCTCGCGATCCATCGAAAAGAACGTCTCGAGCACGACGACGACGAAGTCCATCGGCGTGAAATCGTCGTTGAGGATGACGACCTGGTACAGCGGCGGCTTGGCGACCTCCGGCGGCGCGACTTCCACGGCAAGGCCGTGGGTGCGCTCGTTTTCGTGCTCGTGTTCGTGTTGCGACATGGGGTTCCGCTGAAAGACGTTGCCGGTCCAGTATATGTTGCGGTGCACCCGGTTCAAGTGATGCAGCGCCTGTCTCGGCGCGCTTCTGCGCTAGACTCCCGCCGCAATGAACATGGACCATCGCAAAGCCCCCGCGTTCACGGACGACGTCGGCATCTGGCGTCCCAGGGTGACCGTAGCAACAGTCGTGCCGGACGAAGGCCGCTTCCTGCTCGTCGAGGAGCGCGTGCACGGCCAGGTCGTGCTCAATCAGCCGGCCGGCCATCTCGAGCCCGACGAGACCCTGCAGGCCGCCGCGTTGCGCGAGACGCTCGAGGAGACCGGCTGGGACGTCGAACTCGACTGCCTGCTCGGCGTGCAGCAATGGACGAGCACAGCCTCGGGCAGCCAGTTCGTGCGCTTCACGTTCGCGGCGCGCCCGTTGCGCCACGACCCGACGCGCCCGCTCGATACCGGCATCCTGCGTGCCGTGTGGATGACCCGCGACGAGATTGCCGCCGCGGCCGCGCGCCTGCGCAGCCCGATGGTGCTGCACAGCGTCGACGACTGGATCGGCGGACGGCGCCTGCCGCTCGACGCGGTGCGCGCCCTGCCCGTCGGCACCCCGTCCCTGTGACGCACGCGGTATCACCCGCCGGCGCGCCGCCGCGGCGTGCCGGATTTCCGTCACCTGCCGACGCCCCGCGTCATGTGGACGCCCGCCATGGGCGCTGAGCCGCTCACGATCGTCGGCATGTCCGGCGGCGTCGATTCGTCGGTTACGGCCTTGCTGCTGCAACGCGCCGGCGTGCCGATCGCCGGCATGTTCATGCAGAACTGGGAAGAGGACGAGCGCCTCGGCGAGTGCCATGCCGACCAGGACCGCAAGGACGCGCTCGCGGTCTGCGCACGCCTCGGCATCGCGTTCCACGCACGCAACTTCGCCGCCGAGTACTGGGACCAGGTATTCGAGCATTTCCTCGCCGAGTACCGCGCCGGACGCACGCCCAATCCCGACGTTCTCTGCAACCGCGAGATCAAGTTCCGCACCTTTCTCGACCATGCACGCGCACTCGGCGCCGACACGATCGCGACGGGTCACTACGCCCGCAACGACTGCGTCGACGGCCGCTGGCGCCTGCTGCGCGGTGTCGACCACAACAAGGACCAGAGCTACTTCCTGCACGCGCTGGGCCAGGAGCAGCTCGCCGCGACGCGTTTCCCGGTCGGCGAGCTGCCCAAGCCCGAGGTGCGCCGGCTCGCCGCCGAGGCCGCACTGCCGACGCACGCGAAGAAGGATTCGACCGGCATCTGCTTCATCGGCGAACGCGACCTGCGCACGTTCCTGTCGCGCTACATCCCCGCGCAGCCCGGTGCGATCCGCACGCCTGACGGCGAAACCGTCGGCGAACACCAGGGTGCCTGGTACTACACGCTCGGCCAGCGCGGCGGCCTCGGCATCGGCGGCCGTCGCGATTCGAGCGGCGAGCCGTGGTACGTGGTCGGCAAGGACGTGCACGCGAACGTCGTCTACGCCGTGCAGGGTGGCGCGAACGACTGGCTCATGTCGCGACGCCTCGCCGCGAGCGGCGCGACCTGGATCGACGGCGCCGCGCCGGCACGCGCATTCCGCTGCACGGCCAAGACGCGTTACCGCCAGCCCGACCAGGCCTGCCTCGTGCGCGTCGACGGCGACACCTGCGAGGTCGTGTTCGACGAGGCCCAGCGCGCGGTGACGCCCGGACAGTCGGTGGTGTTCTACGATGGCCCGGTCTGCCTCGGCGGTGCCGTCATCGAACGCAGCGACGCCCCTTTCGGCGGCTGGAAGGCCACCCCATCTTGTGCGTCATCCGAGGAGAACCTGCATGCGTGAAGACCGCGTCATCGCCCTTGCCGGCGTCTTCCAGGCGTGCAGCCTCGTGCGCGGACTCGCCACCGAAGGCAAGGCGGACGCGGCCACCGTCGAGGCCAGCCTCGCCAGCGTGTTCCGCATCGACGCCGACAGCGCCACCGACGTGTTCGGCGGCCTCGGCGGCGTGCGCCTCGGCCTCGATACGCTGATCGCGAACCTCGACGGTGCCGGCCGCGACCCCGCGGTCACGCAGCTGTGCGTCTCGGCGCTGCGGCTCGAGCGCAAGCTCGCGTCGCGTCCGGCCATGCTCGGTCAGCTGCACGACGGCATCGTCTCGGTGCAGCGCCAGGTCGACCTCGTCGGTACCGACAGCGCCAACGTGCAGGGCCGCCTCGGAGAGCTCTACGCCTCGACGCTGTCGAACCTGCGCCCGCGCATCGTCGTGCACGGCAACCCGATGTACCTCGGCGACGCGCGACGCGTCGAACAGATCCGCGCCCTGCTGCTCGCCGCGGTACGCGCGGCCGTGCTGTGGCGCCAGGTCGGTGGCAGCCAGTGGCGCCTGCTGCTGCGCCGGCGCGAGTACACGATGCTCGCGCGCGGCCTGCTCGCACGCTGCACGCTCGATCGCGGCTGAACCGATCAGGCAAACCGCGGCTGAATGCGGCGGCACGCGCGCGTCAACGCCTCCGGCGACCGCTCGTTGAGGGACATCGTGGCCACGGCCACGTTGCCCATCACGAGAGGACATCGCCATGTTCCGACAGATCGCCCTTGCCGCCCTGATCGGCCTGCCCCTGGCCGCTGCCGTCCACGTGCCGAGCGCCGAAGCGCACGGCGTGTCGTATGTCTCCGTGCGCGTAGCCCCGCCACCGCCGCGCCACGAGCGCGTGGTCGTGCGCCGCGGCCACGTCTGGGTGCCCGGCCACTGGAACTGGACCGGCCATCGTCACGTCTGGGTCGCCGGCTACGACACGCCGGCACGCCACGGCCAGCACTACCGCGCCGGCTACTGGGAGCGTCGCGGCCCGACCTGGCACTGGCACGCCGGCCGCTGGGGCCGTTGATCCTTCATCGCCCGGTGCGCTTCGCGCACCGGGCACACGTCGAAACTACTTTCCCTTCTCTCTGTGGGAGAAGGTGGCCCGCAGGGCCGGATCAAGGTCCGGGATCGCGATGACGATCGGCCGTGGCACGATCCCGCGCCGTCTTCCCGATCCCTCTCACGGAGGAACAGGGACTCGAGCGCCACATCACCTCGGAAGGACACGTTGAACCTGCGACCCGTCGATACGGACCATCGACGGACACGGCAGGCTGACCGTCGAGAGCCCCGCGTCGGCACGACATCGAACCGACGCCCGCGAGACAACCTCGTCTTCCCGATCGCGGCGACATGTAACGGCGAGCCTCTGCATCGCCCGTGCCCATCGCAGCCCGCCGCGCGCGTCAAGAGGCATGCGGCCCGTTTGTGGCGATCCGGAGGCCCCATTAGACTACGCGACTCCGTGGCCGGGCCCCGCCCCTTCGTCCCCAGCATCGACACCCGCGACGATCGCGCGATCCCCGCCCTCCCCCCATGCACACGGACGTCCTGCGTCCGCGACCATCCGCTTCCGGAGCACGCAATGATTTTCGAAACGCTCGCCACGACCGGCCACGAGGAAGTCGTCTTCTGCCACAACAAGGACGCCGGCCTCAAGGCGATCATCGCGATCCACAACACCGTGCTCGGCCCGTCCCTCGGCGGACTGCGCATGTGGCCGTACAAGAGCGAGCAGGAAGCGATCAATGACGTGCTGCGCCTGTCGCGCGGCATGACCTACAAGAATGCGGTCGCCGGCCTCAACCTCGGCGGCGGCAAGGCCGTGATCATCGCCGACCCGGCCAAGGACAAGTCCGAGGCGCTGTTCCGCGCGTTCGGCCGCTTCGTCAACTCGCTCAACGGCCGCTACATCACCGCCGAGGACGTCGGCATCGACGTCAACGACATGGAGTGGGTGTTCCGCGAGACCTCGTTCGTGACCGGCGTGCATCAGGTCCACGGCGGCTCGGGCGACCCGTCGCCGTTCACCGCCTACGGCACGCTGCAGGGCCTGCAGGCCGCGCTCAACGCCGCCTACGGCGACGAGGACGTCGGCAAGCGCAGCTACGCCGTGCAGGGCGCCGGCCACGTCGGCATGGAGTTCATCAAGCTGCTGCGCGACCAGGGCGCCAAGGTGTTCGTCACCGACATCAACAAGGAGCTCGTGCAGCGCGCCGTCGACGACTACGGCTGCACCGCCGTCGGCCTCGACGAGATCTACGACGTCGACGCCGACGTCTACAGCCCGTGCGCGCTCGGCGGCACGGTCAACGAGCAGACGCTGCCGCGCCTCAAGTGCAAGGTCATCTGCGGCGCGGCCAACAACCAGCTCGCCCACGACGGCATCGGCGACGAGCTGCAGAAGCGCGGCGTGTTCTACGCGCCCGATTACGCGGTCAACGCGGGCGGCGTCATGAACATCTCGCTCGAGATCGACGGCTACAACCGCGAGCGCGCGATGCGCATGATGCGCACGATCTACCACAACGTCTCGCGCATCTTCGAGATCGCCAAGCGCGACGGCATCCCGACCTACAAGGCCGCCGACCGCATGGCCGAAGAGCGCATCGCGACGATCGGCAAGCTGCGCCTGCCGCATCTCGGCACCGCCGCACCGCACTTCCAGGGCCGCATGCGCGGTCAGTAAGCGCCGACGCGGACCGGGCACGCGCCCGGTCCCGTCACCTGCGGGGCCTGCGATCGGCAGCCCCGCCTGCGTGCCGAGCCGGCACGCGATGTCTACGAGGCGGCACGTGGCCGCCCTCCCTCACTCGGCGACGACGAGCTTCACGTCGATGTTGCCGCGCGTCGCGTTCGAGTACGGGCACACGATGTGGGCCTGGTCGACGAGCTCGCGCACGGTGTCGGCCGGCACGCCCGGCACGTGGACCGTGAGTTCGGCCTCGATGCCGAAGCCGGTCGGGATCGCGCCGATGCCGACCTTGCCGGTCACCGTCGTGTCGGCCGGCAACGCGACCTTGGCCTTGCCCGCGACGAACTTGAGCGCGCCGAGGAAGCACGCCGAATAACCGGCCGCGAACAGCTGCTCGGGATTGGTACCCGGGCCGCCACCACCGCCGAGCTCGCGCGGCGTCGACAGCGTCACGTCGAGGACGCCGTCCGACGAGCGCGCCTTGCCTTCACGGCCGCCCGTGGCGGTCGCGGTCGCGGTGTAGAGCACTTTTTCGATCGACATCGTGGTTCTCCTTGGGGTTCGGCGGGTCGCCGTGGCGAGGCGTACTGTGCGCGCACCGGCGGTACGCGAGGTGGCCTATGATCCACGAAACTTGATCGCGAGTATCGAAACGTGGCCGATCGCCTCGAAACCCTGCTCGACCGCTTCTCGGTCAGCGCGCGCCTGTTCCACAGCGGCGCGCTGTGCGGGCTCAACGAGATCGGCGGCGACGGCGACGTCGGCCAGCTCCATCTCGTGCGCCGCGGTCCGATCGAAATCACGCACGCGGGCGAGACCGTGCACCTCGACGAACCGACCGTGCTGCTCTACCCGCGCCCGCTCGCGCACCGCTTCGTCACCGACGCCGCACGTGGCGCCGACATGGCCTGCGCGAACCTGCGCTTCGACGGCGGCGCCGCGAACCCGATCGCCGCCGCGCTGCCGCCGTTCGTGCGTGTGCCGCTCGCCGCGATCGACGGTGCCCGCGACGTACTCGAGCTGCTGTTCGACGAAGCGTTCGCCGAACGCTGCGGACGCCTAGCCCTCGTCGACCGCCTGTTCGAGGTCGTGCTGATCCAGATCCTGCGCCACCTCATGGAATCGGGCCGCCTGCGTGGCGGCATGCTCGCCGGACTCGGCCACGCACGCCTGCGCCACGCGCTCGTCGCGATGCACGACGAACCCGCGCGCGACTGGTCGCTCGATACGCTCGCCGCCGCGGCCGGGATGTCGCGCAGTGCCTTCGCGCACGCGTTCCGTGAGACCGTCGGCGACACGCCGGGTGGCTACCTGCAGGGCTGGCGCATCAACCTCGCGCAGCAGGCGCTGCGCCGCGGCCGCCCGCTCAAGGTGATCGCGACCGAGGTCGGCTACGGCAGCGAAGCCGCGCTGTCGCGCGCGTTCAAGGCCCAGTCCGGAATGTCGCCGCGCGCCTGGCGCGCGGCGACGGGATGACGGATCGACTCCGCATCGAAAGCCGACATGGGCGAAACGCGACCCCATCCAGGCCGGGCATTTGACGATGTGTTGGCACAGAGACGATGTGTTGGAATCGAGACGATGTATCGGCGTCGAAACCAGACGCTCCCCTCTCCCCTTGCGGGAGAGGGGCTGGGGAGAGGGGCCGGAGGAATGACGAGATCCGCCCCCGCGCTAACGCGATCGAAAGCGCGGATCAGCCCAGCACGCGATTGAGCACGTAGCCGCCAACGGCCAGCCACGCGAACAGCATCGCCGCGAGCAGCAGCGGGCGCGTGCCGGCCGCACGCAGCGCCGAGACGCGCGTGCGCATGCCCAGCGCGGCCATCGCCATCGCGAGCAGCACCGCGTCGACGCGCTCGATCGCCTGCACCGTCGCGGCCGGCATCGGCACCAGCGAATGCAGCGCGACGACCGCGATGAACAGCACCGCGAACCACGGCACCGCGACGCCGCGCGTGGCCGACGTGGACGCTTCGCCGCCGCGCGCCCACCACAGGCCGAGCACGACGAGGAACGGCGCGAGCATCATCACGCGCAGCATCTTGGCGATCACCGCGGCGCGCGCGGCCTCGTCACCGGCCGCACCGCCGGCGACGACCACCTGCGCGACCTCGTGCACGGTCGAGCCTACGTAGACGCCGTAGGTGTGCGCGTCCATGCCGAGATGCGGGTACAGCCACGGGTAGACGATCATGCCGAGCGTGCCGAACACGACCACGGTCGCGATCGCGACGCCGACCTTGTGCGCCGGCGCCTTGATGACCGATTCGGTCGCGAGCACCGCCGCCGCGCCGCAGATCGCGCTGCCCGCGCCGACCAGCACGGCCGTCTCGCGATCGAGCTTGAGCACGCGCGTGCCGATCGCGACCGCCGCGCAGAACGTGCCCGCGACGACCACGAGGTCGATCGCGAAACCATTCCAGCCGACCGCGGCGAGGTCCTGGAACGTGAGGCGGAAACCGTAAAGCACGATGCCGGCGCGCAGCAGCATGCCTTTCGAGAACTCGATGCCCGCATCGACCGGCAGGTGGCGCGCGACGCGCGGCAGCACCGTGTTGCCGAGCAGCGCACCGATCAGGATCGCGAGCGTGAGCGGGCTCAGGCCCAGCGCGGCGATCGCCGGCCGTGACCCGAGCAGCACCGCGATCGCGGCGACGGCACCGACCAGCAGCAGGCCCGGCGCACGCCCGCGCGCGTTGCGCAGCTGTCGTGCGGCGAACGAATCCCCGGCGGAGGACGATGAAGGCAGCGTGGCGGACGTGGACATGCGGGTTCGATGCGGTGTCGTCGCGCGTCGTAGGCGAGGCCGGCGGCGATGGCGCGAGCGGTGATCCGCCGGCGCGCCCAGAGGCGCCGAACCCTCGGCGACGGCGCGTGGCCGAGGGTCGGGCGCGGATGCTGCGCGCGATCATCGTCCGTTTCCATCGACACTTCATGCGCATATCATTCGATCAGATCGAACGATACAGAACGGGAGGGCCGCCATGACGCTCGACCAGCTGCGCGTGTTCGTCGCCGTGGCACGCCGCGAACACGTCACGCGCGCCGCCGAGGCGCTGCACATGACGCCGTCCGCGGTCAGCGCGGCGATCGCGACGCTCGAGGCACGTCACGGCGTGGCTTTGTTCGACCGCGTCGGCCGCGCCATCGTGCTCAATCCGAACGGGCGCGCCTTCCTCGCCCATGCGGAGGCCGTGCTCGGCGAGGTGCGCACGGCCGAGACCGCGCTGACCGACCTCGGTGACCTGCGCCGCGGCGATCTCGCGATCATGGCCAGCCAGACCGTCGGCAGCTACTGGCTGCCGCCTCGCCTGCTGCACTACCACGAGGCCTATCCCGGCATCCGCCTGCACGTCGCGATCGGCAACACCGAGGCGGTCGCCCACGCCGTCGAGGAAGGCCGCGTCGAACTCGGCCTCGTCGAAGGCAGCGTCGACCATGCCGCGCTCGTGCCGCGCGTCGTCGCGACCGACGACATGGTCGTCGTCGTCGCGCCCGAGCATCCGTGGGCGACACGGCGCTCGGTCGCGCGCGGCGCCTTCACGCAGACGCCGTGGCTGCTGCGCGAACGCGGCTCGGGCACGCGCGAGGCGTTCGAACGCGCGATGCATGACGCCGGCATCGCGATCGACGCGCTCGACGTGCCGCTCGTGCTGCCCGGCAACGAAGCGATCCTGAGCGCGGTCGCCGCAGGCCGCGGCGCGACGCTGGCGTCACGCCACGTCGCCTCGCCGTGGCTGCGCGCAGGCCTGCTGCGCGAGGTCGCCACGCCACCCGTGACACGCCCGTTCTCGCTGCTGCGCCACGCCGAGCGCTACCGCAGCAAGGCCGCCGATGCATTCGAGGCGATGATCACGGCCTCGCCCGCGCCCGTCAGCACGCGAACGAACCTCAGGCGCTGAACGCCTCGGTCGCCGCACCGCGCAGGAACGCCATTGCCGCGAGCCACGGCCGCGGACCGTGGCTCACGCGCGCCACGCCGAGCGTCGCGAGCCTCGATGCGGGCGGCACGCTGGCGCCGGCCATGATGTTGACCGGCAGCGGCGAAGCGTCGACGACCTTGCGGATCAGCGCCTCGTCGGCGAGCCCCGGCACGAAGATGCCGTCGGCACCGGCCTCGGCGTACGCCACGAGCCGCGCGATCGCCTCGTCGACATGCGCGGCATGCTCGGCCGCGGGCGTCTGCAGGAACACGTCGGTACGCGCATTGAGGAAGAAGTCCTTCGCAGCACCTCGCGCGGCGCGCAGGCGATCCACCTGTTCGCCGACTTTGCGCAGGCGCTTCTGCCCGGGCACGCCGTCCTCGAGATTGCAGCCGACCACGCCGGTCGCCGCGAGCGCGGCGATGGAGGTCGCGACACCGGTCGCATCGTCCGCGTAACCGGCCTCGAAATCGACGCTGACCGGCAACGCCACGCTGCGCACGATCGCGCGCGCCTGCTCGAGCACGAACGCGAGGCCGATGCGCTCGCCGTCCTCGAAGCCTTGCGCGGCCGCCATCGACCAGCTGCCCGTCGCGATCGCCGGCGCACCGGCCTCGGCGATCGCCTTCGCGCTGCCGGCATCCCAGGCGTTGAACAGGATCAGCGGGCGCCCGCGGACATGCAGGTCGCGGAACGTGCGGGCGTGGTCGGTCGTCGTGCTCATCGCGGAAACCTCGTGTGATCGATGGGATGGGCCGTTCGCTCCGACCCGTGGAACGGCATCCTCGCCGCGATGCGGGCACAAGGGAATGACGTGCGAAGTCATCGGATCATGACCCCGCACGTCATCGTTCCGATGCGGCACGCCCCTAGAATGCGCGCATGAACACCTTGCCACGAGCCCTGCCGCGTGATCCCGCGACGCGCGATCTAGGCGTGCTGCTGCGCGAATGGCGCGGCGCACGCCGCCTGAGCCAGTCCGACCTCGCCGCCGACGCCGACCTCTCGAACCGCCACCTGAGCTTCATCGAGACCGGACGTTCGCGCCCGAGCCGCGACGTCGTCGAGCGGCTCGCCGACGCGCTGGATCTTCCGCTACGCGATCGCAACGGCCTGCTGCTCGCGGCCGGTTACGCGCCGGCGTACCGCGAAACCTCGCTCGACGAACCCGAGTTCGCGCGCATCCGCCGCGCGATCGACTTCATCCTCGCCCAGCAGGAGCCCTACCCCGCGTTCGTGCTCGACCGCTGCTGGAACATCCTCGCCGCGAACGCGGCGGCGCTGCGCGTGACCGGCGCGGCGATGGGCGGGCCGAGCCGACACGCCAACATGATCCGCCAGTTCTTCGATCCCGACGACGTGCGCCGCGTGGTCGACAACTGGGAAGAGATCGCCGGCGCACTGCTGCGTCACCTGCAGGAACGCGTCGCGACGGTGCCGACCGACCACGCCGCGAGGACGCTGCTCGACGACGTGCTGCGCTACCCCGGCATCCCCGCACACTGGCGCCGGCGCGACGTCGCCACCGCGCCGCGGCCGGTCATGTCGACCGTGCTGCGTCATGAGGGCGGTCTGCTGAGCTTCTTCTCGACGATCACGACGTTCGGCACGCCGCGCGACATCACCCTCGACGAACTGCACATCGAGTGCTGCTTCCCGCTCGACCGCGAGACCGAACTCGTCTGTGCGGCGCTCGCGCGCGCGGACGCTTCACGCGGTTGAGGGCGGCACGATCACGCCATCGCGCGGACCGGCTTCCGCACCGGGGTCAGGTTCATTTTTTCCCGTCGCGCAGGACTGCCGGGCCGCGTCAGGGCCATGGCCTGGCCCGCATGCCGACACGTGCTCCGCGTATGTCGCCTCGCCTGTCTGGGGCCGGCGGGGCGTGCGCAGGGAACGCGGACAGCCTCTACGGCGCCATCGCCGCGAGCGATGCGGCGGCCCTTTCGAGTCCACCGAGAATCGCCTCGGCGACCGCACCGGCGAAATCGCGCGGCAGATCCGCGCTCACCTCGGCGATCGCCGCCGGCGTGCGCGCGAGCATCATCTCGATGATCGCCTCGGCATCGGGCGCGTAGCCGACCTTCTGTGCCGTGCTGTTGAAGTGCCGGCGCTGCACGTCGTGCATCACGTAGTGGCGGTTCGTGCCGAGCAAGGCCATCGCGAGGCGCAGCTCTCGCGGCGACCACTGGTTCGGTCCGCTGCCGATCACGGGATAGGCCGACATCACGTCGTACAGCGGCGTGAGCCGGAAGCGACCGCGCGGCAGCACGCGCAGGCTGAAATTCTTGGCGTGCCCGTCCGGTGCACGCAGCATCCAGAACAGCAACTGCGAGGTCATGAGCGTGGCCATGTCGGCCTCGGCTCCGACGGACTGCCGCAGCGTCGCGAACAAGGCCTTGAGTCCCGGGCCGCCGTCGCTCTCGTACTTGCGCAGCGGCGAACAGCCGCCGGCCTGGCAGAAATCCTCCTGCGGCAGGCGCATGAGCCAGCGTCCGTCCGGCGAGACGCGGCGATCGAAGCGCTCGACGATGAGCACGCGCTGCGTGCCGAACGTCGCGATCTCGGCCTCCGCGACATCAAGGCCGTAGGCCTTGAGCAGCCGCAGGCACAGCCATTCGTTGTCGACCGACGTCGTGAAGTCGGCGCGCTTGCCGCCAACGAGGCCGAGCGGCAGCTTGACGATGTGGCTGGTCGGCGTCGCCCCGCGTGGTGCGAGCCACTGCCCTTTCCATCGCAGGAACGCGGCCTTCTCCTGCGCGCCGGCGAGCGAGATGCGGAAATCCGCATCGGGATCCGACTGCGCACCGAACGCGCGCGGCGAGACGGTCTCGATGATGTGGCGCTCGACGTCCTCGTCCGACAGCACCACGCCGTCGATGCGGTCGAAACCGTCGGGCGCCTCGTCGTCGCCGAGCAGCTGCACCGCGCCGACGCAGTCGCGGCCGATCGCGGCGAGCAGGTCGAACGGATCGGTCGAGCCCGTGCGGAAACGCTCGGCCACGCGCTTGCGGATCGCGTCGCTGTCGGGCAGCAGGTTGTCGAAGTAGTGGGTGACCTTGTCGCCGTTGAGCGGCAGGTTGTCGAGCGTGAAAGGCAGCGACAGCGAGAGCGGACGGCCGACCTCGGCGTTCACCCACGCCGCATCGTAGTGCAGCTCCATCGCGCCGCGCGCCGGGATCGTCCAGCGCCCGACGCGGACGCCGTTGGTCCAGATCGACAGGCTGCGGGCATGCGAGCGACGCCCCATCTCACCAGTCCGCCGTGTCCTCGACACGCGTCGCGGTGACGCGCGTACCGACGCTGAGCTCGAGTCCGAGCGCGCCGCACCACGCCAGCAGCTGATCGAAGCTGAGCTCGCCGGCGTGCATCTCGAGATGGGAGATGCGGGACTGGCTCAGGCCGATGCGCCCGGCCAGGTCCGATTGCGTCACGCCGCGCGCTTTGCGGGCCGCGTGGAGGGTCGCGCCGAGCTGGGCGGCATTCGTCAGGACAGGCGGGGACGCGGTCATCGCGATCATCCGGATAACGGGTAAACGTCTTTTACCTCAATAAAAGATATTCGTCAATTACCCGTATATCAGATCAATGCATGACGCCGAACGGCCACCAAGCACACGTCCCGCACCGACTATTCCACTGAAAGGAATAATGAAGTCCGAACGCCGCCCGTTCTGTTCGACGCGCGCGACACCGACACTGGTCCACGTGGACGGGAATGAGCCCGTCCTTCAGACGAGGACCTCACGATGAAGCTCTACCACCACCCGCTGTCCGGCCACGCCCATCGCGCCCGCCTGCTCGTCTCGCTGCTCGACCTGCCGCATGAGCTGATCGAGGTCGATCTCGCCGCGCGTGCGCACAAGTCGCCGGAGTTCCTCGCCCTGAATCCCTTCGGGCAGATTCCCGTGCTCGACGACGACGGAACGATCGTCGCCGATTCGAATGCGATCCTCGTCTATCTGGCGACGAAGTCCGGCCGCACCGACTGGCTGCCGCAGGATCCCGCCGGTGCAGCGGCGGTGCAGCGCTGGCTGTCGGTCGCTGCGGGCGAACTCGCCTACGGCCCCGCCGCGGCGCGCCTCGTCACGGTGTTCGGTGCAGCCTTCGATGCCGACGAGGTGATCGCCCGTGCCCACACGCTGCTGGGCAGGCTCGAGGCGCATCTCGCGGACCGCGCGTGGCTCGTCGGCGACCACCCGACCATCGCCGATATCGCGCTCTACAGCTACGTCGCGCGCGCACCGGAAGGTCATGTCGACCTCGCGCGCTACCCCGCCGTCAACGCCTGGCTCGCCCGCATCGAAGCCTTGCCGCGCTTCGTGGCGTTCGCGCGCACGCCGGTCGGCCTGTCGGCCGCGGCGTGATCGTCGTGCCGGAGCTGCATGGCCCGGCCCTGCATCGTTCGAGGAGATGGCGATGACCACCCTGCAAGCGTCCACATCTGCGATCTGGCATGCCGGCGAGAAACGCCTGCAGCAGGCCGTCGGCGTCTCCGAGCGCATGGACGATGTCGGCCAGCGCGTGATCCGCCGCTTCATGCCGGAGCAGCACCGCGCGTTCTTCGCGAAGATGCCTTTCATGATCGTCGGCAGCGTCGACGACCACGACGACGCCTGGGCGAGCGTGCTCGTCGGCGAACCGGGCTTCATCATCTCGCCGAGTCCGACGCAGCTGGTGCTGCAGGCCACGCGCGATCCCGGCGACCCCGCGGTGTCGGGTCTCACCGCAGGCCGGCCGATCGGCATGCTCGGCATCGAGCTCGACACGCGCCGACGTAATCGCGTCAACGGTCACGTCGTCGACGCGACCGCCGGACGCATCGTGTTCGATGTCGAGCAGAGCTTCGGCAACTGTCCGCAGTACATCCAGCTGCGCGACTACGGCCTCGTGCGCAATCCCGCGGTGCCGTTCACCGCGCCGGTCGAGGAAAGCGCCACGCTCGATGCCGAGGCGCGCGCGACCATCACGCAGGCCGACACGTTCTTCGTCGCCTCGTACGCCGATCGCGACGACGGCCGCCAGGTCGATGTGTCGCATCGCGGCGGCAAGCCCGGCTTCGTGCGCATCGCCGACGACGGCACGCTCACGATCCCCGACTTCGCGGGCAACCTGTTCTTCTCGACGCTCGGCAACATGCTGCTCAACGGCAAGGCCGGGCTCGTGTTCATCGATTTCGCATCGGGCGACGTGCTGCAGCTCAGCGGCGATGCCGAGGTCGTGCTCGATTCGCCGGAGATCGCGGCGTTCCAAGGCGCCGAGCGGCTGTGGACGTTCCGCGCACGTCGCGTCGTGCGCCGGCGCGGCGCGCTCGCGATCCGCTGGACGTTCGCGACGGACGGCTGGTCGCCCAACGTGCTCATGACCGGCGACTGGGACGAGGCCGCGAAGCGTCTCGAGGCGATAGCGCTCGGCACGCGCTGGCGTCCATACAAGGTCACGCGCATCGTCGACGAGAGCGCGTCGATCCGCTCGTTCCACCTCATGCCCGACGACGGCGCCGGCCTGCTGCCGCACGAGGCCGGGCAGCATCTGCCGATCCAGGTCACGCCGACGGGTTCGGACGTGCCCCTCCTGCGCACCTACACGCTGTCGAGCACGAGTTCGGATGGCGAGTACCGCATCAGCGTCAAGCGTGACGGCCGCGTGTCCACGCATCTGCGCGACGCAATCCACGTCGGCGATGTGATCCATGCGCGCGCGCCGGCCGGCGCCTTCACGATCGATCCGCGCGGGAAGCGCCCGGTCGTCATGCTCGCCGGTGGCGTCGGCGTCACGCCGATGCTCGCGATGCTGCGCGCGATCCTCTACGAAGGCCTGCGCACGCGCGGCATCCGCCCGACCGTGCTGTTCCAGGCCGCGCACACGCTGACCGACCTCGCGTTCACGCGCGAGCTCGACGGCATCGTCGACGCCGCACGTGGCGCGATCCGCGTGATCCGCGTCCTCGGTGACGCCACCGGTGCGAGGGAACGCATCGACTACGACGTGAAGGGCCGCATCGACATGGCGATGCTGACGCGCTTCCTGCCGTTCGACGACTACGACTTCTACCTGTGCGGCCCCGCCACGTTCACGCAGTCGCTCTACGACGGCCTGCGCGGGCGCAACATCGCCGACGACCGCATCCACGCCGAGGCGTTCGGTCCGTCGTCGCTGCGGCGATCGACGCCGCTGCCTTCGACCGCGACGCCGCTCGAACCCGCAGCGACCGAGCCCGTGCCCGTTGTCTTCACGACCTCGCTCAAGGAAGCCCGCTGGACACCCGAATCCGGCAGCCTGCTCGAACTCGCCGAGTCCCGCGGACTGAGTCCGCCCTTCAGCTGCCGCGCCGGCACCTGCGGCAGCTGCAAGACACCGCTGCTGGGCGGCAAGGTCACGTACCGCAGCGAACCGACTGCACCGCATGCGGAAAACGAGGTGCTGATCTGCTGCGCCGTTCCCGCCGCACAGGACGCGACGTCGGATGCGGTGCAGCTCGCGCTGTAGACCGCTCGCAAAATCCTTCCGTAGGGCGGAACCCGCGAAGCGGATTCCGCCGACGTGCGGAGTGATACGTGGCAACACCATGCACAAGCGCGGAGTTGTACGTGGCAGCACCTTGCACAAGCTTGCTGCGACATCGCGAGTCACGGCGGAATCGCCTGCGGCGGTTCCGCCCTACGCGAGCTGTGCACGGTTCGCGGTGTACATCACGCGTGTATGTCGACATCTCACCGAGAGCGGCTTGCCTCCCCTCTCCCCTTGCGGGAGAGGGGCCGGGGGAGAGGGGCGGGCTCGAGACAAGGCTCGACGTCGTACTCCGTCCGCACCCTCATCCGGCCCTGCGGGCCACCTTCTCCCGGAGGGAGAAGGGAAGAGATGGTGCAACATGCACGTGATGATGCCGGACACACTCTTCTCACGGAGAAGAAGGAAGAGCAGCGGCGTGACCCGGCGCGTCGCCACGCCGTCTATCATCCCGACGATGCACACCCCCACGTCGATCGTCTCCCACACGCAGCGGCACACCCACCGCTCGCCCACACGCGAGGCCTGATCGGCATGGATCGCTGGCACGTCATGCGCATCGTCGCGAAGGTCGCCGAGACCGGGAGTTTTTCGGGGGCCGCGCGACAGCTCCACATGAGCGCTCCGGCGGTCACGCGCGCAGTGGCGATGTTCGAGGAGGCGATCGGTACGCGGCTGTTCGTGCGCACGACGCGGTCGGTCAAGCTGACCGAGGCCGGCACGCGCTACATCGAGGATTGCCGGCGGATCCTCGCCGACATCGCCGAGGCCGAAGCCGCTGCAGCCGGTGCGTACGCCACGCCCTCCGGCACGATCGTCGTGACCGCGCCGGCGATGTTCGGCCCGATGCACGTGCTGCCGATCATGACCGAGTACCTCGATACCTACCCGAGCATGGCGGGGCGCACGTTCTTCGTCGACCGTCCCGTCAACATCGTCGAGGAAGGCATCGATGTCGCGGTGCGCATCGGCCATCTCGCCGATTCGGGAATGATCGCGATGCCGGTCGGCTCGGTGCGTCGTGTCCTCTGTGCATCGCCGGCCTACTTCGAACGCCACGGCGAGCCCGCTTCGCCCGCCGATCTCAAGGACCACCGCATCGTCGCAGGTACCAGCGCCTGGGCGTCGCCCGAGTGGCGGTTCGCGAACGACCAGCGCGTCACCGTGCATGCCGCGCTCCAGTGCAACACCAACGAGGCCGCGATCGGTGCCGCGCTCGACGGTTTCGGCCTCACGCGTGTGCTGCTCTACCAGATCGCGCCGGCGCTGCGCGAAGGCCGCCTGCGCATCGTGCTCGCCGAACACGAAGCACCGCCGCTGCCGATCCACGTAATCCATTCGCAAGGTCGACACGTACCGGCCAAGGTGCGTACGTTCGTCGACCTCGCCGTCGCGCGTCTTCGTGCCGAGCACCTCGCTGACGGATAAGCCACGCCGCGCTGGCTTTCGCACGCCTCTGCGCCAGACGCATCGCCGACGGGCAGCCCCAACGCCACACCACGCTCGTCGTCGCACGCCTGCGTTCCGGATGCCTCGCCGACGACTCTCCCCCACCCGCCGTGCTTCGCAGCGCTGGCGGTTGGACACCTACGCGCCAAGCTCGTCGCCGACTGACCAACTCTGCCCAGCGCTGCACCGAGCCCTCCACTTGACACTCCGTCAACCGGAATCCCCCCGCGCTTGACGCATTGGAGATTCATCAAAACCGCGCCGATCACGAGACTGCCCCCACGCCGAGCGGCCTTCCGCCGCCGGCGCCCACCATCACTTCCAGGGGCTTCCCATGATCAAGAACATTCCCGTCTCCGAGTCCGCTCACGCCCGCATCTCGACCGTTTCCATGTGGCTGTGCGTCGCCGCGCTCATCGTGTTCACGACGGTGCTCGCATGGTCCGGCTTCAACGGCTGGCGTCAGGCCAGCGCTATCCTCAAGGACCACAGCGTCGTCGTCGCGCCGGTCAAGCTCGAGGACATCGAGGAGAAGAGCGGTCGCAAGGGTCGCACCACCTACACCTACCACTTCAGCTACACGTTCGAGGCCGGCGGCACGACGCACACGGGCACGTTCTCGACCTCCGAATCCAACTCGGAGCGCTACATGGAAGAAGACGCCACCGTGAAAGTGGCCTACGCCAACGCCGAGCCGTCGCGCTTCGAGCGCCTGGACCGTCTCGAGGCGAACAAGAGCCTCGGCAGCGTGCTCAAGCGCTGGCTCATCACGCTCGTCATCAGCGGCGTGCTCGCCTTCGCCGCGCACCAGATCATCACGCGCCGCCTGTTCGTGGTCGATCCGCCCGCGACGACCGCATCGGCCTGAGCCCGGCATCGGAGCGGCGCATGACGACGATTGACATGGACGACGCGACCGGTAGGGTGGCCGGCTGCTCCCTTCCCTCCTTCGACGTCATGCCCGTCTCCGATTTCCCCGATCTGCTCGCCCAGCACATGCGCAGGATCCGGGCGAGCGCCGCGGGCGTGGCCAGCGAGATCGGCATCAGCCGCGAGGCGGTCAACAACTGGCGGCAAGGCCAGTCGCTGCCGAACCGCAAGCACCGCGACAAGGTGCTGGCCTGCGCGAACTACCTGCGCCTGACCGAGGTGGAGACCAACCAGCTGCTCGCCTCCGCGGGATTCGAGGCGGAGTTCCCGGTCGAAACGACACGCACCCCGGTCGCGACCGCCACGAGCCGACCCGCGACACCGACGGCCGTGTCGGCACTCTTCGATCGCCTGCAGCAGCTGCGGCCCTACCCGGTCGCGCTGCTGCTCACCCAGGCGCACTGGGGCCAGCCGCCCGAACGCGCCGCGATGCTCGCCGAAGCCGAAGCGCGCTACGGCAGTTCGCGCGTGCTGCACCTGCAGCCGCCTTTCAGCGCCGAACCCGGCGCCGACACCTACTTCGCCGCCCTCGCCCACCAGTGCGGTTTCACCGGCGTCGACACCGATCACGCCTTCGAAGCCGAACTCGCGCGCCTGCTGCGCCATCCCGGACCGCTGTTCTGCCTCGTCAGCCGTTTCGAGCAAGGCGCACCGGCACAGCGCGACCTGCTCGCCGGCATCCTGCGCAGCCTGAGCGAGATGTTCAGCGGCCAGCTGCACGTGCTGATCTGCGGCGGCGCCGCGCTGGCCGACCTCAAGTATCAGGGCGGCGACCTCTCGCTGCTCAACATCGCCGCGAGCGAAAGCTGGCCCGAGCTCACCGTCGCCGACGTGCAGCGCATGGCGCTTCCGCACGCGGTCGACACCGCGACCGCCGATCGCGCACTGCGCCTGTCGGGCGGCCATCCGCTGCTCGCGAGCGCTGCGCTCGCGCTGCTGCACGAGTCTTCCAACGAAAGCGACGAAGCCCTCGTCGAACAGCTCGCCAGCCATCCGCCGCTTTGGCAGGCCTTCCTGCCGCTGCTCGAAACACCCGCGCACCGCGCGCCGATCCGCGAGTGGCTGGCCAAGCCGCGGCTCGCGCCGGCACGCCCGTACCTGCTCGATCCGCTGCTGCGCAGCCTGTACTGGCACAACCTGCTCGTGGCGCGTCGCCATGCCGATGGCCTGTGGCTCGAATGGCGCTGCGCGGCGATCCGCGAAGCCGGCCTTCTGATCGCGCGAAGCCTCGACGACGCGCAGGCATGAGCACCGATTCCCGTTCGCGCGCGTGGCGCTGGCTGCGCCCCGTGCTCATCGCCGCGGTCACCTGGTTCGTCGGCAGCGCGCTGTTCGCGCCGTGGCTCAACCCGTGGCTCACGTGGAAGATGCAGCGCGACGGCGAGACCATCATGCTGCTGCAGCAGGCGCGCATCGACATGATGCTCGCACGCGAGGAAGCGCATTCCGACTGGCTCATCGAGAAGCGATGGCCCACCGAGGCGCGCGTGCCCGGCGTGCACGATCCGGCCCAGGCCACGCTGACGATCGACGTACCCGCCGAATACGAAGTGCGCTTCCGCTATACCGATCGCTTCCCGGAGCATTCGGGCCTGCGCGGTACCGCGCTGATCCTGCGCATCGATCCGCAGACGCAGTCCTGGAGCTGCCGCCCCGGCACGCCCGCACCGCCGGCCAGCCTCACGCCGATGGACTGCCGCGTGTCGCAGCCGTGGACGCTGGTCGATGTCCTCACTCTCGTCCTCGTGCTCGCGTTCGTCGCGATGGCCGGCGTCGCCGTGCTCGTGTTCGTCGCGCGCCCTGCGGCAATTCTCTCGATCCGCGATCCGCAGCGCGTGCTGCGCCATCCGCTCGACGGTCTGCCCACGCTTGATCGCCACCTCGGCTGGCTGCGCCATCGCAACCAGTTGCTGCTCGCCGCCAGCGTGCCGACGATCCGCTGGCGCGAGGCCTTGCGCCACGTCGCCGACGATGTCGAGCACCGCGCGACACGCCTCGCCACGCGCATCGAGGCGCGTTCGATCCGCGCCAAGGACTGGGCCTTGCCGGGCCACGTCCACGCCTGGACCTTACCCGCCTCGCTGCCAGTCGCGCTCGAGCGCCTGTGGCTGTACCAGCCCGATCCGACGCTGCCCGCCGAGGACATCGTGCGTCGCCTGCGCGAGCTGCCGAACGGTCAGGACGTGGTGCTCGTGCTGAGCCCTTCGGTCGAACACGACACGGCCCTGCTCGCGTTCGCGAACGACCCGGCCAACCTCTGCGTGTGCGCGGATCAGGCCACGCAGACCGAGTGGCTGCTGCAGCCTTCGGCGACCGACGTGCTCGTCAACCTGCTCGCGCGCCAGCTGCGCGTCACGCGCATCTCGCCGTACCAGACCCGCGGCGGCGTCACGCGGCCGTCGGCGTTCTTCGGCCGCGAATCGCTACTCGCGCGCGTGCTGCATCGCGAACCCGGCAACTACCTGCTCGTCGGCGGACGCCAGCTCGGCAAGACCAGCCTCATGAAGGCGATCGAGCGCCGCTTCGAAGGCCATCCGCGCGTGCGCTGCCACTACCTGTCGCTGCGCGACCATCGCCTGTTCGAGCGCATCGCCGCCGACCTGCGCCTGCCCGCCGACACGCCGATCGATGCGCTGGTCGACGCACTCGCCGAACGCGCCGGCGGCCGCCGCCTGTTGCTGCTGATCGACGAGACCGATCTCTTCATGCGCCACGAGGCGCAGCACCAGTACGCGCAGCTCAACGCCTTGCGCGCGCTGAGCGAGGAAGGCCGCTGCCACTTCATGCTGGCCGGCTTCTGGGATCTGTACGAGGCTGCGATGCTCGACTACGCCTCGCCGATCCGCAACTTCGGCGAGATCATCCACCTCGGCGGCCTCGAGCGCGACGCCTGCGTGGCGCTCGCCACCGAACCGCTCGCGCGCCTCGGCGTACGCTTCACCGACGCGACGCTGCCCGAGTTCCTCGCCACCACCTGCGGCCAGCGCGCCAACCTCGTCGCGATCGCCTGCCAGCAGGTGCTCGAACACCTCGAACGCCACCAGCGCCTCGTCGACCCGCGCCGCCTGCACCAGGCCCTGCAATCCGAAGCGATGGCCGATGCCCTCGCCGGCTGGGCCCGCCTCAGCCCCGATCCCGTCGCGTGCCAGATCGACCGCATCCTGGTCTACCGCGTCGCCCAGGCCTTCCACGCCGCACGAAGCGACGCCGCCCCGATCACCCTCGCCAGCCTGCTCGCCGACTTCGACACCGCCGGCATCGCCCTCGAAGCCGAGATGCTCCGCCGCTCCCTCGCCCGCCTGCAACTCGCCTATGTGCTCAAGCGCGAGAACGACGGCGAACACGTCGTGTTCGCGGTGCCGCTGTTCGCCTCGCAGTTCCATGCGGGGGAAGTGGATGCGTTGTTGGGGAGGGAGCTTGCGTCGCTAGGTGAAGCGCCAAGCACTATCCCCACGCTGAACTCATTAGCGTCGCCAAATCACGCCGTGACAAAACCTCAGTGAAGTCTCGCCAGTCTTTTTCTGGAGGCATCATCGTGCCGGTATAGCGCAGGTCGAAGCCTGTCGCTGTCTTTTGGGCGTTGATGTACTCGTCCAACTGTTCACCGAGTGTTTCGATGTCATCGATCCACTCGTCCTTGATGGTGTCGGGCAGCGATCCGAAGAGGTCGTAGCGGTTCTTCATGCGCTCGGACAGGCGCTCGTAGATCTTTTCGTCTACGGTTTGCTCGAACACGAGATTCAGCATGTCGACGGTTTCGCGTCGTTGTCCAAATCGCTTGATGCGGCCAATCCGTTGTTCGAGGCGCGTGGGGTTCCACGGCAGATCGACGTTGATCAGCGTACCCAAGGTTTGTAGGTTCAAGCCTTCGCAAGCGGCATCGGTCGCTACCATCACACGAATCTGGTGCTCAGCCACCATCCGCTTTAAGGTTTCTCGCTCAACACTCACGCTGTCGCCGCGCTGGTACAGACGGCTGCGACCCGCGCCCGCGTACAGACCGACAGCTTCTTCCGGGTAGCGCGCCGCCAGTGAGTCCGCCAGCCACTTTGCCGTGTCGTAGTACTGACTGAAGATGATGACGCCCAACCAAAGCCATTTCTCCTTGTCGAGAAAATGGACGACGGCCTCCATCTTCGGGTCGGCTTCCAGCCGCTCGAGTCGGGTGATCAGGCGTTGCAGAACTTCGCGTTCCTCGCCCGTCTCGATCTTGAGGTCAACTTCCTGCTCTTCGTCCTCCTCGTGCTCGGCATCGCCTTGCAGCAAGCGCCGGGCCGTCGCTAAGCCCGCGTGGATGCTGGAGCAAATGCGCTGCTCCATCAGGTTCTTCATGAAGCCGCTGCCTTTACCGCGTTTGGCCAGTGCCTTGCCAAAAGCGCGGGCTTCGCCATAGGCCTGCCGGAAGTCTTCCGACGTGCGCAGTGCCTTGCCCTCAAACAAGGCATCGAAAGCGCGCTGTTCCGATACTTGTTCTCGTTCCGGATGCACGTCCACGCCGACGCGAGCCAGCAGCCCCGCATCTTCAAGCTGCTGGCGTTTGCGCAGCACGACATGACGCACCAGCGGATTTTCGCGCTGGAAAAGCGTTGCACCTGACATGCGGCGCTCCAGCTCCTCTTCCAGAATCTCCCGCGTTTCCTCCGTCAGATCGGCCAGCGAACGGTTGGTTTGCCACTCCCCGTTCTGCAATCCCAAGTCTTGCCGGATCGCGGAGAACAAACGTCGGGCACGAGACTCACTGGTTGATTCCATGCGCGGAAGTGGCGAGCGCAACAGTTCCCACGCATGGGTGAGCGATTCCACCTCCATGCGGCCCGCAAGAATGTCGAGCACGTCGTCGGGCCGGTGCCACGGCGCCAGGTCGTGGCCAAGCACGAAGCGGCCTGGGCCTTGGTGCAGGATGCCCAGCAAGTCCCATAGATCAGCAGGGTTGGTCTGGATCGGCGTGGCTGTGCCCAGCAGCACGTGATCGGCACGGGCTGCGATCTCACGCATGAAGGACAGCAGCTCGTTCGGTGTTCCGGCTTCCTTGCCGAAACCCTGGCGGGTTCTGGCTTTGTGCGCTTCGTCCAAGATCACGACACCGAAGCGCATACCGAGCAGGTGCTGCTTCTCCAGCGAGTCGCGCATCATCAAGCCGGTGGAGACAATGCCGATGCGCAGCGGGCAATGAGCAATCTGTTCGCGCCCGGCAGGCGACAACACTCGCTCGTCCGCGTCCAGCCAGACCTTGCCCACGGTATCCCAACGTGCGGTCGGGATGCCCAGCTTGTCCAGCATCTCAGTCTGCCATTGTTCGGTCAGCGTGGCCGGGGCAAAGATGACAACCGGGCGGCGTGGCCCATAGTCTTTGTCGGATAAGAGGCAAAGCGTCAGTGCGGCCGTCGCCAGCGACAGCGTTTTGCCCAGTCCGACCTCGTCGGCCAACAGCAGGCGCACCGTGCCGTAAAGCCGCTGATGGCGCAGACATTCGGTCAGAAACCCTTGCTGCCACGGCTGTAACTGCTGGCCTTCTCGGTAGAGAGGCGACTCAATCAGCGCCGCAGGGGCAAGGTTTTCGTCATCGTCGATCTCGATGAACTCGATCTCTCGCCGGTAGCCGCGCCGATGTACCTCGCGGATCACGGCCTGCGGAAGGGGTTTGGCGGCGTTCCAGAGGAAGTGAAATTCTTCCTCGATCCACGCGACGCCTTCCGGCGATTCGTCCTCCCACAGGATTTCGTAGTGGCGCTGCCAGCCGCTGCGCGTCTCGTTCATCGACCCGATGAAACCCAGCCTGCGGCCATCGGCTAAGGTAATCACGCCGGCCTTGCCGTGCACGAAACCGCAGATGTCATCCGGCGCGATTCGCACCGCCTGCCCATGCTTGGCGAGGAACGCGTCCAGCCGCCGATAGCGTTCGCGGTTCAGCAGAGCCTCGGCCTCCAGGGCGCGCTCGTTCCAGCGGCCGAGCATTTTGCTCTCGCGCAGTTGCGCCACTTTCAGGTCGTCCGGGTGAATGTCCACATTGCAGACGATCTTGACCTCGGGGATGTGCTCCAGTGCCTCGCCAGCCACTTCGAACAGCGAGCTGGTGAAGTAGCCCGCAATGCGCTTGTAGCTCCGCGCACCGGCCAGATGCTGCATCAGGAAGCTGGCATCCAGCCGATGGGTACGCGAGGAGAAGCGCCGGATGCTCATGGCCCAAGACCTCAGTCGCCGAAGCGCAGATTCTTGAGACGCGCACCCAATACCTCGGCGGCCGAGCGCACCTCAGATTCGGGTGCTTTGCGCTCGATGAAAGCCAGCATGTCCACCAGCAGGGATCGGGCCTCCAGGAAGTCAGCCATCTCGGATCGCAGTTGTTCGACGATGACTTGCGCCTCGGTGTCCTTGAGCAGTTGTTGCAAGGCGATGATGAGCTGACCTAACCGCGTCACGCCGATCTCGGTGGCATCTGTCAGATCGCGTGAAGCGTATTCGCTGACGCGCTTGAGGCGTGCGTTGTTGGGTCGCATGTAGCCCATCACACGTGTGTAGTCCGTTACGCGGAAGGCCTTGGCGAAGTTCTGGTAGTTGTCCAGTTTGCCCGCGCCTGCGGTTTCCATGTCCATCATCCGCAGTACAAATCGCTCGATGCCAGTGAGCCGGCCCCAGGCGTCGGCGGTGAGATCTTCGGGAACGAGCAGGCTGGATGCGGTTTCCGCTGCCTGCTGGACGATTTCGTCCACCACCGTAACTTCACCACGCGCACGCGGGCGCAGGGCGAAGGTGGTGACGTCCTCGTCGCCGATGCGGGTGTAGGCGGTCAGCACCTTGAGCGCGGCGGCGTAGCCTGCCATCTGCAAGTCGGAGTCGCCCCATACCGGCTCGCCGTGGTGGTCGGCCACGGTTTTGTTGAGGTGCATCATGGTGTCGATCTGCCGCGCCACTTCCTGTCGCACAGCGGGCAGCAGGCGCTGCTTGAAACCGGTGCGCTCGCCTGGGGCGCGCTTCTTGAGCATCAGGGTGACGGTGCCCTGGACGTAGCCACCTTTTTTGAGCTCGGAGGTGGTTTCGGTGGCGATATACCAAGCCGCCACCACCTGCAGACCAGCCGCCCAGAAGATGCCGATCAAGTCGCCCCAGACGGTGGTGTCCTGATGGGTAAACATTACGCATTGCATACCGTTGTCGGGCATGTGCTCGGCCATTGCCTTGTAGGCGGCGACCATGCCTCGCCTAAAGTCTTCGCCGGAGCCTTTGACCGCCAGTGCACGACGCGAATCCCACACCCAATCGTCGAAGGGCTTGGGTGGATTTTTGCGCAGCCAGGCGATGAAGAACTCGGTAATTTCCTCATAGTTCACTGCGTCGGCATATGGTGGGTCAGTAATGAAAATATCTTGTTCTTGGGTTAGTTCACGGCTAGGTGCGCAAACCACAGATGCGTTTGTACGCACGGGCGCATTTTTATAGTTCTGCACAAAGATGTGATCAAAGAAAGACCTGTTTGCCCAGTTGTAGAGGGTGTTTAACGCCTGATTTGAGAATACGTTAGACGTAAAATCGCTGCCGCCACCAGATGAATACCTCACAATCCAGCGCGATAGTTTTGAGCAGAAATCAAGCGTCCCGCAGAGTTCCGGAACCAATTCGGGCTCGCCGATATGTTTTCTCAGCAAAGCCAACTTAAGAAGATCTCTCGGCGAAAACATGTGATGCCAGTGTGTCCAGCCACGCGTTCGGATCGGCTCGTCGGTCTTGTCACCCGGCTCGATGGCCATGTCCGGCACCAAGCCTTCGTTCTGCCAGCGATTCAGCCTTTCAGCGAGGAGCTTTTCAACTGCCCGTTCGTGCTCGATGTCAGCTTTGGTAGGTGCAGCGAAGTATGTATCCTGCCTTCCCGCGTAAAGTGTGTCCTTGGTGATCCACTGGATCGCGTACAAGCGCTCCTGAAATATGTCGTCTGGGCGCGGTTTGAAATCACTCTTTTCCCAAAGACGCAGACGGTTGCCGGTGCTGCCATCTTCCTTGCGATAATCACCACGTAGGGTTTTGATTGAAGTGCGGTAGGTTTTGCCATCAAGCTCATAGACCATATCGCCGTCGGAAACAGTTCCTTTCTGCGCAGCCTCAAGTGCAGACGCGGAAACGCCAAGCTCCAATTCAATATCGAACCGCTTAAGCTCAGAATTCGGCACGAGCTTGGCAACAACCCTTTGCCGTGGTGAGACAACCCAGCTTGGCGCTAAAGGAACAAGCCAGCCTGTTTCCGGGCACCTTGCTTCAAGGCAGTAAAGGTAGGCCTTTATCCGATTGCCTTGTTCGTCATGTTCGAAGCCAAGATCGGTGATTTCTTTGTCTACTGCCTTGGCCACCTCACGCTGAAGTTTTTCTATTTCTGTCTGTCGCTTGGGTGAAGCGCCGATGATGTTCAACGCCCCCCACGTCAACATGCAGGCGATGGGGTTGAGGTCTGAGGCATAGACGTCGCAGCCCATGCGCGCGGCCTCGAACGGGATGGAGCCGCCACCTGAGAAGGTGTCGCCTACGCGTGGACGATGGCCATAACGCAGGATGCCCAGTTGCTCCACGAGTTCGGAAAGGGATTTCACATTCACACCCAAATGGGCGTAGTGACGATTGACCTCTGCCCAAACCGGGGCATACAGCCACTCCTGATCCAGCTCTTCCGGACGCTTGCCCAGACTGGCCTTCTCCTCATAGCTGGCGTAGGTGGCAATCAATTTGCGATAGATCACCAGCTTGTCGTCGTCACTCAAGCTGCGCTGCCACCGCAACGAGATGCCTTCGGCATCTACGTCCATCGGGAAACGCATCCAGCGAATATCACCACCGGTGACATCGCCACGCTTGATCGTTGCTTTGAAATAATCCCAGGGTTCGTCGAGCTGAATGCGCGCCGCAATCTCGGCAGGCGACACAGCGTTGCCGACCAGCGCGCGGCGTGCCAAGCCCTCATCGTCGAAAGCCATGAGCTTTTCAAAAATGGCGAGGTCTGCTTTCGCGTCATTGGTCGGCGGCAGAAGGCTGGCCAGCACGATGGCGCGCACCAATATCAGCGGTTTGCGACCTTTCCAGAATGACCCAAGCGCAGTCAGTGTCTGGCCCGGTCCTGCTTTGCGCTCCTTCTGTGCCTCGAACGACACTTTCTGAGCAGGGAAAACTGTCTCGATCAGCGCGGGCGCATCTTTCAGGGCCAAGGGCATAAGAGTGATTGTTGTTTTTTGCATTCCCTTATGAATCCTCAATGGGCCGAAGCCACGTCAGGTGACAGCCAGCCGTGGGAGCGCAGCCGCTCTTCGGCAATGGCAAGCTGGCGTGGGGTGAACTGCTGCTTGCGTGCATTCCAGCCATAGACCTGACGTTCTACGCTCTCGTGCTGTGTGGCACCCTCGCGGCTCATCACCCAATGCACTGTGGCGAGGAGTTCTAGCCCGTAAGGTGACTCGAAGCCCTCGACCAGCTTGGTTACGCGCTCGAAACGGGCGCGACTGATGTCGTGTTGATCCAGATAATCCTTGGCGTCTTCCACCGCACCGGGCACCAACGTTAGCGGCTTGTCCGGCGCATCGCCGCCGTCGGCGTAACCCGCGATCAAATGACCTTCCACCGCCTTCAGTACATGCCGAAGGTTCTCGGCGTAAGGGCCGTAGTGATGCTTGACGTACTGGAGACGCAGCGGCTCGCCTGCTTCCTGCATGAAGTACATCAGCTTGTGGACTTCCAGCAGGGTGACAAAGGGGTCAAGCAGGCCGCCAAGATAGCGCTGCATCAGTTCCACCAAGGCGGCGCGACCCGCCGTCATCTTGGGTACCTCGCGCACGTGTGCCATCTTGTCGTTGGCAGGGGCTCCCTTGGGCTCAAACACCAGCACGCGTACTTCGGGAAGCTCTGTCAGTGCGCGCTCGATGCGTGGTCGCACCTCGTTCCAGTCCAGCCCGCCCAAGCCTGCGCCCAGCGGCGGTATGGCGATGGAGCGGATGCCCTTGTTGCGGATGACATTGACCAGATCGACAAGGCCCGCATCGATGTCTTCAATACGGCTCTTGCCGCGCCAGTGGCGCTTGGTCGGGAAGTTGATGATGAATCGCGGCAACGTGAGCTGACCCGTCTCAAAAACGAACATGCGACCAGGCTGCACAGCTTTGCGTTTGCAGGCGGCCTCGTAAGTCTTGAAGTTTTCGGGGTAGACGTTCTTGAATTGCAAGGCGATGCCACGCCCCATTACACCGACACAATTGACGGTGTTGACCAGTGCGTCTGCCTCACATTGGAGGATGTCGCCCGAGGTGTACTCGATCATGACTGTGCTCCTCTCATTCAGTAGTACCAGCCAGGCAGGACTTCGACCGTGGGCCGGTGTCCTTGCGCTGGGAGGGCGTTAGCGACTTGGTTGTAAACGAATGCCGATTGAACACCGATGCGTTCGATCAAATGCCAGGGGAAGCGCTGCTCCACAAGGAACTCGGCTTGTTTGCCTTCCTTCAGGCCGCCACTCCAGTTGGTTGCCTGCACCGCCGTCCAGTTGATTTCACCAAGACATGCGAGATCATTCCGGTCTTCAAAGTAAGTCGATCCGGCGTTGGATAGCGTAAATGCCCAGCGAGCAGGTTGTGCGTTGGCCCAAGCCACCACTGCGCCTAAATCTGCCTGCAAGTGGATGATGGACGCTTGTCCACCTTGATAGGCCAGTTCTGCGTTGCGGCGGTGGATCAAATACAGCATCACGGATCGCGGGCAGAAGTAAAACGGCACGCAGGCACCGACGAACAGGCCAGGATGACTGGCTAGCTGAAGCTCGGTCAATCGGCGCTGCTTGATGTGGCTCATGCCAATCATCGTTCCACCCAGCGCCTGCGCTTGCACCACTGCGTCCGACAAGAGGCCACCTGATGCCACAATGGACGGCAGACGATCCACGTGGGCGATGTGGTAGATCTTGGGCTGCGGGGGCACGGCGTTCATGGAGCATCATCCCCGAACAGGCCCAATGAGGTCTGGAGAGCGCCTTGCTCAGACTTGCCACGTCGCGCACGAGGTGCCAGTAGTTCGCTCTGCGCAACATCACCCAAGGCGTGCTTGAGCGCCGCGCGCCAACCCTTGCCCGCGTCCATCACGCCGCCGGTGCTCATCGCTGTCATGCCAAACAGCCACCAGCGCTCTTCCGGGCGCAGCGCCAACCAGTTGCGCACGGCGACTGGAATCTTTTCCATCTCCATCTGCTCGACGGCCCAAGCCAGTACGCACAATTCCTTGCCGAGCAAGCGATCCACAGGGTTGTCGCCGACCTTCCACGCGCCGGGCTTGATGCCATGCGCGGCCAGACGGGCGTTGAAGGCACGTTGCACCTCGGCGCGGATGGCGGTCCAGCGCGGGCGATCCAGCAGAACGCGGTCGATCACCGCGCTGTCGTTGCTTGCAGCTTGCAAGCCGAGGTGTTCACTGATCTGAACCTTACCTGCGCTGGCCTTGGGAATGATGACTTTGAAGTGATGCGGATCAGAAGTCGCAGGCACGCCAAAACCCAGAGTGTGCAGCACTTGCGCACGCACCTTGGGCGATGGTGTGTTGCCTGCGGCTTTAGCCATCCTCATTCCTCCTGATTGATGTCGCCCGGCTTCAGCTCGATCCCGGCGAGCTTGGCGAATTCTTTGAGTGCAAAGCCGCTGTCGAAGGCGATGCCGTCGGCAATGGCAATGTTGAGCGGCGCGTCGGGCTCCTTGAGTACGTCACGCAGGCTGTTGACCACGCCTTCGATGATGGCGGCGGTGACTTCGCGCTCCTGAAAGCGCACGGTCACGGTATTCTCAGCTTCACCAATCTCGACGCGCACGCCTTTGAAGCGCGTGCCCGACTGATCGCGGAAGCGGTTAATGACGCTGAAGACTCGGCCGGTGGTGTCGAGCGCAACGCGCTTGCTTTGCAGGCGCGCAGGCTTGCTGTCGACGATCTGAACGGTCTTGTCGCCGCCGGCGGGGATCTGGAAGTCCGCTGTTTTGTTGGCCTCGCCCGCGCGGGCAAACACCAGCAGGCGACAGCTGGCGGAACCGATCTCGAACGGCACGTCGTAGCGGGTGCCGTCCTTGGGGTTGGAGCCGTCCAAGGTATAGAAGATGTCGGCGTGCGGTGTAGCCGCCAAGGTGACGCGGCGCTTGTCCGCCGCAGGCTCGATCTGATGGCGAATTTTGAGGTCGGCGAGCCAGCGAGTAGCTGGGCCGCTTTCGTAGCGCCCGGTGGGTTCCTTCACCATGAAGTAGACCGTGCCCTCGCCGGTGGCGAAGTTGTCCAGGTCATCAACCTTGGTGTCCTTGTCGGAAACGTCGGGCTTGTTCGACCAATAGACGATGGGGCTGTCGCCCGCGTGGCGCGGCGTGAGGCTGAGCACTGTTTCGCCAGTGTCCGGCTTGACGTTGATGACGGAGACGTTGACGGTGGCCTTGTCCTTGGGGAACGGGCCCTTCTCGATGTAGCCATCCTCGCCCAAGCGCCAGCGGCCCTGTTTCAGAGCTTCGGTCTTGAGGGTGTCGAGGCCACCGGCACCCGGCATCCACGGCCAGATCGGCGAGCACTTGGCGCGCGTGGCGACATCCTTCCAAGGGGTGCGGCGGTTGTCCTTGGCGGACGGCCACAGGTACTCCTCGGCCTGCGCGAAGCATTCGTCGAAGTTGTCCTTGCCCAACTCGGCCACAAGCTTGTAGTCGGCGCGCGGACTGGCCAGCAATTTTTCGATCTGTGTTTCGGCGGACTGATCGCCTTGACCGAGCTTGAGCCCTTGGTCAATGCTGACTTTGCCCAGCTTGTTGCTGCCGTCCACTGCATCGTTTATGGGAATGTAGAGGCAGTTGTAGGCGGCGGACAGCGCTTTGCCGAAGCGGTCTTCCGATTCCTCAAAGCGGTCGCGGGCTTCCTCGAACAAGGTGTCGCCCGACTTGAGGCGCTTGTGGATTTGCTCGATGGCGTACAGCTCGCGCAGTCGCTCCTCGACTGCATCGGCCAGCATGCTGTCCTGCCCACTCAGCACCAGCAAGTTGTTCTTCTCCTGCTGGTAGTCGAAGAAGTTCTGCAATTCATTGGGCGGCACTTTGCCGTCGGGCTTGATGACGACCAGAGTGCGGGGGCCACCGAGCCTGAGCTCGCCAAGTTTTGGCAGCACCTGCACGTCTTGATAGGCGATCTTGCTGACCGGAACGAGGATGCCCGTGAGGCGATTGATGAGCGCCTGATCGACCTTGGGTTGAGGAACGTCTTTGGCGTTGCGCTCAATCTGGCGCGACAGGTTCTCGGTTTCCTTGATGAAGAAGCGCTGCTCTTCACGGTGGAGATACCACGCCGATTCGCGCAGGCGCTGCAAAGCTTGCAGGAACTCGTCGGGCTTGCGCTGCGGAGCGGCCAGGAACTCGATCAGCTCGCTCTCCGACAGACCAATGCGTCCACCGACGGCGCGCGACAGGCTGGATGACAGCAACAAGGTCATGAGCTGCTGCGCGGCATCCCCGGCCAACTCGACGTCGATGTGCTCAGCGATGGCGTTGCCTGCATCGGCGATGTCGCGCGTCACAGCTGGCATCAACTTGGGCGCAATACGCTCGATCTCATCCTTAACCTGCTCATCGTTCAAGTCGAGGTGCTGTGTACCGACCAGGAAGACGTCGTCTGTCTCTCGCTCGTCCACGCTCTTGAGCAGGCGCGCGGTGAACTGCATCAAACCACGGGTCTGGCGGAAGCCTTCGTTCTCTTTGAACAGCGCGACGAGGTGCTTGAAGGAGGGATGAAAGGGATAGGTTTCCCGCACCTGCTCGGCGATCTGCTCGATGCTGCTGGCTACGATGTAGCCACCATCTTCGGCCTTCTTGATCTGCTGCGCGTACTCCTCGGCGATATCGGAGATGACACGTTTGTCCGGCAGTTCGTCGATGAGGCGCTTCTTGAGGATCTCGTAGATCTCGTTGCCCGCCAATTGCACCGGCGTGATAGTCATCGCCTGACGACGGGTTTCCTGCTGGAGGTTGGAGATGGCGTCGGACAGCGCCTTGGTCTGGGCCTTGTAGCTGCCCGAGAGGTTGGCGACCACGATGGCGCAGTTGGGCAGCTCTAGCGCAGCGCTCATCAGGCTGGAGAGGCTGTAGACCGCCATGTTGGCCAGTGTGCCCTGGCCGAACACTTGAGTGCTGGCGTTGTCCAGATAGGGCGGCAGTTCGTCGAGCAGGATCAGCGTCGGCTTGTCACCGATGATTTCCTTCCACTGGCGCTGGTCGACGGCCTTCGGACCGTTTGCCCAATACGGCTTGATGGCTTCTGCAGCCCCGAGCTGGGTGGCGATTTCGCCCCAGATGAAGTTGTCGGGGTTATTGCGGCCGTTGAACGCAGCAATGCGCGCTTGCCCAAAATCGACGCGTGAAGCCAAATCGGCAGGCAGAACGTCTTTGCGCAGATGTGCGTGCCGTGCCAGTAGACCCAGCGCGATCATCATGTGCGTTTTACCGCCACCCATCGCCTGGGTCAGTTCAAACACCGCCTGATCTGACTTGCCGGAGAGACGCAGCAGACCTTCGCGAAAAAGCTGATCCATGCCGTGGGTGACGAAGTTGCGCGAGAAGAACTCGCTGCCGTCGCCCGCGTCATTGATGAGGTCTGCGAGGTTCTCTATCCCTTGGCTCATCCGGTAGTCGCGGATGATGGGATTGAACCGGCAGGCTTGCTTGACCGTTCTGATCATGAACACGCTCCGTTGTTGTTCTCGGCACTCTTATGCTTGGGGATCGCGACATCGTGCTACTCGCACTGGCCCCAAGACCAACCCTTGAACCCGTTCGCGATGGATCAACGCTCGTCGTTCGCTGTACTGCGCACGCCCAACGCAGGTTCGGATAAGTTCAAAGGTCAGCGTAGCTGCACGCGGTCATGCACCAAAACTTGCGCGGGGAAGGAAGTCGCTGATTCACCCATCGACGACGCCCCACAATGCGGTGCTTCATCCTCTACCGGTCGCCGATACATGCACTTTGCGCCAAGACTGAGGATTTGGCCGTTCGTCCGCGGCACTCTACGCCGCTGGACTCATGAAGTAGATACATGGGACACAGCAGGACAAATGCTATAGACCCCCTCTCCGTAGCCTGAACTTCTTGACTGCTTGCTAGCGATCTGCGCCTCGCTTCGCCATACCGCTACGCTCCCCCTCACTCCCACTCAATCGTAGCCGGCGGCTTCCCGCTGATGTCGTACACCACGCGCGAGACGCCGCGGAGTTCGTTGATGATGCGGTTGGAGACGGTGCCGAGGAGGTCGTACGGGAGGTGGGCCCAGTGCGCGGTCATGAAGTCGATGGTCTCGACGGCGCGCAGTGCGATGACCCATTCGTAGGCGCGGGCGTCGCCGACGACGCCGACCGATTTCACCGGCAGGAACACGGCGAAGGCCTGGCTGGTCTTGTCGTACCAGTCGGCCTTGCGCAGCTCGTCGATGAAGATCGCGTCGGCCTTGGCGAGAAGGTCGGCGTATTCGGCCTTCACTTCGCCGAGGATGCGCACGCCGAGGCCGGGGCCCGGGAACGGGTGGCGGTAGACCATGCTGCGCGGCAGGCCGAGTTCGACGCCGAGGCGGCGCACTTCGTCCTTGAACAGTTCGCGCAGCGGCTCGACGAGGCCGAGCTTCATGTGCGCGGGCAAGCCGCCGACGTTATGGTGGCTCTTGATGACGTGGGCCTTGCCGGTCTTGCTGCCGGCCGACTCGATCACGTCGGGGTAGATCGTGCCCTGCGCGAGCCACTTGGCGTTGGCGAGCTTGTTGGACTCTTCCTCGAAGATCTCGACGAAAAGGTTGCCGATGATCTTGCGCTTGGCTTCCGGATCGGCCACGCCTTCGAGCGCCTTGAAGTAACGCTCGGCGGCGTTGACGCGCACGACCTTGATGCCCATGCCGCCTTTTTCGGCCTCGTTGGCGAACATCGCCATGACCTGGTCGCCTTCCTGCCAGCGCAGCAGGCCGGTGTCGACGAACACGCAGGTGAGCTGCTCGCCGATCGCCTTGTGCAGCAGGGCTGCGACTACCGAGGAATCCACGCCGCCCGAAAGACCAAGGATCACCTCGTCGCTGCCGACGAGCGCGCGCACGCGTTCGATCTGGTCGTCGATGATGTGCGCGGCGGTCCACAGCGTGCGGCAGCCGCAGATGTCGGCGACGAAGCGGCGCAGCAGCGCCTCGCCCTGTTTGGTGTGCGTGACCTCGGGATGGAACTGCACGCCGTACCAGCGCTTGGCTTCGTTGGCCATCGCGGCGACCGGGATGCGGTCGGTCGTGGCGGTGACGGTCCAGCCCGGCGGCGCCTTGGCGACGTGGTCGCCGTGGCTCATCCACACGTCCAGGCGCGGCTCGCCGTGGTGGTCGCTGAGGCCGCCGAGCAGCGCATCGTGCGCGACGAGCTGCACTTCGGCATGGCCGAACTCGCGCGCGTCGGCGGCTTCGGTCGCGCCGCCGAGCTGCGCGGCGAGCGTCTGCATGCCGTAGCAGATGCCGAGGATCGGCAGGTTCGCGTCGAACACCTGCTGCGGCGCAGCCGGAGCGCCGTGCTGGGTGGTCGATTCGGGGCCGCCCGACAGGATGATGCCCTTGGCGCCGTAGGCGGCGATCTCGGCCGGATCGTGGTCCCACGCCCAGATCTCGCAGTACACGCCGATCTCGCGCACGCGCCGCGCGATGAGCTGGGTGTACTGCGCACCGAAATCGAGGATGAGGATCTTGTCGCTGTGGATGTCGGCCAAGGGATCAGAACTCCAGGGTCGCGGCGAGTCGGCGCCGCATGTCGGTGAATTCGGTGGAGAGGTGGCCGGCGTCGTCGAGGGTGTCCTGCAGCAGCAGGATGACCGGGCGCACGCCGGGGCCGACCACGTAGGCCTCGTTGCGGATCGCCGTGGAGGCGACGCGCACGGTCGCGGCGACGCCTTCGATGCGGCCCTTCGGCGTCTCGAGCACGACCTTCTCGCGCTTGGCGCGCGTGCCGGCGCCGATCTCGTCCTCGATGCCGTCGAGCACGTCGGCGGCCATCGCGTCGCCGCCGAGCAGTCCGCGCGTGATGATCACGACGGCGTTGCTGCCGTCGAGCGTCCAGGTCTCGTCGTCGTGTTCCCACGAGAAGTTGCGCGGATAGTCGAAGCGCAAACCGGCGGCGTCGAAGCGGCGCGTCGGCAGCTCCTCGATCAGCACCTTGAGCGGCTTGCCGTCGACGACCACCTCGGCGACCTTGCCGGTCTCCACGACCGCGCGCGCGTCGCCGATCTTCACCTGCAGCCGTGCCGGCGGTTCCGCATCGCCCGCATGCGCGATGCCGGCCGCGAACACGGCGAGCAGCGCGAAGGCGTGGCGGCGTGGCGGCATGGTCAGCTCAGGCGGTAGTTCGGGGCTTCCTTGACGATCTCGATGTCGTGCGGGTGCGCCTCGCGCACGCCGGCGCCGGTCACCTTCACGAACTGCGGGCGCGTGCGCATCTCCTCGATCGTGCCGCAGCCGCAGTAGCCCATCGAGGCGCGCAGGCCGCCGACGAGCTGGTGCACGATGTTGCGCAGCGAGCCGCGATACGGCACGCGGCCCTCGATGCCCTCGGGCACGAGCTTCTCGGGATCGGAAGCGTCCTGGAAGTAGCGGTCGCTGGAGCCCTTCTCCATCGCGCCGAGCGAGCCCATGCCGCGGTAGCTCTTGTACGAGCGGCCCTGGTAGAGCTCGACTTCGCCAGGCGATTCCTCGGTGCCGGCGAACATGCTGCCGAGCATGACGGTGGACGCGCCCGCGACGATCGCCTTGGCGACGTCGCCCGAGTAGCGGATGCCGCCGTCGGCGATCAGCGGGATGTCGTCCTTGAGCGCGTTGGCGACGAGGTCGATCGCGGTGATCTGCGGCACGCCGACGCCGGTGACGATGCGCGTGGTGCAGATCGAGCCCGGGCCGACGCCGACCTTGACCGCATCCGCGCCGGCATCGCGCAGCATGAGCGCGGCATCGCCGGTGACGATGTTGCCGCCGATGACCTGGGTATTCGGGAACGTCTTCTTGACCCAGCGCACGCGGTCGATGACCGACTGCGCATGGCCGTGCGCGGTGTCGACGATGAGCACGTCCACGCCGGCCTCGATGAGGGCCTCGACGCGGCGCTCGGTGTCGCCGCCGACGCCGACTGCGGCACCGACGCGCAGGCGCTCGCGGGCGTCCTTGGCCGAGCGCGGGTTGTCGCGCGCCTTCTGGATGTCCTTGACGGTGATCAGGCCGCGCAGCTCGAACTCGTCGTTGACGACGAGCACCTTCTCGATGCGGTGCTTGTGCAGCAGCGCGAGGACTTCATCCTCGCCCGCGCCTTCGCGCACCGTCACGAGGCGCTCCTTGCGCGTCATGATGTTCTTGACCGGATCGTCGTGCTTCTTCTCGAAGCGCATGTCGCGGCTGGTCACGATGCCGACGAGGTTGCTGCCGTCGACCACCGGGACGCCCGAGATGCCGTGCTCGCGCGTGATGCGCATGACGTCGCGGATCGAGGTGTCGGGGCGCACCGTGAGCGGATCACGGATCACGCCGGCCTCGAACTTCTTGACGAGGCGCACTTCGGCGGCCTGCTGCTCGAACGGCATGTTCTTGTGGATGATGCCGATGCCGCCGCATTGCGCCATCGTGATGGCCAGGCGGGCTTCGGTGACCGTGTCCATCGCGGCCGAGATGATCGGCACGTTGAGGCGCAGGTCGCGGGTCAGGCGCGTCGAGGTGTCGACGTCGCGCGGGAGGACGGTGGAGTGTCCGGGAACGAGATAGACGTCGTCGAACGTCAGGGCATCAGCGAGAAGACGCATGGGCGGGCGTGGGATGCGGTCAGTACGCTATTTTAGCGGTTTCCACCCCCTTCGCGCCATGGCGCGACCTGCCGCAGCCGCCCGCCCCTGATGCCGACGACACGTTTTCCCAAACCGCTTCAAGGGCTTGCCCTGTTCGTCGCATGGCTGGCCCTGATCATGGTCGCGGCGACGCGCGCGCACCTCGTCGAGGCGATGGCCGGCGGCTACACGGGCTGCCACGGTTGTTTCACGGTGCCGACGCTGGGCCAGGATGCGTGGCTGGTCGCGTTCGCCTCGCTGCTCGCGCTGGTCGCCTGCCTAGCGCGCGGCGCGATCGTGCGCGTCGCGGCGGCCGTGCTGCTCGTGCTCACGGTGGCCGTGACCGCGCTCGATCTCGCCGTGTTCGACCTGCTCTCGCAACGCCTGCTGCTCGACGACGTGCTCAAGCTCGGCGGCGATGTAGGCGCGAACTGGAGCGTGGTGACCGCGAGCGTCGCCGGCACCGCGGGCCGCGTGAAGGCGGCCGTCGCGATAGCGCTGATCCTGGTGCTCGTGCTGGCTTGCCTGCCGTCGCCGCGGCGGCCGCGCCTCGCCCTCGTGTTCGGCGCGGGCGCGCTCGTCGCCGGCGTGTTCGCACTGCATGCGCGCACCCTGCCCGTGCGCTACGTGCACGCGTGGCTGACCGGCAACGTGGTCGAGGCGAACCTGCCGCAAGGCCGCCTGCGTGCCTACGGCGACGCGCACATGGCGCGCCAGCGCGCTCGCCTCGAGGCGCTGCCGCAGATCTGCGAGCGCAACGCGCATCCGCGCCGGCCGAACGTGGTGATCGTGCTCGCCGAGTCGCTGTCGGCCTGGCACAGCGGCCTGCTCGGCGGGCCCGCCGACTGGACGCCGCGCCTCGACGCGATCGCGCGCGACAACCACTACTTCACGCGCTTCTACGCCAACGGCTTCACCACGAGCGGCGGCGAGATCGCGATCGGCACGGCGCAGGTGCCATTCACGCCGCCTGGCGTGCGCGACGCACGCTTCGACCATTACGTGCTCGACACCGGCACCCTGCCCGACCTCGCGCGCCGCAGCGGCCACCAGTCGGCGTTCCTGACCCCGGGCGACACGAGCTTCATCGGCATCGGCGACTGGCTCAAGCGGCTCGGTTTCGACGTGGTCGACGGCGCCGACGACGCGTTCTACGAAGGTCACCGCCGCTGGCAGTTCGGCGCGGCCGAGGATCGCGTGTTCTACGACCGTTTCCTGAGCTGGCTCGACACGCGCGACGCGACACAGCCGTTCGTCGCGATACTGCTGACGGTCACGAGCCATCCACCTTTCGTCGATCCGCGCAGCGGCGCGATCGACCCCGAGTCGACGATGCGCTACGTCGATGCCGAGATCGGCCGCCTCTACGACACGCTCAAGGCGCGCGGTTTCCTCGACGACGGCGTGATGCTCGTGCTCGGTGACCATCGCACGATGACGCCGCTGGCCGCGTTCGAGTACGCCTCGCACGGCGAGCGTGCGTTCGCACGCGTCCCGCTCGTGGTGGCCGGTGCCGTCGACATGCCCAAGGTGGTCGAGGCGCCGTTCCAGCAGGCCGACATCGTGCCGTCGCTGGCGTGGCTGTTCGGCGAGACGCGCTGCCGCGATGCGTTCGCGGGCAGCTTCCTGCGCGCCGATCCGCAGCCGCCGCGCCACGTGGTGCACGTGCGCGGCGACGATCGCGACCGTGTCGATGTCTACCACGGCGACGGCGAGGTCGCGGGTTATCGCCTCGACGGCGACTCGAGCACCTGGATCGGCACGCCGCCGCCGGATGCCGAAGACGCCGCAGCATGGATCGACGTGCACCGCGATGACGCGATGAAGCGTCTGCAAGCCATGCCGCCGAAGCCCTGATCGAGGGCGAGGTCGCGGGTATCGCCTCGACGGCGACGAGATACATGGATGGGTACACTGCCGCCGGACGCCGACGACGCCGTAGCCTGGATCGACGTGCACCGCGATGACGCGATGACGCGATGAAGCGCCTGCAAGCCGCGCCGCCGAAGCCCTGATCAGTCGAAGAACGTCTCCGCGGCCTCGACGGTGTTCTCCATCAAGGTGGCGACCGTCATCGGGCCGACGCCGCCCGGCACCGGCGTGATCCACGCCGCACGCTCGGCGGCCGGTTCGAACTCGACGTCGCCGGCGAGACGACCGTCGGCAAGACGGTTGATGCCGACGTCGATGACGATCGCGCCGGGCTTGATCCACTCGCCGCGCACGAGTCCCGGGCGACCGGCTGCGACGACGACGATGTCGGCCGCGCGCACGTGTCCCGGCAGATCCTGCGTGAACTTGTGGCAGCCCGTGGTCGTGCAGCCCGCGAGCAGCAGCTCGAGCATGAGCGGCCGGCCGACGTGGTTGGACACGCCGACGACGACCGCATGGCGGCCGCGCACCGGCAGGTCGGTGTGCGCGAGCAGCGTCATGACGCCCTTGGATGTGCACGGACGCAGGCCACGCTGGCGCAGCACGAGGCGGCCGACGTTCTCGGCCTGGAAGCCGTCGACGTCCTTGCGCGGATCGATGCGGTTGATGATCGCGGGCGCGTCGACGTGGTCCGGCAGCGGCAGCTGCACGAGGATGCCGTGCACCTCGGGATCGGCGTTGAGGCGATCGACGAGCGCGGTCAGCTCGGCATCCGTGGTCGTCGACGGCAGGTCGAAATCGAAGGATCGGAAGCCGACCCGCGTGCAGGCGCGACGCTTGTTGCGCACGTACACCGACGAGGCAGGCTCGTCGCCGACGAGGATCACGGCGAGCCCGGGCCTCGGCTTGCCCGCGGCGACGCGGGCCTCGACGCGCGTGGCGAGGCGGTCGAGCAGTTCATCGGCAATGCGCTTGCCGTCGAGTAGGCGTGCGGGCATCGGACCTCCGGATCAGCCGCGCATTATCCATGTGCGGCGCGGGCCTCTCAAACGATGGGTGCCCTGTGCGACGAGATGGCGCGGTGGCGGGAGACCGAAATCCTCTCCCGCGAGGCAGATCGCCCTCGAGTTCGAACTTCCTCCGAACAAGGCATCGTCGTGAAGGGACGTCAGCATGGCGACGCCACGAAGCTGGGGTCAGGTTCATTTGCTCCAGGCGCCGCGGACATCGGAGTCGCCCGTCAGGCAAATGAACCTGACCCCAGCTATGGAGACTCGCACACGCACTTCATCGAGATCTGCCAGCCAGCGCTGTTCTTGAGCCCCTCTCCCTCCGGGAGAGGGGTTGGGGAGAGGGTGCGGTGGTGTGACAACGTCCGAAACTCGTCGCGATCCCGGACCCTCATCCGGCCCTGCGGGCCACCTTCTCCCGGAGGGAGAAGGGAAAGACCCGTGTCGCGCCGCGACCCACCATTGCGAGTCTCGCCCCGGCGTTGCGAACTCCGCCCTGCCACCATGGAGCATCGCCGGCCCTGCAGGACGCTACAGCTTCCGCTCCCACTGCGCATTCACGCAGACCCAGTCGTCGCCGCTGCGGCGCCAGCCGCTCGTGATCGTGTAGACCGAGCCGCGCTCGGGCAGGAAACGCCCTCCGCCACCCGTGAAGGTCGCCGTGAACGAGACGGTCGCGCGGTCGCCTTGCACCACGATGTCGAGCGGACCGGTGGTGACGCCGATCGACGCGTTCGCGAGCACCTGCGCACGCAGGATGCGATGCAGTTCCTCGCGGTCGACGCTGCCTTGCGCGCCGGTGAAATCGTCGGCGATGCCGGCCATGAAGGCCTTCGGGTCACGCGACTCGAGCGCACCCTGCATCGCCGTGACGGTCTCGCGCAGCACCTGCTCGTCGGGCGTGCGCGAGCAGGCCGCGAGGGCCACGAGCAGCACCGCCACGAGGCAGCGGACGACGTTTCGGTGGAACAACGAAGATGACGGCATCGGACGCGGCTCGGGCGGGCGGTCCGCAAACCCTCCCACTTCCAAGCCTTCGCGCGCAAGCGCCACGCTGCACTGCGCCTTGCCGCTGCTTCGCCCGCTGTGCTGCAATCGCGCGAACCCCGCATCCACGGCGCGCTCCGCGCGATTCGATGCGCCATGTCGCGCCGCCCGGCGCGGCAGTCCCGACGGAGGAAGCATGTCCGAGAGCAATCGTCCTTGGCTGGCCCATTACCCCAAGGGCGTCGCGCCCGACATCGATCTGGAAGCCTACGCCTCGATCGCGGCCCTGCTCGACGCGAGCTTCGACCGTTTCCGCCACCGGCCCGCCTACTCCAACATGGGCCGAACGATCACCTATGGCGAACTCGACCTGCTGAGCCGCCAGTTCGGCAGCTACCTCGTCAACGACCTCGGCCTCAAGAAGGGTGATCGCGTCGCGATCATGCTGCCGAACGTGCTGCAGTACCCGATCGCGGTCTGCGGCGCGCTGCGTGCCGGCCTCACCGTGGTCAACACGAACCCGATGTACACGGCGCGCGAACTCAAGCACCAGCTCGTCGACTCGGGCGCGCGTGCGCTGCTCGTGCTCGACAACTTCGCCCACACCGCGGCGTCGGTGATCGACGGCACGCCGTGCGAGCACGTCATCACGAGCGCACTGGGCGACCGCCTCGGCTTCCCGAAATCGTTCATCACGAACTTCGTGGTCAAGCACGTCAAGAAGCTCGTGCCGCCGTTCTCGCTGCCGAAGGCCGTGCGCTTCAACGATGCGCTCGCGGCCGGCTCGCGCGGCACGCTGCCGAAGGTCGAGATCGGCCCCGAGGACCTCGCGTTCCTGCAGTACACGGGCGGCACGACCGGCGTCGCCAAGGGCGCGATGCTGACCCATCGCAACATGATCGCGAACATGCAGCAGGCGTCCGAGTGGATCGGCAGCGGCATGCGCGAAGGCGAAGAGGTCATCATCACCGCGTTGCCGCTGTACCACATCTTCGCGCTCACGGCGAACTGCCTCACCTTCATGAAGATGGGCGGCCTCAACCACCTCATCACGAACCCGCGCGACATGAAGGGCTTCGTCGCCGAGCTCGGCAAGGTGCGCTACACGGCGATCACGGGCGTCAACACGCTGTTCAACGGCCTGCTCAACACCCCGGGCTTCGACCAGCTCGACTTCTCGAGCCTGCGCATGACGCTCGGTGGCGGCATGGCCGTGCAGCGCGCGGTCGCGGAGCGCTGGAAATCGGTCACGGGTTCGACGCTCGCCGAGGCCTATGGCCTCACCGAGACCGCGCCGGCCGTCTGCATCAATCCGCTCGACCTCGCCGAGTACAACGGCTCGATCGGCCTGCCCGTACCGTCGACCGACGTCTCGGTGCAGAACGACGACGGTACGCTGCTGCCGGTGGGCGAGATCGGCGAGCTCTGCGTGAAGGGTCCGCAGGTCATGCGCGGCTACTGGAACCGTCCCGAGGAGACCGCCAAGGTCATCGACGCGCGCGGCTGGCTGCACACGGGCGACATCGCGCGCATGGACGAGCAGGGCTTCTTCTACATCGTCGACCGCAAGAAGGACATGATCCTCGTGTCGGGCTTCAACGTGTACCCGAACGAGATCGAGGACGTGGTCGCGTCGATGCCGGGCGTGCTCGAGGTCGCCGCGATCGGCGTGCCGGACGAGAAGACCGGCGAGGCCGTGAAGCTCGTGGTCGTGCGCAAGGACCCCGCGCTCACCGCCGAGGCAATCAAGGCACACTGCCGTACCGAGCTCACCGGCTACAAGCAGCCCCGCGCGATCGAGTTCCGCGACTCGCTGCCCAAGACCAACGTCGGCAAGATCCTGCGCCGCGAACTGCGCGACGCCCCGCCGGCAAACTGAGCGCCCTGCTCCGGTCACGCCGCGCGATGCGGCGTGACGCTGGACGGCGGAATCCGCTGCGCGGGTTCCGCCCTGCCCTTGCCCTGCACGTGAATCGCTCGCGTTGGGCGGAACCGCCGCAGGCGATTCCGCCGTGGTCTTCGCGATCAACTGGGGCATGGAGCCGGACGACAAGGCATCTCGAACACCTCCGAGTTCATCGCACAGGCATCAGGACATGCCGCGCACCACGGCGCCTGTGGCGGAATCCGCTGCGCGGGTTCCGCCCTACACCTGCCCATGCACGTGAGTCGCTCGCGTAGGGCGGAACCGCCGCAGGCGATTCCGCCGTGGTCTTCGCGATCACCCGGGACATGGAGCCGGACGACAAGGCGTCTCGAACACCTCGAAATCTGCCGCCCAGGCATCAGGACATGCCGCGCACCACGGTGCCCACGGCGGAATCCGCTGCGCGGGTTCCGCCCTACGCATGCATGGCTACCCGCTCGAGCATCCAGCGCAGTTCGTGTTAGAGCGGGTTCCGCTCTGCATACGAGAAGAGCTCAACGCGGCCCGTCGACGTGGTCGGCGTAGCGGCCGAGCAGGTTCCACAGCGCGCTCTCGCGATCGGCCGGGATGTGCGAGTAGGCGAAGCCCAGGTGCTCGGGCGTGATGCGCACGATCGTCGCCTCGAGGTTCACGTGCAGGTCGTCGTCGATGAGCATGTCGAGCACGCAGCGGTCGCCGATACGGCCGGTCCAGTCTTCGGGTCGCACGAGCAAGGCGCCTGTCGCGGACAGGTTCTCGATCTCGGACGTCCACGACGACGGGCCGCAGCTGATCAGGACGGTGGACTGGATCGCCATGCGCGCGTGGCGCTGGTGGCGGCTGGCGTTGTGCTCGTTCATCGCATCCTTGGAGTCACCGCCAGGGGCGGGCCTGGCTGGGCCTGGAGACCTTGCTTCGCGCGATTCCGCGCATCCCTGCGACCTTCGTACAAACGCCGTCGCGAGGCAAGCAGGGAGACGTTGTGCGGCGCAGCGCAACACGTCATCCGGAAGTGTGCCGGCAATCACACAAAGGGGTTGCCCTGCGCCTCGGAATGCGGCAGCCGTACGCTAGACTGATCCCCGATCGCGTGGCCATTCACAGGGGATGGGCACAGGTGCTGAGCAGCCGCTCACGCCGAGCGGTCCGGCGAGCGGCGAACACTCCAACAAGGACTGCCCCCCCATGAACGCCGCCGACCTCCTCTCCCGCTCTTCCTCGGATTTCCGCCTGCTGCGCCCGCAGCATGACGACGCCACTCGCACCTCGTGGTGCTTCATGCACGCCGCACGTACGCCGAGGGAGAGTGGGTATCGCGCCTGTTTCTCCCCGGCGCTGATCAAGGAGGTTCGTGCATTCCAGAAAGCGACGACCGCGCGCATCGACGCGACGGCCTCGCCCGACGCGCGCCTCGCCCACGTCGTGCTCGCCTCGGATGCCGACGTGTTCAACCTCGGTGGCGATCTCGACCTGTTCTGCCGCCTGATCCGCGAGCAGAACCGCGAGCTCCTGCTCGCCTACGCACGTGCCTGCGTCGAAGGCGTGTACGCGTTCCACGCCCATCTCGACCGCGACGCGCACTCGATCGCTCTCGTGCAGGGCGACGCGCTCGGCGGCGGCTTCGAGGCCGCGCTGTCGTGCCAGACCATCATCGCCGAGGAAGGCGTCGGCATGGGCCTGCCCGAGGTGCTGTTCGACCTGTTCCCGGGCATGGGCGCCTACTCGTTCCTGTGCAAGCGCGTCGCGCCGAAGTTCGCCGAGGAGATGATGCTCAACGGCAACGTGTACACGAGCGAAGAGATGCACCGCATGGGCATCGTCGACATCCTCGTGCCGCGCGGCGAAGGCGTGCAGGCCGTGCACGATTTCATCCGCCGCAACCAGCGCATCTCGCACGCGCGCGCCGCGATGAACCGCGTGCGCGACATCGCGCAGCCGATCACGCTGTCCGAGCTCATGCGCATCACCGAGGTGTGGGTCGACACCGCGCTGCAGCTCGGCGAGAAGTCGCTGCGCACGATGGAGCGCCTCGTGCGCGCGCAGGAAAAGCGTCCGACGACGTCGGCGGCGACCGAGCACGCCGACCTGCCGCTCGTGCAGGCGGGCTGATCCGCCTGACCTGTCGATGTACCGGAGGCTGCGCAACGCAGCCTCCGGTTTCCTCCTACGCGAGGCCATCCTTCGCGCCACCGAAACGATGTGCGTCTCCTCTCTTCTTCCCGAAGACGAGCATGGAAAGGGCGAGCGTGTGTGCGTCCGAAGCCTGAGAGCTGGGGTCAGGTTCATTTGCCTCGACGGACGTCTCGATGATCTGGCATGCGTCAGGGCAAATGAACCTGACCCCATTTGCAGACTCCGGCTTTCGGCGCTGCGAAGCAGCCCAGCGCCGCTCCGGCGATGCGTGTTTCTCGCCGCGTAAGACGAGCTTGAAAGGCTGAAAGTACATCCGACGCCCGACAGCTGGGGTCAGGTTCATTTGCCCAGGTGCACGCGGTGTTTCGAGACGCCCACCAAGGCAAATGAACCTGACCCCGGTTCGGACCCCGGTTCGCCGTCCCTCGTTCGACCGCATCTGGCCTACTGCCCTACGTCGGGTACAGGGCGAGCCGTCCTTCTGCGAACGGCAAGCAACGCCCGGATCAGCGGCGCTCCGGCTCGCCTTCATGGCGCTTGGCGCCGGTCGACGTCGCGGCGAGCGCGAGGCGCGCCCTCTCGAGATGTTCGCGGAACTCGCGCGTGAGGCGCCGCCATTCGCGCGGCACTTCCCAGTTGCCGAGCTTCATCGCCGCCGACGCGGCCTCGGCGAGGCGCACGGCGCCCATGTTGCTGGCCACGCCCTTGAGCGCGTGGCACTGGTCGCGGAAATCGTCCCAGCGTTCGGCCTGCGCGGTCTTCTCGACGTCGACGATGCACTGCAAGGCATCGCGCAGGCACTCGTCGATGAACAGCTTCATGAAGTCGTCGCCGAGTTCGAGCTCGCGCAGTTCGTCGAGGACCTCGCGCGAGATCACCGCGCCCGGATCGACCGGCGCCGCGACGAGAGGCGGCGCCTGTACCGGGGCCGGCGCGGCCATGTCGCCGAACGAGCCCGCGGCCATCTCGGCCAGCGTGTCGAGCAGCTTGGCGACGACGATCGGCTTGGTCAGGAAGGCGCGCGCTCCGGCCTGCTTGGCCACGCGGATCGTGTCCTGCGTGGCATCGGCGCTGAGCACGATGAACGGCGTGCGCTCGCGCCCGGCCTGCATGATCGCGGCCTGGCGGATCGTGTCGATGCCGCTGATGCCGGGCATGTGCAGGTCGGTGATGACGCCGTCGTAGCGATCGCGCTCCATCGCCGCGAGCACCTCGTCGCCGCTGTGCACCGCACGCGCGCGGTGGCCGGCCTTCTCGAGCAGGCGGCACAGCACGGTGAGGTTGGCGGGCTGGTCGTCGGCCACGAGCAGGTGCAGCGGTCGTGCACGCGCGCGATGACGCACGAACGGATCGTCGAACGCGATGATGTTGTCGGTCGCGGCCGGCGCATCGGCCGGCTGCGCGGGACGCGCTCCCGTGATGACACGGAACGGCGCCTCCACCCAGAAGTGCGAGCCGACGCCGGGCGTGCTCTCGAACGCGATCGTGCCGCCGAGCAGCTCGACCAGCGACTTGGCGATCGTGGTACCGAGGCCGGTGCCGCCGAAGCGGCGCGCGTGGCCGCTGTCGGCCTGCTCGAAGGCCTGGAAGATGCGGCCCTGCGCCTCGAGCGGGATGCCGATGCCGGTGTCGCGGACGGAGAAGCGCAGGCCGACATCGTGGCCCATGCGCGCGGTCGTGCGCACGTCGACGGTGACCTTGCCGTGCTCGGTGAACTTGATCGCGTTGGAGACGAGGTTGATCAGGATCTGGCGCAGGTGATCGACGTCACCGTGCAGGCGCACGGGCACGCCGTCGGCAAGGCGCATCTCGAAGCCGAGGCCCTTGTTGTGCGCGGTCGTCTGCAGCATGAGCTGGATGCTGCGCATCGTCTCGGCGAGGTCGAAATCGACGTCGTGGCGACGCAGCTTGCCGGCCTCGATGCGCGAGATGTCGAGCACGTCCTCGACGAGCGCGAGCAGCGACTGCGCCGAGGCCTGGATGATCTCGGCGTATTCGCGCTGCTCGGCACTCAGGCGCGTGGTCACGAGCAGCTCCGACATGCCCGCAATGCCGTTGAGCGGCGTGCGGAACTCGTGGCTCATGTTCGCGATGAACAGGCTCTTGGCCTCGTTGGCGCGGCGCGCTTCCTCGGTCGCGCGCGTCAGCGCGCGCAGCAGCGAGGTCAGGTAACCCGGAATCATGACGAGGCCGGCGAGCAGGCCCCAGCCGAGCGCGGCGTTGGCCTGCCAGTACGGCGTGAACAGGATGACGGCGAGGAACGACGCCGCGGCGAGCGCGACCGCGGCGGCGAGATAGCGCGGCCCGTAGCGCAAGCCGTTGCCGATCGTGACCCACATGAACACGACGTAGAGCGGTGCGAGCTCGGGGCCGAGCATCATCATCGCGCCCATCGAGGCGTAGTCGAGCACCATGCCGACCCAGCGGCGCGGATGCGACACGCCGGGACGCCATGCGATGTGGGCGATGATCGCCGAGCCGACCACCCACTCGACCAGCAGGATCGCGAGCGCGTACGGCAGCACCGGGCCCGAGAAACCGTGCGCGGTCGAGTAGCCGATCAGGTAGACCAGCCAGAGGGCGACGATGGTCAGGCGGATGAACGCCTGCCCGTGCTCGCTGTCGGGGCGCTTCTGGAAGCGTGACTGGATTTTGGCGGTCAGCGCGTGCATCCGGCGTCTCCGTGCCGTCCGCGAAGGGTGTATCAGAGGCCTAGCACGGGTGGTGCCAGCTTCGCCTGCTGGATGTCGAGGACGCGGGACTGGTTGGCCAGCAACACCTCGACGCAGGCCGGATCGAACAGCGTGCCGGCGTTTTCGTGCAGGTAGGCGAACGCCTCCTCGTTGCTCCAGGCGCGCTTGTACGGACGCTCGGAAGTCAACGCGTCGAACACGTCGGCGATCGCGACGATGCGCGCGTTGAGCGGGATCTGCTCGCCGCGCAGGCCGTCCGGATAGCCGGTGCCGTCCCAGCGCTCGTGATGGCGCAGCGCGATCTGCGCGCCGGTCTGCACGAAGCGGCTCTGGCTGTCGCGCAGGATCTCGAAGCCGATCAGCGGGTGCTTGCGCATGACCGCCATCTCGTCGTCGGTGAGCGGGCCGCGCTTGAGAAGGATCGAATCGGGCACGCCGATCTTGCCGATGTCGTGCAGCGGCGCGGCCAGCGTCAGGATCCTGACGTCGTCCTCGGCCATGCCGAGTTCCTCGGCGATGAGTTCGGAGTAGCGCGCCATACGCAGCAGGTGCAGGCCGGTACCGAAATCGCGGTATTCGATGGCCTTGGCGAGGCGGAACAGCATCTCCCGCTCGCGCTGCTCGACCTCCTGCACGCCCTCGATGACCTTCTGCTCGAGCGAACGCGCGCGTTCCTTGACGGTCTCGCCCTGGCGGCGCATCTGCAGCAGGTTCTTGCAGCGCGAACGAAGCTCGCGCGGACGCACGGGCTTGACGAGGAAATCGATGACGCCGGCATCGAGCGCGGCCTGGCGCACGGGCTCGTCGCCGACCACGCTGATCAGCACGATCGGCACGTCACGACGTGACAACGGGCGTCGGAAACGGCGTGCGAACTCGAGCCCGTCCATCTCGGGCATGCGGTAATCGAGCAGGAGCAGGTCCGGCGTATGCGTCTCGGACCAGCGCAGGGCTTCAACCGGGTTGCCGAAATCCGACACCTGCACGGCCGGCCCGATGCCTTCGATCACGTGTCGAAGCATGGTGCGGGCGGACGGCTGGTCGTCGACGATCAGGACATTCACATCGGTTCACTCCACTGGACTCTTCATGCACACCACGCAGGCATCTCGCCACACACGGTTCGCAGTCCGGAGCCACAGCGCCAAACCTGCCTGGAGTGTCCGCCTCGGTCCGCCAGACACGGGCCGCGAGGCTAGCACACCGCGTATTGGGAGTGTAAACGAATGCAAGAATCGTGGCAGGTGGGTTGAAACCCTTCCGTGCAGCGCTTCTCAGGCCTCGGGACGCATGTAGGGAAACAGCAGCACGTCGCGGATCGACGGCACGTCGGCGAGCAGCATGACGAGCCGGTCGATGCCGACGCCGAGGCCGCCGGTCGGTGGCAGGCCGACCTCGAGCGCGCGGATGTAGTCCGCATCGAAGTGCATGGCCTCGTCGTCGCCGGCCTCCATTGCATCGACCTGGGCCTGGAAGCGCGCGGCCTGGTCCTCGGGATCGTTGAGCTCGGAGAACCCGTTCGCGATCTCCTTGCCGCCGACGAACAGCTCGAAGCGGTCGGTGATGCCCGGATCGGTGTCGCTCTCGCGTGCGAGCGGCGACACCTCGACCGGGTGCGCGGTGATGAAGGTCGGCTGCACGAGCGTGCCTTCGACGGTCTTCTCGAAGATCTCGAGCAGCAGCTTGCCCCAGCCGTAGGCCGGCTTGACGTGCACGCCGAGGCGTGTGGCGTGGCGCGCCATCGCCTCGCGGTCGCGCAGCTCCTCGCGGCGGATGTCGGGGTTGTGCTCGAGCACGGCGTCTTCCATGCGCCAGCGCCGGAAGGCCGGGCCGAGGTCGATCGCGCGGCCTTCCCAGGTCAGCGCGGTACGGCCGAGCACAGCCTGCGCGGTATCGCGCAGCATCGCCTCGGTGAGGTCCATGACGTCGTTGTAGTCGGCGTAGGCCTGGTACAGCTCGAGCATCGTGAACTCGGGGTTGTGCCGCGTCGACACGCCCTCGTTGCGGAAATTGCGGTTGATCTCGTACACGCGGTCGAAGCCGCCGACGACGAGGCGCTTGAGGTAGAGCTCGGGCGCGACGCGCAGGTACAGGGTCATGTCGAGCGCGTTGTGGTGCGTCGTGAACGGGCGCGCCGTGGCGCCGCCCGGGATCACGTGCATCATCGGCGTCTCGACTTCCATGAAGCGGCGCGGCGACGCTTCCAGCCACTGGCGCATGAAGCCGATCGCGCGCGAGCGCAGCACGAAGGCCTCGCGCGAGGCCTGGGTCACGATGAGGTCGACGTAACGCTGGCGATAGCGCTGCTCGACATCGGCGAGGCCGTGCCACTTGTCGGGCAGCGGACGCAGCGACTTGGTGAGCAGGCGCAGCGTCGAGGCCTTGACCGACAGCTCGCCGGTCTTGGTGCGCATGAGCAGGCCTTCGGCGCCGACGATGTCGCCGACGTCCCAGCCCTTGAAGGCTTCGTAGGTGTCGCCGACGGTGCCCTGGTGCACGAACAGCTGGATGCGGCCGGTCATGTCCTGCAGCTGCACGAAGCTGACCTTGCCCTGCACGCGCTTGAGCACGATGCGTCCCGCGACGCGCACCTGGCGCGCGAGGCCGTCGATCTTCTCGGCGGTCCAGGCCTCGAGGTCGGCGAACTCCGACTGCAGGTCGCCCGTGAACGCGTCGACGCGGAAATCGTTCGGGAACGCGATGCCCTGCCCGCGCAACGCGCGCAGTTTCTCGCGGCGCTCGGCGATGAGCTTGTTCTCGTCCTGGGCCGTGGCCTGCAGGTCTTCCGCCGGGTTCCCGTTCGTATCGCCGCTCGTCGTCATCGTTCGTACCGTCATGGGCGCACCCGCCCGGGTGCACTGTTCATTGCAGGATCGCGACAGGCGCCGCGACCGTGGAAAAAGAGGCCATGCCCGGCCGCATGCCGGGCACGCATCTCAGGCGTCGAGGCGTTTCGCGCCCGCCTCGAGGCCGGCCTTGAGGCTGCCCTCGATGAACTCGTCGAGGTCGCCGTCGAGCACCTTCTGCGTATCGCTGCGCTCGATGCCGGTACGCAGATCCTTGATGCGCGACTGGTCGAGCACGTAGTTGCGGATCTGGCTGCCCCAGCCGATGTCGGACTTGGTCGCCTCGAGCGCGTCCTTCTCGGCATTGCGCTTCTGGATCTCGATCTCGTACAGCTTGGCCGCGAGCATCTTCATCGCACGATCGCGGTTGGCGTGCTGCGAGCGTTCGGTCTGGCAGGCCACGACGACGCCGCTCGGCACGTGCGTGATGCGCACCGCCGACTCGGTCTTGTTGACGTGCTGGCCACCGGCGCCGGACGAACGGTAGACGTCGGTCTTGAGGTCGGCGGGGTTGATGTCGATGTCGATCTTGTCGTCGACCTCGGGCGAGACGAACACCGAGGTGAAGCTCGTGTGGCGGCGGTTGTCCGAATCGAACGGCGACTTGCGCACGAGGCGGTGCACGCCGATCTCGGTCTTGAGCCAGCCGTAGGCGTAATCGCCCTCGACACGGAACGTCGCCGACTTGATGCCGGCCACGTCGCCGCCCGACACCTCGAGCAGCTCGGTCTTCCAGCCGCGGGATTCGGCCCAGCGCAGGTACATGCGCAGCAGCATCTCGGCCCAGTCCTGCGCCTCGGTGCCGCCGGCGCCGGCCTGGATGTCGACGAACGCGCTCGCGCCGTCCATCTGGCCCGAGAACATGCGCTGGAATTCGAGCTTGTCGACGCGCCCGGCCAGCGCCTCGACGTCGGCGGCGACGCCGTCGACGGTGGCCTGGTCATCCTCGGCCTCGCCGAGTTCGAGCAGTTCGGAGGCTTCCGCGAGCGCGGTGGTCAGTTCGCGGATGCCGTTGACGACGCGCTCGAGCTGGGCGCGTTCCTTGCCGAGGTCCTGGGCGCGCTGGGCGTTGTCCCATACGGTCGGACTCTCGAGTTCACGGGTAACTTCCTCCAGGCGTTCGGCCTTGGTATCGAAGTCAAAGATACCCCCGGAGCGACGCCACGCGACCGGTCAGGTCCGCGATGCGCGCATGGATCGGATTGGTTTCCATGGTCGTCACTGCATTGCAACAAAAAGGGCGCGAAGGATAGCAAATCCGCGCGCCCGTTCACCTCAGGCACTTTCGCGCAGGGCCGGCTGCTCGGTCGCGCCGGCGCGGTCACGCAGGTCCGCGCGGAAACGCCGGCTGCACGGCACCACGGTGCCGTCGACGAGATGCAGGCGCGCGTCGCCCGATTCGAGCGGTTCGATCGAGGCAATGCACTCGAGGTTGACGAGGTAGCTGCGGTGCACGCGCGCGAAGCGTTTCGGATCCAGGCGCGCCTCGATGCCCGCGATCGTGCTGCGCAGCGGGTAGGCCCGGCCCTTGACGTTCAGGTTGACGTAGTTGCCCGAGGCCTGCAGCCATTCGATGTCGGCCGCGGCGACGAGGAACTCGCGCCCGAGCTTGCGCACGAGGAAGCGCTCGGGGCGGTCGATCGGTTCGACGGCCGGTCCCTCGTCGGGCGCGGCGAGCAGGCTGACCTCGCCCTGCAGGCGCCGCAGCACGAGACGATAGGCCTCGATCGTGAGCAGGATGGAGGCGTAGGAGCGGAAGTCCTTGAGGTATTCGTAGACGAACACCTCGCCCCAGGGACCGTAGTCGTAGGTCAGGCCCTGGGTGGCGTAGGCGAGCTGGCGCAGCGCCATCATGCCGCCGACGTGGATCAGGCAGACCACCACCGTGGCGAGGACGTGCCATTTGAGGTTGCGCCGCCAGGTGTCCCAGTACAGCGGGAAGCGCCGCGAGAACACCACCACGCACGGCACCACGACGAGCCAGAGGATGCTGCTCGTGACCTCCCAGACCGCCGGTTCCCACGGCGCGATGCCGTTGCGGCCGCGCGCCACATCGGTCTGCGCGATGATCGTGTTGGAGACCGTGTTGAGCAGCATGACGCCGAGCCAGAAGCCGATCTCGACCCAACGCCGCCACGGCTGGTAGCGCTCGTAGGCGCCGGCTGGGGCAGTCATGGGCGCGGATTCTACGTGCGTCGCGGCCCCGCGGCCGTCCCTCGGGGCCACCGCTCGTCCCACCTTGGCGCCACATCGTCCCCCGACGGTCGCGGTGTTGCGGGTTCGGCGCCACGCTGGCCCCCTGATTCCGAAGGAGATCCGCATGTCCCGCCGCCACGACCTCGACTGGGTACGCGTCTGCGCGTTCGGCCTGCTCGTGCTCTACCACGTGGGCATGTACTACGTGAGCTGGGACTGGCATGTGAAGAGCGCGGCCGCCGGCCCGACCCTCGAGCCGCTCATTATGTTCAGCGCGCCGTGGCGGCTGTCGCTGCTGTTCCTGGTCTCGGGCGTGGCCACCGCGTTCATGCTCGGCAAGGGCACCCAGGGCTTCATCGGCCCGCGCTCGTGGCGCCTGCTCGTGCCGCTCGTGTTCGGCATGCTCGTGATCGTGGTGCCGCAGGCCTATTACGAGCTGCTCGATTCACGCTACCCGGGCGGCTACCACGACGGCTACCTCGCGTTCTGGTGGCGCTACCTGAAGGCCGACGGCAGCTTCTGCGACGACGACGGCTGCCTGACCGTGCCGACCTGGAACCACCTGTGGTTCGTCGCCTACCTGTGGGTCTACACGCTCGTGCTGTGGATCGCCGTGCGCCTCGCCCCGCGCCTCATGGCGACGCTCTCGAACGCGGCAGGTCGACGCCTCGCCGGCCTCGCGATCCTCCTCGTGCCCGCGCTCTACCTCGCCCTCGTGCGGCTCGGGCTGGTCGGCATGTTCCCGTCCACGCACGCACTGTTCGGCGACGGGTACAACCACGCGCAGTACTTCCCCGTATTCCTGCTCGGTTACCTCGTCGCGCGCGCCGACGGCGTGTGGGAGCGCCTGCGCGCGGCGCGCTGGCCGTCGCTCGCGGTCGCCGTCGCCGCGCATCTCGGCATCGCCGTCTACTTCTCGGTCTACAGCGGCGACATCACGCCGCCCGAAGCACTGCGCAACGCGCAACGCCTGGTGTGGGGCATCGCCCAGTGGAGCGCGATCGCGGCGATCCTCGGTTTCGCGCGCCAGATCAACCCGCCCGACAGCCCTGCCCTGCGCTACCTCGCCGAGGCCGTGTTCCCGGTCTACATCCTCCACCAGACGCTCATCATCGTGTTCGCCTGGCACCTCAAGCCGCTCGGCATATCGCCCGTCATCGAAGGCCCGCTGCTCGTCGTCGCGACATTCGCCGCGTGCTTCGCAGCCTATGAGGTCATCCGCCGGATCGGCGTGTTGCGGCCGTTGTTCGGATTGAAGCGTCGCGTGCGCGAACGCGACGCTGGTGCGATCTGAGCTCGCCGCGCTGCACGGGATCGACAGCGGCCTCGTCTTTGCTACTCTCGTGGTGCTGCTCCGCGCAAGGCGGCGGCGTCGCGAAAGGCCAAGGGGGGCCTACCAGGATGCAATATCTTCCGCTCGTTCCGTTTGCCGTCATCGCCGTGATCGCGATCTGGCGCTTGACGAGAAGCAAAGGCAGCATGACCGGGGCGATGCTCGGCGGAAGCGTGAGGCGAAAGATCGGCGAGATTCCACTCGAGAAGCGCACGCTCTACTCCGAGGTCGTGCAGGTTCTCGACATGAAGTCGTACGATGGCCAGCGCTTCGTGGCACTCAATCTCGTGAGCAAGGCACCCGTCGCAATGAGGATGACGCCGATCCGCCTGAGCCGCTCGCAGGCTCAGGAACTCGTCGCGTTGCTGAGGCAGGCCAGCGGACTCGACCAGGACGCCACGTCGCGCATGCGCTGAGCGTGCGCAGGTGTGGGAACGCGGTTGGCCGCGACCCGGTTTCGAAGTACCTCGCGGCAAGGCACTCCGGACGTCGACGCTGGCGAGCAGGTCGCCACAAGTCGGGGGCCGCCACAAGCCTGGGGTCAGGTTCATTTGCCCGATGGGCCTCCGAGGCCTGCCGCGCGTCGAGGCAAATGAACCTGACCCCGACGAGGCAGACTCCAGTGCGCCGATCCGTTGCGCATCGTCGCGACATGCCTCGCGGCGTTCGCGCGCTCATCACGCAGCGCCCATGCAATGATCGAGACTGCAAAGCCTCCGCGACCTGCGCATGATCGTCGGGACCTGGAACGTCAACCATCGCGCCGGCAAGACGCGCTTCCGTCCGGAAGCCGCCGACGCGGTCGCCGCCATCGGCGCAGACATCCTCGTGATCACGGAGTTCTTTCCGCGCAACGCTGAAGCGGTGTTCCGCGAGGTGGTCGCGGCCGCCGGCTGGTGCCATCAACTTGCGTCAGGCGATGCGGATGGTCGCGCTAACCGCGTGCTCATCGCCTCGCGGGTTCCGCTCGAAGCGATCGATCCACGTGCACCCGCAATCGACGAGCATCTGCCGTCCAACGTGATCGCGGCGAGAATTCCCGATGCCGATGTCCTGCTGATCGGCCTGCGCGTGCCGTGGTACCGCGATGCGGCCTCCCGTGCAAAGGTCTGGAACTGGATCGAGACGAGGGCGAGCGAGCTCTCCTCGCAGCCATCCCTCCTCATTGGGGACTTCAATGTGCCGAGGGAATCCCTCTCCGTGCGCAGGATCCTCGACGCCGGGTGGACGCTCGCCGACGTTCGCGACGCGACATTCTTTGGACATCGCGGAACAACATCGACGATCGACCACATCTTCGCGACGCCAGATCTTCGAATGACCGAAGCACGAGCCCTCACACACGCCGGCCCGTTCGACCTCGCAGGTTCGCGCACCGCGCTGTCGGACCACGCGGTCGTGACCTGCTCGGTGACGAGGAAGACGCCCCGCCAGGTGTCGACACAGGGACCGTGACGATACCGACGGCGATGCGATCGCCCGTGTCGCCTTGAAATGCCACAGCGCGAACTGCAGACATCCGCGACCGCTCCGGGCGTCAACGCTGGCGAGCAGGCGCCACAAGCCGGGGTCAGGTTCATTTGCCCCGATGGCTGCCTCTGAGGCCAGCCGCACGTCAAGGGAAATGAACCTGACCCCGGCGCTGGATGCGTTTCGCGAGACCGGCCCCTCATCCGGCCCTTCGGACCCCCTTCTCCCGAAGGGAGAAGGGAAAGCGCCGTGAACCCCTACTCCGCCTCGAAATGCCTCACCACGAGCTGCAGCGATTCGCGGCCGTTCCAGGCGTTGACGTCGAGCGCGTAGACCGCGCGCAGGCGTGACGGTGGCGTCGCGCCGGGTTCGGCGTTGAACAGCATCGCCTCGACGGTCTCGGCGCGGCCTTCCATGCGCAGGCGCAGGCGCCAGTGGCGTTCGCCGACGAGGCGCCAGCCGTCGAGTTCGAAGTGGTTGTCGAACTGCGGCTCGGCGAAGCCCTGCCCCCACGGCCCGGCGTAGCGCAGTGCCTGCGCGAGGGCGAGATCGAGATCGTCGGGGCCGAGTTCGCCGTCGCTGAGCACGACAGGCTCGAACAGTTCGCGCGCCGAGCGTTCGCGCACGACGGCATCGAACGCGTCGGCGAACGCGTCGACCGACGCGCGCGGCATGCTCAGGCCGGCGGCCATCGCATGGCCGCCGAAGCGCGTGACGAGACCGGGATGGCGCGCATCGACCTCGGCGATCACGTCGCGCACGTGCACGCCGCGGATCGAACGCGCGGAGGCACGCACCTCGTCGCTGCCGTCCCCGGCCGGCGCGCACGCGACCACGGGACGGTGCAGGCGTTCCTTGAGCTTGGACGCGACGAGGCCGACGACGCCGGCGTGCCAGCCGTCGTCGAACAGCGTGAGGCCGAGTGGCAGCGCGGCATCGCCTCGCTCGGCGAGCCAGCGTGCGACGAGCGCCTCGCCGTCCTCGACCATGCTGGTCTGCAGTTCGCGGCGCTCGTCGTTGATCGACGACAGGCGCTGCGCGAGCTCGCGCGCGACGTGCGCATCGTCGGCGAGCAGGCATTCGATGCCGAGGGCCATGTCCTCGAGGCGGCCGGCCGCGTTGATGCGCGGGCCGAGCGCATAGCCGAGATCGGACGGCACGAGCCGCGCGACGTCGCGCCCGGACGCCTCGACGAGGGCGAGCACGCCCGCGCAGGCCCGCCGCGCGCGCATGCGGCGCAGGCCCGCGTCGACGAGCACGCGGTTGTTGAAATCGAGCGGCACGAGATCGGCGACCGTGCCGAGCGCGACGAGATCGAGCAGGGTCGACAGGTCGGGCTCCGCACGCTGCGCGAACGCGCCGTCGCCGCGCAGCTTCGCGCGCAGCGCGAGCAGCAGGTAGAACACGACGCCGACGCCGGCCAGCGCCTTGCTCGGGAACGCATCGCCCTCGAGGTTCGGATTGACGATCGCGTCGGCGTCGGGAAGCGCCGGACCCGGCAGGTGGTGATCGGTCACGAGCACGGCGATGCCGCGCGCGCGCGCCGCGGCGACGCCGGCGAGGCTCGCGACACCGTTGTCGACCGTGACGATGAGGTCCGGCGAGGGATCGATCAGCGTGCCGACCAGCGCAGGCGTCAGGCCGTAACCGTGCAGGAAGCGGTTCGGCACGCGGTAGTCGACGTGGCGCGCGCCGAGCATGCGCAGGCCACGCACGGCGACGGCCGTGCCGGTCGCGCCGTCGCAGTCGAAATCGCCGACCACGACGATGCGTGCGTCGCGCGCGATCGCGTCGGCAAGCAGCGTGCACGCGGCATCGAGGCCACCGAGCAGATGCGGCGCGGCCATGCCCGCGAGCGCGTGATGCACCTCGCGTGCGTCGCAGACGCCGCGCGCGGCGTAAACGCGGCGCAGGACCGGATGCACGTCGTCGGGCCAGGCTCCGCCGACGTCGGCCGGAACCTCGCGACGCCGGATCGCGACGGGCGTCATGCGCGCAGCGGTGTCACGCGGCGCCAGAGGCGCCAGCGATGCGCACGACGCAGCTGCACGCGTTCGCCCGATTCGAACACGAGATCGAGCGCATCGAGATCGCCCGCGTCGAGGCGCTGCGCGAGTGCCTGCAAGGTCTGCTCGAGCGCGATACCACGCGAGGTGGCGAGATCGACGAGCACGCGGCCTTCACCGGCGTCCTCGAAGGCACGCGCGGGATTACCGTCGACGACGCCCGCACCGGCGAGCCGTGCAAGTGTCGCGAGCGCGGGATCGGGTGTCGCGACACGCGCAACATCGCCGCGCACGGCTTCGGGCAAGCTACCCGCACCCCAGAACCACAGCGCGTTGACCGCGACCGCGCCGCGCCGCGCGCGTGCGGCATTGGCCGAATGGTTGTGCAGGACGACCTGCACCTCGTTGAACAGCACGCGCCAGCGCTTGCCGGCCGCGCCGGCGGGAAGATGCAGCTTGAGGTCGTCGCCGATCGCCTCGTCCGGATCGGCCGCGTCGACGAGTTCGCTGCCCGGCAGCGCGCGCAGGTACCAGCGATCGGCACGCGGCGTGTCGAACAGCAGACCGCTGTCGCCGAACAGGGGCTTGAGCTCGCGTGCGATCGCGTCGGCTTCCTCGTCCGTGAGGCCGAGCGCACCGCAGGCGAGCATGCGTGCCGTCGTCATGTCGGCGCGCACGTGGGCGGGATCGGCACGCAGCCACGCGGCACCGGCCGCATCGCCGACATCGGCCTCGCGGGTCAGCGCCGCGGTCGGCAGGCCACGACCGATCCACGTGAACGTGCCGCGCACGGCGGCTTCGCGTCCCGGGCTCGCGGGCGCAGCGACGTCACCACGCGCGAACGCACGCGCGAGCACGCCCTGCGCGACCTCGTCGGAGGCCACGCAGCGCGGCAATGCAGGAAGCAGGATCGTGGCGGTGCGCATCGCGCCCGGCGCCGGATCAGTCGACGTAGCGGACGCCGGTGATCTCGTAGTTGCGCGTGCCGTTCGGCGCCTGGAACTCGAACGAGTCGCCCTCGTTCTTGCCGATGAGCGCACGCGCGAACGGCGACGACACCGAGATCAGGCGCTGCTTGATGTCGGCTTCGAGGTCGCCGACGATCTGGTAGGTCACTTCCTCGCCGCTGTCCTCGTCGGCAAGGTCGACCGTCGCGCCGAACACGATGCGCTTGCCGGCCGACAGCTTGCTGATGTCGATCACGTCGGCGTAGCTCAGCGCACCCTCGAGTTCGTTGATGCGGCCTTCGGTGAAGCCCTGCATCTCGCGTGCGGCGTGGTACTCGGCGTTCTCCTTGAGGTCGCCGTGCGCGCGCGCTTCGGCGATCGCCTGGATGATGCGCGGGCGCTCGACGGACTTCAGGCGATCCAGTTCGGCGCGCAGTCGGTCGGCGCCTTTCTGGGTCATGGGAGCTCGGTTCATGCGTTCAATTCCCTGTGCAGTTCCTGCAGGCTGTGCACCTCGCCGCTGTCGCGGAAATCGAGCGAGTGCAGCAGAGCCCTGGCACCGGAGATGGTAGTCGAATAGGTCACGCGCTGCTGCAGCGCCTCGCGGCGGATCGAGAACGAATCGGAGATCGCCTGCTTGCCTTCGGTCGTGTTGACGATGAAGACGATCTCGCGGTTCTTGATCAGGTCGACGACGTGCGGGCGGCCCTCGAGCACCTTGTTGATGCGCTCGCAGACCACGCCGTGCTCGCCGAGGAACGTCGCCGTACCGCTCGAGGCGACGAGGCTAAAACCGCGACGCAGGAGGTCCTGCGCGATCGGCAGCAGGCGCTGCTTGTCGGAATCACGCACCGACAGGAACGCCTTGCCGACGACCGGCGCGGCGATGCCGGCGGCTTCGTGCGCACGCGCGAACGCGGCGCCGAAATTGCGGCCCACGCCCATGACCTCGCCGGTCGAGCGCATCTCGGGACCGAGGATCGGATCGACGTTCTGGAACTTCAGGAACGGGAAGATCGCTTCCTTGACCGAGTAGTAGTCCGGCACGAGTTCGCGCGTCGCGTCCTGCGCGGCGAGCGAGCGCCCGACCATGCAGCGCGCGGCGATCTTGGCCAGCGGCACGCCGGTGGCCTTGGACACGAATGGCACCGTGCGCGACGCGCGCGGATTGACCTCGAGCACGAAGATCGAATCGCCCTGGATCGCGAACTGCGTGTTCATGAGGCCGACCACCTTGAGCTCGCGCGCCATGCGCGCGACCTGGTCGCGCAGCCGATCCTGCAGCTCGGCACTCAGCGAGAACGGCGGCAGCGAGCACGACGAGTCGCCCGAGTGCACGCCGGCTTCCTCGATGTGCTCCATGACGCCACCGATCAGCACGCCGCCATCGGCATCGGCGACGATGTCGACATCGACCTCGATCGCGTGGTCGAGGAAGCGGTCGAGCAGCACCGGCGAGTCGTTGGACACGCGCACCGCGTCGCGGATGTAGCGCGACAGGTCGGCGTCGTCGTGCACGACTTCCATCGCGCGGCCGCCGAGCACGTAGCTCGGGCGCACGACGAGCGGGTAGCCGATCTCGCGCGCCAGCGCGAGCGCCTCGTCGGCGTTGCGCGCGGTGCGGTTCGGCGGCTGCTCGAGGCCGAGCTTCTGGATCATCTTCTGGAAGCGCTCGCGGTCCTCGGCGAGGTCGATCGAGTCGGGCGAGGTGCCGATGATCGGCGCGCCGGCCGCTTCGAGCGCACGCGCGAGCTTGAGCGGGGTCTGCCCGCCGTACTGCACGATGACGCCCTTCGGCTTTTCCTTGTCGATGATCTCGAGCACGTCCTCGAGCGTGAGCGGCTCGAAGTACAGGCGATCGGAGGTGTCGTAGTCGGTGGAGACCGTCTCCGGGTTGCAGTTGACCATGATGGTCTCGAACCCGTCCTCGCGCAGCGCGAGTGCCGCGTGCACGCAGCAGTAGTCGAACTCGATGCCCTGGCCGATGCGGTTCGGACCGCCGCCGAGCACGATGATCTTGTCGCGGTCGGTCGGCTCCGCCTCGCAGGTCTCCTCGTACGTCGAGTACAGGTACGCGGTGGTCGTGGCGAACTCGGCCGCGCACGAGTCGACGCGCTTGTAGACCGGACGCACGTTGAACGCGCGGCGCAGCGCACGCACGGCGTTCTCGTCGGTGCCGAGCAGTTCGGCGAGGCGCGAATCGGAGAAGCCCTTGCGCTTGAGCGTGTGCATGCGCGCCGCATCGATCGCGGGCAGGCCCTGCGCACGCACGACGCCCTCGGTCGCGATCAGGTCCTCGATCTGGACGAGGAACCACGGATCGACTCGGGTCAGCGCGAACACGTGGTCACGCGAGAAGCCCGCGCGGAACGCGTCGCCGATGTGGAAGATGCGCTCCGGACCGGGCTCGCGCAGTTCGCGGCGCAGCGTGGCGAGCGCCTCGTCGCTGGTCGCGTCGCCGAGCGGGCTGAGGCCGTTCTTGCCGGTCTCGAGGCCACGCAGCGCCTTCTGCAGCGATTCCTGGAACGTGCGGCCGATCGCCATGACCTCGCCGACCGACTTCATCTGCGTGGTCAGGCGCGCGTCGGCCGCCGGGAACTTCTCGAACGCGAAGCGCGGGATCTTGGTGACGACGTAGTCGATCGCGGGCTCGAACGAGGCCGGCGTGAGGCCGCCCGTGATCTCGTTGCGCAGCTCGTCGAGCGTGTAGCCGACCGCGAGCTTGGCCGCGACCTTGGCGATCGGGAAGCCGGTCGCCTTCGAGGCTAGCGCCGACGAACGCGACACGCGCGGATTCATCTCGATGACGACGACGCGGCCGTCCTCGGCGTTGATGCCGAACTGCACGTTGGAGCCGCCGGTGTCGACGCCGATCTTGCGCAGCACCGCGATCGAGGCGTCACGCAGACGCTGGTATTCCTTGTCGGTGAGCGTCTGCGCCGGCGCGACCGTGATGCTGTCGCCCGTGTGCACGCCCATCGGGTCGAAGTTCTCGATCGAACACACGATGATGCAGTTGTCCGCGGTGTCGCGGACCACTTCCATCTCGAACTCCTTCCAGCCGAGCACGGACTCCTCGACGAGGACCTCGTGCACGGGCGAAAGCTCGAGGCCGCGCTTGACGATCTCCTCGAATTCCTCGCGGTTGTAGGCGATGCCGCCACCCGAGCCGCCGAGCGTGAAGCTCGGGCGGATGATCGTCGGGTAGCCAACCTTGGCCTGCGCCTCGATGGCCTGCTCGAACGTGCGCACGACCTCGGCCTTCGGGCACTCCAGGCCGATCTCGGCCATCGCGACGCGGAACAGCTCGCGGTCCTCGGCCATGCGGATGGCCTCGCGCTTGGCACCGATCAGCTCGACGCCGTACTTCTCGAGCACGCCGTGGTCGGCGAGGTCGAGCGCGCAGTTGAGCGCGGTCTGGCCGCCCATCGTGGGCAGCAGCGCGTCGGGCTTCTCCTTGGCGATGATCTTCTCGACCGTCTGCCAGGTGATCGGCTCGATGTAGACCGCGTCGGCGGTCTCCGGGTCGGTCATGATCGTCGCCGGGTTCGAGTTCACCAGGACGACGCGGTAACCCTCCTGCTTGAGCGCCTTGCAGGCCTGCGCGCCGGAGTAGTCGAACTCGCAGGCCTGCCCGATGACGATCGGGCCGGCGCCGAGGATCAGGACGGTCTTGAGGTCAGTTCTTCTTGGCACCGGGCTTGGCTTCCAGCGAGGTCTTGTCGGTCGGGAACAACGGATCGGCGGCGGGCACGACGACGAACACGGCGCGCACGTTCTTGCGCGGCATCGAGAGTTCGTAGCCGCCGTTCTCGACGCGCAGGGCGAGGCCGACGTTGGTGTAGCGCACGAGCGTGCCCGTGCGCGTGGTGTTGTTGACGGTGTGGATCACGACACGCGAGCCGACCTGCTTCTCGAGCGCCTCGTACGGCGTCTCGCGTTGCTGGGGCTGCGGCGCGGCTTCCTTGGCCGGCGGTGCCGCGGAGGCCGACGCGGCGAACGCGACGGCGAACACGGCGGAGAGGATCGACGACGGGGTCCGGTACGGAATCATCTGCCTTACGCCGCGGCGACCGCGTGCGCCTCCATGAGGTGGATGAAGCGGTCGAACAGGCCGGCCACGTCGTGCGGGCCGGGGCTCGCTTCCGGATGACCCTGGAAGCCGAAAGCGGGAACGTCGGTCAGCTCGATGCCCTGCAGCGAGCCGTCGAACAGCGAACGGTGCGTCGCGCGAACGTTCGCGGGCAGCGTGGCCTCGTCGACCGCGAAGCCGTGGTTCTGGCTCGAGATCATGACGCGGCCCGTGGCGATGTCGATGACCGGATGGTTCGCACCGTGGTGACCGAACTTCATCTTGATCGTGGTCGCGCCGGCGGCGAGGCCGAGCAGCTGGTGGCCGAGGCAGATGCCGAACACCGGCACGCGTGCGGCGAGGAAGGCGCGGATCGCGGCGATCGCGTAATCGCAGGGCTGCGGATCACCCGGGCCGTTGGACAGGAACACGCCGTCGGGCGACAGCGCGAGCACGTCCTCGGCCGGCGTCTGCGCCGGAACGAGCGTGACCTTGCAGCCGCGGTCGACGAGCATGCGCAGGATGTTGCGCTTGACGCCGAAGTCGTAGGCGACCACGTGGAAGCGCGTCGACGGCGTCGTGAACGTCGCGGCGTCGAGATCGTACGAGCCCTCGTTCCACGCTTCGCGTGCGGTGATCGAGACGACCTTGGCCAGATCCATGCCGGCCAGGCCCGGGAACGCGCGTGCCGCGGCGAGCGCGGCCTCGGCCTTCGCATCGGGACCCGCGACGATGCAGCCGGACTGCGCGCCCGTGTCGCGCAGGATGCGCGTGAGGCGACGCGTGTCGATATCGGCGATCGCGACGACGCCGTTGCGGCGCAGGTAGGCGTCGAGCGCCTCCTCGCTGCGCCAGTTGCTCGCGAGCAGCGGCAGGTCGCGGATCACGAGGCCGGCCGCGTGCACGGCGGTCGACTCGGCATCCGCCGCGTTGCAGCCGGTGTTGCCGATGTGCGGATACGTCAGCGTGACGATCTGTCGCGAGTACGACGGATCGGTGAGGATTTCCTGGTAACCGGTCATCGCCGTGTTGAAGACGACTTCGCCGGTGCTGCTGCCGTCGGCGCCGATCGACTGCCCGTGGAAGAGGCTGCCGTCGGCGAGCGCGAGGATGGCTGGATGGGTCATGCGTTCGCCTGCGTGGAGGCCCTGGTCGATCGGCGCCGGGCTGGCGCGGATGCGACGAAACCCGCGGTCCGTGCGAGGCCGGTCCGTGGATTCGGGCGTAGAAATGGGGTCAAGGCGAGACGGAATGATAGGCGGATGAGCGGGCACTGTCCACCCGCACGGCCGTCCGAATGCCTGCGCAAGATGCCGCACGTGCGGCCGTCCGAACCGCTAGAATCGCGCCTTTCACCCCTCCGAACCGGAACGCGGCCATGGGCATCCTCAGCATCGACGGCCTCGCCCGCGGGGACACCGTCCTGCGGCGCGAACCTTTTGCCTTCCTCGTCGCCACGCAGCAGCTGCCCGACACCGAACGCGCGGCGCTCGCGCGTGATTTCCCGCGCTACGGCAACGCGGGGTTCTTTCCGCACGAAGCCGGCGACTGCGGCCCCTCGGTCAATGCGCTCATCGACGAACTCGTCTCGCCTGCGTTCGCCGACGCGGTCGGCGAACGCCTCGGTATCGCCGGCCTCGGTGCACGCCCGTCGCTGGTGACGATCTGCCAGTCGCTCAACCGTCGCCACGGCACGATCCACACCGACAGCCGCTCGAAGATCGCCACCGCCCTGCTCTACCTCAATGAGGACTGGCCCGACACGAGCGCGGGCTGCCTGCGTTTCCTCGCCCGCCAGGACAGCATCGACGACCTCGTGTCGCCCGAGGTGCGACCCGTCTACGGCACCTTCGTCGCGTTCGGCCGTGCCGACAACTCGTTCCACGGCCATCTGCCGTTCGAAGGCGAGCGCCGCGTGATCCAGGTCGCCTGGCTCACCAGCGAGGACGAGAAGCTGCGCAAGACCAAGCGCGGCAAGTTCTCGCGCCTGTTCAAGAAGCTGTTCGGTGCGATCGACCGACGCATCGGCGCGAAGCGTCGCGACGACGCCGCCCATCTGGACTGAACCCGGGAGATCCCGTCATGGACCTGCGCTTCGCCATTCCGCTGCTCGCGCTCGCGCTGTGCGCCCTGCCCGTGCACGCGCGCCAGGGCGAGCGCCCGCCGTCGCTCGCGGGAGCCGCCAAGTCGATCGCCGTGCCGGCGCGCATCATGCTGCCCGCGATCGACGCCGCCGTGCTGCGCGGCGAGGCGGACGCTAAGGCGACGCGCGACGGCATGCCCGACAAGCGCCTCGCGATCGCGCTCGGCCACGACGTGATGATCGACGCGCGCGTCGACGGCGCATGGCAGGTGCTCGACGACGGCACGCGGCTGTGGCGCGTCGACGTGCAGGTGCCCGGCGCGACCGACCTGCACCTCGGCTTTGCGCGCTACGCCTTGCCGCCCGGCGCGGCGTTGTGGGTGACCGGCAGCGGTGGCCACTACGAAGGTCCTTACACGGCCGACGACGGTGCACCGTTGTGGGTACCTATGGTGCCGGGCGACCTCGCGAGCGTGGAGCTGCGCGTGCCCGCCTCGGAAGGTGGTGCGCCCGACCTCGTGCTGACCCACGTCGACGCCGGATTCCGCGACCTGTTCAAGGTGGCGAAGGCGAATCCGACCGGCTCGGGCGCCTGCAACATCAACGTCGCCTGCCCGCTCGGCGATCCCTATCCGGACGAAAAGCGTGCACTCGCCTACTACGAGTTCCGCGGCAGCGACGGCCTCGGCTACATCTGCACCGGAACGCTGCTCAACACCGTGCCGGGCAATCGCCGCAACCTCGTGCTGACCGCCGCGCACTGCATGTCGACCGCGGCCGAAGTCGCCTCGATGCGCGTGTACTGGAATTACCGCTCGACGCAGTGCTCGCCGACGACCGGCTGGTCACTCGCGCAGAACCAGACCGGCGCGACGCTGCGTGCGACGCGCGCCGACGCCGATTTCACGCTCGTCGAGCTCACCCAGGCACCCGACCCCGCGTGGAACGTCTACTACGCGGGCTGGGACGCGGGCGGCGTGGCGCCGTCGTCGAGCATCGGCCTGCATCATCCGCGCGGCGACGTCGCCAAGGTCACGCGCTCGGCCAATCCGCCGCGCACGACGAACAACTGCATCAATACCGGCGGCACGAGCGCGAACACGCACTGGCTGGCCGGACCTTATGCGCAAGGCACCACCGAAGGCGGTTCGTCTGGTTCGGGGCTGTGGATCCCGGCCGGCGACGGCAGCGGGCGCGGCAAGCGCCTCATCGGCATGCTGTCGGGCGGTACGGCGACGTGCAGCATGTCCGCGCCGACGCAGCCCGATACCGGCATCGACTGCTACGGCAAGCTGTCGGCCGCGTGGGACGGCACCTCACCGGCCGTGCGCCTGCGCGACTGGCTCGACCCTGCGGGCACGAACACGCGCACCGTCGCCGGACTCGCTGCGACGGTGCCGGTGACGTTGCCGGCCGGCCTCGTGCCGCGCACCACCGCCCAGCGACAGGCCGCTTCGGCGCGGGCATCCGGAGCACCGCGCGTCTCGCCGCCGCGTCCGTTCGATCCACGCACGCGGCCCTGACGCACTGGCGCACGCCGCTCCTCGATACGCAGGTCGCGGTGCGTGTCGGGCGGGCCGCACGCGCCTCAGTCGCGCGTCAGGCCCAGCACGTCGTCCATCGTGTAACGCCCCGCCGGCTTGCCGGCGAGCCAGCGCGCGGCCGCGAGCGCACCGTGCGCGAAGACGTCACGGTTGGTCGCGCGGTGCACGAGCTCGAGGCGCTCTGACTCGCCCGCGAACCACACCGCGTGCTCGCCGACGACATCGCCGCCACGCAACGCGGCGTAACCGATCTGGCCGTCAACACGCACGCCGTTGCGATCGATCGGTGCCGCTTCGGCACCATTGCGCGCACGCGACACGCGCTCGCCTAGCAGCAACGCGGTGCCCGAAGGCGCGTCTCGCTTGTGCCGGTGGTGCGCCTCGAGGATCTCGCAATCCCATACACCAAGCAGCTTCGCCGCCTGCGCGGACAGGTGCGCAAGCACGGCGACACCGAGGCTGAAGTTCGCGGCGAGCAGGACCGGGATCGAGGCCGCGGCCTCGTCGAGCGCGGTATGCGAAGCCTCGTCGAGGCCCGTGGAGCCGCTCACGAATGCATAGCCACGCGAGCGCGCCAACGCGAGCGCGGCATCGAACGCTCCGGGTCCGGCGACATCGAGGATGACGCCGGCGGCGTCACGCTCATCGAGCGTGGCGCGATACGCGAGGTCAGGCGCGACAGCGCCGAGCGTCGCGGCGAGTGGCTGACCTTCGAGTGGGGAACCTGCGCGCACGAGCGCCGACGTGACCTGCACCGCGGGCATGCCCGCGGCGAGGCGCAGGATGGCCTGGCCCATGCGTCCGCCGGCACCGTGGACGACAAGGGCGATACGCTCGCTCATGCGGGAATCCGTGCAATCCGAAGAATCCGCATGATCGGCCACGCCTCCCGTTTCGTCCATCGCGGTGCGCGATGCGCGCCTCTTCCGACTCGCACGCCGCAGACGTGACGACCTTGCGGCCGAATGCGCGCAATGGATTCCGCCCGCGCTTACCGGCGTGCGATCGAAGCCATACCGTGGTGATGCGACAACGCGGGTCACGGCGGAATCACCTGCGGCGGTTCCGCCCTGCTCGTGGCCACGAAGAGCATTCGAAACGCAGGCATGCAAGAGCGCGCGCATCACCTCACTCGCAGCGCCCGAGCCCGTCGAGCAACGTGGCGAGGCGCGTGCCGCGTCCGGGGCCGAAGGCCCACTCGCCACCGTAGACGATGTCGTCGAGCGTCCATGCCGCATCGGCGGACGCACGCACGAGTTCGTAGGTGTCGCTCCAGCGCACGACGTCGGCCGAGCTCTCGTCGCCGTATCGGAAGCGCATCGTGACGCGGGCCGTGTTGCCCTCGATCCCGGCGTCCCCGGCATCGAACGCCTGCGCGCCTTCGAACAGGCTCGAGAACAGGTCGCCCTCGATCAGGGGCGGTTTGTCGGTCGGATGCAAGCTGATGCACTCGGCCTGGATCGCACGCGCCGCATCGAATCGCGCGAGCAGTTTCGGACTCAGCCAAGGCGCGAGGCGTTGCTGCTGCGCAGGCTCGGGCAGTCCGCTCGCACCCGATGCGACGTAGGCACGGTAGAACGCTTCGGCACGCGTCGCAGGCGAGGATTCCGCCGCCCCGAGGGCGACGCCTGCCAAGCCCACGACCACCAGCCCGAGCACCCCGGTGAACCGCATCGCGGACTCCCTGCAAAAAAAACTTGCATCGCCGGGTGTACGTACGTACATTCGTACGCCATGAACCTCGACGACCTGACTGCCAACCAACGCCGCGTGCTGGAGCATATCCGCGATTACGCCGCCGAGCACGGCCGTCCGCCGACGCTGCGCGAAATCGCCGAAGCCCTGGGCTTCGCACGGCACAGCTCCGCACAGGACTACGTCGAGGCGCTCGTGCGCAAGGGCGCACTCGAACGCTCGCCGCATCGCGGCCTGCGCCTGCCTTCCCGCTCGCGGGGGCCGGCGGTGACCATGCTTCCCCTCGTCGGGCGCGTCGCCGCCGGCTCCCCGATCCTCGCCACCGAGAACATCGAAGGCGAGTTCGGCATCGATGCGAGCTTGTTTCGTCCGCGGCCGGATTACTTCCTGCGCGTCGTCGGCCTCAGCATGCGCGACGCCGGCATCCTCGACGGCGACTTCATCGCCGTGCACCGCACGAACACCGCCGACGACGGTCGCATCGTCGTCGCGCGCATCGACGAGGACGTCACCGTCAAGACCCTCGAACGCCGCCAGGGCCGCATCCGCCTGCTGCCGGCGAATCCCGATTTCGCCCCGATCGACGTCGACCCCGAGCGCACCCCGTTCGCGATCGAAGGCCTCTACGTCGGCATGATCCGGAGAACCTGAGCATGGCCGCCGTCCTGACTTCGCCGTTCATGGCGTCCCCTGCACGTCCCTCGGGACTCGGCGACGTCCTGCGCCATCCGGGCGTCTGGCGCGCCGGCAGCGCCTCGCGGGCCGATCTGCGCACGCAGCCGACCGGCAACGACGCGCTCGATGCGCGCCTCCCGGGCGGCGGACTGCCGCTCGGTGCGCTGACCGAGATCCTCGTCGACCACGACGGCATCGGCGAGCTCGAGCTCGTCATGCCCGCACTCGCCGCGATGACGCGCGCACGCCGTCGCGTCGCGATGATCGCGCCGCCGTACATTCCCTACGCCCCCGCCCTAGCTGCGGCCGGGGTCGACCTCGACCACGTCGTGCGCATCGATGCCGGCACGGCCGATTCGCACTGGAGCGCCGAGCAATGCCTGCGCGCGGGCTGCTGCGCCGCCGTGCTGCACTGGCTGCCTCAGGTCGATTACCGCCAGCTGCGCCGCCTGCAGCTCGCCGCCGAAAGCAGTGACGCGCTCGCGATCCTGTTCCGCCCGCTGCACGCCCAGGAACAGTCCAGCCCGGCCGCACTTCGCCTGCGTGTTTCGGCTTCTTCGTCAGGCACTTGCGTCGATATCCTCAAGTGCCGTGGCGATTTCGGTACGACACGCCGCGAGCCGATCGCACTGCGCGCCTGAGCCACGACGCCGACACGCTGCGGCTTCCCGCGCCATTCACGAAGCACTCCGATCACGGTGGAATCGCCTGCGGCGGTTCCACCCTACGCGCGAAGCGCTGCAACGCCGCGAGTGTGATCACGCGCTCGTGCAGGACCGAACCCGCGCAGCGGATTTCGTTCCACTCACATCGCCCCTGCAAGCAAAAACCCCGTCGCCCCGGCGCAGGCCGGGGGCCCAGTGCCTTTCGATGCCACTTGGGCGTGAATGCGAAACTCGGAATGTGAGCCTGCGCTGCATCGCGGGACGGGGACCATCCGATTTGCTCCACAGACAGGCGCTGGGCCCCGGCCTGCGCCGGGGCGGCGTGTCCCATGGCTCGACACCACCGTAGGTTGATGGATCTCGAACGGCGCACCCATCGCCCCAAGGCGTGCGCTTGCGCAGGGCTCAGACAAAACGGCATCGACCCGTTTCCGGCGTGCAATCCGAACGCCCTACCCACTTCACCTCAGCATCGCGGACGAGACGGAAAGGGTTCCCTCCGCCTGCGTCACCACGCAGCAACGCCAGCTCGAAAGAGCCTGATGAGAGTCATGAAGAATGCGATGAATCAATGACCTGCGTCGACATGCTCATGCAAGCATGTCACCCGGGACCATCGCATGACAGACGACTATCGGGAACGCTCGGGCAGGACACCGCAGCTCCAGACCGAGCAGCCATCGGTCCGCCTGCCTTCGCAGCCGCCTTGCTTACTTGCGCAACACCACCATGCCACCCCGCCAGCGCTTGGCGACGAGCATGAGCCAGCCCATGCCGCCCCAGCGCACGAGGTCGGACAGCCAGTCCGGCAGGCGTGCGAGCACCGGCATCTCGTACTGGATCATCGCGAGCATCTTGGGCGTCGGGTAGACGCGCGCGCCACGGAAGCCGATCGCGCGGGCCATGCGCACGATGTCGCGGGGCGGCATGTCGCGCTCGGTGACGCCGAACATGTCGACCGCGATCCTGGAGTGTTCGGCCTCGGCATGGCCGACGCCGGGTTCGATCGTGACGAGCACACCGCCGGGCTTGAGCGCCTTGTACACGCCAGCGAGCGCGGCGTGCGGATCCTCGGCGTGGTGCAAGGCGTCGTAGAACACGGCCGCGTCGAACGTGTCGGTGAAGCCGAGGGACTCGTAGTCGCAGACCGTAAACGCGAGGTTGTCCACGCCGGCCGCGGCACGGTTGGCTTCGGCCAGCGCGATCATGTCGGGGGCGATGTCCTGGCCGGTCACGTCGTAGCCGCGCCGCGCGAAGAACACGCTGGTCCAGCCGCTTCCGCAGCCCAGATCGAGCAGGCGCGCCGGCGCGGGCGGCAGCACCATGAACACGCCACCGAGGTCGGCCAGCATGCGTCCGCAGTCGGCATCGGAGAACGGCTTGCCCTGTGCATGCGCCGCGCCGCCCTCGCCGATGCGCGCGACGTAGTCGATCTCGCCTTGCTTCGCCATGCCTTGCCGGAACCTCAGGCGCGCTGCACGTAGCGGCGCGCGACGTAGTCCTCGACGACGCCGACGAAATCCTGCGCGATCGTGTCGCCGCGCAAGGTCATCGCCTTCTGGCCGTCGATGAACACCGGGGCCGCGGGACTCTCGCCCGTACCGGGCAGCGAGATGCCGATGTCGGCGTGCTTGGACTCGCCGGGGCCGTTGACGATGCAGCCCATGACCGCGAGGGTCATGTTCTCGACGCCGTCGTACTTGAGGCGCCACTCGGGCATCTTCGCGCGCACGTGGTCCTGCACGGTGCGCGCGAGTTCCTGGAACAGCGTGCTCGTCGTGCGGCCGCAGCCCGGGCACGCGGTGACCATCGGCGTGAACGCACGCAAGCCCATGGTCTGCAGCAGCTCCTGGGCGACGACGACTTCGCGCGTGCGCGATTCACCCGGCTCGGGCGTCAGCGAGATGCGGATCGTGTCGCCGATGCCTTCCTGCAGCAGCACCGCGAGCGCGGCACTCGAGGCGACGATGCCCTTGGAGCCCATGCCGGCTTCGGTCAGGCCCAGGTGCAGCGCGTAGTCGCAGCGCGCGGCGAGGTCGCGGTAGACCGAAATGAGGCCTTGCACGCCCGACACCTTGCACGACAGCACGATGCGCGAACGGTCCATGCCGAGTTCCTCGGCACGCTGCGCTGAATCGAGCGCGGAGCGGATCAGCGCCTCCTGGGCGACGCGTGCGGCGTCCCAGGGCTCGGTGCGTGCGTTGTTCTCGTCCATCATCGCCGCGATCATCGACGGATCGAGCGAACCCCAGTTGACGCCGATGCGCACGGGCTTGTCGTGGCGCAACGCGGTCTCGATGATCGTCGAGAACTGGATGTCCTTCTTCTTGCCGAAGCCGACATTGCCCGGGTTGATGCGGTACTTGGCCAGCGCCTCGGCGGCGGCCGGCTCGTCGGCCAGCAGCTGATGGCCGTTGTAATGGAAATCGCCGATCAGCGGCACGCTCGAACCCATCATCGCGAGCCGGTCGCGGATACGCGGCACCGCGGCGGCGGCCTCGGCCGTGTTGACGGTCAGGCGCACGAGTTCGGAGCCGGCGCGCGCGAGTTCGGCGACCTGCTTCGTCGTCGCGACGATGTCGGCGGTGTCGGTGTTGGTCATCGACTGCACGACGACCGGGGCCGCGCCGCCGACGAGGGTCGGACCGATGCGGACGCCGACGCTGCCGCGACGCGGGACGATGCCAGGAGTGGGAGACGTCATGCTCGGGGACGGCGCACGAGGCGCCCGCAGGAAGGATGGTGATCGGACATGGCGCCGTGCCGGTGCCGGACCTGCCAAGGATACCCGGCGCGGCCGCGACTGCCCACCGCCCTCAGATCGCCGCGGCGCGCGCGTGCAGCGATTCGCCGTCGTCCGCAGCCGGCGATTCGTCGGCGAGGTCGATGCCGGCGAGCGCGAACTGCAGGTAGGCACCGGCCGATTCCTGCAGGCTCACCTCCTCGGCCTCGACGACGCAGGCCGAGGACAGCCAGCGGTTCGGATCGGCCGGCAGCGTCAGCTCGATCGATGCCGGCTCGCGCTCGAACAGGCCCGGCACGAGCAGCGACGTGTACGGCGCATCCTCGTCGGCACGCATCGGCACGAGCAGCAGGCCGCGCGACTCGCCGCCACGCAGGTTGCCGCCGTCGTCGACGGCACAGGCGCCGACCGGCAGCGATCGACGCGCGAGCAGGCCGATGCCGGCGTCGACGCGACTCTCGTCGTCGATGCGCATCCAGCGGATCACGCCGACCATCCAGTCCGAGATGACGCCCTGCGCGTCGGCGACCGCGAGGCCGACAAGTTCGCCCACCTTGGCGCGCACCGTCTCGCCGGGCCCTCCCCGCTCCCACAGCACTCGATACCCGCCGAGACCCTGGTCGATGACCTTGGCCTGCATGCGCTGGGCGCGCGTCTGCTCGGACGAGGCGGCCCAAGTCGCCGCGCCGTCGCGATCCGACACGCTGATCGCGGTGCCGCGCACCTGGCGCATGAAACTGTCGAAATCCTCGTTGCCGGCGAGCACGAAGTGCAGGTCCTGCAGGCCGAGCACGCTCTGCAACGCATAGCCACCCGGCAGGCGCGCGTGCTCGCGCTGGCCGTCCGAGGTCCAGCCGTCGACGAGGCGGCGCACGAGGTCGGCATCGCCCTGGACGGCCGAGCCGCCACGGACGCGGAACGACACCACGCGTACGCTCGATGGCAGGTGTGCGAGTTGTTCGTCGATGATGCGCAACAGCGCACCGAGGTCGATCGTCAGCACGCCGTCGCTCACGGCCGTGCGCTCCTCGGGCAGATAGCCCGGACCGCGATCGGCCTCGCAGTCGACAGGATGCTGGCCGATGCCGTCGCTGCCGCCCTTGCGGATCACCGCATGCGGTGAGAACGCGCGCGTCAGCGCGATCAGTTCGAGCAGCTCGCGCTGGGTGAAACGGTACGGATTGGCGAGCGCGAGCAGCATCGCGTGCGCATAGATCTCGCGTGCACTGGCGGGGCCGTTGGCCTGGTCGTCGATCGCGCGGTCGTCGAGGCCCAGTGCGGCTGCGAAGCGGTAGACGTCGTGCAACGCCTTCCAGGCGCCGACCGGCGGCGTCCGATAGAGAAGATAGGCCTTGTGCAGGCGTGCGCCGGCGTGGTGCAGCGCGCGTGCGGCACACAAAGCGACGGCCTTGCCCTTGAGCAGCGGCACGGTGCCGTTCGGCGCGCAGAAGTCGTACAGCGCCATGCGGTAGCCGGTGGCGAGCTCGGACTGGAACTCCTGGGCGAGGATGCCGAGTTCGGCGCGCTGCGGCGGCAGCGGGAAGCTCGTGCCGACGATCTGCTTGTCGACGAGGCCGGCAAGCTGGTTGACCGGCGCGCGCAGGATCTCGAGCGCGTCGAGGCGCTCCGATGCGCCGACGCGCTGGCCGTTCATCGAGCGCAGCGCATCGACGAGCAGGCGCGCTGTCGCGGCGAAATTGGCGAGCGGCAACGCCGCGACCCAGGCGCGCACGGCACGGGTCTCGGTCGCGAACGCGGCGCCGCGCGGGGCATGGCGTTCGGGCAGGTCGTGCAGCAGCCGACGATGCAGGTCGCTCATGGTGGCGTTCCTTTCATGCGGTCCAGTCTAGGCCAGTCCGATGCCCGTTGTCGCAGCACGATCCGCGCCAACGGTTCGCGACGCGCCACGGGAACGCCCGGACGCGATCGGTCATGGCGCAGGAGGGCGTGCGGTCGTCTCATGCGGTCCTGCCCAGCGCTGCGGCGACGAGCCGTGCCTCGAGGCGTTCGCGCCACGAGGCCGGCGTCGCGAGTCCCATGCGCGCGAGCGCGGCCGGCTCGTCCGGGACATGCCCCAGCAAGGCACCGGCGAGCTTCAGCCAGCCTCCCGGACCTTTCGAATGCAGGCGCAGCCACTGCAACGCGGCGAGCAGGCGCAGCTCGAGTGCATCGAAATCGCTGCCGAACGGATACGCCGGCAGGAGGCCTCGCCGGCTTGCGTCAGCGAGGCGTCCGGACAGCGCCGACGGCGTATTGGCGCGCCAGCCATCCGGAACCTGGAAATCCTTCGGCAGCTTGCCGGCCGCGACGGCCTCGGCGACGAGCCCGTCGATGAACCGTGCGTCGCAGATCGCGAGCATCGCCTCGATGCAGTCGCGGTCGCTGCGCCCGCGCAGGTCGGCGACGCCATACTCGGTCACGAACACGTCGCGCAGGTGGCGCGGGATCGTCACCTGCCCGCCTGCCCAGCGCAGGTTCGAGGTCGTGCGGCCGTCGACCTCGCGGGTCGCGCGCAGCATGAGCACCGAGCAGGCGCCGTCGAGCTCGTGGGCCATCGCGACGAAGTTGTACTGCCCGCCGACGCCGCTGACCACGCGACCATCGTCGAGCGTGTCGGAGACGGCCGCGCCGAGCAGGCTGGCCATCATGCAGGTGTTGAAGAAGCGCGCGTCGCGGCGCTGCACGGCAGCCAGTGCCTCGTGCCCGCGGCGCAGCCGGTTGATGTGCGAGATGCGGCCCATCGCGAGGCCTTCGTGGTCCTCGCCGTCGAGCGCCGCGAGCCAGGCGTAGAGCTCGGCCGAACCGAGGTAGAACGCACCCTGCAGATAGCGCCCGCCGCGCAGGCGCCGGCCACGGATTGCGCGGTCGAAGGCCTCGCGCTGCGCGGCGTCGCCGAGGTCGACGCGTTCGTCGTGGCCGTCGGGCCACAGGCCCAGCGCATCGAGCCGCGCCATCGCGACTCGGTCGGGCCGCTGCGGCAGCACGCCGGCCTCGACGAGACGCTGCGTGTCACCTTCGCGCACGATGGTGCCGACGATGCCCGCGTCGAGCGCGCGTTGCAGGGCGAGATCGTCGAACACGAGGCGACGCAGGATGCCGGCGCGGCGCAGATGCATGAAACCGTCCATGACCATCTCGCTCGAGCCGTTAAGGCCGAGCTCGAACGGCGCGACGCCGCCGTGGCGGCCGATGTGCGCCGGCGTCGGCCCGCCGAGGCCGGCGATCAGGCGCAGGTAGTCAGCGTTGCGCGCATGGCGCAGGCGCAGGCCTTCGACGAGCGCGTCGGACAGTGCACCGATGCCGATCTGCAGCGTGCCGCCATCGCGCACGAGCGTGCTCGCGTGCAGGCCTATCGCATATTCCGCATCGTCGACGTCCTCGCGCGGCAACGCGAACAGGGGTTGATCGTGCCCGGGCTCGTCGAGCAGCAGGTCGAACAGGTCGCCGGCGACCTCGGCATCGCCACCGAGGAACGGCAGGCCGCGGTGCACGACGCCGACGACCAGCGGGCGCTCGCCGCCGGCTTGCTCGATCGCATCGAGCAGGTCCAGCGTGACGTCGGGGTTGCTGCTGAGGCTGTAGCGCGCCGCAGCGCCCTCGCCGCGCTGCGCGACGAGTTGCACGATCGCGTGGATGCCTGCGTCGGCGAGATCACGCGCGACGAACGTGTAGTTGAGGCTCGCGTAGTCGGCCTGTGCGCGCGGTGCGCGCAGCATCGCGCCGGACTGGAAGTAGAACTCCTGCACGCGGATGTTCGGCGGCAGCGTACCCGCGCGCATCGCGGCCACGTAGTCGAGGTGGGGATAATCGGCGCCGAAATGGCGCGCGAGGAACGGCCCGGCGAAACGCTTCTCGAGGCCCGCCGACGGTCGCGGCACCGACAGCGACAACGCCGTGCAGAGGGTCAGGCTTCGTGAGGCATCGTCGGCTATGCGCTTGTAGATCGCGTTGAGCAGCCGGTTCGGCTTGCCGAGCCCGAGCGGCGCGGCGAGGACGAGATCGCGCCCACCCCGCGCGAGCACGCGCTCGACGCAGGTGGCGAGGTCGCCGCTCCGTTCGCCCATCTCGTGTCCCCCGATCCTGTCCGCCGATGAACCTACCCGCCCCGGCCTGAACGCCACCGCGCGCGCCGGCACGCTTTGGGGCATGATCCGCCGAAGGGGCGGAGGCAGCGCATGGGCGAGCGTTTCACGATCGCGATCGTCGGGTCCGGGCCGGGCGGGCTGTCCGCGGCCGCGCGCGCGGCCGAGCGTGGCACGTCGCACGTGCTGCTCGAGGCCGAGCCGCACCTGTCCAACACGATCTACCGCTACCAGAAGGGCAAGTACGTGATGGACGAGCCGGCGATCCTGCCGCTGCGCTCGCCGATCCCGTTCGCGGCGGGCCTGCGCGAGACCATCCTCGGCGCGTGGGACGACGCCACCGCCAGGCTCAAGGTCAACGTGCGCCATGGCCACGAGGTCAGCGCGATCCAGCGCCGCCCCGACGGTGTCTTCGACATCCGGTGCGGCAACGGTGCGACGTTCGAGGCCGACGCGGTCGTGCTCGGCATCGGCCTGCAGGGCAACCTGCGCAAGCTCGGCGTCGCCGGCGAGGACCTGCCGTTCGTGCAGTACCAGCTCGACGATCCCGACGCGTACGAGGGCGAGACGATCGTCGTGGTCGGCGCGGGCGACGCCGCCATCGAGAACGCCATCGCGCTGGCGAAACAGAACAACGTCGTCATCGTCAACCGCAAGGACGAGTTCGCGCGCGCCAAGAAGGGCAACGAACAGGGCATCCTCAAGGCGATCGAGGACGGTCTCATCGAGTGCTACTACAACGCCGCGCCCGAGCGCGTCGAGGCGCTCAGCGCCGGGCGCAAGCCGGGGCGCATGATCCTCACCACCGAGAAAGGCCGCGCGCAGATCCTCGTCGACCGCGTCATCGCACGCCTCGGCGCGACCGCGCCGCGCGGCTTCGTCGAGGCCTGCGGCGTCACGTTCCCGAGCAAGGATCCGGCCTCGGTGCCTGCGATCAGCGCGCAATACGAATCGAACGTGCCGAAGCTCTACATCGTCGGCGCACTCGGCGGCTACCCGCTCATCAAGCAGGCGATGAACCAGGGCTACGAGGTGGTCGAGACGATCTGCGGCGACGTCGTCGAGCCGGCCGATGCGCCGCTGCTCAAGGCCAAGTTCGCGAGCCTGCAGGGCTTCGCCTCGCTCGAGCAGGCGCTCGGCCAGATCCAGCGCAGCGTGCCGGTGCTCTCGCACATCACGCCTCTGCAGATGCGCGAGTTCATGCTCGACTCGGACATCCGCACGCCGGCCGACGGCGAGGTGATCTTCACGCGCAACGACTACACGAACAGCTTCTACTCGATCGTCGAAGGCGAGGTGCGCGTCGCGATCGAAGGCCAGGCCGCGCCGGTGGTGCTGCGACGCGGCGAGTTCTTCGGCGAGATGAGCCTGATCTCGGGACGCCGCCGCTCGGCGACCGTCACCGCCGGCCCCAACTGCGTGCTCGTCGAGACGCCGCGGCGCTCGATGAACCGCCTGATCGCCTCGGTCGAGGCGGTCAAGCGCGAGATCGACCGCGTGTTCATCGTGCGCGCGATCCAGTCGCGCTTCGCGCCCGAGGCCAGCGTCGCGCAACTCGCCGAGATGGCCGAGGGCGCGACGCTCAAGCGCTACAAGGCCGGCGACATCGTGTTCCAGGAAGGCGAGGTCGGCGACTGCCTGCACCTCGTGCGTGTCGGTTCGCTGACGATCTCGCGCAACATCGGCGGCCGCGATGTCGTGCTGACCTACGTCGCGGCGGGCAACTACGTCGGCGAGATGGCGCTGATGGGCGAATCGCGCCGCTCGGCCAGCGCACGCGCGGCGATCGCGACCGAGACGATCCGCCTCGACGGCGACGCGTTCAAGCGCCTGCTCAACAGGATTCCCGTGCTCAAGCTGCGCCTGCAGAAAGAGTACAAGGACCGCACCGCCGCGAACCTCGCGATGCAGGCGCTGCCCGGCGGCGGCGACATCATCTCGTTCCTCATGGCGCAGGGCGCCGGCGAGGCGACCGACATCCTGCTCATCGACGAGTCGCTGTGCGTGCGCTGCGACAACTGCGAGAAGGCCTGCGCCGAGACCCACGGCGGCACCTCGCGGCTCGACCGCGAGGCCGGCCCGACCTACGCCGACGTGCACGTGCCGACCTCGTGCCGGCACTGCGAACATCCGCACTGCATGAAGGACTGCCCGCCCGACGCGCTGCGCCGCGCACCGAACGGCGAGGTGTTCATCGCCGACAACTGCATCGGCTGCGGCAACTGCGAGCGCAACTGCCCCTACGGCGTGATCCACATGGCCAGCAAGCCGCCGAAGAAGCCGGGCCTGCTGCAGTGGCTGCTGCTCGGCCGTGGACCCGGCCCCGGCGAGGCGCCGTACGATCCCGCCGCGAAGAAGGACGGCCAGGCCAAGAAGGCCGTCAAATGCGACATGTGCAAGGACCAGGCAGGCGGTGCCGCCTGCGTGCGCGCCTGCCCGACCGGTGCGGCGATCCGCATCAGCCCCGAGGAATTCCCGGCCTATGCGCAGTCGCGTCGCTGAGCCGAGCGATCGCGCCGTGACGCGCGACGCGACCTCGCGGCTTCGGCGCGCCGTGCACGGGCTCGCACGCGGAGGCGCGCCACCGCGCTGACGGCTTTTCGTTCCTCCCGCCACGTCGCCATCGCGCCACGGAGCCACGAGTGCACGCTTCCTTCCTCACCCACGCACGTTCGCGTTACCTCTGGATCGCGCTCGCCCTGTGCGTGGCGTCGATCACCGCGTACGTCTGGCACGACCCCGGCATCGCGCCGAACGGCGGGACCTGGCTCGGCTACACGCTCGGCACGATCGGCGCGCTGCTGATCGTCTGGCTCATGCTGTTCGGCGTGCGCAAGCGCAGCTACGCGAGCACGCTCGGCAGCACGCTCGGATGGCTGTCCGCGCACGTCTACCTCGGCACCGCGCTGATCCTGATCGCGCTGCTGCACTCGGGCTTCCAGTTCGGCTGGAACCTGCACACGCTCGCCCTCGTGCTCATGCTCGCGGTGATCTTCAGCGGCTTCTTCGGCGTCTATGCCTACCTGCGCTATCCCACGCTCATGACGCGCAACCGCGACAGCGCGACACGCGACGCGATGCTCGAGGAGGTCGCCGAGATCGACCAGAACGCGCTCGCGCTGGCCGACGGCATCGCGCCCGAGATCCACGCCGTCGTGCTGCGCTCGATCCAGAACACGCGCCTCGGCGGCGGCGTGTGGACACAGCTGCGCGCACGCGATGGCTCGGACCTCGCGATCGCCAAGGTGCGCCAGGCCATCGCCGAACGCGCCACGCAGTCGGGCGGCGCGGGCAAACCGCTGCAGGCCGGCCAGACCCTCGTCGCGATGGTCGACTTCCTCGCCGGTCAGACCGACGACCGCCAGACCGAAGCGCTGCGCAAGCTCATCGACATGCTCTCGCGCAAGCGCGCGCTGGCCACGCGCGTCGCGCGCGACATCCAGTACCAGGCCGTCATGGAGATCTGGCTGTACGTGCACGTGCCGCTGTCGTTCTCGCTGCTGGCCGCGCTGCTCGGCCACATCGTCGTCGTGTTCTTCTACTGGTGAGCGCCGTGCACGCCGACCTGCCCGTCCTGCATGCGCCCCACCCCGCCCCCACGGAGCCGACGCGATGCGCTGGCTGATCCGCCGCGTCCTGCGCAAGGGCAAGGGCTCGGTCTCCTACGAGGAGGACATCCACTACGGCGAGGTGCTGACGATCGGCCGCGCGTCAGACCAGGCGATCTTCCTGCCCGACCTGCGCGCCGCGTTGCGGCATGCGAGCGTGACGCCGACCGGCAGCGGCCAGTACCGCGTCGAGTCGCTGATCATCGCGGGCATCCGCGTCGACGGCCAGATCACCTACGCGACCACGGTCGGTGCCGGCGCCACGATCGAGATCGGCACGACGCGCATCACCCTGCTCGAGGCGCGCCAGGACTACGACGCCGCGGTCGAGGTCGCACCGCTCGACCGCAGCGAGCAGGCGGCTGCGAGCGCGCGCCGTGCCAAGCCGACCAGCCTCTCGCAGACCTGGCTCGCCAAGCGCTGGCCGTCGTGGATCGGCTTCCTCGCGGTGCTCGTGTTCGGGCTGCTGCTGCCGATGGCCTCGCACGTCGCCGCGCCGCTCGACAAGGCCCTGCGCGTCGCACCGCTGCCGAGCCTCGCCTCGTGGAGCAGCGGCGAACTCGATGCCGCGCATCACTTCTTCGGCCAGGACTGCCGCAGCTGCCACGAGAACGCGTTCCTCATGGTGCGCGACACCGCGTGCACGCGCTGCCACGCCGGTACGCCCGCGCACGCCGATCCCGCACGTTTCAACGTGCCCGAGCTCGGCGATGCGCGCTGCGCGACCTGCCACAAGGACCACAACGGCACGCGCGGCATGATCGACCGCGACCAGCGCCTGTGCGCCGATTGCCACGCCGACCTGTCCGTGCGCACGCAGAAGGCCAGCAGCCTGCCCGACATCCGCGACTTCGGCGTCGACCATCCGCAGTTCCACGTCAACCTGCCCGCCTGGGGCAACGACGGACGCTTCACGCCGAAGGTCACGCCGTGGAACGCGACGCTCAAGGAGAACTCGGGGCTCAAGTTCGACCACGCCGTGCACCTGAAGGGCGACGGCCTCAACACGCCGAAGGGCCGCAAGACGCTCACCTGCGCGAGCTGCCACACGCCCGAGCCCGGCGGCGCGGCGATGAAGCCGATCGCGTTCGAGACGATGTGCCGCGAATGCCATGCGCTCGGCTTCGACACCCTCGCACCGGACCGGCAGGTGCCGCATGCGAACGTCGGCGCGGTGGTCTACACGCTCGACGAGTTCTACGCGCGGCGCGCGCTCGAGGGCGGCTACGAGGATGCACGCGCACCGACCATCGTGCGCGAACGCCGTCGTCCCGGCTCGCCGCCGCTGTCGCGCCAGGAACAGGTCGAAGCGCTCGCATGGGCGCGCGACCGCGCCCGCGAAGCCGCGCGCACGTTGTTCACGGGCAAGGCCTGCGTGACCTGCCACAGCATCGCGCCGCCTTCGGGCCCCGACGGCGACTGGCGCATCGCGCCGGTGCGCGTCGCCGGGGCCTGGTACACGGGCGCAGGCTTCACGCATGCGCGCCACACGACGATGGCCTGTGCCGACTGCCACGCCGGCGCCGAGCGCTCGAAGGCCTCGAACGACCTGCTGATCCCGGGCATCGAGAACTGCCGCCAGTGCCACGCCGGCGGCGAGGCGCCCGACGGCAAGCTCGCGAGCACCTGCATCGCCTGCCACCGCTACCACCAGTCCGACATGCTGACCCTCGACCGGCGCCGATAGGCGGCCGTGTCGGGGCTGAGCTATGATCGCCGCGCCAGGGGTTACCGACTTGCCAGCTGTTTGCTAGCGACGGGAGGTACGATGGGGATCGTCAGGTTCGGCGCGCTCGTGCTGGGCGTTTCGCTGCTGGCCGCTTGCGGCGGCGGCAGCAATACGGTCGGCGATGGCGGAACCTCGCCGGGTCCCGATCCGGGCCCAGGCGGCGATTCGGGCTGCACGGGCTCCTGCGCCAACGCGAACTCGTTCCTGACGCCCGACGACCTGCGCACGATCATCGCCCAGGCCGTCGCCGAAGCGTCGGCGCAGAACACCCCGGCCACGATCACGATCGTCGACCGCGTCGGCAACGTGCTCGCCGCCTACCGCATGACTGGCGCGCGCCGCACCCAGCGCGTCGACTCGCAGCGCGGCGTGGACGGCGGCCTCGAAGGCCTCGAGATCCCGAGCGAACTCACCGCGATCGCCAAGGCGATCACCTCGGTGTACTTCTCGTCCGAAGGCAACGCGTTCACCTCGCGCACGGCCGGCCAGGTCGCGCAGGAACACTTCAATCCCGGCGACATCACGGCGCCTTCGGGGCCGCTGTTCGGCGTGCAGTTCTCGCAGCTGCCGTGCTCGGACATCAGCGCGCGCTTCGACGGCGTGGGCCCGAGCGCGGGCCCGCATCGTTCACCGATCGGAATCGCCGCCGATCCGGGCGGCGTACCGCTGTACAAGGCCGGCGTGCCGGTCGGCGCGATCGGCGTGTCGGCCGACGAGATCTACGGCGTCGACACGTTCGCCGGTGACGTCGACCGCAACCTCGACGAGTACATCGCGCTCGCAGGCACGTTCGGCTTCGCCGCGCCGACCGACCGTCGCGCCGACCGCATCACGGCCGGCGGCCTGTCGCTGCGCTTCACCGACGTCGAGTTCAACCAGCTCGCGCGCAACCCGGCCAGCGCGCCGGCGTTCGCGACGCTCGGACCCGGCGTCGGCGAGGTGTTCGCGATCCCGGGGTTCTTCAGCGGCACGATCTCGCGCGGCCTCGCGTTCGGCCAGGTCGAATCGGGCATCCGTCCCGATCCGGTCAACTTCCCGGGCCTCGACGCGTTCGTCGTCGACGACGGCACCGGCACCAACCGCTTCCCGCCGCGCGCGGGCACCGAGGCGACGGGCGCACTGACCGCGAACGAAGTGCTGGTGCTGCTGCGCGAGTCGCTCACGGTCGCCAACCGCACGCGCGCGCAGGTGCGCAAGCCGCTCGGCTCGCCGGCCGGCGAGACCATCGTCGTGGTCGATTCGAACGGCGTCGTGCTCGGCATCGTGCGCTCGCGCGATGCGCTCGTCGACGCGGTCGACGTGACCACGCAGAAGGCACGCACGGCGGCGTTCTTCTCGGGTGGCTTCGCCGCGGCCGACCTCGACGGCGTGGCGCCGGTCGCGCTGTTCGACGGCGCACTCGACCTCGCCGGCGGCCGCCTCGCACTGACCACCGCGACCACGCGCGACCCGTTCGCCTACGTGACCGCGCTGCGCGCGTTCGTGCCCGCGAACAACGCGCTCGCCGACGGTGCGGTCGCCTACTCGACGCGTGCGATCGGCAACCTGTCGCGGCCGTTCTATCCCGACGGCGTGCAAGGCCGTCCGCCCGGCCCGCTGAGCCTGCCGATCGCGCAGTGGAGCGTGTTCAACACGGGCCTCGAGCTCGACCTCGACTACACGCAGGCCGCGCTGTTCCTCGCGTTCTACCTGCAGCAGCTCGGCCTCGCGGTGAGCGTGGACGGCACCGACCTGCCCGCGCTCGGCGAAGCGCCGCGCAACTGCACCGGCATCGACCGCCTGCCCAACGGCATCACGCTGTTCGGCGGCGGCGTGCCGATCTACCGCAACGGCACGCTGGTCGGCGCGATCGGCGCCTCGGGCGACGGCACCGACCAGAGCGACCTCGTCGCGTTCCTCGGCCTGCACAATGCCGGCGTCTCGCTCGGCAACGGGGTCGGCAACGCGCCGACCGCGATGCGCGCGGACCGTCTGTCGCCGCAGGGCGCGCGCCTGCTCTACGTGCAATGCCCGCAATCACCGTTCAACGGGTCCAACGAGCAATACGTCTGCGAGGGCAAGTGATGCGCCACGCCGCATTCCGCACGAAAGCCCTGCTGCTCGCGACCACGGCCGCGGTCGGCGCACTCGCCGCGCCCGCGCTGCATGCGCAGGAGCTCAACGCGACCTGGCTGCAGCTGATCGGCCTGCTGCCCGCGCCGACCTACGATCCCTACGCCTCGCAGATCCCGCGCCGGCGACCGGGTCATCCGCCCGAGCCGTTGCCGATGTTCGTCGAGCAGAACCCCGGTGCGGTCAATCCCGCACCGGTCGACCAAGCCGGCAGCTTCGTGCCCGTGCCCGACCGCTGGCGCATCATGGAATCGCTCGGCGTCAACACGCCGTGGTACGACCCCTACAACCAGAACGTGCTCAAGGGCGACAAGCCCGTGTTCGGCGAGGACTGGTTCTTCGCGTTCACCGGCATCTCCGACACGCTGCTCGAGCCGCGCGGCATCCCGACCCCGGTGGGACCGCAATCGAGTCCCACGCCGGGCTCCAACGACGTGCTCGGCGACACCGACCAGGTCATCTTCGCGCAGACGTTCCTGACCAGCTTCCTGCTCTACAAGGGCGACACCGCATTCAAGCCACCCGACATCGAGTTCAAGGCCGCGCTCGCCTTCAATTACAACCGCGTGCAGACCGAGGAGGTGCGCGCGCTGCAGCTCGACCCGCGCCTGGGCAAGGTGCGCGACGACGGCTTCGTCGGCGTGCAGGAGCTGTTCGTCACGCGCGACCTGCGCACAGTGTCGGCGCGCTACGACGTCGACGAGGTGCGCGTCGGCATCCAGCCGTTCTCGTCGGATTTCCGCGGCTTCCTGTTCCAGGACAACCAACTCGGCGTGCGCTTCTTCGGCAACCGCGACAACAACAAGTGGCAATACAACGTCGCCTGGTTCCGTCGCCTCGAGAAGGATTTCAACTCGGGCCTCAACGACGTCACCGAGTCGCCGCGCGAGGACGACATCCTGCTCGCGAGCCTGTACCGCCAGGACTTCCCGTTCATCGGCTTCACCTCGCAGGCGATCGTCGCGTGGAACCGCAACCGCGAGGACGAGAGCTTCTACGACTCCAACGGCTTCATCCAGCGACCGGCCGCGATCGGCCGCGAGGCGCCGCGCACCTACGACGTCGGCTACATCGGCTACAACGGCGACGGCCATATCGGGCGCCTCAACCTCACCGTCGCGGCCTATCTCGCGCTCGGCGACCAGTCGGCCGGCGTGTTCGTGCCGCAGGGCACCGACATCCGCGCGGGTTTCTTCGCGGCCGAGGCGTCAATGGATTTCGACTGGACGCGCGTGCGCGGCTCGGTCGCGTGGGCCTCGGGCGACGACGATCCGTTCGACGACCGCTCGACCGGCTTCGACGCGATCTTCGAGAACCCGATCTTCGCCGGTGCCGACACGAGCTACTGGGTGCGCCAGAACATCCCGCTCATCGGCGGTGGCGGCGTCGCACTCGCCTCGCGCAACGGCCTGCTCGCGAACCTGCGTTCGTCGAAGGAGCAGGGCCAGTCGAACTTCGACAACCCGGGCATCCGCCTGGTCGGGCTCGGCGCCGATTTCGACCTCACGCCGCAGTCGCGCCTGTCCACGAACGTCAACCACCTGTGGTTCGACGACACCGCGATCCTGCGCGCCGTGCGCGCGCAGCCCAACGTTGACCGCGACATCGGCACCGACGTCTCGGCGGCGTGGATCTGGCGTCCGTTCTTCACCCAGAACGTCGTGTTCCGGCTGTCGGCCGCGACGCTGCTGCCGGGGCGCGGACTCAAGGATCTCTACGGCGACGACACCCGCTACTACACGGTGCTCGGCAACCTGATCTTCACGTACTGAGCTTCACCTGACTGGGGGACGCGAAGGCATGAAACGCATCGTCGCTGTGTTCGGCCTGCTCGCCGGCATGCTGGCTGCGCCCGCGTGGGCCGACAGCAGCAAGCCCGAGAAGGTCGAGCGCGAGTACGTCACCGCGCCGTCGGCCCCCGCATTCCAGACCTGGGAGCAGGCCGACGCGAAATCGGCCGGCTGCACGAGCTGCCACACCGCGACCGACCGCAAGACCATGCACGCGACGCCGGCCGTCGTGCTCGGCTGCACCGACTGCCACGGTGGCGACGCGAACGTGCGCGCTCCGGCCGGCGTGACCGAAGGCGTCGACTACCGCGCCGCGATCGACCGTGCCCACGTGCTGCCGCGCTATCCGTCGCGCTGGACCTCGGCGGCCAATCCCGAGCGCAGCTACACGTGGCTGCTGCAGGAGTCGCCCGAGTTCGTGCGCTTCGTGAACCCGGGCGACCTGCGCATCGCGCGCGAGGCCTGCGGCGCCTGCCACCTGCCCGTGATCCAGGCCAACGAGAAGAGCCTCATGGCCAATGCCGCGATGTTCTGGGGCGCGGCCGCGTACAACAACGGCATCCTGCCGTACAAGCATTCGATCCTCGGCGAGGCCTACAACCGCGAGGGCGAGGCCGTCAGCGTCGAGAACGGCATCCCCAACGACGCCGCGATGGACAAGCGCGGCATCCTGCCCAAGATCAGCCCGATGCCGTCGTGGGAGACGGTGCCGCCCGGCGACGTATTCCGCGTGTTCGAGCGCGGCGGCCGCAACGTCAACAACGTGTTCGCCGAGATCGGCCTGCCCAACGAGTTCGGCCAGATCCAGCGCCTCGAGGAACCGGGCCGCCCCGACCTCAAGCAGTCGTTCCGTGGTCCCGGCACGGCGCTGCGCGTGTCGATCCCGGTGCTCAACATCCACAAGACGCGCCTCAACGATCCCTTCATCTGGATGCTCGGCACCAACGACAACCCGGGCGACTACCGCTCGTCGGGCTGCAGCGCCTGCCACGTCGTCTACGCCAACGACCGCGACCCGCGCCACTCGGCGATCTACGCGAAGTTCGGCAACACCGGCACGAGCCAGACCGCCGATCCGACGATCCCGAAGGGCGTGTCGGGCCATCCGCTCAAGCACGAGTTCACGCGGGCCATCCCGACCAGCCAGTGCATGATCTGCCACATGCACCAGCCGAACATGTTCATCAATTCGATGCTCGGCTACACGATGTGGGACTACGAATCGGACGCGCCTTTCATGTGGCCGGCCGAGCAGCAGTACCCCGACGCCGAGAAGATGCGCAAGATCCTCGACCGCAACCCCGAGGAAGCGGCGATCCGCGGCAAGTGGGGCGACCCCGAGTTCGTCAAGGACGTCTCGCTGCTCAATCCGCAGCTCAAGGACACGCAGTTCGCCGATTACCACGGCCACGGCTGGAACTTCCGCGCGATCTACAAGCGCGACCGCAAGGGCAACCTGCTCGACAAGGATGGCGGCCAGATCGCCGCGAACGATCCCGACAAGTGGAAGAAGGGCGTGCACATGTCCTCGATCCACGTCGACGTCGGCATGCAGTGCGTGGACTGCCACTTCTCGCAGGACAACCACGGCAACGGTTATCTCAAGGCCGAGGTCATGGGCGCGGTCGAGATCCAGTGCCAGGACTGCCACGGCACCGCCGATGCCCTGCCCACGCTCAAGACCTCGGGCCCGGCCGCGTCGAGCTACGGCACCAACCTGCTGCTGATCCGCAACCCGGACGGCAAGAAGCGCTTCGAATGGGTCGGCGACTCGCTCGTGCAGCGCTCGGCGGTGACGCCGGGCCTCGAGTGGACGATGAGCCTCGTCAAGCAGACCACCGATCCGCTCTCGGGCGCCTACAACGAGAAGGCCACGCGCGCCCACACGATGGCGATGGGCACAGACGAACTGAAATGGGGCGCCGACGTGCCGGCCGACCAGCGCGCGCACTCCGAGGACAAGATGCTCTGCTACGCCTGCCATACCTCGTGGACGACGAGCTGCGGCGGCTGCCACCTGCCGATCCAGGCCAACTGGAAGACCGAACGCCACAAGTACGAGGGCGGCTTCACGCGCAACTTCGCGACCTACAACCCGCAGGTCGCGCGCGACGAGATGTTCTTCCTCGGCAAGCACGGCGGCATCAAGGACGGCAAGATCGCGCCGGTGCGCTCGTCGTCGGCGCTGGTGCTGTCCTCGACCAACATCAACCGCGAGAAGATCTACATCCAGCAGCCGCCGGTGTCTTCGGCCGGCTACAGCTCGCAGGCGTTCGCGCCGCACTACCCGCACACCGAGCGCAAGACCGAGACCAAGGACTGCGAGGACTGCCATCTCTCGCGCGCCAACGACAACAACGCGATCATGGCGCAGCTGCTGCTGCTCGGTACCAAGTTCGTCGACTTCGTCGGCTACAACGCCTGGGTCGGCGGCGACGGCGAGATCAACGCCGTGCGCGTGACCGAGTGGGACGAACCGCAGGCCGTGGTCGGCAGCTACCTGCACAAGTACGCCTACCCGGACTGGTTCAAGGAACACGAGCAGCGCGACCTGCGCCTGCCCGAGGCGCAGCAGCACGCGGCCGGCACCGCATCGTGCCTGCAGCTGCGCGGCGAGTACGTGTTCGTCGCCGAAGGCCGCAACGGCATGCGCGTCTACGACGTCGCGAGCATCGCGAACAAGGGCTTCTCGCAGAAGATCGTCACGGCGCCGTTCTCGCCGCTCGGCCAGGACACGCGCATCGCGTCGAAGGATGCGACCTGCGTCGCCATGGCGACCACGCAGCCGGTCGCGCCGTCGCGCAACCAGGGCGAGCTCATGCGCGGCCCGAACGCCGAGCAGCCGATGCACGCGGTCTACAAGTACGCGTTCATCACCGATGCCGAAGAAGGCCTCATCGCGACCGACATCGAGACGCTGGCCGACGGCGAGGCGCGCAACAACGACCTGACCCGCGCGATGACCTGGAACGCCGGCGGCGTGCTCAAGGGCGCTCGCCACCTCGCGATCGCGGGCACCACGATCTACGTGATCGCCGATGCCGGCGTGGTCGTCGTCGACGTCGACGACCCGCTCGCGCCGAAGCTCGTCACGACCGTGCCGATCAGGGACGCGCGTGCGAGCCAGGTGCAGTTCCGCTACCTGTTCGTCACCGCGGCCGATGGCCTGCACGTCGTCGACGTGACGCGCCCCGAGGCTGCGCGTGAAGTGCCCGGCGCATTCCTCGCCCTGCGCGATCCGCACAAGCTGCACGTGGCACGCACCTACGCCTACGTCGCCAACGGCGCCGAAGGCCTCGCGATCGTCGACGTGACGAATCCCGAGAAGCCGTCGCTTTACCAGATGTTCAGCGCCAACGGACGCATCGCGGATGCGCGCGACGTGGTCGTCGCGACGACCAACGCGTCCCTGTTCGCCTACGTCGCCGACGGTGCGCAAGGACTCAAGGTGCTGCAACTGACCTCGCCCGAGACGCAGCCCAACTTCTACGGCTTCGCCCCGGAGCCGAAGCCGCAGCTGATCGCGTGGTACCCGACGGGCAAGCCGGCGCTGTCGCTGTCGCGTGGCCTCGAGCGCGACCGCGCCGTCGACGAGAGCGGCCACCAGGTCGCGATCTTCGGCCGCATCGGCTCGCGTCCGTTCACGCTCGAGGAAAGCCGCCGCCTGTACCTGCGCAAGGACGGCACACCGTGGTACGTCAGCAACGATCCGTCGGTGCGCGCGACGACGGCGGACGTTCCGGCGCCCTCGCCTGCCACGACGACCACCTCCACGACATCGTCGACGCGCGCAACGCCGATGACCCACGCGACGAAGCCGGCCGCGCCGATGCGGTGACGGCCCACCGAAAGAATGGGGTCAGGTTGATTTGTCCGTTGACGTGATCGCACCGCAGCCTGGGGTCAGGTTCATTTGTCCTGCAGTGTCCGTCGCATGTGCGATCGCTTCGTGGGACAAATGAACCTGCCCCCATCTCATGAACCTGACCCCATCTCATGTCATCGGACGTCACCCCGCGACGTGCTTCGTGGTCCCGTGGCCGTGCCGTCGGACTTCGTGATCTCCGCACCGTCGGTCCGATTGCCTGAATCGCAGCCCCTTCGGCGCGACGACGCTTGCACGATGCGGTCACGCTTCGCGGCTACACTCGCCCGATGCCCTCACGTCACGCCGCACCGCTTGCGACCGGTGCCCATCCGCAACTGCGCCTGCTGGCCCAGCAGGCCTTCAGCCGTACCGCCGGCGCGCCACTGATCGGCGGCAATGACGTCGACCTGCTCATCGACGCCGAAGCCAACTTCGAGGCCTGGCTCGCCGCGATCGCCTCCGCGCAGCGCAGCGTGCTCATGGAGAACTACATCTTCCGCGACGACGCGCTCGCGCAGCGCTTCCGCGATGCGCTGGTCGAGCGCGCGCAGGCAGGCGTGCACGTCTGCGTGATCCGCGACTGGCTCGGCTGCCTCGGCCAGTCGCCGGCACGCTTCTGGCGCCCGCTGGTCGCCGCGGGTGGCGAGGTGCGCACGTTCAACGCACCACGGCTCGCGAGCCCGTTCGGCTGGCTCTCGCGCGACCATCGCAAGCTGCTCGTGGTCGACGGCGAAATCGGCTTCGTCTCGGGCATCTGCGTCAGCGCGAAATGGCTCGGCGACGAGGCACGTGGCATCGCACCGTGGCGCGACACCGGCGTGGCCTTGCGCGGCCCCGCGGTACGCGAGCTCGTGCACGCGTTCGCGGACAGCTGGTCGCGCGTCGGCGCGCCGTTTTCGGACGCGATCCTGTCCGCGGCCAACGGCGAGGCACCGCCGCCGGTCGGCGACATCGACGTACGCGTGGTCGCGACCGTGCCGAACGCGGCAGGCCTGTACCGTCTCGACCAGCTCATCGCCGCGATGGCGCGCCATCGCCTGTGGCTCACCGATGCCTACTTCGTCGGCGTCGCGCCTTACGTTCAGGCACTCGCCGCCGCTGCGCGCGACGGCGTCGACGTGCGCCTGCTCGTGCCCGGCACAAGCGACATCCCGGCCGTCGGTGCGCTGTCGCGCGCCGGCTATCGACCGCTGCTCGAGGCCGGCGTGCGTGTCTACGAGTGGAACGGCTCGATGCTGCACGCCAAGACCGCGGTCGCCGACGGGCGCTGGGCACGCGTCGGCTCGAGCAACCTCAACATGGCCAGCTGGGTCGGCAACTGCGAGATCGACGTCGCCGTCGAGGACGAGGATTTCGCCAGGCTCATGGAGGAGCAGTACGAGGCCGATCTCGAGAACGCGACCGAGATCGTGCTGCGCGAGCATCGTCGCGACCGGCGTCGCCGGCGCGCCCATCTCGTGCAACGCCAGGGTGGAGGCGGCGGAAGTTCCGGACGCGCCGCCGCGGGCGCCCTGCGACTGGCCAATACGGTCGGCGCGGCGATCACCAACCGACGCGTGCTCGGCCAGGCCGAGAACGGCGTGCTGGTCGTCGGTGCCCTGCTGCTGCTCGTGCTGTCGATCGTCGCGTTCGCGTGGCCACGCGTGCTCGCATGGCCGCTCGGTCTGCTCGGCGCGTGGTTCAGCCTCGGCCTGCTCGCGCGGTGGCGCGAGGCACGGCGTTCGCGGTCCCCTGCCCCTCGCGCCGATACCGACTGATCACTCCTTCGGCGGCAGCACGACGATCGTGAGCCAGAAGTTCTCGATGCTGCGGATCACCTCGATGAACTGTTCGAACTCGACCGGCTTGGTGATGAAGCAGTTCGCGTGCAGGTCGTAGGCGCGCAGCAGGTCCTGCTCGGTGCGCGAGCTCGTCAGCACGACGACCGGGATGTGCTTGAGACGCGGATCGACCTTGATCGCGGACAGTACCTCGCGCCCGTCCAGCCTCGGCAGGTTGAGGTCGAGCAGGACGAGGTCGGGTTGCGGGGCGTCCTTCCACGCGCCTTCGCGACGCAGGAACGCGAGCGCCTGCTCGCCGTCGTTGACGACGTGCAGGCGGTTGCGGATGTGGCCTTCGGCGAAGGCCTCGCGCGTGAGGCGTACGTCACCCTCGTTGTCCTCGACGAGGAGGATCTCGATCAGGCGACCGCCCAGCACGGTGTCATGGCTCATGTGAGGTCCTGTACGGCGGGTAATGTGAAGTGGAACGTGCTGCCGGCACCCTCGTCGGATTCGACCCAGATCGTGCCGTCGTTGCTTTCGATGATCTTGCGACAGATCGCGAGTCCGATGCCCGTGCCCGGGTACTGCGTCCGCGTATGCAGGCGCTGGAAGATCGCGAACACGCGCTCGCGGTGCTGCGGAAGGATGCCGATGCCGTTGTCGGCGACCGCGACGCGGCAGGATGCGCCGTCGCACGATGCGGTCACGCGGATCACCGGCGACGCCTCGCCGCGGAACTTGAGCGCGTTGCCGATGAGGTTCTGCATGACCTGGGTCAGCTGCGCGGGGATCGCGAGCGCCTCGCAGTCGGCATCGATCTCGACGATGGCGCCCGTCTCGGCGACCGCTTCCTGCAGCGCGTCGGTGGCCGCCTGCGCGGTGCGCGCGATGTTCGTCGGCACCGGCGACGCCCCCGAACGCCCGACGCGCGCATAGGCGAGCAGGTCCTGGATCAGGCGCTGCATGCGCGTCGCGCCGTCGACCGCATACGCGATGAAGTCGTCGGCGTCGGCATCCAGCCGCCCCCGATAGCGACGCGAGAGCAGCTGCACGTAGCTCGCGACCATGCGCAGCGGCTCCTGGAGGTCGTGCGAGGCCACGTAGGCGAACTGTTCGAGGTCGGCGTTGGAGCGCTCGAGCTCGCGGGTCTTCTGCACCAGCACGGCCTCGGCGGTCTTGCGCTGGGTGATGTCGCGCAGGAACGCGGTGAAGAAGGTCTCGTCGTCGCTGCGCCACGCCGACAGCAGGATCTCGAGCGGGAACTCGCCACCGTCGCCGCGCAGGCCCGACAGCTCGACCGCATGCCCGATGACGTGCGCGGGACCACCGGCGAGCACGCGTTCCAGGCCGTACTGGTGGGCATCGCGGAAGCGCTCTGGCATCAGCCGTGTCAGCGACTCGCCCGCCATTCGCGCGGCATCGACGCCGAACATCAGCGCCGCGGCCGGATTCATGTAGAGCACCCGCCCCTTGCTGTCGGCGGTGATGATGCCGGCGTTGGCGGTCTCGGTGATCGCCTGCTGCGCGCGCTCGCTGCGGCGCAGCTCGGCGGTCATGAGGCTGGCGAGATGCATGGCGCGTGCGCGATGCCCCGCCAGGATCCAGGTGATCGCGAACAGCACCAGCGAGGCAAGAAGTCCACCGGCCAGGACCTTCGACGAGAGTCCCGAGGTCGCCGCCGCCACCGCGGCGGGCCGCAGCTCGCCGTGCACGGTCCACGTGCGCCCCGGCAGCTCTACCGGCTGCGACGACACCGTTCCCGACGCGTCGAAGTCGGCGTCCTCGAACAGCGGCGGCGCGTCGGCGGTGGCCGCGTCGTCGACGATCCGAAGGGCGAGGTCGGGCTGGCCGACGTCGGCCAGCGAACGCGCGACGACACGCGCGACGTCGACCGATGCGTAGACGAAGCCACGATCGCCGTTGCCGCCGTAACCCGACTGCACGGGGGCGATGACGACGAACCCGACACGCTGGCGCGGATCGTGGAAGCGCGTGAAATCGATGCGCGGCGACACCCGCGCATGACCGCTCGCGCGCGCGAGCCGTATCGTCGACAGGTGATCCGGATCGGCGGCGATGTTGTAGCCGATGGCCTGGCGCACGACGCTGTCGTCGGGACTCACGTAGATGATCGGGATGGTCTCCTCGGCGGGTGAGTCCGGCCACACCATCACGGCCTTGCCGTCGACGGAGACGCTGCGCACACCGGCAGCGTCGGTCGAGACCGGCAGCGAACTGGTCGCATGGCCGGCCGCGATCACGCCCACGAAGCGCTCACGCAGGTTGACGCTTCCGAGGTAGCGCGACCACTCGTCGGGCTCGACATGATCCGACGCCTGAAACAGGCCCACGAGCCCGTCGATGAGCGCGATGGGACTCTGCGCATTCGCGGCGACCGCGCCGGCGAAACGGTCGACGGCCGAAGCGGCCTGGGACTCCACGTTCGCGATCGCCTCGTCGACCGTGACGCGCCACAGCAACGCCGTCGTGCCGAGCGACAGCACGAGCACGGCGCTCGCGACGACGAGGCCCGTGCGGTCGCGCACGGGCTCCAGCGGGCGACCGCGCGCATCCTTCGCGGCATCCACCCGGCTGCGCAGGCGCACCGACGCGATCAGGCCCAGCCCAGCGAAGACGAGCACGAGCGCGCTCGGCAGGCGCATCGTGCCCGTCATCGACGCCGACAGGTGTTCGGGCAGGTCGCCCGACAGCGCGAACGCGCCGAACAGGCCCAGGGCGGCGCCGATCGCTCCCGAAAGCCCGAGCAGCATGTGCCGGCCCCATTGCGCCGGTAACAGGCCGTCGAGCACGAGTGCGGCGCCGATGCAGAACAGCCCCGCGGCGACATTCTGGGTGATCGGCGTCGTGTTCGAGGCGTCCCACGGCGATGCCGAGCCGGAAACGATGAACGTGACGAGTTGCGTCCCGCAGGCCAGCGCGACGATCGCGCCGCAGACCACCGCACCGTGGCGCCGCTGCGGACGCAAGCGGAACGCGAACGCAAGCGCGACGAGCAAGGCGAGCAACGCCGTCGCGGGCCGGATCTGCAGCACCTCGTCGCCGGTCACGGCGTGCCACGCGAACGCCCCGGTCGCGATGACGACCAGCGCCGCGATGCAGCTCACGTACACCGGATCGTGGCGGAACGCCGTGGCGAGCGCGCCTTTCAGCCGACGACCCCGCGGCCTCCAGCAAGCTGGACACCCTGGGCGAATCGCGCCGCGTCGACCGGCTTGCCGAGCAGATAGCCTTGCGCGAGGCGGCAGTCGAGACCGTGCAGGAAAGCGAGCTGCGCCTGCGTCTCGACGCCTTCCGCGACGACTTCGAGGCCGAGGTTGCTGGCCATGGCGACGATCGTGCGCACGATCGCCGCGTCGCGCTCGTCCTCGACGACGCCGGCGAGGAAGCTGCGGTCGATCTTGAGCAGGTCGACCGGGAAGCGACGCAGGTAGGCCAATGAACTGAAACCCGTGCCGAAGTCGTCGATCGCGACCTTGACTCCGCGCGCGCGCAACGCCGCAAGCGTGCCGCGCGACTCCCCGCTCTGCATGACGTGTTCGGTCAGCTCGACGACGAGTCGCCACGCGTCCAGCCCGCTCGCCGCGAGCGCACGTGCGACCACGCCGTCGAGCTCCTCGCTCGAGGACTGGTGCGAGGACACGTTGACGGCGATGTGCAAGGCCTTGCCGCCAACGAGCGGCCAGGTGGCGGCCTCGCGGCTGGCCTGCTCGATCACCCACGCACCTATCGGCACGATCAGGCCAGACTGCTCGGCGACCTCGAGGAACTGGTCCGGCGCGAGGCGTCCGCGTGCGGGATGGTTCCAGCGCAGCAGTGCCTCGGCGCCGGCGAGCCGAGAGCCGTCCACCTCGAAGATCGGCTGGTAGAACAGCTCGAACTCGTCGCGTTCCAGCGCCTGGCGCAGGTCGTGCTCGAGCGCGACGCGCTCGAGCGCCGCGCTGTTCATCTGCGCGGAATAGAACCGGAACGTGTTGCTGCCGACGCTCTTGGACTGGTACAGCGCGGTCTCCGCGCACTTGAGCAGCGCGGCGGGTTCCTCGGCGTCGATCGAGAACAGGCTCATGCCGACGTTGGCACCGAGGTAGAACTGCTTGTCGTAGATGCGCCCCGGCTTGCCGACCGCCTCGATCAGCTCCTCGGCGATGCGTGGCGTATCCATGATCGCGTCGGTCTCGGTGAGGATCACCGAGAACTCGGCGCTGCCCGTGCAGGCGAGGAACACGCCGCGCGGCAGCACCTCGCGGATGCGCGCGACCGCGGAGCCGAGCACCATGTCGCCGATGTCGTGGCCGTGCAGCTGATTGATGCGGCCGATGCCACTGGGCGCGATCATCATGACCGCGGCGTCGTGGCCACGTCGATGGCAGGCCGAGACGGCCTGGCTCAGCTCCTCGAGGAACATCTGCCGGTTCGGAAGGCCGGTCACGCCATCGTGCGTGGCGAGGTAGTCAAGGCGTTCCTGCACGAGCTTGCGCTCGACCGCATAGCGCAGCGTGCGCGCGAGCGAGGCACGGTCGAGGGCGTTCTTGACGATGTAGTCCTGCGCGCCGAGCTGGATCGAGCGCAGCGCGAGCGCCTGGTCGTCGAGGCCGCTCATGACCACGATCGGCATGAGCGGCGCAGCACGCTGCAGCGCGCTGACCGTGTCGATGCCCGACGAATCGGGCAGGCCCGGGTCGACGAGCGCGATCGTGAAACTGCCTTCGCCGACCAGTTGCAGCGCATCGGCGAGGCGCGGCGCCGTGAAGAACTCGATCTCGGGCTGGGCGAGCAGCTCGCGCACGAAGCGCACGTCGGCCGGATTGTCCTCGACGAGCAGCACGCGCCATGCGCCGAGGCGCTCGGCGCTGGTTCCCTCCGGCAGCGACACGACCGACAACCAGAAGTTGCCGACGCTCTGCATGACCGAGAGCAGCTGGTCGAGATCGACCGGCTTGCGGATGTAGCAGTTCGCGTGCGAGGCGTACGCGCGCACGATGTCGTCGTTGGCGACCGATCCCGTCAGCACGATGACCGGGATGCGCGCCAGCTGCGGATCGCTCTTGAGCAGCTGCAGCAGCTCGTGACCCGACAACCCCGGCAGGTTGAGGTCGAGCAGGATCAGGTCGGGACGCGCGTGATGGGCGTGCATGCCCTCGCGGCGCAACAGGATGAGCGCCTCGCTGCCGCTCGACGCGACGCGCAGGTTGTGCAGCAGCTTGCCGTGACGCAGCGCCTCGACGACGAGGCGCACGTCGCCGGGGTTGTCTTCGATCAGCAGGATCTCGAGAGGCCGCGACGTGGCGCCCGCGATCGTGAATCCGCCGTCCACCATTGCCTGTTTCCCCATTCCCCCGCACCGCCACGACACCTGCCGCCCCATGGCGACTTGTGGAAATGGCGGCACTTTACCGATGTTATCCGGGCGGCCGCCTGTGCGAAACCCTTCGACGCACCAGCCATCCCCCGATGGCCAGCGGCGCCGGAACCGGGCAGACTCCCTGCCCCGCTCGCGGTCACCCTGCGTCGACCCGAAGCCCAACCTTACCAAAGCCGACGGCTTTTAAGCGATGCCCGAAACGCCTTCCGACGCTTCTCCCCGCCACGTGTTCACGCCATCGTCATTGAACAGGCTCGCGCGCGACCTGATCGAGGACGCACTGGGCTCGATCTGGATCGAGGGCGAGCTGTCGAACGTGGCGCGCCCGGCGTCGGGGCATCTGTACTTCACGCTCAAGGACAGCGCCGCGCAGGTGCGCTGCGCGATGTTCAAGCCGCGCAGCACCTGGCTGCCGTTCCGTCCTGTCGACGGCATGCACGTGCTCGTTCGGGCGCGCGCGAGCGTCTACGAGGCGCGTGGCGAGTTCCAGGTCGTCGCCGAGCACATGGAGCTCGCTGGCGAAGGCGCGCTGCGACGCGAGTACGAAGCACTCAAGGCCCGCCTCGAGGCCGCGGGGCTGTTCGATCCCGCGCGCAAGCGGCCGTTGCCGGCGCGCCCGCAGCGCATCGGCGTGATCACCTCGCCGAGCGGTGCCGCGGTACGCGACGTGCTGCACGTGCTGGCGCGCCGCTTCCCGCTCGTCGACGTCGAGATCCTGCCCGTGCCCGTGCAGGGCCGCGAGGCACCGCCGGCGATCGTCGCGATGCTGCGCGCGGCCTCGGCCGCGGCCCGCCACGACGTGCTGCTGCTCGCACGCGGTGGCGGTTCGCTCGAGGATCTCTGGGCCTTCAACGACGAGGGCGTCGCCCACGCGATCGCCGCGTCCGCGATCCCGGTCGTGTCGGCGATCGGTCACGAAACCGACTTCACGATCGCCGATTTCGTCGCCGACCTGCGCGCGGCGACCCCGTCGGCCGCGGCCGAACGGCTCGTGCCGGACCGCGACGAGCTCGCGCGCCACCTCGCCGGCCATCTCGCCTGGCTCGGCTCGCGCATGAAGCGTCGCCTCGAAGCCTCGAGCCAGCGCCTCGACCACCTGCACGCACGCCTGCAGGCGCAGCGCCCGTCGGCACGCCTCGCACGCGGCGCGCGCCAGCTCGACGAGGTCCAGGCGCGCCTGCTGCGCGCCATCGAGGCGGCCTCGCGTCGCGTGCGCGTGCGCCTCGACGGCTCCGGTGCGCGGATGCGCGCCGCACATCCGCGCAAGCGCCTCGACGAGGCCACGCGCCGCGGCACGCTTGCGCGGCGTGCACTCGAACAGGCGACGCTGCTCGGCCTGGACCGTCGCCGCCGCCATCTCGCCGAACTCGCGCGCACGCTGCACGCCGTGAGTCCGCTCGCGACCCTGTCGCGCGGTTACGCGATCCTGCTCGAGCCCGAGACGCGCCGCGTCGTGCGCGGCATCGGCGAGGTCCGTGCGGCCGGCCGCGTCACCGCGCTGCTCGGCGACGGCGAGATCGCGCTCAGGACCGACACCGACTGAGCACGCGCCGCCGATACACGGCACAATGCCCGGACCTCCTGCCGGAGCGACGCGCATGAAGGCTTCCGACCTGTTCGTCCGGGCGCTCGAGAACGAAGGCGTCGAGTACGTCTTCGGCATCCCGGGCGAAGAAAACCTCGACCTCCTCGAATCGCTGCGCACCTCGTCGATTCGCCTCGTGTTGACGCGCCATGAACAGGCCGCGGGCTTCATGGCCGCGACCTACGGCCGCCTCACCGGCAAGGCCGGTGTCTGCCTGGCCACCCTCGGCCCGGGCGCGACCAACCTCGTCACCGCGGCCGCGTACGCCCAGCTCGGTGGCATGCCGATGGTCATGATCACGGGCCAGAAGCCGGTCAAGGTCTCCAAGCAAGGCCATTTCCAGATCGTCGACGTCGTCGACATGATGCAGCCGCTGGCCAAGTACACGCGCCAGATCGTCTCGGCCGACAACATCCCGGCACGCGTGCGCGAGGCGTTCCGCCGCGCCGAGGAGGAGCGCCCCGGCGCGACCCACCTCGAACTGCCCGAGGACATCGCGCGCGAGTCCAGCGACGCGATCGTGATCCCGCAGAGCTATTCGCGCCGCCCGGTCGCCGACGACAAGGCCGTGCACCGCGCGGTCGAGGCGATCCGCGGCGCGAAGCGCCCGCTGCTGATGATCGGCGCGGGCGCGAACCGCAAGACCAGCAGCCGCATGCTGCGCGCGTTCGTCGACCGCACCGGCATCCCGTTCTTCACGACTCAGATGGGCAAGGGCGTCATCGACGAGACCCACCCGCTGTGGCTCGGCAACGCCGCGCTGTCGGACGGTGACTTCGTGCACCGTGCTATCGAGCACGCCGACTGCATCATCAACGTCGGCCACGACGTGATCGAGAAGCCGCCGTTCTTCATGCGCCGCGGCCTGCGCACGGTCATCCACGTGAACTACCTCGCGGCCGAGGTCGACACGGTCTATTTCCCGCAGATCGAGGTGGTCGGCGACATCGCCAACACGATCTGGCGCTTCGCCGAGACCATCCAGGCGCAGCCGCAGTGGTCGTTCGAGTACTTCGACACCGTGCGCGAACACCTCTGCGAACACCTCGCGCGCAACGCCGACGACGCACGCTTCCCGATCCATCCCGTGCGCCTCGTCGCCGAGGTGCGCAAGGCGATGCCGGACGACGGCATCCTCTGCCTCGACAACGGCATGTACAAGCTGTGGTTCGCGCGCTACTACCGCTGCACGCAACCCAACACGCTGCTGCTCGACAACGCGCTCGCGACGATGGGCGCAGGGCTGCCGTCGGCGATCGCCGCGAAGATCGTCAAGCCTGCACGCAAGGTCGTCGCGGTCGCCGGCGACGGCGGCTTCATGATGAACTCGCAGGAACTCGAGACCGCGGTGCGCCTCGGCCTCGACCTCGTCGTGCTGCTGATCCGCGACGATGCCTACGGCATGATCAAGTGGAAGCAGGCCCACATGCGATTCGCCAACTTCGGCATGGACATGGGCAACCCCGACTTCATCGCCTATGCCGAGAGCTACGGTGCGCACGGACATCGCCCCGACTCGCCCGAGGCGTTCGCGGCGACGCTCGCGCACTGCCTCGACACGCCCGGCGTGCACCTGATCGACCTCGCGGTCGACTACTCGGACAACGACCGCGTGCTCAACCACGAGATCCAGGCGCTCAGCGCGGCGGTGCAGCCGCCGCCGTGAGTCGGCCTGCCCTCAGCCGGCGCGGCGCATGCTCGCCGCCCTAGCCCGTCCTCCGGAGCCCGTGATGCTCGAGTCCACCTATCCGTACTACCTCGCCAACGAGGCGAAGCGCCCGAACACCGACCTCGAGGTCACCGACAAGTACACGGGCGAGGTCGCCACGCGCGTCGCGCTCGCCGATGCGGCGGCGATCGATGCGGGCATCGCCGCGGCGGTCGAGGCGACCGCACCGATGCGCCGCTTCACGCCGTACCAGCGCCAGGCCGTGCTCGAGCATTGCGTCACGCGCTTCCGCGAACGCGCCGACGAGCTCGCGATGGCGCTGTGCATCGAAGCCGGCAAGCCGATCAAGGACTCGCGCGGCGAGGTCTCGCGGCTCATCGACACGTTCAAGATCGCGTCCGAGGAAGCCGTGCGCATCGATGGCGAGGTGATCAACCTCGAGATCTCCGCACGCGCGAAGGGCTATCGCGGTTTCACGCGGCGCGTGCCGATCGGGCCGTGCTCGTTCATCTCGCCGTTCAACTTCCCGCTCAACCTCGCCGCGCACAAGGTCGCGCCGGCCATCGCGGCGGGCTGCCCGTTCGTGCTCAAGCCGGCCAGCCGCACGCCGATCGGCGCGCTGATCATCGGCGAAGTACTCGCCGAGACCGATCTCCCGAAAGGCGCCTTCTCGATCCTGCCCGCGCACCGCGACGGCGCCGACCTGTTCACGACCGACGAGCGCTTCAAGCTGCTGTCGTTCACGGGCTCACCCGCGGTGGGCTGGGACCTCAAGGCCAAGGCCGGCAAGAAGAAGGTCGTGCTAGAGCTCGGCGGCAATGCGGCCGTCATCGTCGATGCCGACCAGCGACCGCATCTCGACGACGTCGTCGCGCGGCTGATCTTCGGCGCGTTCTACCAGTCCGGCCAGAGCTGCATCGGCGTGCAGCGCATCCTCGTCCACGACGAGGTCTACGACGAACTGCGCGAGCGCTTCGTCGCCGCGACGAGGACGCTCGTCGCCGGTGATCCGAAGGACGAGAACACCTTCGTCGGCCCGATGATCGACGAGAAGGAAGCCAAGCGCCTCGACGACTGGATCCAGGAAGCGGTCGCTGCGGGGGCGACACTGCTCTGCGGCGGCAAGCGCGACGGTGCGATGCTCGAGGCGACCGTGCTCGAAGGCGTCGCAGCCGACCAGAAGGTCGCCTGCCTCGAGGCGTTCGGTCCGGTCGCGCTGCTGCAGCGCGTGAAGGGTTTCGACGAAGCCCTCGAGGCCGTCAACGCGAGCGACTTCGGCCTGCAGGCCGGCGTGTTCACGAACGACCTGCACAAAGCGATGCGCGCCTGGGACGAGCTCGACGTCGGCGGCGTGCTCGTCAACGAAGTCTCGAGCTTCCGCGTCGACAACATGCCCTACGGCGGCGTCAAGGATTCGGGCCTCGGCCGCGAAGGCATCCGCTACGCGATCCAGGACATGACCGAGGAACGCCTGCTCGTGATCCGCGACCGGCCGGCCTGATCGCTCAATGCGTGCCGCGACGGGGCCACAGCGCCGCGGCGATCAGCGCAGCCGCGCCGCTCGCGCCCCACAGTGCGGCGACGCCCGCCCAGCCGTGCGCGAGCGCGCCGAGCGTCGCGCCCGCGACGAGTGCGGCCCAGTGCCACGCGTATGGCCACCATGCCCCACGGTCGCCGCCGGACAAGGCCTCGGCGATCGCCTGGCCGAGCTTCACGAGCGTGCCGGTCATGTAGGTGAGGCCGACAGGCAAGCCGCCCTCGCGCGCGAACGCGGCGTTGACCGCGCCCATCGCGAACGTCGCGACGAACGCTGCGAACCAGGGTTCGCGTCCGCTGCCGAGCAGCGCCGCGACGGCGAGCAGCGCGGCCACGAGCGCGACGACGATCGCGGGACGCGCGGAGCGGCGCGCGACGAGGAATCCCGCGGTCACGCCGGCGACGAAGGTCGCGATCAACGCGGACGCGACGAGTGCATCATGCGCTGCGCCGGCCAGCCCTGCGGCGAGCCGCGTCGAGTTGCCGCTCATGAACGACACGAAGAAGCCGCCGAGGCTCAGGAAGCCGACTGCGTCGACGTAACCGGCCAACGCCGCGATCGCGGCCGCTTCATGGCGCGTGCGGCGCGCAAGACGCTTCACGGCGCCCCGGCCGCGCGACGCACGGCCTCGATCGCGGGCACGACGTAGTCGTTGCGCGACAGCGGTTTGCCCGCCCGCCGCAGCGCATCGAACGAGTCGATCACGGCGAGCGCCTCGTCGCGGCGGCCGACGCGCAGCAGGCAGCGCGCCGTGGCGAGGCGCACATCGAACGCGCGGATGCCGAATGCGTCGCCGAGCGCGGCGTTGCGCGCGACGAGCCGTTCCACCGCGTCGCGGTCGCCGCCGGCGCAGGCTCGCGCGTCGCTGTACAACGCGGCGCGCGTGGAGAACTCGTCCTTGTCCTGCGCGTCGGCGATCGGTACCGCCGCCGCGGCATCCTCGGCCGCGCGCCTCAGGTCGCCTGCCTGGAACGCGAGATCGGCCGACTGCACGAGGCCGAGCGCGACGAACGGATGCTCGGCACCGAGTGCGGTGCGCATCGCGGCATTCGCGCGATCACGCCACACGCGCGCCTCGTCGAAGCGATGCCAGCGGAAGTACAGCAGCGCGAGGCCGGTCATCTTGAACGAGGTCTCGCGATGCTCGGCGCCGAAATGCTGCTGCATCTTCGCGACGACGTCTTCGAGCATCGGCCCGGCATCCTCGAAACGCCCCTGGTCGACGAGCACCTGGGCGAGCTCGCCGAGCGTCGAGGCGTACAGGCCCGTGTCGGCAAGGTCGCGCTCGCGCTGGAACGCGAGCGACTCGCGCAGGAAGCGCTCCGCGCCCGGCAGGTCGGTCTTCGGATAGGCACGCGGAATGCTCGCGAAGCCGAGCAGGTTCGCATAGAACTTCGGCTGCGCCTCGCGCACGGGCTTCGCGACGGCGATCGCACGGTCGATGAAGCCGATGCTCGCGTCCCATTGGCCGACGTGGTTGTGCACGATCGACTGCGCGCTGTAGAGCTCGGCGAGCACGAGCGGATCCGTGACGTGCTCGGCTTCGGCCTGCGCGGACGCCGTGGCGAGTTCGGCGACCGCTTCGTCGTACGTGCCGGTCAAGGTGAGGATCTCGCCGACCAGCGTGCGTGCGCGCAGGCGCGTGATGCGCTCGCCCGGCGTTCCAGCGGCACGCGACGCGACCTCGCGTACGATCGCGAGCGCCTCGTCGTAGCGGTCGATGCTCTTGAGGCTTCCCGCGACCGTCACGGCGAGTTCATCGCGGATGTCCGGCGTGAGCTGGTCGCTGTCGGCAACCGCGCGCGCGGCATGGCCGAGGAACGTGCCCAGCGTGGTCTCGCTGCCGACCCCGAGCGCCGGATCGGGGCTCGCGAGCAGGTCCTGCAGGAAGGCCAGCGAAGCCTCGGCACGGTTGCGCTGCGCCTCGGTGCGCTCGAGCTGGGCACTCAGCCGTGCCGCGTGATACCCCGCGAACGCGATGAGCGAGACCACGGCCGCGACGGCGAGGCCGACCGCGACGCGATGCCGCCGCACGAACGTGCCGAGGCGGTAGCCGAACGGCCGGCCCGCCGCGCGCACGGGCTCGCCGTGCAGCCAGCGCGCGAGGTCGTCGGCGAACTCGGCGACGGTCGCGTAGCGGTGTGCGACCTCGCGAGCGAGCGCCTTGTCGAGGATGCGCGCGAGGTCGCCGCGCACGCTGCGCTGGAACGCGCGCAGGCTCGTGCGGCGGGTCGCGAGCCGCTGCGCGACCGCGTCGCCCTGCCCATCCTTCGCGGCACGCGTGATCGCGACCGCCGGCGACGGCGGCGGCGTCCCGCCGACCACACGCGCGACCGTGTCGATGTCGCGCGCGCCGAAGTCGTGCGGCAACACGCCCGCGACGAGCTCGAACAGCACGACACCGAGTGCGTAGACATCGGCCTGGATGCCGACCTGGCCACGCGCGAGCTGCTCGGGCGCCGCGTACTCGGGCGTCATCGCGCGCGCGAGGCCGATCGTCGCGGGTGAGGCATCGTCGCCATCGTCGGCGAGCAGGCCGGCGACACCGAAATCGAGCAGGCGCACCGAGCCGCGCTCGTCGACAAGCATGTTGGCGGGCTTGAGGTCGCGATGCACGACGAGCCGCGCATGCGCGTGCTGCACCGCTGCGCAGGCCTCGATGAACAGCGTGACGCGTGCGCGCACGTCGAGCCGGTGCGCATCGCACCAACGCGTGATCGCCTCGCCGTGCACGAACTCGAGCGCGAACCACGGGCGCCCGTCCACGGCGACGCCGCCGTCGATGAAACGGGCCAGGTTCGGATGCGACAGCGCCGCGAGGATGCGCCGCTCGCGCAGGAAGCGCGCGCGCACCTCGTCGAAATCGAAGCCACGCCGCACGACCTTGATCGCGACGGTCTGCGAGAAGTCGGCGCCTTCGCGCTCGCCGAGGTAGACCACACCCATGCCGCCGCGACCGACACGCGCGACCACGCGGAACGGCCCGAGCATCGTGCCGACGAGTGGATCGACGCCCTCGTCGGCGGCAGGCTGCGAATCGATGTCCTCCGACTCGACCCGCTGCGCTTCGATCAGAAGGCTGCGTACTTCCGCGAGCAGCGCGGCATCTCCGGCGCACGCGTGCACGACGAACGCCTCACGTGCTTCGCTGTCGAGGTCGAGGGCGCCGCGCAGGATGCGCAAGGCGTCGAAACCGTGGGACACGCGCGACTCCAGCAGGCGGGAGTCCGCCGATGTACCACGCGGCCGCGTCTGCACGCGAGTATCGCCGCGACACGGCGCGATGCCGCGTGGCTGATCGGTGCGTTAACGCCAGGAGACCGCCCCGTGCAGGCTCGCGACACGTTCAGCCGCGGCGGACGACACTGAGGCCCCGATTTCGAGGAGTGACGACATGAAGAAGGGCATCATCCTGTGGCTCATGGGCGTGCCGCTCGGCGGCATCGTGCTGCTCAAGATCTTCGGTTTCATCTGACCGGCTCGACCGGTCGCGACGCGGTCGTCCACGCAGGACGATGCGCCGTCGACGCGAGCACGCAGACCGCGGAAGCAGCCCTGACACGTGGTGACCGCGGAAACGAAAAAGCCCCCGATGTCGGGGGCTTTTCGATACTGGCGGAGAGAGAGGGATTCGAACCCTCGATAGAGCTTTTGACCCTATACTCCCTTAGCAGGGGAGCCCCTTCGGCCTCTCGGGCATCTCTCCGGGATCTGGTCGGCAAGTGTTGACCGCTTGCCGGGCCGCGAACTGTAGCAGCATGGCTCCCCGCGTGGAAGCCGTCATCGCTCCCGCCCCCGATCCTCACTCCACGACGACGCCCGACGCCGTACCGAGATACGTGGTGACCGTCACGAGCGATACGAGGGTCGACACGAGGACGACGCGGGCCGTCAGCGCGGCCTCACGGCCGTGGTACGCCGCGACCATGAACGGGCCGGTGCCGGTCGGCAGTGCCGCGAGCAGCACGGCGCAATGGACCAGCATCGGCGGCAGCGCGAACACCTGCGTGGCGAGCAGCCACGCCAGCAGCGGATGGGCGACGAGTTTCGCCGACACTAGCGCGGCGACCGTGCCGGCCGGTGCGTCTCCCGGCGTGCGCCTCTCGGCCAGGAACAGGCCCAGTGCAACGAGTGCGCACGGCGATGCCGAGGCACCGAGCAGCTCGAGCACACGCACGACCGGTGACGGCAGCGTCCAACCCGACAGCATCACGAGCAGGCCCAGCGCCGGTGCGACGAGCAACGGGTTGCGGACCAGCGCACCGCCCACGCGCGCCGCGACATGGCGCGCGCCCTGCCCCGCGTTGACGCCGACTTCGACCAGCACCAGTGCAACCGCGAACAGGACGCAGACCGTCACGATCGTCGCGACGAGCGTGGCCGGCATCGCCACGGGTCCCAGCACGGCCGCGACGAGCGGGAAGCCGATGAAGCCGGTGTTCGCGTACGACGCATTGAGACCGTCGATCGAGGCATCGGCGAGAGGACGCGAAGCATGCCTGCGCACCAGTACGGTCACGGCGAAGACGGCACCGGCCGACAGCGTGCAGGTTGCCGCGAAGCCCGGTTGCCAAAGCTGCGCGGGATCGGCGCGCGCGACGATGTCGAACAGCAGCGCCGGCAGCGCGAGATGCACCACGTAGCCGTTGAGGCCACCGGTCGCGTGTCCGTCGAGGACACCGGTGCGCCGGACGAGCCAGCCCAGGCCGATCAGTGCGAACACGGGAAGGACAACGGCGACGACGGACGGCATGGCGATCCCGTGATGAAGGGCGCCGAGCGTACGGACGCGCATCGATGTGCTCCAATGCTTTTCCACGCCATGATCGATGCCGTTCCGGAATGGTCGACCTCCGCCAGATGCGCTGCTTCGTCGCGCTCGCCGACACCTTGCACTTCGGACGTGCCGCGCAGCGCCTGCACATGACGCAGCCGCCGTTGAGCCGACAGATCGCGGCGATCGAGAAGACGCTCGGGGTGCGGCTGGTGGAGCGCGATTCGCGGCATGTCGCGCTGACGGCGGCCGGGTTGCGCTTCGCCGACGACGCGCGGGCCGTGCTGACGGCAGCGGAACAGGCCGAACGCAACGCGCGTCTCGCGCACACGGGCGAACTCGGCGAGGTGCACGTCGGCTTCATGATGCACGCGGCGCACAGTTCGGTGCCGCCGATGACGCTGCGCTTCACGGCCGCGCATCCGGGCGTCGCGCTGCGCCTTCACGAGACGTTTCCCGCCGAACTGCCCGCGCGCATCCTCGATGGCCGCCTCGATGCCGGCATCGGTTTCCGCGTCGACGACACGCACGGACTGTGCAGCCGCGTGATCCACGAGGAGCCGCTGTGCGTCGCGCTGCCTTCCGCGCACGCGCTCTCGGCTCACGCGTCGCTGCGCGCCGGCCAGCTCGCCGGCGAGCCGCTCGTCGCGGTCGCCGAGGATGTCGCGCCGACCTTGCGGCGCACGATCCACGACCACCTGTTGCGCGCCGGCGTGGCGCCCGACATCCGCCTCGAGACGCACCTTCAGCAGAGCATCGTGAGCCTCGTCGCCGAAGGGCTCGGCATCGCCCTCGTACCGTCCTCGATGCGGCGGATCACGCTGCACGGTCTCGCGTACCGCGATCTCGAAGACGCTCCGACGATCGAGCAGGTCATCTACTGGCGACGCGACAACCTCAACCCGGCGCTGCCGCGCCTGCTCGCGAGCCTCGAGGCGATCGACGGCGAGACGTGAAGCACGTCGTCCCGATCCACCCGACCACGAATGCTGCTGGCCATTCTGGCGACGAACCATCGCGACCAGAAGCCGGGGCCAGGCTCATTTGCCCAGCGTGCGCGTGCGCTTCCGCGTGCCGGGGTCAGGTTCATTTGCCCGATGTGCGCTTCGAAGGTCAGCTGCGCATCAACTCAAATGAACCTGACCCCAGCTTGTGGCGTCGCGACAACGTCGGTACGGCCCTGCCGGGCCTGCCTGAGAGCCTCGAGGCGAGCGACGGCGAGGCGTGAAGCACGTCGTCGTTCTCCACCTGATCACGAATGCTGCTGGCCATTCTGGCGCGAACGATCGCGACCAGACGCCGGGGTCAGGTTCATTTGCCCGATGTGCGCTTCGAAAGTCAGCTGCGCATCAAGGCAAATGAACCTGACCCCCGCTTGTGGCGGCCCGCCGCCGGTGGGCAAAACGCAGAAAGCACGAGGCCCGCCGAAGCGGGCCCCGTCCTGGTGTTCGTGCTCGTGTGTCTTCGTCGACGGGAGCGGCATCGGCAGGCGATGCCTTCACGTCGCCATCATCGCGCCGACCCCCTGATCGGTGCCGGCATGAAGCGGCCGGCGCAGCGATGATTCGACCCTGGTGCCACCGCAGCGTGGCGACCGGTTTCCTTAGACCTGCTCGACCGGACCAGCCTCGTCCGGGTGCTGCTCGCGCTTGATGCGCTGGTAGATCTCCTCGCGGTGAACGGCGACATCCTTCGGGGCGTTGATACCGATACGCACCTGGTTGCCTTTCACGCCGAGGACGGTGACCGTCACTTCGTCACCGATCATCAGAGTCTCTCCGACTCGACGGGTCAAAATCAGCATTTCCTACTCTCCTTGACGCATGTGTTGTCGGTCCGGATTCGGGATCGTCCTGCTGCACATCCTGTGCGTACAGGGGACCTTCTCCTCCGGTAGTCGCTGCCAGCCTCCCTCGCTGGACTCGCGACGCATACCCCATAACCAACCGCTATGGCATGTCCGACACCGCATCACCCGCCCCCGCAGGCGACGCGGTACCTAACCATTCGATACTAAGACAGGCGTCCAAACGGCGCAAATGACGAACCGCACAGGGCTTTTCGTCGATGCACCGACGTTGTGCGAATGCAAGTGCCGGTCAGCCCAGACGGCCGCCGACCCACTCCGGCAGCGCCGCGAGCAGTCCGGCGAGTTCGGGCGTGTCGTTGCCGCCCCCCTGCGCCATGTCCGGCCTGCCGCCGCCCTTGCCACCGATCGCCGAGGCGACGTGCGCGACGACGTCACCGGCCTTGATGCGACCGAGCGCCGCACCGCCGACGCCACCGACGAGCGAGATCTTGCCGTCCGCACCCGCGGCGAGCAGCACGACGCAGTCGACGAGCTTCTGCTTGAGCGTGTCGACGCCGTCGCGCAGCGCCTTGGCATCGAGGCCGTCGACGCGTGCGGCGACCACCTTGATGCCGGCGACCTCGCGTGCGTGGTCGGCCAGGTCGGCCGTCGCCGCGCTCGCGGCGCGCGCCTTGAAGCCGTCGAGCTCGCGCTCGAGCTTCTTCTGGCGATCGAGCAGCTGGCGCAGCTTGTCGACCACGTCGCCGGCGCTCGCCGACAGCAGCTCGCCGATCGCGCCGAGGCGCGCTTCCTCGTCGACGACGTGCGCCATCGCGGCCGCACCGCTGACCGCCTCGATGCGCCGCACGCCCGAAGCGACGCCGCCTTCGGACAGGATCTTGAACAGGCCGATGTCGCCGGTGCGGCCGACGTGCGTGCCGCCGCAGAGTTCGGTCGAGAACGCGCCCATGCGCAGCACGCGCACCTCGTCGCCGTACTTCTCGCCGAACAGCGCCATCGCGCCCGATTCGATCGCGGCGTCGTAGGACATGTGGGCGACGTCGGCACTCGCATTGCCGCGGATCTCGGCGTTGACGAGATCCTCGATACGGCGCAGCTCCTCGCGCGTGACCGGCTGGAAATGCGCGAAGTCGAAGCGCAGGCGATCCGGCGCGACCAGCGAACCCTTCTGGGTCACGTGCTCGCCGAGCACGTGGCGCAGCGCGGCGTGCAGCAGGTGGGTCGCGGAGTGGTTGTGCACGATCGACGCGCGGCGCACGCCGTCGACGCGCGCATCGACGCTCGCGCCCGCGGCGAGCGGCACGCGGCCCTGCCAGCGGCCGACGTGGCCGTGGAAGGCACCGCCGAGCTTGATCGTGTCGGTGACGACGAAACGGCCGTCGGCGGTGACGAGTTCGCCGGTATCACCGACCTGGCCACCCGACTCCGCGTAGAACGGTGTGCGCGCGAGCAGCACGATGCCTTCCTCGCCGTCGGCGAGCGAATCGAGGCGGCGGCCGCCACGCACGATCGCGGCCACGCTTTCGCCGTCGGAGGCGAGCGCGTCGTAGCCGAGGAACGTGGTCGGCGCGAGCTGCGAGGCGACCTCGGCCGGCAGCTGGCCCTTGGATTCGAAGCTGCTCGCCGCACGCGCGCGTTCGCGCTGCTCGTCCATGGCCTTCTCGAAACCGGCCATGTCGACGGTGAGCCCGCGCTCGCGCGCGATGTCGGCCGTGAGGTCGACCGGGAAACCGTAGGTGTCGTAGAGGCGGAATGCGTCGACGCCCGGGATCGTATCGCCCGAACGTGCGGCGACCTCGGCGAACAGCTTCATGCCCTGCTCGAGCGTCTCGCCGAAGCGCTCTTCCTCGGCCTTGAGCGCGCGCTCGACGCGGTCGCGCTTCTCGGCGAGTTCCGGGTAGGCCTCGCCCATCTCGGCGACGAGCGGCTCGACCATCTTCCAGAAGAAATCACCGCGCACGCCGAGCATCCAGCCGTGCCGCAGCGCGCGGCGGATGATCCGGCGCAGCACGTAGCCGCGGCCTTCGTTGGACGGCAGCACGCCGTCGACGATCAGGAACGAGCACGCACGGATGTGGTCGGCGATGACGCGCAGCGACTTGTTCTCGAGGTCCGGCGTGGACGTCAGCGCCGAGGCGACCTTGATCAGGTGCTGGAACAGGTCGATCTCGTAGTTCGTGTGCACGTGCTGCAGCACGGCGGCGAGGCGCTCCATGCCCATGCCCGTGTCGACGCACGGCGCCGGCAGCGGCGTCAGCGTGCCGTCGGCGGCACGATCGAACTGCATGAAGACGAGGTTCCAGATCTCGATGAAGCGGTCGCCGTCCTCGTCGGGCGAGCCCGGCGGGCCACCGGCGATGTGGTCGCCGTGGTCGTAGAAGATCTCGGTGCACGGGCCGCACGGACCCGTGTCGGCCATTTGCCAGAAGTTGTCGGACGCATACGGCGCCCCCTTGTTGTCGCCGATGCGCACGATGCGCTCGGCCGGCACGCCGACCTGTTCGTTCCAGATCGCGTAGGCCTCGTCGTCGGTGTGGTAGACCGTGACGAGCAGGCGCTCCTTCGGCAGCTTCCAGACGTCGGTCAGCAGTTCCCACGCCCACAGGATCGCGTCGCGCTTGAAGTAGTCGCCGAACGACCAGTTGCCGAGCATCTCGAAGAACGTGTGGTGGCGCGCCGTGTAGCCGACCGAATCGAGGTCGTTGTGCTTGCCGCCCGCACGCAGGCAGCGCTGCACGTCGGCGACGCGTGCGGCCGGCGGCTTCTCGCTGCCGAGGAACATGTTCTTGAAGGGGACCATGCCCGAGTTCGTGAACAGCAGGGTCGGATCGCTGGCCGGGACGAGCGAGCTCGACGGCACGATCGCGTGGCCCTTGGAGCGGAAGAACGCGAGGAAGTCGGAACGGATGTCGGCGCTGGTTTTCATGGAATCTGGCTAGCCGGTGGAACTGCGGACACGCCGGATCTGCGTCCTCGGCGCCGCCTTCTCAATCGAAGGTGTCGCCCGGATCGCCGAATTCGGCGCGCGTAAGGGCGCCCACTGTGGCGGCATCGAAGCCCCGACGCAAGAGAAACGCCGCACGCTTCGCGCGCTCCTTGGGGTCGCTCGTGCCGCCACGGCCGTAGTGACGCTCGAGCTGACGCCGCGCGATCGCGGGCCAGTCCGCGTCGGTCTCGGCGAGTGCTTCGGCGATCGCCGCATCGGCGACACCGTGGGATTTGAGTTCGGCGGCGATGCGGCGCGGCCCGTAGCCGGCGCCGGCGCGCGTGCGCGCGAGCACGGCAGCGAAACGCGCATCGTCCTGGTAGCCCTTGTCGACGACGGTCTCGACCGCGGCCTCGACCTCCTCGCGCGCGTAGCCGCCACGCGCAAGCTTGGTCTTGAGCTCACGTCGCGACTGCTCACGCCGCGACAGCAGGTCGACGGCCTTGCCGAGGGCAGAGGGTACGGGTTTCGTGCGGCGCGCGCGCCGGGTGTCGTCTCTGTCCGTCATCGACAGACCTGTTGCATGCGCCACGTATGCAACGCGACGCCTGTACGCGTCGAACGCATCGACATGCGCGCGGATGCGCACGGCTGTGCGGGGAATACCCCACCACCGCGCCGCGCGGCCATCGAAGCCATCGAAGCCATCGAAGCCATCGAATGGTGCGTGCTGACGCTCAACGTCGCACGACCGCACAGGTCCGACGTGCCCTCCCGGAGCGGCGTTGCGCTCGAGCCCCTCTCCCTCCGGGAGAGGGGTTGGGGAGAGGGTGCGGAATCGTCATGACGCCCGATCATCGTCGCGATCCCGGACCCGCATCCGACCCTGCGGGTAACCCCGCATCGGGTACGGGGCAGCTCTTCTCCCGGAGGGAGAAGAGAAAGGAGCGTACGAAGCCATGACAAGTCTCACGGCGAAGGCCGCGCGGCGATGCGCGAGGTGATCTCGGCCTCGAGTCCGCCTGCGGACTGTCCGGCGCTTTCGAGCGCCGCACGGATCGCGGCCGCATCGCGTCCATCCGGACGCGAGGCTTCGGCGAGTGCCCACGTCAGCGCGGCACGGCGACCGCTCCGGCAGTACAGCACCACCGGCCCCTCGGTACGCGCGAGCACGGCGGCGAGACCAGCGACCTGGGCGGGCCCGATACGTCCCGCCACGGGTACGTTCGCGAACGCGACGCCTTGCGCACGCGCCGCGGCTTCGACGTCGGCTGCACTCGGCTGGCCGGCGTCTTCACCGTCTGGGCGCATCGCGACGATCGTGCGCACGCCTTGCGCGTGCAGCGTGGGGACATCGCCCGGCGCGACCTGCCCGGTGATCAGCACGCCGGGCACGAGCTCGCGCGGGGCTTTGGACGTCATGTCCACGGCCTCGCGTGCCGACGTCACGGCCGCGAGGCCGCACGCCAGCAGGATCGCGCCGAACCGCGCGATCCCACGCGTCGCTCGACGCGTGCCGGCGTGCATGGGCCAGTCAGGCCTCCTCGACCTCGACCGCCGGCAGCGGCGAGTTGCCGGACTTCACGAGCAGCTTCTCGCGCAGCGCCACGTCGATCTCGTTGGCGATCGCGGTGTGCTCCTTGAGGTAGTTGCGCACGTTGTCCTTGCCCTGGCCGATGCGGTCGCCCTTGTAGCTGTACCAGGCGCCCGACTTGTCGACGAGGTTGTGGGCGACGCCGAGCTCGATGAGCTCGCCTTCGCGCGAACTGCCCTCGCCATAGAGGATCTCGAACTCGGCCTGGCGGAACGGCGGCGCGACCTTGTTCTTGACGACCTTGACGCGCGTCTCCGAACCGATCACTTCCTCACCGCGCTTGACCGCGCCGATGCGGCGGATGTCCAGGCGCACCGAGGCGTAGAACTTGAGAGCGTTGCCGCCCGTGGTCGTCTCGGGGCTGCCGAACATCACGCCGATCTTCATGCGGATCTGGTTGATGAAGATGACGAGGCAGCCGGACTTCTTGATGTTGGCGGTGAGCTTGCGCAGCGCCTGGCTCATGAGGCGCGCCTGCAGGCCGACGTGCGAATCACCCATCTCGCCCTCGATTTCGGCCTTCGGCGTGAGCGCCGCGACCGAGTCGACGACGACCACGTCGACTGCATTCGAACGCACGAGCATGTCGCAGATCTCGAGCGCCTGCTCGCCCGTGTCGGGCTGCGAGACGAGCAGGTCCTCGACGTTGACGCCGAGCTTTTCAGCGTAGCTCGGGTCGAGCGCGTGCTCGGCATCGACGAACGCGGCGGTGCCGCCGGCCTTCTGGCAGGCCGCGATGACCTGCAGCGTCAGCGTGGTCTTGCCCGAGGATTCCGGACCGTAGATCTCCACGACGCGGCCGCGCGGCAGGCCGCCGACGCCGAGCGCGATGTCGAGGCCCAGCGAGCCGGTCGAGATGGTCTCGATGCCCTCATCGGTGCGGTCGCCCATGCGCATGACCGCGCCCTTGCCGAACTGCTTCTCGATCTGCGAAAGCGCGGAAGCGAGCGCGCGGCGCTTGTTGTCGTCCATCGGGTACCACCTCGTGGGAAAGTCGTGGGAGCAAGCGTGCCGCGTGCGGTTCTCACGGGCTGAGACGTCGCGGCAGGAACGTGATTATCCCACAGCGCCGACGCCCGGCCAGCGCCGGTCGGCGCGTCAGTTCGTAAGAATCCGCCGCACGCCCTCGAGCGCGCAGGCGACGGTCTGGCGGCGCACGGCCTCGCGGTCGCCGTCGAAATGGAACAGCTCGGCCTTGGCGTAGCCGCCACGCCGCTTCCAGCCGATCCATACCGTGCCGACCGGCTTGCCCGGGGTCGCGCCGCCGGGCCCGGCGATGCCGGTCACGGCCACGGCCACGCTGGCGCCGTAGCGCGCGAGCGCGCCCGAGACCATCTCGACGACGGTCTCCTGGCTCACCGCACCGGTGCGCTCGAGCGTCTGCGGCTGCACGCCGAGCAGGGCTTCCTTGGCCTCGTAGCTGTACGCGACGACGCCGCACTCGAACCAGCCCGAACTGCCGGCGATGTCGGTCAGCGCCTTGGCGATCCAGCCGCCCGTGCACGACTCGGCCGTCACGATGGTCATGCCGCGCGTGTTGAGCAGCGAGGCCACGGTCTGGGCGAGCTGCTGGAGATGCGGATCGTCGTGGGAACCGGTGTCGGACACGATGCAGCCGGACGCGGGATCGGACCCGGAACGGTAGCGGATCGCGCCGGAGGCGTCGAGCCTGCGAGCCCCCGAAGGGACGGGCGCGGCGCGCCTGGTCGGCCATCCGGACGTCCGCCTGAACGGATCATGGAACCATTTCGCAGATGTGACGCAGACCACAAAACGTTCACTTTTCGTGAGAAAATCCGAATCATTCGCATTCGCAGCGGCATTCTTCCGCCGCTCCACCGCCCCTTCCGGATCCATCTCCATGCGCCCGAACCTTACCCCTTCCCGCCTGCGTGCTCTCGCCGCCGCGATCGCCTTCGCCCTTCCCGTCGCCGCATCGGCGCAGGCGCATGACGACGACACCTCGCTCGAGACGGTCACCGTGACCGCGCCGATCGCCAAGGACAGCGGCGCGGCGACCAAGACCGACACGCCGATCCTCGAGATCCCGCAGTCGATCTCGGTCATCACCGACCAGCAGATGCGCGACCGCGGCATCCACGGCGTCGAGGAAGCCGTGTGGTACACGGCTGGCGCGCAAGGCGGCGGCTACGGTCCCGATTCGCGCAGCGACTGGCTGCTCGTGCGCGGCTTCACGCCGGCGCGCTACCTCGACGGCCTTTCGCTGGCCGACGGCTCGGGCACCGGCATCACGCGCATCGAACCGTACGGCCTCGAGCGCATCGAGGTGCTCAAGGGCCCGGCATCGATCAACTACGGCGCGATGCCGCCGGGCGGCCTCGTCAACTACGTGAGCAAGCGTCCGACCGAGACCGCGTTCGGCGAAGTCGAGCTGCAGGCCGGCAGCTTCGACCTGCGCCAGGCGCAGTTCGACATGGGCGGTCCGCTCACCGACGACGGCACCTGGCTGTACCGCCTGACCGGCCTCGCGCGCAACAGCGACGACCCGGTCGACTACATCCACGACGACCGCTACTACTTCGCGCCCGCGCTGACGTGGAAGCCCGACGAGTCCAACACGCTCACCCTGCTCGGTCGCTGGCAGAAGGCCGACACGGTCGCCGGCGCGGGCTTCCTGCCGGCCGAAGGCACGCTGCTGCCGAACCCGAATGGCCGCATTCCGACCGACCGCTTCACGGGCGAGCCCGGCGCGAACGGCTACGTCAAGACGATCGCGTCGCTCGGCTACGAGTACGAGCACGTGTTCTCCGACGCCGCCACTTTCCGCCAGAACCTGCGCTACGGCGACACCGAGATCGATCCGAGCACGCTGGTCGGCGCGTTCGGCCTGCTCGCCGACCAGCGCAGCCTGTTCCGCTACCTGTGGGCGACCGAGGAAGCGACGAAGACCTTCACGATCGACAACCACGCCGAGTTCACGTTCGGCGACCAGGTGCGCCATACCGTGCTCGCCGGTCTCGACTACCGCCGCCTGCGCACCGACTACGCGTCGGCGTTCGTGATGTTCAACGCCGACGGCTCGTACGCGGTCGCGCCGCTCGACCTCTTCGATCCGGTCTACGGCGCGCCGGTGGTGACGCCGGACTACCTCAGCAGCACGCGCCAGACCCAGGAGCAGACCGGCGTCTACGTGCAGGACCAGATCCGCGTCGACCGCTGGATCTTCAGCCTCGGTGGACGTCAGGACTGGGTGGACACCGATACGAAGGACCTGCTCGCCGGCGGCAGCACCGGCCAGAAGGACAAGAAGTTCTCGGGCCGCGCCGGCGTCAACTACGTGTTCGACAACGGCTTCGCACCGTACGTCGGCTACTCGCAGTCGTTCCAGCCGACCGTCGGCCGCGCGTTCGACGGCAGCACGTTCAAGCCGACCAAGGGCGACCAGATCGAGGCCGGCATCAAGTACCAGCCGGCCGGCGGCCGCCTGCTCGCGACACTGTCGGTGTACGAGATCACGCAGGAGAACACGCTCACGATCGATCCCGACCACACGCTGTACTCGGTGCAGCAGGGCGAGACCGAGGTGCGCGGCGTCGAGCTCGAGGGTCGCTGGAACATCGGCGACGGCTTCAGCCTGTACGGCGCCTATGCCTACATCGATTCCGAAGTCACCAAGACCAACGACGCCGGCGCGCTCGGCAAGCAGATCGCGCTGCAGCCGCGCAATTCGGCCTCGCTCGGCTTCGACCACACGTTCACGCAGGGCGCGCTGTCGGGCTTCGGCTTCGGCGCGGGCGTGCGCTACGTCGGCGACCACTACGGCGACATCTACAACGACTGGCGCACGCCGTCGTACACGCTCGTCGACGCGAGCCTGCACTACGACATCGAACAGTGGCGCGTGCAGCTCAACGCGAGCAACCTCACCGACAAGCGCTACCTCACGGCCTGCAACAGCGCCGCATGGTGCTACTACGGCTACCCGCGCACCGTGATGGCCAGCCTGCGCTACCAGTGGTGACGACGGCGCGATGACGATGACCGCCTCCCTCGCGGCCGTGCTCGCGATCGCCTCGGCGATCGCGCTGTACGGTGCCTCGCCGAACGGCCGCGTGCCGGCGCTGCGACGGCTTCGCGCATTCGGCACGTGGCCGGGCCTCGTGCTCGCCGCGGCCTCGCTCGCCGCGTGGATCGTCGTGCTCGGCGTCGGCGCGGGCCTGTGCGTGATGCTCGCCTGCTGGATGCCGATGCTCGTCGCGATGCCTTACCTCGCCTGGGCCTTGGTGCCGGCGACGCGCCACGCGCGGGACGAGGGCTGATGGCGAGTCGCGCCTTCGCCGCCGCGATCGCGGGCCTGCTCGCCGCGATCGCCATGACCGGTCTCGTGTCGTGGTTGCCGCCGGGGCCTTGGTCCGGCGCGATCGTGCCCGCGATCATCGCGTTCGTGCCGCTGTGGATCGGCTTCGCCGCGCTCGCGTTCGTGCCGCGCACGGCGGCGCGCGCGTGGATGCTGCTCGCCGGCATCGCCGGCATCGGCTTCGGTCTGCTCGCGGCGCTTCGCGCATCAGCGCTCGTGCAGTGAGGCGCGCATGAAGCTCTCGTCGACCACGCTGCGTACCTTCACGACCGTACACACCTGGACCGGCCTGATCGCCGGCTTCGCGCTGTTCGTCGCGTTCTACGCGGGCGCGATCACGGTGTTCCATCACGACCTGCCGCTGTGGCAGGCGCCACACGCGACCGCGCGGCCGATGCAGACGCTCGACGATGCGCAGCGCCTGCTCGACGGCGTGCTCGACAGGCACCCCGCCTCGCGCCAGTGGGTCGGCATGCTGTTTCCCGGCGACGAATCACCCGAGTCGGTCATCTACTGGCCCGAAGCCGACGGCACCTGGAAGTACGCCACGCTCGACGACCTCGACGGCGACAGCAAGCCGCCGCATGCCGGCCTCGCCGAACTCGTCAACGAACTGCACTACTCGCTCGGCATGCCCGTCGCGGGCATCTGGCTCATGGGCATCGTGAGCCTGCTCTACGGCCTCGCGCTCGTCTCGGGCACGGTGATCCACCTGCCCAAGCTCGCGAAGGACCTGTTCGCGCTGCGCCCTGGACGCAACCTCAAGCAGTTCTGGCAGGACGCGCACAACGTGGTCGGCGTGCTGAGCCTGCCGATGCACATCATGTTCGCGATCACGGGCGCGCTGCTGTGCCTGCTGCCGATCTTCATGCTCGCGCTCGATCCGCTGATCTACGAAGGCCGCCTCATGCAGGCGAGCCAGGCCGCGCTCGACACCGCGCCCGTGCGCGCGGCCGCCAACACGCCGGCGCCGCCGGGCTCGCTCGCGCTGTGGGCGCAGCGTGCGAGCGAGGTCGCGCACGAACGCGGGCTCGCCTCGTTCGAACCGGCCTACCTCAAGCTCGTCAACGCGGGCGACGCGAACGCGGTCGTCGAGATCACCGGCGCCGCGCCGCGTGCACTCGGCCCGCTCGGCGCGGTCGCGCTCGACGCCTCGACCGGCGCGCTGCTCGCCGACCAGCTGCCCGGCACGCGCGACGCCAACCACGCGACGCTGGCCTCGGCCTATGCGCTGCACTTCGGCGAATACGGCAACCACGCGGTGCCGTGGCTGTACTTCGTGCTCGGGGTCGGCGGTGCGTTCCTGTTCTACTCGGGCAACCTGCTATGGATCGAGTCGCGCCGTCGGCGGCGCCAGCTCGAGCAGACGCGCTCGAGCGTGAACATGGCGCGCGCGACCGTCGGCGTCTGCATCGGCCTGTGCGCGGCGATCTCGGCCGCGTTCGTCGCCGCACCGCTCGCCGAAGCGTTCGCGCCGACGCACGTCGACACGATCCTGCGCAGCGCGTGCTTCGCGACCTGGCTCGCCGCGATCGCATGGGCGGCGCTGCGTCGTCCCGCGCTCGCTGCGCGCGACCTGCTCGCCGCGACCGCCGTGCTCACGCTCGCGATCCCGCTCGTGCACGGCGCGTGCACGGGGCGCTGGTTCTGGATCAGTGCCGCCGAAGGCCGCATGGCCTTGTTCTGGATCGACGCGCTCGCGTTCGCGTTCGCGGGCGCTTTCGCCGGCCTCGCACGCGCCACGTCGCGTCGCGCTCGCGATGGCGATCCGCACAGCGTGTGGGCGCTTCCACAAACGCCTGACTGACCCCGAGACACCGACCTGCGACGCCCGGCCGCGCGGCCGCGGCTCGCTTCGGCCGTCCAATTGATTGATAATGATTCGCATTAGCAACACACAAAAGCGACACCCCGACACCGTTTCCCCTTCCCTTCGAGGATCCCGTTCCATGAATGCCATGCGTCACGCCGCGGTCGCGGCCCTTCCTTCCACGCCTGCGCGCCGTCCGCTCGCACGCGCGATCCACGTCGCCGTCGCCGCCGCGCTGTTCGGCGGCGCCGCGTTCGCCCACGCGCAGGATGCCGACACGACGAAGAAGGAAGTCGAGAACGAGCAGACGCTCGAGACCGTCGAGGTCACCGCGAACGCACTCGGCGAGATCACCGAGAACTCGGGCTCGTACACGCCCGGCGCGATCGCCACGGCCACGCGCCTCGTGCTCACGCCGCGCCAGACGCCGCAGTCGATCAGTGTGGTCACGCGCCAGACCATGGACGACTTCAACCTGACCTCGATCGACCAGGTGATGGCGCTCACGCCGGGCATCGCGATCGTCACCTACGACAGCGAGCGCACCGAGTACTACTCGCGCGGCTTCGCGATCCAGAACTTCCAGTACGACGGCATCCCGATGCGCCGCGACTCGGCCTACTCGGCCGGCAACACGCTCACCGACATGGCGCTGTACGACCGCATCGAGGTGCTCAAGGGCTCGACCGGCCTGCTCACGGGCAGCGGCGAACCCGGTGCGACGATCAACCTGATCCGCAAGAAGCCGACCCGCGACTTCGCGGGCAGCGCCACGCTCGGTGTCGGCAGCGACAGCGACTACCGCGGCTCGATCGACATCGGCGGCGCGCTCAACACGAGCGGCAGCGTGCGTGCACGCGCGGTCGCCGCGTACGAGGATGCCGAGACCAACCTCGACCGCTACAAGCGCGAGACGCAGGTGTTCTACGGCATCCTCGAGGCCGACCTGACCCCGCAGACGCTGCTCACGATCGGCGGCGACTTCCAGGACAGCATGCCGACCGCGTCGACCTGGGGCGGCATCCCGCTCCTCAATTCGGAAGGCCAGTTCAACGACCGTCCGCGTTCGTTCAACAACGGCGCCAACTGGAGCCACTGGGACCAGTACACGCGCACCGGCTTCGCCACGCTCGAGCACGCGTTCGACAACGGCTGGACCGCCAAGCTGCAGCTCAACCACCAGATCAACGGCTACGACGCCAACCTCGGCGCGGCCGCCTCGGGCTTCCCGAACCCGGCCGACGGCACCGGCGTGAGCATGTGGGCGGGCCAGTACATCGGCCGCACGATCAGCAACGCCGCCGACGCCTACGCGAGCGGCCCGTTCTCGCTGGCCGGCCGCGAGCACGAGCTCGTCGTCGGTGCGGGCGCGTCACGTCGCGTGTGGCGCAATTCGGGCTGGTGGAACGACCCGACCTACGACTTCAACGTCACCGACTACTACCACTGGAACGGCGACGTGCCGCGTCCGGCCTGGGGCGCCAATCCGGACTACACCAATCACGAGACCACGCGCGAGGAAGGCCTCTACACGGCCGTGCGCTGGAACCTGCACGACACCACCAAGCTCATCACCGGTGGCCGTCTCTCCAACTACCGCAACAAGGAGCAGGACCTCGACGCCTCCGGCGAGTTCGTGCCCTACGTCGGCCTCGTGCAGGACCTCGGCAAGCACTACTCGGCCTATGCGAGCTACACGAGCATCTTCAGCCCGCAGTCGCTGCAGGACGAGCAAGGCCGCACGCTCGCGCCGGTGGAAGGCAACAACATGGAACTCGGCATCAAGGCCGAGTTCCTCGACGGCCGCTTCAACGCGTCGGCGGCGGTGTTCCGCCTCGAGCAGGACAACTTCGGCATCGAGAGCGGCGGCCTCACGCCGACCGGCGGCATCGCCTACCGCGCCGCCAAGGGCGTGGAGACCGAAGGCTTCGAGATCGAGGCCTCGGGCCGCATCCTGCCGGGCTGGCAGGTGCAGGCGGGCTATTCGCATCACCTCTCGCGCCAGCAGGGCGCGCGCGTGACCACGCTGACGCCGTCCAACAGCTTTACGTTCTACACGAGCTACTCGCCGCAGCAGACCCTCAAGGGCCTGACCTTCGGCGGCGGCGCGCGCTGGCAGGACGAGACCTGGGGCGACATCTCCACGCCGGGCGGCGACAGCGTCAAGCACACGGTCGATGGCTACTGGGTGCTCGACGCGATGGCACGCTACCGCTTCAACGACAACCTGTCGGCGTCGGTCAACGTCAACAACCTGCTCGACAAGAAGTACTACACGATCTTCAGCTGGTACAGCACCTACACCTGGGGCGCGCCGCGCAGCGTCGACCTCAACGTGACGTACCGCTTCTGATCGCCGGCCGCGGCGCGCGAGGGCGCGCGCCGCGGCTCCACGAACACCGCAATGCCAGGAGTCCGTCGCCGATGACTGCCAGGACCGCCACCGATTCGCGTCTCCCGCTGCTTGTCCGCATCGCCGCCGCTGTGTTCGGCGGGTATGCGTTCGCGTGGGGCCTCATCGCGCTCGCGATCCCGTCGCTGTACGGCGCGGGCATGGCCTTCCACGATGCCGAGCACCTCGCCAGCATCGTCGCGTTCCTCGTCTACCTCACCGCGTTCTGCTGGGCGTTCGTCGCGCGCAGCCTCGCGCGCGTGTGGATCGTGCTGGCCGGCGGCGGTGCCGCGATGGCCGCGGCGGGAACCTTCGCGCAGCACCTCATCCTGCGCTGACCGGAGACGCAACCCCATGTTCCAGAACATGCGCCTCGCGATGGCGTGGCTCCACACGTGGTTCGGCCTCGTGCTCGGCTTCGTGCTCATCGTCGTGTTCTTCTTCGGCTCGCTGTCGGTGTTCGATCGCGAGATCGACCGCTGGGCGATCCCGGCCTCGCGCTTCGAGCCGCAGCCGATGCCGTCGTTCGACCGCATCCTGCGTCCGGTCTTCGAGGCGATGCAGCCGACACCCGCGGCGATCGACGAGATGCGCCCGCGCGTCGACGGGCCGATGCCCGAGCGTTTCGACACGCCGGTGCGCTGGGGCGCGTACACCACGCATCGCGATCCCGTGCTCGGCGTGTTCGCGGGCTACGAGGTGCCCGGCGCGAAGGATCCCGAGGAATCGATCTGGGCCTACGCGACGATCGATCCACGCGATGGCGCGACGCTGCCCGACGACCACCTCAAGATCGGCAGCCAGTTCTTCTACCCGTTGCACTACAGCCTCACGCTGTACTGGAACAGCCTCGGCTACTGGATCGTCGGCTTCGCCGCGCTGATGATGCTCGTCGCGCTGGTCAGCGGCGTGATCATGCACCGCAAGATCTTCCGCGAGTTCTTCACGTTCCGCCCGGCCAAGAGCCGTCAGCGCAGCACGCTCGACCTGCACAACATGACCGGCGTGGTCGCGCTGCCGTTCCACTTCTTCTTCGCGTTCACGGGCCTCGTGATCTTCGCGGGCATCTATTTCCCGGTCACGCACACGCAGCTGAATGCGCTGCACGAGCACCACGAGCATATCGAGGCCGAAGAGACCGGCCTGCCGCACGATCGCTCGCCCGAAAGCGCCACGCTCGCCTCGGTCGACGCGATGGTCGCCGAGGCACAGCGCCGCTGGGCAGCCAGGGACATGGCCGGCGACGTCGGCTTCCTCGCCGTGCAGCACGTCGGCGCGGCGAACGCCTACGTGAGCCTCTACCGCGCCGGCACCGACCGCATCGCGCTGACCGGCGAAGGCATCCACTTCAAGGCGGCGACCGGCGAGGTGCTGCGCGAGGATCCGCCGACCACCGCGGTCGGCAGCGTCAACGAGTTCCTGACCGGCCTGCACCTGCAGCACTTCCGCCACTGGCTGCTGCGCTGGCTCTACGTGCTCGGTGGCCTGACCGGCTGCGTGTGCATCGTCACGGGCTTCCTTTTCTTCGTCGAGAAGCGCAAGCGCCAGCACGCCAAGCAAGGCCTGCAGGGTACACGCGTCGTCGATGCGCTCGCGGTGACCACGGTCACCGGCATGATCGTCGCGGCCTGCGGCATGCTCGTCGCGAACCGCCTGCTGCCCGAGGCACTGCCACAGGGCTGGCCGGGCCGCGGCGACCTCGAGCGCTACCTGTTCTGGGCCGCCTGGGCGCTCGCGATGCTGCACGCGTTCGTGCGCAGCGCGCCGGTCGCGCGCGGCCTCTCGAACCCCGCATGGCGCGAGCAGTGCTTCGCGATCGCCGCGCTCGCGGTGTCCGCGGTCGTGCTCAACGCAGTCACCACGGGCGACCACCTTCTGCACACGCTGTCGCGCGCGTACTGGCCCGTCGCCGGCCTCGACCTCGCCCTGCTCGCGACGGCCACGCTCGCCCTCGTCGCGGCCCGCCGCCTCGGCCGCACCGGCGATGCCGTCGATCCGCGTGCCGCACGCGCGGAGGCCGCCCATGCTTGATCCGCTGCTGCTCGCCGGCGCACTCGCATGCGCGATCGCCGGCATGGGCTGGCTCACCCTCGCAATGGAAGCGCACTGGCCGCAGGTGTTCGGTGCGCGTGGCCCCGTGCCGCGCACCGCCAACGTTCTGCGCTCGCTCGGTGCGGGTGCGATAGTGGCCTCGCTCGCGCTCTGCCTCGCCGTCGACCACGCGACGATGGCGGTGCTCGTCTGGATCATGGCGCTCGCGGGAGCGGCGCTAATGATCGCGTTCACGCTCGCGCACAAGGCGCAGTGGCTCAGGCTGCTGGTGCCGCGGCGCGCGGTATCGCGGACCGACTGACCCGAGGCACCCGCGCGTCGGCGCCCCTGCGGCCGATGCGCCCGCGTGGAGATCAGGACAGGCACCTGTGCAGGATCAACTGCGGAGTCGTGCCGCCGCGTTATCCATGCGCGCGGTTAAGCTACCGCCATGCCTTCCACCGTCTACGCCTTCGGCGAATTCCTGCTCGATCCGCTGACCCGCGAACTTCGCCGCGGCGAGGTCGTCGAGAGCCTTCCCGTCAGCACGGTCGACTGCCTGATCCATCTCGTCCGGCACCGCGACCGCTCGGTCGGGCGCGACGAACTCGCCTCGGCCGTGTGGGGGCGCACCGACGTCAGCGAGGCCTCGATCACGCAGGCGATCATGCGCCTGCGCCGCGTCATCGGCGACGCCTCGTGCATCCGCACCACGCCACGCCTCGGTTACCGCTGGACCGTCGAGCCTACGCGCGAGCTCACATCCGACGCGGCAAGAGAATCCGTCGAGCCTGCCCCCGCGCCGGCTGGCACGGCGACCACGCCAGTCTCCCCGCCGCGCCGTCCATTGCGCAAAGGCTTCGCAGTCGCCGCGACCATGGTCGTCGCGATCATGGCAGCGGGCGCGTGGTGGTTCTCGGGCCGCGAACCCGATCGACTTTCACCCTCCACGCCGCTCGACGCCACGACCACACCGCTCGCCGCGATGGTCCTGCCCGCCGACGTCGTCTCGTCCGGCGACTGGGCCTGGCTGCGCTTCGGCGCGATGGACCTGATCGCGAACCAGTTGCGCGACAGCGGACTGACGACGACGCCGAGCGAGACCACGGTGGGCCTCGTCAACGCGAAGCGCATCGACGCCGACACGCTCGAGGTGGACCCGTCGGTCACCAACGTGGCGACCTTGCGGATCAAGCCCGCGATCGCGCAGGTCGGGACGTCGTGGAACGTGCGGCTCTCCGCCTACGGGCCGTCCGGCATGAAACGTGTCGTCGAGGCGCAGGATCGCGACGCGCTCGTCGCGGCGCGGCGTGCGGCCGATACCTTGCTGGTCGGCCTCGGCCATACGCCCGCGGTCCGACCCGGCGCACCCGACGGTGTCGAGGAACTCGCCCAGCGCATCGCCGCGGCCGGACTCGCCGGCCAGCTCGACGTGGCCCGCGCGATCGCCGCGCAGGCCACGCCCGAACAGCTCGCGCGCCCCGAGATCGCGCTGAGCCTCGCGTATGTCGACTTCTACAAGGGCGACTACCACGCCAGCCGCGCGCGCTGCGAAGCACTGCTCGAGTCCATTCCGCCGGACCGCGATCCGCGCATGCGTGCGCACGTGATCACCCAGATCGGCGTGGTCGCGTTCCGCGAACAGAAGTACGACGAGGCCGGCGCCGCGTTCGACAAGGCGCTCGACCTGCTCAAGCTCGTCAACGATCCCAAGGCCAAGGCGGCGGCCTGGACCGGCCGCGGCGGCGTCGACGTGATGCAAGGCCGCATCGACGCCGCCACCGCCGCGATGGGCCAGGCCCGGCTGCTGCACGAGTCCGCCAACGACGCGTTCGGCGTGGCGCGCGCCGATCTCAACCTCGGCGCGATCGCGATGGTGCGCGGCCAGCCTCTGGTCGCCGTCCCGCAGTTCGAACAGGCCGCCGAGCGCTTCGAGGTGCTCGCCGTGCCCGAAGCGCGCGATTCGGCGCTGCGCTCACTGATCGAGGCCTACACGATGCTGGTCGAGCACGACAAGGCGCTCGCCGCCGCCGAGCGGCTCGGACGCGAGGATGCCCAGGCACCCAACGCGCGCGAACGCTGGTGGAACGTGCTGAGCCGCGCCGTCGCCCTCGAGGGCGTGGGTCGCCTCGACGAGGCCACGGCCCTGCTGCGGCGCATCGCGGAGGACAGCGATGCCGTCGAGGACGCTGCGGTGCGCAGCGAGGCCGAGGCCACGCTGGCCGGGATCGCGCTCGCGCGCGGCGACTGGGCCGATGCCGCACGCCGCGCGCAGGCCGCGCTGACTCCGGCGCTGGAGACGGCCAACGAGCAGGATTACTTCGGCGCGTGGGCCATGCGCGTGCGTGCGATCCAGGCCGCCGGCGACGCCCCGGCTGCCGCGGCGGAATCGGCCCGTCTCGACGCGTGGCTCACACGCTCGCCCAACGACCGGCGCGCGCTGCTCAAGGTCCTGCTCGACGCGCGCCAGGCGCGGCTCGAAGGGCGCGCCGACGTCGCCCTCGACGGCTTCGCCGACGCGCTGGCCCGGGCCGAGCGCTCGGCCATCCCCGAGGACATCCTCGCCGTGGCCACGCCGTACGTGGCGGCGCTCGTGGAGGCCGGCAGGATCGAGGACGCCTCCGCGCTGGCCGGCCGGGTCGCGCCCTGGGCGGACCGCGACCTGCGCAGCGCGCTCATCGCCGCACGCACCCACGAGGCGATGCGCCAATCGGAAGCCGCCGGCCGATCCCTGCAGCGCGCGCGCGAGCTCGCCGGGGAACGCCCGATCGCGACCGCGACGCGCTGACGCCGCGCACCGCGGCAGGGCCGTCGATGGCGTGCGCATGACATCGAAGTGGCCGATCCGCCGCGTCTGCGCGCCGATTGCGTCGCTTTTGCGTCCGTTTTCACTCCCTTTGAAGGAACAGCGGCCGACCTTCGGCGATCGTGCCCGACGCCGCCCTGCGCGGACCGCGCATCGTGGACGGTGGCGGTCATCGCGTCCGCGCTCCACATCGTGGACGCGACGCATCCGGGAAGGACTGACGCTCCACTGACCACCGCATCGGTACCACGCCCTGCCCGTCGCCACCGCGCGGGACTCGAGGTCCAAGCCGCTTCCATCCCCCGGATTGCGAGGGTGCGAGGCGGATGGGCACGCGCAGGGCGTCGGTCCGCTCCACATCCTCGAGGAATATCCCCGCATGAACGGTTCTGCTTCCAACCCGGCTGCGCATCGCTTGCGCTCGTTCGGGTTCATGGCCGCCCTGGCCGTGCTCGCCTGCGCGGCACCGCTGCACGCCGCGTCGCCGACCCCGCCCACGCTGACCCGATCCTCCGCGCCCGCCGACCTGCGCGCGGCCGTGCGCCAGACACTCGGCGACGACGGCTGGGTGCAGACCCAGCAGGTCACCGAGACCGATCCGGGCTTCGATCCCGAGTTCGGCGTCTCGGTGGTCGTGCACGGCACGACCGCGATGATCGGCGCGCAGCAGGCGAAGATCGGCGACCACGACGCCCAGGGCGCCGTGTACGTGTTCGAGAAGACGAACGGCGTCTGGACGCGCACCCAGAAGCTCGTCGCCGACGACGGCGATACCTTCGGCCTGTTCGGCGACGCGATCGCGTTCGAGGGCGACACGGCCCTGATCGGTGCCTACGGCACGGTGGTCAACGACAACTATTCCCAGGGTGCGGTCTACGCGTTCAAGCGCATCGACGGCGTGTGGACGCAGACGCAGAAGCTCGCCGATCCCGACGGCCGCATGTTCGACAACTTCGGCTATTCGATCGCGCTGCAGGGCACGACCGCGATCATCGGTGCCGACGGCGCCGAGATCGGCACGAACGGCTTCCAGGGCGCGGCCTACGTCTACGAGATGAGCGGCGGCACGTGGACGCAGGGCCAGAAGATCGTCGCAGGCGACGGCGGCCCCGGCGACATCTTCGGGTACTCGGTCGTCCTTGACGGTGATCGTGCGCTGATCGGCGCCTACGCCGACGAGGCCTACCAGGGCTCCGTCTACGTGTTCGCTCGCAGCGGTGGCACCTGGTCGCAGACCCAGAAGCTGGTCGCCTCCGACGCCGCGCCGAACGCGTACTTCGGCTACGCGACCGCCCTCTCGGGTTCGACCTTCATCGTCGGCGCCTGGGGCGCCGAACCCGGCGGGAACGACATGCAGGGCGCGGTCTACGTGTTCGCCGAATCGAAAGGCAGCTGGACCCAGGTGCAGAAGGTCGTCGCCAGCGACGGCGCGCCGCACGACAAGTTCGGCCATTCGGTCGCGCTGCAGGGCACGACCGCGCTGATCGGCGCCGACGGCTGGCACAACGCCAGTGCGCAGGGTGCGGTCTACGCGTTCGACGGTTCGACCGGCAGCTTCGTCGAGACGCAGCGCTTCGTGGCCAGCGACAGCACCAACGGTTTCCAGTTCGGACTCCCGGTGACGTTCGACGGCGACACGGCACTGGTCGGCTCGTGGCTGTGGCGGTCGCCCGACGCACGCATGCCCGGCTCCGCCTACTTCTTCGAGCTCGGCGGCACGCCGCCGCAGGCCTACACGATCGGCGGCACCGTGAGCGGCCTCGCCGGCAGCGGCCTCGTGCTGCAGCAGAACGGTGGCGACACACTGCCGATCGCCGCGGACGGCACGTTCACGTTCGCGACGCCGATCCTCGACGGATCCCACTACGCGGTGACCGTGTCGGCGCTGCCGTCCAACCCGTCGCAGACCTGCTCCGTAAGCAACGGCAACGGCATGGTCGCCGGCGCCGACATCGTGAACGTGGCGGTGACGTGCACGTTCGAGATCGTCGACCGCCTGTTCGCACACGGCTTCGAAGGCTCCGCCGTGCTCGCCCAGACCAGTGACGCGACGCCGGTCGCGCAGAACTCCGTGGCCTGCGGCAACAGCAACGGCACCACGGCCGCGAACCAGTACTGGCGCCGCTACGCGTTCGGCGAACACGGCGTGACGACTGCGGCCGAGGTGACCCGCGTCGAGGTGTCGGTCGAACAGACCACCGGTGCGCCCGCGATGACCGTCTCGCTTTACACGATCCCGCATGCGGTGACCGCCGACACGATCGACATCGGCCAGCTCAACCTGATCGGCCAGACCGTGATGGCCGCACCTGCCGATGCCCTGCTCGCCTCGGTCGAGGTGCCCGTGCACGGCGTGGTCGCCGATACGGTCGGCCACGACCTCGTCGTGAAGGTCTCGACCGAAGACGGCAACACGAACGGCACGACGTTCTACATCGGCTCGACCACCTCGCCGCAGACGCATCCGAGCTTCATCAGCGCGACCTCGTGCAGCATCCCGCTGCCGACGCCGACCGCCAACGTCGGCTACCCCGACATGCACGTGATCCAGGGCGTGCACGTGCGTTACTGAGGACAGGTGTCCGAGTCCGGTCGCGCCGCCCAAGGGTGGCGCGACCTCCTCGCCCGCATCCGGGCAAACGCCAAAGCCGGACTCACGTCCGGTCGGGTGCAACGATCGTTCGCATCGCAACTTTGTCGCGGGATCACGCACGCGATGCCTGCCGTCGGCTACACTCCCCCCAAGGGATCGATGGGGATCGACCATGGCGAAGGGATACGCGCGCGGCCTGCGGCCTGGCCGCTTCCGTGTGGTCGACCTCGGCACGCAGCCCTCGAGGCGCGACGCTGCCCGGTGCCGGACGCCTTGCGCGACGACGCGCGACGCCATCGCGATCCTTTCGCCCTCCGTCACCGTGGACGTCGCATCGACCTCCTCGATCCACCGCGTGACCGTTCGCCATGCACGCATGGCCGGGAACGCCACCCCATGCCGGGCCGAGCTCGCGACGTGCATCGCGACCGCCGAGGCCATGGCATCCCTATCTGCCCGTGCCCGGCCTGCGTCGCGCCGAGGTGACAGGAATGCTCGCCGTTCGTCGCTTCTGCCAAGGCAGGCCGGCCCAGTCTAGTTCCGCATCGTCCGTGGCCGGCACCCGTCGGCGGCCGCGACGCCTGGTTTGATTCGCTCAGGGGATGTCATCGTGAAGAACATGCTTCCGCGCACGGCACGCGCCGTGGCGACGTGGGTCATCGGGTGCCTCGCACTCGCGGGGTCGGTCGCCGCACAGGCCCAGAGCACGTGCGCAGGATTCATTCCCCCGTCGATCGCGACGCCTGCGCAACTCGTCACGGCCGTGCAGCAGGCGCAAAGCGCCAACTGTCCCGGCGCTGATACGATCGACCTCGGCGGGAACACGATCACGTTCACGAGCGCGAGTTTCACGGACACGGGCGAAAGCCTCGCCCTGCCCGTGATCACGACGGCAGTCACGATCCGCAACGGCACGATCACGCGATCGAGCGCCACGGGCTTCCGCTTCCTGGCCGTCACCTCGGGTGGCAACCTCGTGCTGAACAACCTCACGCTTTCGAACGGCGGCGGCGCGGGGATCAGTGACGGAGGCGCCGTCCGGGTCGCGAGCGCGGCACTGACCGTCGTCAACTCGAGGTTTCTCGACAACACGGCACCGGCCTACGGCGGCGGCGCCATCCTGGCGACCGGAAACTCGGTCGTGGCAGTCGCCGACTCGCTGTTCCAGCGCAACCAGGCGGGCGGCCATGGCGGCGCGATCAATACCCAGCTCTCGGGGGGAGCGCTGAGCATCGACCGTTCGCATTTCCTCGGCAACGTGGCCGGCGGTTTCGGCGGCGCCGTTTCGAAAGATGTCACCGCTCCGTTGACCGTTCGCGACAGCCTGTTCGCCGGCAATGCCGCACCATCGGGCAGTGCGATCTACGTCAACAACGATGCCGACAACCTGACCGTCATCAACACCACGATCGCGGGTGGACGAGGCGTGGCGATCGCCGCTGCGCCTTCCGTCGTGACCTCTGCGATCCGCAACAGCATCGTCTGGGGCAACCAGGGCGGGAGTCTGGTAGGCACGTTCGCGACCGTCACGCACACGGCAGCGGAAGGCTTCGCCGGCGCCACGATCAACACCGGCTACACGGCCGAGGACTTCTTCGTGAATCCGCTGGTGAACCCCACGGCGGCCAACACGGGCCTCAACTACAACCCGGCCTTGTACGACTGGTCGCTGCGCCCGTTCTCGCCGGCCATCGACGCAGGCGACAGCTTCTACGCCTTGCCGCTGGACCTCGCCGGCGCGACGCGTCGCGTCGACGATCCGAACGTCACGGACGCAGGCGCCGGTGCGTCGCCGAGGATCGACATGGGCGCCTACGAGCGCCAGACGTCGAGCTGCAGCAGCTTCGCGTTCCCGTACACGCTTGGCGGCGCGACCAACGGCGTGCGACGTCTCAACCTGCGCGATGCCGTGCGCTGCGCGAACCTCAACGGAAGCCCGGACGACGACATCCAGCTCGGCGGCCAAACCGTGACCTTCGCCACGCCGTTCGCGACGCTTACGGCGCTTCCGCCGATCACGTCGTCGATGCGGATCGCCAACGGAGCCCTTGCGCGTGACACCGCGGCCGGCACGCCGGCGTTCCGCCTCGTCGACATCACGAGCGGCGGCGACCTGAGCCTGGACGGCGTGACGCTGTCGGGCGGCAGCGTCCCCACGACCTCGGGCGGCGCCATCCGGAATGCCGGCTCGTTGAACGCGACGCGTTCCGTCCTGCGCGAGAACACCGCCAACCAGGGCGGCGCACTGCATGTCACCGTCGGCGGAAGCGCATCGCTCAGCCGAAGCACGCTCTCCGGCAACCTGACCCAGGCCAACGGCAGTGCCGTGTTCAACCAGGGCAGCCTCACGCTGCACAACAGCACCGTGGCGACCAACCAGGCTATGGGTAGCGGCGCCGTGTTCGCCGCCGCCGGCGACACGACCCTCATCAACACGACGATCGCGACCAACAGCGCCAGCAGCGGCGCGGCGGGGCTCGTGGCCCAGTCCACGACCCTGCTCGCCAACACGATCGTCGCCAACAACGCACCGACCGACTGCTCGCGAACCGCCGCCCCGCTGACCTTCAGCAGTGGCACGACCAACCTCATCGGGAACGACCACCCGTCGCAGCCCTGCGGCATCGCGTGGACGAACTACCTGACGGGCGATCCCGGCCTCGGCGCACTGACGGGTTCGCCGCCCTACTTCCCGATCGCGTCCGCATCGAGTCTGGCCGCCAACACGGGCGACAACGCGAGCGTGGGCGGTGCGACGGTCGACCAGCCCGGCAATGCACGCATCCAGCAGGGTACGGTCGACCTCGGCAGCGTCGAGTCGCCGTTCGCTTCGCCCGTCGTGACCTTGCAGTTCGCCGCGCCCACCAGCAGTGCAGCCGAAGCCGCCGGCATCGGCAACGTGCTGCGCGTGACCACCAGCGACGGCCAGCCGACGCGCCTGCCGACGCGCGCGACCGTATCGGTCACGAGCGGCACGGCGACCGCGGCCGACTACAACCTGACCGGCACGATCACGGTACCCGTCGGAACCGCCGACGGCGCCCTCGTGTCGATCGCGAGCGGCATCACGGTCACCAACGACGCGATCGTCGAAGCGAACGAGACCCTGGGCCTCACGCTGTCGGCACCGCAGGGCGCCGTGATCGGCGCGCAGGCGACCACGATCCACACGATCCTCAACGACGACACCGCCACGATCACCGTCGGTGACGTGAGCATGTCCGAGGGCAACACCGGCACGAGCCTGATGACGTTCACGGTGACGGTCGATCAGGCCGTCCAGGGTGGCTTCTCGCTGGACTACACGACGACCGACCTCTTCGCGACGGTCGCCGACGGCGACTACCTGCCCGCGAGCGGGACGCTGATCTTCTCGGGCACGGCAGGCGAATCCCTCACGATCAACGTGACGATCAACGGCGACACCAAGGTCGAGTCGAACGAGACGTTCCGCGTCTTGTTCCCGAGCGCACTGGGCACGGTGGCGCCCGGCTCGCTGATCATCACCGACACCGCCACCGGCACGATCCTCAACGACGACAACGCGGCGATCACGATCGCCGACGTGAGCGTGGCCGAGGGCAATGCGGGCACCACGGCCATGACGTTCACGGCGACGCTCGACAACGCCGTGCAGGGCGGCTTCACCGTGAACGTCGCGACCGCCAACGGCACGGCGACCACAGCCGACAACGACTATGTCGCGGCGACCGGCACGCTGTCCTTCACCGGAGCGGCCGGACAGACGCGCACGTTCACGGTCACGATCAACGGCGACACCAAGGTCGAGGCCGACGAGACCTTCACGGTCTCGATGAACACGGTCTCGAACCCCGGCGTGACGATCACCGACACGGCCATCGGCACGATCCTCAACGACGACGCCACGGCGGTGACGATCGCCGACGTGATACAGACCGAAGGCGGCAGCTTCATCTTCACGGCGACGCTCGGAAACGCCACGGGCGGCGCCTTCAGCGTCGACTGGACGCTCTCGCCCGGCACGACCGATGCAGCCGACTACGTCGGCGGCGTGCTGCCGACCGGCGGCACGCTCACCTTCACGGGGCTCGCCGGCCAGACGCGCACGTTCGTGGTGCCCGTGTTCGACGACGCGGTCGTCGAAGGCACCGAGACGTTCACGGTCGCGATGACCAACTTCACGAGCGCCGGCGGTTTCACCGTGACCACGAGCGACACGGCGACCGGTACGATCCTCGACAACGATACCGCCGCCGTGACGATCGCCAACGCGTCGATGGCCGAGGGCGACTCGGGCACGTCGCCCATGACGTTCACCGCGACGCTCGACCGCGCCGTGCAGGGCGGTTTCACCGTCAATTTCGCGACCGCCAACGGCAGCGCGACCACCGCCGACAACGACTACGTCGCCACGACCGGCACGCTCACGTTCACCGGCACCGCGGGCGAGACGCAGACGTTCAACGTGACGATCAACGGCGACACCGTGGTCGAGCCGGACGAGACCTTCACGGTGTCGATGAACACGGTGTCGAACAGCGGCGTCACGATCACCGACACGGCCATCGGCACGATCCTCAACGACGATGTGACGACGCTGACGATCGGCGACGCGAGCCTCGTCGAAGGCGATACCGGCGAGACGTCGATGATCTTCACGGTCACGCTCGCGGACACACTGCCGGGCGGCACGACGGTCGGCTTCTCGACGGCCGACGGCACCGCCACGGTCGCCGACGGCGACTACATCACCGCGGCAGGCACGCTGACCTTCGCGGGCACCGCAGGCGAGACGCAGACGCTCGCGGTCAGGATCAACGGCGACACCAGGGTCGAACAAGACGAGACCTTCACGGTCACGCTCGGCAGCGTGTCGAATCCGAATGCCACACCCGGCGGCGCGGCGACCGGCACGATCCTCAACGACGACAGCGCCGCGGTCACGATCGCCGACGTGAACCTCGCCGAAGGCGATACGGGCACTTCGGTCATGACGTTCACGGCCACGCTCGATGCCGCCGTGCAAGGCGGCTTCACGGTCGCGTACGCGACCGCCGACGGCACCGCGACGACGACCGACAACGACTATGTCGCCGCATCGGGCACGCTCACGTTCGCGGGCAACGCAGGCGAGACACAGACGATCGCGGTCACGATCAACGGCGACCAGCGCCACGAGGCCGACGAGACGTTCACGCTCGCGATGAGCAGCTCGTCGAACGCCTCCGTGGACGTGAGCGACATCGCGACCGGCACGATCCTCAACGACGACGCGGCACCGGCCATCCTCGTCACGCCGACCGGCGGCCTCGTCACGACCGAAGCCGGTGGCACGGCCACGTTCACCGTCGTGCTCGCAAGCGCGCCGACCGCCGACGTCACGATCGGCCTGTCGAGCAACGATACGACCGAAGGCACCGTCGCACCGGCCTCGCTCGTGTTCACGCCCGCGAACTGGAACACCGCACAGACTGCCACCGTGACCGGCGTGGACGACCTCGTCGTCGACGGCGACATCGCCTACACGATCGTCACCGCCCCCGCGACGAGCGCCGATGCGACCTACCACGGGATCGATCCGGCCGACGTCGGCGTCACCAACGAGGACGACGACAATGCCGGCGTGACCGTGACGCCGACGTCGCTCGACGTCACCGAAGGCGGTGCCGGTGCGAGCTACACGGTCGTGCTCACGAGTGCGCCGACGTCGCCCGTCACGATCACCGCGACGGCCGATGCGCAGGTCACCGCAACACCGGCCTCGCTGGTGTTCACGTCGGCGAACTGGAATGTCGCGCAGACCGTCGCGGTCGACGCCGTCGACGACACGCTGCCCGAAGGCCCCCACACCGGCGCGATCACGCACGCGGCGAGCGGCGGCGGCTACGACACGATCTCGATCGCGAGCGTGGATGTCCACATCACCGACAACGACGGCGGCATCGTGGTGACGCCAACCAGCGGCCTCGTCACGACCGAAGCCGGCGGCACGGTCACGTTCATGGTCGTGCTCGCGAGCGCACCGACGGCCGACGTCACGATCGGCCTGTCGAGCAGCGACACGACCGAAGGCACGGTCTCGCCGACCTCGCTCGTGTTCACGGCGACGAACTGGAACACCGCGCAGACCGTCACCGTGACCGGTGTCGACGACGACATGGTCGACGGCGACATCGCCTACACGATCGTGACCGCGCCCGCGACGAGCAGCGATCCGGCCTACCAGGGCGTCGACGCGGACGACGTCGCCGTGACCAACGAGGACGACGACCAGGCCAGCCTGCGCATCGACGACGCCTCGATCGTCGAGGGCGACACCAGCACGACCGCGCTCGTGTTCACGGTCACGCTCGACGGAGCGGTCGAGGGTGGCGTCGACGTCGCCTATGCGACCGCCGACGGCAGCGCGACCGCGCCGGCCGATTACACGGCGACGTCGGGCACGCTCACGTTCGCCGGCACCGACGGCGAAACGCAGACGATCAGCGTGCCGATCCTCGGCGACACCCTCGTCGAAGGGGACGAGACGTTCACGCTCACACTGTCGGCGCCGCAGCCGGCCACCGTCACGCTCGCGCGCGCCGAGGCGACCGGCACGATCCTCGACGACGATGCGTCCGCCCTGCTCGTGGCGGCCAAGCGCATCGTGCAGGTCGGCACGCCGCTGCAGCCCGTGCGTTACGAGATCGTGCTGCACAACGCGGGCTCGGGCCCGCAGGTCGATGCACCGGGCAGCGACGAACTCGTTGACGTGCTGCCGGCCGAACTCGCGCTGTCCAGCGCGAGCGCCTCGGGCGGTGTCGTCGACCTCGCCGGCAACACCGTGCGCTGGAACGGCGCACTCGCCGCGGGCGCGTCGGTGACGATTCTCATCGAGGCCGACGTCGTCGCGACCGTGCCCGGCCCGATCAGCAACCAGGCCGTCGTGCACTACGACAGCGACGGCGACGGCCTCAACGATGCGTCGGGTGTCTCGAACGATCCCGACAACGGCCCCGGCCCGACCACGTTCGTCTACGTCCTAGGCGGCCCGCCGCCGGTCGCCGTGCCGACGCTCGACCTGTGGTCGCTGCTCGGTATGGCGTTGCTGATGGGCGGCCTCGGTGCGTGGCGTCGCAAGCGGCAGGTGATCTGACGGGGAACGGCCTCAAGGCATGGATGCCCCGTCGTCGCAGGCCCTCCGCGGCCTCGGCGCACCACGATGCTCGGTCATGCGGATCGGACATGCCGTCGGCACGCGCGCCACCCGCGCGCGTCGCCGGATCTGCGCCGACGCATCGGCATTGCGGAATGCCGCGCCATCCTGCGTAACAAGAGGCTCCCCCTGGAGCCCGCCATGACACGCATCCGCTTCGTGCTCGCCAGCCTCGCGCTGTCGGTCGCCACCACCGTCGCCCATGCCGAGATCCTAATCGGTGGGTATGGCAGCACGAATTCGACCGCGCTCGTGCGGGGATTCGCGGATACGGCAAACGGCAACGTCGCGCCCCTCGGCACGCTCGGCGGACCGACGTCGACGCTGGTCGGCGGCATAGCGATCGTCCACGAACCGATCGAGGGCGTGCTCTATGTCGCCGACTTCTGGGGACAGGCCATCCGTGTCTATCCCGAGTCCGCGAGCGGCGACGCGGCGCCGCTGCGCGTGCTCTCGCCGCCGATCCTCGGCCAGGTTCGCACGCTGGCCGTCGACACCGCGCACGGCGAGCTGCTGACCATCAGCAGCGGATGCTGCCCGGCTGCGTTCGAACTCACGGCATCGGGGACGTCGGCAGCACGGCTGCGCTCGTTGTCCTGGGGCGGTGGATCCGGCAGCGTCACCGAGCTCAACTACCCGTACGCGATGGCCTATCTCGCGGCCACCGACGAGATCGCGCTCGTCGATACCGACCCCGCGGCGCCGTATGCGCCGAAGCTGCTCGTGTTCAACCGCACCGACAGCGGCAACACCGCGCCGAAGCGCATCGTGAAGGGAGCGCAGACGCGCTTCGGCAGCTGGCTGGGTGGACTCGCGCACGACGCGGCGCGCGGCGAGCTCGTCATCGCGACGATCGCCCCTGCTCCCGACAGCGGAAACGCGGTACGCATCCTGTTCTTCGACGACCAGGCCACGGGCGACGCCGCACCGCTGCGCGAGATCTCCGGACCTGCCACGCAGCTCACGCTGGATGCGAGCACCGCACCCAGCGGCGTCAACCTCACGCCGGACGGTCGCCTCGTCGTCGCGATCAGCAACAACCAAAGCGCAGTCGGCGCCCGGCTTGTGGTGTTCGACGCGACGGCCAGCGGGAACGCCGCGCCGCTGCAGGTCATCGGCGGTCCGCAGACCGGCCTCGTGGGCAGCATCGGCGCGCCGTCATGGCGTCCAGGCGACGTGATCCTGCGCCACGGCTTCGAGTGACGCCGTGCCGCGAGGGCCGCGGCATGCGGACGCTCCGGCATCCACATGAACCGGCCGCGGCGGAGACGCGCTGCGCTAGACTTCGCGGCCCCTCGTCGCTGCCTTCGGTGCCGCCATCAACACGGCCGAACACACCCCGCTCATGCGCCAGTTCTTCGCCGCGAAGGCGGAGCATCCGGACGTGCTGCTGTTCTTCCGCATGGGCGATTTCTACGAGCTGTTCTACGACGACGCGCGCAAGGCGGCGCGACTGCTCGATATCACGCTGACCCAGCGCGGCAACTCGGCCGGCGCGCCGATCCCGATGGCCGGCGTGCCCTACCACGCGGCCGAAGGCTACCTCGCGCGCCTCGTGAAGCTCGGCGAGTCGGTGGCGATCTGCGAGCAGATCGGTGACCCGGCACTCGCGAAAGGCCTCGTCGAGCGCAAGGTCGTGCGCATCGTCACGCCCGGCACGGTCACCGACGAGGCGCTGCTCGAGGAACGCCGCGACAACCTGCTGCTCGCGATCAGCGCGGGCCGCACCGGCTACGGCCTGGCCTGGGTCGACCTCACGGCGGGGCGTTTCCTGCTCTGCGAGGTCGCGACGGCCGAGGCACTCGCGGCCGAGCTCGCACGCCTGCAACCGGTCGAGACGCTGGTCGGCGAGGATGTGGCGTGGCCGAATGTCGTGACCTCGCTGCCAGGCCTGCGCAAGCGCGCGCCCTGGCATTTCGACGGCGAGACCGGTCGTCGCGAGTTGTGCCGGTTCTTCGGCACGCGTGACCTGTCCGGCTTCGGCGCCGACGGCCTCGCACTCGCGATCGGCGCGGCCGGTGCGCTGCTCGGCTACGTCGAGGACACGCAGAAGGCCGCCCTGCCCCATCTGACCGGACTCGCGGCGGAGAGTGCGGCCGAGACGATCGCGCTCGACGCCGCGACGCGCCGCAATCTCGAACTCGACTGGCACGCCTCGGGCAACCGCGACGTGACCCTTCTCGGCGTACTCGATGCGAGCGTGACGCCGATGGGCGCGCGCCTGCTGCACCGCTGGCTCAACCGCCCGCTGCGCGACCGCACGGTGCTCAGGCGCCGCTACCACGCGATCGGCGCGCTGCTCGGCGACGCCGGCGAGCGCCTGCGCGACGAGCTGCGCGGCATCGGCGACCTCGAGCGCATCCTCGCGCGCGTCGCGCTGCGTTCGGCGCGCCCGCGTGACCTGTCCACGCTGCGCGACGGCCTCGCGCGCACGCCGGCGCTGCGCGAGCGCCTCGCCGGTGCGGACAGCCCGCTCGTCGACGCGCTGCTCGACCATCTCGGCGAGCACGCCGACACGGCTGCACATCTGGCCCGCGCGATCGTCGACCTGCCGCCGGCGCTGCAGCGCGACGGTGGCGTGATCCGCGAAGGCTTCGACGCCGAGCTCGACGAGCTGCGCCAGCTGTCGACGAACGCCGACCGGTTCCTGATCGACCTCGAGGAGCGCGAGAAGGCCGCGACCGGCATCGCCACGCTCAAGGTCGGCTACAACCGCGTGCACGGCTACTACATCGAGATCAGCAAGGGCCAGGCCGACAAGGCGCCGACACATTACACGCGCCGCCAGACGATCAAGGGCGCCGAGCGCTACATCACCGAGGAGCTCAAGGGCTTCGAGGACAAGGTGCTGTCGGCACGCGAACGCTCGCTGATGCGCGAGCGTGCGCTGTACGAGGAACTGCTCGATCTGCTCGGCGAGCGCCTCGGCGCGCTCAAGTCGGCCGCCGCGGCGATCGCCGAACTCGACGTGCTCGCCGCGCTGGCCGACCGCGCGCACGCGCTGGACTGGTCGGAGCCCGAGCTCGTCGACGCGGCCTGCATCCGCATCGAGCGCGGGCGCCATCCGGTCGTCGAACAGGTGCGCGACGACCCGTTCGAGCCGAACGACCTCGACCTCTCCGACGCGCGCCGCATGCTCGTCGTGACCGGCCCGAACATGGGCGGCAAGTCGACCTACATGCGCCAGAACGCGCTGATCGTGCTGCTCGCGCACGTCGGCAGCTACGTGCCCGCGTCACGCGCGACGATCGGCACGATCGACCGCATCTTCACGCGAATCGGCGCGGGTGACGACCTCTCGCGCGGGCAGTCGACCTTCATGGTCGAGATGAGCGAGACGGCCAACATCCTGCACAACGCGACCGCGCACAGCCTCGTGCTCATGGACGAGATCGGCCGCGGTACCAGCACCTACGACGGCCTCGCCCTCGCGCAGGCCTGCGCGACCCACCTCGCCGCAACGAACCGCGCGTTCACGCTGTTCGCGACGCACTACTTCGAGCTCACGCGCCTGCCCGAGCAGTACGACGCGATCGCCAACGTGCACCTCGACGCGGTCGAGTACGGCGACCAGCTCGTCTTCATGCACGCAGTCAAGGACGGCCCGGCCAACCGCAGCTTCGGCCTGCAGGTCGCCGCGCTCGCTGGCCTGCCCAAACCCGTGATCGCCGAGGCACGCCGCGTGCTGCTCGCGCTCGAATCGGGTGCGCACGAGGTTCCGGCGGCATCCGCGGCGGCGACGCAGGCGGTCGCGTCGACACCGCAGCTCGGCCTGTTCGCGCCGCCGATGCCGTCGCCGGTCGAGGAAGCGCTGCGCGCCGTCGACGGCGACGAGCTGAGCCCACGCGCCGCGCTCGACCTCGTCTACCGCCTCAAGAAGATGCTCTGAGCGCAGCGTGGCGATGACCGACCTCGCCACCGCGCTGCACGCCGGCGATGCCCGCGACGGTGCGCGCACGGCTCTCGCACGCCTCGACGGCATCGACCTGCTGCGTGGGCTGTCGATCCTGCTCGTCGTCGTGCACCACCTCGCGCTGCGCATCCCGCTCCGCGACGGCTGGCTCGAAACCTGGCTGCCGCGGCGTTTCCTGGGCTCGCTCATGTACAACGGCTACGAAGGCGTGTTCGTGTTCTTCGTGGTCTCGGGCTTCCTGATCACGAGCCACGCGCTCGCACGCTGGGGCGCACTCGACCGCATCGACCTGCGCGCGTTCTACGCGATGCGTGCGGCACGCATCCTGCCCTCGCTCGTGCTCGTCGTCGGCGTGCTCGCCCTGCTGCACGTGCTTGGCGTGCCGCACTACGTGATCGACACGGAGCGCCAGTCGCTCGCGCGCGCCGTGCTCGCGGTCGCCGGGCTGCACCTCAACTGGTACGAAGGCGTGACCGGCTACCTGCCGGGCGGCTGGGACGTGCTGTGGTCGCTGTCGATCGAGGAGGCGTTCTACCTCGGCTTCCCGCTCGCCTGCCTGCTGCTGCGCAGCCGCGCCGTGCTCGTCGTCGCACTGGCCGTGTTCGCGCTGTCGCTGCCGGCCACGCGCGCCGCACTCGCCGGCAACGACATCTGGCAGGAGAAAGCCTATCTGCCCGGCATGGCCGCGATCGCCGCCGGCGTGCTCGCCGCGATCGCCTGCGACCGCTGGTACGCCGCACCGCGCGTACTCGTGCTGCTGCTCGGCGCGCTCGGCAGCGTCGGCATCGCCGCGGTGATGCTGTTCGGCTACGTGCTGTGGCCGTGGGTCGGCAACGGCTACGTGCTCGCGCTGACGCTGTCGACCGCGCTGCTCGTCGTCGCACTGCAGTGGGAAGCCCGCATCGCGCCGCCCGCGATGCCGCGCGGCCTGCGCTGGCTGTCCGCGATGGGCCGCCGCAGCTACGAGATCTACCTGACCCACATGTTCGTCGTGTTCTCCGTGGTCACGCTGTGGCAGGCCTTCGGTGCCGACAAGCACCTCGGCTTCCTGTGGCATGTCCCGACCGTGCTCGCGGCATGGGGACTCGGCGCGCTGCTCGCGCGGGTGTGGTCGGATCCGATGAACGTGTGGCTGCGTCGGAGGTGGGTGAAGGCTTCGGGCGTTTCGAAAGTGCGCTCCGGATGAGCAGGCGGTTCACGAGAAGCGCAACCCCCGCTTTCCTCTGCGGCGCTTGAGTGGATGACCAGCGCTTTGCGCTGTTGTGAAGCGCCTCCGGCTTGACCAGCCATTCGGCTGTCGAGCGCCGCCGGAATGACGTGGGATGGTGTTGTCGAGTCGACGGCGCGCCGAAGTGATGACGCACGTCCCTCACGACGCAGCACATATGAGAAACAACGTCATCCCGGCGGAAGCCGGGATCCCCTTGAGCGCTGCGACTTGAAGTGCGCTCCGGATGAGCAGGCGCCTCTCGAAGATGCACGACGCCCGCCTCCCCTCTGCAACGCTTGAATGGATGACCAGCGCTATGCGCTGTTGTGAAGCGCCTCCGGCTTTCGCAGGAATGACGAGACACAGAATCGGACGCGATCGAGTGGATGACCCGCGCCTCATACTGTCGCGAAGCGCCTCCGGCTTAACCAGCCATTCGGCTGTCGAGAGCCGCCGGAATGACGTGGTGTGGGGAGAGTCGAGGCGACGGTGCGCCAAGGCGAAAGCGCATGTCCCCGAGACAACATCACCCCCCCGGCATCACCGGCAGTTCCGCGCAGCGTGCGCGCAGGAAATCGCGCAGGCGTCGTACGCGCGGGTTGACGAGGCGGCGGTCGGCGCAGACGAGGTTGAGCGGTGCGTGTTCGCCGATCCAGTCGGGGCACAGCACGACGAGGCGGCCTTCGGCGACATCGTGGGCGACGTCGGGCCATGACTTGTAGGCGATGCCGTGGCCGGCCAGCGCCCAACGACGCACGAGGTCGCCGTCCTCGCTGACGCGGTCGCCGCGGACCTGCATCGCGACGGCGTCGCCGGCCGGCGACTGGAATGTCCAGCGCTGGTGGATGCCGTCGCGCACGACGAAGCGCAGGCAGTCGTGGGTCGCGAGCGCCTCGGGCGTCGCGGGTGATCCGCGACGTGCGAGGTAGGCCGGCGAGGCGCACAGCACGCGCCGACAGTTCGCGAGCAGCGGCACCGCGACGAGTTGCGAATCGGGCGGCGTGCCGTAGCGGATCGCGAGATCGAACGGCTGGCGGTAGACGTCGGCCATGCGGTCGGAGACGTCCATGCGCAGCTGCAGGCGCGGATGCTCGGCGAGGAACGCATCGAGCCAGCCGGCGAGCAGGTTGCGGCCGAGATCCGACGGTGCCGACAGCGTGAGGCGTCCGCGCAGTTCGGCGCCGTCGCCGCGCAGCACGTCCTCGGCCTCGTCCATGACGCGCAAGGCCTCGCGGCAGGCGCGCAGGAAGCGCTCGCCTTCCGAGGTCGCGCGCAGGTTGCGCGTCGAGCGCGCGACGAGCTGCACGCCGAGTTCGGCCTCGAGGCGCTTGAGCGCGACGCTGGCCGACGCCGGCGTAAGCTCGAGTGCGCGCGCAGCCGCCGAGAGGCTGCCGAGTTCGACCGCGCGCACGAACACGAGCAGATCGGCGAATGCCTTCATCTTCGCAATTCTTTTGAAATTGATTCGCTTTATGAAGGGTTTCCGGACCCGCCGCAATCGTCGAGTCTCGGGTTTCCCCCTGCGTGCGGCGCCACGCCGCGCGCGATCCGCCTCAAGGAGTCCGCCCATGACGACCCGTCGCCAGTTCCTCGCCACGAGCCTCACCGCGTCCGCCCTCGGCCTCACCGTCGGCCGCTCGCTGTTCGACGACGCCTGGGCCGCCACCTCGCCGGACAAGCTGCTGACACGGCCGATTCCGTCGACGGGCGAGCAGATCCCGGTCATCGGCGCCGGTACCTCGGGCAGCTTCGAGGCGACCAAGGGCAGCGAGAAGTACGAGGAGCTCAAGAAGGTCCTCAAGGTGTTCTTCGACGGCGGCGGCAGCGTGTTCGACACCTCGCCGAACTACTCGGGCGCCGACACCGTGCTCGGCGACCTGCTCAAGGAAGGCGGCTGGCGCGACAAGACCTTCCTCGCCACCAAGATCGCGGCCGACTCGCGCGCCGACGCCGAGGCGCAGTGGGCGACCTCGCTCGAGCGCCTGCACACCGACAAGGTCGAGCTGCTGCAGGTCCACAACCTGCGCCAGTGGAAGATCCAGCTGCCGTACGCGCGCGAGCTCAAGGCACAGGGCAAGACGCGCTACATCGGCGTCACCCACTACATCGACAGCGGCCTGCCCGAGCTCGAGGCGATCATGCGCGCCGAAAAGCTCGACTTCATCCAGATCCACTACTCGGCCAACTCGTCGAACGCCGCGAAGACCATCCTGCCGCTCGCGCGCGACACCGGCGTCGCGGTGCTGGTCAACCGCGTGTTCGACGACGGCAAGCTGTTCGCAAGGGTCAAGGACGTGCCGCTGCCCGCATGGGCCGGCGAGGTCGGCGTGACCTCGTGGTCGCAGATGTTCCTCAAGTTCGCGATCAGCCACCCGGCCGTCACCGCGGTGATTCCGGCGACGAGCCGACCCGACCGCCAGGCCGACCAGCTCAAGGCCGGCACGGGACCGCTGCTCGACGACAAGCAGCAGAAGGAACTGACCACGCTGCTGGGCTGATCACGCGATGACCACGACGTCCCCGTTCGCCCGCCTCGTCACGCGCCTGTTCGGCACGGACACGAACGAGGCCCCCGCCGTCGGCGCGGGCCTGCTGCTGTTCTTCCTCGTCTTCACGGGCTATTTCATGCTGCGGCCCGTGCGCGAGACGATGGGCGTCGCGGGAGGCGTCGACAACCTGCAATGGCTGTTCACGGGCACGTTCGTGGCGACCCTCGCAGCGTTGCCGCTGTTCGGCTGGCTCGCCTCGAAGGTCGCGCGGCGCACGATCCTCGCGTGGACGTTCGGCTTCTTCGCGATGAACATGCTCGTGTTCGCGGCGTGCTTCGCGATCAAGCCGGACGACCTCGCGATCGCGCGCACGTTCTACATCTGGATCTCCGTGTTCAACATGCTGACGATCTCGCTGGCATGGAGCACGCTCGCCGACGTGTTCGCGCCGGGCCAGGCCAAGCGCCTTTTCGCGCTCATGGCCGGCGGCGCGAGCGCGGGCGGCCTGGTCGGACCGATCCTCGGCACCGCGCTCGTCGCACCGCTCGGGCATGCAGGCCTCATGGTGCTGTCGGCGGCGACCCTCGTCGGTGCGATCGGTGCAGCGGCCTACATGCACCGCTGGCGCGATCGCCAGGGTGCCGTCTCTGCACACGATGCCGACCGTGCGCGTCCGCTCGGCGGCAATCCGTTCGCCGGTGCGACGGCCGTGTTCAAGTCGCCCTACCTGCTCGGCATCGGCGCGTTCGTGCTGCTGCTCGCGACCGCGAACACGTTCCTGTACTTCGAGCAGGCGCGCCTCGTCGCCGAGAACTTCCCCGACAAGACGAAGCAGACCCAGGTGTTCGGCCTCATCGACACCGTGGTGCAGACGCTCGCGATCCTGACCCAGGTGTTTTTCACGGGACGCATCGCGCAGCGCCTCGGCGTCGGCGTGCTGCTCGTCGCGGTGCCGCTGGTCATCGCGGCGGGCTTCCTGTGGCTCGCGTTCGCGCCCGTGTTCGCGGTGTTCGTCGTCGTCATGGTCGTACGCCGCGCAGGCGAGTACGCGCTCGTGCGCCCGGGCCGCGAGATGCTCTACACCGTCGTCTCCGCCGAACAGAAGTACAAGGCGAAGAACTTTATCGACACCGTGGTCTACCGCGGCGGCGACGCGGTCAGCGGCTGGGCCAAGCGCGGCCTCGACCTGCTCGCCGACCATCCCGCACTCGCGATGGTCATCGGCTCGGTGCTCGCACTCGTATGGGCGGTCACGGGCGGCTGGCTCGGGCGGGCGCAGAAGCGGCGGGAGGCGGAGATCACGGGGGCGGGGTGAGGGGTGGATCGGGTTGCGCATCGCCGTTCCATGCGCCGTGCGCTTGTGTTCAACGGAGTGGCGTCCGAGAACGAGGCGTCACGTGACGACGACCTCTCCTGCACGTCGTCCCGGCGGAAGCCCACGGCTGTCCGGGGGACGTTCGAAGCGTGGGCCGGAAAGCGTCGCCGCGCCAGGCTTCCATCGACGAATGCCGAGATGCCGACTCGTTTCGCGGCAACACGGCATCGCGCACGTTCTTCCCTTCTCCCTCCGGGAGAAGGTGGCCCGCAGGGCCGGATGAGGGTCCGGAATCGTGACGATGATCAGACGTAGTCTCGATCCCGCACCCTCTCCCCAACCCCTCTCCCGGAGGGCGAGGGGCTCAAGCGCAACGCGACGCCGGAAGGACACGTCGAGCCTGTTCGGTCGCGCGACACCGAACGACGGGAAACACCAAGCGAGAGCCCGGCTGACGGCGCGACGTAGTGCGCGGATTTTCCCCGGACAGCCGTGGGCTTTCGCCGGGATGACGTGGTCAAGTATTCGGCACGGCGGAGCACATCGAGGCCAATCACGAACATCGTGAAGAGTCCCCTCAGCAGATTCCGCCTTCAACTTCTTCGGCAACACGCAGCACCCGAAGACGCGAACAACGTCCGCGCACGGACCTCGACCTACTCGAGTCCTTCCTTCAACTCCCTGATCTGCCGCCGTGCGTGCTTGTCGGGGCGGCCTTGCGGATGCGCGAGGCCGGCGCCGGTGAGGCGGCGCATCTCGCGGTCGCGTTCGCGCGTGGCGCGGCTCTCGGGCGTTTCCTCGTAGAGCGCCTGCGCGACGGGTGCAGGGCCGCGCATCGACGACAGCGCGACGACCGTGACCTCGAGGCGTTCGTCGCCGCGGCGGATGCGCAGGCGATGGCCTTCGTGAACGGTCTTGGCGGGTTTCGCGGGTTCGCCGTCGACGTCGATCTTGCCGCCTTCGATCGCCTGCTTGGCGAGGCTGCGCGTCTTGAAGAAGCGTGCGGCCCACAGCCAGATGTCGAGGCGCACGCCGTTCGCGGAGGCGCCCGGTGTCGCGGCCTTCGTGCTCAGAACGGGATCTTCCCGCGCAGGATGTCCCAGTACATGACCCAGTCGCCCATGAAGCTGTAGAGCGGCTGCTTGAACGATGCGGGCTTGTTCTTCTCGTAGCCGAAATGGCCAACCCACGCGAAGCCGTAGCCGGCGACAGGCGCGAGCAGCAGCCACCATGCGTTGCCGCTCGCGATCGCGAGCAGCACGATGCCGAGAACGAGCGAGCTGCCGACGAAGTGCAGGCGGCGGCACGTCGTGTTGGCGTGTTCGGACAGGTAGAACGGATAGAACGCCCGGAACGTGTCGTAGCGGCGCGCGGGCGCGGCGGGCGTCGACGTGGTGGACTGGCTCATGGCTCGTCTCCGCGGAGGATCAGGCGTGCAGCATAGCGCCGACCGCGCGCGGACGCCTCGTGCGGCGCGGCATCGTTCAGCGCTCCGGCAGCGGGATGAACTCGGTCTCGCCGGGCACGGCGTCGAAGCGGCCGTTGGCCCAGTCGTCCTTCGCCTGCGCGATGCGCTCGCGCGAGGCCGCGACGAAGTTCCACCAGACGAAGCGCTCGCCGTCGAGCGGATCGCCGCCGAACACGATCGCACGCGCGGTGCCACTCGCGACGATGCGCACCGTCGCGCCGGAGGCGACCACGGCGAGCCGGTGCATCGGAATCTCGAGGCCGTCGACCTCGAGCGTGCCCTCCATGACCTGGATCGCGCGCTCGGCATGCTCGGGCGGAAGCTCGAACGCGGCGCCGTCGTCGAGGCGCACGTCGAGGCAGAACAGGCGCGAGTAGACCGGCACCGGCGAGCGGTGGCCGAAGGCCTCGCCAGCGACGAGGCGCAGCCGTACGCCACCGTCGTCGGTCATCCATTCGGGCAGGTCGTCGACGTCGTGGTGCGAGAACGACGGCGCGACCTCGGCATCGGCCTGCGGCAGGCCGACCCAGAACTGCGCGCCGTGCATGCGATGGCCTTGCGCACGCTCGATCGCGGGCGTGCGCTCGGAATGCGCGACGCCGCGGCCCGCGGTCATCCAGTTGACCTCGCCGGGGCGGATGTCCTGCACGACGCCGGTGCTGTCGCGGTGCGTGAACACGCCCTCGAGCAGGTAGGTCATCGTCGACAGGCCGATATGCGGATGCGGACGCACGTCGACGCCACGCCCGGGCGCCATCTCGACGGGACCGATGTGGTCGAAGAACACGAACGGGCCGATCGTGCGCGCCTGCATCGACGGCACCATGCGGCGCACGACGAAGCCGTCGCCGAGGTCGTGCTCACGCGGCGGGATCAGCTTGACGTTGGACGTTTCCATCACGGCTCCGGCGGGGGCGAAGGAAGGCGCGAGCTTAGCGCGCCGCTCACCACGCGCGCGCGTACTGCGGTGGCGCGTCGAGCGGCGCACCGAGCACGTGCGCGGCGCGACGCGGCCACGATGGGTCGCGCAGCAGCTCGCGACCAAGCAGGACGAGGTCGGCCTGACCGGCGTCGAGGATCGCCTGCGCCTGCGCAGGCTCGGTGACGAGGCCGACCGCCGCGGTCGCGATGCCGGCCTCGTTGCGGATGCGTGCCGCGAACGGCACCTGGTAGCCGGGGCCGGTGACGATCTTCTGCGTCGGCACGAGGCCGCCGCTCGACACGTCGACGATGTCGACGCCTTCACCACGCAGCAGGCGTGCGAGTTCGATGCTCTCCTCGACGTCCCAGCCGCCGTCGGCCCAGTCGGTCGCCGACAGGCGCACCGACAGCGGCAGGCGCTCGGGCCAGCGTGTACGCACCGCGCGGACGACATCGAGCACGAGGCGCACGCGGTTCGCGAAATCGCCGCCCCAGGCGTCATCGCGCATGTTGGCCAGAGGCGACAGGAAGCCGTGCAGCAGATAACCGTGCGCGGCATGGATCTCGACGAGTTCGAAGCCGGCCGCGAGCGCACGCTCGGCCGACGCGGCGAACGCCTGCACGATGCCGGCGATGCCGTCGGCGTCGAGCGCATCGGGCACCGGACTCGAGGCCGAGTAGGCGAGCGCCGATGCCGCGACCGGTGTCCAGCCGCCCTGCTCCGCCGGCACCGGCTTGCCGCCGCGCCACGGCGCATCGACGCTGGCCTTGCGCCCGGCGTGCGCGAGCTGCACGCCCGCGACCGCACCTTGCGACGCGATGAAGCGCGTGATGCGCGACCACGCCTCGACCTGCGCGTCGTTCCAGAGCCCGGTGTCGAACGGCGAGATGCGTCCGACCGGCTCGACCGCGCTCGCCTCGGCGATGACGAGGCCGGCGCCGCCGGTCGCGCGCGCGCCGAGATGCGCGAAGTGCCAGTCCTGCGGCAGGCCGTCGACGGCCGAGTACTGGCACATCGGCGAGACGCCGATGCGGTTGCGCAGGCACACGTCGCGCAACGCGAGCGGTTCGAACAGCATGGGGAGTTTCCGGACGGCGGGAGTCGGCCGATCTGGGGCCACGCGTGCGCGGCCGCAAGCGTCAGCCGAGCACGTCGCGCGTGAGCCAGGCATCGACCGCAGCGGCGACGGGCTCGGAGGCCTTCATCCACGAGAAGTGCGTGGCCTCGCCGTTGGCGAAGACGTCGGGCGAAAGCAGCACGCGTTCGATGCCGGCCGCAGGGAACTTGCCGAGCAGCCAGTCGAACGATGCTCGTGGACCGAGCCAGTCGTCACGCATGCGCACGGCGAGCAGGGGCCTGGCAAAACGCGCCATCGCGGCCTCGAATTCAAAGGCGACCGACGGCACCACGTAGCGTCCGAGGCGCCCCGTGCGCGCCCAGTCGCGCATGACCGTGCTCGCCTCGTTGCCACCGAAGCCGAGCCGACGCCCCGGGAAATGGCCGACGACGGCAGTCAGCAGCGGCATGACGTGGAACAGCCACCACAGCATCGCGCGCTTGCCCGGGAACGTGCGCCAGTACGGTGCACCGCTGGCGACGTGCAGCAGGCCCGCGAACGCGTCGCCGCCACGCCGTGCACCGTGCAGACTCGCGAACTGCGAGCCGAGGCTGTGCCCGCCGATGATCCACGGCAACCCGGGCCACGCCGCGCGCGCGACGGCTTCGCTCGCGGGCAGGTCGGCCTCGAGCAGCTCCCGGTAACCCCAGTCGACACGACGCGAGGCGCGCCGGTCGCTCGACCCGACGCCGCGCCATTCGTGGATCGCGACCGCGATACCGTGGCAGGCGAGCGCCTCGGCGAACGGCTTGTAATGCTTCGCGGGCACGCCGAGCGCGGGAATCCACAGCAGCGCGGCACGCGGTGCGGGTGGCGCGACGAGGATGAGTTCGGCGCGCGCACCATCCGGGGCGACGACCGGTTCGACACGAACCTCGGGGGCCGAGATCGGTGCCAGTGTCACCGCGCGCTCACCGGCGCAGGTCGCCGTGCCAGGCGCAGCCGACCAGCGTGCGGCCGCCATGGACGACCGTGGCCTTCCAGCCGTAGACGCTGCCGGTCAGCGGTTCCTCGCACGGCACGCGCTCGATCGTGATCGCGACAGGCCCCTCGGACGGTGGCGCGGTGCGCTCCATGCGCGGCGCGACGTACGGCACGACCAGCGGTGCCGCACCGGGTGCGGCGACAAGCGTCGTCGCGGAGGCGGTCGCTTCGACCGACCATTCGCCTTGCGCGCCGCGCGCGGCATAGGCGATGCCGTCGAGGCGCGACTCGCAAGTCCATGCATCGGTACCCGCGAGTTCGAGCGCGTCGAGCTCGACACCGTCCTGACCCGAAAGACGACCTTCGGCGATCACGAAGCGCGGTGCCTCGCCTTTCGCATCGAGTGTCCTCACGGCATCGGCGACGCCGTCGCCGATGCTCGTGATGCGCCGGCGCGTGGTCTCGCCACACGCCGTGAAGAAGCCTTCACGCGCTTCGACGACACCGCGTACGCGAGGCGCCGAAGCGATCGCCTCGACCGTGGCGGCGGGCGCAGGCGCGGCCTGCGATGCAGACGGCTGCGGGGCAGCCTCCTGCGGCTTGCCCGAGCACGCGGCGAGCATCGCGACGGCGAAGGCCGCCGTCGCGTGCAGGGACTTCGAACGTTCGATCATGCGTGCCCTCCCCGGCCGCCGTCGTGGATCAGCGACGCCCGCGCTGCGGACGATCGCTCGCGAGGCTCACGCGAAGCGCGCCGCCTTCCTGGAAGCTGCCGTCGAGTCCGGCGATCGCGGCGCGCGCCTCGTGGCCTTCCATCGCGAGCTCGGCGAAGCCCTTGCACTCGTTCTTGAACGGATCGATGGCCATCTTGAGCTTGTGCACCTTGCCGAACTTGCCGAACAGCTCGGTGAGCGAACGCTCGGTGGTCTCGCGCGGCAGACCGCGCACGTTGAGAGTGATCATGGGCATCCTGTCGTGGGCAAGCCACCGGAGATGGCTACGAATCCCTGAAAAACAACGGGGCCGCGGCGTGAACGCCGCGGCCCCGACGCGAAAGCTTGGCGAGCGGGGAAAATCAGGCCGCCGTGACGTCCTCGGCCTGCAGGCCCTTCTGGCCCTGCACGACCTTGAAACTCACGCGCTGTCCTTCCTGCAGCGTGCGGAAACCCGAGCCGTTGATCGCGCGGAAATGCACGAACACGTCCGGGCCGTTCTCACGGCTGATGAAACCGAAACCCTTGCTCTCGTTGAACCACTTCACGGTGCCGACCTGACGATCCGACATTGAAACTCTCCAAAACAATAACGTAGAACGCCCAGTGCCCCGACAAGGGGGCCTCCCAACTACACTGGGAATGCAGGGCTCGGAGAGCAGTCGACGAAGCGGAGATCCCGGCATCGGCCCACGGGCAAACGCGACCGTGCAAACACAGCGGGGCCGAGTCTATACCAACTTTTTCGGTGATGCGATAGCCCCGAAAGTCCCTTCCGGATGAACTTTTTCAGTCCGCGGGGCCGACCGTGAAGCTCTCGCCGCAGCCGCACTCGCCCGTCGCGTTCGGATTGCGGAACACGAACGCGGCATTGAGACCCTGACGCTGGAAGTCGATCTCGGTGCCGTCGACGAATGGAAGCGCCTTGCGGTCGATCAGCACGCGCACGCCATCCTGGTCGATCACGCTGTCGCCATCCGCGACGTCGCGCGCGAGGTCCACGGTGTAGGCGTAGCCCGAGCAGCCCGTACGCTTGATGCCGAAACGCACGCCCACCGCGGACGGATCACGCGCGAGGAAGTCGTGCATGCGCTGGAGCGCGGCATCGGTGAGCTGGATCGACATGGCCGTTGTCCGTGGAAGGCGTCGCGGCGCGATGGTAGCACCGCACCGGGATCCGATATGCAGCCCGCGGGCGTCGAACTCAAGGCGATCCGCGGGTCAGCAGCAGCGTCGCGAAACTGCCGAGCCAGTGCGCACCGGCGTAGTGCTCGCCGCCGACCGCGTCGAGCCCTGCCTGCGCGTGCCGTGCCGCAGCGGCGCGCAGGGCCGGGATGCGCCGATCGCTCGGCGGCAGGCCGTCGGCAATCCCTTCGAGCGCCCAGGCGCGGCTCAGGTTGAGCCCGTCCAGATGCGCGAGCTTGCCGTCGCTCGCGTCCCGCACCACGCCGGGCTCGAGCCAGGCCGCATCGGCGCGGCGCGGGATGCGCGGCAGGAAACCGTCGAGCCAGCGCGCGAACGCGCGCGGCTCGAGCACGCGCCGCATGAGGTCGGCTTCGCCGAGGCAGGGCGAGACGAAATCCTGGCCCGACGGCTCGTAGGCGAGCGGGCAATCGCGGTCGGCGAGGTGGAAATCTCGCGATCGCGCGAGCACGGCCGCACGCAGCACGGGCTCGCTGCCGTCGGCGGTCGCCTCGAGCACGAGCGAGAACGCGAACGCGGTCTGCGCATGCTCGCCCGAGCGGATCGGTGCGGTCAGCTTCGGCAGCCAGCGCTGCAGACGCGCCGCGGCCTCGTGCTCGAGCGGCGCGAGCGTGGCGGCCATGTCGCGCGCGGCCGGATCGTCCCAGGCGCGCAGGTCGGCGCCGAGACGCAGCAGCCATGCGAGACCGTAAGGGCGCTCGAACGTCTCGCTGCCGCGCGCGAGCGTGGCGAGTTCGCCGGCAATGCGCTCGCGCGTGAGGTTGCGCGCGAGTGCGGCACGAGCTTCGGCCACGAACGGCGCCTGCGGGAACGTGCGCGCGAGGCGCACGAGCAGCCAGTGGCCGTGCACCGACGAGTGCCAGTCGAAGCAGCCGTAGAAGGCCGGATACAGCACGCGCGGCGCACCGACATCGCCGTCGCCGCGCAGCTCGTGGGTGATCTTGTTCGGGTATTCGCGCTCGATGCACGACAGCGCGAGCCGCGCGAAACGGCCGGCCATGGCCTCGTCGAGGCGCGGGACGGCATCGGGCTCCGGCGCGGCCGCGACGACAGTCGGGGCAGCCATCGACAAGGCTGCGAGGAGAAGAAGCACGCGCAGGGCGGGAACGGCGAGGCGTCGCATGGCCACGATCCACGGGAGGAGATGACTTATCATGTCGCGTTCGGTCATCCCGATCACCCTGCCGCCGCGTGCGGCGTTCCCGGAGTCGTTCCCGCATGTCCGTCGTCAGTGTCAAGCAAGCGCTCAGCGGCTCGATCGCCGCAGGCAGCACCATCACCGTCCGTGGCTGGGTACGCACGCGCCGCGATTCGAAGGCCGGCCTGTCGTTCGTCAATCTCAGCGACGGCTCGTGCTTCGACGCGATCCAGGTGGTCGCGCCGGACACGCTGGCCAATTACGCCGACGAGATCCTGCACCTCGGCAGCGGCTGCTCGATCGTCGCGGAAGGCGAACTCGTCCCGTCGCAGGGCAAGGGCCAAGGCTTCGAGCTGCAGGCCAGTCGCATCGAGGTGATCGGCCTCGTCGACGATCCCGAGACCTACCCGATCCAGCCCAAGCCGCATTCGCTCGAGTTCCTGCGCGAGGTCGCCCACCTGCGCCCGCGCACGAACCTGTTCGGTGCGGTCACGCGCGTGCGCCACACGCTCGCCGCGGCCGTGCACCGTTTCTTCCACGAGAACGGCTACTACTGGATCAACACGCCGATCATCACGACGTCCGACGCCGAAGGCGCCGGCCAGATGTTCCGCATCTCGACGCTCGATCTCGCCAACCTGCCGCGCACCGAGAAGGGCGCGATCGACTTCCGCAAGGATTTCTTCGGCAAGGAAACCTTCCTGACCGTCTCGGGCCAGCTCAACGTCGAGGCCTACTGCCTCGCACTCAGCAAGGTCTACACGTTCGGCCCGACGTTCCGCGCCGAGAACTCGCACACGGCCCGCCATCTCGCCGAGTTCTGGATGATCGAGCCCGAGATCGCGTTCGCCGACCTCGCCGAGGACGCGCGCGTCGCCGAGCAGCTGCTCAAGTACGTGTTCAAGGCCGTGCTCGACGAACGCGCCGACGACATGGCGTTCTTCGCCGAGCGCGTCGACAAGAACGCGATGTCGCGCCTGGAAGGCTTCGTCAATGCGCCGTTCGAGCGCATCGACTACACCGATGCGGTCGAGATCCTCAAGAAATCGGGCAAGTCGTTCGAGTTCCCGGTCGAATGGGGCGCGGACCTGCAGACCGAGCACGAGCGCTACCTCACCGAGGAGCACGTCGGCCGCCCTGTGGTCGTGACCAACTACCCCGAGAAGATCAAGGCGTTCTACATGCGCCTCAACGACGACGGCCGCACCGTCGCGGCGATGGACGTGCTCGCGCCTGGCATCGGCGAGATCATCGGCGGCTCGCAGCGCGAGGAGCGCCTCGACGTGCTCGACGCGCGCATGCAGCAGTTCGGCCTCGATCCGGCCCACTACGGCTGGTACCGCGATTTCCGCCGCTACGGCACGGTGCCGCATGCGGGCTTCGGCCTCGGCTTCGAGCGTCTCGTGGTCTACACCTGCGGCCTCGCCAACATCCGTGACGCGATTCCCTACCCGCGCGCGCCGGGCCAGGCCGAGTTCTGATGCTGCTGGCACGCGAATTCCTGCTGCTCGGCGGCCTCGGCCTGATCGTTGCAGGCCTCACCACCTACGCGATGACGTGGGTGCTCGTGGCCGTGCACCTGCGCGACCACCATCCCGAGGAGCGTCGCCGCGTCAGCGGTTTCATGCTCGGCCCGCGCCCGTTCGGCTGGTATCTCATGCGCCGCTACCGTGCGCTGCGCGACCGCATGCTCGATCCGGTCGCGCGCATGGGCTTCATCGGCGCCTGGGGCATGGTGTTCGGTGTGGTGTTCACGGCGCTGTCGCAGGCGCTCGGCTGGATCTGAGGAACGAATCATGAGTGACGACACGATCACGATGCAGCCCGGCGAGACCTCGACCGAATGGTGGATCGCCGGCATCGGCGACACGCTGGTATGGGCACGCCTGGACGTGCTCGAGACCGGCATTGCCGAAGTACTCGACAGCAGCGGCGAGATCCTGCGCTTCGACGACGAGACGCAGGCGCGCATGGCTCTGCTCGACGCCGAGTTCCGTGCGTTCGACGGCCTCGACGAGGACGACGCCGCGAACATGGGCTTCGATCTCGAATCGATCGAACCGCCGCACGGTGCCAGCGACGAGGAAATCGTCGCCGGCATGATCCTCAAGCTCGCGCGCATCCAGTAGGCACGACCATGGACCTCGACCTTTCCGGCAAGCACGCGCTGGTCTGCGGCGCCTCGCAGGGCATCGGCCGTGCGGCTGCGGTCGAACTCGCATCGCTCGGCGCCGACGTGACCGTGCTCGCGCGATCGCGTGACGCGCTCGAGGCGGTCGTCGCGGAGCTGCCGCGCGTGTCGTCGGCGCAGCGCCACGGCTGGGTCGCCGCCGACATGAACGAGCACGCCGAACTGCGTGCGCGGGTCGAGGCACTCGCCACCGGACAGGGCGTGCACATCCTCGTCAACAACACGGGCGGACCGCCGGGCGGCAGCGCGCACGAGGCCTCGCTCGACGCGTTCCGCATCGCGTTCAACCAGCATCTCGCCGCGGGCCAGATCCTCGTCCAGGCCGTGCTGCCGGGCATGCGTGCAGCCGGTTACGGGCGCATCGTCAACGTGATCTCGACGTCGGTGAAGGAACCGATCCGCAACCTCGGCGTGTCCAACACGATCCGCGGTGCCGTCGCGAGCTGGTCGAAGACGCTGGCCACCGAGCTCGGCCCGTCGGGCATCACCGTCAACAACGTGCTGCCGGGCTACACGCGCACGCAACGCCTCGAGCAGATCCTCGCCGATCGTGTCGCCGCGACCGGCGACACGGCCGAAGCCGTCGCCGCACGCATGCTCGCGACCGTGCCGGCCCAGCGCTTCGCTGATCCGTCCGAAATCGCTGCCGCGATCGCATTCCTCGCCTCGCCGGCTGCGGGCTACATCAACGGCATCAACGTGCCGGTCGACGGCGGACGCACGCTGTCCCTGTGAGCCGACCTGCCGGCACGATGCCGGCAGGCCTCATGTCGCTGTCTTACTGGATCACGCCGCAGGCGATGCGCGGGCCCGAATCGCCGGCCGGCTGCGAGGTGTAGTCGTCGGCCTTGGCGTGCACGACGATGGCCTTGCCGAGCGCATCGTTGGGCGTACCACTGCGCAGGCTGACCTTGGCGACCGCATCGACCGTCGCAACGCCGGCCGCATCGGCCTTGATGTTGAAGATGTCGCCGGCGTGGTGCGCGGCACCGTCGGGCTTGCCGTGGTCGTGACCGTCCGGATTGAAGTGGCCGCCGGCACTGCTCGCGTCGGGCGCGGTGCAGTCACCCTTCTCGTGGATGTGGAAGCCATGCTCGCTGTCGGGCGTGAGGCCACGAATCTCGCCGCGGATGTGCACGCCGTCGCCCTCGGCGACGAGGTCGAGCGTGCCCGTGGCCGTGTTGCCCTCGGTGGAGGTGAGCATGACCGAGGCCTTCGAGTCGGCGACGACCGGCGTCGCGGCAGGCGGATTCGGCACGGTCGTCGTCTCGGGCTTCGGCAGCGCCGCGGGCGCCGGCTCGCTCTCGGGCTTCGAACACGCAGCCAGGGCAGCGATGACGGCGATGACGAGGAACTTCTTCATGGATCTCTCCGTTGGGGAAGGAAGGCGCGCGGAACGCATGCACGGACGACAAGCGAGTCTACGAAGCTGAACGACAACGTCGCATGAAACGCGCCCGCGTGCACGCCGTGCGGACGACATGCCGCACCGGACTCGATCGCAGCGCGGATCAGGACGCGCGATCGCGCCTCGCCTGCGCCGCGTCAAGGAACGCGCGCATGAGCGGATCGGCGGCGAGCAGTTCCGGATTGCGGCCATCGTGGAACTCGGGGTGCCATTGCACGCCGACGACGAAGCTCTCGCCAGTGTGCCGGATCACTTCGATGATGCCGTCGTCGGACCAGGCCTCGGCGACGAGCCCGCGGCCGAGCACCTTGACGCCCTGATGGTGGATCGAATTGATGCGCGCGACCTCGAGACCAGGATGCAGCGTCGCGAACCAGGCCTGCGGATCGATGCGCAGGCCGTGCACGTGTTCGTCGTAGGCCTCGCGGATCACGTGGTGTTCCTTCGTGGCGCCGTCGGCGCGCAGGTCCTGGTAGAGGGTGCCGCCGAACGCGACGTTGATCAGCTGCATGCCACGGCAGATGCCGAATACGGGCTTGCCCGCCTCGGCGAAGCCGCGCACGAGCGAGAGTTCGAAGCGGTCGCGAAGCGCATCGACCGCACCGACCGTATGGGTCGGCTCTTCGCCGTAGGTGCGCGGGTCCATGTCCGCACCGCCCTGCAGGATCAGGCCGTCGAGGGAATCGACGAAGTCCGGGATGTCGATGTGCGAGGGACGGATCAGGCTGTCGCGCTCGACCGTGGGCACCATGACCACCATCGCGCCGAGCGACATGACCCAGTGCGCGACCGACTGTTCGAGGTATTGCAGCGTCTTGCCGCGAAACCCCAGCTCGGCCGGCACTTGGCGCAGGATGCGCGGCGACACGCCGATCAGCAGTTTGCGGGTGTTGCTCATCGTCGTCCTCCGCGTGGGAAGCCCATGCTAGCCGCGTCGGCGCCGCACGTCGCGCTCACGGCGAAGCGTGGAACGCCTCGGTCGCAGGCACGCCGTGCAGACCCGGCACGGTCGCGTCGACAAGCCAGTCGACGACCTCGCGCAGCGACTCGAGGCGTGTGTGGCCGGCCTCGCAGCCACGGCGGTAGACCTGCAGCTGGCCGTGCGCACTCGAGCCACGGTCGAGGATCGCATCGAGTGCGGCGATCTCGCGCTCGCAATCGAGCGCGCGCGCATCGTCGGCGAGGCGTTCGCGCAGGGTCGCGAGCAGCGAGGCGACGGGCACGACATCGTCGCGGGCCTCGTCGATGAAGGTCGCCTCGATGCCGCCGCGCATCGCGCGCCAGCGGTTCTCCTCGATCACGCGACGCGTCATCGGCGTGCGCACGGCGCCCCACTCCGGATCGCGCAGATGACCGCGCACGAGGCAGCGGAACAGTGCCGCGATCGCGAGCGCGTCGTCGAGGTGTGTGCAGCAGTCGGCTATGCGCAGCTCGAGTGTGGGATAGCGCGCGGCGGGACGGATCGCCCACCACAGCGAACCGGGCCCGTCGATCGCGCCGCTGCGCACGAGCAGGTCGACGAACGCGTCGTAGCCGGCCTGGCCGTCGAGGAAGTCGGGAATGCCGGTGCGCGGCCATTCCGCGTAGACCGCCTGCCGGTAGCCGAGCAGGCCGGTGCGCTCGCGGCTCCAGAACGGCGACGAGGTCGACAGCGCGAGGAACAGCGGCAACCACGGCATGAGGCGGTTCATGAGGTGCACGCGGTCGACGCCGGCCGGCACGGCCACGTGCACGTGCATGCCGCACAACAGGTTGCGTCGGCCGACGATCTGGAAATCGTCGATGAGGCGCGTGTAGCGCGGCTTTTCGGTCGTCGACTGCGTATGCCACGACGCGAGCGGGTGCGTGCCCGCGGCAAGAATGCGCAGGCCTTGCTCGGCCGCGACCTCGGCGATGCCGCGTCGCAGGCGTGCCATCTCCTCGCGCGCAGCATCGGCATGGCGGAACACCGGCGATACGGCCTCGACCTGCGACTGCAGCATCTCGTGGCTGACCCGCGCGCGTCCGACGCGCTTCTGGCAATCGGCGACGAATGCCTTGGGCAGGCGCGTCACCGCCTGGCGCGTGGCCGGGCTGACCACGAAGTACTCTTCCTCGATCCCGAACGTGTCGATGGCGCGCCCTCCTTCGTGGCGCGCTGGATCATGCGAGGGCGAAGCGGAATGCGCGCCGAACGTCCCGACGGCGCGGGCGCGAGTCTTCAGGCCGCAGGCGGGACGAGTTCGTCGGCGGCCACGATCACGCCGTTGGCGTCGGCGTACAGCCACGCACCCGGTGTGAACGCGACACCCGCGAACGCGACGTCGACGTCGATCTCGCCGAGGCCGCGCTTGTCGGTCCTGAGCGGATGCGCGGCGAGCGCGAGCACGCCGAGGTCCAGCGTCGCGAGCACCTCGACATCGCGCACGCAGCCGTGCACGAGCACGCCCTCCCAGCCGTTCTCGACGGCCTTCTGCGCGAGCAGGTCGCCGAGCAGCGCGCGGCGCAGCGAACCGGCGCCGTCGACGACGAGCACCCTGCCCTTGCCCGGCGTTGCGACGACGTCGCGCACCTTCGAGTTGTCCTCGAAACAGCGCACGGTCGTGATGCGGCCCGAGAACGCCGCGCGGCCGCCGAACGGACGGAATCGCGGTTCAAGGACCTGCACGCGGCCTTCGAAGGCGTCGCAGAGATCGGGCGTCGTGGGCGTCATCGCGTGACCCTCGGGTGTCAGGACGAAGGCATGGCGGCATCACGCGCAGCCTGCTCGAGGAAAGCCTCGAGCGACGGCAGCACGTCGGGCGCGTCGAACAGGCGCGGCGCAGCGACGCGAAGGCGGCCGCGCAGCTCGGAGCGCAGGGCGTCATCGGCGCACAGCGCGATCGCGCGCCGCACGTAGTCCTCGACATCGTGCGCGACGAGAGCCGTGTCCTCGCCGAGCAGACGCAGCATCGCGGCGGTCTGGCGTCCACGCGCGAAACGGCCTTCGAGCGTGACGACGGGCGTGCCCGCCGCGAGCGTATCGAGGCTGGTCGCGCCACCCGAGAAGCCGAACGAATCGAGCACGAGATCCGCTGCGGCGACGCCGGCAAGATAGTCCGCGTGCGTGCGCCGGTCGACCATCACGACATGGCGGCTCGCCTCACCGCCGTGCCGCTCGAACGCACGTGCAAGGCGGGCCTGGAAACGCGCGACAAGCGCATGCGGCGCCGTGAAGAACACGACGACCGCATCGGTGGCCATCGCGATGCGCGCGACCGCATCGTCGAAGGCTGGCTCGAGCTTGAACAGCGCCTGCAGGCACATCAGCAACGGACGCCCCGCCGCGCGCGGCAACCAGCCGGCATCACCCGCTGGCGGCGTCGGCGACGGCACCACACCTAGACCCGGCAGGCGCACGAGACGCTCACGGTAGTGCTGCTGCGCATCCGCAGGCTCCATCGCGTCGCTGGACAGGAACACGTCGAGCGTGTCGATGCCGGTCGTGACGGGATGACCGTATCCCGCGCACTGCACCGGCGCGAGCCGCAGCGCGGCGAGCTGCTGCATGCGGCTGTCCATGCCGACTTCGACGTGCACGAGCACGTCGAGCCGCGCGTTCCGGATCTGCGCGGCGACGTCGTGCAGTCCGGTGCCGCCGACCGCGTGGAAGGCATCGGCGCGCGCGGCGATGCGCGCGGTGACCGCGTCGCCGGCCTCGCCCAGATGAAAGGCCTGCACCTCGAAACGCGCGCGGTCGAGGCCGGTCAGCCAGCCCTCGAAATAGCGCGTGATCGTGTGCTCGCGCATCTCGCAGCTGACGAAGCCGACGCGCACGCGCCCGCCGTGTGCGAGCGGCGCCCAGTCGAGCGGTGCCTTGAGCGCTGCGGGCGCGGCGGCACGCACGGCGTGCGCGACGAGGTCGCCATAGGCGCTGGTGAGCGCGGTCGTGTCGGCGGCGTGGTAGTGAAGCCGGAACGGCACGACGCGCGCGACGGCGTCGGCAAGCGCCGCGGGATCGCGCGCATCGGCCTCGAGGGTCGCGCGGAGTGCGTCCAGACCCTTGGAGAAACGCGCGAGCCAGGCCGTGGAATCGTGTTCCGAATCGAGCAGTGCCGGCAAGGCGAGCGCATCGATCCAGTGCCGCGCGAGCCAGTCCGGTGCAAGCGCCTGCGCACGCGCGAAGGCCTCGCGCGCGGCCTCGCCGTTACCGAGATCGAGCGCGTCGATCGCGAGTTCGCACCACGCCAGCGCATGCCCGGGATGACGCGCGACGACTTCGCGCATGGCCTCGTAGGCGAGCGGCGCATTGCCCAGTCGCCGCAGGGCGAGGCCGAACGCGAGCCAGGCATCGACACGCTGAGGCGCGAGGCGCGTCGCCACCGAGGCCATGTCGGCCGCGACACGCGCATCGCCTGCATCGAGCGCCGTGCAGGCCAGTGCTTCGGCCAGCGCGGGATCCGGCGCCGCGGGGCGCCACAACGGTTGCAGGCAGGCGAACGCTTCGGCGTTCCTCCCCAGCCGGCGCAGCAGGCCCCCGAGACGCAGGCGGGCCTCGCGATGACCAGGCTCGCCAGCGAGTGCGACGGCGTAGAGGCGCTCCGCCTCCGCGGCATCGCGCGAATCCTCGCACAGCAACGCGAGATGGAACGCGCCGGACACATGGCCCGGCTGCACGGCGAGCAAGGCCTCGAGCGTCGCGCGCGCGGCGTCGCGATCGCCCTTGCGGAAGCGTGCGACGGCGAGCTGCAGCAGGATGCCGGTGTCGTCGGGCGCGAGCGCGGCGGCGGCCTGCAGGTTCGCGATGGCCGCGGCCGTCGCACCGCGATCGAGCTGCAGCGCGGCGAGGAAGGCACGCGGCGCGGCTTCGTCGGGATGATGGCGCACGAGCGACTCGCAGGCCTGCTCGGCAAGGTCGCGCCGGCCGGACGCGACGAACGCGCGCACCTCGCCGAGGCGATCCACGGAAACGGTCGACAAGACGGTCGATCCTCGGGTCACGATAAGGAGGCGGATGGTAACGGCTCGCGCCCGCACCTGCCCGTGCGCTTCGCCGCGCCTTGACCGTCCCGCGGCCCGCCGCGTAGCGTGCGGCGCTCGCAACGGAGGCAAGCGATGGCCGCGAAACTCGTCGTGTTCGTGCATGGATGGGGCGTCACCGACACGGCCACCTACGGCGCGCTGCCGGCCCGGCTGATCAGCGAAGCCGGACGCACGGGGGGTCCCGCCCTCGACGTGCGTCATGTGCATCTCGCCCAGTACGTGAGCTTCCGCGACGAGGTGCGCGTCGAGGACCTCGCGCGCGCGTTCGACGCGGCGATCACGCGCGTGCTCGCCGAAGCGGGTCCCGGCCGCCGCTTCGTCTGCATTACGCATTCGACCGGCGGCCCGGTCGTGCGCGAGTGGCTGCATCGCTTCCATCTGCGTACCGGACGCGCCGACGCCTGCCCGATGAGCCACCTCGTCATGCTCGCGCCGGCGAACTTCGGCTCGGCCCTCGCGCAGCTCGGCAAGGGCCGCCTCGCCGCGCTCAAGAGCTGGTTCAGCGGCATCGAGCCGGGCCAGGGCGTGCTCGACTGGCTCGAACTCGGCAGTCCCGAGGCCTGCGCACTCAATTCGGAATGGATCGACACCTCGCCGAAGCTGCGCCTGACCGGCGGCGCGGCGCCGGTGATGCTGTTCGTGCTCAGCGGCGGCACGATCGACCGCAAGCTCTACGACCACATCAACGCGTACACGGGCGAGAACGGCTCCGACGGCGTCGTGCGCCTCGCCGCGGCCAACCTCAACGCGACGCACGTGGTGCTCGAGCAGCCCGCGCCGGATCCGGCCGAGCCGCTGCCGACCGCACGCAAGCGCCTGCGCGAACTGCGCGTCGCCTCGACCACGCGTGCGGTGCGCAGCGCGTTCAAGATCCTGCCCGGCATGGCGCACTCGGGCGATGCCTGCGGGATCATGCGCAGCGTACGCGACGACGGCGCGCCGCATGTCACGGTCGAGGCAATCCTGCGCTGCCTCGCTGTCGAGGATGCCGCGGGCTATGCATCGCTGTGCGCGGCGTTCGAGCGCGAGAATGCGGTCGAGCAGGCGGTCGGCAACCGCCTCGAGGTCGAGCGCGTGCCGGTGCTGCCGGACCGTACCTACATCCACGATCCGCACGCGATGGTGATCTTCCGCCTGCTCGATCCACTCGGGCGCTCGCCCGACGTGAACCTGCTGCTGACTGCGGGACCGCAGGCCGATCCGAACCAGTTGCCGAGCGGCTTCCTCGTCGACCGCCAGGCCAACCGGCGCTCGGGCGCGCTGACGTTCCATCTCAACCACGCCGTGCTCGCCGGCAGCGAGGCGATTCCCGGTCGTCGCGACGGCGAGATCGCGCGCCCTGCACTCGTGCCGCGCCCACCCTACGGCCTGCGCGTGGAACCGCGCGAGCAGGAACGCTTCGTCGAGTACTGGACCTGTGCGCTCGATGCCGCCATGACGGATCTGCTGCCGTGGATCGCGCCGAACGAGACGACCATCGTCGATATCCACCTGCAGCGCATCGTGCGCGAAGGCGTGCTGCGCACGACACGGAAGCTCGGTGCGCGCGATTTCCGCCGTGACGAGCCCGGCGGCGTGGTCTGAATCGAGCTACTGCAACGCGCGCAGCGCACCGGTGACGGGCTCGAGCAGGCTCGCGCGCAAGGCCTCGTCCCAGGATTCGTTCGCGTTCACGTAGAGCGCGAACAGCAGCCCCTGCAGGTTGTGGCGGCGCGCGAGCACGGCCTGCGACGTGAACATCGAACCGTCCTCGGGCACGTCGGCGATGTCGGCGAACCAGTCGCTCCATTCCGAGGCCTGCAGCAGGCCGCGCTGTGCGATGTAGAACACCGGTACGGCGAGGCGCTGCGGCTCGCCGTAGAGGTAGAAGTGGCCCGACTCCGGAGCGACCTGCGCCGAGATCGCGACGAGCATGCGGCCGAGGCGTTCGTTGTCGACGCGGCGGTTCGCGGCGAGCTGGCCGAGCAGGTCGGCCGCGTGCGCGACGCCATGGCGCCAGCCGGCCGCGGCTTCGAAGCCGCGGTAGTCACGGATCGATGCCATGTACGCAGTCGCCGCGTCGGCGATGCCGCGAAGCTGTGTATCGGAGAGGTAGCGCTTCGTGTTGTCGGCGGCGACGAGGTCGGCCAGCACGAGGGCCGCGAACGGCTTGCGGAAGCCACCGCTGTCGGCCGCATTCGACTCGAGGCGTTCGACGAGCTGCGTCGCGAGCTGCTCGCGCGTGGCCTTGTCGAGCTGCTCGCCGAGGATCCAGTGGTTGAGCGCGCCGTAGGCGACCTCGTCGCGCAGCACCGGATCGGGATTCGCGAGGCAGTCGACGAGGCCGAGCGCGAGCGCATCGAGCGGTTTTGGCGCGGCATCGGCCGGTTTCACATCGGCTTTCGCATCGGTACCGATGCCACCCTTGGGCGAGGATGCCGCGAGACCCGACGCCGTCTTCGCATCGGGCTTCGTGGCGACGACGAAGCCCGCGTCGCGCAGCGCGAGCAGGTCGGCGCGTGTCCTGCCCTGCGGCGGACATGCAGCCGTCGCGGAGCCTGCGGCGAAAAGGAAGGCGACCGCGAAGGTGGTCGGGGCGAGGATCGAGGCCATGCCGGCTCCTTGCAGGGGTGGGCATCGTCGCAGACGCGACGGGGCGCGGCCAGCGCGCGGGCCTCTCGGACCACCGATGCGCCGTGAGGTTCCGCCCGGCCGGGATCCGCCCGGTGCATGGCCGCGGCCGCACCGTCGACCGCGCTATGCTGCGCGCGCCGCCCGCAAGGAGACGCCGCATGCCATCGCCCGCCCGCGCGACCGTGTCGACCGTGATCCCGACCATGCGCTACCGCGACGCCCCGGCCGCGATCGAGTGGCTGTGCAATGCGCTCGGTTTCGAGCGCCACGCGGTCTACCCCGACGAGCGCGGCGGCATCGCGCATGCCGAGCTGAGTTTCGGCAACGGCATGATCATGCTGAGCTCGACGGCCGACGACGCCTGGGGCGCACGCATCGCGCAACCCGAGGCGATCGGCGGCCGCGAGACGCAGTGCTGCTGCCTCGCCGTCGACGATCCCGACGCGCACCATGCCAATGCGGTTGCGCACGGCGCCGTCATCGTCGATCCGCTCGAGGACAAGGGCTACGGCGGCCGCGGCTACGGCTGCCGCGATCCCGAAGGCCACCTCTGGTGGATCGGCAGCTACGATCCCTGGCAGCCGCCCGCGGCGTGAACACGCCTGCGCCGGTCGACGGCGCCGACGACGCGACGACCGGCACGCGTCGTTCGCTGCTCGCGTGCACGGCGGCGATGCTCGGCGTGCTCGCGCTGCTCGCCGTGGCCTGCTTCCACTTCCCCGAGTGGCTGACCAGCCGCGACATCCGCGCGCTGTACTCGGAACGTTTCGCGCGCGGCCTGCTGCTGGCCGGCATCGTCGCCGCATTCGCGAGCGGCACGCTCGCCGTGCTGCGCGGGCGCGACCGCCACATCGCCGCGACCGGTGTGGGCGCCGCGACGCTCGCGCTGCTGCTCGGCGGCGCGACGGTCGAGTTCGACACGCTGCAGCCGACGCCGTTCTCGCTCGGTCTGGACTGGTTCGTGCTGTCGGTGCTGTTCTCGGCGATCGCGTTCGTGCCGCTCGAACGCACGTTCGCGCAGCGTGCCCAGCGCACGCTGCGGCCCGGCTGGCGCACCGACCTCGCCTACTTCTTCGCGAGCCACGTGCTCGTGCAGGCGATCCTGATCGCGGTGACGGCGTCGACCTCGTGGGCCGCCGCGCTCGGCGACCACGCACACGTCGTGCAGCACGGCGTGCGTGCCCTGCCCGCGTGGCTGCAATTCGTGCTCGCGGTGTTCGTCGCCGACCTCGGCCAGGCCCTGCTGCATCGTGCCTACCATCGCGTGCCGCTGCTGTGGCGCGTCCATGCGATCCACCATTCGAGCCGTCACCTCGACTGGCTGGCCGGCTCGCGCATGCACCTCGTCGAGATCGTGCTGACACGCAGCCTCGTGCTCGTGCCGCTGGTCGTGATCGGCTTCGAACAGGCGGTCGTCAACGCCTATGTCGTGCTCGCCGGCGTGCAGGCCGTGCTCGCCCACGCGAACCTCGGCACGCGCTTCGGCTGGCTCGAACACGTGCTCGTGCTGCCGCGCTACCACCACTGGCACCACGCGCGCGATCGCGCATTCGTCGACGCGCACTACGCGATCCATCTGCCCGTGATCGATCGCCTCATGGGCACGTTCCGGCTGCCGCGTGACGGTCGCTGGCCCGAGGCCTATGGCCTGCTCGATCCGTCCGAGGTCCCCGAGGGCATCGTGGCCCAGCACGCGTCGGCGTTCCGCCGGCGCTGACTCAGTCGCCGAGCAGGAACGGCCACAGGCTCAGCGCGAGCACGCAGCCGATCGCGAACAGGATCGCGGCCACCTGCACGGGCTGGCCGCGCAAGGAACGCCAGAACGTCGGCGCGGTGCCGTCGCGTCGCGCCTGGTCGTGGGCTTCGCGCATGCGTTCGGCGCGCTCGCGCTGGTAGTCGGCGAGCAGCGGCTTGGCCCTGGCCGCATCGTCGGCGTCGCGTGTCCACAGGCCGCCCGCCGAGATGCCCCAGCGGTTCGGCTCGGTTTCGTAGAACGCGATCGCGTGCTCGGCGAGCAGCGCGCGCACCTCGTCGGCTTCGTCGTCTGGCACGTCGCGCAGGTTGAGGAGGAGATGGCGCATGCCGCGCAGTCTAGTGGCTCGGTGCGCTCGCGTCGCGCCGCGATAGGTTCGGATGGCAGTTTGCGTCATGAGCGGCATGTCCACGCGGAAACCAGCACGACCATGAACCGATCCCTCTTTCCGATCTTCGCCTTCGCGATCGCGGCCGCCGTGCCTCAGAACGCCCACGCCGACATCCTGCGCGTCGGCCGTCAGGCCGAATGCCCGTATCGCACGCTGCAGGCCGCGATCGACGCGGCCGCCGCGAACGGCCCCGGCGAGGACGAGATCCGCCTTGTCGCGGACGAGTTCACGTTGCAACGCGTCGCCATCGTCGACCAGTCCCTGATCGTGTCGGGCGGCTGGTCCGGCTGCGCGGAGAACGCGACGCGCACGGGCAGGAGCGCGTTGCTGGGCGGCTTCGAAGCCGGCGCCGCGGGTATCAACGCCGTCATGCGCATCCAGGCCTCGGGCGAGATGCGCAACGTCACCTTGCGCCACCTCGAGCTTCGCGACGGCACCGGCGGTCCCGACGGCCACGGCGGCGGCATCGATGCCGGCGGCACGCTACGCCTCGTGCTCGAGGACGTCGACGTGCTCGACAACCATGCCGAGGGCGACGGTGGCGGCATCGTCATGCGCGGTCCGGCGAACGGCTTCGGCGGCATCCTCGAACTGCATGCCGGCGTACGCGTGCTCAACAACTCCGCGACCGGCCGCGGCGGCGGCCTCTTCCTCGAACGCGCCACGGCACGCATCCGCGCCGACCGCACCGAGATCGCCTCGAACCGGGCCACGCTCGGCGGCGGCATCGCCGCGTTCGCGTCATCCATCACGATCGGCAGTTTCGGCGAGCCCGAGATCCAGCGCGACGCGACCGGCTCGCGCATCGTGCTCAACCGCGCCGACAAGGGCGGCGGCGTCTACCTCGACACGGGCTCGCTGTTCGACGTGCACGAACTGCAGCTGTCCTGGAACGTCGCCGAGACGATCGGCGGCGGTCTCTACGCGATCGGTGGCTCGCAGCTGCAGATGCAGCGTGACTATCCGAACGCGTTCGCGGTGCAGTGCCAGGGCAACGCGTGTTCCCGCGTCGAGGGCAACCAGGCCGGCAACGGCTGCCCGGGTACGCGCGGCGACGGCGCCGGCCTCGCGTTCGACGGCGGCGCGCGCGCCTACGTGCGGCAGACGTCGATCATCGGCAACTGCTCGTGGGGCTCGCCGGCGATCCAGTCGTGGGGTCCGGTGCTCGAGCTCGACGGCGTCGTCGTCGCCGACAATCGGCTGCGCTGGCGTGACGGCATCAGCTACACGGGACGCTATGCCGTGTCGTACGCGTCACGCGTCGGCGGACCGGCCTCGACCGCACGTACTCGGTTCTCGACCTTCGCCCGCAACGTGCAGGTCAAGGACGACGGCAGTACGGTCCCCGCCGACGCGACCTCGGGCCTCTACACGGGCGGCGCGTGGCAGTTCGAAGCCGCCGCGATCGCGACGATGGATCCGTTCCCCGGCCTGAATTCCGGCACGGGCGCCTGCAACCGCACCGGACTCGACGCGACCGCGTTCGTCGACGTGACCATCGGCGACTACCGTCCACGCACGAACGGACCGCTCGTGGACGCCTGCGCGCCGACGGCGACCACGGTCGAATACCTCGACCCGCTGCTCGCGCCGCGCTGCATCGACCATCCGCGTCCCGACCAGGGTGGCACCTGCGACATCGGCGCCTACGAACTGCAGCCACCGGCGGTGCCGTCCGACCGCGTGTTCGCGCACGGCTTCGAATGATCCGGGTGGACTGACGCGTGACGCATCGGTGCCGCCAGGTGTTGGTGCGTTCAGCCCGGCTTGCGCTCGTCGTCGCCGTCGTCCTTGTCGACGAGCCGCATGATGCGCGGCATCACCGAGAACACGATCAGCGCGAGCAGCGTGCACAGCACCGCCGAACTCTCCTGGCCGAGGCCGGCGGTCATGCCGATCGCCGAGGTCATCCAGATGCCGGCGGCCGTGGTGAGTCCCTTGACGCGCTGCTCGCTCTCGGCCTTCAGGATCGTGCCGGCGCCGAGGAAGCCGACGCCGGCGACCATGCCTTGCATGACGCGCGTGAGCTCGGCCGGCTGCACGCCGATCTGCAGCGGGATGATCATGAAGATCGCCGAGCCGAGCGCGACGAGCATGTGCGTCTTGACGCCAGCCGCCTTGCCCTTCTGCTCGCGCTCGAAGCCGAGCAGGCCGCCGAGGATCGCGGCGAGCAGCAGCCTCACGGTGACACGCGTGAGTTCGGCGACATCGGGCAGATCGGAGAATTCGGACGCGACCGTACTCGTGACCTGCTGCCAGATGCCGCTCATCGACGTATGCTCCGCAGGCTCCGGCAGACCGCGCGATGCGCGCCTGGAGGCCTGCCGAGCATAGCCACTCTGCCGCCGGATTCGATGAATGGCCGCCGCCCCGCCATGACCACGCGACGCCTGACCGATGCCGGCGCGCCGAGCACGCTGGACCTGCCGCCAGGATCGTGGGCGACGGTGCTCGACGCCTTGTGCGCGCACTTCGCGGCGATCCCGCGCGAGACCTGGCTGGACCGCTTCGAGCGCGGCCGCGTGACCGGGCGCGATGGAACGCCGCTCTCGCCCGATCATCCGTATCGCGAAGGCCTGCGCGTGCACTACGTCCGCGAGGTCGAGGACGAGCCCGTCATCCCGTTCGAGGCGACGATCCTGCACGTCGACGACCACCTCGTCGTCGCCGACAAGCCCGCGTTCCTGCCCGTGGTCCCTTCCGGCCGGTTCGTCACCCAGACCCTGCTGCGCCGGCTCGTCGAGGCCCTCGGCAATCCCGATCTCGTGCCGCTGCACCGCATCGACCGCGAGACCTCGGGCCTCGTGCTGTTCTCGGCCGACCCGCGAAGCCGTTCGCGCTACCAGGCCCTGTTCCGCGAACGTGCGATCGCCAAGCGCTACGAAGCGCTCGCGCCGGCCCTGCCCGGGCTCGCGTTCCCGCATGTGCTGCGCAGTCGCATCGGACCCGGCGAACCGTTCTTCCGCATGCGCGAGGTCGACGGCGAACCGAACAGCGAGACGCGCATCGACGTACTCGCGCGCGGCGATACGCACTGGCACTACGCGCTCGAGCCCGTGACCGGCCGCAAGCACCAGCTGCGCGTGCACATGGCCGCGCTCGGCGCGCCGCTCCTCGGCGACACGCTGTACCCCGATCTCGCGCCACGCGCCGACGGCGATTTCAGCCACCCGCTGCGCCTGCTCGCGCGCGGGCTCATGTTCAACGACCCGCTCGACGGCCGCCCGCGCCGCTTCGAAAGCCGCCTCGCATTGTAGAATGGGCGTCTTTGCGCGGCCTTCGGTGGCCCGCGACGACGGAGGATTCCATGCAGCTCGATCAGGTCAAGGCGGTCATCACCGGTGGTGTCTCGGGGCTCGGCCTCGCGGTCGCACACCATGTCGTCGCCGCGGGCGGCAAGGTCGCGCTGTTCGACGTCAACGACGACAAGGGTGCGGCCGCGGTCGAGGCGCTCGGCGCCGCCAACGCGACCTACCTGCGCACCGACGTCACCGACGAGGCCGGCGTCAGCGCGAACATCGCCGCGGCGAAGGCGTTCCTCGGCGGGCTCAATGTCGCGGTCAACTGCGCCGGCATCCTCGGTGCGGGCCGCGTGCTCGGCAAGGACGCACCGATGCCGCTCGACCAGTTCCGCACCACCGTGCTGGTCAACCTCGTCGGCTCGTTCAATGTCGCCAAGGCCGCCGCCGCGGCGATGCAGGGCGAGCCCGCGGGCGAGGACGGCGAGCGCGGCGTCATCGTCAACACGGCCTCGGTCGCGGCCTACGAAGGCCAGATCGGCCAGGCGGCGTACTCGGCCTCCAAGGGTGGCGTCGTCGGGATGACGTTGCCGATGGCGCGCGAGCTCGCGCGCTTCGGCATCCGCGTCATGACGATCGCGCCGGGCATCTTCTGGACGCCGATGGTCGACGGCATGCCGGCCGCCGTGCAGGAGTCGCTGTCGGCGTCGATCCCGTTCCCGTCGCGCCTCGGCCAGGCCGAGGAGTTCGCCGACCTCGTCGCGACGATCGTGCGCACGCGCTACCTCAACGGCGAGACGATCCGCCTCGACGGCGCCGTGCGCCTCGCGCCGAAGTGAGATCCCGCACGGCCATGCATGGAGGTCTGGTCGGCGTGTTCACCGCGCTGCTGCTCGCCTGCTTCGCACCGGCGTCGACGGCGACCGAACCGGCGAAGCCCGAGCCGCGACGCGTGACCTACCGCCACGTCGGCGACCGCGACCTGTCGGCGTTCGTGTTCGCGCCGGCGAACACCGCAGCGAAGCCCGCGCCGGCGATCCTGCTGTTCCACGGCGGCGGCTGGCGCAGCGGCTCGCCCGAATGGACGTTCACGTCGGCGCGCCGCTTCGCCGACCTCGGCCTCGTCGCGATCGCGGTCGAGTACCGCCTGTCGAACGGCGGCTCGACGCCGATCGAGGCGCTCGACGACACCTGCGCCGCGTTCGCGTGGGCGAGCCGGGACGCGTCGGCACTCGGCATCGATGCCAGCCGTATCGCTGCCTATGGCGTGTCGGCCGGCGGCCATCTCGTTGCGACCGCGGCGAGCGCCGGCTGCCCGGCCGTTGCGGGCGGACAGCGCACGCGCGTCACGCCCGTTGCGATGATCCTGTTCTCGCCCGCGCTCGACATGGCGCGCGACGGATGGTTCGGCAAGCTGCTCGACGGACGCGCGAAGGCCGAGGCCTACTCGCCCGTCGACCACAGCGGCGCGCACGTGCCACCGACGCTGATCGTGCAGGGCGACGCCGACACGCTGACACCGGCACGCGGCGCGACCGCCTTCTGCGCGCCCGTCACCGCCGTGGGCGGCATCTGCGAGATCGCCTCGTACCCGGGCCTCGGCCACCTGCTCACGCGCAACCTGTCCAACCAGGAAGACGACTTCGATCCCGACCCGGTCGCGTCGCGCGACGCGACCGTTCGCCAGAAGCGCTTCCTCGAGGCCCGCGGCCTCGTCTCCCCCACTCCTGCCACGGAACCACCCGCACCATGAAAGCCTCCGAGATCAAGCGCGGCAACGTCGTCGAGCACGACGGCAAGGTCTACCAGATCCGCGAAATCGAGCGCAGCTCGCCGCAGGGCCGCGGCGGCAACGTCACGTTCCGCTTCGTCATGTACAGCATCCCGGGCGGCACCAAGCTCGACATCTCGCTGCGCGCCGACGACGACCTCAAGGAAACCGAGGTGACGCGCCGCGCGGTCGCATTCTCGTACAAGGACGGCGACGCGTTCGTGTTCATGGACAACGAGGACTACACGCAGTACACGCTCGACGCCGATGTCGTCGGCGACGCGGCCGGCTACATCGTCGACGGCATCGAGGGCTGCTTCGTGCAGATCATCGACGATGCGCCGATCGCCGTGCAGGTGCCGCAGACCGTCGTGCTCGAGATCGTCGACACCGCGCCGGAGCTCAAGGGCGCGAGCGCGACCAAGCGCACCAAGCCCGCCAAGCTGTCGACCGGCATCGAGGTGCAGGTGCCCGAGTACATCACCAACGGCGAGAAGGTCTACGTCAACACGACGACGGGCGAGTTCTCGGGGCGCGCGTGAGCGCAGCACGCGGCATGACCGGCGCGATCCTCGTCGCGGGATCCGCGAACCTCGATTTCGTCGTGCGTGCGCCGCACATCCCGGCGCCGGGCGAGACCGTGCTCGGCGGCGCCTTCCGCACGTTCCCGGGCGGCAAGGGTGCCAACCAGGCGGTCGCCGCCGCGCGTGCCGGCGGCGCCGCGACGCGCATGCTCGTCGCGCTCGGCGACGACGCCTACGCGACGGAACTCGAAGCCTCGCTACGCGACGCGGGCGTGACGCTCGCGCTCGTGCGCAGCGACGAGCCGACCGGCACCGCGTTCATCTGCGTGTCCGACGCGGGCGAGAACGCGATCACGGTCGCACCCGGCGCGAACGGCGCACTGCGTCCCGCGCACCTGCCCGAACTCGCCGGCACGAGCCATCTGCTGCTGCAGCTCGAGACACCGCTGGCCAGCGTCGCGGCGTACGCGCGCGCGGCGCGCGATGCCGGCGTGCGCGTCGTGCTCAACGCGGCCCCCGCGCAGGCCCTGCCGGCGGAGCTGCTCGCCGACCTCGACGTGCTCATCGTCAACGAAGGCGAGCTCGCGTTGGTCACCGGCATCGACGGCGACATCGCGCGCGCGCTCGACGCGCTCGCGATCCCGTGCGTGATCGTCACGCTCGGCGCACGCGGCGCCTGCGCACGCGACGGCGACACGCGCCTCGTGCAGCCCGGCTTCGCGGTCGAACCGGTCGACACGACCGGGGCCGGCGACACGTTCTGCGGCGTGCTCGCGGCCGCGCTCGCGCGCGGTGCGGCACTCGATGGCGCGTTGCGTGAAGCCTGCGCGGCCTCCGCGCTCGCCTGCACGCGTCCCGGGGCCCAGACCGGCGTGCCGCCACGCGGCGAGGTCGAGGCGCTGCTCGCGGCGACGCCCGCGTCCGATGCGCAGTCGACGGCCGCGCTCGCAGCCTACTGCGGCTTCACGTCCGGCACGTCGGCCACCGGTCAGCGCTGATCCTCACGCGCCGCGACGCAGGCTCTGCCAGACTGGCCCCATGGCGACACCGGTCTACCGCTTCGGACGCTTCCGGCTCGATCCGCGGGCACGCGAACTGCTCGAGGACGGCGTGCGCGTCGACCTGCCGCTCGCGACGATCGACTGCCTCGTCTACCTGATCCGCCACCGCGACCGCCCGATCGGCCGCGACGAGCTCGCGAGCGCGGTCTGGGGCCGCGTCGACGTCAGCGAAGCCTCGCTCAACCACGCCGTCATGCGCCTGCGCCGCCACCTCGGCGACACCGGCAACGAGCAGCGCGTGATCCGCACCGTGCCGCGCCACGGCTACCGCTGGGTGCTCGACGTCGAGGAGGAGCTGCCGGTCGAAGCCTCCGCGCCGCGCCCGAAGGAAGCGATCGGCGAAGCGGACGACGGCGCGGTCGCCGGTGACGATGCACCGCTCGCCGCCGCTGCGCCTCAAGCCGCGGCGAGCGATCCCGCAACGCCGCGACCACGCCCGCGACGCGGGCTCGTGTCCGCACTCCTCGCGTTGCTCGTCATCGGTCTCGGCGTCGCGGTGACGTCGTTCGTGAACGTCAGGAAGGATGCGGACGTGGCGGCGGCTCCCGTCGCCACGGCCGTGCTGCCCGTCGAGGTCGACGCGGGCGCCGAGTGGGCGTGGCTGCGCTTCGGCCTCATGGATCTCGTCGCGAGCCAGTTGCAGCGCGCGGGACTCGCCGTCGTGGCGAGCGAGGTCGTCGTCGCGGTCACCGCCTCGCCCGACGGCGATGTCGCCACGCGACTCGCGCCGATCGCCGCCGGCACCGTGCGCGCCTCGGCCTCGTTCGCGAACGGCCAGTGGCGCGTGCACCTCGAACGCCGCGTCGGCGAGGCCTCGCTCGTCGTCGACACGCGCGATGCCGACCCCGTGCGTGCCACGCGCGCGGCCGCCGACGAACTCGTGATCAAGCTCGGCCGCGCGCCACCGCAGGATGCCGTCGACGACGAGACGCTCGCGCGCGAAACCCTGCGCCGGCGCATCAGCGCGGCCGTACTCGCGGGCCAGGTCGACGTCGCGCGCCATCTGCTCGAGGCTGCCCCGCCGGCGCTGCGCACGCACCCCGACATCGCCTTGAGCGAGGCTTCGCTCGCGTTCTTCGCGGGCGATTACGACGCCTCGCGCGCACTCGCCGAGCGCCTGCTCGCCTCATTGCCCGCCGACGCGCCGCCTGCGCTGCGCGCACGCGCCTGGACGACCCTCGGCGCGGCGCAGTTCCGCCTGTGGCGGCTCGACGATGCGCAACGCAGTTACACGAACGCACTCGCACTCGCCGCCGACGGCGCCGATGCCGGCGCCCAAGCACGCGCCCACATCGGCCTCGGCGGCATCGCGAGCCAGCGCATGCGACTCGAGGACGCCGCCGATCACTACGGCCGCGCGCGCACGCTGCACGCGATGCGCGACGACGCGTTCGGCGTCGCCGCGGTCGACCTCAACCTCGGCATGAACGCGCTGCAGCGCGGCCAGCCCGCGCAGGCCCTCGTCGTGCTGCGCGGCGCCGACACGCGCTTCGCGACGCTGCATGCCGACGACGCCCTCACCGCCACGCTGGCCGCGCGCGCCGACGCCGAGGTGCAGCTGCTCGACATCGATGCCGCGCGGGCAACCGCATCCCGCATGCTCGACCTCGAGCGACGGGTCCAGAACCCGCGCCAGCGCGGCGACCTCATGCTCGCGCGCGCGCAGGTCGCGGTCGCCGCGGGTCGGCTCGACGAGGCCGACGGCCTGCTGTCGCAGATCCTCGACGCGAGCGATCCCGACCACGACGGCGCGCTGCGCGCCTCGGCCGAAGGTGTGCTCGCCGCGAGCGCCTTGCTGCGCGGGCGCGACGAAAGCGCCGCCGAATTCGCGGCGGCAGCGCACGTGCCCGACCTGCTGAGCCGCCACCGCGGCGACTACGCGCGGGCCTGGCTCGTGCGCAGCCGCGCGCTGCAACGTCTGGGACGGACGACCGAGGCCGCGGCCGAGGTCGCCGGCCTGCGCGCATGGGCCGACGCCGATGCCGCGCATGCGGAAGCGTGGATCACCGCGCTCGCCGAGGCCTTCCAGGCCGAGCACGAGGGACGCCGCAACGACGCGCTCGCACGGTATGCCGAAGCGTTCCAGCCCGTGCTCGCACGCGAGGCGCCCGAAGCGCTGCTCATGGTCGCCGAGCCTTACGTGCGCCTGCTGATCGCCGCGAACCGCGTCGATGATGCCGTGTCCGTCAACGGCCGCATCGCCGGCTACGCCGACCACGATGCGCGCGCCGCGCTGTCGGCCGCACGCATCTACGCGGCGCTCGGCAACGCGCCGGCCGCCGCCCAGGCCCGCGACCGCGCGACAACGCTCGCCGGCGAACGCACGGCGCTGCTCGACGACGCGCTCCCCTGACCGCGGGCGCGAGGATCTTTTTTGCGCAGCTCCGACCCGGTCGTGCACGGCGTCATCGCCGACATCGATCATGCATCCCCGGTGCCACAGTTCCCTGCGGCGGAATCCGCTGCGCGGGTTCCGCCCTACGAGACGGCCGTGTGCGGCAGAGCGTGACGCACCACGAGCAGGGCGGAACCGCCGCAGGCGATTCTGCCGCGAGCGACATCGGCACGTCGCGTGGCGACATCCGGCATACGGGCCGGCACAGCGGCATCGCCATCCGACGCACCGCTGCGCATCGATCCTGCGGCGCAGGCGTCACCCGCATGACCCGACGATGAAGAAAATCCTTCTGTTACCGTCACCTACAGCGTCGCTACAAGGTTTCTACAAGCGCCGGCGCGCGATCGGCGGGATGGTCGGGGCGCCCCGCGCGGCGATCGCCGCGTCGTCCTCCCGCCCCCGCCAAGGTCCGTCATGCCGTCGATGCCGCGTTCCGTGCTCCGCCCCCTGCCCGCCCTGCTCGCATTCGTGCTGAGCGCTCCGCTGCACGCGGGGCAGGCGCCGTCCTACCAGCTCGTGCGCCTCGACGTGCCGGGTGCGACCAGTGTCTCGGTCAACGACGTCAACGACCTCGGCGAGGCCGTCGGCAGCTACCAGGACGCCGACTTCCTGCGCCACGCGGTCTACTGGGACGCCTCCGGCACGGCGCACACGCTGGCGGTCACGCCGGGCGTCGAGGTCGAAGGCATCGCGCGTGCGATCAACAACCAGGGCCAGATCGTCGGCACCGCGACCGACTACGACTTCGGCGGCGTCGCCGGACTGCTGTGGACGACCGCCGCGCCGGACACCTACACGGTCATGCACAACATCGCAGGCGAGGCGGCCAACGTCGCCGACATCAACGATGCCGGCATCGCGGTCGGCGGCCTTTCGGGCTTCGGTACGGGTGCGCCGAGCCATGCTTTCGTATGGACGGCCGCAGGCGGCCTCGTCGACTACGGCGTCGCCGACCCGATGGTCGAGAACCAGCACGCGCGCTGGACCGCGGTGGACGCGGCCGGCAAGCTCGTCGGCTACTGGAGTGTGGGCTTCTCGACGATCCACGCGACGGTCGGCCAGGTGGGGACGCCGGCCGTGCTGCCGATGAGCAGCCAGACCGAGGCCTTCCCGACCATCGCCGCCGGCATCAGTCCAGGCGGCACCGCCGTCGGCCTCGGCCTCGCCGCGGCGAACCCGGCACTCGTGCCGGTCGTGTTCGCGGCCGATGGCACCTACACCGAGATCCCCGGCGCGACGCTGTCGCAGAGCAACGGCGGCGCGACAGCGATCAACGCGGCCGGCGTGATCGTCGGCAATGCCGGCATCGGCACGGCCAACGGCATCGTGCCGGGCCTGCAGGCTTTCGTGCACATCGACGGTGCCAGCCACGACCTCTTCACGCGCACCGTCGACACGACCGGCTTCACGCGTTTCGCGAGTGCGGTGTCGATCAACGCGAGCGGCGTCATCGCGGGCACGGGCCGCCTCGCCGACCAGAGCGTCGCGAGCTTCCTGCTCGTGCCGGTCGCCACCGACGCGATCTTCGCGGACGGATTCGACGACTGATCGCCTCGCGATCGCGCGTCCACGGCGGAGTCGCCTGCGGCGGTTCCGACGTGCGACGTGGCATCGTCGCCGACAGCATCGCGCCCGCGCACGACTTCGTCACCCCGGCCTGCGCCGGGGCGACGCATGGGCGGATCGGCAGCGCCGTGGATGAATCGTGGGCCGTACGCCTCTCGACCCCGAAGGTGCGCCCGGAGACACGCAAGACGGCATCCACGCCTTCGTTGGCGAGCAGGCCCCTGCCCGGCACACGCCACGGCGTCCCGGGCCGGAAGCATGGCCCGGACGGTCAGCCTTCCCGCGCCAGCCAGCGCACCGCCATGCGCTTCAGCGACGCGTCGGTCTCCGGGTCGGCGGCGAGTCCCGCAATGTCGCGCCAGGCGAGTTCGAGCGATTCCTCGCTGACGACGAACGCCTCGTCGGTGGTCGCCCGCACGACGAAACGCACGTCGTAGTGCCAGTGCCCCGGCTCACCCTTGCGCTCGGGGATCCAGTGGCGGTCGAGGTCGAAGATCGCCGGCTCGACGACGAGGCCGGACAGGCCGGACTCCTCCTCGGCCTCGCGCAGCGCGACGGCGACGAGATCGCGGTCGCCGTCGGCATGGCCGCCGAGCTGCAGCCAGCGCTGGAGCTTGCGGTGGTGGGTCAGCAGCACGCGACGCCCGTCGGCGCTGACCAGCCAGGCCGCGCCCGTGAAGTGGCCGACCGCGTGGTGGCGCTCGTACGCATCGGCAGAACTCGCGAGAAAGGTGAGGAATTCGGCCGCACCGGCGGCATCGACGCGGCGGGCGTAATCATCGAACGCACGGGCGGTGGCATCATCGGGAACGGTCATGCGGCCTGGCTCGGGAGCGGGGGCGCGCGAGCCTGCACGTCCGCGGCGACGCGGGCAAGTGCCGTGCGCAGGCCTTCACCAACGCGTCACGCGCTTGTGCTGGCGGAGCCGGTTTGGCATCGTACGACGCCACGTCCGCGTCCATGCGGGCCCGCACTCTCGACGCGCCACGCGCGTCCGATGACCACGCGTACCGGGGAGATACAATGTCCAAAGGCCTTTTCGTAACGAAGCCTGTGCAGGCTTCGCCGCACGTCGACGCCGGTGAACCGGTCGAAGGTTCGCTGCAGGGCGAAGTCACGCTCAAGCGCACCCTGACCGGCACCCAGCTCGTCATGCTCGGCATCGGCGCGGTGATCGGCGCGGGCATCTTCGTGCTGACCGGCCATGCCGCAGCGGCCCATGCCGGCCCAGCCATCGTGCTGAGCTTCGTGCTCGCGGGCGTCGCCTGTGCCTTCGCGGGCCTGTGCTACGCCGAGTTCGCGGCGATGCTGCCGGTCTCGGGCAGCGCCTACTCCTACTCCTACGCGACGCTCGGCGAGGTCGTGGCCTGGTTCATCGGCTGGAACCTCGTGCTCGAGTACCTCTTCGCGGCATCGACCGTGGCCGTCGGCTGGTCGGGCTATTTCAACAGCCTGCTCGGCAGTTTCGGCATGGCCTTGCCGGCCTCGCTCTCGACCGCGCCGCTCAATGTCGTCGAAGGCAAGATCGTCTACACCGGCGGCCTGTTCAACCTGCCCGCGGTCGCGATCGTCGCGGCGATCAGCACGCTGTGCTACGTCGGCATCACGCAATCGGCGTTCGTGAACTCGATCATCGTCGCGATCAAGGTCGTCGTGATCCTCATGTTCGTCGCGTTCGGCCTGCAGTACGTGAATCCTGACAACTGGGTTCCGTTCATCCCCGAGAACCAGGGGCCGGGCCAGTACGGCTTCGACGGCATCGTGCGCGGTGCCGCGGTGGTGTTCTTCGCCTACATCGGCTTCGACGCGGTATCGACGGCGGCGGGCGAAGCGAAGAACCCGCAGCGCGACATGCCGATGGGCATCCTCGGCTCGCTGGCCATCTGCACGATCATCTACATCATCGTCTCGCTCGTGCTCACGGGCATGCTGCCGTTCACGCAGCTCGGCACGCCGAAGCCGGTCGCGACCGCGCTCGAGGCCTACCCGTCGCTGCTGTGGCTCAAGCACGTCGTCGAGATCGGCGCGATCGCGGGCCTGAGCTCGGTGATCCTCGTCATGCTCATGGGCCAGCCGCGCATCTTCTACGCGATGGCGCAGGATGGCCTGCTTCCGAAGATCTTCAAGCGCGTGCACCCCAAGTTCCAGACCCCGCACGTCGGCACGGTCATCGTCGGCTTCGTGGCCTGCATCCTGGCCGGCTTCCTGCCGATCGGCCTGCTCGGCGAGCTCGTCTCGATGGGCACGCTGCTCGCGTTCGCGACCGTGTCGATCGGCGTGCTGATCCTGCGCCGTACCCAGCCGAACCTGCCGCGTCCGTTCCGCGTGCCGTTCGCGACGATCATCTGCCCGCTCGGCGCGCTCGCCTGCCTGTACCTGTTCTGGCAGCCGTTCCGCGAGCACTGGCCGCTGATGACCGGCTGGACGGTGATCGGCTTCGTGATCTACTTCGGCTACGGCTACCGCAACAGCAAGCTGCGCAACCAGGCCTGATCCACCCGAGGCCGGCGGTGACCCCGCCGGCCTCTTGCGTTGCATACCACCCCTCGTTCCATCCTCCGCGTCGAGACCCCGCGCATGACCTCGAGCAGCGTCCGCAAGATCGGACCCGTCCTCGCCACGTTCGTCGTGGCCAACAACATGATCGGCTCGGGGTTCTTCCTGCTGCCGGCGACGCTCGCGGGATCGGGCGCGGTGACCGCGCTGAGCTGGCTGCTCGGCACGGTGCTCGCGGTGGTGCTCGGCGGCGCGTTCGCGCGGCTCGCGCGCGAATACCCGCAGATGCAGTCGCCCGACGACTACGTACGGCCGTCGCTCGGTCGCGACGTCGGCTTCCTCGCCACCGCGCTGTACTGGATCTCCTCGTGGATCGGCAACAACGCGATCGCGGTCGCCGCGTTCGGCTACCTCGTCACCGTGCTGCCGTTCGACGGCAGCAACCCCACGGTACAGATCGCCGGCCAGATCGCGCTGATCCTGCTCATGTTCGCGATCAACCTGTTCGGCCCGAAGCAGGTCGCACGTTTCCAGTCGCTGTGCGTCGTGCTCGGCCTGCTGCCGGTCAGCGTCGTGCTGCTCGGTGGCTGGGGCAGCTTCGACACGGCGATCTACGAGGCCGCATGGAACGTGACCGACCGCTCCGATGCCTCGGTCGTGTTCGCCTCGCTTGCACCGATCTTCTGGGCCTTCGTGGGACTCGAGACCGGCGCGATGGTCGCCGGGATCGTGCGCGATCCGGATCGCAACGTGCCGCGCGCGACACTCGCCGGCATCCTCATCGCAGGCGTGGTCTACCTCGTCGCCTCGGTGCTCGTCATGGGAATCGTGCCGAGTGCCGAACTGGCCGCCTCAAGCGCGCCGTTCGCCCTCGTCGCGGGCCGCATCTTCGGCGAATGGGCCGTGCCGGTCATCGCGATCGCCGCGGCGATCAAGGCCACCGGAACCCTCGGCGGCTGGATGCTCGTGACCGGCGAGACCGGCGCGCGCGCCGCGCAGCGCGGCTACCTGCCGGCGGTCTTCGGCCGCATGCTGCCGAACGGCGCAGCGGGCTGGGGCCTGGCCATCGTCGCCGTGTCGATGTGCGCGTTCGCGCTGCTGACGCTCGCGCCGACCGCCGCGCAGCAGTTCGGCACGATCATCGAGATGGCCGTGCTGCTCGTCGTGCTCGGCTACGCCGCGGCAGGCCTGAGCCTGCTCGTCGGCACGCCACAGCGCCCGTCCGGCACGCGCGAGCGCCTGCTCGGTGCCGGCGCACTCGTCGCCTGTGCGCTGCTGCTGGTCTCGTCGGGCTGGCAGACCCTGCTCGGTGCGGCAGCGATCGCCGCGGTCGCGTGGGGCCTGTTCCGCGTGTTCGGCAGCCGCGCACCGCGCTGAGGCCTGCGCGCACCGCCGATGTGCCCCGGGAGCGTGACCTTCGCCGTTTGGCCAAGCGCGCGGCGATAGCTATAGTCGGCGGATACCTTCACCGGACCGCCCCATGCCGCGCACGTACGCCCCGGCCCTGATCGGCCTCTCCGCTTCCAGCCTCCTCCTGTCCGCCTGCATGCACACCGCCACCGCACCCGATGGCGCACGCGCCGCCTCCACCGCACCGACCAAGCCGACGATCAGCTACCCGGTCTCGCGCACGGTCGACCACGTCGACACCTACCACGGCACGCGCATCGCCGATCCGTACCGCTGGCTCGAGGACATCGACGCCAGCGAGACCGCCGACTGGGTCGCCGCGCAGAACGAAACGACATTCGCACACCTGCGCGGCATCGCGCAGCGCAACGAGCTGCGCACCCGACTCGAGCAGCTCTGGAACTACGAGCGCACATCGCCGTACGAGCGCCACGGCGCGCTGTATGCGTTCTCGAAGAACGACGGCCTGCAGAACCAGTCGGTGCTCTACGTCACCGACAAGCCGGGGGCCCCGGCGCGCGTGCTGCTCGATCCGAACAAGCTCTCCACCGACGGCACCGTCGCGTTCAAGGGCGGCGAGTTCAGCCCCGATGGCCGCCTGTTCGCCTACGGCCTGTCCTCGGGCGGCTCGGACTGGGAGCAGTGGCGCGTGCTCGACGTCGGCACCGGCAAGCCGCTCGCCGACACGCTGGAATGGGTCAAGTTCTCGACCACCGCGTGGAGCAAGGACGGCAAGGGCTTCTACTACAGCCGCTACGACCAGCCCAGTGGCGAGAACGCGCTCAAGGCCGTCAACACGTTCCAGAAGGTCTACTACCACGAGGTCGGCACGCCGCAGGAGCGCGACCGCCTCGTCTACGAGCGCAAGGACGAGCCGAACTGGGGCTTCGGCACCACCGTCACCGACGACGGACGCTACCTGCTGCTGAGCGTCTGGCGCAGCACCGAGCCCAAGAACCTCGTGCTGATCCGCGACCTCAAGGCCAAGGGCGGCAAGGTGCGCGAACTCGTCGGCGAGTGGACCGCGAGCTTCGACTTCCTCGGCAGCGAGGGCAGCACGCTGTACTTCCTCACCGACGACGGCGCCGCGCGTTACCGCGTGATCGCGATCGACGCGCGCAAGCCCGCACGTTCGAACTGGCGCGAGATCGTCGCCGAGGCACCCGAGACGCTCGCCAGCGCACGCCTCGTCGGCGGCCAGATCGTCGCCTCCTACCTCAAGGATGCGCGCAGCGTGATCCGCCGCTTCGGCCTCGACGGCCGCGCGCTCGGCGAGGTCGCCCTGCCCGGCCTCGGCACGGCGAGCGGCTTCACCGGCAAGGCACGCGACACCGAGAGCTTCTTCTCGTACACGAGCTTCGTCGACCCGGCCGCGGTCTACCGGCTCGACACGAAGACCGGCACGGCCGAGCGCATCGTCGCCCCGGCCTACCCGATCGACACCTCGGCCTACGAGACACGCCAGGTCTTCTACACGAGCAAGGACGGCACCAAGGTGCCGATGTTCATCTCGGCCAAGCGCGGCCTCGCGCTCGACGGCAACAACCCGACCATCCTCTACGGCTACGGCGGCTTCAACATCTCGGTGACGCCGTCGTTCTCGCCGGCCGTGATGGCATGGCTCGAGCGCGGCGGCGTCTACGCCGTCGCCAACCTGCGCGGTGGCGGCGAGTACGGCCGCGCCTGGCACGAGGCCGGCATGAAGGCGAACAAGCAGAACGTGTTCGACGACTTCATCGCCGCGGCCGAGTACCTCGTTGCCGAGAAGGTCACCTCGCCGAAGTCGCTCGCGATCCGCGGCGGCTCGAACGGCGGCCTGCTCGTCGCCGCGGTCGAACTGCAGCGCCCCGACCTGTTCGCGGCGGCGATCCCGGCGGTCGGCGTGCTCGACATGCTGCGCTTCCGCGACTTCACGATCGGCCGTGCATGGGAATCGGACTACGGTTCGGTCACCGACGAGGAAGGCTTCCGCACGATCCGCGCGTACTCGCCGCTGCACAACATCAAACCCGGCGTCGACTACCCGGCCACGCTCGTGATCACGGGCGACCACGACGACCGCGTGTTCCCGGCGCACAGTTTCAAGTTCGCCGCCGCGTTGCAGGCGATCAACCCGAAGCGTCCCGCGCTGATCCGCATCGACGTGCGCGCCGGCCACGGCCAGGGCAAGCCGACCAGCAAGCTCATCGACGAGACCGCGGACGTCTACGCGTTCATCCTCGACGCGTTCGGGCGTTGAGGGGAAGCCACCCGGGATGCGTGCATCCCGGGTGGTACGTGATCGGGGTCACCTGCGCGGCGCTCTTGGCCGAACGCGACATACGCGGGACGCACGCAACTCGACGTAGCCGTCGCCGGAAGAATGGGGTCAGGTTCATTTTTCCCGCCGACGTGCCATCTGTCAGCGAGCGGGATCACGGGGAAAAATGAACCTGACCCCAGCTTTAGGGGGACGGTGAGGCGGCGTGACGACGTCAGAAGCTCGTCGCGTGATCGTCCCCTCATCCGGCCCTTCGGGCTACCCTCTCCCGGAGGGAGAAGGGAAAGACGCGCCAGACCATGCTGCTGTCGAGCTGCAGCCGAAAGGGTAAGCCCGCCACCTGACGCGACGGGTTCGAACCCGTCGCGATTCCGGCCACCCGGCCTCGCAAAGGACAGAACCCGCGCAGCGGACTCCGCCAGCGATCACCTCACCCCGCGCGCTGGCGCAAGGCCTCGAACAGCGCGACGCCGGTCGCGACCGACACGTTGAGGCTCTCGACGCTGCCACGCAGCGGGATGTGAGCCAGGTGATCGCACGCTTCGCGCGTGAGGCGGCGCATGCCCTCGCCTTCGCTACCCATCACCAGCGCGATCGGGCCCTTGAGGTCGATCGAATACAGCGTCTGCGGCGCCTCGCCGTCCAGGCCGGTCAGCCATACGCCGGCGTCCTTGAGCACGCGCAGCGCGCGCGCGAGGTTGGTCGCGGCGATGAACGGCACGCGGTCGGCGGCGCCGGCCGAGGCCTTGCGAACGGTCGGCGTGATGCCGACGGCCTTGTCCTTGGGCACGATCACCGCGGTCACGCCGGCGCCTTCGGCGCTGCGCAGGCAGGCGCCGAGGTTGTGCGGATCGGTGACGCCGTCGAGCACGAGGAACAGCGCATCGGCACCGGCGGCTTCGATCAGCGCGGGAATCTCCGATTCGCTGCGCGGCGGCGGCGCGCGGTAGCGTGCGGCGACGCCTTGGTGGCGTGCACCACCGGTCATGCGGTCCATCGCCTCGCGGTCGCGCGCATGCGGCTTGACACCGAGTTCACGTGCGCGCTCGGAGAGCTCCTTCAGGCGCGGATTCTGCTGGCCGGATTCGACGTACAGCTCGACGATGTTGCCGGCGTCGTGGTTCAGCGCGGCTTCGACGGCGTGGATGCCGTACAGCAGTTCGTTGCTCATGGGGCTTCACGGGAACCTTGGGGGTACGCAGTGTGACGTGCCGGCGCCCCCGCGCAAAGCGCGGTGCGTCGGCACGCCGCGGAGCCGGTCGCGCCCCGCTGCGCGCGGGGGCGACCGGGAAGCGACCTCAGCGGCGCGTGTCGCCGCCCTCGACGACGAGCCGGAAATCGATCTTGCGGTCCTCGAGGCTCGCGCGCAGCACCTGCACGCGGACCTTGTCGCCGAGGCGGAAGCGCATGCCGCGACGCTCGCCCTCGAGCATGTGGCGCACCGGATCGAAGTGGTAATAGTCGTTCGGCAGCTGGGTGATGTGGACGAGTCCGGTGATCTTCGACTCGGTCAGCTCGACGAACAGGCCGAACGAGGTCGCGCCCGAGACCACGCCGTCGAACTGGCTGCCGACGTGCTTCTCCATCCATGCGCACTTGTAGCGCTCGTCGACGTCGCGCTCGGCCTCCTGCGCGCGGCGCTCGTTGTGCGAGCAATGCACGGCCATCGAACCCATCTGGGTCGGCGAGTAGCGGTAGTCGGCGCCCTTGCCGCCGGCGATCGCGTGGCGGATCGCGCGGTGCACGAGCAGGTCCGGGTAACGGCGGATCGGCGAGGTGAAGTGCGCGTACGCCTCGAGCGCGAGGCCGAAATGGCCGGTGTTCTCGGGCTGGTAGACGGCCAGGCTCTGCGAGCGCAGCAGCACCGATTCGATGAGGCTGACGTCCGGGCGGTTGCGGATCTTCTTGAGCAGCGCGGCGAAGTGCGCGGGCTGGACCTCGCCGGCCGGCGGCAGACTCAGCTTGAACTCGCGCAGGAACTCGAGCAGGTCCTCGTACTTCGAGGACGGCGGCGGCTCGTGCACACGGTACGGTGCCGGGATGCGCTTGCGGATGAGGAACTTCGCGGCCTCGACGTTCGCCGCGATCATGCATTCCTCGATGAGCTTGTGCGCATCGTTGCGCGGCTCCGAGCCGAGCTGGATGACCTCGCCGGACGCGGCGAGGCGGAACTTCACCTCGGTGCTCTCGAAATCGATCGAGCCGCGTTTCTGGCGTGCCTTGGCGAGCACCTTGTAGAGCTGGTGAAGGGCCTCGAGGCGCGGCATGAGCTTGCCGACCTCGGCGCGCGCGTCGGCGTCCTTCTCGCCGATCGCCTGCCACACGCGCGTGTAGGTCAGGCGCGCATGCGAGCGCATGACGGCATCGTAGAACGTCGACTTCGTGACGTTGCCTTCGCGATCCACCTGCATGTCGCAGACCATGCACAGGCGATCGACCCTCGGGTTGAGAGAACAGATGCCGTTGGAGAGCGTCTCGGGCAGCATCGGCACGACGAAGCCCGGGAAGTACACCGACGTCGAGCGCTTGTACGCTTCCTCGTCGAGCGCGCTGCCGGCCGGCACGTAGTGCGAGACATCGGCGATCGCAACGACGAGGCGGAAGCCGTTCGCGCTCGGCTCGGCATAGACGGCGTCGTCGAAGTCGCGCGCGTCCTCGCCGTCGATCGTCACGAGCGGAAGGCCGCGCAGATCCTTGCGACCGGCGATCTCGGCTTCGGTGACCTGCGGTTCGACCTCGGCCGCCTGGCGCAGCACGTCGTCGGGCCAGTCGTGCGGCAGGCCGTGGCTCGCGATCGCCATCTCGACGAGGATCGACGGCGTCAGGCGCTCGCCGAGCACGGCGAGGACGCGTCCCATCGGTCCGCGGTACACGGTGGGCGGATCGCTGATCTCGGCGATGACGATCTGGCCTGCACGCGCGCCCTGGTCCTCGCCCGGGCGGATCAGGATGTCCTGGTGCACGCGGCGGTCGTCGGGCGAGACGAGCACGAGCCCGTTCTCGACGATGACGCGGCCGACGAGGCGCGACGAGCGCCGCTCGAGCACCTCGACGATCGCGCCCTGGCGTCGCCCGCGGCGATCCACGCCGACGACACTGCCGAGCACGCGGTCGCCGTGCAATACGGGACGCATCTGCGCGGGTGAAAGATAGAGGTCCTCGCCGCCGCCGTCGGGACGCAGGAAGCCGTAACCCTCGGCATTGGCGAGCACGACGCCCGGAATGAGGTCGAGCTTCTGGGCGACGCCGTAGCCGCCGCGGCGGTTCTGCAGCAACTGGCCATCGCGCACCATCGCGGCGAGGCGCTTGGTCAGCGCATCGACGTCCTGCTCGGTGTTGAGCCCCAGCGTCTGCGCGATGAGCTCGGTCTTCATGAGCGTCGCGTGTTCGGACAGCAGCGCGAGGATCGCCTCGCGGCTCGGGATCGGACGTGCGTAACGCTGCGCCTCGCGGTCGGCGAACGGATCGTGCGCGCGCGGTGCCTCGTCGCCCGTGCGTCCCCGCGGTGCGCCGCGCGGCGGCGCGACGTCGGCGGAATGGAACGGCTGTTTTCCGGGACGTGGGCCCTTCGACGTGCGCGGTGGCGCGGGTGCGGTTGCAGGCGCTGCGCGCGTGCGGCCTTTCGGCGCATCGAACACGGGCGGCAACCACGGCGCCGGCGCGGATTTCGCGCGCTTGGCACCGGTCTTCTTTGCGGCTGCGGAACCGCCCTTGGCGCGCGCCGGCGCGGCGCCCGGGGTCGTGTTCTTGGCGGCGCGCGGGGCGCCTTTCGTGATTCTCTTCGTCACGTTGGTGGAACTCCTCTTGTTGCAGGCGCGGCGATCGACGATCGCCGCGTGGAATCATTGACAGGCTACGAGCCTGACAGTATCGTTCGCGCCCCGCTTGGCTCTGCCCTGCGGGCATGCCCAGGTGGCGGAATTGGTAGACGCACTAGTTTCAGGTACTAGCGGGTAAAACCGTGGAGGTTCGAGTCCTCTCCTGGGCACCACACATCCGGTTCGGGAACGTCGCGAGACGATCATCCGGACCCCTCGAAAAGCCCCGCGCATGCGGGGCTTTTTCGTTTCCGGATCCGTCGTGACACGCGTTCCTGCGCGGCTGCCATGCCAGGAGAACACGATGATGCGCCGCGACGGCTGAGTGCCGTGCCAACGGCGCGGCCACGACGGCGCACGCCCCCTCGCCCTGCGAGGGTACGCCATCGTGGTCGATCACGCGGGAGGGAGGCGCGCCGGCGTGCACCGGCGCGCATGCGATGTCGATCAGGCGAACGGATCGCGCAGGACGATCGTGTCGTCGCGGTCGGCACCGGTCGCGACGAGCGCGAGGTGGCAACCCGACAGCTCCTCGACCGCGCGCAGGTAGGCGCGCGCGGCGGCCGGCAGCTTGTTCCACTCGCGCACGCCCGAGGTCGGCTCGTCCCAGCCCGGGAACTCGAGGTACACCGGCTTGCACTCGGCCCAGCCGTCGGCATCGAGCGGGGCGAGCTCGCGGCGCTTGCCGCGGTATTCGTAGGCGATGCAGACCTTGATGCTCGGCAGGCCGTCGAGCACGTCGAGCTTGGTGATCGCGAGGCCGTTGATCGCGTTGATCTGGGTCGCACGCTTGAGCGCGACGAGGTCGATCCAGCCGCAGCGGCGCGGGCGGCCCGTGCTCGCGCCGAACTCGTTGCCGACCTTGCGCAGGTGCTCGCCCATCGCGTCATCGAGCTCGGTCGGGAACGGACCGCCGCCGACGCGCGTCGCGTAGGCCTTGCAGATGCCGAGCACGTAGTCGATGTCGCAGGCGCCCACGCCGGTGCCGGCGAGCGCGCCGCCGACCGTCGTGTTCGACGAGGTCACGTACGGATAGGTGCCGTGGTCGATGTCGAGCAGCGCGCCCTGCGCGCCCTCGAACAGGATGTTCTCGCCGTTGCGGCGCGCGTCGTAGAGCAGCGTCGAGACGTCGTCGATCATCGGGCGCAGGTACTCGGAGAACGCGAGCGCCTCGTCGAGCGTCTTCTGGTAGTCCACGCCCTCGGCCTTGAGCCACTGGGTCAGCACGAAGTTGTGGTACTCGACCGCCGCACGGACCTTGTCGGGCAGCTCCGACGGGTACATGAGGTCGGCGACGCGGATGCTGCGGCGCGCGACCTTGTCCTCGTAGGCCGGGCCGATGCCGCGGCCGGTCGTGCCGATCGCCTTGGCGCCCGAGGCCTTTTCGCGAGCCTGGTCGACCGCGATGTGGTACGGCATGATCAGCGGCGTCGCCGGGCTGATCTTGAGGCGCGAGCGCACTTCGACGCCCTGCTCCTCGAGCTCGGCGATCTCGTGCTTGAGCGCGGCCGGCGACAGCACGACGCCGTTGCCGATCAGGCACTTCACGCCCTCGCGCAGGATGCCCGACGGGATCAGGTGCAGGACGGTCTTCTTGCCGCCGATGACGAGCGTGTGGCCGGCGTTGTGGCCGCCCTGGAAGCGCGCGACGGTGCCGACGCGCTCGGTCAGCAGGTCGACGATCTTGCCCTTGCCTTCGTCGCCCCATTGCGCGCCGAGGATGACTACCGAATGGCCCATGATGTTCTCGCTTGCATGTCAGGATCGGGGGAGGCACCCGCGGCCTCCCGCGCGCGCGATCGCGTCGACGGGCGTGGCCGGGCGGCCCGCATGAGGTGCCCTGCCGGCTCGCGCCGGCGCAGGGTGGATTGTCGGTCGTAAGTGTTGCGGTTGCCAGCGCCGCGTCAGCGCACGAGCGCCAGCGCGGCGAGTCCGCACGCGACCAGCACCGCGCCGATCACGCGCAGGCGGCGATCATCCAGTTGCCGCACCTGCTCGGCCATGCGCCGCCAGGCGGACGGCGCGGCGAACAGGAACAGCCCCTCGATGACCGCCACGAGGCACAGCGCGGCGAGCAGGTCGCCGGGCATCGCGCGCGGTCCTTACTTGCTGTCCTGCAGGTAGCGCAGGAACTCGGACTTCGGATCGAGCACGAGCACGCCGTTGGAGGTGCGCTGGAACGATTCGCGATACGCCTCGAGGCTGCGATAGAACGCGTAGAACTCGGCATCGGTGCCGTAGGCACCCGCATAGACCTCGGCAGCCTTCGCGTCGCCTTCGCCGCGGCCCTTCTGGGCCTCGCGATAGGCGTCGGCCTTGATGACCTGCACCTGACGGTCGGCGTCGGCGCGGATGCGCTCGGCGGCCTCGTTGCCTTCCGCGCGGAGCGAATCGGCGACCTGCTTGCGCTCCGAACGCATGCGTTCGTAGACCGAGCGAAGCACCGAGCTTTCCTCGGGCAGGTCGACGCGCTTGATGCGCACGTCGATGATCTCGACGCCGAGGTTCTGCGCGGCACGGTTGGCCTGCTGCACGAGCGACAGGGTGAGGTCCGAGCGCGCGCTCGAGACGACTTCCTGCAGCGTGCGCGAGTTGATCGCGGTACGCATGCCGTCCTTGACGATCGGCGCGATGCGCTGCTGCGCGCGCGTCTCGTCGCCGGCCACGGCGGTGTAGAACTTCGACGAATCGACGATCTTCCACTTGACCACGAAGTCGACGTTGACGTCCTTCTTTTCCGAGGTCAGGTAACGCTCGGCAGCCGCGTCCAGCGTGAGCAGGCGACGATCGAACGTGAGCGCCTGCTGGATGAACGGCAGCTTGAAATGCAGGCCGGGCTCGTGGCCGGCCGACACGATGCGGCCGAACTGCAGCAGGATCGCGGTGCGGTCCTCGCGCACGACGAAGACGCTGCTGACGCCGAGCACGACGACGACGGCGAGAAGGATGATGGCGTTGAACGAGCGCATGTCAGCGGCCTCCTCGCGTCGGTTCGGGCGTGGCGACTGCCGCGGCCGCGGCGTCGGGCGACGGCGCCGCGGGTGCGGAGCCCTGCGTGGGCATCGGCACGTAGAGCAGGTTCTTGCCCGACGAGAAGTCGATCACCTTCGGCGTGTTGCCGACGACCTGCTGCAGCGTTTCGATGTAGAGGCGCTTGCGCGTCACTTCGGGCGCGGCGCGGTACTCGCTCGCGATCAGGCTGAAGCGCTGCGCGTCACCCTCCGCCTTGGCGATGCGTTCGGCCTTGTAGCCCTCGGCCTCGGCGAGGATGCGCGCAGCCTCGCCGCGCGCCTCCGGCACGACGCGCTTGGCGTAGGCATCGGCGACGTTGCTGGCGCGCTGGCGATCCTCGCGTGCGCTGATCGCGTCGTCGAAGGACTCCTTGACCTCGGCCGGCGGACGCACGTTCTGGAAGTTCAGCTCGGTGACCATGAGGCCGGCGTCGTAACGGTCCAGCGTCTGCTGGACGACGCGCTTGGCCTGCAGCGCGAGCTCGGCGCTCGGATTGGCGACCGGCTCCTCGCCCTCGGCCGGTTCCACGCGCTGGTCGGGCATGATCGCGTCGAGCTTGCCCGTGCCGATCACCTCGCGCACGGCACTCTCGGCGGCCTGCTTGAGGGTCTCGTCGGGATTCTTGGTCGCGAACAGGTAGCGCGTCGCGTCGGCGACCTGGTATTGCACGTTGAAATCGACCTGCACGAAGTTCTCGTCGCGCGTCAGCATGCGCACCGAGTCGGACATCGCGCGGATCTGCGTCGCGTCGACCTTCTCGACGACCTCGATCGGGCGCGGGAACTTGAGGTTGAAGCCCGGCGGCATCGAACGCGCGAGCTTGCCGAAGCGCAGCACGACACCGGCCTCGTTCGCCTTGATGACCGTGAACGAGTCGAAAAGCACCCACGCGATCGCGAGGCCGAGCACGGCAACGACGATGCCACCCGAGCCGTCGCCGGCACCGTCGGAGCGACCACCGCCGCCACCTCCGCCACCGAACAGGCGTCCGAACATCTCCTTGAGGCGCTGGACCGCGAGCTCGACGTCGTTGCGCGGCTCCTTGCCGCTGTTCTTCCACGGGTCGCGCGGTTTGCCACTGCCGGGTTCGTTCCAAGCCATGCTTCGGTTCCTGTTGGGTGGCACGCCGTGCGGAGGCGCGGCATGCGCGTGCGGCACGCGCCTCATGGCGCACACCACCTTCGTTGCTCGATCCGGGTGCCGCCGCGGGCCGGCTGCGCCCGCGGTGTCATCTGCGATGCAAGGGGGACTCGGGATTGTAGGTAGGGTCCCCGGACGGGGCAAGCAAGGCCCCGCGCAGGCGTTCGCCGTCGCCGTCGGGCAGCCCGAACAGCGGTTCGACGAGGTTGCGCGGCGCGTCGACGTCGATATCCCAGCCACCATCGTCGCGCACGCGCTCGGCGGCCACGAGACCTTGCGCATGCAGGCGCGCGCGCAGGCGCCCCGCCGTGGCAGGCAGTTCGACGGTACCGGCGATGCGCTCGCGGCCGAGCACGCTCGCGATCGCGTCACCCAGGCGGTCGAGGCCGAGGCGGTCGCGCGCGGACACCCAGACGCGTGGCGCGCCCTCTCGATCCGGCGATTCGGCCGGAATCGCATCGGCGTCGATGCGGTCCATCTTGTTGAAGACCAGCACCTGCGGAATGTCGGTCGCGCCGATCTCGGCGAGCACGCGTTCGACGTCCGCCACGCGTGTGTCGCGCTCGGGATCCGACGCATCGATGACGTGCAGCAGCAGGTCGGCGTCGCGCGCCTCGGCGAGCGTCGAGCGGAACGCCGCGACGAGGTCGTGCGGCAGGTCGCGGATGAAGCCGACCGTGTCGGCGAGCACGATCGGCCCGCAGGCGAGGCCGTCGATGCGGCGCAGGGTCGGGTCCAGCGTCGCGAACAGCTGGTCGGCCGCGTAGACCTCCGCGCCGGTCATCGCATTGAACAGGGTCGACTTGCCCGCGTTGGTATAGCCGACCAGCGCGACCACCGGCAGCGCGCTGCGCTCGCGCGACCGTCGTGCCTGCGCGCGTTGCGTCTCGACCTTGTCGAGGCGGCGCTGCAGCTGCTTGACGCGCTCGGCGAGCAGGCGGCGGTCGATCTCGAGCTGGGTCTCGCCCGGGCCGCGCAGGCCGATCGCGCCACCGCGCTGGCGCTCGAGGTGGGTCCAGCCGCGCACGAGGCGCGTGGACATGTGCTTGAGCTGGGCGAGTTCGACCTGCAGCTTGCCTTCGTGCGAGCGCGCACGCTGCGCGAAGATGTCGAGGATCAGGCCGGTGCGGTCGACCACGCGGCACTCGGTGAGCTTCTCGAGGTTGCGCTCCTGCACAGGCGACAACGCGTGGTTGACGAGGATCAGGTCGGCATCGAGCACGACGCGATGCGTCTTGAGCTCCTCGGCCTTGCCGGTGCCGACGAAATAGCGCGGATTGGGCGTGTCCACGCGTGCGGCCAGCGTGCCGACGACGGTCGCGCCCGCGGAACGCGCGAGTTCCGCGAATTCCTCGAGGACGTCGGGATCGGACTGGCCCGGGGCGTGCGGCTGCAGCAGCAGCGCACGCTCGCCTTTTCTGGAGCGATCGAACAGTTCGGCTTACTCGTGGTGTTCGGCGGACTCGCCACCCGGCGCGGCGTCGGGACCGGCGATGCGCACGTTGCGGCTCGGCACGACGGTGGAGATCGCGTGCTTGTAGACCATCTGGCTGACCGTGTTGCGCAGCAGGACGACGAACTGGTCGAACGATTCGACCGTGCCCTGCAGCTTGATGCCGTTGACGAGGTAGATCGAGACCGGCACGCGCTCGCGGCGCAAGGCGTTCAGGAAGGGATCCTGCAGCGACTGCCCTTTGGACATTTCTTGTTCTCCAGTAACGTCGTTCCGAACCGGATAAAAAATCGCGCGGCGCGAAGGCGGCCCCTGCAGGCCAGGCGCCCGGAACGCTTCCGGTTCATGTTCGGCAGCTTAGCGGAACCTGCGTGCGAATAAAATGCGCCACGCCGCGCATTCTTCACGCACCCAGGAACGCCGCCACGGTCGTGCGCACGTGCGACGCGACGCCGACGTCGTCGGGATCGGGCGTCAGCGCGTCGAGTTCCGTGCGCAGCCACGTGAGCTGCCGCTTGGCCAGCTGGCGCGTCGCGAAGATGCCGAGTTCGCGGAAATGCTCGCGCGTTGCATGGCCGTCCAGATGATCCCAGCCCTGGCGGTAACCCACGGCGCGCATCGACGGCAGGTCCGGATCGAGGTCGCCCCGCGCACGCAGGCGCGCGAGCTCGTCGAGCAGCCCCCCGGCCAGCATCGCATCGAAGCGCTGCGCGATGCGTGCGTGCAGAACGCCGCGGTCGCGCGGCAGCAACGCGAGTTTGAGCACGCGCCACGGCAAGCGTGCACGCACGCCGCCCTGCTGCTCGCTCAACGGGCGGCCACTGACGGCGATGACCTCGAGCGCCCGCTGGATGCGCTGCGCATCCCCGGGTCGTATGCGTGCCGCGGCAACCGGATCGAGCCCGGCCAGGCGCGCGTGCATGCCGGACCAGCCCACGTCGGCGGCTTCGGCGGCGAGCGAGGCGCGCAAGGCCGGATCGGCGCGCGGCAGGTCCGACAGGCCGCGCTCGAGGGCACGGAAATACAGGCCGGTCCCGCCGACCAGCAACGGAATGCGGCCGGCGGCCGACACGGCCTGCATCTCGCGCAGCGCGTCCTCACGGAAGTCGGCGGCGGAATAAGGCTCGGACGGATCACGCAGGTCGATGAGGCGGTGCGGGTAGCGTGCGAGCGTGGCCGCATCCGGCTTGGCCGTGCCGACATCCATGCCGCGGTAGACCTGCGCCGAGTCGACGCCGAGAAGGTCGCACGGAAACGCATCGGCCAGCGCGAACGCAAGCGCCGTCTTGCCCGACGCCGTGGGCCCCATGAGGAAGATCGCGGGCGGTCGATTGTCGGTCGAAGGCATGCCTGGATTGTAGCGTCCGCGGCGTCTCGGGCCGCCGTGTCCTTTTGACAAACCACGCGCGACTGCGCTCAGATACCCGCTTCACGGGGGAAGGCCGAGGCGCGAATGGACGACTGGACCATCCTCCAGCTCGTGTTGTACGGCGCCGGCTCGCTGGTCGCACTGACGCAGAGCGTCGTCTTCACCCATTACCACCGCGTGTTCCGGCGCGACCACCTCCTGCTGTGGGCGTTGAGCTTCCTCGCGCTCGCGCTGTACCTGTCCACCTCGGCGATCTCGATCACCCTGCTCGGCTCGATGCCGGCCTCGCACCCGCTGCGCCTGGCCATCTCGTCGGTGTCGCTCGTCTCGGCCTACGTGCAGGTCGCGCTGCTCATCATGGGCACGCTGGCGATCTGGCGCACGCATCGCTGGTCGCGACGCCAGGTACTCGCCGCACTCGGCCTCGCGGCATCGTTCGGACTGTTCGGCGCGCTCGCGTTCGCATTCGATCCGCAATACGTGCAGGAGCGCTTCTTCCTGCGCGTCGGCCTGCGTTACCTCGTCGGCGGCCTCGCCGCGCTAGCGATGGGCTTCGCGATCGCGATCCGCTGGCCGCGCGGCCGACTCGGCCAGCAGCTCACCGCGCTTGCGCTGATCCTCTACGCCGCAGACCTGCTGCACATCTTCGCCTCGTACTGTGCGCAGGCCGGCTACGGCATCACCTGGCCGTGGATGCGCCATGTCGGCGTCGCCAGCGTGCTCACCCAGCTTTTCATCGGCTACGGCCTCGTCGTCTGGCTGCTCGAGGACGAGCGCGACCGCGCCGAGCGCGCCACCGACGCCGCCGAGCACCTGCGCCATTTCGACCCGATGACGGGCCTGCCCAACCGCCAGCACATGCTGTCGATGCTCGCCCGGCAGCTCGAGCAGCAGCAGGACACGACGTTGCTGCTCGTGCGCGTCGACAACCTCGGTCATATCGCCGCGGCATTCGGCATGGACGGCGTCGACCTCGCACTCGCGACGAGCGCCGAACGCATCGACGAGATCGCGCGCTCGCGCGGCCTGTTCGCGGCGCGCCCCGACGCCGATCACTTCTCGCTGCACGGCAGCGGCCTCGACACCGAAGCAGGCGCGGGCCGCATCGCCGAACAGGTGCTCGACATCCTCGCGCGGCCGCTGTTCTGGAACGGCCGCGAACTCGCGCTCGAGGCCAGCATCGGCATCGCGCTCGCCCCGCAGGATGCGACCACGGCCGACGCGCTGCAGTCGCGCGCCGAGATGGCCCGCGCACGCGCACGCCGCGAGGGCGCGATGCGCTACCGCTTCTACGCACCCGATCTCGATGCCGAGGCCCAGCAACGCCTCGTGCTGCAGGCCGAACTGCGCGCCGCGTTCGCGCGCGACGAACTCGTGCTCGAGTTCCAGCCCCTGCTCGACGGCTGGAGCCTCGAGATCTGCGGTTTCGAGGCGCTCGTGCGCTGGCAGCATCCGACCCGCGGCCGCCTCTACCCGGACGCGTTCATCGCCGAACTCGAGGCGCTCGGCATGATCGAGGACCTCGACATGTGGGTGCTCGAGCGCGCCTGCACGGCGGCGCTGTCGTGGCAGCGTCCCGGTGGCGAACCTATCCCTGTCGCGGTCAACATCTCGGCCTACAGTTTCCAGCGACGCGACTTCCCCGACACGATCACCACGCTGCTGCAGCGCACCGGCCTGTCGGCCGGCTGCCTCGAGCTCGAGATCGTCGAATCGATCGCGCTGGAACTGCCCGAGCGCGCGATCGTGAGCCTCGACTGCCTGCGCGAGCTCGGCGTGCGCGTCATGCTCGACGACTTCGGCACGGGCTTCTCGTCGCTCAAGCACCTGCGCCAGCTGCCGTTCGACGGCATCAAGATCGACCGCAGCTTCGTCATCGACGTGCTCGTCGACCCGCGCGACGCGGCGATCGTGCGCGCGATGCTCGCGCTAGCGCACAGCCTCGGCCTCGAGGTCGTCGCCGAAGGCATCGAGACGCCCGCCCAGCTCGCCTGGTTCCAGTCGGCCGGCTGCGACCGCCTGCAGGGCTTCCACTTCCATCGCTCGATGGAGCACGAAGCCGCGGTCGCACTGGTCAGGCGCACGCCGGAACGCGCGGCGACCTGAGGTCGCCGATTCCGCGGCAGCGAGGATCGGCGGCGCTCCGACCGCGCCCGTCCGGCAGCCCATGGTGCGCCCCCCTCGAGCCCGGTGCCCCTTGCTCAGAACAAAAAACGCCCGGACATGCCGGGCGTTCTGGTACAGCAGGCGTTCGACGATCAGTCGACGTTGAATTCCTGCAGCGACACCGGCAGGCCGGTACCGTTGACGATCATGATCCAGTGCGCGCTGGCAAAGCCCGCGAGCGCACCCGAGCCCGTCGCCAGCGGCTCGGTGATGCCGCAGCCCGGTGCCGAAAGGAACGACTGATGCGTCTGTGCCGACGGGTTGCCACCCGGGAAGAACGGCGGAACCGTCGTCACGCCGACGCCGTTCGTCCATTCGACGACGAGGTCCTGCGTCGCCGTCGTGACCGTGCCCGACATCGTGACCGGGATGGTGGCCGTGGAGAGCGCACCGCCCGCACCGAGCGTGCCGGTGCCACTGCCGACCAGCGTCAGCTGCGCGGTCGGGATCGTCTCCGCGGCCACCGTGCTGGGAATCGTGTAGACGTTGACCGTGACCGGGAAACCACCCGTCGGACCACCGTTCTCCAGCGCGATCGTCACGCTCGAGACGGTCGCGGTCGGACCCGGCGAATGGTCGGTCGCAAGGTAGAAACGGCGCCAGAAATGGTTCTCGCCCGTGTTGACGCCCGTCTGGCCGCACGACACACCGTTGTTGGTGACCGGCGTATTGTCGGCCATCTGCGAGATGGAGGTGGCGCCGAGGGTGACTTCCGCGCCGCGGGCAGCTGCCGCACCGGAGACACTGAGGGTCTGCGCCGAAGCGACAGAACTGACGGCGAGACATACGGCGGCGGCAAGCATGATCTTCTGCATGTGTGTCTGAACTCCGTTGATGCACTGCACAGGAATGACGCGGGTGAGCGTCCGAGCGAGTCAGCTTAACGCCTTGCGCCCCCCCGGCTCCAGTGCCTCCGGCGCCTTTTTGTCGACAGGATATGCCGGCGAAGCCCCGGAGCGCCCCGAATCGGCCACCTCCATTCCATTACGCCGTCGACATCGCGTCCACACCGCGAATCCGTTTCGCGCCGGTCCGCCTATAATGGCGCTTTCACACGAGTCGCATTCCATGCAGCAGACGATGAAGGCCCTGGTGAAGCGGGAAGCGACCAAGGGAATATGGATGGAAGAGGTTCCCTTGCCCTCGATCGGCCCGAACGACGTGCTGATCAAGCTCGAGAAGACCGCGATCTGCGGCACCGACCTGCACATCTACCTGTGGGACGAGTGGTCGCAGCGCACGATCAAGCCAGGCCTCGTCATCGGCCACGAGTTCGTCGGCCGCATCGTCGACAAGGGCGCCGGCGTGACCGGTTACGAGGTCGGCCAGCGCGTTTCGGCCGAAGGCCACATCGTCTGCGGCGTCTGCCGCAACTGCCGCGCCGGCAAGCAGCACCTCTGCCCGAACACGGTCGGCATCGGCGTCAACCGCCATGGCGCGTTCGCCGAGTACATCGCGATGCCGGCGTCGAACCTGTGGCCGATTCCGGACCAGATCCCGTCCGAGCTCGCCGCGTTCTTCGATCCCTACGGCAACGCCGCCCACGTCGCGCTCGAATTCGACCTCATCGGCGAGGACGTGCTGATCACCGGCGCGGGCCCGATCGGCATCATCGCCGCAGGCATCGCCAAGCACGTCGGTGCGCGCAACGTGGTCGTGACCGACGTCAACGACTACCGCCTCAAGCTCGCCGCCGACATGGGCGCGACGCGCGTCGTCAACGTGTCCAAGCAGTCGCTCGGCGAGGTCGTCAAGGACCTCCACATCGAGGGCTTCGACGTGGGCCTCGAGATGAGCGGCAACCCGCGTGCGTTCAACGACATGCTCGACTGCATGTACCACGGCGGTCGCATCGCGCTGCTCGGCATCCTGCCGCGCGGCGCCGGCATCGACTGGGACAAGGTGATCTTCAAGGGCCTCGTCATGCACGGCATCTACGGCCGCCGCATGTACGAGACCTGGTACAAGATGACCCAGATGGTGCTCACCGGCTTCCCGCTGCAGAAGGTGCTCACGCACCAGATCCACATCGACGACTTCCAGCGTGGTTTCGAGCTCATGGAGAGCGGCCTGTGCGGCAAGGTCGTGTGTTCCTGGACCTGATCGCGACGGCGACCGCACGGTGAAACCGCGCCGGCTGCGCGACCAGCTCGAACCCGCGCTCGCGCACCTGCCGCCCGGGCCGATCGCGGTCGCGTTCAGCGGCGGCGTCGACTCCTCGGTGCTGCTGCACGCGCTGGCCGGCATGCCGGCCGCGCGCGAGCGCGGCCTGCGCTGCTTCCACGTCGACCACGCGCTGCACGACGACAGCGCGATATGGGCCGAACACTGCCGGCGCGTCGCGGAAGCCTGCGAGGTCCCGTTCACGCTGCTGCGCGTCGAGGTCGAGCGCGGCGTCGGACTCGGTCCCGAAGCCGCGGCGCGACGCGCGCGTCATCGCGCCCTGCAGGACCAGCTCGCGCCGGGCGAGATCCTCGCGTTCGCGCATCACCGCGACGACCAGGCCGAGACGGTGCTGCTCAAGCTGCTGCGCGGTGCGGGTCCCGAAGGCCTCGCCGCGATGCGCGACGCGCGTCCGTTCGGCGACGGCTTCGCCTGGCGTCCGCTGCTGTCGCTGCCGCGCTCGGCGCTGCGCGCCTACGCGGAGTACCACGGCCTGCGCTGGGTCCAGGACCCGAGCAACGGCGACACGCTGATCGACCGCAACTACCTGCGCCTCGACGTGCTGCCACGCCTGCGCAAGCGCTGGCCCGAGGCCGACGCGAGCATCGCGCAGAGCGCATCGTGGGTACGTGCCGCGGCGGATTTCGTCGACGCGGAGGTCGGCAAGGCGCTCGCCATCCTGCAAGGCCTCGATCCAGCCACGCTGCGCTTCCGCGACTGGCTCGCCCTGCCCGATGCCTTGCGCGATCCCGTGCTGAGGCGCTGGCTGCGCGACATCGGCCTGACCGAACCGACCCAGCACCAGGTCGGCGAGCTCGTGCGCCAGCTCGCCGAAGCCGGCGAAGACAAGCTGCCGTGCGTACGCTGGCCCGGCACCGAACTGCGGCGCTACCGCGAGCTCGTGTATGCGCGCCGTCCGCTCGAGATGGTGCCGGTCGACTGGGAGCATCGCTGGCACGGCGAGGTGTTCGCGCTGCCGGCAGGACTCGGCACGCTCGCGCTCGTCGACGACGCGGGGCTCGCGACGTCACCGCTCGCGGACACGGTGCGCGTGCGTTTCCGTCGCGGCGGCGAGAGCCTGCGCCTGCATGAAGGCGCGCATCATCGCGACCTGCGCGACCTGTTCCAGGAAGCAGGACTGCCGCCATGGGAGCGTGCGCGCCTGCCGCTGGTGGTCGACGACCGCGGCGACCTGCTCGCTGTCGCCGACCTCTGGACCAGCGACGCAGGCGCCGCGCTGTTCGCGAGCCATGGCTGTCGCCTCGCGTGGGCACGCGCGCATTGACCGTCGGCAGGGCTGCCGCTAGCCTTCGCGCCATGTCGCCGACCGCCGCCCCCGCCACGAACCAGATCGCCGAGTTCGAGCAATCCCTCGACGAGCTCGAGCAGCTCGTCGCACGCATGGAACAGGGCGACATGGGCCTCGACGATTCACTGAAGTCGTTCGAGCGCGGTGTCGCGCTGTACCGCAGCTGCCAAGGCGCGCTCGACCAGGCCGAACTGCGCGTGCGCCAGTTGCTCGATCCCTCGTCGCCCGATTCGGCCGAGCCGTTCGCGCCCGACACGCCGTGATCCGGCGCGGGCCCGCCCCGCGCGACGACATCGCTTCCTTTCCACCGATCGCCGCAGGAGCGCGTGTCATCAACGCCCCGCTTCCCGTCATGCACGAGCTCTCCGAAACCCTGCTCGCGTTCGCGGCGCATGCCGATCGTGCGCTCGAGCGTGCATTGCCCCCCGCCGACCAGCCTCCGGTCGACCTGCACCGCGCGATGCACTACGCCCTGCTCGGCGGCGGCAAGCGCATGCGCCCGCTGCTGGTCTACGCGACCGGCCACACGTTCGGCGCATCACCCGGCACGCTCGACGCCTGCGCGGTCGCGGTCGAGATCATCCACGCCTACTCGCTCGTGCACGACGACCTGCCCGCGATGGACGACGACGCCCTGCGCCGCGGGCGGCCGACCTGCCACATCGCCTTCGGCGAGGCGATGGCGATCCTCGCCGGCGATGCGCTGCAGGCGCTCGCGTTCGAGGTGCTCGCACGCGACACGGCGGAGCACGATGCCGCGACACGCGTCGAGATGATGCGCGTGCTCGCCGCCGCATGCGGCTCGCACGGCATGGCCGGCGGACAGGCCTTCGATCTTTCGGCGGTAGGCCAGCGCCTCGACGCCTCCGAACTCGAGCGCATGCACGTGCACAAGACCGGCGCACTGATCCGCGCCTCGGTGCGCCTCGGCGCACTTGCCGCGGGATGCCGCGACGAGAACTTGCTCGCGCGCCTCGAGCGTTACGGGCACTGCGTGGGACTGGCCTTCCAGATCCGCGACGACATCCTCGACATCGAGGGCGAGGCGGCCACACTCGGCAAGACCGCCGGCAAGGACGCGGCGAACCACAAACCGACGTACCCGGCGATCCTCGGGCTCGAGGCCTCGCGCGCACATCTCGACGCCCTCACGGCGGAAGCACTCGACGTCGTGGACGGCCTCGGCGAGCCGGCTACCCATCTGCGCGACCTCGCGCGCTTCATCGCGACGCGGGCCAGCTGACCACCGGCGCGAGGCGATACGCCCCGCGCCGGCCGAAGATCATTGCACGAGGCGCAACGTGATCGGGTAGCGGTAGCGCACACCGTTGCTCGCGTTGATCGTCGCGACGATCGTGAACACGAGCCAGCCCAGGAACAGCACGAAGCCGAGCGGGATGGTGATGAGCAGGCCGATGCCGAACGTCACGAGCGTGATCACCCACAGGCCGAGACCGGCCAGCAGCACCGTGATGTTGAAGTTCAGCGCCTCCTTGGCCTGGTCGCCCGCGAACGACAGCGTGTCGCGCTTGACCAGCCAGATCACGAGCGGGCCGATCACGCAGCCGACGAAGGTGAAGAACGCCGACAGCGCCGACAGGTGGCCGAGCATCGCCCACGTGCGTTCGTCGCCGACCGGGGCGACATCGGGAACCTGCGAAACCTGGTCTTCGGTCATCACGGATCTCCTCTGGTAGGGCGCGACGGCGTCGCGTCTCCAAGGTGGGTCCATGCAGCCGGCGCATCAAGCGACGGAAGTCATGGACCCGGGGCGTCGCGACGTGGACGGAACCGTTCGCACGTCGCAGGAGATCGGATGCACACGGGAGCGAAAGGGTTGAAACCGAACGGGTTTCTGCGTTCGCGGCGCCTGCGCACGCCCGGCTTCGAGCGCCGAACGATGTCCGCGGACGGCGACGTGCGCGGACGGCGACTCCGGGCCCTCGGTTCAGCCTCCGGCGACGGTCATGCGGTCGAGCAGGATCGAGCCCGTGAGGATGTGCGAGCGGGGATCGACGTCGGTGCCGATCGCGACGAGGTTGGCGAACATGTCGCGCAGGTTCGAGGCGATCGTGATCTCCTCGACCGGATGCACGATCTCGCCGTTCTCGACCCAGAAGCCCGAGGCACCGCGCGAGTAGTCGCCGGTGATCAGCGACACGCCCTGCCCCATCAGCTCGGTGACGACGAGACCGGTGCCCATGCGCTTGAGGAGCGCGGCGAAATCGTCGCCACCGGCGCCGCTCACGAGGATGTTGTGCACGCCGCCGGCGTTGCCGGTGCTGCGCAGGCCGAGCTTGCGCGCCGAGTAGGTGCCGAGGATGTAGCGCGCGAGTTCGCCGCCGCGCACGAGGTCCGAGTCGCGCGTCGCCACGCCGTCGCTGTCGTACGACGACGAGCCCTGCCCGCGGCGCAGGTGCGGCCGCTCGACGATGTCGACGAACGACGGAAACACGGGCTTGCCGACGTGGTCGAGCAGGAAACTCGCGCGCCGGTAAAGGGCGCCGCCGCTGACCGCGCCGAGGAAGTTGCCGACGAGGCTGCGCGCGACCTGCGGCACGAACAGCACGGGGCACTGGCGCGTGCCGATCGCGCGGGCGCCGAGCCTGCCGACGGTACGCTGCGCGGCCATGCGGCCGATCGAGGCGACGTCGGGGAAATCCGACGCGGCGCGCACCGATTCGTACCAGTAGTCGCGCTGCATGCCGGCGTCGTCCTCGGCGAGCAGCGCGACCGAGATCATGTGGCGGGTGTCGCGCGACCGCGCGAAGAAGCCGTGCGAAGTCGCCTCGACCGACAGCGACTCGCCGACCTGCACGGCGGCCCCCTCGGAGTTGTTGATGCGCGGATCGAACGCGCGGCCGGCGTCCTCGCAGGCCAGCGCGAGCTCGACCGCGGCCTCGGCCGTGATGTCCCACGGATGCCAGAGGTCGAGGTCCGGGAAATCGTGCGCGAGAAGGTCGGCGTCGGCGAGGCCGTTGCACGGATCCTCCTCGGTGTGGCGCGCGATCGCGCAGGCGTGGTCGATCGTCTTGGTGATCGAGTCGGCACTGAGGTCGGCCGTGCTCGCCGAACCCTTGCGCTTGCCGAAGAACACCGTGAGCGTGAGCCCGCGGTCGCGCGTGCGCTCGATTGATTCCACTTCGCCGAGGCGCACGCCGACGCTCAGGCCCGTGTCGACGCTGACGCCGAGGTCGACCTCGTTCGCGCCCTTGTCGCGGCAGCGCCGCAGCACGTCCTCGGTGAGCTCGGCGAGGCGATCGAGCTGCACCAGGCTGTCGTCGCGATTGGTCATCGTTGCGGTCACCGCTTATCCTCTCGTTCCTGTCATGCCGTGCGCGATGCGCCCCGGCCCTGTCGCCACGACGGCCGCACATCGCGACCGCCACTCCATTCCGCGTCCGCCGAGGCGGACCTTCGAACCCTCGCCATGTCCGACGAAACCCACGACGACGACACCTTCGACGGCCCGAGCCGCAGCCAGCAGCGCCGCGACGCGATCGCCGTGTTCAAGCTCGCCGAGCAGCTCGTCGCCCTGCCCGAAGCCCGCCTCGCGCGCCTGCCACTGCCTGAGGACATCCTCGAGGAAGTGCGCAAGGCACGCCTCATCCGCCAGCAGATCGCCCACAAGCGCCAGGTGCAGTTCCTCGCCAAGCACATGCGTAGGCTGGACGACGAGGACCTCGCACCCGTGCGTGCGCTGCTCGACAACGACCGCCAGCAGTCATACCGCCAGACCGCAGCGCTGCACCAGCTCGAAGCTTGGCGCGACCGCCTGCTCGCCGAAGGCGACGAGGCGTTGACCGCATGGTTCGAGGCGCATCCTGACGCCGATCGCCAACAACTGCGCAACCTCGTGCGCCAGGCCCGCCACGAGGCCGAGAAAGGCAAGCCGCCGCGTGCCGCGCGCGAGCTGTTCCGCACGCTGCGCGAGCAGCACGAGGCCGCGCAGGGTTGAACGTCACGCCGCGGTGCCGCCGACCGTCATCGCGTCGATGCGCAGGGTCGGCTGGCCGACGCCGACCGGCACGCTCTGGCCTTCCTTGCCGCACACGCCGACGCCCTCGTCGAGCGCAAGGTCGTTGCCGATCATCGACACGCGCTGCAGCACCTCGGCACCCGCGCCGATCAGCGTCGCGCCCTTGACCGGCCGCGTGACCTTGCCGTCCTCGATGAGGTAGGCCTCGCTCGCCGAGAACACGAACTTGCCGTTCGTGATGTCGACCTGGCCGCCACCGAAGTTGACCGCGTAGAGGCCGCGCTTGACCGAGCGCAGGATCTCCTCGGGGTCGCGCTCGCCGGGCAGCATGTAGGTGTTGGTCATGCGCGGCATCGGCAGGTGCGCGAACGATTCGCGTCGACCGTTGCCGGTCGGCCTGACGCCCATGAGGCGCGCATTGAGCTTGTCCTGGATCAGGCCTTTCATGATGCCGTCCTCGACGAGCACGGTGCAGTTGGTCGGGGTGCCCTCGTCGTCGACGCTCAGCGAGCCGCGACGTCCGGCGAGCGTGCCGTCGTCGACGATCGTCACGCCCGGCGCGGCGACGCGCTGGCCCATGCTGCCCGAGAACACGGAGGTTTCCTTGCGGTTGAAGTCGCCCTCGAAGCCGTGGCCGATCGCCTCGTGCAGCAGCACGCCGGGCCAGCCCGGGCCGAGCACGACCGTCATCGAGCCGGCCGGTGCGTCGACCGCTTCGAGGTTGACCAGCGCGCTGCGCACGGCCTCGTCGGCGAGGCGATGCGCGCGGCCGTTCTCGAGCAGTTCGGTGAAGCCGTAGCGTCCACCGCCGCCCGAGCTGCCTGATTCGCGCCGGCCCGCGTGCTCGGCGATGACCTGCACGTTGAGGCGCACGAGCGGACGCACGTCGGCGGCGAGCGTGCCATCGGACGCCGCCACGAGCACCGTGTCGAGCGTCGCCGAGATGCTCACGATCACCTGCTGCACGCGCGGATCGCGCGAGCGCGCGTAGGCGTCGATCTCGCGCAGCAGCGCGACCTTGGCCTCGCTGGACAAGGTATCGATCGGATCGATCGCCGGGTACAGCGCGCGTGCGCTGGTCACCGCGAGCGGACGGCCGCTGCCGTTCGCGCCGGCCTGCGCGATCGCGCGCGCCGAACCGGCCGCCTCGAGCAGTGCGGGCATCACGATCTCGTCGGAATACGCGAAACCGGTCTTCTCGCCCGACACGGCGCGCACGCCGACGCCCTGCTCGATCGCGTGGCTGCCTTCCTTGACGATGCCGTCCTCGAGCACCCAGGACTCGCTGCGCGAATGCTGGAAGTACAGGTCGGCGGCGTCGATCGACGGCGTCATGAGGCGCGCGAACACGCGGTCGAGGTCGACAGCCGAGAAGCCGCCGGGGCGCAGCAGCCGGTGTTCGGCCTGCGCGATGAGATCGGTCATGCGGGAGATCCGGGACGCGGGGAATGCCGCGACAATGAGGGTGGCCGGGGCCGGAAACAAGCGCCGGAAGCCCCGCCACGGCACCTGCCTGAACCGCCAAACCGCGCAAATCGCATTGTCACGTGCATTTGCTACACTCCGGCGTTCCGCCCGAACGGGCATGCGCCAGCGGCTCGATGAGCGAGGAACCTCCCAGTACCCTGCCCCAGCGTTCGTGGTTCGGACGCCTGACCCACGCCCTCTCGGGGGAACTGACCAGCCGCGAGGAGCTCATCGACGAGCTGCGGCACGCCCAGGCCAACGGCCTGCTCTCGAACGACACGTTGTCGATGATCGAGGGCGCCATCGAGGTCACCGACCAGACCGTCGGCGACATCATGGTGCCGCGCTCGCAGATGGTGTCGATCCCGGCCACCGCGAGTTTCGACGACGTGCTGCGCACGGTCATCGAATCCGGCCATTCGCGCTATCCCGTCCACGGTGCCGACCGCGACGAGATCCTCGGCATCCTGCTCGCCAAGGACCTGCTGCGCTGCTTCCACGACGAGGCCGCGCGCGACGTGCGCACGCTGCTGCGACCGGTCGCGCTGATCCCCGAGTCCAAGCGCCTCAACATCCTGCTCAAGGAATTCCGCCTGTCGCACCACCACATGGCCGTGGTCGTCGACGAATACGGCGGTGTCGGCGGACTCGTCACGATCGAGGACGTGCTCGAGCAGATCGTCGGCGACATCGACGACGAGCACGACGACGAGGACGCGCCGAACCTCATCCAGCCGTTGCCGGACGGACGCATCCTCGTCAGCGCGCAGACCCCGATCCTCGATTTCAACGACCGCTTCGAGTCGCGCTTCGCGGTCGAGGAGTTCGACACGATCGGCGCGATGCTGACCTCCGAGTTCGGCCACGTCCCGCAGCCGGGAGAGGAAACCACGCTCGGCGGCTTCCTGTTCCGCGTCACCAAGGGTGATGCGCGGCGCGTGCAGCAGTTCGCCGTGCGGGTCCACGAGGCGTGATCGCCGCGTCGGCGGCGCGCTGGCGCGCCAGGTTCGGCGCGCTGCTCGGCGGCGTGCTGATGTGCGGTGTCCTCGCGGGCACCGCGCTCGCCGAAGTACCCGCACCGCCCCCGGGCGGCGCGGCCGCATCGGAACCGACCACACCGGCGACGGGCGAAGGCAGCACGGAACCCGCGGCGCCTTCGATCAGCCTGCTCACGTTCGGTCCCGGCGAGATCTACTGGGAGCGTTTCGGCCACAACGCGATCGTCGTACGCGATCCCGCCGGCGGTCGCGCGGTCAGCTACAACTACGGCATCTTCGATTTCGAGGACGAGGACTTCCTCGCCAACTTCATGCGCGGCCACATGCGCTACCGCATCGACGCCGCGTACGCCGACGAGGACATCGCCGCCTACGCCGCGCAAGGCCGCTGGGTGGTCGAGCAGCAGCTCGCCCTGCAGCCCGACCAGGCCCGCGCGCTCGCCGCCTATCTGGCCTGGAACCTCGAGCCCGACAACGCCTTCTACCGCTACGAGTATTTCACCTCGAACTGCTCGACGCGCGTGCGCGACGCGCTCGACGAAGCACTCGGCGGTGCCTTGCGCGCACAACTCACGGCGCCGTCGCGCGGCTACACGTTCCGCCTGCTGACCGACGCGCTGATGTCGCCGCAGCCGCTGCTCATGGGCGTGCTCGACGCGGGCCTCGGCCCTTACGCCGATCGCCGCCTGTCGTTCTGGGACGATGCCTTCATCCCGATGCAGCTCATGTCGCACCTGCGCGAGGTGCGCGTGCCGGGCGCGGACGGCCAGCCTATCGCACTCGTGTCGTCCGAGCGCGTGCTCGCACCGGCGCGCCTGCCCGATCCGCCCGCGCTGCCGCCCGACCTGCGCTGGGGCTTCCTCGCCGCGGGCCTCGTGCTCGGCGGCGCACTGCTGGCCCTGCACGCGCGACGTCGTGCGGCGTGGGCACGTGGCGCGTTCTCGGCGCTCGCCCTCGTGCTCGCGCTCGCCTGCGGCCTCGCCGGCCTCGTGCTGCTCGGCCTGTGGGGACTCACCGAACACCGCTCGGCCTGGGCCAACGAGAACCTGCTCGTGCTCAACCCGCTGTGCCTGCTGCTGGTGCCGGCCTGGTGGGGCGCGCGACGCACCGGCTGGCGTCCGTCGCGCTTCGCGCGCGCGCTCGGCGTCGTGCTCGTTCTGATGGCCGGCTTCGCGCTGTTCGCGAAGGTGCTGCCGTGGTTCGTGCAGGCCAACCTGCCCTGGCTGCTGCTGCTCGCGCCCGTGCACGCCGCCGGCGCGTGGTGCCTCGCGCGCGCTCAGCGCATCAGTTCGTAAGGCCCACCGCGCTCGATCGCGCGCGCATACGCCGGGCGCGCATGGATGCGTGCGAGCCAGTCCTGCACGCGCGGCTTGGTCTTGACCTCCGCGCTGCGCGCGGCGAGCGCCTCCATGACGAAACTCATCTGGATGTCGGCGGCCGTGAACGCGTCGCCCGCGAACCACTCGCGCGCCGACAGTTCGTCCTCGAGGTAATCGAGGTGGCGCGTCAGCTGCGGCTCGACGAGCATGCCGAGCACCTTCGCGCTGATCGCACGCGCGATCGGCCGCGCGAAGAACGGCATCGGCCCCTTCGGGATACGCGAGAACACCAGCGACATGAGCAGCAGCGGCATCGCCGAGCCCTCGGCGTAGTGCAGCCAGTACGTGTAGCGCAGGCGGTCCTCGCTGTCGGGTGGCGGCACGAGACGGCCCTGGCCGTGGCGGCCGACCAGGTATTCGACGATCGCGCCGGATTCGGCGATCGTGCGCGTGCCCTCGGTGATCACGGGCGACTTGCCGAGCGGATGCACCTTGCGCAGCTGGGGGGGCGCGAGCATGGTCTTCGCGTCGCGCTCGTAGCGCACGATCTCGTACGGCAGGCCGAGCTCCTCGAGCAGCCACAGCACGCGCTGCGAGCGCGAGTTGTTGAGATGGTGGACGGTGATCATCGGCGCATCCTCGCGTTCGGTCGACCGCCCATCCTAGTGCAGCTGCGGCGTCGCACCGCGATCGATTGAACGAAACGCACACACACGTCGGCCGCGCCTCGCCCTACCATGCGCCTCCCGCACCTGCCGCGCGCCGCCGATGACCTTCCGCTTTTTCCAGCTCGACGTGTTCACGCCGCGTGCCGGCGGCGGCAATCCGCTCGGCGTCGTCGCCGGCGCGGACGCGTGGAGCACGCAGGCGATGCAGCGCTTCGCCGCGTGGACCGACCTCGTCGAGACCACGTTCCTGCTCACGCCGACCACGGACCAGGCCAGCTACCGCGTGCGCATCTTCACGCCGTCGCGCGAGATCGCGTTCGCCGGCCATCCGTCGATCGGTTCCGCGCACGCCGCGCTCGAGGCTGGGCTCGTGACGCCGCGTGACGGCGTGCTCGTGCAGGAATGCCAGGCCGGCCTGCTGCCGGTGCGCGTCGAACCACGCGAAGGGCGGCGCGACCTGTTCGTGCAGGCGCCGCGTGCCCGCGTGCTGCAGACCGGCCTCGACGCGCATCCGCTGCTCGGCGAGGTGCTCGCCGGCGTCGCGACGGGACCGCTGCCACCCGCGTTCGTCGAAGGCGGCCGCCGCTGGTGGGTCGCCGAGTTCGCCGACGTGGCCGCGCTGCGCGCCTGGAAACCCGAACATGCGCGCATCGCCGCGCTCGCCAGGGCCACCGACAGCCTCGGCCTGTGCGCGTTCGCACGCAGCAGCGAGCCGGGCCACGACCTCGTCGTGCGCGCGTTTCCTGCCGGCGTCGGCATCGTCGAGGATCCCGCCTCGGGCGCCGCCAACGGCCTCGTCGCGGCGTGGATCGCCTCGGCCGAACCCGAAGGTCCGCTCGCGCGCGGTTACCGCGTCAGCCAGGGGCGCGAGATCGGCCGCGATGCCGAGATCCTCGTGCGCATCGACACCGATGGCGCCGTATGGGTCGGCGGCCAGACCCAGACCGTCGTCGACGGCCACGTGCGCTGGCCGCTCGAGGGCTGATCGACGCTCGACATCCGGACATTGCGGCGGAATGCGCGCTCCGCCGCTTTCGCATGCAGCGCCATTTCCCGTCACGGGAAATGGCGGCGGGAGAGCGCGAAGTCCTCTCCCCTCGCGGTAGAGGGGAGAGGGGGCGGAAGGATGACGAGCTCCACGCGCACCCCGGCAAGCGGCGCGCAGGGCGGAACCGCCGCAGACCTCATGACACCTCGCTACCCGCGAAACCCCGCGAGCTGCGCGCGCGTCCAGTCGACGATCTGCGAGGCGCCGATCGCGCCGGAATGGCGCGCGATCTCGCGACCCTGCGCGAACAGCACGAGCGTCGGGATGCTGCGGATCGCGTAACGCGTGCCGAGCGAGGGTTCGGCTTCGGTATCGAGCTTGCCGAGCCGCACGGACGGTTCGAGCACGCGCGCAGCCTGCTCGAACGCGGGCGCCATCGTGCGGCACGGCCCGCACCACGGCGCCCAGAAGTCGACGAGCAACGGCAGGCCGCTGCGCAACGCATGGCGATCGAAGGTCGCCACCGTGAGCACGAGCGGTGCGCCCGCGAACACGGGCTTGCCGCAACGCCCGCATGCCGGCGCATCGGCGAGGCGCGTCGGCGGCAGGCGGTTCATCGCCTCGCAATGGGCGCAGGGAACGAGGATCGCGTCGTCGGCCATGGCGGCAGGCATCGTCGGTTGCAGGACTCCGCGACATGGCGGCGCACGCCGTGCTTGCAAGGCGCCCGTGTCGGCGCATCGCGGCTGCGCGATACTCGCGCTCCGCTTCCGCACGGCCAGCACGATGCCTTTCCAGCCCGCCGCCGCATGGCTCGCCCCGCAGGCACTCGAGCGCGCGAGCGCCCTGCCCGCGCCGTTCTACACCTCGCCCGAGGCGTTCGCGGACGAGGCCCGCGTCGTGTTCGCGCGCAGCTGGCAGCTCGTCGCGCACGCGGGCCAGCTCGCAGGCGCGGGTGACCACGTCGTGGCCGAGGTCGGCGGCCTGCCGCTGCTCGTCGTGCGCGGTGCCGACGGTACGCTACGCGCATTCCACAACGTCTGCCGCCACCGCGCCGGACCGCTCGCGACCTGTGACGGCCGCGGCGCGCGCGCGCTGCGCTGCCGCTACCACGGATGGACCTACGCGCTCGACGGCACGCTGCGCAGCGCCCACGAGATGGGCGGCGCGGAAGGCTTCGATCCCGCCGACGTGCGCCTCCCCGAGGTCGGCGTCGCGACCTGGCGCGGCCTCGTGTTCGTCGCCGTCGATGCACACGTGCCGCCGCTGGCCGACCTGCTCGGCGACGTCGACGCACGCCTCGGCGCGACGCCGATCGAGACCTGGGCGTTCGCGCGCCGCGTCAGCTACACGGTGGCCGCGAACTGGAAGACCTACGTCGACAACTACCTCGAGGGCTACCACCTGCCGCATGTGCACCCGAGCCTCAACCGCCTGCTCGACTACCGCCGCTACGAGACCGTGACGGGCACCTGGCACTCGCTGCAGACGAGTCCGCTCGACGGCGACGACGACCTCTACGGCGCCGGCGAGGCGATCTACGCCTTCGTCTACCCGAACACGATGCTCAACATCCTGCCCGACCGCCTGCAGACCAACCGCGTCGTGCCGCTCGATGCCGGCCACTGCCGCGTCGATTTCGACTACTTCTACCCGTCCGCGACGCCCGATGCGGCCGAGCGCGAGCGCCGAGCGCGCGACGCCGCCTTCAGCGACGAGGTGCAGCAGGAGGACATCACGATCTGCGAGGCCGTGCAGGCCGGCCTCGCCTCGGGCTCGTACGTGGCCGGGCGCCTGAGCCCGCTGCGCGAGAACGGCGTGCATCACTTCCACGAACGCCTGCGCGAGGCCTGGCGCGACGCCGGCGTCGCCTGAACGGGCTCTTGAGCCAAGGCCGCGGCGACCCCATGCGCGGGGATCACGCTACACTCGCCGATTGCCTCCCGACCACCGGACGCCGAATGACCCCGAAGACCCTCAAGGTCGCGCTGCTGCAGGAATCCGACCGCGGCAGCCGCGACGCCAACCTCGACGCGATCGAGGCCGGCCTGCGCGAGGCGGCCGCCGCCGGCGCCAGGCTCGTGCTGCTGCAGGAACTGCACAACGGCCCGTACTTCTGCCAGCACGAGAGCGTCGACGAGTTCGACCGCGCCGAGCCGATCCCGGGACCCTCGACCGAACGCATCGGTGCGCTCGCCGAGGAGCTCGGCCTCGTCGTCGTGGCCTCGCTGTTCGAGCGCCGCGCGGCCGGGCTCTACCACAACACCGCGGTCGTGTTCGACCGCTCGCGCGCGATCGCGGGCAAGTACCGCAAGATGCACATCCCCGACGATCCGGCGTTCTACGAGAAGTTCTACTTCACGCCGGGCGACCTCGGCTTCGATCCGATCGAAACCTCGGTCGGCAAGCTCGGCCTGCTCGTGTGCTGGGACCAGTGGTACCCCGAAGGCGCGCGCCTCATGGCGCTGGCCGGTGCCGACCTGCTGCTCTACCCGACCGCGATCGGCTGGGATCCGCAGGACGAGCAAGGCGAGAAGGACCGCCAGCGCGACGCCTGGATCACCGTGCAGCGCGGCCACGCGGTCGCCAACGGCCTGCCGCTGCTCGCCTGCAACCGCATCGGTTTCGAGGAAGCGCCCGACGGCGGCCGCGGCATCGCGTTCTGGGGTTCGAGCTTCGTCGCCGGACCGCAGGGCGAGTTCCTCGCCCAGGCGTCGACCGATCGTCGCGAACTGCTCGTCGTCGACATCGACATGGCGCGCAGCGAATCCGTGCGCCGCATCTGGCCATTCCTGCGCGACCGCCGCATCGACGCCTACGCCGACCTCCTCAAGCGTTTCCGCGATTGAACACCCCGATGACCCAGGATACTGCGGCGCCCGAAGCCGCCGACACGAACGCCGACGCCGACCACGACCTGCTCGCCGCGCAGCCGATCTCGCGCGTCGTGCGCGATGGCACCGAATACGTGCTGCTCGGCACCGCCCACGTCTCGCGCGCGAGCGTCGAGGCCGTGCGCGCGATACTCGAGCGTGAAACCTTCGACGCGGTCGCGGTCGAGCTCTGCGAGCCGCGCTTCAAGACCATGCGCGACCCCGAGGCCTTCCGCAACCTCGACCTGTTCCAGGTGATCCGCCAGGGCAAGGCCGGACTCGTCGCGACCAGCCTCGCGCTGTCGGCCTTCCAGCGCCGCCTCGCCGAGCAGTTCGGCATCGAGCCGGGCGCCGAGATGAAGGCCGCGATCGACGGTGCCGAGGCGCGCGGCCTGCCCGTTTGGCTGGTCGACCGCGAGGTCAGCGTGACGCTGCGCCGCGCGATCCGCAGCGTCGGCTTCTTCGAGCGCATGACCGTGGTCGCCGGCCTCGCCGGCAACCTGCTCTCGCGCGAGGAAGTGCAGGAGAGCGAGATCGAGAAGCTCAAGGAAGGCGACATGCTCGGCAGCATGTTCAACGAGTTCGCGAAGGAATCGCCGCCGCTGTTCGAGGCGATGATCGCCGAGCGCGACCGCTTCATGTCGGCGCGCCTGCGCGAGGAGGCCGCCAACGCGGAGACGCTCCCGAAGCGCGTGCTCGTGGTGATCGGCGCCGGCCATCTCGCCGGCATCGAGAAAGCGCTGCCCGCCCAGCAGGACGATCCCGCGCCGCTGCAGAAGCGCCTCGCCGAACTGCCCCCGCGCAAGCCATGGGGCCGCATCATCGGTTTCGGTGTGTTCGCGCTGATCGCGCTCGCGATCGCCGTACTGTTCTACCGCGGCGCCGAGTTCGGAACCGACGCGCTGTGGGTGTGGGTGCTGTGCACGGGCATCGGCGCCGCGATCGGCGCACTCGCCGGCGGCGGCCATCCGCTTGCCGCGTTCGGTGCGTTCGTCGTCGCGCCGCTCAAGCCGTTCCGGCCGGGCGTGCCGGCCGGCGCGGTCAGCGCCGGCATCGAAGCCTGGCTCCATCGCCCGCGCGTGGCCGACTTCGACAGCCTGCGCGACGACGTCACCGTCTGGACCGGCTGGTGGAAGAACCGCATCTCGCGCACGCTGCTGGTCTTCATGTTCACGAACTTCGGCATGATGTTCGGTACCTGGGTGGCGGGCTTCCGCATCCTCAGGCGCCTCATCTGACCGCCCACGCCCGGACTGCCCGCCCATGAGCTTCGCCCGCCTCTTCTCCAAGCCCCGCTGGCAGTCCAAGGACGACGCGATCCGTCGCGCCGCGGTCGCCGGCGACTCCGGTGCCGACCTCGTCGCCGCGTTGCCCAAGCTCGCGCGCGAGGACACCGACGCCGGCGTGCGCCTCGCCGCGCTGCGCCGCTGCGCGGATCCGCGCCTTGCCCAGGCGCTCGCGCAGGACGACCGTGACGCCGGCGTGCGCACGGCCGCGCAGGCACTGTGGTTCGACCTGCTCGCCGGCCGGCACGCCGCGTCGGCGCCGCTCGACGAGCGCCTGCGTCTGCTGCGCGCGCAGGACGACGCGCGCCTCATCGAGCACCTCGCCGTGCACGCGGCCGAACCCGCGCTGCGTCTCGCTGCGCTCGAGCGCACGACGCGTACCGCGCTGCTCGTCGAGCGTGCGACCTCCGACAACGACGCCGGCGTACGCGACGCCGCGTTCGCGCGCATCGACGACGAGACCCAGCTCGTGCGCATCGCCGAGCGCACGCGCCGCTCGGACAAGAAGATCAGCCGCCGCGCCGACGAGCGCGTGACCGAGTTGCGCATCGCGCGCGGCGACGCCGCGACGATCCACGACCTCGCGCGCGGCCTCTGCGAGCGCCTCGAGCGTCTCGTGCGCAGCGGCGCAGACGACGCCGAAGCTGCCGCGATCGCCGACGGCTGGGCGCGCGTCGCCGCACACGCACCGTCCGAACTCGTACGCCGCCACGACGCCGCGCTCGCGCTCTACACCGACATGCGCGATCCGGCGCTCGTCGCCGCACGCCGCCACGAAACCGCCGAGCGCGAACGCTTCGCCCACGAGCTGCCGGCGTTCCGGCACGCGCTCGCGGCGAGCGACGCCGCACAACGCGTCGAATCGCTGCGCGCCACCTACCGCGACCTCGCCGAACGCGCCGCCGCGATGACCGACCCGGGCGTGCGCGAAAAGCTCGCCGTGGACGAAGCCGAGGTGCTCGCACGCTTCGATGCGCTCGACGAGGAAGCCCGCGTCGCCGCCGAAGCCCCGCCGCCCGCCATCGAGGCGACGATCGCGAAACTCCGCCAGGATGCCCTGCTCGACCAGGCCCGCATCGAGAAGCAGCGCGAGAACGAGCGCCGCGACACTGCGCTGGCCACGCTCGCGCCGGCCCTCGAGGAGGTCGCTGCGGCGCTCGAGGCCGGCCATGTCGCCGTCGCCAACGCACGCTGGACCGAGATCGCGACCCTGCGGGCGACGCTCGGCGCGAGCGTGCCGGCCGCGCTGCGCCGCCGGCTCGCCGAGGTCGAGGAACATCACGGCCGCCTCGCCGGCTGGCAGCGCTGGAGCGACACGCACCGTCGCCGTCAGCTCTGCGACGAGATCGCCGCATTGCCGGCCTCCGGCCTGCATCCCGACGCGGTCGCCACGCGCGTCCGTGAGGCGCAGGCCGAGTGGAAGCAGCTCGACGCTCTGGAATCGAAGCGTCCGGGCGGCGACACGCTGTCGCGCCGCTTCCACGGCCTCTGCCGCGAGGCGATCGAACCGACACGCGCCTACTTCGGCAAGCGCGACGAGCTGCGCAAGGCGCATGCCGAAGGCATCGGCGCGCTGCTCGCGCGCGCCGAGGCGACGGGCGACGACACCGACGCACGCACGTTCATGGCGCTGCGCCGCGAACTCGTGGAAACGCTGCCGACGCTGGACCGCGTCGATCCGCGCGAACGCAAGGCACTCGCGACACGCCTCAAGGCCGCGCTGACGACGATCGACGCTACGCTCGATGCGCGCAACGCCGAGGTCGAAGCGGCCAAGGCGCGCCTGATCTCCGCGGCCGAGGCGCTCGCGACCGAAGCCGACGTGCGTACCGCGATTGCGAGCGCGCGTGACCTGCAGAAGCGCTGGCAGGCCGCCGGCAACGGTCGCCGCGCGCGCGATGAAGCGCAATGGCGCGCCTTCCGTGGCGCCATCGACGCCGTGTTCGCGCGCGCCGATGGCGAGCGCAGCGCGCGCGAGGCACGTGAGCGCGAGGATCTCGACGCCGCGGCCTCGATCTGCACCGAACTGGAAGCACTCGCCGCCGCCGACGCGGCACCCGACCGCGGCGCGATCGCGCGTCTGGAGGAAACGTGGCGCGCACTCGGCGTGCGCGACGGCGCGCTGCGACGGCGCCACGACAGCGCCCATGACGCGCTGCGCGAGGCCCACGCGCGGCGCGATCGTGCGAAGCGCCGCGTCGCGTTCGACACCTGGCTGGCCCATTACACGATCGTGCGCGATCTCGAACGCAGTCGCCTCGACGCCGGCGAAGCCGCGACGCTGCGCGAGGCCCTGCCCGCGCTCGCGATCGCGAACACCTCGATGCAGGCGCGCGTCGATGCGGCCGGCACGGGTTCCGGGACGTCGACGGTCGATGCCGATGCCGCCGTCGACGACCTCATCGAGCTCGAGCAGCTCGCCGGCGTCGACTCACCCGCCGAGTTGCGCCAGCGTCGCCTCGACCTGCAGGTCGCGCGCCTGTCGGCGCGCCTGCGCGGCGACACGGCCGGCAGCACGTCCGACACGCTCGGCACGCTGCTGGCGCGCTGGACGACGCATGCGCCCGCGGCGACCGAGGCCTCCGCCGAGGCCGACGACGCACGCCTGCGCGCCGCCCTGTCGCGCGTACTCGACACGCTCTGATCGTCCGCCGCGACCTCGCGGCGGATACCCGTCCAGACGTCCAAACGCCTTGGCGCCGCGCAACACGCGGCGCCAAGGCTTCACGATGACGCGCGCCTGCTCCGCATCGTCGGCGATGGATTCAGTTGCAACGAATCCATGCTGATTTCCCGCATCACGCACGCCCTCGAACCTCCGCGACACGCCGAGGCCGCGACGTCGTGCCCTGCCGTTCGGACGTCCATTCCAATTGACGCTTCGCAGCAAGTGTGATTGATTGCAGGAGCGCCGATCGCCGATCGTGCGCGTCGCGATATGGATTCGCTTGTAACGAATTTGCGCCGTGCGCGCCCCTCGGGATGGACGCGCGCGGCATGCCTGCGCAGGACGCTTTTTCGATGTCGCACAGCCCAACGCCATGCCTCCACGATCCGTCCTTCGACCATGACAGTTGCGGGTTCGGACTGATCGCGAGCATCGAAGGCCACGCCAGTGCGTGGCTCGTCGACCAGGCCTTCTCCGCGCTCGCGCGCATGTCGCACCGCGGTGGCGTCAACGGCGACGGCGTGACCGGCGACGGTTGCGGCATCCTGCTGCATCGCCCCGATGCATGGCTGCGCGCGCTCGCCGCCGAAGCCTCGATCACGCTCGCCACGCGCTTCGCCTCGGGCATCGTGTTCCTCGACCACGACGACGCCACGCGCGAGCGCGCACAGGACGCGCTCGCCGCGACGCTGCGCGCCGAAGGCCTCGCGGTGGCCGGCTGGCGCGACGTGCCGGTCGCCGACGAGCCCTGCGGACCGCTCGGCATCGCGAGCCGCCCGCGCATCCGCCAGGTGTTCGTCGACGCGCCCGACACGCTCGACGACGAGACCTTCGAGCGCGCGCTGTTCCGTGCACGCCGCCGCGCCGAGCTCGTGCTCGCCGCCGACACCGCGTTCTACGTCGTCACGCTGTCGCAGGCGACGATCGGCTTCAAGGCGATGGCCGCGCCGGGACGCCTGCGCGACGTGTTCCCCGACCTGCAGCGCACCGACCTCGCCAGCGACGCGGCGACGTTCCACCAGCGCTTCTCGACCAACACGCTGCCGAACTGGCGTCTCGCCCAGCCGTTCCGCCTGCTCGCGCACAACGGCGAGATCAACACGATCAAGGCCAACCGCAACTGGGCCACGGCACGCCAGGGCAAGCTGCGCTCGCCGAACGTGGAGCTGTCGGACCTCGGCGAGCTCGTGTCGACGCGCGGCTCGGATTCGCAGAGCCTCGACAACATGCTCGAGGTGCTCGTCGCGGGCGGCATCGACCTGCTCGCCGCGATGCGCATCCTCGTGCCGCCGGCGTGGAGCGCCGACGACAGCATCGACCAGGACCTCGAGGCGTTCTACCAGTACCACGCGCTGCACACCGAGCCGTGGGACGGCCCGGCCGGCCTCGTCATGTGCGACGCGCGCCACGCGGTCTGCGCGCTCGACCGCAACGGCCTGCGTCCGGCGCGCTGGTCGCGCAGCGACGACGGCCACCTCATCGTCGCCTCGGAAACGGGCCTGTGGGACGTGCCCGAGCAGCGCATCGTCGCCAAGGGCCGCCTCGGGCCGGGCCAGATGATCGCGGTCGACCTGCAGAACCACCGCCTGCTCGATTCGCCGGCGATCGACCGCATCAATGCCGCGCGCGCGCCGTACCGCCAGTGGCTGCGCGACGGCGTGATCTTCCTCGAGTCGCACCTGATCGATCCCGCGCTCGCGGCCGAGCCGTTCCCGCCCGACATGCTCGCGCGCTTCCAGAAGCAGTTCGCGCTGACCCGCGAGGAGCGCGACGTCGTGCTCAAGACGCTGGCCGAGACCGGCGCCGAGGCGACCGGCTCGATGGGCGACGACACGCCGATGGCCGTGCTGTCGCAGCAGTCGCGCTCGCTCTACGACTACTTCCGCCAGGCTTTCGCGCAGGTCACCAACCCGCCGATCGATCCGCTGCGCGAGCGCCTCGTGATGTCGCTCGTGACCCAGATCGGCCTGGAGGGCAACCTGTTCGACGAGTCGGCCGCGAACGCGCGCCAGGTGCTGCTGAGCGCGCCGGTGCTGTCGCAGCGCAAGCTGCGCCAGATCCTCGCGCTGCCGCACATCGTCGACAACCACGTCAAGATCGACCTCTACTACGACGAGCCGACCGGCCTCAGGGCCGCGCTCGAGGACGTCTGCCGCCAGGCCGAAGAGGCCGTGCGCAACGGCGCGGCCGTGGTGCTGCTGTCGGACCGCTACCCGGTGCCGGGCCTGACCCAGATCCACGCGCTGCTCGCGACCGGCGCCGTGCACGCGCACCTCACCCGCGTGCAGCTTCGCTGCGACTGCAACCTGCTCGTCGAGACCGGCACCGCACGCGACCCGCACCACTTCGCCTGCCTGATCGGCTTCGGCGCGACCGCGGTGTATCCGTTCCTGTCGTACCAGACGCTGTTCGACATGAACCGCCGCGGCGAGATCAAGGGCCGCCAGAACGAGCCCGTGCACGAGATCGGCCGCACCTACCGCCACGGCATCCGCAAGGGCCTGCTCAAGATCCTGTCGAAGATGGGCATCTCGACGATCGCCGGCTACCGCGGCGCGCAGCTGTTCGAGATCATCGGCCTGGACCGCGAGATCGTCGACATGTGCTTCCCGGGCACGCCGTCGCGCATCGGCGGCGCCGGCTTCGTCGACATCGAGAACGAGTACCGCGAGCAGCTCGCCGCGTCGCGCAACCCGAACTACACACTGCCGGCCGGCGGCCTGCTCAAGGCCGTGCCCGACGGCGAGTACCACATGTACAACCCGGGCGTGGTCGGCCACCTGCAGGCGGCCGTGCGCTCCGGCGATGCCTCGCGCTACCGCCAGTACGCCGAGGCCGTGAACACGCGCCCGCCGTCGGCACTGCGCGACCTGCTCGCGCTGCGCGACGACGTCGAGGCGATCCCGGTCGACGAGGTCGAGGCCGCCGACGGCATCCTCAAGCGCTTCGACTCGGCCGGCATGTCGCTCGGCGCGCTGTCGCCCGAGGCGCACGAGGCACTCGCGACCGCGATGAACCGCCTCGGCGCACGCTCGAACTCGGGCGAAGGCGGCGAGGATCCGTCGCGCTACGGCACCGAGCGCATGTCCAAGATCAAGCAGGTCGCCTCGGGTCGCTTCGGCGTCACGCCGGCCTACCTCGTCAACGCCGAGGTGCTGCAGATCAAGGTCGCGCAGGGAGCCAAGCCCGGCGAAGGCGGCCAGCTGCCCGGCGACAAGGTCAACGGCCTCATCGCGCGCCTGCGCTACGCCAAGCCCGGCATCGGCCTCATCTCGCCGCCGCCGCATCACGACATCTACTCGATCGAGGACCTCACCGAACTCATCCACGACCTGCGCGAGGTCAATCCGCAGGCGCTGGTCTCGGTCAAGCTCGTCTCGCACGCCGGCGTCGGCACGATCGCCGCGGGCGTGGTCAAGGCCGGCGCCGACCTCGTCACCGTGTCGGGTCACGACGGCGGCACCGGCGCGAGCCCGATCACCTCGATCCGCTACGCGGGCACGCCGTGGGAACTCGGCCTCGCCGAGACGCACCAGACGCTGGTCATGAACGGCTTGCGCGACCGCGTCATCGTGCAGACCGACGGCGGCCTCAAGACCGGCCTCGACGTGGTCAAGGCGGCGATCCTCGGCGCCGACTCGTTCGGCTTCGGCACCGGCCCGATGGTCGCGCTCGGCTGCAAGTACCTGCGCATCTGCCACCTCAATTCGTGCGCGACCGGCGTGGCGACGCAGAACGAGATCCTGCGCCGCAAGCATTTCCTCGGTGCGCCCGAGATGGTGCAGCACTTCTTCCAGTTCATCGCCGACGACGTGCGCGCGATCCTCGCCAGCCTCGGCGCACGCTCGATGCACGAGATCGTCGGCCGCACCGAACTGCTGCGCATCCTGCCCGGCATCACCGCCAAGCAGGCCAAGCTCGATCTCTCCCCGCTGCTGTCGCGCGCCGAGATGGCCGACGCCGTGCGCGGCGTCTGCGCGGCCGGTCCGCTCGCACCGGGCTCGACCGAAGTCGCGCTGGCGACCTCGCGCGATACGCATCCCGCGGTTGCGACGAAATCGGGCGGCACGTTCCGCTACGACGTCGGCAACGTCGACCGCGCGATCGGCGCGCGCCTGTCCGGCGACGTCGCACGCCTGTGGGGCGACCATGGCATGGCCGAGCATCCGATCACGCTCGAGCTCACCGGCTCGGCCGGCCAGAGCCTCGGCGCGTGGAACGCCGGCGGCGTGCACCTCGTGCTCACGGGCGACGCCAACGACGGCGTCGGCAAGGGCATGGCCGGCGGCCGCATCGTCGTGCGCCCGGCCGAAGGCACTACGTTCGCGACACAGGAGTCGAGCATCATCGGCAACACCTGCCTGTACGGCGCGACCGGCGGCGAGCTCTACGCCGCGGGCCGCGCGGGCGAGCGCTTCGCCGTGCGCAACTCGGGCGCGCTCGCCGTCGTCGAGGGCGTCGGCGACCACGGCTGCGAGTACATGACCGGCGGCACCATCGCCGTGCTCGGCCGCACCGGGCTCAACTTCGGCGCCGGCATGACGGGCGGTTTCGCCTACGTGCTCGACCTCGAACGCGACTTCGTCGACCGCTACAACCACGAGCTTGTCGACATCAACCGCATCTCGCTCGAGGGCATGGAGAATCACCTGCAGCACCTTCGCGCACTCATGCAGTCGCACATCGACCTCACGGGCAGTGCGTGGGCGCGCCGCCTCCTCGAGGATTTCCGCGAGGTGCTGCACAAGGTCTGGCTGGTCAAGCCGAAGGCCGCGAGCCTGGCCGCGCTGGCCGACGAACTGCGGGCGGCGGCATGAGCGAGAAGCCCTTCCCGTTCCTCAAGTTCGCCCGCAGCACGCCGCGCGAGGTGCCCGTGCCGATCCGCATCGTCGGCTTCGGCGAGATCCAGGAGGATTTCACCAACGGCGATGCCGGCGACCAGGCCTCGCGCTGCATCGACTGCGGCAATCCGTACTGCTCGTGGGCCTGCCCGCTCGGCAACCGCATCCCGCAGTGGCTCAAGCTCGTCAAGGACGGCCGCATCGAGGATGCGGCGACGCTCATGCACGAGACCAACCCGCTGCCCGAGATCTGCGGCCGCGTCTGCCCGCAGGACCGCCTCTGCGAGGGTGACTGCACGCTCGAGGAAGGCTTCGGCGCGGTGACGATCGGCGCGATCGAGCGCTCGGTCACCGATGCCGCGATCGCGGCAGGCTGGCGTCCGTCGGCCGCGCCCGCGATGACCGACAAGCGCGTCGCGATCGTCGGCGCGGGCCCCGCGGGCCTTTCCGCGGCCGACCGCCTCGTGCGCGCCGGCGTCGGCGTCGACGTGTTCGACCGCTACGAGGAGATCGGCGGCCTGCTCACGTTCGGCATCCCGGCGTTCAAGCTCGAGAAAGAAGTCGTCAGGACGCGTCGCGCCGTGCTCGAGGAGCTCGGCGTGCGTTTCCGCCTCGGTGTCGAGATCGGCCGCGACGTCGCCTTCGATGCGCTGCTCGCCGACTACGATGCCGTGTTCCTCGGCACCGGCGCCTACCGTTTCGTCGACGGCCGCATTCCCGGCCAGGACACGCCCGGCGTGCACGCGGCGCTGCCGTTCCTGATCGCCAACGCGCGCCAGCTGCTCGGCACCGCGGGCGAAGGCGACGTGCTGCCCGACGTCGCCGGCAAGCGCGTGGTCGTGCTCGGCGGCGGCGACACCGCGATGGATTGCGTGCGCACCTCGGTGCGCCTCGGTGCCGCGCGCGTGACCTGCGTCTACCGCCGCGACGAGGCCAACATGCCCGGCTCGCGCAAGGAAGTGAAGAACGCGAGGGACGAAGGCGTGATCTTCCGCTTCCAGGCACAGCCGGTCGCGATCACCGGCGACGGGATCGTCGACGGCGTCGCGATCGCCGAGACGCGCCTCGTCGACGACGGCAAGGGCCGTGCGCGCGCCGAAGTCGTCGAGGGCAGCGAGCAGGTCATCCCGGCCGACATCGTGATCCTCTCGTTCGGCTTCCTGCCGAGCCCGCCCGACTGGTGCGCGCCGGTCGGCATCGAGCTCGACACCGCCGGCAAGCTGCGCGTCGGCGGCGCACCGCGCCTGCCCTATCAGACCGCCCACGCGAAGGTGTTCGCGGGCGGCGACAACGTGCGCGGCGCCGACCTCGTCGTGCGCGCCGTGCTCGACGGCCGCGAGGCCGCGCGCTCGATCCTGCGCATGCTCGGCGTGGTCAGCTGACCACGCCGCGCGACCGAACCAGGACACGCACCACCATGCCCGACTACCGTTCCAGGACCTCCACGCACGGCCGCAACATGGCCGGCGCGCGCGCGCTGTGGCGCGCCACCGGCATGAAGGACGACGACTTCCACAAGCCGATCATCGCGATCGCGAATTCGTTCACGCAGTTCGTGCCGGGTCACGTGCACCTCAAGGACCTCGGCCAGCTCGTCGCGCGCGAGATCGAGCGCGTCGGCGGCGTCGCCAAGGAGTTCGACACGATCGCCGTCGACGACGGCATCGCGATGGGCCACGACGGCATGCTGTACTCGCTGCCCTCGCGCGAGATCATCGCCGACAGCGTCGAGTACATGGTCAACGCGCACTGCGCCGACGCGCTCGTGTGCATCTCCAACTGCGACAAGATCACGCCCGGCATGCTCATGGCCGCGCTGCGCCTCAACATCCCCACCGTGTTCGTCTCGGGCGGACCGATGGAAGCCGGCAAGACGCGCCTCGCCGACCACAAGCTCGACCTCATCGACGCAATGGTCATGGCCGCCGATCCCAACGCGAGCGACGAACAGGTCGCCGCGGTCGAGCGCAGCGCCTGCCCGACCTGCGGCTCGTGCAGCGGCATGTTCACGGCCAACTCGATGAACTGCCTCACCGAGGCTCTTGGCCTGTCGCTGCCCGGCAACGGCACCGTGCTGGCCACGCATGCGGATCGCGAGACGCTGTTCAAGCGTGCCGGCGTGCTCGCCGTCGAACTCTGCCACCGCTGGTACGGCGGCGAGGATCCGACCGCGCTCCCGCGCGGCATCGCGACGTTCCAGGCGTTCGAGAACGCGATGACGCTCGACATCGCGATGGGCGGCTCGACCAACACGATCCTGCACCTGCTCGCCGCGGCGCAGGAGGGCGAGGTGCCGTTCACGCTGCGCGACATCGACCGCCTGTCGCGGCGCGTGCCGCAGCTGTGCAAGGTCGCGCCGAACACGCAGAAGTACCACATCGAGGACGTGCACCGCGCCGGCGGCATCATGGCGATCCTCGGCGAGCTCGCGCGCGGCGGCCTGCTGCACACGGGCGTGCCGACCGTGCACGCGAGGACGCTCGACGCCGCGATCGCGGCCTGGGACGTCGGCGTCACGCAGGACGAGACCGTGCACACGTTCTACAAGGCAGGCCCGGCCGGTATCCCGACCCAGGTCGCGTTCTCGCAGGCGACGCGCTGGCCGAGCCTCGACACCGATCGCGCCGAGGGCTGCATCCGCGACGTCGGCCACGCGTTCTCGCAGGAAGGCGGCCTCGCCGTGCTCTACGGCAACATCGCGCGCGACGGCTGCGTCGTGAAGACCGCCGGCGTCGACGAATCGATCCACGTCTTCGAAGGCACCGCGAAGGTGTTCGAGAGCCAGGACGCCGCGGTCAAGGGCATCCTCGCCGACGAGGTCAAGGCCGGCGACGTCGTCGTGATCCGCTACGAAGGCCCGAAGGGCGGACCCGGCATGCAGGAGATGCTCTACCCGACCTCGTACCTGAAGTCGAAAGGCCTCGGCAAGAAGTGCGCGCTGCTCACCGACGGCCGCTTCTCGGGAGGCACTTCGGGCCTGTCGATCGGCCATGCCTCGCCCGAGGCGGCCGCGGGCGGCGCGATCGGCCTCGTGCGCGACGGCGACCGCATCCTCATCGACATCCCGCGCCGCGCGATCGACCTGCTCGTCTCCGACGACGAGCTGGCCGCGCGCCGCGCCGAGCAGGACGCCACGGGCTGGAAGCCCGCGCAACCGCGACCGCGCAAGGTCAGCACCGCGCTCAAGGCCTACGCGCTGCTCGCGACGAGTGCCGACAAGGGCGCCGTGCGCGACAAGGCGCTGCTCGACGGGTGAGGCGTCCGGCGCTCCCGCCGTCGAGCACGACGGTCCCGGTGATGCATGTCGGTGTGCAGACTCGTTTCCGCGGTAGCCGCACATGGTTGCATCTCTTCCCTTCTCCCTCCGGGAGAAGGTGGCCCTAAGGGCCGGATGAGGGTCCGGGACCGTGTCGATGATCGGTCGTCATACGATCCCGCCCCTCTCCCGGAGAGCGAGGAGCTGAGCACAGGCCACTGAGGGAAGATGCGTCGAGCCTGTGCAAAGGAGCGACGCCGAGTGCCGGGAAACACCCTACGACAGTGCCGCTGACGGCGCGACGCGATGGAAGGATGGTCCCGGGACAGAAATCAAGCATCTCTGCATCCGCCATGTGGTCAGGACCGCGCGCGATCAATGCACTGCCTCGCAGCGCAAGCTTCGGTCACGCCCGTGATGCCCTCATGCCCGACGCGCCCTTTGCGGGCCTGCCCCGCTGTGCTCTGATCGAGGTCCACTCCCCGCCGACGTCCAGACGCATGCGCCGATTCCTCGCGACCGCCCTGCTTCCGCTCTGCCTCGCCACCGCGCCTCACGCATACGCCGACGACGCACCGTCGGCGCGCGCGATCGCGTTGCACAAGCGCGTGCTCGTGCTCGACAGCCACCTCGACACGCCCGCGTTCTTCGAGCGTCCGGGCTGGAACATCCTCGATCGCCACCGCCACGACACCGACTTCTCGCAGGTCGACTACCCGCGCATGGTCGAAGGCGGCCTCGACGGCGGCTTCTGGGTCGTCTACACGGGCCAGGGCGAACGCACGCCGGCCGGCGACCTCAAGGCGCGCGATGCGGGACTGCGGAGACTCGTGTCGATACGCGAGATGGTCGCCGCGAACCCGGCACAGTTCGAACTCGCGCTGCGCGCCGACGATGCCGCACGCATCAAGAAGGCCGGCAAGCGCATCGTGTTCATCAGCATCGAGAACGCGTCGCCGCTCGCGCAGGATCCGAGCCTGCTGTCGACGTACTACGCGCTCGGCGCACGCATGCTCGGCCTCGTGCACACCTCGAACAACGCGTTCGCCGATTCGTCGACCGACGCGAAAGGCCCCGAGTGGAACGGCCTGAGCCCGGCGGGGCGCGCGCTCGTCGCCGAGGCCAACCGGCTCGGCATGGTCATCGACCAGTCGCATGCGAGCGACGCCGTGTTCGACCAGTTGCTCGAGCTCTCGACGACGCCGATCGTGCTCTCGCACAGCGGCCCGGATGCCGTGCACGAGCACCCGCGCAACATCGACGACGCGCGCATCCGCAAGCTCGCCGCCAAGGGCGGCGTGATCCAGGTCAACTCGCTGAGCGCCTACCTCATCGAGACGCCCGACATCCCCGAGCGCAAGGCGGCGCTGTCGGCGTTCTACAAGGCGTTCGGCAGCGACGCCACGCCCGAGCAGCGGCGCGACCTCGCGCGCCAGCGCCGCGAGATCGATGCGAAGTACCCGGTGCCGAAGGCCACGTTCGAGGACTACATGAAGCACCTGCTGCACGTGCTCGAGGTCGCCGGCCCCGACCACGTCGGCCTCGGCGCCGACTGGGACGGCGGCGGCGGCGTGACCGGCCTCGACGACGTCTCGAACCTGCAGCGCATCACCGACCGCCTGCTGCGTGCGGGCTACACCGACGCCCAGGTCGAGGCGATCTGGGGCGGCAACCTGCTGCGCGTCATGCGTGCGGCCGAGGCGGCCGCGGCGAAGCGCTGAACAGCGACGGTACACGCGAAGCATGGGGTCAGGTTCATTTTTTTCCTGCAGCGATGACCCGGCCTTGCGGGGTGTGAAGGAAAAAATGAACCTGACCCCAGCTTTACCGGCGTCGCACCGAAGAAGCATGCCCCTGAAGTACGACCTGCTGTTCGACGCGTGACAGCGGCGACGTGAATGCTGCGGGCCTGGCGGCCCTCGTCATGCCCCGTGTCCACAATCTGGGGTCAGGTTCATTTTCCCTCGTCGCCCGACGCAGTGCGGACATCGCCCAGAGAAAATGAACCTGACCCCATATCGTCGCGAGGGGAGAGGGGCTAGAGCGACATGCTCCATAGACTCCTCGGACGTCGATGCGTTGCTCGGCGACGAGCACCCGCCGCCGCGACGGGTACGCGACACATGAGGTCGGAACCTCGTCACGCTTCCGCCCCCTCTCCCCAGCCCCTCTCCCGCGAGGGGAGAGGGGCTGGAGCGACATGCTCTGGATCGGCGACACGATGACCGAGCGCGGAGCGTCCGCGAGGCAAACCCGGATCGTCGCGGTGATGCTCTCCGAGCAGCCGAAAGCGCGCACGGCGACCGTGCCGTTCGAACAACCGCGACACGAGATCGAGCACGCTGAAGGCTCGCGAGGGAGCATCGCAAAAGACGCGCCGGCGCCGGCATGACCGACGATGCGCTGGTCTCCCCTCTCCCCTTGCGGGAGAGGGGCTGGGGGAGAGGGGGCGCAAGAATGACGCGATCCACGCACACGCGCCCCTCGTCCCGGCGCATCGACACGTCCCGAAAGACCCCGCGCACGCCGTGCGCGTGCGCGGGGTGAGACGTCAGAGCGCGCCGCCGCCGAAGCGCTGCGTGTACTGCACGTAGTAGGCGCGGCCCATCGCGTCGAACCACGAGATGTCGTAGTACGGATACGCCGTGTAGGTCGGATCCTTGGGCGGCATCTTGTCGAACAGGTTGGTGACCGAGAACGCGAGCTGCGCACGCTCGTTGAAGCGGTACTGCATCGACGCGTTGTAGCGGTAGGTCGCGCCGATCCAGGCCTTCTCGCCCTCGCTGAGGTCGACGATCTGGTCGTAGGAGTCGGAGTTCGGAAGACGGCCGAGGCGCTGGCCGTGCAGCGTGACCGTCCAGGCGTTGCGCTCCCACGACACGCTTGCGCTGGCCTTGCTGCGCGGGATGTCGAAACCGCTGTTGACCGCGAACTGGTCGATCGTCGCGTCGCCCGTGTACTGCTGGAACGAATGCTCGTGCGTCCACGTGTAGTTGCCGCTGAAGCGGAAGTCGCCGATGCCGGTCTCGAGGCGGTAGTGCGCGCTGAGGTCGACGCCGTTGGTGCGCTCGCGGGCGACGTTGATCGGGTTGACCGTGACGCCGTAGAGGTTGCCGTTGGCGAGGCGGTTGACGCGCGCGATCGCGTCGACGCAGCTCGGCGACGACGGATCCACGGCGTTGCCGTTCACGTCGCTGCCGAGGCGGCAGTTGGCTTCGAGCTGCAGCAGGCGGTCGGTGCTGAGATCCTGCACCTGGTCGCGCATGTCGATGTCGAACCAGTCGATCGAGACGTCGAGGTTGGCCATCGGCGACCACACGAAGCCGGCGGTCCACGACGTGCTCGTCTCGGGACCGAGCGAGCGGCTGCCCGCACGCGTGCGGATCAGACCTTCGTCGGAGTACGAGCAGTCGGTGATGTCGGTGTCGGGTTCCTCGACGCGGCAGCGGTAGTAGTCGGCGCCCGAGGTCTCGTCGTTGCCGGTGCCGGCGTAGACGTAATGCAGGTCCGGCGCGCGGAATGCGGTGCCGTAGGAGCCACGCGCGAGCAGGCTGTCGAGCGGGCGCCACTCGATGCCGGCGCTCCAGGTGAACTTGTCGGCGCTGCGACCCGCGAAACGGTAGTCATCGTAGCGGCCGGCGAGACTCACGTTGACGCTCTCGAACACGGGCAGGCGCAGTTCGCCGGCCGTGGCCCAGCGGTTGCGGCTGCCGTGGCCGTCGGAATCCTTCCAGCTGTAGTAGTAGTACTGGGTCGCGAGCGGGTCGGGCTTGAGGTCGTAGTCCTGCCGACCGACCTCGACGACGCCCGCGAAACCCGCCGGGCCGGCCGGCAGCTCGAACAGGTTCGTGTTGGACAGCGTGAACGCGAGCGTGTCGCTGCGCGATTCGGGGTTGTAGACGGTGCGGGCCGCGATCGAATCGTATTCGCTGCGCGTGAGCGGCGTGTACAGGCGATCGGGATCGGCATCGAAGATCGGGTAACCGCTGTCATCGTCGATGCCGAGTTGCGGACCGAGGAACAGGTTGTTGGCCGCCGCCGCGACGATCTGCGGCCAGCTGATGCGCGCCTTGTACTGCGAGTGGCTCAGCGAGGCCTCGTAGTCCCATGCACTGCCGAAGCTGCCCTTGAGCCCGGTCGTGAAGCTGAAGGTCTTCTGCGTCGTCTCGATCATGCCGCGCTTGAGGCCGCCCATCTCCTCGGGCGTGAACTGGCGGCCCCAGTATTCGACCTGACCCGTGGCGTCGTTGTAGAAGTAACCTTCCTCGTTGCCGTCCGGCGCCATGTAGCTCCACTGCGCGACGTCGCGGAACAGCTCGACCTTGCTGTGGCCGAGCTGCACGTCGGCGAACCAGTTCAGCGTATCGCCGAGCGGCATCGTCATCGACGTGTAGGTGTTGATGCCCTTGCGTTCGCTCAGGATCGTGCCGTAGCCGATCGATTCGCGGCTGCCGCAGAACTGGCCGTAGTTCTGGCGGAACGCGTAGATCGTGGTGCCGCCGTTGAGGCCGGCGAGCGCGGCGCATCGCTCCTCGGTCGGATCGATGTAGTCGTCGTAGTAGTCCGTGCGCAGGAACGTGCGGCGCGGCGTCTGCGAGCGCGAGGTCGGCGCATCGGCGGTCGAGTCCTGGATCTTGCGGTCGTACGCCCACAGAGGCTTCTGGTCGAGCAGCTCGGCGCCGAACACGAGGTTGAAGTCGCCGCGCGTGAAGCCGGTCGAGAGATTCAGCGTGTACGACTCGGCGCCGCCGCGCTCGGTGTCGCCGTAGCGGAAATCGAGCGTGGTGCCGTCGGCCTGCTTCTTGAGGATGAAGTTGACCACGCCCGAGATCGCGTCGGAACCGTACACGGCCGAGGCACTGCCGGTGAGGATCTCGATGCGCTCGATCATGCCGACCGGGATGTTGGAGATGTCGGTGAAGTTGCTGCGGCCCTTGAACGGCATCGGGAAGTCGGCGATGCGGCGGCCGTTGACGAGCACGAGCGTGTGGTTGGGCCCGAGGCCGCGCAGGTCGACCTGCTGCGCACCGGGCGAGAAATCGGCACCACTGCCCGACTGCTGGCTCTGCGTCTCGCCGCCGTTCTGCGTCATCGCGCGCAGCACGTCGGGCACGCTGATGAACCCGTTGGCCTTGATCTCCTCGGCGGTCATGACGGTGACCGGCGCGGGGCCTTCGACCTGCGCGCGCGGGATGCGCGAGCCGGTCACCTGGATCGCCTCGAGCGCCTCGACGTTGTCGGACGCGGGCGTACCCTGCGCGGAGGCGGGGGTGGAAAGGGTGGCAGCACAAAGCGCGCCCGAAATCGCCAGCGCGAGCGGCAACACGTTCACATGGGTGTGCATGGTCGTTCTCTGGAGGGATGGACCCGGCATGGCCGGACCCCGTCCGATCGCCCCGTCCGTTCTCCCCCGGCACGGCGCGTCGCGACGGCGAGCGCATTCTGCGACGACGCGCGGATTTCCGCCACGCTGCGCCGCGGCAACGAATGGCAGTGGGCATCGACGGAGCTTGGTGCGAGACTGCCGCGCCCATGTTCCGACACCGGACACCGTCGATGCGCCTGCGTCTCCCATGCCTCGTCGCCGCCGCACTGCTCGTCCTCGTGCTCGCGCTGCCTGCGGGCACGGCGCTCGCCGATCCCGGCCACGTCCACCACGCCATCGGCGATCCCGCACGCGACGTGCAGGCGAAGACGACGCCCGGACTCATGCTCATGGGTGGCGGCGAATGGCCCGACGAGGCGTTCACGTGGTTCACCGAACACGCCGGCCGCGGCCATCTCGTGATCCTGCGTGCCTCGCTCGGTGCCGAACTGCAGCGCAAGTGGCAGGAACGCTTCGGTCCGGTCGCGTCGTTGCAGACCTTCGTGTTCCACGACCGCCGCGGTGCCGACGACGCGACGCTGCTCGAGGCGGTGCGTCGCGCCGACGGCATCTTCATCGCCGGTGGCGACCAGTCGCGCTACCTGCGCTACTGGAAAGGCACACCGCTTGCGGCCGCGCTCGAGAAGCATGTGCATGACGGCAAGCCGCTCGGCGGCACGAGTGCCGGCCTCGCGATCCTCGGCGCGACGGTCTACGGCGCGCTCGACGGCCGCAGCATCACCTCGGCGCAGGCCTTGCGCGATCCGCTCGGTCCCGGCCTCACGCTCGATCACGGTTTCCTGCGCCTGCCGCATCTCGATCGCATCCTCACCGACAGCCATTTCGCCGAGCGCGATCGGCTCGGCCGACTCGTAGCATTCCTCGCGCGCGCCGCGCATGACGAGGGCCGCGACGACCTCGTCGGCCTCGGCATCGACGAAGACACCGCACTGTGCCTGGAAGGCGACGGTCGCGGCCGCGTGTTCACGCGCGGCGGTGGCCTCGCCTGGCTCGTCGAACCCGTACACGGCCCGGAGCGCGTCGAGGCGGCCACGCCGCTCACGTTCACCGGCCTGCGCGTGACCGGTATCGGCACGGGGAGCCGCGTCGACCTCGCCGCGCTGCGCGTCGAGTCGCCCGCGTTCACGTCGCGCGTCGACGTGCGCGACGGCGTCCTCGAGCGCCGAGACGATGCCGCGAAGACCGCAACCACCCAGCGCTGAACGCCCCGTCCAACACTTTCCCGGAATGCCCGACACGATGAAACGCCTGCCTGCCCTGCTCCTCGCCGCGCTCTGTCCTGCCGCGTTCGCGGCGACGCCCGCGAAGCCGCTGCTCGTGATCCACGGCGGCGCCGGTGTCGAGCGCGCGACGATGACGCCCGAGATCGAGGCCGAGGTGCGCAAGGCGCTGACGCTCGCGCTCACGCGCGGCCACGCCGAGCTCGCGGCAGGCAAGCCCGCGCTCGACGCGGTCACGGCGGCGATCACGACGCTCGAGGACGATCCGAACTTCAACGCCGGCAAGGGTGCGGTGTTCACGCACGACGGCACCAACGAACTCGACGCCTCGCTCATGGACGGTGCGACGCGACGCGCCGGCGCGATCGCGGGCGTGCACCGCGTGCGCAACCCGATCACGCTCGCGCGCGCCGTCATGGAGCAGTCCAGGCACGTCATGATGGTCGGCGACGGCGCCGAGGCGTTCGCGAAGAGCGTCGGCGTGACGCTGGTCGATCCGTCGTACTTCCGCACCGAACGTCGCTGGGAGCAGCTGCAGAAGGCCTTGCGCGAGGAGAAGGCCGGCCAGGCCAGCACGGATCTCGAAACCGCGAAACACTTCGGCACGGTCGGCGCGGTCGCGCTCGATCGCGCCGGCAAGCTCGCCGCAGGCACCTCGACGGGCGGCATGACCAACAAGCGCTACGGCCGCGTCGGCGATTCGCCGGTGATCGGCGCGGGCACCTGGGCCGACGCGAACTGCGCGGTCTCGGGTACGGGCTGGGGCGAGTTCTACCTGCGCACGGCCGCCGCGCACACGATCTGCACCCGCATGGGGTTGCTCAAGGAATCGCCGACCAAGGCCGGCGAAGCCGTCATCAACGGCGAGGTGCCCGCGCTCGGCGGTGACGGCGGCGCGATCGTGCTCGGCGCCGATGGACGCTTCGCGATGCCGTTCAACACCGAAGGCATGTACCGCGGCTGGATCGGTGCCGACGGCGTCGCCCACGTGGCGATCTACCCCGACGAGCGCGCGCCGTGACGGGTGGCCACGCGCCGCCGCAGCCGGTCCCGCATCCGGGCCGGCAAGGCCTGCCGGGCTGGGCCTGGGCGCTGATCCTCGGCTTCGGTCTGCTCGCGGTCACCGCCGCAGCGGGCATTTCCTGGCTGCTCTCGGCCGGCATGGACGTGTTCAAGGACCAGGCCCGCACCGCGCTGCAGGAGGACCCGGTCGTCGCACGCCACATCGGCGAGATCCGCGTGATCGAGACCGACCTCATGCGTACGGGCGCTCTGCCGGGTGCGGAGGACTTCGCATTCCGCCTCGAGGGCAGCCTCGGCAAGGGCCGCGTCGAGGCGCGCTTCATCAGCACGTTCGGCAGCGAGATCCTCGGCAAGGGCACACTGTACCTCGACGACGGCCGCACGTTCCCGCTGCCGGGAAGCGCGGACTGACGCGCGGCCGGCGGCCTCAGCCGGCCGGCACGCGCAGGCGGCGCACGCGGCCCGCACGCGCGTCGCGCACGACATCGCGCAGCCAGTCGCGCGCGTCGTCGAGCAGCGCGTAGATCACCGGCAGCGCGAGCAGCGTGACCAGCGTCGAGAAGACGAGGCCTCCGACGATCGCGCGCGCCATCGGGAAGTACGGCGGGCCGTCGCCGCCGACCTGCACGCCGCCCATGCACAGCGGCACCATGCCGAGGATCGCCGTGCCCATCGTCATGAGCACGGGACGCAGGCGGTCGCGGCTGCCTTCGACGAGCGCCTCCATGCGCGACATGCCTTCGTGGCGCAGCTGGTTGATGTGCACGAGCATGACGATGCCGTTGTTGACGACGATGCCCATGAGGATCAGCACGCCGATCATCGCCATGAACGAAAACGTCGTGCCGGTCAGCCAGAACAGCCAGTAGACGCCGAACACCGAGAACACGAACGTGGTCATGATCGCGGCCGGGAACACCAGCGACTCGAACATCGCGCACATGACCACGTAGACCAGCACGAGCGCGATGATCAGGTTGAACGCCATGCGCTGGCCGGTCTCGTCGGCCTCGCGGAAGCTCGTGCCGAACGTCCACCGATATCCTGCCGGAAGGCTCACGGTCTCCATCGCCGCCTCGATGCGCTTGCGCGCCTCGTCCTGGGTCGTGTCGGCGTCGGTGTTGACCTGGATCGGCAGCGCGGTCTGGCGGTTCTGGCGCGCGATGACCGACGCCGCGCCCTGGGTCTGCACGTCGACCATCGCGAGCAGCGGTACCGCGGTACCGTCGGGCGCGCGCAGCGTGTAGTCGGAAAGATCCTGCACGCTCTGCGCGTCGGCATCCTGGAAGCGCAGCCAGGTCGGGATCTGGGTATCGCCGCGGCGGAAATCGCGCAGTTGCGCGCCGCGCAGCGCGATCGACACGTAACGCGCGACGTCGGACGCACCGAAGCCGTAGGCGCGCGCGCGCTCGCGGTCGACCCGCACCGCGACCTCGCGGTCCGAAGCGTTCTCGGCGAGGCGCACGTCGTGCAGGCCCGGCACGCGAGCGAGCACGGGCAGCACCGAGGTCGCGACCTCGCGCAGGCGATCGTTCGAATCACCGACGATCGACAGCCGGATGCCGTTCGACGACCCGCCGCCACCGCCCTGGCGATCGAAGCCGATGCTGCCGATCGCAAGCTTCGGCAGCGCCTTGCGGATATCGTCCATGATCTCCGACGCCGGACGTTTCGCCTCGTCGGCCTCGGTCAGCAGCACCGACGTCGAGGCGTTGCCGCGCTCGTCGTAATAGCTGTAGACGGCGCGGATCTCCCAGGCCTCCTTGTTGGCGAGCAGCACGTCCTCGACCTGCGCGACCGAGCGGCGCAGCTGGTCGAGGTGGTAGCTGCCGTTGAGGTCGTAGCTCAGGCGCAGATCGCGCGTGTCGCCGGCCGGGAACATGTCGCTCTTGGTCTGGCTCATCGGCACGACGCTGGCGAGCAGCAGCGCGAGCACGCCGAGCATGGTCCAGCCGCGATGGCGCAGCGACCAGCCGACGAAGCGCGCGTAGCGGCGCTGCAGGCGCGTGATCATCGTCTCGCGGCCGATGAAGGTCGGCGTCGGCAGGCGTGCCGACAGCATCGGGATCAGGCTGATCGCGACGAGCCACGAGGCGAGGTGCGCGATCGACATCGACACCGCGACCTGGGTCAGATAGATCGCGATCGGGTTGCGTTCGCCGAACAGGTTGGGCAGGAACACGATGATGCTGGTCAACGTGCCCGCGGTGATCGCGACGCCGACCACGCGCGTGCCCTCGACCGCGCAGTACCACGGCCGGTCCGGGTACTTCTCGCGGTACTGGTAGATGCTCTCGACCGCGACGACGGCGTTGTCGACGAGCATGCCGACCGCGAGCAGCAGGCCCATCATCGACAGGATGTTGAGGCTGATGCCGAGGAAGTACATGCAGCCCAGCGTCATGACGAAGCAGATCGGGATCGCCAGCGACACCATCAGCGTCGCGCGCCAGTCGCGCAGGAAGAAGAACAGCACGAGCACCGACAGCAGCGTGCCCTCGACGCCGGCCTTGCCGAGCTCGCCGAGCGAATCGGTGACGCCCTTGGCCTGGTTCTGCATGAAGTACAGCTGCAGGCCCTTCATCTCGGGCTCGTGCGAGATGCGCTCGACTTCCTCGAGCACGAGGCGGCCGACCTCGACGAGGTTGGCGCTGCGCTCGCGGCTGATCTCGAGCGCGATCGCGGGGCGCTTGTCGAGCCGGCGCTCGTAGTCGAGTTCGGACGGCCGCAGCGTGACCTCGGCGATGTCGCCGAGGCGCAGGCCGTGCGTGTCGATGACGAGGTTGCGCACCTCGTCGAGCGAGCGCCATTCGCCCTGCGGCTGCACGCGCCAGCGCTGGCCACCGTCGTGGACGAGGCCGGCCGAGGTCGAGAAGTTCGCGTCGCGCAACGCCTTGGCGAGATCGTCGAGGCCGATGCCGTGCGCGGTCAGGCGGTCCGACGACAGCTCGATGCGCACCTCGGGCGGGGCGACGCCGTTGAGCTGCACGCGCGCGACGCCGGGCACGCGCTCGAGCGGACGCTTGAGCTTGCGGTCGAGCATCTCGTACGCATTCGAAAGATCGCGATCGCTCGAGATGCGCAGCTGGATCACGGGCTGGTCGGAGGTCGAGAACTTGAGCACGAACATGCGCTGCAGGTCGTCGGGCAGCTCGGCACGGATCGCGTCGAGCTTGTCGCGCGCCTCGACGGCCTTGGTCGCGACGTTCTGGCCCCACTTGAACTCCATGAAGATCTCGGCGACGTCGGCGCGCGAGTTGGAGTCCATGCGCTGCACGCCCGGGATCGTCGCGAGCGCTTCCTCGATCGGGCGCGTGATCGTGCGTTCGATCTCGGCCGGCGTCGAACCGGGATAAGGGATCTGCACGAACAGGAACGGCGCCTCGATGTCGGGCATGTACTCGAGCGGCAGGCGGAACGCCGCGAGCAGGCCGATCACGGTCATCGACACGAAGAACATGACCGCCGTGACGGGACGCTTGAGGCTCAGTTCGGCGAGGGTCATGGCCGAGCCCCGCATATGACGGACGATGGAGTGGTCATGCGTGCGCTCCGCCCGATGCCGTGGCGGGCGCGTCGCCGCGCGGTTCGCCGTCGGCATCGCCGGCGCCGGCGCGGCGTGCCGCACGCGCGACGTACCAGGCATCGGCCTTGCGGTCGAGGCGCTCGTACACCACCGGCACGACGACCAGCGTCAGAAGCGTCGACACGGCGAGGCCGCCGATCACCGTGATCGCCATCGGCGAGCGCACCTCGGAGCCCTCGCCGAGCCCGATCGCGAGCGGCAGGAAACCGAGCAGCGTCGCCAGCGTGGTCATGACGATCGGACGCAGGCGCGACTCGGCCGCGAGCACGATCGCCTCGCGCTTGGCATGGCCTTCCTCGCGCAGCTGGTTGATGCGGTCGACCAGCACGATCGCGTTCTTGACGACGATGCCGGCGAGCATGATCAGGCCGATGAACACGACCACCGAGATCGGCGTCGCGGTGAGCTTGAGCGCGAGCACCGCGCCGACCAGCGCGAGCGGGATCGAGAACATGATCACGAACGGGTGCAGCAGCGACTCGAACTGCGAGGCCATGACGAGGTAGACGAGGAAGATCGCGAGCGCGAACGCGAACAGCATCGAGCGCGCCGATGCGTCCATCTCCTCGCCCTGCCCGCCGATGTGCACGGCGACACCGGCACCGACCGGATGCTCGCGCAGGATCGTGCGCACCTCGTCCACCGCACTGGCGAGATCGCCGTGGCGCAGGTTGGCCGACAGGATCGCGACGCGCTCCTGGTTGACGCGGTGGATCTCGCTCGGGCCCTGCGTGGCCTCGATGTCCGCGACCGCCGACAGGCGCACGGGACGCGCGGCGCCCGGGTTGACGATGAGGTTGCGCACGTCGTCGACGCTGGCGCGATCGGCCTCGCGGACGCGGGCGAGCACGTCGATCTTGCGGTCGCGGAAGTTGTAGCGCGTCGCGACCTCGCCGCGCACCTTGGCGACGACCGCGTCGGCGACCTGGCGCGTGGTCAGGCCGAGCGCGGCGGCGCGGTCCTGGTCGAAGCGGATCTGGATCTCGGGATAGCCGTCCTCGACGGTCGACTTGATGTCGGCGAAGCGGTCCGACGCGGCGAGACGCGCGGCGAGCGCGCGTCCGGCCGCCGTCAGCGCGTCGAGGTCGTAGCCGCGCAGCTCGACCTCGAGCGGTGTCGAAAAGCTGAAGAGCGAGGGCCGCGCGAACTTGACCTGCGCGCCCGGACGCGACGCGAGCGTCTCGCGCAACGCCGCCATCGCAGCGGCTTCGCCCTTGTCGCCGGCGCCCGGCGCGAGCGTGACGAGCAGGCGCGCGATGTTCTCGCCCGACTCGGTGGGATTCGCGTCGAGGCGCGTGCCGGTGCCGGCGACGCCGTAGATCGAGGCGATGCCCGGCGTGGCGGCGTGCTGCGTGGCGAGACGCGCGACGAGCGCGTCGGTCTCGGCCAGCGGCGTGCCGGGCGGCAGCTTGATCGTCGTCTCGAAGCGGCCCTGGGCGAGGCTCGGGATCAGGTCCATGCCCAGTGTCGGAATCAGCGCGAGGCTCGCCGCGAAGGCGAGTGCCGAGGTGCCGAGCACGAGCCACGGCCGGTCCATCGCGCCGGGCAGCATGCGGTGATAGACGCCCGCGGCGCGATCGTAGCCGCCGACCACGACGCGCCCCATGAGCGAGAGCACGCGGCCGATCGTCAGCGCGAACAGCTTGCCGACGAGACCGACCGCGACGACCAGCGCGCGCGGCAGGATCTGGAACAGGCCCTCGCCGATCGCGCGCAGGCCACGGCGCAGGACGCGCAGCACGCGGTTGCGCGGCAGCGGTGCGGGTGCGGGTGCGGGTTTCGCCTCTTCGCGGAACGCGAGCGGCGCGCGGCCCTGCAGCGACGCCAGCATCGGGATCAGCGTCATCGCGACGACCAGCGAGATCAGCATCGCGAACGTGATCGTCAGCGACTGGTCACGGAACAGCTGGCCGGCGACGCCCTGCACGAACACGAGCGGGAAGAACACCGCGACGGTCGTCAGCGTCGACGCGGTCACGGCCATGCCGACCTCGCTCGCGCCCTTGACCGTCGCGTCGATGACCGACAAGCCCTTCTCGCGCAGCCGCGCGATGTTCTCGAGCACGACGATCGAATCGTCCACGACCATGCCGGTCGCGAGCGCGAGGCCGCCGAGCGACATCACGTTGAGGCTCAGGTCGGCCTGCCCCATGAAGAAGAACGTCGCGATCAGCGAGACCGGCAGCGACAGCGAGATGATGAACGTGCTGCGTGCGTGGCCGAGGAAGAAGAAGATCATGAGCACGGCGAGCGTGCCGCCGATCAGCGCGTCGTTGCGCACCTCGTCGAGCGAGTGCTGGATGAACACCGACTGGTCGTCGATCGTCGACAGGCCTGCACCGGGCGGCAGCGTCGAGCGCAGCTTCTCGAGCGCGGCCTTGACCGCGGTCGCGACCGCGACCGTATTGCCGTCGCCTTCCTTGTAGATCGCGAGTTCGATCGCCTCGCGCCCGTCGATGCGCACGATGCCCTCGCGCTCCTTGTACGCCTGGCGCACCTCGGCGATGTCGCGCAGGCGCACCGGCACGCCGTCGGCCACCTTGACCAGCATCTCGCGCATCTGGCCGAGGTCGGTGAACTGGTTGATCGTGCGCACGAGGTAGCGCTGGCTGCCCTCGTCGATGCGGCCCGCCGACACGTTGACGTTCTCGCTGCGCAGGCGCGCGACGACGTCGGTGACGGTGAGGCCGAGCTGGGCGAGCTTCTGCTGGTCGAGCGCGACGTCGATCTCGTCCTCGAGGCCACCGCCGACCTTGACCGCGGCGACGCCGGTGACGGGCTCGAGGCGCTTCTTGAGTTCGTCGTCGGCGAAGCGGCGCAGCTGCTTGAGCTCGGCCTCGTTGAAGCCGCCCGTCGACGCACCGGTGAGGCCGAGCCGCATGATCGGATCGGTCGACGGATTGAAGCGCAGCAGCACGGGCTTCTTGGATTCGAGCGGCAGCGTGAGCACGTCGAGCTTGTCGCGCGTCTCGAGGCTCGCCATCTCCATGTCGGTTCCCCACGTGAACTCGAGCACCACGTCGGACTGCCCGGTGCGCGAGACCGAATGGATGCGGCGCACGTTCTTGACCACGCCGAGCGCCTCCTCGACGGGCTGCGAGACGAGGCTCTCGATCTCGATCGGCGCGGCGCCCTCGTACTCGGTGCGCACGGTCAGGGTCGGATACGAGAGATCCGGCAGCAGGTTGACCTTGAGTCCGGCGAGCGCGATGAGGCCGAACAGCACCAGCGTCAGCGTGGTCATGCCGACGGTGACGCGGCGGCGCGTGGCGAAGGCGACGAGGTTCACGGCACGCCCTCCAGCACCTGCACGGGCGTGCCGTCGCGCACCGCGGCGCGGCCGACCGTGACGACGCGATCGCCTTCGGCGAGGCCTTCGAGGATCTCGACGTAGCCCGCGTCGCCGTAGCCGAGCTTGACGAGGCGACGCTGCACGACCCACGACGGTGCCGCCGTGGCGGCGTCCGGCGTCGAGGCCGGCTTGCCGTCACCGGCCTCGGCGATCGGCTGCGCGGTAGAGGCGGCCTTCGTGTCGTCGCCGGCCTTCGCCGCATCCGCGTCCTTCGCCGGTGCCGCGACGATCGCGTAGACGGCCGTCTCGCCGTCCTCCTCCACGAGCGCGGCGCGCGGGATCGCGAGCGCACGGTCGCGCTGCGCGGTGGCGACCTCGAGCCGGCCGAACATGCCGGACTTGAGGCGCCCTTCCTTGTCGCGGAACTCGCAGGTGACGCGGAACGTGCCGGTCGCGGGATCGACGACCGGGCTGATGCGCGCGATGCGCCCGCCGAAGCGTTCGGTCGCGAGCGAGTCGACACGCATCGCGACCTCCTGGCCGACGCCGAGGGTGGCGAGCTCGCGCTCTGGCACGTTGAGCACGGCGAGCAGCGGGTCGAAGTTGTCGATGCGGAACAGCGCATCGTTGAGCTTGATGAACGCGCCGACCTTGACGAGGCGTCGCGAGATCACGCCACCGATCGGCGCGACGACGCGCGTGTACGAGAGTTCGAGGCGCGCGAGTTCCCAGGTGGCACGCTGGGTCTCGAGGTCGTAGCGGATCTTGTCGCTCTGTTCGACGCTGAGCAGCTTGCGCGCGAACATCTCGCTCGAGCGGCGGTGGTCGTTCTCGAGCTTGCGCAGCGTCGCCTCGGCCTTGGCGAGGTTGAGGCGGGCACTCTCGTCGTCGATGCGCGCGAGCACCTGGCCGGCACGCACGGTGTCGCCCTCCTCCACCATGAGCTGCATGAGGGCGCCGGACGTCTTCGCGGCGACGAGTGCCTCGCTGTCGGCCTCGAGCGTCGCCGTGCCCGTGTAGCTGGCGCGGATCGCTCGCGGTGCCGCGGCGACGGCTTCGACCGGTACCGCGGCCGTGGTCGCGGCCTCCTTGGCCTTGTCCTCCGACGCGCCGCAGGCGGCGAGCATGACGGCGAGGCACGCGGGCAGGACGCCGCGGCAGGTACGGAACATGGCGATCATCGGGGCCCCCGTTATTGCTATGGTGTTATACTAAACTACATCACCATATACATACAACACGGGCACAGCACCCGCATCGGCGTCCTTCGATGCAGCGGATGGGCATTCGGTTGCGTGCGTGCGCCAACTGCGCGTTCGAGAGTGTGGGGTCGGAGGGCATGTCGCCGGTGACGCGTCGCGCGATGCGCGTGTACACGAGCGAGCGGGCAGCGTCATCGATGGTCCTCGCTTCACGGGCCACGTCCCACCCGTCGATCATGATCGCGAGGCGACGCGCCGCAAGGTGCACCGGATCGCGCCGGCGATCACCGCTGCGCCGCCGCGCCGCAGCGGCCGCGCTGGCCTGAACGTTTCAAATCGCTATACTTCCGCGTTGCCACCTTTCCCGACTCACGACCCAGCCGGATCCGGAAGCTTCGAGATGACCCGAGCGCTGCTCTTCGCCGTTGCCCTGTTCTCAGCCACCACCGCCCATGCAGACGATGCGAAGGGCGATCCTGCGGAAGGCAAGATCAAGACCTACACCTGCACCGGTTGCCACGGCATCACGGGCTGGAGGAACGCCTACCCGAACTACCACGTGCCGCGCATCGCCGGGCAGCACTACGAGTACGTCGTCGCCGCACTGACCGAGTACAAGACCGGCAACCGCACGCATCCGACGATGCGCGCGCAGGGCGAGAGCCTCAGCGATGCCGACATCCGCGACATCGCGGCGTACCTGTCCAGCCTGAACACCGCGGAGTGACGCAGATGAACCGGACGAACAAGATCCAGCGCGCGACGCTGACGCTCGCCCTCGGCCTCGTCGCCACGGCACCCGCATTCGCGGCAGGCGTGAAGGGCGACATCGAAGCCGGCAAGACCAAGTCGCTGCCGTGCCAGGCCTGCCACGGCACCGACGGCAACTCGATCGACCCGATGTACCCGCGCCTGTCGGGCCAGTATGCCGACTACCTCGCGCACGCGCTGCACGCCTACAAGGACGGCACGCGCAAGAATCCGATCATGGCCGGCTTCGCCGCCACGCTGTCGGACGAGGACATCAACGATCTCGCCGCGTATTACGCCGCGCTGCCGAGCAAGCTCAACGACCTCAAGCCCTTCATGGGCAAGGCCAAGGCCGAGTAAGCCTTTTCACGGCACCTTCTCCCTCCGGGAGAAGGTGGCCCGAAGGGCCGGATGAAAGTCCGATGCGGCGACGGTCCTCGTGGCTGGTCACGCCGCCCACGCCCGGCATTCACTTACCGATCCCGTCATTCCCGCGAAGGTGGGAATCCAGCGCCTTTCCGCGCCTGGCTCTGCATCCAGCGGCGTCACCGCCGCAGCACGGATGCCCGACTCACCCCGCCTTGCGCGCGTAATACGGCTGGTCGCCCGACTCGTGGTCGGTCGCGTCGCGCACGCCGGTGATCTCGGGCACACGGCTGCGCAGCGTACCTTCGATGCCGTCGCGCAAGGTCACGTCGACCATGCCGCAGCCGTGGCAGCCGCCGCCGAACTGCAGCACGACGATGCCGTCGGCGGTCACCTCGCGCAGCGTCACGCGGCCGCCATGCGAGGCAAGCTGCGGATTGACCTCGGCATCGATCACGTAGCGCACGCGCTCGACGATGCTCGCGCCCTCCTCGGGCGGCGCGCCGCGCAGGCGCGGCGCACGGATCGACAGCTGGCCGCCGGTCGCGTCGCGCGAGTAGTCGACGTGCGCACCGTCGAGGAAGGGCACGCTGTCGGACTCGATGTAGAGCGAGAAATCGCCGCAGTCGACCTCCCACTCGTCACCACGCAGTTCGTGCGGCTCGCAGAACTCGAGCTGGCAGTCGCCGCGCGGCGTGCCCGGCGAGACCGCGCGCAGGCGGATGCCGAGGCCGTCGACCTGCTGCTGCTCGATGAGGCGGCTGAAGTGCTCGCGCGCGGATTCGGTAAGATCGATCATCTGGAGTGTCCCGAGGGATCGCCCATTCTAGTGGTTCCGGTGCGCGACGCGCGCCACCACCGAACTGGGGGCGACGCGCGAGGATGCAAACCCCGACGCGGCGCCTGCCGCACCGACCGACCGACGAGAACGCCATGACCCTCGACGAGCTTTCCCGCGCCTCCTGCAAGCCCCGCAAGGGCAAGGCCGACGGCCTCGACGCCGCTGCCGTCCGCGAGCGCCTCGCCGTGCTGCCGGGCTGGACCCTGGCCGGCGACGACGACCGCATCACGAAGGATTTCAGGTTCGACGACTTCCACCGCACGATGGCCTTCGTCAACGCGGTCGCCTGGATCGCGCACCGGGAAGACCACCACCCGGACATGGAGGTGGGCTACGGCCATTGCCGCCTGACGTGGTCGACACACGACGTCGGCGGCCTCTCGGAGAACGACGCGATCTGCGCGGCGAAAGTCGAAGCGCTGCTTGCACGCTGAGCCACCGCGCGCGCCTGCCCTGCGCCGCGTCGCGGCGACGTTCGCGACCGCGCTCGCTGCCCTGGTCGTGATGCTCGCGCTCGACGCGTTCGCGCGCGCGCAGGTGCGCGCCTCGCTCGTCGACGACGCCGTGCATGCGCTCGGCGCGCTCGCACACGGCGACACGCCGCTGCACTGGAACCTGCGCGATCGTGGCGACGTGATCGCGGGCCGTGCGTTCGGTGCACCGTCGCGCCTCGGCGACGACGGCGTGCACGTCGTGCTCGGTCGCGATGCCGCCGAAATCGGCCTCGTGCTGCGTGGCCCGCTCGACCTGCACCACTACACGACCCTCGCGTTCTCGCTCGACGCGGCCGTGCCGCTGCACGTGTCGGCCTCGCTTCGCGAGCGTTTCGACGGCGCGCTCTGCGACAGCGCCGAGCGCGAGGTGCCGGCGCGCACGCCGCGCGTCGAGCTCGACCTGCATGCGCTCGCGTGGCGCTGCGACGGCGCGACCGTCACGGCGCCGGTGCGCGCGGCGATGCTGCGCATCCGCGTCCGTGCCGACGACGGTGGTGACGTACGGCTCGCCGACGTCGCGCTGCGCCCGGCCTCGGCGATCGACGCGACGAGGCTCGTGACGATCGCGCTGCCGGCACCACGCGAGACCGCTGCCTTCGCAGCAGCGTTGCGCGAACCGCAGACGACCGCTTCGTCATGGCCGGTCTACACCTTGCCCGACGCACGCGTCGAGACCACGCTGGCCGCGCGTGACGCGGTGCGCGAGACGCATCCGGCCGCGGTCGTCGTGCCCGCATCGGCGTGGTCCGACGTTCAGGCCCGAGCCGCCGCGTGGACGTCGCGTCCGGGCGCGTGGCCGGCATGGACCGGCGCGCTCGCAGCCGCCCTGCTCGGCCTCGGCCTGTTCGCGCTGCGCGTGAAGCCGCCCGTCGCGCCACGCCTGCGCGCCGCGCTCGAGCTCGCCGGCGTGATCGCGGCACCGCTCGTCATCGTGCTGGGCGGATTCTTCGACGACGACCTCGCACCGGCGGCGATCGCGGCGATCGTCGTCACGCTCGCGTTCGCGGCGAGCCTGCTCTTCGGCGCCGCGCCGACGCTGCCGACCGCCACGCAACGACGCCGTGGCTGGGCGGTCGCCCTCGCGACCGTCGCGATCGCCGTCGCACTCGCGTTCGCACTGCACGAGCCCGGCACGCTGCTGCAGCCGCCATCGTGGGCGCGCGTGCTGCGCTACCTCGGCTGGGCCGCGCTGCAGCAGTTCCTGGTCTGCGTGATCGTGGCCGGCCTGATCGAACGCGTGACCGGATCGCGGCGCACCGCACTGGTCGCCGCGGCGGCCCTGTTCGCGCTGCTGCATGCGCCGAACGCGATGCTCATGCAGCTCACGTTCGTCGCCGGGCTCGCCTGGATCGCGAACTGGCAGCGCCATCGCGCGCTGCTGCCGAACCTCGTCGCCCACGTCGCGGCAAGCCTGCTGCTCGCGGCGAGCCTGCCGGCCGACGTGCTGCGCTCGGCCGAGGTCAGCGCGCGCTATCTCCTGTTCTGAAGCGCGCCGAGCGGATCGCGCAGGTCCGCCGGCAGCGGCGCGCTGAAGCTGTAGTCGCGCGGCCCGAGCGAGAACTCGAAACGCGCCGCGTGCAGGAACAGGCGCTTGAGCCCGGCTTCGCGCACGCGCTTGTTGAAATCGCGGTCGCCGTACTTCTCGTCGCCGGCGACGCCGTGGCCGATGCTCGCCGCGTGCACGCGGATCTGATGGGTGCGGCCGGTCTCGATCGCGACCTCGGCATAGGTCGCGCCGTCGAGCGACTCGATGCGGTGGAAATGCGACACCGACGGCTTGCCGGCCGGGTCGACGCGGACCATGCGCTCGCCGCCCTGCAGGATCGACTTCTGCAACGGCGCGTCGACGGTCACGCGGGCCTGCGGCAAATGGCCGCGCAGCAGGGCCAGGTAGCGCTTGGTCGCGCGCCCTTCGCGGATCTCGGTCTGCAGCCCGGTCAGGGCCGGGCGGCGACGCGCGAACACGAGCACGCCGCTGGTGTCGCGGTCGAGGCGGTGGACCAGCTCGAGGGTGTCGTTCGGGCGCGCCGCGCGCAGCAGCTCGATCGCGCCGAAGCTGACCCCGCTGCCGCCGTGGCTGGCGATGCCGCTCGGCTTGTCGAGGACGAGGAAGTCGCGATCCTCGTGGACGATCGCGGTTTCGATGCGCTGCAGCTGCGACGGCGCCGGGGTGCCAGGGTCGTTCGGGGTGGCCACGCGGACCGGCGGGATGCGCACCTCGTCACCGGCCGCGAGGCGGGTCTCGGGCTTGGCGCGGCGGCCGTTCACGCGCACCTGGCCGGTGCGCAGGATGCGGTAGACGAGGCTGCGCGGCACCCCCTTGAGGCGGGTCGACAGGAAATTGTCGATGCGCTGGCCGTCCTTGTCCTCGCCGACCTTGACGAGTTGCACGCCAGTTGGGGCCGACTCTGCAAAGTTGGCCGAAGTCTGTGTCTTCATTGAAAAAATGTTCCCGACTGTTACACTCGGTCGGCGTTTCGCGCCGCCAGCCGGCTCCCGGGAAAACGGGCAAGCCGGCGGCTCCACAACGGCGCATTCGTCCGTCACGCCCGTTCGGGCCCTGCCGCCGGATCTCTGTCGAGCGTCGTGCAGGTTCCTCAAAGACCGGACATCGTAACGGTTCGAATCGGAGATTGCTTGCCGCCTTCGCGGTGGCAAAGGGTCTCCGGTTGCGCATTGCACCACATGACGGTCGACGCCCGGAAAGCGTCGGCGATTACAGGCAACAGGCGCTCCCGCGGCCGGTGAACCGGTCCAGCCGGATCGCGCGGCGCGCAGCCCGATGGGGCTTGCGCGCCAACGCGCGGCAGCGGTTCGAGCGCCTTTTAGGGAACACGACAATGAAGCGCATGTTGATCAACGCAACTCAGCGTGAGGAGTTGCGCGTGGCCATCGTCGATGGCCAGACGCTGTTCGACCTGGACATCGAGATCCCCTCGCGGGAACAGAAGAAGTCCAACATCTACGCGGGCCGCATCACGCGCGTCGAGCCGTCGCTCGAAGCGTGTTTCGTCGAGTACGGCGGCGACCGCCACGGCTTCCTGCCCCTCAAGGAAGTCTCGCGCCAGTACTTCACTCCGGGCGCCGACCCGAACAAGGCCGGCATCCGCGAGCTCATCAAGGAAGGGCAGTCGGTCGTCGTCCAGGTCGACAAGGAAGAGCGCGGCAACAAGGGCGCGGCCCTGACCACGTTCATCAGCCTCGCCGGCCGCTACCTCGTCCTGATGCCGAACAACCCGCGTGCGGGTGGCGTCTCGCGCCGCATCGAGGGCGAGGATCGGCAGAACCTCAAGGACACGATGGACCAGCTCCAGGTCCCCGACGACATGGGCCTCATCATCCGCACCGCGGGCATGGGCCGTGACGCCGAGGAACTGCAGTGGGACCTCGACTACCTGCTGCAGCTGTGGAAGGCGATCGCCGAGGCCGCGACCTCGCGCCCGGCACCGTTCCTGATCTACCAGGAATCGCGCCTGATCATCCGCGCGCTGCGCGACTACCTGCGCAACGACACCGGCGAGATCCTCATCGACAGCGAGGAGGTCTACCACGACGCCCGCGAGTTCATGCAGCAGGTCATGCCGAACAACCTGCGCAAGCTCAAGCTCTACCAGGACACGGTACCGCTGTTTTCGCGCTTCCAGATCGAGACGCAGATCGAGAACGCGTTCGAGCGCACGGTGCGCCTGCCCTCGGGCGGATCGATCGTGATCGACCAGACCGAGGCGCTGACCGCGATCGACATCAACTCGTCGAAGGCGACCAAGGGCAGCGACATCGAGGAAACCGCGTTCAACACGAACCTCGAGGCTGCCGCCGAGATCGCGCGCCAGCTGCGCATCCGTGACGCCGGCGGCCTCATCGTCATCGACTTCATCGACATGGACAGCCCGCGCCACCAGCGCGAGGTCGAGGAGCGCCTCAAGGATTCGATGCGCGTGGACCGCGCCCGCGTGCAGATCGGCCGCATCTCGCGCTTCGGCCTGCTCGAGCTGTCGCGCCAGCGCCTGCGCCCGTCGCTCGGCGAGTCGACGCAGAGCGTGTGCCCGCGCTGCGACGGCCACGGCCGCATCCGCAGCGTCGAGTCGCTGTCGCTGTCCGCGCTGCGCCTCGTCGAGGAACACGCGATGAAGGACAACACGGGCCAGGTGCTCGTGCAGGCGCCGCCCGAGGTCGCCAACTTCCTCGTCAACGAGAAGCGCCGCCACCTCAGCGAGATCGAGGTGCGCCAGGACGTGCAGGTCATCGTCGTGGCCGACGACAAGCTCGAGACGCCGCACCTGCACATCGAGCGCATCCGCAGCGCCGACGTCGGCGACGACGTCAAGCCGAGCTACAAGCGCGTCACGCCCGTGCAGGCGACGCCGCTGCCGCAGCTCGCCAAACCCGGCGAAGAGCCCGAGCAGCCGGCCGTGAGCCGCGTGATCCCGGCCAGCCCTGCCCCGCTCAAGCCCGAAGCCGACGCCGCCGAAGCGCCGGCCGCGGCTCCGGTCGCGACCGCGCCGGCCCCGCGCGGCGGCTTCTTCGCGTGGCTCGGCAGGCTGTTCGGTGGTGGCGACGCTTCGGCCGCCGAGCCGGCCAAGCCGGCCGCACCGACTGCCAAGCCCGCACGTCCGAACGGCCAGCAGCGCCGTGACGGCCGCGACGGTCGTGGCGGCCAGGGCCAGCAGCGCTCGCAGCAGAATCGCCAGGGCGGTCGCGGCGACGGCAACGGCCGTCGCGACGAGGCGCGCCGTGAAGAAGGTCGTCGCGACGACAACCGTCGCGACGAAGCGCGCAACAAGCCGCAAGGCGGCCAGGCCCAGGGCCAGCGTCCTGCGCGCCAGGACGGCCCGCGCGAGGAGCGCAAGCCGCAGAATCCGCAGCAGCCACGCCAGGCCCAGGCCGCGAAGCCCGCGCCGGCTCCGGCGGCTGCGCCGTCGGCGCCCGTCGCCGCTCCGGTGGCGGCCGCCGCTGCCGTCGTCGCGAACACGGCCGCGCCGAACGCCGACGAAGCGACGACGCTGCCCGTGAATCCCGTGGTCGCCGCCGCGGCCGACGACGCCGCGAACGGCGAAGCCGGTACACCGGCCAAGCGCCGCCGTGGCCGCCGTGGTGGCCGCCGCCGCCGCAAGGGTGACGCCGACGCGCTCGCCGCCGGTGCCGCCGGCGATGCCGCGCTGTCGAACGATTTCGACGACGAGGATGCGGACGATGACAGCGCCGAGGTCGAAGCACGCGTCTCGCCCGACGCCGAAGTGCGTCCGGCCGGTACGCCGCTGACCGCCGAGGCCGCCGCCGAGCGTCCGCGCCCGGCCTCTCCGGCACCCGCCGTCGAGGCAGAGCCGGCCACGTCGAAGCCGAGCGCGTTCACGCCGGTCGCACGTCCCGCCCAGGCCGATCTCGTCGAAGACCTGTTCTCGACTCCGCGCAAGCCCGCGGCCGTGGCGGAGAGGAACGACGAAACTGCGCCTGCTGCCTCGCCGGTTTCCGCCGCGACGCCGGCGACGGCCGTGATGGAAACCCTCGTACCCGATGCGTCGGTGACGCTGGAGCCGTCGACGGCGGCCGCCGGGACGCCCGTCCAGCACGTGTCCGAACCGTCATCCGCGCCTGCCGCGCCGACGACCGTGACTGCCGAGCCGGCACAGGACGACACGGCCGTGGTGTCGCCGGAGAACGCTTCGTCGATTGCGGCAACCGATGCCGCGACGTCCGCCGTCGACGCAACGGAGCCGACCGTCGACACGACGCCGGCGACCGCAACACCGGTCGAAGCGACGGCCGACGAAACCGCGACGGTCGAGGCATCACCTGCACCGGACGCCGACACGGTCGCGGCCGCCGACGCTGCGACGGCCGATAGCACCGTCGAGCCTGCGGCCGACGCGGCGACGATCGATGCGACCACCACCGATGCCGCGTCGAGCAGTGACGAGGCTTCGAAGAAGCGTCCGCACGACGACACCGCCGGGACCTGATCCGCCGTCCCCGGGGCGCGCCGCGCCCCGGGGATACGCATGCATCCGGCGCGGATCTTTCCCGTCGTCTCCGCACACGTTCCGACTTCACGCTTGGGGCGCCCTCGTATGGACCCGCCCTCTCCGCGAGGCATGACGCGACGCATCGCGTCCCCGCGACGACACGCGGCGAGCAGCGTTCCGCAGCTGCCCACCGTACGCACTACATGCGCGTTCCCGGATCGAGCAGGCCGTGCAGGTGCGCGAGCGCGACCGTGTTGTCGATGTCGAGCTTCTCGAACGTGCGGTACTTGTACGTCGCGACGGTCTTGGGACTCAGGCTCAGGCGGTCGGCGATCTTCGGCATCGACTCGCCACGCGCGAGCATCAGCGCGACCTCGAGTTCACGCGATGTCAGCACCTCGAACCGCGAACCGCGCGTGCCCTCGATCGCGTGCAGTGCGAGTGCCTCCGCGACATCGGGCGCGAGATAGCGGCGACCGTCGGCGACCTGGCGCACGGCCTTGAGCAGTTCGCCCGACGGACAGGCCTTGGTGATGTAGCCCATCGCCCCGGCCTCGAGCAGGCGCTTCGGGAACGCGGCCTCGCTGACCATCGTCACGACGACGATGCGCGTGGGAAGCTGCAGCTTGCGTGCGCGCTCGGTGACCTCGATGCCGCTGACGCCGGGCATGTGCACGTCAACGAGGGCGATGTCGGGGCGCTGTTCGCGCAGCATCGCGAGCCCGGTTTCGCCGTCGGGGGCTTCGCCGACGACACTCATGTCCGGCTGCGTCGAGAGGATGAGCCGGAAACCCGTGCGCACGAGTTCGTGGTCGTCGATCAGCGCGATGCGCATCATGCGGCGTGGTTCTCCTCTGGGTGTCACGCCCGCCGGTGTGGCGACGGCACGCGACTTTCCATCCCGTGGCCGCCGCGCACCGCGGACGACCTGCCCTCTCCCTTCGGTCGAGCATAAGGCATGCCCGCACGCCCGGGAGGCGTGAGGCAGGGTCAAAAAGTGAACTCCGTCACATCGTGGACGCGGATCGATCCATGCCGTCGCGGCCTGAAAACCCGTGTGGACCACGGCCTCGCACCTCAGTCGCGGCCCGATGCGGCAGCCTCGGGCGACCACGCGACCGGGCGCGAACTCTCGAGCACGACGATGCCCTCGCGTGCGGCACCGTCGGGGTCGCGCTCGACCGCATCGAGCGCGACGTGCGAATTACCCGCGTTCCACAAGCCGGCCCAGGCGTCCCGCCCCGAACGCTTGACCGCGTACAGCGCGCGGTCGGCGAGTGCCACGACCCGATGCCAGTCCTCGTCCACGCGTCCCGGCACGAACGGGAACGGTGCGAATCCCACCGACACGCTCAGCGACAGCGAGCGACCGTCGGCGAGCCGGATCGGTCGCCCGGCGATGCCGGCGCGCAGGCGCTCGGCGAACGCGCGCGCATGCGCGAGGTCGGGCTGCCGGCAGGCGATCAGGAACTCCTCGCCGCCCCAGCGCGCGACGAGGTCGTCGGCACGGCACAAGGCCTTGAGATGACGCGCGAGCTCGACGAGCACGTGGTCGCCCGCGGCGTGCCCGTGGGTGTCGTTGATCTCCTTGAAATGGTCGACGTCGACGAGCAGCACGACGTTCCGCGCACCGTTCGGCATCGCGAGGTCGGCGAGCCGGCGCGCGCCGAGCCGGCGATTGACCAGCCCCGTGAGTGCGTCGGTGGTGCTCATCGCGAGCAGTCGACGATTCATGTCGCGCTGGAAGCGATAGAGCATCAGGCCGCCGCCGAGCACGAGCACGAGGCCGCCGATCGCGAGGTTGCGCAGCAGGGTCACGCGCTCGACCTCCAGGGCCTGCAGACGGTTGTCGAACTCGAGCTTCTCGACGCGTCGGGCGCCCGACTGGTTCTCGAGGTCGGCCTGCATGCCGGCGAGGCTCTTGAGGTTCTGGTCCGCGAGCGCCGCGATCTCGCGCGCATGGCGGTGCTCGACGACGTCCATCGCCTCGCCGAACCGGCCCAGCGCGCGGTGCACTTCGGCGAGCTCGCGCAAGGCGGTCTGCTCGTCCTCGGCGTAACCGCCGTTCCTCGCGAGCTCGACGGCCCGCGTCGCCGTGACGAGTGCCTCGCGCGTATCCCCCTCGAGGCGCTGCAGGCGTGCCAGGCGGCGCAGGCTCGTCGCCTCGCCGAGCGCATCGGGCAGCGCACGCTGGCCCGCGAGCGCGGGCTCCAGCGCCTCACGCGCAGCCGCGAAGTCGCCGCGGTCCATGAGGATCTCCGCGCGCACGGCCTCGGCACGATGGCGCACGCCCTGCTGTCCTTCGGCCGCGTCGGCAAGCTCGACCGCGCGCGCGAGTTCGCGCAGCGCGTCGTCGGGCCGCTTGCACAGCATGAGGTTGAGGCCGTAGTTGAACTGCATGTAGCTCGACTCGGCACCGATCTCGCGCGAGATCTCGATCGCGCGGCGGAAGTAGGGCTCGGCGGCCTCGTGGTTGCGCAATGCCCCGGACTGCAGGCCTGCGATGTTGAGCAGCGCGAGCATCTCGGCGCGCGGCGAGCCGTCCTCGCGCGTCAGTGCATGGCTGCGCTCGTAGAGTGCCGCAGCACGCTGCGACTGGCCGATCGTCTGCAGGATGCCGCCGGCCTGGCCGAGCGCGTAAGCGGCCTCGCCCTTGACGACCGCCTGTTCGTCGACGCGCTCGAGCACGCGCGTGACGATCTTCGCGGCGGCCGCCGGGTCGCCGAGCGTCGCGCGCGCCTGGCCGAGGCAGACCAGCGCACGGATCTCGGTGTCGGGCAGCAGCGGCGATGCGGCGAGCACCGATTCGGCGAGCGGCACGGCTGCATTCGGATCGTTGCGCACGATGCGCGTGCACTCCTTGAGCGTCGCCTCGTGCGGCCCGGCCTGGTCTTTCACCTGCGCGACGACCGTCCCGGCCGCCGTCGCGAGCAGCGTGGCGACGATGCGCCACGCGATCCTTCCTGTGTCCATCCCGCCCCCCGTCAAGCCTGCGACTGTACTGCCGCATGCGCGATCCGTGAACCCGCCGCAGCATGGACGGCATCGCATGAACGAGGACGGCAGCGCATTCCACGAGTTGCCGCGAAGCTGTCACGAGGTTTTCGCGAAGCCTGCACACAATGAACGCCATCACGTTTCGCGAACCACGTGCGATGACCTCCGCGCGATCGAGCATGCTGCGCACCGAACTCCCTCCCGCTACGCCCCCTCCCGCCCCGCCGCCGGCGTCCGATCTCGCCACGCTGCTGCGCGACACCACGCCGCTGGCTTCGTCGACGCCGACGCTCGACGTCTCCGACCGGTTGCTCGACGCACGCCACGCCGGCCTGCTGTCGCTGCCGATCGTCGACGACGGCATCCCGGTCGGCGCGATCAGCCGCTACGCGCTCATGCGCGTGCTGCTCATGCCGTACGGTCGCGAGCTGTACGGCAAGCGCCCAATCGCCTCGCTGGCCAACCGCGAAGCCCTCGTCCTGCCCGCATCCATGCCGATCGACGAGGCCGCGCGCCTCATCGCCGAGCGCATCCCGAGCCCGATCACCGAGGACTTCATCGTCGTCGACGACACCGGCCGCTACCTCGGCACGGGTGTGGTGCTCGACGTGCTGCGCGCGATGGACGCGCGTCTCGGCCAGCGCACGCGCGAGCTCGAACGCGCCTATGCACGCGTGAAGTCCTCGCAGCTGCAGCTGGTGCAGTCGGAGAAGATGGCCTCGCTCGGCCAGATGGTCGCGGGCCTCGTCCACGAGATCAACACGCCGCTCGGCTACGTGCGCAACAACGTCGAGATGACGCGCGCGACGCTCGCCGACACCACGCGCCTGATCGGCGCCTACGAAGCGGTGACGGCCGGCCTGCTCGATGGCGAGACGCCGCCCGACGACCTGCCCGAGCGCGTCGACGCACTGGGCACCGAGCGCGCGAACCTCGACGTCGCGATGCTCGACGACACTGCGGCGCTGCTCGACGACACCCTGCACGGCCTCGGCCAGATCGGCGAGCTCGTCGCCAACCTCAAGGACTTCAGCCGCCTCGACCAGGCACGCACGCAGAAGGCCGACCTCAACCAGCTCGTCGACAGCGCGCTGCGCATCGTCCAGCACATCCTCAAGCGGCGCGGCATCGAGGTCGTGCGCCACGCCGGCGAGGTGCCGCCGATCGAGTGCTCGCCCGCGCAGATCAACCAGGTGCTGCTCAACCTTGTCAACAACGCCGTGCAGGCGATCGAGCACGATGGTGGCCGCATCGTCGTGCGCACGCACGTGATGGGCTCACGCGCGCTCGTGCTCGTCGAGGACAACGGCAAGGGCATCGCCGAGGCCGACCTCGCGCGCATCTTCGACCCGTTCTTCACCACCAAGGCGGTCGGCCAGGGCACCGGCCTCGGCCTCGCGATCGCGCACCAGATCGTCGAGCAGCACCGCGGGCTCATCCGCGTCGCCTCCACCCCGGGGCGCGGCACGCGCTTCGCGGTCGCGCTGCCGCTCGAACGCGAGGCCGTCGCGCATGGCTGACCTGCCGACGATCGCGTTCATCGATGACGAGGAGCGCATCCTGCGCTCGCTGCGCATGCTGTTCCGCGGGCGTGCGAACGTGCTCGCGACGACGTCGGCGCCCGAACTGCTCGACTGGGTGCGCACACGCGAGGTGCACGCGGTGGTCAGCGACCAGCGCATGCCCGGCATGGGCGGCGTCGAGGTCCTGCGCGAGGTCGCCGCGCGCTCGCCTTCGACGATGCGCCTGCTGCTGACCGGCTACGCCGACATGGACGCCGTGGTGGGTTCGGTCAACGACGGCGAGATCTACCGCTTCCTCGAGAAGCCGTGGGACGGTCCCCGCCTCGTCGAGACCGTGCTCGGTGCCGCGGCGGTCGCGCGCGAGGATTTCGCCGCCGCGCGCACCACGCCGGCGGTCGCGGATGTGGCGCCCGCCACGCCGGCCGCCGACGTGCTCGTGCTCGACGCGTCAGGCCAGCTCGGCGGCGAGGTTCGCTCGATGCTGCCGGCGGCGATCCGGGTCGGTACGGTCGCGACGCTCGAGGCGGCACTCGCCGAACTGGTTGCACGCGAAACCGCCGTACTCGTCGCCGTGCTCGGCGGCCAGGGCGACGACACCGTCGACGCGATCAAGCGCCTCAAGCAACTGCGTCCGGCGATGCTCGTGATCGTCGTCTCGCCGATGCAGGACAGCCGCCTCGCGATCGACCTGATCAACCACGGCCAGGTCTTCCGCTTCCTGCTCGCGCCGCCCGTGCGAGAACTGTTGCGGCGCAGCCTCGCCTCGGCACTGGAACGCCACGCCCAGCTGCGTGCAACGCCACGCCTGCAGCGCCGCCACGAGGTCGAGCACGTCGCCCGCTCCCCGGCGCCGTCGCTGCCCGGGCGCATCCTCGACTACTGGCGGCGCCTGCGCGACGGCGCCGCCCGCTGAAGGCGACGCGTCCCTCGCGAGCCCGCGCAGGCCGGCGTGCGATTCCTGCACGGCGCCGGCTAGACTCCCGCGATGAATCGCTGGCTCGCCATCGCCCTGGCCGCCGCCCTGGCAGGCTGGTGGTTCTCCCCTCCGTTCGCACGCTCGCGACCGCCCGGCATCCTGGCGCCGGACGCCCCGCGGCAGGTCGATCTCGCGGACGCCGCAAGCTTCCTCCACGGCGACTACACCGTGCAGCCGCTCGCCGAATTCCGGGTTCACGCGCGCGTGCTGTCGCGGGAGGACTACCGGTTCGATGCCGGAGCACCGCTTTCGCCGATGGACCTCGCGTTGGGCTGGGGTGCCATGAGCGACAGCGCCCTGCTCGAGAAACTCGATTTCCACCAGAGCGTGCGCTACATGTACCTGCGCTGGAGCGAGCAGAAGCCGCTTCCGCTGCCGTGGGTGGAGATCTCCCGCCAGTTCGGCAACATGCACATGGTGCCGGCCACCCCGTCCGTTGCCACGTGGCTCGGACGGGTGCGGGCCGGCGACGTCGTGCACATCGAGGGCCTGCTGATCGAGGCATCGCTTCCGTCCGGCTGGCGGTGGCGGAGTTCGCTGACGCGCGACGACACCGGCAACGGTGCGTGCGAACTCGTCTACGTCACGTCGATCAGCCGATCGTGAACACCGGCCGCCGGCATCCCGGCGGCCGGTCGACCTGCACCGCATACCTTGCCCGCGGAAGCCTCCGTCGGCGCTGGCTGAACCCTGCCCGGATCCACCACTCTTCGCACATTGACACTTTGTGTACGAGCGGGTAGATCAGTAGCGGGGAGAGGGCATCATGCAGGCACCTGACACGTTCACACCGAGTGGGTTCATGCGCCTGCGGCGGCGCTGGGACTGGGTCATCTTCGCGTTCGCGATCGGCCTGCTCGTGCTCGCGACGGCGCAGTCGTTCCGTCAGGGACGCGAATCGGAATCGTACAACCGCCTCGTCGCGCACACCGTGGAGGTGCTGTCTTCGATCGAAGCCGTCGACCGCGCCTCGCTGTTGATGGAGGCCGATCACCGCACCCATCTCATGCTCGGGACCTCCTCCTGGGCCGAGGCACGCGCCGGCCACCATGACCAGGCCAATTCAGCCGTCGACCGGCTCGTCGAGCTCGTCCGCGACAACCCCGTGCAGAGCGCGAACGTCACCCAGGTGCGCAGGCTGCTCGGCGAGCGCTTCGCGTCGATGGAGCGACGATCCGTACAGATCGAACGCGAGGGCATCAGGGCCGCGCAGGAACATTTCCTTTCCGAGGGCACGCGTTCGTTCGATGCGTTGCAGGCCGCAATCGCGGTGCTCGGCTCGGCCGAGCGCGAGCTCCTCACGGAGCGGTCGCAGCGCGCCGCCGACGCGGTGGTCAACCTGCGTGGCTCGTTGCTGTACGGACCCGGCGTCGCGCTCGTGATCCTCGGCGTGGGCTTCGTGATCCTGCGTCGCCAGCTCGATGCGACCGAGCGCATGCGTGCCGCGCTCGCGCGCTCGGACGCCGTGCAGAAAGCCATGCTCAACGGTGCCGGCCACATGGTCATCGCGGTCGATGCACAGAACGAGATCATCGTGTTCAACCGCGCTGCGAGCCGCAAGCTCGGCTATGCGGCCGAGGACGTGCTTGAGGGCCGCGAGAACGTCGCCCGGTTCCACGACCCCGACGAGATCTCCGACCGCGCCGTCGAGCTGACCCGCGAACTCGGTACGCGCGTGCTGCCCGGGCCGGAAGTATTCACCGAGATCCCGCGCCGCGAGCTCGCCGAGACGCGCCAGTGGACCTACGTCACGCGCGACGGTCGTACGTTCCCGGGCCAGCTGACGGTCAGCGCGATCCGCGACGACGACGGCCGCCTGCTCGGCTTCATCGGCATGGCCGAGGACATCAGCGAGCGCATGCGCGCCGAGCACGAGATCCAGGAGCTCAACACCACACTCGAGGCCAAGGCCGAGCAGCTCGAGGAGACCGTCGCCGAGCTCGAGAGCTTCAGCTACTCGATCTCGCACGACCTGCGCGCCCCGCTGCGCCACATCCACGGCTATGCGCGCATGCTCGAGGAGGACGCTGCCGGTGCGCTCGACGCCGAATGCGCGCGCTACCTCACGGCGATCAGCGACAGCTCGCGGCGCATGGGGCTGCTCATCGACGACCTGCTCTCGCTGTCTCGGATGGGTCGCAAGCCGCTGCAGATCACGACGATCACGATGGCCAACCTCGTGCAGGCCGCGCTCGAGGAGGCGCGCACCGAGGCGACGCAGACGGCCGTCGTCACGATCGGCGAGCTGCCCGATGCGGCGGGCGACCCCGCCCTGCTGCGCCAGGTCTGGGTCAACCTCATTTCCAACGCGATCAAGTACAGCTCGCGACGCGGCGAGGACGCGCGCGTGTCGATCAGCGGCGCGGTCGAAGGCGGCCACGTGCGCTACCAGGTGCGCGACAACGGCATCGGCTTCGACATGCGCTTCGTCGACAAGCTCTTCGGCGTGTTCCAGCGCCTGCACATCGACGAGGAGTTCGAAGGCACCGGCGTCGGCCTCGCGATCGTGCAGCGCATCGTGCTGCGCCACGGCGGACGCGTGTCCGCGGTCGGCGCACCGGACGCCGGCGCCACGTTTTCGTTCACGCTTCCGTACCGAGGGCCCATCGAATGAACGACCTCCACAGCGTCGAGATCCTGCTCGTCGAGGATTCCTCCGCCGACGCCGAGATGACGATGCGCTCGCTCAAGAAGCGCGGCATCGCCAATCGCATCGAATGGGTGCGCGACGGCATCGAGGGGCTGCACTTCCTGTTCCGCGAAGGCAAGTACGAGAACCGTCCGGTCGGCAATCCGCGCATGGTCCTGCTCGACCTCAAGATGCCGCGCATGGACGGACTCGAGGTGCTCAAGATCCTCAAGAACGACCCGCGCACGCGATCGGTCCCGGTCGTCATGATGACCTCGTCGCGCGAGGAAGGCGACCTGCTCGCAAGCTACGAGCTCGGCGTCAACAGCTACGTCGTGAAGCCCGTGGATTTCGTCGAGTTCGCGGAGACCGTCACCAAGATCGGCATGTACTGGATGCTCGCCAACCACACGCCGGAGAGCTGACCGGCTGAGAACGCCATGGACACGTTGAAGATCCTGCTCGTCGAAGACCAGCAAGGGGACGCCGACCTCGTCCTGCATGCGTTGCGCTCGCTGCGCAAGGCGATCGAGCACCGGCGCGTGACCAGCGAGCAGGCGCTCGTGCGCGAACTGGCCGAGTTCCGCCCCGAGATCGTGCTCAGCGACTTCTCGATGCCGGGCTTCAGCGGCATCGAGGCCTTGCGCGTGGTCACCACGGTGTCGCGCGACACGCCCTTCATCTTCGTGTCGGGCACGATCGGCGAGGAACTCGCGATCGAGGCGCTGCAGCGCGGCGCGATCGACTACGTGCTCAAGGACAACCTCAAGCGACTGGCCCCCTCGGTCGAGCGCGCATTGCGCATCGCCAGCGACCGCGACGAGCGGCGCCGCATGGAGCGCGCACTGTTCGAGAGCGAGGCCCGCTACCGCTCCATCGTCGAGGCGACACAGGACTGGATCTGGGAAACCGACGCCGACGGCATCTACACCTACACGAACCACTCGGTGCAGACGATCCTCGGCTACGGCATGCGCGACATCCTCGGCACGGAAGACACCGCACTGCTGTGCGAGCAGGATCGGGCGGACATCGAGCAGGCACTCGCGGAGCATCGCGAGGAGAAGCGCGGCTGGCACGACTGGCTGCTGCGCTACCGCCATCGCGACGGCTCGGTGCGCATCGTCGAGAGCACGGCGCACCCGCTGTTCGACAACGCCGGGGAACTCGTCGGCTACCGCGGCATCGACCGTGACGTGACCGAGCGCATCGCCAACGAGACCAAGCTGCGCCAGCTCTCGCGCATCCATGCCGTGCTCAGCGCGCTCGGCAGTGCCCTGCTCGCGGCGCGCGACAGCGACGAGATCCTCGCCGACGTCGTGCGGCTCGCCGTCGAGCAGGGTTCGTTCGCGTCGGCGCTCATCATCGAGGGCATCGACGGAAACGGGCCCACGATGGTGAGCCACCACCACGGCGACACCATGCTGCGCGACCGCACCAGCAGCGTGCTCGGCGCGCCCGCCAACGACGAGTTCGAGGCGATGCGCCACTCGCTGCGCAGCGGCAACATCGTGTTCGTGCGCGACATCGCCACGTTCCGCGAGACGATGCCGCTCGCGCTGCGCCCGGGCGAACGGGAAGACCACCGATCGATGATCGCACTGCCGTTCGGGCAGGGTCCGTCCGGCGTGCTGCTGCTGCACAGCCGCGAGTCGCACCAGTTCGACGTCGAGGAGATGGCACTGCTCGAACGCCTGGCCAAGGACATCACGCGTGCGCTCGACTTCATCGCCAAGACCGAGCGCCTCGAGTACATGGCGCGTTACCACGAGCTCACCGGCTTGCCCAACCGCGCGCTGTTCCGCGAGCAGGTCGCCGAGCGCCATGCCCGCGACGGGATCGCCGTCGGCCTGGTCGACGTCGCCGGCCTGCACCGCTTCCAGGATTCGCGTGGCCACGAGTTCAGCATGACGCTGCTGCACGAGATCGCGCAGCGCCTGCGTGCACAGCTCGACACCGACGTGATCCTCGCCCACCTCTCGGACAACACGTTCGGCGTAGCCTTCAACACCGGCGTGTCGCTCGAGGAGGCCACGCTGCGCCTCGACAGCCTGCTCGAGCGCGCCGCCGCTGTGCCTTACGACGTCGAGGGCGAACATGTGCACGTCGCCCTGCACTGCGGCCTTCTCGACACGGGGCGCCACGACGGCGGCCAGGACCAGATCGAACGCAACGCGCACGCGGCACTCACCGAGGCACGTCAGCGCCATGCACGCGTGACCGTCTACAACGAGGCCTTCAGCCAGCGCGCGCAGCGCCGCCTTTCACTCGAGGAGGACCTGCGCAAGGCGCTCGCCGAGCAGCAGCTCGAGATCTTCCTGCAGCCGAAGTTCGACGTGCGCTCGCGCCAGCTGACCGGGGCCGAGGCCTTGCTGCGCTGGCGCCATCCGGTCGAGGGCCTCATGTCGCCGGCCGAGTTCGTGCCGATTCTCGAGGAAACGGGCCTGATCCTGCCCGTGGGCCGCTGGATCATGCGCACGGCGCTCGCGATGACCGAACGCTGGCGCCACGCCGGCCATGGCCAGTTGCGCATCGCGATCAACGTGTCGGCGCGCGAGCTGCGCCACGAGGGTTTCGTCGAGACGGCCCGCAAGCTGCTCTCGGCCTATCCTTCCGACCACGGCCTCGACATCGAGATCACCGAAGGCCTGCTCATGGAAGACATGGAGCGCAGCATCGCCCTGCTCGACGAACTGCGTCGCCTCGGCTGCCTCGTCCACATCGACGACTTCGGCACGGGCTACTCGTCGCTGCACTACCTGTCGCGGCTGCCGGTGGACGTGCTCAAGATCGACCAGTCGTTCATCGCCGGCATCGCGCAGAGCCCGCAGTCGCACGCGCTGGTCAGCAACACGATCGGTCTCGCCCATGCCCTCGGCCTGCGCGTGGTGGCCGAAGGCGTCGAGGACGCCGAACAGGCCAAGCTGCTGACGCTGCTGCGCTGCGACGAGCTGCAGGGCTTCCACCTTGGCCGACCGGTGCCGGCCGAGACGTTCGACGAGGCCTTCCTTCGAAGGACCTGAGCGGCCCGCTCGCCAGAGCCGGGTTCAGCGCGCGAGCACTTCCGCCGGCACGCGCACCGCGCCCTCCATGAGCACGCGAGCGCTGCGGCTCATCGCGGCGCGCGTGACCGCCCAGCGTCCGTCGACCTCGGCCACGTCGGCGCCCACGCGCAACATGCCCGATGGATGGCCGAAGCGCACCGCGTCGCGCGTGCCACCACCCGCGGCTGCGTTGACGAGCGTTCCAGGCACGGCGGCGGCGGCGGCGATCGCGACCGAGGCCGTGCCCATCATCGCATGATGGAGCTTGCCCATCGACATCGCACGCGCGAGCAGGTCGATGTCGGCCGCTTTCACGGGCTTGCCGCTCGACGACACGTAATCCTTCGGAGGCGCGACGAACGCGACCTTCGGCGTCAACGGTCGCTTCGCGGCGGCCTCGACATCGGCGACGAGTCCCATGCGAACGGCGGCGTGGGCGCGGATCGCCTCGAGTCGCGCCAGCGCGGCCTTGTCCTCGTTGATCGCGGCCTGCAGTTCGGTGCCGTCGTAGCCGAGCGAAGCGGCGTCCACGAACACGACCGGCACGCCGGCATTGATCATGGTCGCCCTGAACACGCCGACATCCGCCACGTCGAGATCGTCGACGCGCCGACCGGTCGGGAACATCGCGCCGCCAGCGTCGCCGTCGCCTTCGTCGGCGGGATCGATGAATTCCAGTTGCACTTCGGCCGCCGGGAAGGTCACGCCGTCGAGTTCGAAATCGCCCGTCTCCTGGACCTCGCCGTCGACGATGGGCACATGCGCGACGATCGTCTTGCCGATGTTGGCCTGCCAGATGCGCACCGTGCAGAGGCCGTCGCGCGGCACGCGCGAGGTCTCGAGGAAGCCGTTCGCGATCGCGAACGGTCCGACGGCGGAGGAAAGGTTGCCGCAGTTGCCGCTCCAGTCGATGAAGGCCTGGTCGATCGGCACCTGGCCGTAGAGGTAGTCGACGTCGTGACCGGGCTGTGTCGACGGCCCGATGATGACGACCTTGCTCGTGCTCGAGGTCGCACCGCCCATGCCGTCGGTGTGCTTGCCGTACGGGTCGGGCGAGCCGATCACGCGCACGAGCAAGGCATCGCGCGCCGCTCCGGGAGACCGCGCCGCCTCCGGCAGATCCTCGAGGCGGAAGAACACGCCTTTCGACGTGCCACCACGCATGTAGGTGGCGGGAATGCGGATCTGCGGCCTGGCTCGGATCATCGTGGGCATCGCTCGGACACGCCGGGGATCGGCGTCGCCCCCCATTCTCCCATGACGCGACGGGAGGAATGCCGCGGGTACACGGCGCGTCGGCGGCCCCCGGAGCAGGATCAGGATCGCGCGGCGATCAGAAGGGGCGGCTCACCGCATCGCGGCGGCGTGCGGTCGCCAGTGCCTCGGCCAGCAACGGCTCGAACTCGCGCCCGCGGAAGTAGTCGATCGCATCGTCCCAGCTCATGAAGCTGACGGTCTCGCGCTGCACGTAGTCGGTCGAGACGATGTCGTCGGCTTCGAGACGGATGGCATCGGCGCGCAGGCGTCCGGCCCAGACGAGCACGCCGTGCTCGCCGCGGTTGATCAGCGTCAGCGCGCGCCAGGTGCCGTCGCCGAGTGGCTGCGGCTCGCGCGCATGCGCGAAGTTGACCGACATCATCCCGCCTGGCTCCCGATCCCCTTGTCCGACACGAGAGGCTAGCGGGTCCGGCACGGGCACAAACGCCCCGTTCAGGAATATTGTGATGGGAGCCGCGTAAATTTGTGAATTATGCTTAAAGAAAAACACAAAGAAAGTTCTGATCTCGAAATTGGCCTTCCCAGTACGAGGCATCGTGAACACCGAAACTGGCGTTCCTTCGGCTCGAAAACGGCTACCCGCACGGTAGGTTTCACCGCACCTCCCCCGCACCGCTTGCGAGGCGTCGATCAGCCCGCTCGAGGTCGTCCGGGCACCTTCCTGCACCGATTGTCCTCGTTTCCTGCGCATGCGATGCGCAGTCGCGCGCAATCGTGGGCACCGTGCCACGACGTGCCGAAGGACCGCCCGGCGTCACGTGGCACCACCCGTTCCCTCAGCCGCGTTCCGCCGGAGAACACCATGACGTCGATCCTGTTGCCCACGCTCGGCAGCCACCATGCCTCGCTCGCCGAAACCCTGCAGGTGCTCGAACGCCGCCGCGTCCTCAAGCTGCTCGGTGCCGCCGGCATCGCGGCGACGCTGCCGAGTGGCGCGCTCGCCTGCACGCTGATCCCGTCGGAGACGGCGGGCCCCTACCCCGGCGACGGCACCAACGGTCCCAACGTGCTCACCCAGAGCGGCATCGTGCGCTCCGACATCCGCCGCAGCTTCGGTACGGCCGGCACAACGATGGCGACGGGCACGCTCATGAGCATCACGCTGCAGCTCGTCAGCACGACCACGAGCTGCGCACCGATCGCGGGCGCTGCCGTGTACCTCTGGCACTGCAATGCATCGGGCGGCTACTCGCTGTACTCGCAAGGCGTCACCGGCCAGAACTACCTGCGCGGCGTGCAGGTGTCGGACGCGAACGGCGAGGTCACGTTCACGACGATCTTCCCGGGCTGCTACTCGGGTCGCTGGCCGCACATCCACTTCGAGATCTACCGATCGGTCGACCAGGCCACGAGCGGGGCGAACGCGGTGCGCACCTCGCAGCTCGCGATTCCCGAGGCGGTATGCCGTACGGTATATGCGCAGACCTCGCTGTATCCCGGCAGCACCAACAACCTCAACGGCGTCACGCTGGCCAACGACAACGTGTTCCGCGACGACCAGGCCGTGCACCAGCTCGCGACGGTCACGGGCGACACCACGAACGGCTACGTGGGCTACCTCGAGGTCGGTGTCGGCCTGAGCGCCGAGACGATCTTCAAGGACGGCTTCGAGCCGGCCTGAACCTCAGAACGCGGAATCCGCACGCAACCTGCGCGAGGTTCGCCACATGAGCTCGCGCAGCAGCGGCTCGACCTCGCGATCCTTGAAGTACTCGAGCGCATCGGGCCAGGCCATGAAACTCACGCTCTCGCGCCGCACGTAGTCACGCGGCGCGACGTCCTCGGCCGACACGATCGAGGCATCCCGATCGAGCCTGCCCGCCCAGACCATGATGCCGTGCGGGGCGCGATTGAGGATCGTGACGGCTGTCCACGTGCCGTCCTCGTTCGGCGTGTCGCTGCACAGATGGGCCACGGGTACGCGCATCATCGCGGGCATCCTCCTCGCCGCGAGTATAAAGATAAACATTGCAACGTCGAGGCTCGCCACCGCGGTGCGACGACGCGGCCTCACGCGACGCGCCGATCCGGAGCGTTCACGCGGCCGGAGTAGGATGGAGCCATCCGCTGCTCCGAAGCCGCCCCTTCAGGCGGCGTGGCCGGACGTCGACCACCATGATTCCACTCGATCGCGCCGCGCTGCAGACCCTCGTCGAGGAACTCGCTGCCGAGTTCGCGCAGGAACGATCCGACGACGCCGCAACGGCATGGCGGGAAGCCGGTGACGCGATCCTCGCGCAGGCCGAGGAGGCGGACCATGCATGGCTCGCCGATCGCCTGCAGGATGCCGGCCACGCGATCGGCATCCTCGATGCCGATGCGGCGGCACTGCGCGCGCGCTTCCACGCCGAGCAGGTCAGGAGCGAGGACGCCTGATCCTGCGTTGCGGAGTCGCGTGTTGCCTCAGGTTCCGAGGCGCTCCAGCCGGTAGGTGCCGTCGAGCACGCGTGCGACCCAGTCGGCGTTGGCCAGGTACCACTCGACCGTGCGCGCCATGCCGCTTTCGAAACTCTCGCTCGGACGCCAGCCGAGGTCGCGGCGGATCTTGGTCGCGTCGATCGCGTAGCGGCGGTCGTGGCCCGGACGATCCTTGACGAACGTGACGAGCGACTCGCGGCGTCGGCCGTCGGCGAGCGGCACACGCTCGTCGAGCAGCGCGCAGATCGTCTTCACGACATGCAGGTTCTCGCGCTCGGCGTCGCCGCCGACGTTGTAGACCTCGCCGACACGGCCGATCTCGAGCACGCGCAGGATCGCGCGGCAGTGATCGACCACGTACAGCCAGTCGCGCACGTTGCGGCCGTCACCGTAGACCGGCAGCGACTCGCCCGCGAGCGCCTTCTGGATCATCAGCGGGATGAGCTTTTCGGGGAACTGGAACGGCCCGTAGTTGTTCGAGCAGTTCGTGGTCAGCACCGGCAGGCCGTAGGTGTGGTGGAACGCGCGCACGAGGTGGTCGGAGGCCGCCTTCGACGCCGAGTACGGCGAGTTGGGCTGGTACGGCGACTCCTCGGTGAAACGACCGACCGGGCCGAGCGACCCGTAGACCTCGTCGGTCGACACGTGCAGGAAGCGGAAGCCGTCCTGGCGATCGAGCGGCAAGCCGCGCCAGTACGCGAGCGCGCACTCGAGCAGCGCGAGCGTGCCGACGACATTCGTCTGCACGAACGCGGCGGGACCGTCGATCGAGCGGTCGACGTGCGATTCGGCCGCGAAATTGACGATCGCGTCGGGACGATGCTCGGCGAGCAGCGCGGCGACGCGCTCGCGATCGCCGATGTCGCCGTGCACGAAACGGTAGTCGTCGCGACCGTCCACCGAGGCCAGCGTGTCCGGATTGCCGGCATAGGTCAGCGCATCGAGGTTGACGATGCGGTAGCCGCCGAGGCCCAGCACGTCGAGCACGAAGTTGCCGCCGATGAAGCCGGCACCGCCAGTGACGAGAAGCGTTTTCATGGAGTTCCGTTCGTCGAAGCCGCCGTGCGGCGCAGCCCGCGATGGTATCGCGGGGGCCTCGCGCGGGCGAGCCGTGCGGGACGCCGCATATGGTTATGGCGGCATGTGCGTGGACGCGTGGAGGCGTTGCGAATTAGTTAAGCACACCCTCAACGCATGCCACGGAGCCCTCGATGCCTTCGCCCGCCACGCTGTCGCCGCTGCTGCTGCTCGGCCTGATCTCCCCGCCCGTCCTCGCGCAGTCGGAGGCCACGACCTCGCAGCTCGACGACATCGTCGTCACCGGCACGCGCGCGACCGGGCGCACCGAGACGCAGTCGCTGTCGCCGATCGACGTGCTGCGGCCCGACGACCTCGCCGCGACCGGTAGCACCGAACTCGCGACCGCGCTGTCGCGGCTGCTGCCTTCGCTCAACTTCCCTCGCCCGAGCCTCACCGACGGCACCGACTCGGTGCGCCCGGCCCAGCTGCGCGGCCTGTCGCCCGACCAGGTGCTCGTGCTCGTCAACGGCAAGCGTCGCCATACCGCGGCGATCCTCAACGTCAACGGCACGCAGGGCCGCGGTTCGTCGCCGGTCGATCTCAACGCGATCCCCATCGCCGCGATCGCGCGCATCGAGGTGCTGCGTGACGGCGCCGCCGCGCAGTACGGTTCCGACGCGATCGCGGGTGTCGTCAACGTCGTGCTCAAGGGCTCGCCAGGCGACGGCAGCGTCTCGCTGCAAGGCGGCCAGTACAGTGCCGGCGACGGTCGCCAGGTCGATCTCGGCGGCGACGCGGGCTTCGCGCTCGGCGAGCGGGGCTGGCTGCACCTGTCGGGCCAGTACGTGGAGGCCGATCCGACCAATCGCGCCGGCGTCGACTTCCGCTTTCCCGGCGACGTGAGCTACGGCCGCAAGAACCACCGCTTCGGCGACGCCGACACGCGCAACACGAAGCTGTTCGCGAATGCGCAGATCGATCTTTCCGATGCCGTGCAGTTCTACGCGTTCGCGAACGCGAGCAAGCGCGATGCCGAGGCCGCCGGCAACTACCGCCAGGCCGGCAACGCGAACAACATCGTCTCGATCTATCCCGAAGGCTTCCTGCCGATCATCGCCACCGAGTCCGAGGACCGTTCGCTGGTCGCCGGCCTGCGCGGCACGAGCGCAGGTGGCTGGCGCTGGGACGTCAGCGCGAACTACGGCGCCAACACGCTCGACTTCGGCGTGCGCAACAGCCTCAACGCCTCGCTCGGGCCGACCAGCCCGACCTCGTTCGACGCCGGCGAACTCGAGAACGAGCAGCTCGTCGTCAACCTCGACATCGCCAACGACCTCGACTGGGGCCTCGCCAACCCGGTCACGCTCGCGTTCGGCGGCGAGTACCGCGACGAGACCTACACCATCCGCGCCGGCGAACCGTCGTCGTACATCGCCGGCACCGGCGGCGTGGCCGGCGCGAGCCCGGGCGCCCAGGTGTTTCCGGGCTTCCAGCCCGGCGATGCGGGTTCGAACGGTCGCGACAGCTACTCGGCCTACCTCGAGCTCGACACCGACTTCACCGACAGGCTCAGCGGTTCGGTCGCCGCGCGCTACGAGGACTACAGCGACTTCGGCGACACCGCCTCGGGCAAGCTCGCGCTGCGCTACGCGGTCAGCGACGCGTTCGCGCTGCGCGGCACGCTGTCGAACGGCTTCCGCGCGCCGTCGCTCGCGCAGCAGTACTACTCGGCGACGTCGGCGGTGCTGATCGGCGGCTCGATCTTCGAGGTGCGCACGTTCCCGGTCGAACTGCCGGTCGCGCGCGCGTTCGGCGCGCAGCCACTCAAGGCCGAGAAATCGACCAACGCGAGCCTCGGCTTCGTCGCCCAGCCGCTCGACAACCTGAGCCTCACGGTCGACCTCTACCGCATCGACATCGACGACCGCGTCGTGCTGTCGGAGAACCTCACCGGCACCGCGGTGCGCGACTTCCTCGCCGCGCAGGGCTATCCGGGCGTCAACGGCGGCCGCTACTTCACCAACGCGGTCGACACGCGCACGACCGGTATCGACGTGCTCGCCGCATGGCGCGTGGCGCTCGGTGACGGCGCGCTCGACCTCTCGGCCGGCTACAACTACAACAAGACCAAGATCACGCACATCCAGGCCAATGCACCGGAGCTCGATGCGCTCGGCTTCCAGCGCATCGGCCGCGTCGAGATCGGGCGCATCACCGAAGGCGCACCGCGCGACAAGGTCACGTTCGGCAGCGACTACACGATCGGCAACTGGGGCCTGCGTGCCGGCCTCACGCGCTACGGCGAGAACACGGTGCGCCAGACGAATCCGGCCAACGACCAGACCTTCGGTGCGAAGTGGATCCTCGACCTCGCGGCGAGCTACCGCCACGACGACTGGACCTTCACGCTCGGCGCCGACAACGCCTTGAACGAGTATCCCGACGAGGTGCGCAACGTGAACTGGGGCAACCCGGCGACCGCGCCGAGCGGCCTGTTCCGCTACAGCAGCTACTCGCCGTTCGGTTTCAACGGTGCGTTCGTGTACGGCAAGGTCGCCTACACCTGGTGAGCCCACGACCTGCGCGGGAGCACTCCCGCGCAGGCTTCCACATCGCCACGCCGGCTTCGATGCATCCGTGGCGACCTGCCTCGTTCCTGCCTGCGAGACACGCCTTGAATCCGCATGACGAACCTGCGCCCGCGATGACGGGCGCCATCTCCGACGACGACGAGCGTCACCTGCATGGCAGCGACGACGACCAGGCCTGGGCGGATCTCCTCGCCCCGACACGGCGACGCTTCCTGCGCGCGACAGGTCTCGCCGCGGGCGGCCTCGGCCTGACCGGTCTCGCCCATGCCGCGGACGCGGACGCGACATCGAAGGCCGCGCTCGGTGATCCCGCGTTCCGCGCCATCGTGCCGCCGCGCGACACCGGCACGAGCCCGTGGGGCGAGCACACCGCGCTCGAACCCGCGACGCGACCGGCCAGCGTGCGCCCGCGCGACGGCGCATCGGGCCTGCCCGACACACCACGCCCGTACACCGACATCCGCAGCTATCACGCGCACGTCTATTTCGACGAGGACACGTACGCGAAGGCCGCACGCCTGCGGCAATGGGTGATCGAGCGCTTCCCGGTCGAGCTCGGCAACTGGAACCTCGAGCCACGCGGACCGCACGTCACGCCGTCGTTCTATTTCGGTTTCACCAACGACCTGCTGCCGGTCGTGGTGCCGTGGCTGCAGCTCAACAGCCTCGGCCTGACCATCCTGCTGCATCCGAACTCGGACGACCCGCGCGCCGACCATCTGTACTACACGCTGTGGGTGAACCGGTCGCAGCCGGTGAACGCCTACGGCATGAAGCGTCCGGGCGAATCCGGTGCGCCGCCGATCGAGAAGATCCTGCCCAACATCGTGCCGACGCGACCGCTCGAGACCTGAGCGCCGCGTGCGATCAGTCCGCGCGGCGGTCCGCGTAGAACGCCGCCGTGAACGCGTCGAGGGTGTCGGCTTCGATCGCCGCGCGCAGGCCGGCCATGAGCTGCTGGTAGTGATGCAGGTTGTGGATCGTCGCGAGCTGGCTCGCGAGCATCTCGCCGCAGCGGTCGAGATGGCGCAGGTAGGCGCGGCTGAAGCCCGACGCGCAGGTGTAGCAGGTGCAGCCGTCCTCGATCACGCGCGTGTCGCGCGTGTACTTCGCATTGCGGATGCGCAGCGTGCCGTGGCGCGTGAACAGGAAGCCGTTGCGCGCGTTGCGCGTCGGCATCACGCAGTCGAACATGTCGACGCCGCGGCGCACCGCCTCGACGATGTCCTCGGGACGACCGACGCCCATGAGGTAGCGCGGGCGATCGACCGGCAGCATCGGCGACACGGCCTCGAGCATCGCGTTGCGCTCGTGCTCGGGCTCGCCGACCGCGAGGCCGCCGATCGCGTAGCCGTCGAAGCCGATGTCGATGAGCGCATCGGCCGAGCGCTTGCGCAGGTCCGGATAGACCGAGCCCTGCACGATGCCGAACAGCGCGTTCGGATTGCCGCCCTCGTCGAAGGCACGACGCGAGCGCAGCGCCCAGCGCAGGCTCAACTCCATCGAGGTGCGCGCGACCTTCTCGGTGGCCGGATACGGCGTGCACTCGTCGAAGATCATGACGACGTCGGAATCGAGCACGCGCTGGATGTGCATCGACACTTCGGGGCTCAGGAACACCTTCGAGCCGTCGACCGGCGAGGCGAACGTCACGCCTTCCTCGGTGATCTTGCGCTTGTGCGCGAGCGAGAACACCTGGAAGCCGCCCGAGTCGGTCAGGATCGGCTTGTCCCAGCCGATGAAGCGGTGCAGGCCGCCGAAATCGCCGACTACGTCGAGGCCGGGGCGCAGGAACAGGTGGAACGTGTTGCCGAGGATGATCTCGGCGCCGATGCCCTCGATGTCGCGCGGCAGCATCGCCTTGACCGAGCCGTACGTGCCGACCGGCATGAAAGCCGGCGTCTCGACCGTGCCGCGATCGAACGTGAGGCGACCGCGGCGTGCGGGACCGCGCTGGTGGAGGAGCGAGAACTGCATCATCGACGGGGCTCGTGGGCGTTGAAAGGTCGCACGCCGATCACGGCGGGTACGGCGTAGGCAGGATCAGCATCGCGTCGCCGTAGGAGAAGAAGCGGTAGCGCTGCTCGACCGCATGGCGGTAGGCCTCGAGGATGCGCTCGCGTCCGGCCAGCGCCGAGACCAGCATGAGCAGCGTCGACTCGGGCAGATGGAAGTTCGTCAGCAGCGCATCGACGCTCGTGAAGCGGTAGCCCGGGAAGATGAAGATCTGGGTCTCGCCCGCGAACGGCAGCAGCTCGCCGTCGCGCGTTGCGCTCTCGAGCGCGCGCACGACAGTCGTGCCGACCGCGACGACGCGTCCGCCGCGTGCACGGGTCTGGCGCACCTTCTCGACGAGTCCGGCACCGACGTTGAGCCACTCGCGGTGCATGACGTGGTCGTCGAGGCTTTCCGCGCGCATCGGCTGGAACGTGCCCGCGCCGACGTGCAGCGTGACGTGGCCCGTCTCGACGCCGCGCGCATGCAGGGCCGCGAGCAGCGCGTCGTCGAAATGCAGGCCCGCGGTCGGCGCGGCGACCGCGCCGGGCTCGCGCGCGAAGATCGTCTGGTAGCGTTCGGCGTCGCCCGCGTCGGGCTCGCGCGTGATGTACGGCGGCAACGGCAGCCGGCCGAGCTTCGGCAGCAGCTTGTCGAGCGGATCCGACGATTCGAAACGCAGGCGGAAGAACTCGCCGTCGCGGCCGAGCACGCGCGCGATCGAGCCGTCGCCGAGTTCGATCGCCCCGCCCTCCCTGGGCTTCTTGCTCACGCCGAGCTGCACGGTGGCCTCGTGCGAGCCGGTCACGCGCTCGACGAGGATCTCGACCGCACCGCCCGACGGCTTGCGCCCGAACAGGCGCGCCGGCAGCACGCGCGTGTCGTTGAACACGAGCAGGTCACCCGGTGCGAGCAGCGACGGCAGGTCGGTGATGGCGCGGTCGTCGCGCGAGTCCGCGGCTACGTCGAGCACGAGCAGGCGCCCCGCCGAGCGCTCGGCCGGCGGTGCCTGCGCGATGAGCTCGGGCGGCAACTCGAAGTGGAAATCGGACTTCTTCAACGCGGCGCGGACGGACCAAGGGGGCGCGCATTGTAGGCGCTGCGGGCCTGAATCTCACGGAGGCGGTCCGCGGGAGCGTTCGACCCTGCGTCGAAGAAGGTAGATCCCGGCATGATCCCGATGAACCCAGGCAGGGCGGAATCGCCTGCGGCGGTTCCGCCCTGCACGTGACGCGCTTCTCCGGTAGGGCGGAACCCGCGCAGCGGATTCCGCCGTCATGCGAAGTGGTGCGCGGCAGCAGCCTCCAACGAGGCAAAGCCGCGTCCGCAAGCATGTGGCGACGATACCCGCCACGGCGGAATCGCCTGCGGCGGTTCCGCCCTGCACGTGACGCGCTTCTCCGGTAGGGCGGAACCCGCGCAGCGGATTCCGCCTTGCGCGGACGACAAACCTCACCTCAACGCGCGACGCCGGCGCCGCAGCACGACGACGATCGCCACGAGCACGCCGAACCCGAGCAGCCAGGGTCCGACCACGTTGACGGCGTGCCGCAAGGCCTGCATGCGCTCGAACTGCAACCGCTTCTCGGCCGCAGGGAAATCGGGTGCTTCGCAGGAGTAGCCGAAATCGCCGGCCCATGGCACGAACGCACCTTCGCGGACGTAGCGCAGCCACAAGGCCTCGCCGCGTGCGTGGTCGCGCGCATTGATCCAGCCGGTCGCCTTGCACAGGACCGCCGCGAACGCCTGCGAGCGTGCCGGCAGCAGGTCGGCAGCGCGGCTCGCGAGATCGGCCGCGACATAGCGGTAGTGGAAGCGCTCGAACGGTGCGGCGCGGCTCGCGACGAGCCGCGTGGCCTCGTCGGCGCCGGCGAGGCCTGCCGGCAGCGCGATGTCCTTGCGCGGCTCGGGAATCCAGTTGAACTGGTCGTCGTAGCGCCCCGGCGGCGCGAGATCGTAGTTGCCGCCGTAGTTCGCGTAATCCGGATCGCCTTCGAAGCCGAGCAGTTCCATGCCCTGGTCGCGCGCGATGCTGGCCGCCGTGAACAGCGCCTCGGCGCGTGCGATGCGTCCGCCGCGCGTCGACGCCGCCATCGCGTCGACGTAACGACGCGCCGATTCGGCCAGGCCCTGGTCATCGAAGTACGCCATCGCCTCGTCTCCGCGCCCGGCGCGCAGCAGGCGGCGCGCGAGCAGTTCGCGCAGGCGCTGCACATGCGGCTTGGACACCCATGCATCGTCGGCCGCGGGCGTCGCGGCCGTACCGGCCGACACGTTCGCATCGACGAAGGCCTTGAGCTCGTCCGGCGTCAGCACGCGCTCGGCGACGTAGGCGGCGTCCTCCCAGTACTGTTCGGCGCCGGCATACAGGAACCCGAGCGCCTCGACGTAGTCGCCGCGCTGCAGCGCGAGGATCGCGATCTCGCCCTCGACGCGGCAACGCGGACGGAACGGGCCGTAGCCGTAGTCGTCCGTGTAGAACACGCCGTCGGCCCAGTTCTCGCCCTGCGGGAAGGCCTGCGAGGCCTTTGCGTAGGCCTCGCGTGCGCCCGCCGTATCGCCCGCGCGCAGCGCGAGCTTGGCGCGCACCCACCACGACAGTGCGCTGTCGGTGCGCACCGCAAGCGTCGCAGCAAGGTCGTAGCGAGCCTGCCGGTAGGCGGCCGCGGCGAGGCGATCGGCGCCGTCGAACGACACGATCGCCTGCGCCTCGATCTCGTCGAGCAAGGCGTCGATGCGTCCCGCGTCGAGCTCGCCGGCGCGCGTATAGAGGTAGGCCGCGAGCAGGCGCTGCACGAGCGCGTCGCCGAGCGCCTTCTGGCGCAGATCCGCGTCATCGAAGAGCTGGCGCGCCACGAACAACAGCGACGTGCTGCCCTTGATCGAACCGCGCGCGGTCTGTTCGGCATACAGGCGCACCGCACCCGCGGCATCGCCGGCCTCGAGGCGCAGGCGCGCTTCCTCGCCGAAGCTCGCGAGGCCAAGGCCTTCGGGATCGGCCGCACCGGCGAGCACGGCCTCGCGCACCCGGCGGAACTCGAGTTCGGCCGCAGGCCCCTGCTCCAGCACACGCAGCGTGCGCGCGAGCGAGTAGCGCGCGGCAAGGCCGCGGTCGCCCTGCTGCTCGGGAGGCCGTGCGAGCAATGCCGAGAAGCCCGCGCGTGCGGCGACGAAGGAGCCTTCGTGGAACGACTCGGCCGCATGCGCATATGCGAGCGACGCCGCGTCGTGGCCTCGCGGCGGCTCGTCCGGCGCGCCGGAACCTTCGACGAGCGCATCGGGCACCACCTGCAGCAGGCGGCTCGATTCGAACAGGAACGTGCCCTCGGGCAGGCCCTGCAGCGCGGCCGCACGGTCGTCGAGCAGGCGGTTCGGGAAATCGGGACCGCAGGCCTGGGCGGGCAGCGCCACGGCGAGCGCGAGCAGCCAGACAACGCTGCGCAGGCGCGGTGATCTGCGCGTGTCAGTCTTCGTGTTCGATCGCGACATGCACCTCGTCCTTCGTCGTGCAGCGGACCCAGCCGATCGTGCGCGCATCGCCGGCGGCGAGGCGTGCGGCGTCGGCGGTCCGCAAGAAGCGCAACGTCGCATCCGACCGTTGCAGTGCGTAACCCGTGAGCGCGTCGGCGGCCTCGCAGGGGGCCTCGATACGCAACGTGGATGGCAACGATGCCGCGAGCGTGCCGTCGTTGCGCACGACCACGTCACGTGCCGCGCCTTCGCCCGCGAGGCTCGCCGAGACACGTGCGACGAGCGGTGCCGCATCGATGACGGCGCGCAGGGTCGCGAGGCTCCAGGCGCGACGGTCGGCCGGCAACGGCAGGCGGAACCAGGCCACACCGACGAGCCCTCGCGGCGGCGCGCGCTCGACCTCGCGCACGAACGCGGCCACTTCGCGCGGATCGGCCTCGACCTCGACACGCCCGCCGCCGCGCGCGAGCGTGGCCTCGCTCTCGACGAGCACACCTTCGGCGGATCGCACGAGGCCCGCACCGTAGGCTGGCAAGGCGATGCGGTACGGCACCCGCGCGACGGCCGCGAACGCTTCGAGACGTGCGCGTGCGCGCGTCGCATCGAACAGGCCGAGCGTCGGCGCATCGACGGCGTGCAGCTGCAGTACCGCGGCGTCGACGCGTGCGAGCACGTCGGCGAAGGCGGGTTCCGGAGTCCATGCCGGCAATGTCGTGATCGAGAGCGCGAGGCCGGGCGGCAGGCGCGCGCGCAACGCCTCGAGCACGACGGCGTAGGCCGCCAGCTGCGACGACGGTGCATCGTGGTCGATCTCGACACCGGCGAGCGTGATGCCGGCCTCGCGCCATGCCTGCACGATGCGTTCGACTTCGTCGCCGAGCGCAACGGCATCGACGCGTGCGGTCGAGCCGTCCACGCGCAGCACCGCGACGACCGGACGCGCGTCGGCACGCAGCACGTCGAGATCGACCCGCGCGCGCACGAGGCCTTCGTCGGGATGCCATTGCGCGGCGAGTACCCGCCAGCCGGTGAACAGATCGCGCGATGCGGCGATCGCGGTGACATGCGAAGGCGCCCACACGCGCTGCCAGACATAGGCCTCGTGGTCGAACGCGGCCATGGCGGTCGACGCCATCGACATGGCCGCGAGCACGATGCCCGCGGCGGCGCGCGCGATACGCTTCAAAGCCAGCCTTTCTGGCGTGCGAGGCGGTAGGCCTCGATGCGGTTGTTCACGCCGAGCTTGCCGATCGCCTCGGACAGGTAATTGCGCACGGTGCCGTGCGAGAGGTTGAGCTGCGTGGCGATGTCGCCGGCCGAGGTGCCTTCACCGGCAAGGCGCAAGACCTGGCGCTCGCGGTCGTTGAGCGGATCGGCCTCGGACCAGGCTTCGAGCGCGAGCTGCGGATCGATCGCACGCCCGCCGCGATGCACCATGCGCAGCGCCTCGGCGAGGTTCTCGGCCGGCGCATCCTTGAGCAGGTAGCCGGAGACGCCCGCGTCGAGCGCGCGACGCAGGAAGCCCGGCCGCGCGAACGTCGTGACGATGACGACCTTGGTCGCGATCTCGTGGCGCTGGATGCGCTGGGCGAGTTCGAGGCCGGTCAGGCCCGGCATCTCGATGTCGGTCACGAGCACGTCGGGACGCAGGCGCTGCAGCTCGCGCCACGCCGATTCACCATCGAGCGCACTGCCGACGACGTCGAGGTCGGGCTCGAGCTTGAGCAACGCCGACAAGGCGCCGAGCACCATGGCCTGGTCCTCGGCGAGCATGACGCGGATCATCCATCACCATCGTTGAGCGGGGACGCCGGACAGTAGCAAATGGCCGCCCGATGCGCGCGGACCGATGTCGCGACGCTAAGGTACCTTCGGCGGCGGATCGCAGCCGTCGGCGGCACGCTGCTCGCGCGCGGCGGCACGCTCCGCGATGCCCTGCTGGTCGGCGAGGCCGATCCACGACAGGTACTTGCCGGCGACGCGATCGCCGACGGACTGGTCCGTGCGGAAGCCCTTGGCGAAGCGCGTGCGCGTGCAGTCGAGCGGGTTCTCGCCGCGCTCCTGCATCTCGGCCCAGCGCGCGCTCGCCGCCGCCTGCGGATTCTCGGGCTCCGGCGCGGGGCCGATGCGTACGGCACCCGCTTCGGGCAGGCGTAGCGAACCGTCAGGGTTGAACAGCTTCGGCGCCGGCGTTCCCGCACTGCCGATGCGCGCGCTCGTCGTCGACGGCGCTTCCTCGACGCGCGGCGGTGGCGGCGTCTTCGCGGTGGGGGGCGCGACGACGATGCGCGATGGCCTGCGCTCGAACGCCGGCGGCTCCGGCTCGGGCGGTACCTCGTACGTCGTGGGCGGCTCGATGACGCTGACCTGTATCGCGACACCGGCATCGGGCGCTTCGCCGGTGAGCATGACGCCATGCAGCGTCAGTACCCAGCCGAGGTTGAGCAGGAGGGCGAGCGCAAGGAGGCCGAGCACCGCATTGCGCGTGAAATGGCGGCGATGCCACAGCGCGTGACGCTCGCGGAAACGGCGGGCGTAGTCGGGAATCGACGGCGACGTGCCGTCATCCTCGTCGGCCCGACGCTCCGTGGCATGGAAGGACACTGGCATGCGGGGCGCGGGATCCGGGTCGATTGAGCGCGCGCAGCATACAAAGTGCGCGCTAAACCGCCGTTAAGGCGAGCCGCCCGTGCAGCCACGATGCGACGCGCGCGGCGATGGCCGCCGCCGACGTGCCGAGCAGCGGGCCGGCATGGCTGGCGCGCGGCAGCATCTCGAAGTCCGCCATGCAGCGCACCGACAACGCACGGCTCGCGGCGGGAGGGATGTCGTCGTCGCACTCGCTGGCCAGCACCAGCGTCGGGCAGCGAACCGGGTCGACCGCGATGCCCACGCGTGCTTCGTCGAGCACGCGCCCCGACTCGTCGCGCCAGCGCGTGAACGCATACAGGCGGGCGGCATCGTCGGCATCGGGCAGCGCGCGGCAGGTCGAGGTGATCGAGCGCTCGCTGCCCCAGCGCACGCGCGGCGGATGCGGCGCACCGAGTGGCCGATTGAGCACGCCAGCCGGCGGCAACGCATTGACCAGCACGAGCGCATCGGCGCGCACGGCCTTGGCCACCGACAACGCGAGCAAGCCGCCGAGGCTCGCCCCGACGACCACGAGTGGCGCCACGGGGTGACGGCCACGCTGGCCCATGCAGGCGTCGACGACCTGCCGGCGGTAGTCGGCGAACGTCGTCGCCTCGAGGCCGGCGACAGCCGGCACGAGGTCCGGCGCGGCGACCGTGAAACCCTGCGATGCGAGCACGCGCGACCACACGTTCCACTCCCAGCCGCCCGCGCCCGCGCCGTGCACGCAGACGACGGTGGCGACCGGATCGGAGGTGGCTGGAGGCATGCGTCGATTGTCCCTGGCAAAGAACGTGATTATGGCCCAGCAGGCGCGTGACGCGGCGCGCCTTGACCCTCCCTCGCGATCGCGCAAGGCTGCGACACCCGCCGGCAGCACGCCCGGCCTCGTCACCCGTCGCGACCACGGCACGGACGCCGAGCCGACAGGACACGGAAGCATGCGACTCGCATGGAGGGCTTTCCGTGTCCCACGCCACCGAGAACATCCGCAACATCGCCCTGGCAGGCCATGCCGGCGCCGGCAAAACCACGCTGTTCGAAGCCCTGCTGCATGCCGGCGGCACGATCACCACGGCAGGCACGATCGAGCGCGGCACCACCGTCTCCGACCATGACCCGATGGAGAAGGAACGCCGGCATTCGATGGCCGCGTCGATCGCCTCGATCGAGCGCGACGGCTGCCACATCAACCTGATCGACACGCCGGGCTTCGCCGATTTCCGCGGCCCGACGCTGTCGGCGCTGGCCGCCGTGGAGACCTGCGCGATCGTCGTCAATGCCACGGCCGGCATCGAGCACACGACGCGGCGCATGATGGACCACGCGCACGCACGCCGTCTCGCCCGCATCCTCGTCGTCAACCGCATCGATGCCGAAGGCGTCGACCTCGCCGCACTGACCGACGCGCTGCGCGAGGAATTCGGCTCCGAATGCCTGCCGATCAACCTGCCCGCGGGTGGTGGCACGCGCGTGGTCGACTGCTTCTTCAACCCGAGCGGCGAGGCCGATTTCTCGTCCGTCGCCGAGGCCCACCAGCGCATCCTCGACCAGGTCGTCGAAGTCGACGAGACCGTCATGGACCACTACCTCGAACGCGGCGAGGACGGCGTCACGCGCAGCGAGCTGCACGACGCGTTCGAGCAATGCCTGCGCGAGGGCCACCTCGTGCCGATCTGCTTCGTGTCGGCACGCACGGGCGCCGGCGTGCCCGAGCTGCTCGATCTCGCCGTGCGCCTGCTGCCGAACCCGCTCGAGGCCAACCCGCCGCCGTTCCACAAGGGCAGCGGCGACGACGCGGTGCCCGTCGAAGCCGTGCCGGACGCGTCGCGCCACGTCATCGCCGACGTGTTCAAGATCGTCAACGACCCGTTCGTCGGCAAGCTCGGCGTGTTCCGCGTCTACCAGGGCACGGTGCGCCGCGACACCCAGCTGTTCATCGACGACGGCCGCAAACCGTTCAAGGTCGGTCATCTGTTCAAGCTCAAGGGCAAGGACCACGTCGAGATCGACGAGGCCGTGCCCGGCGACATCGCCGCCGTGGCCAAGATCGAGGACATCCATTTCGACGCCGTGCTGCACGACTCGCATGACGAGGACCACATCCACCTCGCCCCGCTCGATTTCCCGCAGCCGATGTTCGGGCTTGCCGTCGAACCCGCGCACAAGGGGCAGGAGCAGAAGCTCGCGATCGCCCTCGCCCGCCTCGGCGAGGAAGATCCCTGCCTGCGCGTCGAGCACAACAAGGAGCTCAACGAGACCATCGTGCGCGGCCTGTCGGACCTGCACCTCAAGCTCGTGCTCGAGCGCATGCGCGAGCGCTATGGCGTCGAGGTGACGACGCGCCCGCCGCGCATCGCCTACCGCGAGACGATCACCGCGCGTGCCGACGGCCATCATCGCCACAAGAAACAGACCGGCGGCGCCGGCCAGTTTGGCGAAGTGTTCCTGCGCGTGGAGCCTTTGCCGCGTGGCAGCGGCTTCGAGTTCGCGCAGGAGATCAAGGGCGGCACGATCCCGGGCCAGTTCCTGCCCGCGATCGAGAAAGGCGTACGCCAGGTGCTCGACCACGGCGCACTCGCGGGGCATCCGCTGCAGGACGTGCGCGTGATCGTCTACGACGGCAAGTACCACGCGGTCGACTCGAAGGAGGTCGCATTCGTCGCCGCGGGTCGCAAGGCCTTCCTCGACGCGATCGGCAAGGCACGGCCGATCGTGCTCGAGCCGATCGTCAACCTCGACGTGAACGTGCCCGAATCGCATGTCGGCGACGTCACCGGCGGCCTCGCCGGCAAGCGCGCGCGCATCAACGGCACCGATGCGATGCGCGGCGGGGAACTCGTGATCAAGGCACAGGTGCCTCTTGCCGAAGTCACCGACTACCAGACCGAGCTCAAGTCGATGACCGGCGGCCGTGGGCGCTACTCGCTCGAGTTCAGCCACTACGAGGCCGTGCCGCCGCAGCTGCAGAAGCAGCTCGTCGAGGCCTGGAAGCCGCAGGCCGAGGACGACTGACCCTCCACGGAAACATGCGGATCGGCCACACTCGGCATCGCCCCGCTGCGAGGGCGATGCCGGAAACCCTTGTCGTGACCCGAACCGAAGACCGCCGCCGCTTCCTCGCCACGCTCGGCGCACTCGCCGCAGCACCGCTGCTGCCCGGCATGATGCGCTCCGCATGGGCCGTCGAGCCGAAGGCCTGGGCAGGCTACGCATCGGCGACCGTCATCGACGCCTGCGGCAGCCCCGGGCGCTACGAGGCCGAACCGTACTCGCGCCTCGATCCGGGTTCGATCGACGACCTGCGCACGTCGGGCCTGACCATGGTCAACATCACGGTCAGCGGCGTCGGCAGCTACGCCGACGACTACGACACCACGATCCGCAACATCGCGTACTGGAACGCGCAGGTCGCCGCGCACCCCGACCGCATGCTCGTGATCCGGCGCGCCGCCGACCTCGTCGAGGCCAAGCGCAGCGGCCGCGTCGGCCTCGGCTTCGCGTTCCAGGACGCCACGCCGATCGGCGAGGACCTCGACCGCGTCGACACGTTCGCGAACCTCGGCGTTCGCGTGTTCCAGCTCACCTACAACCGCCGCAACCTCGTCGGCGACGGCTGCCTCGAACCCGGCAATGCGGGTCTCAGCACGTTCGGCAAGGCGCTCGTCGAGCGCCTCGACGAGCGCAAGCTGCTGATCGACCTCTCGCACGGTGGCGAACGCACGACGCGCGAGGCGATCGCCGCGGCGAAGGGGCCGGTCGCAATCACCCACACGGGTTGCGCGGCGCTCGCCGCCCTGCCGCGCAACAAGACCGATGCCGAGCTCAAGGCCCTCGCCGACAAGGGCGGCGTCGCCGGCATCTACCTGATGCCGTTCCTGCGCAAGGAAGGCCAGCCGGACGCAGACGATCTCGTGCGCCACATCGAGCACGCGGTGAACGTGTGCGGCGAGGACCACGTGGGCATCGGCACCGACGGCACCGTCTCGCCCGTGAAGTTCGACGATGCGTTCCGCAAGAAATTCGCCGACGAGGTCGCGCGCCGGCGCTCGCTCGGCATCTCCGCGCCGGGCGAGCGACCCGATGTCTACACCTTCCTGCCCGACCTCAACCGCGCCGACCGCTTCGCGCGCATCGCCGCGCTGCTCGCCTCGCGCGGGCACTCCGATGCACGCATCGGCAAGATCCTCGGCGGCAACTTCGCGCGCCTGTTCGGCGAGGCGTGGGGCGCCTGACGCGCCTGCCTTCGACGTCCCCCGCCCCCTTCACCCGCTGGAGTCCGACAATGAAGCCCGTCCACGCGTCCATCCTGCTCGCCGTGTTCATGGCCCATCTGCCGCTGGTCGCATCGGCTGCGGAGGCGGACGGGAAGCCCGCTTCCGTGCAGACCAGGCCTGCGCCTGTCGACGTCGAGTACCACGCCCTGCCGGCAGGTCCACTCGCGAACCTGCCGTTCTCGGAGGCCGTACGTGTCGGCAACATGCTCTACCTGTCGGGCGAACTCGGCACGCGCGCAGACGGCAAGCTCGCGTCCGGCGGCATCGAGGCCGAGACGCGCCAGATGATGGACAACATCGGCGCCAAGCTGGCCCGCCACGGCTCGTCGTTCGAGCATGTCGTGCAATGCACGGTGGCGCTGCTCGACATGAAGGAATGGCCGGCGTTCAACACCGTGTACCGCACCTACTTCAAGCAGGGTCGCTACCCCGCGCGCATGGCGTTCGCCGCATCGGGACTCGCGCTCGACGCACGTGTCGAGCTGCAGTGCAACGCGGTCGTGGCGACGGCAGGATGATCGTTTCAGACGAAATATTTCCGGACCCCGACCGCGAACCATGACCACTTGCACATGCGCGGCATCAAAGAGATGATCCGGGGCGCGGCGTGACACCGCCTCGATCGGCGCTCGTTCCGGTCGGAAACCTACTTGGGGAAAAGGAACATGCTCAAGAAACTGCTCCTGGCGGCGGCCTTGTCGGCGGCGCCTGCACTCGCACTCGCGCAAGGCACGATCACGAACGGCGGCGCGAACTACGTGCTGACCACGTCGCACTGGGACGTAACGCCCGAAGCGAACTTCACGGGTGTCGGCACCGGTGATGCGATCTTCGAAGCCGGCTGGTGGTTCCGCATCCAAGGCGACACGCAGGAGACCATCTTCGGAGTACCGACGACACAGAACTACACCGGTGACACGGCCACGATCACGTGGGCCAATGTCGCAACCCGGAACTTCTCGGCGACCAAGACCCACGTCATCGTCGGCGGCGGCGGCAACGGCGAGGTCCGGACGACGATGACCGTGACCAACAACGGGGCATCCACGATCACGCTGCACCTTTTCCAGGCGACGGATTGGGATGTCAACGGTACGGCTGCGGGCGACAGCGCCACGCTCGTCGCGCCCGGCCACATCCGCATCACCGACGGCACGGCGGGTTTCGCCGAATCGCGCACGCCGGACAGCGTGGGCGTGATGGCGAGGCCGTTCGCCGCCACGACCGACGTCTTCGGCCTGCTGGCCGACACCTCGGTGACGAACTTCGACGGCTCGGGACTGCCGTTCACCAATGGTGACATCACCCTCGGCATGCAGTGGACCTTCACGCTCGCGGCGGGTGCATCGGCGACCGCGACGCTGTACTCGTCGTCGAATCGCGATGCGACGCCGGTGCAGTTGCAGCACTTCAGCGTCGACTGATCGTCACGTCACGGGAGCGGTCCTCCCCGCTCCCGTGCGTCGCGCCGGCAACCGGCTCGACGCGAAACCCGACATCGCATGACCTTGGCCGGGGTCGCGATTCTCGCGGGAGTGCCAGAACGATGCACGCCGTCAGCCGTGAAGGCCGGCACGTCGTGCGCGGCCGGTCCGCGACCGCCTCAGGCCTTCCTGACGAACTTCGACTTGAGCATCATCGCGACGCCGTCGACGCGACCCTCGAGGTCGTGGTCACCGTCGACGAGACGGATGCCGCGCACCTTCGTGCCGATCTTGAGCACGTCGGACGATCCGCGCAGCTTGAGGTCCTTGACGATCACGACAGCGTCGCCGTCCTGCAGCACGTTGCCGTTCGCGTCGCGCACGACCGTCACGTCGTCTTCCTCGCCCGCTGCGGCGTGCTGCGGCCATTCGTGGGCGCAGTCGGGACAGATGAAGCTCGCCTCGTCCGGGTAGGTGTTCTGCTGTCCACACGCGGGACAGTCGGGAAGATCGCTCATGCCGGATACCCCTCGGGAAAACCGGCGAGTCTAGCCGCCGGTGTGCCGGGGGTCACTTGGAGAACGGGTTGCGCAGCTTGCTGACGAAGCCGAGCAGCGACTTCTCTTCCTTCGGTGCAGGCGCGTGGCGCGGCGCGCGCGGCGTCCATACCAGCCAGCCGATCGCGTCGTAGGCGTTGACCGTGTCGAACACGTCGTCCATCGACGCACCCGCCGCGGCCGCGATCTCGTGCAGCCGCAACGGCTTCATCATCGCCGCCGAGATGCGCGCGTGGCGCGGGTACTCGGCACGGATCTCGAGCCAGCGCTTGATCGAGAACGTGCCGCCGGGGTCGAGCTGGTTCGCGAGCCGCCCGCCCGAACGCAGCAGGGCGTCGAGCCAGATCAGGCGCTGGTAGGCCTGGGCGGGCTGCTCCTCGCGGATGCGCAGGAGTTCCGCGTTCGTCACCGGACGCCACTCGTGGCGACGCGGCTGGCCGCGGCAATACGCCTCGAGTTGCGCGAGCGTGCCTTCGGAATGGAAGACCTGGTTCTTGGGATCGAGGGTCAGCGAAACGGTGCCTTCCCACTCGATGCGCGAGGGACCGCCGATCAGGTCGCCCGTCATGTACTCGCGCAAGCGGTGCGCGGTACGGTCCTCGCCGAGCGAGCGCTTGGAGGGAGGCAGCAGATTGGGCAGCGCCGACGGCGTGTCGGCGCGACGCGTCTCGGGCTCCTTGGCCGAACGCAGTTCGCTGCGGCGGGTTCCGCCGTCGGTGCCCTCGAAACCGACCGATGCATCGAGATGCCCGGGTGGCTTCAAGTTGGCGAACGGATCGAGCTCCGGATTGCCGCGGATCATGTCCTCGAGGCCGAGCGCGACGTCGACCGCAGGCTTCGACGCCGATGCAGGTCGAGCGGACGGTACCGAGTCGGGATCCGGCGCGAAGTACTGGTTCTGCCTCGGGGGCACGATCTGCGCAGGCGCGACCTCGGTTCCGGTCACCTGGTTGAGCACCTCGAGCACGTTCGCGAGCTTGAACGGGCGGCGCAGCGCGAGGTCGCCCTCGGCGTCGGCACCCGCGTCGCAGACGATCGCGACGCGCACGCCCATCGCCTGGGCGCGTACGCGCGCCATCTGCCCGGAGAAGTCGCCGGCATCGACGACGAGCAGGTCGGCACCGGTCTCCGAACCCCATCGCCATGCATGCGAGAGTTCGTTGACGCCCTTGCGCATGAGCAGGCGCAGGTGGGCGATCTCCTCGTCGGAGACCGCGACCGTGGCGATGATCTTGTCCTGGGTCACGACAGAACGCTCATCCGGCACGGAATCGTGGTGTCGGCATACGCAGCTCCCCCCGGGGCGTATCCATGTGAACGATGCGTCAGGGTGAGCGGTCTTTCCGCGGCCGTCAACGCCATGTGACCACGCCGATGCGCGGGATTCAGCTTCGCGCAGCCGCTGCGGGACGCTTGCGCTTGGGCCGCAGCATCGTGCCGACGCAGGTTTTCGCGCCGCAGCGGCAGGCCCAGATCTTCTTCAGGCGCGGCGTCAGGCGATCCTCGAGCGTGATGCCGTAGTCGTAGGTGAGCTCCTCGCCTTCCGCGATCGGACGCAGCGTCTCGATCAGCACGCGATCGTGCCTGGTGTTGCCCTTGCCGTGCTCCTCGAGCACCGCGCGGCAGTTCGGTTCGCAGCTGTGGTTGATCCAGCGCGCCACGTTGCCGCCCTGGTTGGCGTCGATCACGTAGCGGTCGTTGAGCGTGAACAGGAAGGTGTGGCCCGACTCGGTCGTGTGGCTGTAGAGGCGATCGGCTTGCGCGTGGGTCAGGCGCTCGCCCTGGTACTCGATGACTTCGGTCTCGGCGGGGATGGCGGTCTTGGCGAAGACGCCGTTGCCGTGGATCGGCGAACGGCGCTGCTGGATGCGTCGGGTCATGGAGTCGATCGTGCCGTGTGGAGAGATGCGGAAGCCGCCATCATAAGCGACATGCGCATGAAGGCGTGATGCCGCGATGTTCTGGCGACCGCCCGGGTCCATGCGCGATGATCGCCGCCGATGACGCGCCTGCAACGCAACCTGATCGCGATCGCCACGCTCGCCGTGGCCGCCGTCGCGGTCGCCCTCCAGCCGCGTGACGAACGGGGCGAACCCGCACGTTCCGCTCGGATGCACGCTGCAGGGACACCCGGGTACTACCTCGTCGCGCTGTCGTGGTCGCCGACCTATTGCGAGTCGAACCCCGACGACCGCGAGCAGTGCGGACGCCGAGGCTACGGCTTCGTGCTGCACGGTCTGTGGCCGCAGCACGAGGGTGGCGGTGCACCGCGTGACTGTTCGACGTCACGGTTCCCGGATCGCGCGACGGTCGATCGCGCACTCGCTTTCATGCCGAGCCGCAAGCTCGTGCAGCACCAGTGGCGTGCACACGGCAGCTGCAGCGGACTCGATCCGGCCGACTATTTCGCGGAGTCCGAACGCGCGTTCGCGTCGATCAGGATCCCGCCGGCGTTCGCATCCGGCATGCGACCGTCGCCGATGCGCGCCGAGGCGATCCGTGCCGCGTTCGTCGAGGCCAATCCGACGTTGCGCACCGACATGCTCGCGGTGACGTGCCGCTCGCGCGACCTCGCCGAGGTGCGCGTGTGCGTCGATCGCGATCTCGCGCCGCGACGCTGCGGGCGCGACGTCGGCATGCGCTGTCCGCGCGACGCGGCGATCCGCATTCCGGCATCGCGCTGAAGGCCGGGCGCGTCGCGCCCGGCCCGGTCTCGCTCAGCAGCAGCCGTCGCCGCCCTTGACCGTGTGCGCATGACTTGCGGCGACGCCCTGGGTGAGGCCCTGCTCGCTCGCCAGGAAATGATCGGCGATGACCTTGGCCACGCAGGCGCTGACGCGCTTGCCGGTCGGGATGTGCAGGAACTCGTTCGGACCGTGCGCGTTCGAGTGCGGGCCGAGTACGCCGGTGATCAGGAACTGCGCGCCGGGAAACTTCTCGCCGAGCATGCCCATGAACGGAATCGAGCCGCCCTCGCCCATGTAGGCCGGCGGCGGACCGAAGAACGTGCGCGAGGCCTCGTCGACCGACTTCTCGAGCCACGACGACAGCGCCGGCGCGTTCCAGCCGCTGCCGGCCTTCTCGAGCTGGAACGTCACCTTGGCACCGTACGGCGGATCCTTCTCGAGCAGGTTCTTGAGGAACTCGCCGGCCTTGACCGCATCGGCCGTCGGCGGCAGGCGCAGGCTCAGCTTGAACGCCGTGAAAGGACGCAGCACGTTGCCCGCCGAGTCCAGCGCCGGCAGGCCGCCGACGCCGGTGATCGACAGCGCCGGGCGCCAGGTGCGGTTGAGCACGAGCTCGGCGATGTCGTCGTTCATCGGCGTCATGCCGTCGACGAACGGGAACTTCGAGAACACGTCGTCGCCGAGCACTTCCGCGCTGCGCTTCGCCTGCTCGATGCGCTGGGCCGGGATCTCGACGTGCAGCTCGCCGGGAAGGATGCGGCCGGTGGCCTCGTCCTCGAGGCGCGACAGCACGTGGCGCAGGATGCGGAAGCTCGACGCGACGACGCCGGAGGCATCACCCGAATGCACGCCTTCCTCGAGCACGTCCACGCGCAGGTTGCCGCCGGTCATGCCGCGCAGCGACGTGGTCAGCCACATCTGCTCGTAGTTGCCGCAGCCCGAATCCAGGCACACGATCAGCGACGGCTTGCCGATGCGCGCGGCAAGGTGATCGACGTAATACGGCAGGTCGTAGCTGCCCGACTCCTCGCAGGCCTCGATCATGATCACGCAGCGCGCGTGCGGCAGCTTCTGCGCCTGCAGCGCGAGGATCGCGGCCAGCGAGCCGAAGATCGCGTAGCCGTCGTCGGCGCCGCCGCGGCCGTAGAGCTTGTCGCCCTCGATGACCGGCTTCCACGGACCGAGGTGTTCGGCCCAGCCCGTCATCTCGGGCTGCTTGTCGAGGTGGCCGTACAGCAGCACGCAGTCGTCGCCCTGGCCCGGCACCTCGATGAAGATCAGCGGCGTGCGGCCTTCGAGGCGCACGACCTCGATCGTCATGCCCGGGATCGGCTGGCCCTTGGCCCAGATCTCCATGAGGGCGACGGCCTGGTCCATGTAGCCGTGCTCGGCCCACTGCGCGTCGAACATCGGCGACTTGTTCGGGATGCGGATGTACTCGACGAGCTGCGGGACGATCTGCTCGTCCCAGAGGCCACCGACGAAGTCGCTGATCTGGCGTGAATCCATGGGTTCTCCTGCCGCGCGTGAGGCGCGCCGGTTGGTGAAAACCGGAGATTCTACTCCTGCCCCCGCGAAGGCGCCCTCCCGCGTAGGAAAACGCCTACGCGACGCGACCATGGGTACTGACGCACGCACGCGACGGACCGCGGACGCGTGGCGCACGGCGGATACCGAGACTGTGCTGGCCGGGACACGACACCCGGTCCCGCAAGCCCATTCCGCACTCGTCCAAGGAGATCCACCATGAAACTCATGTCCCTGCTCGGCGCCGCCGTGCTCGCCCTCGCGCTCGCGTTCCCGGCCTTCGCCGCCGGCCCGGTCGACATCAACACGGCCAGCGCGCAGGAGATCGCCGACGGCCTCCACGGCATCGGCCTCAGCAAGGCCGAGGCGATCGTCGCCTACCGCGATGCGCATGGCCCGTTCGCCAGCGCCGACGAGCTCGTGAACGTCAAGGGCGTCGGCGACAAGACCGTCGAGCGCAACCGCGAGGTGATCGTCATCGGCGGCAAGGCGGCCAAGCCGGGCAAGGCGAAGGTCGCGTCGACCGAGTGATCCGATTCACGTACTGCCCTGGGGGACGCGAAAGGGCCGCGGCACGGATGCCGCGGCCCTTTCCACTGACCCGTCCCGGACACGCGGCGACCCGATCCGTCGTCGCGCCCCGCAGGCTCAGGCCGCCGATACGCGACGCGCGCGGACCTCGCCCGAGCGTGCGCGCTCGAGCGCCGCGGTGACGTCACGCACGAGGTCACCCTCGTCCTCGATGCCGACCGAAAGGCGCAGCAGGCCGTCGCCGATGCCGGCACGCTGGCGCGCCTCGGGTGCCATCGCGGCATGCGTCATGCCGGCCGGATGGCAGACCAGGCTCTCGACGCCACCGAGCGATTCGGCCAGCGTGAAGCACTGCAGGCCTTCGACGAAGCGCCGCGCCGCCTCGGTGCCGCCGGCGAGCTCGAAGCTCAGCATCGCGCCGAAACCGGCCTGCTGACGCTGCGCGAGCGCATGACCCGGATGCGTCGCCAGACCCGGGTAGTGCACGATCGAGACCGCGTCGTCGCCATCGAGCAGGTCGGCGAGCACGCGCGCATTCGCCTCGTGCAAGGCGAGGCGTGCCTTGAGCGTGCGCAGGCCGCGCAGGGTCAGGTAGCTGTCGAACGGCGCGCCGGACAGGCCCAGGCAGTTGCTCCACCAGGCGAGCTGCTCGCCGAGCGCGGCGTCACGCCACAGCACGGCACCGCCGACGACATCGGAGTGGCCGTTGATGTACTTGGTCGTCGAGTGCACGACGATGTCGGCGCCGAACGCGAACGGTCGCTGCAGGATCGGCGACAGGAACGTGTTGTCGACCACGGTCAGCGCGTCGACCGCGTGCGCGGCCTCGACGACGTGGCGGATGTCGGTGATGCGCAGCAGAGGATTCGACGGCGTCTCGATCCAGACGAGACGCGGGTTCTCGGCCAGCGCAGCGGCGAGCGCGAGCGGATCGTGGAAGTCGACGAACGCGACGCGGTACAGGCCGCGTTTCGCCTGCGCGTTGAACAAGCGCCACGTGCCGCCGTAGCAGTCGTGCGGCGCGACGAGCAGGTCGCCGGGCTGCAGCAGCGCGGTGACGAGGCTGACCGCGGCCATGCCGGTCGCCGTGACGACACCGCCCACGCCGCCTTCGAGGTCGGCGAGCGCGTGGGCGAGGATGTCGCGGGTCGGGTTGCCCGAGCGCGAGTAGTCGTAGGCGCGCTTTTCGCCGAAGCCCGCGAAGCTGAAGTTCGTCGACAGCACGAGCGGCGGCATCACGGCACCGTACGCCGTGTCGGTATCGACGCCCGCTCGGACGGCCAGCGTGGCCGGATCGAAAGCACTCATGCCGTCACCTCCTTTTCGAGAACATCGGTGAGGATCGCCGCGATCGCGCCGTCCTCCTTGAGGAATGCGTCGTGGCCGTAGCGCGACGCCACGGTCGCGAGCGTGCCGCGCTCCCCGAGCGCGTCGACGAAGATCTGTGCGAGCTGCGGCGGCACGATGAGGTCGTCATCGATCGCGACCACCGTGGTCGGCACGCGGATCGATGCGGGGTCGCAGACGTGCGCGTCGAGCGACGCCGACAGGCACAGGAAGCTCGCAGGCGGGAAACGCTGGGCGAAGCGCTCGCCGTGCGCACCGAGCCAGCCGAGCACGCCGTCCGCGGCGCCGAGCTCGCCGAAGCGCTCCTCGAGCTCGCGTGGCGTGCGGTAGCCGAGCACGGCGATCTGGCGCGCCCGTGCCAGCGCCTCGCGCTTGGCCGAAGCGCCTTCGGCCGCCTCGATGCCGGCGCGCTGCAGCGTGCGCAGCGCGAGCGCCCACGGGCTCGCGCGGTGCGCGGCGCCGATCACGACGAGCCGACCGAGTCGACCCGCGAGTTGCACGGCCAGATGCTGCCCGACGCAGGCGCCGTACGAGGCACCGACGATCGCCTCGACGCGCGCGATGCCGAGGTGGTTGAGCACGGCAAGCAGCGCGTGGGCCTGGTCGCGGCTGTCGATCGCGGGGAACGCCTCGCCTTCGGCCGGTCCGCTGGAGCGGTCGGCGCCGCCGAGCCAGTCGATCGAGACGAGGCGGCGTTCGCGCGGGTCGAGCGTACGACCCTCGCCGCATTGCTCCTTCCACCAGCTGCCGATGTTGCGGCCGGCCGAGATGCCGCCGAGCACGACGACGACGGGCGCGTCGGCGCGGCCCCAGTCCTGCCACGCGACATCGACCGATGCGAGGCGCACGCCGCTCGCGAGCGCGAAATCGTGGAGGGTCAGGATGCCGGCATCGAGGCGCGTCGTCGCGCCGTCGGAATCCTGATCGTTTCGCAGTAGTGCCGCCATGATGCTCTCCGGATGACGAAACGGGAGCGGCGGCCTGCGCGAGGAAGGCAGCTCATCTCCCGGGTAGAACCCGCTGGAGTTGGCACCGTGCAGCACGAATGCTGTGGTTGCCTCGGCATCACAGGGCCAGCCCCTCCGCCGATCTCGATGAGTTCGGCGACTTTAGTTTCGTCATCACGGGACGTCAAGACGTATGGACGTCCATATCCCCAATCATCATAACCACGTCAGGCGACGTGGAGCACCGCATGCAGCGGCGCGGCAACCTCCCAGCGCGCGCGGCCACCGAGCGCATCGAGCTCGACGAGAACCGCCCCGCCGACGACCGTGCCCCCCCGCTTCCGCGACGAGACGGACCGCCGCGGCGAGCGTGCCGCCCGTCGCGAGCACGTCGTCGACGAGCAGCACGCGGATGCGTCCTGCGAACGCATCCGCATGCACCTCGATGCGGTCGCTGCCGTACTCGAGCGCGTAGTCGACGCCGAGCGTCGCCGCCGGCAGCTTGCCGGGCTTGCGCAGCGGCACGAAGCCGCAGCCGAGTGAGAGCGCGGCGGCCGCGCCGAACACGAAGCCGCGCGCCTCGATGCCCGCGACCACGTCGACACCCGCGTCGCGGAACGGTGCGACGAGGCGCGCGATCGCGTCGGCGAACGCGGCCGGGTCGGCGAGCAGCGGCGTGACGTCCTTGAACGCGATGCCCGGCGAGGGGAAATCGGCGATGTCGCGCAGACAGGCGTGCAGGTCCATCACGCATCCTCCGGATCGTTGCCGACATCGGGCTCGGCGACCGGCGCGGGCCGGTACGAGCCGATGAAGATGCCGACCAGTGACAGGCCGACGCCGGCCCAGTCGAGCATGCGGGTCGGGCGGTCGAACAACAGCACGTCGAACACGAACGACAGCGCGGGCTGCATGAGCAGCAGCAGGCCGACCATCGAGGCCGGCAGGTGCGGCATCGCACGCAGCAGCAGGATCCAGCCGAGCACCTGGCCGACCAGCGCCAGCCCGATCAGCGACCACCAGGCCTGTGCCGTCGGGATCGCGAGGCTGCCCCCTTCGCCCAGCGCGGCGAGACCGAGCAGCGCGGCGCACAGCAGCGAGCTCACGCACAGCAGCTGCGCCGGCGCGAGCGGCACCTTGCCGCTGCGCTGGGCGTGGCGCGTCGTGAGCAGGTAGACCGCGTAGGCGAGGCCGGTCGTGATGCCGAGGATCACGCCGAGGCGGTAGCGCTCACCGACCTGCGACCACTCCGGACCGACCAGCAGGTACAGCCCCACCATCGCGAGCACGACGCCCGCGAGGAACGCCACGCCGAGGCGCTCGCGGTAGATCAGCCAGCCCGCCAGCGCCATGACGAACACCTGGAAGTTGCCGAGCAGCGTGGCGAGACCGGGCCCGATGTAGAGGATGCTCCGGTGCCACATCATGAGGTCGACCGCGAACGCGACCGCAGGCACCAGCAGCCACGCGATCCACGACAGCTTCACCGGCGTCCAGCGCCGCAGCGCGAGCAGGCCCAGCAGCAGGATGCCGCCGCCGAAGGCCATGCGGTAGAACGCCGAGACGGTCGGACCGACGTCGGCGAGCTTGACGAACAGGCTGGTCGTGCTGATGAGCACGGCCCCGCCGGTCATCTCGACGAGGGCACGCCGCGGCAGCGGCGCGTGGACGGCAACGGTCATGGGCGGATCCGGAAAAGGAAAGGAGGGCGGGATTGGTCAGCCCGCAGCGGGCGCCAGACTGCCGTCGAGGTCGTCTTCGACGGCGTCGCGCGCCTCGCTCAACGCCGCATCGACCTCGGCGGCGAGCGGCGCGGCGCGCTCGACATCGATGTCGGCGACCATCACGTGGACGAGGTCGGCGACCTGCAGTTCACCCATTGCACCGGCGAGATAGTGCCCGCTCACGAACGCGGGAATGCCGGCCTGCTCGAGGACACCCTTGACGAGGTTCGCATCGATGATGGTCGCGGCGCGGTAGACGATCTGCATGCGGGGGATCCGGGGCGTCTCGCGAACGCTACCGGAAGACCCGGCGTGCGACAAACGGTCCGTGCACGGACGTGCCGACGCGCTATGATCGCCCGCACCGGGGGAGACGGCGCGCGCGAGCGCATCGGCGGGACGTGCGGCGGCAAGGTGTCGCCGGGGACGGTCGCGGCACCCATCTGCTCGACCACGGCCGAGGACGGCCTCCACGCCCACGCGAGCCTGTTGCGCCGATGACCGTCCACCTCACCGACGATGCCCTGGCGGACCGCATCCGCGAGTGCCTCATTGAACTGCTGCTCGCACGCGGCGCGGGCCGCACGATCGCACTCAGCGAAGCGGCCCAGGCCGTATCGATGCGCATCGGCTACCACTGGCGCGACCTCATGCGCCCGGTGCGCACGGTCGCCGCGATGCTCGCCGAGGCCGGCACGATCGAGGCGTTGCAGCACGAGGTGGTCGTCGACGTGCGCGATGCACGCGGACCGGTACGGCTGCGCCTGCGCACCCTGCCCGGCCAGCGCAGCCGCTGAAGCCGCCACCCGGGCTCGGTTGTCGGCCCGCCACCGCCCGCCCTACACTGCGCGGCTTGTCTTCACGGAACGCGGCGCAGGCCGCCCTCGCGCATGACCGACGCCGCCAGCACGCCCAACAACTTCATCCGCCAGATCGTCAGCGACGACCGCGCCGGCGGCAAGCACGACGGCCGCGTCGGCACGCGCTTCCCGCCCGAGCCGAACGGCTACCTGCATCTCGGCCACGCCAAGAGCATCTGCCTCAACTTCGGCATCTCGCGCGATTTCGCCGGCACCTGCAACCTGCGCTTCGACGACACCAATCCCGCCAAGGAGGACGTCGAGTACGTCGAGGCGATCAAGGACGACGTGCGCTGGCTCGGTTTCGACTGGGCCGAGCTGCGCCACGCCTCGGACTACTTCGAGGTGTTCTACCGCAGCGCGATCAAGCTCATCGAGGACGGCAAGGCCTACGTCTGCGACCTCAGCGCCGACGAGGTACGCGCCTACCGCGGCACGCTGACCGAGCCGGGCCGCAACTCGCCGTTCCGCGACCGCACGGTCGAGGAGAACCTCGACCTGTTCCGCCGCATGCGCGCGGGCGAGTTCGCCGACGGCGCGCGCACGCTGCGCGCGAAGATCGACATGGCGTCGGGCAACATCAACCTGCGCGATCCGGCGATCTACCGCATCCGCAAGCTGACGCACCAGAACACCGGCGATGCGTGGCCGATCTACCCGATGTACGACTACGCGCATTGCCTTTCCGACGCGATCGAGGGCATCACGCACTCGCTGTGCACGCTCGAGTTCGAGGACCACCGCCCGCTCTACGACTGGTGCCTCGACCACGTCGACCTGCCCGGCCATCCCGAGCTGACCGAATCGGTGCGTGCGGCGGGGTTCGCCTGCGTGCCGGGTCGACCGCAGCAGATCGAGTTCGCGCGCGGCAACCTCGACTACACGGTCATGAGCAAGCGCAAGCTCATGGCGCTCGTGCAGGACGGCCTCGTCGACGGCTGGGACGACCCGCGCATGCCCACGCTCTCGGGCGCGCGCCGCCGCGGTTTCCCGGCAGCCGCGATCCGCGCGTTCTGGGAGCGCGCCGGCGTCACCAAGCAGAACTCGGTGATCGAATACGGCGTGCTCGAAGGCTGCGTGCGCGACGAGCTCGACGGCAGCGCGGCCCGCCGCCTCGCCGTGATCGATCCGCTGCGCCTCGTGCTGACCAACCTGCCGGAAGGCCACGTCGAGACGCTGTCGTTCCCGAACCATCCCAAGAACGAAGCGTTCGGCATGCGCGACGTGCCGTTCTCGCGCGAGCTGTGGATCGAGCGCGAGGATTTCATGGCCGAGCCCGTCAAGGGCTTCCATCGCCTCGTGCCGGGCGGCGAAGTGCGCCTGCGTGGCGTCGGCATCGTGCGCTGCGACGAGGTCGTGCGCAGCGACGACGGCACGATCACGGAACTGCGCTGTTCGCTCGACGCGACCACACGCCCCGGCGAAGCCGGCGCCGACCGCAAGGTCAAGGGCACGATCCACTGGGTCGACGCGACGCGCGCCGTCGCCGCCGACGTGCGCCTCTACGACCGCCTGTTCGACGTGCCCGATCCCGACGACGACACCGACGGCAAGACCTACCGCGACCACCTCAACCCGAACTCGCGCCGCATCGTACGCGCGTGGCTGGAGCCGTCGCTCGGCGACGTCGCCGCCGAGTCGGTATGGCAGTTCGAGCGCCTCGGCTACTTCGTCGCCGACCGCCGCGACCACGCTGCGGGTGCGCCCGTGTTCAACCGCGTCGTCACGCTGCGCGACGCGTGGGCCAAGGCGGCAGGCAAGTAACGTGTTCCGGCCCGCGCTGCCGCGCCTGCTCGCGACGCTCGTGCTCGGCCTGCTGCTCGGCGCCTGCGCGTCGGCTGGCCCTGCGCAAGCCGATGCGCCGCCCGGCGAGGTGGATGCGAACTGTCGCGTCGACGCCGACTGCGCGGTCAAGGATGTCGGCAACTGCTGCGGTTACTACCCGGCCTGCGTGAACAAGGCCAGCCCGACCTTCCCCGAACGCGTGCGCGCGGCCTGCGCAAAATCGGGCATGGCCGGGATCTGCGGCTTCCCCGACATCCAGGGCTGCGCCTGCGTGGCCGGCCGCTGCACCGATGCCGCCAACGCCGGCAAGGAATGACATGAACGACTCCGCTTCCGTGCCTTCGACGTTCCCGCTGCGCGTCGCGCTCGAGCTGCCGGCCTGGCTGCAGGACGAGATCGCCGGCGGCGTGCACGCGGCCGATGCCGAAGCGCAGGTCGCGTTCGCGATCCGCCTCGCGCGCCGCAACGTGCAGGAGCGTTCGGGCGGTCCGTTCGGCGCGGCGATCTTCGACGGCGCCGGCCACCTCGTCGCCGCGGGCGTCAACCGCGTCGTGCCGCAGAACTGTTCGGTCGCGCACGCCGAGGTCATGGCCTTCATGGCCGCACAGGCCGCGACGGGCCGCTTCCGCCTCAATGACGACGGCGGCCGCTACACGCTCGCCACGAGCGCGCAGCCCTGCGCGATGTGCTACGGCGCGAGCATCTGGGCCGGCATCGACGAGGTGCTCATCGGCGCACGCGCCGAGGACGTCATGGCCTTGAGCGAGTTCGACGAAGGCCCGATGCCGGCCGACTGGGTCGGCGAACTCGAGAAACGCGGCATCCGCGTGCAGCGCGACGTGCTGCGCGACGCCGCCTGCGACGTGTTCCGCCTCTACCGCGGCCACGATGGCGCGGCGTACTGAGCGCCGTGCCCACGTCCACCACACGGCGACACTGACGACCATGCACGGCGTGCTCGCCTACTGCCGCCCCGGCTTCGAGAGCGAATGCGCGCAGGAATTCTCCGCACGTGACGCGGCGCTCGCGACGGGCGGTTTCGCGCGCAGTCGCCGCGACAGCGGCTACGTCGAGTTCGTGCTGCCCGATGCCGACGCCGCCGCGCGCTTCCACACGTCGACGCCGTGGCGCGGACTCACGTTCGCACGCCAGTGCCTGCGCGTGCTGGCACGGCTCGAATCGCTGCCCGCGCAGGACCGCCTGTCGGTGATCCTGCCGGTCGTGCGCGCCACCGGGCGTCGTTACGCCGACGCCTGGATCGAATCGCCCGACAGCGACGCCGGCCGCGAACTCGCCGGCCTGTGCCGCGCGCTCAACAACGCCCTCGTCGCCGCGCTCAAGCGCGAGAAGCTGCTCGATCCCGCCTCGGGCCTGCGACTTCACGTCGGCCTCACCGATACGCCGGTCGCGTTCGTCGCCGAGGCCGATCTCGCCACCGCGGCACCGTGGCCAGGCGGCATCCCGCGCCTGCGCTTTCCTTCTGCCGCACCGAGCCGATCGACGCTCAAGCTCGAGGAGGCGCTGCTGACCCTGCTCGACGAAGGCGAGCGCGAACGCTGGCTCAAGCCCGGCATGACCGCGGTCGATCTCGGTGCGGCGCCAGGCGGCTGGACCTGGCAGCTCGTGCGTCGCTCGCTGCACGTGACCTCGGTCGACAACGGCCCGATGGCGCAGAGCCTGCTCGACAGCGGCCTGGTCACCCACCTGCGCGAGGACGGCTTCCGCTACCGCCCCGCGCAGCCGGTCGACTGGATGGTCTGCGACATGGTCGAGCAGCCGCGTCGTGTCGCCGCGCGCATGGCCGAATGGCTGGCCCAGGGCTGGTGCCGGCATACGGTGTTCAACCTCAAGCTGCCGATGAAAAAGCGCTACGACGAGGTCGCGCTCTGCCACGACCTTTTCGCCGAAGCGCTGGCCGCGGCGGGGCGGCGCTTCGAGTGGCGCGCACGGCAGCTCTATCACGATCGCGAGGAAATCACGGTCTTCGCGCGCGTGCGCTGAGCACGGCGTCGATCCTTCCGGCGCGCGGGACGGCTCCGCGGCGCACGGGCCAGCTGCGTTGCGACATGCCGCCGCAGCAGGGTGCAACGTCTCCGGGACCGCGGCGCACCGCTATCCACGGGGCCCGATACCGGGGCGGCATGACCTTCGGCCCCCTGCACGCAACGCCTGTGTCAAAATCGGCGGCTATCGTTGCGGTTCTGTTTCAAACGTCCAGCGGGGAATCCATGTTCCGACATCTCAAGCTCACCGGCGCAGCGCTGCTGATCGCCGGCGCCAGCACGTGCGCGCACGCCGACATCGTCATCAGCCAGGCCTACGGCGGCGGCGGCAACAGTGGCGCGGTCTTCACGAACGACTTCATCGAACTCTTCAACAATGGCACGACGCCCGAGAACATCGGCGGCTGGTCCGTGCAGTACACCTCGGCCGCCGGCACGACGTGGAACAACAAGACCGACATTCCGGCCGGCGTCACGCTGCAGCCTGGCCAGTACTACCTGATCCAGCAGGCCGCCGGTAACAACACGATCGCGCCCCTGCCGGCACCCGACCTCGTCGGCACGATCGCGATGGGCGGCACGGCCGGCAAGGTCATCCTCGTCCGCAACACGACGTCCCAGACGGGCGCCTGCCCGACCGGGGCCGCGCTTGTCGACCTCGTCGGCTATGGCCCGACCGCCAATTGCCCGAATCCGACGGCCGTGTTGACCAACGGCACCGCGGCGATCCGCAAGACCGCCGGCTGCACCAACACCGGCAGCAACAATGCCGACTTCGACGTCGCCACGCCGACGCCGCGCAACAGCGCGACCACGGCGGCACCGTGCGGCGGCACCGGCCCCGGCACGCCCGTGCTCAGCATGGCCGACGTCTCGATCGCCGAGGGCAACACCGGCACGACACCGTTCGTGTTCACCGCCCAGCTCAGCGCCGCGGCACCGGCCGGCGGCGTGACCTTCAGCTACGCGACCGCCGACGGCAGCGCGACGGCGGGCAGCGACTACACGGCCGTCTCGGGCACCGCCACGATCATCGAAGGCGCCACGACGACGACCATCACCGTGCTCGTCAACGGCGACACCGACCCGGAACCGAACGAGACGTTCTCGCTCGCCCTGACCGGCATCACCGGCGCCACGCCTGCGTCGCTCACCGCGACCGGCACGATCCTCAACGACGACATCGCCACGCTCGCGATCCACGCGATCCAGGGCCCGGGCGCCGAATCGCCGGTCGTCGGCCAGCGCGTGCAGACGGTCGGCAACATCGTGACCGCGCGCGGTCCGGCCGGCTTCTTCATGCAGACGCCCGACAACGCCGTCGACAACGACCCGATGACCTCGGAAGGCATCTACGTCTACACGGGCAGCACGCCGACCGTGCAGGTCGGTGACGAGGTGACGCTGACCGGCAATGTCATCGAGTACTTCGGCCTCACCGAGATCAACGCGGTCAGCGGCCTCAGCGTCACCAACACCTCGCGTCCGCTGCCGACCGCGGTCGTGTTCGACGCGACCACGCCGTCGCAGGATCCGGCCGCACTGAGCTGCGGCGACACGAACTTCGAGTGCTTCGAAGGCATGCTCGTGCAGATCGACAACGGCATCGTGGCGCGCGGCAACCAGTACTTCTCCACCGACACCTACGCGCAGATCTTCGCGTCGGCCAGCGGCGAGCGCTCGCTGCGCAGCCCGGGCACGCTGTATCCGCTCGTGCCGGGCACCGGCAATCCGGCGGCCGGCGCGTTCCTCGGCAACCCGCACGTGTTCGAGATCGATGCCGACGTGCTCGGCGCGGTGCCGGCCAACACGGCGATCACGGGTGGCTCGCGCTTCACCGCGACGGGCGTCGTCTCGTACAGCTTCGGCGACTACGAGGTGTGGCCGACCAGCTTCACCGTGACCGAGCCGAACGTGCTGCCGCGCGCCGTGCCGGCCGGCCAGCAGGGCGACGAGCTGCGCATCGGATCGTTCAACGTGCTGCGCCTGTGCGACACCGACGCGACCAACACGAGTTCGACCTGCGGCAACGGCGGCGAGCCGAACGCGGCGGCGCTCCAGCTCAAGCTCGCGCGCCTGTCCGACTACATCGGCAACGTGCTCAAGACGCCGGACGTGCTCGGCGTGGTCGAGGTCGAGAACCTCGCCGTGCTGCAGCTGCTCGCCGACAAGATCCTCGCCGACCACGGCGTCGCCTACACGGCGTACCTCGAGGAGGGCAACGACGTCGGCGGCATCGACGTGGGCTACCTCGTGCACAGCGGCCGCGTCAGCAACGTCACCGTGACGCAGCTCGACAAGACCGAGACCTGGGTCGATCCGCGCGACGGCCAGACCCGCACGCTGCACGACCGCCCGGCCCTGCTGCTCGAGGCCACGTTCGGCAGCGAGCCGTTCGCGACGATCGTCGTGCACCCGAAGTCGCGCAGCTGCGTCGACGCGCCGACCGGCACGAGCTGCACGCTCGACGAGGTCAACCGCAACCGTGCCAAGCGCTTCACGCAGGCCAAGTCGATGGCGCTGCGCGTGCAGGAGCAGCAGACCAACCATCCGACGCGCCCGCTGCTCGTGATCGGCGACTACAACGACTACGTGCACAGCGACGGTTTCGTCCACATCACGGGTCTGCTGCAGGGCACCTACGACGACGCCGCCAACACGGTCGACCTCGGCACGCCGAACATCGTCTCGCCGCCGCTGTGGAACGCCGTGACCTCTCTGCCGGCCAACGAGCAGTACTCGTTCCTGTTCACCGAGCAGTTCGGCGAGATCCTCGGCTACACGCGTGCCTCGGCGACCTCGATCGACCGCGGCCGTGACGTGCCGATCATGCAGGTGCTCGACCACGCCATGCTCAACGGCCCGGCCAAGGCCTGGTTCGCGGGCTTCGCCTACGGCCGCGCCAACCTCGACGCCGCCGACCAGGACGAGCGCAACAGCACCACCGCGATCGGCGTCTCGGACCACGACGGCCTCGTCGTGCGCCTCGCGACCGACCGCGTGTTCGCCGACTCGTTCGGCGGCGAGTGAAGGCAAGCCGGGCACGCGCGAGACGCGTGCCCGGTGAGTGAAACGACGCCGGCCTCGCGCCGGCGTCGTGCTTCACGAGGCGTGAGTGCCTTGCGGATAGCGCGGAACCGCCGAAGGCGATTCCGCCGTGCACCTCGCGACACCACAGCACGCGCGTTCCGCGAACCTGCGACAAGGCCTGGGGTCAGGTTCATTTTCCCGTTGCCGCTTCCAGGGCGAGCGAGTGGCTCGCCGGGAAAATGAACCTGACCCCAGTTTTCCGGCCCCAGCTTTCGTCCGGATCCCGCTCAGCTCTCGTGGAGTTCCTCGCGCGGCTCACCGATGATCGCGGCGGCGAGCCTGGCCGCACGCGTCGGTGGTGGAAGCTCCTCGCGCAGCAGCGCCAAGAAATGGGGTCAGGTTCATTTTCCTGGCCGCGCTTTCCCGCCTGGCGCGAGACTTCCCGGGAAAATGAACCTGACCCCAGTTTTTCGGCCCAGCTTTCGCCACCGACCCGCTCAGCCCTCGTAGAGCTGCTTGCGTGGCGCACCGGTGATCGCGGCGGCGAGCTTGGCCGCACGTGCCGGCGGAAGCTCCTCGCGCAGCAGCGCGAACACGCGACGGCCTTCGGCGAGCGTCGCATCGGCACCCTCGCCGCTCGCGCCGGCCACGAGCACGACGAACTCGCCGCGTTGCTGGTTCGCATCGGCGTTCACGCGCGCGACAAGGCCGTCGAGCGTGTCGTCGAGCACGGTCTCGAACACCTTCGTCAGCTCGCGCGCGACCACGGCACGGCGATCGCCGCCGAACACCGTGACCATGTCGGCGAGCGTCTCGGCGATGCGGTGGCTCGATTCGTAGAAGATCAGCGTGCGCGACTCGGCGACGAGCGTGCCGAGCTGTTCGCGACGTGCCGCGCCACGCGAAGGCAGGAAGCCTTCGAACACGAAGCGGTCGCTCGGCAGTCCGGCGACCGACAACGCGGCGATCGCGGCGCACGGTCCCGGCACGGGTGACACCGCGAGCCCTGCCTCGCGTGCCGCGCGCACGAGACGGAAGCCCGGGTCGCTGACCAGCGGCGTGCCCGCGTCGGCGACGAGCGCGACATCCTTGCCCGCCACGAGTGCCTCGACGATGCGCGTGGCCTGCTCGCGCTCGTTGTGGTCGTGCAGCGCGAGCATCGCGGCGCGGCTGCCGACGCGCGCGAGCAGCGGCGCACTGTGGCGCGTGTCCTCGGCGGCGACCAGGTCGACCTCGCGCAGCACCTGCGCGGCGCGCGGCGCGAGATCGTCGAGGTTGCCGATCGGCGTGGCGACCACCCACAGGCGGCCCTTCTTGGTATCCATGGCGTCTCCAGTGCAGGGCGCGAGCATAGCCGCGCGCGCGGCCGGCATGAACGACGACGCACCGCGCCGGCGTGCACGCCGGGACGGTCGCCGGTGCGCGACGGGCTTACGGGCTATCATCGGACTTTCCGTCGAACGTGTTCCGATGACCGTGATGCTCCGTCGACCCGTGCCACGCGTGCTCGCCCTCGCCTTCCTCCTGCTCGCACTCGTCGGCTGCGCTTCGGCGCCGGTCGGTGCGCCGGTGGAAGACCGATCGGGCGGCCCCAGCGCGCAACGCGCCGAGCAGCTCGCCGAAGAAGGTGATCTCGACGCCGCGGCGCAGGCGTTCCTCGACCTCGCCGATGCGAGCCGTGGCGAGGCCCAGGCGCACTACCGACTGCGTGCCGCCGAGACGCGCCGCGAAGCCGGTGACTTCGATGGCGTCGCACGAGCGCTCGACGGCGTGCAGCGCCGCCGACTCGCGTCCGACGAAGCCTTGCGCGCGGACCTGCTCGAAGCCGAGCTCGCGTTGCGCGCCAACGACGCCCAGCGCGCAGGCGCGCTGCTCATGATCCCCGAAGGCAGCGTGCCGCCCGCGCTGCAGCTGCGCGTGCTCGAACTGCGTGCACGTACCGAGGCCGCCAACGGCGACCGTTTCGCCGCGGCGCGCCTGCGTGCCCAGCTCGACGAGCGCCTCACCGGCGCGGACCGCGACATGAACCGCGCCGAGATCCTCGCCGTGCTGTCCGCGCTCGACGACCGCACGCTGCGCGCACGCGCGACCTCGCTGCGTCCCGGCGACGCGCTGCTGCCGTGGATCGAGCAGGCGCTGCGCGGCAAGGGCCAGGTGCTGCCGCGCGACCTGCCGCATCCGCAGCGCCCGGTCGGCACGCTGATCGCGGGTGACGACGCGAGCTACCAGCGCGAGGGCTACACGGCACTCGGCCGCATCGCGCTCGTGCTGCCGCTCGGTGGCCAGGTCGCCGCGGTCGCGCAGTCGATCCGCGACGGCTTCCTCGCGGCCTACTACAACGACGACAGCGGCAAGCGCCCCGAACTGCGCGTCTACGATGCCGGCGCGACGCCGCAGGACGCGATCGCGGCCTACCAGCGCGCGGTCGCCGACGGCGCCGGTTTCGTGGTCGGCCCGCTGCAGCGCGAAGCGGTGGGCCAGCTGTTCCGCCAACAGCTGCCGGTGCGCGTGCTGGCGCTCAACCATCCCGACACCGGCGAGACGCCGCCGCGCGGCAGCGCCGAGTTCAGCCTGCTGCCCGAGGCCGAAGGCGCGCAGGCGGCCGACCGCATGCTCGCGCTCGGCATCACGCGCAGCGCGATCCTCGTCACCGAAGCCGACTGGGCCGAGCGCGCCGGTCGCGCCTTCCGCGCCCAGTTCGAGGCGCACGGCGGCAGCATCACCGGCGAGGCGCGCGTGCGCGACGCCGAGTTCAACTACAAGACCGCGATCCTGCAGGCCACGCCGGGACTCGGCGACACGAGCTCGCCCGACGGCACCGGCAAGGTCGCGCCGGCCGGCAGCGGCGTGTTCATCAGCATGCGCCCGCAGCAGGCCCGCCTGCTGCTGCCGCAGCTACGCCTCGCGGGCTTCAACGTGCCGGTCTACGCGAGTTCGCACGTGCATTCGGGCGAGGTCAGCCCCGGCATGGACCGCGACCTCGACGGCGTCGAGTTCTGCGACGCGACGTGGCTGTTCACGCCCGTGACCGGTCGCCCCGACCGCAACCTCGTCTCGCACGACCTGCCCAGCGCGGGCGGTGTCGGCGCGCGCCTGTTCGCGTTCGGCATGGATGCGTACGCGCTGCTGCCGTACATGGACTGGCTGCTCGCCAATCCCGACGCCTACCTCGACGGCGCGACCGGCCAGCTCGCCGCCGACAGTTTCGGACGCATCCATCGCGTGCTGTCGTGGGCGCGTTTCTCGGGCGGCGTCGCGCGGCCTGCGCAAGGTGCCCTCGCGCCGACCATGGTGCCCTGACGCGCGTGCGCGCGGCCGGCGCCACGTTCGAGGACCTCGCCCTCGCGCATGCGCAGCGGCACGGCCTCGCGCTCGTCGCGCGCAACGTGAACTACCGCCACGGCGAGCTCGATCTCGTCATGCGCGACGGCACGACCGTCGTCTTCATCGAGGTGCGCTACCGCCGCTCCGGCGGTTTCGGCGGCGCGCTCGATTCGGTGACCGCGAGCAAGCGCGCACGCCTCGTCGCCGCGGCAGGGCTGTTCCTGCAATCCCGTCCCGACCTCGCGCGGCATGCCTGCCGCTTCGACGTGCTCGCGATCACCGGCAGCGCGCAAGCGCCCGAGATCGACTGGCACCGCAACGCCTTCGACGCCTGAGAGGATCCACGATGCCTTCCACCCTGCCCCGCCTGCTGCTGCCCGTCCTCGTCATCCTGCCGCTGCTCGGCGGCTGCATCGCGGTCGTCGCCGGCGGTGCGGTCGCGACGGGTTCGTCGGTGCACGACCGCCGCGGCTTCGGCACGGTCGTCGACGACAAGCGCATCCAGCTCGGCGCCTACGACACGATCAACCGCGACAAGGAACTCGTGCTGCAGAACCGCGTCATGATCGCGGTCTACAACGGCGTCATGCTGCTCATGGGCGAAGTGCGCACGCCCGAGCTCAAGCAGCGCGCCGAGGCCACGGTCACCGGCTTCGAAGGCGTGCGCCGCATCGTCAACGAGATCGACGTCATGGAGCCGGAAGGCTTCTGGACACGCCGCAACGACAACCGCCTCACCGCGCGCGTCAAGCTCGCGCTGACCGACGCGGTGAGCACACCGGGCTTCGATCCGACCCGCATCAAGGTCAGCACCGCGCACCGCACGGTCTACCTGCTCGGCATCGTCAGCGCGGAAGAGGACGAGATCGCCACGACGATCGCGCGCAACGTCAACGGCGTCGAGCGCGTGGTCAAGATCTTCGAGTACAAGGACGCGCCGGCGCGCTGAGGCGCCGTCCAGCGAGAATCAGGCCGCGAGCGCGAGCAGCCCGGCCAGTGCGAGCGCGGCCCACACGCCCGCGAAGGCGTCGTCGAGCATGACGCCGAAGCCGCCTTTCACCGTGCGGTCGGCCCACGAGGCCGGCCACGGCTTGGCGATGTCGGCGACGCGGAACACGAGGAAGCCGACCACGATCCACCACCACGGTGCCTGCGGCCAGACGAGCAGCGGCACCAGCGTGATCCACTGGCCGACGAACTCGTCCCACACGATCACGCCGGGATCCTGCAGTCCGAGCCGGCGCACGACGACCTCCGACGCCCACACGCCGAGCGCGAACGCCGCGACGATGACGACTGCGAGGGCGATCGGCGGCAGCTCGCGCAGCGCGAGCCACGGCACCAAGGCGGCGAGCGATCCGGCCGTGCCGGGCGCGAACGGACTCAGACCCGAACCGAAACCGCTCGCGATCCAGCCTGCGGGATGACCGAGCACGGCGCGGCGCTGCTCGCGATCGAGTCTCATGCGAAATGCTCCCAGCCTGCACGCGGCAGGACGATGTCGTGTCCATGGCGATCGAGCAGGCGCACGCCTTCGCCCTCGACGACGCGACCGATGCGCGTCCAGGTGACACCGAGGCCACCATCGCGCGTTCGCATCGCCGCTTCGCGCGCGGGATCGAGCGTGAACGCGAGTTCGTAGTCGTCGCCGCCCGCGGCCTGTGCGGCGCGCCGCGGCACGCGGTCCGGCAGCGCCTCGAACAGCGCTGGTGACGCCGGCAGCGCGTCGACCTCGAGTTCGATCGCGACGCCGCTGCGCCGTGCGACGTGGCCGAGGTCGGCGACGAGGCCGTCGGAAATGTCGATGCAGGCGCTCGCGGCGCCGCGCAATGCGAGGCCGGCCTCGACGCGCGGCTCGGGACGGTCCAGGCGCGTGCGCAGGCGCGCATCGACCTCGCCCGCGGCGGGATCGAGCAGCACCTGCAGCGCCGCCGCCGCATCGCCGAGCGAACCGGTCACGTAGACCGCATCGCCGGCACGCGCACCGTCGCGACGCAAGGCCTGCCCCGGCGGCACGGCACCGTGCAGCGTCACCGTCACCGCGAGCGGGCCGCGCGTCGTGTCGCCGCCGATCAAGGCCACGCCATGGCGCGACGCAAGCGTCGCGAAGCCGTCGGCGAAGCCTTCGACGAACGCGCGCGAAGGCTCGGGCAAGGTCAGCGCGAGGCTGGCCCAGAGCGGCGTGGCGCCCATCGCGGCGAGGTCGCTGAGGTTGACCGCGAGGGCCTTCCAGCCGAGATCGAACGGCGCCGTCGACAACGGGAAATGCACGCCCGCGACGAGCGTGTCGGTGACGACGACGAGGTGCTGCCCGGGCGGCGGCGCGAGGATCGCGCCGTCGTCGCCGATGCCGAGCACGACATCCGCACGCGACGCCGCGCAGCGCGCGGCGAGCAGGTCGATGAGGTCGAACTCGGCCACGCGGCCGTCAGCGCGAGCCGCCGCGGTACTCGACGCTGCGCCAGTCGGCCGCGAGCTTGTCGAGCACGCCGTTGACGTAGGTGTGGCCGTGGTCGGCGCCGAAGCGCTTGGTCACTTCGACCGCCTCGTTGATCACGACGCGGTACGGCACGTCGGGGCGGTAACGGAATTCGTAGGCGGCCATGCGCAGTGCCGCGCGCTCGATCTGGTCGAGCTGGGCGACTTCGCGGTCGAGGTGGCCCTTGAGGCCGGCGTCGAGTTCATCGACGTGCTTCTCGACGCCGCGCAGCAGATCCTCGAAATACTCGAGATCGGCGATCTCCATGTCCTGCTCGTGGCGGAACTGCTCGATCACGCCGGCCATCTTGTTGCCGCCCACCTGCCAGGCGTAGATCGCCTGCAAAGCACGGCGGCGGGCGCGCGAACGCGCGGCGAGGTCGACTCCGGAAGGACGCGGCGCGGTCACAGCTTTCTCCATAGATCGGTCATTTCGAGCGCGGCGAGCGCGATGTCCTCGCCCTTGTTGCCGTGCACGCCACCGGCACGCTCGCGCGCGTGGGCGTGGTCCTCGACGGCGAGCACGCCGTTGAGCACGGGCACGCGATGCTGCACGGCCACGCGCATGAGGCCTTGCGCACAACCGTCGGCGACGTGCTCGTAGTGGCGCGTGTCGCCGCGCACGACGCAGCCGAGCGCGAGGATCGCCGCATGGCCGCCACGTGCAGCCAGCGTCGCTGCGACCACGGGGATCTCCCAGGCGCCGGGCACGCGCACGAGGTCGATCGCCTCGGCCGTGATGCCGTGCTCGGCCAGCGCACGCTCGGCGCCGGCGACGAGGGCATCGACGATGCCGGGATTCCAGCGGCTCGCGACGATCGCGAAACGCGCATCGGGCGCGGCGCGCAAGGTGCCTTCGACTGTGTTCATGGGGTATCGGCCGGGACCGGCCGGAAACGACGCGGGGCGCGCATTCTACCGGAGCGCGGCGGTCGACGCCCGAACGGGAGCATCGACACCCGGAAGCGTCCATCGAGGCCCTGCTCGGGAACCACCGGGAGGCGGCACGGCGCCACCTCCCGGGAGGGCCTTACTCGTCGAAACCGTCGGCGAAGATCGCGTCGACGGTCGCGCCACCACGGTAGCCGTCGTGGGTCTCCGCACCGGTGCCTGCGGGATCCAGCCAGTTGCTGAGGCGCGTCGAATCGGTGCCGCCACCGTTCCAGGACGTCGCGATGCGGCCGTACCAGTCCGAGGTATTGCTCGTGCACGAGGCGTAGCCACCGTGCAGCTGGCCGATGATGCGCTTCTCGGGGCTGAACAGTGCCGAGCCCGACGAGCCGCCTTCGGTGGTGCCGCTGGCCCACTGGATCACGCGCAGATGCGTGCCGGTCGGCGTCACGGTGTTGCTCAGGTAGCTCGTGATCGTCAGCGCCTGCGCCGTGTGCGAGATGCGCTTCTCGTGGCCCGCCGGGTGATGGATGCCCTCGGCCGAGGCGGCACCCTGGTCACGACGGTCCCAACCGGCGTAGTACGGATGCTCGACGTCCGGAATGGCCGCGTTGAGCTCGAGCAGGCTGAAGTCGCTGGCGGAGGAGTTGGCCTTGAGCGTGCTGCCCGAGGAGAACGTCGCCGGACGCGGCAGGGACTGGCCGCTCGCCGACGAACCCGGCGCTCGGCACGTCGCCGACTGGTAGTTCCAGTAGACGCGAATCGTGTTCGCGACCGTGGCCGTGCTGATGCAGTGGTTCGCGGTGAGGAAGTACGGCACCTGCGTGCCCGCCGTCGTGGCGACCAGCGAACCCGTGCAGACGTACGAGCTCGAGCCCTGCTGGAAGATGTACTGGCCGACCGAGTCGATCTGGTCCTGCCAGCCGTCACCCTCGGGACAGGTGACGTCGACGTTGCACGAGCCCGACAGCACGCCGGGCTGGTTCTCGAGGCCGAACAGGCCGCGGTACGCGTGCGTCACGCTGTCCAGGCGCAGGCGCAGCGCATCACGCTCGGCGGCGGCGACGACCACTTCGAGGCGCGTCACGGCGCCCGGCACGATCGGGGTGTAGATGCGGCCGTCGGCGCTGCGGTCGCCCGCGCGGATCGGACCGAGCACGTAGTCGCCCGCCTCGTTCGACAGGTAGATCTCGGCGGACGCCGGCAGGTCGCCGCTCAGTGCGGCGTCGAGACTGACGGCATCGGGCGACGCGAACTCGACGCGCCATGCGAGGCGGCCATCCGGCAGCGCCTGCCACTGGCCGTTGCGCGGCACGCCCGCATCGATGAGCTGGCTGCCGATCGACTGCACGACGCCGTAACGCAGCGGCGTGCCGAGCTTGGGTTGTTCCTCGTAGCTACGCAGCGCAACGGTGTCGACGGCGGGGGCCGAGATGCGTTCGGCGGCCTGCCAGGTCAAGCCGGCGGCGGTACTGGGAAGGTTGGCGTGGGGGACCGCCGCGTGGACGGCGGTGGACATCAGGATCGCCGCGACGGCGGCGGCGAGCGGGCGCGTGATCACGCGCGCGAGGGTTACGACATCGGTCAAAACGATTCTCCAGAAGTTCCATGACATCCGGAGCGGGCGGCAGGCATGTCGCGACATCGGCGGCGCGACTCACGCGCGGAACGATCCGCAATGCCTGCATCCGTGCCGGACCCCCGAGCGTAGCGATCCACGCCGCCGAGGGGAACCCGGGATTGCGAGCATGCTGCACGACCGAGACGATCGTGCCGCACGAGGCCCTCACTCGAGTGCGTTCCTGAAGACGGGATCGGTCGACCGGCTGTCACGGCCCTGCGGGCGCAGCGTGCCGGCGTAGCCCGGGTCGAGCGCGTTCCTCCGAGCGGGCAGCGCCGACCACGTGGGGGCTGTCATGACAGCCATCCGAGGAAAAATGCAGGAAAAATGGGTGTCCCGTACCCTATCCCAAACACCGCTTGGCATATCACGCCAAGACGCTAGCCCAGCCGACGAGCGGGCTTCCCGAGTCCTACCTCGCCCCCGCGTGATAGACCGCTCGGAAGCGGTGATATCTGGATATCACCGCTTCCGGTGAGATATCCGCGGAAATCGCTCACGGAATGTTCGCGTGGAGAATGTGCAAGCTCATGATCCACAAGGGTGGAATTGCTTGACGTGGCGCAACAGCAGACTGATGATGCGGTGATAACCCGCTCCTCAGCGGGATAAATGTAGTTAGGTCGCTGATGCACCTACTTCGGGCAAATCTACAAGCAAGCCCAGATCATCCGGATTTCGCACCGGGAGAACTAGTTGCCGCGATCTGCATGGTCGACATCGCGGTCGCAGACGCGGACGGCGCCCGGAGTAGAGCTGCAGATTGGCTCGCTGAGCTGAGTTGGTCCAGGGTTGAGTTCGGAACGGTTGTCCTGCTGCCGGAGGCGCCCGATCTCGCCGGATTCACCCCCGAACTACGTGAGGCGTACGCGGACGCGAGAAGATTGGGTGTCTCCATCGTTCTGTACCCGGAAGCGTCGCGCGCGGCCTAACGAGTCGTTGCAGCCGACGTTACATCGGTCTGTGGCCCAGGCGGCAGGTAGAGCTTGCCACCTGGTCCCCAGCCCGCTACAACGCGGCTGAACTCTGGTGATAGGCACCTTCTATGGACCATAGCCAAGATAAGCTCCGAGAAGCGAGATTCTTCCTTGAGCTGCTAGAAGCATTGGAGCAGAGAACGGAGTCTCTTTCGAATCTGGAGGCCCCAATTGAAGAGGCCGGCTTTCTCTTAAGCGCCATCCTAAATTCGTTTTACTCCGCGCTGGATCAATGGAGGAAGCGAAATCCTTCAAGGCAGAAGGAATATCAGGAGTTTTCGAGAAAATTCCCAGAGATCTACGGAAGCGACCAGCAGGGCGGGTGGAGAAGCATTAATGTCCACGTCGCACACGTTTGGCCCTCGACAGCGGGCTACATCCCTCCACTCGGAGACGCTGTGAATTTTGATTTCCGGAGGAGACCTAAGCTGGTCCCTATCGATCCGCCCGGCCAAGTCAACATTCGCATGGGTCCGAGCTTCTACTTCTCCCATCAAGGAAAAGAGATTCACGCTCTGGAGCATTGCTATTTCCACCTCTACGCCCTACAGAATTTTCTTGGCGGAGCCAGCGGTGCCTAACCATCTGATGCAGCCGACGGTTCCGCCGTCCGTGGCCTTGTCGCATTCTTCAAGGGCTGTGCCGTGCGGCGTAACCGCGGCTGATCGCGGGCGTTAGGGCGCACACTGAATTTCGCTCCAAGTCGACCCAACAAAAACCATCATTACTGCTAAAGACACATCTACAAGTGACATCTCCTGAAAAACTGTTAGGCATATGCGCAGCCATAATCGTTAGCCTAGTTGCGGGAGCAATAGCCATTGTCCTTTACTCATACTTGGTTTTGTTGCTTTCCGATACTGTGTTGGATAAGTGGGGGCTCGTGCTACTGCGCTACCTCGGTCACTGGCTTCTTCCGATATACTCAGCCCTGTGCGGAGTAGCCGTCATTAGCGCGCCGCTAGGCGCCATTACGGGCCTTCTTCTTCGTCGCTCGTCACCACACTTCATTGTGCTCGCTGTGGTTGCGGTTACCGCTCCCTATATTTTTATGCATCCGCAAGACCCATCAGTTTTCACTGGTCCATTCATAGTAGGCTTGGCTATGTGGGGTTCATGCTATGTCGTCTGGCGTGGGGTGCGTCCTAACAATTCATTAAAGCCGACGCGGTAGTTCCTTCGGTTTGGTGGACACCCTGACCTAACGATCAGGAGTGCCCATGCCCCGCCCAGGTCCACGCACGACATACCGCTACAGCGACACCTTCAAGGCCACGGCCGTACGCCTGAGCAAGCTGCCGGGCGTCTCGGTGCGAGACGTCGCCGAGTCGCTTTACATCCATCCCTTCATGCTGTCTCGTTGGCGCAGGCTGGAACGCGAGGGTGAGATCGTGAGCAAGGGCGTCGAGGTCGACAAGCAGGTTGCAACCGAGCTGAAGGCGCTGCGCGAGGTCAAGCGCCAGTACGAGCGGCTGAAGGTCGAGCATGACCTTTTAAAAAAGCCATCGCGTTCACTTCCGCACGAAAGGCGACGTCTTCGCCTTCATCGCGCACCACCAGGAAGCCTGCCCGGTGAGGACGATGTGCGCACTGTTCGGCGCCAGCGCGTCGGGTTTCTATGCGTGGAAGAAGCGTGCGCCAAGCGAGCGGTTGATCGACGACGCGTTGCTCGTGGAGAGCATCCGCACGGTGCATGCACGGAGCCGCGAGACATACGGAAGTCCGCGCGTTCATGCGGCCCTGAAGCAGGAAGGCTCAGTCGTTGGGCGCCGGCGTGTGGAGCGCTTGATGCGTGAGCATGGCGTACGTGCGTGCTCCGCACGCCTGTACCGCCGTCGGCCTGGCCTGGCCCGATTCCTGTCCAGCGTCGAGAGTCATGCACATGTCATCGACATCTCGCGTCCCGATCAGGTCTGGGTCGGCGATGTGACGTACATGAAGGTCGCGGGCGAATGGCGCTACCTGACGACGATCATGGATCGCTGTTCGCGTCGCTTGCTGGGATGGTCGCTGGGCAAGGACCGCACTTCCGCGTTGACGCGCCGGGCGCTTCAATCGGCGTTGCGCGTGCGGCGTCCCGAGGCGGGCGCGCTGTTTCACAGCGATCGCGGCATCGAGTTCAAGGCAACACCCGGGAGGCAACACCCGGGACACCCAAGGCAACACCCGAAGGCAACACCCGGGACACCCATCATCTCGGCATTTTCCGACCGTCGCAATCGGCCTCTTCCTACAGACGCCAGTCTCTTGGTAGCCGACCATTCGGAGCATGACCACAGCTCGCCATCGACTCGTCGCCCCTGACGAATCCGGCTTCTACCACTGCATATCTCGCTGCGTTCGCCGTGCGTGGCTGTGCGGCATCGACGCACTGAGTGGCCGGTCATTTGAGCATCGACGTGGCTGGGTCGAGCAACGGCTGCTCGAGCTGGCGGACATCTTCGCTATCGGACTCTATGCCTATGCCGTGATGAGCAACCACACGGATGTCGTGCTTAGGATCGATCCGGTCGCCGCGCACATGTGGTCCGATGAGGACGTGGCGGTCCGATGGGTCAGGCTGTTCCCGGCGACGACCGATGGCGCCATCGATTCGCTACGTTGTCGCGAGAAGGAAGCGGCCCTGCTCGGCAACCTCGAACGCCTGGCCGTCTGTCGCCAGCGTCTCGGCGATCTGTCGTGGTTCATGCGCTGCCTCAACGAGCCGATCGCGCGACGCGCGAACCGCGAGGACGACTGTACCGGGAGATTCTGGGAAGGTCGCTATACCTGCCAGGCGCTGCTCGACGAAGCCGCCGTGCTCGCGTGCATGAACTACGTCGACCTCAATCCGATCCGCGCAGGTATCGCAGACGATCTGAGCAGCTCGGAGCACACCGGGATCAAGCGACGCATCGACCACCTCTCGAGCACACTGCCGGAGGATGCGATCCCACCGATCGCGGGCATTACGCCCGGCTTCGCGTTGCTCGCGATCACAACGACGGCCTACCTTGAACTGGTCGATTGGACAGGACGCCAGACCCGTCACGACAAGCGCGGAAGCATAGCGGCCGGTACTCCGCCCATCCTCAGGAAGCTCGGCCTGGGCGACGTGGCTTGGCAATCTCAAGTGCTCGGCATCGAGAACCGCTACTCGCGTGCCATCGGCTCGGCGCGAAGCTTGGCAGACAAAGCGGCCACCATGGGGCAACGATGGCTCAAAGGCATCGTCGCTGCCCGGCAGCTGACCAAGCTCGCGATCTGAGAACAGCTTCTCTCCTTACCAGACAAGCGTATGCGGGTTCGCCTCTCGTGAAAAAGCCGCTCGGCTTAACCCGCAGAGCTCCCCTCTGTCCGGACAATAAGTGGGTGCCCCAAGTCCTCGCGTCCCAAGTCCTCAGGTGTCCCGACTCCTGTCGTCGTCCTCGCCCTGCCCCGGATCTCTCGCCCACCCTTAAGTGATAAAGTGGATGCCCCGAGTCCTCCCGGATGCCCCGAGTCCTCCCGAGTCCTCGCCTCTCTCCGAGTCCTCGCTTCTCCGCCCGCTGAGCTTCGACATTAAAGCGCACACCACAGATGATTCCATCCGTATTGTTAGCAGCAACTTTGGTTGTATCAGCCCCACAACCTTCGGCTGCCCCCGTATCAGACGAGCTCATTGGCCGATGGGTGTTGACCGCGGAATCTCGCGCATCGTTTCCGGAAGATTGTCGCAGCGTGGGTTACGAAATTACGAGTGAATCCATCACCACTGAGAGCGGCGCCTTACGCGTAGTGGCCGATTACCAAGCGATACCTGGCGACGCCGCAACGATTGTTCGCCAATCAAATCTTCGCCACAACGGACAGCCGAATTGTCAAGGCAGGCCCGCAGAGTACGTAGTGCAGCGATTCGTGATCGACATTGAAATGGAAGTGGTCGATGGACGCCTTCGCGTCTACATGCTCGGCAAGCCCCGAGGCAAATACGAAGAGTTTGAGCGTGTCAAATGATGCGCCCTGACAGTTCATTAAAGCCAACGCCGCTTAGCGGCGCGACTTAATATAGGCGTTAGCCCCCATGAGAAAAATCGCGCTGACTTTGATTGCACTAAGCCTCTCTCCGACACTCATGGCTTGTGATACTTCTCTTATTGGCACTTGGCAGTCTGACGCAACTGCAACGATGTCATTCAATCGTAACTACGCCATACTTGAGGAAAGCCAAGACGGCTTCTTAGCCAGCTTGATGGGCAAGTTGACGGTAGAGTTCACTGACAAGCAGCTTTATCTACGCATGCCAGATACTCAAGTGGATGTGAAAGGAAAACTCACACCTTTTGCAGGCTTCGAAGAGCGAAATCCTTACAAAGTACTGTTCTGTAATGAGCGAATGGTCGTTGTAGAGACTGCTGAGGCTGTAACGGGCGAGCGTAGCGCTATAACTTACTTTCTTGTCGGCACCGATGCGATGTGGGTCTACGTCGGAACAAACAGTCCAAAAGTCCCTGACCTGCATATCCGCGAGTACTTCAAGCGTATACCGTAGGTGGCTGACAACTCATTCTAGCCAACGCGGTAATTCCTTCGGTTTGGTGGACACCCTGACCTGACGATCAGGAGTGCCCATGCCCCGTCCGGGTCCACGTACGACAAGCCGTTAGGGAGATCATTTCAAGGCCACCACCGTGCACCTGAGCCAGCGTCCAGGCATCTGGGTGTCCAAGGTCGCGGCTCCGTGACGGCCCTCTCAATGAGACGAGAGCAGACGTCGCACACGTCACGACGTCTGCCCCGGCGGTCAGGCGCGCCTCGTCACTCGAACCCATTCCTGAAGACGAGATCGGTCGACTGGCTGTCACGCCCCTGCTGGCGCAGCGAACCCGTGTTGCCCGGGTCGAGCCAGTCCTTGAGGCGCTGGTTCGCCGCAGTGCCGTCGAAGGCGACGGAGAGCTTGCCGTAGCAGTCGTAACCGGCATTCGGCACGCTGCCGGAACAGGCCGCGCTGCCACCCGACAGCACGCCGATCAGCAGTTTAGCGCCGCCACCGCCATCGCTGGACGGGATCCAGATGCCGGAACCCGACGAGCCGCCTTCGGTCGTGCCCTGCGAATACGGTTCACCGGTACGCCAGTGCGTCCCGGTCGTACCGCCGCCGGTGCCGATGCAGTTGTTCATCGTCGAGATGCCGTTGGCGTCCTCGGTGATCTTCTTGGCGTCACCGCTCGGATGGTGGATGCCGATGATCCCGCCCGGGGTGGAACCCGTCGCATCCCAGCCGCTGTAGTAGACATTGAACGCGGCCTGCGGCACGGCGTTGAGCTGCACGAGCGTGGTGTCGACGTTGGCGCGCGCCATGCGCAGCTGTGCGCCGGACTGGTTCTGGCCCATCGAGACGCCCGTGTTGCCGCTGCACGTGCTCGACTGGTAGTTCCAGTAGAACGTCATCGTCGCGGCGGCAGCGTTCGTGTCGAGGCAGTGGGCCGCGGTCAGGAACAGCGGCGTCGTGCTCCCCGAGGTGTTCGCCACGAGCGAGCCCGTGCAGATCCACGTGCCACCGTCGACGAACGAGTAGTGCGCGACGCTGCGGATCTGGTCGCGGTACGCATCGCCGAGCGGACAGGCGACGTTGATGTTGCAGGCGCCCGACCCGCCCATCGGCACGAGGCCGCCGTTGCGGCCGGTGAAGTCACGGTAGCCGGCCCCGACGTAGCCGACCTCGAAGACGTGCTCGCCGGAGCCCGGCGGCAGGTACAGCTCGACGATGGCTTCGTCGCCGGGGACCATCGCCGACCACAGCTGGCCGTAGGGATTGACGTCGGCCGCGTGGTAAGGACCTGCCGCGTAGCGCTCCGAGGTGCTGTACACCGCGAACGTCGCGCCCTCGGGCAGCTGCACGCGCGTGAAGCCGACCTGCAGGTCCGTCGCATCCGGCGCGTCGACGCGCAGGCGCCAAAGTCGACCGCCATCGGCGGTGTCCTGCCAGGTGCCGTTGCTCCCGGGGCGTGCGGAGACGGTGTCGCCTCGCGCGATGCGCATGCGCTTGGTCGCGGGCTGTCCCGCCTTCGCGGCGACTGCGGCCTCGTCGGCGGCGAGCAGCGCGCTGCGGTCGACGCGCGGCACCGCGAGCGCGGCGACGTCGGCATCGGCGACATCGAGCCGTTCGGACCACGCGCGCGGAACGGACTCCACCGCATGGGCGGCGCCGCACAGCAGGCCGGACAACGCGACGGCCAGCGCTACGGATGGTGGTCGAGACTTCATCGATCGTTCCCTCTGTCTGTGACGGCCCGACACGTGGACGCGCGGGCCACGAACCCCTGCGCGGCCGATTGTCGGCTGCCTACCGCAAAGGATTCGTTACGCATTCGTATGCAACACGCATGGCGGCGATATCCGCTACCCTGCAAACCCGCGCGCCAGCGTGTATCATGCGCGCCCGTTTTATCCATCCATCCGCATTGAAGGATATTTGCTGACATGAGCAGCTATCTGTTCACCTCCGAATCGGTCTCTGAAGGCCATCCGGACAAGGTCGCCGACCAGATCTCCGACGCCGTCCTCGACGCCATCCTCTTGCAGGACAAGCGCGCGCGTGTCGCCTGCGAAACGCTGGTCAAGACCGGCGTGGCGATCGTGGCCGGCGAGGTGACGACGAGTGCATGGATCGACCTCGAGGCGCTCACGCGCAAGGTCATCCTCGACATCGGCTACGACAGCTCGCAGGTCGGTTTCGACGGCGAGACCTGCGGCGTGCTGAACCTGATCGGCAAGCAGTCGCCCGACATCAACCAGGGCGTCGACCGCAAGAAGCCGGAGGAACAGGGCGCGGGCGACCAGGGCCTCATGTTCGGCTACGCGACGAACGAGACGAAGGACTTCATGCCGGCGGCGATCTATTACTCGCACCGCCTCGTCGAGCAGCAGGCCAAGGTCCGCAAGAAGAAGAACTCCCCGCTGCCGTGGCTGCGCCCGGACGCGAAGTCGCAGGTGACCCTGCGCTACGAGGACGGCAAGGCCGTCGCGATCGACGCCGTGGTGCTGTCGACGCAGCACGACCCGTCGGTCAAGCAGAAGGATCTCGTCGAGGCCGTGCGCGAGCACATCCTCAAGCCGGTGCTGCCAGCGAAGTGGCTGCACAAGGGCACCAAGTACCACATCAACCCGACCGGCAAGTTCGTGATCGGCGGTCCGGTCGGCGACTGCGGCCTGACCGGCCGCAAGATCATCGTCGACACCTACGGCGGCTGGGCGCGCCATGGTGGCGGCGCGTTCTCGGGCAAGGATCCGTCGAAGGTCGACCGCTCGGCCGCTTACGCCGCGCGCTACGTCGCCAAGAACATCGTCGCGGCCGGCATCGCCGACCGTTGCGAGGTGCAGGTGTCCTACGCGATCGGCGTCGCCGAGCCGACCTCGATCTCGGTGACCACGTTCGGCACCGGCAAGATCAGCGACGACAAGATCGAGAAGCTGATCCGCAAGCACTTCGACCTGCGCCCGTACGGCATCATCAAGATGCTCGACCTGGTGCACCCGATGTACCAGCGCACGGCCAGCTACGGCCACTTCGGCCGCACGCCGGAACTCGTGAAGCTCGCCAACGGCGAGACGTTCACGGCGTTCTCGTGGGAGAAGACCGACAAGGCCGAGGCGCTGCGCGCCGATGCCAAGCTGAAGTGATCCACCGGCGCCTTCGGGCGCCGAATGGAAACGAAAAAGGGCCGCTCACGCGGCCCTTTTTCTTTGGCGCACCTTCGTCACGGTGCGCGCAGATGCAGGCGAGCAGCCCTGACGCGCGCCTCAGGACTCGCAGCTCCCACGTGCCACGGCCCCGAGCGTCGCGTCGGGGGCTTCTTCGACGTGGCCGAGCATCGCCACCACTTCGGCGCGCGCACGCCGCGCGAGTTCACCGCGCTCGGCACCCTGCGTGCGCAGCGGTGTGCCGAACGTGACCGTGATGCGCCCGGGACGCACGCGGAAGAGGCCCTCGAGGCCGAGCACCGCCCCCGAGCCGTCGATCGCGACGGGCACGACATCGGCCCCGCCGTCGATGGCGATCTGGAACGCGCCGCCCTTGAACGGCGCGACGCGGCCGTCGCGGCTGCGCGAGCCCTCGGGAAACACGCACAGCGACGCGCCGCCGCGCACGATCTCCGCAGCCTCGCGCGTGCTGCGGGCCGCCGCACGCGTGCTGCCACGGTCCATGAACACCATGCCCATCGCCTTCGCGTAACGACCGACGAACGGTGCGCGCGACAGCTCCTGCTTGAGCACGAAACGCAGCGGCACCCGCACGGCGCGGAACATCGCGCAGACGTCGATCATCGACTGGTGGTTGGCCACGAACACGTGGGGTCGCGACCAGTCGATGCCTTCCGCCCCGTGAACCTCGAAGCGCACGCCGGCTCCCGTCAGCAGACCCGGCGACCAGCACCGGGAGGCCATGCGCAATGGCCAGTGCGTACCGCGCGTGACGATGCGGACGATGTAGGCGATCACGATCAGCACGCCCGTCCACGCCAGCGTGAACAGGAGTTGCAGCGCGTTGAGGACGGCCCAGACGAGTCGGGTCGGTGACATCACGGAATCCTTGGATCGGGTCGCACCACCGCACATGCAGTGGCAAGGCAAGCAGACATCACGGTCGGGGGCGCGAGCGGCCCGGCCTCAGGCGATGGTGGAGGCCGGCGATCCGTCCAGGGGCGCCCACAGGCGCGACGGATCCGGCAGGACGCGATGGTGCCGTGGCACGCCGGGCGGCGCAATCGTGCGGGTGCCGACACCTCCCCCACACCGTGCCCGGGGACGGCGGCCACGGCCGCCCGCGCGGAGCTCGACGGCCGGTGCAAAGCTCACGCGAACCCGTAGCGCACGACGTGAAAGAACACGGGCGCCGCGAACGTGACCGAATCCATGCGGTCGAGCATGCCGCCATGCCCCTCGATCATGCGGCCCCAGTCCTTGGCGCCGAGGCTGCGCTTGACCGCCGACAAGGCCAGCCCGCCGAGGAACCCGCACAGCACGATCAGCAACGACAGTGCACCGGACTGCAGCGGCGTGAACGGCGTGATCCACCACAGCGCCGCGCCGATCGCGGCCGCCGAGAGACCGCCACCGACGAGTCCCTCGACCGTCTTGGAGGGACTCACCGACGGTGCCAGTGCGTGGCGCCCGAACAGCTTGCCGAACACGTACTGCAGCACGTCGCTGATCTGCACGACCAGCAGCAGGTACAGGAGCAGCAGGAGGTTCTGGCCTTCGTAGCCCGGGATGCGCAGCAACAGCAGGGCCGGCGCGTGGCTGATGCAGTACACCGTCAGCATCAGGCCCCACTGGATCTTCGTCGTGCGCTCGAGGAAGTGCTCGGTGTCGCCGGCCATCGCCGAGACCGCCGGCAGCAGCAGGAAGCCGTAGACCGGGATCAGGATAACGAACAGGCCGTACCAGTCGTTCCCGATGAGGCCGTACTGCAGCGGGATCGCCACGTAGAAGCACAGGCACAACGGCAGGTGGTCGCCGCGCCGCGTCGGCGTCAGCGTGATGAACTCGCGCAGCGCGAGGAACGAGGCCAGCGCGAACAGCACGAGCGTGGCGACACGACCGAGCAGGAAGCATGCGCAGAGCACGGCCACCATCACCCACCAGGCGTTGATGCGCGCATTGAGGTTGTCGACGGTCGCGCCGGGGCGCGAGCGTCCGAGCACGGCGCCGATCGTGCTGGCGACGACGAGCAGCGCGATCACGCCGCCGATGACCCACCAGAACGCCGGTGGCGTGCCGGCGACGAGCGAGGCGAACCAGGCCTGCACGTTCATGCGAGCTCCACGACGGCGTCGCGTGCACGCTCGAGGAAGGCCGCCTTGGATTCGCCCTCGCGCAGCGCCACCGCAGCACCGAACCGGACGGTACAGATCAGCGGTACCGGCAACAGGCTGCCCTTGGGCAGGCTGCGACGTGCGTTGTCGAGGTACACCGCGACCAGCTCGACGTCGGGGTGGCGTTCGGCGAGGTGGTAGAGGCCCGACTTGAACGGCAGCGGCAGCGCCTCGGCGTTGCGCGTGCCCTCCGGGAACAGGATCAGCGAGTCCCCTGCGTCGAGCGCCTCGTGCAGCGGCTGCAGCGGGTCGCCGTCGCCGGCTCCGCGCTGGCGGTCGATCAGCACGGCATGCAGGCCGCGCCGCGCGACCAGCGCCCGGATGCCGCGGCTCCAGTAGTCCTTCGCGGCGACCGGGCGCGTGTGTCGTCGCAACGACGGCGGCAACGCGGCCCACAGTGCGAGCGTGTCGAGATGACTGGCATGGTTGGCGAAGTAGATGCGCCTCGCCACGCTGGGCTGGCTGCCGATCCACTGCGGGTACGCGCCCACTAGAAGGCGCACGATGCCGACCAGCAGGCGCGCGATCACGGCCCCTGCCCCGCTGCGCGCAGCTGCGCGGCGATGGCACGCGTACGCGTGACGCAGGTGATCGCCGAACCCGCGGCGATGACGACGGCGGCCACGAGCAGCGCATGGAGCGAACCGGCCAGCGCGACCTCGATGGCCGCGGCGAGGCAACCCAGCGTGAGCACGGCCATGCGGTGCGGCTTCGCCATGGGGCCACGGAAATCCTGCGCGAAACCGAGCGCGCCGCCGGTCGCACGCACATAGGCGGTCAACGCGGCGAGCAACGCACCGAGCCAGCCGAGCCAGGGCAGGCCGATGGCGTAACCGAGTGCGACGATGAACAGCGAATCGGCGATGCGGTCGGGCAGTTCGTTGTAGAGCGCACCGGTCGCAGACTGCTTGCCGCCTTCGATCGCGACCATGCCGTCGAACAGGTTGCAGGCCAGGCGCAGCTGCACGCAGACCGCGGCGAGCACGAGGCCCGCGGGGGACGGCCATTCCACGAGGAACCATGCACCCAGCGCGGCGAACACGATGCTGACCATCGAGATCTGGTTCGGCGTGACGCGGCTCGACGCGAGTGCCGAGGCGATCGCTCTGGCCCAGCGCGTGCCACGCGACGCGAGCGGACGACGGGCCTCGGTCGTGGGCATCGCGGGCGCGCTCCGTTCGGGTGATGCGGCGATCATACCCGTTGCGGCTCGGCGATCGAGGCGCGCGGCACCCGCGGACACGGCACGAAGGCGTGAACGACGACGGCCCGCATGATGCGGGCCGTCGGCTGCGATGCGCGGTGGGCTCGCGGTCAGTTCTCGAAGCCGGTCCTGAAGATGAGGTCGTTGAGCAGCGAATCGTCGATCAGCACGAAGATGTCGGAGGCGCCATTGGTGTCGTTGGGGTCGATGTTGCTGGCCTGCGACGAGAACACCATGGACAGGCCCGATGCGTTGACGTCGAGCGTGAAGCCGGAAGGACCGTTGCCGGGCACCGTGGTGCTGCCGGTCAGGCGCTGCGGCGAGGGCTCGCCGGGAATGAACAGGAACACCTGCGGGATCGTGGTGGTGCCGACCGTCATGTTGCACGAGAGCAGCACGGTCGCGGCATTCGAGATCGACGAGACGTTGCAGCTGTCGTAGTTGTTCGAGGGGATCTCGGCCGGGCGCGGGATCGCGATCGTCGCCTGCGCCTGGCGATCGCGGATGTAGACACCGCTGTTGCTCTCCACGCTGCTGCCCGCGTAGCCGAGGCCGCCGTAGCCGCGGTTCTGGAACGTGATGAAGCGGCCGTCCGGCGAGATCGACGGGCGGTACACGATGGCCGTCGACGACGTGTTGCTCGTTCCCACGCGACTGACGAGTTCGGTCGTGCCAGCCTGAAGGTCGCGCAGGAAGAGCTGTCCGTAGGCCGAACCGCCGGTCAGGTCGGCGGTGCAGGTAAAGGCAAGGAAGCGCCCGTTCTCCGAAAGCGCATGCGGCTCGAGGAAGCAGGTTCCGTTCGACGCGGCTCCACCGGACGTCCTCGACGCCATCGTCACCGCACCGGTCTGCATGTCCTTGACGAAGATCTGCCGGAGGCCACCCGTCGCGCCGAGGTTCGCCGACGTGGAGGCGAACGCGACGTAGCGACCGTCGCCCGAGATCGAGATCGGGTGGGTCTCGGTACCGGTCGTCGCGGTCGCGCCCGTCGCGTCCGAACTGGCGACGCTCAGCGCACCGGTGGAGCGATTCTTGTAGCCGATCTGCCAGTTCGTGCCGAGCGTGCCGTAGCTCAGGAAGGCGACGTGGCGTCCGTTCGCCGACACCACGGGCTGCTCGCCACGGATGATCTCGCCGGGCTGGCCGCCCTGCGGCGTGCGCCGGGACACCACCTCGATGACGCCGGTGGCGAGATCGACCGCGACGGCGCGCGTGCCGTTGTACGCATCGCCTGCGACCCAGTTGTTGGCCGCACTCGCGAACACCGCCGTCAAACCGGAGGACGACAGGTCGACCGCATCCGAGGCGCCGTTCGCCTGCAGCCCTTCGCCGGGAACGAGGCGCGCGTAGATCAACTCGGCATGCGCCTGTCCGGCGAATGCGGAGAGGCCGGCGGCAACCAGCGCGGAAGCGAGCGTGCGGGAAATGGCAGGGTTCATGGGGAATCGTCCAGGGGTGATGACCTCCTCTTACGCGAGGCGGCGTCCGATCCCCCAACATGCGCCGCGACGCGCCGGCGATCGATTCATCGCTCCATCGCGAACACCGGATATAATGGGAGTCCACCTGTCGAGGGGCGCTGCACGTGGGCCCGCGATCGAGCGGCCCTACCCAGGCTCGACAGGCGATCACGCAGCAACGGCGCCCGGACCCCGATCGAACCCCCGCCAAGGCGGGAGACGATCCCGAACCGGAGCATGACCGAATGAACGCACAGCTCAAGACCTTCTCGACCGAAGGCGACTACAAGGTCGCCGACATCGCGCTGGCCGACTGGGGCCGCAAGGAACTCGACATCGCCGAGCACGAGATGCCGGGCCTCATGTCGATCCGCAAGAAGTACGCCGCGACGACGCCGCTCAAGGGCGTGCGCGTGACCGGCTCGCTGCACATGACGATCCAGACCGCCGTCCTCATCGAGACGCTCAAGGACATCGGCGCCGACGTGCGCTGGGCCTCGTGCAACATCTTCTCGACGCAGGACCACGCCGCCGCGGCGATCGCCGCGACCGGCACGCCCGTGTTCGCGTGGAAGGGCGAGACGCTCGAGGAATACTGGGACTGCACGCTCGACGCGCTGACGTTCAAGCTGCCGGACGGCACGCTGACCGGCCCGGAGCTCGTCGTCGACGACGGCGGTGACGTGACCCTGCTGATCCACAAGGGCTACGAGCTCGAGAAGGGCGACGAGAGCTGGGTCAACTCGGCCTCGGGCAGCCACGAGGAGCAGGTCATCAAGAACCTGCTCAAGCGCGTCGCCAGGGAGCGCCCGGGCTACTGGACGCGCGTGGTCAAGGACTGGAAGGGTGTCTCCGAGGAGACCACCACCGGCGTGCACCGCCTCTACCAGCTCGCCGAGAAGGGTGGCCTGCTCGTGCCGGCGATCAACGTCAACGACTCGGTCACGAAGTCGAAGTTCGACAACCTCTACGGCTGCCGCGAGTCGCTGGCCGACGGCCTCAAGCGCGCGATGGACGTGATGCTCGCGGGCAAGGTCGCGGTGGTGTGCGGCTACGGCGACGTCGGCAAGGGTTCGGCGCACAGCCTGCGTGCCTACGGCGCGCGCGTGGTCGTCACCGAGATCGATCCGATCAACGCGCTGCAGGCCGCGATGGAAGGCTTCGAGGTCAACACGGTCGAGTCGACGCTCGGCCGCGGCGACATCTACGTCACCACGACCGGCAACAAGGACGTGCTCACGGTCGAGCACCTGAGCAAGATGAAGGACCAGGCCATCGTCTGCAACATCGGCCACTTCGACAACGAGATCCAGGTCGACGCGCTCAACGCGCTCGCGGGCGTGACCAAGCTCAACATCAAGCCGCAGGTCGACAAGTACACGTTCGCCGACGGCCGCGCGATCTTCCTGCTCGCCGAGGGCCGCCTCGTCAACCTCGGTTGCGCGACGGGCCACCCGAGCTTCGTGATGTCGAACTCGTTCTCGAACCAGACGCTCGCGCAGATCGACCTGTGGGCGAACAAGGATGCGTACGAGGCCAAGGTCTACATCCTGCCGAAGAAGCTCGACGAGGAGGTCGCGCGCCTCCACCTCGAGAAGATCGGCGTCAAGCTCACGACGCTGACGAAGGAACAGGCCGACTACCTCGGCGTGGCCGTCGAAGGTCCGTACAAGCCGGACCACTACCGCTACTGATCCACCCTCCGGCGATCCACGCGACGGGCGCCTTCGGGCGCCCGTCTCGTTTCGGGACCGGTGCCGGCACCGCTCGCGACACGAGGCGCGCTCAACTTGCCGTCGTGACCGACGATGCATCGCGCGCATGAAGCACGACGCGATCACGCCCCGCCCCCTTGGCGCGGTACAACGCGGCATCGGCCGCATCGACCAGATCCTGCGGTGTGCCACCCGCCCTTGCCACGGCGACGCCGATGCTGACGGTCACCCGACCTCCCGCCGCGGTCCTGCACGCGTCGGATCCGGACACGGCCTCGCGCATGGACTCGGCGAGCGCGAGTGCGACGCCCTCTTCGCGCGCCGGCACGAGCACGACGAACTCCTCGCCGCCGTAGCGTGCCGCGAACGCACCCGAGCGCGAGGCTTGCGTGCCGAGCACGTGCGCGACCGCACGCAGGCAGGCGTCGCCGCCGGGATGGCCCACGCGGTCGTTGATCGCCTTGAAGTGATCGACGTCGACGAGCAGCAACGTGATCGCCGGCGGCCGTGCCGACATCCATTCGCTCGCGAGGCGCTCGTCGAAACGGCGCCGGTTGGCGATGCCCGTCAGCGCATCGATCGTGGCCACGGCCGCAAGCCGTTCGAGCTGTTCCTGCGCGCGCAGCTGGGCAAGCACGGTACGCATGCCGTAGCCGAGCACCGCCGCGGCGATGCCGAGGCCGGCCAGCCACGGCTGCGACGGCATGAGGTGTGCGGAAGCCAGCAGCAAGGCCAGCGGCAGCACCAGCGGGCTGGCGAGCTGCACGACCTTGTCGACGCGCCGAAGCGCGATCTCCGCATGTGGCCTTCCACGGCGGCTCGCGATTAACGCGAGCACGAGGAACGGGAAGTCGATCGCGAGATCACTGAATACGCCGTAGCCGGGACCAATCGACTCGACATGATTGACGTAGAACGCGACCGCGAAATAGATCGACGCGTAGATCGCCAGCGAACCGAACAGCACGCGCTGCGGCGAACCTGCCCCGGCGAGCCAGCGGATGAAGGCGAGACCGAGGATGAACGCGTTGCCGACGTCGTAGACGCTCCTCAGCGCCGGCACGTTCTCGAGCGGCGTGCCCGCCACGGACGCATGACCGGCGACGATCGCGCAGAACAGGCCGGCCAGCACCAGCGCGAGTCCGCCGTCGATGCGGCGCACCGCCGCCGGATCCTCGGGCCGCCACGCCAGCACGAACAGCAGCGGCGCCATGTAGAGCACGAACAGCAGCATGCTCACGCCGGGATTGACGGCACCCTGGCCCGTCGCCGCGAACGGCAGGTTCGCCGCCATGCCCGCGCTCCACAACAGCATCGCGAGCGCGACGATCCACCAGTCCTTCGTCTCGCCCGCGCGCCGCGCACGTCGTGCACAGGCCACGGCCGCCCATGCCGCAGCGACGGTGACGCAGGCGATCGAGACGACCTGCGCGTGAGTGCGCAGCAGCGTGATCAGCAGCGCGTGGCCACACAGATAGAGTGCCGCGAGCGCAAGAAGCCTCGCCTCCCCGCCGCGCTTACGCGGATCGTCTCCCACGCCTGCCCCGTCGTTTCACGCCACAGCGTCCTTCGCACATTCTCGTCGCTGCAACGGCTTGGAGGAAGCCCCGATGCGCCACGCCGCTCGGAAACTGCATGACGATGGTCCGGGTTCCTTCGACGCGCGCCGCATCGATCACATGCCGCATCCCCGCTCGCATGCCATGTGCCGGGCACCGGACGTCGGACCGCATCGGCGAACCGCGAGAGCGGATCCATTCGCCACAGCACGCTGGCTAGAATGCGAGGCGTCAGCGTGCACAAGGAAGACGTTCGTGCCCATACAGAACCCAAGGAAAACCTTTGTCGCGTGCCTGGTCGGTCTCGGTCTTGCCAGCCCGTGCCTGGCCGATGAATGGACGTCGGCACGAACCGTCATCGTGAACTCTCCGGATGGACAGTGGCGAGGGATCGTCATTCCGAGCTCATCGGGTGAAGCATCGACTCCGTCCCGGCACGCCATCGGACACGTTCAAGGCGATGATCGGAGCACTCGACGCCCCGATCGCGCGTATGCACGCATGCAGCGTCGAGAGGAGGGCCGCTGGATGGACATGTGGGAGGGCGCCCTGGCCAATCCGCATGCACCCGTGGAAGCCCTCGTCTCGGACAAGGGCTTCCTGATCACGCTCGACGAATGGCTGGAGCGAGGATACGGCGAGAACGTCGTGGTCACGTACGACGAGTTCGGCCGCATCCGCTGCCATTGGGAACTCGATGACCTGCTGCCGACGCTCTACGTCGAACACCTTCCGACATCGGTGAGCTCCAGGCGCTGGCGCGGCACGGCGTCCATCGATCCGACGACCAGGCGCGTGCGTGTCCCGATCGCATTGCCCTCGGGCATGAAACCCGCTGCTCATGGCGAACCGCCGGGAAGCGATGCGACGACCATCACACTCGGCATCGATCCGGAATCCTGTGCGATCGATCCCCCGGATCAAGCGGCATGGACGCGTGTCACCGCTTACCTCGAAGCCGCCCAGCAGGTGCGCGACGCCGAGATCGCGGAAAGCGAAGCGCGACTCGAAACACCTCTCGTCGCGCCGATCGGCACGTCGCCCACGGACTGGGGAGATTACCTCGCGGATGCTCTACGCCGTCTGGCGGGCCTTCCAGACATGACGCCAGAGCGCAGCCCGGTCGTGTGGGTCGAGGATCGCGATTCGAGCGATCTGGCGACGAGCCTCGATGAAGCATCCTCTCGTGCGACGACGCTCATACTCGGTTCGATGCCCCCCGCCCTGCTCATCGACGCACTCGCCGCTACGGCGAATCGCATTCCGCACGCGGCGCTCTCGTCGTCGACCATGTACCTGGTCCTGGACGACGCCCACTTCGCGAAGGCGGCGAGTCTCCTCGCCGCCTCTGGCGCGCGCCTCGTGCAGGTCGACCCGTCCGTGCCGATCCCGCAGAGCGCGGCGAACCTCGCCGAGTTCGCGGCATGGAAAGCCGAGCGATCCGCCGAACGTGACGAGCGGCGCAAGCGTCCTCGACGCCATTCGTCGTGGTGGCAGGGCATGTGACGCCCCGATCGACCCGCAAGGCGAGTGCCTAGTCGAACCCGTCGCGCATGAGCGTCGGCAGCACGTCGTTGAAGAAGTCGTGCGTCGGCCAGCTCGTCACCTGCCCGTACGCGTTCCAGATCGCGGTATCCATCGCGTTCGTGGTCGCATTGGGGTTCGATTCGTTGCGGCGGTTGAGCAGCACGACCACCTCGAAGCCGTTGCGGTTGCGCACGACGTACGACGAGGTCGACGGCAGGCTTCCCGCGTGCCACGTGGTGCGGCCCGTCGCACCGTAGTCGCGCACGGACCATCCGCTCGCGTAGTAGTAGTCGCCCGGTGTGTACGAGACCTGGTTCTGCGGCAGCGCGAACATGCGGTCGAGCGAGGCCTGCGAGAGGATCGCGCGCGGTGACGACGGATCGTCGAGGTTGACCATCCAGCGCAGCAGCTCGGGGGCCGAGGCGACCCAGCCGCCGTAGGCGTCCATCGTGTCCTGGTTGAGTGCGCCGTATTCCCACGGCCGCAACGCGGCGGTGTTGTCGATGACGCTCGTGCCCTGCCCGCCCGAGGCATAGGCCACCTCGCCCGGTGCGCGATCCTCGACGCGCGCCTTGGCGAGGCGAAGGTTCCAGACGCCGGCCGGATTGAGCACGCGGCGCGCGTAGCGCTCGTACGGCATGCCGCTCGCGGATTCGATGATGCGGCCGAGCAGCTTGTAGCCGTAGTTGCTGTAGGCGTATGTCGAGCCGGGATTCGTGGAGAGCGCGACGCCGCTCTGGTAGCGGATGACGTCCGCGTGCGTCACCGGCAAAGGGATGCCGAGGCCTTGCGCGACGATGCGGTCGCGGAACACCGGGTCGTAGCCGAGCGTCGCCGGATCGCCGAAGCCGCCGAGCATTTCGAGCAGGTTGCGCACGGTCACCGTGGCGAGGCGAGGGTCGGCCGTCGTGCCGGGGCGCGGCGTGAGGTTCACGTACTGGCCGATCGTGTCGTTCGGAGCGAGGCGACCTTCCTGGATCAGCCGGTTCACGAGCGTCGAGGTGATCGGCTTGCTCACGCTCGCGAGGCGGAACAGCGACGTCGGCTGCGTGACGATGTCGTTCGGCCCCGGGTTCCACGAGTAGCCGCGTGCGAGCACGAGCCGCCCGTCCCACGCCACGGCGATCGCACCGGACGGAATGTTGGCGTTCGTCATGAGCGTGCGCATCTGCGTGTCGAATGCCGCGAGCGACGGCACCTCGGTACCGGTCGCGGTCCATTGCGCGGATGCGGGCATGGCTCCCGCACACAGGATGGCCGACAGCAGCAGGATCGAAAGCTTGCCCATCGTCTCTTGTCCTCCCTCGGAATGCACGGCGATCCCTGCACGATGCGGGCACCGCTCCCCACGATGGCGCAGGATGATGGCAGAACGGCTCACGCGTGCGTGACGCGCACGGGCCGGCGACCGGGCGCCACGAAGCGGTCATTCCGCCAACCTCGCCACGGAAATCGTCGCCGCGATGTGCAGGCCGTGCCATGATCGGCCCGGGGGTGCCTCAGGGGATGATGGGGATGACCGATCCGGGCGGACTCGAGCATCGCGACCTTCCGCGCAGGGCGTCGGCGTGGATCGAGTCGCGGATCGGCCGGGCGATGGTCCATGTCGCGCAGCTGGACGCGGTCGACCGCAGCGCGCGCGACCTGCAGGCCAGGCCCGACGTGGAGGCCCTGCCGTGATCCTGCGCCGCCTCGCCGACCGCTTCCGGCACCACGACTGGCTCGCCGTCACGATCGAACTCGTGGTGGTGATCCTCGGCGTGTTCATCGGCCTGCAGGCTGCGAACTGGAACGAGGATCGACTGACGGCGAAACGCGGCGACGAGTTCACCGAGCGCCTCAAGGCCGACCTGCGCGTCGAGGCGTGGAACCACGAGAACATGATCGGCTACCACCGGCAGGTACGCACCAACGCCGTGCGCGCGGCCGACGCGCTTGCGGGACGTGCCGAGCTCTCCGACGAAGCGCTGCTGGTGGCTGCCTATCGTGCGACGCAGTACAGCGACAACACGCGGCAGCGCTCGACCTACGACGAACTGACCTCGACCGGGGAGCTGAGCCTCATCGCCGATCGCAAGCTGCGCGAACTGGCGATGTACCTGTACACGGCGCCGGTCTTCCAGTGGTTCACCGACGAGGGGCGCAACTCCGCCTACCGGCAGTGGTTCCGGCGGCACGTACCGCACCACGTGCAGGCGGCGCTCGCCGCAGGATGCGGCGATCACATCGTCGAGACGGGTGACTACTCCGGCATCGCGACCCAGCTGGACTATCCGTGCCGCGTCGACCTGCCTGCGCCGGACATCGCCTCGGCGGCAGCGATCCTGCGCGAGGATCCCGAGGCCCTCGCCACGCTGCGCCAGCACATCGCCGACATCGGTACCAGCGTCGCCAACCTCGACGTGTTCTACGCGGACATCTGGGCCAGCCTTCGCACGTTCGCCGATCGCACGCCATGAGCCTCCTCACCGAGCTCGAGCGCCGCAACGTGATCCGCATGGCGGGCCTGTACCTCGTCGGCGCGTGGCTGGTCGTGCAGGTCGCGAGCACGATGCTGCCCGCGTTCGGGGCCCCGGCATGGGCACTGCGTGCGGTCATCGTCGCGCTCGCGATCGGCTTCGTGCCCGCGATGGTGTTTGCATGGGTGTTCGAATGGACTCCGACCGGACTCAGGCGCGACCACGACGTGCCGCGCGTGGAATCGATCGCGCCACAGACCGGCAAGCGCATGAACCACGCCTTCGTCGCCCTTCTGGCGTTGGCGCTGACGTACTTCGCCGTCGACAAGTTCGTGCTGTCGCCGCAACGCGAAGCCGAGATCGTCACCCGCACCACCGAGCAGGTCGTCGCGCGCGTGGAAGCCGACAAGGCGAAAGCAGCCGCCAACGGGATCGCAGTGCTGCCGTTCGTCAACATGAGCGCGGACGAGGACAACGCCTACTTCTCCGACGGCATCTCCGAGGAGCTGCTCAACGTGCTCGTGCGCGTGGATGGCCTGCAAGTCGCCTCGCGAACTTCGTCGTTCGCGTACAAGGGCAGCGAGCTCGGCACGCGCAGGATCGCCGGCGAACTCGGCGTGAGCTACGTGCTCGAGGGCAGCGTGCGCAAGTCGGCCAACACGGTGCGCATCACCGCGCAGCTGATCGACGCCGTGCAGGACCGCCACCTATGGTCGGCCACCTACGACCGCGACCTCACCGACATTTTCGCGATCCAGGACGAGATCGCCAACGCGATCGTGTCCGCCCTGCGTTCCGAACTGGCCAGCGAGGGCAAGCCGCTGGCCGCGGTGAATGTGCAGGCCGACACCGACAATCTCACCGCCTACGACACCTACCTCAAGGCGCGCGAGCTGTTCATCGCACGCACCGATCTCCCCGAAGCCACGCGCCTGTTCGAGCGCGTGGTGGAACTCGACCCCGGATTCGCACGCGGCTGGGAGGGGCTTGGCGCCCTCTACAGCATCCTCGAAAGCTGGGGCATCGCCGATCGCGACTACACCGCGCTCGCAGGAAAAGCAGCCAGGCAAGCGCTTCAGCTGGATCCATCGCTTTCGATGCCGCATGCGGTCCTGGGGATGGTCGGTTCCAGCCGCCCACCCTTCGACTGGCCACAAGTCCTGTCGCACATGGACAAGGCCGTCGCCGCGGACCCGCACAACGCCACCGCCTGGTTGTGGCGCAGCATGCCGCACATGCAGCTGGGCTACTTCGCCGAAGCGGAATCGGACCTCCAACGCTGCCTGCAGGTCGATCCTGCGTACCAGAACTGCGTGCGGTGGCAAGCATCGCTCGCCCTGCTGGAAGGGGACGAAACGCGTGCATTGACGCTGTTCGAGCAGGGCATGGCCGAGGGCTTCTTCCTCAACCGGGCGCTGGATTTCCTGCCCGCCCTGCACTCGCAAGGTGACCGCATCGGCATCCGCCTGATCCTGGATCGCTACGACGTCGATCCGGTGCTGGCCAATGCCATTGTCGCCAGCTTCGACCATCCCGGGTGGCAACCCGACGACATGGACGCACTACTCGCCCGGCTTGCTCCGGGCGACCTGCTTGCCGATATCGACAGTGGCGCCTACGGTAATGTGCAGTTGCTGCTGTGGTTCGGCGCATTCGACCGGCTGGCGGACGCCGCCGCGCCCAATCTCCCGAACAGCCACGTCGCGTGGCAACGCCATCCGCAGGGCTGGTTCGGCTCACCGCAATGGAAACGATTCGTGGTGAAACTCGGCTTCGTCGAGCACTGGCGCAGGCACGGCTTCCCGCCGCATTGCCGCGCCGTGGGCGACACCGACTTCACCTGCGGCAGGCCGGAAAAGCCATGATCACGTCAAGCCCGTCATTACTTCGAGATGAGCTGATGGAACCACCCGGTATCGCGTGTGCACGGCATATGCGAGACGGCGGAATCGATGCGATGGCAGCCTTGAATGACGCGCTGCGAGACGCACTCGCCGGACTGACACCGCAGGAACAGCACGAACTCGCCTTCGGCCAAGTGATGGGCGAGATCGGCGAAAAGCCAATTCAACCCGGCGGCAAGAGCTTTTCCCGAGCTGGAGCCAAGTCAGGACACGTGGGTCCACGTCGTCCGATCACGTGCCAAGGCCGGGTCGCATGAGGCCTAACCCATCATTCCAGCGGGCAGCACGCAGCGGTCGCTGGGCTCAGACCTTCGCCGAGCCGATCGCCGCGACGTGATCGGCGAACCTCGGCGCTTGCAGGCGTTCACGCCGCATGTTGCGCGACGAACGCCGTGACGCCTCCACAACCAGGACATCGAGTCACCATGCGCCTGACACGCATCACCGAACGCCTCGCCCGCCTCGACGGCACCGCGCTCGCGGTCGAACTCGTCATCGTGATCCTCGGCGTGTTCATCGGCCTGCAGGTCGACAACTGGAACGACGCGCGCCGCGAGGCGCAGCGTGGCGACGAATACCTGCAGCGCATCCACGACGATCTGGCCGTGGACGTGAAGGAGATGGACGATCGCCTCGTATTCTGGGGTGCGGTGGTCGCCTATGGGCATGCCGCGATCCGCCACGCCGAAACCGGCGAGAAGGTGCGTGGCGCGGCGTGGCCGACCGTGCTCGCGTTCTTCCAGGCCAGCCAGCTCTACCCGTACATCCCGCGCGACACGACTTACCAGGAGATGCGCAACGCAGGCGATCTCGGCCTGATCCGCGATACCGCGTTGCGCACCACGCTCGCGAACTACTACGTCAACGGCCTCAGCGTGCAGGCCGGCTACCTGTTGCGGCTCGAACCCGAGTACCGCAGGATCGTGCGCGGACTCACGCCGCAGGCGGTGTCCACGCATGTCTGGGCGCACTGCCACGAGAGCTTCGAGCAGACCCGCCAGCGCCTGATCGAATGCGATGCGCCGATCGGCGACGACGCGGCCAAGGCCATCCTCGACGCCTACCGCGCCGAACCGCGCCTGCTCGCCGAACTGCGCTTCTGGATCACCAACCTCGAGGTGTCGCGCACGCTGATCGCCGGCAACCGCGAGGCCGCGCTCGCGCTCGCGTCGCGCCTGCCCGCGGACACGCGCGAATGACGTCGCGCCGCATCCCCACCTGGCGCCATCCATAGGCCCAATCTATCGACAACATCCAAACCGCGAACTTTTCTTTCGTCATGCGAGGGGCGTAAGGTGCCTGCACCCAGGCCGCAGCCGCCACCGAGGAAACCCGACATGACGACCGAACCGAAGTGCCCGTTCTCAGGCGGATCCCGCAGCCAGGCCCTCACGGGCAGCTGGGGCAACGCCGACTGGTGGCCGAACCAGCTCAACCTCGGCCTGCTGCACCAGCACTCGCCGCGCGCGAACCCGATGGGTGAGGCGTTCGATTACCGCGAAGCGTTCGAACAGCTCGACCTCGATGCCGTCGTCGCCGACCTGCACGCGCTGATGACCGATTCGCAGGACTGGTGGCCGGCCGACTACGGCCACTACGGCCCGTTCTTCATCCGCATGGCGTGGCACGCCGCGGGCACCTACCGCATCCACGACGGCCGCGGCGGTGCCGGTACCGGCGATCAGCGCTTCGCGCCGCTCAACAGCTGGCCGGACAACGGCAACCTCGACAAGGCACGCCGCCTGCTGTGGCCGATCAAGCAGAAGTACGGACGCAACCTGTCGTGGGCCGACCTGTTCATCCTGACCGGCAACGTCGCGCTCGAATCGATGGGCTTCAAGACGTTCGGTTTCGCCGGCGGCCGCGCCGACATCTGGGAGCCGAACGCGGACATCTACTGGGGCCCCGAGAACGCGTGGCTCGCGACGAGCGACAAGCCCGGCAGCCGTTACTCGGGCGAGCGCGATCTCGCCGACCCGCTCGCCGCCGTGCAGATGGGCCTGATCTACGTCAATCCCGAAGGCCCCGACGGCAAGCCCGATCCGCTCGCCTCGGGTCGCGACATCCGCGACACGTTCGCGCGCATGGCGATGAACGACGAGGAGACCGTCGCGCTGACTGCGGGTGGCCACACGTTCGGCAAGGCGCACGGCGCCGGCGATGCCTCGCTCGTGCAGGTCGAGCCCGAGGGTGCGGACATCGAGCACCAGGGTTTCGGCTGGGCCAACGGTTACGAGAGCGGCATGGCCGGCCACACGATCACCAGCGGCATCGAAGGCGCGTGGACGCCGACGCCGATCCGCTGGGACAACAGCTACTTCGAGACGCTGTTCGGCTTCGAGTGGGAACTCACGAAGAGCCCGGCCGGCGCGCACCAGTGGAAGCCGGTCGGCGACGCCGGCCGCAACGTGCCCGACGCGCACACGCCCGGCAAGCTGCACCAGCCGATGATGACGACGGCCGACATGGCGATGCGCATCGATCCGGCCTACGAGACGATCTCGCGCCGCTACATGGCGAACCCGGCCGAGTTCGCCGATGCGTTCGCGCGCGCCTGGTTCAAGCTCACGCACCGCGACATGGGCCCGCGTGCGCGCTACCTCGGCAAGCTCGTGCCGCAGGAAGAACTGATCTGGCAGGATCCCGTGCCCGCCGTCGACCACGCACTCGTCGAGCCGCGCGACGTCGAGGCGCTCAAGCAGAAGGTGCTCGCCTCGGGCCTGACGATCCCGCAGCTCGTCGCGACCGCATGGGCGTCGGCCTCGACGTTCCGCGGCAGCGACAAGCGCGGCGGCGCCAACGGCGCGCGCATCCGCCTCGCCCCGCAGAAGGACTGGGAGGCGAACCAGCCCGCGCAGCTCGCCAAGGTGCTCGCGTCACTCGAAGCGATCAGGAAGGACTTCGACACCAGCGCCACGGGTGGCAAGAAGATCTCGCTCGCCGACCTCATCGTGATCGCCGGCAACGCGGCGGTCGAAGCCGCTGCGAAGAAGGGTGGCCACGAGGTCACCGTGCCGTTCGCACCGGGCCGCACCGACGCGACCGATGCGCAGACCGATGCCGACTCGTTCGCGCCACTCGAGCCGAGGGTCGACGGCTTCCGCAATCATGTCGCGAAGGGCTTCGAAGGCTCCGAAGCCGAGATGCTCGTCGACAAGGCCAACCTGCTCACGCTGAGCGCGCCCGAGATGACCGTGCTCGTCGGCGGCCTGCGTGTACTCGACGCGAACGTCGGCGGCTCGAAGCACGGCGTGCTCACCGATCGCCCCGGCACGCTCAGCAACGACTTCTTCGTGAATCTGCTCGACATGCGCACGAAGTGGACGCGCTCCGCGTCGAGCCGCGATGTGCTCGAAGGACGCGACCGCACCAGCGGTGCCGTGCGCTGGACCGGCACGGTGTCCGACCTCGTGTTCGGCTCGAACGCACAGCTGCGCGCCCTGGCCGAGGTCTATGCCGCAGACGATGCGAAGAAGGCCTTCGTCGACGACTTCGTCGCCGCGTGGACCAAGGTCATGAACCTCGATCGGTACGATCTGCGATGAGGTGACATGATCGGCATGCCTGGCGTCGCGATCGTACCGGCCGCGACGCCAGGCAAGCGCCACGTCGAAGAGGACGGCAAACACGGTGGGCTTTCTTGCTTTCCTACGTTACCGCACGCTTGTCGCCCGGCGCGCGATGAGAAATCTCCCATACGACGAGTGGCACATCGCCTTCCTCGACGATACATTCATTGTCGAGCACGTGAGCTTTCGCTCCTTCCTTGCCCAGTCGACCAGCCGCACCGTTGTCTCGTGGCCGGAGGTCGAGCGTGTACTCGCATCGAAGACGGACCACCTCTCCCACGACACGCTCTGGTTACGCTTCTTCATGCGGGGTGGCGCGTCATGCGCGATTCCCGAGGATGCGCAAGGCTGGGACGAATTGCTCGAGCGCATTGCCGTGCACCTGGAGGGAGCGCCACACCGGAACGAGTGGTGGCCGAGCGTTGTTCAACCCCCTTTCGAGCCGAGCCTGACACAGCTGTATCCGCCCGCTTCCGCCGAGATGCATCGACCGGCTCACGGTTGAAACGCGAAGCGTGCACGGGGCAAGGAGTAGCACGTGACCTATGCTCCGGCGTCGCGATCCCGCGCAGACCGGATGACATGATGTTCGATCTCTTCAGGAAGAAGCGCCCCGGGCGCATCACCGCCATGCTCAACGCACGTCTGCAGCCGATGGATCGCGCCGAGCTCGAGGATGCGTTCTCGAGCGTCTGTGATCGCGAGAAGTACGGCGCGACGGTCGAAGGCGGTGGCACGATGCTGGCGTCGAACGGCGAGGTCGAGAACTGCGACATCGAGATCGCGCTCGAGGACGCGAGCCCCAGGCGCATCGACCAGGTCATGCAGGTGCTCGCCGCGATGCTTGCGCCGAAGGGCTCGCACGTGACCGTGCATCCCGACGGCGAGCGCATCGCGTTCGGCAGCCACGAAGGCCTCGCGCTCTACCTCAACGGCACCGACCTCGACGACGAGGTCTACGCGACCAGCGACGTCAACCACGTGTTCGATACCTGCGCGACGCTGCTCGAGGGCATCGGCATGGTCAACAGCCACTGGCGTGGCCCGACCGAAACCGCGCTCTACATGTACGGCAGCAGCTTCGATGCGATGCATGAGCGCATCGCGGGCTTCGTAGCCGAGTACCCGCTGTGCCGGAAGAGCCGGATCGAACGCATCGCGTAGCCCGTCCGGCGAAACGGCGCGGGAGCACCAGGTGCCCGGAATCGAAACACGCTTTTCGTGGCCCCTCGGATCCGCTCAGGGCCTGATCGACAAGGCCATCGCGATGGGACAGTGGTGGCTCAGAGGCCTCGGTGTCGCGCGAGGGCTGGAGCGCGCAACCGGCTGAAAGCTGCAACTCCGTCGGCGGCACCTCAGGCCGTATCACGAGCTGCCCCGGATGCCTTCTAATCGCCGTTCCGCGCCAATCCTGGGAGCGGAAGACTCGCCTCACGGTGACGAAAGGGGCGGGCGAGCATACCCACTCGCCCTCTACCCAAGTTTCGAACTGCGCAGAATGGTGGGTGTCCCAGATCTCCGGTACCAGATCTCCGTTGTTGCGAGAACAATAAAAATTACAGCCCCTTGCAAACCCCCACTTGTCCCAACTTGAACGCTTCAATCACCACACTCTCAATCGAACTCCACTTGTGGATATCATTCCAGTTAAATGAGTATGCACCGGCAATGCCCTGATATCTGAATGGCCGAGAGCATTTGTGAGATCCAGGAAGCTCTCGGCATGAAACATAGTAATCTCCCAGAGGAGAATCGTAGTCGCCCGCAACAAATCTCCTTTCCCCAAAAGTACTTTCTGAAGGTAGCTCAGACAAGCCTGGAATATCGGATAAAACTTGGCTGTGCGACACGGAGGGCAATTTCTCTTCCGAAGGCTTGGGTATCTTAATAAAAAGCAAAACTTCCTTGCCTTCTTCCGACTTTGAATCGAACGGAATCGATACAAAAACACCTTTATTATCAGATCCGAGGGACGTGCCGAAAGCGCCAGAAAAATCCAGCTTTCGCACGGCCATGTCTGAAGCAACACATATAGATTTAGAGCCATATTTAAAGCGCTGCATGGCTTCAGCCTCCGTCAAAGCAAAGAGGTATAAGCCAATCAATACCAAAGCAAGGCTCTTTCTGTCGAGCGACAACATTACTCATACCTCACGTAAGACGGAAAATCGAACGCATCGCGTGATGCGGTCGACGCCGATCGCCTCGCCGCCCTTCAAGCAGATGCAAACGGATGGATGTTCCGGAAGTGCAGAGGGCGTTCCGCCGCATCGTTTGCTACTCGACCCGGAAGTCGAGCCGCTCGGATCTGGCCAGCTCCATGGGTTCCGCCCGCTCAGATAATGCCGGCGCACGATAGACGACATGAAGGTGGTACTTCCCGGGCTGCAGGCAATAGTCCCTTCCTATGACTTCCACCTGATCGTGGTAGTGATACTCGCCACCAGGAGTGAGCTCCGCAGCTTCCGCGGCAGCCTGGTCGAGCATGCCGCAATAGCGTGCACGCCCACCGCCCTCACGATGGATTTCCAACGCGAAGCCCGCTTCCCCTGGAAGAATCGCGACCCTGTTCCCGTAAACCACCAGTGAGGTGTTCGACTCGTTGACGAGCGAGGCTACGAGCCGGTCATCGTCCAGTCTTGCGTACAGGCGATACGAAGGTGTCGTGTCATCGTGGATCCGAGCGCCACCGCAAGCTGACAGCAATAGTGCTGCGGCAGCTGTTGCCATACCGATGGAATGATTCTTCATCACTTCAGACCTTCGATGCCATGGATGTCGATGAGCATCGCAGAGTAGCCGCGCGGAGCAACCTCGGCGATGATTCCGACGACTCTCACATACCTGCACTCAAGCGGGACATCCTCGACGCGCTGTCAACCGTCGGCTCCGGGTCGTCCGTGTTCACGCGGACGGAGTTCAACCGAATGCTATATCGCCAACGGCCTTCGTCGAGGTACAGCTCGATCTTGTCGCCCCTGGAAATGCCCAGCATACCCCACACCGGGACGGCGTTTCCCGACCATTCCGCACGATGAGCCATCACGCCGACCAGCGGTACAGGCTCGCCTGCAGCCCGGGAGGACGTTGGACATCCCGCGATGATGGCCAGCGCGACGAGCAATGATCGGCCCATGTTCATGTCGACGATGCTTGCTTGTCGGCGGAGCGGGCATCGAGATTGCCGCGTCAGCAGCAACGGTGGTGCGGGAACGCTCAGGATCCCGGCCGTCTACCGCCAGTTCGCGTTGCGCTCCCAGAACGCGACACTGCGGCGGTAGGCTGCGCGGTCGATCGGTACGCCCGATCCGCCCTCCTCCACACCCAACGCGTTCTGCAACGCAATTGGCACCATCTCGGAACTCATTCGACGAGCGGGCCTCATCGGGGGCTGGCAGCAGATCGCAGCCGCCATCAATGACCAGCCAAATCGGCATACGAGAAGTGATCGGGAGTCGTTGCGAAACGGTACATGGCTGTCGAGCACGCGCAGCGTCATTGCGTCATCGTGGCTCCTGCCACATGCAGCTTCTGATCACGTTGGCGAGTCGCTCGAGCGGCGACAGGTGCACTCTGGATCAGACGCCGCGCAAAGTTATCGTCGCGCAGGTACACGAATACGCCCACGTACCGCACGTTGACGGCGACAGTGTCACTCGGCAAGACCTCATGGGAGAAAGCGATATGGCGCTCTGCGCACACGACATGAGACATCAGTTGACCATGGTCCCGCTTACGTCCAGTGCGACAAGCTGACTCGGCCTCGGTCGGAGATCGATCACTCAGTCGCCGCGAGTCGGATACGCTATCTCGAACTCGCACCCTCCAAGTTGATGGGATTGAATGATGTCGCGAACCCTCGGCAGTATGAACATCATTCGCTCAGGGCGAAGATAACCTCGCCGTGCTCCAACGAACGATCGCGAGCAGAAGACATCTGCCCGCCCCGCCATGCTCTCCTCATCCAGAAAAACTCTGGAAATCAAGTTGGCACCCAAGCAGTCTCCCAGCGGGCAACCATCTCCTCCTTGCTCGATACCGAACGGGTCGTAGCCGAATCGCGTAGGACTAACGACATCTGCGTTCGTGTCGGACGGAAGTAGCTGCAACCAATCGCTCGACTCCTTGGCGCTTAGCCCTCGGCCTATCACAGGAGCAAGACTAAAGCCTCCTACATCATGCGCTCGGAGAACATCCACCGCCGTTCTCGACACGACGACCTCCCCGGAGATCGTTTTCGCGAAAGAGGCTTTACGAGGTATTTTCTTAGTATCCAAAACGAGGGGCGATGTCTGCATCCCGCCGGAACCGCACTGTGGGCAGGCATGTCGATCATCGTACGATGTTCCGCACATCTCAGCCGATGGTTCGAATACCGACATGATCTTGAGCAAAAAAGCGTCTGCGGATTTCAGCTCCGCTGCAGAGTAGACAGCGACTTTTTTCCACGAGGTGATGAAGAATGTTCCTTGCGCGACCATCGAGCGATGGGCGTCGGCAATAACGCCCATGAGAGGGTCACCGACATCCACAAGGAGCCTCCTCGCCATGCCCATGCGGACGCCGACATCGTCGGGAAGCCATTGCCGAGCAACATCATCATAGACCCTAAATTCAATGGCTTCACGCATATCAACTCACGACGAAGTCCGACATCACTACCCTCACTGCGTCTCGGCAAGCCTCGAGTCACGACCATCGCAGCCCGAGTCATCCCATCGAGTGCCTGCTCTCAGGCGGGCACGATCGTCGGAAGCCTTACATAATGTCAATTTGCATCATGCTCCAGAACCCAAATAATACCCTCTATATTATTATATCTAACCTTAGGATTGTCAGCATCACCAAGAACCCCATTATTAATGGATATTTTTATATATTCAGCCAAGGCAACGGACTTTTTGCGTCGCCGCTTCTTGAAAGCTCACGAACGATACGGATATCACCACCGAAGTTATCGTGCCCCACAACAGCCAACTCAAGAGCACTCACCGAAACGCCGTCATATCCCATAAAACCAACCCGACCGTTCACGTCACGATTGACATTATTGGAAATCAGATACTCGAATACTCTGTAGCTTTCACACCATGCCGATGCGTGCATAGGTGCCATTCGGCTTTCTTCGCCCATAACCGTGCTGAATTCCTCAAGCAATGCACGCTTGCCCTTTGAAAGTTTGCGAACAGATTCCACTGCATCGAAAAGCGAAGCCACAACCAGAAGATCTGATATCTGATCTTTCTTCACGCCCGCCCCAATTATGTCCAGCAATTCCCTATCAATAAGATCCCTGTTTAAAAGAGACTCATCGTAAAATCTATCCACCTCCGATGATATCTTCTCGTAACTCGAGAGAGTTCCGTTAGTATTTGACACATCGTTCAAGTAACTCAGACCGGCCGAATAGTAAGTTTCACACGTGACAATCGTTGAGGCGCTCGAAGGCTTACAAGTGAAACCACCGCATACGACCATCACCAGGACAAGAAGCTTTCCAACCCTATAATTCATAGTTTGCGCGCGCCGGTAGCTGGATGCGTACGATACACGGTTTCGAAGAAGCAAAATTGACGATGCCCTTGTCCAGGATACTGAAAAACAGGACTAGTTCGAGCGACCGGGACCTCAAGCTCCAATGAACTCGCAGTCGTCGCAGCGCAATCCGTCCGCATCTCCAAAGACGACGTCGACGTGGAGATGAATCGGATCGACGAACGCCAGCATCATGGGCTCCGCCAGTTCGCATTACGCTCCCAGAACGCGACGCTGCGACGGTAGGCCGCGCGGTCGATCGGCACGCCCGATCCGCCCTCCTCCACGCCGAGCGCGTTGCGCATCATCGTGATCGGGGCCATCGGGATTTCCTCGGGCTCGGCGGTATAGAGGCAGCCGACACGCCCCATTCGGCATCGATCGGCGCATCCTCCTTCGCGAGCTGTTCGCGGCTTTAGAGGATCACAACGAGGTGGTAGACGGATATCGGCTACGGCCTAGTAGCTAGCCCATCTCCCTACCGCCCTTCCAATAACATCCGACTTCCGCGCCTTCTCGGGTCCAGAGAATCACTTGCAGTCCAGCGCGGAATTCCTCAATTGGACCACCAGCTCTTTCGTGACCTCAGGAAAATCAACATCCGCCCCATCCGTAAAAACAGCTGATACTTGTATCGACAAGTCCGAAATACCAGCGTAACAACGGATGGAACGAATCTTCCCCATATTATGGCACTTCACTTCATTACCATCGAGGTCCGTGAAGTAATCCGACACACTTACAGCGTCAATATTTTCACTCAAAAAAACATCGGGAATATTCAGATAGACACTGAAAATACGACCTCTCTGAAAATGAAGAGGCATCATCCTCATCACCTTAACCGCATCCGATCTTATGCTGGCAGAGCCACCACCATCAAAAATAAAGTGATGGCATTCGCCTGATTTCATAACCGACTTCGCGCAAGCCGTCAGCAATAGAGACAAAACGCACATGGCAATTAAATATCTTCGCAGCAACTAAAAACCCTCCCAATGCGCCTGCATAAGTTATTCGCATAGTCCCTTCCATGGCTCATCCTTTCCCTCGAAGGATTAACCGAGACCACGAACGACCTGAACAGCGTGAGCGCGTGCATTCCATTGACTCAACCATGCCCTCGGACACGCCCTCAAGGTTGGCGAAAGAAGAAAAAGGCCGGGAAACATCCTTCCTACACCTCCTGCTCGCAAACGAAAGACGAGCACGGCCACGTTGGCGCATCGGCGTCGCCCCTGTCGATCATGACCCCTTCCTGCGCGCGGCTGAGCCGGCATGTTTCAATCCAGTCGATGGTGATTACGCCACTCATCTCACCGAGCGGCCAATCAAGCTACCAGTCTTTTTGTCCACACCCAGATTTGCCGGAGAACGAAAACGCGACGGCATCACGCCTGAAGATTAAATCAGCCTCTACTTCGGGATGCTTCCATTCGTACCGATCACCACTTCCCCACGAGGGTTTACCCAGCGCCGCCCTCATGATGGCGAGCACACCCTGCTGCGAAACCCCCTTCAGATCGAATGAATACTCCAACAAGACATCATCACCACCAGGCCCTGAAAATGCCAAGGAGTAATCCACCCCGCCAATCAAGGCGCTGTAATAATAGCATCCTCGTCCTCCTTGAGGCTCGAGATCGTAACCTTCAGGCAGAGCAGACCTCTTGACCCCCAGGTAGATCGACTCGCCCGCAAAGGCTGGAGAGCCTCCAAAATTCGTCGACACGACGACAAGGATCAGAAGAGCATGAACTGTCGCGGCACGCATTCTCGTCAACCTACCTACGCATAAGAAGATCAGGCATGACATCAGCACGCTCCCGCAAGTACACGCGATGGGCAGCATTGACAGGCCCGAAGGGGATACCATCGAGGTAAATGCATCCTGGCGATACGCCGATATAGACATCGGCTGTCTCGTGGCATGCACGTCAACCTACCTCCCTCTTGGCAAGGACCAGCAGAGTCGATGCCCCCTTGGGCTTCTCGTACGCGCCCCTGCCCTATCCCATTACGCAGCGCGGTACGGGCCGAATCGGAACACGCTTCGGCCGTTACGATGGCGATTCATGGCGATATGCGGGCGACGTTGATCCAGTGCCTGCTGCCGTACGTAGGTTCCGATCCGCTACGAAAGCGGGGCCTCCTGATGAGGACGTCCATTGCCGTCGCACGCCCCCATGCACACCGTCTCTATGGCCATCACTCCGCTGCACCACCGGTGCGATAGGCAAGAACATGCTTCATGGCGACGTCGGCGCCATGCTTGACGTATTCGCAGAATCCACTCGAGAACGCGGCGTCGATCATGAGCCCCGAGCGAATCTCCAACCGCTCGAATTCCGTGCGCAAAGGCGAACCATCCTCGTAGAGGCCCCACCTCACGCCGAACCATGCGTTCACGAGGTAGCTGTAGCTCTTTCCGTTCACGACGACGGAACACTCGTCTTCTCCATGGCTGTCCCGCAACGCCTTCACATACCAACGTGGCAGCGACGCCTTCATCTGCTCGAAGGCAGCCCGAATGCCGAGGGGAGCCGTGGCATCCCCATGCCGTCCGGCTCGCGTCGTCAACGCAATGACGAACCGGTCATCAACCGGCATCGTTGCGTCGTCGCCTTCGTAAACCTCCGAGACGAGATCCTTGGGAAGATTGGAGATCACGACCGGAGCCGATGCCTCGCCCTGCCCCGACGCAGCGAGCAAGGAAGCCACGACGATGGCAACCGGATTCATCAAAGCCCCCTCGCGCCTCGAGCAGGCACGATCATCTGAAGTCCGCGACGTGCGTGGAAGCGGCCGCCCCGGTGTCGAACATCTTCGACGCTTCGGGATAGAGCTTACGGCATGTCGCGCCAGTTCGCGTTGCGCTCCCAGAACGCGACGCTGCGGCGGTAGGCCGCGCGGTCGATCGGTACGCCCGATCCGCCCTCCTCCACGCCGAGCGCGTTGCGCATCATCGTGATCGGGGCCATCGGGATTTCCTCGGGCTCGGCGGTATAGAGGCAGCCGACGACGCCCCATTCGGCATCGATCGGCGCATCCTCCTTCGCGAGCTGTTCGCGGCTGTAGAGGATCACGACGAGGTAGCCCGCGACCGGCACCTCGACGCCTTCGAACCAGCGCACGAGCACGGGGAGTTCGCTCGACGAACGCGCCTCGTAGGCGGATCGCAGGAGATGGCGGTTGGCGTCGGTGACCGGCACCGTCAGGCAGCGCGTCGACGTCCAGTTGCGGTGCACGTGGAGCTTGCAGAACGGCGCATAGCCGTCGAGCACGCGCATCGGCGCTTCGTCATTGAGGCGTTGCTCGAACGCTTCGGGCGAGCAGTCCTGGATCGTGTTGGCGCGTGGCTCGCGCGGGAACAGGCGGGTACGGGCGAACGGCGTCAGAACGATGGACATGCTGCAGGCGCTTCGGATAAGGCCTTACAGCGTAACGCCTGCCTCGTCCTCGAGCACTTCCCGCGCGCGCGGATGGCCCGCCTCGACGCGCCCGGTACGGTTTCTCCCGCCGAGCTTGGCGCGATACAGCGCTGCGTCGACGTCGTGGTAGAGCGCATCGTCGTCGGCGTGCCTCGACGCGTCGAATGCACCGCAGCCGATGCTGACGGTCACGATGTCGGCGCGGCCTTCGAACGCCAGCGGTTCGCGCTCGAGATCGCGACGGAAATGCTCGGCGCGTTTGCAGGCGATGTCCTCGTCGGCCGAGAGCACGACGCCGAACTCCTCGCCTCCGAGGCGCGCGACGACGTCACCGGTCGCCTCGAAATGCTCGCGCAGCCTCTGCGCGAGTGCGACGAGGCAGGCATCGCCGGCGAGGTGGCCGAGGCTGTCGTTGATGCGCTTGAAGTGGTCGATGTCGAGGATCAGCAGCGACGCCACGCCGGCACCGCGACGTGCGCGTTCGATCGCCGCGGCGAGTGCGTCGTTGAAGCCGCGGCGGTTGGTGATGCCGGTGAGGCCGTCGATGCGGCTCTGGCGCTCGAACATGTCGCGCTGCTCGCGCAGGCTCTGTTCCAGCTCTAGCCGCGTACGGTACTCGCCATAGCTGCGCTTGAGCACGAGCAGCATGTAGACCATGTAGATGCCCCACATGATCGCGATGCCGGCGCCGTCGCTGTGCCAGAGCAATGCCATGCTCGGCAGCATGACGAAGCCGATCGTCACCGCCGACGGGAGCCGGCGCATGCACAAGGTGTGGCACAAGGCCATGCCGAACGCGCCCGAGAACAGGACGGCAACGAGCGGTGCAGGCTCCGGCAGGTACAGGTAGACCCACGCGCTGAAGCCGCCCCAGGCGAGCGTCGTCACGAGCACGATGGCCCAGATCCGCTGCAACAGCGCACGGACCTCGCGCGGCGTCGGCGCCGGCGGCAGCTTGACCGCGACGCGTGCGGCGGCGAGCAGCACGAACACGCTCGTCATCGCGAACGCCTGCCACGAGAACGCATCGGTCGTGACGACGAACGTCAGCGCGCAGGCGATCGGGTAGAAGAATCCGCCCAGGCGCGCGCGCTCGCGCGTCTCGCGCAGCTCCTGGAGCAGCAGGTCGTCGTCTCGGGCGGCGGCGCGGTGGCGCGCGGGTTCGCTGGGCGGCATGGCGCGCAGTAGGCCACGTTCGCGGCCGGCTGGCGAGGGGATGGCGCGCACCACGCCCCAAGCAGCCGTCCGGACCTATATGCTTCCATCTTGATACAGAGATAGAATGATTGCTTCATGCGAATCGAACGCACCATGCCGACCCCGATCAGCTACGAATTCTTCCCGCCCAAGACCGACGAGCAGCGCGACGGCCTCGACAAGGCCGTGCGCCAGCTCAAGGCACGCGCGCCCGACTACGTCTCGATGACCTTCGGCGCGGGTGGCTCGACGCTGAGCTATACCGTCGACGCCGTGCGCGGCCTGCGCACGTCGCACGCGCTCGATGCGGCCCCGCATCTGTCGTGCATGGGCGGCTCGCGCGACGAGATCCGCGCCCTGCTCGATACGTACCGCGAACTCGGTGTGCGCCGCATCGTCGCGCTGCGCGGCGACCTGCCTTCGGGCATGGCCAGCTTCGGCGACTTCCGTTACGCGGCCGATCTCGTCGCATTCATCCGCCGCGAGACCGGCGACCATTTCCACCTCGAGGTCGCCTGCTACCCCGAGGTGCATCCGCAGGCCGACGACGCGCACACCGACTTGGCCCACTTCAAGCGCAAGGTCGAAGCCGGCGCGAACGGCGCGATCACGCAGTACTTCTACAACGCGGACGGCTACTTCCGTTTCGTCGACGCAGCGCGCCGCCTCGGCGTGGACGTGCCGATCGTGCCGGGCATCATGCCGATCGCGAACTTCAGCCAGCTGCGCCGCTTCTCGGAGATGTGCGGCGCCGAGATCCCGCGCTGGCTGTCGCGCCGCATCACCGCGCTCGGCGACGATGCCGAGTCGATCCGCGCGTTCGCGGCCGACGTCGTCGCGGAGCTCTGCCGCCGCCTCGTCGACGGCGGCGCACCGGGCCTGCACTTCTACACGCTCAATCGCGCCAAACCCACGCTCGCGGTGCTCGAGCGCCTCGACGGTTGAGCCCGCCTCGCGAGGGCCACGCGCACGGCGCGGCCCTCGCATGCCATCACGCCGCGACGGGTGCGTTCGCCGACAGGTGCACGCCCGCGACCGCACGACCCGACGGATCGGCCGCGCCCGCGAATGCGGGGTCCCAGGCGATCGCCGCAGGCGACGAGCACGCGATCGACTCGCCGCCCGGGATCGTCTCGGCGCACGCCGCACCCGGGAAATGCTCTTCGAAGATGCGGCGGTAGAAGTACGCTTCCTTCGTCTGTGGCGGGTTGATCGGGAAACGCGCCGCGGCCGCGGCGAATTCGCGGTCGGTGACCTGCGCCTCGGCATGCGCCTTGAGGCCGTCGATCCAGCCGTAGCCGACGCCGTCGCTGAACTGCTCCTTCTGGCGCCACAGGATCTCGGGCGGCAGCGCGCCATCGAACGCCTCGCGCAGGATCGCCTTCTCGATGCGACCGCCTCCGGCCATCTTGGCCTTCGCGTCGAGCGACATCGCGACGTCGAGGAACTCGAGGTCGAGGAACGGCACGCGCGCCTCGACACCCCAAGCCATCATCGACTTGTTCGCGCGCAGGCAGTCGTAGAGATGCAGCGCGTCGAGCTTGCGCACGGTTTCCTCGTGGAACTCGCGCGCGTTCGGTGCCTTGTGGAAGTACAGGTAGCCGCCGAAGATCTCGTCGGAACCCTCGCCCGACAGCACCATCTTGACGCCCATCGCCTTGATGCGGCGCGCGAGCAGGTACATCGGCGTGGACGCGCGGATCGAGGTGACGTCGTAGCTCTCGATGTGGCGGATCACCTCGGGCAGCGCGTCGAGACCCTCGTCGAACGTGTACTCGAAACCGTGGTGCACGGTGCCGAGCGCCTTCGCGGCGATCTCGGCCGCGGCGAGATCGGGCGAACCGTGCAGGCCGATCGCGAACGAGTGCAGGCGCGGCCACCAGGCCTCGGCCTTGTCGTCCTCCTCGATGCGATGGCGCGCGAAGCGCGCCGCACACGCGGCGACGAGCGACGAATCCAGACCGCCCGAGAGCAGCACGCCGTACGGCACGTCGGTCATGAGCTGGCGGTGCACGGCCGCCTCGAACGCGCCGCGCAGCGCGGCCGCGTCGACCTCGACGCCTTCGGTCGCGGCATAGTCGCGCCACGGCTTGTCGTAGTAGCGCACGAGTTCACCGCTGCGGCTGTCGTAGACGTGGCCGGGCGGGAACGTCGCGACGTCGGCGCAGACGCCAACGAGCGCCTTCATCTCCGAGGCCACGCACAGGCGGCCTTCGCGGTCATGGCCCCAGTACAGCGGACACACGCCGATCGGATCGCGCGCGATCACGCAGCGTCGTTCGGCAGCATCCCACAGCGCGAACGCGAAGATGCCGTTGAGTTTCGCCACGCCTTGCGGGCCGTGCTCGCGGTAGAGCGCGTTGATGACCTCGCAGTCCGAGCCGGTCTGGAACGCGTACGGCTGCGCGAGTCCCCGCTCGAGCTCGCGGTGATTGTAGATCTCGCCGTTGACCGCGAGTGCGAGCTGGCCGTCAGCGGAGCGCAACGGCTGCGAGCCGCCGGCCGGATCGACGATCGCGAGGCGCTCGTGCACGAGGATCGCGCCGTCGTCGGCGTAGACACCGCTCCAGTCCGGGCCGCGATGGCGTTGCCGCTGCGACAGCTCGAGCGCGAGGCGGCGCAGGGCCGGGACGTCGTCGCCGGCCTGCAGGCCGAAGATGCCGAGGATCGAACACATGTTGCGTCTCCCGAGGAAAGTTTCGTAGCCCGAAAACGAAGAAGGCCCGCTGTTCGGCGGGCCTTCTTCGCGTGTGATGTGATGGATCCCCTACCGCACGCCGGCCCCCGTTGTATTCCGCGCATTATTATTGCCGCCTCGACGGGCGACGTTCGCGGAAACAGTGGCGGGAGCGCAGATGGACATGGATCGGACTAGACCAGAACGCTGCGCGCAAGGCAAGCATCGCTTTGCATTCAAATGCTTGCGCGTGAAACTGATCGTCGTGTCGATGCTCGCCGTGAGTGCCGCGGCGGTCGCCCAGCCGACCACGATCCGCCGCTGCATCGGCCCCGGCGGCGAACCCGTGTTCACCGACCGCCCGTGCGCGCAGGTCGCGCCGGCAAGGGACGCACCGACGACACCGTCGCCGCCCGCCGCGGCCGAGTTGACACCCGGAGCGCACGCCGCGGCGATGCGCGCGACGCCGCAGACCTGCCCGACGACGAGCGACGCCTTGCGTACGCGCGTCGCCGAGGCCTTTGCCGCACGCAATGCGGTCACGTTGTCCGGACTCGTGCTGTGGGACGGCTACGCGTCGACCTCGGCCCTGCAGGATCTCGCGAGGCTCGTCGCCGAACCGCTGATGGGTATCGACGTGGGGTCTGCCGCGGACCCGGAACGCGCGCCCGGCGCGACCGGCGACAGCCTCGTCGTGCGTACGGGCCGCGACATGGACCGCGTGCCCCGCGAAGTACAGACGCGGTTCGCGATCGTGCCGCGCCACGGCTGCCACTGGCTGCTGCCTCCTGGTTGATGCTGCGGCGTGGCGTGCCTGGCCGGACCCGCCTCGCTACAATCACGGGCTTGCCCACGAGGATCCTGACGACATGGCGATGACCTACCCCGAGTACATCTGGCAGAACGGCGCGATCAAGCCGTGGGCCGAAGCGACCGTGCACGTGATGGCGCATGCGCTGCACTACGGCTCGTCGGTGTTCGAGGGCATCCGCAGTTACGAAACGCCGAACGGCCCGGCGATCTTCCGCCTGACCGACCATCTCAAGCGCCTGTACCTGTCGGCCAAGATCTACGACATCGTCATCCCGTACACGATCGACGAGCTCGCCGAAGCCTGCCGCGAAGTGATCCGGCGCAACGGCCTGACCAAGGCCTACCTGCGTCCGGTCGCGTTCCGCGGCCTCGGCGGTTTCGGCCTGTCGGCCGACACGCCGACCGACGTCGCCGTCGCGACGTGGGAGATGGGTCCCTACCTCGGCCCGGGCGTGCTCGAGACCGGTATCGACGCCTGCGTGTCGAGCTGGCAGCGTTTCGCGCCGAACACGATCCCGGCCGGCGCGAAGGCCGGCGGCAACTACCTGTCGGGCCAGCTGATCGCACGCGAGGCGCGCCGCCTCGGCTTCGGCGAGGGTATCGCGCTCGCCTCCACGGGCCTGCTCAGCGAAGGCGCCGGCGAGAACCTGTTCCTCATGTTCGACGGCCAGATGCACACGACGCCCGCGAGCGCGGCGATCCTCAACGGCATCACGCGCCACACGCTGATCACGCTCGCACGCGATAACGGCATCGAGGTGATCGAGCGCGACATGCCGCGCGAGTACCTCTACCTCGCCGACGAGATCCTCATGTGCGGCACCGCCGCCGAAGTCACGCCGATCAAGTCGGTCGACGGCAAGCCGGTCGGCGAAGGCAAGGCCGGTCCGATCACACGCCGCATCCAGGATCTCTACTTCGGCCTGTTCAAGGGCACGACCCAGGATCGCTGGGGCTGGCTCGACCCGGTCGGCTGAGAACGCCTGCTTGCATCCGGCGAGGCGAACCGTTCGCCTCGCCGGCATGACGCCGTGTCATTGCGCATGGTGTCGACGGGTGCGTGGCGACGCATCGGACCAGACGATTCAGTCGCGCCTCTGCGCCTGTCGCGAAAGGAAGCGGGCGGACACGCCGATGAAACCATGCGCCAACGCGCGACGCGCGTGATCAGATCTGCTCGCGCGAGCGATCGAACTGCAGCACGGCGACGGCGCCCCCCTGCGGGCGCGGCGCGAGCGAGACGCTCCAGCCGTAGAGGTCGCACAGGCGACGCACGATCGCGAGTCCGAGGCCCGCGCCCTTGACCGCGGTGGTGCCGCGCTCGCCGCGCACGAACAGGCGCTCGGCATCCTCGGCGGCGATGCCGGGGCCGGTGTCCTCGACCGCGACGCGGCCGTGGCCGACGATGACGACGACCTCGCCCTGCTGCGTGTACTTGAACGCGTTGCTGATGAGGTTGGTCAGCGCCACCGCGACCACCGACGACGGTGCCGCCGTCGTGACCGGCTCCTCGACCTCGAGGCGTGCCTGCACGGGCTTGGTGCCGAGATGCGGCCGGCTGATGTCGATGACCTGCTCGGCCACGCGCGCGACGTCGGTCGATTCGCCGTCGGTCGGTCCCTGGCGTTCGCTACGCGAGAGCAGCAGCAGCGCATCCGTGAGCTCGGTGGACTGGCGTACCGCGCGCTCGATGCGGCGCAGGCGCTCGCGCGTCTTGTCGGGCAGGTCCTGGCCGAGCAGCAGCTCGGTGGTCGACGCGATCACCGCGAGCGGCGTGCGCAACTCGTGGCTGACGTCCGCATTGAACTCGCGGTCGCGCTCGACGAGGTGGGTCAGTCGTGTCGAGTAATCGTCGAGTGCCGCGGCGACCTGGCCGACCTCGTCGTCGACGAAATGCGGGCGCAACGCGACCGGACGACCGGACGTGCTCATCGCGCGCACGCGCCGCGAAAGATCCACGACGGGACTCATGACGCGCGACGACAGCCACACGCCGATGATCAGCGAGAGCAGGCCGAACACGACGACCGAGGTGCCGAGGATCACGAGCAGCTGGCGTTCGCTGAGCTTCTGCGAGCTCACGTCGAAACGCAGGTAGGCCCAGAAGTCGTCGTCCTTGTAGACGGCGAGCTTGTAGGCGCGCTGGCGGCTGTCGCGGCCGACATCCTCGACGTCGTAGACGCCGCCGTCGTACTTCTGCCACGCGAACGGCACGGTCGCCGTGCGACCCGCGCGCACGATCTGCGCCTCGAACAGCGACATGCTCCAGCGCGCGTCGGGCTGCGGGTACTCGCGCTTGAAATCGACGAAGTGACGCAGCTCGCGCGACAAGGTGTCGTTGATGAGCTGGTCTTCCATGCGCAGCCGCAGGTAGATCGTCGCCGCGGCGAACAAGGCCGTGAGGCCGAGTCCGAACAACGCGAACGAGATGATGATGCGGCTGCGGAGCTTACGCCGGTGCCGCATCCGGATCGACCATGCTGTAGCCGATGCCGTGGCGCGTCTGGATCAGAGGCTTGTCGAACGGCTTGTCGATGGCGGCTCGCAGGCCGTGGATGTGCACGCGCAGCGAGTCGCTGTCGGGCAGCTCCTCGCCCCACACGCGCGTCTCGAGCTCCTGGCGCGTAGCGACGGACGGTGCCTTGTCCATGAGCGCCTGCAGCAGCTTGAGGCCGATCGGATTGAGCTGGATCGACTTGCCGGCGCGCACGACGGTCAAGGTGTCGAGGTTGTAGGTGAGGTCGGCGAGCGTCAGCACGCGGCTCTTGACGCCCTTGCCACGACGGCCGAGCACTTCGACGCGTGCGGCGAGCTCCTGAAGCGCGAACGGCTTGACCATGTAGTCGTCGGCGCCGGAATCGAAACCCGACAGCTTCTGCTCGAGTGCGTCGCGCGCGGTCAGCATGAGCACCGGCGTCTGCCGGCGCGCTTCCTGACGGAGTTTCTTGCAGACCTCGAGGCCGTCCATGCCGGGCAGGCCGAGGTCGAGGATGATGGCGTCGAATTCGTTGACGACCGCGAGATGGAGGCCGGTGACACCGTCCCCCGCGAAGTCGACCACGTGGCCTTTGTCGGCGAGGAAATCACCGATGTTGGCGGCGATATCGCTGTTGTCTTCGATGACGAGTATGCGCATGGATGCCGGTGTGGGACGCTGAACCGCGGGGAGGGGAATGCGGAAGCTGCGTGAACCAGCATGTCCCGGGGCTGAACGGAGAGCCTGGAAAAGAAAATGGCCCAAGGAGGTGCCATTGGGGGAACACACCTCGCTTGGGCCAAAAGCTACTGCCCCGATTACCGTAATCTGCCCAGTCACTGACGCTTCGGAGTGTCGTGCAGAACTTACAGTGCGCCCGACTGTACGCAGGGCGGTCTTAAATGCCCGTTAAGGGTCGCTCAGCGTTCCGTTAATGTTGCGGCGGGCCGCCCGGGAGGGCCTGCGTTTCGTCGACGCTGCTGCGGTCGCGCGTTCGAGCGACGCGACGATCTCGCCCGCCACATCCACGCCGGTCGCGTTCTCGATGCCTTCGAGTCCGGGCGAGGCGTTTACCTCGAGCACGAGCGGCCCGCGTCGCGAGCGCAGCAGGTCCACGCCCGCCACGCCGAGCCCCATGATCGCCGCGGCGCGAACGGCTACCGCCTGCTCCGCGTCCGTGAGCTCGGCTGCCGTCGCGCTGCCGCCGCGATGCAGGTTCGCGCGGAAGTCGCCCTCGGGGGCCTGGCGATGCATCGCCGCGACCACACGGCCGTCGACGACGAAGCAGCGAAGGTCGCCACCACGCGCTTCGCCGATGAACTCCTGCACGAGGAAGTTCGCGTAGAGGCCGCGCAAGGCCTCGATCATGCCCTGCGACGCCGAGCGCTTCTCGGCGAGCAGCACGCCCTGCCCTTGCGCGCCCTCGTTGAGCTTGATGACGTGCGGCGGCTCGCCGAGCATCGTCAGCAGGTCGGACGTGTCGTCGGGATAGTCGCCGAACACGGTCAGCGGCAGGTCGATGCCCTCGCGCGCGATCAACTGCATCGAGCGCAGCTTGTCGCGTGCGCGCAGCACGGCATCCGATCCGTTCGGCGTGTGCACGCCCATCATCTCGAACTGGCGCAACACGGCCGTGCCGTAGAACGTGATCGAGGATCCGATGCGCGGGATCACCGCGTCGAAGCCGCCGAGGGCCTTGCCCTTGTAGTGCATCTCGAACGCACCGGGCGCGATGCGCATGTAGCAGCGCAGCGGATCGAGCACGCGCACCGTGTGGCCGCGCGTGCGCCCGGCCTCGACGAGCCGACCCGTCGAGTACAGCGACGCGTTGCGGGAAAGGATCGCGATCTTCATCGTGAGGGTCCGTGGTCGCCGTCGCGCGGGAACATCGTGGCGGCTGGAACACGTGGCGGGAAAGGAGGCAAGCCGGGTGGAGCGGGTGAAGGGAATCGAACCCTCGTCAGTAGCTTGGGAAGCTACAGCTCTACCATTGAGCTACACCCGCGCGGCTTGCAGGCGCGGCAAGAGTAAGCGGCGCCGCGCGGCGCGGCAAGCGCGCATGCACACGGCTTGCCACTAACGCGTTCCGAACCTTCGTAAGTCCGTGTAAACCCTTGTTTGGACGGGTTCGCGGAAGGCATGCATTCAGCCGTCGTACGCTGATATACGCCTGCGTTCAACCGTCCGGGATCCATCGCTTCGGGTAGCGTCACCGGCCGTGTCGAGCAACGCGTCTATGGAGAACGATCATGGCTTTTCGTCCACGAGCTCTCTCAATCGGTTGGGTGGCTGGACTGGCGCTCGCGCTGTGCGCGGGCACGGCGGCTGCGGATCCGCCGGGAAGGGTCGCGCGACTCAGTTACCTCGGCGGCAACGTGAGCTTCCAGCCTGCCGGTGTCGATGAATGGACAGAGGCGAGCCTCAACCGCCCGCTGTCGACCGGTGACGGCCTCTACGCCGACCGCAACAGCCGCGTCGAGCTCGAAGTCGGCGCCGCCACGCTGCGCCTCGACGAGCGCAGTGCGTTCAACGTGCTCAACCTCGACGACGACTTCATGCAGGTCGAACTCACCGAGGGCGTGCTCAACCTTCGCGTGCACCGCATCTTCCAGGGCCAGACCTACGAGATCGACACGCCGACGCTCGCGTTCGTGATCGACGAGCCGGGCCAGTACCGTGTCGACATCGCGCCGGACGGCGCATCGACCATGGTGACCGTGTTCGACGGCCGCGGTGATGTCTACGGCGAGAACAACGCGAGCTACGCCGTGCGCGGTGGACAGTCGTATCGCTTCAACGACTCCTCGCTGCGCGACTACGAGATCTTCGACCTGCCGCGCGAGGACGACTTCGACCGCTGGTGCTACGAGCGCGACGAGCGCTACGAGCGCTCCGAGTCGCGTCGCTACGTGTCCGAGGAGATCATCGGCTACTCCGATCTCGACCGTCATGGCAGCTGGCGCACCGTCGACACCTACGGCAGCGTGTGGTTTCCGTCGAGCGTCGCGGCCGACTGGGCCCCGTACCGCTCGGGCCGCTGGAGCTGGATCGATCCGTGGGGCTGGACCTGGGTCGACACCGCGCCGTGGGGCTTCGCGCCGTACCACTACGGCCGCTGGACCTACGTGAGCAACCGTTGGGGCTGGGTGCCGGGCCCGCGTCATGTGCGCCCGGTCTATGCGCCCGCGCTCGTCGCGTTCGTCGGCGGTCGCAACTTCAGCGTCGGCGTGTCGATCGGCGGCGGCGGCCCGGTGGGCTGGTTCCCGCTCGGCCCGCGCGACGTCTATGTGCCGTGGTACCGCGGTTCGCGCGACTACTTCACCAACATCAACGTGCGCAACACGACCATCATCAACAACACCTACATCACCAACGTCTACGGCGACTATTCGGCCGGGCGTCCGATCAACAACTTCCGCTACACGTACCGCGACAACGATCGTGCCTACACGGCGATCCCGCGTGATGCGTTCGTGCAGTCGCGTGCCGTCAATGCCGCTCGCATGCAGGTCGACCGCCAGATGTTCGCGCGCGGCGACGTGATCAGCCGCGTCGACGTGGCACCGGTGCGCGCGAGCTTCGTCGGTCGCGCCGAAGGTGGTCGCGCAGCCGTGCGCCCCCCCTCGGGGCTCGCGCAGCGCCAGGTCATCGCGCGTGCCGAACCGCCGCCGCGCGTCGCCCCCGTGCAGACGCGCCTCGGCGCGATCGAGCGCAACGGCAACCAGCCGCTCGCGGTGAGCGAGATGCGCCAGCTCGGCAACCGCGGCGCTGCCGCCTCGCAACCGGGGCGCGTATCGAACGAGCGCGTGCGCGTGGTCGGCCGCGGTGGCGAACCCGGCGCGGCGCCTCAACCGTTGCCGAACCGTGCCGCCGTGTCACGCGGCGACGGTGAGCGCCCCGGCGTGGAATCGCGCGTGACGCGCGCCGCACCCGGTGCATCGCCCGAGCGTACCTCGCCAGCGCAGCGCGGCGTGACGCGCGAAACGGCACCGTCGCGCGTCGGCAATGCCGGTGCGGCGCCGAACGAGCGTGCCCTGCCTTCGTCTCGCTTCGCGCCCGAGCGTGGCAACGCACGCCAGGTCTCGCCCGGTTCGTCGACGCCGGAGCGGTCCGCATCGCCCTCGCGCAGCCCGGTCGAACGCACGACTCCGATCCAGCGGCAGGAGATCGAACGCGGCGCGCCTGGCCAGCGCCAGTCCGTCGAGCGAAGCGCACCGACGCAGCGGCAATCGATCGAGCGCAGCGCGCCGCAGCAGGCGGCACCGGCCCAGCGCGTGCAGCGCGAGGCCACTCAGCAGCGCCAGTCGTTCGAGCGCAGCGCGCCGCAGCAGGCGGCACCGGCCCAGCGCGTGCAGCGCGAGGCCCCGCAGCAGCGCCAGTCGTTCGAACGCAGCGCGCCGCAGCAGGCGGCTCCGGTCCAGCGCGTGCAGCGCGAGGCTCCGCAGCAGCGCCAGTCGTTCGAACGCAGCGCGCCGCAGCAGGCGGCTCCGGTTCAGCGCGTGCAGCGCGAAGCGCCTCAGCAACGCCAGGCCGCTCCGCAGGCACAGCCGCAGCAACAGCAACAGCAACAACGTTCGGCGCCGAATCGCCAGGGCAACAACGAGGAGCGCAGCGAGCGCAAGCGTCGGGACGAGCGCTGAGTCCGCGTCATCCGCAAGGACCCGGAACCGCCGCGCACCGCGCGGCGGTTTCGTTTCCGCGGTCCGCAACGGTGCCGATGCAGGCCCGGCGCGGCTAGAATAGGCGCATGGAAATCGTTCTCAACGGTGAACGCCGCGTCGTCGACGGCACGGCCACGGTACGCGACATGCTCGACGCCACGGGTTTCGGCGAGCGCCGCGTCGCCGTCGAGGTGAACCGCGAGATCGTGCCGCGCAGCGAGCACGCGACGCGCCGGCTCGCCGACGGCGACCGCGTCGAGATCGTCCACGCGATCGGCGGCGGATGAGCGGCCCCACCGCGACGCCTGCCGATTTTCTCCACGACTGCGAACCGATCGACACGATGACATCGACACCCGACTCCCCTTCCACCGACGATACGCTCGTCATCGCCGGCCGCGCCTACCGCTCGCGCCTGCTGACCGGTACCGGCAAATTCAAGGATCTCGACGAAACCCGTGCCGCGACCGAAGCGGCCGGTGCCGAGATCGTCACGGTCGCAATCCGCCGCACCAACATCGGCCAGGATCCGTCCCAGCCGAGCCTTCTCGACGTGCTGCCGCCTTCGCGCTACACGATGCTGCCGAACACGGCCGGCTGCTACACGGCCGACGACGCCGTGCGCACGCTGCGCCTCGCACGCGAGCTGCTCGACGGCCACAAGCTCGTCAAGCTCGAGGTGCTCGGCGACGAGCGGACACTGTTCCCCGACGTGGTGCAGACGCTCGAGGCCGCCGAACGCCTCGTCGCCGACGGCTTCGACGTGATGGTCTACACCTCGGACGACCCGATCCTCGCGCGTCGCCTCGAGGCGATCGGCTGCGTCGCGATCATGCCGCTGGCCGCACCGATCGGCTCCGGCCTCGGCATCCAGAACCGCTGGAACCTGCTCGAGATCATCGACAACGCGAAGGTGCCCGTGCTCGTCGATGCCGGTGTCGGCACGGCCTCGGATGCCGCGATCGCGATGGAACTCGGCTGCGACGGCGTGCTCATGAACACCGCGATCGCGGGGGCGCGCGAACCCGTGCTCATGGCGCACGCGATGAAGCTCGCCGTCGAAGCCGGCCGAGCGGCGTTCCGCGCAGGCCGTATCCCGCGCAAGCGCTACGCGTCCGCATCGAGTCCGATCGACGGCCTCGTGGGCTGACGCGATGACCGATCCGCGCCACGCCGACCGCAGCGACGACGACGTTCCGCACGGCGACCGCCGCGTACGCAGCTTCGTGCTGCGCCAGGGCCGCATCACGCCCGCGCAGCAACGTGCCTTCGACGCCCATTGGGCGCGCTACGGCCTCGACCCGGTCGACACGACGCGCGATCTCGCCGTGACGTTCGCACGCCCCGCACCGGTGGTCGTCGAGATCGGGTTCGGCAACGGCGAGCAGCTGCTGCATGCGGCCGTCCACGAGGCGGATCGCAATTTCATCGGCATCGAGGTGCACAGCCCCGGCGTCGGCAGACTCATGAACGGCCTCGCGCTCGCCGGCGTCGACAATGCGCGGGTCGCGCGCCACGACGCCGTCGAGGTCCTCGAGCGCGAGATCGCGCCGGGCGCACTCGACGAAGTGCGCATCTATTTCCCCGATCCATGGCCGAAGAAGCGCCATCACAAGCGTCGCCTCGTGCAGCCCGCATTCGTGGATCTGCTGGCTTCGCGCGTACGCGCGGGCGGCCTGCTGCACCTCGCCACCGACTGGGAGGAATACGCGCAGCACATGCTCGAGGTCGTCGATGCGAGCCCGTCGTGGCGCAACCGCGCCGGTGCGGGCGGCTTCTGCGAACGCCCCGCATGGCGCATCAACACGCACTTCGAGAAGCGCGGCGAACGCCTCGGCCACGGCAGCTGGGACCTCATCCTTGAACGCTGCTGAGCCCGTGCGGCAAGTCCCGTCCACGCGCGATCGCGCGCGCCCTCCGGAGCGCTGACCGACGCCATGGACATGAGCCTGACCCTGACGACCGAGATGATCCTCGTCCTGGGCCTGCTCGCGTTCACCGTGCTCATGCTCGTGCTCGAGTGGATCCGCGCCGACCTCGTCGCGCTGCTCGTCATCGTCGTCATCGGCGTCACCCGCCTCATGCCGATGGACCAGCTGTTCGACGGCTTCGCCGGCAATGCCGTCATGTCGCTGATCGCGGTCATGATCATGGGCGCGGGGCTGGACCGGACCGGCGTGCTCGGCAAGGCGGCGTCGTTCATCCTGCGCCTCTCGGGCGGCATCGAAGCACGCGTGTCCGGCCTCATGAACACGATGGTCGGCAGCATGTCCGCATTCATGCAGAGCCAGGCCCTCGCAACGTTGTTCATGCCGGTCGCGAGCCGCATCAGTTCGCGCACGGGCATCCCGCTCAAGCGGCTGCTGCTGCCGATGGCGTTCTGCATCCTGTGCGGAACGAACATCACGATGATCTCGAACTCGCCGCTGATCCTGCTCAACGACCTGATCGCGAGCGCGAACCGCAACCTGCCACCCGGCGCACAGAGCATCGAGGCGTTCCCGCTGTTCTCGATCGCACCGGTCGGCATCCCGCTGCTGATCGTCGGCCTCGTCTACTTCGCGTTCCTGACGCCGCGCCTGTGGCCCAGCGAGGAGGAACGCCAGAAGGTGACGCCGGGCCGCACCGAGACCTACTTCGCCGAGATGTACGGCATCGACGGCGAGGTGGTCGAACTCGTCGTGACCGCCGAGAGCCCGCTCGTCGGCATGAGCGTGGGCGAAGCCGAGCAACTGCATGGCGCGCCGCTGATCCTCGCGCTCAAGACCGGCAACGAGGCCCGTCTCGCACCGCCCGGCGACCAGATGATCTGGGTCGGCAGCGTGCTCGGCGTGCTCGGCAAGCGCGAGGCGGTCAACGAGTTCGCGAACAACCAGCTGTGTCGCGTGCAGCCGCGCCTGCGCAACTTCGGCGACATGTTCAATCCGACGCGCGCAGGCATCGCCGAAGCCGTGATCCCGCCCAATTCCCGCTGGATCAAGCAGGTGATCGGCGACCTGCGCATGCGCAAGCGCTTCGGCATCAGCGTGCTCGCGGTCACGCGCGGCGAGGAAGTGTTCCGCGAGGACGTGAGGCAGGTCGCGTTGCGTCCCGGCGACACGCTCGTGCTTCACGGCCTGTGGCGCGATCTCGCGCTGGCCGCCGAGTCGCGCGACTTCGTCGTCGTCACCGACTTTCCGCAGGACGAGCAGCGCCCGAGCAAGATCTGGCATGCCGTGTTCTTCTTCGGGCTCGCGATGGCACTCGGCCTGTTCGCGAACATCCCGCTCGCGCTGGCGATGCTCGTCGGCGCGGTCGGCATGCTGCTGGCGGGCGTCCTCAGCATGGACGAGGCCTATCACGCCATCAACTGGAAGACGATCTTCATCCTCGCCTGCCTGATCCCGCTGGGTGCGGCGATGGACGCGACCGCCGCCGCGGCCTGGCTCGCGCAGGAAGTCATGGTCTACTTCGGCGGCTTGCCGCAGTGGGTACTGCAGGCCTGCATCGCGATCCTCGCGCTCGGTTTCTCGCAGGTCATCTCGAACGTCGGCGCGACGGTCATGATGGTGCCGATGGCGATCAACATCGCGCTCGCCTCGGGCGGCAACCCGGCCGCCTACGCGCTGATCGTCGCGATCTCGACCTCGAACACGTTCGTGCTGCCGAGCGCCAATCCGGTGCTGCTCGTCGTCGCCGGTCCCGGCGGCTACCGCAAGCGCGATTTCCTGCGCGTCGGCCTGCCGCTGACCGTGCTGATCCTCGTGACGACGCTCGTCGCCGTGAACATGGTGTTCGGCAACGCGGGCTGAGACGCTGCCACGGCGACCGCGGCCCTGTGCGCACGCTTGTGCACCACGTCAACACGGGCTTCAGAACATGTTCCGCGGACGCGAGGCTCGCCGACGCGCGCGCCTGCCCGTTCTCCGGGCAGGTGTCCTTGCTCCGACCGAGGATTTCATGCGGGTGAAGCCCGGCGACACGTGCGGCCGAGCGGGTGCGCCCCGCGCGTGAACAGCGATCGGCCCACCACTGGCGACACCCGTCAACGGGCGGTTGACGGCCCACACCGGGATCCTGCGACACGACCTCGACGACGGGAAACGAGACCTGCCGCGAGCACCGGATCGTCGAGTGCGAATGCGAGCGAGCGCCATGTTGCGGGACGTGCAAGGCGCTCGCCTGCCCCGGCGTCGTGCCGTCGGCGGCGACGGGAACGGCACCGCGCAGCGCGACGGAGTCGCGTCGAGACCACGACCGCGTCATGCAGCGACGTCGGTCGATCTCGAGGTCACAAGGACAAGACTGCCAGCGCGGCACCTGCCGCGCCCATGCGGCGCCTCGAACGGTGGATCACGGGCCGTCTGCAGAGATGCCCGGGCATACGGCCGGATCGCGACACGGCGAACCGGCGATCAAGCGCCCACCGTCACGCCGCGAGTCGGCCGTAGCGGACCGATCAGTTGACGCGGTCGAGCACGACGTTCGTGGCCGACGCGATCGGCGGCGCAGCTGCAGGTGTCGGCATCGGGCGGGATTCGGTCAGCACGCTCACGCCGCGCGGCGCACGGCAGATGTGCGAGCCGGTGCCGCGTGCACAGTTCGCCTCGTCCGAACCACGATCCGTCGCGAGGGCGTCCACGAATACGAAATCCTGCCGGTAGCGCTCGCCACGCACGACACTGCGCGGCTCGAAACGCCATTCGCGCAGCGCGCGACGCGCCGCCACCGTGAACGCGCCGAGTGCGTCGCCGGCCACGACGGTGATGTCGCGGACGTTGCCGGTGCCGTCGACCGCGAATTCGAACTCGACGTGCCCGCGTGAGCGCGCATTGATCACGTCCGGATAGCGCGGATCGACGCGATGCACGAGCGCGGGGCTGCGCCCCCCCTGCGGAAGAGACGGCAGGACGGGCACGTCGGCGGGCGCGAATCCGACATCGGCGGCAGGCGCGAGGTCGAGCTCGTGGCGTGCGAACGCCGGACGCGAGGGCAGCGCCAGATCCTGCGCGACCGATGCCGGGGCATCGTCCACGACCGGTTCCTGCGCGGCGATCGACGGCATCGACAAGGCGGACCATGCGACGGCTGCGGGCACGACGGTCGCGCGCTCGAACACCGCGTGCGGAAGTGCGGGACGGACACGTTCGACCTGCCATGCCGTGATCGCCTCGTCTTCGGCCGGTGCGAAGACGATGCCGGCAGAGGCCACCGCGAGTGCCGACGCACCGATCCAAGCGAGCGGGACGCCACGGCGTTCCTTGCGCTTTTCCGGCAGGCCGACGATGCGGCGTACGCGGTCGACGAGCACGCCACCGGTCGCGGCCACGGCGAGCTGCGGCGCCAGCTGGCGAAGGTTCTCGAGCGCCGCGAGCGTGCGCGCGTACTCGCGTGGTTCGCCGCGCGTCAGGCGCAGGACGAGGTCGTCGCAGCAGATCTCGCGGGAGTGGCGCACGTCACGCGAGATCCAGTGCACCACGGGGTGATAGAAGAGAAGCGTCTCGACGACGACCTGGGCCAGATTGACCCAATGGTCGTAGCGCCGGAGGTGGCCGAGCTCGTGCGCGAGGATCAACTCGAGCTGGTGCCGCGGGAAGCCGAGCACGACGGCGGTCGGCAGCAGCACGACCGGATTCAGCCAGCCGACCAGGGTCGGCGTGTCGATATACGAGGAAACCAGCACGCGCACGCGCGCGAAACCACCGAAACGGGCGCGCAGCCCGTCGAACAGCGCGTCGACGTCGGCGTGGCGCTCGGCGAAGCGGCGCACGATCACGTCGAGTTCGCGCCACTGGCGCAGGGCGCGCGTCGCCATGACGCCCACGCCCGCGAACCATGCCGCGACGAGCCACGGCATCAGCAACGACCACGAGGACGACACGGACGATGCGGCGGCATCGAGCCGACGCGATGCGACGACAACGGTGGAATCCGCCGTCGTCGATGCGGCGTCCACGATCACGAACGGCTCCACGATCGCTAGCGTCGTCACGATCGGGCAGGCCACGAGCATGGCCAGGGCGGCGAGCCCGAGTGCGTGCCGCACGCCGCTGCGCGCGCGCGGGACCCAGGCGCGCAGCACGCCGAATGCGGCTCCCACCAGGAGTCCCTGCCACAGGAAATGCACGAGGCTCCAGCCCAGTGCCTCGACCCATGGCCACGCCGCCGCGACGATGCCGTTCATGGGATGTCCGACTCCAGCCGATCGAGCAAGGCGCGGATCTCGTCGAGCTCTTCGCGACTCGCGTGGGGTGAGCCGCCGAGCGCCTGCAGGACGAGCTGCGACGACGAGCCGTTGAATACGCGCTGGACGATGTCGCTGACGAACTTCTGCTGCGTCGATTCGCGCGATATCGCCGCGTTGTACACGTGGGCACGCTGCGAGTCGTCGCGCAAGACGAGCCCCTTCGCGTGCATGACCTGCAACATCTTCAAGGCGGTCGTGTAACCCGACCCGTCGTCCCGGTAGAGCGATTCGTGGACATCCCGCACGGTGCTCTCGCCGCGTTCCCAGAGCACGTTGAGGATGCCCAGTTCCGCTTCGGTCGGTTTCTGTGGCTCAGCGTGTCGATGTCGCATCGCTTCTCCCCGGCCGTCCTCGGTCGTCGACGGCCCCGCCGCGCATACGATACGCGGCGAGGCCTGCCGTGTCAGTCACGTCCGCCCACGGCGCCGGTGTAGTTGTTGCGCAGGTCCTTCTTGGCCTCGTCCTGGCGCGCGCGGCGCTCGGCAACGGTCATGCAGACCTTCTCGGTACGGTTGCTGCCGAGCTTGCGGACCTGCTCGCACACGAGGCGGTCGTCCTCGCGCCCGCTGAGGATCGCGTTGATCTCCTCGGAGGCGTTGACGAGCTTGACCTCGTCGGACTTCTTGAACGACTTGCCCTCGGCACGGTTGTCATAAAGCTTCTGCAGCACGTCGAGCTGCCTGCCCACGCGCGTCTGGCCTTCGGTCGAGACCTTCGCGTACTGGCCACCCGGCTGCATGTCCTGGCGGATCTGCGCGGCCTGCTGACGGAACTCGGAAGCCGACGTGGCGGAAAGGCTCAGCGGTTCGGCAGCGACGGCCAGACCGCTGGCGAGGATCGAGGAAAACACGAGGCCCGAGAGCCAGTTGCGAACGACCATGGGACACACTCTCCTGCATTCGACTGCGTGCACCGGCATGCCGGTGATGGTGATGGGGATGGCGAACGAAGCGCGCGATCCTTTCGCCCCGTGCACAGGAGCCCGAGGCTCCTGATGCACGGCCCCGGACATCCTGTCGGGGAAGGCGTCGTCATGCTGCGGGACGTCGGGGCCAACCTTAGAACGGTGGTGCGGAACCTGTCAACGATGGTTTTCGTACGTTATGGCTCGTCCCGCCCGTGTCCCCACGCCGGGTCGCGAACGCGACATGTACGGAGGCGCGGGCTCACTGCACGCGCCGCCGCGCGTCACGCAGCCCGTCGACGCCGCCGAAGCAACGACTTCCCGTGTACTCGCAGGGGTACTGGCCTTCCGCATTTGGCTTCGGCGAGTACCAGCGGTGCATCTCCTTCTGGCTGCCGAGCGCGGCGAGCCGACGCTGCCTCACCGTGGCGCAATACTTCTCGATGCGGTTGCTGCCGGCTTTCTTCACCTGCTCGCAGACGATGCGATCCTCGCCGTCCTTGCCGAGCACGACGTTGATGATCTCGCTCGCATTGATCGCAGCGATCGTCGCGGGTGGCGTGTCGACGCGCCTGCCCGCCTCGTGCCTGGCATACAGCGCCTCGAGACGTTCGAGTTGCGCGATGACGATGCCCTTCTCGTGTTCGGGCAGCGAGGCGTAGCGGCCGTCGCGCATCGCCGTGCGCAGCGCTTCGGCCTGGCCGCGGAATTCCTCCGCGCTGCGCGCGGACAACGGGAACGGATCGGATGACACGGGATCGGCGTACGCCCACCGGGCCGTCACGCCCAAGGCGACGACGAACATGATCGTGACGATGCGGTACATGAGCGGATCTCCCTGCGTTGCGCGATGTCCGGGCACGAGCGCTCGCCTCGCGCGTGGCGCGGCGCCCGCGGAAGACGGGGATGTCAGGGGACGCGGCCCTGCGTCCGGCGCAGGCCGTCGAGGCCACCGAGGCATCGCGACGTCGCGAGTTCGCAGCCGGCACTCGGACTCGGCCGGTACCAACGGCGCAGTTCCTTCTGTGCGCCCAGCGCGATCAGGCGGCGTTCGCGCGTGGTTGCGCAGTACTTCTCGATGCGGTTGCTGCCGGCCTTCTTGACCTGCTCGCAGACGAGGCGGTCGTCCGCGTCGTCGGCGAGCACGCCGTTGATGATCTCGGACGCGTTGACGACCGCGATGCCGTGCGGAATCGTGTCGACGCGTTCACGACGCTCGTGCTTGTCGTAGATCGCCTGAAGGCGTGCGAGCTGGGCGTGGACGATCGCCTTGTCCCGGTCGGACAGCCCCGTGTATCGGCCGGTGTCCATCTCGTCGCGAAGGGCGTCCGCCTGTTCGCGGAATTCGGCCGCGCTGTGCGCCGAAAGTTCGAACGGATCCTTCCCGGCCTCTTGTGCGAAAGCCGGCATGGCGGTCATTGCCATGGCCAGGCATGCCACGAGGATCCGGCAGCTCCGATTGCGGTATCCCATGACTGCGCACTCCCTGCATCGTCGGTAGGCCGACGCTACGCCCGGGAGGTGAAGGTGTCAACGAAAATCTTCGTACGTTGATCGTCGTGAATCAGTAGCCGCTTCCGACGTCGCGCGATCGCACGTGCTCTCCGAGCGCACTCTGGTTCTCGCGCCGCTGCTGCTCCCTCTGCGCGGCCGTCATGCAGATCTTCGAACGACGATGGCTGCCCGTCTGCGTGACGAACTCGCAGACGATGCGATCGCCGTCGTTGCGCAACAGGATCGCGTTGATCTCTTCCTGCGCGTTCATGGCCGCGATGCGGTCGGTTTCGTTGAAGGCACCGCCGCCTCCGCGCGCGTCGAACAGCGACTGCATCGTGATCAGCAAGGCCTCGACGCGTCCTTTCTCGCGTGACGCGATGCCGGCATGCCGCCCGCCTTCGCCCATCGACGCACGGATGCGGTCCGCCTCGGCACGAAAATCGGCGGGCGTCTCCACGCTGACCTTGAACTGGAGCTCGTCGAGGCTCTGCGCGGTGGCGTGCGTCGAGGCGCCGCCCGCGAGGACGCTCGCCGCGAGCACGGCCGCCAGGCAGGCATGCCTGCGAAGCAGCGTGTCGATACGCGTGTTCATGCCGCCTCCTTGAGCCTGACCCAGCCATCCACGACGTCGACGGGCACGGCGAACAATCCGCTCCGGCATGGGCCGCCCAGGCAGGCGCCGGTATCCACTGCGAAGCTCGCGCCGTGTGCCGCGCAGATGATGCGGCGATCCTTGACGAGGAAGCGACCGGGTACGTAATCGAGTGCGCGGCCCGCGTGCGGGCATTCGTTGTGGTACGCGAACACGGCGGCGCCTTCGCGCAGCAGCACGAGGTCGAAACCACCTGTCGCGGAGTCCACGCGGACGGCGTGGGCGCCCGCGTCGGGAATGTCCTCGACACGGCAGAGCGGGGAAACGTCGGTCATGGAAACCACTTGTACCGGAAGACGATAGCCCCAAGAATAACTGTCCGGCACGTCCCGACGAAGCCGGTCCGCCCTGCGCGGACGATCCTCCACGACGCCGGAGCACGAGGCCTGCCATGATCCACGCCTATTTCCGCCCTCGCCTGCGCCATCCGCTGGCCCGCCTCGTCGGCGGCATCCTCGGCCTGCTCGTGGTCGCCGCACTGTTCGCGCTCGGCGTCTTCGCGATCGCCGCGCTCGTCGTCGGCGCGATCGTGCTCATGATCGTCAACGCGTTCCGCAAGCCGCGCGTCGGACCGTCGGCATCGCCGCAGGGCAAGCCCGAGGCGCCGCGCGAGGCGCGCATGGAAGCGATCGACGGCGAGTTCACCGTGATCTCTCACGAACCGACCTCGCAGACGCGCCGCTGATCCACCTCGCGGTGGCCCCACCACCTTGACCGGTGGTGGATCTGCCCGCACCACGCTCCACCCCTCACGCTTCCGTTTCCGGGCGTCCCGTGACGCCCTCCTGCCCGGTCGATCCCGATGAACCGCCCTTCCGGTGCGCAAGGCGCACCGTCCGAGCCCTCGCGCCATGCCCGTCTGCTCGTCCCGCTCTCCCTGCTCGCGCTCTACCTGATCTGGGGATCGACCTATCTCGCGATCCGCATCGCGCTCGAGAGCTGGCCGCCGTTCCTCATGGCAGCGCTGCGCTTTCTCGTCGCCGGCGCGGTGCTGTACGCGTTCCTGCGCTGGCGCGGCATGGCCGCGCCGACGCGCGCGCAGTGGGTCAATGCGACGATCACGGGCACGCTGCTGCTCGGCCTCGGCAACGGCCTCGTCTGCTACGCCGAACAGTCGGTGTCGTCGGGCCTCGCCGCGGTCGCGGTCGCCTGCATGCCCTTGTTCGCGGCGGTGTTCGGCGGCCTCTACGGGCAATGGCCGCGGCGCATCGAGTGGATCGGCCTCGTCGTCGGTTTCGGCGGCGTCGTGCTGCTCAACCTCGGCTCGGGCATGAGCGGCTCGCCGCTCGGCGCGATCGCGCTGACCACGGCGGCGATCGCGTGGGCGTTCGGTTCGGTGTGGAGCCGCCGCCGCGACATGCCGCCCGCGGCGATGAACACGGCCGCGCAGATGCTCGGCGGCAGCGTGGCCCTCGTGATCGCGACGCTGGCGACCGGCGAGCGCTTTCCCGCCGCGCCGACGCCCGCGGCATGGTTCGCACTCGGCTACCTCGCCGTGTTCGGCTCGATCATCGCGTTCACCGCGTACCTCTACCTGCTCAACACGGTGCGCCCGCTGCTCGCGACGAGCTACGCCTATGTCAATCCGCCCGTCGCGGTGCTGCTCGGCGCGCTCGTCGCCGGCGAAACCGTGCATGTCTCGGACATCGTCGCGATGGCCGTGATCCTGGCCGGCGTCGCACTGATCACGCTGACACGCAACCGCGCGAAGGCCTGAGGCCTTCGCGCGGAAGTACGATTGGAAGCGATCCGGTCAGGATTCGCGCAGTGCCACCGTCACCGGCAGGCTCGCCGCCCGCAGCGCGGGCAGCAGGCCGCCGATGAAGCCGATCGCGAGCGCCCACTTGAGGCCCGTCGAGAGCAGTTCCGGCGACACGCGGAACTGGAACACGACCTGGCTGAAGTTGGAGCCGAGCGTCGACACCGTGTAGTTGTCGAAGATCAGCCACGCGATCGCGCCACCTAGCGCGCCGCCGAGCAGCGCGAGCAGCATCGTCTCGAGCATCACCGACACGATCACGGGCGGCGAACGGAAGCCGATCGCGCGCAGCGTCGCGATCTCGCGCGCACGCGTCGCGACCGCCGCGTACATCGTGTTGAGCGCGCCGAAGATCGCACCGATCGCCATGATCACCGCGATCGTGATGCCGAAGATGCGGATTACCTTCGACAGGTTCTCCGACTGCGCCGTGTAGTAGTCGAGCGTGGTCTTCGCATCGACCTTGAGGCGCGGGTCGGTCGCGATGGCCGCCTTGAGGCCGTCGAGTGCTTCGGGCGAGGTCAGGCGCAGCGTCGCGGACTGGTAGCCGCCCGTGCGGCGATACGCGGCGGCGACCGTATCGACGTCGCCGAGCAGCTCGGACTCGTGCGCATCGCCCGAGGCGAACACGCCGACGATGGTCCAGTCCTGGTTGTTGAGCGAGATCGTCGCGCCGGGTTCGAGGCCGACGAACTGCGCGCGAGCACCCTTGCCGACGATCATCTCGCGCAGGCCCGGCGTGAACGCGCGGCCCTCGACGACCTTGACGTTCGGGCGCAGCGCCCAGGCCTGCGGGCCGATGCCGCGCACCTCGACATTGGCGTCGGTGCCGGTCGACTTCTTCGGCAGGTTGGCGACGACGACGATCTCGGGTGACAGGATCGGCTTGCCCTCGGCATCGCGCAGGATGCCGGGCAGCTGGGTGAGCAGCGTGACGTCCTCGCGCGTGAGGCCCGAGCTGAGCTCGGCGGTCGCGCCGCCGCGCAGCACGATCGCGGTATCGGTGTCACCGGTGCTGCGCAGCGTCGCCTGCAGGCCCTCGCCCATCGCGAGCAGCGCGACGAGCACACCGACCACGCCGGCGATGCCGACCACGATCACCGACGACGCGCCGAGACGCTGGCCTACCGTCGAAAGACCCACACGCGTGACCGAGGCGGCCTGGCGCCCGCTGCGCGTCACCGCCATCCACAGCGCGAGCAGCACGGCGACCGCGAGCACCACCGGCCACGGCAGCACGACCCACAGCACGAGCGAGAGCACGATGAGCGCGGCGATGCCGAGGCCACGGAAGAAACCCTTGATGCGTGACATGTCGTGTCTCCTCAGCGGCCGGCCAGCGCGTCGACGATCTTCAGGCGCATCGCGCGCAACGCCGGCAGCACGCCGACGAGCAGGCCGATGAGCAGCATTACGGCGAACCCGACGCCCCAGGTGCGTGCACCGACAGGCGGCAGCTGCAACATGCCGCCGCTCATCGCCGACAGCGCCGGCAACAGGATCGCGACGAGGCCGAGGCCGAGCACGCCACCGAGCACGATCAGCAACACGGCTTCCGCGAACACGAGCCCGAGCACGCTGCGGTCCGAGAAGCCCATGGTCTTGAGCGTGGCGAGTTCGGGGATGCGTTCGCGCACGGCCTGCGCCATCGTGTTGCCGGTCAGCAGCAGCAACGTGAAGAACACCGCGCCCATGATCGCGCTGACCATGAGGCCGATGTCGCCGAGCTGCTTGGCGAACGACAGGTTGAACGCCTGCTCGGTCTGCGTCCTGGTCTCGTGGTCGGAGTTGGCCGACAGCGCGTCGATCGCCTTGGCGACCTCGTCGGAGCGGTTCGGATCCTCGACCTGCGTGATCATCCAGCCGACCGTGCCCGATCCGTAGCCGTTGGCCTCGTCGAAGTAGTCCCAGCGGAACAGCAGCTGCTGCTCCATGCCGCGCAGCTTCTCCTCGCGCACCGAGAACGTGCCGACCACGTCGAACGTCCACGTCGTGTCGCCGCTGGCCTTGTTCGGGAAGATCGCGCCGGTCACGACGACCTTGTCGCCGACCTTCCAGCCGAAGCGCTTCGCGAGCGTCTCGCCGAGCAGCGCGCCCGTGCGCGTGCGCTCGAACGCCTGGCGCGCCCCGTCGGACACGACGAGCTCCGGGTAGACCTTGAAGTAATCGGGCCCGATGGCGATGTTGAAGCCCTGGTTCTTCGGCTCCTTGTAGTAACCGCCGAACCAGTTGGCCCAGGTCACCGTCTTGACGCCCGGCGTGGCCTGCACGCGTGGGATGAGGCTCTGCGGCAACGGCTGGATGATCGAAAAGCGCGACGACACGATCATGCGGTCGACGCCGGCCGCGTCGCTGCCTGCCGTGAACGCGACGCGCACGCCGTCGAGCAGGCCGAACAGCACGAACGCGGCGAGCACCGACAGCAGTGTCAGCAGCGTGCGCGTCTTGCGCCGGAACAGTGCGGCCCAGACCAGATGGAAGTACTTCATGGCGAGTCTCCTCAGGCCGCGGCCTGGCCGACCAGCGTGCCCTTGTCGAGGTGCAGCGTGTGCGTCGCGTACTCGGCGGCCTTGGGATCGTGCGTGACCATGATGATGGTCTTGCCGTGCTCGCGGTTGAGCTGCTGCAGCAGGCCGAGCACGTCCTCGGCGGACTGGCGGTCGAGGTCGCCGGTCGGCTCGTCGCAGACCAGCAGGGTCGGATCCGAGACGATCGCACGCGCGATCGCGACGCGCTGCTGCTGTCCGCCCGAGAGTTCGTTCGGCTTGTGGCCGGCGCGGTCGGCGAGGCCGACGAGCTGCAGCGCGATCGCCGCGTTGCGCTTGCGCTGCGCGGCCGACAGGCGTGTCAGCAGCAGCGGCACCTCGACGTTCTTCTGCGCGCTGAGCATCGGCAGCAGATTGTAGAACTGGAAGATGAAGCCGACGTTCGAGGCACGCCACTTCGCGAGCGCGCCGCCGCCGAGGCGGTCGATGCGCTGGCCTTCGACGGTGAGGCTGCCGCCGCTCGGCGAGTCGAGGCCGCCGATGAGGTTGAGCAGGGTCGTCTTGCCCGAGCCGGACGGGCCCATGAGGGCGAGGAAATCGCCCTTGGCGATGTCGAGGTCGACGCCGTGCAGCACCTCGACCTTCTGCTTGCCGCGCTCGTAGACCTTGCTGACGCCACGGATCTCGACCAGGTTCGTCATCGCTCGTTCCTCGTTGCATGCCCCGCCGCCGCGGAAGGCGCGGCCTGCGGCAAACCCTGCCGGACGCGCGGCGCGCGCCCGGGCCCCGATCACGCGGTCACGGCGCGGGCGCCGCGACCTCCACCCTCGCCCCGTCGACGAGCCCGGCCGGCGGCACGCGCACGACGCGCGCGGCGACCGCGATGCCTTCGACGAGCCGCAGTTCGCCATAGGCCTGGCCCGGCGTCACCGCCTTCGCAGACGCACGCGACTCTTCGACCACGAATACGACGCTGCGGCCATCGCGCTGCACGATCGCGGTCGCCGGCACGAGCACGCCCTTCGGCGGCGGCGCCGGCGCGGCGGCATCGGCCGGCGCTGCCTGCTCCATGAACGACACGCGCGCGCCCATGTCGGGCAGGATGCGCGCGTCCTTCACGCCGAGGCCGATGCGCACCTTGACCGTGGCCTTGCCGCGGTCGGCGGTCGGGATGATCGCGATCACGTGCGCGTCGATCGTCCAGTCCGGGTAGGCATCGAGCACGGCCTGCGCGGGCGCGCCGCGGCGCACGCGATTGATGTAGGACTCGTTGACGTCGACCTCGATCTCGAGCGAATCCATGTCGACGATCGTGCCGACGCCGGTGCGCGTGAAGCCGCCGCCGGCCGACAGCGGCGAGACGATCTCGCCGACCTGCGCGGCCTTGGCGATGACCACGCCCGGGAACGGCGCGCGCACGGTCGTGTAGTCGAGCTGCACCTGCGCACTGCGCAGCTGCGCCTGGGCAAGATCGACGAAGCGCTGCTGCGCGAGCACCTGCGCGGCGAGCGCATCGACCTGGGTCGACGCCGACTCGGCGGCTTGCACCGAGACGAGCTTGCGGCCGACCAGATCCTGCTGGCGGGTCTGGTCGCGGCGCGCCTGTGCGAGCTGCGCCTGGAACTGGCCGACCTGCGCGCGCGCCTGCGCGAGCTGCGCCTCGGCCTGGCCGAGCGCGGCGCGCTGCGCGGTGTCCTCGAGGCGCGCCAGCACCTGGCCGGCCTCGACGCGCTCGCCTTCCTCGATGAGCACTTCGGACAGCGTGCCGGTGATCTGCGCCGACACGGTCGCCTGGCGACGTGCGGTGACGTAACCGGTCGCCTGCAACACCGCGGTCGGTGCGCTGCCGTGCGCGGCGGGCGCCGACGCCGTCGCGGTCTCGACGACGATGCGCGGGTTCGCGGCGAGGAACCACCACGCGGCCGCGCCCGCGGCGACGAGGACCGCAATCACGACGGCCACGATCAAAGGCGTGCGCGACCCCGTCTCGGGCGCGCTGCGGTCGATGCGCAGCTGGTTCAGGAGTTCGCGCTTGTCGTCCATCGTGTCCCCGTGCTCCGCCCTGCCCCGACGTGGGCGGCGAGTCTGCCATAGACTGTCGCGGCGACCGAGGTGCCACAAGGCACCACTTTCATGGCGACGAGGTGACGAATGTCAGGTACGCCCCCGGCCGGCTACTCGGGCAAACCCGTGTGGCAGAAGCTGGGCCTCGCGCCCGGTGCCGCGTTGCGCCTCGTCGACGCCCCGGCCGATTACGCGGCGCTGGTCGGCCTCGACGCGACCGATGGCACGTTCGCGGCACCCGGCGAGGCGTTCACGATCGCCCACGTGTTCGTGCGCGAAGCCGCGGTACTTGCCGGGCACCTGCGTGCCCTCGATGCCGAGCTTCCCGACACGGGCATGCTGTGGGTGTCGTGGCCCAAGCGCAGCGCACGCGTGCCGACCGACGTCACCGAGGATACGATCCGCAGCCTCGCGCTGCCGCTCGGCCTCGTCGACGTCAAGGTCTGCGCCGTCGACGCGACCTGGTCGGGCCTCAAGCTCGTGCGGCGCCGCCAACACCGCCGCTGATCCACCCTTCTCCTCATCCGCAAGGCTTTTCCCGATGACCTACGCCCTCGCTCCGCATCCGATCCCGAGCATCCCCGTCGCCGGCAGCGACCTCCGCTTCGCCGTGCGCCGCATCTACTGCATCGGCCGCAACTACGCCGAGCATGCGAAGGAGATGGGCGCGGAAGTCGACCGTTCCGCGCCGATCTTCTTCATGAAGCCGGCCGATGCGATCGTGATCGGCGACGCCGACGTGCCCTACCCCTCGGCGACCAGCGACCTGCACCACGAGGTCGAGATGGTCGTCGCGCTGTCGGGCGGCGGTCGCGACATCCCGGTCGAGCACGCGCTCGAGCGCGTCTACGGCTACGGCGTCGGCCTCGACCTCACGCGCCGCGACCTGCAGGCCGCGGCCAAGAAGAAGGGCGCACCGTGGGACACGGCCAAGGGTTTCGACCATTCCGCGCCGGTGTCGGCGCTGCGCCCGGTCTCGGAGATCGGCCACCCCGCCGATGCCGTGCTGTCGCTGCACGTCAACGGCGAGCTGCGTCAGCAGACGCGCACCTCGGACATGGTGTTCACGGTCGCCGAGGTGATCCACGAGCTGTCGAAGTTCTACGACCTCGCCGCGGGCGACCTGATCTTCACGGGCACGCCGGCCGGTGTCGCCGCACTGCAGCGCGGCGACCGCTTCGAGGCCGAGCTCGAAGGCCTCGCGACACTGCGCGGCACGATCCTCTGACGCGCAGATCGATGCGTTGCGTGTAGGCTATCGCCGCGGCGACCGGCACCCCGACCGGTCCGCGACGACGGGAGACTTCCGATGAGCTTCATCTCCGAATTCAAGACCTTCGCGATGCGCGGCAACGTCATCGACCTCGCGGTCGGCGTGGTCATCGGCGGCGCGTTCGGCAAGATCGTCTCCTCGCTCGTCGACCAGGTCATCATGCCGCCGATCGGCTACCTCATCGGCGGCGTCGACTTCTCGGCCTACAAGCTCGTGCTCGTCGACGCGGGCGCCGACGGCAAGGGCGAGGTCGCGGTCCAGTACGGCGCGTTCTTCAACACGCTGATCCAGTTCACGATCATCGCGTTCGCGATCTTCCTGCTCATCAAGGTGATCAACCGCGTCGTGCGCAAGGAAGAAGCCGCACCGGCCGCGCCGCCGGCCGACGTGCAGCTGCTCACCGAGATCCGCGACCTGCTCAAGCAGCAGCAGGGGCGCTGACGCGCCGATCCGCGGCGTCCGTCGCGCCGCGGATCTCCGCATGCTCCGCATCATCCAGGCCGACATCACCACGCTCGGCGTCGACGCGATCGTCAACGCCGCCAACGAGACGCTGCTCGGGGGCGGCGGCGTCGACGGTGCGACCCACCGCGCCGCCGGACCGCGCCTGCTCGCGGCCTGCCACGCGATCCCCGAAGTCCGTCCAGGCGTGCGCTGTCCCACGGGCGAGGCGCGCATGACGCCCGGCTTCGACCTGCCGGCACGTCACGTGATCCACACGGTGGGCCCGGTCTGGCGCGGCGGCATGCACGGCGAACCCGGGCTGCTCGCGTCCTGCTATCGAAACGCGTTCGCGCTCGCACGCGACGCCGGCCTGCGCTCGATCGCGTTCCCGGCGATCAGCTGCGGCGTCTACGGCTACCCGGCCAACGCGGCTACCGCGATCGCGGTGCACGCGTTCGCGACGCAGGCCGACGGCTTCGACGTCATCGCATGCTGCTTCGGCGCGACGATTCTCGGCGCCTGGCGCGACGCCGCGCGCGACGCCGGACTCGCGTTCGAGGACGCCTGATCGCCGCCGCCCGTCAGCCCTTGCCCGGCCGCCGCTTGCGCTCGCGCGCATAGACCGACTTGGCCGGCCCGGTTCCGATCAGGCGCTCCTCGATCTCGAACAGCTTCGTCGCGACGACGAGCTCGCGCAGCTTCGGGAAGCCGTAGCTGCGCGGATCGAAATCGGGCATCTGCTTGGCGATGTAGCTGCCGATCGCACCGAGATTGGCCCAGCCGCCGTCGTCGGAGGCCGCTTCGACAGCCTTGCGCAGCAGCGACGCGAGCTGCCGGTCCTTGCCGGGCTCCCGGGCCGGCTTCGGCGCATCGGCGGCGTCGTCGGCGCGCGGCAGCAGGATCTCGGTGTAGATGAACTTGTCGCAGGCCTTCACGAACGGCTCGGGCGTCTTCTTCTCGCCGAAGCCGTACACGGTCAGGCCCGATTCGCGAATGCGCATGGCCAGCCGCGTGAAGTCGCTGTCGCTCGAGACGATGCAGAAGCCGTCGAAGCGGTCGCCGTAGAGCAGGTCCATCGCGTCGATGATGAGCGCCGAGTCGGTGGCGTTCTTGCCGGTCGTGTAGCGGAACTGCTGGATCGGCTGGATCGAGTGCGACAGCAGCGTCTCCTCCCATCCCTTCAGGTGCGGCCCGGTCCAGTCGCCGTAGATGCGCTTGACGCTGGCCACGCCGTACTTGGCGACCTCGGCGAGCAGGCCGTCGACGATCGCTGGCTGGGCGTTGTCGGCATCGATGAGCACGGCGAGGCGGCTGGTCGCGGTCGTGGTCATGGTGGTCGGCTCCGTGGCGGGCACCGAGCATAGCGCAGCGCTTATCCCGACTCGCGCATAAGCGCATGCACAACGGTTTCTTCACGATCGCGGCGGCATCGCCCAGGATCGACGCATTCTGGACGCCCAGACGTCCGTTCCCTGGCCCGCCGCATGTCCGCGCACATCGCCGCTCCGCCGCAGGTGCCCTTGCCGGAAGACCGGACGGCGCTGCTCGGACGACTCGTCGAGGGCCTCGACGCCGGCGCGCTGTGGTGGTTGTCGGGCTACGCGGCCGCACTCGCGACGCGGGCAGCGGCATCGCCCATCCCCGCCGAACGCCATGCCGCGGCCACCGCCACGCCCGAGCGCCTGACCGTGCTCTACGGCAGCCAGACCGGCAACGCGAAACGTGTCGCCGAGCGCCTCGCCGCCGAGGCGACCGCCGGCGGCCTCGCCGTACGGCTCGTGCGTGCCGACACCTACCCGCTGCGCGAACTGGCCGCCGAGCGTGCACTCGTCGTCGTCATCTCGACACAGGGCGACGGCGATCCGCCCGACGACGCACGTGCGTTCGTCGAGCACGTGACCGGCAAGCGCGCACCGAAGCTCGATACGCTGCGCTACGCCGTGCTCGGCCTTGGCGACTCGAGCTACCCGCATTTCAACGCGATCGGCCGCCGCCTCGACGAGCGCCTCGCCGAACTCGGCGGCAAACGCCTCGCCGAACGCGGCGAAGCCGATGTCGACGTCGACACGGTTGCGAAGCCCTGGGCCGCGACGACGCTCGAGCGCGCGAGGGACGCGCTCGCCGCACGCACGAGCGGTGCCGCCGTGATTCCGCTGCGCGCGACCGCCGCGGTGACGCCGACGATCGCCCTTCCATCGCGCGATCAGCCGTTCGCCGCCGCCGTGCTCGCCAACCAGCGCATCACCGCGCGCGACGGCACGCGCGACATCCGTCATCTCGAGCTCTCGCTCGAAGGCTCCGGCCTGCACTACGAACCCGGCGACGCGCTCGGCGTGTGGCCGCGCAACGACGCCACGCTCGTCGACACGATTCTGGCCACGCTGAAGCTCGACGGCGAGGCAGCGGTCACGCACGCCGGCACCTCGCACGCGCTGCGCGACTGGCTCGTCTCGCATCGCGAGGTCACGCGGCTCGCGCGTCCGTTCATCGCGGCGCATGCCGAGCGCGGCGGCCACGCGGATCTCGCGGCGATCCTCGATCCGGCGAACCGCAATGCGTTCGCGCGACTGCTCGACACGCACCAGGTCGTCGATCTTCTGCGCGCGTGGCCGGCGACCTGGGACGCCACCACCCTCGTCGCCGCGCTGCGCGCGCAGACGCCTCGGCTGTATTCGATCGCGTCGAGCCGCAAGCTGGTCGGCGACGAGGCGCACCTCACGGTCGCACGCGTCGCCTGGGAGGCGTTCGGCCTCGACCACGCCGGCGCGGCCTCGGGCTACCTCGCGGCGACGGGCGACGACGCACACGTGCGCGTGTTCGTCGAGGAGAATCCGCGTTTCCGCCTGCCGGCCGATCCCGAACGCGATCTGATCATGATCGGTCCCGGCACAGGCGTCGCGCCGTTTCGCGGCTTCCTGCAGGAGCGCGCTGCAGTCGGTGCGCGCGGCCGCCACTGGCTGCTGTTCGGCAACCCGCGCTTCCGCAGCGATTTCCTCTACCAGCTCGAATGGCAGGAAGCCTTGCGCGAAGGCCGCCTGCAGCGCCTCGACCTCGCGTTCTCGCGCGACCAGGCCGAGAAGATCTACGTGCAGCACCGTATGCGCGAGCACGGCCGCGAGCTGTTCGCGTGGCTCGACGGCGGCGCGCATCTCTACGTCTGCGGTGACGCCACGCGCATGGCGCGCGACGTCCACGCCGCGCTCGTCGACATCGTCGCCGAACACGGCGGGCGCGACCGCGACGACGCCTCGGCGTGGCTCGACACCCTGCAACGCGAAGGGCGCTACGCCCGCGACGTCTACTGAGGCCGCCGCGATGACCCGACGCCCCTGCTGTTGTCGCCCACGCCACCGCATCGGACACGCCCGCGACGCCCTCGCGCCCACCGCACGTTCCACGCCCCGCCACGACCCGACATGACCTCGCCCTCCTCCCCCGTCGAACGCATCAAGGCCGCCAGCGACTTCCTGCGCGGCACCCTCGCCGAGAGCCTCGCCGACGCGCACACGGGCGCGATCCGCGACGACGACACCGTCCTCATCAAGTTCCACGGCAGCTACCAGCAGGACGACCGCGACCTGCGCGAGGAGCGCCGCCAGCAGAAGCTCGAGCCGGCGTGGAGCTTCATGATCCGCACGCGCACGCCCGGCGGCGTCGCCACCCCGTCCCAATGGCTGGCCCTCGACGCGCTCGCGACGCGCTACGCGACCTCGGGTCTGCGCGTGACCACGCGCCAGGCCTTCCAGGTGCACGGCGTCGTCAAGACCGAGCTCAAGGCCACGATGAAGGCGTTCAACGACGCGCTCGTCGACACGATCGCGGCCTGCGGCGACGTCAATCGCAACGTGCTCGTGTCGCCGAATCCCGTGGAATCGCCGCTGCACGCCGAGGTGCACGACTGGGCGCGACGCCTGTCCGAGCACCTGCTGCCGAAGACACGTGCCTATTACGAGATCTGGCTCGACGAGGAACGCGTCGCCGGTGGCGAGGACGAGGGCGAGCCGGTCTACGGCGCGACCTACCTGCCGCGCAAGTTCAAGACCGCATTCGTCGTGCCGCCGCACAACGACGTCGACGTGTTCGCGCAGGACCTCGGCTTCATCGCGATCGTCGAGGACGGCGCGCTGGCCGGCTTCGACGTGACGGTCGGCGGCGGCATGGGCGCCACGCACGGCGATGCCGAGACCTACCCACGCCTCGCCCACGTGATCGGCTTCGTGAAGCCCGAACAGGTGTTCGCGGTCGCCGAGGCCGTGCTGACCGCGCAACGCGATTTCGGCAACCGCGAGGTGCGCAAGCGCGCACGCCTCAAGTACACGATCGAGACACTCGGCATCGCGCGTTTCAAGGCCGAGGTCGAGCAGCGCGCGGGCTTCACGCTCGATCCGGCGCGCGCGTTCGCGTTCGAGCACAACGGCGACCGCTTCGGCTGGAGCGAAGGCCACGACGGCCGCTGGCACCTGACCTTGCGCATCGAGGCCGGCCGCATCGTCGACCGCGACACGCGCCGCCTGCAGAGCGGCCTGCGCGCGATCGCGCAGGTCCACGACGGCGATTTCCGCCTCACGCCGAACCAGAACGTCATCGTCGCCGACGTGGCCGCGAACCGGCGCGAGGCGATCGATGCACTGGTCGCCGAATACGGGCTCGACCTGCACGCGACCGCGAGCCCGCTGCGCCTCGCCGCGCTCGCCTGCGTCGCGTTGCCGACCTGCGCGCTCGCGATGGCCGAGGCCGAGCGCTACCTGCCCGAGTTCGTCGGCAAGGTCGATGGCCTGCTCGCCGGCCACGGCCTCGCCGAAGCACCGATCCACCTGCGCATCTCGGGCTGCCCGAACGGCTGCTCGCGCCCCTACCTCGGCGAGATCGCGCTGATCGGCAAGGCACCCGGCCGCTACAACCTCATGCTCGGTGCGGACCGGCGCGGCCAACGCCTCAACCGCCTGCACCGCGAGAACATCGACGAAAAGGAGATCCTCGGCGTGCTCGATGACCTGTTCGCGCGCTATGCGGCACGACGCCGCGACGGCGAAGGCTTCGGCGACTTCCTCGTGCGCGACGGCATCGTCGCTGACGATCCGGCCCTGCACGCGAAGGTGGCGGCATGAGCATCCTGCCCGACCTCGCCGCGGCCGCGACGGACGCGCGCGCGCTGGCCGAGCTCAACGACGCGCTCGATGCGAAGAGTGCCGAGGAACGCGTCGCCTGGGCGCTCGAGGCCTTGCCGGGCCCGCATGTTCTGTCGTCGAGCTTCGGCGCACAGGCTGCGCTGTCGCTGCACCTCGTCAGCCGGCTGTCGCCCGACATCCCGGTCATCCTCGTCGACACGGGCTACCTGTTCGCCGAGACCTACCAGTTCGCCGACGAGCTCACCGCACGCCTCGACCTCGAACTGCGCGTGTACCGGCCGAAGATCAGCCGCGCCTGGATGGAGGCCCGCTACGGCCGCCTCTGGGAACAAGGCCTCGACGGCCTGCAGCGCTACGATGCGCTGCGCAAGGTCGAGCCGATGCGCCGCGCGCTCGACGATATCGGCGCGCAGACCTGGTTCGCCGGCCTGCGCCGCAGCCAGGCCAGTACGCGCCGCGAGTCGCGCGTGCTCGAACGCCGCCACGGTCGCTGGAAGGTGCATCCGGTCGTCGACTGGAGCGACCGCGACGTCTGGGCCTACCTGCAGCGCCACGACCTGCCCTACCACCCGCTCTGGCACCAGGGCTACGTGTCGATCGGCGACGTGCACACGACGCGCCCGCTCGGCGAAGGCATGAGCGAGGAAGACACGCGCTACTTCGGCCTCAAGCGCGAGTGCGGGATCCATCTCGAGGTGTGAGGGGGGCCCTCGCGGCATGCCCGCTCGCTTCGCATCACGGCGAAATTGCCCGGCGTTGCCGTTCCTAGGTGCGTCGACAACCGACGTGGCGCTCAAGGGGATTCCGGCTTTCGCCGGAATGACGGAGTCTCGGTGACGACCGGATCGCGATGGGTTCGCGCGACGACATCGTTCCCGTACTGAAGCTTACATGTCGTCATTCCGGCGAAAGCCGGAGGCGCCTCACAACAGCGCGAAGCGCTGGTCATCCCCTTGAGCGCAGCTGAAACAGTAAGACCGCATTCCGCAGGCCTGCTCCTCATCGGAGTCACGGTCACATCGTGACCTTGCGGGAGCTCCGCGAGCACGTCCCGCAACCCAAGGCTGACAGCAGCCCGGCCATCGAATCACCCGGCGATGCATAGGTGCGAGCGCAGCCTCAACGCTTGCGCAACGCCCGCAACCGCGCCGTGAAATCGAGCAGGTGGGTGACTCGTGCCGGCGAGGTCGGGCGCATCGGAAAACGGGCTTCGCCCGGGCCACCGGTGCGGCGGCGGATCTCGGCGAGCAAGCGGCGGTACGGCGCGGACTCGCGGCCGTATTCGATGAACGCCTCCCAGGCACGCAGTTCGAGTTCCTCGTCGTCGAGGCGACCGATCGGGAACGGGACGAGCACGGCGGTCTTGCTCATGGCGGCGGCATCCCTGGCTACGGCATCGACGGCCCCTGCGGCGGATCGTCGCCGGGACCGGAGTGCGAGCGTAGCGCATTCCGCGGCTGGTTGGGCCATGCAACCCGCACCGACGATGTCCCGATTCACCATACCGTTGCGTACTCGCGGAATTCCCCCCGGAAACCGCCCCGATGACCTCCAGACCGCTCGCCGCCCTCCTAGCCCTGCTCACCTCCACCGCCGGACCCGCCGTGGCCGGCACCGTGATCGGTGACATCTTTCCCGACACGAGCTATGCGAGCGGCCAGATCCGACCGGGCTGGACGCGCTTCTACTACGGGTCGATGGACGAACGCGCGGTCGGCTTCGCGCGTACGGCCGACGGCGGCAGTGTCGTCGTGCTGTCGGTCCCGGGTGGCGCGGTGGGCCCGCAGATCGGCCTGTTCAGGCTGACCGCCGACGGCCAGCTTGCCGGCACCGGCTTCGGCACGCTCGGCCGCCGTCTCGTCGATGCGGGCTTCACCTCGGTGACCACGATGACCCTGGATGCCGAAGGCCGCATCCTCGTCGCGGGCACGATCCCGGGCATGGGTGGCGTCTCCGATTTCGGCATCATGCGCTTCAACACGGACGCGAGCACCGACGCCACGTTCGGCACCGCAGGCCGCGCGATCGTCGGCTTCGACACCAGCATCGCGTTCGCCGACGGCCCGACCTCGATGCTCGTGCAGGCCGACGGTCGCATCGTGATCGCGGGCAGCTCGCAGCCTTCCGGCAGCCTCAGCGAGTTCGCCGTGATCCGGCTGATGACGTCCGGCGCGATCGACACGAGCTTCGGCACGATCGACAACGGTGCCGGTGGCCGGCGCGGCACGCGCGCACCGTTCTTCACCGGCAAGGCGGCCTACGGCGCCAAGATCCTGCGGGCGATCGGCGACAACTTCGTCGTCGTCGGTACCACCGTCGTGAGCGACCTCGATACCGACTTCGCCGCGCGTATCCTGTCGTCGAACGGCCTCAACATCGCCGGCGACGTCGGGTCGATCGCGCTGCCGATCGACGAACCCGGCCCCGGCAACTCGATCTACGACAACGCGACCTCGGCCGCGCTCAACGACCTGCGCACGATTACGGTCGTCGGCACCGCGAGCGGCCGCGCCGCCGCACGCCGCATCGTGTTCGGGCCGCCGTCCGGATCGGGTTCGTACACGAGCCTGCAAATCGACACGAGCTTCGTCGGCAGCGCGATCCCGGGGCGGCCCTACCGCTACGTCAGTGCCTACGCCAACACCCCGGCCGAGGATGTCGTGGTCCGCGGCGACGGCAAGGCGTTCCTGGTCGGGCGCAACGTGCCCTCGGGTGCCGACATGCTCGGCCTCACGATGCGCCTGAAGCGGGACGGCTCGCCCGACACGAGCTACTCGACCGAAGGCACCTACGCCTACCGCGCGCCGACCAGCAGCGGCGCCAACAACTACGCGACCGAGTTCAAGGCCGTGCGGCTCGACGGCGGCAAGCCGCTGATCCTCGGCAGCGCGGTCGACGCCACGGCGGCTTCGACCGACTACGACGGCGTCGTGCTGCGCCTCAACTCGGACCACATCTTCGGATCGGCTTTCCAGTAACGGCAACCGCGACCGGACCGCCACGACACGCTGCCGCATGGCGCCTCCGCGGCCGTGCGGCTAGCATTGCGGGTTCGATGGCGGCCCTTCCTTCCCACGACGCGCCACCCCTGCTGCATGCGCGCGGCCTCGCGTTCGCGCGCAACGACGAGCCCGTGTTCGGCCCGCTCGACTTCACGCTGCATGCGGGCGAGGTGGTACTCATCGAGGGCGACAACGGCGCCGGCAAGACCACGCTGCTCAAGGTGCTGTCGGGCCTGCTCGAGCCGGCCTCGGGCGAGATCCTGCTCGACGGCCAGCCGCTGACCCTCGCGCGGCTGTCGCACAAGGTCGCCCTGCTCGGCCACCTGCCCAGCCTCAAGGGCGACCTCACGCCGCTCGAGAACCTGCGCTTCGCGACCGGCCTGTTCGGCGCGCGCCCGGGCACCGACGCGATCGCGGCGCTGGGCGAGGTGGGTCTCGAAGGCTACGAGGACGTGCCCACGCGGCAGCTCTCCGCCGGACAGAAGAAGCGCGTCACGCTGGCCCGCCTGCTGCTCGTGCCGGCCATGCTGTGGCTGCTCGACGAACCCTACGCAAACCTCGACCGCGGCGGCATCGACCTCGTCAACCGCCTGCTCGACGCACACGCCGCACGCGGCGGTGCGGCGCTCGTCACCTCGCACGGCGCCTATGCGTTCACCTCGGGTGCGCCGCGACGCCTGCCGATCCGTCCGGTGGCTGCATGACGACGGCGAGCGCCTCGCGCGCCTGCGCCGCGCTGCTGCGCCGCGACCTGCTGCTGACCTGGCGACGCCGCGGCGACGCGCTGAGCCCGGTGCTGTTCGCGATCATGATCGTGATGCTGTTCCCGCTCGCGCTGGGTCCCGAGCCGAACCAGCTCGCGCGCATCGCCGCCGGCATCGTGTTCGTGGCGATGCTGCTGGCCGGCCTGCTCGCGCTCGACACGCTGTTCCGCGCCGACTACGACGACGGCGCGCTCGAGCAGCTCGTGCTGTCGCCGCATCCGCTGGCCATGCTGCTCGGCTGCAAGATCCTCGTGCACTGGTTGACCACGGCGCTGCCGCTGCTCGTCGCCGCGCCGCTACTCGCCGAGATGCTGCACCTGCCGCGCCACGTGCTGCCCGTGCTGCTCGGCGCGCTCGCGCTGGCGACGCCGCTGCTGAGCCTGCTCGGTGCGGTGTGCGTGGCGCTGACGGTCGGCATGCGGCGCTCTGGTATGCTGCTGGCCCTGCTCGTGCTCCCGTTGTACGTCCCCGTGCTGATCTTCGCGGCCGGGGCCTGCGACGCGGCGCAGGCAGGCCTGCCGTTCACGGCACCGCTGTTGTGGTTGGGGGCTGCACTCGCGATGGCGCTCGTGCTCGCTCCGATGGCGTGCGCGGCGGCCCTGCGGATCTCGATCTCATGAATACGCTGACGCTGTGGTTCCACAAGATCGGTTCGCCGCCGACGTTCTACCGCCTCGCCGGGCGGTTCACGCCGTGGCTGTTCGCGCTGGCCGCGCTGACCGGCCTCGTCGGCCTGTACGGCGGGCTCGTGCTCGCGCCGGCCGATTACCAGCAGAGCGACGCCTACCGCATCATCTTCATCCACGTCCCGAGCGCGTGGATGAGCCTGTTCATCTACTTCGTCATGGCCGTCAACGCGTTCATCGCGCTGGTCTGGCGCATCAAGCTGTCCGAGACGCTGGCGATGTGCTGCGCGCCGATCGGCGCCGCGTTCACCGCGATCACGCTCGCCACCGGCTCGATCTGGGGCAAGCCGATGTGGGGCACGTGGTGGACTTGGGACGCGCGCCTGACCTCGGAACTCGTGCTGCTGTTCCTCTACGTCGGCGTGATCGGCCTGTACCACGCGATCGAGGATCGTCGCCAGGCTGCACGCGCGGCTTCGTTCCTCGCCCTCGTCGGCATCGTCAACGTGCCGATCGTGCATTTCTCGGTGAAGTGGTGGAACACGCTGCACCAAGGGTCCACCGTGCGCCTGCTCGGCCCGTCGGCGATCGACGCGAGCATGCTGTGGCCGCTGCTGCTGATGGCGCTGGCGACCAAGCTGTGGTTCCTCGGCAGCCTGTTCGCACGGGCCCGTGCGAGCCTGCTCGAACTCGAGGCCGGCAAGGACTGGGCACGCGAGGAAGCCCTGCGCACAGGAGCCGCGCCATGAGCGAATTCCTCGCCATGGGCGGTTACGGCGCCTACGTGTGGTCGTCCTACGCGATCTTCGCGGTGGTCCTCGCGATCGACTACATCGCCCCGCGCCTGCACCGCCGCCGCGTGCTCGCCGAGCTGCGCGGCCGCATCAAGCGCCAGCAGAAACGAACGGAGACCCCGACGTGACCCCGACCCGCAAGCGCCGTCTCGTCGCGATCTCGATGATCCTGTTCGCCGTCGGCGTCGCGACCACGCTGACCGTGTTCGCGCTGCAGCAGAACATGACCTACCTCTACACACCGAGCGAGATCCTCGCCGGCAAGGTGCCGGCCGACGCGCGCTTCCGCATCGGCGGCATGGTCAAGGACAAGTCGATCGAGCGGGGCCAGTCGTTGACCGTCGCGTTCGTCGTCACCGACGGCGACGGCGACATGCGCGTGGAGTACGAGGGCATCCTGCCCGACCTGTTCCGCGAGAAGCAGTCGGTGATCGCGACGGGCTCGATGCAGGGCGATCGCTTCGTCGCCACCGAGGTGCTCGCCAAGCACGACGAGAACTACATCCCGCGCGACGTCGCCGAAGCGATGGGCAAGGCGCACCAGAAGCACAACGTGCCCGAGGACGCGGCCAAGCCGTCCACGTACTGATCCCGCCCGTCGCCGCGCGCGACTGCATCCACCCGAAGGCACAGCCAGCGCCATGCTTCCCGAACTCGGTCAATTCGCCCTCATCCTCGCGCTGCTGCTGTCGATCGTGCAGTTCGTCGCCCCGCTCGTCGGCGTCCAGATCGGCAACCGCGCCCTCATGGCGGTCGGCCGCCCCGCCGCGATCGGCCAGTTCGTGTTCCTCGCGATCGCGTTCGGCATCCTCACCCACGCGTTCATGGTGCAGGACTTCTCGGTCGCCTACGTCGCGCAGAACTCGAACCTCGCGCTGCCCTGGTACTACCGCTTCTCGGCGGTGTGGGGCGCGCACGAAGGCTCGCTGGTGCTGTGGATCCTCATGCTCGCGCTGTGGACCGTGCTGGTCGCGGTGTTCAGCCGCCGCCTGCCCGAGGACTTCATGGCACGCGTGCTCGGCGTGCTCGGCTTCGTCAGCGTCGGCTTCCTGCTGTTTGCGGTGCTCACGTCGAGCCCGTTCGAGCGCCACCTGCCCGCGCTCGCCGACGGCCGCGACCTCAACCCGGTGCTGCAGGACTTCGGCCTCATCGTGCATCCGCCGATGCTCTACCTCGGCTACGTGGGCTTCTCGGTCGCGTTCGCGTTCGCGATCGCCGCGCTGCTCGGCGGCCGCCTCGACGTGCAGTGGGTGCGCTGGTCGCGGCCGTGGACCAACGTGGCCTGGGGCTTCCTCACACTCGGCATCGCGCTCGGCAGCTGGTGGGCCTACTACGAGCTCGGCTGGGGCGGCTGGTGGTTCTGGGATCCGGTCGAGAACGCCTCGTTCATGCCGTGGCTGGTCGGCACCGCGCTGATCCACTCGCAGGCCGTCACCGAGAAACGCGGCAGCTTCCGCGCGTGGACCCTGCTGCTCGCGATCTCGACGTTCTCGCTGTCGCTGCTCGGCGCGTTCCTCGTGCGCTCGGGCGTGCTGACCTCGGTGCACTCGTTCGCGAGCGATCCCGAGCGCGGCCTGTTCATCCTGTCGTTCCTGACCGCGACGGTCGGCGGTTCGCTGCTGGTCTACGCGCTGCGCGCGCCGAAGGTCGCCGGTGGCGAGCCGTTCGAGACGGTCTCGCGCGAGACGCTGCTGCTGATCAACAACCTGCTCTTCACGTGCGCCGCGGCGATGGTGCTGCTCGGCACGCTCTACCCGCTGCTCGGCGAGGCGCTCAACCTCGGCCGCATCTCGGTCGGCCCGCCCTACTTCGGCTTCATGTTCGTGCTGCTCATGGCGCCGGTCGCGCTGCTGCTGCCGTTCGGTCCGTTCGTGAACTGGCGACGCGGTGATGCCGGTGCCGCGATGCGGGCGTTGCGCCCTGCGCTGTTCCTCGCCGTGGTCGCCGCGCTCGCGGCCTGGCTCGTCGCGGGCGCGCTGCCGCTCAAGGGCGTCATCGGCGTCGCCGGTGCGATCTGGGTCGGCCTCGGCATCCTGCTCTACGCGGCACGCCGCTGGCGCCTCGCCCCGGCCGGACGCCGCTTCACGCCCGAGATGCTCGGCATGATCCTCGCCCACTTCGGTGTCGGCGTGTTCCTCGCCGGCGTGCTCGTGACCGAGGCGACCAGCGTCGAGAAGGACCTGCGCCTCGACATCGGCGAGACCGCCGTGCTTGGTCCCTACACGTTCCGCTTCGACGGCGTCGCGCACACCGAAGGCCCCAACTTCAAGGCCGACCAGGGCACGATCACGATCCTGCGCGACGAGGCGACGGTCGCCGTGCTGCATCCGCAGAAGCGCCAGTACGGCGAGAACACGCAGATCCAGACCGAGTCGTCGATCGATCCGGGCTTCACGCGCGACCTCTACGTCGCGCTCGGCGAACCGCTCGGCGACGCCGGCGCGTGGTCGGTGCGCATCTACCACAAGCCGTTCGTGCGCTGGATCTGGCTCGGCGCGCTGATCATGATGCTCGGCGGCTTCGTCGCCGCGGCCGACCGGCGCTTCCGCGTCGTGCGTTCGGGCGCGAGCGAACCGCAGCCGGTGCCCGAGTCCACGTCCGCCACGACGACGCAACCGGCCGGAGCGCACGCATGAATGCGCGCCTCGTGCCGCTCGCGGGCTTCCTGCTGCTCGTCGCGCTGCTCGCCTTCGGCATCTCGTGGATGCGCGAGAACCGCATGAGCGAGGTGCCGTCGCCGCTGATCGGCAAGCCTGCGCCCGCGTTCGCGCTGCCGCTGCTCGCCGACCCCGAACGCACGTTCGGCGCCGCCGACCTGCGCGGCAAGCCCTACCTGCTCAACGTGTTCGCGAGCTGGTGCTTCGCCTGCCTCGACGAGCATCCGCTGCTCATGGCCGAGGCGAAGAAGCTCGGTGTCCCGCTCGTCGGCTTCAACTACAAGGACGAGCCCGACGACGCGAAGCGCTGGCTCGCACGCTTCGGCGATCCCTACACGACCATTGTCGCCGACCGCGACGGCCGCGTCGCGATCGACTTCGGCGTCTACGGCGCGCCCGAGACCTTCCTCGTCGACGCGCAAGGGGTGGTGCGCTACAAGCGCATCGGCGCGATCACGCCGATCGTGCTCGCCACGGAGATCAAGCCTCGGCTCGCCGAGATGGCCAAGGGGACGCCATGACGATGTTCTTCCCGCGCGCACCGCGGCTGCTCGCCGCCGTGCTCGCGCTGTCGATCGCGCTGCCTGCCGCGGCGATCGACGTGCTGCCGTTCAAGGACCGCGCCGAGGAGCAGCGCTTCCAGAACCTCGCGCGCCAGCTGCGCTGCCTCGTGTGCCAGAACGAGAGCCTCGCCGACTCCAGCGCCGACCTCGCCAAGGACCTGCGCGCCGAAGTGTTCGAGCAGATGCGCCAGGGCAAGACCGATGCCGAGATCAAGCGCTACCTGACCGATCGCTACAGCGATTTCGTGCTCTACAACCCGCCCGTGCGCGGCGGCACGCTGCTGCTGTGGGTCGGTCCGTTCATCGTGCTCGTGATCGGCGGCATCGCGGTCGCGACGATCGTGCGCAGGCGCGCCGCCGTGGCGCGCACCGGCGCCCCGACCACCACCACACCTGATCCTGCCGGGGACGACTGGACATGACGACGTTCGCCATCTGGGCCGTGGCGATGCTCGTCGCCGCGCTCGCGTTCCCGCTCGTGCCGCTCATGCGCGGCCGTCGCGCCGCCGCGGCGACACCCGATGCGCGCCGCCTCAAGGCGCTCGACGAAGCGCTTGCGACCGGCGTCATCGATGCCGACGAGTACGCGCGCAAGCGCGCCACGCTGGCGGCGACGACGCCCGCAGCCGCCGAAGCCGGTCCCGTGCGCACGCGTGCCGCGGTGACGACGGCGCTTCTGCTCGCCGTGACCTTGCCGATCGCGGCGATCCTGCTCTACCGCGCCTACGGCGAGCCCGACGCGCTCGATCCCGCGCGCATCGCCGCGCGCGCCGCGGCTGCGGGCGCCGGTGAAGCTGAGCACGGCGTCGACATGACGCAAGCCGTCGAAGGCCTCGAGAAGAAGCTGCGCGAGGAGCCGAACAACCCCGACGGCTGGGCCCTGCTCGGCCGCGCCTACCAGTCGATGGGCCGCTTCCCCGAGTCGCGGGACGCGCTCAAGCGCGCGGTCGATCTCGCGCCCGACAGCACCGACCTGCAGGTCGAATACGCGCAGGCCGTCGGTCTCTCCAACGAAGGCCGCCGCCTCGTCGGCGAGGCGCGCGAGATCCTCGAGAAGGTGCTCGCGGCCGACCCGGGGCATCAGCGCGCGCTGTGGCTGATCGGCATCAGCGACTACCAGGCCGGCCAGTACGCGGCCGCGGTCGATGCCTGGAACCGCCTGCTGCCGAACCTGCCGCCCGAATCCGACATCGCGCAGAGCGTGCGCACGCAGATCGCCGAAGCGCAGCGCCTCGGCGGCCTCGGCGACGTCGCTCCCGCGGCCGCACCGCCCGTCGCGGCGGCGACGCCACCGGCCGCACCGGCGAACGACACGACGGCGCCCGCCAGCGGCGAAGGCCCGCGCCTGATCGTGCGCGTCACGCTCGATCCGAAGCTTGCCGCCGAGGTGCCTGCCGACGGCACGCTGTACATCTTCGCCCGCGCCGCCAATGGCCCACCGATGCCGCTCGCGATCCATCGCGGCCCGGCCAGCGCGCTGCCGCTCACGGTCACGCTCGACGACTCGATGGGCATGATGCCGTCGATGAAGCTGTCGATGTTCCCGCAGGTGATCGTCGGCGCGCGCATCTCGCGCAGCGGCAACGCGATGGCACAGAGCGGCGACCTGCAGGTGCTGTCGACGCCGATCGACGTGACGCGCCGCGAGCCGATCGACCTCGCCATCGACAGCCGCGTGCCATGACCGAGGCGGTCGCCGATGCCCGGCGCTGGCACGCGCTGCCGTCGCCGTTCCCGATGAAGCGCGGCGGCGCGCTCGTCGACGCGCGCCTCGCCTACGAGACCTGGGGCGAACTCTCGGCCACGCGCGACAACGCGATCCTGATCCACACGGGACTGTCGCCGGGCGCGCACGCGGCCTCGAATGCCGAGGATCCGTCGTCGGGCTGGTGGGAAGGCATGATCGGCCCCGGGCTCGCGATCGACACCGACCGCTGGTTCGTCGTCTGCGTCAACACGCTCGGCAGCTGCAAGGGTTCGACCGGCGCGGCCTCGATCAACCCGGCGACCGGCGAGACCTACCGCCTCGACTTCCCCGACCTCACGCTCGAGGACGCCGCCAACGCCGCGCAGGATCTCGTGCGCGCGCTCGGCATCGCGCGCCTCGCCTGCCTGCTCGGCAATTCGATGGGCGGCATGACCGCGCTCGCGCACCTGGCCCAGCACCGCGGCTGCGCGCGCACGCACATCAGCATCTCGACCGCGCCGCAGGCGCAGCCGTTCGCGATCGCGATCCGCTCGCTGCAGCGCGAGGCGATCCGCCTCGATCCGCAGTGGGACGAAGGCCGCTACGACGACGAGCGCTACCCCGAAGCGGGCATGAGCATCGCGCGCAAGCTCGGCGTGATCACGTACCGCTCGGCGATGGAATGGGTCGGCCGCTTCGCGCGCATCCGCCTCGACGCCGAGCGCCGCGAGGACGATCCGTTCGGCGCCGAGTTCGAGATCGAGTCGTACCTGCAAGGCCACGCGCGCCGCTTCGTGCGCAGCTTCGATCCGAACAGCTACCTGTACCTCTCGCGCGCGAGCGACTGGTTCGACATCGCCGAACACGGCGGTGGCGACGCGCGCGCGGCGCTGGCCGGCCTCGGCATCGAGCGCGCGCTCGTGATCGGCGTCGAGACCGACATCCTGTTTCCGCTGTCGCAGCAGCAGGAGATCGCCGACGGCCTCGTCGCGGGCGGCACCGCGGTCGATTTCGTCGCGCTCGACAGCCCGCAAGGCCACGACGCGTTCCTCGTCGACCTCGAGCGCTTCGGCGCCGCGATCGCGCGGTTCCTGGGGTCGCTGTAGAATCGGGCCACCTTCCGGCCCCGCGCCGGCACCCGATTCCGCGAGGACCCCGCCGCATGCTCGCACTCGATTTCCCCGGTTCGCGCCACTTCGTCGACACGCTCGACGCGGCCGTGCGCAACGACTGCGCCACCGCGATCACCGACGCGCTGCGCAACAGCCTGTGCCGCCTCATCCGCGACGACAACGTGCGCCTGCCCGGCTGCGTCTACGAGGCGGTCGACGACCACTACGCGCGCCGCGAGATCTACCGCAGCGACGAATTCGGCTACAGCGTCATCGCGATGACCTGGGGCCCCGGCCAGGGCACCGCGATCCACGACCATGCCGGCATGTGGTGCGTCGAAGGCGTCTGGCACGGCCAGATCGAGGTCACGCCGTACGAACTCGTCGAACAGGCCGAAGGCCGCTACCGCTTCGAGCCGCGCGGCACCACGCTGGCCGGTCCCGGCTCGGCCGGCAGCCTGATCCCGCCGCACGAGTACCACACGATCCGCAACCCTAGCGACGACGGCGTGGCCGTGTCGCTGCACATCTACCGCGGCTCGATGACCTCGTGCTCGGTGTTCAAGCCGGTCGGCGACAACTGGTACGGCCGCGACCAGCGCCAGCTCTCGCTGGACCGCACGCACTGAACCCGACGCGCGGAGTCGCGTATACTCCGCGCCCCGTGCCGAAGTGGTGGAATGGTAGACGCGACGGACTCAAAATCCGTTTCTGGCAACAGAGTGTGGGTTCGAGTCCCACCTTCGGCACCATGGATTCCCCGACGAAGCCCCGCCTTGTGCGGGGCTTCGTCGTTCCGGCGTCCGCACGAGCATCTGTCGCAGCGAATACCACGCGGTCGTGCGATACGTCAGCGTCATGCACGTTCGCGGCGGCGAACGCTGCTGTGGACGTGGCACGTCGGCACGACAGGCGCTCCCTCTCCCCTGCCCCTCTCCCGCAAGGGGAGAGGGGAACGGCCCGTCATCGCGTGGCAAGGTCCGTTCCCAGCCTGCCTCCGGGGCGATGTCGTGAAGCGGACCGACTACGCGAACCGCCCGGGTCGGAACGGCGCGAGCGCCTCGATCGCGATGCCGTCGAGGATCTCCTGCGCGGCAAAGCGGCCGATCGCGGGGGCGAGCGTGATGCCGCTGTGGGTCACGGCGACGTAGAGCTGTGCGACCTTCGGCGCGAAGCCGAGCACCGGGAACGTGTCGGACGGCAGCACGCGCTGGCCGAAGCTCACGCGTTCGATGCGCGCATCGGCGACCTGCGGCAGCACGCGCGCGGCCGCGCCGAGGATGCGGCGGCCCTGCTCCTCGGGCGTGCCCGCGCTGGCCGAGCCTTCGTGACCGCTGCTGCTGACGATGCGGCCGTCGCGGGTCTGCCGGATCGTGCTGCCCGGCGAGAACACGACGACATCGAGCAGGCGCGGTTGCGGCGCGGTGTGCACGAGCACGCCCTGCGACGCGGTCAGCGGCAGCGCGACATCGAGCGACTGCGCGAGCGCCTGGCTGCCGAGACCCGCGGCAAGCACGACGGCATCGGCGGTCACGTCGCCGTCGCGCGTGCGCACGCCGCGTACACGGCCGCCGTCGACGAGGAAGCCGGTGACATCGACCGGATGGCGCACGACTGCGCCGAGACGCCTGGCGCGATCGAGCAGCGCGTCGACGGCGCCGACCGGATCGACCGCGCCTTCCTCGTCGTAGAACGCGCCCGACACGAGCTTGCCGGGCACGACTTTGGGCGCGAGGCGGCGCAGGTCGTCGGCATCGATGCGCTCGCCGCCGTAGCCCCAGCCCTGCACGATGCGCAGGGTCGACTGCAGCTTCGCCGAGGCTTCTTCGTCGTCACGCCAGTAGGCTGCACCGCCCCATTGCAGCGGCAGCTCGGCACCGGCCTCGTGCTGCCAGCGTCGCCAGCCGGCGAGGCCGAACGCGTTGAGGTCGAAGTACGGCTTCGACGACGACTTGGTCGAGGCGTTGAGGTAGGCGAACGAATCACCGGTCGTGCCTGCGGCAGGCTTGGACTTCTCGAGGATCGTCACCTCGGCGCCACGGCGCGCGAGCTCGTAGCCGATCGCGGCACCGAGGATGCCGGCGCCGACCACGACGACCTTGCGCGACGGCCGCGCCGCGAGCACGTGGCGGCCCCAGCCTGCCGCGAGCAGCGACGTCCCGAGCAGGCCGAGGATGCGGCGGCGATCGAGCGACGTCGCGCTCACGGGGCCGGTTTCGCGAGCGACTGCACCTTCGCCCAGACGCTCAGGAAGTTGCCGCCCCACAGCTTGGCGATGTCGGCCTCGCTGTAGCCGCGCTTGAGCAGCTCGGCGGTCACGTGCGCCGATTCGCCGACGTCGTTCCAGCCGGTCACGCCGCCGCCGTGGTTGAAGTCCGACGAGATGCCGACGTGGTCGACGCCGATCCTGCCGACCACATAGTCGATCTGGTCGACGTACTCGGCGAGCGTCGCGCGATAGGCCGCGGCACCGGTGACCGCGTGGAACGCCTTGCTGTAGCGCTCGAACTGCTCGGCGGTGAGCACCTTGACGCCCTTCTCCGTCAGCGGCTGCACGCCCGCGATGCCGGGCTCCTCGGGCACGCCGTGCTCGCGGCGGATCGCGTTGAGCTTGTCGATCGCCTCCTTCGGCAACGGGCGCACCCACGAGCTGTACGCGTTGACCGCGACCACGCCACCGTTGCGCTGGATCGCGAGCAGCTGCGCGTCGTCGAGGTTGCGCGGGTGGTCGATGATCGCGCGCGCATTCGAATGCGTAGCTACTACCGGTGCGCGCGTCGTCGCGAGCACCTGCGCGAGCGCGGCGGCCGAGAGCTGCGAGACATCGATGACCACACCGAGGTCGTTGAGGCGTGCGACGGCCTGCTTGCCGAGCGGCGACAGACCGCCGTGCTCGCCGAGGCGATCGCCGCGCAGCAGGTTCGGGCGCGACGAGTCGGCGAGGTCGTTGTTGCCGTTGTGGGTGAATCCGACGATGCGCACGCCCTTCGCGTGCCAGGCATCGAGCTGGGCGAGGTCCTTGCCGATGAACTGCGCGTTGAGGATCGCCGGCACGATCGCGAAGCGACCCGAGGCCTCGATGCGCTCGAGCTCGTCGGGCGAGCCTGCGATCGCGGCCTTGTCGGGATGCGCCGACGCGATGCCCTGAAGGATCGCGAGCTTGCGCTGCGCCTTCTCGTTCGTCTCGCGCACGCCGTCGGGGGTGCGTGCGGCCTGCGGCACGAAGATCGCGATGACCGCACCCTTGAGCGGTGCGCGCGCGGCCTTGGCGAGATCGAACTGCGATGCACCGTCGCGCGTCGCATCGAGGTCGCCGCTGTCGAAATCGAACGGGATGTCGAGGTGGTTGTCGAGGCTGGTGATGCGCTTCTGCAGCGCGTCGGCGCGCGCCTGCAGGTCCGGCACCACATCGGCGGCATGGCCGAGCGACGAGGCGAACACGACCGCCGCGGCGAGCAGCGTGCGACGGAACGACGGGATGCGCGAGAATGGCGTGGTCATGATCGCGGCCCTCACTGCGGCTTGCGCGTGAGCTGGCGCGCGACGAGCTGCCAGCCTTGCGGACCTTTCGTCCACACGTCGAGACCCGGCAGCACCGCGAGGCGCACGGCCTCGCCCTTCGGCTTGACGTGGAACGTGTACGTGCCGGTCACATAGGCGACGTCGCCGTAGGCGCGCACCGCGAGATCGGTCACGTCGACCGCGGTGAAGTCGCGGTCGGGCGAGATCGTGCGGTCGATCTGCTGCTGCTTGGTGAGCACGCCGCCGTCGGTGTGGCCGTAGCTGAGGTCGTCGTGGTAGGCGCGTTCGAGTGCGGCGCGGTCCTGGCGCACGACGGCTTCGCGCCACGCGTCGATCGCGGCGACGACGTCCCTGCGGACCGCCGGCGTGACGTGTTCGCGCACGGGCGTGAGGGTTTCGGCCGCGGCGTCGCGCGGCAGCGATACGGTGGCCGCGAGGGTCGCGGCAAGGGCGAGCACGAGCGAGGTCTTCATGCGTGGTCTTCCGGAAGAATGAGGGTTCGGTATCAGAACGAGGTGTCGAGGCGCGCGTAGTACAGGCGTCCGCCGCCGCCCTCGGGCGACAGGCCCGAGTACAGCGCGACGACCGGATTGCGCAGCGCCGGAATGACCGCGTCGGGATGGCTGTCGAACACGTTGTCGACGCCGAGCGAGACCTTGAACCGCTCGGACAGGCGCGCGCCGGCACCGAGATTGACGACGACCTGCGGATCGAAGGTCTGGTCGAGCGCCGCGTTGCTCGTGTGCCGCGTCTGGTACTGGCCGTAGCGCACCGCCGAGAAACTCGCGTCGAAGCGGCCGACCGAGTAGTCGGCGGCGATGCGCGAGAACGAGCGCGGGTTGGCCTCCTCGATCAGCGCCGAGGATTCCCGGCCGATCAGCACGAGGCCACTGCCGGCGAGCACCGAAGGCGTCGGCTTGCGTCCGGTGATATGCGTCTCGTTCCAGTTGTAGCCGGCGCTGAGGTCAAGGCGCTGGTCGCCACCGAAGCGAAGCGAGTAGCGTGCCGTCGCATCGATGCCGCGCGTGCGCGTGTCGGCACCGTTGGTGAAGTACTGCGCACCCGAGTAGGTCGGGAAACCCGCGTCGGTGAGCACCTGGCGCACGAGTGCGCCGGTCAGCGTCTCCGACAGCACGATGCGATCGTCGATCGTGATGCGGTAGACGTCGACCGTCGCCGAGAAGCGGTCGGTCGGCGTCCACACGAAACCGGTCGACACGTTGACCGATTCCTCGGGCGTCAGCGGCGTCGCACCGAGCGCACGCGCGACCGCACTGTCGACTCGCGCGAGGCGGTTCGTCGCGAGCACGCCGTTGGTGATGTTCGGGATCGTGCGCGAGTACGCCGACTGGCCGAGCGACGGTGCGCGGTAGCCCGTGCCCGCGCTCGCACGCCAGGCGAACGTCGGCGTGAACGCGTAGCGCAGCGCGAGGCGGCCGTTGCGTGTCGATCCGAAGTCCGAGTAGTCCTCGACGCGTCCGGACACGGTGATGCGCAGCTTCTCGGTCAGGTCGTTCTCGGCCTCGAGGTAGGCGCCGTAGACGTTGCGCGACAGGCGGCCGGCATCGTCGGGCGAGAAGCCGCCGAAGCCCTGCGACGCCGGCGTCGAGACATTGCCCGCGTTGGGACCGTCGAGGATCGGCACGCCGCCGTTGGCCCACGAACCGTAGTCGCCCTCGAACACCTCGTAGGCTTCGTGGCGGTAGGTCAGGCCGCCCGCCACCTGCAGCGGCGCCGACAGGAAGCCCGGCGTGAACGCGCGCGTCCAGTCGAGGTTGAGGCCCGACTGCTCGTTGAGCAGGTCGCCGGTGTCGAAGCGCGTCGGGCTGTCGAGGCCGAGGCTCGCGTTGTTGGTGTTGGAGACGACACTCTCGACGCGGTTGCGGCCCCAGGTGCCGCTGAGATCGAAATCACCGGCGCGCTCCGAACTCCAGCGCAGGCCGAACGTCGCCGAGGCGTCGGTGGAATCGATGTCGAGCCACGGCTGGAAGCCGTCGGGGAACAGGCCACGCACGGTCTGGTCGGAGTTGGGCTGGCGCAGGTTGCCGAAGCCCTCGTCCTTGCGCTGGCCGTAGCTGCCGAAGCCGTAGAACGTCACGCCGCCGTGCGTGGTCTCGCCGTTGAAGAACAGGTTCTGGCGCTCGCTCGCGCCGCTGCCGTAGAACCAGTCGCGGTTCGGGTAGCTCGCCTCGCGCGGATCGTTCGGGAAGTACATGCGCCGCGTGTCGGGCACCGACAGGCGCGTGCGGCCGATGTCCCAGGCATCGAACGCGACCGTGAGGAAGCCGTCGCCCGGCAGCGTGAAGCCGACGTTGCCGTCGATGCTGTAGGTCTCGCCGTCACCCTGGTCGTAGCGCGCGCTGGCCACGCCGATCTCGCCGCCCTGCGCGCGGTCCTTGAGCACGATGTTGACGACGCCGGCGACGGCGTCGGAGCCGTATTGCGCCGAGGCACCGTCGAGCAGCACCTCGACGCGCTCGATCGCACTGATCGGGATGCTGTTGAGATCGACGGTCTGCGCGCCCTTGGTGGCGCCGCTCGACGCGTTGAGCTGGGCGGAGGCGTGGCGGCGCTTGCCGTTGACGAGCACGAGCGTCTCGTCTGCGGCGAGGCCGCGCAGCGCCACGCCCTTGACGAAGCTCGCCGCGTTCGACGACGGCGCCGAGGTCGGGAAGTGGAACGACGGCACGGTCTTCTGCAGCGCCTCGCTGAGCGTGCGCGAGCCGGTGCCCGACAGCTCCGCGCCGCTGACGACCTGGATCGGCGCGCTGGCCTCGAGCACGGTGGCCTGGCCACTGCGCGAGCCGACCACGACGATCGGGTTGAGTTCGGTGCCGCTGCCATCGGGCGCGGCGGGTTCCTGTGCCTGCGCCTGCGGCAGCGCGGCGAACACGCCGGCCAGCGCGAGCGCGAGCGGCGTGGGATGGAATGACGATGTCCTGGCCTTCTTCGCAACAACCTCCTGTTGTCCGACTCGCACGGAAACCCGCTTGTGCACCCGCTACCCCTTTCGATCGCGCGTGCCGGCATGCACGCCATGGACGGGATCGTCATGCGGAGATCGGCCGACGCGTGCAGCGCGATGGCCGGTGCGTGGAATGCACGATCCGTGACCCGTCGCCGGCGAGACTAGGTGCTGCACCGCGGCACCCGAAGTTCCATTCGCTGATATGCACATTCACGCCGGAGGCGTTACGGCACCGTAACCGCGCTTTCGTTGCGGATGAAAGGATGGACGTCCATACGTCCGTTTTCCTTTCGCATCACGGACCTGCGTGTCCCATGCGGGCGAAGCACGCGTGCCCGGGGGCCATCCACGCGAGGCCGTGCGGGCGACGCGCCACATGTGACGCTGCGGAAGCATGTCGCGACGACCTCGCGTCCGCGAAGACCTGACGCGCCCCGCGAGGCCGCCACGCGCGAGCCCGCGCTGCATCACGTTGCGCGTCGGCTCACGCAGCGACGATCCGATGCCCGTGCGCGGGGCCTGCCGTGCCGTGCACGACGATGGCGGAACCCGCTCCTGCCGCGCCGCACAAGGCCCGGGAAGGCCGAACCTTGCGCCGGCCCCGCCGTGCGCGGCATGATGCCGTGCCTCCAGGCGGAGCCCCAGGGGTCGGGGCGTCCAGTGCTTTCCTGGCAACCCCTCATCAGGCTCGCCCATCGCGCATGATCGAATTCGGCCACAGCACCCACGTCGGTTTGCGCCGCGAGCACAACGAAGACACGTACTACGCGGATGCCGACCTCGGCGTGTGGCTCGTCGCCGACGGCATGGGCGGCCACGAGCATGGCGAGGTGGCCAGCGCGATCGCCCGCGACACGCTCGTCGGCGAAATCGGCAAGGGCACCCCGCTCGTGCGTGCGGTGCAACTCGCCGACGAGGAGATCATCCGCCACTCGAACCGCCGCAGCGAAGCGCTGCCGATGGGCACGACGATCGCGACCATGCGGCTCGTCGGCGACAGCGAGTTCGAGATCGCATGGGTCGGCGACAGCCGCATCTACCTGTGGAACGGCGGACTCAAGCAGATCTCGCAGGACCATTCCTACGTCCAGGAGCTCATCGACCAGGGCGCGATCACGGTCGAGCAGGCGCGCAGCCATCCGCACCGCAACGTGGTGACGCAGGCGCTCGGCGTGACCGATCCGCAGTCGCTGCGCGTGGAGACCGTGCGCGGCGAGTTCCTGCCCGGAACGCAGATCCTGCTGTGCAGCGACGGCCTCACCGAGGAAGTCGGCGACGCCGAGATCGCCGCGATCCTCGCACGCTCGGAGTTGTCCGCGCAGGAATGCGTCGACCAGCTCATTCTCGCCGCTCTCGACGGCGGCGGTTCGGACAACGTCACCGTCGTGCTCGTGCGCCGCCGCTGAGCGGCGGCGACGGCTCCTTTCCGGCACCGCATCGCCACGGCGGAATCACCCTGCGCGCCCGGGGGGCGCCTGGGGTCCGAAGCCTCGATCCACACCACTTGTCGCTCCGGCGCAGGCCGGGGCGACGAGGTTCTTCTCAGCGTACCGACACACCACGCAGGCGCGTCGCACCGTCGACGACATCGGTCCAGACCAGCCACGCGGTACCGTCGTGCGCGACGAGACGCGGCAGGCCGCTCGCACGGCCGCGCGCGGCGAGCGACGCGACCACGGCCGCGTGCATGACGCGGCTGTCCTTTCGGGCGAGCTTCGCGAGCCACAGCTGCTGGCCGTCGCGGCCACCATCGCGTTCAGCGAGCCAGGCGGCCCACACGTGATCACCCTCGCTTGCGAGCGCGACACGACCGAGCCCGCCCTCGCCATTCGCGAGCGACGTCGGCGCATCGAACGTGTCGCCCGCATCCCGTGACCGCGCGAGGCGCAGCGACGGTGCGCCATCGGCTTCGGTGTACCACGCCACCCAGACCTCGTTGCCTGTCGCGGCAACGGCGGGACCATTGACCGGGCAGCCCGCGAAGCGCCAACCATCGGCATGGACATCGCGTGGTACGGTCCATCGATCGTGCTCGAAGCGCACAATCCGCGTGTCGCGGATCTCGCCGTCGCTGCGTCCGCGGTAGACGATCACGGGACCACGCGACGTCGATGCCGCCGCGGTCGTGCAGCAGTCGCAGGTCGAGGCATCGAGCATGCGTTCGTCCGAACGCGCAGTGTCCGCGCCGAACGTCGCGGCGCGCAGCATCATGCGGCCCGCCCCCTCGCCGTGGTCGTGGGCGGCATGCGCGTCGTCGGGTGCCTGCTTGGCGCGGCTGTCGAGCCAGGCAAGCCCGAGCGTGCCGCGCGAGCGCGCCCACATCGCGACGAAGCCGTAATCGTTGCGCGCCCCTTCGGGTTCGATGCGGATCGGCGCCGACCAGCTCGCGCCGTCGTCGCGCGACTGCACGAGCGCGATGCCGTAGTCGTACACGGCCTTGCCGTTGCGGCGTAGCCAGTGTGCCCACAGCGTGCCGTCCGGCAGCGCGAGCATGTGCGGCGTGTCGGCCCAGTTGACGAACCAGCCACTGCCCTGCGCGATCGTGCGTGGCGCCGACCAGATCGAACCCGAGGCGGTCGCCTGACGCGAGAAGCGCAGGGCGTGCACACCGTCGCCGGTCTTTTCGGTCCATGCGAGCAGGACATCACCGCGCGGCGTGATCGACAGATCGGGCTGAGAGCTCGCGGATGCGGCCGGCGGCATCGGCCAGTCGCGCACGTCGAACGTCGCGGCATGGCTGAACGTCGCGGCGATGACGAACACCGACATGGCCACATGCGCCGACACGCCTCGTCCCGTCATGCCCAGCCACCTCGCGAAGGAGAGCACCGAGTCTAGCGCGCATCATCGGACACGCCGCGCATGGACCGATGCGGCGCACATTGTCGTTTCGTCCTTCCGACCGGCCCGCATACCGCGGCCATCGCCATGAAGGACGACCCCATGACGCGCGGCAACCTCCATCTTCCCTCGCGATCGCGAGCCCTTGCATCGAGGCTGGCCGTGCTGCTGCTCGCGCTGCTGGCATGGCCGTCGGCCTCGAACGCCCAGTATGGTTTCGATCTTCGTTTCTCCGCGCAAGGCTATGTCTACGACGCGTTCGGAGTGGGATCGGCTCCCTCGCTGGGCGCAGGCAATCGCCATGTCGTGCTGCCGAATGGCGACATCGTCGTCGCCGGGCGAGTGCGCCTCCCCAACGACACGGTGCAGCCGTACTGGAACATCGGCCTCGCACGTTACAAGCGGCTCGGCGGCTTCGCGTTCTGGAACGGACCCACGACCAACCCGTACCGGCTCGACGAGAGCCACATCGTCTACCCGAACCTGCCCAACGGCGGCACCGGCGACACGAAGATCGAAAGCGTCGACGACATCGCCTACGCCGACGACACGATCTTCGTGCTCGTGACACGCGTGCTCAGCGCGTCGCCACCCGACCGCGACGCGGCGATCGTCGTCTTCAACGGCGACGGCTCGTTCCGGCAGAACCTCAGCGTCATCGCCGCGAGCGTCGACGAGTTCGGACGCAGGCTCGACGTGCGCACGACCAACCTCGTCGCCAAGCCGGTCACGGTGACGATCCTCGCCCAGCGCCAGGCACCCGGACCGCGCATGGTCATCGCCAAGTACAACGTCGGCAACAACGGCCTGCTCGCCGCGGATCCGGGATTCAACTCGGGTGCCCCCTTCGAGGTTCCGATCGGCACGGCCTGCGCGGGGACCAATCTTTGCAACCTCGAGGCCGCGGACATGGCGCGACCGTTCCGCATCGGCGGTGGCGATGCGATGCCGATCTACGCGGTCGGCGCGGTCCAGCGCAACGGCGCGGACTGGGACTACGCGATCACGAAGGTGACCGCGTCAGGCACGCTCGACACGAGCTTCGGCTTGGGCGGCGTGCGTTACGTGCCGTTCGACGAGGCCGCCAGCGACCGTGGCGACTTCGGAAGAGCGCTGCACGTCGACGGCGGTGTCGGGCCGAACCCGCAGGACACGTTGTTCGTCGCCGGCAACGTGCACCGCAGCTGCACCAACGGCATCGGTATCGTCGGCTTGACCGGCAACGGCCTCGATCTCGGCGGTTTCGGCAGCAACGGGCGCGTCGTGATCGGCGGCTCGAACGAGACAGGCTCGCTCTGCGCGCAGGAGCCTGCCCACACTGTCTGGTCGCTCACGCGACAGGACGGCGAGCTGGCGGTCGCCGGACTCGTCGACACTCCCAACCAGGGCGGCGGCATCGACACCGACGGACTGCTCGTTCGCATCGATCGTGCAAGCGGCGCCTTGCGCAGTCTCGATGCGATACCCGCCGGCGACGCCAACGGGCGCTTCGGTCGCGTACGCCTGATCGGCATCAGTCCCGTCGGCGAGCGGCAATACATCGTGTCGGGCGAGCTCACGGATGTCCCGCTCGTGGGATCGGGCTATGTGTCCGCACGCCTGCAGCCGGCCGACCGGCTGTTCTGGGACGGTTTCGACGTGTCGCACCTCGAGCAATGACGTACCCAGCCACCTTCCGCATGTTTACGCCACGAGGACATCCACCGTGCACATGAAGCACAGCCTGTTGCTCACCCTGACGCTCGCGAGCCCGTCCGCCTTCGCCCTCGAAGCCGCCTGCGAGCCGATCGTCGCCGCCTCGGAACGCACCGCCGCGCAACACGCGCGTCACAGCGTCGCCGACGACGCCGACGGCACGCGCATGGAGGCGATCGTGCTGGACGGCGCGTTCTACGTGTCCGTCGACGGCAGCTGGAGGCGCATGCCCGTGGACCTGCGCGCCACCGAGCGCAGGATCAACGCGGGCATGCGCGACGGCAGCATCGCCTTGTCGGGCTGCCGTGCCGAAGGGCGCGCCACGGTCGACGGGATCCAGACGTCGGTGTTCGCCTACCGCGTCGCGTTGCGTGGGCAGATCCAGGACGAGGCGCGCCTGTTCGTCGGCGATGACGGGCTCGTGCACGCGTTGTCGTCCGGTGGCCACAAGGTGCGCTACCGCTACAGCGGCGTCACCGCCCCGAAGCTCTGACGGCCATTCCGTTCACCCTGGGGGTTGCCGCGCTGGCGGCCCCCGGGGCGGCGCGCTACCCTCGCGCGCCTATGACCGACTCCAACCGTTCCGACTTCACGCTCGAGCCCGACGACGGCGAGCGCCTCTCGAACCTCGCCGGCCCGTTCGACGAGCACCTGCGCCAGATCGAGCTGCGCCTCGGCGTCGAGATCGCCAACCGCGGCAACGTGTTCCGCGTGACCGGCGATCCGAAGACCGTGCAGATCGCCGCGCGCCTGCTGCGCCACCTCTACGCGCTCACCGCGACCGACGTGCTCGACGCGCATGCCGTCAACCTGCATCTGCAGGAGTCGGGTGTCGAGGCGATCGCCGCCGAAGCGGCCGAGGGCGCGCAGGAGGTCGCGGTCAAGGTCAAGCGCGGCACGATCCGTGGCCGCGGCCCGAACCAGGCGCGCTACCTGCACGCGATCGCGACCAACGACATCAACTTCGGCATCGGACCGGCCGGCACCGGCAAGACCTACCTCGCCGTCGCGATGGCGGTCGATGCGCTCAACGACAACCGCGCGCAGCGCCTGATCCTCGTGCGCCCCGCGGTCGAGGCCGGCGAGAAGCTCGGCTTCCTGCCCGGCGACCTCACCCAGAAGGTCGATCCCTACCTGCGCCCGCTGTACGACGCGCTCTACGAGATGCTCGGCATCGAGCGCGTGACCAAGCTCATCGAACGCAACGTCATCGAGATCGCGCCGCTCGCCTACATGCGCGGACGCACGCTCAACGACTCGTTCGTGATCCTCGACGAAGCGCAGAACACGACGACCGAGCAGATGAAGATGTTCCTCACGCGCATCGGCTTCGGCTCGGTCGCGGTGATCACGGGCGACGTGACCCAGACCGACCTGCCGCGCCACATCAAGTCGGGCCTGCGCGACGCGATCGAGGTGCTGCGCGACGTCGACGGCATCAGCTTCACGTTCTTCAACGCGAAGGACGTCGTGCGCCATCCGCTCGTGCAGCGCATCGTGCGTGCCTACGAGTCGCGCGAGGATGCCGTGCAGGCGGCCAAGGCGCTGGCCGGGAACACGACGCCATGACGCGCGCATCGTTCCTCGCCGCGGTACTCGTCGCGATGCCGGTGATCGCGGGCGCGCAGACCTACAGCGGTCCCGAGAGCGTCGAGTACCACGCGCGCCTGGATCGTCACCTCGTCAGCAACACCTCGGGGGGCCGCGGGATCCTCGCACGTGCGGCCGACGGCACGCTCTCGACGTTCACGAGCGCACCGACGTCGCCGTACGGCATCGAGCTGCTCGCCGGCACGCTGTTCGCGCTCGACAGTGGCCGCGTCAAGGGCTACGACATCGACACGGCCGCGCCCGTGCTCGACCTGCCGCTGGCGGGCGCATCGTTCCTCAACGGCATCACCTCGAACGGCGTCGACACGCTCTACGTCAGCGATTTCAGCGGCCGCCAGCTCTACACGATCAACGTGGCCAACCTCGCCGCACCGGTCGTATCGACGCCCGTGTCGACCGGTTCGATCACGCCGAACGGCCTCGTCTACGACCGGACCGGCAACCGCGTGCTCGTCGCGACCTGGGGCAGTTCGGCCCGCGTGCTCGCCTTCGACCCGGTCGCGGGCACCACGCCGACCACGCTGATCCAGACCTCGCTCAACAACATCGACGGCATCACGCTCGACTGCAACGGCTCGATCGTCGTCGCCGCGTGGAGCGGTTGCGGCACGTCGGGCGGCTGCCTGCGTCGCTTCGATCCGCCGTTCTCGACGACGTCGCCGGCGCTGACCGTCGCGAACGGCCTCTCGAATCCGGCCGACATCGATTTCGCGTGGCGGCACGGCCAGATCGGCGTACCCGAATCGGGCGCCAACCGCGTCACGATCATCAGCGACGCCTGCGAAGGCTCGGTGTTCTACAGCGACTTCGAGCGCTGACGCGATGGCCACGCGCAAATCCGCATCACCTCCACGCGACGCGAAACCCGCCGCGGCCACGCCGCTCGTGTTCGTGCGCAACGAGACCGCGCGTGCCGGCGTGCCGTTGACCGCGACGTTCACGCGCTGGATCGAGGCCGCATTGCGCGGCGCCGGCCGGCGCAAGCGCGCCGAGGTCAACATCCTCGTCACCGACGGCGAACGCGGCCGCGCCTACAACCGCCAGTTCCGCCAGCGCGACTACGCGACCAACGTGCTGAGCTTCCCGTACGAGCCGATGCCGCACGAGAAGACCGCGCTGATCGGCGACCTCGTGATCTGCGCGCCCGTCGTCGCAATGGAAGCGATCGCGCAGGGCAAGCGCTCGCGCGACCACTGGGCCCACATGACCGTGCACGGCGTGCTGCACCTCGTCGGCCACGACCACATCGATGATGCCGATGCGGAACGCATGGAAGCGCTCGAGCGACGCATCCTCGCGGGGCTCGGGATCGCGGATCCCTACGCAGGCGAGCGTTGACGACTCCGTCGGACACATGGCGCGGTCCGATGACGTGCCATGCGATGATCAAGGCGGTTCCACGCCGAGGTGAACCTGTCCATGCACACCGAACCTGCCCTGTCCTCGATCCGCCAGATCGCGATCACCGTGTCCGACGTCGACGCCGCGCTCGCGTTCTACCGCGACATCCTCGGCCTCGCGTTCCTGTTCCGCGCGGGGCCGCAGCTCGCGTTCCTCGATGCGGACGGCGTGCGCCTCATGCTGACGACGCCGCAGGGCGCCGGCCAGGTCGGCGCGAACTCGATCCTGTACTTCCGCGCGACGGACATCGTCGCTGCGCACGACGCCTTCGTCGCGAGAGGCGCCGTGTCCGAGCGCGCGCCGCAGCCCGCCGCACGCATGCCCGACCACGAGCTGTGGACGGGCTTCCTGCGCGATCCGGACGGCAACCTCGTCGGGCTCATGGAAGAGAAGCCGTTGTCGGCCTGAGGCGTACCGACGCATGCGGCGCGGGTTTCGGACGCGGAACCGCGTAAGAAGTCCGCAATCCTTTGCAGCGGAGCCTGCGCATGCCCTTTTCCCTCGTCCGGCCGCCATGCCTCGGACGCCTGCTGATCCCGCTCGCCGTGCTCGCGGCGGCGCCCGTGCACGCGGCCGAGTACTTCCTCGTCGGCCTGGTGGATGGCCATTCGCGCTGCCAGTACGCCTCGATCCAGGCCGCCCTCAATGCGGCCGCGGCGAACGGACCGGGGCTCGACTACATCATGGTGTCCAACACCGTGGCGCATACGGTCCAGGCGTTGCGGATCGGCGCGCAGTCGGTGCTGATCGAAGGCGGCTACGCGAACTGCGACCTTGACCTCGACGACCTGCAGCCCTACGCCGACATCGTCGGCAACATGAGCGATCCGGTCATCCGCATCGAACCGCTGGCCGCGGGCAACCACGAGGTGCGCCTGAGCAAGCTGCGCGTGCGCAGCGGTGGGCGCAGCGACGCCAACGGCGGCGGCGTGCGCGTGGCCACCTCGACCAACGCGCACGTGCGCCTGTCGCTCGAGGGTGTGGAGATCACCGGCAACCGCGCGCAGTCGGGTGGCGGCCTGCACGCGCAACGCGGCGGCAGTCCGGCCGGCAACTTCTCGGTGACGCTGCATCCCGGCACGCGCGTGCACGACAACACGGCCGCGAGCAACGGTGGCGGCCTGAGCCTGTGGGGCGGCAACACGTTCATCGCCGCCGACGACGTGCGCATCGACAACAACCGCGCGAACGGCGCGGGCGGCGGCATCGCCACCATGGGCGACACGTACATCGCGACCGGCAACCCCGACATCGACCGCTACCCACCGCGCAAGGACGTCGGCGGCGCGCGCATCGAGAACAACCGCGCATTCACGGTCGGCGGTGGCCTGTATCTCGCCGGTGCCGGCACGACGATGGAAGCCCGCGAGATCATCGTCGACGGCAACCGCGCCGAAGGCGGTGGCGGCGGCATCGCGGTCGCCAACGACGCGATCCTCACGCTCGTGCGCGAGTATCCGAACGCGTTCGGCTGGTACTGCCCGGCCAGCGTCGAATGCACGCGCATCAGCAACAACCAGGTCGGCGACGGCACCTCGATCGGCACGATGGGCGGCGGTATCGCCGTGTACGCGAACGCCATCGCCAACCTCGTCCAGACCATCGTGCGCGACAACCGCGCGCAGGATGCCTCGGGAGCACTCGTGGACGGTGCCAACGCGCAGCTGCGCACCGATGGCGCCGTATTCACGGGCAACCTCTCGTACGACTCGCCGAGCGTGGCCAGCGCGGTCATCCGCATGCGCTACATGTCGCCGAACGTCGTGCCGAAGACACGCATCTTCTACTCGACGTTCGCCGGCAACACGCGGCGCGCGACCGACAGCACGCTCAAGCCCGCGATCGACATCATCGGCGTGCAGGGCGTCAGCCTGCAGGTCGCCAGCTCCACGTTCCACGATGCCGGCATCACGATGTACAGCGAGTGGAGCGGCGACTGCCTGATCGCGAGCCTCGGCACGTCGTTCTCGTCGAACGGCATCATCCATCGCCGCTCGACCACCGACCGCCCGCCCGAACGCATCTTCCTCGCACCGGCGCAGCGCGACTGGCGGCCGCGTTTCGACTCGCCGATCACCGACGTCTGCGACACGCTCAACGCGCCACCTCAATACCTCGACCGCGACCTGCGGCCGCGTTGCCGCGACGAGGTGAAACCCGATCGCTGGGGCATCTGCGATGTCGGCGCGTGGGAGAACGACCAGCTGTTCGCGTCCGGGGTCGACTGACGCGCGTCACCGGCGCCTGCAGCGCGCGGTGGATCAGGGCTCGCGCACGAGCCTGAAACCGACGTCGTCGAAGCCACGCTCGGCCGGGATCGTGCGCGTCGCGTCGAGCGCGTCGGCCGGGCCGCTGCGCCACGAGCGACCGACCACGAGGCGCCGCGCGCATGCCTTTCCCGAGGCTGCGTCGGCGCAATCAGCCGTCCATTCGGCGACGTTGCCGAACACGTCGTGCAGGCCGTAGGCATTCGCGCGGGAACGGCCCGCCGGCGCCGTGTGCGCGCGACCGTCGCCGCAGGCATGGCGCGTACCGCCGGCTGCGCTGCTGTCGGCGACATTGCCGAGCTCGCAGGCGCCACCACGCGCCGCGGCGAGCTGCGCGGCGTGGCGCCATTCCACGAGCGTCGGCAGGCGGTAGCGCTTGCCGGTGCGCTGCGACAGCCACGCCGCATAGGCCTGTGCGTCGTCGTGCGCGACGCAGACGACGGGCTCGTCCCTGCCCTGTGTGAAGCCGGGGTCCTTCCAGTCGCGACGGTCGAGCAGGCGCAGCGGCGACAGCATGCTCCGGCAACGCCCTGCCGCGCGACCTGTCTGCGTCGCGAAGGTCGTGTAGTCGCCCAGCAGCACCTCGTCGCGCATGACGTAGAGGCCGGTGGACGACCCCTTGCGCGGCGGCACGAACAGCAGCGGAGGCCCGTTGCCGTCGCGCGTGACGACGCCGGTGCGTGGCATCGCCGCGAGCGCCGTGCGCATGGGCGCGAGCACGTCGTCGGTCGCGCCGAGCGTGGCCGCGAACGCGAGCCACGCGGTCGTGTCATCGGCGTTCCAGGCAGCGACCTGCGCACGCGCGCGCTCGACGGCGAGCGGTGCAGCACGCGCGGGCAAGGCTTCGAGCGCAGGCGATCCACGCCGGCCCGCGGCATCGGCGACGAGTCCGATCTGCTCGTGGCGTTCGCGCACCTTGGCGAGGCTCTCGCGCGGCAACGCGGCGACGAGCGCATCGGCCGCAGCGGTGAAAACCTTGTCGAGCCCTGCGGTCGCGCCGGCGTGGCCCGGTGCGCGGCGCAGGATGTCGAGGTAGGTCTCCGAAGCATTCGCGCCGGCCGGTGCGAACCATGCGCCCGCCTCGGCGTAGGTGCGCGCGGCCACGAGCTCCGCCGCGAACGCGTCGTCCGCGGCGGACGCACCTGCCGCATTCGCCTCGGGCACGAGGCCGATCGAGACCGGCTCGGGTGGCGGCTGGTTCACGCGCCAGGCCTGCGGCAGTGCGAGCGTGACGACCGACACCGCGACGAGCGCACCGAACGCGACCAGCAGCGCGGGCGGCGACGCGCGCACGAAGCTGCGCGCGCGACCGACCGGTCCCTGCGCGCGGCTCAGGTGGCGGCGCACCGGCTCGAGCCCGCGCTGCATCGCCTGCGCGTTGCGGAAGCGCTGCTCGGGCTTCTTCGCCATCGCCTTGTCGACGAAGGCCTGCCAGTGCGCCTTCTCGGGCGGCAGGTCGGGCACCGGATCCTGCGCGTGCATGAGCGCGAGGGCGAGCGGATCGCTGGAATGGAACGGCAGCACGCCTGTCAGCAGTTCGTACGTGAGCACGCCGAGGCTGTAAAGATCGGCACGGCCATCGACCGTGCCCGCGCGCGCCTGCTCGGGGCTCATCTGCGCACCGCTGCCGATGACGAGGCCGTCGCCGGTCACGCGCGACATCGCCTGGTCATGCGCGAGCGCGATGCCGAAGTCGGCCAGCTGCGGGCGGTCGGCGTTGTCGAACAGCACGTTCTCGGGCTTGACGTCGCGATGCACGATGCCGCGTGCGTGCGCGTAGCCGAGCGCATCGAGCAGCGCCGACACGAGCGCGGCGAGGCCGGCCTCGTCGTCGCGGTAGTCGCGCATGCTGAGGTCGCCGCGCGCGAGGTACGGCATGACGTAGTAGAGCTCGCCGTCGAGCGTGCGGCCGACCTCGTGGATGCCGACGATGCCGGGATGCTCGAGCTTGGCGATGATGCGCGCCTCGTGCTCGAAGCGCAGCACCTGCGCCTCGTCGACGTGGCGCAGCGGGCGCATGACCTTGATCGCGACCTCGCGGTCGAGCGATTCCTGCACGGCGAGGTAGACCATCGCCATGCCGCCGAGGCCGAGCCGGCGCACGACGCGATAGCCCGCGATGCGCGGTGCATGCGGCATCGCGTCGGGCGGCTCGATCGTGCGTTCGGGGTCGATCGCGATCACGGCATGGCCTGGACGTCCGGGTGGCCGGGGACACGAACGGCGCGAATCGGATGACGGCAGCGTGGATCCCCTGGCGCGCAGCCTAACGCAGTCCCGCGACGCCGCCGTGAACGGCGGCTGTGCACGCGGCGTGCGCGCGGTCGCAGAAACGGCGAAGCCGCCGGATCACTCCGGCGGCTTCGGCCTTCGTCACGTGGCGTGCAGGCTTACTTGAGCAGGCCCGCGAGCGTCTTGCCGAGGTCGGCGGGCGACTTGACCGTCGTCACGCCGGCCTTCTCGAGCGCCTCGAACTTGGCCTTGGCCGTGCCCTTGCCGCCCGAGATGATCGCACCGGCGTGGCCCATGCGCTTGCCGGCCGGGGCCGAGGCACCGGCGATGAACGACACGACCGGCTTCTTGACGTACTCGGCGATGAACTCGGCCGCTTCTTCCTCGGCGCTGCCGCCGATCTCGCCGACCATGATGATGCCCTCGGTCTGCGGATCGTCCTGGAACAGCTTGAGGCAGTCGATGAAGTTGAGGCCGTTGATCGGGTCGCCGCCGATGCCGATGCAGGTCGACTGGCCGAGGCCCTCGTTCGTGGTCTGGAACACCGCTTCGTACGTGAGCGTGCCCGAACGCGAGACGATGCCGACCTTGCCCGGCTTGTGGATGTGGCCCGGCATGATGCCGATCTTGCACTCGCCCGGCGTGATGACGCCCGGGCAGTTCGGCCCGATCAGCACCGTGTCCGGGTAGCGCTTGAGCACGTTCTTGACGCGCAGCATGTCGAGCACCGGGATGCCTTCGGTGATCGCGACGATCACCTTGATGCCCGCGTCGGCGGCCTCGAGGATCGCGTCGGCCGCGAACGGCGGCGGCACGAAGATCATCGACGCGTCGGCGCCGGTCTCGGCGACCGCGTCGGCAACCGTGTCGAACACGGGCAGCTCGATGTGCGTGGTGCCGCCCTTGCCCGGCGTGACGCCGCCGACCAGCTTGGTGCCGTAGTCCAGCGCCTGCGTCGAGTGGAACGTACCCTGCTGGCCGGTGAAGCCCTGGGTGATGACCTTGGTGTTCTTGTGGATCAAAACGCTCATGGATTCGTCCTCGCTCAGGCGGCCTTGACCGCGGCAACCGCCTTCTGCGCGGCATCGTTGAGATCAATGGCCGGCGTGATCTTGAGGCCGGAGTTGGCGAGCAGTTCGCGACCCTTCTCGACGTTGGTGCCCTCGAGGCGCGCGATCACGGGGATCGTCAGGCCGACTTCCTTGACCGCGGCGATGATGCCTTCCGCGATGAGGTCGCAGCGCACGATGCCGCCGAAGATGTTGACGAGGATCGCCTCGACCTTGTCCGAGGACAGGATCAGCTTGAACGCCTCGGTCACGCGCTCCTTGGTTGCGCCGCCACCGACGTCGAGGAAGTTGGCGGGCTCGGCGCCGGCCAGCTTGATCACGTCCATCGTCGCCATCGCGAGGCCGGCACCGTTGACCATGCAGCCGATATTGCCGTCCATCGTGACGTAGTTGAGGTTGTTCTTGACCGCGGCCGCTTCGGCCGGATCTTCCTGCGTCTCGTCGCGCATCGCGGCGAGGTCGGCGTGGCGGAACTCGGCGTTGTCGTCCGAATCGACCTTGCCGTCGAGCGCGGCGAGGTTGCCGTCGGTCAGGATCGCGAGCGGGTTGAGCTCGACGAGGGCGAGGTCCTGCTCGTTGAACAGGCGGTAGAGGCCGCTCATGATCTTGGCGAGCTGGCCGGCCTGCTTGGCGTTGAGGCCCATGTCGAACGCGAGGCGGCGCGCGTGGTACGGCTGCACGCCTTCGACGAAGTCGACTTCGAGGGTGTGGATGTCGTCCGGCGTCTCGGCGGCGACCTGCTCGATGTCGACGCCGCCCTGCGCGGAGGCGATGAACGAGATCGTCTTGCTGCCGCGATCCACTAGGATCGACAGGTACAGCTCCTTGGCGATCTCGCCGGCCTCGGTGACGAGCACGAGGTTCACGGGCAGCGCGCGGCCGGCCGACTGGTAGGTCTCGATGTTGCGGCCGAGCATGCCGGCCGCAGCCGTCTTCACGTCGTCGACCGTCTTGCAGAACTTGACGCCGCCCGCCTTGCCGCGGCCGCCGGCGTGGATCTGCGCCTTGACCATCCAGGGCCCGTTGCCGAGCGACTGCGCGACCTCGACCGCCTGTTCGGGCGTCGAAGCGACCTTTCCGGCCGGAACCGGAATGCCATACCTGGCGAACAACTCCTTGGCCTGATACTCGTGGAAGTTCATGCATGCACCTTCTTGGAAGACGTGCCGCCGGCGCGATCCTGGCGGACCACGCACGGCCGGAAGCGGGGAAAACCCGTGCCGGCGAGGCGCCGACCCGGGACAAAGCGCCGCATAGTTTGGCCCCTCATTGCTGCGAAAGCAAAACCCGCGAGGCCCCGGCGTGGCCTTGTCGCGAGCCCGGCCGTGCTGCAATGCGGGCCGGGCCGGAATGCAAGGCCCATCGGGCATGCCCGCCACCCGATGGGCGGCGGGCGATGACCATCACTCGAAGCCGTGCGCGAACACGCGGTCGTTGCCGACCTGGATCGTCCACGTACGGGAATGCACCACGAGGCCGTCGGCCATCGACGCGGCGACGAACGGGGTCTCGTCGATCGCGCGCAGCTCGAGCGTGCGCGTCGCCGGCGTCGCGCCGATCTGCTGGAACAGGTAGCTCTCGCCGGTCGCGCCCGCGATCGGCGCGCCGTCGAGGTACCACTGCAGGGCGACGCTGCCGGTGACCGGGCGCAGGATGTCGGCCGAGAACGTCGCCTGCGTGCCGGCCTGGTAGGCCACCGGCGCGGCGGGTGACGGCACCTCGCTGCCCGGCTCGATCAGGTCGATGCCGCCCGCCGGCACGCCGAAGCCGCCGCGGTAGAGTCGCTTGACGTATTCCTGGCGACACACCGTGCAGAACGTCGTGATCAGCGAGCGCATGAGGCAGGTGTTGTGCACGGGCCGGTACATGCCGCTGGTCTGGTAGCGCGCGCCCTGGAACAGCCCCGTGCCGGGCGTGCCCGACGGCGTCGGGATCGCGATGCCCGGCGTGAACCAGGTGCGCCACTTCACGAGCGCGGGATCGGTCTGGTTGGTGACGTTCGCCTCACAGTTCGGCGTCGCGCCCGTGTCGCTGCAGGCGGGGAACCCCGGGTATGGCGAGTCGTACTCGTCGGCCAGGCGATGGAAGCTGTGGCCGTACTCGTGGATGACGACCTTCGGCGCCTCGCCGTGCGCCGACGTGACCGCGAAACTGCCGCCGGCGCCACCGTAGACGGGATCATTGACCGTCACGAGGATGTGGTCCCAGTCCGGGTAGCCGGCCGCGGCCGCGTAGAGCTTGGTGCCGTTGACCGTGAGCAGGCGATGGATCTGCGAGGTGCAGTACTTCGCATCGAACGCGGTGTCGACGAACGTGCCCGCGGCAGGGTCGTTCTGCGCGGCCGCATCGGCACAGCAGGTCGCGGTCGTGCAGCCGGACTGGTACGGCGGATGGTCCGCACCGGACTGCACCGAAGCGACGAAGCCGGTGCGCCAGTTCACGAAGTTCGCGTACTCCTTGTACGGCGACACGTTGAACATCGCCGTGCGCAGGTTGGCCGCCTGCGTGTTGAACGTGGCCTGCTGCGCAGCCGTGTAGCCGTCGCCGAGCACGAGCACGTCGACGCGGTTGCCGGACGGACCGGACGGATCGCCTTCGGTCGCCTCGACACGTGCCAGCGGCGTGCCTGCGAGCGGCAGGCGGTCGGCCTCGCGCGCGAGCGCGGCGAGATCGAGCTGCTGCGTGCCCGCGTCGGTCACGATCTCGATGACCTCGCCCTCGGCGACCGGCACGCGAAGCACGAACGCACGCGCGTCGTCCTCGACATTGGCGTGGTGCTCGATCGTCTCGCCGTCGTGGCCCGCGAACTCGGCACGCAGGAAGCGCGGCACCTCGACCTGGCGATCCGCCCCGCGCACGCCGTCGCGCACGGGACGCCAGGTCACGCGCTCGGTCTCGGTGTCCGAGGCACGCCAGGCATCACGCCGCGCACTCGCGTCGGCCGCGACCTCGACCTGCGCATGGAACACCGGCCGGGCCCGCCCGGCCGGGTCCAGCTCGAACACCACGTAATGCGCGGGCACCGCCCAGGCCGCACCGGCCCAGCCGAGTCCCGCCAGAAGCGCACCACCCCATCGCCGTGACTTGTCCATGGCCCCTCCCCGGGTCGTCAGTGACCTGCAAGCCTGCCATCTGCGGCGCGCCGTGTCTGCGCCGACGTTCCCTGAACGCGCCGCCCCCGTGGAATCGTGCCGCAGCATCCCCATCTCAGCGCCTGCGACGCCGGACGCTATAGTGGACGGCTTCCGCCTCCCCTCCGTACCGGTACCGACCCCTGCCCATGGACACGATCCGCATCCGCGGCGCGCGTACGCACAACCTCAAGAACATCGACATCGACCTGCCGCGCGATGCGCTCATCGTCATCACGGGCCTGTCGGGTTCGGGCAAGTCCTCGCTCGCGTTCGACACGATCTACGCCGAGGGCCAGCGCCGCTACGTCGAGTCGCTGTCGGCGTATGCGCGGCAGTTCCTGTCGGTCATGGAGAAGCCCGACCTCGACCACATCGAGGGCCTGAGCCCGGCGATCTCGATCGAGCAGAAGTCGACCTCGCACAACCCGCGCTCGACGGTCGGCACGATCACCGAGGTCTACGACTACCTGCGCCTGCTCTACGCGCGCGTCGGCACGCCGCGCTGCCCGGACCACGGCACACCGCTCGAGGCGCAGACCGTGAGCCAGATGGTCGACGCCGCCCTCGCGCTCGATCCGGAGAAGCGCTGGGCGCTGCTCGCGCCGGTCGTGCGCGAGCGCAAGGGCGAGCACGTGCAGGTGTTCGACCAGCTGCGCGCGCAGGGCTTCGTGCGCGCACGCGTCGACGGCGTCACCTACGAGCTCGACGCGGTGCCGCCGCTCGCGCTGCGCCAGAAGCACACGATCGAGGCGGTGGTCGACCGCTTCCGCGCGCGCGAGGACATCAAGCAGCGCCTCGCCGAATCGTTCGAGACCGCGCTGCGCCTCGGCGACGGCATCGCCCTGCTCGTCGACAACGACGACGAGGCCGCCGCGCCGACGCTGTTCTCGTCACGCTTCTCGTGCCCGGTCTGCGACTACTCGCTGCCCGAGCTCGAGCCGCGCCTGTTCTCGTTCAACTCGCCGATCGGCGCGTGCCCGTCCTGCGACGGCCTCGGCGTGACCCAGTTCTTCGATCCGCAGCGCGTGGTCGGCCATCCGAACCTGGCCTTGTCGGCCGGCGCGGTGCGCGGCTGGGACCGCCGCAACATGTACTACTTCCAGATGATCCAGTCGCTCGCCAGGCACTACGGCTTCGACGTCGACGCACCGTGGGAGAAGCTGCCCAAGGCCGCGCGCGACGCCGTGCTCAACGGCTCGGGCAAGGAACAGATCACCTTCAACTACGTTGCCGAGAACGGCCGCAAGGTGCAGCGCAAGCACGCCTTCGAGGGCATCATCCCGAACCTCGAGCGGCGCTACCGCGAGACCGAATCGCCGGCCGTGCGCGAGGAGATCGCCAAGTACATCAGCCCGCGCGCCTGCCCGGACTGCGGCGGCCAACGCCTCAACCGCAGCGCGCGCAACGTGTTCGTCGGCGAGAGCAACCTGTCCTCGCTGACCGCGCTGCCGATCGACCGCTCGCTGGCCTATTTCGACGGCCTCGTGCTGGCCGGCTGGCGCGCCGAGATCGCCGCCAAGATCGTCAAGGAGATCCGCGAACGCCTGACCTTCCTCGTCGACGTCGGCCTCGACTACCTCACGCTCGATCGCCAGGCCGATTCGCTGTCGGGCGGCGAAGCGCAGCGCATCCGCCTCGCCAGCCAGATCGGCGCCGGCCTCGTCGGCGTCATGTACGTGCTCGACGAGCCCTCGATCGGCCTGCACCAGCGTGACAACGAGCGCCTGCTCGGCACGCTCGAGCGCCTGCGCGGGCTCGGCAACACCGTCATCGTCGTCGAGCACGACGAGGATGCGATCCGCGCCGCCGACCATGTCGTCGACATCGGCCCCGGCGCGGGCGTGCACGGCGGCGAGATCGTCGCCCAGGGCACGCTCGCCGACCTGCTCGCCGCGCCGCGCTCGCTGACCGGCCAGTACCTGTCCGGCAAGCGCCGCATCGAGGTGCCCAAGCAACGCCGCGTACCGGACCCCGAGCGCATGCTGCGTCTCGTCGGTGCGACCGGCAACAACCTCAAGGATGTCGACCTCGAGATCCCGGCCGGCCTGTTCACGTGCGTGACCGGCGTGTCGGGTTCGGGCAAGTCGACGCTCGTCAACGACACGCTGTTCCGCATCACCGCGGCCGAGCTCAACGGAGCCAACGAGAAGCCGGCGCCGTACCGCGAGGTGCAGGGCCTGGAGCTGTTCGACAAGGTCGTCGACATCGACCAGTCGCCGATCGGCCGCACGCCACGCTCGAACCCGGCCACCTACACGGGCCTGTTCACGCCGCTGCGCGAGCTGTTCGCGCAGGTGCCCGAATCGCGTGCACGCGGCTACGGTCCGGGCCGTTTCAGCTTCAACGTCAAGGGCGGACGCTGCGAAGCCTGCGAGGGCGATGGCCTGATCAAGGTCGAGATGCACTTCCTGCCCGACGTCTACGTACCCTGCGACGTATGCCACGGCAAGCGCTACAACCGCGAGACGCTCGAGATCACCTACAAGGGCCACACGATCGCCGACGTGCTCGGCATGACCGTCGAGGACGCGACGACGCTGTTCAAGCCCGTGCCGATGCTCGCGCGCAAGCTCGAGACGCTGCTCGACGTCGGCCTCGGCTACATCAAGCTCGGCCAGAGCGCGACCACGCTGTCCGGCGGCGAGGCGCAGCGCGTCAAGCTCTCGCGCGAGCTCAGCAAGCGCGATACCGGCCGCACGCTGTACATCCTCGACGAGCCGACCACGGGCCTGCACTTCCACGACATCGAGCAGCTGCTCGAGGTGCTGCACCGCCTGTCCGAGGACGGCAACACGGTGGTCGTGATCGAGCACAACCTCGACGTGATCAAGACCGCGGACTGGATCGTCGACCTCGGCCCCGAAGGTGGCAGCGGCGGCGGCACGATCCTCGCGACCGGCACGCCCGAACAGATCGCCAAGGCCAAGGCCTCGCACACGGGCCGCTTCCTCGCGCGCACGCTGGCCGAGGCGAAGAAGAAGCCGAAGGCCGCATGAGCGACATCCCGATGAAGGCGCTTGCGCGCGTGCCGATCCGCATCCGCTGGCGCGACCTCGATGCCTACGACCACGTCAACAACGCGACCTACCTGACCTACCTCGAGGAAGCCCGCCTGCACTGGCTGACCTCGCTCGAGGGCACGTGGCTCGGCGACGCGATGAAACCCGTGGTCGCCGCGACCACGCTCAACTTCCGCCGCCAGCTGCAGTGGCCCGGCGAAGTCGTCGTCGAACTCGCGGTCGAACGCCTCGGCACGCGCTCGCTGACGATCGCGCACCGTTTCGTCGATGGCGACGGCACGCTGTACGGCGACGGCAACGTCGTCATGGTCTGGATAGACCCCGCCGACGGCCGTTCGGTCGCCCTGCCCGACGCCGTGCGCGGCGCCTGCACCTGATCCCTGCGCCGCAGGCGCCTGAACGGCGCCTGCGGCCTGCCTGTGCACGACCGCGCTGCGATGCGACAATCGAGGCCGTTTCGGCGCCCTCCACGGTCGCCTCCCACGGCGGACAGGCATGCAGGACACACCCGAGAACCGCGCTGCAGCAGCGACACCGATCGATGCGGGCATCGAGCCCGGCACCCTCCAGCTCGGCATCAACGGCAAACCGTTCTTCCACAGCGGCGACGCGACGATGCCGCTGCTGTGGTTCCTGCGCGACGTGCTGCGCCTGACCGGCACCAAGTACGCCTGCGGCGTCGGCACCTGCGGCGCCTGCACCGTGCTCGTCGACGGCAAGGCCGCGCGCGCGTGCATGGTGCCGATGCTGGAAGCCGCAGGCCGCGAGATCACGACGATCGAAGGTCTCGAGCGCGACGGCCTGCATCCCGTGCAGCAGGCCTGGATCGAGAACGACGTCGTGCAGTGCGGCTACTGCCAGTCCGGCCAGATCATGGCCGCGGTGGACCTGCTGCGCCGCAAGCCGCGCCCGAGCGAGGACGACATCGCGCAGATCGGCAACCTGTGCCGCTGCGGCACGTACCCGCGCGTGCGCAGCGCGATCCAGCGCGCCGCCGAGCTGACGCGGGCCAAGCGCACGTGAGCGGCGCCTTCGATGCCTCGCGCCGGCGCTTCCTGCGCATCGGCCTGACCGCTTCCGGCGCGCTGGTCGTCGGTTTCCGACTCGACGACGCGCTCGCGCAGTCGTCGTCGGTGCCGCCCGACCTGCTCGGCGACGAACTCACCGAACTCACCGCGTTCGTCATGATCGAACGCGGCAACCGCATCGTGATCGGCGCACCCGCCTGCGAGACCGGCCAGGGCGCGATCACCGCGTACCCGATGCTGGTCGCCGAGGAGCTCGGCGTGGCCTGGCCGCAGGTGCGCGTGACCCAGCTGCCGTACGGCTACCGCGAAACCGACGGCAACGCCTCGAACCGTTTCGGCAACCAGTCCGGCGCGATCGCCAACCCGATCGGCGAGGCATGGACGGCGCTGCGCACGGCCGGCGCCACCGCACGCGCGATGCTCGTCGCCGCCGCGGCGCGCGAATGGAACCTGCCGGTCGAGCAGCTGCGCACGGCCGAAGGCCACGTCATCGCACCCGATGATCGCCGCATCAGCTACGGCGCGCTCGCGCGCGGTGCCGCTTCGCAGCCGCCGCCCGCCCAGGCGCCGGCGCTCAAGGATCCGGCGACGTTCACGCTGCTCGGCACGCCCGTGCGCACGACCGACGTGCGCAACGTCGTCACGGGTCGCACGCGCTACGCAAGCGACGATTTCCTGTCCGGCGGCCTGATCGCGGTCGTGCTGCGCTGCCCGCACCTCGGCGGCCGCCTCGAGAGCGTCGCCGATGCCGCCGCACGCAAGGTCCCCGGCGTGCGCGAGATCGTCGTGCTCGAGCCGGCCGCGGCGAATGCGAGCGGCGACGGCCCCTCCGTCGCGGGCATCGCCGTCGTCGCCGAGTCGACCTGGGCAGCACTGAAGGGCCGCGCGGCACTCGTGCCCGTGTGGACGCCGGGCCCTTTTCCCGAAGAATCCAACGCCACGCTCGCCGCGACCGCACACGCGCTGCTCGACGCGGCCACCGATGGCGTCGTCGTGCGCCACGAAGGCGACATGGCCGGCTCGCGCAAGCGCGCGCGTCTCGCCTTGTCGGCACGCTACGAGCTGCCGTTCCTCGCCCACGCGACGATGGAACCGCCCAGCGCGGCGATCGAGCTGCGCCAAGACGGCGCCCTGTTGATCGCCGGCATCGAGGACCCCGATGCGGCATCGGCGCTGATCGCGGAGCTCACCGGGCTGCCGCGTGCGGGCATCGAGATCCGCCTGCCGCGCTCGGGCGGCAGCTTCGGTCGCCGCCTGCGCAACGACTTCGTCGCCGAAGCCGTGCAGGTCGCCAAGGCCGTCGGCAAGCCGGTCAAGCTCGTGTGGACGCGCGAGGACGATCTCGCCAACGACCGCTACCGCCCGTTCGGCCTGCATGCGATGACGGCGACGCTCGACCGCGCCAACCGCATCGCCGGCTGGTCGCATCATTGCGCCGCGACGCCGGCCAGCGGCCGCGAACCCGGCGCACCGGCGTGGCGCGGCTGCGTGTCGGCCGAGGCGTTCCCCGCAGGCTTCGTCGAGCATCTCGACACGCAGTTCCACGCGCTCGAATCGGGGTTGCCACGCCACGACATGCGCAAGCTGCGGCATGGTTTCGACACGTTCGCCACGCAGTGCTTCCTCGACGAGATCGCCTTCGAGACACGCCGCGACCCCGTGCGCCTCCGCCTGGACATGCTCGGCGAGCCGCGCGAGGTGCCGGCCGGCGAAGGCGGCATCATGTTCGATACCGGCCGCATGGCGGCCGTGCTGTCGGCCTGTGCCGAGCGCATCCAGTGGTCGACGAAGCGCACCGACGGCCACGGCCTCGGCATCGCCTGCCACGCGACGGGCGGCGGCTATGTCGCCCATGCGTTCGAGATCGGCATGGACGGCGAGCGCGTGCGCATCCATCGCGCCGTCTGCGTCGTCGACGTCGGTCGCGTGATCAACCCGCTCGGCCTCGAGAACCGCGTCGCGTCGGCCGTCGTCGACGGACTCTCGACCGCACTCAACCTCGCCGTCACGGTCAAGGCCGGCCAGGTGCAGCAGAAGAACTTCCCCGACTACCGATTGCTGACCGCTGCCGGCGCGCCGCCGAAGGTCGAGGTGCATGCGATGCCGTCGACGCTCGATCCGGTCGGCGTCGGCGAACTCGCCACGTCGAGCGTCGCAGCGGCGCTCGCCAACGCGATCTTCGCGACCACGACCGTGCGCGTGCGCAAGCTGCCGCTGATGCCGGAGCTGTTGCGCATGCTGTGAGGCTGCGCAAAGGCCCGGCGGTATCGCCGCTCCCCCACAAGCGGGGCTGCGGTGTACATCGACCACGCGCAGGGCGGAACCCGCGCAGCGGATTCCGCCGTCACCCCCGTGACGACCAACCCACGTCGCGTCGACCTCGACTCAGGCAAGCACGCCGAAGCATGGGGTCAGGTTCATTTGCCCGGAGGTGCAACCGGGCTTTGACGCATCCACCCGGCAAATGAACCTGACCCCGGGCGCCCGATCCTCGTCGCGAGGCCGGACCCTCATCCTGCCCTTCGGACCACCCCGTATCGAGTACGGGGCAGGCTCTTCTCCCGCAGGGAGAGGGAAACGTCGTGCCGTGTGGAACGCGCTCGGCGGCTTCCGCGTCGAGCCGCAAGGCCTCAGATGTAACGCTGCAGCGTAGCCGCCGCGCCGGCCGGTTCGATGTCGTCGTCCCAGTCTTCCATGAGCACGAGCATCACGAGCTTCTCGAACTCGGCCGCGAAACGCTGCGCGACCGCGTCGGGATCGCGCACGCGCTTGGCGTCGCCGATCAGGCCGAAATGCACGTTGCCGTTGTAGCTCAGGATCGACAGGCCGACGCCGATCGAGCCCGATTGCGGCACCCAGAACATGAGTTCGCGCACCTCGGCACCGGCGAGGTACAGCGGCTGCTGCGGACCCGGCACGTTGGTCGCGACCGCGGTGGCCTTGCGGCTGAAAAGTTCGAGCGCGGGACCCTGCAGCGCCTGCGGCCCCATGCCGAGCAGCGCGAGCAGGCCGAGCGTGACGAAGGCCTGCCGCGAGCGCTTGAGCTCCTGCATGCTCGCGGTGATGCGCTGCAGGCGCCGCAGCGGATTGCCTTCGCCGACCGGCAGGTCGAGGAAGACGAGGCCGAAATGGTTGCCGAGCTTCTTGGCGTGCTCGAGCGGACGCAGGTTGACCGGCACGGTCGCGCGGATCGTCAGGCCGTCGACATCCTGCCCCTGGTCGAGCAGGTAGCCGCGCAGCGCGCCGGTCGCGCACGCGAGCAGCACGTCGTTGACGGTGCAGCCGAGCACCTTGCCGAGCGTCTTGACGTCCTCGAGCGGCAACGGATCCGCCCAGGCCACGCGCTTGACCACGCCAAGCGGGCCCTTTAGCAGCGTCGGCGGATCGTCGGGCAGGCTCAGCGCGATCGCGAGTTCGCGCGTGATCTCGCCGCCTTCGCGTGCGACGTCGGCCGCGACCGCAGGATCGGCGAGCATCGCGGCCGCCTTCTCCCACACGCGGTTGCCGATCTTCATCGCCTTGCCGAGGCCGGCCTGCGCAGGCTCGAGCATGCGCTGCCAGACGTTGCCGCCGTCACGCTGGAGCCAGGTGCGCGCGAGTTCGGCGTGCTTCTCGGGATCGGGCGCGGTATCGGTCAGCGACAGCATGACCTGCACGAGCGCGAGACCGTCCGCATAGCAGTGGTGGATGCGCGCGACGAGCACGCTGCCACCGCGGTAGTTCTCGATGAGATGGAACTGCCACAGCGGCTTGGAATGATCGAGCGGCGTCGACGCGAGTTCGCCGACGAAGGCCTCGAGCTCGGGCTTGTCGGCCGCGCCCGGCAACGCCGCGAGGCGCACGTGCCAGTCGAGGTCGAAGTCGGCGTCGAGTTCCCAGTACGCCGACGACGGCGTGTTGACCGCCTTGTGGCGGAAACGGCGGTAGGCGAGGAAGCGTTCGCCGAGCAAGGCGCGCACGGCAGGCAGGTCGAGATGACCGGCGAACATGAACACGCCGGTGATCATCATGAGGTTGGTCGGACGCTCCATGCGCAGCCAGGCCGTGTCCACCTTGGACATCGCCTCGCGCGTACGACCCTTCGTTTCGAACATGCGTTCCTCCCGTGGCCGCGTCCGGCGCTGCATCGCAACACGCCGCGCGCCGTGGCGGACGACGGGCTAGCATCCGGGTCCGCCGTTCAAAACGCAACGCCGGACGCTGCGCTCAGTCCTCCAGCCGCGGCAACAGGCGCAGCACGACGAGCGCCGCGAGCGTCGCCACGGCCGTCGCGGCGGCGAGCGGTGCGGGGCCCGTGGCGATCCACGGCGCGACGAGCAAGGTACCGCCACCGGCCACCGCGAGCACGAACACGATCACGAGCGCGGCACCACGCGCATCGTCTCCACGCGCGGCCACGATCGCGCGATGGAAGCCCGGCGGTCCGCGCAGGCCGAGTCCGAGGCCCACGATCGCGAACAGCGCCGCGAGCACGCGCGGACCCGGATCGCCGATCGTCGACGCGATCGTCATCGAGACCGCACCAGCCGCCGCGATCGCGGTGCCGGTCGCGATCATGCGCTCGGTGCCGAAGCGCCGCGCGAGGCGACCGGCAAGATTCGCCGCGACGATGAACACGGCGATGCACGTCACCTGCAGCACGATGAAGTCGTCGAGCGTGCCGCGCATGTGCCCGGTCATGACGGCCGGCGCACCGAACACGAACACGAGCAGGCCGCCGAGCACGAGCGCCTGGCTCGTCGCGTAACGCAGGTAGGTGCGATCGCGCAGAAGCGCGACATAGCTTCCGCCGCCGTCGGCACGCGCCGGCACCGGCAGTCGCGCACGCAGCGCGACCACGATCCCCGCGAGCAGCAGCGCGAGCACGCCGATCACGACGAACGACGACGTCCATCCGCCATGTGCGAGCAGCCACGCGCCGAGCACCGGCGCGAGCGCGGGCACCAGCGCCTCGATGCTGCCGAGCCGTCCCAGCGCACTGACCGCGGCGTCGCCATCGTAGAGCCGGCGCAGGAAGCCCGGCGCGAGCACCGCCGCAGCCGATCCCGCCACGCCCTGCACGACGCGCAACGCGACCAGCGCCTCGAGCGACGTGCACGCGAGCGCGAGCAGCGAACTCGCGCCGTAGGCCGCGAGCGACCACGCGAGCACGTCGCGCGCGTCGAAACGCGCGGCGAGCCGGCCGAACAGCAGCAGGCCGACCGCCGAGCCGAGCACGAACGCCGCGAGCACCTGCTGCGCCTGCGCCGTGTCGCCGCCGAGCACGGACGGCAACGACGGCACCGCGGGCAGCACGAGATCGGTGCCCGCGAGCCCGACGATCGTCGCCGCCGTCACGAGCACGAAACCGCCCGTGGCCGCGACGGTCACGGCACGCCCTTCACTCATGCCCTCGTCCATCGATCCCCTCCCGCAGGATGCATGTGCGCACGCCGGTGCGCCGCCGTCCCGTGATCGGACGTTAGCGCGGAACCGATGCCGTGCGCAGTTCCGACCGAAGCGCCGGCATGCCCCGCCGCCGCACGTCAGGCCTTCGGCAGCGACTGGTACTTCGCGAGCGCATCGCCGCGCGAGTCGGCGAGGTCGACGATCGGCCCCGGGTAACCGGTGCGCGCGAGGATGGCCGGGTCGGTCCACGGCCGGTGGATCAGCTTCGCGGGCACGTCGGCGAGTTCGCGTACCCAGGTGCGCACGTAGGCACCGTCGGGATCGAACTTCTCGCCCTGCGTGACGGGATTGAAGATGCGGAAGTACGGCGCGGCGTCGACGCCGGTGCCGGCCGTCCACTGCCAGCCCTGCGCATTGTTGGCGAGGTCGGCGTCGACCAGCGTGTCCCAGAACCAGCGCGCACCGTGCAGCCAGTGCTGGCCGAGGTTCTTGGTCAGCAGCGAGGCGACGAGCATGCGCACGCGGTTGTGCATCGTGCCGGTCACCCAGAGTTCGCGCATGCCCGCGTCGACGATCGGGATGCCGGTGCGGCCGCGCCGCCAGCGTTCGAGCACGCGCCGGTTCTTGCGTGCCCACGGGAACGTGTCGAACTTCGGATTGAGGTTGCGCTCGGGCATGTGCGGGAAGTGGTAGAGCAGATGCTGCGAGAACTCGCGCCAGCCCAATTCGCGCAGGAAGGACTCGCTGCCGTCGCGCCACGTCGCCGATGCGCCCGCCTGCGTGCGCTCGTGCAATGCCCACGCGACCTGCATCGGACCGATCTCGCCGAAGTGCAGGTGCGGCGACAGCCGCGACGTGGCGGGACGGTCCGGGCGATCGCGATCGCCCGGGTACTTCGCCACCGCCGCGTCGAGGAAATCGTCGAGCGCCTCGTGCGCGCCGGCCTCGCCGGGCGTCCACGCCTTGCGCATGCCCTCGTCCCAGGGGATGCGCGGCAACAGGCCGAGGTCGTCGATCGAAAGACCTCCGTCGATCCCGACACCTGCGAGCTTGCGCGGCGCGGGCAGCGGCGGCCGCGGCTCGAGGCGCGCGCGCGCGTTGCGCCAGAACGGCGTGAACACGCGGTAGGGATCGCCCTGCCCGGTCTCGATCTCCCAGGGCTCGAACAGCACGAAGGCCTTGCTGCTGTGCACGTCGAGGCCGTCCTCGGCGAGCGAGGCCTTGATGTGCCTGTCGCGCGCGACGATCGCGGGTTCGTAGAGGCGGTTCCAGTACACCGCGCTCGCGCCGGTCGCACGCGCGAGCCAGCGCAGCGTCGCCAGCGAGTCACCGCGTGCGACATGCAGTGCGATGCCGCGCTTGCGCAGGTCGGCGTCGAGCGCGACGAGCGCGTGATGCAGCCACCAGCGGCTCGCCGCGCCGGGCGCCCACGGGGCTTCCTCGTCGGGCGCGTCGATGTAGACCGGCACGACGTGCTCGTGCGCATGCCGCGCGGCATCGAGCGCGGGGTTGTCGGCGAGGCGCAGGTCGCGGCGGAACCAGACGAGGGCGGTGGTCATGCACGGATCGCGAGGCGGAAGGACGCCGACGATACCGCGCCACGCGCAGCGGTGGTGGAGCGGAGGCCGTACGCGGGGTGCGATGACCGAACGTGCGCGCCGCGATGTCGCGTCGATGCGCGCTCAGGATGCCGTCGGCACCTCGCCGGCGTGCGGCGCCTGCGCACCGCGGATCGGCGGGATGCGGCTAGGACGCGGCACGTCGTCGGGCACGACGAGATGCGTGTCGCGCTCTCGCATCGCGGTGACCACGAGCGAGACCGAACCGACCACGGTCGCGCCGAGCAGGACGAGGATCAGCCACACCTCGGGCACGCGATGCCAGGGCGTGCGCGGCGTGGCGGGAGCGTTCGGTGTCATGGCGCCTCCGGGGCGAAGAAATGGGCCTTGCCGTGTGCGAGCGTCGAGCCTTGCGCGTCGCTGACGACGACGTCGATCGCGTGGCGGCCGTGCACGCCGTCGGCCGCGGCGCGCAGCGTCATCGGCAGCGAGAACACCTCGCCCGGCGACAGCGTCACCGACGGGCGACCGACGATGCGTAGCGGCAAGTCGGTCGACGGTCGCACCGACAAGGTCACCGGCGCATCGGTCTTGTTGAGGAGCTTGACGCTGTAGCCGTTCTCGATCGCGCCGTGCGCCACGGTGCGGAACAGCGCGTTGCGGTCGTGCAGCACCTCGACGATGACCGGTGCGCGCGCGGCGACGGCCCAGAAGAACGCGCCGACGAACCCGACCAGGATCGCCGCGTAGGCCAGCGTGCGCGGACGCACGACGCGCTGCGGCGTGCCGGCGAGCGCGTGCTCGGTCGTGTAGCGGATCAGTCCGCGTGCGTACTGCATCTTGTCCATGACCGCGTCGCAGGCGTCGATGCAGGCCGCGCAGGCGATGCATTCGATCTGCAGGCCGTTGCGGATGTCGATGCCGGTCGGACACACCTGCACGCAGGCGAGGCAGTCGATGCAGTCGCCGAGTGGTCTGGCGGCCGTGCTGCTTGCGACTGCGTCGACCGCACGCAAGGCACTCGAACGCTTGCGATGCCCGCGCGGCTCGCCGCGCACGCTGTCGTAGCTGATGACGAGCGTGTCGCGGTCGAACATCGCGCTCTGGAAGCGCGCGTAAGGGCACATGTACTTGCAGACCTGCTCGCGCAGGAAGCCCGCGTTGCCGTAGGTCGCGAAGCCGTAGAACACGATCCAGAACGCTTCCCAGCCGCCGAGCGATGCGGTCGCGACCTCGTGCGAGAGCTCGCGGATCGGCGTGAAGAAGCCGACGAAGGTGAAGCCCGTCCACGCCGCGAACGTGACCCACGCGGCCTGCTTGGCCGCCTTGCGCGCGAACTTGGCGCGCGTCCACGGCGCCTTGTCGAGCTTCATGCGTGCGTTGCGGTCGCCCTCGATGCGCCGCTCGATCCACAGGAACACCTCGGTCCAGACCGTCTGCGGACAGGCGTAGCCGCACCACAGCCGTCCCGCCAGCGCGGTGAAGAAGAACAGCGTCAACGCCGCGATCACGAGCAGCATCGTCAGCAGGTAGAAATCCTGCGGCCAGAACGTCAGGCCGAACAGGTGGAAGCGGCGCGCCGGCAGATCGAACAGTACGAGCTGCTGCCCGCCGAGGCTGATCCACGGGAACAGGTAGAACATGCCGAGCAGCCAGAACACGCTGGCCACGCGCAGGCGCTGGAAACGCCCGGTCACCTCGCGCGGGTAGACCTTGGGCTCCTTCGCGTAGAGCGCGCCGCCACCGTCGACGACGCGCACGGGGATGCTGCGGTCGGCTTTCATGGCAACGTCCCGATGCGGACCCGGGCGGGCGGCGGGCTGCTGGCCGGAACGAATCGACACCCCTCTTGAGCCCCTCTCCCTCCGGGAGAGGGGTTGGGGAGAGGGTGCGGCGATGCGAAAATGTCCGAAGCTCGTCGCGAATCCGGACCCTCATCCGGCCCTTCGGGCCACCCCGTATCGGGTACGGGGCAGGCTCTTCTCCCGAGGGGAGAAGGGAAAGGATCGCGCCACGCCGCATTGCTGGATGACGAGTCGGCGCACCGACACTCATCCCCGAAAGCCGCAGCCGTGCACTCACCCCATCGAAGGTTCGACAGGCAGCACGGGGCGGGCGGCGCGGACACGCGGTGCCTGCCGCTCCCCGGCCAGCCGCACACGCGCGTCGCAGGATCACGCGCCACCCGCCCTGCCCCGCACGCCGGCGATGTCGCCGACGCACCGCCCCAGTCGCGTCGTGGCGTGCTCATCGCGCGCGCGCCGCGCCGCGTCGCCGCGGCGGCGCCACGAGCAGCGCCGTGAATGCGCACGCCGAGAACGTGCACAGCCAGAACATGAAGAAGCCGATCGTGTAGCCGCCGAGGCGCGTGATCTCGAGTCGCGGCCAGGTGATGCCGGCGAGGTCGACCGGATCGACGATCGCGAAGAACACCGTGGTCGCGACGCCGGCCGAGAAGAACGACGGCCAGACGATCGCGCCGAGGCGGCGTACGCGCGCGTCACGGGTCGGCACGGCGACGGCCGTGCGGGCCTGACGTGCACCGGGCCGCTTCGGTGTCACGGCGCGCCCGCCTCCACGGCAGGTGCATCGGCCTCGCGCATCGCGGCGCCCTGCGAGAGCAGCCATGCCGCAGCGAGCCGCGAGCGATCGGCACCGAGCATGCCTTCCCATGCCGGCATCGTGCCGCGTCGCCCCTGGGTGATCGCCGTGCGGATCGTGGCGAGATCGCCACGCCCGTGCAGCCAGACCTCGTCGGTGAGGTTCGGCGCACCGAGCGCCGGATTGCCCTTGCCCGCGACGCCGTGGCAGGCCGCGCAGATCGTCTCGAACTTCGGCTTGCCCGCGGCGGCGAGACGCGTGTCGTGCGGCTGGCCCGACAGCGCCAGCACATGGTTCGCGACCTCGTCGATGCCGTTGCCGGGCAGCGTCGCGGCCATCGGCGGCATCATGCCGTTGCGGCCGTGCAGGATGCTCGCTAGCACGGTCTGCGGATCACCGCCGTAGAGCCAGTCGTCGTCGACGAGGTTCGGATAACCGTCCGCGCCGCGCGCGTCGGAACCGTGGCAGGCCGCGCAATGGTTCGCGAACACGTTGCGCCCGACCTTGATCGCCGCGGGATCGGAGGCGAGGTCCTCGAGCGGGCGATCGCGGAAGCCCGCGTAGAGGGTCTCGAGGCGGGCGTTCGTATCGGCGAGCGTGCGCTCCACTTCGCCCGGCGAGGTCCAGCCGAGCCGGCCGGCGACGTTGCCGAGGCCCGGATAGAACACGAGGTAGCCGATGCCGAACACGATCGTCAGCACGAACATCCACAGCCACCAGCGCGGCAGCGGATGGTTGAGTTCCTCGATGTCGCCGTCCCACACGTGGCCCATCGTGTCGGTCGCGGCACGACCGTCCTTCGGCGTGCGCGCGGTCGCGACCAGCAACCACACGAGGCCGATGATGTTGGCGAACGTCAGGGCGATGACGTACCAGCTCCATGACGTGTTCATGCACGCGGCTCCCGGGGTTGGATGCGCAGGCCGTCGTCGAGCGGCAGGCTGGCGGCTTCGGTGAAGTCCTGCTGGCGACGGCGGCTCCAGGCCCAGGCCCACAGGCCCGTGAACATCACGAGCAGCACCGCGGTGAAAAGTCCGGAGATCACGGCACGGCCTCCGTCTTCGCGACCTCGGGCGCCTTCACGCCGAGGCCTTGCAGGTAGGCGACGATCGCGTCGAGCTCGGTCTGGCCGGTGACCGCGGCGCGCGCGCCGGCGATGTCCTCGTCGCTGTACGGATGGCCCATCCAGCGCAGCGTGCGCATCTTGGTCTCGACGAGCTTCGGATCGACCAGTGCCTGCGACAGCCACGCATAGGACGGCATGTTCGACTCGGGCACGACGTCGCGCGGGTTCTTCAGGTGCACGCGATGCCAGTCGTCCGAGTAGCGGTCGCCGACGCGCGCGAGGTCGGGGCCCGTGCGCTTGGACCCCCACTGGAACGGACGGTCGTAGACCGATTCGCCGGCCAGCGAGTAGGCGCCGTAGCGTTGCGTCTCCGAGGCCAGCGTGCGGATCATCTGCGAGTGGCAGCCGTAGCAGCCCTCGCGGATGTAGAGGTCGCGGCCGGCCAGCTGCAGTGCCGAGTAAGGCTTCACGCCCGGTGCGGCTTCGATCGTCTGCGCCTGGAACATCAGCGGCACGATCTCGACCAGGCCTCCCACCGCGATGACGACGACGATGAGGATCGCCATGAGGCCGACGTTCTTCTCGAGGATCTCGTGTTTCATCGATGCATCTCCTCAGGCGTGCGCCGGCGCGGGGATGCGCACGACCGGCACGCCGCGCGACTGCGCGATCGTCTTCCACGCGTTCCAGGCCATCAGGCCCATGCCGGCCAGGAACAGCAGGCCGCCGACGAAGCGCGTGACGTAGTAGGGGTAGGTCTGGCGCACCGACTCGATGAACGTGTAGGTCAGCGTTCCGTCGGGATTGGTCGCGCGCCACATGAGGCCTTGCATGACCCCGGCGATCCACATCGCGGCGATGTAGAGCACGATGCCGATCGTGGCGATCCAGAAGTGCGCGTCGATCGCCTTGATCGAGTGCATGCGCTCGACGCCGTAGAGACGCGGCAACATGCTGTAGATCGCGCCGATCGTGATGAAGGCGACCCAGCCGAGCGCGCCGGCGTGGACGTGGCCGATGGTCCAGTCGGTGTAGTGCGAGAGCGCGTTGACCGTCTTGATCGACATCATGGGACCTTCGAAGGTCGCCATGCCGTAGAACGACAGCGAGACGATCATGAACTTGAGGATCGGATCGGTGCGCAGTTTGTGCCATGCACCCGACAGGGTCATGATGCCGTTGATCATGCCGCCCCAGCTCGGCGCGAGCAGGATCAGCGAGAACACCATGCCGAGCGACTGCGCCCAGTCCGGCAGCGCGGTGTAATGCAGGTGGTGCGGACCCGCCCACATGTAGATCGAGATCAGGGCCCAGAAGTGCACGACCGACAGGCGGTAGGAGTAGATCGGCCGCTGCGCCTGCTTGGGCACGTAGTAGTACATGATCCCGAGGAAGCCCGCGGTCAGGAAGAAGCCGACCGCGTTGTGGCCGTACCACCACTGCACCATCGCATCGACCGCGCCCGCGTAGACCGGATACGACTCGGTGAGCGACACCGGGATCGCGATGCTGTTGACGATGTGCAGCACCGCGACGGCGAGGATGAAGCCGCCGTAGAACCAGTTGGCGACGTAGATGTGCTTGACGCGGCGCGTGGCGATCGTGCCGAAGAACACGATCGCGTAGGCCACCCACACCGCGGCGATGAGGATGTCGATCGGCCAGATCAGCTCGGCGTATTCCTTGCCTTGGGTGAGCCCCAGCGGCAGCGTGACCGCGGCGAGCACGATCGCGATCTGCCAGCCCCAGAACGTGAACGCGGCGAACTTCTCCGCGAACAGGCGCACGTGGCAGGTGCGCTGCACGACGTAGTACGCGGTCGCGAACAGGCCGCTGCCGCCGAACGCGAAGATCACCGCATTCGTGTGCAGCGGACGCAGGCGGCCGTAGCTGAGCCAAGGCACGCCGAAGTTGAGCGAGGGCCACGCGAGCTGCGCGGCGAGGAGCAGGCCGACCGCCATGCCGACGACGCCCCACACGATCGTGGCGATCGTGAACTGGCGTACGACGCGGTCGTTGTAGGTGTCTCGGGGCTGCATGGCCATCCCTTCGTGGTGGGGCGGCTGCAGTCTGCTGTCGGTCCTCCACGGGTCCGTTGACGTGAATCAAGTCGGCCCGTGCGCGCGGTAGCGGGCGATGTGGCGGTTTGACGCGGCGGGGGTTGGGCTGAGGGGATCGCGAGGTCGTGGGATGTAAGCGTCCGCTCCGAGGGCCGCTCGTTTCACCTGCAGCTCGTTTCACCTGCTTTACGGCTTCCGCTGCCTGTTCGAGTTGGGTACGGTCCGTGTCGCGAGCCGCGCGGCCTCGACTCTCCGCCCCACGCCCAAGGGGATCCCGGCTTGCGCCGGGATGACGGTTCTGCAAGAACGAGAACACTCTTCGAAAACCCCAGCGGACAAGCGCGCCTTTCGGGTTCGAGCCGACACCACCTCACCGTCATCCCGGCGCAAGCCGGGATCCCCTTGAGCCTCGCGCCGTGAGCAGGCCTCCGCGCCCGCGATTGGCACAATCTGACGTCCCGCCGTCCCCGGCACCGCGCCGGCGTACCCGCCTCCGCCGCCACGCCGCGCGACGTGGCGCTCCAACCTCCGCGTGCGTACGGAAGCGTCGGGCGCGTCCTGCACGTCCATCCCGCCCCGCCGTTCATGCAACTTGGCATCAAGCGTGCTTATCTCACTGATCCGGACGCGTTTCCGCGAGCAGTACCCGCGGGCACGTGGACGGAACCCCTGGCTCCCCTGAACGCACCGCCATGCTCGTTGTCCGCCTGCTCCTCGCCGTGCTGCTCGCGCTCGCCGCGTGCACGGGCGCGCACGCGCTCGACCCGGGGCGCGCGCTCGACGAATACACGGTGACCAGTTGGACGATGGAGGACGGGTTGCCGCACAACCTGATCCTCGGCATGACCCAGGACGCCGAAGGCTTCATCTGGGTCGGCACCTGGGAAGGCGCGGCACGCTTCAACGGCCGCACGTTCACCGTGCTCGATGCCTACACCGTTCCCGACATGCGCCTGCTCGGCGTGCGCAGCATCGTGCGCGACCGGGACGACGCGATGCTGTTCGGCACCGCGCAGTACGGCGTGATCCGCCACGCCGGTACGACCTGGGAGACCCTCGGCGGTGCCGCCGGCGCGGCGTTGCGCGTGACCACGCTGCTGCGCGCGCGCAACGGCGACCTCTGGATCGGCACCGAGCACGGCCTGCACCGCCTCGACACGGCGAGTGTGCTGCATGAGCCCGAGGCGGGTTCTGCGCTCGATGCCGTGCACATCTTCAGTCTGCTCGAGCGGCCGGATGGCAGCCTGCTCGTGGGCACCTACCGTGAACTCCTGCGCGTCGACGGCGACACGATCGAACGCTGGGGCAACCTGCATGCGCTGCCGCAGGGCCAGGTGCGCACGCTGGTCGGTTCGCGCGACGGCATGGTGATCGCGGGCGGCGACGGCGGCGCCTGGCGCATCGATCCCGACGGCCAGACCACGCGCCTGCTCGACATCCGCGTCGAGTCGATGATCGAGGATCGCGAAGGTGCCTTGTGGATCTCGACCGCGTCGCAGGGACTGCTGCGCCTCGTCGAAGGACGCTTCGACCGTTTCACGACCGGCGCCCTCAACGATGGCCGTGGCAGCACCGCCCTCATGCAGGACCGCGAAGGCCTGATCTGGTTCGGCACGACCAACGGGTTGCGCCGCGTGACCGACGGCCCGGCGCACGGCATCGTCAGCAACGACGGGCTCGGCCACGGCTACGTGCGCACGATCCTCGAGACCGCCGACCACACGATGTGGATCGGCCACGCCGACGGCCTTGATCGCATGCGCGACGGGAAGATCGAAGGCATCGCCCTGCCCGGCCCCGGAACCAAGGGATCGTCGGTACTCGCGCTCGGCGCAGCATCGGACGGCGGCGTCTGGCTCGGCACCTACGACCGTGGTGCGCTGCGCATCCCGGGCGACAGCGCGCATCCCGGCGATGCCCCGACCGTGATCGATCAGGCCGGCGGCCTGCCGTCCAACCACGTGCGTGCCGTGCTCGAGGACGTCGACGGCAGCCTCTGGATCGGCAGCACCGGCGGCCTCACGCACTGGCGCGACGGTGATATGCATACCTACAGGGTGGACGACGGCCTGCCCGCCGACTTCGTGCGCGCCCTGCACCGCAGTGCCGACGGTACGCTGTGGATCGGCACACCGACCGGCATCGCCGCGCGCTCGCCCGACGGCCGCTTCCGCAGCTGGAAGCCCGGCGACGGTTTCCCGGCGATGGGCAGCTTCGACTTCCTCGAGGACCCCGACGGCACGATCTGGGTCGCCAGCGATGGTGGCCTGCTGCGCCTGCGCGACGGCCGCTTCAGCGTCTACGACCACCGCCTCGGCCTGCCGCGCAATACCGTCTTCCGCGTACTCGACGACCGTCAAGGCCATCTGTGGCTGTCGAGCAACCATGGCGTGTTCCGCGTCGCACGCAGCTCCATCGACGAAGTCGACGCCGGCACGCGCCAGCAGCTCGTCGTCGATGTGATCGACCGCAATGACGGCATGCCGAGCAGCCAGACCAACGGCGGCAGCTCGCCGGCCGGCTGGGCGGCGATGGATGGAACGATCTGGTTCCCGACCGCGGCCGGCGTCGCCGTGATCGATCCCAGGCGCGTGGGCAAGCCTTCCGACAACAACCTCCCCGTCGCGATCGAACGCATCGGCGTCGACGCCGCCGTGCAGCCGACGACGAAGACGGTCTCGCTCGACACGCACGCACGTCGCCTCGCGATCGGCTTCACGGGCCTTCACTTCCGCGCGCCGGGCAACCTGCGTTACCGCTACCGCCTCGTCGGCTTCGACGACCGCTGGCTCGACGCCGGCACGACGACCGAAGCGGTCTATACGAACCTGCCGCCCGGGACGTTCCGCTTCGAGGTCCAGGCCGCGCTCACTCCGGTCGACTGGAGCGATGCGTCCGCACATGCCACGACCACGCTCGAGGTCGTGGTCGCGACGCCGTTCTGGCGCAGCGGCTGGTTCATCGGCCTCGTCGCGGTGGGCGTGCTGGTGCTGCTCGACGGCGTCTACCGCTGGCGCTCGGCGACGCTGCGCAGTCGCCAGCGCCGTCTCGCCGAAATCATCGAGCAGCGCACCGGCGAACTGCGCGCGAAGAACGAGGCGCTCGAACAATCCACGCTCGAACGCGAGAAGCTCATGCAGCAGCTCGCCCACCTCGCCATGCACGATTCGCTCACCGGACTGCCGAACCGGCGCGCCGGCGACGCGTACCTGCCCGATGCGATCGAGAAGGCGCGACACGACGGTGGCAAGGTCAGCATCGGCCTGCTCGACATCGACCACTTCAAGCGCATCAACGACGAGCACGGTCACGCGGTCGGCGACGCCGTGCTGCGTGCGGTCGCCGACATGCTGCGCCGCGATTTCGGCAACGAGGTGTTCGCCGCGCGCCACGGAGGCGAGGAGTTCCTCATCGTGCTCGGCGGCCTCACCGCCGACCAGGCACTCGAGCGCTTCGAGCAGGTGCGCTCGCGCATCGCTGCGGGCGGCGTCGCCGGTGGCGTGCGCTGCACGGTCAGCATCGGCGTCGCCCATTCGACCGAAGCCACGACACCACGCGACCTGCTCGCGATGGCCGACCGCCGCCTTTACCGCGCCAAGCGCGCCGGACGCGATCGCGTCGTCGCCGAGGACGTCGAGGTCTGAGGCCCATCATCGCCGGCGCGATCCGGCGCGCGATTCCGCCGTGACCGTCGTCGGCGCCGCGAAGCCATGGCGACCGTACCGGACGATTCGCGGCACGTGCCGACGGACGGCCACACGACCGACACCGGCGCACGAATGGGGTCAGGTTCATTTTCCCGATGATGCGACTCGCGTCGGCACGACATTCCGGGAAAATGAACCTGACCCCGGTCTTTCACGTCACCGCGTCGCTCGGAACGCCCTCGGCGATCGTCGCGCGAATGCACTCAGCCTTCGTCGACGCGGACGGAAACTCCAGAGGCGGCCCGCAAGTCGGCGGGCATAGCGCCACGCACTCACGCACGCTGGTGAGAATGGGGTCAGGTTCATTTTCCCGGGATGGCTCGCACGCACGTCCCGCTCATGGTCGGGAAAATGAACCTGACCCCGGTCTCGTCACGTCGCGGTGCGGGCAACCCTCTCAGCGATCGTCGCGCGAATACACCCAGCCGTCGTCCACGCGGACCGGGAACTTCGCGGTCGGCTCGTAGGCCGGCGGGCACAGCGCCGCGCCCGTGCGCACGTCGAAGCGCGCACCATGCCGCGGGCATTCGACCTCGTGGCCGTCGAGGGGGCCGCCGGTGAGTTCGCTGCCATCGTGCGTGCAGACGTCCTCGAGCGCGTAAAGCTCGCCGTCGACGTTGAACACGACGATCGGCGTGTCGCCGTCCCAGCCGGTCTGGTACTCGCCCGGCAGCAGCTCGGCCATGTGGCAGATGCGCACCCAGTCGCCCATCGTGGTCTCCCGCGGAAACCGGGCATGGAACCCGAACCCCGCAGCCGATTCAAGCTCGTCCCCTGCGACGCCCGGTCGCGCGTCACCACGAAAGCCCGCGCGCATACTGCCGCGATGGGCCGCATCGCTCCCTCCGTCATCGGCACCTTGTGCGCACTGCGCTGGCTCGCCGTGGTCACCCAGGCCGCCACGATCGCGGTCGTCACGCTGGTCATGGGCGTAGCCCTGCCCGTCGCGCCGATGGCCGCGGCGATCGCGCTGCTGGCGGTATTCAATACCTGGGCGACCTGGCGCACGCGACGCGGCGACGGCATCGCGGCACCGGAGCTGTTCGCGCACATCGTGGTCGATGTCGTCGTGCTGGCCTGGCTGATCGGCTGGAGCGGCGGCATCGCCAATCCGTTCACGTCGCTGTTCCTGCTGCCGATCGCGTTCGCCGCGCTCGCCCTGCCGCTGCGCTGGATGCACGCGACCGCGATCGCCTGCGGGCTCGGTTATGCGGCATCGGCGGTCTTCGGCCGCGGCCTGCCGCACGTGCACGGCCCGATCGGCGATGCGTTCGACCTGCACCTGATCGGCATGGTCGTGAACTTCCTCGTCTCGGCCGGCGTGGTGCTGTACTTCTTCGCGCGCCTCGCCTCGCTGCTGCGCGCACGCGAACGCGAGCTCGCCGCGCTGCGCGAACGCTTCGCGCGCAACGAGGGCATCGTCGCGCTGGCCACGCACGCGGCCTCGGTCGCGCACGAACTCAACACGCCGCTGGCCACGCTCATGCTCATGCTCGACGAACTGCTCGACGACGACACGGTGCCCGCCTCGCTGCACGAGGAGCACCGCACGATGCGCCAGCTCGTCGACGTCTGCCGCGACCGCGTGCAGGCGCTCGCGGTACCGGCCGCCGGCGTCGACCCAAGCGCCGGCGCGGCACGCGTCGACCTCGACGCCGAGATCGAACGCTGGACCCTCGTGCGACCCGCGATCGACCTCGAGCGCCACGGCGACATGCCGGCGTCGACGCGTGTCGATGCGGCCATCGGGCACCTGCTGCAGGCCCTGCTCAACAATGCGGCCGACGCGGGCGAGGCGGCCGGTCGCCCGCGTGTGCAGCTGCGCCTCGACCGCGATGCACACGGCCTGCACGGCGAGGTGCGTGACTTCGGCGCGGGCTTCGATCCTGCGCACAGCTTCCTGCCCGGCCGTGCATTCGGCAGCAGCAAACCCGGCGGGCTCGGCGTCGGCCTCGCGCTCTCGCACGCGACGGTCGAACGCCTCGGCGGCAGCTTGTCGATGCAGCCGGCCGCTGACGGCCACGGCGTCTGCGTGCGCTTCAGTCTGCCGATGGCGGAGGCCGCATGAGCGCATCGCGACGCAGGCTTGGCATGTCCTCGCGAGGCCGCGCATGAACGGCCTGCTCGTCGACGACGATGCGCTCTACCTGCGCACGCTGCAACGCTCGCTCGAGAAGCGCGGCCATGTCGTCGCGACCGCGAACGATGCGGCGAGCGCGCTCGCGCTGGCCCACGAACGTGCGTTCGAGTTCGCATTGGTCGACCTGCGCCTCGAGCACGACTCGGGCCTCGATCTCGTCGGCCCGCTGCGTGCCCTGCATCCGGACATGCGCATCGTGCTCGTGACCGGCTACGCGAGCGTCGCGACCGCGGTCGAGGCGATCAAGCGTGGTGCCGACGACTACCTCGCCAAACCGGCGAGCCTCGCCTCGGTGCTGCGCGTGTTGCGCGGCGAACCTGCACCCGACGAAGAATCACCGTCGATGGTGCCGCTGAGCCGCCTCGAGTGGGAGCACATCCAGCAGGCGATGGTCGACACGCGCGGCAACGTCTCGGCCGCCGCACGCCTGCTCGGCATGCATCGCCGCTCGCTGCAGCGCAAGCTCGCCAAGAAGCCGGGCCGCGAGCGGCGGCCGCTCGACGAACTGGACTGAGCACATCTCGAGATGCCGGATCGGCCATGGTCGGCGGTGTCGGATGCTCCGCATCCTGTTCGAAACAGCACGGGAACGTCCATGCATATCGAAACCAGGCATGCATCCCCTGCTCCCTTGCGGGAGAGGCATCGGGGACCAGGGACCGCCGTGTGACGAGGCTTTGACCTCGCAAGCCAAAGGCCTTCATGCCGCCTTTGGGCTGGCCCGTATCGGGCACCGACTGCATGCCGCGATCGGCATCGCCTCGCAGCCCGGTCGTACGACCTGCCGCGGTGCACGACTGGAAACGAAAAAAACCCCGCCCGAGAGGGGCGGGGTCGGCAAGGCATGCGCCGAGTTCGTGGAGAGAAGATCAGAACGTGTACGTGGCCGTCAGCGTGTACGAGCGGCCGTCGCCCGGCGTCGCCCAGCCGTTGTTGCGGATGCGCGTGTAGTACTCCTTGTCCGTCAGGTTGTTCGCGTTGAACTGGAACCCGAGGTTGCGGTTGACGCGGTAGGCGACCATCGCGCGGTGCACCCAGTAGTCGGGCGACTGGGCGAGCGGGCCGGTCTGGTAGGTTGCGGCGTGCTGCTGCACGGTGTTGTCGGCCTGCCAGGTCGCGCCATAGCCGACCTGCCACTGGCGCGTGATGTCGTACGTGGTCCACAGGCTCAGCGAGCGCTCCGGCGTGTTCACGAGCGGATCGCCCTTCGTGTAGTCGAGGCCCGCACCTGCCGAGAAATCCGACACGCCCTGCAGCACTTCGCTGTCGAGCAGCGCGAGGTTCGCGTAGACCGCCCACTGTTCGGTGAGCAGGCCCGACACGCCGAGCAGGATGCCGTCGACACGCGCGCGGCCGTCGAGCGACTGGTAGCCCGAGACGTTGGTCGGATCCGGATCGTTGACGCGGTAGTTCTCGCGGTCGTTGCGGAACACCGAGCCGGTCAGCGACAGACGGCTGTCGAACAGGTCCCACTTCACGCCGAGCTCGTAGCTGACGGCCGACTCCGGATCGACCGAGCAGTTCGCGGTGCCGGTCGGCGGATTCGGCAGCGGGTTCGGCGGCGGCGTGCACGAACCGTTGACCGAAGCCTTCGACGGCGTCTTCGAGTTGCCGTAGGCGAAGTACACCGTGCCGTTCTCGACCGGCTTGAACACGAGGCCGGCGCGGTATGAGAACAGGTCGTCGGCATTCTTGGCCGGCGCACTCGCACCGGTGATCTGGCCGATGTTGGAACCGGTCGACGAGACCGTGTAGGCGGTCGAGCTGCCTTCGTTGCGCTCGTAGCGCGCGCCGAGGCTCAGCATCCACTTCTCGCCGAACTTGAGCGTGTCGAATGCGTACAGCGCACGGTTGTCGAGCTCACCGTCGGTCTTGCCGGTCAGCGTCTTGTTGATCGGGCCGGTGTAGTACGAGTCCGGGTGGTAGAGGTCCATGAACGGCAGGTGCGCCGGCGCGGCGTACGGATTGCTGCCTTCCGGGTTGCGGAACAGGCTCGACACGTCGAGCTCGAACGTCTCGTGCATGAACGAGAAGCCGGTGACGAGCGTGTGCTGCACGGGGCCCGTCGAGAACGAGGTCGTGAAGTCGGTCTGGTTGTAGAGCGTCTTGTTGGTCGTGTCGCGCACGTAGCCGCGCGGGCCGCTCGGCAGGTAGAAACCGACCGGGACGACGATCTGCGCAGCGCCCGTGCCGGACGTGCACGCCGTGCCGGTCGGCGTCACGTTGCCGGGAAGGCACCAGATGCCCTGCACCGCATCGACGATGCTGAGCTGGTCGACCGTCTGCGCACGCGACAGGTTGCGCAGCGACATCGTCTCGTTGAACTGGTGGTCGATGACGACGGTGAACGCGTCGACCTCGATCTCCTGCTTGTCGACGTTGCGGTAGCCGTAGAAGTTGGACGGATCGACGCCGTCGAGGGGACGGCCGTTGTAGAACGGCATGCCGTACTGCGGGGTGTTGTCGTCCTTCTGGTGCAGGTAGCTCAGCGTGACATGCGTGTCGGTGCCGAGACCGAACGCGATCGACGGCGCGAAGCCCCAGCGCTCGAACTTCTCGACGTCGCGGTCCGGCACGTCGTTCTCGTGCGCCATGAGGTTGAGGCGCACCGCGGTGTGCTCGCCGACCATGTGGTTGGTGTCGGCGGTGACGCGACGGTAGGCGTCGCTGCCGAGGCCGGCGCTGATCGTCGTCGCGTCGCCTTCCTTCGCCGCCTTGCTGACGAGGTTGATCGTGCCGCCGACCGAGCCTGCGCCCGAGTAGACCGAATTCGCGCCATTGGTCAGTTCGACCTGCTCGAGGTTGAACGGATCGGTGCGCGTGTACTGCGCGCTGTCGCGCACGCCGTCGACCGTGATGTCGTTGCTGGCCGAGAAGCCGCGCAGGTTGATGCTGTCGCCGTAACCGCCGCCGCCCTCGCCCGCGCCGAACGTGATGCCCGGCAGCGTGCTGAGGATGTCGCGCAGCGTGAGCAGGTTCTGCTCCTTGATCGTCTTCTCCGACACGACCGAGATCGTCTGCGGGGTGTCGCGCAGCAGTTCGGTGTACTTCGGCGAGTTCTTCACCTGCTGGCCTTCGACGTGGACCGTGTCGAGCTCGGCGTCTTCGCGCGGCGTCGAACGGCGCGACGACTGCGCATCGGCGTCGTCGGACACGACGTCGGCGGCATGCGAGGCGGACACGCCCGACACGAGGGCGAGCGCGATCGCGGCGATCAGCACCTTGCGGGTCGGCGCGGCGCCGACGGACGAGGACGAAAGCGTCATGGGGGAATCTCCAGGGGAGTGCGGGAAGCGGACATGAAAGACCCGCGCGAGGAGCGGCGCGGGTCGACGGTGTGGAGGCGCCCCGGCGCGCGATGGCAGCGCGTGGCGTAATGCGAATTTAACCATTAACGAGAATGATTCGCAATAAAGAATGTAAAGATACGTTGGCGTCCTGATGCCGGGGATGTGCGGCGGATTGGCGCAGTGGCCGACGGGCGTTCGCCGCCTGGGCGTCCTGACTGGTCGCCACCGTGTATCGGGAACGAAGAGCGCGTTCGACTCCGAAAGCGCCGGCCTCGCGGAAAGCGCGAATCCACTCGGCAGCAGTGAGGATCTCCGGAGAACTCGATCGCACGGCGTGCGCCATGGCTTCGGGCACGCTTGAGGGGATTCCGGCCCGATGCGGTGGAGATGGTCCGCTGTCGACGCCCCATACCGGACAGGGAAGCTCAGTACACGTCGCGTCGATAACGCATCGCGGCGGTCAGCGCATCGACGCGGGTGCTGCCGAGCACCTCGCGCAGCGCGGCGTCGACGCCCGGGGCCATGCCCTGCAGGCTGCCGCAGACGTAGATCGAGGCGCCGTCGTCGACCCACGCGCGCAGCGTGTCGGCGGCCTCGCGCAGGCGCTGCTGCACGTAGGTGCCGCGGGGCTCGTCGCGCGAGAACGCGAGGTCGAGGCGTTCGATCCCGCCTTCGGCCTGCCAACGCTCGAGGTCGTCTCGGTAGTGGTAGTCGATCGCCGCGTTGCGCTCGCCGAACACGAGCCAGTTGCGGCGATGACCCGCGGCGATGCGAGCCTTGAGCAGCGCGCGCAGGCCCGCGAGCCCCGTGCCGTTGCCGATCAGGATGAGCGGTCGCGCGTCGCCGGGCACATGGAAGTTCGAGTTCGCACGCAGGCGCAGCGCGATCGAGGCACCGATCGGCGCGTACGCGGTGAGCCAGCCGCCACCGATCCCGAGCGAGCCGTCAGGTCGGCGCATCTGGCGAAGCAGCAGGTGGATCGCACCGTCGGCCGGCATCGACGCGATCGAGTACTCGCGATGCGGCAGCGGCACGAGACCGGAGGCGACGCTCGCGGCATCGAACGGCACGGGCAGCGGCAAGGTCGGCAGCACGCTCTCGGCAAGACGTTCGGCGAGCGTCGTCGCGGCGCCGTCGGCGTCGGGCACGCTCGCGCCACCGTCGAGCCCCACCGCGGCGAGCCACACCGCGACGGCCTGCGGTCCGTGGCGCGGACCGATCTCGGCGATGTCGCCGGCGTCCCAGCGCAGCTGTGCGGGATCGTCGGGACGCAGCGCGAGATGGAAGCACGGGTCGCCGAGGCTGCCCGGATTGAGGTGCACGCGCTCGACGAGGCGCCACGACGCGTAGCGCGGTGTTTCCCAGTCCGGCATGTCGGTGCGATCGGCGAACAGGCCGACCTGGTGCTGCCAATGGCGCAGCGCGCCGTCGTCGCTGTTGTCGACCTCGACCGGATCGAACAGCGCGGTCGCGCCGCAGCGGCGCAGCCACTGGTCGACCTGGTGGCCGAACGCGCAGTAGTTGACGTACTCGCTGTCGCCGAGCGCGAGCACGCCGCAGGTCAGCTGCGAAAGATCGAGGTCCGCCTGCATGAGCGTGCCGACCACGCCGATCGCGCTGTCGGGTGCATCGCCTTCGCCGGTCGTGCTCGCGACGAACAGCGCGCGACGCGTCGCGAGCAGCATCGCCTCATCGAGCTGAGCGAACGAGACGAGGCGCACCTCGACGCCGGCGTCGCGCAGCGAGTCGGCCGTCTGTCCCGCGATCTGCTCGGCGAAGCCGGTCTGGCTCGCGTAGGCGACGAGCAACGGAGGTTCCGTCACCGCGGCGGCGTGCGATGCGGCACCGCCGGCCACCGGAATGTCCGACGTCCTTGCAGGTGTCGACGCATTCGCCGCGACCGCGACAGGCTTCACCGCGATGGACACGTCCCTGCCCGTGGCCGACGCACGCGCGGCGCGACCCCGGCTCCACGCGAACAGCGCGCAAGCCGCAACGTAGACGAACGCGACGATCGCCGCACCGAGGATGCGCGACGGGCCCGGATCGCCCCAGCCCAGCGGACCGCGCTGCCATGCGAGCAGCGCGAACGCGATACCGACGAGCACGGCGCCCGTCGCGAGATGACCGAGCAAGTGGCGGCTCGGACGTATGGCACGTGGCGCCGTCATCGTGCGACCACCTTCTCGAATGCGGGCGTCATGCGTTCCTCGAAACCCTCGCCATGGCGCGTGATGAACAGCACCGCGAGGCCATGGCGCTGCGCGTAGTCCCAGCCTTCGTCGGGACCGAGCACGGTCAGCGCGGTCGCGAGCGCGTCGGCCTGCATGCAGTCCGCGTGCACGACCGTGACCGAAGCGAGGGCGTGCGCGACGGGTTCGGCCGTGCGCGGGTCGATCGTGTGCGAGTAGCGCCGTCCGCGCTGCTCGAAGAAGTGGCGGTAGTCGCCCGACGTCGCGAGCGAAAGATCGCGCAGCGCGAGCACGTGCTGCGCGTCGACGCCGTCGGTGCGGTCGTTCTCGACCGGGCGCTGCACGGCGACATGCCAGTCGGTGCCGTCGGGACGTCGTCCCTTCGCGCGCAGCTCGCCACCGACCTCGACGAGGTAGTCGGCGACACCGGCGCGATCGAGATGGCGCGCGACCTCGTCGACCCCGAAACCCTTCGCGATCGACGACAGGTCGATCATCGTGTCGCCGGGCTGCAGCACGCGGCCGTCGTCGCCGAACGCGACGCGCTGCCAGCCGACACGGGCACGCGCCGCGGCGATCTGCTCCACCGACGGTGCCTCGTGGCGCTCGCCATCGGGACCGAAACCCCACAGCGACACGAGCGGACCGACGGTCGGGTCGTAGGCGCCGCCGCTGTCGCGCGCGAGCGCGAACGCGGCGTCGAGAACCTGCTTCGCCTCGGCCGGGAACGCGAACCACGTGCCTGCGGGCGAGCGGTTGAAACGCGTGAGATCGGCGTCGGCTTCCCAGGTGCTCATCTGCGCGACGACCTCGTCGAGCTCGGCCTGGATCCCGGCGCGCAACGTCGAGTCGGCGTCGTCGCGCGCGGCGAGCTTGACCGACCACGTCGTGCCCATCGTCTCGCCCTCGAGCACCTGCAGGCGCGGCGAACCGCAACCGGCACAGGCGAGCACGGCGAAGGCGAGCAGGAAGCGGAAGGCGGTCATGGCGTGTCGGGAGCGAGGGGAATCGAAGCCGGCGGCCGCACGCGGCGCGCAAAAAAAGACGCGACGGGCAGCGCGGGGCCGCCCGTCGCGGGCCGTCCCGGGCGAACCTTACTGCGGCAGGACCTCGAGCGTCACGACGTAGCTCGCGCGGCGCTGCGTCGCGGGCGGCGTGGTCGCCTTGTCGTCCTGGAACGAAGTTTCGAGCCAGTAGCGGCCCGCGTTCGGCCACGTCACGCTGAAGCTGCCGTCGGCGCCGGTGGTCGCCTTGATCTCGTTCTGGCGGTCACGGTAACGGATGCCGTCCGGCACGATCTCGATCTCGAGGCCGGCCGCGGGCTTGCCGTCGAGCACGAGCTTGAACGTCGCCGCCTCGCCCGCGAACAGGTCGTTCGGGTGCGTGACCGGCACGAGCTCGATGCCCTGCCCGGTCGGCTTGAGCGCGCCGTCGCTCGGCTTGCCGGCCGTGACGAAGGTCTCGATGCGACCGTTGGACTGCGTGACCTTGAGGTCCTTGGCGCCCTTCGGCACTTCCTTCGCGAAGGTCTCGGCGGTGCCGCGCCAGCGCTTGGGCTTGCCGTCCTCTTCCCAGTTCGCGAACAGGCCGGCGTTGACCGTCGCGATGCGGTACGTGCCCTGCTGCGTGAGGTGCAGGTCGAACGTGCTGCGGTACTTGCCGGTGGCGCTGTTCTCGGGCGTGGCGGGCGTGCCGTCCGGCGCGGTGACGACGAGCGTCTCAAGGCGCAGCGGCACGTGGTTGAAGTAGAAGATGTCGTTGGACACCGCGGCGTCGACCGTGATCCACGGATCCTTCGCCGAAAGCACCGTATCGGACGGCAGCAGCCAGGCCTTGTGCGCGTGCGCGGACATCGGCAGGACCAGGGCGAGCGCGAGCGCGCTCCACTTCATCGTGATCTTCATTCGGGATCTCCGGGCGGTTACGGGTTGAGGTCGAGCTTGACGACGCCGAGTTCGTGCTCGCCCTTGGCCTGCAGGTTCTGCTTCTGCGCGGCGGGCCAGTCGAACGGGATGCGGATCAGTTCGCGGCCGCCGACTTCGCGCGCGGCCTCGACGACGAGGCTGTACTTGCCGGGCGGCAGCGTCGACAGCGGCGCCTTCGCCGCATCGAACGAGAGCTGATGCTGGCCGACCGGACGCGTCGCACCGGTCACGCCATCGATCGGGAAGGTCTGGTCGCGGCCGCTGCGGCGCCACCACTGGCGCAGGTCGGCGAGCCACTTGGTGCCCTTGCCCTCGCTGGTGTCCTTCTGCATGTACCAGACCGACAGGTTCGCGGCGACGCTCTGGTCAGGCTTCTCGATCCAGATCGCGACGTAGGGACGGTGGTACTCGGAAGCGTCGATGCGCGGGATCTCGACGGTCACGTCGAGTCCGGCCGCGAACGCGGGCGCGCTGGCCAGGACGGCGAGCAGGGCGAGAAGGCGTCTGGACATGATCAACCTCGTCAATGGATGAAAAGGATCGCCACGAGCAGCATCACGACGCCGCCGAGGCCGACCAGCGGCCACGTCATCGGGCGCTGGCGCGAATGCATCTGGAGCAGGAAGAAGCCGGTGATCGAGAACACGATGCAGGCGACCGCGAACAGGTCGAGGAACCAGCTCCACGCGGTGCCGGTGTTGCGGCCCTTGTGCAGGTCGTTGAGGTAGGAGATCCAGCCGCGGTCGGTGCGCTCGTACTCGACCGCGCCATCCTCGCGCTGGATGCTGAGCCAGGCGTCGCCGCCGGCACGCGGCATCGACACGTAGACCTCGGCCTCGGACCACTCGCCCTCGCGCGCACCGACGCGCACGTCGAGCTCGCTCGCGAGCCAGGCCCGCACGGGCTCGGGCAGCGGCGCCTTGTCGGCCTCGACGGTCGCGAGCGCGGCGCGCACGTCCGCCGGCAACTCGCCCTTGAGCGTGGTGACCTTCGGGCTGGCCTCGATCTGGCCGGAATGATTGAGCGTGATGCCGGTGATGCTGAAGAGCAGGATGCCGATCAGGCAGATCGCGGAGCTGATCCAGTGCCACTGGTGCAGTGTCTTCAACCAGTACGACCGACGCCTGGGATCCGGCTTGCTGTCCATCGGGCGTGGTGTCGGGAAACGCGGGGCGGGAAGCCGTTGATTACATCACATAATGAGAATCAGTCGCAATTGAGCTTGCAACGGTTTACATCGCGACGGAACGTCGCAACCTCGCGCTCGCGGACACGCCGCGGAACACCCCGAAAGGCGAACTCACAGCGGCTTGCGCAGGATCTCGAAACGCAGGTCGTCGCGCTTCGGAATGCCGAAACGCTCGTCTCCGTACGGGAAAGGCTTGTGCAGGCCCGTGCGCACGTAGCCGCGGCGCTCGTACCACGCGATCAGTTCGGCACGCACGTCGATCACGGTCATCTCCATGATCGTGCAGGCCCAGTCCTCACGCGCGATGCGCTCGGCCTCGGCGAGCACGTGCTTGCCGGTACCCGCGCCCTGCCCTTCCGGGCGCACCGAGAACATGCCGAAGTAGGCCGTGCGACCCTGCAGCTGCAGCTCGCAGCACGCGACGATCACGCCGTCGCGCTCGGCGACGAGCACGCGCGCGGTGTCGCTCGCCACGAGCGTGCGCAGACCTTCGGGGTCGATGCGCTGGCCGTCGAGCAGGTCGGCCTCGGTGGTCCAGCCCTGGCGGCTCGCGTCGCCGCGGTAGGCGGATTCGACGAGCGCGACGAGCACCGGCACGTCGGCCGTGGTGGCGAAGCGGAACGCGAACGGTGCCGATGTCATCGGGTCAACCCAGCAGCGTGCGCACGCGGCCGATCGCCGCGACGAAGCGGTCGATCTCCTCGTGCGTGTTGTAGAACGCCAGCGACGCGCGCAACGTCGCCGGCACGCCGTAGAACTGCATGAGCGGATGCGCGCAGTGGTGGCCCGAGCGCACCGCGACGCCTTCGTGGTCGAGCAGCGTGGCGAGGTCGTGCGCATGCACGCCGTCGATCAGGAACGCGATCACGGCAGCCTTGTCCTGCGCCTCGCCGAAGATGCGCAACCCGGGCACCTCGCGCAACGCAGCGGTCGCGTAGGCGAGCAGTTCGCGCTCGCGGGCGGCGATGCGTTCGATGCCGAGTGCCTCGACGTAGCGGATCGCCGCGGCGAGGCCGACGAAGCCGGCGATGTTCGGCGTGCCGGCCTCGAAGCGGTGCGGCGGATCGGCGAACGTCGTGCCCTCGAAGCGCACCTCGCGGATCATCTCGCCGCCACCGAAGAACGGCGGCATCGCCTCGAGATGCTCGCGCTTCGCCCACAGCGCGCCGGTACCGGTCGGTCCAAAAAGCTTGTGGCCGGTGATCGCGTAGAAGTCGCAGTTGAGCGCACGCACGTCGAGACGCAGGTGCGGCGCGGCCTGCGAACCGTCCACGAGCAGCGGGATGCCGCGGCGGCGACACTCGCGGCCGAGCTCGGCGACCGGGTTGATCGTGCCGAGCACGTTCGAGACGTGCGTGACCGCGGCAAGCTTGACGTCGGGCGTCAGCAGCTCGACGAAGCGCTCGACGATGAGCTCGCCCCGCGGCGTGATCGGCGCGACCTTGAGCGTCGCCCCCGTGCGTGCGCAGACGAGCTGCCACGGCACGATGTTGGCGTGGTGCTCCATCTGCGTGACGAGGATCGTGTCGCCAGGCCCGAGCCGCGGCATCGCGTGGCTGTAGGCGACGAGGTTGATCGCCTGGGTCGTGCCCGAAACGAGCACGATCTCGTTGCGCGACGGCGCGCCGAGCAGGCGCGCGATCGCGTCGCGTGCGCTCTCGTAGGCGTTGGTCGCTTCCTCGCCGAGCGCGTGCATGGCACGCGCGACGTTGGCATTGGTGCGGCGGTAGAAATCGTCGACGGCCTCGATCACCGCGGCCGGCTTCTGCGCGGTATTCGCGTTGTCGAAGTACACGAGCGGCTTGCCGTGGACCTCGCGCGCGAGCAGCGGGAAATCGGCACGAACGCGTGCGACGTCGATCGGATCGGAGATGGCGTGGGTGGACAACGTGGTCATGGCGAAGGCGCTCGTGTGTCGGGGCAGCCCGCCGCGCGCGGTGGCGCGGCGGCGTGCATCACGGTCGGTTCGGCGCGTCCTGCGCGCCGGGTGCCACGACATCGCGCGGCAGGTGGTCGAGCAGCACGGCGTCGATGTGGTCGCGCAGCGCGGCATTCTCGAGCGATTCGATCGCCACGCGGCAGAACGCGAGCGTCAGCAGCGCGCGCGCCTCGGATTCGGGCAGGCCGCGCGAGCGCAGGTAGAACAGCGCGCGCTCGTCGAGCTGGCCGACCGTCGCGCCGTGCGCGGCCTTGACCTCGTCGGCGTGGATCACGAGCAGCGGCTGCGTATCGATCTCGGCCTGGTCGGACAGCAGCAGGTTCTTGTTGGCGAGGCTCGCGTCGGTGCCGTCGGCGCCCGGCGCGACCGTGATCGCACCGTGGAACACGCCGCGCGAGCGCGCGTCGGCGACGCCGCGCCAGACCAGATCGCTGCGCGTGTCGCGTGCGAGATGACGGATGTCCAGATGGGTGTCGACATGCTGGCGGCCGTGCAGCGCGAACACGCCGCGCGACTCGAGCTGGGCGCGATCGCCGGCGAGGTCCACGACGAGATCGTGGCGCACGAGCTGCCCACCGAGCTCGAGCGTGCGCAGGTTGAGCCGCGCATCCTCGTCGAGCACGATGTCGCTGCGCCGCACGAGCACGCCGGCCTCGGCCGCGACCTGCATCTGCAGCAGGTCGAGCGTGGCGCCGCGGCGCACGGCGACCTGTGCGACAAGGTTGCCGAGATGCGCCTGGCCTTCCGTACCGACATGGCTCTCGATCAGGCGCAGCGACGCGCCTTCGCCGAGCTCGACGAGCACGCGCGACTGCCAGGCGACGTCGCCGTCGGCCGGCACGCCCGCGAACACGAGGTGCACGGGCACGTCGACCTGTGCGCCGGGCGCGACGCGCACGAGCACGCCGTCGTCGACGAGCGCGGTGTTGAGGCGCGCGAACGCCTGGGACGCATCGTCGAAGCGACGCGCGAGCAGTGCGTGCACGCCGGTGTCGTCGAGCACGTCGACGAGCGGCGCGATGGTCAGACCCGAGGTCGCGGGCAGCTGCGAAAGGTCGGCTCGGAAACGGCCGTTGACGAACACGACACGCGGACCGTCGACGCCCGGCAACGCGACGAGCGAGGCCTCGACCGTACGCCCGGCCGCGCCGGCGTCGCCGCGCGCGTAGGCACGCTGGGCCAGCGCACGCAGGCTCGTGTACTTCCACGCTTCGCTGCGCGCACCGGGCAGGCCGTCGCGCACGAGCGCCTCGCGCGCCTCGCGGCGTGCGTCGTCGAGCCACGCGCCGTGCGCGGCGGGCGCCACGCCCGCGTCGAGCAGGCGATCGAGCAGGACCGCGCCCATCAGGCCGCTCCGGCGATCTTGCGCTCGGCGATCCACGCGTAGCCGTGCTCCTCGAGCTTGAGCGCGAGCGACTTGTCGCCGCTCTCGACGATGCGGCCGTCGGCGAGCACGTGCACCACGTCGGGCACGATGTAGTCGAGCAGGCGCTGGTAATGCGTGATGACGAGGAAGGCGCGCGCCGGATCGCGCATCGCGTTGACGCCGTCGGCGACCATCTTGAGCGCGTCGATGTCGAGGCCCGAGTCGGTCTCGTCGAGGATCGCGAGCTTCGGCTCGAGCAGCGCCATCTGGAAGATCTCGTTGCGCTTCTTCTCGCCGCCCGAGAAGCCCTCGTTGACGGCGCGGTGCAGCAGCTCGTCCTTGAGGTGCAGCACGGCGAGCTTCTCGCGCACCTTCTTGAGGAACTGCATCGAATCCAGCTCGCTCTCGCCGCGCGCCTTGCGCTGCGCGTTGAGCGCGGCGCGCAGGAAGTAGGTGTTGTTCACGCCCGGGATCTCGACCGGGTACTGGAACGCGAGGAACACGCCGTCCGCGGCACGCTCCTCGGGCTCGCGCGCGAGCAGGTCGCGGCCCTCGAACGTCACCGAGCCTTCGACGACCTCATAGCCGTCGCGGCCGGCCAGCACGTTGCCGAGCGTGGACTTGCCGGCCCCGTTGGGGCCCATGATCGCGTGCACCTCGCCCGGATTCACCTCGAGCGAAAGGCCCTTCAGGATGTCCTTGCCGGCGACGCGGACGTGGAGGTTGTCGATCTTCAACATGCTTGCCATCCCAAACGATTCCCTGCATCGCACCCTGCCGTGTCCACGGCGGTGCGACGCCTCAAAGAAATTTCGCGATCACGACACCTGCCGTGATCGCGTACATGCCGGCCTGCAGCCATCTGAAACCGACCAGCCGGAACGCACCCGGGTCACCGCGCGCATCCATGACCAGCGAGGCGCCGAGCATCACGAGCGTGAGCACGAACGGCACCAGCAGGATCAGATAGGTCGCGTGCCGGCCCGGCTGCAGGTAGGCGAAGACCGCGGCCGGCACGCCCACCAGTTGCGCGAGCGGCACGAGCAGCCACGTCGCGAGCGCGTTGTGGAAGCTGCGGCTCTGCTCGAAGTGTTCGTACACGGCGACTCCCTGTGCAGCCTGCCCGGTCACTCCACGAAACGCCGCAGGTCCGCAGGCACCGGCATCGGCCTGAACGCGCTCACGCGCGCGCCGCCGGTATTGCCCTTCGGCACCCACACGAGCGTCTTGGTCAGCGCGGCGAGCATGCGCGGCAGCTGGCCGAGGACCTCGCGCAGGTCGCGACGGCGCAGGCCGTGCACGAACATGCGCCAGTGCACGAGCGTGTGCGCGAACACCTTGCGCTGGCCGAGGATGTGGGCGCGCTCGAGGTGCGCGAACGCGACATCGGGAGAACCGCCGGCTTCCGCCTCGCCCGCAGCGACGAGCTCGGCCTCCCAGCGTTCGCGCTGGCCGGTTTTCCACCTCATCCGACTGCTCCCTCGAGCGACACCTCGAGCAGCTTCTTGGCCTCGACCGCGAACTCCATCGGGAGCTCGCGGAAGACCTCCTTGCAGAAGCCGTCGACGATGAGCGAGACCGCGTCCTCCTCGCCGATGCCGCGCGAGCGGCAGTAGAACAACTGGTCCTCGGAGATCTTGGACGTGGTCGCCTCGTGCTCGACGATCGCACCGGGGTTCTTGACCTCGATGTACGGGAACGTGTGCGCACCGCACTGCTTGCCGATCAGCAGGCTGTCGCACTGCGTGTAGTTGCGTGCACCGGTCGCGCCCTTCTCGACCTTGACGAGGCCGCGGTAGGTGTTCTGGCCGCGCCCCGCGCTGATGCCCTTGGCGATGATCTTCGACTTCGTGTTTCGGCCGATGTGGATCATTTTGGTGCCGGTGTCGGCCTGCTGGCGGTGATGCGTCAGCGCGACCGAGTGGAACTCGCCGACCGAATCGTCGCCGCGCAGCACGCAGCTCGGGTACTTCCACGTGATCGCCGAGCCGGTCTCGACCTGGGTCCAGCTGATCTTCGAACGCGCACCGCGGCAGTCGCCGCGCTTGGTCACGAAGTTGTAGATGCCGCCGACGCCATTCTCGTCGCCGGGGTACCAGTTCTGCACGGTCGAGTACTTGATGTTGGCGTCGTCGAGCGCGACGAGCTCGACGACCGCCGCATGCAGCTGGTTCTCGTCGCGCATCGGCGCCGTGCAGCCCTCGAGGTAGGACACGCTCGCGCCTTCCTCGGCGATGATCAGCGTGCGCTCGAACTGGCCCGTATGGCCGGCGTTGATGCGGAAGTACGTCGACAGCTCCATCGGGCAGCGCACGCCCTTCGGGATGAACACGAAGCTGCCGTCCGAGAACACGGCCGAATTGAGCGCGGCGAAGTAGTTGTCGCCGACCGGCACGACCGTGCCGAGATAGCGGCGCACGAGCTCGGGATGCTCGCGCACGGCCTCGGACATCGAGCAGAAGATCACGCCGGCCTCGGCGAGCTCCTTGCGGAACGTCGTGCCGACCGACACCGAGTCGAACACCGCGTCGACGGCCACGCCGGCGAGCTTGGCACGCTCGTGCAGCGGCACGCCGAGCTTGTCGTAGGCCTCGAGCAGCTTCGGATCGACCTCGTCGAGCGACTTCGGGCGGTTCTTCGGCGCGGCGTAGTAGCTCAGCGCCTGCAGGTCGATCGGCGCGATCTCGAGCTTGGCCCAGTGCGGCTCGGCCATCGTGAGGAAATGACGGTAGGCGGCGAGGCGCCAGTCGGTCATCCACGAGGGCTCGTCCTTCTTGGCCGAGATGAAACGGATGATGTCTTCGGACAGTCCGGCCGGCGCGTACTCGGTCTCGATGTCGGTGATGAAGCCGGCGTCGTAGCGCCGGTTCATCGCCTCGACGAGGCGCTCGTTGCCGGCGGCCGCGGGAGGTTCGCGGTCGCGCAGGCGGTGCTGGATGTCGCTGCGTTCGGTGGCCATTCGGGCTGCCTTGCAGATCAGGTGACGGCGACGCGCAACGGGATCGCCGTGCCGCGCCGGGGTGGAGGCTTGACCATGTCGGCCAGGGTGACGCTCTCGAGCGCCGCCGTGATCGCATGGCTGATGCGTTGCCAGTTCACGCGCACGCCGCAATGCGGTTCGCGGCCGCACTGGCCGCTGTGCACGCTGCACTCGGTCATGCCGATCGGGCCTTCGATGGCCGTGACGATCTCGGCGACCGAGATCGCCGACGGCAGGCGCGCGAGGCGGTAACCGCCGTTGACGCCGCGGAACGACGCCACGAGGCCGGCGTGCGCGAGCTGCTTGAGCAGCTTGCTGACCGTCGGAACCTCCAGCTGCGCGCGCTCGGCGAGCTGCTGCGCGCTGAGCACGTCGTCGCCGGCCGCCGCGAGGCAGGTCATGACGACGGTGGCGTAGTCGGTGAGCTTGCTGACACGCAGCATGCAGAGGTCCGGAGCGGCAATCGGTACTGAAATGGTACTGTTTTATGGACGTCCGGGCAAGGCGACGCATGCGGGCCGGCGCAGGCGACTTCGCGTGACACAGGCATTACGATGGCGGCACGCCCGCCGCGCGCCCGCGCGTGCCGCGTCCACCAGGGAACCGTTCGTGACCGTGACCCGTACACCCCACGCCTTCCGGCGCGCCTCTCCTCGCCTGTTCCGCGTGCTCGCCGCATGGCTCGTCGCGCTCGTTCCCTGCGCCGTTCTCGCCGCGATCCCGGCGACCGAGCGTACGGCCCTGCTGGACCTGCACGCCGCCACGCACGGCGCCGGGTGGACCGACTCTACCGGTTGGGGCGGCGCCGCCGGCACGGAATGCAGCTGGCACGGGGTGACCTGCAACGCGGCGCAGACCTCGGTCGTGGCGCTCGACCTCGCCGGCAACGGACTCGCCGGCACGCTGCCTGCGACCCTCGACGATCTCACCGGCCTGCACCTGCTGTTCCTCGGCAACAATGCGATCGGCGGTTCGATACCCGCGTTGTCGCATCTCGTCGAGTTGCAGGACCTGGCCCTCGGCAGCAACGCGCTCGAGGGCGCGATCCCGGTGCTCGACACCCTCGTCGAGTTGCGCGACCTCAACCTCGGCAACAACCTGCTGACGGGCCCGCTGCCGTCGCTCGCCACGCTGACGCAGCTGCTGCGCCTGGACGTCAGCGACAACCGCCTGTCGGGGCCGTTGCCTTCACTGGCCGGCCATCCGGACCTGTCCGTCTTCAACGTGACCGACAACGCGCTCACGGGGCCATTGCCTTCGCTCGACGGCCTGTCGTCTCTGCAGGCGTTCCTCGTCGCACGCAACGCGTTCGAAGGACCCGTTCCCGATGTTCCCGCACCGAGCGCCCTCGTGGCAGGCGCGAGCACGCTCTGCCCGAACCTGCTGACGGCATCGGCCTCGACGGCCTGGGACGAGGCGACGGGTTCGCATCCTTGGCACGCCGCGTGCGCCTACGACATCCTGTTCCGCGACGGCTTCGAAACGCCCTGAATCCTCGCCGCCTGCCCGCTTCGCACGACGCCCGCACGACATGACGACCGCACCTTGCACCGCGCGTGAAGACGAGCGCCGGCGCTGGCTCGAGCGACGGCTCGGCCATGGCCGCTTCACGGTCGCACGCGCCTCCGAGGACGCGAGCTTCCGCAGCTACTGGCGCGTCGACGCCGACGGTGCGACGCGCATCCTCATGGACGCGCCGCGCGACCGCGACGAGATCGTCACCTGGCTCGACATCGGTACGCGCCTGCACGCCGCAGGCGTGCACGTGCCGGTGGTCGACGCGAGCGATGTCGACGCGGGCTTCGTGCTCATGGAAGATCTCGGTGCGCGCACCTACCTGCCCGAACTCGACGAGGCCACGGCCGACGGGCTCTACGGCGATGCGCTCGACGCGCTTGCGACGATGCAGTCGCGCGTCGACACGGCAGGCATCGCGCCGTACGACCGCGTGCGCGTCGTCGACGAGCTCGAGCTCATGCCGACGTGGTTCCTGCAGCGTCACCTCGGCTACGTGCCCGAGTGCGAGGAATGGGATGTCGTCGAAGGCGCGTTCGACCTGCTCGCCAACGCCTTCATGCAGGCGCCGCGCGGCTTCGTGCACCGCGACTTCCACAGCCGCAACCTGCTCGTGACGACCGCGCGCAATCCCGGCGTGATCGACTTCCAGGGCGCGCTGGTCGGGCCCGTCACCTACGACCTCGTCTCGCTGCTGCGCGACTGCTACATCGCCTGGCCCGAGGCGCGCATCGAGGCCTGGCGCGAGCAGCATCGCCTGCGCCTCGTCGATGCCGGCGTGATCGGTGCGGCCATCGACTCTGCAGCGTTCGCGCGTGCATTCGACCTCGTCGGCCTGCAACGCCACATCAAGGTGCTCGGCATCTTCTGTCGCCTCTGCTACCGCGACGGCAAGTCGGGCTACCTCGCCGACCTGCCGCTCGTGTGGCGCTACACGATCGACGTGGCGCGCCGATATCCCGAGCTCCACGGCTTCGTCGACCTGCTCGAGCGCGTGCGTGGCGACCGTGACCTCACCGTGGCGCGCGAGGACGCGACGCCATGATCCACCGCGCCCTCGTGCTCGCCGCGGGAAGAGGCGAACGCCTGCGCCCGCTCACCGACACGACGCCGAAGCCGCTGATCCCGGTCGGCGGCAAGCGACTCGTCGACTGGCACCTCGACCGCCTCGCCGCAGCCGGCATCGTCGACGTCGTCATCAACACGGCCCATCTCGCTGCACAGTTCGAACCCGCGCTCGGCGACGGCCACGAGCGCGGCCTGCGCATCCGCTACAGCCACGAGGGCGACGAGCCGCTCGAGACCGGCGGCGGCATGCTGCACGCGCTCGCGCGCTTCGAGGGCGAGCCATTCCTCGTCGTCAACGCCGACGTGTGGACCGACGTCGACGTCGCAGCACTTCCGGCGCCACGCGCGCTCGCGCACCTCGTCCTCGTCGACAATCCCGCGCACCACCCGCGCGGCGACTTCGTGCTGCGCGACGACGGCCGCGTCGTCGACGGCGAGGCGGACGAGGCACGCCTGACGTACTCGGGCATCGCCACCTACCACCCCGCCCTGTTCTCGCGCTGGCGCGAGGATCTCGCCGCGCAAGGGCATCCCTGGGACGGCCGTGAGCCGCCCCGGTTCGCACTCGTGCATCTTCTGCGCGCGGCGATCGCGCGCGGAGAGGTCGAAGGCGTGCACCACCGCGGCGCGTGGACCGACGTCGGCACGCCGCAGCGTCTCGCCGAGCTCGAGGCCGACCTGCGCGTACGCGCGGGACGCTGAACCGGCTGGCGGCGGTTCCCGCTCAGCCGTCCCTGGGTTCCTGCACGGCGTCCCGTGCGAGCAGCGCGCGCACGAACGGCAAGGTCACGCGGCGACGCGCAGCGAGCGATTCGCGATCGATCCGGTCCAGGAGCTGCAGCAGCGAACCGAGATCGCGCGCCTGGTGCGTGAACAGCCAGTCGACGACGCCGTCGTCGAGTTCGATGCCGCGTGCCGCGGCACGCTCCCGCACGAGCGCCTTGCGCGCGTCTTCGTCGAGCGCGTGCAGCGCGACCTGCGTGCAAGCGCCGAGCCGGGACACGAGATCGGGCAGGCCGATGCCGATCTGGGCCGGCGGTGCCGAGGCGGCGAACAGCAGCGTCGTCCCATCGGCGACACAGCGGTTGTAGAGATCGAACAAGGCGTGCTCGGCATCCCGACGACCGGCGACCGCGTCGACGTCGTCGAGCGCGAGCAGGTCGCTGCCGCCCAGCGCGCGGATGCGTTCTGGCGTCGCGCCCGCGAGCGTGGCGTACTGCGCGCGGCGCCCTGCTCCCGAGACCGCGGCGCAGGCGGCGATCAGCAGGTGCGTGCGACCGCTGCCCGCCGGGCCGTTGACCAGCACGCGCGACGCGACCTCGGCCGCCAGCGCGGCGCGCAGCACCGCAACGACGTCGTCGCCGGCTGCCGTCACGAAGGTCTCGAAGCGCTGGTGAGCGGGCCAGCGCAAGGCCAGCGGAAGCTGTGCGCTCATGCGCCTTCGGTGGGATCGATGATGCGTCGCGCACCACCCTGCCGCGCCTCGACGACGACACGCTCGCCCGGTTCGGCGACCACGCGCGCCGCGCCGGCGTCGACGACGATCTGCGGCCCGTCGGTGTCCTGGTACATCTCGCTCTGCGTGTAGCGCTCGTATGCGTAGCGCAGCAGCACCATGACGACGGCCGCGATCGGCAGCGCGAGCAGCACGCCGACGAAGCCGAACAGCTGGCCGCCCGCGAGGATCGCGAACATCACTGCGACGGGATGCATGCCGATCTTGTCGCCGACGAGCTTCGGCACGAGCACATAGCCTTCCAGCGTCTGGCCGACGCCGAACACGATCAGCACGAGCATGACGTGGAACCCGTCCTGGTACTGCACGAGCGCGGCGATGATGCCCATGCCGACGCCGACGATCGCGCCGAGATAGGGCACGAAGCTGATGAGGCCGGCGATCATGCCGATCAGCGGTCCGACGCTGATGCCGACGGCCCACAGGCCGATGCCGTAGATCACGCCGAGCACGATCATGACGCTGAGCTGGCCGCGCAGGAATCCGCCGAGCGTGTCGTCGGACTCGCGCGCGAGGCGGACCACGGTCGGCTCGATCGAGCGCGGGATCAGTGCATGCACGCGATCGACCACGATGTTCCAGTCGCGCAGCAGATAGAACGCCGCGACCGGCACGATGACGAGATTGACGATCCAGCCGATGATCGCGAAACCGGACTTCGACACGCCCGCGACGACGCTCGTCGCGAAGCCGCCGGCCTCCTTCCAGTGCGCCTGCAGCATCGGCACGATGTTGGTGGTGTCGAACGTGCCGACGCTGATGCCGAATCGCTGCTCGATCCACGGCGCGGCCTTGGTCTGCGCCCATTCCGTCCAGCGCGGCAGCTGCTCGAGGAAGTTCGCGACCTGACGCTCCATGAAGGGAATCAGCACGAGCACGATGCCGACCAGGGCGAGCGTGAGCACGAGGAACAGCACGCTCACGCTGAGCGCGCGGCCGACGCCACGGCGCTCGAGGCGCTCGACGAGCGGATTGAACAGGTAGGCGAACAGCGCCGCGGCGACGAACGGCGCGAGCACGGGCCCGAGCAGGTACAGCACCCAGCCGATCAGGGCGACCGTGATGATCCATTTCAGGCGCAGGTCGAGCGCGACCGTACTCATGCAGGGCGGTCCTCAGGGATGGCGGCGGGAGAGGTCGCGGCGGGCACGCAGCGACCAGGCGATGACGTAGTGTAGCCCGCTCGCCACGGTGAGCGCGGCGGCCGGCCACACGAGCACGCCGGCCGGCAGTGGCGCGAGTCCCGACAGGCGCAGCAGCTCGGCGAGCACGCAGGCAATCTGCACGAACGTGGTGACCTTCGACAGCAGGCTGGGCTGCGCGTCGAACGGTCCGACCAGGTTGTGGTAGGCGACCGCGCCCGCGACGATGACGACATCGCGCACGACGACGATCACGAACAGCCAGAGCGGCAGCTCCTCGACGAGTGCGAGCCCGAGCACGCCCGCGAGCAGCAGGAGCTTGTCGGCAAGCGGATCGAGCATGCCGCCGAGGCGGGACTGCCAGCCGAAATGGCGGGCGAGCCAGCCGTCGATCGCATCACTCGCGCCGGCGATCGCGGCGAGCACGAGGGCGGCCCCGTAGTCACGGCCCGTGACCAGCCAGAACACGGGCAGCACCATGAGCAGGCGCAGCCCCGAGATCAGGTTGGGCAGGTGCCTCCACATCTCACGGCGACAACATCAGGGTCGCGTCGATGCCGTCGACCGGCGGACTCGCGCTGGCCACGCGCAGCACGCCCTCGCCGGCGACCAGGTCGAGGAACGCGTGCAGGCCGGCGCTCGTACGCACCTGCACGAGCAGGCCGTCGCCGCGTGCTTCCTGCGGCTGCACGCCGCGCAGCAGCGCATGCCGCGACAGGTAGCCGACCACGCGCGCGTAGTCGCCGGCCGAACGGATGCCGCTGATCCACAGGCGGCTCTCGCCGGGGGTCCCGTCGATCGTCGCGGCCGGACCGGCGCCGAGCACGCCGAGGCGCGCCATCATCGCGTCGACGGCCGCACTGTCGAACTCGGCGACGAGCGTGAGCGCCGCACGCGGCGGCGCACCGGGATCGTTCACCACATCGCGACGGTACTGGTACTGCAACACGTCCTTCGCGGCGGTCGCGACGGCCTGGGCGACATCGGAACGCGCGAGCAGACCCGGATCGCCACTCAGGCGCGTGACCACGCCGGCGAGCGCGGTCTTGAGGGCTTCGGCACGTTCGCCCTCGGACTGGCTCGTCACGGGCGCCTCGCCCGTATACGTGGCCGGCGCCGCGAATGCGGGCGACGCGAAGGCGGCGACCACCACGAGCACGAAAGCCGGCAGGCGCAACGACGGGATGGCGCGCATGGCGTGGAACCCGGGCGACGGAAGGCGGACCAGTCTGCCCGAACGCCCGCTTCCGCGTCCATCCGGGCTGGTATGATGCGCGGCCCCGCGCACCGGCTTTCTGGCATGTCGAACGAGAACGAGGCCCTCACCTACCGCGACGCTGGCGTCGACATCGATGCCGGCAATGCGGTCGTCGAACGCATCAAGCCGCTGGTGGCGCGCACGTTCCGCAAGGAAGTCATGGCCGGCCTCGGCGGCTTCGGCGCGCTGTTCGAACTCGGTGGCCGTTACCGCGATCCGGTCCTCGTGTCGGGCACCGACGGCGTCGGCACCAAGCTCAAGCTCGCGCAGATCCTGAACCGCCACGACACCATCGGCATCGACCTCGTCGGCATGTGCGTCAACGACGTGCTCGTGCAGGGTGCCGAGCCACTGTTCTTCCTCGACTACTTCGCCACCGGCAAGCTCGACGTCGATACCACGGTCGCGGTCGTCGGCGGCATCGCGAAGGGTTGCGAACTGGCGGGCTGCGCGCTGATCGGCGGCGAGACCGCCGAGATGCCGAGCATGTACCCGCCGGGCGAGTACGACCTCGCCGGCTTCTGCGTCGGCGCGGTCGAGAAGCTCGCGCTGATCGACGGCAGCCGCATCCAGGCCGGCGACGCGATCATCGGCATCGCCTCGTCGGGCGCGCACTCGAACGGCTACTCGCTGATCCGCCGCATCGTCGAGCGTGCCGGCAGCCCGTTCGATCTCGACCTCGGCGGCACCACGCTGGCCGACGCGCTCATGGCGCCGACCACGATCTACGTCAAGCCCGTGCTGCGCCTCATGCAGCAGCTCAGCGTGCATGGCATGTCGCACATCACCGGCGGCGGCCTGCGCGAGAACATCATCCGCGTCGTGCCCGACGCGCTCGGCATCGAGCTCGACAGCTCGGCCTGGAAGCTGCCGCCCGTGTTCGACTGGCTGCAGCGCGAAGGCAATGTCGCGCGCGAGGAGATGTGGCGCACCTTCAACTGCGGCATCGGCTATGCGCTGATCGTCGCGCGCGACCAGGTCGGCACCACGCTCGACGCGCTCGAGACGCTCGACCTGCAGGCCTGGACGATCGGCGAAGTCGTGCCCGCGCGCGGCGACGAGCGCGTGCACATCCGCTGAGCGGCACGACCTTGCGCGTCGTCGTCCTCGCCTCGGGGCGCGGCAGCAACCTCGCCGCACTCGTGGCGGCCCGCGATGCGGGCGACCTCGACATCGAACTCGCCGGCGTGCTGTCGGATCGCCCGACCGCGCCCGCGCTCGAGCTCGCACGCTCGGCCGGCGTGCCCGCGATCGCGCTCGATGCGCGCGCGCAGCGCGATCGCGCCGCCTACGACCGCGAACTGTTCGCGCGCGTGGCAGGCCTTCAGCCCGACCTCGTCGTGCTCGCGGGCTTCATGCGCATCCTCGATGCCGACGCGCTCGCGCCGTGGATCGGGCGCATGCTCAACATCCATCCGTCGCTGCTGCCGCGCCACCCGGGCCTGCACACGCACCAGCGCGCGCTCGACGCGGGCGACCGCGAACACGGCGCGAGCGTGCACGTGGTCACCGGCGAACTCGACGGCGGTCCCGTGATCGCGCAGGTTGCGCTGCCGATCCTCGCAGGCGATACGGCCGAGACGCTCGCGCGCCGCCTGCTGCCGCTCGAGCACCGCCTGCTCGTCGCCTGCGTCGGGCTGGCCGCGGAAGGACGGCTGAGCTGGGATGGCAGCGTGCCCCTGGTCGATGGCGAGCGACTCGATTCACCCCTGCAGTGGAGCCCGTCGGGCTGGTCAGCGCGCGGACACGCCTGAGCGCGCATCAGGGCCGGCGTTCATGCGCGCGCCCGCACACTCGCGCGCCTGGAACCCCGGAGAACCGCTTGAACCGTCTCGTCCTTGCCGCACTGGCCTTCGTTCTTCCCGTGACGCCTGTCCTCGCGGCGTCCCCGCTGAGCCCCTTCACGGCCGACTACGTGGTGCTGCGCAACGGCAAGCCGCTCGGCCGCACCACCATCGAGCTGCGCGAGAACGCCGATACCACGTGGACGCTCAAGACGACGACCCGCGGTACCGAGGGACTCGCCAAGATGGCTGGCCTCGACGTCGTCGAGGAATCGACGGTGCGATGGCAGGACGACAAGCCCGAGTCCGTGCGGTACGACTTCCGCCAGGAGGCCGCGTTCAAGTCGCGCAAGCGCCATGCCGAGTTCGACTGGAAGGCGAACCAGGTCAGCATGCAGGACGGCGACGACGATGCGACGTACGCGCTCGTGCCCGGCACGATCGACCGCCACGCCGTGATGCTCGCGCTGGCCAGCGACCTCGCGCGCGGACGCACCTCGCACGACTACAAGGTGGCGATGAAGGACGGCATCGAGGACATGCAGTACGCGTCCTGCGGCGAAGCACAGCTCAGCGTGCCGGCCGGCCGCTATGCGACCGCGTGCCTGGAGCGCAAGCGTGCCAAGCGCACCTCCACGAGCTGGTTCTCCGCGAAGACCGGCTGGGTGCCCGTGCAGATCGAGCAGGTCGAGAACAAGGGCGACACCATCACGCTGCGGCTGGCGTCCCTGAAGTAGTCCGGCACGATGCCGTCACCGCCCGCGACGCGCGGGGCCGGTGACGGGCTTGTCGGGACTCAGGCCGGCAGGCGGCGGATGCGCGCGCCGAGCGAACCGAGCTTTTCCTCGATGTTCTCGTAGCCGCGATCGATGTGGTAGACGCGATCGACGATCGTGTCGCCCGTCGCGACGAGGCCGGCCAGCACGAGCGACGCCGAGGCGCGCAGGTCGGTCGCCATCATCGGCGCACCGGTCATCGTCGGCACGCCCTTGATGATCGCCGTGTTGCCCTCGAGCTGGATGTCGGCGCCGAGGCGCTGCAGCTCGAGCGCGTGCATGAAGCGGTTCTCGAACACCGTCTCGGTGATCACGCCGACGCCTTCGGCGACGCAGTTGAGCGCGGTGAACTGCGCCTGCATGTCGGTCGGGAACGCCGGGTACGGCGCGGTCGTGATGTTGATCGCCTTCGGGCGGCGGCCGCGCATGTCGACCTCGATCCAGTCGTCGCCCGTCGAGACGTGCGCACCGGTGTCCTCGAGCTTGCCGAGCACCGCGTCGAGGGTCTTCGGGCGCGCGTTGCGCGCGAGCACCTTGCCACCCGTGATCGCGGCGCCGACCAGGAACGTACCGGTCTCGATGCGGTCGGGCAGCACGTCGTACGTCGTGCCGTGCAGGCGCTCGACGCCGTCGATCGTGATCGTGTTGGTACCGGCGCCGTAGACCTTCGCGCCCATGCTGTTGAGGCAGTTGGCGAGATCGACGACCTCGGGCTCCTGAGCCGCGTTCTCGATGATGGTCGTGCCCGAGGCCAGCGCGGCGGCCATCATGAGGTTCTCGGTGCCGGTCACGGTGACCAGGTCGAGGTTGATGCGCGCGCCCTTGAGGCGCTTGGCGCGGGCCTTGATGTAGCCGTTCTCGACGCGCACGTCGGCGCCGAGCGCCTGCAGGCCCTGGATGTGCAGGTTGACCGGGCGCGAGCCGATCGCGCAGCCGCCGGGAAGCGACACCTCGGCCTCGCCGAAGCGCGCGACCAGCGGGCCGAGCACGAGGATCGACGCGCGCATCGTCTTGACGAGGTCGTACGGCGCGAAATAACGGTCGGCCGTGCGCGGGTCGACGTGGATCTTCATGCGCTCGTCGACGACCAGCTGCACGCCCATCTGGCCGAGCAGTTCCATCGTCGTGGTGACGTCGTGCAGGTGCGGCACGTTACCGATCAGCACGGGCTCGTCGGCGAGCAGGCTCGCGGCGAGGATCGGCAGCACGGCGTTCTTGGCGCCGGAGATCTGCACCTCGCCCTGGAGCGGCGCACCGCCGTTGATCACGATCTTGGCCATGGAATGTCGGGTCGCTGTAGGTAAGGAAAGGAAGCGCGAAGGATCGCGGCATCCCGGGACCGGCGCGCCAGATGGCGCACCGGCATCGTGTCAACCTGCGCGCGCGGCCTCTTCGGGCGTCAGCGTGCGCAGCGACAGCGCGTGGATCGCGCCGCCCATGAGCTCGCCGAGCGTCGCGTAGACCATGCGGTGACGCGCCAGCGGCAACTTGCCGGCGAACGCCGCGCTGACCACACGCGCCTCGAAATGCACGCCGTCGGCGCCTTCGACGAGCACTTCCGCGCCGGGAAGGCCTTGCTCGATGAGAGTCTGGATGGTTCGGGTGTCCACGATGGGGCGGAATCCTGGCGGGCTTGCGACGGCGGGCCGTGCGCGTCCGTCTTAGCACGGACGCGGGTTACCGTTACACTTGGGGGGGCGACATGGTACTCAAAATCCTCCGGCGCCGAAAACTCGACCCGGCCGACCGGGCCCTCTCGCTGCTCGATCCGACCCTCTCGATGAACCCCAACCACGCCGCAGCGCTCTCCCTGTCCCACCCCCTGCTCGATGCCGAGACGATCCGGCGCAGCGCGCTGGCCGTCATCGACACCGAGGCACGCGCGATCGACGCGCTGCGCGACCGCATCAACGGCAGCTTCCTGCGCGCCTGCCAGCTCATGTTCGATTGCCCGGGCCGCGTCGTCGTGACCGGCATGGGCAAATCCGGCCACATCGCCAACAAGATCGCGGCAACGCTGGCCTCGACCGGCACGCCGGCGTTCTTCGTGCACCCGGCCGAGGCCAGCCACGGCGACCTCGGCATGATCACGCACAAGGACGTCGTGCTGTCGCTGAGCAATTCGGGCGAGACCGACGAGCTGCTCATGATCCTGCCGCTGATCAAGCGCCAGAACGTGCCGCTGATCGCGATGACCGGCAACGAGTACTCCTCGCTCGCGCGCCTCGCCGACGTGCACCTCGACGTCGCCGTACCCGCCGAGGCCTGCCCGCTCGGCCTCGCGCCGACCGCGAGCACCTCGGCCGCGCTCGCGATGGGCGACGCGCTCGCGATCGCGCTGCTCGAGGCGCGCGGCTTCACGTCGGAGGACTTCGCGCGCTCGCACCCGGCCGGCTCGCTCGGCCGCCGCCTGCTCGTGCACATCAGCGACATCATGCATTCGGGCGACCGCGTGCCGGTCGTCGACCGCAACGCCTCGCTGACCGCGACGCTCGTGGAAATGACCCGCAAGGGCCTCGGCATGACCGCGGTCGTCGACGAGGAGGGCCGCCTCGCCGGCGTGTTCACCGACGGCGACCTGCGCCGCGCCGTCGACGACGACGACATCGACCTGCGCGACACCCCGGTCGGCCGCCTCATGTCGCAGAACCCGAAGACGATCACCGCCGACAAGCTCGCGGTCGAGGCGGCGCGCGTCATGGAGGCGCACAAGATCCACGCGCTGCTCGTCGTCGATGCGGAGAATCGCGTCGTCGGCGCGCTCAACATCCACGACCTCATGCGCGCGCGCGTCGTCTGAACGCCCGTTCACGCCAGGCGCGCTAGACTGCGCGCCCTTTCGCACGCGGTTCCTTCGCATGCCCTACAGCCACCTCGACGACCTGCCCGCCGACCTCCGCGAGCGCGCCGCGCGCGTGAAGCTCGCCGTGTTCGACGTCGATGGCGTGCTCACCGACGGCAAGCTCTGGTACGCCGAGGATGGCCGCGAGACCAAGGCCTTCCACGTGCACGACGGCCTCGGCCTCAAGCGCCTGCAGGCCAACGGCATCGAGGTCGCCATCATCACGGCACGCACGAGCGCGCTGGTCGCCCGGCGCATGGCCGAGCTCGGCATCACCCACGTGCACCAGGGCCAGAAGGACAAGCGCGCCTGCCTGCAGGCGATGCTGACATCGCTCGACCTCGACGCCTCGCAATGCTCCTACACCGGCGACGACCTGCCCGACCTCGCGGTCATGCAGGCGGTCGGCCTGTCGATCGCGGTCGCCAACGCGCATCCATGGGTGCGCGAGCGTTCGAACTGGCGCACGCGCCTCGCCGGCGGGCATGGCGCCGTGCGCGAGGTCTGCGATCTGCTGCTGTGTGCGCAGGGCCGTGGCGAAAGCGAGCTCGCCCATCATCTCGGAACGCGCTGATCCCGTGGTGCGCGGGCCGGCCATGTCGTGTCCGGGCGCCGTCGTGCGCGGCAGCACGCCATGAGCGGGCGTCGTCGCATCGTCATCGTCGTGCTCGCGCTGGTCGCCGCGACGACGCAGATCCTGCTCTGGCTGACCCGCCCGCGCCCCGAACCCGAGCCGTTCCGCGGCCCGCCGCGCTCGGGCTATGCCCTCGAGACCTTCACGCTGCACGCGCTCGACGACCAGGGCAAGCTCGCGATGACGGTCAGTGGCCCGCGCCTCGTGCGTGGTGCAGAGGACGGCTCGATCTTCGTGACGACGCCGGACTACGTGCTCGTCGACAACGACGGCAATCCGTGGATCGGCACCTCGCAGTCGGCCTGGGTCAACCGCGATGGCTCGACGATGCGCCTGGAAGGCGACGTGCGCATGCGTCGCACGCCGACGCCGACGCTCAAGCCGGCGACGATCGAGACGGCCGACCTGACCATCCATCCCAAGGCGCGCACGCTGGCCACCGATGCGCCGGCGCGCATCACGCAGCCCGGCTCTATACTGAGCGGCACCGGATTGCGCGGCGATCTGAACACGAGAACCATGGAGTTCCTGTCCGATGTCCAGAACACCTTCGAGCCGAACCGCAAGCGCCGCTGACCGTGCGGTGCGCGTGCTCGCGCCGTGTCTTCTCCTGATCCTTGCATCGGCGCCCGCATTCGCGCTGAGCAGCGACCGCGAGCAGGAGCTCAAGGTGCGCGCGAACCACCAGAAGAGCATGCTCGGCGGCACGCGCAACCCGGGAGGCGAACCCGACCACACGCTGCTGACCGGTGCCGTAAGCATGGTGCAGGGCTCGCTCAAGGCACGCGGCGACCAGGCGCGCATCTTCGACGTCAGCGCGCCCGACGCCGACACCGCGGTGCGCCGTCTCGTGCTGACCGGTGCGCCCGCGCGCATGGAGCAGCGCCTCGACGACGGCGGCAGCATGAGCGCCCAGGCCGCGACGATCGACTACAACGACGGCACCGGCATCGCCGAACTGACCGGCGACGTCGTCGTGATCCAGGAAGGCAAGAGCCAGTTCCGCGGTCCGCACATGGTCTACAACACCAACACGGGCGCGATGGAGGGCGGCTCCTCCGAGGGCAGCGGCGGCCAGGTCGAACTGATCTTCAAGCCCAAGCCGAAACAGCCGCCCAAGGCCCCCGGCGGCACGCCCTGATGCTGACCGCGAGTCACCTGCGCAAGGCCTACGCCGGCCGCACCGTCGTCCGCGACTTCAGCTTCTCGCTCGACCAGGGCGAGGTCGTCGGCCTGCTCGGCCCGAACGGCGCAGGCAAGACCACGTGCTTCTACATGGTCGTAGGCCTCGTCGCGGCGGACGGAGGCGACATCGCGATCGACGACCGGCCGATCACCTCGATGCCGATGCACGAGCGCGCACGCCTCGGCGTCGGCTACCTGCCGCAGGAGCCCTCGGTGTTCCGGCGCCTGTCGGTCGCCGACAACGTCATGGCGATCCTCGAGCTGCGCCGCGACCTCGATGCAGCCGGACGCAAGGCCGAGCTCGACGCGCTGCTCGACGAACTGCAGATCACCCACATCGCGTCGAGCAAGGGCGTGAGCCTCTCGGGCGGCGAGCGCCGACGCGTCGAGATCACGCGCGCGCTCGCGGCCAAGCCGCGCTTCCTGCTGCTCGACGAGCCGTTCGCGGGCATTGACCCGATCTCGGTCGTCGACATCCAGCGCATCGTGCGCCAGCTCAAGGCGCGCGGCATCGGCATCCTGATCACCGACCACAACGTGCGCGAGACGCTCGGCATCTGCGATCGTGCCTACATCATGAGTGGCGGCGGCGTGCTCACCGAGGGCGCGCCGGACGAGGTGCTCGCCAACGAGCAGGTGCGCGAGGTCTACCTCGGCCGCGAATTCCGCATGTGAGCACCTGCCCCGGCGAGCGCGGGCCACCGTCCGGTGGAGCGACACAGGCCGTGCGACGCACAGTTCGTGACGGCAGGAGCGCCGCTTCCGGCAAGATCGAGGGAAGACGCCGCCGGCGCATCGCGACGACGGTCGCACGCGGTGATGCGGCATGCCGTCGGGAGGAAACAGGTTCGGCCGAGGTCAGCCCCGGAGGTTGGACCTGCATCGCGCCGCCGTCAAGACATGACGCCCCGTTGGCTTGGCGTTAGGATTGCATGCAACTGCACTGAAGACCGCTGGGGCATGAAACCCGCGCTACAACTCCGCGTCCAGTCCCAACTGGCCCTTACGCCCCAGCTGCAGCAGGCGATCAAGCTGTTGCAGCTGTCGAGCATGGAGCTCGAGCTGGAACTGAACCTCGCGCTGGAATCGAACCCGCTTCTCGACCTCGCCGAGGCCGAGGAGGACGAAGCCACGGAGGAGGAGCAGGTCGCGCTCCAGGACTACACCGACAGCGTGCCGGTCGAGACGGCGTCGGACGCCGAACCCATCGACGCCACGCCCGATTTCGACGATGGCCCGCTCGACCTCGGCGCCGAGCGCAACGAACATCGCAATGCCGCGGGTGCCGACGACGAAGGCCTCGAGTCGCAGGACGCCGAAGCCGAGGACCTGCGCGACCACCTGCTCTGGCAGCTGAACCTGACCCCACTGTCGGCGCGAGACCGCGCCATCGCGACGGCGATCATCGAGGCGATCGGCGAGGACGGTTACCTGTCCGAGTCCAACGAGGCGATCGCGGGCAGCCTCGTCGGCCTGTTCGCGGTCGGCGAGGACGAGGTCGAGGCCGTGCGCCACCTCGTCCAGCGCTTCGACCCCGTCGGCGTCGCCTCGCGCTCGCTGCGTGAGTGCCTCGAGGTCCAGCTCGACGGTTTCGACGTCGACACACCCGGCCTCGACACCGCGCGCCAGCTCGTCGCGGAACACCTCGAGACGCTTGCCCGCAACGATCGCGCTCGCCTGTGCCAGAAACTGCGCGCGACACCCGAGCAGCTCGATGTCGCGATCGCGCTCGTGCGCTCGCTGACGCCCAAACCGGGCGCGGGTTTCTCGAGCGGCCCGTCGGAGTTCGTCGCACCCGATGCCTACGCCGTCAAGGTCAACGGACGCTGGCAGGTCTCGCTGTCGGCCAACTGCCAGCCGCGCCTCGCGATCAACGAGCATTACGCCAGCCTGATCGCGCGCGCGCGCCGCGACGATGCGAACTACCTGCGCGGCCAGCTGCAGGAAGCCCGTTGGCTCATCAAGAGCCTCAAGACGCGCGCCGAGACCATGCTCAAGGTGGCGCAGGCGATCGTGCGCGCACAGCAGGGCTTCCTCGAATTCGGCGCCGAGGCGATGCGCCCGCTCGTGCTGCGCGATGTCGCCGAGGAGATCGAGATGCACGAATCGACGGTCTCGCGCGTCACCACGCGCAAGTACCTGCACACCCCGCGCGGCACGTTCGAGTTCAAGTACTTCTTCTCGAGCGGCGTGTCGACGGTCGACGGCGGCGCCGCCTCGGCCACGGCGATCCAGGCCATGATCCGCAAGCTCATCGACGACGAGAAGGCCGCACGCCCGCTGTCGGACCAGGCGCTCGCCGCCGAACTGAACCGCCGCGGCATCAGCGTCGCGCGCCGCACCGTCGCCAAGTACCGGGAAGCCCTGAACATTCCGTCATCCAACGACCGCTGCCGGCTCGGCTGAGCGATTTCTTCACACGACGATCATGTCGTCTGGGGAACACTCGGAGCCATCGCAGGTCACACGATCAGCGCCATGCTTTTTCAAACGCCGAGGCACCTGCCGAGGCGAACCACGAAGGAGGCAGTCATGCAGATCACCGTCAAAGGCCACCAGATCGACGTCACGCCCGCGCTGCGCGAGCACGCCGAGGCGAAACTCGAGCGCTTGACGAAGCATTTCGATCACTTGCATGACGTGTCGATCGTGCTCAGCGTCGAGAAGCTGCTGCACAAGGCCGAAGCGACCCTGACCGTCTCCGGCAAGGCGCTGCATGCCGATGCCGTCGCCCCCGACATGTACGCCGCGATCGACGCACTGGCCGACAAGCTGACCAACCAGGTGCGCAAGCACAAGGAAAAGGTCACCGACCACCACAACCACGACGTACGCGACGCGCGTTACGCCTGATTCCCTGCCCGTCCCGCCGCCTCGTGCGGCGGGACACCGCGGCACGGTGGTCCACGCGCGACAACGCGCGCATGCCGATGCAATACTTCCGGCTGATTCCGCAAGACCACCCGCGATGCCCTTCCTCGAGATCCTCCCGGTCGAACGCGTGCGCGCGTGCCTCGACGTACCCGACAAGGCCACCCTGCTCGACACGCTCGCCGGCATCCTCGCAGGATCGCCCGACGACATCGGCTCGGTCCGCGATGCGCTCGTCGCGCGCGAGGCCCTCGTGTCGACCGGGCTCGGCCACGGCGTCGCGATCCCGCACGGACGCCTCGACGCCGTGTCCACACCGCGGGCGGCGTTCGTCCGCCTGGCCACGCCGATCGATTTCGGTGCGATCGACGGCAAGCCCGTCGACCTCGTCGCCGCACTCGTGGTACCGAGCCATTTCACCGACCAGCACCTGATCCTGCTCGCCGAGTTCGCCGAGCTGTTCTCCGACGCGGGCGTTACCGGAGCCTTGCGCGAGGCCGGCGATGCCGCCACGCTGCGCAGAGAGCTGGCCACCTTCAGCGCCAACCGCGTGCGAGGCCCCTGATGGACCGACTGACCGCCCGGCAACTCTACGACACCGTCGGCGAACGCATGCAGCTGCGCTGGATCGCCGGCATGCGCGGCGAGAACCGCGCCATCGAGCCCGGCGACAGCCAGTCGCGACGCCCCTCGCAGATCGGCTACCTCAACATCATCTACCCGAACAAGGTGCAGATCATCGGCACCGAGGAGCTCAACTACCTCGACAGCCTCGATCCGCGCCAGCGCTGGGAGACGGTCGAGAAGATCATGGCCTACAAGCCGATCGCGCTGCTCGTCACCAAGGACCAGCCGATCCCGGGCGACGTGCGCGAAGCGGCCGAGGAATCGCAGACGCCGCTGTGGATCAGCCCCAAGCGCGGCCACGAACTGCTGACGTACCTGCAGTACCACCTCGCGCGCGGGCTCGCGCGGCAGATCACGCTGCATGGCGTGCTCATGGAGGTGAACTCGATCGGCGTGCTGATCACGGGCGAGAGCGGCACTGGCAAGAGCGAACTCGCGCTCGAACTCATCACGCGTGGCCACCGCCTCGTCGCCGACGACGCACCCGAGTTCACGCTGATCGCGCCCGACGTCGTCGACGGCACCTGCCCCGAGATGCTGCGCGACCTGCTCGAGGTGCGTGGCCTCGGCGTGCTCAACGTGCGCGAGATGTTCGGTCACACCGCGGTCAAGCCGTCGAAGTACCTTCGCCTCATCGTCCACCTCGAGCCGATGAAGAACTTCGGCACCGGAGACGCCATGAAGCGCCTGTACGGCGACGTCGGCTACCGCGAGGTGCTCGACGTGCAGATCCCGCAGATCGTCATCCCGGTCGCCTCGGGCCGCAACATCGCCGTGCTCGCGGAAGCCGCGGTGCGCAGCCACATGCTCAAGTCCAAGGGACTGGATCCCGCACAGACCTTCGTCGACCGCCAGGCGCACCAGCTGCGCCGCCTGCCGCCGTGGTGACGCGATGAGCGAAGCAACCGGCAAGACCCGCCTCATCGTCGTCAGCGGCCTGTCCGGCTCGGGCAAGTCGGTCGCGCTGCGTACGCTCGAGGACCTCGACTACTACTGCGTCGACAACCTGCCCAGCGCGCTGATGCCGGCGTTCGTGCGCGCCGTCAGCGAGGACGCCGGCCTGCATCCCAAGCTCGCGGTCGGCGTCGACGTGCGCAACCGCGCCGACGACCTCGACCGCCTGCCCGGCGTGCTCGCCGGCCTCGCCGAGGTCGGCATCGACTACGAGCTCGTGTTCCTGGACACGCGCGACGACGTGCTCATCAAGCGCTACTCCGAGACGCGCCGCCGCCATCCACTGTCGGGCGATGGCCTCGGCCTGGCCGGTGCGATCGCGGTCGAACGCAAGCTCATGCAGCCGACCGCGGCGATCGCCGACCGCGTCATCGACACGAGCGAGCTCAACGTCCACCAGCTGCGCCGCCTCGTCATCGCCGAACTCGGCATGTCGGCCGGCACACTCACGCTGCTGTTCGAATCGTTCGCCTACAAGCGCGGCGTGCCGACCGACGCCGATTTCGTGTTCGATGCGCGCTGTCTGCCCAACCCGCACTGGAACGCCCAGTTGCGCCCGCTGACCGGGCGCGACGCGCCGGTGCGCGCCTGGCTCGAGGCGCAGGGCGACGCCGCGCTGTTCCTCGAACAGCTGCGCACGTTCCTCGACACGTGGCTGCCGCGCTTCCGCAACGAAGGTCGCAGCTACGTCACCACGTGCATCGGCTGCACCGGTGGCCGCCACCGCTCGGTCCACCTCGTCGAACGCCTCGCCGAGCACTTCCGCGGCACCTACGAGCAGGTGCTGACCTACCACCGCGAGCTCGAATGAGCTTCCGGCGCGGCCCCCTCCCGCCGGTTCTCGCACTCGGGTACCCTGCACCACTGGACGATGGCGTCCCGGGGTCCCTGCGATGAGTGTCGGTGTTCTCCTGATGACGCACGAGGCAATGGGCGAAGCACTCGTCGGCGCCGCACGCCACGTGCTCGGCAAGCTGCCGATGCCGCTCGACGTGCTCGAAGTCGGTGCCAGTGCCGATCCCGAACATACGCTGCGTGACGCCGCCGCGCACGCGCGCGGCCTCGACGAGGGCGACGGCGTGCTCGTGCTGACCGACCTCTACGGTGCCACCCCGTGCAACGTGGCCCAGCGCATGCCGTCGCTCGGCCTCAACACGCACTGCGTCTCCGGCCTCAATCTGCCGATGCTGCTGCGCGTGCTCAACTATCCCGAACAATCGCTCGACGAGCTCGCCCAGACGGCAGCCACCGGCGGGCGCGGAGGAATCTTCATCGATCATGCTTGAACAGGACATCACCATCAGCAACAAGCTCGGCCTCCATGCGCGCGCGTCGGCCAAGCTCGTGCAGACCCTGCACGGCTTCCAGTCCAGCGTGTTCATGATCCACCGCGGCAAGGAGGTCAACGCGAAGAGCATCATGGGCGTCATGATGCTCGCGGCCGGACTCGGTTCGGTCATCCGTCTGCGCGCCGAGGGCCCGGACGAGGAAGCCGCGATCGCGGCGCTCGTCGACCTCTTCGAGCGCAAGTTCGACGAGGGCCAGTAACGAACGACATCCCCGACACGCCGCGCGGACAGGGAGCGCGTGGCTCAAAGGACAAGGACCGCGAGTGCGACTCATTCTCACCGGCAGCGGTGCATCGCGTGGCAAGGCGCTCGGACGCGCTCGCCTCGAGCAGCCCAGCCGTTACCTCGTCGACGAGACTCCGCTCGACCATGCCGAAGTCGCCGACGAACTCGAGCGCCTCGACGCCGCGCTGACGATCGCGCTGGCCGAACTGCGTGCGCTGCGCGACAAGCTCGATGGTCCGCTCGCACGCGAGGTCGCCGAATTCATCGATGCGCACAGCCTGATCCTGCAGGATCCGGAATTCGTGCGCGGCCTGCACGACCTCATCGGCAAGGGCCACTACCGCGCCAGCGCCGCGCTCAAGCTGCAGCGCGACAGCCTCGTCGCCGTGTTCGAGGCGATGGACGACGCCTACCTGCGCAGCCGCCGCGAAGACATCGAGCACGTCATCGGCCGCGTGCAGGGCGCGCTCGCGCGCGAATCCAGCGTCGAGGAACGCAAGCTCGCCTCGCGCGTCGGCGAAGTGCTGGTCAGCGACACGGTCGCGCCGGCCGAGCTCGTGCCGCTGGCCGAACACGGTCTGCTCGGCCTCGTGCTCAGTGCGGGCAGCACGCTCTCGCACAGCGCGATCCTCGCGCGCTCGATGCGCCTGCCGATGGTCGTCGGCGCGCACGACGCACTCTCGCACCTGCGCGACGGCGACCTCGTGCTCGTCGACGGCGACAGCGGCGAGGTCATCGTCCACCCGACCGCGCAGGACCTCGCCGGCTATCGCCAGTGGCAGCGCGAGATGGCGCAGCAGGACAAGCGCCTGTCACGCCTGCGCACGGCCGAGACGCGCACGCTCGATGGCATGCCGATCCAGTTGAACGCGAATGCCGAACTCGCCTCGGATGTCGCCCAGGCACGTGCCTGCGGCGCCTCGGGCATCGGCCTGTACCGCACCGAATTCCTGTTCCTGCAGCGCCGCGATCCGCCCGGCGAGGAAGAGCAGTTCCTCGCCTATCGCGACGTCGTACTCGGCATGGGCGGCCTGCCCGCGACGATCCGCACGCTCGACCTCGGCGCCGACAAGGTCGACGGCGCCGGCCTCGCGCTGCGCGACGAGCCGAATCCCGCGCTCGGCGTGCGCGGCGTGCGCCTGTCGCTGCGCACGCCGCAGCTCATGTACACGCAGTTGCGCGCGATCCTGCGCGCGACCGCCTACGGCCCCGTGCGCGTGCTCGTGCCGATGATCAGCTGCATCGAGGAAATCCACACCGTCCGGCGCATGCTCGGCGAGTGTGCGCAGGAGCTGCGCGGCCAGGGCCACGCGATAGCCGACCATGTCGAGCTCGGCGCGATGATCGAAGTGCCGGCCGCCGCGATCGCGCTGCCCTCGATGATCCAGCACCTCGACTTCGTCTCGATCGGCACCAACGACCTCGTGCAGTACACGCTCGCGGTCGACCGCAACAACGACGAACTCGGCACGCTCTACGATCCGCTGCACCCGGCCGTGCTCAAGCTGCTCGCCCACGTCATCACGGTCGGCCGCCGTGCGGGCCGCCCCGTCACGCTGTGCGGCGAGATGGCCGGAGAGACACGCCACACCGCGCTGCTGCTCGCGCTCGGCCTCACGAGTTTCAGCATGCACCCGGGCCTCATCCTCGAGGTGCGCGAAGTGGTCAATGCACTGGATCGGCGCGAACTGAGGCGGCACGCTCCGCCGTTGCTGCGTGCGCGCGGACGCCAGGACATCGACGACGCGCTGGCACGGTTGCCGCAACCAAGACATCCCGGCGACGAAGCCTAGACCACGGTTGTCCGCGGCGCGCGACAGGCTTGCGCTGCCGCGCTGCTTCGAGCACGCTCGGCGTCCGCATGCCTCCGATCGATCACGGCGTGAGCGATGGTGGCGTGTGCCGTGGCGACGCGGTACGTGCGCATGCCGGGATCGGCGCACGCGACCGGCCCCGTCGGCACGACAATCCCAGCAACCAGGAACGCCATCGATGGATATCCGCGACATCGCACGCCAGGCGCGCGCGTTCGGCAATCAGCTCGACGAGAAGAAGCAGGCGCTGTCTCCCGATTTCGGCTGGTATCCCTACGGCACGCTGACCAACTTCGATCATCTCGACCGGCTGCTCACCGGCGCGAACCGCGACCTGCTCGCGCTCGCGGGTGGCGCCCCGGTCGCCGACATCGGCGCCGCCGACGGCGATTCGGCGTTCTTCCTCGAGTCGCTCGGACTCGACGCCCATGTCATCGACTACTCGCCCACGAACTTCAACGGCTGCAGGGGCGTGAAGCTGATCAAGGAGCACCTTGCATCGTCGGTGTCGATCCACGAGGTGGACCTCGATGCGCGCTTCGATCTCCCCGGCGAGCGTTACGGCCTCGCGTTCTTCCTCGGCATCTTCTACCACCTCAAGAACCCGTACAACGCACTCGAGAGCCTCGCCCGGCTCGCGCGGCATGCGGTGCTGAGCACACGCATCACGCGCTACAACGTCGTGCCGTCGGCACGCGGCGCCGGCGGCGTGAACCCCGAGCGCGTCGAACTGCGCTCGATCCCCGCGGCGTACCTCGTTGCGCCGACCGAGACCAACAACGATCCGACCAATTACTGGATCTTCTCCGAGCAGGGACTGCGCCGCATCATCGACCGCACGGGCTGGGACGTGCTCGACTTCGTCACCGTCGGCGACACGCGCAATTCCGACCCCGCGTCCCAGCAAGGCGACGAGCGCGCGTTCTGCCTGCTGCGCAGTCGCGTGCTCGCCGGAACACCGTGATCGGACGAGATCATCGCGCAGTCGCTCGACCGGCCTCGCCCCCTGCGCGCCGCTGACGCTATGCTTGCGTGATCGAACGTGCGGCGTCATGCGTGGCGCCGCAACGTTCCGACAACGAGACGACGATGCGCCTGCGACGCGCATCCACCCGATGTCGTCATCTGGAGTGCGCCGTGCGGCGCACATGGCAGGAGGCTGGCTTGTCGATTCCCCGAGCGCGTGTATTCACCGTCATCCTGACCTGGGCCACCGGCGCCTTCGCGCTGTTCTGGATGCTCGGGGCGCTGAGCGTCATGGTGAACTTCGGCCTCGGCTACATCGCCTTCGACCAGTACCACTTCTACCCGAAGTACCTCACGGTACCGTTCCCGGACTCGGTGCTGCAGAACGAGAACGGACATCGCCCCGTGCTGCCGGCCATGGTGCGCGTCGCCGAACTCGCATGGTTCGGCGCCGACCAGTCGCTGCAGCGCCTGCTGGGCGGGTTGGCCGCCTTCGCGACGGTCGCGATCGTCGCCTGGTCCACGCGCCAGGCGTCTCCCGCAACGGGCGAACGCGCGCCGGGGCTGCACGTCATGCTGGCCTGCCTGATCGGCACGCTCGGCGTGCTCTGGCTCGGCAGCGCGCGCATGCTGATCCACGGCAACGAGGTCACGCACGTCTATTTCATCACCGCGTTCACGGCACTCGCGCTGGTCGCCACGCATGCCGCGCGACGCAGCCGGGCGCTTGCGTGGATGACCCTCGCGAGCCTGCTCGCGACGGCGGCGACCTTCAGCTTCGGTGCGGGCATGGCGGCGTTTGCAGCAGTTCTCGTGACAGCCGTCCTGCTCCGCCTTCCGTCGAGGGCCGTCCTGCTCACGCTCGCGTGCGCGGGCATCGTCGGATACGCCTACCTCGGCGGCATGCCGGGTGACGACGGGGTTCGCGGTTCGCTGCTGTTCGATCCACTCGCCGGGCTTTCCGTAGGGCTCCGATGGCTCGCGGCACCGTGGATGCATGCCTGGCTCGGCCTCGCCGATCCGCCGCTCATCGACTGGGCGCAACGCGAGGCACGCGGCAGCATTCCCGGCAACGTGCTGCTGGCCACGGCCCAGGCGGGCGCGTCGCTCGTCGGCGACCGCTGGCCCGAGCGGGCAGCCCTGATGGTCGGCGCACTGGGTGCCGTCGCGGGTGCCGCAATGCTCGCGCACGCGGCACGCCGGGGCAGGAACCTCTCGCGCGGGCAAGTCGTCGCCGCAGGGATGGCGGCCTTGTCGGTCGCGGTCGGTGCGATCATCTGCCTCGCCCGCATGCGCCATTTCCAGAGCGTGCCCCACGACATCGTCGCGGAACGCTATCTCCCGTGGAGCGCACTGTTCTGGATGGGGCTCGCGCTCTATCTCGTGGCTTCGCTCGATCCCTCACGACGCGCACGCACGGCCGGCATCGCCGTCGCAGCGCTCGTGGTCGCCGCACTCGTCCTTCCAAGCCAGGCCTGGTGGGCGGGATGGTCGGCGGCCGTGCATCGCAACAACCAGCTGTCGGCCGTCGCGGCGCAGATGGGCATCCGCGATGCGGCGCTGTTCCCGGATGGCCCGGATGCGAGCTACGACGACGTCACGATGTCGCTGGAACTGCTCGAGGAACGCGGCGCATCGATGTTCTCGGAGGCCGAATACACGCTGTGGCGCGACCATGCGCCGCTCGCGGGCGACATGCCTGCCGCGGAGCCGGTCATGCACGGTCGTCGCGTGCGCGAGGCGAGAGATACGCGCGGTGATCGCGATATGGTCGTGTTCGAGGGATACCTGCCGGAGGACATCCCTGCGGATCCGGCACCCGTGATCGCGATCTACGACACCGACGGCGCATTGGCAGGCCTCGCGAAGACGAGCTTCTCGACGCGCGACGCCATGTCGTGGCGATGGCACGGCAAGCGCGGATTCGACGGCTATGTTCCCGCCGATGCCGCCCGCAAGCCGCTGGTCATCGCGTTCCTTCGACGCGACACGCTCGAGCCTCTCGCGAAGACCGCGTTCGAGATCTCGCCGTAACGTTCACCGGGTCGTCGCCGGCATGCGCCGCGCGACGGTCCACGTCGTTCCAGCATGGACTGCGCACGGCCCCCGGCGCGGCGGAAAGGATTCCCGATGGTCGCGGTCGCGATACCCGCATCCGTGGCACCGTCATCCAGGAAGGACATACTGGCCTGGATGCTGGTGTGTCTGACCTTGCCCGCCAGCGCGTGGCCGATCATGCGCATGTGGCTGCAGGACGGCGGACTGCCCGCGGCGCTTTCGCCGATCTTCGCGCGCGACATCGCCAGCGTCCTCGTGATCACGGCACTGCTCGCGCTCGCGGGCCTTTCGATGATCCGCTCGAACCGCTTCGATGCGCGAGGCGCCTTCGTCCTCGGGAGCCTCTACGGCAGCGCCGTCTTCATGCGCGATGTAGGCAGTGCGCTGCTCGATCCGACCTCGATCAACTGGCTGCTCGCGGGCGATCTCGGCCAGCATTACGGCGGCTGGGAGATGTTTCGGGACGCACCGTGGGCGTGGCCGCCGGGCAAGACCACCACGCTGACGTACCCGATTGGCACCTCGGTCGTCTACACCGACTCGCTCCCGCTGTTCGCGTTCCTGTTCAAGCCGCTCTCCACTTGGCTGCCGCCGACGTTCCAGTACATCGGCCTGTGGATGTTCGTCTCGTACACGTTGCTGGGCGGATTCGCCGCGCTGCTCATGCGGCGCGTATGCGCATCACCACCGGTCGTCGTCATCGCGGCGGCACTCTTCGTGTCGGCACCGATCATGGCGACGCGCTTCAATCACGACACGCTGACCGCACAATGGCTTCTCCTCGCGGCGCTGTGGCTGTACGCGTCCACGACCACGGCGCCATCCACGCGAGGTGTCGTCGCGCGATGGCGGTGGCGCTCGCTCGCCGTGGTCTCGGCCCTCGTGCATCCGTATTTTCCCGCGATGGTGCTGCCGATATTCGCAGCAGCACTCGTGCACCGCGGGGTGATCCAACGTGCACTCGGATGGCGGCGCGCGCTGCTCGAGCTCCTGATCGCCGTCGTGGTCGTCCTGGTGACGTGGTGGCTATCGGGCGCGTTCATCATCCGCGACAGCGCGTCGTTGTCGGGTGTCCAGTACGGCTACTACTCGTTCAACCTCCTGGGCTTCCTCAATCCGCTGGACAACTCGCGCCACATCCCGTCGATCCCGGTCGGACCTGGCCAGTACGAAGGTTCGGCGTGGCCCGGGGCCGGCATGTGGCTGGTCTTTCTGCTCGCCGCCGGGCTGGCGCTCGCGCGCTGGCGCAACGCGACGGCCACCGTGCGCGGCCACTGGCCACTCGCCGCGAGCATGCTCGCGATGACCGCGTTCGCGACGAGCACCGTCGTCGTGCTCGGACCTCATGTCCTCGTCGATGCTCCGATCGACAACCCGTTCATCGCGATGTACCGGAGCTCCGGCCGCTTCATCTGGCCGCTCTACTACCTGCTGTTCTTCGTGTCGCTGGCGCTCGTCGCGCGACGTTTCGGGACAAGCGCCGCGACCGGCATGCTCGTCGTCGCACTGGCCGTGCAGCAGTTCGACTCGAACCAGTCCATGGGCTACGCGCTCGTCAAGCGCAGCGTCACCTTGCAGGCTCCCGAAGGCTCGCTGCTGCGTGATCCGCGCTGGAACACGCTGGCCACGGACCGTCGCCACCTCGTCGTGCTGCCCGCCCGAGGCTGCGGCCCGAACGACATCTTCATGCCGTTCCTGATGCTCGCCGCGCAGCACCGCATGACCCTGAACTCGGCCTATCTCGCGCGCATCGACAGCGGAAAGCTGGCCAGCTACTGCACATCGCTCGGCGAGCAGCTCACGCGCGTGGACCTGCGCGCCGACGAGCTCTACGTGATCGTAGACGAACCCTGGATGACACGATTTCCCGAGGCACGCGCACGCATGCGCTGTGAAACGCTCGACGGCCATGCCGCGTGCACGGCCCCTATGCCAGGCGACGACGCCACGACACGCTGAGCATGCCTGCACGGCGCGGCAACGGCATGGACCGTCGATCGGCCACGACGCGATGGCCGCGACGGCCGCACGCGCTCAACCTGCCTCGGGACGCCGGCGATGTCGCGGCATCATGGCGTCCGGAACATCGCTGCCATCGTGCGAGACATCCTCGCGGGCTGCCACCCAAGGGAGTGCCCGTACTCGACCGCGTGACGCCACGGCAAGAAGCCCGGGGTCAGGTTCATTTTCAGTCGCAGTGCTCGCAACGGCGACGGGTGGATCCGGAAAAATGAACCTGACCCCAGCCCTGATCGGAAAAATGAACCTGACCCCAGCCCTGATCGAAACACTGCGGGCGCCGCTCACGCATTCGCACGCGCGCGCCGCTGCTCCTCGCTCGTGAGCGCGACCTTGTCGCGCAGGTACACCGGCAGCGCGAGTTCGGGGGCGAGGCCTTCGCCGTCACGCAGGCGCGGCATCGCGAGACGGGCGACCGCCGCGGCCTGCGGGAAGCGCTGGCCGGCGGTCCACGCGGGCGGCGTGTCGAGCCGGCCCGCGATCACCTCGGCATAGGTGTCCCAACCCGTGCCGACGACGGCCCAGGCGTGGTGGCCATGCACCGCGAGGCCCGAGGCAGGGCCGACCGTCTCGGGCCCGCTCGCCTCGACGAGCCCGTCGGCCGTGCGGCGGAACGTGCCCGCGTAGATCTCGCCCATGCGCGCGTCGATCACGGCGAGGATGTGGCCGTGTTCGATCGGTGCATCCATCGCGAGCGCGGCCAGCGACGACACCGGCACGACCGGCAGGTGCAGCGCGAGCGCGATGCCCTGCGCGGCCGAGATCGCGAGGCGCACACCCGTGAACGCACCGGGTCCGCGGCCGACCGCGATCGCATCGAGGCTACGGCGCGACAGACCCGCCTCGGCGAGGACCGCGTCGCACATCGGCAGCAACAGTTCGGCGTGGCGGCGCGGCGCGATCTCGCTGCGCACGACGAGCTCGTCGCCGGCCAGCAAGGCCACCGAGCAACCCTCGGTGGCGGTTTCGATGGCGAGGAGGTTCATGCGGACTCCATGGCGGCGCGCGGGGCGGGAGGCGGCACCGGCTGCGGCGCGACGACGGGGCCGAGAGCGTACCAGTCCACGCGACGCGTCAGGTACATGAGCAGGCCGACGGCGGCAAGCAGCGCGATCGCGCCCATGAGCAGCGAGTACTGCTCGCTGATGACGAGGCCGTACAGCAGCACGTAGACACCGGCCAGCAGCGCGCCGAGCGCGGCACCCGCACTGCGACGCCGCGATGCCGCGGCCGCGTAGCCCGCGACGATGCCGATCACCGCGCAGGCCGCGATCGCGTACGAAGGACCGAAGCCGATCTGTTCGGAAAGCGCGAGCAGCACGACGTAGAACGTGCACAGCGCGAGGCCGACCAGCAGGTATTGCACGGGATGCACGCGCCAGCGCCCGAGCGCGTCGAACAGGAACAGCGCGACGAACGTCAGCGCGACGAACAGGATGCCGTACTTGCCGGCGCGCTCGTTGCGCTGGTAGGTGCCCGCAGGCTGGTACAGCTCGACACCGAACGCGGCCGCATCGAGCGCGCCGAAGCTGATCGTGCCCTCGCGCCAGTGCTGGCCGAACGAGCGGTTGAGGTCGAGCACCTGCCACTGCGCCTCGAAACCCTTCTCGTCGATCGCGTGGCGCGTCGGCAGGAACGCGCCCGTGAAACCGGGATCGGGCCACGGCGCCGTGAGCGAGACATCGGTCTGGCGTGCGAGCGGCAGGAAGCGCATGAGCGCGGTGCCGGCGAGGCGCATGTCGTAGGCGAACGCGATGCGCTCGGCCTCGTGGTCGGCGAGCGGTACCGCCACCTCGGTCGCCGACATGCCGCCGACGTCGCCGCCGGGGCCGAACGCGAACTCGCGCCCGCCAACGCGCATCGCCGAGATGCGCCGGATGCCGCGCACGTCCGACACGGGCACGCGCAGCCGCGCGTCGGCCCACAGCGGCTCGCCACCGCCGCTGCCGAGCGGGACCAGTGCGGCGGTCTCGAAATGCCCGGACACCTCGAGATCGCCCGTGTAGACCGGCGTCTCGTAGATGCCGTAGCGACGCCGCTCGGTGGCGAGGCTGCCGCCTATGCGCAGCGTGTCGGGCAGCAGGTAGTGGTTGACCACGACCGCGCTCCAGCCCTTGTCGTTCTGCACCTGTGTGCGCACCGGCACGACGAGCACGGGGCCGCCGACGACCTGCTCGCCGCCCCAGCGCGAAGCGATCGTCGCGCGCGATTCCTGTTCAAGGCCTTCGCGCTCCGCGATGAGCAGGCGCACCTGCAGCAGCGGGATCAGCATGAGCAAGCCCAAGAATCCCACACCGAGCGCCTTGAGCGTCGCACCTTGTCCGTCTCTGAACTGCATGAATCATCTCCTCCGATGGCGGGATGGAGGCATTGCAGCGCGCGCGGCGGGCCGGGCCGCGGCGGGATCGGCCGAAACGCGGGCGAATCGGGGCACCCGGGCGGCGCAGAGCCAACTGATATGGTGTTTTTCACCAATCCTGCATCTGTTCCGATCAGATCGAGGCGCGGACAATACAGCCATGCCCACCGCCGCCGCCAAGCGCTACGAGCACCTCGCCGACGAGATCGCCGATTCGATCCGCGAAGGCGTGCTGCGCCCGGGCGACCGCCTGCCGTCGGTGCGCCAGGCCAGCCGCTCGCGCGAGGTCAGCCCGTCGACGGTGTTCCATGCCTACTACCTGCTCGAGGCGCGCGGCATGATCCGCGCACGCGACCGCTCGGGCTACTACGTCACTGCCGGCCCGCGCACGCTGCCGGCCGAACCCGAGACGGCCTCGCAGCCCGACGAAGGCAGCCGGCCCGTCGATCTCGGCGCGCGCGTGTTCGAGATCCTCGAGGCGACGCGCGCGCGCGAAGTCGTGCCGCTCGGCTCGGCGTTCCCGAGCCCGCTGCTGTTTCCGCTGCCGCGCCTCGCGCGCGTCATGGCCTCGACCGTGCACCGGCTCGACCCGTGGGCCAGCGTCGACGACCTCGGCCCCGGCAACGCCGCGCTGCGTCGCCAGATCGCGCTGCGCTACCTCGCCGACGGCCTGCACGTGCGTGCCGACGACATCGTCGTCACCAACGGTGCGCTCGAGGCGCTCAACCTCTGCCTCATGGCGGTCACGCGGCCGGGCGATTCGGTGGTGATCGAATCGCCGACGTTCTACGGCGCGCTGCAGGCGCTCGAACGCAACGGTCTGCAGGCGATCGAGGTGCCCACGCATCCGCGCGAAGGCGTCGACCTCGACGCCCTCGAACGCGTGTTCACGCGCCACAAGCCGAAGGCCTGCTGGCTCATGACCACGTTCCAGAACCCGCTCGGCGCGCTCATGGCCGACGAGCGCAAGCGCGCGCTCGTCGACCTGTGCACGCGCCACGCCGTGCCGCTCATCGAGGACGACGTCTACGGCGAGCTCTACTACGGCGCGCGCCGGCCGACGCCGGCGAAGGCTTTCGATCGCGACGGCATCGTCATGCACTGCTCGTCGTTCTCGAAATGCCTCGCGCCGGGCTGGCGCATCGGCTGGGCCGCCGCGGGCCGCCACGTGCGCGACGTCGCCCGGCTCAAGCTGTCGACCAGCATCGCCACCGCGGCGCCGACCCAGGCCACGCTCGCGAACTATCTCGAGAAAGGCGGCTACGACCGCCACCTGCGGCAGCTGCGCCACACCTTGTCGGTGCAGCAGGGCGAGATGATGCGTGCGATCGCGCGGCATTTCCCTGAAGGCACGCGCGCGACGCGACCGGCCGGCGGCTACTTCATCTGGGTCGAGATGCCCGCGCACGTCGACGCGCTCGACGTGCACCGCCATGCGCTTTCGCACGGCATCAGTGTCGCGCCGGGCCCGATCTTCTCGCTGCAGGGCCGTTTCCGGCACTGCCTGCGCCTCAACTGCGGGCATCCGTTCGACGCCCGCGTCGACGCCGCGATCGCGACGCTGGGCCGGCTCGCCGCCGCCTCGCGCGCGGCGTGACGCCACCCGCACCGACACGATGACGAAGCCTCTCCACGCCATGTCTCCCCTGCCCTTCCTGCCTCGGATCGCGAACGCCCTTGTCGTCGTGATCGCGCTCACCGGCCTTGCGATGCCGGGTCACGCACGTGCCGACGATGCCGACGCCGGCATGCGCGAGCGCCTCGCCGGCTGCGCGGTCTGCCACGGCGACCGCGGCCAAGGCGCGCACGGAGCGAAGTACGTCCCGCACCTCGCCGGCAAGCCCGCCGGCTACCTGCTCGAGCAGATGCGCGCGTTCCGCGACGGCAAGCGCCACTACGCGCAGATGATCTACCTCATGCAATACCTCGACGATGCCTGGCTCGCCGAGGTCGCCGACTGGTACGCGGCGCAGCCGCCGATCGTGAAGCAGGCCGAATCGGGCACGCCGATGCGTGACACCGATGTCGCGCGCGCGCGCCAGCTCGTCTTCGACGGCGATCCCGCGAAAGGGCTTCCCGCATGCTCGGCCTGCCATGGCCGTGCCCTCGCCGGACTCGAGCCCGGCGTGCCCGCGCTGGTCGGCTTGCCGACCGAGTACACCATTGCCCAGTTCGGCGGCTGGATCACCGGTGTGCGCCAGTCGACCGCGCCCGACTGCATGGCCTCGATCGCCCGCAAGCTCGAGCCGACCGACCTGCGCATCGTCGCGACGTGGCTGTCGCGCCAGGCGGCGCCCGACGGCGAACGTCCCGCAGCGGCCGGGACGCGCGCGCTGCCGCTGGCCTGCGGCGACCTGCCCGTGGAGGCTGCGCCATGAAAGCCTCGACGAGACTGCGCCTGCTCAAGCTCGCGATCCTGTTCCCGTTCGTCGCGCTCGTCGCGGTCGTCGGCGGCGTGCTGTTCCACGCGCAGGGCGGCTTCGCGGCCCTGCGCGTGCCGCACGGCGATGCCACACCGCTCGCGACCGATGCGGCCACGCTCGCGCACGGCGAATACCTCGCGCGCCTCGGCAACTGCGTGACCTGCCACACGACGCGCGGCGGCACGCCGTACGCCGGCGGTCGCGCGTTCCGCTCCGACTACGGCACGCTGTACTCGACCAACCTCACGCCCGATGCCGCGACCGGCCTCGGCGACTGGTCGCTCGCCGAGTTCCGCCACGCGATGCGGGAAGGCGCGAGCCGCGAAGGCCTGCTCTACCCGGCATTCCCGTTCGACCACTTCAAGCGCCTCACCGACGAGGACCTCGCCGCGCTGTTCGCGTTCCTGCGCCAGCAGCCCGCGGTCGACGCCCCGCGCACGCCGAACGCGCTCGACTTCCCGGCGAGTTCGCGCCGCCTGCTGCTCGCGTGGCGCATGCTGTTCCATCGCCCGCATCCCTTCACGCCCGAACCGTCGCAGTCCGAGGCGTGGAATCGCGGCCGCTACCTCGTCGACGGCCTCGGCCACTGCGCGATGTGCCACAGCGGCCGCGGTGCGATGGCCTCGCTGCCGGCCGATCGCTACCTCGCAGGCGGCCGCATCCTCGGCCAGAACTGGTACGCACCGCCGCTCGACACGAACAGCCTCGCACGCTGGAGCGTCGACGAACTCGCCGGTTACCTGCGCCACGGCGTGTCGACGCATGGTGCCGCCTACGGTCCGATGGCCGAAGTGATCTACGTGAGCCTGCGCCACCTGCGCGAGGACGACGCGGTCGCGATGGCGACCTATCTCAAGACCGTGCCCGCGGCACCCGCACCGGCGATGTCGGCGACCGAGCGCGATCTGCGCCAGCGCCACGCCGCGGGCCGCGTGGTCGGCACGGCAGGACGTCGCCTCTACGCCGAGCATTGCGAAAGCTGCCACGGCGACGATGGTCGCGGCCGCGGACTCGACTACCCGCCACTCGCGGGCAACCCGCACGTCGTCGCGGACGATCCCGTCAACAGCATCCGCCTCGTGCTCGCGGGCGGCATCCCGCCGACCACGGCCGGCAATCCCCGGCCGCATTCGATGCCCCCGTTCTCGCAGGTGCTCGACGACGCGCAGATCGCCGACGTGCTCAACCATGTGCGCTCGAGCTGGGGCAACGAGGCGACCGCGATCGCGCCGGGAGAGGTGCGCGCGTTGCGCGGTTCGACGCTGGACTGAGCGCCGCGCGTCAGCCGCTGGCGCTTGCACGGGTCGGACATGCAGACCGCGCGGCGTCGCGAGGAAAAACGTCCCCCTCTCCCCCAACCCCTCTCCCGCGAGGGGAGAGGGGAGAAAAAGCGTCGCGATCTTCCCCGAACGCGATGCCGACGGACACGATACTGTCGCGCACCGCTCTTGCGCCAACGCCGATGACCGAACGTCGTCAGCCTGCATCGAACCGACCAGCTCCCCGCTCACCTTGCGGAGAGGGGCTGGGGTGAGAGAGCGCTTCCATACGATCGATGATCACGCCCCGTCGCGACGGGACGTCGCTCAGGCACCTATGCCGCGCGTGATGCACCCACCATGCGACGCAGCGTGCCGTCCTTCCACACGACGTGATGCACGACGACCATCACGAGGTGACCGACGATGAGCGCGAGCATCGTCCATGCGAGCAGGCCGTGCACCGAGAAGCCGATCACATCGCGCGTCGCATTGACCGCGTCGACGAGGCCTTGCACGGGCTCGCCGGCGCCGAACACCGGGATCGTGTTGAACAGCGCGAACGCGCGCCCGCTGCCGAACTGGCGCAGCAGGCCGAGCGTCGGCACGAGGAACATGAGCACGTAGAGGCCGAGGTGGCCGAGGCCGGCGAGGCGTGCGACGCGCCCCTCGCCGTAGGACGGACGGCGACGCAGGTTCGCGAGCGCCCACGCGCCGCGCACGAGCATGAGGCACCACGCGATCACGCCGAAGCTCGCGTGCGAACCGACGATCCACGAGTCACGCGGATGCAGGCCCAGTGCATTCTTGAGGATCATGCCCGTGAACAGCCACAGGAGCAGCAGCGCCATGCTCCAGTGCAGGATGCGGCTGATGCGGCCGTAGCGTTCGGGCGTGTCGCGCCAGGCGTATGTCGTGTCGGTAGGATTCGATGGCATGGCTTGCGTGTGGCTCGCGTTGGCAGGTTGGAAAGCGGTGCCGCGTACGGCGCGATGTCGGGATCACCGTGCCCGCAGCGCGCCACCGCGTCGCGTGTCAGGCGTCACTGCCGCACGGCATGCGGCGATACGACACGTCGTTCGATGACGATGCATCGGATGCCCGGATGCTCACGCTGCAGCGCGCACCAGTGCCGTGCCCGCTGCATCGAGCAAGTTCACGCCTTCGAGCGCATCGGGCGGCAGCGCACGCATCGATGGCGTGTCGCGCAACGGATGCACGAGGCCTGCCCAGACCAGCATCTGCACGACCTGGTTCAACACACCGGGGCGCTCCGCGTACGCGGGCAGCGCGCGCAGCTCGCCGAAGCGGTGCGGCCGTCGTGCGAGTGCAGCGAGAACGGGAGCGAAGCGCTCGGCCGGTCCCGGCACGGGACCGATGCGCGTATCGAACACGAGATCCCCGCCCTGCGGCGCACCGGGCAAGGCGGCATAGGTGATCGCATCGAGCACCGCCATGCGCGACTCGGGGGCGAGGCGTTCGGCGCGCTTCTGGAACAGGTCGCGACGCAGGCTCTGGTTGCGCGCGAGGTCGCGCGTGGTCTCGGCGAGCGGCCCCGGCGGCAACTGGCGCAGCAGCGGCTGCACGGCACCGGGCACCGAGACCACATCGATGTTCTCGAGCGGCGTCGCGCTACCGATCCACGCACAGCCGGCGCCCGCGAACGCGCGCATGACGTCGGCGACGTGCTGCGGCTCGCGATGCTCGGCGAGGAACTCGTGCACGAGGTACTCGGGACGCTCGCGGCGCATCGCGTCGAGCTGCGCGCGTGCACCCGGATGCTCGGCGAAGAAGCCCGCTCCCGCATCGGCGAGACGACCGAGCAGCTCGAGTCCCGCGACCACCTGCGTGACCGCATCGCCCTGCACGTGCCGAGCGCACTCGCGCAGCAGGCGATGCAAGGCCTGCGTCTGCGCCGCGCCGGGGTGACTCATGTAGCCGAGCGCGACGAGCCCGCCCGGCGCGAGCCGTTCGCGCACGATCGCGACGAAGGCTTCGCGCACCTCGGCCGCGACCCACGACCACAGGCCGTGCGACACGATGAAGTCCACGTCTTCGGTGCCTTCGCGCAGCGACGCGTCGCGAAGATCCGCCGCGATGAAGTCCACGTTGTCGAGCCCGAGCGCCGCCGCACGTGCCTTCGCGTGCGCGACCTGGCGCGCATCGACGTCGACGCCCGTGAAGCGGCCTTCCGGGTTGCACGCGGCCGCGACGAGCGTGCTGAGCCCGCCGCCGCAGCCGAGCTCGAGCACGTGGTAGCCGGCGCCCAGATCCGGGCAACCGAAGCCGAGCGCCGCGGTCGTCGAGCGCAGCCATGTCGGCATCAGCTCGCGCTGGAACGTGTCCGGATAGGCGACCGCGTCGGGATAGCCCGTGGGAAGGTCGTGCATCGATCGTGGCTCCCGCGACCTTGCGGTCGCACGTTGCAGCGATGCGTCGCGTCGCGACGGCCAGGCGACGGCGTGCCTGGCCATCACGCAAGACGACGTGATGGCCAGGACAACGCCGTCGCAGGCGCCATCAGAACCCGACGTTGAGCGAGGCGAAGTACGCGCGACCGGGCTCGTTGTAGGTCGCCGCGCCCGATGCGTTGCTGTTGGCTTCGCGGAACAGGCGCTTGTCGGCGAGGTTGTTGACGCCGGCGCCGATGCTCAGCTTCTCGTTGATGCGGTAGCGGCCGCTCACGCCCCAGATGCTGTAAGGCCCGCGCGTGCTGAGGTAGTCGCCGGTCAGCGGGTCGTTGTTGATGTTCGCGCTGGCCGGCTCCTGGTCGCCGTAGAACGTGCCGGTCAGCAGCAGCGAGAGTTTCGCCGTAGCCTGCCAGTCGAGCGAAGTGTTGACCGTGTACTCGGGGATGACCGAAAGCGGCTGGCCCGTGGTCTTGTTCTCGTTCTCGATCATGTACGTGACGTTGGTGTTCCACTTGAGCACGTCGCCCGCGTCGCCGAGCAGCGGGATCACGAAGTTGCCCTCGAAGCCCTGCACGACCGCCTTCGGCGCGTTCTCCCATTCGAAGATGCGGCCGGTGCCGCCGATCGTGACCCCGATCGGCACGTAGCCCGCGCTGATCTTGTTGTCGTAGTCGTTGTGGAAATAGGTCAGCGACGCATGGTGACCGCTGGCCGGCGCCCACTCGACGCCGATCTCCTTGTTGACGCTGGTCTCGGCATCGAGGTTCGCATTGCCCTGCACGTAGCAGCCCGCCCCCATGCTCGGGAAGCTGTTCGGGCAGCCGTTGCCCATCGTGTAATAGAGATAGTTCGGGTTCGACTGGTAGAGGTTGGGCGCCTTGAACGCACGCGCGACGCCGCCCTTGACCATCCAGTCCTCGGCGAAACGGTACTGCACGTTGAGGCTCGGGCTCAGGTTGTTGCCGAACTGGCTGTGATGGTCGGCGCGCAGGCCCGGCGTGATGATCCAGTCGTCGCCGGCGTAGAGGTTGTCCTCGACATAGAGCGCGGCGGTCTGCGCATCGGCCTTGCCGCCGGCACGATCGGGATCGAGCCCGCCGATGCCACCGCCGTTGCCGCCGGTCTGCGACACCGAGAACGGATCTTCGAGGCGGTTGTCCGCGACCTCGAAACCGAACGTCCAGATGTGGCTCGTGCCGGCGAGCGTGGTCGGCACGTTGAGCTCGCCGTCGAGCGCGGTGTTGCGCAGGCGCGAAGTCGACCATACGCCGCCCGAGATGCTGCCTTCGGAGCTGCCCGCGAGACCTTCGTTGAGCCGCTTGTTGTTGGTCGCCTCGCCCGACAGCGTCAGACGCGACGACATCTCGCCGTACTGGCCGCGGTGCGTCACCGATGCCGTGTTGCGGAGCATGACGTTGGTCTCCGCACCCGCGTTGGCGAGTTCGGTGAGCAGGTCGCTGCCGCCACCGCTCACGGCGCGGTCGCCCGCGTAGATGTTGCCCTGCCGGCTCATGCCGCCCTCGAACTCGACGACGTGGTCGTCATGGAGGTCCCAGCGCACGAGGGCGTTGGCGTCCTTGTTGCGCACGCCTTCGCGACCGGCCGGCGGCGTCACGCCGGTGGCGTAGTCGGCATTGAGGTCGAGCGCGTCGGCCTCGGTCTTGCTGGCGTTGCCGTAGAAGCGGAACGACAGGTTCTCGCTGATCGGCCCGCTCATCTGCACGCCTGCGCGTTCGCTGCCGCCCTCCTCGTCGTGCTGCGGCGACAGCATGTAGAGGTTGGCCGAGCCCTTGAACTCGCCGGTCGGACGCTTCGTGACGATGTTGATCACGCCACCCGACGCACCCGAGCCGTAACGCGCCGCGGCGGGACCGCGCAGCACCTCGATGCGCTCGATCATCTCGGCGGGCACCCAGTTGGTGTCGCCACGCGTGTTGCGCTCGCCGCTGCGCCCCATGCGGATCGCATTGCGCGAACCGATCGCCTTGCCGTCGACGAGCACGAGCGTGTTCTCGGGCCCCATGCCGCGCAGGTCGATCTGGCGGTTGTTGCCGTACTGGCCGGAGGCACTGTTGCCGGTGAGGTTGACGCCCGGCATCGTGCGCAGCAGTTCCGAGAGGTCGTTCGCGGGCGGACGACGCGCGATGTCGTCGGCCGTGATCGTCGACGTGCCCAGCGCCTGGCGTGCGATCTCGGCCGCGGTCACGCGCACGGCCTGCAGGGCTTCCGCATCGTCCTTGTCCTCGTTCGCCGTGCTGCGCGCGTCGTCGTCGGAGACGGTCTGCGCGAACACGGGCGTCGTCGCGCCGAGTGCGATCCATGCCGCGGCGAGCGCCATGACGAGCGGACGACGTGCGGGCGACGCGACGGATCGGGTGGAATGGGGCGCCGCGCGCGCGCGCAGCCGTGCTTGGATGGACATCGATGGAACCTCGGAGGTGTGCGGAATGACATGCGTTCCCTCGCCGACGCGAGTCGCGCGGGAACGGTTGAGGGCGTGTCGAATGGCAGGTAGTCGAACGAGGGGGCAGCGTCGCGTGGCGGCGCGAACGGCGGCCCCTATCGCGTTTCGACGAGGGCACGCGAGACGTGTCCAGCGATCGACACCGAGCCCGACAACGATAGTGATTCTCATTATCGTCATCAATCAAATCATTGATTCATAACGACATTGACGCAATGTGTCGGGATCGACACAGCCTGATGTGAACGGAGGTGGGAGACGCGCTGCGCGCATTACGTGCCGCTGATGGCTTCAGTCGTTGCGGCGCGTTGCCAGCGCGAAGCGCAGCACGCGCTGGATCGCGATCATGAGCACCGAGGCGTGGTCTTCGTCGGGGAAGCGATGGAACGCGACACGCGCGGCGCCGAGGCGCGAGGCCAGCGTCGTCGCGAGCGATGCAGCGCGTTCGATCATCGCGCGCTCGCGACGCCGTGCGATGACGTCGGCGCGATCCTTCGCCTCGATCTGCCATGGCGGCAGTTCGTCTTCCCACTCGCCGACCGCGATGAACACGCGCCCCGCGCCGTGCAGATCCCCGAGGCACGCGCGCAAGGCACGCTCGTCCCACCAGATCGACGGGCTGATCGCCGCGACGACGTCGAATGCGTCCGGACGCGCACCGAGCGCGAGCAAGGCGAAGTAGCCCGCCATCGAGTGGCCGAACAGCACGCGACGTCGCGCATCGAGCGGCCACTCGGCCTGCAGCGACGGCGCGAGTTCGTCGAGCAGGAAGGCGAGGAACGCGTCGGCACCACCCGTGCCCTCGATGCCGGCCGGACCCGTGGTGTAGTCGAGGCGACGACGGTCGGCGTCGTAGAGCGCATCGTCGTGCGCGATCGCGACGACGGCCGCAGGGCCTATGCCGGTCGCGTCGGGCCTGCGGCTCGAGCGACGGATGGCCTCGACGAACGTGCCGAACATCGCCTGGCCGTCGAGCACGACCACGAGCGGGAATCCGGACGGCGGCGGCGTGCCCTCGGGGATCCAGACGTCGACACGATACGAGGCACCGTTCGACGCCGCACGGGGGCGCCGCGTCTGCGTGCCCGGCCATGTGACCGCGGGCCAGCGATCGCCGCCCTTCGTCTGCGCTGCGCTCACGTGCGTGGCACCGCGGTGTGGAGGTCGTCGTCGACGATGATCTGCAGGCTGCCTTTCGAGCAGCGCTCGACGCGCGCGTCGACGCCGTAGACGCGCGCGAGCGTCATCGGCGTGATCGCCTCGGCCGGCGTGCCGGTGGCTGCGACCGCGCCGCTCGACAGCATGACGATGCCGTCGGCCCAGCGCGCGGCGATCTGCAGGTCGTGCAGCACGACGAGCACGATCATGCCGCGCTCGCGCGCGAGCTCGCGCACGAGGCGCATCACGCGCATCTGGTGCTGCAGGTCGAGCGCGCTGATCGGCTCGTCGAGCAGCAGCACGCGCGGCTCGCGCACGAGCGACTGGGCGAGCGAGACGAGCTGGCGCTGGCCTCCCGAGAGACGGTCGAGCCCTTCGAGGGCGAGCGCGAGGATGCCGGCGCGTTCGAGCACGCCGAGCGCGCGCTGCTCGGGCGTTCGCGGATCCTGCCCGGTGCCCGAGGCGCGCACGGCACCGGCGACGCTCTCGAGCACGTTGAGGCCGACGCCCGACGGCAGCGTCTGCGGCATGTAGGTGACGCGCGCCGCGTGCGCGGCGAGCGGCAGGCCGAGCAGCTCCTCGCCGTCGAGGCGCACGCTGCCGCTGGCCGGCTGCAGGCCCGCGAGTGCGCGCATGAGGGTGCTCTTGCCGGCGGCGTTGGGACCGACCAGCGCATGCACGCCGCCACGCGCGAGCGGCGGGAGCGTGACGCCGTCGATGACCTTGCGGCGCGGATAGCCCGCGTGCAGGTCGACGACGTCGAGCGTGTCCTTCTGCCCGGCCATCACGCGCGCCCCGGCTTGCGGAACACGAGCAGCAGGAACACCGGCACGCCGACGATCGCGGTAACGATGCCGACCGGCATCAGCACGCCCGCCACGAGGGTCTTGCTCGCCACCGAGGCCAGCGACATCACGACCGCACCGCTGCACACGCTGGCCGGCAGCAGGAAACGATGGTCCTCGCCGATCAGCAGGCGCGCGATGTGAGGGCCGACCAGGCCGACGAAACCGATCGTGCCGACGAATGCGACCGAGGTCGCGGCGAGCACGCTGACGCGCAGCAGGGTCTCGAAGCGAAGCCGCCCGACGTCGACGCCGAAGCTGCGTGCGCGATCCTCGCCGAGGCGCAGCGACGTGAGCCGCCCCGCCGCGAGCCACGAGAACGGCGCGACGAGCAGCAGCGCGAGCGCCATGACGCCGACATTGCCCCAGGTCGCGCGCGACAGCGAACCCATGCTCCAGAACACGAGCTGCTGCAGCGCCTCCTGCGAGGACAAGAACTGCACGAACGCGACCAGCGCGTTGAACGCGAACACGAGTGCAATGCCGAGCAGCACGACTGTCTCGACGCCACCGCCACGCGCGCGTGCGGCCATGGCCTGCAGCAGCATGACCGATCCGAACGCGAACACGAACGCGTTGATCGGCACGATCCAGTCGGTCGGCAGGCCCGGGATGCCGATGCCGAGCACGATCGCGAGCGCCGCGCCGAACGACGCCGCCGACGACACACCGAGCGTGAACGGACTCGCGAGCGGATTGTCGAGGATGGTCTGCATCTCGGCGCCGGCCAGCGACAGCGCGGCGCCGACGAGCACGGCCATGAGCGCGTACGGCAGGCGCACCTGGAACACGATCGCGCGTTGCGGCGGCGTGAGGCTGTCGGGCGACAGCAGGCCTGCGATCACCTGCCCCGGCGTCAGCGCCGACGGCCCGGTGACGAGGTCACAGGCGAATGCAGCGAGGCCCACCAGCGCCATGCCGGCGACGATGACGACGCGGCGACGCACGAGCGCGCGGTACCTCCCGAGCACGACCCCTGCATCGAGGCCCGCGGTACGCCCGCCTTGCATGCGGGTCACCTCGCTCACTCGAGGTCGATCCAGCTCGTGCCGCCGTACGGCACGGCGAGGAAGCGCGTGTTGATCGCCTCGAGCGTGCGCGCCGGATCGAGATCGGCGAAGCGCTCGGGGTGGATCCACTTCGCGAACGCCTCGATCGCGACGATGTCGATCGGCGAGTTGATGAGCTGGTGCGACAGGCCATGGAAGCGCTTGTGCTTCACGGCGCCGAGCTCGGCGATGCCCTGGCGTGCCGCGATCTTATGCAGCGACGCGAGCGATGCCGCGGCGTCGTAGCCCACACCGAGCACGAGCCCGCCGCTCTTGGCGAGATGCGGACCGCCGGTCGCGATGTACACCGCGGGATCGCGCGCGATGATGTATTCGATGTTGACCTTGCCGAACGGTCCCTTGAGCACGTCGGCCGCGATGTTGTGGCCACCGACGAACGTGATGTAGTCGCCGACGTTGCCGTTGCCCGGCGCGCTGCAGCAGTCGCCGGTGCGACCGGCGTGCGCCTCGAGGAACACGGTCGGACGCGCGGCGTCGGCGAGGCCGGCGACGCCTTTCGAGATCGCCTCGATGCGCTCGCGACGGAAAGTCGCGAACGCCTGCGCCTTGGCCTGGCCACCGGTCAGCTCGCCGAGGATGCGCAGGCTCGCCTCCTGGTTCTTGAAAGGATGCGTGAAGAAGTCGATGAAGACGACCGCGATGCCGGCCGCTTCGAGCTGCGCGACCTGCGCCTCGCTCGGCCCGCTGCCGAGCGACACGAGCGCGACGTCGGGTGCCGCCGCGAGCACCGACTCTACATTGAACGCGCCGGCCGAACTCGCGACCTGCGGGAGGTCCTCGAGGCGCGGGAAGCGCGCGACATACTGCGCGTAGGTCTCGTCGCCGATGCGGTTGATGTCGCGCGGCCACGCGGCGAGGCGCTGCACGGGATCGTCGAGGATCAGTGCGAGCGCGACGAGGTAGCGGCCATCGTCGATCGAGATCGCCTTGATGTCGTCGGGCACGCTGACCGTGCGACCGCGCAGGTCCACGATGTCGGCGGCGAACGCCTGGCAGCACAGCAGCAGGCCGAAGCACCACGGCAGCAGGTGGCGAAGGGAACGGGAGGACATCGTGGACTCCGTGGCGGCGAGGGTGCGTGAAGGTCGCGTCGACATCAGAACGACACGCCGAGGCTGGTCCACAGGCGACGGCCGTCATCGACGAGCCAGTTGCCGTCGAGGCCGGTGAGACGATTGCGACGGTCGACCCACACGCGCTTGTCGGTGACGTTGAGCAGCGCCATGCGCAGTACGACGTGCTCGTTGAAGAGGTAGTGACCGCCGAAGTCGTAGGTCGTCGAACCGGGCCGCGTGCGGATCGACTGCGCGGCATTGCGGAAGTTGGCCCAGATCTGTTCGCTGCTCGCGTTGACTGCGGCATAGGTCGACAGCGACTCCGAGGGGCGCCAGTCCGCACGCAGGTGCGCGGCGTGCTCGGGCGTGCGATCGAGCGGCTGGCCGCGCAGCGATTCGCGGTTGAACGCGATCTCCTCGTCGCTGAGGCGCTTCGAATCCGTGTAGGTGTAGTTGCCGGTGACCTCGACGCGTTCCGTGAGCGGCCAGCCGAAGCTCGCCTCGACACCCTGGATGCGCGCCTTGCCGATGTTGCCCCACGCGTAGGTCGCGCCGGTGGAACCGGTACACGCGACCACGCACTGGCTGAAGATCTTGTTCTTGAAATCGTTGTGGAACAGCGTGACCGCAGCACTCGCGCCGCCGTCGCCTTCGTAGCGCACGCCGAACTCGGTGCTCGTGCTCGTCTCGGGTTCGAGGTCCGGATTGCCGGGCAGACGCCCGCTCGGCACGCCGATCATGCCGACGCCTTCGGCGCTCGCGTACTCGGGCGCGGTCTGGCGCAGGGTCGGCGCACGGAACGCGCGCGCGACGCCGCCGCGCAGTGACCAGCGCTCGTCGAGGTGATGCACGAGGTAGAGGCGCGGACTCCACTCGCCGCCGTAACGCCGATCATGCTGCCAGCGCAGGCCACCCGTGAGCAGCAGGTCGTCGAGCAGGCGCACCTCGTCTTCGGCGAACAGCGCGTACGAGGCATTGTCGAGGCTGCGGATCGTGTTGCTGCCTTCGTTGTTCACGCCGCCCAGTTCGCTGTGCTGGTACTGGCCGCCGAGCGTGAGCGCGTGCGCGCCGAACGGCAGGTTGAGCTTGCCCTCGACGATGCGGTTGACGATGCGGTTCACGGGCCAGGTGTTGCTCGGCGCGTCGCCGACGAGGTGCGCGGTCTCGCCGCTCTCACGCGAGACGCTGAGTTCGGAGGTGCCGAAATCCCAGTTGCCGCGATGACGCACGAGCTGGTGCGAGCGCGCGTAGTCGAGGTCCATCGGCAGCGCGGTCGCGAGCGTCCTGCCGGGCGTCGTGTGCATGTCGAGCGAATGCTCGCCGGCTTCGAACAGCACCTCGTGGCGCTCGTTCGGCGTCAGCAGCAGACGCACGGTCGCACCTTCGTCGCGCAGGCCGTAGGCACCGTCGATGTGTTCGGCCTCGGTGCGCTCGCTGGCCTTGCCGTAGACCTGCAGCGCGAGCAGGTCCTGCACGAGCGGACCGGCGATGTAGGCGTTGCCGCCACGGCGGTTGCCGAGATCCGAATGCTGCTGCACGGTCGCGTCGAGATCGATCGCGCCGTGCCAGGCATCGCCGGGTCTGCGCGTGATGATGTTGACGACGCCGCCGATCGCGTCCGACCCGTACAGCGACGACATCGGCCCGCGCACGATCTCGATGCGCTCGATCGCCTGCAGCGGCGGGATCTGCGCGGCCTGCGCCGCACCGATGTCCTCGCGGCTCGAGTTCTCGCGCGTCCCTTGGCGCAGGCCGTCGACGAGGATCAGCGTGTAGTTGCCGGGCATGCCGCGCAACAGGATGTCCTGGCGCGCGACGTTCGATCCGCCGATCGCGACGCCTTCCACGCTGCGCAGCGCATCCTGCAGGTCGGCGAACGGCGCCGAGGCGAGCTCCTCGCGCGTGATCACCGTGATGCTCGCGGGCGCATCCTCGACGAGCTGCTCGTAGCCACCCGCGGTCACGACGACCGTGCCGAGGTTGTCGGAAGCCGGCGCGTCGGCGGCGCTCGCGGGTGCACACAAGGCCAGGCTGATCGCGGCAGCGAGGGTGATCATGGGATGAAGGAGCGGTCGGGTCATCGCGGTTCGCAGGTTCGGAAACGAGGAAGGGATCGCGTCATGGATGGCGATCCCGGAGATGCACGAACGCCGCGACGCGCGCGGCGTGGACCGTGCGCGTCGCGGCGGTGGAAGCACGCCGTCAGGGGGCCTTCGCGGTGATGCGCGTGATGCGGTCACCCTTCGGATCGTCGGTGCCACGCGACTTGTTCACCGCGTAGACGTTGCCCTTGCCGTCCGCGACGACATGGTTCGGCAACGTGCCGCCGTCGAGGTTCGCCACGATCGCGCCCTTGGCCGGATCGACCACGGTGACCGTACCCGCCGCGCGGTTGCTCACGTAGGCGAGCTTGCCGATCGGGTCGTAGGCGACGTTGAGGGCGCCTGCGCCTACGTAGACATCGTGCAGCGTCTTGCCGGTCGCCGGATCGACGATGAGGAGGTTGTCACTGCCCTGCGAGACCACGAGCAGGCGCTTGCCGGCCGCATCCCAGGCCACGCCGATCGCGCCCTTCGCGCCGTCGAGCGGAATCACCTTGTCGACCTTGCCGCTGGCGAGGTCGACGATCGCCGCCTCGGAGGTGCGCAGGCCGACCGTATAGAGCTTGCCGGCCGCTGCATCGAGTTCGAGGCTGGCCGGCACGAACTGCTCGCCCGCCTTGGACGAGGCGATGCGGATCGGCGCCAGCTGCTCGAGCGAGCGCGTGTCGAACACGGCGATGAAGTCCTCACCGGTCGCCGACACGTAGGCGCGGCCGCGCTTGGCATCGACCACCGCGTCGCGCGCATGCGGCACCGCGCCGACCGGGAACTGCTTGGCCAGCGCGAGATCGTTCTGGCGATACACCGCGACCGTGTCCTGGCGCGTGTTGGTCACCCACACAGTGTTGTTGATGTCGTCGACGCCGACGCCGTAGACCGCGTACACACCCGGATCGGACTCGCCGGCCGGCGCGGCGGGCGCGCCTTCACGCGGCGGGCGCGGCGGCGCCGCAGCCGGCGTCGCCTTCGCGACGACCTTGAGCGTCTTCGCATCGAGCTTGAGCAGCTCGGACTGACGCACCGGCGGACGACCGACCGCGCTGGTCACGAACACGGCATCGTTGCGCGCGCTGTAGGCCGATTGGTAGAGGCCTTGCACGAGCCTGTCGCCGACCAGCGTGAAGCGCTCCTGCCCCGACAGCGGCAGCTGGCGCGAGATCTTGATCTCGGTCGTGATCGGCGCACCGCTGTCCGCGACCACCTGCACGACGAGCGTGCCGAGCGCGGCATCGGCCGGCACCTGGATCGCGCCCTTGAACGCGCCTTCCGCATCCGTGACGAACGCCGTGTCGTTGAGCGTCTTGCCGGCGACCGAGAGGTCGACCTTCTGGCCCGGCTTGAAGCCGCTGCCGGCGACATCGGTGGGCTTGCCGGCTTCGACCAGCGGCGCGGTCGCGCGCACGACGGGACCTTCGGGGCCGCGGCGGCCCTGCTGGGCCCACGAGGCTTCCACACACAGCGACAAGGCGAGCGCGAGCACCGCGAGGCGCAGGCGCGGGGCGGCCGTGGAGACGGCACGATTCTTCATTCGGAACTCCTGATTCGAGAGGCGCGCGAAGGGCGCGCAGGCGGTCATTCGACTCATGGCGCCGCCAGCCCCATTCGCGAATGAGAACCAATCTCGACAATAAAACTAATAAAGTCAATGCTTTATGTAAGCATCAACAATTTGTATCCGGATTGACACACAAAGCTTGGCGTCGTGTGCCGCACAATCGACGGGTCTCCCCTGCCGCCGCCGGGTCGCGAAGTCGCCCGTTGCCGCGCCGCAAGGCCCACCGCATGGACGCTCCGGCCCGCATCACGAAGGTCGTGCCGCGTGTCCCGCCCCTGCATCCTCATCGTCGACGACGACGCCGACATCAGCCTCCCCCTGGCCTTGTTCCTCGACGGCAAGGGCTTCGAGTCGCGCACGGCACAGAACGCCCTATCGGCCGAGGAAGAGCTCGCCAAGGGCGGCATCGACCTGATCCTGCTCGACGTGATGCTGCCCGGCGAGGACGGCATCAGCTTCTGCCGCCGCGTCTACACGGCCGACGGACCGCGCATCATCATGCTCACGGCGCTTTCGGAATCGATGGACAAGGTCGTCGGCCTCGAGGTCGGCGCCGACAAGTACCTGACCAAGCCGGTCGACCTGCGCGAGCTGCTCGCGCACATCCGTGCGTTGCTGCGGCGATCACCGCTCGGAAGCGAAGTAGCGCCGGCATCTGCAGCGTTCGCGCAGACGCTGAGCTTCGCAGGCTTCACGTTCACGCCGACGCGCCGCCTGCTGCGCTCGCCGACCGGCCTGCGCGTGCCGCTCACCGGTGCCGAGGCCGACCTGCTGCTGGTGCTGTGCCAGCATCCGAAGCAGGTGCTCTCGCGCGAGGAGCTGATCCGCCTCACCCGTGGCGAGGGCTTCCCGATCGCGACGCGCTCGATCGACCTGCTCGTGAGCCGCCTGCGCCGCAAGCTCGCCGGCAACAGCCCGCTCGACGATCTCATCCGCACGATGCGTGCCGACGGTTACGCGTTCCACGCGACCGTCGCCTGCGCATGATCCGGCGCTGGATCGGCTCCACGCTCGGCCAGATCCTCGCCATCATCGCGTGCTCGACGCTGGCGACGTTCCTGCTGTTCGTCGCGATCGTGCTGGTTCCGAATCCGCCGCCGTCACCGCCATGGCCGTGGGACGAGGCCCTGCGCATCACGAGTCTCGTCAACCTGCTCGAGGGTGTGCCCGAGGACAAGCGCAAGCGTGCCACGCTGGTGACCTCGGCACAGCGGCCGAACCTGTCCGTGACCGTGCGCGAGCCGCCCGGCGAGGCCATCGTCGCCTGTCGCGGCAACTCGCTCGACGCGCTCGACCTCGAAGGCGTGCTGCTCGCCGACCTGCGCAACACGCCCGAGCTGAGCGTGCGCTCCTGCGACGAGGCCGAACCCGAGCGCGCGATCCAGGTGCTCGTGCCGATGGGTGCGCACGTGCTCGAGATCTACACGGGCAACGTCGGCCGCGGCCCGTTCCGCTTCGGCATGCCGGGCGTCGGCGCACTGCTGTTCCTGTTCGTGAGCGTGACGACGATGTCGACCTGGGCGATCTGGCGCGTCGTGCGCCCGCTGCGGCGGCTCTCGGAGCGTGCCGACGCCTTCAGCCGCGAGTTCGCGCCGACACCGATCGAGGAGGAAGGCCCCAGCGAGATCCGCGCCGTCGCGCGCACGTTCAACCGCATGCAGGAACGCATCACGCGCTCGATGCACGAGCGCACGCGCACGCTCGCCGCGATCGGCCACGACTTGCGTACGCCGCTCACGCGCATGCGCCTGCAGCTGGAGACCTCGCCGCGCGACATCGACGTCGACAAGCTCACGCGCAACATCGACCTCATGCAGGCCATGGTCGCCTCCGCACTCGGTTTCCTGCGCAGCGGCCTCGACGACGAGAAGAAGGAGTGGCTCGACCTCGACGCGCTGCTCGCGACGCTGTGCGACGAGTACGCCGACTCGGGCGATGAGGTGCGCTACGAAGGTCCCGGCCACATCCGCTTCCATGGACGGCCCGGCGCGTTGCAGCGCGCGCTGTTCAACCTCGTCGAGAACGCCACGCAGTTCGGCAACACGGTCATCGTGAAGGCGATGGTCGAGGAGCACGCGATCACGATCGACGTCGCCGACGACGGCCCGGGCATTCCGCCGCAACACCTGCGCGATGTGCTCGAACCGTTCTTCCGCCTCGACGGGTCACGCAGCGACCGTCCCGGCAGCATCGGCCTCGGCCTGTCGATCGTGCTCGAGATCGTGCGCGCACACGACGGAACGCTCACCCTCGTCAACGCCGAGCCGCACGGGCTCGTGGCGCGCATCTCGCTGCCGAGGCCGGCCACCGACTGATCGATCGCGGGTTGCACGCCGCCGTGCGACGTCGCGTGCAACGGCCCCGGATGCCCGCCGTCGTGATCGGCGTCATCCCTGCGCGTCCATGCGCGGGCTAAGATCGACCATCGGCCCTCGCCGGCTGCCAGCGACAGCAGACTCCATGGACGAATCCGGCGCCTCGTGCGACGACCTGCGCTCATCGATGCCGCAAACGGCGCCAGGACACGCGCCGGACTCCCGCACGACGGCGAGCCGGCCAGGCCTCGGCAAGTCGAACGCGCTGCGCTGGTACGAGGATCGGGTGCGACGTGCGCGCGTACCGCCGTTCCTCGTCTTCACCGCCGATCACGCGAAGATCGATGCGGCCGCGGTGCTCGCGGATTGCACACGCCGTTTCGGCGATGCCGTGGTCGCCGTGCGCAGCGACGCGGCGAACGAGGATGGTGTCCACGCCTCGCGCGCCGGCGCCTTCCTCAGTCTGCTCGACATCGAATCCGGAAACCGCGCGCATGCGATCGGGGCGGTCGTGGACAGCCTGCCGGGCCATGCGGGCGATCGCATCATGGTCCAGGCCATGGTCGCGGACCTGCGCTTCGCTGGCGTCGCGAGCACGCACAGGATCGGTGACGGCGCCGGGTGCTATTGCATCGAGATGGATCGCGGAGACGGCGCCGCCGTCACCGGTGGACGCGCGAGCGGGCGCCAGCAGGCGATCCCGCGCGCGTTGGCGAACGATCCGATGCAGCGGAGCCGGCTCGGCACGATGGCCTGCCTCGCACTCGATGCCCTGCTCGAGGTGGAACGGCTGGCCGGCGGTGATCAGCCGCTCGAGATCGAGTTCGCGCTCGCGGGCTCCGACGACGCGATACAGGTCTGGCTGCTGCAGGTCCGTCCGATCGCGAGCGCGCGGCACTGGTCGTCGACCTCGACGACGACGCTGGACAGCCTGGCTTTCCTCGAACGCGCAGACGAAGTGCCCGGCATCGCCGGCCGTTGCGCGGTACTGTCGCTGATGTCGGACTGGAATCCGGCGGAACTGCTGGGCGTGCATCCGCGACCGCTCGCGCTGTCGCTGTTCGAGGACCTGATCGGCAACGGCATCTGGTGGCGGGCGCGTGCGGCGCTGGGCTACGCGGCGCCTCCCGCCGACGACATCGCGCTGCTGCGGACTCTGCGCGGCCGGCCGTTCGTCGACGTGAGGCGCAGTGCGAACTCGCTGTTGCCGGCCGGGCTGCCCGCACGTACTGCCGCGGCGATCGTCGACGCGTGGATCGGACACGTCATGGACCGGCCCGAGTTGCACGACAAGGTCGAATTCGAGGTGTACCGCAGCATCCGCGACTTCGGTGCCGACGACGCACGCCGCGGGCATATCCACGGCACGCTCGATGCCGCCGGACTGCAGGATTGGGACGACAGGCTGGACACCCTCATGCGCGATCTCGTGCGTGTGCATCCCGCGGCACCTCTGAACATGCTGCTCGCAAGGATGACCGAGCTGGCGTCGCTCACGCCGACGCCGTCATGGCCGACGCTGCTCGACGCGTGCAGGCAAGGCACGTTCGTATTCGCCGCGCTCGCACGACTGGCGTTCGCAGGCGAGGCGCAGCTGCGTTCGGCGATCGTGCGCGGAGCGCTCGCGCCGGAACGCGCGCTCGCGCTGCGCTCGGCGGCCCGGTCGATGCAGGCCTGTGGCGAGTCCATACCATCGTCGCCAAGCGACGAGACCTCGCAAGGCCATCTGCGGCCCGGCAGCTTCGAGATCACGCGACCGAGCTGGTCCAGCGCCAACTACCGCCCGCCTCCGTCCGCGCCGGCGACACGGGCGTTCCGGCTTCGCGGCGACGAGCGTCGCGCACTGGCGCAGTTGCTCGCCGAGGCGAACCTTCCGCTGGACGCCGACCACTGGGTCGCGTTCGTGCAGCGCTCGTCGAGTGCCCGCGAATGGGGCAAGCACGTGTTCACGCGTCACCTTTCAGCGGCGATGGACGCGATGGTCGAGGAGCTCGTGTCCGTCGGACTCGATCGCGAACACGCCTCGTGGCTGGACCTGGCCACGCTGCGCGCAGGTGCCTGCGAAGGCCTGGAGCAGCGTCACGCACGCTGGACGCATGCAGCGGAGCACGCGCGCAGACGACACGCCGACGAGGCACGCCTCATGTGCAGCCCCGTCTTGCGTGGCGAGCACGACCGCTACGTCGCCGACAGCCTCGGTACCCTGCCGAACTTCATCGGGCGGTCCGTCATCGGCGGAGCGATCGCCGTGCTCGTCGACGCCACGCCGCGTCGCGACGCGAGCCTTCGCGGATGCATCGTCGTGCTGCGGCAGGCCGATCCCGGCTACGACTGGCTGTTCGATTGCGGCATCGCCGGGCTGGTCACGGCATGGGGTGGCGCCAATTCGCATCTGGCCATCCGCTGCGCGGAAGCAGGCGTGTCGGCGGCCATCGGCTGTGGCGAGGCCGTGCATGCACGCGCGTGCCTCGCGTCCCGTGCACGCATCGACCCGTCGGCAGGTGCGCTGTGGCTGGACTGATCCCTTGCACGCGCGTCGTGGTGCGCACCGCCGTCCGGCGAACACACCGCACGACGACATCGACCTCACCGATCAGGGAGACGCGATGAGCGGATCGCCCGTACTGGAATGGGACTACAGCGCACTGGCCGCGAACTACGATGCGCGCGTCGACTACGACGCCGGCCTGCTGCGCCACGTGATCGGCGAGATGGGACTCGAACCCGGCGATGCGGTGCTCGAGGTCGGTGCCGGCACGGGCAAGCTGACCGGGTTGCTGTGCGCTCACGGGCTCGACGTCACTGCAGTCGAGCCGAATGCCGCAATGCGCGCGGTCGCGATGGCCAAACCGGTCGGCTCGGCGGCGCGCTGGATCGCGGGACGCGGAGAGGCGCTGCCGGTGCAGTCGAACCGCTTCGTGCTCGTCGCCTACGGCTCGTCGTTCAACGTGCTGCCGGCGCGCGTTGCGCTGGACGAATGCGTGCGCGTGCTGCGCGAGCCGGGCTACTGGATGGCGCTGTGGAACCATCGCGATCTCGACGATCCGCTGCAACGGGACGTGGAAGCCGTGATACGACGCCACCTGCCCGACTACGATCACGGCAGCCGTCGCCGCTCTCCGGAAGCCGACCTGCAGGCGCATGCCGTGTTCGGCGACATCCGCGCTTACGAGCAACGCTTCCTCGCCGACATCGCGACCGACGACTGGCTGGCGGCATGGCGCTCGCACGCCACGCTGCAACGCCAGGCCGGGCCACGCCTGCAGGCGATCCTCACCGGCATCGCGAATCTGGTTCGCGGCCACGACATGCTGCGCATCCCGTACGTGACGCGCGCGTGGACGGCGCGACGGTGACCGCATCGCGCGTACGACACGCCGTCATCCTAGCCGCCGGTCGTGGCAGCCGACTCGGCGACACGACGCAGGCGATGCCGAAGGGCCTGACCGTTCTCGCGGGACGTCCGATCCTCGCGTGGACGCTGGACGCCCTGCACGCCAACGGCATCGAGCACGTCCTCGTCATCGGTGGCTGGCAGCACGAACGCCTGCGGTCATGGGGCAGCGAACAGCGCTTCAATCCGCACTGGGAGCACAGCGGCGTCGTGCGCAGCCTGCAGTGCGCCGCCGACTGGCTCGCCGCCGCACCATGCCTCGTGGCCTACGGCGACGGCGCCTACGGACCACGCGCGATCCGGCACGCCTTGCAGCCGTCCCCGCACGACCTCGTCGTGCCGATCGATCGCGACTGGCTCGATCTCTGGCGTCGCCGCTTCGACGATCCGCTCACGGATGCCGAGAGCCTGCGACGCGATGGCGATCGCCTGCTCGCGATCGGCGCGAAGCCACGTCATCTCGACGACGTCGAAGCGCAGTTCATGGGATTGTTGCGTTGCACGCCGTCGGCCTGGGCTCGCATCGCGCATCACGTGGATCACCTCGACACCCTGCACGGCGCGCGGCATGCCGATACGTTCGACATGACGCGCCTGCTCGCGGGCCTGCTGGCGGCCGGCGAAACGGTAGGCTGCGTCGACGTGGAGGGCGGCTGGGTCGAGATCGACCAGCGGTCGGATATCGACGCCGTCGACGCCGCGCTCGACGAGCACGGCTTCCTGCATGACTTCCGGAGCTGATGCCATCGCCACGCGTATCGCACCGATCCTCTGGATCACCGGCCTCGCGGGCACCGGCAAGACCCGACTCGCGACCGCCGTCGTCGCCGAACTGCGCGCTCGCGGCATTGCTCCCCTGCTGCTCGACGGCGATCAGGTGCGCGAAGCCCTCGAGCCGGCGGCGATGCAGGAGATCCACGACGCCGCGACGCGACGCGAACGCGCCTGGCGCATCGCGCGACTGGCGCGTCTCGCCGCGCTGCAGGACATCCCGGTGGTCGTGGCGACGATCTCGTTGCTGCATGCCGTGCAGGCCTGGAACAGGGCCGGCCCCGCGCCGTACGCCGAGGTGCTGCTGACCGCGGGCGAGGCCGAGCTGCGTCGTCGACGCCCACACCTGTACTCGGCCAGCGACGTGGTCGGCCGCGACATCGTCGCCGAGTTTCCGCTCCATCCCGAACTCGTGCTGGACGACGTCGCCATCGACGCGCCTTCGGCGCGGCTGGCTCGCGTCATGGACGTATGGAATGGATTGCAACGCGCATGACCTCGCAGGTGACGCCATGTTTCGCAAGGGTGGTTTCGCCGGAATTCCCCTGCGGCGCCGCATGGCTGGCCAATGCCCTGCTCGAGCTCGATGTCGCTCTTCCCGAACTCTGGGGCACGGACACGGCAGCGGAATGGGAAGCCGAGCGCGATGGCCGCCATCGCTATGTGGCGCGCCATCTGCCCTGGCGACAGACCCTCGCCAGCCTGCGCGTGGACAGGCGCTTCCGTTTCCGCCGCGACATCCGCGTCAGCTTCAGCCATACCCAGCCCTGGCATCACGACACGGCCGCGCAGACCGTACTGGTCTCGCGCGACCCGCGTGACGCGTTGCATTCCGAGTGGCAGCGCCATCGCCGCATCCTCGGCGTCACCGATCCGTTCGAGGTGTTCGCACGCAAGCCGTTCTTCGGTGGTCCGATCAGCGTCGTCGACATGCTCTGGCTGCACCTGCATGCATGGCAGGGCGAACGGCAACGGGCGCCGGAACGGCACCGGCTGCTGCGTTTCGAGGACTGGAAGCGCGCACCGCTCGACGTCCTCGGCGAGACGGTGCGCTGGCTCGGCATCGACGCCACCGATGCGGACGTGGCACGTGCGGCCGAGGCTTCCGAGGTCGGCCATCTGCTGGACATCGAGCAGGCGCTCGCCGCGGCCGATCCGACCACGCGCCGCTTGAATCGTCGCGGTCGACCCGACGAGTGGCGCGAGGTCTGGCAACCGGCGTGGTCCGAGGTGATGGGCGCGCACTGGCAACCCCTGCTTGCCGGACTCGGCTATGCGCCGCTCGACGCGACCGGCCCCTCTGTGCCTTGTTTCGACGCCGTGACCGTGCTGCGCTGGCGCGGCATCGACGACGCAGACCGGTTGCGGCACTGGCTCGATCGGCTCGGTCTTTGAAGCATGCGCAGGAGCGGCGTCCACGCCCGGCGCAGGCCACAGGACACGCCAGATGGTGTCTACATACCCATCTGCGCGATGGTGGGCCGTGATGGATTTGAACCATCGACCAATGGATTAAAAGTCCACTGCTCTACCGCTGAGCTAACGGCCCTGGAGATCGTTCGCGCGAGGCGCGAGCCCGCCGCCGCGGCGATGCCTGGGCGGCATGCGGGTGACGTCGTGCAGGGACGGCGCCGGCGGGAGCGCGAAGTTTAGCGCATCGTGGCGGGGAGGTGGGATCGGGCACGTCGAGCCGCGGATCGCGGCCGGTTCGGGCAGCGCGCGCACCCTCCGTATGCCGCAGCGCGTGGCCTGACGCTCGCGTGCGAAACGCGCGGTTCGAAGATGCCGTCGATCTGATTCCCTGGCTCCGATACCTGCTCGACGGCGACGTTCTCTACCGCAGCGACCACTCGACCAGAACGAGGGGCGCGTGCGCGATCCGGCCTTCGCAGGGGCGAGCGGGTCATTGGCAGCGCCGCCGCGAAGAAAAAGCGAATCCGCCATGTGCGATCAGATCGACATGCGCGCTTGGGCGCGATGTGCGACGCGCCCCCATCGAGATCATTTTGGCCGACCCTCACCCCCGACACGCGACCATGCACTTCTGCTGATCGATCCCGGCGAGGTCCTGGCGGGACCCGAAGTCCTCGAAGCCGTCCGCGTAGATCACGTCGGATGCGGGAGGCGTCTCGAGCGCACCGATATCGGCCGCTGGGCCGTGGACACGCGGGAAGCCCTTGCCTCGCTGGTCGGTGGTCAGGTTCTGCGCGTTGTTGCCAGCGTCGATGGCGGGGCTTCCTGCGCCGAGCGCATGCGTCCTCGTCGGGCCGCCGTTGTCGGCGAGTGGCGCGAGGAGCGGATCGGAGCTGAGCGTTCCCGCAGGCAGTATCAGCGTGGATGCGCCGACGAGGGCGTTAGTTCCAGTGACGGCCGAGCCTGGCGAACCGCCGAGATCGGCTCCGAACTGCGCACCTCCTCCCGAGTTGCCGAACAGGATAGAGCTGCCGATGTCGGTCACACCGCCCCCCTCGGTGACGAGAGACATGCCTGCAAGGATCACCACGCCGCCGCCTTCGGCACCGAACGCGCCGGAGCTGTTCGTCACATCGGCCGAGTTGAGCGTGATCGTGCTGTTGGTCAGTGCGCCGATCGCGGCGACCGCGATGCCACCACCGTAGCTCGCGTCGTTGCCGCTGATCGTCGAGTTCGAGATGGTCACAAGTCCACCGGCCGACACGCCACCGCCGAGGCCGGCGCCGTGGTACGTGTAGCTGCCATAGGTATGGCTGCCGTTCGAGCGTGCGGTATTGCCCGAGATCGTGCTGTTGCGGATCGACACATTGCCCTTGGCGTACACGCCGCCACCGAGGCCGTCGTATCGGCTGCTGTCGGCGAGGTTGCCGCTGATCGTCGAATTGACGATCGTGACATCGCCGTCCGCGAAGACGCCACCGCCGCTCCCGTATTTGCCGGTCGAGATCGAGTTCGTCACGACCGAATCGGTGAGTACGATGCTGCCACCGTTGCCGGCCCAGATCGCGCCGCCCGAAGCATTGTGGATGTAGCCGTTGGTCAGCGTAAGGCCGGTGACCGACAGCACACCGTCGCCACCATATTCGGCGCCGAAGAAGTCGAACACCGAGCCGCCGCCGGCAGCATCGATCGTCAGCGATTCCGCACCGGGACCGATGACACTGAGGTTGTCGACGTTGATGCGGAGGCTGCCCGTCGCCAGCGTGATCGTGCTGCAGGTCAGCGCGCCGAGATCGACGACATCACCGTCCACCGCGTTGACGATGACGTCGCGCAGCGAGCCCGGGCTGCCGTCGTCCGCGCACGACGTGACCGGGATCGTGCCGGCCGGACGCGGTGGAACGGAGCGGGCTGCGGCCCACCCTGCCTCGAGACGAACCTGCTCGATCCGTCGGAAACCGTCTCCGGTGCGGCGCAGACGTTCGGACAGCGGTGCGCGCTCGCCACGTGTTCCGTTCTGGTGGGCGTGAACCTCGAGACTGGACGTGGCTCCCATGCTGCACGCGAGCGCGACACAGGCAGCGAGCGGTGTGAGGCGAAGCCCCGCGTTGCGGAATGAATGACCCATCAGGTTTTCCCCGGGTGATGACGTGCGGGACCGGCGAGCAGCGGTCAGGGAACGGCCCTTCCACGGCCAAGCTCCCCCGGGCGATGCGTCCATGACGCATGCATCGTGCTGAACACCGCACGCAGGGTCAACCCGTCTCGCACGGCGACGCGCGCGTCATCCGGTCGCCCTGGCCCGGAGTGCGATGCGCGCTGCACGAAGGATGCATACCGCACGCGAACCTGCCGAGGGGGAGTCACGCGCACATCGCCCAACGCGAGTGCGGCATCGCGAGGAACACGCGCACGCAAGCCTCTTGACTATCCACCGCTCCAACGCTTCCTGACGGCCTGCAGATCGTTCGCGCCTGGCGCGCGCCCGTCGTCGCATCGTGACGTCGGCGTGATGCGAGCGACCTGAGCGTCACGCGTGCAAGGGGACGCCGCGCCTCGCGTGTCCGTTCCGTTTCCGTGCTCCTGGCAGGATGATGCGTCCCTTTCCACGCAACGCCACGACATCATGCCGTACGCACCCGCCCTCGCCGGCTTCCTCGCCAGTGCCGGCCTCATCATCGCAATCGGCGCGCAGAACGCGTTCGTGCTGCGCCAGGGCCTGCAGCGCCGGCATGTCGGCCTCGTCGTCGCGACATGCATGCTCGGTGACATCACGCTGATCCTGTGCGGGGTCGCCGGCGTCGGCTCGCTCGTCACGCGCTGGCCGTGGCTGGTGGATGCGCTGCGTTACGGTGGCGCGGCCTTCCTCGCCGCGTACGGCGTGCTCGCGGCCATGCGCGCGTGGCGCGGTGCCGGCGGCCTCGCTCCGGGCGGCGACCGTGGCGGATCATGGCGCCGCGTGCTGCTTACCTGCCTCGCCTTCACGTTCCTCAACCCGCACGTGTATCTGGACACGGTGCTGCTGCTCGGCAGCCTCGCCGCGCGCTATCCGGATGAGCAACGTTGGATCTTCGCCGCGGGCGCGTGCGCGGCGAGCGTCGTGTGGTTCACGGCCCTCGGCTACGGTGCGCGCGTGCTGCTGCCCGTGTTCCGCAACCCGAACGCGTGGCGCGTGCTCGACGGCGGCATCGCGGTGTTCATGCTTTCGATCGCCGCGCTGCTCGCGTTCCGTCCGCTGGTCTGAGCGGAGCGCTCAGCGGTAGCGCGTGGGATCCGTCATGCCGGCTGCCTTGAAACCTTCTGCGCGCAGGCGACAGGCGTCGCAGTGACCGCAGGCGCGGCCTTCATCGTCGGCCTGATAGCACGAGACGGTCGTCGAGAAATCGATGCCGAGGCGCTGGCCTTCGCGGGCGATGTCGGCCTTGCTCATGCGGATCAGCGGCGCGTGCACGCGCAGGCCCGCCCCTTCGACGCCGCTGCGCGTGGCGAGGTTGGCGAGTCGCTCGAAGGCCTCGATGAACTCGGGACGGCAGTCCGGATAGCCGGAATAGTCGATCGCGTTGACGCCGCAGAAGATGTCGGACGCGCCGAGCACTTCGGCCCAGCCGAGCGCAATCGACAACATGATCGTGTTGCGCGCGGGCACGTAGGTGACCGGGACGCCGGCGCCGCCCTGCTCGGGCACGTCGATGTCGGCCGTGAGCGCGGAACCGCCGATCGAGCGCAGGTCGACCGACACGGTCTTGTACGCGACGGCGCCCAGCGTGGTCGCGACGCGCGACGCGGCGGCAAGCTCGGACGAGTGACGCTGGCCGTAGGCGACGCTGAGCGCGTGGCAGGTGAAGCCCTGCTCGCGCGCGAGCGCGAGGGTGACGGCGGAATCCATGCCACCGGAAACGAGGACGACGGCGTTCTTCATCGGGACATCGGGCTCTGCAGGAAAACGGAAGGGAACCGCGGCGCTCGACGCATCGAACGCGTCACGGACTCCCGGAAAGGGTCAGACGCCGGGGCGGTCGCCCCACAGCAGCTTGTGCAGCTGCAGTTGGAAGCGTACCGGCAAACGGTCGGCGACGATCCATTCGGCGAGGTCGCGCGGCGCGAGCGTGCCCTGCACGGGCGAGAACAGCACCTGGCAGCGCGCGTCGATCGCATGCGCGCGTACGGCCTCGACGGACCAGTCGTAGTCGGTGCGGTCGGCGATCACGAACTTGACCTGGTCGTGCGCACGCAGGTGGTCGAGGTTGCTCCACAGGTTGCGCGAGGCCTCACCCGAACCCGGCGGCTTGAGGTCGACGACGCGACGCACGCGCGAGTCGACCGCGGCGACATCGAGCGCGCCCGACGTCTCGAGCGAGACTTCGTAGCCGGCATCGCAGAGGCGGCGCAGCAGCACGAGACAACGCTTCTGCGCGAGCGGCTCACCACCGGTCACGCAGACGTGGCGCGCGCCGTGAGAGGCGACCTCGTCGAGGATCGCGTCGATGTCGCGCCATTCACCGCCGTGGAACGAGTAAGTCGTGTCGCACCACGTGCAGCGCAGCGGACATCCCGTGAGACGCACGAACACGGTGCGCCAGCCGAGGCTGTCGGATTCGCCCTGCAGCGAGTGGAAGATCTCGGTGATGCGGAGGCGCCCGTCGGCCGGCGTGGCCTCGGGCGATGCGACGGGAACCGCGGCCACGACGCTCCGGCGCCGCTCAGCGCCGGTTCTCGAGCCTGAGCGCGCGCAGGCGGGCCTGCGCGAGACGCGCGACCTGCGTGTCGGGATACTGCGTGGTCACGTCGGTCAGCGACTTCTCGGCCGACTCCCACTGCTTGAGCTCGTACTGGCAGTAACCCGTCTTGAGCAGCGCGTCGGGCGCCTTCTGGCTGGCCGGGAAACGCGTCAGCAGCGTGTTGAACGTCTCGAGCGCGATGCGGTAATTCTGGGTCACGTAGTACGACTCGCCGAGCCAGTAATACGCATTGCCGGTCAGTGCGCTGTTCGGATACTGGTCGATGAAGCCCTGGAAGCGGCGCGCCGATTCCGAATAGCGGCCGTCCTTGAGCGCCGCGAAGGCCTCGTCGTAGGTGCGCTGCTCGGCGGCCGGATCGGCCGTCGTCGTCGACACCGACTCGGTCGGCGCGACCGGCGGCGGCAGCGCAGACGCGGAACCACCATCGGACGACGGCGTCAGCGCGGCATCATCGGAAGTGAGGTTTCCGGTATCGGACGAGCTCGGTGAACCGAGCTGGATGTCTTCGACCGGCGCAGGCGCGTTGCCCTGCGGCGGAAGCGTGGCACCTGCCGCGGCGGCACCACCCGAGAGGCGCGAGATGCGCGAATCGAGGTCGAGATACTGGTCCTTGCTGCGGCGCTCGAGTTCGCCAAGCTTGTGCCTGAGCTCCTCGACCTGCCCCTGCAGTTCCTGGATCGTCGACTGCAGCGCCTGGACCTGATTGACCTGGTCGACGCTGTTCTGGCCCTGGCCACGACCGCTGGACTGGTCTTCCAGACGCTGCACGCGTTCGGCCAGGCTCAGGCGCTGCTGCGCGAAAGCCGGGGACGCGAAAGCGACGGCGGTCGCGAGGACCGCCGTCACCTGCAGCACAACCTTGGCTGTGCGGGAGAACATCACTCGGCCGTGTAGACGATCTCGACGCGGCGGTTCTTCGACCACGCCGACTCGTCGTGGCCGCGATCGACCGGACGCTCTTCACCGTAGCTGACGACGTTGAGCTGGCTCGACGACGCACCGGCGCCGCCCAGGGCGCTCGACACGGCGTTGCCACGGCGCTCGCCGAGGCCGAGGTTGTACTCGCGCGTGCCGCGCTCGTCGGCGTGGCCTTCCAGCGTCACGCGGGCTTCCGGGAACTGGCGCAGGTACTCGGCGTGGCAGGAGATCTGGGCCTGGAACTCGCCCTTGATCTCGGTGCGGTCGAGATCGAAGTAGACGACGCGCTGACGCAGGCACGCGTCGGTCGCGAGGTCGCCCTTCTGGTAACGGCCGGTCGACTGGGTCGGCGTGGTCGTCGTGGCCGACGTGTTCTCGGTCGGCTGGGTCGGGCGGACTTCCTGCTTCTTCTTGCACGCGGCGACGCCGGCGACGAGCATCACGGCAGCAATGATACGGACGGTGTTGTTCATGGTGTTCCCCTCAAATCGGTTGGCAAGGTGGCGGTGGTTTCAAAACGACAGCAGCAAAGAACCTACACAGCCGGTTGTCCGGCTTTCATTATGAATCAACGCTGGCGGAACGGGCCCCACGCGGGCTCGCGTACATCGCCCTCGGCGAGTACGAGTCGCTGGCGCACGCGGCCATCGGCCGACACCACGTAGAGCACGCCCCGCGGCCCCTCCGTCGCGGCGTAAAGCACCATGCTCCCGTTCGGCGCGAAACTCGGCGATTCGTCGACGTTGCCGGTCGAGATCTCGCTGTAACCGTTCGTGGCCCGATCCAAAACCGCAATACGATACACGTTTCCATTGCCCTGCGCCATGGCGATCTTCTTGCCGTCGCAACAGATGGAAGCTCGCGCATTGTACTGTCCCTGGAATGTCAGGCGCGTCGCATCACCGCCTCCGGACGACATGCTGTAAAGCTGCGGTTTACCCGAGCGGTCCGAGGTGAAGATGATCGAGCGGCCGTCGGCGGCCCACACGGCCTCGACGTCGATCGCGTAGTGCGTGGTGAGCTTGGTCTTGCGCTTCGACGCGAGGTCGAGCACGTAGATCTCGGGGTTGCCGCTCTCCGAAAGCGTGAGCGCGAGGCGCGTGCCGTCCGGCGAGAACGCCGGGCCGCCATTGATGCCGCGGCTCGAGGACACGAGCTCGCGCGAGCCGGTCGAGAGATCCTGGATGTAGATCGCCGAATTGCCGCGCTCGAACGAGACATACGCGAGGCGGCGACCATCCGGCGACCACGCCGGCGACAGCAGCGGCTCGCGCGAACGCACGACGGTCTGCGGATTGAAGCCGTCCGAGTCGGCGACCATGAGCGCGTAATTGGTGTTCTGGCCCAGCCCCGTCGAGGTGACGTAGGCGATACGCGTCCAGAACGCGCCACGCTCGCCGATGATCTTCTCGTAGACGAGGTCGGCGATCTGGTGGGCAACGCCGCGCAGGTCGCTGCGCTGGCCGCTGATCGAAAGACCCAGGATGCGCGACTGGCGCGAGACATCGAACAGTTCGAACTCGACGCGCAGCGCGCCTTCGCTCGCGTCGGCGATGCGCCCGACGACGAGGTAGTCCTGCTTGAGCATGCGCCACGTCGCGAACTTGACGTCGCCTTCGCGCGTCGGGAATTCGATGATGTCGCGCTTGGCCAGCGTGAAGAACTTGCCCGAGCGGGCGAGATCCGCGCGCACGACTTCGCCAACGTCGGTCTCGGGCGGCAGCCCTGCTCCTTCGAAGCCGAACGGCACGACCGCGATCGGCTGCGCCGAACTCAGTCCGTTGTTGATGTCGATCACAAGCCCCTGCGCACCGGCGAGCGAACCGGCTACGAGCAGGAACATCGCCAGGCAGGTACGCAGGATGTTTCGGTTGATCATCGGTGGTCGATCCTTACCCGTCGTATCGGAAGTTGAAGGTGATGTCGCGTTCGAATACTTGCTGGTAACCCTCGTACGGCAGCGGCGCGGCGCGCATGACCGCCTGTTCGATCGAGTTCCTCGCGGCACCGTCGGCGTTGCATGGTGAAGCCACGCTGACCGAGAGCACGTCGCCGCCCGGGATCTGCACGATGCGCAGCGCGCAGCGCAGCCCACCCTGCGCCGATTCGGGGCGATTCCATGCGCGCGTCACGGCGGCCTGGATTGCCGCCGCGTAACGCGCACGCAGGTCGTTGTCCTGACCGTTCGCGCCGGTCTGTGCCTCTTTCGCCTCATGCTCGGCCTGCTGCGCAAGCTGTTTGGCCTGATCAGCCTTTTGTGCCTCGGCAGCGGCGGCCTGCCGGTCCTGCAACTGCTCGAGTTTCTGCTTCTCGAGCTCCGTCTTCTTGGCGGCGGCGATGCGCTTCTTGCGAATATCCTCGAGCTCCTTCTGGCGTGCCGCCTCCTGCTTTTCCTGCTCGAGCTCGATCTGGCGCTGGCGCTGCTTGGCTTCCTGTTCCTTCTTCTGCTGCTCGGCCTTCTCGGCCGCCATCGCGGCGACGCGCTCCTGGTCGACCGTGTCCTGCTTCGGCGGCGGAGGCGGCGGTTCGGGCGGCGTGGGCGTCGGCTTCGGCGCGGGCGGTTCCGGCGTCGGCGGCGGCGCGACGGGCTCGGCCAGTTTCGGCGGCTCGGGTTTCGACTCGGCTTTCGGCGGTGCCGGCTTCGCACGCGTCGCCGACGGCTTCGGCGCCGCGGTCGGACCGACCAGCGTCGCCTCGATGATCGGGCCGGGCATGACGACCGGACGCGTCTCGCGCGTCCAGAACACGCCGATCAGCGCCGCGAGCACGATCAGCGCGTGCAGCAGCAGCGAGAAGAGCAGTGCGCGGGCCTTGTCGGAAGTACTCTCCATCGCGCGTCGGTCAGCGCTTCGCCGGAGGCTGCTGGGAGACGGGCTGGCTCATGAGGCCGACCTTCGGCACGCCGGCCGACTGCAGTGCCGCCATGGCCTGGTAGATGCGGCCGTAGGCGACGCGCTCGTCGCCACCGATGAGCACCGGCACGCCGGGGTTCTGGCGCACGAACGCCGACACCTTGGTGACGAGGCCGGCCTCGTCGATCGGCTCGCGGTCGCTGCGGCCGAGCGTGAGGAAGTAGGCGCCGTCCTGATCGATGCTGACGATGACCGGTTCCTTGTCGTTCTGGATCGCGGTCGCGTTGGACTGCGGCAGCTGGATGTCGACGCCGAGGTTCATGAGCGGCGCCGTGACCATGAAGATGATCAGCAGCACGAGCGTCACGTCGATGTACGGCACGACGTTGATCTCGGCCTTGAGCTTGCGGCGCTTGCGGTAGCGGTGGCTCTGCATCAGGAGGCTCCGGCCACGCGCGTGGCCTGCACGGTCATCGTCAACGCCGTGGCGCGGCGCGCGGGGTTGCGCGCATGCACCGCGGCACCGCCGGCATCAGTCGTCGGCATGGGTCTGGCGCTGCAGGATCGACGAGAACTCCTCGAGGAAGGTCTCGTAGCGCAGGCTGACGCGCTCGACGCGGTTGGCGTAGCGGTTGTACGCCCACACCGCGGGGATCGCTGCGAACAGGCCCATCGCGGTCGCGATGAGTGCCTCGGTGATGCCCGGCGCGACCATCGCGATGGTCGCTTCCTTGACGTTGGCGAGGCCCTGGAACGCGATCATGATGCCCCACACCGTGCCGAACAGGCCGACGTAGGGGCTGATCGAGCCGACGTTGGCGAGGAACTCGAGGTTCTGCTCGAGGCGCTCGACCTCGCGCGATTGCGACACGCGCATCGCGCGCTGCGCGCTCTCGAGCAGCGTGCGCGAATCGACGCCACGGCGCTGGCGCTGGCGCGCGAACTCGCGGAAGCCCGATTCGAAGATCGCCTCGATGCCGGTCACGCGCTCGCCGCTCGCGTTGACCTCCTTGAACAGCGCGGCGAGGTCGGCACCGGACCAGAAGCGCTCCTCGAACTCGTTGGCGGTGCGGTTGGCCGCGTCGAGCATCGCCTTCTTGCGGAAGATGATGAACCACGAGGCGATCGAGAAGCCGATCAGGATGAGCATGACGATCTTGACGGGCAGGCTCGCGCCCCACATCAAGGCAAGCACGTTGAGGTCGTGGTTCATGTTTTCGCTATCTCGACCAGAAGGTTGTCGGGGATGGGTCGCGGGCGCCAGCGCTCCGCGTCGAGGCAGGCGATGCGCACGCGCGCATCGACGAGGGAAGACGGATCACCCGGTCGCAGCAGCCGCTGCACGATGCCGAAGCTCGCGCCGCGCGCCTCCTCGACGGCGACGGTCGCCTCGAGCAGGTCGTCCAGCCGCGCCGGACGGTTGAAACGCATGTCCACACGATGGACGACGAAGACGATGCCGAGTTCCTCGCGCAGCATCTGCTGGCCGAAGCCGCGCGCACGCAGCCACTCGCTGCGCGCACGCTCGAAGAACCGAAGGTAGCCGGCGTGGTAGACCACGCCACCGGCATCGGTGTCTTCCCAGTAGACGCGCACGGGCCACGAGAATGCCGGAGCGATCGTGAACGGTTCATTCATCGCCGAACAGTTCCCCGGGCTGCGGCAGGTTGCGTGGCGGCTTGAGGCCGAGGTGGCGCCAGGCCTTCTGGGTCACCATGCGGCCGCGCGCCGTGCGCACGAGGAAGCCCTGCTGGATCAGGAACGGCTCGACGACGTCCTCGAGCGTGCCGCGCTCCTCGCTGAGCGCGGCGGCCAGCGACTCGACGCCGACCGGGCCGCCATCGAAGTGCTCGATGATCGTGTTGAGCATCCGGCGGTCGAGCGCGTCGAAGCCTTCGGCGTCGACCTTGAGCATCGCGAGCGCGTCGTCGGCCACCTTCGCGGTGATGACGCCGTCGGCGCGGATCTCGGCGAAGTCGCGCACGCGGCGCAGCAGGCGGTTGGCGATGCGCGGGGTGCCGCGCGAGCGGCGCGCGATCTCGACCGCACCGTCGGCGTCGCAGGCGATGCCGAGGATCACGGCCGCACGGCGCACGATCGCGGCGAGCTCGGTCGTCGTGTAGAACTCGAGGCGCTGCACGATGCCGAAGCGGTCGCGCAGCGGCGCCGTGAGCAGGCCCGCGCGCGTGGTCGCGCCGATCAGCGTGAACGGCGGCAGGTCGAGCTTGATCGAACGCGCGGCCGGGCCCTCGCCGATCATGATGTCGATCTGGAAATCCTCGAGCGCCGGATACAGCACTTCCTCGACGACCGGCGACAGGCGGTGGATCTCGTCGACGAACAGCACGTCGCGCGGCTGCAGGTTGGTCAGCAGCGCGGCGAGATCGCCGGCGCGTTCGAGGACCGGGCCGGACGTGGTGCGCAGGCTCACGCCGAGTTCGTTCGCGATCACGTGCGAGAGCGTGGTCTTGCCGAGTCCGGGCGGCCCGAAGATGAGCACGTGGTCGAGCGCGCCGCCGCGGCGGCGCGCCGCCTCGATCGCGATGCCGAGCTGCTCGCGGACGGTTTCCTGGCCCAGGTACTCGCCGAGGCGCTGCGGACGGATGCTCGCCTCGATGAGTTCGTCGTCACGGTTGGCGCTGGCGGCGATGAGGCGATCGGTCATCGGAAGATCGGCGTGGGCGCTCGGCCGGCAGGAATGCCGGCGATTATCGTCGGGTTCGGTCGCGCGTGATAGCGGCACGCGTGCCCGCGAACGAATCTTTACGTGCAGCTCAGATCTCGACCTGCGTGCCGAGTTCGATGAGGCGGTTGCCAGGGATCTGGAAGAACGCGGTCGCCGGCGTGGCGTTGCGCTGCAGGAACGAGAACAGGCGGTCGCGCCACAGCATCATGCCCGGACGGTCGCCCGCGATGATGCTCTCGCGGCTCAGGAAGAACGTCGTGTCCATCATGTCGAACGGGAAGCTGCACTGGGTGACGCGCGCGAGCGCGCTCGGGATGTCCGGATCCTCGGCGAAGCCGTAGCGCAGGATCAGCAGGTAGAACTCGTCGGCCAGCGGGCGTACCTCGATGCGATCGCCGGATTCGGCGAACGGCTCGTCGAGGATCTCGACCGTGAGCACGACATTGCGCTCGTGCAGCACCTTGTTGTGCTTGAGGTTGTGCAGCAGCGCATTCGGCACGCCGTCGCGGTTGGCGGTCAGGAACACCGCCGTGCCGGGCACGCGCACGGGTGGATGCGCGCTGATCGAGGCGATGAACGGCCCCAGCGCGAGGCCGCCGCGGCGCACCTCGCGCAGCACGAGCTCGCGGCCGCGCCGCCACGTGATGAGGATCGTGAACACGCCGATGCCGAGCGCGAGCGGGAACCAGCCACCGTATTCGATCTTGTCGGCGACCGCGGTCAGCAGCACGACGTCGATGCCGAGGAACAGCACGCAGGCCAGGCCGACCGCGAAGCGGTTCCAGCCCCAGATGCGCCGCGCGACCACGACCACGAGCAGCGTGTTCATGAGCATCGTGCCGACCACGGCGAGGCCATACGCCGCGACGAGGTTCTCCGACGAGCGGAAGCCGATCACGGCGGCGATGGTCAGCACGAGCAGGATGCGGTTGATCCACGGCAGGTAAATCTGGCCGATCGTCTCGCGTGAGGTGTGCAGTACCTGCAGGCGCGGCAGGTAGCCGAGCTGCATGGCCTGACGCGCCATCGAGAACGTGCCCGAGATGACCGCCTGCGAGGCGACGATCGTCGCCATCGTCGCGAGCACGATCATCGGGATCAGCAGCGACGGCGGCACGAGCAGGTAGAACGGGTTCGCGGCCTTGGCCGGGTCGGCGAGCACGAGCGCGCCCTGCCCCAGGTAGTTGAGCATGAGGCATGGCAGCACGAGCGCGAACCATACGATGCGGATCGGCGTGCGTCCGAAGTGACCCATGTCCGAATACAGCGCCTCGGCGCCCGTGATCGCGAGCACCACGGCGCCCATCGCGAAGATCGCGAACTTGCCGTTGTGGGCGAAGAACACGATCGCGTGGTGCGGGCTCAGCGCACTGAGCACGTGAGGCTCCTGCAGGATGCCGTGCACGCCGAGCGCGCCGAGCGTCAGGAACCACACCAGCGTGACCGGCGCGAACACCGGTCCGACGCGGCTCGTGCCGTGCTTCTGGATCGCGAACAGGCCGAGCAGGATCAGTACCGTGACCGGCACGACGAACGGGTGCAGTTCCGGCCGGATCACCTCGATGCCCTCGACCGCCGACAGCACCGAGATCGCCGGCGTGACCACGCCGTCGCCGAAGAACAGCGCCGCGCCGAAAAGGCCGATCACCATGAGCACCCAGCGCGTGCGCACGCTCTGCACGCCGCGCTGCGCGAGCGCCATGAGCGCCATGATGCCGCCCTCGCCCTTGTTGTCGGCGCGCAGGATGAAGGTCGCGTACTTGACCGAGACGACGAGGATCAGCGACCAGAAGATCAGCGACAGCACGCCGAGCACGTTCTCGCGCCCGACCTCCACACCGTGCTGGCCGAAGGCCTCGCGGAACGCGTAGAGCGGGCTCGTGCCGATGTCGCCGTAGACGACGCCGATCGCGCCGAAGCACAGCGCGAGCAGCTTCGTGCGGCCGTGGCCGCCGGAAGACGTGGACGTCATGGAAGGATGCCTCGATGGGTCAGCGCAGCGCCGCCTTGAGCGCCTTGCGGATGATGTCCTCGGCCGTGTCGCCGGCCGCGTGCGCGTCCTTGACGAGGCGCGTGACCTCGGCGGGCTTGTAGCCGAGCGACTGCAGCGCGACGCTGGCCTCGGCCACCGGATCCTTCGGCACCTCGCCGAACGCCGTCATCGGCGCGCCGCCCGAGCCGAAACCGTCGACGCGGTCGCGCAGCTCCAGCACCATGCGCTCGGCGGTCTTCTTGCCGATGCCCGGGATGCGCGTCAGCGCGGCGTGGTCGCCGGTCTGCACGAAGCGCGCGAAGTCGTCGACGGATACGCCCGACAGCACCGCGAGCGCGATCTTCGCGCCGATGCCGCTGACCTTCTGCACGCCACGGAACAGGCTGCGCTCGGCCTCGCGCAGGAAGCCGTACAACGCGACGGCATCCTCCTTGACCGCGTAATGCGTGACCAGCGTGACCTCGCGGCCGACGTCGGGCAGGTCGTAGAACGTCGACATCGGCACCTCGAGCTCGTAGCCGACGCCGTTGACGTCGACGAGCAGCCACGGCGGCTGCTTGGTCACGAGGATGCCCTTGAGGCGACCGATCATCGGCGACGCCTCCACGAGGCGCGCGCGAGGCCGACACCGAGCAGGCTCGCACGCGTGTTCGCATGCGTGACCGCGATCGCGAGCGCGTCGGCCGCGTCCGCCTGCAACGGCCCCTGCAGGCCGAGCAGCACGCCGATCATGTGCTGCACCTGGGTCTTGTCGGCCGCACCGCCACCGACGACGGCCTTCTTGACCTCGCTCGGCGCGTACTCGGTGAGCACGAGGCCCATGCTGACCGCGGCGCAGATCGCCGCGCCGCGCGCCTGGCCGAGCTTGAGCGCCGAATCGGCGTTGCGCGCCATGAAGATGCTCTCGATCGCGACCTCGGTCGGCGCGTGCTCCTCGATGAGCGTGCGCACGTCGTCGAAGATCTGCTTGAGGCGCAGGTGGAACGTGTCGTTGCCGAGCAGGCGTATCGCACTGTGGTGCACGTGCGTCGTGCGCCCGTCGGGAGCGACGTCGATGATGCCGATACCGGTGCGCTGGCTGCCCGGATCGATGCCGAGGATGCGTACGGGCGAAGCGGTCGCGGGCGACACGGCCCGCGTGGCGAGCAGCGTCGTCATCGCGCGGCGTCCCGCATGGCGAGGCGCTGCGATCGCGCACGCACCACGCCTGCCGCTGCCCTGACGACGTCCCGCCGATCGTTCATGCCTGCCCACCGGAAGCCCGGCGCGCAGTATACGACCGCGCCGGGGCGGCCCGTGATGATCACATCGTCGGATGGCACGGTGTTCATGCCGCGGGCGGGAAGCGTCCGGCACGCAGGAACGAGGCCGTCAGCGCGGCGACTTCGTCGGAGAACACGAGGCCCGAATGCGTCGAGGCGACGATGCGGTGATCGGTCGCACCCGGCAGCTGCGTTTCCTCGACGCTGACCGTGCCGTCGTTCGGACCGTCGAAGCGGCCGAAGAAACGGCCGAGACCGAGCGGCGTGCGCCCGGCGACGATGCCGAGCTCGCGCGCACCGTCCCAGCGCTCGAAACCGCGCGTCAGGATCGGCGCGCTGCGGCCCATGACCCAGCGTGCGACCTGCACCTTGTCGACGCCACGCGCTGCCGCGCTGCCACGCAACGGTGCGCCGAGGCAGACCACGCGCCCGGGCGGAAGATCGCCACGACGCAGCAGCGTCTCGACCGCGAGCATGCCGCCGAGGCTGTGGCCGACCAGATGCACCGGGCCGTCGACCGCGCGCATGCGCGCGGCGAGGCGATCGACGGCGAGGTCGAAATCGCCACTCACGCTCGCGTAGTCGAACGATTCCAGCGACGCGAAGCCGGCCGCGCGCAGGCGCCGTGCGAACGGCGCCATCGTGAAGCCGCGCATCCAGATGCCGTGCAGCAGGACGACGTGGTCGTTCACGCGCGGGGTCCGTCGCCCCGGATCAGGCTTTCTTGTCGGGTTCGACGACCTGCACGTGCAGCTCGCGCAGCTGCGCCGCCGGGATCGGCGACGGTGCCGAGGTCATGAGGCACTGCGCGCTCGCGGTCTTCGGGAACGCGATGACGTCGCGGATCGACTCGGTGCCGGCCATCAGCGCGGCGATGCGGTCGATGCCGAACGCGATGCCGCCGTGCGGGGGCGCCCCGAAACGCAGCGCCTCGAGCAGGAAACCGAACTTGGCCCTGGCCTCCTCGGCACCGATGCCGAGCAGCTCGAACACCGCGCTCTGCATGTCGCTGCGGTGGATGCGGATCGAGCCGCCACCGATCTCGTTGCCGTTGAGCACCATGTCGTAGCCGCGCGAGACCGCGTGCGCTGCGTTCGCATTGAGGTCGGCGACGTCGTCGATCTTCGGCGCCGTGAACGGATGATGCAGGGCGACGTAACGGCCCGCTTCGGCGTCGTACTCGAACATCGGGAAGTCGACGACCCACAGCGGGCGCCAGCCTTCGGCGACGACGCCGAGGTCGCGCGCGACCTTGAGGCGCAGCGCGCCGAGCACATCGCAGACCACCTTGTAGCTGCCTGCACCGAACAGCACGAGGTCGCCGTCGGCGGCACCGGTCGCGGCGAGCACACCGTCGAGCGCGGCATCGTCGAGGAACTTGGCGACCGGCGAGTTGATGCCGTCGCGACCCTTGGCGCGGTCTTCCACGCGCATCCACGCGAGGCCCTTGGCGCCGTACTTAGCGGCGAGCTGGCCGAGATCGTCGATCTGCTTGCGCGAGAACACCGCGCCGCCCGGCACACGCAGCGCGGCGACGCGGCCGGCCGGATCGTTGGCCGGTTCGGCGAACACCTTGAACTCGACATGGCGCACGTGCTCGGCGACGTCGACGAGCTCGAGGTCGATGCGCAGGTCGGGCTTGTCCGAACCGTAGCGGCGCATCGCCTCGGCGTAGGTCATGCGCGGGAACGCCGCGTCGAGCTCGACGCCGGCGACCTCGCGGAAGATCTCGCGGATCATGCCCTCGACGGCATCCTGCACGTCACGCTCGCCGACGAACGCGAACTCCATGTCGAGCTGGGTGAATTCGGGCTGGCGATCGGCGCGCAGGTCCTCGTCGCGGAAGCAGCGCGCGATCTGGTAGTAGCGGTCGAAGCCGGCCACCATGAGCAGCTGCTTGAACAGCTGCGGCGACTGCGGCAGCGCGAAGAACTCGCCCGGATGCACGCGGCTCGGCACGAGGTAGTCGCGCGCGCCCTCGGGCGTGGCCTTGGTCAGGATCGGCGTTTCGAGGTCCTGGAAGCCGCGCGCGTCCAGCCAGCGGCGCAGCGCCGCGACGAGGCGCGTGCGCATGCGCATCTTGCGCTGCATGTCCGGGCGGCGCAGGTCGAGGTAGCGGTAGGTGAGACGCGTCTCCTCGCTCGGGTTCTCGTGCAGCGCGAACGGCAGGTTCGCGGCCGCGTTGAGGATCTCGATGCGCGCGGCGAGCACTTCCACCTGCCCGCTGCGCAGCTTCTCGTTGGCGGCGATGCGGCGGCGCACGTCGCCCGACACGCTCACGCAGTATTCGTAGCCGAGCTCGCCGGCGACCGCGAAGGCCTCGGCCGACTCGCGCTCGACGACGATCTGCACGACGCCCTCGTGATCGCGCAGGTCGACGAACGCGACGTGGCTCTGCAGGCGGACCGTATCGACCCAGCCGCACAGCGTGACGGTCTGCCCGACCAGGGATTCGTCGACGAGGCCGCAAAAATGACTGCGCATGGGGAACGGTGGCTCCGGGGAAAGGCGCGGAATGCTATAGCCGATGTTGCGACACCGCAAACGAGAACGCCCGCCTTGCGGCGGGCGTTCCGTGCATCGTCGGTGCGTGGCGCGGGCTCAGCGCCAGCGACGGCCCACCGAGAAGAACGCGGCGCAGCCGCGGTCGACCCACACGCCGGCGCGGTTGTAACCCCAGGTGCGGCCTTCGATGCACGCCGTGTCGGACAGCTGACGCTCGATGCGCACGCGACCGGCCGGACCGATGTCGACCTGGCAGAAGCGGTAGCGGAAGTCGCTGCTCGAGCACGACAGGCGGATCTCGCGATCCCAGTCGGGACCCGGCGCCCAGCCGCCCGGACCACCCGGTCCCGGACGACCGCCGCCACGACCGGCCTCGACGAATACGCCGGCACAGCCGCGGTCCACCCAAAGGCCACGGCGATCGATGCCCCAGGTCTGGCCACGCACGCAGCGCGCGCTCGACGTCTGGCGGGCCAGGTCGGCCTCGCGCCACGACACGTCGCAACGGGTCAGGCGGTAGTCACGGCTGTTGCACTCGACGCGGTCCGGGCCGTAGCCACCGCGCGGCGGCTGCGCCTCGGCCTGCTGCGGCATCGCCGCGAATGCACCGGCCACGACCAGTCCCAAAGCTGCCCAAGTCTTCATCGCGTCCCCTCTCCTTCAAATGTTCGTGAACAGAAGTAGTGTAGGCAGACGAAACCTGAACAGCTGCGTATCAGGATGCGGGCGTGTCGCTCTTCGGCGCGGGCTTGGCAGGCTCAGTCTTGGGCGACTCCTTCGGCGCGTCGCCACCCGACGAGGTCGCGGACGACGATCCGCCCTCTTCCTTGCTCGTGAGGTTGCGCTTCTTGTCGCCGTCCTTCTTGAAGTCGGTCTCGTACCATCCCGAGCCGGACAGGCGGAACGCCGGCGCGGTCAGGCAGCGCTTCACTCCGGTGCCGCCGCACTCGGGGCAGTCGGTCGGATCGGGATCGGACAGCTTCTGCAGGCGCTCGAAGCGGTGGCCGCAGGCGGGGCATTCGAATTCGTAGATCGGCATGGCGTGTCCGTGCGTTCGCGTGTTCGGTTCTTCGGGGCGGCGCGCGACATGGTGGCACGCCGAGTACTTTCAACCGGGGACGGCGAGCATGACGCGTCGCAACATTCCGTGCTAGGGTAAAAACCCACCTACGAAAGACGGACCGATGCTGGCGTTGATCGCCCCATTGTCCGCGCTGCTCGGCGGCGTGGCGTTACTTCTTCTCGGCAGCGGGCTCTTCGGTACGCTGCTCGCGGTACGCGGAGGCCTCGAGGGCTTCAGCGCGCAGACGATCGGCCTGATCTCGTCGGCCTACTTCGTCGGCTTCTTCGGCGGCACCTTGTTCGCGCCTGCCCTGATCCGCCGCATCGGCCACATCCGTGCGTTCGCGTTTGCGGCCGGCGCCACCGGTGCACTCGTGCTGCTGCACGCGATCCTCGTCGATCCTCTCGCCTGGGTCGTGCTGCGTATCGGCGTCGGTGCGATGCTGGTCGTGCTCTACACCGTGATCGAGAGCTGGCTCAATGCGGCCGCGCCGACCGAGCGCCGCGCGCAGGTGTTCGCGACCTACATGCTGGTCAACCTCGGTGCGCTCGCGATCGGCCAGCAGTTCCTGCGCCTCGCCGATGCCGGCGGCTTCGTGCTGTTCGCACTCGTCGCGATGCTGGTCTCGCTCGCGGTCATGCCGGTCACGTGGACGCGCCTCGGCCAACCCGCGCAACCGACCGCGACACGCCTCGGCGTGCGCGAACTCGCGCGCATCGCGCCGTCGGCGATCTTCGGCACGCTGGCCTCGGGTTTCGCGCTCGGCGCGTTCTGGGGCCTCGGCCCGGTCTACGCGGCGCGCATCGGCCTCGACGAAGGCGGCGTCGCGACGTTCATGAGCTGGACCATCGTCGGCGGCGCCGCGCTGCAGCTGCCGCTCGGCCGCCTGTCCGACCGCATGGACCGCCGCAGCGTGCTCGCCGCGAGCGGTGCCGGCGCCGCCGTCGCCGCGCTGCTCGTGCTCGCGCTCGGCGACGGCATCGCGATGCTCGTGGCGATGTTCGCGTTCGGCGGCTTGTCGTTCGCGGTGTATCCGCTCGCGGTCGCCCACCTCATCGATCGCATTCCCGTCGATCGCGTGCTCGCCGGCAGCAGTAGCCTGCTGCTCGTGCACGGCGTCGCCTCGGCGATCGGCCCGCTGCTCGCCGGTTTCCTCATGACGCGCAGCGGCACGCCCGGTGCGCTGCTCGTGTACTCGAGCGCGGTGTTCGGCCTCATGGCCGCCTACGTCTGGCAGCGTCGCGCGCGCCGCGACGAGGCCGCGCACGACGCGAACTTCCTGCCGATGCTGCGCACGACGCCGCAGGCGCTCGAACTCATGCCCGCCGCGCGCGACGCGCGCGAGCCCTGACCGCCCGGCGCGGTCACCACGCCCGCCCGGGTGGGCGGTGCCGTCGCTCGTCTGCATTCCCTCTCCGTTCCATCCAGCAAAGGAGCCGTCTTGGCCATCGATTTCCATCCCGACACCCTCACCCCAGCCCTTCCCTTCTCGTCGCGCAAGCGCCTCGTGCTCGCCACCGATCTCGACGGCACGTTCCTGGCCGGCGATTCCGCGCAACGCACCCAGCTCTACCAGACGCTCGCGCGCCGCGACGACGTCACCCTCGTCTACGTGACCGGCCGCGGCCTCGAGGCGGTGTTGCCGCTGCTCGCCGATCCGATCCTGCCGCGCCCGCGCTACATCGTCTGCGACGTCGGTGCGACCGTCGTCGACGGCACCACGCTGCAGACGGTGCAGCCGTTGCAGGCCTCGATAGAGGCACTGTGGCCGGGAGAGCACGCCGTCGCGCGTGCCGTCACCGGTATCCCCGGCCTCGAACGCCAGGACGTGCCGCAACAACGCCGCTGCTCCTACTTCTGCGACGAGGCCGCGATCGGCCAGGACCTCCGCGACGCCGTCGCGGGCATCGACTGCGACCTGCTGTTCTCGGCCGGCCGCTACCTCGACGTGCTGCCCAAGGGCGTGGACAAGGGGCGCACGCTGCGCGCCCTCGTGCAGCACCTCGGCGTCGATCCCGCGCACGTCCTCGTCGCCGGCGACACGCTCAACGACCTGTCCATGTACCGCGAAGGCTTCCGCGGTGTCTGCGTCGGCGATTCGGAACCCGCGCTGCTCGCGGCGACGCACGGCCAGCCGCACGTGCTGCATGCCGATACGACCGGCTGTGGCGGCATCCTCGAGGCGATCGCGCATTTCGGCATGCTCGATGCTGCGACATTCATGCCCCAGCCGAGCGACGCACCGGCCGGCCGTGCCGATCTCGTCATCGTCTACCACCGCCTGCCGTACGAGGAAGTGCTCGCGAACGGCCGCATCGAGCGCCGCCCGCACCGCTCGCCGAACGGCATCATCCCGACCCTGCTGTCGTTCTTCGGCGATGGCCGCGAAGGCTCGTGGATCGCGTGGACCGGCCAGTCGACCACGCACCCCGACTACCGCGCGCACGCGGCCGTCGACCTCGAGCGCTACCCGAACCTGCGCACCGCACTCGTGCCGCTCACGCCCGACGACATCGACGTGTTCTACCGGCGCTTCTCGAAGGAGGCCTTCTGGCCGCTGCTGCACACGTTCTGGGAGCGCGCGCAGTTCCGCGACGACCACTGGCAGGTGTTCCTGCGCGTGAACCGCGCGTTCGCCGAAGCCGCCGCGCGTGAGGCCGCGCCCGGTGCGACCGTGTGGATCCACGACTACAACCTGTGGATGGTGCCGGCGTTCCTGCGCGAGGCGCGCCCGGATGTGCGCATCGCATTCTTCCACCACACCCACTTCCCGTCGGCCGACGTATTCAACGTGGTGCCGTGGCGCCGCGAGATCGTCGCGAGCCTGCTGCAGTGCGACTACATCGGCTTCCACGTGCCGCGCCAGGTCGAGAACTTCGTCGACGTCGCACGCGGCGCGCTGCCGGTCAAGGTGACGCGCCGCGAAAGCTGTGCGCCACGCTTCCTTACCTACGGCTGCGCGGTCGGACTCGACCGCTACACGCGCGGCATCGAGGCCGGCGGACGCGAGGTGCGCCTCGGCGCACATCCGGTCGGGCTCGATGTCGCACGCGTGCGCGACGTGCTCGCGCGCGACGACGTGAAGCAGCGCACCGGCGTGCTGCGTCGCTCGCTCGAGGGCCAGCACGTGATGCTGTCGGTCGAGCGCCTCGACTACACCAAGGGCACGCTCGAGAAGCTGCTCGCCTACGAGCGCCTGCTCGAGACCTCGCCGGACCTGCACCGCGCGGTCACGCTCGTGTGCATCTGCGTGCCGGCGTCCGGCGGCATGGGTGTCTACGACGAACTGCAGACGCAGATCGAGCAGGTCGTCGGCCGCATCAAGGGGCGTTTCTCGCAGGTCGACTGGACGCCGCTGCAGTTCTTCTTCCGGCCGCTGCCGTTCGACGAGCTCGCCGCGTGGTACGCCGTGACCGACACGATGTGGATCACGCCGCTGCGCGACGGCCTCAACCTCGTCGCCAAGGAGTACGTCGCCGTGCAAGGCCTCACCAGGGGCCGCGGCGTGCTGCTGCTGTCGGAGTTCGCCGGCGTCGCCGCCGAGCTCAAGGGCGCCGTGCTGACCAATCCGCACGACATCACCGACCTCGTCGCGCAGGCACGCCACGCGATCGGCATGAACCGCCACGAGGCGCGCAGCCGCATGCGCCAGATGTTCGACATCGTGCAGCACCGCGACATCGCCCGCTGGGGCCGCGAGTTCCTCGCCGCCGTGCGTGGCGAACCCTCGGCGACCGCGACGCGCTTCACGCGTGCGGCCACGAACGACGCCGTGCCACGTACCGAGGCACGCAAGGCCGTCCTGGCCGATCCTTTCGCGGCGCACGTCGACACGCCGCCGGCAACGCCGTAACCGGCATCACCGCCCGGCGGGATCCCGCCGGGCGGTGGATCAGGGATCGAAGCCGTCGGCGAAGATGCGCTCGATGCACGTCACGACGACGTCGTCGATGCCGCTTCCCGCGACCGTGCCGCTGCCGCCCTGCACGCTGCACACCTGCGCCGGTGACGACGGCTGCGAAGCGATCGCGACCGTGTACGGCGTGCCGCTCGCGAGCGGCTGCGCGAACGCGAACGGACCATCCGCGGAGACCGCCTGCGTCTGTGCGCCGCCGTTGAGCGACAGCACGAGTCCACTGCCGGCGAGTCCGATGACGCTGCCGCCGATGCCGAACATTTCGGTCGTGCAGGTGACCTGCACGTTCGTGACATCGGCCGAGCCGACGTTACCCGACCCGGCGGCGACCGAACACGTCTGCCAGGGGGCAGTCGGCGACGCCGAGACGACGATCTCGTACTCGCCGTTGCGTGGCAGGCGGCTCGTGAACGCGAACGGGCCATCGGCGGCGATCGGCAACACCTCCGTGCCACCATTGAGTTCGAGTGACATGCCCTCGCCGATAAGTCCCGACACGGCTCCTGCCACCGCGTAGCCGACCTGGCTCTCGGTCGCACCGATGTCGCAGAGCATGCCGTCGGGTCGTGGGCGGCCTCGCTGGTCGACATGGATCGAACCGTTGCACGCCAGCACGTCGACGAGCGCACTGCCCACGCCCGGCAGGCGCGTGCGCGTCGGCCCGCCGTTGTCGGCGAGTGGTTGCAGGTGGGGATTGCCGATCGCGAGTCCGCTACAGCTCGTGTCCCCCCAGGCGAGGTTACCGCCGTCGTCGGTGAGGGCTCCGGTGCACGTGGACGATCCCGTGCCCGTGACGACGCTGCGCGACAGCCTCAGCGAGCGTGCGTTGGCGAGCGCGGCACCGCTGGGCGCCACATTGTCGGCCACCGTGGCCTGCCGCAGGTCGACGATCGCGCCATTGACGTTCGCATTGTGCACGCCGCCACCCGAGACATTCGCGACATTGCCCGAGAGCGTCGCGTTGGTCAGCGTCACCGACACCGTGTTCGACAGGCCGCCGCCGGACGCCGCGGCCGTGTTCGCGGCGAGCGTCGAGGCCGCGACATCGAGGAAACCCTCGTTGCGAAGGGCGCCACCGTTGGCCGTGGCGGTGTTCGCCTCGAACGTCGAGCGCGCAACGGTTGCGGCGAGGCCGTTGAACAGCGCGCCACCGTTCGCGCCGCGGTTGCCCGTGAAGTGCGATGCCTCGATGTCGAGCAGCGCGAGGCTGTGGATCGCGCCGCCGTTGCCGCCGGCCTCGTTGTTCTCGAAACGCGTGTGGCGAACGGACAGTTCGTTCTGGATCGGCGCGGCGATCGCACCGCCGGAACCGGTCGTGCGCGAACCCGCGATGCGGCTGTTGCTGATCGTGACCGTGTTGTCGGTGCCGTCGATGCGAATCGCCCCACCGGCGATGCTGCCGCCATTGCCGTTGACGAGGGCGAGACCGTTGAGGTTGATGCGCTTGCCGTTGCCGAGCACGAACACGGCGCTCGCACCATGCGCGTCCACCGTCACGTCGGGCGCGCCATCACCGTCGCGATCGCCGTCGACGGTCACGTTCGAGAAGATACCGGCGATACCCCCGGCGAGCGTGATGGTGGAGATCCCCGGGGCGAACCGGACGATGTTGTGCACCGACACCGAACCGAATCCGCAGTCCGGATGCGTGGCGCCGTTCGCATTGTTGAGTGCCTCGCGCAGCGAGCACTGGCCGTCGTTCACGACGGCGTCGACGGCCGTGGTCACGAGGATCGGCTGTTCCTGCTCGACGGCACCGAGATCGCAGCCCATGCCGAGAGGGCGCACCACCCCGCGCTGATCAACGCGCCCGTTGCAGTCGGCAGCCGGCGCCGCGTCGCGTGCCGGGCTGCCCTCGCCGAGCATCATCGTCGGCGTCGTGCCGCCGTTGCGCATGAGCGGAAGCAGGCGCGGATCCATGGTCACGGTGTTCGCGGCGAGTTCGCCGATCGCGTTGTCGATGCGCCAGCGCGTGACGAGGTTGCGCGCTCCCGTCTCGGGTGCCTGGATCAGCGCCGCGCCGAGGTTCGGCATGTCGCCCTGCACCGCGACCGGGCGATCCACGACGAGGTCATTGACCGCGACGCCGTCGTCGCTGCGGCGGCTGCCCGACAGGATCGCGTAGCGCAGCTGCACGCTCGCGACATGGCTGCCGGTGAATCCGGGAGCCGCAGCATCGTCGCTCGCGTCGCCGTTGTAGGCCACGCTGTGGATCGCGCCCGCATCGGAGCCGGGCCCGCCCGATACGCGGTTGTCCGCAAGCGTCGAGAACTCCACCTGCAAGGCGCCGTTGAGGTTGAACACCGCGCCCCCGAGGCCCGAGCCATCCGGGCCCCACGCCGTCGAAGGCGGCAGGTGAGGATCACGCGTGCCGCCGCGCGCTGCATTACCGGACAGCGTCGCGTTGAGCAGGGTCACGTCGCCGGCGAGGTTGAAGATCGCGCCGCCCATGCCGGCACCGGTGGCGCGCGCGCCGTAACCGGGCGCATGACCGGATCCACCGAATCCCGAAGCACCGCAGAACGCACAGCCCAAGTTGCCGACCGAGCTGCCGCCACCACCGAACCCGCCACCGCCGCCGCTGATGAAGTCCGACTGGCCTGCGCCGCCACCGACACCACCTCCGGCCGATGCCCATCCGCCTCCCGCACCGCCCTCGCCGAACGCGCCGCCGGGCCGTGGCGTCGCCGCACCGAGTCCGCCGCGGAAACCGCCACCTGCTCCGAGCCGGTTGCCGTAGGTCAGTTGCCCGTCGCGATCGAACACCTGGAGCGCACCGCTCGCACCACCGTGTCCGGTGGTGGGCAGGATGGCCAGCGTTTCGACGGGTCCCCCCGTCGTACCGGAGGATGCGTAGCGGGTCGTATACAACGCCCCCAATCCCGACAAGCCACTGAAGTGTCCACGCGCCTCGACATCGTCCGGCGTGTCGCCGGATCCGAGCGGTACCCGTCCGCCCATGCCACCACCGCGCCCACCGCTCCCGGGGTCTGACCCCATGCCGCCGCTGCCGACGAACATGCGGCCGCAGTCGGCGGGACCACCGCGCGCCTCGTTGCCGGCGAGGACACTCGAATCGACGACGAGCGTGCCCTGGTTGAAGATCGCGCCGCCCATACCCGCACCGCCGCCGGCACGGCAACTCGAGTAGCCGCCGAGTTGGCGCCCGCCCGAGAGCACGATGCCGCGCAGCGTTAGGCGTCCCGCACCGGGCGTGTTGAAACCCGGCGTCACCGGTTCACCGAACGCGTTGGTCGCCGAAAGCCGCGCATCCGCACCGACGAAAAAGAAGCGCAGCCGACGCGTGCCGTCGGCGATCCTGAGCGTCACGCCATGGCCTTCGATCGTGATGTCGCTCGCGATCGGCGGCAGCGCGTTGGGGCCGTACCAGTAGTTGTCGGCGCGATCGGCGACGCCGTCATTCCAGCCCTGGTTCGGATACTGCGCAGCGGTCGGCTCGAACACGATGGTCTGCCGCGCGAGCGGCTGCAGGCTGATCGTGTTGGCGCCCGCGGTCGCGCCACTGCACGAGCCGCTGCCGATGTGCCTGGCCACCGAGTAGCGCAGCGGATCGAGGGTGGTCGCACCAGGCGGCGTGGCGCCCCAGGTCCCCGCCGCGTTGTTGGCGCGATTGGCCGCATCGATGGCCTGCGCGAGCGTGCAGGTGGCGACGCCTGACGCTCCGGAGGCCGTGACGTTGATCGTGCCCGCGAGGGCATGAGGCGACACCAGCGCGCCGGCGACTGCCAGCCCGACGCGAACGACACGACGCATGCGCGACTCCCCAGTCCTGCTGCAGCAGTGCGGGGACTATCGCATGCGTGCAGGGACGCGCCAACACGCGTGCGCGATCGCGGGATCGCCGGAAATGCGCCGGGCGGCACGAGGCCGCCCGACGTCACACGGCTACGGCTTCGCGAACACGAGATGCCCGCCCTCGGCCTCGACCGCGATCGTGTCGCCCGACGCGAAGCGTCCCTCGAGGATCTCGCGCGCAAGCGGATTCTCGAGCTGCTGCTGGATCGCGCGCTTGAGCGGACGCGCGCCGTATACCGGATCGAAACCGACGTTGCCGAGCAGGTCGAGGGCCTTGTCGCTGATCGACAGGCGCAGCTGGCGCTCGGCGAGGCGCTTGCCGAGGTAGTCGGTCTGGATGCGCGCGATGTGGCGGATCTGCGCCTTCTCGAGCGGCCGGAACACGACGATCTCGTCGAGGCGGTTGATGAACTCGGGACGGAAGTGCGCCTGCACGACGCCCATGACCGCAGCCTTCATCTGCGTGTACTGCGCCTCGTCACCGCCGGCGAGTTCCTGGATGTACTGCGAGCCGAGGTTCGAGGTCATCACGATGACCGTGTTGCGGAAGTCGACCGTGCGACCCTGGCCGTCGGTGAGGCGGCCGTCGTCAAGCACCTGCAGCAGGATGTTGAAGACGTCGGGGTGCGCCTTCTCGACCTCGTCGAGCAGGATCACGCTGTACGGACGACGCCGCACGGCCTCGGTCAGGTAACCGCCCTCGTCGTAGCCGACATAGCCCGGGGGCGCGCCGATGAGCCGGCTCACGGAGTGCTTCTCCATGAACTCGCTCATGTCGATGCGCACCATCGCTTCCTCGGTGTCAAACAGGAACGACGCGAGCGCCTTGCACAGCTCGGTCTTGCCGACGCCGGTCGGGCCGAGGAACAGGAACGAGCCGTTCGGCCGGTTCGGATCCGACAGGCCCGCACGCGAACGGCGGATCGCGTCGGACACGGCCTTGACCGCCTCGTCCTGGCCGACGACGCGATGGTGCAGTTCGTCCTCCATGCGCAGCAGCTTCTCGCGTTCACCCTCGAGCATCTTGCTGACCGGGATGCCGGTCCAGCGCGCGACGACCTCGGCGATCTCCTCGGCCGTGACCTTGTCCTGCAGCAGGCGGAAACCCTGCTGCTCGGTCTCGGCCGCCGCGGCGAGCTGCTTCTCGAGCTGCGGAATGCGCCCGTACTGGATTTCCGAAACCCTCGCGAAATCCTGCTGGCGCATCGCCGCGTCCATCTCGACGCGCGCGTGTTCGATCGCTTCCTTGATCTTCGTCGTGCCCGTGACGGCCGCCTTCTCGGCCTTCCAGATCTCCTCGAGGTCGGAGAAGTCGCGCTCGAGCACGTCGATCTCGCCCTCGAGGTCGGCGAAGCGCTGCTTCGACTCGGCGTCCTTTTCCTTGCGCAAAGCCTCGCGCTGGATCTTGAGCTGGATCAGGCGGCGCTCCTTGCGGTCGAGCTCCTCGGGCTTGGAATCGATCTCCATGCGGATACGGCTCGCCGCCTCGTCCATGAGGTCGATCGCCTTGTCGGGCAACTGGCGGTCCGGGATGTAGCGGTGCGACAGCGTCGCCGCGGCGACGATCGCGGGATCGGTGATCTCGACGCCGTGGTGCACGGCGTAGCGCTCCTTGAGGCCGCGCAGGATCGCGATCGTGTCCTCGACGCTGGGCTCACCGACCAGCACCTTCTGGAAACGACGCTCGAGCGCGGCATCCTTCTCGATGTACTTGCGGTACTCGTCGAGCGTGGTCGCGCCGACGCAATGGAGCTCGCCGCGTGCGAGAGCGGGCTTGAGCATGTTGCCCGCGTCCATCGCGCCCTCGGCCTTGCCGGCGCCGACCATCGTGTGCAGTTCGTCGATGAACAGGATCACGCGGCCTTCCTGCTTGGACAGGTCGTTGAGCACGCCCTTGAGGCGCTCCTCGAACTCGCCGCGGAACTTCGCCCCGGCGATCAGCGCGCCCATGTCCAGCGACAGCACGCGCTTGTCGCGCAGGCCTTCAGGCACCTCATTGTGGACGATGCGCTGGGCCAGGCCTTCGACGATCGCGGTCTTGCCGACGCCGGGCTCGCCGATCAGCACGGGGTTGTTCTTGGTGCGCCGTTGCAGCACCTGCACGACGCGGCGGATCTCCTCGTCGCGGCCGACCACGGGATCGAGCTTGCCGGCCTCGGCGCGCGCGGTCAGGTCGATGCAGTACTTCTCGAGCGCCTGGCGGTTCTCCTCGGCGTTCGCGTCGGCGACCTTCTCGCCGCCGCGCATCGCCTCGATCGCGGATTCGAGGCGCGCCTTGTCGGCGCCCGTCGCCTTGAGCGCGGCGCCGACCTCGCCCTTGTCGTCGAGCGCGGCGAGCACGAACAGCTCGCTCGCGATGAACGCATCGCCGCGCTGCTGGGCGAGCTTGTCGGTGAGGTTGAGCAGGCGGCCGAGGTCGTTGCCGACGCCGATGTTGCCTTCCTGGCCGGCGACCTTCGGCAGGCGCTCGAGCACCTGGCCGAGGCGAGTGCGCAGCGCGGCGACATTGACGCCCGACTGCGCGAGCATCGGCTGCGTCGAGCCGCCCTGCTGGTCGAGCAGCGCGGTCATCACGTGCGCGGGCTCGAGCATGTTGTGGTCGCGCCCGACGGCGAGGCTCTGCGCGTCGGCGAGGGCCTGCTGGAAGCGCGAGGTCAGTTTGTCCATGCGCATGGAGGAAAACCCTTCTGGAAAGATGGCCGGGACGATCCGGCGGATGGCCCTCAAATGTGGGCGTGCCGGCGCCGTTCCAAGCGATGACCGAACATGTCGCACGCGATCCGCGGCCGCCGCGTTCCCCTGATCTTCATGCGGCAGGCGCGATGCTCGGGATTCCGCCTTCCGGCTGGCCCGCACAGGGACCCGACGCGACGCGCCATGACCGACGCCACGATCGCTTCGTCACCGTTGCCCGCACCACCACCGCTGCCCGCGCACGCGGCACTGTTCCTCGACCTCGACGGCACGCTGCTCGATTTCGCACTGCATCCTCAGGATGTCGTCGTCGCGGACACCCTGCGTACGTCGCTCGCTCGCCTGCGCCACGCACTCGGCGGTGCGCTCGCGCTCGTGAGCGGCCGACCCGTCGCCGAGATCGACAGTCTCCTGGACTGGCGTGGACATGCTGCCGGCCTGCACGGCGCGCAATGGCGCGACGGCGACGGCGATCTGCATGCGCTCGCGATCGCACCGGCCGCGCTCGACGAGGCCCGTCGCGCGGCGCTCGCGTTCGTCGAGACCTTGCCAACCGGCGTCTTCATCGAGGACAAGACCGATGCGCTCGCCCTGCACTACCGCCTCGCGCCGGAGGCCGCCGCCGCGGTCGCGCTCGCGGCCGACGACCTCCTGCGCATCGCGGGTTCAGGTTTTGCACTGCAGCATGGAAACCGCGTGATCGAGCTCAAACCGGCGGGCGTCGACAAGGGTGTGGCGATCGCACGCTTCATGTCCCGCGCACCGTTCGAAGGCCGCACGCCGTGGATGCTTGGCGACGACCTCACCGACGAGCACGCGTTCCGGCATGTGAACGAGCGCGGCGGCACGAGCGTGATCGTCGGTCCTCGCCGGCCGACCGATGCACGTTACGCATTGGCGACGCCGCAGGCCGTGCGCGACTGGCTCGCGCACGCGGCCAACCGGCTCGATCCCGCCCCGCACGAGGAGAACCGATGACGTCACCGCCTGCTTCGCTTGAACTCGGCCTGATCGGCAACGGCAGCTTCAGCGCGCTGCTCGACGCACGCGCCCGCATCGTATGGTCGTGCCTGCCGACCTTCGACGGCGATCCCGTGTTCTGCGACCTGCTCTCGCCGACCACCCCCGATGCCGGCTTCTTCGAGGTCGCGCTCGAAGGCTTCACGGCGAGTCGCCAGCATTACCTCGACAACTCCGCGGTGCTCGTGACGCGCCTCGATGCCGCCGACGGCAGCTCGGTCGAGGTGGTCGACTTCGCACCGCGCTACAAGCGCCACGGCCGCATCTTCCATCCGATGGGCATGATCCGCCGCATCCGCCCGCTGTCCTGTGCGCCGCGCATCCGCCTGCGCCTGCGCCCGCTGGTCGGCTACGGCGCGCGCGTGCCCGAACGCACCGCCGGATCGAACCACGTGCGCTGGCTGCTCGACGACGTCGTGCTGCGCGCGACCACCGACGCGCCGCTGCCGATGCTGCTCGACGAGCTGCCGTTCCTGCTCGACCGCGAGATGCACGTCGTGCTCGGCCCCGACGAGACCTTGCCCGAAAGCCCGTCGCGCTACGTTCGCGACGCGCTCGAGTCCACGCTCGACTACTGGCACGAATGGGTGCGTTACCTGTCGATCCCGGCCGAATGGCAGGAGGCCGTGATCCGCGCCGCGATCACGCTCAAGCTGTGCCAGCACGAAGGTACGGGCGCGATCGTCGCGGCGATGACGACCTCGATCCCCGAGGCGCCGCACACGGTGCGCAACTGGGATTACCGCTTCTGCTGGCTGCGCGATGCCGCTTTCGTCGTGCGTGCGCTCAACCGGCTCGGCGCGACGCGCAGCATGGAGGAATACCTTCGCTATCTGTTCAACCTCGCCGCCGCCGACGGCGCACTCGCGCCGGTCTACGGCATCCGCTTCGAGCGCGAGCTGCACGAAGGCGAGGCCGCGCATCTCGACGGCTACCGCGGCATGAAACCCGTGCGCATCGGCAACGACGCGTGGCGGCAGGTCCAGCACGACGTCTACGGCAGCGTCGTGCTCGCGGCGACGCAACTGTTCTTCGACCGTCGCCTGGTCACACCCGGCGACGAGGCCGCGTTCCGTCGCCTCGAACCCTCGGGCGACGCGGCCTGGCGCCTGCACGACCAGCCCGATGCCGGCCTGTGGGAGTTCCGCGGCCGCGCGTCCGTGCACACGTACTCGGCGGTCATGTGCTGGGCTGCCTGCGATCGCCTCGCGCGCATCGCCGCCCACCTCGGCCTCGACGCGCGCGAGGCCCACTGGCGGCAGCGCGCCGACGCGATGCGCGCGACGATCCTCGCTCGCGCCGTGCACGCCGACGGCCACTTCGTCGACGCGTTCGAGGGTGATGGCCTCGACGCGAGCCTGCTCCTGCTCGCCGAGCTCGGTTTCGTCGAGGCAAGCGATCCGCGCTACGTCGCCACGGTCGAGGCGGTCGGGCGCGGCCTCTCGCGCGGCCGCCACATGTTCCGCTACATCGCGCCCGACGATTTCGGCACCCCCGAGACGAGCTTCACGATCTGCAACTTCTGGTACGTCGACGCACTCGCCGCGATCGGCCGTACCGAGCAGGCTCGCGAGCTGTTCGAGCACTTGCTCGCGCAACGCAACACGCTCGGACTGCTGTCGGAGGACATCGCACCCGAGAGCGGCGAGCTGTGGGGCAACTTCCCGCAGACCTATTCGATGGTCGGCCTGATCAACTCGGCGATGCGCCTGTCGCGCAGCTGGGAAGACCTCTTGTGAACCCGGTCCGGGCGCCACGGACGGAGCCCGACGCATGAGCGGCCGCCTCGTCGTCGTCTCCAACCGCGTCGCGCTGCCCAAGGAGCTGCGCGCCGGTGGCCTCGCCTCGGCGATGCACGCGGCGCTGACCGAGCGCGGCGGCCTGTGGTTCGGCTGGAGCGGACGCGTCGCCGCGAACGTGGCCGAGGAACCCCGTGTCGAGACCGCCGGTGCGATCACCTACGTCGTCACCGACCTCGCCCGCGCCGACTACGAGGCGTTCTACCTCGGCTTCTCGAACCGCACGCTGTGGCCGCTGCTGCACCATCGCCCCGGCCTGCTCGAGTTCGAACGCCGCGACCTCGAAGGCTACCTGCGCGTCAACGAGCGCTTCGCCACCCAGCTCGCCGCGCGCCTCGCCGACGACGATACCGTGTGGGTGCACGACTACCATCTCATCCCGCTCGGCCTCGCGCTGCGCGCGCGGGGCGTCGGCGCTCGGATCGGATTCTTCCTGCACATCCCGCTGCCGCCGGCCGAGCTGCTCGCGACCCTGCCTGGTCACCACGACCTCTTGCGCTCGCTGTCGGCGTACGACCTCGTGGGCCTGCAGACGCCGGCCGACCTGCGTGCGCTGCGTGACTACTTCGAACGCGAAGCGGGCGCGCACCTCGACGGCGATGCGATCGTGATGCCGTCGGGGCGGCGGTTCCGCGCCGCGGTGTTTCCGATCGGCATCGACACCGCGCACATCGCCCGCCAGGCCCAGGCCGCGGCCACCAACGCGGCGACACGCGGCCTCATGACGAGCCTGCAGGGCCGTGCGCTCGCGATCGGCGTCGACCGGCTCGACTACTCCAAGGGCCTGCCCGAACGCTTCGAGGCGTTCGGGCGCTTCCTCGCGCAGCATCCCGAACGGCGCCGCCAGGTCTCGATGATGCAGATCGCCCCGCCGACGCGCGAGGACGTGCCGGAGTACCGCGAACTGCGCGAACGCCTCGAGCAGCAGGCCGGCGCGATCAACGGCCGCCACGCCGAGCCGGACTGGATGCCGATCCGCTACATCAACCGCAGCTTCCAGCACGCGACGCTGGCCGGCTACTACCGCGTCGCGCAGATCGGCCTCGTGACGCCGTTGCGCGACGGCATGAACCTCGTCGCCAAGGAGTTCGTCGCGGCGCAGCCGGCCGACGATCCGGGTGTGCTCGTGCTGTCGCGCTTCGCCGGCGCGGCGTTCGAGCTGAAGGACGCGCTGATCGTCAATCCGTTCGACGCCGACGACACCGCCGACGCGCTCGAGCGCGCGCTCGGCATGCCGCTCGAGGAACGCAAGGCACGCTGGCAGGCCATGCACGACCATCTCGCCGTGCACACGATCGGGGCATGGCGCGACGCGTTCCTCGACGCGCTCGCGCGCTGAGGCGTCAGGCTCGCGGAGCGTCGCGCCAGATCAGGGTCGCGAAGCGCCCGGTCGGCGCGGCACCGCGATGGGAATAGAAGCGCACATCGCGCAACGTGTCGAAACCGCCGCCGCGCACGTCGACGAGCCCGGCGCGCGACAGCCTTGCGCGCGCCAGCGCCTCGAGATCGCAGAGCCAGTGGCCCGCCCGCGTCGCCGTGAATGCGTCGGCATCGGACGGATGCGCGCCGACGAACGCCTCGTGAACCTCGATACCGACCTCGTATGACGCCGCGCCGATCGCGGGTCCGATCCAGGCGACCACGTCCTCCCGGGCGCAGGCGAAGTGCATCAGCGTCGCCTCGAGCACGCCCGCCGCGAGGCCGCGCCATCCCGCATGCGCGGCCGCGATCACTCGGCCTTCGCGCGAGGCGAACACGATCGGCAGGCAGTCGGCCGTCAGCACGGCGAGCACCGAACCCGGCGTGTCGGCGAACGCGGCATCGGCTTCGGGCGGTTCGCCCTCGTCCGCGCCGGACGTGGCGACCTCGACACCGTGCACCTGGCGCAGCCAGCGTGGCGGGGCCGGAAGGCCGAGCAGGTCGACGAGCGCGGAGCGGTTCGCGGCGACCGCAGCCGGTTGGTCGCCACAACGATCGCCGAGATTGAAGCCGGCGTACGCGCCGTGCGACGCCCCGGCCAGCGCGCGCGTCGTCACGGCCACGTGCACGCCCGGCGCGAGCAGCAGGTCGGGGCGCACGAAACCTTCGCCGCGTGTCGCCGCCACCGCGACGGGATCGGTCACGCGCGGGCGCGCGCGTCGTCGCGCAAGGCCTGCACGAGCGCTTCCATGTCGACCGGGCGCGCCGCTTCGACCGTGATCGGCGCACCGCCGACCGGATGCGCGAACTCGAGCTTCTCGGCATGCAGCGCCTGGCGGCGGAAGCCGCGCAACGCGTCGGCGAGTTCCGGCGTCGCGCCCTTGGGCAGGCGCAGGTTGCCGTACGTCGTATCGCCGACGATCGGATGCTTGGCATGCGCCATGTGCACGCGGATCTGGTGGGTGCGGCCGGTCTCGAGGCGGCATTCGACCACCGTCAGCGCCGGGAAACGCTCGCGCACGCGGTAATGCGTGACCGCCTCGCGGCCGTCCTCGCGCACGGCCTGGCGCAGGCGGTCGACCGGGTGGCGGCCGATCGGCTTGTCGATGCGGCCACCGGCGACCATCGGCCCGTACACGACGGCCTCGTACTGGCGGTGCACCGAGCGCTCCGACAGCTGTTCGACCAGCGTGGTGTGTGCGCGCAACGTGCGCGCGACGACCATGAGGCCCGAGGTGTCCTTGTCCAGGCGGTGCACGAGGCCCGCGCGCGGGATCTCGGCGAGCTTCGGATCACGGTGCAGCAGCGCATTCTGCAGCGTGCCGTCCGGGTTGCCGGCGCCCGGATGCACGATCAGGCCCGGGGGCTTGTTGATGACGAACACGTCGTCATCCTCGTAACGGATGTCGAGCTCGATCGCCTCGCCCTGAGCGCCGACCTCGCGCTGCATGACCACGGTCAGCTCGACGGCCTCGCCGCCGTGCACGATGTGGCGCGGCGGCACGACCTCGCCGTCGACGAGCACGGCGCCCGAGCGCACCCACGCGGTCAGGCGCGAACGCGAGAAATCCGGGAACAGCTCGGCCAGGGCCTGGTCGAGCCGGCGTCCCGCGGCCTCGTCGGGAATGGTCGCGTTCAGCGTGGAAGGGGTCGTGTTCATCGGCAAATCAGCAGAAAACGTGAAGGCTCGCGGCGTTTCCGGCCGGCCTCGCGTTCGGGTTATGATCGGAACTCCGTATCATCGCAGAGCCCCCCCTCGCATGCGAGTTTCCCGATTCGACCGGGCCGTTGTCCGCGCCCTCTTCCTGCTGCTCGTCGTCGCGCTGTCGGGTTGCTCGCTGTTCGGCAAGAAGAAGGCCGACCCCCTCGAGACGCTGCCCGTGGAGCAGCTCTACGAGCGCGGCAAGGTGGCCAACGACAAGGGCAATTACGACGTCGCCGTGCGCACGTTCACGCGCCTCGTCGCGCGCTTCCCGTTCGGCCCGTACACCGAGCAGGCGCAGATCGAACAGGCCTACGCGCAGTACAAGATGAACAAGCCCGAGGATGCCTACTCGACGATCGGCCGCTTCATCCGCACCTATCCGACGCACAAGCACGTCGATTACGCCTATTACCTGCGCGGCCTGATCAACTTCGACCGCGAGGAAGGCCTGCTCGAGCGCTACGCCGGCCTCGACCGTACCCAGCGTGACCAGTCCTACGTGCGCCAGTCGTTCGACGACTTCTCCGAACTGGTCAAGCGCTACCCGACGAGCCGTTACGCCGAGGACGCCCGCCAGCGCATGATCTACCTGCGCAACGGCATGGCCCAGGCGGAACTCAACGTCGCGCTGTACTACCTGCGTCGCGGCGCCTACGTTGCCGCATCGAACCGTGCCAAGGCGATCATCGAGAACTACGACCGCGCGCCGCAGACCGGCGATGCGCTCGCGATCATGATGCAGAGCTACCGCAACCTCGGCCAGGAAGCGCTCGCCGCCGACACCGAGCGCGTGCTCAAGGCCAACAGCCCGCAGCACCCCGCCCTCGACGGCGGCAAGTGGCCGGACTGGCGCTCGAACTGGTGGCGCCTGATCCCGTTGAGCCAGCGCGGCTCCAAGCCGCCGCCGGACCTCACCGCCGAGTGAGGTCCCCTCGCCGCGCGTGCCTCAGGCGCCGCGGCCCTCGCGCCATCCCGACGTGATCGGATAACGGCGCTCGCGGCCGAACGCGCGTCGCGACACCTTCGGACCCGGCGCCGCCTGGTGGCGTTTCCACTCGTTGATGCGCACGAGGCGCAGCACGTGGTCGACCGTGGCCGGATCGAAGCCGGCTTCGACGATGTCCTCGCGTGACTGCTCGAGGTCGACGAAGCGCGTGAGGATCGCGTCGAGCACGTCGTACGGCGGCAGCGAATCCTGATCGGTCTGGTTGTCGCGCAGCTCGGCCGACGGCGCGCGGTCGATGACCTGCTGCGGGATCACCGTCTCGCCGTCGCGCGCGTTGCGCCAGCGCGAGAGCGCGTAGACCTCGGTCTTGTAGAGATCCTTGATCGGCGCATAGCCACCGCACATGTCGCCGTAGATCGTCGCGTAACCGACCGCGTACTCGCTCTTGTTGCCGGTGGTCAGCAGCAGGCCGCCGAACTTGTTGGCGAGCGCCATGAGAAGCACGCCGCGGCAGCGCGACTGCAGGTTTTCCTCGGCGATGTCGGGCTCGCGTCCCTCGAACAGCGGACCGAGCGCGGCGAGGAAGCCCTGGAAAGGCTCGGCGATCGCGACGGTCTCGAGGCGCACGCCCTGCACGCGGGCCTGGTCGGCGGCGAGGTCGTTGCTCTGCCCCGAGGTGTAGCGCGACGGCAGTCGGACCGCGGTCACGTTCTCCGCGCCGAGCGCTTCGACCGCGATCGCGAGCACAAGCGCCGAATCGATGCCGCCCGACAGGCCGACCCAGGCCTTGCCGAAGCCGTTCTTGGCGCAGTAGTCGCGCGTGCCGCGCACGACCGCGCGCCACGCCATCGCGTCGTCGCTCTCGTCGACCTCGACGGGCCAGTCGTGCGGCGTGAACGCGCGCGTGGCGGGGTCGTAGTCGGCGACCAGCCAGTGGTCCTCGAACGCCCGCGCGGCCGCGTGCACGAGGCCGTCCGCATCGGCGAGCACCGAGGCACCGTCGAACACGACCGCGTCCTGTCCGCCCACGGTGTTGAGATAGGCCAGCGCGACGCCCGACTCGGCCACGCGCGTGGCGATCAGCGCATCACGCTGCGCGTGCTTGCCGCGCTCGAACGGCGAGGCGTTCGGCACCACGACGAGCTCGGCGCCAGCCGCGACGGTCGCGGCGAGCGGCTCGGGAAACCACAGGTCCTCGCAGACGACCACGCCGACCGGCACGCCTTTCACGTCGACCACGCAGGCCTCACTATCGGGATCGACGTCGAAGTAGCGACGCTCGTCGAACACTGCGTAGTTGGGCAGTTCGCGCTTGCGGTACGTGACCTCGACGATGCCGTCGCGCAGCACGCTCGCGGCGTTGTAGACGACCGCCCCGGCGCTCTGCGGCCAGCCGACCACGGCGGTGATGCCCTTCGCCGCCAACGCGACGCGAGCGATTGCCGCTTCGCACGAGGCGAGGAACGCGGGACGCAGCAGCAGGTCTTCGGGCGGATAACCGCTCAGCGCGAGCTCGGGGAACACGACGAGGTCGGCGCCATGCAGGTCGCGCGCTTCGGTGATCATCGCGCCGATGCGATCGGCGTTCGCGGCGACGGCGCCGACGGGAAAATCGAACTGGGCGAGAGCGATGCGGAGCGCGGTCATCGAGATGCGGGCCTGCGGCAGGACCGTCATGATACGCCCGCGTCCTCGCCGCCGGGATCGGATCGATGCGGGACACTCGCAGGCCGGAGGCGCCGGTCGACGATTCCGTGTTGCAGGCAGACCACGACGCGCCTCGTTACGAAGCGCGTGTGATGTCCGCAATCACCGGAGCGCACGCACGGAATGTAGTCCGTACGTGCTTCGGTACGTCACGCGGCGTTCGACACGCCGCGCGACGACAGCGCCTGGATCAGGCGCCCTTCTTCCACTGGCCGAGCGCGGCGAGGCCGTTTTCCTTCGCACGCTGGGCGACGGTCTTCTGCGCGGACGCGAAGTTGGCGGCCATGTCCTGCCCCCACAGCTTGAGCGCGGCCTGCTGCATCGCACGGCCGTACGAGAACGACAGCGGCCACGGGTGCGGGCCCTGCTGGTTCATCGCGTTGAGGTGCGCCGTGGCCTGCTCGTCGGACTGGCCGCCCGAGAGGAACACGATGCCCGGCAGCGACGCCGGCACGGCGGCCTTGAGGCAACGCACGGTCGCTTCGGCGACCTCGTCGACGCTGGCCTGCTCGGCGGCATTCTTGCCGGCGATGACCATGCTGGCCTTGAGGATCGTGCCCTCGAGCATGACGTTCTGCTCGTAAAGCGCGCCGAACAGCGAACGCAGCGTCGCCTCGGTCACCTCGTAGCTCTCCTCGAGGTCGTGCTCGCCGTCCATGAGGATCTCGGGCTCGACCATCGGGACGATGCCCGCTTCCTGGCACAGCGCCGCATAGCGCGCGAGCGCGTGGCAATTGGCCTCGATGCAGGTGCCGCTCGGCGCCTCGTTGGTGATCGTGATCACCGCGCGCCACTTGGCGAACTTCGCGCCGAGCTTGGCGTACTCGTTGAGGCGGTCGCGCAGGCCGTCGAGGCCTTCGGTGACGAGTTCGCCCGGGAAGCCGGCCAGCGGGAACGGGCCCTTGTCGACCTTGATGCCCGGCAGGATGCCCGCGTCGAGCATGAGCTTGGTGAACGGCACGCCGGCCTTGGTCGACTGGCGGATCGTCTCGTCGTACAGGATCGCGCCGGAGATGTGCTGGTTGAGGCCCGGCGTCGTCAGCAGCATCTCGCGGTAGGCGCGACGGTTTTCCTCGGTGTTCGGCACGCCGACCGTGTCGAAGCGCTTCTTGATCGTGGCGTTCGACTCGTCGATCGCGATGATGCCCTTGCCCGGCGCGACCATCGCCTGGGCGATGCTTTCAAGCTGTTCGATACTCATGGACGGCTCCGTGAAGCGAAAGCGTGTCACCGTCGCCGCGAGGCGCCGGCAGGAAGGAAAAGGTTGGCCGCGCAGTATAGGGCAGATCGTGGCGGACCGCAGGCCGGGGCATGGTCGCGCGACGCGAGCGGCCCGACCGGCGATGTGCCGATGCGTTCACGCGAGAAGCCCCCCTCTCCCCCAGCCCCTCTCCCGCAAGGGGAGAGGGGAGACAGGCCGACGCGAGCCTGCAGCCTCGCGACGTGAGGGTGCGAGTGCAAGCGGCTTCACAAGTGCAAGCGGCTTCAAGTTCCTTCTAAGACGCCCATGGCCTGGAGCCACGCCCAACCGCCGAAGGCTTCAAGCCCCTCTCCCCTCGCGGGAGAGGGGAGACAGGCAGACGCAGGACTGCAGCCTCGCGACGTGAGGATGCGAGTGCGAGCGGCTTCACAAGTGCAAGCGGCTTCAAGTTCCTTCTCAGACGCCCATGGCCTGGAGCCACGTCCAACCGCCGAGGGCTTCAAGCCCCTCTCCCCTCGCGGGAGAGGGGTTGGGGAGAGGGGGACGTCGCGCCGCGCGCGACGATCCGCGATCAGCACCCCGCCCCACTCCATGGATGCCGGACGAAGACGAGCCGTCCGGCGTCGCCGTCCTGCGCCGGCATATTCGACACAGGACCGCAGCCGCCTCAGGTCGAGCAGCCTCAGGATCCATGCATGCACGCCGGCGTTGGCAGTCTGAAGCCCCTCTCCCCTCGCGGGAGAGGGGGTGGGGAGAGGGGGACGTCGCGCCGCGCGCGGCGATCCGCGATCAGTGCCCCGCCCCACTCCGTGGATGCCGGTCGAACACGAGCGGTTTTGCGTCCTCGTCCCGTGGTGCCGTCGCCGGCGCAGGACCACAGCTGCCGCAGGTCGAGCAGCCGTCGCCACAGGATCCGCCGGTCACCGACACCGGGCGCAACCACGCACCGGCGCGGCGCATCGCAGCGGGCCGTGTCGGTGCATCGAGCAGGTTCGCACACGCCGCCAGCCCGCGCCGCCACGTGCGCGGCATGAGCCTGCGCAATGCGAACAGGGCGGCCCACGCGACGATCAGGCCGACCACGGCGATGTCGAGGAACGCGTTCACGACAGGGCGAGGGTGATCCGGTAGGTGAGGAACGAGGCGACGTAGGCCAGTGCGAACAGGTAGCCGGCCATGATCGCGACATGCCGCCACGAGCCCGTCTCGCGGCGCACCGTGGCCAGCGTCGACAGGCACATGGGGGCGAACACGTACCAGGCCAACAGCGACAGCGCGGTCGCGAGCGACCACTGCGAGGCGACGACGGCCTGCAGGCCTTCCTCCTGGCCCGACAGCGCGTAGACGGTCGCGAGCGCCGACACCGCGACCTCGCGCGCCGCGAGTCCCGGCACCAGCGCGATGCTGATCTGCCAGTTGAAGCCGATCGGCGCGAACACGACCGCGAGCGCGGCGCCGATGCGCCCCGCGAAGCTGTACTGGATCGCCGGCCCCGTTGCACCCTCGGGCGGTGCCGGGAACGTCGACAGGAACCACAGCAGCACGGTCAGCGCGAGGATGATGCCGCCGACGCGCTTGAGGAAGATCCACGCGCGCTCCCACAGGCCGATCGCGAGGTCGCGCACGTGCGGCAGGCGGTACGACGGCAACTCCATGACGAGCGCGTGCTCGCTGGTGTCGCGCGACAGCCGCTTGGCGATCCACGCGACGGCGAGCGCCGTCGCGATGCCGGCCACATACAGCGCGAACAGCACGATGCCCTGCAGGTTCAGCAGGCGTGCGACCGTGCGCTCCGGCACGAATGCCGCAATCAGCAGCGTATACACGGGCAGACGCGCCGAACACGTCATGAGCGGCGCGACGAGGATCGTGGTCAGGCGGTCACGCGGATCGGCGATGCTGCGCGTGGCCATGATGCCGGGAATCGCACAGGCGAAGCTCGACAGCAGCGGGATGAACGCACGACCGGTCAACCCTGCGCGCAGCATCAGCGTGTCGAGCAGGAATGCCGCGCGCGGCAGGTAGCCCGATTCCTCGAGCGCGAGGATGAACAGGAACAGGATCAGGATCTGCGGCAGGAACACGAGCACGCCGCCGAGTCCCGCGATCAGGCCGTCGACGACGAGGCTCTTGAGGATGCCGTCGGACATGCCCTCGCCGAGCACGCCGCCGAGCCATGCGAAGCCGGCCTCGATGCCGTCCATGACCGGCTCGGCCCACGCGAATACGGCCTGGAAGATGAAGAACATGACCACTGCGAGGATCGCGAGGCCGAACACCGGATGCAGCACGACGCGGTCGATCGCGTCGTCGACCGCACTGGTGTCACGCGGCATGCGCACGGCGGCCGCGAGCACGCGTCGCACCTCGGCATGCACGTTGTCGGGCAACGGCCGCGTCGACGGTGCGGGCGGCGGCGCGTCGAGGCGTTCGACGAGCGCCTTCGCGCCGTCGGCCTGCACCGCAATCGTCTCGATCACCTCGAGGTCGAGCTCGCGCGCGAGCACCGCGGTGTCGATCGCGATGCCGCGCTTGCGTGCCGCATCCATCATGTTGAGCGCGAGCACGACCGGACGGCCGAGCCCGCGCAGCTCGAGCGCGAAACGAAGGTGCAGGCGCAGGTTGGTCGCGTCGACGACACAGACGACGATGTCGGGCGCCGGCTCGTCGGGATGGCGGCCCGCGCAGACGTCACGCGTGATCGCCTCGTCCGGGCTCGTCGGCGACAGGCTGTACGCACCGGGCAGGTCGAGCACGCGCACCGCGCGTCCACTAGGCGAGGTGTAGTGGCCTTCCTTGCGCTCGACCGTGACCCCGGCGTAGTTCGCGACCTTCTGGCGCGCACCGGTAAGGCGGTTGAACAACGCGGTCTTGCCCGCGTTCGGGTTGCCCACGAGGGCGAGGTGCAGCGGCGTCATCGGTTCATCCGGCCGGGTCGACCGGCACCACGTCGACGCGCGCAGCCTCGCGCAGGCGCAGCGCGAAACGCGTCGAACCGACCTGCACGAGCAGCGGCTCGCCGCCGACCGGACCGACCGCGACCACCTTGACGGGTTCACCGTCGACGAAACCGAGCTCGCGCAGGCGACGCGCGATGCGGTCGTCCTCGCCGACGTCGGTCACGCCGACGACCGTGGCGGAAACATGGCGGGGCATCTCGGAGAGCAGCACGGGGACCTGGCCTTCGGCATGGGTGCCGGCGCGATGGGATCGATTCCCATTCGCGGATGGCCATTATGTCACGCGCCCCCGGGCCCGCCGCAGGCTGCAGCGACTTGCGCAAAATCTCCGCGTTTCGGCAGCCCCTCGAAACGGACGCTGCCGCGCTGCAGAGACAGCAGCTGGGGTCAGGTTCATTTTTCCCTGGCCGCGCTCATGAGCCGCGCGTCGATTCGGGAAAATGAACCTGACCCCAGTCCTCAACCTGATCCTAGTCCTCGGCCTTCGCCCCGAGCCCGCGCCCCTCAGGGATCGAGCACGCGGAACGTCAGCGTGTAGCCGTAGCCGTACTCGGGCGCAGCCGCACCGGCGGGGGCCGGACCGCGATGCTTGACCACGGCCAGCCATGTGCCGGCCGATGCGAGCGGGAACGTCGCGGTGCCATCGGCGGCCGTGGTCAGCGTCGTGCCCTTCTTGCTGCGCGCGTCGCCGGTGCCCGGAAACACCTCGACCTTGGCGCCGGCCAGCGGCTTGCCGTCGAAATGCACCGCGAACGCGAAACGCTCGCCCGAGTAGAGATCGCTCGGATGCGTCTCCGGCACGATCTCGAGCCCGCTCGCGTAGGGCTTGAGCGCAGCCTTCGACGGTGCTCCGGCGGTCACGTAGGTCTCGCTGAGGTAGACGGACTGGTACTGCGACACCAGCTTGGCGCCGGCCGGCATCGGCTTGGCCGGATCGCGCGTGGTCTCCTTCTTGCCGTCGAGTTCCCAGGTGCGGATGACCGCGCCGAGGCGCTTGCCGCTGCTGAAACGCCACGTGCCCTTGCCGTCGCCGATCATGTGCTCGACGACCGCACGCGTCTTGAGCCGCTGCACGGTGTCGACCGGCACCGTCGTACCGTCCGGGCGCGTGGCCGTGAACGTGCTGTCGTCGAACACGACCTCGGGCTCGAAGAAATCCTCGGCGAACGCGCCGTCGAGCGTGACGAGGTTGCCGTGCATCGGATCGAAGCTGGCCGGCAGCAGGTACGGCGTATGGGCGTGCGCGAACGACGCCATGCACGCGATGACGAGGCCGGCAAGCGGCGCGAAGACTTTCATGGGGAGGTTCCGGGGTTGGGCTGCCCGGGCACGATCGGCTGGGGCGCGAGAGGCTGCCAGTCTAGCCGACCGCGGGAATGGCGCTCAATCGCGGGGATGTGCATCGCATTGCACGTGCTTGGACGCATGACGCCGCCTCACGTCAACGAGAAATCGCCTCGGGCGGTTGCGCCTCATCCGGACGTCCGCCCTCCGGATACCGCCGCGATGACCCGTGCGTCGATTGGCGTCCCGCCCGCCGTCGACCGCGATTCGCGCATGCGAGACATGGGGTCAGGTTCATTTTTCCCGTGACGACGCGTCATGAACGTGTGGCGATCGAGGAAAAATGAACCTGACCCCATGCATGACCTGACCCCGTGCTTCGCACGCCATGCTTCGTGCCACTCGCGTCCATCGCGGCATCAAGGCACGCCCGCGACACGCGGCGCGCAATCGAACGGCAGCCAGGCATGCAGCCACGTCGCGTGGCCGAGCAGCCACGGCGCGACCAGCGTCAGCACCGCGCTGCCGACCAGCACGCCGGCCGTCGCGCGTCGCATCGAAGGCCTGCGCACGAACGCGAGCAGGCGACCCGCGCCCCACGATGTCGCGAGCAGGGCCGGCAAGGTGCCGGCACCGAACGCGAGCATGACGACGCCGGCATGCCGGGCATCGGCCGTCGACGCGGCGACGAGCAGCATCGTGTACGCGAAGCCGCACGGCATCCATCCCCACAACGCGCCGAACGCGAACGCGCGCGGCAGCGTCGCGACCGGCAGCAGGCGTCGCGCGAGCGGCGCGAGTCGTGACCATGCGCGCGAACCCATGCGCGTCGACGGATCGCGCACGAGGCCGAGCATGACCGCGGCGGCGAACACGAACGTCGCCGCCGTGACGACGCGCAACGCGATCCGCACGGGTTCTGCATCGAGCCAGGCGACCAGTGAACCGCCGATGCCGCCGACGAGAACACCTGCCAGCGTGTACGAGGCGATACGCCCGAGCTGGTAGCCGACCAGCAAGGCACGTCTCGGGCGGCCACGCGCATCGCGTGCCGTCGCCATCGCGAGCGCGCTGCCGATGCCGCCGCACATGACGACGCAATGCCCGCTCGCGAGCAGGCCGAGCAGCAGCGCCGCGAAGGCGGTCGACAGCGTGCTCATGGCGTGTGCTCGTCCACGGGCAGCGGATCGTCGAGCAGCGGACTCAGCGCGGGCGTATCGAGATCGTCGAACTGCGCGTGGTCGACGGCCCAGAAGAACGCCCACGTGCCGAGCGCGAGCAGCACGAGGCTGAGCGGGATCAGCAGCAGGATGATGTTCATGCCGACACCTCGTCTGCAGCAGCCATGTTCGCGTGCGCCGCGCCGGACGCATCGTTTGTCGCAGGCACGTCGATGCGCAGCGAATGCAGCAGCACGACCACGGAACTCGCCGACATGCCGATCGCGGCGAGCCACGGCGGCACGAAGCCGAGCGCGGCGAGCGGCACCACCGACAGGTTGTATCCGAGCGCCCAGGCCAGATTGCGACGCAACGTCACGAGCATGCGCTGCGCGACCGCGCGCGCTTCCGCGATCGCCTCGAGGCGCGGCGTCGCGAGCAGGATGCCGCTCGACGCGTGCGCGAGCGACGCGCCCTCGCCGATCGCGATCGCGACGTCGGCGCCGGCCAGCACGGGCGCATCGTTGGCGCCGTCGCCGACCATCGCGACGACATGCCCGCGCGCGCGCAAGGCACGCAGGTGGTCGAGCTTGTCCCCTGGGTGCGCCGCGGCCCGCCAATCGGCAATGCCGAGCCGGTTCGCGACCACGGCCACGCGCGTCGCCGCATCGCCGCTGACGAGGGCGATGCCGACGCCATCCGCACGCAGCGCCTCGAGCATCGCCTCGGCACGGCCGCGCACGCGCTCGACGACCGGGAAGCGTGCGATGACGCCATGGACATCGGCGAGCACGAGCGCATCGCCTTCGTCGTCACGCATCGCATCGGCATGCCCTGCCTCGACGATGCCGAGCGCGAAGCCCGCACGGCCGAGGCGATGGCGCACGCCGTCGACGATCGCCTCGACGCCCGCAGCAGCGACCTCGTCGCGTGCCTCGACCGTACGCAGGCCCGCATCGACATCGGCCGCGCGGCGAAGCGCGGCCGCGAGCGGATGCGCACTGCCCTCCTCGAGTGCGGCCGCCTTCGCGATCGCCTCGGCGCGCGTGCCGCGAAGCACCTCGATCGCGGCCACGTCGATCGCCGGCTCGGTGAGCGTGCCGGTCTTGTCGAACACGATGTGGTCGACCCGCGCGAGCGCTTCGAGCGCATCCGCATCGACGACCAGCACACCGCGCCGCGCGAGCACCGCGACCGCGCGCGTCAGTGCGGCGGGCACCGCGAGCGCGAATGCACACGGACAGCTCACGACGAGTACGGCCAGCGAGGCTGCGAACGCACGCGAAGGATCGATCCAGCTCCAGGCCAGTGCGGTCAACGCCGTCAACGCGAACACGCGTGCGACGAAGCGCGCCGCACGCGCATCGGCGAGACGCGCGAGACGTGGCCGCTCCGAAGCGGCGCGCGTCACGAGTCGCACGATGCCGGCGAGTACGGTATCGGCACCGGTGCGGCGCACGACGACCTCGGCGGGGCCTTCGACGACGATGCTGCCCGCGACGACCGCCTCGCCGGCGACACGACGGCGAGGCGTCGATTCGCCACTGACCAGCGACTCGTCGATGCGGCAGGCCATGCCCGCGAGTTCGCCGTCGGCCGGCACCGCCGTGCCGACGGCGACGCGCACGACGTCGCCCGGCACCAGCTCGTGCACGCCGACGATCTCGGTGGCATCGCCCGCGACGAGTTCGGCGAGCGCGGGCTGCAGGCGCGCGAAAGCGTCGACGACATCGCCGGCACGATGGCGCGCGCGCATCTCGACGAAGCGCCCTGCGAGCAGGAACAGCACGAACATGCTGACCGAGTCGAAATAGATCTCGTGGCCGCCACGCAGCGTTTCGACGAGGCTGGCCACGTAGATCGCCGCGATCGCGAGCGCGACCGGCGTGTCCATCGACAGGCGCCGCGCGCGTGCCTCGCGCCATGCCCCCGCGAAGAACGGCTGCGCCGCGTACAGCACCACCGGCGTCGCGACGAGGAACCCGAGCCAGCGGAAGAAGTCGCGCACGGCCGGATCGATGCCGTCGAACACGCCCGCGTACAGCGCCACCGCGTACATCATCGCCTGCATCGCACCGAGTCCGGCGACGACGAGGCGCTTGAGCGCGTCGCGCGTCTCGCGGCGGCGCGCGGCGTCGATCGCCTCGGCGGTGAGCGGATGCGCGGCGTAGCCGAGCCGTCCGAGCGCGGCCAGCAGCGTCGACAGCGGCGCGACCGTCGGATCGAACACGAGCACGACGCGCCGTGCGGCCGTGTTGACGCCGATCTCGTGCAAGCCGTCGAGCGCACCGATCGCGCGCTCGATCAGCCACGCGCACGCCGCGCAACGCAAGCCGTCGACGAGCACGACGACCTCCGCATGCGTCGCGTCGCGCGAGCGCACGTGCAGGCGCGCGAGGCCGGGACGGTCCCAGCCCGCGTAGTCGCCGACGGCATGCGCGCGCGGTGCCGGTGCTTCGCGCACGCGGTAGTAGTCGTCGAGGCCGAGTCCGGCGATCCACTCCGCGGCGGCGCGACAGCCGATGCAGCACACGGCGTGCAGGTCGCCGCGTACGCGCGCGCGCAGGTCGAGGCCGGCGGGAATCGGTTCCAGGCAATGGAAGCAGCTGCTCATGGGGGGCGCCGTGCGGATCGGGTCGCGTGCAGCCTGCGCGAACGGGCGTGCCGGCCGCTTGATCGGCGTCAAGCCGCGCGTGCATCGCGGCGATCCGCCGCAGCGCGTCGTCTTGCGATCCGCGTGATCACCTCGCAGCCGTGTCGTGGGTTATCCACACCGGCCGTGGAGAGTCCTGTGGACAACCTTGGGAGCGACGCCCGCGAGCGGCGGCGCGACGCGGTGCACGGTCAGATTGGTCATCGCGCGACCAGCGGCATTCCGCGACGCCACGCACGATCGCCGCGTGCGTCGCGGACGTAAGCTCGCGTCGCCGGCACGACGCCGGCTCCGGGGAGTGCCGCGATGGACACGTCGACGACCGTGCAGGCTGCGTGGCGGAAGCGCTCGCGCGCAATGACGCGAAGCCTGCACGCCCTCGCGTGTCTCGCGTCGTGCGCCTTCGCGACACAGGCGCAGGCGCAATGCGACGACGTGTTCGGATACGGCTTCGAGGACATCGCCGCGCCAGCCACGCCGCTGCAGGGCTCGGCGACGCTGCAGACCAGTGACGGCGCGACGCATACCTGGTTCTACCGCATCCCCGCGACGCCCTCGCCGCCGCGCGGGCGCCCGGTGCTCATGTGGCTGCACGGCGACGGCGGCAACGGCAGCGGGCTCGCGAGCGCGTTCCGCCCGTTCACCGATCCCGACGGTGCGATCATCGTCACGCCGAGCGGCATCAACCAGACCTGGACGCACGCCGCCGCCGACCTGCCCGGCAGGCCGCAGGACGCGCAGGCGATCAGCCGCATCCTCGACACGCTCGTCGCCGACGGCCTCGCCGGCCAACGCGTCGATCCGCGCCGCATCTACGTCGGTGGCGAATCGCGCGGCGCCTACATGCCCTACTACCTGCTGCAGCGCCCGTCGACGAAGGCGCGCTTCGCCGCGGTCGCGATCAACGCCGGCCTGCTCTACTGCCAGAGCGGCGACACCGACTGCGTCGCCTCGGGCTCACAGGCCGTCAACCACGGCGCAGCGACGCCGATCCTGCACCTGCACGGCACCAACGACACCGCCGTTGCACCGCCGCCGACCGCGACGTTCAACACGCCCGTGAACTGGGGCGTCGACTGGCGCGTGTTCTATCCGATGAAACTGTGGGCCACGCAGAACGGCTGCTTCGGCGGCGACAACAGCACCGGCCGCGACAGCGGCGTGCTGCGCGAGACCTACGCGGTCGGCGGTGCCACCGCGCGCCGCTACGACCTGACCGGCTGGTCACCGGCCTGCGAGAAGTACCAGCTCATCCTCGTCGAGAACGGCGGCCACGTGATCGGCGGGCAACAGCAGAGGATCTGGGGTTTTCTGGGTGGGCGGTGTCGGTGATCGATCGAGTACCGAGCATGTTTTCCACCGCCTCTCCCGTCATCGGCCGGCTGGCCTCGCCGTTGGACGCAGTGTCGAACGGAGCTGCATGTGTCCCTTCTCCCTCCGGGAGAAGGTGGCCCGTAGGGCCGGATGAGGGTCCGGGATCGTGACGATGATCGGACGTGGTCGCGATCCCGCACCCTCTCCCCAACCCCTCTCCCGGAGGGAGAGGGACTCAAGCGCAACACCACTTCGTGAGGACACGCCGATGTAAGCGGTCGCGCGACGCCCACCGTCGGTAAACACGCGCCGGCTCCACTGATGGCGCGACGCAGTGTGCGGATGTTCCCCTGACAGCCGTGCATCTGAACGGGCCTTGTGTGCGCATCCCGAATTGCCGACAAAGTCCGCATTCCGCGATGATGGTCCCCATCGATTCAGCCGGTAAGCACGATGGCAGCATCCCCAATGCACCCTGTCGCAACCTCCATGTCGGATGTCTCGGCCTCGGACGGCGGCGGTACCTCACGCGACACCACGCACGCGTGGATGGACATCCCGCGGCTCGCCGGCCGGCTGCTGTGGCAGCACTGGCCTGCGTTGCTCGCGTGCTTCTTCGCGCAGCGCGTCGCCTACGACGTGCTGCTGTTCGGTGCGATCCAGCTGGCCGAGACGGGCGTGCTGCTGTCATATGCGGCGATCGCGGTGCTGATCGTGAGCCAGCTGATCGGCGCGATTGCGATGTTCCTCGTGCTGCGCCCATCGATGCCGACGATGCAGTCGTCCGCCGGACTGCCGCCGATGGTCGCGCAGCGTTCCTGGCTGAGCGTGCTCGCGGTGGCGCTGCTGCCGTTCTTCGCCTACTACGCCGGCTGGGGCCTGCTGGAAGGGATCAAGCGCGACTTCGTGCTGACCTACCAGACGTGGGTGTCGTTCGAGCGGCGCGAGCCGCTGCAGGACATCCTCGCGCTGCGCGGCCTGTGGATCGCGCTGGTGCTGTCGTGGGGCTTGCGCGAAGTATCGAAGCGCCGGTTCGCGGCGACGAAGCATGGCGGCTGGTCGATCGTGGTCGCGGCCTGCGAGGCCTACTGGCTGTTCGTCGGTGCCGCGGTGATCGCGCGCGGCTGGGCGTGGGCGACGACATGGTGGGAATCGCGCGTGGTCTATGTCGCGCTGACGACATGGTGGGAGAACCCGTTCGTCGGCGTGATCTCGCTCGCGCCGATCAAGCAGGTGTTCGATCCGGCGTGGGCGTTGCTGTCGACCGCCGGCAGCGCCATGGTGATGCCGCTGGTGTGGCTGGCCATCGCCGCGATCGTGTACGGCATGGACTTGCGCCGCCGCGGTCGCCTGGACCGCCACGATGCGCATGCGCGACTGGTCAGCCGCCGCTACCGCCACCTGCATCCGGTGTGGAAGAAGGCGGTCGACAAGGCCAGCGGCGGCTGGAACGGCAAGGGCATCCCGATCCTCAACGCGATCCGGCTCGTGCTGCGCGCGGGCCTGCCGGCACTGCTCGTGCTGTGCGTGGGCTGGGCACTGCTGGACTTCGTCGACGCCCACGCGTGGGGCCTCGCGACCACCCTCGTCGGGCCGCAGCCCTGGGACGACTGGCGCGTGTTCGGGCAACCGTTGTCGCTGCTCTTCAACGGACCGATGTCGCTGCGGCCCGCGCTGTTCACGCAGCTGCTGCGCGTGGTGCTGCTCGCCGCGACCTTCGATCGCGCGATCGCCGGCCTGCGCGCGATGCGCGGCTGAGGGCGCTCAGTCGCGCGGCGCCGGCAACGCGAAGCGCAGGTAGGTGCCCATCTTCGGCGTCGTGGTGAACGGCGGGAAGAACAGGTCGACATGCAGATCCTGCAGCGCGACGTCGGAAGGGATCAGGTAGGCGTGCGTGAACGCGAACGGCTGTCCCTCGACCGCCGTCGCGGGCTCGCCCGTGGCGCGCGAGCCGCAGGTTCCGTTGAGGCGCTGTCGCATCATCCAGGTCGAGAGCTTGGCCGGAAAGTTGGCTTCCCAGCTGCGTCCGGCCGCGTCGACGAGTCGTCCCTTGCACTGGTCGAGGCGCTGCGCGTCGATGCCAGGGCCGGCGATCACTTCGAAATCGATCACCAGCCGCGTGGCCTCGGCATGCAGGTATTCCGCGGCCGTCCCGATGGGCGCTACCTCGCGCCGCACGCCGACGATGCGCCAGCGCGCGCCTTCGTAGTCGCTCCATGCCTGCGCATCGGTCGCCGCAGCGATCGCGGTGCGCGGCCGAATGCGGTCGAGCTCACGCTCGTTGATGCGCCACGGCAGGTAGAACGCGAGCACGCCGAGTACGACTGCTGCGGCAAGCCAGGCGCGTTGGCGACGCCACCATCCCGGTGAAGCGTGTGCGATGTCGCTCATGGCGCGCGCTCCGGCGAACGCAGGTCGAGCATCGGCGCCGCCGCGTCGAGCAACGTCTTCACGTGTGCGGCATCGAGCCCGACGTCGACGTCGGCGAGGTGATCGAGCTGTGCCGGCGCGCTGTTGCCGCTGAAGAACTGCAGCGTCGCGCCCTCGAGCGCATCGATCGGTACGTCGAACACGTAGGCGCCATTGGCGGGCAAGCCCGTCACGAGGTACAGGTCGGTCAGATTGAATCCCTTGAGGTCCGGGCGCTCGGCCGGCGCCGCGCGATAGACGCGTCCGTCGCGTGCACGCAGCTGCGCACCGACGTAACCGTTCGCCTGCGTCACGGTGACCTCCGCCAGCGCGGACAGCCAGATGCCGTCCGCCTTCGCCTCGCGCACCGGGCCGTCGCTCGTGCGCGGATCGAGCAGGTAGGCACGCGCGAGCTTGAGCTTGCCGACCTTGACCGAAAAATTGCGCGCCTCAAGCGTCTGCCCGGTCGCGCCGCGGATCGGCATCGGCGCGGTCTTCTCGTCCATCGAGGGCTCGTGCCGGCGCAGCGCGACGATCAGCGCGAGCGAGGCGAGCGTCGCGACGACCAGTCCCCAACGGATCGGCAGCGAGCGGTTCACGCCTCACCTCCGACGCAATCCTGCGAGATCGGCAACGCGAACTTCCAGCCCGGGCCGTCCTGCAACCACATCGACTCGCCGCTCGCGTGGCTGCGTTCGACGAAGCGGCGCTTGAACATGCCCCACGTCGATGTCGCCGGCGGCGCCATGCCGGCCGGCAACGCCCAGATCAAATCGACGAGCACCGGCAAGCCGGGGCCGAGATCGAAGCGCAGCGTCGCGTCGTCGGCGCGCTGCGAGCGTTCCGCCGGCACGGGATCACCAAGGCCTTGCGGAAGCCAGACCACATCCTTGTCGAGGTAGGCGCGCATCGCGAGCCAGTCGCGCGATCGGCTCTCGACCTTCGCGCGCAGGATCAGGTAGCGCGGCTCCCCTGCCCTCGATGCGAGCTGTCCGGGACGCTGGTCGGCGCTCCACGCGCACAGCGGCGTGACGATGAACGCATCCGAGGTGATCGGCACGCCGGCACCGGAAACCGGCATGGTGCCGCCGGTCGCATCCGCGCGGCGGAAGCCGCCGGAGAGCGCGACGATCGCAGCGGCGAGCGTCGCTGCGAGCAGCACCAGACGCCAGGACCGCTGTCGCCACAGCCGTTGCAGATCGTTGAACAGGGCGAGGACTCCACGAAGAAGCGCGACACCTTACCCGATGGCGGGGAAGGGTTCACGCGTCGACTGTCTAGCCCGAACACGCATCCTCGCAGCTCAGACGCCTCTGGGCCCCACACCCAAGATGCCGCGACTCTATCGTCGGCGTCGTTGAACGGAAGCAACTGCCATAAAAATGACCGAAGCTTGAGTAAGGGATCTACATCGATCTCAACGACGTCCACCGACCTCAAACAGGCGTGCCCGCGGCACTATCATGGAGGTCATCACATCTTTGGTCGCCAGAATGTGCAGCCCATCATGAGTCCGCTCTCGACAACTTAGCTCAAGTGTGACCAGGTAAAGGGCAGCCATCGCATTCACCGCATTCTTCATCGTAGCCTCGGCAAACGATTTGTGCCTCGCGTGCTTAACGTGGTTGTAGCTCTGCCACCAGAAGGGTGTCTTGTTTTTTTTCCTCCACTCATCCCATGGCTGAAGGGTAAGCCCGAATCTAGGAACCACAACCTTTTCTCGCCACATTTCTGGAAAAGCTTCGCGCAAGGGCTTAACGCAATGAGAAAATTTTGACGCTTCCGACTTAGGATCGAACAGATGGCATAGTAGAACCATCACCGTCTCAACTTCGGCTGCAGCTGCAAAGAGAAGGTGCACAAACTCCAAAGAATACGTTTTCTCGTTATCTTCTACTAGCTCAACATACCTTGAGGCACGCTCAAGATCCTCCTCCAATGCGATGAAATAGTTCCAATGCGGAAACTTTGTCGTTGCGGTATGTATTACCACAACTCCTCCCCGAACTCTACTGAAGTGGCCCTAACAACATACCCCAAAATAGTTCCGCCGCACCCTCGTGCGAAAGCTTCTCCCGGTCGGCGTGGCCTGAGTACATCGATGCCATACCCATTGAACGCAGGAAGAGCGACTGGTCGTCTACCTCGACCGAAACCCGCTCGTTGAAGCTATTGCCGTCCGTTCGAGACACATCCTGAGAGTAAGTTATACCCGCACCCAGCGCACCGCCTCCATTCAATCGAACAGCGCACGCCGACATCCGTTTGCCATTACGGTAAACGATGGCTGTTAGCGACACGCCATCCACCCTACGGAACTCCCCTTGGATGTCCGCATTCCTCTTCGACAGCTCATCGAGCGAGCCCTCGAAGTATCGCGCCATGAAATCGAAAGCATCAGTCAAATATCGAGACTTGTCCAAATCAGAGAAATTCCGCTTAACGCGAAGATTGCCTGAACGCGGAAAAGCCTCATGCGCGCTAGCACGGCTTACTTCGGGGGCATGTGCCACGGTTGGCACCTCTGCAGCCACCTTGTCTACCCCCAAGGACCACTCGACCAGTGCACGGAGCTCTCTGGCGACATCGGTGTAGGCGTCGTCCGGATTGGCCCAAGACGTGATGGCTTTGCCATCTCTGGGAACCGCCTTGATACTCCCGAATGGCGCGCTGTGCCAATCGCAGTTTCGAACGATGATGGGTACAACTATCGCCTCACCGCGCCGTTGTCGCTCCATCGCCCGTGCCATCTCGCGAGAGTAGCAGTAGTCCGACGCGATAAAGCTGGCACTTACAAGCAACAGGATGATGTTGGCCTTTTCGATCTCCGCATCGATGACATCACCGATGCGATCGCCAGCAAGAATACGACGATCGTGCCATGCATCGATAAGCCCTTGTCGCTTCAATAAAGCCAAGTGCTTTTCGATCTGATTACGCTGCTCTTCGTCATCGTGCGAATAGGAAAAAAATACCCGCGCAGCCATGAAAAACTCCTTTATCTATGGCATCAATTCCACATGCAACCTCCTATCCTTGCAGTCGAGAAGTGGCAGGCCAAGGAGGATTACCAATAATGCGACTCGTCTCGTCAACAGCATTACGGATCGATAACGACCACTGAACCACCCACTCCGCGCCGCGGTGAAGGTCTTCGCGGTCCGCCAGCAGTCGGAACGACATAAGACAGACGAACTGCCCTACATGTCGACGGAATCCGTCAACTCCCACTGATGCACACAGCATCGGACCTTCCTTCGTAAGAGCGACTTGTCCAACGCACTGCGACAAACGGTTTGTGTCGAACTCCGTAGCGGGAATTTCAAGAAACATTCCCCCTCCCGCATCTGCGAGTAGAACGTGGCGGCTTCCAATCGCCGCGAGCGCATAAATGGTGGGCATCCCGTCCTCGTCGACAAGCAAGTGAGATGCAGCTGCGCCCTGCTCACCCAAAGCGATGCCGGTGCACATGCGACGATCCCGCATAATGCCAACCAACGAGCCCGGCGTTGCATCCATCATCTGACCGCTTCGAAATCGACTCAGAAGCATCTTCGGAAACGCCATGCCTTACCCCTCACGCGGACTACGGATAAGATAATATCTCCTGCTACTTGCACCAAATTCCCAAACGCCCCGTCCGCCCATCACAAACACGCGACCGAAGGTGTCGCAGATATCAGCGAACATGGGATGTTTCTCGAAGTGCAGGGCAGCGCTCTCGGGTTCGACTTTTGGGAGAGGCCAGTTGTCGTAGACGAGCAGCCAAGTCTCATCGCCCCGCTCATAGCCCATCTTCACAACAGATTCGGCCTTCTTCGCCGCGAAATGTGCGATGGCTGCCGCCCATTCGCGCTCTGCACTGTCGCCATACCATGGCGGGCCTGGCTTGTCCTGGTTGATTTCTTTAAGAAGCTGTTCGGTGGGACGGACCTTCTCTCCAGGCACGGCACGCTCGATGAAATGCATTTCAGGCCCGTGCCCCAAGCCACGCAAGAAAGCCTTCTTGGCATTGTTCTCGGGGATCGCCTCCACACATTCAACTGCGATTCGGTGAGCAGCGCCATCAATGAGAACGAAATCTGGGCGGTCCGCGTGAAGAACGACCAACGGATATATCCACTGACCAGCGGGTATCGTTGCAAGCAGGTGCACTATTTCGTACCGCTCGACGTGAGCGGTGGTGCGGCGCTCGTGGCGTGGTGGTACATCGGTATCGACGTCGGCCAGAAGCGCTCTCAGCGCACTCTCATCGCTGGCCTCGAAGAGGACACTCGAGCGAACGGTTCTCAAGAATGCTCCATCAACTCAGCGAGTGAAGACAGAAGCGACTCTCGATCATGCGTCACTACCATCGCTACAAGCTACTGTATCGCGGGACGAACGCAGACCGCGCGGTGCAGCCTTATCTATCACCCAGTAAGCCATTGAAAGCTCTGCCAGATTTAGCATCCACAGCGGTGAGCGCGTCTGGCACAGCCCGACAGAAGCACCGCATGGCGCGCAGATGATCGTTACGTCATGTCCCGATGCCATGCCCTGCTCCTTGCCGATGGCCAACCGACGACGCCCGAACCGGCTTCGACGAAGCGCGTCACTTCGCACGGACCTCGACGGTCCGTGACAGGAGGCCGTCGGGGCCGGTGCCTGTTCGCGCCCCGACTCTAACCGCGCACGGCTGCCGGAGGAAGCCGCGGACCGGCACGCCATCGCGCGCCACAGCCTCGCCCGAACCGTGAACCACGCCACACCCCCACTGCGAACGCCACCCCACGCGCACGACGCCGCCCGAAGGCCGCCACAACCCGCCCGCTATACTTCGTGCGGGGAGCGGAGCCGTTGCGGCGCCGCCTGATCCTGCACGCCTCACCTGGAAGGTATCCGTGATGATCTCTCGCTCGTCCGTGCTGCGCCTCGGTCGCGTCGGTGCTGCTGCCGTCGTGTCGCTCCTCCTCTTCGCCGGATGCGGCAAGCCACCGTCGGGCGTGCCCGATCTGCAGGGAGGCAAGCCCCCCGTGCAGGCCGAGGCCGCGACGCCGGCCGCCACGGCCGGGTTCGCGATCGCCTCGGCGCGCGCCGAGCAGCACCAGGGCCAGCTCGCGCTCGCGATCGAGTTCACGCAGGCCGTCGCGGGCTCGCAGTCGTTCGACGACCTCATCGCGGTCACCGACTCGAAGGGCGCCGCCGTGACCGGCAGCTGGGGCCTCGACGAGGATGCGAAGACGCTGCGCTTCCCGTACATCCAGGCCAACGCGAACTACACGGTGCGCCTCAAGCCTGGCCTCGCCGCCGCCGACGGCAAGACGCTCGGCAACGAGGCCACGAAGGACGTCTACACCGGCCCGCTCGAACCCGCCGCCGGCTTCGCCGCGCACGGCAGCGTGCTGCCCGCGCGCGAGACGCGCGGCCTGCCGGTCGTGTCGGTCAACGTCAACGAAGTGGACGTCGAGTTCCTGCGCGTGCGCGACGACGAGGTCGCGAACTTCTTCGCCGCGTACCAGAAGAACGGCCGCCGCGGCTCGTGGGACCTCGATCCGCAGTACGGCTGGTACGGTCGCGAGGGCAGGCCGGTCGCGCAGATCGCGGACTCCGTCTACGCCAACCGCTTCCTGCTCGCGGGCAAGGAGAACGAGCGCGCGCTCAACTACCTGCCGATCCAGAACATCAACGAACTCGCCAAGCCGGGCCTGTACTTCGCGACGCTGCGCCAGGCGGGCACGTTCCGCGACGAGCTCGAGACGAGCTTCTTCTTCGTCAGCGACATCGGCGTGCACACGCGCGCCTACAAGGATTCGCTGTTCGTGCACGCGGCCTCGCTCAAGAGCGGCGACGCGATCGGCGGCGTCGAGTTCCACGTGCTCGACGGCAAGGGCGAGACGGTCGCGAGCGGCAAGGCCGACGAGAGCGGCAACGCGCTGCTGTCGTACACGCTCAAGGCCGAGCACGTGCTCGTCGCGCGCTCGGGCCGCGACGTGTCGCTGGTGCCGTTCAACCAGCCCGCGCTGGATCTTTCCGATTTCGACGTCGCCGGCCGCCGCCAGGCCTGGTTCGACGTGTTCGCATGGAGCGGCCGCGACCTCTACCGCCCGGGCGAGACCGTGCGCCTGTCCGCGTTGCTGCGCGACAACGACGGCCGCGCGATCAAGCCGCAGCCGCTGTTCGTGACGCTCAAGCAGCCCGACGGCCGCCTCTACGCCGAGGCCAAGCTCGAGCCGAAGTCGCTCGGCTACTTCGAGTGGTCGCGCGAGATCCCGGCCGATGCGCCGACCGGCCGCTGGCAGGTCGAGTTCCGCCTCGACCCGGGCAGCAAGGAAGCCACCCAGGGCATGACGCTGCGCATCGAGGAGTTCCTGCCCGAGCGCATGAAGCTCGACCTCAAGACCGCGCAGGAGCAGCTCAAGCCCGGCGAGCCGCTCAAGCTCGAGGTGCAGGGCGACTACCTCTACGGCGCGCCCGCTTCGGGCAACCGCTTCAGCGCGCGCCTCACGCTCGCGCCCGACGTGCACCCGGTCGCGAGCAAGAAGGATTTCTTCTTCGGTGATCCGACGATCGAGCTGCCGAAGGAAGCCAAGGACATCATCGACGCCGAGCTCGACGAAGCCGGCGCCCACACCGAGGACGTGACCGTGCTCGAGGACGGCAACGTGAAGGCGCCCGTCTCGGCCGTCGTCGCAGGCAGCCTCTACGAGACCGGCGGCCGTACCGTCACGCGTTCGCTCGTGCGCACCGTGTGGCCGGCCGACGCGCTGGTCGGCGTGCGCCCGTTGTTCGACGTCAAGGACGGCGCCAGCGCGAACAGCCGCGCCGGCTTCGAGCTCGTGCGCAGCAACGCCGCGGGCGACCTGCTTGACGGCAAGGGCCTCAAGCTCACGCTCGTGCGCGAGCGCCGCGACTACCACTGGGTGTGGGACCGCGAGAGCGGCTGGCGCTTCAACTACAACGAGCGTTACGAGACCGCGCAGACGCGCGAGCTCGATGCCGAGGCCGGCAAGGCGATCCGCTTCGACGTCGACGTCGAATGGGGCGGCTACCGCGTCGAGATCCTCGACCCGGCCACGGGCCTGGTCACGCGCTTCCCGTTCACCGCAGGCTGGAGCTGGAACGACGACAACCGCGGCGACGAGGCGCGCCCGGACAAGGTCAAGCTCGCGCTCGACAAGCAGAGCTATCGCGCGGGCGACACGCTCAAGGTCACGCTGACGCCGCCGCACAACGGCCCCGGCGTGCTGATCGTCGAATCCGACAAGATGCTCTACACGCGCAACATCGACGCCAAGGCCGGCAGCACCTTCGAGATCCCGGTCACCGAGGAGTGGGAGCGCCACGACGTCTACCTGACCGCGCTGGTGTTCCGCGGCGGTTCGGCGGCCGAGCGCATCACGCCCGCGCGTGCGGTCGGCGAGGCCTTCATCCCGATGGACCGCAGCGACCGCAAGGTCGAGGTGCAGATCGAGGCGCCGCAGCTCATGAAGCCGCAGACGACGCTGCCGGTGACGGTCAAGGTGCCCGCGCTGGCCGGCAAGACCGCGCAGGTGACGGTGTCGGCGGTCGACGTCGGCATCCTCAACATCACGCGCTTCGCACGTCCCGACCCGATCGGATGGTTCTTCGCGCAGCGCCGCCTCGGCGTCGATGCGTACGACCTCTACGGCCGCGTCATCGAGAGCTTCGAAGGCGGCACCGCGAAACTGCGCTACGGCGGCGACATGGCGCTCGACGCGCTGCCGCAGGCACGTCGCCCGACCGCCAAGGTGCTCACCGTGGACCTGTTCTCGGGTGCGGTCGAACTCGATGCGCAGGGCAATGCCAAGATCGCCCTCGAGGTGCCCGACTTCAACGGCACGCTGCGCGTGACCGCGGTCGCGTTCGCCGAGGACCGCTACGGCAGCACCGATGCCGAGACCGTCGTGCGCGCGCCGCTCGTGGCCGAGATCAGCACGCCGCGCGTGCTCGCGCCGGGCGACCAGTCCACGGTCACGCTCGACCTGCAGAACTTCTCGGGCGCCGAGCGCTCGTTCCGCGTGCGCGTGCTCGCCGACAAGCCGATCGCGGTGCGCGACGGCGAACAGACGGTGACGCTCGCCGACAACGCCAAGAAGACGATCAACGTACCGCTGACCGCGCTCGAGGGCTACGGCGTCGGCACGGTGCGTGTCGAGGCCGATTCGACCGACCAGGCCGGCGAGGCGATCCGCATCCGCCGTGCGTTCGAGATGGTCGTGCGCGCGGGCTGGCCGTCGATCATGCGTTCGACGCCGCAGTCGCTCGACACGCTCGCGCCGATCACGCTCGGCGCAGGTGCGCTCGACGGCCTCATCGCGGATTCGGTCAGCGCGCGCATGACCGTCAGCGCGCTGCCGCCGCTGCCGTTCGCGGCCGCGCTGACCGACCTGCTCAAGTACCCGTACGGCTGCGTCGAGCAGACCACGAGCAAGGGCTTCGCCGCGCTGATCCTCGATGCGTCGACGGCCGAGAAGCTGCACGTCGACGGCCTCGACGCAGACACGCGCCGCCAGCGCATCGAAGGTGCGATCGGCCGCATCGCCTCGATGCAGGCCGGCACGGGTCACTTCTCGATGTGGGGCGGCGACACCGGCGTCAACACGTACATCACGCCGTACGTCACCGAGTTCCTGCTCGATGCGCGCGACGAGGGTTTCGTGGTGCCCGAGGAGATGCTGCAGAAGGCGCTCAAGCGCCTGTCGGACGACCTGCTCTCGGGCGGCAACCCGTACTACGGCTACGACAACTCCGACCACCTGCGCTTCGCCGGCCAGGCATGGTCGGCCTACGTGCTCGCCCGCGTCAACCGCGCGCCGCTCGGCACGCTGCGCGTGCTGTTCGACAACGAGCGCCAGAAGTCGCTGACCGCGCTGCCGCTCGCGCAGCTCGGCGTCGCGCTCAAGCTCATGGGCGACGCGCCGCGCGCCGAGAAAGCTGTCGAGGAAGCGTTCGCGAAGGACGTCAAGCGCCCGCGCTGGCTCGGCGACTACGGCTCGGACCTGCGCGACACCGCGCTGATGGTCTCGCTCGTGCAGCGCCACGGCCTTTCGAAGCCCGAGTACGGTGCACGCGTGTTCGACCTCGCGCGTTCGCTCAAGGTCGAGCAGCGCCAGGGCGAGCAGTCCGCGCAACGCTGGGGTGGCACCGCTCGCCTCTACCTCAGCACCCAGGAGCAGATCGCGATCGCGCGCCTCGGCAAGAACCTCATCGCCGACGGCGACGCGGTGGTGTCGGGCAGCCTCGAGATCGGCGGCACCGCGACCCCGGTCACGCCGGACCGCATCTGGAGCCGCGGCTTCGACGCCGCCGCGCTGCGTGCCGGCGTGCGCATGACGCCGCAGGGCAACCCGCCGCTGTATGCCTCGATCGACATCGCCGGCGTGCCGCGCACGGCGCCTGCGATCGACGACAGCAAGGTGTTCATCCAGCGCAGCTACTACACGCTGGACGGCAAGCCGTGGCAGGTCGCGCCGCTCAAGGAAGGCGACGGCCTCATCGTCGGCCTGCGCATCGAGGCGCGCGAGGCGATGCCCGACGCGCTGCTCGTCGACCTGCTGCCGGGCGGCCTCGAGATCGAGAACTTCAACCTCACCGACGCCAAGCAGTGGGCCGACGTGGTCGTCAACGGCATCACGCTGAGCGACCGCAGCAGCGCCGCCGACGTGCAGCACGAGGAGTTCCGCGACGACCGCTACGTGGCCGCGCTCAAGCTCGACCAGGGCCAGCAGGCGAACGTGTTCTACCTCGTGCGTGCGGTCTCGCCGGGCACGTTCCTCGTGCCGCCGCCGCTGGTCGAGGACATGTACCGTCCCGAGGTCCGCGGCATCGGCCGCAGCAGCGTCACCAGCGTGACGGTCGGCAAGCCCTGATCCACGCCACCCGCCGCCGGCCCTGTGCCGGCGGCGGGCCTGTGCGATGCAGATGATGGCTCGCCGCATCACCGCCCTCCCCGCCCCGTCACGACCTTCCGCACACGCATGACCGCGAGCCCCGACACCGCGGCCACGCACGACGCCGCGACGCCGCGTCGATTCCCGCGCCTGCGCCGATGGATGCGCCGCATCGGCATCACGATCGCCGTGCTGCTCGTGGCCGCGTTCGTGCTCGATCGGCTGTTCCCGCTGCCGCTGCCGACCGACTCGGGCGGCAGCACGGTGGTGCTCGCGCGCGACGGCACGCCGCTGCGTGCGTTCGCCGATGCCGAAGGCATCTGGCGCTATCCGGTCACGCCCGACGACGTCTCGCCGCTCTACCTCGATGCGCTGCTCGGCTACGAGGACCGCTGGTTCTACCGGCATCCCGGCATCAATCCGGTCGCCGCCGCGCGTGCGCTCGGCCAGATGGTCGCGAACCGCCGCATCGTCTCGGGCGGCTCGACGTTGACGATGCAGGTCGCGCGCATCCTCGAGCCGCAGTCGCGCAGCCTCGGCGGCAAGCTGCGCCAGGCCTTGCGTGCGCTGCAGCTCGAGGCGCACCTGTCCAAGCGCGAGATCCTCACGCTGTACCTCGACCGCGCGCCGTTCGGCGGCACGCTGCAAGGCGTCGAGGCCGCGTCGTGGGCCTACCTCGGCAAGTCGGCGCGCCGGCTCTCGCATGCCGAGGCCGCGCTGCTCGCGGTGTTGCCGCAGGCGCCGAGCCGGTTGCGCCCGGACCGCGAACCCGAGCGCGCACGCGCCGCGCGCGACAAGGTGCTCGACCGCATGGTCGCGCTCGGCGTGTGGACGCCCGCGCAGGTGCACGACGCGCGCGTCGAGAGCGTCGTCGCACGCACGCTCGAACCGCCGCTCAGCGCGGCGCTGCTCGCCGAACGCCTGCGCAGCGCGCAACCGCGCGCGCGGCGCATCGAGACGACGATCGACATCGAGCTGCAGCGCGCGCTCGAAGGCCGCGTGCGCGACTACCTCGCGCGGCTGCCCGAGCGCACCTCGGCGGCACTGCTCGTCGTCGACAACGCCGACCTCGCCGCACGCGCCTACGTCGGCTCGGCCACGTTCGGCGACGAGGCGCGCCTCGGCCACGTCGACATGGTGCGCGCATGGCGCTCGCCGGGTTCGACGCTCAAGCCGTTCCTGTACGGGCTCGCGCTCGACGACGGCCTCATCCATTCCGAAAGCCTGCTCGTCGACGCGCCGCAGTCGTTCGGCAGCTACCGTCCCGGCAACTTCGACATGGCCTTCAACGGCCCGGTCGGTGCGGCCGAGTCGTTGCGGCTGTCGCTCAACGTGCCCGCGGTCGACCTGCTCGATCGCGTCGGCCCCGTGCGTTTCGCGGCGCGTCTCGCCAACACGGGTCTCACGCTGCGCCTGCCGCGCGGCGTGGTGCCGAACCTGTCGGTGATCCTCGGCGGCACCGGCGTGCGCATGGAGGATCTCGTCGGCGCCTACGCCTCGCTCAACCGCAAGGGCGTCGGCGGACGCGTGCGCTACACGAACGACGCCCCGCAGCAGGATCGCCGCGTGCTCTCGGAAGGTGCCGCGTGGATCGTGCGCGAGATGCTCGAGGCGAACCCACGCCCGGGTTACCGCGCCGACACGTTCGACACCGGCGCCAAGCCGCGCGTGGCGTGGAAGACCGGCACGAGCTACGGCTTCCGCGATGCCTGGGCGATCGGCGGCACGCGCCGGCACACGGTCGCGGTGTGGATCGGCCGTCCCGACGGCACACCGCTGCCAGGGCAGTACGGCGCGGTCACGGCGTTGCCGCTCATGTTCCAGGTCGTCGACAGCCTGCCGCGTGCGGCGTTGTCGGCGGTGCCCGATGCGCCGCCGTCATCGGTGACCGAGACGGAGATCTGCTGGCCTCTCGGCCTCGCCTACGATGCGGCTTCGGCGACGACCTGCCACCAGAAGCGCAAGGCCTGGATCCTCGACGGCGTGGTGCCGCCGACGCTGCCCGAGCGCGAGGCTTCGCACTGGACCAGCGGACTCGTGCACGTGCGCGTCGACGCGAAGACCGGCGCACGCCTCACCGCAGGATGCACGGCGGCCGAGGAGCGCGGCCTCGAGGTCGCACGCTGGCCCGCTCTCGCGTACCCGTGGCTGTCCCGCGAGCAGCGTCGTCGCGCGAACCTGCCGCCACGTGCGGCAGGATGTACTGCCGACGGCCTCGACGCGACGCAGTCGCTGCGCATCGACGGCATCAACGACGGCGGCGCGATCGCACGCGCGCCGAACAGCGACAAGCCCGCGATGCTGCGCCTGCGCGCCCTCGGCACGACCGAGGAGGTGACCTGGCTCGTCAACGGTCGTGTCGAGGCACAGACGAGCGGCAGCCAGCCGTTCGAACATGCCTTCGCGGACACCGGTGCACAGACGGTCACCGCGATGACGCCGACCGGCGCATGGGCGCAGGTCGGCGTGCAGGTGCTGCGCTGACTCAGTGCTTGCGGCGCTCGGCGACGCGCTCGCGCACGGCTTCGAGTTCGGCCGGCGAGAGCTTGCCGTCCTTGTCGGTGTCGATCTGGTCGAAGCGCTTGGACAGGCGCGGGAAGGCCTTGGCTTCCTCCTTGTCGAGCAGGCCATCGCCGTTCGCGTCGGCGCTCTTCATGCGCTCGGGCAAGGTGCCCGGTGCGGGCGTGGCCGGCGCGGGATCGGCCGCGAACGACGTGGTCGACGCAAGGGCGAGGGCGAGCAGCAGGGGACGTACCGTCATGGGGTTCTCCGGGTTCGGGACAGGGCCGGCCGCGCGATGATCGCGCACCGGTTGCGGCGGCGCGAGTGGGCCGCTGCACCGTGTTCAACGCCGGCGCACGCGCACCGTTGACGCTCGTCGCGCAAACGGATGTAAAGCCAGCGCAAGTGAATGGGGTCCGGTGAATGGGGTCAGGTTCATTTGTCCTGACGTGATGGCACGTTCGAGTGAGTAACGCGGGACACATGAACCTGACCCCGGCTCGCAGCCTGGCTCGGATCGGACGCAGCTCGATCCACTTGGCGGACCCCGCGGCAGCGGCGCGCTAAACTGGCAGGTCCCACCTCCGGATGCCTCGCCATGCCCTCGTTCGACGTCGTCTCCAAGCTCGATGACCACGAAGTCACCAATGCCGTGGACCAGGCCAACCGCGAGCTCGACAAGCGCTTCGACTTCAAGGGCAGCGGCGCCTCGTTCGAACTCGCCGACGGCGTGGTCACGCTGAAGGCCGATGCCGAGTTCCGCCTCAAGCAGATGCAGGACGTGCTGCTGCAGCGCCTCGCCGCGCGCGGCATCGACATCCGCTGCGCCGACATCGCCGAGCCCGAGACCAATCTCGCGAGCGCGCGCCAGAAGGTCACGCTCAAGCAGGGCATCGACCAGACGCTCGCCAAGAAGATCGTCAAGCTCATCAAGGATTCGGGCCTCAAGGTGCAGGCGCAGATCCAGGGCGACCAGCTGCGCGTCAACGGCAAGAAGCGCGACGACCTGCAGGACGCGATCGCGTTCCTGCGCAAGAGCGACGTCGAGATGCCGCTGCAGTACGAGAACTTCCGCGACTGATCGCGGCCGCCTGCGGGACGCGGCACGACGTCCCACGGACGACCTGCGGGAGCCCGGATCACCGATCGTGTGATAGTTCGACCGACTCTCCTTCGCTGGATCAAGGCGTACGTCGCCATGTCCACAAGGAGTCCCTCGATGCGAACGCCCCATCACGCGCTCTGCGCATTGCTCACGCTTGTCGCCATGACGGACGCCACGGCCCAGACGGGCTCGCGCGGCCACACCGTCTCGGCACCGTCTTCCACGAATACGTCGACGACGACGGAAACCCTCCCTGCACCGCGCGTGTCATCGCTCTCGGAAGGCTTCGAGAACATCGCGCTCCTCGCCGGCAGAGGATGGTTCCAGCAGAACAACAGCCAGCCCGTGGGCATCACGGGCTGGTCGCAAGGACCGAGCGTGGCCAACGGAGGGCCCATCGATGCACACGCCGGCAGCGCCAACAGCTTCATCAGCGCGAACTTCAACAACACCACCGGCGGTACGGGCTCGATCAGCAACTGGCTGGTGACGCCAGAGCTCGATTTCGGCGCCGGCGCGACCTTCACGTTCCATACGCGCAAGTCGCTGCCCGACAATTTCGCCGACCGCATCGAGGTGCGCCTCAGCCTCAACGGTGCGGGCACGAACGTCGGCAGCGGCGCGAGCGGCACCGGCGACTTCTCGAGACTGCTGCTCTCGATCAATCCCGATCTTGCGCTCGGCGTCTACCCGACCACCTGGACGTCCTTCACGCTGTCGCACGCCGAGGGATTGCCGCACTCGGGCTCGGGACGCATCGCGTTCCGCTATCACGTCACGAGCGCCGGACCGAGCGGTGCACATTCGGACTTCATCGGCCTCGACACGGTCAGCTACACGGCCGGTCCACCCGAGTACTCGATCGGCGTCATCGTGAGCGGCCTCACCGGCAGCGGTCTCACCGTCACGCTTGACGGCGGAGCGCCGATGGCGATCAGCCAGAACGGCATCTTCCGCTTCCCGGGTTACGTCGCGCCGGGCACGGCCTACACCGTCGCCGTCGAGACACAACCCGGCACGCCGTCCCAGACGTGCACGACCAACGCGGGCACCGGCACGGCGACGTCGGATGTCCTCCTCGGCATCGCCTGCACGACGGACCGTTTCACCGTCGGTGGCACGATCTCGGATCTCGTCGGCTCGGGACTTAGGCTGACCCTCGGCAGCCAGACGTTGATCGTCCCTGCCTACGCGACGAACTTCGTGTTTCCCAACAGCGTCGCCTCGGGATCGACCTACGCGGTGGCGATCGCGTCGCCGCCGCGCTTCCCGCACCAGGTCTGCACGCTCTCGAACGGCGGCGGCACGATCGGTCACGACCATATCGACGATGTCGGCATCGCCTGCGCCCTGGATACCGACGTGCTGTTCGCGAACGATTTCGAGGTCCCGCCGACACCGACGGGAGCGGCGATCGCGACGTCGACGGCCGATACCGGCGTTGATGCGCGCACCTCGATCGCATCGCCGTCGGTGGCCGAGTCGCAGGCGGACAAGGCAACGTCGTCAGCGGCATCCGGCATGGTGTCCGCGACCGGCACGCATGACGCGGACGGTGTGTCATCGACGGCCGCGTTGGTGACACCGCGCGGCACGCCCGACGCCGTGCCGCTGCCGACGCTCGATCGCGTCGCACTCGCCGTACTCGCGGGACTGCTCGTGCTCGCGACGGCATGGACGCGTCGCCGACGCGCCGTGTGATCGTGCACCGGAGCGGCGGCGCATGCCGTCGCTCCGGAACGTGTCGAGTCGCGAGACCTCGACGGATACGCGAAGCGAGTCGCGTCGAGCACCAGCACGCCGTCATGGCGGTGACCGCCAGGGCGTTCTCCCGGCGGGCCCGCATGACCTTCGCTCCCTTCACGCGAAGGATTCGGCGGAAACGAGCCTGCGCTACACGTGCCCCGACGCCACCATGCGCATGCGCGCCATCAGCGTGCGCAGCGCGAGCGGCTTGAGCGGCTTGTGCAGCAGATGACAGCCGGCAGCCGCGACCGCGTCACGCACGCCGTCGCTGTGGTCGGCGGTGATGATCGCACACGGCAGCGCACGCGCCTCGGCGCCGAGCGCCTCGCGCAGGTCGAGTCCGGTGACCGTGTGATCGAGGTGGTAGTCGAACAGCAGGATGTCGGCGCCGTCCTGCTCGAACGAGGCGAGTGCCTGCTCGGGCGTGCGCGCCGCACGCACGTCGCATTGCCAGCCGTCGAGCAAGGCCTGCATCGCGCGCAGCACGGCGGCGTCGTTGTCGACGACGAGCACGCGGCTACGCGGCAAGGCAGGCACGGGGACGTCCGCGCGCACCGGTGACGGCGTGCTCGCCGCCGCGAGCGGCACCTCGATCGCGAACATCGTGCCGTGGCCGACGCGCGAACGCAGGCGCAACGGATGGCCGAGCAGACGCGCGATGCGCTCGGCGATCGCGAGGCCGAGACCGAGGCCATCGCCCGTGTCGCCGAGGCGGCGGAATTCCTCGAAGACGAGACCGCGGTCGGCCTCGGCGATGCCGACACCGGTGTCCCAGACCTCGATCGACAGCGACGTGCCACGACGCCGGCAACCGAGCACGATGCGTCCGCGGCTCGTGTAGCGCACCGCGTTGGCGAGGAAGTTCTGCACGACGCGGCGCAGCAGCTGCGGATCGCTGTCGACCCAGGCGCGCGTCGGGATGCAGTGCAGGCCGAGGCCGCGCTCCTCGGCGAGCACGCGGAACTCGGCGGCGAGGCCGCGCATCCAGTCGTCGAGCGCGAACGCACGCCGCTGCGCCTGCATGCGCCCGCTGTCGAGGCGCGACATGTCGAGCAGGCCCGACAGCAACGCCTCGGCCGAGGTCAGCGAACCGTCGATGTGGCCGAGCGCCTCGCGGTACTCCTCGTGACGCAGGCGTTGCGCGAGCGCGTGCGTGAACAGGTGCGCGGCATTGAGCGGCTGCGCGAGGTCGTGGCTAACCGCGGCGAGGAAGCGGCCCTTCGCCTTGTTCGCGCGCTCGGCCTCGCGCTTGGCCGAGGCGAGCTCGGCGGTGCGCTCGCCGACGCGCTGCTCGAGCGTCTCGGCGACGCGCTTGAGTTCGGTCTCGCTGCGACGGAACGCGGTGACGTCGGTGAACGTCGCGACGAAACCGCCGCCCGGCATCGGGTTGCCGCGGATCTCGACGACGCGCCCGTCGTCGTCGCCCGGGAAGCGGCGCTCGGTGACGTACGGCGTGCCTGCACGCATGTGGGCAAGACGCTTGCCGACCTCATGCTCGAGTTCGTCATTGCCGGCGAGGCCACGCCGCGCATTCCAGCGCACGAGGTCGGCCACCGGCACGCCGACGCGCAGCAGCTCGGGCGGGTAGTCGAACAGCGCCGCGTACGGTCGATTCCAGGCGACGAGGGCGAGCTCCTTGTCGACGACGCTGATGCCCTGGCTCATGTTCTCGAGCGCGGCCTCGAGCACGCGCTGGTTGAAACGCAGGTCCTGCGAGGCCTCGCCGACGATCGCGGCGACGGTCTCGAGTTCCGCACCCTGCTCGCGCCGCGCGACCGTGAGCAGCAGGCGCGCCGACGCCGCACCGATCACCGCGGCGAGTTCGTGCTCGACCGCGGCGACCGTGTCCTCCGGCGCGAGCATGCCCTCGCCTTCCGCCGGCAGCAGCGTGGCGACCTGCTCGGGCGGCAGGAAGCGTGTCGCGAGTGCGCGCAGCTCGTCGATGCCGACGCCGCCGAGCCGCGGCGTCGAGGCGGCATGCGCGAAGCGCGAACGCGCAACCAGCGCGAGCACGGCGAGGTTCGCGGCGAGGCTCGCGACGACGGCGCGTCCGAGCCGGCTCCAGTCGTCGAGGCCGAAAAGGCGATCGGGCGCGAGCCAGGCGAGGCCGAACGGCCCCTCGCGCATCCACGGCGACGTGGCATCGGCGATCGTCGGCAGCAGCAGAGCGTAAAGCCACACGAGCGTGCCGACGACGAGGCCGGCGCCGACCGCACGCGCACCGATCTGCGGGCGGTAGACCGCGGCGAGCACGCCCGGCGCGATCGCCGCGAGCGCCGAGAACGACAGCGCGCCGATGTCGGCGAGCGCGTCGTTGGCGACGAGCACGCGGCTGTACATCCACGCCGCGAGCACGACGCACAGGATGATGATGCGGCGCTGCACGAGCACTTCGCCGCGCAGGTCGCCGGCGGCGCGGCGCCAGCCCCAGCGCACGCGCAACGGTGCGATCCAGTGGTTGCCGATCATGAGGCTCAGCGCGAGCGTGGCGACCACGACCATGCTCGTCGCGGCGCTGAGGCCGCCGAGGAACGCGACGAGCGCGAGGCCGTCGTGGCCTTGCGCGAGCGGCAGCGCGAGCACGTAGAGATCCGAGGGCACGCCGACCGGCGCGAGCAGCGCATCGCCCGCGCGCGCGAGCGGCAGGATCGGCAGCGCGACCACGAGCATGTACAGCGGGAACAGCCAGCGCGCCGTGCGCACGTGCGCGGGATCGCGGCATTCGACGACGCCGGCGTGGAACTGGTGCGGCAGCGTGAACGTCGCGAGGGCACCGAGCATGACCAGCGTCGCGAAACCCGACGCGCCGCCGGCCGGCGGCGGTTCGACGGCGGTCGAGGCCGGCAGGTCGAGGCCCGAGACGACGAGTGCGCCGAGCGCGAGCATCGCGACGAGCTTGAACAGCGATTCGAACGCCATCGCGAGCACGAGGCCGCGGTTGTGCTCGATCGCGCTTGCGCGACGGGTGCCGAACAGCATCGCGAACAGTGCCATCGCGAGCGCGACCCACAGCGCACTGTCCTGCCAGGCCGAGACCGCGAGCTCCTGGCGCCGCGCGAGCATGCCGTAGCTCATCGCGACCGCCTTCAGCTGCAGCGCGACGTACGGCACGATGCCGAGCACGGCGACGAGCGTGATCAGCGCCGCGATGACCGGGTTGCGACCGAGGCGGATCGCGACGAGGTCGGCGATCGAGGTGCTGTGGTGCGCGCGCGCGATCGCGACGAGGCGCATGAGCACGCCGAAGCCGAACGCGTAGAGCAGGATCGTGCCGATGAAGGTCGGCGGCATCCACCAGCCCGACCGCGAGGCCTGCGTGACCGTGCCGTAGAACGTCCACGAGGTGCAGTACACCGCGAGCGACAGCGCGTAGACGATCGACCAGTGCCGCGCGAGGATGCGTGGCTGGCGGTCACCGACGAGCGCGACACCGAACAGCAGGCCGAGCCAGAGCAGGCCCGCGGCGAGGATGCCGAGATCGGTCAACATCGCGAGGCTGCGCGCATGTTCGACATGCGATGCACGCGGGATGCGGGACGATCATGCGCGCGCCGGTCGACGCGGCCATCGTGGTTCATGCAGAACACGACACGAGGCTCGGGCACATCCACCACACTGCCGGCCTCCGTCGTCACGCCGGCAGGCTCCGCGGCATGCCTGCCGCGGAGCATCGCGTCACTCGAGGGGAGCGCCGAGCGCCTTCGCGAGGTTGGCCACCCAGCGAAGCTGCGCGCCCGTGCGCGTGTCGTAGTCGGCACCGCCGTAGCCCCACCAGTCCCAGCACGCCTTCGGATTGAGCGGCGCGTAGCTCGCCTGCGCCTGAGGATACAGCACGACCACGTTCGCAGCGTCGGCCCAGCGGTTGTAGCCGGCCTCGGCGACGAAGGCCTGACCGACCGCATCCACGTTCTGCTGGCAGCCGTGGAAGGCGATGTGCAGCGCGCAGGTCTCGCCGGCCGCACAGGCCTTGGGCACGTAGAGGTAGCCCTTCTCCGCGAGATGCGGGGCCTTGTCCTTGTCGGCATACGCCGCCTGCTCGAACGTGCGCAGCTCGCCGTTGCCCGCACCGGGCGTCGCCGCGAGTGACGGCACGAGCGCGGCGAACACCGCGTGCGCACCGTCGAAACCGCACTTGCCGAGGTAAGGCGATTCGGCCTTGTCGCAGGCCGCGCCGGCCGACTCGGTCGGGAACGTGTGCGCGATCGCACGCGCGGCGTCTTCCTCGACGACCGCACCGCCGAGCTGGCGGTACAGCTCGGCCGAGGCCGCGCTGACGCCGGCACCGACCGTGGTATCGAGCGTGCCGTGGAACACGAACACGCGATCGCCTTCGAGTCCCGCCAGCGGCGCGAGTGCACCGGAGGCCGCACGATCGCGAACACGTGCGGCGAGCGCTGCCGCATCGGGACCGCTGACACCCTGCGCGGGATTCATGCAACGCCCGAGCGCGGTCTCGAGACTGCCTTCGGCACAGCCGTAGGGACCGCCCGCGAGCAGCGCCGCACCGGCGATGCGATCCGAGAACGCGAGGTGCACCTGCGTGGCCATGTACGCGCCCGACGACAGGCCCGACACGGTCGTGCGCGAAGCGTCGAGCTTGAGTGTGGGCAGGGCCGAGGCCGGAGCCTCGGCACCGCCGCAGGCCGACAGCGAGGCCAGCATCGCCGCGGCGAAACCGGCCGCGGCAGCGTTGCGGACGTGGTTCATCAGAAGTTGTACCGCGCGGTGACGTAGTAGTTGCGCGGCATCGCGTAGTACGCCGTCTGGATGTTGCCGACGCTCGAGAACTCCTGCGCATCCGTCTTGTAGAGCTTGTCGGTCAGGTTGCGCACGCCGGCGCGCAGCTGCCAGCGGTAGTCCGGCGAGTCCCAGATGCCGAACAGGCCGGCCGTCGTGAAGGCGTCCTGCTTGAGCACGTCTCGGTTGTCGACGCTGAGCCAGCTGTCGGCGCGGTAAGACACGTCGCCACCGAACGTGAGGCTGCCCGAATCGCCGAGGCTGAACACCTGGCTCGCGGCGAGGCGCGCGGTCCACTTCGGCGAGAACGGCACGTGGTCGTGCAGGCCCGCGAGCGCCGGCGTGGTGAGCACGCGCGGATCGTTGAACTCGTCGTAGCGCGCGTCCATCCAGCCGACCTGCGCCGACAGGCGCGTGCCCTCGCCGACCAGCGCGGTGCCTTCGAACTCGACGCCGTCGATCTTGAGCTTGGCCGCGTTGAGCACCGGGAAGCTGCCCGCTTCCTCGCCGCTCACGCGCGCCTGGAAGTCGTCGTAGTTGCTGTGGAACGCGGTGACGCTGCCGAGCAGGCGACCGTCGGACGAGCTCATCTTGAGGCCCATCTCGTAGGTCCAGACGAACTCGGGATCGAACTCGGGACGCGCCGCTTCGGCGGCGGCGTTGGCGCGGCCGTTGAAGCCGCCCGACTTGAAGCCGCGGTTGGCCGAGACGTAGCCCATGAGCTGGTCGCTGAAGGCCTTCTGCAGGCTCAGCGAGGGCGTGACCGCGTTCCAGGTCTTCTTCGCGTCGAACGCGACCGTGCCGTTCGGAAGGATCAAGGACAGCGGCGGCCCCCAGAACGTGCTCGTCGAGCGCTCGTAGTCCTTGGTCTCGCGCGTGTAGCGGATGCCGGCACCGAGGGTCCAGCTCGGCGCGAACTCCCAGTTGACCTGGCCGTAGGCGGCCGCGCTGCGCGTCTCGAGATCGTCGCCGATCGTGCGGAGGAACGTCGCCGGCACGCCGCCGAGACTGAAGAGGTCGTCCGCCCACGCGTACTGCGTCGACGGCACGTGCTCGCGCATGAAGTACAGGCCGTAGGTCGCGTGCAGGTTGCCGCCGTTGTCGTACTGCGCCTGCAGTTCCTGGCTGAACTGGTCCTGGTCGATGCCGACGTAGACGTCGCCAAGCGAGAACTGCGAGGCATCGATGTCGATGAAGGCCTTCGAGCTGAGGTCGCGGTAGGCGGTGATGCTCTTGAACATCCACGCATCCGACGGCGTCCACGTCAGCGCCGCCGAAGCGCCCTTGTGGATGAGCTTCTGGCCCTGGTCGGGATCGAACGAGGTGCGCGTGCGGTAGTTGTAGTCGCCGGCATCGACCGGGCGCAGCACGACCGGACCGCCCGGAATGTCGGTGCGGATCAGCGGCGCCTCCGCATGGCCGAGCGTGAGCGCCGCGTCCTGGTGCGTGTAGTCGACCGAGAACACCGCCTTGAACGTGTCGCTCGGGTTGCCGACGAGCTTGAGGCGGATCGCCTTGGTGTCGTCGTCGTTGTAGCGCTTGCCGGTGACGGGATCCTTCACGTAGCCGTCGTTGCCGGTGCCGACCAGCGCGGCGCTGAGGCCCCAGGTGTCGCTGAGCGGCGTGGCGACGTAGGCCTTGGTCTCGAACAGGCCGTAGCTGCCCGCGGTGACCTCGACGCTGCCCGTGGTTTCGCTGCCCGGTTCCTTGGTCACGACCTTGATCGCGCCGCCGGTCGAATTCTTGCCGTACAGCGTGCCCTGCGGGCCGCGCAGCACCTCGATGTGGTCGACGTCGAACAGCTTGAACAGCGCGCCCTGGATGCGCGAGTAGTAGACGTCGTCGACGTACATGCCGACACCGGGATCGAACGTCTGCAGCGCATCGGGCTGGCCGATACCGCGGATGAACACGTTGACCGACGACGACGAGCCGCGGCCCTGCACGATGTTCATGTTGGGCACCGAGCCCTGCAGGCCGTCGATGTTGCTGGCCTGCATCTCGACGAGGTCGTCGGCGCCGAACGCGCTGACCGCGATCGGCACTTCCTGCAGCGTCTCCTCGCGACGGCGCGCGGTGACGACGACGCCGTCGAGGCGCTGCGTCTCCGTGGCGTCGTCCTGCGGCGCGGCCGGTGCCGCATCCTGTGCGTGGACGAAGGGCGCGGAGGCGCCCAGCAACAGGCCGATGGCCAGACTCAAGTGCGTGCGCTTCATCGCGATCCCCCTCGTGTTTTTCTGTCGTTCTCGTGGACGCGCGCGACCGATCCGGCCGCGTACGGAATGGGCGCAGCCTAGGCAGTTCGATGCGGGCCGGCACTTGTACCTTCGTACAAGGGGACGCCGCCGCGGGTGCTGCGGATACTGCGCGGCCATGGGTCGCCGCGCGCGGCCACCGCGGAGCGTCGGATGTCCCTGTTGATCGTGCTGGCCGCCCTGGCCTTCCTCATGTTCGTGGCCTACCGCGGCTATAGCGTCATCCTGTTCGCGCCGATCGCCGCGCTGGGTGCCGTGCTGCTGACCGATCCGTCGCTGGTCGCGCCGATGTTCACCGGCCTGTTCATGGACAAGATGGTCGGCTTCCTCAAGTTGTACTTCCCCGTGTTCGTGCTCGGCGCGGTGTTCGGCAAGCTCATCGAGATCTCGGGCTTCTCGAAATCGATCGTCGCGGCGACGATCCGCGTGGTCGGCGCGCAGCGCGCGATGCTGTCGATCGTGCTGGTCTGCGCGCTGCTCACCTACGGCGGCGTGTCGCTGTTCGTGGTGGTGTTCGCGGTGTACCCGTTCGCGGCCGAGCTGTTCCGCCAGAGCGACATCCCCAAGCGCCTCATCCCGGGCACGATCGCGCTCGGCGCGTTCACGTTCACGATGGACGCGCTGCCCGGTACGCCGCAGATCCAGAACATCATCCCGACCGCGTTCTTCGGCACGACCGGCTGGGCCGCACCGATCCTCGGCACGCTCGGCGGCGTGTTCATCCTGTGCGTCGGCATGGTCTACCTCGAGTGGCGTCGCCGCAGCGCCGCGCGCGCGGGCGAGGGCTACGGCACCAGCCTCGTCAACGAACCCGAACCGTTCCGCGGCGACCGCCTCGCGCATCCGCTCGTCGCGATCCTGCCGCTGATCCTGGTCGGCGTGTCGAACTACGCGTTCACGCAGTGGATCCCGACGCTGTACGGCGCGAGCCACGCGTTCGTGCCCGCGGTGATCGGCTCGCCCGCACCGGTCGTGCAGGAGGTGCCGAAGCTCGCCGCGATCTGGGCCGTGCTCGGTGCGCTGCTGGTCGGCATCGCGACCGTGCTCGTGTTCGCGTGGCGCAACGTCATGGCCGCGTTCGCCGAAGGCAGCCGCAACGCGGTCGCGGGCGCGCTGCTCGCGTCGATGAACACGGCGTCGGAGTACGGCTTCGGCGCCGTCATCGCCGCCCTGCCCGGCTTCCTGCTCGTCGCGCAGGCGCTGCAGGCGATTCCGGATCCGCTCGTCAACGAGGCGATCTCGGTGACCGCGCTGGCCGGCATCACCGGCTCCGCCTCGGGTGGCATGAGCATCGCGCTCGCGGCGATGGCCGACAGTTTCATCGCGAACGCGAATGCCGCAGGCATTCCGATGGAGGTGCTGCACCGCGTCGCCTCGATGGCCTCGGGCGGCATGGACACGCTCCCGCACAACGGCGCGGTGATCACGCTGCTCGCCGTCACCGGCCTCAGCCACCGCCAGAGCTACAAGGACATCTTCGCGATCACGCTCGTGAAGACCGCGGCGGTCTTCGTGATCATCGGCCTCTACTACGCCACGGGACTGGTCTGATCGCTCAGGCCCTCGGCGTCTCCGGACCCGTCGTCCCCGGCAGGCGCCGCGGCGGCGAGAGCGTGTCCTCCATGCCGGGCACGTAGAAGCGGAAACGGTTCTTGCCGGCGCGCTTGGCCTCGTACATCGCGAGGTCGCCGTTCTTCATGAGCTGCGACGCGTCTCGCGCATCCTCGGGGAACAGTGCGACGCCGATCGACACGCCGAACGCGAGCGCGTGGCCTTCGATCGCGAGCGGCTTGCCGAGCGTGTCGATCAGCGATGTCGCGAACGTCGACACGCCGCCGCGCAGGCTGCCCGTGCTGTCCGGAGCGACCTGGGCGAGCAGCACGAATTCGTCGCCACCGAGGCGCGCGAGCATCGATTCGAGGCCGGCGTCGGCCTCCACCGCGGCACGGAACCGCTCGGCAAAGCGGCACAGCAGTTCATCACCGACGTCGTGCCCGAAACTGTCGTTGACGCGCTTGAAGTCGTCCATGTCGGCGAACATCACCGCGAAGCCGTCGCCACCGTCGCGGTGCGCGGCGATGAGCGCGTCGAGGCGCTCGCGGAACGCGCGACGGTTGGCCAGGCCAGTCAGCGCATCGGTGTTGGCGATGCGGCGGATGTCGCGGTCGTGCCGGCTGATACCCTCGGTCATGCGTGCGAACGCCTGCACGAGATCGGCGATCTCGTCGCCGCCGTCGCGCCCCGGCAGCGCCGTGGCGAAGTTGCCGGCCTCGATCTCGCGCGCGGCCTGGGCCAGCCTGCGGATCGGACGGATCATCGTGCGCTGCATGATCGCGCTGATGCCGAGGCCGAGCACGAGCGCGAGTGCGAGCAGGCCCGCGATGCCGGCCAGGTAGCGTTCGCCGAGCGCATCGATGCGCTCGGCCAGCGCCGCATTCGCACGCTCCTCGTAGCGATGCACCGATGCCAGCGAGTAGCCCACGCGCACGCCGCCGAGGCGCTGGTCGCCGAGCATGATCGGCGCAGCGACATCGAACACGTCGCCACGCGATCGCAGGTGGAGGGACCTCGAGGCCGCGATCGCCGCCGCGTCCTCGTCGTCCATGACCTGACCGTAGCGCGCGATGTCGTCGCTGCCGTCGTGCACGATCGCGCCATCGGGGTCGTAGACGATCACCGAGGCGACGTCGGGCTGCGAGAGCAGGTCGCGCACGATGCGCCCGATCGCCTCGAGGTCGAAGTGGTAGAGGGGATTGACCAGCGTGTCGGCCGCGCCCGTGCCGACCGCGATCGCCTGTACGCGCAGGCGCTCGAGCACGAGCGTGCGGATCGACTGCTGGCTCAGCTCGAGCATCTCGCGCTGCATCGCCCACTGCCGCTGCAGCAACGTGCCGAGCGCCAGCACCGCGAGCACGAGCGCGACCGCGACGAGGGCGAGGAACTTCGCCTGCAGGCCGCGCAGCCTCATTCGATGTCCCTGCTCACGCGGTCCACGCCTTCACGCAGGCGCACGAGGTCGGCTCGATCGCGCGGCTCGATCGGGAAGAAGCGCAGCGAACGGTGGAAGCGTCCGAGCGCATTGCGTGCCTCGACGTCGTCGGCTGCGGCGAGCAGCACGTCGCGCAGGCGTGCGGCGACTCTCGCATCGAGATCGCCGCGCACCATCTCGACGCCGCGCGGCACGTCCGGCGTTTCGCGGAGGATCATGAAATCGTTGCGGAAGAATTCCGGCACCTTGCGCGGATCGTTCCAGTCGAGGTCGCTGACCGCGCCGACATCGACGAGCTGCTTGTGCACCCAGGTGGCGACGTTGCGCTCGGTGCGCGCGAATACGAAGCCGACCGCACCGGGCGCCGGTGCATCGGTGGGCGAGGTCAGGATATCGAGCGCCATGCCGCGTTCGAGCAGCTCCATCGCGGGCACGAAATACGCGCTCGTCGACGTGCGGTTCTGGAACGCGATGCGACGGCCGCGCAAGTCGTCGATCGAACGGATGTCGCCGTCCTTCCGCGCGAAATAGATCGTGTGGTAACGCCGCGTGCCGTTGCGCTCGGACAGCACGAACGGCTCCGCGCCGGCGCGCCTTTGCAGCAGCATCGCGCCGCCGGCGGTCTCCGACACCCAGTCGACGCGGCCGCGGCGCAGGTAGCTGGCCATCTGCAGCGCATCGTTGGCCATGAGCACGCGGCCTTCGCGGATGCCGACGTCGGCCATCCTCGGCACGACGTAGTCGAGCAGCGCCTTCATCGCCTCGTACTGCGACTTGGGATCGTCGCTGACGCGGCCGAGCACGAGCACACCCGGCGCCTCCGAGGCACGCACGGGAAACGGCACGGCGAGCATCGCCACGAGGACGGCCATGACCGTCCACGCCCCCCTCGAACGCACGAACCCGCTGCCCACGCTCACCCCCATCCGGCAAGGCCCGCGAGCCTAGCCGAAACGCGCATCCGCGCACAGGCCGGGCGGCCTGCCTGGCCACGCCGCGCGGGTGGAACGGGCACCACCGCGTGCCGTGGTGAAGCAAATACCGTTCCACCTGCTGATGCCGAGTCCGAGGCGTATTGCCCCGCCACGTCGATCCGGTGCAGCCGATCGGCCCGCCATGGCCTTGCCAACGCGGGCCCGTGCAGCTTGCCGCGGCAGCGGTTCGCAGGCTCGAAGCCGACGCCGCGAGTCACTCCCCTGTTGCCGCGTCAGCCTCTCCGCCCATGGCGCCGCGAGGCTCTCCCCGCTCGAACGCATCGACCTTCGCGCACAGCGACGCGAACACCGGGGCGAGACGCCACTCGCCGGCGAGGTTCCAGATCACGAACAGCACGAGTCCGGCGAAACCAAGGCCGAGCGCGACGACGTCGCCACGCGCGATGCCCCAGGCGCCGAAGCCGAGCGCCGGCACGAGCGCGGCGGCGTAGTACCCGAGCCGATGCAGGCGGGAATCGCCCACCGCGAGCTGGGCGACCAGCGCGCGCTCGAGGGGATCGAGTCCGAGGCGGCTCATGCGGCGTTCGCCCTTGCGCCCTGCGTGCGCGACGCGCGCGCCGTCTTGTCGATCACGCCGTGCATTCGATCCTCCCGCATGCGTTGATGCCTCGTGGATCGATCATAGCGGTGTGTCCGCCGACGCACCGCACCGACGGTCGCGAACCTCAATGCGGGATCGGATCGAGATCGGGCTCGACCCAGGCAGCGCGCGCCGCATCGGAGAACAACCGTGCCGGCGTGTAGTGGGTGAGCATGACGCGGCTGTCGAAAAGCGGCGTACTGCGCGCCGAGAAGGACTCGAACGTTCCACCCGGATGGCGCGCCATGAAGTGCGCGACGGCGAGCGTCCAGGCGCGCGTGAGTGTCTCGTGGTACTTCGACGGGGCGATACCGTGCGAGGCGAGGAACACCTGCAGCGAGGCGCGCATCGCCTGCGGCGCCCCCGCGACGCCGTGCTCGACGAGATGCACGTAGGCCAGGCGCACATGGGCACGGTGATCGAACGCGGAAGGCGCGATGCGCCCGGCATCGAAGGCCGAGCGGAACGCGAGGTCGGAGACGGAAACGGCGTGCTGCGGCATGACGCTCTCCTTCGTGATGTCGTGACCCATGCGCCGGCGGCGATGGCTGACGACGTGATGCCGGCAAGGATCGATGCGCGGTGGTCGAACCCGCGATGCGCCGCAGCCCGCGGCGCGTCGTGCGCGCAGGTGTCCACGCCGTGTCCCCACAACGAAAAAGCGGGCCGAAGCCCGCTTTCTCTTGTCACGCGATGACGCGGAGGATCAGCCTTCGCCTTCCTCGACCGCCTTCATCGACAGGCGGATGCGGCCCTGCTTGTCGACCTCGAGCACCTTGACCTTGACGATGTCGCCTTCCTTGAGCTTGTCCGAGACCTTCTCGACGCGCTCGTTGGAGATCTGCGAGACGTGGACGAGGCCGTCCTTGCCCGGCAGGATCGTGACGAACGCGCCGAAGTCCATGAGCTTGGCGACCTTGCCCTCGTAGATGCGGCCCGGCTCGACGTCCGAGACGATCATCTCGATGCGCTTCTTGGCCTCGTCGGCCGCGGCGCGGTTCACCGAGGCGATCACGATCGTGCCGTCGTCGGTGATGTCGATCGTCGTGCCGGTCTCTTCGGTGATCGAGCGGATCACCGAACCGCCCTTGCCGATCACTTCGCGGATCTTGTCCGGGTGGATGCGCATCGTGAGCAGGCGCGGCGCGTACTCGCTCATCTCGGTGCGCGCGGAGCTGATCGCCTTGTTCATCTCGCCGAGGATGTGCAGGCGCCCCTGCTTGGCCTGCGCGAGTGCGACCTTCATGATCTCCTCGGTGATGCCGTCGATCTTGATGTCCATCTGCAGGGCGCTGATGCCGTCCGCGCTGCCGGCCACCTTGAAGTCCATGTCGCCGAGGTGGTCCTCGTCACCGAGGATGTCGCTGAGGACGACGAACTGGTCGCCTTCCTTGACGAGACCCATCGCGATACCCGCGACCGGCGCCTTGAGCGGCACGCCCGCATCCATCATCGCGAGCGACGAACCGCAGACCGACGCCATCGACGACGAACCGTTCGACTCGGTGATCTCCGAGACGACGCGCAGCACGTACGGGAACGACTCGATCGTCGGCTTGACGGCGAGCACGCCGCGCTTGGCGAGGCGGCCGTGGCCGATCTCGCGGCGCTTCGGGCCCATCATGCGGCCCGCTTCACCGACCGAGTACGGCGGGAAGTTGTAGTGGAACAGGAACGTGTCCTTCGACTCGCCCTCGACCGCGTCGATGATCTGCGCGTCGCGGCCGGTGCCGAGCGTGACCGTGACGAGCGCCTGCGTCTCGCCGCGCGTGAACAGCGCCGAGCCGTGGGTGCGCGGCAGCACGCCGGTGCGGATCGTGATCGGGCGGACCGTGGTCAGGTCGCGGCCGTCGATGCGGACCTTGGTGGCGAGCACCGAAGCGCGCAGCGTGTTGTACTCGAGCTCGCCGAACTCCTTGGCGAGGTCGGCGGAGGCCCAGGCGTTCGCTTCGGCGTCGGCCTTGAGGCCGGCCAGCACGTCCTTCTTGAGCGCGCTGATCGCGTCGCGGCGCTCGATCTTGTCGCGCACGGCGTAGGCCGTGGCGAGGCGATCGCCGACCGCGTTCCTGATCGCGCCGACGAGCGCCTCGTTCTTGACCGGCGCAGCCCACGTGAACGACTTCTTGCCGACTTCGGCGACGAATTCGTTGATGGCCTGGATCGCGCCCTTGAGCGCGTTGTGGCCGAACACGACGGCACCGAGCATGACGTCTTCGCTGAGCAGCTTGGCTTCCGACTCGACCATCAGCACCGCGTTGGCGGTACCGGCGACGACGAGCTCGAGCTCCGAGGTCTTGAGTTCGGTCGCGGTCGGCATGAGCAGGTACTGGCCGTTCGCGTAGCCGACCTTGGCCGCGGCGATCGGACCGTTGAACGGCAGGCCCGACAGCGCGAGCGCGGCCGAGGCACCGATCATGGCGGGGACGTCACCGTCGATCTCCGGATTCAGCGACATGACCGTCGCGATGATCTGGACTTCGTTCTTGAAGTCTTCCGGAAAGAGCGGGCGGATCGGACGGTCGATGAGGCGCGAGGTCAGCGTCTCCTTCTCCGTCTGGCGGCCTTCACGCTTGAAGAAGCCGCCCGGGATGCGGCCACCGGCGTAGAACTTCTCCTGGTAGTCGACCGTGAGCGGGAAGAAATCCTGCCCCTCGCGCGCCGACTTGGCGCCGACCGCCGTGACGAGCACGACGGTGTCGCCGATGCGAACCACCACCGCACCACTGGCCTGGCGGGCGATTTCGCCCGTTTCCAGCGTGACCTGATGATTGCCGTACTGGAACGTCTTGGTTACTTTCGCCACTGCCATCTCTCCTGGTCGGTCGATCAACGGCGCAGGCCGAGGCGTTCGATCAGCGACTTGTAGCGGTCGCCGTCCTTGCTCTTGAGGTAGTTCAGCAGCCGGCGGCGCTGGTTGACCATCTTGAGCAGGCCGCGACGCGAGTGGTGATCCTTGTCGTGGCTGGCGAAGTGCGTGGAGAGGTGCTCGATGCGCGCCGACAGCAGCGCCACCTGGACTTCCGGCGAACCGGTGTCGTTGGGAACGCGGCCGAAATCGGCGATGATCTTGCTGGTCTGTTCAACGTTGAGCGACATGTAGGCAACCCTATCGATGCAGGGCGAGGCTTGGGAACGGCCACCCACCGGTGACGGTTTCCAAACCCCGCGTGGAGGTTCTTGGGGGTGAAAGCTCGCCATTTTAGCGGGCAAAGCCTTGTCGTCACAAGTTGTCCACACGACTTTCGTGACGCTGTCGCCGGGCGAACGGTTTGATCGGCAAAGCTTTTCCGCCATCGGGGCGGCTTGCGCGACGCGTTGCCGCTGCCTGCAGGCCCGATCCGCGAGAGCGGGCCACCCCTCTGCCCGTCCGGGCCACGGGACGCGGGGCCGGTGATCCGGAAGGCAATCCGCCGGATCTGCCCCGATCAGACCGCGACGGACGGTTCCGCGACGGCCGACGTGTTGAATCCTCGCAGCGTGCGCAGCACACCGTCGTCCCCGCATTCGGCCAGCGCGAGCGCGCTCCCGTCCGGCCCACGCACCAGGCAGAGGCCGGCGCGCGCACCATGGCCCAGCGCGATTGCCTGTCCCTGGCGCAGGCGCAGGCTCGCATCGGCATCGAGATCGACGACCGGATGGCCGCGCAGGCCGTCTCCGATCGACAGCAACTGCGCGTCGAGCGCGGCGTGCCCCCCGGTCGCAGCGAGCGCCTCGAGCGCCTCGATCGTGAGCATCGTGGGCGCCTCGAACGGGTCGATCCACAGACGACGCAGTACGGTCACATGGGCACCGCAGCCGAGCCGTTCGCCGAGATCGCGCACGAGGCTGCGCACGTACGTGCCCGAACCGCATTCGACGAGCAGGCGCAGGCGGTCACCCTCGCGCGCGATCAGCTCGAAACGGAACACCTCGGCGTCACGTTCGGGGATGTCGACGGTCTCGCCGCGGCGCGCGATGCGGTACAGCGGTTCGCCGTCGCGCTTGAGCGCCGAATAGATCGGCGGCACCTGGCGGATGCGGCCGCGCAGCGTCGCGAGTGCCTGCTCGATCGTCGCCTCGTCGAGCGGCGGCACCGCGCGCCGCTCGACCACTTCGCCGTCGGCATCGGCGCTGTCGGTGGTGACGCCGAGCAAGGCCTCGGTGAGGTAGGCCTTGCGCGAGCCGAGCAGCAGGCCCGCGATCTTGGTCGCCTCGCCGAAACAGATCGGTAGCAGGCCCGTCGCGAGCGGATCGAGCGCGCCGGTGTGGCCGGCCTTGGCCGCACCGAACAGGCGCCGCGCGTGCTGCAGCGCGGTGTTCGAACTGACGCCGGCGGGCTTGTCGAGCAGCAGGATGCCGGTGACGTCGCGCCACGCGAGACGTGGCGCGGAGCCGCGACGCTGCCGCTGTCGTTTGGTCTCACCCAAGGCGCACGCTCACTTGTTGAGCGCGCCGACGATCATGAAGATGAAGAAGCCGATCAGCGCGACCACGCCGACGATCGTGCGCGCGAGCCACGGTGCGGTCAGCCATGCGCCGACGACGGCGCCGGTCGTCTTGACGACCGTGCCGGTGGTGTCCTGCGATCCCGTCACGGCGGCGCGGATCGGATAGCCGCAACCCGGGCAGGCGTGGGCCTGGTCGGAGATCTCGCGGCGACATTCGGGGCATGCCATCAGGGCCATGGTGTCCTCCTCAGGTATCGGGTGGCCGGATCACGATCGCGACGCGGCGGTTCTTCTGCCGACCCGCCGGATCGTCGCGGCCATCGGGCGTCGCGTTCGGCGCAACGGGCTGGCGCTCGCCGAACCCTTCGACGTCGTACTCGCGTGATGTCGTGTCGCGTTCGGCGAGGAACGCGTGCACGCGGTTCGCACGGCGTTCCGACAGGGCGTCATTGTAATCGTCGTCGCCCTTGCTGTCGGTATGGCCCTGGATCGCGACCGCGCGCCGCGGGAACCCCGCGAGCAGCACACCGACACGCGACAGCACCGCGACCGCATCGGGACGCAGCGTGTCTTTGTCGAAATCGAACAGCACATCGCCCGGCAGGTCGACGACGATCGCGCCATCGGACGAGCGCGCGCCGAGGTCGTCGAGCATCGCGCGCGTCGCGGCGAGCCTGTCGGGCGGCACGTCGGCGAGTTCGAACGTCGAGGCCGGCGCCGAGCCGCTGCCGAACGTCGAGGCCGGACCGCCGGCGACCAGCGCGCTGGCGAGCGGCTTGTCCGACCACAAAGTCTCGGGCTGCTTCGACACGGTCCACGTGGTCGGCTCGTCCGGGTTGCCGCCGGCGATGCGCTTGTACGGCACGCCGGCGTGCGCGCACGCGGCGAACGCGATCGACGACGCCGCGAGCATACCGAGCGTGCGCTTCATGACCATGGCGGCGTGCATCAGGACAACGGCACGTCGACGCTGAGGCCCGGCGCATCGCGGTCGCTGCCGGGCTTGCCTTCGTTGAAGACCAGCTTGAACGTCTTCGAGCCCGGCGCGACCACGCCGAGGAACACGAGCCGGCCCTGCATCGTGTCGCCGGCCTGCACGCGCAGCCACTTGTTGTCGGCCGGCTTGCGCAGCGGGTACTTCTGACCGTCCTCGTCCTGCAGGAAGGTGCCACTGTCGGAATCGGCGAGGTTCACGAAGATCGATTCACCGCTGTACGACGCGCTGATCGTGACGAGCGTGACGTCGTCGGTCACCACGACATCCTTGACGCGCACGACGACACCGGATTCCGCCGTCGCCTGCACGGCCTTCACGAGCGGCCGCGGCGTGCCGGCCTGGTCGGCAGCGAGGACGGGCATCGCGGCGAGCGACGCACACAGGATGAGGGCGGCAAACGGGACTCGCGCGATCGATCGCGGGCGCATGGCATCTCCGGGGATTCGGCGCGGGAATGCGCCGACGGCGATGCTAGTCGACGCGCGCGGATCGGGGATTCAGAACGCGTGAAAACGAGACGTGGTGCGCAGGTGGTGCGTGCAGCGGGTCGCGTGACGTTCAGCCACGCGGCTCAGCCCTGGCGCAGCAGCGATTCGATGCGCTCGCCGTTGTCGACCGAATCGTCGTAGATGAAGCGCAATTCCGGAACGCGACGCATCTTGAGCGTGCGCGACAGCTCGCGGCGAAACTCCACGGCCATCTCGTTGAGCGCCTTGACGGCGACCTTGGACTGGTCGGACAGCAGCGTCGTGACGAACACGCGCGCGACGTCGAGGTCCTTGGTGACCTCGACGTCGGACACGCTCACGGACGGCAGCGCATGGTCGCGCACCGACTGGTGCACGAGCACGGCGATCTCCTTGCGCAATTGCACGGCGACGCGGTCGGAGCGGGTGAAATCGGCCATCGGAATCCCCTCGGTGTCGGGCCAGTGGCGGCGCGGGAATCATCCTGCGCCGCATGCACTGACTGCGATCAGAACGTGCGCTGCACTTCGATGCGCTCGAAGCACTCGATCTGGTCGCCGGGCTTGACGTCGTTGTACGCCTTGACCGCGATGCCGCACTCGGTGCCGTTGCGCACTTCGTCGACGAGCTCCTTGAAGCGGCGCAGCGATTCGAGTTCGCCTTCGAAGATCACGGTGTTGTCGCGCAGCACGCGGATCGGCTTGTTGCGCTTGACCACGCCCTCGATGACCATCGAGCCCGCGACCGCGCCGAACTTCGACGAGCGGAACACCTCGCGCACCTGCGCGATGCCGATGATCTCCTCGCGCACTTCCACGCCGAGCATGCCCGTCGCGACCTGCTTCACCTGGTCGATGACGTCGTAGATGATCGAGAAGTAGCGCAGGTCAAGGCCGTTGGATTCGACGACGCGGCGGGCCGAGGCATCGGCACGCACGTTGAAGCCGATGATCGTCGCCTTCGCCGAGACCGCGCGCATCGCGTCGGACTCGGTGATGCCGCCGACGCCCGACGAGATCACGTTGATCTTGATGAGCTCGTTGCTGAGCGCGGTGAGCGCCTGGCGCAGCGCCTCGGTCGAGCCCTGCACGTCCGCCTTGACGACGAGGTTGAGCGTCTGCTGACCCTCGCCCTGGCCCATCTGCGCGAGCACGTCTTCCATGCGGTTGCCGGCGCTCTGCACGAGGCGCGTCTCGCGACGCTTCGCGTCACGCTGCTGGGCGACGTCCTTGGCGAGGCGCTCGTCGGCGACGACGACGAAATCGTCGCCCGCCTCCGGCACGCCCGACAGGCCGAGCACCTGCACCGGGATCGAGGGACCCGCTTCGGCGACCTGCTTGCCGGTCTCGTCGAACAGCGCACGCACGCGGCCGTACTCGACGCCGCAGACGACGAAGTCGCCCTTCTTGAGCGTGCCCTGCTGCACGAGCACGGTCGCGACCGGGCCGCGGCCCTTGTCGAGGCTCGACTCGATCACCGCGCCGGTGGCGCGGCCTTCGCGGACCGCCTTGAGCTCCATGACCTCGGCCTGCACCGAGACCGCGTCGAGCAGCGCGTCGACGCCCATGCCGGTCTTGGCCGACAGCGGCACGAACTGCGTGTCGCCGCCCCAGTCTTCCGGGATCACCTCGTGCTGGGCGAGGCCCTGCTTGAGGTTGTCCGGATTGGCCTCGGACTTGTCCATCTTGTTCATCGCGACGATCAGCGGCACCTTCGCGGCGCGCGCATGCTTGATCGCCTCGACCGTCTGCGGCATGACGCCGTCGTCCGCCGCGACCACGAGGATCACGATGTCGGTCGCCTGTGCGCCGCGCTGGCGCATCGAGGTGAACGCGGCATGGCCCGGCGTGTCGAGGAACGTGATGACGCCCTTCGGCGTCTCCACGTGGTAGGCGCCGATGTGCTGCGTGATGCCGCCCGCCTCACCCGACGCGACCTTGGTGCGGCGGATGTAGTCGAGCAGCGAGGTCTTGCCGTGGTCGACGTGGCCCATGATCGTGACGACGGGCGGACGCGACTCCTGCTCGCCGCCCGCATCGACGTGCGCGAGCAGGTCGGTCTCGGCGTCGTTGTCGGTGGCACGGATCGCGGTGTGGCCGAGCTCCTCGACGACGAGCGCCGCGGTGTCGTGGTCGATGACCTGGTTGATCGTCGTCATGACGCCCATCTTGAACAGCGCCTTCACCACCTCGGCACCCTTGACGGCCATCTTCTGCGCGAGGTCGGCGACGCTGATCGAGTCACCGATCGCCACGTCGCGCACGACCGGCGCGGTCGGACGCGAGAACCCGTGCGAACCACCCGAACCGCCGCCGCGCGACGGTTCCGGCGCACGCTTGTGCGGCTTCTTGCGGCCGGTGCGACGCGCGCTGCCTTCCGACGAGAGATGCAGTTCGTTGCCGAAATAGCGCGGCTGCGACGGACCGTCGCCGTCGCGACCGCCGCGATGGCCCTGCCCTGCGCCGTGGCGCGGCTTGCCGTAGCGCGAAGGCTCCTGCGCGGACGGGGCCTGAGCCGGGGTGGGCGACGGCGCGGCTGCAGGCGCCGGAGCGGGTGCCGGAGCAGGCGGCGGAACCGGCGCCGGTGGTGCGTAACGCTTGCGCTCGACGATGATCGGGCCGATCGGGCCCAGCGGTGCCGGGCGCGTCGTCTCGACACGCGGGGCGGGCGCCTCGACGAAATCCTCGACGATGGCCGGAGCAGCAGCTGCTGCTGCAGCGGCGGCTGCGTCCGCGGCTGCCGCTGCGGCGGCATCTTCGGCCTGACGACGGGCGTCTTCGACAGCCTGGCGCGAGGCCTCCTCGTCGTGGCGACGCTTGTCGACGACCTGCTGGCGCGAGACTTCCTCGGCGTCGCGCTTCTGCTGGGATTCCTGCAGCTTGCGCAGCGCGTCCTCGCGCTCGGGATCGACCGGGACCTGGTCGTCGACCGAGCTGCGCTTGACATAGGTGCGCTTCTGGCGGACTTCGACGTTGACCGTCTTGGTCGCTGCGCCGCGCTGGCCCGGGTTGACCGTGAGCTCGCTGACCGTGCGGCGCTTGAGGGTGACCTGGCGCGGTGCGCTGTCCTCGGGCGAGGTCTCGCTCTTGCCGTGGTTGCGGCGCAGGAAGCCGAGCAGCTTCACCTTCTCGGTGCTGCTGATCGACTGTTCCGGATCCGAAAACTTCATGCCCGCCTCGGCGAGCTGCGAGAGCAGCTTGTCGACCGGCGTGCCGAGCACGGTGGCCAGTTGCTTGATGGTGACGTCCGACATTCTCTGTGTACTCCTGACCTGCCCGCCTGGGCAGCCCGCCCGCGGAATGCCCGCCCGCGCCGGCCCCGGCGCGATGCGGTGGTGCCCGACCGGGCTAGTCGGCGCGCGCCGCCATGATCAGCTCGCGCGCACGTGTTTCATCGATATCCTGGATGCCGAGCTCGATGAGCTCGTCGGTGGCGAGGTCGGCGAGGTTCTCGCGCGTGACGATGCCGTGGCCGGCCAGTTCGTACGCGAGTGCCTCGTCGATGCCCTCGACCGCGAGCAGGTCGTCGGCCGGCTTGTGTTCCTCGATCTCCTCCTCGACCGCGAGCGCGTCGGTGAGCAGCGCGTCGCGTGCTCGCGCACGCAGTTCCTCGACGATGTCCTCGTCGAAGCCGTCGATCGCGAGCAGCTCGGCGGTCGGCACGTAGGCGATCTCCTCGACCGTCGAGAAGCCCTCCTGCACGAGGATCTGCGCGATCTCGTTGTCGACCTCGAGCTTATCGATGAACAGCTGGCGCGCGGCGTCCTGCTCGCCTTCGCTCTTCTGGCGCACCTGGTCGGCGGTCATGACGTTGAGCTGCCAGCCGCTGAGCTTGCTGGCGAGGCGCACGTTCTGGCCGCCGCGGCCGATCGCCTGGGACAGCTTGTCCTCGGCGACCGCGATGTCCATCGAGTGCTTGTCCTCGTCGACGATGATCGACTGCACCTCGGCAGGCGCCATCGCATTGATGACGAACTGCGCGTGGTTGTCGTTCCACAGCACGATGTCGATGCGCTCGCCGTTGAGCTCGTTCGACACCGCCTGCACGCGCGAACCGCGCATGCCGATGCAGGCGCCGATCGGATCGGTGCGGTGGTCGTGCGCGAGCACGGCGATCTTGGCGCGGTCGCCCGGATCGCGTGCGCAAGCCTTGATCTCGACGAGGCCCTGGCCGACTTCCGGCACCTCGAGCTTGAACAGCTCGATCATGAATTCCGGCGCGGTGCGCGAGATGAACAGCTGTGGGCCGCGCGGCTCGGAGCGAACTTCGTGCAGGTAGCCGCGCAGGCGGTCGCCGGCACGCACGACCTCGCGCGGGATCGCCTTGTCGCGCGGGATGAACGCCTCGGCGTTGCCGCCGAGGTCGACGTAGATGTTGCCGCGCTCGACGCGCTTGACGATGCCCGTGATGAGCTCGCCGACCCGGTCGCGGTAGGCATCGACGACCTGCGCGCGCTCGGCCTCGCGCACGCGCTGCACGATCACCTGCTTGGCGGCCTGCGCGGCGATGCGCCCGAACTCGGGGTTCTCGATCTGTTCCTCGATGTACTCGCCGACCTCGATCGCCTCGTCCACGTCGACGGCGTCCATGAGGCGGATCTGACGATCCGGCGACTCCATGACGACGTCGTCGGCGACGACTTCCCAGCGCCGGAACGTCTCGTACTCGCCCGAGTTCGTGTCGATCGACACGCGCGCGGCGACGTCCTCGTTCGGATAGCGCTTCTTCGCGGCGGACGCCAGTGCGGCCTCCATCGCCTCGAAGATCACGTCACGCGGCACGCCCTTCTCGTTGGCGACCGCGTCAACGACCAGCAACAGTTCTTTGCTCATTCTCGTCCACTCCTGCGCGACCGCCTCGGCGGCCTCACTTCTGTTTCGGCGCGCGCTTGCGCGAGCCGGCTTCCTCGTTCTTGCGGCGCGACGTGGCCAGGCCGAGCGCCTCGTAGTCGGGCACGAGGCGCGCCTTGGTGATGTTGGCGTGCGCGATCAGCACGTCGCGGCCATCCTGGTCGATGTGCACGCCTTCGGCGTCGACGGCGAGGATCGCGCCGTGGAAGCGCGAGCGGCCGTCGATCGGCAGCGCCGCGTGCACGCGCGCCTCGCTGCCGACGAAGCGGGCGAACTGCTCCGGCGTGAACAGCGGGCGGTCGATGCCCGGCGACGACACCTCGAGCGTGTAGCGTCCTTCGATCGGGTCGTTGACGTCCATGAGCGCGGAGATCTCGCGGCTCACGCGCTCGCAGTCCTCGATCGTGACGGGTCGGTCCGGCACGTCGATGTAGACGCGCAGGAGGCTGCTGCCACGGCTCGGACTGAACTCGATGCCGACGAACTCGAGGCCGAGGTCGGCCACCAGGGGAGCAAGGAGTTCGTTGAGCTGCTCGTTCGTCACGTAAGGCCGCCGTCCTGAGAAAACCAAAAAAAAATGGGCACAAGGCCCATTCCGTAGTCCGCCGTTGTCATGCATCCCAACCATCGGCAACGTGCGCATCCTGCGCCTCGGACCGAGGGGCCGCCGAAGCGGCCCCTCACCGAATAGTTGGTAGCGGGGGCAGGATTTGAACCTGCGACCTTCGGGTTATGAGCCCGACGAGCTGCCAGACTGCTCCACCCCGCACCAGAGCCGGCAATCTTAGCGACTTGCGTCGAATCACGCAAGCACCATGACACCGGAAACCTCGTTTCCCGATCCCTCCGCAGCGGCTGCCGGAAGGATGGACGCCCGAGATGGGGCGCGTGGCACCGGCTTCAAGGCCGGTGCCCCTGCATGCCTGCGGTCAGAGGCCGAACGCGCGGTTGCACCACGCGAACAGCGGGCCCGACGCGAAGCCGAGGCCGAGCAGCGCGATGCCGTTGACCGAGAGCACCCAGCGCAGCGGGCGGTCGGCCGGAAGCACGAGCGTGCCGCCCTCGATCGCATCGTCGAAGTACATGACCTTGACGACGCGCAGGTAGTAGAACAGGCCGACGATCGCGAACACGATCGCGACGATCGCGAGCCACAGGTAACCTGCGTCGACCGCCGACTTGAGCACGAGCAGCTTGGCGAAGAAGCCGAACAGCGGCGGCACGCCGGCCAGCGAGAACATGATCGTCGCCATGACCGCGGCGTACCAGGGGCTGCGCTGGTTGAGGCCCTTGAAGTCGTCGATCTCGTCGGCCTCGAAGCCGGCGCGCGCGAGCAGCGCGATCATGCCGAACGCGACCACGGCGGTCAGCGCGTAGGCGACCGCGTAGAACATCGCCGCGGCGTAGCCCGCCGGCGTCGCGCCGACGAAGCCGAGCAGCAGGAAGCCGACGTGCGAGATCGTCGAGTACGCGAGCATGCGCTTGAGGTTGGTCTGCGCGATCGCGAACAGGTTGCCGACCGCGAGCGACAGCACGGCGAGGATCGCGAGCATCTGCGACCAGTGCGCGCTCATGCCGCCGAGACCGTCCTCGAGCAGGCGGTAGGCCAGCCCGAACGCGGCGAGCTTGGGCGCAGAGCCGATGAACGTCGTCACGGCCGTGGGCGCACCGTGGTAGACGTCCGGCAGCCACATGTGGAACGGCACCGCGCCGAGCTTGAACGCGACGCCGACGACGATGAACACGACGCCGACCGCGAGCAGGTTCGGATGCTGCACGTTCGGCGTCGCGGCGACGATGCGCGCGAGGTCGAGCGTGCCGGTCGCGCCGTACACCATCGACATGCCGTACAGCAGCATGCCCGAGGCGAGCGCGCCGAGGACGAAGTACTTGATCGCCGCTTCGGCGGCGATCGCCGAGTCGCGGTTGAGCGCGACGAGCGCGTACGACGACAGCGCGAGCAGCTCGAGGCCGAGGTAGGCGGTGACGAGGTTGCCGGCCGACACGAGCAGCAGCATGCCGAGCGTCGCGAACAGGATCAGCAGGTAGAACTCGCCGACCAGCAGCTTGCGTTCCTGCATGTAGTGGCGGCCGTAGACCAGCGCGAGCGCCGTCGTCAGCAGCACGGCGAGCTTGAGCGTCGTCGCGATCATGTCCACGACGAACATGCCGCCGAACGCGGTCACGCGCTCCGCCGGCGCGGCGCTCCAGACGAAGCCCGCGGTCACCGCGAGCGCGATGATCGACAGCACGTGCGTGACGATGCGATGCGACGGCTTGATGAACAGGTCGACGATCAGGATCGCGCCGATCGAGCCGAGGAACACCAGCTCCGGCAGGATCGTGACGAGGTCTCGGGTATTGAATTCGGTCATCGTCGCGTTCTCAGACCTTGGCCAGCAGGAGCCTGCCGACGATCTGCTGGACCGAGGTCTCCATGAGGTCGGTCAGCGGTTTCGGGTAGATGCCCACGAGCAGCACTGCGGCGGCGAACGCGCCGAGCACGATCCATTCGCGCGCGTTCAGATCGGTCAGCTCGGCGACCTTCGGGTTGGTGATCTCGCCGAAGATGACGCGCTTGACCAGCCACAGCGTGTAGGCGGCGCCGATGATCAGCGTGAAGGCGGCGACCGCGGCGATCCAGAAGTTGTCCTGGAACGCGGCGAGGATGACCATGAACTCGCCGACGAAACCGCTCGTGCCGGGCAGGCCGCAGTTGGCCATCGCGAACAGCACGAAGAACGCGGCGTACCACGGCATCACGTTGGCGACGCCGCCGTAGTCACGGATCATGCGCGTGTGCAGGCGGTCGTAGAGCACGCCGATGCACGAGAACATTGCGCCGGACACGAAGCCGTGCGAGATCATCTGCACCATCGCGCCCTGCAGGCCGAGGCGCGCCGCGTCGGGGTTCTGGTGGTCGCGCACGAGGGCGAGCGCGATGAAGATGCCGAGCGTCACGAACGCCATGTGGGCGATCGAGGAATACGCGATGAGCTTCTTCATGTCGTCCTGCACGAGGGCGACGTAGCCGATGTAGACCACCGCGACGAGCGACATCGCGATGACGACCCACGCGTACTCCTGCGAGGCGTCGGGCGTGATCGGCAGCGAGAAGCGGATGAAGCCGTAGCCGCCGACCTTGAGCATGATCGCGGCCAGGATCACCGAGCCGCCGGTCGGCGCCTCGACGTGCGCATCGGGCAGCCACGTGTGCACGGGCCACATCGGCACCTTGATCGCGAACGCGACCAGGAACGCGAAGAACAGCCAGGCCTGTTCCGTACTGTTCAATCCCGCCGACGCGAACGCCGCGAGCGAGAACTCGCCGGTCTTCATGTGCAGGTAGATCAGGCCGACCAGCATGAAGATCGAGCCGAGGAACGTGTAGATGAAGAACTTGAGCGTCGCGTAGACGCGGCGCGGGCCGCCCCAGATGCCGATGATGATGAACATCGGGATCAGCATGGCTTCGAAGAACACGTAGAACAGCAGCGCGTCGGTCGCCGCGAACACGCCGATCAGCATGCCCACGAGGGCGAGCATCGCCGCCATGTACTGCGAGACGCGCTCGTCGATCGAGCCCCACGAGCCGATGATCACGAGCACGCTCGTGAACGTGGTCAGCACGATCAGCGCGACCGCGATGCCGTCGACGCCGAGGCCGTAGTAGACCTTGAGCGCATCGATCCACGCATGCGACTCGATGAACTGCATGCCGCCGGCGGCCGCGTCGTAGCCCGTGTAGAGCGGGATGCTCGCGACGAACGTCGCGATCGCGATGCCGAGGGTCAGCCAGCGCGCGGTGCCGGGATTGCGGCCGAGCGCGAGCACGGCGACCGCGCCGAGCAGGGGCAGCCAGATGAGGACGCTGAGGAGGGGCCAGTCAGCCATGGTGTTCGTCGTTCCCCGTCGATCAGGCGGCCATGCGCGTCACGCCCCACCACAACCCGCCGAGCAGCAGGATGAGGCCGAGGATCATCGCGAATGCGTAGTGGTAGAGGTAGCCGGACTGCAGGCGGCGCACCGCACCGGCGAGGCGGGCGACGAGGCCGGCCGAACCGTTGACGATCGCACCGTCGATGACGGCGACGTCGCCGGCCTTCCAGAGGCCGCGGCCGAGCGCGATGCCGCCCTTCGAGAACACCGCCTGCGAGACGTCGTCGGCGTAGTACTTGTTCATGAGCAGCGTCTGCAGCGGGCGGAACGTCTTCGCGAACCAGGCCGCGATCGACGGGTTGAACAGCCAGATGTAGGTCGCCACCGCGAAGCCGGCCAGCGCGAGCCAGAAAGGCGCGGTCTGCAGGCCATGCAGGATCATGCCGCCCGCGCCGTGGAAGTTCCGACCGAGCTCGCCGAGCACGTCGTTGGCTTCACGCACGAAGATCACGCCATCGAAGTAGCTGCCGAACAGCATCGGGCCGATGGTCAGGAAGCCGATCACGATCGACGGGATCGCGAGCAGCATGAGCGGAACGGTCACGACCCACGGTGACTCGTGCGGCGCGTGCGCGAGGTGGCCCGGCTCGTGGTGGCCGTGGTCGTCGTGGTGCGCGTCGTCATGCCCGTGGCCATGGCCGTGCGCATCGTGCGCGTCGACGACGAAGCGCTCCTTGCCGTGGAACGTCATGTACAGCGAACGGAACGTGTACAGCGCGGTCACGAACACGCCGATCAGCACGCAGGCGTAGGCATAGCCCGAACCGAAGCGGTGCGACTCGCCGACCGCCTCGATGATCGCGTCCTTCGAGAAAAAGCCCGCGAAGCCCGGTGCACCGGCGAGCGCCAGCGAGCCGATCCACATCGTGATCCACGTGATCGGCATGTACTTGCGCAGGCCACCCATGTGGCGCATGTCCTGCTCGTGGTGCATCGCGATGATCACCGAGCCCGCGCCGAGGAACAGCAGCGCCTTGAAGAACGCGTGCGTCATGAGGTGGAACACGCCGGCCGCGTAGGCCGAAGCGCCGAGCGCGACGGTCATGTAGCCGAGCTGCGACAGCGTCGAGTACGCGACGACGCGCTTGATGTCGTTCTGCACGACGCCGATCAGGCCCGTGAACAGCGCACCGGTCGCGCCGATGATCAGGATGAACGAGAGCGCCGTGTCGGACAGCTCGAAGATCGGCGACATGCGCGCGACCATGAAGATGCCGGCCGTGACCATCGTCGCGGCGTGGATCAGCGCCGAGATCGGCGTCGGGCCTTCCATCGAGTCGGGCAGCCAGATGTGCAGCGGCACCTGCGCCGACTTGCCCATCGCGCCGATGAACAGGCAGATGCCGACGATCGTCGCGACGTGCCACGGATGGCCCGCGATGAGCTCGACCGTGCGCGCGCCCATCTCGTTGGACGGGTCCTGCGCGTAGGCGAAGACGGTCGCGTAGTCGAGCGAGCCGCCGAACCACAGCAGCACGCCGGCGATGCCGAGCAGGAAGCCGAAGTCGCCGACGCGGTTGACCAGGAACGCCTTCATGTTCGCGAAGATCGCGGTCGGACGCTTGAACCAGAAGCCGATCAGCAGGTACGAGACGAGGCCCACCGCTTCCCAGCCGAAGAACAGCTGCAGGAAGTTGTTGCCCATGACCAGCATGAGCATCGAGAACGTGAACAGCGAGATGTAGCTGAAGAAGCGCTGGTAGCCGTCGTCCTCGTGCATGTAGCCGATCGTGTACAGGTGCACGAGCAGCGACACGAACGTGACCACGACCATCATCATCGCGGTGAGCTTGTCGATCAGGAAGCCGACGTGCGCCGAGTAGCGGCCGATCTCGAACCAGGTGTAGACGTTCTCGTTGAACGTCGCCGCACCGCCCCAGACGAGCTGGTAGAGCACGACGAACGAGAGTGCGCAGCTCAGCGCGACGCCGCCGATCGTGACGGTGTGCGCGCCGACACGGCCGATCTGGCGGCCGAACAGGCCCGCGAGCACCGCGCCGAACAGCGGCGCGAGCACGATCACGAGCAGGAGGGTCTTGGAGATCGTCATGCGCTCAACCCTTCAGGCGGTCGATGTCGGTGACGTCGATCGTCGCGCGGTTGCGGAACAGCACGACGAGGATCGCCAGACCGATCGCCGCTTCGGCAGCGGCCACGGTGAGGATGAAGAACACGAACACCTGCCCGGCCGGATCGCCGAGGAAGCGCGAGAACGCGACGAAGTTCGTGTTGACCGCGAGCAGCATGAGCTCGATGCACATGAGCAGCACGATCACGTTCTTGCGGTTGATGAAGATGCCCGCGACGGCGATGCAGAACAGCACCGCGCCGAGCGTCAGGACATGCGCGAGCGTGATCACGGCGACTCCCCCTGCTTCGTCTCGGCCGCCATCTTGACGATGCGCAGGCGGTCCTCGCGGCGCACCTGCACCTGGCGGGACGGGTTCTGCTTCTTGACGCCTACGCGGTGGCGCAGCGTGAGCGGCACCGCGGCGATGAGGCCTACCGTGAGGATCAGCGCGGCGACCTCGAACGGCAGCAGGTAGTCGGTGAACAGCGAGCGCGCGAGCCATTCGATGTTCGACAGCCCTGCGGTGGCGGCCGGGTCGGCGATCGGCTCGACCTTGAGGCTGCGCACGCCGATCAGCATGAGCATCTCGACGAGCATGACGGCGGCGACCGCGACGCCGATCGGCAGGAAGCGCGAGGCGCTCTCGCGCAGCGGCACGAGCTCGATGTCGAGCATCATGACCACGAACAGGAACAGCACCATCACCGCGCCGACGTAGACCAGCACGAGCGCGACGGCGAGGAACTCGGCTTCGGCGAGCAGCCACACGCAGGCCATGGAGAAGAACGTCAGCACGAGGCTGAGCGCCGCGACGACGGGGTTCCTCACGCTGATGACCGCGAGCGCGGCCGCCGCGGCGACCGCCGCGAACACGTAGAAACAGACGAGCTCGAATGTCACCTGGATTCTCCCCTCGTGCTCATCGGAACGCCGCGTCCTGCGCGCGTGCGGCGGCGATCTCGCCCTCGTAGCGGTCGCCGATCGCGAGCAGCTGCAGCTTGGTCACGACGTTCTCGCCGCGCTTCTCGAAGTGGTACTCGTGCACGTGCGTCTCGACGATCGAATCGACCGGGCACGACTCCTCGCAGAAGCCGCAGAAGATGCACTTGAAGAGGTCGATGTCGTAGCGCGTGGTGCGCCGCGTGCCGTCCTCGCGCGCGGCCGAGTCGATCGTGATCGCGAGTGCCGGGCACACCGCCTCGCACAGCTTGCACGCGATGCAGCGCTCCTCGCCGTTCGGGTAGCGGCGCAGCGCGTGCAGACCGCGGAAGCGGTTCGACTTCGGGATGTGCTCCTCGGGATAGCGCATCGTGTACTTCGGCTTGAGCATGTAGCCGAAGGTCAGGCGCAAGCCCGCGAGGAGCTCGAGCAGGAGCAGGCTCTTGAGGTATCGGACGACGCTGTTCATGGCTTGCTGAGGTTCCTTGGCTCGCTCATGCACCGATGGTGACCCAGCCGAAATACTTCATGCAGGCCGCGACGGCGACCCACACGATCGTGATCGGGATGAACACCTTCCAGCCCAGGCGCATGATCTGGTCGTAGCGGTAGCGCGGGAACGACGCGCGGAACCACAGGTAGAAGAACGAGAAGAAGAAGGCCTTGGCGAACGTCCACCACCAGCCCGGCGCGCCGAGGAAGCCCCACGATTCCGGGAACGGGCTCAGCCAGCCGCCGAGGAACAGGACCGACGCGAGGAACGCGATCAGGATCATGTTCGCGTATTCGGCGAGGAAGAAGATCGCGAACGCGGAACCCGAGTATTCGACGTGGAAGCCCGCGACGATCTCCGACTCGCCTTCGGCGACGTCGAACGGCGCGCGGTTGGTCTCGGCCACGCCCGACACGAAGTAGATGACGAACATCGGCAGCAGCGGCAGCCAGAACCAGTCGAACAGGCCCTTGCTGCCCTTCTGCGCGAGCACGATCTCGGACAGGTTGAGGCTGCCCGAGAGGATCAGCACGCTGACCAGCGCGAAGCCCATCGCGATCTCGTAGGAGACCGTCTGCGCGGCCGCGCGCATCGCACCGAGCATCGCGTAGCGCGAGTTCGAGGCCCAGCCGGCGAGGATGATGCCGTACACGCCCATCGAGGTCATCGCGAGCAGGAACAGCAGGCCCACGTTGAGGTTCGACAGCACGACGCCCGCGTCGAACGGCACCACGGCCCACGCGGCGAGTGCCGGCACGAGCGCGATCAGCGGCGCGAGGAAGAACATCGTCTTGTTCGCGGCGTCCGGGCGCAGGACTTCCTTGAACAGCAGCTTGAAGACGTCGGCGAAGGCCTGCAGCAGACCGAGCGGGCCGATCTGGTTCGGCCCCATGCGCGCGTGCATCCAGCCGATGACCTTGCGCTCCCAGTACACGAACATCGCCACGGTGATGATCACCGGCACGGCGATGGCGAGGATCTTCAGGAGCACCCACACGGTGAGACCCGTGTTGCCGTACCCGAGCAGGATGTCGCGCAGGGGATCGAACACGCTCAGGACCTCGCAATCGTCAGTGTCGCGCCGTACGGCGGCAACAGGGCGGTGTCGTCGTAACCGGCCTCGAGCCAGGCCGCGCCGGCCGGAACCTCGGTGCTGAGCTCGACCGCGAACGCGGCTTCACCGATGCGCGCCGAACCGCCCTGCCCGATGCCGAGCGCGAGGCCGTCCTGCGGATGCAGCACGAGGCGCGCGCCGCGGTTGAGCGGATGCGCGGCGAGCGCGGGCGAACGGCGCAGCACGGCGTCGGTGCGGTAGATCGCACTCGTCGCGATGCGCACGAGGCCAGCCGCGGCGTCGGTCGTTGCACGCGCACCCGGCGCACGCAGCGGCGTCGCGGCGACGTCGGCGATGCGCGCACGCGCCTCGGCGATCTCGACGAAGTCGAAGCCGTCGAGCGCGAGCGCCGCACCGAGCGCGCGCAGCACGCGCCAGCCCGGACGTGCATCGCCCGGCAGCTTCGTGCCGGGACGCACGACCTGGGTGATGCCGTCGAGGTTGGTCAGCGTGGCATCGATCTCGGGCAGCAGGCCGATCGGCAGGATCACGTCGGCGACCTCGCGCAGCGCGCTTCCGGCGTAGGCCGAGAACGCGACCACGGTCGGGGCCGCGGCGAGCGCGGACCAGGCCTGCGCGCCGTCGGCGAAATCGGCCGGCGCGTCGACGTTGTAGAGCAGGTAGCCGTCACGCGGCGCGGCGAGCTGGGCGCGCACGTCGCCGCCTTCGCCACGCGGCAGCACGCCGGCGCGGGCGAGGCCGACGGCGTTGGCGGCCAGCGGGATCTCGTCGAACGCGCTGTTCGTCGCGGTCGCGACGTGGCGTGCGGCAGCGCGCAGCCAGGCGGCCTGCGGATGCGTCGTGGCGGCTTCGCCGAGGATCACGACCGACGAACCGGCGCCCGCAAGCGCGGCGGCGATCGCCTCCGAAGCCTCGTCGTCACCGGCCTGCGCGAGCGCATCGGCGAACGCACCGCCCGTCGATGCCGCACCGGCGGCGCGACCGAGCGACAGCAACGCGTCGACGAACGCCTGCGGCGCGACGATGCGCTTGCCGGCGAGCGGGAACGTCGCGTCGCCGTCGAGCACGTTGACCGTGTAGACCTTCGCGCCGTGCTTGACCGCCTTGCGCAGGCGCACGTTGAGCAGCGGCAGTTCACGGCGCGGCTGGCAGCCGACCAGCACGACCACGTCGGCCTTCTCGATCTCGGCGAACGGCATCTCGAACGCGGTCGCGGCGGCGCCGTCGGACAGGTCGAGCTGACGCAGGCGATGGTCGATCGCGTCGTGGCCGAGCGCGCGCACGAGCTGCGCGACGAGCGCGCCCTCTTCGGTCGACGTGGCGCCTTGCACGAGCGTGCCGAGCGCACCGCGCGGCACGCCGCGCAGCGCCTCGCTGGCCGCGCGCAGGCCTTCGTCCCAGTCGACCTCGTGCCAGGTGCCGTCGCGCTTGACCAGGGGACGCTTCGCACGATCGGTGGCGTAGACGCCCTCGTGGCTGTAGCGGTCGCGGTCCGACAGCCAGCACTCGTTGATCGCCTCGTTGTCGCGCGGCACCGTGCGCAGCACTTCGCCGCGGCGCGTGTGCAGCCACAGGTTCGAGCCGAGCGCGTCGTGGTAGCCGATCGATTCGCGCGCGAGCAGCTCCCACGCGCGTGCCTTGAAGCGGAACGCCTTGTTGGTCAGCGCGCCGACCGGGCACACGTCGATGACGTTGCCCGACAGCTCGCTCATGAGCGGCTTGCCGACGTAGGTGCCGATCTGCAGGCGCTCGCCGCGCTCCATGCCGCCGAGCTCGTAGGTGCCCGCGACCTCGGCCATGACGCGCACGCAGCGCGTGCACTGGATGCAGCGCGTCATCTCGGTCTCGACGAGCGGACCGAGGTCCTCGTCGGGGATCGTGCGCTTGCGCTCGACGAAGCGGCTCACCGAGCGGCCGTAGCCCATCGAGAGGTCCTGCAGCTCGCACTCGCCGCCCTGGTCGCAGATCGGGCAGTCGAGCGGATGGTTGATGAGCAGGAACTCCATCACGTTGCGCTGCGCGGACAGGGCGCGCTGCGACTGCGTGAAGATCTTCATGCCGTCGGCGACCGGGGTCGCGCAGGCCGGCTGCGGCTTGGGCATCGGCCGGCCGCCCATCTCGACCTCGACCATGCACATGCGGCAGTTGGCGGCGATCGGCAGCTTCTCGTGGTAGCAGAAACGCGGGATCGAGATGCCGAGCTTGTCGGCCGCCTGGATGATCATCGAGCCCTTAGGCGCGAACGTCTCGCGGCCGTTGATCTCGATCGCGACGTGGTCGGGCGGCGTGTTCGGGTTGGCCGGCTGCGCGCTCATGCGGCGACTCCGATCTGCGCGTCGACGATCGAACGCTTGTGCTCGATGAAGTACTCGAACTCGTGCCAGTAGTGGCGCAGGAAGCCCTGCACGGGCCACGCGGCGGCCTCGCCGAACGCGCAGATCGTGTGGCCCTCGATCTGGCCGGCGGCCTGCTTGAGCATCTCGAGATCGCCGTGTTCGGCCTTGCCCTCGGCGATGCGCGTGAGCATGCGGTACATCCAGCCGGTGCCTTCGCGGCACGGCGTGCACTGGCCGCACGACTCGGCGTAGTAGAAGCGCGCGATGCGCTGGCAGGCGCGCACCATGCAGGTGGTCTCGTCCATGACGATGACCGCGCCCGAGCCGAGGCCGGAGCCGGCCTTCTGGATCGCGTCGTAGTCCATCGTGGTCGCGAGCATCGTCTCGGCCGGCAGCACCGGCATCGACGAGCCGCCCGGGATCACCGCCTTGAGCTTGTTGCCGTTGCGCACGCCACCGGCCATCTCGAGCAGCTCGGAGAACGGCGTGCCGAGGCGGATCTCGTAGTTGCCGGGCTTGTTGACGTGGCCCGACACCGAGAAGATCTTCGGGCCGCCGTTGTTCGGCTTGCCGAGGTTGAGGAACCAGTCGGCGCCCTTGTTGAGGATCGCCGGCACCGAGGCGTAGGTCTCGGTGTTGTTGATCGTCGTCGGGCGGCCGTACAGGCCGAAGTTCGCCGGGAACGGCGGCTTGAAGCGCGGCTGGCCCTTCTTGCCCTCGAGCGACTCCATCAGCGCGGTCTCTTCGCCGCAGATGTAGGCGCCTGCGCCGAGCGCAGTGTGGATGTCGACGTCGATGCCCGAACCGCCGATGTCCTTGCCGAGCAGGCCTGCCGCGTAGGCTTCCTTGAGCGCAAGCTCGAAGTGCTCGAACGGCTCGTGGTGGAACTCGCCGCGCAGGTAGTTGTAGGCCACCGTCGAACCCGTGCAGTAGCACGCGATCGCGAGGCCTTCGACCACCGCATGCGGGTTGAAGCGCAGGATGTCGCGGTCCTTGCAGGTGCCCGGCTCGGACTCGTCCGAGTTGCACAGGATGTACTTCTGGCCCGGCGCGGTGCGCGGCATGAACGACCATTTCAGGCCGGTCGGGAAACCGGCGCCGCCACGGCCGCGCAGCGAGCTCTTCTTGATCTCGTCGATGAGCGTCGCCGGGTCGGGTTTCTCGGCGAGGATCTTCTTCCAGGCCTTGTAGCCGTCCACCTTGAGGTAGCTTTCCAGCGACCACGGCGTGTCGAAATGCAGGGTCGTGTAGACGACCTGGTGTTCCTGCGGGGCGGGACCGACGGCCATCTCAGGTGCTCACTTCAGCTTTTCGAGGATCTCGTCCACCTTCGCGGTGTCGAGGTTCTCGTGGTAGTGGCCGTTGACGACCATCATCGGCGCGCCGCAGCACGCGGCCAGGCACTCTTCCTCGCGCTTGAGGTAGATGCGGCCGTCGGCGGTGGACTCGCCGAGCTTCGTTCCGAGCTTCTTCTCGCAGTGGCGCACGAGGTCCTCGGCGCCGTTGAGCCAGCACGAGATGTTCGTGCAGATCGCGACGTTGTTGCGGCCGACCGGCTTGGTCTCGAACATCGAGTAGAAGCTCGCGACCTCGAACGCCCACACCTGCGGCAGGTCGAGGTACTTCGCGACCGCGACGATGAGCTCGTCGGTCAGGAAGCCGTTGTTCTGCTCCTGCGCCGCGAACAGCGACTGGATCAGCGCCGAACGCTTGCGGTCGGGCGGGAACTTGGCGATCCAGTGCTCGATGTGCTCGCGGGTGTGCTCGCTGAGCAGCGCCATCGGGTCGATGTCGCGGATCTCGTTCCAGGTACCGGTCGGTTTCATCGGTCGATCTCCCCGAAGACCACGTCGTAGGTGCCGATCATCGCGACGACGTCGCCGAGCATGTGCCCGCGCACGATCGAATCCATCGACGACAGGTGGGCGAAGCCCGGCGCGCGCAGCTTGACGCGGAACGGCTTGTTGGCGCCGTCCGAGACGAGGTAGCAGCCGAACTCGCCCTTCGGCGCCTCGACCGCGGCGTAGGTCTCGCCGGCCGGGACGCAGTAGCCTTCGGTGAACAGCTTGAAGTGGTGGATGAGGGCTTCCATGTCGTCCTTCATCTCCTCGCGCTTCGGCGGGGCGACCTTGTAGTTCTGGACGATCACGGGACCCGGATTCGCGCGCAGCCAGGCCACGCACTGCTGGATGATGCGGTTGGACTGGCGCATCTCCTCGACGCGCACGAGGTAGCGGTCGTAGCAGTCGCCGTTGACGCCCACCGGAATGTCGAAATCGACCTCGGCGTACTTCGCGTACGGCTGCTTCTTGCGCAGGTCCCAGGCGATGCCGGAGCCACGCAGCATCGGGCCCGTCATGCCCCAGGCCTTGGCGTGCTCGGGCGAGATGACGCCGATGTCGACCGTGCGCTGCTTCCAGATGCGGTTGCCGGTCAGCAGCTCTTCGTACTCGTCGACCTTGGTCGGGAAGTCCGCGCAGAACGCGTCGAGGTAGTCGAGCATCGAGCCTTCGCGCCAGGCGTTGCGCTGGGCGAGGTCCTTGCCCTTGTGCCAGCGCGATTCCTTGTACTTCGGCATCTGCTCGGGCAGGTCGCGGTAGACGCCGCCGGGACGGTAGTAGGTCGCGTGCATGCGCGCGCCCGACACCGCCTCGTAGCAGTCCATGAGTTCCTCGCGCTCGCGGAACGCGTACAGGAACAGCGCCATCGCGCCGAGGTCGAGGCCGTTCGTGCCCACCCACATCAGGTGGTTGAGGATGCGCGTGATCTCGTCGAACATCGTGCGGATCCACTGCGCGCGTTCGGGCACCTCAAGACCGAGCAGGTTCTCGATGGCACGCACGTAGGCGTGCTCGTTGCACATCATCGAGACGTAGTCCAGGCGATCCATGTAGCCGATCGACTGGTTGAACGGCTTGGACTCGGCGAGCTTCTCGGTGCCACGGTGCAGCAGGCCGACGTGGGGATCGGCGCGCACGACGGTCTCGCCGTCCATCTCGAGCACGAGGCGCAGCACGCCGTGGGCCGCGGGATGCTGCGGCCCGAAGTTCATCGTGTAGTTGCGGATTTCCTGCATGGCCTACTTCCCCGCCTTGCGTTCGGCCGCAGCCTGTTCGTAACGCGAATCGTCGCGGATCGTGCGCGGCACGAGCACGCGCGGCTCGATCGACACGGGTTCGTAGACGACGCGCTTCTTGTCGGGGTCGTAGCGCATCTCGACGTTGCCGATGAGCGGGAAGTCCTTGCGGAACGCGTGGCCGACGAAACCGTAGTCGGTGAGGATGCGGCGCAGGTCCGGATGGCCTTCGAAGACGATGCCGAACAGGTCGAACGCCTCACGCTCGAACCAGTCCACACCGGGCCACACCTCGACGAGCGAGGGCACCGCGGGCAGCTCGTCGTCGGCGCAGAACGCGCGCATGCGCAGGCGCGCGTTGCGCTCGAGCGAGAGCAGGTGTACCACGACGGCGAAGCGGCGCGGGATCGCGGTGTCGCGCGGGCGGTCGTCCCAGCGGAAGCGGCCCGGGCCTTCGCCCTCGACGCCACGCGAGAAGCCCTGCGAGGACACGTCGCTGGTGTCCCACTCGGTGTCGCCGTAGCTCAGGTAATCGACGCCGCTGACGTCGATCGGCACGTCGAACGCGAACGCGGCGTCGTCGCGCAGCGTGCGCGCGACCGCGAGCCAGTGCCCGGGCAGCACTTCGATGGTGGTTTCACCCACGGACTCGGTGACCGAGACGAGCTGGTCGCCGAAACGCTCCGCGAGCAGGCGGGCAAGGGAAGTCGGTTCGCTCATGCCGGTGCTCAGCGTGCGATCGTGTTGGTACGACGGATCTTCTTCTGCAGCTGCAGGATCCCGTGGATCAGCGCTTCCGCGGTCGGCGGGCAACCGGGAACGTAGACATCGACGGGCACGATGCGGTCGCAGCCGCGCACCACCGAGTAGGAATAGTGGTAATAGCCGCCGCCGTTCGCGCACGACCCCATCGAGATGACCCACTTCGGCTCGGGCATCTGGTCGTAGACCTTGCGCAGCGCGGGGGCCATCTTGTTGACCAGCGTGCCGGCCACGATCATGACGTCGGACTGGCGCGGCGACGGGCGGAAGATCACGCCGTTGCGGTCGAGATCGAGGCGCGCGGCGCCCGCGTGCATCATCTCGACGGCGCAGCAGGCCAGGCCGAACGTCATCGGCCACATCGAACCGGTGCGTGCCCAGTTGACGAGGTCGTCGACGCGCGCCGTGACGAAGCCGCGCTCGAGCAGCGGGTTGTCGTCACCGGGACGCAGGATGTCGTCGACGAGGCTGACGGGGTCCGGGTTGTGCATCACCCGGCTGACGGTGTCGATCACTCCCATTCGAGAGCCCCCTTCTTCCATTCGTAGATGAAGCCGACCGTGAGGATCAGCAGGAAGATGCCCATCGCGACGAGCGCCGGCAGACCGACGTCCTCGAAGACGACGGCCCACGGGATCAGGAAGGCGACTTCCAGATCGAACAGGATGAACAGGATCGCGACAAGGTAATACCGCACGTCGAAACGCATGCGGGCGTCCTCGAACGCCTCGAAGCCGCATTCGTACGGCGCGAGCTTCTCGGCCACGGCCTTCTTGGGGCCGAGCACGTTGCCGAGGACCAGGAGGGCGATGCCGATGACGGCGGCGACTGCAAGGAACAGCAGTACGGGAAAATACTCGGATATCACACGCACCTCCGCGCTCGTCGCGCATCAGCGGTTGCCACCCCACCTGGGGTGGCAACGACGGTTACCTGCAATTTGGTGCCCAAGGGGGGACTCGAACCCCCACAGCTTTCGCCGCTACCACCTCAAGGTAGTGCGTCTACCAATTCCGCCACCTGGGCAACGCCTGTCAAGCTCCGTCCTTCCCCTTCTCATCGGACTTCGATGGGGCGGGCTCGTCGGCCTTGGGGGCCGGCGTGACCGCCGAATCGGCAGGCTCCGGTGCCGGGACATCCGTTGCCGGAGTCGCCGCAGGTGCCGGCACGTCGCCCGTGGGGGCTGGAGCCGGAACCTCGGATGCCGCGGGCGCCACCGCACCGGACATCACACCGAGATCATCCGTGGAGCTTACCGCACCGGGACGACCATGATAAATGCCCATGCCGAGGCTGAGCAGGAAGAACAAACTGGCAAGTACCGCCGTGCTGCGCGAAAGGAAGTTCGCGGAGCCACGGGCACCGAAGACGGTCGCCGACGCGCCGCCGCCGAAGCCGGAACCGGCATTGGCGCCCGCGCCGCGCTGCATGAGGATCAGCGCGATCATCGCGATGGCGATGAGGACATAGAAGACTTGGGCAACGATCGTGATCATGTGGATCTTCAGGACACCTGTCGCGCCACCGCGGAAGCGGCGTCGCAGATCGCAAGGATTTCGGACACCACCAGCGAGGCTCCGCCGATCAACCCGCCATCGATGTCGGGTGCGGCGAACAGCTCGGCTGCGTTGGCGGCCTTCACGCTTCCCCCGTAAAGGATGGTCAGCGAGCTCGCTATTCTAGCATCGAGTCTCCCCAGTTTGTCACGCACGAATGCATGAACCTCCTGGGCCTGCCCCGGCGTGGCCGTCCGGCCCGTGCCGATCGCCCAGACCGGCTCGTAGGCGACCACGGCATCCGCGAACGCGGCGATGCCCGCCGCCTCGACGACGGCCTCGACCTGGCGCGCCACGACGGCCTCGGTCTCGCCCGCGTCGCGATGCTCGAGCAGCTCGCCCACGCACAGCACCGGCACCAGGCCGGCAGCCTGCGCGGCGATGAACTTGCGCGCGACGACCGCGTCGGTCTCGCCGTGCAGCTGGCGGCGCTCGGAATGGCCGACCAGCACGTAGCGGCAACCGACCTCGCGCAGCATCGCCGCGGCGACCTCGCCCGTGAACGCGCCCTGCGCATGCTCGCTGACGTCCTGCGCGCCGAACGCGAGGCGACCACCGCCGTGCGCGGCGACGAGTTCGCCGAGGTACGGGAACGGCGGCATCACGGCGATGTCGATGCCGGCGGGATGCGCGGCGAGCGCGCCGCACAGCTCCGCGGCGAGCGCGCGCGAACCGTGCAGCTTCCAGTTTCCGGCGACGAGCTTGCGGCGCATGTCGGGGACCTGCACGGTTCGAAAAAGGGTCGCGAAGGATAGCGACCGTGCCGCGCGCCCGCAAACCGCCGGCGTGGCCTGCGGTTTTTTCGGTACGCTCGCGGCTCCACCGCCCGAGGAGCCACGATGCCCGCCCCTTCCCGAGGCCATGCCCTCGTCACCGGCGCGTCGGCCGGCATCGGCGCCGCGTTCGCACGCGCCCTCGCCTCGCGCGGCACGCCGCTCGTGCTCGTCGCGCGCCGTGCCGACCGGCTCGAATCGCTCGCTGCCGAGCTGCGCACGGCGCACGGCATCGAGGTCGTCGTGCTGCCCTGCGACCTCGCCGATCCGCACGCCCCCGCGACGCTGCAGGCCGAACTCGAGGCGAGCGGGATCTTCGTCGGCACGCTGGTCAACAATGCCGGCTACGGGGTCACCGGTTACCTGCTGTCGCAGCCGTGGGAGACCCATGCGGCGTTCCTGCAGGTGCTGCTCACGGCGCCGACGGAACTCTGCCACCGCTTCCTGCCCGCGATGCGCGAGCGCGGCTTCGGCCGCATCGTCAACGTCGCGTCGCTGGCCGGGCACGTACCGGGATCGGCGGGCCAGACGCTCTACGCGGGCACCAAGGCCTACCTCGTCAAGCTCTCGCAGGCGCTCACGCTCGAGTACGGTGACGAAGGCGTGCACACCTGCGCACTGTGCCCGGGCTTCACGTGGTCGGAGTTCCACGACGTGACCGGCTCGCGCGAGCTGATGTCGAAGATGCCGCGCTGGATGTGGATGGATGCCGACACGGTCGTCGCGCAAGGCCTCGACGCGGTCGAGCGCGGCGAGGCGGTGCTCGTGAACGGGCGCGTGAACCGCCTCATCAAGACGATGTTCAAGCTGCTGCCCGACCGCATGGCACTGCGCATGATCGGGCGCCGCTCGCGGCAGTTCCGCAAGGCGGCGCCCGACTGAGCACGGGCGTGCGCGATCAGATCAGCTTGATCTCGCGCAGGCGCTGCATGAGGTACTCGTGCGCCGTGATCGAGGTGTCGTAGCGCTTCGGGTTGTCGGCGTCGACGCACGACGGCAGCACGTCGAGCACGACGTCGGGGTTCGGATGCAGGAAGAACGGCACCGAATAACGCGGCTTGCGCGCATTGTCGTTCTGCGGATTGACCACGCGGTGCGTGGTCGACGGGTACACGTGGTTGGTCAGGCGCTGCAGCATGTCGCCGATGTTGACGACGATCGCGTCGCCCTCGGTCGTGATCGGCAGCCAGCTGCCTTCGCGCGTGAGCACCTCGAGACCTTCGGCGCTCGCGCCGACCAGCAGCGTGATGAAGTTGATGTCCTCGTGCGCGCCGGCGCGCACGTTGGGGATGTCGGTCGCGGTGATCGGCGGGTAGTGGATCGGGCGCAGGATCGAGTTGCCGACGTTGGTCTTGTCCTCGAAGAAGTTCTCGGCCAGGCCGATGTGCAGCGCGAGCGCACGCAGGACGCGCGTGCCGAGATCGTCGAGCGCCTCGTAGAGGCCGTAGCCGTACTCGCGGAAGCCGGGCACCTCGTCGGGCCACAGGTTCGGCGGCATGACGTCGGCGAAGCGCGAGTCGCGCGGGATCTCGCGGCCGACGTGCCAGAACTCCTTGAGGTCGGGATGGCGCGAATCCTTCGCCGTCTCGATGCCGAACGGCGTGTAGCCGCGCGCGCCGCCGCTGCCGGGCACGTGGTACCTGATCTTGACCTCGGGCGGCAGCGCGAAGAAGCGCTGGAACGCGTCGTAGGCGCCGTCGATCGCCTCGCGCGCGATGCCGTGGCCGCTGATGCAGCAGAAGCCAAACTCGCGGTAGGCCGCGCCGATCTCGGCGACGAATGCCTCGCGGTCGCTGTCGTAGCGACGGATGTCGAGCGTGGGGACCTTCTTCATCGGGCTGCCATCCTTCGGGAGCGGTCGATCGGGCGGAACGGGAATGCTCAGGCCGCGCGCGAGGCCGCGGCGGCACGCACGGCGTCGGCGAGGCCGTCGACGAGGCGCGCGACGAGATCGGCATCCTCGGCTTCGACGGTCACGCGCACGAGCGGCTCGGTCCCGGAGGGGCGCAGCACCACGCGGCCGATGCCGGCGAGTTCGCCCTGCACGTGCGCGAGTGCGGCCTGCACCTTCGCGTCCGAGACGAGCGCGGCGCCACCGGCGGCACGGATGTTGACGGTGGTCTGCGGGATCTTGCGCATGCGCGCGGTCGCATCGGCGAGTCCGTGGCCGGCGCGCGCGAGTGCCTCGAGCACCTGCAGCGCGGCGACGATCGCGTCACCGGTGCTGACACGGTCCAGGCACAACAGGTGACCGGAGGTCTCGCCACCAAGCACGCCGCCCTTGTCGCGCAGCACCTGCATGACGTAGCGGTCGCCGACGCGCGCGCGCTCGAACGGGACGCCGAGGTCGGCCATCGCGCGTTCGAGGCCGAAGTTGCTCATGAGCGTGCCGACCACCGGGCCGCGCAGGCGACCCTGCGCATGCCAGTCGTGGGCGAGGATGCACAGCAGTTCGTCACCGTCGACGAGACGTCCGGTCGAATCGACCATCTGCAGGCGATCGCCGTCACCGTCGAACGCGATGCCGATGTCGGCGCCGTGCTCGACCACCGCGCGCTGCAGCGCGGCGGGGCTCGTGGAACCGACCTCGCGGTTGATGTTGAGGCCGTCGGGGCGGTTTCCGATCGCGGTCACGCGCGCGCCGAGTTCGGCAAACATCTTCGGTGCGATCTGGTAGGTGGCGCCGTGCGCGCAGTCGAGCACGACGTGCAGACCGTGCAGGTGGAACGCGCGCGACACGGTCGACTTGCAGAACTCGAGGTAGCGCGCCGAGGCGTCGTCGATGCGCATGGCCTTGCCGATCGTCGCCGAGCCGACCGTCGAGAACTCGGCGTCGAGTTCGGCCTCGATCGCGAGTTCGACTTCGTCGTCGAGCTTCTCGCCGATCGCCGAGAAGAACTTGACGCCGTTGTCCTGGTGCGGGTTGTGCGAGGCACTGATGACGATGCCCGCATCGGCACGCAGCGAGCGCACGAGATAGGCCACGCCGGGGGTGGGCATCGGCCCGAGCAGGCGCACGTCGGTACCCGAGGCGAGCAGGCCGGCCTCGAGCGCGGACTCGAACATGTAGCCGGACACGCGAGTGTCCTTGCCGATCAGCACGACGGGCTTCTCGCCGCCGCGTGCGAATACCGCACCCGCGGCGCGGCCGAGGCGGAGCATGAAGTCGGCGGTGATCGGCCACTGGCCGACATGGCCACGGATGCCGTCGGTGCCGAAGTACTTGCGGTCGGACATGGGCCGGCTCGAAAGGGGATCGGGATCGGGGCACCGCCGCGTCGGCGTGTGCCGTGCCGGACGGCGGACCGCAGGCGCGGTCCGCGGGGGCCGGGCCCCGGGCGACTCAGTCGCCCATCTGCTTCTGGCGGTGCTCCCAGCGCTCCTGCGCGTCGAGGCAGAGCGTGGCGATCGGGCGCGCCTCGAGGCGGTCGATGCCGATCTCCTCGTCGGTTTCCTCGCAGTAGCCGTAGCGGCCTTCCTCGATCCGCTTGAGCGCCTTGTCGATCTTGGCGATCAGCTTGCGGTAGCGATCGCGCGTGCGCAGTTCGAGCGAGTTCTCGGTCTCGCGCGTGGCACGCTCGGCCTCGTCGCCGACATCGCGGACCTCGTCACGCAGGTTCTCGATCGTCTGCTTGGACTCCTCCACGAGGTCCTCGCGCCACGTCTGCAGCTTGCGGCGGAAGAACTCGAGGTGCATCGGGCTCATGTATTCCTCCTTGGCGGAGGGCTTGTAGCCTTTCGGCAGGTCGATGCGCGTGGTGGTCGGCAGCGCGTAGCGGCCGTCCTGCATGGTCACGCCGTCGGTGCCGGCGGAGGGGGCGGCGACCGCACGCGCCTTGGAGGCGGTCGGCTTGGCGCTGGAAGAATTGGACTTGGTATCGATCACGGTGGGCTTCGAGGGCTTCGAGGGAGGCGGCGCCGGAGCTGCCACGCTGCGCGGCGCAGGTGACGCCGGTGTTGCGGTCGCGTGGCCGGCGCTTTTCGCGGACGGCTTCGCGGCGGTCTTCGGGGCCGGCGTGGCGGCGGTCTTGGCCGGGACGACGCGCGACACCTTCTTGGGTTCGGCCTTCTTCGCGGGCGGCGTCTTGTCGACCAGCGGTCGCTTGGTCTTCGAGGCCGCCACGGGCGTCGAGCGGGTCGGCTTCGCGGCGGTTTTCGGAGCCGGCTTGGCGGCGGTCTTCGAGCGCGTGGCCGTCTTGGTCGCGGCGGTGGTTTTACCAGTCTTCTGCGTCGTCTTCGCCATATCAGTCCTAGCCTTGTGACCCGGCGGCCGGGTGTTATAGCCTAAGTCCCCTGCCCCGGCAACCGCGCCTCCGGCGGCTGCGCCCCCGTCGCGGCGCACGACGAGCCTGGCCTTCCGTGTCCCGCCCGATCCTCTTCCTGCTCGCCTCGTACAAGCGCTGGATCAGCCCGCTGCTGGGCTCGCGCTGCCGCTTCCATCCGAGCTGCTCGGATTACGCACGCGTCGCGGTCGCGCGCTTCGGCACGCTGCGCGGCAGCTGGCTCGCCATGCATCGCCTGTTGCGCTGCCAACCCCTCTGCGACGGTGGGCTCGATCCCGTTCCCGAGACATTCCGATGGCATCCGCGAGGATGCCGCCACCCTGCCCCCGGACTCCCCCATGACTGACTGGCTCATCACCAACGCCGAGATCGTCAACGAAGGCAAACGCTTCCACGGCGACGTGCGCGTGCGCGACGGCCGCATCGAGGCGATCGCCGGCAGCCTCGCCGCGGGCGCCAACGAGAAGGTCTACGACGCCCGCGGGCGCTGGCTGCTGCCCGGCATGATCGACGACCAGGTGCACTTCCGCGAGCCGGGCCTCGAGCACAAGGCCAACATCGAGAGCGAGTCGCGTGCCTGCCTCGCCGGCGGCATCACGAGCTTCATGGAGATGCCCAACACCAAGCCGCCCGCGGTGAACGCGGAGGCCCTCGCCGACAAGTACGCGCGCGGCGCGCGCAGCTCGCGCGTGAACTATGCGTTCTACCTCGGCGCGACCAACGACAACCTCGCCGACATCCAGCGCCTCGATCCGCGCAGCGCGCCCGGCATCAAGGTGTTCATGGGCGCCTCGACAGGCAACATGCTCGTCGACAACCCCGCCACGCTCGATGCGATCTTCCGCGACGCACCGACGCCGATCATCACGCACTGCGAGGACACGCCGATGATCTCGGCGAACGAGGCCGCCGCACGCGAACGCTGGGGCGACGACATCCCGGCCAACCAGCACGGCCTGATCCGCTCCCGCGAAGCCTGCATGAAGTCGACACTTCTCGCGATCTCGCTCGCGCGCCGCCACGGCACGCGCCTGCACGTGCTGCACATCTCCACGGCCGACGAGCTCGCGCTGTTCGAGCCCGGCCCGATCACCGGCAAGCGCATCACCGCCGAGACCTGCGTGCACTTCCTGCACTTCAGCGACGCCGACTACGACCGCCTCGGCCACCGCATCAAGTGCAATCCGGCGATCAAGACCGCGGCCGACCGCGAGGCGATCGTGCGTGCGCTCGCCGAGACGCGCCTGGACGTGCTCGCGACCGACCACGCGCCGCACCTCGCGTCCGAGAAGGCCAATCCGTACACGAGCGCGCCGTCGGGCCTGCCGCTCGTGCAGTACGCGCTGCAGGCCGCGCTCGAACGCGTGTTCGACGGCGAACTCACGCTCGAGCGCGTCGTCGAGACGACCAGCCACGCGCCGGCGCTGCTGTTCGACGTGCACGAGCGCGGCTTCCTGCGCGAGGGCTACCACGCCGATCTCGTCATCGTCGATCCGAACACGCCGCACACGGTGGTCGCCGACGAGGTGCTGTCCAAGTGCGGCTGGTCGCCGTTCGAAGGCACGACGTTCCGCAGCAGCATCGCGGCGACGTTCGTCAACGGCGAGCTCGGATGGAGCGAAGGCCGTCTCGACGACAGCGTGCGCGGCCGTCGTCTGGTGTTCGCACGTTGAAGCGAGGCCACGGGATCGCGCGCGCCCTCGCCGGCGCGCTCGCGGGCCTCGCCGCACTCGTGTCGTCCGCCGGTGCGGCGACGCCGGCCGTGTTCCCGGCAACCGCATCTCAGGGCGCGATGGTCGTCGGCAAGGTCGAGCCCGGCAGCGAGGTCCGCTACGCCGGACGCATGCTGCGCGTCACCGCCTACGGCACGGTCGTGTTCGGTGTCGGCCGCGACGCGGAGGGCGCGCTTACGGTCGACGTGCGCCATGCCGACGGCTCGAAGGAGCAGTCGCGCATCGCCGTGACGGCGCGCGACTGGCCCATCGAGCGTGTCGACGGCGTGCCGCCGGCCACGGTCGATCCGCCACCCGCGATCGCCGAACGCATCCGCCGCGAGCAGGCACGCGTCGCCGCGGTGCGCGACCGCGACGAGGCGCGCACCGATTTCACGCAGGCCTTCCAGCGTCCGGTCGAGGGCCGCACCAGCGGACGCTTCGGCCGCCAGCGCGTCTACAACGGCAAGCCCGGCACGCCGCATTCGGGCTGGGACATCGCGGCCTCGACCGGCACGCCCGTGCGCGCGCCCGCAGCCGGCGTCGTCACGTTCGCCGATCCGGACCTTTACCTCACGGGCGGCACCCTCGTGCTCGACCACGGCCACGGCATCAGCTCGAATTTCCTGCACCTGTCGCGCATCGACGTGAAGGTCGGTGACCGCGTCGAACAGGGCGCGACGATCGCCGCGGTCGGTGCCACCGGGCGCGCGACCGGTCCGCACCTGCACTGGGGCATGAACTGGTTCGACGTGCGCATCGATCCGCAGCTCGTGCTCGAACGCACGCGCTGAAGGGGCGATCGGATCAGGTACGGAGGCGCGTGTGCGCGGCTCGGAACGTCAGTCGAACGAAGCCGCGCCGTAGCCGCCGGCGACGCCCTTGGTCGCGACCGCGACCGCGTCGTGCGGGTGCAGGCTCTCGAAATGGCTGGCACGGAGCCAGAAATCGGCGATGCGTTCGTCGCCCTCGAGCGCGGACTGCATGCGCCGCGCGGCGTCCTCGCAGAACATGAGGTTCTGCCCGTTGAGCAGCGCAAAGGCCTGCTCGTCCTCGCGCTTGACCGCGGTCTGCACCGGCGTCTTGAGCGCGCCTTCGACGAGGTCGACGAGATCGAGGATCGGCAGGTCGAAGCCGGGGGCGAGGCGCACGCGCACGCGCGCGCTGCTGCGCTGGGCATGCGGCGTCGCGACGATGCCGTCGGTGCTGCCGAGCCACGCGAGTACGGCGTCGCGATCGGTCGGCCCGCCGGCCGGGAACGTGCGCGCGAACTGCTCCTGGATGAGCTGGCGCGCGAGTGCGGCCGACGCCGGGCACGTGCTCGAGTAGGCGATCTCGGTCACGAGCTCGAGCGTGAACTCGCCGCCGTCCAGGCGCGCGTGCAGTTCGACCGGATAGGTCTTCCAGCCACTGTTGGCGCTGCTCAGCGCGGGACGGCGCACGAGATGGTCGAAGCGCACCGACACGCGCGCGCGCGTCGACAGCTCGGCGTGCGAATCGAGGAAGTCGCGCAGCAGGCGGCGCAGCGAGCACGGCGTCAGGGGCTCGGACGACAGGTGGCGATCGACGTGCAGGTACAGCCGCGACATGTGGATGCCGCGCACGTCCGCGCGCGCGAGATCGACCCAGGCCGCGACACGCGCAGGCGCCTGCACGAGGCTGCCGTCGGGCGCGGCCACGCGCACGGGCACCGCGATCTCGTCCATGCCGACCCAGTCGAGGCGGCCGGCGGCGGCTTCGGCGACGTTGGCGACATCGGGCATGACGCGGGCCGGGTTCGTGGTCATCGGGACTCGCTGCAACACTCGGGACGCGCACGCGGCGTGATTCGGAGCATGTGGGGGATCATCGCCGGGCATCAAGCCCCGGCGCGGGCCAGCGCGCGCTGGCGCCGCATCGCACGCCAGGTCACCCAGACCGTGCCGGCATCGAGGCGGGCCGCGTCGGCGCGCGCACGCGCGAGCGGATCGTCGGCGCGTACGGCGCGCGCCGCGCGTCGCGCATCGGCGACCGCCGCGGCCAGCACAAGCGGCGACACACGCCCGCGCGGCGGCGTGGCGAGGCGTGCCGCGAGCAGGCCGAAGCCTTCGCGCACGGCGGTATCGCGTGCCGGTGACGCGGTGGCGACGTCGCCGCGTGCGAGCACGTGGCGCGCGAGCAGGTCCAGCGGCAGCGCGAGGCGATCGACGGCCAGCGCCTCCTCGAGCGCGACGAGTTCGCGGAACGCACGCGAGGCCGCCGCGAGCTCCGCCGAAGCGTCGACGTCGAGGTCGCCGAACCAGGCCTGCTCGACGGTCGCGAGCGGACGCTCGAACCCGGCGTAGGCGCTCACGAGCGCATCGAGCGTCGACGCCGGTGCGGGCTCGCGCTGCACGAACGCGGCCGCGATCGCGTCGCGCCAGGCGCTCCACGCGGCCGGATCGCGCGGCGCATGCGCCGCGAGCACGGTCGTCAGCGGATGGCGGGCCGAACCGGCCTGCAACGCGGCGATCTCGTCGGCCCACCAGTGCAGCTTGGCCGCCGCGACGTGTGATTCACCGATGCGGTACGCGCAGTGGGCGACCTCGAAGCCGATGCAGGCCAGCGCCGACCGCGCCTCGCGCTGCGCGGGTTCGACGAAACGCAGGGCGAGCGCGAACTCGGGATGCGCCGTGGCCCACTTGGTCTCGAAGCTCGCCGTGGCGACCGGCGCGGCCATCACGTGAAATGCAGGACGGGCGGCAGGTCGTCGACGCGCGCGACGACGACGTCGGCGCCCCAGGCGTACGGGTCGCCGCCGTTGAGGTAGCCCCAGGCAGCCGCGATCGTGCGAGCGCCGGCGGCTCGCCCGGCCTCGACATCGCGCAGGTCGTCGCCGACGAAGATCGTGTTCGCGGCCGCGACGCCGATCTGCGCGCAGGCGTGGTGCACGGGCGCCGGATCGGGCTTGCGTTGCGGCAGCGTGTCGCCCGCGACGAGCACCGCGCAGCGTGCGGCGAGGCCGAGGTGCTCGACCACGGGACCGGCCAGCCAGCCGGCCTTGTTGGTGACGATGCCCCACGGCACGCCACGCGCCTCGAGGCCGCGCAGCATCGCGTCGACGCCGTCGTAGAGACGCGTCGAATGGTTGCCACGCGTCGCGTAGAGTTCGAGGTAACGCGGCAGCAGCGCATCGATGCGCGGGGCGTCGGCGCCCGGCAGGCCCTGGCGCAGGATCGCCTTGCCGCCGGCCGAGACGACGCGCGTGACCGCCGCGGCATCGGGTGGCGGCTCGCCGAGTTCGTGGCACAGCGTCGCCATCGCGGCGACGAGGTCGGGCGCGGAATCGGCGAGCGTGCCGTCGAGGTCGAACAGGACTGCGTTCACGCGGATCCTCAGGCGGGCTTGGCCGCGCAGGCGAGGTAGTTGACCGACACCGACTCCGTCAGGCGCGCGCGGCGCGTGAACGGGTTGTAGGCGATGCCGCGCACGTCCTCGAGCACGAGACCGGCCGCGCGCAGGGCACCGGCGATCTCGGAGGGCTTGAGGAACTGTGCATAGTGATGGGTGCCGCGCGGCAGCAGGCGCAGCACGTGCTCGGCGCCGACGATCGCGGTCGCGAAGGCCTGCGGCGTGCGGTTGAGCGTCGACAGGAAAAGGCGGCCACCCGGCTTGAGCAAGCTCGCGCACGCGGCGAGCACGCTGGCCGGATCGGGCACGTGCTCGAGCATCTCCATGCAGGTGACGAGGTCGTACGTGCCCGGCTCGGCCGCGGCGAGCGCCTCGACGCTGATGTCGCGGTAGTCGACGCGCTGGCCGCTCTCGAACAGGTGCAGGCGCGCGACCTCGAGCACGGCCGGCGCGAGGTCGATGCCGACGACGTCGGCACCGCCCTTCGCGAGCGCCTCGCTGAGCAGGCCGCCGCCGCAACCGACATCGAGCGCGCGCGCACCGCGCACCGTGGCGCGCGCGGCGACGTAGCCGTAGCGCACCGGGTTGAGATCGTGCAGCGGGCGCGACTCGCCGTCCGGATCCCACCAGCGGCTGGCGAGGCGTTCGAACTTGGCGGTCTCGGCCGGATCGACGTTGACGGCATTCATCGCATCGGCTCCGGTCACGCGCTCGCGATGCGTTCGCGCCAGCGCCGCGTCTTCTCGAGGATCGCACCGGTGTCGACATCGACGAGCACGCGCGCGGCGAGCTTGCGCACGCCGGCGATCCACACGTCGCTGACGTTGTGGCGGCCGGCGACGTAGATGAGCTGCGAGACCACGTTGTAGATCGGCTGCGTCTCGATCTCGTCGAGTCGCACCGCGACGAGGTCGGCCTGCTTGCCCGGCTCGATCGAGCCGATGCGGTCGCCCCAGCCGAGCGCGGTCGCCGAACCCATCGTCGCCGCGCGCAGCACGCTGGCCGCGTCGAGCGCGGCCGCGTCACGCGCGACCATCTTGCCGACCAGCGCGGCCGTGCGCATCTCGCCGAACAGGTCGAGGTCGTTGTTCGAGGCGCAGCCGTCGGTGCCGATCGCGAGGTTCACGCCGGCCTGGCGCAGCGCCTCGGCCGGGCAGAATCCGCTGATGAGCTTGAGGTTGGATTCGACGTTGTGCACGACCGATACGCCGTGTTCGGCGCAGTCGGCGATCTCGCCCTCGGTCAGCTGCGTCATGTGCACGGCGATGAGGTGGTCGTTGACCAGGCCAAGGCGCTTGATGCGCGCAAACGGACGCACGCCGTGGTCGCGGCGGCTCTCCTCGACCTCGTCGGCGGTCTCGTGCAGGTGCAGGTGCACAGGCAGCTCGAGCTGGTCCGACAGCATGCGCACGCGCTCGAAGCTCGCGTCCGACACCGTATACGGCGCGTGCGGCGCGAGGCTGGTGCCGACGAGAGGGTCGTCGCGCAGCGTGTCGTGCACCGCGAGCGCCTTGTCGAAGTACTCGTCCGGGCTCGCCGCCCACGGCGTCGGGAACTCGATGACCGGCAGGCCGACCAGCGCGCGGAAGCCGTGGCGGCGGTAGGTCGCCGCCTGCACGTCCGGGAAGAAGTAGTTCTCGTTGCAGCAGGTGGTGCCGCCGCGGATCATCTCGGCGATCGCGAGCTCGACGCCGTCGCGCACGAACTCGCCGCCCATGACCCTGGCCTCGGCAGGCCACACGTACTCCTTGAGCCAGCGCATGAACGGCACGTCGTCGGCCAGCCCGCGCATCAGCGTCATCGGGTTGTGCGTGTGCGCGTTGACGAGGCCCGGGATCAGCGCGTGCTCGCCGAGCACGACGTGCTCGCGCGGCGCGTAGCGCGCGCGAGCCTCGGCCGCCGGCAGCACCGCGACGATGCGGTCGGCGTCGACCACCACGGCATGGCCTTCGAGGACCACGCCGTGCGGCTGCACCGGGACGATCCAGCGCGCCTCGACGAGGAGGTCGGCGGCCAGCGGGGCGGTCGTCGTCACGGCGTCACTTCACGCGGCTGGCGTATTCGCCGGTGCGCGTGTCGACCTTGATCACTTCGCCCTGGTTCACGAACAGCGGCACGCGCACGACGGCGCCGGTCTCGAGCTTGGCCGGCTTGCCGCCGCCACCCGAGGTGTCACCGCGCACGCCGGGGTCGGTCTCGGTGATCGTGAGCTCGACGAAGTTCGGCGGCGTCACGCTGAGCGGTGCGCCGTTCCACAGCGTCACGATGACCATCTCGTTGCCCTTGAGCCACTTCGCGGCGTCGGCCATCGCCTTCTCGTCGGCGGCGATCTGCTCGTGGTTGCTCGGGTCCATGAAGTGCCAGAACTCGCCGTCCGAGTAGAGGAACTCCATGTCGGTGTCGACGACGTCGGCCGACTCGAGCGAATCGGTGGACTTCATCGTCAGTTCGACGACGCGGCCGGTCTTGAGGTTGCGATACTTCACGCGCGTGAAGGCCTGGCCCTTGCCCGGCTTCACGTACTCGGTGTCGACGATCGTGCACGGGTAACCGTCCACGATGATCTTCATGCCGTTCTTGACGTCGTTCATCCCATGCGAAGCCATGGATCGCTCCTGTCGCTGAAAGAAAGCCGCCCGTGGAAGCGGCTAGAATGGTGGATCCGTTGCCCGGGGTGTCCCCGGAACCGATCGGCAATGATACCTGCAAGCCCGCATTCCCCACAAAACGGCGTCGCCCCGATCGCGGCCGCCGGCACGCGCTGGCAGCAGCTCTGGCGCGACGCGGTCACCGACCCGCTCGAGCTGCTGCGCCTGGTCGGCCTCGAGGACCGCGCGGGCGACCTGCTGCCGGCACGCGACACCGGCTTCGCGATGCGGGTGCCGCGCGGCTTCGTCGCGCGCATGCGCCACGGCGACGCGCGCGACCCGTTGCTGCTGCAGGTGCTGCCGGCCGCGGCCGAGCTCGAGCGCGTGCCCGGGTTCGGCACCGATGCGGTCGGCGATCTCGCCGCACGCGCGGCCCATGGCGTGCTGCACAAGTACGACGGCCGCGCGCTGCTGGTCGCGACCGGCTCGTGCGCGGTCAACTGCCGCTACTGCTTCCGCCGCCATTTCCCGTACGCCGAGCAGACCGCCGCTGCCGGTCGCTGGCGCGAGGCGGTCGCCCACCTGCGCGGCGACACCTCGATCCGCGAGGTGATCCTGTCGGGCGGCGATCCGCTGTCGCTGTCGACCGCGCGCCTGCGCGAACTCGGCGACGCCCTCGCCGAGGTACCGCACGTCGCGCGCCTGCGCCTGCACACGCGCCTGCCGGTCGTGCTGCCCGAGCGCATCGACGCCGAATTCACCGACTGGTTCGCCGCGCTGCCGCTGCAGAAGGTCGTCGTCGTCCACGCCAACCACGCCGCCGAGTTCGACGCGGGCGTCGATGCCGCCTGCCGCGCGCTGCGCGACGCCGGCGCGACACTGCTCAACCAGTCGGTGCTGCTGCGCGGCGTCAACGACGACGCGACGACGCTGGCCGCGCTGTCGGAGCGCCTGTTCGAGGCCGGCGTGCTGCCGTACTACCTGCACCAGCTCGACCGCGTCGACGGCGCGGCGCATTTCGAGGTCGACGACGCCCGCGCGCTCGCACTCGTCGACGCGCTGCGCGACAGCCTCCCGGGCTACCTCGTGCCACGCCTCGTGCGCGAGGTCGCCGGAGCCGCGAGCAAGCTGCCCGTGTGACCCTCGATGCCGCACGCCTGTCCTGCCGTCGTATGGAAAAGGCGTGGGGATTCCGGTACAACCCTGTCGCCCCTCCGGCTCGCACCGGCGGGCGACGCTGCGTCCCCTGACCGCGCGAATCCATGACCAAGAACGACCACGTCATCAAGCTCCTGCTGATCGAGGATTCGGCCGAGGAGGCCGAACAGCTGATCGGCATCCTGCGCAACGGCGGCATCGGCGTGCGCCCGGCCCGCGCGACCAACGACGCGGAGCTCGAGGACCAGCTCGAACGCCAGCCGCCCGACCTCATCCTCGTCAACCTCGGCGCACGCGAACTGCGCCTCGATCGCGCGATGGCCGCGGTCGGCCGCACCGGCAAGGACATCGCCACGGTCGCCTACGGCGAGCAGCTCGGCGACGACGTCATCGTCGACGCGTTCCGTGCCGGCGCACGCGCGTTCGCGCTGCGCAGCCGCGGCGAGCACATGCAGATGATCGTGCGCCGCGAATTCGAATCGCTGACGATGCGGCGCAGCGTGCGACGCCTCGAGAACGCGCTGCGCGAGGCCGAGCGCCGCTGCGGCGTGCTGCTCGACTCCTCGCGCGATCCGGTCGCCTACGTGCACGAGGGCATGCACGTCCGCGCCAACAAGGCCTACCTCGACACGTTCGGCTTCGAGGAATTCGAGGACATCGAGAGCATGTCGATCCTCGACCTGATCGCGCCGGACGACGCGGAGGACTTCAAGTCGCTGCTCAAGCGCCTTTCCAAGGGCGAGAAGCCGCCGCAGAAGCTCAACCTCAAGGCACAGCGCAGCGACGGCACCACGTTCGACGCGGTCATGGAGTTCTCGGAAGCCAACTACGAGGGCGAGCCCTGCCAGCAGATCATCTTCCGCCAGCAGGCGGTCGACCCGAACCTGGCCATGGAGCTCGACGCGCTGCGTTCGAAGGACCTCATCACCGAGCTCTTCAACCGCACCTACCTGCTCACCGAGCTCGACCGCGCCGCGACGGCCGCGTCCGAGGGCAAGGCCGACCAGGCCCTGCTGCTGCTCGAGCCCGACAACTTCAAGACCGTGCTCGACGGCATCGGCCTCGGCAACACCGACCTGCTGCTCGGCGACATGGCCAATCTCATGCGCCGCCACCTCGCCGAGTCCGACGTGCCCGGGCGCGTCGGCGAGCACACGTTCGGCATCCTGCTCGGCCAGCGCAACGGCGACGACGTGCGCCAGCTCGCCGAGACGCTGCGCAAGGCCTTCGAGGAGCGCATCTTCGAGGTCGGCAAGCAGTCGATCAGTCTGACCGTGAGCGTGGGCGGCAGCCTGCTCACCGAGAAGAACGCCAACGGCAATACGGTCGTCGACCAGTCCAGCGCCGCGCTGCGCGCAGCGCAGGCCGAGGGCGGCAACCGCACGCGCGTGTTCGATCCCTCGGCGCAGGACCGTGCCGACGCCGAGAAGCACCGCCACTGGATCAAGCTCATCGAGGATGCGCTGACCCGCGACGAGTTCCTGCTGTACTACCAGCCGATCATCAGCCTGCAGGGTGCCGAAGGCGAGTTCTACGAGATCCTGCTGCGCATGAACGGGCCGAAGGGCGAGATCCTGCCCGGCCATTTCCTGCCGATCGCCGAGCAGCACGGCCTGTCCGCGCGCATCGACCGCTGGGTCATCGGCAACGCGATCCGCGCGCTCGCCGAGCGCGAGCACGCCAACCGCCGCACGACGTTCTTCATCAAGCTCGCGCCGCAGTCGCTCGACGACCAGGGCCTGCTGCCGTGGGTCGCGCTGCAGCTCAAGAACGCGCGCCTGCGCGGCGATGCGCTCGTGTTCGAGATGCCCGAAAGCAAAGTCGTCACCAACCTCAAGCCCGCACGCGCATTCGCCAAGGGACTCGAGCAGCTGCATTGCGGCTTCGCGCTCGAACAGTTCGGCTCGGGCCTCAACTCGTTCCAGCTGCTCAAGCACATCCAGGCGCACTACCTCAAGGTCGACCGCAGCTTCATGGCCGACCTGCCGCGCCAGAAGGAGAACCAGGAGCGCGTGCGCGCGATCTGCGAGCAGGCGCGCGCCGCCGGCAAGCTCACGATCGCCGAGTTCGTCGAGGACGCGGCGAGCATGTCGATCCTGTTCTCGTGCGGCGTCAACTTCGTGCAGGGCAACTTCCTGCAGGAGCCCGAGCAGGTCATGAGCTACGAGTTCACTTGACGCCGACACGTCGGCCCCGCATCCGGGCCGCCAAGGGCCCGGAACGAAAAAAAGCCCCGCTTTCGCGGGGCTTTTTCGTTGCAGCGCTGCGGAACGATCAGGCCGCGTTGCGCAGCGCGGCGATGCGCTCCTCGAGCGGCGGGTGGCTCGAGAACAGCTTGCGCATGCCACCGCCCGAAATGCCGAAAGCCTGCACGGCCTGCGGTAGCGTGTTCTCGCCATGGTTCTGCTGCAGGCGCGCGAGCGCGCCGATCATCTTGTCGCGGCCGGCCAGGCGAGCGCCGCCCGCGTCGGCGCGGTACTCGCGCCAGCGCGAGAACGCCATGACGATCATCGACGCGAAGATGCCGAGCACGAACTGCAGGATCAGCACGATCGCGAAGTAGGCGATGCCGTTGCCGCCCTCGCGGTTGCCGCTGATCGCACGGTCGATGACCGCACCGATGACGCGCGCGAGGAAGATCACGAACGTGTTCACGACGCCCTGGATCAGCGTCATCGTGACCATGTCGCCGTTGGCGACGTGGCTGACCTCGTGCGCGAGCACGGCCTCGACCTCGTCACGGCTCATCTGCTGCAGCAGGCCCGTGCTGACCGCGACGAGCGCGTTGTTGCGCGTCGGGCCGGTCGCGAACGCGTTCATCTCGGGCGCATCGTAGATCGCGACTTCCGGCATGCGGATGCCCGACGCCTCGGCCTGGCGGCGCACCGTGTCGACGAGCCACGCCTCGGTCGGGTTGGACGGCTTGTCGATGACGTGTGCGCCGGTCTGCCACTTGGCGACCCACTTGGAGATCGCGAGCGAGATCAGCGAGCCGCTGAAGCCGACGATCGCCGACAGGATCAGCAGGCCCTGGAAGTTGATGCCGCCGTTGCGGTAGGTGTACGTGTCGATGCCGAACAGCTTGACGATGATCGTCAGAAGCGCGATCACGGCCAGGTTGGTCATGACGAAAAGGATGATGCGGCGCATGGTTTCCTCGCTGGAGGGCTGGGGTGTCGGTCCGGTGACGCCTTGCGGAGTTTGGGTAAACTCCCGCCTTTTCAAGCGGATGGCGATCGTGGAGAGCTTCGACCATCGCACGCGGCGCAAGTTCTCTCCTAGCCTAACCGACGCTGCCGCGACGTGACATACCACGGACGCTTCGCGCCTTCGCCCACCGGCCGCCTGCACTTCGGATCGCTGGTCGCGGCACTCGGCAGCTGGCTGCGCGCACGCGCCGAGGACGGCACGTGGATCGTGCGCATCGAGGACGTCGACCGTACGCGCGAGATACCGGGTTCGGCCGATGACATCCTCGTGACGCTCGCGGCGTTCGGACTGGTCTCGGACGAACCGGTCGTGCGCCAGAGCGATCGCGGCACGTTCTACGACGACGCACTGCAGCGGCTCGTCGACACGGGCCTCGCGTTCGCATGCCGATGCACGCGCGGCGACCTCGCGGCGCATGGCGGGCTCCATCGCGGCGACTGCGTGACCGCAGGCGATGCGACGCGCACGCCCGCGTGGCGGATGCGCATGCCGACGGGGACGATCACGTTCGACGACGCGGTGTTCGGGCGCCTCGCGCAGGATCCGTCGCTCGCCGCCGGTGACGTCGTGCTGCGCCGCGCCGACGGCTGCTGGGCGTACCAGCTCGCGGTCGTCGTCGACGATGCCGCGCAAGGCATCACCGAGGTCGTGCGCGGTGCGGACCTGCTCGATTCGACGCCGCGCCAGATCGCCTTGCAGCGCGCGCTCGGGCTGCCGACGCCGGCATGGATGCATCTGCCGCTCGCCCTCGACGCGCAAGGTCGCAAGCTCAGCAAGCACGACCTCGCGCGCCCCGTCGACGCGGGCGATCCGCTGCCGGCGCTGCGCGACGCGCTCGTGTTCCTCGGCCAGCCGGTGCCGTGCCGCACGACCGTCACCGAGCTGCTCCACGATGCCGTCGCCGCGTTCCGGGTCGACGCGATCCCGGCGCGCCTGCCCGCGGATGCGGCATTGCGGAAGGACTAAGCGGCCGTGTCCGGGCACAATCGCGCGATCGCCCGCACCACCCACCCTGTAGGAGGAACACCATGACGGCACGCGTCGCACTCGTCACCGGCGGCATCGGCGGTATCGGCACCGCCATCTGCAGGAGCCTCGCCCAGGCAGGGCACAAGGTGGCCACGAATTACCGCGACGCGGCCAAGGCCGAGGCGTGGAAGGCGGCGCAGAAGGCCGACGGTTTCGACTTCACGATCGTGCCCGGCGACGTCTCCGACGCGGCGTCCGCGCAGGCGATGGTCGAGGCCGTGGTCGCGGCGCTCGGCCCGGTCGAGATCCTCGTCAACAATGCCGGCATCACGCGCGACACGACGTTCCACAAGATGACCGCGCTGCAGTGGCAGGAGGTCATCAACACCAACCTCAACTCGTGCTTCAACGTCACGCGCCCGGTCATCGACGGCATGCGCGCGGCCAAGTGGGGCCGCATCGTGCAGATCAGCTCGATCAACGGCCAGAAGGGCCAGTACGGCCAGGCCAACTACGCGGCCTCGAAGGCCGGCATGCACGGCTTCACGATCTCGCTCGCGCAGGAGAACGCGAAGTTCGGCATCACCGTCAACACGGTGTCGCCGGGCTACGTGCTCACCGAGATGGTGCGCGCCGTGCCCGAGGACGTGCGCGCCAAGATCGCGGCGCAGATCCCGGTCGGCCGCCTCGGCGAGCCCGACGAGATCGCCTACGCGGTCGGCTTCCTCGTCGCCGAGCAGGCCTCGTGGATCACCGGCGCCAACCTGTCGATCAACGGCGGCCACTACATGGGCTGGTGAGCAGGTGGGCCACGGCCCATGCTGCGCAGCAAACCGAACCGCGGCAAGGGGTTGCAGCCCGCAACCCCGCATCGGCCCACGCTCCGGCGACGGAGTGGGCCAACCACGGACGATGAAACTGGTGCCGCGCAACACGTTCTGTTAGCGTTGCGTTCATGACCGACATCCGCATCATCAAGAAGTATCCGAACCGGCGTCTCTACGACACCGAGATCTCGAGCTACATCACGCTGGAAGAGGTCCGCCAGCTCGTCGTCGACGGCGAAGTCTTCGAGGTCCGCGACGCCAAGACCGGCGAGGACCTGACCCGCTCCGTGCTCCTGCAGATCATCTCCGAGCACGAGGAACGCGGGCAGCCGATGTTCACGACCCAGCTGCTCTCGCAGGTGATCCGCTTCTACGGCGACTCGCTGCAGGGTTTCATGGGCAGCTACCTCGAGAAGAGCCTGCAGGTCTTCCTCGACCAGCAGCAGCAGTTCCGCAGCCAGCTCAACAACATCATGGGCCGCACGCCCTGGTCGATGCTCAACGACATGACCGAGCGCAACATGGACATGTGGAAGTCGCTGCAGCAGGGCTTCCTCAACGCCGCCGCCACGCGCGTGCGCGAAACCGCCGACACGGCCGCCAAGGCCAAGAAGGAAGGCGGCAAGTAAGCCCGGCGCCGGATCCCGCATGGATCCGGCCCACCCTCCCCGTTCCGATGCCGTGTCGCCATCGCGACACGCGCCGCATGCCAGGAATCGCCCGATGCAGACCCGCGTCGCACTCGTCACCGGCGGCATCGGCGGCCTCGGCGTCGCGATCTGCCGCCACCTCGCCCGGTCCGGCCATCGCGTGATCGCCGCCGACCTCGGCACGAACCGCGAACGCGTGGAGGCGTTCCTCGCGTCGGTGGCCGACACCGACGGCGCGATCGGCCTCGAAGCGGTCGACGTGGCCGATCCCGAGGCCTGCACGGCGCTGGCCGCGCGCGTCGACGCCTCGCATGGCGGCGTGTCGGTGCTCGTCAATGCCGCCGGCATCACGCGCGACACGACGCTGCGCAAGATGAGCCTCGCACAATGGGACGACGTGCTGCGCGTCAACCTCGACGGCGCCTTCCACATGACCCGTGCGGTCGTCGACGGCATGACCGCGCGTGGCTTCGGCCGCATCATCAACGTGTCGTCGGTGAACGGCCAGACAGGCCAGTTTGGCCAGGCCAACTACTCGGCCGCGAAAGCCGGCCTGCACGGCTTCACGATGGCGCTCGCGCGCGAGGTCGCCTCGAAGGGCGTCACCGTCAACAGCGTGTCGCCGGGCTACTGCGAAACCGCACTGGTCATGGCCGTGCCCGAGGCGGTGCGCGAGCGCATCGTCGCCGGCATTCCGGTCGGGCGCCTGGGCCGTCCCGACGAGATCGCACGCGTGGTCGATTTCCTGTGCAGTCCCGATTCGGCCTACATCACGGGCGCGAACATCCCGGTCAACGGCGGGTACTACATGTCGTTCTGAGCGGCGTCCCCGCCGCAGGACGAGACGTCTGCAGGCACGCGCTCGCGCGTGCCGTCACCAGACCAGATCGTCCGGCACGCCGTCCTCGGCGACCGCACCCGGATCACTGAGCAGCACGAGCGCCTCGGGACTCGCCTCGCGCACGGCCTCGCCGACCTCGCGCGCCACGAGCAGGTAGCGGCCGAGGTGCTGGACGACGGCGATCTCGCCCGCGTTGACCGCGGCGAGTTGTTCGGCCGTGCAGTAGACGCGGCGGATCTTGTCGCCGTGCGGGAAATGCCGCGCGACGTCGGCGTCGGCGACGTTGAGCGCCTTGCCCTCGAGCAGGGCCGCGAGCTTGCGCTTGCGCTCGGCCTTCTCGCGCGCCTTCTGCTCGGCCGCGCGCTTCTCCTGGTCGCGCTGCTCGCGCTCGGAGCGGTCGCGCAGCGCGTAGGCCCTGGCGAGGTCCATCTCGCCGCCACCACCGCCACGCGGGCGCTGTGCGGGCGGCGCGCCCTTGCCGCCCGGGCGGCCATCGGGCTTGCGCGCGTCGCGCGGCGGCTTGCGCGGCTCGGGCGGGCGCGCGTCGCGCGCCTCCGCCTTGAGCTTCTGCACGAGCCCGGTCTTGAGCAACTGGTCGCGGAGTGAATCGGCCATCGTCGTGATCCCCGGAGCGGCGGGATTCAATAGTGCGGGGGTGGCGGCTCGGATGCCGCATCGTGGGAGAGACCGGTGCGCAACGCGACGAGTTCCGCGCGCATGCGCTCGAGCTCGACGGTCATGCGCAGGTTCGTGCGGTCCTGCGCTGCCACGGCCGCGTTCAAGGCGGCCACGGTCTCGTCGAGGAACGACAGTCGCACCTCGAGTTCGGTCAGGCGGTCCTCGAGCGCGTTCATGCGCGCGGCAGCGCCTCGATGAGATGACGGCCGTGGCGTGCGCCCACCGAGCCACCGGCCTCGCTCGCGGCGAGCGCGAGGTCGGCCGCGGCCATCTCGCGCACGAGCTCGGCGAAGCTGGTCTTCGGCGTCCAGCCGAGCTTTTCGCGCGCGAAGGTCGGATCGCCGAGCAGCGTCTCGACCTCGGCCGGGCGGTAGTACTGCGGGTGGATGCGCAGGATGGTCGCGCCACGCGCGACCTTGAGCGCGTCGCCGCGCACGTCGGCGACCACGGCATGCTCGTCGACACCCTCACCGCGGAACTCGAGTTCGACGCCCATCTCGCGTGCGGCCAGCACGACGAAATCGCGCACCGAATGCTGGATGCCCGTCGCGATCACGTAGTCGTGCGGCGTGTCCTGCTGCAGGATCATCCACTGCGCCTCGACGTAGTCGCGCGCGTGGCCCCAGTCGCGGCGTGCATCGAGGTTGCCCATGTACAGACACTGCTGCAGGCCCTGGAACACGCGGGCGAGGCCGCGCGTGATCTTGCGGGTCACGAAGGTCTCGCCGCGGATCGGCGACTCGTGGTTGAACAGGATGCCGTTGCACGCGAACATCCCGTACGACTCGCGGTAGTTCACCGTGATCCAGTACGCGTAGAGCTTGGCGACGCCATACGGCGAGCGCGGGTAGAACGGCGTCGTCTCGCGCTGCGGCGTCTCCTGCACGAGGCCGTAGAGCTCAGAGGTCGAGGCCTGGTAGATGCGGCAACGGTCCTTGAGGCCGAGGATGCGCATCGCCTCGAGCAGGCGCAGCGTGCCGAGACCGTCGGCATTGGCCGTGTACTCGGGCTCCTCGAACGACACCGCGACATGGCTCTGCGCAGCGAGGTTGTAGATCTCGTGCGGCTCGATCTCCTGGATCACGCGCGTCAGGCTCGTCGCGTCGGTCAGGTCGCCGTAGTGCAGCTTCAACGCGGGATTCGCGTCGTCGAGCTCACTGTACAGGTGGTCGATGCGCTCGGTGTTGAACGACGAGGCACGACGCTTGAGGCCGTGCAGCTCGTAGCCTTTGGCGATCAGCAGTTCGGCGAGGTAGGCACCATCCTGACCGGTGACGCCGGTGACCAGGGCACGCTTCTTTTCCATCGTGACGTCCTGCGCGGAAAACGGGGGCGTTGGCGCGCGGAGCGCCGGCACAAAGAAGCGGGATGGTAGCCGTGCCCCGGACCGAGGTACAGCCCTGCCCCGGCTCAGCGGGCCGCGACGCTGCGCCCGCGACCGATGCCGTAGTAGGCCAGTCCGGCGGACTCGACCGCGCGCGGCTCGAAGATGTTGCGCCCGTCGAACACCACCGGCGTGCGCAGCGCGGCGCGGATGCGCTCGAAGTCGGGGCTGCGGAAGGCCTTCCACTCGGTCACGATGACCAGTGCGTCGGCACCGTCGAGTGCGTCGTAGTGCGACTCGCAGAGCACGAGGTCGTCGCGCGTGCCGAGGATGCGACGGACCTCGTCGTGCGCTTCGGGATCGTGGGCGCGCACGCGTGCGCCCGAGGCCCACAGCTGCGACAGCAGCGTCAGGCTCGGCGCCTCGCGCATGTCGTCGGTGTTGGGCTTGAACGCGAGTCCCCACACCGCGATCGTGAGTCCGGCGAGGGCGCCGTCGAAATGCCGCGACACGAGGGCGTGCAGGTGCTCCTTCTGGCTCGCGTTGGTGGCTTCGACCGCCGTCAGCACGCGCGGCTCGTAGCCGTGGTCGCGCGCGATGTGCTCGAGCGCCTTGACGTCCTTCGGAAAGCACGAGCCGCCGTAGCCCGCGCCCGGGTAGATGAAGTGGTAGCCGATGCGCGGATCCGAGCCGATGCCGAGGCGGACCTGCTCGACGTCCGCACCGACACGCTCGGCGATGTTCGCGATCTCGTTCATGAAACTGATCTTGGTCGCGAGCATCGCGTTGGCCGCGTACTTGGTCAGCTCGGCCGAGCGCACGTCCATGACCACGATGCGCTCGTGGTTGCGGTTGAACGGCGCGTAGAGCGTGCGCAGCAGGTCCACCGCGCGTGCACTGTCGCTGCCGAGGACGATGCGGTCGGGGCGCATGCAGTCCTTGACCGCATCGCCTTCCTTGAGGAATTCGGGATTCGACGCGACGTCGAACGAGACCTCGACGCCGCGTGCGGCGAGCTCGGCCGCGATCGTCTCGCGCACGCGGTCGGCGGTGCCGACCGGCACGGTCGACTTGTTGACGACGACCACGCCGTCACCGATCGACCGTCCGAGCGTGCGCGCGACCGCGAGCACGTGGCGCAGGTCGGCACTGCCGTCCTCGTCGGGCGGCGTGCCGACCGCGATGAACACGACCTGCGCGTGCGCGATCGCGGACTCGGCATCGGTCGTGAAGCGCAGGCGCCCCGCGACATGGTTGGCGCGCACGAGCGGCTCGAGGCCGGGCTCGAAGATCGGGATCTCGCCACGTTCGAGCCTCGCGACCTTGTCGGCGTCCACGTCGACACAGACCACATCGTTGCCGACCTCGGCGAGGCAGGTACCGGTGACGAGTCCGACGTAGCCGGTCCCGAAGATCGTGACGCGCATGGAGGTCCTTGGCGTGGGTGCGGGCGTGCACCGCCGGCGATTATAGGGATTCGGCCAAGCGACGTGGCCGGAAACGAAAAGGGCGCGCCACGAGGCGCGCCCTTTCCAGGCACCGTGATGGCGCGGCGGCTTACTTCTTGTCGGCCGCTGCCGGCGTGGTCGCCTCGGCGGCCTCGATCGAGATCAGCTTGACGTCGAAGATCAGCGTCGCGTTCGGGCCGATGGTCGGCGGCGCGTTCTCGCCATAGGCGAGCTCGGCCGGGATGTACAGCTTGTACTCGGAGCCTTCGGTCATGAGCTGCAGGCCTTCGGTCCAGCCCTTGATCACGCCGTTGAGCGGGAACGTCGCCGGCTGGCCGCGATCGATCGAGCTGTCGAACTTGGTGCCGTCGATCTTGGTGCCCGTGTAGTCGACCTTGACCGTGTCGGTGGCCTTCGGCTTCTTGCCCTTGCCTTCCTTGACGACTTCGTACTGCAGGCCCGAAGCGGTCGTCTTCACGCCCGATTTCGACTTGTTCTTGGCGAGGAACGCGGCGCCCTCGGTCTTGTTCTTGTCGGCCGAGGCCTTCTCGTCGGCGACACGCTTGGCCTGCAGCTTCTCCATGAACTGCTGGCGGACCTGCTGGCCCTCTTCCTGGGTCAGGAGCGTCTTGCCGCCCTTGAACTCGTCCTGCAGCGCCTGGATGACGACGGCGAGGTCGAGCTCGTCCTTGATCTGGCCGAGGCCCTTGCCGATGTCCATGCCGACCATGTAGCTGACCTTGTCCTTCTCGGTCTTGAGCGAGGCGTCGGCCGCCGAAGCGATGCCGGCACCGAACGCCGCGGTCAGCGCGACGGCAACGAGACTCTTGCGCACGAAACGGGTCATGTAACAACTCCTGGGATAGGGGATGCCGGGGCTGGCGGTGATGCCGCGGTGCCGGCGGATGCGGGTCCGGCTTTCAGACGGGCCGCGTATTGTGGCGAGGCTTGGGAATGATGGCAAACACCGGTGTGAACGGCTTCACGCCGCCGTTACACTGGCGGTCATGCTGCGCTTCGACAACGCCACCGTACGCCGTGGTTCCCGCATCCTGCTGAACGGCACGAGCCTTTCCATTCATCCGGGCTGGCGCGTCGGCCTGACCGGCCGCAACGGCGCCGGCAAATCGAGCCTGCTCGCCGTGATCGGCGGCGAACTCGGCCTCGACGCAGGCGATTTCCACGCCCCGCGCGACTGGACGCTGGCCCACGTGCGCCAGGAAACGCCCTCTTCGCCATCCAGCGCACTCGACTGGGTGCTCGACGGCGACGCCGAGTACCGCCGCCTCGAGACCGCGTTGCGCGAGGCCGAAGCCGCCCACGACGCCGCGCGCCAGGCCGGGCTGCACGACCGCCTCGAGGCGATCGGCGGCTACGCGGCGCCGGCCCGGGCGGGCGAACTGCTGCACGGCCTCGGCTTCGCGCCCGGCGACGCGGCACGCCCGGTGGCCTCGTTCTCGGGCGGTTGGCGCATGCGCCTGAACCTCGCCCAGGCGCTCATGTGCCGCTCCGACCTGCTCCTGCTCGACGAACCGACCAACCACCTCGACCTCGACGCCGTGGTCTGGCTCGAGACCTGGCTGCGCCGCTACCCGGGCACGCTCGTCGTCGTCTCGCACGACCGCGAGTTCCTCGATGCGGTGGTCACCCACGTCGTGCACATCGCGGATGCCGACGCCGAGATCTTCGCCGGCACGGTGTCGGCGTTCGAGCGCAAGCGCGCCGAACGCCTCGCCCAGCAGCAGGCGCTGCACGAGCGCCAGCAGCGCGAGCGCGCGCACATGCAGTCGTTCGTCGACCGCTTCCGCGCCAAGGCGACCAAGGCCCGCCAGGCGCAGAGCCGCCTCAAGGCGCTCGAGCGCATGACCGAGATCGCGCCGGTGCGCGTCGAGTCGGGCATCACGTTCGCGTTCCGCGAGCCGGCGGCCCTGCCCGATCCGCTGCTCGTACTCGACGACGTCGCGGCCGGCTATGGCGAACGCACCGTGCTCGACGGCATCACGTTCGGCCTGCGCGCGGGCGAGCGCATCGGCCTGCTCGGCGCTAACGGCGCGGGCAAGTCGACGCTGGTCAAGATCATCGCCGGCACGCTCGCGCCGCTGCGCGGCGAGCGCCGCGAGAACAAGGGCCTGTCGGTCGGCTACTTCGCGCAGCACCAGCTCGAGCAACTCGACCCGGAGGCCACGCCCGTGCAGCACGTGCTGCGGCTGTCGCCCGACATCGGCGAACAGGCCGCGCGCGACTTCCTCGGCGGCTTCGGCTTCAACGGCGAGCGCGCGCTGGAACCCGTTGCACCGTTCTCGGGCGGCGAGAAGGCGCGCCTGTCGCTCGCTCTCGTCGTGTGGAAGCGCCCCAACCTGCTGCTGCTCGACGAACCGACCAACCACCTGGACATCGATACGCGCGAGGCGCTCGCCGAAGCCCTGCAGGATTTCGCCGGCGCGGTCGTCATCGTCGCCCACGACCGTGCGCTGCTGCGCGCGTGCTGCGACGAGTTCCGCCTCGTCCAGGACGGCAGGGCCGCACCGTTCGACGGCGACCTCGAGGACTACGCGAAGCTCGTCCTGCGCCGCAGTGATCCATCCACCGGCGACGACGCACGCACGGCACCGTCGCGCCGCGAAGAACGCCGCGACCGCGCCGAACTGCGCCAGCAGCTCGCTCCGCTGCGCAAGGAGCTGCAGCGGCTCGAGAAACGCATCGCGACGCTCGAGGCCGAACGCGCCGACATCGCGCGCCAGCTCGCCGATCCGGCGCTCTACGAAGGTCCGCGCACCTCGCGCGTGGCCGAGCTGACCGCGCGCAACGGCGCGATCGCGGTCGAGCTCGAACCGCTCGAGGAGGCCTGGCTCGAGACCCAGGGCGCGCTCGAGGCACACGCCTGAGTCGTGCCGTCGCCGCGCGATGCGGCGACGACCGTCAGCTGCCCGCGGCCGCCTTCGCGACGACGCGCGTGCCGGGCTGCAGCAGCGCGTTCGGGCTCACGATGACCGTGTCGCCGGGCGCCACGCCCTTGAGGATCTCGATCGTCGAGCCGAGGTTGCGACCGGTCACGACCTTGCGGTGAGCCAGCACGTCGGCATCGATCGTCGCGACCTGCGCGCCGCCCGCGCCCTGCATGACCGCGCTGATCGGCACGAGCGCGACGGCCTGCGCGCGCGGCACGCGCAGCACGACCTCGCCGACCATGCCGTCGGGCAGGCGTCCGTCGGCGTTGGGAAGGCGCAGTTCGACGCGCATGCCGCCCGCGGTGCCCGAGATGCGCCGCGACGTGCGCACGACCTCGGCCTCGACCGTCTCCGCCAGTTCGGGGAAGCGCACCTCGGCGCGCAGGCCCGGCGCGACCTGCAGCACCGCGCTCTGCGGCACGTCGACGACGACGCGCAGCGGGTCGAGCGCGACGAGTTCGAACAGTGGCGTCGCCGCCGCGGCCGAATCGCCCACGACGCGATCGCCGCGCTCGACGTTGCGCGCCGAGATCACGCCCGCGAACGGCGCGCGCACGACCTGGAACGACTGGCGCTCGCGTGCGCCGGCGACACGCGCGGTGGCGGCGGCACGCGAGGCCTTGGCGACCGCGTAGGCCGCCTCGCGCTCGCTGTGCAGTTCCTTCGGGATCGCGCCGCTGCCGATCAGTGACTGCGCGCGCTCGAAGTTGACGCGCGCGAGTTCCTCGTCGGCCTTGGCCTGGATCAATCCGGCCTCGGCCTCGCGCAACGACTGGTCGATCTCGGGTGCGGAAATCCGCGCGAGCACCTGGCCTTTCTCGACGCTGTCGCCGAGGTCGACGAGGCGCTCGGCGAGAATGCCGGTCGCGCGTGCGAACAGGCGCGCGCTCTCGCCGGCTTCGGCGCGTGCGGGCAGGCGCAGTTCGTTGTCGGCGCCGGCCGCAGTCGCCTTGACGGTCGTGACTTCCGGAACGGCCGCGGCGGCCGGCGTTTCCTGCGCGGAGGTCTCGGCGCAGCCCTGCAGCAGCACGAGGCACGCGGCGATCGACGACGCGATCACGGCACGTCGGGGAATGGCGTTGCGGGTCATGCGCGGACTCCTGCGTCGGCAACGGGGCCGACGGTGTTCGTGGAAGCGGCCTTGCGCGCACGGCGCCGGCCGACGATGGCGAGGATCGTGGGCAGAAGGATCAGCGTGGCCGGCGTGCCGAACAGCAGGCCGCCGATGACGGCGCGGCCGAGCGGTGCGTTCTGCTCGCCACCGTCGCCCACGCCGAGCGCCATCGGGATGATGCCGAGGATCATCGCGCTCGCGGTCATGAGCACCGGGCGCAGGCGCACGGCGGCCGATTCGAACGCGGCTTCGACCTCGGTGTGGCCTTTCGCGATGAGGTCGCGCGCGAAGCTCGTCACGAGCACGCTGTTCGCGGTCGACACGCCGATCACCATCATGACGCCCATGAGCGCGGGCACGCTGAGCGGCGTGCCGGTGGCCCACAGGCCGACCGCGGCACCCGCGATCGCGATCGGCAGGCCCGACATCGCGACCAGCGGCATGAGCCACGACTGGAAGTTCACGACCAGCACGAGGAACACGAGGATCGCCGACATGACAAGGCCACCGGCGAGTTCGCCGTAGGCGCTCTGCATCGCCTCGGCCTGGCCCGCGATCTCGATGCGGTTGCCGGGCTTGAGCTGCGGCTTGAGGTCGTCGGTGATCGCGACGAGGCGGTCGTAGACCGCGCCGAGGTCGGTGCCCTGCACGTTCGCGAGCACGCTCACCGTCGGCGCCATCATCGTGCGGCCGAGGCTGGCGGGCGCGGTGCCCGGCGTGACCGTCGCGATGTTGCGCAGCAGGACGGCCTCGGCGCCGGCGATGCGCAGCGGTGTGTTGAGCAGGGTATCGAGGTTCGACAGCTGCGCGGGCGGTGCCTGCACCTGCACCGTGTACGAGGTCGCGGTCGCGCGGTCGACCCAGTACACGGGCGTGATCGTGCCGGCCGAGCCGAGCACGGCGAGTACGGCGCGGCTCGCGTCCTGCACGCTGAGGCCGAGCTGCGCGGCGCGCGTGCGATCGATGCTGACGCGGTATTCGGGGAGGTCGAGCACCTGGCGCAGCGCGACGTCGACCGCACCGGGCACGTCGCGCAGGCGCTTCTCGATCTCGCGCGCGATGGCGAGGTTGCCGGTGCCGTCGCGGCCGTTGACGCGCACCTCGAACGCCGCGACGGCCGAACCGGCCAGCGTGCGGCTGGTCGCATCGGGTGGGCGCACGAACAGTTTCATGTCCGGAAATTTCTGCGCGACGCGCTCGCGGATCTGCGCGAGGTAATCCGCGCTCGGCGCATGCGGGCTGCGCAGCTGCAGCATGATCTCGGCCTCGAACGAGCCGACCACGGCACTGTCGACCCAGGCCAGGTTGACCGCGTCGGGGATGCCGATCTGCTCGTAGACGGTCTGCAGCTCGGACGCCGGGATGATCGCGCGGATCTCGCGCTGGACCTCGGCGAGGCGATCGGAGGTTTCCTCCAGGCGCGTGCCGGTGGGCAGGCGCACCTGCAGGCGCAGCTGGCCCGCGTCGACCGACGGGAAGTACTCGCGGCCGAGCGACGTGACCGCCGCGACGCCCGCACCGACCACGATCGCGGCACCGAGCGCGAGCAGCAGGCCGTGGCGCGCGAGGCGCTCGAGCAGCGCGTGGTGGCGGTCGCGCAGGCTGTCGAGCGTGTGCTCGAACGTGTGGTTGATCTTGAGCAGGACCTTCTCGGGCCAGGTGCGCGGATTGCGGCGCGCCTCGATGTCGGCCGGCAGCATCAGGTAGCACAGCACCGGGATCAGCGTGCGCGACAGGATGAACGACGCGATCATCGCGAAGATCACCGCGAGCGCGAGCGGCGTGAACACCCAGGCCGACAGGCCGCTCAGCAGCAGGATCGGCGTAAGCACGATGCAGATCGAGATCGTCGAGACGAACTCGGGGAACACGACCTCGCGCGCACTGTCGAGGATCGCGGTCGGCACGTCCTTGCCGAGCGCGAGGTTGCGGTTGGTGTTCTCGACGTCGACGACCGCATTGTCGACGAGGATGCCGATCGCGAGCGCGAGACCGCCGAGCGTCATCACGTTGAACGTGTAGCCGAGCAGCTGCAGCGTCGCGATCGAGCTCAGCAGCGCGAGCGGGATCGCGGTGAGCACGATCACGCTCGAGCGCCACGAGCCGATGAAGACGAGCACGACGAACGCGACGAGCAGGCCGACGAGGATGGCCTCGTGCTGGATCGAGCTGATCGCGTTGTCGACGAAGATGCTCTGGTCGAAGATCGGCTCGATGCGCGTGCCGGGCGGCGCCGAGGCCATGATCTCGGGCAGGCGCGCGCGCACCGCGTGCACGATCTCGACCGCCGAGGCGCCGCCGAGCTTGATCAGCGCGACCGAAACGGCCGTCGCACCGTCCATGCGCGCGACATTGGTCTGCAGCGCGCCGCCGTCGCGCACCGAGGCGACGTCGCGCACGTAGATGACGTTGCCGCCACGCGCGACGATCGGCATGTCGAGGAAGGCCGTCGCCGACTCGGGGCTCGTGTCGAGCGCGATCTGCAGTTCACGCGTGCCCTCGCGGATCGTGCCCGACGGCAGCGTCGGGCTGCCGCGCTCGAGCGCCGTGGTCACGTCGGCCGGCGTGAGGCCGTAGGTCTGCAGCGCAGCCGGATCGAGGTCGACCATGACCTGGCGCGCCGCGCCGCCGTACGGCAGCGTCATGCGGATGCCCGGGATCGTCTGGATCTGCGAGCGCAACTGCAGGCGCGCGTAGTCGTACAGCTGCGCCTCGGTCATCGAATCCGAGGACAGCACGAGCTGGATCACCGGCGTGCTCGAGACGTTATTGCGCACGACCAGCGGCGGCGAGGTGCCCGGCGGCATGCGGCGCAGGATGGTCTGCGACACCGCGGTGAGCTGCGCGAGCGCGCGCTCCAGGTTCACGCCGGGCTGGAAGTCGATGCGCACGATGCCGATGCCGGCCAGCGACTCGGAACGCACCTCCTTGAGGTCATCGACGTTGTTGAGGACCGAGATCTCCGAGAACGAGGTGATCTTCGAGGTCATCTCCGACGCCGGCAGGCCGGCGTAGGTCCAGATCAGGTTGACCGACGGGATGCCGACCTCGGGCAGGATGTCGGTCGCCATGCGCTTCACGGCGAGCACGCCGAACAGCAGCATGAGGATCGCCATGACTCCGATCGTGTAGCGGCGGCTGAGGGCGTAGGCGACGATCCACATGGGCGGGCAACGTTGGCGGGACTGAAGCCCATCTGAACATACTGCGGCGCAGCAAGTTCAGGGCCGGCGCGCGCTCCGCCCGGCGCGATGCGTGCGACGCGCCGGGGCGTCGCCACGCATCACGCTGATTTCACGATGGTTTGACACGGCGTTTGCCGTGCCACGTACACAGAGCAGTAAGGACGTCTAAACAATGACGCCGCAGATCGCGTGCCGCGGTGCGGTCACTTCGCCTTCGCGGCGAGCAGCGACTCGAGCTTCGCGACGAGTTCCGGATCGTCCGGCGTGACCTTGCTCGGGAAATCCGCGACCACGTTGCCGTCGCGGTCGACGAGGTACTTGTAGAAGTTCCAGCTCGGGTAGCGCCCTTCCGACGCGGCGGCGAGTCGCTGGTAGAACGGATCGGCCGCACCTTCCTTGACCTGCACCTTCTCGAACATCGGGAACTTCACGCCGTAGGTCAGCGTGCAGAACTCCTTGATCTCCTCCTCGGTGCCGGGCTCCTGGCCCTTGAAATCGTTCGAGGGGAAACCGAGCACCGCGAATCCGCGATCGGCGTACTTCGCGTTGAGCGCCTCCAGCGCGTCGTACTGCTTGGTGAAACCGCATTTGCTCGCCGTGTTCACGACGAGCAGCACCTTGCCGCCGTAGGTCGAGCACAGATCGACCTTCTCCTTGCCGGCGAGCGGACGGAACTCCGCCTTGAGCAGGTCGCCGCAGGCGTGGGCAGCCGTGGCGGAAAGGAACAGGACAGCAGCGGCGAACAGGGAACGGCGCATCGGACAACCTCGCAGGACAGGACGTCGTGCCGCCGGGTACGGCACGGGTCGCCACCTTGCGCCGTCGGGCATGACGATTTCAAGAAGACCGTTGACACGGTGGAATCTAGTGTTATAGTTGACTACAACACTACTTCATCAACCACCCACGGAGACCACCATGGACCGCCTCATTCCGATCCGCCTCGTCGTCGCCCTGGTCCTCACGCTCGGCATCCTCGTCGCGACGGCAGGATCCGCGATCGCGTCGCCCGCGGTCGACGAGGACGCGATCCCGGTCCTGCCCGCCGTCGTCGTCAGCGCCACGATCGCGCCCGACGAACTGCCGGTGGTCGTCGTCGTGCCGAGCGCGCAGGAGATCGCCGACGCGCTCGCCGGAGCGCAGGCACAGCAGGCCCTCGCGCACGGCGGCGAGCCCTCGCTCGTCGAGGAGATGCTGCCCAGGGCGCGTCTGGACATGCCCTACTATTCGTTTGGCCGAATGATGCCGCGCACGACCAAGGATTGAGCCCATGACCACGGCGTGGAACGACAACACACCGATCTACCGCCAGCTGCGCGACCGCGTGGTGGCGATGATCCTCGATGGTGTGCTCAAGCAGGGGGACGCGCTGCCATCGGTACGCCAGGTGGCCGCGGACTTCCAGATCAACCCGATCACGGTCTCGAAGGCCTACCAGGAGCTGGTGGACGAGAACCTGGTCGAGAAACGACGGGGACTTGGCATGTACGTGACCGAAGGCGCCCGCGCGGCGCTGCTGACTTCCGAGCGCGAGCGCTTCCTCAACGACGAGTGGCCCGCCCTCTACGCGCGCCTCGAGCGCATGGGCCTGGATCTCGATGCGCTCATGCGCGCCGCCCACAAGGAAGGAGGTTCGCGATGAGTGCCGTCATCCAGGCCCGCAGGCTCGCCAAGCGCTACGGCAGCCAGGTCGCGCTCGACGCGGTCGACCTCGACATCGAATCCGGCCGCATCGTCGGCTTCATCGGCCCCAACGGCGCCGGCAAGACCACCGCGCTCAAGGCCATGCTCGGCCTGAGCGAGTACGACGGCGAGCTGCGCGTGCTCGGACTCGACCCGCGCAGCCAGCGCCGCGAGCTCATGGAGCAGGTCTGCTTCATCGCCGACGTCGCCGTGCTGCCGCGCTGGATCCGCGTCGGCGAGGCGATCGATTTCGTCGCCGGCGTGCATCCGCGCTTCTCGCGCGCCAAGTGCGAGGCGTTCCTCGCGCGCACCAAGCTCAAGCCGACGATGCGCGTGCGCGAGATGTCCAAGGGCATGATCGTGCAGCTGCACCTCGCCCTCGTCATGGCGATCGACGCGCGCATCCTCGTGCTCGACGAGCCGACGCTGGGCCTCGACATCCTCTACCGCAAGACCTTCTACGAAGCCCTGCTGAGCGACTACTTCGACGAGGACAAGACGATCATCGTGACGACCCACCAGGTCGAGGAGATCGAGCACATCCTCACCGACCTCGTGTTCATCCGCGACGGCCGCATCGTGCTCAACGCGACCATGGACGCGGTCGCCGAGCGCTATGTCGAGGTGATGGTGAACCCGGACCGCGCCGACGCCGCGCGAGCGCTCGGTCCGCTCAACGAGCGCCAGATCTTCGGCAAGTCGATCTTCCTGTTCGACGGCGCCGACCGCACGCACCTCGCCACGCTCGGCGAACTGCACAAGCCGAGCATCGCCGACCTGTTCGTCGCCACCATGAAGGGGACCTACGCATGAAGACGTTCGGTTGGCTGGTCCGGCGCGAATACTGGGAACACCGCGGCGGCTTCCTGTGGACGCCGGTGTGGGTCGGCGGCGTCATGCTCATCCTGACACTGCTCGGCATCATCTCGGCGGAGGTCATCGGTGCCCGGCTCAACGTGCAGGTCGGCGTGCCGTGGAACAGCATCGCCGATCGACTGACGGCCGGCGACATCGCCCAGGCCGGCATCGGCCTCGACGTGGCCTACCTCGCGGTCGCGATGGTGCTGTGCATCCCGCTGTTCTTCGTCCTGTTCTTCTATCTGCTCGGCGCGCTGTACGACGACCGCCGCGACCGCAGCGTGCTGTTCTGGAAGTCGTTGCCGGTGACCGACATGTCGACCGTGCTGTCGAAGGTCGCCGCGGCCGTGCTGCTCGCTCCGCTGGTCGCGTTCGTGGTCGCGTCGATCGCCTACCTCGGCCTGCTCGTGATCGTCTGCGTCTGGGCGCTCCTGCACGGCATCAATCCCCTGCCCGCGATAGGCGCCTCGCATCCGATCGGGCTGTTCTGGCGCATGCTGCTGACGATCCCGGTCGACGCGCTGTGGGCGCTGCCGACGGTCGGCTGGCTGCTGTTCTGGTCGGCGTTCGCACGCAGCAAGCCGTTCCTGTGGGCGGTGCTGGTCCCGGTGCTCGCCTACGTCGCCAACGCCTGGATCGGCCTGCTCGGCGGTCCCAGCATCGATCGCGATTTCCTGCTCAAGGACGTCCTGTTCCGCCTGCTGCTGAGCATCATGCCCGGTGCATGGCTCGACGACGGCGCACTCACGTTCTCGAGCAAGATGCGACTCGGGAGCGGCAGCAACACGCTGGCCCTCGACAAGCTCGATCCCGCCGTCGTCTACGGCCTGCTCGCCAAGCCCGAGCTGTGGATCGGCGTGGTCGTCGGTGTCGCCCTCATCGCCGCCTCGATCTGGCTGCGCCGGCGCCGCATCGAAACCTCGACCTGATCCCCGGTCGCAGGTTCACCGGGAAACGCCTCGCACGACATGTGCGGGGCGTTTTCTTTTGCTCGAAAGCAAACGGTCCACGGGCTGGTCGCCCGGATCGACGCCCCGAGCGCTGGATGAGCCACGTCGCGCCCGACGAGCCTGCCAGGACACGAAGGAATGACCACACCCCGGCGGGGGCATCGCGCGGAAGACCGCGAACGGCACCGGAGCATGGCCCCTGGCGACGTGGACCATGCGCCGCACTCGTGATGCGGTTGGCCCGCCCCTCGGCACCACGCCGGAACGCCGCACGCCAGAACGTGCCGCATCATGGCGCGCCGTGCGCGCGGGACCGACGCTCAGCGCATCGACGCGCGATGCAGGCGGTACTTGTTGCGGCCCTCGGCACTGATGCCGGACTGCTTGAGGTCGATCGGACCTTCCAGCCAGAAGCGACGCAACGTGCCGCGATCGCGGCGCACGACGACGGCAGCGCCGTCGCCCGTGTAGATCAGGTCACCGATCTCGAGCGCGTTCGGCTCGACGCGTTCGCTGATGCGGCGACCACCGTTGTACTGCTTCTCGAGGAACGTGCGGACGGGACTCAGATCGCCGGGCTCGGTGGCGATGAACGGCCCGGCGGGAGCCGCCGTGGCGGGTGCCGCGTCCGCCTCGGGCTCGGCTTCCTCGGCAACCGGTGCCGCAGGTGCAGCAACCGGAGGCGATGGCGGCGGCGTGGCGACCGGAGCGGCGGCGACCGGTGCAGGCGCCGGAGCCGGTGCAGGTACGGGTGCGGGCGGCGGCGCCACCGGTGCACGCGGGGCGGGCGTTGCAGCAGGCGGTGCCTGGGTGACCGGCGTCGGCGCACGCACCGGGTCGGACGGGCGTTCGACACGCGGTGCCGTTGCGGCAGCCGGGGCCGCGGCGACTTCGGGCTTGGCCGGTTCGGGGGCCTTGTCCTCGACGCGCACGAGCACGTTCTCGTAGAACCCGTCGCGCAGCACGATCTCGGCGTTGCCGCCTGCCTTCACCGCCGCGGCGATCTGCGCGTGCCAGTGCTGCGGCGCCGTGATGACCAGCCGCTTGTCGGCGACCTGCGCCTGCCGGCCGAGGCCGGCGAGGCGGCCGTTGGCCTTGCCGCTCGTGAAATCCGCACCGCTGATGTCGCTGTTCTGCGCGTGCGCGGAACCCGCGAGCACGAAAGCCAACACGAAAACGCCCCACTTCATTGCTGCCGACTCCGGAAAACGTTGCGATCAATTGCGAAGCATTGTCATGCGCGCGGGCGCACCGGCATGTGCCAGACGGCACGCGCCGGTACGCCGCGCGGACGGCATCAGCCGCCGGCGGAGCCGCCGTGGATGCCGCCCTTGGTCAGCGCGGTCGGATCGAGCAGCTGCTCGAGCTCCTTGCGCGACAGGCCGGTCGTCTCGAGGGCCACGTCGATGATCGGGCGACCTTCCTTGTAGGCCTGCTTGGCCGTCGCCGCACCCTTGTCGTAGCCGATGACCGAGTTGAGCGCGGTCACGAGGATCGGGTTCCTCGCGAGCGCTTCCTTGATGTTGTCCTCGCGCACCTTGAAGCCCGCGATCGCCTTGTCGGCCAGCGCGACGACGGCGTTGGCGAGGATCTCGATCGACTGCAGCAGGTTGTAGGCGATCACCGGCAGCTGCACGTTGAGCTGGAAGTTGCCGCTCTGGCCGCCGATCGTGATCGTGAGGTCGTTGCCGATGACCTGCGCGGCCACCATCGCCATCGCCTCGGGGATCACCGGATTGACCTTGCCCGGCATGATCGACGAGCCCGGCTGCAGCGCCGGCAGCTCGATCTCGCCGAGGCCGGCGAGCGGGCCCGAGTTCATCCAGCGCAGGTCGTTGGCGATCTTGGTCAGACCGACGGCGAGGGTCTTGAGCTGGCCCGACAGTTCCACCGCGGCGTCCTGCGAACCGATGCCTTCGAAGTAGTTGTCGGCGGCCTCGAACTTCACCTTGGTGAGCTTGGTCAGCTCGGCGGCGACGCGCGGGCCGAGCTCGGCGTCGGCGTTGATGCCGGTGCCGACCGCGGTGCCGCCCTGCGGCAGGCGACGCACGCGCTTGAGCGTGTCGGTGATGCGCTCGATGTTCGAGCGGACCTGCGCCGACCACGCGCCGAGTTCCTGGCCGAACGTCACCGGCATCGCGTCCATGAGGTGGGTGCGGCCGGTCTTGGGAACCTTGCGCAGCTCCTTGGCGCGCTTGTCGAGCACGGCCTTGAGGTGCGCCAGCGCGGGCAGCAGCTTCTCGCTCGTGGTGAGCACGGCGCTGACCTGGATCGCGGTCGGGATCACGTCGTTGGACGACTGGCCGTTGTTGACGTCGTCGTTCGGGTGCACCTTGGTGCCGGCCAGCGCGGCCACGTGCGCGATGACCTCGTTCGCGTTCATGTTGCTCGAGGTGCCCGAGCCGGTCTGGAACACGTCGATCGGGAAATGCGCATCGAACTCGCCCCTGGCGACGCGCTCGGCAGCCTTGCGGATCGCGCGCGCCGAGGTCTTCTTGAGGTGGCCGAGGTCGGCGTTGGCCTGCGCGGCCGCCGACTTGATGAGGCCGAGCGCACGGATGAACTCGCGCGGCATGGTCAGGCCCGAGATCGGGAAGTTCTGCACGGCGCGCTGCGTCTGTGCGCCGTAGAGCGCGTCGGCGGGCACCTTGAGTTCGCCCATGCTGTCGCGTTCGATGCGGAAATCGCTCATCGTGGATTCCTGGGGAGGAGGGAAAGAGGGGGTCGCGATTATAGCGTTCCCGCCACACCGCCGGCCCGTGCACGCCGGCAGGGTCCGGCGAGCGTGTAAAGTTCCGGTCCGCCCACGCCGCAGGCCGACCATGCTCGACATCCTCGAACACGATGCGATCCACGAACTGCGCCTCGCGCGCCCGCCCGTCAACGCGTTCGACGGCGAGCTCATCGCCACGCTGCGCCGTGCGATCGAGGCCGCGCCCGGCAACGGCGCGCGCGGCATCGTGCTGTCGGGCCGCCCCGGCATGTTCTCGGGTGGACTCGACGTCCCTTCCCTGCTCACGCTCGACCGCGCCGGCATGACCGCGCTGTGGCGTGACTTCCTCGCGCTGTGGCGCGCGCTGGCGACCTCGCCGGTGCCGACCGTCGCCGCGATCACGGGCCACAGCCCGGCCGGCGGCACGGTCGTGTCGCTGTTCTGCGACTACCGCGTCATGGCGCGCGGCGCGTTCCGCATCGGCCTCAACGAGGTGCAGGTCGGCCTCGTCGTGCCCGAGGTGATCCAGGCCACGCTGCGCCGCCTCGTCGGCAGCCATCGCGCCGAACGCCTCATAGTCGCCGGCGCGCTGGTCGAATCCGAACAGGCGCTCGCGGTCGGCCTCGTCGACGAACTCATCGAGACCGACCTCGTCGTCGGCCGCGCGATCGCGTGGCTGCAGGACCTGCTCAAGCTGCCGCCGGCCGCGATGGCCGAAACGCGCCGCCTCGCGCGCGCCGAACTCGCCGCGATCTTCGACCGGGATGCCGCGGCGCCCGACGAGCGCTTCGTCGACCAGTGGTTCTCGGACGAGGCGCAGGGCGTACTCAAGGCGATGGTCGCGAAGCTCAAGGCCAAATCGGCGGGCTGATCGCCCGCGCGCGTCAGGCTCCCGACGTGCGGTACGGCGCGAGCAGCGCCGGATCGGCGAGCAGCGCCTCGGCGACGAGCCAGCGCGGCTCGCGCCCGGCGGTGAGTTCGGCACGGATGCGCGTGGCCGAGACATCGAGTGCGGACACCGCGATGTCGACGACGTGGCCGGCCGGCGCCGCATGCAGCGCGCGCGCGTCGGCGACACGACGCGGCGCAGCTTCATGCGCGAGTTCGTCGGACTCGACCGCACGCTGCCCCGCCCGCGTCAGTACGCCCAGGTGCGCGACCTCGAACAGCTCGCGCCAGCGCCGCCATGTCGGCAGGCCGGCCCAGGCGTCGGCACCGACCAGCAGCACCAGCGGCTGCGCCGCACCGAGCTCGGCACGCAGGTCGAGCAGCGTGTCGATCGTCCACGAAGGTCCGTCGCGGCGCAGTTCGCGGTCGTCGGCGACGAGTCGCGACTGACCCGCCAGCGCGCGCTCGAGCAGCGCGAGCCGCTGTGCGGCGGACGCGACCGGTTGCGGACGGTGCGGCGGCACGTTGGCGGGCACGAGGCGCACGTCGGCGTCGAGCGCCTCGGCGGCTTCCCAGGCCACGCGCAGGTGGCCCACGTGGACCGGATCGAAGGTGCCGCCGAAGAGCGCGAGCGGACGCGTCACGGGGTGATCAGGTCGGCACCGCGACGCGGCGACGCGATCGCCGTGACGAGGCGTTCGATCTCGCGCCAGACGTCGCCGTCGCCTCGCCCCTTGGCGATGCGGTCGATGCGGCCCGCGTGCACGATGCAGCGCTCCCAGTGCGCGGTGTCGCCGGCCTTGAGCGCGCGGCGGAAGATCGCCTGGCGCGCGTCGTAGACACGCTCATTGCGGAACGCCTGGCCGAGGTCGTTGCCGGCCAGTGACAGGCGCTGCAGCGCACGCAGCTGGTTGAGGATCCAGCCGAGCAGCGGGATCGCCTCCTCGCCTTCGGCGCGCAGGCCCTCGACGATGCGCAGCGCGCGCACGCCGTCGCCGCCGAGCGCGGCGTCGGTGAGGCGGAACGCGTCGAAACGCGCGTCGTCGGCGACGCTCGCCTCGAGCGTCTCGACGTCGAGCGTGCCGCTGCCGACCAGCAGCGCGAGCTTGTCCACTTCCTGCGCGGCCGCAAGCAGGTTGCCCTCGACGCGCTCGGCGAGCAGCTCGACCGCATCGCGCGTCGCCTCGACCTTGCGCGAGGCCAGCCGCGCGCCGATCCAGCCCGGCAGCTCGTCGCGACGCAGCGCCCATACCGGCATCATGACGCCGACACGGTCGAACGCCGTGGCCCACGCGCCTTCGTGCTGCTTGCTCCATTCCTGCGCGGTCACGATCAGCAGCGTGTCGGGCGGCGGTGACGCACACCACGCCGCGAGCGTCGCACCGCCTTCCTTGCCGGGTTTGCCGGTCGGCAGGCGCACGTCGATGACACGACGCGACGCGAACAGCGACATCGCGCTGCCCGAGGCAGCGACCTCGTTCCAGTCGAAGCGCGCATCGGCATCGAACACCTCGCGCTCGAGGTAGCCGAGTTCCTTCGCACGCGCGCGCACGCGATCGGCGGCCTCGAGCACGAGCAGGTGTTCGGCGCCGGCGATGAGCCACACCGGCGCGAGGTCGGGCCCCGACAGCAGGCGCGTGAGATCGGAAAGGCGTGCGGGCATGCGTGCAGTGTAATCGCGGGCGGGGGGAACGTGCCGGCGTCAGCGCGCGGGCGCGTCGATGAACACGTCGACGCGCAGGCCGACCGGCAGCGGCGGCTCGCCGTCGAGTTCGACGAGCGCTTCGAGGATCTTGGCGTCCTGCTTCTCGGCCGGATCGCCTGAGGTCTGGTTGCGCCGGCCCATGCGCTGGCTCACGCGCGTCACCTTGCCCTCGAAGCGCTGGCCCGGGAACGCGTCGCTGGCCACGCTCGCACGCTGGCCCACCGCGATGCGGCCGATGTCCAGCTCCTCGATGTCGGCACGCACGGTGCGCCGCGCGAGGTCGCCGAGGCGTGCGAGGGGCAACGGTGACAGCGCGACCACGGTCTCGCCCTCGCGCAGGTCGCGCTTGAGCACGCGACCGTCGATCGGCGAGCGGATCTGCGACTTGTCGAACAGTGCCTGGGCTCGATCACGCTCGGCGCGCGCGGCCTCGAGGCCGGCTTCGGCCGCGGCGAGATCCTCGGCGCGCGCACCGGCGCGCAGCAGCGCGAGCGACGCCGCCGCACGTTCGCGCTCGGCGATCGCGGCCTCGGCCTGCGCACGCGCGGCGTCGATCTGGGCCTGGCTCGCGAGCTTGCGCGCGAGCAGCGGTTCGATGCGTTCGCGGTCGGCGCGGGCGAGCGCCTCGCGTGCCTTGGCGGCGGCAAGCGTCGCGGCGGCTTCGTCGAGTTCCTCGCGGCGCGCGCCGTTGCGCAGGCGCGCGAGCTCGGCCTCGCGCAAGCCGACCTGCGCCGCAGCCGCGGCGAGTGCGGCGCGGTACTCGGCGTTCTCGATCTCGGCGATCAGCTGGCCGGCCGTGACCGTGTCGCCCTCCTCGATCAGCACACGCGAGAGACGCCCGGACAACTGCGGGATGATGATGCGTTCCTCGCTCGCGGGTTCGACGAGACCACCCGCGGCGAGGGTCGACACGCCGCTCGCGGGCGCAGCCTGCGCCGTCGCCGCAGGACCATCCGTCGAGGACGAGCACGCCGCCAGCCCGAGCACGAGCGTCGACACGGCGAGGAACATCGGAACGGAACGTCGCATGGCCGTCATGATGCCTCATCGTGCCGCACGCGGCGGTCGTCGAGCACGCGCCCGTCCTCGAGGTGCAGCACGCGGTCAGCGAACGGTTCGACGCGCGGATCGTGGCTCACGATCACGACCGCACAGCCTTCGCGCGTGGCGAGCTCGCGCAGCGTCGCGACGACGCCCTGCCCGGTGCGGCTGTCGAGCGCGGCCGTGGGCTCGTCGGCGAGGATGAGGCCAGGCGTGCCGGCCAGCGCGCGTGCGATCGCGACGCGCTGCTTCTGCCCGCCCGAGAGCTCCGACGGGAAATGCGTCGCACGGTCGCCGAGGCCGAGGCGCTCGAGCAACGCCAGAGCTTCTTCGCGCTGCTCGGCCGGCGTGCGTCCCTTGAGATCGAGCGCGATCGCGACGTTCTCCCACGCGCGCAACGTCGGGAACAGGTTGTAGTGCTGGAACACGAAGCCGACATGAGCGAGCCGCAGCGCCGCGAGTGCCTCGGGCGTGGCGCCGTCGAGCGCGCGTCCGAACAGCTGCACGCGGCCATGCGTGGGCCGCAGCAGGCAGCCCATGACCTGCAGCAGCGTGGTCTTGCCGGAGCCGCTGGGTCCCAGCAGCAGCGTGACCTCGCCGGCCGCGATGTCGAGGGTGACGCCGGCCAGCGCGCGCAGCGCGGCGGCGCCTTCGCCGTAGGTGACGCCGACGCCCTCGAGGCGCACGGTCGGCGCGGCACTCACGCGAACACGCTCGTCGGGTCGATGCGCACGAGCCGGCGGATCGAGATCAGCGCGCCGAACGCGCACATGACCACGGTGAGCAGCGCGAGCACGAGCACGAGCCACGCCGGCATGATCACGGCGACGTTGCCGAACGCGGTGATCGCGACCACCGCGTAGACCGCGAGCGTGCCGACGCCGAAGCCGAGCGCGGCGCTGATGCCGGCCTGCTTGAGGATCACGCGATTGAGATAACCCGCCGGTGCGCCGATCGCGCGCAGCGTCGCGTACTCGGGCAGGCGGTCGACCGTGGTCGCGTACAGGGTCTGGCCGACGATGACGACACCGACGACGAGGCCGAGCAGCGCCGACAGCAGCAGCGCCGAGCCCGCGCCGGTGGTGATCAGCCAGTACTTCTGCGCCTGCCGGGCGAACGCGGCCGTGTGCCAGACGTCGACCGTGACGAGGCGCTCGCGGATCGCGCGGCGCACGCCTTCGGCATCGGCGCCCGGCGCGAGCGTGACCAGCAGGTAGGTGGTCTGGTCGGGCCGGTAGTTCGAGTACGCGAGCGCGTTGCGATGGGTCATGAACACGTACGGGCTCTGCGTGAACGTGCGCAGGCCCTGCGTGAAGCCGACCACGCGCGCGCGCTTCGCGTTGATCTCGATCGTGTCGCCGAGGCGCTGCACGCCGAGCTTGGCGGCGTAGAGGCGGTCGATGATCACGGCGTCCTGCTGCTGCAGGTCCTCGACGCGGCCTTCGACGAGGTTCCATGGCCCGCCGCGTCGCGAGGCGATGTCGACGCCGACCAGCGCGACGCTCTCGTTGCCGCCGTCGGGCTTCTTCCAGAAGCCGAACTGCATCATGAGCGGATCGACCGCGGCGACGCCGGGCACGGCCAGCGCCTGGAAGCGCCGGCGCTCGTCGAGGCGGCCCGCGATGTCGACGTTGGTGGTGCCGGCCGGCACGATCCAGAGGTCGGCGCCGGAATGGTCGACGATGCCCGAGGTGGTGCGCGCGAAGCCGACCAGCAGGCCGAGCTCGACGCCCATGAGCAGCACCGCGAAGACGACGCCGATCAGCGTGACGACGAAGCGCGGGCGGTCGTGCGTGAGGTTGCGCCACGCGAGCAGCGTGGTGCCGTGCAGCGGGTGGCGTGGAGGCGTCCCGGCCATGCGCCGCGCGCGGCGGTGCCGCGTCAGTGCGCCCCGGCGGCCGCCTCGATGCGGCGCAGGATCACCTGCACCATCTCGCGCTGCAGCTCCTTGGTGAGCAGGTCCTGTTCGGCGGCGACGCCGAGGGCCTGGGTCGCATCGAACGTGAACTCGCGCGTGAGCTCGATCGCCTGGCGCGGCACGACGACGTCACCGCCCGCGGCGACGACGTCGAACTCGACCGTGTAGCGCATCGTGTACTCGTTGGCGCGCGCGTTGCCACCGACCGACAGAACATCCGTACCGATGCGGTTGACCGGGATGCGCAGCACGGCCGCACCAGCCTGGGTACCGTCGACGACCACCGTGCCCGTACGCGACAGCGCGCGGCGCAGGTCGCGCCCGAGCGGACTGACCGGATCGGCACCGACGATGGTCAGCGTCTTCATCGACGCCGGCAGCTGCGCCTCAGCACGCGGCCGGAACCCGCAGGCCGCGAGCAGCACGACGAGGACGGCGACGAGGGCGAGGCGCGGCATGTTCATGGACGACCGGGGCGTGGGAAAGCGCCAAGCATAGCGGAAGCCGCGCGGGACGGTCCCCGCGCGGCCCTAGGCTCAGACGACGATGTTGACGATCTTGCCGGGCACGACGACGACCTTGCGGATCGGCTTGCCCTCGAGGTGCGGCACCACCGACGGCTCGGCCAGCGCGGCCTTCTCGGCATCCTCCTTCGAGGCCGACACGGGCAGCTCGATCGTGCCGCGCAGCTTGCCGTTGACCTGCACCGCGAGCGTGACCGCGTCGCGCACGAGCGCGGCCGGATCGGCCTTCGGCCACGGCTGGTCGTCGACCAGCGTCTCGGCGTGGCCGAGCGCCTTCCACAGCGCGTGGCAGGCGTGCGGCGTGATCGGGTTGAGCAGCAGCACGATCGCCTCGAACGCCTCGTGGCGCACCGCGCGGCCCTGGTCGCTCGCGTCGTCGAACTTCGCGAGCGCGTTGAGCAGCTCCATGAGCGCGGCGATCGCCGTGTTGAACGACTGGCGGCGGCCGAAATCGTCGCCGACCTTGGCGATCGTCTCGTGCACCTGGCGGCGCAGCGTCTTCTGCGCGGGCGTGAGCGCGGCCGCGTCGACGACCGGGTGGTCGGGCTGGGCGACGTGCGCGTGCAGCTCGCGCCACAGGCGCTTGAGGAAGCGCGACATGCCTTCGACGCCGGCCTCGTTCCACTCGAGCGACTGGTCCGGCGGCGCCGCGAACATCGAGAACAGGCGCACCGTGTCGGCGCCGTACTTGTCCACCATCGCCTGCGGATCGACGCCGTTGTTCTTGGACTTGGACATCTTTTCGATGCCGCCGATCGACACGGGCTGGCCATCGGCGCGCAGCGCCGCGCCGACCACGCGGCCCTTGTCGTCGCGCGTGATGTCGACATCGGCCGGGTTGAACCACTCCTTGCCGCCGTCGGCGGTGTCGCGGTAATAGGTCTCGGCCACGACCATGCCCTGGCACAGCAGGCTCGTCGCGGGCTCGTCGGTCGCGAGCAGGCCTTCGTCGCGCAGCAGCTTGTGATAGAAGCGGAAGTACAGCAGGTGCAGGATCGCGTGCTCGATGCCGCCGATGTACTGGTCGACCGGCGCCCAGTAGTTCGCGCGGCCGTCGACGATGTCGGCCGCGCCGGGCGAGGCGTAGCGCGCGTAGTACCAGCTCGACTCCATGAACGTGTCGAACGTGTCGGTCTCGCGCTCGGCCGGACCGCCGCATTGCGGGCATGCGCACTTGCGCCATTCGGCATCGGCCTTGATCGGCGACTGCACGCCCGAGAACGCGACGTCCTCGGGCAGCACGACCGGCAGCTGGTCCTCGGGCACCGGCACGGCGTCGCAGGTCGGGCAGTAGATCACCGGGATCGGGCAACCCCAGTAGCGCTGGCGCGAGACGCCCCAGTCGCGCAGGCGGAAATTGACGCGGCGCGTGCCGATGCCGTCCTTCTCGAAGCGCGCCGCGAGCGCGTCGAACGCGCCGCGGAAATCGAGGCCGTCGTAGTCGCCCGAGTTGATCAGCGTGCCGTACTCGGTGTACGCGCCGCCCGTGATCACCTGGTTCTCGAACTCGGCGAGCACGTCGACCGCGCCGGCCGGTTCGACCACGTCGATCGCGCGCGATTCGCCGAGCGCGGCGCTCATCGGGTCGGTGTTCTCGCGCGCGTCGCGGCCGAGCTCGCGGATCGCGTCGCGCACGCCGGGCGGCACGACGACGATGCGGATCAGCAGGTCGTACTTCGTCGCGAACTCCCAGTCGCGCTGGTCGTGCGCGGGCACGGCCATGACCGCGCCGGTGCCGTAGTTCATGAGCACGAAGTTGGCGACCCACACGGGCACGTTCTCGCCGGTGACCGGGTGCACGGCGACGAAGCCCGTGTCGACGCCCTTCTTCTCCTGCGTTTCGATGTCGGCCTCGGCGGTGCCGCCGCGGCGGCATTCCTCGATGAACGCGGCCACTTCCGGGCGCGTCTTCGCGGCCTCGAGCGCGAGCGGATGCTCGGCGGCCACGGACAGGAAGCTCACGCCCATGAGCGTGTCGGGACGCGTCGTGAACACCGTGACCGGATCGCGACCCGGCACCGCGAACGCGATCTCGAGGCCTTCCGAGCGGCCGATCCAGTTGCGCTGCATGGTCTTGACCGAATCCGGCCAGCCCGGCAGCGTGTCGAGGCCGTCGAGCAGCTGCTGCGCGTAGTCGGTGATGCGCAGGAACCACTGCGGGATCTCGCGCTTCTCGACGATGGCGCCCGAGCGCCAGCCGCGACCGTCGATGACCTGCTCGTTGGCGAGCACGGTCTGGTCGACCGGATCCCAGTTGACGACCGAGTTCTTGCGGTAGGCCAGGCCCTTGCGCATGAGGCGCGTGAACATGCGCTGCTCGTGCACGTAGTACTCGGGCCGGCAGGTCGTGACCTCGCGCGACCAGTCGTAGACGAAGCCGAGGCGCTTGAGCTGGCCGCGCATGTGGTCGATGTTGGCGTAGGTCCACTGTGCCGGCGCGACCTTGTTCTTGATCGCGGCGTTCTCGGCCGGCAGGCCGAACGCGTCCCAGCCCATCGGCTGCAGCACGTTCCTGCCGAGCATGCGCTGGTAGCGGCTGATCACGTCGCCGATCGTGTAGTTGCGCACGTGGCCCATGTGCATCGAGCCGCTCGGGTACATGAACATCGACAGGCAGTAGAACTTCTCGCGCGTGTCGTCTTCCTTCACCTCGAAGGCGCGCGTGGTGGTCCAGTAGGTCTGCGCGGCGGCTTCGGTCGCCTGCGGCTCGTAGGTTTCGTGCGTCATGGTGTCGGAGTTGCGCCGGAGGGGCGCCAGGGGGCTGGAAAAAGTGCGCCAGACTAGCGCAGAGGCCCGCGCGGACCAAGCTGCGGAGGCCGCCGTCGCCCGGAGGCGCAGGCGCCGGCTGCTAAGCTGCGCGCCCGATCACGACGAGCCGTGCCGCGACATGGACCTGCGGATTTCCCTGTTGGGCCTCACCCTGCTGCTCGTGCCGGCCGTGTCGGCGCCGTCGCTCGCCGCCGCTCCCGCGGTGCCGATGACCGCCGAGAACAAGCACGGCCTGTGGCTCGCCGACATCATCGACCGCCGCGACGGCGCAGCCTTCGCCGCGCGCATCGACATCGACGCCCTCGCCGCCCGCACGGCCAGCGGGCTCGACCTCGACGACGCCACGCGACGCGGCTTCATCAAGGGCATGACCGGCGCGAAGCAGCGCATGGCCGAGACGATGCTCGCGCGCGTGGAGCTCAACCGTGGCAAGGCGCGGCTGGTCCGCTCGACGGCGACGGCCGGCGGCAGCGTGCAGATCGTGCGCATCGACATGTCCGATGCGGAGGGCGACCCGGCCGGCATGGAGTACCTCGCGTTCGAGCTCGACGCGAAGGGACGCATCGTCGACTGGACCGCACACTCGCAGGGCGCGCGAACGAGCGACGTGATGCGCCGCCTGAGCCTCGCGATGATCCAGGACCGCGGCGCGATCGCACGCGCGTTCGGCATCACGCGCGTCGACGAGGCCACGCTCGCCACGACGCAGGCGCTGGCGAAACAGATGGCGGCGATGGACTTCGACGGCGCCTACACGACGCTCGCGCGCATGCCCGAGGCCTACAAGGCGACGAAGGACTGGGCCGCGCTGCGCGTCAACCTCGCCTCGCAGCTCGACGACACGCGCTACCGCGCGAGCCTTCAGCACATCGCCGCGCACCACGCGGACGCGCCGGGCCTGCAGTTCATGCTGATCGACCACTACTTCTTCGAGGATCGTCATGCGCAGGTGATCCGCACGGTCGAGGCGTTCGAGCGCGGCGTCGTCGAGGACGGCGCGACCAACCTGCTCAAGTGCATCAGCGCCAACACCTTGAAGGCCTACGACGACGCCGGCCGCTTCTGCGCGCGCAGCATCGAGATCGAGCCCGATGTCGAGAACGCGTGGTGGATGCTCGTCACGGTCGGGCACGGCGCGCGCGACGCGGGACTCGTGCTGCGCACGCTCGAAGGCTACGAGCGCCAGTTCGGTACGCGTTTCGAGCCCGCCAAACTGGTCGCACTCGACGAGTACCGCTGGCTCGCCGACGAACCCGCGTTCAAGGCGTGGGCGAAAGCGCGGCGCTGAAGCGCACCGGGCAACAGCGGTATCGCGTGGACGCGCGATCGTCCGCGCGAAAGCGAAACTTTCCGTGAAGGCGCGTGTCCATGTCGTCGCACCTCGTTGAGGCCTTCTCGACGAGACTCCCAGCGACCTCGACCCGAGCCGCCCGCGCATGCCGCGGCGCGCTCGCGCACGGATGCACGATGCCGGACACGAACGGAAACCCCGCACGATCTCCGCGCCTCGAACAGGTGCTCGCGCCGCCGTGCGAAGCCGTCACGCGGGCGGCCGGCATGCCACCCTCGCGACATGCCTGCATACGCCTTCCGATATCGGTGTTCATCGTCGCCTGCAATGAAGCCGAGCGCATCGGCGCGACGCTCGGCTCGATCGTCGACCTGGTCGACGAGATCATCGTGGTCGATTCGGGATCGCTCGACCGCACCAGGGATATCGCCGCAGCGTTCGGCGCGCGTGTCGTGCATCGCGACTGGCAGGGGTACGGCCACCAGAAACGTGACGCGGAATCGCTGTGCCGCCACGCCTGGCGACTCAACCTCGACGCCGACGAAGTCGTCGGCCCGACACTCGCGCACGCGTTGCGTGCGCTGTTCCGCGACGGTCCGCCAGCGGCCGCGGCGTATCGCATGCGCATCGTCGAGGTGCTGCCCGGCGAGACCCGCCCGCGCATGTTCGCACCGTGTCACGACTACGTGCGGCTCTATCACGAGGACGTCGGCCGCTTCCGCGCCTCGACCGTCCACGACGGTGTCGAACTCGCGGAGGGCGCCGTGCAGCGACGCCTCGCAGGCCGCGTGCACCACCACAGCTTCCGCGACACGGCTCGCCAGATCGACAAGTTCAACCGCTACTCCGATGCGCTCGTTCTCGATCTCGAGGCCGGCGGCCGTGCCCTGCCCGCATGGCGTCTCGCCACCGAGTTCCCGCTCGCGTTCCTCAAGGCCTTCGTGATCCGCCGGCACGCGCTGCGCGGTGGCCTCGGCTACGTCACCGCGATGAACTACGCGATCTTCCGCCACCTGCGCGTGGCCAAGCACCTCGAGAAGCGCTGGCTCGAACACCGCTGAGGGACTTCGCGGAGGTGTCGTCGTGGCCATCGAATCCATCGCCGCTCGCGACGCCACGCACGATCGTCGTCAGCTGCCGGACGGAGGCTTCGGCACTGGCTGGTCGAGTCGTTCCTGCAGGATCACGGCATGCACGCGCGGCAGCGCCGCGACCCGCGGCGACACGACGGCGCGCAGCACCGCCGCGTCGTCGTGCCGACCAAGCGCCTCCAGTGCGCGCACACGCTCGACCTCGATCTCGACGATGCGTACGTCTCCCGGTTCCTGCACGGTCGACCGCGACTGCAGCGCTTCGTCGAGAAGCGGAAGTGCCGTGTCCGCGTCGCCACGCGAGAGGTGCGCGCGTGCAAGCGTGAGCAGCGGCGTGCCGAGATGGAAGTGCAGCGGGCGAGTCGAGGCGCGCACGGCCTGCAGGGCAGCAGCGGCATCTTCGCGTGCGCCGTCCACGTCGCCGAGCGCGAGCTTCGCTTCGGCGAACGCGACGAGTGCGGACGGCTGCAGGCTCGTTCGCTCACGCCCGTAGGCCACGAGCCCTGCGACGGCCCCCTCGAGGCGCGCCAACGCCTCGCGTGGCCGCCCCTCGAGGCGCTCGAGATGGGCGAGGTCCGCTTCGGCGGCCGCGATGCGTCCGGCATCGGGTGGGTCGCGCCCGCGTTGAAGCGCGACGGCCCGCAGCAAGGCGTCGCGGGCCTCGCCCACGCGCCCCGCCAGCCCGAGCGAATGGCCCAGCGCACGCCAGGCCGTGATTGCCGGGTCGCTGTCCTCGCCGAGCGAGCCCGAGAATTGCTCGATCGCCACGCGCAGATGCTTCGCAGCGGCGTCGAAGTCTCCGGTATCGCGCTGCGCTCGCCCGAGCGCGAGGTGGTACGACGCGAGGTCGCGCGCATGCAGCCTGCCGCTGCCGCGCAACCGCTCGACGGCCTCGAGCCGCTGCGGGAGAGCCTCGCGAAGTCGTCCGTCGGTCTCGAGCAGCACGAGCAGGTTGTGGCGGACGATGAGCGTGTCGCGATGATCGGGACCGACCGTGCGCAGCCGGATCGCGAGCGACTCGCGCAAGGCCGCCTCGGCGCCGGCGAGGTCGGGCTTGTCCTGCAGCATGTTGCTGAGCTCGTTGAGCACATGCGCAACGTGGTAGCTGTCCTCGCCGTAGGTCTGCGTGAAGATCGCGATCGCCTCGCGGAACGCCGCTTCCGATTCGTCGAAGCGATCGGTCGCGCCGTAGACGTTGCCGAGCTGGACGAGACTGTCGGCGACGGCGTCGCTGTGCGGACCCAGCACGCTGCGATCCCGCAGGATCGACGCTCGCAGCATCGCTTCGGCCTCGTCGTGGCGTCCGAGCACGACGAGACCGTGCGCAACGACGTAATGCGCCTTGGCCACCGTCGGCGCGACACCACGCCCACCGTCGCCGAGGAGCGCCAGGCCGCGACGCGCATGGTCGATCGCATCCTCGGGCTGCGCCTTCTCGTCGAAGATCGCCGCTATGCCGACGAGCACGCGTGCCTTGACGTCGTCGGGCACGCGGGGATCGTCGGTCGCCTCGAGGGCGCGTTGCAACAGGCCTTCGGCACGATCGAGCACGCCGATCTGCACGTAGAGCTCGGCGATCAACGTGGCCGCCTCGGCCTCGACAGCGGGCTGCGCTGCGATCGCGCCCTCGATCTGCCGCTCGCCCTGTTCGAGCAGTTGCCGCGCCGTGATCGGCTGGCCGTCGTGCGCGTCCGGCGCGGCCTGCTCGAATACGCCGACGAGGATGCGACGCACCGCCTCGGCACGCTCGCCCTGCTCGAGCGCGCGCACCGCAGCCTGCCGCGCCTCCTCGGCCTGCTCACGCGCACGCCCTGCCTGCACGATTGCCGCGCCCAGCGCCACGAACAGCGCGGCGACGGCAAGGATGGCGAGCGCCACACCGGCACGATGCCTCGCCACGAACTTGCCCACGCGGTAGCCCACGCTCGGCGCACGCATCGCGATTGGCGCGCCCGCGAGGTGACGACGCACGTCGTCGGCGAGCGCGTCCACGCTCGCGTAGCGCCTGTCGGGATCGGCGTGCAAGGCCGTCGACGTGATGACGTCGAGATCACCACGCAGCGTGCGCGCGGGCAGGCCTGCGAGCCCGCCGTCACGCGATGCATCGCAGGCAGCCGTCTTCTCGACCGCGCGACTCGGCAGCGCACGACGCGCATCGCCGATCGCCGCGAGCCGCTCCGTCAGCGAAGCGCCCGCGGAGAGTCCGTGCGCGCGCACGCCGGTCAGGAGTTCGTGCAGCACGGCGCCGAGTCCGTACACGTCGGACGCGGTGGTGACCGGATCGCCGCGCAACTGTTCCGGTGACGCGTAGGCGGGCGTCAGCGCGTGCATCTGCGTCTCCGCCACGCCGGACTCGTCGCCCGCCATCACGTTGGCGATGCCGAAATCCAGCAGCTTCACCATGCCGTCGGCATTGACGAGCACGTTGGTCGGCTTGATGTCGCAGTGGACGACGAGCTGCCGATGCGCGAACTGCACGGCGGCGCAGACATCGAGGAAAAGCTGCAGCCGCACGCGTGCATCGACCGGGCGGCGCGCGACGAACGTCGTCAGCGGCTCGCCGTCGATGTACTCGAGCGCGAACCAGGGCTCGCCCGCCGTGCTGATACCGCCATCGAGCAGGCGGGCGATATGCGGATGCTCGAGCCGCGCGAGGATCTGCCGCTCGCGCAGGAACCGGCGCCGCAATGCCGCTGCATCGCCACTCGCACGCATGAGCTTGAGCGCGGCGTATTGCTCGTACTGGCCATCGGCACGTTCGGCCAGGTACACGACGCCCATGCCGCCACGCCCGAGCTCGCGCAGGATGCGCCAGGGACCGACGAGCACCCCGGCGTGCGCGTCCGGCGAGCGGTCGCCGGCCATCGCGAATGCAAGCGGATCGGCGACCGGATCACGCGCACCGTTCTCGAGGGCGGCGTCGCCGGCGAGCAGGCGCAGCACCTCGTCGCGCACGCGCGCGTCCGCGATGGCCGCCAGGGCTGCGTCGCGTGCAGCCCCCTCGAGCTCGACGATCGCGTCGAAGCACTCGCCCACGCGTTTCCAGCGGGCCTTGTCGCCGCCCGGGTCGCCGACGGGATCGGTGTCGTCCACGCCAGCACCGGATCCGGAATCCGTCTCATGCTCCATCGCACGTCCCTCCGCCGCCGACTCTAGAACGGCTGCTGCGCACCCGCCAGCGGATGGCCGATCGTCGGCCTGAGCCCGACGCGTCCACGTCATGGGCACCCTCGCGCGCCACGGACCCGCTACCATCGGCCGGACATCCACCGGGGACATCGATCATGCGCCTTTCCACCGTGACCGCGCTGTGCGCGGCCCTGTGCCTTCCGTCGCTCGCCGTCGCCGAAGAGGCCCGTGTCGCCCTGCAGTGCGCGGACGCGTTCGACGCGTCGACCGGCAAGCTCATCGGCGCGACCACGATCACGATCGAAGGCAACCGCATCAAGGCGATCGACGCCGGCCGCACGTCGCCGGCCGGCGCGACCATCATCGACCTCGCCGGCCACACCTGCCTGCCCGGCCTCGTCGACATGCACACGCACATCACCTCGGAAACGAGCCCGCGCGGCTACGAGGAAGGCTTCCGCCTCAATCCGGCCGACTACGCGCTGCGCGGCACGACCTACGCGCGCCGCACGCTGCTCGCGGGCTTCACGACCGTGCGCAATCTCGGCGACGCGGGCAACGTGTCGATCGCGCTGCGCAACGCGATCGACCAGGGCTACGTCGCCGGGCCGCGCATCTTCACGGCCGGCAAGTCGATCGCGACGACGGGCGGCCACGCCGATCCCACCAACGGCCGCAACTGGGAACTGACCGGCGATCCGGGCCCGAAGGAAGGCGTGGTCAACAGCGTCGACGACGCGCGCAAGGCCGTGCGCCAGCGCTACAAGGACGGCGCCGACCTCATCAAGATCACCTCGACCGGCGGCGTGCTGTCGTACGCGAAGAACGGCCAGAACCCGCAGTTCACGATCGAGGAGATCCAGGCGATCACCTCGACCGCGAAGGACTACGGCCTGCGCGTCGCCGCCCATGCGCACGGCGACGAGGGCATGCGCCGCGCGATCCTCGGCGGCGTCGATTCGATCGAGCACGGCACCTACATGAGCGACGCGACGATGGCGCTCATGAAGAAGCACGGCACCTGGTACGTGCCCACACTGAGCGCGGGTGCGTTCGTGGCCGACAAGGCGAAGACGCCGGGCTACTACCCCGAGATCGTGCGCCCGAAGGCGCTCGCGATCGGCCCGCAGATCAGCGCGACGTTCGCGAAGGCCTACAAGGCCGGCGTGAAGATCGCGTTCGGCACCGATTCGTCCGTGTACCCGCACGGCGGCAACGCACACGAGTTCGTGCTCATGGTCGATGCCGGCATGCCCGCGAACGTGGCCCTGCAGGCGGCAACGGTGCGTGCGGCCGAACTGCTCGACCAGGGCGACGACATCGGCCACCTGCGTGCCGGCGCGTATGCCGACATCGTCGCCGTGGCGGGCGATCCGGTTCGCGACATCGCGGTCATGGAGAAGGTCGCGTTCGTCATGAAGAACGGCGTCGTCTACAAGCAGGGCGGCATCGCGACGGCCCCCTGATCGCGCGGACGCGCTCCAAGTCGACGCGCCGACGCGGCGCCACGCCACACCGCACCGCGCGTCGACACGGCTTCTTCACGTCGCCGCAAGGAATCTGCGGCATGATGTCGCGCACCTGCCGCCGCGACCACGGGCGGCCTTTCGCGGACCACGGAGCACGCCATGAGCGCGGACACCAAGACGCCCCTCGCCCTGTACAAGGCCAACCTCGAACTCGTCATGCGCCTCGGCGCGCTGCTGCAGGAGAACCGCCGCAACTGGACGCGACTCGGCCTGTCGCACGCCGACGAGGCGCTCACGCGCACGCTGTCGCAGACCGAGCGCCTGCTCACGAGCAACGACTGGACCTCGCTCGCGGCGCTGCCCGGCGACGCGTTCTGGAAATCCCTGCAGGCCGAGGCGAGCCAGACACAGGGAACGGTCGGTGCCGCCGTTGCCAACCAGTCGAGCTTCATGACCGGCATGCAGGAAGCCTTCGCGGCCTGGCAGCAGCAGTGCGCCGACGCGATGCAGGGCGCGGCCAAGCTGCCCACCGGCGCGAGCTTCGAGGAGTTCGTGAAGGCGTTCCGGACGGCCGGCGGCCAGCCTGCCGAGGCTGCGGATCCGGAACCGAAGAAGGCCTCGCGCAAGCGCTGAGCCGTTCGTCCCGGGGCGCCGCCGGTTCAGCGCCCGGCGTCCGCCTCGTCATTCCAGTGGAACACCTCGCCGATCTCCTTGCCGAACGCGCGTGCAATGCGAAAGGCCAGCTCGAGCGACGGCGCGTACTTGCCGGCCTCGAGCGCGATCACGGTCTGGCGCGTGATGCCGACGCGCTCGGCGAGATCGCCCTGGGTCCATTCGCCCGCGTCGAAGCGCAGGCGACGGATGTGGTTGCCGACCGGCGTCCCGCTCATGCGCGATCGCGCCGGTAGCGCAGGATCGCGGTGACGTGGCCGGCCGCGCTCGACAGGACGAGCGTGAACACGAGCAGGTTCGCGAGCGCGATCGGGCTCGCCCAGCCGAGGCGGTCGGGTGGCGTGAACCCGAGCGTGATCGCGACCGCGAACACGGCGATCGCGAGTGTCGTGTGCGAGGCCCCGTCGGCGGCATGCACCACCGCCTCGTCGCGCTCGTCGCGCTGCACGCGTCCCTTGGCACGGGCGCGCAGCAGTGCATCGAAGATGATCCAGCCGACCACGAGCACGCCGATCGGGCGACCGATGCCTTGCAGGTCGGCGACGCTGCGCGCGGCGATGAACACCTCGGCCTTCGAGACCATCCATGCACCGATGCCAACCGTGAAGGCGAGCGCGATCCAGCGCTGCTGTTCGCCCGGCGAGGCCGCGGCGTCCTGATCGTCGGGCGTGCGTCCGGCGATCCAGAAGCCTATCCATGCGAGCGTCAGCAGCAGCGCCGCACCGGTCGCGCCGGTGTCGATGCCGAGCCAGCGCGACGGCATCGCGACCAGCAGCCACAACGCCAGCGACGCCGGCGCGACGAGCCAGAACAGGGAGGGCTTGAGGCGGGCCACGGTGTCATCCTCGACAGACATAATGTAACTGATACATTACATTTTGTCCTCTTGGTTTTGCAAGCCTGTCCTCGAGGCATCCTCGCGCCGCTTGATATGCTGGGCTGTGCAGCCCACCTGCCTCCGATCCCACGCACAGGAACCGCCCGTGTCAGCCCTGCCCGCCACCGCTTCGCCGCACGTCTTCGACACCACCACCGCGACGTTCGAACAGGACGTGCTGCAGGCCTCGCTCGAACAGCCGATCCTGGTCGACTTCTGGGCCGAATGGTGCGGGCCGTGCAAGACGCTCGGGCCGCTGCTCGAGAAGGTCGTCGCGAGCTACCACGGTGCCGTGAAGCTGGCCAAGGTCGACGTCGACGCCGAGAAGCAGCTCGCCGGCATGTTCGGCATCCGCAGCATTCCGACCGTCGTACTCGTGCGCGACGGCCAGATCGCCGACGGCTTCGCCGGCGCGCTGCCGGAAGGCCAGCTGCGCGAGTTCCTCGACCGCCACGTGCAGGCGCTGCCGCCGGCCGACGACGAACCCGCCGAAGCGCCGGCCATCGCCGAGACGCCCGAACAGGCCATCGCACGCCTGCAGCAGGCGATCGCCACCGATGCCGACAAGCCCGAGCTCAAGCTCGACCTCGCCGTCGCGTTCATGCAGGCCGGCAACGCCGCCGGTGCACGCGCCGAACTCGATGCGCTGCCGGCCAACCTCGCCGAGGACGACCGCGCACGCCGCCTGCGCAACCAGCTCGCCTTCGCCGATGCGCTCAAGGACGCCCCGACCGCACAGGTGCTTCAGGCACGCCTCGATCAGGATCCCGCCGACCACGCCGCACGCGACCTGCTCGGCGTGCGCGCGCTCATCGACGGACGCACCGACGAAGCCCTCGAGCAGTTCCTCGCGATCCTCAAGGCCGATCGCGGCTGGAACGACAGTCAGGCGAAGAAGCGCCTCATCGCCGCATTCAGCGTGATCGAGGACGAAGACCTCGTCGGCACCTACCGCCGCCGCATGTCGTCGCTGCTGTTCTGACGCGCGACGTTTTCGGCGGAATCGCCTGCGGCGGTTCCACCCTACACGAACGCGACGCCCGGTCCATGCTCGCGTAGGGTGGAACCCGCGTAGCGGATTCCACCGCAGGTAAAAAGCACGCCACGCTCCACGGCGAAGCCGATCCGCACGATGCGTCCCGTGGACGATGGACGCCGTTAGCGGCGCGCGATGACTCGCAACGTCGCCCCGGCGCAGGCCGGGGCCCAGCGCCTCCCGCGCGAAAGCAAGCGCGGTGACACCACACGCGACTGCGCAGCCCCCACGAAACTGAACGAACACCGAGGCGCACACCGCGTCCGTCGCCTCGCGCCGAAAAATTGAACCCGTGAGTATTGAAATATAACTGCCTAGGACATAATATCCCCGGCAGCCATGAAACCGACCCCCTTCCCCTCGTTCGCGTACCAGCTGCACGACGTGACGCGGCTGTTCCGCAAGCACTTCGATCGCCGCGCCGTGCAGTTCGGTCTGACGCGCGCGCAGTGGCGTGCGCTCAAGGCGCTGCGCCACCGTGAAGGCCTGAGCCAGGTCGAGCTCGCCGAATTCATCGACATGGAGCCGATCGCGGTCGGTCGCGTGCTCGACCGCCTCGTCCAGGCCGGCTTCGTCGAGCGTCGTGCCGATCCGGCCGATCGCCGCCGCTGGCGCCTGCACCTGACCCCGAAGGCCGATGCCGTCACCGACGACATGGAAGTGATCGCGACCGGCCTGCGCGGCGAGAGCCTCGCCGGCGTGGACGCCAGCGATTTCGCCGCGTTCCTGCGCGTGCTCGAGCAGGTCCGCGCGAACCTCGCCGCCCTCGACACCCCCGATTCCCACGACCACGAGCCCCGAGACGCGTCATGAACGACCGTACCCAGAACGACACCGCCCCCGCCGCGAAGCGTCGCGGCAACCGCCTGCTGTGGATCGCCGGACCGCTCGCGGTCGCGGTGGTCGCGGGCTGGTTCTACCTCCACTCGGGACGCTACGCGTCGACCGACAACGCCTATGTGCAGGCCGATCTCGTCACGATCGCGCCGCAGGTCGGCGGTCGTGTCGTCGAGGTCGCCGTGCGCGAGAACCAGGCCGTCAAGCAGGGCGATCTGCTGTTCCGCATCGATCCCGAACCGCTGCAGATCGCAGTCGACCAGATGGAGGCCCAGATCGCCGCGACCGGCGACTACCTCAACGCCTCGCGTGATTCGTACCGCTCTGCCGGCGCCGACCTGCGATCGTCGGACGCGACGCTGCGCACCAACGAGGCGCAGCTCGCGCGCATGAAGGAACTGCGCGCCAAGGGCCTCGTCGCGCAGAAGGCGCTCGACGACGCACTCAACGACGTCGACACCGCGCGCGGCAAGCGCGACGCGAATGCCGCCGCCCTCGCCAAGACCAAGACCATGCTCGGCGGCGCGGTCGACACGCCGCTCGCGAACCTGTCGGGCTACAAGGTCGCGACCGCGCAGCTCGCCAAGGCGCGCCTGGATCTCTCCCACTCGGAAGTGCGCGCGCCGATCGACGGCATCATCGGCAAGACGCACCTTCAGGCCGGCGATTACCTCAATGTCGGCCAGGCCGCGATGCCGCTGGTCGCGACGACGCTGTGGGTCGAGGCCAACTTCAAGGAGACCGATCTCACGAACGTGCGCGTGGGCCAGGCCGCGACGATCGAGGTCGACACGTTCCCGGGCCGCAAGTGGAAGGCCCACGTGAGTTCGATCAGCCCGGCCTCGGGCTCGCAGTTCTCGGTGCTGCCGGCGCAGAACGCGACCGGCAACTGGGTCAAGATCGTGCAGCGCATCCCGCTGCGCCTGAGCCTCGACGCCGCCGAGCAGGACGGCATGATCCTGCGCGCGGGCATGAGCGCCGACGTCGAGATCGACACCGGTGCCGAGCATTCCGCGATCGGGCGCTGGACGCGTCCCGCCACGACCGACGCGACGGTCGCCGCCGCGCACTGAACGACTGATCGCCCCTCCCGCGCGGCATCACGCTGCGCGGGATTCCCATCCTGCCCGCGCCACGACGCGCGGGCGCGGAGGACACCGTGAACGCCACCGTCGCCTCGCACCGCGAGGTTCCCAACCTGCCGCTGCTGGTCGTCTCGATCATGCTCGCGACGCTCATGCAGGTCATCGATTCGACGATCGCCAACGTCGCCCTGCCCGACATGCAGGGCTCGCTGTCGGCGACCCAGGACCAGGCCTCGTGGATCCTGACCTCCTACATCGTCGCCGCGGCGATCGCGACGCCGGCCACGGGTTGGCTCGCCTCGCGCTTCGGGCGCCGTCACCTGCTCGTGGTCTCGATCGCGGGCTTCACGATCGCCTCGATCCTCTGCGGCATCGCCACGAACATCGGCGAGATGGTCGTGTTCCGCGTGCTGCAAGGCCTGTTCGGCGCCGCGCTCGTGCCGATCTCGCAGTCCTCGCTGCTCGACGCGTTCCCGCCCGAGAAGCACGGCGGCGCGATGGCGCTGTGGGGCATGGGCGTCATGGTCGGCCCGATCGTCGGCCCGCCGCTCGGCGGCTGGCTGACCGACCACTACAGCTGGCACTGGGTGTTCCTGATCAACGTGCCGGTCGGCATCGTCGCGCTGCTCGGCGTGCTCGCGAGCGTGCCCGCCGACGACACGCGCGAGACACGCTTCGACTGGCGCGGCTTCCTGTTCCTCGCGGTCGGCATCGCCGCGCTGCAGCTCGCGCTCGACCGCGGCAACGAGAACGACTGGTTCCAGTCGATCGAGACCCAGGTCGAGGCCGCCCTCGCGTTCCTCGGCTTCTACCTCTACTGGGTGCACTGGCGCACGGGCGGCAAGCCGTTCGTCGACCTCTCGCTGCTGCGCGACCGCAACTTCGGCATCGCCACGCTGTTCATCTTCATCGTCGGCGTGCTGCTGTTCGCGACGATGGCGCTGATGCCGCCGTTCCTGCAGGGCCTCATGAACTATCCGGTCGTGACCACGGGCATCCTGCTCGCGCCGCGCGGCGTCGGCACGCTGATCGCGATGACGATGGTCGGACGCCTGCTCGCGCGCGGCGTCGATCCGCGCGCGCCGATGGCCACGGGCCTGCTGCTGATCGCGTTCTCGCTGTACCTGTCGGCGCAGTTCACGGCCGACATGCCGATGGCGCCGATCGTCTGGACCGGCATCGTGCAAGGCCTCGGCCTCGGCCTCGTGTTCGTGCCCGTGACGACGCTGGCCTACGCGACGCTGCCGGGATACGCGCGTACCGAAGCGGCTGGCATCTTCAGTCTCGCGCGCAACATCGGTTCGAGCGTGGGCATCTCGATCGTGTTCACGCTGGTCGCGCGCGGCACCCAGATCAACCATGCCGAGCTCGCGTCGCGCATCACGCCGTACTCGCCGGCCGTGCTGCCGCCCGCGCTGAGCCCGGATTCGGCGACCGGCCTGGCCATGCTGAACGCCGAAGTGACGCGCCAGGCCGCCGCGATCGCCTACCTCAATGACTTCTGGCTGATGATGTGGCTGACCCTCGCTGCGCTACCCTTGCTGTTGCTGTTCCGTGTGCCGCGTCGAGGGAGCGTGGCCGCGCCGGCGATGGCCGCGGTCGATCACTGAACGGGATGCCCCTCGACACCGCGTGTCGTAAGGCGGATGTCAGGTCCAGCGACTAGAATCGCGTGCCACGCGCAGGGCCGGTGACCACCACCGGCATCGTCCGGCTCCCGGCCGGGCCGCACTCCCTTCCACGCGGGAGCGCGCTGCACGCCCGCGCAGCAGGTCTCCCCGAGGCGCGGCGCGCCCTTCCTTCCAAGCCGCAAGCCCATGCCGAGACTGCCGAAAGCCTCCGTCCTCGTCCTCGCCAGCACCCTAGCCGTGCTCGCCGCGTGCTCGCGCGCCCCCGCACCCGCTGCGAACGCCGGTGAAACGCCCGCGATCGTCGTGACCACCGCGACCGTGAAACCGGCCCCCTGGGTCGACACGATCGAGGCGGTCGGCACGAGCATGGCGCGCGAATCGGTCACCCTGACCGCGAAGATCACCGAGACCGTGCGCAAGGTGAACTTCAGCGACGGCCAGAGCGTCGCCGCGGGCGACGTGCTCGTCGAACTCACCTCCGGCCAGCAGGTCGCCGGGCTCGCCGAGGCGCAGGCCACCTACCGCGACGCCGAGCGCCTGCTCGGCCGCAACCGCGACCTCGTCGCCCAGGGCACGGTCTCGAGGCAGGTGTTCGACACCGCCCAGGCGACCCACGATTCGAGCAAGGCACGCGTCGACCTGCTGCGCGCGCAGCTGTCCGATCGCGTCGTCACCGCGCCGTTCGCGGGCGTGCTCGGCCTGCGCCAGGTCAGCCAAGGCGCACTCGTCGCGCCCGGCACGGTGATCACGACGCTCGACGACATCTCGACGATCAAGGTCGACTTCGCGATGCCCGAGCGCTACCTCGCGATGGTCGCACCTAACCAGGCCATGACCGCGCGCAGCACGGCATTCCCGGGCCGCGAGTTCGCCGGGAAGATCGTTTCGCTCGACTCACGCGTCGACCCGGTCACGCGCGCCGTGCAGGTGCGCGCCGAGATCCCGAACGCCGACCACGCCCTGCGCGGCGGCATGCTGCTCATCGTCAACGTGCTGCGCCCCGAGCGCGAGGCGCTCGCGATACCCGAGATCGCGATCGTGCAGGTCGCCGCGAACGCGTTCGTGTTCCGCGTCAAGGCCGACGAGACCGTCGAGCGCGTCGCGGTGAAGGCCGGTGCACGCCGCCGCGGATCGGTCGAGGTCGTCGAAGGCCTCGCCGCAGGCGACCGCATCGTCATCGACGGCACCGTGAAACTGCGCGAAGGCGCCAGGATCGCCGAGGCCCCGCCGAAGGCGCCTGCCGCAGCGCCCGCCGCGCCGCAGGAGTAGGAGCACGCCGATGAACCTCTCCGACATCTCGATCAAGCGCCCGGTTTTCGCCGCGGTCGTCAGCCTGCTGCTGATCGTGCTCGGCGTCATGTCGTTCACGCGCCTGACCCTGCGCGAACTGCCCGCGATCGATCCGCCGATCGTGTCGGTCGACGTGAACTACCCGGGCGCGTCGGCCGCCGTGGTCGAGACGCGCGTGACCCAGATCCTCGAGGATGCGCTCGCCGGCATCGAGGGCGTCGACCTCATCGAGTCGCGCAGCCAGAACGGCCGCGCCAGCGTGTCGATGGAGTTCAACCTGTCGCGCGACATCGAGGCCGCGGCGAACGACGTGCGCGACGCGGTCAGCCGCGTGCAGGACCGCATGCCCGAAGAGGCCGACCCCGCGCAGGTCGCCAAGGTCGAGAGTGACGCCGACGTCATCATCTGGTTCAACATGCGCTCCGACCGGCTCGACGCGCTCGAGCTGACCGATTACGCCGAGCGCTACGTGGTCGACCGCATGTCCGCGCTCGACGGCGTCGCACGCGTGCAGATGGGCGGCAACCAGCGCTATGCGATGCGCATCTGGCTCGACCGCGAGGCGCTCGCCGCACGCGGCCTCGCGGTGTCCGATGTCGAGACCGCGTTGCGCAACGAGAACGTCGAACTGCCCGCCGGGCGCATCGAATCCGACACGCGCGACTTCACGCTGCGCGTGCAGCGCAGCTACCAGACACCCGAGGATTTCACCCGCCTCGCGATCGCCAAGGGCAGCGACGGCTACGTGATCCGCCTCGGCGACGTCGCGCGCGTCGAACGCGCCGCCGAGGAGCGCCGCTCCTACCTGCGCAGCAACGGCCAGCCCAATCTCGGCCTCGGCCTCGTCAAGACCTCGACCGCGAACAGCCTCGACGTCGCGCGCGCCGGCCGCGAGGAGATCGAGCGCATCCGTGCCTCGCTGCCCGAAGGCACCGACATCTTCGTCGCCTACGACACGACGCTGTTCATCGAAGCCGCAGTCGAACGCGTCTACGCGACGCTGATCGAGGCCAGCGTGCTCGTCGTCATCGTGATCCTGCTGTTCCTCGGCAGCCTGCGCTCGGCGCTGATCCCCGCCGTGACGGTACCGGTGTGCCTGATCGCCGCGTTCATCGCGCTGTACGCGTTCGGCTACACGATCAACTTGCTCACCCTGCTCGCGCTCGTGCTGTGCATCGGGCTCGTCGTCGACGACGCGATCGTCGTACTCGAGAACATCCAGCGCCGCGCCGACCTCGGCGAACCGACGCTCGTCGCGGCCAAGCGCGGCACCCAACAGGTCGCGTTCGCGGTCATCGCGACCACCGCCGTGCTCGTCGCGGTGTTCCTGCCGGTCGGTTTCATGGAGGGCAACACGGGCCGCCTGTTCCGCGAACTCTCGGTCACGCTCGCGGGCGCGGTCGCGCTGTCGGCGTTCGTCGCGCTGACGCTGACGCCGATGATGGCCTCCAAGCTCGTGCGCCCGCACACCGAACCCAAGGGCTTCAACGCCTTCGTGAACCGCCGCCTCGACGCCCTCACGAACCGCTACCGCCGCCAGGTCGAACGCACGAGCGGCAAGCCGATCGTGTTCGGCGTGCTCATGCTGCTCGCGTTCGGCGCGAGTGCGCTGCTGCTGCGCGTCGTGCCGACCGAACTCGCGCCGACCGAGGATCGCGGCGTGTTCCAGATCTCGGTGACCGGCCCCGAAGGCGCCGGCTTCGACTACACCGTCGGCCAGATCCACGAGGTCGAGCAGAAGCTGCTCGGACTGATCGGCGACAAGGGCCCGATCGAGCGCGTCAACACCCGCGTGCCCGGCAACTGGGGCGCCGGCGAGGAGATGCACAGCGCCCAGGCGACCGTGTTCCTCAAGGACTGGGGCGATCGCAAGGAGTCGACCACCGACGTCGCCAACCAGCTGCGCCAGGACCTTCTCGACCTGCCCGGCGTGCGTGCACTGCCGTCGGTGCGCACCGGCCTCGTGCGCAGCGGCGGCCAGCCGTTGCGCGTCGTGCTCGGCGGTCCCGACTACACCGAGCTCGCCGAGTGGCGCGACCGCATGCTCGTGCGCATGGAGCAGAACCCGAAGCTGTTCGCGGTCGATTCCGACTACAAGGAGACGCGCCCGCAGCTGCGCGTCGAGATCGACCATGCACGCGCGTCGGACCTCGGCGTGTCCGCACAGGAGATCGGCCGCACGCTCGAGACGATGATGGGCTCGCGCCGCGTCACCACCTACGTGCAGGACGGCGAGGAGTACGAGGTCATGCTGCAGGCGCAGCGCGACGGCCGCGCCTCGCCGGCCGACCTCGACAACCTCTACGTGCGCTCGCAGCGCAGCGGCCAGCTGATCCCGCTGTCCAATCTCGTCACGCTCGGCGAAGTCGCCGAACCGGGCCAGCTCAACCGCTTCAACCGCCTGCGCGCGATCACGCTCTCGGCCGGCCTCGCGCCGGGCTACTCGCTCGGCGAGGCGCTCACCTGGATGGAGCAGACCGCCGCCGAGGAACTGCCCGGCACCGCGCAGATCGACTACAAGGGCGATTCGCGCGAGTACAAGAAGGCCGGTGGCGCGGTGCTGCTGACGTTCGCGATGGCGTTGCTGATCGTCTACCTCGTGCTCGCCGCGCAGTTCGAGAGCTTCATCCACCCGCTCGTGATCATGCTGACCGTGCCGTTGGCCGTGCTCGGCGCGCTGATCGGCCTGTGGCTGACCGGCGGCACGCTCAACCTGTTCAGCCAGATCGGCATCGTCATGCTGATCGGCCTCGCCGCGAAGAACGGCATCCTCATCGTCGAGTTCGCCAACCAGTTGCGTGACGAGGGTCGCAGCATCGCCGAGGCGATCGCGGAAGCCTCGGCCGTGCGCCTGCGCCCGATCCTCATGACCTCGGTCGCGACGATCGCGGGCGCGATCCCGCTGGTGGTCGCCGGCGGCCCGGGATCCGCAAGCCGTGCGACGATCGGCGTTGTGGTGATCTTCGGCGTGGCATTCTCGACCCTGCTTTCGCTGTACGTCGTGCCGTCGTTCTACGCCCTGCTCGCACCGTTCACGCGTTCGCCGGAAGCCCTCGCGCGCAAGCTCGAGGAACTCGAAGCCAGCACCCCAGCCGTGGGAGGACATGCATGACGACGATCACCGGCGACGGCTTCACGCTGCGCCCCTGGCGCGCCGAAGACGCCGAAGCGCTCGCGCGCCACGCCAACGACGAAGCGGTCTCGCGCGCGCTGTCGGACCGGTTCCCGTTCCCGTACACGCGTGCCGACGCCGAAGCCTTCGTTGTCGGCCCGGTCGCACGCGAGGGTTTCGCGTTCGCGATCGAGGTCGACGGCGAAGCCGTCGGCGGCATCGGCCAGACCCCCGGCGACAACGAGTACCGCATCCGCTCGCAGATCGGCTACTGGCTCGGCCGCTCGCTGTGGGGCCGCGGCCTCATGAGCCGCATCGTGCCGGTGTTCTGCGACCACCTGCTCGAACATTCCGCCTACGAGCGCCTGCAGGCCTTCGTGCTGAGCGGCAACATGGCCTCGGCACGCGTGCTCGAGAAGTCGGGCTTCGTGCTCGAGGGCGTGCATCGCCGCGCGCTCATCAAGCGCGACGAGATCCACGACATCGCGATGTACGCCCGCCTGCGCGACAAGCCGCCGTTCGTCGAGCCCGATCCGGAAGACGATGATGAGTGACCGCCCCACCCGCCCCGGCAAGCCGCCCGGCGCCTCGCCGTGGAAGACGCCGTCGTCGCCACGCCCAAACGACGACACGCGGCGCGAACGCGCGCCCGCGGACGACGTCGACGACGTGTTCTCGCGGCCGCCGCGCCAGGAGAGGGATGGGCCGTGGAAGACCTCCGCGCCGGCGCGTACCCGCGAGGAAGATCGTCCGACGCGTCCCGAGTCGGCTGCCCCCGTCGCCGCACACGACGCCGCACAGGATCGGCCCCACCCGGCCGACACGCCGCGCCGGAAGACGCCGGCCCCGGTGACGCCCCGCGACGACGCACGTCCGTTCCGCCCCGCGCCTTCACGCGATGGCGCACGACCGCAGCGCTTCACGCCTCCGCGTGATGACGCCCGCCCGGCACGCCCCATGTCGTCACGCGATGACGCCCGCCCGACGCGCCCCGTGTCGTCGCGCGACGACGCACGACCTGCGCGCTCCTCGCCTCCGCGGGAAGACACACGTCCTTCGCGTTCCACTTACTCGCGGGACGACACGCGTGCGCAACGCCCGGCGCCTCCACGCGACGAATCGACCCACGCGTCCGCCGACGCGCCGACGCGCCCGCCGCGTCCCGGCAACGAGCAGCGCCTGTACGGCGTCAACGCCTGCCTCGCCGCGTTCGCGAAACGTCCGCGGGACGTGCGCAAGGTCTACCTCGTCGAGAGCCGCATCCCGGCCTTCAAGGCCGTGCTCGCATGGTGCGTGCAGCAGCGCCTCGGCTACCGCGTCGTCGAAGCCGGCGACCTCGACAAGCTCACCGCGTCACGCCACCACGAAGGCGTGTGCTTCGACATCGTGCGCCGTGCGCCGCTCGCGCTGACGGAGCTGCTCGCGACGCAGGCCGGGAATGCCTCGTCGCTGCTGGTCTGGCTCGACGGCGTCGGCAACCCGCACAACCTCGGCGCGCTGCTGCGCAGCGCCGCGCATTTCGGCGTCGCCGGCGTGATCGTGCCGGCCTCGTCATCGCTCGACCTCTCGGGCGCCGCGGCGCGCGTCGCCGAAGGCGGCGCCGAAGCCGTCTCGCTCGCGCGCATCGAGGCCACCCACGACGCACTCGACGCCTTGCGCGAGGCCGATTACACGATCGCCGCGACCGTGCCGCGCGACGGCACCGCGCTCTACCACGCCGAGCTGCCGTCCCGACTCGTGCTCGTGTTCGGCGCCGAAGGCGAAGGCATGGACGAAGCCCTCGCCGCCGCGGCCGACCTGCGCCTGACGATCCCGGGCAGCGGCACGGTCGAGAGCCTCAACATCGCCGCGAGCGCGGCGATCGCGTTCGGCGAACACTGGCGCCGCCACGCGCGCGGTTGAGCCGCGCTTCGCCGCCCGGACGACCGTCGGCACGGCTCCATGGCGGAATCCGCTGCGCGGGTTCCGCCCTACGACAGCGCCACGCGTAGGGCGGAACCACCGCAGGTGATTCCGCCGTGCCTTGTGAAAGCACCGCCCTCTCGCGCGTGCTGCCGCCCTCTTCGACCCACGCGCCTCAATGCGCGCCAGCCTTCGACAGCAGGTTCAGCACCGCCACGCCCGCGACGATGAGCGTGATGCCGAGGATGGCCCAGGCGTCGAGGGCCTGGCCGTGCACGATCCACGCGATCGCCGCGACGAGCACGATGCCGACGCCGGACCACACCGCGTAGGCGATGCCGACCGGGATCGTGCGCAGCGCGAGCGAAAGGAAGTAGAACGCGACGCCGTAGCCGGCGACCACGACGACCGACGGCACGAGGCGCGTGAAGCCCTCGCTGGCCTTGAGCGCCGAGGTCGCGATCACCTCGGCGGCGATCGCGATCGCGAGGAAGGCGCCGTTGCCCATCGGTGTCAGTGCGCGCCGAGCTCTTTGGCGAACGCGCCGGGCTTCGAGCCGAAGTCGCCTTCCGCTTCCGCGGCAAGGTACAGCGCGACCGCGTAGACGGCGACGTTCTGGCGCAGCTGCTCGGGATCGACCTTGTCGAGCGTGTCGTTGGCCGTGTGGTGCCATTCGAAATAGCGCGACGTGTCCTGGTGCAGCGAGAGACCGGCCATGCCGACCGCGTGGACCGCCGAGAGGTCCGAGCCGCCGCTGCCCGGCGCGGCCGCGTCGTAGGCGACGCCGAGCGGTTCGAGCGCCTTCGCGATCGCGTCGATCGCACCGCGCGCGGACGGCTTCACGGTCGCCGTGAGCTTGACGATGCGGTCGGCGCCGGCGTCGGATTCGGCACCGAGGATCGTGTGCGCGATGTCCTTGCGATGCGTCTCGGCGTAGGCCTTGCCGCCGAACAGGCCGGCCTCCTCGTTCGCGAACGCGACGACACGGATGCTGCGCTTCGGGCGATTCGGCAGCTGGCCGACGAGGTGGGCGGCCGCCGTCGTGATCGCGACGCCCGAAGCATCGTCGATCGCGCCGGTACCGAGATCCCACGAATCGAGGTGGCCACCGGTCAACACGTAGTCCTTGCCCTTGCCGCGGCCCGTGATCTCGGCGATCACATTCGCGCCCGTGTACGTGCCCTCGGTGCCGCAGTCGAGCGCGAGGCGCACGCTGACCGGCTTGCCGCGCCTGAACGCAGCCTCGAGCAGGTCGGCATCGGGATTCGACAGCGCGGCAGCCGGGATCGCCTGCACGCCCTCGGCGAACGTGGTGACGCCCGTATGCGGCGTGCGGTTGTTGTCCGAACCGACCGAGCGCAGCAGGAACGCGGCGGCACCCTTCTGCGAGGCGAGCGACGGTCCGCGCGTGCGCACGCGCGAACCCTTGCCGTAGTCCTCACCCGTGACCAGCGCGCGCATGCGCGGGTTTGCGACGTAGACGATGCGTCCCTTCAGGGTCGCCGCATCGGCGGCTTCGAGCGCCTCGAGCGACTCGAAGCGCACGACCTCGGCGGTCAATCCGCCTGCCGGCGTGCCGGCCGAGTTGCCGAGCGCGGTCACGTACAGCGGCTGCGCGAACGGCGCGACGAGCGCGGCGCTCTCGCTGCGGCGCACCCACTTCGGGTATGTCACGGGCTCGGTCCAGACCTTGTCGAAGCCGAGCGCCTTGAACTTCGCGACCATCCATTCCACCGATGCCGCATCGGCCGGGCTGCCGGCGAGTCGCGGACCGATCTCGGTCGTGAGGCCTTCGGTGATGTCCCATGCCAGCGTGTCGGCGAGGCCGCGTTCGCGCAGCTGCACGGCGGTCTCGAGTGCGGTGGCGGGAATCGTCGTCGGCTTGTCCGCGGCGAAGGCGGTGGTGGCGAACAATGCGAACGCGAGCGGCAGCAGGCGCATGGACGGATTCCCGTGGAAGAGGCCATCGATCATGCCAGAGCCCTTGCCGCGCTTGCCGTGGCGATCGTCATGCTCCGGCCGTCCAGCCTTCCGTGCGATACGGTCGCGTGCAGCACGCTGCGCTGCTGGATTCCGGTCACCGCGGCGACACGCTACGCTGGCCGCCCTTCCGCGATGCCCCGACGATGACGCCCAAGCGCCTGCGCCGCCTCATGAACCTGTGGCCGCCGTTCCTGTTCACGGGCATCCGTGTGCTCGAGGTCGGCGACGACTGGCGCAGCGCGCGCGTCGCACTGCGGCGGCGCTGGTACAACCTCAACTACGTCGGCGTGCACTTCGGCGGCAGCCTGTTCGCGATGACCGATCCGTTCTGGATGATCCTCGTCAAGGAATGCCTCGGCCGCGAGTACATGGTCTGGGACAAGGCCGCCGAGATCGAGTTCGTCGCACCGGGACGCGCCGACGTGTTCGCCTGGTTCCGCGTCGACGACATGCTGCTCGACGAGCTGCGTGCCGGCGCCGCGGACGGCACCAAGGTGTTGCGCTGGCTGCCGGTCGACGTGGTCACCGCCGAAGGCGAGGTGGTCGCGCGCGTGCGCAAGCAGCTCTACGTGCGTCGCAAGCGCGACGAGACCTGATCCGCGTGGTGCGTCACGAACGCAGGTGGCGCGCCTGGCGCGGCGGTGTCGCGCCGGCCACGCGTGCGCGCGGCGACGGTGCACGCGGCGCATCGGGCGGCTCGAACTCGAAGCGCGTGCGCCCGCCGGTCGCGCGGTAATCCTCGACCAGCACCGCGCCGGCCTCGCCCGCATCGAGCCCGCGCACCTCGACGAGGAACGCGTGCAGCAGGCCGACGAGGCGTTCGCGTGCAAGTGCGTGCGCCTGGCCCGTGCGCGCGTGCAGCCAGTCCGACAGCGCGAGGAAGTTCGCGAACGGCGCGTCGCCGAGCAGGACGGGCAGGGTGCGCGTGTAGCGTCCGGAATTGGCGACGATGTCCCAGTAGCGCGAGAAGCGCACGAGGCGCTGCATGGTCGTGAAGTCGATCGCGTCGCTGGCGAGGATCGTGTACGGCGGATCGGGGCTGAAGCGCAACCCGAACGTCTCGGTGTGACGCGCGATCGGCGCACCACGCAGGCGCTTGAGGATCCCGAACTGGATCTCGTGCGGCGCGAGTGCGACGAGCTTGTCGAAGCCTGCGGCAAAGCTGTCGACGCCCTCTCCGGGCAGACCCGCGATGAGGTCGACGTGCAGGTGCGCGCGCGTGTTCGCACGCAGCCAGGCGAGATTCGCCTGCGCGACCTCGTTCTTCTGGCGCCGCGACACGCGCGCCTGCACGGCAGGATCGAAGGTCTGGATGCCGATCTCGAACTGCAGTGCGCCGTCGGGGAAGCGTGCGATCGCCTCCTTGAGGCGCTCGGGCAGATGGTCCGGGATCAGCTCGAAGTGCACGAACACGGGATCGTCGGGCGCGGCCTCGAGCTTGCCGAGGAAGAAGCCGAGGATCGCGAGCGAGGTGTCGACCTTGAGGTTGAACGTGCGGTCGACGAACTTGAAGCGCCGCGCACCGCGCGCGTACAGGCTTTCGAGGTCGGCGAGGAACGCGTCGAGCGGAAACGCCCAGGCGGTCTTGTCGAGCGCGGACAGGCAGAACTCGCAGGTGAACGGGCAACCACGCGAGGCCTCGACGTAGAGGTGCCGCTGGCGCACGTCCTCGTCGGTGTACTCGGCGTACGGCGACGCGATCGCCGCGAGCGGCGGTTGCACGCCGGCGATGATCTTCGCCTCCGGACGCGTGCCGGCCATGAGCTCGGCGACGAGTTTCGCGAAACTCACGTCGCCCCAGCCCGTGACGACGTAATCGGCGAGTGCGCAGATGCGCTGCTCGGCGGTCTCGTGGCTGACCTCGGGGCCGCCGAGCACGACGACCACCTCGGGCGCGACCACCTTGAGCTGCGCGACGAGCCGCGTCGTCTCCTCGACGTTCCAGATGTAGACCGCGAGGCCGACGATGCGCGGCGAGCCTTCGAGCAGCTTCTCGAGGATCTCCTCGGTCTTCTGGCCGATCACGAACTCGCGGATCGCGCTCGCCTCGCGCCACGCGCCGAGGTTGGCGCGCAGGTAGCGCAGGCCGAGCGCGGCGTGCGCGTAGCGGGCATTGAGCGTGGCGAGGACGATGTCGGGCATGTGGCGATTATCGCCCGCGCGTGCGTCCAGCGCTCGCGGGCACGGCACGGGCATCGGCCCGCACCGTGCCCTCGTGCATCAGTCGATGTCGAACGACTGCAGGCTGACCGGAAGACCCGAACCCGTCACGGCCATGATGATGTGCGACGGGCCGAAGCCGACTGCGGCGAGGTCGGTGATCTCGGTGTCACCGCAGTCTTCGGCGAACGCGTAGGTCGGCGCGCTCTGGCCGGCACTGTTGAAGCCCGGCATGAGGACGTCGCCGGCCGCGGTGCCGTCGGCCGTGTGGATCTCGACGACCAGGTGGGTGGCGGCCGCATCGGCGATCGAGCCGCTGATCGGCACCGACAGCGCCGCGAGCGACTGGTCGGACACCTGAGCGGTCGCGGTGCCGATCTGCGTCAGGTTCGCGAGCGTCAGCGGCGCCGCGGCCGGAATCGTGTAGAGGCGGACCTGCAGCGGCTGCGAGCCGCCCGACGCCGAGTCGGCCGCTTCGATCGCGATGTCGACGTTGGTCACGCTCGCCGCGCCGCTCGCACCGAGGGCGGCGAGGTTGAAACGGCGATAGAAGCTGTTCTCGGTCGTGAAACCATCCGGGTCGGCGCATGCGGCACCCGTATCGGCGACGGCCGCGAGGCTCGTGTTCTGCGTGATCGTCGTGCCGCCACGCTCGGGCAGCGACTGGCCGACCGTGCCGGCAGGCACGGCGGAGCGCGCGGCGCCTCGCTTGAACGTGGTTTCCGCCTGCGCGGTGGCGCAGAACGCGAGCAACAGCGAGGCAACGAGCAACGTCTTCTTCATCATGGAGATCCTGCAATGGGGAAGGCCCGCGACGACGGAGCGTGGCGAGCGGTGTTTCAGCGGCGAAGCCGCAGCGGAGGCGGGAATCCCGAAAGGTCGGGCCGCGTCGCCGAGCATGCCGCACGCGACGAAGGATGGGAACCCTCGTTCGTCACGCGCGTGAGCACGCTCACGCTCTCGCGGCGGATCCCGCGACCGCGGCGGTCGCACGCGTGATCGTCGCGACCGCCTCGCGGCACATCTGCGCGGCCGGCAACGTGGCGTCGACGCGCAGCGTGCCGTCGGGTGGAGGATCGCGTCGCGCCTGCACCTCGGTGACGAGGTCCGGCGTGCGGTCGCGCGCGAGGTGGCTCGCGATGCGCAGGTCACGCGCGACGCGGTCGCGCGCGATGTCGACGGGACAGTCGACCAGCAGCGGGATCGTGACGATGCGGTGCGCGGCGGCGATCTCGGCAATGCGCTCGAGTTCGTCGCGGCGCGAGAACGTCATGCCGTCGATGACGCTGCCGACGCGCAGCATGCAGTTGATCTCGAGTGCGAGCTGCAGGCTGCGGTAGGCCGCGCGCTTCTCGAGGAAACTGTAGTCGCAGCGCGAGAACATCGCCGCGCGGATCGCATCGCGGCAGACGCGGCGCAGGCCGAGCTGATCCTCGATCGCGCGCGCGACGAGGCTCTTGCCGGCTCCCGGCAACCCCATCACGGCGACGACGATCGGCGGCAGCACCTGGGCCTCCGGCGCACGCGGCGCGGGGATGGCGGGGTCGTGGAGCGGCTCGTGGGCATCGGTCATCGCGTGTCCTGCACCGGCACCACGCCCGGCGACGGCACCTTGCCACGAGGCGGCGCCACCGCGCCAGCGACGGCGTCGCAACCACGGCCTGGGGTCACGACCCGGGGTCCACGACCCGGGGTCAGGTTCATTTTTCCGGAAGGGTTCCGATCCTCGACACGGCACTACGGAAAAATGAACCTGACCCCGGTGCGGAAAAATGAACCTGACCCCGGGTGCGCAGCCCCCTTCTGCTGCGTCATCCCGGCCTGACCAGCCATTCGGCTGTTGAAAGCCGCCGGGATGACGGCGGGAAAGGAGGGCGATTCGATCGCCTGGTCGACGCCGATCAGGGCGCCTTCGCGTCCCTGGCCTTTTCGGCAGGTGCCGCAGGCGGGGTCGTGCCGAGCCAGCGGCCGAGCCAGTCCTGCACTTCCTTGTAGAAGAAGCGGCTGTTCTCGCCGTTGAGCACCCAGTGGTTCTCCTCGGGGAACACGACGAGGCGGCTCTCGACCTTCTGGCGCTGCAGCGCGGCCCAGTACTCGAGGCCGTTGTTGATCGGCACGCGGTAGTCCTTCTCGCCGAACGTCACGAGCACGGGCGTGCGGAAGTTCGCGGCAAGGCGGATCGGGTTCTGCTCGCGCCACACGGCGCCCTGCTCCCAGACCGGACCGCCGTTGGCGACCTCGCGGCTGTAGGACACGTCGCTCGTGCCCCACTGCGACTCGAGGTTGACGAGGCCGGCATGGCTGACGAGGCAGCGGTAGCGCGTCGTCGTGCCCTGCAGCCAGTTGGCGAGATGGCCACCGTAGCTCGCGCCGCCTGCGCACTGGCGCGTGGCATCGATGAACGCGTAGCGCTTGATCGCCTCGTCGGCAGCCTGGTTGATGTCGTCGGCCGGACCCTTGAGCGGATCGCCCTGGATGGCCTGCGCGAACGTTTCGCCGAAGCCGGTCGAGCCGACGTAATTGGTCAGCAGCACGACGTGGCCTTGGGCGGCGAGCAGGTGGTAGTTCCAGCGCAGCACCCACTGGTCGCGCCACTGCGTGTGCGGACCGCCGTGCATGACCACGAACAGCGGGTACTTCTTCGACGGATCGAATGCCGGCGGGCGCAGCATCATGTTGTGGATGCGCTGGCCGCGATCGTTGTCGAACCAGAACGTCTCCAGCGGCGCGAGGTCGAGCTGGGCGGCCTTCGCGGTCGTGAACGTGGTCAGGCGGCGATGCGGCTTGCCGGCGGCGTCGAGGCGCACGACTTCGGGCGGCTCGGTCGCACTCTCGTAGCTCGCGACGAGCACCGGCGCGCGCGTGCCGCCGATGCTCAGGCCCGTGTAGACGCCGTGCTTCGGCGCGGCGACGAGCTTGGCCAGGCCGCCGTTCGCGGGTGCCGCGTAGAGCTTCTCCTGACCCGCGTCCTCGGCGGTCAGGTAGACCGTGCGGCCATCCGGCGAGACGTCGAAACCGGCGACATCACGGTCGTCGGGCAGCGTGATGCGGCCGCGCTCGCGCAGCGACGGCCAGTCGAACGCGACGATGCGGCTCGCGTTGTAGACGCGGTCGCCGTCGCGCGGCGTGATCGTCGCGAACAAGGTCTTGCCGTCGGCGCTGAAGCGCGGACTGCCGTACGAATCGCCCGCATCCGCCGATTCGGCACCGGTCAGGCGACGCGGTTCGCCGCCCGCGAGCGGCACCTGCCACAGGTCGGCGTTCGTGAACGACCACGCCGCACGGTCGCGGTTGCGGCTGGCCACGAACACGACCGACTGGCCGTCCGGCGACCACACAGAGCCACCTTCGCCGAGCGAGTAACCGGGCAGCTTGACGAGCGCACTGCCCGCGAGCAGGTCGCGTGCCTCGCCCTGCCCGACCGCCTGCACGAACAGGCGGCCCTGCTTGTCGTCGAGCCACTTGTCCCAGTAGCGGATCGGGAAGCCCGTGTAGACGCGCGCCTTGTACTTGCGCTCCTCCTCTTCCTTGGCGAGGCGCTCGTTGTCGGCGTCGGTGCGGCTGTCGGGGAACACGCGGCTCGAGAACAGCAGCTGGCGTCCGTCCGGCGAGAACTGCGGCGCGCCGGCACCGGTGGAGAGCTTCGTCACACGCTGGGCTTCACCGCCCGAGGCGAGGTCGAGCACGTAGAGCTGTGCCTGCTTGTCGTCGCCGCGCTTGGCCGCGAACGCGATCCGGCGGCTGTCCGGGCTCCACGACGGACCGCTCTCACCGCCCTTGTCGGCGGTGATGCGGCGCGCGCCGGTGCTGCCGTCGGTCGGCACGATCCACAGGTCGCTGACCGACTCGTCCTTCTTGTACGAAGGCTCGGTGACCGGGAACACCGCGAGGCGGCCGTCGGGACTCGTCGTCGGCGTACCGACACGCGGCATCTGCCAGAGGTCTTCGTGCGTGATCGTCCTGACCGTCTGCGCATGCGCACTCGCCGCGCCGACGCAGGCCAGTGCCACCAGCCATCGCTTCATGGGTTCGCTCCCCGGATTGATCGAACGACCGGTGATACGCGAGCGGGCCGGGGCGATCAAGTGACAGGAGGCATGCCCGCGCGACGCCGCGTCACGGCGATGCGGCGCTCGAGGCTCGCCCGTGTGGAGGCCTCACGTGTCGCGTCCGCGGCGGCGAGATCGAGCTCGCGGCGCGCCTCGGCGGGCTCGCGACGCAGCAGGTGGGCTTGCGCGCGCACGAGCCGGATCTCGGCCTGCATGCCGGGCCGCTGCGCGGCCTCGACGACCGGCTGTGCCTGCGCGAGCAGCGCATCGGCCTCGTCGAGACCGGCGGCATCGCCCACCGCGACGAGCGCACGCGCGAGCATCACGCGTTCCTGCGCGGTGTCGAAATGGTCGTCGCCGTAGAGTTTCGACAGGAACGCGATACCCTCGCGGTGCAGCGGCACGGCATCGGCGAAACGCCCCTGCTCGTAGCGCAGGCGCGCGATCACGCCTGCCGCGAACGTGCGTTCGTAGGAGTCCGGACCCGCGATGCGCGCGATCGCGGCGAGCGACTCCGCGCCGAGCCGCTCGGCGTCGTCGAGACGCCCTGCCGAGGTCATGGCATCGACCATGAGCAACGTCGCGAGCCAGGTGTGCGAACTCTCGCCGGTGGTCGCGCGGAACGTCGCGACGCAGCCGCGCAGATGATCGATCGCGAGCGGGAAACGGCCCTGCGAGATCGCGAGCTGCGCGCGCGCCTGCTGCAGCTGCGCGAGCTCGGGCGTGGGCGCATCGCCGAGCAGCGTGGCCGCTTCGGCGAACGGTGCCTCGGCCTCGTCGAAACGACCGAGCCGGCGCAGCTGTTCGCCGCGCCGCATGAGCATGCTGCCGATGATCGGATGGCCGGCCGGCAGCTGCGCACGCGCGATGCGCAGCGCCGCGTCGACGTGAACGAGCGATTCGTCGAAGCGGCGCTGGAAGCGCAGCAGGTCACCCAGCTGGGTGTGGAACTGGATCGTGCGCACATGGTCCGCGCCGAGCCGTGCCTCGACGATCGCGAGCGCCTTGCGCAGCGTCGCCACGCCATCGTCGTAGCGCGACATCATGCCCTCGGCGACACCGAGCAGGTACAGGCGCGAGGCGACCTCGACATGCTGCTCGCCGAGTGTCGCGATGCTTACGTCGAGCGCGTGCCGGATCGATGCGAGCGCATCGTCGTAGCGGCCTTGCACGAGATCGATGCGCGCGAGCGCCATCGCGGCCGCGAGCGTCTTCGGATGGTCGGGGCCACGTGTCGCGCGAAGATCCTCCAGCGCATCGCGCAGCAACGGCTCCGCGGCCTTGCCGTCGCCGGCGGCAAGCACGGCCATCGCATAGGCGGCGTGCGCCTCGGCGGTCGCTGCGGTGTGGTCCCCTTCGAGCGACTTCTGCAGCGTCCATGCCCGCTCGAGCGTCGCGACGGCCGCCTCACGCTCGCCGAGGCTGGACTGGATCTCGCCGAGGTCGCGCAACAGTTCGGCCCGCAGCGCGGGATCGCCGGCCAGCGTGTCGTCGACCTGTGCGATGCCGTCGCGGATCAGCTCGGGCGGCGTGCGTGCGAGCACCCTGGCACGGCTCGCCGGATCCTGTTCGCGGAACAGCGTCAGCACGAACTCCTTGACGCGTTCGGCACGCGCGAGCTGCTGACGCGCGAGGTCGCGGTCGGCATCGGCGCGCATCGCCGCCTCGTGCGCGACACCGGCCTGCCACAGCGCGACACCGAGGCCGGCGACCAGTGCGAGCACGATCGCGACGGCCGCGGCGACACCGACGCGGTGGCGCCGCACGAAGCGGCCCATGCGGTAGCGCGCCCCGTCACCGCGCACGGCGATCGGGAGGCCATCGAGCCAGCGCCGCAGATCGTCGGCGAACGCCGCGACGGTCGCGTAGCGGCGGGCAGGCTCGCGTCGCATCGCGACCGCCGTGACCAGATCGAGGTCACCCGCGATCTCGCGCGAAGCCCGCGTGCGATCGTTCACGGCGTAGATCGTCGTCGCCGTGTCGCGCGCGACCACCGCGCTCGGCTTCTCGACCGACTCGTCGTCGAGCGTCGCCGCGAGCACGTGGGGATCACGCGACGCGCGCCGGTGCGGCAGGCGTCCGGTCAGCAGCTCGTACAGCAGCACACCGAGGGCGTAGACGTCGGTGGCGGTTCCGACCGGCTCGCCGAGGATCTGCTCGGGTGCGGCATAGGCCGGCGACAGCACGCGCACGCCGGTCTCGGTCAAGGTGTCCGCACTGCTGTCTTCGAGCAGTTTGGCGATACCGAAGTCGAGCAGGTGCGGCTCGCCGTCGGCATCGACGAGCACGTTCGAGGGCTTGATGTCGCGATGCACGACGAGCTGCGCGTGCGCGTAACCGACCGCCTCGGCGATCGCCACGACGAGCTCGACGCGCGCACGCACGTCGAGGCCGAGCCGCGAGGCGTGCGCGGTCACGGGCTCGCCGGCGACGTGCTCCATGACGTAGTACGGCCGACCGTCCGTGCTCATGCCGCCGTCGAGCAGGCGCACGATGCGCGGGTGCTGCAGCCGCGCGAGGATCGCGCGTTCCTGCAGGAAGCGGCGCAGGATCGCCTGCGTGTCCATGCCGCGCTTGAGCAGCTTGATCGCGACGTCGTGATCGAATGCGCCGTCGGCACGCACGGCACGCCAGACCTCGCCCATGCCGCCGCTGCCGAGCGGTGCGACGAGCCGATAGCGCCCGATGTCGGCGCCGGCACGCGTCTCCCAAGCCGGGGCGGACCCGGCACCGCCAGGCGCATCGACAGGCCTTTCGAGCAGGCCTTGCGTCGCCGCGTCCGCGACCAGCATCGCCTCGACCTTCGCCGCGAGCGCGGCGTCTCGCCCGCGCAGCGACTCGAGCCGGCTCGCGCGCTCGTCTGCATCGAGCTCGCTGAGCTCGTCGAAGAGGTCGGCGAGTTCGCTCCAGCGTCCGGGATCGGCAGGTGTCATCGCGCGCTCGTGTCGACGTGGCGGAAACAAGGGTGAAGCGATGCGTCCGGCGAGGCCGGACCTCATCGATCACGCAGGATGGTCGTCGGCGGGGCCATCGGCCGGTGCGATGCGCGCTCCGGCGGCATCGCCGACCTCCGCATACAGATAGGCACGCGCACGCCGCCAGTCGCGCTTGAGCGAGCGCTCCGAGCGACCGACCAGCGCGGCGATCTCGTCGAGTTCGAGTCCTGCGTAGAAGCGCAGCTCGACGAGCCGCGCGAGCGCGGGATCCATCGCCGCGAGCGACTCCAGCGCGGCATCGAGCGCGAGCACGTCGTCGCCACGCTCCTCGGCCGCGACCGCGAACGCGTGGCTGTCGAGCGCCTCGGGGCGCACGCCGGCACCGCGACGCTGGGCATCGCGTGCGCGCACGTGGTCGATGATGATCTGGCGCATCACGCGTGCGGCGATCGCGTAGAAATGCTCGCGGTCGCGTACCGCGACCTCGGCGCCGCGCGCGAGCTTCATGTAGGCCTCGTGCACGAGCGAGGTAGCGTGCAGCGGCGCGTCGCCACCGGCGAGCTGGCCACGCGCGACGCGCTTGAGCTCGGCGTACAGCGCGGCGAACAGGCGCTCGGACGCATGGCGGTCGCCGTCGCGGGCCAGGCCGATCAGTTCGGTGATTTCCGCCATGCGCGACTCCCCGCCGAAGCCGCGATCATACCTGCGGCGGCGCCCGGCGCGGGACGCGTCTCAGCGGCGGCCACGACCGCCTGTGGCATGTCCGCGGCGCCACAGCCACAGCGGGTGGACGATCAGCGAGCCGAGCGTCGCCAGTGCCATGTCCTTCTGCGCGTCCCAGGTGTCGCCCTGGGTGCCGAGATAGGCCTCGCCGAGGCCTTCCGAGAACACGCTCGCGGCGGCCCACTCGACGAGTTCGTAGACCAGCGCATGCGACATCATGAACGTGACCGGCAGCACGAAGCGCCAGGCCGGCGGCATCGCCACGCGGCGCAGGATCACCTCGGCCGCGACCGGCGTCAGCAGCAGGCCATAGAGAAAATGCACGAGGCGGTCATAGTGGTTGCGTTCGAAGCCGAGCATCGCGTCGAGCGAGCGGCCGCCGCTCACCGCCGCGAACCACGCATCGTAGGGCACGTCGGAATACTGGTAGTGCGCGCCGACCTCGTGGAACAGCGCGAACGCGAACAGCAGCACGTAGGCACCGTTCGACAGGCGCTGGTGTCGCCACCCCCATGCAAGCCAGGCCAGCGCGACCACGACGAGCGCATTCTCGAGCAGCCAGTCCTCGCGTATGGCCGGCGAGAGGCCGAGCGCGACTAAGACGATCGCGAATATGGCAAGCAGCGTGAACGGCAGCGTCGCGCGGGAGGCGGGTTGCGGCAGCGCGAAGGCCGCCGTGCTCATCGTGCGTCCCGTCCGTTCGAAGGCGCGCCTTCGCGGGCCGCCGATGTAGGAACACGCAACGCGAACGGATTCGAACCCGTCGCCGCGAGGATCGCCCACGCGGTCGCACCGAGATGCGGACGTCGGTAGTAGAGGAAATCGGCCGTCGTGCTGTCGGGGCCGATCGCGAGCCCGGTCGTCAGGCTCGCCTCGCGCGTCGCGTACACGAAGCCGCCGGGACTGGTCGCCTCGGCGACGAGCGCGAGGGCGCGACGTGCCTTGGCATCGTCACCGAGCACTCGGTACACGAGCGCGGCCTGCGCCGTACCTTCGATCCACACGCCGTCGCGGTCGTTGTTGAAATCGAAGCCGCCGTCGACGCCGTGCGCTTTTTCGGCCCAAGCCAGTGTGCGCCGCCAGTCGGCCGGCGGCTCGCGCAGCAGCAGCGGCCACAGCTGCGCATCGAGACCGGAGGTCGCATGGTTCGGTGTCACGCCATCGGGCAGCGTGCCGGTGAGGAAATGTCCTTCGGCGGTCTGCCATTGGGCCTCGACGAAACGCCATGCTTCGGCACGTGGCGTCCGCCATGCCGCGTCGCCCGCGGCATCGAGTGCATCGAACAGCGCGACCAGGTCGACGTTGTGCTCGGTCGACTTCCACGCGAGCCGTTGCGGCGCATCGTCGAAGCCGTGCAGGCCGCCCGCGAAGCCGCCGTCGCCACGCGTGTCGCGTGTGTGCTCGACGGCCCAGCCCGCGAGGCGCGTCGCCGCCGACGACCACGGCGACGAGGCGTCCGCATGGCCGAGTGCCGCGAGCGCAAGGCCGGCCCATGCGACGTTGCCGGTCGCGGTGCCGACCTGGTACGCATCCTCGACCCAGCGCTGCGACGCGTCGTCCCACCAGCCGTTCGGCAGCGGCGACTCGCGCACCGGGCCTGCACGGTAGGTATTGCGCAGGCGCTGCGGCTGACCGTCGCGCGTCGCGTTTGCGGCGAGACGCAGCGCTTCACCGATGCGGCGCGCCTGCGCGGGGGCGTCGCAGGCGAGCAGTGCCATGACGGCGAGCGCGTTGTCGTAGGTGAACGCCGCTGTCGCGAGTGCGGGCTCGCCGACTCCCTCGGCTGGCGCGTCGTAGCTGCGCAGCAGCAGCGGCCCGTCGCCCGGGAACACGTCGACGCGCAGGCGCAATGCGGTGCACCAGCGTGCGAGCGCCGCATCGGCAGTGACATGCGACGAGGCGTCCACGGAAGCCGCGGGCGCGGCTACGGCCGACGTGAACGCCAGCGCGGAGCCCATGGCGAGCGTCGCCGCGAGCCGGTTCGATGCGGTCATGCCGGAAGCCTCATGCAGGCGATGCAGCCACGCGTGTCGTCGCGGTTCTCGAGTGTCAGGGAACCGCCGTGCGCCTCGGCGATCTGCCGCGCGAGCACGAGGCCGATGCCCGAGCCGCCGGGCTTGGTCGTGAAGAACGGCACGAACAGGTTCTCGCTCGGCGGCAGGCCCGGGCCTTCGTCGAGGATCTCGATGTCGAGGCAGTCACCGCGACGATGCCAGCGCAGGCGCACGCCGCCGCCGGTCGACAGCGCCGCGTCGGCGGCGTTCTTGACGAGGTTGATGAGCGCCTGCTCGATCTGGTCCGGATCGGCCTCGAGCACGAGGTCCTCGCCGGCGTCGACGCGCACCGCGAGGCGCTGCTCGAGGTGGGCGACGCGGCGCGCGAGCTCGCCGAACGCGAACGTGCGCGGGCTCGGCGGCGGCAGCCGCGCGAACGCGGTGTAGCGTGCCATGAAGCGCGCGAGAGCCTCGGCGCGATCACCGATGACCTCGAGCGCGCTCGTCGCATCCTCGCGCAGGTCTTCGGGCGGCGGCTCGACCGCGAGCAGCTTGGCCAGCGTCGCGGCCATCGAACGGATCGGCGCGAGCGAGTTGTTGAGTTCGTGGCCGAGCACGCGCAGCAGGCGCTGCCAGGCGAGGCGTTCCTCCTCGCGCAGCGCACGGCTGAGGTCGGTGATCACGAGCAGCTCGTGCGGACGACCGTCCTCGCGGAACGTCGCGCGGCGTACGTCCCAGCGACCGCTGCCGCCCGCGAAGCTGCGCTCGCGGATCGGCGAGCCACCAGCACCGAGCCAGTCGTCGAGACCGAGCGCCTTCGCGGAACGGCCGTTGAGCTTGATGAACGGCGCACCGAGCAGGCGCTCGGCGGCCGGGTTGGCGAGCTTGAGGAAACCGTCGGCATCGAACGCGAGCACGGCGATGTCGAGCGCGGCGATGACCTTGGCCAGCAGCGCGCTCTTCTCCTCGAGCGCGAGGCGCTGCTCGCGCAGCGTCTGCGACAAGGTGTTGATCTCGACGACGACCTCGCCGATCGCGTCGCCGCGGCGCGCGCGCGAGCCGCGCAGGCTGTAATCGCCCTCGCGCAGCGCCTCGAGCAGGTTGGACAGGGTGCGCAGCGGATACACGGCACGCCGGCGCAGCTCGAACGCGAGCACGAGGGTCAGCAGCACGACGCCGCCGACGAGCGCGGGGGCATAGTCGTGCGTGGTCTCGTCGCGCCACAGCACGATGCCGAGCGCGAGCAGCGCCGGCAACGCGACGAGCAGGGCGCCCGCGAGCAGGCGGGCCTCGTAGGTCAGCCGCGTGGCGGCGGATTCGGATCGGACGACGGGACGCGTGGACGCCATGCCGCCAAGCATAGCCGGCGTGCGCGGATGACGCGTCACGGCCACGCGAACCAGGCTGCCGCGGCGAGCACGAGCGCGGCACCGAAGGCCGCACCGGCCTCGTACGCCTCACGCGCGGTCGCATCGGTCGGAGCCTCGTCGGCACTCGCATGGAGAACGACGGCACGTGGCCGCTCACGACGCACCGGCACGCCCCAGGCGTAACCGCTGGCCGGCGCGCCGAGGATCACACCGGGCGGGCGCGTGCGGTCGTTGAGCGCACGGCGTGCGGCACGCACCGCGGCGTGCACGCGCGGGGCCGCCACCGAGCGTGCCGGATCGATCGCCCGTGCGAGCCCGGCCACGTCGACCGTCGCGCCACGCCGCGCGACGAGGCAGGCGATCACCGCGAACGCGTCGTCGGCGAGCGCGATCGGCACGCCGTCGAAGGTCAGCAGCCGGGCTGCGACGTCGATGCGGTAGGCGCCCCAGCGGTAGCGCCGGGGTGCCGTCGGAGCGGAAAGACGTGCGCCCATCGGCGCCCTCGTTCGGTGGGGTCGCGAACGAGGACGCAGCGCGGTGACGGAAGCTGTCACGCGCCGGACGCGATGCCGTACTTCTCCATGCGCCGGTACAGCGCCGGGCGGCTCAGGCCGAGCAGTGCCGCGGCGCGCTGGATGTTGCCGCCGGTCTGGTCGAGCGCCTGGCGCACGAGCTGCTCCTCGGCCTGGTCGACCGTGAGCGGCCCGCCGGCCGTGGACGCCGCGGTCATCGGTGCGGAGGGCGCCAGTGCTCCGGCGCCGACCGCGACCGCGCCCGCGTCGAGGTTGAGTGCCGCGGCGTCGAGCACGTCGCCGGCGCTCATGAGCACGGCACGTTCGATCGCATGCGACAGCTCGCGCACGTTGCCGGGCCACGTGTAGGCCGCGAGCGCCGCGCTCGCCGACGGCGCGAAGCGCACGCCGTCGCGCTGGTAACGCTTCGCGAACCGCGCGAGGAACGATTCGGCAAGCAGCGGGATGTCCTCGCCGCGCTCGCGCAGCGGCGGCAGGCGCAGCTCGACCGTGTTGAGGCGGAACAGCAGGTCCTTGCGGAACGCGCCGCGTGCGACGTCGCCGGCGAGGTCGGCGTTGGTCGCCGAGACGAGGCGCACGTCGACCTTGAGCGTGCGCGACGAGCCGACGCGCTCGAGCTCGCCGTCCTCGAGCACGCGCAGCAGCTTGGGCTGCTGGGCGAGCGGGATGTTGGCGATCTCGTCGAGGAACAGGCTGCCGCCGTCGGCGAGCTCGAAGCGGCCGATGCGGTCGGTCTTGGCGTCGGTGAACGCGCCGCGCACGTGGCCGAACATCTCGGCCTCGAACACGCTCTCGGGGATACCGCCCATGTTGACCTTGACGAACGTCGCCTCGCGGCGCCGCGAGGCCTCGTGCAGCAAGCGTGCGATGACGCCCTTGCCGGTACCGTTCTCGCCGAGGATCAGCACGTTCGCATCCGACGGCGCGACGCGGCGCAGCGTCTCGAGCAGCTGGCGCATGGCGCGCGACTCGGCGATGAAACCCTCGCCCGCGTCGCCGCGCAGCAGCGCGTTCTCGGCGCTGAGGCGTTGCTCGCGACGCTGCGCGCGACCGAGCGCGAGCTGGTTGCCGAGCACGCTCATGAGGCGCTGGTTGTCCCAGGGCTTCTCGATGAAGTCGCCGGCACCGTGGCGCATCGCCTCGACCGCGACGTTGATCGTGCCCCACGCGGTCATGACCACGACGGGCAGCTCGGCATCGAGCTTGCGCAGGTCGCGCAGCAGCTCGAGGCCTTCGGCGCCCGAGGTGGTATCGCGCGTGTAGTTGAGGTCGATCAGGGCGACGTCGTAGCGCTCCTTGCGCACGGCCTCGAGCGCGGTCGCCGGACCGTCGACCGTCGCGCAGTCCCAGCCTTCGCTCTTGAGCAGCAGGCGCAGCGCCTCGCGCACGTCGCGCTGGTCGTCGGCGACGAGGATGCGGGGTTTGTCTCGTGACACGTTCAATACTCCGTTCGCAGCGGACGCACGGCGCAGCGGCGTGCGCGGGATCGCGACAGCATCGCGTGCCGCGGCACGCGCCTCAACCCCGGCATGCTCACGTGCCCTCGATCCAGCCGTCGCGCAGGCGCACGATGCGCTGCGCCTCGGCCGCGTAATCCTCGTTGTGGGTGACCTGCACGATCGTCATGCCGCCGCGGTGCAGCTCGTGCAGCAGGTCCATGATGATGCGTGCCTGGGTCGAATGCAGCGCACCGGTCGGCTCGTCGGCGAGCAGCAGGCGCGGCTTGGTGATCACCGCGCGCGCGACCGCGACGAGCTGCTGCTGGCCACCCGACAGCTGGTTCGGGAAGAGGTCCTTCTTGCCGACGATGTTGAAACGGTCGAGCAGGTCGGCGACCTGCGCGGCGCGCTCCTTGGCCGGCACGTCGCGGTACTGCAGCGGCAGGTCGAGGTTCTCCCACACCTTCAGGTCGTCGATGAGGTGGTAGTGCTGGAAGATGAAGCCGATCTTGTCGCGCTGCAGGGCCTGGCGCTGCTTCGCGTTGAGCGGCGCGACCGCGGTGCCGTCGAGCGAATAGCCGCCCTGCCAGTCGTGGTCCATGAGGCCGAGCACGTTGAGCAGCGAGCTCTTGCCCGCACCGGACGGCCCCATGATGCTGACGAACTCGCCGTCGGCGATGGCGAGGTTGACGTTGCGCAGCACCCAGCTGCGACCGCCGGCCAGCGGGAAGGATTTTTCGACGTTCTCGAGCGTGATCATGGTGACTCCATCGTGAAGGATTCCGCCCTCGGGCGGGTCCGCGCGCCGTGCGGTGCGCGGCTCATTCGTTGCGCAGCGCAGCGATCGGATCGACACGCGCGGCGCGGCGTGCGGGCAGCCAGCATGCCGCCAGCGCGACCGTGCCGAGTACCGCGGCGACACCCGCGAGCGTGACCGCGTCGTAGGCGGCGACGCCGTGCAGGCGCGCGGCGACCAGACGCGTCGCGACGACGACGAGCGGCACGCCCACGAGCAGGCCGAGGCCGACCAGCGCGAGGCCTTGCGCGAGCACGCCGCGCAGGATGCGTCGCGCATCGGCGCCGAGCGCCATGCGCACGCCGAACTCGGCCTCGCGCATGCGCACGGCGTAGGCGAGCACCGCGTAGAGGCCGAGCACGGCGAGTGCCAGCGCGATCGTGCCGAGTCCCTGCAGCAGCGCGTTGAGACGGTCGCGCTCCGCGAGCGTCGCGGCGATGCGGTGGTGCATCGCGATGATCTGTCCCGGCGAGCCGTCCGGCGCGATGCGCGTGAAGAGGTCACGCAACGGTGCGACCAGCGTGTCGGGCGACGCGGAGCTGCGCACGAGCAGCGCACCCGACAACGGCGCGGCCTGCGGGCGGTAGATCGTCGCATAGTCGTCGGACTCGTCGAGGCCGCGGCGCTTGGTCGTCGCGACGACGCCGACGATCGTGAGTTCGAGCGGCGCCTGCGCGGTGCCGTCGGGCAGCGGCGGGCGCTCGAGCAGGAACGTGCGGCCGAGCGGATCACGATCCGGCGAATAGCGGCGTACGAAGCCCTCGTCGACGATCGCGACGGGTGACTGGCCGCGTGCCTCGTCGTCGCCGAAGGCACGGCCACGCAGGATCGGCATGCCGAGCGCGGCGAAGTAGCCGGCATCGACGCGCGCATCGTAGGCGTTCGGCGACCGGCTGCCGTCGATCGCGGCACCGGGCGGCTGGAAGCTCGACAGGTTGACGTTGTCCCCGAACGGCACCTGGCTGCCGACGCCCGCGGCGATGACGCCGGGCATCGCGCGTGCCGCGTCGACGAGTGCGGCGACGCGCGCGATGCGCGTGGCGTCGTCGACGCCGCGTCCGCCCAGCGAGCCGAGCCCGGCATGCACGAGGTTTTCGCGGTCGAAGCCGACGTCTTCGGCGAGCAGGTGCTGCGAGCTGCGCAGCAGCAGGCCGATGCCGACCAGCAGTGCCGCGGTCAGCGCGATCTGGCCGACGATGAGCCCCTGGCGCACGCGCTGCGCGCCGCGGCCAGCCGTCTGGCGGCGACCCGACTGGCCGAGCGCGGACTGCAGGCCACGCTGCGAGCCGAGGCTCGCGAACGTGATCGCGAGCGCGGCCGAGAAGGCCAGCCCGAGCAGCAAGGCGACCGTCGGCACGTCGATGCCGATCGCCTGCGGTGCATCGACCGGCAGCAGTTCGAAGCCCGCGAGCAGCATCAGCACGCCGGGCAGCAGGGCGAGCGCGAGGCCCGCCGCGAGTGTGCACAGCGCGAACGCCTCGCCGGCCGCCTGCGCGACCTGGCGCGAACGCCCTGCTCCGAGCGCCTGCTGGACGGCGATCGCGTGGCGCCGCGCGGTGGCGCGCGCGATGGCGAGGTTGCACAGGTTGGCCGCGGTCACGAGCAGCACGAGGCCGACCGCGAGCAGCATGAGGCGCAGCGCGGGCACGTGCTCGCCGATCCACACGTCGCGCAGCGCACCGACCTCCATCGCGAAGCGCCCCGGTTCGTCGAAGGCGCGCTGCAATCCCGGCAGCGCACGCGCGACCGCCTCGACATCGTGACGCACCGCGACGCGGTCGGCGCCGACCGCGAGCCTCGCGATCGCGTAGGTGTCGCCGAAACTGCCGGCTTTCGATTCGGCGAGATCGCTCGCACCGATCACGAACGGTGTCCATGCCTGGATGCTGCGCTCGGGGAAGGCGAAGCCACGCGGCAGCACGCCGACGATGCGGTAGGTCTCGCCGTCGAGGTCGATCGTGCGGCCGATCGTGTCGGCGGCGCCGCCGTAGCGCTGCTGCCACGTGTCCCAGCCGAGCACGACGCTGCGTGCCGCGCCTTCGCGTGCATCCTCGGCCTCGAACAGCCGACCCGCCGCGGCCTGCGCGCCGAGCAGCGTGAACAGCTGCGGCTGCACGCGTGCGATCTCGATCGAGGCAGCCTGCGCGTTCGTCGCGTCGCCGACGTCGACGTGCTTCGCCTGGAAACCGGCGACGCCGTCGAGGCCTTTCGCGTCGCGGGCGATCGCGTCGAGCAGCGGCAGCGACACGCCGCCGTCGATGCCCATGAAGCGCGCGCTCACCGTGACGAGGCGATCCTCGTGCGGGAACGGCAACGGCTTGTAGAGCAGGCCGTAGAGCACCGCGAACACGCCGCCGTTGGCGGCCAGCGCGATGCCGAGCAGCAGCACCACGGTCGCGGCATACGCGGGTTCGCGCCACAGGCGGCGCAGGATCGGGGCGAGGTCGGCGAAGAGGTTCATGCGGAATCCTTGCTCGCGATCATCCTGTCATTCGCTGCGCAGCGCGACGACCGGATCGGTCGCGGCGGCACGATGGGCCGGCCACCAGCACGCGACGAGCGCGACGCCGGCGACCACCGCGGCGGCGGCGAGCCAGGTCAGCGGGTCCGTGAAGGCGACACCGTACAGGCGGTCGCCGAGCACGCGCGCGAGCGGCACGCCGACGGCGAGGCCGAGCAGCGCTCCGGACGCGATCAGGCGCCCGCCTTGTCCGAGCACGAGGTTGCGCACGCGCGACGGCGTCGCACCGACCGCCATGCGCACGCCGAGCTCGGCGGTTCGGCGGCGGATCGCGAAGCTCAGCACGGCGGCGAGGCCGAGCGCGGCGAGCAGCAGCGTGACGCCCGCGAACGTGGCGAGTGCGCCGAGCAACGCACGCTGCGCGGCGATCGACGACGCGACCAGATCGGCGAGTGCACGGTTGACGCCTATGTCGGCCTGCGGCGCGAGCGCGAGCACGCGCTGACGCACCACCTCGGTGAACGCGGCCGCGTCACCGTCGACGCGCGTGACGAGCCAGAACACCGGCAGCGGCGCCTCGGCGACCTCGTACACGGTCGGCAGATTCTCGGCTTCGTCGAGGCGCTCGTGCTTGACGCTGCGCACGACCCCGACGATCGGCGCGGTGCGCGTCGTCTCGCCGCCGGTCGGCACGTCGACCGACGCGGTGAGCGGATCGCGGCCGGCGAGGTGGCGGCGCGCCCACAGCTCGTCAACGATGACGGGGCCGCCGCTGGCCGGATCGGAACGCTCGAACTCGCGCCCGGCGACGAGGCCGACGCCGAGCGCGTTGAAGAAGCCCGGCCCGACCTTGCGTGCGCGTGCCTGCACGTTGTCGTCGGTGCCGGTCGGGCGCATGTTCGAGACCATCTCCCACTGGCTGAAAGGCGGTGCCGACGCGATCGCGACCGCGCGCACGCCGGGCAGCGCAGCGACGTCGGCACGCAGGGTCTCGACGAATGGCGTGTAGCGCGGCCCGTCGACGGCGGGATCGAACGCACGCCCGCTGATGCTGACGCCGACCGGATCGACCGCGGTCAGCACCACGCCGGTCGCGTCGAAGCCGCGCTCGGTCGCCATCAGGTTGGCCGCACTGCGCAGCAGCAGGCCGGCACCGCCGAGCAGCGCCGTCGTGAGCATGACCTGGGCGATGATCATCGCCGGACGCACGCGCCCGAGGCCCGACGCGCTGCCACGCGACGACAGCGCTGCCGCGCGTTGCGACAGCAATGCCGCGAGCGTGCCGCTGGCGAGCGCGACGACCGCGACGACGACACCCGCGACGATCGCCGCGATGCCGAATCCCGTGCCTTGCGGAAGGTCCGTCGGCATCAGGCCGTGGCGACTCGCGAGGCCGAGCCCGAACGGCGTCAGCACGAGCCCGAGCACGAGGCCCGCGACGATCGGCGGAGCGAGGTCGGCGGCGATGCCGCGCGTGATCGCACGCGTGTCGGCACCGATCGCGCGGCGGATCTGGAACTCGCGCGAGCGTGCGAGCAGGCGATCGAGGTTGAGGTTGACGAGGTTGGCCGCGACGACCACGAGCAGCACGATCGCCGCGAGCTGAAGCAGCGCGAGCGCGCGCCAATGCGAGGCCGCGAACGCGTCGCGGATCGGCTCGACCTCGGCCTTGAGTCCCGCGTTATCGAGCAGGCCCTTGGCACTGCCATCGGAAAGGAACACCGCCTGCAGGCGATCGCGCGCCTGTCCGGGCGAGACGCCCGGCGCGAGCCTCGCGACCACGTCGAGCGAACCGACGTTGCCGGCCTCGGACTGCTCGCGCTCGCGTGTGGTCATCGCATACGGGCGCCAGGCGTCGACCGACGCGGTCGGGAACACGAAGCCTTCGGGCATCACGCCGACCACCGTGTACCTGTCGTTGCCAATGCGCAGCTTGCGGCCGACGACCTCGGCATCGCCCGTGAAGCGCGACTGCCACGCGGCGTGCGAGATCACCACGGCGTCGTCACGGCCCTCGACCATCTCGTCGGGCGCGAACAGCCGGCCCATCGCAGGCGCGACGCCGAGCACCTCGCCGAACCCGTCGCTGACGCGGGCGATGCGCCAGCGTTGACCGCTGTCGTCCTGGCGCAGCTGCTGGCCAACCGTGTAGCCGAGTGCGGCCGTGATCTGCGCACCGTCGCCGGGCACCGCGCGACGCAGGCGGTCGGTGAGGCCGACCGTGAAGCCGAACTTCGAGAGATCGGCCTTGAGGTTCACGAGGCGATCGGCCTCCGGATACGGCAAGGCCTTCCAGCGCAGCGCGTGGATCGCCGAGAACGCGGTCGCATTGACCGCGACGACCGCGGCGACGAGCACGATGACGGTCAGCGCGAACAGCGGCGAGCGGAACGGACGGCGCCACGAGGCCAACGCGTGCATGCGGGATCTCCGTTGGGGCGGCGCGCAAGACACCGCATGAGGGTCGTTCAGCAGGGACCGTGCCAGCGCCAGCGGACCGCATCGTGGCGCGCTTCGCGGCCGCCTGCATGCCGCACCGGGCCCGGGCGGCGTCCGGAACCGGACACCGCCTCGTGCGCGCCCGGACAGCGTTACTCCTGCCGCAACGCCACCATCGGATCGACGCGCAGCGCGCGGCGCGCCGGCAGCAGCGTCGCCGCGGCCACAGCGAGCGCGAGCACGGCCACCACGACGACGTAGACGAGCGGATCGGCACGCGACCCCGGGAACATCATCGTGTCGAGCACGCGCGCGAACACGAACGCGAGCGGCACGCCCACCGCGATGCCCACCGCGACCTGCACGGCACCGCGACGCACGACCATCGCGAGCACGCTGCGTGCCGAGGCGCCGAGCGCGCGGCGCACGCCGATCTCGCGCGTGCGCGCCGCGACGTCGAACGCGAGCACGGCGTAGATGCCGGCCGCGGCGAGCAGCACCGCGAACGCGGCGAAGGCGGTGAACATGTTGGCGAGCAGCTCGGCGCCCCAGAAGATGCTGCGGCGCCATTCGGACATCGGCTGCAGCCAGTAGACCGGAAGATCGGCGTCCACAGCACGCACCGCATCGCGCACGGCCTGCGAGAGGGCCGCCTGGTCGCCCGTCGTGTGCAGCGCGAAGCTCACGAACGCGGGCGGCTCCTGCGCGAGCGGGCGGAACACGTTGCCGTCGCCACGGTACGCGGCGCTCGCGCCCGACTGCACGTAGTCGGCCTGCGAGCTGTCGGCGACGACGCCGACCACCTCGAGCCATGGACTGCCCGACGACTTCGGCGACAGCTGCACGCGCTGGCCGAGCGCGGACTGGCCCGGCCACGCCGCGGCGGCGAACGACGCGCTGACGATCGCGACGCGCGGCGACTGCGCCGTGTCGCGCGCGTCGAACACGCGACCTTCGCGCAGCGCGATGCCGAACGTCGCGAGGAAGCCGTCGTCGATGCTCGAGGCCCAGGCCTGCGGGCGGCGCTCGCCTTCCGCGACGACATCGCCGACACGCGCATACTCCTGGCGCTCGTAGCCCATGAGCGGCAGCGTGCTCGCGAAGCCTGCGCGCTGCACGCCCGGCAGCGCCGCGAAGCGCGCCTGCAGCGCCTCGACGAAGCGCGTGCGCGACGCCGCATCCGGGTAGGTCGATTCGAACAGCGCGATACGTCCGGTCAGCACGTCGTCGGTGCGCACTCCGAGTTCGGTCTCCTGGGCGTGCAGCGCACTGCGCACGGCGATGCCCGCGCAGACCAGCAGCACCACGCACAGCGCGACCTCGGCGCCGACCAGGAAGCGTCCGCGCCGCCTGCCGCCACCGAGGCTTCCGCCCGAGCCGTCGCGCAGGCTGGCCTGCACGTCGACGCGGCCCGCGCGCAGCGCAGGCACCAGTCCGGCAAGCAGCGCCGAGGCGAGCGCGATGCCGGCGCAGAACGCGAGGTCGCGCATGTCGAGCGAGAAATCGATCCAGTACGGCAGCTGGCTGTCGGCCGACATGGAGGCATCGAACACGCGTGCGGCGACGTCGGCACCGGTGTAGCCGAGTACCGTCGCGAGCATCGCGACCACGATGGTCTCGGCGAGCACCTGCACGACCAGTCTGCGCCGGCTCGCGCCGAGCGCGGAACGGATGCCCAGCTCGCGTGCCCGTGCAGCGAAGCGCGCGAGCACGAGGCTCGCGACGTTCGCGCAGGCGATCAGCAGCACCATGAGCACGACCACGAACATCGCGGCCGTGGCATCGCGGATCTGCGGCATGATGAACTCGTGGGCGAACGGCTCGAGCTTGGCGCGATCGCCACGCAGCGGCACACCACGTTCGGCGGCGAGGCCGAGCATGAGCGCATCGAACGCCTGCGAGGCCTGGGGAAGCGTGACGCCTTCGCGCAGGCGTCCGAACGTCTTCACGCGCATCGCCGCATCGGACGCGGCGACCGTGCGGTCGCTCGACAGCGGCAGCCACATCGCCTCGGCGACCGGGAAGCCGAAGTTCTCGGGCATGACACCGATCACCGTCGTCGCCTCGCCGTTGACGCGGACCTGCCGACCGATCACGGCGGGATCGGCGTTGAAGCGCAGCTGCCACACGCGATGGCCGATCAGCGCGACACGTGGCGCACCGGCCGCGGTGTCGGCGGCCTCGATGCCGCGACCGAGCTGCGGGCGCACGCCGAGCGCCGGCATGACCTCCGCGCTCACGAACGCACCGGCGAGCCGCTCGGGCGCGCCCTCGATGCCGCCGAGATTGGCCGTGCCCTGCGCGTACGCGGCGAGCGTGTCGAGCACCTGCTGGCGCTCGCGCAGGTCGAGCCAGTCGAGCTGCGCGAGCGCGATGTTGCGCGAGGGCTCGCGCGCTTCGGTGTACTCGAAGTGCACGAGGCGGTCGGCGTCGGCGAACGGCAGCGGCTTGAGCGCGAACGCATTGATCGCCCCGAACATGTAGATGCACAGGCCGATGCCGACCGCGAGCATGAGCACGCTCGTCGCGGTGAATCCGGGCGATCGCGCGAGCGCGCGCAGGGCGAAGCGGATGTCGTGGATCATCGGGGGGTCCTGTTCATGCGGGGCGCAAGGCCACCATGGGGTCGACATGCAACGCATGGCGGGCCGGAAATGCGATCGCGGACACGCTCGCGAATGACGAACCGAAGAACCCGCGCCGACGAGCGGCGCTCGCGTCTCGCGACTTCCGGCTTGTTCATCGAGACATCCATCGTTGCGGTTCTCCAGGCGACACGACGGTTCGGCAAGCCGGTGGGGACATGCCCGCGAAGGAGCGACCCGGATGCACACAGCAAGGGTCGCGCCAACCCCTCCAACCGCTGCGTGGCACGGCGTGCGCCATACCGCAGCGGCTTCGGCGTCCGTGATCGGACGCCGTGCTGTCCGATTGCGGCGTGTGCGCATGCCCCATCCCGACGCTCGCGGGATCACGACGCAACGCGCGCGCTCATTCAGCCCGCAACGCCTCCATCGGCGCGACGCGAGCGGCACGCCACATCGGCACCGCGCAGGCCGCGAACGCGACGAGCGCGAGCACCGCGACGACGCCGGCGAGCACGCGCGGATCGGCCGCGCCGACGCCGTACAGCTGGGCCGAGATCACGCGGCCGAGCGCGATCGCGCCGACGATGCCGGCGACGAGGCCCGGAACGACCATGCGCATGCCCGTGCCGAGCACGAGACGATGGATGTCGCGCGTGCCCGCACCGATCGCCTGACGCAGGCCGATCTCGCGGCGACGCTGGCCGACCGTGTAGGCGACCACGCCGTACAGGCCGATCGCGGCGAGCACGAGCGCGACGCCCGCGAACACGCTCATGAGCGTCATGTTGAAGCGGCGCAGCTGCAGCGTCGCGCCGGTGACCGACTCGAGCGTGCGGATCGCGTAGACCGGCACGTCGGGCGCGACCTCGCGCATCGCCTCGCGCAGCGCGCCGGCCACCGCCATCGCGTCGCCGCGCACCTTGAGGCCGAGCGCGAGCTCGCCGCGGCCGACCTTGCGGATCGGGAAGTACAGCTCCGCGTTGGGCGGACGATCGAGGCCGGCCTGGCGCACGTCGCCGACCACGCCGATGATCGGCTTCGGATCGCCGAGGAACGCGGCGATCTGCCGGCCGAGCGCATCGCCGCCGGCAAGGTAGCGGTCGACCACCGCCTGGTTCACGACGACCTGCGACGGCACGCCGTCGACATGGCCGTCCTGCGCGTCGAACGCGCGACCAGCCTTGACCGGGATGCCGTAGGTACGGAAGTAGTCGATGCTCGCGAAACGGAACTCGATGATCGCGTCTTCGGGAATCTCGTGACCGACGATGCCGAAGCTGCCGTTCCAGCCCCAGTCGCCCGAGGCCGGCAGGCGCTCGCTGAGCGCGACCGATTCGACGCCGGGAATCTCGCGCAGGCGCGCCTCGATCGCGTCGAGGCGCGGGCCCGCGAACGCCACCATGCGAGCGTACCAGTCGGCGATGTCCTCACCGGCCTCCATCGACGGCGCGGGCAGCGAGAACTGCGCGGTCAGCACCTGCTTCGGATCGACGCCCGAGTCGACCTCGCCGAGGCGGCGCAGGCTGTCGATGAGCAGGCCTGCACCCGCGAGCAGCGCGACCGCGAGCGCGACCTCGCCGGCCACGAGCACACCACGCGCACGCACCTGCTTCGCGCCGCCGGTCTGGCTGCGCGAGGCGCCCTGCAGCGCCGTGGCCGGGTCGATGCGCGACGCACGCCATGCCGGCAGCAGACCGAACAGAAGCAGCGTCGCGAGCGCGCCGCCGGCACAGGCCGCGACGACACGCAGGTCGACCGCGGGCACCGCGTACGCCGGCAGCAGATCCGGCGCGAGCGCGAGCAGCCCGCGCACCGCCGGGATCGCCGCGAGCACGCCGGCCAGCGTGCCGAGCGCGGCGACGACCATCGATTCGGCGAGCACCGCACGCACGAGCCTGCCACGCCCCGCACCGAGCGCGCTGCGCAGCGCGAGTTCCTGCGCACGCGCCTGGCCGCGCGCGAGCATGAGGTTGGCGAGGTTCGCGCACGCGATCAGCAGCACGAGCCCGGCGGCACCGAACAGCATGCCGAGCGGCTCGCGCACGCGGCTCGTGAGGCGATCCTGCAAGGCCTCGACGCGCACCTGCATGCCCTTGCTCTCGTCGGGCCAGGTCGCACGCTGCCACTGCACGATGCCGTCGAGCACGCCGAGCGCCTGCTGAGCGCCGACGCCGTCGCGCAGGCGCCCGACGATGCTGAGCGAGTTGTTGCCGCGCGTCTGCGTGTTGCCGGGCAGGAAGGTCGGCACCCACAGCTGCGCGCCGGACGGGAACGAGGCGTCGGCGCGCGCGACGCCGACCACGCGCCAGGCCTCGCCGTTCAGCACGACATCGCGGCCGATCACGCCGGCATCGGCACCGAAGCGGTCGCGCCACAAGGCTTCGCCGATGATCGCGACGCGCTCGTTGGCGTTCTCCTCGGCCTCGCCGAACGCGCGACCCTGCAGGATCGAACCGTTGAACACGTTCCAGAAGCCCGGCGTCACCGCATAGCCGGACAGGCGATCGGCATCGCCCGAGCCGGTCAGGTTGTAGGTGCCGCCGACGAACGCACCGAAGGCCTCGAACGCCTCGCCGCTGCGCGCCTGCCACTCGCGGAACACGGGCGGCGACACGGGGCTGTGCGTGACCGGCGGCTGGTCGCGCATGACGCGCACGATGCGCTCGGGATGCGCGAACGGCAGCGGCTTGAGCAGCACGGCGTCGTAGACGGTGAAGATCGCGGCGAGCGCGCCGATGCCGAGCGCGAGCGTCAGCACGGCGGTGACGAGGAAGGTCGGCCTCGCGCGCAAGGCACGCACGGCGGTGCGCAGGTCGTCGGTGAAGCGGCTCATCGGGTCGGATCCTCTGGAGAACGTGTCGTCATTCGTCGCGCAACGCGACCATCGGTGCGACGCGCGACGCGCGCCAGGCCGGCAGTGCGGCGGCGAGCAGCGCGGCAGCCGCCATCGCGGCGACGCCCGCGGCGAGCGCACCGAGCGGCCAGCCGTCGACGCCGAGTTCGCGCAGGTCGATCACGCGCAGCACGATCGCGACCGCGACGAGGCCGGCGGCGACACCCGCCGCGCTCGTGGCGACGCTGTCGCGCAGCACGCGCGAGGCGAGTTGGACGGGGCGCGCGCCGACCGCGAGGCGCAGGCCGAACTCGCCGATGCGGCGCTGCTGCTGCAGCGAGGCGACCGCGTACACGCCGAGCACGGCGAGCAGCAGCGCGGCGCCCGCGAACGCGCCGACCGTGCGCGCGAAGAAGCGCGCCGGGCGCAGCTGCTCGGCGATGTCGCCGGCGAGCACATAGTGGCGCGTGACCGCCTGGCGCGGATCGATCGCGGCGAGTGCCGCGGCCATCTGCGCGTCGATGCCCGGCAGCGGGCGATCGCCGCGCACGAGGAAGGTCATCGCGTTGATCGGGAACTGCGCGAACGGCACGAGCACCTCGGGTGCCGCGGGCATGCGCAGGCCGTCGTTGCGGATGTCGTCGACGAGGCCGACTACGCGCACGTCGACGCGCTCGCGCCCGATCGGCACGCTGAGCATGCGCCCGAGCGGATCGGCGTCGCCGAACACGCGGCGCGCCGCGGTGCGATTGAGGATCGCGACGGCTTCCGCGCCGCGGCGGTCGGTCGCCTCAAAGCCGCGACCGCCAACCAGCGGCATGCCGAGCACGCCGAGATAATCGGCCGAGACACGGCGCAGCACGCTCTGCACGCCAGCCTCGGCGCCCTGATCGGGCGTGCGCAGGTCGACGCTCGCGCTGCCGATGCCCGACAGCGGTGCCGCGCTCGTCACCGCGACGCCGCGCACGCCGGGCAGCGCACCGAGGCGTTCGGCGAGCTGCTCGGTGAACGGCACGAAAGCCTCGCGTCCACCGCGGAAGAACTGCATCGCGTGCACGTTCGCGGTCGCGTAGCCGGGCTCCACGGCCTGCAGCCGCCACAGGCCTCCCGCGAGCGCGAGCGCGGCGACGAGGCTCAGCGTCGACAAGGCCATCGCGAGCGCGGGAAGCGCACGACGCTGCCCGGCCTGGCCGACGAGCCCCTTGCCACCCGCGCGCATCGCCTCGGCGGGCGCACCGTGCACACGCAGCGCACCCGCGAGCGCAGCGAGGCACGGCACGGCGAGGCCGAACACTGCGGCGGCGGCGAGTACGCGTGCGTCGAGCACGATGCCGTCGACGCGCGGCACGCTGTCGCGAGCGAGTTCACGCAGGAGTGCAATCGTCGCTGCGGCGACGCCGCTGCCGGCCACGACCGCGGCGGTCGCGAGCAGTCCGAGTTCGAGCGCGAGCTCGCGGCGCAGGCGTCCGCGGCTCGCGCCGATTGCCTGCAAGACGGCCTGCTCGCGGCGCCGCGCGAGCTGGCGCGCATCAAGCAGGATCGCGACGTTCGCGGCCGCGACGAGCAGCACGAGCACGGCCAGCGCGAACGCGCCCCACAGCGCCGTGCGCGCATCGCCGACGAGTACGTCGATGAGCGGTCGGGTGGTGGCACGCCAGCCCGCATCGGTCTCGCCGCGCTCGGCCGCGAGGGCCTCGAAGCGCTGCTGCAAGGCCGCGTCGGCCTGCGCGGGCGTGGTGCCCGCGGCGAGACGTCCGACCATGAGCAGCGTGCGGCGACGCTCGCGCTGCAGGCCGTCCTGCGGAAGGTACTTCGCCGCAAGCGGACGCCATACACCGGTGTCACCGGCGACGAGTTCGGCGGACGGCGGCAGCACGCCGACGATCTCGAGCGGATCCTCGTCGACGAGTTCGAGGCGCTTGCCGATCACGTCGGTCGAGCCGCCGAACGCACGCTGCCATTCGGCATGCGACAGCACCGCGACGCCACGATCCTCGCGCACGTCGTCGGCATCCAGCACACGCCCGAGCACGGGCGCGATGCCGAGCGCCTCGAAATAGCCCGCGCCGACGACATGCGTCGTGATCTCGCGCGCGCGTTCGCCGTCGAACAGCGTCACGCCGCTCCACCAGTAGTAGCCGAGCGCGTCGAAGCCCGGCGTGCCGGCGGCCAGCAGTTCGGCCTCGCGCGTCGTGAACTGCGCGTTGTCGACGTCCTGCGCAGGATTCACGGCGCGCACGACGACGATGCGATCAGGATCGTGCAGCGGCAGGCCACGCAGCAGCACGCCGTCGACGGTCGCGACCATCGCGACGCTGAAGCCGATGCCGAGCGCGAGCATCGCCACCGAGGCGAACGTGAAGCCCGGTGCGCTGGCGAGGCGGCGCAAGGCGAGGCGCAGGTCGGACACGAAGCCGCTCATCGGAATCCCCTTCGAAAGTCATTCATCACGCAAGGCCTCGAGCGGCGCGACGCGCGCGGCACGCCAGGTCGGCACGAGGCAGGCCGCGAGCGCGACCACGGCCAGCACCGCCACGACGCCCGCGAGCACGCGTGGATCGGCACTGCCGACGCCGTACAGCTGCGAGGCGACGAGGCGGCCGACCAGGAGCGCGCCGACCACGCCGAACGCGATGCCGGGCAGCAGCATCGCGAGGCCCGAGCGCAGCACGAGGCGGTGGATCGCGCGCGCGTCCGCGCCGAGCGCCTGGCGCAGGCCGATCTCGCGGCGGCGCCGGCCGACCGTGTAGGCGACCACGCCGTACAGGCCGACCGCGGCGAGCGTGAGCGCGACACCCGCGAACACGGCCATGAGCGAGGCATTGAAGCGGCGCAACGCGAGCGTCGAGCCGATCACCGTGTCGAGCGTGCGCACCGCGTACACGGGCGCATCGGGAGCGACCTCGCGCATCGCCTCGCGCAGCGGACCCGCGAACGCGAGCGCGTCGCCGCGCACCTTGAGCGCGATCGCGATCTCGCCCTTGATCGCCTTGGCCAGCGGGAAGTACAGCTCGGGCTGCGCCTCGCGCTCGAGCCCGGCCTGGCGCACGTCGCCGACCACGCCGACGACCGGGATCGGCGCATCGCCGAAGGTACGGATCTCGCGCCCGATCGCGTCGCCGCCACCGAGGAAGCGCGTCGCGAACGCACGGTTGACGAGCAGCTCGGTCGGCAGCAGCGCGCGTGTGCCGTCGAGCGCGTCGAACGCACGACCGGCTTCGACCGGGATGCCGAACGTGCGGAAATAGTCGGTGCTGACGAAGCGGTACTGCACGGCCGGCTGGCGTCCGGCCGGATCGCCGACGACCTCGAACGCGCTGCTCCAGCTCGCGATGCCCGACGCCGGCAGGCCGAAACTCAACGAGACCGCATCGACACCGCCGATCGCGCGCAGGCGTTCCTCGATCGCGGTCAGGCGCGGACCGAGTGCGGACATCGCCTGCCCGGCCCATGCATCGAGGTCCTCGCCGGGCTGCAGCACACGCGTCGGGATCGAGAACTGCGCGGTGAGCACCTGGCGCGCGTCGACGCCGGTGTCGACCCCGCCGAGACGACGCAGCGAATCGACGAGCAGGCCGGCGCCGGCGAGCAGGGTCAGCGCGAGCGCGAGTTCGGCCGCGACGAGCACACGGCGTGCGCGTGCCGCGCCGCGCGTACCGGCCTGGCCACGCGAGAGGCCGCGCAACGCGAGCGCAGGATCGGCAGCGGCCGCGCGCCATGCCGGCACGAGTGCGAACGCGAGCATCGTCGTGCCGGCGACGAGGCCGGTCACGGCGACGACGCGCAGGTCGAGCGACGGTGCCGTGTAGCCCGGCAGCAGGCCCGGATCGAGCTGCGCGAGCGCGGCCGTCGCAGGCCAGGCCAGCGCGAGGCCGGCGAACACGCCGAGTGCGGTCACGACCAGCGCCTCGGCGACGAGCTGGCGCGCGAGGCGGCGCTGACCCGCGCCGAGTGCACGGCGCAGCGCGAGCTCGGCGTGGCGGTCCTGGGCACGCGCGAGCATGAGGTTGGCGAGGTTCGCGCACGCGATCAGCAGTACGAGCGCGGACGCCGCGAGCAGCATCTGCAGCGGCGTGCGCAGTTTCGCACCGATCGCGTCCTGCAGCGGCTCGACCGCGGCCGACAGGCCCGCATCGGTATCGGGGAACGTCGCCGCCTGCCAGTCGGTCACGCCGCGCAGCACGTCGCGTGCCTGCGTGGCCGTGACGCCGTCACGCAACCGTGCGACCACGCGCAGGAAGCTCATGTCACGGCGGCTCTGCGCATGACCCGGTGCATAGGTCGGCATCCAGGCCTGCGCGTCCGCCGGGAAACGGAACGCCGCCTGCGCCACGCCGACGACGCGATACGCGTCGCCGTTGAGCACGACGTCGCGACCGACGATGTCGGCGGCGGCACCGAAGCGCGTGCGCCACAGCGCATCGCCGAGCACGACGACGCGCACGTTGTGGCGCTCCTCGTCGTCGCCCCAGGCGCGGCCGAGCGCGAGTGGCCGTGCGAACACGTCCCAGAAGCCCGGCGTGACCTTGTACGAGGCGAGCCGCAAGGCATCGCCGTCACCGGCGAGGTTCATCGTCTCGGGCGCATACGCGCCGAACGCATCGAACGCCGCCGTGCTGCGTTCACGCCATTCGTCGAACTGCGGCACCGGGCTGTCGCTGCCGCGGTACGGCGGCTGCTCGCGCGTGACGCTCACGAGGCGGTCGCCGTGCGCGAACGGCAGCGGCTTGAGCAGTACCGCGTCGTAGACCGTGAAGATCGCCGCGAGCGCGCCGATGCCGAGCGCGAGTGTCAGCACGGCCGTCGCGAGGAACGTCGGCTGCGCGCGCAGGCCGCGCCAGGCCAGGCGCAGGTCGTCGGCGAATGCGGCGATCACGGCGTGCCTCCGCGCGGCATCGACGGTGTGTTCGAGAGTGCATCAGTCGTCACGCAAGGCCTCCATCGGCGCGACGCGCGCCGCACGCACGGCCGGCAGAACGGTCGCGAGCAGGCCGGCGAGACCGAGCACGGCGAGCGTCGCGATCCAGGCGAGCGGATCGGAAGCGCCGACGCCGTGCAGGAATCGCTCGAGCAGGCGTCCCGCGGCGAGCGCGAGGGCGAGACCGGCGGCGAGGCCGATCGCGACATCGACAAGGCCGCGCGCGACGACGCCGCGCATGAGCCGCGGCGCCGAGGCGCCGAGCGCGGCGCGCACCCCGAACTCGCGGCGGCGCGAGGCCACCGCGACCGCGGTGACCGAGTAGAGGCCGACCGAGGCGAGCACGATCGCGAGCACCGCGAACACGCCGACCAGCGCGGCATTCATGCGTTGCACCGACGTCGCCGCCGCGACATCGCGCTCGAGCAGGCGCAGGCCGGCGATGCCGAGACCCGGGTCGACGTCGCGCAGCGCGGCACGCACGCGCAACGCATACGCAGCAGCATCGCCTTCGACGCGCACCGCCACGTTGACCGGCACGAACTGGCGCAGCAGCGCGAGCATCGGATCGGGCATCTGCGCGATCGGCGCGAACACGGTCGGCGGTGATGCTTCCTGCGGACCGAAATCGCGCACGTCGGCGGCGACACCGACGACGCGCATCGCGGGCATGCCGTCGCCGAAATCGACGGTCAGCGTCTGGTCGAGTGCCTGGCCGCCGAGATAGGCCTTCGCGAAGGCGTCGTTGACGACGACGACCGGTTCGCCACCGGCGACATCGCCGTCGCCGATGTCGCGCCCGGCGAGCAGCGGGATGCCGAACGCGGCGAGCGTGCCGGGACCGACCGCGCGGTACTGCGGCGCCTCGTCGATCGGCAGGCCATCGGAGCGCCTGATCGACATGTTGAGCTGCGAGCCGATCGGCAGGTTGGTGGTCAGCGCGATGTCGCGCACGCCGGGTTCGGCACGCAGCCGCTCGGTGATGCGCTCGCCGAGGCGATGCACGGCCGCGGTGTCGGGATAGGTCGCCGCGGCCGGATTGAGGCGCAGCACGAGCACGCCGCGCGCATCGAAACCGAGCTCGACCTGCGAGAGCTTCCACAGCGAATGCGCGAGCATCGCCGACGAGGCCAGCAGCAGCGTTGCGAGCGCCGCCTGCGTGGCCACGAGCACGCGGCCGAAACGCTGCGTGCCGCGGCTCGCGCCCGTGCGCCCGCCGGCGACGAGATCGCGCGGCGTGCTGCCGCCGCGCCAGACGCCAAGCAGCGCCGCGAACACGCCGACCATGACGGCGGCGACCAGCGCGACGGCGAACGCGCGCAGGCCGATCAGCGAGGCATCCGCGGCGATCCATCCATCCGGCAACCAGGCGCGACCGAAGCTCAGCATCGCCCACGCGAGCACGAGGCCGCCGACTGCACCCGCGACACCGACGAGCACGCCTTCACCGAGCGCCGGCAGCGCGAGCCGCACGGCCGAGGCGCCAAGCGCTGAACGCACCGCGCCTTGATGGCTGCGCGCGAGGGCGCGCAGCAGCATGAGGTTGGAAAGGTTGACCGCGACGAGCAGCAGCACGCAGGCCGCGCAGCCGAGGAACAGCAGCAATACCGGACGCGCGGCGGCGCCAAGCTCGCCCGCGATCGGCCTCGCGTAGAAGCGCGGGCGCCAGTCGCCCTGCTCGCGACCGAGTTCGACCGACAGCGCCTGCAGGCGCGTGTCGTAGGCGGCCTGCACCGCGTCGATCGACGCACCGGGCGCCAGGCGAGCGAAGACCAGCAGGTTGGTCGCACCGTCGTTGCTCGCCGGCGCGAGCGCGAGCGGCAGCAGCACGTCGGGCGAACCGTCGAGGCGGAACGTCGGCGGCAGCACGCCGACGACCGGCGTGGCAACACCGTCGACGAGCACGTCGCGACCGATCACGCCGGTGTCGCCATGGAAATGGCGCTGCCAGAACGCGTGGCCGAGCAGCGCCGCACGCGGGCCGCCGGGGCGATCCTCTTCGGCCGTGAAGTTGCGGCCGAGCACGGGAGCGACGCCGAGCGTCGGCAGCAGGCCGGCATCAACCGGCCATGCGGTGACGAGATCGGGATCGCCGCCGCCGGCGACGTTGACGTCCTTCGGCACGAAACGCGAACCGAGACGCTCGATACCGTCGATGCCGTCGAGCCGCTGGTACTGGCGCGGCGCGATCGTCGACCAGGCGTGGCGGTCGCTCTTGCCGAGCACGACGAGGCGCTCGGCCTGCGGATACGGCGGCGGTGCGAGCAGCACCGCGTCGACGAGCGCGAACACCGCGACCAGCGCACCGATACCGAGCGCGAGCGTGGAGCCCGCAAGCGCGACGAAGCCCGGGCGGCGCAGCGCGTTGCGCGCGCCGATGCGCAGTTCGTCGAGCATGAGGGTGAGGAAGGTCGTCATCGCACGCCTCCGATGCGAGGGTTCAGGGATGCGAGGTTCACGCGAGTGCCTCGCGTGGCATGACGCGGCTCGCGCGACGTGCCGGCAGCAGGCTCGCGAGCAGCAGCGTGCCGGCGAGCACGACGGCGACCGTCGCGAGCGTGACGAGATCGGTCGCGGGCACGCCGTAGAGCAGACCCGCGAACAGGCGCGTCGTCGCGAGCGAGGCGGCGAGTCCGGCGACGATGCCGACCACCGCGATGCGCATGCCGTCGCGCAGGACGAGGTCGAGCACGCCGCGCGACGAGGCACCGAGCGCCTGGCGCAGCGCGAATTCGTGGCGGCGCTGGCCGACCGCGAACGCCATGAGGCCGTACAGGCCGCCGGTCGCGAGCACGAACGCGACGCCCGCGAACACGCCGAGCAGGATCAGGTTGAAGCGGCGCTGCGCCACCGCGCGCTCGCGCACCTCGGCGAGCGGGTAGACGCGGCTCGGCACGTCGATGGCCTCGCGTTCGAGCAGCGTGCGCACGGCCGGCAGCGTCGTCGCGAGCGGCAGCGTCGTGCGCGCGACCACGCTGAACTCGCCGGCGATGCGCGGACGCTGCGCGATCGACACGTAGACCGCACCCATCGGCGTGCGCTCGAGACGGCGTTCGTGCACGTCGCCGACGATGCCGATGATCGTTACCGGGCGCATGTCGCCGTCCATGTTGCCGACCTGGATGCGCTGGCCGATCGGATCACGGCCCGGCCAGGTCTTTTGCGCAACCGTCGCGCTGATGACGGCGACGTGCTGGCTGTCCTCGCGATCGCGTGCGTCGAAGGCACGGCCCGACAGCAGCGGGATGCCGGCGGCGTCGAAATACCCCGCGCTCGCGGCGCGGAATTCGGCATAGCCGAGCTGCGTAGGCGGCGGCGTGTCGAACGAGGTGACGGTGTCGTCCCAGAATGCGCCGTTGGCGCCGCCGGTCAGCGGCAGGCGGTTGGAACCGCCGACCGCGGTGATGCCGGGCTGCGCGGCGAGCGCGTCCATGATCGCGGCGTAGCGGCGTGCGGCCTGCTGCGCGGCGGCGGGTTCGCCCATGCCGGGTTGTGACAGCTCGATCGCGATCGCGCCTTCGGCACGGAAACCCGGATCGACCGCGAGCAGGCCGACGAAGCTGCGGCCGAGCAGGCCCGCACCGACCAGCAGCACGGTCGTGAGTGCGGTCTGCGCGACGAGCAGTACCTTGCGCGAGCGCAGCGTCGCACGGCTCGAGGACTGCCCTCGCCCGCTCTCGCGCAGCGTCTCCATCGGTGCACGCGCACGCGCACCGAGCACCCCGGCGATCGACAGGATCACGGCGATGACGACGGCACCGGCGAATGCGCAAGCGACAGCCGACGCGGAGACGTGGATCTCCTGCGCGCGCGGCAAGGTCTCGCCGGCCAGATGCACGAGCAGGCGCAGCGCGCCCCAGGCCACCGCAAGGCCGGCCAGCGTGGCGGCGAGGCTGACCGCGAGGCTCTCGAGGAACACCTGGCGCGCGAGGCGTGCGCGGCTCGCGCCGAGCGCGGTGCGCACCGCGAACTCCTTCGAGCGTGCGGCGGCGAGGGTCAGCAACAGGTTCAGCGCGTTGCTGATCGCGATCGCGAGCAGGAACACGGTGCCGGCCGCGAGCATGAGCAGTGCGCTGCGCACGGGCGCAGCGATCGCGTCGGCGAGCGGCGTCACCTCGAAGCCATGGGCATCGACGTCACCGGCATGTTCGCGCTGCAGGCGCGTCGCGAGCGCCGCCACGGCGAGGCGCGCGGTGCCGAGTGCGGCGCCGTCGTCGAGCAGCGCGACGGCATCCCAGTTGTGCGCGGTGCGCGATTCGCCGCCGGTCCACGCGGCCGGTGCGGGCGTCCATACGGCGGTGTCGCCCGGATAGGCGAAGCCCGCCGGCATGACCGCGACGATCGTGACCGACGTGCCGTCGATGTCGAGGCGCTGGCCGAGCACGTCCTCGCGACCGTTGAGCTGCGAACGCCACATCGCGTGCGAGATCACCGCGACCGCGCCGCGCTCGTCGCGGTCGAACGTGCGTCCGAGCGACGGTGCGAGGCCGAACACGCCGAAGAAGTCGTCGCCGACCCAGGCCACGCTGGTGCTGCGCAGCTGGCCGCCGAAGCCGACCGGCGAAGGACCTTCCGAGATGAAGGCAGTCTTCGCGACGCCCTGGGTGCCCGCGGCGAGATCGCGGTAGTTCGGCATCGCGAGCGCCATCGGGCGACCGTCGTCGGAGAGCTCGCGCAGCTGCACGACGCGATCCGCATTCGGGAACGGCAAGCCGCGCAGCAGCACCGCCTCGACCACGCACAGGATCGCCAGCGCCGCGGCGAGGCCGCAGGCCAGCGTCAGCATCGCGAACGCATGCGTACCGGGATGGGCGCGCAAGGCGCGCAGGGCGTGGCGGAGATCGTCGTGCAGCGTGTTCATCGGTGTGCGTGTGTTCCGGTGGTGAGGCAGAAAAAAGGCCTGGCGGGAGGGCGCGGTCAGCCGTCGCGCAGCGCCTCCATCGGCGGCACGCGCGCGGCGCGCAGCGTCGGCACGATGCAGGCGGCGAACGCGACCACCGCGAGCACGGCGACCGTCGTCGCGAGCACGAACGGATCGGCCGCGCCGATGCCGTAGAGCTGCGAGGCGAGCAGGCGGCCCAGCGCGAGCGCGCCGAGCGCGCCGGCGACGAGGCCCGGCACGATCAGGCGCAGGCCCGAACCGAGCACGAGGCGGTGGATGTCGAGCACGTTCGCGCCGACCGCCTTGCGCAGGCCGATCTCGCGGCGGCGCTGCGCGACCGAGCCGGCGATGACGCCGTACACGCCGATCGCGGCGAGCACGAGCGCGACGAGCGCGAAGCCGCCCATGAGGCGCAGGTTGAACGCGCGCATCGCGACGCCGCCCGCGGCGAGCTCGTCCATGCTGCGCACGCGGAACACCGGCATCGCGGCATCGAGCTCGCGCAGCGCGGCACGCACGGGCTCGGCCATCGCCATCGGCTCGCCGGCGACCTTGATCGCGAGTTCGAACTGCGGGAACAGCGAATGCGCGTGGTGCATGTAGACCTCGGCATCGGGCTCGCGCTCGACACCCATGCGCGCATCGGCGACGACGCCGACGATGGTCTTAGGGCCACCGAGGAACACGACTTCGCGGCCGAGCGGATCGACACCGGGCAGCAGGCGACGCGCGAACGTCTCGTTGACGACGACCTGGGTCGGGAACGCGCCGGGGCGTGCATCCGCATCGACGAGGTGGCGGCCGGACACGAGACGCATGCCGAGCGTCGCCATGAAGTCAGGATTGACGAAGCGCCAGTTCGCACCGGTGCGGCTCGCGCCACCGTCGGGCGCGGCCTGGCCGACGACCTCGATCGTCGAGCTCGCGTTGTCGGCGCCCGACAGCGGCAGTGCGTCGCTGACACCGACCGCAGTCACGCCGGGCAGCGCGGCGAGGCGGGTGATCACGGCATCGATGCGGCTCTGGAAGATCGCAGTGTTGCGCTGGTAGGCGGTCTCGAAATCCTCGCCCGGCGTGGTCGGCGGCGTCGGCACGATGATCGACGCTGTCAGCACGTGCGAGGTGTCCACGCCGGTGTCGACGCGACCGATCTGGCGCAGGCTCTCGACCAGCAGGCCGGCACCGGCGAGCAGCACGAGCGCGACCGTGAGTTCGGCCGCGACGAGCACGTTGCGCACACGTCCGCCGGCACGCCCGCCGACGCTGCCGCGCGCCTCGTCCTGCATCGCGCGGGCGGGATCGGCACGCGAGGCGCGCAGGGCCGGCCAGATGCCGAATACGAGCATCGTCGCGAGCGCGGTCACGACGCAGACCGCGACGACGCCGGCATCGACGCCGACCAGGCTGTGGCCCGGCAGCACGTCGGGCGCGGCACCAAGCAGCATCGGCACCGCGAACGCGGCGACGGCGAGGCCGACCGCACTTCCGAGCAGCGCGATGATGACGACCTCGGCGAGCACGAGACGCAGCAGGCGCGCCTTCGATGCACCGAGCGCGGCGCGCACGGCGAGCTCGCGGTGGCGCTCGACGCCCCGCGCGAGCAGCAGGCTGGCGAGGTTCGCGCATGCGATCAGCAGCACCAGCGCCGAAGCGCCAAGCAGGATCAGCAGTGGCTCGCGCACGCTGCTGACGAGGCGGTCCGGCAGTGCGACGAGACTTGCACCGATCGTCCCGGAACGTCCTCCGTTCTCACTCGACAGCCTTTCATTGACCTGCGCCAGCACCGCGTCGGCCTGGGCGAGGCTCGCGCCGTCGGCGAGCCGCGCAACCACCGAAAGATAGCTCGTCTCGTCGGTCGAGTTGCCCGCGCGCAGCGCGGTCGGCACGAACACGTCGACCGTGTAGGGATAGCGGAATGTCGCCGGCGTGATGCCGACGATGCGGTAGGCGGTGCCGTTGAGCACGACGTCGCTGCCGACCGCGTCGGCGCGGCCACCGAGCTGGTGCTGCCAGAACGCGTGGCCGATCACGACGACACGCTCGTTGCGCGACTCTTCCTCGTCGCCGAAGTAGCGACCCGCGGCGGCCGGCAGGCCCATCGTCGTCCAGAAGCCCGGCGTCACCGCGTAGGCGGTGAGGCGCTCGGCCGCCGCGCCGGGCGCCTGGAAATGCAGCGTCGCCCCGGCGAACGCGCCGAAGCTGTCGAACTGCTCGCGCGAACCCTCGCGCCAGGCGTTGAACAGGTTCGCCGAGACCGGTCCGCCGTACGGCTCCGATACGCGGTCGATGCGCACGATGCGCTCGGCCTGCGGATACGGCAGCGGCTTGAGCAGCGTGCCGTCGACGACGCTGTACACCGCGCCGATCGCACCGATGCCGATCGCGAGCGTGAGCACCGCGACGGCGAGGAATGTCGGCTTGGCGAGCAGGTTGCGCCAGGCGCGGCGGAGGTCGGCGGTGATCGCGTGCATGGTCCGGGCTCCGTTTCAGCGCAGGGCGGTGGCGGGATCGACCGATGCCGCGCGCACCGGCAGCGGCTTGAGCAGCATCGCGTCGAGGATGCCGAACATCGCCGCGCAGGCGCCGATGCCAAGCGCGGGCACCGCGACGAGCGTGAAGCCCGACGTGCGGACCCGTTGGCGGAGCGCGAAGCGCAAGGTGTTCATGGCCGGCACGTCGACGCGATCAGGTCGCGCCGTTCGCGGTGGCGCGCGCCGGACGCATGAGGCGCTGGTCCTCTTCGTGGCGCAGGCGGTGCATGGTCGCCTCGTCGACGACGCGACCGTCGAACATGAAGATCTTGCGGTCGGCGAAATCGGCGTAGCGCGGATCGTGCGTGACCATGCAGATCGTCGAGCCGGCCTTGTGGAGTTCGTCGAGCAGTTCCATGACCGCCTCGCCGTTCTTCGAGTCGAGGTTGCCGGTCGGTTCGTCGGCGAGCAGGATCGATGGCTGGCCGACCAGTGCGCGTGCCACCGCGACGCGCTGCTGCTGACCGCCCGAGAGCTGCGCCGGGTAATGCTTCACGCGGTGCGCCATGCCGACGCGCTCGAGCGCGGCGATCGCGCGGTCGCGGCGCTCGGCCTTGGAGACGCCGTCGCGGTAGGTCAGCGGCAGCTCGACGTTCTCGAACACGGTCAGGTCGCCGATCAGGTTGAAGGCCTGGAACACGAAGCCGATTTCCTGGTTGCGGATCGCCGCGCGCTCGCTCGCGCCGATGTCGGCGACCTCGCGGCCGTTGAGGCGGTAGGTGCCCTCGCTCGGCGTATCGAGCAGGCCGAGGATCGCCAGCAGGGTCGACTTGCCGCAGCCGGACGGGCCCGTGATCGACACGTACTCGCCCTTGGCGATCGCGATGTGCACGCCGGCCAGCGCATGCGTCTCGACTTCGTCGGTCAGGAACACCTTCTTGATGTTGTCGAGGCGGAGCAGGGATTCGTCGGTCATGGCGGGCTCGTGTCGGTCGGCGATGGGATGCGGTGGGAAACGGAAGGCGTCACTTGAGGCGCAGGCGGTCAGCCTGGTCGTAGGCGCTGGTGTCGGAGAGCACGACGCGATCGCCGGCCTGCAGGCCCTGGCGCACCTCGATGAGGTTGACCGAGCTGCGGCCGAGCAGCACCGGCACGCGCTCGGCGACGCCGTCGGCATCGACGCGGAACAGGCGTGCCTCGGTCTCGGGCTGGCCGAACGCGGGGCGACCGACGTAGAGCACGTCGGCGAGGCGCTCGATCTCGATCGTGCCGTCGACGGAAAGGTCCGGACGCGCACCACCCGGCAGGTCGCCGGTCAGCTCGACGTCGACCTGCACGGTGCCGTTCTGCACGGCCGGATCGACGCGCAGCACCTTGCCGGCAACGATGCCGTTGCGCGTGTCGATGCGCGCGGGCTGGTCGATGACGATGTCCTTGGCCTGGGTTTCGGCGATGCGCAGCTCGGCCATGAGTTCGCCGGGACGGGCGACACGCGCGAGGTTGGAACCGGCGGCGACCTGCTGGCCTTCCTCGACCGCGATGCGCTGCAGGACGCCGGCGATGCCGGCGCGCACCTTGAGCGCATCGGCCTGGCGCTGGCGCAGGTCGCGCGTCGCCGCGAGCTGGGCGAGTCGCGCCTGGTCGGCGGCGAGCTGCGCACGCATGTTCTGGGTGAACTGGTCGATGCGCTCGTGTTCGATGCCGAGGCGCGTCTTGAGCTGGCCCATCGCGAGCGCGCTGCGCTTGGCCTGGATGCCCGGGATGATGCCCTTGTCGCGCAGCGTGGCCTCGGCTTCGGCCTGCAGGCGTGCGGATTCGTAATCGGCCTCGATGCTGGCGAGGCTGGCCTTCTGGTCGAGCAACTGCGACTGCAGCGTCGCGCGGCGCACGGCGAGGTCGGCTTCGGCGGCGGTGACCTCCGACTTCGCCGACAGCAGCTGATCGTCGACCTCGGGGTTGTTGAGTTCGAGGATGACCGTATCGGTCTCGACCTTCGCGCCGGGCTTGACCACGATGCGCTCGACGCGCGCGGCGGTCTCGGCGGCGATCCAGCGGATCTCCTTCGGCACGAGCGTGCCGGGGCCGCGCACCTCGCGCAGCAGCTCGCCGCGCTTGACGGTGTCGACGAGCAGGCTCGTGCGCTCGACCGACGGCATGGCCGGTCCCAGCGAGGCGAGTCCGACGCCGGCGGCGACGACGAGAGTGGCGACGACCGTGCCGAGGATGATCTGGCGGCGGCGCTTGCGTTGCTTCAGTTCGGGGCGTGCGATGTCCATGGGCATGCTTCAGCACGAGGCATGCCAATCCTTCACATCATCGCAATCTATTGATCTGAAAAGCCCTTGGACTGGCGTGAACACGGCCAGTGCGGACGGGTGTCCGGCATCGAACACCCGCGCCGGTGAAAGCGTTCAGTCGTGTCCGCCTGCTGCGGACGTGCCCGTGACGGCCCCCCACGGCGGCGGCGGCGGTGCCACCGGTGCGGTCAAGTCGAACACCACGCTGAAATGGCGTTCGGGCCTGCGCAGCTCGTACGTGAAGCGGCTGCCCGGTTCGATCTCGAGCGTCCACGTGTTGTCGACCGATGCGGTCAGCCCGGCGGCCTCGAACATGGCCTTCGATTCGGCATCCGCCGGGAACGACTGGCGCTGCGCCGAGCCGGCGGTCGGCCCTGCGGAATCACCGCCGTACATCGACAGATCATCCGGCGTGCCGTCCTCGTGGCGATGGTCGTGCTTGAGGCGCAGGCCCTCGGACGTACGCGTGACGATCCAGGTGCGCGAGCGGTTCTCGCCCACATGGAACGGGATGCGGATCTCGTCGGCCCTGCACGACGCCACGTGCATCACGGGCGGGCCTCCGAACAAGGCGAGATCGGCTTCTTCGTGTGCACCCAGCGCACCACCGAAGGCCTTGCCGCACAGCGTGGTCAGGTTGGCGAAGAACGCGTCGGCCGCCGTCGCGACCGGCGCACCGACCTCCGCTGAGGTGGGAGCGCCGGAGGGGCCGTCGGCGGCCGGCGGCGGGGCCTCGCGCGAGCACGCGGCGAGGACGAGGACACTCGTGGTCAGGAGAAGGATGCGCATCGTCACACCCTAGACGGCGGGCCCGGCAGGATCAAGACATGCGGAGCCTGTCACGTCACGCCTGTCAGGAACTGACATGCCCGCGAAGTAATACCACGATGATTCAATGACTTGAGATCGAATCACGTATGGCACGCGGATTGCTTTGTCCACAATATCCGATCCACCACCTTCCGTTTCACGATAGGAACGATGCCATGGGCAAGGTCAGCAAGTTCATCCAGTTCTCGACGCCGGAGAGCCTCGGTTGGGAAGTCCGCTACGACGGCCTGCTGGCCGTGGCGAGCATCCAGGGCGTCGCCGTCGCGGGCATCTCGGGTCCCTGGCCGGATGGCAATTTCGTCCTGACCTGGTGGTCGACGCGCGACACCGAAGTCGCCCCGACCATGGAGTTCCACCCGACCATGCATTCGGCCCGCGCACGCGTCGAGGAAGTCACGGCGACGCTCGTTCCCCAGGCTGCCTGATTCGGCGAATCGGCGTTCGCCCCTCGGGACGAGTGCCGCGATGCCGGCGGCGGCACGATAGAACGGGCCGCCACCCGCACCACCCGCTGCGCCGATCGAGTTCGACGCAGGCGGTGACGATGCTCCGTCAGATCCGGCCGAGCAGCAGCAGGATGATCAGGATCACCACGACGAGGCCAAGGCCGCCACTCGGGCCGTAGCCCCAACGACGGCTGTGCGGCCACGCCGGCAATGCGCCGACGAGAAGCAGGATCAACACGATCAGCAGGATGGTCGAAACGGTCATGGTCTTGTCCTTGTCCGGGGCTGAACATCGAAGGGACGTGTCGCGTCCCGAGGGCGAAACTCCGGAATGACTGCAGCGTCGACCGATGCCTGCCGAGTCGCACCGAGAACGTCACCCCGAGGGCCCTACGGATAGGCCGTCGGCGGTGAACGCGTCCTGACATTCGCCGGGCATGCTCGAAAGCGGTCACCGGCCAGTCATGCAACGGACTTGATCACCCGCTCCGCCGCCCCGATCGAGGGCGCACGACACGCGGAGATCCCATGGTCCGTCCACCTTCCGATTCCCACGACGACGTCCCATGGCGCGACGTCGTGTTCGTCTGCACCAAGTGCATGAAGCGGCAGGACCGCGAATCGCTGCGCGACGACCTCAAGCGTGCCTTGAAGGCGTCGGGTACGCGCGACGTGCGCGTCGTCGCGAGCGGGTGCCTCGACCTGTGCCCGAAAGACGCCGTCACGATCGCGATCGGACGCGAACTCGCCGGCGGTGCACCGCGCATGCACGCGCTGCGCGTGCAAGGCCAGGCGGCGGCAACGCATGTCGAAGCGCTGCTCCGCGTCGCTCGGATGTCCGCGGCCTGAACGTCGTTCGCGGTGCAACCACGTATTCACCATCGAGTCGCGACGGCGTCGCTAGGGTTGTTCCCACGCCGAGGCCGAGGTCTGGCCGCCATCCGAGGAGAACCTCCATGAAGACCCCGAAGATCCGCAACCCGCTTTTCACCGTCGCGCTGGCGACGATTTCCGCCGCCGCGTTCGCGCAGACGCCGGCGATGACCGAACCGAGCACCGAGCGTGCGCCGACGTGGTCCGAGTCCGACACGAGCCGCGACGGCTTCCTGAGCAAGGACGAGCTGATTCCTTTCCCGGGCGTGCTCAAGCAGTTCGAGATCATCGACACGGACGGTGACGGCAAGATCTCCGAATCGGAGTACAAGACCTGGCTCGACGCGCGCAAGCGCTGAGCCCACGTGTCATGCTGCGAAGGCCGGGCCTCGTGCCCGGCCTTCGTGCGTCAGGTGGCGTTCGCGGCGGCGCGCTGCAGGTGCTCGACGGCGGCCGGGATGCCGAGCGGCTCCCCGACCTGCACGACGCGCGGACCGTCCGCCGCGAATGCGGTATCGAGCTCGAGCGACCACGTCGAGTGGTACGGCATGTAGATGCCCCATCCGCCGAGTTCGACCACGGGCGCGATGTCCGATCGCAGCGAGTTGCCGACCATCGCGAATGCCTCGGGCGCGACACCGCATTCGCGCAGCACGCGGGCGTACGCGGGAGGATCCTTCTCGGAGACGATCTCGATGCGGTGGAAAAGGTCCGTGAGGTTGGAGCGCGCGACCTTGGCCTGCTGGTGGATCAGGTCGCCCTTCGTGATCAGCACGATGCGATGCGACGCGGCGACGGCCTCGACCGCGGCGCGGATGCCCGGCAGGAGCTCGACCGGGTGGGCAAGCACTTCCTTGCCGATGCCGACCAGGCGATGCAGGTCGCCCGAGCTGATGAGGCCGCCCGTGATGTCGAACGCAGCCTCGATCATGGACAGCGTCATGCCCTTGGCACCGTAGCCGAACACGTGGATGTTGCCGGCCTCGATCGCGAGCAGGCGCTCGTGCACGCGGGCATCGGCGAGGTCGACGTACTGTCCGACGATGCGCTCGAACTCGGCCTGCGCGGCGTCGTAGAAATCCTGGCTGTGCCACAACGTGTCGTCGCCGTCGAAACCGATCAGTTCAAGCATGGAAATACCGGAAGGTGCAGGGGGAAATGTGTGTCGGCACGCGCGGTGCGGTCGCCGCGCGCGTCGTGGCAGGCGCGCATTGTAGCGCCGAGGCGGCGGCGCTCCCCGGGCATGCGCCTGAACGGCGTCCCGCCGCCAAGGCACGGCCCACTGCGCTAAGATGATGGCTGCAACCGACCCGCCGGACCCCGTGATGAGTCTCACCCAGCCGCAACGCTTCGTCGTCTTCGCGATCCTCGTCCTGCTCATGGCGGCGACGCGCATCAATCACTTCGCGGTCGTTCCCGACGCGTCGTGGGCCGTGTTCTTCGTCGCAGGCTTCTACCTCCGCCACGCGGTGCGCTGGGCGTTCCCGGCCCTGCTCGCGCTGGCCGTCGTGATCGACTACGCGGTCATCACCTCGCAGGGCCTGTCGTTCTGGGCGCACTACTGCATGTCGCCCGCCTACGGCTTCCTGCTCGCCTCGTACGCCATCCTGTGGTTCGGCGGCGCCTGGCTCAACGCCCACCACGGCGGCCTGCGGCCGCAGGCACTCGGCCTGTTGGCGGTGTCGGTGCTCGCCGCGACGAGCCTCACGTTCCTCGTCACCAACGGCAGCTTCTACTGGCTGAGCGCGAGCGTGGCGTCGCCGAGCATGGGCGGCTGGATGACCAACCTCGGCCACTGGTACCTGCCCTACCTCACGACGACCGCGAGCTACGTCGGCGTCGCGGCGCTGCTGCACGTGATCGTCGGCCTGTTCGTGCAGCAGGCCGGGCCGGTCGGTACCAAGCGCGCCGGGCGTGGGTAACCGCCTTTCGAAGATCTACACGCGCACCGGGGACGACGGCAGCACCGGCCTCGGCGACGGCACGCGCGTCGGCAAGGACTCGGCACGCGTCGGTGCCTACGGCACCGTCGACGAAGCCAACAGCGCGATCGGCGTCGTGCTCGCCTGCGAGGTCCCGCAGGCGGTCCGCGACGTGCTCGTGCGTGTCCAGCACGAGTTGTTCAACCTCGGCGGCGAACTGTGCATCCCGGGCATGGCGCTCGTGCACGATGCCGACATCACGCGACTCGAGCACGACCTCGACGGCTTCAACGAGGATCTCCCGCCGCTCAAGGACTTCATCCTGCCCGGTGGCGGTATCGCCGCCGCCCATTGCCACCTCGCGCGCACGATCTGCCGGCGCGCCGAACGCGATGTCGTCGCGCTGGGCCGCGACGAGGCCGTCCGCCCCGAGGCGTCGCGCTACCTGAACCGCCTGTCCGACCTGCTGTTCGTCGTCGCGCGCGTACTCGCGCGGGCGTCGGCGCAGGGCGAGGTGCTGTGGAACCACGAGCGCGTCGCGCGCTGACCGGGAACCGCCTGCATGACCGTCGCGCTGTTCACGCACGCCGCCTGCCTCGACCACATGCCCGGACCGGGCCACCCCGAATCCCCTTCGCGACTCGCCGCCGTCCTGCAGGCGCTCGACACCGACCGCTTCGCGCGCGTCGACCGCATCGAGGCGCCGCGCGCGACGCGCGAGCAGCTGCTGCGCGTCCACGACGCGCGCCTCGTCGACGACATCCACGAAGGCGTGCCCGCCGACGGCCTGCGCCGCCTCGATGCGGACACCGCGATGTCGCCGGGTTCGACGGATGCCGCCCTGCGTGCGGCGGGCGCGGTCTGCGCGGCGGTCGATCTCGTCCTCGCCGGCAGTACGCGACGCGCGTTCTGCGCCGTGCGACCACCGGGTCACCATGCCACGGCGCAGACGGCGATGGGCTTCTGCCTGTTCAACAGCGTCGCGGTCGGTGCGGCGCATGCGCTCGCCGGCGGCGCAGTGCAACGCGTCGCGATCATCGATTTCGACGTCCACCACGGCAACGGCACGCAGGACATCTTCTGGTCGGATGCGCGCGTCATGTACGCCTCTTCGCACCAGTGGCCGCTGTATCCGGGCACCGGCGCGGCACGCGAGCGCGGAGCCGGCAACATCGTCAACGCACCGCTCGATCCGGGCGCGGGCTCGGTCGAGTTCCGCGAGGCCTACACGAAGACCGTGCTGCCCGCGCTCGAAGCCTTCGCGCCACAGCTGGTCATGGTCTCGGCGGGTTTCGATGCGCACAAGCTCGACCCGCTCGCCAACCTGAACCTCGAGACCTCCGACTACGCCTGGGTCACCGAGCGCCTCGTCGACCTCGCCGAGCGCCATGCGCAGGGGCGCATCGTGTCGAGCCTCGAGGGTGGTTACAGCCTGACCGCGCTGCGCGAGGCGACCGCCGCCCACATGACCGCCCTGCTCGAGGACTGAACGGCGTTTGCCGCCGCGACGGCGTTTCGGCAAGCTAGCGCGTCCCCGCAACCGGCCAGCGCCCGACGTGTCGTCCTTCTTCCCTGCTGTACCCGTGCGGCGCGCGCTGTGCGCGGCCGTCGTGCTCGGCCTCGTGGCCCCGGCCTGGGCGGCGGATGCCCCCGCGCACGCCTGCCCGCTCGGCACGTTCGTGTGCGCGAAGCCGTCGGTCGATTTCTCGATGTGCCCGAAGAACGACCTGCTCGATTTCTACGTCGCCGACCTGCCGACCGAGGGCGACCGTGCCGCTGCCGATACGCAGGTGCACGCCGATCGTTCGCGTTCAGCCGATGGCCAGACCTACGAGCTCGACGGCAACGCGAGCATCCGCCAGCTCGACCAGCTGATCCGCGCCGATCGTTTCACCTACGAGCAGACGTCGACGCGCTGGACCGCAACCGGCAACGTGCGCTACCAGGATCGCGACATGCTCATGTCGGCGCACGACGGCAGCGGCACGACGACGCCGAGCCAGGGCACGCTCAACGGCGTGCGCTACCAGTTGCTGTCCTCGCGCGGCAACGGCCGCGCGGACGTCGCCGTCATGCGCGACGCCGACCACGCCGACCTCACCGGCACGACCTTCAGCACCTGCCCGCTCGACACCCCGGGCTGGGCGTTCGCCGCACGCGAGATGCACCTCGACCAGGCCGAGGGCGTAGGCACCGCGCGCGACATGACGTTCCGCGTCGGCGACGTGCCGGTGTTCTGGTTGCCGTACGCGACGTTCCCGCTCGACGATCGCCGCAAGTCGGGCTTCCTGTTCCCCGACTTCAGCTACGGCGACACGCGCGGCCTCGACATCACCGCGCCGTACTACCTCAACCTCGCGCCGAACTACGACGCGACGCTGACGCCGCGCCTGATGACCTACCGCGGCCTCATGCTCGGCGGCGAGTTCCGCTACCTGTTCGACCACAGCCGCGGCATGGTCGAGCTCAACCTGCTGCCCGACGACCGCGAATCGGGCGGCCGCCGCAGCCTGTTCCACTGGGACAACAGCACGCGCATCGACGGCACGTGGGGCTTCTCGGCCAACATCAACCACGCTTCGGACGACCGCTACTTCGAGGATTTCGGCCGCAGCCTCAACATCGCCGCGACGAGCCTGCTGCCGTCGAGCGCCTACCTGACCGGCAACGGCACGTGGTGGTCGGCGAGCATCGGTGGCGACGAGTACCAGGTCACCGATCCGACGCTGCCCGGCTCGGCGGCGCCGTACCGGCGCCTGCCACGCCTGACCTTCGACGCCGAACAGCGCTTCGGCGCGGTCTTCGACGCGGGCGTGAAGTCGGAGTTCGTGTCGTTCTCGCGAGAGGACTCACTCGAGGGTCGCCGACTCGACCTGTATCCGTACATCGCGTTGCCGATCGAGCGCGCATCGTGGTTCGTGCGGCCGGAGCTCGGCTACCGCTACACCGGCTACGATCTCGACCGCGATGCGAACGACTCGCCGCACCGCGCGGTGCCGATCGCGAGCCTCGACGCCGGCATGGTCTTCGAGCGTGACGTGTCGCTGTTCGGCAGCGACTACACGCAGACGCTCGAGCCGCGCGCCTATTACCTGCGCGTGCCGTACCGCAACCAGGACGACCTGCCCGTGTTCGACACGCAGGAGGTGCCGTTCACGTTCGGCCAGCTGTTCCGCCCGAACCGCTTCGTCGGCGCCGATCGCCAGATGGACGCGAACAACCTCACGCTCGCGCTGACCTCGCGACTGCTCGACGCCGCCGACGGCCGCGAGCGCGTTTCCGCGAGCTTCGGCCAGATCCGCTACTTCGACGAACAGCGCGTGCAGCTGCCGGGACGCCCGCCGACCGACTACAACGGGTCGACCTACGTCGGCGAGGTCGATTTCCGCTTCAACGACCGCTGGCGCGCGACGTTCTCGAACCAGTGGAACCCGAACACCGACCGCACCGACCTGTCTGCGATCGGCCTGCAGAACCGCTTCGGCAGCGAGGGCGTTTTCAACGTCTCGTACCGTTTCCGCCGAGACTTCCTCGAACAGCTCGACAGTTCGGTGCTCGTGCCGCTGAGCCCGTCGTGGCGCCTCATCGCGCGCTGGAACTTCTCGCTGCTCGAGGACAAGACGCTCGAGGCGTTCGCCGGCTTCGAGCACGAGAGCTGCTGCGTGGCCTGGCGCGTGCTCGGCCGTCGCTACGTGCACAACATCGAGGGTGACGCGACCAACGCGATCTACTTCGAGGTCGAGTTCAAAGGCGTCGGTGCCTTCGGCCAGAAGGCCGGCGACTTCCTGCGCCGCTCGATCACCGGCTACCGATGAGGCCCCGTGGCGGCCGCACGCCGCCACGCGACTGCGCGAAGTTTTAACGCCGCCGCGCCGGATCGCCCGCTAGAATGGGCGACTGTCCGCGTCCCGGCACCACCGGAATCCCGATCCGCATGAAGAAGCTGCTCGCCACCCTGCTCCTCGCGTCCGCCCTCGCCGCCCCCGGCGTGCAGGCGCAGTTGATGCCGACCGAACCACTCGACGGCATCGTGGCCGTGCTCGACGAGGACGTCATCCTGAAGAGCCAGCTCGACCGTGCGGTCGCCGCCGTCGAGTACCAGTACCGCTCCAATCCGCAGCAGCTGCCGCCGCGCGACGTCCTGCAACGGCAGGTGCTCGACCGCCTGATCCTGCTCAAGCTGCAGGTCGGCCGTGCCGACCAGACCGGCGTCAAGATGTCGGATGCCGAGGTCGACCAGACCATCCAGCAGATCGCCCGCCAGAACAACCTCGACACCGCGCAGCTGCGCCAGGCGGTCCAGCAGCAGGGCCTGTCGTGGGAAGGCTTCCGCAACAACGTGCGCGAGGAAACCGTCGTGCAGCGGCTGCGCCAGCGCGTCGTGCAGAGCCGCGTGCAGGTCAGCGACACCGAGATCGAGCTGCTGCTCAAGAACGGCGGCATCCAGCGTGGCCAGGTGCACCTGGGCCACATCCAGATCACGCTGCCCGACGGCGCCACCGCCGACCAGATCCACGAGGCGCAGGCCAAGGCCGAGGACGTCGTCCGCCAGATCAACGAGGGCATGGATTTCACCGCCGCCGCGATCCGCTATTCCGACGCGCAGAACGCGCTCGAAGGCGGCGACCTCGGCTGGCGCGGATTCGACGAGATCCCGCCCGCGTTCGTCGAGGCGAGCGAGAGCCTGCAGCCGGGCCAGACGTCTGCGCCGATCCGTGGCCCGAACGGCTTCCACATCATCCGCGTCGTCGAGAAGCGCGAGGCCGCACAGCAGTTCGTGACCGAATTCCACGCCCGCCACATCCTCGTCAAGGCGACCGAGGTCGTGTCGGCCGACGAGGCCCGCGCGAAGGTCGATGCCCTGCGCGCGCGTGCGGTCGCCGGCGAGGATTTCGGCAAGCTCGCCCGCGAAGGCTCCGAGGACGGCCCCACCGCGAACATCGGCGGTGACATGGGCTGGTTCCAGAAGAATGCCTACGGCACGAGCGTCGCGCAGGTGATCGACACGCTGGCCGACAACGAGATCAGCCAGCCGTTCCAGACCGACATCGGCTGGCACCTGCTGCAGCGTCTCGGCACGCGCACGCAGGACCGCACGGCGGATGCCGAGCGCGATCAGGCGCGCCAGACCCTCGGCGCGCGCAAGGCCGACGAGGAGTACGAGAACTTCCTGCGCCAGGTCCGCTCCGAGGCGTACATCGAGATCCGCCTCCCGGGAGGCGATCGTGGCACCGGCAGCAGCGCCGGCGGCTGATCGCCGCCCGCGCATCGCCCTGACCGCCGGCGAACCCGCCGGCATCGGCCCCGAACTCGTCGCGCACCTCGCCGCGCTCGACGCCGGGGCCGATCTGATCCTCGTCGGCTCGGCCGATCTCGTCGCCGAACGCGCGGCCTCGATCGGCCTCTCCGTGTCGCTGCAGGCCGATCGCCCCGGCGTCCCGCTTCCGCCCGGCACGCTCGGCGTGGCCGACGTCGCGCTGCGTGTGCCTTCGATCGCGGGACGCCTGGATCCACGCAACGGCGCCTACGTGCTCGAGACGCTCGCGCGTGCCGCTGACGGTGCGAGCGACGGCCGCTTCGACGCGATCGTGACCGCGCCCGTGCACAAGGGCGTGGTCAACGACGGCGGCGTGCCGTTCACGGGTCACACCGAGTTCTTCGCGGCGCGTGCGAACCGTGACGTCGTCATGATGCTCGTCGCGGGATCGTTGCGCGTGGCGCTCGCGACGACGCACCTGCCGCTGTCCGCCGTGCCGGCCGCGATCACGCGGCCCTCGCTCGCGAACTCGTTGCGCATCCTGCACGGCGACCTCGTCGCGCGTTTCGGCCTCGCGCAGCCGCGCATCGCCGTGCTCGGCCTCAATCCGCACGCGGGCGAAGGCGGCCACCTCGGCCGCGAGGAGATCGACACGATCCAGCCGGTCATCGAGGAACTGCGCGGCGAAGGCCTCGATCTCGCCGGCCCGCTGCCCGCCGACACGGCGTTCGTGCCGCAGCAGCTCGCGCGCTTCGATGCCGTGCTCGCGATGTATCACGACCAGGGCCTGCCCGTGCTCAAGCACGCGGGCTTCGGCCACGCGGTCAACATCACGCTCGGCCTGCCCTACGTGCGCACCTCGGTCGACCACGGCACCGCGCTCGACCTCGCCGGCACCGGGCAGGCCGACCCCGGCAGCCTGATCGCGGCGACCACGCTGGCCGTGCAGCTCGCGCGGCTCGGTCGCGAAGGCACGTCGACGGACGTCGACTGACGGCTCGTCCGCCGGTACGCGTCAGGCCCGCTGCTCACGTGGTCCGCGCAGGTCGCGCAGGCGGAAACCGAACGCGAACAGCACGCCCGCGAAGGCCACGCCGCCGGCCGCGATCAGTACGCCGAGGCGCCACACCCGCGTCGTCACCGACCACGCGCTCCAGTCGTCCCAGATGAAGACGCCGACCAGCAGCGTCGCCGCGAGTGCCGCGCATGCGAGCACGAGCCGCACGAGGTGCCGCCCCCAGCCCGCTTCGCGCGTGTAGACGCCGTCGCGACGCAGCGCACGCCACAGCAGCGCGACGTTGAGGTAGCTCGCACAGGCGCTCGACAGCGCGAGGCCGACGTGCAGGCCCGGCACCGATGCCAGGGCCTCGCGCCAGCCCATCGCCCGCTGCTCCGGCGTGCTCCACAGCGCAAACAGCGCACCGACGAACACGACGTTGAGCAGCATGCTCGCGACCATCGAGGCGATGCCCGCGCGTACCGGCGTGGTCGTGTCCTGGCGCGAATAGAACGCAGGCGCCAAGGTCTTCACGAGCGTGAACGCCGGCAGCCCGAAGCTCAGCGCAGCCAGCGACATCGCCGCCATGCGCACGTCGTGCGCGGTGAACTTGCCATGCTGGAACAGCGTCGCGAGGATCGGCTCGGCGAGGATGACGAGGCCGAGCATCGCCGGCAACCCGATCAGCAGCGTCGTGCGCAGGCCCCAGTCGAGCGCCCGCGAGAAGCCAGCAGGATCGGCCGCGACATGATGACGCGACAACGTCGGCAGGATCACCGTGCCGAGCGCGACGCCGAACATGCCGAGCGGGAACTCGAGCAGGCGGTCGGTGTAGCCGAGCCAGGTCTGCGAACCGACGATCAGGAACGAGGCGATCAGCGTGTCGAGCAACAGGTTGACCTGGGCGACCGACGAGCCGAACAGGGTCGGCACCATGAGCTTCATGACCCGGCGCACGCCTTCGTGCGCAGCACCCCAGCGCGGCCACGCGAGCAGGCCGAGCCTGTGCAGCGCCGGCAGCTGCACCGCGAGCTGCAGCACGCCGGCCGCGAGCACGGCCCAGCCCAGCGCCATGATCGGCACCTCGAGATGCGGCGCAAGCCACAGCGCGGCCGCGATCATGCACACGTTGAGCACGACCGGAGTCAGCGCGGCGAGACCGAACCTGTTGAACGTGTTGAGCGCCGCGCCCGCAAGCGCGGTCAGCGAGACGAACAGCAGGAAAGGAAACGTCAGCCGCAGCAAGTCGCTGGTCAGGGCGAACTTGCCGGGCTCGTCGAGCGAGCCCGGCGCGAAGCCGCCGACGAGGACATCGGCGAAGATCACGCCGAGCGCGGTGACGACGAGCAGCACCGCGCCGAGCGTGCCGGCCGTGCGCGCGACGAGCTCGCGCAACTCCTCGGCGCTGCGTTTCTCGCGGTACTCGGTGAGCACCGGCACGAACGCCATCGAGAACGAGCCCTCGGCGAACAGGCGGCGCATGAAGTTGGGGATGCGGAACGCGACCAGGAACGCATCGGTCGCCGCCGACACGCCGAACACCGCGGCAACGACCATCTCGCGCACGAGGCCGAGCACGCGTGACACGAAGGTGCCGCTGCTGAACGCGAGCATCGAGCGCAGCAGACTGGGCTTCATCGGGCGGCTCCGACCGTGGTGCCGGGGCCGGGATTGACGCGGCCGATCGGCGCGCGCATACTTCCGCGCCTTTTTACATCCCCGTATTCTGGAGTTTTACCTTGGCCAACATCAAGTCCGCGAAGAAGCGTGCACGCCAGTCCGAGAAGGCTCGCCAGCGCAACGCCAGTGCCCGTTCGATGGTCCGCACGGCGATCAAGAAGGTCGTGAAGGCGATCGAGGCGAAGGACAAGGCGGCCGCCGAAGCCGCGCTCAAGAGCGCCGAGCCGATCGTCGACCGTTACGCCGCCCGTGGCCTGATCCACAAGAACAAGGCCGCGCGCCACAAGAGCCGCCTGACCGCGCACATCCGCGCGCTCGCCTGAGCTCGACACCACGGTGGATGCGAAAAAGCCGGCGCAAGCCGGCTTTTTCATTGGGCGATCCATCGGCGTGAGGGCACCGTGCACGCCGCGCCTCACGGTCGCGCCGCCTCGGCCGCTTCGGCCGCGTCACGACGCTGCTCGTCGAAGAAGCGCTGGATGTCCAGGCAGATCGGCCAGGTGTTCTCGCGCGAGATCGCCGAGACCAGGTACCATGGCTGCTTCCACTTGAGGCGCTTCACGAGTGCCTTGGCGGCCTTCTGCTGCTCCTCGGGGGCGAGCAGGTCCATCTTGTTGAAGACCAGCCAGCGCGGGCGATCGAGCAGTTCGGGATCGAAACCGTTGAGCTCGTTCTCGATCGTGCGCACCTGCTCGACCGGGTCGGTCTCGCCGTCGAGCGGGGCGATGTCGACGACGTGCAGCAGCAGGCGCGTACGCGCGACGTGCTTGAGGAACTGGATGCCGAGACCTGCACCCTCCGCGGCGCCCTCGATGAGGCCCGGGATGTCGGCGACGACGAAGCTCTTGTCGGTCTCGATGCGCACCACGCCGAGGTGCGGCTGCAGCGTCGTGAACGGGTAGTCGGCGACCTTCGGCGTCGCCGCAGAGACCGCGCGGATGAACGTGGACTTGCCCGCGTTCGGGAAGCCGAGCATGCCGACGTCGGCGAGCACCTTGAGCTCGAGGCGCAGCTCGCGCTCCTCGCCCGGCGTGCCTTGCGTGGCCTTTCGCGGCGCGCGGTTGGTCGAACTCTTGAAATGGATGTTGCCCTGCCCGCCGCGGCCGCCCTGGGCGACCAGAAGGCGCTGGCCGTGCTCGGTGAGGTCGCCGATGATCTCGTCGGTCTCGGTCGCGCTGACGACCGTGCCGACCGGCACGCGGATCACCGTGTCGGTGCCGCCCTTGCCGCTCATCTGCCGGCTCATGCCGTTCTCGCCGCGCTCGGCGCGGAACGCGCGCTGGTGGCGGAAATCGACGAGCGTGTTGAGGCCTTCGTCGGCGACCAGCCAGACGCTGCCGCCCGAGGCGCCGTCACCACCGTCGGGGCCGCCGAACGGGATGAACTTCTCGCGGCGGAAACTCACGCAGCCGTTGCCGCCGTTGCCGGCGTGGACGCGGATCGTGGCTTCGTCGACGAATTGCATGGTGGAACTCCGTGGATCGGAAAAGCGATGGCAGTGGCCGGAACGGCCTGCCGAAGGGTATCGCGCGACGGCGGGCGCGTACGCCGCCAATGAAAAGCCCCGCACGAGGCGGGGCTCTGTCATCACGCTGGCGAAGAACGGATCAGTTCGCGGGAACGACGCTGACCGTCTTGCGCTTCTGCGCGCCCTTCGTGGCGAACGTCACGACACCGTCCACGAGCGCGAAGATCGTGTAGTCACGACCGAGGCCCGCGCCGGGACCGATGTGGAAACGCGTGCCGCGCTGGCGGATGATGATGTTGCCGGCGTTGACCGCCTGGCCGCCGTACACCTTGACGCCGAGGTACTTCGGGTTGGAGTCGCGACCGTTGCGGGTTGAGCCGCCTGCCTTTTTGTGTGCCATGACTTACTCCTTGCCCGCCTTCTTGCCACCGGTGATGCCGGTGATCTCGATTTCGGTGTAGTGCTGACGGTGACCCTGCTGCTTCATGTGGTGCTTGCGGCGGCGGAACTTGATGATGCGGATCTTCTCGGCGCGGCCGTGCGACTTGATCGTCGCGGCGACCGTGGCGCCCGCGACGAGCGGCGCACCGATGCTGATGCCGTCACCGGAACCGACGAGCAGCACCTGGTCGAAATCGACCTTGCTGTCGACGTCGCCGACGAGTTTTTCGACGCGCAGGGTCTCGCCCTGGGCGACCCGGTACTGCTTACCGGAGATGAGAACGACTGCGTACATTGTGGCCATGCCTCTGTAGTTATTCTGGACTCTGCCCGCTTTCCACACCCGCACCGCATGACGGCCGGGCGTGAAAAGACGCGGGAGCATACAGGCCGGTCCCGGCCTGCGTCAATGCGACGGCCCCGGAGCCGCGCCCGCCGGCATGCGGCCGGGGCGCCGAAGCGCTACAATGGCGGCCTTCCCTTCCCCCGCGCCGCCCGCGCCCCTGCCGCGGCTGCGACTTCCGAGCACCCACATGTCCGATCCGGCGACCTCCGACGCGCCCAGCGTCCCCTCATTCCGTGACCTCGCCCTCGTCGAGCCGCTGCAGCGCGTGCTGACCGAGGTCGGTTACGAGTCGCCGTCGCCGATCCAGGCCGCGACGATACCGCACCTGCTGGCCGGCAAGGACGTGCTCGGCCAGGCCCAGACCGGCACCGGCAAGACCGCCGCGTTCGCGCTGCCCGTGCTGAACCGCCTCGACCTTTCCAAGACCAAGCCGCAGGCGCTGGTGCTCGCGCCGACGCGCGAACTCGCGATCCAGGTCGCCGAGGCATTCCAGCGCTACGCCGCGCACCTGCCGGGCTTCCACGTGCTGCCGATCTACGGCGGCCAGGCCTACGGCCCGCAGCTCGGCGGCCTGCGCCGCGGCGCGCACGTCGTGGTCGGCACGCCGGGCCGCATCATCGACCATCTCGAGCGCGGCTCGCTCGACCTCTCGCAGCTGTCGTGCCTGGTCCTCGACGAGGCCGACGAGATGCTGCGCATGGGCTTCATCGACGATGTCGAAGCCGTGCTGCAGAAGACGCCGCCGGACCGCCAGATCGCGCTGTTCTCGGCGACGATGCCGGCGCCGATCCGCCGCATCGCGCAGAACCACCTGCGCGAGCCGGTCGAGATCACGATCAAGGCCAAGACCACGACCGCCGCGAACATCCGCCAGCGCTACTGGCTGGTCAGCGGCATGCACAAGCTCGACGCGCTCACGCGCATCCTCGAGGCCGAGCCGTTCGACGCGATGATCGTGTTCGCACGCACCAAGCAGGCCACCGAGGAACTCGCCGAGAAGCTGCAGGCGCGCGGCCTCGCCGCGGCCGCGATCAACGGCGACATCGCGCAGGCCCAGCGCGAGCGCACGATCCAGCAGCTCAAGGAAGGCAAGCTCGACATCCTCGTCGCGACCGACGTCGCCGCGCGCGGCCTGGACGTGGAGCGCATCAGCCACGTGCTCAATTACGACATCCCGTACGACACCGAGTCGTACGTGCACCGCATCGGCCGCACCGGCCGCGCGGGCCGCCAGGGCGACGCGATCCTGTTCGTGACGCCGCGCGAGCGCAACATGCTGCGCGCGATCGAGCGTGCGACGCGCCAGCCGATCGAGGTCATGGACCTGCCGTCGGTCGAGACCGTCAACGACCGCCGCATCACGCGCTTCAAGGACCGCATCGGCGCCGCGCTCGCCGCGAGCGACCTCGGCGTGTTCCGCACCGTGATCGAGCAGTACGAGCGCGAGCACGACGTGCCCGCGATCGAGATCGCCGCCGCGCTCGCGCGCCTCGCCCAGGGCGACAAGCCGCTGCTGCTCGAGGCCGCGCCGAAGACCATGGAACGCCGCGAGTTCGACCCGACCGCACGCAAGGAGCGCCGCGACTTCGCCGAGCGCAGCGAGCGCGAGCGCTCGGGCAAGCCGGCCTTCCGCGACGGCAAGCCGCCGCGCGACGAGGCACGCCCGCCGCGTGCGCCGCGCCCGACGGGCACGGGCGACGCCGAGCCGACGTTCCCGGGCGAGCCACGTGCACGCCCCGCCCGCGACGCCTCGCGCGGCGATGCCGCACACCGCGATCCCGAGCCCGGCATGGAGACCTACCGCGTAGAGGTCGGCCACGCGCACGGCGTCAAGCCCGGCAACATCGTCGGCGCGATCGCCAACGAAGCCGAACTCGACAGCAAGCACATCGGCCGCATCACGATCCGCGACGACCACAGCCTCATCGACCTGCCCGAAGGCATGCCGTCGGAGATCCTCGGCCACCTCAAGAAGGTCTGGGTCGCAGGCCAGCGCCTGCGCATGGCCCGTGCGAGCGCCGACGACGCAGCCGGTCGCGCCGCGCCGCGCGCGCCGTCGGGGGATCGCCCCGAGCGCCCGTTCGAGCGCGCACCGAAGCACGGCAAGCCGTTCAAGCCGGGCAAGAAGTACTGACGCCGACGCCTCGTCGATGAACGCCCGCGAGCTTCACGCCTCGCCGGCGTCCACGAGGGTCAAGGCGGAATCACCTGCGGCGGTTCCGCCCTACGTGTCATCCCGTAGGGCGAAACCCGCGCAGCGGATTCCGCCGGCACGGTGCGCAAATGCCCGGCACGCGACATCGCCCCAAGACGTGGCGACGCATTTCAGGCATTCACACGCACTCGAGTGCCGACACCGACCGCATGAGCTGCGGCGACAGGTAGGCGTGCGAGCCGCAGGCGAGCAGGCCGGCCTCGGCGAGGCGGGCGCGGTACCAGGCCGGCGAGCGCCGGATGAAACCGTCCATGTCACCTTCGATCGGATCGCGCGAGGTGAACATCTCGATGAATGCGAGGCCTTCGAGCAGTTCGCCGAACCCCGACAGCCCGCGCACGAGTTCGCGCGACGGCAGGTAGTGCAGCACGTCCGAACAGACGATCACGTCGAAACGGCGCTCGAAGCGCAGCTCGGCGAGGTCGCCGAAGCGCGCGAAACGCAGGTTGCGCGAGCGCCCGAAACGCGAGACCGCGTACTCGCTCGAATCCAGGCCGAGGTAGTGCAGCTTCGGCCGCAGCGCGAGCAACGGCGCGCGCCAGACGCCTTCGCCGCAGCCCACGTCGAGCACGCTCGTGACCGGACGCCCGAGGTAGTACTCGGCCAGCGCGACCACCATCGCGACCTTGCGCCGCGTCTCGCCGCCGGCACGCACGCGGTCACGCGGATCGCGGTACCAGCGGTCGAAATAGGCGCGGTCGTAGGCTTTCGTCGTCATCGTGCACGGTCGTCGGGTCGCGGGGCCGCGCAGTATGGCACCGCGCGTGCATGCGCTTTCCGTCGACTCGATGCGCGTTCGACGCCATTGGACCAGAGTCGAATGTTGCAACCGCACAATTTCGGGCTAAGCTGGCCCGGTTCTTCGCCGGAGTGATGGCCGATGCTGTACCAGTGGCACGAGTTCAACCGCACGCTCATGAACCCGCTCATCGCGTGGTCGGGCGCCGCGGCGCAGTTGCTGACCTCGCGTGACAGCTGGCTCTCGCACCTGCCCGGCGCGCAGCGCGTCGCGGCCGGCTACGAGCTGTTCTACCGCCTCGGCAAGGAATACGAGAAGCCCGCGTTCGCGATCCCGAGCGTGACCGCGCACGGCCACGAGACGCCGATCTCCGAGCAGGTCGCGCTGGCCAAGCCGTTCTGCAACCTCGTGCGCTTCAAGCGCTTCAGCGACGACGTGCAGACGCTGGCCGAGCTCAAGGACGACCCGACCGTGCTCGTCGTGGCGCCGCTGTCGGGCCACCACGCGACGCTGCTGCGCGACACCGTGCGCACGCTGCTGCAGGACCACAAGGTCTACGTCACCGACTGGATCGACGCGCGCATGGTGCCGCTCGACCAGGGCGATTTCCGCCTCGACGACTACGTCGCCTACGTGCAGGAATTCATCCGCCACATCGGCGCCGAGAAGCTCCACGTGATCTCGGTGTGCCAGCCGACCGTGCCGGTGCTCGCGGCGGTGTCGCTGATGGCCTCGCGTGGCGAGACCACGCCGCTGTCGATGACGATGATGGGCGGGCCGATCGATCCGCGCCGCAGCCCGACCAAGGTCAACGACCTCGCCACGACGCAGCCGCTGTCGTGGTTCGAGCACAACGTCATCCACGAGGTGCCGCGCTCGTACCCGGGCGGCGGGCGCCTCGTCTACCCGGGCTTCCTGCAGCACGCGGGCTTCGTCGCGATGAACCCGAGCCGCCACCTGCAGTCGCACTGGGACTTCTACGAGAACCTGCGCAAGGGCGACCTCGACGACGCCGAGGCGCACCGCAAGTTCTACGACGAGTACAACGCCGTGCTCGACATGCCGGCGCCGTACTACCTCGACACGATCCGCACGGTGTTCCAGGAACACCTGCTGCCGCGCGGCCTGTGGGACGTCGACGGCGAGCGCGTCAAGCCGCAGGACATCCGCAGCTCGGCGCTGCTCACGATCGAAGGCGAGCTCGACGACATCTCGGGCCTCGGCCAGACCGAAGCCGCGCACGACCTCTGCACCGGCATCCCTGCAGCGCGCCGGCAGAAGATCGTCGCGCAGGGCGCCGGCCACTACGGCATCTTCAGCGGCCGCCGCTGGCGCGAGAAGATCTACCCGCAGGTGCGCGACTTCATCCGGCAGAACGAAGCCGCGGCGACGTCGACCAAGGTCACCCCGCTGCGCCGCAACGGCTGATTGAGCCGTTCGCCCGAGGCTGCGGCGCCGATCGCGGCAGCCTCGCGCGCACCGATCCCGCTCCGCGGGCGATAGGCCGAAAGGCCCTTGTGCATCGCACCATCCGCCCCATATCGTGGGCGGATCATCGCCCGGAGAACCACCGCATGACGACACGCACGCTCGGCCAGTCCGGCATCGAAGTGAAGCCGCTCGCGTTCGGCGGCAACGTATTCGGCTGGAGTGCCGACGAAGCGACGTCGTTCGCGCTGCTCGACGCGTTCGTCGGCGCAGGCCTCAACCTCGTCGACACCGCCGACATGTACTCGTCGTGGGTGAAAGGCAACGAGGGCGGCGAGTCCGAAGCCATCATCGGCCGCTGGCTGCGCCGCAGCCGCAAGCGCGACGACGTCGTCATCGCGACCAAGGTCGCCAAGTGGGATCGCCACCGCGGCCTCGCGCCGAAGACCATCCAGGCCGCCGCCGACGGTTCGCTCAAGCGCCTCGGCGTCGAGCGCATCGACCTCTACCAGGCCCACGAGGAAGACCCGTCGGTGCCGATCGAGGAGACGCTCGGCGCGTTCTCGCGCCTCATCGAGCAGGGCAAGGTGCGCGCGATCGGTGCATCGAACTACAGCGCCGCCTCGCTGGCCGCCGCGCTCGAAGCGAGCGCGAAGCACGGCCTGCCGCGCTACGAGACGCTGCAGCCCGAGTACAACCTGCACGATCGCGCCGGTTACGAGGCCGCGCTCGAGCCGCTGGTCCGCGAGCACGGCGTCGGCGTGATCTCGTACTACTCGCTCGCGAGCGGCTTCCTGACCGGCAAGTACCGCGGCGAAGCCGACCTCGCCAAGAGCAGCGCGCGCGGCCAGGGCGTCGCCAAGTACCTCGACGAACGCGGCCGTCGCATCCTCGCCAAGCTCGACGACGTCGCCTCGCGTCGGGGCGCGACGCCCGCGCAGGTCGCACTGGCGTGGCTGATCGCGCGACCGGGCATCAGCGCGCCGATCGCGAGCGCGACGTCGGTCGCGCAGCTCGAGGAACTGGTCGCCGCGACCTCGCTCGTGCTGTCTGGCATCGACATCGCCGAGCTCGACGTCGCCAGCGGTTACTGACCGCGAAGAAGCGTGCGGCGGCCGCTCAGGCCGCGCGCACGATGCCGGGCCGGCGCGCGATGTCGTGCCAGTCCGGCGGTTCGGGCCAGTCGGCCGGAGCAGCCCCCTGCACGACGCGCACGACGTCGCGGCGATCGACCTGCGGCGCGAGCGCCGCGATGAGGTCGAGTGCGTAGTCGCGCAGCACGCGGTCGCGACGCAGCACCACCCAGGCCGTGCACGTCGGCAGCAGGCCTTCGCTCGGCAGCACGAACAGGTCGGCCGCATCCGCCTCGGTCAACGCCATCTCGGCGAACACGCCGACGCCGAGCCCGGCGCGCACGTAGGTCTTGATGACGTCGGCATCGCGCGCGGTCACGGCGAGCTTCGGCTCGACGCCGGCCTGCACGAACGCGCGGCGCAGTGACGACTCGGGTGCCAGCGAGGATTCGTAGCTGACCAGCGGATAGGCGGCGATCTCGCCGATCGTCGGCGCACGGCCGAGCGAGGCGAGCGCGTGCGTGCGCGGCACCACCACGACGCGCTCCCAGCGGAACAGCGGGATCGCGAGATCGGCGGTCGGCACCTGCCCTGCCGTGCTGACGATGGCGAGATCGGCCTCGCCTTTGCCGAGCAGCTCCATGAGCTCCGAGTCGCCGTGCGGCTCGAGGCGCACGCCGACGTCGGGGTAGCGCCGCTTCACGTTCGCGATCGCATTTGGCAGCACGAAGCGCGCCTGCGTGTGCGTCGTCACGATGACGAGCTCGCCCTGCGCGTCGTTGCGCAGGTTGGCCGCGAGCGCGCGGATGTTGGCGGCCTCGGCGAGGATCGTGCGCGCGCGGCCGATGACCTGCTGGCCGGCCGTCGTGATCGAATCGAGGCTCTTGCCCTTGCGCAGGAACAGCTGGAAACCGAGTTCGCCCTCGAGCTGCTTGAGCTGCTTGGACAGGCCGGGCTGGGTCGCGTGGACGCGCTCGGCAGCCAGCGTGATGTTGAGGCCGGCATCGGCGATCGCGACGATGTAGCGGAGCTGGGTGAGGGTCATGACGCACGGCCGGAAGGAGGATGTCGGGAGCGCGCCACCTCGCGGCGGAGCGCCTTATTGCCGTGCAGCATAACGCCAGTCGGCGCACGCGTCCACGTGGACGTTTAGACGTCCAATCATGGCGTCATCACGCGCCGGCATATGCCGGATACGGCTGGCTATTTCCGCGACCGGCGGGGCCCGCCTAGCCTGACCGGAGCCATGAGCCTCTATCCGATCTTCGCCGACCTCAGCGGCCGCCGCGTCCTCGTCGTCGGCGCGGGCAGCGTCGGCGCGCGCAAGATCGAGGCCTTGCTCGCCGCCGGCGCGCGCGTCGTGGTCGGCGCGCCGCGGCTCGGGGAGCATGTCGCCGCCCGGGTCCGCGACGGCAGCGTCACGCACCTCGACGGCGAGTTCAGCCCCGACTGGATCGACGGCGCCTGGCTCGTGATCGCCGCGACCCGTGATACCCGCGTCAACCGCGCCGTCGCCGAGGCCGCCGAGGCACGCGGCGTGTTCGCGAACGTCGTCGACGACGCGGCGCTGTGCAGCTTCCAGGTCCCGGCCGTGATCGACCGCGGCCCGCTCGTCGTCGCGGTCTCGACCGGCGGTACCGCCCCCGTGCTCGCGCGCCTCGTGCGCGAGCGGCTCGAGGCCCTGCTCGACGGATCGGTGGCGACGCTCGCCACGCTCGCGTCGCGCTGGCGTGAGCGCATCCGTGCACGCCTGCCGAACCTCGGCGCGCGCCGGCGGTTTCTCGAGGAGGTCTTCACGGGTGACGTCGCCGCGCTCGCGCGCGCGGCGCGTCCCGACGATGCCGAGCAGGCGCTCGCCGCAGCACTCGCGCGTGCCGACGACCGTCCGCGCGGCCGCGTCACGCTGGTCGGCGCCGGCCCCGGCGATGCCGGCCTGCTCACGCTCGCGGGCCTGCGCGCCCTGCATGAGGCCGACGTGATCCTGCACGACAGCCTCGTCTCCGACGACGTGCTCGCGCTCGCGCGCCGTGATGCCGACCGCATCGCGGTCGGCAAGCGTGGCGGCGGCGGGCATACGCCGCAGGAGCACATCCACGCGCTGCTGCTCGAGCACGCGCGTGCGGGCCGGCGCGTCGTGCGCCTGAAAGGCGGCGATCCGTTCGTGTTCGGCCGCGGCGGCGAGGAGCTCGAGTTCCTGCGCGACCATGACATCGACTACGCGGTGATACCGGGCATCACGGCGGCACTCGCCTGCGCCGCGCATGCCGGCATCCCGCTCACCCATCGCGACCACGCGCAGTCGGTGCGCTTCGTCACCGCGCACTGCCGTGAATCGCTCGACACGCTCGACTGGAACGCGCTCGCGCAGGAGCGCCAGACGCTCGCGGTGTACATGGGCGTGGCAACGCTCGACGTGCTGCGCGATCGGCTGCTCGCGCACGGTCGCGATGCGGCGACCCCGTTCGCCTTGATCGAGAACGGCACGCGCCACGACCAGCGCGTCGTCACCGGCACGCTCGCGACGCTCGTCGAGTCCGCGCAGGCGCATTCCGTGCGTTCGCCCGCGCTGCTCGTGCTCGGCGAGGTCGCCGCGCTGGCCGATCGTCTACACTGGTTTGGCACCCCGCCGCTCCAGGCCCCTCCCGTCCTCCCGCGCGCGCTGCGCGCCGCCTGAACCGCTACGGAGATCCCGCATGGCCTTCGCCTCGATCCTCGACACCATCGGCAACACGCCCGTCGTCAAGCTGCAGCGCCTCGCGCCGGAACACGTCGACCTCTACGTCAAGGTGGAGTCGTTCAACCCGGGCGGCTCGGTCAAGGACCGCCTCGCGCTGGCGGTCGTGCTCGATGCCGAGAAGCGTGGCACGCTCAAGCCGGGCCAGACGATCGTGGAGGCCACCTCGGGCAACACGGGCGTCGCGCTCGCGATGGTCGCGGCCGCGCGCGGCTACCCGTTCGTCGCCGTGATGACCGAAACGTTCTCGGTCGAGCGCCGCAAGCTGATCCGCGCCTACGGCGGCAAGGTCATCCTGACGCCGGCCGCCGAGCGCGGCACCGGCATGGTGCGCAAGGCCGCCGAACTCGCCGAGAAGCACGGCTGGTTCCTCGCGCGCCAGTTCGAGAATCCGGCCAACCCGGCCTGGCACCGCAACACGACCGGCCCCGAGATCCTGCGCGACTTCGCCGGCAAGCGCCTCGACTTCTTCGTGACCGGCTGGGGCACCGGCGGCACGCTGACCGGCGCGGGCGAGATCATCCGCCTCGCGCGTCCCGAGGTGCAGATCGTCGCGAGCGAGCCGGCCGGCGCCGCGCTGCTGTCGGGCCAGGAATGGAAGCCGCACAAGATCCAGGGCTGGACGCCCGACTTCGTGCCCGGCGTGCTCAACCGCGATGTCGCGCACCGCATCCTGCCGGTCGACGACATCGTCGCGCGCGACACGGCACGCCTGCTCGCGAGCCGCGAAGGCATCTTCGCGGGTATCTCGTCGGGCGCGACGCTGGCCGCGGCACTGGAAGTCGCCAAGGACGCCCCGCAGGGCTCGGTGATCCTCGCGATGTTGCCCGACACGGGCGAGCGCTATTTCTCGACGATCCTGTTCGAGGGCGTCAACGAGGGCTCCGACGACGAGTGGCTCGCCTCGCTGGGCTGACCGCCCGCGGGACCTGGCCGCGCCGTCACCATCACGACCATCGCCCGCGACGGGCGGTGGCTCAGGCGACGACCTTGATGCGCAGTTCGCGCGGCAGCGCGAACGTGACGTTCTCGGCCTTGCCTTCCAGTTCCTGCACGCTTTCGGCGCCGGCCGCGCGCAGGCGCGCGATGACGTCCTGGACGAGGCTCTCGGGGGCCGAGGCACCGGCCGTCACGCCGATGCGCGAGCGGCCTTCGAGCCAGGCGTCGAGGATGTCGGCGGCGCCGTCGATGAGGTAGGCCGGCACGCCCTGCTTCTCGGCGAGTTCGCGCAGGCGGTTCGAGTTCGAGCTCGTCGGCGAGCCGACCACGAGCACGAGGTCGCATTCCTGGCCGAGCTTGCGCACCGCATCCTGGCGGTTCTGCGTGGCGTAGCAGATGTCGTCGTGGCGCGGGCCGATGATGGCCGGGAAATGCGTGCGCAAGGCCTCGATGACCGCGCGCGTGTCGTCGACCGACAGCGTCGTCTGGGTCACGAACGCGAGGTTCTCCGGATCGCGCGGTGCGAGCTGCGGCACGCACTCGGGCGTCTCGACGAGGTGGATCGCGCCGCGGTTGGCCGGATCCCACTGGCCCATCGTGCCTTCCACCTCGGGATGCCCGGCGTGGCCGATCAGCACCACGTCGCGCCCGGCCTTGCCGTGGCGCGCGACCTCGATGTGCACCTTGGTCACGAGCGGACAGGTCGCGTCGAACACGCTGAGCGCACGGTCCGAGGCTTCCTTGCGCACAGCCTGCGAGACGCCGTGCGCACTGAAGATCACGGTCGCGCCGTCGGGCACTTCGTCGAGCTCGTCGACGAACACCGCGCCGCGCGCGCGCAGCGACTCGACCACGAATCGGTTGTGCACGACCTCGTGGCGCACGTAGATCGGCGCGCCGAACGCATCGATGGCGCGCTCGACGATCTCGATCGCACGGTCGACGCCGGCGCAGAAACCACGGGGATTGGCGAGCAGGACCTGCATGGCGTGATTATCGCGCAGCGGCGGGGGCTTTCCCACCGAACAGGCCGAACACGACGAGGAACACCGCACCGACGCTGATCGCCGAATCGGCGATGTTGAACGCGGGCCAGTGCGAGGCATTCCAGTACACGTCGATGAAGTCGACGACATGTCCGAAGCGCACGCGGTCGATCACGTTGCCGATCGCGCCGCCGACCACCAGCGACAGTGGCAGCGCGGTGCGCCAGTCGCCGCGCGGCGTGCGTGACAGCCACACCACCAGCACGCTGCTGACCACGACCGCGAGCGCGGTGAAGAACCAGCGCTGCCAGCCGCCAGCATCGGCGAGGAAGCTGAATGCCGCGCCTTCGTTGTAGGCCAGCGTCCAGTTGAGCAGGCCCGGGATGACCTCGATCGTCTCGTGCAGCTGCAGGTGGCCGAGCACGACGTGCTTGGTGATCTGGTCGGCGACGAGGACGACCAGCGACAGCAGCAGCCAGTTCAGGGCGTTCGGGCGTGGGGACATCGGGACGGTCACAGGCGGCGGCAGGACGCGCATGGTACATGCGGGCACGCAGGGGCGTTGCGCAAGCCCCTGCGGCGGAACGCGCCGGGCGCGCACGCCCGGCGCACGGTCAGAACCAGCGGCGGACCTCGCCCGCGCCGTCGATGTTCTCGGCGCAGCGCGCGCAGATCTCCGCGTGTGCCGCGTTGGAACCGACATCGATGCGGTAATGCCAGCAGCGGATGCACTTCGCGGCCTCGCTGGCCTTCGCGACGATCCACACCTCGGCGCCGTCGATCTCGGCGCGCACGGCCTCGGCCGGCTTGTCGGCGAGGCTGCGCCAGGCGAGCTCGGACGTGATGAAGAAGAAGCGCAGCTCGTCGGTCACGTCCGCCACGCGCGCGAGCGTGGCCTCGTCGGCGTAGACCGTCACCTCGGCCTGCAGCGACGCGCCGATCGCGCCGGCGCCGCGCATGCCCTCGAGCACCTTGGCCACGCCGGCGCGGATCGCGAGCAGGCAGGTCCAGAACGTGCGCTGCGCGGGCGAGGCCTGGGTCGCGGCGAGGCCGTCGTACCAGGTCTCGAACAGCACCGACTCGTCGCGCGTACCGGGCAGGTGCTGCCAGGCTTCCTCGGCGGTGAACGTCGTGACCGGCGCGAGCCAGCGCACGAGCGCCTCGAGGATGCGGTACATCGCACTCTGCGCGCTGCGCCGGCCGAGGCTGTCGGTCGGCATCGTGTAGAGGCGGTCCTTGGTGATGTCGAGGTAGAGCGAGCCCATCTCGTTGGTGCAGAAGTTCTGCACGCGCTGCACGATCTCGGGGAAGTCGTAGCGCTCGTACGCGGCGACCACCGCGACCTGGGTGTCGTGCGCCTGCTGCACGGCCCACTGGTCGAGCAGCAGACAGGACTCGACCGGCAGCAGCTGCGTGGCCGGATCGAAGCCGTCGAGGTTGCCGAGCAGGAAGCGCGCCGTGTTGCGGATGCGGCGGTAGGCGTCGGAGACGCGCTTGAGGATCTCGTCGGAGACGGCGATCTCGTTGCGATAGTCGGTCGACGCGACCCACAGGCGCAGCACGTCGGCACCGAGCGAATCGACGACCTTCTGCGGCGCGACCACGTTGCCGAGCGACTTGGACATCTTGCGGCCGTGCTGGTCGACCGTGAAGCCGTGCGTGAGCACCTCGTCGTACGGCGCGCGGCCGTGCATCGCCGCCGAAGTCAGCAGCGAGGAATGGAACCAGCCTCGGTGCTGGTCCGAACCTTCCAGATACATGACGCGGTCGCCTTCGCCGCGCGCGAGCTCGGCGCGCTGGCCGAGCACGGCGTGGTGGGTGACGCCCGAGTCGAACCACACGTCGAGCACGTCGGTGACCTTCTCGTAGCGCTCGGCGTCGTCGCCGAGCAGCTCGCGCGCGTCGAGCGTGGCCCAGGCGTCGATGCCGTCCTTCTCGACGCGCTGCGCGACCTGCTCGAACAGCTCGACGCTGCGCGGATGCGGCAGCTGGGTGGTGCGGTCGACGAACATCGCGATCGGCACGCCCCAGGTGCGCTGGCGCGAGATGCACCAGTCCGGGCGGCCCGCGATCATGCCGGTGATGCGCTCCTCGCCCCAGGCCGGGATCCAGCGCACGGCCTTGATCGAGGCGAGCGCGTCGGCGCGCAGGCCTTCCTTCTCCATGCTGATGAACCACTGCGGCGTCGCGCGGAACGCGACAGGCGTCTTGTGGCGCCAGCAGTGCGGGTAGCTGTGCTCGAGCTTGGCGAACGCGAGCAGGCGGCCGTTGCCGCGCAGCAGCTCGACGACAGCGTCGTTGGCTTTCCAGATGAACTGGCCTTCGAACAGCGGCGTGCCGGGCAGGTAAACGCCGTTGCCGCCGATCGGGTTGAGCTGGTTCGCCGTGCACGCCTCGACGAGGCCGTAGGCCTGGCCGACCGCGAAGTCCTCGACGCCGTGGCCGGGCGCGGTGTGCACGGCGCCGGTGCCGTCCTCGGCGGTGACGTGGTCGCCGACCAGCAGCGGGATCGAGCGGTCGTCGTAGAACGGGTGGCGCAGCGCGAGGCCGGTGCCACCCTGCCCGTCCGGGGATTTCGTTTCCAGCTGCGCGCCGGTGACGCGACCGAGCACCGCGACCGTCTCGACGCCGTACCGCGCGAGCGCCTTGCCGGCGAGCGCCTCGGCGACCACGAGCAACACGCGGCGGCCTTCACGCGCCGGGCCTTCGACGAGCACGTACTCGAGTTCCGGGCCAAGCGACACGGCAAGGCTGGCCGGCAGCGTCCACGGCGTGGTCGTCCAGATCGGCACGGCGACGATCGTGCCGACATCGACTTCGACGCCGAACAGCTTCGCGAACGCCTGCGCGTCGAGCGCATCGTAGGCGACGTCGATGGCCGGCGAGATCTTGTCCGCGTACTCGATCTCGGCCTCGGCCAGTGCCGAGCCGCAGTCGAAGCACCAGTGCACGGGCTTGAAGCCGCGCGTGATGTGGCCGTTCGCGTAGATCACCGACAGCGCGCGCAGCATGTCGGCCTCGAAGCGCGCGTCCATCGTGCGGTAGGGGTTGTCCCAGTCGCCGAGCACGCCGAGGCGCTTGAAGTCGGCGCGCTGCAGGTCGATCTGCTTGGCGGCGTACTCACGGCACTTCTGGCGGAACGTCGCCGCGTCGACCTTCTGGCCGACCTTGCCGACCTCCTTCTCGACCGCGATCTCGATCGGCAGGCCGTGGCAGTCCCAGCCCGGCACGTACGGCGCGCGCAGGCCGGCCATGAGCTTGGACTTGACCACGATGTCCTTGAGTACCTTGTTGACCGCGTGGCCGATGTGGATCACGCCGTTCGCGTACGGCGGACCGTCGTGCAGCACGAACGCGTGCGGGCGCTGCGCGGTGCGCGCCTGGATCGCCTCGTAGCGGCCCTTCGCGTACCAGTCCTCGAGCATGCCGGGCTCGCGCCTGGCGAGGTCGGCCTTCATCGCGAACGCGGTGTTGGGCAGGTTGATCGTGCTCTTGTAATCGGTGCTCACGCGCATGCTCCGGCCGGGCGGGCCTCGGGGACACCGAGCAGGCTGCGGGCCTGCGCGGCGTCGAGATCGATCTGGCGCACCATCGCGTCCAGATCGCTGAATTTTTCCTCGTCGCGCAGCTTGGCGACGAACTCCACGTCGAGGCGGCGCCCGTACAGGTCGCCGTCGAAGTCGAACAGGTGGGCCTCGAGCAGCGGCTCGGTGCCGTTGACGGTCGGCCGCACGCCGAGGCTCGCGACCGCGGCATGCGGCACCGGGCCGATGCCGTGCACGCGCACGGCGAAGATGCCGTCGACCGGCGAGGTGCGGCGGCCGAGGCGGAAGTTCGCGGTCGGGTAACCGAGCTTGCGGCCGAGCTGCTGGCCGCGCACCACATGTCCGCCGATCATGAACGGACGGCCGAGCAGGCGCGCCGCGGCGTCGAAATCGCCCGCGGCGAGGTGGGCGCGGATGCCGCTGCTGCGCACGCGCTCGCCATCGACGAGGAACTCCGGGAACACCTCGACGCCGAAGCCGAGCCTCGCGCCGAGTTCGCGCAGCAAGACGGGATCACCGCGCCGCGCGTGGCCGAAACGGAAATCCGCACCGATCCAGACCTCACGTGCACCGAGGCGTGCGACCAGCACCTGCTCGACGAAGGCCTCGGGCGACATCGCGGCGAGCGCGGCATCGAACCGCAGCAGGAGCAGCAGGTCGGCACCGGCGGCGGCCAGCTGGACGATCTTGCCGCGCGCGTCGTCGATGCGCGGGACTGGCGTGCCACGCGCGAAGAACTCGCGCGGGATCGGTTCGAAGCTCAGCGCCGCGGTGCGGGCGCCGAGCGCGGCGGCACGCTCGCGCGCACGCGCGAGCAGCGCGCGGTGGCCGAGGTGGACACCGTCGAACGCGCCGATGCAGACGACACTTCCCTGCGGCGCGAGCGGCGCACCGGAGGCATCACGACAGAGTTGCAACATCCGGCCATTATAGCCGTCGGACGATGCCTCAGTCCTCGGCGCCGAGGGCCAGGCGGGTCTTCTTCGGCAGGCCCTGGCGCACCAGCTCGTAGGAATTGCGCACGTAGCCGCACAACTCGGCCTCGCTGAACCGGTCCGGCTCGGTCACGCTGATCCAGAACGCACGCGCCGCGTAAGGCGCCGGCGCCATGCCGGGCTGATCGCTGAGCTCGAGGAAGCGCTCCGGATCGACCTTGAAGCTCAGGCGCCCGCGGTCGGGCCCGAGCGTGCAGTAGACGACGAACATCTTGCCCGAGACGCTCCAGACGAGGTCGACCTCCCACTTGATCGAACGCGCGGCACCGGGCCACGCTGCGCAGAGATCGTCGAGCTGGTCCTGCTCCAAGCCACGCGTGTCGCTCATCGGGAACCCTCCACGGCGTAACGCGTGCCGTCCACGCGGATGCGGGGCGGCGTGCGCGTGCGCTCGAACGCATCATAAGCGGGTTGCAGCTCGCGCCAGAACGCGTGCCACGGCGAATCGCGCTCGGCGGCGAGCGCCTCGTCGGTCGGGCGGAACGGAAACGCGTGCACCTCGAACGCGTCCTGCCCGCTACGCAAGGCGGCCGCGGCCAGCGACCAGATCTCCTCGATCGCCGCGTCGCCCATCGCGTAGCAGCCGATCGACACGCACGAGCCGTGCACCATGAGGTAACTGCCGGTACGCCGGTGCGCGCGGTCGTAGGCGTTCGGGTAGCCGAGGTCGAACGAGAGGTGGTAGCTGCTGCGAGGATTCATCTGGCCGACGCGCACGCGATAGAAGCCTTCCGGTGCCTGCTGGTCGCCCTCGCGCTGCTTCGGCCCGAGCGCGCCCGAGTACGTGCAGATCGGGTAATCGCGCACATGGACGTACGCGCCGCCCTCGCCCTGCATCCACAGCTCGAGCAGCTTCTCGCGCTTGAACACGCGCATGAACACCGGCGCGCCGTAGCGCAGGCCCAGCGCCGCGAGGTCGCGCTCGAGGGCAGGCTTGACGCGCGCCTCGGCGGCCGCGGCGCGGTCGGTTTCGGCGGCGTGCACGCGCGCGACGAGGCTGCGACCGGTCACGGGCCAGAGCAGCGCGCCGGCGATGCCGAGCACGCCGGCGACCGCAAGCGTGCCGGCCAGCACCCGTCGGCGTTTCAGCGGTAGTCCTCGTAGGATTTTTCCTCGACCAGTGTCGAGCCGAGTGCGTCGTTGATCTCGCGCTTGAATGCGGCACGCTCGTCGTTGCGGAAATACACGGCGCGCGCGAGCTCGATGAACTCCTCGTCGAAGGCCTTGGCCTTCTCCTTGACGCGGATGCGGTCCTCGATGTCCCACAGGAGCTCGTTGACCGCACGCAGCTTGCCGCGCGAGGCGGCGATGTCGATGCGCGACACCTCGGCGGCGGACCACGTCGCGTTGAGCAGATCGAGCTCGGTGCGCACGTTGCGCAGCTTGTCGGGGTTGCCGATGCGCTCGGCCTTGATCTCGAGGATCGTGATCTTGTCGATGAGTTCGCCGTAGGAGACGGGGACGGAAATCTGGCTCATGTCGCGCGGTACCGGCAGGAGGAATGCCGGCATGGTAGGCCGTCGGCGCGCCGACGCCTACCGTCGAATGCAAAAGAAAAGGGCCGGGATCGCTCCCGGCCCTTCGCGGTGGCGGCACCGCGGATCAGCGCAAGCTGTCTTCGAAATCCTTCACGTGCTTGGCCGCTTCGTCCTTGGCGAGGCCATAGCGCTCCTGGATCTTGCCCGCGAGGTACTCGCGGTTGCCCTCGGCGACCTGCAGGTCGTCGTCGGTCAGCTTGCCCCACTTTTCCTTGAGGGTGCCGCTGAGCTGCTTCCACTTGCCCTTGATGCGATCTTCATTCATGAGTCTGCTCCTCGGATGGGGTGATCAGGACGTCTTCAGGCCCGAGGCATCGACGCTCTTGACGCCCTTGATGCTCTTGGTGGCCGCGACGGCCTTCTCGACCGCGGTCTTGCTGGTCAGCACGCCGGTCAGCGTGACGACGCCGTCGACCGTGGTGACGCTGATGTCGGTGCTTTTGACGCCATCGGTCGTGGCGAGCTCGGTCTTGACCTTGGTGGTGATCCACGTGTCGGTCACGGGCTGGTCGGACTCGTTGTTCGGCGTTTCGGCGGCGTGGTCGTGCGCGAACACCGGCGCAGCGTTGAAGGCGAAGGCACCGACGATCGCGAACGCGAGAGTGGAAAGACGCTTGTTCATGGCGGACTCCTTGGGTTGATGACCCGGCCATCGGGTGGAGCCACACTACGCAGCGTTACCTCCACGACTCCTGAATACGGCAACCCCGAGCGGTACGTCCTCAGGCCACGGACAGGAACGGTTGCAGGCGCGTTCATCGCAAGACAATCGATGCCGCATTCATCGCGTATTGGCGACGTGCGCGCGTGAATGCCGCAAACGAACGCGAGGAGTGGCGATGGACCTCAAGAGCGGCTACCCGTACTGGATCGTGCGCAACGGCCTGCCGCAGCACTTCGCGCCGCTCGAGTCCGACGCACGATGCGACGTCGCCGTGATCGGCGCGGGTATCACCGGTGCGCTCGTCGCGCGCGAGCTCGTCGAGGCCGGCTTCGACACCCTCGTGCTCGACACGCGCGACGCGGCATGGGGCAGCACGGCCGCGAGCACCGCGATGATCCAGTACGAGATCGACACCGAACTCGCGCAGCTCGCGCGCATCGTCGGCGTCGATACCGCGGTGACGATCTATCGGGCCTGCGAAGCGGCCGTCGACGAACTCGGCACGATCGCGGCGGACGTGCGCGTCGCCTTCGATCGCGCCTCGAGTCTCTACATCGCGAGCAGGCGCTGGCATGCCGGGCGCGTGCGTCGCGAAGGCGCGCTGCGGCGTGCACACGGCTTCGCCGTCGACACGCTCGAGGCCGGCGACATCGCCGCGCGCTACGGCATCGAAGCCCCGGCCGCACTGCTCACGGCCACCGCGGGACAGGTCGATCCGTACCGCCTCGCGATCGCACTGCTGTCCGATCTCGCCGGGCGCGGTGTGCGCGTGCACGACCGCAGCAAGGTCATCCACCGCATCGAGCGCTCGCGCGACATCGAACTGCACACGCAGCGCGGCGCGCGCGTGCGCTGCCGCCATGTGGTCATCGCGGCGGGCTACGAATCGCAGGGCTGGCTGCCCGAACGCGTCGCCGCGAACCGCAGCAGCTACGCGCTCGTCACCGAGCCGTTGCGCTCGATGCCGTCCTGGCTGCGGCACACGCTCGTGTGGGAAACCGCGCGCCCCTACCTCTACCTGCGCACGACGCGCGACGGACGCGTGCTCGCCGGCGGCGAGGACGATCGCCTCGACATTCCCGCACGCCGCGACGCAAGCGTGCAGAAGAAGGCCGCGCGCATTCTCGCGAGGGTCGGCGGGATGTTGCCCGGACTCGAACTCGAGCCCGGCTTCGCCTGGGCCGGCACGTTCGCCGAGACCGCCGACGGCCTGCCGTTCTTCGGCGCGCATCCGCGACTCGACCGGCGCCTGCTGTTCGCGATGGCCTACGGCGGCAACGGCATCGTCTACAGTGTCATCGGTGCGCGCCTGCTTCGGATGCAGCTCGAGCGGCGTCGTCATCCGCTCGCACACATATTCGGGTTCGATCGCGTGCGATGACACGTGATGCGCAGCGGCTCGCGCATCACGCCGAGGGCTCAACCGGCCTTGCGCGTTCTCGACGCCGCACGTTTCGCCGTAGTCTTGCGCGCGGACGCCGTCTTCGCCTTCTTCGCCACGGCTTTCCTTGCGGTCGTCACCGACGTCTTCTTCGCAGGCGCGGCGCGCTTGCGCGACACGGCCTGCTTGCGCGCCGGCGTGCGCTTGTTGGTCGCGAGGCTCTCGCGCAGCAGCGCCATGAAGTCGACGACGTTGGTGGCGGCGTCTTCGGCCTCGGGGGCTTCGTCGGGGATCTTCTTCGTCGTCGTGCCCTTTCGCTTGAGGCGCTTGTCGATCGCCGAGCGCACGCGCTTGCGGAACTCGTCGCGATACTGCTCCGGCTCCCATGCCACGGTCATCGAGTCGATCAGCGAAGCCGCCATCTCGACCTCGCGCGCGCTCACGCGGTAGTCGGACGACTTGCCCGACGGCAGGCGGTACTCGTCCGGATCGACGAGTTCCTGCGCGTAGCGCAGCAGCATCACGACCAGCGCGTCACCGCGCGGCAGCAGCGCGCACAGGTACTCGCGCGTGCGCACGACCATGCGGGCGATGCCGGCCTTGCCGGTCTTCGCGAGCGTCTCGCGCAGCAGTACGTAACCCTTGTCGGCCTTCTTGCCCGGCACGAGGATGTAGGGCTTCTCGTAGAAGACGGGCTCGATCGAGGCGAGCTCGACGAAGCCCTCGATCTCCACCGTCTCGCTGCCCTTCGGCGCCGCCGCATCGAGGTCCTCCTTCTCGAGCACGACGAGGTTGCCCTTCTCGTACTCGTAGGCCTTGCAGACGTTGCTCCACGGCACTTCCTCGCCGGTCTCCGCGTTGATGCGCTCGTAGCGCACCGGGGCCTTGTCGCGGCAGTCGAGCATGCGGAAATGCAGGTCGGTGCGGCGCTCGCCCGACATCAGCGACACGGGGATGTTGAGCAGTCCGAACGACACCACGCCGGACCAGATCGGTCGAGCCGCCATCACACGCCTCCTCTCGCCGCGCCCGGATGAAGGAGCGGCGATCGTATCCGGCCCAGACGACCGGGACGCACGATGCTGCAATCGCGGCGATGGCTGCTGCGTGAACCGCGCCGCATCAGTCCATTCGGGCGTCCAGGGTGATGCGCGCCTGGAGTGCCCGCGAAACCGCACAGGTGCGCTCGGCTTCCGCGACCAGCGCCTCGAAGCGTCCTGCGTCGAGCCCATCGAGGGAGACACGCACGACAAGATGCACGGCATCGATGCGGTAGCCCTCGCCACCGTCTTCGAGCGACACCTCGGCGCGCACGTCGAGCCGACTGGCGTCGATGCCTTGTTGCGAGAGCACGCGTGCGAGCGCCATCGCGAAGCACCCCGCGTGCGCGGCACCGATGAGTTCTTCCGGATTCGTGCCCGCGAAGGCCTCGAACCGGCTCAGGACACCATAGGGATAGGATCTGAGTGCACCACTTTCGGTGGAGATGGCGCCTTTTCCTTCGCGGAAACCGCCCTGCCACTGCGCCGAGCCACGTCGCCGGATCGCCATCGCCTCGCCCTCTCTCGCGGAGTGGGGAGTGTGCGCCGATCGCGACAGGTCGACATCCGACGCGATGGTCTAGGCCGGCATGCGCTTGGGCCTGTACTCGATCTGGGCCTTGATCTGGGCGGCCAGCGCAGCGTACTCGCCCTCCGCGAAATACGGCCAGACATGGGCGAAGTCAACGAAGTGCACGGTGACGCGCTGGACGTAGTCCGACGCGCGGATGTCACTCGGCGGCAGCCCCGCGGCGATCGCGCCGACGCGACCGACCCACACGACGAGCCCGCGCGTGCCGCCACCACGCACGGTCATCGCGCGATAACTGCCGTCGTCCAGCGATTCGCCTTCGCGAGCATGCAGGTTTTCGTGCGGCGTGATCATGGTTTCTCCTGTTCGGCACGGAGTATCCACGCATCGGCGGAACGTGCGCTGCACGGGATGGTGACGAATCGTGTCGATGCGGCATCCGTTCACCATCCGGGCGCATCGCGGACCTCTCCTCGCCGGACCGCCAGGGCTTCGTAGCCAGGCGTTCAGGTATTACCACCGTTGCGCGCGACACGATTGCACGGCCGCCGAAGGAGGCGGAGTATAATTGTGCACCCAGGAAATCCGCGCCATGCCGACGCCCCAGGAAACGCCCTCCAACGTCGTCGCCTTCTCGAACAAGCGCGCGCGTACACGGCCTGCGCAGGACGACGGCGTGCTCGCGCAGATCATCGCCGCCCAGGGCGAGATCGCGCAGGCCGGCCTCGACGCCAAGAAGGTCGTCGACATCATCACGCACCGCTCGCAGGCCCTCACGCGCTCCACGGGCGCAGTGGTCGAGATGGTGCAGGGCGAGGACCTGGTCTACTGGTCGGCGAGCGGGACCTCGCTGCCCCATCTCGGCCTGCACGTGCCGCGTCTCGGCAGCCTCTCGGGCCGCTGCCTCGATGCAGGCGAGGTCCTCCAGTGCGACGACAGCGAGACCGATCCGCGCGTCAATCTCGAGGCCTGCCGCAAGGTCGGGCTGCGCTCGGCAATCGCCGTTCCGCTGACCTGCGGCGACCATGTCGTCGGCGTGCTCAAGGTGGTGTCCGATCGCGCGCACGCCTACACGACGCGCGACGTCGCGACGCTTCGCACGTTCGGCACGTTCATCGGCGCGACCCTGCACCACGTGCTCGAGCACGCGCGGGCGCGCGGGCTCGCCGATCCGGTCAGCGGCAACGCCGCGTCCACGGCGCTCGACCTCGCCCAGCGCGACCAGCTGCGGGCGATCCTGCGCAGCGGGGGCTTGCGTGCGGTGTTCCAGCCGATCGTCGAACTGGCGACCGGTGCAGTCATCGGCTACGAGGGGCTCACGCGCTTCCCGTCGGAGTCCGCTCCGCCACAGGGCGGCTGGTTCTGCGCCGCCGCACGGCTGGGCATGTCCGAGGAACTCGATCTCGCCTGCATGGTCGCGATCGTGCGTGCGTCCGGGGATGCGCCACGCGACGCCTACATCTCCGTGAATGCCTCGCCCGGCACCGTGATCGGCGCGGACATCGAATCCGTCCTCGGTGCGGATCCGATGCGCCGGTGGGTGGTCGAGATCACCGAGCATGCCCAGGTCGAGGACTACGCGCTGCTGCTGGAACGCGCCACCGTGCTGCGCGACCGGGGTTGGCGCATCGCCGTCGACGACGCCGGCGCGGGCTACGCGAGCCTGCGCCACGTGCTCAAGCTGTCCCCGGACATCGTCAAGCTCGACATCACGCTGACCCGCGACATCGACATCCAGGTACGCCAGCGCCAGCTCGCCTCGGCGATCGTGTCGTTCGCGAGGGAATCGGGCATCACGCTCGTCGCCGAAGGCATCGAAACCGTCGAGGAGCGCGACACGCTGCGTGCGCTCGGCGTGGCCTGTGGCCAGGGCTACCTGTTCGGCTGGCCGCGCGGCTTCGGCGATCCCTGACGGTCGACGGAAAGCCGGAAAAGAAAAAGCCCCGGTTTCCCGGGGCTTTTCCGTCCTACTGGCGGAGAGGGTGGGATTCGAACCCACGGTGCGCTTGCACGCACGCCTGATTTCGAGTCAGGTACATTCGACCACTCTGCCACCTCTCCTTGAAGTGGGCCGCGAATGATACGGATCGGCGCACGGGCTGGCAACCGGTTCGTGCGATCAGCCTTGCGCCCCGCCGCAGAAGCGTTGCCGGACCTGCTTGGCCTCGCCCATCCAGCCGTTGAGCTGGCCGATGCGCGTGCCTTCCGCGGGATGCGTGGACATGAACTCGGGCGGCTTGCGGCTGCCGAGCGCGGCCATGCGCTCCCACAGCCGCGGCGCCTCCTCGGGATTGAAGCATGCCGCCGCGGCGAGCAGCAGGCCGACACGGTCGGCCTCCGACTCGTGGCTGCGCGAGAACGGCAGCAGCACGCCGTATTGCGCGCCGGCGCCGATCGCGGCCATGACCATCTGGCGCTGGCCGGGATCCATGTCGCCGGTCGACATGCTCGCCGCCATCGCGCCGAACTGCACGAGCTTCTGCTGGGCCATGCGCTCGCCGCCGTGGCGCAGCAGCGCGTGCGCGATCTCATGGCCCATGATCGCGGCGAGGCCATCCTCGTTCTTGGCGACCGGCAGGATGCCCGTGTAGACCGCGATCTTGCCGCCCGGCAGGCAGAACGCATTGACCTGTTCCGAACGGATGACGCTGGTCTCCCACTGGAACGCGGACCAGTCGGTGTCGGCGGGCGTACCGGCCGTCTCGGCGAGGTACTCCTCGACCTTGGGCGCCGCCTGCACGAGGCGCTGCGCGATGTCGCGCACCTGGCGCGGCGCATCGCCGTCGCGCACGACATCGGACTGCGAGAGGATCTCGCGGTAGGACTGCAGGCCCAGCGCGAGCTCCTCCCGCGAGGTCGTCTCGATGAGCTGCTTGCGGCCCGTGTACGACGCGACGTTGCCGTGGCTGAACCAGTAGTACGCGAAGTAGATGCCGAAGAGCAGGATCGGCCACAGCTTGAGGCCGCGACGCGACTGCCCACCCGCGGAACGATTGCCGAACGGCCCCATGGTCGTGCTCCCCTGAAGGACGGCGCGAGCTTAGCGCGAACGCCGTGCCCGGCACGCACGCCGACGGCGGGCGGGACGACGACCGTTCAGAGATCGCGCGCGACGCGGAACCCCACGCGTGCGCTGCGTGCGTCGGCGTTGACGCCGAGCCGGTAAGCCGACCTGACCTGATCGGGCGCGCTGGCCCACGAGCCGCCGCGGATCACGCGGCGGGCGCAGCCCGGATTGACCCAGGCCGTGCTGTCGCGCGGCGCGCGCACGTAGTTGTCGTGCCAGCAGTCCTCGACCCACTCCGAGACGTTGCCGTCGATGTCGTAGAGGCCGAACGGGTTCGAGGGGAACGACCTGACCGGTGCCGGCCCCCAGAAGCCGTCGGCATAGCGCGCGAATGCACGGCCCCAGCTGCGCCGGCTCGGCGAACGGTCACCGTCACCGGTCACGTTGGCGATGACCGACTGCGGCTCCTCGTCACCCCACCAGAAGCGCGATTGCGTTCCGGCACGAAGCGCGTACTCGAACTCGGCTTCGGTCGGCAGGCGGTAACGCTTGCCCGTGCGCTGCGACAGCCACGCCGCGTAGGCACTCGCATCGTTCCACGAGACGTTGAGCACGGGCAGCTTCTCGGCTGCACGATCGCCCTTGTAGTCGCGCTCCCAGTCGACACCGCGACGCTCTCCCATGCGGCCCGTGCTTTCGTCGTAGATGCTGCCGCCGCCCGCACGCTCGGCCTCGCTGCGGTAACCGGAGGCACGCACGAACTCGCGGAACTGCGCGACCGTGACCTCGGTCTGGCCCAGCGCGAAACCTGCGGTGATCTCGACCTGGCGCTGCGGCTCCTCGTTGTCGGCATGGTCGGTCTCGTCGGCCGGAGACCCCATGACGAAACGCCCGGTCGGCACGACGACGACCGCGGGCGCGGCGCCCGCGATGTCGAGGAATCGGTCCGTGACGATCTGTCCAGGCGAGAAGCTCGCGTAGAGCCGGGCATTGCGCAGGCGGCGAGCGAACTCGTCGAGGCCGGCGAGATCGGCGCTGATGCCCTGTGCGCGCGCGGCGAGTTCCTCGGCGAGGTCGGCGTTGCCGGAATCGAGCGCCGAACGTGCCTGTGCAAGCACGGTTTCCGCACGCTGGCGACGGATGCCTTCGATCTGCGAACGCGTGTCGAGCAGGTCCTGCGAACCCGGCCGGATGCGGGCCGCCTCGGCGAGGATCGTGTCGGACCCCGCGAAATCGTCTTGGGCGACGGCGGCGCGGGCGCGATCGAGGTAGCCGCGTTCGATCTGCGCGAGGCCCTGGTCGGCGACCTTGTTCGACGGATCGATCGCGAGCACGGCGCGGTACACCGACAGCGCGTCGTCGCCGTCTTCGCCGACGAGACGCTCCTGGCGCAGCAGGTCGGCCGCGCGCGCGAGCATCGGCATGACTTCGCGCAACACGCGCAGGCGCTCGCGCAGGGCCTCGAGCTCGCTCTGCGAATGCGGCAGCTCGCCGAACAGGTTCGCGTAGCGCATGGCCTGCTCGGAATCGCCGCGCTCGAGTGCGGCGATCGACCAGTCGCGCATGACGCCACCGATGCGCGCGAGGCCTGAGGTCGCGACACGGTTGTCGGGATCCTGCTCGAGCACCTGGCGGAACAGCGCGATCGCCGAAGCGCCCTCGGGTTCGAGCAGCTTGCCCTGGTCCTCGGCCGTGCGCGCGGACTTGAGCAGCGCGGCGACCTCCTTGGTCACCGGCGCGGGAGGCCCCATCGCGAGCGCCTCGGCGAGCGTCGTGCCGACGATCGGCTCCGGCTCCGGGTCGGGAGACAGCAGCGAAGCGGCATGCTCGACGACCCACGGCGTGCCCGTGGCGGGCGCGACGGCGGCCGGCTTCTCAGGCGAGCGCTGCGGCAGCATGCCGACGATGTTCGGGTAGAAACGGTAGCCGAGCGCGAACAGCAGCACGGCGATGCCCATCGCGCCGCCGAAGTTGCGTTGCTTGCTGACGTTTTCGGTGCCGGGCATGCGCGAGGAGAAGGGCTGACAGCAGCGTGCCGGCACCTTAGGCTATCGTGCTCGCGATCCGCAACCGCAGGCATCGCGCATTCCCTTCAACGATCGACCGAGGCTCCACTTGGCGGACTGGATCGACTCCACCGACGCGCTCGCCGCGTTCCTCGCGCGGCCGGCGGCACGCATCGGACTCGACACCGAGTTCATGCGCATCGACACGTTCGCGCCGAAGCTCGCGCTCGTGCAGATCGAGCTCGACGGCGCGATCGCGCTCGTCGATCCGCTCGCCGCGATCGACCTCGCACCGCTCGCCGCGCGTCTCGGCGATACCTCGGCGCCTTGCGTCATGCACAGCGCGAGTGAGGATCTCGACGCGCTGGCGCCGGTCGTGCCCGCCGGACTCGGCACGCTGTTCGACACGCAGGTCGCCGCGGCATTCGCGGGCCTCGGCCCGGGCCTCGGCTACCAGAAACTCGTGCTCGCGTTGTGCGGTGTCGACGTGCCGAAGGGCGAAACGCGATCTGACTGGCTGCGCCGGCCGCTGAGCCCGCAGCAGCTCGAATACGCGGCCCAGGACGTCGTCCACCTGCCGGTCCTCCACGACGAACTGTCGCGCCGACTGGCCGAACGCGGCTACACCGCGTGGCATGCCGAGGACTGTGCACGCATGCTCGAGCGAGCGCGCCGACGCGAGGTCGACCTGCAGCCGCAGGTCGCCTTCCGCGGCGCCGCCGACTGGCCGCGCGAAGCCCAGGCACGCCTGCGGCGCCTGCTGCTGTGGCGCGACGCGACCGCGCGCCGCGTCGACCGCCCGCGACCGTGGCTGCTCGACGATCCGCGCATCCTCGACTTCGCGGCACGCCCGCCGCGCGACGCCGCTGACCTGTTCGAGCGCAGCAGGGGCCTGCGTGCGCTGCGCGGCGCCGAGCGCGACGACCTGCTGGCCTGCCTCTCGGCACCGCTCGCCGACGACGATCTCGTCTTCGATCCGATCCCCGCGGCGGCGAGTCCGCAGGAGCGGCGCGCCGTGACCGCGCTCAAGGACGTCGTCGCCGAGCGTGCAGCGGCGCTCGACCTGCCGGAAGGGCTTCTCTGCGCCCGTCGCCATCTCGAGGCCTTGTGGCTGACACGCCAGTGGCCGGCGGCGCTCGAGGGCTGGCGTCGCGAGGTGCTGCACGACGCCCTCACGGAGAGGCTCGCGTCGGCCTGATCGCGGGCGCTTGGCGAGGTCGGGACGTTCGGCTATGATGCGCGCCCTCGCGTGGTTCGGCGCCCAGCCGCAACCTCCACTGCGCGAAACGGTTTCACGGGGCGGTAGCTCAGCTGGGAGAGCGTCGCGTTCGCAATGCGAAGGTCGTGGGTTCGATCCCCATCCGCTCCACCAATCGACGACGAAGCCGGCCACGTGCCGGCTTCGTCGTTTCCGGCTCCCGTGAACCCTCGCAGACGTGTGACGCACCACGCGTCCGGCCCCGTTGCGCGGTGCTAGCCTGCTTCGGCGCAAGGGAGTGGCCTCCGGGAGGTGCGCATGCAAGCCGGGAAGCTGGTTGCCCTCGTCGGGCTCGTGTCGTTGCCCTCGCCCGCCGTGTACGCCGCGGTGCCTGCGGATTTCCTCTTCCGCAACACCGAAGCGAACGGCAGCGGCATGCCGTACCGCATCTTCGTACCGCCGGGCTACGATCCGGCGCAGCGCTATCCGCTGATCGTGTTCCTGCACGGTGCAGGCGAAGCCGGCACGAACAACACGAGCCAGCTCAACAACAACGCCAACGGCGCGATGCAGCTGGTCAGCGACGCGAACCTCGCGATACGCAAGGTCTTGATGGCCGCGCCGCAATGCCCGCACTCGAGCGGCTGCTGGGCCGGCGGCACCCAGCTCGCGCAGCTCAACACGATGCTCGACCGCATCGCCACGGAGTTCCGCATCGACGCCGATCGCGTGCACGTGACCGGCATCTCGATGGGCGGCAACGGGACGTGGGCACTCGTCGCGAACGCACCGCAGCGTTTCGCGAGCGCGGTGCCGATCTGTGGCTGGGGCTCGCCTGGCCAGGCACCGCTGGTCAGCGCACTGCCGTTCTGGTTCTTCCACGCCGCCAACGACGGCACCGTCGGCGTCAGCGGCTCGCGCGACCTCGTCAACGCCTTGCGCAACGCCAACACGCGCACGATCTACACCGAATACGCGACCGGCGGCCACACCATCTGGACCGTGACCTACGCGAACCCGCTGCTGTTCCGCTGGATCACCGCGCAGGCACGCGGCGCGCCGAGCCTCGCGACACCGCCGATCGTGCGCATCGAGGATCCGACGACCGCGTCGACCTGGACGACCGAACTCGGCACCCTGCCGCTTGCCGGCGTCACCGACAACGGTGGCCAGGCGGTCACGAGCGTCGCGTGGGCACGGCGCAACGGCACGAGCGGCGCAGCCAATGGCACCACCCAGTGGACGACGCCCGCGATCGCGCTCGCGATGGGCGTCAACGACCTGCGCGTGACGGCGACGGGATCGGGCTACCACGCTCCATGGGGCGGCAGCACGACGATCAGCGCGCCGCTGCGCGTGAACCGGGTGAACGTCGTGCCGCAACCCGGCGACACGGTGGCCGCGATCAACGCCGGCGGCGCCGCGTACACCGGTGCCGACGGCACCACCTGGAGCGCCGATACCGCGTTCGAAGGCGGTGACGTGCAGGTCTCGAATCGTGCGATCGCGGGCACGCTCGACGACGTGCTCTACAACGACTGGCGCTGGGGCAATTTCTCCTACCGTTTCGTCGTGCCGCAGGCACGCTACGAGATCGACCTGCACTTCGCCGAGACCTACAACGCCGGCGCCGGAGCACGGCGCTTCAACGTCACGCTGCAAGGCGTACGCGTGCTCGACGAGTTCGACATCGCCGCCACCGCCGGCATCGACACCGCACACGTGCGGCGCTACCTCGTCGAGGCGACCGACGGCGAAGTCGTGATCCGCATCGGCAACGGCAGCATCGGCAATGCGCGCCTCGACGCGCTCAAGGTCGTGCGTTCGGCCGACGCGATCTTCCGCGGCTCGTTCGAGTGAATGCCTCGAGGGAGCAGCGCCCGCTGCTGCCCGCGCACGATCCGCTGCCGACGCTCGAGACGGCACGGCTGCGCCTGCGCGCTCCGCGCGACGACGATCTCGAGGCCTTCTTCGCGCTGCTCTCGGACACGGATTCACTGCGCCACTGGAGTCACGCGCCGCTTCGCACGCACGACGATGCGGCCTGGTACCTGCGCGATATCGCCGCGGGCCGGCGACACGGTACGCACTTGCAGTGGGCGATCGCCGATCGCGACAAGGATCGGGCCATCGGCACGACCACCTTGCTCGCATTCGACCACGAAGCGCGCACGGCGTGCGTGAGCTGGCTCGTATCCCCTCCGTGGCGGCGCCGCGGCGTGGCGCAGGAAGCCTTGCGCATCCTGTTCACCCATCTCGCGAGCACGACTTCGCTCGACGCACTCGTCGCGGAGATCATGCCGGGCAACGCGGCCTCGATCGCGCTCGCGACGATGCTCGGTTTCGATGACGAGTCCGCACGCGGCGCGGAGGGCGAGCACCGCCTCACCCTCCCGATGGCGTTCTTCGCGCCCGAGTGCACGGCTTAACATCTCGATCAGGTTGCTGAATCCTTCCGCACGTCCGAACGATATGGCCGTCCATATTCATCCGGCGTATCGGAACGCACGACGAGACTCGTCACCGAGCCGAGGCCAAGCGCCTGCCGCGTCCAACGACGTGGGGCTCGCATCCCCATCCAGGAGACGAATCCAATGAACTTCCGTTCGCTGAACCGCATTGTCCTTGGCACGGCCTTCCTCGTCGGCGCGTCGGGCCTCGCCTACGCCGCGCCCGAACTGCCGGGCACGACGAATGCCGCGGACCAGAAGTCCGAGCAGCCGGTGTCCGACACGTGGATCACCACGAAGGTCAAGGCCGATCTGGCCGCGACCGATGGCGTCAAGAGCACCGACATCTCGGTCAACACGACCAACGGCATCGTCACGCTGATCGGCGTGCTCGACTCCGACACGGCGCTCGAGAAGGCCATCGCGACGGCGCAGGGCATCAAGGGCGTCAAGAAGGTCGACTCGTCGGGCCTCAAGGTCCGCTGATCCACCCGTTACGCTCTCCCTCCCTTCGGGCCCCGCTTTCGCGGGGCCTCTTTTTGTCCGCCGTGGCGAAACGCCGCGCCCCGTGGCTGAACGCATGCCCTGACGCTGCTAGACTCGTCGGCCCGCGGCCCGTTTCCGAGAGATGTTCGTCAACATCATCTATATCGTTGCAGCGTTCCTGCTGGTCCTGCTCAACGGTTTCTTCGTCGCCGCCGAGTTCGCCCTCGTCAAGCTGCGCAGTACCCAGGCCGTTCGCCTCGCCGAAGGTCGCGGCTGGCGCGGGCGCATCCTGCTCAGCGTCCATGCGCACCTCGACGCCTACCTGTCCGCCTGCCAGCTCGGCATCACGCTGTCGTCGCTCGGACTCGGCTGGATCGGCAAACCGGCCTTCGCCGGACTCGTCGAACCGCTGATCGGCATCTTCGGCGAGGTCGACCAGGACACGCTGCACGTCATCTCGTTCGTGTTCGCGTTCACGGTGATCTCGTACCTGCACATTGTGCTCGGCGAGCTCGCGCCGAAGTCGATGGCGATCCGCCGCCCCGAGCGCATGTCGCTGTGGACCGCCGCCCCGCTCTATGTCTTCTACTGGGCGATGTATCCGGCGATCTGGGTGCTCAACACGAGCGCCAACTGGATGCTGCGCGTATTCGGCCTCGACGCGATCGATTCGCACGAGCACCACTACTCGCGCGAGGAACTCAAGCTCATCCTGCACGCGAACCGCGCCGGCCGCACGACCGGCGAGGAATTCACGATGATGAGCCACGCGCTCGAGCTACCCGAGCTCGTCGCCGGCGACCTGCTGCGCACGCGCGACCAGCTCGCCGCCCTGCGCGACGGCCAGGAGCAGGCGGACGTGCTCGCCGAGATCCGGCGCTCGCAGTACAGCCGTTACCCGTGGTTTGACGCGAGTGGTGACACGGTCCGCGGCGTGCTGCACGTCAAGGACCTGCTGCTCGCGGTCGCCGAGAAGGGCGTCGTGACCGACATTCCCGCACTCCTGCGCCCTGCCGTCGTCGCACCGCTCGACGCACCCGTGCTCGAGATCCTCAAGCGCTTCCGCGGCGGCACCACCCACCTCGCCCTCGTGACCGAGGAGTCCGGCCGCGTGGTCGGCTTCTTCACGCTCGAGGACGTCGTCGAGGTCGTCGTGGGCGACATCGAGGACGACCATCGTCGTGGTGCCGTGAGCGCGAAGCCGCAGCGCGACAGCGAAGGCGCCTTCACGATCTCGGGCAGCCTGCCGATCTACCGCCTCGAGCGCATGCTCGACCGCGAGATCGAAGCCCCCGACGAGGTCAACTCGGTCGGCGGCCTCATCATCCATCGCCTCGAGCGCCTGCCCGGCGAAGGCGAGACCCTCCAGTTCGACGGCTTCACGCTGACCGTGCGCGCGATGAAAGGCGCCAAGGCCCAGGCGATCACCGTCAAGCCCGACATGCCCACACCTTCCGGATCGGATACGCCATGAGTTCGCCGCTGCTCGCCCTCTCGCCGCTCGACGGCCGCTATGCCGCCAAGGTCGACGCGCTGCGCCCGATCTTCAGCGAGTACGGCCTCATGCACCGCCGCGTGCTCGTCGAGGTGCGCTGGCTCGCCGCGCTGGCGGCACACCCGGGCATCGCCGAAGTGGCACCGCTCGACGATGCCGCGCGCACCGCGCTGCTCGCGATCGCGGAACGCTTCTCCGATTCCGACGGCGAACGCATCAAGGCGATCGAGCGCGAGACCAACCACGACGTCAAGGCGGTCGAGTACTTCATCAAGGAACGCTTCGCCGCGCACGAAGGCCTGCGCGGAGCGCTCGAGTTCGTGCACTTCGCGTGCACCTCCGAAGACATCAACAATCTCGCCTACGCGCTGATGCTGCGCGACGCGCGCGACGGCGTGCTGCTGCCCGCGCTCGACCGCCTCGTGGCGACGCTGCGCGCTCTCGCGCACGAGCACGCCGCGCAGCCGATGCTGTCGCGCACGCACGGCCAGACCGCCTCGCCGACCACGCTCGGCAAGGAGCTCGCGAACGTCGTCGCGCGCCTCGAGCGACAGCGTCGCCAGCTCGCGGCCGTGGAGCTCTCGGGCAAGATCAACGGCGCGGTCGGCAACTACAACGCCCACGTGATCGCCTACCCCGACGTCGACTGGCCGGCGTTCTCGCGCGCGTTCGTGGAGGATCTCGGCCTCGCGTTCAATCCTTGGACCACGCAGATCGAGCCGCACGACGGCGTTGCCGAGATCGCCGACGCGGTGCGCCGCATCAACACGATCCTCGTCGACTTCTCGCGCGACGTCTGGGGCTACATCTCGCTCGGCTACTTCCGCCAGGCCCTCAAGGCCGGCGAGATCGGCTCGTCGACGATGCCGCACAAGGTCAACCCGATCGACTTCGAGAACGCCGAGGGCAACTTCGGCCTCGCCAACGCGCTGTTCGAGCACTTCGCCGCGAAGCTGCCGATCAGCCGCTGGCAGCGCGACCTCACCGACTCGACCGTGCTGCGCGCGCTCGGCACCGCGTTCGGCCACACCCAGGTCGCGCTCGACTCGCTCGCCAAGGGCGTCGGCAAGCTGCAGGTCGATGCGACGCGCCTCGCCGCCGACCTCGATGCCAGCTGGGAAGTGCTCGCCGAAGCGGTGCAGACCGTCATGCGTCGCCATGGCCTGCCCAATCCCTACGAGCAGCTCAAGGCGCTCACGCGGGGGCAAGGCATCGACCGCGAGGCGATGCGAACGTTCGTCGAAGGCCTCGACCTTCCTGCCGATGCGAAGGCGCGCCTGCTCGCGCTGACACCTGCGAACTACGTCGGACTCGCCGCCTCGCTCGCGCGCGAGGTGTGAAGAAGGCACCGGCGGCGTGGCCGTGGTGCGCCACCGTCACGCCATGAACCATCCGGTCAGCGCATAGCGAGGCTGCTCGGCCCAGCCGCCGACGAGCGAAACGGCGTGCGGCTGCGGCACCTTGAACAGCGACAAGCTGTTGAACGCGGGCACGAACGTCTCGACGACATCGCCTCGCGCGTCGAGGAACTGCAGCAGGCCGCCCCAGTCGGCCTGCCACTCCCTGCCCAGATTGAACACGAACGCGTAGCGCCGGTCGCGCCCGTCCTCGACGATGTCCTCGTGACGGCGCAGGAAGTGCCCGGGCAGGTAACGCGTGGCCTGGACCAGCGAGCGCCGGATCGACGCATCGCCGACGAGGTTCCTCACGAATGCGAGGAACGGCTCGCGGTGCATCATCTCGACGATGCGATGCAGGAGGTCGTCCGGGTCCGGCTGCTGCATGTAGCGCTCGACGAGCATGCAGCTGTCGTAGGCGAAGCCGTACCGCCCGAGGGACTCGCGTGCGAGTCGCGCGAGCAAGTCCCTGCGCCCCTCCTGCCCGAGTGCCGCATAGCGCGCGGCCGGGAGCAGCGTGGAGGCATGCCCGTCGCGAAACGCGAGGTCCCAGTCCTCGACGCGCGCGAGACGCTCGTGCAGCGCCTGCGCGACGGCAGGCTGCAACGCGCCGGGGATCAGCACGCGCGTGCGTTCGGAGAGCCTCGCGCTCCATGGCGAGAAATCGATGTCGGGATTGAACATCACGCGACTATACGTGCCGGAGCGCCGCTCGCGCCCCGGTGCGAGGCAAAAAAAAGGCCCCGGTTCCCCGGGGCCTGAAAGGTGTTGCGTTGGAGAGCCGTCCCGGTCCCGAACGGGACGGTGACGGGTATTGATTCCCGCTCAGAAGCGCTGCTGGTAGGACGCGTAGTAGAAGCGGCCCGGGATGCGGTACTGCGGATCGAACGAGTTCGCGAAGCAATCGCCGCAGTACGGCGGATCGCGGTCGAACAGGTTGCGGATACCGAGCGTGACGCGGCCATCCCACGGAGCGTTCCACGACGTCACCAGGTCGAAGTACGTCATCGAACCCATGCGGTTGACGGGCGAGCGGCCCGGCGTTGCGATGACGTTCGTGGTACCCGGCTGGAAGTTGTAGATGTTGATGATGCGGTCCGGATCCGAGCAGTACGTGATGTACGACGGGTCGCCGAGGCCGATCGCATCGAGCGCGAGCGCCGTGTTGCGGACGTTGTTGCAGCTTTCCTGCTGGCCGCTCATGTACTCGGCGATACCGGACACGGTCCACGCGCCGTAGGTCCAGGTCGTGCCGAGCGTCGAACGCAGGCGGAAGCGCGTACCACCACCCGAAGCACCCGCGCCGTTGCGGCCGATGACGTTGCCCGCGGAGATGTCGCCGTCCGCATTGAGCTCGCCACGGTTCGGCTGGCCGAGGTCACCGAGGTAGGTGATGTAGGCGTTGTCCCAGTTGATGCGGAAGTCGCCGAACGACGTGCTGAACTTGTAGTTGGCGCTGAAATCGAAGCCCTCGACTTCCGTGCCGCCCCTGAAGTTCTGGTTGAGCGCGATGACGTCGGTGATCTCGCCCGGGTTCGCGAAGACCGCACCCGAAAGGTCACGCTGGATCTGGCCGCAACGCGAGGCGATGCCGGTGACGAAGCAGTCGTTCAGGATGCCCTGTGCGCTGCGCGAACCGATCGCGTTGGCGATGCGGATGTTGTACCAGTCGATCGAGAAGTCGGCGCCCGGCAGGAAGCTCGGCGAGTAGACGAAGCCGAGGGTCTTGTTCTTCGCCGTTTCCGGGGCGAGCAGCGGGTTGCCGCCGCTACTGGCACGGACCTGCGAGTTGGCCTGCACGTAGTTGGTCGGGATGCCGGCAGCCGCGCAACGCGCACGGACTTCGGCGTTCGACTGGTACGGCACGCTGTTGATCGAGCACGGATCCGACGCGGCCGGGAAGCCGCTGCCCTGGCCCGAGTACAGCTCGCTGATCGACGGGGCACGGAAGCCTTCGCCGTAGCTGCCGCGGATCAGCAGGTCATCGAACACCTGCCAGCGCAGGCCGAACTTCGGGTTGGTCGTCTCGCCGAACGTGTTGTAGTCCGAGTAGCGCGCAGCCAGCGACACTTCCAGGTGCTTGAACACCGGGATGTCCTTGAGCAGCGGGATCGACAGCTCGGCGTAGAACTCGTTGACGTTGTAGCCGCCGCGCGTCGGCAGGTACGGGTTGTCGTTGAGCACGAGGTTCGCGGCGGTCAGCGGATCGGGACTGTCGTAACCGGCCTCGCGGCGGTATTCGTAACCCGCGGCGAGTGCGAGCGCACCGGCCGGCAGATCGACGAGCTCGCTCGAGATGTTGGCCGTGTAGTTGTACATGTTCGAGTTCTGCACGTTGCGCGGCGCAACCTGCACGTAGTTGATCATGTCCTGCGTCACGCCGTTCGGGCCACCGAACACGTTGAACGGGACGCAACCCGCGATCGTTGCCGTCGGGGTGCCGCAACGGGCCACGCCGCCCGCGTCGATGTACGACGGGCCGAGCGCCTGCTGGATGCGCGTCGTGAAGAAGAAGCCGTTCTTGATCTGGACCTGCGTGTTCTCGGCGTAGCCGAAGCCGACGTCCCAGTAGAACGAGCGCGAGCCGATGTCGAAGTTGCCTTCGAGCGCGCCGCTGTAACGCCACGTGTCCTGGCTCTGGCCGAACACGCGCGGGTACAGGATCGGGCGGAACTGGCCACCGGTGATCGCGACGCCGAACGGGTTGTAGATGTTCGTGGCCGAGATGCTGAGCGGCGACAGCGGCATCGCGGCGAGCTGCGCTTCACCTTCACGCTTGGTGTAGAACGCCTCGCTGCGGAAGCTCAGGTTGTCGAAGATCGAGTAGCTGCCCTGCACGTACAGGGAGCGCGTCTCCTGCGGCTGGATCAGGTAGTTGTCGACGGCGAAGTTGTACGCGTCTTCCGCGAAGTTGTACGCGCGGAAGTCGGTCGTCGCGACGGACGGGTTGCAGACCTGGTTCGGGAGGCAGCCCGGCGAGGTGTGGTTCAGCGTGACCGCGCCGCGGCCCGGGATGTTGAACCAGCCGTACGGGTTCGTGATGCTCGCGCGACCCGGCGAACCGGTGTTGGCCGGGAAGCCGTAGAGCGGCACCGCCGAGATCGGACGATCCGCGGCCGAGACTTCTTCCTGCTTCGTGTAGGCGACGTTGAAGAGCACGGAACCGCGCTCGTTGGCCGTGCCGATCGTGAAGTCGTAGGCCTGGCGGTAGCCGTCGTCCTGGTCGTACTGGCCGACGTAGGCGCGCGCTTCGGCACCCGAGTAGTTCGTGCGCGTCGTGATGTTGATCACGCCGCAGATCGCGTCCGTGCCGTACAGCGCCGAGGCGCCGTCCTTGAGGACTTCGATGCGCTCGACCGCCGCGAACGGGATCGAGCTGAGGTCGACCGAGCCGCTCAGCGCGTTGCTGCTGATCCAGCGACGGCCGTTGACGAGCACCAGGGTACGGACCGAACCGCAGTTGCGGAGGTTGACGCCGGTGTTGCCGCTGGTGTTGCCGTTGTTCGTGTTCAGGCTGATCGAGATGCCGTTGGTGGCCATCTCCTTCAGCACGTCACCGATCTGCGTCAGACCCGAACGCTCGAGGTCGGCGCGCTCGATCGTGAACACCGGAAGGGCCGTCTCGATCTCGGTGCGCTTGATGCGGGAACCGAGGACGGTCACGACGTCGAGAGACTGCGTCTCGCTTTCGCCGCTCGTCTGTGCCTGCGCCGCCGGAGCGAACGCGACAACGGACAGCGCGGCTCCCCCGAGCGCAAGCTTGATCGCCGCCTTAAGAGAAGTTGGCTTCATATCAAAAGATCCTCAATGGACAAGTGCAATGAGGGCACCCCCCTTGGCGCGGCACCCTGAATTGATGTTAACCAATAGTTCACATCACTTCCACTTTTTCTGCATCGGTTGACACGAAATTTTCACAGCCCCCTGCTATGCCCCCAAACCCCCTTTCAGCGCAACGACTTGCGCGCGGCCGAGCACCGCCACGTGGCGACGCGCCGGAGGCGAAATGAGGAGAAGAGCGGGAATCGCACGGGGACCACGCACGGACTCGCCGGCGACGTGCGCAACGAGACATCCTGCGATGCGCTGGATGCTCGGCATTCGGTGAAGGGATGGAGGTGGCATCGCAGGACTGCGATACCGCGATGGTCGGGACGGCGGGATTCGAACCCACGACCCCCTGCCCCCCAGGCAGGTGCGCTACCAGACTGCGCTACGCCCCGATGATCGGACCGCCCGATCGGGCGGCCGGCGAGTCTACCGCAAGTCCGCGGTGCTGCCTATGTCCCCGGCGGGACACAGGCGGCGTTCCTCAGCAGTTTTCGTTGGCGCAGCGGTTGAGCGTGTTGCGCTCGCCGAACTCGCGCGCCTGCTCCTGCTCCTCGAGGCGCTGTGCGGCGGACTTGCAGTCGTTGCCCGGGATGCGCGAGTTCACGCCGCGCTTGCGCTCGCAGACGACACGATCACCGGGGCGCTTGGTGAGGATCGCGTTGACCTTCTGCTGCTCCTCGGTGACCTTGGCGACGTCTTCGGGCGGAAGCGCCTCGACGGACGGCACCGCCTGCAGGCGCTTGCCCATGCTCGCCAGCAACGTGTCGACTTCCTTGCGGTCGCGACGGGAGATCGTCGAATACGTACCGCCGGGCTCCATCTGCGCGCGGATCTTCTCCGCCTGGGCGGAAAACTCGGCGTGGGTGCGCGCGGGACCGAGCGTCGTCGGTTGCGGCGTCGATTCGGACCACGCCTGCGTCGCGGTCAAGGCGAGGACGAGTGCGAGAGCAAGTCGGTTCACGTGATTCCCCTTGCAGGCCGCGCCCGCAGGGCGCAGCGGAACGGCCCCGGTCGGGCCGGAAGTCAGTTCATCGCTTGAGAAGCTGCAGCACTTCCTCGAGCTCCATGCGCACCTGGCGCACGATCTGGCTCGACATGCTCGTTTCCATGCGCGCCTGCGGCCCCTCGAGGCGCTGGCGCGCGCCGGTGATCGTGAAACCCTGCTCGTACAGCAACGAGCGGATCTGGCGGATCATGAGGACGTCGTGGCGCTGGTAGTAGCGGCGATTGCCGCGTCGCTTGACCGGCTTGAGGTTGGGAAACTCCTGCTCCCAATAGCGCAGCACGTGCGGCTTGACGCCACACAGCTCGCTCACCTCCCCGATCGCGAAATAGCGCTTCGCCGGAATCGGCGGAAGTTCGCTATTGCTCCCCTGATCCAGCATAGGCTTCGACCCGGACCTTCAGCTTCTGTCCCGGCCGGAACGTCACCACCCGCCGCGCGGAGATCGGAATCTCCTCGCCGGTCTTGGGGTTACGCCCGGGACGTTGGTTCTTGAAACGCAGATCGAAATTGCCGAAACCGGACAACTTCACCTGCTCCCCCCGCTCCAGCGCATCGCGTACCGATTCGAAGAACGCGTCGACGAATTCCTTGGCCTCGCGCTTGTTCAGACCGACGTCCAGGAACAGACGCTCCGCCATCTCAGCCTTCGTAAGCGCCATCCTACCCTCGCAACTTCGCTTTGCAACCCGTCTCCAGCGCGGATACGGCCAGAGCGACGCAGTGATCCGCGTCCTGATCGGTTAGGGTGCGTGAACGGTCCTGCAAAATCAAGCCTGTAGAAAGACTCTTGAAACCTTCGCCGAGGTTCGGGCCGGTGTAGCGGTCGAACAGGAACAGGTCGACCAGGACCGGCCCGACCGCCGCGCGCAGCGCGACCTCGACGTCGGCGTAGGCGACGTCCTCGGGCAGCGTGAACGAGAGGTCGCGACGCACCGACGGATAGCGCGACAGCGCCGTCGCCCGCGGCACCGCGCGCGCGGCGAGCAGGTCGAGGTCGAGGTCGAACACGTAGACGTCGGCGTCGAGATCGAGCGCCTTCTGCAGGCGCGGGTCGAGCATGCCGACATGGCCGACGACGGCATCGCCGCGCCTGATCGTCGCGGCACGGCCAAGATGCAGCCACGCAGGACCGCCGGCCTCGAACACCACGTCGTCGGCCGACGCACCCGCGAGCGCGAGCAGCGACTCGACATCACCCTTGATGTCGAAGAAGTCGACGTCGCGCGAGGATTCGCCCCACTGCGTCTCGACGAGCGCACCGGTCGCGACGCCGGCGAGGCGTGCATTCTCGATCGGCGCGTCCTCGCCCTTCGCGTAGCGGCGACCGGCCTCGAAGAGGCGCACGCGCGTCTGCTGACGCTTGAGGTTCTCGCCGAGCGCCGCGACGAGGCCCGGCAGCAGGCTCGTGCGCATGACCGCGAGATCGGCCGAAAGCGGATTCGCGAGCGGCACGGCGCCGTCCTCGAGGCCCCACGTGCGCAGCGCTTCCGTGCCGACGAACGCGAACGTGATCGCCTCGGCGTAGTCGCGCGCGGCGAGCTGGGCGCGCAGCGCGTTCGTCGTCACGCGCGTCTCGGATGGTGCGTGCGGCACGATCTCGCCGCTCGGCGAGCGCGCGGGAACGTTGGAATAGCCGTGGATGCGCGCGAGTTCCTCGATGAGGTCCTCCTCGATCGCGATGTCGAAGCGACGGCGCGGCGAGGTCACCTGCCAGCCTTCGGGCGTGGCCTCGACCTGCATGCCGAGCGCACGCAGGATGCGCTCGACATCGGTATCGGCGATCGCGATGCCGAGCACGCGCGCGATGCGCGCGCGGCGCAATGCGATCGTCGCCGGCGACGCGAGCGCACCGTCGATCGTGTCGTCGACCAGAGGTCCCGGCATGCCGCCGGCGATGTCGAGGATCAGGCGCGTCGCGTACTCGACCGCCACCGGTGGCAGCGACGGATCGACGCCACGCTCGAAACGATGGCCCGCGTCGGTGTGCAGGCCGAGCCGGCGGCTGCGGCCGATGATCGTCGACGGGATCCAGTGCGCGGCTTCGAGGAACACGTTGCGCGTCGCGGAACCGACCTTGGTGTCCTCGCCGCCCATGATGCCGCCGAGCGCGACCGCGCGTGCGCCGCGACCACCGCGGCTGTCGGCGACGACGAGGAACTCGCCGTCGAGCTCGACGGTGCGACCGTCGAGCAGCTTCACCGTCTCGCCCGCGCGGGCCGGACGCACGACCACGGTGCCTTCGAGCGCGTCACGGTCGAACGCGTGCATCGGCTGGCCGAGCTCGAGCATGACGTACTGCGTCACGTCGACGAGGAAGCTGATCGGGCGCACGCCGGCGCGGCGCAGGCGTTCGGCCATCCAGACCGGCGTGGCGACGGAGGCGTCGACGTTCTCGATCACGCGTCCCACGAAGCGCGGCACGCGCTCGCCCGCCTCGAGTGACACCTCCATGCGCGCCGTGCCCTGCGCAGGTACGGCGTGTGCCTCGAGCGGCGTGACTTCGCTGCCGAACGCGGCAGCGACGTCGTAGGCGATGCCGCGCACGCTGAAGCAGTCGGCGCGGTTCGGCGTGAGTTTGATCTCGATGCTCGCGTCGGGCAGCCCGAGGTACTGCGCGAGCGGCGTGCCGACCGGCGCATCGGCCGGCAGCTCGAGCAGGCCCGAGGCATCGGCGTCGAGGCCGAGTTCCTTCGCCGAGCACAGCATGCCGTTCGAGGCGACGCCGCGCAGCTTCGCGGCCTTGATGGTCAGCTCGCCGACGCGCGTGCCGATCGTCGCGAGCGGCGCGACGAGGCCCGGGCGCGCATTCGGCGCACCGCTGACGATCTGCAGCGGCGCATCGCCGCCGGCATCGACCTGGCAGACCTGCAGGCGGTCGGCCTCGGGATGCTTCTCGGCGGACACGATGCGTGCGACGACGACGCCGTGGAGCGCCTCGCCGAGCGGCGTGACCTCCTCGACCTCGAGGCCGATCGCGGTCAGCGTCGCGGCGAGTTCGTCGCGCGTCGCGTCGGTGCGGACGTGCTGGCGCAACCAGTGTTCGGAAAACTTCATCGCTCGTGATCCGTTGGGACGGAGCCTCGCTCCGTCACGTTGAAGGCGGGAAAGCTGCGGTGCTTCAGGCGAACTGCCGCAGGAAGCGCACGTCGTTCTCGAAGAACGCGCGCAGGTCGTCGACGCCGTAGCGCAGCATCGCGAAACGCTCGACGCCGAGTCCGAACGCGAAGCCCGTGTAGCGCTCAGGATCGATGCCGACCGCCTTGAGCACGTTCGGATGGACCATGCCGCAGCCGAGCACCTCGAGCCAGCGCGTGCTGCCGTCGGCCTGCTGCCAGGCGATGTCGACCTCGGCGCCGGGTTCGACGAACGGGAAGTAGCTCGGGCGGAAGCGCATCTCGAAATCGCGTTCGAAGAACGCACGAACGAGCTCGCTCAGCGTGCCCTTGAGGTCGGCGAACGTGGCGTGCTCGTCGACGAGCAGGCCTTCGATCTGATGGAACATCGGCGAGTGCGTCTGGTCGCTGTCGGAGCGGTACACCTTGCCCGCCGCGATCATGCGCAGCGGTGGCTGGTGCTGACCCATGTAGCGCACCTGCACGCCCGAGGTGTGCGTGCGCAGCAGGCGGCCGTCGCCGAAGTAGAACGTGTCGTGCATCGCGCGCGCCGGATGGTGCGGCGGGAAGTTGAGCGCCTCGAAGTTGTGCCAGTCGTCCTCGATCTCGGGCCCGTCGGCGAGCTCGTAACCGAGACGGCCGAAGATGTCGCAGATGCGCTCCATCGCGCGCGTGACCGGATGCAACGTGCCGCGCGCGGCACGGCGGCCCGGCAGCGTGACGTCGACGCGGTCGGCGGCGAGGCGCGCGTCGAACGCGGCTTCCTCGAGCACGCTGCGGCGCGCGGCGATCGCCGCGAGCACCTCGTCCTTGGCGACGTTGATGCGTTCGCCGGCGGCCTTGCGCTCTTCGGCCGGCAGCTTGCCGAGCTGCTTGAGCTGCTCGGTGACGAAACCCGACTTGCCGATCGCGGCGACGCGCTCGGCGTCGAGCGCCTCGAGCGTGCCCGCCGCGGCGATCGCCTGCAGCGCCGGCCCGATGCGGCTGTCCAGTGCATCCATCGAAAAAACCCCTCTCGGAAAATGAAATGGGGAGCGAGGCGAAAGCCTGCTCCCCACGTTCATCGCACAGGCGGGCATCCCGGCGGACCGGGATGCCGCGGGATCACGCAGCCAGGGCGGCCTTCGCCTTCTCGGCCAGCGCGCCGAACGCCTGGATGTCGTGCACGGCGATATCGGCGAGGACCTTGCGGTCGACGTTGATCTGCGCCTTCTTGAGGCCGTTCATGAGACGGCTGTAGCTCAGGCCGTACATGCGTGCACCGGCGTTGATGCGCACGATCCACAGCGCACGGAACTGGCGCTTGCGCTGCTTGCGGCCGATGTAGGCGTACTGGAGCGCCTTGATGACGGCCTGCTTGGCGACGCGGTAGACCTTGCGGCGGGCGTTGTAATAGCCCTTCGCGCGGGAGATCAGCTTGCGGTGCCTGCGGTGGGCGGTGACGCCACGTTTCACTCGTGCCATGGGTCAGTCCTCCTTACAGGTACGGCAGCATGCGGGCGACGCGACCGGCGTCTTCGGCGCGCACGTGGTTCTGGCCACGCAGGTTGCGCTTACGCTTGGTCGACTTCTTGGTCAGGATGTGGCTCTTGAATGCGTGGCCGCACTTGAACTTGCCTGACGCGGTCTTGCGGAACCGCTTGGCAGCGGCCCGGTTGGTCTTCATCTTGGGCATGGGCCCAACTCCTTTGGTGGTTTTGTTTACGGGCGCGAGCGACGGCGGCTGCCGTACTTTCCTTCCTGCTCGAACCGGCTTGTTCTTCGACCCGCGAGCGGGTCGTCTCCTCGGCACCGCCGGGAGACCCGGACGGCGACGTCCTGCTTACTGCTTCTTCTTCGGCGCGATCATCATGACCATGAGGCGCCCTTCCATGCGCGGGTACTGCTCGATGACGGCTTCTTCCACGATGTCGGCCGCGATCTTCTTGACCATCGCGTCGCCGAGCTCCTGGTGCGCCATCTCGCGGCCCCTGAAGCGGATCGTGATCTTGACCTTGTCGCCTTCCTCGAGGAAGCGCCTGAGGTTGCGGAGCTTGATCGCGTAGTCCCCGACGTCGGTCGTGGGACGGAACTTGAGCTCCTTGATCTCGACCTGCTTCTGCTTCTTCTTGGCCGCGTGGGCCTTCTTCTGCATGTCGAACTTGAACTTGCCGAAGTCCATGATGCGGCAGACCGGCGGATCGGCCTGGGGCTGGATCTCGACGAGGTCGAGGCCGAGCTCCTGGGCCATGCTCAAGGCTTCGTCACGCGAGAGCACACCGACCTGCTCTCCGTCAGCGCCGATCACACGGACCCGCGGAACACGGATCTCGAGATTGCGGCGGTTGGCTTTTTCGGTGGCGATACGACAATCTCCCTAAGGGTCTAACGGATGCCCGAGGCGCCACCGCTCAGGCGGTGGCACCCTCGGATCTGAGTTTCTCGGCGAAGTCCAAGACCTTGAAAGTACCGAGGTCTTCGCCCGAAAGCGCACGCACGGCAAGGGTCCCCGATTCCTTCTCCCGGTCGCCAGCGACCAGCAGATACGGGATCCTGTTGAGCGTGTGTTCGCGGATTTTATAGCCGATCTTCTCGTTTCGCAAATCGGCCTCCACCCGGAAGCCTTGCGCCACAAGGGCTTGCGCCGCCTCGCGCACGAAATCGGCCTGCGCGTCGGTGATGTTCATCACGACCGCCTGCACCGGCGCGAGCCACGCCGGGAACTGGCCGGCATGGTTCTCGATGAGGATGCCGATGAAGCGCTCCATCGAACCGACGATCGCGCGATGCAGCATGACCGGCGTACGGCGCTGGCTTTCCTCGTCGATATAGGTCGCACCGAGGCGACCCGGCATCATGAAGTCGACCTGCATCGTGCCGAGCTGCCACGTGCGGCCGATCGCATCCTTCAGGTGGTACTCGATCTTCGGACCGTAGAACGCGCCCTCGCCCGGCAGCTCCTTCCACTCCACGCCCGCGGCCGACAGCGCGGAGCGCAGCGCGCCTTCGGCGCGGTCCCACGTGGCGTCGTCGCCGAGACGCGAATCCGGGCGCAGCGCGATCTTGATCTGGATCTCGTCGAAACCGAAGTCCGCGTAGACCTTGAGCGCCTGCTCGTGGAACGCGCGCACTTCCGATTCGATCTGCGACTCGGTGCAGAAGATGTGGCCGTCGTCCTGCGTGAAGCCGCGCACGCGCAGGATGCCGTGCAGCGCGCCCGACGGCTCGTTGCGATGGCAGGAGCCGAACTCGCCGTAGCGGATCGGCAGGTCGCGGTAGCTGTGCAGGCCCTGGTTGAAGATCTGCACGTGGCCCGGGCAATTCATGGGCTTCACCGCGTAGGTCCGCTTCTCGGACTCGGTGAAGAACATGTTGTCCTTGTAGTTGTCCCAGTGGCCGGACTTCTTCCACAGCTCCACGTCGAGGATCTGCGGGCAGCGCACCTCGCCGTAGCCCGTCTCGCGGTAGAGGCGGCGCATGTACTGCTCGACGACCTGCCAGACCGCCCAGCCCTTCGGATGCCAGAATACGAGGCCCGGCGCCTCTTCCTGCAGGTGGAACAGGTCGAGCTGCTTGCCGATGCGGCGGTGGTCGCGCTTCTCGGCTTCCTCGATGCGCTGGATGTAGGCCTTGAGCTGCTTGTCGTCGGCCCACGCCGTGCCGTAGACGCGCTGCAGCTGCTCGTTCTGCGCATCGCCGCGCCAGTACGCGCCCGAGATGCGCGTGAGCTTGAACGCCTTGAGGAAGCGCGTGTTCGGCACGTGCGGACCGCGGCACATGTCGACGTATTCCTGGTGGTAGTACAGGCCCATCGCGGTGACGTCGTCGGGCATGTCGTCGATCAGGCGCAGCTTGTAGTCCTCGCGGCGCGCCCTGAACACCTCGACGACTTCCGCACGCGGCGTCATCTTCTTGACCACGTCGTAGTCGAGCGCGATGAGCTCGCGCATGCGCTGCTCGATCGCGGCAAGGTCGTCCGGCGTGAAGGGGCGCTCGCTCCAGATGTCGTAGTAGAAACCCTCCGCGATGACCGGGCCGATGACCATCTTGGCCTCGGGGAACAGCTGCTTGACCGCGTGGCCGACCAGATGCGCGCACGAGTGGCGGATGATCTCGACGCCCTCCTCGTCCTTCGGCGTGATGATCTGCAGCGCCGCATCGTGGTCGATGACGTCACTGGCGTCGACGAGACGGCCGTCGACCTTGCCGGCGACCGTCGCCTTGGCGAGGCCGGCACCGATCGACGCGGCGACCTGCTGCACGCTGACGGGGCCGTCGAACGGACGGACGCTGCCGTCGGGAAGGGTGATCTGGATCATGGCCGGACCTCTGATCTCGGATTCGGAAAAACAAAAGGGCGCCGAAGCGCCCTTTGTCTTTTGCATGGTCTGCTGAGCGTCGGTGGTGTCAGGTCGTCGGGGTTCGCGTCATGGTGATCGTGTTCGTTGGAACTACGACTCTCCTGATGGATCCGGACCGTTACCGATGCATCTGCAAACTGGTGGGCGCGACAGGGATCGAACCTGTGACCCCTACCATGTCAAGGTAGTGCTCTACCGCTGAGCTACGCGCCCGTTTGAAGCGGGGCGCGAAGCCTAACCGAGTCCGTCGCGGTGCACAAGCCCGATCGTGCGCGTGCGCGACGATGCATGCGGATCGAAACGCTGCGACGCCACGCATTGCGACGCTTGCAGGCACCGGTGCGTCGTGGAAGGAACGGGTTGCGGACGTACGCGGCCCGCTCGGCCGCCGTGCTCGACGGCCTCCGATTCCGTCGATCCGCAGAGGCATCCCGGCATGCGTTTCACCTGTCTCGCCGCGGCACTCGTGATGGCCGCACCGACTTCGCTGCACGCCACGCCGCGCAGCGAGCTGATCGAGATCGAGGCGGACAGGCTCGCCGAGTACTGGGTACCCGAGAAGACGAGCGTGAGCGGCACCCACGAGCCTGCAAGAAGGCGCTCGGGCGCGGCACTCCCGCAAGCCCGCGAAGTCGTGCTGCGGTTCGTCATCGATGCGAGGGGCCGGATCCGCGACGTCGAGGTAGTCAGCTCGTCGCCGCCGCATGCGGATCATCGCTGGGCGGTGACGATGCTGAAGCTGACGTCGTACGTGCCGGCGGAATCCAATACCAGGCGCAGCGCGGTGCGACTCGTCTCGACGATGACGCTGCGTGCGCCGTCGACCGATCCATGACCGTCCGTATCGCGACACCGCGTGACGACAGCGAAGGACCGCGCGTCGCCGGCCCTCAGCCGATGAAACCCTTCTCGCGCACGCGCTGGATCTCGTCGCGCAGCTTTCCGGCCTCCTCGAACTCGAGGTCCTGCGCGTGCTTGTACATCTGCGCCTCGAGCTTGCGGATGCGCGCGGCGACCTGGTCCGGCGTCATCGTCGCGTAGTCGGCCGCCTCCTCGGCGGCACGGCGTGCGGTCGCCGGCGCGGCCTTGCCGCGCTTGCCGCGCGCGGGCGCCTCGCCCGCGTCGGCACGCGCGCCTTCCATGATGTCGGTGATCGCACGCTGCACGCTGCGCGGCGTGATGCCGTGGGCCAGGTTGTACTCGACCTGCTTCTCGCGGCGGCGGTCGGTCTCGTCGATCGCCGCGCGCATCGAGCGCGTGATCGTGTCGGCGTAGAGGATGGCCTTGCCGCGCAGGTTGCGCGCCGCGCGACCGATCGTCTGGATCAGCGAACCGCTCGAGCGCAGGAAGCCCTCCTTGTCGGCGTCGAGGATCGCCACGAGCGACACCTCGGGCATGTCCAGGCCCTCGCGCAGCAGGTTGATGCCGACGAGCACGTCGAACTTGCCGAGGCGCAGGTCGCGCAGGATCTCGACGCGCTCCACCGTGTCGATGTCCGAATGCAGGTATCGCACGCGGATCCCGTGCTCGCCGAGATACTCGGTGAGGTTCTCGGCCATGCGCTTGGTCAGCGTCGTGACGAGCACGCGGTCGCCCATCGCGATGCGCGCGTGGGCCTCGGAGAGCAGGTCGTCGACCTGCGTGCGCACGGGGCGGATCTCGACCTCGGGATCGATGAGGCCGGTCGGACGCACGACGAGTTCGGTGATGCTGCCGGCCGACTTCTCGAGTTCGTACGCACTCGGCGTCGCCGACACGAAGATGCTGCGCGGCGCGCGCTGCTCCCACTCCTCGAAGCGCAGCGGGCGGTTGTCGAGCGCCGACGGCAGGCGGAAGCCGAACTCGACGAGGTTCTCCTTGCGCGCGCGATCGCCCTTGTACATGCCGCCGAGCTGCGGGATCGTCACGTGCGACTCGTCGACGACGAGCAGCGCATCGGGCGGCAGGTAATCGAACAGCGTCGGCGGCGGCTCGCCCGGCGCGCTGCCGGTGAGGTGGCGCGAGTAGTTCTCGATGCCGTTGCAGTAGCCGATCTCGGCCATCATCTCGAGGTCGAACTGGGTGCGCTGCTGCAGGCGCTGCGCCTCGAGCAGCTTGTTCGACGCGTACAGCTGCGCGAGCCGCTCGGAGAGCTCGAGCTTGATCGTCTCGATCGCGTTGAGCGTGGCCTGACGCGTCGTCGCGTAATGCGTCTTCGGGTAGACGACGTAGCGCGGCACCTTGCGCAGCGACTCGCCGGTGAGCGGATCGAACAGGCTCAGGTTCTCGATCTCGCCGTCGAACAGCTCGATGCGCAGGGCCTCGGTCTCCGACTCGGCCGGGAACACGTCGATCGTCTCGCCGCGCACGCGGTAGCTGCCGCGGCGCAGCTCCATCTCGCCGCGCGTGTACTGCAACTCGGTGAGATGGCGGATCAGCGCGCGCTGGTCGATGCGCTCGCCGCGCGCGAGGATGAGGCGCATCTGCAGGTAGTCCTCGGGCTTGCCGAGGCCGTAGATCGCCGACACCGTCGCCACGATGAGCGCGTCGCGACGCGACAGCAGCGCCTTGGTCGCCGACAGGCGCATCTGCTCGATGTGCTCGTTGATCGACGAATCCTTCTCGATGTACGTGTCCGACGCCGCGACGTAGGCCTCGGGCTGGTAGTAGTCGTAGTAGCTGACGAAGTACTCGACCGAGTTGTGCGGGAAGAACTCCTTGAATTCGCCGTACAGCTGCGCGGCAAGGGTCTTGTTCGGCGCGAGCACGAGCGTCGGCCGCTGCACGCGCTGCACGACGTTGGCGATCGTGTAGGTCTTGCCCGAACCCGTCACGCCGAGCAGCGTCTGGTGCGCGAGCCCGGACTCGAAGCCGTCCGTCAGCCGCTCGATGGCCTGCGGCTGGTCGCCCGACGGCGTGTACGACGAAACGAGCTGGAATCGGTCGGACATGGGAGCTCCGGGGCGAGAGGGTTCATTCTAGGCGCGGCATCGCACCGACGGGACATGTCGACGTTTTCCTACGTGCGCAAGGGGGCGCTGGCGATCGCCGCGCTCCGGAACAGCCACGACGATGACGTTCCGTCCTCGTCGAGTAACCGTCATGCACGCGCGCCCCGCTCCGCAGACCGGCTTCACGCTCATCGAGCTGCTCACCGCGGTCGTCATCCTCGCCGCGCTCTGTGCCTTCGCGCTGCCTGCGTTCGCCGGGCTCTTCGACGCGGGCGCTTCGCGGAGTGCTCGCCACGCCCTTGCAGTCGCCATCGGTGAAGCACGTGCCGCCGCGATCACGCAGGGACGCTTCGTCAGCCTCTGCCCCTCGCGCGACCTGCAGACCTGCTCCGGCGACGGCCTCTGGCATCACGGCTGGATATCGTTCACGGATCTCGATCACGACGGCACGCGCAACGCGGGCGAGCCCATCGTCGGCGTCACGCAGGCGCAGCACAGGGGTGTCGCGATCCGCAGCACGAGCGGCCGCCCCCACATCCGGTACATGCCCAGCGGCATGGCGACGGGAACGAATCTCACGCTCACCATCTGCGACCGGCGGGGGGCCTCCCACGCCGTGACGCTCGTCCTCAACAACGCGGGCCGGCTGCGGCGCGGAACGCCGACGCCGGATCAGGCCGCGTCAGCCTGCGCGGCCGTCGGCACATGACGGGATGATGGCCTGGCCAAATCGGCACCGGGGGGGCCACGCGAAACGCCGAGGTGTCCGAAAAAACGAAAACGCCCGCACGAGGCGGGCGTTGTACGTGGAGCTCAACGTGCGATCGATCCTGTATCACGCGTTGCTGGAAAGGTGGCGCCCGAAGTTGGACTCGAACCAACGACCCCCTGATTAACAGTCACGGCGCACAAACCTCCCAAGCTCCGGGGCGCGTTCAGCTTTCTACCTCGCGCGCTGTCCAATATAGAAGGTGTCCGGCCTCAGAAACACCCGGGGAAAGCCGCCCACCCGCGGTCCGTATTGGACGCTATCGGGAGGGCTTCGTGCGCACCGGCTTGGCCCGGTAGTGCTTGCGCGTCGTGGCCGGATTCTTGTGCGCGAGCAGCTCGGTCGCGTGCGCTTCCTCGATGTCGCTGCCGGCCTTGCGGCGCAGGTCGTGCAGCCGGACGTCCTTCACGCCGGACTTCGCGCGCGCGACCCTGAACAGGGCGCGCAGCCCGCTCGGCGTGTACGGCCCCGGCCCGCGCTTGGCGTGCTTGCCCTTCGGGTTCGACTCGAACAGGTAGAGCCTCCCGAACCGCCGCCACAGACGGTTCGCTTCCGCGACGCATGCGCGTAGCTCGTCGCTCCATACGACCACCCGGGCCACCCCGGTCTTCTCGGTCGTGTAATGGATCCCCTCCCCGTCCATCCCGTCCAGGCGCACGCGCAGTGCGTCGCCCTGCCGCATCGCAGTCAGGTGCAGGAACCGCTGAATGCAGGCGAGCTTCGGCGACGAAGCGTCGAGCAGCGTCTCCTGTTCCTCGTCGGTCACGTAGCGCTGGCGCGGCTTCTCCTCGTTCCGGTAGTTCAGCCCCTTCGTCGGATCGTCGGCCGCGCGCGGGAACGCACCGGTGCGGCGGGCATGCGTGTACGCCGCCGAAAGCAGCGCGCGGTCGCGGTTTGCCGACACGGTGCCGTGCTCGGTCAGGTAGCGGTACACGTGGGCGGCGGTGACGTCCTGCAGGCGCATCGCCCCGAACACCGACGCGAGCCGCTCGGCGCTGTGCCGGTAGCCTTCCAGCGTCGCCGGCGCCAGCCGGTTCGCGCTCGTCTCGAGGTAGTGCGCGATCGCGTCACGCACCGTGTTCACCTGGGGCGCCGTGCCGATCAGCTCGGCGTACTTGATCAGGGCCGGCCCGAAGTCGCGGCCGAGCGGGTGCCACTTGCCGGCGCGCACCAGGTAGTAGGCCCCGCGCCGCTGGAACATGCAGGCCGGCAGGTGCCGGTTATGCTTGCGCCGCCTTCCCATGCTTGATCGCTCCCCAGTTCGGTTCAGCCTGCTTCCGTGCCGGCGCGCGCGCGCTGGTCACTGCGGCGCGCTCGACGAGCGGCCGCCCCACGGCGTTCGGACGGAACGCTACGCCCAGCACGGCCAGCGCGCGACACTGCGCCGGCCAGCGCTTCTTCGCGGTCAGCTCCTCGACCTCGTCGGGTGTGAGCCAGAGGCTATCGTTCATCTGCTTTCCGGTTATTCGGCGGATAGCTGGGATCCGACTTGAACATCGAGTCGTCGGTCAGCTGCCAGCACGCGCTGTCGCGCACGTAGCGCACGAACTTCGCGCGCTGCAGCCAGTTGAGTCGCGCCGCCAGCAGGTGGCGAAGGCGCGCGGCCGGAACTGGAGGCGCGCGAGCACGCGGTTGAACTCGAGCATCGACTCGGTAGCGATGCGCACGGCGAGCGTCATCGATCGCGTGCTCTTCGCGGCGACCTCGAGCGAGTAGCGCACGCGCATGGTTTCGCCTGCCGGGAGAGGCGTGTCGAACTCGCCCGACGGCATCGGCTCGGTCGTCATCGGCTCGGTCCTTTCGAAGCGGGGGTTGAGATTTCGCCGGCCGTGGCCTCGCGCGCGGGCGTGGGCGAAGCGATCGCTTTGTGCGCCTCCCATCCCGCGAGCCAGGCCGTCCGGACGCGATTGCGCAAATACTCGTCGGCCCGTGCGGTGTCGAGACCGAGCGTCGTCGAGTCGGAGAGGCTCCGGCCTTCGCCACCGGCAAAGAACGCGGCGAGCTCGCGCGCTGTGATGCGTCCGTCGGTGCTCATCGCATGCGCAGCCATTCGCCGAACCGCAGCCCGCAGTCCGCGTCCAGCCACTGCTGGTATCGCTTTTGGCTGCGCGTGTACTTGGGCGGGCTGGGGCTGTGCTCGCTCACCGCTCGCCGGCCGGCGTCGGTCACCACGAAGGTGTAGTTGCCGCCACTCAGCTCGCTCGGTCGGTAGCGGTGCATGAAGCCGGCGTCGACGTTGGCGCAGCACGCGTCGTACCCGTCGCAACCGGGGCCGACGACGTAGTGATTCCGGTACTGCCTGCCGCGACCGAATCGGTCGACGCCCAGCGCGTGCTGCAGAACGTCCAGCTGCTGTTGCGAAGGGGCGCTCATGTCGTCAGGCCTCCGCACGCTTCGTCGAACGCGAGGACGAACTCGGCGGCTTGCTGCGGAACGATCGCATTGCCGTAACCGCGGAGTCGCACCACGCGCTCGGGTATCCCATGAGCCAGCGGGAATGTGCCGGGTTCAACTGGCCGCCACTTCCCATCTCGGCAGAGCAGCCAGTCAGCATCTGCCCAGAAGCCGTGAAGCGGTGCGGTCCCGCCAGCGCAGCAAAGTACTGCAGCCGTGCTTGAATCTTCGTGCCGTCCGAGCGTTTCTGCGATATCGCGTGCTGCGGTGCGGGCGACCGATCGTTGCTGCAACAAGCTGTCGGCCATCCCGCCAGCCACGCCACGCGACCAAGCAGCGCATTCAGCGGCACGTTGACGTTCGGGTTTGCGCCGTCCTTCCAGTCGCGAGTCGTGGGCGTGGGCCAGCCTGACGCCGGCCCAGTAGGTGCGGTCGCGGATGTGCGGTGCGCCGAGCCCCGCAGCCGGGAAAGCGATGCTCCCCCCGGCGTAGCCCAGGCTTTCCAGGTCAGCGAGTACAAGGTCGAGCCACGGCCCTGCAGCCGCGCTCGCAACCTGCTCGCCAAAGACGTTTGCAGGGCGGCACTCGCTGATGAGGTGGAAGAACGCCGGCCAGAGATGCCGCTCGTCTGCAAACCCAGCTCCCGCACCTGCCGCGCTGAAAGGTTGGCAAGGACAGGAACCAGTCCAGACGGGTCGATCAGCTGGCCATCCGGCAAGAGCCAGGGCGTAGGCCCACCCTCCGATCCCAGCGAAGAAATGGCACTGGTGATAGCCGCGGAGGTCGCTGGGGACAACGTCCTCGATGCTTCGCTCGTCGACGTCGCCGGCCGCGAGGATTCCGTCAGCGATGAGCTGCCGAAGCCATGCGGCCGTGCGCTTGTCGAACTCGTTGTAGTAGACCCGTCCATTCACGGACCCACCGATGCCTGCGACGGCGGGCCGTAGAGACGATCGAACGCCTCCACGTCGACGTTCGAAACCATGTAGGCCTCGCCGAAGTTGTAGTGCGCCGGGTAGTTCAGGCCGGGGAGCGTGAAGGTCGCCGAGCTCCTGATGCCGTGGAGATGCGACTCAGCTTTCTCGAGCTTCGTGCCGTAGACGTGGACGCGGGTGACGGTCGCCGCTGGGAAACGGGTCGTGACGAGTTCGCACATCGCCGCGACGGCCTGGGCGCGCGCCGTGCGCCGGAATCGCGCACGCGCCAGACACTCAGGGGTGCAGTAGACCGATTGCCCGACCTCGCACGGATCGAGCGGTTCGCCTTCGTCGCTTTCCTCGGTGTCGGCTTCGATCCGCTGCCCGCAGTGGTGGCAGTCGAACCACCATCCCGCCGCGATCAGCACGAGCGGCGGCACGGGCCCCGGGCAGTAGTCGTCGAACTGCGGCGCGCGCCGGCACGAATCGACCTCGGTCCAGTCGAGATCCAGCATGCTCGCGCCCTCACGCCGGGCGGTCGCGCTGTTGGTCGCGAAGACGACGCAAGCATGCCCCTCGTATTCCTCAGAGACCGTGTAGGCCTTCATCGGCTTGGGGTGCTGCTGGGCAGGCGCGAGGGAGGGGGCGTGGGGACACGCCTGCCCAGCAGCGGTGGAACCTTGGTCGACCATCACAGCACCGCCCCGGCGATACCGTGCGTCGCGGCGTGGCCTTCCGCGCGGACGGTGTAGCGGAGCGTCGTGCCCTCGCCGAAAGCCGCGACGGTGACGCGCGCGGCATCAATGACGTCGAGCGCGTCGGCGAGGTACGTGAGGTTGATGCCTCCGGTGAAGTTTCCCGATGTCGGGTCGACCTCGACGGTGTCGTGGTTGTCGCCGTCACGGTCCGAGATCAGCATGCTCTGGCCCTTGACCTCCATCCGAGCCAGCCGCGTGCCGCTGTCCTTCGCTGCGCAGAACGGCGCGACGCGCTCGATCGCGGCGCGAAGGCCCGTGCGCGAGGCGTGGATCTCGCTGCGCGGCGTCTCGGCCGGGACGTACTTGGGGAAGTCCGGGAAGCGGGCGTCGGGGAAGAGCTTCACTTCGAGGCGGTCACTACCCTGCTCGACGGCGACCCACGTCGTGATGCCGCGGATGACACCGACCTTGATGGAGCACTTTTCACCCAAGCGGTTGCGGATCAGCCGGGCGCCGCGCACCGGGATCATCATCAGCGAGCGGTCGAAGTTGATGTCGGCGATCGCGAAGCGGTAACCGTCGGTCGTGGCCGCGAAGTTCTTGCCGATGCAGATCGCGGAGCAGTACGGCCGGACGTCCTTCGACAGCGTCGCGTAGGAGACGGCCTCGAGCGCCGCGGCGAATTCGAGTGGGTCGATTCCGGCCGGCTGCCACTCGACGTTCGCCGGCACGGGCCATTCCGCCGCGGGAAGCGCCAGCACCTTCACCCGGCTGCGCGGCTTGCGGCGCACGAGCAGCGACATGCCGTCCTGCTCGAGCGCGATCTCGCCGCCGGTGACCATGGCTGCACGCAGCAGCGACGCGTCGGCACACAGGTCGCCGTGCTCCGTCACCGTCGCGGGGATCACGGTCTGCACGAGCGCTTCGAGGTCGGTCGTCGTGACCTCGATTCCGTCCTCCACCGTGCGCAGGCGCGCGTGCTGCAGGATCGGCATGATGCCCTTCGCCTGGGCGACGCCGTCGCGGAGCGCCGCGGCGAGCAGGGATGCATCGGTCGTGGCGCGCATCACTGGTTCTCCGCCTTCATGGCTTCGAGACGAGTGATCGCCCGCTTCGCGAAGGTGCCGTGCTCGACGTCACGCTGGACGTCGCCCTTAAGATCCATGGCCGCTGCGATGTCGAGCAGCTGATCGCGGTAACGGTCTGCCATGTCTTCCGCCGCGCTCGCGGCCTGATCCGAGTATTCCCGCTCCTTGGTCTCGCCGGCCAACTCCTCCTCGATCCCGCTGACGACGCCGTTGTCGCTGCATATCTCGTGCAGCAGGCGCCAAGGGTCGTTTACTGGGAGCATCCCCGGGTCGCGCGGAAGCTTGTTCAGCGCGGCGCGTGCGCGCTCGATGGGCGTGCCGAAGCTCGGACCGTCGCCGGTCAGCTGTAGTGCTTGCATGTGCCCTCCTGGGCGTCTCGATGGTTGGCCGCGCGCTGGGCGACGAGCCAGAAAGGGGGAGCGGCGCGGGTACCGAACTCGCCGGTCATGTCGAAGAGCTTCGCGAGCGGGCCGTCGCCGATCGCATTGGCCGGCACGGTCGCGAGCACGACGCCGCCGCGCACGCACAGCCGCTCGCCGGCTTCGCGGTCGTCGAAGGTCCCGTCGAAGAGCTCGGGCTGCGGGTCTGCGCTCATGCCGGCACGTCCCGGACCTGCACGATGTGCGGGCTGCTGGGATCGCGCCGCAGCAGGCCGCGCGAATCGAGGTAGCGCACCGCGCGCTCGATCACGTGCGGCTCGCACACGGTCTCAGCGTTCGGCGTGGTGTCATACCAGTGGCCGGCGTCGTCGCTGCGGACGTGCGTGCAGCAGCACTCGACGTCGGAGCGCGCGCAGCTGTAGGCGAGTTCGTGCGCAAGCACGTCCGTCGCGGAATGCACGACGGTGAAGTCGGCGAGGGGGCTCATCGCGACAACCCCTTCGCGCGGCGCAGGATCCGGAACGCTGTCGCGCGGCAGACCAGCATGCGGTCCATGACCTCCGCGTACGTAGGCAGGCGCCCGAGGTCGAGTTCGATGGAGGCGAAGTCCTCCAGGTATCGAGCTCGACACACGCACGGCAGCTTCCGGCCGCGCGCGAGGATTCGGAACGCCGTCGCGTAGCTGACGCTCATGTGGTCCATCACGTCCGCGTAGTTCGCGGGACGGCGAAGGTCGCGTTCGAGGTCCTCGAGTGCGACCGCGTGCCGAGCGATGCAGGCGCATCCCGCGGTGTCCACCCGCCGGCGGTGAACGGCCAGCTTCGAATAGCTCGCGGCGCCGTGCGAGGCGGGGCGCCGCTGCGTCGTGCACTGCCGCCCGATCATGGTGCCGCTCCCGCTACGGCGAGGGCCGGCCGATAGAAGGTCAGCGCGCCGACGGTGCAGGCGTGGAACGCGGAAGGGAGGGAGCCCGCCGGCGCGCTGGTGAAGTGAGTCATCGCGGCGCAGTCGCGCGGCAGGTCGTAGTCGTCGTCGACGATCACGCGCGCGACGTCCAGCGCGCGCTGCCACGACCGCTCGTCGAGGTCCCACGGTGAGCGCGGATACGGCCAGGCGTCCAGCGCTTCGCTGTAGCCCTGCTCGAGCACGACGTCGCACGCGTCGGCGCCGTCACCCAGCTCGGCCTGCCGGTTCACGATCGCGCGGGCGACGAGACCCTGCTCGAGCCACGAGCGGCCGCGCGCCTCGGCGAACACGACCAGCGCGATGCACGTCGTGCCGACTGCCTCGACCCGGATCTCGTCGGTCACGTCCTGGGCGGGCACGTCGATGCCGGTGAGTAGCAACGCGAGCGTGAGGATCATTCCCTGTCGCATGGCGCGGGCTCCTTCTCGATGTCGATGACGGTGAAGTGCGTGATCGGTCGGTTCACGTAGCGGGCGCCGCGGCCAGGCGCCGGCGGCGGGAAGCGCGCTTCGCCGTACGTGATGCGGCCGCGCTTGAACGATCGGATGAGCTCGCCGACGTCGCCGAACTTGCCCAGGCGCACGCGGCTGCCGGCTACTGCGCGGGGCATGGCTGCCTCCGGCATGCTTCGATGGCGGCGCGGCGGCGGTCGCTCGCGCGGTTCATGAGGTCGGTCCGCGGCGTGCGCAGCTGGCGGCGATCGTTCACGACGGCGCAGCGCGCGCGGTCCATGTGATCGTCAGCGGCGAGCAGCTCGTCGAAGGCGTTGCGGGCGTGCACGAGGCGCTCGATGCGCAGCTCGAGCCACTCGCATGCGCGGTCGAGAGCATCCACGCGGCATGCGCGCAACGTCGCGCGCTGGTCAGCGCGCCGGCGTGCGCGGGTGAGCTTCTCGCGCAGGACGGCGATCTCGGCGTCGAGCGCGGCCAGCGGCGGGAGGGCGGCGGGCGCGCTCACGGCGAGCATTCCACGGGCTTGCCGCCGCGTAGCGTGTACCAGGTGTTGGGCTTGATGCCGTCGCGTCCGGCGATGCCGGCCCATGCCGCGACGATCTCTCCGCGCCGATCGGAGTAGTCGTCGATGCGCTCGACGAGGAACAGGGCGTTGCCCTCGGAACCGCAGACGCGGCCGTCGATGCCGGAGGACAGCGCAACGCCGTGCTTTCCGGTGTTGGTCGCCGCACTCTGGTAGCCGGTGTTGGTCGCCGCGCTCTGGTAGCCGGTGTTGGTCGCCGCGCTCTGGTAGCCGGTGTTGGTCGCCGCGCTCCGGGTGCCGGTGTTGGTCGCCGCGCTCTGGTCGCCGGTGTTGGTCGCCGCGCTCTGGTAGCCGGTGTTGGTCGCCGCGCTCTGGTAGCCGGTGTTGGTCGCCGCGCTCCGGGTGCCGGTGTTGGTCGCCGCGCTCTGGTAGCCGGTGTTGGTCGCCGCGCTCTGGTCGCCGGTGTTGGTCGCCGCGCTCTGGTAGCCGGTGTTGGTCGCCGCGCTCTGGTAGCCGGTGTTGGTCGCCGCGCTCCGGGTGCCGGTGTTGGTCGCCGCGCTCTGGTCGCCGGTGTTGGTCGCCGCGCTCTGGTAGCCGGTGTTGGTCGCCGCGCTCCGGGTGCCGGTGTTGGTCGCCGCGCTCTGGTCGCCGGTGTTGGTCGCCGCGCTCTGGTCGCCGGTGTTGGTCGCGGGCGAATCGGGGTCCGGAGGCGTGCACCGGCTCGTCGTGTACTCGATCGCCGCCTTGACTAGGCCGGCGATCGTCAGCTCGGCCTTCACCGTCAGCGTGCGCGACGCGACCTTCGAATCATCGCTGTGGCGCGACAGGTCGCCCGACTGCTCGACGAGCGCGTAGCGCGATCCCGAGGGCGGGTAGTAGCCGAAGACGTCGAGCGGGTACTCGCAGGCGTGGAAGCCACCGGCGCAGGCCTTGACCTCGCCCTCGTGCTTCACGGTCTCGCCCACCGCGAACTGGTAGCCGCGGCAACGCAGGTCCTGGTCGAAGCCCTTATAGGTCGTGATCGTCTCGACCGGGACGGTGACGGAGTCGGCCGCGCTGGCCGCCCCTTTCTTGGTGCGGCTCATGCGGAAGCTCCCTGCTTGGATGGAGTGGCGGCCGGCATTGCCAGCCCGAAGAACTCGGCGACCTGCGCGGCCTCGATCTTGTTCCGGAGGTTGATGCAGCCGTTGCCAATCCAGAGCCAGAACTCGCTGGCGTCGTCGGGATTGAGGCTCAGGCGGCAGGCGCTCTCATCGGCATGCGCGTAGAAGCCGGCGCTGGAATGGTTCACCGCGAACGTGCGATTACGTGTGCCGTTCGTGATGTGCAGGCCGAGGCCAGTCTTCTTGCCCCGATGAATCAGAAGGAAGGTCGTGTCGATCACGGGCGCACCCCGTCGACCTTGCGCGCTTCGTCGAGCGCCGCGGCGAGCGCCTCGCGGACGGACCGCGCGCCTTCGTCGAAGACCGCCTCGGCGACCTCGATCGCGCGCTGCACGCGCTCTTTGCTCTGACCGGCCAGACGCTGCCGCACGTGGAAGTGCAGACGCTTCGTCGCGGTCGTGACCAGGATGGACATGGGCTCTCTCCCCGCCGTTGTGGCGTGAAGTGAGTAAACTACAGTTGACTATGGAGTGTCAACCATAGATGACCGTCCGAGTGCGAAATAATCCGAGTCCGTCCGCTCAGGGCTTCAGGTTGGGGATGAAGCGAGAGGTGGCTTGCCAGCGCAACGGCTGTTCCACGCCTTGCGGAAAGCATCCGCAGGGCTGTTGTCCTCCATGACCGTGAGGACCTCGGCGAAGATGAAGCGGGAGAAGCCCGCGAGCGCCCCGAAGCTGTTCTTCGAGTTGACCTCGCCGCACACGATGATGATGTCGTCCGGGCCGTTGACGGCGACCAGGTTGCGGAAGCGCGCGCTGTCCGGGTCTTTCAGGTGCTTGGGGATCAGCATCTTCGCCGCGGTGATCATCATGCCCGCGCGCCGCTCGGGCGTCATCGGTTCTTCCACGACAGGCGCCGGTGCGGGCGGCGGCTCGTGATCCATGAGGAACGTCCAGCACGCCCAGACCACGACGACGATCAGCGCCACCATGCCGAGCATGCCGACGACGAAGTCCCGAAGCACGCGTGCTGCGCCCATCAATCCTCCCAGCTGCCCACCCAGCGTACACGCCCGTGGACCTCGAAACCCTTGTGCTCATCGATCGGGATCGGCTTCGCCCACTTCGGGTCGTCGCGGTTGAGGCTCTCGATGAACCACCGGCCGCCCAGCAGCGTGAGGCGCTTGGCCATGAGGTGGCCGTCGTAGCTCACGACGAACAGCGCGCCGTCCTTCGGCGTGTTGTCGCTCATGTCGAACAGGATCGCGTCGCCTGAGCGGATGCGGGGCAGCATCGAGTCGCCGCGGCCGTAGCACACGCCCAGGCGGTCCGGTCGCAGGCGCTTCCGCTGCAGGCTCGCCGCTCGGAACTTGAGCGCGTGCGTCTCGGCGTACTCGTCCGGCAGCGCGCCGTCGCCGAGAGCGGCCGCGGTCTTGAACGCGAGGATGTCGGACCAGTCCTCGCTGGCGACATCCGGCGGGTGCTTCGGCAGCTTCCCGGTGGTGAGCCAGCGCACCGTCACGTTGAGCAGGCGCGCGATCGGCTCGAGCGTGGTCGCGCCCGGGTCCTGCGTGCCGCCGGACTCGATCTTCGCGATCGCCTGCTTCGACACGCCGGCAGCGCGCCCGACATCGGCCTGCGTTCGATTCTGGGCCTTCCGCTCTGCGCGGAGGCGCTCCCCGAGACTTTCCATGTCAACCATTGTTGTCCTCACGGGGTCACCTGCGGTTGACCGTGCCGGGTCATCCATGGTTGACTTCGCGTATGTCGCAGACCCGAATCCAGAAGTCCGAGGCCCTCGCCGCATACGACGGCAACGGCGCAGCGCTCGCTCGCGCGCTCGGCGTGTCGCGTCAGTACGTCAACAAGCTCCCCGAGGGGCCGGTGCCGGAGTTGTGGGACTACAAGCTCCGCTTCGTGCTGCGCCCTGACCTGTTCCCGGCAGCCTCCCCTGTGAGCGGAGAGGCTGCCTGACATGGACGAGAGCCTGATTTCCGACATGGCGCGGCGCGTCGCCTCGGAGCGAGCGCTCACCGAGCTTCCAACGCAGCTGCTCGCGCTGAATGAGCCGGAGCGCCGCACGCTGGCCAGGCTGTGGCCAGCGCACTTCACGTCGAACTTCGACGAGGCGATTCCGCTCGCTACCCGTTGCCTACTTCTTGCCCTTCGGCGCGCTGGGCGATGGCAAGTCCATCCTCTACTGCGACGAGGATTGTCGGCAGCGCTGACGCCGAGCCGTCCGTCAGACCCCGCTCTGTCAGGTGCTGTTTGTAGGCATCTCCTATCACTCGCGGAGGCACGCCGGCTTGGGCTGCCGAGGTCGCGAACGCTGCCACCAACGCGCGAGTGTGCGCGAGCCATGCGGCGTGAAGCTCGTAAATCGTGGGCTGAGTATCTGACCGGTCCATCGGGTTCTCCGGAGTAGGTGGTGGACGTCAAGCACCCACAGCGTACTCCCGGGACGGCCGGCCCCGCCGATCGCCCAGCGGCGGCGGGGCGCGGCCACTTCTTCGAACGATTCTCCAACGGCATCACGGTCATTCCCGGCTTCGTTGCTGGGCATGGTCCGAGGCCACCGCCGGCGACGTCTAGCGAACAGTAGCGAACGTTTGCGAACAACAGCGAACACAGGCGAACACAGGGCATAGGGCAATGAATCTCAGGGACTTTTCTTTCGTCGCCGAGCTAGCGCCACCGAAACCGGCCGCTCGCGAAGCTGTCGCGATGTGCGTGTCGGAAGAGGATGCGATCGAGGCCTCGATCCGGATCTCGCGTCGCGCGAAGTCATGGCTCGCAGGTCGGCTCGGCGTGTCGCGCTCCTACTTCTCCGAGGTCACCGCCGGCGTGAAGCGGATGCCGGAATGGATGGTCGCGCCGCTGTGCGCGCTCTGCGGCACGACGCTGCTCGCGCAGTACCGTGACCTGCAGCGCGCGCTGCGCGCCAGCGAGCAGCGGGAAGCCGAGCACGCGCGCATCGATCGCATCGCCGCCGCTGCGCGGGGTCGCGCATGAGCGCCCCGCAGTACCTCGTGATCCTCGGCATGCTCGTGAACGTCTCGTTCGCGCTGGCCGCGCACGGCACGGCGCGCACCGGACGCAACAACGCCCGCGACAACCTGGTCGCTGTGGCCGCGCTCGCCGCCTGCCTCTGGTGGGGAGGGTTCTTCGGGTGATCACCCGGCGATGAACTACTACGAGCGCCACCTCGGCGACTACGCCCGCGACACGGCGCATCTGTCGATCCTCGAGCACGGCGTCTACACGCTGCTGCTCGACCGCTACTACGCGACCGAGGCGCCGATCCCGGCAGACCAGGCGCACCGGCTGTGCCGCGCTCGTTCGCCCGATGAACGCGAGGCGGTCGATGCGGTGCTCGCCGAGTTCTTCGTCCTGGGCGACGACGGCTGGCACAGCGCGCGCTGCGACGACGAGATCGCCAAGTTCCGGGACGCCGCGCCGGCGAACGCTGCGCGACGTGAGAACGCGCGGGACCGCCAGCGCCGCGCGCGCGAGCGCCGTGCCGAGCTGTTCACCGAGCTGCGGCGTCACGGCGAAGTCCCGGCATACGACACGCCTACAGCCGAACTCGTCACGCTCCTGTCACGCGTGACAGGTCGTGACGTCACGCAACCCGTCACGGGTGACGTTACGGCTATCCATACCCCAGACCCCATACCCCAAGGAGAGAGAGATACGCGCGCAACCGCGCTCGCGATCGCTCTACGCCAGCGAGGGGTCATGGTCTCGGGCACGTCGATCCCGGTGCTCGAGGCTGCGGAGGCCGGCGTCACGCCCGAGGAAGTGATCGAGCAGTCGAAGGCGCACCCCGGCAAGCACGCGACCTACTGGCTCAAGGCCGCGATCACGGAGCACGCGCAGCGCGTCGCGTTCGAAGCCGCGCCGACGCCGCTGGCGCGCGCTGGGCCTGCTGCGGCGCCTGTCTCCCGAACCGCGCAAGCGATCGCCAACCTCGACCGAGTGACCACCGATGCAGCAGGAAATCCAATCTTCACCGCCCCCGAGCTGGCTGATGGGCGCGATCGGCGCAGGCCTGAAACGCCTGCTCTGCCTCGGGCTTGAGGGGCAGCCATCCGCCGAGGTCATCGCCGGCACGAAGGCCGTGTGGTACGACGCGGTGCGCCGCGCCGGAGCGTGGGAGGCCGAGTCGGCCGCGCCCCGCATCGAGGCCGGATTCGCGAAGCTGTGCGCCACGGCTCGCCGCTGGCCAGCACCGGCGGACCTGCTCGCAGCAATGCCGAGGTCGAAGCCGGCGAGCACCCGCTTCGTCGCGGACGACCTCGCGCGCGAGCTCGGAATGGTCACGCTCAGCGGCATCGCCGCGAAGCTCGGCATCACCCCGGACCGCAGCGCATGAGCCGCTGGTCGTCCGCCGCGCCCGTGTTCCGGAAGTCGATGCTGCGCCCGCCGCGTCGCGACGATGAGCATGCCGAGCAGGCCCAGTTCATCCTGCGGATCCGTGCGCTCGCCATCAACGACCCGCGGTTCGCGCGCGCTGCATCGCGCACGTACGCGATCCCGAACGGCGGCGGCCGCAGCAAGGCGCAGGCCGGCAAGCTGAAGGCCGAGGGCGTGCGCGCCGGCGTCTCGGACATCTTCGTCAGCCTGCCCAGTGGTCGCCTCTGCGGGCTCTACATCGAGATGAAGTCCAAGACCGGCGACCCGAGCCGCGAGCAGCGTGAGTGGCTGGCGGAATCGGTCGACCTCGGCTACGGCGCCGCGTGCTGCCGTGGCGCCGAGGAAGCCATGCAGGTCTGGCGCACCTACGTCGAGGCGTCCTGGTCGTGAACGCACGCAAGCTGATGGCGCGCCTCAATCCCTCGACGGTGAAGTTCGACATCGGCGCGGGCGGGCTTCCCGACCTCACGCCCCAGGACGTGGCCGCGGCCGTCGGCATGGTGCGCGACGAGCTCGCGCGCGAGGTGTTCTGCCTGGTCTGGTGGCCAGCGGGCGCCGCGCTCACGCGTGGGACGCTGCTGGAGCTGATCGCCGCGCGCCAGCGGGCCGAGCTCGAGCGCCAGTGGAAGGCGCAGCAGCTGGCCCGCCTCGAGCTGCACATCGCCGAGGAGAACGCCTCGACCCGCGTCGCGCTGACCGATGCCGACCGGCGCATCCTCTCGACCCTGCGCGCGAAGCTCGGGGAGGCGAAGGCGCTGTGCTGGCCGGACGTGCCCGCGATGTACCCCGTGCTGCGCGCCGCCGTCCTCGAGGAGCTGGCCGCGCCGAACCACTGCACGACGTGCTCCGGGCGTGGGGATCACGGCGACGGCGATCTCGTCGTGAAGTGCGAGGACTGCACCGGAACCGGGATCCGTCCCGTCAGCGATCGCAAGCGCGCCGCGCGCATCGGGCGTGACGAATCGACTTACCGGGAGACATGGAAGCGGGTCTTCGAGTGGACGTTCGCGTTGGTAAGCGAGGCCGAGACAGCCGGCGCCAAGGCGGTCTCAGCCGCCCTCGGATAGTGCGGGGTTGCTGCCCCCGCACATTCCAGTTTAGGTTTAGATCATGGGTGAAACCCATCCAAAGACCGCCAGCCACCTCGCCGTCACCCTGAGCGAGAAGAGTGCTGGTCGATCTACGTGATCTTGTGCCAGCCGGCGGACGGAAAGTTCTTCGCCAAGATCGGCGTCAGCTCGATCGTCTATCACCGCGTCTTGATGCTCCGATCGGCGATCCCCCGGCCGATCGACACCGTGCTGCATGCTGCTGTGGGGTCGCGCGAATCCAGCTACCGGCTGGAAACCGCCCTGCACACGGCTTTCGCGAGCAAGGCAACGGTCGGCGAATGGTTCGAATTCGACACGGAAAGCGAGCACGACAAGGCGCTTTTCCGTGAAGTAACAAGGGCGCTGTTCCGAGAGCACGCAGGCTTCGATCTGCGCTGGAAGATGATCACGCCCTCGCAACTCGCCGCATTCTCGTCAGCTCGCCGCAAGTCGATCCGCAAGGAACCGAAGGACCCGTACGCGGGGCCTGCAGGCCTTCGCCGGAAGATCCGAGACAAGTACAAGCGCTAGCTGATTCACAGCGTTCCAATGGCCCGTTACCCGCGGGCTTCGCACCGCTCACGTCGTGAGACGGTAATCCGCTGGGAGCACCCGGCGCGTCCTGAGGGTCCTGCCCGGGCCCGCCAATCGTTTCGGGACGGGTGCACGCGCGCCCGGCATCGGCGTGGAGGTTGAACGTGCTGCTTCGCGAAGGAGAGGCGCGCGACGCGTACGCGTTGCGTCTCGCCGATGGCGAGGTCGTCACGGAATACCTCTGCGCCGATGCAGGGGCCGCACATCGTTTGGCCGTTGCATATGGCCTTCACCACGGCGTTGCGACGCCCCAGGTCGTGCACGTGCGAATCGCACTGCAGCCGGCCGGGTAAAGCGCCCCCTCAACCGCGCGTATTCGGAGCGATCCCATGACCGACGAAGAACGCCGCCGCTCGCCCATCGAGAGACACGTGCAGTCCGCATTGCTTGGCGTCGTGATGCTGCTGATGGGCTGGGTCGGCAACACGCTGATCGCGGTCGGCAAGTCCGTTGCGATCATCGAAACGCAGATGGGCGGCTTCTCGGCCCAGCTCGCCGGCATGTATCGCAGCAGCGACGCGCAGCGCGATCTTGCCGACACGGCACGCCAGCTCGACGAAGTGCGCCGCCGCATCGACAAGCTCGAGCGCGTGCCGCCGCCCACCGAGATCGAGCATCGTCGATGAGCAAGGGCAAGATCATTGGCGGCACGGCGGCATCCGTCGTGCTCGCCGCCGCGCCGGTCGTCGCGTACTTCGAGGGCGTCATCCCTCAAACGTACATTGATCCGGTCGGCATCCCCACAGTGTGCGCCGGCGAGACCGGACCGCACGTCGCGATGGGGCAGAGCTACACCGTCGAGCAGTGCATGCGCATGCTCGACGACCGCCTGCTCGTGGAGTGGCGCAAGGTCGAGCCGTGCATCGGTCGGCCGGTCACTGTGCCCCAGGCGACCGCGATCCTGTCGTGGTCATACAACGTCGGCGCCGGTGCGGCATGCCGGTCCACGCTGCTGCGCCAGCTCAACGCCGGGCAGCCGGCAGAGGTGTGGTGCCAGCAGCTCAGTCGCTGGACGAAGGCGACCGTCATGGGTGTGAGCGTCGAGCTCCCCGGGCTGGTCAAGCGGCGCGCGAGCGAGCGCGCCATGTGCGAGACGAGGTGATCGCCATGATCAACCCCACGCGCGTGATCATCGAAGCCTGCCTGGTCATCGCAGTCGGCAGCATCTGCTGGATCCTCGGCGCGAGCGATGAGCGTGATGCATGCCATGCCGCCGCGGCGAAGAAGAAGGACCAGGTGCAGGAACAGGTCGACGTGCGTGACACCGCAGCAGCGTCGGTCAACTTCGGCATGCAGTCCTACCTATGGGGCTCACTGCCCCCGATCGACCTGAGGGCTCACGATGCGCGCGAGCGCGTACGTACGATCTACCGGGATCATCCTGTCCCTGCTGGCTGCGTGCGCCCTGTCGGCGTGCAGCGCGAGCTCGACGAGGCCCGACAGCGCGCCATTGCCGCCGGAGGTCCGGTGCGCGCCGGCGCCCATGGCCGCGATACCGCCGATCCCCGGCCTCGCTGACATGGACGACTGGGCGCTGCAGGTGCTGGCCATCCTCGAGGCCGAGGCAACGAAGGGCGGCGCGTCCCGCACGTGCGAGCGTGACCTGCGCGCGAAGGGAGTGATCCGATAATGCTGATCAACCGTATCGATGGCGCGACGCGTTACCTCGGCGCGCCTGCTGGCTGGAAGCCCGAGGACAACGGCGAGTGCGCGCATCTCGCGATCGTCGATGTTGAGGTGCAAGGCGGTGCGAACGTGATGGTCTCGTCGTGGCAGCCAACGCCGGACGAGATCCGTGCGATCGCTGCCGGCGCGCCGATCTACCTGCATGTGTGGGGCACGGCGCACCCGCCGGTCGCTGTGGCTGTCGGGCCGGTGCCGCGCTGATGCCCACGCGCCCGCCCATGCATCGCCCAGTGGCGCGCGAGCCCCGCAAGCCTTGGGCCGAGCGTCGCTACGCCGGCGCACGCCAGAGCGGCCGCGCGCTGCAGGAGACGCGCAAGCGGATCATGGTGCGCGACGACTATCGCTGCGCCGATTGCGGCCGCTTCGCCCTCGACCACGATGTCGACCACGTGGTGCCGCTCTCCGCCGGCGGCCGCGACGACGACACGAACCGGCAGCTGCTGTGCCGCGGCCGAGGCCGCTGCCACGACCGCAAGTCGCGCGCCGACCGCACCGCGGAACGAAACTGAACGACTGTCCGAAACCGGACGGTTGATTGTTCATCGGGGTGCCCTCGGAAGGGGGAGGGTGGGTCGAAAGTCCAGGCCTTTCGGGCTGGAATCCGTCGTCCCCCCGTCGCGCACACATCCACAAAACGGAAATTGGGTGACCGCCGCCCGCATTGTTGAATAACCGGAACCAATCGCGTCATGGCCCGCCCCCGCACAGCGACGAACGTCCTGGAGCTCAAGGGCGCGTTCAAGAAAAACCCGAAGCGCGCGAAGGATCGGAAGGATGAGCCGGTCGCCCTCGGCGACATCGGTCCGCCGCCGGCGAAGCTGAAAGCGAACGTGCGGCGCTGCTGGGACGAGATCGTCGGGCTCTGCCACGCCGGCACGCTCTGCCCGGCAGACAGGCTGATCGTCGAGCACGCCGCGCGACTGCTCGCGCAGCTGCGCGCCGAAGGGTGGCTGGTCCACCCGACGATCCTGATCCGCTTCGAGGCTTCACTCGGCAAGCTCGGCCTCACGCCCGCCGACCGATCGAAGGTCCAGGTCAAGAAGGCGCCGCCGAAGAACCAGTTCGACGAGTCGTAGCGATGGCCGCGAGGAAGGCGACACCGCACGTCGACCGCATGGAGTCGTACGTCGCCGGCGTGCTGTCGGGCGACATCATCGCTTGCGAGTGGATCGTGCTGGCGTGCGAGCGCCACCGGCGCGACCGGGAAGCGAAAGCCTCGTTCCCGTATCGGTTCGACCCGGAGCGCGCGGAACGCGTATGCCGGTTCGCCGCGCGGTTCCCGCACGTGAAGGGGCGATGGGCGTCGAAGGGTGAAACGCTCCGGCTCGAGGGCTGGCAGTGCTTCGGGATCGGTTCGATCTTCGGCTGGGTGCACAAGAAGACCGGCCTGCGCCGGTTCCGCAAGGCGCGGCTGTACCTGCCGCGCAAGAACGGCAAGTCGCTGCTCGTCGCGCCGATCGGCCTCTACATGTTTACCGCCGATGGCGAGCCAGGCGCCGAGGTCTACTCGGGCGCCACGACCGAGAAGCAGGCTTGGGAGGTCTTCGGACCGGCGCGCGCGATGGCGCAGCGCATGCCCGACTACCTCGAGTTCTACGGCGTCGCGGTGAACGCGAAGTCGCTGACGCGTGAGTCGGACCTGTCGAAGTTCGAGCCGATCATCGGCCAGCCCGGCGACGGCTCCAGCCCGCACTGCTCCATCACGGACGAGTACCACGAGCACGCGACCGACGCGCAGCTCGCGACCATGGAAACCGGTATGGGCGCGCGCACGCAGCCCTTGTCGATCGTGGTCTCGACCGCCGGCGACAACGTCGCGGGGCCGTGCCGCGACGACTGGCTCGAGTGCCAGAAGATGCTGCAGGGGATCACGCACGACGATCGCCTGTTCGCGCTGATCTACACGGTCGACAAGGACGACGACTGGACCAGCGAGGCGTCGCTCCGGAAGGCGAACCCGAACTACGACGTGTCCGTCGATGGCGAATTCCTGCTCGCGCAGCAGCGGGACGCGATCAACAACCCGCGCAAGCAGGGGCACTTCAAGACGAAGCACCTGAACCTCTGGGTCCAGGCGCGCGACGCGTTCATCAACATGCAGAAGTGGGCGCAGAACAAGCGCGCGCGGAAGCTCGACGACTTCAAGGGCCGCCGCTGCTACGTCGGCCTCGACCTCGCGTCGAAGATCGACCTCGCCGCCGTGGTCCTGCTGTTCGAGGACGGCGACGACTACTACGTGTTCGGCAAGTACTACCTGCCGGAGGCGACGGTCGAGCTCGCCGAGAACCAGCACTACCAGGGGTGGCACAAGGAAGGCCACCTGTCGGTGACGCCCGGCAACATGATCGACCACGCGCAGATCCTGGACGACCTCCAGCAGCTCGCGAAGGTCTTCGAGATCGCCGAGATCGCCTACGACCCGCACAACGCCACGATGCTCGTCACCGCGTGCCAGGCCGCCGGCCTGCCGATGGTCGAGTTTGCGCAAACGGTGCTCAATTTCTCCGAGCCCATGAAGCAGGTCGAGGCGCTGATCGTTGACCACCACCTGCTGCACGACGGGGATCCCGTCATGAACTGGGCCATGTCGAACGTGACCGCGAAGATCGATCGCAAGGACAACGTGTTCCCGAACAAGGAACGCAAGGAGAACAAGATCGATCCGTTCGTCGCGCTGTGCATGGCCATGGGGCGCGCCATGGTGAAGACCGACACGGGTGACATGGACGGCTTCTTCGACACGCCGGTGCGCGCATGAGCCTCCTGCAGCGGATCCGCGCCCACGCGCTGCCCGAGGCCTCCGCACCCGAGGCCTCGGCGAAGAGCCAGACGATCGCGCGCTACAACACGCGCACCGGATGGGAGGCGTTCGGGATCCCCTCCGATGCCGGCGACGGCTTCGCCTACAACGCCGAGGGCAAGCTGCTCACGGCGTCGAGCATGATCACCAGCGAGCGCGCGATCCTGCAGCTCTCGACCGCGATGGCGTGCGTGCGACTGCTGGCGACCACGATCGCGACCCTGCCGATCGGCATCTACGAGCGCATGCCGGACGGCAGCCGTAAGGAAGCGACCGGACACCCGCTGTACGCGATCCTGAAAACGCAGCCGAACGCGCGCATGACCGCGGTGGACTTCTGGCAGATCGTGCTCGCGTGGATGCTGCTGCGCGGCACGGCGTACTGCGAGAAGGACATGATCGGCAGCAAGCTGGTCGCGCTCGACCCGCTGCAGCCGGCATGCCTCACGTGGAGGAAGCTGGAAGGCGGGTCGCGCCTCTACACGTACCGCGACCCGCGAACGGGCAAGTCGCGCGACATCCCGCAGGAGCGCATGTGGAAGCTCCCGGCTTTCACGCTCGACGGCGATGAAGGCCTCTCCCCGATCGCGTATGGCGCCAACGTCTTCGGCGCAGCGACTGCCGCCGACCAGGCGAGCAGCGGCGTGTTCGCGAACGGCATGGCTGCCGCCGGCTTCGTCACGACGCAGCCCAACCAGTGGCTGACGAAGGATCAGCGCGACAAGATCCGTGCGCACCTGCGCGAGTACTCGTGGACCGGAGCCCGCCACGGCGAGTCGTTCGTTCTCGAAGGCGGCATGGGCTACACGAAGCTCGGGATGAATCCCGAAGACGCGCAGATGCTCGAGACGCGCTCGTTCAACATCGAGGAGATCTGCCGCTGGTTCGGCGTTCCGCCTACCCTGGTCGGTCACGGCGACAAGACGTCGAACTGGGGCACGGGCCTCGAGCAGCAGAACCAGTCGTTCCTGACCTACTCGCTGCGTCCGTGGCTGTCGAAGACCGAGCAATCGATCCTGTCGAACCTGTTCACCGCGGCCGACAAGACCAGGTACTACGCCGAGTTCAACGTCGAGGGCCTTCTCCGCGCCGACAGCACGGGCCGCGCGAGCTTCTACTCCTCCGGCCTGCAGAACGGTTGGATCAACCGCGAAACGGTCGCGCGCCGCGAGAACCTGCCCATTCCGAAAGGCGGCGAGATCTACACCGTGTCCGCCGCGCTGGTCCCGCTCGACTCGATCGAAGCGCGCGCTGCCGCGACGATGCCGAAGCAGGACGAGCCGAAGTCCGCGATCGCCGACCCGGCGTCCGCCGCCGGCGAGTCCTCGGTGCAGGCGACCGCACTCAACGGCGCTCAGGTGACGTCGCTGCAAGGCCTGCTGCAGGCCGCGGCCGACGGAACCATGCCGCTGTCGACCGTGCGCGCGACGATCGCCGCGGCGTTCCCGCTGCTCACGGCCGCGGAGATCGACGCGATGATCGTGCCGCTCGAAGGCTTCGTTCCCACTGCGCCAACCGACACGCCGGCGCCGCCGGTCACGGAGGTCACCCCATGATCCGCCGCAAGAACCGCAGCACGCCGCTGCAGCACAAGCAGTTCGCGTTCAAGGCCGATTCGGTGGCCGACGATGGGACGTTCAGCGGCTATGGCTCCGTCTTCGGCAACGTGGACAGCTACCGCGAGATCGTCGCTCCCGGCGCGTTCGCGGAGAGCCTCAAGGCGATCGCCGACTCGGGCGACCCTCTGCCAGCGCTCTGGCAGCACCGGCACGACGAGCCGATCGGAGGCTATGACCTGCTCGCCGAGGACGCTCGCGGCCTCAAGTGCTCGGGCTGGCTGATGATCCAAGAGATCCCGCTCGCCGCGCAGGCGCACGCCCTGATGAAGCGCCGCGTCGTGAAGGGCCTGTCGATCGGCTACTACGTCGAGGCGTCGGACTACAACGAGAAGACCGGCGTCCGCACGCTCACCAAGCTCGACCTGCAGGAGATCAGCATCGTCACGTTCCCCGCGAACGTCGAGGCGCTGGTCGACGACGTGAAGGCGAAGCTCTGCGCGGGTCAGCTCCCGTCGCTCAAGGAATTCGAGAAGCACCTGCGCGAGGCAGGCTTCTCAAAAACGCAGGCCACGGCTATCGCCAGTGGTGGCCTCGCGAAGTTGCTCCGGAGTGAGTCCGGCGACCCGTCTCAGGCGAATCGCACCGGCGACAGGCTCGCCGCACTTCTCCGTAGCTGAAAGGAACCATCATGAACATCACGCCGCACAAGCTGTTCGTGTGCACGGCGCTTGCCGTGCTCGCGATCGTCGCGTTCTTCGACATGTCGGCCGCCGTGGCCATGTGCCCCGCCGTCGCCATCACCGAGGAAGGCCTCGAGGAGGTCGTCACCAACTTCAAGAAGGCGACGGCCGAGGTGAAGGAGCTCGGCGCCGAACTGGTCCGCAAGGCCAAGAACGGCGAGGACGCTTCGCTCGAGCTGAAGGGGAAGGTCGACGAGGCCCTGACCAAGCAGGGTGAGATCAACCAGCAGATCCTGGACATCCAGCAGTCGGTCGCCGACGCGATCAAGAACATCGGTTCGGCCACGGGCCCCGACGACCTCGGCGCGCAGCTCAAGAAGGCGCACGAGGAAGCCGGCCTCGCCAAGATCGGCGACGCGATCTCGTTCCGCGGCAAGACGGTGAACATGCCGATCTCGCGCAAGGCGCTCGTGAACTCGGGCGTCACCGGCGCCGCCCTGAACTATCCCGGTGTCCAGGTGCTCGCGCAGCCCCAGCAGCCGCTGGTGCGCCGCCTCACGATCCGCGACCTGCTCGCGCAGGGCCGCATCTCGAAGGCCGTGCTGTTCTACATGCGCGAGACCGGCTTCGTGAACAACGCCGCGCCGGTCTCGGAAGGTTCGCTCAAGCCGAAGTCCGAGCTGACCTTCGACCTGCAGACCGAGACGGTCAAGACGCTCGCGCACCTGTTCGACATCTCGCTGCAGATGCTCGACGACGTCGAGTTCATCCAGAGCTACATCGAGACGCGCGGCCGTTACGGTCTGGCGCTCGTCGAGGAGAACCAGCTCCTCAACGGCTCGGGCACCGGCCAGAACCTCGAGGGCATCTACACGGCGGCGACCCCGTACGTGCAGCCGGCTGGCGTCGAGGTCCAGGCCGAGCAGGACATCGACAAGCTGCGCCTCGCCATGCTGCAGGTCGAGCTCGCGAACGCGTTCACGACCGGTATCGTGCTGCACCCGACGAACTGGGCGAACATCGAGCTGATCAAGGACTCGCTCGGCCGCTACATCATCGCCAACCCGCAGAACACGACCACCGGCCGCATCTGGGGCCGTGACGTCGTGTCGACGCAGGCCATGGCGCTGGGCCGCTTCCTGGTCGGCGACTTCGCCGCGCACGCGCAGATCTTCGATCGCCAGGACGCGAACGTCGCCATCTCGTTCGAGAACAAGGACAACTTCGAACGCAACATGGCGACGCTGCGCATCGAGGAGCGTCTCGCGCTCGCGATCTACCGCCCCGAGGCGTTCGTCAAGGGCGTGCTCGAGTCGGCGAGCTGATCCTCGGCTTGATCGTCAACGCGTAAGAAGGGGCGGCTCCGGCCGCCCCTTCTCTTTCAGGAGAGCCACGATGACCCACGTCACGATGATCGCGATCGAACCGTGCAACAGCCACCGGCCCGGCGACTCGTTCAGCGTCCCGGAGCGCGAAGCCGAGCAGCTGGTGCGCAAGGGGCTGGCCAAGATCAATGGCCCGCACGAGAACAAGATGGCGCCCCCGGGCGACAACAAGGCAAACCCTACCGGGACCGCTGGCGCGGCGACGTCGTCGTCTGCATCGCGAGCGGGCCGAGCCTCACCGCGGAAGACTGCCGGCGCGTCGCGCGCTGGCGCGAAGAAGGAGCCGGCCGGCGAGTAATCGCGGTCTGCTCATCGGCTAGCAGCGCGCCGTTCGCGGACGCGATGTTCGCCATGGACTGGAAGTGGTGGCGCGAGTACGGATCCACCGTTCCCCCAGGCATGGAGCTTTGGACCGCCAGCGGCTACGCCGCGAAGGTCTTCAGCCTCAACGCCATCGCGACGGAGGACGGCGGCGGCGTGGCCACGGCGCCCGGACGCATCCGTCACGGCGGCAACAGCGGCTTCGCTGCCGCAAGTCTGGCGCTGCACTTCGGTGCCTCGCGGATCGTGCTGCTCGGCTACGACATGCAGCTCACCGGCGGGCGCACGCACCACCACGGCGACCACCGCGCCGGGCTCGGCAACCCCGACGCGGACAAGCTGCGCACGTGGTGCACGCGGTTCGCGCAGCTGGCGGCCGAGCTGCCCGTCGGCGTCGAGATCGTCAACGCGACGCGCGCGACGGCGCTGGAATGCTTCCCTCGGAGGGACCTGGATGCGTGCCTTTCTAAACCTCCGGCACAACGTCCCGGAGCGGCGGCGCGCGTTCGAGCGAGGCCTCGAGCGGCTGGGCTACTCGGTGTTCGACGAGATGCCGAGCCGGCCGAAGCCGGGTGACATCTTCGTCACGTGGAATCTGATCCGGGACGGCCGGTACTGCGCGCAGCGGTTCGAAGCCGCGGGCCTGCCGGTGATAGTCGCGGAGAACGCCACGTGGGGGAACGACTTCCTCGGCGGGCACTGGTACACGCTCGCGCGCTCGCGCCACAACACGGCCGGGATGTTCCCGGTCGGCGACGCGTCGCGCTGGGATGACCTCGGCGTCGAACTCGCGCCGTGGCGCACCGAGGGCGAGACGGTCGTGCTTCCGCAGCGCGGCATCGGCGCTCCGGGATCCGCGATGCCGCACGACTGGCCCGAGAAGCAGCAGGGCCGCGTGCGTCGCCATCCCGGGCAGTTTCACTGCACGCCCCTCGACGTGGACCTCGCACGCGCCGCGCGCGTCGTGACGTGGGGCAGCGGTGCCGCGGTAAAGGCGCTGATGTGGGGCATCCATGTCGAGTCGCACATGCCGAACTGGATCGGCGAGCAAGACAACACCGACGCCGGCCGGCTGGCGATGTTCCGCCGGCTGGCCTACGCGCAATGGAGACTCCATGAAATCGAGCAAGGCACCCCGTTTGCCCGCCTCCTCGCTTGAGGAATTCGAGCAGCGCGTCGTCACGCCGCGCGCCGGCCGCACCCTGATCGTCGGCTCGCAGGTCTACGGCGACAAGGAGGACCGCCGCGCGCGGTATCCGGATGTCGTCGGCATCGACATGCTGGCCGGCCCCGGCGTCGACCGCGTGCTCGACCTCGAAGAATCGCTGCCCGACGACCTCGGCCTGTTCGATCACGTCGAGTGCATGTCCGTGCTCGAGCACTCGCGCCGGCCGTGGCTGCTCGCGGCGAACATCGAACGCCTCATGGCGCCGGGCGCGACCTTGTTCGTGTCCGTGCCGTTCGTGTGGCGCATCCACGGCTACCCGAACGACTACTGGCGCCTGACGCCGGAGGGCGTTCGCGCGCTGTTCCCCGAGATCGAGTGGACGGCCGTGATGCTCGCGTCGCACGGGCTGACCGAGGGGCCGAAGTTCGGCAGCACGAAAGTCGGCGCGCATCCGTATTTCGCGCGCACCGAGACGGTCGCGTTCGGCACGCGCAAGCCGTACACGCCGACGCGCGCTGCACGCCCGCGCCGCACCTCCCGCCAGGTCGACGACGAGCATCGCGCCGCATTCGGTGGCGGCGACGCCGGCGGCGCCGACGCGTGAAGATCCTCGTCACCGGCCGCGGCGGTGCCGGTAGCTGGACCGTGCGTGGCGAGCAGCTGGGTGCCGCGCTCGGCGCGCAGGTGAAGCCCGCTGCGACGCGGATGGACCTCGTGCACTGCGACATCGCGATCGCGGTCAAGCGCGTCCCGGAGTCGCTGCTCGCGACCATCAACGCTTCCGGGAAGCCTTGGGTTTACGACGTCGTCGACGCATACCCGCAGCCCGAGGCCTCGGGGTGGTCACGCGACGAGGCGATCCGATGGATGCAGCGCCGCCTCGCGGAGCTCTCGCCGGACGCCATCATCTGGCCGACCCAGCGGATGCGCGAGGACTGCGACACGGGACGCACGCCCGGGATCGTGCTGCCGCATCACCACCGGCCGGGCATCGCGTCGAACCCGATCCGCGAGCGTGTCGCCGTCGTCGGGTACGAGGGAGCGGCGCACTACCTCGGCGGCTGGGAAAGCACCCTGCGCGACCAGTGCCGGGATCGCGGCTGGTCGCTCGCGCTGAATCCGGCGAGCCTGTCCGACGTCGACATCGTCGTCGCACTGCGCGGCGCGCCGTGGACCGGCTACGCGCAGCGACACTGGAAATCGAACGTGAAGCTCGCCAACGCGCACGCGAGCGGCACGCCCTTCATCGGCCAAGCCGAGCGGGGCTACGTCGAGACCGCGACCGGCGCGGAATACTGGGCCGAGAACGCCGCGGAGCTGCGCGTCTGCTTCGACTGGCTCGACGCCATGACCACGCGCGAGCAGGTGCACGACCGCTTCATCCAGGCGGCCTATTCCGTCGAACGCGCCGCGCGCGACCTCGAGGCGTGGCTCCGTGGACTGTGAGGTCGTGATCGCGCCGCGCACGGCGCTGCGCGGCGAGAAGATGCTGCGCGCCATGGTCGCGGCGGCGGACGAGGCAGGCGTGCGCGTGACCGTAACGGACCGACGCCGGCAGCAGGCGCCGTGGCTCATGACGTATGGGCTGGGCCATCCGGAGCGCCGCGCCGCCAACGTCGCGCACGTCCGGGCAGGCGGCCGGCTGATCGGCTGGGACCTCGGCTACTGGAACCGCGAGGTTCCCGATGCATTTGGCATGCGGCTTACGATCGACGCCGACCATCCGCACGGATGGATCACGCCCGCGCCGGGCTGGCGCTTCGACCGCGAGGGCATCGAGCTGCGCGAGGACTTCGACCCGACCGGTCCGATCGTCCTGGTCGGCATGGGGAAGAAGCAGCGCCGCATGCTCGGGATCTCGGCGCGCGCGTGGGAGCTCGGCGCGATCCGGAAGCTGCGCCGCGAGTTCCCGAACCGACGAATCGTCTACCGCCCGAAGCGCGAGGAATCGCCGCTCGACGGGTGCCCAACAGCTCGCGGACCGATCGAGCACGTGCTTCACGGCGCGTCGCTGGTCGTGTGCGCGCACTCGAACGTCGCGGTCGACGCGTGCATCGCCGGCGTGCCGGTGCGCTGCAGCGATGGCGCAGCGCTCACGCTCTACCGCGACAACCCCCAGCCGTCGCGCGAGCAGCGGCTCGAATTCCTGCGCAGCCTCGCGTGGTGGCAGTGGTCGCCGCCCGAGGCTGCGGAAGCCTGGGCCTTCATCAAGGGATGCCTGCAGTGATCAACCTGTTCTGCGGCTACGACCCGCGCGAGGCGATCGGCTTTCACGTCTTCGCGCACTCGGTCATATCGCGCGCGTCGGTGCCCGTGGCGATCACGCCCCTCGCCTCCATGGGCCTGCCGCAGGGGACCAACGCCTTCACGATGTCCAGGTTCCTCGTCCCGTGGCTGTGCGGGTATCGCGGTCGCGCGATCTTCGCCGACGCGTCCGACATGGTGATGCTCGACGACATCGCGAACCTCGACGCCCTGTTTGATCCGAGACTCGCCGTGCAGGTTGTCCAACACCCGAAGTATCAGACCCGACACCCGCGCAAGTACGTCGGCACGCCGATGGAGGCCGAGAACCGGAGCTATGCCCGGAAGAACTGGGCGAGCCTCATGCTGATCAACTGCGGGCACCCAGTTTGGAAGGACGCGCGGCCCGAGGTGCTCGCGAAGGAAAGCGTCGTCGCATGGCTGATGATGGTCCTGTGGGATGCGGCAGGCGAGGATCAGGTCATCGGCGAGCTTCCTCGAGAGTGGAACGTGCTGGTCGACGAAGGGCAGGACGACACGAACGCCAAGATTCTGCACTGGACCGCCGGCATCCCCGCTTTCCACCACTACCGCAACGCCCCGCACGCCGACACCTGGCGCGCCGAGCGTGCCGCCATGGAGTCCGCTGCATGAGCGTCGTGACGCTCGACCAGGTGAAGGCGTGGCTGCGCGCGACGCACGATGAAGACGACGCGCTGCTGCGCGACCTCATCGATGCCGCCGAGGACGAGGCGCTTCGTTACCTCGAGCTCGCCGCGCTGCCGCGCGCTGCGGCGAAGTGCCGGGACTGTGGACCGGTGTCCGGCGAAGACCCTGTGTCCGACGCGACCGACGTCGCGCCGATCGTGCGCAACGGCATCTGCGTGCTCGTTCAAGCCGCCTACGAGGGCGGCACGGCGGCCGAGATGGACGCCATGCGCAACGTCGCGTGGTCGATGCTGCGCCCGTACCGCTGCCGAATGGGCGTGTGATGCTGACCCAGCGGCTTCGCCACCGCGTCGACATCGAGATGCCGGCGCGCGTGCAGGACGCATCCGGCTCGCTCACGGACACGTGGGCCAGCTACGCCCGCCGCGTGCCGGCCGACGTGGTGCCGCTGTCCGGGCGCGAGTTCATCGCCGCCCAGGCCGAGCAGGCCGGCGTGACGACGCGCATCACCATCCGACTGGATGCCGGCGTGATCCCGAACATGCGCATCCGGCACCTCGGCGTGGTGCACAACATCCTTGCCGTGCTGCCCGACCCGTCGTTCCGGCGGCACATGACGCTGATGTGCGAAGCCGGCGTGCCTGCCCCGGCCATCGAATATGCGCCGCCGCCCACCGGCGGCGCGTTGACCTTCAACGGCGACCAGCTCGCCTTCAACGGCGAGGGAGTGACCTTCAATGGCAATTGACCTCGGCGATGCCCCGGTCGGCACGCCGCCAACCCTCGGCCAGCAGGCGCAGATGCGTGCGGCCCTCGGGATCACCGCCGGTGCGACAGGTCCCACGGGAGCCACAGGCGCTCAGGGAGCCACCGGGCCGGCCGGCGTTGGTGTCACGGGCGCGACCGGCGCCACGGGGCCCACAGGCCCGACTGGTGCGGCTTCCGCAGTCGCTGGACCCACGGGTCCGACCGGGCCGGCTGGAGATGCCGGCGCGACGGGACCCACGGGGGCAGCTTCCAACGTTCCCGGCCCCACCGGCCCCACGGGCGCCGCATCGAATGTCCCGGGCCCGACCGGTCCGACGGGCGCTGCTTCGACGGTGCCGGGCCCTACTGGTCCCACCGGACCGGCGGGACCTTGGACGCAGATCACACAGTCAGCGTATGACGCGCTGAGCCCGCCAGACGCCGGCACCCTGTACGTGATCGTCGGCTGATGGCTCTGATCAACACCGCCGCTGCGATCCGGCTAGGCTCGAGCGTCGTGTCGCGCGTTTACGCGGGCAGTACGCAGGTGTGGCCGTCGGGATCCCCGCCCTCGCTCGTCGTGCGCGGCGCCCTCGCCAGCTACCAGAATGCTGGCGACAACGCCTGGTCGGTTCCGCTCGTGGACGGTGCGGCCGTGGGCGACGTCGCCGTCGTCGCTGTCGCGACAGACGCGCTCGGCGCCGGCATCGTGTTCCTCTCCGACGGCGCCGACTTCCTCGGCACGTTCGGCACGACCGCGGGCGAGCACGTCGTGCGCATGGCGATCGCGCGCGTCGTGCTGACCGAGGACGACATCACCGCCGGCGCGGTCTCTGGCACCTACTCCACGTTCACCCGCTGCATCGCTCTGGCGGCGGTGTGCGATGGCGGTGGTGCTGCGGTCGATGCCGTCGTCGCCGTCCAGGATGTGACCACGTCCGGCGCGGTATCTCTGGTCGCGCCCAGCGCGGACGGTGCGGTCGGAGGTGTCGCGTTCGTGATCGGAATCGTCAACGTGGGCGGCAACGCGCCGAGCTTCGCCTTCGAGCAAGGCGACGCGCTCGTTGACACGTCCGGCGTGATTCCTGGCGGCACAGCGTACATGCACGGCGCCGTGGCATCGCTCGCACTCGTGGACTCGACTGCAACCGGCGACATCGACATCGACGCGACGCTGTCCGCGCCGTACTGGCAGGGTCGCGGCATCGCGGCGCAGATCGTCATCGCGGGAACCTGATGGCCAGCACCGTCCAGGTCCACGGGCTCAAAGAGCTCGGCGCGCGGCTGCGCGCGCTGCCGAAGGAGATTGCCGGAAAGAACGGTGGCCCCCTGCTGTCGGCGCTTCGGAAGATGGGCGGCGAGATCCAGAAAGCCGCGCAGCAGCGCGTGCCCGTCGACACGGGGACGCTGCGCGAGAACATCATCGTCACGCGCGACCGCGCGCCGCAGAAGGTCGGCATGACCGAGGTCGTGCACGTCACCGTCAGGTTCAAGGCGAAGGCGTACCGCGACAACAAGAAGAACCGCAGAAAGGCCCGCGTGGGCGCCGAGTACAAGGACCACGGCCGGCTCTTCTACGCCAAGTTCCTCGAGTTCGGGACCATCAACGCGCCGCCGCACCCGTTCATGCGGCCTGCGTTCGAAGAGACGAAGCCGCGCATGCCGGAGATGTTCCGCACGGAATTATCGGCAGCGATCGCGCGCGCTGTCCGCAAGCTCAATCGAGGTGGCCGGTGATCCCTCCCGTGTTCCCGATCCTGTCGGCGTACGCGCCCGTCGCGGCGCTCGTCGGATCCAACCCGGTCCGGATCTTCGAGTCGGTCGCACCGGACAAGACGCCCCGCGACTACATCGTGTGGAACCTGATCTTCGGCACGCCGGAGAACTACATCGGCGAGCCGCCCGCGATCGACAACATCCGCACGCAGATCGACTGCGTGTCCGACACGTCGCCCGGGGTGAAGGCGCTGGCCGATCACGTGCGCCGCGGTCTCGATCCGCACGCCGTGTGCGTCAGCTTCAACCAGTTCACGAAAGACCCGGCGACGGGCCTGTGGCTTTACAGCTTCGACTGGAGCTTCTGGGTCCGCCGCACCTGATCGATTCCCGAACCCAGCCCGGCACGGCTGGCGAAAGGAACCGGACCCGCCCTCGAGGCGGGCTTTTTGTTTCCGCCCTGCGCGGGTTCGTGCCGATCCCCCAACCCTTGAGGTATTCACCATGGCAAACGAGACCCTTGCCCAGGGCTTCGAGCTGTTCGTGCGCGACAGGCTCACGAACCCGTCCGTTCCGGTCGTTCGCAAGATCGGCAACATCACCAACCTCGGCGAGTTCGGCGGAACGGCCGACGACCTCGAGACCACGAACCTGGACTCGAAGGCCAAGGAGTTCGTCCGCGGCCTCGCCGACAACGGCGAGATGAGCCTGCAGATCAACGTCGCGCGCAACGATCTTGGCCATAAGTTCATGTGGAAGGCGCACAAGATGACGCCGGCCCAGGGCGATCCCCGCTTCGAGTTCATCATCTGCGACAGCACGGGCACGGACCTGCCGACGCTGGACACCTCGGATGGTTTCGATCCGCCGGCCGACCGCGAGTGGTTCTCGTTCCTGGCCTCGGTCAAGTCGTTCCGCATGCCCGTGGGCGTCAACACCGTCGTGAACGCGACGACCGCGCTGCGCATCTCGGGCGAGATCACCTCGTCGTGGGACGACTGATCCATCCCACCTGACGCGCCCATCCCGGGCGCACACCAACGGCATCCACCACCCAACGGCATTCCTGCCGGCGCGGCGCGCTCTCGCCGTTTGCCGTGGCGCTCTCGCGCCGTGTCGGCAGGATCTACGAGGCAAACCACCATGAACGATTCCATCAGCGGCGCCCCCAGCTTCCTGAGCTGCGTTGCGTCGAAGCTCGGCGAGCAGAGCGTCACGCGTGACGTCGAAGTCGAGGGCGGCACCTCGATCAAGATCCGCTTCCGCAAGCTCACGGCCGGCGCAGCCGAGAAGCTTTTCAACGACGGCGGTCCCGCCAAGAAGGGCAAGAGCCTGCGCGCGCGCCTGATCGCCGCGACCGTTTCGTTCCCGAGCGAAGACGGCGACGTCGACTGCTCGGAAGCCGACGCCAACGCGCTCCCCAACGACTTCGCCAACTCGCTGCAGAACATCGCGCTCGAGGTGAACGGCATTGTCGTGGGTGGCGAAAAAAAGGACTCAGAGGACTAGAGCGCTTCAAGTTCACGCTCGCGCTCCGGCTCGGCAAAACCGTTGCCGAGCTGGACGCGACGATGTCGTTCGAAGAGCTGCAGAAGTGGCGCCTCTACGACGCCGAGACGCCGATCGACGACATCCACACGCACCACCTGCCGTCCGCGACGACGTCCGCGGTGCTCGCGAACTGCCATCGCGATCCGAAGAAGCGGCGTGACCCCTACACGGCTGACGACTTCCTGCCGCCGTGGAAGGAACTGGGTGACGTGGGAACGCCGGTCAGCGCGCAAGAGCTGACCGAGAAGCTCCGGCAAGTCCAAGACCTCAACAACAACTACTGACCCCGCTTCGGCGGGGTTTTTCATTTCCGGAGCACGCATGTCGAACTCACTCGGCAGCTTCAGCGTCGACGTCATGGCGAACATCGCCAAGTTCGAGAGCGACCTCGGTCGCGCCGAACGTGTCGCGCAGCAGCAGGCGGACAAGATCAAGCGCGTGTTCACCGGGCTAGCCGGAACCGTCGGCGTGACGCTCGGCGCTGGCGCGCTCGCCGCGTGGGTGAAGAGTTCGATCGATGCCGCCGATCGCGCTGACGAACTGGCGCAGAAGGTCGGCGTCAGCACGCAGGAGATGTCGAAGCTCACCACGGCTTCGAAGTTCGCCGCGACCGACCTGGACGGCGTGACGAAGGGCATGCAGAAGCTCGCCCAGAACGCGGCGGCCGCGGCTGGTGGCCAGAAGGCTCAGGCCGATGCGTTCGCTGCCATCGGCGTCCAGGTCAAGGACGTGAACGGCAAGGTCCGCGACAGCTTCGCGCTGTTCGACGACGTGGCGAAGAAGTTCGAGGGCTACGAGGGCGGCATCACGAAGACCGCCCTCGCCGTGAAATTGTTCGGCAAGTCGGGCACCGACCTGATTCCGATGTTCAACGACTGGAACGGCAACGTCGCCGAAGCGATCAAGCTGTCGGACGAGTTCGGTGCCACCATCAGCAACCGCGCGGGCGCGGCGGCGGCCAAGTTCAACGACACCGTCGCGAAGCTCGGCATCGTCGTCCAGGGCGTCGGCAATCAGCTCGCCGAACAGCTGCTGCCCGCTCTCAACCGTCTCGCCGACGCGACGCTTCGTGCGTTCCGCAGCGACGGCTGGAAGTCGTTCCTTTCCGCGCTGTCGTCCGGCACGAAGCTGCTCGTCGACAACATCGATCGCATCGGCAAGGCGACCGTCATCCTCGGCCAGATCGTCGGCGTCGTCGTCGCAGGCAAGATGGTGAACGCCTTCGCGCTCGCCGCCTGGGAGTGCGCTGAGCTCACGAAGAAGATCGCCATCTCGACGGCACTGTCGCGCGAGCTCGGCCTTGCGGGTGCCGCTGCAGGTGCGGGCATGGCTAGCGGGATCGGCGCCTCCCTCAAGCAGATCGGGCTGCTGCCAGGCGCCATCGGCGCGGCGACCGCTGCGTTCAGCGGCTGGCAGATCGGAACCTACCTGCGCGAGGAGTTCGTCGAAGTTCGCCTCGCTGGCATCGCGCTGATGGAAGGACTCTCGGTCGCGTGGGAGCGCATGAAGCAGTTCGGCATGGCCGCGTGGGAGGGCGTGAAGCACTCGTTCCTCGTGTACGCGGGCGAGGTGGTGAGCGGCGTCGACAAGATCCTCGGCATCATGAGGTACGTGCAGATCGGCCAAGGAAACATCGCCGGCGCGCTCGAGATCGACGGCTGGCGCGCGAAGCTGCAGGGCGTGGTTCCCGCCGCGGGCGACCTGCAGCAGGCCCTTGCCGCGATCAACAGGGAGGCCGACGCCCAGGTCGAGGCGATCCGACGCGGGTATGGCGAGCTCGCCGAGTACGAGATCCAGACAGAGACGGTCTCCAACGCGCTGAAGGCGTTCACGGACCGGATCGATGGCGTTTCCTACGCGAACATCGCCGCTTCGAAGGGTTCGAAGGAGTACGCCGCCGCCGTCAAGGAAATCAACATGGCCGCCGCGGCTGCGGTCGCTGGTGGCGTCTACCAGGCCAAGGCGCACGAGCTCGCCGCGACGGCGATCAAGCGCATGGGTCTGGCGACTTCGGAGACGGCGCCGATCATCGAGGACGGTAGCGAGAAGGCGAAGAAGTTCGCCGATGCGCAGCACGACCTCGCGATGGCGATGTCGAGGATCCGCGCCGAGTCCGGACCCCAGGCGGCCGCGGTGGAGAAGTTCAACCAGCGCATGCTGGAGGCGCAGCGCCAGTCCGCCAAGATGGCCGATGCCGACCTGTCCGCCGGCAAGATCATCGAGTACCTCGGCGCCGAGGCCAATGCCGCGGGCGTCGAGTTCCGCAAGACCACGGCCGAGATCGCCAAGCAGACGGACGTGCTCGGCGAGTACATGCGCGAGCTCGACGATGATCGCGCGCTGCTCGGCCTGAGCGACCGCCAGAAGGCGATCGAGGTCGCGGTGCGCAGCGTCGTCAAGGCCTACGAGGCCCTGGACGAGGAGCAGAAGAAGCAGGCCGGCAACCTCGACGAGATCGTCGCCAAGGTGCGCGAGGCCGAGGGCGCCTACTACGACCAGAGCAAGGCAGTCGACGCGGCGAAGGCGATCGCGCAGAAGTGGGTCGACCAGTGGATGACCGCCGTCGACCAGGTGTCGAGCGCGATCGGCGACTTCGTGGTCGGGAACATCCGGTCCGTCCGCGACTTCGGACGCGCGATGGTCGACATGGCGCGGGACATGGTTTCGCAGATGATCGCCGAGTTCGCGAAGCTCGCCGCGATCAAGATGCTGACCGGCTCCGGGGCGTCGTGGGGTGGCATCGCCACGCAGGCTTTCGGCGCGCTGATGGGCGGCGGATCGGGCGGCGGGGGCGGTTTCAACGTCGGTAGCGTCGCATCGAGCGGCATGTCGAGCTACCTCAACAACGCCGCGACCAACTACATCACCAGCCTGTTCGGAGGGGCTACGGCCGCCGCGGCAGGTGCAGGCATGGCCGGCGTTGGCGCGCTCGCCGCCGGCACATACACCGCCGCGGCACCGTGGGTCACCGCCGCGAGCGCGACGGGCGCATGGACGACCGGCGTGTCGGCTGGCGTCACCGGCATCGGCGCCGGTTCGGGCGCGGCCGCAGGCGGCACTGCCGCTGCTGGCGGCGCCTCGGCCATGGCGGCGGCGCTCTCCTGGATCCCGATCATCGGCGCGATCCTGTTCGGCATCTCGAAGGGAGACGCGTGGTACGCCGAGGGCTGGGATCCGAACTGGTCCGGGCAGAAGGAACTCGGCAACTTCTGGGGCCGTAGCCAGGGCGACTTCAACAGCATCGGCGGCAACACGTTCGTCGACTGGACCGTGATGGCGACCGACTCGCTCCTGCGCGGGATCTTCGACGATCGCACCGCGGCCGCGCTGTCCGGCTCGAGCGGAATCGCTCGCGCGTGGGGCTATCGCAAGCCGTCGCTGCGCAACCGTGACGACGCGCAGGGCTTCGACTGGAACTTCGGCGGCGACGGCGCGACCGGTAACCTGTGGGCGCAGATCAAGGCGAAGGGTGGCTGGTTCGTCGGCGACAAGAAGTGGACCGAAACCGCCGAGCTGTCGGCCGAGATGCAGAAGAGCATCACCCAGTTCTGGGACAGCGTGACGGAGCGGATGACCCGCCTCGCGCGCACCTTCAACGCGAACGCGCCCGACAAGATCGATGCCGCGTTCCGGTCCGAGTTCAACAAGAAGGGCGAGCTCACCAAGACGATCGGCACCATCCTCGGGAAGCAATACGAGGAGGACTGGGAGACGTTCCAACGCCGCATCGTGGCCGAGCAGGACGTCGCATTCCTCGACGCTCTGGACATGGGGCGCGGTGTCAGCGCGTTCGCGGAGCAGTGGCGCGCCAGCATCGAAGAGCTCACCGCCGGCGTGCAGATGCTCATGACCGCCGCGGATGACGTGCGTCGCGGCCAAGGCCTGCTTACCACTGGCGACACGAAGAGCGCCGACAGCATCCTTGTCCAGACCGCCACGCTGATCGAGGACCTCGCCGTCGCTGGGGAGGATCTCGCGAGCGCGTACAACCGCGTCTACGGATCGACGAAGCTCCTCGAGCAGATGGCCGGCCTGATGGGCGTCACGTTCGACAAGACGCGCGAGGGCTTCATCAGATTCGCCACCGACCTGGTCGACGTCGCCGGCGGCATGGACCGCGCGGGCGCCCTCGTCAGCTCGTTCATGTCCAACTACTACAGCCAGCAGGAGCTGGCCGCGAAGCAGATGGCCGAGCAGTGGGCCAGCGCCGACGCCGCGCTCGAAGGCATTGGCCTGAAGGCCGGAACTTCGATGCAGGACCTGCGCACCGCGTTCGAAGGCGGCATGGCATCGATGACGGCCGAGCAGATCGTGCAGTGGCTGGAAGCCGCCGACGCTCTCGCCGTGGCCACGAACGCCCAGCGCGCCTACAACGAGGCGATCGCGAAGGCCGCGCTCGACTACATCGGCCTGATCAGCGGCCTGGAGGTCGAGCTCGGCGACAACACCGGGTTCGCCGCGGCACGCGCCCAGGTCGAGGCCTGGGAGATGCAGACCATCGCTCAGGCGAACGCGCTCGCGCGCGCTGCAGGTCTGCAGGGCGCCGCCGAGAAGGATCTCGACACGATCCGCCGTGCAGCGACGCGACGCATCGAGCAGATGATCGACGCGCTCCGGGCGCAGGTTCGTTCCGGCGCCGAGGCGCTGGGTTACATCAACCCCGCCGACACTCTCGACTACCTCAACCAGCGGATCTCGGAGCTTTCGAACACGACGACGGATGCTGGCGGCGCGATCAACGCTGCGATCGATGCGATGCGCGAGCGCATGGGGCTCCTGCTGGGCGACCTGTCCCCGTTCAACGACGAACGCAAGCTGCAGATCGCCCTCGAAGGCTTCGCTGCCGGGACCGTCGATCCGAACCAGGTGCTTGAGATCGGCCGCCGCCTCTATGCGAGTTCCGCCGCATACAACGCGCTGTTCGATCAGGTGATGGCCACGGCGAACGCTGGTGCGAATGCGCTGGGTCCGACCGGCAACGGATCGCAGGTGAACGCGAGCGGCGACACTCGGACGCTCGAGCAGCTGATCGCCGCGCGCGACGAGATGCTCGCCGCGCAGCGGCCGATCATCGCGCAGCAGACCGCGCGGTACATCGCCGAGCTCGCCGGAGCCAGCAACGAGACCTACGCGGCGATCGCGGAGGCTCAGGGCTGGAACCTCGAGCGCCTTGCCGAGGACATGGGCCTATCGTTGAAGGGCCTCGAAGAGCTGCTCGGCGTCTACACCGCCGAAGCCATGGACGTGAGCTTCATCGACGTCGGCGAGATGATCCGCGACGCGCTCTACGTCACCCGCGACGACCTGGTCGCAGCCATCACGGGCAATGACACGAATCGCAAGCCGGCGGCGGACAGCGCAGCGGACGCGGCCGTGGAAGATGACTCGACGGTCCGCATCCAGGACGGCATCGACGAGCAGAACACCACCGCGCGCGCTGGGCTACGGATCGGCGAGCAGCAGCTCGATGTCATGCGCCAGATCGTCGCCGGCATCGCAGCTCTGCGCGGCGAGCTTGGCCGCGACGCGAGCATGCCGCGCAGCGTGCGCCCGACGGAGCACATCTCGTGACGCGCCTCGCGATGCTCGTCGACATCGAGCCGCAGATCGATCCGGCAGCCGCTCGCCTGCGATCCGACATCCGGGCGACGCGCAGTAAGGTGGGCGTCGCCTACCGCGCGAGCGTGCGAGGACTCGGTGGCGCGGAGGGCTACAGCTACGCATCGCTCGCGATGCCCGGCTGGGCAACGATCGACCCCGTGACGGGCGACATCACCGGCACGCCCCCGAACGGCACGACCTACGGAACGGCCACGGTACGCATCACAGACGCGCTCGGCGCGACGGTCGATGTCGTGGTCGCGCTCGACATCGTGCCGCAGCTGACCATCGTCGGCACGCTGGCGCCGTGCGAAGAGCAGGTCCCGTATTCGTCGAGCTTCCAGACGACGGGCGCGGCCGGCACGCTCACTTGGAGCACGCCGATCTGGGGCGTGCCGGGCCTCTCGATCAACGCGGCGTCCGGACTGATCACCGGCTTGCCGACGGTCCCGGGCAGCTACCCCGTGCGCGTGTCCGTGACGGACGGCATCGGCGTCGCGACGATCGACTTCGTGCTGGTCGTGGCGCCGCTGATGTCGGCGCCTCCGGCCGTACTTCCTCCCGCACTGGTCGGTGCCGACTTCGCGTTCCAGCTTCCGCACGCAGGTGGGCAGCCGCCTTACACCATCGTGCCGGACACGTCCGTCTACGCTTCGATCACATCGATCCCGGGCCTCTCGCTCGATCCGAATACCGGATGGGTCACCGGGCGGCCCACGGCGGCGACTGGCGGTCCGAATCAGCCCTTCTCGGTCACGTTCACCGACCTCGCCGGGGCGGTGATCACGCAGACCTACTACCTGACCGTGAACATGCCGACGCCGAATCCGGCCGGCCTCGTGTCGATCGAGTTCTTCGGCGACGGCTCCACCAGCGTGTTCGCGTTCGCGAACCCGTTCGCTGGCTTCGGCACCGGCGCAGTCGAGGCGCGCACGCACGCCGTCGTGTACGACGCCACCAGCATCCCCGCGGTCGTGCTGCGCATGATCGATGTGAACACGTCCGCCGACGGCTTCATCTACGTCACCTTCACGGCGCCGCCCGCCCTCGGCCGTCGCTACTTCCTGAAGGTCATCTGCGGGACGCACACGTGATCTCCGAATCGCCCCTGATCCTCCCTGGTAGTGTCGCCGCAGGTGCGCAGCTGCGGCTGCCGCCCGGCACCGCGCCTTCCGCGCCTGTCAGCGGCGACGTCTGGACGACGGCCGCCGGCCTGTTCGTTCGGATTGGCACCGCCACCATCGGACCGCTGTTCATCCCGACCGCGACGCGGCTGCAGGCGACGGCGGCATCGGCCGTGCTCGCTGCCGCGAACTCGACCTGGTACGACGCCGGCTGCGGCCTCGTGCTGCCCGACGCTGGCACGTACTTCTTCAGCGCGACGATTCGCTCATGGGTCGCGCAGTCGGCCCCCGGCGGCACGCTGCTTGCGCGGCTCTACAACACCAGCACGGGCGCGGCGATCGCGAACTCCGAGACGCGTCTCGCGTATGCCGGCGTGGCGAGCACCGACTACCTGACCACGACCACGATCAACATGCTCGTCACGACGACTGTCGCCGGCCAGACCGTGCGCCCGGAGATCTCGCGAACGGCCACCGGCACCTACAGCGCCGCGCAGACGCAGACCGACGCGAACGGCCGCACGCGCTCCCTCGCATTCCGGATCGCCTGATGTTCACGCGCACCTTCGCCACGCTCAACGATGCCGCCAAAGGCCCTGCGCTCGAGCTCGACCAGGGCGCGCTCATCGTCACGTGCAGCACCATCAGCACGAACCGGAACCGTATGGTGCGCGGCACGGTCGGCCGCAACACCGCGGACGGTGGGGTCTACGGCTTCGAGTGCGTGTTCTACGCCTCCGATCCCGCGCAGGCACTGGCCAGCGTGACCGCGGTCGGCCTCGCAACGGCTACCACCGTGCTGACGACGTACGCCGGCGGCACCGGCGCGCAGAACATCGGCCTCCTTCCCGGCGACGGCCAGATCCATCGCAATGCCGCGTCGATCCAGACCGTCGACACGATCGCGCAGCGCGTGGTGATCACGGTCGTGCTCGATGCGTCGAACCCTGCGGCGCCTGTCGTGCGCTTCTACGCGAACGGCGCCGCGGTCGGCACCGCCATCGCGCTCGCCGCCGCGACGACCTACTACCCGGCCGTGACCGTCGGCAGCGCGACCGCCGCGTACGACCTGCACGCCTTCTGTTCGTTTGGCCAGCGCAAGTTCAAGCGTCCGATCGCGCGCACGGGCGGCGGCGTGGTCGACGGCTGGTACGAGGGCCGCGCGGCGCCGCGCAACGCGTACCTGATCCCGGTCGATTCCGGTGGCGCGCTTGTGCAGAACGGCGGCAGCACGACCGCCTACGCGCCGCGCATCACGAACGGCGAGGGTTTCAGCTTCACGCGGGCCTGCTCGGTCTGGCAGTGGGGCGGCCGCACCTCGGGCACGAGCTTCGGCAATCTCGAGCTGGACAACCGCGACGGCCTGTACGACTTCCTCTGTGACCAGGCGTATCGCGATGCGACCGTGCGGATCTCGATCCTCGACGTCACGGACCATCTCGCGGTCTACCCGACGAAGAACCGGATGACTCTGGCGACCGGTGTGCTGGACAGCGTCGAGTCGATCGGCGAGGACGGCATCCGCATTCGGGTGAAGGACACGCTCGCGCGACTGCAGAAGCCGCTGCAGACCGACATCTTCCTGCCGTACCTGGACGCCGGCGTCGCGAACACGCCGGTACCGATCACGCTCGGCGCATGCCGCAACGTGCAACCGGTGCTCACCGAGCAGACGAAGCGCACCTTCGTCGCGCACGACGCCCCCCTCACGAACATCGGCCGCGTGCGCGATCGCGGCGCACCGCTGTCACCGTACTCGACGCCGCCGCAGTACGTCCCGTCTCCGGACCTGGACGGCATCACGCTCGAGACGATGCCGATCGGCAAACTCACCATGGACTGCTCGAGCGTCGGCTCGCAGGTCGTGATTCCCGGCGCCGCGGACGTGCTTGCGGGCGCGGGCGAATTCAACGCATGGCCGAACCCCGCGAACCCGCCGACCGGATGGACTTCGGGCGGCAGCGGCACGGTCAGCCGGATCGGCGCGTCGGCTCCGTTCCACGCCAGCCTGTTCACGAGCGGGTTCTACGAGGGCCAGCTCGGCTTTGTGGGCGTCCACCTGCGGACGTCGGCGCACGTGTTCCAGCCCGGAAAGAACTACCGCATCACGTTCAAGATCGCATCGTCGCAGGGTGGCGCATCCTCGTACGGCGCGGCCGGCGTTCCGTTCGGCATGATGCTGCGCACCGACCTCGGCCGGCTCCCGCCCGGGGCGATCACGCCGAACATGCGCCCGATCAGCGCGCCGAACACGCCCGCGTTCCAGAACTACACCTTCACGTTCTCGTGCCCTGCGGGATCCGCGCTGCCGCTCTACATCATCGTGAGCGCGCCGCAGAGCACGATCACGGGCGTCGGCGCCGGGCCCGGACGCGTCGAGGTCTACGACGTGAAGATCGAGCTTCTCGGTCAAGTCACCGCGACACTGCCACTCGATGGCATCGGCTGGACCGACATGTACCGCGAGCTGCTGGAGCGCCGCGGCGGCCTGAGTGCTGCCGAGTGGGATTCCAGCGACACCAGCATCATCGACAACACGCCTCGTCCGATCGGTCTGCACATCCGCGAGACGAACAACGTGCAGCTCTCGGCCGCCGCGCTCGCGCCGCTCGACTCCATCACCGGCGCCATGTTCACGGATGCCGAGGGCCGCGTGCGCATCCGCGAGTTCATCGATCCGCGCTGGTGGTACCGACCCGGCGCGCCGCCGATCGCGATCGCAACCTCGCTGCTGTTCGACACCACCAACACGGCGTTCGGCATGCAGGACAGTCCCGACAACGCGCCGGGCCTGACCACGGCGGTCGGCGCGCGCAAGAACTGGTCGAAGTTCGGCGACAGCGACTTCGTTTCAGACTTCGACACCGTGCCGGCGGCGACGCGCGCGCAGTTCCGGCGCGACTACCAGCTGCAGGTCACCAGCACCCTGTCGATGTCGGCGGCGTACGCGCACGCGGTCAACGCTCCGCCGCTCGGCACGCTGTTCGATTCGATCGAGATCGCGGGCGCGATGCTCGACCGCACGCTGTACTCGTACAGCACCCTCGTGCCGGCGCCGCGCTTCAAGAAGTGCACGGTGTTCTTCGACTCGCTCGAGAACATCCCGATCGGCTACTTCGGCGACTACGTGCTCGCGCGCTACCCCCGCTTCGGGATGGAAAACGGCGTCGTGCTCGCGGTCGTGGACGCCACCTACTACCCGCACGGCGGCATGGTCGACTTCACAATCTGGGGTGGCAAGGACCGATGATCATCGCTTACGAAATGCCCGCCATCTCGGCGGTCTCCGTCCAGCAGGGCGCGATGCTCGGCACGAATGGTCCCGACCTGTACGACGGGCGCCCTGGAACCGCGGTCGCATTCCAGACTCCCGCGAGCACGGGCCAGACGCTGCGCTTCACCATGAATCTGGGCACGTCGATCCCGCTGGCCACAGCCGACTATCTGCTCATCCGCATCGACAACGTGCGCGCGTCGTTCGTGAACGTCCCGCAGGTCGCCGTCACGCTGACCGGGCCCGGCACGTCGATCGCTGCCGCGCAGGTCGTGGTGAGCCCGGCATCGCGCAACGCGTCCCGGTCCATCCTCCTGCCGCGGTCGTTCTTCGGAGCGTCGCCGGCAGCGGTCTCGGCCATCCGCCTGGACATCACGAACGCCGTGGCGTCGGCGCAGGTGTCGGTCGGCGACGTCTTCATCTCGCGCGCTTACGAGGTGCCGGTCGACCGGCTGACCGAGACGCCGGTCGACCCGAGCGTCACGCGGCGCAGCTCGGGCAACCAGCCGTGGCCGCTGGTGCGGCTGCCGTTCCGCCGCGTCGATGCGGCATTCGTGAACCAGTCCTACCGCGACGCCTTCCTCGACTCGACGATCTGGCCGCTGCCCGGCAACCTGCGCAACCTGATGTTCGGGGCCGCGCGCGCGACGAAGCTCGGCATCGTGACCCGGTGGCGCTACGACCATTCGCGCCCGATCAGTCAGCCGATGGTGGACGTCAACACGATGCTCGCGCGCCTGGTCGACATGAACGGTTTCGAGGGGCAGGCCGGCAACGACCGGTGGCCACTGTCGGCGGTGTTCGAGGAGTCGCTCTGAGGTCGGGAGCGGCGTAAGCGAATTCCCACGCCACGACGCGCGAAGCGTCCATTAAAGCAGGCCCGCAGGCGCGACAGACTGACCTCCCCGGCAAGCCATCAGCGCGCGCCACGCGCCCGAACGTGGACACAGCTGGCCGGGGAATATTGGACGCCGGGCCGGATATTGGACAAAAGAAAAGGGCCGGCATTTCTGCCGGCCCTTTTCAGATATGGCGCCCGAAGTTGGACTCGAACCAACGACCCCCTGATTAACAGTCAAGTGCTCTAACCGGCTGAGCTATTCGGGCGAGCCGCGTATTGTGGTGAGGTCGCCCCCGCGCGTCAAGCGTTCCGCGCACGATGCCCGGCAACGCAACCGCGATGTCATCCACGCTGACGGAAGCCCGCGCGCGGCCGCCTCCCCGATGGCGCGAAGGTCCCTGCGGGCCTCGTGTACACGTGCGCGCAAGACCCCCTCGACGGCGGGACACTCAGGAAGAAACGGATGCCGTGATCATCGCAGGCTGCCGGGCGCGTGACTGCGGGTCGATCTCAGAACCGCATCGCCCACATGGCCTCGAACTCGAGGCTGTCGCCGCCACCGGACGGATCGCGCGTGCGGTAGCTCGGCACGCCCAGGAAGTACGGAGCCGTCGAATACACCGTCTGCAGGCTCAGGCTTGCATGACGGCCGATCGCACGCGCGTAGCCGAGCGCGATCGCGTGATCCGACGGATCCGACCCGAGCGCACGCTCGAGCACGCGCGCCGTCGGAACGGGCTGCTGGCGTGTCGTGTAGCGCAACTCGAGCTCGCCGAACGGCGCGTGACGGAACGTCCAGCCCGCGCTGTAGACGTCGAGATCCTTCCAGGCGAACTCGGGGCTCGCGCCGGTTCCGAGCAATGCGAGGAAGCGGGTCGGCAACGCCGAGCTCGTGAACGGCTTGACGCCGCTGTACATCACGCGCTGGACGCCGACATCGAACGACAGCATGCGCGTGAGCGCGTAGCTGAGGCCGAAGCTGGCGCTGGCCGGGATGTCGAACTGGCCCGGTTCCGCGTAGACGCCGCGGTAGTTCTTGAACGCGTCCATGTCGACCTGCGACTGATACGACGCACTCCAGCTCAACCGCTCGCTCAACGTGTTGTCGACATCGAGCCGGATGCCCGCACCGTACGACGTCTCGGATCCGACGCCGTTCCAGTAAGGCAGGACCTGCTGCAACGGGAGAGAGCCGAGTCCGAGGCTCGCGAAGCGCTGGTAGGCCAGCACGGCGGTCACGCCGACCGAACCCGATGGCCCCAACGGATGCACGTAGGACGGCGCCACGATGTAGCGCTGCAAGCCGATACGCGGCAATTCGGCATCGGGGTCGACGGCCGGGCGGGACAGCGCCGGGGCACGATCATCGACCATCGCGCGCGACACCGAAAGATTGAGCGATGCGCCGGAGCCCTGGCCGAGCGCCGCGAGAAGCATCGTGGACGATGCATCGGCGAACGCGGTCTCGAAGACATCCGGCTGCGTGGCCTGGACCTTCTGGGCCCACGAGAAGCCCGGGGTGATGCTGGCCAGCGCGTAGTCGCGCCAGCGCGAAGGCACAGCGGCATCGGGGCGAGCGCCGGCCACACCGTAGGACGCGCCCACGATGTCCGCGCCAAGCGCGGGGGAAGAAAGGGGGAGCGCCAGCATGATGCTGAACGCTCCCGCCCACTTTGGTGCCGTTGCTGTTGCCCGCTGCATTGCCCTGTGCTGCGGTTCGGGGAAGGGATGTATCCTTGACGACCCATATTCGCGTAAACACAACACCGGGTCAAGCACGCAACATGGCGTGCCGACGGCAGGAACGGCTCTCGCAGGGCCGTCCGACGCCCTTCGCCGCCCGATCCGTTGCGAAAAACCAACAGGCTCCGCCACGATGCACGACGTCTCCGCCTCCCCTCCGATCGCCATGACCATCGCCGGCTCCGATTCCGGCGGCGGTGCAGGCATCCAGGCGGATCTGCGTACGTTCGCGGCCTTCGGGGTGCACGGCCTCAGCGCGATCACTGCGCTGACCGCCCAGAACACCCGCGGGGTCACCGCGATCCAGATGACGTCGGGCGCAGTGCTGGCCGCGCAGATCGATGCGCTGTTCGAGGATTTCTCGGTCGGCGCCGTCAAGACCGGCATGCTCGGCAGCCCGGCGCTGGTGAGGGTCCTCGCCGACCGGCTGCGGCAGCATCGGCCGCAGGCACTCGTCGTCGACCCCGTGCTCGTCGCCACCACGGGCGCGGCGCTCGCGCGCGGCGGCGTCGTCGCGACGATGAAGCGCCACCTGTTGCCGCTCGCCGACCTGCTGACGCCGAACGTGCCCGAGGCCGAGCAGTTGCTGGGCCGGACCTTGCGTGATCGCGACGATCTCCTCGCCGCTGCTCGCGAACTGCGCGGCCTGGGCGCACGCGCGGTCCTGCTCAAGGGAGGCCACCTGCCCGGCCCGATCGTCCACGACGTACTCGTGGAGGCAGGTGGCGAACAGTGGTTCGAGCACGCGCGCATCGACGTCGAAGGTCACGGCACGGGATGCTCGCTGGCCGCGGCGATCGCGGCGGGGCTGGCGAGAGGCAGCACCCTGGGTGAGGCAGTGGCGGACGCGGTCGCGTTCGTGCACCGGGCACTCGAACGCGCCTATCGCCCCGGGAAGGGCGAGGCGGTCGTGCTCGACCACCTCGCCGCACGCGGCTGAATCAGGCGCGCAGGCGCTCGATCAGCGCATCGGTGAACGTCGCGGTCGTGCCGCTGCCGCCGAGGTCCGGCGTCAGGCGGTCGCGCGCCTCGAGCGTGGCGTGGATGGCCGAACGCAGCTGGCGCGCGCGGTCTTCCATGCCGAGGTGGCCAAGCATCTGCGCGGCGCCGAGCAGCAGCGCGCACGGATTGGCGACGCCCTTGCCGGCGATGTCCGGCGCCGAGCCGTGCACGGCCTCGAAGATGGCCGCTTCGGTGCCGATGTTGGCGCCCGGCGCAAGGCCGAGGCCGCCGACGAGACCGGCGCAGAGATCGGAGATGATGTCGCCGAAGAGGTTCGTCGTGACGATCACGTCGAACTGGTGCGGATTCATGACCAGCTGCATGCAGGTGTTGTCGACGATCATCTCGTTGAACGCGATGTCCTCGTACTCGCGCGCGACGTCGCGCGCGATCTTGAGGAACAGGCCCGAGGTCGTCTTCATGATGTTGGCCTTGTGCACGGCCGTTACCTTCTTGCGCCCCTGGCTGCGCGCCATCTCGAACGCGTAGCGCACGATGCGCTCGCAGCCGCGGCGGGTGTTGCGGATCAGCGACTGGGCGACCTCGCCGTCCTCGGACAGCGTCTGGCCCTCCGATCCGTACGCGCCTTCGGTGTTCTCGCGCACGGTGATGATGTCGATCTCTTCGTAGCGCGCCCTGGTGCCCGGGAACGTGATCGCCGGACGCACGTTGGCGTAGAGGTCGAAGCGCTTGCGCAGCTCCACGTTGAGCGAGCTGAAGCCGCCGCCGATCGGGGTCATGAGCGGGCCCTTCAGGGCCACCTTGTGGCGCGCGATCGCATCGAGGGTCGCCTGGGGCAACAATTCCCCGGTCGCCTGCTGCGCCGCAACACCCGCTTCGACGAATTCATAGGAAAGACCCGCGTCGAGGGCATCGAGCACCCTCAGCGTCGCGTCGACGATTTCGGGGCCGATACCATCGCCCCGGATGACTGCAATCGTCTTGCTCATGACCAACCAGACTCCACGGTAGAATGATCGCCCGAAGGCGAAAGTCGGCCATTATCCGGAAATGACGGTGCATCGCACAACCAAACGCGCCTTGCGCGCCGCATGCGTGCTTCTGGGCCTGCTGGCTTCGCTGACGGCCGTGCAGGCGCTGGCGGCCACCGACGATGCCACGATCACGATGAGCCTCGAGCTGCCGCCGCATGCGCCGCATCTGCCTCCCGACCTCGTCATCGAAGGCTCGTGGCCCGAGAGCTGTCTGCCCGTGATCGAGCGCACCATGCTGCAAGGCCGGGACATCGAGGTTCGCCTGCGCGCGTCGACCCGGGGATGCACGGAGACGCCCTCACCCGTGACGCTGCGCACGAACCCGGCGATCGCGGGCGGCTGGCGCGAGCTGCCCTTGGGCACCTATCGCGTGCGGTTGTTCCTGAGGCACGGCGATGGCCCCGAACGCCTCGTGGCATTCCGGCTGCTCGAAGCGGGCGCCCGCGAGTACGCGCCACGCCCCGAGAGCGGCTTCTGGTGGGCTGTCCCGACCGACGACGGCATGCCTCCGCTCAACGGAAGCGGACTCGCCATCGAGCGGCAGGGCAACGAACTCGCCGTGAGCCTGCTCACGTACGAGAACGGCGCACCGACCTGGCGATTCGGCAGCACGAAGCTCGAGGGCGGCACCGCGCGCATCGCGATGATGCGCATGAGCGGCGGCGGCGAACCGTTCCAGACCTCGGGGAGTACGCCCCACGCAAGTCCGGACCTTGCGCTCAATCTCGATTTCCGTTCGCCTGCGGAGGTCGATGCATGGATGGTCGTGGACGCCGCCGCCTCGGGCAGTGGCCTGCGCGAGGAACGGGCCGCGTTCTCGCGCGTGCCGTTCGCCGACGGGCAGGCCGCGGCGACCTGGCGCGGTCGCTGGATCTTCACGTGGGACCAGTCCGACCATGCGCGCGTGCTGACGCTGACCACGACATCGAATCTCGGCAACGACCGCTTCAGGCTCGCCACCACCGAAAACGACATCGCCCTCGAGTGCCGCATGGCGACGTCGGGGGCTCGCCGCCCCCCCGATCTGTGCACCTTGTCGGACGGACTCACGGTCCTCGCCACGTTCGATGGGATCGGCATCGACCGCATGAAGGGCCGCGCACTGGACGGCGGGCCGGTCCAGCTCACGCGCGTGTCGAACTGAAGGCCGGCGTCGCGGCCGCCGCCGCGTCAGATCGCGGCGATTTGCGCCAGTCGCCCGCTGCGATCGGCCGTCGCCAGGTCGTCGAAGCCGCCGACATGCACGCCGTTCACGAAGATCTGCGGCACCGTGCGGCGGCCACCGCTGCGCACGAGCATCTCGTCGCGCCTGGCCGGATCCGTGTCGATGCGGATCTCGGTGTACTCGAAGCCACGCTGGCGCAGCAGGTTCTTCGCCGCGACGCAGTACGGGCAGATGGCGGTGGAGTAGACCTCGACGGGAACCATGATCGAACCTCGCGCGACGCGTGATGGCGCGTGACATGGGGATGACGCCATCCTCGCACAAGCTTTGGGGGCACCGTGCGGGACCACGGCGGCTTACCGCCATTTAAGGAACCAGCCGCTACACTATGGCATCCCATGCTGCGTCACGCTTTCCGGAGTCGAACCGCATGCGCATCGTTACCCGCCTGCTCGCCGCCGCGGTCGCCGCCGGCGTCACCTCGATGGCCGGTGCACGCGATCCGTCCGTGCGCCTGCCGGACATCGGAAGCTCCGCCGCATCGGCCGTGTCCACGACCGAACTCAAGGACTACGGCGATGCGATGCTGCGCGAGATGCGCGCCTACGACATGATCCTCGAGGACCCCCTCGTCGGCGACTACATCCAGTCGCTCGGTTATCGCCTCGTTGCGTTCAGCGACCGCCCGGAGCTGCGCTACACGTTCTTCGTCGTGCGCAGCAACGACATCAACGCCTTCGCATTCCCGAGTGGCCACATCGGTTCGAATGTCGGACTCATCACGGCCGTGTCGAGCGAGGACGAACTCGCCGCCGTGCTCGCCCACGAAGTCGCCCACGTCACCCAGCTGCATACGCTGCGCGCGTTCGAGGATTCGAAGAAGACCGCGCTGCCGATCGCGCTCGCCATGCTCGGCGCGATGGTCGCCTCGCGCAACCGCACCGACGACGCGGGCCAGGCCGCGATGATCGGCGGACTCGGCCTGATGCAGCAGCGCGCGATCAACTTCACGCGCTACGACGAGATCGAGGCCGACCGCGTCGGCATCCAGACGCTCGCCAAGGCAGGCTACGACCCGCTCGCGATGGCCGACACGTTCTCGATGTTCCAGCGCACGATGCGCACCAACGGCGTCGATGTCCCGGAGTTCCTGCGCACCCATCCGATCGACGTCAACCGCATCGCCGACGCGAAGGCACGTGCAGGTCAGCTCGCGGACCAGTACACGCCGGCGCGCAACGATGTGCCGTCCGCCGCCTCACGCGAGCCCGGGCCCGACGGTGCGCCTCCCCCGCTGCTGCTGACCGTGCCGCGCCTCACCGCGGGAAGCCCGCGCGCGGTCGTCTCGACGGCCGACGGCAGCGGCGACTTCCACCTCATGCGCGAGCGTGCCCGCGTGCTCGCCGCCGAGGTTCCGGCGACGATGCTGCGCTACTACGCCGACGACCTGAAATCGAACCCTTCGTCGTTCACGCCGGCCCGCCATTACGGCCACGCGCTCGCGATGCTGCGGGCACGCCAGCCCGAGAACGCCGCGAAGGCCTTCGAGACCCTGCTCGCCGACCACCCGGGGACGCTCGCGTTCGAACTCGGCCTCGCCGCCGCCCACGACCAGTCGGGCGACCGGGCCGCCGCGCTGGCACGCTACGAGCGCCTGCAGCACGACTCGCCCGGCAATCGCGCGGTGGCGCTCGCGTACGCGTCGGCGCTCGTGTCGAACGGCCAGCCCGACAGTGCCAGGCGTGCCCAGGAGATCCTGCGCCCGCTGCTCGCACGTCACGGCGACGATCCCGAGCTGCAGCGCAGCTTCGCCCGCGCCTGCGAACTCGGTGGCGACAAGGTCCGCGCCACCGAGGCGTTCGCCGAGGCGACGTTCCTCAACGGTCGCGCCGAGGACGCGCTCAACCAGCTCAAGAACCTCAGCAAGAACACCGAGCTCGACTACTATCAGCGCGCACGCGTCGACGCGCGGATCACCGCGATGACCCCGATCGTGCTCGAGCAGCGCAAGCGCGGCCAGCGCACCGACGACACCTCGTCGGGCGGCAGCGGCGTCACCGCGTTCGGGGAGGCGTCCGGCGAGTGCCGTCACATGCCGTGCATGAGGGTGTCATCGCAACGTAACAGTGCTCCGTTGCAATGAACATGTCACAAGGCACCCCCGACGGGGCCATCGACCACGACGCCGTGCAGAAACGCATCCTCATCGTCGAAGACGAGCCTGCGATCCGCGACATGGTGGCTTTCGCACTGCGAAAGGCCGGCATGGAAGCCGTTCATGCAGGAGACGCCCGCAGCGCCCAGACCGCCATCGGCGATCAGGTTCCCGACCTCATCCTGCTCGACTGGATGCTGCCCGGCATGAGCGGCATCGACCTCGCGCGGCGACTGCGCAGGGAAGACCTGACCCGCGACGTGCCGATCATCATGCTCACCGCGCGAGGCGAGGAGACCGACCGCGTCAACGGCCTCGATGCCGGCGTCGACGACTACGTCGTCAAGCCGTTCTCGGCCCGCGAACTCGTCGCCCGCATCCGCGCGGTCATGCGCCGTGCGCACGGCGAGGATGCCGAGGGTGTCGTCGAGATCGGCGGCCTGCGCATCGACAGCGCCGCGCACCGCGTGTTCGCCAAGGACCAGACCGTTCCGATCGGTCCGACCGAATACCGCCTGCTGCACTTCTTCATGACCCATCCCGAGCGCGTCTACTCGCGCAGCCAGCTGCTCGACCATGTCTGGGGCGGCGGCGTCTACGTCGAGGAGCGCACGGTCGACGTGCACATCCGCCGCCTGCGCATGACGCTCGCACCGTACCAGCTCGACGGCCTCGTGCAGACCGTGCGCGGCGCGGGTTACCGCTTCTCGGCCAACGTGTGAAGCAGCGCACCGCTCGTCGTCGCGCCGAGCTGTTCGGGCTGCTGCGCGCCTTCCGCGATGCCGCGGTCGCCCTGCCCGACGCGTTCGTCGCGATCGACGAGCACCAGCGCGTGCTGTGGTTCAACGCGGCGGCCGGACGCCTTCTCGGGCTGTCGTACCCCAACGACCTCGGCGCGCGCCTGTTCGACGTCGTCCACATCCCGCGCATGCCCGAATGGATCGCGAGCGGCGGTGCCGAGGCACTGACGGAGGTCGTCGCGCCGACCGACGCCGACGTCCATCTCACACTGCGCCTCATCCCGTATGCGCAAGACCACGCACTGCTGCTCGCGCGCGACGTCAGCCAGATGCTGCGCGTGGAGAAGGTGCGCCGCGACTTCGTCGCGAACGTCTCGCACGAGCTGCGCACGCCGCTCACGGTGGTGCACGGTTACCTCGACCTCATCGAGCCCGAGCAGATCCCCGAGTACGAGCCGATCCTGCGCGAGCTGCGCAACCAGTCGCGCCGCATGACCCAGATCGTCGAGGACCTGCTGACGCTGTCGCGCCTCGACGCCGAGGAAGCATTGCCCGAGTCGCGCGTGGCGATGCGCCCGCTCATGAACTCGCTGCATCGCGACGCCGAGGGGCTCAGCCGCGGCCGCCACACGATCGTGCTCGACATGAAAGGCGACGACGACCTGCGCGGCTCCTCGAAGGACCTCTACAGCGCGTTCTCGAACCTCGTCAGCAACGCCGTGCGTTACACGCCCACGGGTGGCCGCATCACGATCGGATGGAGCAGCGGGCCGCGCGGCGGACGCATGCGTGTCACCGACACGGGGCATGGTATCGCCCAGCAGCACCTGCCCCGATTGACCGAGCGCTTCTACCGCGTGTCGACGAGCCGTTCGCGCGAGAGCGGCGGCACCGGCCTCGGCCTGTCGATCGTCAAGCATGTGCTGCAGTTGCACGATGCGCATCTGGAAATCGAAAGCGAGGTCGGCGTCGGCAGCACGTTCACGTGCGTGTTCGAACGCAACCGCCTCCTGTCCCCCGAACACGCTGCCGAGGAAGCCTGACATGTCCGCCGCCACGAGCCAGGACGCCGCCGAGACCCTCGAAGAAGGCGCAGCGCTCGACGCGATGCCCGCCGCCGACGCCGGCGCACCGCTGTCCGACTTCGCCGATCCCACGCTGTACCTCAATCGCGAACTCGCGCAGATCGAGTTCAACATGCGCGTCATGGCGCAGGCGCAGGATCCGGCCAACCCGCTGCTCGAGCGGCTTCGCTTCCTGTGCATCTCGTGCACCAACCTCGACGAGTTCTTCGAGGTGCGCGTCGCCGTGCTCAAGCACCACTACGCGTTCGGCGACTCCCAGCCCGGCGCCGACGCGCTGACGCCCGGCGAGCTCCTCGCACGCATCCGCGAACGCGCGCTCGTGCTCGTCAAGCAGCAGTACGACTGCTGGAACGACGACCTGCTGCCCGCGCTCGAGCGCGAGGGCATCCGCTTCCTGTCGCGCAGCGCCTGGACGGTCAAGCAGCGCCGCTGGCTGCAAGGGTATTTCCGCAACGAGACCTTGCCGGTGCTGTCGCCGCTCGGCCTCGACCCTGCCCACCCGTTCCCGCGCATCCTCAACAAGAGCCTGACGCTCGCGATCGTGCTCAAGGGCAAGGACGCGTTCGGCCACGAGGGCCACATGGCACTGCTGCGCGCGCCGCGTTCGTTGCCGCGCATCATCCGCCTGCCTGCCGAGATCTCCGACGGCACGACCGATTTCGTGTTCCTGTCCGAACTGCTGCAGGAGTTCATGGACGAGCTGTTCCCGGGCATGCAGGTCAAGGGCTCGTACCAGTTCCGCGTGACCCGCAACAGCGAGCTGTTCGTCGACGACGAGGAAGTCGAGAACATCGCGATCGCGCTGCGTGACGAACTGCGCGGCCGTGGCTACGCCAAGCCCGTGCGCCTCGAGGTCGCCGCCGATTGCCCGCAGGCGATCACGACGATGCTCAAGCAGAACTTCGAGCTCGACGACCACGACATCTACCGTTGCGAAGGCCCGGTCAACGTCAGCCGCAGCACCGCGATCTACGACCAGATCGATCGACCGGACCTCAAGTTCCCGCCGTTCACGCAGCGCATCCATCCGGCCGTGCTCGAGGGCGACAGCCTGTTCCACGCGATCCGCGAGCGCGACATCCTGCTGCATCACCCGTACGAGTCGTTCGTCACGGTGACCGAGCTCGTCAAGCAGGCGAGCCTCGATCCCGGCGTGCTCGCGATCAAGCAGACGCTGTATCGCGCAGGCAACGACTCGCCGCTCGTCGACCATCTCATCGAGGCCGCACGCCAGGGCAAGGACGTGACCGTCGTCGTCGAGCTGCGCGCGCGCTTCGACGAGGAGGCCAACCTGCGCCTCGCCAACCGCCTGCAGGAAGCAGGCGTGCAGGTGGTGTACGGCGTGGTCGGCTACAAGACGCACGCCAAGATGCTGCTCATCGTCCGCAGGGAAACCGGCGGCTTGCGCCGCTACGTGCACCTGTCGACGGGCAACTACCACCACGGCACGTCGCGCGTGTACACCGACTTCGGCCTCATGACCGCGGATCCGGAGATCGGCGAGGACGCCCACCTGCTGTTCCTGCAGCTCTCGGGCCTCGGCCCCGTCATCAAGCTCAAGCAGCTGCTGCATTCGCCGTTCACGCTGCACAAGGGCCTCATGGCGAAGATCGAGCGCGAGGCCGCGCACGCGCGCGCCGGCAGGCCCGCGCGCATCATCGCCAAGATCAACGCACTCAACGAACCGGCCGTGATCGCGACGCTCTACCGCGCATCCTGCGCGGGCGTGCGCATCGACCTGATCGTGCGCGGTGCCTGCACGCTGCGTCCCGGCATCCCGGGTGTGTCGGAGAACATCCGCGTGCGCTCGATCGTCGGCCGCTTCCTCGAGCACAGCCGCGTGTACTGGTTCGCCAACGACGGCACGCCCGAGATCTACTGCTCGAGCGCGGACTGGCTCGATCGCAACCTGCTGCGCCGCGTCGAGACCTGCTTCCCGATCCGTGATCCGAAGCTGGCGCGCCGCGTCTACGAGGAAGCACTCGAGAACTACCTCGAGGACAACACGCAGGCGTGGGAGCTCGATGCCGACGGTGGCTACACGCACGCGCAACCCGGTGACGACAAGCCGCATTCGGCGCAGTCGACGCTGCTCGCGAAGTTCGGTGGCTGAGTCCGTGCCGGCACCTGCACCACGCGGCATCCGCGACGGCGACACGATCGCCGCGGCCGACCTCGGATCCAACAGCTTCCACCTCGTCGTCGCGCGCTACGCCAAGGGCGAACTGCGCGTGATCGACCGGTTGCGCGAGACGGTCCGTCTCGCCGCCGGACTCAAGCCCGGCGGCACGCTGACGCAGGAGCGTCGCGAGGCCGCGTTCTCTTGCCTCGCGCGCTTCGGCCAGCGCATCGCGGACTTTCCCGTCGGCCGCGTGCGCGCGGTGGCCACCAACGCGGTGCGCCAGCTCGCGCATCCCCAGGCGTTCCTGCTTCCGGCCGAGACCGCGCTGGGTCATCCGATCGAGATCGTCTCGGGTCGAGAGGAGGCGCGCCTGATCTACCAGGGCGTCGCACACGGGCTGCCGCTGGCCGAGCACAAGCGCCTCGTCATCGACATCGGCGGAGGCAGCACCGAATTCATCATCGGGCGCGGCTACGAGGCGCTCGAAAGGGAGAGCGTCCAGGTCGGCTGCATCGCGAGCACGTTGCGCTTCTTCGGCGACGGCAAGATCACCCAGCGCCGCTGGCAGCAGGCGCGCAGCGAGATCGCCGTCGAGCTGCAGCAGTTCGGCGCGCACTACCGCGAGCGTGGCTGGAGCGAAGTGATCGGCTCGTCGGGTACGGCCAAGGCGATCGCCGCGATCGCGCAGGCCAACGGCTGGAGCGACGGCGGCATCACACGCGCCTCGCTCGACCAGACGCGCGCCGCGCTCCTGCGTGCAGGCAACGCCGACGATCTCGATCTTCCCGGGCTGTCCAGCGACCGCGCCGCGGTGATCGCGGGCGGCGTCGCGATCCTCGACACGATCTTCGACACGTTCGACATCGCGCAGATGAACGTCTGCGACACCGCGATGCGCGAAGGCCTGCTCCACGACATGGTCGGTCGCGCGCTGCAGAAGGATCCGCGCCACACGAGCGTGGCCGGTCTCGCCGAGCGCTACGGTGTCGACACGAACCAGGCTGCGCGCGTGGGCCGGACGGCACTGAAGCTTTTCGACCAGGTCGCCTCGGCGTGGGCGCTCGACGCCGGCGCGCGGACGGTGCTCGCCTGGGCCGCGGACATCCACGAGATCGGCCTCGCGATCGCGCACAGCCAGCACCACGTGCATGGCGCGTACATCGTCGCGAACTCCGATCTCGCCGGCTTCAGCCGGCAGGAGCAGCAACTCCTCGCCGCGATCCTGCGCCTGCATCGACGCAAGCCCGATACGGCCACGCTGCGCGCGCTGCCCGCGCGCATGCAACCCGTCGCGCAGCGCCTGACCACGCTGCTGCGCCTCGGTGTCCTGCTGCATCGTTCGCACAGCGAGTCGGCCCTGCCCGAGATCAGCCTGAAGCCTGCGAACGACGGCGCACTCACGATCGAGCTGCCGCGCAAATGGGTCGACCAGCATCCGCTGACGCGCGTCGACCTCGAGCAGGAAAGGGACTACCTGCGCCACCTCGAGATCCGCCTCGTCCTGCCGAAGGCGGGATGAGGCGCGGTCGTCGTCACCCGGATTCCGCTCCGTCACACCGTGGCGCCTTCGCCGGCGCGATGCCGTTACCGGGTATCGCCATGAGGGCCGCGAAGATGCACGCGCGGCACGTCCCGCACCTCCGGCCTTGCACGCCACGATCGAGCGCCTATCATGGCGCGGACCCCTGCCAAGGATCTTCCCTCATGCTGCGTTTCCGCTCCACGCTTTCCCGTCTCGGCCTGTTCGTCGCACTCGTCGGCGCCCCCATGCTCGCCTTCGCGCAGGCCAAGCCCGCGACGCCCGAGGCCAAGACGGAAGCCAAGCCCGCCGTGGCTGCGACGTCCGATGCCAAGCCCGCGTCGCCCCGCGTGCTCATGAAGACGAGCCTCGGCGAGATCACGGTCGAGCTCAACGCCGAGAAGGCACCGAAGAGCGTCGAGAACTTCCTGCAGTACGTGAAGGACGGCTTCTACGACGGTACGGTCTTCCACCGCGTCATCGCCAACTTCATGATCCAGGGCGGCGGATTCACGCCGGACCTGCGCCAGAAGCCGACGCGTCCCTCGATCGCCAACGAGGCGAAGAACGGCTTGTCCAACAAGCGCGGCACGATCGCGATGGCGCGCACCTCGGATCCGAACTCGGCGACCGCGCAGTTCTTCATCAACACGGTCGACAACCGCAATCTCGACTATGTCAGCGACGAGCGTGCCGAGACCTGGGGCTACGCGGTGTTCGGCCAGGTCGTGTCGGGCATGGATGTCGTCGACGCGATCCGTTCGACCGCGACCGGCCCCAAGGGTCCGTTCCGCGGTGACGTGCCGATGACCGATGTCGTCATCGAGAAGGTAACGGTCCTCGAGTGATCCCGCCACTCGCGGCGGCCGTGCGCGTCACGCATGCACGGTCGCCGCGAAGCGTGCCGGCGCGGTGCCGATGCCGGCGCGCCGGATGGCGCGGAATGCCCCGGAGCACGCAGGCATGACCACGCTCTTCATCTCGGATCTGCACCTCGACGCCTCGCGTCCGCACATCACGGACCTCTTCGAGGCCTTCGTGCGCGACCAGGCCGCGAGCGCCGGCGCGCTCTACATCCTCGGCGACCTCTTCGAGGCATGGACCGGCGACGACACGGGCGATCCGACGGCACAGCGCTTCGTCGATGCGCTCGCGCCGCTGCGTGAAGCCCGGATACCGTGCTTCTACCTCCACGGCAACCGCGATTTCCTGCTCGGCGATGCTTATGCACGTCGCGCCGGCATGACGCTGCTCGCCGACCCGAGCGTGCTCGAGATCGAGGGCGTTCCCACGCTGGTCATGCACGGCGACACGCTGTGCACCGACGACCTGCCCTACCAGGCCTTCCGCACACAGGCTCATTCACCCGCTTGGCAGCGCGCGTTCCTGTCGCGCCCGCTCGCGGAGAGGGAGGCGTTCGCGCGGCAGGCACGCGAAGAGAGCCGCCGCCACACGGGCAACGCGATGGCGGCGATCATGGACGTCAGTCAGGAGGCCGTCGACGCGACGATGCGCGCGTCAGGCGTACGCCGCCTCGTCCATGGCCACACGCATCGCCCCGCCGTGCACCGGTTCGGGATCGACGGCGCGCAGGCGGAACGCATCGTGCTCGGCGACTGGTACGACCAGGCCAGCGTCCTGACCGTCACGCGCGAGGGCATCGACCTCGCGTGGAGCACCCGCCACGCTCACTGAGCGGCGGGTGCAGCCGCCGCCTTGGCAACGACCTTCTGCGGCGTGGTCAGCGGCTCCTTGCGTCCATCCTTGTAGATCACGCCGACCGAGTACCAGTAGGTCTGGCCCGCCACCGCACCGGTGTCGCGCCACTGGTAGCCATTGGTGACGCCCGGCGCGGAAGGCTGTGTGGCGATCGTGGTGTCGTTGATGCGGCGGAACGGACCCGCTTCGCTGTCGGAGCGCAGGATCCGGTATCCGTACACGGCATCCTCGTCGGCGACCGCCCACTTGAGGAGCGGCCCCGCTCCCGGCGGCGGCGGCGCACCGGCATCGCGGACCTGCGAGCGGATCGCCTGGCCGAGGTTGGCGGGTCCACGCTTGGCAGGCGCGTCCTTCGCCGTCTCCGCAGGCTCATCGACCGGGTCGATGCCGGGAGGCAACGCGACGCCGGTGATACCGACCGGCAACGTCCTGCGCGACGAGGGAATCTCGATGTTCACCGTGGCGGCGAACGGCCCCATCGCGAGGCCCTTGCCCAGCTCGAGCCGCAGCAGCTTGCATCCCTTGGCGCGTGGCTCGCAATCCACGACGCGGGCACTTCCGTCGAGCCCGTCCAGCGTCACGCGTCCCACCTCGAACGCCTTGCCGTCGACGTGCCGGAGACGCAGGTCGTAGGCACGCGTGGCATCGGTGCGGACCACGCCGATGGCGAACGGCTCCTGCGCAGGCCGGATGTCACCGAGCACACGACCGCGGACCTCGATCGCGGCTTTCGGCTGCGGCCCCGAGCCCAGCGCGACGACGATACGGGAAGGAGGCAACGGCCCCCACGGTGCATCGGGCTTGAGGCGCGCCTCGACGGTGCGCTTGTCCGCGGCGATGCGCGCCTCGACGTGGGCCGGCACCTCGACGATGTCCGTCACGGCCAGATCCTCGATCTCGGTGCTGGCGAGACGAAGGCTGGCCCAGGATGCACCGTCGCCGACCGCGATGTCGCCGAAGTCGATCGGCGCGAGAGGTTGTTCGATCACGCTCCCGATGAAGCCGTAGGCATAGCCGAAGCGCTGCGGATGATCGGCCTCGTCCGTCTCGAAACGGAATGTCCGGCTGACCAGTCCCGAGGTGCCCTCGGGATGCACCTTCGCCGTGACCTCGGCCGTCTTGCCGGGTGCCAGCGTGAGCTTCGAAGGTTCGACGCTCTCGGCCTTGTCGATGGCCGAAGCGGAGATCTTGAGCGGTGCCTTGCCGGTGTTGCGGAGCACGATGGTGCAGTCGAATGCGGTGAACGCATGGCGTTCGCCGAAATCGCAGTTCTGCTCCACTGCGAGCGAACTCGGAAGCATCATGGGAGGCGTCGGTGCCGCGAGGAGCACTATCGACGAAAGCGCGGCGATAAGCATGGAACGATGATCCGTCACGAGGGCCAATAAAAAACCCACCCGTCAAAGACGGGTGGGTTTCATCAAACACCAGCTGAGCTGTCGATTACTCGACCGAGAAGCCCTGCAGCGTCACCGGGAGCGTCGTCCAGGTCATGGAGAACGCACCACAGCGCGGCGGATCGGTGACCGCGAGGCCCGAATCCGACGTGACGACCATGATGTAGTTCGCGCCAGCCGTGAGGCCCATCGACTCGATGTTCACCGGGACGCCCGGAGCGGCGCCGCCGAGCGGCGGGCTGCTGCAGTCCTGCGCAATGACGACTTCACGCTCGGCACCCGTGATCGTGACCGGGCCAGCCGCACCGTTCGGACCCGCCGGGTTGTAACGGAACGAGTAGACCTGCGACGGGTGCGTGGCGACCGCGCCACCGAGCGGGATTCCGGCCTGGCCACCGCAGGTGGTGCCGGCGACCGTGCCGTTCGGAGACTGCTGGAGGGACGTCGGAGCCGCGCAGGTGCCGGCGAACGCAACCACCGGGGCGAACATCGAAAGAGCAAGCGTAGCGAGCAGAGGGCGCTTCATGGAGATTTATCCTCGTATTATGTTTGCAGGCAGGAACAGGATCAGTTCGCGCCAATGAACGTCTGGCGGCGCGAATCGAACTGGTCGAAATGGACAGCGCGGCCCGTCTGGGCCGTGCGGAAGCCCGGCGAAGCCTGAGCCAGACCCAGCGCCGCGGCATCCACGCCACCGGTCCATGCCGTGTTGTTGGCCGTCACGGTCGCGCTCGGGGTGCCTTCGGTCGTGTTGTTCAGCCACACCTTGACGCCGCCGCTCGCGCCCTTCGTCCACTCGATCTCGACGCGATGCACGCCAGCCGTGCCGCCCGTGAGCGGAATGCCGGAGGCTGCAACGCCACCCGTGCCGGTCGAGCTCGCCGTCAGGATGCCGAGCGTCTTCGACGTACCGGCGACGTTGCCGTACACGGTCAGCTTGACGAGCTCGGAAACACCGGCGTTCGGCGCATCGGTCGTCGCGGCGAACACGCGCACGAGCTGGGCGGCGTTCTGGCCGGTCAGCGCATCGACGTTGATGAGGAACTGTGCGCGGTAGCGCTGCTCGGCAGCCGGCGTGTCGTCACGCACGAACGCCGAAGCCGAACCGAGGTTGCCCGTCAGCGTTGCGCTGAGCTTGCACGCCGTGCCGGCGTAACCGCCCGTCGTCGACGCAGCCGTGCCACCGATGGCAACGGTCGCCGACCACGGGGTCGGGCTGAGGCTGGCCGGGCACTGCGCCATGGCCGAACCCGCGAACGCGAAACCCGCCAGACCGAACAGCGCCAGCGACAGCGACTTGATCTTCGTATTCATCTGAACATCTCCAGGATTGTTCGGGCGGGGGCTTTCCCCTTCCCCTTCACTTGTTGGCGAAATGGCCTCGCCTGAATCTGGAACGCGCGGAGCATAAGGACATGCCCTCTTCTCCGTCAACCACTTCCAGACGCAAACTTGACCGCTTGATCACTACCGTGGCGGCGGCTGGTGCCTGGCCTTCCGGCCACGAAGGGCGAACCTCACGGGCCGACCACGTCCACACTCCCACTAGACGCAGCGTGAATCCGGAACCGGACACGCGGAACCGAAGATTCCTTCAACTGGTCTCTCCGCCTCCCCTGAAGCGGACCCTCCCCGGTCGTGCGGACGAGCTATATATGCGGTGTGGCTCGGAGCGGGCAAGCGCGTCCTTCGACAAGCGGTACGAGCAGGGGTATGAACGCCCGACGTGCCGGGCGGGCTCCCGCCGCGGCCGGCCCGGCGATTGACAGCATCGGCGCGTGCTACCCAGAATCGCCGTCCCCCCGCGCTCCCGGATGCGCCACGTTCCCATGCCCGCCTTCCTTCCCGCCGACAGCCTGGCGGTGATCCCCGCACGCGACGAAGTCACGACGGTCGCCGCCGTGGTGGCGGGTGTGCGCGACGCGATCGGTTGCCGCGTGCTCGTGGTGGACGATGCGAGCACCGACGGCACGCCTGCTGCCGCGCGCGAAGCCGGTGCGGAGGTCCTCACGCTGCCGCTCGGACTCGGCGCCTGGGGCGCGAGCCAGGCGGGCATCCGTTACGCGGAACGCCACGGCTTCCCGGCCGTGGTCACGCTCGACGCGGATGGCCAGCACCTTCCCGAGTCGCTCGCCGCGCTGTTCGACGCCCACGCACGCAGCGGATCGAACGTGGTCATCGGCACCTGCGTCGAGCGGCTCAGCGCGGCCAAGCGCGTGGCCTGGCAGTACCTGCGCATGCTGACCGGCCTCGGCTTGCGCGATTTCACCTCGGGCCTCCGCCTCTACGACGCCGCGGCCGTGCGCGAACTCGCGGCGCCCGAGGCGAGCCTCCTCGATTACCAGGATGTCGGCGTGCTGATGCTGCTGGCCAAGAAAGGACTGCGCATCGTGGAAACCCCGACGCCCATGCGTCCCCGCGAGACCGGCCATTCACGCGTGTTCGCGTCGTGGGCCGTCGTCGCACGCTACATGTTCGACACGACGATCCTCTGCCTCTCGCGATTCGACATCGAGCAGCGGCGCGGCGCCCGCGGGACGGAAGCATGACCGGCCAGATCACCGCGGCGATCCTCGGTGTCGCGCTCGCCGGCACGATCCTCTACCTCGTGCGCCGCGACCACCTGCACGGTCCGTTCGCGGCATGGTGGCTGATCGTCGCGACGGCGACGCTCGCGCTCGGCGTGTTCCCGTCCCTCGTGCTCTGGCTGGGTCGCGTCACCGGCATCAGCTATGCGCCCGTGCTGCCGATCATCATCGGCCTCTCGCTCGTGCTGCTGCGCCTGCTCAAGCTCGACATCGACCGTTCGCGCCAGGAGCGCCAGATGCGCCGCCTGACGCAGAAGCTCGCGATCCTCGAACACGAGATCGCCGAACTGCGCGCGCGCGGAACGACAGCCACCGAAACGAAGACCGCTCCGCCGACACCGCCGTGAAGCGCACGAGGTGCCGCGGCCGCTCGAGCACGGCACGAGGCTGCTGACCCGATGCGCGTCCTCCATCTCGGCAAGTACTACGCACCGCAGCGTGGCGGCATCGAGCGCCATCTCGAAGACCTCGCACGCTGGCTCGTCGCGAACGGCGCCGAGGTCGATGCACTCGTGCACCAGCCCGGGCGCATCCTGCGCAGCCGCAGCGAGCGACGTGACGGCGTGCACGTCGTGCGCGCCGGATCGCTCGGCACGGCGCTGTACGCGCCGATCAGCCCCGCCTACGCGTGGCGGATGTCGCACCTGCTGCGCGAGCGGCGCCCCGACCTCCTCCACCTGCACCTGCCGAATCCTTCCGCATTCTGGGCACTCGTGGATCCGGTCGCGCGCGCGCTGCCCTGGATCGTGCACTGGCATGCGGACGTCAGCCCCGACATGCCCGACTGGCGCGTCCGGCTGGCCTACCGCGCCTACCGTCCGTTCGAACAGGCCGTGCTCGCGCGCGCCTCCGCGATCATCGCGACGTCGCAACCCTACCTCGACGCGAGCGATGCCCTCTCACGCTGGCATTCCAAGGCGCGCGTCATCCCGCTCGGCATCGGCGACGAGCCCGGCCACGATCCGCGACAGGCACCGACGCGCCCGCCTCGCGGCGGACTGCGCCTGCTCGCGGTCGGCCGCATGAGCCACTACAAGGGCTTCGACATCCTGCTCGATGCCCTCGCGCGGGTGCCCGATGCGAGCCTCGTCCTGGTCGGCACGGGGGAAGAGGACGCGAAGTTGCGCGAGCGCGCCCGTGGCCTCGGACTGGCCGGCCGCGTGGACTTCCGCGGCGACGTCGACGACGACGCCCTGCACGCGCTCTATCGTTGCGCCGATGTGTTCGTGCTGCCGTCGCTCGACCGCAGCGAGGCGTTCGGCATCGTGCTGCTCGAGGCGATGCGCGCCGGCGTGGCCGTGGTCGCGAGCGACATTCCCGGATCGGGCGTGCGCCACGTCGTCGCCGACGGCGCAAGCGGCGTACGCGTCCCGCGCGGGAATGCGGAGGCACTCGCCGACGTGCTGCGGCAACTCGGCGCCGATCCGCAACGCCGCGCCCTGCTCGGTGCCGGCGGCCGCGACCGCTGGCAAGCCTGCTTCACGCTGGAGCGTTCGGCCCGGCAGGTGCTGGCGCTGTACCGGGAGCTGCTCGGAACGCATCGACCAGAAGCAGCGCCAGCAGCGTGAACACGGGTCCCACGAGATGCAGCACGAGCCGGTTCGCGCTCGTGTAGTTCTCGGCCCACGCCGAAGCATCGGTGAAGAAGAACAGCACGAACAGGAAGGCCGCGCACGCGGCCACGAGCACGGCCAGCGCGCGCACGTCGCGTGCCGTGGCGACGACGCGCCAGCGCCACGCGAGCACGAGCGGCACGACGTACCACAGCAGGTGCCAGTTCGGCAGCGTGAGCAGGCCGGCGAGCATCTGCGTGCCGACCGGGCGCCAGCGCAGGTCGAGCTCGCCGAGCGCCGGAATGCCGACCTGGCCCCAGCTCACGCTGACCCAGCCGAGGCCGAGCATCGGGAACACGAAGCCGCCGAACACGATGCCGAGCAGCGCCAGCACCACGATCACCGCCACGATCCCCCAGCGCCAGCGTCGCGGCAGCAGCGCGAGCACGGCGACCACCGACGACAACAGCAGCCAGACCGCGCCCTCGAGCTTGACGAACGGCATGCACAGGGCGAGGCCGGCCGCGATCGCGAGCTGCGCACGTTCGCCGGATCGCATCCAGCGCATCCACGACAACGTGGCGAGTCCGAACACGACGGCAAGCCACAGGTCCGCGTAACCGGCGAGCGCGACGTGCGCACCGAGCAGAGGCAGCGAGACGAGCGCATAGGCGAGGCCGATCGCCGGCAGCGGCCGCAGGCCGAGCATGCGCCAGTGCCCGTAGCACGCCAGCGCGAGGGCCGCGAGCGCGCCGGTCCATGCGAGGTTGACGAGCGGTTCGTTCCATCCGCCCGCGGCACTCGCGAACCAGATCTGGATCCACGCCAGCAGTTCGGGATAGTCCCAGATCGCTGCCGTGCGCAGGTTGCCCGTGGCATCCGCGAGCCACTCGCCCACGGGAACATACGGCGCATGGTGGCCCAGCAGGAACCAGGCCTTCGGCTTGACCGCCCACGCCGACCAGGCATCCCACGGGAACGTCGGTCGCAGCCACGCCTCGCCCGCGAGCACGCCGAGCCGTACGACGATCGCGGCCGCCGCCAGCCACCAGACCACACGCCACGCCGTCGGCAGCGAGCCCTCGAGCGGAAGGATGCGACGACGACGCAAGGCGACCGCTGCGGACCAGGCCAGCACGCCGATGCCGGTCAGCCAAGGCGCGGTACGCGTGAACGCCGCCGTGACATCGTCCGCCGCGACCCACGAGCCGAGCAGCGACACCAGCACGAAGCCCACGATGAAACCCGTGCCTGCCGCGGCCACCGCGTCGGACCATGTGCGTGGTCCCCGCGTCACGGCGAAGCAGATGCCGGTACCGGTCACCCACGGCAACAGCCAGGCGAGGACATAGGACAAGCTCACGGCACCCCCCGGTAGCGCACGACGAGCAAGCCGCCTCGCTGGAGCACGAGATCGCCCGGGTACAGCGAGCCGCCATCGGTCAGTGCACGCGTCGCGGCGTCGTAGCGCCACGTGTCGTCGTCATAGACGACGATGATCGTGCCGGCCGGCAGTGGGACACCGGACTGCATCGCCTGGGCGAGCACGGCCACGTTCATCGGCAGGACGTGGTAGATCATGCGCAACAGCGCGAACGACGACGCCGAGTGCACGATCACGTGGGTCGACGCCGGCTCGTTGCGCAAGGCCGTTCCGAGCGTTCGCGCCGCTTCGAGGATCTCGGTGTCGGCCGCGTGCCGTTCGCGCTCGGGCCATGCGTAGTCGGCGAACAGCGTGCGCGTCGCCTCGTGGCGCCAACGCAGGCCCGCATGCCACTGCAGGTCGAGCACGAGCCAGCCGGCGACGATCGCGGATGCGGTGACGCTCGCCAGGACACGCCCACGCACGCGCAGGATGGCTGCGGCCGCGACCACCAGCATCACGATCCAGAGCACGATGCAGAGCACGAGCGACTGTGCGCGTGGCGTGTCGGTGTCGCGCCCGAGCGCGTGGACGGAACGCTGGCTCCACGGCCAGTTGCCGAGCCAGTCGGTCCACAGCGCGGCGAAGGATCCCGTCCACGAACGCGAGGCCAGTGCGGCCTCGACCAGCGTGAACGGCTTGAAGCCCTGCAGCGGCGGCACGACCTGCGGCGTCGGATACTCGGCGAAGCCGAGCTCGACGATGCGACCCTGCCATTCCGGCACCGTGCCGAGATCGAATGCGGCTTCGCCATCGCCGGGCCATGGCAGCGAGACGACGTGCACGTCGTCGAGCGCGTCGGCACGGCGGAACACGACCGACAGTTCGAGCGTGTGCGGGAACTGCTCGAAGCGGTAGCGCAGCAGGCGGTATTCGTCGGCCTCGATGCCGTTGAGCACCACCGACTGCAGCGCCGTGCGGTCCTCGCCGACGGCGCCGATGCGCAGGCGGTCGTCGTCCTCGGCGCCCGCGCCCATGACCACGCGGAAGCCCGATCCCGGCAGGGACATGCGCTGCTCGGGCGAGAACGGCGAGGAAGGCTGGAGTCCGGCCGCCCACGCGAGCAGCACGAACGTGCCGAGCAGCATGACCACGCCGAACAGCGCGCGCCTCATGCGGCGACTCCACCGAGACGCTGCATCTCCTCGGCCGTGAAACCGGCGAGCAGGCGCGCCTCGAGGTTAAACGGACCACGCAGGCCCGCGGGAAGATGCCGCGCGAGCAGGGCTTCGAAGGTCGGCAACGTCTCGGTGCCTTCGCGCGCGCAGCACCACGCGAACCAGCGCGAACCCGCCGCGACGTGCGCGACCTCCTCGCGCAGGATGACCTCGAGCACGGCGACGGTGTCGAGATCGCCCGCGGAGCGCAGTTTCGCGATCATCGGCGGCGTCACGTCGAGGCCGCGCGCCTCGAGCACGCGCGGTACCAGCGCCATGCGCTCGAGGCACGAACCGGCCGTGCGCACGGCCATGTCCCAGAGGCCATTGTGCGCGTCGAAGTCACCGTAGGCATGCCCCATGTCGGCCAGGCGTGCCTGCAGCATTCCGAAGTGACGTGCCTCGTCGGCCGCGACGCCGATCCAGTCGGCGTAGAACGCCTCGGGCATGCCGCGGAAACGGTACACCGCATCCCAGGCGAGGTTGATCGCGTTGAATTCGATATGGGCGACCGCGTGCACGAGCGCGGCGCGGCCGGCCTGCGTCGACAACGGCCGCTGCGGCAGCGCGCGCGGTTCGACGAGCTGCGGCCGTTCGGGTCTGCCGGGTTCGCCGATCGGATCGGGCGCCCCGGTATCGAGATCGACCAGCGCACCCTGCATCGCGAGTTCCGCGTAATGCCGCGTCAACGCGCACTTGGTCGCGGGGTCGGCCGCATCGAGGCACGCGCGGGCAGCGCCGGAGCGGTCGATGGCCGTCATGCGCTGCGTTCGATCCTGGTCATCACGCCAGCCGGTCGGGGGAACCGGCCGATTCTGCCGGTTTCACCGCGGATACGGAACCCGCGGCGAACCCGGGGTCAGCCCACCTGGCGACGCTTGTCCTTGGCCTCGTCGGAACGCGAGAACTCGAGCTGGTCGAGGTAGGTGAGCTCGACACCGGTCACGTACTCGCCCGAGAAACACGAGGTGTCGAAGTCGTGCAGGTCGTCGTTGCCCTCGGACACGGCCGCGACGAGGTCGTCGAGATCGAGGTAGACGAGCCAGTCCGCACCGAGCAGCTGCTCGACCTCTTCCTCGGTGCGGCCGTGGGCGACGAGCTCGGCGGCCTTCGGCATGTCGATGCCGTAGATGTTCGGGTAGCGCACGGGCGGTGCCGCCGAGGCGAAGAACACCTTGCGCGCGCCCGCGTCGCGGGCCATCTGGATGATCTGCTTGGAGGTCGTGCCGCGCACGATCGAATCGTCGACGAGCAGCACGTTCTTCTTGCGGAACTCGAGCGGCAGCGGGTTGAGCTTGCGGCGCACCGATTTCACGCGCTCGCTCTGGCCCGGCATGATGAAGGTGCGGCCGATGTAGCGGTTCTTGACGAAGCCTTCGCGCATCGGCACGCCGAGCGCCTGCGCGAGCGACGACGCCGCGGTGCGCGAGGTATCCGGGATCGGGATGACCGCATCGATGCCGTGGCCCGGCTTGAGGCGCTGGATCTTGGCGGCGAGACGCTCGCCCATGCGCAGGCGCGCCTTGTAGACCGACACGTCCTCCATCATCGAATCGGGTCGTGCGAGGTAGACGTACTCGAAGATGCACGGCGCGTGCACGGCAGGCTCGCCGCACTGACGCGAGTGCAGCTCGCCGTCGAGCGTGATGAGCACGGCTTCGCCGGGCTCGATGTCGCGCACGAGGCGGAAGCCGAGGATGTCGAACGCGACCGATTCGGACGCGACCGCGTATTCCTTGCCTTCGGCCGTGTCGCGCTCGCCGAGCACGAGCGGGCGGATGCCGTGGCGGTCGCGGAACGCGACGATGCCGTAGCCGAGCAGCAGCGTCGCCACGGCATAGCCGCCGACACAGCGGCGGTGCACGCCGGCGATCGCCTTGAAGATGTTGTCGGGCACCAGCGACATGCGGTCCTGGATCTGCAGCTCGTGCGCGAGCACGTTGAGCAGGATCTCGGAGTCCGAATCCGTATTGATGTGGCGGCGATCGTCCTGGTACATCTCGCGACGCAGCGTCTCGGTGTTGACGAGGTTGCCGTTGTGCGCGAGCGCGATGCCGTAAGGCGAGTTCACGTACAGCGGCTGCGCCTCGGCCGAGCCGTCAGAGCCCGCGGTCGGATAGCGGCAGTGGCCGATGCCGACATGGCCGCGCAGGCCGAGCATGTCGTCGCGCTGGAACACGTCCTGGACGAGGCCGTTGCCCTTGTGAAGGCGCAGGCGCGAGCCGTCGATCGTGGCGATGCCTGCCGCGTCCTGGCCACGGTGCTGCAACACGGTGAGTCCGTCGTAGAGCGCCGACGCGACTTCCGACTTGCCGACGATGCCGATGATTCCGCACATGGTTGTGTCACCGCGAAGAAGATGAAGGGGTGGACGGGGACGGCGCCGGAACCGGCGCGGCATCCTCGGGCAGGCGATCCATCGCGGCAGGCAGTTCCGCCTGGTCCAGGTATTTCGTGACGCCCTCGGGCAGTCGCGCGGTCACCCACGCGGCACCTTCGCGGAACGTCGGCAACAAGGTCGACTCCTGCCACCACGCGTCCCGCGTGAACGGCGTGAAGCCGAGCAGCAACACCAGCAGCACCACGAGCGCGCCGCCGCGCACGAGGCCGAACACCATGCCGAGCAGGCGGTCGGTGCCGGACAGGCCACTGCCGCTGACCAGCTTGCGCATCAGGAACCCGACGATCGCCCCGCCGATCAGCACCGCGACGAAGCACAGCGCGTACGCGAGGATCACGCGCGCGGAGGGCACCGATATGCTGGCGGAAAACTGCTCTGCAAGAGGCGGGCCGAACATCCAGGCGACCCAGAACGCGAGCGCCCACACGGCCAGCGCGAGCACTTCGCCGATGAAGCCGCGCCACACGCCGACGAGGACCGACAGCGCGAGGATGCCGATGATCGCGTAATCCGCCCAGTTCATCGTCGTCGGGTTCCGTCGCGCGCCGCGAGGCGCACGGTCACTGCTGGGTGACGATCATGCCGTCGATCTTGAGCTGCGCCTTGACGCGCTCGCGCAGCTTGTCCGCATTGGCCCGGCTGACCTCGGGGCCGGCGCGCACGCGCCACAGCGTCTGCCCGTCGGCGGCTAGGCGGTCGACGTATCCCGCGATGCCGGCCGCCTGCAGGCGGCCACGCAACACGTTCGCATCGGCCTCGGTCTTGAACGCGCCGAGCTGCACGGCCCAGCCGCCGGGACGGTTCGCCGCGACCGCGGTCACGGGCGCATCGGCCTTCGCGTCGGCAGCGAGCGTGACGATGCTCGACGGCACGTCGGCGCGCACCTGCTTCATGCGCACGCGCGCGGCCTCGGCCGCGGCACGATCGGCGAACGGGCCGACGCGCACGCGCTGCGCGCTCTTGCCCTGGAACTCGGTGGTCTCGGCGAAGGCCGGGAAGCCGCCGCGCTTGAGCGCCGCGACGAGATCGTCGACGTTCTTCGTCGACGTGTACACGCCCATGTGGACGAGGAACTGGCCGTTTGCGGCCACGCCGGCCACCGGCGCTGCCGCGGCGGGCGGTGCAGCGGCCGTGGCGGCAGGCGGGATCGCGGTTGCAGACGGAGCCGTCGACGCGGCCGGCGGCGCGACCGCAGGTGCCGGTGTCGGCGTGGTCGACGGTGCATGCTGGGCCGATTCGGGCGGACGACGCGACGGCAGGTCGACCGTCGCGACCCGGTCAGACTCGGGGATCGAAGGGTCGGCCGGTGCGATCTCGGGTGCCGTGGGCGCCGCCGCGGTCGCGGCGGGATTCGGCGTCGGCTGTACCGGCAGCACGCGGGTCTCGAACTCGCGGTCCGGTGCGGGCGGGATCTCGAGGTCGACGGTTTCCGAAGCCTGCTTCGGGCCCGGACCGCTGAGCAGCATCGGCACGAAGATCACCGCGAGCGCGATGAGCACCACGGCGCCGAGCAGGCGTTGTTTCAGTGCGGGTTCCATGGAGCGCCCAGCTGACGAGTCGGCGCGATTATACGCACCCTGCTCCGCACTCAGGTTCAGATTTCATCGCGCATCGCGATCGACGTGCGCGAGCGCGGCCGCCGCGACGAAGAACGAGCCGAACGCGAGCACGCGGTCGCCGGGCGCGGCGTCGGCGAAGGCGCCGTGCAAGGCTTCCTCGATCGACGCGTGGCGCTCGGCGCCTTCGAGGCCGGCATGCGCGGCGAGCGCCGCCGCGTCGGTGCCGCGCGGACTGTGCGCGTCGAGGCCACCGAGATGCCAACGGTCGATGCAGCCGAGCAGCGGCGCGAGAATGCCGTCGATGTCCTTGTCGGCGAGCACGCCGAACACCGCGAGGTTGCGCCCGCGCGGCGGATTCGCCCCGAGCCACGCCGCCAGCGTGCGCGCCGCCTGCGGGTTGTGGGCGACGTCGATGACGAGTTCGGGCGGTCCCGGCACGCGCTGCAGGCGCGCGGCGATGCGCGCCGACGCGAGGCCTCGCGTGATCGATCCTGCGGCCTCGGCATCGGGTTCGCCGAGCAAGGCCACGACGGCGGCCACCGCTGCGGCCGCGTTGGCGAGCTGGCACGGCGCCGCGAGCGGCAACGCGGGCATCTCGAGTCGGATGTCGCCCTGCCGCCACACCGCACCGCCCTGCACGTTCGTTTCGACGGCGAAATCGATGCCGGCCCTCACGACGCGCGCTCCGATCGCCGCCGCCGCATCGAGCAGGCCGGCCGGCGGCGACGCCTCGCCGAGTATCGCGGGCCGGCCATCACGCAGGATGCCGGCCTTTTCGCGGCCGATCGCGTCGCGGTCGTTGCCGAGCCAGTCCTGGTGGTCGAGGTCGATCGTCGTGATCACGGCGACGTCGGCATCGACGAGGTTGACCGCGTCGAGGCGGCCGCCGAGGCCGACTTCGAGCAGCGCGACCTCGACACCGCGCCGCGCGAACACGATGAACGCCGCGAGCGTGCCGAACTCGAAATAGGTCAGCGGAATCTCGCCACGCGCGGCCTCGATGCGCTCGAAAGCCTCGACGAGTTCGGCATCGGACGCGTCGCCCCCCTCGACGCGCACGCGCTCGTTGTACTGCAGCAGATGCGGCGAGGTGTACGCACCGACGCGCAGGCCGCGCACGGCGAGCATCGCCTCGAGGAACGCGATCGTCGAACCCTTGCCGTTGGTGCCGCCTACGGTGACGACGCGCGGCGCGGGCGCCGGTGCGCCGAGACGGCGCCAGACCTCGCCGACGCGCGCGAGGCCCATGTCGATGCCGCGCACGTGCACGCGCTGCTGGTACTCCAGCCAGTCGGCCAGCGTGCGTCGCGGAGCGTCCATGATGGCCTCAGCGCGTCAGGATGCGACGCGGCTTGATCGGCAGCCGCCCGCGCCAGTACTGGATCATCACGAAGCCCGCCGCCATGCCGCCGAGGTGGGCGAAATGCGCGACGCCGGCCTGCGTGCCGGTGACGCCGAGGACGAGCTCGATCACGCCATAGCCGGTCACGAACACCCAGGCCGGCATCGGGATCGGCGGGAAGATCAGCATGATGCGCTCCTGCGGATACATCATGCCGAACGCGAGCAGCAGGCCGAACACACCGCCCGAGGCACCGACGGTCGGGTAGAAACCGCCCGTGAACCACGCGATCACGGCGAGCTGCGCGACGGCCGCACCGATCACGCAGACGAGGTAATACGTCGCGAAGGGGCGCGAGCCGAACAGGCGCTCGATCGCGCCGCCGAACATCCACAGCGCGAGCATGTTGAAGAGGAGGTGGCTCGGGCTGCCGTGCAGGAAGCCGTAGCTGACGAGTTGCCAGAGCTCGAAGCCGACCGGCCCCTGGTTCGTCATCGCGTGACCGAGCGGCCACAGCGCGAACAGCCGCACGAGTTCGTCACCGAACACGTCGCCCCCCAGCATCTGCAGCAGGTAGATGCCCACGTTGGACAGCAGCAACGCGAGCGTCACCGGTGGCAGGTTGGTCGGCATGCAGGCTCCTCGGGACGCTGTCGCAAGACCGGAAGTGTAGCGCCGCGACGCACTTTCAAAGGGGCGGCGGGGCCCACAGCTCGGCATCCAGGTCGCGCTGCCAGCCGTGGCGGGCAAGGTCGACCCGGCCCTTCACCACGGCCACGCCCTCGGCGGCGAGCCGGCGCTGCTGCTCGCGGAACGGCGCGGTACGCGGTTCGAACGCGATGCGCCCGTCCGCGCGCAGCACGCGATGCCAGGGCAAGCGCGCGCCGGCGCCCGCGTCGCGCAGGACCTTGCCGACCAGACGGGCCCGTCCCGGCAGCCCGGCGCGGGCGGCGATCTCGCCGTAGCTCGCGACACAGCCGCGCGGGATCGCACGAATCACGTCGGCGATCACGGATTGCGCATCGGGGGCGGCGGCGTCGACTGACATCATCGGCGACGCACGCTAGCATAGCCGCCCGATTCACGCGGAGAGCCCGCCCCGTGCAGAGCTTCGAACAGATCCGGTCGCACGCGAGCAGCTCGCACACGCTGCGCACGAACGATCCCTACCTGATCAGCTTCGACCTGGAGCTCGCGCACGGCCGCCACCAGGGCATCTACCTGACCGAGCTCGAGGACGAGGAAGGCCACAAGGTGCTGCGCATCTCGACGCCGATCGGCCCCGCGACCGGCATCGACCCGGCCCGCTGCCTGCGCTTCAACTGGGAGCAGCGCACCGGCTACCTCGCGATCAGCGACCTCGACGGCTCGCCCTACCTGCACCTGTGCGAGAACCGCCCCTACGGCATGCTGCGTGGCGAGGAGCTCGATCGCGTGATCGCCGAACTCGGCCAGCTCGGCGACCGCCTCGAGCTGTCGCTCTCGGCCGGCGGCGACGCACTCTAGGCTCCATGCCTCATCCCCGCGAGGCCTCGCTGCGACGGTACCGCCCGGCGCCGGTCGTCGCGGCCTGCATCCCCGTCGCATGCTGACGCGCGCAACGCTGCGCCGGTTCGTCGCCGGCCGCACGCTCGAGGCCTGCATCGCCGACAGCCGCGACAACATGACCGTGCTGCGCCTCGTCGCGGCGCTGCTCGTGCTGTTCGGGCACAGCTACGTGCTCGCCGCACCCGGCCTCGCCGACGACGATCCGCTGCATCGCCTGCTCGGCAACACCTACAGCCACTTCGTCGGCGTCATGGCGTTCTTCGCCGTGAGCGGGTTGCTCATCACGATGGCCTGGCAGCGCCGGCCCTCGCTCGCGGATTTCCTGCGCGCGCGCGCGCTGCGCATCCTGCCTGCGCTCGCGGTGTGCCTGGCGCTCACGATCGGCGTGCTCGGGCCGCTCGCGACCACGCTCCCCGTCACCGAGTACTTCGCCGAGCGCGAGACCTGGACCTACCTCGGCGGCAACCTGTCGCTGGTCGCGCTGCAGTGGCAGCTGCCCGGCGTCTTCGTGCACAACGCAGCGAGCGACGTGGTCAACGGCTCGCTGTGGACGCTGCCGATCGAGGCCGTGCTGTACCTGGTCGTCGCCGCGCTGGGTGTGTGCGGACTGCTCGCGCGGCGCCTGTTCGGCACGCTCGCGATCCTCGTGCTCGCGGTCGCCTGGCTGCACGCGCCGCTGTCGGCGCCGCGCCCGTTCGCGACCTCGGCGATCCTCGTGACGCTGTTCGTGTTCGGCGCGCTGTGCGCGCTGCACCGCAGGATCGTGCCGGTGTCGACCGGCATCCTGCTCGCGCTCATGCTGCTCGCGTGGCTCGCCCGCGCGACCGACCTGCATCCGCCGCTGCTCGGTGCCTGCATCGGCTACGCGACGCTGTGGTTCGCCTACGTGCCGAAGCTGCCGCAGCCGCGCATCGGCGACCTGTCCTACGGCACCTACCTGTGGGGATTCCCGGTCCAGCAGGCCATCGTCGCGACGGTCGCGATCGCCTCGCCGGCCGCGCTGTTCGCGGCGGCGCTGCTGCCCACGCTGCTGCTCGCGGCGGCGTCGTGGCGTTTCGTCGAACGACCCGCGCTGCGACTCAAGCGCGCTGCGCGCGAAGCCTAGGCTCAGTCCAGGCCGAGCGACTGCACGAGACGCACGAGGCCCCACGCGATCACCGCGGTAACCGGAATCGTCAGCATCCACGCCCATACCATGCGCTCGACGACGGTCCAGCGGATCGCCGAGAAACGCTTGGCCGCGCCGACGCCCATGATCGCCGACGAGATGTTGTGCGTCGTCGACACCGGGATGCCGAAGTGCGAGGCCGCGATGATCACGCTGGCCGACGCGGTCTCGGCGGCGAAGCCGTTGACCGGATGCAGCTTGACGAGCTTGTGGCCGAGCGTCTTGATGATGCGCCAGCCGCCCGCGGCGGTGCCCGCGGCCATCGTCAGCGCGCAGACGATCTTGATCCACGTCGCGATCTCGAAGCCCGTCTGGGCATCTTCCTCGACGCGCAGGAAATGCATCCACGACGGCAGCTCGTCGAGCGTGCCCGCAGTGGTCGCACCGGCCAGCGCAAGCGCGATGATGCCCATCGTCTTCTGCGCATCGTTCATGCCGTGCGAGAAGCCCATCGCGCTGGCCGACAGGATCTGCGCCTTGCCGAAGAAGCCGTTGAGGAAGCGTGGCCGGCCGAGCTTCTGCAGCACACCCGTGCGCGAGGCCAGGAAGCTCACGAACGCGAAGATGAAGCCCATGACGAGGAAGCCGAGCACGAAACCGCCGAGCGGTGAACTGAACATCGGCAGGACCACCTTGGGCAGCAGGCCCTTGCCCTGCCACCAGTGCTCGCCGCCTTCCCACCAGATGATCGAGGCCCAGTCGTTGTGCGCGGCCGCGAGCGCCGCACCGATGAGGCCGCCCACGAGCGCGTGCGACGAACTCGACGGCAGCCCCCACCACCACGTGATGAGGTCCCACAGGATCGCGCCGAGCAGCGCGCAGATGAGCACCTGCGGCGTGACCGCGACGACACCCGTGTCGACGAGGCCCGAGGCGATGGTCTTGGCCACCGCGGTACCCCACAGAGCACCGACGAGGTTGGTCGAAGCGGCGAGCAGCACGGCCTGGCCGGGACTGAGCACCTTGGTCGCGACGACCGTCGCGATCGAGTTGGCGGTGTCGTGGAAGCCGTTGATGTACTCGAAGATCAGCGCGACGAGGACGACCAGCAGCACGAGGGTCAGGGCAACGGTCACCGGAGGTTTCCTCGCCTGCCGTCAGGAGTTCTTGAGCGCGATCTGGTAGACCACGTTGCCGGCATCGCGGCAGCGGTCGATGGCCTTCTCGAGCAGCTCGAAGAGATCCTTGCGCATCAGCAGGCGCGCGGCATCCTTCTCGTTCGTGAACAGTTCTCGGTACAGCTCGAGCAGCAGGCGGTCGGCCTCGCCTTCGATCGACTGCATGCGCTCGTTGAGATCGTGCATGACGTCGAGCTTGAAGCCGCGGCGCAGCTCGCCGACCATCTGCACGATCACCTCGCAGGCGCGCTCGAGCATCTGCGCACGCGAGCTGTAGTCGATCTCGAGCAGGCGTTCGGCGAACATCGCGTAGCGTTCGGCGAATTTCTCGACCGTCTTCGGGATCTTGTACAGCGCGCCGGCCAGCGCCTCGATGTCTTCGCGCTCGAGCGCGGTCACGAACGTGTTGACGAGCTCGAGGTTGATCTGCGCGAACAGGTCCTTCTCGCGCTTGCGCGCGATGCGGAACTCGTCGAGCGCCGGCGTCGGCGAGCGTTCGGCGAGCATCGCGCTTAGGGCCGTGGCGCTCTGCCGCGCGGCGTCCGCGCTGGCCTCGAGCAGGCCGTAGAACTTGTCACCTTTGCCGAAGATCGTTTGCAGCGAGAACATGGGCGCGCCGGGGCTCGTGGACGGGAGGCCCGTGGCGCCGGGCGCCGGCGGGCGGCGCGTATGTTACAGCAACATGACAGCCGTCCCGCCTGCGGCGCGGTGTCAGTCCCCGCGTGCGATCCGCGCGGTCCGTTCGACGTCGGCGAGGATGCCGCGCAGCACGCGCACCTCGCGCGTGTCCGGCGAGGCACGCAGGAACAGCCGGCGCAGGCGGCGCATGATCGTGCGCGGCGAACGCCCCTTGTGGAAGTCGATCGCGTCGAGCGTGCCGGCGAGATGGCCGAAGAAACCCTCGAGCTCGTCGGCGGTCGCCGGCACGTGGGCTTCGGCGGGACTGGCCGTGGCACCCGCGAGCACGGCGATGCGCAACTCGTAAGCCAGCACCTGCACGGCCTGCGACAGGTTCAGCGACGAGAAATCCGGATCGCTCGGGATGTGCACGGCGGCGTGGCACAGCATGATCTCGTCGTTGCTGAGGCCGGTGCGCTCGTTGCCGAACACGAACGCGACCTCGCGACCCTCGAGCGCCGCGGCGAGCATGCGCGCGGCAGCCTCGCGCGGCGGGATCTCCTCGAGCGCGACGCCGCGCGGGCGCGCGGTCGCGCCGAGCACGAGCGTGCAGTCGGCGATCGCCTCGCCGAGCGTCGCCGTGCGCGGCGCCTCGTCGAGCACGTCGAGCGCGCCGGCGGCCAGCGCGTAAGCGTCCGCATGCGGGAAGGAATGCGGCGCGACCAGCGACAGGCGCCGGAATCCCATCGTGCGGATCGCGCGAGCGGCGCTGCCGATGTTGCCCGGATGCGAGGTGTTGGCGAGCACGAAACGCACGCGTGCGGCGGCCGTCGCGGCCACGTCGCCTGCCGTGCTCATGCGAGGCTCCGGAGGGACGCCCGTTTGGAGAGGGACCGCGGATTTGCTACCCTTCCGCGCCGCGCCCTGCGCGGGCCCACGTTCTTTTTCATTCGCTTCCGCCGGAAACACGATGCCAAGACCCGCCGTCAACGTGGCGGTGCGCGCTGCGCGCGCCGCAGGCCAGATCATTCTGCGCTACATGAACCGCCTGGACAGTCTCGCCATCGTCGAGAAGCAGCGCATGGATTTCGCGTCGGAAGTGGATCGGGCCGCCGAGGCCGAGATCATACGCGAGCTGCGCCGCTCGTTCCCGGCCCACGCGATCCTCGCCGAGGAAAGCGGCGAGCACGGCCGCGCGAAGCACACCTGGGTCATCGATCCGCTCGACGGCACCCACAACTACCTGCGCGGCATCCCGCATTTCGGCGTGTCGATCGCGCTGCTCGAGGACGGCGAGCCGATGCACGGCGTCGTCTACGACCCGCTGCGCGACGAACTGTTCACGGCCAGCCGCGGCGACGGCGCCTACCTCAACGACCGCCGCATCCGCGTCAGTCCGCGCACCGACCTCGGCGGCGCCCTGCTCGCGACGGGCTTCCCGTACCGCCAGCGCGCGCACCTCGACGCACAGCTCGGCATGACGCGTGCGCTGCTCGCGCAGGCCGAAGACCTGCGCCGCTCGGGTTCGGCCGCGCTCGATCTGGCCTACGTCGCCAACGGCCGCTACGACGGGTACTTCGAGATCGGCCTCAAGCCCTGGGACATGGCCGCAGGCTGCCTGCTCGTGCGCGAAGCCGGTGGCCGCTTCTGCGACTTCGCCGGCCGTGACGGCCTGCCCGACAACGGCAACCTCGTCGCCGGCTCGGTCAAGGTCGCCGACGCCATCGTCAAGACGATCGCGCCCGAACTGACGCCCGCGCTCGCGCGCTGAGGTCCGCTCCACGGTCGAGACACGCCACGCGCCGGTCATCGGCGCGCGGCAGCAACGCAAGCGCTCCCGTCCGTACGGGCAACAGTCGTACGCATTCCGACGGTATCGACATGGGCAGCCTCGTCGCGGCCCACGGCGGAATCACCTGCGGTGGTTCCTCCGTACGCGCGCAGCGTCGACGCTTTGCTAGGGCGGAACCCGCGCAGCGGATTCCGCCAAGGGTGCTGCCATCGCGCGCTCGAAGCGATCGCCATCCGTGATGTGGCTACGCGGTCCACGGCGGAATCACCTGCGGTGGTTCCTCCGTACGCGCGCAGCGTCGACGCTTTGCTAGGGCGGAACCCGCGCAGCGGATTCCGCCAAGGGTGCTGCCATCGCGCGCTCGAAGCGATCGCCATCCGTGATGTGGCTACGCGGTCCACTGCGGAATCGCCAGCGGCGGTCGAGCGGTGCGAAGTGGCGTCGACACCCATGGCCTCCGCGAGCCAGAACCCCGTCACCCCGGCGCAGGCCGGGGCCCAGTGCCTTTCGACGCCAGGGCGTGAAAGCAAGACCCGGGATGTGGTTCGTGCGTTGGCGTCCGTAGACGGGACAAGCCGCTCGCCACCCGCGCAGTCGCTGGGCCCCGGCCTGCGCCGGGGCGACAGGCATGGCTGGCGGCGCCGGTCCATGCATTCCGGCTTCAGGATGCGGCGCACGAGCGACGCGCCGGTTCGCTGCGACGTCGTGCGGAAGCACCGACGGCGAACGATCGCCCAAAGAAAAAGCCCGGCTTGCGCCGGGCTTTTCCATCTCACCTTTGACGCGATGCGACCTTACTGGCCACCGACCGAAAGCTCGGTGCGGCGGTTGCGCGCACGGCCTTCCTTGGTGTCGTTCGTGTCGATCGGCTGGCTCTCGCCGAAGCCGCGGACGCCGACGATCTGGCTCGAGCTCACACCCTTCGAGGTCAGGTAGTCGTACACGATCTGCGCGCGACGCTCCGACAGCTTCTGGTTGTACTCGTCGCTGCCGACCGAGTCGGTGTGGCCGTCGAGCTGCACGCGGACGCTCGGGTTGCGCGTCAGCACGTCCACCGCCTGGTCGAGGATCGCGATCGACTCCGACGTCGGCTCCTGCAGGGCCGGGTCGATGTTCTTCTCGCCGGCCTTCGGACGGTCGAACTTGAAGTTCACGCCACGCAGGTCGATGACGACGTCCGTGTTGGCGGGGGCCTCTTCAGCCGGCGGCGGCGGCGGCGGCGGCGGCGGCTCGACAGCCGGCGGCGGCGGCGGCGGCGTCGAGCCACCGAAACCGATCACGAGGCCGACCGTCGCGATGCCGTCGACGTAGTGGTTGTGGTCTTCCGCGCCCGGGAACTGGCCACGGAGCGTGTTGTTGTCCTTGTCGTAGCGAGCGGCGAGCTCACCACGCAGGGCGACGCGGTCCGAGAAGTTGTACTGGATACCGCCACCGACGGTGGCCATCGGATCCCAGCCGTTGTTCTGGATCGACGCCGGGTACGCGGTGTGGCGCAGCGCACCGACGCCGCCCATCACGTACGGACGCCACGACGAACCCTGCTCGCCGAAGAACCAGCGACCCGTCACGCCGAGGCTGACGCTTTCCCATTCGTGGCCGGCACGGAACGAGCTGTTCTTGAAGTCCGCGTTGTTGATGCCGTACTCGGCATCGATCGCGAGGTTCGGGGTGACCCACCAGCCGATGCCGATGCCGGTGTACAGCGATTCCTTCGTGCCGCGGTTGTCGTCGGGAACGACGGCGCCGACGCGCGGAGCGATGTACCAGCTGCCGTCCTGGGCGGTCGCGAGCGAGGCACCACCGCCGAGCATGGCTGCGGCGATCAGTACACTCAGAGCCTTGTGTTTCATTGCAGTCTCCTATTTCTTGGTTTTGATCCAGACACTCACGCCGAAACCCGACGCAGGACGCGGATGGCCCGTTTGCAGAATTCTACGCCGCTTCCGTGCAGTGCAAACAGGATTTTAACAAAGTATCAACGAACTACCTGAACGCTGTCGAACCGGCGCAGTTTATCGGATCAAGCTTCAGCTTCGCTGAACGGGATTCGGGAGAAGTCGCGCAGCGGCACACCGGAATTCCTAACGAACGACAAGCATGATCTTAACGCGTGCATCGTGAACGGCTCTCCGCCCGGCCGATGGCGAAGCGGCATAAGCAAGGTCGCAACGGAACAGCAGGGCGGCCGCGTCGTCGGCAAGGGGCTCGTGCCGCGGGTCGGCACGGCCTGTGCGGGTGCGGCACCACACCGCGGGCGGCAACAGATTGTCGCGATACCGCCGCTCTATGCCTCACCCCGGAGTCCCTATCGTGTGGTTCGTTGCGCCGCACACGCGGCTTCCAGGATCGCCATCGTGGACACCCCCCGCCTGCCCAGCCTGTTCCTCTCGCACGGCTCGCCGATGCTCGCCCTCGACGACTCGCCCGCCGGGCGCTTCCTCGACGGCCTCGGTCCGGCCCTGCCGCGTCCGCGCGCCGTGCTCGTCGCCTCGGCGCATTTCGAGGCGCCAGGCCCGATGCTCGCCTCGACGCCGGGCCGGCACGCGACGATCCACGATTTCCGCGGCTTCCCGCCGCCGCTCTACGCGCTGCAGTACGGCGCCGCGGGCGACGAAGGCCTTGCCACACGCGCGAAGGTGCTGCTCGAGCAGGCCGGGTTCGCGGCCACGCGCGACGACACGCGCGGCCTCGACCACGGCGCCTGGGTGCCGCTGCGCCGCATGTATCCGGGTATCGACGTGCCGGTGGTCGCGCTGTCGGTCGATCCGCGCCGCGACGCCGCCTGGCACTGGCGCGTCGGCCGCGCGCTCGCGCCGCTGCGCGACGAGGGCGTGCTCGTGATCGGCTCGGGCGGCTTCTCGCACAACCTGCGCGAGCTCGACTGGCGCGGTTCGGGCGTGACGCCGGCAACGTGGATGACCGGGTTCACCGATCCGCTGCGCACTCGCCTGCTCGCCGGCGACGTCGCCGGCGCGCTGGACTGGCAGCACCTGCCGCAGGCCTTGCGCAACCATCCGAGTCCCGAACACCTCATGCCGCTGTACGTCGCGCTCGGCGCCGGTGGCGAAGCCCCGCACGCGCGCCTGCTGCACGACTCGATCGAGCTCGGCTCGCTCGCGCTCGACGCGTTCGCGTTCGACGAGGCCGCCTAGAGCCCGCGCTCCCACGGCGGCGATTCGCCGAAGTGGGCTGCGAGGTGGTCGACGAACGCGCGCACGCGCGGCGGCACGAGGCGCCGCTGCGGCATGACCGCGCTGATCGCCGTCGTGGCGAGCGGATGATCCGGCAGCACGACCTCGAGGCGGCCGCTGCGGATGTCCTCGGCGACATGCCAGACCGAATGGATCGCGATGCCCTCGCCGGCTAGCGCGGCATCGCGCAGCAGCTCGCCGAAGTTGCTCTCGAAACGGCCGCGCACGCGCACGGCGACCTCGCCGCCCGCGCCGTCGCCGAGGCGCCAGACGTCCTGGCGGCCGGCGCTGCCGAACAGCAGCAGCGCATCGTGCGTGGCGAGATCGGCCGGCGCGCGTGGCCGACCGCGCCGCGCGAGATAGGCCGGAGAAGCGCACAGCACGCGGCGGTTCGGCGCGATGCGCCGCGCCACGAGACGCGAGTCCTCGAGCTCGCCGATGCGGATCGCGAGGTCGAAGCCCTCGCTGACGAGGTCGACGACCTGGTCGCTCAGATGCACGCCGAGGCGCAGCTTGGGATGCCGCGCGAGGAAAGCCGGCAGCAGCGGCGACACATACTGGCGACCGAACGAGGCCGACATCGTTACGCGCAGCGTGCCCGCGACGTCGGTCGCGGCCTCGCGCAGGCCGGCGCCGAGCGCCTCGAGATCCTCGACGAGCGCGCGCCCCTGCTCGGCGAGGCGTGCGCCTTCGGGCGTCGCGTGCAGGCGCCGCGTGGTCCGGTGCAGCAGGCGCACGCCGAGCTCGCGCTCGAGGCGCTTGAGGCGCTGGCTCGCCACCGCGACCGACAGGTCGAGGCTGTGCGCCGCGGCCGTGATCGAGCCGAGGTCGAGCACGCGCAGGAACAGGCTGAGGTCGGCGAGGCGGTCCATGATTCTCAATCATACGTTGAATATGATTAGCCATTGAGACCGTTTCTCGAAAACCAGCTCCGGAGGATCCTGCGCGCCTCGCTTCCTGCCCCGGATCCGCCATGGCTACTCCCGCTTCGTCCGCGCGCCTGCCCGTCGCGCTCTACGCCCTGACCGCCGGCGCGTTCGGCATCGGCACGACCGAGTTCGTGATCATGGGCCTGCTGACCCAGGTCGCGAACGACCTCGGCGTCACGGTCGCTGCCGCCGGCCTGCTGATCTCGGGCTACGCGCTGGGCGTGTTCGTGGGCGCGCCGCTGCTCACGCTGGCGACCGGCAAGCTGCCGCGCAAGGCGGTTCTGGTCGGCCTCATGGTCGTGTTCACGCTCGGCAACCTCGCCTGCGCGCTCGCGCCCGACTACGCGACCCTGATGGCGGCGCGCGTGGTCACCTCGCTCGCGCACGGCACGTTCTTCGGCGTCGGTGCGGTCGTCGCGACCGGCCTCGTCGCCGCCGACCGCAAGGCCTCGGCGATCTCGATCATGTTCACGGGGCTGACCGTGGCCACACTGCTCGGCGTGCCGGCCGGTGCCTGGCTCGGCCTGCACTTCGGCTGGCGCGCGACGTTCTGGGCGGTGGCCGCGATCGGCGTCGTCGCGATCGGCGTGATCACCACGCTGGTGCCGCGCGACCACGGCCCGCGCGAGGCGCCGCGCATCGCGACCGAAATCGCCGCGGTCGCCAAGGCGCCCGTGCTGCTCGGCCTCGCGATGACCGTGCTCGGCTTCGGCGGCGTGTTCACCGTGTACACCTACATCGAGCCGATCCTGCTGCAGGTCACGCGCCTGTCCGAAGCGTCGGTATCGCCCGTGCTGCTCGTGTTCGGCGTCGGCATGATCCTCGGCAACGTGCTCGGTGGACGCCTCGCCGACCGCCGTCTCGCGACCTCGCTTCTCGTCACGCTCGCGGCCCTCGCCGTCGTGCTGGCCGTGTTCGGCGTCGCGATGACGTCGGCGCCCGCGATCATCGCCGCGACCGGCCTGCTCGGCGTCGCCGCGTTCGCGACCGTCTCGCCGATGCAGTTGTGGGTGCTGCAGAAGGCCGGCGACGCGGGCGGCACGCTCGCCTCGAGCCTCAACATCGGCGCCTTCAATCTCGGCAACGCGTTCGGCGCGTGGCTCGGCGGTGTCGTCATCGTGCACGGCGGAGGCCTCGCTTCCGTCGGTTGGGTCGCGGCGATCGTCACGCTCGCGGGCCTCGGCGTCGCGGTGCTCGCGATCCGCAGCGCGCGCCTCCAAGCCGCCGCGCCGCACGCGGCATGCCCGGCGACCTGACGCGAGTCCCGCCTGCCGCGACTTGTACCGCGTTGCCACGGGCCCCATCCCTTCGATCCGTCCAGAGGAACCTCCATGAAAGCCATCGCCCTGACCCGCTACCTGCCGATCGACGATCCCGAATCGCTCGTCGACGTCGACCTGCCCACGCCCGTGCCGGGCGACCACGACCTGCTCGTGCGCGTCGAGGCCATCTCGGTCAATCCGGTCGACACCAAGGTGCGCTCGCCCAAGCCGCAGGTCGAAGCCCAGCCCAAGGTGCTCGGCTACGACGCCGCCGGCGTGGTCGAGGCGGTCGGCGCCAAGGTCACGCGCTTCAAGGCCGGCGACGCCGTGTACTACTCGGGCGACATCACGCGGCCGGGCAGCAACGCGCAGTTCCAGCTCGTCGACGAGCGCATCGTCGGCCGCAGGCCGGCCTCGCTCGATGCCGCCCAGGCCGCCGCGTTGCCGCTGACCGCGATCACTGCGTGGGAACTTCTGTTCGAGCGCATGCCGTTCGACAGCGAGACCGGCGGCAAGGGCAAGACGCTGCTCGTCATCGCGGGCGCCGGCGGCGTCGGTTCGATCGCGATCCAGCTCGCGCGACGCGCCGGCTTCACGGTGATCGCGACGGCCTCGCGCGAGGCCACGGTCGAATGGGTCAAGGGCTTCGGTGCCGACCACGTCGTCGACCATCGCCAGCCGCTCAAGCCGCAGCTCGCCGCACTCGGCTTCGAGACCGTCGATGCCGCGATCAACCTCGCCGACACCGACCGCTACTGGACCGAACTCGGCGAGATCCTCGCACCGCAAGGCCACGTCGGTCTCATCGTGGAGCCCTCGGGCGACCTGCGCATCGGCGATCCGTACAAGGCCAAGTGCATCGGCATCCACTGGGAAATGATGTTCGCGCGGCCACGCTTCCGCACCGCCGACATGGGCGCGCAGGGCGCGATCCTCGACCGCGTCGCCGAACTCGTCGACGCCGGCATCCTGCGCACGACCCTCGGCGACACGCTGTCGCCGATCAACGCCGCCAACCTGCGCGAGGCGCATCGCCGCCTCGAATCGGGCACCACGATCGGCAAGCTCGCGCTCGCCGGCTGGTGACGCACGGCGCGATGGGCAAGCGGGGCGGCGGCATGCAGAATGCCGCCGCCGTTCCTGCCGCCGACCGCGCATGCCGCCACGCCCGCTTACCGAACGCCTGCTCGACCTGAGCCGTTTCGACGGCGACGCCGGCGCGGCCGTGCTCGCCGTGCACGCGTTCCTCTCGTCTTCCTATCCGGATTGCGCGCTCGCGCTGATGCTCGTGCGCGGCGAACCGCGCGGCAGCGCGCGCCTGGCCGGACTCGTCGATGCCGACGGCCTCGAACGCGTACCGGGCCACGATCCGTTCGGCGAGCACCGCACGCTCGCGCGCGTCGACGACACGCTCGCCGCACAGCTGTTCGGCGACGACGCGGCCAAGGCGATCGGCGTGCCGTCCGAGACGTCCGCGCCGCTGCTCGACCTGCTCGGCGGCGCACGCGCGCTGCTCGCCACGCCCGTCGCGAGCGCCGGTGTGATCGACCACTGGCTCGTGCTCGCGAGTCCCGATCCGACGCGTTTCGCCGACGTCGACGTCGAACGCTTCGCGCTCGAGGGCAACCTCGCCGCGAACCTCATCCTGCGCCCGCTCGCGACGCGTGGCCTGCGCGAGGAGACGACGCGCCAGCGCCTCGCGATCGAAGGCCTCGCCGACGTGCAGAAGCTGCTGCTGCCCGAGTCGCCGGCGATCCGCGGCCTCGACTACGCCATTCACTGGCAGCCGGCCGAGACCGCGGCCGGCGACTACTACGACCTCATGCCGCTGACCCACTATTTCGACGAGCCCGCACTCGCCGACAGCGGTCGCGACGTCTGGGCGGTCATGCTCGCCGATGTCTCGGGCCACGGCGCCGCGGCGGCGATGGAAGCCGTGCAGTTCGATGCGATCCTGCGCACCTACGTCGGCGACGCCGACGACGATGCGAGCGGACCGGCCGGCGCGTTGACCTACGCGAACCGCTACTTCTTCTCGCGGCGCACGCGCCATCATTTCCTGACCGCGTTCGCGCTCATGGTCCATCCGGTCACGTGCGAGGCGCGCTACGTCTCGGCGGGCCACCCGCCACTGCTGCAGCGTCGCGGCGACACCGTCACGCTGCGCGGTGCCGGCGAACAGATCCCGGTCGGCATCGTGCGCGACCACGTGTTCGAGGACCGCGTGTTCGACGTCGCGCCCGGCGACGTGCTCGTGCTGCACACGGACGGCATCGTCGAGGCGCGCGACGCGGCGGGAACGCCATTCGGCATGCCCCGACTCGAGGCGCTCGTGCGCGAAGGCCCGACCGATCCGGACGCCCTGCTCGCCTCGATCCGCACCGCCCTGCACGCCCATCAGGGCGGCCCGGTAGGCACCGACGACCAGACGCTGATCGTGCTGCGCCTCGGCTGAGTACGTGCACGCGTCGGCGGGACCGTGCCTCGCCTCGAGCGGCTGACGCCACGCGTCCACAACGGCAACGCCCCGCGACAACTCGATTCCGGAACCGATTCCGGGACGGAGCCGATTCCGGGACGGAGCCGATTCCGGGACAGCCTCGCCATCCCGGAACAGCCTGAAGTCCCTCTCCCCTCGCGGGAGAGGGGTTGGGGAGAGGGGGGCTTCCCGAAGCGCACCCCTCCGCACGCCCGGCGACGACGAACCATGCCGCGCCGCAGCTCCCCAGCCCGCGGCCCCACCAATTCCGGAACCCACCGATTCCGGGACCGATTCCGGGACAGCCTGAAGCCCCTCTCCCCTCGCGGGAGAGGGGTTGGGGAGAGGGGGGCTTCCCGAAGCGCAACCCTCCGCACGCCCGGCGACGACGAACCACGCCGCGCCGCCGCTTGCCAGCCCGCGGCCCCACTGATCCCGGGACAGCCCGAAGCCCCTCTCCCCTCGCGGGAGAGGGGTTGGGGAGAGGGGGCTTCCCGAAGCGCACCCCTCCGCACGCCCGGCGACGACGAACCATGCCGCGCCGCCGCTTGCCAGCGCGCCCCGCGCACGGGCATCTTATTAAACGCCCGTTTGAATCCCTGGATGGCTCCGTGGATTACCCGCACCTGCTCGCGCCGCTCGACCTCGGCTTCACGACGCTGCCCAACCGTGTGCTCATGGGCTCGATGCACACGGGACTCGAGGACCGCGCGAAGGACTACGACCGCCTCGCCGCCTACTTCGCCGAACGTGCGCGCGGCGGCGTCGGACTCATGGTCACGGGCGGCATCGCGCCGAACATCGAGGGCTGGCTCAAGCCGTTCGGCGGACGCCTGTCGATGCCGTGGCATGTCGCGCGCCATCGCACGCTGACGCGTGCCGTGCACGACGAAGGCGGACGCGTCTGCATGCAGATCCTGCATGGCGGCCGCTACGCCTACCACCCGCTGTCGGTGGCGCCGTCGCGCATCAAGTCGCCGATCACGCCGTTCACGCCGCGCGCGCTGTCCACGCGCGGCGTCGAGCGCACGATCCGCGCGTTCGTCGACTGCGCGAAGCTCGCGCGCGATGCCGGCTACGACGGCGTCGAGATCATGGGTTCCGAGGGTTACCTCATCAACGAGTTCCTCGCCGCGCGCACCAACCGTCGCGACGACGCCTGGGGCGGCAGCGCGGAGAAGCGCATGCGCTTCCCGGTCGAGATCGTGCGACGCACGCGCGAGGCGGTCGGCCGCGACTTCATCCTCGTCTACCGCCTGTCGATGCTCGACCTCGTCGACAACGCGCAGGCGTGGGAGGACGTCGTGCGCCTCGGCAAGGCGGTCGAGGCCGTCGGCGCGACGATCATCAACACCGGCATCGGCTGGCACGAGGCCCGCGTGCCGACGATCGTCACCTCGGTGCCGCGCGCGGCGTTCACGGCGATCACGCGCAAGCTCAAGGGCGAGGTCGCGCTGCCGCTCGTGGCGACCAACCGCATCAACATGCCCGACGTCGCCGAGCGCGTGCTCGCCGCGGGCGATGCCGACATGGTCTCGATGGCGCGTCCGCTGCTCGCCGACGCCGACTGGGTGGCCAAGGCCAAGTCCGGCCGTGCCGACCGCATCAACACCTGCATCGCCTGCAACCAGGCCTGCCTCGACCACGTGTTCCAGAACCGCGTCGCGAGCTGCCTCGTCAATCCGCGGGCCTGCCACGAGACCGAGATCGTGATCCGGCCGGCCGTGCAGAAGCGTCGCTACGCCGTCGTCGGCGCGGGCCCGGCCGGCCTCGCCGCGTCGACCACGCTCGCCGAGCGCGGCCATGCCGTGACGTTGTACGACGCCGCCGACGTGATCGGCGGCCAGTTCGACGTCGCGCGGCGCATTCCGGGCAAGGAGGAGTTCGACGAGACGTTGCGCTACTTCCGCCACCGCCTCGCCGACACCGGCGTCGACGTGCGCCTCGGTACGCGCGTGGACGCCGAAACACTGGCCGCGGAAGGTTTCGACGCGGTGGTCGTCGCGACCGGCATCACGCCGCGAAAACTGTCGATGCCGGGCAGCGACGACCCGCGCGTGCTCGGCTACCTCGACGTGCTGCGCGGCGGCGCCGAGGTCGGCCCTCGCGTCGCGGTGATCGGCGCGGGCGGTATCGGTTTCGACGTCGCCGAGTTCCTCGTCGAGCACGTGCCGTCGCCGACCACCGACGTCGCGCGCTGGACGCGCGAATGGGGCGTCGACCTCGCCCACGCGGTCCCCGGAGGTCTCGTCAAACCGGCACCCGAACCGCCGGCGCGCAAGGTCTGGCTGCTGCAGCGCACGCCCGGCACGCCCGGCAAGCGCCTCAACAAGACCACCGGCTGGGTGCATCGCGCGACGCTCAAGGCCAAGCGCGTGACCATGCTCGGCGGCGTCGCCTACGAGCGCTTCGACGACGAAGGCCTGCACATCGTGGTCGACGACGCGCCGCAGGTGCTCGCGGTGGATCATGTCGTCGTCTGTGCGGGCCAGGAGCCGAACCGCGCGCTCGCCGACGCGCTCGGCGTGCTCGGCGTGGCGACCCACGTGATCGGCGGCGCCGACGTTGCCGCCGAACTCGATGCCAAGCGTGCGATCGCCCAGGGAACCCGTCTCGCCGCCTCGCTCTGAAGCCGCTTGTCGGATCCGCCACCCCGCCACGTGGCGGTCCAGGGCACCGGACCGGGTGCCTTCGGACAACGCCGCGGATCGCGGCTTCACACTGCCAACCGCATCACGCCGAACCCGTGCCCGATGTCGCGATCGCGCGCCGGTTTGCGTAATACGTTCGTTGCCCTCACGTCTCCCCGGGGATCGCCATGTCCGTTCACCTTCGTTTCCGCGCCACCACGAGCCTAAGTGTCGCGCTCGCCCTGTGCATCGCCGCGCCGGCCACCCACGCCGCCGTCGGCAGCTGGAGCACGACCGGCCCCTACGGCGGCAACGTCATCACGCTCACCTCCTACGAAGCCGCGCCGAGCACGCTGTTCTCGGCCAGCAGCGGCGGCACCTTCCGCAGCGTCAACGGCGGTTCGTCGTGGCAGCGCATCGAGATCGGCCTGCCTCCCTCGACGTACCCGAGCGACATGGCGGTTGCCACCGAGGCGCCCGTGCTCTACCTCGCCAGCGGCGCGCGCGTGTTCCGTTCCGGCAACGCGGGCGACCTCTGGGTGCCGCTCGCAGGGCTGCCCGCCGACACCTACGTCTACAAGATCGGCGTGCGACGCGGTGCATCCAACAGCGTCGCCCTCGCGACCAACTCGGGCATCTTCACGTCGACCAACGGCGGCAGTTCGTGGACCGGTCCGGCCGCCGGCACCGGCGGCATCTACTTCGAGAACATCGCCTACGCCGCCGACGGCACGCTGTACTCGACGCGCCCCTACTCGGACCCCGCGATTTTCGGCGGCGCACTCGTCGTGCGCAGCCTCGACGCAGGCGTGACCTGGGCCGCGACGCCCACGCAGCCGACGGGCTTCTTCGACGCGTACTGGCTGGCGACCTGGCCCGGTGACAGCCAGCGCCTCGTCGTCAGCGACAGCTACCAGCTCGCGCTTAGCACGGACGGCGGCGCGACCTGGTCGTTGCGCGATGCACCGGGAGGCCCCGGATGCGGTGGCGTGCTGAGCCTCGCCGCGCATCCGACCAACCTGCAGGGGCTCGCGGCCGGCTGCCGCACCACCGGTGCGCAGATCACGACGACGCTTGGCAACGCAGTGCCGACGTGGACGAACTGGACCACCGCCTCGGGCCTCACCGTGAATGCCGTCGACCCCGTACAGGCACAGGCCATCGCGTTCCACCCGGCCTTCCCCGCCGTGCAGAGCCTCTGGCTCGGCACCACCAACGGCGGTCTGTTCCGCACGACCAACGGCGGTACCACCTGGACCACCGCCAACAACGGCTACCAGGCGGTCAACATCCGCGCACTCGCCACGCACCCGGTCGATACGGGCCCGGGCACGGTCGTGCTCGCGGGCCAGGGCGACTCGTTCACGTCGACGCGCGCGATCCTCAAGTCGCCCGATGGCGGCACGACGTGGGAGCCCGCGATCGACGGCCTCAACGCCGAGCAGATCCGCTCGATCGCGATCGACCCGACCACGGTCGACGCCTCGCCGCTGACCGCAGAGCCGTTCACGGCCTACGCGGGTGGACGCTCGGAACGCGCGCTCGGCCCGAACCCGAAGGACGGCGGCCTCTACAAGAGCACCGACGGCGGCAGCACCTGGACGACGATCGACAACGGCATCGCCACGGTCAACGGCGTGCGCGACATGGGCACGGTGCGCACCGTCGCCCTCGATCCGCGTTCGTGCGCTACGCCGCCCGCGAGCGGTCCCTGTCCGATCGGCTCGGGTCCGCTGCGCACGCTGTTCGCGGCCGGCAGCGGCGTGGCGCCGCTGATCAGTGATCCGACCCAGCCCTACCGGTCGGCGCGTATCTACAAGAGCGTCGACGCCGGCGCGAACTGGACGGCCTCGGAGACGGGCCTGCCGCTCGGCCAGACGCTGGCCCCCAACACCTTCGCCTACATGGGCGGCGTGAATCCGGTCGTATTCGATCCGTCGAACACGCAGACGATCTACATCGGCACGTTCATCTCGACCAACACCGATGCCGAAGCAGGCCCGTTCCCGACGGTCACCAACGGCGTGTTCCTCTCGACCGACGGCGGCGCGACGTGGTCGCACCGCAGCAACGGCCTGCCCACGCTGTTCGGGCCCGGCACCTCGAACGAGGACGTGCTCGCGATGGCCATCAACCCGGTGAATCCGCAGATCCTCTACGCGGCCACCGTCAACCTCTACCGTTACCCGACCAACGGCCGAGTGTTCAAGAGCACGAACGGCGGTGCCTCCTGGACCGAGGCCAGCTCGGGCATCGCCGGCCAGGACGTGCGCGCGCTGACCATCGACCGCAACGACCCGACCGGAGAGACGATCTACGCCGGTACGGGCGGCGGCAGCGCCAACCCGGGCGGTGTCTACCGTTCGACCAACGGCGGCGCGACCTGGAACTCGCTGAGCATCGGCATGCCGGCGTACTCGTCGACCTCGCTCGCGATGCCGGCCCGCAGCACGGGTGCGCCGGCCCGCATCTTCGCCGGCACCAACGCCGGCGTCTGGGACTACACCGCAGCACCGGACGAGGATGCCGACGGTGCTCCGTCGGCCGTCGAGAACAGCGTGGTCGGCGGTGACGGCAACGGCGACGGCGTGCCCGACGCGCAGCAGCGCGGCGTCGCATCGGTCGGCGCACCGTCGCTGCGCCCGGGCGAGTTCCTCGAAGCGCCGGCCGGCAGCAGCGTCGGCTCGACCACATGGATCGTGCCGGGTACCTGCACGCAGCTCAACGACGTCGGCAGCTACGATGCCGCGCTGTATCCGCCCGATCCGATCGGCAGTGCCGTCGCGCACGATCCGTGGGGCGTCGTCAGTTTCGCGCTGCCGGCCTGCACGACCGCGACCGTGCGCGTGAAATTCCACGGCGCGGCCTTCGACAGCCAGTGGAAGTGGCGCAACTACGGCCCGCGCACGCCGGGCGACGCGACCTCGTTCGGCTGGTATTCGTTCGCCGGTGCCCGACGCATCGACGCGACCACGTGGGAGCTGCAGATCGACGCGCGCCGCCAGGGCAACTACCGCGACGACGCGAACAACATCCTGTTCATCGGCGGCCCGGGCCTGCTGCCCGACCTGATCTTCGACCACGGCCTCGAGTGACCCGCTTGCCGGCACGGGAGCGCGGGCGCAAGCTCGCGCTCCCTTTCCGACAGGCCTCTCCATGAAGCTCTACTACCTGCCCGGCGCGTGCTCGCTGGCCGACCACATCGTCCTCGAATGGATCGGCGAACCGTACGAGGCGGTCGCCGTGCCGCGCGACGAACTCAAGACCGCGTTCCTCGCGATCAACCCGGCCGGCGCGGTGCCCGTGCTCGAGCACGACGGCTGGCGCCTCACCCAGAACATCGCGATCCTCAACTTCCTCGCCGACCTGCACCCCGCGCTCGGCCTCGCCGGTGACGGCACGCCTGCGTCGCGCGCCGAGGTCAACCGCTGGCTCGCGTTCGTCAACTCGGACCTGCACCCAGCGTTCAAGCCGATCTTCGGCTCGACCGCATACCTCGAGGATCGCCACGTCATCGACAGGACGCGCGAACATGCGCGCGAGACGCTGCGCACGCTGTTCGGCCGCGTCGACACGCAGCTCGAAGGCCGCACCTGGCTGACCGGCGCGCGCTCGATCGCCGACGCCTACCTCTACGTCGTCACGCGCTGGGCCAGGGGCAAGCAGGTCGACCTGTCGGGGTACGCGAACCTCGATCGCCATTTCGCCGCGATGGACGCCGATCCCGGCGTGCGCAAGGCGGTCACGGCCGAAGGCCTGAACTGATCGCCTGCGGCGGCAACACGCATCGCACGCTGCATCGCCGGACCAGCGGCCATCACCCGCATCGACGACGAACGGGAGAAGCCGCTCAGGCGATGCGGTCGTGATGCAGCGGGACCTCGGCGCAGATCATCGCGCCGAGGCTCGACAGGAACAGCGACGAGCCGTGCTTCCACCACAGCGCCGCGAGCGCGAGCGCGAAGACGATCGCGACCGTGAACGCGGTGACACGCCAGGCTTTCATCGTGCAGCGCCCGCCGGCACCGCATCGACCGGGAACGCCGCGCGGTCACGCGTCGCGGCGCTGAGTCCCGCCGCGACGAGGCCGAGCGCGATGCTCGTGTACCAGATCGCGTCGTAGCTGCCGGTACGGTCGAACAGCAGGCCGGCCCACCACGCACCGAAGAACGCGCCGACCTGGTGGCTCAGGAACACCACGCCGTTGAGCGTGGAGAGGTGGCGCAGTCCGAACATCGACGCGACCGCGCCACTCGTGAGCGGCACCGTGCCGAGCCACAGGAAACCGAACGCGGCCGCGAACACGAGCGCACTCGCCGCCGACAGCGGCAACGCGATGAACAGCGCGATCGCGACCGCGCGTCCGCCGTACAGCGCCGCCAGCAGCAGCGGACGCGACCGGCGCGCGCCCCACACGCCGAACAGGTAAGAGCCCGCGATGTTGAACAGGCCGATCAGCGCGAGCGACCACGCGCCGATCGACGGCGCGATGCCGCGATCGACGAGGTAGGCCGGCAGGTGCGTGCCGACGAAGGCGATGTGGAAGCCGCAGACGAAGAAACCGCCGTTGAGCAGCCAGTAGTGCGGGTGGCGCGAGGCATGGCGCAACGCGCGCGACAGGCTCCAGTCGGGCTCGCCGGGCGCACGCGCGAACGCCGCAGCGCCTGCACGCGCGCGCGGGAAGCCGAATGCGGCAACCACGATGGTCAGCGCGAGCAGGCCGAGCAGCACGAGCGTGGTACGCCATTCGTAACCCGTGATGAGCGCCTGCGCGAACGGCACGACTGCGAACTGGCCGAGCGAGCCGCCCGCCGTGACGATGCCGAACGCGACGCTGCGCTGCGTCGGCTCGACGAGTCGCCCGACCGCGCCGAGCACGATCACGAACGTCGTGCCGCTCAGCGCGAGGCCGACCAGCACGCCGATCGAGGCGATCAGGCCTGCCGAAGCGCTGACCATCGCGGCGGCGACGAGGCCGACCAGATAGACGATCGCACCGAGGATCAGCGTGCGCCGCGTGCCGAGCCGCTCCGACCACGCCGCGACGAACGGCTGCACGAGGCCGAACAGCAGGTTCTGCAGCGCGATCGCGAAACCGAACGCCTCACGCGCGAGGCCGAGATCGCGTCCCATGGGCTGCATGAGCAGGCCGAAGCTCTGCCGGATGCCCATGCTGATCGTGACGATGAACGCCGCCGCGGCGACGGCGAGGATCGCGCTGCGCGACCACGAAGGGGACGACGACTCGGTCATGTCACGCGGATCCGGAGTGGTGGATGGGAATGATTCGGAAGTCTGCACCGGCGGGCGCACCGGGCGATCGCGTGCCGCGCTGCACGGGCCTTGAAGGAAAACTGCACGACGCCGGGTCGGCGCCGCACCCGCGGCTTCATTTTATGACGATCATCATTTATATTTCAACCAGACCACGAGTCCGGAGAACGCCATGCGGGTCACGCGCGAACAAGCCGAACGCAACCGCGAGCGCATCGTCGACACGGCGTCGACGCTGTTCCGCGAGCACGGTTTCGACGGCATCGGCGTCGCCGATCTCATGAAGGCCGCCGGCCTCACCCACGGAGGCTTCTACGGCCATTTCGAGTCCAAGGACGACCTTGCCGCGCAGAGCTGCGCGCACGCGTTCGCGGGCTCGATCGAACGCTGGCGACACGTCGCCGCACGCACGCCGCAAGCGGATGCGTTGCGCGCACTCGTGGAACGCTACCTCGATGCACGCCATCGCGACGCGCCGGCGAAAGGCTGCGTGCTCGCCGCGCTCGCCGCCGAAGCGCCACGCCAGGGCGCCGGCGTGCGACGCGTGTTCGCCGATGGCGTGCGCGCGCTGCTCGGCGTGCTCGAGAAGGCCGTCCCCGGTCGCATCCGTGCGACACGTCGCCGACGCGCCCTCGCGACCCTGTCGGGCATGGTCGGCGCGATCGTGCTCGCGCGTGCGGTCGACGACGCCGCACTCGCCGACGAGATCCTCGAGGCGACGCGCGAGTCACTCCTGCCCGCGACGCGAAGTCCGGCCGCATGACCCTCCTCCCGTCACGGGACGACGCAGCGACGCCGTGCCGCGTACGCTCGCGTGACTCCCATCATTGAAAGGCGCGTCACGATGACCGAATCCCCTACCGCCTTGAGCGGACTCGAACAGCTGCGCCGTCTCATCGCGACCGGCCAGCGCCCCGGCATCGCGGTGTCGCTCGATTTCGAACTCGTCGAGATCGAGGAAGGCCATGCCGTGTTCGCGGGCGTGCCGGGCCTGCACGCCTACAACCCGATCGGCATGGTGCACGGCGGCTACGCGGCCACGCTGCTCGATTCGGCCTGCGGCTGCGCCGTGCACTCGCGCCTCGCGCCGGGTCAGTCCTACACGACGCTCGAACTCAAGGTCGCGTACCACAAGGCCATGACCAAGCGGACCGGGCGCATCGAAGCGCGCGGCAGGACCGTGACGTTCGGCCGCCGCGTGGCTTACGCGGAAGCCCACCTCGTGGATGCCTCGGGCACGCTGCTCGCGAGCGCGACCTCGACGCTGCTCGTCATCACGCCCTGAGCGGATGCGTCACGCGAGGACCACGCGCAAACGAAGCGCGACGCTCAGCGCGGGAGCTGCAACGCAGCCCCGAGTGGCTGCAGCCAGGCCTCGTAGCGCCGCCAGCGGCCGACGCTGCCGGTACCGATCGGCTGGCGCACCTGCACCGAACTGAGCGTACTGACCGCCGCGTCGCGACGCGATCCCGTGTCGACCACATCAGGCGACCATTCCAGTCCGCAGTACGTGTACAGGCGCCGCGACTGGGCGACCGGATCGGTGACGAAGGCCTCGTAGTCGACATCGAGCACGAAGCCCGGGCAACGCGCATGCCACACCTGCATGAGCGCCGCGTAGCGACGATGGAAGTGCGCGAGATGCTCCTGCGAGTACGTGTAGCCGAGGCCTTCCGTGAACAGCTCGCCGAGGTTCGCGAAGCAGACGTCCATCGGATCGCGGCGCACGTGGACCACCTTGGCCTGCGGGAACGCGTCGTGGATGAGGCCGACGAGCTGGAAGTTGCCGGGTGTCTTCTCGGTCACGAAGCGCGCGTCCGCGCGATGGCGGCCGAGCGCCGCGAAGCGCGCGCGCACTTCCGCGGGATCGGCCTTCGCCGCAGCGGCGAGAAGTGCCTCGTCGACGAGCGCATCGCCTGCGCAGTCGGCGGCATGGCGCAGCGCCGCGGTCAGTCGCGGCGACTCGCCGTACGCGTGCACCTGTGCATGTGCACCGAGCACGCGCTCGACGAGCGTCGTGCCCGAGCGATGCAGGCCGACGATGAAGATCGGCACCGGCCCATGCGATGCCGCGGAATCCGATGCGGATCCGAGCCGCTGCGTCGGCAAGCGGTCGAACAGCGCATCGACCGCATCACGCGCATGGCCTGCACGCACCTGCATGATGCGTGAGCCGGCCTCGAGCGCCTGCCATGCCGCGGGCACGTCGCCGAGATCGTCGAGCTCCTTGAACAGCGCGAACTGCAGCATCGCGACATCGCGCGGATCGGTGGCACGCGCAATGCGATCGCGCAGGCGTGCCACGTGGTTCGAGGATGGCGTCTGCCGCTCCAGGCGCGCGAGCTGCCAGTGCGCGATCGCGGCATCCCCGGGACCGTCCGCGATCGCCTCGAAATCCTCGCGCGCGACGTCGAGGCGGCCGAGGTAGACCGCGCACAGGCCACGGTTCGCGAGGCACACGACCGAGCGTGGCGCCTTGGCGACGGCCTCGTCGGCCCACGTCATCGCGAGCGCATGCTCGCCGATCGACGCGAGGATCGCCGCGCAACGGGCCTGGTCGGCGGCATCGATCGCCGCGCGATGCGGATAGGCCTGTGCCCAACGTGCGGCGACGTCGTGCGCGCAGAACACGCGCAGGCATTGCAGCGCATCGAGCGCGAGCGCCGGCGGGCATTCGAGCCGCGCGACCGCATCGATCGCGGTGTCGGCCGCATGCCGGTAGCGCCCCTGCTGCAGCGCGATGCGGGCCTGCAGCAGCGCGGGCTCGAGCGCGTTCGGCGCATGCGCGCGCCACAGCGCGAGCACGTCGAGCGCGGGCTGCAGGCGACGCTCGGCGACATGCGCCTCGACGCGCCGGCGGTAGCGCGTGATCGTGCTGGATTCCGTCGTGCTCACGCGTGCATCCGCAGGTCTCGTGTCGATGGACCCGCATCATGGCGTGTCACGCGCCGCGCGTCAGCCGCGGCGCGCGTCCGTCGACGCATGACGCTCCATGCGTCGACGATGCGAGGCGTCAGCTGCCACCGTCGGGACCGCGCTCGAGGATGCGCCGGATTTCCTCGAGCGCGTTGGGATCATCGAGTGTCGAGAGGTCACCGGGATCGCGCTGCTCGGCGAGCGCCTGCAGCGAGCGCCGCAGCAGCTTGCCCGAGCGCGTCTTCGGCAACGCGTTCACGACGTACACGCGCGCAGGACGCGCGACACCGCCGAGCTGGTCGACGACACAGCGCAGCATGCCGTCGGCGGCTTCGCCGGGCGTCGTCGCGACGGCCTGGCGCAGTGTCGCGAACACGATCGGAACCTGGCCCTTGAGCTCGTCCTGCACGCCGACGACGGCCGCCTCGGCGACGCTCGGGTGCGTGGCGACCGATTCCTCGATCTCGCGCGTGCCGAGCCGGTGCCCGGCGACGTTGATGACGTCGTCGGTGCGGCCGAGGATGAACGTGTAGCCGTCTTCGTCGCGCACGGCCCAGTCGAGCGAGCTGTACAGCAGCTCCCTGAAATGGCCGAAGTAGCTCGAGAGGAAGCGCTTGTCGTCGTTCCACACCGTGGTCATGCAGCCGGGCGGCAGCGGCGGCACGATCACGAGCACGCCCTTCTCGCCCGGCGCGGCATCCTCGCCGGTGGCTTCGTTGATCACGCGCGTGCGGTAGCCGAGGTTGGGCAGGCCCGGCGATCCGAACTTGACCGGCTTGAGGTCGAGGCCCGGCAGCAGCGTGAGCACGGGCCAGCCCGTCTCGGTCTGCCAGTAGTTGTCGATGACGGGCTTGCCGAGGCCTTCGGTGATCCACGTCGCGGTCGGCTCGTCGAGCGGCTCGCCGGCCAGGAACAACCACTTCAGCGACGACAGGTCATGCTTGCGCAGCCACGCCGCGTCCTGCTTCTTGAGCACGCGGATCGCGGTCGGCGAAGAGAACATCGTGCGCACCTTGTAGCGCGCGCACAATTCCCACCAGATGCCCGGATCGGGATTCGTCGGCAGGCCTTCATAGAGCAGCGCGGTCGCGCCGGCGATCAGCGGCCCGTACACGTTGTACGAATGCCCGACCGCCCAGCCCACGTCGGAGGTCGAGAACATGACCTGCCCCGGGCCGACGTCGTAGACGGTGCGCATCGACAGCGCCATCGCGACCGCGTAGCCGCCGACATCGCGCTGCACGCCCTTCGGCTTGCCGGTCGTGCCCGAGGTGTAGAGCAGGTAGCTCGGCTCGTTCGACTCGAGCCATTCGACCGGCACCTCGCGGCCGTCATGCTCGGCGCGCAGCGTCGCGTAGTCGACGTCGCGGCCCTCGACGCGCGCATGCCCCGGATCGAGCCCGCGGCTCACGATCAGCACGTGCGGCGGCGGCGAGGCCGCGGCCTGCAACGCCGCATCGACGAGCGGCTTGTACGGGATCACCTTGCCGCCGCGCATGCCCGCATCGGCGGCGATGAGCAGCTTCGGCGTCGCGTCGTCGATGCGCAGCGCGAGGTTGTGCGCCGCGAAGCCGCCGAACACGACCGAATGCACGGCACCGATGCGCGCGCAGGCGAGCATCGCGAACACGGCCTCGGCCATGTTCGGCATGTAGATGACGACGCGATCGCCCTTGCCCACGTCGAGCGCGCGCAGCACCGAGGCGAACGTGTTCACCTCGCGGTGCAGTTCGCGGTAGCTGATCTCGCGCGTCGTGTTCGTCTCGGTGGACACCGCGATGAGCGCGTTCTGCTCGCCGCGTGCGTCGAGGTGGCGATCGACCGCGTTGTGGCAGAGGTTGGTCATGCCGCCCGCGAACCAGCGCCGGAACGGCGGCTCGGTGTACTCGAGAATGCGCTGCGGCGGCACGTGCCAGTCGATCGCCCTGGCCTGCTCGGCCCAGAACCCTTCCGGATCGTCGATCGAACGACGGTAGATGTCCTCGTACGGCATGTGCGTCCTCCAGGCGTCCGGCCATCCTAGAGCAGCCCTCCGGCACGGAGGATCCGACCATGGTCGAGCGGCGCGCTGGCACCCTGCGCGGCACAGGCCCGAAACGCGAACGCCCCGGCGAGCCGGGGCGTCCTGGGGCGATACCTGCGGGCGATTACTTCTTCGCGAACAGGTGCTCGACCGCGGCACGCTCCTCGCGCAGTTCCTTGTCGGTCGCGGCGATGCGCGCCTTCGAGAACGCGTTGAGCTCGAGACCCTGCACGATCGTGTACTGGCCGTCCTTGACCGTGACCGGGTAGCCGAAGATCACGCCCGGCTCGACGCCGTACGAACCGTCCGACGGGATCGCCATCGACACCCAGTCACCCTCGGCGGTGCCCAGCGTCCAGTCGCGCATGTGGTCGATCGCGGCCGACGCGGCCGAGGCCGCCGACGACGCGCCACGCGCCTTGATGATTGCCGCGCCACGCTGCTGCACGGTCGGGATGAATTCGCCCTCGTACCAGGCCTGGTCGATCAGCGACAGCGCGGCCTTGCCCTTCACGCTCGTCTCGTGGACGTCGGGGTACTGCGTCGAGCTGTGGTTGCCCCAGATCGTGACCTTGGCGATGTCGGTGTTGAGCGCACCGGTCTTCTCGGCGAGCTGGCTGATCGCGCGGTTGTGGTCCAGGCGCACCATCGCGGTGAAGCGGCCCGGATCGAGGTCCGGCGCGTTCTGCTGCGCGATCAGCGCATTCGTGTTGGCCGGGTTGCCGACCACGAGCACGCGCACGTCGCGCTTGGCGTGGTCGTTGATGGCCTTGCCCTGCGGCCCGAAGATCGCGCCGTTGGCCTCGAGCAGGTCCTTGCGCTCCATGCCGGGGCCGCGCGGACGCGCGCCGACGAGCAGCGCGTAATCGACGTCCTTGAACGCGACGTTGACGTCGTCGGTCGCGACCACGCCGTGCAGCGTCGGGAACGCGCAGTCGTTGAGCTCCATGACGACACCGTTGAGCGCGGGCAGCGCGGGCGTGATCTCGAGCAGGTGCAGGATCACCGGCTGGTCCGGACCGAGCATGTCGCCGGCGGCGATGCGGAACAGCAGGGCGTAACCGATCTGGCCGGCGGCGCCGGTGACGGCAACACGGACGGGTGCTTTCATGGGATCAACCTCGCGGGAAAGTCGAACGCTGGCGTTCGTGGGAAGTCATGGCCGCGCTCAGGGCACCTTCGGCAGCAGGCCTGCCGAGGCGAGCGCCTTGTGCGCGCGGTCCGGTGAATAGCCGTGGATCGTTTCGTCGCCGATCACGAGGATCGGCACGCCACGCCCGTTGGCGAGGCGGAAGGCGCGCTGGCCCGAGGCATCGGCCTCTACATCGACCTCGGTATAGCGCACGCCCCAGCTGTCGAGTTGCGTGCGCATCTTCGCGCAGTAGCCGCACCATGCGGTCGTCAGCATGACGACCGGCTCGCTGCCGATCTCGGCGCGCAGTGCCGAGTTGTCGACGCGCCCGCACGCCACGAGCACGAGGAGCGTGCAGGCGAGCGCGGCGAGGCGCAGCGGCGTCGGCAGGCGCATCAGGCGAGCTCGGCGAAGAATTCCTGGATGCGCGCGAGGCCCGGCGCGAGCTGCGCGGTCGGGCAGGTGTAGGAGATGCGCAGCGCGCGCGGCTCGCCGAACGCACTGCCCGGCACGCAGGCGACGCCCTTGGCCTCGAGCAGCGCGTTGCAGAAGTCGACGTCGTTGGCGATCGTCTTGCCCGCGTGCGACTTGCCGAACGCGCAGGAGATGTCCGGGAACGCGTAGAACGCACCCTGCGGACGCGGGCAGACCACGCCCGGGATCGCCTCGAGCGCCGCGACGACCTGGTCGCGCTTGCCCTGGAACTCGCGGTTCTTGGATTCCGGCACGTCCTGCGGGCCGGTCAGCGCGGCGATGGCGGCCGCGTTGACGACCTCGGGCACGTTGGTGATGTGGTTAGAGTTGAGCGTGACCATCGCCTGCGCGACGCTCTCGGGGCCGGCGACGAAGCCGACGCGCCAGCCGGGCATGCCGTAGGTCTTGGAGATCGAGTCGACGTGGATGGTGCGGTCGCGCAGCTCGGGGCGCGCGTTGACGACGTTGTGGTAGCCGACGCCGTCGAACACCATGCGGTTGTAGATGTCGTCGCAGACGATCCACACGTCCGGGTGCTTGACCAGCACGTCGGCGAGCGCGGCGATCTCGTCCTTCGTGTAGACCATGCCGGTCGGGTTCGACGGGTTGTTGAACAGGAAAACCTTGGCGCCCGGCAGCGCGGCATCGAGCTGCGCCGGCGTGAGCTTGTACTGCTGCGACGACGGGCACGGCAGCGGCTTGGCGACCGCACCGAGGATGTCGGCGATGTCGAGGTAGGTGGTCCAGTACGGCGCCGGGAACACGATCGTGTCGCCCGGATCGAGCAGCGCCTCGGCGAGGTTGTACAGCACGTGCTTGGCGCCGATGCCCGTGGCGAGGTTGCGGCGCGTGTAGCCGGTCAGGCCGCTGCCTTCGAGGTGCGCGAGGAACGCGTCGAGCAGCGCGTCGGGACCACGGTTCGAACCGTACTGGCCACTGTCCTTCGTCAGCGCGTCGCGCGCGGCGGCGTAGACGTGGTCGCCCGGCAGGAAATTCGGCACGCCGATCGAGAAGCTGATGATGTCGCGGCCGGCGGCCTTGAGCTGCTTGGCTTTTTCGGCAACCAGCATGATCGCGCTCGGCTTGGCGCGGCTCATGCGCGCGGCAAGGTGCGGCATGGTGAAGAACCTCTCGGACGGACGGCGGAAGGAAGGAACGGCGCGCGGGAAAACCTCAGGATTCTAGCACGCGGCCCGCGCCATGCTGCACTGCAACTTTCGTCACGGTGCCGCGCACGGCGGTGTTCCTTCAACTGCGGTTGGGGCGCGCCGCGTATGCTGCGCCGGCCCGCGCCGGTGCGTCGGTCCGGGCAGCCTTCCATCCATCCAACTCGGGGAGATACACCATGGAGATCTTCGGCGGCGAGCGCGGCATCCTCATGACGATCATCATCGGCCTGCTCGTGGGCATCGTCGCGAAGTTCCTCAAGCCCGGCAAGGATCCGGGCGGGTTCATCGTCACGATCCTGATCGGCATCGCCGGATCCTTCATCGCCACGTTCCTCGGCCAGCAGATGGGCTGGTACCAGCCGGGCCAGACCGCGGGCTTCATCGGCTCGGTGGTCGGCGCGATCATCCTGCTGATCGTCTACGCGTTGTTCACGCGCAAGCGCTGACGCGCATCGCCACGCGCCCGCCCTCGCGGCGGGCGCGTGACGCGTGGATCACTTGCGCGCGTCGAGCGTCTTGTTCCACTCGGCCAGCTGCGGCGCGGCCTTCTCGAACAGTGCCGTGGTGTCGCCCTCGATCGTGATGGACTCGATCGTGTCGCCGCCACGGATCGCGTCGACGACCTTCTGGTCGGCCGGACCGTCGACCACGCCGAACACCGAGTGCTTGCCGTCGAGCCACGGCGTCGGAACGTGGGTGATGAAGAACTGGCTGCCGTTGGTGCCCTTGCCGCCCTGGATGCCGGCGTTGGCCATCGACAGCACGCCCGGCGTGTTGTGCTTGAGCGTCGGCACGATCTCGTCGTCGAAGCGGTAACCCGGGCTGCCGGTGCCGGTGCCGGTCGGGCAGCCGCCCTGGATCATGAAATCGGGGATGACGCGGTGGAACGTCAGGCCGTTGTAGAAACCACGCTGCACGAGGTTCACGAAGTTCGCGACCGTGATCGGCGTCTTCTCGGCGTGCAGGTGGATCTTGATCGGACCACGCGAAGTCGTGATCGTCGCGGTCAGGGCATTGGCACTCATGGCGGGTTCCTTGGCAAACGGGCGCGCAGCCTAGCCCATTTCACCTGAAGGCCCCAAGCCGCCCTGCAGCTGGTGTCGGCGGCGTTATCCGGTTATGCACAGCGTTCCTTTCCGCGCCCTACTCGGCTTGCCTAGCGTCCCACCCTGCACCGGCCCCGCCGGATCCCGCCGCCGTACCGGAGTCCGCACGATGAGAGCGCTTTCCTGCACCGCCCTGCTGCTGGTCGCCGCGAGCACGTCCGCGGCGGCCTGGGACCGCAACGACTGGCCGACCAAGGTCACGTTCGACGACGGCACCGAACTCGGCGCGTCGCTGAGCTTCCAGTACGACCTCAACCGCTTCTCGAACGACACGCTGCCCGACGGCAGCGCGCGCTTCGCCGACGACGAGGGCTTCCGCCGCCGCGAGTTCGGGTTCTCGGTGCGCAAGAAAGGCGTGTGGGATGCCGGCGCGGTGTTCGATTTCGAGGCACACCAGTTCCTCGACGTCTACGCGCGCGTGCAGTCGAAAGCCCTGTTCGGGCGTGATCTCGGCGCGTTCCGCATCGGCCAGACCAAGACGCCGGTCGGCTTCGAGGGCGTGACGAGCTCGCGCGCGACGTCGTTTCTGGAAACCGCACTGCCGACCCAGGCCATCCACGCCAATCGCCGCATCGGCATCGACTGGGCCCTCGAGCGACCGACCTGGATCCTCAACCTCGGCGCCTACGACGGCGACCTCGCCGGCGACTTCGACGGCCCGACCGTCGGCGGCCGCGTCGCCTGGACGCCGATCAAGGCCGACGGTCACGTGCTGCATCTCGGCGTCGCGGCGACGCGCGAAAGCCCCGACACGACCAGCAACGGGCGTGGCGACACGGTGCTGCCGTCGGCGCGCTTCCGCTCGCGCCCCGAAGCCGGGCTCACCGACATCCGTCTCGTCGACAGCGGCTCGCTGTCGCGCGTGGAGGACATCGACCGCACCGGCCTCGAAGCGCTGTGGATCGACGGGCCGTTCTCGGTCCAGGGCGAGTATCTGCGCGCGCGCGCCGCCCGCGACGGCGACCTCGCCGACTACCGCGCCGACGGCTGGTACGCGTTCGGCAGCTGGGTCGTCACGGGCGAATCGCGCCCGTACAGCGGCGGCAACAGCGGCAACATCAAGCCGAAGGGCCGCTGGGGCGCCGTGGAGCTGCTGCTGCGCTACAGCGCGCTCGACCTCGACGACCGCCTCGTGCGCGGCGGCCGCCAGCACGACTGGACGCTCGGCGCGAACTGGTACCTCGACACCCATTTCAAGCTGCAGGCCAACGTGATCCGCGCCACCAGCGACCGCGGCACGCTCGCGCTGGATCCGCACATCGTGGCGGTGCGCGCGCAGGTGATTTTCTGACCGCTGGCCACACGCAGGGCTGCCGACGACAAGATCGGCACGGTTCGATTCGTGCAACCAAGTCGTGTGTCGTGCCGGTACACGCCGTGGCAGGATCATGAGTCGGCGCAGGGATCAGACGCCCGGATCGATTGATGCGCTCAAGGGGATTCCGGCTTTCGCGCACTGCTGTCCGGGGAAAATCGCACATCGCGTCGCGCCGTCAGCGGAGCTGCCGCGTCGTCGTTCCCTGCGCTCGGCATCGTGCGACTTCACAGGCTCGACGCGTCCTCCCGCAATGGCGTTGCGCTTGAGCCCCTCGCCCTCCGGGAGAGGGGTTGGGGAGAGGGTGCGGGATCGAGACTACGTCTGATCATCGTCACGATTCCGGACCCTCATCCGGCCCTGCGGGCCACCTTCTCCCGGAGGGAGAAGGGAAGAACGTGCGCGATGCCGTGTTGCCGCGAGAACGAGTCGGCATACCGGCATTCTTTGCCGGAAGTCTGACGTGGCAACGTTTTCGAGCGTTCGCCTCGAACTTTCCCCGGACAGCAGTGCAGCAACCGGGGTCAGGTTCATTTTCCGGGCGACGCCGCAACACCAACACGGGGTCAGGTTCATTTTCCCGACGATGCGGCCCTCCCTCGCGGCGGCGTCGCCCGGAAAATGAACCTGACCCCATGCCTTGCCATATGCCCACGCAAGCTCCCAACGCGCTTCGCCGCACCCCTACCCCACAGCATGATCCTCGTTCATATCCATAGCGCCGCGCGGAACGCCGCAGGCCTGCACGATTCCCCCACATTTAGCGTGCGCGTAACACCTCGCGTGCTCTTATCGCCCGTCATCACTGCTGTACCGGAAGGGGACCATGGACCACTCACCGATCTCGATCGCCGAGGACTGGATCGACGCCGTGCGCGTGCGCATCGGCGAGCTTCCCGAACGACCCGACGTGTGGGACATCGAAGCCCTGCGCGACCGCCTCACGGCGGTGCCGTGGCTGCCGGGCTGTCCGAGCGCGGCCGGTTCGGAGGTCGCCCATCTTCCGCGCCGCTACCGCCGCCACCTGATCGCGCAGGACGACACGCGCAACTTCAGCGCGCTGCTGATCGCGTGGCCGCAGGGCTACACGACGCCGCTGCACGACCACGACGGCCTGTGGGGCATCGAGCTCGTCGTCGAAGGCGCGCTCGCGATCGAGGAATTCGCCAAGGGCGGCAGCGAGGCCGATCCCGTGCTCGAGCACCAGCGCACGCTGATCCTCGGCATCGGCGACGCGACCACGTTCGACGGCCCGGGCTACGTGCACGCCTGCCGCAACCTGTCGGCGACCAAGCCGGCGCTGTCGCTGCACGTGTACGGCGGTTCTCTCGAGTCGTACTCGACGTTCCACACGCACACGCAAGGCCGCTACACCGCGACGCGCCAGACCGCCAGCATCGACGCGGTGCGCATCTGAGGCCGCCGGCGCGGCCCGCGGGCCGCGCCGACACCAGGGGAACGACATGACACGCATCGCGGTGATCGGCGGCGGCGCAGCGGGCGCGAGCGTGCTCGGCGAACTGCTGCGCCAGTACGCGGGCGACGGCCTCGAACTCACCTGGTTCGCGGGGCGCCGCTCGACAGGGCGCGGCATCGCCTACTCGACCCAGTCCGAACACCACCTGCTCAACGTGCGTGCGGCGGGCATGGGCCTGTTCGCCGACGACGTCGGTGCGTTCTTCCAGTACGCGAGCTCGCGCCACCCGCACGCGAAAGGCTCGGATTTCGTGCCGCGCGCGTGGTTCGGCGACTTCATCGAGCACACGCTCGGCGCACTCGTCGAGACCGCGCGCACGCGCGGCCACACGCTCACGACCGTGCAGGACGAAGCCGTCGCCGTGCGCGGCAGCGATGCGCTCGGCTACGTCGTCACCTCGCGGGACGGCGACGACGTGCACGCCGATGCCGTCGTGCTCGCGGTCGGCGCCTTGCCGCCGAGTCCGCTCGCCGAGGCCAGCCATGAGGCGCGCTGCAGCGGCGCCTACGCACTCGATCCGTGGCAGTGGCCCAAGGCCAACGAGTCGCCGCGCCATGTCGTCGTACTCGGTGCCGCGCTGACCGCGATCGACACGATTCTCGACATCGCCGAGCGCTGGCCCGACGCGCGCATCACCGCGGTGTCGCGGCGCGGCCGCCTCCCGACCACGCACCTCGACACCCCAGGCGAGCCGTACGCGCATCCGCAGGATCTCGTCGATGCGCTGCTCGCGCGCCCCGACCTGCGTCACTGGCTGCGCCTGCTGCGCGAGACCAGCACCGAACCCGGCCTCGACTGGCGCGCCCTCATGGACGGCCTGCGCCCGTCGACGCCGCGCCTCTGGCAGGCGCTTTCCGATAACGACCGCGCACGCTTCCTGCGCCACCTGCGCCCGCTCTGGGACCTGCATCGCCACCGCCTGCCGCCGCGCACGACGCGCGCGATCGAGGCGCTGCGCGAGGCCGGCCGCCTCGAGGTCGTCGCCGCACGCATCGCCGGCATCGACGGGGCCGGCCCGCTCGAGGTGCGCCTGCGCCGTCCGCGCGGCGCGGGCGAGCTGCGCCTCGAAGCCGACCTCGTGATCCAGGCGACCGGCCTCAACACCTCGGTCGGCGACACCCAGCACCGCCTCGTGCGGCAGATCCTCGACGAGGGCATCGCGCGTGCCGATGCGCTCGGCCTCGGCCTCGCCGCGGACGCCTCGGGCCTGCTGCTGCGCCCGGACGGCAGCGCCTCGACCCACCTGCGCATCGTCGGCACCCTGCTGCGCGGCGCGCTGTGGGAGTGCACGGGCCTGGCCGAAATCCGCGCCGGCGCGCGGGCGCTGGCCCGCGACCTCGTCGAACGCCTGCCCGCCTCGCCATGCGCGGCCCCCGCGAAGCCGCCGCGCACCCGCCCGGGCCTGCTGTCGCTGTCGCCGTGACCGCCGGATGCCGCGCCGCGGCTTGACCGACCGAAACGTTTTGCGGTAACGCGAATCCGGCTATAATGGGCGGCTGCCGCTTCGAGCGGCTCTTTTTCCCTTCCCCCCAGCGACGCCCGGCAACGGGTGGTCAGGCCTCCGTATGTCCATCGAGAATCTCCGCAACATCGCCATCGTGGCCCACGTCGACCACGGCAAGACGACCCTCGTCGACTGCCTCCTCAAGCAGTCCGGCACGTTCAACGAGCGCACCGTGCTCGCCGAGCGCGTCATGGACTCCAACGACCAGGAAAAGGAGCGTGGCATCACGATCCTGTCCAAGAACACCGCGATCACCTGGCAGGGCAACCGCATCAACATCGTCGACACCCCGGGCCATGCCGACTTCGGCGGCGAGGTCGAGCGCGTGCTGTCGATGGTCGACTCGGTGCTGATCCTCGTCGACGCGATGGACGGCCCGATGCCGCAGACGCGCTTCGTGACCCAGAAGGCGTTCGCGATGGGCTTCAAGCCGATCGTCGTGGTCAACAAGATCGACCGCCCCGGCGCGCGCCCGGACTGGGTCATCGACCAGGTGTTCGACCTGTTCGACAAGCTCGGCGCGACCAACGAGCAGCTCGATTTCCCGATCGTCTACGCCTCGGCGCTGCACGGTTACGCGAGCCTCGACGACAGCGCGCGCGAAGGCGACATGACCCCGCTCTACGAAGCGATCATGAAGCACGTGTCGCCGCCGGCCGTCGATCCGGAAGGCGCGTTCCAGATGCGCATCAGCCAGCTCGACTACAACAACTTCGTCGGCCTGATCGGCATCGGCCGCATCCAGCGCGGCAAGGTGCGCACGAACATGCCGGTCAGCGTGATCGACCGCAACGGCAAGAAGCGCCAGGGCAAGGTGCTGCAGGTGCTCGGCTTCATGGGCCTGGAGCGCGTCGAGGTCGACGTGGCCGAGGCCGGTGACATCGTCGCGATCTCGGGCGTGGCCGAGCTCAGCATCTCCGACACGATCTGCGCGCTCGACACGCCCGAGGCGCTGCCGGCGCTGACGGTCGACGAGCCGACGATCTCGATGACCTTCCAGGTCAACAACTCGCCGTTCGCGGGCAGCAAGGAGCACAGCGGCGGCAAGTTCATCACCAGCCGCCAGATCCGCGAGCGCCTCGAGCGCGAGACGCTGCACAACGTCGCGCTCAAGGTCGAGGAAGGCTCGGATCCGGACAAGTTCCTCGTCTCGGGCCGCGGCGAGCTGCACCTCTCGGTGCTGATCGAGAACATGCGCCGCGAAGGCTTCGAGCTCGCGGTGTCGCGCCCGGAAGTCATCGTCAAGGAAATCGACGGCCAGCTCATGGAGCCGGTCGAGCAGCTCGTCGTCGACGTCGAGGAGCAGCACCAGGGTGGCGTCATGGAGAAGCTCGGCATCCGCAAGGGCCAGCTCAAGAACATGGAGCCGGACGGGAAGGGTCGCGTGCGCCTGGATTACCTGATCCCGGCGCGTGGCCTGATCGGCTTCCAGAACGAGTTCCGCACGCTCACGCAGGGCTCGGGCCTGCTGTTCCACGTGTTCGACCACTACGGTCCGAAGGAACAGGGTGCGATCGCCAAGCGCCAGAACGGCGTCATGATCGCGAACGCGGCCGGCACCACGCCCGCCTACTCGCTCGGCCCGCTCGAGGAGCGCGGCCGCCTGTTCGCCGCCGAGGGCGACAACGTGTACGAGGGCCAGCTGGTCGGCATCCACTCCAAGGACAACGACCTCACGGTCAACGCGATCAAGCCCAAGCCGCTGACCAACATGCGCGCCTCGGGCAAGGACGACGCGATCAAGCTCACGCCGGCGATCAAGTACACGCTCGAGCAGGCGCTGGACTTCATCGAGGACGACGAGCTCGTCGAGGTCACGCCGAAGGCGATCCGCCTGCGCAAGAAGCACCTCACCGAGAACGACCGCAAGCGCGCCTCGCGCGCTGCGTGATCCACCACGTTCCCGGCGCGCAACGCGCCGGGAACCACGGCGGAGTCGCCTGCGGCGGTTCCGCCTGATTCCGCTCCCGTAGGGCGGAACCCGCGCAGCGGATTCCGCCGCACGATCGTACGTCGCTCCCTACACATCCCCCGCGACACCATCACCCCACTCTCCGCGCACATGCCGCGCGCGAAGAGATGGCGAACGTCCATTCGCCACGAGACCGGCATCGCATCGCGGTCCACGGCGGAATCACCTGCGGTGGTTCCGCCCTACGCACATTCCAAGCTCTCGACAGCCGAATGGCTGGTCAAGCCGGAGGCGCTTTACGACAGCGCGCAGCGCTGGTCATCCCTTCAAGCGTCGGAGACGGGTTCGGGCATCGTGCCCGTCCGTGAGCCGCCCAGCCTGCTCCGGATCTCGCCTCGCATCGCGACGACCGCATGTGCTCCGCGAGCGTCATCCCGACCCGCGCATGCCCGCTACTCGAACCTGTTCGCGAAGATCACGTCGCCCGTTTCGGTCGCGCCGATGTCGCACCCTGAGCCGAGCGGGCGCGGGTATCCGCGCTGGTCGCCGTGCAGGCAGAACAGGATGTTCGCGGCATCGATGGCGACGCTGCCGGCGGCCGGAAGGTAGGTCGGTGTCAGGCCGCCGTGGTTCGCCAGCGGGCCGAGTGCGAGTGCGGTGCCGGATACGCTGACCGTGTTGAGGTCGGTCGACAGGCCGCAGGTGGTGCCGGCGCTTTCGATGGTGCCGACGCCGAAATCGATCGAGCCGGCCGCGAAGCTGCAGCTGCCGCGCAGGATGCTGTTGTAAATGCGCAGCGCGAAGTCGGCCGGCGCCTCGTAGCCGCCGAGCGCCGATCCCGACAGCCCGACCGGCAGCGCGACCGGCGCCGCCACCGTGACGTGCTGCAGGATCAGCGTCGATCCATCGATACCGCTGGTCCATCCGATCGCGGCGCCACGCGCACCGCCCGGCAGCGCCGCGGCGGACACCGCGATGCTGTTGCCCGAGAACGTGCTGTTCTCCACCGCGAGGCGGGTACCACCACCGTCCATGAGCAGTGCGCCGCCCGCGCTGGCGCTGCCGCGGTTGCGCTCGAAGAGCGACTCCGTGATGCGCAGGTCGATCGTGTCACCGATTTCGAGGGCCCCCGGCCCGCGGTCGTCGAGATCGTCGTTGGCGTTGTCGATGAACGCGCTGCGGCTCAGCGTGCCGTCCATTCTCGTGATCGACATCGGCCGCGTATTGCCCTCGTAGCGTATGCGATCGACCACGAGCTCTGCGGCTTCCGCAAGCGGGTGCCCTCTGATCTCCGCACCACCGTTGGTGCCGAGGACATCCACGCTCTTGATGCGAACGCGGTTGGCGGTGGACAGGTACGCGCCCGATGTCGTGCCCGCGGAGAGCGCACCGTCGATGATCGAGTCGTGCAGGTGGATGTCGGTGGCACCGTAGCCGGCAAAGCCGTTGCCGTACACTGAAAGCCTGGCGATGCGACTACCGAACAACGCGAAGTCGGCCTTGCCGACGCTGGAGACGTGCGCGGTGATCTCGCTCTCGCCGACCCAGAACGATCCTGCGAAGTCGCCTCCTCCGACCGCAGGCTCGACCCTGATCGAGCCGAGCGGATTCGGCGCGCGCAGCCGGTAGAGTCGCACGGCGTTGCCGTTGGTGGCGAACAGTTCGCGCTTGCCCCGGGCATCGAGGGCCAGGTTGGCGAGATCGAGCTGATGCACCGAATCGAACGTGATCAGATCGGTCACGCCGTCGCCACGGATCAGCGTCTGGGAGCTGCCGGCGCCCTGGAACTGCGTGCCGCCGGTCACTGCGAGCGGCGTCGCATTGATCTGGTAGGTACCCGCTGCAAGCAGGATATCGTTGTACGCCGCAGGATCGACGTTTGCGGCGATCACCGCCTCGCGCAACGAGCAATCGGTCGGCGTGCAGCCGTTGGGCGCCGGATCGTCCAGACGCGTGACCACGATGTCCTGTGCCTGCGCACGGGGTGCCGCCGCGAGCCATGCCGCGAAGAGAAGTCCCGCGAAACCGAATCCATTGCGCCGGCGCATCGCCGCGCTCCATCGTCGACGCCGTGGCGCCCCTGCATCCAGGTCACGGCAGACAGCAGCACGCGGGGCCACGCGCCCACGAGGCAGCGCGCGAGCGTCGCTCGCCGCCGTGCCTCGACGGTTCCAGCTGACGCCGCGCGATCCTGCTCAGTCTTCGGCGTCGGCCGCTTCGCGCCCCTGCTGACGGATGATCGCCTCCTGTCGCGCATCCTCGATGGCGTCGCGAACCGCGTCGACATCGGCCGTGTGCTCGTCGAACACGAACGTGCCGGTCAGCGGCGTGTCGGGCTGCAGCTCGCCCTGCTCGTACAGCGCCCACATCTCCTCGCCGTAATGCGTGTCGGCCAGTTCCGGTGCGAAGCGTGCGAGCGTGTCGCGCAGGTTGTGCACGTCGCGCAGGAGCATCGCGCGCGCGGCGTTGTTGCCCGAAGCGCTCACCACCTGCGGGAAATCGATCAGCACCGGACCGTCCGGCGCGACGAGCACGTTGTACTCGGAAAGATCACCGTGGATCAGCCCGAGGCAGAGCATGCGCACGACGTCGCGCACGAGCCTGGTGTGGAACGCGCGTGCGGTGTCGGCGTCGAGCTCGACCTCGCCGAGACGCGGCGCGTTGTCGCCGTCCGCATCGGCGACGAGATCCATCAGCAACACGCCGTGCGAATAGCCGCGCGGCTGCGGCACGTGCACGCCGGCCGCCGCGAGTTGGTAGAGCACCTCGACCTCGGTGTTCTTCCACGCGGTCTCCTGCTCGCGCCGTCCGAACTTGCTCGCCTTGCCGATCGCGCGCGCCTGGCGGCTGCCCCGCACCTTGCGGCCTTCCTGGTACTGCACGCGCGCCTGGAAGCTGCGCTGCGCCATGTCCTTGTAGACCTTCGCGCACAGCACACGGCCACCCGCGCCGACCATGTAGACCGATGCCTCCTTGCCACTCTTCAACGGCCGCAGCACCTCGTCGACGACACCGTCGTCGACCAGCGGCTGCAAACCCTTCGGAATCTTCATGGTGTCCCGTTTCGTCACTCGATCAGCTGCGCATTATGCGGGCAGGCGGACGGATCGGCGGCGAACGTCCGGCGCAGACGGGTATCGCTCGACGGGACGATGTTCGAGACGGCGGTGATCGCTTCTCCATCCGTCGGCGAGCCCTATCACTCCGTCATTCCGGCGACTCTCAACACCCGAACGGCTGGTCAAGCCCACTGCTGTCCAGGAAAAATTCAAAGCAACAGAGAGTGGAGAGCGTTGCTGCATCGGGCTTCCGGCGATGAGTGTCGGGATGACGACTCGCTTCGCGGCAATACGGCATAGCGCGTGTTCTTCCCTTCTCTCTCCGGGAGAAGGTGGCCCGGGGGCGGATGAGGGTCCGGAATCGCGACGATGGTCAGGCGTCGTCACGATCCCGCACCCTCTCCCCAACCCCTCTCCCGGAGGGAGAGGGGCTCAAGCGCAACATCCTTTCAAAGGACGCGTCGGACGTGTCGTGCTCCTGCGTGAGCCTGCCGTCCGGATCACGCCTCGCATCGCGATGCCCAAAGATCTTGAAGGTAGGGGCATGGCTTCGCCGTGCACCGGTGAACCTTGGTACTCCGTCATTCCGGCGAAAGCCGGAATCCATTCAAGCGTCGCAAACGAGTTCGGAGATCGTGCTCCTCCGTGAGCCGCCGTCCTTGCTCTGGATCACGCCGCACATCGCGACACCCGGCGTTCTCGATGTACAGCCGATGGTCGATCGGCAGGTCATCGACCCGCCATCTCCCTCAACCCCCTTGCCGCACTGCGCCTTGCAAATCCGCGCGCACGCGTCGAGTCTCGCGAGTGGTCCGGCATCGTGGGGAGCGGTGACGCAGCGGGTATCGCCTGCGCGCCGTGCGATGCGGATCCGCCGCCGTCGCATCGCGAATCGATCGCGATCGTCGATCCGAGACCCGCTCCAGGGAGGAAACACCGTGACTCGAACCTCGTCCGTGCTGTCCGCGTTGACCCTGCTCGCAGCTGCGCCCGCCTTCGCCCAGGCCGACACCTCGGCCCTGCCCTTCGCCAAGCAACTCGCCGGTCCGCCGTCGGAGATCGCGTCGATGCGTGCGCCGTCGCCGACCGAGGCGACGATCCACTCGCGCAGCGCGCTGCTGCCCGTCAAGTTCACCGGCGAAGCCGGCGGCGAACGCACGTGGCAGGCCTCGCTGCCGGTCGAGAAGGATGCGCTGCGCTTCCTCGTGTTCGCGCCTGCGCAGGCGAACTGGCAGGTCGACCTCGTCGGCGCATCGGGGCGAGGCGTCGCGGCCGAGTCGCTGGCCTCGCGCGTGTTCGCGACCGATTTCGCGCTCGGCGAGGCACGCGTGCCCGCCGTGCGCTACGACCTCGACAACCTGCAAGGCGACACCTGGAGCCTCAAGCTGCGCAGCGGCGCGGCAGCGGCTGACGGCTACCTCCTCGTCGAAGGTGACGAAGCGACCGAGCTCGCCTCGTACCAGACCCACACGCGCCAGATCGTCGGCGAGCGCCTCGGCCTCACCGCGCTGCTGACCACATCAGCCGGCGACGACGTGCGCGTCGGCGCCAAGGCCGGTCGCATCGCGCAGGCCATGCTGCGCGTCACCGCGCCGGACGGCAGCGTCACGACGCATGCGATGTTCGACGACGGCCGCCACGACGACGGCCTCGCCGGCGACGGCCTGTTCGCAGGTGATTTCCCGGCCACGCTCGCCGGCAACTACACCGCGCAGGTCGAGGTGCGCGGTACCAACGCGCGTGGCAAGGCCTTCGTGCGCACGGCCGAACACCTGCTGCCCGTGGTCGAGGCGAGCCTCGCGATCGGCGCGCAGCAGGCCACGGCCGTCACCGCGACCGAGGCGAACCGCCTGTCGATCCGCGTGCCCGTCACCGCGCGCAAGCAAGGCCAGCACTACCGCGCGATCGGCGAAATCTGGGGCACCGGCGCCGACGGCAAGCCCAAGGCGGTCGCCTGGCTCGGCGGCATGGTCGTGCCGCGCGACGGCCAGCTCGCGCTCGGCTTCGACGAGCGCTGGATCGCCCTGAGCGGCGCAAAGGCGCCCTTCGAACTGCGCGAGCTGCGCATCGAGGATCCCGACCATTTCGTCACCGTGGCCTCGGCCAAGCGCCTCGCGCTCGCGATGCCGAACCTGCGTTCGAAGGCCAATCCGGCCGAGATCGTCGTCGACGAGACCATGACCATGGGCCCGCGCCCGGCTCGTGGCAGCGTCACCGAAGGCGTCGGCCAGCGCCTGCTGCTCGTGCACGGCTACTGCTCCAACGCGGTGTGGCCGGCCTCGCAGTTCAGCACGGCCTCGACGTTCCTCGACGCCAACCAGAACCGCAGCCACGACCAGTTCGCGCAGCGCATCCGCACGTTCGGCTCGACCTGGAACTCGTTCGGCACGGTCGCGCACAGCCAGGGCGGCGCGGCCTCGCTGCACCTCTACGCGTTCTACTGGAGCGGCCTCGACAACGCGACCGGCAGCCGCCTGATCCAGTCAGTCGGCACGCCGTACAAGGGCACCAACCTCTCGGGCATCCTCGCGACGCTCGGCAGCTGGTTCGGCGTGGCGTGCGGATCGAACAGCAACCTGACCTACAGCGGCGCCTCGTCGTGGCTGGCCGGCGTGCCGAACTCGGCGCGCGCCAAGGTCAACTACTACACGACCTCGTTCACGCTGACGAACTGGTACACCAACGATTACTGCCAGTTCGCCACCGACCTCGTCCTCAGCGATCCCGAGGACGGCACCACCGAACAGGTCAACGGCCAGCTCCCGGGTGCGGTCAACCGCGGCCACGTCACCGGCCAGTGCCACACCGCCAACATGCGTGATCCCGCGCAGTACTTGAACGCGAGCCGCAACGCGACGATGAACAGCAACGCGGCGCGTTGAGGGATGTCATCCGGAGCGCGGCATGGCCGCGCTCCGGGACACGGGATATCTTCGGACGAAGAGCGAACTGACCAAGCTTGCGCCTAGAGGAGATTCTTCGATCGATCGAACGCCGATCGTGGCGAACGATGGTCAACCGTTTCGCACGTCAACGCTCAACGGTTGGCCGTCCTCGAAGGGATCGAGGCGTTCCTTTGCCCTCGCAAGCAGAAGATCCACGGCGTACAAGGGAATGGCTGTCACGTACGAATGGAACAACACGGTGTGGTCGGCATCGCATCGGAATACCTCCGCGACGACGTCGCCGGCGGCGTTCAAAAGCTCGACACCGAGCCCGTCGCGTATGACATCCGAGGCGATCTGCGTACGCCACGCGTCATGGCCTGCCATGGGATCTCCTATCCGTGGCGACGACGCAGATTCGCGATAGACGCCTTGACGAGCTTCTCGAGCACACCGGCATCGAGATCGGCCAGCTGTTTGAAGTACAGGCAGGACTTGCCCATCTTGTGCTTGCCGAGCTTCTCGAGCAGCTTCGCGCCCGCCTCGTCCTCGCAATCCAGATAGACCACGAGCTCGCGCCCGCGGACCGCGAAGCCCGCCAGCGGCACCTCGCCCGAGCGCCCGCTCTTATTTACCCCTCTCCAATATGCCACGTAGCCAAGTCTAAAACGTTCCCATCTGGTGAGACAGATCGCAAATCAAAATGAACAATAATGCTTGGAATTATATGACCAACAATAATATCAATTGGCAGATCTATAGCCGATCTCCAGTCAGCCCCGAACCGAAGATCTGCAGTGGAATCGAAACCCAGATGGTCAAGAACAACAGAAATCTCATTCTTGTTCAAATAAACAGGCGCGCTCAATCCAGGCTTATCTGTGCGCCAAACGTCAATCTTGGTCAATCCGGTAACGTTTCCATCAGCGGAAATATCAGCCCTTGAAAGAAGCGCCTTAATGGCAGAAATCCAATATTCTTTTCTACCAAGAAAATATTCCCACCACTCATGCACGTCCTGAGACGTAAGAAGCTCTAGTCGGTATTTAAGTCGACGTGCGCGTTCAGCCCTATGCTTCTCGTATCTCGGGATAATCAGAGGATCGTCCGGAACTACATTCAGAACAGTTTCCTGAAGCAGGACCGTAAATTCAATCACCTTTCCCTCAATAGTGTGTACTGCACATCTAGTCGCTAACTCATCCAGATCTCGATCGGTGCCTACAAACTTATTATTAGAGCCAAGGTATATGACCTCTATCGCGTCCGACTTCGCCTGCGTTTGCACTAGCGACGTAGCAGGTTGGTCTCGCTTAAGCATTTCAAGCTGTCTTTGAAGATCAACGATCCTCGAGTGCGACTCGTTCAAAACAGCTTTCATACTTACAATAGTAACAAGATTGGATTCCAAAAGTTTAATTATTTCATGATGCCTTTGCTCTGCCAGCCAAGCTTTGAAGTCCTCAAGACTAGCTTCCTTCCCAGATCGGCGTTGAGATGAAAAATCTGCAATGAGTGCGACTACAGTTGCGAGGCCGCCAATAAGTTCCATATAATTACTACGCTCCGTAAAATAAAAATGCACTCTACTTGTTAATCTTATAAAGCTGGGGCGATTTATTTTTCCGACATATGCCCCGGTGACGGACTACACTTCAGAGCAAATGGACCTGACCCCAGCCCAAGCCCGCGATCCGGAACGCCTAACCGTACTTCTTCTTCACGTTCGCGATCGACGCCTTGACGAGCTTCTCGAGCACGCCGGCATCGAGATCGGCCAACTGTTTGAAGTACAGGCAGGACTTGCCCATCTTGTGCTTGCCGAGCTTCGCGAGCAGCTTCGCGCCGGCCTCGTCCTCGCAGTCCAGATAGACGACGAGCTCGCGCCCGCGGACCGCGAAGCCTGCCAGCGGCGCCTCGCCCGAGCGCCCGCTCTCGTAGGTGTACGTGTACGAGCCGAAGCCGACGATGCTCGGCCCCCACATCTTCGGCGCTTGTCCGGTGATCCTGCCGAGCAGCGCGATCAGCGCCTGGCTGTCGGCGGTCTGCTGCGCGTTCGCTCGCGCGGCGATATAGCCCTCGACGCTGGAGTCGGTTGCCTTGGTCTTGTTCTCGGCCATGGGACTGCCCTCGGTGGGATCAAGCGAGACCGTGCAGGATATCGAGTCTATTCGGCGGCGCATCGGGCGCCATGAAGTCCGGAATCGTTTGCGGCGTGCGCCGCGGACGCGAAAGAAACCCGACGGGCCAGTCCGTCACGCGACGCTCCTTGACGTGCACGTAGGTGCCCGCCTCAGGCTCGTCGATGTACTCCTCCAGCACGATCAGCGCCAGCGGTTCCTCGGCGCCAGGCGTCTCCTGCGAGAACGCGAGCGCCTCCTCGACCGTCTCGAACGGATAGTAGTAGTCGCTACCGTCCATGAGATCCGGCGCACCGCGTTCCGGATGACACCACACGCGATACTCGAGGACCGCGTCCCACACGTAGCCACCACCGGCTTTGGCACTGGCGGGGTAGGTACCGACGAGCGCGGCATCAAGCACGGGATGAGACGGGATCGTCATGCGCACCTCCTTCGTGACGACTCAGCGCGGAAACTCGAGAACGCTCCCCGCCAGGATCCGAAGGACGTGGGTCGAACCTTTGCCACCGTCATCGCAGCAGGTGTCAGCCGTATACCGGAACTCGGCATCTTCGAGGAAGCGGATCGTCCTGACCTCCGACGCAACGGGCAAACCCTCCAGCGTCACCGCGATCTTCGTACGGCCTTGGCGCTTGACGTATTCATTGCCGGTCGTGGGGTCGTACCACTCCCAACTGAATTCGTTCGGATGCGATCCGACAGGGAGGTGCTCGACCGTGAGGCCGAAGCCACCCGCGTTCTTGTACGTATCGAGGATCCCCACCCCGAATCCGTCATGGAGCTCGAGGACCTTCCTCGTGCCGTAAGCGCGACCGCCCCGCTCCTCTCGCGAAACATCGAAATCCGCAGCCGAATACTGCTTCGATCCGGATGCCAATAGAACACGCTTCACGTCTCCGCCCGCATACAACTCGAATCGAAGCTCCTCGGCCACGACGCTGGCTGGCAGGGCCAACCCGAGAAAGAGCACCGGCAATAAGGTTTTCATCGCGCCACTCCTCGATCTGATGCGCATGCATCTTCACACATCGGCCTGCAAAGGCTTCCTTCGCGACATTTCTTGCTCATGATCTCGTCCTCGCGTGCGTACTGACCTAGGCCAAGAGACAACATGACGGATGGGACATAATGCGACTCGGGACCTTCTCGCACGGAAACACCGGAAGCTCGCTGAGCCGCACGGCCGCCCCCTTGAACTTTTCGCTGTAACGATACGTAGTGCGCGGACCAGGACGGGGCGTGGACACTCCTGATCATTAGGTCAGGGTATCCACTAAAGCGAAGGAGCTAACGTGTCGGCTTAAATGAATTATTAGGACGCGTTTGACGACTTCTTTATGCCCAGGCCCTTGCTAGTTTTTCTTGTATTTTGCTCTTTAACGGATGTATGAGACGCTGCCTTGGCGGCTTCAGCCTCAAGGCGGATGGCGCGATGTAGCTTTAGCAAATCAATACCTTCCTGAGTTAGAGACCAGTAAGACTCTTTGTCAGCTACTTGATGCTTTCTTTTGCTCGGCTCTACTAGGTCAAGGCATGCAAGATCTGCGAAAAGCAGACTGACACGATTTAAGCCGATAGGGGCATCTGGCGATAGCTCCAGCTCGTCCTTTGGCTTGTTCATAATCCCGAGGAATGTGGAAGCGGTATTAACGGAAATTTCGACCATCATTTCCGGCGCGAGTTGAGAGAATATGTGAAAAAGAGTCAACTCAACATGTATATCCCAATTTGCTTTTCCGCGCTCTCTAAGACTCAGGACTTTATTAATAGACTTGAGCGTGTCAATCCGCGCCTGCAAGTGTGCGCGGCGATCTATAGCCCCTAAATTCTGAACAACGCTCAACTGATTACGAAGTTCAGAATTTTCCTTTGAGAGTCTTGATAACTCTTGCATGACTTCAGGACCGGCAACACCCGTTGATCTGCTCCAGCCGATACGAGGAGTAGTGTTAAATGCCTTCATTAATGCGATTGAAACTTTCCCATGAAGATCGTCGGCCGTCTTCCAGAAACCAATCGGGCGCTGTTTTATCTTCGCCTTAAATTTGGCGAGCGCGACGATTTTATCTTCTTCCTTGTCTGTGTTTTTTGCAAGTGGTTCTATGCTGGAATCGACGATAAATCCCAATGCAGGAATTCCTCTTGCAACTGCATAGTCATACTCCTTTTCCGTGTAACTGATGCCGTTCGTGATGGAGCCATACCGGCTCCCGATGATTACTACGTAGTAATCCGTCTCGTCGATTTGTCGAGTAATGATCTTCCATTGCTCTTCATCAGCGGCACTGAACATCTCCATTCCTACTGGAATGTGCCCCATCTCAAGAATGGCTTTTATAACTTGAGATCTTTCTTCCTTGAGGTCATCGTATGTAGAGCTCACGAATATTTGGTATTTTATCATCTATGCCCCCCTTCAATCGCAAGAATATGGTGGTGCGCCGATTTTGGTGCGCTCTGAAGCCAAAATTAAGCCGCGCGGCGAAGCGGAGTCAAGCCAATTGACTTGCTAGGCTGCGCCGGCCTGACTCTTCTTGGTCTGTTCTCTCTTCAGTCTTTCGCGTTCTTCTAGGTGCTTTCGCTGAATTCTAGTGAAAGACATCGCTGCAGCTGCTGCAGCAACCACCACGAGCATTGCCGCTATCGCGGGAAAGATGGCTGAGAACAGGCCTGAGCCAAATGTTAGAGATGCGAACGGCGCGTTCTTTGATAGGACCATAAATAGCGTCATAGAAGCAGCGCCCATGCCCATCATGATGCTCATCATTGAGATCATGCGAGATCGGTATTCTTCCATTCCGGAAGAGGGACGTTCGTCTCTCGGCTTTTGATGAGTACTTGAAGGTTGCGTAGAAGGTGCGGCTACCAACCTAGCCAGCTGAGCACAGTACTCTTCTTTCGTTTTCGCAGAAATGAAACTTGAGTCCATGACCTCCTTCATTAGCTCTTGAGCGATTTCAGAAGCTCGATACAAGTTCTTTGCTTCCACTCCATACTTTCTAGCGGTAGCCTCAATCAGAGACTGAATGATCTCGGAGGCTGGTATTAGCCCCTCAGATATCCCAGGCTTGATTGCATAAATCACTTCACGGTTGGCGCCAAGAACCTTCTGTGCATATTCGCGATTGTCTCTGCGTGACAGGACCATTCTTGAAATTAGTGTAACGATCAGGCCGCTTAAAATACCCCCTCCGATGCCGATAAACCACGGATTGTTGATAACCTCCATTTCAGTACACCTCCTCGTGCGCCCGAACGTTTGAGCTGACCGGACTGCGAAGGCGAGTGCCGCAAGCCCGGACTGAGTTAATGCATCACGTGCTGTAGGCGGGGCTTACCGCCCTCCGGTTGAGGGATGGGTTGGGCTTTATTCTCGCGCCGACTAGAGGACGAGTCGTTCGTCGGGCGAGAAGAACTCGAGCGGTCCGACAGCGCTACCGTCACGGAGAGCGCTGAAGCCGCTATAGAAAAAATCAGTCCTCTCAAAGGTGGGGAAGTTGCGACCATTCTGGCTCTCTGGAGAGCGAGCCAGCTCAACCACCCGACGAAAGATCGTCTCCTCAACCCCGAAGAATGTGAACGATGGGACATCTAGACGGAATGGATCAACTGTAGTGTGGAGATTCCCGCCTTCGGTCCTCTGAAAATCGGCGCTTCTGCCTTCGCTAGCGAAGTACCCACCGACGAAACGCGTGCCTTGAAGTGGCCCTACTACAACTCTCCAAGCGACCGCGAGGACCCGTATCTCGGCGGGCAGAGCAACTCCGCTTGTCAGTGCTTGACCAAGAAGCGGTTGTCGAAGTTTCGCCGCGACGCTTCCGAAGTGAGCCGCAATCGTTGCCTGTGCGAACGGTGGCGAAGATTCAAAATCTAGAGGCTGACTGCCCTGGCTATCCGGATCTTCGGCCCAGATAGTTGTATGCAAGCGAGTGCTGTCCGACTCTGTCGCGAATCTAGTGGCCACGATATGACCTTTCAGGATGCGCTCCACGCCGTTGGCGTCTTTGAGCAGCACTCGACCGAACTGTTTCCTCCAAGCCTCGAACTCCTTGTTTTTGAAACTGATGGGCGAATACCGTCCCTTTGCTTCCGCTAGCAATACCCGGCCTGAAGCGTCGGCGCACAGATAGTCCGGAGTGTCTCCCGGCGCAGACCGTTGAATGCTGAGGCCTTGGAATGGTCTTTGCAGTTGGCGATTTAGCAGTTGCGGCAGATGAGCGAAGTATGTGACATCTAGGTTTTCGTACAAGAACCAGCGGCAAAAAGCCTGCCCCAACTCGTTCGACCGGTGAGACTTGATAGCGGGCGAGACACCAAGACCGGAACCCTGAAACCTGAACTCGCTACAAGGCAACAGAAAGGAGGCGTGCTCAAACTGAGCTGGATCGGGGTTCGGCGGCGCTACACCAAACGAGTCAAGGTAATAGTGGTGATAGAGACTCGCCAACCCCACCGTCAACTCGGAGCGAGCGCTGTCGACCTTCGGGCTGCTCCGTAGCCTCAGGGGGATTGGGCTGTACTTGTTCAGTGCTAGACGGAGCGTCTTGTCCATGCGCCGTTGTCTCCCTATAGCGCCCAACTACATATATCGCGCAAATAGCGGGCCAAGAAGAGACAATCACGCAGTCTGACGAGACTGTCAAGGCGATCTCCCAATGTCGAACATGAGGTTACCCGATCAAGACGCCATGCATGCCTTGAGTGCGCCGAGCGGATATCTGTTTAACAGCGGTGCATCACTCGTGTCACCGCTGGCAAGCGGTGATATTGCCCCATCCACGCCGCAAGACGCCGTGAGGATTTCATGGACAATCCACGGTGATCGACGACGAAGCCCCCGATGCGATCGCGCAATCAACAATCGGAACCTTACGAGCGTACCGCGCACCTGTTCATCTGATTAGCCGTGCGACGCAACCGGGGAGTGCCGCCGAGAACCTAACGGCTCCCAACGGACGTACCGGAATCCGGCTACTGGATCGCCTCATCCAGCATCAACTGCCTCACGAACCGCACCGGCGGCGCGCCGTACGACAGCACCTTGTCGTGGTACGCCTTGAGGTTGAACGCATCGCCCTGCTTGGCCTCCGCCGCCTTGCGCATGTCGAAGTGTTCCTGCACGCCGACGAAGTAGGTCGGCAGCTGTGCGGAGGTGAGTTGCGCGCGGATCCATTTGCCGGCGGCTTCGCGTTCCTGCTGGAAGGTGCGGCGGACCATCAGGTCCATGGCCTGTTCGCGAGTCCAGTTGTCCACGTGCACACCCTGGTCGAGGATCGCGTTGGCGATCGTGCGCAGGTAGAACTTGAGCTGGACGAGGCGGAACAGCGGGTCGTTGTCCATGTAGCCGGCGTCGGCCATCATCTTTTCGGTGTAGACGGCCCAGCCTTCCGCGAACAGACCCGAGCGCAGCACGCCGCGCAGCGTCGAGGGGAAGCGCGCCGAGTGCCAGCCTTCGAGGTAATGGCCCGGCGTGCCTTCGTGGATGCTGAGCAGATGGATCATGCGCGAGTTGTATTCGCGCAGGAACGAGTCGACCTGTTCGGCGTTCCAGTCGTCCGGGATCGGCGAGACCGCGTAGAAGGTCTCGAGACCCTTGTCGAGCGGGCCCGGCGAATCGCAGTAGGCGACCGCGACGCCGCGCTGGAACTCGGGCATCAGGATGATCTTGACCGGCGCATCGGGCAGCGTGACGAGATTGTGCTTCTTGACGAAATCGGTCGCCGAGGCGAGTGCGGCTTCGGCCTCCTCGACGACCTTGTCGCGCGCGGGCTTCTCGGCGTAGGCACGTTCGAGCGCGGCTTCGATCACGGCCTGCTGCTGCGCCTCGTCGGGCGTGTCGGGCATCGGGGGTGCGGTCTTGGCGCCGGCGAGCACGCCACGTGCGATGCCGTACATCTCGGTGCGCACGCGATCGAGCTCGGCCTCGGCGCGCTGGCGGATGTCGGCGCGCGACAGCGACGACAGCAGCGCGAACTGCAGCTTCTGGTCGTACACCTCGGCGCCGATGCGGAACTCGCCCTTCGCGTTCGGCACGAGCGTGCCGTCGAGCCAGGTCTGGTGCTCGGCGACGGCCTTGCGCAGGCCTTCGATCGCGGTGTCGGCGCGCTTGCGCGTCACCTCGTCGAGTTCGCCGAGGTGCGGCGTGATGAACATGTCGACGAGGCCGAGCACGCCGTTGTTCTGCTTGGCGACCGTTTCGGCGTGGATCTTCGGCACGCGTGCGGGATCGAGGTTGGCGCGTGCCTGCGCGAACAGGGTCGGCAGCTTCTCGATGCGCGCGACGGCCGAGCGCAGGCGCTCCGGGCGCGGCGCGAACTCGCGCGCCATGAGGTTGTAGAGCGCGCCGCCGGCGAGGCCGCTGTAGACCTGCGGATCGGTCGCCCAGCCCTGCAGGGTCTCGCTGTCCCAGATGCCGTAGCGCAGCTGGTTGCGCAGGATCGCCGCATCGACCTGGTTCTCGCGCGAGAGCGCCTTGGCGTCGATCGCATCGAGCTCGGCGAGCAGGCCTTTCGATACGGCCAGCGCCTTGGCGCGACCTTCGGGGCGGAGATCGTCGAGCTCGCTGTCGTAGCGGTGCTCGCCGATCTGCGTCGCGTTGACCGGCGACAGCTGCAGCCACGCCGCGAGCGCGCGCTGCGAGAGGTCGGCGAACGCGGTATCGGCATTCGCCGTGGCTGCAGCGGGTTTGTCGGCCGTGACGGGCGGCGGCGTCTCGGCCTTCTGGCAGGCCGCGAGGGCGGCGATCAGGGCGAGGGCGAGCAGTGGGGTACGCATGGGACGGGATCCGTAGCGGTGCGGCGTCGCACGTGGAGGCCAAGCATAGGCAGAACCCGTGGGTCATGGCACGGTGGCGTGCGTCATGTTGACGAGGCACCGTGCATCCGCCTGGCGTCATGCCACGTACCTTCCCGCACTGCACGAGACGGCCCCGCCATGCCTTCGCTCCGTACCCGTTCAAGCGCTCCCCTCTCCCCCCATGGCGGCCTCGCCGGCGCGGCGGTCGCGATCGCGATGCTCGGCGCCGCCGGCGATCTCGCCGCGACACCGGTCGTGCGTTACGACGGTGTCGCCTACGACGCCCGCGACCGCGTGCTCTATCGCGAATCGCACGGGCTGCGCGGCGACCACGGCGCGCGTACGCTCGTGGTGCTGTTCGAGTGCCCGGACGGCAAGGCGTTCGCACGCAAGCGCGTCGACGAGAACGGCACGCCCGAAGCGCCCTCGTTCGCGCTCGAGGACGCGCGCTCGGGCTATCGCGAAGGCGTGCGCGCGGCAGGCGGCGATGGCCGCGAGGTGTTCGTGCAGCGGCGCGCGGAACAGGCCGAGAAGTCGGCACCGCTGCCGGTCGCATCGGACCTCGTCCTCGATGCGGGCTTCGATGCGTTCATCCGCGGCCACTGGGATGCGCTCGCGTCGGGACGGCGCATGACGATGGCGTTCCTCGTGCCGAGCCGCCTGTCGACCGTGCCGTTCAGCGTCGAGCGCGTCGGCGAGACGACGGTCGACGGCGCGCCGGCGACGCGCTTCCGCCTCGAGGTCGACGCCTGGTACGCATTCGCGTTGCCGGCGATCGACGCGACCTACGTGACCGCCACGCGCACGATCCGCACCTACAACGGCCCGGCCAACGTGCGCAACGCGGACGGCAAGCCGCTCGACGTGCGCATCGAGTTCCCCTCCTCGGACCGGCACGACGATGCCGATGCCGCCGCGTTCGAACGGCTCGCCACGGCGCCGCTCGACGGCCGCTGTATCCTCTGACGACACGCACGTGTCCTTTCCCGCCCCGCTGCCGGAGAACCTGCATGACCGCGATCTACCTGTGGATCAACGCCGTGCTCTACGCCGGCCTCGCCGCGTGGTGCACGCTGGCGCCGACCGCGACCTCGCAGGCGGTGGGCTTCACGCAGCTGTCGGCCTCCGGCCGCTCCGAGTACGCGGTGATCTACGGCGGCATGCAGTTCGGCTTCGCCTTCCTGTTCGGCTGGGCGGCACTCGGCGGGCACCTGCGCTTCGGGCTCGTGTTCGCGCTGGCGCTGTACGTGCCGATCGTGCTGTTCCGCGCGGTCAGCCTGTGGCGCTTCTGGCCGGTAGGACCGACCACGCTGTGGACCGCCGTGCTCGAGGTGCTGCTGCTCGGCGCGGCGCTGGCGCTGTGGTGGAGCGGTCGCGCGATCGACTGACGGCGTTCATCGACGGCGCGCGGAACCGTGTAGGATCGAGCGGACTTTCCCACGCTGCCCGCGGAGACCGCATGGCCGAGGCCGAGACGGTGAACGACGATGTTCTCGCGGGCCTGATCGCAGCGACGGCGCGCGGTGACGCGAACGCGTTCGAACGCCTCTACCGCGAGACCTCGGCAAAACTCTTCGGCGTCTGCCTGCGCATGCTCGCGCGTGCCGAGGCGGAGGAGGTCGTGCAGGACGTCTACGTCGCCGTGTGGCGCAAGGCCGACCAGTTCGATCCGGACCGTGCGCGTGGCATGACGTGGCTGTCGATGATGGCGCGCAACCGCGCGATCGACCGCCTGCGCGCGAACCGCAGCGAGATCGCCCGCTCTGTCATCACTCTCGACGACGAACCGGCCGCCGCGGCCGACGACGCCGCCGCGACCATGCAGGACGTGCATCGCCTCGACGACTGCCTCGACGAACTCGAAGCCCCGCGCCGCACGCTGATCCGTACGGCGTTCTTCGAAGGCGCGACCTACGAGGAACTCGCGCAACGCAGCGCGACCCCGCTCGGCACGGTCAAGAGCTGGATCCGCCGCGGCCTTCTCAAGCTCAAGGCCTGCCTCGAGCGATGAACACGACGCCGACCGACCTGCCGCCGCCGGAAGGCGATCCGGCCGCCGAGTACGTGCTCGGCGTGCTCGATGCGCCGGCACGCCGCGAGGTCGAGGCGCGTGCCGCACGCGATGCGGTGTTCGCGCGCGAGCTCGCCGTGTGGGAAGAACGCTTCATGCCGCTGCTCGCGGACATCGAACCGGTCGCCGTGCCGGCGCGCGTCTGGGAACACCTGCGCGCGATGGTCGGCGGTGGTGCCACGGCATCCGCGACGCGCAGCAGCGGATCCGCGGGATGGTGGGAAAGTCTCGCCGTGTGGCGTGCATTCGCGGGACTCGCCACGGCCGCGGCCTTGGCGTGCGCAGTCGCGCTGGTCGTGTTGCCGCGCGGCACGCTGCCCGAGCCCGGCGCGGCGATGGTGTCCACGCTCGCGCACGATGACGGCAGCGCCGGCTTCGTCGCGCTGATCGAACCCTCGCGCGGCCAGCTCACGCTCACGCCGGTCGCCGCCGCGACCAGCGGCGGACGCGTGCCCGAACTGTGGCTGATCCCGAAGGATCAGGCGCCGCGTTCGCTCGGTGTCGTCGACGTGACGCATTCGCGGGTCGTTCGCATTCCGGAAGCGATGCTCGCCGAGGTCGGCACCGAGGCGGTGCTCGCGGTGACGCTGGAACCGCCGGGTGGCGCGCCCGAGGGCAAGCCGACCGGGCCGATCGTCGCGAAGGGTGGCGTGGCGGTGCTGTAGCGCGTGCCGCCCGCGGTGGCGCGCGGGCTTCCGATCCATGCGACGAACGCTTCGCGACGGCATCACGTGGAGCCATCTTTTCCCTTCTCCCTCCGGGAGAAGAGCCTGCCCCGTACCCCGATACGGGGTGGCCCGAAGGGCCGGATGAGGGTTCGGGATCGCGCCGACGATCTGCCGTTGTCACGATCCCGCACCCTCTCCCCAACCCCTCTCCCGGAGGGAGAGGGGCTCGAGCGCGGGTGGCTCTCAGCGTGCATCCGGGTGGCGGTCCGCTCCGTAACGATCAGGTGACCCACGCACGAGGATCCCGTCGTCCATGGCATCGCTCCCTGCCCGCTCCGCGCGCCCTCGCATCGCCACGGCGCTGCGCCGCTGGTTCGACACCGCGCAGGACGCCCCACTCGACGCCGACGCGGATCGCATCGACGTGTGGCGCGCGCTGCCGTTCGTCGCGATGCACCTGGCCTGCCTGGGCGTGTTCGTGGTCGGCGTGTCGCCGTTCGCGCTCGCGGTCGCCGCCGTGCTGTATGCGGTGCGCATGTTCGCGCTGACCGCGTTCTACCACCGCTACTTCGCGCATCGCGCATTCCGTACCTCGCGCGTCGTGCAGTTCGTGTTCGCGGTGATCGGCGCCTCGTGCGTGCAGCGCGGGCCACTGTGGTGGGCCGCGCATCATCGCCATCACCACCGCCACACCGACACGCCCGACGATCCGCATTCGCCGCGCGAGCACGGCCTGCTGTGGAGCCACATGGGCTGGTTCCTGACGCGGCGCGCGTTCCGCACCGACCTCGATGCGCTGCCGGACTTCCGCGGCTTCCCCGAACTGCGCCTGCTCGACCGCTTCGACACGCTCGTGCCGATCCTGCTCGCGGCGGCGCTGTTCGCGCTCGGCAGCGTGCTCGAGAGCGCCGCGCCCTCGCTCGGCACGAGCGGGCCGCAGCTGCTCGTGTGGGGTTTCTTCGTCTCCACCGTCGTGCTGTTCCATGCGACGGTCACGATCAACTCGCTCGCGCACCGCTGGGGCACGCGACGCTTCGCCACGCGCGACGACAGCCGCAACAACGCGCTGCTCGCGCTGATCACGTTCGGCGAGGGTTGGCACAACAACCACCATCATTTCCCGGGCTCGGCGCGGCAGGGCTTCCGCTGGTGGGAAATCGACGTGACGTTCTACGGCCTCAAGGCGATGCAGCTGCTCGGCCTCGTGCACACCCTCAAGCCGGTGCCGGCCACGCTGCGCCGGCCCATGCGGAAGGACGCCTGATGCGCATCGCGGTGGTCGGCGCCGGCATCGCGGGCCTCGGCACGGCGTGGCGCCTCGCGCCGCGCCACGAGGTGGTGCTGTTCGCGGCCGACGATCATCTCGGCGGTCACACCCACACGCACGCGGTCGAGGTCGACGGCCAGCGCCTCGCCGTCGACACCGGCTTCATCGTGTTCAATCCCGCGCACTACCCGCTGCTGACCGCGCTGTTCGCGACGCTCGGCGTGGCCACGCAGCCGACCACGATGAGCTTCTCGGTCAGCGATGCGCGCAGCGGCCTCGAGTACAACGCGGGCTCGCTGCGTGGCCTGTTCTGCCAGCCGCGCAACCTCGCCAATCCGCGCTTCCTGCGCATGCTCGCGGACCTGCGTCGCTTCTATCGCGAGGCGCCCGCACTGCTCGCCGACGCCTCGCCGGGACCGAAGCTCGGCGACTGGCTCGCCGCACACGGCTACTCGGACGCCTTCCGCGACGACCACCTCGTGCCGATGGCCTCGGCGCTGTGGTCGTCGCCGTCACGGAGCATCCTCGAGTTCCCGATCGGCCACCTCGTGCGCTTCATGGCCAACCACCACATGCTGCAGCTCACCGGGCGGCCCGAATGGCGCGTCGTGACCGGCGGCTCGCGCTGCTACGTCGAGGCGATGCGCGCGCGCTGGAACGTCGAGGAACGCCCCGCCTGCGCGGTCACGCGCGTGACGCGCGAGGCCCACGGCGTGCACGTCGAAAGCGCCGCGGGCCGCGAGGCGTTCGACCACGTGGTGCTGGCCTGCCACGCCGATACGGCGCTCGCCATCCTCGGCGATGCGACGCCGCACGAGCGCGCGATCCTCGGCGACCTCACCTACCAGGACAACGAGGTCGTGCTGCACACCGACGCGACGATCCTGCCGCGTCATCCCGGTGCGTGGGCGGCGTGGAACGCCCACGTGCCCGAGGACCGCGACGCACCATGCAGCGTGAGCTACTGGATGAATGCGCTGCAGTCGATCCTCTCGCGCGAGCCGCTCGTGGTGACGCTCAACCGCAGCGCCGACATCGATCCCGCACGCGTGCTGCGGCGCCTGCACTACCGGCATCCCGAGCAGACGCAGGCGTCGGCGCTCGCACAGCAGCGCAAGGTCGAGATCCAGGGCCATGCGGGAACCTGGTTCGCCGGTGCGTACTGGGGCCACGGCTTCCACGAGGACGGCCTGCGCAGTGCGTACGAGGTCGCCGATGCGATCGAGCATCTGCCGCGCGCGAGTGCCGCCGCATGACGACGGCGCTCGCCAGCGCGATCTACGAAGGCCGCGTGGTGCATCGCCGCCACGCGCCGCGTGCGCATGCGTTCCGCTACCGCGTCGCGATGCTGTATCTCGATCTCGACGAACTCGACCGCGTGTTCCGCGGCCGCCTGCTGTGGAGCGTCGGGCGTCGCAACGTCGCCGCGTTCCATCGCGCCGACTACCTCGGCGATCCGGATCGACCGCTGGCCGACTGCGTGCGCAACCGTGTCGAGGAGGCCACGGGGCGTCGCCCGCGTGGGCCGATCCGTCTGCTCACGCATCTGCGCTACGCGGGCTACGTGTTCAATCCGGTCAGCTTCTACTACTGCTTCGGCGAGGACGGGACGACGCTCGAGGCGATCGTCGCCGAGATCACCAACACGCCATGGAAGGAACGCCACGCCTACGTGCTGCCGGTCGCGACCGCGACCACGCGTGGCGACGGTCTTTCGTGGTCGTTCGCCAAGTGCTTCCACGTGTCACCGTTCCTCGCCATGGACCACGACTACGCCTGGCGCTTCACGCCACCCGGCGCAACGCTCGGCGTGCACATGGACGTGCTGCGACGCACGCCGGAGGGCGAGCGCGAGTTCGACGCGACGCTGCACCTCGCGCGGCGACCGCTCGACGGCACGAACCTCGCGCGCGTGCTGTGGCGCTTCCCGCTCATGACCGCGACCGTCGTCGCCGCGATCCACTGGCAGGCCTTGCGCCTGTGGCTGCGCGGCACGCCCGTCCACGACCATCCCGACAAGGCGATACGCCCATGACCCACCTCGATGCCACGCCCGCCACGCCGACGTCGCTCGACGCCGCGCCACGCGAACGGCGCAGCGTCACGTGGCTGCGGCGGCGCCTGCTGGCCGTGCTCGACGGCTTGCGCGATGCGCGCATCACGCTCGAGGAACACGGCCACACGCACGTGCTCGGCCACGCCGAACCGGGCAGCGCGACGACGCTCGAGGTGCGCGTGCGCGTGCACGATGCGTCGTTCTGGCAGCAGGCCGCGCTGTACGGCAGCGTCGGCGCCGGCGAGGCCTACATGGACGGTGCCTGGGACTGCGACGACCTCGTCACGCTGGTGCGCATCCTCGTGCGCAACCGCGACCGGCTCGATGCGATGGAGCGCGGACCCGCACGCCTCGGCGGCTGGATCATGCGGGCCTGGCACACGCTCGCGCGCAACACGCGCGCCGGCAGCCGCCGCAACATCGCCGCGCACTACGACCTCGGCAATGACCTGTTCACGCTGTTCCTCGACGACAACCTCATGTATTCCTCGGCGATCTACGCCGACGAACACGAATCGCTCGAGAACGCCTCCACGCGCAAGCTCGACCGCATCTGCACGAAGCTTGGGCTCGCTCCGCACCACCACGTGCTCGAGATCGGATCGGGCTGGGGCGGCTTCGCGCTGCACGCCGCACGCCACTACGGTTGCCGCGTGACCACGACGACGATCTCGCGCGAGCAGCACGCGCTGGCGACGCAGCGCGTGGCCGAAGCGGGCCTCGCCGACCGCGTGACCGTGCTACTGCAGGACTACCGCGACCTCGACGGGCGCTACGACCGCGTCGTCTCGATCGAGATGATCGAGGCGATCGGCCACCAGTACCTCGACACCTACTTCCGCACGATCCGCGCACGCCTCGCCGACGACGGCCTCGCGCTCGTGCAGGCGATCACGATCGAGGACCACCGCTACGCGCAGGCACTTCGTGCGGTCGACTTCATCAAGCGGCACATCTTCCCGGGCAGCTTCATCCCGTGCATCTCGGCGATGACCTCGTCGATCGCGCGCACCGGCGACATGAAGCTGTTCCACCTCGAGGACATCGGGCCGAGCTACGCGCTGACACTGCGCGCGTGGCGCGAACGCTTCACGGCACGCGTCGACGAGGTGCGCGCGCTCGGTTATCCCGAACGCTTCGTGCGCATGTGGGTGTTCTATCTCGCCTACTGCGAAGGCGGCTTCCTCGAACGCTCGATCGGCGACGTGCAGATGCTGCTCGCCTGCCCCGGCGCACGACCGCCGCAGGTCGCCGCGTGATGGCGCCGTCACGCCGCACCGCGATCATCGTCAACGCGGTGGCGTTCCAGCTCGTCTGGTTCGCGGCGGTGATCGGCGCTGCGCACGGTTACGGCTGGGCCGGACCTGCGGCATTGCTCGTGTTCGCGGCGTGGCAGCTGCAACGCGGCGTGCGCAAGCGCGGTGACGTGACGCTGATGCTGGTCGCGCTCGCGACGGGCTTCACCTGCGACACGATCATGGTCGCCGGCGGCTTCGCGATCTACGCGTCACCGTTTCCCGGCGCGCCGATCGCACCGGTCTGGATCCTCGCGCTGTGGGCCGGTTTTGGATTGACGCTGCAGCACTCGCTCGCGTGGCTCGTGCGCAGGCCGTGGCTCGCCGTGGTGCTCGGCGGCACGCTCGGGCCGCTTTCGTACCTCGGCGCACAGCGCGCGTTCGCGGCCGTGTCGTTCGCCGAACCGCGCACGACCGCGATCGTTATGCTCGCGATGCTGTGGGCGATGGCGCTCGGAGTTCTTTCCACGGCTTCACGCCGGTCTGGCGGGTTCGACATGCGAGCGACCACGATCGGAGGGACGACCCCATGAGTGCATGGACGGCTTTCGCGAGCGTCGCCGCGTTCGCCACGGGCGCGATGCTGGCGGGTTGGGCCTGGCAGGTGCGCACGCGCAACGCCGGCATCGTCGACGTGATCTGGTCGGCCGGCGTCGGCGTGTCGGCGGTGCTGCATGGCGTGCTCGGCGACGGCGCGACGGTACCGCGTGTGCTCGTCGCGACACTCGGCGCACTGTGGGGCCTGCGCCTCGCCACGCACCTCGCGCGCCGCGTGCTCGGCGAGAACGAGGATGGCCGCTATGCCGCGCTGCGCACGCACTGGAACGGCGACCAGCGCCGATTTCTCGCCTTGTTCCTCGCCCAGGCCGTGCTGATCGTGCTGTTCTCGGTGCCGTTCTGGCTCGCCGCGCGCAACCCGGTCGATGGCCTCACGCCGTGGAGCGTGCTCGCGATAGCGACATGGCTGCTCGCGGTCGGCGGCGAATCGCTGGCCGATCGCCAGCTCGCGGCGCATCGCGCCGATCCGGGCCAGCGCGGCCGCACGTGCCGGCGCGGCCTGTGGCGCTGGTCGCGGCATCCGAACTACTTCTTCGAGTGGCTGCACTGGTTCACCTACGTGTTTCTCGCGATCGGTGGCGGCGTCGCGGGCGTGTTCGCGAGCCTCGCCGGACCGGCGCTCATGCTCGCGATGCTGTATCGCGTGAGCGGCATTCCCTACAGCGAGGCGCAGGCGCTGCGTTCGCGCGGCGACGACTACCGCGAGTATCAGCGCACGACGAGCGCGTTCTTCCCGTGGTTCCCGCGCGATGCGGCCACGCCCCCAGCGGACACGACGAGGCGAGCACGATGACGGCATCGACCACACCAGAGGCGCAGGCGACGACGCCCGCCGCGCGCGAGCCGCTCGCGATCCGACTCGCCGAAAGCGGCGCGATCCCCGACGCGCTGCTGCGCCTCGCGATGCGTCGCCTGTGCACGCAGCGCCTCGACGAGGAGCGCCACGGCAGCGTCGACGCCGTCGCCGAACGCCAGCGCGAACGCCTCGATGCCCTGCGCGGAAGTGCGATCGCGATCGAGACCGACGCGGCCAACACGCAGCATTACGAGCTGCCGCCGGCCTTCTTCACGCACTGCCTCGGCACGCACCTCAAGTACAGCGCGTGCTGGTGGGACGAGACCACGCCCGACCTCGACGCGGCCGAGACACGCATGCTCGAGCGCTACGGCGAGCGCGCCGAACTCGCCGACGGCCAGCACGTGCTCGAGCTCGGCTGCGGCTGGGGTTCGCTGACGCTGTGGATGGCGGCGCGCTATCCGTCTTCGCGCATCACCGCAGTGTCGAACTCGCGACCGCAACGTGCCTTCATCGAGGCACGCTGCCGCGAGCGCGGGCTCGACAACGTCGAGGTGGTGACGGCCGACGTCAACACGCTGCGCCTGCCCGAGGCGCGCTACGACCGCGTGGTCTCGATCGAGATGTTCGAGCACATGCGCAACTACGAGCACCTGCTCGCACGCATCGCGTCGTGGCTGCTGCCGGGCGGCAAGCTGTTCGTGCACCTCTTCTGCCACCGCACGCTGCTGTACCCGTTCGAGACGCAGGGCGACGGCAACTGGATGGGGCGGCACTTCTTCACGGGCGGGCTCATGCCGGCCGCGGACACGCTGCTGCACTTCCAGCGCGATCTCGCGCTCGAGCAGCGCTGGCTGCTGTCGGGAACGCATTACGAGAAGACCGCGAACGCATGGCTCGCGCGCCACGATGCGAACCGCGAGGCCGTGCTCGCGGTACTGCGTGAGGCCTACGGCGAGGCGGAGGCCGCACGCTGGAACCAGCGCTGGCGCATGTTCTGGATGGCCTGCGCCGAGCTGTTCGGCTACGCCGGCGGCGACGAATGGCTCGTCGCGCACTACCGCTTCGCGCGCGCGGCCTGAGCGGCCGCGCGCGCGAAGCGGCATCAGTCGACCTGCACGCGGTAGCACGGCACGTAGGCCGCGCCACCCGGCAGCTTCATGCGCTGCTGCACGACGAAGCTCGCGAGCAGCTCATCGAGCGCCTGCATGATCTCGCTGTCGCCGCGGATCACGAACGGACCGAACTGCTCGATCGCGCGCATGCCCTCGAGCTTGACGTTGCCGGCGACGATGCCCGAGAACGCGCGGCGCAGATCGGCGGCGAAGAGGTGCTTGGGCTGGTCGCGGTGCAGGTTGAGACCGGCCATCGCCTCGTGGGTCGGGCGGAACGGCACCTGCAGGCCCGGGGCGATGTTGAGCGCCCAGTTGAAGAAGAACGCGTCCTTGCTGTCGAGGCGGTGCTGGCGCACGCGCTCCACGCCCTTGATCACCTGGCGCGCGACGAGCTCGGGGTCGTCGATGATGATCTGGTAGTGGCGCGCGACGTCGTCGCCGAGCGACAGGCGCAGGAAGCGGTCGATCTGCTCGAAGTACGCGGCCGACTTGCGCGGGCCCGTGAAGATCAGCGGGAACGGCAGGCTGTCGTTCTCGGGGTGCAGCAGGATGCCGAGCAGGTAGAGGATCTCCTCGGCCGTGCCGACGCCGCCCGGGAACACGATGATCGTGTGCGCGATGCGGACGAACGCCTCGAGGCGTTTCTCGATGTCCGGCATGATCACGAGGTTGTTGACGATCGGGTTCGGCGACTCGGCCGCGATGATGCCCGGCTCGGTCACGCCGATGTAGCGGTTGCCGCGGCGGCGCTGCTTGGCGTGCGCGATCGTCGCGCCCTTCATCGGGCCCTTCATCGCACCGGGGCCGCAGCCCGTGCAGATGTCGAGGCCGCGCAGGCCGAGCTGGTAGCCGACCTGCTTGGTGTACTCGTACTCGTCGCGCGAGATCGAGTGGCCGCCCCAGCACACGACGAGGTTCGGATCGACGTTCGCGCGCAGGACGCGTGCGTTGCGCAGGATGTCGAACACCGCGTGCGTGATGCCCGAGGAATCCTCGAGGTCGAAGCCCTCGGCCTCGAGCTGCGTGGCGACGTAGACGATGTCGCGCACGACCGCGAACAGCAGCTCGTTGATGCCGCGGATGATGCGGCCGTCGACGAACGCGTGCGCGGGCGCATTGGTGAGCTCCAGGCGCACGCCGCGGTCCTGCTGCAGCACCTGGATGTCGAAGTCGTGGTAGAGCTCGACGACCGTGCGCGGGTCGTCGCTGACGTGGCCCTGCGTGAGCACGGCGAGTGCGCAGCGGCGCAGCAGCTGGTGCAGGCCGCCCGAGCTCGCGTCGCGCAGGCGCGCAACTTCGTGGCGGGAGAGCACGTCGAGTCCCGCAGCCGGCGCGATGCGCGCCGTGACGGTGAGGGGACGCGGGAGATCCTTGAGGGGTGTATCGCTCATCGTGGGTGTCCTGGAGCCGCTCCATGCGGCGATGCAACGCGCACCGGACGTCCCGGGCTGCGCGGGTCGGCTAGCATCGGGCAAGGCCTTGCGGCGGTCAACCGAGGCCGGCCGGCGATGCGGCCACAAAAAAAACCGGCGCCCTCGCGGGCGCCGGCTTCGTGTCACGTCACGTGGAACGGTGGATCAGAAGCGGTAGCGGATCGTGCCCTGGACCGACCAGCGCGACACGCCCGTGTTGACGCCGTCGCCGTTCGTCTCCTGGATGCTGAGACGCTGCGCACCCGTGCCGGTGTAGTGGTAGACGTACTTGCCGGTGGTCGGGTCGATGCCGCCGAAGTTGGCGATGCCGAGGTTCGAGTTGAAGCCCGCGTCCTCGATCTGGCCCCACTTCTTGTTGAACAGGTTGCCGATGTTCATGATGTCCAGCGTCAGCTCGAGCTTGTCGTTGGCCATGAAACCCGGGAATTCCTGGCTCAGGCGCACGTCGAAGCTGTTGAGCCAGCCGGCACGCAGCGCGTTGGCCGGGACGACCTTGCCGCGGTACTTGCCGATGTCCGGATTGGCCGCGAGCCACGCGAAGAACGCCGACTCCTGCTCCGCCGCCGTGTAGGTGCGGCCACCGGTGGTGATCGGGGTGAAGATCACGTCGCCCGGGCCCGTCGGCACGTAGAACAGGTCGTTGAACGAACGGCTGTCACCATTGGCGTCGTTGTAGAACACGGCGCTGTACGGACGACCCGTGCGGCCTTCGTAGACGACCGACGCGGTGGTCTTGTTGTCGCCGAAGAACTTCCACTCCTTGGTCAGGACGCCGGTGACGCGGTGCTTGAACGCGTAGCGCGAGTCGTAGGCCACTTCCTCGTTCGCATTCAACGCGAGCTGGTTGTTCCAGTTCGACGTGTTCTGCGAGCTCGTCATCGGGCTCACTTCCTTGGCCTGCGTGTGGGTGTACGCGGCGAGCCAGGACCAGCCCGACTCCTTCATCGGCTTGGCGAGGCTCAGCGTGATCTGGTTGCCGTTGCCCTTGTCCGTGTTGCGCACGATCATGACGTCGCCGATGTCCGACGGACGGTTGGCGCGCGCCACGCCGCCGGTCGGCGCCGTGAGCGAGGTGTTCCAGCGCGTCGGGTCGATGCCGTTGGCGTTCCAGAAGATCGCACGGCCGTCCGGACCGGTGTAGGTCGGCGCGCCGACGTCGAGGCGGCCCATGTAGATGCCGTCCTTGTTCCAGAACGTCAGCACTTCAGCCGACGCGACGATGCCCCACCACGGCAGCTCGTGGTCGAACGCGACGTTCGCCTTCCACACCGACGGCATCTTGAAGCCCGGCTCGATGATGTCGACGTTCTGGCGCGCACCGACCGAGCCCGAGGTCGGCTGGTTGTTCGGATCGGGGCTGAAGATCGGACCGATGCCGCCGGCGACGCTGGCGCTGTACTCGACGTAGTTGCGGCCGGTGTTCTGGTAGGCACCCGAGATCCACACGTTGGGCGGCGAGCCCATGAACAGGCCGAAGCCACCGCGGACCTGCGTCGGACGCTCGGCTTCGATGTTGTAGTTGAAGCCGAAGCGCGGCTGGATGACCTTGCCGTCGGGCAGGTTGGTGTTGTCGAAGCCGTACAGCTGCTCGATGCGCGCGTTGTAGAGCGGCGTGTTCTTGAAGTCCGGCTGGTCGATGCGCACGCCGTACGTCAGGTTCAGGTTGTACGTCGCCGCCCAGCTGTCCTGGATGAACAGCGCGGTGTTCTCGATCTCGAAGCGGGCCGGGATGTCGGCGTAGCTGCCACCCGGGGCCGGCGCGCGGTAGTCGTACTGGCGCGGGATGCCCTGCTGGAACAGGTCGATGCTGCCGAAGCGGTACACGCCGTTCTGGTTGCGGCCGTAGTAGTTGAAGATCTCGTTGTTCGACCAGTCCACGCCGAACTTGATCGTGTGGTCGCCGATGAAGTAGTTGCCCGCGAAGAACGCGCTCTTTTCCTTCGTCTCGACGACGTTGACGTGGCGGTTCTGCTCGGTGCCGAGGAACAGCGTCGAGTTGCCGATGTCGATCGCGATCTGCGGCAGGTTCGAGGTCGGCTCGGCGATCGCCGAGTAGTCACGGTACGACACCTTCAGCTCGGTCGAGAAGTTCTCGGTCCAGTCGCTGAAGAGCTCGCCGACGTAGCTCTCGAACGTCTTGTTCTGGTTGTACCAGTGCGAGTTGAGCGAGATGCCGGTCGTCCAGCTCGACGGCGGCAGCTTGGCGACGTCCTGCGCCATCTTGCTGTAGCGGAAGCTGGCGCGGTGGCTCTCGTTGATGTTCCAGTCGATCTTGCCGGCGTATTCCTCGATGTCGGTGCCGAGCGCGTCGACGCCCGCGAGCGAACCCGCGTCGAAGCCCCACGTGGTCTGCGCGATCTGCTGCACGCGCGCGATGTCGGCGTCCGTGATGAGGCCACGGCCGTACGGCGAGTTGGTGATGTCCGGACCCGGCGCGCGACGCTCGAACTTCTCGTAGTTGAGGAAGAAGAACAGCGTGTCCTTGATCAGCGGACCACCGAACGTGAAGCCCTTGGTCTGCTCGTCCTTGAAGCCGGCGAAGTCGTTGCCGTTGCGGTCGTCGCCGACCATCTTCTTGTCGCGGTAGACGCCGTAGACGCTGCCGTGGAACTCGTTGGTACCGGACTTCGTCACCGCGTTGACGACCGCGCCGCTGCCGCCCGACGTCGTGACGTCGTAGTTGGCGAGGCCGATGTTGATTTCCTCGATCGCATCCATCGACACGGGCTGGCGCTCGGTCGGGAGGTTGTTCGACTCGAGGCCGAACGGATCGTTGGTCGACACGCCGTCGATGCGGATCGCATTGAAGCGCGTGTTCTGGCCACCGGCCGAGATCGCGCCGTCAGCCTTGCTGACCTGCGAGATGCGCGGGTCGAGGCGCATGTAGTCCTGGATGTTGCGGCCGATCGACGGCAGCGACTCGATCTGCGCGCTCGACAGGTTGGTGCCCGTGCCCATGTTCTCGGAGCTGAACACGCTGCCCGAGGCGATGCCGGTGACGACGATCGTGTCGAGGCTCTCGGTCGGCGCGAGGCTCGCGCTCACCGTGTTGGCTTCGCCGAGCTGCAGGAACACGTTCTCGCGCGTCTCGGTCTCGCCGTTCTTCGTGATCGTGATCGTGTACGGGCCGCCGACGCGCAGGCCACGCGCCGAGTAGCGGCCGGCCTCGTCCGTCGTGACGCGGCTGACCGTGCCGGAGGTGGTGTGGGTGATCACCACCTCGGCGCCCGTCGCGGGCTGGCCGCCGGCATCCGTGATCACGCCACCCAGCGATGCGGAGGTGCTCTGCGCATACGCGCCCGACACCGCGAACATCGAGGAAAGCATCAGCGGCAGCAGCCGCATCGTCAATCGCTTCGTCATTACAACCATCCTCTCGGCTATATGAAATACGTGGACATGCCGCGGGCCTCGTGGTCTCGTGCGGCTTGCACGGATCACGCGGCTCGCGGCTGGAAAATCGTCGTCGGCGATCTCGTCACCCGCCCGGCTTCGGTGCCCCCACGCCGGCGTGCGCGTTCGCTCGATTCTTGTTAACCACAGTTTAACCCGACTATGTGACAGATTTCTAACAGAATCTGCGGGCGTCGGGAGGCCTTGGCTGAACGTGTTTCCCCTGTCCGATCACGGACATGGCGCGCGATCGGACGATGCGAGCACGGCACCTTTTGCAATCAAGCGATTGGCTGGCCTTCCTGCCGCCCTACATGAAATCTTAACGAATCGCCCGTACGTAGGCGACGACGCCGTCGAGGAACATCTGCACGGACAGCGCGACGAGCAGCATGCCCATGAGCCGCTCGGTCGCGACGAGCACGCTGTGGCGCAGCCAGCGGTACAGGAAGATCGAGCCGACCAGGATGACCGACGTGGCCAGCCAGGCTGCGAACAGCGCGAGGCTCCAGTCGGCCGTGCGGCCCGGATTGCTGTTGGCGAGCAGCATCACCGCGGCCATCGTCGAGGGTCCGGCCACGGCGGGGATCGCGAGCGGCACGATGAACGGCTCGCCGCCTTCGTCGCCGCCGAAGATGCCGTCCTTGGGCGGGAAGATCATGCGGATGCCGATCAGGAACAGCACGATGCCGCCGGCGATGCTGACCGACTCCTGCTTGAGCTGCAGCGCGGCGAGCAGGTACTTGCCGCCGAACAGGAACGCGAACAGCACGACCAGCGCGATGACGAGCTCGCGCACGACCACGATCAGGCGGCGCTCGGGCGCGACGTTCTTGAGGAGCGCGAGGAAGAACGGGATGTTCCCGAGCGGATCCATGATCAGGAACAGCAGGATGCCTGCCGACAAGGTGCTCACGGTGCGGCCTTCTTCAGTCCGTGCGCAGGTCGAGCGTGCGGCCGCGCCATTCCGCGGCCTCGCGTGTCAGCAGCCACGCGGCGGTCGCGCCGGCTGCGTCGGGCGACTCGCGGTCGGGCGCGCTCTCGCCGAAATAGGCCATGCGGCGCAGCGCCGTGCGCATCGGCGCCGGCAGCAGGCCGTGAACACGAAGGGTCCCCGACTCGGTCTCGTCGTGCAGGATCCCGGCGAACGCGCCGAGCGCGGCCTTGGCCACGCCGTAACCACCCCAGTACGCCTTGTGCGATCGCGCGGGATCGTCGAACACGAACACGATGGCGCCGTCGCCGGCCTCGCGCAGCAGCGGCAGGCAGGCCTGGGTCAGCAGGAACGGGGCGAGGTGGTTGACCTGCTGCGCGCGCAGCCAGTCGTCGGGCTTGCTCTGGTCGACCGGGCGCAGGCCGTCGAAGTGCGCGGCTGCATGCACGATCGCATCGAGGCGACCGCATTGCTGCTGCACAGCGTCGGCGAGGCCGGCGTAGTCGTCCGGCGTCGCGCCTTCGAGATTGAGCGGATAGATGGCCGGTTGCGCCGCGCCTTCGATCGCCTCGATCGCGTCGTACGCGGCCTCGAGCGGCTTGACCTTGCGGCCGCACAGCACGACCATCGCGCCGGCGCGCGCACAGGCGAGCGCAGTGGCGCCGCCGAGGCCGCCGCTCACGCCGGTGACGAGCACGACGCGCCCGCGCAGCGTTTCGGGGGCCGGCTGCTGTACGGCCCCGCGCGACGCCGCAAGCATCAGCCTGCGACCCGATGGATGTCCTTGACGATGCGCTCGAGCTCGCCGCTCTCGTAGAGCTCGAGCGCGATGTCGCATCCGCCGATCAGCTCGCCATTGATGAAGAGCTGCGGGAACGTCGGCCAGTTCGAGTAGCGCGGCAGGTTGGCGCGGACGTCGGGATCCTCGAGCACGTTGACCGACACGAACGGCGCACCGATCGCCTTGAGCGCCTTGGCCGTGCGGCTCGAGAAGCCGCACATCGGGAACGTCGGCGTGCCCTTCATGAAGAGGACGATCGGCGAGGACTCGACGGTCGACTTGATGCGTTCGATGATATCCATGGGAATTCGACTCGGAGGAAGATGCGGCAGGGCGGTTCAGTCCGTGCTGCGCCGCGGGTGGCATGGTACCAGCCCGCCACGGCGCCGGTTGATTTGCCCCGGGGCGGCTTCATATGCTGGCGTGCTCCCCTCCCCTCAACCCCTACCCATCGGCAAGGAGATCCCACCATGGCCATCGAGCTTCCCCCGCTTCCCTGGGCACGCGACGCGCTCGCGCCGCACATCTCGGCCGAGACGATCGATTACCACTACGGCAAGCATCACCAGACCTACGTCACCAACCTCAACAACCAGATCAAGGGCACGGAGTTCGAGGAGCTTTCGCTCGAGGAGATCATCCGCAAGTCCAGCGGCGGCATGTTCAACAATGCCGCGCAGATCTGGAACCACACCTTCTACTGGAATTGCCTGGCGCCCAACGGCGGCGGCGAGCCGACCGGCCGCCTCGCCGACCTCATCAACAAGGCGTTCGGCGATTTCGCGACGTTCAAGGACGAGTTCACCAAGACCTCGGTCGGCACGTTCGGCTCGGGCTGGGGCTGGCTGGTGCAGCGCCCGGACGGCAGCCTCGCGCTCGCGAGCACGTCCAACGCCGGCACGCCGCTGACCGGCAGCGACCGCGCGCTGCTGACCTGCGACGTGTGGGAGCACGCGTACTACATCGACTACCGCAACGCGCGTCCGAAGTACGTCGAGGCGTTCTGGAACCTCGTCAACTGGGAGTTCGTCGAGAGCCAGCTGGCCTGACCCTCGACCGGCGCGGCGGTGACGCCGCGCCTTCTTCGCGCCGCCGGAATCAGCCGGCGGCGTCAAGCGCCTCGATGACGGGCGCCACCTGCGCCTCGCGGCCGAGCGACGCACCGAGGCCACGCAGGACCTTCGCGAGCGACGCGGCACCGTCCGCGCACACGGTCGCATGGCCGACCTTGCGGCCTTCACGCGGCGACTTGCCGTAGTCGTGCCAGTGCGCGCGCGGCGTCGACAGCACCACGTTCGCGTCAGGCAGTTCGCCGATCCAGTTGAGCATGACACTGCGGCCGAGCGCGGCGGTGTCGCCGAGAGGCAGGCCGAGCACGGCGCGCACATGGTTCTCGAACTGGCTGCAGGCCGTGCCTTCGATGGTCCAGTGCCCGGAGTTGTGCACGCGCGGCGCCATCTCGTTGCCGAGCAGGCGCTCGCCGTGCACGAACAGCTCGAGTGCGAACACGCCGACATAATCGAGGCGCTCGGCCAGCGCGTGCGCATGCTGGACCGCCTGCGCCTCGACCGAAGGCGCGGCGAACGGCGCGAGGCTCGCCGACAGGATGCCGTCGCGATGCCAGTTGCGCGTCACCGGGTAATGGCGGAACTCGCCCGAGCGCGAACGCACCGCCACGATCGACACTTCGAAGTCGAACGGGATGAACTGCTCGAGGATCAGCGCATGGCCGCCGAGCAGGGCCCAGGCCTTGTCGAGGTCGGCCTCGCTGCGCAACACGAACTGGCCCTTGCCGTCGTAGCCGAGGCGACGCGTCTTGAGCACGGACGGCAAGCCGATCGCCTGCACGGCCTGCGCGAGTTCGTCACGCGTGTCGACGGTCGCGAACGCGGGCGTGTCGAGCCCGATCGCGCGGAACAGCGTCTTCTCGGCGAAACGGTCCTGCGCGGTCGCTAGCGCGGCGGGGTTCGGGAACACCGGCGCGCGTGCGGTCAGGCGCTGCGCGGTCTCGGCCGGCACGTTCTCGAAATCGAAGGTGACCACGTCCACGCGTGCGGCGAACGCATCGAGGGCCTCGTCGTCGCGCCAGTCGGCGCGCAGCAGCGGCGCGACCTGTGCGGCACAGGCGTCTTCCGCGGTGTCGACGACGAGAAAGCGATGCCCGAGCGGCGCGCCGGCGAGGGCGAGCATGCGCGCGAGCTGGCCGCCGCCGAGGATGCCGATCGTGGCCAAGGCTCAGTCCTTGCGCGGATCGGAGCGCGCGAGCACGGCTTCGGTCTGCTCGCGACGGTAGCGGTCGAGGCGCGCCGCGACGGCACCGTCGCCGATCGCGAGGATCGCCGTCGCACACAGCGCGGCGTTGACCGCGCCGGCACGGCCGATCGCGAACGTCGCGACCGGGATGCCGGCCGGCATCTGCACGATCGACAGCAGCGAGTCCATGCCGTTGAGCGCGTGCGACTGCACCGGCACGCCGAGCACCGGCACGCGTGTCTTCGCGGCGAGCATGCCCGGCAGATGCGCCGCACCGCCGGCACCGGCGATGATCGCGGCGAGGCCGCGCGAGGCGGCCGTCTCGGCGTACTCGAACATCGAGTCGGGCGTGCGGTGCGCAGACACCACGCAGACCTCGTGGGCGATGCCGAGGTGCTCGAGGGTTTCCGCGGCGTGACGCATGGTCTCCCAGTCGGAACGGGATCCCATGACGACGCCGATGCGCGGATCGCTGGAAGTCGGGCTCATTGGTCGGTGCGCGGAAAAGCCGCTATTGTAAGCGCATCCGCAAGCCCTCAACGCAGCGCTGCGACGTTTCCGTCGCGCGCTCCGGATCTCCTCATGGACAAACGCCTGCTCGACATCCTGCGCTGCCCGCACTCGGGCCAGCCGCTCCACGTGCTCGATCGAGCCGGCCTGGACGCGCTCAATCGCGCGATCGCCGCCGGCGGTGTGCGTGCCGCGGACGGCTCGGCCCTGGCGTCGTCGCTTTCCGAGGCGCTCGTGACGGCCGACCATGCGACGATCTACCGCGTCGACGACGGCATCCCCGTGCTGCTCGCCGACCAGCGTATCGATGCGCGCGCGCTGGACGCCGTCGCACCGGCGTGAACGCGCACGGCGAGTTGTGACTTCGTTCACACCGCGCTAACGATCGGCACACGATGCTGCCATCAGACTGAGGCAGATTGCGTCCGTGCGCCCGCACGGGCGCCCACAGGTTCGGGAAACAGGCCGTCATGAACACCAACGAGGACCCGTCCGGCAAGGTCGTCGACCTCAAGCATCGCCAGGCCGCGCAGGCCGGCGACCGCGTCGGCGAGCTGCTCAAGCTCGTGCGCGGGATCGCGCTCAAGCGTGTCAACGGCCTCGTCAGCACGCTGTTCGAGAATGTCGACGACGCGCTCTTCGACCTCGCCGAACGTGCGCAGAGCAACGCCTCTCAGGTGCAGTTCTTCGACGGCATGCGCGAGGTGCGCAAGAAGCGCCAGCTCGTCGAGCGCGTTTTCCAGGATCAGCTTTCGAAGATCTTCGCCGACTTCGCCGACGGCAAGCTCAAGCCGGTCAAGCCCGAGGTGGGCCATCAGGGCAGTGCCGGCCTGTCGCTCGTCGACGATCAGGAGCTCGAGGAGTCGCTCGCGATCTCGAGCATGGTCGCCAAGGCCGAGAACCGCCTCGCGCGCACGCTGTTCCTCGTCAACCAGCGCCTCGCCGTGATCAACGGCGGCCACGCGGTCGAGGACGCGAGCAACCCGGTCGGGCCCGCGCCGTTGTGCCAGGCCTTCCGCACCGCCGTGCGCGAGCTCGAGCTCAACGTCGAGGTGAAGCTCATCATCTACAAGCTGTTCGACCGCTACGTGATGGCGGGACTCGAGCCGCTCTACGACGAGGTCAATGCCGAGCTGATCCGGGCCGGCGTGCTGCCGCAGATCCGCCACCAGATGCCGTCGGCAGGACGCGGGGCTCCGCACGGCGGAGCCGGCACCGGGCCGGGCGCCCACGCGCCCGCCGGCGTCGCTGCCGACCCGAATGCCTATACACAGGGGCATGCTGCCCACGGCATGCCGGGCGCCTACGATCCCGTCGGCGCCGAACTGCAGGCCGAGCTGTACGAAACCGTGCGCAGCCTGCTCGCCAGCCGGCGCCCGACCGAGCACGTCGGCGACTTCGGCGGCGGCTACGCGACCGGCGCACCGCTCGTGCCGAACCTGAGCCCGACCGATCTCCTCAACGCGCTGAGCATCCTGCAGGGCCAGCAGACGATCGCCGCGCACTCGCAGGCCACGAGCGCAGCCGACGCCGCGCAGGCGGTGCAGCAGATCAAGCAGGAACTGCTCGACCAGGTACGCAAGCTTGGCGGTGCCGCCGCGAGCGCACACCACGTCTCGACCGCCGACGAGGACACGATCGACCTGGTCGGCATGCTGTTCGAGTTCATCCTCCAGGACCGCAACATTCCTTCCGAGATCCAGGCCCTGCTCGGACGCCTGCAGATCCCCTATCTCAAGATCGCGATCCTCGACAAGCACCTGTTCGCGCAGAAGTCGCATCCGGCGCGTCGCCTGCTCGACGCGATGGCCGAGGCCGGCAAGGGCTGGTCGCCCGAAGCGGATGCCGACCACCGCCTGCACGACCGCATCAAGGCCGCGATCGACAAGGTGCTGCTCGAGTTCGACGACGACCTCGGCATCATCGAGAAGGAGCTCGAGAGCTTCGACCAGTTCACGCAGCAGAACCGCCGGCGCGCGGACCTCGCGGAACAGCGCGCGGCCGAGGTCACGCGTGGCCGCGAGAAGCTGCACGCAGCGCGTCGTGACGCCGCGCGCGAGATCCTGCAGCGCATCGGCGACCGCGAGCTGCCGCCGGTCGTGCACAACGTGCTGTCGCGCCCGTGGGCGAACTACCTCGTGCTGACCAAGCTGCGCCATGGGGCGGAGTCGGACGAGTGGAAGAACGCGCTGCGCTTCGCCGACGAGTTCGTCTGGAGCGCGATGCCGAAGACGACCGAGGCCGAGAAGGCGCGCCTGCGCGCGCTGCTGCCCCAGCTCGAGAAGGCTCTGCGCCATGGGCTCGGCACGGTTGCCTACCACGATGGCGACGTGCGCTCGCTCATGCAGGAGCTCTCGCAGTTCTACCAGCGCCTCGTCGCGGGCGAGAGCGTCGAGGTCAAGACCGCCAAGGAAGTCATCGAGCGCAACGTGGGCGACACCGTGCGCGCGGAGGACGGCAGTGCGCCGTCGAACGACCTTCCGGCCTCGAACCAGAGTCCGGTCGAGGAGGTCGTGCTCGGCACGGCCAGCATCGAGCCGGATCCCGTCGAGGTGGTCGACGACGCGGAAGTGGACGCGTTCCTCGAGTCGGTGCGCCAGATGAAGGTCGGCAACTGGATCGAGTTCATCGACGAGTCCGGCAACCGCGAGCGCGCGAAGCTCTCCTGGATCAGTCCGATCAGCTCGAAGTACCTCTTCGTGAACCGCCGCGGCCTCAAGGTCTGCGACAAGACCGCGACCGCGCTCGCCGCCGAACTGCGCCAGGGCAATGCGGTGCTGCTCGAGGAAGTGCCGCTGTTCGATCGCGCGCTCGATGCGATCGTCGAGCGCCTGCGCAAATCGGGACCTGCCGAGGGTTCCGCACCGACGCCACCTCCGGCGCCTTCGCCGGCGTGACGGCCGGCGCGCGCACTTCCACGGTGCGCGCGCTTGGCCTAACCTGCGCGACCGTCCGCCGCGGAGCGCAGCCACGATGACGTCCCCATCCGCCGAGGCCATCCATGACGATGTCGAGCGCGCGCTGCGCGAGGACGTCGGCAGCGGCGATGTCACGGCCCTGCTCCTGCCCGCCGAGCGCCGCGCGCGTGCGCGCGTGATCACGCGCGAAACCGCCGTGCTGTGCGGTCGCGACTGGTTCGATGCGTGCTTCGCCGCGGTGGATCCCGCGGTGCGCGTGAGCTGGCTCGCCGAGGAAGGCGCGCGTGTGGCCGCGGGCGACGTGCTGTGCCGCGTGGAAGGTCCCGCACGGGCACTCGTCACGGCCGAACGTTGCGCACTCAACTTCCTGCAGACGCTGTCGGCGACCGCGACCGTGACGGCGACCTATGTCGCCGCCGTCAAGGGTACGCGCGCACGCATCCTCGACACGCGCAAGACGCTGCCCGGCCTGCGCCTCGCGCAGAAGTACGCGGTACGCACCGGCGGCGGCACGAACCATCGCATCGGCCTGTTCGACGCCGTGCTCGTCAAGGAGAACCATGTCGCCGCGGCGGGTTCGATCGCGGCGGCCGTCTCCCGCGCGCGCGAACTGCATCCCGGGCTGCTCGTCGAGGTCGAGGTCGAGGATTTCGTGGAACTGCGCGAAGCCCTCGCCGCGCAGGCCGACCGCATCATGCTCGACGAATTCGAGCCCGATGAACTGATGCAGGCGGTCGCCGAAGTCGACGGTCGCGTGCCGCTCGAGGTCTCCGGCGGCGTCGGCCTCGAGCGCGTGCGCGCGATCGCCGAGACCGGCGTCGATTTCATCTCGATCGGCGCACTGACCAAGCACGTGCGCGCCGTCGACCTGTCGATGCGCGTCGAACTCGTCGACGCGTGAACCGACGCGCGGCGTCAGCTGCCGCGCAGCATCCAGAAGGCGACGCCCGCGACGACCGCAAGCGCGACCACGACGCCGATGACGAGGCCGGCCTTCGATCCCGATGGCCTGGTTTCGACGACGGGTTCCGCGGCTCGCGACGCGCCAGCCGCCGGAACCTGCGCGCCCGGCGCGAGCAGCAGGAAGCGGATCGTGTCCAGTCGCAGCTCCTCGCCCGGGTGCAGCATGCCGGTGTGCACGCGCTTGTCGTTGATCCAGGTGCCGTTGGCCGAGCCGAGATCCTCGACCATGACGCCTTCGCTCGTGACCTGCAGGCGAAGATGGTGACGCGAGACTTCGTCGGCCGGGATCGAGATGTCGCAGTCGGCCTGGCGACCCACCGTCATCGTGCCGGTGAGCGCGAAGTTGCGCCCGAAAGTCGGACCCGACACGCCGCGCAGCATGAACTTCGGTAACGCCATGCGCACGCGCGTGCGGCCGTCTTCGGGGGCAGCGGCGGCCGCCGGTGGCGGTACCGGGGTGACGCGTTCGACCGCGACGACGCGGCAACCGATACGCCCGAACAGCAGCAGGTCGCCCGGCTTGAGCGGACTCTCGCCGTCGATCTGGCGACCGTTGAGCACGGTCGCGACACTCGCGTCGCGCACGCGCACGGTGGCCTGGCCATCGCGCGTCTCGATCTCGCAATGGTCGAGCGCGACGCCCGAGGCGACCAGCACGACATGGGCATCGCTGCCCGAGCCGACGCGCGTGATGCCCTCCCCGAGCATCACGGTCTCGTGCTCGCCATTCGGAAAAATCAGCTTCATCACGCCCCCTTGGCGCTTCGGTGATGCGGTGTCACGGATCGATCTCGCGCACGACGCGGAAACCGAGGGTGTTCATGGCGACGTCGTCGCCGTACGCGTTGCTTTCGGTGACGCCCTCGCGATCACCCGGAGACATCCAGCCGCGTCCGCGCACACCGTGCTCGCGGCAGCCCGCGGCGAGCGCGCCGGACTTGCCGCACGCGGCAATCCACTCGCGTGCGTTGCCGTCGATGTCGAACACGCCGGCGACGGCCGGGAACCGGCCGGCCGGAGAGGTCGCGGAGAAGCCGTCGTCGCATTCGGCCCCGGCACGCGTGTCGAAGGCCTTGCGGAATGCGGCATCGGCGAGGTTCGCGCTCGTGCAGCTTCCCGCGGGCGCCTGCTTCGCGAGCGAGTCCCATTCGGCGGCCGTGGCTAGGCGATAGCGCTTGCCGGTCGACGTCGAGAGCCACTGGGCGTACGCCGCCGCCTGCGCGAAGCTCACGCAGACGACCGGATGCGTGTCGTCCTGGTCGAATCCGGGCACCTGCCAGGTACGCTTGCGCGACGAGCGGAACACCGACTCGCGGTCGCGGCACGAAGGCTCCTTGCCGCCGAACTGGCGCTGGCCCGCCGCGGCCCACCAGCGTGCGAATTCGGCGCGCGTGGTCTCGCGGCGCGCGAACGCGAGGCGCGTCGACGTGACGACGAGCTCGGGGCCCTTGCCGTCACCGGCGGTGTCGCGGAACACGAAACCGGGCGCGCCGATGCGGTCGACCGTACGCAGGGCGTCGCGCGCTCTGGTGTTCTTCGCGTCGAGCACGAGCGCCTTCTCGTAGGCCGCGCGCGCCGCGTCCTTGTCCCACGCGAGCGCAGCGGCGTCCGCCTGTGCGACGAAGGCATCGACTTCGGTCGTGCGGCGCGTGCGCGCAGCGGCGACCGTCGCGGCACCATCGGGTACGGTCGCCGCGACTTCCTCGGCCTTGGCGAGAAAGTCGGTGAATTCCTTGGGGTTGCCGGCCGTCCACGCCTTCTCGGCGAGATCGACGTAGGCACGCGCCGTGTCGACCACGCCCTGGGCGGCGGGCTTGGACTTCGCGTCGATGCGCAGGGCGAGGCTGAACCGCTCGAACGCATTCGTGCGCGGCGGGTTGGTCAGGCGCTGACCGGCGAGATCGGCGCGCGCGAGGCGCACGAGCTCGACGACCGGATCGACGACCGTGGGCACCTTCGATAGATCGAGCGGCTCCTCGCTCGCGACGTCGGTGGCTTCGGTCGTCACGTCGGTCGACGCGACCGTGTCGGAAATCACGGGCGCAGCCGTCGTTCCTGCAGCGGGATCGGCGGGCGGTGGCGGCGAAGGCGCGGTGGCGACCGGCGTGTCCACGGGCCTGGGCGCTTCGGGCGCAGGCTTCGCCGGCGCCGGGCGCACTGCAGCCGTCGTGGTCGACGACTTCGGCGCGAAGACCGCATAGCCGACGCCGGCCACGACGAGCGCTCCGACGATGGCGAGCACGACAGGGATCCAGCGCTTTCCCGCGGGAGCGGGAGCGGCATCCACGACGGAAGGAGCCGGCTCCGTCGCGGGCACGTGAGCACGCGCCGCAGGCTCGGCCGTCGCACGCGCGGCGGCCGCGGCCGCGACCGCGTCGCGCTTGATCACGCGCGTCGGCGCTTCGGCCTCGGGCGCCGGCGCAGGTGCAGCGGCACGCGCATCGAAGCGCGAAAGCGCCGCGACGAACTCGTCCGCACTCTGGTAGCGGTCGGCCGGGTCCTTCGCGAGCGCCTTGTCGATGATCGGCTGCCAGTGCGCCTGCGCGGGCGGCAGGCGCGGGATCGGCTCGAACACGTGCGCGTACGACACGGCGAAGCCGTCGGCGCCCTCGTAGGGCGGCTTGCCTGTGAGTCCGAACCACGTCAGCACACCGAGGCCGTAGAGGTCGGAGCGCGCGTCGACGTCGCCGCCACGCGCCTGCTCGGGGCTCATGTAGTGGCTGGTACCGATCGAGATGCCGGCGCTCGTGATGCGGGCAGCCTGGCTGATCGCGCGCGCGATGCCGAAGTCGGTCAGCACCGGCGTGTCGTTGACGTCGAACAGGATGTTGCCGGGCGCGACGTCGCGGTGCACGTAGCCGCGCTGGTGCGCGTAGCCGAGCGCATTGGCGACGCCCTCGAGCACGCGCACGAGGTCCTTCTCGGACAGGCCGATGCGCACGCGCTGGGCGAAGTCGCCGCCCGACAGGTGCTGCATCGAGAAGTAGTTGAGCTGCGTCTGCGTCACGCCGACGTCGTACACCTGCACGATGTTCGGGTGGGCGAGCGACGCGAGCATGCGCGCTTCCTGCAGGAAGCGCTTGGAGAAGGTCGGGTCGACGGCGAGCGCAGGGGCCATGACCTTGAGCGCGACCTCCCGGTCCAGCGAGGTCTGCACCGCGAGATAGACGCTGGCCATCCCGCCCGCACCCAGCTCGCGTCGCACCAGGTAGCCTGGAATATCGATTGCCGTCACTCGGAACTCCCCACGCAGTGCCGGGATTGTAGCGAACCGGCGACGTCCCACGATGAACCCGAGGTAAGAAAGGCGAGGGCTTGTCGCCCCGCGTGACCGCCTCCACACTCACGTCATGCTGGGGACGATGATACCGATGTTGCTGGGGGGGCTCGCCGTGGCCCTGTGGTTCGACGCGCTCGCCGCTCGCGAGCTCGCCGCGCGCAGCGCGCGCCGCCTGTGCCAGGAAGCCGGCCTGCAGCTGCTCGACCACACCGTGTCGCTGCAGAGGATCGGCTTCGCACGTCGCGACGGCCGGCTCTGCCTGCGGCGGCGCTACGGGTTCGAGGTCAGCTTCGACGGCACCGACCGCCACCCCGCGAATGTCAGCATGGTCGGGCGCAGCGTCGGGACCTGGACGCTGCCCGTGCGCGAGGTCGCCAACGGGCTGCCGCCGATCGTCCACATCGTCGAGTGAGCCTTACTTGACCACGCGCAGCGTCGGTCGCTTCGGTGCCTCTTCGGGCGGCTCGGGCTCGGGTTCCGGCTCGGGAGTCCCCTCGGCCGGGAACATCATGCCCTGCCCGTTCTCCTGCGCGTAGATCGCCAGCACCGCGAACACGGGGATCTCGATCGACTGGCTGACCCCGCCGAAACGCGCGAGGAACGTCACCACATCGTTGCCGATCTTGAGCTGGGCGACCGCGCGCGGCGCGATGCTGAGCACGACCCGGCCGTCCTTCACGGCACTCGGCGGAACCCTCACGCCGCCCGCCGCCGCATCGACGAGCAGGTAGGGCGTGAGGTCGTTGTCGCAGATCCATTCGAGCATCGCCCGCAGCAGGTACGGGCGGTTGGAACTCATTGCAGTTGCAGACACCAGCCCGTTTCCTCAGTGGCGCAAGGCGCGTTCTTCGGCTGTCAGGCTACGCGTGAAACCCTGGCTGCGGAAGATGCGTTCGCCGTAGTCGAGCACGGGTTGCGCTTCCTTGGGCAACTGCACATCGAGCGCCTCGAGGCGCCAGATCAACGGCGCGAGCGCGCAGTCGGCCAGGCTCATCTCGGGACTCAGGAAGAACCGGGATGCCTTGAAGGCCGGCGCATTGCGGACGAGGTCGTCGCGCAAGGTGCGGCGCGCGGCGTCGGCGGCCTTGCCGCCTTCGTCGATGCGGTCCACGAGGGTGAGCCAGTCGTTCTCGAGGCGCACGATCGCCAGGCGAAGGCGCGCACGGGAGAGCGGGTCGACCGGCATCAGCGGGGGATGCGGGTAGCGCTCGTCGAGGTATTCGCAGATGACACTCGTGTCGTAGAGCACGAGGTCTCGGTCGACCAGGGTCGGGACCGAGTTGTACGGATTGAGGTCGATGAGGTCTTCCGGCGGGTTGTCGAGGTCGACCGTCACATGGTCGTAACTGACGCCCTTCGCCGCGAGCACGAGCCGGACCCTGTGCGAATGCACGCAGTCCGGCGCCGAGAACACCGTCAGAACCGCGCGCGAGCGCTGATTCAAGGCCATTCGCAACTCCTCCCCCGCGGGCCGGGACCCCGCCAGATCCAGAACAGCCGGAGCAATTCCGGCTGCTCCCGAGGCGCCGAACTTTACTACGGCGGGACTGAACCGCATAGCGGGCCCGTGAAGGGCCGGGGAACGGGTCGGCCCGCCGTGGGCGGGCCGGCCGGCGACGTCAGTGGACGTCCTTCCAGTATTCCTGCTTGAGCAGCCAGGCCAGCAGCGTGAACAGGCCCAGGAACGCCAGCACCCACACGCCGATCGCCTTGCGCTTGAGACCGGCGGGTTCGGCCGTGTACTGCAGGAAGTTCGCGATGTCGCGCGCCGCAGCGTCGAACTCGGCGGAACTCAGGCGACCTTCCTGGTGCATCTCGAACTTCTCGAACACCGGGTCGCCGCCTTCGTGCGGCTTGAACGTGGCGGTCTGGACGCCCTGCAGCTCCCACAGCGCGTTCGGCATCGACGCGTTCGGGAACGTGGTGTTGTTCCAGCCCAGCGGGCGCGTCGGGTCGATGTAGAACGTCTTGAGGTAGGTGTAGATGTAGTCCGTGCCCTTGGCACGCGCCATGAGCGTCAGGTCGGGTGGCGTCGCACCGAACCAGCGCTTGGCATCGTCGGCGTGCATGCTCGGGGGCACCTGCTCGCCGAACTTCGCCGTCGTGAAGTTCAGGTTGTCCATGACCTGTTCTTCCGTCAGGCCGAGGTCCTCCGCGATGCGCGAGTAGCGCATGAGCTTGAGCGAGTGACAGCCCGAGCAGTAGTTGAAGAACAGCTTGGCGCCGTTCTGCAGGGAACCCGCGTCGGACAGGCTCGCATTGGACGCCTGCAGGCTGCCGCCGCCGGCCGCCATCGCAGCCGCCGGCACGAGCGCGAGGGCCAGCACCATCAACACGTTCACGATCGCATGTCGCGTCTGCTGCATGATCGTCTCAGTCATGGCTCGTCACCCTCTCCGGCACCGGCTTGGTCTTCTCGAAACCGAAGTGGGTGTAGACGAACAGGAAGGCGAAGAAGCCGAAATACGCCGCCGTCAGGATGCGGCCGATCACCGTCTCGACCGGATCGGTACCGGGGCCGGCGCCGATCTTGCCGAGCCACACGAAGCACACGCCGAGGACGAAGATCGCCGCGCGGAAGCCCGTGCCGCGGTAACGCCAGGACTTCACCTTGCCGCGGTCCAGCCATGGCAGGAAGAACAGCACGATGATCGCGCCGAACATGACGAGCACGCCGAGCAGCTTGTCGGGGACCACGCGCAACATCGCGTAGAACGGCGTGTAGTACCACACCGGCTTGATGTGCTCCGGCGTCACCAGGCGGTTGGCCTCGACGAAGTTGTCGTGCTCGAGGAACCAGCCGCCGAGGGTCGGTTCGAAGAACAGGATGAACGCGCAGACCATGAGGAAGCAGCCGGTGTAGAACGTGTCCTTCACCGTGAAGTACGGGTGGAACGGAATGCCGTCGGCCGGTGCCTTGTCGGACCAGCGGTTGCCCTTCGGGCCCTTCTTGATCTCGACGCCGTCCGGGTTGTTCGAACCGACCTCGTGCAGCGCGAAGATGTGCAGCACGACGAGCAGCAGCAGCACCAGCGGCAGCGCGATCACGTGCAGCGCGAAGAAGCGGTTGAGCGTTGCGTCGGACGGCAGGTAATCGCCCATGATCCACTCGGTCAGCGCGCCGCCGACGTACGGGATCGCACCGAACAGCGAGATGATCACCTTGGCGCCCCAGAACGACATCTGGCCCCACGGCAGCACGTAGCCGAGGAACGCCTCGGCCATGAGCACGAGGTAGATCAGCATGCCGAGCACCCACACGAGCTCGCGCGGCTTCTTGTACGAGCCGTACATGACGCCGCGGAACATGTGGATGTAGACGACCACGAAGAACGCCGATGCACCCGTGGAGTGCATGTAGCGGATCAGCCACCCCCACTCGACGTCGCGCATGATGTACTCGACCGAGGCGAACGCTTCCGCGGCGCTCGGCTTGAAGTGCATCGTGAGGAAGATGCCGGTGAGGATCTGGTTGACCAGCACCACCATCGACAGGACGCCGAAGATGTACCAGATGTTGAAGTTCTTCGGAGCGTAGTACTCCGTCATGTGCTTGCGGTAGAACGGCCCGAACGACGGAGCACGGTCGTTGAACCACTCCTGCACGCCGGTCACGGCGCGGGAAAGTGCATTGGCCATTACGCTGCCCCCTCGGCGACGCCGATGACGATGTGGCCGTCGTCGACGAACTTGTAAGGCGGCACGACGAGGTTGCTCGGCGCGGGGACGCCGTCGTAGACGCGACCGGCCATGTCGAAGCGCGACTTGTGGCAGGGGCAGAAGAAACCGCCCTTCCACTCGGCATCGAACGGCTCGGGCTTGAGCTCGGCGTGCAGCTTCGGCGCACAGCCCAGATGCGTGCACAGGCCGACGAGCACGAGTACCTCGGGCTTGAGCGAGCGGTACTCGTTCTGCGCGAACTTCGGCTGCTGGTCGGCGTTCTGCGACTTCGGATCACGCAGGCGACCGTCCTGGCCCGGCAGCGCATCGAGCTGCGCCTTGGTGCGGCGGATGATCCACACGGGCTGGCCGCGCCACTCGTAGATGACCATCTGGCCTTCTTCGAGCTTGCTGATGTCGGCATCGACCGGGGCACCTGCGGTCTTCGCCCGCGCGCTCGGTTGCCACGATTTGATGAAGGGTATGGCAGCCACCGCGACACCCACGCCGCCGACGACAGCCGTCGTCGCGGTCAGGAATCGTCGGCGGCCCTTGTCGACGCCGTCATTTGCCATCCGGCACTCCAGGAGCTTGCTGATTACGGAGCTTGCTGATTACTGCGGAGAAAAGCGGTACAACGATGGGGGAGCCCCAGAATCGTGGTAGTTTAACGAAGCACTCCGTACCGCACAATCAAGCGCGGCGCGGCAGGATGTCCCCCGCCACGGGCGCCCACGCCTTCCGGACCATGCGCAGCGCGACCACCCGCCTCGTCTCCTTCGTCGTGCGCTTCGCCGTGCTCGGCCTCGCCGTCGCGTTCCTCGTGAGCGTGTTAGCGCCGGGCATCGCGAACCGCCTGCGCGGCCCCTCGCCCGCCGCCCCGGTGGCGACCGCCGCGCCGCGCGTGGACTCCCCTCGCGCGAGCGGCCCGTTCTCGTATGCGGACGCGGTGAATCGCGCCGGCCCTGCCGTCGTGAGCATCTATGCGAACAAGATCACGACGATGCGGCAGTACCAGTACCGCGTCACGCCCGACCCGCTGACCCAGCGCCTGTTCGGCTCGATCGTTCGCGGGCCGTCCTACCTGAAGCCGGAACGCAGCCTCGGTTCGGGTGTCGTGTTCAGCGCCGACGGCTACGTGCTCACGAACAACCACGTCATCCACGGCGCCGACGACATCCAGGTGCTGCTGTCGGATGGCAACGTCGCGCGCGCGAGCGTGATCGGCGTCGACGCCGACACCGACCTCGCCGTGCTGCGCATCGAGGCGGCCAACCTCGTGCCGATCAACATCGCCGAAGGCGGCACCACCAACGTCGGCGACGTCGTGCTCGCGATCGGCAATCCGTTCGGCATCGGCAAGACCGTGACGATGGGCATCGTCAGCGCGACCGGCCGACAGTTGCGGCTGTCCGCCTACGAGGATTTCATCCAGACCGACGCCGCGATCAATTCGGGCAACTCGGGCGGCGCGCTCGTCAACGCGGCCGGCGAACTCGTCGGCATCAGCACCGCGTTCTACCGCAACAGCGGCGATGCCAGGCAAGGTGGCGGCGCGACGCAGAGCGCGGAAGGCATCGGCTTCGCGATCCCGGTCGCGACGGCCAAGGCCGTGCTCGACCAGATCGTGCGCCACGGCCTCGTGATCCGCGGCTGGCTCGGCATCGACTACGCCGATGCCTCGCTGGCCAACCCGACGCAACCCGTCGTGGCGCGAGGCGCGGTCGTGCTCGAGGTCCACCCGGGCGGTCCGGCCGCCGCTGCAGGCCTGCGCGCCGGCGACGTGCTGCTGCGCCTGGACGGCGACGAGGTCACCGATGCGACCGACCTGCGCATGCACGAAGCCGCGCTTGCGCCGGGCAAGCTCGTGCGCGTGGAGGGCCTGCGCAACGGCACGGCCTTCACCCTCGATCTCACCATGATGCAGCGCCCACAGCCGACGACCGTCGGGACCTGACCTCGGGCGGGGGCGCGCGGAGGCCCTTTTCAGAGCGCCTTGCTGTAGCGCTCGCGCAACGTCGCGACGCGCTCGACGTAGACCTGGGTCTCCGCGAACGGTGGCACGTTGTTGCCGTACTTCTGCACTGCACCGGGACCCGAGTTGTACGCGGCCGTCGCGAGGCGCACGTCGCCGTTGAAATTCCTGAGCATCTGCGAGAGGTATTGCGCGCCGCCGCGGATGTTCTCGGCCGCGTCGAAGGCGTCGACGACGCCGAGGTCCGAAGCCGTGCCCGGCATCAGCTGCATGAGGCCTTGCGCGCCCTTCGAGGAGAGCGCCATCGGGTTGAACGCCGATTCCGCGTGCATGACCGCGCGGATCAACGCCGCGTCGACGCCGAACTCGGCGGCGGCCTGGGCGACTTCGTCACGGTACGCATCGAGGTTGAGGCGCGTCGCCGAAAAGTCGATCTTCGAATGCACGTCGCAGGCGACGCAGGTCGCGATGTAGCTGAACAGCAGTGCGTACTTGCCACCGCGAGGCGGCACGTTCGTGTACTCGACGATGCCGTCCTTGCGGTCGACGCGGTAGACCGCGCCGCGCACGACCTTCGGCGTCGCCGGCGCGGCCGAGGCGACCACGGCCTTGACCGGCGCAGGCCCGGCTTTGCCATCAAGCTGCGCGACCGCCTCCGGCTTCGCCGCGTCGGCCGGCGGCGTGGTCGATGCCACGAGCGGCGCGGTGCTGACCACGCCCGAGCGTTGCGCCTTCGGATCGACGCGCTCCTGGTAGTCCCAGCGCCGCGTCGCCTGCGCGCTGCTCGGTGCCGGCTTGCGCGCGGCATAGCTCGCGACGGCCTTGCAGGCCGTGAAGCTTTCCTTCTTGTTCGTATAGGCGATCGTGCCGCCCGGTCCCTCGCACTTGTACAGCGTGTCGGCGCGCACGACCGCCGGCGCCAGGCAGGCGGCCGCGACGGTGAGGCTGGCGAGGGAGGCTCGAATCGGCATCGGGTGCTATGGAACCGTGTCGCGCGGAAAAGTTTCGCGACCTGCCGCGCAACACGGCGGATCGGCCCCGCGACGCTGGCGGCGTCCCCGGGCAGCGCGTAAACTACTGTGTTCGCTCACGATTCTCCAGACCCATGGCCGGCAAGCTCTACATCAAGACCCACGGTTGCCAGATGAACGAGTACGACTCGGCCAAGATGGTCGACGTGCTGCAGGCCTCGCATGGGCTCGAGCTGACCGACAACGAGGCCGAGGCCGACGTCATCCTCGTCAACACCTGCTCGATCCGCGAGAAGGCGCAGGAGAAGGTGTTCAGCCAGCTCGGCCGCTGGCGCCAGCTCAAGCAGGCGAACTCGTCCGTCGTGATCGGCGTCGGCGGCTGCGTCGCGAGCCAGGAAGGCGAGGCGATCGTCAAGCGCGCGCCGTTCGTCGACCTCGTGTTCGGCCCGCAGACCCTGCACCGCCTGCCCGAGATGATCGCCGCGCGGCGCGCCACCGGCAAACCGCAGGTCGACATCAGCTTCCCCGAGATCGAGAAGTTCGACCGCCTCCCCGAGCCGCGTGCGGAGGGTCCGACCGCGTTCGTCTCGATCATGGAGGGCTGCTCGAAGTACTGCACGTACTGCGTGGTGCCGTACACGCGCGGCGAGGAGATCAGCCGCCCGTTCGACGACGTCGTCGCCGAGGTCGCGATGCTCGCCGAGCAAGGCGTGCGCGAGGTCACCCTGCTCGGCCAGAACGTCAACGCCTACCGCGGCCCGATGCACGACGGCGGCATCGCCGACCTCGGCCTGCTGATCCACGCGATCGCCGAGATCGACGGCATCGGCCGCATTCGCTTCACCACGTCGCACCCGATGGAATTCAGCGATTCGCTGATCGACGCGTTCGCCAACGTGCCGCAGCTCGCCAATTTCCTGCACCTGCCCGTGCAGTCGGGCTCGGACCGCATCCTTGCCGCGATGAAGCGCGGCTACACCGCGATCGAGTTCAAGCAGCGCATCCGCAAGCTGCGCGCGGTACGTCCGGACATCTGCCTGTCCTCCGATTTCATCGTCGGCTTCCCGGGCGAGACCGACGCCGATTTCGAGAAGACGATGAAGCTCATCGACGACATCGGCTTCGACCAGAGCTTCAGCTTCATCTTCTCGGCGCGCCCCGGCACGCCGGCCGCGACGCTCGCCGACGACACGCCGGCCGAGGTCAAGCACGCGCGCCTGACGCGCCTGCAGGCCGCGATCAACGCGAACGCGCGCCGCATCAACGAGGCGATGGTCGGCACGACCCAGCGCGTGCTCGTCGAGGGCCTGAGCCGCAAGAGCGCGCAGGAGCTCACGGGCCGCACCGAGAACATGCGCTTCGTGAACTTCCCGGGCCATCCGCGCCTGATCGGCCAGTTCGTCGACGTGGTAGTCACCGAGGCCATGAGCAACTCGCTGCGCGGTCGCCTCTGGCTCGCGGACGATCGCGCCGCGTGACGCGATCGCCCGCGTGTCACGCGGGTCAGTCCTTCGGTTCGCCGCGGTACTTGCGCTCGTAGGTCTCGTTGAGGCGCGTGTGGCGGTTGGCGAGATCGATCTCGCGCCCGCCGATCCACGCGCGCTCGACCTTGGTGCGCACCTCGAGCACGTCGCCGTCGGCGACGAACAGCGTCGCGTCCTTGCCGACATCGAGTGAGCCGAGCCGCTCCGCGACACCGAGGATCTCGGCCGGGCCGAGCGTGATCGCGCGCAGTGCGGCTTCGGCTCCAAGGCCGTAGGCTGCGTAGCTCGCCGCCTGGTACGGCAGGTTGCGCTCGTTCGACGCCGCCATGCTGTCGCCGTCATTGGCGATCGCGAGCGTGACGCCCGCGGCGGCGAGCTTGCCGGCCGAGGCGTAGATCGTGTCGTAGGCCTCGCCGCGACGCGCCGGCAGCGAGTGCGACGAGCCGAGGATCACGGGGATGCCGGCCGCCTGCAGCGTCGACGCGAAACGCCACGCATCACGACCACCGACGATCGCGATGCGCAGCTTCTCGCGTGCGGCGAACGCGAGCGCTTCGCGGATCTGCACCGACGAATCCGCCTGCACGAGCACGAGCTCTCGGCGCTCGAGCGCGGGCAGCATCGCCTCCCAGCGCAGATCCTGGACGCCCTGCCCCTTGCCTTTGCCGGCGGCGTAGGCGCGTGCGTCGCGCATCGCCTGATCGAGCGCCACGCGCTTGATCCGCGCGCTTTCTTCCGCGCGATCGCGCGCGGCCTGCGGCATCCACTCCGGTGCACGCGCCTCGGGCCATGCGAGCACGAGCCCGGCCGGCGCGGCGATCGTCATCTGTTCGGCCGTCCAGCCGTCCGGACGCATGAGCGCCGCGCGGCCCGCGAGCACGCCGTCGTTGCCGGCGCGCGGCATCACGAGCGCGGCGAGCACGCCGTTGGCGCGTGCGACAGGCCACAGTTCGGTATCCGGGTTGACCGCCGATTCGGCGCGCACCTCGGGCGTGACCGCGCCGCTCTCGGCGAAGTCGTTGGTCGCGCGCACCGCGGCCACTTCGCTGAGGCCGATCACGCTGTTGGCAGCGATCAGGCCCGGGTAGATGCGCTTGCCGGCGAGGTCGATGCGCGTCGCACCGGCCGGGGCATCGACGGTGGCGCCGAGCGCGGCGATGCGCCCGTCGACGATGAGCAGCTCACCCTTCGGCACGACGCCGTGGCTGATCGTGTGCAGGTCCGCTCCGGCGAGCACGACCGGCGTGGCGGGCGCGCGCGACGCGGGCGTCACCGCGATCGCGGCATGGGCGAAGGTCGCGGCGAGCGCGGCGATGAGGACGCGCAGGGTCATCGGTGGTCCTCCTCGCAGACGTTGACGGGCTCGCTGTCGTGGTACGGCGGCCTCAACCCGGCGAAATGCACGAGATCGTGATCGGCCTTCGGCGCCGGCGCGGCGGCGTCGGGCTTGCGTTCGCCGTCGCCCCTGGCGAGCGCCTTGACGCGTTCGGGCAGGATCTTCGCGACGAGGCGATCGCGCTCGCGCAGGATGCGCGCGCGCTCGACGAGGTCGTCGGCACGGTCGAAGCGCTTGCGGCCGTCGACCCAGGTCTGTTCGGCGATCGCGAACGACGACAGCGGATGGGCATTCCACACGACGAGATCGGCATCCTTGCCCACGGCGAGCGAACCGACCCGCGAGTCGACGTGCAGCTGCTTCGCGGGGTTGCGCGTGACGAGGTCGAGCGCATCGGTCTCGGCCAGACCGCCGTACTTCACGGCTTTCGCTGCCTCGGTGTTGAGGCGGCGGCCGAGCTCGTCGGAGTCGGAATTGAACGACACGACGACGCCTTGCCGCGTCATCAGCGCACCCGCGTACGGGATCGCGTCGGCGACTTCCATCTTGTAAGCCCACCAGTCGCTGAAGGTGGAAGCACCCGCACCGAGCGCGGCGAGTTCGTCGGCGACCTTGTAGCCTTCGAGCACGTGCTGGAACGTCGGCACGAAACGGTAGCGCTGCGCGATGCGCACGAAGCCGAGGATCTCGTCCTGCCGATAGCTGTGCACGTGCACGTAGCGGCGCGCGTCGAGGATCTCGGCGAGCGCCTCGAGGCGCAGGTCGCGCCGCACCGGCGCGCCCTTCTTCGCCGCGACGCGCTCGCGGTAATCCTGTGCGGCCGCGAAACTGTCGACGAGGATTTCCTGCACGCCCATGCGCGTCTGCGGGTAGCGCTTCGTGAACGCCTCGCCCCAGTTGGCCTGCTTGACGTTCTCGCCGAGCGCGAACTTGATCGTGCCGGGCGCGCTGTCGAAACGCAGCGCCTGTGCGTCACCGCCCCAGCGCAGCTTGATCGTCTGCGACTGCCCGCCGATCGTGTTGGCCGAGCCGTGCAGCAGGTGCGCGCTGGTCACGCCGCCGGCGAGCTGGCGGTACAGCGTCATGTCGGTCGGATCCAGCACGTCGCCGACGCGTACCTCGCTGGTCACCGAATGCGAGCTCTCGTTGACGCCGCCCGCGACGGCCATGTGCGAATGCGCGTCGATGAGGCCCGGCGTGACGTGCTTGCCGCGTGCGTCGACCTCGACCGTACCCGACGGCACGCCCAGCCCGCGACCGATGGCCTTGATGCGGCCGCCTTCGACGAGTACGTCGGCATCCTCGAGTACGCCTTGCGTCTCCTGTGTCCACACGGTCGCGTGGCGGAACACCACGGCACGCGGAGCCGGCGCGTCGACGACCCCGTACTCGCCGGCCGGATAGCGCCCGAGCGAACCGGGCAGAGGGGGCATGGCGGCCTTCGCGGCCGCGGCCCTGGCCGTGTCGGCACGACGGCCTTCCACGCGCCATTCGCCGCCGTCGTCGAGCACGACGCGCCCCGACAGCGTGTCGCCGTCGAGCGCCGCGACGAGCGCGACGCGCTCGCTCGAGCGGCCGACGAGGCGACCCGGCAGGTAGGCGGTCAGCGTGTCGCCGGCGACCGTCATCGCAACGTCGGCGTCGCCGGCCTTGCCCTTCGGCGTGGCGGTTTCACCGCTGACATCGAGATCACGCGGCCCTTCGACGCCATGCCACGTCAGTGTCCAGCGGCCGCGCGCATCGGAGGGCGCGCCGCGCGACGGCAGGCGACGGCCGTCGATCCAGGTCTCGTGGATGCGCGCGCGATCCGAGCGGAACAGGTCGGCGTCTGCGACGACGAACTGGGCGAGGCGACCGCGCTCGAGCGTGCCGAGGCGATCCGACATGCCGAGCATCGCCGCGGGCTGCACGGTCAGCGCGGCCAGCGCGTGATCCTCGTCGAGGCCACTCGAGACGGCCTTGCGCACGTGCTTCCAGAACGTCTCCTGTGGCTTCTTGAGGCCGGCCGCGGTGAACGCGAACGGCACGCCGGCCGAGGCCAGCACGCGCGCGTTGAACGGTGCCCACTCCCAGTGCTCGAGTTCGGCGAGTGACACGTCGAGCGCGCGATCGGGATCCTCGATGGCCGGCGCCTCGGGAAAATCCAGCGGCACGATCACGGGCACCCGGGCGTCGGCGAGTTCGCCGACGCGGCGGTACTCACGCCCGGAGCCGACGAGCACGGCGGACAGGTCGAATTCGCGCGCGATCGCGAGCGAACGGCCGATGTCGAGCTCGTCGCGCGTCGCGAAGATCGCGGCCTGCCGACCTTCGGCGAGCGGGCCGAGCGCTTCGAGCGCGAGGTTCGCCTCGATCACCTCGGCGTCACGGTGGCGGGACTGCCACGCGAGGCGCTGCGCCTGCCAGCGTGCGTCGAGCACGGTCTGGCGCACGAGCGCGATCGCGCCCATCAGCGAGGCCGGATAGTCGCGCGACGGCCATGTGCCGAATTCGAACGCGATGTGCTGCGCGACGCGCGGACGCACGAGGATCTCGTTCGCGCGCGTCGCCTCGGCGGTCGTGACGAGCGCCGACTGCCCGCGCAGCACACCCTTGCCGGGCACCGAAAGCACGCTCGTGAAGCCGAGTTCGCGCAGCGCCGTGGCGGCCTTCGCGTCGGGACGCAGGCGCTCGGCCACATCGAGCTCGGGCTGCACCTTGCGGTTCCAGTGGCGTGCGCCGGATACCGGCGGATCGCTGTCGGCACCGCGTGCCGGAGGCGTTACGGGCTCGGGATCGCGCGGCTGCGCGTAGTCGCTCGAAGCGTCGATGAAGCCCGCGAACACGCTGCGTCCGCCGACGTCGACGACGAGGGCATCGGACGGTACCGTGACCTTCGCACCGACATCGACGATGCGCCCGTCGCGCACGACCAGCGTACCTCGCTCGATCACCTGCCCCGGCTTCACGACGAGTCGTGCATTGGTGATCGCGGCCGAGCGTGGCGTGCGGTCGGCGATGCCCTCGACGGGTACCGTGTCGGTCGACGACGCGGCGACGCTCGTCGCCGGCAAGGCCAAGGAAAGGACGAACCGCCAGGCATGGCGGCGCGGGGTCAGGCGCATCGATGGACTCCCTGGTGTGGATGCCGCGTGTGGCGCGGCCCCCGCCGCGCCGCCACGGGGTCAGGCTATCGGCGTCGCCGCACCGCGCTTGCGCACGATGAGCATCGCCAGTTCGAGCGACTGCTCGTAGTTGAGGCGCGGGTCGACCGACGACCGGTAGGCGCGCGTGAGGTCGCTCTCGGTGAGGTCGCGCGCACCACCCATGCACTCGGTGACGTTCTCGCCCGTGAGCTCGAGGTGCACGCCGCCGAGGCGCGTACCGGCCGCAGCATGGATGTCGAAGGCCTGCTCGAGTTCGCTGCGGATGTTCTCGAAGCGTCGCGTCTTGATGCCGCTGCCGAGCGCCTCGGTGTTGCCGTGCATCGGATCACTGCACCAGACCACCTTGCGGCCTGCCGCCTTGACTGCCGCGAGCAACGGCGGCAGCGCGTCGGCCACGTGCTTCGCGCCCATGCGATGGATCAGCGTGAGGCGGCCGGGTTCGTTGTCGGGATCGAGCACGTCGATCACGCGCAGCAGCTGGTCGGGCTTCGTCGATGGCCCGACCTTCATGCCGATCGGGTTGCGTATGCCGCGGCAGTACTCGACATGGGCGCCGTCGAGCTCGGCCGTGCGCACGCCGATCCACGGGAAATGCGTGGACATGTTGAACCAGCCCCACTGGCGCGGGACCTGGCGCGTCATCGGCTCCTCGTAGTGCAGCAGCAGGGCTTCGTGCGAGGTGTGGAAATCGACGCGCTGGAACTCGCCGACCGGGCGGCCCGCCAGCGTCTCCATGAAGCGCAGCGAATCACCGATCGCCTCGACGCGACGCCGGTACTCGAGCTGCAGCGGCGAGTGCTCGACCCAGGCGAGGTCCCAGTACTCGGGATGGTGCAGGTCGGCGAAGCCGCCATCGATGAGGGCGCGGACGAAATTCATCGTCATCGCCGAGCGTGCATGGCCCTTGATCAGGCGCTTCGGATCCGGCCGACGCGCCTGCTCGGTGAACGCGGGTGCATTGACGATGTCGCCGCGGTAGCACGGCAGCGTGACGCCGTCGCGCGTCTCGGTATCGGCCGAACGCGGCTTGGCGTACTGGCCGGCGAAACGGCCGACGCGCACGACAGGCAACTGCAGGCCGTGCGTGAGCACGAGACTCATCTGCAGCATCACCTTGAGGCGGTTGGAGATCAGCGGCGACGTGCAGTCGTCGAAACTCTCCGCGCAGTCGCCGCCCTGGAGCAGGAAGCGGCGGCCTTCGGCGACGTCGGCGAGCAGGCCGCGCAGCGCGAGGATCTCCCACGAGGTGACCAGCGGCGGCAGTTCGCCGAGCTGCCTCAGCGCATCGTCGAGCTCGGCGGCATCGGGATAGTTGGGCTGCTGCACGGCCGGACGGGCGCGCCACGAGGACGGACTCCAGTCTTCGGCCATGCGTACGGGTGCGATCGTGGCGTCGCGTTTCATCGGGGCATCTGTGCTGCGTCGCGGAAAATCATCATGCCACAGCCCCGCCGAACGGGCATCAGCGTGCGCGGCGGAAGCCTGCCCACAGCGCGACGAACGCGAGCACGATGAACCAGGCCAGCGTCCACGTCGGCATCGACAGGCCGAGGAAGGTCCAGTCGATGACGCCGCAGTCCTGGTCCTTGATGAAGATCGTGCCGAGGAACTTGAGCGGCTCGTAGTTCTGCAGCGCGTACTCGAACGACGGCGCGCAGCCGTCGAGCTGCTCGGGCGCATGGTTGGCGAGCCACTGCAGGTAGACGTGGCGCCCGGCGATGTAGGCGCCGCCGCCGGCCGCGAGCGCGGTGAGCACGCCGTAGACGCGCGAACCCGTGCGACCGGGGCCGTGCAGCGCGGCGACGAGCGCGATCGCGCCGGCCAGACAGACGAATACGCGCTGCACCATGCACAGCATGCACGGCATGTAGCCCTGCACATGCTCGGCGTAGAGCGCATACCCCATGAGCGCGCCACACGCGAGCGCGATGAAGAGGAACAGCTGGCGCGACGACAGGCGGGAGGACCTCATGGGGTTTTCCTTGGTGGTGTGGGCGTTGCTGACCGTGCGTGCGTCGCCAGGTTCCCGCAATCACGGTTCCCCGGTCCCCAGAAACGGAAAAGCCCCGACGAGCGGGGCTTTCCGGGGCATGCGGCGAGTCGGAATCAGTCCTCGACGGCCTCGTTGCTGGCCGTCGCGGGACGGTCGAGCAGCTCGACGTACGCCATCGGCGCGTTGTCGCCGACGCGGAAGCCGCACTTGAGGATGCGCAGGTAACCGCCCTTGCGCTCGCGGAAGCGCGGGCCGAGCTCGACGAACAGCTTGCCGACGGCCTGCTTGTCGCGCAGGCGCGCGAAGGCGAGGCGGCGGTTGGCGACGCCATCGGTCTTGGCGAGCGTGATGAGCGGCTCGGCGACGCGGCGCAGTTCCTTGGCCTTCGGCAGGGTCGTGCGGATCAGCTCGTGCTTGAACAGCGACGCAGCCATGTTCTTGAACATCGCTTCGCGGTGGCTGCTCGTGCGGCTGAGCTTGCGACCGGCTTTCTGGTGGCGCATGGTGGAATCCTCTTGGCGATTATTATGAGAATCCGGCCCTAGGACCGGCTCCCGCGGATGTTCCGCTTATTGGATGTGGAGCATCCCGGGCCTGGGCCCGGGAAATGGATCAGCCCAGCTGCATGCCGTGCGCGATGCCCGGCGGCGGCCACGACTCGAGCTTCATGCCGAGCGACAGGCCACGCTGGCCGAGGACGTCCTTGATCTCGGTGAGCGACTTCTTGCCGAGGTTCGGCGTCTTGAGCAGCTCGACTTCGGTCTTCTGCACGAGGTCGCCGATGTAGTAGATGCTCTCGGCCTTGAGGCAGTTGGCCGAACGCACGGTCAGCTCGAGGTCGTCGATCGGACGCAGCAGCATCGGGTCGACGCCGCCCTTGTCGGTCTTCGCATCCGAGCTCTCGCGGCGCGTGAAGTCACCGAACACCGAGATCTGGTCCTGCAGGATCTCGGCGGCCTTGCGGACCGCTTCCTCGGCATCGATCGCACCGTTGGTGTCGATCTCGAGCACGAGCTTGTCGAGGTCGGTGCGCTGCTCGAGGCGCGCGCTGTCGACCTGGTAGGCGACACGGCGGATCGGGCAGAACGAGGCATCGAGCTGCAGGCGACCGATCGGACGCGCTTCCTCGTCCGGCAGGCGACGCGACACCGCCGGCTGGTAGCCGACGCCACGCGCGACCTTCAGACGCATGTTGAGCGCGATGTCCTTGGTCAGGTGGCACAGGACGTGGTCGGGGTTGACGATCTCGACCGAGTGGTCGACCTTGATGTCACCCGCCGTGACGACGCCCTTGCCCTTCTTGCTGAGCGTGAGGGTCGTCTCGTCGTGGCCGTGCATGCGGATCGCGACGTCCTTGATGTTGAGCAGGACTTCGATGACGTCCTCCTGCAGACCTTCAAGCGTCGTGTACTCGTGCAGGACGTTGTCGATCTCGACCTCGGTGATCGCACAGCCGGGGATGGAGGACAGAAGCACGCGGCGCAGCGCGTTGCCGAGGGTATGGCCGAAGCCGCGCTCGAGCGGCTCCACCACGACCTTCGCGTGATTGGTACCGATGCGCTCTACCTGAATGCCGCGCGGACGCAGCACATTGGTGGACGATCCTGCCATGAACAGGGACTCCAAAAGATGACGACGAATTACTTCGAGTAAAGCTCGATGATCAGGCTCTCGTTGATATCCGAGGGCAGATCGGAACGCTCCGGCAGCGACTTGAACACGCCGCTGAACTTCTTCGCGTCCACTTCGATCCACGACGGAACGAGATCCATCTCCTGGGAGACGGTCACCGACTCCTGCACGCGCAGCTGGCTGCGGGCGCCTTCGGTCAGCGAGAGCTCGTCGCCCGGGCGGACCTGGTACGACGGCAGGTTGACGCGCTTGCCGTTGACCGCGACGGCACCGTGCGAGACGAGCTGGCGGGCCTGGGCGCGCGTGACCGCGAAGCCCATGCGGAAGATCACGTTGTCCAGGCGCGACTCGAGGGCGCGCAGCAGGTTTTCACCCGTGTTGCCCTTCTGGTTCGAGGCCTTCTCGTAATACTTGTGGAACTGGCGCTCGAGCAGGCCGTAGATGCGCTTGACCTTCTGCTTCTCGCGCAGCTGCACGCCGTAGTCCGACAGGCGGCCCTTGCGGGCGGCGCCGTGCTGACCGGGCTTCTGTTCCAGCTTGCACTTCGAATCGATCGCGCGCGCCGGGCTCTTGAGGCTGAGGTCCGCGCCTTCGCGACGGGCCAGCTTGCAGGTGGGTCCGATATAACGAGCCATGGTGGAATCCTTTAGACGCGACGCTTCTTCGGCGGACGGCACCCGTTGTGCGGGATCGGCGTCACGTCGATGATGTTGGTGACCTTGAAACCGACGTTGTTCAGCGAACGCACGGCGGACTCGCGACCCGGCCCCGGGCCCTTGATGCGCACTTCGATCGTCTTGACGCCGTACTCGGCGGCGACGCGCGCGGCCTTCTCGGCGGCGACCTGGGCAGCGAACGGCGTCGACTTGCGCGAGCCGCGGAAACCCGCGCCACCCGCAGTCGCCCACGAGAGCGCATTGCCCTGGCGATCGGTGATCGTGACGACCGTGTTGTTGAACGACGCCTGCACGTGGCAGACAGCGTCGGTCACGACACGCTTGATCTTCTTCTTCGGCTTGGCGACCGGCTTGTTCATGATGCGATTCCGGGCAGGTTATTTCTTGATCGCACGACGCGGACCCTTGCGGGTACGGCCGTTCGTGCGCGTGCGCTGGCCGCGCAGCGGCAGGCCACGACGGTGACGCAGGCCGCGGTAGCAGCCCAGGTCGATGAGGCGCTTGATCGAAATGCCGATCTCGCGGCGGAGGTCACCCTCGACCGTGTACTTGGCCACTTCGTGACGCAGCTTGTCGACCTCGGCTTCCGTCAGGTCCTTGATCTTGGTCGTCGGCGCGACACCCGCGCTCTCACAGACCTTCTTCGACCGCGAACGGCCGATGCCGAAAATGCTTTGCAGTCCGACCCAGGCGTGCTTCTGGACCGGAAGGTTGACACCCGCAATGCGCGCCATGTTTGACTGTCTCCGAAAGAACTAAATGCGCAGTGAACTTCGTATTCTATCCTGATCGGGAGGAAACATAAAGCCCTCCCACGAGCAGGCCCGGCGCGGCGCGCCGGGAGACCCTCTTACCCAACCCCGGCGCGTGGATCAGCGCCCCTTGAGGTTGGCCTTCTTGAGCAGGCTCTCGTACTGGTGCGACACGAGGTGCGCCTGGATCTGCGCGGTGAAATCCATCACCACGACGACCACGATCAGCAGCGAGGTGCCACCGAAGTAGAACGGCACGTTCCACGCGTTGCGCAGCAGGTCCGGCACGAGGCAGACGATGACGAGGTAGAGCGCACCGATGCCGGTGAGTCGCGTCATCACGCCGTCGATGTAGTCCGCCGTCGCCTTGCCGGGACGGATGCCCGGGATCAACGCACCCGAACGCTTGAGGTTGTCCGCGGTTTCCTGCGAGTTGAACACCAGCGCCGTGTAGAAGAACGCGAAGATCACGATCATCGCCGAGAACAACGCCATGTGCAGCGGCTCGCCCGGGCCGAGGGCCGAGGTCAGCGTCTGCAGCCAGCGCAGCTCGCTCGAATTGTTGAACCACGCCGCGGCCGTAGCCGGGAACATGATCAGGCTCGAGGCGAAGATCGGCGGAATGACGCCCGCCATGTTGATCTTGAGCGGCAGGTGCGAACTCTGGTTCGTGTACGCCTTGCCGGCACCACCCTGGCGACGCGCGTAGTTCACGGTGATGCGGCGCTGGCCGCGCTCCATGAACACCACGAACAGCGTGACGACGATCACCGCGATCAGCACCATGAGCACCTTGGGCGGCGAGAGCTCGCCGTTCTGTGCCATGCCGAGCGTGTGCACGACCGCGGACGGAAGGCCCGCGACGATGCCACCGAAGATGATCAGCGAGATGCCGTTGCCGATGCCGCGCTCGGTGATCTGCTCGCCGAGCCACATCAGGAACAGCGTGCCTGCAGTCAGGCCGACGACCGTGCCGAACACGAAGCTCGGACCCGGCGCGTAGACCACGCCCGCCTGCGTCTGCAGCATCGTCGCGACGCCGAACGACTGGAACGCCGCGAGGCCGACGGTGCCCCAGCGCGTGTACATGGTCAGCTTGCGCCGACCCGACTCGCCTTCCTTCTTGAGCGCCTGCCAGGCCGGGATCACCGAACTGAACAGCTGCACGACGATGGACGCCGAGATGTACGGGATCACGCCGAGGGCGAACAGCGAGAATCGGCTCAGCGCGCCACCGGAGAACATGTTGAACATGTCGATGATGCCGCCGCTGTTGGACACCAGCCGCGCCATCGCCTCCGGGTCGACACCCGGCACCGGAATGAACGAACCGAGTCGGAACACGATCAGCGCGCCCACCACGAAGAGCAGGCGCTGCTTGAGTTCCGTCAGCTTGCCCAGCGACGCCAGGCCATTGGGCTTGGAAGCGGCCACCGCTTACTCCACGCTGCCGCCGGCAGCCTCGATCGCGGCGCGGGCGCCGGCCGTGACGGCCACGCCGCGCAGCTTGATCGCGCGCGACAGCTCACCCTTCTTGACGATCTTGACGCGCTCGGCGCGCGTCTCGACGAGACCGGCCGCCTTGAGCACGTCGAAATCGATCACGTCGGCTTCGATCGTGCCGAGCTTGTACAGCAGCACTTCCGAAACCTCACGTGCGGTGCGCGAACGGAAACCGACCTTCGGCAGGCGACGCTGCAGCGGCATCTGGCCGCCTTCGAAGCCGGCCTTGATCTTGCCCTTGCCGGTACGCGCGTACGAGCCCTTGTGACCACGACCGGCGGTCTTGCCGAGACCCGAACCGATGCCGCGACCGACGCGGACGCCTTCCTTGCGGGCGCCGGCGGCAGGCTTGAGAGAATTGAGACGCATGGGATCGACTCCTGATGACTGTAGTGAGGCGCTCAAGCGCTCTCTTCGACCCGGACCAGGTAGCTCACCTGGTTGATCAGACCGCGGACCGAGGGGGAATCCTTCAGGTCGCGCACGTCATTGAGCTTGCGCAGGCCGAGCGCGCGCACGCTCAGGCGATGACGCGCCTGGCAGCTGTTCGGGCTCTTCACGAGCCGCACGCGGACCATCTTGTCGTTCTTGTCAGCCATTGCCGAGCACCTCGTCGAGGGTCTTGCCACGCTTGGACGCGATGCGGTCCGGCGTAGCCATCGCGATCAGGCCGTTGATGGTGGCGCGCACCAGATTGATCGGGTTGCGCGAACCGACCGCCTTGGCCAGGACGTTCTTGACGCCGACCACTTCGAGCACGGCGCGCATCGCGCCACCGGCGATCACGCCGGTGCCCTCGGAGGCGGGCTGCATGTAGACGCGCGCGGCGCCGTGGTTCGCCTTGACGGCGTGCCACAGGGTGCCCTCGCGCAGCTGCACGCGGATCATGTTCTTGCGCGCACGCTCCATCGCCTTCTGGATGGCGATCGGCACTTCGCGCGCCTTGCCGTAACCGAAACCGACGCGGCCATCGCCGTCGCCGACCACGGTCAGGGCCGTGAAGGTCATCTGGCGGCCGCCCTTGACGGTCTTCGCCACGCGGTTCACCGCGATCAGCTTCTCGAGGAGGCCGTCGCTGTTCTCACGATCATTCGTCGACATGATTCACCTGGTATGCCTTCCGCCGGAGCGGATCGGGCTTCTGCTTGCGGCTCGTGCCGCTTGGAGTTGTATGGAACATGGGGGCGGGCGTGCCCGCCCCCGGATGGATCAGAACTTGAGACCGGCCTCGCGAGCCGCGTCCGCGAGCGCCTGGATGCGGCCGTGGTAGCGGAAGCCCGAGCGGTCGAACGCGACCTTCTCGACACCGGCAGCGATCGCGCGCTCGGCGACGATGCGGCCGACCGCCGCGGCGGCGTCCTTGTTCTTGGTGCCATTGAGGCCTTCGGCCACAGACTTCTGCGTCGTCGACGCGGCGGCGAGCACCTTGTCGCCGGTCGCGGTGACGACCTGCGCGTAGATGTGCTGGCCCGTGCGGTGCACGCTGAGGCGCGCCACGCCGAGCACACGGATGTGGGCGCGGGTGGACTTGGCGCGACGCAGTCTGGAAACGTTCTTGCTCACTGTCGTTCTCCGGGAAGCTGAAGGACCATCAGGCCTTCTTGGCTTCCTTCAAGGTGATCTTCTCGCCCGAGTAACGCACGCCCTTGCCCTTGTAGGGCTCCGGCGGACGGAAACCACGGATCTTGGCAGCGGCCTGGCCGAGCGCCTGCTTGTCGGCGCCCTTGAGCAGGATCTCGGTCTGCGTCGGCACTTCGATCGTCACGCCTTCCGGCGCGGTGAACACGACCGGGTGCGAGAAGCCGAGGCTCAGGTTGAGGTCCTTGCCCGACAGGGCGGCGCGGTAACCGACGCCGACGAGTTCGAGCTTGCGCGTGTAGCCCTCGCTGACGCCCGTCACCATGTTGGCGAGGATCGCGCGGGCCGTACCGGCCATCTTGACGTCGTTCGGCGTCTTGCCGTTGAGGACCAGCTGGCCCTCGTCGACCGACGCGACGACACCGGGAGGCGTCGGCAGGTTGAGGGCGCCCTTCGGGCCCTTCACGATGATCGCCTCGGCGGTCACCTGGACGTCCACGCCCTTCGGCAGGACAACGGGTTTCTTGGCAACGCGTGACATGGTTGCTGTGCTCCTTAGGCCACGATGCCGATGACTTCGCCACCGAGACCCTTCTGACGGGCCTGTGCGTCGGTCATGATGCCGGACGACGTGGAGACGATCGAAATGCCGAGGCCGCCGAGGACCTTCGGAAGATCGCTCTTGCCGCGGTAGACGCGCAGGCCGGAACGGCTCACGCGCTCGAGGCGCTCGATGACGGCCTTGCCTTCGTAGTACTTGAGGGCGACCTCGAGCTCGGGCTTGCCTTCCTTCGTCTGCACCTGGAAGTCGGCAACGTAGCCTTCGTCCTTGAGCAGCGTGGCGAGGGCCACCTTGACGCGCGACGACGGCATGCGCACGGAGCGCTTGCCGGTCAGCTGCGCGTTGCGGATACGCGTAAACATATCCGCGATGGGATCAGTCATGCTCATGAATCAGATTCCTGTGAAAAGCATCGATATCCGGCGGCTTACCAGCTCGCCTTGCGAAGACCCGGCACATCGCCGCGCATCGTCGCTTCGCGCAGCTTCATGCGGCCGAGGCCGAATTTCTTGTAGACGCTGCGCGAGCGACCCGTGAGGGCGCAGCGGCTGCGCTGGCGGCTCGGGCTCGAGTCGCGCGGCAGCTTCTGCAGCTTCGTCGCCGCGTCGATCTTGTCCTCGTACGAGGCCGTCGGGCTGCTGACGATCGCCTTGAGCTGCTCACGCTTGGCAGCGTGGCGCTTGACGAGCTTGGCGCGCTTGAGCTCGCGCTCGACCATGGAAGTCTTGGCCATTGCTGGATCCTGTCGCTGTTAGTTGCGGAACGGGAAGCCGAACGCTTCGAGCAGCGCCTTGGCTTCTTCGTCGGTGCGCGCGGTCGTGGTGACCGCGATGTCCATGCCACGCACGGCGTCGATCTGGTCGAAATCGATCTCCGGGAAGATGATCTGTTCCTTCACGCCCATGTTGTAGTTGCCGCGGCCGTCGAACGAACGACCCGAGATGCCGCGGAAGTCGCGGACGCGCGGCAGCGAGATGTTCACGAGGCGATCGATGAACTCGAACATCTGCGCGCGGCGCAGCGTGACCTTGCAGCCGATCGGCCAGTTGTCGCGGATCTTGAAGGTCGCGATCGACTTCTTCGACAACGTGATGATCGGCTTCTGGCCCGCGATCTTCGCCATGTCGGCGACCGCGTTCTCGAGGATCTTCTTGTTGCCGACAGCCTCGCCCACGCCCATGTTGAGCGTGACCTTGCTCAGGCGCGGCACCTGCATCGGATTCTGGTAACCGAAGCGCTCGGTGAGCTTCGGCACGATCTTCTCTTTGTAAATCGTCTCAAGACGCGTCGTCATGGCGGACCTCAAACGTCGATCATCTCGCCGGACGAGCGGAAGACGCGAACCTTGCGACCGTCTTCAAGAACCTTGAAGCCGACGCGTTCGCCCTTACCCGTGGCGGAGTTGAGCAACTGCACGTTGGAAATGTCGATGGAAGCCTCGCGCTCGACGATGCCGCCCGGCTTGTTGGCCTGGGGGTTCGGCTTGGTGTGGCGCTTGACGAGGTTGATGTTCTGGACGAACACGCGGTCGCCCGCGACGTTCAGAACCTCGCCCTTCTGGCCCTTGTTCTTGCCGGTGATCACGAGGACCTGATCACCCTTGCGGATACGGTTCATGGCAGGTTCCCGTTACAGCACTTCAGGAGCGAGCGAGACGATCTTCATGAACTTCTCGCCGCGCAGCTCGCGCGTGACCGGCCCGAAGATGCGGGTGCCGATCGGCTCGAGCTTGTTGTTGAGGAGGACGGCCGCATTGCCGTCGAAGCGGATCAGCGAGCCGTCCGCGCGACGCACGCCCTTGCGGGTGCGCACGACGACAGCGTCATAGACTTCGCCCTTCTTGACCTTGCCGCGCGGAATCGCTTCGCGCACCGACACCTTGATGACGTCGCCGATCTGCGCATAGCGGCGCTTCGAACCACCGAGCACCTTGATGCACATCAGTTCGCGCGCTCCGCTGTTGTCCGCCGCGGCCAGCGTGGTCTGCATCTGGATCATTGGATTCTCCTAGTCGTCCCGGGCCGATTACTGCTCGGCCCGCGTGACGATCTCGACCACGCGCCAGTTCTTGGTCTTGGACATCGGGCGGATCTCGGAGATGCGCACGACGTCGCCTTCCTGGCACTCGCTGTTGGCGTCGTGGGCGTGCACCTTGGTGGAGCGACGCACGATCTTGCCGTACAGCGGATGCTGGACCTGGCGTTCCAGAAGCACGGTGACCGTCTTCTGCATCTTGTTGCTCACGACACGCCCTTCGAGCGTGCGCGTCTTCTTTTCAGTCTCGCTCATAGCAGGCCGTCCTTACTTCTTGCTGCCAAGCAGGGTCTTGACCTGCGCGATCTCGCGCCGGACCCGGCCGAACTGGTGGGTCTGCGTGAGCTGACCGGAGCCCTTCTGCATGCGCAGGTTGAACTGCTCGCGGCGAAGCTCGCCGAGATGCTCGTTCAGCTCTTTTTCCGACTTCTGGCGGAGATCTTTCAGTTCCATCACAGCACCGTTCTGGTCACAAACTGGGTCTGAACCGAGAGCTTCGCGGCCGCCAGGCGGAATGCCTCGCGCGCGGTGACCTCGTCGACACCCTCGATTTCATACAACATGCGGCCCGGCTGCACCGGTGCCACCCACAACTCGACGTTGCCCTTGCCGTTGCCCATTCGGACTTCGATCGGCTTCTTGGTGATCGGCTTGTCCGGGAACACGCGGATCCAGAGCTTGCCGCCACGCTTCACGAAACGCGTGATGCAGCGACGTGCGGCTTCGATCTGGCGCGCGGTCAGGTGGCCGTGGGTCGTCGCCTTGAGTCCGAACGCGCCGAAGCTGACCTTCGTGGCGACGTACGACAGACCCGGGTTGCGGCCCTTGTGCACCTTGCGGTACTTGGTTCGCTTCGGTTGCAACATGATCTGGATTCCTTACTTCGCCGGAGCCGACCGACGGGGCGCGCGCTCTTCGCTCGCCTCGGTCTTGGCTTCCTGCGTGGCCGCGTGGAGGTCGAAGATCTCGCCCTTGTAGATCCACACCTTGATGCCGATGATGCCGTACGTCGTCTTCGCCTCGGCCAGACCGTAGTCGATGTCCGCGCGCAGCGTGTGCAGCGGGACGCGACCCTCGCGAGCCCACTCGGAGCGCGCGATCTCGGCGCCGTTGAGGCGGCCGCCGACGTTGATCTTGATGCCGAGAGCACCGAGGCGCATGGCGTTCTGCACCGAGCGCTTCATCGCGCGGCGGAACATGATGCGGCGCTCGAGCTGCTGGGCGATCGACTCGGCGACGAGCTGGGCGTCGAGCTCGGGCTTGCGCACTTCGCTCACGTTGATGTGCGCCGGAACGCCCATCACCTGCGAGACTTCCTTGCGCAGCTTCTCGATGTCCTCACCCTTCTTGCCGATGACGACGCCGGGGCGGGCGGTATGGATCGTCACGCGCGCCGTCTTGGCCGGGCGCTCGATCTGGATCTTCGAGATGCCGGCCTGGGCCAGCTTCTTCTTGAGCAGCTCGCGCACCTTGAGGTCCGCGGCGAGGTAGCCCGCGTAGTCGCGCTTGTTGGCAAACCACTTCGAGTTCCAGTCCTTGGCGATGCCGAGGCGGATACCGGTGGGATTGACTTTATGACCCATCGTTGACGTCCTTTACTCGCCCACGACCACGGTGATGTGGCTGGTGCGCTTGGAGATACGGGTTCCACGGCCCTTGGCGCGGGCGTGCATGCGCTTGATGATCGGACCATCGTCGACAAAGATCTTCGCGACCTTCAGCTCGTCGACGTCGGCGCCGAGGTTGTTCTCGGCATTCGCGACCGCCGAGAGCAGCAGCTTCTTGACGAGGTGCGCCGCCTTCTTGTTGCTGAAGGCGAGCAGATGGGTCGCGTTGCCGACGGGCATGCCACGCACCTGATCGGCGACGAGGCGGACTTTCTGTGCGGAGATGCGCGCACTGCGCAGAATCGCTTTGGCTTCCACGAGGCGGTCTCCTTACTTCTTCTTGTCGGCGGCTTTCTTGTCGCCTGCGTGACCCTTGAACGTACGGGTCACGGCGAACTCGCCGAGCTTGTGGCCAACCATGTTCTCGTTCACGAGCACGGGGACGTGCTGGCGACCGTTGTGGATGGCGAGGGTGAGGCCGACCATCTCCGGGGAGATCATCGAGCGGCGCGACCAAGTCTTGATCGGGCGCTTGTTGTTGGTCGCCGAGGCAACCTCCACCTTCTTGAGCAGGTGGTGGTCGATGAACGGGCCTTTCTTCAGTGAACGAGCCATGATCTACCTCAACCCCTGCGATCGCGCACGATGAATTGGTCGGTGCGCTTGTTCTTGCGCGTCTTGTAGCCCTTGGTGGGCATGCCCCACGGCGACACCGGATGCGGGTTGCCCTGGCCGGCCTTAGCCTCGCCACCACCGTGCGGATGGTCGACGGGGTTCATGGCCGCACCGCGAACGGTCGGGCGCACGCCGCGCCAGCGACTCGCACCGGCCTTGCCGAGCTTCTCGAGGCTGTGCTCGGTATTGCCGACTTCGCCGATGGTCGCGCGGCACTCGGCCGGAACCTTGCGCATCTCGCCCGAACGCAGGCGCAGCGTGGCGTGGCCACCCTCGCGGGCGACGAGCTGGGCCGAAGCACCGGCGGCACGCGCGAGCTGGGCGCCCTTGCCGGGCTTCATCTCGATGCAGTGCACGGTCGAACCGATCGGGATGTTGCGCAGCGGCAGCGAGTTTCCGATCTTGATCGGCGCCTCGCGACCGGCCATGAGCTGGTCGCCGACCTGCGCGCCCTTCGGCGCGATGATGTAGCGGCGCTCACCGTCGACGAACAGCAGCAGCGCGATGTGCGCGGTGCGGTTCGGATCGTACTCGATGCGCTCGATGCGGCAGGCGATGCCTTCCTTGTCGCGCTTGAAGTCGATGATGCGGTAATGCTGCTTCGAACCACCGCCCTTGTGGCGGGTGGTGATGCGGCCGTAATGGTTGCGGCCGCCCGTCTTGTTCTGCGACTCGGTCAGGGGCGCGTAGGGCGAGCCCTTGTGCAGGCCCGGCGTCTTGACGCGGACCGCGGAGCGGCGACCTGCCGAAGTCGGCTTGAGAGTGATCAGTGCCATGGATTATCCGCCTCAGGCCTTGGCCATCACGTCGATGGACTGGCCATCGCCAAGGCGCACATACGCCTTGCGCTTGTTGCCACGCGTGCCGGCACGCTGGCGGAACGACTTGGTCTTCCCTTTCAGGTTGACCACGTTGACCGCCTCGACCTTCACGTTGAAGAGCTGCTCGACCGCCTCCTTGACGTCCGCCTTGGTGGCGGTCAGGGCGACTTCGAACACGTACTGGTTCGTTTCCTGCGCGCGAGCCGTCTTTTCGGAGACGAGCGGAGCGCGCAGCACGCTGTAGAGAGCCTCTTTCATGCCAGCCACTCCTCGATCTTCTTGATCGACTCGACCGTCAGCACGACCTGGTCGGCGCCCACGAGGCTGACCGGATCGATCGCGGCAGCGTCGACGACATGCACATACGGGATGTTGCGGGCGGCGAGATACAGCGCCTCTGGCGCGTTCTCCGACACGAGGACCGTACGACCCGACGCCTCGAGCTCGGCGAGCTTGCCGACGAGGCCGCGGGTCTTCGGCTGGTCGATACCGAACGACTCGATCACGCGCAGGCGACCCTGGCGGTTGAGCTCGGACAGGATCGACGCGAGCGCGCCGCGGAACATCTTGCGGTTGATCTTCTGCGCGAAGCTGCGCGGGCGTGCGGCGAACGCACGACCACCGCCGACGAAGATCGGAGCGCGGTAATCGCCGTGACGCGCGCCGCCGCCCTTCTGCTTCTTGAACTTCTTGGTGGTGCCGGAGAGATCCGAGCGCGACTTCTGCGCCTTGGTGCCAGAGCGACCCGCATTGCGGTACGCGGTGACGACCTGGTGCACGAGATCCTCGCGGAACTCGAGACCGAAGACGGCCTCGGAGACATTCACGGGATTGGAGCCGATGACATTGAGTTCCATGACGTCGCTCCTCAAGCCTTGACCGCGGGACGGATGATGACGTTGCCGCCCGGCGCGCCAGGGATCGAACCCTTGACCGCGATCAGGTGGCGCTCGCTGTCGATCTTCACGACCTCGAGGTTCATCGACGAGCGACGAACGGCACCCATGTGGCCCGACATCTTCTTGCCCGGGAACACGCGGCCCGGCGTCTGGCGCTGGCCGATCGAGCCCGGCGAACGATGCGACAGCGAGTTGCCGTGCGTCGCGTCGCCCATCGTGAAGTGATGGCGCTTGATGGTGCCCTGGAAGCCCTTGCCCTTCGTGACGCCGGCGACGTCGACGATCTGGCCGACCGAGAACACCTCGTCCGCCTTGAGCTCGCCACCCACACTGAACTTGCCGAGGTCGTCCGCTTCGACGCGGAACTCCCACAGACCACGCCCCGCCTCGACCTTCGCCTTCGCGTAATGGCCGGAGAGCGGCTTGTTGATCAGCGCGGCGCGCTTGATGCCCGCCGTCACCTGGACGGCGTTGTAGCCGTCGATCTCCGTCGTCTTCACCTGCGTCACGCGGTTCGGGGTCGCTTCAATCAGCGTCACCGGAACCGAGCGGCCGTCGTCGGTGAAGACTCGGCTCATGCCGCACTTGCGGCCTACCAATCCGATACTCATCGTCGTGTCCTATCGCTGCCGCTATCAGTAAAGCTTGATCTGGACGTCCACACCGGCCGCCAGGTCGAGCTTCATGAGGGCATCCACGGTCTTGTCATTGGGATCCACGATATCCAGCACGCGCTTGTGGATACGCGTCTCGTACTGGTCACGCGCATCCTTGTCGGCGTGCGGCGACACCAGAATCGTGTAGCGCTCGATCTTGGTCGGCAGGGGGATCGGGCCTCGCACCTGCGCACCCGTGCGCTTCGCGGTTTCGACGATCTCGCTCGCCGAACGGTCGATCAGGCGGTGGTCGAAAGCCTTCAGCCTGATGCGGATCTTCTGGTCTGCCATTGCAGTCATTCCTGGAGATAAAGAGCGTCGGGAACCACCTCGGTGGACGGTTCCCCAGAAAAACGAAAACGGACCGAAATCCGGTCCGCCGAGACATGAGAGTGTAATACGCGCCAAACCACCCCGTCAACACACGGTGGCAATCCGATGCACGCATCCCTGTCCGGCGAACACGAGGCGCATCCTGCTCCTCTTTTCGCTGTAGTGGCCCGGCGCGATGGCCCGACCTTGGAGTCGCTTCACCGGCGCCACGACGAGCGTGGCGCGGTGATCACGGCACCCGCCCGAAGGCGGATGCCCGGTACTTACTTGACGATCTTGGCGACGACGCCGGCGCCGACGGTGCGGCCGCCTTCGCGGATCGCGAAGCGCAGGCCTTCGTCCATCGCGATCGGCGCGATCAGGCTCACCACCATCTTCACGTTGTCGCCCGGCATCACCATCTCGACGCCTTCCGGAAGCTGGCACGCGCCCGTCACGTCCGTCGTGCGGAAGTAGAACTGCGGACGGTAGCCCTTGAAGAACGGCGTGTGGCGACCGCCCTCTTCCTTCGACAGCACATACACCTCGGCCTCGAACTCCGTGTGCGGCGTGATCGAACCCGGCTTGGCCAGAACCTGGCCACGCTCCACGTCGTCACGCTTCGTGCCGCGCAGCAGCAGGCCCGCGTTGTCGCCCGCCTGGCCCTGGTCCAGCAGCTTGCGGAACATTTCCACGCCCGTGACCGTCGTCTTCGTCGTCGGGCGGATGCCCACGATCTCGATTTCGTCACCGACCTTGATGATGCCGCGCTCGATGCGGCCCGTCACCACCGTGCCGCGACCCGAGATCGAGAACACGTCCTCGACCGGCATCAGGAACGTCTTCTCAACGTCGCGCTGCGGCTCCGGGATCCAGCTGTCCAGGGCGTCCACCAGCTGGATGATCGCCGGAACGCCGATCTCCGACTGGTCGCCTTCCAGCGCCGCACGGGCCGAACCCTTGATGATCGGCGTGTCGTCGCCCGGGAACTCGTACTTCGACAGCAGCTCGCGCACTTCCATCTCGACGAGCTCCATCAGCTCGGCGTCGTCCACGAGGTCCGCCTTGTTCAGGAACACCACGATGTACGGCACGCCGACCTGGCGAGCCAGCAGGATGTGCTCGCGCGTCTGCGGCATCGGGCCGTCGGCGGCCGAGCACACCAGGATCGCGCCGTCCATCTGCGCCGCACCCGTGATCATGTTCTTCACGTAGTCCGCGTGGCCCGGGCAATCGACGTGCGCGTAGTGGCGCGACGGCGATTCGTATTCCACGTGCGCCGTCGAGATCGTGATGCCGCGCGCCTTCTCTTCCGGCGCCGCGTCGATCGCGTCGTAAGCCTTGAACTCGCCGCCGAAACGCTCCGCGCCGACCTTCGTCAGCGCCGCCGTCAGCGTCGTCTTGCCGTGGTCCACGTGACCGATCGTGCCCACGTTCACGTGGGGCTTGGTGCGCTCGAACTTACCCTTTGCCATGGCTCAAACCTCAAAACGAATCGAATGGGGGGATGGATCAGGACTTCTTGATCACTGCGTCGGCGATGCTGGTCGGCGCTTCGGCGTAGTGATCGAACTCCATCGTGAACGTGGCGCGGCCCTGCGACATCGAGCGGAGGCTCGTCGCGTAGCCGAACATCTCGCCAAGCGGCACGAGGGCGTTGATGACCTTGCCCGACGGGCTGTCGTCCGAACCCTGCAGCAAGCCGCGACGACGGCTCAGGTCGCCCATGACGTCGCCCATGTAATCCTCGGGCGTCACCACCTCGACCTTCATGACGGGCTCGAGCAGGACCGGGTTGGCCTTGTTGAAGCCTTCCTTGAAGCCCATCGAGCCGGCGATCTTGAACGCCATTTCGTTCGAGTCGACCTCGTGGTACGAACCGTCGACGAGCTTGATCTTGATGTCGACGACGGGGTAACCCGCCATCGGACCACTCGTCATCGCCTCGCGGATGCCCTTGTCGACCGCCGGAACGTATTCCTTCGGGACCGAGCCACCGACCGTGAGGTTCTCGAACACGTAGCCGGCGCCACGCTCCTGCGGTTCGATCTCGAGCACGACGTGGCCGTACTGGCCCTTGCCGCCGGACTGGCGAACGAACTTGCCGTCCTGCTTGACCGCCTTGCGGATCGTCTCGCGGTACGCGACCTGCGGCTTGCCGACGTTGGCCTCGACGTTGAACTCGCGGCGCATGCGGTCGACGATGATGTCCAGGTGCAGCTCGCCCATGCCGGCGATGATCGTCTGGCCCGACTCCTCGTCCGAACGCACGCGGAAGGACGGATCTTCCTGGGCGAGGCGCGACAGCGCGATGCCCATCTTCTCCTGGTCCGACTTCGTCTTCGGCTCGACCGCCATCGCGATCACCGGCTCCGGGAACGTCATGCGCTCGAGCGTGATGACGTTGTCCTGCGCGCACAGCGTGTCGCCCGTCGTGACGTCCTTCAGGCCGACCGCGGCGGCGATGTCGCCCGCGCGGACTTCCTTGATCTCGTCACGCTGGTTCGCGTGCATCTGCAGGATGCGGCCGATGCGCTCCTTCTTGCTCTTGACCGGGTTGTAGACGGTGTCGCCGGAGTTCAGCACGCCCGAGTAGACGCGGAAGAACGTCAGCGAACCGACGAACGGATCGGTCATGATCTTGAACGCGAGCGCCGAGAACGGCTGGTCGTCCGCAGCGACGCGGCTCGACTCGTTCTCGCTCTCGTCGATGCCCTTGACCGGCGGACGATCGATAGGCGACGGCAGCAGCTGCACGACGCCGTCGAGCATCGCCTGGACGCCCTTGTTCTTGAACGCGGTACCGCAGAAGGCGGGAACGATCTCGACACGCAGCGTACGCTCGCGCAGTCCCGAGACGATCTCCTCCTCGCTGAGGTCACCCTCGTTGAGGTACTTGTCCATGAGCTCTTCGGACGCCTCGGCGGCAGCCTCGACCATGAACGCACGCGCGGCCTTCGACGACTCGACGAGGCTCGCCGGGATCTCGCGGTACTCGAACGTCGTGCCCTGCGAGGCGACATCCCAGTGGATGGCCTTCATCTTGAGCAGGTCGACCACGCCCTCGAAGCCGTCTTCGGCGCCGATCGGCACCTGCATCGGGACCGGGTAGGCACCGAGGCGCGACTTCAGCTGCGCGATGACCTTCTCGAAGTTCGCACCGGTGCGGTCCATCTTGTTGACGAACGCGAGGCGCGGCACGGCGTACTTGTTCGCCTGGCGCCAGACGGTCTCGGACTGCGGCTGCACACCACCGACCGCACACAGCACGAACACCGCGCCATCGAGCACGCGCAGCGAACGCTCCACCTCGATCGTGAAATCGACGTGGCCCGGGGTGTCGATGATGTTGAAGCGGTGCTCGGGCAGGGACTTGTCCATGCCCTTCCAGAACGCGGTCGTCGCGGCCGACGTGATCGTGATGCCGCGCTCCTGCTCCTGCTCCATCCAGTCCATGGTCGCAGCACCCTCGTGAACCTCACCGATCTTGTGGTTCACGCCGGTGTAGAAAAGGATGCGCTCGGACGTCGTCGTCTTGCCGGCATCGATGTGCGCCATGATGCCGAAGTTGCGATAGCGCTCAATGGGGGTGTTGCGAGCCACGGTCTTTCACCTCAAAAAAACGGGATTACCAGCGGTAATGCGAGAACGCCTTGTTGGCTTCCGCCATGCGGTGCGTCTCTTCGCGCTTCTTCACCGCGCCGCCACGGCTCTCGGCCGCGTCGACGAGCTCGGCAGCGAGCTTGCGCGGCATCGAGTTCTCGCCGCGCTTGCGCGCCGACTCGATCAGCCAGCGCATCGCCAGCGCCATGCGACGGGCCGAACGCACTTCGACGGGGACCTGGTAGGTCGCACCACCGACGCGGCGCGACTTGACCTCGACGGCCGGCGCGACGTTGCTCAGCGCCTTCTCGACGACGCTCACCGGCTCGGCGTGCTTCTGGCCGATCTGGTCGAGCGCACCGTAGACGATCTTCTCGGCCACGGACTTCTTGCCGCTCTGCATCACCATGTTGATGAAGCGAGCGATCGTGTCGCTGCCGTGCTTCGGGTCGGGCAGCGTGGTACGACTGGGATTGGAGCCTTTACGCGACATGGTTCAAGCCTTGCTTGGTTGTGCTCAGGACTTCGGACGCTTGGCGCCGTACTTGGAACGGCTCTGGCGACGCTTGGTCACGCCGGCCGCATCGAGGCTGCCGCGCACGGTGTGGTAGCGCACACCCGGGAGATCCTTGACGCGACCGCCGCGGATCAGCACCACCGAGTGCTCCTGCAGGTTGTGGCCTTCGCCACCGATGTAGCTGATGACCTCGAAGCCGTTGGTCAGGCGAACCTTGGCCACCTTGCGCAGGGCCGAGTTCGGCTTCTTCGGGGTCGTCGTGTAGACGCGCGTGCAGACGCCACGACGCTGCGGGCAATCCTGCAGGGCGGGCGAGGCGCTCTTGTACGTCTTCGGGGAGCGCGGCTTGCGCACCAATTGATTGACAGTCGACATGCGATATGAGCCCTAAGAAACAAAAGACAGGCCGAGTGAACCCGGCCTGCCCAGAAGCGGGAGTTTAACGTCCAGGCGAAGACACCGTCAAGGCGCCCCACCCCACGTTCGCATCCATTCGCTCGAACACGAGGCCGCTTCCAGCAGCCTCTTTTCGATGTAAGGTCTTCAACCGGCCGAAGCCGGGGTCACGCTCAGTGCGAATCGCCGTCGTCGGCGAACGCCTCGGCCACCGAAGCAGCCCCGAGCGTGGCCCGCTCGGACTCGGTGAGCTCGCCCTGCAGACTCCGACGCTTGGAGTGGTAGGCGAGACCCGTTCCGGCGGGGATCAAGCGCCCGACAATAACATTCTCCTTCAGGCCGCGCAAGGTGTCGCGCGTTCCACGGACGGCCGCTTCGGTCAGCACGCGCGTCGTCTCCTGGAACGACGCCGCCGAGATGAACGACTCGGTCGCGAGCGAAGCCTTGGTGATGCCGAGCAGGACCGGCAGGTACTCGGCCGGACGCTCGTCGCGGGCCAGCGCACGCGCATTCGCGTCGAGCACACGCAGGCGGTCGGCCTGCTCGCCACGCAGGTAGCGCGTGTCGCCGGCGACCGTGATCTCGACCTTGCGCAGCATCTGGCGAATGATCGCCTCGATGTGCTTGTCGTTGATCTTCACGCCCTGCAGGCGGTAGACGTCCTGGATTTCCTTGGTCAGGTAGACCGCCAGCGGCTCGACGCCGAGCAGGCGCAGGATGTCGTGCGGATTCGGCTCGCCGTCGACGACCGTCTCGCCCTTCTCCACGTGCTCGCCCTCGAACACGATGACCTGGCGCCACTTCGGGATCAGCTCCTCGTGCTCGTTGCCGTCCGAGTCCTTGATGATGAGGCGCTGCTTGCCCTTGGTGTCCTTGCCGAAGCTGATGATGCCGGAGCGCTCGGCGAGGATCGCCGGCTCCTTCGGCTTGCGTGCCTCGAACAGGTCGGCGACGCGCGGTAGACCACCGGTGATGTCGCGGGTCTTGGACGTTTCCTGCGGGATACGCGCGACGACGTCGCCGACGCCGACCTCGGCACCGTCCTGCAGCGAGACGATCGCACCGGCCGGCAGGAAGTACTGCGCCGGGATGTCGGTGCCGGGCAGGCGCAGCTCGCCGCCCTTCTTGTCGACGAGGCGGACCATCGGGCGAAGGTCCTTGGCGGCGACGCCACGACGCTTCGGATCCGTGACCACCGAGCTCGCGAGACCGGTCAGCTCGTCGACCTGCTCCTGGACCGTGATGCCGTCCTGGAAGTCGATGTAGCGGATGACACCGGCCACTTCCGACACGATCGGGTGGGTATGCGGATCCCACTTGGCGATCGTCTGGCCCGCCTTGATGGCCGCGCCGTCCTTGACGTCGATGACCGCGCCGTACGGCACTTTGTAGCGCTCGCGCTCGCGGCCGTGCGCATCCATGACCGACAGTTCGCCCGAGCGCGACACCGCCACGAGGTGGCCGTTGTTGTGCTGGACCGTCTTGAGGTTGTTGAACTTGACCGCGCCGGTCGTCTTGACCTGCACGTTGTCGACCGCCGCCGCTCGCGACGCCGCGCCACCGATGTGGAACGTGCGCATCGTCAGCTGCGTGCCGGGCTCGCCGATCGACTGCGCGGCGATGACGCCGACCGCCTCGCCGATGTTGACGAGGTGGCCACGCGCGAGGTCGCGGCCGTAGCACAGGCCGCACACGCCGAACGTCGCTTCGCAGGTGATCGGCGAACGCACGAGCACCGACTGCACGCCGGCGGCCTCGAGCCTCTCGACGATCTTCTCGTCGAGCAGCGTGCTGCGCGTGACGATCGGATCCTCGTCGTTGCCGGGCGCGAAGACGTCCTCGGCGGCGACGCGACCGAGCACGCGGTCGCGCAGCGGCTCGACGACGTCGCCGCCCTCGACGATCGGCGCCATGGTGACGCCGTTCGCGGTGTTGCAGTCGACGGACGTGACGACGACGTCCTGGGCGACGTCGACGAGGCGACGCGTCAGGTAACCCGAGTTCGCGGTCTTGAGCGCCGTGTCGGCGAGGCCCTTTCGCGCGCCGTGGGTCGAGTTGAAGTACTGGAGGACGTCGAGGCCTTCGCGGAAGTTCGCCTTGATGGGCGTCTCGATGATCGAGCCGTCCGGACGCGCCATGAGGCCACGCATGCCGGCGAGCTGGCGGATCTGCGCCGCCGAACCACGCGCGCCGGAGTCGGCCATGATGTAGAGCGAGTTCATCGACTTCTGGTCGACCGTCTCACCCTTGGCATTGGCGATCTTGTCGACGCCGATACCCTTCATCATCGCCTGCGCGACGAGCTCGTTGGTGCGCGACCAGATGTCGACGACCTTGTTGTAGCGCTCGCCGGCGGTGACGAGACCGGACTGGAACTGCTCCTGGATCTCGACGACGTCCTTCTCGGCGCTCTCGAGGATCGCCTTCTTCTCGCCCGGGATCTTCATGTCGTCGATGCCGATCGAGATGCCCGCGCGCGTCGCGTAGTGGAAGCCCATGTACATGAGCTTGTCCGCGAACACGACCGTTTCCTTGAGGCCGAGCTGGCGGTAGCACGCGTTGATGAGGCGCGAGATGTTCTTCTTGGTCAGCTCGGTGTTGACCAGCGCGAACGGCAGGCCGACCGGCAGGATGTCCACGAGCAGCGCGCGGCCGATCGTCGTCTCCTGGATCGTCGTGCGCTCGCTGCGCTCCTTGGTGACGTCGTCGATGAGCACTTCGTGGATGCGCACGCGCACCTTCGCGTGCAGCGCGACGGCGCGGTTCTCGTACGCACGGCGCACCTCGGCGACGTTCGCGAACACCATGCCTTCGCCCGGCACGTTCTCGAGCGCTCGGGTCATGTAGTACAGGCCGAGCACGACGTCCTGCGACGGCACGATGATCGGGTCGCCGTTGGCCGGCGACAGGATGTTGTTCGACGACATCATGAGCGCACGCGCCTCGAGCTGGGCTTCCAGCGAGAGCGGCACGTGGACGGCCATCTGGTCACCGTCGAAGTCGGCGTTGAACGCCGTACAGACGAGCGGGTGCAGCTGGATCGCCTTGCCTTCGATGAGGACCGGCTCGAACGCCTGGATGCCGAGGCGGTGCAGCGTCGGCGCGCGGTTGAGCAGCACCGGGTGCTCGCGGATCACCTCCTCGAGGATGTCCCAGACGTCGCCTTCTTCACGCTCGACGAGCTTCTTCGCAGCCTTGATCGTCGTGGCCAGGCCACGGCGCTGCAGCTTGGAGAAGATGAACGGCTTGAACAGCTCGAGCGCCATCTTCTTCGGCAGGCCGCACTGGTGCAGCTTGAGCGTCGGGCCGACCACGATGACCGAGCGGCCCGAGTAGTCGACGCGCTTGCCGAGCAGGTTCTGGCGGAAGCGGCCCTGCTTGCCCTTGATCATGTCGGCGAGCGACTTGAGCGGGCGCTTGTTGGTGCCGGTGATGGCACGGCCGCGGCGGCCGTTGTCCATCAGCGCGTCGACCGCTTCCTGCAGCATGCGCTTCTCGTTGCGCACGATGATGTCGGGCGCATTGAGCTCGAGCAGGCGCTTGAGGCGGTTGTTGCGGTTGATGACGCGGCGGTACAGGTCGTTGAGGTCCGACGTCGCGAAGCGGCCGCCGTCGAGCGGCACCAGCGGGCGCAGGTCCGGCGGCAGCACCGGCAGCACGGTCAGCACCATCCACTCGGGGCGGTTGCCCGACTCGAGGAAGCTCTCGACCAGCTTGATGCGCTTGGACAGGCGCTTGAGCTTGGTCTCGGAGTTCGTCGCGGCGATCTCCTCGCGCAGGCGGATCAGCTCGGCGTTGAGGTCGATCGTCTTGAGCAGCTCGTAGACGGCCTCGGCACCCATGCGGGCGTCGAACTCGTCACCGTGCTCCTCGACGGCCTGCAGGTACTGCTCCTCGTTGAGCAGCTGGCCGCGCTCGAGCGCGGTCAGGCCCGGATCGATGACCACGTAGGCCTCGAAGTAGAGGATGCGCTCGATGTCGCGCAGCGTCATGTCGAGCATGAGGCCGATGCGCGACGGCAGCGACTTGAGGAACCAGATGTGCGCGGTCGGGCTGGCCAGCTCGATGTGGCCCATGCGCTCGCGGCGCACCTTGGCCAGCGTCACTTCCGTGCCGCACTTCTCGCAGACCACGCCACGATGCTTCATGCGCTTGTACTTGCCGCACAGGCACTCGTAGTCCTTGATCGGGCCGAAGATCGCCGCGCAGAACAGGCCGTCACGCTCGGGCTTGAACGTGCGGTAGTTGATCGTCTCGGGCTTCTTCACTTCGCCGAACGACCACGAACGGATCAGGTCCGGCGAGGCGAGCGCGATCTTGATCGCGTCGAAGTCCAGCGTCTGGCGCTGCTGGTTGAACAGGTTAAGCAGGTCTTTCATGGGATTCTCCTGAGCTCAGCGGCCGATCACTTCTTGGACTCTTCGAGCTCGATGTTGATCGCCAGCGAGCGGATTTCCTTGACCAGCACATTGAACGACTCGGGCATGCCCGCGACCATCTCGTGGTCGCCGTCGACGATGTTCTTGTACATCTGGTTGCGGCCCGACACGTCGTCGGACTTGACCGTCAGCATTTCCTGCAGCGTGTAGGCCGCGCCGTACGCCTCGAGTGCCCAGACTTCCATCTCGCCGAAGCGCTGGCCGCCGAACTGCGCCTTGCCACCCAGCGGCTGCTGCGTGACGAGCGAGTACGGACCGGTCGAACGCGCGTGCATCTTGTCGTCGACGAGGTGGTTGAGCTTGAGCACGTGCATGTAGCCGACCGTAACCGGGCGGTCGAACGCCTCGCCCGTGCGGCCGTCGATGAGCTTGGTCTGGCCCGACTCCGGGAGGTCGGCGAGCTTGAGCATCGCCTTGATCTCGGACTCGAACGCACCGTCGAACACCGGCGTCGCCATCGGCACGCCGTGGCGCAGGTTGCGCGCCATGCCGAGCAGCTCGTCGTCGGTGAACGACTTGAGGTCCACGCGCTGCTTGAACGCATCCTTGTCGTGGTTGTAGATCGCGTCGAGGAACTTGCGGATCTCGCCGACCTTCTCGTTCGCGTCGAGCATCTTGCCGATCTTCTCGCCGAGGCCCTTCGCGGCCCAGCCGAGGTGGGTCTCGAGAATCTGGCCGATGTTCATTCGCGACGGCACGCCGAGCGGGTTGAGCACGATGTCGACCGGGCGGCCATCGGCCGCGTACGGCATGTCCTCGACCGGCACGATCATCGACACGACACCCTTGTTGCCGTGGCGGCCGGCCATCTTGTCGCCCGGCTGGATGCGGCGCTTCACGGCCAGGTAGACCTTGACCATCTTGAGCACGCCCGGGGCGAGGTCGTCGCCGGCGGTGATCTTGGCCTGCTTCTCCTTGAAGCGGCGGTCGAACTCCTCGCGGTGACCCTTGATCTGCTCCTGCGCGCGCTCGAGGAAGTCGGCAGCGTCCTCGTCCTTCATGCGGATCGAGAACCACTCGTCCTTCTTGAGGCCGTCGAGGTAGTCGTCGGTCAGCTCGCCCTTCTTGAAGCCGCCGGGGCCGCCGTTGGCGACCTTGCCGACGATCGAGGTGCGCAGTCGCGCGAAGATGGCGCCTTCGAGGATGCGGAACTGGTCGTCGAAGTCCTTCTTGATGCGCTTGATCTCCATCTCTTCGATCTGGCGCGCACGCTTGTCCTTCTCGATGCCGTCACGCGTGAACACGGTGACGTCGATGACGGTGCCGTCCATGCCGGGCGGCACGCGCAGCGAGCTGTCCTTCACGTCCGAGGCCTTCTCGCCGAAGATCGCGCGCAGCAGCTTCTCTTCCGGCGTGAGCTGGCTCTCGCCCTTCGGCGTGACCTTGCCGACGAGGATGTCGCCCGCCTTCACCTCTGCGCCGATGTAGACGACGCCGGACTCGTCCAGGCGCGCGAGCGCCTGCTCGCCGACGTTCGGGATGTCGGCGGTGATCTCCTCGGGACCGAGCTTGGTGTCGCGCGCGACGCAGGTCAGTTCCTCGATGTGGATCGTCGTGTAGCGGTCTTCCTGGACGACGCGCTCGGAGATGAGGATCGAGTCCTCGAAGTTGTAGCCGTTCCACGGCATGAACGCGACGAGCATGTTCTGGCCGAGGGCGAGCTCGCCGAGGTCCGTCGACGGGCCGTCGGCGAGCACGTCGCCGATCTCGACCTTGTCGCCGACCTTCACGAGCGGACGCTGGTTGAGGTTGGTGTTCTGGTTGGAGCGCGTGTACTTGGTCAGCGGGTAGATGTCGACGCCGGCATCGTTCTCGCCGATCTCGCTCTCGTTGACGCGCACGACGATGCGCGCGGCGTCGACCTGGTCGATCTCGCCGCCGCGGCGCGCGGCCACGATCACGCCCGAGTCGCGCGCCACGGCGCGCTCGATGCCCGTGCCGACCACCGGGGTCTGCGCACGCAGCGTCGGCACCGCCTGGCGCTGCATGTTGGCGCCCATGAGCGCGCGGTTCGCGTCGTCGTGCTCGAGGAACGGCACGAGCGCGGCCGCGACCGACACGGTCTGCATCGGCGAGACGTCCATGTACTCGATGTTGCTGGCCGGACGCAGCTCGGACTCGCCGTGCGAACGGCAGGACACGAACTCCTCGACGAAGCTGCCGTCCTTCTTGAGCGGCGAGTTCGCCTGCGCGATGACGTGGTCACCTTCGTCGATCGCCGAGAGGAACTCGACGTCGTTGGTGATCTTGCCGTTCACGACGCGGCGGTACGGCGTCTCGAGGAAGCCGTACTCGTTGGTGCGCGCGTAGACCGCGAGCGAGTTGATCAGGCCGATGTTCGGGCCTTCCGGCGTCTCGATCGTGCAGACGCGGCCGTAATGGGTCGGGTGCACGTCGCGCACTTCGAAGCCGGCGCGCTCGCGGGTCAGGCCGCCCGGGCCGAGGGCCGAGACGCGACGCTTGTGCGTGACTTCCGAGAGCGGGTTGTTCTGGTCCATGAACTGCGACAGCTGCGAGGAGCCGAAGAACTCCTTGATCGCGGCGGCCACCGGCTTGGCGTTGATCAGCTCCTGCGGGGTCAGGCCCTCCGACTCGGCCAGCGACAGGCGCTCCTTGACCGCGCGCTCGACGCGCACGAGGCCGATGCGGAACACGTTCTCGGCCATCTCGCCGACCGAACGCACGCGGCGGTTGCCGAGGTGGTCGATGTCGTCGACCGTGCCGCGGCCGTTGCGGATCTCGATGAGCACCTTGAGCACGTCGAGGATGTCCGAGCCGTCCGCGAACTCGCGCACGAGCGACTTGGAGTTCTCGTCGTTGCGGTCGCCGAAGTAGCGGCCGTCGAACAGGATGCCCGGGCCCACGTCTTCCTTGCGGCCGACGCGGCGGTTGAACTTCATGCGACCGACGCGATCGAGGTCGTAGCGCTCGGCCGAGAAGAACAGGTTCTGGAACAGGTTCTGCGCGGCGTCCTTGGTCGGCGGCTCGCCCGGACGCATCATGCGGTAGATCTCGACCAGCGCCTCGAGCGGCGACTTGGTCGGATCGATGCGCAGCGTCTTGGAGATGTAGTCACCGCGGTCGAGGTCGTTGACCCACAGCGTGGCGATCTTGTCGACGCCGGCCTTGCGGAAGGCTTCGAGGTGCGCGTCGGCGATCTCGGTGTTGGCCGCGGCGAGCAGCTCGCCGGTCTTCGCGTCGACGATGTCGTGCGCGAGGATGCGGCCGACCAGGTACTCGTCCGGCACTTCAAGCGACTTGATGCCCGCGCTCTCGAGGCGGCGCACGTGGCGCGCCGTGATGCGCTTGGCGGTCTCGACGATGACCTCGTCACCGACCTTGAGGTCGAAGTTCAGCGTTTCGCCACGCAGGCGCTCGGCCACGAGCTCGAGCTCGGCACCGTCCTTCTTGCCCAGATGGAAGACGTTGTGCTCGAAGAAGATGTTGAGCATCTGCTCGTTGGTGTAGCCGAGCGCGCGCAGCAGGATCGTCACCGGCAGCTTGCGGCGACGGTCGATGCGCGTGAACAGCGCGTCCTTCGGGTCGAACTCGAAATCGAGCCACGAGCCACGGTAGGGGATCACGCGCGCGCTGTAGAGCAGCTTGCCCGAGGAGTGCGTCTTGCCGCGGTCGTGGTCGAAGAACACGCCCGGCGAACGATGCAGCTGCGAGACGATGACGCGCTCGGTGCCGTTGACGATGAAGGTGCCGGTGTCGGTCATGAGCGGCAGTTCGCCCATGTAGACCTCCTGCTCCTTGACGTACTTGATCGCCTTGACCGACGACTCGCGGTCGTAGATGACCAGGCGCACGGTCACGCGCAGCGGCGCACCGTACGACATGCCGCGCGAACGGCACTCGCGCTCGTCGAAGGCGGGCTCGCCGAGGCGGTAGCTCACGTACTCGAGCGCGGCATTGCCGGAGTAGCTCGAGATCGGGAAGACCGATTTGAGCGCCGCGTGCAACCCCTTGTCCTCGCGCTGGTTGGGATCACCGTCCAGCTGCAGGAACTCGCGATACGAGTCGACCTGGATGGCGAGCAGGAACGGGACGTCCAGAACCGGCGGACGCTTGCCGAAATCCTTGCGGATGCGCTTCTTTTCAGTGAACGAGTAGGTCATCGTGGGGTACCGCCTCGGAGCTTTGGTCGGCACGGGCTATGCCGACGGGGTTTGAAAGCCGGGAATCGTGATTCGGGATGCGTGGGAGCCTTGTCGTGTCCACGCATTCCGGATCGCGAATCCCGTTCGTGCAACGGACAAAGCCCGGGGGCTCTCGCCCCCAGGCCTGCCTGTTACTGGCCGAGTAACCGACGCAAAGCGTCGCTTACTTGATCTCGACGGTGGCGCCGGCGGCTTCGAGATCCTTCTTCATCTTCGCGGCGTCGTCCTTGCTCACGGCTTCCTTGATGGTGCCGGTGGCTTCGACGAGGTCCTTCGCTTCCTTCAGGCCCAGGCCCGTGATGGCGCGGACGGCCTTGATGACTTCGACCTTCTTCTCGCCGGCCGACTTCAGGATGACGTTGAACTCGGTCTGCTCCTCGACCGGAGCCGCGGCAGCGGCCGGGCCGGCAGCCATGACCGGGGCGGCGGCGGAGACGCCGAACTTCTCTTCGATCGCCTTGACCAGCTCCATCACTTCGATGAGGGTCTTGCCAGCGATGGCTTCGACGATCTGCTCGTTGGAAAGGGACATTGTGATTACCTCGGGAAAATGTACTGGAATGGGATTCTGCGGATCGCGAGCGATCGCGATCAGGCCGTCTCGGCCTCGGGTTCGGCAACCGTTTCGCCGCCACCCTGCTTGTCGGCGATCGCCTTGACGGCGCGCGCGAACATGCTGGCCGGCTCGGCGAGGACACGGGCGAGCATCGCCAGGGCCTGGTCGCGGGTCGGCAGCGAGGCGAGGACCTCGACGTGGCCGGCCGGATACTGCTGGCCACCGACGGCGACGACCTTGGGCTGCAACTTGTCGTTGCCCTTGGCGAATTCCTTGATCAGGCGACCGGCAGCGCCGGGCTCCTCGGTCGAGAACGCGTACAGCAGCGGACCGACGAGCGAGTCCTTGACGCACTCGAACTCGGTACCGGCGACGGCGCGCGACGCCAGCGTGTTCTTGACGACTCGCAAGTACACACCGGTTTCGCGGGCCTTCTTGCGCATCGCGGTCAACTGCTCGACCGTGGTGCCTGCGTACTCGGCTGCGATCAGGGAGTGGGCCGAGGCTGCGACCTTTGCCAACTCGGCCACAACTTCTTGCTTCTGGGACAGATTAAGAGCCATTGCACTCCTCCAATTGAACTCCGCTCGCGACTCCTGCCGCTTGCGGTCCTGGGCGCCGCCGGATCCGTGGCGACGGGAACGCCTGGGGCGTTCCGGTGGTGGCCTCTCTGAGGATCCGTCCAGTCATCCGGAGCAGAAACCTTCCAGCGAGGGGCACCATCTACGCAGGCTTGCGTTTTGAGACCTCGACTTCGTGGACCGGGACGATCCGTGCAACACGTGCATCCTTGCTTCCCGGCCCCGAGGCGTCGGTCGCCTGCGGTCTTTGACGGCCGTCCCCGCCTCCGTGGAGGCCGGGACGCCCTCAAAAGTGTCGTGGCCGCCGCGAGGCGACCACGTTGGATCGTGTGATTACTTGGTCGGCAGGCTCGACGGATCGATCGCCACGCCGACGCCCATCGTGCTCGACAGCGACACCTTCTGCAGGAAGATGCCCTTCGCCGCGGCCGGCTTGGCCTTGACGAGGTCGGCGATCAGCGCACCGAGGTTCTCGCTGAGCGCGGTCGACTCGAAGGTCACCTTGCCGATCGTGCAGTGGATGATGCCGGCCTTGTCGTTGCGGAAGCGGACCTGGCCCGCCTTCGCGTTCTTGACCGCGGTGACGACGTCGGCCGCGACCGAGCCGTCCTTCGGGTTCGGCATGAGGCCGCGCGGGCCGAGCAGCTGGCCGAGCTTGCCGACGACGCGCATCGCGTCCGGGGTCGCGATGACGCGGTCGTAGTTGAGCTCGCCCGCCTGCATCTTCTCGGCGAGGTCGTCCATGCCCACGGCGTCGGCGCCGGCGGCCTTGGCCGCCTCGGCCTTCTCGCCGGCCGGGCAGAACACCGCGACGCGGACGCTCTTGCCGGTGCCGTGCGGCAGCACGGACGAACCGCGCACGCCCTGGTCGGACTTCTTCGCATCGATGCCGAGACGGATTGCTACGTCGACGGACTCGACGAACTTGGTCTTGGCGCCGTCCTTCACGATCTTGATCGCCTCGTCGAGGGCGTACGACTTGCCCGGGACGACCTTCTCGCGGAGTGCCTTGTAACGCTTGCCGATGATTGCCATTGCCTTAACCCTCCACCACCAGACCCATGCTGCGCGCGCTGCCGGCGATCGTTCGCACGGCGGCATCCAGGCTCGCGGCCGTCAGATCGGGTTCCTTCGCCTTCGCGATGTCCTCGAGCTGCTTGCGCGTGACCTTGCCGACCTTCTCCGTGTTCGGGCGCTTGGAGCCCGACTGGAGACCCGTCGCCTTCTTGAGAAGGATCGTCGCGGGGGGGGTCTTGGTGATGAACGTGAAGCTGCGGTCCGAATAGGCCGTGATCACGACCGGGATCGGAAGACCCGGCTCGAGCTTCTGCGTGGCGGCGTTGAAGGCCTTGCAGAACTCCATGATGTTGAGGCCGCGCTGGCCGAGGGCGGGGCCCACGGGCGGCGACGGGTTGGCCTGACCGGCCTTCACCTGCAGCTTGATGTAACCGACGACTTTCTTTGCCATTTCACTCTCTCCGGGTACCAGCGCCTGGGATCAGGCTCCCCATCGGATCGGGAGAATCACGCGTCCCGACATCGCGTATCTCGTTCGCGCGAAAGGCCGCCCGGGGGCGGCCATTGCGGTTGCCCGGCTCGACCGGACAAGGGAGCCGCGCAGCATAGCAGGATTGGCGTCGCCACGGCAATCGGTGCCGTGGCGGCGTGGATCAGGCCTTCTCGACCTGGCCGAACTCGAGCTCGACGGGCGTGGAGCGGCCGAAGATGAGCACCGCGACGCGCAGTCGGCTCTTCTCGTAGTTGACTTCCTCGACGACGCCGTTGAAGTCGTTGAACGGGCCTTCGGTGACGCGGACCATCTCGCCCGGCTCGAACAGCACCTTCGGCTTGGGCTTGTCGACGCCTTCCTGCACGCGGCGCAGGATCGCATCGGCTTCGGAGTCCTTGATCGGGAGCGGGCGATCGGCGGTACCGCCGATGAAACCCATGACCTTGGCGGTTTCCTTGATCAGGTGCCAGGAGTCGTCGTCGATGCGCAGCTTGCGGTCGGAATCGTCCGTCTCGATCTGCACGAGCACGTAGCCCGGGAAGAACTTGCGCTCGCTGCGGCGCTTCTGGCCGCCGCGCATCTCGATGACTTCCTCGGTCGGCACGAGGACTTCGCCGAACTTCTCTTCCATCCCGGCGCGCACGATGCGCTCTTTCAGCGCGCGCGCGACCTGGTGCTCGAAGCCCGAGTAAGCGTGAACCACGTACCAGCGTTTTGCCATGTCAGTCTCAGTGTCCGAGCTTGAGCAGCCAGTCCATCACGATCCACTTCAGCATCAGGTCGATGATGCCGAGCACGATGCTGATGATGATCACGACGACGACGATGACCAGCGTCGTGCGCAGCGTCTCGTCGCGCGTCGGCCATACGACCTTGCGCAGCTCGAAGTGCGATTCGGAGATGAACACGCGCAGGCTGCGGCCCGGGCGCGTCATCGAGCCGACGAAGGCTGCGGCCACGATCGCGGCGAGCAGCAGGACGATGCGCAGTGCCGGCGTCCACTGCCCGGAGAAGTAGTAGAAACCGACGAATCCACCGATGAGCAATGCGGCCGCGAGGACCAGCTTGCCGATATCGGCGCCGCTCATGTTGCCGGCTTGTTCGACCTTGGTGTTCATGCGTTGTGCCGTGAGGGATGCGTGCCGGCCTGAACCGGATGGCACGCCAGGAGGGACTCGAACCCCCAACCTGCGGTTTTGGAGACCGCTGCTCTGCCAATTGAGCTACTGGCGTACTGTTTCAATGACCGGTTTGCAGCGGTGGAACCGGCAGCGGCGACCTCGGCCGCCGCTGCCTTCGGATGTTACTTGACGATCTTGGCGACGACGCCGGCGCCGACGGTGCGACCGCCTTCGCGGATCGCGAAGCGCAGGCCTTCGTCCATCGCGATCGGCGCGATCAGGCTCACCACCATCTTCACGTTGTCGCCCGGCATCACCATCTCGACGCCTTCCGGAAGCTGGCACGCGCCCGTCACGTCCGTCGTGCGGAAGTAGAACTGCGGACGGTAGCCCTTGAAGAACGGCGTGTGGCGACCGCCCTCTTCCTTCGACAGCACATACACCTCGGCCTCGAACTCCGTGTGCGGCGTGATCGAACCCGGCTTGGCCAGAACCTGGCCACGCTCCACGTCGTCACGCTTCGTGCCGCGCAGCAGCAGGCCCGCGTTGTCGCCCGCCTGGCCCTGATCCAGCAGCTTGCGGAACATTTCCACGCCCGTGACCGTCGTCTTCGTCGTCGGGCGGATGCCCACGATCTCGATTTCGTCACCGACCTTGATGATGCCGCGCTCGATGCGGCCCGTCACCACCGTGCCGCGACCCGAGATCGAGAACACGTCCTCGACCGGCATCAGGAACGTCTTCTCAACGTCGCGCTGCGGCTCCGGGATCCAGCTGTCCAGAGCGTCCACCAGCTGGATGATCGCCGGAACGCCGATCTCCGACTGGTCGCCTTCCAGCGCCGCACGGGCCGAACCCTTGATGATCGGCGTGTCGTCGCCCGGGAACTCGTACTTCGACAGCAGCTCACGGACTTCCATCTCGACGAGCTCCATCAGCTCGGCGTCGTCCACGAGGTCCGCCTTGTTCAGGAACACCACGATGTACGGCACGCCGACCTGGCGAGCCAGCAGGATGTGCTCGCGCGTCTGCGGCATCGGGCCGTCGGCGGCCGAGCACACCAGGATCGCGCCGTCCATCTGCGCCGCACCCGTGATCATGTTCTTCACGTAGTCCGCGTGGCCCGGGCAATCGACGTGCGCGTAGTGGCGCGACGGCGATTCGTATTCCACGTGCGCCGTCGAGATCGTGATGCCGCGCGCCTTCTCTTCCGGCGCCGCGTCGATCGCGTCGTAAGCCTTGAACTCGCCGCCGAAACGCTCCGCGCCGACCTTCGTCAGCGCCGCCGTCAGCGTCGTCTTGCCGTGGTCCACGTGACCGATCGTGCCCACGTTCACGTGGGGCTTGGTGCGCTCGAACTTACCCTTTGCCATGACAGTGCTCTTCTCGGTGAACGATGGAGTGGATGACGATCTGGATGGTGCTCACGAAAGGAATCGAACCTTCGACCTCCTCCTTACCAAGGAGGTGCTCTACCGACTGAGCTACGTGAGCGAAATTGTCTTCAACGATGCAGCGTGGACGCGCGTCGCGATGGAGCGGGAGACGGGAATCGAACCCGCACCATCAGCTTGGAAGGCTGAGGTTCTACCATTGAACTACTCCCGCTTCGTGCCGGAGCCTCGACGCCCGGCGTACGCGACACCGGTGGAACCTTTGGAAGGCATCGGATCGCTCCGGGGCTCCTGCCGCCTTCCGTGTCGCGCCGCTTTCGCGTCGCGCTCCGGCCCGCATCCTGCGGACCGATCGAACCTGCTTTCCCTTCGGCGGCTCGAAACCACCTCCGGAAAGGCTTTCACACATGCATGATCTGGTGGAGGGAGGTGGATTCGAACCACCGAAGGCGTGAGCCAGCAGATTTACAGTCTGCCCCCGTTGGCCGCTTGGGTATCCCTCCGGAATGCATTCGCGATGTCTGGAACCTCCGCGCGACGCCTGCGACGCGCCGCGTGAAGCCCGCGCTGTTGTTCAGAAGCACGGAGCCGCGCATTTTCACGGAGCGACCCGGCACTGTCAACCGTCGGCGACGACGTCGTGGTGCTCCGATGCCCGTCAGGCGCGCTGAGGCTCGACCACGTGCAGGTGTGCGGTCTCCTGGGCGACGCGGCGCGAAATCTCGAGCACGTTCGCGGCGTAGTCGGCGAGCAGGCGGTCCGCCTCGTCCGCGGGCTCCCATGCGGGCACCGCCGTCGCCTTGCCGTTCGGTGCGTCGAGCGCGACGAACGAGATGAGGCAATGCGTCGCAAGGCGCTCCTCGCCGCTCTTGAGGTCGCGCGCGAGCACGTCGGTGGCGACGTGCATGCTCGAGCGCCCCGTCAGCACGAGGCGGCTGCGCACGCGCACGAGGTCGCCGATGTGGATCGGCGCGACGAACTGGATGCCGCCGACCGCGACGGTCACGCAGTAGCTGCCGCTCCAGCCGACCGCACAGGCGTAACCGGCCTGGTCGATCCACTTCATGACCATGCCGCCGTGCACCTTGCCGCCGAAATTGACGTCCGACGGCTCGGCGAGGAACCGGAACTCGACTTCCCTCTGCGTACCCGGCATGGCGATGGCTCCCCGGTGTCAGACGTTGAAGCGGAAATGCAGCACGTCGCCTTCCTTGACGATGTACTCCTTGCCCTCGAGGCGCAGGCGGCCGGCTTCCTTCGCGCCGGCCTCGCCACGGTACTTCACGAAGTCGTCGTAGGCGATCGTCTCGGCACGGATGAAGCCGCGCTCGAAGTCGGTGTGGATGACCGCCGCGGCCTGCGGCGCGGTCGCGCCGACCTTGACCTGCCAGGCGCGCACTTCCTTGACGCCCGCGGTGAAGTAGGTCTGCAGGCCGAGCAGCGTGTAGCCCGCGCGGATCACGCGGTTGAGGCCGGGCTCGTCGAGGCCGAGGTCCTTGAGGAACTCGTCGCGATCGGCGTCCTCGAGCTGCGAGAGCTCCTCCTCGATCGCCGCGCAGACGGGCACCACCTGGGCACCCTCGACCTCGGCGCGCGCCCTCACCTTGTCCAGGTGCGGGTTGTCCTTGAAGCCGTCCTCGAGCACGTTGGCGATGTACATGAGCGGCTTGAGCGTGAGCAGGAACAGGTCGCGGACGAGCGCCTTCTCCTCCTCGTCGAGTCCGGCCGCACGCGCGGGCCGGCCTTCGTTGAGGACCGCCGCGAGCTTCTGCAGCACGGGGCGCTTGGCCAGCGCCTCCTTGTCGTTGGCCTTGGCCGCACGCTCGGCCTTGTTCAGCGCCTTGTCCACCGAGTCGAGGTCGGCGAGCGCGAGCTCGGTGTCGATCGTCTCGATGTCGGCGATCGGGTCGACCTTGCCGGCGACGTGCACGATGTCGGTGTGGTCGAAGCAGCGCACCACGTGCGCGATCGCGTCGACCTCGCGGATGTGCGAGAGGAACTTGTTGCCGAGGCCCTCGCCCTTCGAGGCGCCCGCGACGAGGCCGGCGATGTCGACGAACTCCATCGACGTCGGCACGAGCTTCTGCGGCTTGACGATGTCGGCGAGCACGCCGAGGCGCTCGTCCGGCACGGGCACGACGCCGACGTTCGGGTCGATCGTGCAGAACGGGAAATTCGCCGCGGCGATGCCCGCCTTGGTCAGCGCATTGAACAGGGTCGACTTGCCCACGTTGGGCAGGCCGACGATGCCGCATTTGATACCCATGGTCTGCTCCCGCGGATGGAGGATCGGGAATCGGGAGTCGCGTGCGACTCCCGATTCCCGATGCCCTACCCGGCTGTCGTGTGGAGGCGTTGCATGGCCTTCTCGAACTCGCCGCCGACCGCCAGGGGCAGCACGTCGAGCGCATCGGAGACCGCGTTGATGATGGCCTGCTCGTCCTTCGCGCCGGGCCGCCCGAGCACCCACGACAGCACGCGGTCGCGATGGCCCGGATGGCCGATGCCGACGCGCAGGCGATGGAACTTGCCGTGGCCGACGTGCGCGAACAGGTCGCGCAAGCCGTTCTGGCCGCCGTGGCCGCCGTCGAACTTGAGGCGCGCGGTACCGGCAGGCAGGTCGAGATCGTCGTGCGCGACGAGCATCTGCGAAGGGTCGATCTTGTAGTAGCGCAGCGCAGCCGAGACCGACAGGCCGCTCTTGTTCATGTAGGTCGTCGGCTTGAGCAGCCAGACCGGCTCGCCGCCGATGACGACCTTGGCCGTCTCGCCGTGCAGCTTCGTATCGATGCCGAAGCGCGCCGATTCACGCTCGGCGAGCGCGTCGACGAACCAGAACCCGGCGTTGTGCCGGGTTCCGAGATGTTCGGCCCCGGGGTTCCCGAGGCCGACGACGAGGCGCAATCCCGCCATGCGTGGAAGCTCCGCGCTCGAAGGGATCGCGCCCGCCGCTTACTTCTTGTCGTCCTTCTTGGCGTCGGCCGCCGCGGCCTCGCCTTCGGCCGGGGCCGGATCGACCTCTTCCTTGGCGTGCTTGGCGATGACGATCGCGATGTCGTGTTCCTTGCCGAGCTTGAGCTCGGGGATCTCGACGCCTTCCGGCAGCTTGATCTCGGACAGGTGCACGATGTCGCCGACGTTCAGGCCCGACAGGTCGACCTCGATGAACTCCGGGAGGTTCTTCGGCAGGCACGAGACTTCGACCTCGTTGAGCTCGTGCGTGACGATGACGCCCGAGGTCTTGCCGGCGACCGAGGTCTCCTGGTTGAGGAAGTGCAGCGGCACGCGGACGCGGAGGTCCTGGTCGTCGCGGACGCGCTGGAAGTCGAGGTGCGAGATCAGCGGCTTGAACGGATGGCGCTGCATGTCACGCAGCAGGACCTTCTGCACGTCGCCGTTGAGGTCGAGGTCGAGGATCGCCGAGTAGAACCACTCGTTCTGCGAGGCGAGGAAGACGTCGTTGTGCGACAGCTGGATGCTCACGGGATCGAGCTGGCCACCGTAGACGATCGCCGGCACGCTGCCCGCGCGACGCAGGCGGCGGCTCGCACCCTTACCCTCGTCCTTGCGCAGCTGCACCGAAATTTTGTGGGACTTTGCCATGATGGAAACTACCTTCTGGATGGATCCGCCTCGCGGCGGCTGGTGTGCTCCCCCGCGACCAGGAGAGCGTTGTCGCGCCGGTGGCGGCGTAGGCGACGCGTGCCGGGCAGGCCCGGCGGCGCGTGCAGGCGCCGTCAGTCGACGTAGAGCGAACTGACCGATTCACCGTAGGCGATGCGGCGGATGGTCTCCGCGAGCAACTCGGCGACCGAGAGCTGGCGGATCTTCCCGCACGCGCGCGCGGCGTCGGAGAGCTGGATCGTGTCGGTGACGACGAGTTCGTCGAGCACCGACGCGGTGATGTTCTGGATCGCCGGGCCCGACAGCACGGCGTGCGTGCAGTAGGCCACGACCTTGCGCGCGCCGTTGCGCTTGAGCGCGGCGGCCGCGGCGCACAGCGTGCCGGCGGTGTCGACGATGTCGTCGACGAGCACGCAGGACTTGCCCTCGACCTCGCCGATGATGTTCATGACCGTCGACTCGTTCGGGCGCGGGCGGCGCTTGTCGATGATCGCGAGGTCGGCGTCGTCGAGGCGCTTGGCGATCGCGCGCGCGCGCACCACGCCGCCGACGTCCGGACTGACCACGATGAGGTCGTCCTTGGCGTTGTGGCGCCAGATGTCGGCGAGCAGCACCGGCGAGGCGTAGACGTTGTCCAGCGGCATGTCGAAGAAGCCCTGGATCTGGTCGGCGTGCAGGTCGACCGTGAGCACGCGGTCGGTGCCGACCGCGCCGATCATCTTGGCCGCGACCTTGGCCGTGATCGCGACGCGCGACGAACGCTGGCGGCGATCCTGGCGCGCGTAGCCGAAGTACGGCAGCACCGCGGTGACGCTCGCCGCCGACGCGCGCTTGAGCGCGTCGATGAGCACGAGCAGCTCCATGAAGTTGTCGGCCGTCGGCGCCGAGGTCGGCTGCACCACGAACACTTCCTGCTTGCGCACGTTCTCCTCGATCTCGACGTGCACCTCGCCGTCACTGAAGCGGCCGACGAGGGCCTTGCCGAGCGGCACGGCGAGCTCGCTGCAGATCGTCTGCGCGAGCGGACGGTTCGCGTTGCCGCTGAAAACGAGGATGCCTGCGGATTTCGCCGACGCGTTCACTGCCTTCTCCGTCACACCCGGGTGCTGCCGACGAGCCGGATGCGTCGCTCGACATGGCTGGGGCGGCAGGATTCGAACCTGCGAATGCCGGGATCAAAACCCGGTGCCTTACCACTTGGCGACGCCCCAGCGGGAAATCGTGCCCCGTCCCTTCGTTCACGCAGGCGGGGACGGGATCCGCGCTGCGCCATCCGTGTCGTGCCACGCCGCCAGCGCCGCGTGCAGCGGCGAGCGGTTGACGCCGCGCGCCACCCATGCGCGCATGCCTTCGGGAGCCCGGTCCGCGATGGCCTGCGCCGAAGGCGCGTCGACCGCCGCGAACACCGCGCCGCCCGATCCGCTCAGGCGCGCCTCGCCGAATCCCGACAACCAATCCAGTGCCATCGCGACCGCGGGGTAACGCGCGCGCGCGACGGGCTCGAACACGTTCCCGGTCGGAGCCCCGGAAACAAAGCCCTGAATTGTCAGGGGTGGCGCGCCGCGTGTCAATTCGGGAGCACGGAAAAGATCGGCCGTCGGCACCGCCACGCCAGGGTCGACGACGACGAACACGCGCTCGGGCAGGTCCAGCGGATCGAGGCGTTCGCCGACGCCCTCGGCGAACGCGCTGCGGCCACGCACGAACACCGGCACGTCGGCGCCGAGGCGCAGGCCCAGCGCGGCGAGCGCATCCTCGTCGAGGCCGCAGCCCCACACGGCATTCAGCGCCACGAGCACGCTCGCGGCGTCGGAACTGCCGCCGCCGAGGCCGCCGCCGAGCGGGATGCGCTTGTCGATCGCAATGTCCGCGCCGGCCGTGCTGCCGGTCGACTCCTGAAGCAGTCGCGCCGCGCGCACGCCGAGGTCGTCCTCGTCGGCGACACCGGGCGCGCCGGACAGGCGCCGGATCGCGCCGTCGTCGCGTGGCCGCACGCGTACCGTGTCACCGCGGTCGAGCAGCTGGAACACGGTCTGCAGCAGGTGGTAGCCGTCGGCGCGGCGGCCGACGATGTGCAGGAACAGGTTGAGCTTGGCCGGAGCCGGCCAGGCGCTCCAGCCGCCGGCCTCGCCCCCTTCGGTCACGGCGTCGACCAGCGCTGGACGACGAGGCGCACCTTGTCGTCGCCGCGGCTCGCGAAGATGCGCGTCGGCAGGGCCGGATCGCGCGAGGTGTCGTAGTCGAGGTAGCGCACGGTCCAGCCAGCCTGGTCGATCTGCGCGGGCAGGCCGTCGGCACGGAATGCCACGGTCGCCGGCGCGCCGGGCGCCCTGACCGCGCGCGCCCACGCGGCGAGCTGCGCCACCGGCACCTGCCAGCCGAGTTCGCGCTCGAGCAGGCGCGTCGCGTCGTCGCCGCGGACCGGGGTCGCGCGCAGGCCGGTCAGTTCGGCATGGCCGTCGTCGCCGCTGAGGATCCAGGTCTTGCCCGTCACGGGCGCGTTCACCGCGAAGCGATAACGCGTGCCGTCCTGCTCCCAGGTCAGCGAACCGCTGCCGCCGTCCCCACGCCCCGACACGGCGAGGCGTCCGCTGAGAGTCCACGCGACCTGCGGCGCCAGCGCGCGCTCGCGCGTGTCCAGGTCACCGCTTGCGGCGGCATCGGGCTTGACGCGCGACGGCGTACAACCGGCCAGCACGAGCGCGGTGATCGCGAACACGGCCGCTGCCGTGCGTACACGCAGGCCTGCGGTCATGGATCGAGCCGCCGCTTGGTCTCGGCGAGGACCGCATGGCCGGGCTCGCGCACGAGCGCCTCGGCCCAGACGCGGCGCGCGCCTTCACGGTCGCCCGACACCCACAGCACTTCGCCGAGGTGCGCGGCGATCTCGCCGTCGGGATGCGCCGCGTAGGCCTTCTCGAGGTGCGTGCGCGCCTCGACGAGGTTGCCACGGCGGTATTGCACCCAGCCGTAGCTGTCGATGATGGCCGGCTCGTCGGGCTTGAGCTCGAGCGCGCGCGCGACGAGCGCAGCGGCTTCGTCGAGGCGGTCGGTGCGGTCGGCCAGCGTGTAGCCGAGCGCATTGAGCGCATCGGCACTCTGCGGGTCGAGTTCGATCATGCGTCGCAGGTCGCGCTCGGCGGGTGCAAGGTCGCCGAGGTCGATCGCGAGCATCGCGCGCGAATAGAGCAGTCGCGCATCGTCGGGCAGTTGTTCGAGGCCACGCGTGTAGACCGCGAGCGCATCGGCCTTGCGCTTCTTGCGCGTGAGCAGCTCGGCCTCGAGAAGCACAAGGTTGCCACTCTCCTCGGCATCGATGCCGGCGACCACGCGCATGTCGGCGAGGCGCGCGGACGACGCGGCGCTGTCGCCGGCCTCGTCGGCGAGCACGACGTAGCGGCGCCCCGCGTCGAACCAGCGCTCGTCGTCCTCGGGCACTTCGCGGTACCAGTCGAGTGCCTCGGCCGGCTCGTCGATGAGCTCGGCGATCTGGCCGAGCAGGAACAGGCGGCGCCCCGAGCGCTCGGCGGCGTCGGCCTCGATCTCGCGATACAGACTGCCGAGCAAGGCCTTGTCCTCGGCGCGCGCCGCATAGGCCGCACGCGCACCGAAGGTGACGTCGGTCTGCTCGCCGCCCGCCAGCGCGCGCGCCGCGGCGCGATTGTCACCACTGTCCGACAGCAGCGCCGCGTAACCGGTGCGCAGGCGCAGGCTCGCCGGCTCGCGCCTGAGTGCCTCGGCGTAACGGTCACGCGCGAGCGCCTTGTCGCCGCGATCGAGGGCGAGCTGCGCGCTCCATGCATAGGAATCGCCGCCTTTGAATCGCTTGAGCGCGTCGGCCGACAGGCGCTCCGCGAGCGGCGTGTCGCCGAGCTTGAGGGCGAGCTGGCTCATCGCGATCCAGATCGCCTCGCGATCACCGAGGCGCTCCGGCGTCGCGAGCCTCGCGAGCAGGCCCGCCGCGGCAGCCTTGTCGTCGGCACCGGAGAGCACCTGCCCGACCGGGCGCCAGCCGTTCTCCTGGCTGCGCCGCGCGATGCGTTCGAGATCGGCGAAGGCCTTGTCGACGTCGCCCTGCGCGAGCGCGATCCATGCCTGCGCCTGCAGGATGCCGCCGGCCTCGGGCGCGATCGCCTGCCAGCGCGCGACCGCCTGTGCGGCGAGGTCCCAGCGCTTGACCGCGAGCGAGACACGCGTGGCCTGTTCGGCGATCGAAGGGTCCGCCGACAACAGGCAGGCTTCGACATACAGCCCCGCCGCAGTGGCGAGGTCGCCACGCTGCACCGCGAACTCGGCGCCGATCAGCTTGAGCGGAAGATCCCGCTCGACCGGCACGGCGAACACGGACTGCGTGGCAGCTTGTCGCACGACAGGACGCGGCGCGCTGGTGGCGCACGCGGCCAGCGATGCCGCGAAAAGTACGCACATGGCCGGACGCAGTCCGCGTGCGGCGGCGTCGCGGGCACCTCGGGCGAGGCGATCTCGCACCATCGAATTCCTCGGAAAACCTCAGTCGTGGCTTGAACTTGCGGCAGCCGGCCCGCACAATCCGGGCCGGCCGCGACCTCCGGCCGCCACGCCCGTACCGCGGCGTGCCGCCCTCGACGGTGTGACCGTCGCCGCCGCGGTTCGTTCAAGGGCAAGCTTAGCCGATTGTCGCACGCATGGCCCTGATCGCCCTCGGACTCAATCATCTCTCCGCGCCCGTGGCCTTGCGGGAAAGGGTCGCGTTCACGCCCGAGATCACGCCGGCCGCGCTCGCCGATCTCACGGCCCAGCCCGGCGTGCGCGAAGCCGCGATCCTGTCGACCTGCAATCGTACCGAGCTCTATTGCACCGTCGAGGCCGGCGCCGAGACCTCGCCGTTCGCGTGGCTCAACCGGCGCCAGAACCTCAACGGCGCGAACGTCGACGAATTCGTCTACCGGCATTTCGACGCCGACGCCGTGCGCCACCTGTTCCGCGTCGCCACCGGTCTCGAATCGATGGTGCTCGGCGAGCCGCAGATCCTCGGCCAGGTCAAGGACGCCTACGCGTTCGCGCGCGATGCGCAGACCCTCGACACCCCGCTCGAACGGCTGTTCCAGAACACGTTCGCGGTGGCCAAGCGCGTGCGCTCGGACACGCGCATCGGCGCGAACCCGGTGTCGGTCGCGTTCACCGCGGTGCGCCTCGCCGAGCGCGTCTTCGCCGACCTGCGTGAAGCCTGCGTGCTGCTGATCGGCGCGGGCGAGACGATCGAACTCGCCGCGCGCCACCTCACCGAGGCGAACGTGCGCCGGCTCATCGTCGCCAACCGCACGCTCGACAACGCGCAGGCGCTTGCGACGCGTTTCGGCGGCTATGCGATCGGCCTCGGCGACCTCGACCGCCACCTCGCCGAGGCCGACATCGTCATCGCCTCGACCGCCGCGCGCGAACCCGTGCTGACGCGCCGCATGGTCGCCTCCGCGATCACGGCACGCCGCCACAAGCCGATGTTCCTCGTCGACATCGCGGTGCCGCGCGACATCGAGGCCGACGTGGGCACGCTCGACGACGTGTTCCTCTACACGATCGACGACCTGCGCGAGGTCATCGACGAGAACCTGCGCTCGCGCCAGCAGGCCGCGCGCGAAGCCGAGGCGATGATCGAGCTGTCGGTCGAGCACTTCATGGGCTGGTGGCGCGCGCTCGAGCTGCGCAATCCGATCGCGGGCCTGCGCCGCGACGCCGAGGCGAATCGCGACGACGTGCTGGCCAAGGCACGCGCGATGCTCGCGCGCGGCCGCGGCGCCGACGAGGCGCTCGAGTTCCTCGCCCACACGCTGACCAACAAGCTGCTGCATGCGCCGAGCGCGAACCTGCGCGCCGCCGCGTTGCGCGGCGACGCCGAACTGCTGCACGCGGCCGAACGCCTGTTCGACCCGCATGCCGGCGGTCACGCGCCGGACAAGCCGTCCGACTGACCGCGCGGCGCCGCCGGGCGGCACCGCGCGATCCGCGCGTCACTTCGGTTTCGCCGCGAATTCGCCGTAGGGCTCGAGCTGCGGGGCGACGGCCTTGTCGCCGACCACGACGATGCTGAGCTTGTTCGGGTCGAACCAGCGCTTCGCGATCGTCTGCACCTGCTCCGCCGTGACCTCGCGCGCCTTCGGCACGAACTCGCCGAGGTATTCGGGACCGCGACCGAGCAGCCAGTTGTTCGCGAGCGAAGCGGCGACGGCGCCCTGCAGCTGGTTGCGGAACAGGTAACGACCGGCCGTCGCGCGCTTGGCGCGCTCGAGTTCGTCCGCGCCGACGGGTTCTTCCACCAGCTTGCGGAACTGGGTCTGGAACTCGCCGACCGCGGCACCGGTGACCTCGTTGCGCACGTCGGCTTCGGCCGTGAACGCGCCCCCCGCGCGCAGGATCGTGAACGCGCTGTAGGCGCCGTAGGTGTAGCCCTTGTCCTCGCGCAGGCTGTCGAACAGGCGGCTCGCGAAGCCGCCGCCGGTGATCGTGTTGGCGATCGCCGCGGCGAACTCGTCCTTGTCACCCGCGGCGAACCCGGGCTGACCGAAACGGATCGCCGACTGCACGCTGCCGGCGCGCTCGACGAACACGCGCTGGACGGGACGGTCCGGCAACGTACGCGGCAGGTCGGGCAAGGCCTCGCCCTGCCCCTTCCAGGAGCCGAACGAGGTTTCGGCGAGCGCGAACGCGGCCTTCGCGTCGAGGCGCCCGGCGATGACGAGAAGGCTGCGGTCGGGACGGAAGCGCGACGCGTGCGCCGCGACCAGCGCATCGCGATCCATCGCGGCGAGCGAGGCCTCGGTCGCATGCATGCGTGCGTAGGCGTGATCGCCGTAGAGCACGCGGTCGAGCGCGCGCGCGGCCTGGTAGTCGGGCTCGGCTTCGGCCGCCTTGAGTTCCTGCAGCGCATTGGCCTTGGCCAGCGTGACTTCCTTGGCCGCGAACGCAGGCTGGCGCGCGACGTCGGCGAGCAGCGCGACGAGCGCGGGCGCGTGCGAGGCCAGCGCCGAGGCCGACACGGTGATGCCGTCGGCACCCGCGCCGGCACGCAGCGAACCGCCGAGGCCTTGCAGCTCCTCGGCGACCTGCGCGGCCGTGCGTGTCTTCGTGCCCTCGTCGAGCAGTCGGGCCATGAGATTCTGCAGGCCCGGCAGGCGCGCCTCGTCGGCGCCGTCTCCGCCGCGCACGGCGAGCACGAGGTCCACACGAGGATTGCCGCCCTGACGCGGCAGTACCCACACGACGAGCCCGTTGGCGAGCGTCTTCTTCTCGATCGCGGGCACCGGCAACGGCTTGTCGGCCGCGAACGGCGGCAGGCCTTCGGGATTCACGGGCGTGGCGGCGAGCGTCGCGAGCGGCAGGCACGACGCGACGGCCGCGGCGAGGAAGCGTGAAGCGATACGGTTCATGGCGGTCGTCCTCACGGCGTCTGGGCCGGCGCGGGCGCCGGCGTGCGGTCGATGGCGACGCGGTTCGGCGTCGTCAGGTAGCGCGCTGCGACGCGCTTGAGGTCGTCGGCGGTGACGGCCTCGATCCAGCCCGGGATGCGATTGAGCACGGCAGCGTCCCCCCACATGACCTGGGCCTTGGCGAGCTCGTCGGCACGCGCGATGAACGGGTCGATCGCGTCGTAGTAGTCGGCGGTCATCTTGGTCTTGACGCGCGCAAGCGTGGCCGCATCGACGCCGTCACGCGCGATGCGTGCGAGCTCCTCGTCGATCGCCTTGATCGAGGCGTCCATCGACGAGCCCGGCTTGTAGAGGCCGAAAAGAACGAACAGGGTCGGGCCGTCGTAGTCCCAGGCGTTGCCGAGCGGCCAGTTGAGGCCGCCGTCGAGGTTGAGCAGCAGCTCGCGACCCTTGACGAGGCCCTGGTAGAGCCGCGAGGCGCTGTCGCCGACGAGCAACTGGCCGAGCACGGCCATCGGCACGTGGTCGGGCGTGCCGCGTGCCGGCATCTTCCAGCCGACCGCGAACGCGGGCACCTGCGCGAGCGCGTCGGTCTGCGCGGCACGGCGCTCCTTCGTGTTGAGCGGCTCGTCGACGTCGGGGCGCTTCGGCACCGCGCGGGCAGGGATCGACCCGAAGTACTTCTCGACGAGCGCGAAACCCTGCTCGGCCGAGAGGTCGCCGACGAGGCCGATGACGGCATTGTTGGGACCATAGAAATCGCGGTGGAACGCGCGCACGTCGTCGAGCTTCGCGTTGTCGAGGTCGGTGAAGCTGCCGTAGCCGTCGTGCGCGTTCTCCCACTTCGCCATCGCGAGCGCGTAGAGGTCGGTCCAGAAGAACAGGCCGTAGGGGCGGTTCTGCACGTTGACGCGAATCTCCTCCTTCACGACATCCTGCTGGTTGCGCAGGTTCGCGGCCGAGAAATCGAGCGTCTTCATGCGGTCGGCCTCGAGCCACAGGATCGGCTCGAGTGCGGAGACCGGTGCGGTCTCGATGTAGTTGGTGTAGTCGGATCGGGTCGACCCGTTGAGGATGCCGCCGCCGCCCGAGATGACACGATCGAACGTGCCCTTCGGTGCCGCCGGCGTGCCCTGGAACATGAGGTGCTCGAACAGGTGCGCGAAACCCGTACGCCCCTTGGGCTCGAGGCGCATGCCGACGTGGTAGACCACGCTGATGCCGACGGTCGGCGAGCTGCGGTCCTCGGAGACGACGACGGTGAGGCCGTTGTCGAGCTTCTTCACGGCGACCGGAAGTTGCCAGGTGTCGCCCTTGGCATGTGCCGCGAGCGGTATTGCGAGCGCGGCGAGCGCTCCGAGCAGGCATCGAACGAGCATGGTCCTTGTCCTCGTGCAGGGGACCGCCAGTGTAGACGCGCGCTGCCGCACACGGCTCGCCCGGAGGTCATGCCCGCGGAGGCTCGCGTATCATGCGCGCGCCGCGGCCGCCGCCCGGCCTGCCGGACCCTCCATGACGCCCTCGATCCGCCGCAAGCTCGAGCAGCTCGCCGAACGCCACCAGGAACTCGAGCACCTGCTCGCAAGCGCCGATGTCGCCGCGGACGCGAAGCGCTTGCGCGAGCTTTCGCGCGAGCACGCGCAGCTTGCGCCCTTGACGGCGACGCTCGCCTCCCATGACGAGGCCGTGCGCGCGCTCGAGGCCGCACGCGCCATGCTGGCCGATCCCGAGATGGCCGAGCTCGCGGTCGAGGAGATCGCCGAACTCGAGGCGCGCCTCGCCGCGCTCGACCATGAGCTGGGGCTTCTCCTGATTCCGGACGACCCGCGCGACGAGGCCAACCTGTTCCTCGAGGTGCGCGCCGGCACCGGCGGCGACGAGGCCGCGATCTTCGCGGGCGACCTGCTGCGCATGTACCTCAAGTACGCCGAACGCCGGCGCTGGGCCGTCGAGATCCTCTCGGAGAGTCCCGGCGAGCACGGCGGCTACAAGGAGGTCGTCGCACGCATCGAGGGCAAGGGCGCGTTCTCGCGCCTCAAGTTCGAATCGGGCACGCATCGCGTGCAGCGCGTACCCGAGACCGAATCGCAGGGGCGCATCCACACCTCGGCCGCGACCGTCGCGATCCTCCCCGAACTCGACGAGATCGGCGACATCGAGTTCAAGGACGCCGACCTCAAGATCGACACGTTCCGTGCCTCGGGCGCGGGCGGCCAGCACGTCAACAAGACCGACTCGGCGATCCGCATCACCCACCTGCCGACCGGCGTCGTCGTCGAGTGTCAGGACGAGCGCAGCCAGCACAAGAACCGCGCCCGCGCGCTGTCGCTGCTCAAGGCGCGCCTGCTCGACGACCAGCGCAGCAAGCAGGCCGCCGCGCAGGCCGAATCACGCCGGCTGCAGGTCGGCTCGGGCGACCGCAGCCAGCGCATACGAACCTACAACTTCCCGCAGGGCCGCGTGACCGACCACCGCGTCAACCTCACGCTGTATCGCCTGCCCGAGATCGTGCAGGGCGACCTCGACGAACTCGTCGACACGCTCGTGCGCGAGGACCAGGCGGATCAACTCGCGGGGCTCGCGGACACCGCCTGACGAGCGTCGGTGCCGCCTCAGAGCATGCGGCCGGCGACGTCCGTCTCGATCGTGACCATCGAGCCGAGTGCGACAGCCTGCACGTCCTCGAGAGGCTCGGCATCGCCGGGGCGCGTCCACGCGCAGTTGCCCACCGGCGCGCCGGGCAGGTCGCGGATCGTGAAGCAGACCGGAAGCAGCGCGGACCCCGCGACCGCGCGACCGCCGACACGCTCGGGTTCGAACTCGTAGCGCTTCGACGCGCCCCTCGCCGCACCGATGAGGTTGCCCGTCTTGATCGGCGAGGCATCCGCCACGGTCGACGACGTGACCTTGCCGTCGGCGTCGTACTCGAGCAGCAGCAGGACCAGGCCTTGCCGCCTCGAGGCGATTGCGGCCTCGGGGTACTGCGGTACGATCATCTTGCGCATGCGCCCGCCGGTCTCGGCCCCGAGCAGGGTGACCGACCATGTTCCGTCCGCCTGGCGGTCGCCCCTCACGCGAAGGTTCAACGAGGTCCGGGACGGGGCCGCGCTGCCGCCGATCTTCCCGGAACGGAAGCTCCACGTGCGGATCTCCGCCTCGAGCTTGTCGCGCAGCAGGTCGGGCATGGTGCTCACGGCGGTGAGCTCGCCGATTGCACCGTCGGCCCCCAGGTCCAGATGCCACACGAGGGTGGTCTGCACCGAATCTCCGCCACGTGCTGCCGTGGGCGGTGCGAGCGTCAGGCCGAGCACGAAGGCTGCCGCGAACACGAAACGTCGGATCACGATCCACTCCCTTGGTCGAGGTCTCGCCATGCTACCGCCACGGGATGACAGCCCGCCATCGCTGGGCTAGCGTGAAGCCCCCGCACTTCGCCAGCGCCATGCAAGCCGCCCTTTCGCTTATCGCCGACCTGTTCGAACGCGGCCGCCTCGGCGAGGCCGCGGACGAGGCTTCGCGCCTGCGCGCGCAACAACCGCAGGCCTGCGAGCCGGCCCGCCTGCACGGCGTCGCACTGCTCGCACTCGGCCGCGTCGACGAGGCGATCGCCGCGTTGAGCGAGGCACGCCGGCTCGACCCGCGCTCGATCGAGACCCTGTGCAACCTCGGCAGCGCCTGGCTCGCCGCGGACGATGCGAAAGCGGCGTGCGAGGCGCTCGACGCCGCGATCGCGATCGCACCAGGGCATCCGGCCGCGCTGAACGGCCTCGGCAACGCACGCCATGCGCTCGGCGATGCGGAAGGCGCGCATGCAGCCTACGCTGCCGCCGTGCGCGCGGCACCGTCGTACCTCGGCGCCTGGATCAACCTCGCCGGCGTCGAGTTCGCGCTGGGACGCCTCGTCGAGGCCGAGCGTCTCGCGCGCTCGGTGGCGACGCAGACCGGCCATCCCGAAGCACGCCTTCTGCTCGGACGATCGCTCGCCGCGCTCGGGCGACGCGACGAGGCACGCAGCGTGTTCGCCGAGGCCGAGCGCGCCGTACCGGGCGATGCGCGCTTCCCGTACCAGCTCGGCGTGCTCGCCGACGAGGACAAGGACCACGCCGGTGCAGCGGCGGCGCATGCCCGCGCGCACGCGCTCGCGCCGGACATGGGCGAAGCGCTCGCGCAGCTCGTGTTCGTCAAGCGCCAGCTCTGCGACTGGCGCGGCCTCGAGACGCTGTCCACGCGCCTGCGCCACGCCGTGGCCGCCGAAGTCACGGGCGTATCGCCGTTCGGCTTCCTCGCCGAACCCGCGGACGGCACCGAGCAGCTCCGCTGCGCGCGCACCGCGGCGACAGCGATCCGCGTCACCCGTCCGGCCTTCACGCACACGCCGCGCGGAAAGGACGAGCCGATCAGGCTCGGCTTCGTCTCCAACGGCTTCTCGAATCATCCTACCGGCCTGCTCACGGTGGCCTTGTTCGAGCAGCTGCGCGCTCTCGGTACCGACGTCCAGCTCTTCGCGACCGCGGCGGGCGACGGCAAGGCGATCGAGCGACGCCTGCGCGCGGCCGCCACGGGATGGCACGTCCTGCACGGCCTGTCGCCACGCACGATGGCCGAACGCATCCACGCCGCGGCCGTCGACGTGCTGTTCGACCTGCGCGGCTGGGGCGGCGGCCACGTCGCCGAGGTGTTCGCACAGCGGCCGGCGCCCGTGCAGGTCAACTGGCTGGCCTACCCGGGCACGTCGGGCGCGCCATGGATCGACTACGTCGTCGCCGACCGCGTCGTGCTGCCGCCCGACGCGCGCGACGCGTTCTCCGAAGCGGTCGCCTGCCTGCCGCGCTGCTTCCAGCCTTCCGACCCGACGCGCGGCATCGCCGAGCCACCACCGCGCGAAGCCTGCGGCCTGCCGGCCGAGGGCACCGTGTTCACCTGCTTCAACAACAGCTACAAGCTCGATCCGCGCAGCGTCGAGCGCATGCTGCGCGTGCTGCTGCTCGTGCCCGGCTCGGTGCTGTGGCTGCTGCAAGGGCCTTCGGGATCGGAAGCCAACCTGCGCGATGCCGCACGCACGCGCGGCATCGATCCGGCCCGCCTCGTCTTCATGCCCAAGCTCGCCCACGACGACTACCTCGCGCGCTTCCGCCACGCCGACCTGTTCCTCGACACCGCGACCTACAACGCGCACACGACTGCCTCCGACGCACTGTGGGCCGGCTGCCCGGTGCTGACGACGCCGGGCGTGACGTTCGCCTCGCGCGTGGCCGCGAGCCTGCTGCTGCACCTCGACCTGCCCGAGCTGGTCGTCGCCGACGACGAGGCGTACGTGAGGCTCGCCGCACACCTCGGCCGTGACCGCGACGCGCGCATCGCCCTGCGCGAGCGCCTCGCCGGACGACGCGCGGCGAGCGGCCTGTTCGACATGGAGGCGTTCGCGCGCGACCTGCTCGCACTCGCGACGACGATGGCGCGACGTCACCGCGAAGGCCTCGCACCGGCACCTATCGATGCCGCCTGAACCCGCGTAGGCTGCGCGCATGACCGCCCAAGCCGATTTCGTCCCGCTCAACCTCTGCGTGCTGACCGTGTCGGACACGCGCACCGCCGACAACGACACCTCCGGCGACTACCTCGTGCTCGCGCTCGGCCAGGCCGGCCATCGCCTGCACGACCGCGTGATCGTGCGCGACGACAAGTACCGCATGCGCGCGGTCGTCTCGCAGTGGATCGCCGACGATGCCGTGCACGGCATCCTGATCACGGGCGGCACCGGTTTCACGGGCCGCGACTCGACGCCCGAGGCGATCGAGCCGCTGCTCGACAAGCTCATGCCGGGTTTCGGCGAGCTGTTCCGCGCGATCAGCTTCGACGAGATCGGCACCTCGACGCTGCAGTCGCGCGCGTTCGCCGGCCTCGCCAACGAGACCTTCCTGTTCTGCGTGCCGGGCTCGACCTCGGCCTGCCGCACGGCCTGGGAGAAGATCATCCAGAGCCAGCTCGATGCGCGCACACGGCCGTGCAACCTCGCCGGCCTGCGCTCGCGCCTCGGCGAACGCTGACGCCCCTTCCCCGACGGAGCCGCGCATGAAACCGCTCAAGCGCAAGAAGTACGACGACGCCCTCGAACCGCTGCACGCCGGGCTGATCGACCTGCAGCGCTGGATCATCAACGAGGGCAAGCGCGTCGTCGTGATCCTCGAGGGCCGCGACGCGGCCGGCAAGGGCGGCGTCATCAAGACCATCGAGGCGCCGCTCAACAACCGCCACGTGCGCACGGTCGCGCTGTCCAAGCCGAACGAGCAGGAACGCGGGCAGTGGTACTTCCAGCGCTACGCCGCGCAGCTGCCCGCCGCAGGCGAACTCGTGCTGTTCGACCGCAGCTGGTACAACCGCGCCGGCGTCGAGAAGGTCATGGGCTTCTGCACCGACGAGCAGTACCGGCAGTTCCTCGTCGACTGCCCCGCGTTCGAGCGCCTGCTGACCGCGGACGGGACGATCCTCGTCAAGTACTGGCTTGCGGTCGACCAGGCCGAGCAGGAGAAACGCTTCGCCGAGCGCGCCGAGGATCCGGCCAAGCGCTGGAAGCTCTCGCCGGTCGACATCAAGGCACGCGAGCAGTACGCCGCCTACGGCAAGGCGCGCGACGCGATGCTCAAGGCCACCCACGCCGAGCACGCACCGTGGTTCGTGGTCGACTTCAACGACCAGCGCCGCGGCCGCCTCGACCTGATCCGCCACCTGCTCGCCTACCTGCCGCAGCGCGCCGCCGCGGCACCGCCGCTGGAACTGCCGCCACTCGCCGGCGAGCCTGCGCGCGAGCGCATCCCGCGCCGTTTCCTGGTCGCTTCCGGCGACTGACGGCAACCCGCCGCACCCGGCCCGCGGAGCGCGCGCGCCCACGCCTGGCGCGGTATCATGCGTGCCGCTACACGCGGTGGGAGAAGCGGCGAAAGCCGCTGCCGAAGGCGCAACACGCCCGCAATCGCTCAGGCCCCGTACCGCCGCGTGCATACACTCTGGAGAGACCGGTTCGATCCGGCGCCGAAGGGGCACGAAGCGTCCGCGCTTCCAAACTCTCAGGCAAAAGGACAGAGGGGCGCGAGGAAGGCCTGGCCTTCCGCCGTTTCCGCGCGAGCGGTGCGGCGGCGGCACGGCGTTCCATCCCTTCGCGTGCCCTGCCCCGGATGCCTGCCATGTCCCAGCGTTCCTCCCTGCGCGACCTCGAACACGCCTCGGCCTTCGTCGAGCGCCACATCGGCCCCAACGACGCCGAGATCGCGCACATGCTCGGCGTGATCGGCCATGCCTCGCTCGACGCGATGACCGACGCGATCGTGCCGGCCGGCATCAAGTCGCCGACGCCGCTCGCGCTGCCCGACTCGCTGACCGAGGTGCAGGCGCTCGCGAAGATCCGCGCGATCGCCGACCGCAACCAGGTGTTCCGCAGCTTCATCGGACAGGGCTACTACGGTACTCATACGCCGAACGTCATCCTGCGCAACATCCTCGAGAACCCCGCGTGGTACACGGCCTACACGCCGTACCAGGCCGAGATCTCGCAGGGTCGCATGGAGGCGCTGATCAATTTCCAGACGCTGGTCGCCGACCTGAGCGGCATGGAGATCGCGAACGCGTCGCTGCTCGACGAAGCCACCGCCGCGGCCGAGGCGATGACGCTGGCCAAGCGTTCGGCGAAGTCGAAGTCCGAGACGTTCTACGTCGCCGACCACGTGCATCCGCAGACCCTCGAGGTGCTCCGCACGCGCGCCGAGGCGATGGGCATCGCGCTGCAGGTCGGCCCGGCCGCCGACGCCGCCGGTGCCGACAGCTTCGGCGTGCTGCTGCAGTACCCCGACACGTTCGGCCACGTTGGCGACCATCGCGCCGTCGCCGATGCCGTGCACGCACGCGGCGGCCTCGTCGCGGTCGCCGCCGACCTGCTCGCGCTGACGCTGGTCGCCGCGCCGGGCACGTGGGGCGCCGACATCGTCGTCGGCAACTCGCAGCGCTTCGGCGTGCCGTACGGCTTCGGCGGTCCGCACGCCGCGTTCATGGCCTGCCGCGACGCCTACAAGCGCTCGATGCCGGGCCGCCTGATCGGCGTCTCGGTCGATGCCGAAGGCAAGCCGGCCTACCGCCTCACGCTGCAGACGCGCGAGCAGCACATCCGCCGCGAGAAGGCGACCTCGAACATCTGCACGGCGCAGGTGCTGCTCGCGGTCATGGCGAGCATGTACGCGGTCTACCACGGCCCCGACGGTCTCGTGCGCATCGCGCGCCGCACGCACCGCTTCGCGGCGATCCTCGCCGCCGCGCTGCGCGACGCCGGTGCGACGGTCGGCGGCGACTTCTTCGACACGTTGCATGTGACCGGCGTCGACGCCTCCGCGATCCACGCGAAGGCGCGCGGCGCGCGCATCAACCTGCGCGCGATCGACGCGACGAGCCTCTCGATCAGCCTCGACGAGACGACGACGCGCGCCGACGTCGAAGCGCTCGCCGCACTGTTCGGCGCGAGCCTCGGCGACCTCGACGCCCGCGACGCGGCGACGCCCGATGCGCTGCCGGCCGCGCTGCCGCGCGCGACGCCGTTCCTGCAGCATCCGGTGTTCAACACCTACCACAGCGAGCACGAGCTGCTGCGCTACATGCGCGCACTCGCCGACAAGGATCTCGCGATGGACCGCACGATGATCCCGCTGGGCTCGTGCACGATGAAGCTCAACGCCACCGCCGAGATGATCCCGGTGACGTGGCCCGAGTTCGGCAACCTCCATCCGCTCGCGCCGGCCGACCAGACCACGGGCTACACGCAGCTCATCGACGAGCTCGAGGCGATGCTCGTCGAGTGCACGGGCTACGACGCGGTCAGCCTGCAGCCCAACTCCGGCGCGCAGGGCGAATACGCGGGCCTGCTCGCGATCCGCGCCTGGCACCGCTCGCGCGGCGAGGGCCATCGCGACATCTGCCTGATCCCCGAATCCGCGCACGGCACCAACCCGGCCTCGGCGCAGATGTGCGGCATGACCGTCGTCGTGACGCGCTGCGACGCCAACGGCAACGTCGACGTCGAGGACATCCGTGCCAAGGCGGCGAAGCATGCCGACCGCCTCGCCGCACTCATGATCACCTACCCGTCCACGCACGGCGTGTTCGAGGAGGACGTCGTCGCGATCTGCGAGGCGATCCACGCGCACGGCGGCCAGGTCTACACCGACGGCGCCAACATGAACGCGCTCGTCGGTGTGGCCAAGCCGGGCAAATGGGGCTCGGACGTCTCGCACCTCAACCTGCACAAGACCTTCTGCATCCCGCACGGCGGCGGCGGTCCCGGCGTCGGCCCCTGCGCGGTCAAGGCGCACCTCGCGCCGTTCCTGCCTCGCAAGGCGCCTATCGCGGGCGACCACGCCGGCCACGGCGTCGGCATGGTCTCGGCCGCCGCGTACGGCTCCGCCTCGATCCTGCCGATCAGCTGGATGTACGTGACGCTGATGGGCGCGGCCGGCCTGCGCAAGGCGACCCAGGTCGCACTGCTCAACGCGAACTACATCGCCACGCGCCTCGCGCCGCATTTCGAGACGCTGTACACGGGCCGCAACGGCCTCGTCGCGCACGAGTGCATCCTCGACCTGCGCCCGATCAAGGACGCCACCGGCATCAGCGCCGAGGACGTCGCCAAGCGCCTCATCGATTTCGGCTTCCACGCGCCGACGCTGAGCTTTCCGGTGGCCGGCACGCTCATGGTCGAACCCACCGAGAGCGAGTCGCAGCACGAGCTCGACCGCTTCATCGACGCGATGATCCAGATCCGCCACGAGATCCGCGCGGTCGAGGACGGCTCGCTCGACGCACTCGACAACCCGCTCAAGCACGCGCCGCACACGGCGACGCAGGTCGCCGGCACCACGTGGACGCACGCCTACCCGCGCGAGCTCGCGGCGTTCCCGCTGGCCAGCCTGCGCCAGCAGAAGTACTGGCCGCCGGTCGCGCGCGTCGACAACGTGCACGGCGACAAGAACGTGTTCTGCAGCTGCATCCCGATCGGCGCGGCCGATGCCGAGCCCGAGGCGTTCAGCGAGCCCGCGGTGGCGTGACGCGCGGAGCGTCGGGCCGCCGCAAGGCGGCCCGACGCGTCGCATCGCAACATCCCTCGCACGTTCCTGTCACGTGGGAGGCACATTCGGGCGTCGGGAGTAATACCTCCCCATTGCTCGACGGCCGCAGCTCGCGATGACGCGCACATGCCGCACGCGGCCTCCAATCGATTGTTCCTGCGACGTTTTTCGGCCCGCTAAACCGTGTTCAGGTATGTGACAATCCCTGACCATTGGTCGATATCAGGTTGGCGTATTGCTTGCTAGGCTCGCGCACCCCCTGAAAGGCGCCTCCGTGCGCATCCCATGACCGGAACCTACAACCTCACGCTCGTCCTCGCGTCGTACCTCGTCGCGGTGGTCGCGTCGTTCGTTGCGCTCGACCTCGCCGGGCGCATCACGGCCGCGAGCGGCAACGCGGCTCGCTGGTGGCTCGGCCTCGGCGGCACCGCGATGGGCGTCGGCATCTGGTCGATGCACTTCATCGGCATGATCGCGTTCAGCCTGCCGATCCCGCAGGGCTACGACCTGTTCATCACGCTGTACTCGCTGGTCATCGCGATCGCCGCGTCGACCTACGCGCTCTACCTCGTTTCGCAGCCCGAGCTCTCGCGCACCCGCATCCTCGGCGGTGCGGTGATCATGGGTGCGGGCATCGCGCTCATGCACTACGTCGGCATGGCCGCGATGCGCATGGAGCCCGGCATCGCCTACGAGCCGATCTGGTTCGCGTTGTCGATCCTCATCGCGATGGCCGCCGCGGGCGCGGCGTTGTGGATCGCGCACCACCTGCGCGGCGAAGGCCGCGGGCGCACGCGCCTGCGCGCGATCGCCGCGCTCGTCATGGCGTTCGCCATCGTCGGCATGCACTACACGGGCATGGCCGCGGCGACGTTCGCACCCGGCAGCATCTGCACGGCGACGCTCGGCGACGGCGTGTCGCCGGACCTGCTCGCGAGCCTCGTCGGCATCGCGAGCTTCGCGATCCTCTCGCTCGCGATCGTCGTCTCGGTGCTCGACCGCCGCCTCGACGAGCGCACCTCGGTGCTCGCCGATTCGCTGCACGAGGCCAACGAGAAGCTCAGCTACATGGCGTTGCACGACCCGCTCACGGGCCTGCCGAACCGCCTGCTGCTCGAGGACCGCCTCGCCCAGGCCGTCGGCAAGGCCAACCGCACGCGCGTGCGCTTCGCGCTCATGTTCATCGACCTCGACGGCTTCAAGGCGATCAACGACGCCTACGGCCACCCGGTCGGCGATCGCCTGCTCGTCGCGGTCGCCGAGGCGATCCGCGAGACCGTGCGCGCGCAGGACACGATCGCGCGCATGGGCGGCGACGAGTTCGTGCTGCTGCTCGAGGTCAACGAGCCCGAGGACGCCGCCACGGTCGCCGACAAGCTGCTCACGCGCATCGCGCAGCCGCTCGCGATCGAAGGTGGCGAGATCGCCGTGACCGCGAGCATCGGCATCGCGATGCATCCCGAGGACGGCGGCAACGCACGCGACCTGCTCGTCAACGCCGACGCCGCGATGTACCACGTCAAGGAGCAGGGCCGTAACGGCTACGGCTTCTTCGAGCCGTCCATGAATCTCGGCGCACACGACCAGCTCGCGCTGATCCAGGACCTGCGCCACGCCGCCGCGCGCGACCAGCTGTTCCTGCAGTTCCAGCCCAAGCTGCGTGCGCCGGCCGGCCCGCTGATCGGCGTCGAGGCCCTGCTGCGCTGGCGCCACCCCGAGCGCGGCGTGATCATGCCCGAACGCTTCATCCCGCTTGCCGAGAAGAACGGCCTGATCATCGAGATGGGGCGCTGGGTCATCGACGAGGCCTGCCGCCAGATGGCGCAATGGGCCGCCGAAGGTCGCCCCGTGCCGAGCGTCGCCGTGAACCTGTCGCCGACGCAGTTCCGCTCGCCGGGCCTGCCCGGCAAGATCCGCGCGGCGCTCGAACGCAACGGCATTGCGGCGAGCGCGCTCACGCTCGAGGTCACCGAGTCGACCGCGATGCACGATCCCGAGGGCAGCCTCGCGATCCTGCGCGAGCTCGTCTCGATCGGCGTGCACATCTCGATCGACGACTTCGGCACGGGCTACTCGAGCCTCATGTACCTCAAGAAGCTGCCGGCGCGCGAGCTCAAGATCGACCGCGGCTTCATCAAGGACCTCGTCGAAGGCGGCGAGGATGCCGCGATCGTCGCGGCGATCGTCGCGCTGGGCCGCACGCTCAACCTCGACATCATCGCCGAAGGCGTCGAGACCGAGGACCAGCAGCGCCTGCTGACCAAGCTCGGCTGCACCTCACTGCAGGGCTTCTACCTCGGCCGTCCGGTCGATCCCGACGAGTTGCAGCCCGCCTGAGCGCCACGCGCGCGGCGTTCCGCGCGCCTTTGCCCCCGCCAGGCGTCATCACGCGCGCGATGCGAGAATGCGCGCGATGGACATGCCGGAACCCGCCATCCCTTCGCTCACCGAGCGCCTCGCCACGCTCGCCGACTGCGCGCGTGCCGGCCCGTTCGCGTGCATCACGGCACGCCGCGAGCACGGCGCCCGGGCCGTCGCGATCGACACGCCGATGCTCGCGGTCGTGCTGCAGGGCACGAAGCTTCTGCGCGGTGCGCGCACGCACCTCGAGATCGCGCGCGGCAGCCTGTTCGTGGTCACGCGCGCCTGCCGCCTCGATGTCCTCAACCGGCCGGATCCTGTCAGCGGTCTGTACCTCACCGTCACCGTGCCACTGTGCGCCGAGGTCGTCGATGCGGCCCGCCTGCTGTGGGCGCAGCCGGCACGCCAGGGCGACGACGATGTCGTCACGCTGCCCGCGACCACGTTCGAAGCCGAACTCGACGCCTGGTGCGACGCCTTGCGCGGCGCGCGCTACGCCGAGGCGCGCCTCGCCCTCGCGACGATCCTCGTGCGCCTGTGCGAGCGCGGCCATGACGGCGTGCTCGCGCCGGCGCCACCGAGCCTCGCCGCCGAGGTGCGCGCACTCGTCGCCGCACAGCCGCTGCGCGCATGGCGGTCGCGCGACCTCGAGGAGGCGCTCGGCATGAGCGGCGCGACGCTGCGGCGACGTCTCGCCGCGGAACGCACGACGCTGCTCGCGACGATCGCCGAGGCGCGCCTCGCCTGCGCGATGGAGCTGCTCTACACGACGCGGCTGCCGCTCAAGACCATCGCCGCACGCGTCGGCTACCGATCGACCGCTACGTTCGTGCGCCGCTTCGTCGCGCGCTACGGCCTCGAGCCGTCGGCGATCGGCAACACCTGAGCGATTCGCACACGAAGTCGAGCGGATCACGCGCGCCGACCGGCGCATGATCACGCCACCGCGGCCCGGCCGCAGCGCTCGAGGATGTCCCCATGCCCCTTTCCTTCCGCCGCCTGCCGCTCGCGCTCGCCGCGATCGCAACCCTGGCCGCAGCCGCCGCCAGTGCCGCCGAGTCCGCCATGCAGGTGCCCGGCTACTACCGTGCCGCGATCGGCAGCCTGCGCGTCACCGCGCTGTTCGACGGCACCGTGCCGCTTGCACGCAGCGAGCTCGTCGGTGTCACGCCCGCGCGCCTCGCCGCGCTGCTCGAGAACCGCTACGTGCCCGAGACGCCGAAGGGCCTGCAGACCGCGGTCAACGCCTACCTCGTCGAGCGCGACGGCACGCGCATGCTCGTCGATGCCGGCACCGCGCAATGCTTCGGTCCCGGGCTCGGCCAGGTGCCGGCGAACCTGCGCGCGGCGGGCTTTTCGCCGGGCGATGTCGACGTCGTGCTGCTGACCCATGCGCATCCCGACCACGCCTGCGGCCTGCTCGATGCCGACGGCGGCATGGCCTACCCGAACGCGCAGGTCTGGCTGGCCGGCGAGGAAGTCGACCACTGGAACGATCGCGAGGCCGAGGCGCGCACGGCCGAAGGCATGCGCTTCCTGTTCGATCTCGCGCGGCGTGCGCTCGCGCCGTACGAAAAGGCGGATCGAGTGCATCGCCTCGGCGACGGCGATGCATTGCCCAAGGGCGTCGGCATCGTCGCGACACCGGGCCACACGCCGGGACACCGCTCGTTCCTGCTCGACGGCGGCAGCGCGAAGCTGCTCGTGTGGGGCGACGTGCTGCACTACCACGCGGTGCAGTTCGCGATGCCCGAAGCCTCGTACGAGGCCGATGTGGACCGCGCGCGGGCGATCACGTCTCGCCGCGAGGTGCTCGCGGGCGCGGCACGCGAAGGCTGGTGGGTCGCCGGTGCACACCTGCCGTTCCCGGGGCTCGGCCACGTGCGTGGCGAAGGCAAGGCGTTTGCGTGGGTGCCGGCGGAGTTCTCGCCCTACACGCCGACACCGTGACGCGAGACCGCAAACTCCTGCTCGGCGGTCGCCGTGCAGGCAGCTTCACGCGCCCTTGCGGCGATCCTCGATCTCGACGTTGTGCGCGCGCAGCCAGTCGCGCACGCGATCGCGGTCGGCGCGCGTGCCCGCGTTGAGCGCCTTCTCGGGCGTCATGAACAGATAGCGCTGGAACGTCACGTTCTGCTTGTTGCGCGCGTTCGGGTTCGCACCGGCCTCGAGCAGCTGCAGCACGCGGCCGCTCTCGTTGATCGAGGCGGCGAGGTGCAGTGCCGTGTCGCCCTGGCGATCGGCGGCATTCGGATTCGCGCCGGCCTTCATGAGCAGGTCGGCATTCTCCTTGCGCTCGGCGAGCAGCGCGGCCATGAGCGGCGTGGCCTGCGTGACCGTGTTCGGCGTGTCGGGGCCGTGCTTGCGCGCGAGCAGCTTCTCGAGCCACCACGTCGTATCGGCCATCGCGGCGAGGTGCACGGCGGTGAGGCCGTCATCATTGCCCTGCTCGGGATTGGCACCCGCCGCGAGCAGCGCCTCGAAGCCGGCGCGGCTCTGGTTGAGCATCGCCCACTGCAGCACCGGCATGCCCTTCTCGCCTTGCGCATTGGGGTTCGCACCCTGTGCGACCAGCGTCTTGATCGTGGCGGCGTCGCCAGCCTTCGCGGCATCGGCGAGCGCGGCCGCAGAGCTGCCGTTGAACGGGGAATTCGTCATGGACCCGGAACCTTGCCGGGCGCACGCCGTCCCGGCCATCAGCATCGACAAGATGACCAGCAGCACCGCCACCCTCGAGGGGCGCGGTGCACAGGTGCGCAGCGTGCGGCTCATCTACCTTCCGCGTGGCCCGTGGGCCGATCCGAACGGACGGCATTCATACCACGGATCACCAGAACTTGAGCTTGTCGCCGACCCAGCTCGCGGCATCGCTGACCGCACCGCCGACCGCCTTGGCGCCGTCGACGACGGCATTGCCGGCCGCCGTCGCGCCGTCGACCACGGCGTTGCCGACCACCTTCGCGCCGTCGACGATCGCGTTGCCCGCGATCACGGCACCGTCGACCACGGCACGGCCTGCGGCGACCGCGCCATCGACGACACCCTGGCCGACCTTGCCGGCCACGTCGGCGACCACTTCGAGACCGTCTCCGACCTTGTCGACGGCCCACTCGACGCCGCCGCCGATCGCGTCGACGCCCTTGTTGACGAGCTCGCCGCCGCCCTCGATCACGCGCGCCACGGCGTCGGCCGGGCCTTGCAGGCCGGTCGCCTTGCCGGCGTCACGCACGAGGCCTCCGGCGAAATCGGTGGCGTCCTGCACGATGTCGCCCGCGCCATCGATCGCGTTGCCCGCGATCACGCCGGCCGAGTCGACGACACCGTCGATGACGTCACCGGCGATCTGCGTGCCCTTCTCGATCACGCTCGCGTCGCTGTTCCACACGTCGCGGATCTCGGCAGCGGTGTCCTGCACGACATTGGAGACGTCCTTGACGGTCTCGACGCCGGCCTCGATCGCCGAACCGATCGTGTTGAACGTGAAGTCGCCATAGCGGCCGAGCGCATCGATCGCGAAACCGTTGTCGGCCGCGCCGGCGTACGGCGTGTTCTGGCGCAGCGCCTCGACGTAGGAGGTGCCGTCGCCGCTGCCGCCGTGCGAGTCGATGACCGGGCGCATGCCGTCGGGCAGCGCGATGCGCAGCTCGTGGCCGACCGCGTCGGGCGGCGAGAACGCGCCGATGTACGGCGCCGGGATCGCCGGAATGTCGCTCTGGGCGAGGTTGAGCGGGTCGCCGTCGACGATGTAGTGGCGGATCTGGCCACTTTCGGCGAGGTCGCTGCGCGCCTCGTTCGGGTTGAAGCCGAGCCCGCGCAGCGTGTCGTTGCTCGGGCCGGCCGAGTTGAACGTGACCGCGGTGCTGCCGACCGCCAATGCCGCCGTCGAGGCGAGGCCGCCGCCGAGCGAATGGCCCGTGTAGACGACATTGCCTTCGCCGAACGCGACCTCGGCCTTCTTGGCGAGGTTGATCGCCATGTTGTACTGGGTGTTCTCGAGGCCGAACGCCTGCGCGCCGTCGGCGATCAGGTCGCCCATCTCGGAGGGATTCGTGCCCGCGAATGCGACGACGTACTGGCCTTCGGCGTTCTGGTAGATCGACGCGCGGAAGCCCGAGGTACTGTCCTCGAGCATCTTCGGGTCGATCTCGATCCGGTTGCCGTTGGCGTCGACAAGGTGGTCGCCGGCCGGCTCGAGGCGCGTCCAGCCGGCCGCGGCGAGCTCGGCCTCGGACTGCGTCCCGGTCACGCCTTCGGCGTTCTGCAACGAGTACGAGTCGTTGGCCATCTGCGCAAGCTGCAGGTCGCGCTCGGGCTGCGGCTGGGTGCCGGCGGCCTCCGCACTGAAGTTGCCGTCGCCGACCGGCAGGCCCTGCGGGCCCGTGTTGGTGGCCGCGAGGGCCTGGGTGTTGGCGACATCGCCCTGCCAGTAGGCACCCGAAACCGCACTGTCGTTGCCGATGCGCGCCGCGTCGAGGGTCATGACGGTTTCGTCCTTATGCTGGCCAGTGGACGGACGCTACGCCGCACGCGCGCCCCGGACATCCCGGGAATCCCCTAGGTCGCCTCCCGCTTCGTGACGCGCTTGGCACTCGCGTTTGCTTTTGCGGCCGGCGCGGCTAGGATCGACGCATGCGTCCCCGCGGCGCCCTTCCGTCATTTCCGTACCGCCGCATGCCCGACGACATCACCGCCCTGCTGCAGGCCTGGCGACGCGGCGATCCCGGCGCGCTCGAGCCCGCGATGCCGGCGCTCTACGACGCCTTGCACGAAATCGCCTCGCAGCGGCTGCGGCGCGAATCCGGCAACCTCACGCTGGACCCGACCGACCTCGTCCACGAAGCCGTCGTGCGCCTGCTCGGTGCCGACAAGGCTTATGCGAACCGCCTGCACTTCCTCGCCGTCGGCGCGCTCTACATGCGCTCGATCCTGACCGACCGCGCGCGCGCGATCCGCGCCGGCCGGCGCGGCGGCAGCGGCCTCACGGTGACGATAGGCCACGCACAGGGCGTGGCCGACCACGACACCCTCGACCTGCTCGCGCTCGACGACGCGCTGCGCCGCCTCGATGCCGAGGACGCACGCGCCGCGCGCGTGCTCGAGCTCGCGAGCTTCTCGGGCCTGCAGCGCGAAGAGATCGCCGAGATCGTCGGCGTGTCGGTGCCGACGATCGATCGCGACCTGCGCTTCGCGCGCGCCTGGGTCAGTCGAGCGCTCGCGTGACCGACCACGGCCGGCCGATGCTCACGGTACGGCCGCGATGAGCCGCCTGCGCGACCTGTTCGACGCCGTCTGCGACCTGCCCGCCGATGCCCGCACCGAAGCCTTGCGCGAGCTCGGCGCCGACGAGCCGACGATCGCGGCCGTGCTCGACCTCGTCGCCGCCGACGCGGTCGGCGCACCGGCGCGCGACCCGATCGCCCGCATCGTCGCGCCGCTGGTCGAGGCCGCCGCAGGCGAGGCGACGCTCGCCGCAGGAAGCATGCTCGGCGCATGGCGCATCGTGCGCGAGCTCGGCCGCGGCGGCATGGGCGCGGTGTTCCTCGCCGAACGTGCCGACGGCCATTTCACCCAACGCGCCGCGATCAAGCTCATGCGCGGCTTCCGCGACGACGACGACGCGCGCCGCTTCGAACGCGAGCGCCAGCTGCTCGCCGACCTCGACCACCCGCGCATCGCGCGCCTCATCGACGGCGGCGCGACGAAGGACGGCGATCCCTACCTCGTCATGGAGTACGTCGACGGCGAGCCGCTCGATGCCTGGGCTGCGCGACAGGCAGCGGGCGATCCGGCCCGCCTCGCGTTGTTCACCTCGATCTGCGAGACCGTGCACCACGCGCACCAGCGCCGCGTCGTGCACTGCGACCTCAAGCCCTCGAACGTGCTCGTGCGAGCCGACGGCGTCGCGGTGCTGCTCGATTTCGGTATCGCCCAGGCCAGCGACGCCACCGCGGCTCCGGGCGATACGGCCGGCGTTTCCGCATCGCCGCGCCTCACGCCACGCTACGCGAGCCCCGAGCAGCTGCGCGGCGAAACGCCGACCGTTGCGTCGGACCTGTTCTCGCTCGGCGTGCTGCTCGCCGAACTCGTGTCGGGCACGCGCATCGCGCGCGAACGCGGCAGCGACGTGCCGGCGCCGAGCACGCTCGTCGCGACACGCGCCGAGCGCCGCCGCCTGCGTGGCGACCTCGATGCGATCGTCGCCAGGGCCTGCCATGCCGATCCGACACGGCGCTATGCCTCGGCGCTCGCCCTCGCCGAGGACGTGCAACGCATCGCACGCCACCAGCCCGTGCAGGCACGCCCGCCGCGCTGGCATTACGTGCTGCGTCGGCTCGCGCGACGACGCTGGCCGGCGTTCGCGGCGGGCCTGCTCGTCGTCGCGACGGCCACCGGCTTCGGCTGGCGCACCGTGCTCGCCGAACGCGCCGCGCGCGCCGAGGCGCTGACCGCGCAGCGCGCGACCGACTTCCTCGTGTCGGTGTTCTCGGCCTCGGACTCCAACGTCAACAGCGGCGTGCGCCACGACCTGCGCGCGCGCGACGTGCTCGACAGCGGGCTCGCGCGCCTGCGCAGCGAACTCGCCGACGAACCGGCGACGCGCGCGCGCCTGCTCGAGGCGCTCGGCCACGCCTACCGCCACATGAGCCTCGGCACGACCGCGGTGCCGCTGCTGCGCGAAGCGGTCGACCTCAACCTGTCACCCGAGGTCGACGATCCGGCCGCCGCGGCACGCTGCGCCGAGGCCCTCGTCAACGCAATGGCCAACGGCGCCTATCCCGCGCGGGACGTCGTGCGCGCCGCACGCGAGGCCCTCGTGCTCGCGCAGCGCGTGCACGACGACGGTACCCAGCCGATCGCCAACGCGCTCATGGTGCTGTCGCTCGCGCTCAACCGTGCCGGCCGCTACACCGAAGCGCTCGCCGCCGCCCGCGCGACCTTCGAGATCAACCGCCTCGAACGGCCCGGCAACCGTCTCGCCTCGGCCTACAACAACCTCGCGCTCATCCACGTGCGGCGCGGCGAGTACGCCGAGGCTGGACCGTTCTACGAGGAGGCGTTGCGCCGCTCGCCGCCCGACAGCGTGGTCAAGGGCATGCGCCTGGCCGCGCGTGCCCGCCTGCGCGAACGCCTCGGTGACGCGCACGCGGCCGAAGCCGATGCACGCGAAGCGGTGCGACTCGTCTCCGCAGCGCAAGGCGATGCCGGCGCATTCGCGATCTACTTCCGCACCGCGCTCGCCCGCTACCTCGCGACCCAGGCGCGCTTCGACGAAGCGTTCGGCCTGCTCGAACGCGTACGCGAGGACCAGAAGGCCCTCACCGGCCAGGATGACGGCGACTACGTCGACGTGCTCGCCACGATCGCGGCCGTGCAGGCCACGGCGGGACACCTCGATGCCGCGCGCGCAGGCTTGCGGGATGTCCATGCGCGCTACGTCGCCCTCTACGGCGAGGACGATCCCGTCACGCTCGGCGCCGCGACCGAGCTCGCCGACGCGCTCGTCGCGGAGGGTGACGCCGCCGGCGCGCGTGCGCTGCTCGCGCCGGTGCTCGCGCAGTGGCGCGAGCTCGGCGAGGCGGACGCCGCCCTGTCGCTGCGCGCGCGCATCGTCGATGCGGGCGCCTCGCTACGACTCGGCGACGTCGCCGCGGCCACGGCCACACTCGATTCGCTCGCAACCGCCCGCGCGAGCTGGTCCGCCGCCGACCGGCTCGAGATCGGCAGGCTGCGTGCCGATCTCGCCCGCCAGGAAGGGCCCGCCCATGCCCTCGCCGCCGACGAGGCCTCGTGGCGCGATCACGTGCAGGTTCACGGCGAGGCGCATCCGCGCAGCGCGCGCGCGGCACTCGTGTGGGCGGCCGACCTGCGCGCCACGGGCGACACGGCGCGTGCCGACGAGCTCGAAACGGTCTGGAGGCCGCGACTCGCCACGCTGTCGCCGGACGACGCGGCATCCGACGCCGCCGTCGCACCGTGATCCCACGCACTCAGCGCGTGTAGAAACCGTCCGGGATCTCGTCGTCGACCGCTTCGCGCACGACGCCTTGCACACGCGCCGCGGGCGGACCGTGGGCGAGCCAGCGCTCCAGCGTACCGAGCGCATCGTCACTTCCGCAGGCCAGCACCTCGACGCGGCCGTCGCGCAGGTTCCTCGCATGCCCGGTGATGCCGAGGCGGAGCGCCTCGGCGCGCGTGGACGCGCGAAACGACACACCCTGCACATGCCCGCTCACGAAGAAGCGCGCGCAGGGCATCGGCGGTCAGCCTTTCGGTGACGCCGCCGCGATCGCGGCCTCGAGGTCCTTCTCCTTGATCGGCCCGAGGAAGTGCTTGGCCACGCGGCCGTCGGGCGCGATCAGATAGGTCGTCGGCAGGCCGCGCGGCGTCGCGAAATCGGCCGGCGGACTCTCGACGTCGACCTGCGCGATCGCGTAGGCGACCGGGCGCTTGGCGAGGAAATCGACGATCTCCTGCTTCTCGGTGTCCTCGTAGGCGAGGCCGATCGCGACGACATCCTTGCGCGCGGTCACGAACGCCGAGATGTCGGGCATCTCGGCGATGCACGGGCCACACCACGTCGCCCAGAAATTGACGATCACCCACTTGCCGCGCTGCGCGGCGAGGTCGAACGGCTTGCCGTCGATCGTCGTGACCGACAACGTCGGGTGTTCGGCATCGGCCAGCACGGGCGGTGCGGCGACCGCGGCGATGAAGGTGCAGAGGGCAAGAAGGGCGTTGCGCATGATCTAGGAGGTTCCAGGAAAAACGGCACGCGCATCGACCGGCGCGCGCGCAGGGAGTTCGATCGCCGCGGCGACCGGCACGGCGAGGTGGCCGCGCAGCACCTGCGCGAGCTCGCGCAGCGCCGCCGCGTCCGCCTCGGTGAGGTCGCCCTCGCCGACCGGCAAACGGTAGTCCGCTTCGCGATAGACGTCCAGCAGGCTGATCCCGGCGAGGTCGCGGGCCAGCACCCACTCGCCGGACTCGGTGCGCCGGGCGATCGCGAGGCGGTCGAGGTCGTCGAGGAAGCGCTGCAGCAGGTCGTCGGTCAGTGCCGGCTCGGCCTCGCGCAACTGGGCACTGTGCAGGCCGCGGCCTTCTCGGTGCGCCGCGGCGAGGTGGGTGACGACGCGCAGCAGGCCCGCGAAGCGTTGGCCAGGCTGCAGGCGCAGCGCGCGCGGTCTGTAGTCGAACGCGGTCGCCGACGCGGTGATCGATGCGCCGAGCAGCACGATGATCCACGACAGGTAGATCCACAGGATGAAGATCGGCACCATCGCGAGTGCGCCGTAGACCTGCTGGTAGGTCGCGATGCCGGTCGCGTACCACGCGAAGCCGCGCTTGGCCGCCTCGAACAGCACCGCGGCGATCAGTGCGCCGACGGCGGCATCGCGCAGGCGCACGGTGCGGTTCGGGATGACCACGTAGGCGGCCAGCAGCACCACCCACTGGATCACGAACGGCAGCACCGACAGCAGGCGCGCGCGCAGTGAGAAGTGGTCGGCCGCCTCGCCGACCAGCGGCAGTGCGAACACGTACGAACTGATCACGAGCGCGGCGACGACGAGCAGCGGGCCGAGGCTCAGCGCGGTCCAGTAGATGACGAAGCGCGACACCGCACGGCGCTGCGTGCCGACGCGCCAGATCCGGTTGAACGTGTCCTCGATGCTCATCATCAGCGAGATCGAACTGAACAGCAGCACGAGCACGCCGACCGCGGTGGCCTTGCTCGCGTTGGCCGCGAACTCGGTCAGGTAACCCTGCACGACGTCACCGGCCGCGGGCACGAAGTTGCGGAACGCGAAGCTCGTGAGCTGCTCGCGCCATTCGGCGAACACCGGGAACGCGGCGAGCACGCCGAGGATCGCCGCAGTCAGCGGCACGAGCGCGAACAGCGTCGTGTACGACAGCGCGCCGGCGGTCTGCAGGCAGCGGTCCTCGACGAAGCGCTTCCACGTGAAGCGCAGGAACGCGAGGTGGCGTTCGCGCACGAAGCGCGGCATGGCAAACTGGGGGGTGCGCATGCGCCGAGCGTAGCGCGTCCCTCCCTGCCGGCCAAACGGCCGCCGACGATCCCGGGCGAACGAACCGATGAGCGAAGTGCTGGTCCTCTACTACAGCCGCACCGGCAAGGTCGCGCAGCTCGCGCGCCACGTCGCACGCGGCATCGAGGAGGTCGACGGCATGCGCGCACGCGTGCGCAGCGTGCCGCCGGTCGCCGCGGTCACCCAGCAGGCCGCGCCGCCGGTGCCCGACGACGGCGCGCCGTATGTCGACGCCGCCGACCTGCGCGAGTGCGCCGGCCTCGTGCTTGGCAGCCCGACGCGCTTCGGCAACATGGCCGCGCCGGTCAAGCATTTCCTCGACGGCACCGGCGCCGAGTGGGCCTCGGGCGCACTGGCCGGCAAGCCCGCCGGCGTGTTCACCTCGACGAGCACGATGCACGGCGGCCAGGAAAGCACGCTGCTCACGATGATGCTGCCGCTGCTGCATCACGGCATGCTGATCGTCGGCGTGCCGTTCACCGAAGCGGCGCTCAACCGCACGACCACGGGCGGTACGCCGTACGGCGCGAGCCACGTCGCCGGCGTCGGCGGCGAGCGCGAGCTCAGCGACGACGAGCGCACGCTCGCGCGCGCCCTCGGCCGTCGCGTCGCCGACGCGGCACGACGCCTCGGCGGTGGCGCATGAGCGCGACGACGCTCGGCTTCGCCGCGTGGGCCGCGCTCGTCGTGCTGCAGCCGCTCTGGTACCTGTGGTGGGCACCTCCGGCCGGCGGCGACACCGGCCTCGCGCTCGCGATCACGCTGCCGCCGCTGCTGCTGCCGCTGCTCGCGCTGCGCCGCGGCGCGAAACGCGCGCTGCTGTGGATCGGCATCATCAGCCTCGGCTATTTCTGCCACGGCATCGTCGCGGCCTATTCGGAACCGGCCGCGCGCGCGCCGGCGCTCGTCGAGGTCGCGCTGTGCGTGCTGCTGACGTTCTCGCTCGGCGCGATCGCGCGCCGCCGCAAGGCCTGAGCGCGCGCCTCGATCAGGCCTTCGTCGCGCACTGCGCGTGGTTCTCGCGCAGCGTGCCGGGCAGGCGCTGGGCGAGGAAATCGACCAGCGCACGCACGCCCGGCAACAGGCCGCGTCGCGTCGCATAGACGAAGTGCACGGTGCCCTGCGGCACCGACCAGTCCGGCAGCACGACCTCGAGCTCGCCGCGCGCGAGTGCGCCGGCGCAGACGAACTCGGGCAGCGTGGTCACGCCGAGCCCCTGCTTGGCCGCCTCGAGCAGCACGAGGAAATCGCCGCAGACCAGGCGCGCCTGCATCTCGACATCCTGCGTGCGTCCTTCGCCGTCGAGCACGCGCAGCACCTGGGCGCCCTCGTGCTCGAGCATCGACAGGAACGGCAGCGCGGCGAGTTCGCACGGCGTGGTCGCGCGGCCGTGCACGTCGAGCAGCGACGGTGCGGCGACGATCAGCGCGCGCGATACGCCGACCGTGCGCATGACCAGGGTGGCGTCCGCATCCAGCACGCTGCGCACGCGCACCGCGATGTCGATGCCTTCACCGATCAGGTCGACACGGCGGTTGCTCGCGACGAGGCGAACCTGCACTTTGGGGTGCGCAGCGAGGAATTCGGGCAGCAGGCCGGCGAGCACGGTCTGCACGAGCGCGACCGGGCAGCTCATGCGCACGATGCCGCTCGGTTCCGCACGCAGCTCGGCGACCGCGTCCTGCGCGGCACGGGCCTGCTCGAGCATCGCACGAGCATGGGCGAGGAAGCGTTCGCCGACCTCGGTGACGACGAAACGCCGCGTCGTGCGCTGCACGAGGCGCACGCCCAGGCGCTCTTCGAGGTGGGCGACGCGCTGGCTCAGGCGTGACTTCGGTATGCGCAGCGCGCGTCCGGCCGCAGAGAAGCCACCGTGGTCGACCACGGCGACGAAGAAGCGCACGTCGTTGAGATCGCCGAGGACATCACCGGGCATCGCCGACATTGTTCGTCACCGTGAACGATATGTTGCGATCTTGGCGTCTTATCGATGGATCGTCCACGACATAGTGTAAGTGGGTCGCCGGACCGCCGGCATGTTCCGCTTCGAGGCCACCCGCCATGTCCAACACACTCATCGACGCCATCAAGGTCCGCCGCAGCCAGTACGCGCTCGGCAAGGCGCTGCCGCAGTCGCGCGACGCCGTCACCGCGCTGATCCAGGAGGCCGTCAAGCACTCGCCGTCGTCGTTCAACTCGCAGAGTTCGCGCGCCGTGATCCTGTTCGGCGACGAAAGCCTCGCGTTCTGGGGCCTCGTCGAGGACGCGCTGCGCGCGATCGTGCCGGCCGACGCGTTCGCCGCGACCAAGCAGAAGCTCGACGGCTTCGCCGCCGGCGCGGGCACGGTGTTGTTCTACGAAGACCAGGATGTGGTCACGGGCCTGCAGGGGCGTTTCCCGCTGTACGCCGACAACTTCCCGGTGTGGTCCGAGCAGGCCAGCGGCATGGCCCAGTTCGCGGTGTGGACCGCGCTCGCGAATGCCGGCATCGGCGCGAGCCTGCAGCACTACAACCCGCTGCCCGACGCAGCCGTCGCGCAACGCTGGAACCTGCCGGCGTCGTGGAAGCTGCGCGCGCAGATGCCGTTCGGTTCGAACGAGGCACCGTTCGGCGACAAGACCTTCATCGACGACGCCGGGCGCTTCCGCGTCTTCGGCTGAGGCACCTCGTCCGAGGCGCACGCACCACGCCGGTGCGTGCATCCGTGGCGTCGCGGGGCGCGGTCTATAATCGGCGGATGACGTTCACGCAGGCCGGCCCTGTCCTCTCCGACACGTTCACGAGCGACCGCGTGCTGCGCGCGTGGCTCGCCGATGCGTTGCCGGCCGACACGCTCGCCACGATCACGCCGGACCTCGCTGCGCTCGGTGCGCACGCTGCCGAAGCCTGGGCTGCCTCGCGCACGCGACCGGCCACCGAGCCGGTGCTCGTCTCCTGGGATGCCTGGGGTCGTCGCATCGACCACATCGAGCTGACGCCGACCTGGCGCGAAGGCCTTGCTATCGCGGCACGCTTCGGCCTCGTCGCCGCCGGCCACGAGACCACGCACGGCGCGTTCGCGCGCTGCGACCAGTTCGCACGCGTCTACCTGCATCACGTCGCGAGCGCCTTCTACACCTGCCCGCTCGCGATGAGCGACGGCGCCGCGACCGCGCTCAAGGCCTCGGGCAACCGCATGCTGATCGAACGCGCGGTGCCGCGCCTCGCCTCGCGCGATCCGTCGACGCTGTGGCTGTCGGGCCAGTGGATGACCGAGACCGCCGGCGGTTCGGATGTCTCGCGCACGGACACGCTCGCGCGACGCGACGCCGACGGTCGCTGGCACCTGCACGGCCGCAAATGGTTCACCTCGGCTGTGGTCGGCGACATGGCGCTCACGCTCGCGCGTCCCGACGGCGGCGACACGCTCGCACTGTTCTATCTCGAGACGCGTGACGCCGACGGTGCCTGGAACGGCATCCGCATCGACCGCCTCAAGGACAAGCTCGGCACGCGCGAACTGCCGACCGCCGAGATCCACCTCGATGGCGTGCCCGCGCAGCCGGTCGGCGAACTCGACCATGGCGTACGCCTGATCGCGCCGATGCTCAACGTGACGCGCACCTGGAACGCGGTCTGTGCGCTCGCGACGATGCGACGCTGCCTCACCCTCGCGACCGATTACGCGACCCGCCGCGAGGCGTTCGGCAAGCCGCTCATTGCGCATCCGCTGCACGCCGCGACGCTGGCCGACCAGCAGGCCGCGTTCGAGGCAGCGTTCGGGCTCGTGTTCCATGTCGCCCACCTGCTCGGACGCAGCGACGCGGCCCTCGCCGATGCGGGCGAACGCGCCGTGCTGCGCGTGCTGACGCCGCTGGCCAAGCTGTGGACCGGCAAGCTCGCCGTGCGCATCGCATCGGAAACCTGCGAGGCCTTCGGCGGTGCCGGTTACATCGAGGACACCGGCATCCCGCTCATGCTGCGCGATGCGCAGGTCTACCCGATCTGGGAAGGCACGACCAACGTGCTCGCGCTCGACACCTTGCGCGCGATCGCGGGAACGGGCTTCACGCCGCTCGTGCACGCGCTCGACGCGCTGCTCGGAGAAGCGGGTATCGACGCCGCCGACGCACACGCGATCCGCTCCACGTTGCATGCCGCGAGCGCCTGGCTCGAGGCGGCGCACCACGACGACGGTACGCGTCAGGCGGGCGCACGCGACTTCGCGCTCACGCTCGCTCGCACGTTCGCGGCCGCGCTGCTCGCCCGCCACGCCGCACGCGTCGCGCGCCTCGGCGAGCGGCGACCCGCGCTCGCGCTCGCGCGCTTCCTCGCCGCAGGCCTCGACCGCCTGCCGCGCGTCGACACGGGCCGCGACGCACGCGCGCTGCTCGACGCGGCGCCGTTCGCGCCTTCATCCTCCACGCCATGACTTCCGCAGGATCTCCCATGCAGCACCTCTCCATCGTCACCACGGGCGGCACGATCGACAAGGTCTACTTCGACGACAAGTCGGCCTACGAGATCGGCGATCCGCAGATCGGCAAGATCCTCGAGGCGCTCGGCGTGACGTTCTCGTTCGACGTGATCCCGGCGATGCGCAAGGACAGCCTGCACCTCGACGACGAGGACCGCGAACTGCTGCGCCGCCTGATCGCCGCACAGCCGCACCGCCACGTGCTGGTCACCCACGGCACCGACACGATGGTCGAGACCGCGGCGGTGCTGCGCGCGATCGAGGACAAGGTCATCGTCATGACGGGCGCGCTCAATCCGGCGCGCTTCCAGGGTTCGGACGCGGTCTTCAACGTCGGCTGCGCGGTCGGCGCCGTGCAGACGCTCCCGAACGGCGTCTACATCGCGATGAACGGCCGCATCTGGGATCCCGCGCGCGTGCGCAAGAACCGCGACGCGAACCGCTTCGAGTCGGCCTGAGCCCCCGCGAACGAAGACGGCCGGCATCGCTGCCGGCCGCCGAGGTCGTGGAGCGTCATGCCGCGGCACACCCCGTGCCGCGGCATGCCGGCATCAGGGCGTGAAGCTGCCCGTCAGCGACGCTCCCGAGAACGCGGTGTAGCCACGCACCGAGACGTGGTACGTGCCGGCCTGCACGTTGGTGATGTTGCAGGTCTCGTTGTTGCCGCTCAGGTACGGACGGCAATCGTAGACCGACGTGGTCGGCGCGGAGCCGAAGCGCACGTAGAGGTCACCGTCACCGGTGCCACCGGCAAGCTGGAAGCGCAGGTTGGAAGCTCCCGCCGGCACGACCATCGTGTACGACACGGTCGCGTTGGCCGCACCCGACACGCCCGTCACGGCGACGCCGTTCTGCAGCACGTTGCCACCGCCGCCGCCACTCGGTGCCGTGAAGCTGCCGGTCAGCGAGACGCCCGAGAACGCACTGTAGCCGCGGATCATCACGTGGTACGTACCCGCCTGCACGTTGGTGATGTTGCAGGTCTCGTTGTTGCCGCTCTGGTACGGACGGCAGTCGTAGGTCGCCGTGGTCGGCGCCGAGGCGTAGCGCACGTAGAGGTCCGCATCACCGGTACCGCCGGCGATCTGGAAGCGCAGGTTGGTCGCACCGGCCGGCACGACGAGCGTGTAGGCCAGCGTCGCGCCCGCGGCACCCGACAGGTTGGTCACGGGGACACCGTTCGAGAGCACGTTGCCGCCACCACCGCCGCTGGACACAGTGACCGCGGAGGTCCTGGTGTTGGTCGCGCCGCCGTTGTCGGTGACCGTCAGCGTGACGTTGTACGTGCCCGCCGCGCCGTAGGTCTTGCTCGGGTTGGTCGCCGTCGAGGTGGTGCCGTCACCGAAGTTCCACGAGCGCGATGCGATCGTGCCGTCGCTGTCGGTCGAGCTGTCGGAGAACGTCGCCGTGAGGCCGCTCGTCGTGAAGCTGAAGTTCGCCACGGGTGCGGCGTTGCTGCCGCCACCGGACACGGCCTGCAGCGTCGCGGTCGCGTTGATGATGCCGGCACCGCAGCCGCCCGAGCAGGCACCCGGCAACGCGCGCGCGTTGTTCGTGATGTAGTTCCTGACCTGGTCGGGCGTGAGGCTGCCGTTGATCGACAGGATCTGCGCGGCGAGGCCGGCGACGTGCGGCGCCGCCATCGACGTGCCCTGGTAGTACGCATAGCTCTGCGCACCCTGCGTCGTCGTGCCCGCATTGAGCGTCGACAGGATGCCGTTCGAGGCGACCGAGTTGGTTTCGCCACCCGGGGCCGACACCGTGATGCCCGCACCGTAGTTCGAGTAGTAGGCACGTGCACCGGCGCGGTTCGTGGCCGCGACCGAGATCACGCCCGAACAGTTGGCCGGCGAGAAGCCCGACACGTTCGCGTTCGAGTTGCCCGCGGCGACGACGACGACGGTGCCGTTGTTGCGCGCCGTGTTGACCGCGGCCTGGAACGATCCGCAGGAACCGCTGCCGCCGAGGCTCATGTTGATGACGCGCGCCGGATTGGCGTTCGCGGGCACGCCGCTGACGCTGCCACCCGACGACCACACGATCGCGTCGACGATGTCCGAGGTGCTGCCGCCGCAGCGGCCGAGCACGCGCACCGGGACGACCTTCGAACCGAACGCGACGCCGGCGATGCCCGAGGCGTTGTTGGTCAGCGCGGCGATCGTGCCGGTCACGTGCGTGCCGTGCCAGCTCGAGTTCGACGCGTAGCCCGTGCCGCACTCGGTCGAGTTGAACCAGTCGCCTTCGTCGTTCGGATTCGCGTCGCGGCCGTTGCCGTCGCGCGCCTCGGTCGAGCTGCTGATGAAGTCGTAGCCGCCGACGGTCTGGCCGGCGAGGTCGGTGTGCGGAACGATGCCCGTGTCGATCACCGCGACGCGGATGCCCGCGCCCGTCGCGATGTCCCACGCGGACGGCTGGTTCTGGCCGCCCGTGGCTTCGAAGAGATCCCACTGGCTGGCGTAGTTCGTGTCGTTCGGCGACAGCACCGCGCGCATGAGGCGGTCGGGCTCGACGTAGGCGACGGCCGGGTTGCGCGCGAACGCGACGAGCACGTCGGTCACGGTCGCAGCGGCCTTCTTCGAAGCTTCGTCGGCGACGACTTCGACGAGCTCGGCGCCGGTCGCGAGGCGACGGGCCGACTTGAACGTGAGGCCGGTCTCGCGCGACACGCGCGAGAGGTCGGCCGTGAACGCGGATGCATCGCTCTCGGCGGCGCCTTCGGCGTAGGTGACGATGTAGTGCGTGACCCGCTGGCCGGAGACGTCGGCGGTGAAGTTCGCGCGATCGGCGTAGGCCTGGATTTCGGCGGGCGTGGCACTGGCGGCCATGGCGGCGGCACTGCAACCGAGCAGCGCGAGCATGGCGACGGAAAGCGAGGTACGGCGCAAAGCGGTGTACGAATCCGGCTTCACAGAAAACCTCCAGAGATTGGACGAGCATGACGACCGCGTTCGCGGTCTCCCCGGGCGTGCCCACTCCCTGTGCCGTGGCTTCCGGCCTGACGAGGACCGGATGTCGAGACTCGATCAAAAGCCAGCGGCGAACCCCCCTGCTGCCCCGGCAGCGGGATTCTCTTGCGGTCTTCCGGGTGACCCCTCAGGTAGGCAGGAAGTCATGGACGTTACGCGCCCGTGACGGGCCTGTGTGCGAACCCGATCACGCGTTTCGGCATGCCCGCGGCACGGGTTTTCCCGAGGTCGCCCGATGCGCATTTGTGCACAACGTTCGTACGAAGCGCGTCGTGAATCTCGTTGCCCCACGTTCGCCGTGAGCCGCCAGCGCGGCATGCACCGACGCCGAAGGTCGCCCTTTTTCAGCGGCGCATGAGGCTGATCTTCTTCGGACGTCGCCACCACAGCAGCGCCGTGATCACGAGCAGCACCGGTGCAGCCCAGTAGGCCGTCTTGACCCAGCCGTGCAGTCGCCCCTGCGAGGTGTTGAGGATGAGATCCATCGCCACGGCCGGTTCCTCGGCGATGCGGGGCAACAACGGCCCGAGCGCTTCGGTCATCGTCTCGGTGCCCCATCGCCCGAGCGACGGCACGGTGTTGTCGACCCAGCTGCCGAGCAGGATGTAGGTCGCGGCGACCGGTGCCTCGGCGTTCGCCGAACGCCTGATCTTCTCGCCCGCATCGGGGATCGAAGGCACGCCGCCCCACAGGACCAGATCGAACGCCGCCACGAGCAGGAACAGCACCATCGCGATCACGTGCAGACGTCGTTTCATCTCGCCCTCCGGGTGCGGCGATGCTAGCAGGCGCGCACGCTTCCGGCGTACCGTGGCACGGGGCAAACTGTGCGCCAGCGCACGACGATGCCCGCAAGCTTCGGCGACGCTGGCGCGGCACGCGGCGCGTGCACCGGCGCGCGAGCGCCGGACCGGACCCCTGGACCCATGAGCGGCCACGACGCCACCTACAGCCTGCCCGACCACGTCGCACGCGAGGCGCTGCACGAGCGCTGCCTCGGCCTCGTGCGTCGCTGGCAGCCGCTCGCACGCTCGGGCTGGGACCATGCCGCCGCGCGGCAGCTTGGCGACGAGCTCGACCAGATCGCGACGACGAGCGAGGAGATGGGGCTGTCGATGGTCAACGGCTCGGCTCTCGAGCTCGCCGCCTACCTGTGTTCGTTCATCGACGATCGCCTCGTGCCGAATGCACGCGATCTCGAACGCCTGGCTTCGATGGTCAACGCGCTCGGCAGCGCACTGAGCGAACTGTCGGGCAACGCTCGCGCCGAGGTGCATGCGTTGCGCGGCGACACCGGCACGCGCCCGCACATCCCCGATGCCGACGTCGAGACCGAAGCAGCGCCCCTTCCGAAGCCCGCGAAGGCGACGAAGGCCGACGGCCCCCTGCGCCTGCCGCGCGCGATGTGCCTGTTCGGCGACTTCGTGCGCGGTGCGCCTGGCCTCGCCGCGGCGCTGCTCGAACGCGGTTACCAGGTACATGCGTTCGTCGAGGTCGATGACCTGCTCGCGTTCGTCGACAACGTCGTGCCCGGCGCCCTGCTGCTCGACACGCGCCTGCTGCGCCACCTGCCGCGCATCCGCGCGCGCATCGCCGCGGCCACGTCGGACATCGAGGCCTCGCCGCCGCTGCTCGCGTTCTCGCGCAAGGGCGACCTCGGCGACCGCCTGCTCGCGATGCGTGCCGGCGCGGTCGGCCTGTTCAGTGCACCGCTCGACTCGCTGCGTGTCATCGGCCGCATCGACGAGCTGCTCATGCACACGCTGCAGACGCCGTGGCGCGTACTGCTCGCCGAAGGCGATCGCGAGCGCGCCGGCGAGCGCGCGCGCTGGCTCGCCGAGCGCGGCATGACCGTGCGCCTGTCGACCAACGGCCAGGGCACGTTGACCGCGCTGTCGGAGTTCCGTCCCGACATGCTCGTGGTCGACGAGGAACTCGCCGACGTGCACGGCCTCGAACTCGTCCAGCTCGTGCGCCAGCAGCCCGAGCATGCGGCGCTGCCGATCATTCTCATGTCGGCCAGCGGCGACGTCGGCCACCGCTTCGACGCGATCGCTGCCGGCTGCGACGACGTGCTGCTCGAGCCGGTCAAGGCGCGTCACCTGACCCATGCGCTGCTGTCGCGGCTGACCCGCCTGCGCTGGCTGCGCGACATGATCGGCGCCTCGGGCGGTCGTGATCCGCGCACCGGGCTGTACTCGCGCGCGGTGCTGCTCGAGAAGCTGGGCAACGTGCTCGGCGATCGTTCCGCGGCCCTCATGTGCGTGGCGATCGACCACGCGCAGGAACTGCGCGAGAGCATCGGCCTGAGCGGCCTCGCCGCGCTCGACGCGCATGTCGGACAACTGCTGCGCTCGCAGCTCGAGGTCACCGACATCGCCGCGCATTACCAGGATTTCCACTATTTCGTGCTCGTGCACCGCCGCTCGCGTGGCGAGGCCAGCCTGACCGCCGAGAACATCCGCACCGCGTTCGCGCGGGAACCGTGGCGCTTCGCCGAACGCGCCCATGCGATCACGGCGAGCATCGGCCTGGCCCTGCTCGGTGGCGAGGTCGCCGGCATCGATGCCGTCGTGGTCAATGCCGAAGGCGCGCAGCTCGCCGCACGCCACATGGGTGGCGATCGCGTGCTCTGGTACGAAGCCAAGGAAGCCGCATTGCTGCCGAGCGATCCGCAGCTCGCCGCACGCGCCGTGCTGGGCCGGCCGCTGCGTGCCGAGCAGATCGCGGTCGACTTCCTGCCGATCGTGCCGCTCGCCGGCAAGCTCAGCGGACAGTTCGACCTGCGCTTCCGCGTGCGCAGCGCGCAGAATCCGGGCACGTCGATCGCCTACGAGGATCTCGCCTCGGTCGCGAGTGACCGGGAAAGCCTCGCACGCATGGACCGCTGGCTGCTCGAGCACACGCTCGAGGTGCGCGAACAGCAGCTCAAGCGTGGTCGCCAGCTGCGCCTGCTCGTGCCGCAATCGGTCGACTCGGTGCTCGCGCCCGACCTCGCCTGGTGGCTCGCACGCGAACTCAAGGAACGCCACCTGTCGGGCACCGGCCTGACCCTCGTGCTGCCGTGCTCGCCGCTTATCGACACGGGCGAGCGCGGCCGCGCGCGCATCGCCGAGCTGCGCGAACTCGGCGTGCGCGTGTGCCTGTCGGATTTCGGCCGCGACTGGGCCGCCGTGCACGCGCTCAAGCAGCTCGAGGTCGACGTCGTGCGACTCGATCCCGCGCTCGTGCTCGAACTCGGCAGCGTGCGTTCGGTGGCCGACACGGTCATGGCGCTCGTGCGCAAGGCACATTCCGCCGGCGCCGCGGTCATCGCACCCGAGACCGACAACGCGAACCGCGCGCATCTGCTGCTGCGCCTCGGCATCGACTACGCCGTTGGCCCGGCCTTCTCGCAGCCGCTCGCGCAACCCGAGTTCGACTTCGGTCGTCCGCTCTGGTGACGGCCCCGCGTCGCGGGTGTCAGAACATCCCGGTCTCGAGCTTCGCCGCTTCCGACATCATGGTCTGGTTCCACGGCGGATCGAACACGAGCGAGACGTCGGCATCGACGATCGTCGGGATCATCTCGAGCTTGGAGCGCACGTCGTCGACGAGCACGTCACCCATGCCGCATCCGGGCGCGGTCAGCGTCATGCGTACCTCGACGCGGCGGTTGCCGTCCTCGAGCGGCTCGAGCGTGCAGTCGTAGACGAGGCCGAGCTCGACGATGTCGATCGGGATCTCCGGATCGAAGCAGGTGCGCAGCTGCGCCCAGACCAGCTGCTCGACCTCGGCGTCACCGGCGCCGTCGGGCAGTTCGATCGGCGCGGGCGGGGTCTTGCCGATCGCGTCGGCGTCGGCACCGGCGATGCGGAACAGGTTGCCGTCGACGTAGACGGTAAAGCTGCCACCGAGCGCCTGGGTCACGTAGCCGGCCTCCCCCGCGGGCAAGGTCACGGCATCGCCCTGCGGCACCATGACGGCGGGGCAATCGCGCTCGAAGCGCACCGGTTCGGAGGTGGAGCTGTAACCCATGGCGTGTCGGGGAGCGTCGGGACGGGGGCGGTGGGGCGCGCATGATACGGCTTCCCGCCCGCCGATATCGGGTCGGCCGAGGCGGGCTTCAAGCGAGCAGGCCGGTGTCGCGCAGGCAGCGCCCGAACAGGCGCAGCGCGGCCTCGATGTCGGCCGGTGGAAGGCCCGCGTAGCCGAACAGCAGGCCCGGCCGAGCGGGCAGTTGCAGCGAATACGGCGCGACCGTGTAGAGGCCGAGCCCGCGCTCGCGCGCATGCGCCGCGAGACGCTCGCAGTCGGCGTGCGAGCCCGTGCGCAGCCACGCGGTCAGGTGCATGCCCGCATTGGAGTCGACCACCTCGAGCGAGGCCCCGGCGTGGCGGCGCAGGCCCGCGAGCATCGCCGCCCGGCGCGCGCGCAGCGTCTGCGTCGCGCGGCGCAGGTGGCGTTCGAAACCGCCGTTGGCCATGAACTGCGCGAGCGCGAACTGCTCGAGCGTGGTGCTGCCGCGGTCCTCGAGCCACTTGGCCGCGCGGAACGCCTCGCGCAGTGCGGCCGGCAACACCATGTAGCCGAGCCGCAACGCCGGGAACAAGGTCTTGGAGAAGCTGCCGATGTAGATGACACGACCGTCCTGGTCGAGCGACTTGAGCGCCGCGAGCGGGCGCCCGCCATAGCGGAATTCGCCGTCGTAGTCGTCCTCGATGAGCCACGCGCGCCGCTCGACCGCCCAGGCCAGCAGCTCGACACGCCGTGACAGCGGCAGCAGCGCACCTGTCGGGAACTGGTGCGACGGCGTGACCACGGCGAGCCGCGCGCGCGAGGGCAACGCCGACGGCACGAGGCCTTCGGCGTCGACGCGGCAGGCACGCACGCGCGCGCCATGCGCGAGGAAGATCTGGCGCGCGCCGCGGTAGTGCGGATCCTCGAGCACGACCGTCGCGCCGTCGCCGAGCAGCACGCGCGAGGCCAGCGCGAACGCCTGCTGCGTGCCCGACAGCACGAGCACGTCCTCGGGCGCGGCGCTGACGCCACGTCGACGTGCGAGGTAGTCGCAGATCTGCTCGCGCAGCGCGGGCAGGCCTTGCGCGTCGGGATAACCGAAATCGGCGCGCTCGGTCGCGCGGCTGATCTCGCGCCGCCACGCACTCGCGAGCGCGGGATTGGCCAGCGGCAGGCCGTACTGCAGGTTGTAGCGCAGGCCGGCGTGCTGATGGCCCGGAACGCGCGCGCCGTCGCTGAGGTCGAGCGCACGCCGCGCGAACGGCGACAGCGGTGCGACCAGCGCGTCGGCGGCACTGCGCCGCGACGGCGTCGCGCGCGTGCCCAGTTCGGCGACGTAGCTGCCCGAGCCGACGCGCGCGACGACGAAACCCTCGGCCTGCAGCTGCTCGTAGGCCGCGAGCACGGTGTTGCGCGAGAGGTCGAGGTCGCGCGCGAGCACGCGGCTGGCCGGCAGGCGCACGCCCGGCGCGAGGCGGCGGTCGAGGATCGCCTGCTTGAGCGCACGGATCAGCTGCGCGTAGCGCGGGCCCTGGCCGTCGAGGTCGAGGTACACGATTGGCTCCAGCGATTTCCCGCGAGGCGGGACTCGAAGGGGCCAATCTGTCGGTGCAGCATGGCCGCCGTCAATCCCCTCCGATGCCCGCCGAGATGCCGACACCTGCCCGCCACGACGTCCGCCGCGTGCGCCAGCGCGCGCGTTACGACGCCGCCTCGATCCACGCGATCCTCGACGCCGCGTGGCTGTGCCATGTCGCCTTCGCCGACGACGACGGCCAGCCGTTCGTGATCCCGATGCTGTACGCACGCGACGGCGATACGCTGTTGCTGCACGGCTCGATCGCGAGCCGCCTCATGCGCACGCTCGGCGACGGCGTGCGCGCGAGCATCGCGGTGACCCTGCTCGACGGCCTCGTGTTCGCGCGCTCGCATTTCCACCACTCGGCCAACTACCGCTCGGTCGTCGCGTTCGGCAGTGCCGTGCCGGTGACCGACGCCGACGAGAAGGCCGCGGCGCTCGCACGCTTCGTCGACGCGATGATCCCGGGCCGCGCCGTCGAGTCGCGCGCGGCCGACCGCAACGAACTCGCTGCGACGATGCTGCTGCGCTTCACGATCGAGGACGCGAGCGCGAAGGTGCGCGAAGGCGGACCCAGGGACGATGCCGCCGATGCCGGGCTGCCCGTCTGGAGCGGCGTCGTGCCGATGGCGCTCGTCTACGGCGAACCGGTCGTCGCCGACGACGCGACGCCGGGCGTCGACCTGCCCGCGTCCGCGCGCCGCCTGGCCGGCTGAGGCACGACGACCGGCGGTTCCGCGCCACCGGCGCGAGCCGCTAAGATCGCGGACCCTCAGGAAGGCCCGCCGCATGCCGCGACCGATCGTCCACGCCGATGTCCTCTGAAGGCCGGCACCGTCCGCAGCTCGTCGTCGGCCTCGCCACGGCGTTCATGTGCGCACTCGCCGCGGGCGCGGTCTGGTGCGTGGCGCAGCTTTACCTGCGCATGGACCTCGTCGTGCTCGCGCTGCCGACCGGCGCGCTGGTCGCATGGGCGCTGCGCAACCACGGCTTCGCACGCACGCTGTCCGGCAGTGCGGTCGCCGCCGCGCTCACGCTGCTCGCCTGCGCCTACGCAAGCTACCTGCTCGCCGCGGCCAAGGTCGCGACGTTCCTCGGCCTGCCGATGCGCTCGACCCTGCTCGCGATCGGCCCCGAGATGGCCGCCGCGGTGAGCTGGGCGGACATGACCGGCTTCCACATCGGCACGATCGTGCTCGCCGCGGTGCTGTCGGCGTGGCTGGTGTGGCGGTCACGCTGACGCGGTCCGCCCGGACGGCAGACGCGTGGTGAGGAGTCAAGGAAGGTGATCTCCTCGTGGACACGGCGACACGAGCGGTCGACGCGACGAGAGTGACGCTGCGCGCAACTCCGCGTGACGGCGTAGTCCGCTGCGCGGGTTCCGCCCTACCGAAGCCCTCCCCGCTCTTGCGTTGCTTCTCGTCCCACGCGTAGGGCGGAACCGCCGCAGGCGATTCCGCCGTGACGCGCGTCGTCGGTACGGATGGTGCTAGCTGCGGCCGCACGCCACTTCGCGTGGCGGCGGAAGCCGCTTTGCGGGTTACGCGCTGCGCAACAGTCGCGATCGCCGGACTCAGTGCCCGCCGCCGCCCTCGATCGCCTTGAGCTCGGCGCCGAGCTGGTTGGCCGCGTCCTTGCCGTCGGCGTAGAGCATGCGCGTGTTGTCGGCGTAGAACAGCGCGTTCTCGATGCCGGCGAAGCCGGTGCCCTTGCCGCGCTTGATCACGATGGTCTGGCGCGACTCGACGACATCGAGGATCGGCATGCCGAAGATCGGCGACGACTTGTCGGTTTTCGCGGCCGGGTTCACGACGTCGTTGGCGCCGATGACGATGGCGACGTCACACGTCTTGAACTCGGGATTGATGTCGTCCATGTCGGCGATGAGGTCGTACGGCACGCCGGCCTCGGCGAGCAGCACGTTCATGTGGCCGGGCATGCGGCCCGCGACCGGATGGATCGCGAACTTGACGTCCTTGCCGGCCTTGATGAGCTGCTGCGAGAGCTCCCAGATCTTGTGCTGGGCCTGCGCGACGGCCATGCCGTAGCCCGGCACGATGATGACCTTCTCGGCCATGTACAGCAGCGACGCGGCATCGGCGGCCTCGATCGGCTTCTGCGAGCCCTCGATCGCGGCGCCTTCGCCACCGCCGCCGAAGTTCGAGAACAGCACGCCGCTGATCGGCCGGTTCATCGCCTTGGCCATGAGCTGGGTCAGGAACGTGCCGGCCGCGCCGACCACCATGCCGGCCACGATGAGCGCCTCGATGCCCATCACGTAGCCTTCGAACGCGACCGCGAGGCCCGTGAACGCGTTGTAGAGCGAGATCACGACCGGCATGTCGGCGCCGCCGATCGGCAGCGTCATGAGCACGCCGAACGCGAGCGCGAGCACGAAGAACGTGACGATGAGCCAGGGCTGCACCTGCCACGCGATCAGCGCGAGGCCGGTGGCGACGGCCGCGGCGAACACGGCGAAGTTGAAGACCTGCTGGCCGCCGAACGTGAAGCGCTTGTCCATGCGGCCGTCGAGCTTGGCCCAGGCGATGATCGAGCCGGTCATCGAGATCGCGCCGATCAGCGCACCGAGCACCGCGAGCGCGATCGTCACGACCGGCACCGACGCGGCGCCTACCGCCGAGAACTTGAGCAGCTCGCCCGCGCCGATCGCGGCGGCCGAACCGCCGCCCATGCCGTTGAACAGCGCGACCATCTGCGGCATGTCGGTCATCGCGACCTTCTTGCCCCACAGCCATGTCGGCACGACGCCGACCGCGATCGCGGCGATGATGAGGCCGATGTTGTGACCGCCCGTGATCGCGAACGTCGCGAGCGTCGCGATGACCATGCCGATGCCGGCCTGCACGATGCCCTTGCGCGCCGTGACCGGGGAGGCCATGCGCTTGATGCCGAGGATGAACAGCACGGCGGCGAGAAAGTAGCTCGCCTTGGCGATCCAGATCAGCGCGTTGTCGAGATCCATGCGTGTTTCCCCGGAAGAGTGGCAGGCGTCGCGCCGGTGGCGCGTGCGCGTGAAGCGGTGGCCGGCGCCGTCGCGGGCGGCCGGCGATGGGCTACTTGTCCTTGCTGGACTTGAACATCTCGAGCATGCGTTCGGTGACGACGTAGCCGCCGGCCGCATTGCCCGCGCCGAGCGCGACGCCGATGAAGCCGATGACCTGGCCGAGCAGCGTGTCGGCGTGCGCGAGCGCGATCATCGCGCCGACCAGCACGATGCCGTGCACGAAGTTCGAGCCCGACATGAGCGGCGTGTGCAGGATCACCGGCACGCGGCCGATGATCTCCTTGCCGGTGAACGCGGCGAGCATGAAGATGTAGAGCGCGAGGAATCCGTCGATCATGGCGTCACCTTGCGGGTTTTGGCATGGAGGCCGCGCGTGGCGGCCGTAGCGTTCGGCGTCATGCCGCGTCGACGAGCTGCCTCGTCGGCTCGTGGCGGATCTCGCCGGCGTGCGTGAGGCAGGTCTTGGCGATGAGCTCGTCGTCCCAGTCGAGCGTGAGCGCACCGTCCGCGAGGGACAGCTCGAGGAAGTTGTACAGGTTGCGCGAATACATCTCGCTCGCGTGGATCGGTGTCGTCGCCGGCAGGTTGACCGTACCGATGATGCTGACGCCGTTGTCGGTGACGACCGTGCGGCCCGCCTCGCTGAGCTCGGTGTTGCCACCCGATTCCGCGGCGATGTCGACGATGACGGCACCGGGCTTCATGCCCGCGATCATCGCCGCGCTGATGATGCGCGGTGCACGACGGCCCGGCACCGCGGCCGTCGTGACGACGACGTCGATGCCCCTGAGATGATCGGCGAGCGCCTTCTGCTGCTGCTCGCGCTCTTCGGCGGTGAGCTCGCGCGCATAGCCGCCGCTGCCGGCCGCCGAGACGCCGAGATCGAGGAACTTCGCGCCGAGCGATTCGATCTGCTCGCGCGTCTCGGGTCGCACATCGAAACCTTCGACCTGCGCGCCGAGGCGGCGTGCCGTCGCGATCGCCTGCAGGCCGGCCACGCCGGCACCGACGATGAGCACCTTGCTCGGACGGATCGTGCCGGCCGCGGTGGTCAGCATCGGGAAGAATTTCGGCGCGGCGTCGGCGGCGATCAGCACGGCCTTGTAGCCGGTCACGCCGGCCTGCGAGGACAGCACGTCCATCGCCTGCGCGCGCGTCGTGCGCGGCAGCAGTTCCATCGCGAACGCGGTGACCTTGCGGTCGCGCAGTGCCTTCGTGCGCTCGGGCGCGAGGTGCGGCTGCAGGTGCGAGATCACGACGGCGCCTTCGCGCAGCTGTGCGATCTCGTCGAGCGTCGGCGGCTGCACGCGCAACAGCACGTCGGCGCGTGCGAGTGCAGTGGCGGCATCGGCGACGATCTCGGCATCGCCGAATGTGGCATCGGCAAAATACGCACTCGATGCGGCACCCTGCTCGATGACGAGCTGTGCGCCTCGGGCCTTGAGCTTCTTGGCGACGTCGGGTGTGAGCGCGACACGGCGCTCGCCCGGCGCGGTCTCGCGCAGTACGGCTACGACAACCGGCATGGTCCCTCCCCCACGGCGTTCCGGACCGGCATCCTAGCCCAACTGTCCACGTGCGGTAAGCGGCAACGCGGCATAAGCAGCGCATTCGTGCACACGGCGACCGCGGCGCCGTGTCGCGCCTGCGTCACGACTCCAGGCGCAGGCGCCGGTACAGCGTGCTGCGGCTGATGCCGAGCTGCTTGGCCGCCGCCGAAACGTTTCCGTTGCAAGCACTGAGCGCACTCTCCATCGCCGCGAGCGCGATGTCGGACAGCTCGGCGCCGTCGAACGCGACCGCTGACACTGCACCACGCGCACGGCGCAGCGATTCGGGCAGGTCGCCGACATCGACGACGCCGCCGGGTTCGCCGAGCACCTGCAGCGAGCGCAGCACGCCGACGAGCTGGCGGAAGTTGCCGGGCCACGAGGCCGCGGCGAGGCAGTCGACCGCCGCATCCGACAGCGCAAGCCCGGTCGCGTCGCAGCCGAGCTGCTGCCAGAAGCTGCGGATCACGCCGGCGCGGTCCTCGTGGTCGCGCAGCGCCGGCAGGTGCACGGCGTGCTGCGCGATGCGGAAGAACAGGTCGGCGCGGAAGCGCTTCTCCTCGACGGCCGTGTCGAGGTCGCAATGCGTCGCGCAGATCACCGCGAAATCGACCGTGACCGCACGGCCGCCACCGAGCGGCGCGACCTCGTACTCCTGCAGCACGCGCAGCAGGCGGCTCTGCAGCGACACCGGCATGTCGCCGATCTCGTCCAGGAACAGCACGCCGCCGTCGGCCTCGCGCAGCACGCCCGAGGCGCCCTCCTTGCGCGCGCCCGTGAACGCACCGCCGACGTAGCCGAACAGTTCCGCTTCGATGAGGCCTTCGGGGATCGCCGCGCAATTGACCGCGACGAACTTGCCGCCGGCGCGCGCGCTGCGGCGATGCAGTTCGCGCGCGAAAACCTCCTTGCCCGACCCGGTCTCGCCCTGCAGCAGGATCGGCACGTTCGCGTTGAGCAGGCGCACGCTGCGGTCGAGCTGTGCGCTCGCGACCGCATTGAACGCCGGCCGCGGCGCACGCGGCGTGACACGCTCGCCGGCGGCGACGACGGCCGCCGCACGCGGACGCGACGGCGGCGCCGGGTCGGTGCGCGCGGGCACGAGATCACCGACGCGGTCGACGCGCGCGTACAGCGTCGTGCCGACGTGGTCGCGCAGGCAGGTCATCGCGTCGGTGCGCGGCATCGGCGAGGCGATGAGTTCGTCGTAGCGACGGCGGCCCAGTTCGTCCCACGACAGGCCGAACAGTTCGAGCGCATGGCGGTTCGCGGCGACGAGGCGATGGTCGCGGAATGCGAGCAGGCCTTCGCGCGCGGTGCCGAGCAGCGCGGGATCCGAATGCAGGCGCAGCAGCAGCGACCACTCGCGCGAAGTCTCGGCGAACAGCCGGTGCTCGATGTGATCGACCGCGAAGCGCACCATGCCGAGTGCGTGCATGTGGTGCACCGACGATTCGCCCGACAGGTCGAGCACGCCGGCGAGGCGGCCGTACGGATCGATGATCGGCGAGGCCGAGCAGCTCAGGATGCGGTGCGGCGCGAAGTAGTGCTCGGCACCACGCACCTCGACCGGGCGGCGCTCGACCAGCGCGGTGCCGATCGCGTTGGTGCCGGTGTGGCGTTCGCTCCACATGACGCCGGGCCGCAGCGCGACGCGCGAGGCCTTGTCGAGGAAATCGGCGCTGCCGAGCGCATCGAGCACGACGCCATCCGGCGAGGCCAGCGTGACGATGCTGCCGGTGCCGCGCGCGTCCGCGTACAGCGACTCGAGCTCGGGCCGGCACAGGCGCCGCAGCGCCTCGAAGCGGTCGGTGAGCTCGCTCATCTCACCCTGCGTCATCGGCTCGACACGCGGGCGCATCTCGGCCGAGAGGCCGAAGCCGGCGCAACGCTGCCACGACTCGAGGATCGTGTCGGGCACGAGTCCGCGCGGGGCGTCACCGCTGTCGAAGAAGCGCCGGCGCGCAGCCTGCAGCGATGCGTTCGGGGGGTTGCGGTTCATGGCGGAATCCCGTGTGTCGCATTTTGCGACACTGTCGAGGGAGGGTGTTCCGATACTGCGCACAGCCTTCCGGAGCGTGCAACTGCCGGTACAGCAAGGCTTTTGCTGCAACACAGCATATCCATGCCGAACCCGGCGGAAAGGCTCTGCGGGACGCTGTGCTACACCGCAACATCGGCGCGTGGAGGCGGCGCTTGGCACGTCCGATGCTCCACAGGAGGGGCCATTCCTCTCCACCGGAGTTCCCGCGTCATGACCAAGCTCGAACAGCAGCAACTCGCCCAGCGTCCCCCGTTCAAGGCCCGCTACGGGAACTTCATCGGCGGCGAGTGGCGCGCGCCCGTCAACGGCAAGTACTTCGAGAACATCACGCCCGTGACCGGGCAGACCTGCGGCGAAATCCCGCGTTCGGACAAGGACGACATCGAGGCCGCGCTCGACGCCGCGCACGCCGCGAAGGACGCATGGGGCCGCACCTCGGTCGCCGAGCGCGCCAACATCCTCAACCGCATCGCGGACCGCATCGAGCAGAACCTCGAGCTGCTCGCCTACGCCGAGACCTGGGACAACGGCAAGCCGATCCGCGAGACGCTCAACGCCGACATCCCGCTCGCGGTCGACCACTTCCGCTACTTCGCCGGCGCCGTGCGCGCGCAGGAAGGCGGCATCAGCGAGATCGATGCCGACACGGTCGCCTACCACTTCCACGAGCCGCTCGGCGTCGTCGGCCAGATCATCCCGTGGAACTTCCCGCTGCTCATGGCCGTGTGGAAGCTTGCGCCGGCACTCGCCGCGGGCAACTGCGTCGTGCTCAAGCCCGCCGAGCAGACTCCGGCCAGCATCCTCGTGCTCGCGGAGATCATCGGCGACCTGCTGCCGGCCGGCGTGCTCAACATCGTCAACGGCTTCGGCCTCGAGGCCGGCAAGCCGCTCGCCTCGAACCCGCGCATCGCCAAGATCGCGTTCACGGGCGAGACCACGACCGGCCGCCTGATCATGCAGTACGCCTCGCAGAACCTGATCCCGGTGACGCTCGAGCTCGGCGGCAAGTCGCCGAACATCTTCTTCGAGGACGTCATGGCCGAGGACGACGACTTCCTCGACAAGGCGATCGAGGGCTTCGTGCTGTTCGCGTTCAACCAGGGCGAGGTCTGCACCTGCCCGAGCCGCGCCCTGATCCACGAGAAGATCTACGACCGCTTCATCGAGAAGGCGCTCAAGCGCGTCGAGGCGATCACGCTCGGCTCGCCGCTGGACGTCGCCACGATGGTCGGCGCCCAGGCCTCCAACGAGCAGCTCGAGAAGATCCTGTCCTACATCGACATCGGCAAGCAGGAAGGCGCGCAGGTGCTCATCGGCGGCGAGCAGAACAAGCAGGCCGGCGACCTCGCGGGCGGCTATTACATCAAGCCGACCGTGTTCAAGGGCCACAACAAGATGCGCATCTTCCAGGAGGAGATCTTCGGACCGGTGCTGTCGGTGACGACGTTCAAGGACGACGAGGAAGCGCTGGCCATCGCCAACGACACGCTGTACGGCCTCGGCGCCGGCGTGTGGAGCCGCGACGGCAACCGCGCCTACCGCTTCGGCCGCGCGATCCAGGCCGGCCGCGTGTGGACGAACTGCTACCACGCCTACCCCGCGCACGCGGCGTTCGGCGGCTACAAGCAGTCCGGCATCGGCCGCGAGAACCACAAGATGATGCTCGACCACTACCAGCAGACGAAGAACCTGCTCGTCAGCTACAGCCCGAAGAAGCTCGGCTTCTTCTGATCGACCCTGCGCCGCCCCGACCGGGGCGGCGCATTTCCCGAGCCGCATGGACCGCCCCGTGGATGCCCGGCATCCGCGAAGGAGGCCTGCTGCCTGCAGCCAGGGAAATTTTCCCGAATCGCGCCACCCGACCGATCCATCCGCCACGACCCTCGAACAGGACGACACCGCCATGAAGCCCGTCTCGCCATCGTCGCCCGCACGCCAGCGTGCGCTCTCGCTCTCCCTCGCCGTGCTCGCCTGCCTCGCCGCCGGCGCCACACACGCTGCCGACTACCCGCCCGTGACCGATGCGCGCCTCGTCGCCGCCGGCAGCGACGACGGCTGGCTCATGTACCGCCGCGACTACGCGAGCACGGGCTACGCGCCGTTCAAGGACATCAACACCGGCAACGTCGCCTCGCTCAAGCTCGCCTACGAACTCAAGACCGGCCTCGACGTCGGCCACGAGTCGCCGCCGGTCGTCAACGGCAACTACCTCTACGTGACCACGCCGCGCAGCAAGATCTACGCGCTCGACGCGACCACCGGCAAGGAACTGTGGAAGTACGAGCACGACCTTTCCGACACGGGCCTCAAGACCGTGTGCTGCGACGTCGTCAACCGCGGCGTCGCGCTGTACGAGGACAAGGTCTACATCGCCACGCTCAACAACGACCTCGTCGCGCTCGACGCGAAGACCGGCAAGATCGCCTGGAAGAAGAAGCTCGAGAAGCCCGACCTCGGCTACGCGATGACGCTCGCGCCGCTCGTGGTCAAGGGCAAGGTCGTGGTCGGCGTCTCGGGCGGCGAGTACGGCGCGCGCGGCTATGTCGCCGCGTTCGACGCGAAGACCGGCAAGCAGGCGTGGAAGCAGCACACCGTGCCGGCGCCGAACGAGCCGGGCGGCGACACCTGGCCGAAGGGCGCCTACAAGAACGGCGGCGGCGCCGCCTGGCTCACGGGCAGCTACGACCCCGACACCGACACGCTGCTGTGGGGCGTCGGCAACCCGGGCCCGTGGCTCGCGACGATGCGTCCCGGCGACAACCTCTACACCGACTCGGTCATCGCCCTCAATCCGGGCGACGGCAAGATCAAGTGGCACTACCAGTACACGCCCAACGACACCTGGGACTACGACGGCACCAACGAGCCCGTGCTCACCGACATCAACCACGGCGGCAAGGCCTACAAGGCGCTCGTGTCGGCGAGCCGCAACGGCTGGTTCTATGCGATCGACCGCACCAACGGCAAGCTCATCTACGCCGAGAAGTTCACCACCGCGACCTCGGTGAAGGGCTTCGAGAACGGCAAGCCGGTCACCGACGACACGCTGCGTCCGACCATCGACAAGGAAGTGTTCACCTGTCCGAGCTTCCTCGGCGGCAAGAACTGGTGGCCGATCGCGGTCAGCCCCGACACGCACTACGCCTACGTGCCGACACTGCACTCGTGCATGACGATCAAGGGCGTGCCGGTCAGCTACAAGGCCGGCCTGCCGTACCTCGGTGCGCAGTTCAAGGTGATGCGCGACCCGGCCTTCAAGAACCAGTGGGGCTCGGTGCAGGCGATCGACCTCAACACGGGCAAGCAGGCCTGGACGTTCCCGTCCGAGCTGCCGTGGAACAGCGGCATGCTGGCGACGGCCGGCGGCCTGCTGTTCTCGGGCAGCGCCGACGGCTACCTGCACGCGTTCGATGCCAAGACCGGCAAGGTGCTGTGGAAGAGCCCGCAGACCAGCTCCGGCATCATCGGCGTGCCGAGCACGTGGCGCGTCAACGGCAAGCAGTTCGTCGGCATCTGGGCCGGCTGGGGCGGCGCGTCGCCGATCTGGGGCGGCGAGATGGCCGAGGATCCGCGCGTGAAGAACATCCCGCTGGGCGGCCACCTCTACGTGTTCTCGCTGTAAGGAGCGCCACGGCATGACGATACGCATCCTCCCGCGTCTCGCCGCCGTCCTCGCCGCCGCCGTGCTCGCGCACGGCGGCGGTGCGGTCGCCGCGCCGATCAGCGTCTGCATCGACGACGCCAGTCCCACCGCCGCGCTCGACGCGAAACTCGCCCATGCGATCGCCACCGCCGAAGGCACCACCGCTCGCGTCGAGCACTACGACGGCACCGGCGGCGAACGCGGCTACCGCCTGCGCAACTACCTCGAGCTCGTCGGCGAGACCTGCGACTTCGTGCTCGGCTTCCCGATCGCGGGCCAGGACGGCCTGCCGAGCGGCGTGCGTGCGACGCGCCCCTACGCGAAGACCGGCTTCGTGCTCGTCACGCGCGACGCGAAGGCGTCGTCGAAGCTCGACGCGCTGCCGGCACGCACGCGCATCGGCGTCGCGTTCAACACGACGCCGAACCTCTGGTTCGACCGCCATCCGCAGCTCGTGCGGTCGATCTACGAGACCGATGCCGAGACGCTCGCCGCGCTCGATGCGGGCGAGGTCGACGCCGTGATGCTGTGGCGTCCGTCGGTCGCCCCCCTGCTCGCCGATGCGCAGCACGCCGACGTGCGCGTGCTGCCGCTCGACGAACCCGGCGCGCGCTTCGATCTCGTCGCGCTGTACGGCACACGCGGCGAAGCGCAGGTCGATGCGTTCGACAAGGCCGTCGAACGCCTGCGCGGTGACGGCGAACTCGCGCGCATCCTCGGTGCGCATGCCGATGCCGGCCTCGGCGTCGAAGCACGCGCGGCACGTCTCGCGTTCGCGCGTCGCACGCCGCCGACCGCGACCGCGACGACGCCGCGTGTCGCGGCGTCCGATGCCGAAGCGGTCGCCTGCGCGGACGATGCGAAGGCCAAGCCCAAGCCGAAGAAGGGCAAGGGACCGCCCGAGCTGTTCACGACACAGCAGGCCGAACTCGGCAAGAAGACCTACGACGACAAGTGCGCGTTCTGCCACGCCCCCGATCTCAACGGGCGTGCGGGCCCCGCGCTGCGCGGCAAGTTCTTCGCCTCGCCGAGCCACAACTACAAGCTCAAGGACATCTTCAAGATCGTCGCGGAGAACATGCCGGCCACGGCACCGGGCAGCCTCACCCACGACGAGTACGTGCAGATCATGGCGTACATCCTGCTCAACAACGGCTATCCGGCCGGCGAAGCGACGATGACGTTCGACGGTATCAGCGCCTCGAAGGTACCGCTGCGCTTCTACGCCGAGTGACACCCGCGCGGCGCACGAGGCGCCGCGCCCCTTCCCTCCCGCCCGCGTCGCGGCTGTCGCACATTGCGACAGTCGCCTCGCGGGTGTTTCGTTGTCGGCCAGCGTGCGCGCATCGCAACACGCACGGCGCGATGCGACACGCCTGACGCACCGCAACACGAATCATCGCGTGACGCGTGATGCGCCGTTGCGGACCGAGTCTCCGACCGCACGGACGTCCGCGCGCGCGTCGTCACGATCACCTCCGCAGGCCTGCACGTCGCGCGTGTCCGCACCGCGCGAGGACACGCTGTGCACGCTCGCGGCGCGCGCCGGGAACAATTCCTGATCCAGCGCAACACCGTGTGCGCTGCGGCATCGCTTGGCATGCACGGTGCCCTTGTCACGGAACCACGCGAGGACGCGCCGTCGCCCGCCATCGCGTTCGATCGCGCCGCGCGCCCTGCCCCGCCGCGTGCGTGACGAACACGACGCGCGACACGACCGCCTCGCGTGGCACCTCTCCGCCATGCCCATGGAAATGCCTCATGCCCGCACGCCATCGCGTCATCGCCAGCTTCCTTTCCCTCGTCCCGCTCGCCGCCGCAGGCCTCGTACTCGCGCACGGCGACACCGCGCCGCAAGCCGTCGACACGCACACGCTGCCGCCGCTCGGCGACACCGCGCACACGAGCAACCCGTACCGCGAAGGCGCGGCCAACAAGGAGGCCGTGCGCATCGGTGCGTCCGCCTACAACCAGAACTGCGCGCGCTGCCACGGCCTGGATGCGATCTCGGGCGGCATCGCCCCGGACCTGCGCAAGCTCAACGCCGACTGCGGCGACTTCACCGCGCCCGACAAGGACTGCATCGCCGAGATGGACCAGTACTTCCACGACACGGTCGAGAAGGGCCGTGTGCGCGACGGCCGCGTCTACATGCCGCCGTTCAAGGAGATCTTCTCGCAGGAAGCGATCTGGGCGATCCGCGCCTACATCGACACGCGCAAGCCCGACTGATTCCCGTGTTCCACCACCGTCGCGACGACGACGGATGCCGCAACCACCATCCACAGAGGGAGGCTCGATCCATGAAACGATTCATCACGACGGCCGTCGCCGCCGCGCTCGCCACCGCGAGCGTCGCCGGCATCGCGGCGCCAGGACCCACGGTCGGCTGGGACGACATCGCCAACGACGACCGCACCACCGGCGACGTGCTCAGCTACGGCATGGGCCTCAAGGCGCAGCGCTATTCGACGCTCGCGACGATCAACCGCGACAACGTCGCCTCGCTGCATCCGGCATGGAGCTTCTCGTTCGGCGGCGAGAAGCAGCGCGGCCAGGAAGCCCAGGCGCTCGTGCACAACGGCGTGATCTACGTGACCGCGTCGTACTCGCGCATCTTCGCGCTCGATGCGAAGACCGGAAAGCAGCTGTGGGCCTACGAGCAGCGCCTGCCCGACGACATCCGCCCGTGCTGCGACGTGGTCAACCGCGGTGCCGCGATCTACGGAAACACGATCTTCTTCGGCACGCTCGACGCGCGCGTCGTCGCGCTCGACAAGGACACCGGCAAGGTGGTCTGGACCAAGAAGTTCGGCGACCACAAGGTCGGCTACACGATGACCGGCGCACCGACGCTCGTGAAGGAGAAAGGCGGCCGCGTGCTGCTGATCCACGGCAGCTCGGGCGACGAGTTCGGCGTGGTCGGCTGGCTGTTCGCGCGTGATCCGGAAACCGGCGAGGAAGTCTGGGCGCGCCCGCTCGTCGAAGGCCATCAGGGTCGCCGCGACGGCAAGCCCGGCACCTACACGGGCAATCCGAAGGCGCCGTCGTGGCCCGACGACAAGACCTCGCCGACCGGCAAGGTGCAGCCGTGGAGCCAGGGTGGCGGCGCGCCGTGGCAGAGCGCGAGCTTCGACCCCGAGACCAACACGATCGTGATCGGCGCGGGCAACCCGGCGCCGTGGAACGGCAACCTGCGCACCCCGGTCGGCGGCGATCCGAAGAAGTTCGACAGCCTGTTCACCTCGGGCCAGGCCTACGTCGACGCGACCACGGGCGAGCTCAAGGGCTTCTTCCAGCACACGCCGAACGACACCTGGGATTTCTCGGGCAACAACGAGATCGTGCTGTTCGACTACAAGGACAAGAACGGCAAGACGATCAAGGCCGGCGCGCACGCCGACCGCAACGGCTTCTTCTTCGTGACCGACACGAACAAGCTCGCCAGCGGCAGCGGCTACCCGAACAAGCCGACCTCGCTGATCGCCGCGTACCCGTTCGTCGACGGCATCACCTGGGCCAAGGGCTTCGACCTCAAGACCGGACGTCCGATCGAGAACGAGGGCCAGCGTCCGAAGCAGCCCGCCGAAGGCGTCGACAAGGGCGAGTCGGTCTTCGTCTCGCCGCCGTTCCTCGGCGGCAAGAACTGGAACCCGATGAGCTACAACCCGGAGACCGGCCTGTTCTACATCGCCGCCAACCACTGGGGCATGGACTACTGGGCCGAGCACTTGGCCTACAAGCCGGGCTCCGCGTACCTCGGCATGGGCTTCCGCATCAAACGCCTGCACGACGACCACGTCGGCACACTGCGTGCGCTCGATCCGCAGACCGGAAAGATCGTCTGGGAACACAAGGAGACCTTCCCACTGTGGGCCGGCACGCTGACCACGGCCGGCGGCCTCGTCGTGACCGGCACGTCGAACGGCTACGTGAAGATCTTCGATGCGAAGGACGGCAAGGAGCTGTGGTCGTTCCAGACCGGCTCGGGCGTCGTCTCGATCCCGATCACCTGGGAGCAGGAAGGCGACCAGTACATCGGCATCGCCTCGGGTTACGGCGGCGCCGTGCCGCTGTGGGGCGGCGACATGGCCGACCTGACCAAGCAGGTCACGCAAGGCGGCTCGTTCTGGGTGTTCAAGCTGCCCAAGCGCGGCTGATGCACGCCCGTCGATGACGACCTGCCCGGCGCCGCGAGGCGCCGGGCTTTTTTCCGAGGAGACCTGCCATGCGAACCCTCCTGCACGCGAGCGTGCTGCTGCTCGCGTCGTCCGCCGCCCATGCGGTCGAAGCACCGCTCGACACACGCGAGATCGGCTGCGAACCCGCTCCGCAAGCCGACTGCAGCGGCGCCGACCTGCGCTTCGCCAACCTCGCCGGCAAGGACCTGCGCGGCGCGATCTTCCGTGGCGCGGATCTGAGCCGTGCCGACCTGCGCTCGGCCAACCTCGTCGGCGCCGACTTCACCGATGCGATCGCGCGCGGCACGGATTTCTCGCGTGCCTACCTCGCGCAATCGATCTTCGTGCGCGCACAGCTCACCGGAGCCGACTTCGAAGCCGCGCGCATGTCGAAGTCCGATTTCACGAAGGCCGACCTCACCGCCGCGAACCTGTCGGCGGCATGGGCGATCGGCTGCCGCTTCGTCGGCGCGACGCTCGATGCCGCCGATGCGCAGGAGACCAAGTTCAGCACGTCGACGCTGCAGGACGCCTCGATGCGCGGCACGCGCATCCGTTTCGCGGTGTTCTCGGAAGTGTTCTTCGACGGCTGCATCGAATGCCCGACCGACTGGTGATGCCTCATTCTTTCCGACCGCTACAGGAGTCCAGCATGTTCATGCGCACCGTTTCCGTCCTCGCCCTGCTCGCCTCGTCGTCGCTGCATGCGCGCAGCTGCGACCTCGCGATCGCGAGCAACGACCAGATGCAGTTCGACACCGCGACGCTCGAGGTGCCGGCCGACTGCACCGAGGTCACGCTCACGCTGACCCACACCGGCACGATCGACGCGAAGACGATGGGCCACAACTGGGTGCTGACGGCGACGCCGGCCTACCGGTCGGTCGCGATCGCCGGCATGAAGGCCGGTGCCGAGAACGACTACGTGCCGACGGACGACGCGCGCGTGATCGCGCACACCAAGGTCGTCGGCGGTGGCGAGAAGACCACGGTGACCTTCGCGACCAGCGGCCTCGTGGCGGGCGGCGACTACACGTTCTTCTGCTCGTTCCCGGGGCACTGGGGTGCGATGAAGGGCAAGCTCGTCTTCGGCTGAACGGGGTGCGTGGCGGCGCGTCATCGCCGCCGTCACGCGACCGAAACTGCGACACCCGTGTGCCGGGGGTGTTCCAGTAATGAACATCCGGGGATTTTCCACCCGGGAAACGATCCTTCTGCCCCGCAACACGATCCGGCATCGAGGACAGCCGTGGCGCCACGGATCGCATGTTTCGCCGCAACACGATTCACGCTGGCATAACGCGTGCGTTGCAGGCGCAGGTCCAATTCCGGACCGGGAGGGAAAGCATCATGCCATTCAACTCGAAGAAGAACGATCGCCGTACCCGTCGCACGCTGCGCCAGGCGCGCCTCGCGACGGCCCTGCTCGCGCTCGCAGGTGCACAGGCTGCCTCGGCCGTGGAACTCAATGCCGGCGACTGGACGATCGACGTCGGCGGCTTCATCAACGCCTACTACACGGGCGTGGACTGCAGCGGCGACACCGTCAACGGCGTCGCGCTGGCCGGGCAGGCACTCGGCTGCGGCGGCGAGGACAGCCGCACGACGATCGGCAACGGCCTGCTCCCGAACGCGCTGGTGACGAAGTTCTCGTCGACGCAGGGCGACTACGATGTCGGTGGCCAGATCAGCATCATGGCGCACACCGCGACCTCGAGCAGCATCGCCGCCAACAGTGGCGTCGACGTGCGCCAGGCGTTCTTCACGGTCGGCAACGACGGCATGGGCACGGTCAAGCTCGGCCGCGACTACGGCATCTTCGGCTCGGGCGCGATCCTCGGCGACATGACGCTGATCGGCGCCGGTGCGCCGGTGCAGGCCACGCAGCGCGGCCGCGTCACGCTCGGCCACATCGGCGCGGGCTACACCTACCTCGGCCACTACGGCCAGATCACGTGGTCGTCGCCGACCACCGAGAGCGGCTTCGGCTTCAAGGGCGGCCTGTTCAGCCCGGTCGACAACGGCGGCGATTTCGTCAGCAAGTCGGGACCGCAGCTGCAGGGCCAGATCTCGTTCGGCAGCGGCGCGTTCAAGGGCTGGGTCGGCGCGAAGGCGCAGAAGTTCCACCCGGCGACCGGTGCGTCCGAGGATCTCGAGAGCTTCACGATGCGCGGTGCAGAAGCCGGTGTGTCGGTGAGCGCGGGCGCGTTCGGGCTGCTCGCCAACGTGCAGGCCGGCAAGGGCCTCGGCATCCTCGCCGACGGCGACCAGGGCGACCTCAAGTCGGTCAACTGGCTCGTGCAGGGCACCTTCCAGGCCAGTGAAAAGATGAAGTTCGGCCTCAACTACGGCATCAGCAAGAACGACGACGACGGCGAGGACATCGGCGCCGTGAAGTCCAACGCCAACGCGACGGCCGGCCTCTACTACGGCCTGACCAAGAGCGTGACGCTCGTGGCCGAGATCGGCCAGACGCGCTCGAAGGACTTCGACGGCAACACGGCGCGCATGAACGGCGCGTCGCTCGGCGGTATCGTGTTCTTCTGAGTCACCCGGTGCCCCGCCGCGGCGGGGCACCTTTCCACCGCTGGAGGTTGCATGTCCGTCGCCACCGCACCATCCCCCGCCGTCGAGCAGGTCCTCGCGACGCCGGCCGCGCTCGACCTGATCGCCCGGCTCGAGGCCAAGCATGGCGACCTGATGTTCCACCAGTCCGGTGGCTGCTGCGACGGCTCCGCGCCGATGTGCTATCCGCTCGGCGACTTCATCGTCGGCGACCGCGACGTGAAGCTCGGCGAGATCGGCGGCGCGCCGTTCTACATCAGCCCGTCGCAGTTCGAGTACTGGAAGCACACCCAGCTCATCATCGACGTGATCGAGGGCCGCGGCGGCATGTTCTCGCTCGAGAACGGCGAAGGCCTGCGTTTCCTCGTGCGCTCGAGACTGTTCACCGACGACGAGTTCGCCGCGCTGCAGGCCGCCGGGCGCGTCTGAGCCTGCGAGCCCCCGCCGACCACGACCTCCGCCACTAGGCGCGTCGCGGGCGAGCGGACAGAATGTCCGGCACCCGCCCCTTGCCGGAGTTCCGATGCCCGCGCGCCTGCCCGTCCGTCTCGTCCTCGCGTTCGGCGTCCTCGCCGCGGCGCCGTCCTCGCACGCCGCCGCCACGTTCGAACCGCTCGACGTGTTCGGCCTGCAGTGGGCGACCGGCCCCACGCTGTCGCCCGACGGACGCCACGTGGCCTACGAGCGCAACGCGTTCGACATCATGAAGGACCGCAAGCGCACGTCGCTGTGGATCGTCGATGCGGACGGCCGCCACCATCGCCCGCTCGCGAGCGTCGGCAGCTCGCCGGCCTGGTCGCCCGACGGCACGCGCCTCGCCTATGTCGCCACGGTCGACGGTTCGACACAGGTCCACGTGCGCTGGATGGATTCCGGACAGAGCGCGCGCATCAGCGAACTCACGCAGGCCCCGCAAGGCCTGAGCTGGTCGCCCGACGGGCGCTGGCTCGCCTTCACGATGCGCGTGCCGGCCACCGACACGCCGCTCGCGCGCATGCCTACACCGCCGAAGGGCGCCGAATGGGCGCCTGCACCGAAGGTCGTCGACCGCGTGATCTACCGCATCGACGGCGCGGGTTACGTCGATCCGGGCTACACGCAGCTGTTCGTCGTGCCGTCCGACGGCGGCGCCGCACGCCAGCTGACCTCGGGGAAATCCAACATTTCCGGGCCACCCGCGTGGACGCGCGACGGCAAGGGCCTGATCGTGTCGGGCAACCTCGCCGAGGACTGGGAGTACGACCTCTCCGAAAGCGAGCTCTACCGCGTCGCCGTCGACGACGGCACGATGACGCGCCTGACCGAGCGCAAGGGCCCCGACCGCTCGCCGCGCGTGTCGCCCGACGGTCGCCGCCTCGCCTGGATCGGCTACGACGACAACGGCGATCCGTACCAGAACGCACGCGTCTACGTCGCCGACGTATCCGGTCGTTCGCCACGCGTGCTCACCGAGAGCCTCGATTCGACGATCGACGACGTGCAGTGGGATGGCGACCGCGGCCTGTGGCTGCAGTACGACGAACGCGGCGTCAGCAAGCTCGGCTGGATCGCCGCGACGGGCGGCGCCGTGCAGAAGATCGTCGACGACGTCGGCGGCACCTCGATGGGACGCCCGTACACGAGTGGCGAGTTCTCGGCCGCGAACGGCCGCGTCGCCTACACGCGAGGCACCGCGTATCGCCCGGCCGACGTCGCCGTCGCCGGCAAGGGCGGTGCGTCGAAGGTACTGACCGACCTCAGCGCCGGCGCGCTCGCGCACAAGACGCTCGGCAAGGTCGAGGAGATCAACGTGCCGTCCTCGGCCGACGGCCGCAACGTGCAGGCCTGGATCATCACGCCACCCGGTTTCGACGCCTCGAAGAAGTACCCGCTGCTGCTCGAGATCCACGGCGGCCCGTTCACGGCGTACGGCCCGCATTTCGCGCCCGAACTGCAGCTCTACGCGGCCGCGGGCTACGTCGTCGTCTACGCCAACCCGCGCGGCAGCACGAGCTACGGCAGTGCGTTCGCGAACCTGATACGCAACGCCTATCCGGGCCAGGACTACGACGACCTCATGAGCGTCGTCGACGCGACGATCGCGCGCGGCGCGATCGACACCGACAACCTGTTCGTGACCGGCGGCAGCGGCGGCGGCGTGCTCACGGCATGGATCGTCTCGCACACGCAGCGCTTCCGCGCGGCGGTGTCGGCCAAGCCCGTGATCAACTGGTACAGCTTCGTGCTGACCTCGGACTTCTACCCGATGTTCTCGCGCTACTGGTTCCCGGGCCTGCCCTGGGACCACGCCGAGCACTACCTCGAGCGCTCGCCGATCCACCACGCCGGCAAGATCCGCACGCCGACCATGCTCATCGTCGGCGAGGACGACCACCGCACGCCCGCGTCCGAAGCCGAGCAGCTCTACCAGGCGCTCAAGCTGCAGCGCGTCGACACCGCCCTCGTGCGCATTCCCGGAGCCTCGCATTCGATCAACGCGCGCCCTAGCAACCTGCTCGCGCAGGTGCTCAACACGACCGCATGGTTCGAGAAGCATCGCAAGAAGGCCGCGCCGTGAACGATGCTGCCGACGACACCGCGACCACGCCGGCACCGCCGCCGGTCGTGCTCGACGTGATCCAGGCACGCGTGCTCGGCAGCCTCGTCGAGAAGCACGCGACGACGCCCGACGTCTACCCGCTCACGCTCAATGCGGTCGTCGCGGCCTGCAACCAGAAGTCGAACCGCGAGCCGACCACCGACTTCGAGACCGGCGAGGTCGGCCATGCGCTGCGCGAACTCGAGGGCAAGGGCCTCGTCACGGGCAGCCTGACCGCACGCGCCTCGCGCTACGCGCAACGCTTCGACGCGGTCTACGGCACCACGCCGCGCCAGCGCGCGCTGCTCGCGGTGCTGCTGCTGCGCGGCCCGCAGACCGCCAACGAGCTCTACACGCGCTGCGAGCGACTCGCCGATTTCCCGGATGTCGCCGAAGTGCGCACGGTGCTCGAGCGTCTCGCCTCGCGCGAGCCCGCGCTCGCGGTCTGCATCGGGCGCGGTGCCGGGCAGCGCGAGGAGCGCTACATGCACCTGCTCTGCGGTCCGGTATCGGCCGCCGAGATCGCCGCACGCACGAGCGACGAGCCGGCCTCCGAACCGCGCAGCGGTCTCGGCGAGCGCGTCGCGCGTCTCGAGGCTGTCGTCGAGGCCTTGCAGGCGGAGCTCGCAGCGCTGCGCGCACGCCTGCCCTCCGACGGAGACGACACCGCGTGAACCCGCCCGTGGCGCCGCCGTCGTCGGCTCCGCGCGCGCAGCGCATGTTCCTCGTGCTGGGCGGCTTCTTCATCGCCAACGCGATCATCGCCGAGTTCATCGGCGTGAAGATCTTCGCGCTCGAGGACACGCTCGGCGTGGACCCGTTCGCGTGGAACCTGTTCGGCCAGACCGGCTCGCTCAACTTCACCGCGGGCACGCTGCTGTGGCCGATCGTGTTCGTGATGACCGACGTCATCAACGAGTTCTACGGCCGCCGCGGCGTGCGCTTCCTGTCGTGGCTCGCGGTCGCGCTGATCGCCTACGCGTTCCTGTTCGCCTACGCGGCGATCGCGCTCGCGCCGGCCGGCTGGTGGGTCGGCGCCGCGCGCGACCAGGGCGTGCCGGACCTGCAGGCCGCCTACGCCTACGTGTTCGGCCAGGGCCTGTGGACGATCGCCGGCTCGATCACGGCGTTCCTGGTCGGCCAGCTCATCGACGTACGCGTGTTCCACGCGATCCGCACGCGCACGGGCGAACGCCACATCTGGCTGCGCGCGACCGTGTCCACGTTCGTGTCGCAGTTCATCGACAGCTTCGTGGTGCTCTATATCGCGTTCGTGATCGGCCCGCAGCGCTGGTCGACCAACCTGTGGCTCGCGGTCGGCAGCGTCAACTACGCCTACAAGGTCGCCGCGGCGATCGCGCTGATCCCGCTGATCTACCTGCTGCGCCGCGGCATCGACCGCTGGCTCGGCCGCGACCTCGCCGAGTCGCTCAAGCGCGAGGCCGCCACGGGCTGACCGCCGGGTCCGCCGCGGTTCGTCGCGGCGTGACGCACTGCGCAGTCCGGCGCCGAAACGGCGCCCAGACTCCGCGCACCGCACCGCCGGATCACGCCGATGACCACGCATCGTGCCCGCCCGCCTTTCCCGGCCGTGTCGCGTCGCCTTGTCGTCGTCGCCGTGCTCGTCGCAGGACTCGCCGCGAGCGCATCCACCGATGCGATGACGCTGTTCCGCGCGGGCTTCGATCCGCTCGCAGCGGCACCGGTCGTCACGGTGCTGCGCGACGACCGCGTCGCGACCATCGAGATGGACTACGCCGCCGAGAACGCCTGGGGCCAGTGGTGGACGATGGACGGCAGTGGACAGGATCCGGCCGGCTTCCTCGTGACCTGGTGGCCCGACACGCCCGCGGCGACGACCGAGGCCGCCGCGCCACGGTCGAAGGCCGAAGCCAGCGACGGCTGCCTCGCCGAACATGGCGGCACGGAGGGCACGCCGTCACCCGTCGTGCGCTGGATGGTCACCGGCAACCGCCGCGTGCAGCTGCAGCCGCTGGTCAACGACATGCCATACCAGGTGCGCGTCGAGCGCATCGACGCGCTCGGTGCGATCACGAGCCTTCCGCGCGTCGTGCGTTTCGACGGCGGCGACGGCACGCGCGTGCAGGCCTTGCGCGACATGCTGACCTCGTTCGACGACTTCAACCTGCCGATGGGCGCGCCCGACGAGACGCTGTGGAACAACGCAACGGTGACCTCGACCGACCCGCGCTTCAACCTGTTCTTCATCAACGACCAGTACCACGCGCATACGCTGCAGGGCACGCGCGTGGACAACACGGGCGACCGCTCGCAGACCTCGCAGCGCTACCGCAAGCCGCTGCGCATCGAGCAGGGCGTACGACGCCGCATCGTGTTCGACATGGACAGCCCGCTGAGCCCGCGCTCGGTGTGGTACCTCGATCTCAATCCGGTCGCGACCGACGTGACCGGCCACGCCGACTTCTTCGACAGCGCCGGCGCGACCGGCCTGCCGGCCGGCATGCTGCGCCTGCGGGCGCAGTTCCAGACCTTCAGCGTGAGCCTGATCGGCATGGACGGAGCGTCGCGCCCGATCGCGTCGGTCGACATGGAAGCGGTGGGACGCCAGGCCGTCACGAACGTGCGGCGCGCGTTCGACGTGCGTGTAGGCACCGACGGCATCGCCGTGTCGATCGACGGGCGCGAGGTCATCGATGCGTCGTTCGCACCGGACGTGTTCGCGGCCGGCGACTACGAGGCGCTGTGGGTCGGCTTCGGCTACAACACGCCCAAGGATGCCAATCCCTACTACCTGCTGCACTGGGACAACTTCGGCTTCGATGGCCCGGTCGTCGAGCCGCGCCGCGTGCACAACTACGTGACGCGGCTGGCCGGCACCGACTACCAGAAGGCGCATCGCGGCAGCGGCACGTTCCCGACCTTCGACATCGCGATTCCCGACGACCTGCGCCCCGTCACCGCGGGCGCGACGGCGCAGGCTTGGCTCGTCTTCACCTACCAGATGGGCGATTACTCGTCGTTCCAGCTCGCGAGCGGCGACCACGTCGCGATGAACGTCGGCGCCACGTTCACGCTGCCGCCACGCGTCAACAACAGCATGCCGCTCGTGCCGGACCTGCTGGCCTGGCATGTGCCGAGCACGGTGCGCGTCAAGGTCGCCGATCTCGTCGCCGGCATGCCCTCGCCGTTCGTGATCGGCACCAACCGGTTCCGGTTCTTCGCCGAGAACACGGGCCTGCTCAACGTGCACCTCGAAGTGTTCTACCCGCCCGGCAGCGCGCCCGCGTACACGCCGCCCGCACTCATCCACGACCAACCGATGCACGCCGACCTGCCGCGACTCGGTCCGCCGGCACGCTTCGAGCGCATCGGCGACACGCCGGTCGGTGCGCGGCACCTGATCGGTGCCGATCCGGCCGAACGCATCCTCGTGTCCGGCAGCGTGCCGGTCACGATCGTCGCGGGCAATCGCAGCTACGCCGACTGGGCGCCGCAGCTGCTCGTGGTGCCGGTCGCGAGCACCGAGGTCTGGAGCACCGGCGGGACCGCGGGCATCGCCAGCGTCGCAGTGTTCCTGCGCCCGCAGGGAAGCACCGGCGGGCCCGGCCAGCGCGTGCTGTTCATCGAGACCGCGCGCGACGTGCCCGCGCCGCAGGGCCGCTACACGCGCACGTTCGATTCGCGTGCCTTCGCGGACGGCGATTACGAGCTGTTCGTGAGGGCGGTGACGCCGTCGGGGCTGTACAGCCATCCGAGCTACGGCAACGAGGCCGAACTGTGGAATGCGGCCGAGCTGTCGGGCGCGTACTACCCGATCCCGATCCGCATCGACAATTGAGGTGACAGGCGCGCCGCTCAGCGCACGGCGGGACGGATGGCCTTGATCGACGTCGTGCGGCTGCGCGAGAACACGAACACCGATGCCGGCGGCACGTTGCGCCAGGCGATGCCGCCGCGGCGCACGGTCAGACCGAGCTCGGCGGTCAGTTCGCGCGAGATCGGGCTGACCGGCCCGTAGGTGAACTGGATGAAACGGCCTTCCGGGCCGAGCACGCGGAACGCCGCATCGAGGATCGCGCGCTGCAGGTCGCGCGACATCGACAGCATGCCGAGGCCGCTGATGACCGCGTCGACCTCACCGGCACGGGCGAAACCCTCTTCTTCGACCATCGTGCCGAGCTCGCGTGCGTCGCCGCGCACGACGCGGACACCCGGGAAGCGTCGCTGCAGCAGCGCGTGGAACTCGGCGTTCAGCTCGACGACGAGCAGGTCGTCCTGAGCGATGCCATGGTCGAGCAGCGCCTTCGTGAACACGCCGGTGCCGCCACCGAGCTCGATGACGCGGCGCGTGCCGGGCGGCATCTGCGCGAGCATGCGGCGGGCGAGCCGTCGGCTCGACGGCGACAGCGCGGCGATCTTGAGCGGGTTCTTGAGCCACTGACGGAAGAACGTCCACGTGACGTCGTCACTCGGCTTCGCGCAGGGGGAAGGGATACGCCGGCCTTGCAGGGTCATGCTGGATTCCGTCGGGCTCCCGCTCGGAGCGGGGATCGCCGCACGGGCGCGCCGAGTGTAATCGGGCTGCAACGTGGACGACCAGTGGGGAACACGCCAAAGAAAGACCCCGTGGCGATCAGGGGAAATCGCCACGGGGTCCGAGACCGCCGGCAACGGGGGAAGGGGGATGTCGCCGGCGGCTTGAAACGGAATTTTAAGGATCAGTCGCGGTAGTAGCTGGCCCGTGAGTAGCCACGATCGCGATCACGACCGTAGTCGCGGTCGTTGCGGTAGGTGTCGCGGCTGTAGCGCGCCGGACGGCGATCGTCACGATCGTAGTAGCGCACCTCGCGATGGACGACGCGGCGAGTCACCACCGGGCGGTAGTCGTCCCGATACACAGGGCCACCGTAGTAGTACGACGGGTACGAGGTATATCCGCTGTAACCGTAATACGGGTACGGCGCGGAATGGCGGTACGACGTGCGGTACGGCGCATAGCCGTAGTAGCCGTTGCCGTAGGGACCGCCCGGATACCAGCCGCGGCCACCGCAATGGCGGCAGTCGGAATAGCCGACGCTGTAACCCGGGCCGTACAGCCCGATGCTGACGTGACCGCGCGCGAACGCGGCCGGCGCGAGCGCCATCGCGAGCACGGCGAGTGCGGCGAGGAAGCCCAGGCGGGTGGCGCGGAAACGGGTGCGGATCATGGCGGAACCTCCTGCGATTGCGACCGCAATGTGATGCCGACCGACTGAATCCAAACTGAAATCGCCGTTCAGGAACCGCGCTCGGAAAGCTCCCAGGCCTGGTGGATCCGCGCGTTGCGCGAGAAGTCGAACGGGATCGTCGCGGCGCCGATGTCGCGCACCACGAAGCGCTCGTTGACGGCCTCGTCGAGGCGGAAACGGCGGAAGTTGTTCGAGAACACGATCGTGCCGCCGAAGGCGAGGCGCTCCGCGCAGAGTTCGAGCAGGCGCACGTGCTCGCGCTGGACGTCGAAGTCGTCGGCGCGCTTGGAGTTCGAGAACGTCGGCGGGTCGACGAAGATCAGGTCGTACTCGCCGCGATCGTGGGCGAGCCACTGCAGGCAGTCGGCCTGCACGAGCGCGTGCGCGGCACCCGAGAACCCGTTGAGCTCGAGGTTGCGCGCGGCCCACTCGAGGTAGGTCGCCGAGAGGTCGACGCTCGTCGTCGTGCGCGCACCGCCGGCCGCCGCGTGCACGGTCGCGGTACCCGTGTAGCAGAACAGGTTGAGGAAGCGCGTGCCGCGCGCCGCCGCGCGCAGGCGCCCGCGCATCGGGCGGTGGTCGAGGAACAGCCCCGTGTCGAGGTAATCGTGCAGGTTGACGCGCAGGCGCAGGCCGTCTTCCTCGACGATCAGGAACTCGCCGCGCGCGTCCATGCGGCCGTACTTGCTGCCTCCCTTGCCCCTGTAGCGGGTCTTCACGGCAACCTGCTGGCGCGGCACCTCCAGTGCGACGCAGGCCGCGCGCACGAGCTCGCCGAGGCGCGCACTCGCGACGTGCTCGGGAATCTCCTTGGGCGGCGCGTATTCCTGGATGTGCAGCGCCGTGACCGGCGACGCGCCGGGCATGCCTTCGGGTACACCGCGGAAGACGTCGACCGCGGCCGCGTACTCGGGAATGTCGGCATCGTAGGCGCGCCAGCACGAGACACCTTCACGGTCGAGGCGCTTGCGCAGGTGGCGCGCGTTCTTGCGGATGCGGTTCGCGACCGACTCGGCGCCGGGCGTGAGCGGCTTGTCGACGACCGGCTGCGGGGCCGCTGCCCCGCCGACGTCGAACAGGTAGAGGCGGCATTCGAGCGCGCCGTTGTAGAGCGCGTAATGCTTGTGCGCGCGCAGGCCGACCGAGCGCGCGAGCGCCTCGTCGGAGGTGATCAGCGCGATGCTCCAGCCATCGAACTGTTCGCGCGCGCGCGTGCCGATCGCGCGGTAGGTCGGCGCGAGCTGGTCCTGCTGGCCGATGCGCTCGCCGTATGGCGGATTGCAGATGATGAGGCCCAGCCCGTCGACTCCCTCGGGGCGCGCCAGCTGCTCGACCGGCCGACGGTCGAGGCGGATGAAGCCCGACAGGCGCGCGTTCTGCACGTTGCGGCGCGCCTCGGCGAGCACATTCGGATCGGCGTCGAAGCCGTGGAACACGGGCGGCAGCGCACGCAGCCCTTCGTCGGCGCGGCGATGCGCCTCGTCGAGCAGGGCCGTCCACGCCGCGGCATCGTGGCCGCGCCAGCCGAGGAAACCGAAGTAGTCGCGTCGCAGGCCCGGCGCGACATCGGCCGCCATGAGCGCACCCTCGATGAGCAGCGTGCCCGAACCGCACATCGGATCGAGGAGCGCGGCACCTTCGGCGAAACGCCGCGGCCAGCCCGCGCGCAGCAGCATCGCGCTGGCGAGGTTCTCCTTGAGCGGTGCCTCGCCCTGCCCCACGCGCCAGCCGCGACGGTGCAGTGGCGTGCCCGAGAGGTCGAGCGACAGCGTCGCGCGGTCCTTGCGCACGAGCACGTGCAGGCGGATCGACGGACGCTCGAGCTCGACCGAAGGCCGCGTGCCTGCGCGGTCGCGGAACTGGTCGACGACCGCATCCTTGGCGCGCTGGGCCATGTAGCGCGTGTGGCGCAGCGCGCTCGCGACGCTGACCGCGTCGACCGCGAGCGAACCTTCCGCGTCCAGGTGCACCGACCAGTCGACCGCGGCGATGCCGTCGTAGAGCGCATTCTCATCGGCGGCGTCGAAGTGCGCGATCGGCATGAGCACGCGACTGGCCAGCCGCGACCACAGGCAGGCGCGGTAGGCGACGGCAAGGTCGCCAGAGAAATGCACGCCGGCGAGTGCCTCGCGCACGTCGGACGCACCGAGTGCGGCGAGCTCGTCGCGCAGCAGGTATTCGAGCCCCTTCGGGCAGGTCGCGAAGAAGGCCTGCATCAGTGTTCCAGTGCGAGAAGGAGACCGCGGAATGCCTCGGCGCAATAGTCGACGTGCGCGGAGAGGCGATGGTCGTCGTCGACGAGGTGCAGCGTGTCGCCACGTCCGCGCGCGAATGCGATCGCGCCATCGACCGGACACACGTCGTCGCGCCAGCCGTGCACGAGCACGGTCGGCACGCGCGCGGCGTCGAACACCTTCGCGTAACCCGGGATGCCGACCGGTACCGCCATGAGGAACAAGGCCTCGCAGCGGCGTTCGAGTGAGGCATGGCCCGAGACGAACGCGCCCATGCTCGAGCCCGCGAACACGACGCGCCCTTGCGCGGGTGCCGCTTCGAGCGCGCGCGCGGTGCGCGAGCCGATCGCGCCGACGTCGCGCGTCGCGTCGAGGTCGCGGTAGTCCGGACGCACGCTGTCCCAGCCGAGCGCCGCCGCGATCTCGGCCAGTGCGCTGACCTTGGTCGCCTGCGGACCACTCTCGAGGCCATGCGACAGCACGACCATGCCCTTGCTGGAACCCATTGAACGCCTCCTCGACCGGCGCGCGATGCTACCACCCGACCGTCGCGGCACACCGGAGCGGGACACGATGTCGCGCCGATGGCCGCCGCAGCACTTCGCTGGCATGCTGCGCGCCGCGCGCCACCGCGCCTCGCCCGATGCCTCCATGACGCCCACCACGCGCGCCCACCTGCAGATGCACGCCTGCGTGCTGCTGTGGGGCTTCACCGCCATCCTCGGCAAGCTCATCACGCTGCCGGCGCTGCCGCTCGTGGCGTCGCGCATGCTGCTCGTGGTCGCGCTGCTCGCGCTGGTGCCGCGCGTCTGGCGCGGCCTGCGCGCGATGCCGCCACGCCTGATCGGCGCGTATGCGGGCATCGGCGTGCTCGTCGCGCTGCACTGGCTCACCTTTTACGGCTCGATCAAGCTCGCCAACGCCTCGGTCGCGGCGACCTGCATCGCGCTCGCGACCGTGTTCACGGCGATCGTCGAGCCCTGGATCGCGCGACGCCCGTTCTCGCGCGGCGATCTCGCGATCGGCATCGCCGTGCTGCCCGGCGTCGCGCTCGTGGTCGGCGGCGTGCCGGGCGACATGCGGCTCGGCATCGCGGTGGGCGTGGTTTCGGCGTTGCTGGTCGCCGTGTTCGGATCACTCAACAAGCGCTTCGTCGAGCACGCCGACCCGCTCGCGATCACCGCGGTCGAGCTCGGCGCCGGAGCGGTCGCGCTGCTCGCCCTCGCGCCGCTGCTGGCGCCGCTCGCACCGTGGCTCGAGATGCCGCTCGCGCTGCCCGATGCGCGCGACACCGTGCTGCTCGTCGTGCTCGCGGTGGCCTGCACGCTGCTGCCGTTCGCGCTGTCGCTGGTCGCGCTGCGCCACATGAGCGCGTTCGCGGCGCAGCTCGCGGTCAACCTCGAGCCGGTCTACGCGATCGTGCTCGCCGCGCTGCTGCTCGGCGAGCAGCGCGAGCTCACGCCGCTCTTCTACCTCGGCGTCGTGGTCATCCTCGCCGGCGTGTTCGTGCATCCGCTGATCGGTCGGCGCAGGCGCGTGCGCGCACCGGAGCTGCTCGCGACGTCCGAGGCGAAGAACCTCGATTGACGCCGGGCATGCGCGCGCCGACGATGCCGCGCTCCGACCACGCGACGCGACATCCATGAACACACCGACCGATGCTTCCGGGACGGCATCGCCCGGCGCCACGCGCGTCTGGGTCGACGCCGATGCCTGCCCGAACGTGATCAAGGACATCCTGTTCCGCGCCGCCGAGCGCGCGCAGGTCGAGACGATCCTCGTCGCCAACCAGTGGATCCGCACGCCGCCGTCGCGCTTCGTGCGCTCGATGCAGGTCGCCGGCGGCCTCGACGCCGCCGACAGCGCGATCGTCGACCGCATCGGGCGTGGCGATCTCGTCGTGACCGCCGACATCCCGCTCGCCTCGCTCGCGATCGCCAAGGGCGCGCTTGCGCTCAACCCGCGCGGCGAGCTCTACACGGCCGACACGATCGCGCAACGCCTGTCGATGCGGAATTTCATGGACGAGTTGCGCGGCGCGGGCATCGCCACCGGCGGCCCGCCTGCTTTGCATGCGCGCGACCGCCAGGCGTTCGCGAATGCGCTCGACACGTGGCTCGCACAACGCGCGCGGACGACGTGACGACGACGCCGGGCGCGCGGACGAGTCTCGCCGCACGCCCTTCGCAGATTCGTGTTCAGCCCTTCGGCTCGATGAAATCCCAGCGGTTGCCGTACAGGTCCTCGAACACGACCACAGTGCCGTAGGCTTCGTGGCGCGGCGTCTCGCAGAAGTGCACGCCCTCGGCGAGCATGCGCGCGTAGTCGGCGGCGAAATCGTCGGTGTGCAGGAACAGGAACACGCGCCCGCCGGCCTGATGGCCAATCGCGGCCTCCTGCTCGGGCCTGGTCGCCTTGGCAAGCAGCAGCGAGGTCTGGCCGCCGCGCGGCGCGACGCGCACCCAGCGCTTGCCGTCGCCCATCGGCGTGTCCTCGAGCAGCGTGAAGTCGAGCGCGCGCGTGTACCACGCGATCGCCTCGTCGTAGTCGCGCACGACGAGCGCGAACGCGTGCAGGTGCTGGGTCATGTCTGGACTCCGGTGATGCCTACTTCGCCGCGGCCTTCTTCGCCTTGCGGCCTTCGCGCTTGATCGGGCCCGCGACCGGGCAGATCTCGAACGCGAACTGGGTCAGCGTGTTGACGAGGTTGTCGGGAATGAGCCGATAGACGACGAACTGCCCGCGCCGCTCGCTCGCGATGAGGCCGGCGTTCTCGAGCACCGACAGGTGGCGCGACACGGCCGGCGCGCTCATCTCGAAGCGCGCGGCGATGTCGCCGGCCGGGAGTTCCTGCTCCGACAGGAACGCGAGGATCTGCCGACGCGGCATCGACGCGAGCGCATCGAAGACCTTCTGCGTGCTCATCGCGGATCGGGCAGGTCGGGGGACATGCGCCGATTGTAGCCCAGCACACGGCGGTGCCCTGCGTCGCGACGACGTGCAACGCTCGGATCATGCGGCGCGCCATCGCAGGGGATGTTCCGGCGATGCAACGCCACGGGCATCGCGGACGATGCCCGTGGCGACCGCCTTCCGTGGCGATCTCTACGCTCCATGTCCTCGATCACCGCGCGCCCGGAACCGGGGGAACCGGCGGCGGCACCGCGCCGACGTCGAAACCGTGCACGTCCCGGTTGCGGCTCGCCCAGCCGGCGACCGTGCGGCCGTAGCGCGCGATCATGAGCATGTTGAAGAAGTGCATGCCGCCGAGCACGAGCACCGACAAGCCGATCTTCGAGCCGACCACGGGGATCAGGTCCGCCTCGGCACGCGCGACGTCCCAGCCGTCCAGGCGCAGCGCGATGAAGCCGATGTTGACGAGGTAGAACCCGACCACGAGCAGGTGGTTGGTCGATTTCGCGAGCACCTCGTCCTGCCCGAAGCATTTGACGAGGAACACCTCGCCGTTCTTCGACAACGTGTTCGCCACCCACACCGTCATCGCGATCGACAGGGCGAGGTACACCAGGTAACCGATCTGCACCGACATGACACGCTCCTTCATGATGAACGAATTGCTTATTTAGCTAAAATGTTAATCAAAGACACCGCTTCGGTCAAGCGCCCCTGCACAGGTTCGAAACGGGTGTTCAGGATGGCCCGGCCTGCAACGTAGAGGGCGAGCCGTCGTCGCATGAGGCTCGGCTGACCACACCGTGTCGCGCCATCCGCAAGACGCTGGATTCCGGCCTTCGCCGGAATGACAAGAATGAGGTGACGCATCGGCCGTTGCCGCTCGGCGTGCAACGCGTGGCACGCGCAGGCCGGAGCTGCCGCAGGCGACTCCGCAACGCGAGGATCCTACGCAGTGCCGACCATGAACGCCGCCGCACCTTCACCGTCATGGATGCAGCGAATCTTGCGACGGCTTGGCCGAGTTCGCGCGACAGCGGAATCGGCTGCGAGCGTCCGGACTTCGATCGCTTCACCGCGATGACGGGCCATGACCCGCCGGACGGCGACGGGGAACGACGTGCTCGGGGGCATGGAGCCGCCCATGTGGGCGTCGCTCAGCGCACCGGCCAGTGCCATGCCGGCGCATCGAGCATGCCCTGCCCTGCGACTGCGGTATCGCCAAGGCGCTTCTCGAGCACGATCGTGTTGCAGCCCTCGTCGAGCTCGAGTGCGTCGACGAGGCGCTGCGCGTGCGTGACGACCCAGACCTGGCTCACGCGCGCGGCGCCGCGGATCAGGCGCGCGAGCGCCGGCAGCAGGTCCGGATGCAGGCTGGTCTCGGGCTCGTTGAGCACCATGAGCGGCGGCGGCCGTGGCGTCAGCAACGCGGCGATCCACAGCAGGTAGCGCAAGGTGCCGTCGGAGAGTTCGGCGGCGGACAGCGCGCGCAGCAAACCATGCTGGCGGAACCACAGCATGAAGCGCCCCGACTCGGCCACGATGTCGACGACGCCACGCGGAAATGCATCGTCGACGGCTTCGGCGAGCGCCTCGTGGTCTCCGATCTCGCGGATCGTCTGCCACGCCGCAGCGAGGTCACGGCCATCGTGCGCGAGCACCGGCGTGCGCGTGCCGGCCTGCGGCTGGCGCGCCGGCGCGTCGGCGTCGCTGCGGAAATGATCGTAGAAGCGCCAGCGCCGCATCGTCTCGCGCACGGTCAGCACTTCGGGCGCGCGTTCGGGGTCGGCGATCTGCGTGAACAGGCTTTCGAACGGATCGAGGTGCTGCGCGACCACACGCCATGAGCGCCCGTCACGTGCACGCGCCATCGCGGCCTGGCGATCGACGAGCAGGTTGGCCTGGCGCAGGAACGGGCCGTTCCAGATGGCCTCGCGCTTGATCTGCGGATCCTGCGCGAACATCGTGCGTCCGGGGTTGCCGGGAATGGGCAATCCGAGGTCGATCGCGTAACCGTAGTCGTCGCCGGCGAAGCCGAGCCGCAGCGCGACGGGCCCTTCGCGCTGGGTGCCTTGCACCGGCTCCCGTCCCGCGATCACGTCGCGTCCGAACTGTTCGGGCCCGGCCCACAGCGCGGACGCGAAGCCACCCTCGCGCGCGAGCGCCGCGACGACGCCACCCTGGGCGGTCTCGGCGAGCAGGCGCAGCGCACGGTAGAGGCTGGACTTGCCGCTGCCGTTGGCGCCCGTGACCACGTTGAGCCTTCCGAGCGGCACGACGAGGTCGCGCAGCGAGCGATACCCGGAGACCGCGATCGTCGTGAGCATGGCGTCGCTCCCGTACGTGGCGTCAGCGCTGGAACGCAGCCGCGAGCGCATCGCCGAGGCGATCGACGCCGACCACCTCGAGCTCGCCGATGCGGGGCTTCTTCGGTGCATTAGCCTTCGGCACGATGGCGAGGCTGAAGCCGTGCGTCGCGGCCTCGCGCAGGCGCTCCTCGCCGTTCGGCACCGGGCGGATCTCGCCCGAAAGTCCGACTTCGCCGAATGCGACGAGCTTGTCCGGCAGCGCGCGGTCGCGGAAGCTCGACTGCACCGCGAACAGCACGGCGAGGTCGGCCGCGGTCTCCTGCACGCGGATGCCACCGACCACGTTGAGGAAGACGTCCTGGTCGAACACGGCCGCGCCGCCGTGCCGGTGCAGCACGGCCAGCAGCATCGCGAGGCGGTTCTGCTCGAGGCCGAGCGCGACACGGCGAGGATTCGGCAGCGCCGACGCGTCGACGAGCGCCTGCACCTCGACGAGCAGCGGGCGCGTGCCTTCGCGCGTGACCATGACCGCGCTGCCCGGCGTCGGCTGCGCGTGCGCGGACAGGAAGATCGCCGACGGGTTCGGCACCTCCTTGAGGCCTTTCTCCGACATCGCGAACACGCCGAGTTCGTTGACCGCACCGAAGCGGTTCTTGAACGCGCGCAGGATGCGGAAGCGGCTGCCGACCTCGCCCTCGAAATACAGCACCGCATCGACCATGTGCTCGAGCACGCGCGGGCCCGCGATGCCGCCCTCCTTGGTGACATGGCCGACCAGGAACACGCTCGTGCCGGTCTGCTTGGCGAAACGCACGAGGCGCGCCGCCGACTCGCGCACTTGGCTCACCGAGCCGGGCGCCGCCGTCAGCAGCTCGGTCCAGATGGTCTGGATCGAATCGATGATGAGCACGTCGGGCTTGCCCGCCGAGGCCTCGGCGAGGATGCGTTCGATCGAGGTCTCGGCGAGCCCTTCGAGACCGTCGAGCGGAAGCCCGAGGCGCTGCGCGCGCGCCGCGACCTGGCCGAGGCTCTCCTCGCCGGTCACGTAGAGGCCGCGCATGCGCTGGCCTATCGTGCCGAGCATCTGCAGCAGCAGCGTCGACTTGCCGATGCCCGGGTCGCCGCCGATCAGCACCACCGAGCCCGCGACGAGGCCGCCGCCGAGCACGCGGTCGAGTTCGCCGATGCCGGTCTCGCTGCGCGCTTCCGCGGTCGCGGCGACGCTGGCGAGGCGCGTGACCTTCGCGGCGTCTACCGCGCCGGCGTAGCCCGCGTGGCGCGGTGCCGCGGCGGAGGCCTTGGCCGGCTCGACGACGATTTCGGTGAGCACGTTCCACACGCCGCATTCGGCGCACTGACCCTGCCACTTCGAGTGTTCGGCACCGCATTCGGTGCAGACGTAGGAGGTCTTGGCCTTGGCCATGCGGAGAATCCCTCGACGATGTGCGTGGCGCGGCGATACCGGACGCGCGTCGCGCACGATCGCGCATCGCCGTCGCATGCGGCGAGACACGCCGGACATCCCGCGATGCTGCCGCATCGGCGGCCGCGCGGGGAAGCCTCGTCAGCGTTCGTCTTCGAGGAAGCGTACGCGTCGCGTCATGCCGCAGGTGAGTTCGTAGCCGATCGTGCCCGCGTGCGCGGCGACCTCCTCGACCGGCAGGCCCTCGCCCCACAGGACGACGCGATCGCCGATGCGCGCCGCGGGCACCCCACGCAGGTCGATCGTGATGAGATCCATCGAGACGCGGCCGACGATCGGCGCGCGCACGCCACCGACCAGCACGGGCGTGCCGGCGGCGGCGGAGCGCGGATAGCCGTCGCCGTAGCCGATCTGCGCGACGCCGACAGGCATGTCCTCGGGGCAGGTCCACGCGCCCGCGTAGCCGACCGTCTCGCCGCGCGCGACGCGGTTGATCGCGACGAGCTTCGACGACAGCGTCATCGCGGGACGAAAACCGTCGTCGGCGCCGCTGCGGCCCTCGACGACCGAGATGCCGTACAGCAGGCCGCCCGGTCGGATCCACTGGCCGCGCGCCGCAGGCCAGCCGAGCACGGCGGCCGAGTTCGACAGCGCGCGCTCGCCGGGCACACCGTCGAAGGCGTCCTCGAACACGCGCAACTGCGCCGCGGTCTGCGGATCGTCGAACACGTCGGAGTTCGCGAAATGGGTCATGAGGCCGATCGCGGGATCGACGTTGGGCAGCGCGCGCAGGCGCGCGTACGCGTCACGCGCCTGCGACGGCGCGAAGCCGAGGCGGTGCATGCCGCTGTCGAGCTTGAGCCAGACGCGCAGCGGGCGCGTGTCGCGATCGGCGGCGAGCCAGTCGATCTGCGCATCGTGGTGGATCGCCGAATCGAGGTCGAGGCGATGCATCTCGGCGATGTCGGCAGGCTCGTCGATGCCCGACAGCACGACGATGCGGCGCGTGACGCCGGCCGCGCGCAGGCGCTGGCCGTCGGCGATGCAGGCCACGCCGAACGCATCGGCCTCGCCGAGCGCACGTGCGACGCGCTCGAGGCCGTGGCCGTAACCGTCGGCCTTGACCACGGCCATGAGCTTCGCGCCCGGCGCGAGCTCGCGCAGGCGCCGCAGGTTGTGCCGCAACGCGCCGAGATGGATCGTCGCGCTGGTCGCGCGGCTCACTCGAACTGGCCCGAGTACCGATCCGGAGCGAGGTCGGCGAACTTGGTGTACTGGCCCATGAAGGCCAGGCGCACCGAGCCGGTAGGGCCACTTCGCTGCTTGCCGATGATGATCTCGGCGACGCCCTTCTCGGGCGAGTCCGGGTTGTAGTACTCGTCGCGGTAGATGAACATGATCACGTCGGCGTCCTGCTCGATCGCGCCCGACTCGCGCAGGTCCGACATCACGGGCTTCTTGTCCGTGCGTTGCTCGAGCGAGCGGTTGAGCTGGGAAAGGGCGATCACGGGAACGTTGAGCTCCTTGGCGAGGGCCTTCAGTCCACGCGAGATTTCTGAAATTTCGGTGGCGCGATTCTCCTTGTTCCCGGGCACCTGCATGAGCTGCAGGTAATCGATCACGATGAGCCCGAGGTCGTGCTCGCGCTTGAGGCGGCGCGAACGCGCGCGCAGTTCGCCCGGCGACAGCGCCGGCGTGTCGTCGATGAAGATCTTGGCCTCGCTGAGCAGCGTGATCGCATTGGTCACGCGCGGCCACTCCTCCTCGGCCAGTTCGCCCGTGCGCAGGTGCTGCTGGTTGATCATGCCGAGCGAGGAGATCAGGCGGAACGCGAGCTGCGAGGCCGACATTTCCATCGAGAACACCGCAACGGCCTTCTTCGTGCGCATCGCCGCGTTCTCGGCGATGTTGAGCGCGAACGAGGTCTTGCCCATGGCCGGGCGCGCCGCGAGGATGACGAGGTCCGACGGCTGCAGCCCCGTGGTGAGGTCGTCGAGGTCGGTGAAGCCGGTCGGGATGCCGGTGACCTGGCCGCGGTTCTCGTAGCGGTGGTGCAGGATCTGGAACGCGTCCTTGACCGCCGAACGCATCGACACGAAGCCCTTGCGACCGCGCGCGCCGGCCTCGGCGATGCGGAACACCTTCTGCTCGGCGGTCTCGAGCAGCTCCTGGCTGCTGCGGCCTTCGGGCTGAAACGCGTCGCCGGCGATCTCGGTGCCGGTGTCGATCAGCTGCCGCAGCACCGATTTCTCGCGCACGATGTCGGCGTAGGCGACGATGTTCGCGGCGCTCGGCGTCGAGTTGGCGAGCTCGATCACGTAGTCGATGCCGCCGACCTGCTCGGCGAGGCCTTGCGACTCGAACCACTCGCCGAGCGTGACCGCGTCGCAGGGCTGGTCCTTCTCGCTGAGCTCGTTGATCGCGCGGAAGATCAGGCGATGGTCACGGCGGTAGAAGTCCTCCTCGCCGATGCGGTCGGCGACGCGCTCCCACGATTCCGGCGCGAGCATGAGGCCGCCGAGCACGGCCTGTTCGGCCTCGACGGAATGCGGCGGCACGCGCAGCGCCTCGATGCTCGGGGCGGGCTTGCGGTCGGGAAAGGCGGCGGACATCGGCGCAGGGGCTTCCGGAGTCGGGAAAGGGATACTAGGACCACGTCTCAGCGGACGCGACGCACAAGCCGGTGGACAACCCGGTCCGGAACGCGGAACAAGCTGTGGATAACCTGTGCGGACGCCGCAACGCAAACGGGCGCCTCGCGGCGCCCGTTGCGGTGTCGCGCGAAGCCGAGGATCAGGCTTCGGGAACGACCACGACCTTGACGGTCGTCTGCACATCGGCGTGCAGGTGAACGCGCACGTCGAACTCGCCGATGTGGCGGATCGGGCCGTCGCCCTGCACGACTTCGCTCTTGTCGAGCGCGATGCCGGCGGCGGTGAACGCGTCGGCGATGTCACGCGGGCCGACCGAGCCGAACAGCTTGCCTTCGGTGCTCGCGTTGGCCTTGATCGTGACCGGCTCGGCGCCGTCGAACTGCGCCTTGCGCGCTTCCGCACCGGCGAGCTGCTGGTTGGCCTTGGCCTCGTACTCGGCGCGGCGCTTCTCGAACTCGGCGAGATTGGCTTCGGTCGCCGGAGCGGCCTTGCCCTGCGGCACGAGGTAGTTGCGGCCGTAGCCCGGCTTGACGTTGACCTTGTCGCCGAGGTTGCCGAGGTTCTTGACCTTCTGGAGGAGGATCAGTTGCATGGGTGTCTCCGATTCGTTAGCACGGGCCGACGGCCGGTGCAGCGGGTGGCTGTCCGAATGTCGAACGTAGGTGGAAAACGCGACCGCTTCGTGACGGTGCCGGCGCGCCGCGGACGGGCGCCGGCCCGGTACGTCAGTGGCTGTCGCTGTACGGCAGCAGCGAGAGGAAGCGCGCGCGCTGCACGGCCACCGTCAGCTGGCGCTGGTAGCGCGCCTTGGTGCCGGTGATGCGGCTCGGCACGATCTTGCCGGTCTCGGTGATGTACTGGCGCAGCGTGTTGAGATCCTTGTAGTCGATCTCGGTGACGCCCTCGGCGGTGAAGCGGCAGAACTTCTTGCGGCGGAAGAACTTGGACATGGTGTGCTCCGGAATGAGGGGGTCGGATTACTCGGCGGCCGGGGCCGCGGCCGGCGCAGCGCGCTCGCCACGATCACCGCGGTCGCCGCGGTTGCCGCGCTCTTCGAAATCATCGCCACCGAAACCGGGGCCACCCTCGTCGTCGCGACGGCGACGGTCACCCTTGTCGTCCTTGTTCTTCATGATCGCCGACATCTCGGTCACGGCGTCGTCGCGCTTGACGACGAGGTGACGCAGGACGGCGTCGTTGAAACGGAAACCCGAGACCAGCTCGTCGAGGGCCGTCTGGCTCGCTTCGATGTTGAGCAGGACATAGTGGGCCTTGGCCAGATGCTGGATCGGGAACGCCAGCTGGCGACGGCCCCAGTCCTCGAGACGGTGGATCTTGCCGCCGTCGGCTTCGACGAGCGACTTGTAGCGCTCGACCATCGCGGGGACCTGCTCGCTCTGGTCCGGGTGGACCAGGAACACGACTTCATAATGACGCATGATGTTGAACCTCATGGGTGTCCGCGCGATGCGCGGGGGCAGCCTCCCGCAGCACGGTGAGGCGAGAATCCCTTTCCCGCAGACGGAAAAGGGCCGCGGATGGTAAGGGATTCAGTCGCTTGGGACAAGCCACCCCGCCCCGGGACGGCTCACAGCACGTGCTGGGATGCCGGCGGATCGCGCAGCCAGGCCGCCCAGTCGCGCGCAAGCGCCGCAAGACCGCCCGGATAGGATCCCTCGAGCAGCGCCGGCGCGTCGACCGGCCGGCACGATTCGGCGCGCTGCGCAGCCAGCAACCCGCCCAGCGCCTTGCGCCCCTCCGTTCGCGCCATGAGCACGGCCACGAGCGCATAGGCGTGCAGGTAGCGCGCCTCGCGTCCCGGCGCGTAGAACGCCTCGCCCTCGCGCGCGAGCAGGTCGACCAGCGCCTCGTCACCGGAACCCGCGACGACCGCCGCGGCCTCGCGCAGTGCCGAGCGGTCGCGCGTGCCGTCGATCGCGACGCCCATGCCGCGTGTCGTCGCGCGCTCGAACCAGGCCGCGAGGCCTTCGTTGATCGCCACCGGCAGCAGACCGACCCGCTCGTGCAGCAGCGCGTGCGCGATCTCGTGGCGCACGACAGTGCGGTTGCCGTGTTCGTCGGGCTGCAGGCGCACGGTGATCGCACGCTCCTTCGACGAATACGCACCGGCCGACGCCGCCAGCGCGGGCTGGCCGATGCGCTTCGCATAGGCTTCGGCCGAGGCGACGAACACGATCTCGAGCGCGAGTCCGGCCTCGGCGTCGACGCCGAGGCCTTCGCGCAGCACGCGGTCGACCATGAGTGCGTCGGCCACCGCGTCCTGCTCGAGGCCGGACGGCAGGTTGGTGTCTTCCCCGCGCGCACGCACGCTCACGGGCGGCAGGCCCGCGACCTCGCTGCGGTGGTAGTCCTGCACCGCGCCGCTCGGCGGACGATCCGAGTAATGCGTGACCCCGCGCGCATCGACCCAGCGGTGCACGGCGACGCGCTGCTCGCGCACGGATCTGCCGGTGCCGGCGAGGCAGCGCGCGGGATCGGGCAGTGCGTGGCGCACGAACGCAGCCATGCTGTCGACGTCGTGTGCGGTCACGGGCGGCGCCTGCGCGGCACCGACCGAGGTCTCGCGCACCGCGGAAGCCGTGGCGCCCGTCGTCGCCGATGCATGCCCCGCGACGTCGGGTGCTGGCGCCCGCTCCGGCTCGTACGCGACATCCGGAAGGTCGACGAGGGCGGCCTGCCCCCACCATGCGAGCGCGGCGAGCAACGCGACCACGGCGACGATCCCGGCGGACCTCATGCGCGCGCACGCCTTGGCACATGACGACGCAACAACGTGACGAGCCACGCGAGGATCGCGAGATTGACCACGATCGCCGCGATACGCAGCGCATCGACGCGTTCGACGAGCGCCCACACCTCGAACGGCAACAACGACGCGGTCGCGACAACCGTCAGCCATTCGGCCCAACGGCGTCCGCGCCACAGGCCGACGCCCTCGGTCGCGAACAGGCACGCGTACACGAGCGCGACGGCGCCGAGTTCGCGTACGCGCAGCGGCGGCATCGCGGCGATCGTGTCGAGCAACGCGCGCGCGCCGACATGCGCATCGAGCAATGGCGATGCCGCGAGCGCATGCATCGCATGCGGCAAGGCCTCGCCGCCCGCGACGCTCCACGCGGCGACGCCGAACGTCGCGAGCGCGGCACCCTTGGCGAGCTTGAACACGGCAATGGCGCGCAGCAGGCGCGGTTCGGCAACCTCATCCATCGCGCCAGCATAGCCGCTCCAAATGCGCGCGACGTGTTGCCGCAGTCATGACTTCCGACACGGCGAGCACGCGTCCTCTTCACAAAAAACCCATGATTTGGCTCCTTTTTCACGCGTTCGTGTTTGCCGAAGGTTCAGCCACGCACGCCCACAATTCACCTGCAACGTTTGGTGAGCCTCCCTCCCCTGAGCAACTCCCACGTTTGCGCTGTGCGTGAGCACCGCAGTCAGGCAGACAACACTCCCCAAGCCACGGACATGGCCAGCGACAAACGATCACGGGTCTGGCATCTGCCAGGCCCGTTTTCATTTGGGCGTCCATAAAAAACCTTCCCCGATCGGCCACATGCAACATTGTCCACAAGTTGCGCATGAGGTACGACGGATACGCCACGACGCAAAAGGCCCGCCTGTCGGCGGGCCTTTTGCGTCTCGCGGTATGGTGGAGGTGGCGGGAGTCGAACCCGCGTCCGAAGGCGTTTGACGCCCAGTCCTACATGCTTAGCCCACCGTTGGGTCTCGTCTTCCGGCAGTACGGCGTGCTAAACGCACCGGTCGACCAGCCTGCTTGTTTTGACCTCCGGCCGACAGGCGGCAACCGGATGGCGATCCCGTGATAATGACGGTACCCCCACGAGCACGAGCACAAGTGGGATCCCGGCTTACGCCTTAAGCGGCGAGAGCGTAGTTGTCGTCGTTGGCAACTAGAAGTTTGCGACTGGATTAACGAGGAAAGTCACCCCCTCGGCATGCACCACGCTATCTCACTACCCCCGTCGAAGCCATGGCACCCCCGGGGAGGACGATGCTAGCACGCGTGCCGCATCGTGGTCAGGAACATGCGGCCGCGGCGCGGCGATTCAAGCGGCAGCGAGCGTCGCCGGCCGACGCTCCCCCTCACGCCTCGCGGTTGTGCGAGCGCATCGCGCGCTGCTTGTCGCGGGCCCAGTCCTTGTCCTTCTCGGCGTTGCGCTTGTCGTGGTCCTGCTTGCCGCGCGCGAGGCCGATCTCGAGCTTGACCTTGTTCTTCTTCCAGTACATCGCGAGCGGCACGATCGTGTAGCCCTTGCGCTCGACCGCACCGACGAGCTTGTCGATCTCGGCACGATGCAGCAGCAGCTTGCGCGTGCGGCGATCCTCGGCGACGACGTGCGTCGAGGCCGAGATCAGCGGCGGGATCGACGCGCCGAACAGCACGATCTCGCCGTGGCGCACGATCGCGTAGGCATCGGTAAGGTTGATGCGACCGGCGCGCAGGCTCTTGACCTCCCAGCCGAGCAACGCGATGCCGGCCTCGTAGCGCTCGTCGATGTGGTACTCGTGGCGCGCGCGCTTGTTCAGCGCGATCGTGCCGCCGGACGTCGTGTCCTTGTCTTTCTTGTTGGCCATCTTCGGTACACTGATCCACTGGTGGCCGCGCTTGTCGCGCGGTGGTTCGATCGACGCATCGCGCGCCCGGCGCGGTCCCCGCACAGCGAGCATCACGTGATCCAGATTCGCCGCAGCGCCCTCGTGCGCCAGACCGCGGAACGGATGTTCGATCTCGTCAACGACGTCGAAGCATACCCGAGGCGATTCGGGTGGTGCTCCGCGGCGCGCGTGCTCGAGCGCGACGGCGACACGCTGGTCGCGCGGCTCGACCTGCGCATGGCCGGCATCACGCAGGCGTTCACGACGCGCAACACGGTCACGCGGCCCGAGCGCATCCACCTCGCGTTCGTCGACGGGCCATTCCGCTCGCTCGAGGGCGAGTGGACGTTCCTGGGGTTCGGCGACGAGGGCTGCAAGGTCGCGCTCGCCCTCGATTTCGACTATGCCGGCACGTTCACCGCACCGGCGCTGCGCATGGGCTTCCGCAGCCTCGCCGACCGCATGGTCGACGATTTCTGCACTGCCGCGCGCCAGACCGATGGCTGAGACGATCCGCGTCGAGGTCGCCTACGCCGAACCGCAGCGGCAGTTCCTGCGTGCGCTCGAGGTTCCCGCCGGTACGACGCTGGAGCAGGCGATCGGCGCGTCGGGCCTCGCCGATGCGTTCGGCATCGACGTCGATACGCTCGAGGCCGGCATCTGGTCGAAACGCCGTGACCGCGGCACCGTGCTCGGGGATGGCGACCGCGTCGAGCTCTACCGCCCGCTCGTCGTCGATCCGAAGGAAGCCCGGCGACGCCGGGCCGTGAAGCGCACGGGCTGATATCAGCCCTGACCGCCGCCGCCACCGCCGCCGCCACGGCGCTTCTTGTCCTCGTCCTCGCGCTTCTCGTCCGGGTACTGGCGCTTGTACTTGCGCGCGTCACGGATGAGCGTGTCGGGATCCTCGGGGAAGTAGTCACCCTCGATGCGCGCGAGCGACTCGTTCTCGAAGTACAGCACGAGATCCTTGCTCTCCATCGAGCCGCGGCCGCGACGGATGCTCGAGACGTAGTCCCAGCGGTCCTGGTCGAACGGGCTGACGACAGACGGCGAGCCCATCACGAGCAGCACCTGGCGCTTGCTCATGCCGGGCTTGAGCGAGTCGACCTGCTCCTTGTCGAACAGGTTGCCCTGCTGGACATCGAGCTTGTAGAGCAGACCGCAACCGGTCATCGGAACGAGGGCGAGCAGGACGAGCCAGCGCAGCATGTGGGGGAAATCCGACGGAGCGAAGTCGCGCGATGATACACTAGGCGATCTTCTGCAAACGTTATGGCGCGTGCCGGCGCCCCGGAGGATCACGATGGAATCGACCGACCTGCGCAAGGTGGGACTCAAGGTCACGCACCCGCGCATGCGCATCCTCGAGATCCTCGAATCTCTGGACGGCAAGCACCTGACGGCGGAAGACATCTACCGCCAGCTGCTCGAGCACCAGGACGACATCGGCCTCGCCACGGTCTACCGCGTGCTGACCCAGTTCGAGGCCGCCGGCCTCGTGCTCAAGCACAATTTCGAGGGCGGCCAGGCCGTCTACGAGCTCGATCGCGGCAAGCACCACGACCACATGGTCGACGTCGACACGGGCAAGGTCATCGAGTTCACGAGCGACGAGATCGAGCGCCTGCAGCGCGAGATCGCCGACAAGCACGGCTACGTGATCGAGGAACACAGCCTCGTGCTGTACGTGCGCGCCAAGCGCAAGAAGGGCTGACTCACGCGCACCGCGCCTCAGCGCGCGGCGTGCCCCGCAACCTGGGACTTTTCGAGGAAGCGCGCGATCGCTTCGGCGTAGCCGCGCTGGCGCGAGATCCCGTCGTGCCCGGCATCCTCGAACGCGACCACCTGCGCACGCGTCCCGAGGGAGGCGACGAGCCGATCGGTACGAGTCGGCGGCACGACCACGTCGCGCCCGGCGCGCAGCACGAGCACGGGCCCTTCGTAGCCTGCAAGGTTGGCGACCGAGTCGAAGCGGTCGCGCAGCAGCCAGCGCACCGGCACCACGGGGAAGTGCGCGGCCGCGGTCTCGACGAGACTGTCGAACGGCGTCACGAGCACGAGACGATCGACCGGGCGACGCGCGGCGAGATCGCTCGCAACGCCGCTGCCGAGGCTGCGACCAAGCACGGCGATCGGCGCTTCGGGATGGCGCCTGCGCACCTCGTCATACAGCGCCATCGCGTCGCGGCGCAGTCCCTCCTCGCTCGGCGAGCCGGTACTGCCCGCGTAGCCGCGGTAGGCGACGAGGTAGGTCGTCACGGCCGGCAGCATCGTCGCGAATTCGTCGCGCGACCGGGCCACGCGCTCGCCGTTGCCGCCGAAGTACAGCAGTACGCGCTCGTGCCCCGGGTTCGCGATCCAGCCGCGCAAGGTCTCGTTGCCGCTGCGCAGCTCGATGTCGGCGGGAATGTCCTCGGTCCACGCGCGCGTGCCGGGATAGACGAGGCTGCGCTGCATGAGGCCGAGGTACGCGCACGCCGCGATCCAGGCAATCGCGGCCACGCGCACGATCGACACGAGGATCCGGCGCAAGGGTTTCATGCGGTCCGCAGGTACGGCTCTCGACACGAATGTGGGCTCCGATTGCACGCGGCAGTTGACGAATGCGCTCGCGCACAGAATAATGCCGCCCCTCGCCGGACGGCCCCGCGCACTGCAGCACGCAGTGACAAGGCCCGAAACGCGAACGCTTCATGCGCCCGTAGCTCAGTTGGATAGAGTACCAGGCTACGAACTTGGTGGTCGGGAGTTCGAATCTCTCCGGGCGCGCCATATGCAGAACGAACAGGCCGGTGGGCATGCCCACCGGCCTGTTTCGTTTCAGGCGTCACGTTACGCGCAAGCGCACCCGCCCACAGGCGCCGGCAATGCGGACGATGCCGCTATGCTTGTGCGATGAATCGTCGCAACCCGTTCCACCTCGCCCTCCTCCTCGCAGCGCTCGCACTCGGCGGATGCGTGACCCGCTCGGTCGTGATCGAGCAAGGCCCCGACGGCGAACCCGTTGTCGTCGAAGCGCCCGAAGAGGCGCCGCACACGTTCGAGCCTGTCGCCGGACGTGGACCCGACGTGGTCGCCACGCTGCGCGCCGCACCGGCGCCCGCGCAGCCCGAGTTCATCGACGGCCGCAACCTCGTCGCGGACCAGCGCGCGCTCGCGTCGCGCAGCCTCGTGCTGGTCGGCGAGGCGCGCTTCGACACGACCGACGTCGACGCGCACGCGAAAGCGCTAGCGATCGGCCGCGAGGTCGGTGCGGATCAGGTCTATGTCTACACGTCGCATGTCGACGGCGATGCCGGCCATGGCGCGCCGCGTTATCTGGCGCGCTACTTCGTGCGCTTCAAGTTGCTGTTCGGAGCGACGTTCCGCAACCTCACCGCGACCGAGCGCGGGACGCTCGACGTCGCCGGCGGCGTGCAGATCGGTTCGGTCGTCGGCGGTACGCCGGCCTCGCAGGCCAACCTGCTCGCGGGCGACTACGTGCTCGCGGTCAACGCGCAGGCATTCAACGACCGCGGCGAGTTCCAGGCACTGCTGCGCGAGCATGCCGGCAAGCCCGTGACGCTGACGATCCGCCGCAACGACATCACGATGGACCGCGTCGTGCGGCTCGGCGCGATGCCGGCTGCGGGCACGCCCTGACGAGGCTTCGCGAAAGCAGCCGCTCCAGACCCTGCAGGGATCGCGTCGACACCTTCTTGCCAGTGCCCGCTCCGGGCATCGCAGAGGAGTCGTGCGCGATCCCCACCGCGGTGCCGATCCACACGGCACGTCGCCCCGGCGCAGGCCGGGGCCCAGTGCCTGCCTGACGGACGAGTGGCGTGGTCCCGGCGACGTCGCACGCACGAACCCGCACCACGGCTTTGACCTTAACGCCCACAGTGGCATCGAAAGGCGCTGGGCCCCGGCCTGCGCCGGGGCGACGGGGTTGTTGTCTGCAGGGGCGATGTCATGCGTGGACGCCACGCCGCACAGCGCAATCGGCGCGGGCGATTCCGCCGTACAGGACCGCCGCCATGGCGGGCGCACAACCTCCAGCCCGCACGAAGATCCGTCCTGCGCAACCGAGGGCAGCTCATGCTTCCGGAAAGCGCACGCAGATTCCGCACGCGCCGGCGCGCGTCACTCCGCACCTGCCCGACCGCGTCCGCCCGCCGCGTCAGTCCTGCAACGCGAGCACGAGATCACCGCGATCGAGCGCGGCGGTGCCGCTGCGCGCGAGTTCGAGCACGGGCGCGAACGCGGCGAGGTCGTCGAGCACGCCGCTGATGTGCGCGCCGCGGCCCGTGAACTGCAGCGTCCGCGTCGACGGCGTCTCGTCCAGCGTGATGCCGTAGCGGCGGTGCGTGAAATCGGCGATGCGCGTGCCCGTCTCGGGCGTCGAGGCGACCTTGACGATGAGCAGCTCCGACTCGAGGTGTTCACGGCTGGTCAGGTCGGCGATCTCGAGCACGTCGACGAGCTTGCGCGACTGGCTGATGATCTGCGCGATGACCGCGTCGTCACCGGTCGTCACGAGGGTCAGCCGCGAGATGCTCGGGTCGTGCGTGGTCGCGACGGTCAGCGACTCGATGTTGTAGCCGCGGGCCGAGAACATGCCGGCCACGCGCGCGAGCGCGCCGGCCTCGTTCTGCATGAGGATCGCGATGATGTGGCGCATCAGAACATCTCCGAGGGGCCGGCTTCCTTGGCCGGCGCGGGTGCGCGCGAGGGAATGTGGTCGCCGGTGATCATCTGGCCGTAGGTCATGCCGGGGCCGACCATCGGGTAGACGCCGGCATCCGGATCGATCATGACCTCGAGGAATGCCGGTCCCGGGAACGCGATGAACTCGGCGACGACACGGTCGACGTCCTCGGGGCGATCCAGGCGTACCGCGTACTCGAAGCCGTCGGCCTGCGCCGCCTTGATGAAATCCTTCTTGTGCAGGCTCTTGTCGGTCGCCGAGAAGCGCCCCTTGAAGAACAGCTTCTGCCACTGCCGCACCATGCCGTCGCCGCAGTTGTTGAGCACCACGACCTTGACCGGCAGCCCGTAGGTCGTGACGGTCTCGAGCTCGCCGAGGTTCATGCGGATGCTCGCGTCGCCGTCGATGTCGACGACGAGCAGGTCGCGTCGCGCGAACTGCGCGCCGATCGCGGCCGGCAGGCCGAAGCCCATCGTGCCCATCGAGCCCGAGGTCAGCCAGCGTCGCGGCTGGGTGAAGTCGAAGTACTGCGCGGCCCACATCTGGTGCTGGCCGACGCCGGTCGAGACGATCACCTCGCCGCGCGTGAGACGGTTGATGGCCTCGATGACCGCGTACGGCTGGATGCGCGGGTTGGCGCGGTCGTAAGCCATCGCGTAGGTGTTCTTGAGGTCGGCGAGGTGCGCGTGCCAGTCGGACCAGGTGCCGTCGCCGGACGGATCGAAGCCGCGCGCCGCGGCATGCCGGCGCAGCGCGTCGAGCGCGCGCGAGAGGTCACCGAGGTGGTGCCAGTCGACGCGCTTGACCTTGTGGATCTCGGCCGGGTCGACATCGAGGTGGGCGATGAAGCGCGCACCGGCCGCGAACTGCGAGGGCACGCCGGCGACGCGATCGTCGAAGCGTGCACCGACCGCGATCACGAAGTCGCAGTCCTCGACCGCGTAGTTCGCGAACGCGGTGCCGTGCATGCCGAGCATGTGCAGCGACAGCGCCTCGGTCGTGTCGGCCGCGCCGAGGCCCATGAGCGTGGTCGTGACCGGAATGCCGAGCGCCTGGGCGAACGCGCGCAGCGCCGCGGTCGCCTCGGCCGCGACGACGCCGCCACCGACGTAGAGCAGCGGACGCTTCGCCTGCGCAAGCGCATCGACGAAGCGCGCGCACGCGGCCTCGTCGAGCTCGGCGCCCTCGATCGCACGCAGTCGCGCGCGGTAGCCAGGGATCGCGAGCTGGCCCTCGCCCGCGAACACGAGCGGCGCATTCTGCACATCCTTCGGGATGTCGATGACCACCGGCCCGGGCCGGCCCGTGCGTGCGATCTCGAACGCCGTGCGCAGCGTCGCCTCGAGCTGCGCAGCATCGGTGACGAGGAACACGTGCTTGGCGCACGAGGCCATGATGTTGCTGATCGGCGCTTCCTGGAACGCGTCGGTGCCGATCGCCGCGGTCGGCACCTGGCCACAGATCACGACGATAGGGATCGAATCGGCCATCGCGTCGCGCACCGGCGTGACCGTGTTGGTCGCGCCGGGGCCCGAGGTCACGAGCGCGACGCCGACCTTGCCCGAGGCGCGCGCGTAGCCCTGCGCCATGAAGCCCGCGCCCTGCTCGTTGGCCGGCACGATGAGCGGCAGCGGCTCGCTGCCGTCGGCGTTGGGATGCTCGTGGTTGAAGCGGAACACCGCGTCGTAGACCGGAAGGATCGCGCCACCCGAGTAGCCGAACACGACGCCGACGCCTTCGTCGGCGAGGACCTGCACGACGATGTCGGCGCCGGTCATCGGGGTACCGGCGAGCGGGTGCGCGCCGGGTTCGGGAGTCGCTTCGAGTTGGGCATTCACGGGTGTCGGATCCTGAGGGTCGTGGCGGGCGCGGCGTGGCGCATCAGGCCTCGTTGAGCCAGGTCATCTTCTTGCGCAGTTCGGCGCCGACCTTCTCGATCGGGTGGTCGAGGTCGGCCTGCTTCCACTTCGTGTAGTTCGGCAGGCCGGCCTTGTACTCGGCCGTCCAGTTCTTCGCGAAGGTGCCGTCCTGGATGTCGGTCAGCACGGCCTTCATGCGCTCCTTGGTGGCCGCGTCGACGATGCGCGGGCCGCTCACGTAGTCGCCGTACTGCGCGGTCTCGGAGATGTAGGTGAGCATCTTGGTGATGCCGCCCTGATAGAGCAGGTCGACGATGAGCTTCAGCTCGTGCAGCACTTCGTAGTACGCGATCTCGGGACGGTAGCCGGCCTCGACCAGCGTCTCGAAGCCCTTGAGCACGAGCTCGCTCGCACCGCCGCACAGCACGGCCTGCTCGCCGAACAGGTCGGTCTCGGTCTCTTCCTTGAAATCGGTCTCGATGAGCAGCGCGCGCGCGCCACCGAGGCCGGCCGCGTAGGCCTTGGCCTTGTCGACCGCGCTGCCGCTGACGTCCTGGAACACTGCGTACAGGCACGGCACGCCGCGACCGATCTCGTACTCGGTGCGCACGAGGTGGCCCGGGCCCTTCGGCGCGACGAGGATCACGTCGATGTCGGCGCGCGGCACGATGGTCTTGAAGTGCACGTTGAAGCCGTGCGCGAACAGCAGCGCGGCACCCGGCTTGATGTTCGGCGCGATGACGTCGGTGTAGAGCGTCGGCTGCACCATGTCGGGCGTCAGCACGGCGACGAGGTCGGCGCCCTTGACGGCCTCCTCGGGCGAGACGACCTCGAAGCCGTCCGCGGTCGCCTTGGCGGCGGTCGGTCCGCCCGCGCGCAGGCCGACGACGACGTCGAGGCCGGAGTCGCGCAGGTTGAGGACGTGCGAACGGCCTTGGCTGCCGTAGCCGAGCACGGCGATGCGGGCGTTCTGGAGGGCTTCGGTGGTGACGGTGGACATGCAGCGGTTCTCCGTTGGAAGACGTTGGACGATCGTGTCGGGATGCCGCGTCGCCGCGGCGATGACGAGTGCAGGTATCGGGCGTGGATCAGGAAAGGGCCGGCGACGCGCTCACGCGGCCGCCTTGCGAAGCGCGGCGAGGCGCGCGACGACGGCGTCGGTGACCTCGGTCGTGCTCGCGCGGCCGCCGAGGTCGCGGGTCAGTTCGGCGTGGGCGAGCACGTCGTCGACCGCGGCCTCGACCGCGTCTGCTTCGTCGGCGAGGTTGAGCGAATGGCGCAGCAGCATCGCCGCGCTGAGGATCGCGCCGATCGGATTGGCGACACCCTGCCCCGCGATGTCGGGCGCGGAGCCGTGGATCGGCTCGTAGAGGCCGCGCGGACCGTCGCCGAGCGAGGCCGACGGCGACACGCCGAGCGAACCCGCCAGCGCGGCGGCCTCGTCGGTGAGGATGTCGCCGAACAGGTTCTCGGTGACGATCACGTCGTAGGCCGACGGACGCGTCAGCAGCAGCATCGCCATCGAATCGACGAGCTGGTGCTCGAGCGTGATGCCTTCCTGTTCGGCGACGACGCGCGTGGTCGTCGCGCGCCACAGGCGCGAGGTCTCGAGCACGTTGGCCTTGTCGACCGAAGTCAGCTTGCCGCGGCGCGCACGCGCGAGCTCGCAGGCGCGCTTGACGACGCGCTCGACCTCGCCCTCGCTGTAGCGGCATTCGTCGATCGCGACATCGCCCTCGCGCGACTTGCGGCCGAAGTAGGCACCGCCGGTGAGCTCGCGCACGAACACGAGGTCGACGCCGACGAGGTTCTCGGCCTTGAGCGGCGACAGCGCGGCGAGGCGCGGATGCACGCGCAGCGGACGCAGGTTGGCGTAGACGCCGAGCTTGGCGCGCAGGCCGAGCAGGCCTTGCTCGGGCCGCACTGTGGCCTGCGGATCGGACCATTTCGGGCCGCCGACCGCACCGAGCAGCACCGCGTCGGCGCCGAGGCAGCCGTCGATCGTGGCCTGCGGCAGCGGCTCGCCGGTCGTGTCGATCGCGATGCCGCCGATCGCGTGTTCGCTGAACTCGACGACGTGGCCGCCGTGCGCGAGCACCTCGCGCAGCACCGCGACGGCCGCGGCGGTGACTTCGGGTCCGATGCCGTCGCCCGGAAGGACGGCGATGTGTGCTCTCATGCTGCAGTCTCCACGGTATAGCGGGTGTCTTGGGCGCGTTGCTCGTAGGCGTCGATGTCCGTGCCTGCATCGAGCAGGAAACCGAGCTGGTCGACGCCGTTGAGCAGGCAGTGGCGTGCGAAACCGTCGAGCGCGAACGCGAACGCACGACCGTCGGCCAGCGTGATCGTGCGCGCGGCGACGTCGATGACGAGCTCCTGGCCCGGGTGATCGAGCAGCTCGCGGTGCTCGGCCTCGGGCAGCACGATCGCGAGCAGGCCGTTCTTGAGCGCGTTGCTGCGGAAGATGTCGGCGATCTCCGACGAGATCACCGCCTGGATGCCGTAGTCGAGCAGTGCCCACGGCGCATGCTCGCGCGACGAGCCACAGCCGAAATTGCGCCCCGCGACGACGATCGCGCAGCCCTGCGCCTCGAGCCGGTTGAGCGGGAACTCGGGGTTGTCGCCACCGTCGGCTGCGTAGCGCCAGTCGTTGAACGCATGCCGGCCGAGGCCGGCGCGCTGCGTCGTGGTGAGGAAGCGCGCCGGGATGATGCGGTCGGTGTCGATGTTCTCGAACGGCAGCGCGGCCGTGCGCGAACGCACTTCGGTCAGCGGCTTCATGCGGCGTGCTCCAGGAATGCGTCGGGATCGGCGATGCGGCCCGCGACCGCGGCGACCGCGGCCACGCGCGGACTGGCCAGCACGGTGCGCACGCCGGGACCCTGACGGCCTTCGAAGTTGCGGTTGCTGGTCGACACGACGAGCTGGCCCGGGCGCGCGATGTCGCCGTTCATGCCGATACACATCGAGCAGCCCGCGTCGCGCCATTCGGCACCGGCCGCGGTGAACACGGCGTCGAGCCCCTCGGCCTCGGCCTCGCGCTTGATAAGCACCGAGCCCGGCACGACGAGCATGCGCACGCCGTCGGCGACACGGCGGCCACGCAACACCTCGGCGGCTTCGCGCAGGTCGGACAGGCGCGAGTTCGTGCAGCTGCCGACGAACACGACGTCGACGGCTTCGCCGGTCAGCGCCTGGCCGCCCGTGAAGCGCATATAGGCGAGTGCCTTGGCTTCCTGATCGTCGCGCGCGGCCGGGATCGCCGCCGTGATCGGCGTGACCATGCCCGGATGCGTGCCGTAGGTGATGGTCGGGCCGATGTCGGCTGCGTCGATGTGCACCTCGCTGTCGTAGACCGCACCGGGATCGCTCGCGAGCGAGCGCCAGTACGTGATTGCGCGGTTCCAGTCGTCGCCCTTCGGTGCGCGCTCGCGGCCTTCGAGGAACGCGAACGTGGTGTCATCGGGCGCGATGAGGCCCGCACGCGCGCCGGCCTCGATCGACATGTTGCAGACCGTCATGCGCTCTTCCATCGACAACGCCTCGATCGCGCTGCCGCGGTACTCGAGCACGTGGCCGGTGCCGCCGCCGACGCCGATGACGCCGATGACGTGCAGGATGAGGTCCTTGGCGCCGACGCCGGGACGCAGGCGACCGTCGACATGGATCGCGAACGTCTTGGGCTTGCGCTGCAGCAGGCACTGCGTCGCGAGCACGTGGCCGACCTCGGTCGTGCCGATGCCGAACGCGAGCGCGCCGAACGCGCCGTGCGTGGCGGTGTGGCTGTCGCCGCAGACGATCGTCATGCCGGGTTGGGTCGCGCCGTACTCGGGCCCCATCACGTGCACGATGCCGCGGTGGTCGCTGTCCCAGCCGTTGAGTTCGATGCCGAACTCGCGGCAGTTCGCCTCGAGCTGGCGCACCTGGTTCTCGGCATCGGCGCTCGCGTACGGGCGCTTGCCGTCGGGGCCCGGCGGCAGCGTCGGCGTGGAATGGTCGAGCGTCGCGAGCACGCGGTCGGGACGACGCACCGGCAGGCCGCGCTCGCGCAGTTCGGTGAACGCCTGCGGCGTCGTGACCTCGTGGATCAGGTGCAGGTCGATGTAGAGGATGCCGGGCGTGTCGGCGGTCTCGGCGTGCACGAGGTGCGCATCCCAGATCTTGTCGATGATGGTGCGTGCGCTCATGCCGCGATGTCCTCGACGTCGGCACTCGTCGCACGCGCCGACGTCACCGGCGTGAGCCAGCCGTGCGTGTCGGGCGTGCGGCCGTCGAATAGGCCGAAGAACGCCTGCTGCAGCGCGCGCGTGACCGGACCCGGGCGGCCGTCGCCGACCGACTTGCGGTCGACCGAGCGCACCGGCGTGATCTCCGCGGCGGTGCCGGTCATGAAGATCTCGTCCGAGGTGTACAGCGCCTCGCGCGGCAGGTCGCGCTCCTCGACCGCGTAGCCGAGCGAGCGCGCGAGCGTCATGACCGTGTCGCGCGTGATGCCGGCGAGGATGCCGGCGCTGCTGGTCGGCGTCATGACGACGCGGCGGCGCACGAGGAACAGGTTCTCGCCGGCGCCTTCGCTGAGCAGGCCGTTGGTGCCGAGCGCGATGCCCTCGGCGTAGCCGCCGCGCTGGGCCTCGAACCCGATGAGCTGGCTGGACAGGTAGTTGCCGCCGGCCTTGGCCCAGCTCGGGAACGTGTTCGGCGCGGGGCGGTTCCACGACGACACGCAGACGTCGGCGCCGTGCTCGAGTGCGTCGCCCAGGTAGGCGCCCCAGTCGAGCGCCATGATCGAGACGTCGACCGGCGAACCCGGCTTCGGCATGACGCCGAGGCCGCCCGCGCCGCGGAACACGATCGGGCGCACGTAGGCCGAGGCCATGCCGTTCGCGGCGACGACGTCGATGCAGGCCTGGCTGATCGCCTCCTCGCTGTAGCCGATGTCGATCTCGTAGATCTTCGCCGACTCGAACAGGCGGCGCGTGTGTTCGGCGAGGCGGAAGAAGCACGGTCCCTGCGGCGTCGCGTAGACGCGCTCGCCCTCGAACACGGACGAGCCGTAGTGCAGCGCGTGCGCGCTGACGTGCACGGTCGCCTCCTGCCACGGCTTGAGCCGTCCGTTGTGCCAGATCAGGGAGGTGTGGCTCATGCGTGGATCCTCAGCGGGCGTTGGCGGTGCTGACGGTGGGAAGCGCCGGCGTGATGCGCTCGACGCGGTTGGCGATCTCGAGCACGGCCAGCGCGGCCGCCTCGACGATGTCGGTGGACACGGCCTGGCCGCGCAGTTCGCGGCCGCCGTGGTTGACGCTGATCGCGGCCTGGCCCTGGGCGTCCCCGCCCTCGCTGAGCGCGCGGATCTGGAACTCGGCGACCGAAAACTCGTGGCCGACGGCACGCGACACCGCGCGCAGCACGGCGTCGACCGGGCCGTCGCCAATCGCGGCCTCGCTGACTTCGCGGCCGTCGTCGTGGGCCAGGCGCACCGAGGCGGATGCGCTCGCGCCGACATGGCTGGTCGCGTGCAGCGAGGTGAGGCGCCACGGACCCGCAGCCTCGGGGTCATGGCCCAATGCGAGTGCCTCGAGGTCGGCGTCGAACACCTCGCGCTTCTTGTCGGCGAGCAGCTTGAAGCGCGTGAAGACGTCGTCGAGCGCAGCATCGTCGAGCACGTGTCCGAGCGAGGACAGACGCTCCCGCAGCGCGTGGCGCCCGCTGTGCTTGCCGAGCACGAGCTGGCTCTTGGCCACGCCGACATCCTCGGCACGCATGATCTCGTAGGTGCCGCGGTGCTTGAGCATGCCGTGCTGGTGGATGCCGGATTCGTGCGCGAACGCGTTCTCGCCGACGATCGCCTTGTTGCGCGGGATCGGCTGGCCGGTCGTCTGCGCGAGCAGGCGCGCGACGGCATGCAGGCGCTGCGTGCGGATGCCGGTGGTCGCACCGCCGAAGCGCTCGCCGCGCACGCGCAGCGCCATGACGATCTCCTCGAGCGCGGCATTGCCTGCACGCTCGCCGATGCCGTTGATCGTGCACTCGACCTGGCGTGCGCCTGCCGAGATCGCCGCGAGGCTGTTGGCGACCGCCATGCCGAGGTCGTCGTGGCAATGCGAGCTGAAGACGACGCCTTCGGCGCCGCGGACGTTCGCACGCAACCACGCGAAGCGCTCGGCGATCTCGGGTGGCGTCGTGTAGCCGACCGTGTCGGGCACGTTGACCGTGCGCGCACCGGCCTCGATCACGGCCGAGAATACCTCGGCGAGGAACTCGGGTTCGGTGCGGATCGCGTCCTCGGCCGAAAACTCGACGTCGTCGCAGAGCTCGCGCGCACGGCGCACGCCGGCGATCGCCGTGTCGATCACCTGCTGCCTGCTCATCTGCAGCTTGAACTCGCGATGCAGCGGGCTGGTCGCGAGGAAGGTGTGGATGCGCCCTTTCTCGGCCGGCTCGATCGCACGCGCGACGCTCTCGATGTCACCGAACTGGCAGCGCGCGAGGCCACAGATGCGCGTGCCGCGCACGCTCTTCGCAATGCCGTGCACCGACGCAAAATCGTCCGGTGACGCGTGCGGGAAGCCCGCCTCGAGGATGTCGACGCCGAGGTCGGCGAGCGCGGCAGCCATGCGCAGTTTCTGCGCGCGGCTCATCGAGAAACCCGGCGCCTGTTCACCGTCGCGCAGGGTCGTGTCGAAGATCAGCACGCGATCGCTCGCTGCCGATGCCGGGGTCTCGCCTGCCACTACGTCGCTTGTCATGTCTGGCTCCGATTCGGTCGGATGTCCGGGGATGCATCCGGACAAATAAAAACCCCGCCTTCGTTTCCGAGTGCGGGGTCTTTGGGATCTTCTGCGTTCTGCCTACGCGTACCCTTAGCCCGCACCTGTGCAGGTAATAAGAAGTACGACAAGAAGGAGGCCCGCGATCGGCGCCGGCACGCTGCCACGCATGGCCAGGAAGGCCTTCGTGGTCGTTGCGTGGTGGCTGCTGCGTCGCGACATGAAGCGAACCTAATCGATGCTTCGAAGACCTGTCAAGCGATCATCGACATGGTTTCGCGAGCAACTTTCGTGATCGACGTATGGACGTCCGGATGGCCACACCGGACCGCCACGACGCTGGCGCCGCTCCGCCGGACGCGCCGCGTCGCCCGCAGCAGTCGCCGGCTGAGTGCCGCGACATCGCGCCGCACCGCCGCGAACCGGCTCAACGCCGGGCAGCGTCGCAGCGTGCGAGGAAGGCCTCGAGGAACCCGGCGGGCAGGTCCGCACCGACCGGCACGTACGCGTGATGCGGCTCGGCGAACGCGCCGCACTTGACCGCGTCCTTCTCGGTCATGAGCACGGGCAGGTCGTCGCCGAAGGCGAGGTCGTCGGCGCGCATCGCGTGGTGGTCCGGCAGCGGGTGCGGGATCACCTCGATGCCGTGCGCGCGCAGCCCGTCGAAGAAGCGCCCGGGATGGCCGATGCCGGCGACCGCGTGCACGCGCGTGCCGGCCAGCGAGGCGAGCAGCAGTTCGCGCGCAGGATCCGTGAGCGGGACCGCGACGTCACCGCGCAGCATCATCGGTACCTCGTCGGCGTGTGCGTCGCTGCCGTTGCAGATGCGCCAGTCGACCGCCGCGAGGCGTGCGAGCGGTTCGCGCAAGGGTCCCGCCGGCAGCAGGCGGCCGTTGCCGAAGCGGCGCCTGCCGTCGATGACGCAGAGCTCGAGGTCACGTGCGAGCGACGGATTCTGCAGGCCATCGTCGGCGACGATCGTGTCGACGCCTTCGGCCACGAGCAGTCTTGCCGCAGCGACGCGGTCGCGACCGACCGCGACGGGCACGCCGGTACGTCGGCGGATCAGCGCGGGTTCGTCGCCCACGACAGCCGGATCGGGCGCCTCACCGAGCAGCATCGGCACGCGCGCCGAGCCGCCGTAGCCGCGACTGACCACGCCGGGCCGTCGGCCATGCGCTCGCAAGGCCTCGACGAGTGCGACGACGAGCGGCGTCTTGCCGGTACCGCCGACGACGACGTTGCCGACCACGACGACACACGCGGGAAGCCTCTCGGGACGCCGCAGGCCGAGCCGCCACGGCAGCCGTGCCGCCGAGCGCAGCACGCGATAGACCGGCTCGAGTGCGCGCAGCCAGACCGGTGCGGGTTCGCCCGCGTACCAGATGCGCTCGAGGCGCTGCGCATTCATGCGCCCGCGTCGGAATCCGCCGCGTGCTCGCGGAACTGCACGCGATGCAGCGCCGCGTAATGCCCGTCGCGCGCGAGCAGCGAGGCGTGCGTGCCGCGCTCGACGATGCGTCCGTCGTCGAGCACCACGATCTGGTCGGCGTGCTCGATCGTCGACAGGCGGTGCGCGATCACGATCGTCGTGCGGTTGTGCATGAGCCGGCGCAGCGCGTCCTGGATCAGGCGCTCGGACTCGTTGTCGAGTGCGCTGGTGGCCTCGTCGAGGATCAGCAGCGGCGCGTCCTTGAGCAGCGCGCGCGCGATCGCGATGCGCTGGCGCTGGCCGCCCGAGAGCAGCGCACCGGCCTCGCCGATCGGGCTGTCGAGGCCTTGCGGCAGCTTCTCGATGAATTCCATCGCGTTGGCCGCGCGCGCTGCTGCCTCGATCGCCTCGCGCGAGGCACCGCCGAGCGCGCCGTAGGCGATGTTGCGTGCGATCGTGTCGTTGAACAGCACCACCTGCTGGCCGACCCACGCGATCTGCGCGCGCAGCGCGTCGAGCGCGTAGGCGTCGAGCGGCTCGCCGTCGAGCCGGATCACGCCCGACTCGGCCTCGTACAGGCGCGGGATCAGGCTGGCGAGGCTCGACTTGCCGCTACCCGAGCGGCCGACCAATGCGGTCACGCTGCCGGGCGGGCACTGCAGCGAGACGCCGCGCAGCGCCGGTGTCGCCTTGCCCGGATAACGCATCACGACGTCGTCGAGCACGAGGTCGCCGCGCGCACGCTCGACGCGCAGCGTGCCCGTGTCGGCTTCGGTCGGCGCATCGAGCACGCCGAACAGATCCTGCGCCGCGGCGACGCCACGCTGCATCATCGCCTGCACCGTGGTCAGGCGCTTGAGCGACGGCAGCATCGTCAGCATCGCCGTGATCAGCGCCATGAACGTGCCCGGCGTCATCGCGTCGATCATGGCGGGGCGCGTCGCGAAGTAGATGACCAGCGCGAGCGCGATCGCGGCGACGATCTGCACGACCGCGGTCGACAGCGCATTGGTCGCGGCGACCTTGAGGTTGAGCTGACGGTTGCGCTCGTTGACGGCCATGAACCGCGCGCGCTCGGTGGCCTGGCCGAGGTAGATCTTGACTTCGCGCTGGCCGCCGACGGCTTCGTCGACGATGCCGGTGACCGAACCGACCGAGTGCTGGATCTTGCGGCTGACGCGGCGGTAGCGACGGCCGACGAACCACGCCACGGCCGCGATCAGCGGCACCATCACGAACAGCATGAGGGTGAGGTGTGCGCTGTACCACAGCATGACGCCGAGCAGGCCGATCACGGTGAGGCCGTCGAGGATCACGACCTTGACCGCATTGGTGCTGGCCTGCGCGACCTGCTCCACCGTGTAGGTCAGGCGCGCGATCATCTGGCCCGAGGGCTCGCGGTCGAAGTGCGAGGCCGGCAGCTCGAGGTAGCGTGCGAATACCTGGCCACGCAGCGTCTCGACGACGTCGCGGCCGATGCGCGCGAGACCGTAGTCGGCGAGGAAGGTCGCCGCGCCGCGCACCACGAACAAGCCGACGATGAGGATCGGCAACCAGAAGATCGACGACGCGTCGCGCGCGATGAACAGGTTGTCGAGCATCGGCTTGATCATCCACGTGAACGCCGCGGCGACCGCCGCGTCGAACACCATGCCGGCGATCGCCGCGGTGCCGTAGCCCCAGTGCACGAGGGTGTAGCCGAGCAGGCGCCGGTACGTGCCGAACGCGCCTTCGCCGGTGGTCAGCGCCATGCCCCTGCTCCGCGGAGTCGCCACGCCGTCACGGCGCGGGGGCTCCCTTCGGCGGCGTCGTCGCGAGGCTCAGTCGCGCGAAGCCGAGCTGGCCGAGCGCATCCATCGCCGTGATCACGTGCTGGTGCGAGGTCAGCGCATCGGCGCGCAGCACGACGGCGCGCGAGCGGTCGTCGCCGGCCACGCGCAGGATCGCCTCCTTGAGCGTGTCGATCGACGGGTTCAGCACCTCGTTGTTGTCGACGAACGTGCGGCCCTCGGCGTCGATGAGCACGGTCATCGGCTGCTGGATGTCGGTCTGCTCGGTGGCCGAAGCCTCGGGCAGCGTGACTTTCATGCCGGCGTTCTGCACGAACGTGGTCGTCATGACGAAGAACATGAGCAGGGTCAGCAGCACGTCGATCAACGGGATCAGGTTGATCTCGAGCTCTTCCTCGCGGCGGCCGGCGTCGATGCGCATGGCGTGCGGTCAGGCCCCGCGCGACGGGGCGGCCGACGGCGCGGTCTCGCCCGCGGCCGTGAGCTCGTCGATGAGGCGCGTGACCTGCTTCTCCATGTCGATGACCGCGCTGGTGACGCGCGCGCGGAAGTAGCGGTGGAAGATGTAGGCCGGGATCGCGACGATGAGGCCCGCAGCCGTGCAGATCAGCGCCTCGCCGATGCCGCCGGCCATCTTGAGCGGATCGCCGACGCCGCTGACCATGACCGCGAAGAACATGCGGATCATGCCGATGACGGTGCCGAGCAGGCCGAGCAGCGGGGCGATCAGCGCGATCGTGCCGAGCGTGTTGAGGAAGCGCTCGAGCTGGTGGACGACATGGCGGCCGGTGTCCTCGACGCGCTCCTTGATGACGTCGCGCGGGCGGTTGCGCACGTCGAGCGCGGCCGCGAACATCTCGCCGAGCGGCGCGATGTGGCGCAGCGTCTCGATGTGCTGCGGATCGAGCTTGCGCGTGCGCGCCCAGCTCAGCACCTGGTCGGCGAGGTCGGGCGGGCTGACCGCCTTGCGGCGCAGCGTCCAGTAACGCTCGAGGATGATCGCGAGGGCGATCGCGGACGTGATCAGGATGGGTACCAGCGCCCAGCCGCCGGCGGTCAGGATTTCAAGCACGTGGGGCGACTCCTCGCGGAACGTTCGATGCGCCGTGGCGCCAGCCGCGGATCATAACAGCGCGCGCAGCGCGGCCGCGTGCGATCGGTCACGCCCGCTGCGCTCAGGGCATGCGCCACCACGCCGCATGACGCTCGCGCCCGTGCGTGACCAGCGGCCCGCCGTCGCCCGTGAAACGCAGGTGCAGATGGCCGTGTGCGGCGGTCGCGTGCACCGGGATGTCGCGGGCGTCGAGCCGTGCGATCACGTCGCGGTGCGGATGCCCGAAGCGGTTGCGGTGCCCGACCGGTATGAGCGCGGCGTCGGGCGCGAACGTGTTGAGCAGCGCCGGCGAGGTCGCCGTGCGGCTGCCGTGATGGCCGACCGCGAGCACACGCGGGCGCGCCGCGTCATCGAGGCGTGCCGCGAAGGTCGCCTCGGCCCGCGCCGTGGCGTCGCCGGTCAACAGCAGCGTGCCGTATGCGCCCTCGATCGCGAGCACGCAGGAGCGGTCGTTGCTCGTCGACGCCGCACCGGGATCGGGCCAGATCACGCGGAAACGCACGCCGTTCCAGCTCCATGCATCGCCGGCCGCGCAGCGCTGCGCGGGTACCGCGAGGCGCTCGGGTTCGCCGCTCGCGACGACGGCGTCGGGATACGCGAGCGCCAGCGCCCGCGCGCCGCCGGCATGGTCGCTGTCGCCGTGACTGATGAGGATACGCGAGGGTGCCACGAGCCCGAGGGCGCGCAGCGACGGCACGACGACGGCCTCGCCCGTGTCGAAGCCGCTCGGGTAGCGCGGCCCCGCGTCGTAGACGAGCACGTGGTCGCGCGTGCGCACGATCACCGCGAGCCCCTGCCCCACGTCGAGCATCCAGGCCTCGAACGCACCCTCGGCCAGCGGCGTGCGTGCCGGCCACAGCATCGGCAGCACGAGCAGCAGGCCCAGCGCGCGGGCCGGCACGCCACGTGGCAGCAGGCACCATGCGATGCCGACCAGCGCGAGCACGAATGCCCACGCCGACGGTGTCGCGAAGTACAGCTGTGCCGACGGCCAGTCGCCCATCGCACGCATGAGCCACCACAGCGGCTCGAGCAGCCATGCCGACAGCGTCAGCAATGGCGTGCCGAGCGCCGGCGCCACCACGAGCAGCAGGCTCGCCGCGACCGTGCACGGCACGACGACGAAGCTGATCCACGGCACCGCGACGAGGTTCGCGAGCGGCCCGACCACCGAACCCTGGCCGAAGAACCACACCGTGAGCGGCAGCAGCGCCGCGCTGAGCAGCAGCTGCACGCGCGGCATGTCGCGCCATGCCGCGCGCTCGTCGCCGACCGGTTCGGTCATCGCGAGCAGGATCGCGACACCCGCGAACGACAGCCAGAACCCGGCCGACAACACCGCGAGCGGATCCCAGGCGACGATCGCCGTGCCGGCCAGTGCGAGACCTTGCGGCACCGAGGTCGTGCGTCGCGCATAGCGCGCGAGCAGCGCGATGCCGATCATGAGCAGGGTCCGCAGCGTCGGCAGGCCCATGCCGGCGAGCAGGCCGTAGCCGGTCGCGCAGGCCATCGCGACGGGCGCCTCGAGCAGCGGCGCGGGCAGCCGCAGCGTCACGCGTGGCACGAGGCGCCAGAGCCGCCGCGCGAGCCAGGCGCCGAAGGCCGCGAACATGCCGACGTGCAGGCCCGAGATCGCGATGAGGTGGCCGATGCCGGTCGCGCGCAAGGTCTGCCAGTCAGGCTCGGCGATCGCGGACTGGTCGCCGACTGCAAGTGCACGCAGCAGCGCCCGCATCGCGCCCTCGGGCTGGCGTGCGTCGATCGCCGCGACGATGCGCTGGCGCCAGCGGTCGACGCAGAAACCCGCACCGGCATCGAGCCTCGCGTTGGACGCCGCGTCGCGCACGTAGCCGACCGCGACGCGACCGTGCAGCGCGGCGCCGCGCTCCGCATCGTGGCCGCCCGGGTTGACGAGGCCGCGCGGCGGCCGCAGCCGCGTGACCAGCCGCCAGCGCGTGCACGGCTCGAGCGGCGGCGCATTCGTGTACCAGTTCAGGCGCACGTTGCCGGCGAGTGCGAGCGGCGTTCCATCGAACTCGGCGCGGTCGACGACGAACGTGAAGCGTGTGCTGCCTTCGACGACCTCGGGCAGGCCGTCGATACGGCCTTCGACGACGATGTCGCGACCGTGGTGCGTGTCGTCGAGGCGCGCCTCGAGCACGGCATCGGCGCGTACGAGCGTCCAGGCGAGGCCGAGCACGAACCAGGTCGCGACGCGATCGCCACCACGTGCGAACAGCGCAAGCAACGCGACAAGTGCGACCGGCAGCGCGATCCAGGACGGCAGCGGATGCACGATGGCCTGTACGGCGACCGCACCCGCGAGCAGCGCGGCCGCGCGCGGCGCATCGATGCGCGGCCGCGCAAGGCGCGCACGCAGGCGTCGGGTGAAGCGGGGAAGTGTCGGCGATCCGTCCATGGATGCGTGTCGGCGGCGTCCTATCCGCTGCGCGGCACCTCGTGCAGGGCGCCGCCGCGCAGCTCGAGCATGCGATCCATGCGCGCGGCGAGGCCGCGGTCGTGCGTCACGAGCACGAGCGCGGTGCCGATCTCGCGGTTGAGCTCGAGCATGAGCTCGTAGACCTGCGCGGCATTCTTCTCGTCGAGGTTGCCGGTCGGCTCGTCGCCGAGCACGCAGGCCGGGCGCGTGACCAGCGCGCGCGCGACCGCGGCGCGCTGGCGCTCGCCGCCGCTGAGCTCGCCGGGCTTGTGCTCGATGCGCGCGGCGAGGCCGACGCGGCCGAGCAGCTCGGTCGCGAGCGACCGCGCCTGCGCGACCGGCGTGCCGCGGATCAGCAGCGGCATGCACACGTTCTCGAGCGCCGTGAACTCGGGCAGCAGATGGTGGAACTGGTAGATGAAGCCAAGCGAGCGGTTGCGCACGCGGCCACGCTCGGCATCGGACAGGCGCGACATCGGCCGGCCCTCGACCTCGACCTCACCTCTCGTGGCCGTGTCGAGACCGCCGAGCAGGTGCAGCAGCGTGCTCTTGCCGGTGCCCGAAGCACCGACGATCGACACGGTCTCGCCGCGCTTCACGGCGAAGCTGATGTCGTGCAGCACGTCGGTGCGCAGGCTGCCTTCCTCGTAGATCTTGGCGACCTTGTCGGCGCGCAGGACGATGTCGCCGTGCTTCGGGGCGTTCGTGGTCATGGCGGTCACTCGTACCTCAGCGCGGCGGCCGGTTCGGTGCGCGCCGCGCGCCAGGCCGGGTACAGCGTCGCGAAGATGCAGAACACGAACGCGGTGACCGTGATCAGGCCGACATCGTCCCAGTGCAGGTCCGACGGCAGCTCGCTGATGTAGTAGACCTCGGCCGACAGGAACGTGATGCCGAACGTGCGCTCGACCCACGCGATCAGCGCGGGCAGGTTCAGCGCGAGCATCACCCCGAAGCCGACGCCGAGCGCGATGCCGAGCGTGCCGACGAGCACACCCTGCACCATGAACGTCCCCATGATGCTGGCCGGACTCTGCCCGAGCGTGCGCAGGATCGCGATGTCGGCCTGCTTGTCGGTGACCAGCATGACCAGCGTCGAGACGAGGTTGAAGGCCGCCACCGCGACGATCAGCGAGAGGATCAGGAACATGACCTTCTTCTCCATCGCGATCGCCTTGAAGAAGTTGGTGTGGCCCTGCATCCAGTCCGAGACGCGGTACGACTGGCCGAGCTGTGTCGACAGCTCGCGCGCGACCGAATAGGCACGGAACATGTCGTCCAGGCGAAGGCGGATGCCGGTCGGCCCGTCGAGCTGGTAGAGCTTCTGCGCATCCTCCATGTGCATGAGGGCGAGGCCGCCGTCGTACTCCTGCATGCCGACCTCGAAGATGCCGCTGACCTTGAAGCGCTTGATGCGCGGCAGCACGCCGACCGGGGAGGCGCGGAACTCGGGCGCGACGACGGTCGCGTAGTCGCCGACGCCGACGCCGAGCGACATCGCGAGCTCGCGGCCGATCACGAGGTTGAAGCTGCCGGGCGTGAGGTCGTCGAGCGAGCCCTGCACCATCTTGCGGTCGACTTCGGAGACACGCGGCTCGTAGGCCGGCAGGACGCCGCGCACGAGTGCACCCGAGACGCGATCGCCCTGCAGCATCGCCTCGCGCTCGACGTATGGCGCCGCGCCGAGCACGTGCGGGTTGGCGCCTGCGCGTTCGATCGCGTGCGGCCAGTCGCGCACCGACTCGTCGATGCCCGAGATCGTCGCGTGCGCGACCATGCCGAGGATGCGGTCCTTGAGCTCCTTGTCGAAGCCGTTCATGACCGAGATGACCGTGATCAGCGCCGTCACGCCGACCGCGATGCCAAGGATCGAGACCAGCGAGATGAACGAGATGAAATGATTGCGGCGCTTGGCGCGCGTGTAGCGCAGGCCGATGAAGACTTCGAGCGGTCGGAACATGCCGGATCGCGATCCCTGGGGTCGGGCACGGTGCCCGAGACGAAGACACCGGAAGTCGGCCAGAGTGCCCGAAGCCGGGCCCCGGCGGCAAGCGGAGCGCGCCCCGAAGCCCCCGCGTCAGCCGCCCGCCGGGAACGTGGCCAGCCACTCACGCGCCTCGCGGGTGCGGCGGTGGGCATCGCCGACCGTCCCCTCGAGGCCGGCCAGCGCCGTGCGTGCCTCGGCCAGTGCTTCGCCGGTTCGGCCCAGCGCATGCAGCTGGCGGCTGCGCACGAGGGCGAGCACCGAGGCCTCGGGACGCGAGGCGAGCGTGGTGTGTCCGGTCTCGCGTGCGTCGTCGAGCAGGACGAGCGCTTCGCGCGCACGCCCCTGCCGGCCGATCGTCTCGGCTAGGCTGATCTGGGTCACCAGCGTGCCCGGATCGGCTGGACCGAGCGAGGCACGCTCGGCCTCGAGCACGCCGCGGAAGGCCTGCTCGGCCTCGCGGTTCCGACCCACCGCAGCGAGTTCGTTGGCGAGGTTGTAGCGCGCCACGAGGGTGCCCTGGTGGCGCTCGCCGAACCGGCGCTCGCGCACGGCGAGATCCTCGCGCCAGATCGCGATCGCGGCCTCGCGGTTGCCGCTGCGGCTCAGGGCCACGGCGAGCTCGTTGTGGTTGCGCAGGGTCTCGCGATGCTCCGCGCCGAACGCCGCGACGCGCGCGGCATGCAGGCTGCGCAAGGCCTCGATCGCCTCGTCGAAGCGGCCGAGGTCGCGCAGCGCGCGCGCCCTGCCCTCGCGCAGGCGCCAGGTCTGCGGGGTGTCGGCACCCAGCGCCGCGGTGCTGCGCGCGACGAGCACGTCGAACAGCGGCAAGGCCTCGCGTGCGCGCCCGAGCGACAGCAGCAGCTGCGCGCGTGCGTCGTCGCGGTAGAGGACGATCGGATGGCTCTCGCCGAGGCGCTGCAGGTCGGCCTCGACCGCCGCGTACACGGCGAGCGCATCGTCGCTGCGCCCCACGAAACCGAGCAGCTCGGCCAGCGTAACCTGGGCATGGGCACGATCCACGGCGCGCGCCGGTACGCCCGCGAGGGCGTCGATGAGCGCGCGCAGCATCGGCTCGGCCTCGGCGTAGCGGCTCGCCGAGACGAGGTTGTGGGCGAGCTCGAGGCGCACGCGCACCGACTCGGCCGCGGTCGCGGGTTCGAGGCGTGCGCGCAGTTCCAGCGCGCGCTCGAGCTGGGTGATCGCCGCCGCGTACTCGCTGAGGCCGGCATAGCTCCAGCCCAGCGTCGCGCGCAGCTCCGCTTCCACTGCGGCCTCGTCACCGAAGCGGTCGCCGAGACGGTCGCGCGCGCGGTCGAGCGCCTCGCGCACGGTGACGTCGGGCGAGTGTCCCTCGAACGGATCGGCGGCGGCGAGCAGGTCCTCGTTGACGAACGCGTTGATCGCCTTGACCTTGGCGGCCTCGGTGCGGGCCACGTCGCGCTCGTGGGCGAGGCGCATGTTGAATCCCGCGACCAGGGCGACGATCACGACCGCGACGGTCGCCGCGAACGCGGCCATGCGCGGCCGGCGCCGCACCGCGCAGAGCAGCGCATAGCGCCAGCCGCCGCGGCGCGCCTCGACCGGCCGGCGCGCCAGCAGGCGTCGCACGTCGCCCTTGAACTCGGCCACCGAACCGTAGCGGTGCGCGGGATCCTGCGCGCAGGCGCGCGCGAGCACGGCCTCGAGCTCGCGACGACGCGTGGCCGAAAGCTCGACGTCGTCGGCGATGTCGAGCCCGGTCGCCGGCGCATCGGATGGCGCATCGTCGCTGCGGTCCGGGTGCAGCGTGCTGCGCAGCACGCTCGTGGTCGCATGCTCCGCGGACACCTCGTCCGCCGACAGCATGCGCGCGAGCAGCCGCCCGAGCTGGTACTGGTCCGAGGCCGTGCCGACCTCGCCGCCGGCACGCTGCTCGGGACTCGCGTGGCCCGGCGAATACGCGCGTGTGCCCTCGCCTTCGCCGAGCAGCGCGGCGATGCCGAAATCGAGCAGGCGCGGTTGGCCGTCGGCGTCGACGAGCACGTTGCCGGGCTTGATGTCGCGGTGGATGAGCAGGCGCGCGTGCGCAAACTGCACGGCCTCGGCGACGCCGAGCCACAGGCGCAGGCGGTCCTCGAAACCGAGGCCGGCACGCGCGCAATGCGCGTCGATGCGCTCGCCCTCGACCCACTCCATCGCGAACCACAGCAGGCCGTCGTCGGCGCGCCCGCCGTCGAGCAGGCGCGCGATGTTCGGATGGCGCAGCCCGGCGAGGATCTGGCGCTCGCGCAGGAACAGTTCGGTGCTCGCGGCGCTGTCGCGGTCGACGAGGCACTTGAGCGCGACCTGCTGGGTGAACTCGCCGTCGTCGCGCTCGGCGAGGTGGACCACGCCCATGCCGCCGCGGCCGAGCTCGCGCACGACGCGGAACGCGCCGAGCCGCGTGCCCGGCGCGAGCGCGTCGGTACTGACGCCGCCACGCGAGACGAGATCGCGGAACAGCGCGCCCGACAGCAAGGCCCCGGGCTCGAGCAGCGCGCGCGCGCCACGCGTCATCGATCGTCCCCTTCGAAGTCCACTACGGGGCGACACCCGGTGTGGTGGCGGGATCCGCCAACCGGGGCACGGGATCAGGCGTCATCGCCGAGCAGCGTCGCGAGCTTCTCGCGCGCCTGTGACCAGGCCCGCTGCGTGCTGCGCAGCGACAAGCCGAGCGCGTCGGCGGTCTCCTGCTCGGACATGCCCGCGAAGATGCGGCACTCGACGACGCGCGCGCAGGTCGCGTCGTCGGCCTCGAGGCGCAGCAGCGCGGAATCGAGCTCGATGAGGTCACGCGCCTCGCCGGCGATCGCCTCGGCGTGCTCGTCGACGTCCACGTGGTCGGCGCCGGCGCCGCGCTTGAGGGCGGCGCGGTCGCGCGCGTGGTTGATCATGAGCTGGCGCATCGCGCGCGCCGCGAGGGCGAGGAAATGCGCGCGATCGACCGCGCCGTCGGCCCCTGCGCGGGCGAGGCGCAGATAGCAGTCGTGCACGAGCAGGGTCGGGTTGAACGTGGCGCTGCCGCGGCCGCCGAGCACGCCGCGCGCGATGCGCTTGAGGTCGTCGTAGACGAGCGCGACGACGCGATCCCACGCACGCGCGTCACCGTCCCGCGCCTGCGCGAGCAGGCGCGTGATGTCACTCGTCGGGGCGTCCGCGACCGGTTCCATGCCCGGCGATTGTAGGCATACCGCAGGGTTCCTGCGGACCGGCACCCGTCGGGTGAGCGTGCGCCACGTCGCAGCTCTGGCGGGAAACGCCGCGCGACCGGGTTTCCGACCGCACAGGCATGGCCGGTCCCGGCATCGACGGGATCCGGCATGCCGCCCCTGCGGAGAGTCCCACGACATGTCATCCACGTTACGTTCGCTCGCCCTGATCGTCCTCGCCTGCTGCGCCCTCGCCGCGGGCACGCTCCACGCGCAGTCCAACGGAGGCTTCAAACCCGATCCCAACCTGGAAGCTCGCGTCGTGGCCTGGCAGGCCGACGGCCGCATGCTCGTGGCCGGCGACTTCACGCAGATCGGCGGCGTGCCGATGGCGCGCATCGCGCGGTTGCGCGCCGACGGCAGCCTCGACACGAGCTTCTCGGTCAACGTGGTCGGCGGCGCGATCCGCGCCATGATCGTCCAGCCGGACGGCCGCATCGTGATCGCAGGCGACTTCACCCACATCGGCCCCACGGCGCGCAACCGCCTCGCGAGGCTGCTCGCGGACGGCAGCCTCGACCCGACCTTCAATCCGGGCGCCAACGCGTTCGTGCACGACGTGGTCCGCCAGGCCGACGGCAAGTACATCGTCGCCGGCAATTTCACGCAGATCGCCGGCCAGGTGCGTAACTACATCGCACGCCTGCATGCCGACGGCAGCATCGACCTCAGCTTCCTGATCCAGGCCAACAACAACGTGTTCGAGCTGTACCAGCAGGCGGACGGCAAGATCCTGCTCGGCGGCAACTTCACCTCGCTCAACACGATCACGCGCAACCGCGTCGCCCGCCTGCATGTGCAGGGCACGCTCGACGGCAGCTTCAACCCGAATGCGAACGGCCCGGTCGAGGCCTTCGCCGAGACGCACGATGGTCTGCTCTACCTCGCCGGCGGTTTCACGACGCTGTCGGGCACCTCGCGCAACCACCTCGCACGGCTGCGCGCCGACGGCAGCCTCGACACGTTCCAGCGATCCGCGAATTCGACCGTGCTCAAGCTGGCCATGCAGGCCGACGGCCGCCTGCTGCTCGGCGGAGCGTTCACAACCCTCGACGGTCAGCCACGCGAACGCATCGCGCGGCTGACCGCGACCGGCCTGCTCGACACCACGTTCACGCCGCAGCCGGGCAACAACGTGACGCTGCTCGCCGAGCAACCCGACGGCCGCATCCTCGTCGGCGGAGGTTTCGCCACGTTCGCGGGCAAGCCGCGCAGCCGGCTCGCCCGGCTGGAACCGGACGGGGCCCTCGAAGACACGTTCGGCGGACCGCTCGATACCAATTCCCTCGTCACCGGCATGGTCGTGCGCGCCGACAACCGCGTGCTGATCGGCGGTGTCATCGACAACCTCGGCACGGCCGGCAACATCGGCCTCGCCAAGCTGCTCGCCGACGGCACGTTCGATTTCGGTTTCGCCCCCCCGTTCCAGGGCGGACTCTATTCGGTCACCGCACGCGACGATCTCCTGATTGGCGGCGGCGTATTCACCTCGGTCAACGGCGTGTCCTGCAGCGGCGTGGTCGGCCTGCGCGACGACGGCAGCTTCGCGCCCACGTTCAATGCCTGCGATGCCCCCGGCGAGGTCGCCAACGTCCTCCCGCTGCGCGACGGCCGTTACATCGTCGGCGGCTTCTTCGACCGTGTCACCGGCCAGTTGCACGAGAACATCGCGCGACTCGGCGTCAACGGCGTGGTGGACGGGTCGTTCGTGCCGTGGACCGACGACGCGATCCTCGGGCTCGCCGAGCAGGCCGACCGCAAGCTGCTGATAGGAGGAAACTTCTCGCGGGTGACCGGCGTGGCACGCCCGCATCTCGCGCGCCTGCTCGCGAACGGCCAGGTCGACACCGCGTTCAACGTTGACGTGGATGCACCGGTCTACGCCATCGCCGTGCAACCCGACGGTCGCATCCTCATCGCCGGCGTGTTCGAAGTCGTCGCGGGACAGCCACGTGCAGGCATCGCGCGGCTGCGCGCCGACGGCACGCTCGACCCGACGTTCACCTCTCCCCTCGAGATCAACAGCGAGGTCCAGGGCCTCCTTCTCCAGGCCAATGGCGACATCATCGTCACCGGCGACCTGCGCGCGGCCAGCGGCCTGCCCAAGGTCGTGCGGATGCGTGGCGACGGTTCGATCGACAACGATTTCCAGATCCCGGCGAGCCTGGCGACGTCGATCGCACAGTTCGACGATGGACGCCTGCTCGTGGCCGGCGAGTTCTTCGGCGGGGGCAAGGGATTCACCCGGTTCGGCCTGGCCGACGAGGGCGTCGACGCGATCACGCTCGACGGCACGACGGTGACCTGGCGACGCGGCGGCGCGATCCCCGAACTGTCCGCCGAACCGGTGCTGCAGTTCTCCACCAACGGCGGCACCTCGTTCGCGACGATGGCGACGATGGAGCGCATCGATGGCGGCTGGCGCGTCACGGGCGTCGACACGCCGATCGGCCAGGCATTCCTGCTGCGCGCACGTGCACCGATGCGATCGGGCATCTTCAACGCGTCGACCGGCATGGCCGAGACCACGGTACGCGTCCTGCGCCGCGACAGCCTGTTCCGCAACGGCTTCGAGTAGCGACGACACAGCGTGTGCGGCGACGAGGAGCATCGCCGCACACGCCACGATGCGTGCTACCCGCGCCTGTGCGGCCACACGCGACACGGCAGCCGCGCTTGACGACGAGCGCCGCATCGAGTCTTCACGGTGTGCGATCCCGGACACAGCTGGCATCATCGACGACGCGCCTCGTCCGGCGCGCCGTCCGGAGTGCCCGCATGACCCATCCGCTCGTCCTCGTCCTCGCGCGCGTGCTGATCGCCAGCGTATTCATCGTCCTCGGCGCGGAGCGTCTCCTCGGGGCGGCAGGGATGGGACCGCTCGCCGGCACCTCGCTGTCCAACGGCGTGCTGCTGCTGAGCCTGTTCGAACTGATCGCGGGCACCCTCATCGTGGTCGGCTGGCAGGTCCGCGCGCTCGCGCTCGTGATGGCGGCCGTGCTGCTCGTCGACGCCGTGCTCGCGCATCCGTTCTGGCGCTTCTCGGGCGCGTCGCAGCATGCGCAGCTGCTGCACTTCTTCAAGAACCTCGCCACGATCGGCGGCCTGCTGCTGCTCGCCGCGCTCGGCCGCCGGACGCGCTAGCATCGCGCCCTTCACACGAGGGGACAGCTGATGGCGGTCGAGGGCGGCGCGAACGAACTGGTCAAGGTGGTCACGCTGCTCGGCGCGGCCGTGGTCATGGTGCCGATCTTCCGGCGCCTCGGCCTCGGCTCGGTGCTCGGCTACCTCGCCGGCGGCCTCATCATCGGCCCGTTCGGCATCGGCCTGTTCACCGATCCGCAGGCGATCCTGCACACGGCCGAGCTCGGCGTGGTCATGTTCCTGTTCGTGATCGGCCTGGAGATGCGGCCCTCGCACCTGTGGTCGCTGCGGCACGAGATCTTCGGCCTCGGCGCGCTGCAGATCGGCGTCTGTACCTTGGCGCTGAGCGGCGTCGGCCTCGCCTTCGGCTATCCGCTGCCGGTCGCGTTCATCGGCGCGGCCGGTTTCGTGCTGACCTCGACCGCGATCGTCATGCAGCTGCTGACCGAACGCGGCGATATCGCGATGTCGCGCGGGCAGAAGATCGTCTCGATCCTGCTGTTCGAGGACTTGCTGATCGTGCCGCTGCTCGCGATCGTGAGCTTCATGTCGCCGGTGGTCGCGAGCGATCCGGGCGACTCGCGGCTCGCCTCGATCGGCATCGGCATCGCCGCGCTCGCGGGCCTCATCGCAGCCGGAATCTGGCTGCTCAACCCGCTGTTCCGCCTGCTCGCGGCGGCCAAGGCGCGCGAGGTCATGACCGCCGCGGCGCTGCTCGTCGTGCTCGGCGCGGCGCTGCTCATGCAGCTCGGCGGCCTGTCGGCCGCGATGGGCGCGTTCATCGCGGGCGTGCTGCTGTCGGAGTCGACGTTCCGCCACCAGCTCGAGGCCGACATCGAACCGTTCCGCGGCATCCTGCTCGGTCTGTTCTTCATCGCGGTCGGCATGTCGCTCGACCTCGCCGTGGTCGCCGCGAACTGGCCGGTCATCGTCGCCGGCGTGCTCGCGCTGATGGCCGCGAAGGCGGCGTGCATCTACGTCGTCGCACGCGTGCTCGGCACGCACCACGCCGACGCGCTCGACCGTGCCGTCCTCATGGCGCAGGGCGGCGAGTTCGCGTTCGTGCTGTTCGCGGCGGCGACCGCGGCCGGCGTCATCGACGCGACCGTCAACGCCAACCTCACCGCGATCGTCGTGCTGTCGATGGCACTCACCCCGCTGTTCGTGATCCTCGTGCGCCGCCTCGTGCCCAAGCCCGCGCCGTCGCTCGAGGGCATTGACAAGGCCGAGGACCTGTCCGGCACCGTGCTCGTGATCGGCTTCGGCCGCTTCGGCCAGGTCATGTGCCAGTGCCTGCTCGCGCGCGGCTGCGACGTCACGATCATCGACACCGACGTCGAGATGATCCGCAGCGCGAGCGAGTTCGGCTTCAAGATCTACTACGGCGACGGCACGCGCCTGGACGTGCTGCACGCGTCCGGCGCGCACCGCGCACGCCTCATCGCGGTCTGCATCGACGACAAGGACGCCGCGACCCTGATCGCCGAGCTCGCGCGCGAGGAGTTCCCGCAGGCCGGCGTGCTCGTGCGCGCCTACGACCGCGAGCACGCGGCCAAGCTCGTCGCCACGGGCGTCGAGTTCCAGATCCGCGAGACGTTCGAGTCGGCCCTCAAGTTCGGCGAGGCGACGCTGCGCGCGCTCGGCGTCGACGAGGACGAGGCCGCCGAGACCGCGGCCGAGATGCGCCGACGCGACGCCGAGCGCTTCGAACTCGAGGTCGCCGCGGGCGACGTGCGCGCGGGCATCCCGCTCATGCTCGGCAACCAGCCCAAGCCGACGCCGTTCACGACGCCGCAGCGCCCGGCACGCGCGCTCAGCGAGGAAACGGCCGCGGTCACGCGCCAGCCCGCCACGGAGACCTGACCCATGCACCACGCCCGAGAAGCCGCCGACTGCGTCGCGTTCTGGCGCGACGCCGGCCCCGAAGCCTGGTTCCGCAAGGACGAGGCGTTCGACGAACGTTTCCGCGAACGTTTCCTCGCGGCGCATTTCGCGGTCGCGCGGCGCGAGTGCGACGCCTGGCTCGACAGCCCCGACGGCGCGCTCGCGATGCTGATCCTGCTCGACCAGTTCCCGCGCAACGCGTTCCGCGGCAGCGCGCACATGTACGCGACCGATCCGCTCGCTCGGCACGTCGCCGATCGTGCGATCGCGGCCGGCCACGACCAGGCCATCGCGCAGGAGCTGCGCGTGTTCGTCTACATGCCGTTCGAGCACTCCGAGGACCTCGCCGACCAGCACCGCGCGGTCGAGCTGATCCGTCCCCTCGGCGCCGAACTGCTCGGCTACGCCGAACTGCACCGCGACATCATCCTGCGTTTCGGCCGCTTCCCGCACCGCCACCGCGAGCTCGGGCGCACGCCGACGCCCGAGGAACTCGCGTTCCTCGCCGAGGGTGGCTTCAAGGGTTGAGCGGCAAGGCCGATCGCAGCGTGCGTGGGCGATGCGGTTACGGCGAACGTGCCAGCACCAGCACGAGCCGCCGCCACGCGTCCGCATCGACGGCAGCGCGATCGACGACGAAGCGGAAGCGCGGCCGCTCGGGCACGGCGAAGTCCAGCGACACGAGTGGACCGAGGCGCGCGTGGCCGCGCAACGTGACCGGCACGACGTCGCTCGCGACGTCGACGAGCTGCCAGCCACTGCGATCGAAGGTCACGCGCGTCCAGCCTGGACGCAGCTGACGACGAATCGACACGACCGCGATCGACGTCGCGACGAGCATCGAAACCAGCTGGATCACGGGCGGCATGCCGCTCGCAGCGATCGCGACGACGGCGAGCACGGCGACCGCGCCCGCGCCGAGCGCGAGGCGTCGCGACGGCGCGAGCTCAAGCGCGATGGCGGGCGCGGATGTCATCGATGACGGCCGCTTCGCCGGCGTCGTCGGGCCTGCCGTGGCCGACGATCCAGTCCCACAGGTCCGGATCCTGGCGGTCGAGCAAGCGTGCGAACGCGGCGCGCGCAGCGTCGTCGGCAGTGGGATAGCGCTGGTCGAGCCAGCCGCCGAGCACCTGATCGAGCTCGCGCGTGCCGCGACGGCAGCGCCAGCGCAGGCGGGACAGCTCCGCGCTCACGCGAGCCAAGCCACGCCGAGGCGGATCCAGAACGCCCACAAAGCGAGCGTCGCGAGGAAATACGCGATGAAGCGGTGCATGACGCGGTTGTACGTGCAGTGCACGAGGCTGTGCACGGCACGCAGCGCGACGAACGCCCAGGCGAAGCCGAGCAGCCAGGCGTCGACGGCGTTCGTCACGAACGCGGCGAGCGCGCCGACGTGGAACAGCACCGGCAGCTCGAACAGGTTGCGGAAGTTGTCGGACGCGCGGCGGTCGTCGAGCAGCGCCGCGGCGTCGCTGGCCGTGGCGAGGCGCTGCGGGTCGATCCTCTTGCGGCCCATCTCGCCGAGGCGCTGCTTGTAGAGCACGCCCCAGACGAGCGCGGTCACGGCGACCATCGCGAGCAGCGGGACGAGGATGGCGTTCGCGGGCATGCCGTGCTTCCCTGCAGGTCGCGGCGGACGCCGCGGGACGACGCCGCGCTCAGGCGCGGCGTTCGATCATGAGCTTCTTGATCTCGGCGATCGCCTTGGCCGGGTTGAGGCCCTTCGGACAGGTGCGCGCGCAGTTCATGATGGTGTGGCAGCGGTAGAGCTTGAACGGATCCTCGAGGTCGTCGAGGCGCTCGCCGGTGTCCTCGTCGCGGCTGTCGACGATCCAGCGGTAGGCCTGCAGCAGGATCGCCGGGCCGAGGTAACGATCACCGTTCCACCAGTAGCTCGGGCAGCTCGTCGAGCAGCACGCGCACAGGATGCACTCGTAGAGACCGTCGAGGCGCGCGCGGTCTTCCTTGGACTGCAGGCGCTCCTTCGGCGGCGCCGGCGTCTGCGAACGCAGCCACGGCTTGATCGACGCGTACTGCGCGTAGAAGTGCGTGAGGTCGGGCACGAGGTCCTTGACCACCGACATGTGCGGCAGCGGGTAGACCGGGACATCGCCCTTGCCGCTGCCGCAGTCCTCGATGGCCTTCGTGCACGCGAGCGTGTTGGTGCCGTCGATGTTCATCGCGCACGAACCGCAGATGCCTTCGCGGCACGAGCGGCGGAACGTCAGCGTCGGGTCGATCTCGTTCTTGATCTTGATCAGCGCGTCGAGAACCATCGGACCGCACGTGGCGAGGTCGACGTCGTAGGTGTCGACGCGCGGGTTCGCGCCGTCGTCCGGGTTCCAGCGGTAGACCCGGAACTGGCGCACCTGCTTCGCGCCGGGCTTGGCCGCGAAGTGCTTGCCCTTCTGGATCTTCGAATTTTTCGGGAGGCTGAACTCTGCCACGCTCGTTTCTCGCTCTGTTCGCTACGCCGTGAGGCGATGGCTCGATACGGGGAACACTGCTCAGTAGACGCGCGCCTTGGGCGGCACGGGCTGCACGTCGTCGGTCAGCGTGGTCATGTGCACGGGGCGGAAGTCGAACGCGGGCTTGCCCTTGTCGTCGACCGTCACGAGCGTGTGCTTGTGCCAGTTCACGTCGTCGCGGTCCGGGTAGTCCTCGTGCGCGTGCGCGCCGCGGCTCTCCTTGCGCTGCTCGGCCGAGGTGATCGTCGCCACCGCGTTGTAGAGCAGGTTCTGCAGTTCGTAGGTCTCGATGAGATCGGAGTTCCAGACCAGCGAGCGGTCGCTGACCTTGACGTCCTCGAAGCTCGAGAAGATGCCGGCCATCTTGTCGCAGCCTTCCTGCAGCGTCTTCGACGTGCGGAACACCGCGGCGTCGTTCTGCATCGTGCGCTGCATGTTGAGGCGGATCTCGGCGGTCGGCGACGAGCCGTTGGCGTTGCGCAGGCGGTCGAGGTTCTCGAGCGCCTTGTCGCAGGCCGAGGCCGGCAGGATCTTGTGCGGCGCGCCCGGGCGGATCGTCTTCTCGCAGCGGTTGGCGACCGCGCGGCCGAACACGACGAGGTCGAGCAGCGAGTTCGAGCCGAGGCGGTTGGCGCCGTGAACCGACACGCAGGCGGCTTCGCCGATCGCGTACAGGCCCGGCACGACGCGGTCGGGATCGTCGCCGACCTTCTGCACGACTTCGCCGTGGTAGTTGGTCGGGATGCCGCCCATGTTGTAGTGCACGGTCGGCAGCACCGGGATCGGCTGCCGCGCGACGTCGACGCCCGCGAAGATGCGCGCGCTCTCGGCGATGCCGGGCAGCTTCTCGTGGATGACCTCGGGGCCGAGGTGGGTCAGGTCGAGCAGGATGTGGTCCTTGTGCTCGCCGACGCCACGGCCTTCGCGGATCTCGATCGTCATCGAACGGCTGACGACGTCGCGCGAGGCGAGATCCTTGTAGTGCGGTGCGTAGCGCTCCATGAAGCGCTCGCCCGACGAATTGCGCAGGATGCCGCCTTCGCCGCGCACGCCCTCGGTGATGAGGCAGCCCGCGCCGTAGATGCCGGTCGGGTGGAACTGCACGAATTCCATGTCCTGCAGCGCGAGGCCCGAGCGCAGCACGAGGCCGCCGCCGTCGCCGGTGCAGGTGTGCGCGGAGGTCGCGCTGAAGTAGGCGCGGCCGTAGCCGCCCGTCGCGAGCACGACGCCGTGCGCGCGGAACAGGTGCAGCGTGCCTTCGGCCATGTCGAGCGCGAGCACGCCGCGGCAGACGCCCTCGTCGTCCCAGATCAGGTCGAGCGCGAAGTACTCGATCATGAAGCGCGCTTCGTGCGCGAGCGACTGCTGGTAGAGCGTGTGCAGCATCGCGTGGCCGGTACGGTCGGCCGCGGCGCAGGTGCGCTGAGCGGGCGGACCCTCGCCGTACTTCGTGGTCATGCCGCCGAACGGGCGCTGGTAGATCTTGCCGTCGTCGGTACGCGAGAACGGCACGCCGTAGTGCTCGAGCTCGATGATCGCGGCCGGCGCTTCCTTGCACATGTACTCGATCGCGTCCTGGTCGCCGAGCCAGTCGGAACCCTTGATCGTGTCGTAGAAGTGGTAGCGCCAGTCGTCCTCGCCCATGTTGCCGAGCGCGGCCGAGATGCCACCCTGCGCCGCCACGGTGTGCGAGCGGGTCGGGAACACCTTGGTGAGGCAGACCGTCTTGAGGCCCTTCGAGGCGAGGCCGAACGTCGCGCGCAGGCCGGCGCCGCCGGCACCGACCACGACCATGTCGTACTGGTGTTCCTGGATCTTGTAGGCGTTGGACATCGATCAGGTTCCCAGGGCGATGCGGACGACGGCGAACACGCTCGCCAGGGCCGCGAGGACGCAGGCGAAGCGCACGGCGAGCTGCGAGGCGATCGCGAGCCACGGCGTGTGCACGTAGTCCTCGATGACGACCTGCAGGCCGAGCTGCGCGTGCCAGAACATCGCGAGCAGGAAGGCGACCAGCAGCACCGCGTTGGCGGGGTGCGCGACGGCCGCGCGCGCGGTCGCGTAGTCGGCGCCGGCCAGCGTCACGACGAGGCCGACGACGTAGATGGCAAGGAACAGCAGCGCGACGGCGGTGATGCGCTGGACGATGAAGTGGTGCACGCCGTCCTTCGCGGAGCCGAGGCCGCGGGCGTTCTTGATCGGGGTGCGGAAGCGGTCGAAGCGGCTCATGCGAAGACTCCGCGCGCGATGACCACGCCCCAGACGAGGCCGGTGATGACGAGGCTGCCGATCACCGTGATCCAGCCGTTGCGTACGAACTGGGCGATCGAGTAGCCGAGCCCGGCGTCCTGCAGCAAGTGGCGGATGCCGTTGATCCAGTGGTAGGCCAGGGCCCAGGTCCAGCCGAACAGGACGAGCAGGCCGAACCACGAGCCGGCGAGGCCGGTCACGCAGGCCCAGGCCTCGGGGCCGGAGGCGAGGCAGGCCAGGGCGGCGGCGATGAGCACGCTGCCGACGGCCAGGATGATGCCGGTGCCACGATGCAGGATCGAGGTGACCATCTGGATCTGCCAGCGGTACACCTGCAGGTGCGGTGACAAGGGTCGGACGGGTTGGGACATGGGGCTGGCCTTGTGCTCGCGCCGTGGCTGGCGTCCTGGTGGTGGGCCTTGGGAATCCGCAGAGCCGATCAGAAATCGATGCAGCGGCCGTTCTTTTCCCAGTCGCCGTAGCGGACCGGGTCGGGGCCATCCCTGCCGCCGATCTCTCCAGGTCGCTCCGGCGCGCGCGCCTCCCCGCCCTGTTCCTTTTCGGGAACCGGAGCTTCGGGTGGCGACTCGATGACGGGATTCGACTTGGACATGAGGCTCGAAAGCGCCGGAAATTTTAACGCCCGGGGCACGGACTGACAACCCGTGCTGCGGTGCACGATGATGGGTTGACGGCTCCATTACGATGCTGACGATGATCGATACCTTTTCTCCCCCCGCCCATCTGGGCCCCGCGACGCTCGTTGGCCTCGAAGGCCGCGACGCGGTCGCGTTCGCGCACGCGCAGTTCACGAGCGATGTCGCGGCGCTCACCCCGGGGGCCTGGCAATGGAGCGCCTGGCTCGATGCGCAGGGCCGCGCGCGCGCCGTGTTCGCGCTGATGCAGCTCGCCCCGGAGCGGCTCGTCGCGTGGCTGCCGCGCGGCGACGGGGCGGCGTTCGCCGCCGAACTGCGCCGGTTCGTGTTCCGCTCGAAGGTCACGATCGCGCCGATCGAGGACTTCGCCCTGCTCGATGACGGAGCGGCTCGCGTGCCGGCCGGCATCGTCGCCGCGGAACAGGATGGCTGGGCGATCGCACTGCCCGGTCGGGGCGGCCGCACCGCCCTGCTCGCCCGCGCGACCACGCCGGCGCGCGAGGATGTCGACGCCGCCGCGAGCTGGGCGCTCGCCGATGTGCAGGCGGGCCTGCCCTGGATCGACGGGACCACCGCCGGAACCCTCGTCGCGGCCGCGCTCGATCTCGCCCGCCTCGGCGCCGTGAGCTACGACAAGGGCTGCTACCCGGGACAGGAGATCGTCGCGCGCCTGCATTTCCGCGGCGGCAACAAGCGCCATCCGTTCCTCCTCGTGATCGACGGCGCCCCGCCCGCCCCCGGCACGACGATCATCGACGCCGGGATCACCGGCACGCATGGTGTCGTCCTGCACGCCGCCGCGAGCGGGACCGGCAGCGAGGCGCTCGCGGTGCTGCCCGACGCGCTCGCGGATGCCACGGGGCTGCGCGTCGAGGCCACCGGCGCCGTCGCGCAACGGCGTGCGTTTGCCGCACCGAACCTCGCCTTGCCCTGAGCTTTGTGCTATCAGCGGCCGCACAGGGGAGACACCGCCATGCCCACGACCGCCATGCCATCGCTGCCGCTCCGCGCGGCGGCGCTCGCCCTCGCGGGGCTCTTCGCCGCCGCAGGCAACAGCCACGCCGCCGAGTACCGCTTCACCGCCGAGCCGATCTATCCGCCCGAGACGGCGCGCGAGATGTACGCGCCGCTCATGACCTACCTGAACAAGGTGACCGGCGACACCTGGACGCTCGTGACGCCGCCGAACTACTCGGCGTACTGGCGCTCGCTGCTCGACGAGAACGTTACCGACTTCGCGTTCGAGGAAGCGCATTTCGCCGACTACCGCATCACGCGCGCGAAGTACGTGCCGCTCGTGCGCGTCGCCGGCAACACGAGTTACACGCTCGTCGCCGATCCGCAGCTCGAGGGCGCAGGTCTCGACGGACTGCTGTCCAAGACCGTCGTGACGATGCCCGCCCCGAGCCTCGGTTATGCCCTGCTCGCAGGCTTCTACCCGGATCCGGTGCGCTCGCCTACGATCGCCTCGAGTGCGAACTCGTGGCGTGACGCCGTGCAGATCGTGTTCGGCGGCGAAGCGAGCGCGGCGATCATTCCGAGCTGGCTCAAGGACACGTATCCGAACCTCGTGACGATCCGTACGTCGCGCGAATTCGCCGCAGCCGGCGTGCTCGCCGCGCCCGGCGTGCCCGAAGAGGCACGGCAGAAATTGCGCACGGCACTGCTCGAACTCGGCAGCCAGCCCGAGCTCGCCGAACTGCTGCTCGAACTCGGCATCAGCCGTTTCGTCGGCGCCGCCGCGGCCGACTACACGGGAAGCTCCGAGGTGCTGTCGGGCTTCTACGGGTACAAGCGCGAAGGCACGCGCTGAGCACGCGCATCCGTCACGCACGGTGCGTGGCGGATACACCGATCGACGATCCGCCGCTGCGTGAGCGCGGCGCGGGATCCCCTCCGCGCGCAATGCATCGGGATCCGCGAACGGGATGATGGCGTGCGCCGCGCGTGCGCATCACGCCTCCGCAAGCGTGACCTGGCACCACCCGCCGCGATGGCGCGATCGCACCATCGAAACCGCCTCGACGCCTCCATGCCGATCGCGCCCGCACGTCACGCGCAAGGGGCATCCGCAGGCGAAGCCGCCATCCCCATGGATGAGTACGTCGTACGAACATTTCAATTACGGACGTCCATACGTCCATACATCCATACGCTCAATCCATGACATGAATTGCACATGCAACGATCCATGGTGCAGCGCATCCATACGCTGAACGCGACGTTCAGGAACCATGCGTCAAGGGGATGACAAGCGTGCTCCGGTTCGCGTACGCTCCGCCGGCCTCGAGACCGCTGCGCAGCCGTGCGCGCGTCGCGAGGTGTCCCGAAACGGCTTTTTAACAACGCCGAAGGGACGACGCATCAGCTTCCAGCGACCGCCGCGACAGGCAGACGCACGGAATGCAGGACACCTCGGCAGCGCGTGCGCGCCGGTGGCCACGATGCGGAATGGAAGTTGGCGGACCCCGCCTTCCATGCCCACCACCGATGATTTTCATGCCACGGGCCCCGGCCCGCGGCGAGGAACGCGTGGATCGCCATCAATGGCCCGCGCGCGTGTCAGAGGAGAAACGGTTCGATGAAACTAGCGTGGTTGTTGTGGCTCGCCTCCGTGGCGCCACACGATGTCGCCGAGCGCACCTGCCTCGCCGCGACGATCTACCTCGAGGCGAGGAGCGAGACCGAACGCGGCCAGGCCGCAGTGGCCGAAGTGGCGATGCGCCGCAGGGAAAGCGGCAAGTGGGGCGACGACGTGTGCAGCGTGGTCAGCGCACCCGGACAGTTCGCGGTCTCGACGACGAACAAGAACTACATGCTGCGCAACCCGCAGGCCTGGGAAAAGGCCTGGCGCGTGGCGGACCACACGATGAAGATGTGGGACCTGCCCACGGCGCAACGCACGTTCGTGGTGCCCGATGCGGACCATTTCGTCGCCGAGGAGAAGGCCTCGCCGAGCTGGAGCAAGGGCAAGGCGCAGGCCGTCGCGACGATCGGTGCGCACAGCTTCTACCGCGTGAACTGAGATCGCGCGGCATCGTCCGCGGCGATCCACCGACGAGACACCGAAGCCGGCGAAAGCCGGCTTTTTCATGCCTGCAACGAACGTCGCGAGCTCCCTCGGGACGATGCAGTCACATCGGCTCGGAGCGGACGCCGCGCCGCGCGCCGCCAGGCATTCGACGTGATGGAGCGCGTCGACGATGGCGCCCGCTCGTGCTCGCGACGGGATGCAGACGGACCGGGATGCGTTCGCAGCAACGCCGCGATTCACCCGCATGCGCAACACCGCCGATGACCGGAACGTTCGCGCATGACACCGCCATCCCGCTGCATGCCCTCGCCATGGCCATGCAGCGCAGCCGTGCGCTCGTCGTGGAGCGCACAGCGGCAGCGACGATCACGCATGCGCATCATGCAAAAAGAAACTTCGCGCGTGTGCACGACGATGCACGGTAACGCGACACACCCCGCGAGACATCAGCCAGAGTCGATGCGCGCGTAGAAAAGCCGGCAGGTTGGCCCTGCCGGCTTCATTCGGTCACACGCACGGAACGTATGCGTCAGTACGGCGTCACGTAGCCGCGATCGACCATGACGCGATCGCCGCGACGCAGGCCGTAGTCGTCGGACTGCTCATAGGAGCGCGTGCGGCCGTCGTAGTCCATGCGCACGTAGACGCGGTAGTAATAGTTGCTGCGGCGGTTCTTCTTCTGCACGTTGTGGCCGATCACGCCACCGGCGACCGCGCCCGCGACCGTGGCGGCCTTGCGGCCGTCGCCGCTGCCGACGCTGTTGCCGAGCGCGCCGCCTGCGATCGCGCCGATCACGGCGCCTGCGCCGACGTTGCTGTCGCGACGACCGATCGACTCGATGCGCACGACGCGGCCGCAGCTGTCGCAGCCGTAACGGTCACGCGAACCGCGTGCCTCGACATCCTTGATGGGCGCGAGGCCGGCGACCGTCGCGGTGAGAAGACCTGCGAAAACGATGCGGGTGAACATGATGGAGTCCTCTCTGTGATGATGGATCAGCGGATCAGGTAGACGCGTTCGCCACGGATCGCGACGCGGTCGCCGCGGCGAAGCCCCTCGCTCGAATCCTGTGTCACTTCGGCCCAGCGGCCGTCGTCCATGTCGATCGTTATGAGCCAGGCGTCCTCGCGATAGCCACGCGTGCCGTTGCGCTCGACCGCATTGCCGGCGAATCCGCCGGCCACCGCGCCTGCGACGGTCGCGGCACGACGACCGTCGCCCCTGCCGACCGTGTTGCCGAGCACACCACCGATGATCGCGCCGAGCACGGCGCCACCGCCGCTGGTCTGGCCCGGCTGGCGCAGTGTCACGCGCTCGACGCTCGCGATCTGACCGCAGTTGGAACAGACACGACGGTCGTAACGCACGCCGCGATCGTAGCGGTCGTAGCCGCGATCGTCGTAACCGTAGTGCGGGGACGTGGCACAGCCTCCGAGCACGAGCGCGCCAAGGAGTGCGGGAGCGATGAGGGACTTGCGCATGGCGGATACCTCCGGACGAGACCGGGTCGCAGCCCGGACGTGGCGGCAGCATCGCGTCGCGGCGATGAATCTGAACGGAACTGCCGGAGACAGCCCTCAGGGCGTTCATCTCGCGTATCCCCACGCGTGGCGCTGGGACCGTTCCCGGGCTTCGGTTAGCATCGCGCGCATTCGATCCGGCCTGCTGTCGCGATGCCCGACCCTTCCCTGCTGCTCGACGAATTGCGCGACATGGATGCCGCCGCCGCGGCACGCCGGCTCGACGCGCTGCCCGATGGCGAGATCGCCGACGTCCTGTCCGCGCTCGGGCCTGGCCGCGCGCCGGCCGTGCTCGACCGCTTCGGCGCCGAGCGCCGCGCGCGCATCGCCTCGGCCGCCGACGACAGCGAGCACTGGATCGCCAATCGCAACTGGCCCGAGGATTCGGTCGGCCGGCTCATGGAGCCTGCACCCGAGGCGTTCACGGCCGGCGCGAAGGTCGCCGACGTGCTCGCCGCGCTGCGCCCGACCCTGACGCGCACGCTCGTCACCTACGTGTTCGTCGTCGATGACGCCGGCAGGCTCGTCGGCGTCGTCACGTTCCGCGAGATGGCGTTCGCCGAACCGGGACAGACGCTCGGCGAGATCATGGTCGCGCACCCGTTCATGCTGCGCCCCGACACCGACGTGATCGACGCGATGCGCGAAGTCGTGCGCCGCCACTATCCGGTCTATCCCGTCGCCGACGCCGAAGGCCGCCTGCTCGGCGTCGTGCGCGGCTCGGTGCTGTTCGAGGAGCAGGCCTACGAGATCAGCGCGCAAGCCGGCGCGATGGTCGGCGTCGAGAAGGAAGAGCGCATCAGCACGGCATGGACGCGCAGCCTGCGCTTCCGCCATCCGTGGCTGCAGCTCAACCTGCTCGCGACGTTCATCACCGCGGCCGTGGTCGGCGTGTTCCAGGACACGATCAACCAGGTCGTGCTGCTCGCCGTGTTTCTCCCGGTGCTCTCGGACCAGTGCAACAACACCGGCTGTCAGGCGCTCGCGGTCACGCTGCGCGGCATGACGTTCGGCGAGCTCAAGCCCGGGCGCGGGTTCTTCCTCGCGCTCAAGGAAGCGTGGCTCGGCCTCGTCAACGGTTCGATCACGGGCCTCGTCGGCGCGCTCGCGATGTACCTGCTCGCGCGCCACCAGGGCAACGGCGACGCGGCGACACTCGCGTTCATCACCTGGGCCGCGATGGCCGCGAGCTGCGCGATCGCGGGCCTCGTCGGCGCCGGTGTGCCGCAGATCCTGCGTCGCCTCGGCGCGGATCCGGCGACCGCGTCGAGCATCTTCCTTACCAAGGCCACTGACGTCGTGAGTCTCGCGATGTTCCTCGGCCTCGCCGCGTGGCTCGTGGTGCGCTGACGGAAGGAGTGCGGATGGCCCTCGCCTTCCCTCGCACGAGCCGATGACGATCGTGACCTCGACGGAACGCTTCGAACCCGGTGACGACGGACGCCCGCCTCACCCCAGGCTCGTCGACACCCATTCGCACTTCGACGTTTCCGCGTTCGACGACGACCGCGACGCCGCACTGGCGCGCGCCCGCGAGGCCGGCGTCACGCGCCAGATCGTGCCCGCGATCGCGGCGGCGGGCTGGCCTGCGCTGCGCGACCTCTGCGCGGCGCATGCCGGACTGTTCCCGGCCTACGGCCTGCACCCGCTGTTCCTCGCCGAGCATGCGGACCGGCACCTCGAAGACCTCGAGCGCTGGATCGCCGACGAGAAACCCGTCGCGGTCGGCGAATGCGGACTCGACTTCCACGTCGAAGGCCTCGATGCCGACGTGCAGCGCCGCCTGCTCGACCGCCAGCTGCGCATCGCGCGCGACGCCGGCCTGCCGGTGATCCTGCACGCACGGCGCGCGTTCGACGAGATCGGCCTCGCGATCCGCCGCGTGGGCAGCCTGTCGGGCGTGGTGCACAGCTTCTCGGGCAGCACCGAACAGGCGAAGCGCCTGTGCGACCTCGGCTTCTGCCTCGGCATCGGCGGACCGGTGACCTACCCGCGCGCGACGCGCCTGCGCGGCATCGTCGCGACGTTGCCGATTGCGCACCTGCTGCTCGAGACCGACTCGCCCGACCAGCCGCTGTGCGGCCACCAGGGCGCGCGCAACGAGCCGGCACGGCTCGTCGAGGTGCTCGAGGTGATCGCGACGCTGCGCGACATGCCGGCCGCCGAACTCGCCGCGGCGACGACGCGCAACGCCGAGCGCGTGTTCGGGCTGCCGCGCGAGGCTTGAGCCGGTCAGGCCTTCGGCGGCGCCAGCAGGCGCTCGAGCGCGCGCGACACCGCCACGAACGCGAACGTCGCCGTGATGTGCGTGGCCGCACCGAGGCCGCCGCCGCAGTCGAGCTTGCCGGCGTCGCCCGCTTCGGGGCGCACGCCGCAGACGCTGCCGTCGGCCTGCGGGTAGCGCACGTTCTCGAGCGAGTAGATCGCCTGCACGCCGAAGTAGCGCTTCGGCCCGCGCGGGAAGTTGAACTCCTCGCGCAGCTTCTTGCGCACGAGCGCGAGCATCGCGTCGTGCTCGGTGCGCGAGAGGTCACGCGCGCGCACGAGCGTCGGATCGACGCGCCCTCCGGCCGAGCCGCAGGTGATCAGCGGCAGCTTGCGGCGCCGGCACCAGACGATCGTCTCGACCTTGACGCGGAACGCGTCGGCGCAGTCGATGACGAGGTCGTAGCCGCGGTCGAGGCGATCGGCCAGGTTGGCCGGGGTCAGGAACTCCGCGAGCGCATCGACCACGATCGCCGGGTTGATCGCGCGCGCACGCTCGGCCATGACCTCGACCTTGGCGCGCCCGTACTGGCCCGCGAGCGCATGCAACTGACGGTTCGTGTTGCTGACGCAGACGTCGTCGGCATCGAGCAGCGTGAGCCGGCCGACGCCGCTGCGCGCGAGCGCCTCGACGACCCACGAGCCGACGCCGCCGACACCGACGATGCACACGTGCGCGGCGGCGAGCCGCGCGACGCTGCCCGTGCCGTAGAGACGGTCGATGCCGGCGAAGCGTTCGTCGAAAAGGGCAGCTGACATGGTGCGGCGGTCGTGCAGGGGCGCGGGGCGCGCGAGCCTAGCACCGCAGGCCACGCCGCGCGATCCGCCGCTGCCGTTACCATGGTCGGCCTCCCGGACGCGAAGCCATCGCCATGCGTTACCTCGTCTGCCTCGTCATCGGCCTCATGGCCGGCGCGCTGCTCGCCTCGACCGCCGCGGCGATCCTCGGCAAGCGCGATCCCTACCCGCGCGCGCTCATGTCGGTCATGCAGCACGAGCTCAAGCTCGCGCGCGACGCGACGGCGAACCGCTGCGAAGGCATCGCGAAACCGCTCGACCTGCTCGCCACGCTGACGGATGACATCGAGGTCGCGATGCCGCACGGCGAGGAAGTCGACCGCGTGTTCCGCCAGTACGTCGGCGACCTGCGCTCGACGCTGGCCACGGCGCGCGCCGCTTCGGGCGACTGCGCGCGCCAGACCCAGGCGCTGACCGACGTCGGCAACGCCTGCAGCGCCTGCCACCGCGATTACCGCTGAGCTTCGACCTCGGCCGCGACCGGTTCCGGCACGCGCTCGGCGAGCACCTTGTCGATGCGGTTGCCGTCCATGTCGACGACCTCGAAGCGCCAGCCTTCCCACTCGAGGCGGTCGGTCGTGTGCGGCATGCGGCCGAGCAGCAGCATGAAGAGGCCGTTGAGCGTGTGGTAGCGACCGTGCACGCCCTCGGGGAGATGGCGCAGGTCGAGGCGGTCCTTGAACTCCTGCAGCGGGATCAGGCCGTCGAGCAGCCACGAGCCGTCTTCACGCTGGATCGCCCACGCGTCCTCGGGCGCCGACGGCGTGAACTCGCCCGTGATCGCCTCGAGCAGGTCGTGCTGGGTCACGATGCCCTGCACGTTGGCGTACTCGTCGACGACGAAGATCACCTCGACGCCCGAGCGGCGGAACTCCTGCAGCAGCTCCATGCCGGTCAGGCTCTCGGGGATGAACACGGCCGGACGCATGTGCGCCTCGATGTCGAGCGGCTCGCCGCGCAACGAGCGCGACAGCAGGTGGCGTGCACTGACGATGCCGACGACGAGGTGCAGGCCGCCGCGCACCACCGGCAGGCGGTTGTGCTCGCCGCGCTCGAGGATCGCGCGGTTGACCTCCTCGGGCGCATCGAGGTCGAGGTAGACCACGTCCATGCGCGGGACCATGAGCGAGACGATCTGGCGGTCGTCGAGACGGAACACGTTGCGCACGATCGCGTGCTCGTCGTGTTCGATCACGCCGGCCTCCGAGCCCTCGCGCAGCATCGCGTGGATGTCCTCCTCGGTCACCACGGACGAGGCGTCCTGGCGGATGCCGAGGATGCGCAGCAAGGTCTTGGTCGATACCGACAGCAGCATCACGAACGGCTTGGCGACGATCGCGAGCACCGACATCGGCATCGCGACCGTGCGCGCGACCGTCTCGGGATAGGTCTGGCCGAAACGTTTCGGCACGAGCTCGCCGACGACGATCGAGAAATAGGTGATGGTGGCGACGACGATGGTCGTCGCGATCCACCCGGCGGAACCGGGCTGCACGCCGTAGCCGGTCAGGATGGCGCGCAACGGCTCGGCCAGCGCGGCTTCGCCGGCGATGCCGCTCAGGATGCCGATCGAGGTGATGCCGATCTGCACGGTCGACAGGAAACGGGTCGGATCCTCGCCGAGTGCGAGTGCCGATGCCGCACCCCGATCACCGTTGTCGGCCAGCGCCTGCAGGCGCGAGCGACGCGAGGTGACGAGCGCGATTTCGGACATCGAGAAGATCCCGTTGAACAGGATCAGGGCGGCGAGCAAGGCGATTTCCAAGGGGGTTCCTTCTGGCGCGGCAGTGACATGCCGCGGCGCCCGAGCCGCGTGGAAGGGGGCACCGCGTTGGTGCCCGGAGCGGGGATCGAACCCGCATGGCCTCGCGGCCGAGGGATTTTAAGTCCCTTGCGTCTACCGGTTTCGCCATCCGGGCAAGCGTCGAGCATGCCCGAGGACGCCGGCCCGCGCCAGCGCGCGCCTGGTCCGCGCCGAGCGACCGGCGGGAAGATTCAGACCTGCACGTTGCCCGCGTTCGTGCCCATGCGCGGGCGGCGCGACGGCATCTGCCAGTGGCGCGTCGGCGACGTGCGCGATGACGACAGGTAACGCCACGCGGCCACGACGATCTCGCGCACCTCTCGCCACGGCACCGGGGACCGTCCGCGCAGCGCCTCCCACAGCGCACGCTGCTGTTCGGCGGCATCGATGAGCGACTCGCTGTCGTGGGCGGCCTGCCGCACGAGGTAGGCGAACGCGTACACCGGGCAGTAGTCGAGCCACCGCGCGGCCGGATCGCCGGCGCGGATCGTCGCGAAATCGAGCTCGACGAAGTGCTCGTAGCCGCGTGCGAGCGGCTGCGCGGACAGGGCACTGCGCGCGTCGTTCGCGCATCGGTCGGCCTGTCGGGACAGGCATTCCTGCACGGACATCTGCTGGTCGTTCACGGCGGGTGGTCTCCTCTGGCCCAAGGAGAGTGCATGCCGCGCGATGGCCCGAAAATGAACCACGCGGACCTTCCGGGAACCCGGACAGCCGGCCTTCATGCAGCCGGCGCGGCGCTCAGGGATCGAGCAGCGAGCGCTCGAGCACGCAGATGTAGCGATCGCGACCGGCTTCGGGAGGCAGCGGCTGAACGATGATTTCCCAGCGTGGATCACGCGACTCGCCGTCGGCGACCGAGGCGGCGCGGAACGACGTACCGGTGCCGAGCCAGTTGTTGAAGCGTTCGCTGTCGAGCTCCCAGCGCCGGATGATCGCGGCGTGGTCGGCGATGCCGGTGCGTTCGCGGAACGCGTCGTTGACGTGCACGATCTCGGGCGCCGGCATGTCGCCGCGCCGCGCCGTCATGATGAAGAGTGGCGCATGCAGGCTGTCCAGCGTCGCGTGCAGCATGCCGAAGCCGGCCTGGTAGTGGCGGCGATCGAGCAGCTCGACGAGGATGCGCAGCGCGCGCGCCGACTCGAGGTGGATCGGCTCCCACGGCAGCGAGCGGCCTTTCACCTCCTCCTGCCACGCGCTGAAGCTCTGCCGCGGCGACAGGCGCGCGCCCGGGTAGACCTGCAGCTTGGCGAGGTAAGGATTGCCGCCCCAGCGCACCGTGCGCACCTGCTCGACGCGCGTCCACAGGATCGCGCTGCGCGACTGCGCATCGAGCGGGATGTAGAGCACGCCGGCGACCGTCGAGGTGTGCGCATCGAGATCGGGGAAGGCCTTCGCGACCTCGTCGGAATAGATCACGCCCGGCGTGTCCGAGCGCAGCAGCGTGCCCTCGCCGTCGCGGATGCGACGACGCAGGTCGAGCAGGACCTCGTCCGGCGGCAGCACGCCGTAGCGGCTGCTGACGCGCTCGTCGATCAGCGCGACGCCATCGGCTTCGACCGCTTCGAGCAGCTCGGGCGCGAAATCGCGCAGACCGTCGGTGGTGAGGTTCTCGACACCGTTGAAGTGGCTGATGAGGTCCTCGCGCATCGACAGCAGGCGGCTCTCGCGCCAGATCGACTCGAGCTGCTCGACCGCGCCGATGCGCGCGGCGAGCGCGCGGCTGATGAGGTCGGCGGCGTCGCGCATCGCGTGGTCGGCGAACAGCGGCGCGTAGTGGTGGCAGGCCACGAGGCCCCACAGGCGCTCGTTGACGATGATCGAGAGCACGAGCGTCGCCTTGACGCCCATGTTGCCGAGGTATTCGAGGTGCACGGGCGACACGCTGCGCAGCGACACGTCGCTGAGGTCGGTCGGCTCGTCGTCCTCCTGCACGAGCGGCACGGGGCGGTAGCCGCAGTCGGCGATCACGCGCACGCGGTTGCGCAGGTACAGCGCGCGAGCCTGCGCGGGGATGTCGCTGGCCGGATAGTGCAGGCCGACGTAGGGCTCGAACCCTTCCTGGAGCGCCTCGGCGATGACCTCGCCGTGCCAGTCGCGATCGAAGCGGTAGACCATGACGCGGTCGTAGCCGAACAGCCGGCGCAGCGCGCGCGCGGCACGGTCGGCGACCGCCGCGAGCTCGCGCTCGGCCTCGACCTGGCGCAGCAGCGGGTGCACGTCGAGCGGCTCGAAACGCGCGTCGTGGCTCGTCGCGGGCTCGATTTCGAGCAGCCAGTGGCGCTCGTAGAGATGCCACGCGCCGACCATGTCCTTGAGTTCGGCGTTGTGCGGAAACGTGACCGGCAGGTACGCCAGGTGCAGCGGGCGCTCGTCGTTCGGCGCGGCATCGAGCGGATGGCGCGCCGTGCGCACGTGCTGCTGCCAGTCCTTGCCGATCAGGTCGGTCGCGGCGACGCCCGCGATCACGCCGGCATTGTCACTGGCCTGGGTGATGCGACCGCTCGCGGCGTCGATGACGATGAGCAGGCCGTGCGGCTGGATCGCGCCGGGGATGTGGATCGGTTCCCGCGCGCACTCGTCGAGGCTCATGCGTTCATCGTCGGCGGCCATGCGTGATCAGACCTCCGCCGTGCTGGCGGCGAACGCCGCGAAGAATGCACGCGCACCGGCCACCGCGCGCGTCACGGAGCGCTCGTCGGCGAGCACCTCGTCGAGCACGCGCTGGAAACGCGGCCAGCGTACCGGCTCGCTTGCGCCGAGCGAGAAGAAGCGCATCGCGTCGACATCGGGCATGCACGCCTGCAGGCGCGCCGTGATGATGCGGCCGCCGAGCGTCGAGCCTTCGATCACGTAGAGCATGCCCCAGCAGGCCGCTCCGTCGAAGGGCAGCGCCGGCGATGCGAATCGCGCGGGGACGGGCAGGCCCAGTGCCTCGAGGTCGCGCGCGAGCGCGCCCGCTCGAGAACGGTAGATCCAGCCCGGGCGTCCGCCGATGCGGCGCACGAACTCGGCGTGGTCGGCTTCCCAGCCCGCGTACAGCGCATAGAGAGCGGTCAGCAGCCCGCCGTAACGCGCCTGGTCCAGGCCCTTCGAGAAGAGGTCGCGCATGACCGGCGCGGCCTCGGCCCGCGCATGCTCGGCACGGGTCGCTTCGCGCAACCGCCGCGAGACGCGCTCATCGTCGAGAGACCGGGACGACGCGGCCTGCGGGGCCGGCATGTCGAAGGCGGTGTCGGCGGTCAGTGACGTCATCAGGCGGATGTCCAAGAGGCGCGCGGTCGGGCACAAGCGAACCGCAGAGTGCCGGTCGATGGCGAAATCGACGCTGAACCTGTTCCTGTATCAGGTGGCCGTGTCGAATAGCCGAAGGTGCCAGGCGAGCACGGCCTCGTCGACGCGTCCTTCGAGCGCGAGATCGACCGCCTCGAAGGCCTCGAGCACGCCGCGCAGGGCGCGCGATAGTCGCGTCGTGCCCGCGGTGTCGCCGGCCGCACGCGCCTGTGTGATCGCGGCCAGCATCGCCGCCGCCCAGTCGTGCAGCACGACCTCGGACGCCCAGCGACCGCGCAGCCATGCCGCGAGATCGTGCCGCGGCAGCGCGCGCTCGGCCGCGATCGCCTCGAAGGCCAGCGCGACCACGTCGCCCGCGCCGCGGTACCACTCGGTACGGCCGTGCGCGGCGGCGCGGATCTCGAGCGGCGCCGGCGTCGCGTGGGCGGCCAGCAGCTTCTTCAGATGGCGCTCGATCGCCCGCGCCTCGGCGACGCGCGGCGTCTCGATCAGCAGGCCGCGCTCGAGCGCGAACCATGCGTGGAAACGGCGATGCAGGCTGCGCATGCGCACGAGCGGGTCGCGCGCGAAGCCGATCTTGAGCACATCGGCCTCGCGCGCCGGCAACGCGTAGACGTAGCAGCGGCCGCGCGTCGCGGGCCGCCACGGTGCCGGATCCTCGTCGGGGATCGAATCGCTCGTCGCCATCGGCCCGAGCATGCCATGCGGCATCCGTTCAGATCGCGGCCATGCGCGAGCGCCTACGCTGCGCGGGCCGACTGTCGCCGTTCCCAGGGGATCGCCCGTGATGGAGTCCAGCCGCCGCGCCGTGCGCGGCCTCGCCTGCCCGCCCGGGTGGCGTCCGTGACGCCGCGACGCCGGCGCCTCCTGATCATCCTCGCCGTCGCCATGGCCGTGCTCGTCGGCCTCCGCATCGCCTTGCCGACGATCGTCACGAACGCGGTCAACGCACGCCTCGCCAGCATGGGCGACTACCACGGCCGCATCGACGACATCGACATCGCCCTGTGGCGCGGCGCCTACCGCGTGCACGGCTTGCGCATCGCCAAGGACGACGTCCGCGTACCGCTGCTCGACGCGCCGGTCATGCGCGTGAAGACCGAGTGGGGCGAACTGCTGCGCGGCGCGATCGTCGCGCGCGTCGTGTTCGAGTCGCCGACCGTGCACTTCGTCGACGGACGCTCGAGCGCCGACAGCCAGACCGGCCGTGGCGTCGACTGGCGCGACAAGCTCGAGGAACTCGTGCCGACGCGCATCGACGCGGTCGAGATCCACGACGGCACCGTCGTGTTCCACAACTTCGTCTCCGATCCGCCTGTGGACCTGCGCGCGACGCAGGTGCGCGCCACGATCGAGAACCTCACCAACGTGCGCGACGAGGCCGGCGAACGCGTCGCCCACCTCGTCGCGCGCGGCGATCTGCTCGACGGCGCCGACATGGAAGCCGAGGCGCGCTTCGATCCGTTCGGCCGCCTCGACGCGTTCGAACTCGCCGTGCGCGTGACCGGCATCGACCTCACCCACGCCAACGACCTCATGCGCGCTTACAGCGGCTTCGACGTCGAATCGGGCCGCGGCGAATTCGTCATGGAACTCGAGGCCAGCGAGGGCAAACTCTCGGGCTACGCCAAGCCGCTGTTCCACGACCTGCGCGTGTTCGGCAAGCGCGACCTCGCCAAGAACCCGCTGCGCATCGCCTGGGAGGCCCTCGCCCAAGGCATCGTCACGATCTTCAAGAACCACGCCGAGGATCAGTTCGCGACGCGCGTGTCGATCAGCGGGACACTCGACGACAAGCGCATCAGCACGCTCGACGCGGTCGGCGGCATTCTGCGCAACGCGTTCGTCGAGGCGTTCAAGCCGTACTTCGAGGACCTGCCCACGCGGCGCGCGGAGGACGGGAAGGATTGATCCTTCCCCGGCGAGGCTTCACGGCGTCACCCGCGTGAACACGCGGCAACGCACTCACCCGCCGCGCGCACGGCGTCGTCTCCGTTCACCTCGCACTGGGCAGCGCGGCCGTCCAATCACGCGCGCCGGATATCGGCGAGGCGGGGGAGACGCGCGTGGGACACCATTCGTTCAAGGGCCATCATTCGGTCTTCGACCGCTTCGCCTCGGCGACCACGCGCATCGCGGGCTCGCCGTGGGCGTTCTCGTTCGCCCTGCTCGTCGTGCTCGCCTGGGCCGCGATCGGGCCGCTCGCGGGCTTTTCCGAGGTCTGGCAGCTCGTCATCAACACGGGCACGACGATCGTAACCTTCCTCATGGTGTTCCTGATCCAGCGCTCGCAGAACAAGGACAGCCTCGCCGTGCACATGAAGCTCGACGAGCTCATCGCCTCGTCGCGCCTCGCGAGCAACCGCATGCTCGCGATCGAGAAGCTCGACGAGGAGGATCTCGAGAACCTGCGCCGCTTCTACGAGCGCCTCGCGCGGCTCGCCGAGAAGGAAGCCGACCTCGACGAGACGCACTCCCTCGACGAAGCCACACGCGTGCACGCACGCAAGTCGCGCCTGCGCGCGCGTCGCCACGCACCGCCGCCCGACACGACGCACTGAATCGGCACGATCACGCGCGTCGCGCGAAGCGGGCGTTGCCGAGGCCGGTGCCGATCGTCAGCACGCCCCACTGGTCTTCGTCGCGCAGCCAGTGCAACTGGCTGAGGCCCTGCACGACCGCATCGTTGTGCAGCATGACCACGCTGTCGCGGCCCGCGATCGTCGGCAGCCCCGTGCGCAGCTTGTCGGGCAGATGGAAGCGAAGGTGGAACCAGTCGCCGGGCAGGTTCTGCGTGCCGCGGTCGATGCCGCCGTCGGGCCGGATGCGTCCCGGGCAACCCACACCGACGAAAGGTGCGAGGCCGAGCGCCCGCGCCTTCTTCCCTGTCGCGAGCGTGCCCAGCATGTCGACGATCTCGGCGACGAGGTCCTCGCGGTGCGGGTGGTCATCATCGTGGCGCCAGCGCTTCGCCTGCACGACTTCGGGCCGCCCCATGCGTCCCGACTTGCCTGCACGCACGCGCACGATGCCGCAGCGCACGTTGGTACCGCCGATGTCGATCGCGAGGAAGGCGCCGCAGCCGGCCATGACCCATTCCGGCAGCAGATAGGCCGAGCCGAGCAGGCCGGCCTCGTCGGGATCGTCGCGGATCGGCACGAGATCCACCTCGACACCGGCCTCGGCGAGCCGCAGTCGCGCCTGCGCGATCACGCGCTCGCCGAGCGCGCCGCGACGGAAGCCGCCGCCGACGACGATCGTGCGCACGCCTTTCCAGGCCTTGCGCAGGTAGCGCTGCACCACCCCGGCGAGATCGGCCGCGAACGCGTCGACGGCGAGCTCGATCGTCGTCGCGGCCTCGGGTGTTCCCGCACGCCAGTGGTCGATCAGCGCCTTTCGCCCGATGGCCTCGCTCGCCGTGTCGCCGAACGGATCGCCACCGTGCTCGCGCGCGATCCCGCGCCAATGGTCGAGATGCGCGAAGAATGCACGCTTGCTGGCCCGGTCGCCGACGTAGCGGCGCCCGTCACGCAGCTCGAGGTTGTAGTTGACGACATCGACCCACGGCAGGCGCGACGCGCCGTGCGGCGGAAACGGCAACAGCGACGCGGCATCGACCTCGATGCGGCTGCGTGGCGCACGTGGCATGGGCGTCTCCCGGGAAGGTCCAGCCCGCAGCCTCGCGCGCGACGACGCAAGCGCAGGTGAATGCAGGTCAGCGGGGTTGTTCTACCGGCCCCGTCACGCGCCACCCGCGCCACCTGCACCACTGTCGACTGAGATCGATGGCTTTCCTTATTCCCTCCGAAAGAAAAGCCTACCTCCGACCTCACGGCTCTCCCTTCTCCCTCCGGGAGAAGGTGGCCCGAAGGGCCGGATGAGGGTGCGGGATCGTACGAACATCCAATCCCGCCGGGGCCAAGACATGCCAGCACGCAGGCCTTCCTCCCGGATCATCACGACGTTGTCAGGTTTCCCCACAGCTCCCCGTACGTGCCTCACGACGGCGCACCACGCGTGCGCGACCGACCGGGGACACATCATGATGCCGACCACCCTGACCCTCGCGGCGCTCGCCGTGCTCGCCACCGTGGTCATCCTGCGCCAGCGCCTGCGCGCCCAGGCGACGCGCCCGCCACACGCCACGGACCTTCCGCCCGGCATCGCGCGGCTCGTGCTGCCGCGCGTGACGACGACGCCACGCGGCGAAGCCGCCGACGCCGCCGCGCTCGCGGCGCTGCGCCGTGATCCGCGCGCCTCGGCCCTCATGATCGCGAACGCGCTGCGCCACCTCGGCCACGAGCAGCCCGCACTGCAGCGCGGGCTCGTCGAAGCCGCGATCGTGCTCGCCGATCCCGCGGCCCTGCCCGCACTCGCCGACATCGCGCGTCGCGCACCGACGCCGCGCGACGACCTCGACAGCATCGCACTGCGCATGACCGCGATGCGCGGCGTCGAGGCATTCGCGCGTCTCGGCGAACCCGACGCCCTTGAGGTGCTGCTGACGCTCGTCGACGCCGCCGATTCCGCGGTCGCACGTGCCACGACACTCGCGCTCACGCAGGGCGACTTCGGCACCGACCGCCTCGGCCGCCCGCTCTCGCGCCGCCGCGACTGACCCGCCTCGCGGCATCACGCCGCAGGCGCCCCTGCGGACGACAGGCATGAAAAAACCCGCTCGCGCGGGTTCCGTCGTCATCGTCGTTTTGGAGGCCTGGGTCGGAATCGAACCGGCGTACACGGCTTTGCAGGCCGCTGCATGACCACTCTGCCACCAGGCCGGTGGGGTGGCCTGCACGAAGCCGCCACCTGAAAAAACAAAACCTCGGCGGACCGAGGTTTCGATGCGGCCCCTGCAGCGTGCTGCGGTGAACCGTGGAGCGGAGAAGAACGGCGATCCGTCGTCTTCACCATCGAATTGGAGCGGGAAAAGGGGCTCGAACCCTCGACCTCAACCTTGGCAAGGTTGCGCTCTACCAACTGAGCTATTCCCGCGTGGGAGGCGCATCTTACGGAATGGTGCGCAGGAGTCAACCCTTCTGCGTCGATGCGCGCGATCTTTTTTTGCGGACGCCTCGCCCGGCGCGCGTGACCCTCACACCTTACCGCTGTCGGCGTCGCGCATCGCGGGCCACGCGGCGCGCACGTAGACGAGCGCGGACCAGATCGTCAGCACCGCGGCGACGATGAGCAGGCCTTCGCCGATGCGGTACAGGCGCAGCTCGGGCACGTCGCGCTGGTGCAGGCAGACGACGATCGCGACGACCTGCATCGCGGTCTTGAGCTTGCCGACCCAGGCCACGCCGACCTTGGCGCGCTGGCCGATCTCGGCCATCCACTCGCGCAGCGCCGAGATGCTGATCTCGCGGCCGACGATGATCGCGCTCGTCACGGCCATGACCGGCGTCGGGTTCTGCTGCACGAGCAGCATCAGCGCGACCGCGACCATGAGCTTGTCGGCGACCGGGTCGAGGAACGCGCCGAACGCCGAGGTCATGTTGAAGCGGCGCGCGATCCAGCCGTCGAGCCAGTCGGTCGCGGCGGCCAGCATGAACACGCCGGCCGCGGCGATGTTGGACCAGCGCGCGCTCGCCGGGTGGAGCTCGGGGAGGTAGAACACCACCACGATGACCGGCAGCAGGAAAATGCGGAACAGGGTGAGGATCGTCGGCAAAGTCAGTCGCATGACCGCAGTCTACCCGTGCAAGGCCGCGTAGATGCGTTCGGCGAGCTCGCGGTTGATGCCGTCGACCTGCATGAGCTCCTCGACGCCGGCGCGCGTGACGCCGCCGAGGCCGCCGAACTGGCGCAGCAGCGCGGCACGCCGCTTGGCACCGACGCCAGGCACGTCCTCGAGGCTGCTGGCCTCGCGCGCCTTCTCGCGGCGGCCGCGATGGCCGGTGATCGCGAAGCGATGGGCCTCGTCGCGCACGGCCTGGATCAGGTGCGAGGCCGGCGATTCGGGGCCGGGCCACACGACCTGGCCGCTGTCGCCGAGGATCAGGCTCTCGTGGCCGGAGCGGCGCGATTCGCCCTTGGCTACGCCCACCACGCGCAGGCCCTCGATGCCGAGTTCGGCGAGCACCTCGATCGCCTGGCGCACCTGGCCGGTGCCGCCGTCGATCAGCAGCAGGTCGGGCTTGGGCGCCTCGCCCGACTGCACGCGCCGGTAGCGCCGCTCGAGCGCCTGGCGCATCGCGGCGTAGTCGTCGCCGGGCGTGATGCCGCTGATGTTGAAGCGCCGGTACTGCGACTTTTCGGGGCCTTCGGGACCGAACACGACGCACGAGGCGACCGTCGCCTCGCCCATCGTGTGGCTGATGTCGAAGCATTCGATGCGTGCCGGCACCGCGTCGAGGCCGAGCAGCTCGCGCAGCGCCTCGAAGCGCGCGTGCAGGGTCTGCCGGCTCGCCAGGCGCGCGGCGAGCGCGGCGGCGGCGTTCTTGAGCGCGAGTTCGAGGAAGCGCGCGCGGTCGGCGCGCACCGACACCTTGAGCTCGACGCGATGGCCCGCGTGCGCGGCGAGCGCCTCGCCGAGCAGCGCGTGCTCCTCGGGCGCGTGGCTCAGGATGACCTCCTCGGGCACCGGGCGCTCAAGGTAGTACTGGCCCAGGAACGAGCCGATCACGTCCGCCTCTTCGGCATCGAGGCCGAGGCGCGGGAAGAAGTCGCGCGAGCCGAGCGAGATGCCGTCGCGGAAGAACATCACGCTGACGCAGGCGATGCCGTTGGCGATCGCGCAGGCGACGATGTCCATGTCACGCCCGGCGCCCTGCACGTAGTGGCGCGCCTGCACCTTGCGCACGAGCGCGATGCGGTCGCGCACGAGCGCGGCGCGCTCGAAGTCGAGCTGCGCGCTGGCCTTCTCCATCTGCGCGACGAGTTCCTCGAGCAGGGCGTTGCTCTTGCCCTCGAGGAACATCGTCGCGTGGCGCACGCTCTCGCGGTAGTCGTCGGGCGCGATGAGCCCGACGCACGGCGCGCTGCAGCGGCCGATCTGGTGCTGCAGGCACGGCCGCGAGCGGTTGCGGAAGTAGCTGTCCTCGCAGTTGCGGATGCGGAAGAGCTTCTGCAGCAGGCCGAGCGTTTCGCGCACCGCGAGCGCGCTCGGGTACGGACCGAAGAAGCGGCCACCGCCCGTACGCGCGCCGCGGTGGAACGCGAGGCGCGGCGAGTCGCCGGGGGTCAGGTGGATGTAGGGGTAACTCTTGTCGTCGCGCAGCAGGATGTTGTAGCGCGGGCGCAGCGTCTTGATCAGCTGCGCCTCGAGCAGCAGCGCCTCGGCCTCGGTGCGCGTGATCGTGGTCTCGATGCGCGCGATCTGCGCGACCATCGCCGCGATGCGCGGCTGCATGCTCGGCTTGAGGAAGTAGCTGCCGACGCGCTTCTTGAGGTTGCCGGCCTTGCCGACGTAGAGCAGCTCGTCGGACGCACCGAACATGCGGTACACGCCCGGGGCGCTGGTCAGGTTGCCGACGAACGCCTTGCCGTCGAACGCGGGGTCATGCTGCATGCCGCATTGTCGCGCGCCGCCCGTGAACCGGGAACCCGCGCTACTCGCCGATGCCGATGCGGCGGCCGACGCCGCTGGCAAGGTCCACGCGCACGACCTCGTGGGCGTTCGTGTTGGCCACCCACAGCGCGCCCGCACCGACCGAGAGGCCGCCCGGCTCCATGAAGCGGTAATTGATCGTGAGCGGGCGCACGGCGCCGCTCTTGAGGCTCATCGCCTTGATGCGATGGTTGTAGGTGTCGGCGATGAAGACGATGCCGCGCGGGTCGATCGCGACCGCGAGCGGGTTCTGCAGGCGCGCCTCGGCACGTCCGCCCGAGGCGTCGCCGAAGGTGTAGAGGTCGGTGCCGACCAGCGTGGTCACGCGTCCGTCGAGCAGGCGCACGAGGCGCACCGCGGAGGCGGCCGCGTCGGCCACGACCAGCTGCTGGCCCGACATCACGAAGCCGCTCGGCTGGGCGAAGCTCGCCTCGAGCGCGACGCCGTCCTCGAGCGCGAGGCGGCCCGATCCCGCGAACACGTCGACCTTGCCGCGGGTCAGGTCGAGCAGCCAGATCTGGTTCTGGCCGCTCACGAGCACGTAGAGCTTGTCGTTGATGATCGCGAGGTCGCCCGGCGTGCCGACACGCGTCGCGAGCGCGTCGGCATCCTGCGGGCGCTGGCGTCCGACCTCGCCGGTGCCGAGCACGGTCTCCACCTCGCCGCCGTACAGGCGGATGCGCCGCACGGCGTGGTTGCCACGGTCGGCGACGTAGAGCATGTCGTCGCGGATCGCCATGCCCTGCGGATCACGCAGGCCGCATTCGGAGAGGCGCCCGTCCCAGAAGCCGGGATCACCCGAGCCGAACTGGCGCAGGATGCGGCCCTCGTGCGTGCATTCGAGCACGCGATGGTGGCCGCTGTCGGCCACGTACAGCAGCGTGTCGGTCGCGAGCACCTTGCCCGGGAACGCGAGCGTCATGCGCGGCTCGGGGCGCTGCGCGGTGGTGGTCGGGCCGTACTCGCGCAGATCGCGCTCGGCGGCCTCGTCGAGGAGCTGGGCGACCCAGTCGTCGAGGTCGCGCCGGCGGCCCTCGCCCGGCACGACGCCCGCGACGAGGCCTTCGGCATCGATCACGACGACGGTCGGCCACGCGTCGACGCCGTAGTGCTGCCAGAGCGCGAAACCCGGGTCACTGGCCGTCGCGTGGCGGATCTGCAGGCGGTTGACCGCCTTGAGCACGGCGCCACTGTCGTGCTGGTGCGGGTACTTCGGCGAATGCACGCCGAGCACGGTCACGCCGTCGTGGTAGCGGCTCTCGAGGAACGCGAGATCGGGCAGCACGTTCCAGGCATTGACGTTGTCGTAGCTCCAGAACCACAGCAGGACGACGCGCCCGCGCAACGCCGACAGCGTCGGCGGCTCGCTGACGTTGACCCAGTCGAGTCCTGCCGGAAATTCCGGCGCCGGGCGCCTCGCGTCGATCATGGCGGTGGCCATCCTCCTGTGCTGCACCACACGGCCCGAGGCCTGTGGCATGCCCCGATTATGCCCCGCCGAACCGCCGTGCGAGCGCCGACACGCCGTCGCGTGCCAGATCGAGCGCCCGCCGGAACTCGGCCGGACCGCCGTAGTAGGGATCCGGCAGCTCGCGCTCGGCCCGCCCCGCGAACGGCAGGAACAGTGCGACGCGCCCGCGCGCCGCCGCCGGCGTACGGCGCAGCAGCGCGCTCAGGTTGACCTCGTCCATGACGAGCAGGTGGTCGAAAGCCTCGAAATCGGCATCGGCGACCTGACGCGCGCGATGCGCCGCCATCGGATAGCCGTGCGCCTCGGCCAGCGCGATCGAACGCGGATCGGCACCGTCACCGACATGGTAGGCCTCGGTGCCGGCCGAGGCGACGTCGATGGCGAGCCCGGCCTTCGCGAACTCGACGCGTGCGACCGCCTCGACCGTCGGCGAGCGGCAGATGTTGCCCATGCACACGAACAGCAGTCGCGTCACTGCCCGGCCTCGGCGAACAGGCGTTCGACGCGGACCAGGTCCTCGAGCGTGTCGACACCGGCCGGGAACGGCTCCGGCGCGAGCGCGACCGCGATCGCATGACCGTGTTCGAGCGCACGCAGCTGCTCGAGCGACTCGGCCTGCTCGAGCGGCGTGCGCGGCAGCGACGCGAGCGTGCGCAGGAAGCCGGCGCGGTAGGCATAGATGCCGATGTGACGCAGGAACGGCACGCCATCGGGCAGGTGGTGACGGTCGCGCACGAACGCATCGCGCGCCCACGGCAGCGGCGCGCGGCTGAAATAGAGCGCGAGGCCATCGGCGCGGCGAACGACCTTGACGCCGTTCGGATCGAACAGCTCGTGGGCGTCGCCGACCGGCGTCGCGAGGGTGGCCATCGGCGCGGGCGTCGCGGCGAGGCAGCGCGCGACCTCGAGGATGCCGCTGGCCGGCGCGAGCGGTTCGTCGCCCTGCAGATTGACGACGATCGCGTCGTCGCTCCAGCCGCGCAGCGCGGCGACCTCGGCGAGCCGGTCGGTGCCCGAGGCGTGGTCGGCACGCGTCATGACGACCTCGACGCCGCTGCCGTCGAGCGCCGCGGCGATGCGCGCGTCGTCGGTCGCGACGATCACCTCGCGCGCGCCGGCCTCGAGCGCGCGGCGCACCACGTGCACGATCATCGGCGTGCCCGCGATCGGCATGAGCGGCTTGCCGGGCAGGCGCTGCGAACCGTAGCGGGCCGGGATCGCGACGACGAAATCGGGGGCGGCGGACATGGCCGTGACTCCTGGGACGAGGCGGCCAGCCTAAACGAGCCCCGCGGGACGCGACAGGGGCGGGTGTATGATGCGCGCCCCCGATGTCCGCGACGCCCTGCCCTTGAACGCCCCCACGGCTCCCGTGCCGGCCCTGCCCGCGCGGGCCGCGCTCATGATGGTCGTGAGCGCGTCGTTCTTCGCGCTCATGGTGATCGCGATCCGCTACGCCTCGCGCGACCTGCACGCGTTCGAGATCGCGTTCTTCCGCTGCCTGTTCGGCGCGCTGTTCGCGCTGCCGCTGCTGCACGTGCACGGCCTGCGCATCCTGCACACGCAGCGCTTCGGCTTCTACGTCGTGCGCTGCGGCGTCGGCATGGTGTCGATGCTGTGCGGGTTCTGGGCGCTCGTGCACCTGCCGCTCGCGCAGGCGGTCGCGCTGTCCTACTCCACGCCGCTGTTCGTGACGATCGGTGCCGTGCTCGTGCTCGGCGAGGTCGTGCGCGCGCGCCGCTGGAGCGCCGTCATCGCGGGCTTCATCGGCATCCTCGTGATCGTGCGCCCCGGCAGCGCGGAGTTCAGCAACGCGAGCATGGTGGCGCTGCTCGCCGCCGGCCTCAGCGGCATGGTCACGATCAGCATCAAGTTCCTCTCGCGCACCGAGCCGCCCGACCGCATCGTGCTGCTGACCACGCTGCTGTGGGTGCCGCTGACCCTGCCCGGTGCGCTGCTCGTGTGGCAGTGGCCGCCGCTGCAGGCCTGGCCGTGGCTCGTGATGGCCGGCGCCTGCGGCACCGGCGGCCACTACTTCTGGACGCGCGCGCTCAAGCTCGCCGAGGCCTCGGCACTCGCACCGCTGAGCTACCTGCAGCTCGTCATCGTCGCGGTACTCGCATGGCTGCTGTTCGACGAGGCGGTCGACCGCTACACGGCGATCGGCGCGACGATCGTGATCGGTGCGAGCGTCTACATCGCGCGGCGCGAAGCACGCGTCGCCCGCGAGCAGCGCAAGGAAGCCGTCGTCGCCAAGGGCGAGCCGCAGGCCTGAGGTGTCAGGTGCGTGGTCGCGCGTGGCGCTCGAGCGTCCACAGCAGTGCGGCTGCGGCGAGCCAGGCCAGGAACAACGGGCCACGCGGCGCCGGATGGCGCGGCGGATCGACCGATGCCGTATCGACGTGCGCCGCAAGGCGCTGCGTGCGCTCGGCGGCTTCGGTGCGTGCGAGTCCGGGGGCCTCGTCCGCCGCGCGTACGTAGGTGAAGCGCTGCGACGTCGCATCACGCACGACATGCCAGCCCGCCTCGCGCGGCCACCACGCCGCGCAGCCTTGCGCATCGGCGTCGGTCACGAGCGTTGTCGCGGCGACGTCCACGGCATCGGCAGGCGTCACGCGCGGCGCCTCGCCGAGCCCGCACAGCACGCGCCGCTCACCGACACGCGCCGTCGCGAGCGGCGGCAGCGAGGCCTCGCCGCGTGCACGCGCGAGCGTCGCGACGATGCGGCTCCAGGCCGCGCCGAAGCCTTGCGCATCGCCGCGCAGCGCGAGGCGATGGCTGTCGAGCAGCCAGATCGCGCCGACACGGCCGTGGCCGCGCGCCGTCCATGCCGCGAGCGGTGTCGCATCGGCGGCGAGGACCAGCGGCACCGAGGTGTCGCCACGCAGGCGCAGCGGCCGGCGCGTCGCGACGACGGGCTCGCCTCCGATCGTCGCATCGAGCGTGACGGCCGGTCCGATCGCGGCGTTCTCGAGATCGATCCCGAGCGCCGCCCAGTCGCGCGCGACGGGCGCCGGCAGCGGACCGGTCGCGCGCAGCAGCAGGCCGAGCCCTTCGTCGACCGCTTCGCCGACGGCAGCCTTGGCCGGCGCGTCGAGCCCGGCCCAGCTGCGCTCGTCGAGCACGAGCAGGTCGAGCGCGCGCAGACCTTCGGCGTCGAGGCGCACCTCGCCGTCACGCATCGCGATGCCGCGGCTCAGCGCGAGCCGGCTCGACCATGCGAGTCCCGCATCGCGCGCCCAGCGCGCGAGCATCCTGAGTTCCGCATCGGGCGCGCCGGCGACGACGCCGACACGCGCGGCTTCGCCGCCGCCGACGACGAGCGGCACCGGCACGCGCTCGAGCGTCGCATCGGCCTCGCCCTTGACCAGCAGCGCGAGCACGTCGCGGCCCTCGCCCTTGGCGCGTGCGCGCACGACGAAACGTCCCTCGGCATCGATGACCGCCGATCCGACGACGTCGTCGCCGCGGTCACGCAGCTCGATGCGCGCGCCGTCGAGGCCGGCGACGCGCCCGGACAGTCGCCATGCCGCGCCGGCCTCGACGCGTGCCGGCGCATCGAGCTCGACGAGGCCGCGCGGCGGCAGGCCGTGTTCGAGCGTGACCGCGAGGCCACGCGCGGCGTCGACATCGCGTGCGGCGAGACCGTCGCCGAGCACGCGCAACGTCGTCGTGCCCGGATGCGCGCGCAACGCGCTGCCGAGATCGGGGAAGCGCGCGACGGACGACGGCTCGCCCGCCTCGGGCATCGCGACCACGACGGCATCCGCGGGCAACGGGGCGAGCGCCGCGGGATCGGCCGCGGCCGTCACGACGACGAGCGGTGGCGCCTCGTGCGCGAGGCGCGGCGGCACGAGCACGAGGGCGAGCAGAACCGCGACGACGGGCTGCAGCAGCAGGCGCGGCACGCGCCACGTACGGCCATCGCGCCATGTGCGCCACGACGCCACGAGCGTCGCGAGCGCGATCAGCGCGCCGATGGCGAGGGCCGGCGTCATCGCGGCTCTCCCGTACCGAGCGCGTCGAGGTAGGCACGTCCCGCCGCATCAGGCGTCTCGCGCAGGCGCACGGCCGGTGCCGGTGCACGCAGCAGCGGCCACAGGCGATCGAGCACGCGTGCGCGGCAGTCGGCGCAGGCCGTGTCGCGGCGCAAGGCGTCGAATGCGGCGACGATGCCGAGCACGTCGTCGACGCGCTCGGGATGGCTACGCATCCAGACTTCGAGCGCTGCGGTATCGGGCAGGCCACCGCGCTCGACCTCGCCGTAGACCTCGGCGACGACGGCGTCGGACGGTGTCGCGGCGGCGAGGCTCGCGCGGCGGTCGCGCACGCCGGCGCGCTCGCCCGTGAGGCGGCGCGTCTCGTCGACCGGCGGCAGCTCGAGGCCGACGCGGGCGAGGTAGATGCGCGTGGCCTGCTGCACCTGCTTGATCGCCGCGAGCGCGCGGTTCTCGTGCGGCAGGGCCTCGCGCGGATGGCCGCTGCGCAGCTGCAGCTCGGCCTGCCACATCGCGTCGAGCGCGGTCTTGAGGATGCGCTTGGTCTCGGGATCGAGCAGCGTCGCGGCTTCGGCGTGGTCGTGCGTGTGGCCGTACTCGGCGATCACGCCGGCCGCGTCGCCGAAGCGCGGTGCCTCGGCGCCCGGCGCTGCGCCGTGGTCGTGGTCGTGTCCGGCATGCGACGCGTCGGCGGTCTCACTCTCCTCGTGCGCGTGCGGTTCATCGCCATGCTCGTCGTGGTCGTGGCCGTCGTGCGACGTCTCGTCGTCGGGCTTCGCGGCGGCCGGTGGTGGCGTCGCACCCGATTCGAACTCCTCGCCGAGGAACTGGCCGTAGCGCAGGCGCAGGATCTTCTGGTCGACGCCGATCGCGTCGCTGCGCGCGAGGAAGCGCGCCTCGTCGAGCGTGCCGCGTTCGGCGAGCAGCGCTTCGGTGTCGATGATGATCTGGCGCTGGCTGCGGAAGTAGGCCGGCAACGTCTTCTGCACGATGCCGTCGATGCCCGAGGCCTCGGCGCCGAGATCGGGCGGCCAGCGCAGGATGAAGCTCGCGCTGCGCGTGACGTTCGGCTCGGGCACGCGGTTGTCGGCGACCGCGACGCGCACGATGAGGTCGTCGCCCTGCGCGAAGCCGAGCGCGGTGAGATCGAGCGCATGCGTGTAGCGACGCTTGCGCGCATCGCCCTCGCCGCGCAGCACGACGCTGCTCTCCTTGACAGTGACCTGCTCGCCGCTGCCTTGCGCGAGCGTGATCGACAGGCGCGCGGAGGCGAGGCCGTAATCGTCGCCGGCCTCGAACACGAGGCGCCAGATCGGCTGCGCACGGTCGAGCACGCTGAGCGTGCGCTCGGGCTCGATCACGCGCACCTGCGGTGGTTCGTCGGGCACGGCGTCGAGACGATTGAGCGCCGCATCGGCGAGCGGCGCGATGCCGCCGACCTCGACGCGGTACAGCGTCGACGCATCGAGCGTCGTTTCGCCGTTCCAGCCGTCACCGTCGCGCGCGAGTTCGAGGCGCCGGCCGTCGTGGAACGCGAGCGCGACCGTGTCGGGCATCGGCGCGATGCGCAGGCTCCAGCGCAACCGAGAACCCTGCGGCGCACGCGCCTCGAGCGAGGCCTCGCTGCGCGCGGGCAGCGCCGTGTACGCGGGCGGCTCGATCGCGAGCGTGCTCGCGACGAGACGGGTCGGTCCGGTCTCGATCGCCTCCGCCGGCGACGGTGTCTGCACCGTCGCGGCCGATCCGCCCGACGACACGGGCCATGCGGCCGCGAGCACGACCGCAACCAGCGCGACGCCCCACGTCGCGGCGAGCGCCTTCGTGGGCCATGGCTTGCGCACGTCCGCGCGCGCGCCGGCGAGCCTCGCGGCGACGCGCTCGCGCTGCAGGTGCGCGAGCGGAGTGAGATCGTCCGGTTCGGCGAGCAGCAGGTCGCTGCTGTCCTCGAGCCCCGGCACCGCGGCGTCGAGCGCGCGCACGATGTCGGCGAGGCCGATGCGTCGCGACACCGCGATCGTGCAGGCGACCACGGCGACGAATCCGAGCAGCGCAATGACCATGGCCGGCGTCGACCCACCGAGGCGTGCGGCGAGTGCGGCGACCGCGAGCACCGGCGCGAGCCCGAGCGCGACGACGATCGCCGCGCGACGCCGGCGCGACGCAGCGAGCCTGCCGTGCAACGTGGCGCTCATGCGGCCTCCCTGCGGCGGCGCGTCGCGAGCACGCGATCGACGAGGAACAGCGCCGCGATCGCGACGCCGAGCCATGGATCGAGCGGCAGGCGCCACGGCGTCCCCGCCGCGGCACCTGTCGTCGGCGCGACGGCGTTCGCATCGCCACGGCGAGGGACCGCACCGGCCGTGGTGAACAGCCAATCGTGAAGGTCGCGCGCGAAGTGCGCATCGAGCAGCTGCGGGATCGCCTGCGGCTCGAACGCGCGCACGAGCGCGAGACGCGTGCCGCGTCCCTCGGTGACCTCGCGCACGAGCGCACCGTCGTCGTCGCGGGCGAGTACGCGGCCCTGCGTCGCGCCGGGTTCGACGACCAGCGCGCGTCCGCCGGCCTCGATCCAGGCCTTCGCAGCCGCATCGGGTGCACCGTCGAGCCAGACCAGCGCGTCGGTCGCAGGCGGGATCGGTGCGCCGGGCGACTGCTCGTCGAGCATGACGGCATCGGGCACGGCGCTGTTCCACGCCGTCACCGCGGCGCGCACGTTGCGTGCGCCGTGGCTGTCGCCCGCCGTGCGGCGCAGCGAGAGATGACGCTTCGTGCTCGCCGCCTTGGCAGCCACGGTCGTCGTCGAAGCGGCCGCGGCGACGACGTGCCATTCGACCGTACGCGACAGCGTCAGCGCGCCGCCGTCGAGTCCATCCAGCTGCGCGGGTACGACGACCGTCATCGCGGTGCCGGCCGGCAGTCCGGCATCGGCTTCGCGCAGCAGGCTCGCGACGTCGGATCCGGCTGCGGGAGCCTCCTCTTCGAATACAGGAAAACCGTCGGCCAGCCACGACCATGTCGCGCCTTCGGGTGCGGTCACGGCACGCGCGGCGGTGACCTCCACACCCGGCGCGACGAACACCTGCGGCCGCGCAAGACGCGGGTCGCCGTCGAGCACGGGACGCGCGAGCAGCAGCGCGACGAGTGCGAGCAGCAGCAGGCGCGTGGCGAGCAGCGGCAGGTCCTGCCAGCGCAGGCGTCGGCGCGGACGCGTGCGTCCGTGGATCCAGCGCAGGGCCGCAAACGGTGTCGGCGTGTCCTCGGGACGCCGCACGAGGTGCACGACGATCGGAATGATCCACGCCGCGAGCGCAGCGAGGGCCAGCGGTACGAGCAGCACGAGGCTCATGCGCGCCGTGCCGCGGGGCCGCTGCCGAACAGGCGACGCAGCACGGCATCGATGGGCTCACCGAGCACGTGCGTGTCGACGCGCACGCCGGCCGCGGCGAGGCGTGCGGCCAGTGCGGCGCGTGCGGCGGCGAAGCGCGCGACGTAGTCGGCGCGCGCGGCAGGAGCATCGACGCGCAGCTCGGCGCCGTCCTCGGGATCGACGAAACGGTGGCCGCCGCGGAACGGGAAGTCGCGCTCGTCGGCGCCGATCACCTGGATCACGACGACCTCGCGGCGCGCCGCGGACAGGCGCTCGAGATGCGCGACGAGTGCGTCGTCGAACATGTCGGACAGCACGACGACAAGCGCGCCGGGCTCGATGCGTTCCCACAGCGGACGCAACGCGGCATCGCCGGGCATCGCACCTGCGCTCGTCGCGCGATCGAGATCGAGCAGGCAGCGGTCGCGCTGACGCGTGCCGCCGGCCGGCGTGACCCACGTCGGTGCCGGCGAGACGAGCAGCGCAATGCCGAAGCGTTCGCCCTGGCGCACGGCGAGCTCGAGCACGCAGGCGGCGAGCAGGCGTGCGTCGTCGAGCTTGGTGGTCGAGGAATCGGCCACGTCGGCGAGGCCCATCGACGCCGACGCGTCGACGACGACCCACGCGGTGAGCGGGCTGTCGCGTTCGGACTCGCGCACGAAGTAGCGGTCCGAACGCGCGAACAGTTTCCAGTCGATGCGGCGCGGCTCGTCGCCGGGCTCGTAGCCGCGGTACTGCGCGAACTCGAGGCCGGCGCCGCGGCTGCGGCTCGCGTGCAGGCCGAGGCCGCCGGCGCCCGAGGCACCGCGCACGGCCAGGCGCAGATCACGCAGGCGCGCGCGCAGGGCGGCCGGCAGGCGCATCGGCGCGAGCTCAGGCCGGCAGCGGCAAGGCGCGCAGCAGCGCCGCGACGACGTCGTCGGTGCTGCGCTGCTCGGCTTCGGCCGCGAACGAGAGCAGCAGGCGGTGGCGCAGCACCGGCGCGGCGAGCGCCTGCACGTCCTCGCGCGTCGCGGCGAGGCGGCCTTGCAGCAGCGCGCGCGCCTTGGCCGCGAGCACGAGCGACTGGCCCGCGCGCGGACCGGCACCCCAGCGCACCCATTCGCGCACCTCGGTGACCGCGCTGGTCTGCGGCCGCGTCGCGCGCACGAGGCGCGTGATCCAGTCGAGCAGGCCGTCGCCGACGTGCACGTCGCGCACGAGCTTCTGCAGCTCGATCACCTCGGCGCCGTCCATGACGGTCGTCGCACGCGGGTTCGCGCGGCCGGTCGTGCGGTCGAGGATCGCGCGCTCCTCGGCCTCGCTCGGGTAGTCGACGCGGATGTGCAGCAGGAAACGGTCGAGCTGCGCCTCGGGCAAGGGATAGGTGCCGGCCTGTTCGAGCGGGTTCTGCGTGGCGAGCACGAAGAACGGCTCGGGCAGCGCGTAGGTCGTGCCGCCGTAGCTGACCGTGTGCTCCTGCATCGCCTCGAGCAGCGCGGCCTGGGTCTTCGGCGGCGTGCGGTTGAGTTCGTCGGCGAGCAGCAGGCTCGTGAACACGGGTCCCTTCTGGAACGTGAAGTGGCGCTTGCCGGTGCCGTGGTCCTCCTCGAGGATCTCGGTGCCGAGGATATCGCTCGGCATGAGGTCCGGCGTGAACTGGATGCGCCGGAACGCGAGCGACAGCGCGTCGCCGAGCGAGCGCACGAGCAGCGTCTTGCCGAGTCCCGGCACGCCTTCGAGCAGGCAGTGGCCGCCCGAGAGCAGGCCGATCAGCAGCTGTTCGACGACCTCGTCCTGGCCGACGATGACCTCGGCGATCGCGGCGCGCAGTGCGCCGAGGCGCGCGAGGCGCTGTTGCACGGCGGCTTCGGTGATCGGTTCGTTCATGGGCGGGATCCGGCGGGAGGCGGGGTCATCATCGCGGCGGCACCACGCGTGTGCACCTGCACAATGTCATGGTGCCGACCGGCGGGGATCAGTGGGTGAGCGCGTAGATCGCGATGTTGACCGCGAACTTCGTGTTGTCCTCGGCGAGGAAGCGCTTGTTGCGCCAGTCGTAGTCCCACTCGCAACCGTAGTCCTTGTTGCTGTAGAGCAGGCCGAGGCGGCCTTCGATCTCGATGCCCTTGAGGTAGTCGTGGACGAGGTCGTCACCCCAGCCATTGAGCTCGAAGGTGGTCGCGGGCGGGCCGTCGAACGTGAAGAAGCTCGAGTAGATCGCGTGCTTCTTCGGCAGCTTGCGCAGCGCGTCGCGGCCGAAGATCGAGGCCATCTCGCTCTCGAACGAAGTCGCGAAAAGGCCGTCGATGTCGTGGTTGCAGTCGTCGACGAAGACGAAGCCGCCGTTGCGCACGTAGGCCTCGAAGTGGCGGCGCTCGTCGGGATTGAACTCGACGAGCTTGTGCCCGGAGAGATAGCAGAACGTCGCGTCGAGAATGCGCGGATCGGCCAGCGGCAGCACCTGCTCGACCGGATCGACGCGCAGCGTCGTGTACTGGATCAGCGCGTCGATGAGGTTGGACGGCATGCGCTGGTCGACATCCCAATCGCCCGACTCGTACATGAGCCGCGTGAAGCGGAAGTCGTAGGCCGGCGGCTCCTGCGCACGCACGGCCCTCGGCAGCAACGGGGCGACGGCCGCGGCGGCGAACAGGCGGAGGAACTCGGCGCGCGTCATCGCGGGTAACGGGTGCGGGAGCGGCGATGCCGCTCCCGCGCCGGGGTCACACGGCGTCCGACAGCGAGGTGAACGTGAAGTCGCGCAGCTTCATCGGCGGGATCATCATGACGAACGGGGACTCGTCGTCGCCGACGCGCACCGGCTTGCCGATCTCCTCGATGTTGTTGAGCATGATCACGGGCGACTCGTTGAAGCGGAAGTTCTTGATCGGGTACTTGATCTCGCCGTTCTCGACGTAGAACGTGCCGTCGCGCGTGAGGCCGGTCAGCAGCACGGTCTGCGGATCGACCATGCGGATATACCAGGTGCGCGTGACGAGGATGCCCTTCTTGGTCGACTTGACCAGGTCCATCGTCGACTTGTCGCCGCCGACCATGATCAGGTTGCCGGGCTGACCGTCCGCGGTCTTGCCCTTCTCCTTGGCCCAGAAGCGCGAGTAGCGCATGTACTCGACCTTGCCCTTGGTGATGATCGGCGTGCGCTTGCGCGGCAGGCCTTCGTTGTCCCACGGCAGCACGGCGGAGCTCGCGTCGTTCGGGTCGGCGTAGATCGTCACGCGCGGGTCGAACATCTGCTCGCCGACCTTGTTGCCGCCGCCCTTCTTGGACAGGAAGCTGCGGCCTTCGTCGGCCTGGCGCGCATCGAAGCCGAACATCATGAACGAGATCAGGCCCGCGGTCGCGGCCGGCTCCATGATGACCGTGTACTTGCCGGGCTCGAGCGCCTTGGCCTCGCGCGACTCGCGCGCCTTCTTCATCGCGACCTGGATCTCGCTCTTGGCGTCGAACTGCGCGACGTCGGCGACGTTGCGCGCGACCCAGCCGGAGCCGGTCTCGTCATCGGTGCGCACCGTGCACGTGAAGTCGAGGTTGGTGCTCTTCTGGTAGCCGAAGTTGCCGTTGCTGTTGGCGATCGCCGAGTAGCGCGCGCTGTCGGAAAGGAAACCTGCGGCGACGAGCTTGTCCTTGCGGCAGGGCTCGATCGAATCGGCGGCGACCTGGGCGCGGTACTCGGGCGTGATCGCCGCGGTCTTGTCGAACCACGTCTTGGTCGCGGTGTATTCCTGCTTGCCGATCGCGGGCAGGAACTCGGGGTTCTCCGGCGCCAGCTTCGCGAGTTCCTCGGCACGACGCACGACCTTCTCGAGCGAGGCGTCGTCGAACTCGTTGATCGTCGCGGTGCCGACGCGCTTGCCGAAGGCGACCTGCACGCCGAGTTCGGCGTTGCTGACGATGCCGCTGGTCGACACCGCGTTGCGCGCGTAGCGGATGTTGCCCGCCACCGAGCCGCTCAGCGTGGCCGTGCACTCGTCGGCCTTCGACAGCGTGATGACCTTGTCCAGGATCGCCTTGGCTTCCTGTTCGGTATGGATGCTCATGACCTTGCTCCCGTGATCAGCCGAGGCTGCGTGCCGTATTGATGACGTTGATGCCGTTGAAGCGCGCCGTGCTCGAGCCGTGCGAGACCGCCGAGACCTGGCTCGGCTGGCCCTTGCCGTCGAAGAACGAGCCGCCCATGCGGTAGTCGCGCTCGTCGCAGATCGCCGAGCACGCGTTCCAGAACTCCGGCGTGCGGATCTGGTAGGCCACGTCCTCGAGCATCTGCGTGACCTTGCCGTCCTTGATCTCGAAGAACAGCTGGCCGCCGAACTGCGCGTTGTAGCGCTGCTGGTCGATCGAGAACGAACCGTTGCCGATGATGTAGATGCCGTTCTCGACATCCTTGACGAGCTCGGCCGGCGTCAGCTTCGCCTTGCCCGGCGCGAGCGACACGTTGGCCATGCGCTGGAACTGCACGCTGTCCCACGAGTCGGCGTAGCAGCAGCCCTGCGATTCGGTCTCGCCGATGATGTGGGCCTGGTCGCGGATCGCCTGGTAGTTGACGAGGATGCCGTCCTTGACGAGGTCCCAGCGCTTGGTCTTGATGCCTTCGTCGTCGTAACCGACCGCGCCGAGCGAACCCTTCTGGGTCTTGTCGGCGAACAGCGTGACCTTGTCGCTGCCGTACTTGAAGTTCTTCGACTTCCACTTGTCGAGCGTCGCGAAGCTCGTGCCGGCGTAGTTGGCCTCGTAGCCGAGTACGCGGTCGAGCTCGAGCGGATGGCCGACCGACTCGTGGATGGTCAGCCACAGGTGGACCGGATCGAGCACGAGGTCGTACTTGCCCGGCTTCACGCCCGGCGCCTTGAGCTTCTCCTGCGCGTGGCGCGCGGCGATCGCGGCGTCCTCGACGAGGTCGTACGAATCGGTGTAGCCGATCGTGCCGCCGATCATCTCGATCTTGTGTTCCTTCTTGCCGTCCAGGTACTCGTAGCCCATGCCGACCGGCGAGGACAGGCCCGAGCGGCTGCGGAACTTGCCGGACGCCTTGTCGATCGCGGTGACGTTGAGCGGCACCCACAGGCGGTGCACGTCCTGGTCGATGTAGGAACCGTCGGACGAGGCGAAGTACTTCTGCTCGTTGACCTGGAACATCGTCGAGTTGACGAAGCTCGCGCCGGCCTTGATCGCCGCCGCGTTGGCGGTCAGCAGCAACTCGACCTTGTCCTTGACCGGGACCTCCATCGCGTTGCGCACGATCGGCGTGGCCCATGAGACCTCGCCCACACCCTTGGCCGGCGCGAGGCGCACGGGCTCGACGGTGAGGCGCGCGTTGGCCTTGGCGATCGCGGCAGCCTGGCGCGCGGCCTTGGCGACCGCGTCGTCGGACAGGTCATTGGTCGCCGCGAAGCCCCAGGTGCCATCGACGATGACGCGCACGCCGATGCCGGTCGACTCGGTGTTGACGACGTTCTGCACCTTGTCCTCGCGCGTGACGATGAACTGGCGCAGGTAGCGGCCGATGCGCACGTCGCAGTAGGTCGCGCCGAGGTCCTTGGCCGCGGCGAGCGCGGTGTCGGCGAGGCGTTTCTTGAGCGCGACCTCGAGCTTGGTCGTGAGCACTTCGGCGGCGACGACACGGCCGTAGGCGGGCAGCAGCAGTGCTCCCATGCCGACGCCGGTCATCTTCAGAAAATCACGTCTTTCCATCTCGGACTCCACTCGGCAGGGGAACGCGACCCCACGTGGCCGCCGGCATCAGGATGCGCGACGGGCCGCGAAGGTTGCTCGCAACACGGATCGTGAACGCATCGTGAGGCAGCGCGACCGGGCCGTCCATGTGACGGACGGCATGGTCGCGGGCCCTCAGCCGAGGCTGCGCGCGGTGTTGATCACGTTGATGCCGTCGAAACGCGCCGTACTCGAGCCGTGCGAGACCGCCGAGGACTGCGGCGGCTGGCCCTTGCCGTCGAAGAACGAGCCACCGAAGCGGTAGTCGCGCTCGCCGCAGATCGCCGAGCACGCGTTCCAGAACTCCGGCGTGCGGATCTGGTAGGCCACGTCCTCGATCATGTGCGTGATCTTGCCGTCCTTGATCTCGTAGAACAGCTGGCCGCCGAACTGCGCGTTGTAGCGCTGCTGATCGATCGAGAACGAACCGTCGCCGATGATGTAGATGCCGTTCTCGACGTCCTTGACCATGTCGGCCGGCGTGAGGTCGCCCTTGCCGGCCGCGAGCGACACGTTGGCCATGCGCTGGAACTGCACGTTCGACCACGAATCGGCGTAGCAGCAGCCCTGCGATTCGGCCTCGCCGATGATGTGGGCCTGGTCGCGGATCGCCTGGTAATTGACGAGGATGCCGTCCTTGACGAGGTCCCAGCGCTTCGTTCGCACGCCTTCGTCGTCGTAACCGACCGCGCCGAGCGAGCCCTTCTGGGTCTTGTCGGCGAACAGCGTGACCTTGTCGCTGCCGTACCTGAAGCTCTTCGATTTCCACTTGTCGAGCGTCGCGAAGCTCGTGCCGGCGAAGTTCGCCTCGTAGCCGAGCACGCGGTCGAGCTCGAGCGGGTGGCCGACCGATTCGTGGATCGTCAGCCAGAGGTGGCTCGGGTCGAGCACGAGGTCGAACTTGCCCGGCTTCACGCCCGGCGCCTTGAGCTTCTCGCGCGCCTGCTTCGCCGCGGCGATCGCATCGGCCGCCATGTCATAGGAGTCAGTGTAGGCGACCGCGCCGCCCGGCAGCTCGAGGCGGTGCTCCTTCTTCGCGTCGAAATACTCGTAGCCCATGCCCAGCGGCGCCGACAGGCCGTCGCGCGTGCGGAACTTGCCGGTCGTCTTGTCGACCGCGGTCACGCTCATCGGCGCCCACACGCGGTGCACGTCCTGGTCGATGTAGGAACCGTCCGAGGAGGCGAAGTACTTCTGTTCGTTGACGAGGAACAGCATCGAGTTGATGAAGTCGGCGCCCGCGTTGACGGCACCGGCGTTGACGCCGAGCAGCAGCTCGACCTTCTCCTTGACCGGCACCTCCATCGCGTTGCGTGTGATCGGCGTCGACCACGACACCTCGCCGACACCCTTGACCGGCGCGAGGCGGACGGGTTCGACGGTCAGGCGCGCATTCGCCTTGGCGATCGCGAGCGCCTGGCGTGCGGCCTTGGCGACCGCGTCGGCCGAAAGATCATTCGTCGCCGCGAAGCCCCAGGTACCGCCCGCGATGACGCGGATGCCCACGCCTGTCGATTCGGTGTTGACGACGTTCTCGACCTTGTCCTCGCGCGTGACGACGTACTGGTTGAGGTAGCGGCCGATGCGCACGTCGCAGTACGTGGCCCCGCCCTCTTTCGCTGCGGCCAGCGCGGTGTCGGCGAGACGCTTCTTGAGCGCGACGTCGAGCTTCGCGACGAGCTCCTCGGCATGGATCGGCCGCGACCAGGCCGGCAGCAGCAGCGCGCCGGCCCCGAGGCCGGCCATCTTGAGCAGGGTACGACGATCCATGGCGCGCTCGCGTGTCGGGACGGGAGCGCCGATGCTGGGGCAGCCGATGCCGCCCGGCATGTGCAGGACGGCAGGGGGCGTCAGGGCTCCTCGACCACCGGTCGGCGCGACCAGTCGAACTCGACCTCGACCTGCCCGCCGGAGGTGTCCTTCGCACGCAGCCGCGCCGGACGGCCGTGACCTTCGCAGACCCACAGGCGCACGTCGCCGTCGGCCTCGGCGCCGGGCAGCTGGCCGCTCGCGCGGAACGCGTAGACGCGCGCCTCGCATTGCGCGGTCGGCGACGGCCCTTCCTCGCGCACGTCGCGGATACCCGCAATCGCGCGGCGCATCGCGGGCGGATCGAACTCGCTGACCGGCAGCAGGGAGCGATCGGTCGGCGTCCAGTACCCGAGCGCCGCGATCCAGGCCCCGCCCGGCGTGACGATGAACTCGAGCCCGTCGCTGCGCACGTGCGCGCGGTCCGGATACAGCACGTCGACCGTGCCCGACACGGGCGGCACGTCGGGCCCGAACAGGTGCCCCGACACCTTCGCGCGGAACCCGCCCGCGTCGAGCACCTTGCCGAGCGCGGCCCGCACGTCGGCGGCCGGATCGGCGTGCGCGAGACCCGGCAGGGTCACGGTCGCGAGCAGGACGAACAGGAGCGTCTTCTTCATGGCGGGTCCGTCAGCGATGCGGGGCGGCGGCGAGTCTGCCGCAGGGCGCGTGAACGGGATGTTCGGGCGCGCCATGGCGATCTTTCAGTCAGCGGAACGATGCCGCGCATCAGGGGCAGGCGCGGGGTCCCGACATGGGGTCAGGTTCATTTGTCCTTGTCGGCAGCCACGATGCCCATCGGCGTCCATGGACAAATGAACCTGACCCCATTCTTGGCGCGCGCATCGATCGCGGCGAACGGCCATTAGCCTCCACGCTCATACTGCCGTCATTCCGGCGGCTTTCAACAGCCGAGTGGCTGGTCAAGCCGGAATCCATTCAAGCGCGACAGAAGAGAGCAGCCGTCGTGCTCCTCCGTGAGATGCTCTTTCGATCGAAGCACGCCTCCTGTTGCAACGCTCAAGGGGATGACCAGCCGTTCGGCTGTTGAAAGCCGCCTGGGTTGCAGAACCGAAACCCCGACGGCACGCCTTATCACGAACTGCACGACAACATCGAGCACCCCGCCCTGTTGCGTGCCCATTCCGGGCGACGTGCGGCGAAGCGTTCGCGGCCGGGCTGGTCGTCGTAGGGGTGGCGCATGACGTCGAGCAGGTCGTGGATGCCCGATTCGTCGCCTTGCGCGGCACGGTCGATCGCCTCCTGGGCGAGCCAGTTGCGCAGCACGTAGCGCGGGTTGGTCGCGCGCATGAGCGTGCGACGCGCGGACACGTCGAGCGGATCCTCCGCACGGCGCGCGGCGTAGGCCTCCAGCCAGTCGGCGAGCGGCGCCTCGATCGAGGCGCGGCGCGCATCGTCGTAACAGGCGTCGACGAAATGCGCCGGCGTGGCATCGGACGGCTCGATTTCGCCGAGTGCGCGGAAGAACAAGGTCATGTCGACCTCGCCCGCGTGCAGCAGCGCGCGCAGCGCCTGCATGCGCTCGAGGTCGTCGTCGCGGCATTCGGCAAGGCCGAGCTTGGCGGCGGTATCGCGCGCGTCCTGCGCCTCGTAGGTCGCGACGAACTGCGCGAGCCCGGCCTGCAGCGGCGCGACGTCGTCGAACAGCGGCGCGAGCGCCTGGGCGAGGCGCGAGAGGTTCCAGTACGCGATCGGCGGCTGCTGGCCGAAACGGTAGCGGCGGCGCTCGCGGTCGGTCGTGTTCGGGGTCCAGTCCGGATCGAACGCGTCGATCCAGCCGTACGGACCGTAGTCGATCGTGAGGCCGAGGATCGACAGGTTGTCGGTGTTGAGCACGCCGTGCACGAAGCCGACGCGCATCCAGTGCGCGACGAGCACGGTGGTGCGTTCGCAGACCTCGGCGAACCAGCGCGAGCGGCGCGCCGTCACGTCCGCCTCGACATCGGCGAGATGCGGGAAATCGCGCGCGATCGTGAAGTCGACGAGGCGCGCGAGCAGCGCCGTGTCACCGCGCGACGAGGGCAGCTCGAAGCTGCCGAAGCGCACGAACGACGGCGCGACACGGCAGACGATCGCGCCAGGCTCGGCCTGCGGGCGGCCGTCGTAGAACATGTCGCGCACGACGTGCTCGCCGGTCGCGACGAGGCTCAGCGCGCGCGTGGTCGGTATACCCAGGTGGTGCATCGCCTCGCTGCACAGGAATTCGCGGATCGACGAGCGCATGACCGCGCGTCCGTCCGCGCCGCGCGAGTACGGCGTCGGCCCCGCCCCCTTGAGCTGCAGCTCGAGGCGGCGGCCGTCGACGCCGATCGCCTCGCCGAGCGAGATCGCGCGGCCGTCGCCGAGCTGGCCGGCCCAGTGGCCGAACTGGTGGCCACCGTAGTTCGCCGCGCTCGCCTGCATGCCGGGCAGCAGCGCATTGCCCGCGAACACTTCGGCGAACGCGGGCGAGGCGATCCAGGCCTCGTCGAGGCCGAGCATCGCGGCGACTTCGGGCGAGTGCGCGACGAGCCGCGGCTGCGCGACCGGCGTCGGCTCGACCGCCGAATGCAGCGCGCCGACGACCTCGCGGCGGCGCGGGCCGGACTCGGCGTCGCCGGGGAGATCGCGCACGAAGGCATTGTCGAAGGTCAGGGCCGGCATGGCACACTCGCGGTCCGCAGCGGGGATCCGCACAAGATCGGGGCCCCGTCACGCCGACGCAAGCCGGCCGGACCGCGCCGCGTGAGGCTTCCCGGAGCGGGGGAGTTCCCAAAACCCGATGGGCCGGATATACTCGCGGGCTCCGTGCAGCCCCGATACGCCCCGAGGTCATTCCCATGAAAGTGCTTTCTTCGCTCAAGTCCGCCAAGAGCCGTCATCGCGACTGCAAGATCGTCCGCCGCCGCGGCAAGGTCTTCGTGATCTGCAAGAGCAACCCGCGTTTCAAGGCCCGCCAGCGCTGAGCTGAGCCGCCCGGGTTGCACGTCGGAAAGGCCGCGCAAGCGGCCTTTCCTGCGTCAGGGCCCCGGTGCGCGCCTGCGACGGCCGACATGGAACTCGTCACGGGCTTCTGATACAACGGCGGTCCTGCGACATCCCCATGTGAATCAGGAGGTTCGGCGATGAACGTCAAGTCGGTTCTCGGTGCTGCCGCCATCGCGGCCATCCTCGGTGTCGCTCCGGCCGCCCAGGCCGACACGCTCACGCTCGAGAAGACCGTCGTGCGCTCGATCGACGTGCCGCAGCGCGGCCTCGACATGAGCCAGGTCGAGCGCCGTTTCGGCGCGCCCGTCGAGAAGCTCGCGCCGGTCGCCGGCAACAAGCCGCGCCATCCGCAGATCAACCGCTGGCGCTACGCCGGCTACACCGTCTACTTCGAGCGCAACCGCGTGATCCACAGCGTCCGCGACGGCGCCTGATCGATCCCTCCCGGAATCCGATGACCGACACCACGCTCCGCCTGCCCGCGGAATGGGAACCGCAGGCAGCGGTTCTCGTCGCCTGGCCGCACGCCGACACCGACTGGGCCGACCGCCTCGAAGCGGTCGAGACGACCTACGTCGCACTCGTGACCGCGATCGCACGTTTCTCGACCGCGATCGTCTGCGTCGCCGACGAGGCCTTGCGCGACCGCGCGACGCGCCTGCTCGACGCGAACGGCGCCGATCTCGCCAGGGTGCGCTTCGTCGTGATCGCCTATGACGACACCTGGCTGCGCGATTCGGGTCCGATCACGCTGGCCGGTGACGGCGCATTCCGCCTCAACGATTTCCGCTTCACGGGCTGGGGCGGCAAGTTCGAGGCGAGCCGCGACGACGCGATCGTCGAAGGCCTCGTCGAGCGCGGCCTGTTCGGCGACGCGACCCACCGCGCGATCGACTTCGCGCTCGAGGGCGGCGCGATCGAATCCGACGGCCGCGGCACGATCCTGACCACGTGGCGCTGCCTGCACCTGCGCCACCCCGCGCTGTCGCGCGAGGAGATCACCGCGACGCTGCGCGCGACGCTCGCCGCCGAACGCGTGCTGTGGCTCGACCACGGCTACCTCGAGGGCGACGACACCGACGCGCACATCGACACGCTCGCGCGCCTCGCGCCGGACGACGCGATCGTCTACCAGGGCTGCGACGACCCGACCGATTCGCACCACGCCGAACTCGCCGCGATGGCCGGCGAACTCGCCGCGCTGCGCACCGCCGACGGCCGTCCGTACACGCTGCACGCGCTGCCGTGGGCCAAGCCGATCCTCGACGACGGCCGTCGCCTCGCCGCGTCGTACGCGAACTACCTGATGGTCGACGGCGCCGTGCTCGTGCCGGCCTACGGCGATGCCGTGGACGAGGCCGCCGCACGCATCATCGGTCGCGCCCACCCTGGCCGCGAGATCGTGCCGATCCCTTGCCGCCCGCTGATCTGGCAGAACGGCAGCCTGCACTGCGTGACGATGCAGCTGCCAGCCGGCGTGCTCGTGTCCTGATCCCGCCTGCGCGCCGCCCGGCGCGCATCCCTCGACATCAGTCCTTGCGGTCGAGCCAGATCGCGAGGCCTTGCGCGTTGAGTTCGATGTCCATCGCGAGCAGCGCGTGCATCGCCTCGCGCGACAGTGCGCAGCCGTGTGCCTCGGCGCGACCGAGGTAGAGCGCGGCGAGGCCGTCCATGATGCGCGCGTGGCGATCGGGTGCCGTGCCCGCGTCGCGCGCGATCGCGACCATCGCGTCGATCTGCGCGAGCAGGTCGGCGCCGAGCCGCGCGACATCGGTGACGCGCCCGTAATGGGTCAGGAACATCGCCTCGGGCGCGAACGCGAGCATGCGCGTGATCGACGCGCGCAGCTCGTCGGGATCGAACTGCACCGGGCTCGTCGTCGGCAGGATGAACGCGCCGTTCGCGGTATCGAACTCGCGGTACGACAGGCCGAACGTGTCGCCCGTGAAGAACGAGCGGCTGCGCTCGTCCCAGACGCACAGGTGGTGGCGCGCATGGCCCGGCGTGTCGAGGCAGCGCAGCGCGCGCGAGCCGACGTGCACGATCTGGTCGTCGTGCGCCTCGACGATGCGCTCGACCGGCACCGGCACGATGTCGCCATAGGTCGCGCGCACGACGTCCTCGCCGTAGACCGCCGACGCGCCCGCGACGAGCTTGGCCGGATCGGCCATGTGGCGTGCGCCGCGCGGGTGGATCAGCATCGTCGCGTTCGGCAGCCGGCGCATGAGCTCGCCGGCGCCGCCGGCGTGGTCGAGGTGCACGTGGGTCGGAATGACCCAGTCGACCGCGCCGACGCCGAGGCCCTTGCGCGCGAGCGCGTCGAGCAACGCAGGCACCGAGAAGTTCGTGCCGACGTCGATGAAGGCGGCACGTCCGTCGCTGATCACGAGGTAGGCCGCGTCGAAGTCGGCGCGGAAGAAATCGGTGTCGATCGCGGTGATGTCGTGCGCGTAATCCATCGGGCTCTCGCGGTGCGGCGTTGGCCCGCCCGATGATCGCAGACGATGGCGCCGCGGGCGCACGTCTGCGACGGAAGTCTAGGCCCGGTCGCGCAGCGCCGTGCGCAGCAGCGTTGCAAAGCCGCGCGGATCGCAGCGCCGCAGCGTGACCTGCGGGGTCGCGTGCCAGTCGGCGGCGGCCCGGATCGCGGTGGCGATGTCGGTCGCCAGCGCTGCGTCGGGCTCGACATCGGGCTCGAGGAACAGGCGCTTGACCTCGAACACGCCGTCGCCGCGATGCGCCTTCGCGTCGAGGCGACCGACCAGCTCGCCGCGGCGCAGGATCGGCAGCACGAAGTAGCCGAAGCGACGCTTCGGCTCGGGCACGTAGCACTCGAGCGTGTAGTCGAAGCCGAACATCGTGCGCGCACGCTCGCGGTCCCAGACGACCGGATCGAACGGCGACAGCAGGGTCGTATGTGTCGCGCGCAGGCGTCCCGCGCGCGCGGCATCGAGCAGCGCCGCGTGGTCGCGGTGCACGTAGCCCGGCGCCTCCCAGCCCTCGACCGCGACGCGCACGAGCTCGCCCGCGGCGACCAGCGGCGCGAGGTCGGCATCGCGCACGCGCGGCGTCGTGCGGTGCATGTCGGCGATCCAGCGCGCCTGGGTGACACCGAGCGCGCGCACCGCGTCGAGCACGAGCGTGCGCGCGACGTCACCGTCGAAAGCCACCGCCGGCGGATGCCGCGCGAGCACGCGTTCGCTGATGTCGTAGACGCGCTGGAAGCGCTCGCGGCGCGCGACCATGAGCTCGCCGAGCGCGAACAGCGCCTCGAGCCAGCGCTTCTCGTCCTTCCAGCCCCACCACGCCGAGGCGCCGCGCGGGCGCGCCGATTCGAAGTCAGCCGCGCGCACCGCGCCGTGTTCGCGGATGCGCACCAGCAACGCCGCGAGTGCATCGGCGTGCGCGGCCTGCGTGCGCAGCGCGTTGCGATACGACCAATGGCCCTCGCGCCCGCCGCGCGCGAGGTGGGCACGATGCAGCGCGTGGTCGCGCGACGACGCGAAGCAGGCCTCGTGCGCCCACACCTCGAAGATCGCACCGCGCTCGAGCAGGCCGTCGAGCCATTCGGGACGGTAATTGCCGAGGCGCGAGAACAGCACGAGGTAAGGGCTGCGCGCGACGACGTGGATCGTGTCGATCTGCAGCAGGCGCATGCGCTCGATCGCCGCGAGCACGTCGGCCTCGCGCGCCTTCGCACGCGGCTTGGCGAGCAGGCCTTGCGCGGCGAGGTGCAGGCGCCGCGCCTGGATCGCACGCAGCACGGGGAGATCGGCGTCGGTCGAGGTCATCCGCGCATCATGCGCAGCGCTCGAGGTTCACGGCAACGGCGGATCGAAGCCGTCGCGGAACACGAGGTCGTCGAGTTCGGCCGCGCCGATGTCGCAGCGGCTCGCCTGCGGACGCGCGATGCCGCGTGCGTCGACGGGCTCGCAGGCGCCGGGCTCGCCCATCGCGGCGGGACTGCCACGTTCGACGGCGGGACTCGTCACCAGCGGCAGGAACACCTCGACCGTGCCGCCGTACACCGCGAACGGCTGCAGGCGCGGATTGATCGGCGCAGCCGGCGTGCCGGTCTGGTCGCTCGCCTGCGGCGCCAGCGTGCAGGCCTCGCCGAGCGTGCCGACGAGGTTGTAGCCCGTCGACGCGAGCGTGCCGGCCACACCGGTCGCGCAGTCGGGATTCACGGTCGACGCACCACCAAGGCTGAGATCGAGGTTGCGCGCGATCAGCGTGTTCGACAGCGTGACCGTGCCGTTGGCCTCGAGTGCACCGTCGCCGGTGTCGTCCGAATCGCTGTCGGCGACGTTCTGGCTCATCGTCACGTTGTTGAGCACGGCGTCGCCGTCGAACGCCGCGGCCGATCCGGACTGGCTGCTCGTGTTGCCGTCGAACGTGACATTGCGCAGCTCGACCGACGAACCCGCCGCCGACCACAGCGCGCCACCGCGCGTCGCGCTGTTGGCATGGAACGCCGCCGCGGACACCGACAGCGCGCCCTGCACCGCGATCGCGCCGCCTTGCGTGGCGATGTTGTTGACGATCGAGACACCTTCGACGCGCAGGCCCGCGCCGCTGCCGACGAGGATCGCGCCGCCGAGCGCGGCTTCGCCGTTGCGCAGCGTCATGCCGGCGATGCGTACCTCGACCGGCACCGCAGGAATGCCCTGGCGCACGTCGAACAGGCGGTCGACACGATCGCCACGGATGCGCGTGAGGTCGGCACCGGCGCCTTGCAGCTGCAGGCTGCTGCGGATGTCGAGATCGCCCGTGAGGTTGCCGTCCTCGTCCGCGCCGGCACGCGTGAGGCGGTACTCGCCGGCCGGCAGCACGATGATGTCGGCGCCACTGCCTGCCGGGCAGCCGTTGAAAGCGGCGTCGGTGTTGGCGGCCGTGATCGCCTCGCGCAGGCTGCACTGCGCATCGGCCGCGACCGAGTCGTTGGTCGTCGTGACCGTGATCGTCGCCGCCTGCGCGGACCCGGCCAGCACGGCCGCCACCACGCCTTTCCATACCACGCCACGCATGCCGACCCCTCCTGTCGTCGAGCGCATGCTTGGGCCGCCGGGGCCGCACGTCAAGTGCACGAAGGTCCAGCGCGCGCGGCCGGTCGGGCCGCGGGCGCCGTGCGATAATCGGCCGGTTCCCGCCGGGGCTTCGGCACCGGTGCTCGACTGCATCCACGGAGGTTTTCGTCATGTCCGATATCGTCATCGTCGGCGCCAAGCGCACCGCGATCGGTTCCATGCTCGGCCAGTTCACGGGCGTGCCGACGCCCACGCTCGGCGCCGCCGCGATCAAGGCCGCGCTCGACCAGTCCGGCATCGCCGCCGACGCCGTGTCCGAGGTGATCATGGGCTGCGTGCTGCCGGCCAACCTCGGCCAGGCGCCCGCGCGCCAGGCCGCGCTCGCCGCGGGCCTGCCGACCGGCACCGGCTGCACGACGATCAACAAGGTCTGCGGCTCCGGCATGAAGGCGATCATGCTCGGCCACGACCTCATCAAGGCCGGCTCGGCCGACGTCGTCGTCGCCGGCGGCATGGAGTCGATGACCAACGCGCCGCACATGGTCTCGGCACGTCCGGGCCTGCGCTACGGCGATGCCAAGCTCGTCGACCACATGGCCTGGGACGGCCTGACCAACCCGTACGACGGCCAGTCGATGGGCGTGTTCGCCGAAGCCACGGCCGACAAGTACGGCTTCACGCGCGAGGAGCAGGATGCCTACACGATCGAGTCGGTGCGCCGCGCGCAGGCCGCGATCGCCTCGGGTGCGTTCGCCGACGAGATCGTTCCGGTCAAGGTCGCCACGCGCAAGGGTGAGGTCGAGTTCGCGACCGACGAGCAGCCCGGCAAGTCCGACATCGCCAAGATCCCGACCCTCAAGGGCGCGTTCCGCAAGGACGGCACGGTGACCGCAGCGAGCTCGTCGAGCATCTCCGACGGTGCCGCCGCAGCGATCATCACCAGCGCCGACCATGCGAAGAAGCTCGGCGTCACGCCGATCGCGCGCATCGTCGCGCACGCCACGCACGCGCAGGAGCCGCAGTGGTTCACGACCGCACCGGTCAGCGCGATCCGTAACGTGCTCGACAAGGCCGGCTGGAAGGTCGAGGACGTCGACCTGTTCGAGGTCAACGAGGCGTTCTCGGTCGTCGCGATGGCGCCGATCAAGGATCTCGGCATCCCGCACGAGAAGATCAACGTCAACGGCGGCGCGACCGCGCTCGGCCACCCGATCGGCGCCTCGGGCGCGCGCCTCGTCGTGACGCTGCTGCACGCGCTCAAGGCACGCGGCGGCAAGCGCGGCGTCGCCTCGCTGTGCATCGGCGGCGGCGAAGCCACCGCGATCGCGATCGAGCTGGTCTGATCCATCGTCCGGGGCGGCGCCACGCCGCCCCTTGGTGAAATGGGGTCAGGTTCATTGGTGACTTGGGGTCAGGTTCATTTGCCTCGAAGCACAGCGCTGGTGACTTGGGGTCAGGTTCATTTGCCTCGAAGCACAGCGCTGGTGACTTGGGGTCAGGTTCATTTGCCTCGAAGCACAGCGCTGGTGACTTGGGGTCAGGTTCATTTGCCTCGAAGCACAGCGCCATCCAGGGCGATGCGCTGGGCAAATGAACCTGACCCCACGCTTTTACGGCGCGACGACGCCCCCTTCCCCGCACCCGCGCCGGCGGTTCAGAATCGCAACCTGAACGGGATGGCCACGGCGGCCGGCCATCCTGCCCGCCCTGTGTGCCGCCGACCATCGAAGGGGACCACCATGTTGATCCGTACCGCGCTCGCCGCTGCGCTCACGCTCGCCCTCGCCGCCTGCGGCGACGACGCCAACAAGCAGGCCCGCGAGGCCGCCGAATCCGCGCAGAAGACCGCCCAGGACGCTGCCGCAGCAACGCAGAAGGCTGCGCAGGACGCCGCCGATGCCGCCAAGGTCGCGGCCGAAGCGACCAAGGAAGCCGTCGGTGACGCGGCCGACGAGACGCGCAAGGCCGCTGCCGAGACCAGCGACGCGGCCGTCGACGCCGCCGAGACCGCGAAGATCAAGGCGGGTGAAGCCGTCGATGCAACCAAGGAAGCCGCGCAGGCCACCGGCGAAGCGATCAAGGAAGGCGCCAAGGAAGCGTGGGAGGCGAGCAAGGCCGCCGGCCGCGAAGTGAAGGAAGGCGCCAAGGAAGTCGGCCACGAGATCAAGGAAACCGCGAAGGACGCCAAGGAAGCGGCCGACAAGGAACTCAAGAAGGATTGATCGTCCGCGAGCCGGCCGCCTCGCGCGGCCGGCTCGCCTCGTTCGACGGTCGCGACCACGCTGCAGCGCAGCGATTCCACGCACCACGCATGCCGCGCCCACGCAAGTCTGGCCAGCCATCGGACGCTGTGCTCAGATGCACGGCTCCATGGTCCATGGGTGCGACGATGACGGCGATCACCAGCAACATCGACCCGCGCGATCCGGCCTTCCAGGCCAACGCCGCGCAGCTGCGTGCGGCGGTCGAGGATCTCGATGCGCAGATGGCCCGCGTCGCCCTCGGCGGCGGCGAGAAGGCGCGCGCGAAACACACCGAGCGCGGCAAGCTGCTGCCGCGCGAACGCATCCGCGCACTGCTCGATCCGGGCTCGCCGTTCCTCGAACTCTCCCCGCTCGCCGCGCACGGCCTCTACGACGACGCCGCGCCGTGCGCGGGCCTCGTCACCGGCATCGGACGCGTGCACGGCCAGGAAGTGCTCGTCGTCGCCAACGACGCGACCGTCAAGGGCGGCACCTACTTCCCGATGACGGTCAAGAAGCACCTGCGCGCGCAGGAGATCGCGCTCGAGAACCGCCTGCCCTGCGTCTACCTCGTCGATTCGGGCGGTGCGTTCCTGCCGCTGCAGGACGAGGTGTTCCCGGACAAGGAGCACTTCGGCCGCATCTTCTACAACCAGGCGCGCATGAGCTCGCTCGGCATCGCGCAGATCGCCGTCGTGATGGGCTCGTGCACGGCCGGTGGCGCCTACGTGCCCGCGATGAGCGACGAGACCATCATCGTGCGCGAACAGGGCACGATCTTCCTCGGCGGCCCGCCGCTCGTGAAGGCCGCGACCGGCGAAGTCGTCGATGCCGAATCGCTCGGCGGCGCCGACGTGCACACCGCGGTGTCGGGCGTGGCCGACCACTTCGCCGAGGACGACGCCCACGCGCTCGCGATCGCACGCGACGTCGTGCGCAACCTCAACCGCGTCAAGCGCATGCCGCTCGCGCTGGCCACGCCGCGCGAGCCGCTGTACCCGGCCAGCGACCTCTACGGCATCGTGCCGCGCGACACGCGCATGCCGTTCGACATCCGCGAGATCATCGCGCGCATCGTCGACGGCTCGGATTTCGACGAGTTCAAGGCGCGCTACGCGAAGACGCTCGTCACGGGCTTCGCGCACATCCACGGCTACCCGGTCGGCATCGTCGCCAACAACGGCATCCTGTTCGCCGAATCCGCGCTCAAGGGCGCGCACTTCATCGAGCTGTGCAACCAGCGCGACATCCCGCTCGTGTTCCTGCAGAACATCACGGGGTTCATGGTCGGCCGCAAGTACGAGAACGCCGGCATCGCCAAGGACGGCGCCAAGATGGTCACCGCGGTCGCGTGCTCGCACGTGCCCAAGTTCACCGTGGTCACGGGCGGCAGCTTCGGCGCCGGCAACTACGCGATGTGCGGCCGCGCCTACGGCGCACGCTTCCTGTGGATGTGGCCGAACGCGCGCATCAGCGTGATGGGGGGCGAACAGGCCGCGAGCGTGCTCGCGACCGTGCGACGCGACGGCCTCGAGACCTCGGGCAAGACGTGGAGCATCGAGGAGGAGAACGCGTTCAAGGCACCGATCCGCGACCAGTACGAGGCCCAGGGCCACCCGTACTACGCGAGCGCCCGCCTGTGGGACGACGGCGTCATCGATCCCGCCGACACGCGACGCGTGCTCGGCCTCGGCATCTCGGCCGCGCTCAATGCGCCGATCGAGCGCGGACGCTTCGGCGTGTTCCGCATGTGAGGCATGCGATATCGCGCAGCGTCAGCGACGCACCCGACACCGCCACGAGTCACCGCTCCGCCGCCAGCACCGCCGGCCACGCCTCCGTTCTCGACGCGCATCGCGGAGTCGAGCGCATCTCCCCTCTCCCCTTGCGGGAGAGGGGCCGGGGGGAGAGGGGTACGCATGTGCGGCAACACTGGCGTCTCGTACCTGCCTTGATCCGGGGTCTGGTACACCGTCGCGCCGATGGCAAGACAGACTTCTCTCCCGATGCAGAAGACGTGACGATCGCACCGGGTTGGTGGAGCAGGAGTCACCGCCGGGAACCCCTCATTCCCGACGTCAGATGCCGCAACGCTTCGAAGCCATCATGCTCCTCTCCACCGAGCCTCCACGGAATCCGAATCGATGACGCCCGCTTCCCGCCCTCCCCTGCCGATGCGAAAGACGCTTGCGATCGCGGTCTGTCTCGTCGCATTCGCACCGACCGCGCACGCGCAATGGCTGCAGGCGCGCGACCAGAATCCGTTCGCGCTCGCCACCGGCCTGCCGCTGCCGCCGGCTGCGCCCGCGGCGGGCTGGCAGCTCGATGCGACGTTCCACGTCGCCAACACCGAGCTCGCGCAGCAGCATGGCGACAGCGCGCTCGTGTTCGATGCGGAAACCCGCGAAACGCGCGTCGCGTTCACGCGCGCATTCGACAAGCGCTGGAGCCTGCGCGTCTCGCTCGGGCACGTCGCGATCGGCGACGGCGTGCTCGATGGCGCGATCTCGGATTTCCACCGCGCCTTCGGCTTCGACAACGGCGACCGCGACCGCCTCGGCACGCAGGCGCCGTTCGTCGAGGTACGCGACGGCGACCGTGTGCTGCGCACGCTCACGCGCGGCCGCTCGGGCGCCGGCCCGACCCTCGTCGACCTGACGCGCCGCTGGAATATCGGTGAGACGACGGTCGGCCTCACGCTCGGTACCAAGCTCGCCACGGGCAGCCGCGCCGGACTCGCCGACAGCGGCAGCCACGACGTCTCGGCCAGCGGTTTCGTCGAGCAAGCGCTCGGCGAACGCTGGACCGTCGCCGCACGCGCCGGCGTGCTCTACCAGTCCGACAACACGCTGCTCGAGGACCGCGCCCGCGAGGTCGTGCCGTTCGCGGGCGCTGCGGTCGGCTACCGCCTCGGCGAGCGCTGGCGCGCGATCGTCCAGGCCGACGCCCACGCCGAGCTCTACCGCGACCTGCCCGGCTTCTTCGGCGCGGCCAACCTGCTCAGCTTCGGCCTCTCGCGCCAAAGCGACCGCCACGGCACGTTCTTCATGACGCTCGCCGAGGACGTGCCGCGCCTGCGTACGACCGACGTCGTGCTGCAGCTCGGCTGGCGCCTGCACGGCGGCCGCTGACACGTGCATCGGCTCGGATTCGCGCGGGCGATGTGGGACAATCCCGCCCCGCTCGCATGGCCCCGTAGCTCAGCTGGATAGAGCGTTCCCCTCCTAAGGGAAAGGTCGCCCGTTCGAATCGGGCCGGGGTCGCCATGCCGCATGCCGCCCTCGCCACGTGCGCTAGAATGGGCGGTTTCCGCGCCGCCCCGATGCCGTACCGCATCCGCCCGGCGCCTCCCACCGAACCTGGAGTCCCCGCATGTCGTCCACCCTCCTCAAGGCGCTCGACCTTGGCAGCAGCAATTCCGGCACGTACCTCGGCAACGGCGAGTGGTCGACCACGACCGATGCCGGCGTACTGCAGTCGGTGAACCCGACCACGAACGCCGTGATCGGCGAGGTCCACGCGAGCAGCCAGGCCGACTACGAGACCGTGATCGCGCGTGCGCAGGCCGCGTTCAAGGTGTGGCGCACGACGCCGGCGCCGCGCCGCGGCGAAGCCGTGCGCCTGTGCGGCGAAGCGCTGCGCAAGCACAAGGACGCGCTCGGCTCGCTGGTCGCGCTCGAGATGGGCAAGTCCAAGCCGGAAGGCGACGGCGAAGTGCAGGAGATGATCGACATCGCCGACTTCGCGGTCGGCCAGAGCCGCATGCTCTACGGCTACACGATGCATTCGGAGCGCCCGGGCCACCGCATGTACGAGCAGTACCAGCCGCTCGGCCTCGTCGGCATCATCAGCGCGTTCAACTTCCCGGTCGCGGTGTGGGCGTGGAACTCGTTCCTCGCGGCGATCTGCGGCGACATCTGCATCTGGAAGCCGTCCAACAAGACGCCGCTGACCGCGATCGCATCGATGAAGATCTGCAACGAGGCGCTCAAGTCCGCAGGCTTCCCGGACATCTTCTTCCTGATCAACGACGCCGGCACCGAGCTCGCCCAGCAGTTCGTGGACGATAAGCGCATCCCGCTGATCAGCTTCACGGGCTCGACCGCGGTCGGCCGCACGGTCGGCGAGCGCGTCGCGCGCCGCATGGGCCGCAGCCTGCTCGAGCTCGGCGGCAACAACGCGATCATCCTCGACGAGACGGCTGACCTGAAGCTCGCGATCCCGGGCATCGTGTTCGGCGCGGTCGGCACGGCCGGCCAGCGCTGCACGACGACGCGCCGCCTGATCGTGCACGCGTCGATCTACGACACCGTGCTCGCCTCGCTCAAGAAGGCCTATCAGCAGGTCGAAGGCAAGATCGGCGATCCGACCGACGCCGCCAACCTGATGGGCCCGCTCAACAGCAAGGCCGCCGTGCAGCAGTTCCTCGCCTCGATCGAGAAGGCGAAGGCCAGCGGCGGCACCGTCGAGACCGGCGGCACCGCCATCGACCGCGACGGCAACTTCGTGCTGCCGGCGATCGTCACGGGCCTCAAGAACAGCGACGAGGTGGTCCAGCACGAGACGTTCGCGCCGATCCTCTACGTGATGAAGTACGACACGCTCGACGAGGCGATCGACATGCAGAACGGCGTGCCGCAGGGCCTGTCGTCGTCGATCTTCACGCAGAACCTCAAGTCGGCCGAGCAGTTCCTGTCGGCGGCCGGTTCGGACTGCGGCATCGCCAACGTCAACATCGGCACCTCGGGCGCCGAGATCGGCGGTGCGTTCGGCGGCGAGAAGGAAACCGGCGGCGGCCGCGAATCGGGTTCGGACGCGTGGAAGGCCTACATGCGCCGCCAGACCAACACGATCAACTACTCGAACTCGCTGCCGCTCGCGCAGGGCATCAAGTTCGATCTGTGACGCATGTGAGCCCCTCTCCCTCCGGGAGAGGGGTTGGGGAGAGGGTGCGGGATCGTGACCGAGCCCCATCATCGGCGCGAGCCCGGACCCTCATCCGGCCCTTTCGGGCCACCCCGTATCGGAGTACGGGGCAGGCTCTTCTCCCGGAGGGAGAAGGGAAGAACACACGTCCTGCCGCTCGATGACCGACTTCGACCCCACGCGCCGCTTCTCCGATCGCGCCGGCGACTACGCGCGCTGGCGGCCAGGTTATCCCGGTGCGCTAGTGCCGTGGCTGCACGCGACGTTCGGCATCGACGCGACATGGCACGTCGCCGACATCGGGGCCGGCACGGGCTTGTCGGCACAGCCCTTCCTCGATGCCAAGCATCGCGTGACCGGTGTCGAGCCGAATGCGGCGATGCGCGAGGCTGCGCTTGCCGCACTGGCGCATGAACGTCACTTCTCGATGATCGGCGGTACCGCCGAGGCGACGCCGCTCGCCGGGGCCTCGATCGATCTCGTCACCTGCGCACAGGCGTTCCACTGGTTCGATCGCGACGCCGTGCGGCATGAGTGGTCGCGCCTGCTGACGCCGCGCGGTCTCGTCGCGGTCTACTGGAACACGCTCGTCGAGGACCACGGTGCGTTCGAGGCCGCCTACGCGGCACTCCTCGCGCGCCACGGCATCGACCACGCCGCCGTCGCGGCCGCGCATCCCGACGATGCCGCGATGCAGGCGTGGTTCGGCGGCGGCCTGCGCGGCGCGACGCGCCTCGCCCACCCGCAGCGGCTCACGTTCGAGGCCTTGCGCGGACGCCTGCTGTCGTCCTCTCACGCGCCACGCGAAGGCCACCCGGCCCATGCGCCGATGCTCGCGGCCCTACGCGACCTGTTCGACCGCCACGCCGTCAACGGGAGCGTCGCGATGCGCCTGGATACGCGCGTGTTCGTCGGCGATCCGCGCGTCCGCTGAGCGTGGGTCGATCGGTTAGGATGCGCCTCCGCTTCCCTCCCGATCCCGCCATGAATCGTCGCCTGCTGCTCTGGACCGGTCTCGTCGCCCTCGTGCTCATGACCGCAGGCCTGCTCGGCGTGGACTACCCGCTGACGCGCTGGGTCGCCGGCAGCGGCTACCAGAATGCGGCGTTCTTCCGCGAACCGCTCGACCTGTTCGACACCGTGCTCGGCGTGCACGTCTGGTACTGGCTCGCCTGCAGCGTGCTCGGCGGCCTCGGCGTGCTAGGCCTGCTGCTGCAGCGTCCGCTAGGGCTGCCGTCGCGCCTGCCGCCGTCGCTGATCGCGGTCGCGCTCACGCAGGCCGCGACGATCGGCATGATGATCCTCGGCAAGACCACGTTCGGCCGCATGCGCCCCGAGAACGTTCTCGCCTCGGGCAACTGGGACGCGATCTGGTTCATGGGCGGCGGCTCGTTCCCGTCGGGCCACTCGGCGTTCTACTTCGGCCTGTTCCTGCCGCTCGCGGCGCTCGCGCCGAAGACCTGGCAGCGCGTCGTGCTGCTCGCGATCCCGGTGTTCGTGGTCTGCGCGCGCATCAACATGTCCAAGCACTTTCTGTCGGACGTGGCCGGTTCCGCGCTGGTCGCTGCGCTGGCCGGCCTGCTGGTGTCGGTGATCCTGCGCCGCTGGCTGGCCCCGCGCTGATGTAAACGCCTGCAAAGACGGGCAATCCGGCGCAAAGTCCATGGCGCGCCGGGCGCGCTTGCGGCATGGTTGCGGGTGACATGAACGCTCCGCACATCCTCCTCGCCGACGATGACCACGAACTCGCCGGCCTGCTGCGCGACTTCCTGCACCGCGAGGGCTTCGAGGTCACGCTCGCGCACGACGCCGAATCGGCGATCACCGCCGCGCGCGGCCGCACGTTCGACGCCATCGTGCTCGACGTGATGCTGCCGGGCCGCTCGGGCCTGGACGTGCTGCGCGAGCTGCGCCGCGAATCGAACCTGCCCGTGCTCATGGTCACCGCGCTCGGCGAGGACATCGACCGCATCCTCGGCCTCGAGCTCGGTGCCGACGACTACCTGCCCAAGCCGTGCAACCCGCGCGAGCTCGCCGCGCGCCTGCGTGCCGTGCTGCGCCGCGCACGCGGCGAGGCCGCCGAGGCGCTGACCGACATCCAGTGCGGGCGCCTTGCGCTCAAGGCCGCCGCGCGCGCCGTGACCGTCGACGGCAAGCCGATCCCGCTGACCTCGACCGAGTTCGACCTGCTCACGCTGCTCATGCGCGAGTGCGGCCGGGTGGTCAGCAAGGAGCGCATCTCGCAGACCGTGCTCGGCCGCCCGCTCGGCCCGTACGACCGCTCGATCGACGTGCACGTGTCCAACCTGCGCCGCAAGATCGGCGAACTCGGCGACGGCAGCTCGCCGATCACGACGATCCACCGCAGCGGCTACCTGCTCCGCCAGTCCGAAGGCAGCTGACGTGCGTCGCCTGTTCTGGCGCATCTTCGCGGCGTTCTGGCTCGCCAACGCCGCGATCATCATCACCCTGGCGTGGCTGACCACGAGCAGCTTCGAGTCGCAGAAGATCCCGGGCCTCGAGATCACGCGCCTGCAGGCTGCGATGGACGAACAGCTCGGCCGCCTCGCGCGCGAGGCGCGCCGCGGTGGCGCCGAACGCCTGCAGCAGACGCTGCGCATCGCCGACAGCATGGGTCCGATCGAGTTCTACGCGCTCGATGCGAACAACCAGGACACGCTGGGCAAGCGCGTCTCGCGCGACGCGCTCGCGGCCGCCTCGGCATTCCGCGCAGGCAACGCGATGCCGAGCGAGCGCGTGCGCGTGATGCCGGCCACGCTGCGCGAGGATCGCAGCGAGATCGTGCTCGTCGCGGCCGCGGAAGGCTCGCTGGTCGGTCGCATCATCTACAAGCGCGGCGTGAGCTTCTGGTCGCACCTGATCGTCGCGATGGTGGTCAGCGCGGTGGTCAGCGCGCTGCTCGCGTGGTTCGTGGCCGCGCCACTCGCGCGCATCCGTGCGAGCACGCGCCGCTTCGCCGAGGGCGACCTCGACGCGCGCGTCGGCCGCCTGCCGTTCGGACGCAGCACCGAGATCACCGCTCTGGCCGAAGAGTTCGACAACATGGCCGCGCGCATCACCGACCTCGTCGAGAACAACCGCCGCCTCGTGCGCGACGTCTCGCACGAACTGCGCTCGCCGCTCGCGCGCCTGCGCGTCGCGCTCGAGCTCGCGCGCGACGGCGACGAGGCCACCGTGGCGCAATCGATGGCGCGCATCGAACGCGAAGCCGATCGCCTCGAGGCGATGCTCGCGCAGGCGATCGAACTGTCGCGCCTCGCCACGCGCCCAGAGCGCCAGGTCGAGCGCATCGCGATCGTCGAGCTGCTCGAGGACGTCATCGCGAATGCCGACTACGAGGGCGCGCCAAGCGGCCGCCGCATCGTGCTCGACGGACGCACCGAGGCTTTCGTTTCCGGATCACGCGACGCCTTGCACAGTGCACTCGAGAACGTGCTGCGCAATGCGCTCGCCTACTCGACCGGTGATGCACCGATCGAGGTACACCTCGTGGTCGACGAGTCGACGGCACGCACGCTGTCGCTGGAGATCCGCGATCACGGCCCCGGCGTCGCCGAGGCCGACCTCGTGCGCATCTTCGAACCGTTCTATCGCACCGATGCGGCACGCGCGCGCTCGAGCGGCGGCACCGGGCTCGGCCTCGCGATCGCTCGCCGCGCGATCGTCAACCACGGCGGCACGATCGTCGCCGCGAACGCCGACGGCGGCGGCCTTTCGATGCGCATCACGCTGCCGCTCGCAGCGGTCTGATCCGCGTCGCGCCGCGGTTCGCGTGCCGCTTACCACGACGTGCGCTGAACACTCTGCGGACGTGCGCTGAATGACTGCCACTTAAGCCGTCGAATCACGTTTCCTGCGTGCCAGTATCGGTCCACACGCTTCGCCACGAGCACCGAGCGAAGCCTTCCCCCGGACACGCAAGGAGACCGACATGAGCAAGCACAACCATACCGACACAGCGAGCCTCAACGACCTCATCGAGGTGCTCAACGACGGCAAGTCGTTCTACGAGGAGTCGGCCACGAAGGTGCGCCCGGACCTCGCCGTGCTGTTCCAGCGCATGGCGCGCACGAAGGCCGCGATCGCGGGCGATCTCGCCGCGCTGGTCGCGTCGAGCGGCGAGAAGCCGGCCGAGAGCGGCACGTTCGTCGGCGCGATGCGCAAGCTCTACGCCGAGGTGCGCACGAGCCTCGCGAGCGACCAGGATGCCGAGTACGTCGCCCAGCTCGAGGAGTTCGAGGACCGCATCCTCGCCTCGTTCCGCAAGGTCGTCGAGAACTCGGACGATCCGGCTACGCAGGCCATCGCGCAGCGCCACCTGCCGGCCGTGACGCGCGACCACAACGACATGCGCGCGCTCAAGCAGATCGAGGCCGCGCACTCGTAAGCGCGCCGCCCGGGCGAGGCCATCCTCGCCCGGGCTTTTCCGATATCGGGATCAGACACTTCTCCCTGTACGCGCCCGAGGCCACGTCATGCTCAAGCTCGCCATCATCTTCGCCATCATCTCGCTGATCGCCGGCGGTCTCGGCTTCACGGGCATCGCCGGTGCCTCGGCCGGCATCGCCAAGATCATCTTCGGCATCTTCCTGCTGCTTCTGCTGCTTGCGCTGCTCGGCATCTTTCTCGGCGTGAGCCTCGCGTTCTGATGGAGGCGTTCCCACGTACGGCGAGCGTCCCTTCTCCCTGCGGGAGAAGGTGGCCCGAAGGGCGGGAAGAGGGCCCGGGATCGCGACGATGATCGGAAGTCGTCACGATCCCGCACCCTCTCCCCAACCCCTCTCCCGGAGGGAGAGAGGCTCAAGAGCGATGCCTCGGCATTACCGGCACTACCGGCACAGAACGAACCTCGTCAAAGCGATTCCACGGACGGCGGTATGATGGGCGGCCAAACGCCGCCGCCTTGTGCCCGTCATGATCTGCACCGCTGCATTTCGTCTCTCCCTCGTGTCCCTGCTCGCCCTCGCGGGTTCCTCTGTCGCGGCACCGCTTTCCGAAGCCTCGCATTTCAGCTTCGAGAGCCAGCAGCAGACGATGCAGATGGCTTGGCGCGACGTCGCGCCGAGTGGAAAGGCCAACGGCCGCACCGCGGTGCTGCTGCACGGCAAGAACTTCTGCGCGGGTTACTGGGCCGATACCGCCGAAGCGCTCGCGGCGAAAGGCTTCCGCGTCATCGTCCCCGAGCAGATCGGCTTCTGCGCATCGGACATGCCGCAGCGCTACCAGTTCTCGCTGCACCAGCTCGCCGACAACACGGTGGCCCTGCTCGACCACGCCAAGGTGGCCGGCAAGGTCGACCTGATCGGCCACTCGATGGGCGGCATGCTCGCGACGCGGCTCGCGTTGCGCCATCCCGATCGTGTCGCGCGACTCGTGCTGGTCAATCCGATCGGCCTCGAGGACTGGCAGGCCAAGGGCGCCGTGTGGCGTGGCGTCGACGCGGCCTACAAGGGCGAGCTCGGCAACGGCTATGCGCGCATCGCCGCCTACCAGAAGCAGAACTACTACGACGGCGAGTGGACGCCGGCCTACGACGCGCTCGCGCGCGAACTCGCGGCGGTCTACGAAGGCCCGAAGGGGAGGGCCTACGCGTGGAATGCGGCGCTCACCTCGGAGATGGTGTTCACGCAGCCCGTGATCCACGACGTGCACCGCCTCGCCGTGCCGACCACGCTGATCATCGGCGAGCGCGACCGCACTGCGATCGGCCGTGACGGCGCGCCGGCCGACGTGGCCAAGGCCCTCGGCGACTACCCGGCGCTCGGTCGCGATGTCGCCGGGCGCATCCCGGGCGCGACGCTGGTCGCGCTCGACGGCTTCGGTCACCTGCCGCATATCGAGGCTCCCGAGCGCTTCCGCGACGCCTTGTTCGCGGCGTTGCGCCGGGACACGCCGCGATGAGCGTCTTCATGCGCGGATCGAGCTGGTCGCATGGCCCGCGCCAGCTCGCCGTGACGCTGGCCTGGCTGCGCCTGTGCGCGATCGCGGGGCAGGTGTTCACCGTCGCGTTCGTGTCGTACGGGCTCGGCCTCGAGATCCCGCTCGGCGCGCTGTTCGCGGGCATCGGCGTGCTGACCTTGTTCGCGCTGTTCGCGTTCTGGCGGCTCGGCATGGACTGGCCGGTCACGCGCCTCGAGCCGGTCGTGCACATCACGGTCGACACGATCGTGCTGTCGTACCTGCTCTACCTGACCGGCGGCGCGACCAACCCGTTCGCCTCGCTGCTGGTCATGCCCATCACGCTGGCCGCGACCGCGCTGACCGTGCGGCCCGTCGCGTTCGTGGCCACGCTGGCCGTGGTCGCCTACCTCGTGCTCATGCGCTGGTTCGTGCCGTTGCCGGCCGTGGCCGACATCGGCGAACCGGGCGGCTATACGCTGCACCTGATCGGCGCCGCGATCAGCTTCGCGATCACCGCGGCGATGCTCGGCTTCTTCATCACGCGCCTCGCGCGTGCGCTGCGCGCGCAGCAGGCCGAGGCCGACCTCGAGCGCGAGCGCGCGCTGCGCGACGAGGGCATCCTCGCGATCGCGACGCAATCGGCGAGCACCGCGCACGAGCTCAACACGCCACTTTCGACGATGCGCACGCTGCTCGGCGAACTCGCGCGCGAGCACGCCGCCGACGCACGCCTGAGCGCCGACATCACCTTGCTCGCCGGCCAGGCCGAGCGCTGCCGCAACATCCTGCGCGACCTCGTCGCGGTCGGCAGCAACCAGCTCGCCGGCATCGCCGAGCCGATGACGGTGGGCGAGTTCGCCGGCCGCGTGCGCGAATCGTTCCACCTGCTGCGACCCGAGATCGAAGTCGGCTACACGGGCGAGGACGATGCCGAGGCGCTGACGATCCACGTGATCCCGGCGCTCAGCCACGCGCTCGTGAACCTGCTCAACAACGCCGCCGACGCTTCGCTCGCCCAGGGTAGCGACCGCATCGAGCTGCGCGCGGGCCGTCTCGGCGACCAGCTCAAGTTCCGCGTGCGCGACTACGGCGCCGGCATGCAGGCCAACGTGCAGCGCAGCATCGGCATGCGCTTCCAGACCACCAAGGGCCACGGCCTGGGCCTCGGCCTCGCGCTGGCCAAGGCCACGGCCGAGCGCTTCGGCGGCAGCCTGGTCGCCTCCGGCGCCCAGGGCGGCGGTACCCTGCAGTGTTTGCTTCTCCCACTCGCTACGCTGGACAATCCCGCCCATGGCCACTGAATCCACCGAGCGCATCCTCGTCGTCGACGACGACGAAACCTTCGTCCACGTGCTCTCGCGTGCCCTCGGCGCGCGTGGCTTCGAGGTCAGCGGCGCGCGCGACGCGACCCAGGCCCTCGCCGCCTGTGCCGAACATCGCCCGCGCTACGTCGTGCTGGATCTCAAGCTCGGCAGCGAAAGCGGCCTCGCGCTGATCCCGCGCCTGCTCGCGGTGCGCCCGGACCTGCGCATCCTGCTGCTGACGGGCTACGCGTCGATCGCCACCGCGGTCGAGGCGATCAAGCGCGGCGCGCACGACTACCTCGCCAAGCCGGTCGACGCCGACCAGGTGGTCGCGGCGCTGCTCGGCGAATCGGCCAGCCACGTCAACGCCGCGGTCGTGCCCGATGCACCGCCGCCGCTCAAGCGCCTGGAGTGGGAACACATCCAGCGCGTGCTCGCCGAGTGCGACGGCAACATCTCCGAAGCCGCGCGCCGCCTCGGCCTGCACCGCCGCACGCTGCAGCGCAAGCTCGCCAAGCGCCCCGTGCGCGAAGCACGACGCGACGTCCCGCCCGGTTGATCGACGTCAACGCGCGTTTCGCGCGCGTCCGCAGAATGCAGGCTCCGTTTCCACGCAGCCTGCACCGCGCATGCCCACCGAGCTGTTCCGCAAGGGCGATCACGCCTGCATCGCCTTCCACGACCTCGTGCGCGGCGATGACGGCGTCCACGCCAACCAGTTCCTCGTCATCGACGGCGCCGAATCCGCGCTGATCGATCCGGGCGGCGCGCTGCTCTACACGCCGCTGAGCCTCGCGATGTCACCGTACGTGCAGCCGCGCGACCTCACCTGGATCATCGCCTCGCACCAGGATCCCGACATCATCGGCTCGGTCGACCGCTGGCTCATGTACACGAAGGCGCGCATCGTGTGCTCCAAGCTGTGGGGCCGCTTCATCCCGCACAGCGTGCCGCACTACCAGAAGGACACCGGCGCCGACCGCTACGTGCTGCTGCCCGACGAAGGCGGCGACATCCCGATCGGCCGCTCCTACCTGCGCGCCGTGCCGGGCCATTTCCTGCACAGCGTCGGCAATTTCCAGTTCTACGATCCGATCAGCCGCATCCTGTTCTCGGGCGACCTCGGTGCGTCGATGGCCGAGGTGCCGTACGAGCCGATCGACGACTTCGACGTGCACCAGCAGACCATGATCGGCTTCCACCGCCGCTACATGGCCTCCAACCGCGCCTGCCGCTGGTGGGCCCGCCGCGCCCGCCAGCTCGACCTCGCCATGATCGTCCCCCAGCACGGCCCGCCGATCGCAGGCGCGGCCAACATCCGCAGGTTCATCGACTGGGTGGAGTCGCTCGTGTGCGGGGTGGATCTGCTGGCGGAGGACGAGCGGGAGCTGGGGTGGATGGGGAGGATGTGAGCGACGACCTCGCGTCAGTCTTCGTCTTCATCGTCCGCGTACGGCTCCTGGATCCACTCGCCGCCAGGTCCATGCCGCGTCGCACACCACCCCGGCGGCATCTCCGAGAGTTCGCCTATCGTGGGATCGGCCTCGATCACGCAACCGAGGCAAACCACCTTGAGATCCTCGGTCGCCATGCTGGTGCCGCAGAGAAACTGCCAGTCCCCATCGCGATCGTGATAGACCTCGCGAACGGGCTCCAGCCCTTCCATCGCCTGCCGCGTCGTGAAGACGGCCGTATTGATCGCCAGATCGAACGGCCAGGAAAGAAAGGAGTGGGAGTGGCTCATGCGAGGGATATCCATGGCAGGGCAGAAGTGGCCGCGATGGAAATCGCTTCGTCCAGCGACACTCGGGGCATGACGGGGCGATCAGAACCCGTTGAAGACAACCTTGCCGTTCCGATCCAGCGAACACTCCTGCTGCACCCTCGAGCGAAGCTGTTCCGGACTCGTCGCGGGATGCCTGTAGACGAATTCCGCCGCCTGCACCATCAGGTCCTGCACGACCGGCACTGACGTCACGTCACGGCTCTTCCGAACGAGTTCGAGCGTCTGATCTCTCGAGTATCCGCCATCGCGAATCTGGGCGAACTTGTAGAACGCATCGCTGAAGACGACGCATGCCTGAGGCGTTTCACCCTCCGGTGGCTGCGTGGAAGCGCCTACAGCGGCCGGCACGAAAGCAAGCAAGACATGCAACACGCGACGCACGGCCATCAAAGCTCCAATCGCCTCTGGGATCAGGCCATTATCCACGCTGCGGAGGATCGATTGCACTGCAGGCGGGTAGAGTTCGGATCGCTATTCCTCCCTCCGAACGCGTGGCTCATGTGATGGCCTCGCAACGGCGAACTCGTTTACGCCGAAAACGGGAGCTCCGTCGTGGGCACCGATGAGGATCAGGTAGAGGCGGACCTCGCTGCCCGCAGGAACCTCTGCACGAAACGCTGCGATGAGTTGCTTCTGGACGGGAACCCAGTACGTCTTGTCGTCCTGCCGCACCTCGATCTCCTTCGACGTGAACATCGCGGCGACGGCATCACCGTGTCCCATGGCCTTCGCCCAGCGCTCGACCAGGAATCGGTGTTCATCCCGAACGACACGGACTTGTCCCGTGAAGTCGACGACGGTATGAAACCTGTAGTGGGCTGCATCAAGCCACCACGTCGTGCCGGCCGGAACATCGAGGCGAGAACCGACCGCAGCGAGGGACGCCTCCCGATATGCCGCGTAATCGAAGCCCGAAGCCAGAACTGGCGTGGCGTGCGCGACAAGCAGGCATGACATCGCCAACGCTCTCAATGACGTCTTGCTCGAACAAGCCGCATCGCGGCGCGATGACGGGCGCTTCCGCTTGCCCCATGTCGCCCGCAGCAGGGAAACCACACCATCCAGGGCCAGCGCGATGGCAAAACCTGGAATGAGAAGGCTCCATCGGGATACATAGAGCGAACGCGTGACGTCGCTTGAGAACAGAGCCTCGTGAGCAATCCGCACGGGAAACACAAGGATCAAGGACAGGTAGAGCAGGATCGACCAGAAGCCTTCCGAGTCATAGTGCATTCCGAGCCAGCCGGAAAGAAATCCCGGCGCCAGTCCGAGCAGCAGGGCCGTGAAAGGGCATCGCCGGATAAAGCACACCGCACTCGACATCGATGTTCCTCGAAAGGATCGCAATGACTTCGGTCATTCGCACGCCAGGGAAAGCGACGTGCAGCGGAATATCCTGACAAGTCCATCTTCCCGCCCATCCATCACCTCCGCAATCGACGTTTTCCTACAGACTCGGACGTCACGGGGAAGAACTGCACAGCCTTCATCTCGACTCCCCGAGACCGGCCCGCGCCGGTGCAGAGTCGTGAAGTCCTCCACGGATGGAGTGCCGACCGGCGAGGCGTGTCCTGCGTGATCGATGGCCTCGATCGAATGCCGAACCATGAAGTCGAGAGTGTCGATGCCGATAGCGCCACGTCGCGCGCGCGTGTCGACTTGCCACTTCGAACGGACGTCAGCGCCGAGGAGCACATCGAGCAGCCCGGTGATCGGGCGTGCACGGCACGGCTGCGCGCCCCAGTTGCAGCCACGCAGAATGCTCCCCGACATGCTCGCGCGACGCGACGTGATGACGGTGCGTCGGGTCATCCCCAGGACTGCGGTCAGGTTCATTTGCCGGCGAACGTATTCTCCGAAGACGTGCATCGTCCCAAGGCAAATGAACCTGACCCCGGGCTCGTCTCGTATGCGCGCGCGGATGCGTGACGAAGGGGGTGGCGTCACACTCTGCCGCACGCTCATCCGGCCCTTCGGGCCACCTTCCCCCGGAGGGGGAAGGGAAAGCGATCGGGCCGCGCCGACCGAGACGCCCCGCATCATTGCATTCGACACCGAGAGCCAGAAGCTGGGGTCAGGTTCATTTGCCATCGAACGACATCGCATTCTTTCGCGGTGTCCCGAGGCAAATGAACCTGACCCCGGGCTCGTCACGTCTGCACGTGCGGAAGGACGGTCGCGTCGGATGCATGACGAAGGGTTCAGCCTCGCATCCCGCCGCACCCTCATCCGGCCCTTCGGGCCACCCCGTATCGGGGTACGGGGCAGGCTCTTCTCCCGGAAGGAGAAGGGAAAGCGATTGGGCCGCGCCGACCTCGGGAGGTCTAGCCCTTCGCGGCGAGGATCGCCGTATGCGCGCGGCCGTTGCGGTCGATCCATCCGCGGTACATGCCGTCGGTGTTGTACGGCAGCGCGATGTTGCCGGCGCGGTCGACCGCGATGACGCCGCCGTCGCCGCCGAGCGCCGGGATCACGTCGTCGATGACGGCGTGCGCGGCTTCGGCGAGCGTGGCGCCGCCGTAGGCCATGCGCGCGGCGATGTCGCGGGCAACGCCGGCGCGGATGAAGTATTCGCCCCAGCCGGTGGCCGAGACGGCGACGCGGTCGTCGGCCCAGGTGCCGGCGCCGATGATCGGCGAATCGCCGACGCGGCCCCAGCGCTTGTTGGTCATGCCGCCGGTCGAGGTTGCGGCGGCGAGGCGGCCCTGCGTGTCGAGCGCGACCGCGCCTACCGTGCCGTAGTGGATCGCGCGGCCGAGTTCGGCCTGGCGGCCGGCGCTCTCCTTCGCGATCGCGTCCTGCAGCTGCAGCCAGCGCGTGTCGGTGTGGAACCACGCCGGATCGACGAACGGCGTGCCGATCGACTCGGCGAAACGCTCCGCACCTTCGCCGAACAGCATCACGTGCGGCGACTGCTCCATGACGGCGCGTGCGAGCAGGATCGGATTGCGGATGCGGCGCACGCCGGCGACCGCACCGGCGTGGCGCGCGCTGCCGTCCATGATCGAGGCATCGAGTTCGTTGATGCCCTCGTGCGTGAATACGGCACCATGGCCGGCGTTGAAGTGCGGCGAATCCTCGAGCACGACGACAGCCGCGGCGACACCGTCGAGCGCGCTGCCGCCGTCGCGCAGCACCGCGTGGCCGGCCTCGAGCGCACGGGCGAGATCGTGTTCGACGGCAGCCTCGATCTCGGGCGTGAGCGTCGCGCGGATGACGCCCGCGCCACCGTGGACGAGCAGGATCGGCGGCATCGCCGGGGTGCGGGAAGCGGTCATCGCGGGCTCGCGGGTCGGGTGACGGAATGTCGCAGGGAGGAGGCGCGCGCTCAGCGTTTCAGCAGCGGCTCGAGGGTCGGCCACACGTGGTCGAGCACTTTCGGCTGCGCCGCGGCGGTAGGGTGCAGGCCGTCGGCCTGCATGAGGCTGTCGTCGAGGGCGACGCCTTCGAGCAGGAACGGGACGAACGGCAGCTTGAATTCGGTCGCCAAGTCGCGATACATGACCCGAAGGCCGTCGCGGTACTGCGGTCCGTAGTTGACCGGAATCTCGATGCCGAGCAGCAGCGCCTGCGCGCCGGCGTCGCGGACGAGGGTCAGGATCTTCACGAGGTTCTCGCGCGGCGCGCTCACCGGCAGGCCGCGCAGCGCATCGTTGGCACCGAGCTCGACGAGCACGATCGCCGGCGCGTGGTCCGCGAGCAGCTTCGGCAGGCGCGCGAGTCCGCCGGCCGTGGTCTCGCCGCTGATCGACGCGTTGACGACCTCGCGTGCGGGATCCTGTTCGGCCAGGCGCTTGCGCAGCAGGCTCACCCAGCCTTCCTCGGCACGGATGCCGTAGGCGGCCGACAGCGAGTCGCCGAGCACGAGCACCTTGCCGCCCGCCGCCTCGGCGCGCGGCGTCGCCATCGCCATCCCCGTGAACACCAGTACAGCCAGAAGGAACGCGCGCAGCATGACCATCGATTCCAGGATCGTCCTCTCGGCCGACAAGCTTAGCAAAGCCGTCGACGGCCCCGACGGCAGGCTCGTCATCCTCGAGGACGTCGGCCTGACGGTCGAACGCGGCGCGAGCGTCGCGATCGTCGGCGCCTCGGGCTCCGGCAAGACCACCCTGCTCGGCCTGCTCGCCGGCCTCGACCGCCCGAGCGGCGGCAGCGTCTCGCTGGCGGGCCAGCGTCTGGACACGCTCGACGAGGAAGCGCGTGCGCGCCTGCGCCGCCGCCTGGTCGGCTTCGTGTTCCAGTCCTTCCACCTGCTCCCGGCGCTCAACGCCGAGGAGAACGTGATGCTGCCGCTCGAACTCGAGGGCCGCGACGATGCGCGCGAGCGCGCCGCGGCCGTGCTCGCCGACGTCGGCCTGCACAAGCGCCTGCACCACTACCCGCACCAGCTCTCGGGCGGCGAGCAGCAGCGTGTCGCGCTCGCGCGCGCGTTCGTGCACGAGCCCGAGGTGCTGTTCGCCGACGAGCCGACCGGCAACCTCGACCAGCGCACCGGCGCGGCGATCACCGACCTGCTGTTCGCGCTCAACCGCGAGCGTTCGACCACGCTCGTGCTGGTCACGCACGACCTCACCCTCGCCGCCCGCTGCGCGCGCACGATCCGCCTGCGCGACGGCCGCGTCGTCGAGGGCGACGCATGAAGCCGCTCGTGTTCGCGGCGCGCAGCCTGCGCCGCGAGTTCCGCCACGGCGAACTCGCGACGCTGGCCGCCGCGCTCGTGCTCGCGGTCGCCGCGCTGGCCGCGGTCGGCACGCTGGCCAACCGCGTCGAGCGCGCGATCCTCGCCTCGGCCTCGGAGCTGCTCGGCGGCGACCTCGGCGTCAGCGCGCGGCGCAGCGCCCTGCCCGACACCTTCACGACGCAGGCCGCCGACATCGGCCTGCGCAGCAGCCGCATCGTCGAGTTCTCGAGCGTCGTGTTCGCGGGCGAGGCGAGCCAGTTCAGCGAGGTGCGCGCGGTCGACGCGTCGTTCCCGCTGCGCGGCCGCTTCGCCGCGCTCGATGCGCAAGGCCGCGAGTTCACCGCGCAGGCGCCGCCACCGGGCCAGGTGTTCGCGGATCGCGCCGTGCTCGTCGCGCTCGGCCGCAAGGTCGGCGAGGCGCTGCAGATCGGCGGACGCGACCTCGCGATCGCGGGCGAGATCGTCAGCGCACCCGGCGGCGCGGTGTTCCAGTTCGCGCCGACCGTGCTCATGAACCTCGACGACGCGCAGGCCAGCGGCCTGCTCGGCATCGGCAGCCGCGCGAGCCATCGCGTGCTCGTCGCCGGCAGCGAGGCACAGGTGAACCGCTATGCCGAATGGGCGCGCGCGAATCTTCCGCCGGCCGCACGCGTGAGCACGGTCGAGGATGCGCAGCAGAACCTGCGCACCTCGTTCGAACGCGGCGAGAGCTTCCTGCGCCTCGCCGCGCTGCTCGCGGCGCTGCTGTCGGGCATCGCGGTCGCACTGGCCGCACAGCGCTTCGCGCGCCGCAAGACCGAGGACGTGGCCTTGCTGCGCTGCCTCGGCGCGAGCCGTCGCGAGATCGTGCTTGCGCTCGTGCTCGAACTTGCCCTGCTCGCGGTACCGGCCTGCCTCGTCGGCATGGCACTCGGCCTCGGCATGCAGGAAGCCGCGTTCGCGTTCGCACGCGACATGCTGCCGGGCGAGGCGCCGTCGATGCCGTGGGGCCCCGCGGCTTCGGCATTCGCGATCGGCCTCGCCGTGCTGTTCGGCTTCGCGCTGCCGCCGCTGCTGCGCCTGCGCGACGTCGAACCGATGCGCGTGTTCCGCCAGGAAATGGAAGGCCGCACGCGCCGTTTCGACGTGCTGTACCTGCTGCCGTTCGTGGTCGGCGCGGTGCTGATCCTCGTCGAAAGCGGTTCGGCGCGCCTGGCCGGCGTGCTCGGCGGCGGCCTGATCGGTGTCGCGCTCGCGACGCTGCTCATGACGCTGCTGCTGTTGCGTGTACTGCGTGCGGGTGGAAAGACACTGCGCGGTGCGCTGCGCTTCGGCCTCGCCAACCTCGTGCGCCGCCGTGCGCTGACGCTCGTGCAGGTCGGCGCGCTCGCGCTGAGCCTGACCGCGCTCGACCTGCTCGCCGTGATCGGCCCGTCGCTGCTCGACCGCTGGCGCGCCGACCTGCCTGACGACACGCCGAACTATTTCGTGCTCAACGTGCAGCCCGAGCAACGCGACGATTTCGAGAAGCGCCTCACCGACCTGCACGCGACGCGCGTGAGCATGCTGCCGCTCGCGGCCGGCAAGCTCGTCGCGATCAACGGGCAGACGCCGCGCGCCTCGGACTACGCCGACGAGCAACGCGCCGGCAACTGGATCGAGGGCGAGGTGCGCGTATCGTGGAGCGAGGCGCTGCCCGAATCGAACCGCGTGATCCTCGGCCAGTGGCACGGCGCCGAGAACGCGACGCCGCAGCTGTCGGTCGACAAGAGCTGGGCCGAGATGTTCGCGCTCAAGCTCGGCGACACGATGACGCTGCGCTTCGGCGATGCCGAGATCACGGCCACCGTGGCCAGCGTGCGCGAGATCGACTGGGATTCGTTCCGCGTCAACTTCTTCATGATGCTGGACCCGCAGCATGCGAAGGAGCTTCCGCACAGCCTCATCGCGAGCTTCCACGTGCCGGCCGGCACGTCGTTGTCGGCGTTGTCGCGCGAGATGACCAACCTGTCGCTGATCGACATCCAGTCGATCCTCGACCGCGTGCGCGACATCATCGAGCGCGTGTCGTCGGCGGCGACCTGGGTGCTCGGCTTCAGCCTCGCCGCGGGCCTGCTCGTGCTGCTCGCCGCGCTCGCCGCGACCGCCGACGAGCGTCGTTTCGAGATCGCGCTGCTGCGCACGCTCGGCGCGAACCGCCGCCAGCTCACGACCGCGGTGCTCGGCGAGTTCGCGGCGCTGGGCCTGCTCGCGGGCCTGGTCGCGGCGCTCGGCGCGGCCGGCACCGGCATCGCGCTCGCACGTACGGTGTTCCGCCTGCCGGATTACCTGCCGCCGGTCGGACCGCTCGCGATCGTCGCGATCCTGTCGGCGATCGTCGTCATGCTTGCAGGCTTGGCCGGTACGCGCCGCATCGCCCGCACGCCGCCGATGCTCGTGCTGCGTCGCGGCACCTGAGAGCCGCGTCACGCCGCGGGGCCGCCCGGGTTGCGCGGCCTCGCGGCGCACGGCTAAGGTGGCTGCGATGAGCACCAGCGAAAAGCGCCGCCATCCGCGATTGCCGATCTTCTCCGCCGCGCTGATCACGCGCGGCGGCGACGGCTGGCTCAGCGAGGTGCGCGACCTTTCGCAAGGCGGCGCGCGGCTCGGCCGCCCGCGCCACTGGCGCGATGCCGGCGACGACGCCTGCCGCATCTGGTTCGTGTTCGACCAGGAAACCGTCGTCGCGCTCGACGCGACCTGCGTGCGCGACGGCGAGGACGACCTCGGCTTCTCTTTCCTTCCCGGACAGGAAGCCTCGATCGACTCGGTGCTGTACGAGTCGCGGTTCCTCGACAAGGATGATCCGTGAGGGGCTGGTTCACCGCCTTCGCGTAGGACGGACGGCCGCAGGCGCTCCTGCCGTTGAGCGCGATGCCACTCCGATGGTGGAATCCGCTTCGCGAGTTTCGCCCTACGGTCCCGACACGCCCAGTTTCATGGTCATCCCCTCAAGCGTCACCTTCAGCGTCTAGGTCTGCGCCCCACTGCAATGCTTGAATGGATTCGGCTTGACCAGCCATTCGGCTGTTGAGAGCCGCCGGAATGACGGCGGTAAGGGCGTGTCGGCTGGGGGCCGTTCGCCGCTATGGATGCACGACGCCATGTTCTCGAGTTTCCGTCATCCTGGCGGAAGCCGGGATCCCCTCAAGCCTCACATCCAGCGCCAAGGCATACATCCCGCTGCAACGCTTGAATGAATGACCAGCGCTGCGCGCTGTTGTGAAGCGCCTCCGGCTTCCGCCGGAATGACGATGAAGGGAGGCTCCGGTGCGAATGGAGCGGCCCTCCACTGCGCTTGATCGGACTCCGTCTTGCCCCTCCATTCGGCTGTTGGAAGCCGCCGGAATGACGGCAAGGGGGATCGCCTGGTTCCGGGCCTGTCGACCACCTCGACATCCACCCTCCGACCGGACCGTCGCCGCCATCCCGCATGGGCCGCCACGCGCTATCGTGCGCGCCAGCCGTCCCGCCCCGGGACGCCGGAGCGTCTTCGCATGTGGAACTACCTCGCCCCGATCCTGCTGCTCGTGGGTTCGAACGTGTTCATGACGTTCGCGTGGTACGGGCACCTCAAGTACACGAACAAGCCGCTGCTGCTCGTGATCATGGTGAGCTGGGGCATCGCGTTCTTCGAGTACTGCCTGCAGGTGCCGGCCAACCGCATCGGCTACACGGTGTACAACGCCGCGCAGCTCAAGACGATGCAGGAGATCATCACGCTCGCGGTGTTCGTGGTGTTCTCGGTGACATGGCTCGGTGCGCCGCTCAAGTGGAACCATCTCGTCGGCTTCGGGCTCATGATCGCGGCGGCGTTCTTCATCTTCCGCGAGTGAGTAGCGCAGGCGTCGCATCCATGCGCGGACGCAGTGTCCTTACGCCGGTCGATTCGCGGAAGCGCCGGAGACCATCCGACGCACGGATGGCATGGCGTGATTGCGCGCACCGTCGCATCCATACGCCGGAGACGGCCGTGCATGCCGATGCGCCTGTGCGGAAAGACCGGCCTTCCGGAACGGAATCCTCGACGGCGTGAGGCGTCGACCCCGCGACTCAGCGGCTGCGGCGCGCCCGAATCCCCCGCAGGAACAGGCGCGGCGCGACGAGCGCGAAATGCGCCCACAGGCCGCACCAGACCACGACGCGTACGACCACGTTGCGTGCAGCCGGATCGAAGCGGCGGAACCAGCGCCACATGCCGTGATGCTTGTGGCGCGCGACGAACACGGGGCGGCTGCGACTCGAGCTGCCCTGCTCGTGCCGCACACGCACGCCGGGCACGAACACGACGGCGCGCCCTGCGTCGCGCACGCGGCGGCAGAGGTCGAGATCCTCGCAGTGCAGGAAGTAGCCCTCGTCGAAACCGCCGACGCGCTCCCAGGCTTCACGCGTAACGAACAGACAGGCACCGGAGACCGCATCGACCGGCTCCGGTGCATCGCCGCCCGCGAACGGCGGCATCTCGACACCGTCGTCACCCTCACGATCGAACAGCGTCGCGAGCGCGCGCCGCAGGGTCGGATCGCGGCGCCGGATCGCACGTTCGGGACGCCCTGCCGCATCGCGCACGTGTGCGCCGGCAAGGCCGATGCCGGGATCGTGCGCTGCCGCCGCCCGGAAACCTGCGAGGCTGTCGGGCTCGACGAGGCCATCCGGATTGAGGAACACGAGCGCATCGCCGCGTGCGAGTGCAGCTCCGCGGTTGCAGGCCGTGCCGAAACCGAGGTTCGCGCCGTTCTCGACGACGCGCACGCGCGCGTCGCCCGCGTGCGCGGCCGCGATGCGGGCAGGCTCGCCATCGCGTGACGCGTTGTCGACGACGAGCACCTCGACGGGCACCGTCGAGTCGAGAACGCGCGCCACGCAGGCCGACGCGAGCGGCCCGCTGTCGGCGGTCACGATGACGACGCTGGTCAGGCCTTGCGCATGCGGCGAGGCCATGCGGAGCCTCAGAGTCCCGAGGTCAGGCGATCGCCCTGTTCACGCGCGGCTGCCCACAACGCCGGCCAATGGCGCCACGCGGCGGCCATGTCGCCGAGTTCGTCGGCCGCTGCGCGCGCGCAGCCGGCCGTGTCGATGTCCTCGGCCCAGTCGCCCAGGCGCGGCGGCGAACGCTTGAGCAACGCGTTGCCGTTGGCCTGCACGATCGTGCGCACGTCGGCTTGCCAATAGACGGGCGCGTCACCGAGCAGTTCGAACTGGTGCTGCAGGCGTTCGACGACGTCGGCACGCACGAAGCTCAGGTACTCGTCGAGCGTCGAGATCATCGTCGCGTCGTCGGCGGCGGCGAGGTCACCGACGATGCCGGCGAGCAGCTCCAGGCGACGCGCGGGATCACCGGCCTTGGCGGTACCGGTCTGGTTCGAAACGTAGTCGCGCAGGAAGTGGTTGAAGCGCGGCGTGTGTGCAGCCATCGTGACGTCCGAGCGGCGGCGCGCAGCCTCCTGCACATGCCCGATCGCGGTCGGCAGGTGCAGCGCGAGCGAACCGGGGCGGCAGAACTGCGTGGCCACGCTGGCGAGACCATCCTCGCCGCGACCGTCGGGGTTCGTGCACGGCAGCAGTTCGCGGTTGTCGAACGCGAACGGCGTGAACGTCGCGACGCTCGCGGGCTTGGCGCGCATCCATCCGAACCAGAGGCTCTGCGCCTCGATGTTGCGCAGGTAGGCGTCGCGGTCGGCCCAGAACTCGGCACGGCTGTCGGCGTCGAGCTGGTAGAGCCACAGCGCGCTCTCGGTGCCCGAGCTGCCGCAGGTGCCGTTGAGCGTGTAGAGCACGCGCGCATCACCGCGCAGATGCTCGAGTCGGCCGAGGTTGAGGCCATGCAGGCTGGCGCGATCGATGCCGTACTCGGGGCGTGCGGAGACCGCGCCGAAGCGTTCGCCACAGGCTTCCAGGTGCAGCTCGAACGGATCGCTCGCGTCTTCCTCGCCCGCCGCGAGCGCGTCGTCCATGCGCCGGAAGAAGCGTGCCGAGGCCGCGAGCGTGGCGTTCGGATCGATGCCGTCCTGCGCATCGCCGTGGCGACGCAGCGGGAAGCGGAAATCCTCGTCGAGCAAGGCGAACTGGCGTCCCGCGGAGAGCAGCAGCGCGAGGTTCCACGACCGGCCACCACCACCGCGACGGGTGCGCGGGCCGCGGTCGATGAGCCACTCGAGCGTCGACTTCGCTTCCGGAACCGCCTTGGCGAGGCGCTCGCGGATGCGCGTGCGCTCGGCGGGACCGACGTAGCTGACCGGATTGCCGACGGCGCGCGCGAACTCGCGCAGCAGGTCGCGGTTGCGGTCGCGGTTGGCCGCATCGAGCGAATCGTCGAGCAGGACCACATGGCGCGCGACGCGGAAGCGACGCTCGTACTCGGCGAGCGAGGCAAGCAGCGCGCCGAGCTGCTGCGGGCGGTCGCAGGCGCGGAGGTAGATCGCATGCAGTGCGCGAGGCTCGGCATCCGGCGCACGCGCAAGGCCTTCGAGGAACTGGCTGTCGGAGATCAGCAGGCCGCTGCGCGCGAGGCCTTCGAGGCCCTTGCGGATGCGGTCGGGCTGGTTGAGGCCCGGCACGACGGATACGACGCGCGCGACGTGCTCGTCGAGGGTGCGGAACTCGCGGCACTGGTCCATCGACTGCAACACGTGGTGCGAGAGCACGTGGCGCTCGCCGGAGTCCTTCGCGATGAACGCGAACTCCTCGCTCGACAGCGGCGCGACCACGGCATCGACGGCCGCGTAGAGGGGCGCATCCTGGGTGGGACGCGCGGCCGGCGCGGCGAACTGAAGGTTGCCGTAGTTGATCTGGAAATCGGGCGTACTGTTCATGGACTCGATCGTGTCGTCATCAGGCGCCGAGCAGGCGCCGCCACCACGGCGCTGGCGTGGGGGCGGGGGACGCGTTGCGCAAGCGTTCGACCTCGGCCTCGAGCTCGAGGATGCGGGCGCCGGCCTGCATGTTGCGCCGTACCTCGCCATTGTAATGCGCGTAGACGGATTCCTCGCGGTCGCCGAAAAGCGACATGCCGGGCAGGTCCTCGGGCAGCGGATCGCGCGAGCACACCGCCACGTAGTAGAGGGGAGCGTGACCCAGCCCCTCGGTCACCTCGGCGCCGTCCTGCGACGCCGTGGCCGCCACGCCACGGCCCGCAGGCGCGTCGAGCGACCACATGACGGACTGGAACAGCAGCTTCTGCGCGTAGAGGCGCACGTACGGGAAATGACGCCCCAGCAGTGCCGTGAATTCGTCGCGGTACAGCTCGCGCACGTGGTACTCGTTGCGGAAGCCGGCGACGTCGCTGTACGTCGCGCGGTCCGGCGAGGAGATCAGCAGCAGCCCGCCCGGCGCGAGCACGCGCGCGAAGCCTGCCACCAGCGCCTCCTGCTCGTGGAGGTGCTCGAGCGTCTCGAACGAGACGACGAGGTCGAAGCCGGCATCGTCGAAGCCGAGCGCGGACGCGTCACCTTGCACGTAGCGCAGGTTCGTGCGTGCACCGTAGCGCGTGCGAGCATGGGCAACGGCCTCGTCGGCGATGTCGACGCCGGTCACGTCGGCGGCGACCGTCGCGAGCAGGTTCGAGCCGTAGCCCTCGCCGCAGGCGGCATCGAGCACGCGGCGTCCGCGCGCGAACGGCAGCGCGAACGCGTAGCGGTGCCAGTGCTCGTGCCAGATCTCGCGCACGCACTCGGGCGTGAAGCGCTCGCCGGTGAAGGCCAGCGCGGGGGATGGATCGGTCATGCGTCCTCCACGGAATGCCAGCGGTGCGCCAGGCGCACGAGGCCGAACTCGCGCGATTCGCCACGCACCGTCAGCGTGCGCTCCTCGGTGTCGAACAGTCGCAGGCCCTCGGTGTCCATCACGTGCGCGCGCAACGTGTAGCTGCCCGGCAGCAAGGCGAGGTCGTCGAGCGTGATGCAGGCGACGAAACCGTCGCCATCGCGACACGGCACGACGCCGTCCATGTCGGTGCTCACGCCGTAGACGGCGGTGCCGTCGGCGCGGGCGAGACCGAGCATCGCGATCGGCACCCGGCCGTCGCGTGAACGCAGGCGCATGCGCACGTCCACGCGTGCGCCGGTCGACACGACGACCGGAGTCTGGCCGTCATCGCCGTCGACCGCCATCGAGGCGATCGAGAACTCCTGCCCTGCTGCGGCCACACGCGCGACCGGGGCGTCGCCCGACTTGCGCTCGTGCCAGGCGAGATAGGCCTGGGTGACGTCGTAGACGTCGCCGTGGGCCGCCACCTCGCCGTGCTTGAGCCACAGCGCGCGACGGCAGAGTTTCTGCACGTGGTACATGCTGTGCGACACGAGCAGCAGCGTGCCGCCGCCTTCGAGGTATGTCTCCATCCAGCGCACGCACTTCTTCTGGAACGACTCGTCGCCGACCGCGAGCACCTCGTCGGTGATGAGCAGGTCCGGGCGCATCGACGCGATGACCGCGAAGCCGAGGCGCACGACCATGCCCGACGAGTAGTGCTTGACCGGTTCGTCGATGTAGCTGCCGATGTCCGCGAACGCGACGATGCCCGGCATGCGTTCGCGCATCGCGTCGGCATCCAGACCGTGCAGCGCACCGGCCATCGCGATGTTGTCGCGCCCGCTGTACTCGGGATGGAACCCCGCGCCGAGCTCGAGCAGCGCGCCGACCGTGCCGTCGACCGCGACGGATCCCGTGGTCGGCGTCAGCACCCCGGTGATGAGCTTGAGCAGCGTCGACTTGCCCGCGCCGTTCTCGCCGATGATGCCGACGGACTGGCCGCGCACGATCTCCAGATCCACGCCGCGGACCACGTGCTGGACGTCGACGTCACGCCGACCAACCAGCAGGCGGCCGAGCGCACGCAGGCGGTCGGCATGCCGGAAGGCCTTCGGGTAGGCCTTGCCCAGGCCACGCGCGCGGACGAGCACATCGCTCACAGGAAGTCCTCGAAGTGCGGATCGAGCCGGCGGAACACGAACAGGCCGGTCGCGAGCACGATCGCGGCGACGAGCAACCCGATCAGGATGCGCGCGGGATCGATGTCGCCGTGGCCGAGCAGCAATGCACGCAAGGTCTCGATGTAGACCGTGAACGGATTGAAGTCGAGCCAGTGGCGGTACGCCTCGGGCAACGTCGCGCGGTCGTAGAAGATCGGCGAGGCGAACATCAGCAGCGTGAGCACCTGCGCGAGTGCCTGCACGAGGTCGCGCACGAATACCTGGATGCCCGCGCAGAGCAACGCGATGCCGAAGGCGAGCGCGAACAGCGGCACGTAGGCGAGAAGCGCGAGTGGCAGCATGGCGAGGTTCACGCCCTGCCCCGCGACCGCGAGCACTACGAGGATCGCGATGTAGCCACCGAGGTGCAGCAGGAAGCTCGCACTGCTCGGTGCGAGCACGAGCAGCTCGCGCGGCAGCGCGACCTTGCCGATCAGCGCGGCGTTGTCCTGGATGGCCGTCGTCGAACGCAGGATCGCCTCGGAGAACGCGATCCACGGCCACATCGCCACGACGAGGAACGGCACGTAGCTGGGCGCATCCGCGCCGGGAACGCGCGCCTTGAAGATCTGCACGAACACGAACGCGTAGATCGCGAGCTGCAGCAATGGCTGCACGAGCGCCCATCCGAAGCCCGTGAAGCTGCCCCGGTAGCGCTCGCGCAGTTCGCGCCTGATGAAGTGCGCAGCAAGCCTTGCGGCCTTCATGCCCGTCCTGGTTGCATCGTCAGCCGGCTAGTGTAACGCCGTCCGGTGCCTCACGACGATGCGCGCACCGCGAGGCCTCAGTTGGCCTTCGCGGGCGCCTTCTTCGCGGCTTTTGCGTCCGCCTTCGCGGCAGCGGCGGGGTCCGGCAGCAACGGCGCCGGCATGTAGCGCGTGCGCAGCGAAGCCACGGCGTCCGGATTCGCATCGAGCGTCTCGCTGCGCAGCTGGTCGACGTATTCCTTGACCTTCTGCTCGCTCAGGCCCGTGCGCAGGTTGTCGACCAGCGTGAGGCGGACCTCGTCATAGGTCCTACGGCGAGCCTCCTCACGGCTTTCCAGCTTGATGACGTGGTAGCCGAACTGCGACTTCGTGACCGGGGCGAGTTCGCCGGGCTTGCGCAGCAGGTCGGCGGCCTGGGCGAAGTAGCGGTCCATGCGGTTCGAGTTCGCGTCGATGATCCTGCCCTTGTTGGCAGCCTTGGACGGATCATCCGAGAACTCCATGACGAGCGCCTCGAAGTCCTCGGTCGCAGCGCGCTCGTGGATCCTCGTGGCGAGGGCCTTGGCCTCGTCGTCGGGGCGCGCCTTCGTGTCGATGAGGATGTGGGTCACCGTCACGTGAACAGGCGTGTCGAACGCCGACGGATCCGCCGCGTAACGTTCGCGCGCGAGCTTCTCGACGTCGCCCACATCGAGCTTCTCGCGGAAGTCCATGATCGTCTGCGCGCCGATCACGTTCTCGGCCGACATGTCCATCGCATGCTTGACGACGGGATCCTTGTCGAGCCCCTTGGCAATGCCGGCGTTGGCAAGCTGGCGGGTCAGCAGGATCTGCGTGATCAGGTCCTCGATGCGCTTCGGGCTGTTCATCGTGTCGGCGCGCTGATGCGGCGGAATGCGCAGCATCGAAGCGTCGATATCGGCCAGCGTGACCGTCGCGTCTCCGCGCGAGGCCACGACCGTTTCCGGCGGAAGCTTGTCCTCGGCGAACGAAACGGACGACACGGCACAGCACGTCATGGCGATCACGCCGGCGAGCGCACGCGCGGGAAGCAGCGGGAAAGGCATCATCGAGTCCTCGAAACGGGGAACGGCGCGCGAGCTGCGCGCCACTTGAAGGGCACTGTATGACTTCGTGGATGCACGGGAGTTCCGGCGCCACAAACGAAAACCGCCGGGCACGGACGTGCCCGGCGGTTGATGGAGCGTTGACGTCAGTTGTAGTCCGGGTCGAGCGTGAGGACCGTACGCTGGATGTCGGCATTGCACCACGCCGCCGTCGGTGTCGTGCACAACCAGTTGGACTGCGCGTTCGCAGGATTGAGCGAGCCGGGCGTCGAGGCATTCACCGCGATGATGTTGAGGTAGTAGCTCTTGCCGGCCTCGATCGGGCACTGGTCACCGTTGTACGGCGCGTTCGCGACCGTGACGACCGTCGCGAGCGACGCGCCTTCCTGTCCGGCATTGACGATGCATCCCGGCGGAATCGGCGAAATCTGCGTCGACCGGAACTGGCCCGGGCATGGTGCGACCGCCATCGACACCAAGGTACCCGGCACACTGGACGTGCTGTACGGCTTGATCTGGTTGCGCAGTCCCTTGAATGCCGGTTCACCGGCACGGGGGGCACGGAACTTGAGGGCGAGGAACTCGCCCTGGTTGATGCGGTAGCCGAACAGGCTGCCATGAATACCCGGATGGCCGTAGCCCTCCGAAACCGGACCAGGGCTCGGAATGAGACGACCGCCAATGACGCCACCGCCGCCGTAAGCGCCAAACAGGTTGATGTAGGCCGTACCATCCTTGAGACCAGCCCCGTTGTAGGCGTGCTGTCCGGTCGTCGTGACCTGGAGTTGGCGCTTGGCCATGGTCAGGCCATCATGTCCGTCGGTCGGGACCTGATCGCCATACGGGCAGTCACCGACGGCAACCGTTGCGGGCTGCACGGTGACTTCGGCACTCTGGATCACGGGCGACTGGATCGCATAGCCGCCGCTCGAGAGCGAGCACTGCACCTGCAGCTTGAACTTCCACTGCGCCGTCGTGCTCGTGTTGTCGAACGCGAGGACGCGATTGGCGCTGGTACCGCAATTCGTGCACAGCGTGGTGCCATCGGCCCAGCCCGCACCGGACACGATGCCGGAACCGGTCGTGTTGACGACACCGCGCAGCGTGCAGTTCGCACCGGACGGGATGCCCTGCACGGTCGCGGTCACGCCCGTGATGCCGCTCGCATGCGGACCCGTGGGGACATTCACGCTGATCGTGCTCAGGCCCGCCGCACCATCGGGCAGGCAGGTCATGCCCGTGACGCCCTGAAGCGTCACGCGGCCACTGGCCGGATCCACCGACATGCGATTGGCCGTCATGCCTTCGCAGACACCGTTGTTGCCTGCGCGCTCGATGCGCACGGGAAACGTCTGCGCCAAGGCGACGACGGGCAGCATCAAGACTGCCGAAAGCAGGATTCTTCCTGAAATGGGGAGTTTCATGAACGCGGGCTTCCTGAGGGTGCCGAAAACTGTCGGTACCTTAGCCCCCGAACGCCCAAAAAGAAAGCCCCGCCGAAGCGGGGCTTTCCCTGAAACATCACACTAGCGCGAGTCGATCAGGAGCAAGCGCCCGTCGTGCCGCCGGAGCAGCTACGCGAACCCTTGTGCTTCCACAGACCCGAGTAGTTCGACAGCTTGCCCGGAGCAGCGTTCGCGTTGACGTAGTTCGTCGCGGCGAAGCCCGTGATCGGCAGACCGAAGAACGTCACGCCTTCCGCCGAGGTCGGCAGAGCGTGGACCTGCGTGGCCGGGTTCAGGCCGATGCGCATCCAGCCGGCGTTGAGGCCGTCGGCGCGGACGTCGACGTTCTCGGCGAGAGCCGAACCGAGGACCGGCGAGGTGCGGTCCGCGACGTAGTCGGCGGTCGACTGGAACGAGATGACCTGCGTCTCGTAACGGAGGACCGGGACCAGCTCTTCCGGGTTCTCGCAAGGCGAGAAGCAGAGGTCGCACGCCGGGTTCTGCGAATCCGAACCCGTACAGGCGCCCGGACCCTGCTCTTCACGATCGAACGGGGTCAGCGTCACTTCGACGCGCGAACCCTGGTTGTAGATCTCGACGAACGGCGCGCGGGCCACGCCGGTCGCACCGAGGCGGTACGGACGGTCGACGTAGAAGCCCTTGGTCGGGAACGTCACGGCCCAGTCGGTCGTCGCCGCAGCGCCGCCGCCCAGAACGTACTCGTTGAAGATCGCGTCGTGCGTGAACAGCGCGCTGAACGCGTCGATGCGCTGCGTGCCGGCCGCCGTGCCGTAGGTCGCGGTGACGACCTGGCCGTTGCGGAACACGAACGCCGTAGCCGTCGCCGACGGGAAGCCGACGTCGCCGATCGACGGGCTGGTGTTGCCCGGGTTCGTGTGGCTGAAGCCGCCGGCGGCGTAGAAGCCGTCAACCGCGTCGGCCGAGTACGGCAGGAGGACGCCGTTCGCGCCGTCGACGATCGAGGCCGAACCGAACAGGCCACCCGTGGCCGGACCGAGGTCGACGGTGTTGTCGACGGTCCAGTAGCCGGCGTTCGGGTACGAAGCCCACGCGTTGCGGACCTTCTGGCAGTTCAGCGGAACGCCCGTCGCCGAGACGTGCGTGATCGCCGCGACCGAGTTCTGCGCCGGAGCGCCCGACTGGCCGGGGTTGTTGCCGACCACGCCCATTTCGATGATTTCGAAATGGCCTTCACGCGTGTTCGCGAGCGAACGACCCGCGCTGCCCGAGGCACCGTAGTTCGCGTCGGCCGAGTACAGCGCGCTCGAGAACTTCACGTACGCCTGGCCGTTCGGCAGGACGCCGATCGCACCGTTCGACTCGCCATCAGCCGCACCGAGAATGCGCGGCACCGTGCACGACGTGTCCGTCGTGGTCAGGTTGGCCTGCTGCTGGTCGGCGAGCTTGAAGACCGTGGCGGTCCACACGTCGTACGGCGACAGGTACAGGTTGAAGTCGCGGACTTCGCGGCTGTTGCGGCCTTCCAGGAAGCGGACCTTGACGGCCTTGCCCTGGTTCGTCGTGTTGACGACCGAGAACGCCGTGGTCAGGTTCGACGGATCGGCGATCTGGTTCTTGGCGACGTTGACCGTGTAGTACGGGTAGATCAGGACCTGGCCGAGGCCGTCCGGATTCAGCGTCACGGCGGTGGCGAGGTTAGCGATGCCAACCGTGCCGGCGATACCAGCGACGACGGCAGTCGTCAAGCTGTTTCTTTTCATTGCAACACTCCTAATTTTGACCACAGGGCTTTGCTTACGGTTTTGCTTTACGGCTAACCCCACTCCGCAGCGTTATTGCGCCTTGTATAGGGCAAGGTTAGGCAACAGCGCCGCAATCGTACGGCAAGGTCTGGACAGGTGCAATCCCTCCGCACCCCTCCCCGGGGCGGGTCGCGGAGACACCGGATCCGCCGGTTTCCCGGCCTCTTCGGAGCACCCCTGACCCCACTTGCTTCCCCCGACTCTAGCAGATCAGGGCTCCTGCGACGCGTCGTCCGTCGCCTCCCAGTCTTTTCCGGTCTCCTTGGGCTGGGCCGCACCGAGGAAGTACCAGGCGCCGTCGGCATCGCGGATCCAGCTCTCGCTCACGAAGCTCAGCGACGGAATCATGCTGCCGCCGATCGGCACGGTGATGTCGAGCTGCAGGTTGACCACGCAGGAATCCGCCGTCTCGCACTCCTTGCCGGTCACCGTGACCTTGTCCCAGCGAACGGGCCGGTTGTTCATGCGCTGCGCGTAGTCGTCGCGCGGGTCGGTCGCGCGCTTGCCCGGCGTCAGGTAGTCGTAGGCCTTCTCGGCCTGCTTGGCGATCAGCAGGTTCCAGCGCTCGACGGCGCGGACTTCGGGGGCCGCAGCCTTGCCGGACGCGCGCGTGCCGCCTCCCGTGGCACAGGCACCGAGCAGGAGCGCGGCGGCGATAAGCAGCGTGGTGCGGAACATCGGAAGCGTCATGGCAACTCCTGGATCGAATGGATGGGGCAGCGGGAACGCCGCGCACGGGGCGTCGTCAGACGCCGCGCGTGCCGGAAGGTTCCCGGCACCCGGTCAGTCCTGAGGCGGCTCGGCCGGAGGAGGCGGCGAGCGCTCGAGGCCGCCGCGCATCTGCTGGCGCATCGGCGCGAGGCTCTGGAACTGGCGACGGTACTGCTCGGTGACCTCGCGCGCCTCCTCGGTGTTCGTCATCACCTCGGGCGTGATCAGCACGATGAGCTCGGTACGCTCGCTCTGCTTGGACGTCGAACCGAACAGGCGGCGCAACACCGGCACCTTGTTGAGCAGCGGCACGCCGTTCTCGGCCGTGCGGTCGTCCTCGGAGATCAGGCCGCCGAGCAGCACGGTCTCGCCGCTCTGCACGGCGATCTGCGTGTCGATCGTGCGCTTGTTGATCGGCGGGTTGACGTTGGTGCCGGTCGTTGCGCCAGGCTTGCTGACTTCCTGCGACACCTCGAGGTAGACGAGGCCACCCGGATTGACGCGCGGCTTGACCTGCAGGATCACGCCCGTGTCGATGTACTGCGTCGTGCCGTACCCCGAGTTGTAGGCCGATGTCGTCGATCCCGTCGTCGAGGAGCCCGTCGTGGGGATCGAATAGCCGAGAAGCGATTGCGTCTGGATCGGGATCTGCGTACCGACGTTGATCTGCGCTTCCTGGTTGTTGGTCACCACCAGCGACGGCGCCGACAGCACCTTGGCCTGGCCCGACTGCTCGAGCGCGCTCAACGCGACCTGGAACTTGCTGTTGACGTACGACCAGAACATCGTGCCGCTTTCACCCGGGCCGGTACGGCCGAGGCCGCTGCGCTGGCGGTCCGAGCGGTTGAGCACGTCGTAGTCGATCGCCGCGTAGGGATCTTCCTTGCCACGCGCGCCCGCGAACCACCATTGCACGCCGAACTGCAGGTCGCCCGTGAGGCCGACCTCGAGGATCTTGGTCTCGATGTGGACCTGCAGCGGGGCGATGTCGAGGCGGCGGATCGCGCCCTGCATCGCCTCCCATTCGGCCGGCGTGGCCATCACGAGGAGCTGGTTGCTCTCCTCGACGGCGGTGATGCGGATGTCGGTCTCGGCACCTCCGGACGAACCGCCCGCTGCCGGCGCCGTGGGCGTCGAACCCGCCGCGCCCCCCGGGGCAGCCGCGTTGATCGACGCCGCGCCGTTGCGGCGGCTCGAGAAGCGCGAACCCGGCGTGCGGCCGCTGCCGCCGCCGCCGATCGTCGCCGACGACAGGCCCGGCGCCACCGAGCCCGAGGTGCTCGAACGACGCGAACCACCGCTGCGCGAGCCACCGACGAAGATCTCGTTGAGATAGTCGGCGAGGTCGAGCGACTTGATGTTCTTGACGTCGTAGACGTACAGCTGGGTCGTGGCCTCGTCGCCCGCGCGGTCGAGGCGACGCAGCCATTCCTCGGCCTGGCGCAGGTATTCCGGCTGCGGCGTCAGCGCGATGATCGCGTTGGAGCGCTCGATCGGGATGAAGCGGAACATGCCCGCGAGCGGCGACTCGCCCGTCGCGCCGAACACCTTCTCGAGTTCGGGAAGCAGCGTACCGACTTCGGTGTACTGCAGCGTGAAGACGCCGACCGACATGCCCTTGAGCCAGTCGACGTCGAAGATGTCGATCGTCTGCTGGTAGTTCTCGAGCTCGGCGGCGGTGCCCGCGAGCACCATCATGCTGCGCGAGGTGTCGGCGTTGATGATCGCGTCGGCCTTCGCGTACGGCTTGAGCAGCTTGGCCATCTCGCTCGGCGACACGTAACGCAGCGGGAACACGCGCACCTCGTAGCCGCGTGCGAGCTTGGGCGGCGCGACGCGCGGCGTCAGGTTGCCGGGCAGCGCATCCTTGATCTGCAGCACCGTGTAGCGGCCGTCGCGATAGACGAGCGTGTTGCCGGTCCACGACAGCAGCATCTCGAGCACCGACATCGCCTGGTCGGCGCGGATCGGCCGGGAGGTCGAGAACGACACGTTGCCGCCGACGTTCGGCGCGATCGTGTAGTTCTGCTGCAGCAGGTCGCCGAGGATCGCCTTGACGACGGCCTGGATCGGGTTGTTCTCGAAGTTGAAGTCGACCTGTCCTTCCGGACCCGGGGCGGGCGGTGCCTTGCGCGCGGCGGCTTCGTCGAAGAACTTGCCCGTGCCGACCTCGACCTGGGGCTTCGGCGGCGTGATGTTCCGGTCCTCGTCGTTGTCGAGGCGGATGCCCTCGAGCTTCGAGGGTTCGTCCGGCCTCACGGCGGTCTTCGCACCGAAGTTGTCGGCGGTCAGCGGCGCGGCATGCAGGGCCTGGTCCTCGGACGGACGCGTGGGCGCGCTCGAGCATCCCGCGAGCACGGTCAGGCAGGTGGCGAGCGAAACGAGGAGCGCTCTCGAAGGCACTGGCGTCATTCCATCACTGTTTCTGGTCACTGGAACTGTTTCCTCTGCGTTCTGCCCGCATGCGCTCGGCTTCCTCGCGCATCTGGCGACGACGTTCCTCGATGCGCTTGGCGAGATCGGTATCGGCTGCGCCCTGCTTGGCGTCCGGCGCCACCGCGCCCGGAGGCGCCGGCGGCGGCGTGCCGGGCACGGACGGCGGTGCACGCGGCGGCGTCATGGGCTTGCCGGGCGGCGTCGCCGCGGTCTGCAACTCCACTTCGGCCGTCTCGTCCGCAGCGTTCGTGAACACGGCCACGCGCGGCTCGAGCCGCGTCAGTGTCCAACCGGACTGGTCGCCATCGAGCGGCATACCGACCTTGAGACTCATCGTTTCGTTCCGCGCGTTATCGCGGACCATCGCGACCCGCAGCTCGGGCTGGGTGTCGGTCTTGCGCACGACGATCACGCCGGTCAGCGTGACGTTGAGCGGTACGGGCGGTGGACCTTCGGCAACCACCTCCGTATCGGCGACCGGCGTCGGCTTGCGGTCGTCGTTGAACAGCGGGCGTTCGCTGACCTCGCTGAAGCGCGTCGCGGCGGGCAGGCTGAAGGGCTGGCGGTCGATCGTGCCGGCGAGCGCCTCGGGCGAGGACTCGTCCGGCGGCAGCCAGCCGTAGCCGCGTCCGTAACCGGCGAGCTGGACGAGCGCGGCGAGCACGAGCAGGCCGCATAGTCCGGCCAGGCCCAGCGTGGTCATGCGTGCGAGCTGGACGTCCATCAGGCCCCCGCCGCCTTGCCGGGCACGCGCAGGTAGCCGGACACGTTGAAGCGGACGTCGAGCGGCGCGACCACGGCCTTGCCGCCGGGCGGCACGTAGGTCTGCTGCTTGTAGATCATCATCTGGTCGACGAACAGGTAAGGCTTGCCGTTCTCGAGGTCGTAGAGGATGTCGGCGAGCGACTCGAGGTCGCAGCGCAGGCGCACCTGCACCGTGATGCGCTTGTAGAGCTCCTCCTCGCCGCCGCTGTAGGACTGCGTGCTGACGATCGAACAGCGCTTGGCATCGGTGTGGTCGGTCTGGGCCTGCTTGACGCGCTGGATCAGGCCGGCCGACGCGGCATTCGCATCGGCATCGGCGAGGAACGCCTGGTTGCCCTGCTCGTAGGTGCGCACCTCGGCGAGCTTCTGCTCGATCAGCGGCCGCTCCGCGGCGATGCGCGCGAAGCGCTGCTGCTGTTCACGCAGTTCCGCCATTTCATTGAAGTAGCCGATGTGCGGCGCGACGAACCACCAATGCACGCCGAGCACGTACACGAGCAGCAGCACGATCGCGAGCAGCATGACGGCGAGCGGTCGCCCGTCGCGCGGAGCCTTAGCGAGCGCCATCGGCGGCCTCCTTCTGCGCACGCGCGTCGACGGCGGGATCGGCGGCCTTCTTCGCGGAGTCGTCCGTGGCGCTCGCCGCGCCCGCATCCTTCTTCGCGGCATCGGCCGCGTCCTTGCCACCCTCGACGGCGGCGCCACCCGGTGCGGCAGGCGTGTCGGCGGCGTGACCGATGTCGACCGGGCGCGGATCGGCGCTGATCGTGAAACGATCCTTCGAGGTGCGCGGATCCGGCTGGATCTGCCCCTCGAAACGCGGGCTGCCGAGGTACGGCGACGACGCCAGCACGCTGATGAGATTCGCCGCTTCCTTGCTCTGGCCCTGGATCTGGATCTGGTTGTTCTCGATCTGCAGGCGCTCGAGGTAGGTGTCGTCCTTGAGACGGTGGGTCAGATCGTTGAGCAGCCCGATCACGACCGGCCCCTTGCGCTTCTTGTCGCTGAGGAAGTTCGCGCCGCCGATCGAATCCTGCAGCGTCTTGCGCAGCTCGGTGACCTCGGTGGCCGCGGCGCGCGCCTGGTCGACCGCGGCGCTCATCGCCTCGACGGCGGCGGCGCGGTTGGCGAGCGACTCGGACATGTTGAACACGAGCAGCGCCAGCGCGGCGGCCGCGAGGCCCAGGTTGAGCGGCAGGCGCATGTCGCGGCGGCGTGCGCGACGCTCGGACGGCAGCAGGTTGATGTGGTGGCGGCCTTCGCCCGGGGCGCCCCTCCAGATGTCGACCGCATCGAGCTCGGCGGTGCCGTTCGCGAACGCGGCGAGCTCCGGGTCGAGGCTCGTGCGCGGCATCACGACGAGCTCGAGGCGCATGTTGCGCGCGCCGGCATCGCGCGACGCAACGCGGCTGTCGAAATAGACCTGGTCGGCCTTGAACGGTGTCTGCCGATCCATCTCGAACGCGAGCACCTGGCGCAGGTTGTCCTCGGCGGCGGCAGGCAGGGTCATCGCACGCGTCAGCGCACGGGCCCCGGGGATCACGAGCACCGTGCGCGCGTTCGGGTTCTCGATGCGTGCGCGCAGGCGGCGGAAGGCGTCGAGCTGGGCTTCCGGCACGTCGTCGAGCGAGATGCGACCGAACTCGACCGTACCGCCGGCACGCTCGCGCCACACGACGAGCTCGCGTTCGCGGACCTCGAGCAGCAGCGCCTCGGAGCGCCCGGCGAGTCGCTTGCGCCAGTGCTCGGGAAGGCAGGCCAGCAGCTCGCCGCCCCACCACGCGAAGAAGCGCGGCAGGGGGGTCTTGGCAAGGCGCGTCCGCAGACGCGCCAGTTGTCTGTCCAGGGCTTCGTTCACGGCAGGCTAGGAATTTTCGCCATCACGCCAGCGAAGGACCACGAAGGGCCGCCCCGCCGAGTTCATCCCACCCATGCGGATCGTCGCATCCAGCATGGCGCTCGCCCCATTCGGGAGCTTGGCACGGGACTTGACACTATACGTCAGCCCCCCGCCGTCCGCCATGAGGGGTGTCCCGTCGGGCAGGACGAGCCCCGACGCTCCCATGTTCAGCTCGCCGGGGGCCAGCTGCTGGCGCTGCGCGATGAGCTGCTGTGCGTACTCCTCGGTCATGCCGGGCATCGCCATGAGCGCCTCGAGGGGCGCGAAGGCGGCGCTCGGCGTGCCTCGACCCGAGTACATCGTGATGGCGGGTTCGATCTTCATGTAGATGTCGTAGGTCATCCCGAGGACTTGCTGGAGTTCGGACAACGTCTCGAACGGAGCGTTCCTCGGCCCATACGGAAGATCGATCGCCTTGTAGTCGTCGAGCTCGGCGCCGAACGTCGAGCGGAGGTCGTCCGGATCGCGCCAGTCCTGGATCGCGTCGGCGAGTTCCTCGGCCTTGTCCTCCTCGACCCCGGCACCCATGAGCAGGTTGCGCAGCGTGAGCGGATCCGCCGTGTTGATGTCGATCTTGCCGGAGTCGTCGGTGATCGAGATCTCGATCTGCGCGTCGTCGAACGTGAACGTGTACGGCCTGCCATCAGCCATCCATTTCTCTTCGGGCGAGGTCTTGCTGAGGCCGAACACCGCAAGGTTGAGCCCCGCCTCGGCGGCGTAACGCGCGGTAGTCGTGTCGAACAGGTGGCGCGACTGCATGCCTTCGGTGTGCGCGATCAGCGCGAAGCTGCCGAGCAGCACCGACATCATCGCGATGACCCACATCACGAGCACGAACGCGACGCCGCGGGCACGGCGCATGGATGCAGCGGGCCTCATTTCGTCTGCGTCCCCTGCAGGCGCCGTATCGCCGCGGGATCGGCGGCATCCTGCGGCAGGATGTCGTTGAAGCTCGGACCGAGTTGCGAGGCGCGTGCGGCACCGGCGTCGAGCAGCAGCGGGACCTGCATCTCGGGCCAGCCCACCTTCGCCTCGGGACGCATCTTCAGCACGATGCGCACCATCACCGGCGTGATGCTCGGGTCCTCCCAGTCGTCGGACCACTTGTCGAGCTTGCCTTCCTCGTCGAGCTTGCGGTACTCGAAGCGGCCGCTCTCGATCTGGTCGATGAGGATGACCGGCTCCGGATCGTCGGTGCGCTTCTTGCGCAGGTCGAAGCCGTTGAGCATCGAATGGCCGAACATGAGCTTCATGCCGCCACGGTCGCGCGTGAGCTCGAGCGTCTGCACATAGGCGCCGCCGTGCGAGAGATAGCCCGGCATAGGCGCGACGAAGCGCATGAGGTCGCCCTCGCCCTGGAACAGGAAATTGGCCCCGGTGCCCTGCTCCTGCCCGAACGGCAACGGCAGGACGCGGCTGATCTGGTGGCGCAGGAACTCCTGCGCGACGCGCAGGCGGTTGGTGCGGTCGATGAGCTCCTCGCCCACCTCCATGCCCTTGACCGCCGAGCGGATGCCGCCATACGCGGCCGCGAGCAGCACCGCGAGCAACAGGATCGCGAGCATGACCTCGATGAGGGTGAAACCCCGGGTTCGCAACGGCGCGGTCACGGCGATCGCCCCCCGCTGCGCGTCGTTGCGGACGCCGGCGCGCGCGCGGCGCCACGCGAAGGCGCCGGCATGCCGGCGCCGCCGCGCGAGCCTCCGCCGAGCGTCATGCCCTGGGAAGGATCGGGCATGACCGCGCGCATCGTCGTGAACGTGGCCTGGTGGCCACGCGCCCGCGGGTCGCCCCACGTCACGACGAGGGTCACGTGGTAAAGCTCCATCTGCGCGATGTCCATGATCGGCGAGGCACCGCCGCTGCTGTTGCCGACGCCTGCGACGCCGCCATGCGCGGCCTGCAGCATCGCCTCGTTGCCGCTCGCCACGAACGCCTCCGGATCGACCGGCTCGATCTCGAGCTGCCAGCGATAGCGATCGTCGAACTCGCCGCTCGACGAACCCGCCTCGATGCGTTCGCCGATGCCGACGACGTCGAGCAGCGACTGCGCCCACAGCGCGGCGCGCGTCTCGTCGACGGAGCGGCGCGCGTTGTTCATCGACATCGACAGGATCTGCATGAGCGAGCCGACTGCGATCGCGAAGATCACGAACGCGGCGATCATCTCGATCAGCGTGAAGCCGCGCGCGCGCGTGCTCGGCGCGCGGCGCTGGCGACGCGAAGCGGCGGCGGCAGGCGTTGTCACCGCGCCTCCGGCTTGTCGAGCGTGATCTCGCCGGTGAGCCAGCCGACGTTGATCTTCCATTCGCGCTCGCCCATCACGACGGCGATGTTGCCGCCCGTCGAACTGCCGTCGGGAAAGAAGCGTATGCCGCCGGCGTTGTCGCCGACGATTTCCTGCTGCGCGGTGGTCAGGCGCAGCACCATGTTCTTCGGCAACTCGACGCTGCCCTTGCCCGGCGCCTGGTAGGAGCGCTTCTCGAGGTCGAGGACGAGGACCTTCTGCTCGCGCTTCACGATCGCCTGGCCACGCGTGTAGCGCAGCGCCGCGACGAGGTCGCGGCTCGCGGCCTGGATCTTCGCGCTCGAAAGGCTGCTCGAGAACGACACCGCCGCGACCGTCGCGACGATGCCGACGAGCACGATGACCGCGACGGTCTCGATCAGCGTGAAGCCTCGCACACGCGCGAACGCGGGCGAGGCCACGGCACGCCGCGGATACCGCGGCGCGATCGAAGACACGTCAACCGTGCTCATTGCCAATGTCCGTGATCCTGGTTCATGCCGTCACCGCCGGGCTTGCCGTCCTTGCCGAGGAACACGACCTCGAAGTCACGCCCGTCCTGGCCGGGCGAGCGATACCCGAATGCGTGTCCGTAAGGATCCTTGAGATCCGCTTCGCGCGCGAACGGACCGAGTCCGTCACGCTTGAGGAGATCCTGCAGCGTCGCCGGCGCGCGACCCGCCGACATCGCATACTGCGCGACCTGGTCGCCGAGCTTCTTGGCGGCGATCGTGCCGGCCTGGTACTTGCTCTTGTCGAACGAGCCCATCACGTTGCCCCCGACGATGGCGATGACGATGCCGAGCAGCACGATCACCGCGATCATTTCCATGAGCGTGAAGCCGCGGGAACGGAACGGACGCAGGGAACCACGACGACGGGAACGCGCGCGCATGTGCGGATCCTTTTCGAGGGGTGACGGGGAGCACCGTCAGACCTCGCGCGCGCGCCGAAAGTGCCGCATCACTCCCAGCTGCCGTAGTCCTTGTTCGTGCCGTCGCCGCCGGGCTTGCCGTCCTTGCCGAGGAAGACGATGTCGAAGTCGCGACCGGCATCGCCGGGCTTCTTGTAGACGAACGGGTTGCCGAACGGATCCTTGAGATCGGCTTCCTTCGCGTACGGGCCGAGGCCGTCGCGCTTGAGCAGATCCTGCAGCGAACCCGGGTACGAACCCACGCTCATCTGGTACTGCTCGACCGCGTTGGCGAGCTTCTTGACCGCGATCGTGCCGGCCTTGTACTTGCCGCCGCCGAACGTGTCCATCGTGCCGCCGCCGACGATCGCGATGACGATGCCGAGCAGGACGATGACCGCGATCATCTCCATCAGGGTGAAGCCGCCGCTGCGCGGCAGCGCGCGGTAGGAACGCGGAAAACGTGTGTTCATCGTGGGGTTCCTCACTGGATCGAACTCGTCAATTGCAGGATCGGCAGGATGATCGCCATCATGATGATGGCGACCACCACGGTCATGAGCACGGTCGTCGCCGGCACGAGCGCGGCGAGCAGGCGCTCGAGGGTGTTGCGTACCTCGATGTCGAAGGTGTCGGCGACCTTGAGCAGCATGTTGTCGAGTTCGCCCGACTCCTCGCCGACGCTGATCATCTGCAGCGCGAGCTTGGGAAAGCGCTTGGACTGCGTCAGCGCGAAGCCGAGGCCGCTGCCGGTCTTGACCTCCTCGCTGGCCTTGCCGACCGATTCGGCGAGCGCCGCGTTGCCCATGACGTTGCGCGCGATCGTGAGGCCGCCGAGCAGCGGCACGCCGTTCTTGAGCAGCGTGCCGAGCGTGCGCGACAGGCGCGCGGTCTCGATCTTGCGCATGAGGTCGCCGACGATGCGCCACTTGAGCAGGCGCTCGTCGAACGCGAGCCGGCTGACCGGATCGGCGAGCTTGCGCCGCCCCCAGGCGACGCCGCCGACCACGAGGATCAGCATGAGCCACCAGAAATTCTGCAGCGTCGAACCGATGCCGACGACGATGCGCGTGATCAGCGGCAGCTCGACGTCCATGTCGGCGAACATCTGCTCGAACTGCGGCACGACGACGACGAGCAGCACGAACAGCGACACCACGACCATGCCGATCAGGAACGCCGGGTAGATCAGCGCGTTGACGACGCTCGACTTGAGCTGGCGCGAGCGCTCGAGGTAGTCGGCGAGGCGGCGCAGCGTGTCTTCCAGCGAGCCACCGGCCTCGCCCGCGCGCACCATGTTGATGTAGAGCTTGGAGAACGTGTCGCGCTCGGCCTCGAGCGCGTCCGACAGCGTCGCACCGCCGCGCACGACGTCGCGCACGCGCTCGAGCAGGCTGCGCGCCTTCTCGCTCTCGGGCAGGTCGAGCAGGATCTGCAACGCGCGGTCGAGCGGCTGGCCGGCGCCGAGCAGCGTCGCGAGCTGCTGCGTGAACTGCACGATCTGCGCGTCGTTGAGCGTGGCGCGACGACGCAGCATGCCGAGCAGGCCGCCGTTGTCGGCGCTGTCGGCGTCACGCACCTCGAGCGGGATGTTGCCGGCGTCCTGCAGCTTGCTGACGACGTCGTCGTGCGAGGCGACGTCCATGCGCCCCTCGAGCACCTCGCCCGCAGGCGTGACGGCCTTGTAGTAGAACAGCGTCATCGCGCGCGGCCACTCGTCGGAAGAAGCATCGGCACGATCAGCCCTCCTGCGTGACGCGCAGGATTTCCTCGATCGTGGTCTGGCCGGCGAGCGCCTTGACGAGGCCGTCCTCGTACATCGTGCGCATGCCGTCGGCGCGCGCCTGCGCCTCGATCTCGCCCATCCCCGCGTGCTGCATGACGAGTCGGCGGATCGCGTCGCTCATGACGAGGAACTCCATGATCGTCGTGCGACCGTAGTAGCCGCTCGGGTAATGCGGCGTCGGCACGGGCTTGTAGAGGCGGATCGGGCGCTCGCTCGTGAGCTTCTCGAGGCCGAACTCCCTGACCACCTCGGGCAGCGCTTCGTAAGGCTCCGCGGCGGCGAGGTCGAGCCGGCGCAGCAGGCGCTGGGCGAGGATGCCATTGACCGTAGACGTGAGCAGGTAGTCCTCCACGCCCATGTCGAGCAGGCGCGTGATGCCGCCCGCGGCGTTGTTCGTGTGCAGCGTCGACAACACGAGATGGCCCGTCAGTGCGGACTGGATCGCGATCTTCGCGGTCTCCAGGTCGCGCATCTCGCCGATCATGATGATGTCCGGATCCTGGCGGACGATCGAACGCAGCGCGTGCGAGAAGTCCAGGCCGATCGATGGCTTGGCCTGGATCTGGTTGATGCCCTCGATCTGGTACTCGACCGGATCCTCGACCGTGATGATCTTGACGTCGGGCGTGTTGAGCTTCGAGAGCGCAGTGTAGAGCGTGGTCGTCTTGCCCGAGCCGGTCGGGCCGGTGACGAGCATGATGCCGTGCGGCAGCTCGAGCACCTTGTTGAACTTGGGCAGGAACTCGTCGGTGAAGCCGAGCGTCTTGAAATCGAACACGACCGCCTCGCGGTCGAGGATACGCATGACCACCGACTCGCCGTGCGAGGTCGGCACGGTCGACACGCGCAGGTCGAGTTCCTTGCCCTGCACGCGGATCATGATGCGGCCGTCCTGCGGCAGGCGGCGCTCGGCGATGTTGAGCTTGGCCATGATCTTGATGCGCGAGATCACGGCGGCGGTCGAGGCCGCGGGCGGCGACTCGACCTCGTGCAGCACGCCGTCGATGCGGTAGCGCACCTTGAGGCGGCTCTCGAACGGTTCGATGTGGATGTCCGACGCGCGGCCTTCGACGGCGCGCTGGATCACGAGGTTGACGAGGCGGATGACCGGCGCCTCGGACGCGAGGTCGCGCAGGTGCTCGATGTCGTCCTCGCTGCGCGCGTCCTCGCTGAGGTTCTCGACGATCGTGCCCATCGCCGAGCGGCCCTGGCCGTAGAAGCGCTCGATGAGGTCGTCGATCTCGGGGCGCAGGCCGACCGCGAGCTCGACCTTGCGACCGGTCGCGAGCTCGACGGCCTCGATGGGATAGGGATCGGCCGGATCGGCGATCAGCAGCCGCATGGTGCCCTCGCCCTCGGCGATCGGCACGATGTGGTGCTGCTTGAGGAAGCGCGTCGCGATCTGGATGCTCGGCGGCGGCGCCTCCGGAAACTCCTTCGCACCGACCAGCGGCAGCTTCATGATCTCCGAGACCGCCTCGGCCATGTCGCGCTCGGACACCAGTCCCAGGCGAGTCAGCAAGGCGATCAGGCGTCCGGAGGGATCTTCCTCGTGGAGGCGGCGGCCACGCGCGAGGTCGGTCTCCTTGAGGCGTCCGCCTGCGACGAGGAACTGGCAGATGCGCTCGTCGAGCGTCGGCCCGCCGTCCGCGAGAAGGGCACCTTCCAGTTGGTTCAGTTCCGCGACCGCCGACATCGTCTACTCCTGCACGTCCAGCTTGTGACCCGCCGAACCGCCTTCGGGTTCCTCGGAAGGATGCACCAAGGCCTCGATGAAGTCGCGGTTGAGGCCCAGCCACAGCGCGATCGGCACCACGGCGGGCAGGATCAGGTAACCGAACTGGTAGGCCAGCGCGATCGCGTCGGGCTGCAGGCCGGCGGCCGTGACGGCATTGGCGCCGGCCGCGCCGCTGTCGAAACCGAGCACCTTCAGGCTTTCGCAGACCACGCCGAACGCCTGCGTCAGCCAGATCACGGACAGCGCGATCGCGAAATGCAGCGTACGCCGCCAGCCACCGATCGGCGTGGCCATCGCGAGTCCGCTGAACAGCGGCAGCGAATAGCCGTAGATGAGCGGATTCTGCGTCAGCACGAGTTCGCCGACGCCGCTGCGCCCGTCGGGCCCGGCCTGGTTCACGAGCACGCGCGTGACCACGTCCATCGTGTGACCGTTCTGGATCACCTCGGCGTACAGGTTGGGCCAGATCGACAGCAGCGCGAGCTTGGCGAGCTGGATGACCGGCCACACCAGCGGAGAGGACAGCACGAACCACAGGAAGAAGGCCATCGGCAGCCACAGCACCGCCTTGAGCCCGAACTCGCGGATCGGCGACAGGCGCATCAGCCTAGCCAGGACCGCGCGTTTCGGAACATGCGCAACCACGGCGAGGCCTCGCCCCACTCGCGCGGATGCCAGCTCAGCTGCGCGGTGCGGTGCACGCGCTCGGGATGCGGCATGAGGATCGTGGCGCGGCCGTCGGTGGTCGTGAAGCCCGTCGCGCCACCCGGCGAACCGTTCGGATTGAGCGGGAAGCGCTCCGTGGGCCGGCCGTGGTTGTCGACGTAGCGCAGGCAGGTGTCGGCCTCGCGTGCGTCGGCCGAACCCTCGAACACCGGACGGCCTTCACCGTGCGCGACGACGACCGGGATGCGCGAGCCCTGCATGCCGGCGAACAGCAGCGACGGCGACTCGACGACCTCGAGCGTGACGAGGCGCGCCTCGTACTGCTCGGAGGCATTGCGCCGGAACACCGGCCAGTGCGCGGCACCCGGGATGATCTCGTGCAGCTGCGCCATCATCTGGCAGCCGTTGCAGACACCGAGCGAGAACGTGCCGGTATCGGCGAAGAAGGCCGCGAACTGGTCGCGCAGCATCCCGTTGAAGAGGATCGACGCGGCCCAGCCACGCCCTGCGCCGAGCACGTCGCCATAGCTGAAGCCTCCGCAGGCGGCGAGGCCCTTGAAGTCGGCCAGGCGAAGGCGGCCGCTGGCGAGGTCGCTCATGTGCACGTCGACGGCGTCGAAGCCCGAACGCGTGAACGCCGCCGCCATCTCGATCTGGCCGTTGACGCCCTGCTCGCGCAGGATCGCGATGCGTGGGCGCGCGCCGCGCGCGATGAACGGCGCAGCGACATCGTCCGTGGGATCGAACGTGAGCTTCGGCGTGATGCCGGGATCGGTCGCGTCGCAGCGCCAGCCATATTCGGCGTCGGCGCTTGCGGGGTTGTCGCGCAGGCGCTGCATCGCGTGGCTGGTCTGCGACCACGCCTCCATGAGCTCGGCCCAGTCCCAGCGTGCAACGTGCTCGCTGCCGTGATGCAGCTTGATGCGCGGCTTGGCCGCGGGAGCGCCGACGCGATGGGTCATGCCGGCGAGACCGTGGCGCTCCGCGATCGCGAGGAAGGCCTCGCGATCGCGCGTGCGCACCTGCACGACCGCGCCGAGTTCCTCGGCGAACAGCGCGCGCAGCGCGTGGTCGGCCCAGCCCGCGAGGTCGATGTCGAGGCCGCAACGGCCGGCCAGCGCCATCTCGATCAGCGTGACGATCGCGCCACCGTCGGCGCGGTCGTGGTAGGCCAGCAGCAGGCCGGCCGCGTTCGCTTCCTGGATCGCCTCGAACAGGCCGCGCAGGCGCGCGGGATCGTCGAGGTCGGGCGGCAGGTCGCCGGCACGCAGGAACACCTGGGTCAGCGCCGAGCCACCGAGTCGGTTGCGCCCGGCACCGAGGTCGATCAGCCAGAGCTCGGTGTCGCCTTGGTCGAGCAGCAGCTGCGGGGTCAACGCATGGCGCACGTCCTCGCAGCGCACGAACGCGGTGGCGATCAGCGATACCGGTGCGACGACGCGCTGGCTCGCGCCGGCGTCGTCGGTCCAGCGCACCTGCATCGACATCGAATCCTTGCCGACCGGGATCGACACGCCGAGCGCCGGGCACAGCTCCATGCCGACGGCGCGCACGGCGTCGTACAGCGCGGCGTCCTCGCCGGGGTGGTCGACCGCGGCCATCCAGTTCGCCGACAGGCGCACCTCGCCGAGCACGGCAGGTGCCGCGGCGAGGTTGGTCAGCGCTTCGCCGACCGCCATGCGTGCCGATGCCGCCGCATCGAGCAGCGCGAGCGGCGTGCGCTCGCCCATCGCCATCGCCTCGCCGGCATGACCGGCGAAGTCGGCGAGCGTGACCGCGCAATCGGCTACCGGCACCTGCCATGGACCGACCATCGGGTCGCGCGAGCACAGGCCACCGACGCTGCGGTCGCCGATCGTGACGAGGAACGACTTGCTGCCGACCGCCGGGAAGCGCAGGACGCGGAACAGCGCCTCATCGAGCTCGACACCTTCGGTATCGGCGATCACGGAAAGATGTGCGGGAACACGGTGCGTGTCGCGATGCATGCGCGGCGGCTTGCCGAACAGCACCTCGAGTGGAAGATCGATCACCGCGGGCGCCGCAGGATCACGCGCATCGGAAAGCACGAGCCTGCGCTCGGCCGTGGCCCGGCCGACGACCGCGAACGGGCAGCGCTCGCGCGCGCAGATCGCCTCGAAGCGCGCGAGGTCAGCGTCGCGCACACCGAGCACGTAGCGCTCCTGCGACTCGTTGCACCACAGCTGCATCGGCGAGAGCTGCGGGTCATCGCTCGGGATGCGCGCGAGATCGAGCACGCCGCCGACGCTGGAATCGTTGAGCAGTTCGGGGATCGCGTTGGACAGGCCGCCGGCGCCGACGTCGTGCACGGACACGAACGGGTTGGCGTCGCCGAGCGACCAGCACGCGTCGATCACTTCCTGGCAGCGCCTCTGCATCTCGGCGTTGTCGCGCTGCACCGAGGCGAAGTCGAGCTCGGCCGAGCTCGAGCCGGCCGCCACCGACGACGCGGCACCACCGCCGAGGCCGATCAGCATGGCCGGGCCGCCGAGCACGATGACGGCGTCGCCCGGCGCGAGATCACGCTTCTGGACGTGGTCGCGGCGCAGGTTGGCGAGCCCGCCTGCAATCATGATCGGCTTGTCGTAGCCGCGGCGCAGGCCCTTCTCGTCGGTGGCCTGCTCGAACGTGCGGAAGTAACCGCCGAGGCAGGGTCGACCGAATTCGTTGTTGAACGCGGCAGCACCGATCGGGCCGTCACGCATGATCTCGAACGGCGTCGCGAAGCGCGGCGGGCGCGGGCGCTCGGGCTCCCACGGCTGCGGCAGGCCCTCGATGCGCAGATGGGAGGTCGTGAAGCCGCACAGGCCGGCCTTCGGCTTGCCGCCGCGGCCCGTCGCGCCCTCGTCGCGGATCTCGCCGCCGGCACCGGTCGCGGCACCCGGGAACGGCGAAATCGCGGTCGGATGGTTGTGCGTCTCGACCTTGATCGCGTACGGAACGGCTTCCTCGTGCGCGGCGAACACGCCGGTCGCCGGATCGGCGAAGAAGCGCTGCGCGACACTGCCCTCGATGACGGCGGCGTTGTCCTTGTACGCCGACAGCGTGTGCGCGGGCGACACCGCGTGCGTGTTGCGGATCATCGCGAACAGCGAACGCGGCTGCGGTTCGCCGTCGATCGTGAAGTCGGCGTTGAAGACCTTGTGGCGGCAGTGCTCGGAGTTCGCCTGCGCGAACATCATGAGCTCGGCATCGGTGGGATCGCGGCCGAGTTGCGCATAAGCATCGGCGAGGTAGGCGATCTCGTCGTCGGCGAGCGCGAGACCGAGGCGGCCGTTGGCGGCGGCGAGCGCGGCCTGCGCATCGTCACCGAGCCCGATGTGCACGAGCGGCCCGGCCGCACCGGTCGCGAACACGCCGTCGAGCGCCTCGCGCGCGGCGATGACCGATTGCGTCATCGGGTCGTGAAGGGCTGCCGCGACCGCGGTCCACGCCGCCGAGCCGGGCGCCGGCACGCCGTCGAGTTCGACGGCGACGCCGCGTTCGACGCGCTCGATCGCAAAGCCGCAACCACGCAGGATGTCGGTGGCCTTGCTCGACCACGGCGAGATCGTGCCGAGGCGCGGCACGATCCAGAACGTCGCTGCGCGGGCCTCGCCGGGCTCGGCTTCGAGGATGCGCTGCAGTCGCACCGGGTCGGGCGTGGCACCGCCCTCGGGCGCGACGAGATGGACGTGGCGCGCGGCGCGCAGCGCGCATCCGGGCGCGAGCCGCGCGAGCACGGCGTTGAGGCGGTCGATGCGGAACGCGGAAAGGGCCGGCTGGCCGTCGAGGACGATCATGGCGAGCGGTCGGAAAAGGCCGCGCATGATAGCCGATGCAGCGCCGATGCGATAACGCGGCGGCGCCGCGAAACGCCGGGAGCAGGCCTCCCGGCGCAGGCGGGGCGTCAGGCGCCCGGCTTGGCCGGCGTGCCCGACGAAGCGAGGCGCTGCAGCTGGGCCTCGAGCTGGTCCGGCGTCAGGTAGCCGCCGATCTTGCTGCCGTCGGGCGCGTACACGGCCGGCGTGCCGTCGACACCGACCGAGATGCCGAGCTGGTACTCCTGCGCGATCGGGTTGTCGCACTTGAGCGGGCTCGGCGTCTGGCCGGCCTTGGCGTCGGTCAGGGCCTTCCTGCGGTCGGCGGCGCACCACACCGACACGGCCTTGTCGAACGACGGCGTGTTCGGGCCGCTGCGCGGGAAGAACAGGTAATCGACCTGGATGCCGCGCGCGTTGTACTCGGCGATGTGCTCGTGCATCTTGCGGCAATAGCCGCAGTCGATGTCGGTGAACACCGTGATCTTGTACTTCGGCTTGCCCTGCGGAGCGAACGTGATGCGCTGCGACGCCGGATAGGCGTCGAGCTTGGCGACGTGCTCGCGCGACAGGCGCGCCGCGGTGAGGTCGAGCTTGGCCTCGGCGTCGTACAGGTTGCCCTGCATGACGTAGCGGCCGTCCTCGCTGACGTAGACGAGCTGGCTGCCGACGATGACCTGGTAATAGCCCGCAATCGGCGATTTCTCGACCGTGTCGACCTTGACGTTGGGTACGAGCTTCTGCACGGCGGCGCGCACCACGGCCTCGCCCTTGTCGGCGGCGTGCGCCATCGGAACGACCGCGAGCGCGGCGAGTGCGGTCAGGAGGACGAGACGTTTCATCGGAAAATCCTTGGAGGGGCGGGGCGCGGGATCAGTGCGCGGAAACGGGATTCTTTTCCAGCCGGGCCAGTTCGGCAAGCAGTTGCTGCGGGGACATCGCCACACCGGGCGCGATGCGCGTGCCGTCGGAGGTGAGCGTGGTCGGCGTGCCATTGATGCCCATGCGACGCGCGAGCCGCGTCGTTTCGGCGACCGGATTGGCACAGGTGGCCTTGCCCGTGTCGGCACCCGACATCGCCGCCGTGAACGCGGCCTTGCGATCGCTCGCACACCACACGGCCTCGGACTTCACGTCGGCACCGGGATGGATGTCGAGTGGCATGAACACGTACTCGACCGCGATGCCGAGCGCGTTGTACTCGGCGATCCGGTCGTGGAAGCGGCGGCAGAACGGGCAATCGACGTCGGTGAACACCGTGACGGTGTACTTCGGCTTGTCGGGCGCGAACACGATGCGCTTGTCCGCGCCGATCTCCACGAGCGTGGCGCGACGCTGCTTCGCGTGCGCGACCTCGGTAAGGTCGAGGCCTGCCTCGACGTCGGTCACGCTGCCGTCGAGCACGAAGCGGCCATCCTTGCTCACGTAGACGAGCTGGTTGCCGACCATGGCCTCGTAGAAGCCCGGGATCGCCGACTCCTGCGCGACGTCCACCTTGACCTGCGGGGCGAGCCGGGCCATCGCCGCATTCACGGTTTCGGCCGGCGTTCCGGCGGTGGCCATGGAACTCGCGGACAACAAGGCAAGGATCACGAGGGGACGCATGGCGACGGCTCCATTCAGCGCGACGGGGAGGATTCCGCGGCATCGGCCCGCTGCAGTTCGGCCAGCAGGCGTCGCGGCGACAGCAACACGGTCGAGTTGACGACCCGACCTGCGGGCGTGATCGCGGTCGGCGTCGAATTGACACCGATCTCCACGCCTGCGGCCATCGTCGCCGACACCGGGTTCGGACACGTCAAGCGGTCCACCGACTGCCCGGCCATCGCGCGGTCGTACGCGGCATTCCGGTCGGGCGCGCACCAGATCGATGCGGATTTCTTGTCGGCGTCGGGATGGATGCTGAGCGGGAAGAACACGTAGTCGATCGCGATGCCGAGCGCGTTGTACTCGGCCATCGCCCCGTGCAGGCGCCGGCAGTACGGGCAATCCGGATCGGTGAACACGGTGATGCGGTACTTCGGATCACGTGGCGCGTAGCTCATGCGCTGGTCGGCACCGACGCCGGCAAGCACCTCGAGGCGACGTGCGGCCATGCTCGCATCCGTGAGGTCCTCGCCATCGGCACTCCGCTCGACCTGCGCGCCACGTACGACATAGGCGCCGTCGGGCGTCGCGTAGACGACCTTGCCGCCGATGATGCCTTCGTAGAATCCCGGCAGCGCCGATGTGCCGAAACCCTTGATCGGCAGCATCGGCGCGGTCTTCTGGATGGCGCGGCGCGCCGCATCGCCCTCGGCGGCATGCACCGGCGAGGCAAGGACGGCGACCAGGATCAGGAGGAACGACGCGAATCGGAGCATGCGGCGGGATGACGGGGGGCGGGATCCGGGATGGACCACGGCACACGGACTTGGTTCCGTGCGGGGTCCCCATTCTCGCACGCCTGCCGGTGGACGGGCACGCAGCGGCGCCGCGCGGCGTTCAGCCGCGCGGGTGATGCAGGGCATGCAGGCGCTTGAGCCCCTCCTTGGCGACCAGCGTGTAGATCTGCGTCGTCGACAGCGAACTGTGCCCGAGCAGCATCTGCAGCGCCCTCAGGTCGGCGCCGTGGTTGAGCAGGTGCGTCGCGAACGAGTGGCGCAGCACGTGCGGCGAGATGCGTGCCGAGGCGACGCCGGCCACGAGCGCATGCTTCTTGACCAGCGTCCAGAACATCTGCCGCGTCATCGCAGCCCGGCGCGCGGTGACGAACAGGGCATCGGCGCGCCCGCCCTTGAGCAGCGCAGGCCGCGCCTCGGCCACGTAGCGCTCGAGCCAGCGCTGCGCCTCGCCGCCGATCGGCACGAGGCGCTCCTTGCCACCCTTGCCGGTCACGCGCAGCACGCCCTGGCGCAGGTTGACCTGCTCGGCACGCAGGTCGACGAGCTCGCTGACGCGCAGGCCGGTCGCGTACATGAGCTCGAGCATGCTGCGGTCGCGCAGGCCCAGCGGTGTCTCCGGCGGCGCCCGCAGCAGCGCTTCGACCTCGCCCTCCGCGAGCGCCTTGGGCAGGCCGCGCGGCAGCTTCGGCGCGTCGACCAGCAGGGTCGGATCCTCGGCTATGCGACCGTCCTGCTGCAGCACGCGGTAGAACTGGCGCAGGCTCGACAGCAGGCGCGCGTTCGAGCGGGCGTGGTAGCCCTTGCCCTTCACGCCACCGGCGGCGGTCCGCTCGGAGAGGTAGCGGAACACGGCGGCGCGATCGCAGGCGTCCAGGCGCATGCCCTGCCCCGCCAGCCACGCGGCGAACGCGACGAGGTCGCGACGGTAGCTCGCGAGCGTGTTGTCGGCGAGTCCGAGTTCGGACCAGGCGCGTTCGAGGAAGCGCTCCACGAGCGCGAGGTCGGCGGGGTCGGCTGCGGCTCGCGGGGAGGATCGGGGCATCGCAACGGTTGCGTCGGCTCGGGTGAACCGCGAGGCTATCGCGATTCGCCATCGCGCACGATCATGTCCGCCACCCCACCCGCCTCTCTGTGGCGCCGCCTCGCCGCCGCGTCCTACGACCTTCTCGTGCTCGTCGCGGTGTGGATGCTCGTCGCCGCGCTCGTGCTGGCCGCGTTCCACGGCGACGTCGACGTCGCCCACCAGCCGCCGCTCTACCACGCGGTGCTGCAGGCTGCACTGCTCGCCGCAACAGCGCTGTATTTCGCCATCTCGTGGTCGCGCGGCGGCCAGACGATCGGCATGCGTGCGTGGCGCGTGCGCGTGGTCGGCGGCGACGGGCGCCCGCCATCGTTCCTGCGCGCGCTCGCACGGTTCGGCGTCGCGATCGCCTCGACGCTCGCGGCCGGCCTCGGTTTCGCATGGTGCCTCGTCGACCGCGAGCGCCGCGCATGGCACGACATCGCATCGGCGACCTCGCTCGTGCACATGCCGCCGCGCTGAAACGCGCGATCCGGTCACGCCGTCGGCGCACGCGGCTGGCGTGGCGGGCCGGTGCGGCCTAGGCTTCGCGGATTCCCCGCGAGGTGCGTCCGCATGCCACGACTGCCGCTGCCGATCGCCTTGTCCGCCGCGCTCGGTGCCGTGTTCGCCACCGCTTCGGCCGCGCCCCCGACCGGACCCGCGGACACCACGCCCGCGAAACCCTTGCCCGGCGCGGGCGCGACCCCCGACACGCTGGACACGCGCGGCTACCGCAGCGACGGGCCGCACCATGTCGTGCGCGTCGACGCGGCACGCCGCGCGATCCTCGACGACATCGCCGTGCTCGCACGCCACGATTACGAGGCCTTCAGCATCGCCGATGTCGATGCCGCCGACTTCGACGTCCTTCTCGCCCGCGGCGCACGCCTGGAGGACGCGCAACGCCTCCTGATGCTCAACGCCGGCATCGTCGACACCTCGAGTGCCGATGCCGCGCGCCTCGCGCAGGCTCCGGCGATCGTCACCGCGGGCCGCAGCCTGCACCTCGTGCAGTTCGCGGCACCGATGCGAGCGGCCTGGCACGCCGAACTCGTCTCGACGGGCGCCCGCATCGTCACGCCGCTGCAGCGCGACGCCTGGCTCGTGCAGGCCGACGCGCCAGCGCGCGCACGCCTGCAGGCGCTGCGGGGTGCCGCCCACGTGCGCGCCGTGATGCCCTACCTCGCCGCCCAGCGCGTGCATCCGTCGCTTGCCGCCGACGCCGGCGGCCCGCTCGTCGTGCAGCTCGTCGAGGACGCCGCTGCGAATGCCGCGACGCTCGAGCGGCTGCGCGGCCGTGCCCGCGACGTACCGCGCGTCGGACGCCGCGCCGGCTACGTGAACGTGCAGCTCGATGCCGGCGCGGGCACGATCGCCGCGCTGGCCGACCGCGGCGACGTGGTCTCCATCAATCCCGATGGCCCGACGCGCCCGCACGACGAGCGCCAGAACCGGATCGTGACCGGTTTCGTGTCCGCCGGCATGCCCGTCGCCGGCGACCATCTCGGCTGGCTCGCCGCGCGCGGCTTCGCGCAGGCGCAGTTCGACGCGAGCGGCTTCGTCGTCAACGTCGTCGACAGCGGCCTCGACAACGGCACCGTCGCGCCGAACCATTTCGCCCTCTACACGTCCGGCAATGCATCGCTCGCGAGCAGGGTCGCGTTCTCGCGCGTGGTCGGCACGCCGGGACCGTCGGGTGGTCGCGGTGTCGACGGGCACGGCACGCTCAACGCGCACATCGTCGGCGGCTACGTGCCCGGCGGCACACCTTTCGACGCGGCACCGCACGCCGATGCACAAGGCTTCCGCTACGGCCTGGGCGTCGCGCCTTTCGTACGCCTCGGTGCTTCGACGGTCTTCGACCCCGACTACACCGAGCCCGACGTCGCCGCGCTCGAACGCGCCGCGTGGGACGACGGCGCGCGCATCAGCACGAACTCGTGGGGCAACACGTTCAGCGGCGCCTACACGCCGCGCGCGCAGGCCTACGATGCGCTCGTGCGCGACGCCGCCGACGACCTGCCGGGCCTGCAGGAGCTCGTCATCCTGTTCTCGGCCGGCAACGCAGGCCCGGCTGCGGAAACGGTGCGCGAGCCCGGCGTGGCCAAGAACGTGCTCACCGTGGGCGCGTCCGAGGGCGTGCAGGCCTTCGGCGGTTTCGACGGCTGCGCGATCACCGACGCCGGCGCCAACCATGCCGAGGACATCATCGGCTTCTCGAGCCGCGGACCCGCGATCGGCGGGCGCCACAAGCCCGACCTCGTCGCGCCAGGCACGCACATCAGCGGCGGGGTATGGCAGGACGCTCCGCCGCCGTCGCCGTGGACCACGGGCGTCGCGGCACCGGACTTCACTGGCGCCGTGGTCTGCGGCGGGCCTTCGCCGAGCCTCTACTGGCCGCTGCAACAGCAGTGGTACACCGCCTCGAGCGGCACCAGCCATTCGACACCTGCCGTGGCCGGAGGTGCGGCCCTGCTGCGCCAGCATTTCCTCAACCAGGGACGCGCCGCGCCGAGCCCGGCGATGACCAAGGCGATGCTCATGAACAGCGCGCGCCACCTGACCGGGACCGGTGCGAACGATTCGCTTTGGTCGAACCGGCAGGGCATGGGCCTGCTCGATCTCGGCAAGGCACTGGACTCGACGCCGCGGCTGCTGCGCGACCAGGAGTCCACCGACCGCCTCGTCGGCTCGGGCGGCACGCGTGCGTTCACGGCCACGGTCGCACGTGACGGCGAACCCGTGCGCGTCACCCTCGCCTGGACCGACGCACCGGGGCCGACCAGCGGCGCTCCGCAGCTCAACGACCTCGATCTCGTCGTCGACATCGACGGACGCACCTACTTCGGCAACGTGTTCAGCGGTGCCGTGTCGTCGACCGGCGGCGATCCCGATCGCGCCAACAACGTCGAGAGCGTGTTCCTGCCCGCAGGGATCGCCGCGGGCACGCGCATGGCCGTGCGCGTGCTCGGCGCGGGACTCGTCGCCGACGGCGTACCCGGCAACGGCGACGTCATCGACCAGGATTTCGCACTCGTGGTGCACAACGCCACGGCCACCGACATGCCCTACGTCCGCGAGGCGGGACTCGACCTCGTCGCCGAAACCGCGTTGCCGCCCAACGGGGCGCCCGATCCCGGCGAGCGCGTCGTCTATGCGCTCGGCCTCGACAACATCGGCTCGCTTGCGGCCGCCGCGACGACGGCGACGCTGCGCGCCGGCGGCGGCGTACACCCGGCCTCTGCTTCGCAGGCCTATGGAACGCTGCAGCCCGGAGCCGCCGCTGCGATGCGCAACCACGCCTTCGTCGTGGATCCGGCGATCGCCTGCGGTGCGGAGATCACGGCCACGTGGGAGCTCTCGTCGTCGGGTTCGCCGCTCGGCACGGTCAGCCGCGTCCTGCGCACGGGCGTCCTCGAGGTCGTCCTCGACGAAGGTTTCGAGGCAGCGCCGGCGCCGGCGCTGCCGGCGGGCTGGCTCGCCGACACCGCAACGGGCGGCACCCCGTGGCGTACGGTGGCCGACGTCGCCGCCGACGGTGCGCAGTCCGCCGGCGTCGTCGCGCCGGCGACCGTCGCCGATGCGCGCCTGGCTTCGCCGACATTCCCGATCACCACGAACGAGGCGATCCTCACGTTCCGGCAACGCTTCTCGCTCGAGAACGGCTTCGACGGCGCCGTGCTCGAGATGCGCGTCGACGGCGGCACGTTCGTCGACGTACTTGCCGGCGGCGCGACCTTCCTCGAAGGGGGCTATGCGGGCACGGTCTCTCCGGACTGGTCGAATCCGCTCGCCGGCCGCAGCGCATGGACCGGCTCGAGCGGCGGCTGGCGCCACGTGCGCGTCGCGTTGCCGGCGTCACTCGCAGGCCACGTCGTGCAGTTCCGCTGGCGCGTCGGCACCGACGAAAGCCTGAGCCCCGCGGGTTCGGGCCAGTGGGTCGATGCGGTCGAACTGCGCGACGGCTACCGCTGCTCGCAGGCGCCCGATCGCCTGTTCGCGGACGGCTTCGACGCCGCGCCCTGAGGCGGCGTCAGGCGTTGCGGCGGAAGTACGCCGTCGCGAGCGCGACGAGCAGCACGGGCGGGATCAGGTTCGCGACCACGGGCGAGAAGCCGTACACCGAGCCGAGGTTCACGACCGCGCGCTGCAGGAAGTAGAAGCCGATCGCGAGGATCACGCCGAGGAACAGGCGCTTGGCGAGACCGCCGCTGCGCAGCGCGCCGAACGCGAACGGCAGCGCGCAGAACGCGAGCACGAGCACGTTGAGCGGGTAGAACAGGCGCCCCCAGTAGGCTTCGCGGAACGCACGCGAGTCCTGCCCGTTGCGCTCGAAGTAGGCGATGTTGCGTGCGAGATCACGCAAACCGAGATAGTCGAGCTTGACGATGCTCAGCGCGAGCAGGTCGGGATCGAGCGTCGAGGTCCAGGCCTCCTCGGCCATCTTCGTGCTCGTCGCGGAATCCTCGCCGAACACGGTGCGGCGCACGCCGAACAGCGTCCACTGTCCGCGCGTGTGGGTCGCACGCTCGGCCACCGACAGCACGGTCAGTCGCCCTGCCGGATCGAACTCGAACACGCGCACGCGGTTGAGGTCGACCGCGACGCCGTCGTCGGTCGGGTAGGTGCGGCCGTTGCCGGCGTTGATGACGGTGCCGCCGTCGCGCGCCCACACGCTGCCGCCCTTGGCGAGCGTGACGTCGCTCGAGGTCGCCGACAGCGCGACCTCCTTGGCTTTCTGGTCCCCGTAGGGCGCGAGCGTCTCGCCGAGCACGACCACGCCCGCGGTCAGGACCACGAGCGTCAGCACCACCGAGGCACAGATGCGCAGCTTCGACATGCCGGCCGCGCGCAGTGCGGTGAGCTCGCCGGTGCCGGCGAGGCCACCGAGGCCGAGCAGGCCGCCGATCAGCGCCGCATAGCTGAACATCTCGTAGAGCCGGCGCGGCATCGTCAGCAACGTGTAGCTCGCGGCCTTGGCCAGCGTGTAGCTGCCCTTGCCGACGTCGTTGAGCTGGCCGACGAAGATCGTGAACGCATCGAAGCCGACGAGCACGAACCACGTCAGCCCGACCGCGCCGAGCACCGACATCGCGACGAGGCGATCGACGCGAAGGAAACGCGGCAGCCTCATGCGGCACTCCGGCGCAGGCGCGCACGCGGACGCCGCAGCGTCTGGCCGCGGCGGATCAGCACGATCGCGATCGCGAGCGTGGGCAGGTACACCCACCACAGGCCGAACGCGAACGACAGCTTGCCCTGGATCATCCAGGAGCGGCCGAGGGCGAGGAAATTCGCGTAGACGATGTAGCCGAGCACCGCGACGATCATGCTCGCGTAGCGCGGCTGGCGCGGGTTCGAACGTGACAGCGGCAGCGCCAGCAACGCGAGGATCAGCGCCGACAGCGGCGGCGCGAGGCGCCAGTGCAGTTCGGCACGCTGCACGGGATCGTCGCTGGCCCACAGCACCGGCGTCGGTGCGGAGCGCTTGGCACCGTAGGTCGCGTTGTCCTCGGCGTCGTTGTCGGGCAGGCGCAGGTCGTTGCGCGCGAAGCGCAGCAGCCGGAAATCGTCCTGGCCCGGGCGCCCCTCGACGCGGAAGCCGTCGCGCAGCACGAGGTAACGGTCCTCGCCCGCGGTGTCGCGGTAGAGCTCGCCGGTCTCGGCAGTGACGATGTCGATCTGCGTCGTGCCGTCCGCGGCGAGGCGTTCGTTCTCGACGAAGATGCGGCCGAAACGCGTGCCGTCGGGCGACATGTCGCCGACGTAGATCACGCCCTCCTGACCGGGCAGCGACACGAAGCGCCCTGCCTCGAGGCCCGCGATCAGCAGCGAACGGTTGGCCTCCTCGACGAGGCTCTGCGACAGGCGCACCGCCGACGGCGCGAGCCAGAACGACACGCAGCCGAGCAGGATGACGATCGGCACCGCGAGCAGCGCCAGCGGCCGCAACAGGCCGGTCACGTCGAGCCCGGACGCGCTCAGCACGGCCATCTCGCTGTCGCGGTAGAGGCGCCCGTAGGCGAGCAGCACGCCGAGGAACACGGCCAGCGGCAGCAGCACATTGAGGCTGTCGACGGCGCGCAGGCCGATCATCGAGAACAGCACGTCGGCCGGCAGCTTGCCGCGCGCTACGCGGCCCAGCACGTCGGCGACGGTCTCGCCGATGCTGATCATCAGCAGCACCACGCCCACGGCCAGGAAGCTCAGCAGCAGTTCGCGCAGCAGGTAGCGGTCGAGGATGCGCAGCACCGGTTGACTATGCCTTAGAATCACGGGTTTCGCGCCGCGGATGCAGCGCGCGCGGCCGCCCAGTCTAACGGCTCGGCACGGCCACGCGGCGACGGCGCGACATTCTCCCTTCGTTTGCGGAACCGTCCATGACCCTGAAGTTCAGCCTCGCCCAGGCCGCCCCCGAGACCGTCGACTCGCCGTGCATCATCGTCGGCCTCTACGAGGACCGCGTGCTGACGAGTGCCGCCGCGCGCCTGGACGAGGCCACCGGCGGCGGCATCAAGCGCCTCGTCGCAAGCGGCGACATCACCGGCAAGGCCGGCAGCACGACGCTGCTGTTCAACCTGTCCGGCGTCACCGCGGCACGCGTGCTCGTGGTCGGCCTCGGCGATTCGAAGAAGTTCGATGCCGCGGCGTTCCACCGCGCCGCGAACGAGTCGGCGCGTGCGCTCAAGGGCTTGCCGGTCGCCTCGGCGACCTCGTGGCTGACCGAAGTCGACGTGCCGGGCCGCGACGCGGCGTGGAAGCTGCGCACCGCCGCGCTCGCCGCCGACCTGCAGGCCTACCGCTACACGGCCACGTTCAAACCCAAGGACAATGCGCGCGCCGTGCACCTGGAGTCGATCGCGTTCGCGGGCGACGGACAGGACCGTGCCCTCGTCGAGGCCGATGCGATCGCCGGCGGCGTGCGCTTCGCGCGCGAGCTCGGCAACCTGCCGCCCAACATCTGCAACCCGGCGTGGATCGCCGCGCAGGCGAAGACCTTCGCCGACGCGCACGACGGCGTGAGCTGCGAGGTACTCGAGCGCGACGACATGCAGGCGCTCGGCATGGGCTCGCTGCTCGGCGTCGCCCAGGGCTCGGCCAACCCGCCCAAGCTCGCCGTGCTGCAGTGGAACGGCGCCGGCAACGGCGTCAAGCCGTACGCGCTGGTCGGCAAGGGCATCACGTTCGACACCGGCGGCATCTCGATCAAGCCGTCGGCCGGCATGGAGGAGATGAAGTTCGACATGTGCGGCGCCGCCGGCGTGCTCGGCGCATTCGTCGCCGCGGTCGAGCTCAGGCTGCCGATCAATCTCGTGTGCGTGGTCGCCGCGGTCGAGAACATGCCCGACGGCAACAGCTACCGCCCTAGCGACGTGCTCACGAGCATGTCGGGCCTCACGATCGAGGTGCTCAATACCGACGCCGAGGGCCGCCTGATCCTCTGCGACGCGCTGACCTACGTGCAGAAGTTCGAGCCGCAGGTGATCATCGATGCGGCCACGCTGACCGGCGCCTGCGTGGTCGCGCTCGGCAAGCACGCGAGCGGCCTCATGACCAAGGACGACGAACTCGCCGACCAGCTGCTCGCCGCCGGCAACGCCACGCACGACCGCGCCTGGCGCCTGCCGCTGTGGGATGACTACCAGGGCCAGCTCGACTCGGGCTTCGCCGACGTCGCCAACATCGGCGGCAAGTACGCCGGCGCGATCACCGCGGGCTGCTTCCTCGCGCGCTTCACGAACGGCTACCGCTGGGCCCACCTCGACGTCGCCGGCACCGCCTGGGACGAGGGCCGCAAGGGCCTCGCGACGGGCCGCCCGGTGCCGTTGCTCGTGCAGTACCTGATCGACCGCAGCGCATGAACGACGACACGCCCCAGTTGCCGCCCGCACCGCCTCCGCCGCCACCGTCGCCGCGCCCTGCGGTCGAGGCCATCGAGCGACAGAAGGCCTCGACGATCGCGGCGATGCTCGGCGCGTCGCTGGTGTTCAGCATCCTCAATGTGGCGCTGAATCCCGACCTCGCGCAGCAGCCCTCGATCACGGTCACGCAGCTGATCGCCAACGTCACGCTGATGCTGCTCGGCTTCCGCTGGCTGCACCTGGACAGCGCGCAGCTCGAGATCCGCCGGCCGATCTGGCTCAACGTCGGCATCATCCTGCTCGCGATCGTGTTCGTGCCGTACTACCTCTACAAGACGCGCCAGCCCGGCGCGCGCCAGGCGCCGATCCTCGGCTTCCTGGGCCTCGTCGTCGCGATCGGGGTCGCCTCGGCAGTCGGTGGCGGCCTCATGATGGCGTTCAGCGGCACGCCTGCGCCCACCGGCCCGGGAATCTGAGCCGATGCCGCGCGCGGACTTCTACCTCATCGCCAAGCCGCGCTTCGCCGAGGATCCGCTGCTGCTGGTCTGCGAACTCGCGAAACGCGCGTTCGCGGCCGAGCAGCCGACCGTGATCCTCGCGCGTTCGCTCGACGAGGCCGAGGCGATCGATGCACGCCTGTGGGATTTCGACGAGGATGCGTTCATCCCTCACCAGATCGCCGGCGACGAGGACGACGCGGTCACCGCCGTGCTCATCGTGCCGCCCGATGTCGAGGCCGAGGAACGCCCGCTCGCGATCAACCTGCGCGACTACTGCGCACTCGGCCGCCACGAGCGCGTGCTCGAGGTGGTCGCCGCCGATCCGGCCGAACGCGAGGAATCACGCCGCCGCTGGACCGAGTACAAGAGGCGCGGCTACGAGATCGCCAAGCACGACATGTGAGTCGCGCCGCGGCGCGTCACTTGGTGCCGAAGTAGCGATCGCCCGCGTCGCCGAGGCCCGGCACGATGTAGCCGTGGTCGTTGAGGCCCTCGTCGATCGCCGCGGTGTAGACCGTCACGTCGGGATGGTGCGCGTGCAGGTGGGCGATGCCTTCCGGGCAGCTCACGAGGCTGACGAAGCGGATCGAACGCGGAGCGGTCTTCTTGAGACGGTCGAGCGCAGCCACCGCCGAATGCCCGGTCGCGAGCATCGGATCGACGACGATCGCGTCGCGCTCGCGCATGCCGCGCGGCATGCGGAAGTAGTACTCGTTGGCGACCAGCGTCTCGGGATCGCGCTGCAGGCCGATGTGGCCGACGCGCGCGCTCGGCACCACCGCGAGCATGCCGTCGAGGATGCCGATGCCGGCGCGCAGGATCACCACGAACACGGTCTTCTTGCCGTCGACGAGGCGCCCCGTGGCCGGGCCTACCGGCGTCTGGATCGCGACCTCGTGGGTCGGCAGGTCGCGCGTGACCTCGTAGGCCATCAGCGTCGACAGCTCGCCGAGCAGCGCACGGAACTCGCTCGTGCTGGTGCCCTTGCGGCGCAGCAGCGTGAGCTTGTGCTGCACGAGGGGATGCGTGACGACGTGGACCTGCGCGCTCATGCGGGCTCCTGAAGGATAAGGACGCCGCACGATAGCGCGACGGGTCCTGCCCGCGCACGCGACACCGGCGCGCATGCGGGGCGGACCGCGGCGACGCTACAATGCCGCCCCCTTTTCGAGAACCGTGTCCGCCACGCGCGGGCAGCGCCCCACGCCCATGGACAAGAGCTTCGAACCCGGCCAGATCGAACCGAAGTGGTACGCACGCTGGGAGGCCGCCGGCACGTTCGAGCCGGCCGGCGACGGCACGCCGTACTGCATCCTGCTGCCGCCGCCGAACGTCACCGGCACGCTGCACATGGGCCATGCGTTCCAGCAGACGATCATGGACGCGCTGACGCGCTACCACCGCATGCGCGGCTTCCGCACGCTGTGGCAGGGCGGCACCGACCACGCCGGCATCGCGACGCAGAAGATCGTCGAGAACCAGCTCGCCGCGCAGGGCCAGTCGCGCCACGACCTCGGCCGCGAGGCGTTCATCGGCCGCGTCTGGGAGTGGAAGGAACAATCCGGCTCGACGATCACGAACCAGATGCGCCGCCTCGGCGCGTCGGTGGACTGGTCGCGCGAGCGCTTCACGATGGACGAGGGCCTGTCGGCCGCGGTGCGCCGCGTGTTCGTGCAGTGGTACCGCGACGGCCTGCTCTACCGCGGCCGCCGCCTCGTCAACTGGGATCCGGTGCTGCAGACCGCGGTGTCGGACCTCGAAGTCGACAACCAGGAGAAGGACGGCTCGCTGTGGTCGATCCGCTACCCCACCACCGACGGCGGTGACGGCCTCGTCGTCGCGACGACGCGCCCGGAGACGATGCTCGGCGACGTCGCGGTCGCGGTGAACCCCGAGGACGAGCGCTACGCGCACCTGATCGGCAAGACGCTCGTGCTGCCGCTGACGGGCCGCGAGATCCCGGTCATCGCCGACGACTACGTCGACCGCGAGTTCGGCACCGGCTGCGTCAAGATCACGCCCGCGCACGATTTCAACGACTGGCAGGTCGGTGCGCGCCACGGCCTGACGCCGATCGTGATCCTCACGCTCGACGCGAAGATCACCGACGACGCCCCCGAGGCCTATCGCGGCCTCGACCGTTTCGCCGCGCGCAAGCAGATCCTCGCCGACCTCGAGGCCGCCGGCCTGCTCGTCGAGACCAAGAAGCACAAGCTGCAGGTGCCGGTGAGCCAGCGCACCGACGCGGTCATCGAGCCGATGCTGACCGACCAGTGGTTCCTCGACCTCACGCGCGATACGCGCATCGACGGCAAGCCCGGCCCGGGCGGCCGCAAGGCGATCACCGAACCCGCGCTCGCCGCGGTGCGCGACGGCGACATCCGCTTCGTGCCGGACAACTGGTCGACCACCTACAACCAGTGGCTCGAGAACATCCAGGACTGGTGCGTGAGCCGCCAACTCTGGTGGGGCCACCAGATCCCGGCCTGGTTCGACGAGGCCGGCAACATCTTCGTCGGCGAGGACGAGGCCGACGCGGTCGCGAACGCCGACGTCGCGCCGGTCGGTGCGCTCGTGCAGGATCCCGACGTGCTCGACACGTGGTTCTCGTCGGCGCTGTGGCCGTTCTCGACGATGGGCTGGCCGTCGGCGGGCCCGACGCTCGAGAACGGGCATCTCGTCGCCGACTGGTCCGAGGACCAGGTGTTCGTGCCGAGCGCGGTGCTCGTGACCGGCTTCGACATCATCTTCTTCTGGGTCGCGCGCATGGTCATGGCGACCCAGTACTTCACCGGCAAGGTGCCGTTCCGCGACGTCTACATCAATGCCATCGTGCGCGACGCCGAAGGCCAGAAGATGTCCAAGTCCAAGGGCAACACGATCGATCCGCTCGACCTGATCGACGGCATCGACCTCGAGTCGCTCGTGGCCAAGTCGACCGGCTCGCTGCTGATCCCGCAGGTGCGCGAGAAGGTCGAGAAGCGCATCCGCAAGGACTACCCGGACGGCATCACCGCGGTCGGCGCCGACGCCGTGCGCTTCACGTTCGCGGCGCTCGCGACCTACGGCCGCACGATCAACTTCGACCTCAAGCGCGCCGAGGGCTACAAGAACTTCTGCAACAAGCTCTGGAACGCCGCGCGCTTCGTGCTCATGAACACCGACGACGCGCCGGTCGCGTCGCCCGGCTCCTCACCCGTCACGCCGGCCGAGCACTGGATCCTGTCGCGCCTCGCCGTGACGCTCGACGAGGTGCACGCGCAGTTCGCGGCCTACCGCTTCGACCTCGTCGCGCAGGCGCTGTACGAGTTCGTCTGGAACGACTACTGCGACTGGTTCCTCGAACTCGCCAAGCCCGCGCTCAACGGCGAGGACGCGTCCGCGGCGGCGTCGACGCGCGCGACCCTGCTGCGCGTGCTCGAGGCGATCCTGCGCGCGCTGCACCCGGTCACGCCGTTCATCACCGAGGAGATCTGGCACGCGGTCGCGCCGAAGCTCGGCATCGCCGGCGAGACGATCTCGACGCAGCGCTATCCGGTCGCGGCAGATGTCGGCGAAGGCCTCGACGCCGCCGCGATCGCCGACATCGAATGGTTCCGTTCGGTGCTGTCGGGCGTGCGCCGCATCCGCAGCGAGATGAACATCGCGCCAGGCAAGCCGATCCCGCTGCTCTACGCGAAGGGCGGCCCGGCCGACCGCGAGCGCACCGCACGCTTCGCCGCCCAGGTCGCGTTCCTCGCACGTACCGAATCGCAGCGCTGGCTCGAAGCCGGCGACGACGAACCTGCCTCGGCCGCCGCGATCGTCGGCGAGCTGCGCGTGCTGATCCCGCTCGCCGGCCTCATCGACCTCGGCGCCGAGAAGGCTCGCCTCGAGAAGGAGATCAAGCGGGTCGAGGGCGAGATCGGCAAATGCAACGGCAAGCTCGCGAGCGAGACCTTCGTCGCCAACGCACCGGCCGCGGTCGTCGACGAGATGCGCACGCGCCTGGCCGACTTCACGACGACGCTTACCGCGCTGCGTGAGCAGCTCGCCCGCCTGCAGTCGGCGGGCTGAAGACCACGGCACGACGCGGCCCGCTTGGCCGCCTCAGTTTCCGAGCAGCTCCATCGCCATGACCAGCGCGTCCTCACGGCCGCGCTTGGCGGGATAGTAATTCGGGCGACGGCCGATCTCGTTGAAGCCGGCGCTGTCGTACAGCGCGATCGCCTTGTCGTTGGATGGGCGCACCTCGAGGAACACGCGCTCGGCGCGATGCCAGCGCGCGAGGTCGACGAGGCGTGCGAGCAGGCGACGCCCCAGGCCACCACCTTGCGCACCCGGCGCGATGCACAGGTTGAGGATGTGCGCCTCGCCTGCCGCGACGGACAGCACGCCGTAGCCGACGATCGCCTGCGCACGCACGAGCACCCAGCACTCGTAGCCGGCATTCATGCAGTCGCGGAAGATGCCCCAGGTCCACGGGAACGGATACGCGAGCAGTTCGACGCGCGAGACCTCGTCGAGGTCCTCCGCGCGCATCGCGCGGAACGTCGCGAGCGGCACCGTGTCGGGTTGCGCGGCCATCGTCGCTGCCCCGCTCAGCTGCGCACGGCGCCTGCGCCCAAGACGCGGGTCAGGCGCTTGATCTCGCCCCACAGCGCGCGCTTGGCCGCGGCACTGCGCGCGACGTCGGCCGGCTCGGCGGCGACGACCCATTCGACTGCACGCAGGCGCTGCGCGGGCAGTTGTGCGCCGAGTCCGCGTGCGACCGACTCGCCGAACACGATCCACGCACGCGCGGCATCGAGCGCGGCGAGGTCGCCGGCCTCGGCGATCGCGGCATCGAGGCGCGCTGCGCGCAGCGTGCGCAGCAGGTCGGCCGACAGGCGCGGCGAAGGTGCCGAGCCGAAGACGACGACGACGCGCGTCGCGGGGACGGCGGGCGGTGCGGCTTCCGCTACCGCTGCGGCAGGCCCGGCACGTTGCCCCCCTGAAGCCTGCGCAGGCGACGCAGCAGCGGACTCCCGCACAGCAGAACCGCGCGGCACGTAGGCATCGACGCCGATCTCGGCGAGCAGGCGCAGGCCGTAGTCATCGAACATGCGCGGCCTCCTTGCGCTGCTCCTCGACGAGGTCGGCGTGGAACTCGGCGAAGATGCGGTCGACCGCGAGGCCGAGCGCGTTGACCGTGTCGCCGAGACGACGCCCTTCGGCCGGCACTTCGGCGCGGTAGAACTCGTCGACCAACGGCGTGCCGTCGGGACGGTCGATGCGCAGCTTGATCACGACCGCGGCGAGACTGCCGCCGTCGGTGGTCGGCACACGCTCGAAGCGCAGGATCACGCCGTTGACGCGGAACGCCTGCTGGCTCGCGGCGAGCTCGTCGACGACCAGCGGTGCGATCGCCGAGCGTCGCAGCATGCCTTGCAGGCGGCGCTGCAGCACGCGCGTGGGCGGATCGGTCCACAGCTGGTAGTGGTACTGGCGCAACTCGTTGGCTTCGGCATCGAGCGCGTAGACCAGTGCACGGTCGGCGTAGAGGCCGTCGGCCGCGAACAGGCCGACCACGACCGGCAGCTCGAACACCTGTGCCTGCGCGACCGGCAGCTCCTGCGGGCGCGGCATGCGGTAGAAGGTGTGGTCGGGCACGGTCGGCGTCGCGCCGCAGGCCGCGAGCACGAGGGCGAGGCCCGCGATGGACACGGCACGCATCATGCGAGCGACATCGCGCATCACGGTTCCTCCTCGAGCTTGTCGCCCTGCGGCGAACGCAGCAGCTGGCCCGGGTTGCGGCGGATCTCGCGGCTGAACTCGTCGAGGTTGCGCGTGGCCGATTCGAGATGGTGCGTGATCACTTCCATGCGGCTGGACAGGCTGCCCATGACGGTGGCGAGGTCGGTGACCGCATTGCGCACGTCGGCTCGGTTGTCCTTGACCATGCCCGACAGCTCGCCGACGGTCTCGTCGAGCATGCGGCGCGTCTCGCGCAGTTCGACGCTGAGGCCTTGCACGTTGCCGAGGATGCCCGCGACCGCGGCACGGTTCTGCGGCTTGAGCAGGTCGTCTAGCGCGCCGGAGGCGTCGTTGAGGCGGCCGAGCAGCGTATTGGCCTGTTCGAGGATCTGCGGCGTGCTCTCGTCGAGCGCGCCCGTAATCGAATCCACGCGCTGCGAGAGCAGCGCGACGAGTGGCGTGAGCTTGTCGCGCGTGAGCTCGGAGACCTGGCCCGCGAGTTCGCCGACGGCCATGAACACGTCGGCGTTCTCGGCCCCGGCGATCTCGGCGCCGGCGGCGAGCACGTCGGCGCTGCGGCCCTCGCGGATGCCGATCGACATGTCGGCGAGCAGGCCGCTGGACTGCAGGCGCGCGACGCTGTCCGCGGGAATCGTCCAGTCGCGGTCGACCGACAAGGTCACCCGGTAGCGCGTGCCCTCCGGTCCGCGCTCGGGCTCGAGGCCACCGACCTGGCCGATGCGGTAGCCCTCGTAGAACACCGGCGCGCCGTAGCGCAGCCCGGTCACGTTGCGGTAGCGCACCGTGTACTCGGCCGTCGCGCCGCTGCGCCCGGTGATCAGCGCGAGCCCGACCAGCAGCAGCACGAGCGCGAGCGCGACGACGGCGCCGACGAGGGTGTAATTGACGGTATCGCGTTTCACGTGGGCAAGGTCCGCAGGAACGCGGCCATTCTAGCCGGCCGGCCGCGTCGTGCGCGTCGTCGCGCGATGCGGCTCATGCGGCCTCCTCGCCGGTCAGGCGGCGCAGGTAGGCATCGGCATCGACATGCACCTCGCGCGGACGTCGGTTGAGCAGGTCCTGGATGCGCTCGTTGTCGGCTGCGCGCACCTGCGCCGTGGTGCCGGTCATGAGCACGTCGCCCTGATCGAGCACGGTGATCGTGTCGGCGATCTTGAACGCGCTCTCGAGCTCGTGGGTGACCACGACGATTGTCATGCGCAGCGCGTCGCGCAGGCGCAGGATGAGCTCGTCGAGCTCGGCCGACACGACCGGATCGAGGCCGGCCGAAGGCTCGTCGAAGAACAGCAGGCGCGGGTCCATGACGATCGCGCGCGCGAGCGCGGCACGCTTGACCATGCCGCCCGAGAGCTGGCTCGGCATGAGGTCCTGGAAGCCGCCGAGGTTGACCACCTCGAGCTTGAGGCGGCTCATGATGCGGATGGTCTGTTCATCCAGGCGCGTGTGCTCGCGCAGCGGCAGCGCGACGTTGTCGCCGACCGTCATCGAGGTCAGCAGCGCGCCGCCCTGGAACGACACGCCGATGCGCTTGCGCAGCTCGAGCTTCTCGCGCGCCGTGGCATGCGCGATGTCGGTGCCGAACAGGCGCACGCTGCCCGACACGGGCCGGTTGAGGCCGAGCATGTGGCGCAGCAACGTGCTCTTGCCCGAGCCCGAGCCGCCCATGATGACGCGGATCTCGCCCGCACCGACGCGGAAGTCGACGCCGTTGAGGATGCGCCGGCGACCGTACCAGGCCTCGAGCTTCTCGACCTCGATCAGCGGTGGCGGGGCGGCGTCGGTCATCGGTTGAGGAAGAAGCTGAAGATCATGTCGGCGAAGATGATCCAGCAGATCGACAGCACCACCGCGCGCGTCGTCGCACGACCGACGCCCTCGGCACCACCGGTGACCGAGAAGCCCGTGCTCACGCCGATCAGCGTGATCAGCAGCGCGAACACGACGCTCTTGGCGAGACCCTGGCCGACATCGCCGGGCTCGAGCAGCGCGAGTGTCTGCAGCACGTAGGCTGTCGGCGTCACGTCGAGCGCGGGCGCGCTGTACAGCGCGGCGCCGAAGATCGCGACCGCATCGGCGAAGATCGTGAGCGCAGGCAGCATCACGAGCATCGCGATGAGCGCGGGCGCGACCAGATAGCGCACCGGCTCGATGCCGATCACGGCGAGCGCATCGACCTCCTGCGAGACCGTCATCGAACCGATGCGCGCGGCCAGCGCCGAACCCGAACGCCCGGCCACGAGGATCGCGGTGATCAGCGCACCGAACTCGCGCGTGACCGACTTGGCCACGGCGAGCACGACCTGCGACTGCGCGCCGAACTCACCGAGCGCGGCGATGAACTGGATGCCGAGCATGAGCCCGACCGTGAACGCGAGCAGGCAGACGATCGGCAACGCATCCACGCCGACCTGGCGCATCTGTTCGAACACGGCGCGCCAGCGCACGGGCTGGCCATGGCGCCAGCCGACGAAGGTGTAGTACAGCGACTCGACGAGCAGCAGCGCCGCGTAGCCGAGTCCGCCGAGGACGGCGAACGTGGCCCGGCCGAGCCGCGCGAGCGGCGCGCTCAGGGCTTCCAAGCCGCGCCGCCGGCGGGTTCGGGAATCGCGTCGGCGTCGGCGACGATGGGGAACACGCGGTCCAGTCGCGCGAGCTCGAGCACGGCACGCACCGCGTCGCTGATCGCGACGAGCGCGAACGCACGCCCGGTCGAGCGCGCGTTCTGGAAACCTTCCACGAGCGCGGCGATGCCCGACGAGTCGATGTAACCGACCTCGCGCAGCACGACACCGACGCGCGGACTCGCGGCGAGTGCGTCGAGCACCGCCTTGCGCACCTGCTGCGACCACGACAGGTCGACCTCGCCACGCAGGTGGATCAGCACACGTCCGTCGGTGGTTTCCTGCTCGATCCCGTTCACTCGTCGTCCCCTGTCTCGTTCCTTGCCACGCGCTTGCGCATCGTCAGGCAGTTGCCGCTGCCCTCGGGCAGCGCGGCGATCCGCCAATCGTCCATCACCGAATCGATCAGCGCCACGCCGAGTCCGCCCGCGCGCACCTCGCCGAGCGGCTTCGGGCACACGCAACCCGGTTCGACCGGCGGTGCCGAGTCGAGCAGGCGGAACTCGAGCACGTTCCCTTCGCTGGCCACGCGCAACGCGATGTCGCCCGTGCGCTGCGGCCCGTAGGCGTGGCGGATCACGTTGCAGCACGCCTCGTCGACGGCGAGCACGAGTTTATCGCGCAATGCGGTGTCGACGCCCGCGTCGTCGAGCGTACTGCGCAGTACGGAGCGCATCTCGCGCAGCTCGCAGGGATCCGCCGCGAAGCGACGCTCGAGCAGGATCTCGGGCCCGCGCGCGCGCGGCCGCTCGATCAGCAGCACGGTGGTGTCGTCGACGAGGCGCAGGTGCTTGAGCGCCGCGAGCAGCGCGCGCAGGCGCGGCTCGGGTGAGGCGCCCGCATGCATCGCGACGAGGTCGCGCACGCCTTGTGCGCCGATCGTGCGGCGCTGCGCGTCGCGCACATCGGTGACGCCGTCGGAGAAGCAGTACAGCGCGCCGTCACCGATCTCGACGACGTGCTCGTCGTAGACCTGTCCCGGCAGGATGCCGAGCGGCGGGCCTCCGGAGTGGAATTCCTCGAATCGGCCGTCGCGGTGCAGGAGTGCAGGCGGAAAGCCCGCACCGGCGATGCGTGCATTCCCGCCGTCGCGATCGCAGTCGCCGACCAGCGCGCAGACGAAGCGCCCCTGCGAACGCGTCTCGCAGAGTTCGTCGTTGACGCGTGCGAGCCACTGGCCGGGCGCGAGATCATCCTTGCCGACCCAGCGAAGCAGCGCCGCGGCACGCACCATGAGCAGCGCCGCATCGAGGCCCTTGCCCGACACGTCGCCGATGACGAAGCCGACGCGACGCCCGGGAAGGTCGAAGAAGTCGTAGAAGTCGCCCGAGATCTCGTTCGCCGGCAGGTTGACGCCACGCACCGGGAATCCGTCGCGACGACGCTGCGGCAGCAGCGACTTCTGCAGCCGCCGTGCGAGGTCGAATTCGCGCCGCATGCGCGTCTGCTCGACCAGTTCCTGCGCCATGCGCGCGTTGTTGATCGCCAGGGCCGTCGGTGCCGCGATCAGGCGCAGGATCCCGGCCTCGTGCTCGGAGAACCTGCCGCCACCACGCTTGTTGACGACCTCGAGCGCACCGATCGGGCCGCGCGCCGTCGACAGCGGCGCGCACAGCACGCTGCGCGTGTCGAAACCCGACGCGGCGTCGATGGTCGCGTCGAAGCGCGGGTCGCCCGAGGCCTCGTCGACGACGATGCTCGCGTTCTCGGCGACCGCGCGGCCGACCGCGCCCTGCCCGACCGCGATGCGCACGCCCTTGAGATCGACCGGTCCGACGCAGACCCGGCATTCGAGTACGGGCTCGTGCGGGTCGAGCAGGAACAGCGAGGCGGATTCGGCCTGCATGAACGATGCGATGCGCGTGATCGCCTCGGTCAGCGTCAAGCGCAGGTCGAGCGACACCGCGAGCGCCTGCGAGAGGTCGGCGAGGAACGCGAGCGCGAGCGCTTCGCTGGCACCGGCCCCTGCATCACGCACGGCCGGCACGGCGTTCACGCGTCGCCGCGCTCGCGTTGTGCACGCTGCTCGCGCGTGCGACGACGCCCCCACAGCGTCATGATCGGCCCCGACAACACGTACAGGCCGATGACGCCGAACAGCACGCGCGGCGGATCGATCGCGAGCGCGACGAACACGAGCAGGGCGACCGGGATCCAGAAGAACGGCACGCGGTCCGACATCGGCCACGCCTTGAAACTGAAGTAGCGCACGTTGCTGACCATGAGCAGGCCCGCGACGACGGCGACGACCGGCGTGACGAACTGCACGTCGAGGCCGCTCATGTCGAACTTCTCGATCGTCCACACGAACGACATGCACAGTCCCGCCGCGGCGGGACTGGCCAGACCCTGGAAGTAGCGCTTGTCGGCGACGCCGACCTGGGTGTTGAAGCGTGCGAGGCGCAGCGCCGCGCAGGCCGCGTACAGGAACGCGGCGGCCCAGCCGACCTTGCCCCACATCGAGCCGTAGGCAGTCAGCGACGACAGCGACCACGTGTACATGACCAGCGCCGGAGCGAGGCCGAAGCTGACGAGATCCGACAGGGAGTCGTACTGCACGCCGAACTCGCTCTGCGTGCCGGTCATGCGCGCGACGCGTCCGTCGAGGCCGTCGAGCAGGCCGGCCACGAACACGGCGATCGCCGCCTCGGTATAGCGCCCGCCGATCGCCGCGATGATCGCGTAGAAACCCGCGAACATCGCCCCCGTCGTGAACAGGTTCGGCAGCAGATAGATGCCGCGGTGCGGTTTGCGCGCGTTCGTGGGGCGTTCGTCCATGCCGTGGGCCAGTGCGGGAATGGGGCGAGTTTACCCGATGGATCCCCGGACGCCGTGCGCGCCGCCGCCGCATTCAGGGGGCGTCTTGTCAGGCGCGTACACTAATGCTATCCAGTGGCCCGGTCAGGGGCCCCATCTCGACGGCGCGGCGCGCCACGGAGTGCATCATGAAGGCCGGTCTCATCTCCCTCCTCCTGCTCGCGGGCGTCTGGTCGGGTGCCGCCATGGCAGCCCAGGTGTATTCGTGGACCGACGCCAACGGCGTCAAGCACTATTCCGATTCGCCGCCGCCGGCCAACGTCGACGCGAAGAAGCTCAACGTGCGGACCGGTGTCACGAGCCCGACGCCCGAAGCCCAACCCGATCCGTCGACCAAGGCCGGCCCGAAGATGGCGGCTGCGGCGGGATACTCCGAAGACGAGATCAAGCGCAATTGCGAAACCGCACGCAGCACGCTCACGGCGACCCAGCAGCGCGCGCCGGCGGAAGATGCGACGACCGAGGCGAAGGCCGCCCACGGCGAACGGCTCGCACGCTCGCAGCAGCAGATCCAGCTCTTCTGCGGCGAGTGACCTGCGCCGCCCATGGCGAGGCGGTGCTGTAGAATGGCGGGTTCCGCCCGATCGCGACGCCCGCCATGCGCCTGTCCCGCTTCCACCTGTCCACCGTCAAGGAAATCCCCGCCGACGCGGAGATCGTGAGCCACAAGCTCATGTTGCGTGCGGGCATGATCCGCAAGCTCGCCTCGGGCATCTACACGTGGTCGCCGCTCGGCCTGCGCGTCCTGCGCCGCGTCGAGACGATCGTGCGCGAGGAGATGAACCGCGCCGGCGCGATCGAACTGCTGATGCCGTCGATCCAGCCGCAGGAGCTGTGGGAGGAGACCGGCCGCTGGGCGAAGTTCGGCGGCCAGCTGCTCAAGATCCGCGACCGCAAGGACGCGCTGTACTGCTACGGCCCGACGCACGAGGAAGTCGTCACCGATTTCGCGCGCAACGAGCTCAAGTCGTACAAGCAGCTGCCGGTCAACTTCTACCAGATCCAGACCAAGTTCCGCGACGAGATCCGCCCGCGCTTCGGCGTGATGCGCGCGCGCGAGTTCCTCATGAAGGACGCGTACTCGTTCCACGCGACGCAGGAGTGCCTGGCCAGCGAGTACCGCAACATGTACGACGCCTACTCGCGCATCTTCACGCGCCTGGGCCTGACGTTCCGCGCGGTCGACGCCGACACCGGCGCGATCGGCGGCAGCGCCTCGCACGAGTTCCATGTCATCGCCGACTCGGGCGAGGACGCGATCGCCTTCTCGACCGGCTCCGCATTCGCGGCCAACGTCGAAAAAGCCGAGGCCGTCGCGCCCGCCGTCACGCGCCCTGCTCCCGCAGCAACGCTCGAAACGGTCGACACACCGACCCAAAAGACGATCGACGACCTCACGGCCTTCCTCGCCGTCGATGCCACGCAGTGCATCAAGACCCTGCTCGTGCGCGGGCGCGACGGTCTCGTCGCGCTGTGCGTGCGCGGCGACCACGAGGTCAACGAGATCAAGGCCGCGCGCCTGGACGAGATGCCCGGCGAGTCGGTGCTCGCCGACGAAGCCGAGATCGTGCGCGCACTCGGCTGCAAGCCCGGCTTCATCGGTCCGGTCGGCCTGCCCGACTCGATCCCGGTCATCGTCGATCGCTCGGCCGCCGTGCTCGCCGACTTCGTCTGCGGCGCGAACGCCGACGGCAAGCACCTGCGCGGCGCCAACTGGGAGCGCGATGCGCGCGTCACGCGCATCGCCGACCTGCGCAAGGTCGTCGAGGGCGATCCCTCGCCGGACGGAGAAGGCACGATCGCACTCGCGCGCGGCATCGAGGTCGGCCACGTGTTCCAGCTCGGCACCAAGTACGCCGAGGCACTCGGCGCGACCGTGCTCGACGACCAAGGCAAGGCGCGCGTCATGTCGATGGGCTGCTACGGCATCGGCGTGAGCCGCATCGTCGCCGCGGCGATCGAGCAGAACCACGACGAAGCCGGCATCGTGTGGCCCGAGGCGATGGCGCCGTGGCGCGTCGTGATCTGCCCGATCAACCTCGCGCAGAGCGAGCCCGTGCGTGCCGCCGCCGAGGCGCTGTACGACGAACTCGCCACGCTCGGCGTGGAGGTCGCGCTCGACGACCGCGGCCTGCGCCCGGGCCCGATGTTCGCCGACGCCGAGCTGATCGGCATCCCGCACCGCATCGTCATCGGCGATCGCGGGCTCGCGGCCGGCACGTACGAGTACCGACGCCGTGGCGAGAGCGAGAACCGCACGCTGTCGCGCGACGAGCTGCTCGCGTTGTTCGCGTGATGCAGGTGCCCGCCGCGCACGACGCGGCGGGCCGTTTCAGGGGTTCTTGCGGCCCACGAGGCCGCGCAGCTTGTCCATCGCCCCGCCGAGTCGCGCGAAGCGCGCCGTGATGCCGTACTCGCGCTTGAGCATCGCGACCTCGGCCTGCTGGCGATCGCCGATCTGCGCTTCCCAGCGTCGCCGGATCTCCTGCCGTTGCACGCGCTCGCGCAGTTGGGCGCGATAGTCGTCGGGCAGCGCCTCGCGCATGAGTTCGGTCGGCTCACGCATGAGATAGCGCCCGATCTCGTCGTACAGCGCCTCGTTGACCTGGTCGGGCGGCACGAGCTTCGTGGCCATCGACAAGTCGTCGAAGTTGTTGAAGTCGAGGCGGAACTGCCCGGTCGACGCATCGGCATGGAAACGCGCCGCGAGCGTGATCCTGCCACGCGCCTTGAACGTGCCCGACACGACCTCGCCCGAGGCATCCTTCGCGGGAGCGAGCATTGCGCCGAGACGATGGCGCTGGAACAGCGCGGCCAGGGCGCGGACGCGCGTCGCGCCCTCGACCTGCACCGCCGGGCATTCCTGGCTCGCGATCGCGCACGGCATCGTCAGGAACACGCTCCGCGCCGAAGCCTGACGCTCCATGCGCAGCTCGTACTCGTGTTCGACATAGCCGACCACGTCGCCGTAACCGGGCACGGCGTAGCGCATCGCGATACGCGGCTGCAGCTCCTTGAGCTTGGCGACGAGTTCGCCGAGGTAACCATGGAAGCTCTCGAGCGCCGGCTCGAGCGTGGTGCGATAAGCGGCTTCGCGTGCCGCCTTGCGCGCCGCGGAATCATCCTCGTCCGCGCGGCGCTTCTGCGCCTCGCCCTCGAGATCGTCGAGCAGACCCATCGTGAAAGCCTCCACCACCCAAGGTGCCGGCGCGCGCTCACGCCGGCGCGTCGGTTCCGATGACACCAGCCGGTCGGGATCCCGGCCCCCTTCGCACACGATAGTGGGCACCGGCAGGACGGGCAAGCCATGGCGCAGGCGTGGGCCGGGCCACGCATTAGGCAGGTATTCCGAATACCCGGAATATACGGGCTGCGGAACCCGATAAAACACGGATCTTGAATGGGGTTTATTTCAAACAACGCCAATGTCATGCTATCCGGGTCCGAATAACATCCGATCGGACCACCGTTACAGGAACCCATTGCATGGCCATCGACATCAAGAATCTCAATCACAACCAGCTCGGCGAGTTGATTTCCCGCGCCCAGCAGCGCCAGAACGACCTGGCCGCCGAAAAGATCGTCAAAGTGCGCGAGAAGGTGCATGCCCTCATCAAGGCGGAAGGTTTCACCGTCGAGGACGTGCTCGGAACGGGGGGCCGTGCCAAGGCTCGCGCGAAGGTCAAGCCGAAGTACCGCAATCCCGCCGACAAGAGCCAGACCTGGTCGGGTCGCGGCAAGCGCCCGCGCTGGTTCGCCGATGCGCTCGCGGCCGGCAAGAAGGAAAAGGATTTCCTGATCGGCTGATCCGTCGTCGGGATTATCGGGGGGAAGGCGGCGTGCCGGAATGATTTCCGGTACGTCGCATTTGTCGATCCGCGCATCGCCGTCCGAAGCCCTCGTGACACCTCTCCGGGTGCTCGCATCCCGTCACCGACGTGCCACCATCACAGGCCTTGCGGCAACGCGATAAACAGATGATCCCTACCGTGTTTCGAAGGCAAATCATCGGCGAGGGCCTGCGCTTCCTTGTGGGCGGCGCCCTCAATACAGGATTCACCTATCTGGTGTACCTGCTGTTGCTCATGGCCGTGCGCTACGAAGTGGCGTACGTGATCGCCTATCTGGTCGGCATCGTCACGAGCTATCTCGTGAATGCGCTTCTCGTGTTCCGCCAGCCGCTGGACCGCAAGGCGGCACTGGCGTTCCCGCTGGTCTACGTCGTGCAGATCCTGCTGGGAACCGTCCTCCTGCGCGTGCTCGTCGAGCATGGCATCGACGAGAAGGTCGCACCCTTGATCGTGATCGCGGCGACCATCCCGTTGACGTTTCTCATGACGCGCCTTGTCCTCGTGCGGAAGAACGGGCGACGCGCCGACTAGACGGCGCACGCCTCACTCACGTCGGCTGCGTCGAACTCAGCCGACGAGGCGGAGGAACTCGTCGTAGTCACGGATGTATTCCTCGGCGTCGTAGTACTCGGACGCGAAGACCATCAGCACGGCATCGTCACTGTACTTGTACTGGATGCCCCACGTGAGGGGAGGCAGATGGATGCCGTGCTCGGGACTGTCGAGCAGGATCTCGCAACGCTTCCGGCCATCGTCCGCCACGACCGAGACAGACCCTTTCACGCAGACGAGGAACTGGTGGCAGCGCCGGTGCGCATGCTCGCCGCGGACCTCGCGGCTCGGCACGTTGAAGACGATGAAATAGCGCAGCGCGCGGAATGGAACCGAACGCTCGAACTCGCCGACACTGAGGTCGCCGCGCATGTCGCGCACGAGGGGCAGCCGGTGAAGCGTCACGCCACGTACGGCAGTGTCGACGACCCCCGCCTCGGGCGTGGCAAGGCGTGTCGCGGGAATGCTCGGCATCCGGTCCTCGCGGGTGTGATCCGCGTAGCCCGTGATGCGGGCAGGATTGCCGACCACGATCGCATTGGCGGGTACCGATCGCACGACCACGGCGCCTGCACCGATCATGGCCCTCCTGCCGATCGTGACACCCGGCAGGATCGTCGCATTCGCGCCGATCGAGGCTCCCTCGCAGACGCGGGTCCTCGAGAAGGTTTCCGGATACCGCTTGCTGCGCGGAAACGGATCGTTCGCGAACGTGACGTTCGGCCCTACGAAGACGTCGTCCTCGAGCGTGATGCCGTCCCAGACCTGGACGCCGCACTTGATCGTCACGCGATCACCGATCACGACATCATTCTCGATGAAGACGTGGTCGCAGACGTTGCAGTCGTTGCCGAGACGCGCAGACGGCAACACGTGGGCGAACGCCCAGACCTTCGTTCCGTCGCCGACGGACGTACTCTCGCAGATGCCCTGCGGATGGACGTAGACACTCATGGATCCCGACTCCCTTCGAATCGATGCGCATCGAGGACGATGGCCTGGGGACGACGCTTGGTGTTCTCGTAGCCGCGCCACACGTAGGCGCCGACGATACCGAACCCGAGCAGGTTCAATGCGGCGAAGAAGAGCACGATCAACGAGGTCGCAGCGTACCCCGGGACCTCCACCCATCCCGACAATCGCGCAACCGCGATGACGAGTCCCAGCGCGATCGAGGCGACGACGCCGAACGCACCGATTCCGAACAGCAGCCGGATCGGCAGGTCGCTGAAGGAATAGATGCTGTCCGTGAGGTATTTCAGCTTGCGCGAGAACGTCCAGGCACTGCGACCGTGCTGGCGCTCGCGCCGGGCGTAGGGGATCTCGAGACGCCGGAATCCGAGCCACATGATCTGTCCGACGAGGGAACTGTTCGACTCGTCGAGCGCGATCAGCCTGTCCCTGAAGGCCTTGTTGCATCCGAAGACATCGACGCCCCCCTTGGGGAGATCCGGATGCACGACGCGTCGGTAGAAACCCCAGAATGCTGCGGACGCCAGCCGGGTGAGCAGTGGATCGACGCGCGCTTCCCGCGTACCGAGCACGACGTCCGCCTTGCCTGTCGCCAGCGCCTCGAAGAACTCGATCGCGAGCTCGGGGGGTTCCTGCAGGTCCGCGGCCATGACGGCGTAGAAGCGCCCCTTCGCATGGATGAGGCCTTCACGAATGGCCGCGAACGAACCGAAGTTCCTCGAAAGCAGCAACAGCTGCGACTCGAATGCCCGCGTGGCGAGTTCGTCGCGCAACATCGGGTAGCTTCGATCGGGGCTGCCATCCACGACGAATACCACCTCGAACCGTCCATCCAGCCGGCCCGCCACGTGCTCGAGCGCATCGAGCAGGGGAACGATCGATCCTTCGTTCTTGTAGACCGGAATGATCAGCGAGAAATCAGGGCTGCCAGCTGTTGCAGGCATCGACGACACTCTGCACCTCCTCGCTGGTCATCTCGGGAAAGCACGGCAACGTGAGGATGTGGTCGCAGGCATGCTCGGTATTCGGCAGGTTCACCGACGCGAAGTCGTCGCGCATGCAGGGCTGGCGATGGTCCGGCACGGGATAATGCACGTCGCTGGAAACACCCGCCTGCCTGAGGTGCTCCCTCAAGCCATCGCGATCATCGGTGCGGACAACGTAGAGATGCGCTACCGAATCGGCTTCCATGCGGGCCGGCACGGACACGCGGGCGTTCGTGATGCCGTCTGCGTAACGGTTGGCGATCGCGCGCCTCGCTGCATTCCACTGGTCGAGATGACGCAGTTTCACGCGCAGGAATGCAGCCTGGAGTTCGTCGAGGCGACTGTTCCTCCCACCGGGAGTCTGCGCGACATACTTCGATGTCCATCCGTACTGGCGCAGTTGCCGCAGCCGGTCCGCCAGGTCGTCACGGGACGTGACCACGGCCCCGCCATCGCCCAGCGCGCCGAGGTTCTTGGTCGGATAGAAGCTGAAACAACCGATGTCACCGAAACTTCCTGCCTTGCGCCCCCCACGCGACGCGCCATGGGCCTGCGCGCAGTCCTCGACCACCGGTATCCCGTGGCTCGACGCCAGCTCGACAACGCGCTCGATTTCGGCGAGGCGACCGTACAGGTGCGTGACGACGATGGCGGCCGGCCCGGCAGCGATCACGCCTTCGAGCCCGTCGACGTCGACGCACAGGGATTCCGCGTCGATGTCCACGAAAACAGGCCGGGCACCGACGGATCGAACCGCACTAGCGGTGTACATGCCTGCGTTCGCGACCGTCACGACGTGATCGCCCGCGCGCACGCCAAGCGCCCGCAAGGCCAGCTCGAGCGCATCGGTGCCGTTGCCGACACCTGCCGCGTGAGCGACGCCGCAGAATGCCGCGAACTCGCGCTCGAAGGATGCGACGTTCTCGCCGAGCACGTACCATCCGCTGTCGAGCACGCGCGAAGCCACCGTGATGAACTCCTCGTTACATCCAGCGTTGTGCCTGCGGAGGTCATTGAGTGGGATCGTCTGCATCGCAAGCGCCAGCCATGGTTTGAAGGGGTGGCTCATCGATATCCTCGATGAGTTCGGACCTGTCGGTGGGGATTCGCACAGCACTGAATGATAGCAAGGCCTCTTGCCGAGCGGCATCGGGGAGCATCGGCCGTTGAAGGGAGCCAGCCGTAGATGAACCTCAAGGATCTGTCCATCGACGCATGCGTCGCGCTATCGGTATCCGCGCTGTGCGTACTTGTGGCGGCGCTTGTCCAAGGGTATGCGGACGTCCGGCTCGGCATCCCCATGGCATACACCGGCGATGCGCTGTCCGCCGGGATGATCTTCAAGAGCATCATCGAGAATGGCTGGTATTTCGACAATCCGGACGCAGGTGCACCGTTCGGTTTGTCATGGGGTCCCTATCCCATGGTCGAAACCAGCCACTTCGCCCTGATCTGGGTGCTGGGTCGGTTTTCGAGCGACTACGGCACCGTTCTGACGATGTTCTATCTCCTGTCGTTCTTCACGGTATCCGTGACGGCGTACTGCGCGATGCGCAGCATGGGACTCGGACGGATGTTGTCTGCGTGCGGAGCACTGCTCTTTTCTCTGCAGCCTTATCACTTCCTGCGCGCATCGCACATTTTTCTCGCCTCGTACTTCGCGGTGCCCGTCTTCGTCGCCTTCGCAGCAGCGTTGGCGCGGTCGTCATCCATCACACTGACTGCGCCACGCGTCGCGGCAGCGATCATCCTTCTGTTGCTGGCATCGGGCGGAGGCGTCTACTACGCATTCTTCGGATGCATGCTGATCATCACTGCAGCGGCGATCTCAACGATCGAGCGCTCCACCCTGCGACCATTGGCTCTGGGCATCGCGATGACCGCCGTGGTCTGCGCCGGCGTCGGAATCTCACTCCTTCCACACTGGAACTACGCATCCAGTCGAGCCGACGACACGAACATCTCCACTCGCCTGCCTGCGGAATCCGAGATCTATGGCCTCAAACTTGCGCAACTCGTGTTGCCGTCACCCGCACACCGGAACGGCGGAGTTAGAAACGTCACCACGGAGTACAGTCAGCAATCCCCGCTTGTCAACGAGAATGCCACGGCCGCAATTGGACTTCTGGCATCTCTCGGCTTGCTCGTTTCACTGATCGCGCTGCTCATCCCCAAGCTCCGCAGGCCTCAAGAGCTCGCGGACCTCGGCAGGCTCAATCTGGTCGCCTTCCTTTTCGCCACGATAGGCGGAGTGGGCACATTGTTCGCGTGGTTCGTCACAGCACAGATTCGCGGCCTGAACCGCATCAGTATCGTCATCGCATTCGTATCGCTTTCCGCACTCCTGCTCGGTGTGCAACATCTGTTCCGTAACCTGCGCACACCATCGAGGATTCGCACCCTCACCGCTTGCACCACCGTCGGATTGGGCATCTTCGGCCTCTGGGACCAACTCCCCTATTGGCGGCCGACCTTTGCAGCTGTGAACCAACCGGCGTTCGAGCGAGACGCCGACATGGGGAAGCGCATCATGGAAGTGCTGCCGCCCGGCTCACGCGTCTATCAAATGCCCTACGTGAAGTTCCCGGAGCATCCGCCTGCATTCCAGGAAGGTGCGTATGGGCTGTCACGCTGGTATCTGCACACGGCGGGCATCGCTTGGAGCTATGGGGCGATGAAGCTGACGGAATCGGACCTATGGCTTCAGAACATCGAGTCCATGCCACTGGATGAGCGCCTTACGGCCATCAAGGCGTCGGGCTTCGATGCCGTGATGATCGAGCGCAAGGCCTACGAAGATCATGGCGCGTCCATGGAATCGACGCTCGTGACACTTCTTGGTGCCCCGATCCTAGAATGCCCCGATGCAAGCTGCGCCCTATACGGACTGTCAGCCGTCAACATCGCAGGCACCAAGGTGGCATTGCTAGCCTTGAGGGGTAGCGGATGGTCGTCCTGGGTGGCGGACACGACCGGGAGCAAGTCTGCGACATCGACGGGAAAGGCCCCCATGCGATTCCTGCTCCTCAATCCGTCCCGACGGCACACCTCGGCCAAGCTCAGTTACGTCGTGAACTCCGACACTGCGACCATGCTCGCGGCGAGTGCTGGAGACGCCGTACTGGAGCACATCATCCTAACAGCCGGCCAGGACCAGATCGTCCATACCACTATCGATCTGCCTCCGGGCATCACCGAGATGCTGCTTCAGCCCACAGCGCCTGGAAGCTCGAAGACCTCTGTGCGCATACGGGATCTCGATTTGCAAGCGATACCCGCAGCGCAGTGAGAGGGCGATCCAGTCAACGCAGCGATTCGTCGAGCTCCTTGAGGAGATCCCGAACGTCCTCGACGCCCACCGAAAGTCGGATCAGGCCGTCGCTGATCCCGAGCCGCTTGCGGTTGGCCTGCGGCACGGAAGCGTGCGTCATGATCGCGGGATGCTCGATGAGGCTCTCGACGCCGCCGAGCGATTCGGCGAGCGCGAACAGTTCGCAGCGCTCGAGCATGCGGCGCGCCTTGCGCAGGCCACCCTTGACCTCGACCGAGATGATGCCGCCGAAACCGTCCATCTGGCGCTTAGCGAGCGCGTGCTGCGGATGCGACTTGAGCCCCGGATAGATCACGCGCTCGATCGCGGGATGCTTCTCGAGCCAGCGCGCGATCTCGAGCGCACCCTCGCAGTGTGCACGCATGCGCAGGTGCAGCGTCTTGAGTCCGCGCATCGCGAGGAACGAATCGAACGGACCGGCGACTGCACCGACCGAGTTCTGCAGGAACGCCATCTGCTCGGCGAGCGCGGCATCTTCTCCCGCGACGACGATGCCGCCGACGATGTCGGAATGGCCATTGAGGTACTTGGTCGCCGAGTGCAGCACGAGGTGCGCGCCATGCTCGAGCGGCCGCTGCAGCATCGGCGAGCAGAACGTGTTGTCGACGACGAGGGTGAGGCCGTGCTTGCGCGCGAACGCGCCGATCTTCGCGAGATCGACGAGCTTGAGCATCGGGTTGGTCGGCGTCTCGGCCCAGATCATGCGCGTGTTGGGCTTGAGCGCGGCCTTGAGCGCCTTCTCGTCGTTGAGGTCGATGAAGGTGAAATCGAGGCCGGCCGAACGGCGGCGCACGCGCTCGAACAGGCGATAGCTGCCGCCGTAGAGATCGTCCATCGCGATGACGTGGCTGCCCGAGTCGAGCAGGTCGAGCACGGTCGCGGCCGCGGCCAGGCCCGAGGCGAACGCATAGCCCTGGCGGCCACCTTCGAGGTCGGCCACGCAGCGCTCGTAGGCCATGCGCGTAGGGTTCTGCGAGCGCGAGTACTCGTAGCCCTTGTGCACGCCCGGGCTTTCCTGGACATAGGTCGAGGTCGCGTAGATCGGCACCATGATGGCACCGGTGGAAGGATCAGGAGATTGGCCGGCGTGAATGGCGCGGGTACCCAGCGCGTGCGGGCGTCTTGCTGCAGTCTTCATGCGTTGCCTTTGCAGTAGTAGATTCGGGTCCGGACGCGAGATTATTCGAACCCGTGGGAGAAGATCACTTCCGGCCGATGCACGCCGCTGTTGACGGCATCGCGACGGAACATCGGCCAGTCCATGTAGCGCGGGTTGGCGATGCTGTTCGGGAATGTCCAGGCGTACACCGTGATGAACGTGCCGGAATGCCCCGGTACGTTGCTGTTGGCGCCCGCGCCGATCACCTCGAGGCGGCCGTTGCCGTCAAGATCAGCTATGGCGGCGGAGTTGTAGAAGCCATCGCTGTTGGTCGAAAGGTTTAGGCTACCCGCGGGGATTGGGCATCCGGTGGGTGCCGTGAGTTGCTGGCCATTCCTGTTCCAGATGATGAACTCGTTCGCTGAAGGAAGGACGATCTCCGGGTCGGTGTCACCGAGGAGGTTCGCCACCACCGGGGAAGCCACCGTACCGTAGTGAAGCGAGTTGCCGGCACAATCCGCAGGAATGTTCGGCTGGACGGGCCATCCCGGCATCTCCGAACCATCGGGGCGGAATGCGTGCACTACGCCGTTCACGTCATCGTTGCGCATGGTATTGATGATGGAAACAAGCCCATTGACGCCCGAGAACTTCGCGAGGGCCGGAGACGCCGTGCGTGAAGCTTCTCCAGGTGTCGGTCGAGGCCAGTTAGGCAAGGCCTGCCCGGTCGCGGTGTAAGCGAGGAACTGCTTCGTGACAGGCTGCACTACCGCGCAACTCGGCATATCCCAACAGCGGCCGCTACCGACGCTTATCGCCGGCCGCCCATTGCCCAGGAGATCACCAATCGCCGGCGAAGAATAGATGACATCGTCGAACAACAACGGGAATCCCGGCAGGTCACCCGAGCCGTTGCCGTGAATTGCACGGAGCATGCCGCCATTGGGAAGGGTGATGCTTGGAAAGGCATGAAGGTTGCTGTCGGCCCCGATCACGATGTCCAGCGTCCCGTTCCTGTCGAGATCGACGATGGAGGGTGACGACCAGATCGTATCCACGACGTACTCGTACACTCCCATCTCCCACCAGACACTGCAGTCGTGTCTCAGCGCGCGCAGTCGGAAGTCGAAACTCGCCACCACGATCTGCATCTTGTCAGGCGTGGAAGGATCGAGCCTTCCTACCGCCGGCGAGCTGTACATGCCCTGTGGATTGGCCGGATTGAGATTCGTGAACGAGCACTTCCTCTGTCCTGCCGCACTCAGGACATAGATCCCGCCGCCATAGCCGGCACCGGAACCTGCGCCAACGATCACCTCAAGCTGCCCGTCCCCATCGATGTCCGCCACAGCCGCCTTGCTGTGCACGGGAACTGTACCCGTCGAGTGTGACCACATGAGCGCACCGTTGCGCCGGACGGCCACGACCTTTCCGCGCTCGGTCCCGAAAACGATCTCGGGCTGACCGTCGCCGTCCAGATCCACGATCGTCGGACTCGAGTACATGACCCGATCGTTGCCCAGTTCTGTCAACGCAGACGGGAAGCCGGCCTGACATGGCGGGTCGTTGGGAACTCCGGGATGGTTGCGTGTCGGGCACGGAAGCGTCACCGCTGCCGACACCCCCAAAGGCACCGAAGCCAGCAGCATGACCGCGATCCACATCTTCATCATCAGGCCACGTCGATTCATGTCCGTTCTCGTCTCATGATGAGAAGGTGACCCTACACCCGGAGAACCTCTCCTTCCATGATCACCGACGCTGGTTCAGAGTCTTGCCGCGCGGTTCATCCCGGAGAGAAGGGGAAGGCAAATCACACCCCATTCATTCCAGGGTCCAGCGAAGCATGATCGGCTGATCTCTAACCAAATGATGCTTTGCGCCTGCACGCCGATCGCGAAACACGAATTCCAAGATTACGACTTGCAACAACAGCCTTCGAGTCATCTGGAAGACGTCTGGAATCGTGCAAGCGGACTTTCAGCAGCATCTCTTCCATGACCAGATAGACGGCCCCGGACATTGGCTTCCCCGCTGGTGCAACCGAGCGGTGCCGTGCGATGAGCTGCGTTTGAACGGCAGGTTCTGCCAGAACCGGATGTCACCCTCACGATTGACGAGGCTCGACGAAGAGATCGAGATGGAAGGTTCCCTTGCCGTTCGAGAAGCGCGCGTCGTACTCCGACCACGCTGCCATGACCCGATCTGCATCCGCGCAAGGCACGAGGCCGCGCCCGTCGACCGTCACGATCGACACGCGAGCGGCATACGCGAAGATCATGCCGAGGTAGTCGCGCGCGTCGATGCCGGAATTCTCGCGCATCGCGAGGGGATGGAACTCCGTGAGGATGCGTGGCCGGCAGCGCGCCAGGAGCGCCTCGGCGCCGCGCAACGCGAAGACCTCGTGTCCCTCGATGTCGATCTTCACAAGATCGACGCGATCGACGTCTCCCAGCAGCGCGTCGAGCGGATGTGCGTAGGCATACAGGGAGGGGCGTCGCTTAGACGGCACGGCCTGCACGAGCGCGTTGGACGTGCCTTCGTCGGTGATGATCGGGATGAGGTGCGCACGATCCGAGGCCCCCACGGGAAGAACGACGACATGCTCGAACGCGTTCGCCTCGAGCCCCGCATAGAGACACTGCAGGTTCTTGTCGAGCGGCTCGACCGCGATGACGCGGCCACCCGGCCCGACCAGATGCGCGGCCAGCATCGTGAAGTAACCCATGTTCGCGCCGATGTCGAGGAACGTGTCGCCCTTGCGCAGCTGGTCGCGTACCACGGCATCGACGTGGGGCTCGTAGGCGCCGCCCCTTGCGATCGCGCTGCCGATGTCGCGGTCGCCCGACGGTACGACCAGCGTGTAGCCGCCCATCTCGACAGGGACACGCGATGCGGCTGCGGGGCCCGACCGGCCGTGCCGGTTCTTGAATTCGTCGGACTGGATGATCGCCGCGGCGATCGCCTCGGCATCGGCGCCGCTGCGCATCAGACCGCCGAAGTGTGCGAGGCCCGCCGCATCGGGCTTTCGTCCGAGCAGAAGCCGATAGACGAGGGCGATGTCGCGCTCGGGATCGGACGCGCCGTTCGACGACGTCGATGCGACAGGCACCGATGCCTTCGGCTCGAACCAGTTGCGCAGGCCGCGCAACCACGCGTGATCGGCCGCGCGCGGCGGCGGCTTGCGGACGGGCGGTGGAGTCGACGCCCGGTCCTTCGCTTCGCCTGCGACGGCGACGATGCCGAAAGACGTCGTGGCATGGTCGCCGAGCCATATCTTGAGGCAGGGGTATCCCTCGTACGGCGGGTGCAGGATGACCTTGTCGTCGGCTTCGCTGCCGATGTCGAAATCGAGGGGTGCGACGCGATGACCTTCGGCCTCGAGGCGTTCGAGGAGCGCCTCGAGGTCACGACGACGCGGGATCACCGTCGGGCCGCGTGACGTGGTGGCGTCGTTCGAACCGATGTTGTATTCGGTCGTGTGCACGGCGACACCGCCTGGCTTGAGGCAGTGCATCATGCGCGACACGACATCGGCCGTGGCGTCGAGGCTGCCGACGTGCTCGATCGCGCACGAAGACCAGAGGAAATCGAAGCCCTCGAGATCGTCCGCGATCTCCGTCATGTCCACGACGCGGAACGACACGCGCTCGGCGAACGCGTCGGGCGGGCACAACCCTTTCGTGTTGAGCACGCTGACGTCGTGCGCGTGCTCGTTGCTCGAGGTCCATCCGGCCTCGTGCGCGGCGATCGGATCGAGGTCGCTCGCGACGATGTCGCAGCCCTTGGACGCGAAAAGCGCGACCAGCGGCTCGCGCCCCACCGCGAAACCCAAACCCCTCTTGCCGGGTTGCAGCATGCCGCGCTCCTCGAGCGCCTGGGCGATATAGGCCCACTCCCACAGTTTGCGATGCATGATCATCGGCGCATGGTGGATCTCGCCCATCCAGCGCTGGAACGACGGCGACTTGAGCTGGCCGGACGTGCACGCCTGCGACGACAGCAGCGGGGCCGATGCCACCTGGGGCGATGCCTTCATGCCACGCGCCTGCGCAGGTAATTGAGCAGATCGATGCGCGTGATGAGCCCGAGGAACGCGTCGCCGTCCGTCACGATCGCGACGTGGCCCGCGTCGAACACGGGCAGCAGCGCCTCGATCGGCGATTTCACGTCGAGCTTCTCGAGGCGGCTGACCATCGCGGTCGAAACGGTGTCGCGGAACTTCGTTTCGTCGCCGTAGACGTGCATGAGCACGTCGGACTCGTCGAGGATGCCGACGATCGCATCGCCCTCGAGCACGGGCAGCTGCGACACGTCGTAGAGCTTCATGCGGTTGTATGCGGTGACGAGCAGGTCCTTCGGCGACACGACGACGGTGTCGCGGCGCGAGTACGGGCGCAGGATGAGATCGCGCAGGTCGCCGTGGTGCTCGCGCTCGAGGAAGCCGTTGTCGAGCATCCAGTAGTCGTTGTACATCTTCGACAGGTACTTGTTGCCCGTGTCGCAGACCAGTGTGACGACACGCTTCGGCTCGGTCTGTTCGCGGCAGTAGCGCAGAGCCGCGGCGAGCAGCGTGCCGGTCGACGAACCGCCGAGGATGCCTTCCTTCGACAGCAGCTCGCGCGCGGTCAGGAAGCTCTCCTTGTCAGGGATCGCGTAGGCCTTCTTCACGCGCGAGAAATCGCTGATCGACGGCAGGAAGTCCTCGCCGATGCCTTCGACCATCCAGCTCGCGGACTTGTCCGACAGCACGCCGTCGTTGATGTACTCCGCGAGGATCGAGCCGACCGGGTCGGCGAGCACGAACGCGGTATCGGGCGAGTTCTCGGCGAAATAGCGCGACAGGCCGGTCATCGTGCCCGACGAGCCGCATCCGAACACGATCGCGTCGACGCGGCCGTCCATCTGTTCGAGGATCTCCGGGCCTGTCGTCAGCGTGTGCGCGAGCGGATTGTCGGGGTTGCCGAACTGGTTGATGAAGTACGCGCCGGGTGTCTCGCGCGCGAGGCGCTCGGCGAGGTCCTGGTAATAGTCGGGATGGCCCTTGGCCACATCGGAGCGCGTCAGCACGACCTCGGCGCCCATGGCCTTGAGGTTGAAGATCTTCTCGCGGCTCATCTTGTCGGGCACGACGAGGATGAGGCGGTAGCCCTTCTGCTGCGCGACGAGGGCGAGGCCGATGCCGGTGTTGCCGGCGGTGCCTTCGACGAGCGTGTCGCCGGGCTTGATGCGGCCGGCGCGCTCGGCGGCCTCGATCATGCTGAGGCCGATGCGGTCCTTGATCGATCCGCCCGGATTGGCGCACTCGAGCTTGAGGTAGAGCTCGCAGGGCCCGGTGTCGAGGCGCTGCGCCCTGACCATGGGCGTCTGGCCGATCAGCTCGAGGATGCTCTGGTGAACCGCCATGCGGGCTCCGTCGGGTCCTGGGTGGCCCGCGATGATACCCGAGCAGCCCGACCGGGGCGCCGCTGCGCGGGATCGGCGGCAGCGGCGCTCGGTCGGCGGCGGATCAGTGGGGCTTGCCGTCGCGCAGGCTTTCCCACATCACGGTGAGCTTGTCCTTGGCCCAGAGCTTCTGTTTCTTGAGGTTGTGCAGCGTGACCTCGTCCATCGGCAGGACGCCGAGTTCCGCGTCGCGAACCTTGTTGTCGAGCTCCTTGTGCTTGTGGACCAGCTGGCGGAACTCGGTGTTGCGGCTCATCAACGACTCGACATCTTCGATCTCGTGCTGCTCGAACATCGACTGACCTCCTCTCGGTGCAGGATGCGCAGACGGCCCGGCGCAGCGCCGCAGGGACGCTGCGCCGGGCTGGACTGCGGGGGGTGGAACGACGTGGCGCGACATGCGCCGCCGGGGCCTGGAGTCCGGCACGGCCCGGAAGGCCGTGGATCGGGTGAAGGCGCCACTGCCAGGCACCGACCGCACCGGTCCGCTCAGCGCTGCTGAGGCGGCGGCATCCTCGGTCTCGTGCACAGGACTCATGGGCTCGGCGTGATCCCATGCCAGGCCGGCGACATTGCCGACCTGCATGGGACATCGAAGCTACTCCTTCAGGTTGCCTTGCGCAACCTCGGCGAGCAGTCGTGAATACCGAGTTAAATCATTGTTTCTGCTCGAGAATGATATCGACCCTGCGGTTGCGCGAGCGACCGTCTGCAGTGTCGTTGGACGCCACCGGGCGCTCCGAACCCACGCCGATCGTGGTGATGCGGGCCGCGTCGACACCGGCGTTCTCGAGCGCCGCACGCACCGCGTCGGCACGACGCTGCGAAAGCGCCTGGTTCGCGCTCGTGCTGCCGGTCGAGTCGGTGTGTCCTTCGACGAGGATGCGCGCGGACGGATCACGATCGACGAACGCGACCACGACCGCGATGGATTCCCGCGCCTCGGCCTTGAGCGTGGCGCCGCCCGTCGCGAACGCGTTCGCATCGAGCGACATCTGCATGCCGCGATCGCCGCGCGTGGCCTGCGGCGGATTCAGGCGTGCCCGCAACGCATCGGCGGTCGCGCCCGCGAGCTGGGCCTCGCGTCGCGCGAGCGCGGCTTCCTCGGCCTGCGCGGCGGCGAGGCGGCGTGCCTGGTCGGCCTCCTCGAGCGCAGCGGCGGCTTCCTGTTCGCTGGCGAGGCGCGCGGCCTCGGCGAGGCGCTCGGTCTCCTCGGCACGGATCTGGTCGTGCATGCGCTGGCGTTCGAGCTCGCGGCGCGCGACGTCGGCCTCGTGCCGCGCGACCGCGAGCTGCAGGCGGTCGTGCTCGCGACGCAGGTCGCCGGTCTGGCGCTGCACGTCGGCGACCTGCGCGGCCGCCCATGCGATGTCGACGCGGCGCTCGGCGACGTAGAGCAGGTGGTCTCTCAGCTTGCGCTTGCTGTTCTCCTCGAGCGCCTGCAGCGCGGCGCGTGCACGCGTGACCTCGCCGAGCGCGAAGCCGCCGAGCTTGGGATCGGATTCGAGCTGCGAAAGGCTGCGCGCAAGACGCTCGTGGTCGACGTCGCGTGCATGGGCCAAGGTCGCCGACACCACGGCGAAGCAGGCGAGTGCGAGACCCAGGATGCGGAACGCGGTCATGGCGTGCCTCCAGCGGGGCGGGCCGATTCCGGCAGGCCCTCGAGCAGGCGCGCGTTGTCCTGGCGCAGCGTGTCGACATCCTCGCGCGCCTTGCCGAGCCGCGACTTGACGATCGCGAGCTCGCTGTTGACGGACGATTCGGCGGCGAGACGCGCGGCGACGTCGTAGTCGCGGCCCGCCATCGCCGACGAGGCGGCATCGAGGCGCTCTTCGGCGAAGCGCACTTCCAGTGGCGCATAGGTCGCCGATTCGCCGGCGCGCGCCTCGGCGAGCTTGCGCGTGGCCTCGCCGAGCACGTCCGGCGGTGGCTTCGTGGGTCCGCAGGCCGCGAGCAGCAGCGTCGAAACGAGGACCACGGCATGGATTTTCACGAGGCTTGGTGTCATAAACGCGCTCTGGATCAGGCAACGCCCTATTGTGGGAAGCACGGTCCGCATTGGCAACGATCGGCGCGCCATGGGCCGCGCCACCAAGGGGATGACGGATGGATATCGGCTACTTCCTGAAGCTGATGACCGAGAAGGGCGCGTCGGACATGTTCCTGACGACCGGCGCACCCGTGAACATCAAGGTCGAGGGCAAGCTCTATCCGCTCGGCAACACCGGCCTTCCCGGCGGCATGGTCAAGAAGATCGCCTATTCGCTCATGGACGAGGGCCAGGTGCCGCAGTTCGAGCGCGACCTCGAGCTCAACATGGCGATCGCGGTCAAGGATGCGGGCCGCTTCCGCATCAACGTGTTCAAGCAGCGCGGCGAAGTCGGCATGGTGATCCGCGCGATCAAGAGCGAGATCCCGACGATCGAACAGCTGCGCCTGCCCGCGCTGTTCAAGGAACTGATCATGGAGCCGCGCGGGCTCATCCTCGTGGTCGGCGCGACGGGCTCGGGCAAGTCGACCACGCTGGCCGCGATGATCGACCACCGCAACATCAACACCTCGGGCCACATCCTCACCGTCGAGGATCCGATCGAATACCTGTATCGCCACAAGAAGTCGGTCGTGAACCAGCGCGAGGTCGGCCTCGACACGCGCAGCTACCACGAGGCGCTCAAGAACGCGATGCGCGAGGCGCCGGACGTGATCCTCATCGGCGAGATCCGCGATGCCGAGACGATGGAGGCGGCGATCTCGTTCTCCGAGACCGGCCATCTCTGCCTCGCGACGCTGCATTCGAACAACGCCGACCAGACGCTCGAGCGCATCCTCAACTTCTTCCCCGAGAGCGCGCACCGCAACATCCTCATGAACCTCGCGCTGAACCTGCGCGCGGTCATCTCGCAGCGCCTCGTGATGGGCAAGGACGGGCGCCGCCTGCCGGCGGTCGAGGTGCTGCTCAACACGCCGCTGATCCGCGACATGATCCGCCGCGGCCAGATCCACGAGATGAAGGAAGCGATGGACCGCAGCCTGCAGGAAGGCATGCAGACCTTCGACCAGGCGCTCTACACGCTCTACAAGGACGGCAAGATCGAACTCGAGGAAGCCCTCGCCAAGGCCGACTCGCGCGACGGCCTCGCGCTCAAGATCCGCCTCGCGGAAGGCGGCGAGTCACCGATGGACGAAGGCTTCGAGAACGCGCACTTCTGACCTCGGCACGCCGCGCCGTCACATCGCGGCGCGTGCCGGCGCCGAGCGCTCGTCGGCCTGCTGAAGCGTACTGTCGTCGTTCACCGACACGTCCACCACGAGGCGTCGCATCGCATACGCGAGCGCCTCGCCGTTGCGCAGCCTGACGCCCTGCCCCAGCCGCTCGATCTCGGCCAGGAAAGCCGCACCGGCACCGCGGTACTCGGCCCAGCCCTCGGCGGACTCGCCGAAGATCGCCCACAGCGCACGCCAGTGACGATGGAAGGTGCCGACGACCTGGCCGATCGGCCCCAGCGCCGCGTGCGGCAACGCATCGTCGAGCACGAACGTGAGGTGCTCCTTGACCTCCCACGGCGTCATCACGGTCGGCACGTTGGTGGACTCGAACATGAGGCCGTGCGTGCGCCCGGGCTCCGGCGCCACGGGCTTCGCGCTCCACGGCCGGGTCGCACTACCCGGCGTCCGGCCACGGCCGAGGTGATCCCAGAACGCGGGGCCGCCGACCGTGTCGGCGACGAGATGGATGCGCGCGCGATCGGCCGCGTTGATGACCTTGTGCATGCGCCAGGTGTCGAAGATCCAGCACTCCCCGGCCGCCATGTGCACGGCGGCATCGCCGCAATGGAAGCGCACCTCGGGCTGGGTGACGATCGGGACGTGCACGCGCATGTGCTCGCGCCAGTAGTAATCGATGTCGACGTGCGGCGTGACCTCGGCGTTGCCCGACAGCCGCATGAGGCGGCTACGACCCCATACGCCACCGATCGCGTGCATGACCTGCGTGAGGTACGGGCAGGCCTCGAGCTGCGGCGTCGGCCGCATCGGTCCCTGCACGGCATCGCTGAGCGGATTGCCGTCACGCGCGACGAGCGGGATCGCGGAATTGCCGGGGAAACCCTGCGGGTGCGGCCGCCAGGCCGATTCGCCGAGACGCGCGATCTCGTCGGCGAGCACGCCCGCATCGAACGCGAGCGGCAGCTGGATGAAGGGAACCTGCAGTTTCATGGCGATGCCGGCGGAAGCGGAAGGCGCCATTGTAGCAACCGGCGTCGGCATGCCCGCCGCGGCGAAGCGGCGCTTACCGCATCGCACCGAATGCGGCACCATGCACCTTTCCGCATGCCTCCGTCACGCACGTGATCATCTCGCACAAGCACCGCTTCATGTTCTTCGCGGTACCCAAGACCGGTACGCACTCGGTCCGCCAGGCGCTGCGCCCCCACCTCGGCGACGAGGACATGGAGCAGGTCGGCCTGTTCGTGCGCAAGGAATTCCCGTACGAGGCGCTGCGCGCACTGGGCCACGGCCACCTCGGCGTCACCCAGGTCAAGCCGGTGCTCGGCGAGTCGCTGTTCGACGCATTCTTCAAGTTCGCATTCGTGCGCAATCCGTACGACCGATTCATCTCGTACTGCGCGTTCATGAGCCGGCAGACGGGCCAGTTCGAGGCGAATCCGCAGGCATTCATGCGCTACATCATCCGCGACCGCCCGCCACTGCAGCACATCCTGTTCCGCCCGCAGCACGAGATGCTGTGCGATGCCGACGGCAGCCTCGCGATGGACATGGTAGGCCGCGTCGAGCGCATGCAGGACGACTACGATGCGATCTGCGCGCGCGTGGGCATACCCGCGGAACGACTCGAACAGGTCAATGCATCGAAGCGCGGCCCGTACGCGTCGTATTACGACGACGAGCTGAAGGACCACGTCGCGCGCATGTACGCGCGCGACCTCGAGCTGTTCGGTTACACCTTCGGCGACTAGCCGCACGCGTTGCAGCCAGCGCCGACGAGTTCCGTGGGCGCACCGCGCAAGCGCGCGACGTGCCCGGCCCGGATCGCACCTGCCGCGACCTGCTCCGCGCGAGCGGCTCAATCCGTCGTGTAGCCCCATCGCTCGATGAAGGGCTGCAGATGCGGCAGCGCCGGCGCAAGGTGCTCGCGGTAGCGCTCCCAGCGCGCGATGCCCTTGCGGTTGATCGGCTCGACAACCTGGTGATAGCTCGGCGTCGCGATGTAGCCGCGCGCCTTCGCACGCTCGTGGAAGTTGACCATGCCCTCGTGCCACTCCAGGCCGAGGAACACCGCGATGTGCCTGGACTGCGTGTCGATGTCGTCGACCACGTCCTCGTAGCGCAGCTCGAGCACGTCCGGCGCCAGCGCAGCCGCCTGGTCGATCCAGAAGTCGAACGTGTCCGCGTAGCCCCGCGCAGTCGATGCGATGCTCGCCGTCAGCGCGACATAGGCCGGTGTGCGGAACGTCTGCATGTAGTTGCTCAGCACGACGTCGCAGGGGTGGCGCAGTGCGAGGATGATCTTCGCGTTCGGGAACAGGCGACGGATCAGCGGCAGCCTCAGGATGTTGAGCGGGTTCTTGTCGACCAGCCGGCGCGACGGATCGACCTTCGCGCGCGTGCGCACGAGGTTCCAGTACGTCGCTCGCAGGCGTTGCGCGAGCGCGTCGTCGATGCGGCCGACCTCGCGCGGGTAATCCAGTCCGGCGGCGCGCACCTGGTCCACGACATCCTGCAGGAACGTGCGCTCGTCCATGCCCGCCAGTGCGGGATGCGCGTCGAGCATGGTCTCGAGCATGGTCGTACCCGAACGCGGGAACCCGACCACGAAGATCGGCGACTCCTCGGCCGTGGGGGCGCCGATCGGCAGCCAGCCCGCGACGTCGTCGCGGGCGATGCGCTCGCGCGTGATGCCGAGCGGATCCGCACCGTCCTCGAACCACTCGGGCGAATAACGGCGAACCTCCTCGACCTGCACGGCGTGCGCACGGTCGAGCCATGCCATGGCCTGCGCGGTGTCACCGGCCTTGTCGTGCAGGCGAGCGATCGCCGTGAGCAGTTCGGGATGGCGCCGCGCGGCGCCCGGATCGGCGACGATCGCCTCGTACTGCTGGCGAGCGGCCTCGCGATCCTCGCCGCGTGCCGCGATCTCGGCACGCACGATCGCGACCTCTTCGGTCAGGCCCTCGAGTGCGGCCGCCTGCGGCTGCACCTGGCCGAGCAGCCTGCGTGCCTCGTCGACGCGGTTGGAACGCTCGAGGAATGCGGCGCGGCGGACGAGGATCTTGGGATGGTGGGGGGCTGCATTGGCCGAGGCGTCGAGCGCACGTTCCGCATCCACGGCCTGGCCGAGGCGTGCGTACAGCCAGCCGACCTCGGCCAGTGCGAGCGGATCGCGACCGGCCCATGCCGGCCAGTCCGCGAGCAGGCGGTCGGCTTCGTCGCCGTTGCCGCACAGGAACGTCGCGTTCGCGGCCGTCGCGCGCACCATGGCATCGTCGGGCACCGCTCGCAGCGCACCGAACAGGACATCGCGGGCTGCGTGGGGCTCGCCCTTGTCGAGGCGCAGCAGGCCGAGGTTGAACAGCGCGCTCGCCTCCTGCGGATCGATCGACAGCGCCTTGCCGAAGGCCTCCTCCGCACCGGCCTGGTTGCCGAGCGAGCGCTGCACGTTGCCGAGGTTGTTCCAGTGCGCCGAGGCCTGCGGGTGCTCGCGCGTGAGCTGCTCGAAGTACGGCAAGGCCTCGATCGTGCGCTGCTGCGCATCGAGTGCGAAGGCCAGCACGAGCAGCGCCCCTTCGGCATGCGGCTCGCGCTCGAGCACGCTGCGCGCGATCGATTCGGCGCGTGCGGCATCGCCGCCCTCGAGGGCCTGGTAGGCGGTCTGGAGCATCGCGGGAATTCCGTGCGGGAAAGCCCGTCAGTATCGACGCTGGCGCGCGCACGGGCAACGGCAGCCCCAACAAAAAGGGCCGCGTGGCTTTCGCCACGCGGCCCTGGACCTTCAGATGGAGCGTTGGATCAGAACTTCACGCCCACGCGAGCCCAGTAGTAACGGCCCACGACGTCGTAGGTACGCTCGTCGGTGTTGCCGTTGAAACCGAACTGCCACAGCTGCGGCGGCTGCTTGTTGCCGACGTTGTCCACGCCGACTTCGAAGCGCGTGTTGATCGCTTCCGCGTTGTAGCCGAACTGCACGTTGTGGAACGTCGACGCGCCCATGCGGAACGAGTTGTTCGCCGGGTTGTTCGACGGATCGATGACCGTGTAGCCGTCACCCGCGGTCGCCGTGAAGCCGAAGCGCGACGCACCGATGTAACGCGCACGCCAGCTGGCGTCGAACGCACCGAGGCTCCAGCTCAGGCTGCCGAGACCGCGCCAGCGGGTCAGGTTGCCCGGACCACCGGCCGACGAACCGAAGTACGAACCGGCGTAATGCGATTCCGTCGTGATGTCGCCCGCGATGATCTGCTCGTCGTACTGCTTGAAGTACGTCGCGTCGAGGCCGACGCGGAAGTTGCCGAACGAGGTCTCCGGCAGGCGGTACTTGATGCTGAAGTCGACGCCCGACACGTCCGTGCGGCCGATGTTCTGCAGGCTGTTGTTGACGTAGTCGATGTCGCCCGCAGCGTCACGCGTGAACAGGTCGCAGAAGCGGCCGTACTGGTAGCACTGGTCGATGATCGTCTGCGTGCCGATGACGCCGATCGTGTCCGTCAGGTAGATCTTCCAGACGTCGATCGAGGTCGACAGGCCCGGCAGCCAGCTCGGGTCGTACACCACACCCCACGTGAACGACTTGCCCTTCTCCGGCTGGACCAGCGGGTTCGAGCCGTAGACCGCGCTCGTCTGCTGCGTCGTCTGCTCGAAGCCCGGCGTCAGGCCGGCGCAAGCCGGGTTGTTGAGGTTGAGGCCGGCGCCCGAGCACGGGTCGGTGTAGGTGTCGGCGCTCGGCGTGATGCCGCCGTAGAGGTCGCCGATCGTCGGCGAACGGAACACCTCGGCGACCGTGCCGCGCAGCATGAGGTCGTCGAACGGACGCCACTCGACGCCGATCTTCGAGTTGATCGTGTCACCGAACGCGGAGTAGTCCGAGTAACGCGAGCCGATCGTGAGGTTCAGCGACTTCGCGAACGGGACGTCGGCAAGGACCGGAACCAGCAACTCGGCGTAGAACTCGCGCACGTCGAGCTCGCCCTTCGACGGCGAACGGCAGGCGTCGGTGAAGGTGAGGCACTCGCCGAGCACCGGGTCGGTGATCGTCGAGACGAAGTCCGGCGCGAAGTACTCGTAGTCCTTGCGGTACTCGCCACCGACGGCGAGGCTGACCGCGCCGGCCGGCAGCTGGAACAGTTCACCCGTGAGGTTGAACTGCGCGCCGCGGTTGAGCGCGTAGGAGTGCGACTTGACGAGGACGGCGATCTGGTTGAGCGCATCGAGCGCGCTCTGGCCTTCCGGCGTCGACGGGTCGAGCGCGAAGAAGTTGATCGGCGTGCAACCCGAGATCACCGCGGTCGGCGTGCCGCAACGCGCGACGCCGTCAGCGTCGATGAACGACGGACCCACGGCCTGCGCGAGCGCGGCGCCGTAGTAGTAGCCGCTGCTGCTCGTGTCCTGCGAGGTGCGGCCCCAGGTGATGCCCGCGTCCCACTGCCAGGTGTCGCCGAACGAGCCACGGAAGCCGCCGCTGAACTGGTCGGCCGTGGTCTCGTACGCGCCTTCGCGGTTGCCCGCGGCGGTCATGCGGATGCCGCCCGAGCTGACGTTGACGCCGAACGGGTTGTAGACGCTGTCCGCGCTCAGGATCACGTTGGCCTGGCCGAAGATCAGCGGCAGCGGCGCGATGATGAAGCGCGAGCGGGTCTTGTTCGTGAAGCCTTCGACGTAGGCCTCGACGTTGTCCGTGATGCGGTAGTTGCCGGTCACGAACAGGCCACCGCGCTCCTGCGGGGTGAGCTCGAGGTTGTACGGCGAGTAGTCGTACGTGTCGTTGCCCGTGTAGCAGCGGAAGTCACCCGCGGACGTGCCGGAGGCACCCGGGATGCGCATGACGTTCACGCTCGCGCCGGTGCCCGCGCAGTTGATGCCGAGACCCGCGGCGGTGGTGCGCGGAATCGTGAAGCGGCCGGTCGGGATGTAGCTCGAGCCGCCCGTGTAGATCGTGCCGAAGTAGTTGTACAGCGCCGGCGACGAGAACTTGCGGTCGCCCGCCCAGACCGCCTCGGTCTTGTTGTAGTTCGCGCCGACGATGAGGTTGCCGCGGTCGCTCGAGTGGCCGAGGGTCAGCGAGAAGCCCTTGCGCTCGCCGTCGTCAGCGTCCGAGATGCCGTAGTCGGCAGTCGCCTCGATACCCTGGAAGTCCTTGCGCAGGACGAAGTTGACCACGCCCGCGACGGCGTCGGAGCCGTAGATCGCCGAGGCGCCATCCTTGAGGATGTCGATGCGCTCGACGAGGCTGATCGGAATCGAGTTGACGTCGGCGTAGGCCAGACGGCGACCGTTCACGAGCAGCAGCGTGCGCTGCGAGCCGAGGCCACGGATCGAGACGGTCGACGCACCGTTGCCGCCGCCGTTGTTGACGGACGGGTTGGTCGCGGCGCCGGCGATCGACGGGGATTCCTGGATCAGGTCACCGATGGTGAGCTTGCCGCTCTTCTCGATGTCGGCCTTGTCGATCGAGAACACCGGGCTGGCGCTTTCGATGTCGACGCGACGGATGCGCGAACCGGTGACGACGATGGTTTCGAGCTTGTCGCTGCCCGCTTCGCTGCCCTGAGCGAAGACCGGGAGGGAACTCAAACCGACAGCTGCGGTGGCGCCCGCATACAACGCGAAACGCACGGCTTTGAGAAGCTCGTTGTTCGTTAGCCTCATTACGCTCTCCAACGTTTTAGAGTGGTGTCACACTTCGGGACGGGATGAATGTCGCACTGGGAAAATTCGGGACTCCGTTCCCACGGAAATAGCCGTATCGACGCAAGATGCCGTCGAAAGTGCACCCGATACTAACAAGATTCTCACGCTATGGGAATCCCGCTCCGAGGCCTTAACAAGGCGTCGCGGGATGACGGAAATTCGATGGGAAACAGGCGCTTGCACCATTGCACCGAATGCGTGCAACGCCGTGGAAAGCGCGGGGCGAGTCAGGGAAGGCACGCGGGCTCGACGCCCGCGACGCGCAGGATCAGAGGTCTTGGCGGTACTGCACGTAGGGCATGCGCGCCTGGGCGGAGTCGGTGGCCTCGCGCGGGGCAAGGTCGACCGGGGACGACCACAGGTTCTGCGCACCGACGCTGAGCTCGCCGCGCCACGACGTGCGCCACGAGACGCCGAGATCGAGCCCGCCCCAGCGACGCGCGCCCAGCAGGGCGGGGTCCTCGAGGCTCACGACATGCCCGACGATGCTGCCACGCACGTTGCCGCTGCGGATGCCGAAACCGAGCGAAGCCTGGCTGGCATCGAGTCCGCCCCCGGGGAGGCCGTACCACGGCGCAACCTCGAGGCGGCCCACGCCGGCGGTGAGGTCGAGCACCGGTCCGTCGGCGAGGTGCCAGCTCGTGCGTGCATTGAGCGTGTTGCCACCGACGATCTGGAACGGGGTCGCACCCGGATAGGACAGCAGCGCGACAGGATTGCCGTGCCCCTCGAACGAGGGCAGCACGACCGGCGCGACCTGCTCGCCACCACTGCGGCCGAGCCAGGAAAGGCCGAACGAGAGATCCACGTCGGCCGCGGTCGGAAGAGCCATGCCGAAGCCGAGGGTTCCGGTGAACAGCGTCGACGCCGCACCGTCGCGGAACGTCGCCGAGCCGAAGCGCGGCGAGACATCCTGCATGCCGATGACGACATCGGCATGCGCCGACTGCCCGACGCGCCAGCGCAGACCGGCCGTGAACAGGTCGGTCGCGTCGATGACACGCAGGTCGGAAGCGCCGCCGAACGCCGGAGACGGCGGCAGCGCGGGAGCACCGGACGCGTGTGTCTGCGCGACGATCGCGAGCAGACGGCCATCCTGGCTTGCCCACAACGGCACCACCTGGGTCGGTACGCCCGCGGCATCGGACGCACGCACCGTGAGCAGCTCCTCGACGAGATGCGGCGACGCCTCGCCCACGGTAGGCACGACGGGACCGGCCACCGCAAGGAGCGGGGTCAGCGCGACGAGCAGCGTGGTGGCGGCGCGAGCGAACATGAGGATCCGGAACGGGTGGATGGACAGATGACTGCAGTCGGGCGTCGCGGGTTCCCGGCGACCGGATCCGGTCGGCCCTGTGCCCGCAGCGGCACGCGAGGCCGATGATACGCGCTTTTACATTTCACTAACAGCGACGGCGCGCACAGGCCGCGCCTCGTTCAGGCTTCATTGGCGGGTTCCGGATCCCGACATGACGCCGTCGCCGGCGAACATCGCGGCCACGTCGACGGCATCGAAACGGTAGGCATGCCCGCAGAACTCGCAGGTCACCTCGACGACGCCTTCCGGCCCCGCGGCGGCCCGACTCTCCTCCTCGCCGAGCGAACGAAGGACGCCGGCGACGCGCTCCGCGGAGCACGAGCATGCGAACTCGAGCGCACGGCCGGCCTGGAGACGCACCCCTTCCTCGTGGAACAGGCGCGTGAGCACCGTCTCGACGGACAGCCCGAGCAGTTCCTCGTCGCGCAGCGTCGAAAGCAGGTGTCCCGCCCGATTCCATGCGTCGGCGTCGCCGCTGGCCGCGTGACCACCCTCGGCAGGCGCACGCTGCAGCAGGAGTCCGGCGCAACGGCCGCCTCCCGCAGCCAGCACGATGCGCGTGGGCAGTTGCTCGGAGCGCTCGAAATACTGTTCGAGCGCGGCAGCCAGATGCTCGCCGTCGACCGCGACGAGGCCTTGCTGGCGGGTCTGGCGCTGCGCGTTCTCGATCGTGATGGCCAGTTGCGCGTCGTCACCCGCATCGGCGAGGGAGCGCGGCGGCCCACCTTCCCAGCGCGCGATCCCGCGTACGGTGCCCGCATGCGTGGCTTCGGCGAACAGGAGGCGCAGATCCCCCGTTCCGCGCAGCTGGATCGACAGCTTGCCTTCGAACTTGACGAGCCCCGTGAACAGCGCGGCCGCCGCCACCGTGGTGCCGAGCAGGCCCGCCACGGGCTCCGGATAGTCGACGTGCGCGCGCATCGCCGCCCAGCTGGATTCCATCTGCACAAAAACTCCATGAATGCCCGTATCACCGAGCTGGAAGCGATGCATGACGTCGACGGGCATGAGGATTCTCGCGGGCAGGAAGCGATCCGGGCAGATGCGGCCACGCCGGGCATTTGCCAAGACGCGATGCACGCTGCCCGGACGCGCCGAAGGTCACTCGATATCGGCGAAGGAACGGCGTTAGGATCGCGCGCCGCCCGACCCTCACGACAGGGTCCCGACCGTCTGTTCGACGACGCAAGGAAAGAACGCAGCAGGGATCGCCGCCACGCTCGATCATCCTCTGGGGAGTACCAACTCAAATGACATCGTCACTGCGCCGAACCGCGCTCGCAGCAGGCCTAGCGCTTGCGTTGACCCAGGCCGACGCGGCCTCGGTCGACACGCGCGCCGCCCTGTCCGCCCATCGCCAGGATGCTGCGGCGATCGCCGTCTCCGCGGCCAACCCGAACCTCGTCCTGCTGCGCGCCGGCGCCTACGACCCGGCCGTCCAGCGCCTCGACGCCGGCGTGACCGGTGGCGCCGAGTCGCTCAGCGCCGGCTACGCGATCGTGCAGTTCACGCCCGACCAGGTCGAGGCAGGCCGCAAGGCACTGCTCGCGCAGGGTGCGGAGATCGTGGGCTACGTCCCGAACAATGCGTTCTACGTGCGCCTCAACGGCAAGTCGCTCGACGCGCTGCGCCAGGCCTCCGGTGCACGCGCCGCCGAGCCGTACGCCGCGGCACTCAAGGTCGATCCGCGCCTGTGGACCGACGCGCGCGGCACGCTGCTCCAGCAGCAGCCCGAGGACGCGACCGACGCGACCCTCGTCCTCGACATCGTCGACATCCGCGGTTTCCGCGGCGAATCCTCGGAGGCCATCGAAGCCGCGCTGCGCAAGCTCGTGCCGGACGTGCGCATCACCGGGCGCAGCCAGCGCGCCGAAGCTGCACCGTACGTGCATGCCGGCGTGACGCGTGACCGCCTCGATCATCTTCTCTATGTCGCCAGCCTCATCGACGGCGTGTCGTTCATCGAGCCGTGGATTCCGACCCACACGCACAACTCGGCGGCGATCGGCGCGATCCAGGGCAACTCGCTCAACACCACGTGTGCCGGCAACGGCGTGGTCTGCGGCCCCGCGCCGCTGTTCGACCATGGCCTCTTCGGCACCGGCCAGATCGTCGCCGTGGCCGATTCCGGCACCTCGCCGTGGGTCGCGAACTTCACCACGCTCGACAAGGGCACGGGCCCGCTGACCGAGATCACGCTGTCGCAGAATCCGCCGCCCGTGCTGCCGAATGCCGGCACGCTGTTCCCGAACCGCAAGATCGTCGGCTACTGGCTGCAGCCGAGCCAGGGCGGCACCGGTCCGGTCGACTACGACTACACCTCGGGTCACGGCACGCACACCACCGGCACGGTCCTCGGCGACCTGCACGGCACGTTCGGCGCGAGCACCTACGTCGCGTCGACGCCGACGGCCGCCAACCACGAGCAGGCCGACGGCATGGCGCCGAACGCGCAGCTGCTCATGCAGGACATCGGCGGCACCGCCGCGACGGCGGTGTACATCACCGACTTCGCCGGCACGCTGTCGCAGGCCTACGCCGGCGGCGCGCGCATCCACAACAACAGCTGGGGTGGCTCGACCGCGGGCAACTACAACGGCAACGACGCCGAAGCCGACAGCGTGACATGGCGCGACGAGAACCTCCTCGTGGTCGTGTCCGCGGGCAACGACGATGCCGGCCCGGTGCAGACCGGCTCGCCCAGCAATGCCAAGAACGTGCTCTCCGTCGCAGCGCTCGGCCGCGCCGGCAGCACCTCGGTGGCGGGCTACTCGAACCGCGGTCCCGCGGCCGACGGCCGCATCAAGCCGGACATCGCGACGCCGGGCACGAGCATCCAGAGCGCACGCAACGCGACCACGTTCAGCGCCACGCCGGTCTACACGACGCCGGCATCGAACTCGGGCACGTCGATGGCGGCACCGGTGCTCAGCGGCAACGCCGCGCTGATGCGCCAGTTCTTCGCCGACGGCTTCTATCCGCGCGGCGAGAAGACCGCGGCGGATGCCTACAACCCGAGCGGCATGGTCATGAAGGCGACCCTGCTCAACGGCACGAACCCGCTCGGCGGCACCGGTTGGCCGAACGCCAACAGCGGTTGGGGCCGTGCATGGATCGACGGCAACCTGTGGTTCAAGAACACCATGACGGGCGGTGACGACTCGCGCCGCCTGCGCGTGTTCGAACGCACCCAGGCCACCGGCCTGAAGACCGGCGACACCCACGAGTACACGATCGCCAACGTCGCCGCGGGTACCGAACTGCGCGTGACGCTGGCGTGGTTCGATCCGGAAGCCTCCGAGGGCGTCGCGATGACGCTGATCAACAACCTCGATCTCGAGGTCGTCGGCCCCGGCGGCACCTACAAGGGCAACGTGTTCACGGGCGGCATCTCGACGACGGGTGGCAACGCCGACGTCCGCGACTCGGTCGAGCAGGTCCGCCTGACGGCGCCTGCGGCGGGCAGCTACACGCTGCGCGTGAAGGGCACTGCGATCCCGGGCAACGGCCGTGCAGAGACGAACGTGCAGGGTTACGCACTCGTCGCCTCCGGCGGCTTCGGCCTGCCGGATCCGGCGCCGTTTGCTGCACCGACCGCCGTCGCGGTCACGAGCAACAACACCTCGGGCATCGCCGTCGGCTTCACCTCGGCCGCCGCGCCGCAGGGCTTCCAGCTCTACCGTGCGGACGGCACGTGCGCAGCCGCGGCGTCGGGCGACTTCCGCCTCGTCGCCAGCGGCAACGCCTCGCCGGTCGTCGACACGCGCAGCCAGGGCGGCAGGTCGTATGCCTACAAGGTCCGCGGCGTGTCCGGCGACGTCGAAGGCGCGGTCTCGACCTGCGTGGACGTCGTCTCGGCAGACGATTGCACCCTGCAGCCGAACATCGTGCGCAACTCGCTGCAGCTCAATGCCGCGAACAACAGCTGCTCGGTGAACCTGTCGTGGCAGGCCGGCACGAACACGTGCCCGTCCGCGACGTCGACGACGTACAAGATCTACCGCTCGACCGATCCGTTCATGGCGACGTCGACGCTGATCCAGAGCGGCGTCACCGGTACGAGCTACGTCGACACGACGGTCCAGGGCGGCACCACGTACTACTACCGCTTCCAGGCCACCGACAACCTCGGCAACGATTCGCCGCTGTCGCTCTCCGCCGGCGCCACGCCGACCAGCGCGCTTGGCCCGAACCCCGATCCGTTCGTCGACAACGCCGACGGCGCGTCGTACATGCGTCCCGAACAGCCGTGGGGCATCAGCAACCTGTCGGCTTCGCAGGGCACGCTGAGCTACCACACGGGCGGCCAGCTCTCGAACCACCCGGACATGGCCTGCGCGAGCATCGAGACGCCCGCGCTGACAATCCCGGCGAACGGCGTCCTGAGCTTCAACTCGAAGTACAACCTCGAGTTCCAGTGGGACGGCGTGGTCACCGAGATCTCGACGAACGGCGGCACGACGTGGACCGACCTGCCGCCCGACGGCGGCTATCCGACCGTGTTCAACACCGGCACCACGGGCGTCATCAACGCCTGCGGCTTCGCCAACGGCAAGGGCATCTACAGCGGCGTCACCACGACCACGTCGAACGCGTTCGCGAACAACGACACCGGCGTCGCGGTGTTCAAGCCGTTCACGATCAACCTCGCGAGCTACGCGGGCCAGACCGTGAAGGTGCGCTGGCGCCTGTCGTCGGATCCGGGCCTCAACTATCCGGGCATGTTCCTGGACGAGATCCGCATCAGCAACAGTGCGATCCTGTTCCGCGACGGCTTCGATCCCTCGCAGTACATGTGCCAGTAAGCGTCACCCGCCGATACTCGGCTTCGATCCGGCGCGGGGTTATCCCCCGCGCCGGTTTCGTTTCCGGGGTCTGCACGACCGACGGCCCGAAGGGAAGGAATGACGCGCAAACGCCCTCGCCTGCTCCGCCGCCTCGCCCGCTGGACGCTGTTCGCCGCCCTCGCCTGGGTCGTCTTCAGCGTGCTGCTGGTCGCCGCGCTGCGCGTCGTGCCGCCGCCGACCTCGGCGGTGATGATGGCGCGCGCGCTCGAGGCGACGACGTCGGGCGAGAAGGATTTCCGCCTCGATTACCGCTGGGTCCCGCTCGAGCGCATCGCCGCGCACCTGCCGGTCTCGGTCGTCGCGGGCGAGGACCAGCGCTTCCCTAGCCACAACGGCTTCGACGTCGAGGCGATCCGCACCGCGCTGGCCGAATCCGAGGACGGCGGCCGCCTCCGCGGCGCCAGCACGATCAGCCAGCAGGTCGCCAAGAACCTGTTCCTGTGGAACGGGCGCAGCTTCGTGCGCAAGGGCCTCGAGGCGTACTTCACGGTGCTCATCGAGACGATCTGGCCGAAGCGCCGCATCGTCGAGGTCTACCTCAACATCGCCGAATTCGGCGACGGCGTGTACGGCGTCGGCGCCGCGAGTGCGCGCTACTTCCGCACCACACCCGATCGCCTCGACGCGCATCAGTCCGCGCTGCTCGCCGCCGTGCTGCCGAGCCCGCGCCGCCTGCACGCCGACCGCCCGTCGGCGTACGTGCAGCGTCGCGCCGCATGGATCCAGCGCCAGGTGCGCCAACTCGGCGGCCCCGCCTACGTCGAGCGCTGAACGCCGCGCGCATGCGCGCGTCACGGGCTTTCCGCTAGCATCCCGGTTCCACCCAGGACCCCCGCGCCATGCAGAGCCTCACCGTCGTCGTCCCGGCCTACAACGAGAGCGAAGGCCTGCGCGAGTTCCACGCGCGCCTCGCCGCGGTGTTCGACCAGCTCGACCTCGCCTGCTCGGTGCTCTACGTCGACGACGGCAGCCGCGACGACACCTACGCCGTGATGTGCTCGCTGCGCGACGCCGACACGCGCGTGGCCACGCTGCGGCTGTCACGCAACTTCGGCAAGGAACTCGCGCTCACCGCCGGCCTCGACCACGCCGATGCGGACGCGGTCGTCGTCATCGACGCCGACCTGCAGGATCCGCCCGAACTGATCCCGACCTTCGTCGCGCACTGGCGCGAAGGCTTCGACGTGGTCTACGGCACGCGCGAATCACGCGCCGGCGAGACGCGCTTCAAGAAGTTCACGGCCTCGACGTTCTACCGCGTCATGGGCCGCCTGAGCCAGACGCCGGTGCCACGCGACACGGGCGATTTCCGCCTGCTCTCGCGACGCGCGCTCGATGCGCTCAAGACCGTGCGCGAACGCCAGCGCTTCATGAAAGGCCTGTTCGCGTGGGTCGGCTACCGCCAGAAGGCCGTCGTCTATCCGCGCGACCCGCGCTTCGCGGGCGAGACCAAGTGGAACTACTGGAAGCTGTGGAACTTCGCGATCGACGGCATCACCTCGTTCTCGGGCGCTCCGCTAAAGATCGCGACCTACCTCGGCGTCGGGGTCGCGATGCTCGCGTTCGTGTTCGGCATCTGGATCGCGATCAAGGCGCTGCTGCTCGGCGATCCCGTGCAGGGCTACCCGACCATCATGGTGACGATCCTGTTCCTAGGCGGCGTGCAGCTGATCGCGCTCGGCGTGATCGGCGAATACCTCGGCCGCCTCTACGTCGAGGCCAAGCAGCGCCCGCTCTACCTGGTCGACGAGTACCACCCGCCGACACCGCGCTGACGCGCCGCGGCGGGCGGCGCCGGCACGGCCGCGCTAGACTGGCCGCGCCACCCGCCGGAGGACCGCCATGCTCCAGGTCAAGCACCTTCTCGAAGGCAAGGGCAGCGCGATCGTCGCGACGACGTCCGACGCGCCCGTCATCGACGCGATACGCGCGATGGCCGAACACCACGTCGGCGCCCTGCTCGTCATGCGCGGCGACACGCTCGAAGGCATCGTCTCGGAGCGCGACTACGCGCGCAAGGTCGTGCTCAAGGGACGCTCGTCGTCGGACACGCCGGTGCGCGAGATCATGACCGCGCAGGTCGTCACGGTGTCGCCCGACGACACGATCGACCATTGCATGCGCGTGTGCACCGACAGGCGCATCCGCCACCTGCCCGTCGTCGCGGGCACGAAGGTGATCGGCGTGCTGTCGATCGGCGACCTCGTCGCCGCGGTGATCAGCGAGCAGAGCGAGCGGATCGAGCAGCTGCAGCGCTACATCGCGGGCTGACCGGACGGCTCAGGCCGGGCCCGGCGCGTCGGGCTGGTTCTCGGGGCGCGCCGCGTCGAAGGCCGGCAGCGCGAGGCACTCGGCGTCGATGCGCGCGATGGACGGGAACGCGCTCATGTCGACGCCGAAACGCCGCGCGTTGTAGACCTGCGGCACGAGGCAGGCGTCGGCCAGCGTCGGTGTGTCGCCGTCGCAGAACAGGCCAGTCGAGGAATTGCCCGCGAGCAGCTCCTCGAACGCGCGGAAGCCTTCCTCGATCCAGTGCCGCGTCCAGCGGTCGCGCTCGACCTGCGGCGTGCCGAAGTCGCGCTCGAGGAACTGCATGACGCGCAGGTTGTTGAGCGGATGGATGTCGCAGGCGACGAGCTGGGCGAGCGCGCGCACGCGGGCGCGTTCGCGCGCAGTCGACGGCAGCAGCGCCATCGCGCCGGCGTAGGCCTCGTCGAGGTATTCGATGATCGCCATCGACTGGCGGAACACGCGCGCGCCGTCGAGCAGCGTCGGCACGAGTTCCTGCGGGTTGATGCCGCGGTATGCCGCAGCATGCTGCTCGCCGCCGTCGCGCACGAGATGCACCGGGATGATCTCGTGCGGCAGCTGCTTGAGGTTGAGCGCGACGCGCACGCGGTAGGCGGCGCTCGAGCGCCAGTAGCTGTAGAGCTTCAACGTGCCGGCCATGCCGTTCCCCCCGGACGGCCGCCGAGGGGCGGCCGCACGGTGCCTAGCTTAGCGCGTTGCGAGGCGTTCGACGGTCTGCTCGATCGCGCCGAACACGCTGCGGCCTTCCGCGTCGAGCATCTCGATGCGCACGCGGTCGCCGAAGCGCAGGAACGGCGTGGTCGGCTTGCCGTCGCGCAGCGTCTCGACCGTGCGCTGCTCGGCCAGGCACGAGGCGCCGAGGCTCGTGTCGGCGTTGGCGATCGTGCCCGAGCCGACGATCGTGCCGGCCGATACCGGGCGCGTCTTCGCGACGTGCGCGACGAGCTGGGCGAAGCTGAACTGCATGTCAACGCCGGCCTCGGCCGCGCCGAACCACGCGCCGTTGATCCAGGTGCGCATCGCGAGGTGCAGCTTGTCGTCGCGCCACGCGTCGCCGAGCTCGTCGGGTGTCACGAACACGGGCGACAGCGCCGAACGCGGCTTGGACTGCAGGAAGCCGAAACCCTTGGCGAGCTCGCCCGGGATCAGGCCGCGCAGCGAGACGTCGTTGACGAGGCCGACGAGGCGGATCGCCTTCGAGGCTTCGGCCGGTGTCGCGCCCATCGGCACGTCGGCGGTCACGACGACCACCTCGGCCTCGAGGTCGATGCCCCAGTCCTCGCTCGAGGCGAGGATCGGATCGCGCGGCGCGAGGAAGCCCGCGCTCGTCGCCTGGTACATGAGCGGATCGGTATAGAAGCTCTCGGGCACCTCGGCGCCACGCGCGCGGCGCACGCGCTCGACGTGCGGCAGGTAGGCACTGCCGTCGACGAACTCGTAGGCACGCGGCAACGGCGAGGCGAGTGCGGCGACGTCGAGCGCGAACGCATCGGCGGCAGTACCTTCCTCCAGTGCCTTCGACAGCGCCTGTAGGCGCGGCGCGACGGTGTCCCAGTCCTCGAGTGCGCGCTGCAGCGTCGGCGCGATGCCGGTCGCGCGCACGGCGCGCTGCAGCGCGCGGTCGACCACGACGAGCGTGCCGTCGCGGCCGCCTTCCTTCAGTGAACCCAGTTTCATGCGTGCGTGTCTCTCATGCGGGGATGGGGTGCCTTCGCGTAGTGCCGTGTCCTGCGCGCGTCACGCGCCGGGCGTGCGTCGCGCCGGATCGAAATGCTTGCGCAGGCCTTGCCAGCAGGCCTGGTAGTCGCGCTGGCGATGCGCGGCCTCGAGCGCCTGCGCGGTCGGACGGATCACCGCGCGCGTCTCGAACATGAAGGCCATCGTGCCGGTGATCTCGTCGGGTTTCGAGAGGTCCGCGGCCGAGGCCTTCTCGAATGTCGCCGCGTCCGGACCGTGGCCCGTGAAGCTGTTGTGCAGCGACGAACCGCCCGGCACGAAACCGCCGGCCTTGGCGTCGTAGGCGCCGTGCACGAGGCCCATGAACTCGCTCGCGACGTTGCGGTGGAACCACGGCGGGCGGAACGTGTCCTGCGCGACCAGCCAGCGCGGCGGGAAGATCACGAAATCGAGGTTGCCGACGCCCTCGGTGTCGCTGGCCGAATGCAGCACGAGGAAGATCGACGGATCCGGGTGGTCGTAGCTGATCGAGCCGATCGTGTTGTGACGGCGCAGGTCGTAGCGGTACGGCGCGTAGTTGCCGTGCCAGGCGACGACGTCGTTCGGCGAATGGCCGAGGTCGGCACGCCACAGGTGGCCCTGGAACTTCACGACGAGCTCGAAATCGCCCTCGACGTCCTCGTAGGCGGCCACCGGCGTCTCGAAATCGCGCGGATTGGCCAAACCATTGCTGCCGATCGGGCCGAGGTCGGGCAGTTTGAGCAGCGCGCCGAAGTTCTCGCAGACGTAGCCGCGCGCCTCGCCGTCGGGCAGCACGACGCGGAAACGCACGCCGCGCGGGATCACCGCGATCTGCTGCGGCGCGATCTCGATCACGCCGAACTCGGTCTCCAGGCGCAGGCGTCCGGACTGCGGCACGATCAGCAGCTCGCCGTCCGCATCGTGGAACCAGCGTCCCTGCATGTCGCGGTTGGCGGCGTAGAGATGGATGCCGACGCCGGTCTGCGCCGCCGGACTGCCGTTGCCGGCCATCGTGAACAGGCCGTCGATGAAGTCGGTCGGCGCGTGGGGCGACGGCAGCGGATCCCAGCGCAGCTGGTCGGGCGTGACCGGGCCGTCACCGAACGCGTTGTGGAACGCCGGCTGCGCATACGGCGTGAACGCACCGTGCATCGCGGCCGGACGCATGCGGTACAGCCAGCTGCGCCGGTTCGCGTGGCGCGGTGCCGTGAACGCGGTGCCCGACAGCTGTTCGGCGTAAAGGCCATAGGCGACCCGCTGCGGCGAGTTGCGTCCTTCGGGCAGCGCGCCCGGCAAGGCTTCGCTCGCGAACTCGTTCGCGAAGCCGCTCATGTACCCCGCGGAAGCGGTCATGCCCGATCTCCTGCCATCGCCGACGACCGCGCGGCGGTCACGCGTGCCGTGCGCCGCGGATCGCGCGGCGCCGACACGATACCCGAGGTTGCCTCGCGCGGGTCAGAGCACGCCGCGGCGCATCTGGTCGCGCTCGATGCTCTCGAACAGCGCCTGGAAGTTGCCCTCGCCGAAGCCTTCGTTGCCCTTGCGCTGGATGATCTCGAAGAAGATCGGGCCGAGCGCGTTCTGGGTGAAGATCTGCAGCAGCTTGCGCTGCTTGGTCTCGGGGTCGGCGTCGATGAGGATCTTGTTGCGGGTCAGGCGCGCGACGTCCTCGTTGTGGTCCGGGATGCGCGCGTCGATGACCTCGAAGTAGCTGTCCGGCGTGTCGAGGAAGTCGACGCCGGCCTCGCGCATCTTCTCGACGGTCACGTAGATGTCGTCGGTGAAGCAGGCGATGTGCTGGATGCCCTCGCCCTTGTAGGCGTCCAGGTACTCGTTGATCTGGCTCTTCGGGTCGCTCGACTCGTTGAGCGGGATGCGCACCATGCCGTCCGGCGCGGTCATCGCCTTCGACAGCAGGCCGGTCTTGGCACCCTTGATGTCGAAGTAGCGGATCTCGCGGAAATTGAACAGGCGCTCGTAGTAGTCGGCCCACTTGGCCATGTTGCCGTGGTAGAGGTTGTGGGTCAGGTGGTCGATGAAGGTGAGCCCGAAACCCTTCGGCATGAGATCGACGCCGGGCAGGTACTCGTAGTCGGGGTCGTGGATCGTACCCTGCTGGTCGTAGCGGTCGACGATGTAGAGCATGCAGCCGCCGATGCCCTTGATCACGGGCGCCGCGGCCGCCTTGCTCAGCTCGTCGCGCTGGTCGAACGATTCCGCGCCGTTGCGCAGCGCCTGCACGCGCGCCCACTCCGCGAGCTTGTTGACGCGGATCGCGAAACCGCACGCGCTCGGGCCGTGCTCGGCCGCGAAGCGCGCCGCGAACGAGTCCGGATCCTCGTTGATCAGGAACGTGCAGTCACCTTGCCGGTACGTGCTGATCGGGCGCGTCTTGTGGCGCGCGACCTGGACGAAGCCGAGCTTGCGGAAATAGTCGTGCAGGTGGTGCGCCTGGCCCTGCGGCGCGGCGAACTCGACGAACTCGAAACCGTCGATACCCATCGGGTTGTCGAACGTCGTAACCTGCATGCCGGCATGCGGGTTCTCGGGCTGGGCGTTCATGGCGACTCCTGGCAGGGGCCGCGGATTCGCGGCATGCGTGCTTTATAGTTACAATTGAAACCAGCCGCAAGGGGAACCTGCCCGATGTCGGGTCGCGCACTGCTCGAGCTCGAAACCTTCCTGCCGTACCGGCTGAGCGTGCTGTCGAACACGCTGAGCCAGGCGATCGCGCGCGTCTACGAGAAACGCTTCGGCCTCTCGATCACCGAATGGCGCACGATGGCCGTGCTCGGCCACCGCGCCGACCTGTCGGGCCGCGAGGTCGCCGAGCGCACGGCGATGGACAAGGTCGCGGTGAGCCGCGCGCTCGCGCGCCTGCTCGAGAAGGGCCTCATCGAGCGCGGCACCGCCGCGAACGACAAGCGCCGCTCGGTGCTGCGCCTCTCGGAAAAAGGCTGGGAAATCTACGACCAGGTGGCGCCGCTCGCGCTCGAGCACGAGCAGCGCCTGCTCTCGCACCTGAGCACCGACGAGCGCGAGTGGCTCGCGCGCATCCTCGACACGCTCTGGAACGCCGAACTCGTCGAATCGCGGCGCTGACTGCGGGCGCGGGCAGCGGCGCATCCTCGGGTGTCACGTCCTTCCCGCGAAGGCGGAATTCCTGCGTCTTTACGCTATCCCCGGTACCTGCCGGTCATGACGCGATCGAGCTCCCGCGTGCCGTCGCTCAGCGCGTGATGACCGCGCTGCCGCGCTCGAGCCGCCACAACCGCCACGCGAAGAACAACCCGAGCGCGACGAGCGCCGTGTAGAACCACATGCCGCCCGCATAGCCGGCCGGGTTCTCGGGACCGGCACCGGCGCGGTCGTTGAGCAGGCCGACCACGGCCGGCACCGCGGCCCAGCCGATCTGCTGGACGAACGTCATGAGCGCATACGCCGAGCCGAGGCGCTTCTCGTCGACGAGCGTCGCGACCGCCGGCCACAGCACGGCCGGGATCAGCGAGAACACCGCACCGAGCAGCACCGCGACGACGAGCAGCGTGAGCGGGATCGCAGGGCCGCCGAACGGCATCGGCACGGGCGCGCCCGGCGGCAGGTAGGTCACCGCGAGGAACAGCGGCAGCATGATCGCGGTGCCGACCAGCATGAACAGGCCGCGGTGGCCGACGCGATCGGCCCACAGTCCGAACAGCGGCGTGAGCACGATCGCCGACATCGGCAGCAGGCTGCTGAGCATGCCCGCGGTGCCGCGATCGAGGCCGTGGGCCTGCTGGAAGTAGTCGATCGCGAACGTGCGGAACGGGAAGATCGTCGCGTAGAACACCACGCACAGCGCGACGATGTACCAGTACGCGCGGCCGAACACGTAGAGGCGGCGCAGTTCGAGGCGATCGCCAGGCGCTTCGGCGGCCGGCACGCCCTGCCCTTGCGCACGCCGCTCGAGCATCGCGTAGAGCACCGCCGCGGCGAGTCCCGCGGCGGCGACGCCGGTCGCGAGCCACAGCGGGTCCTGCCAGTTCGCGTACAGCGGCTCGGCGAACGAGGTCGACCAGTCGGTCGAGGCCGAACCGAGCCGCGACACCGACAGGTTGAGGCCGAACGCGAAGCCGAGCTCGCGCCCGCTGAACCACTTCGCGAGCACGGTCGTCGCGGCGACGATGAGCGGTTCGGCGCCGATGCCGAGCAGGAAGCGCCCGGCGAGGATGGTCTCGTAGTGCGAGGTGGCCGCAGTCAGCGCCGCGGCGGCGACGCAGATCGCCGCGAACACGGGGATCGCGAGGCGCGTGCCCCAGCGGTCGATGACGTAGCCGCCGGCGAGCAGCACGAGCAGCGCGGCGATGTTGTACGCGGTCGACAGCACGCCGATCTGGCCATAGGTGAATCCGTTCTGCTCGCGCAGCAGGTCGACGACCGGATTGAGCGCGTCGTAGGCGTAGTAGTTGCCGAACATCGCGAGGCTGACCAGCAGCAGCACGATCCAGCGCTGCGCCGTGGTCGGCATCGGGGAGGGCACGGTCGTGGCGGTCATCGTTCGAACTCCCGCGTGGCGGCGACGCGCGCGGCCCCGCAAACGACGACGGCGGCCCGGAGGCCGCCGTCGCGTGGATCACATCGCGTGCATCGCCGGCGTCACTTCACGCCGTGCATGAGCTTCTGGATCAGCGGCGCGATCAGGAACAGCAGCACGCCCGGAATCACGAGGGCCCAGAAGCCGAACGTGTAGCCGCTGAGCGCGGACTGCACGTTCATGCCGGCTTCGCCGCTGACGTGGCTCGCGAAGATGCCCGACAGGTTGTTGCCGATCGCCGTCGAGAGGAACCAGCCGCCCATGCCGAAGCCGACGAGGCGCACCGGCGCGAGCTTGGTCACCATCGACAAGCCGATCGGCGACAGGCAGAGCTCGCCGACGGACTGGATCACGTAGACCATGAAGAGCGTCCAGAACGGGATCTTGAGCGTCTGCGGATCGACCAGGCTCGACAGCGCGAACATCAGCAGCAGGAACGCGAGACCGTTGAAGATCAGGCCGAGACCGAACTTGCGCGGGATCGACGGATTCGCGCTGCCCATCTTGACCCACAGCCAGGCGAGCACCGGCGCGAGCGTGATGATCGCGAGCGAGTTGACCGACTGGAACCAGCCGACCGGGAAGATCCAGCCGCTGAAATCGCGGTCGACGATGTTCTGCGCGAGGAAGTTGAACGAGCTTCCGGCCTGCTCGAAGAAGCACCAGAACAGCACGTTGAACACGAAGATGATCAGCATGGCGACGGCCATGTCACGCCGGATCGCGCCGTCCTTGAAGCCTTCCTTGAGGATCAGCACGCACAGGCCGACGAACAGTGCCGAGAGGATCCATTGCAGCGCACCGGCGCCGATCGAGAGCAGGAAATAGAAGACCGGAATCGCGACGATCGCGCAGACACCCGTCACGAGAACACGCCCCGTACCTTCGGCGCCCGGGAGCGGCTGGCCGATGCCACGCAGCTGCGCGCGGCCGAACCAGAACCAGACGAGGCTGATCAGCATGCCGATGCCGGAGGCGAGGAAGACCACCTTGTACGCGGGCATTTCGGGCGAACCGCCCATGATGCGCTCGGCGAGGATGCCGGTGAGCCATGGCGCGATCATCGCACCGAGGTTGATGCCCATGTAGAACAGCGTGAAGCCCGAATCCCGCCGCCCGTCACCCGGTGCGTACAACTTGCCGACCATCGTCGAGATGTTCGGTTTGAACAAGCCATTGCCGACGATGACGGTCGCCAGGCCGAGTTTGAACAGTTCCTCGTTCGGAACCATGATGAGGAACAGTCCCGCGGCCATGATCACGGCACCGAGCAGGATCGAGCGCTGGTAGCCGATGACGCGATCGGCCACGTAGCCGCCAAAGAGCGCCGCAGCGTAGACCAGCGCGAGGTAGGCGCCATAGAGCCGGCTGGCCGGTGCCTCACCGCCGGCTTCGCCGGCGTAGAACTGGGCCACGATGTAAAGCGCGAGCGCCCAGCGCATGCCGTAGAACGCGAAGCGCTCCCAGAACTCGGTCATGAACAGCATCCACAACGGACGCGGATGGCCCATGACGGTCGAAAAATCGGGCACGGGTGGTACGTCCGGCGAAGGAATCGGCTTGCCGCTCATGCGGTGCTCCCCTGGTGGCAGTGGCTAACCGGCCGAGGATCACCGACTTGTCACGGGGGCGTCAACGCCCGGACGCCGTGGCGTGGGCCGTTCAGGGCGGCGTCGTGGGCACCGCCATGCCGCTGCCGATCACCGTGCGCACCTCGAACAGCTCGGGGAAGAACGTCAGGTCCAGCGCCTTGCGAAGGAAGCCGACGCCCGACGATCCGCCCGTGCCGCGGCGGAAGCCGATGATGCGCTCGACCGTCTTCATGTGGCGGAAGCGCCAGAGCTGGAAGCTCTCCTCGATGTCGACGAGCTTCTCGCAGAGGTTGTACGCGGCCCAGCACTCGTCGGCGTGCTCGTAGATGTGCTTGAACACGTTGACGAGCTGCGCGTCGCGCCGGTACGGCTGGGTCCAGTCGCGCTCCACCGACGTCGCCGGCACCGCGTGGCCGAGCCGCGCGAGGTGGCGCAGGAACTCGTCGTAGAGGCTCGGCGATTCGAGCGCGACGCGCAGTTCGGCCTGGATCGGCAGGTCGTGGGCGAACACCGCGAGCATGTCGGCGTTCTTGTTGCCGAGCAGGAACTCGATCATGCGGTACTGGTAGGACTGGAAGCCCGAGGCCGGGCCGAGCACGTCACGGAACTCGAGGTACTCGCTCGGCGTGAGCGTCTCGAGCACGGCCCACTGCTCGAACAGCTGGCGCTGGATCTGCTTGACCCGCGCGAGGATCTTGAGCGTCGTGTCGACCTCGTCGCGCGAAAGGTTGGCCAGCGCCGCGCGCAGTTCATGGATGACGAGCTTCATCCACAGCTCCGAGACGTGGTGCTGGGTGATGAACAGCATCTCGTCGTGGTGCGGCGGATCGCTGAGCGGCTTCTGCGCCGACAGCAGCGTGTCGAGCTGCAGGTAGCCCGAGTATGTCAGGCGGTCGCGGAGGTCGATCTCGACCCCCTGCTCGATGTCGCGGCGGTTGTCCATGCAGGGCGAGGACCGTTCGGGGGACCGCGCACGCTACCCGAGCAGCCACGCGATCGCCACTGCCACGCGCCCCGATGGCCAGGCGCGCGCCGGACGGGAACCTCGTCTGGGCCACATCCCGCGGGTCGGCGGCAGGCCTCGCCTTGCTGCGCCGATCCTTGCGCCGGACGGTTTCACTTGTTATCTATCGCGGACCGTCGTGGCGCAGGGCCACGCTCGGCGCAGCCCCGCGCCCCGGCACTGGATCCGGACTCCGCGCGCCGCCTTCGCGCCGTTCCCAGCATTCCGCCCCGCGCGGCGGAGCGTCGCGACGGGCACACCCCAGGCCATGACGATGGCCGGCACGCTCCCTTGACGACGCGTGCACCCCGGAGACCCGCCGTGCCGACAGCCGCCACGTTCGAAATCGACTACATCCAGTTCCTCGACGCCGAGGGACAGCTCGTCCGCAACGATCTGCCCGCGTTCGCGCGCGACACCAAGCAGCTCGTCAAGCTCTACCAGGAAATGGTCATGGCGCGCGTGTTCGACGCCAAGGCCATCGCGCTGCAACGTACCGGCAAGCTCGGCACGTACGCGCCCTGCCTCGGCCACGAGGCCACCTACCTCGCCATCGGCAGCGCGATGCAGGCCGACGACGTGCTCGCCGTGAGCTACCGCGAGTACGGCGCGCAGTTCCACCGCGGCGTGAAACCGCGCGAGCTGCTCATGTACTGGGGCGGCGACGAGCGCGGCAACGACTTCTCGGGACCGGCGCACGACTTCGCCTGGTGCGTGCCGATCGGCACGCAATGCCTCCACGCAGCCGGCTCGGCGCTCGCGTTCAAGATCCGCAAGGAGGCGCGCGTCGCGGTCTGCACGATCGGCGACGGCGGCTCCTCGAAGGCCGACTTCAACAGCGCGCTCAACGTGGCCGGCGCGATGACGCTGCCGCTGGTCTCGATCATCGTCAACAACCAGTGGGCGATCTCGGTGCCGCGCGGTGCGCAGACCGGCGCGAAGACGCTCGCGCAGAAGGGCATCGCCGCGGGCCTGGAATGCGTGCAGGTCGACGGCAACGACTTCATCGCGATGCGCCACGTGCTCGACCACGCGATCAAGCGCGCGCGCCACGGCCACGGCGGCATGTGCATCGAGGCGGTCACCTACCGCCTGTCCGACCACACCACCGCCGACGACGCGCGCCGCTACCGCCCCGAGCAGGAGGTCAAGGACGCGTGGCAGCGCGAGCCGCTGCGCCGCATGAAGGCCTACCTGCAGTCGCTCAATGCGTGGAGCGAGGAGGAAGAGACCGCGTGGAAGGAGACGTGCACGAAGTACGTCGACGCCGAGGTCAACGCCTATCTCGAGACGCGCGCGCAGCCGGTCGAGGCGATGTTCGACTACACCTACGCGGACCTGCCGCCCGACCTCGTCGCCCAGCGCGCCGAAGCCGTCGCCCGCGAAAAGCGCGCCTGACGCGCCGCTCCTCCGCCCTCATTCCCGGAATTCCCATGGCCCAGATCACCCTCATCGAAGCCGTCACCCAGGCCCTCGCCTGGGAAATGAAACACGATCCGAGCGTCGTCGTGCTCGGCGAGGACGTCGGCGTCAACGGCGGCGTGTTCCGCGCGACGCTCGGCCTCATCGACACGTTCGGCGCCGATCGCGTCATCGACACGCCGCTCGATGAAACCACCATCGCCGGCCTCACCGTCGGCCTCGCCGCGCAAGGCATGAAGCCGGTCGCCGAGGCGCAGTTCGAAGGCTTCATCTACGCGATGCTCGAGCAGATCATCTGCCACGCCGCGCGCCTACGTAACCGCACGCGCGGCCGCATGACGGTGCCGGCCGTGTGGCGCGCACCGTGGGGCGGCGGCATCCGCGCCCCCGAGCACCACTCCGAGGCCAACGAGGCGCTGTTCACCAACGTGCCGGGCCTGCGCGTCGTGCTGCCGTCGTCGCCCGCGCGCGCCTACGGCCTGCTGCTGGCCTCGATCCGCGATCCCGATCCGGTGATCTTCTTCGAGCCCAAGCGCATCTACCGCCAGTACAAGGAAGAAGTGCCCGACGACGGCGAGGCCCTGCCGCTCGACGTGTGCTTCGTGCTGCGCGACGGCAGCGACGTCACGCTGGTGACCTGGGGCGCCCAGGTCAAGGAGACGCTCGAGGCCGCCGACGCGCTCGCCGCCGAAGGCATCAGCGCCGAGGTCATCGACGTCGCCACGCTCAAGCCGCTGGATTTCGACACGATCCACGAATCGGTGCGCAAGACCGGCCGCTGCGTGATCGTGCACGAGGCACCGCGCACCGCGGGCTTCGGCGCCGAGATCGCCGCGCGCCTCGCCGAGCACGCGATGTACGACCTCGTCGCGCCGGTCGAGCGCGTGACCGGCTACGACACGCACATCCCGCTGTTCCGTCTCGAGATGAAGTACCTGCCCGCGGTGTCGACGATCGTCGAGGCCGCCAAACGCACGCTCGCGGCGAGCTGAGCACAGGACCGAACGACCATGAGCGAGACCAAGACCTTCCTCCTGCCCGACCTCGGCGAGGGCCTGCCCGACGCGACGATCGTCGAGTGGTTCGTCAAGCCCGGCGACGTGATCCGCCTCGACGAACCGCTCGTCTCGATGGAGACGGCCAAGGCCGTCGTCGAAGTGCCTTCGCCGTTCTCGGGCACCGTCATGAAGCAGTACGGCGGCGCAGGCGACATCATCGTGACGGGCACGGCGCTCGTCGAGATCGCGCTCGATCCGAACCTGCCGCAGCGCGCCGACGCCGAGGACACCGGCCACCATCACGGCCCGACCCACGCTGCACCGGCCAAGCCTGCGACCGCGACGCCCACGCCGGCGGCGCCGGGCAAGGTCGTGGCCTCCGACGAAGGCGGCGAGATCCGCGCGGGCGGCGCCGCAGCGCGTCCCGACTCGGGCACCGTCGTCGGCGCGATGGAAGCGGGCGACCGCGTCCACGCCGAACAGGCCGCGAGCATCGGCGGCGTGCGTGCCGTGCCGGCCGTGCGCGCGCTCGCGAAGAAGCTCGGCGTCGACCTCGCCCGCGTCAACCCGACCGGCGACGGCGGCGTCGTCACGCTCAAGGACGTCAAGCAGGCCGCGGCCGACGGCAGCGCGCGCATCGGTGCCGCGGCACCTGCACCCGCGCGCGCGGCGGACGTTTCCACACCCGCACCCGCCGCGCGTGCACCGCAGGCGCCGGCACCGGTCGCCGAACCCGCGCGCACGCCGGTCTCGGCGTCGGGCCGACCGATGCGCACGGCACCGCCGACGCAGTCCGCGACGGGTCAGCCCGAACCGCTCAAGGGCGTACGCCGCAACATGGCGCGCGTCATGGCCGATGCACACGCGAAGGTCGTGCCGACCACGCTCTGCGACGATGCCGACATCCACGCCTGGGTGCCGGGCAACGACATCACCGTGCGCCTCGTGCGCGCGCTCGTGAAGGCGTGCAAGACCGTACCCGCGCTCAACGCATGGTTCGACGGCGACACGCTGACACGCACGCTGCACCCGCACGTCGACATCGGCATCGCGGTCGACACCGACGACGGCCTGTTCGTGCCCGCGCTGCGCAACGCCGACGTGCTCGACGCCGCAGGCCTGCGCCAGGCCATCAACCGCCTGCGCGACCAGGTCATCGACCGCAGCATCCCGGCCGACGAGCTCAAGGGCTACACGATCTCGCTGTCGAACTTCGGCGTGTTCGCGGGCCGCTATGCGACACCGGTCGTGGTGCCGCCGACCGTCGCGATCGTCGCCGCGGGCAAGGGCCGCCACCAGATGACGCCGGTCATGGGCGGTTTCGAGGCGCACAAGATCATCCCGCTGTCGCTCACCTTCGACCACCGCGCCGCGACCGGCGGCGAGGCTGCTCGCTTCCTCAAGGCGATGCTGGACGACCTCGCCAAGGCCACCTGAGCAGGCGGGACGGGGCGTTCAGCCACGCCAGGGAGCCGTTCCTCCCCGGCGTGGCAGGCTCCTCCGCTTCGGGAGTACGCTGCGCCCCGTCACGTCCGCCGGATGCGACGCAGCGTGCCGCCAGGGTGGCGGCCACCGGAAAAGGGAGTCCGCCATGTCCTTGCCGTCGAGGGTGTTCCAGCACGCGGCGCGCGCCGCACTCATCGTGTTCGCCCTGGCCTTCGCGCCACAGGTCGCCGCCGTCGACGATCCGGTCTCCGGCGCCCGCCTCGTGCTCACCCCGGATCCGCCACCGGCCGACCAGGCCTTCGACGCGATCCTCTACCGGCTCGGCAACTCCGCCTCGCTCGGTTTCTACAGCCCCACACCGGGCGCTCCGTCCATGCATCACGTGACGACCGACGGGATCGACGTCCTCTACGATCTCGGCTGCGGCTTCCTGTGCCCGCCCGGCCCCGACGTGGTGTACGCGTCGCCGCTGGTCCTGCCCGCGCTGTCGGCCGGTCCGCATCGCGTCCGCATCGTCACGACACTCGACGCCAACCCGACCGTGCTCGCCGAGTTCCCGATCGTCGTCGGCGGCGGTGCACCCACGGTCGCGACGCTGCCGGTCGGCGGCGGTGTCGCCGGCGCGCTGCTCGCCGCACTCGTGGCGATGGCGGCCGCGCTGCGCTTGCGCCGACGCGAACACGCCTGACCCGTGCAGCATCCTCCGTGACGGCGCGGCGACGCCGTCGCGGATCACCACGGATTGTCGACGCTGCGAGGGCCACGCCGCGCACGCACGCCACTCGTCACGCGAATCTTCTACACTCTCCGGCCGACGGTGCGGAGGGACGACGATGAGCAAGCTGCTGCGCGTGCTGGAGAAGGTGGGGCTCGTCGAAACCGACGATCCGCCGCGCCCGGTCTCCGCGCCGGTGGCCGAGCCCGTCACCGTCGCCGAGCCCGAGCCGGCGCCTGTTGCCGAATCCGAGCCTGTGCCCGAGATCGTCGCTCCGTCGGGCGGCATCGTCGAGCAGCGCGCGCTCGAGGAGATCTATGCCGAACAGAACGTGGCGGCCGTGCCGTTCTCGGCCGAGAAGCTGCTGCGCGTGCTCGACGGCCTCGCCGCGCTCGATCCCGCCGCGCGCAAGGCCGCCGTGCTCGCGCTCGATGCCGCCGACGACACCTGGGCGATCGAGGACGTGCTGCTCGACGCCGAACGCAAGACGCGCGCGCTCGACATGGCCAAGCGCCAGCTCGAGGCGCACGCACGCGACCAGCTGCAGCTCGCCCGCGAGGCGATCCAGGCGCGCGACCAGCGCCAGCAGGAGGCCGTCGCGCGCATCCGCCAGCAGATCGGCGACCTCGAGGCGCTGCTCGAGCGTGAAGTGACACGCTCGACCGAGGAGAAATCCGGTCTCGAGGCCGAGGCGCGTGCGACCAAGGACGCCTGCCAGCGCGAGAGCGCCCGCCTCGACGACGAACGTGGACGCCTCGCGCGCATCGCCGCGATCTTCGGAACCGGCACCGGCACGACGCCGGCGTCGCCCTGATCTTCCCTCTCGACTCACAGGAGCCGACATGGCCAAGCTGACCCCTCTCGCGAAGGGCCTCGTGACCCTCATCATCCTCGGCGGCACCGCCGCCGCGGCGTGGCACCTCGGCGTCAAGGACATGGTGCAGGGCAAGGGCACGGGTTCGTCGACGGCGACCAACACGCCGACGGCCCCGGCCGCGACGCCGGGCGCGCCTGCGCAGCCTTCGGCATCGACGATGCCCGCCGCCACGCCTGCGGCTTCGGCGCCGCGAGGCGGCGCGCTCGGCAGCGCCGGCAACCCGCTCAAGGTCAGCATCGTGAGCTTCCACGGCTACGCGCCGGCGCTGCTCGCCAACGGCAAGTCGCTCAAGACCGCGCCGGGCTCGATCTTCGAGCGCAACGGCGTGCACGTGGAGTTCGTGATCCAGGACGACATCCCGACGCTGACGACGATCTTCGAATCGAAGACCGCGCAGTGCGCATGGCGTACCTCGGACTTCTGGGCGCAGGAGCAGCCGAACCTGCGCAACTCGGGCCATGACGGCCGCGCGATCATGATCGTCGACAACACGCAGGGCGGCGACGCGATCATCGCGCGCGACCCGAAGATCCAGCGCGTCGAGGACCTCGGCGGCCGCAGCATCGCGCTGCTGCAATTCACGCCGTCGGACGGCATGACGATCGACGCGATCGAGAACTCGAGCATGACCGCGCGCGCCAAGAGCTCGGTGCGCTACGTCTACATCAACGCCGAGGAAGGCACCGCCGGCGTGCGCGCCGCGTTCAGTGCGGGCAACGTCGACGCCGCCGCGCTGTGGGATCCGGACCTCTCGCTCGCGCTCAAGTCGACGCCGGGTGCGCATGTCGTCTACTCGACCAAGACCGCGACCAACCTCATCTACGACGTCATCGTCTGCGACCAGCGCGCGCTCGCCGAACCGGCCAACGAGAAGGCCTTCCAGGGCTTCGTCGCGGGCTGGCTCGAGGGCGTCGACGCCGCGCGCAAGGCGCCGGACGAGGCGGTCGACGCGCTCGTGCGCACCGAGGAGTTCTTCACCCTGCTCGCCAAGGACCAGGGCCGCGACTTCGTGAAGGGCCTGTTCCAGAACCTCGTCTGGACCGGCCTGGAAGACAACGCGCGCATCCTCGGCCTGGTCGGCGGCACCAACCACTACGAGCGGGTGTACCGCCGCTTCGACGGCATCTACCGTCGCGCCGGCGCACTCGCCAATCCGAACAGCCCGGTCATCGCGCCGCAGGATTCGGTCGACACGCGCTTCGTGCGCAACCTGCTCGCCAAGAGCCAGGCCGCGCAGCAGGCAGCGGCCAAGCCCGAGTTCACCTTCAGCGAAGGCGAGCGCGAGCAGGCCGCGACGCGCGAGGCCAGCGTGACCAAGCCGGTCACGGTGAGCTTCTCGACCGGCTCGGCCGACCTCACCAAGCGCGCCCAGAAGACCCTCGACGACGAGATGGTGCCGTTCGTCGAGAACAACGGCTCGGCCTACTTCGAGATCTCGGGCAACACCGATTCGACCGGCTCGCGCGAGACCAACATGCGCCTGTCGCGCGCCCGCGCGCAGGCCGTCGTCGACTACCTCGTCTCGCAGTGGGAGTTCGAGCGCGCGCGCTTCCGCATCGTCGGCAACGGCCCCGACAAGCCGATCTGCGCGGAAGGCAACGCACAGGCCGAGGGTCTCTCGCTCGAGGACTGCCGCGCGCTCAACCGCACGACGCGCGCGGCCGTGCTGGCGCGCTGAGGCGACGATGAGCGACGCCTCCTCGACCTGGAACCCGTACGCGCCGCTGGCCGCGTCGACCGCGCGTGCACTCGGCGTCGGCGCCGTGCTCGCGGTACTCGTGCTGTGGGCCGTGCTGACCGGGTTCGACCTCGTCAGCCCGAACAAGCTGCCGTCGCCGTGGCAGGTCGCCAAGGCGTTCGCCTACCTCGTGTGGGACGGCGAGAACCAGCGCAGCCTGCTCTGGAACGCGACGATCTGGTCGCTGGGCCGCGTGTTCGCGGCCGGCGTCCTCGTCGTCGCGATCGGCATCCCGGTCGGCGTGCTCATGGGTGCGTCGACGCGCGTCAACGCCGCACTCTCGCCGCTGGTCGATCCGTTCCGCTCGGCACCGGTCGTCGCGCTGCTGCCGATCATGGTCATGTGGTTCGGCATCGGCGAGTGGATGAAGATCCTGTTCCTCTACGCCGGCGCGGTGGTGTACCTGATCCCGCTCGTGCGCGACGCCGTGCGCGCGGTACCGCAGGCCTACTGGATCAGCGCGCGCGACCTCGGCGCGACGCCATGGGAGTGCATCCGCCTCGCCGTGCTGCCGCTCGCGATGCCGCGCATCGCCGATGCGGTCATCGTCGCGGTGTCGGTGATGTGGACCTACATCACCGTGGCCGAGTACGTGAACGCGCGCGAAGGCCTCGGCCAGCTGATCCAGAACGCGCGTCGCTTCTCGGCGATGGACCAGGTCTTCGCCGGCATCATCGTCATCATCGCGTTCGCCCTCCTGAGCTACCACCTCATGCGCTGGATCAAGGGCCGCCTGTATCCGTGGGAGACCCGCGTATGACCGCCACCGACGCCACGCAGGTCAGCCTCGACCTGCGCGACATCGTCCAGGAATATCCGCAGCGCGACGGCACCGGCACGGTGCGCGTGATCGACGGCATCAGCCTGCACCTCGAGCGCCCCGGCATCGTCATGCTGCTGGGTCCGTCGGGCTGCGGCAAGTCGACCCTGCTGCACATGATGGGTGGCGTGCGCCCGATCGGCACGAAGACGCCGACGCAGGGCGAGGTGCTCATCGACGGCGTGCCCTGCCACGGCGCGCACGACGACGTCGTGATGGTGTTCCAGCGCTACGCGAACCGCCCCGACCTCAGCGTGCGCGAGAATGTCGCGTTCCCGTTCCGGCTGAAGTGCTGGCGCGAGCGCGTGCCGAAGGCCGAGGCCGAGCAGCGCATCGACGCGATGATCGACGCCGTCGGCCTCGGCGGCCACCGCAACCACCTGCCCTCGCAGCTGTCGGGCGGCCAGAACCAGCGCGTCGCGCTCGCGCGTGCGCTCGTGCTGCGTCCGCGCGTGCTGCTCATGGACGAACCGTTCGGCGCGCTCGACGCGCAGACGCGCGCCGAGATGCAGACGCTGCTCGTGCAGCTGTACGAGCAGAACCCCTGCCTCATCGTGTTCGTCACCCACGACGTCACCGAGGCGCTGACGCTCGGCGACCGCGTGCTCGTCATGTCGACCGCGCCGGCCAAGATCGCCGACGATTTCGCGATCCTCGAACCGCGCCCGCGCTCGTCGGCATGGCAGCGTTCGACCGAGGCCGTGCGCCTGGAAGAGCGCATCCTCGATCAGCTGCACGCCAAGAGTTCGCGGCGCGGCAGCGTGACGGTGTCGATCTGAGGGCCGCCTGCGCGTGAACACGCCCGCCGAACGCGACGACGACCCGCCGTCCTACCTGCGGGCGATGCTGACGAGTCCGCTCAACATCAACCTCGGCCTCGGCACGGTCGCGCTCGGCACCCTGCTCGCGATCCCGTTCGGCCTGCCCGGCATCGCGCTGCCGCTGCTCGCGTTTGGCGCGGGCGAGGCGATCGCGTCGATGTTCGTGCCGTCGTCGGCGACGTTCCGCAACCGCGTCGACCGCGCCCACCGCAAGAAGCGCAACGACCGCGCCGCGGCCCACCTGTTCGGCGAGATCGAGCGGCGCGTGGTCGCCGACCATCCGCGCTGGCGCACGTGGAAGCGCATGCGTGCGCGCGTCGACTCGCTGCGCGAGATGGGTCGCCACACGCGCAACTCGCTGACCGAGCGCGACATCGAGCGCGTCGAGGACAGCGGACTCGACTTCCTCGGCCTCTGGCTGGCCGAGCTGTCGATGGTCGAGCGCCTCAAGGCGGTCGACGAGAAGAGCCTCGAGAAGCGCATCGCCGAACTCGGCGCGCGCATCGACGCGGGCGCACCCGAGGCGCGCAGCCTGCGCAAGGCGCGCGCCGACCTCGAGGAACTGCTGCTGCGCCAGCGCCGCACCGCGAGCCGCCTCGTCGCCGTCGAGGCAGCACTGCTGTCGCTGCCCGACACGGTCGAGGAGATCTACCAGGCCGTCGTGTCGACGCCGGCCTCGGGTTCGGGCGGCACGCGCCTGCAGGAGGCGATCGACCGCCTGCGCCTGGAGGAGGAACTGGAGTCCTCGTACGGCAGCGAGGTCAGCGAACTTGTCCCGAAATCCGCATCCCGTATGCTTGCCGCGAATCGCCACTGAAGGACCGACGATGACGACGATCACGCGCGAGATGCTCGAGGGACTCTGCGACTTCGCCGCACACCAGGCCATGGTCGAGAACGCCGTGCGCCAGGCGCTCGCCGACCCTCGCCAGCGCGTGCGCTTCCTCGGCCGCTACGCGAGCTGGAACGGCTTCTTCGGCTCGGGCGTCGCGACGCTGGCCGGCAAGATCGGCCGTTCGCGCGGCCTGTTCCTCGATCCCGAGCAGCCGGTTCGTGCGCTCGCCGACCGCAGCGTCTATGTCGCGAGCTACTTCTTCGACGCCGCGCGCGACGAATTCGACGACCACGACACCGTGCACCGCGACACCCATCGCTGCCTCGCCCAGTCCACGCTCAAGGGCCTGGTCGACTACGAGGCTTCGCACGGCGCCGAGGGCATGGCCGACGCACGCGCGCTCAACACGCTGCTCGACGACCCGGCCTGGCTGACCGAGCTCAACGCCAAGGTCGCGCACGGATACGGTGCCGGCAGCGCCGACGAGCTCGCGCCGATCTTCTCGGCGATCGGCTACCACCTCGGCTCCGAGCTGCTCGCCGACGCCGAGTTCTCAATCATCGACGCCACGCTTCGCACCGAGGCGCCCGAGCTCGTCGAGCACCTGCTCACGACGACGGTCAACGTCGCCGGCCAGGACCACATCGCCTACTACTGGATCGCGATCCATTCGGGCCACGGCGGCGGTGCGGAAGCCGATCATTTCGAATGGGCGACGCAGGGCGCGCGCCTCGCGTTCCGCTTCGTCGCGCCGGCCCACCATGCCGCCCTGACCGGCCAGCTGCAGCAGGGCTTCGAGGCCTTCGCGCGCGACCACCGCCGCTTCTTCCAGCGCGTCAACGCGTCCGAGGACTGAGCGCGCCACCGCCACCGTTTTCCCAGGAGAGCTCCATGGCCAGCATCAATTTCTTCGCGCGACTCGGCAACCTCTGGAAGGGCTTCGTGTCGCTGTGGATCGCCGACGTCGAGAAGAACCATCCCGAGATCGCCTACGAGAACGCGATCAACAGCATGGTCAGCAAGTACACGCGCCTGAAGAGCGCCACCGCGGCGATCATCCGCCGCCGCGAGGACATCGACGCGCGCGTGGCCAGCGAGACGCGTGCGCTCGAGCAGGTCAACGCCGACCTCGAGACCGCGCTCGCCACCAACCAGGACGACCTCGCGCTGATCCTGCTGCAGAAGAAGTCGGCGGTCGAAGCCGAGCTCGCCGCGATCGGCGTCGAGGCCGAGCAGGCCAAGGTCGACGCCGACGACGCCAAGAGCGCGCTGCTCTCGGTCAAGACCGAGATCGGCAAGCTCAAGGCCGAGCGCGACCGCATGCTCGCCAAGATGCAGAGCGCGCAGGCGCGCATCCAGATCCAGTCGCAGCTCGACGGCCTCAGCGTCGAGGCCGACGTGCAGGCGCTCGACAAGGTGCGCGACCACATCAAGACGACGATCGCCGAAGCCAACCTCGGCAAGGAACTGCGCGATTCCGACCTCGACGTGCGCCTCGACAAGCTGCGCCAGAGCAGCGGCAGCGTCACCGCACGCGCGCAGCTCGACGAACTCAAGCGCCAGCGCGCCGCGCAGGCGCAGGCCGCCAACCGCCAGATGTGAGCACGATGGACGCCGCCACCGACGCGACGCCGCTGCCACGCTGGGCCGAGACGGTCCGCCGCAAGTACGTCGGTGGCGAGGCCACCGTGTTCGTGCTGCACAACAACGTCTTCGACGAGATCCTGCACGGCGGGCGCACGTACACGCTCGTCGACTTCCTCGTCGAGGTGCTGCTGCGCGACAACAAGGACACGATCCTCGTCTACGACCCGTCCAGCGGCGTGCGCTACGCGAAACGCACGAGCGCGGCCGGGGCCGAGCCGCTCGGCGCGAACAAGCCGCCCGAGGAAGCGCTCGCGGCGATCGAGCAGGAGATCCTGCTCCGCAACAGCGCGGCGCTGATCATCCCGTACGCGGGCAGCGTCGCGCCGCCCGGTGACGAGAGCTTCCTGTCGCTGCCCGACCGCATCGCGGCGATCCGCCTGCACCGCTGGTCGCTGAGCACGCAGCTCGCGAACAAGGACAACGTGGTGTTCCTGCTCGTCGAGTCGCTGCCCGAGCTGCACCCGCGGCTCGTCGCGAATCCGCGCGTCGCCGCCGTCGAGGTGCCGCTGCCCGACCGCGAGGCGCGCGCCGCGGTGATCCGCCACGCGGATGCCTCGATCGACGCCGCGCATGTCGAGCGCCTCGCCGAGCACAGCGCCGGCCTGCGCGCCGTGCAGCTCGCGCAGATGCTGACGCCGCGCACGAACGCGGGCCTCGCCGACGGCGAACGCCTCGCGCTGATCCGCCGTCTGCTCGGCGACAGCGCCGACGCGGCCGAGCGCGCGACCAAGTTCGCCGCGATCACGCGCGGCATGGACACCGACGAGATCCGCCGCCTCATCAATCCCGCGCACCCGCTGCCCGGGACCGACGCCAGCGATCCGTACGCCGAAGTCATCGAACTCGTGCACCGCCGCAAGCGCGAGATCATCGAGAAGGAATGCGCGGGCCTGATCGAGTTCGTCGACGCGCGCCTCGGCCTCGAGGCGGTCGGCGGCAACGCGCCGATCAAGGACGAGCTCATGCAGATCGCGCGCGCGATCCGCGCCGGCGACCGCAACCGCGTGCCGATGGGCCTGCTGTTCGTCGGCCCGATGGGCACCGGCAAGACCTTCGTCGCCAAGTGCTTCGTCAAGGACTCGGGCCTGTCGGCGGTCACGCTCAAGAACTTCCGCTCCAAGTGGGTCGGCTCGACCGAGGCCAACCTCGAGAAGGTGCTCGGCATGGTCCGCGCGCTCGGCCCGATCATCCTCATCATCGACGAGGGCGACCGCAGCTTCGGCGGCGATTCGGGCGACGGCGACGGCGGCACCTCGTCGCGCGTGATCGCGCGCCTCAAGGAGTTCATGAGCGATCCGGACAACCGCGGCAACGTGCTTTTCATCCTCATGACGAACCGCCCGGACAAGCTCGACATCGACATCAAGCGCGCCGGCCGCATCGACCGCAAGATCCCGTTCTTCTATCCCGACAACGCCGCCGACGTCGAAGCCGTGCTCAAGGCGCTGTTCGCGCGCTACAAGCTCGGCAACGCGATCGACTGGGACGCCGAACGCGAGCGCACCTCGGCGCGCCTGGTCGGCTACTCGAATGCCGACCTCGAGGCCGTCACCCTGCTCGCGCTCGAGTTCGCGGGCGACGCGCGCGCGGTCGACGCCGACGCGTTCGCACGTGCCGTCGAGGATTACGTGCCCGCGCGCGACGCGGCCATGCTCGAGTACATGGAGACGCTCGCGGTGTTCGAGACCTCGCGCAAGAGCATGCTGCCGGTGCGCTTCCGCGACGTCACCCCCGACGTGCTGCACGCGCGCCTGCGCGAGCTGCAGCGCGAGCTCAGGATCCGCTGACGCCGGCGCGCCGCCACACGCGGCGCCGGCCCACCCCGACACGAGGAGAATGCGATGACGTCCCTGCCCCCTTCGATCGAGCTGCACCACGTCCAGGCGATCGTGCGCGCGATGCACACCGTGGCCCAGAGTGACGGCGTGCACGCGACCGAACTCGTCATGCTGCGCGGCTTCTACGAGAGCTGCCAGCAGGACGCCGGCGCGCTCGCCTCGTTCGAGGATCTCGTCGCGACGCCGTTCGATGACGACGCCGCACGCGCGTTCGATTCGGCCGAGCGCAAGGCCGTGCTGCTGCAGTCGTGCGTGCTGCTCGCGCACGCCGACGGCAGGTACACGGCTGGCGAACGCGACGCGGTCGCCGGCATCGCCAAGGCCATCGGCGCCTCGCCCGATGAGCTCGCCGCGATCGAGGAAGGCATCGCCGACCACCTCATCCAGCAGATCTCGCGCATCGGCAATACCGATGCACTGCGCGAGGTCGCGGGCGAGCTCGCGGCGAAGTAGAGACGTGATCGACGCGCGTCGCGCAACAGTCGTGCCGCGCGCTCGGCGATGTGCGCTGAAGCATGCGCCGCACGCTTCGACTCTCCCGTCAGCTGACGAACGCCCGCGTGCCGTGACGTGGAGCTGCGGCGTCCTTCCCCATCCACCGCTGTCCGCAGAACGTTCGAAGCGAGCAGCGGAAAGTGCTACCGCATCAGGCTTCGGACGATGAGTGCACGGATGCCGACGCGTTTCGCGACAACACGGCATCGCGTGCGTTGTTCCCTTCTCCCTCCGGGAGAAGGTGGCCCGCAGGGCCGGATGAGGGTCCGGGATCGCGACGATGCTCGGGCGTCGTCACGATCCCGCACCCTCTCCCCAACCCCTCTCCCGGAGGGAGAGGGGCTCGAGCGCAATGCGACGCCGGAAGGACGCGTCGCGCGTGTGAAGTCGCGCGACAGCGAGAGCCAGGAAACACCGTGCGAAAGATCCGCTGACGGTGCGACGCAGTGCGCGGGGACAATGCAGCCCACAGCCGCTCTGTCGGCCTCTCCTCGCACCCGCCATGCACGCCCCACGCGGTGACTTCGCCCACGGCTGGCGCTGGGGCGAGCTGCTGACGACGGTCGCGCTCGGCGTGCTGATCCTCGTCGCGTGGCGACTGCCTTATGCCGAAGTCGTCGCGTATCCGTTCCGGCTGTTCGCGACGTTCGTGCACGAGCTCTCGCATGGCCTCGCCGCGGTCGCGACGGGCGGGCGCTTCGAACGCTTCCTCGTGCATGCAGACCTTTCGGGCACGGCGTGGTCGGCCGGCGGCATCCGCTGGATCGTCGCGAGCGCGGGCTACGTCGGCTGCGCGCTCGCGGGCAACGTGCTGATCGTGCTCGCGGCGCGGCGCGTGTCCTCACGCGGCCTGCTCGTCGTGATCGGCCTCGCGCTCGCGCTGGCCTGCCTCGTGTTCGTGCGCAACGCGTTCGGACTCGCGACAGGGCTCGCCTTGGCTGCTGCGCTCGTGCTCGCCGGCTGGCGGCTCGCCGCGGGCTGGCGCGACGCGTTCCTGCTCGTGCTCGCCGTGCAGCTCGTGCTCGACGGCTTCAACAGCCTGCTCGATCTCGTGATGCTCGCGGGCGACGCGAGCGTGCACACCGATGCACGCACGCTGGCCGAACTGAGCGGCCTGCCGGCGATCCTGTGGGCGCTGCTGTGGTCGGCGCTGTCGCTCGCAATGCTCGTCGCGAGCCTGCGCGTGGCCTATCGCGGACCCCGCGGCACGCCGCCTCAGCGCAGCGTCGCGTCCTCGTAACCGACCACGTCGAGATCGAAACCGGCGAGGCCGACCAGCTTGCGCGGCGTACCGAGCACGCGCAGGTGGCGCACGCCGAGGTCGCAGAGGATCTGCGCGCCGAGCCCGTGGCGGCGCCATTCGCGTGCCGGATCGGCCGCCGTCGGCACGATGCCGGCGAGGCCGTCGAGCAGGGCCTCGCTCTCGCCCGCCTCGCTGAGCACGACGACCACGCCGCGTCCTTCGTCGGCGACGCGGCGCAAGGCAGATGTCACGGTCATGCCGAGATCGTCGCGCTGCACGTGCAGCACGTCCGACAGCGTGTTGCGCACGTGCACGCGCGTGAGCACGGGCGTGCCGTCGTCGACCGTGCCGCGCACGAGCGCGAAATGCAGCGTGCGCTGCACGACGTCGCGGTAGACGACGAGGCGGAACGCGCCGAACTCGGTATCGACCGCGGCATCGCGCACGCGCTCGACGGTCTTCTCGGTCTGCAGGCGGTAGCGGATCAGGTCGGCGATCGTGCCGATGCGCAGGCCGTGGCGCTTCGCGAACGCCTCGAGCGCGGGACGTCGCGCCATCGTGCCGTCCTCGGCGAGCACTTCGACGAGCACGCCGGCCGGCTCGAGGCCGGCCATCGCGGCGAGGTCGCAGGCGGCCTCGGTGTGGCCCGCGCGCACGAGCACGCCACCGGGCTGCGCGGTGAGCGGGAAGATGTGGCCGGGCTGCGAGAGATGCTCGGGACGTGCGTCGGGTGCGACCGCTGTGCGGATCGTGTGCGCGCGGTCGTAGGCCGAGATGCCCGTGGTGACGCCTTCGGCGGCCTCGATCGACACGGTGAAGTTGGTGTGGTGCGGTGAGGTGTTGTCGAGCACCATCGGCTTGAGGCCGAGCTGGCGGCAGCGTGCGGCGGTCAGCGACAGGCAGACGAGGCCGCGCGCTTCGCGCACCATGAAGTTGATGTCCTCGGGCCGCACCTTGCCCGCGGCCATGACGAGGTCGCCCTCGTTCTCGCGATCCTCGTCGTCGAGGATGACGACCATGCGCCCGGCGCGGATGTCGTCGAGGATGTCGGGGATCGTGTCGAAGCTCATGCGTGGCATCCGGTGCGACGCGCCATGCATGGCGCGCGGAAAGGTCAGTCGCGGGTGTCCGCGGGGATCGAGGCGAGGCGCTCGGCGTAGCGCGCCATGAGGTCGACCTCGAGGTTGACGCGGTCGCCGGCGCGGCGTGCGCCGAACGTCGTCACGGCCTGCGTGTGCGGGATCAGGTTGACGCCGAAGCGCGTACCGTCGACTTCGTTGACCGTGAGGCTGACGCCGTCGAGGCAGACCGAACCCTTCGCGGCGATGTAGCGCGCAAGTGCGGCCGGCACCTCGAAGGTCCAGCGCTGCGAGCGCGCGTCGTCGTGCACGGCGACGACCGTCGCGAGGCCGTCGACGTGGCCCGAGACGAGGTGCCCGCCGAGGCGGTCGCTCAACCGCAGCGCCTTCTCGAGGTTGACCGTGTCGCCGACCTGCAGAGCGCCGAGCGTCGTGTGCTCGAGCGTCTCGACCGACACGTCGGCCGCGAACGTCGCCGCGGTGACGTCGAGCGCGGTCAGGCAGACGCCGGCGACCGCGATGCTGTCGCCTTCGCGCACGTCGTCGAGGCCGAGCGCCGCGGCCTCGACGATGAGGCGGCGGTCGCCGCCACGCGGCTCGCTCATCGCGATGTGGCCGAGGGCCTGGATGATGCCGGTGAACATGGTGGACCTCATTCCTCGGGGCGCAGCAGCAGGCGTTCGTCGTGGCCGACCTGGCGCCGGTCGACGACGCGCAGGCGCGGACGGTCGGCCATGTCGGCAAGCGCCGGCAGCGCGAGCAGGCCGCGCGCCGTATCGCCGAGCAGCACCGGCGCGACGTAGACGAGCACCTCGTCGACGAGGCCCGCTGCGAACAGCGCGCCCGACAGCGTCGCACCGGCCTCGACCTGGACCTCGTTGGCGCCGCGTGCCGCGAGCAGCGCCATGACCGCCTGCAGATCGAGCCGGCCCGAGCGCATTTCAACCGTCGCGCGCTCGACCGCGGCGAAACGCCCGTCGACCGCGAGGCCGTCGCGGTGCACGAACAGCGTCGGCGCGTGGCCGTCGAGCACGTGTGCGCCGGCGGGCGTGGCGAGGTCGGCATCGAGCACGACGCGCAGCGGCGCGACCGTGCCGGCCGCGGCGTCGACGCCGGGCGTGTCGATGCCGTCGAGGCGCAGGGTCAGGCGCGGATCGTCGGCGAGCACGGTCCCACGACCGGTCAGCAGCACCGAGCTGCGCGCGCGCCAGCGCTGCACGTCGGCACGCGCGGCCTCGCCGGTGATCCATTGCGAGCGGCCGTCGGCGAGTGCGGTGCGTGCATCGAGGCTCGCGCCGAGCTTGACGCGCACCCACGGCCGACCACGCTCGACACGCGAGAAGAAGCCGCGGTTGAGCTCGCGTGCTTCGCGCTCCATTAGCCCGTACTCGACGACGATGCCGGCCGCGCGCAGGCGGTCGAGCGCACCGCCTTCGCGCTGGAACGCATCGCGCGCGGCGACGACGACGCGCGCGATGCCGGCGGCGACCAGCGCGTCGGCGCACGGCGGCGTGCGCCCGTGCAAGCCGCAGGGTTCGAGCGTGACGTACACGGTCGCGCCGCGCGCGCGTTCACCGGCGTCGCGCAGCGCGTGCACTTCCGCATGCGCTTCGCCGGCGCGGCGGTGCCAACCCGTGCCGACGACCATGTCGGCGTGCGCGATCACGCAGCCGACGCGCGGATTCGGAGCCGTGGAATGCAGGCCGCGTGCGGCGAGGCGAAGCGCATGCGCCATGTGCGCGTGGTCGAGCGCGGAGAACGGGCCCGCCATCGCCGGCTCAGGACTTGCGCTTGCGCGCCGCGACCGCTTCGGCAAGCAGCGGCAGCTGCAGGCCTTCGATGACCGGCAGGTCGCGCTCGAGGCGCTCGATCTCCTCGCGGAACGCCTGCACGTCCTCGAAGCTGCGGTAGACCGAGGCGAAGCGCACGTAGGCGACCTGGTCGAGCTTCTTGAGCTCGCGCATGACGAGTTCGCCGACGCGCAGCGACGGCACCTCGCGTTCGCCGCTGCGGCGCAGGTCGTCGATCACCGCGCGCACCGCGACATCGACGCGGTCGCTCGCGACCGGGCGCTTCTGCAGCGCGCGGTAGAAGCTCGTGCGCAGCTTGTGCTCGTCGAAGGCCTCGCGGCGGTCGTCGGTCTTGACCACGGCCGGCAGCTTGATCTCGGCCGTCTCGAACGTGTTGAAGCGCTCGCCGCACTGCGGGCACTCGCGGCGACGGCGGATCGTCGCGCCGTCGTCGGAGACGCGCGAATCGATCACGCGCGTGTCCTCGTGCGTGCAGAACGGGCAATGCATCAGCGTGCCGCCTCCGCTGCGGCGGTCGTCCGCGTCACCGCGGACGACGGAGTGTCGAGGTCGCGGGCGACCGTATCAGCCATACACCGGATGACGCTTGCACTGCGCCGTGACCTTGGCGCGCACGTCGGCGATCACCGCGTCGTCGTTCGGCGCGTCGAGCACGTCGCAGATCCACTGCGCGAGCTCGGTGCAGTCGGCCTCGGTGTAGCCGCGCGTGGTGACGGCCGGCGTGCCGATGCGCAGGCCCGAAGTCACGAACGGCTTGCGCGGATCGTTCGGCACCGAGTTCTTGTTGACCGTGATGTGGGCCTTGCCGAGCGCCTCTTCCGCGTCCTTGCCGCTGACGTCCTTGCCGATCATGTCGACCAGCATGAGGTGGTTCTCGGTGCCGCCCGAGACGATGCGGTAGCCGCGCTCGATGATGACCTTGGCCATCGCCTTCGCATTCTTGACGACCTGCTGCTGGTAGGTCGTGAACGCGGGTTCCAGCGCCTCCTTGAACGCGACCGCCTTGGCCGCGATCACGTGCATGAGCGGACCGCCCTGGATGCCCGGGAACACGATCGACTGCAGCTTCTTCTCGATCTCCTCGCCGGCGCCCCTGGCGACGATGATGCCGCCGCGCGGACCGCGCAGCGTCTTGTGCGTGGTCGAGGTGACGACGTGCGCGTGCGGCACCGGGTTCGGGTAGACGCCCGCGGCGACGAGGCCGGCGACGTGCGCCATGTCCACGAACAGGTAGGCACCGACCTTGTCGGCGATCGCGCGGAAGCGCGCCCAGTCCACGATCTGCGAATACGCCGAGAAACCCGCGACGACCATCTTGGGCTTGTGCTCGACGGCGAGGCGCTCGACCTCGTCGTAGTCGATCAGGCCGGCGCCGTTGACACCGTACTGCACCGCGTTGAACAGCTTGCCCGAGGCGTTGACCTTGGCGCCGTGGGTGAGATGGCCGCCGTGGGCGAGGCTCATGCCGAGGATCGTGTCGCCGGGCTGCAGCAGCGCGAAGTAGACCGCCTGGTTGGCCTGCGAACCCGAGTGCGGCTGCACGTTGGCGTAGTCGGCGCCGTAGAGCTGCTTGACGCGCTCGATGGCGAGGCGCTCGGCGACGTCGACGTACTCGCAGCCGCCGTAGTAGCGTTTGCCGGGATAGCCCTCGGCGTACTTGTTGGTGAGCTGGCTACCCTGCGCCTCGAGCACGCGCGGGCTGCAGTAGTTCTCCGAGGCGATGAGCTCGACGTGGTCTTCCTGACGCTGCGCCTCCGCGGCGATCGCGCCGGCCAGTTCAGGGTCGAAGCCTTCGATACGCGAATCCCTCGGAAACATCGTGTGACCAGCCTTGCGACAGGGGAAAGACGCCCATGTTACCGCGTTCGGGCGGGCGGCCCCAAAGCCACCCGCGGCAGCCTCACAGGTTGGCGTCGAGCCAGGCGATGCGCTGGCGCAGCCAGTCCTTGACGAAGCCGACCTCGCCCGCGTGAGAGCCCGCGACCACCGGGTTCGGCCAGACGTAGCGGTCGAGGATCGGCCAGCGTGCGAAGTTGGCATCCGGAGCGCTGCCGAGACCCGCGGCGGATGCCTCGATCCACGCCGGCAGCGTATCGACGTGCTGTGCGCGCACGGCCTGCCAGCGCGTGCGCACGCGAGACGCGAACGCCGGATCCTGGAAAAGACGCGCGTACCAGATGCCGTTGCGGACGTGCCAGCCCTCCGGATCGGGACCGACGCCGTAGTCGACGTTGCCGGCAGTCAGGTCGAAGTCCCACAGCGGCCCGCGGAAGAGCTTCCCGCCGCGCGGCTTGTACTGCCAGATGCTCGAGAACGAGGCCGCGTCCTGATTGCGGAACAACTCGTTGACGAGGAACCAGTCGATGAAGCTGTCGACGTCGATCCACGCCGCATAGCCGGTGGCAGGATCGGCGAACGTGGCCGAGTGGATAGCGTCCTCGGTGTCGCGCAGGTAGCCCGCGATGTAGTCCAGCTGCTGCGGGACCGCCGGCACGTGTCCCGGGGCCTGCACGCAGACGGGAACGTCGCGCGGCGTCTCGAAGAGCACCTCGCAGTCACGTCGGCTGTCGATCTCGAGCAGGTAGCCCCCGCTGACGACCTCCAGAGAGATGTCGTCATCGTCGAGTTCGTCGATCGCCACACGCGCCGGATCGACCTCGATCTTCTCGACCAGCTGGTACGTGCCGACCTCGTCGCCGTTGAGCCGCAGCGTGACCATGCGCGTGCGCGGCGTCCACGCCATGCCGAGCCGCTCGCCGAGCTGGAACGCCGTCGCGGTGCGCAGCAGGCTCTTGTCGGCGTAGTTGGCGAGCAGGTTCCAGTCCTTGTGGGCCGGCATGCCGAGCAGGCCGGCGCGCTGGTCCAGCTTGAGACGGTACGGCTTTTTCGGCATGCCCCAGGTCGAATTGCCGCGCCCGCGGATGCGCAGCGTGCCGGCGTAGCTCGCGCTCCCATCGGCGAGCGTGATCGTCATCGAGGCGTTGACGTAGGTCTCGGTCGACGTGATCGGCACGCCGCCATCGGTCGCGATGACGACCTGCGGCAGCGTCGTCGCGGGCGGCGGGGGATCGGCAGGGAGGTCGAAGCCCGCCTCGAACAGCGCGTCACGCGGCAGCGCCGTCGCGGCGGCCGGGACGGTACGCACCAGGCGCACGCGCGCCGGAGCCCGCTTGTCGTAGGCGAGCAGGTCGCCACTGCCGAAGAACACCGCCCAGGCCGCGTGGGCATCGGGGGCGTAGCTCGTCGTCGTCCAGTGCGCGGCAGGCGCGGTGCCCGGGAACATCGTCGCGTCGATCGCCGGCTGGGCGTGCGCGCGGTCGACGAGCGTCGCCAGCTCCTTGGCGTTCGGCACGCGCCAGTCCGCATGGCCGAGCCAGTTCGCCGCGTTGCGCGACCGCGCAGCGTCCATCGCCTGCGACCAGCCATGCTTCTCGGCGGATCCCGCGCAACCGGCTCCGGACTGGCCGAGCGCACAACGAGTCCACATGAGCCCGTGCTGCATATCGCTCACGGTGCCGTCGCCGTGATCGACGAGTACCGCACCGGCGCCACCACCGGCGACTGCACGCACGGCAGCGGTGCCCGAACGGGGCGCCGTCGTCGCGAACCCGGCGCCGAAGTCGACGCTCCAGGCACGCGTGGCGATCGCCTCCGGTTGGCGATCGCGCTGCGCGCTCCAGTGCGCGCCGGGCGGCGTCGCGGGGAAGTAGCCGGTATCGACGGCTGGCCCCTGTTCGTCGAAGTGGACCAGGCCGAGCAGCTCCGCGGTGTCCGGCAGGCGCCAGTCCCGACGCCCGCACAGCGCCGTTGCCGAGAAGCTCGAGGCGACTGCACGCGCGGCCTCCCAGCCGGCCACGAGGTCGACGTCGGCGCGCCAGACCAGGCCCGTCACGTTGTCACGGGTGCAGCGCCATTGCGGCGCCTCCGCCCCGGCCGGCAGCACCACGCCATCCGCGGCGAGCTTCGTGAAATCGAAGCCGGCCGCACCCGCGCCGATCTTGACCAGCGTGCCGCCGGAAGCGGCATCGTCGCGTCCGGCGTTCGCGTCCTGCGCGCTGGCGACCGTCGACCCGTTGCACGGGATCGGCGTGCTGCCGCCCCCGCTGCCCGCGTAGCAGGTGACCTGCCCGGTGTCGTTGAGGCGCTGCGGCAGGTCTTGTGCGGCGACCGGGGCAGCGGCACCCGCGGCGAGCAGCACGACGAGGGCGCACGACGGGCGCCGAAGGAAGGTTCCGGATTCCATGGGATCACGCTCCGTGACGATGCACGGCCCTCGGCTTCCCCCCGGAAGCCCGGAAGGCTAATCCCTCGCCCGCCACGACACCGCGATCGGGCTCGCAGTCGACGCTCGAATCTACAGCGGTCTGCGCCCGTCCCGAACGTGACGCCGTGGCGCCGCTCGGGGATAATCGCCGGCTTCCCAATCCACCGGCTCGAGCTCGCGATGCAATACATCTACACGATGATCGGGGTCAGCAAGATCGTCCCCCCGAAGCGCCAGATCATCAAGGACATCTCGCTGTCCTTCTTTCCGGGCGCCAAGATCGGCCTGCTCGGCCTCAACGGCGCGGGCAAGTCGACCGTGCTGCGCATCATGGCCGGCGTCGACACCGACTTCCAGGGCGAGGCGCGTCCGAACCCGGGCACCAAGATCGGCTACCTCGAGCAGGAGCCGCGCCTGGATCCCGAGGCGACCGTGCGCGAGTCGGTCGAGGAAGGCGTGTCCGACGTGATCAACGCGCAGAAGCGCCTCGACGAGGTCTACGCGGCCTACGCCGAGGAAGGCGCGGACTTCGACAAGCTCGCCGCCGAACAGCAGCGTCTCGAGAACCTGCTCGCCGCCAACGATGCGCACGCACTCGAGCGCCAGCTCGAGGTCGCCGCCGACGCGCTGCGCCTGCCGCCGTGGGACGCGAAGGTCGGCAACCTGTCGGGTGGCGAGAAGCGCCGCGTCGCGCTGTGCCGCCTGCTGCTGTCCAAGCCGGACATGCTGCTGCTCGACGAACCGACCAACCACCTCGATGCCGAATCGGTCGAGTGGCTCGAGAACTTCCTCGCCGACTTCCCGGGCACGGTCGTCGCGGTCACCCATGACCGCTACTTCCTCGACAACGCCGCCGAGTGGATCCTCGAGCTCGACCGCGGCCGCGGCATCCCGTGGAAGGGCAACTACTCCTCCTGGCTCGAGCAGAAGGACGAGCGCCTCAAGCAGGAAGAGAACCAGGAGAAGGCGCGCCAGAAGGCGATCCAGCGCGAGCTCGAGTGGGCGCGCAGCAACGCCAAGGGCGGCCGCAGCAAGGGCAAGGCGCGCCTCGCACGCATCGAGGAGCTGCAGTCGGTCGACTACCAGCGCCGCCAGGAGACCAACGAGATCTTCATCCCGCCCGGCGAGCGCCTCGGCAACTCGGTCATCGAGTTCCGCAACGTGACCAAGTCGTTCGGCGACCGCGTGCTCATCGACGACCTCAGCTTCGTCGTCCCGGGTGGCGCGATCGTCGGCATCATCGGCCCGAACGGCGCCGGCAAGTCGACGCTGTTCAAGATGATCACGGGCCAGGAAACGCCGGACAAGGGCGAGATCCACAAGGGCCAGACCGTCAACATCGCCTACGTCGACCAGAGCCGCGACAAGCTCGAAGGCAACCACAACGTCTTCCAGGAAGTCTCGGGCGGCGCCGACATCCTCAACATCAACGGCATCGAGATCCAGTCGCGCGCCTACATCGGCCGCTTCAACTTCAAGGGTCCGGACCAGCAGAAGCTCGTCGGCACGCTGTCGGGCGGTGAACGCGGCCGCCTTCACCTCGCCAAGACCCTGCTGCAGGGCGGCAACGTGCTGCTGCTCGACGAGCCCTCGAACGACCTCGACATCGAGACCCTGCGTGCGCTCGAGGACGCACTGCTCGAGTTCCCGGGCAACACGTTCGTGATCTCGCACGACCGCTGGTTCCTCGACCGCATCGCGACGCACATCCTCGCGTTCGAAGGCGACTCGCACGTCGAGTTCTTCCAGGGCAACTACCGCGAGTACGAGGAGGACAAGAAGCGCCGCCTCGGCGAGGAAGCCTCCAAGCCGCACCGCCTGCGTTACAAGAAGCTCGCCTGACCACGCCCGCGCGGGGCCGGCACGCGCCGGTCCCGCGCCTGCGGCGCGAGGAGACCACGATGTCGTTCATGCACTCGCTGCACCAGGCCTGGCAGCGCAGCGGTTCGCTCGTCTGCGTCGGCCTCGATCCCGAACCCGCACGCTTCCCCGCGGCCTTCCGCGACGATCCCGACGCGGTGTTCGCGTTCTGCCGCGACATCGTCGATGCGACCGCCGATGTCGCCTGCTGCTTCAAGCCGCAGATCGCGCATTTCGCCGCGATCGGCGCGGAAGAAGCACTCGAGCGCCTCATCACGCACATCCACGCGCACCAGCCCGGCGTGCCGGTGATCCTCGACGCCAAGCGCGGCGACATCGGATCGACCGCGCAGCACTACGCGCACGAGGCCTTCGAGCGCTACGGCGCCGACGCGGTCACCGTGAACCCCTACCTCGGCCGCGATTCGGCGCAGCCTTACCTCGACCGCGCCGACAAGGGCGTCGTGATCCTGTGCCGCACGTCGAATCCCGGCGCACGCGACCTGCAGGACCTCGACGTCGGCGGCCGACCGCTGTACCAGCACGTCGCCGCGCTCGTGGCCTCGGAATGGAACGCGAACGGCAACTGCCTGCTCGTGACCGGCGCCACCTATCCCGCCGAGCTCGCCGCCGTGCGCGGCCTCGTCGGCGACATGCCACTGCTCGTGCCCGGCATCGGCGCGCAGGGCGGCGACGTCGAGGCGGTCGTGCGCAACGGCCGCAGCGCCGACGGCACGGGTCTGCTCGTCAGCTCGTCGCGCGCGATCCTCTACGCGAGCAGCGGCGAGGACTACGCCGCCGCCGCGCGCGCCGAGGCGATCCGCATGCGCGACGCGATCAACGCGTTCCGCTGACGACGCCTGGCGTGTACACGGTCGCACTCACCGGCGGCATCGCCTCGGGCAAGAGCGAGGTCGCACGCCGCTTCGTCGCGCGCGGCGCGGCACTCGTCGACGCCGACCGCGTCTCGCGCGAACTCGTCGAACCCGGCATGCCCGCGCTCGCCGAGATCGCCGCGACGTTCGGCAGCGGCATGATCGGCACCGACGGTCGCCTCGACCGTGCCGCGCTGCGCGCACGCGTGTTCGCCGATCCGGCCGAGCGCGTGCGCCTCGAAGCGATCCTGCACCCTCGCATCCGCACGACGATGCGCGAACGCGCGCTCGCCGCGACCACGCCTTACGTCGTGCTCGACATCCCGCTGCTGGTCGAATCGCATGCCCACTATGCGTGGGCCGATCGCGTGCTCGTGGTCGACGTGCCGCGCGAGATCCAGATCCGGCGCCTCGTCGCGCGCGACGGCATCGACGCCGCGCTCGCCGAGTCGATGGTGGCCGCACAGGCGACGCGCGCGCAGCGCCTCGCGATCGCCGACGACGTCGTCGACAACAGCGGACCGCTCGAGGCGCTCGATGCACGCATCGACGCGCTGCATGCGGGTTACCTCGCAGCGGCAAACGCCAGCCGCTGACCGATCCACGCGCTCGCGAAGCGAGCGTGCAATGGGGTCAGGTTCATTTTCTTGCACACCATCCCGAGGCTCGTGTCCCTGCCGGGAAATGAACCTGCCCCCATTGCGAGATAGGGCATCGACGTCATGTGGCGCGCACGCCGAAAAGGTGCCTCGATGCACGGCGGAATCGCCTGTGGCGGTTCCGCCCTACCCGTGAATGATCTCGTGGAATGGGGTCAGGTTCATTTTCCTGCGCACCATCCCTAGGCTCGTGTCCCTGTCGGGAAAATGAACCTGACCCCATTGGGGCGGGGTGTCAGTCGAGGAACGCGCGCACCGCGGCGATGCCCTGCGCGCCGCTCTCGCGCGCCTGGGCGAGGTCGTCTGCACCGAGGCCGCCGAGCAGGTAGACCGGCAACGGCGTACGCGCGACGAGCATGGCCGCGCGCGCCCAGCCGAGCGGGTGCGTGCCCGGATGGCTCGGCGTATCGCGCACGGGTGAAAGCGTGACCGCGTCGGCGCCGATCCTTTCGGCGTGCACGAGCTCGGCCTCGTCGTGGCAGGACACGACGACGAGGCGGTGCGACGGCAAGGGGCGCTGCGCGAGCGTCGCGGCCACTGCCGCGGGCAGGTGTACGCCGTCGAGACCGAGCACCTCGGCGAGCGCCCAGTCGCCGTTGAGCAGCAGGCGTGCGTCGTGCGCATGGCAGGTTTCGCGCAGGCGGCGCGCGAGCGTCGCGAGGGCCGCCCGCGGCAGCGCCTTGGCGCGCAGCTGCACGAGCCGCACGCCGCGTTCGAGCGCACGTTCGACACGCGAAACCAGGACGTCGTCGGCGGCGCCCGTGGGCTCGGGCGTCACGAGGTAACGGTCCGGCAGCCGCAAGGCGGTGACCACGGGTCGATCGGCCGGCGGCATCGTCGACGGATCGATGCCGTCGGCGTCGATCCAGGCCAGGGCCTGTCCTTCGCGCGAGGTCGGCGTGCCGGCCCAGGCATCGACCTCCCACACGTCGAGCACGATGCGACCGTTCGGAACCTGGATCAGCGGGCGTGCGGACTGCACCGCGACGCCGAGTTCCTCGTCGAGCTCGCGCGCGAGCGCGTCGCGGGCCGACTCGCCACGCTCGACCTTGCCGCCGGGGAACTCCCACATGCCCGCCAGCGACTTGCCGGGCGGGCGTTCGGTCAGCAGCACGCGGCCGCGTGCGTCGCGCAGGACGCCGGCGACGACGTGGATCGTCTCACGGGGTGCCGGCATGCGCGCGACCGGTCAGGTCAGCGCGCCGTGGCAGTGCTTGTACTTCTTGCCCGAGCCGCACGGGCAAGCATCGTTGCGACCGACCTTGGGCGCGTCGCGCTGCACGGTGGCGGCCGTCGCCTGCACGGCCGGAAGCTGCGCGGGCTGGCCTTCCGGATCGACACCGAAGCCGGCCGGCTCGGCGTGCTGGAACTGCATCGAGCGCGCCTGTGCCTCGGCTTGCGCACGCTGCTGCGCCTCGAGTGCGGCGACCTCTTCCTCGCTGCGGATGCGCACGCGCGAGAGCAGCTGCACGACCTCGTGCTTGATGCGCTCGAGCATCTGCTCGAACAGCAGGAACGCTTCGCGCTTGAACTCCTGCTTGGGCTGCTTCTGCGCATAACCGCGCAGGTAGATGCCCTGGCGCAGGTAATCCATGCTGGAAAGATGCTCCTTCCAGCAGTTGTCGACGACCGAGAGCATCACGTGCTTCTCGAGCGAGCGCATGGTGTCGGTACCGAGCAGCGCTTCCTTCTCGCGCAGCAGGCGCGCCGACGCCTCGTCGACGCGGCGCTGGATGCCGGTCGGGTCGGTCTCTTCCTGTTCGGCGATCCAGCCCTTGAGGTCGAGCTGCAGGCCGTACTCCGCTTCGAGCTCGCGCTCGAGGCCGGCGATGTCCCACTGCTCGTCGATCGAGTTCGGCGGCACGAAGCGACGCACGAGTTCGGCGAACACGTCGTGACGGATGCCGTCGACGGTCTCGCCGATGCCCTCGCTCTCGAGCAGTTCGTTGCGCTGGTCGTAGATCACCTTGCGCTGGTCGTTGGCGACGTCGTCGAACTCGAGCACGTTCTTGCGGTAGTCGAAGTTCTGCGCCTCGACCTTGCGCTGCGCGTTGAGGATCTGCTTGCTGACCATGCGGTCCTGGATCGCGTCCTCTTCCTTCATGCCGAACATGCGCATGAGGCCGGCGACGCGCTCGCCCATGAAGATGCGCAGCAGGTTGTCCTCGAGCGACAGGTAGAAGCGGCTCGAACCCGGATCGCCCTGGCGGCCCGAGCGGCCACGCAGCTGGTTGTCGATGCGGCGCGACTCGTGGCGCTCGGTGCCGATGATGCGCAGGCCGCCCGAGGCCTTGACCTCGTCCTGGCGTGCCTTCCACGCGGTTTCGGCGCGTTCGCGCTCGCCCGCTGGCGCGTCGGCCGGCAGCAGCGAAAGCTCGGACTCGAGGTTGCCGCCGAGCACGATGTCGGTACCGCGGCCGGCCATGTTCGTCGCGATCGTAACCGCGCCCGGACGGCCTGCCTGCGCGACGATGATCGCCTCGCGCTCGTGCTGCTTGGCGTTGAGCACCTCGTGCGGCACGTTCGACTGGTTGAGCAGGTTCGACAGGTACTCCGACGTCTCGATCGAGGTCGTGCCGACGAGCACCGGCTGGCGGCGTTCGTAGCACTCCTTGATGTCGTCGATGATCGCGTCGTACTTGTTCTTGGCCTTGAGGAAGACGACGTCGGCCTCGTCCTTGCGCACCATCGGGCGGTGCGTCGGGATCACGACGACCTCGAGGCCGTAGATCGACTGGAACTCGTAGGCCTCGGTATCGGCCGTGCCGGTCATGCCGGCGAGCTTCTTGTAGAGGCGGAAGTAGTTCTGGAACGTGATCGAGCCGAGGGTCTGGTTCTCGCGCTGGATCGGCACGTTCTCCTTGGCCTCGACCGCCTGGTGCAGGCCGTCGGACCAGCGGCGGCCCGGCAGCGTGCGGCCCGTGAACTCGTCGACGATGACGACTTCGCCGTCGCGCACGATGTAGTCGACGTCGCGCTGGTACAGCGCATTGGCGCGCAGCGCGGCGTTGAGGTGGTGCACGACCGCGAGGTGCTTGGAATCGTAGAGGCTCTCGCCCTCGCCGATGATGCCGTCACGGCGCAGCAGCTCTTCGGCGTGCTCCATGCCGGCTTCGGAGAGGTGGACCTGCTTCTGCTTCTCGTCGACCCAGTAGTCGCCCTCGGCGTCTTCCTTGGCCTGGCGGTCGAGCTTCGGGACGATGCGGTTGACCTTGACGTAGAGCGCCGGCGAATCGTCGGCCGGGCCCGAGATGATGAGCGGCGTACGCGCCTCGTCGATGAGGATCGAGTCGACCTCGTCGACGATCGCGAAGAACAGCGGGCGCTGGTAGCGCTGCTCCTTGGAGAGCGCCATGTTGTCGCGCAGGTAGTCGAAGCCGAACTCGTTGTTGGTGCCGTAGGTGATGTCGGCCTCGTAGGCGCCACGCTTGTCGCCGTGGTCCATGCCCGGGTAGACCACACCCACGCTCATGCCGAGGAAATTGTAGACGCGGCCCATCCAGCCCGAGTCGCGGCGCGCGAGGTAGTCGTTGACGGTGACCACGTGCACGCCCTTGCCGGCGAGCGCGTTGAGGTAGACCGGCAGCGTGCCGACCAGCGTCTTGCCTTCACCCGTGCGCATCTCGGCGATCTTGCCCGAGTGCAGCACCATGCCGCCGATGAGCTGCTCGTCGTAGTGGCGCAGGCCGATGACGCGCTTGGCCGCCTCGCGCACCACCGCGAACGCCTCGGGCAGGATCGCATCGAGCGACTCGCCCTTGGCGATGCGTTCGCGGAACGCGACCGTCATGCCCTTGAGCGCGTCGTCGTCGAGCGCCTCGAAGCGCGGCTCGAGCGCGTTGATCTTCGCCACGGTCTTGTTGAGCGTGCGCAGGATGCGCTCGTTGCGGCTGCCGAAAATGCCCGTCAGGAAACGCTGGAACATCGGTCGAGGTCGTCCGTATGAAGGTGCCGGACCGCGTCGGCGGGTCCGTCAGAAAAGCGAAAGCCGCCGATGATACGGCGGCGGGCGGCGGAACACCAAGCAGCTGGGTCCCGCCGCGGCGGATTCAAGCCATGCAGCGGGCCATGGGGCCACGCCGCGCGGCGCCGGGGCGGGTGGTACTCAGGTACGCGTCGTACGTGCCTGGCGCACGTAGACCATCGGGTTGACGGGGCGGCCGTTGAGCCACACCTCGAAATGGCAGTGCGGGCCCGTCGAACGTCCCGACGAGCCGACCTTGGCGATCTTCTCGCCGATGCGCACGCGCGAGCCGACCTCGACGAGGTTGCTCTGGTTGTGCGCGTAGCGCGTCATGTAGCCGTTGCCGTGGTCGACCTCGACCGTATTGCCGTAACCCGAGCGCACGCCCGAGTAGGTGACCACGCCTTCGGCGACGGCGAGGATGTCGCTGCCGAGGGGAACGTCGAAGTCGACGCCGAGGTGCTGGGCCTGACGGCCGTTGATCGGATCGGTGCGGCGACCGAATCCGGACACCATGTAGCCTTGAGCGACCGGCATGCCCGCAGGCAGCAGCGCGTTCTCGACCTTGCGGTCCAGCAGCAGGTTCTCGAGCATGCCGAGCTGCGCCTCCTGGCGCAGGAACTCCGCGCGCAGGCCGTCGATGCCGGCACCGAGTGCCTGCGGCGCGGTGGTCGCGCCGAGAGGTTCTTCGGGACCGCCGAGCGCGGGTTCCTCGGCGAAATCGAACTCGCCGCCCTCGAGCTTGCCGACCTGGGTCAGGCGGTCGCCGAGCGCGTTGAGGCGCATGGCCTGCGCACGCAGCTGGCCGAGCTGCAAGGCGAGCGCGTCGAGGTCGCGACGCGAGTCGGATTCGACCACACCGAGCGCCGCGCGCTGGTCTGCGAGCGCCTCGCGCAGCGTCATGAGATCGCTCATCGCGGCATCGCGAGGGTTGATCGTCAGCAGCGCCGCGCCGAAGCCGACGGTCGCACAGGCGAGGAAGGCGACGCCTGCGGCGGCGATCGCGATGAGCTTGCCGCGGCGGCAGCCGAGGTCGAGGCAGCGCGGGGTCGAATGGGATTTCGCGACTAGAATGATGTTCATGCCGTCTTTGCCGATGGGGTTCCGCCTTGCAGCGCAAGATTCCACCTTCCCGAGCACCCCGCAGCGGGCCCGTGCCCGTCACGCAGTGCGTCGACCTCCAGTCGCTCGCCGCGAGGGCGCGCGCACTGGATGCGCTGGATGGTCGCTTGCGCCACCTGTTGCCCGCCCCTCTGGCTCGCGAATGTCGGCTCGCGGACCTTCGTGACGGACGCCTCGTCTTTCTCGCGACGAGCCCGGCCTGGGCGACCCGCCTGCGGCTGCATCAGGCAGCGCTGCTGGCGGAAGCCCGCGTCGCCTGCAGCGACACGGTCGGGCACGTCGTTGTGAAAGTGGCAGCCCTGCCGCCCGTTCCCAGGGAACCGGCAAGACGGAAGCCTCTTTCCGCAACCGCCGCGATGCATCTGCGGACGGCGGCACAACACCTCTCGGACCCCGAACTGCGGGCCCTCTGCCTCAATCTGGCGTCCCTCGCCGACGACAATCCACCCGCGGGAGCCTGAAGGCTCCTCTCGTTCCCATGCGGAGTTTTCCCCAGGACGCCCGGGGCCGGGCGTCCGTACTGCTACCTCGTGGTCAGATCGCGTGCGCCGGATGGGCGTACGAGATCGGTGCCTTGCTCTCGTCCTCGAAGCTCACTTCTTCCCACGCGGTCTTGTCCGCGAGCAACGCGCGCAGCAGTGTGTTGTTGAGCGCGTGACCGGACTTGTAGCCGTAGAACGCGCCGATGAGGCTGTGCCCGAGCAGGTACAGGTCACCGATCGCATCGAGGATCTTGTGCTTGACGAACTCGTCCTCGTAACGCAGGCCGTCCTCGTTGAGGACTCGGTAGTCGTCGAGCACGATCGAGTTGTCCATCGAGCCGCCGAGCGCGAGGTTGCGCTCGCGCAGCATCTCGATGTCGCGCATGAAGCCGAACGTGCGCGCGCGGCTGACTTCCTTGACGAACGAGGTCGTCGAGAAGTCGATCTCGCTGGTCGAGGTGCGCTTGGCGAACATCGGATGGTCGAAGTCGATCGAGAAGCCGACCTTGAAGCCGTCGAACGGCTCGAATCGCGCCCACTTGTCGCCGTCACGCACGGTCACGGACTTCTTGATGCGCACGAAGCGCTTGGCCTTGGCCTGCTCCTCGATGCCCGCCGACTGCAGCAGGAACACGAAGGGACCGGCGCTGCCGTCCATGATCGGCACTTCGGGTGCCGACAGGTCGACATAGGCATTGTCGATGCCCAAGCCCGCGATCGCCGAGAGCAGGTGCTCGATCGTCGAGATGCGGACATCGTCCTTGACCAGCGTCGTGGAGAGACGCGTGTCGCCGACGTTTTCGCAGGAGGAGCGGATTTCGACCGGTTCGGGGAGGTCCACGCGCCGGAACACGATACCCGTGTCGACGGCGGCGGGGCGAAGCGTCATGTAGACCTTGTCGCCCGTGTGGAGACCTACGCCCGTCGCCCGGATGACGTTCTTGAGCGTGCGTTGTCTGATCATTTCTTTTGTGTGCGTCCCTTGGGGCAGGAGCATCGTTGGCCGCTCGATGCTAGCACACGGTTCCAGTCAGTAGAAGTTAAGTCGACGCGCCGAGCCAACACCTGTTGCGAATGTGCAACAAATGGGGAGATCCACGGTCGGGGGCGCACCGCGCCCGTCCGGACGGAGACGGACGGGCGCGGTGCGTGGACGTCACCGCCGCGACGCCACGCGGCGGTGTTCCGGGGACGCAACGGCACTCGCCGGATCGGCGGGTGTCGTGCGAAAGCCCTCGGCCCGCGCGTCCGGCGCGGGCGTGGACCTCGGGACGGGCGTAAAGTCCTCGATCTCTCCTCAGTCGGCCTGGCGGCGCAGGAAGGCCGGGATGTCGAGGTAGTCGATCTGCGAGTCTGCCGCACTGCTCGCCTGGGGCACGGCGGCCGCTTCCGGGGCCGCCTGGGCGCGCGAGGCGCTCATGCGCGGGATGCCCGCGTAGTCGATCTCGCCCGTGGTCGCGTTGCGCACGACGCGCATCGGCGGACGCGGCGCGGTCATGACCTCGCGCTCCGGCACACGCACCGGCTGGCGCGCGGCGCCACGGTTGAGGCCCGTCGCGACGACCGTCACGCGCACCTCGTCCTGCAGCTCTGGATCGAGCGCGGTGCCGACGACGACCGTGGCATCCTCGCTCGCGAACTCGTGGATGACCTGGCCGATCTCGTCGAACTCGCGCATCGTGAGGTTCTGGCCCGCCGTCACGTTGACGAGGATGCCGCAGGCGCCGGCGAGGTTGACGTCCTCGAGCAGCGGGTTGTTGATCGCCGCTTCCGCTGCCGCGACCGCACGGTCGTCGCCACGCGCCGAACCGCTGCCCATCATCGCCATGCCCATCTCGGCCATGACCGTGCGCACGTCGGCGAAGTCGACGTTGATCAGGCCCGGGCGCGTGATGAGGTCGGCGATGCCCTGCACCGCGCCGAGCAGCACGTCGTTGGCCTGCTTGAACGCGCTGAGCAGGGTGACGTCGCGGCCGAGCACGGTCAGCAGCTTCTCGTTCGGCACCGTGATCAGCGAGTCGACGTGCTGGCTCAGGTCCTCGATGCCCTTGAGCGCGACCTGCATGCGGCGGCGGCCTTCGAACGGGAACGGCTTGGTCACGACCGCGACAGTGAGGATGCCCATCTCCTTGGCGAGCTGCGCGACCACCGGCGCGGCGCCGGTACCCGTGCCGCCGCCCATGCCGCAGGTGATGAACGCCATGTCGGCGCCGTTGAGCAGCTCGACGATGCGCTCGCGATCCTCGAGCGCGGCCTGGCGGCCGACCTCGGGGTTGGCACCGGCGCCGAGACCCTTGGTCACGTTCGCACCGAGCTGCAGCGTGTGCTTGGCACCGCTGTTCTTGAGCGCCTGCGCATCGGTGTTGGCGCAGACGAACTCCACGCCGTCGACGTGCGCATTGACCATGTGGCTGACGGCATTGCCGCCGCCGCCGCCTACGCCGATGACCTTGATCACCGCGTTCGGTGCCATCTTCTCGATCAGTTCAAACATGTTCCCGTCCTCCGTCGGCTCGAGCCGTACTTGATTTGTGTGTGTTGCCACCCGCGCGGCCTCCTGGCCGGCGAACGTCCGACGGGCGGCTGGCGCGCCGCCCGCTTCGCGACCGTTTCGGTCGCCGTCCCGCGCGTCCTGCGCGAAACGTGGAACGTCCCGCACCGTGCCCTTGCACGGCTCAGAAATTGCCCTTGAACCACTTCGAAACCTTGTCCCACATGCCGCCGACCGCCTCGACGCCGCGGCCGCCCGGCATGCGCGCCTGCTGGCGGCTGCCGTACAGCAGCAGACCGACGCCGGTCGCGTGCACCTGGTTGGACACCACGTCGGCGAGGCCGGTCACGTGCTGCGGCGTGCCGAGGCGCACCGGCATGTGGAAGATCTCCTCGGCGAGTTCGCTCGCGCCTTCCATCTTCGCGGCGCCGCCGGTCAGCACGATGCCGGCCGCGACGAGGCTCTCGTAGCCCGAGCGGCGCAGTTCGGCCTGGGCCAGCGAGAACAGCTCCTCGTAGCGCGGCTGCACGACCTCGGCCAGCGTCTGACGCGCGAGGCGGCGCGGCGCACGGTCGCCGACGCTGGGCACCTGGATCGTCTCCTCGGCATGCGCGAGCTGGGCGAGCGCGCAGGCGTACTTGACCTTGATCTCCTCCGCGTGGGCGGTCGGCGTGCGCAGCGCGACGGCGATGTCGTTGGTGACCTGGTCGCCCGCGATCGGCAGCGATGCCGTGTGGCGGATCGCGCCCTGCGTGAAGATCGCGATGTCGGTCGTGCCCGCGCCGATGTCGACGAGGCAGACGCCGAGCTCGCGCTCGTCCTGGGTCAGCACCGCGAAGCTCGACGCGATCTGCTGCGGCACGAGGTCGTCGACGCGCAGGCCGCAGCGCGACACGCACTTGCGGATGTTCGCCGCCGCGCTCATCGCGCCGGTGACGAGATGCACGCGCGACTCCAGGCGCACGCCGCTCATGCCGATCGGATGGCGGATGCCTTCTTGGCCGTCGATCACGTAATCCTGCGGCTCGACGTAGAGGCGCTCCTGGTCGGCCGGGATCGCCACCGCGCGAGCGGCCTCGATGACGTGCTCGCGATCGGCCTCGGTCACCTCGCGGTCGCGGATCGGCACGATGCCGTGCGAGTTGAGGCAGCGGATGTGGCTGCCCGCGATGCCCGCGTAGACCGAGCGGATCTCGCAGCCGGCCATGAGCTCGGCCTCCTCGATCGCGCGCTGGATCGACTGCACGGTCGACTCGATGTCGACGACGACGCCGCGCTTGAGCCCGTGCGACGCGTGCGAGCCGATGCCGATGATCTCGACCGGCTGGCCGGGCTCGTGCTCGCCGACGATCGCGACGATCTTCGACGTGCCGATGTCGAGCCCGACGATGAGGTTCTTTTCCGACTTGCGATTCATCGTCAGGCCTGTCCGGCCGGCGTCGTGCCGGGGGTGGGATGCGGGGACGCGGGAGGAGTGTTCGGTGCGCCCGGCGTCGGCAGCGCCCAGCGCAGCGCGAAGCCGTTCTCGTAGCGCAGGTCGACGTAGACGGGCGGCCCGGCAGCACCGGACGCGAGCTGCGGCCACGCATCGAGGAAGCGCTTGAGGCGCTGGCGCGGCTCGACGCGGCCGAGCTCGATCAGCGCACCGCTGGCCAGCGTGAGGCGCCAGCTGCCGCGCGCGCTGAGGTCGACCGCGCGCACGCCGAGGCCGCTGCCGGCGAACTCGCGCAGGCATTCGGCATAGAACGCGAGCACGTCGGCGAGACGCTCGTCCGGACCCGACAGCGCGGGCAGACCCTGCATGCCGTCGGCGCCGGGCACCGAGAAGATGTCGCCGGTGCGGCTGATGAGGCGCTTTTCGCCCCAGCGCGCATACGGCTGGCGCTCGTAGACGGTCACCTGCAAGGTGTCGGGCCACTGCTTGCGCGCCTCGACGCGCTCGACCCATGGCAGGCCCATGACGGCCTGCTGGACCTCGCCGAGCTCCATCGCGAAGAAGCCCGTGCCGAGCTCGCCCTGCACCGCCGCGCGGATCTGCTCCGCACTGACGTGGTTGTACTCGGCGCGCAACTCGATCTTGCGCACCGGCCAGCGGTCCGACGCGAACCAGCCGTTGAGCACGCCGACGATGGGCAGCGCGACGAGCGTCAGCGCGATGCCCCAGGCCAGCAGCTTGAGCGGCAGCGGCGTCCTCATGCGGCGCCGTCCTCGCGCGCGAAGCTCGTCTCGAGGATGCGCCAGCACAGGTCCTCGAACGCGATGCCGACCGCACGCGCGGCCTTCGGCACCAGCGAATGGCTGGTCATGCCCGGCGTCGTGTTGACCTCGAGCAGGAAGTTCGCGCCCGAGCGGTCGCGCATGACGTCGACGCGACCCCAGCCCGAGCATCCGGCCGCCTCGAACGCCTTCACCGCGAGCGCACGGATCGCCGCTTCGGCTTCGCCGTCGAGACCCGGGCACAGGTACTGCGTGTCCTCGGCGACGTACTTGGCGTGGTAGTCGTAGAACGCGCCCTTCGGCACGATGCGGATCGACGGCAGCGCCTCGCCCTCGAGCACGCCGACCGTGAGCTCGTCGCCCTCGATGAGCTGCTCGATCAGCAGTTCGCCGTCGTAGCGCGCGGCATGCTCGACGGCCGCGGCGACGTCGGCCTGCGCGAACACGCGCGTGATGCCGACGCTGGAGCCTTCGTGCGACGGCTTGACGATCGCCGGGAAGCCGATGCCGGCGATCGCCGCGGCGATGTCGTCGTCGGCCGACACCTTCGCGTAGCGCGGCGTCGGCAGGCCGACCGCCTGCCAGACCTGCTTGGTGCGCACCTTGTCCATCGCCAGCGCGGAACCGAGCACGCCGCTGCCCGTGTACGGCACGCGCAGCGCGTCGAGCGCGCCCTGCAGCATGCCGTCCTCGCCACCGCGACCGTGCAGGATGTTGAACACGCGCGCGTAATGGCCGGCGCGCAGCGCGTCGAGCAGCGCGGGAATGCCGTCGACCGGATGCGCGTCGACGCCGCGCGCGCGCAGCGCCTCGAGCACGTTGCGGCCGGAATCGAGCGAGACCTCGCGCTCGGCCGAGGTGCCGCCGAGGGCGACGGCGACGCGGCCGAAGCGGCGCGGATCGGTGGTGCGGGACGTCATGCGGGACTCCTGAGGTCGCCGAGCGCGGCGAGCTCGTTGGCGGCCGCGCCGATGTCGCCGGCGCCGAGCAGCAGAAGAAGGTCGCCGTCGCGCAGCAGCGCCGGCAGCACGCCGGCGAGTTCGCGCGGATGGTCGACGAGGACCGGATCGACCTTGCCGCGCGCGCGCACCGAACGCGCGAGCGCACGGCCGTCGGCGTTCGCGATCGGCGCCTCGCCTGCCGGGTAGATCTCGGTCAGCACGAGCACGTCGACGTCGGCGAGCACGCGCGCGAAGTCGTCGAGCAGATCGCGCGTGCGCGAGTAGCGGTGCGGCTGGAAAGCGACCACGAGGCGGCGCTCGGGCCAGCCGCCGCGCGCGGCCGCGAACACCGCGGCGAGTTCGCTCGGATGGTGGCCGTAGTCGTCGACGAGCAGTGCGCTGCCCTCGTCGAGCGCGAGTTCGCCACGCAGCGTGAAACGGCGGCCGACCCCCTGGAAACCGGACAGTGCGGCCTGCATCGCAGAGGCGGGCACGCCGAGCTGCCAGCCGACCGCGCACGCGGCGAGCGCGTTGAGCACGTTGTGGCGGCCCGGCAGGTTCAGCGTGACCGGCACCGTGGTGTCGTCGTCGGGCACGTGCAGGTCGAAGTGCATGCGCGGTCCATCCTGGCGCACGTTGCTCGCGCGCAGGTCGGCCGGCTGGTCGATGCCGTAGGTCAGCACGCGGCGCGGCGTCGCCGCGGCGAGCTCGGCGACTTCGGCATCGTCGACGCACAGTACGGCGAGGCCGTAGAACGGCAGGCGGTGCAGGAAGTCCTCGAAGGCCTTCTTCACGCGGCCGAAGTCGCCGTCGTAGTTCTCGAGATGGTCGGCGTCGATGTTGGTGACGATCGCGACGACCGGCGACAGCATGAGGAACGAGCCGTCGGATTCGTCGGCTTCGGCGACGAGGTACTCGCCCGTGCCCAGGCGCGCATTCGCACCGGCCGCGGTGAGCTGGCCGCCGATCACGAAGGTCGGATCGAGGCCGGCTTCGGCGAGCACGCTCGCGGTAAGGCTCGTGGTCGTCGTCTTGCCGTGCGTGCCGGCGACGGCGATGCCGCGGCGGAAACGCATGAGCTCGCCGAGCATCTCGGCGCGCGGTACGACCGGGATGCGACGCTCGCGCGCGGCCATGAGCTCGGGATTGTCCTCGCGGATCGCGCTCGAGACGACGATCGCGTCGACGTCGGCGACGTGCGCGGCGGCATGGCCGGGACGCACCTCGATGCCGAGGCCTTCGAGCCGGCGTGTCGTCGCCGACGTGCTGCGGTCCGAACCCGACACCGTGTAGCCGAGATTGTGCAGCACTTCGGCGATGCCGCTCATGCCGACGCCGCCGATGCCGACGAAATGCACGCGGCGGAAGTCCTGCATGATGTCGCCGTGGCGTGGCAGGCGTTGCGGGGTCATGCGGCCTCCGACAGGCAACGGTCGGCGATGCGCGCCGCCGCGTCGGGGCGCGCGAGCGCACGCGCTGCGGTCGCCATCTGCACGAGGCGAAAGCGCTCGCGGCCGATCGCGTCGAGTTCGCCGCCGACGCGCTTGACGAAGTCGTCGCCCTGCGCGACGAGGCGTGCCGCGCCGGCCTCGACGAGCACCTCGGCGTTGCGGGTCTGGTGGTCGTCCACCGCGGCCGGATAGGGCACAAGCAGCGCGCCGACGCCGGCCGCGCAGAGCTCGGCGAGCGTCAGCGCGCCGGCGCGGCAGATCACGAGGTCGGCCCAGGCATAGGCTCCGGCCATGTCGTCGATGAACGCGTCGACGCTCGCCTCGACGTCGGCGGCGGCATAGGCGGCCAAGGTCTTGTCGAGATGACGCGCGCCGCACTGGTGGCGGATCGTGAAGCCGACCGCGTCGCCACGGCGCTGGAAAACGAGCGGCAGCTGCGTGTTGAGTGCGAGCGCGCCCTGGCTGCCGCCGAGCACGAGGATGCGCAGCGGACCTTCGCGATCGTTCATGCGTTCGCGCGGCGCGGGGAGTGCGGCGATCTCGGCACGCACCGGATTGCCGACCCACTCGGCACCGGGCAGCACGCCGTCGAAACCCCCGAGGACGACGCGCGCGACGCGGGCAAGCAGGCGGTTGGTGAAACCGGCGACGCGGTTCTGCTCGTGCACGAGCAGCGGCAACGCGAGCATGCGCGCGGCGAGTCCGCCCGGCGCGGCCGCGTAGCCGCCCATCGACAGCACGCTGCGCGGCGCGGTCCGGCGCAGGATCGCGCGCGCCGCGAACACCGCGCGCAGCAGGCGCCACGGCGCGAGCAGCAGCGTCAGGACACCCTTGCCGCGCACGCCCGAGAATGCCAGCGTCTCGAGCGGGAAACCGGCCTTCGGCACGAGCGTCGCCTCGAGGCCGCCGGCGCCCCCGAGCCACACGACCGGCACGCCGCGCGCGACGAGCTCTCGCGCGACCGCGATGCCCGGGAAGATGTGGCCTCCGGTACCGCCGGCCATGATCACGACCGGCGCGCTGGCGGATGTCGCGGTCATGCGCGCACGGCCTCCGCGGGGACGTTCGGCATCGCCTGCGCGGCCGCACTTTCGGCCCGCGAGAGCTCGTAGCTCGCACGCGCGAGCAGGCCGACCGCCGCGCAGGTCATGAGCAGGCTCGAACCGCCCGAGCTGATCAGCGGCAGGGTCAGGCCCTTGGTCGGCAGCACGCCGAGGTTCACGCCGATCGACACCAGCGCCTGCAGCGCGATCATCAGCGACACGCCGAATGCGCAGAAGCCCGCGAAGCGCTGGCCACCCTCGACCGCGCGCATGCCCGTGCGCAGGCCGCGCCCGACCAGCCACGCGAACAGCGCGAGCACGATCACGATGCCGAAGAAGCCGAGTTCCTCGGCGATCACCGCGAGGATGAAGTCGGTATGTGCTTCGGGCAGGTAGAACATCTTCTGCACGCTCGCGCCCAGGCCGACGCCGAACCACTCGCCGCGGCCGATCGCGATGAGCGCCTGGGTCAGCTGGAAGCCGTCGTTGAATGGATCGACCCACGGATCGAGGAAGGTCTTGAGGCGCTTGAAGCGGTACTCCTCGAAGATCGCCGCCCACGCGATAGCGGGCGTCGCCACACAGCCGAGCAGCGCGAGATTGCGCAGGCGCGCGCCACCGAGCCAGATCATGCCGAGCGTGACCGCCATGAGCAGCACGGCGCTACCGAAGTCCGGCTGCAGCAGCAGCAGGCCCACGAGCAGGCCGGCGATGCCGAGCGGCTTGATCACGCCGACGAGGCTGCTCTGCACGCTGTCGCGATGGCGCACGAGGTAGCTCGCGAGGTAGGTGATCAGCACGAGCTTGACGACCTCGACCGACTGGAAGCCCGAGATGCCGACGTGGATCCAGCGTCGCGCGCCATTCACGCGCATGCCGATGCCGGGCACGAACACGAGCAGCAGCAGGCCGATGCCGCCGAGCAGCAGCAGCACGGCGTGCTTCTCGATCCAGGCGAGCTCGATGCGCGCGATCACCACGGCGAGGCCGATGCCGAGGCCGAGGAACAGGAGGTGCCTGAACAGGTAGTAGAACGGACCGATGCGCTGGTTGTCGGCCACCGCGATCGAACTCGACGCGACCATGATCACGCCGACGCTGACCAAGGCGAACGCGGCCAGCACGATGCCGAGGTCGTAGCGCCCCTGGGGTCCGGTGCGTCGCGTGGCCTGGGAGGTCATGCCGAACATCAGCGCACCTTCAGCGTGGCGAGGCCGACGAGGACGAGCACCACCGAGATGATCCAGAAGCGCACGATCACGCGCGGTTCCGGCCAGCCCTTGAGCTCGAAGTGATGATGGATCGGCGCCATGCGGAAGATGCGCCGGCCGGTGAGCTTGAAGCTCGCCACCTGCAGCATCACCGACACCGTTTCCATGACGAACACGCCGCCCATGATGATGAGCACGACTTCCTGGCGCACGATGACGGCGATCGTGCCGAGCGCGGCGCCCATCGCGAGCGCGCCGATGTCGCCCATGAACACCTGCGCGGGATACGTGTTGAACCACAGGAAGCCGAGCCCCGCGCCGGCCATCGCGCCGCAGAAGATCGCAAGCTCGCCCGCGCCCGGGATCGACGGGATCTGCAGGTAGTTCGAGAACACCGCGTTGCCGGCGAGGTAGGCGAACGCGCCGAGTGCGGTCACGACGAGCACGCTCGGCATGATCGCGAGACCGTCGAGGCCGTCGGTGAGGTTCACCGCATTCGAGAAGCCGACGATCATGAAGTAGGCGAGCGGCACGAACAGGATGCCGAGCGGGATCGCGACCGTCTTGAACACGGGCAGGTAGAGCGCGGTCTCGGCCGGCGTGTCGGCGGTCACGTAGAGGCCGATCGCGACGCCGAGGCCGAACACCGACTGCCAGAAGTACTTCCAGCGCGCGGCGAGGCCGCGGCTGTCGCGCAGCACGAGCTTCTTGTAGTCGTCGTAGAAGCCGATCGCGCCGAACGCCATCGTCACGCCGAGCACCATCCACACGTAGCGGTTGGACAGATCCATCCACAACAGGGTGGCGATGACGATCGCGAGCAGGATCAGCGTGCCGCCCATGGTCGGCGTGCCGGCCTTGACCAGATGCGTCTGCGGGCCGTCGCTGCGCACGACCTGGCCGGCCTTGAGGTCGGCGAGCTTGCGGATCACCGCGGGACCGATCAGCAGCGACACCGCGAGCGCGGTCAGCGTGCTCATGATCGTGCGGAACGTGAGGTACTGGAACAGGTGGAAGCCGCTGTACCAGCTGCGCAGCAGGTCGGCGAGTTCAAGCAGCATGTCGCCCTCCCGAGGCGTCGGAGGTGCCGAGCAGCGCGCGCACGACACGGTCCATCGCGGAGCCGCGCGAACCCTTGACGAGCACGACCGCATCGGCCGGCAGCGAGGCGCGAAGCGCTTCGACGAGACCGGCCTGGTCGTTGAAGTGGATGGCGCCGTCGCCGAACGCGCACACCGCGGCTGCGCTGAACGCGCCGACCGCGAACAGGCGATCGATGCCGGCCTTGCGCGCGAGCGCGCCGGTGTCGGCGTGAAGGCGTTCGGCATCGGCGCCGAGCTCGCGCATGTCGCCCATCACGAGGATGCGCGTGCCGGCCTCGGCCGCGAGCACGGCGATCGCCGCGGCGAACGAACCCGGGTTGGCGTTGTAGCTGTCGTCGACGAGCCGCGCGCCGTTGGCGAGGCGATGCCGCGTGCTGCGGCCCGCGACCGGATCGGCCGACTCGAGACCGGCGACGATCGTCGCGAGCGGCACGTCGAGCGCGAACGCGAGCGTGCCCGCGGCGAGCGCGTTGAGCACGTTGTGGCGGCCCGGCAGCCCGAGCGTGACGGTGGCCTCGCCGGCGGGCGTGACGAGCACGAAGCGCGAACCGTTCGCGGTGGTCTCGACGTCGCGCGCGCCGACGTCGACCGTCGCCGCGGCGAGACCGAAACGCAGCACGCGGCGCGGTGCGGCGAGTCCCGCGAAGTAGTCGGCGAAGGCATCGTCGGCATTGATCACGGCCGTGCCGTCGACCGGAAGCGCCGCGTGGATCGCCCCCTTGGTCTCGGCGACACCCTCGAGGCTGCCCATGCGCTCGAGATGCGCAGGCGCGACGTTGTTGACGAGGGCGACGCGCGGCTGGCCGATGCCGGCGAGCCAGGCGATGTCGCCGGGCTGGCCCGCACCCATCTCGAGCACGACGAACTCGGCCGAGGCCGGCATCGCGAGCACGGTCAGCGGCAGGCCGATCTCGTTGTTGAAGTTGCCCGCGTTGACATGGGTCGGCGCATGGCGCGAAAGGATGGCCGCGAGCAGCGTCTTGACCGTGGTCTTGCCGTTGCTGCCCGTGATGCCGGCCACGCGCACGTCGCGGCGCGTACGTACCTCGCGCGCGAGCGCGCCGAGCGCGACCTGGGTGTCGACGACGACGACTTGCGGCAGGTCGAGCGGCAGCTCGCGTGCGACGAGCGCGGCGGCCGCGCCGGCATCGCGCGCCGCAGGCACGAAATCATGGGCGTCGTGGCGCTCGCCGCGCAGCGCGACGAACAGCGCGCCCGACGCGATCGCGCGGGTGTCGGTCGACACGCTGTCGATCGCCACGTCGGGTCCGACGCGGCGGCCGCCCGTGGCGCGTGCGACGTCGTCGAGGCGCAGGTTCAGCATGGGCGCCTCGAGAGCGCGGCGGCGGCCACGGCGAGATCGTCGAATGCATGGCGCACGCCGGCGATCTCCTGATAGGCCTCGTGGCCCTTGCCGGCGACGAGCACGACGTCGTTGACGTCGGCGGCGCGCACGGCGCGCGCGATCGCACGCGCGCGGTCACGTTCGATCGTGACGTGCTCGACCGCTTCGAAGCCCGCGACGATGTCGGCGACGATCGCATCGCCGTCCTCGCCACGCGGGTTGTCGTCGGTGACGATCACGTGGTCGGCAAGGCGCTCGGCGATCGCGGCCATCTGCGGGCGCTTGCCGGCGTCGCGTTCGCCGCCGCAGCCGAACACGCAGACGAGCACGCCGGCACAGTGCGCACGCACGCTCGAAAGGGCCTGCTCGAGCGCGTCGGGCGTGTGCGCGTAGTCGACGACCACGAGCGGCTGGTGGCCGTCGCCACCGAGGCGGCTCATGCGGCCGACCACGGGATCGAGGCCGGCGAGCGCCTCGCGGATCGCGTCGAAGCCCGCGCCGAGGGCGCCGAGGCTCGCGGCGACCGCGAGCAGGTTGGACACGTTGAAGCGGCCGAGCAGTCGCGATTCGACCTCGCCCTCGCCCCATGGCGTGTGCAGGTGGAAACCGAGACCACGCGCGTGCGACACGATGCGCGTCGCGCGCACGTCGGCATCGGCCGAGTCGACGCCGTAGCCGACCAGGCGCACGCCGGGCGCGAGGCCGCGCGCGATGGTGTCGCCGAACGCGTCGTCGCGATTGACCACGGCGACGTCGAGTCCGGGCCATGCGAACAGGCGTCGCTTGGCCTCGCCGTAGGCTTCCATCGTGCCGTGGTAGTCGAGGTGGTCGCGCGTGAGGTTGGTGAACACCGCGAGCGTGAAGTGCACCGCGTTGACGCGACCCTGCTCGAGCGCGTGCGAGGACACTTCCATCGCGACATCGGTCGCACCGGCATCGCGGAACGCCGCGAGCAGGCGCTGCACGCTGATCGCATCGGGCGTGGTGCGCTCGCCGGATTCGAGCGCGCCGCGCAGGCCTGCGCCGAGCGTGCCGATCGTCGCGGCGCGACGGCCGAGCGTCTCGAGCGCCTGCGCGAGCAGTTGCACGGTCGAGGTCTTGCCGTTGGTGCCGGTCACGCCGACCACGCGCAGCGTGCGCGACGGATCGCCGTGGAAACGCGACGCGATCGCGCCGACGCGATCGCGCAGGCCGTCGACCCACACGGTCGGCAAGGCCGTCGCGGCATCCGTCGCCGGCGCCTCTGCGAGCACCGCGACGGCGCCGCGTGCGGCCGCGGCGGGCACGAAGCGGATGCCGTGGTCGCTGCCGCCGCGCAGCGCGACGAACACGTCGCCCGCGTCGAGCGCGCGCGAATCGAGGCCGAGGCCGTGCACGCGAACGTCCGCGGCCATGCCGGCGTCGGCATGGCCGTCGAGCAGGTCGCCGAGGCGCATCGAGGCGCTCATTCGGGGATCGCCTCCTCGTAGTTCGGCTGGTCCGGCGGATAGTCCGGCGGCGGGCTCATCGGCCCGATGCCCTGGTTCACCGCGGCGGCGCCGGCGTACCAGCGCTGCACGTTGTCGGGCGGGATGTCGAGCAGGCGCAATGCGCCGTCCATGACCTTGCCGAACACCGGCGCGGCGATGAGGCCGCCGTAGTACACGCCGTGACCGCCGTGCGGATCGTGGATCACGACGACGCCGACCAGGCGCGGGTTGCTCGCCGGCACCATGCCCGCGAACAGCGAAGCGTAGCGCTTCTCGTAGCCGCCGCCGACGGCGCGGCGCGAGGTGCCGGTCTTGCCGGCGACGCGGTAGTTGGCGACCGCCGCCTTGAGGCCGCCGCCGCCCGGCGACACGACGGTCTCGAGCATCTTCACGACCTGGTCGGCGATCTGCGGGTCGATGACCGCGCTGTCGGGGTTGCTCGCGCCCTTCACGAACGTCGGCTGGCGCAGGCGGCCGTGGTTGGCGAACACCGAGTACGCCTGCGCGAGCTGCATCGGCGTCACGCTGAGGCCGTAGCCGTACGACATCGTCGCCTTCTCGGTCGGCCCCCAGGCCTTGGCGATCGGCAGGTAGCCCGGCGATTCGCCAGGGAAGCCGCAGCCGGTGACCTCGCCGAGGCCGAAGCGCTGGAACACGTCGCGCATGTGGTCGGCGCTCATCGTCATCGCCATCTTGGCCGAGCCGACGTTGCTCGACTTGGTGATGACGTGGGTGACGTCGATGAGGCCGTAGTTGCGGATGTCGCCGATCGTGTAGCCGCCCGGCAGCATCATCTTGCCCGGCGTCGTGTCGATCGGCGTCTCGGGCTTCCACTTGCCGCTCTCGAGCGCGGCCGCGACCGTGAACGGCTTCATCGTCGAGCCCGGCTCGACGACGTCGGTCACGCCACGGTTGCGCCGGTAAGCGGGCTCGCTGGTCGCACGCGAGTTGGGATTGAACGACGGCTGGTTGACCATCGCGAGCACTTCGCCACTGGACGCGTCGAGGATCACCATCGAGCCCGAGGTGGCCTTCTGCTCGAGGATCGCGGCCTTGAGCTCGCGATAGGCGAGGTACTGGATGCGGCGGTCGATCGACAGCGTGAGGTCGCGGCCCGGCTGCGCCTCGCGCAGCAGCTCGACGTTCTCGATGACGTGGCCGAGGCGATCGCGGATCACGCGCTTGACGCCGGGCTTGCCGGCCAGCCATTCGTCGAACGCGAGCTCGAGGCCTTCCTGGCCGCGGTCGTCGATGTTCGTGAAGCCGAGCGTGTGGGCGAGGATCTCGCCGCTCGGGTAGTAGCGGCGGAACGCACGCTCGCTGGCCACGCCGGGGATCTGCAGCGCGAGCAGCTGCTGCGCGGCATCCGGATCGACAGGGCGCTTGAGGTAGAGGAACTCCTTGTCCTTGCGCTGCAAGAGGCGCTCGGTCAGCGCATCGGTGGTCACGCCGAGCGCCTCGGCGAGCTCGGGCAGGCGATCCGGGTTGGCGAGCAGCTCCTTGGGATTGCCCCAGATCGACTCGACCGGCGTCGACACCGCGAGCGGCTCGCCGTTGCGGTCGAAGATCGTGCCGCGCGAGACCGGGATCGGGATGTCGCGCAGGTAACGCGCGTCGCCCTGCTCCTGGTAGAACTCCTTGCTGACCACCTGCAGCTCGAACGCACGCGCGGCGAGCAGCGTCGACGACAGCGCGAGCACCATCAGCACGACGTACAGGCGCCCGCGCAGGTTGGCCGGCTTGCCGCGCGTGTTCATGGCGTCACTCCGGCGCGCGGGCACGCGAAAGCCTGCGCGGCTGCGCAGGCTTTTCGACGCCCCGGTCGGACCGGGGCCGCGGACGCGGCCTGTACGGCCGGACCTGCGTTCATGGCTGTGGGTTTCCCCCTCACTGCCGTTTTCAATGTCGCTTGACGATCATCTCCGCGGCGCTCGGCGAGACCATGCCGAGGCGCCCGCGGGCGACCTGTTCTATTCGATTGTTCTCGGCTGCGGTCGCCTGCTCGAGCTGCAGGCGGCCGAACTCGAAATTGAGGTTGTCTCTCTCATCCGTGAGACGGTTGAGCTCCACGAACATGCGGCGGCTGTCGTGGCGCGTGTAGACCACCGCGATCGCACTGCCGATCACCGCGAGCATGAGCACGAGCATCGACACCACCCGCACCACGCTCATCGCCGCTTCTCCGCGACACGCAGCACGGCGCTGCGCGAACGCGGGTTGTCGGCGAGCTCCCGCTCGCCCGGAAAGACCTTGCCGAGTGCGACGAACGCCGACTCGGGCGCCTCGACCGGAGGCAGGTGGCGCCGCGATGCCGGCTGCCCGTCCCGTCCCCGCATGAAGCGCTTGACCACGCGGTCCTCCAGCGAATGGAAACTGATCACCACGAGGCGCCCGCCCGGCCGGAGCCGCTCGAGCGCACCTTGCAAACCTTTCTCCAGCGCACCCATCTCGTCGTTGATGTGGATGCGCAGGCTCTGGAACGTGCGTGTCGCCGGATGCTTGTTGCGCTCGCGGTAGCCGATCGTGCGGGCGACCAGATCGGCCAGCTGCGCGGTGGTGCGCAGCGGCTCCTCGGCGCGGCGCGCGACGATCGCGCGGGCGATGCGACGGCTCAGCCTTTCCTCGCCGTACTGCCACAGCACGTCGGCAATGGCGGCTTCCGGCGCGTCGGCGAGCCAGTCGGCGGCACTCACGCCCGACGTCGGATCCATGCGCATGTCGAGGGGACCCTCCGCCTGGAAACTGAAGCCGCGCGTGGCATCGTCGAGTTGCGGCGACGACACTCCCAGGTCAAAGAACACGCCATCCAGGCCTTGCGCGGTTTCCGGCCAGTCCGCGAGTTCCGCGAAGCTGTCGTGCCGGATGCGCACCCTTTCGTCCTTGCCGAACGTCTCGCGGGCCGTGGCGATCGCCGTCGGATCACGATCCATAAGCAGCAGCCGTCCCGGGGGTCCGAGCCTCGCGAGCACCTCGCGCGCGTGACCACCGCGCCCGAACGTGCCGTCGAGGTAGGTCCCGTCCGCACCGATCTGCAACGCCTCGAGAACCTCGGCGAGCATGACCGGTACGTGCCTGAACTCCTTTTCCCGCATCACCCGCTCCGGCTAGAAATTGAGATCGAGCATGTCCTCCGTGATCTGCTCCTCACCGATCGCCTCGCGGATGTTGGCGAGGTGTGCCTGCTCGCTCCACAGCTCGAGCTTGTTGCCCATGCCGAGGAGCACCGCCTTCTTCTCGATGCCCGTGCCGGTGCGCTGGCTGGCCGGCAACGAGATGCGTCCGTTGCCGTCCGGCTCGACGTGTGCCGCGGCGCCGACGAGACGGCGCTGCAGGTTGCGATGCACGGCCTTGGCCTTGTTGAGCCCGTTGACCTCGTCGCGAACCCGCTCCCACTCCTTTTCGGGGAAGATCCACAGGCAGCCGAGTTCGAACGGGTTGTAGGTGACGACGAGGCGGTTGCCGCTGAGCTTTTCCACGGCGTCACGATGCGCGGAGGGGATCGAGATCCGCCCCTTGTCATCGACTGAAACCGAGGTCTCGCCCTGGAACATGACCCACCAATCACCACGAAAAACCACTTCCCACCACCTTATGCCGGAGGTCAGGGGGTGTCAAGGACATTCGGGCAAAAAACGCTGGATTTCCGGCACCTTGGCGTTCATTCAGACGGGCACGTACAAGCGTACGCGGGACGATTGCGGGCGATGCCGACAGGGTTCGCGGGACGAGGCCGGGGCGGCCTGCGAGGTGGGCAAGGATCGGGAGCAGCCCATGCCGCACGAAGGGGCGAGCGGAGCGGGCCGAGAGCCCTCCGAACGGCTAGACGGCCGCCGCGAAGGCCGCGCGCGCGCGCGGCGAAAGGGAGAGCAGGAGGCGGCCCTCGTCGTCCTCGACGTCGATCCAGCCCTGCCCCGCAGCCGCGGCATCGGCGCCGAGCAGGGTCAGCGTGCGCAGCAGCACGCTCATGCGCACGCCGAGGCGCTTGCACAGGCGCGAAGCCGACACGGGCGTGTCGACCGCCGCGAGTTCGGCGAGGACGAGCTCAGCCAGTGACGGTGGCGGCGATGTCACGGGAGATGCGTACGGGCGCGGCGGTCGCGTCGTGCGGCACGAGCACGACCGGGATCGATTTCGAGGTCGGCGTGCGCGCCTCGTCGGCGAGGCTCGACAACGGCACGAGCGGATTGGTCTCGGGGTAGTACGCGGCGAGGCAGCCGCGCGGCAGGTCGTTGGCGACGAGCAGGAAGCCGCGCACGACGCGCTCGACGCCGTCCTCGGCGAGGCTGCGCACGTCGACGCGGTCGCCTGCGCGCAGGCCGAGCATCGCGATGTCCTCGCGGCCGATGAACAGCACGCGACGCTCGCCGCGCACGCCGCGGTAGCGGTCGTCGAGACCGTAGATCGTCGTGTTGTACTGATCGTGCGAGCGCGTCGTCGCGAGCGTGAACACGCGCTCGGCGCTCGTCGCCCTCGCGCGGTGCACGGGCGTGTCGCGCGCGATCGCGTGCGGCATGAACACCGCGCGTCCCTCGCGCGTGGTCCAGCGCCGTTCGCGCGCGGCATTCGGCAGGCGGAATCCGCCCGGCACGCGGACGCGTTCATTGAAATCGTGGAAGTCGTCGAACACGCGTGCGATTGCGTCGCGGATGCGGTCGTAGTCCTCGACCAGCCACGCCCAGCGCGTGCGGCTGCGCGCACCGAGCGTCGCCGCGGCCATGCGCGCGACGATCGCGGGCTCCGAGAGCAGGTCCGCCGACGCGGGCGCGTTCATGCCCGACGACAGGTGCACCATGCTCATCGAATCCTCGACGGTCACGGCCTGCGCGCCTGCCGCCTGCAGGTCGATCTCGGTACGACCCAGGCACGGCAGGATCAGCGCGTCGCGGCCGTGCACGAGATGGCTGCGGTTGAGCTTGGTCGTGATGTGCACGGTCAGCGCGCAGCCGCGCAGGGCCTCGGCGGTCGCATGCGTGTCGGGCGTGGCGGCGGCGAAATTGCCGCCGAGCGCGACGAGCACCTTGGCGCGGCCGTCGCGCATCGCCTCGATCGCCCCGACGACGTCGCAGCCGGGCTTGCGTGGGGGCGTGAAGCCGAACACCTCGCCGAGGCGGTCGAGGAACGCCGCTGCGGGCTTCTCGGAGATGCCCATCGTGCGGTCGCCCTGCACGTTGCTGTGTCCGCGCACCGGGCAGGCGCCGGCGCCGCGACGCCCGATATTGCCGCGCAGGAGCAGCAGGTTGCCGATCATCTGGATCGTCGCGACCGCATGCTTGTGCTGGGTGATGCCCATGCCCCAGCAGCAGATGACGCTGCCGGCACGCCGGTAGACCTCGGCCGCGCGTGCGAGCTGGTCGCGCGCAAGGCCCGACTCCTCCTCGATCAGCGTCCAGTCCTCGGCGGCGATGTCGGCCGCGAACGCTTCGAAGCCGGTCGTGTGCGCGGTGATGAAGTCGAGATCGACGACGCGCGGCGCACCGTCGGCGAGCGCGCGCGCATCGGCTTCGAGCACGTGCTTGACGATGCCCTTGAGCGCGGCGAGATCGCCGCCGATGCGCGGCTGGAAGTAGTCGGAGGCGATGCGCGTGTCGCCGTTGCGCAGCATCTCGAGCTTGTCCTGCGGATCGGCGAAACGCTCGAGCCCGCGTTCGCGCATCGGATTGAACGCGACGATCGCCGCACCGCGCTTCGAGGCATCGCGCAGTTCGCCGAGCATGCGCGGATGGTTGGTGCCGGGGTTCTGGCCGAAGATGAAGATCGCGTCGGCGTGCTCGAAGTCCTCGAGCGTGACCGTGCCCTTGCCGACGCCGAGCTGCGCATTCATCGCCACGCCCGAAGGCTCGTGGCACATGTTCGAGCAGTCCGGGAAATTGTTGGTGCCGTACTCGCGCACGAACAGCTGGTACAGGAACGCCGCCTCGTTGCTCGCACGGCCCGAGGTGTAGAACATCGCCTCGTCAGGCGAATCGAGCGCCTGCAGATGACCCGCGATGCGCGCGAACGCGTCGTCCCACGACACCGGCACGTAGTGGCCGCTCGCGGCGTCGTAGCGCATCGGCTCGGTCAGGCGCCCCTGGCCTTCGAGCCAGTGGTCGCTGTAGCCGGCGAGCCGTTCCACGCTCTCGCGCGCGAAAAGCTCGCGCGTCGCGCGCCGCTTCGTCGCCTCGGCGGCGACGGCCTTGGCACCGTTCTCGCAGAACTCGAAGGTCGAGGCGTGCTCGCGATCGGGCCACGCGCAGCCCGGGCAGTCGAAGCCGTCGGGCTGGTTGGCCGACAGCAGGGTCTTCGCACCCAGCGCGGGAACACCTTGCTCGAGGAGATGGCGCGCGACGCTGCGCAGCGCGCCCCATCCGCCGGCCGGGCCGGCGTAGGGCTTGATGACGGGTGTGCTCACACGGAACCTGCGGATGGCCGGTGGCGCGTCGGGAGCGACGGCGGACGCGCCGGAAGGAGGCGCATCGTGCGCAGCCCACGCACGTCAGGCAATCGGTGCGACCTATCACGCGATAGGTCGCGCTCCTGCGGGTCGCGGCAGCATCAGAGGCCGCGCGCGGACGCGGGATCCGCCGAAGCAACGTCGGAATCGTGCGCCATCATGCCGGCCGACACGGGCTCGTCGTCGATCGGCAGGCCGCGATCGAGCAGCCAGAGCCGCATGTACTTGCGGTAGACGTTGTCGGCACCGACGCAGGCCAGCGCCCAGCCCCGCCAGCCATCGAGGAAACCGAAACGCAGCACGTAGCCGCGCAGGAAGCGCAGCAGCGGACTCAGGCAGAGGTTCCACCAGTAGGCCCGACGCCCCTCGTGATGCAGCGCGCGCGCCATCAACGTCGCATAGCGGTCGCGACGCGCCCACTGGTCGGCGACGTGCCGGTAGGCATGGTGCTCGATGTCGCCGCGCAGCGATTCAACCGGACCGTCCGCAACGACCTTCTCGTGGATCTCGCGCCCGCCCCAGCGCGCGCGACGCCGGTCGAACAGGCGCAGCTTGCGGTCCGGATAACCGTTGCCGCGCCGGATCGGCCGTCCGTAGTACTCCGTGCAGCGCGCCATGCGGAATCCCGCCGCGTCGCCGAAGGCCTTGGCCCTCGCCGCATCGATCGACGCGCGCAACGTCTCGCCGATGCGTTCGTCGGCATCCAGGCACAGCACCCAGTCGTGGCGCGCGGCGTCGACCGCAGTCTGCTTCTGGCTGCGGTAGCCCGTGAACGTGCGCGTGATCACGCGCGCGCCGAGCGATTCGGCGATCGCGCGCGTGTCGTCGGTGGAGTGCGAATCGACCACGACGATGTCGTCGCAGAACGACAGCGATCGAAGGCAGTCGGCGATGTTGGCGGCTTCGTTGCGCGTGATCACGCACGCACTGAGGCGTGGGAGCGGCGCATCCGCGTGGAGGCGGAGCATGGGGAAAACCTCGTCGTTCATCCAAACAGTGTCCACGGCGCATGTCGTCCCCACGTCGAAGCGTGAACGAGCGAAGCTAAACGCCGGTTGACTCGCGCGTTCATGACGCGTTTACGCGACGATCCGTCGCAGCCCCTGCCATCCGACCCTGCCTGCTCGCGCGGCGACGCGGCACAATGGGCGCTCACCGCGAGGACACCGTTCGATGGACAGCCGCCACCCCGACCTGCACCCGCTCTACGACGAGCATCTGGCGACGCTCCGACAGCGTGCCGATGCGGCCCTCGCACGCGGCGGCTTCGACCATCTCGTCATTCCGGCCGGCCATCCGCGCTACCAGTTCCTCGACGACCGGCCCTACACCTTCTACGTGAACCCGCATTTCAAGCACTGGGTGCCGTCGACGAAGGCGCCGGGCTCGTGGATCGTCTACACGCCCGGGCGCAGACCCAGGCTGGTTTTCCTGCAGCCGCACGACTACTGGCATGCCGTGCCTGAAGCGCCGGCCGGCTACTGGGTCGAGCACTTCGAGATCGTCGTGATCCGCGAGCCGGCCGAGGCGCGCGCGCACCTGCCGGCGGATCCCGCGCGCTGCGCGATCCTCGGCGAGGCCGAGTGGGCGGTCGCCGACGCCGTCCCGAACAACCCGCGTGCGGTGCTCGACCACCTGCACTACCACCGCGCGTTCAAGACCGCCTACGAACTCGCGATGATGCGCGTGGCCAGCCGCATCGGCGTGCGTGCGCACCGCGCCGCCGAGGCTGCGTTCCGCGCCGGCGAGTCGGAGTTCGGCATCCACATGGCCTATGTCGCGGCGGCACGCCAGACCGAGGCCGACCTTCCCTACAGCAACATCATCGCGCTCAACGAGCACGCGGCGATCCTGCACTACACGGAGTTCGACCACGCGCCGCCCGCGCACCCGCGTTCGTTCCTGATCGACGCGGGCGGTTCGTTCCACGGCTACGCCTCCGACATCACGCGCACCTACGCCGCGCAACGCGACGGCGAGTTCCAGGCCCTGATCGACGCGGTGGATCGCGCCCAGCTCGGCTTCTGCGACGGCGTGCGCGCGGGACGCGACTACCGCGACCTGCATGTCCACGCGCACCACGTGCTCGCCGGCATCCTGCGCGAGCATGGTGTCATCCGCATGTCGGCCGAGGCGGCCGTCGAGACCGGCGTGTCGGCGGTGTTCTTCCCGCACGGGCTCGGCCACGGCATCGGCCTGCAGGTGCACGAAGTGGCCGGCTTCGCCGCGGGCGAGGACGGCGGCACGATCGCGAGGCCCGAAGGCCATCCGTACCTGCGCCTGACGCGCGTGCTCGCGCCCGGCATGGTCGTGACGATCGAGCCGGGCCTCTACTTCATCGACATGCTGCTTGCGGAGCTGCGCAAGCGCCCCGAGGCCGCCGACATCGACTGGGATCGCGTCGCGGCTTTCCGGCCCTACGGCGGCATCCGCATCGAGGACGACGTGGCCTGCACGACCGAGGCGCCCGAGAACCTCACGCGCGACGCCTTCGCCGAGGCGATCTGACGTGTCGCCCTGAGGCGACGGCTCGAGGCGCTCATTCGAAGCCGTTGCCGAAGATGCGGTCCTGCACGAAGCGGCCGGACACGAACGCGGACGGATACGGCGAGGTCGGCGTGACCGACTGACCGCCGACCAGGACGCGCCCGGCCGCATCGGTACCGACGGATCGCACCGCGGCATCGAGCTCGGGCGTGGCGTCGCCGTCGGGATAGACCACCGCATGCGAGCGAAGTGGATCGACGACCGTGCCCGACGCGGCGTCGAGCACGAGCGTCTGCAGGTCGCTGTGCGAGGTTCCGCCGAAATCCCGGTAGACGCGCGCACCGCCGATGAACAGTCGACCGCCCGACAGCGCGGCACCTTCCGTCACGTCGGGCCCGTCGTTGAGGAAGCAGACCGGCGTCGTGCCGGCGCCGCCGTCGTGCCCGCCGACGAGCACCCTGCCCAGAAGACCGAAGCCGAGCGCCACGCTGCCGTCGTCGCCGTCGAAGGCCACCGCGCCGATACCGGCCTGGCAGCGCCGCGCGACGTTGCCGGTCAGGTAGACCGTGTACGTGTACGCACCGAACGTCCCCGACCGCCTCACCGCGACGCCGGTGGCGCGATCGACCAGCGAACCGCCGTTGTCGAACGACCGTCGCACGAAGCCGCCGTTGCCGAATCCCGTGCACGGCGTGCCGCCGGCGCCGATGCACAGCAGTCCGTAGTCCCAGTTCTCGCCGTTGACGCGGATCGCGCCGGCCACATACAGCAGCGGTGCGGCGCCGATCGTGGGCGTCGGCTTGGTCGTGATCCTCGACACCTCCATCGAGCAGGCTTCGTTGTACGGCGCGCACAGGCCGCCCGGCACCGGGATCTGCACGTAGCCGTTGGTGTCGCCGATGCTCGTGTCGCGTACGAGCGTGTCGCCTTCGAGGCGCGCACGTGTCAGGAACGGATTGCTTTCGACCGAGTCGAGCACGCGATGGCCGACCACGCTGACCCAGGTCACGGTACCGCCACCGAGGGGGAACGTCTGGTACGCGGCCAGCCCGGCGCCGTACTCGTCACGGAAATCGCCCATCGCGAGGTGGCTCGACAGGAACGTGCCGTCGAGCCGGAACACCAGCACGTAGACGTCGTTCGTCGTCACCGAGGTCGAGCGCTGGCGGTTCGCGAGCACGTAGATGCGGCCGCCGAGCACGGCGATGTCGGTGACGCTGCGGAACGCGAGGCCTTCGGCGGAGGCATGTCGCAGCAGGCCCGGATTCGGCTCGCCGGTGACCGGCCATGTGCCGCGCAGCCCCGCGCCGGTCACGCGCTGCAGCACGACGGCGCCCGAGACGACACCGCCCAGCACGATGTCGCCGCCCGCGGCGAGTTCCGCCACGGCGGTCGCACCGGAGCCGGTGCCGCCGACGATGATGTCGCGGCGGCTCGTGAGCGGGAAGCCCGGGTCCGGCGCGAACGGGACGTCCGTGAGACTGGCCGTCGCGTCGACGGCTGCGATCGCCGCCGGGGGAGGTGCCGTGAAAGCCAGCAGCGAACACAGGGCGATCGCACGAACGGCGACGTCGGCAAGAGGCATGGCTCGGCTCCGGAAGCGGCAGGTCGACTGCAGGTGTCCGGGTTACGCGCGAACGCGGGAGGAACGGACATCGCATCGCCGGCCTGCGGCGCTCGCGAACCTTCGCGGCACGGTCTGCGTCGCGCGGATCCCGACCGGAAAAAAAAGCCCTCCCGCGCAGGCGGGAGGGCCAAGAGGCGGGCGGCAGGGAGAGCCGCGCCGCGTCAGTCGCGCTCTTCGCGCACCACGGCACCGGTGTAGGGATCGATCGTCAGCTCGACGCGCTGGCCGGCGCGGTTGCGTGCATCGGCCTCCCAGAAGCCGTCGTCGAACTCGAGATCGCGGATCTGCGTGTAGCCGGCCGCGGTCAGCGCCGCGCGGATCTGGTCGGCGGTGAGGATCGTGCCGCCCGGCGTCGTCCCGCCCGGGCCGTCGATCGTCTCGGCGAGGATCACGCCGGTGACCGGATGCAGCACGAGGTCGACGCGCACGCCGTCGCCGCGCCGTGCCTCGGCTTCCCAGAAGCCGTCGTCGAACTCGATGTCCTCGATCTGCGTGTAGCCGGCCGCGACGAGGCGCTCGCGCACCTGCACGGCGGTCAGGAACGGCGTTGTCGAGCCGGGGGCGTTGGTCCACAGGGCACGCGTGACGCCATCGACGACGACGTCGACACGCACGCCGTCGGCGGTCGTCGCATCGGCGCTCCACAGGCCGTGGCGGAACTCGAGGTCGTACGGCGCGTGCAGGCCACCCTCGGCGATGCGCGCGAGCGCCTCGCCGGCACTGGCGACCGGCTCGACGGCCGTCGCGTTCTCCTCGGCGATGGCGGGGACCGCCACGCACAGGGCGAGTGCGGCGGCAAGGGAAAGGCGGGTGAGGCGCATCGTCGGTGTCTCCACGGGTTGGGGTGGAGGCACTCTGGCGACCGTGCCGTAAACGGGTTTTGACGGTCGCGTTCACGACGCGTTTAATCCGGCGACCCGAGCATCCCGTCATGACGCGCTTCCTTCTCGCCCTCGCCCTGCTCTGCGCGACCGACGTCCGCGGCGACGACCACGACGCCGTGCGCGACGCCGTCGCGGCCGGGCGCATCAAGCCGCTCGCCGAGATCCTCGCCACCGTCCAGGCGCGCTATCCGGGCCGCGTGCTCGATGTCGAACTCGAGCGCGCCCGTGACGGCCGCCGCATCTACGACATCGAGCTGATCGGCGCGGACGGCCGCAAGCAGGATGTGCACGTGGATGCCGCCACCGGTGCGATCCTCGATTCGACCGCCGAAGGCGTCGATCCGGCCGCGATGCTGCCGCTCGCGACCGTGCTGCGCAGCGTGCTGCAGCGCCATCCGGGCGTGGTGGTCGACGTCGAGCTCGAGCGCGGTCGCGACGGTCGCGACGTCTACGAGATCGAGCTGCAGCTCGCCGACGGTCGCCGCATCGAACTCGCCGTCGACGCGGCCAACGGCGACATCGTCGACGACGACGCGCACCGTGCGATCTCGACCGATGCGCTCAAGCCGCTGCCCGAGATCCTCGACCTGATCGCCGGGCGCTATCCCGGTCTCGTCGTCGAGGTCGAACTCGAGCGCGAGCGCACGGGCCGACGTTTCTACGAGATCGACGTGCGTGGCGCCGACGGCCGCACGCTCGAGGTGCGTGTCGACGCCATGACCGGCGAGGTGCTCGGCCACGGCGAGGCCGACTGATGCGCGTCCTCGTCGTCGAGGACGACCGCGAGCTCGCCGAACGCCTGTGCCGCGTGCTCGGAGACGCGGGCCTGCTCGCCGAACATGCCGCAGACGGCGATCAGGCCGCGTTCCTCGGCGCCACCGAGGACTACGACGCCGCGGTGCTCGACCTCGGCCTGCCGGGACGCGACGGCATCTCCGTGCTGCACCACTGGCGCGAGCAGAAGCGCGACTTCCCGGTGCTGATCCTGACCGCGCGCAACCGCTGGAGCGACAAGCTCTCGGGCTTCGGCGCGGGGGCCGACGACTACCTCGCCAAACCGTTCCACCTCGAGGAGGTCGTGCTGCGCGTACGGGCGCTGCTGCGCCGCGCGCGCGGCCATGCCGATGCCGTGCTGCGCGTCGGGCCGCTCGAGTTCGACACCCACAGCTCGCGCTTCACGCTCGACGAGCAACCCCTGCAGCTCACCGCGCAGGAGCAGCGCATCCTCGCCTACCTCATGCACCGTCCCGGACAGGTCGTCAGCCGCAGCGAGATCGGCGAACACGTCTATGCGCGCGACCTCGAGCCCGACTCCAACACCGTCGACGTGCTGATCGGGCGCATCCGCCGGAAGATCGGCCGCCCCCTGATCCACACCGAACGCGGGCTCGGTTTCCGGCTCGCGTCCGAGGTCTGACGTGGCGCGTTCCGGCCTCGCCGCGCGCCTGCTCGTGCTCGGCATCGCCGCGGCACTCGTCGTCGCCGGCATCGGCGGCTGGTGGTTGCGCGGCAACCTGCACGACGTCGTCACGCGCAGCTTCGAACAGCGCGTGCTCGCGCAGGCGGACCGCATCGCCGCGCGTCTCGTCGTGGACGCGAACGGGCATGCCCAGTCCGACGATCCGCGCGCTGCCGACGAGTTCACGCGCATCTTCTCGGGCTGGTACTGGCAGGTGGACGGGGGCGCGGTACCGCTGCGCTCGCGATCGCTCTGGGATGCCAGCCTCGCGCCGCCCGTCGCTCCACGCGGCGGGGCCGTGCTGTTGCGCAGCACGGGTCCACGCGGCGAAGCACTGCTGGGCCTCGAGCGCCCCTTGCCCTCCACCGCCCCCCTCGTGCTGCGCGTGTTCGGCCCGGCCGACGACGTCGACCGCGAACGACAGCGCATCGATCACGTGCTCGCCGCGACGCTGCTCGTCCTCGTCGGCGCGCTCGCGCTGACCACGTTCGTGCAGGTTCGCCTCGGCCTGCGGCCGCTGGCGCGCCTGCGCGACGCGGTCGCGGCGATCCGTGACGGCAGCCGCGAGCGTGTCGGCGAAGGCTACGGCCACGATCTCGACCCGCTCGCGCGCGAACTCGACGACGTGCTCGCACGCAGCGCGCGCGTGATCGCGCGCGCGCGCGGACACGCCGCCGACCTCGCGCACGCGCTCAAGAAGCCGCTCGCCGTGCTCGAAGCCGACGCCGGCGGCTGCCGCGACGTTGCCGCCCCGCTCGTGCGCGACCAGACGCGCGACATGGTGCGACTCATCGACAGGCACCTGGCACGTGCCGGCAGCGGCGCCGGCGAGCGCAGGCGCCTCGACGTCGGTGAACGCCTCGCCGCGCTGGTCGCCCTGATGGAGAAGCTGCACGACGCGCGCGGCCTCGCCTGGCACGACGCCACGCCGCAAGGCCTCTACTGGCGCGGCGAACCGACCGACTTCGAGGAGATGCTCGGCAACCTGCTCGACAACGCCGGGAAGTGGGCACGCTCGAGCGTGACCGTGCACGCGCGCATCGACGGCGACCGCCTCGACATCGACATCGACGACGACGGTCCCGGCCTCGACGACGACCAGCTCGCACGCATCGCACGACGCGGCACGCGGTTCGACGAACGCGTCGAGGGCTCCGGGCTCGGCCTCGCGATCACGCGCGACATCGCCGAGACCTACGGCGGCTCGCTCGCCTTCGGGCGCAGTCCGGAGGGTGGGCTGCGCGTGAACCTCGGCCTTCCGGCCTGATCGACCGATGCGACTTTCCGGCAGCCTGCACCGTCGTGGCACCATGGCGCGACATGCGCGCAGCTGCACGAGGTCGTCATGAACCGTATCGTCCCTTTCACGCTCGCCAGCGTCCTCGCGGCGGGCCTTGCCGCGGGTGCGCCCGCGGCCCGCGCCGCCGCACCGCAACCGGCCGACGGCGCCCGCGTCCATGTCGACTGGACCGATCCCGCCGCGTTCACCGAGGTCCGCGACAGCCACGGCCGCGGCATGCTGCGCGCGACCGACTGGCTCGGCCGCCTGCAGAAGCACGTGGTGATGCGTGCGGACGCGATGCTTCCGCCCGGGCAGCGCCTCGACGTCACGTTCACCGACGTCAAGCTCGCCGGTGCGTTCGAGCCCTGGCGCGGCCCGGCGATGGACGACGTGCGCATCGTCAAGGACATCTACCCTCCGCGCATCACGCTGCGCTTCACGCTGCGTGGTGCGGATGGCAGCATCATCGAGGAGGGCGAGCGCACGCTGCGCGACGCGGCGTTCCTGTCACGCGGAATCGCCAGCACGAGCGACACGCTGCGCTACGAGAAGCGCCTGCTCGACGACTGGCTGCGCCGCGAATTCAAGGCGGCCTGAGGTCAGTCCTCGCCGGTCTGCGACTCGGGCGCCCTCGCGCCGTCGCGCAGCCAGCCGCGGCGGTAGGCGAATTCGCCGAGGATCTCGTGCAGCGCGGCATCCGTCTTGGCGAGTGCGCTGGTCGCCGGCAAAAGGTAGCGGAAGCGCCCGCCGGTCGCCTGCAGGCGTTCCGCCGGCCATGCGCAGACGTCGAAACCCGCCTCGCGGAACGAGAACTCGGCACGCGCCATGTGCAGTTCCGAGGTCACCAGCCAGATCCGCCGCGGCACTGCAGGATCGAGTTCGGCGGTGAATCGCGCGTTCTGCCAGGTGGTCCGCGAGCGCGCCTCTTCGCGGATCGCCTCGCGTGGCACGCCCAGTCGTTCGAGCAGCGTCGCCATGAGCGCGCTCTCGGTGACGTCGCTGCCCGCGTAAGGGCTCGGTCCGCCGCTCACGACGATCGGGGACGGCTCGAGACCGTAGCGCTCCGCGGCTGCGAGGCTGCGTCGCAGGCTCGCCGGCGACAGCGCCTTGACGTCGCCTGCGTCGTGCGGCCGCGTCGTGACACCGCCGCCGAGCAGCACGATGGTCTGCGGCAACGGCGCGATGCAGTCCTCGGGTGACGACGCCCGGGCTTCCTGCCAGCGCACGAGATGGTTTGCCGCCCACGGCGTCGTCAGCACCAGGCAGGCGAAGACCGCCAGCCCCGCGACCACGCGCAGGCTGCGTGGCAGCCAGCGCCACAGCAGCACGGCCACGAGCGCGGCGAGCACGCCGAGGCGCAACGGCGAGACGAGCCAGCTCAGCATGCGCGCGTCCCTGCGTTCAGAGCCGGAACCCCTGGTCGATGTCGGCGAGTCCGGCCGGCAGCGCCGACGGCGCAATGCCGCGTGCGAGCAGCAGAAGCTTGAAGCGCTCGCCCATCTCGGACGGCAGCGTGAGCCGCTTGACCTCCTGCGCGAGCCGATACCGCGTCACCTCGTCGGCCTCGGCGACGCCGGCCTCGAACAACGCAGGCAAGCCCATCGCGAGCAGGAACTGCGCCTGCGTCGTGTAGCCGGCCACCGCGAATCCGGCGTGGTTGCCGGCTTCGGCGAGCGCCGTGAAGTCGACCGAGGCCGTGATGTCCTGCAGTCCCACCAGGATGAAGGGGTCCGCGTGCGCGCGATGGCGGTAATGGCACATGAGCGTGCCGTCGCGTCGCTCCGGCCAGTAGAACTCGCCGCGCGGCTCGCCGTAGTCGACGAACACGGCGAGGCCGGCCTCGAGCGTGCCGGCCACGGCCTGCATCCAGAACGGCAGCTGCGGCAGGATCTCGGAACGGTAGCCGTCGGCGAAGCCGATGCCGAGATCGCGCTCGGTGTGGCGCACGGCGGCACCCACGAGCGCGTCGGCCGGGCGGTCCTGGCGCACGAAGCGCCCTTCGCCATCGAGCACGACGTGTTCCTCGAACACCTCGCCGTCGCGCAGCGTGAAACGCGTCGCGGGCAGTGCGTCGATGACCTCGTTGGCGAACAGCACCCCACACCAGCCCTGCTCGGGCGGGCCGTCCAGCCATTCCACGCGTGCGAACAGGTCGGCCTCCAGCGCGCCACGCAGCAACGTGCGCTGGCGCTCGCGCAGGTCCGCGCTCGGCTCGAGGACCGCGTAGCGGGCCGGCACGACACCTGCCGCCGCGAACGCACGCAGTGCATCGCGTGCGAACGCACCGCTGCCGCCGCCGAGCTCGAGGAACGAGGCCTCGGGCCCGAGCTCGCGCAGGACCGGCGCGAACGCACCGGCGAGCGTGCGCGCGAACAGATCGCCGAGCTCGGGCGCGGTCACGAAGTCGCCGGCGACACCGAACTTGGTGCGCCCGGCACTGTAGTAGCCGAGCCCCGGCGCGTAGAGGCAGCGCTCCATGAAACGCGGGAAAGGCATCGGTCCGCGTGCGAGGATCTCCTCGCGCAAGGCGGCGGCGAGGCGCGCGGAATGGTCGAGTTCATCCGCGCCCGGCGCGGGAAGATCGTTGCTCACGGCTGGTCCGCCACGCCGACTTGCGGCACTCTGGTCAGGATAACGGGGCGCTTGGAGATCACCTAATGACCGAGCAGGTCCAGGGCCGCCGGGTCGCACTGGTCACGGGCGCGGCGCGGCGTGTCGGTGCGTGCATCGCGCGAAGGTTGCATGCGGACGGCTACGACGTCGCGCTGCACGCGCGTCGCTCGCTCGACGAACTCGGCGCCGTCGCGCGCGAACTCGATGCCGCGAGGCCCGGCAGCACCCACACGCTCGTGGCCGACCTCGACGATGCAGGGGCACCGCAAGCCCTCGTCGATGGCGTGCTCGCACGCTTCGGGCGCCTCGACGCGCTGGTCAACAACGCCTCGACGTTCCATCGCACGCCGGTCGGCTCGATCACGCTGGCCGACTGGGACGGCTTGTTCGCCTCGAATGCCCGCGCACCGCTTTTCCTGGCCCAGGCCGCTGCGGATGCGTTGCGCACCGGGCGCGGCGCGATCGTCAACATCGTGGACATCTACGCCGAGCGCCCGCTTCCCGGCTTCAGCGTCTACTGCATGGCCAAGGCCGCACTCGGTGCGATGACGCTGGCGCTCGCGCGCGAGCTCGCCCCGGACGTGCGCGTGAACGGCGTCGCGCCGGGCGCGGTCCTGTGGCCCGAGAACGGCGACGACTACGCCCGGCGCGACGAACTCGTCGCGCGCACGCCGCTCGCGCGCACGGGCTCGCCGGAGGACATCGCCGGAGCCGTGGCCTGGTTGCTGCACGACGCGCCGTTCGTGACCGGCCAGATCCTGCGCATCGACGGCGGCCGCTCGCTGGCGATCTGAGGCACTTCGCCGCCCCGGCACCACGGGTATCACCGGTGTTTGTGAAGGCGGGCACAGCTCGACCGTCCGTACGCACGCGTGCCGATGCGCGCGGCGCGATCATTCGGTACAGTCCCCGGGCGGACCGCTGCAGGTCCGCGATGCAGGGGACCCGTGTTGCACATCCTGTTCGTCGGCGACGAAGCGATCCTTCCGCCCGACCTCGGCGATTACCTCGCCGATCTCGGCGAAGGCACGCATCTGGAGAAGGCCGCCAGCGGCCGTGCCGCAATGGCGGCGCTGTCGCGCACGCCGTTCGACGTCGTCATCGCGGGACCCGCCTCGCCCAATCATTCCCCGGCCGACCTGCTCGACCAGACCCGCACGCTGCGTCCCGAGGCGATCCGCATCGCCCTCATCGACGCCAACAGCTCGGTGAAGGCGCCGGCCGCGCGCCTCGTAGGCGTGGCCCATCGCTTCCTGTCGCTGCCGCTCGCCTCCGAACACCTCATCGAGGCGATCCACAGCATCGACGAGCTGCGCGAGATCCTCGACGACCCGCGCCTGCGCGCGCTGGTCGGCCGCATCGACAACCTGCCGTCGCCTCCGCAGCTCTACTTCACGCTCATGCACGCGCTCGAGGACGAGGAGCGCAGCAGTTCCGCCGACATCGCCAAGCTCATCGCGGGCGATCCCGCGATCGCGGCGAAAGTGCTGCGCATGTGCAACTCGGCGTACTTCTCCAACGGTCGCTCGATCAGCGACCTGCGCAGCGCGGTCACGCGGCTCGGCATGGCCACGCTGCGCGACCTCGTGCTCGCCAGCGAGGTGTTCTCGATGTCGAGCTCGCTCAAGATCGACCGCACCGAACTGCAGCGCCGCTCCCTGCTCGCCTCGCGCCTGCCGTCGCGCATGCTGCCCGAAACCAGCGCCGAACTCGGCGCGACCGCGGCGCTGCTCGCCGACATCGGCCTCCTGCTGCCGGGCGTGCGCAACGAGCGCCATCCACCCGAGGACGGCGTCGAGGACGACCGCCCCGGCCATACCGAGGCCGGTGCCTACCTGCTCGGCCTGTGGGGCCTGCCGATGCCGATCGTCGAGGCCGTCGCGTTCCACCGCCAGCCGCAGCGTTCGGGCCAGCGCAGTTTCTGGGTGCCGGGCGCCGTCCACGTGGCGGTCGCGCTCGCGGCACGCGAGCCGGTCGACGAGCAATACCTCGCCACACTCGGCGTGCTGCCGCGCCTGCCGGCGTGGCGGGAACTCGCCGAAAGCCTCGCCGCGCTCGACACGCCGGCCGGCCGGCGCTGAAACGAAAAAGGCCGGCCCGCTCACGCGGACCGGCCTCTCCTTGCCGGATGATCAGGCCTTGACGCGGAACGCGTCGGCGACGAGCTCGTGACTGAACGCACCGCCGGCCTCACGGCCCGAGGCGTAGCGGTACAGCGCCGCCGAGTACACGCCCTGCATCGCAGCCTGCACGAGGATCAGCAGGAGCAGCACGACCACCGAGACGGCGACCGTCGCGACGAGCAGCGGCACGCTGCCGGTCTTCGCGGCGAGCACGACGAGACCGCCGCAGACGCACATGAGCGCGAAGATCAGGAAGCCGAACACGAGGCCCATGCCGCCGTTGCCGATGAGGTTCTGGCCCCAGGTCTTGCGCAGCATCTCGGCGCTGCGCTTGACCGCGTCGATCGGGCCGACGTTCTGGTTCACGAGCACCGGTACGACGAGGAACGTCGCCGCGGTCCAGGCCACGCCGATCAGGCCGACGATGAAACGGCCGATGAAACCCGCACGCTCCTGCAGCGCACGCAGGATCACGCCGACCGTCGCGGCGATCACCGCATAACCGAGGATCGGCCCGACCTTCGAGCCCGCGATGCGCAGACCGTCGGCGAGCGTCGGATCACCGCCGTCGAGACGGATCAGCGCGGCGCCGACCAGCGCCGAGTTGAAGAAGATCACGACGAAGTACTGCACGACGTAGAAGCCGAACAGCAACAGGTACATGAGCGGCGCGGGGCCGCCGCTGCGCTCGAACGACGTGAACACGCCGCCGAGCAGCGCAGGCACGAAGAAGCTCGCCGCGACGATCAGGCTGCACACCGCCGACAGCAGCGGGAACACGAGCAGCTCCTTGTCGGAGCGCAGCACCGATGCACTCGCCTTCACGAGCGCCCAGCTGTGGGCGAACTTCTCGAACATGACCGGTTGTCCCCTGGACGCTGGCAGGTTGCCAGCGGACGCTATTGCAGCACTGCACCGTGTGCACGTAAAGCGGCAGGGCCGCGACGTGTGACGGCCTAGAGGGTGACGACCTCGAGCACGTCGCTGCGTGCGGGATGTGCGTCCCACAGCGCGGCAAGCGACACACCGGTCACCGGGTGGCGGAACGCCGGCGCGAGTTCGGCCAGCGGGCGCAGCACGAACGCATGCTTCAGCTCGTCGCGCGGCACCTGCAGATGACCGGGACCCTCGATCACCTCGTCGCCGTAGAACACGATGTCGAGGTCGAGCGTGCGGCTCGAGAAGCGCGGCACGTCGCGGCGGCGGCCGCGGCGATCCTCGAGTGCGTGCAACCACGCGTCGAGCTCGGCCGCAGGCAGCCCGGTGTCGAACGCGACCGCGAGGTTCACGAACGCAGGTCCGTCGAAACCGACCGCCGGCGTGCGGTACGCCGCCGACACCTCGATCGCGCCGAAGCGCTCGCGCAGGGCCTCGAGGGCGGCACGCAGGTGCAGCTCGGGCTGCTGGTTCGAGCCGAGGCTCAGGTACACGCGCGGCATGGATCGGCTCCTCGGCAAATGCACGCCCAGATCGACGACGCGCGTGCCCGCGACACGGACGTGGCGGATCGCCCAGCATCGCGGCTCGCGGGCGGTACGCGCAAGCGTGCGGCCGCTAGAATCCCCGACCGGCACACCATCGGGCAGCGACATGACCTACTGCGTCGGCATCCAGGTGCGCGAAGGCCTCGTGTTCGCGGCCGATACGCGCACCAGCGCCTCGTTCGACGACGTGCGCGTGCACGGCAAGCTGCACGTGTTCGAGGTGCCCGGCGAGCGCGTGTTCGTGCTGCTGACCTCGGGCAACCTCGCCACGACCCAGGCCGTCGTCGCACGGCTGCGCCGCGACATGGCCTCGCCACAGCCGGTCCCCGGTCTCGCCACGGCACACGATGTCGCCGAAGCGGCCGATTACGTCGGCAGCCTGCTCGTCGCCGCCCAGGCGCAGGTGCGCGACGCCGCGCAGCACGGCGTGAGCGTCGAGGCCACGCTCGTGCTCGGCGGCCAGGTCGCCGGCAGCGAGCCCGCGATCATGCTCGTCTACCCGCTCGGCAATGCGATCGCGGCGTCGCCCGAGACGCCGTACCTGCAGATCGGCGAGTCCAAGTACGGCAAGCCGATCCTCGATCGCATCATCGACGCCGACACGCGCCTCGAGGACGCCGCGCGCTGCGCGCTCGTGTCGCTCGATTCGACGATCCGCTCCAACGTCTCGGTCGGCCTGCCGATCGACCTCGTGCTCGTGCGCACCGACGCGCTGCGCGTGGCCGAGCGCCTGCGCCTCGACGAGGACACGCCGCTCTACGCCGAGATCCACGACACATGGTCGCGCAAGCTCGAGGCCGCGGTGCGCAGCCTGCCGAAGTTCGCGTGGGAGATCCCCGCGCCGATGCCACCGGCGCGCGACGTGCGCGTCGATGCCGGCGACGCACAGCAGCAACAGCAACAGCAGTGACCTCGCCGCTTCAGACCTTGAAGTAGGCCTCGTGCACGACCGCGTGCAACGCCCCGAGGCTGACCTGGATGCGGTCCATGAAGTCGCAGGGATCGTCGCCGAGCTTGGCGGCGTCCGCGTCGCGCACGAGCGCGACCGAAACCTCCAGCGCCTTGCCGACCGCCTTGCGCTCGGGCATCGACGGCAGGATGCCGCGCGCGCGGCTCAGGCAGAACAGCACGCTGCGCGGGAACTCGTCGTTCTGCAGCAGGAAGCGCAGCGCGAGCTCGGGCGTGACGCGCTGCTTCACGTGGCGCCGGTACATCTGCAACGCCGCGAGCGAACGCAGCACGCTCATCCACTGCATCGCGTTGAACGCCTCGGCGTTCTCGGCGACACGTGCACGCACGATGCCGGCGGCGCCCGCGTCGATGATGCGCGTGGTCATGTCGGCCTGCTCGAGCGCGGTGCCGAGACGCAGGAACTGGTAGCCGATGCCGCGGCTCACGTTGGCCGTGAGCAGGCCCGACACGCGCAGGCAGCCGTCGATGACGCGGTTGACGAACTCGAGGCGGTAGCGTCGCCCGACGCTGCGCTCGCCCTGCGCATCGATGTAGAGGTGGATGTCGTTGACCGCTTCCCAGACTTCCTGCGGCAGCGTCTCGCGGATCGTGCGCACGATCTCGCGCGCATGCCGCACCGAGCCGCGCAAGGAGAGAGGGTTGCGCTCGTCGATCATGAGGAAGCGCATGACGTCGGCTTCGCTGGCCTGCTCGTCCGAGTCCGGGTACAGCTTCGCGAACACGTCGCCCGCACCGACCGTGTCGATGAGCGGACGCCAGTCGAAGCGTGCCGCACGCGGCATGTCGAGCTGCAGCTGGCCGCTCACGCCGACCAGGCGCGCGGTGTTCTCGGCACGCCGTACGTAGCGGCTGAACCAGTAGAGGTTTTCGGCGACGCGCGACAGCATCAGGGCACCTCGTCCAGGTCGACGATCCACGTGTCCTTGGCGCCGCCGCCCTGCGACGAGTTGACGACGAGCGAGTTGCGCTTCATCGCCACGCGCGTGAGCCCGCCCGTGGTGACGTGGATGTCGTTGCCCGACAGCACGAACGGACGCAGGTCGAGGTGGCGCGGCTGCGGGCCCTTGTCGGTGATGATCGGCGCGGTCGACAGCGACAGCGTCGGCTGCGCCATGTAGTTGCGCGGGTTGGCGAGGATCAGCTTGCGGAACTGCTCGTGCTGGCGCTTGGTCGCGCGCGGCCCGATCAGCATGCCGTAGCCGCCCGACTCGTTGGCCGGCTTGACGACGAGCTGCTCGATGTTGGCGAGCACGTAGTCGCGGTCCTTCTTCTCGGCGCACAGGTAACTCGGCACGTTCGGCAGGATCGCCTGCTCGCCGAGGTAGTACTTGATCATCTTCGGCACGTAGGCGAACACGACCTTGTCGTCGGCCACGCCGGCGCCCGGCGCGTTCGCGAGCGCGACCTTGCCGGCGCGCCACGAGCGGATCAGGCCCTTCACGCCGAGCACGGAATCGGGATGGAACACCTCGGGATCGATGAACAGGTCGTCGACGCGGCGGTAGATCACGTCGACGCGCTGCGGCCCGTAGACCGTGCGCATGTAGGTGCAGTCGTCGTCGTCGACGAACAGGTCGCCGCCCTCGACGAGCTCGATGCCCATGCTCTGCGCGAGGTAGCAGTGCTCGAAGTAGGCGCTGTTGTAGATGCCCGGCGTCAGCAGCGCGATGACCGGGATGTCGCCCGGGCGCGGCGTCAGCGCGGCGAGCGTGTCGTAGAGCTGCGAGGGATAGGCGTCGACCGGCAGGATCGCCGTGGTCTCGAACAGCTCGGGGAACACGCGCTTGGCGACGAGGCGGTTCTCGAGCATGTACGACACGCCGCTCGGGATGCGCAGGTTGTCCTCGAGCGCGTAGAGCGTGCCGTCCCCGTCACGCACGAGGTCCGAGCCGCAGATGTGCGACCAGATGCCGAGCGGCGGCTTCACGCCGACGCACTGCTTGCGGAAGTTGACCGAATCCTTGAGGAGCGCGCCCGGGAACACGCGGTCCTTGACGATCTTCTGCTCGCCGTAGATGTCGCCGATGAACAGGTTCAGCGCGCGGATGCGCTGGCGCAGGCCTGCTTCGGTGCGCTCCCACTCGGGTCGCGCGATCACGCGCGGGATGAGGTCGAACGGCAGCGTGCGGTCGACGTTGCGGCCTTCGGAGTAGACCGTGAAGGTGACGCCCATGACACGCGCGGCGACGTCGGCGGCGACCTGGCGTTCGGCGAGCTCGCGGCGCGACAGGCCGGCGAGGTAGTCGACGAGTTGACGCGCCGCGGGACGTGGCTGCCCGTCGGCCTGGATCAGTTCGTCGTAGGTGGATGAACGGTAACGCCCCCAGTCCATTCGCTCACCTTGGCCGCGCCGACCGGCGTCACCGGACGCCGGCGCTCATGGCGATATTGCATGGCAACATGCCCGTATCGCCGGGCGGCCGTCAAGCGGGAACGAGGCGCCTCAGCCGCGCGAACGCTCGATCTGCACGCCGACCGCGCGCGACCCACGCACGGCGCCGGGCTTGGACAGGCGCAGGCGCACGTGGCCGACGCCGAACTCGTCGAGGATGATCGCCGCGCAACGCTCGGCCAGCGTCTCGACGAGCTGGAACTCGGCCGCCTCGACGAACGCGATGAGGCGCTTGGACACGGCCTTGTAGTCGAGCGTGTCCTCGATGCGGTCGGTGGCGGCCGGGCGCGTGTTGTCGAAACGCATCTCGATGTCGAGCGCGACGGTCTGGCGGATGCGGCGCTCCCAGTCGAAGATGCCGATCACGGTGTCGATGCGCAGGTCGTCGATGAAGACGTAGTCCATGGTCCGGGTCCGGCGTGCGGGTCGGCGATTATGGCCAAGCGCGCCGGCGCGCGCGACGATCGCGCGTCGGTCGACGTCCCGGAGGATCCGACGCCGCGCCATGGCAGGCACGCATCCCCTCGCCTACCATCGCCGACAATCCCCGCTCCGAGTACCACGTGTCCCTGCCCGCGCGCTTCCGCACCGGCGACCGCCTCATCGACGTCGACACGCGCGAGCTGTGGCACGACGGCGCAAGGCTGGACGTCGAATCCAAGGTGTTCGACCTGATCCTGCTGCTCGCCTCGGCGAACGGGCGCGCCTTGTCCAAGCGCGAGATCGGCGAGGCGCTCTGGGGGCACCGCCCGGTCACCGACGCCGCGCTGTCGCAGTTGCTGCGCAAGGCACGCCGCGCGCTCGGCGACGACGGCAACACGCAGCGCGTGATCCGCACCGTGCACGCGCACGGGTTGCAATGGGTCGGTGCGATCGATGCCGACGATCCGGCACCTGCACCGCCTCACGCCGAACCGGTGGGTTCGGCGCCGCCCGCGCGCGGCACACCTGCGCCTGCGGCATCCCCGCGCCGGCAAACCGCGTGGCGCATCGCGGGCATCGCGCTCGTCTTCGTGGCGACCGCCGTCGCCGCGTTCGCGTGGCACGCCAGGGATCGCGTTGCCGAGGCCGCGCCACGCCCGGTGCTCGCCGTCGCACCCGTGGCCGAACGCAGCGGCGACACCTCGCTGGCCTGGGTGAGCCACGGCATGATGGGCCTGCTCGCCGCGATGCTGGCCGAACATCCCGACCTCGACGTGGTGCCGTCGGCGACCGTGCGCGAGGTGCTCGCCGACGTGGCCGTCGACGACGCGGCGCAGCGACGCGCGCTCGTCGCGGCATCCGGCACCAGCCACGTGGTGTTCGCCGAACTCGATCGCGTCGGACCGCTGCACCGGCTCGTGGTGCGGCTCGTTGGCCGCGACGGCATCGAGCGGCGTGACGAGTTGCACGGCGAGGCACCGGCGGCGCTGGCCGCCGACGCGGCCGCGCGCGTGCGCGGCTGGCTCGCGCGCGGTTCGGTCACGCCAGCGGCAGCGGCCGAGTCCGGCATCCGCGACGCGTTCGTCGCCGAGGCCTATGCGCGCGGCCTCGATGCGCAGCTTCGCGGCGACCTGCTCGGCGCACGCAGGTACTTCGAACTGTGCATCGACCACGATGCCGACCTGCTGTGGCCACGCCTGCGCCTCGCCACCGCGCTGGTCATGACCGACGACCTCGAGGCCGGCACCGCGCAGGCCACGCGCGTCGCCGATGCCGCGCGCGAACGCGGCGACGACGTGCTGCTCGGCGAGGCGCTGCGCCAGCTCGCCTCGGTCGCCTACCGACGCGGCGACCTCGACGCGGCCACGCGCCGCCTCGACGAGGCGCTCGCCCTGCCCGGCACGCTGGTGCGTCCGCTGTTCCGCGCCGAGCTCGCGGTCGCCTACGGCTCGATCGAGGACGACCGCGGTCGCACGGCGACGGCGCGTGGGCATTTCGAGGACGCGCTCGCGATCGCGCGACGTGCCGCCGACAGGCGCCGCGAGGCGCTCGTGCTCGCCAACCTCGCCGGCGTCGACAACAGCGAAGGCGATGCCGAACGTGCCGCGGCGCGCCTGCGGGAGGCGCTCGACGCCGCGCGCGGCAGCGGCGATGCCCACCTCGAGACCGGCCTGCTCGCCAACCTCGGTGCGACCGAACTCAACAAGGGCCGCCCGGCCCAGGCGATGCCGCTGATCGCAGAGGCCCTGCGCATCGCGCGCCACCGGGGGGATCGCCAGTTCGAAGCGCTGACGATGGTGCTCGCCGCCTGGACGCTCGCCGCGCTCGACCAGCCCGATCTCGCGACACGCGCCGCGAACGACGTGCTCGCCGCGGGCGAGCACGAGGACAATGCGTACTGGCAGGCCGAGGCACACGCCACCCTCGGCGATCTCGAACAACGCGCGCGCCGCTGGGCAGCGGCCATGGACCACCTCGATCGCGCCTACACGCTCTATGCCTCGGGTGGCATGCAGCGCAACGCCGCACAGGTCACGGCCGAGGCGGTCCGCATCGCGACCGTGCAAGGCGATGCCGCGCTCGCCGCACGTCTCGCCGACCGCTACCGCGATGCCGCCGAAGCCGAAGCCGGCCATCCGCTGCTGCGCACCTACCTGCCGGTCATCGACGCCCAGCTGCGCCATGTTGGGGGCGATGCCGACGGCGCGATGACGGCGCTCGCCGCGTTCGTGCACGGTCGCGGCAACGACCGCGGTCCCGCCACGCTGGCCGCGTGGTTCCAGCTCGCGCGCTGGCGCCTCGAACGCGGGCAGGCCTCGGCCGTGCTCGCGGATCCGGCATGGCAGGCATGGCTGCGCGACCATCCCGATGCCCTGCTGCTGCGCATCGCGGCGCTCGAGGCCGAGGGCCATCGCACCGATGCCGCCGCCGAGCGCATCCGCCGCGCGGCGCTCGTCGCCCTGCCCGACGAGCAGCGCGATCCGGGCCGGCTGGCCGCGCGGTGAGACGCGCGTCACGCCTGCATCAGCATCCGGGAGACCCTCGTCATGATTCCGTCATGACCCGACACGGCTGCGATCGCTCCAATCGGCACTCCCCATGCCGGAAGCCCTGCCCATGAACCGCCTCGCCCTCGCCCTTGCCCTGCTCGTCGCCGCCGCGCCCGCCACGGCCGCGGTCGTCACGGTGCGCTACGACTTCCCGGACGTCGCCAACATGGCCGCGTCGTACGGATGGTTCGGCGGCGACTGGGGGCAGATCTCGGAGGGCGAGATCCTGTCCACGACGGTCGTCATCGCCGACTACACCTCGTACCCGGGCCAGGATGCCTCGGAGTTCTACGTCGCCTTCGACGTGCCCGCGACCGGCGCGCAGACCCAGGTCCGCATCACGGGCGCCAGCCTCGGCTGGTCCGGTGCGGGCGTGTTCAACCACAGCGTCACGACCGACGCCTACAACGGCCCGATCCGGCCCGGCCGCTTCGGTGCGGAGTACGTCGGGGGCGGCGACTTCGCGTCACCGTCGTACATCGAGTTCACGGTCGACGCCGTGCTGCCGGATCCGCTGTTTGGCGACGGCTTCGACGACGAGTGGCGCGACTGACGCGTCAGCCTCAGCCCGCCTCGACGGCGGGCAATCCCTCGAGGTCCCAGCGCGGGAACACGCGGATCTGCGCGTCGTCGAGCTGGCCACCGTGCAGGCGGATCGCGCCCGCGAGCGCGATCATCGCGCCGTTGTCGGTGCAGAACTCGAGCCGCGGGAAGTGCACGCTGAAGCCTTCACGCGCGCCGGCGTCGGCGAGCTGGGCGCGCAGGCGCCGGTTCGCGCCGACGCCGCCCGCGACGACGAGCCGGCGTGCACCGGCCGCCTCGAGCGCGCGCCGGCACTTGATCGCGAGCGTCTCGACGATCGCCTCCTCGAAGCCGCGCGCGATGTCGGCGCGCGTGTCCTCGGCCCGGTCGCTGCGCTGCCAGGCCTGCAGCACCTGGGTCTTGAGGCCCGAGAAGCTGAAGTCGAGCCCGGGACGGTCGGTCATCGGCCGCGAGAAGCGGAACGCGTTCGGATCGCCACCCTCGGCCAGGCGCGCGAGCGCCGGCCCGCCCGGGTAGGGCAAGCCCATGAGCTTGGCGGTCTTGTCGAAGGCCTCGCCGGCGGCGTCGTCGAGCGTGTCGCCGAGCAGGCGATAACGGCCGATGCCGTCCACCGCGATCAGCATCGAATGGCCACCCGACACGAGCAGCGCGACGAACGGCGGCTCGGGCGGGTCGGCCTCGAGCAGCGGCGCGAGCAGGTGGCCTTCCAGATGATGCACGCCGATCGCGGGCACCTCGAGCGCCCAGGCCAGCGAGCGCGCCGCGGCCGCGCCGACCAGCAGCGCGCCGACCAGGCCCGGGCCGGCCGTGTAGGCGACGCCGCCGAGCGACTCGATCGCGATGCCGGCGTCGGACAGGGTCTGGCGCACCAGCGGCAGCAGCTTGCGCACGTGGTCGCGCGAAGCCAGCTCGGGCACGACGCCGCCGTACTCGGCGTGCAGGTCGACCTGGCTGTACAAGGTGTGCGCGAGCAGGCCGCGCTCGCGGTCGTAGACCGCGACGCCGGTCTCGTCGCAGGAGGTCTCCACGCCGAGGACGGGGCCGGGTTTTGCAAAGCTCGAAGTCATCAGGATAGAATGCGCGGCTCGCCCGAGAGCCCGGGTGTCCAGTTTACCGTGGAGTGACCATGCCCAGCGTCAAAGTTCGCGAAAACGAACCGTTCGAGTTTGCCCTGCGCCGCTTCAAGCGCACCTGCGAGAAGGCCGGCGTGCTGGCCGAAGTGCGCAAGCGCGAGTTCTACGAAAAGCCGACCCAGGAGCGCAAGCGCAAGCGCGCTGCCGCGGTCAAGCGCCACCTGCGTCGCGTCTCGCGCGACGTCACCAAGCGCCAGCGCATGTACTGATGCCCCGGCGCCGCCGGCCGCCTTCTGGCGCCGACGGCTCCCCGCGGTCCCGGTCACGGGCACCGCACCATCCGGGCTGATCCTTCGGCCGGCCTCGCGCAAGCGAAGCCGGCCGTCGGCGTTTGTGCTTTCCGTTCCCTGCACGAGGTGTTCCGATGTCCGCGCTCAAAGCCCGCATCACCGACGACATGAAGGCCGCCATGCGCGCCGGCGAGAAGGATCGCCTCGGCGTGATCCGCCTCGTGCTCGCCGCGCTCAAGCAGCGTGAAGTCGACGAACGCATCGAGCTCGACGACACCCAGGTGCTGGCGGTGCTCGAGAAGATGGTCAAGCAGCGTCGCGACTCGATCGAGCAGTTCACGGCCGCGTCGCGCGAGGACCTCGCTGCCGTCGAGCGTGCCGAAGTCACCGTGATCGAGGCCTACCTGCCGGCCGCGCTCGGCGAGGCCGAAATCGATCTCATCGTCGCGACCGCGATCAGCGAGACCGGCGCCGCCGGCCCGCGCGACATGGGCAAGGTCGTCGCCCAGGTGAAGCCGCAGGTACTCGGCCGCGCCGACATGGGCAAGGTCTCCGAACTCATCAAGCGCAAGCTCGCCGGCTGAATCCCGCGCAACGGGGCCGCCGCTCGGCGGCCCCTGCCGGGTGCATCGCCCGTGGAAGGGAGTTCCCCTGCCACGAGGATCGCCCGATGCCCCTGCCCTTCCGCCTTCTCGCCGCCGCGCTCGCCCTCGCCGCGGCCTGCCCGTCCGCGTTCGCCTCGGTGCGCACGCCGGTCAATACGCGCATCCTGCATGTGGCGCCGATGCCCGGCGAGTACACGCTCGCCCAGATCCGCGGCCCGGGCGTGTTCGTCGGTGCGCGCGTCAATGCGCTCGGCGTCGACGCCACCCAGGTCACGGCCTACGTCGAGATCGACGGCCGCACCGTGTTCCTGAGCGGCCTCGGCGCGTCCGAAGCCGCACTCGGCGGGGTCGTCAACGGTGGCGTCGGCGTGACCTACGCGCCCGAACTGCAAGGCCGCTCGCGCGCGAGCTTCGGCTTCGCCGAGCCGCTGCGCTTCGAGCGCGAGCTGCGCGTGTACGTGCGCGTCGAGGCCGGCGTGCCATCGCGCGTGTTCGGCGACGTCGTCACCGGGGCGCCCGACTGAGCGACGTCGCGCGGGTGCGGCCGCTACACTGACGTGATGGCCGGCCGCATCCCCGAACGCTTCATCGACGACCTCCTCGCCCGCGTCGACATCGTCGACGTGATCCAGGAGCGCGTCACGCTGAAGAAGGCCGGGCGCGACTGGACCGCACGCTGCCCGTTCCACGACGAGCGCTCGCCGTCGTTCACGGTGAGCCCGGCCAAGCAGTTCTACCACTGCTTCGGCTGCGGCGCGCACGGCAGCGCGATCCGCTTCCTCATGGATTACGACCGCCTGGAGTTCCCCGACGCGATCGAGGAACTCGCCGCGCGCGTCGGCCTCGAGGTGCCGTACGAGGGCGGACGCAAGCAGGCCCCGCGCGAGGACGCGGCCGACCTCTACGGCGTGCTCGCCGAGGCGGCGACGTTCTTCCGCACGCAGCTCGCACGCAGCGACACCGCACGCGACTACTTCGCGCGGCGCGGCCTCGACGAGGCCATCCTCGCGCGCTTCAACCTCGGCTACGCGCCGGACCAGTGGGATGCGCTCAAGTCCGCGCTCGGCACCAACACCGCGCGCCTCGCGCTGCTCGAGAAGGCCGGCATGCTGTCGATCGGCGAACGCGGCGGCAAGTACGACCGTTTCCGCGATCGCGTGATGTTCCCGATCCTCGACCGGCGCGGCCGCACGATCGCGTTCGGCGGCCGCGTGCTGGTCAAGGACGACGGCGGCCCGAAGTACCTCAATTCGCCCGAGACGCCGCTGTTCCACAAGGGCCGCGAACTGTTCGGCCTGTGGCAGGTGCGCGAAGCGCATTCGAAGATCCCGCGCCTGCTCGTGGTCGAGGGCTACATGGACGTCATCGCGCTGCACCAGTACGGCATCACCCAGGCCGTCGCGACGCTCGGCACGGCGACCACGAGCGACCACGCCGAAATCCTGTTCCGCAACGCGGCCGACGTGTACTTCTGCTTCGACGGCGACCGCGCCGGCCGCCAGGCCGCGTGGCGCGCAGTGGAGTCCGTGTTGCCGCGCATGCGCGACGGCCGCCAGGCCTGGTTCCTGTTCGTGCCCGACGGCGAGGATCCCGACTCGCTGATCCGCAAGGAAGGCCTCGACGGCTTCGAGGCGCGCCTGCGCGACGCGACGCCGCTGAGCACGTTCTTCTTCGCCGAAACCGGCCGCGACATCAACCTCGCCCATCTCGACGGCAAGGCGCGACTCGCCGAGCGCGCCCGCCCGCTGCTCGCGCAGATCCCCGACGGCGCATTCCGCGACCTCATGCACGGCGAGCTCGAGCGCATCGCCGGCGTCGCCACCGCGACGCCATCGGCCGCCAACGCACGTCCGCCGCGACCGAATGCCTCGCCGCCGCAGCGCTCGCTCGTGCGTACGGCCGTCGCGCTGCTCGTGCAACGCCCGGCGCTCGCGCTCGAGATCGAGCCGCCGTGGACGTTCGCGACGCTGCGCCAGCCTGGCGTCACCCTGCTCGTCGAACTGATCCGCCTGTGCCGTGAACGTCCCGCGATCACCACCGGGGCGCTGCTCGAACACATGGCCGGACGCGAGGAGGCCGCCGCGCTGCACAAGCTCGCCACGATGGACATCGTGTTCGGCGACGACGAGGGCCGCGCCGAGTTCCGTGGCGCGATCGCCCAGCTCGACGCGCAGACCGCCCAGCAGCGCCTCGACGACCTCCTGCAGCGCCAGCGCGAGGGTGCGCTGGACAGCGTCGAGCAGGACGAACTGCGCGGCCTGCTCAAGACCCCGCATATCGACGCAAAGACGGCCAAATGGAAGCCGCGCGCACGCCGTCCTTGACAGCGCCCCCGGCGATCGATTCCACTAGCCCGATGCGCCGCACCGACATGACCACTACGACGATGATTACCACGCGCCACCGCGCGTGGATCGTCGTGTGCGACTAGTTTCGCAAGCAACGGTCCCGCGCCTCGACGAGGTTGCGGGATCACCCCCACCTCGACGAACGCGGGGCCATCAACCGGAGGCCCGATGAGTCCGTTCGCCAACCTGTCCGCCACCCTCGCCGCGACGCGGCACAACCTGGGCCCGCTCGCGGGCGGGGGTCATGCGGTCGCGACCGCGCACAAGTTCGGCGGCTCGTCGCTCGCCAACGCGGAGCGCTACCGCCGCGTCGGCGCGATCCTGCTCGAGCGCGACGACGCCGTGCAGGTCACCGTGGTCTCGGCGATGCAGGGCGTCACCGACGCGCTGATCGGCCTCGCCACCGCGGCCGCCGCGAAGGACACGGCCTGGCGCACGAACTGGGAGACGCTGCGCGAGCGTCATCTGGAGACCGCGCGCGAGCTGCTCGGCGACCGTTCCGGCGCGATGCGCGTCTGGCTCGACGCACGCTTCGCCGACCTCGCCGAAACGCTCAAGGCCCTCGCCGTGCTCGGTATCCCGGCACGCGAGGCGCTCGAGGCGATCCAGGGCCTCGGCGAGGTCTGGTCGGCGCACCTGCTGCGTGCCCACGTCGACGCGCTGGGCCAGCCGTGTGCGCTGCTCGACGCGCGCGAGGTGCTGGTCGTCTCGCACGGCGAACTCGGTGTCTCGGTGGACTGGCAGGCCAGTGCGGCGCGCCTCGCCGAGTGGCGTTCGCGCCATCCGCAGCCACGCATCGTCGTGACCGGATTCGTCGCGCGCGACGCCGACGGCCGCGCGACCGTGCTCGGGCGCAACGGCAGCGACTACTCGGGTGCGATCTTCGCGGCGCTGTTCGACGCGCGCGAGCTGCACATCTGGACCGACGTCGACGGCGTGCTCTCGGCCGATCCGCGCCTCGTGCCCGAAGCCGTTTCGCTCAATGCGCTGTCGTACGAGGAGGCCTGCGAACTCGCCTATTTCGGCGCCAAGGTGATCCATCCGCAGACGATGATGCCGGCGATGGCGCTCGGCCTGCCGATCCACATCCGCAACACGTTCCGCCCCGCGCATCCGGGCACCTGCATCTCGACGCTCGGCGACGCCAGCGACGGCCCCGTGCGCGGCCTCTCGCTCGCCGACGGCCTCGCCGTGGTGAACGTCGAAGGCGCCGGCATGATCGGCGTGCCCGGCACCGCCGAACGCGTGTTCGCGGCGCTGCGCGACGCACGCGTCTCGGTCGTCATGATCTCGCAGGGTTCGTCCGAGCACTCGATCTGCTGCGTCGTGAAGGGTGCCGATGCCGAGCGCGCCAAGGTCGCGCTCGACGCGGTGTTCGCGCGCGAGCTCGCCGCGGGCCAGCTGCAGGCGATCACGCTCACCTCCAACATCAGCGTGCTCGCCGCGGTCGGCGACGGCATGGCCGGCACGCCCGGCGTCGCCGCGCGCCTGTTCGCGACGCTAGGCCGTGCTCAGGTCAACATCCGCGCGATCGCGCAGGGCGCCTCGGAGCGCAACATTTCGGTTGCGCTCGACAGCCAGCACGCGGCACGCGCGCTGCGCGCCGTGCATTCGGGTTTCTGGCTGTCGGCGCAGACGATCTCGGTCGGCGTGATCGGCCCCGGCAACGTCGGCCGCGCACTGCTCGACCAGCTGCGCGAGGCGATCCCGCGCCTGCGCCGCAGCGCGCACCTCGACCTGCGCGTGCGCGCGATCGCCTCGAGCCGACGCCTGTGGACGCACGAAGCCGGCGAACTCGAGGCCGACTGGGCCGACAAGCTCGAGGCGAGCGACACGCCGCCCGACCTCGACCGCTTCACCGCGCACGTGCACGCCGGCCATCTGCCGCATGCCGTCATCGTCGACTGCAGCGCCAGCGACACGGTGGCCGCGCGCTACGCCGAGTGGCTCGCCGCGGGCATCCACGTGATCACGCCGAACAAGCAGGCTGGCGCCGGCCCGCTCGAACGCTGGCAGGCGATCCGCGCCGCCGGCGAGGCGAGCGGCGCGCGCTGGCGCTACGAGGCCACGGTCGGCGCGGGACTGCCGGTCGTGCAGACGCTGCGCGACCTCATCGACACGGGCGACGAACTGGTCGCCGTCGAGGGCATCCTGTCGGGTACGCTGGCGTGGCTGTTCAACGCCTACGACGGCAGCAAGCCATTCTCGACCCTCGTGCGCGAGGCCCTCGCGATGGGCTACACCGAGCCCGATCCACGCGACGACCTGTCCGGCGTCGACGTCGCGCGCAAGCTCGTCATCCTTGCGCGCGAAGCCGGTCAGGCCCTCGCGCTCGAGGACGTCGACGTGACAGGCCTCGTGCCCGCCGAACTGCTCGCGCTGTCTCGCGAGGATGCGATCGCGCAGCTGGATTCGCTCGACGACGCGATGGCCGCGAAGCTCGCACGTGCCCGCGACGCCGGCTGCGTGCTGCGCTACGTCGCGCGCCTCGACCGTGATGGCCGCGCCAGTGTCGGCCTCGCCGAACTGCCTGCCACCCACGCGTTCGCGAACCTGCGCCTGACCGACAACATCGTGCAGTTCACGACGCGCCGCTACGCGACCAACCCGCTCATCGTGCAGGGCCCGGGCGCCGGGCGCGAGGTCACCGCGGCGGGCGTGTTCGCCGATCTGCTGCGCGTCGGCGCGGCGATCGGGGCGAAGCTGTGAGCGGCGCGATCGAAGGGAACATGTGCGGCATGCGGAGGCGCGCATGAGCCACGCGACCGCCTTCGCGCCCGCGAGCATCGGCAACGTCGCGGTCGGCTTCGACGTGCTCGGCCAGACCTTCGACGGCCCCGGCGACCGTGCCACCGTGCGCATCCTCGACGAGCCCGTCGTGCGCATCGAGGCGATCCGCGGCAGCGTCGTCGACCTGCCGCTCGAGGCCGAGCGCAACACCGCGGGACGCGCACTGATCGCGTTCTGCGAGGCGCTCGCGCTGCCGCACGGCTTCGCGCTCGAGCTCGACAAGGGCATTCCGCTCGGCTCGGGCATGGGCGGCTCGGCGGCCTCGTGCGTGGCCGCGCTCGTCGCCGCCAATGCGTTGCTCGACCAGCCGCTGCCGGCCGAGGAGCTGTATCCGTTCGCGCTCGCCGGCGAAGCCGTCGCGAGCGGCAGCATGCACGGCGACAACGTCGGGCCGATGCTGCTCGGCGGGCTCGCACTCGCCACCGCCGACCGCCTCGTGCGCATTCCGGTGCCGGCGGCTTGGCATTGCGTCGTCGTGCATCCCGATGCGGTACTCGAGACGCGTCGTGCGCGCGAGGCGCTGCGCGGTGCCTATGCGCTGCACGACCTCGTCGCGCAGAGCGCGAACCTCGCGCTCGTGCTGGCAGGATGCTTCCGCGGCGATGCGGGCCTCGTGCGTGCCGGCCTCGCCGATGTCGTGGTCGAGCCGCGCCGCGCGCCGCTCATCACGGGCTTCGCGGCGGTCAAGCAGGCGGCACTCGACCACGACGCGCTCGGCGCGAGCATCTCCGGTGCGGGGCCGAGCGTGTTCGCGTGGTTCGAGGACCGCGGGCGCGCCGAGCACGCCGCGCCCGCGATGCAGGCCGCCTTCGCAGAAGCCGGCTTCGCGAGCGAAGCCTACGTGTCCCCCGTCGACGGGCCCGCGGCCCGGGTGATCGCATGACGTTCCCGAGCACGCGCGGCGGTCCCGCCGCGAAGAACCTGAGCGAGGCGCTGCTGGCCGGGCTCGCACCCGACGGCGGCCTCTACGTACCGGCGACGCTGCCGCGCTTCACGCCGGCCGATTTCGACGGCATCGACACGCTGCCCGCGATCACGCATCGCCTGCTCGCACCGCTGTTCGAAGGCGATGCACTCGCCGGCGACCTCGGCCCGATCTGTGCCGAGGCCCTCGACATCCCTGCACCACTCGTCGCGCTGACGCCGCCGTCGACCTGGCTGCTCGAGCTGTTCCACGGCCCGACCGCCGCGTTCAAGGATTTCGGCGCGCGCTTCCTCGCCGCGTGCATGCGCCGCGTGCACACGGGCACAAAGCCGTTGACGATCGTCGTCGCGACCTCGGGCGACACCGGTGCCGCGGTCGGCGCGGCCTTCCATCGCGTGCCGGGCCTGCGTGTCGTGATCCTCTACCCGGACGGCCGTGTGTCGCCGCGCCAGGCGCACCAGCTCGGCTGCTTCGGCGACAACGTGCAGGCGTTGCGCGTGGCCGGCAGCTTCGACGACTGCCAGCGCCTCGCCAAGCAGGCCCTCGCCGACCGCGACCTGCAGGCCGTCGTGCCGCTGAGCTCGGCCAACAGCATCAGCCTCGGCCGGCTGCTGCCGCAGATGGCCTATTACGCGGCGTCCTCGCTCTCGCACTGGCGCGCGCACGGCCGCGCGCTCGGTTTCGTCGTGCCGACCGGCAACCTCGGCAATGCGATGGCGGCGATCCTCGCGCGTGACAGCGGGCTGCCGATCGGGCGCATCGTGCTCGCGACCAACGCGAACCGCGTGCTGCCCGACTTCTTCGCCGGCGCGCCGTACACGCCTGCGGCGAGCGTGGCCACGCTCGCCAACGCGATGGACGTCGGCGCACCGAGCAACGTCGAGCGCCTGCGCTGGTTCCATCCGGACGACGACGCGCTGCGCGCGGCATTCACCGCACGCGCGGTCGATGACGACACGATCCGCACGACGCTCGCGGCCGCACCGGCGCGCTACGGCACGGTGCTGTGTCCGCACACGGCCTGCGCCGCACACGTGCTCGAAGGCCTGCGCGCCGAAGGCGACGACGGCGACTGGGCGATCGTGTCGACCGCACATCCGGCCAAGTTCGAACGCATCGTCGAGCCGCTGGTCGGCCATGCGGTCGAGGCGCCGCCGGCACTCGCCGAACTGCTCGAGCGTCCTTCGCACGCCGAGCCGATCGCGGCCGACGCAGGCGCGCTGCGCGCGGTGCTCGAACGCTGAGACTCGCGGCGCCGCGTGCAGCAGGGCTGCTGCATCATCTTTTCCCTTCCCCCTCCGGGAGAAGAGCCTGCCCCGTACCCCGATACGGGATGGCCCGCGGGGCCGGATGAGGGTACGGCCTCGCGACAAAGATCTGGCGTCATCGCAATCCCGCACCCTCTCCCCAACCCCTCTCCCGGAGGGAGAGGGGCTCGAGTGCGACGCCACTGCGGACGGGGCGCCGAATCGGCGTCCATCGCGTGACAACGAACGCCGGGATGCACACTGTGGAAGCGCCGCTGGTCGCTCGACCCAGAGCTCGGATCTTCCCCTGACAGCCGTGCGTGCGGATCAGAAGCGCAGCGTCGCCGACAGGCGCACGTTGCGCCCCGGCTCGGGCAGGCCGGCGACGATCTCGTAGCCCGGAATGCCGCGGTAGTCGGCGACGCTCGCGTGCGAGCGGTACTGGCGATCGGTCAGGTTGTAGACGCCGGCGTGCAGCTCGAGCCGGTCGGTCTCGAGCGGCTGCCAGCGCGCGAACAGGTCGACCACCGTGTAACCGGGCTTGTCGACGAAGCGCGTGCCGTCGATCCATCCGAGTTCGGCTTCGCGGAACAGCACCTCGATGCCGTCGAGATCCTCGACGCGCGTGACGGTCGCGCCGAAGCCGAGTTTCGCGATCGGATCCCAGCGCACGTCGAGGTTCCAGTTCGCGCCCATCGAGTTGCCGAGCGCGATGTGCTCGTAGCCCTCGATGCGGTGGCCGTTGAGACGCGAGTCGTAGCGGTTGTAGTAGGCATCGACCGACCACGCGCCGGCGTGCCAGCCGCCCTTGATCTCGACGCCGCGCGAGCGGAAGCGGCCGACGTTCTCGTAGTAGACCGGACTCTGCGGCGCCGGCCCCGAGCCGAGCTGGTCGAGCACGACGTCGTCGATGGTCATGCGGTAGTACACCGCCGAGGCGCGCCACGCGTCGCGCTGCCACGCGAAGCCGGCCTCGATGTTGTCGACCGTCTCGGGACGCAGCGTCGGCGACAGGCTCAGGCGGCCGGGACGGCGCTCGAGCGTGAACGCGTCGCCGATCTCCTTGCCGCGGAACGCCTGCGCCCAGCCCGCGTTGAATGTGAGCGCGTCGGTGATCGCCCAGCTCGCGCCGGCATTGAGGCTGATGTCGTCGCTGTCGGTCGATTCGCCGTAGGTGTCGAGATCGAGGTCGTAGGCGTCGTAGCGCGCACCGAAGCTCAGCAGCAGCGGTTCAGCGATCTGCCACTGGTCCTGCACGTACAGTCCGAGCAGCTTGCCCGATTCGACGAAGCGGCCGATCGCGGGATCCCAGGCCCAGTCGGCCCAGACCTCGGCCGGGTCGAGGAAGCGCCCGACCACTTCGTCGTTGCGGTGTTCGACGCCGAACACGAGCACGTGGTCGGCCGCGACGAGGCGGCCGCGCAGGTCGCCGCCCCAGCCGTCGATGCGCGCGCCGTAGCGGCCCCAGCGATCCCAGCGGTCCTGCTCGAACTCGGTACGCGTGCCGTAGAGCGTCGCCTCCACGTCGAATGCCTCGCTGGCCTGGTAGCCGTAGTTGACGACGCCGGTGCTGCGCTCGCCCTCGACCGCGAACAGCGGCTGGTCCTCGAGCACGGGCCAGTTCGGGCGCTGGCCGAACGCGCCGCGCTCCTTGCGCTGCTCGTAGCTCGCGGTGAGGCGATGGCCGTCGCCGAGATCGCCGCCGACCTTGATGAAGGCGAGATCCTGGCGCGCGGCCGAGCCGCGCAATGTGTCGCCGTTGCCGTCCTGCATCGCGTCGTTGTCGACGTGCACGAACGAGGCGAGGATGCCGACCTCGCCGCCGAGGCGCGAGAACGCGGTCGCGCTGGCCTTGTAGCCGTCGTTGCTCGACCAGCCGCCCTTGATGATCGCGCCGTGGTCGCGGTCCGGCGCGAGCAGGTCGACCGGATCGACGGTGCGGAAGCGGATCGCGCCGCCGACCGCGCCGAAGCCCGAGGTCGCCTCGCCGGCGCCGGCCTGCACGTCGACCGTCTTGAGCAGCTCGGGCTCGATCGACACGCGGCCGACGTGGTGGAACAGCGTGCCGCGCTGCGGCGCGCCGTCGACCGTGACATTGAGCATCGAATCCTCGAGACCGCGCACGTAGATCTTCTGCGCGATGCCGAGCGAGCCGCCGACCGACACCGACGGCACGCTGCGGAACAGGTCGGACAACGTGTACGACTGCGTCCGCTGGATGTCGGCGCGATCGAGTTCGACGTCGGTCAGCGCGCCGACGACGACCACGTCGCCGAGTTCGGTCGGCGTGTCCGTGCGCGCGGCCGGCGCAGACGCCGTCGCGGCCTTGCGCACGCTCCACAGGCCCGGCGCCGATTCGACGGCCTCGAGGCCACTGCCCGCGAGCGCGTCGCGCAGCGCGGCACCGACCTCGAGCTGCCCGCGCACGGCCGGTGCGCGGCGGCCGTCGAGCAGCGCGCTGTCGACGGCGAGCGAGGCGCCGCCGCGGTCGGCGATATGACGCAGCGCGTCGGCGAGCGGTTGCGCGGGCACGTCGTAGTCGAGGGGTGCTGCGTGTGCGGTGACAGCGAGGCCGAACGCGAGCGGGGCCAGCGCGCGGCGCAGGCTGCGCACGAGGCGGGTGTGGATCGGGGACATCGGGATCTCCAGCGGGGCCGCCGTGGTGGCGGGTCGCAGGGTTGACGCGCGAAGGCGTGCGCACCCTGATGTCGACATTCGGGTCACCGCGGCACGAGCCGCGTGGCGGCATCCTCCTCGACCACGCGCACCGGCGCGATGCCGGGCAGCACACGCAGCACATCCTCCACGCGCGCGGCCTGCACGACCGCGTCGATGCGCGGCCCGCCCGGCGCCGCGAGGACCGGCTTGTCGCGGTAGCGCGACAGCGCGAGCGCGACGTCCTCGAGCGAGGCCTGGCGGAACACGAGGCGCGCCTCCACGAACGCCTCGGCCTCGGCGACCGGGCGCGTCACACGGCGCGGTGCCGCGCCGTCGTCGACGTCGACGGCGTCACCCGCGACCAGCGCGAGTTCGCCGCCCGGCACGACCGACGCGACCGCGACACGCCCCTCGAGCACGGTGACGGCGGTGTCGTGCGCATGGCGCGCGACCACGAAGCGCGTGCCGGTCACGCGCACGCGCGCATCACCGGCGGTCACCGAGAAGACGCGCGATGCATCGGAGCTGACCTCGAAGCGCGCCTCGCCCGCAAGCAGGCGCACGTCACGCGCGCCGTGCGAGAACGCGACCTCGACGGCCGAGCCGGCGCCGAGCAGCACGCGGCTGCCGTCGACGAGCACGTGCTCGCGCGTCGCGCCACGCGGCGCCTCGAGCACGATCACGGCAACCTCGCCGCGCGGCATCGCCTGCCACCACGCGAACACGCCGGCCGCGAGCACGGCGAACAGGCCGGCGACACCCGCGGCACGCAGGCCACGGCGACGACGCACGTGCGTGACCGCGGCGTCGAGGCGACGACTCGCGGCGAGGTCGTCGAAACCGTCCCACAGCCCGACGATCGCGCGGAACTCGCGGTCGTGCTCGGGCGACGCGTCGCGCCAGGCCTCGAAGCGCGTGCGCAGCGCGGTGTCGGCCCCTGCCTCGCGCAGGCGCAGGAACCACAGCGCGGCCTGCTCGGTGGCGTCGCGTTTCACGACATTCCCGCGGCGAGCTGCGCGCGACGCAGGTCGACCATCGCACGCATGACATGGCGCTCGACCATGTTGCGGCTGATGCGCAGGTGCGCGGCGATCTCCTCGTGCGACCAGCCCTCGATGCGGAACAGCCAGAACACCTCGCGTGCCTTCGGTGGCAGCACGCGCAGCACGCGCTGCACGACAAGCAGGCGTTCGCGCACTTCGGCCACGTGCTCGGCCGACGGCGCGGTCCCGTGCGAAGCATCCTCGGCGTGGTCTTCGGGCAGGCCGACCCAGCGCGAGGCCTCGTGCCAGCTGTCGGCGAGCACGGCGTCGATCGCGCGGCGCAGGTAGGCCTGCGGCTCGCGGATCGGCGCGCCGGTGCGCGTGACCACGCGCAGCAGCGCCTCGTGCAGCACGTCGCGCGCGCGCTCGGGACAGGCCGTGCGGCGCGTCAGCGAAGGCAGCAGCGTGTAGAGCCAGTCCAGGCGGATGCCGACCCAATGTAGTGGTGCGCGTGCAGGCGTGGCGCCGGCCCACGCGGCATCGGCGTCGAAGGCTGAGTCGTCGAGCAGCGGCATGCGGAACGCTCCATGCCGTCGCGCCGCGTGGCACCACGCCGTCCATGGGCGCGGCGCCGGCACGGACCGGCGGTCAGGATTCGTGGGGCGACATGCCGGCGGGTGGTCGCACGGGAGGCGCGAAGCTCGCGCCCGTGGCGAGGGCAGTATAGGGCAGGCCCGCAGGCGCGGCGTGCGCGCGGGCCTGCCGGGGCGACGCGACGGCGTGGCGTCGCGTCGCAGCGGCGGGACGGGAGGGCCGCGGCCCTCCCGCGTGCATCAGGGATCGAAGCCGTCCGCGAAGATCGCGTCGCCGGCGACCGGCACCGCGATGAAGCTCTGCACGCTGAAGGCCGGACCACGCGCGAGACCGGCGATTGCGCCCTCGGCGTTCACGTCGACCGCGTTGAGCAGATGCTCGTAGAGCGTCGCGTTGTCGGCCAGCGTCGCGAGGTCGTACGAGGCGCCGTCGATGTGCACGAAGGCCTTGAACGTCAGCGTCGCCTGGTTGATCGCACGGCCGACGATCACGCCCGCGTCGTTGAGGCCGTTCGCCGAACCGCTGGTGAGGCCGAGCAAGGCACCCGGCACCGGACTCGCCACGCCACCGACGAACGTGGCGGGTTCGGCCGCAGGCCCAGCGAACGTCATCGAGCCCGCGACGACACCGTGGTTGTTGATCGCGTTGGCCATGCTCGGCACGTTCTCGGCATCGGGGGCGAGCGGCGTGAATGCCTGCACGTCGGCCTTGCCACCGATCGCGTGCGCGGGGCTGCCCGGGAAGTTCCAGCCACCGACGAGGTCGCCCGCGTCGTTGATGCCGCTCCAGTACGCCTGCGTGGCCGGGCCGAAATCGGGCCAGCCGTAGTCGACGACATCGTTCTCGTACGTCCATGTGAACGCGCTGAAGTGACCGTCGGCCGAGGCGAGGCCGGCCACGACGCCGAGGTCGTTGATCGCCGCAGGATTGAGCTTGAACGCCTGGTTCTCGCCCATGATCGTGTACGCCTCGGGCTCGAACGCCTCCCACAGCAGCGCGGTCGTGTCGGCGCCTTCGTCGGTGTAGCGAGCCGAGGTGCCGACGATCTGGCCGAGGTTGTTGATCGCCGCAGCCGAACCCTCGTCGCGGTTGTCGGGCAGGCCGAGCACGTGCACGGTGCCGTTGTCCCACAGGAACGCGCGGCTCTCGTAGGTCTCGGCCTCGAGGTAGTAGCCGACCGCCTGGCGCGCATCGTTGACGCTGGCGACGTAGACGCTGACCGCGCCCGGGATCTCGATCGGCACGAGGTGGTACTGCGGCGGCGTGCCGGCGAGCGCACCGGTGGAGAAGCCGGCGAAGGCGAGCAGGCACGCGAGGCGCGCGGCGGTCGGGCGGAAGATCGCGGGAGTCATCGGTGAACGTCCTCGTCGGCAGGTCGGATGGAAGGCACATGCGCCTGTCACGATCCTGCCAAGCGGCTGAAACGACACGATTCGCGCGACATTCGGATCGCGTTCGGATCGCATTACGGCGTGGTCGCGCGCGCCTCGGCGGCCGGCACGTCAACCAGTTCGGCCGGGATCACGCGCTCGCCGGCGAGCGCCCGGGCCTGATCGAGCGCGGCCTGCCAGGCCTCGCGACGGCCCTGCGCGCGGGACAGCCTCAGCTGCACGAGCGCACTGTCGTAGTCGCCACCGCTCCACAGGGCGATGCGCTGCGCGAGCGCCGCCGCATCGGCGGTGCGACCCGCGGCGAGCAGGAAGCGCGTGTAGTCGTCGACGACGGCCGCGAGGGTCTCGGCGACGCCGAGCGCGTCGGCCGTCGTGAGCGCGAGCTGGTAGGCACGCTCGGCATCCTCGGCCTGTCCCGCCGTGGCGAGCCGATTCGCCGAGGCGAGCAGGCGCCACGGCACGCGTGGATGCGCGACCGGCGCCCCGGCGTCGGACGCCGGCAGCGGGATCGGCTGCGTCGAGACGATGCCGAGTTCGCGCTCGAGGCGCGAGCGCAGCACGGCCACGTCGGCACGCACGACATCGTTGTCGGCCGAGGCGAGCTCGTCCTCGGGCAGGCCGTCGAGATGGGCGAGGGCCTGCTCGGGCCGCCCGCGCCGCCACGCCAGCTCGGCACGCAGCAACGGCAGGCGTTCGGCTTCGGAGGGATCCGACGGCACGCGATCGTTGGCCGGATCGTCGAGCAGCACCGCAGCCTCGCCAAGGCGCCCGGCGCGCAGCAGCGCCTGCACGCGGTACATGCGCACCGACAGGCGCGAGTCCGGATTGACCATGCGATCGCGCTGCGCCCAGGCCTCGTCGATCGCCGCCATCGCGGCATCGAGATGCAGCTGCTGGCGGCGTGCGACGAACAGCAGTTGCAGGTTGCCGATCGGCTCCTGCACGACGCCGAGCTCGCGGAAGCGTGCGATCGCGCGTTCGAGGTAGGGCTCGGCCTGGGCGGGGTGCCCGCGCAGGATCTCGAGCGCGCCGACGTTGGAGTCCACGCGCGCGACGCTGCCCGGATCGCCGGCACGCTGGAAAGCCTCGCGCGCGACGCCGTTGTCGACGAGCGCGCCGGCGTAGTCCTGCAGCGAGATGCGCGCGACGCCACGCATGAGGTGCAGGCGTCCGGTCAGGATCGGATCCTCGCCGGCATCGAGTGCGATCGCCTCGGTCGCCACGCGCGAGGCCGCGGCGTAGTCGGCCGAACGCACCTCGACGGTACCGAGCGCGGCGAGCAGTTCGGCGCGGAACGTCGTCGCCGCGGCGGGCGTTTCGGCGAGCAGCGCCTGCAGCTCGCCGCGCGCCGCGGCGAAGCGCCCGGCACGGATGTCGACCTCGGCGAGCTGCTGGCGCAGCCGCGGCGCGTCCTTCGCGAGGTTCGCATCGGCGAGCAGGATCGCACGCGCGGCTTCGGGCTCGTTGGCGAGCATCGCGGCACGCGCGCGCTGCAGCGTCTCGGCGACGCCGGCGGGTTCGACCGGCGTCGGCGGCACATGACCGAGCGCTGCAGCGAGCCGATCGGTGGCCTCGCGCAGCGCGACCATCGGCGAGTCGTCATCGTGGCGACCGACGCGTGGTGTCGCGTCGCCGGCATCGGCGACGACCTCGGCCTGCCAGCGTTCGTCATGCTGCACGAGCGTCGCCGACACGAACACGCGCGCGCCCGCCACGTCACGAAGTGCCACGAGCGCCTGCGCTGTCGGTGCGCCCATCGCTGCGCCACCGTGCGTGCGCAGCAGGCTCACCGTGGCGTCGCTCGGCAGTACGGCCATGCCGCTGCGACGCAGGCGATCGCCGATCAGGTCCATGCCGCCGAGGCGGATCCAGGCACCGTCGCCGTCGGCCGCCTGCAGCGGCAGCACGACGACCCCGCCGGCCTGGACCGGTGTCGCATCATGCGTCGAAGTCGCGCGCCAGCCGAAAACGGCCGCGGCAAGCAGCACGACGAGCGCCACACCGGCGAGAACGGCCGATGCGAGCCGGCCGCCGCGGCGAGGCACGTGCGTCGCGACGGGATCGCGAGCCTGCCCGGCAACCCTGGTCGGCGGATCTGACGTGTCGAGGGGCGCTTCGGTCGCAACGGCCGGCATGGCGACTGGCGGCACCGGAGTGGCCTGCGGCACAGGATCGTCGCCATGAGCCGCGGGACCGGTGCTCGCGTCGGAAGCGACGACAGGCTCCACCGGCGCGACCCAGCGGTAGCCGAAGCCCGGCACGGTGCGGATCGTGCGCTGGGCCTGGCCATCGTCGTCGAGGGCACGCCGGCATTGCAGGATGAGCTGGCCGAGCTGCACGTCGCTCGCGCTCGCACGCGGCCACAGCGCGGCGATCAGCTCGTCGCGGCCGAGCGCGCGGTCGCGCTGCTCGACGAGCATGACGAGGCAGGCGAACGCGCGCGGCGGCAGCGCGACGAGCGCGCCTTCACGGCGCAGCTCGCGCGTCGCGGGATCGAGCAGGAACGGATCGAAGCGGAACGCGGTGGGCTGCATCCGGATGCGGACGACGCCGCGACGGCCTGGAAACGGAGGCCGCGATGGTACCGCAACCCGCCGCCGGGCTCAGGCGTCCTCGGGCGAGGCCCCGCGACGTGCACCTATCGCGAGCAACGCGACCAGCGTGACCGCCGCGGCGACCGAGAGATAACCACCGACCCAGGCGAGGCCGTGATGCGTCGCGAGCCACGTGGCCGCGTAAGGTGCGAGCGACGCACCGACGATGCCGGCGAGGTTGAACGTCAGCGATGCCCCCGTGTAGCGCACCGCGGTCGGGAACAGTCCGGCCAGGGCCGTGCCGAGCGGGCCGTAGGTCAGGCCCATGAGGGCGAGGCCGATCGACAGGAAGGCGAGCACGCCGAACGTGCCGGCCGAGAACAGCGGCGCGAGCACGAAGCCGAACGCGAGGATGCCGAGCGTCGCCGCGACGAGCATGCCGATGCGCCCGCGGCGGTCCGCGATCACCGCCGACAGCGGGATGGTCGCCGCGAAGAACAGCACGCCGATCATCTGCAGGATCAGGAAATCCTTGCGCGCATAGCCGAGCGCCGACGTGCCCCAGCTCAGCGAGAACACCGTCATGAGGTAGAACAGCACGAAGGTCGCGGTCGCCGCGAACGTGCCGAGCACAAGGGCACCGGGATGTTCGCGCACGACGGCGAGCATCGGCAGGCGTACGCGCTCGTTGTTGGCGACCGCGCGCTGGAAGGCCGGCGTCTCGTGCAGGCGCAGGCGCACGTAGAGGCCGACGAACACGAGCAGTGCGCTGGCCAGGAACGGGATGCGCCAGCCCCAGCCGAGGAACTGCGCGTCGTCGAGCCATTCGGTCAGCACGAGGAAGATGCCGGTCGAGCAGAGGAAGCCGATGGGCGCGCCGAGCTGCGGGAACATGCCGTACCACGCACGCTTGCCGGGCGGCGCATTCTCGGTCGCGAGCAGCACCGCACCGCCCCACTCGCCGCCGAGGCCGAGGCCCTGGCCGAACCGGCACAGCGCGAGCAGGGCCGGCGCCCATACGCCGATCGAGGCGTAGGTCGGCAGCAGTCCGATGACGACGGTCGACAAGCCCATGGTCAGGAGGGCCGCGACCAGCGTCGCCTTGCGGCCGATGCGGTCGCCGAAGTGGCCGAACAGCGCCGAGCCGATCGGCCGTGCGAAGAACGCGAGCGCGAAGGTGGCCAGCGACTGCAGCGTCGCCGAGGCCGGATCGCCCGCCGGGAAGAACAGCGTCGGGAACACCAGCACCGCGGCGGTGGCGTAGATGTAGAAGTCGAAGAACTCGATCGTCGTGCCGATCAGGCTCGCGAACAGCACGCGCCGCGGCGAGTTCGCCGGCGCCTCCCCGGGTACCGCTTCAGCCATGTCACGCTCCCGCGCCCCGATCGGCGCCGGCGCGATTCTGCACCGGTGCACCCCGCGGGCGCGAGCGGGTCAGGCCGGTGGAACGGGAAGCGACGGGAATTCCGCGCGCGACGGTACGTGGGCGAGCGCGATGAGATTGGGTGTCTTCGGCGTGGTCGGGTCACGCGCCACGTTGGCGGCACGCTGCGCGGCCTTGTGCGATGCGCGCCAGACCTGGCCCGGGTGGTAGTGGGCGGGTGTGGCCGTCCAGCGCGGATTGCCGGACTTCGCCGACGTGGGGATCTCGCGCGTGCCGAGCGCGCGTCCCGTGAACAGCGGCACCCAGCTGCCCTCCTTCGCATCGGCCTCGATGCACAGGAAGAAGTGCTGTGCGTGCACGGCGACGTCGTCGTCGCAACTGCACGACGCGCCGTAATGCAGCAACTCGTCGGGATCCATGCGCAGGACCAGTCCCGGGGCATGTACATGGGACATCGGCATTCTCCGCGACAAGGGTCGCCACCATGACGCATGCGCGGCGTCCCGGCAATCGAGCCGGCGGGGCGCCGGCGCGCCCGTTGCGCGAGTGTTAGCTTTGTGGAGGGATACCGGGTAGAGTGGGCGTACTGTGTTTGCCTAAAGGGTCACCGTGGATCGTGGCCCGATGCGGTCGATCTCACGATTTGCTTCATCGCTCGTCTCGCCCCTCCAGCAACTCAGTCTCGGCCCGGGATGTCCCGGTGTCGTGATCCCCTGTTGTTCGAGTGCAAGGAGATTCAAGCCATGGCTAATCGTCAGAACGGTACCGTCAAGTGGTTCAATGATGCGAAGGGTTTCGGTTTCATCACGCCGGAGAGCGGCGCCGACCTGTTCGTGCACTTCCGTTCGATCCAGGGCAGCGGCTTCAAGACGCTGCAGGAAGGCCAGAAGGTGACGTTCGTCGCCGTGCAGGGCCAGAAGGGCATGCAGGCGGACGAAGTCCAGGTCGCCTGATCCAACCGGATCCCGCGTCACGAAGAAACCCCGCGCGAAAGCGCGGGGTTTTTTTTTGCCTCGCGGAAGGGGGGCCGGAACGGGTGTAGCTCCCTTTGCGTCCGACTGGCGGCCGAGGAAGGCGTGCAATCCGTGCCGATGAACCCGACCCCGTGCCTCGACCCCGTGCTTCCCGCGTCGTCGCCACCACGACCATCGACCCATGCCGTGCGGGCGGCGAAACCCGCATGATCGACGCGTCGCCGCCGCCCCCAACCAAGGAATGCCATGCGCCTGCACGCCCTGTCCGCCGGACTCGTCCTCGCCCTCGCCGCGGTTCCTGCGGCACTGTTCGCGCAGGAGGACAAGGCACCGCCACCGGACGTGCAGATGACCTGGGGCGTGTCGATCCCGATGCGCGACGGCGTGAACCTCAACGGCACGCTGTACCGCGCGGTCGGCGCGACCGCACCCGAACCCTGCGTGTTCACGCTGACGCCGTACATCTCGGCGAGCTACCACGACCGCGGCATGTACTTCGCGGCGAACGGCTACGTGTTCATGACCGTCGACGTGCGCGGCCGCGGCAACTCGGGCGGCACGTTCACGCCAATGCTGCAGGAGGCGAAGGACGGCCACGACATCGTCGAGTGGTTCGCGCGCCAGCCGTACTGCAACGGCAAGGTGACGATGTGGGGCGGTTCGTACGCCGGCTACAACCAGTGGGCGACGGCCAAGGAGTTCCCGAAGGGCCTCGGCACGATCGTGCCGGTCGCCTCGCCGAAACCCGGCGTCGACTACCCGATGCGCAGCAACCTGTTCTACGGCTACGACGTGACCTGGCTCACCCTGGTCAGCGGCAAGGCCGCGCAGGACGACATCTTCGGCGACGGCAAGTTCTGGGCCTCGAACTTCCGCCGCTGGTATACCTCGCACGCACCGTTCGCGACGCTCGACAGCATCGCCGGCCTTCCGTCACCGATCTTCCAGGAGTGGATCTCGCACCCGACGCTCGGCCCCTACTGGGACGCGTTCAACCCGACCGGCGACGAACTCGCGAAACTCGAGCTGCCGATCCTCTCGGTCACCGGCCAGTACGACGGCGACCAGCCCGGCGCACTCGCGCTGTATGCCGACCACATGCGCCACGGCACCGAGGCGGCGAAGGCGAAGCACTTCCTCGTCATCGGACCGTGGGACCACAGCGGCACGCGCACGCCGCGCGCCGAGGTCGGTGGCGTCACGTTCGGCAAGGCCTCGCTCGTCGACATGAACGCGCTGCACAAGGCGTGGTACGACTGGACGCTCAAGGACGGCACGCGCCCCGAGTTCCTCAAGGACCGTGTCGCATTCTACGTCAGCGGCGAGGAAGCCTGGCGCTACGCACCGACCCTCGAGGCGGTGACCGCATCGACGCAGACCTGGTACCTCGACTCGGTCGCCTCGCGCGCCAACGACGTGTTCGCCTCGGGCAACCTCGTGCGCGACCGCAAGGGCGCCGGCAAACCGGACAGCTACGTCTCCGATCCGCTCGACACGCGCTCGCTGCGACTGCACGACGGCAAGGAAGGCGGTGGCTACCTCGTCGACCAGCGCGCCGAACTGCTCGGCGACGCGCCACGCCTCGTCTACCACACGGCACCGTTCGAGGCCGACACCGACCTCGCGGGCTTCTTCAAGCTGTCCGCGTGGATCGAGCTCGACCAGCCCGATACCGATTTCCAGGTCGACATCACCGAGATCAAGGCCGACGGCAGCAGCCTCGCACTCAGCAAGGACGTCATGCGCGCGCGCTACCGCGAGAGCCTGCACGAAGGAAAGCTGGTCAAGCCGGGCGCGATCGAGCGCTACGATTTCGACAGCTTCGATTTCATGGCACAGCGCATCGCCAAGGGCAGCCGCCTGCGCCTCGTGATCTCGCCGATCAATTCGATGTACTTCGAGAAGAACTACAACGCCGGTGGCGTCGTCGCGCAGGAGTCGGGCAAGGACGCACGCAAGGTGCGCGTGCGCCTGTACCACGATGCCCGCCATCCGAGCGCACTCGTCGTGCCGATCGCGGCGAAGTCCTCCGTGACCGCGAAGCCCTGACGGGAACCCCGCGGCACCGCGGCGGTCGGAAGGGCGTGCACATGCACGCCGTTCCGATGGAGGATTTCCGCCCATGACCGCTCCGTTCGCTCCACGCGCATGGCGCATGCTGCGCCACGACATCGCTCCGTTCCTGATCGTCGTGCTGCTGCTGACCGTGGCGCGCTCGTCGTTCGCGAACCACTACGTCGTGCCGACCGGCTCGATGGAGTACACGGTGATGCCGGGCGATCGCGTGCTCGTCGACATGCGCGCCTACGGCTGGCGCGTGCCGTTCACCGGCATCGTGTTCGCCGGGCGTGCCGAGCCGAACCGCGGCGACGTGGTCGTGTTCGACTCGCCCCTTGACGGCACGCGCCTCATCAAGCGCGTCGCCGCGATCGCCGGCGACCGCGTGAGCCTGCGCGACGGCCACCTCGCGATCGATGGCGTCGCCCTCGGCGACGGCGGCATCGAGCGCTTCGACGCGAACGAGGCGCACCTCAACCTCGATCGCGGTGGCGGACTCGACATCGAAGGTCTCGTCGTGCCGCCGGGCCACGCCCTCGTGCTCGGCGACCATCGCGGCGACAGCCTCGACGGACGCGCCTACGGACTCGTACCGAACGATGCGTTCCATGGAAAGGCCTTCGCGGTCTATTGGCGACGCGGCGAAGGGCCGACCTGGCAGGCGCTCTGAGGCGTTGCGCAGGGGTCGTCGCCGCCGCTGCCGATGTCGTGGCGACAATGAATGCGGCCGTGAAAACACGCTGTTTTCAAGGGGTTTCACGTGACGCCTGCCTTCGTCGCGCGATGATCCGCCCTGGACGGCCCGAAGGTCGGCGCGCCGGCCCACGCCACCCTCGCCGCTCCACGCTCACGCCTTGCCCGTCTTCGATGCGCGAAGCACGCGGCGGCGGTGCCGCGCAACGTTGCAGCGCACAGCGGGAAACACGTGCAAAACGCCGCGGAAACGCTATGCTGCACCGCGCTTGGTGCTGCGCGGGGGCTTGGCCTACAGTGCGCACGCCGGTGTTGCAATCCATCCATCACCCACACAGGACCATCGGGATACTTATGGCCACGAAGTCAGCGAAGAAGACCGCCCCGCAGAAAGCCGGCAAAGCCGCCGCGCCGAAGCCGATCAAGGAAGCCCTGAGCAAGTCGGGCCTCGTCGCCCACATCGCCGAAGCGAGTGGTGTCGTCGCGAAGGACGTGCGCGCGGTTCTCGCGCACCTCGAAGGCGCCATCGCCGGTTCGATCAGCAAGAAGGGCGCCGGCTCGTTCACGCTGCCGGGCCTCGTCAAGATCACCTCGGTCCAGGTTGCCGCCAAGCCGAAGCGCAAGGGCATCAACCCGTTCACGAAGGAAGAGCAGTGGTTCGCCGCCAAGCCGGCCAGCGTCAAGGTCAAGGTGCGCCCGCTCAAGAAGCTCAAGGACGCCGCTGCGTGATCCTTCCGGATGCGACGGTCGCCACGACCGTCGCATCCGCTCGCGGCACGCCACGCGTCGCCGCCGCCGCGCATACGCGCAGGCAACCCCGCAGACAGCGCTTCGCGCCCGCCTCGTCCCCTCCGCCGGTCCCTGCGCCGGATTCCCTGCCCTCCTCCTCCGCGTCCACGCGATGCCGACCGCTGCGTGCCGCAGGCGTGTGCGCGCTGCTCCGCTGCGCTTTCGCGAAGCCTGATGCACGCGCGGTGTGATGATCCGGCGCTGCGTGGCGAACAACGTCCGGGTGCGCCGCTGGGCGCGATCCACGCCACAGGAAGCCCGTGAACGCCCCATCGTCCCAGGACCGCTTCGTCGCGCTGCTCGAGGCGCATCGGCGCATCCTCTACAAGGTCGCCAACGTCTACGGCGCGCGCGCCGAGGATCGTGCCGATCTCGTCCAGGACATCGTCGCGGAGCTGTGGCACGCGTTCCCGCGCTTCGATGGGCGCGCGGCGTTCTCGACCTGGATGTACCGCATCGCCGTCAACGTCGCGATCTCGTTCCATCGCGGTGAAGGCCGGCGCGTACGCGACGCGCTGCCGATCGAGGACGCCGCGATGGACCTCGCCGCCGCCGATCGCGTCATGGACGCGGCCGGCGACGACCTGCTCGCACTGCGCCAGCTCATCGCACGCCTCGACAGCGTCGACCGCGCGCTCGTGCTGTTCCACCTCGAAGGCTACGGCCACGACGAGATCGCCACGCTGGTCGGCCTCAGCACGACCAACGTCGCCACGCGCCTGCACCGCATCCGCCAGCGCCTGCAGGACCTCGCCACCACGGAGACACCGGCATGAACGCCCCGCTCGACCTCGATGCATTGCGCGGCCGCTGGCGCGCGCTCGACCACGACCTCGACGGCGCGCTCGCGCTCGACGTCGCCGCCGTGCGGCGCACGCTCGAAGGCAAGGCGCGGTCGGCATTCCGTGGACACCTCGCCCGCCTGTGGCTGGCCCTCGCCCTCGACGCGCTCGCCCTCGGCGCGCTCGGCGCGTTCGTCGCCGTGCATCTGCACGACCTTCCCTACGTGCTGCTCGCGGGCGTGCTCATGCTCGTGGTGCTGCTCGAGACGCTGACCGACGCGATCGAATGCCGCGCGATCGCGCGCCTCGATCTCGCCGCGCCGGTCGCCGATGTCGACGCGCACCTCGCCGCGCTGCGCGCACGCCGCCTGCGCACGACGGCGACGATCCTCGTGCTGTCCGTCGCGCTGTGGGCGCCGTTCGTGCTCGTCGCGTTCAAGGGCTTGCTCGGCGTCGACCTCTATCGTGCGCTCGACCCGAGCGTGCTGCTCGTGACGCTCGCGATCGGCCTCGCGTTCATCGCGCCGGCCGTGTGGATCGGTCGTGCGGTGTCGCGTCGCTTCCGCGGCCAGGCCGGCTACGAACAGTTCCTCGACGGCAACGCCGGCATGACATGGAGCCGCGCGAACGCACGCTGGCAGGCCTATGCCGATTTCGAGGATCGCCTCGCGCACGATCCGGATGCGGTCCGCCGCGAACGCGACGCGCGCGATGCCGCCGGCATGCGTTCGAGGCTGCCGGCGTGGCGCGCGCTGCGACGCACGCAGGTGCTCGGCATCGTGGGCATGGTCGCGGCGATGCTGCCGATCGTCGCGTTCAATGCGCAGTCCGGCGGCCAGCCCGTACTGCTCGTCGCGGGCCTGTCGCTGCATTTCGCCTGCCTCGCCTCGATGGTCGCGTGCATCGTGCATCTCAACGCGCTCGCGCGCCTCGACCATGCACTCGACGATGCGCGCATCGCCGCGACGCTCGCCTGGATGGCCTCGCAACGCGCGCGCCTCGGTCGCGTGCTGCTGGCGATGTCGCCGTGGCTCGTGACAGCCGCAGCGATCGTCGCGGCGACCGCGTCAGGAACCCTCGAGACAGCGATCGTCACCTCGTGGGCCCTGCCGCTCGCAGCGGTCGCGGCGAGCGCGAGCGCGGCGCTCGGCGTCGCGCTGATGCGCCGCCCGCATGCCGCGACTGCCCTCGTCGACGCGCTGTGCTTCGGCACCTTGCGACGCACGCGCATCCTCGTCGACACGCTCGATCCTTCGCCCCCGACGCCGCGCTGACGCGCGCGCGTCACCGCCCCTTCCCCACCACACGCCGTGCGGCTGCGCCGCGCGCCGGCTCCCTGCGCCCTGGAGATGCCCCATGACCACCGCGACGCCCGAACGCCTCCACGCTCTCGACGCACTGCGCGCGGGTGCCCTCCTGCTCGGCGTCGTGCTGCACGCCGCGATCGCGTGGATGCCCGGCGCCGGCCTGTGGTGGGTCGTCGGCGATGCCGACGCCTCGCGCGCGCCCGGCCTCGCGTTCTTCGTGATCCACATGTTCCGCATGACGCTGTTCTTCCTGCTCGCGGGCTTCTTCGCACGCGCGATGCTCGAACGCCGCGGCCTGCGCGGCTTCGTCGTCGACCGCGCACGGCGCGTTGCATTGCCGCTCGCCGCGGCATGGCCGATCGTCATGACGCTGTTCGTGCTCGTGTTCGCACTCGCAGGAGCGCTCGCGCCGGAGGGCTCGAAAGCGCCTCCGCCACCACCGCCGCGTTTCACGCCCGACGACTTCCCGCTCGGCCACCTCTGGTTCCTGTGGCTGCTCGTGGTCTTCTACGCCATGGCGCTGGGCATGCGCGGCGTGTGCAGGGCGATCGACCGCGAAGCACGCCTCGAACGTGTGTACGGCGCGATCACGCGCATCGTCTCGAGGCCATTCGGCCCGCTGCTGCTCGCCCTCCCCGCCGCGTGTGCGCTCTCCACGCACGCAGGATGGATGCCGTGGTTCGGCATCCCGACGCCCGATCGCGCGCTGATCCCGAACCTGCCCGCGTTCGTCGCGTACGGCAGCGCGTTCGCGGGTGGATGGCTCGTGCAGCGCGAAGCCGACACGGTCCTCGCACGCTGGCGTGCGGCATGGCCCTGGCATCTCGTGCTCGGGATCGCCGCGATCGCGACATGCCTGGTGCTGCTCGGCCTCTTGCCGAGCGGGCGCGAAGCCGACACCACGGGATTCGCGGCGGCGTGCGCGATCGCCTACGCCGCCGGCGCCTTCGCGCTGCCGGTTGCGCTGGCCGGCCTGGCGCTGCGCTTCATGGCGGGCGAGCGTCGCGTGCGGCGCTACGTGGCCGACGCGTCGTACTGGATCTACCTCGTCCACCTGCCGGTCGTGATGGCCGTGCAGGTCGGCTTCGCGCAGGTCGCGTGGCCGTGGTGGGTCGAGTGGCCGGCGACGCTTGCGGTCTCCGGCGTGGTGCTGTTCGGGAGTTACGCGCTCGTCGTGCGCGACACGCGCCTCGGCGCCTTCCTCGATGGCGGACGCCGACGGCGCAGCGCCGCCGTGACCGCCGCGGGATGACGCGACCGGCGCACGCGGCGCCGGTCGCGCGAGCTCAATCGAAACCGTTCGCGAAGATCGCGTCGTTGCCGCCCTCGACGATCGGGCGCATCAGGAACGCGCGGCCCGGGATGTCGTCGTAGATGCCGATGCCGACGATCTCGCCGCGGTTGTTGATGTCGAGCGGATGCGCGAGTGCGGTCCAGCGTGCCGCGGCGACCGTGTCCTCGATCAGCGACTTGAGTTCGTACTTCTGGCCGTCGATCCAGACCCAGCCACGGTTCGGATTCTCGGACCAGCCGTTGAAGTCGTCGCGTCCGACGATCCAGCCGGCCTCGTTGATCGCGTTGGCGACGCCGGTCGAATAGTCAGGATCGAAGTCGCCGAGGTCGACGATCGTGCCGTCGCCGCGCCACATCACCGAACGCGCACCGATGCCCGTGCCGCGGCTCCAGCCGACCACCGTGCCCGCCGAGTTGATGTCGCGGGTCTGCACCGTGGCCGGCGTGCCGAGCGGCATCAGCTCGCGGAACGACGCGTCGCTCGAGTCGTAGACCCAGCCGCCGTTGACCGAACCGCCATGGCCCGTGACGAGGCCGTTCTCGCTGATTGCCTCGGCGGCACCGGCGTGCGTGCCGTTGGGGCGGCGGATGATCGTGATGCCGTCCGCCTGCGTCCACAGGAACGCGCCGGCGGCCTCGCCGACGACCTGCCCCGCGGAGTTGACGTCCCACGCCATCGACGAACCGGTCATGGTCGGCGTGATGTCGATCATGCCGGTCGCTTCGGTCCAGAAGAACGCGTGCGCGACCGAGGCGCCCGGAAAGTCGCTGGCCGGTGCCATCGCATAGCCGGCGACATGGCCGGCGTTGCTGAGGCCGCGCGCGATGCCATGGTCCGTGCCGCTCGGCATGAGCGAGCCGATCGACGCCATGATGCCGTTGCGCCAGATGAACGGCTGCTCGACCCAATCCTCGTTCATCGCGACGCCGACGACCGTGCCCGAGTCGTTGATCGCGTGCGCGTTGGCGAGTTCGCCGCCGAGCGTGCCGATGTCGACGATCTCGTAACGGGGCACCTTGACCGGCGCGCTGCCGCGCGTGATGCGCAGGTTGTCGACGCGCACGTCGAAGTCGGTGTCGACCCACGGCTGGTACGGGATCGTCGTGAAGATCGAGGTTTCGTTGACCGACGCGAGCACGTCGGCGAATGTCGTGCCGGACGGCAGGATCGGACCACCGGTCCCCGGATCGTCCGCACCCGTGCCGCCCCAGCCGGCCGGCATCGTCGTGGAGCGCGGATCGAACGTGACCGAGTACGTCGTCCAGCCCTGGCCCGAGGAGAGTTCGCCGAGCACGTACCAGACCGAGGCGTTGCGGTCGAACGCGCGGAACGACACGATCAGCGGGCGCGTCACCGGCGCGCCGCCGACGCTCACGTCGTCGGCCTTGACGTCGACGCTGAACGTGACCGACTCCGCCGTCGCGAACGAGCCGAGGAACGGCGACGTGCCGCCGAAGATGTCGTCGATGTAATAGGCGAGATCGTAGACGTTGGCGTCCGTGTGTGCGTTCGCACCCGGGTTGCCGCCGATCGTGTCGATCGTGGTCGTGCCGCTGCTCGCGAACGGCGGGTTCCAGCCTTCCCAGCCGTTGTCGAACGTGATGGTCGCGTCCTGCGCCAAGGCGGCGCCGGCGAACAGGAGGGTGCCGGCCAGCAGGGCGCCCCGGATCGGGTGTCTCGTCTGCATCGGAGGGATCTCGCTATGCGTGTCGCGTGTGGGTCGGCGGGCCCGCCTGGCGGGATCGCGGCTTCGGAATCGGTTCGCAACCGATGCCCGAGTATCGGAGCGCGTCGCGGGCAGGCGCACTCCGGGAACGCTCGTCAGCGTTCCGAAAACATTCCGAAAACACTCTGAAACCTCGCTGCGCTGCGGATCAACCGCCGGCAGGTGGTGTGGCGGGACCTTCGCGACGCTGGCCCGGCAGCGCGCGCTCGCCGGCCAGGCGCAGGGCACGATCGGTCGCCTCGCGCGCCGCGGCCGCCTTGCCGAGCGCCTGGTAGAGCCGCCCCTGTGCCCAGGCGACGCGGAAATCGGACTCGGCCCAGCTCGACAGGTGCCCGGCCAGGGTCCCGGCACGCTCGAGGTCGCCGGCATCGATCAGGGCCAGCAGGTAGGGCTGGGTGATCGCGACGGTATCCTCGGGGACGGCGACGCCACGCAGGGACACGACGGCGCTCTCGTAGTCGGCGAGCGCGACCTCGCGACGCCCCTCGATCCAGGCCTGCTCGGCACGCGCGAACGCGCCCCACGCCGTGCGCCACGTGTCGGGACGTTGCGCGAGCCAAGCCTCGAAACGGTGCGTGGCGGTGGCGGCCTCGTCGATGGATCCGCTGCGCCTCAAGGCACGCAGCCGCATGACGCTGGTCAGTACCCAGGGGCGGCTGTCCCCGCCGGGAAGCTCGAGCGCCGGCACCAGCGCTTCGCCCGCGAGGCGCGCGGCCTCGGCATCCTGGCCCCGCAAGGCGGCGACACGCGCCTCGAGCGAACGGCCCATCGCCAGCGGGACGGCATCGGCTGCCGTGTCGGCGCCTTCGCGCAGGCGTGCGAGCAGAGCGTCGGCCTCGGCGAGCCGCCCCTGGGCCACGCAGACCTCGGCACGCCGCATGACCGCTTCCCAACGCAGGCGCTGGTTCGGAACGTGGCGCTCGGGCGGCCAGGTGCGTTCGATCGCCGCCCAGGCCTCGTCGACCTGCAGCAACTGCAGGTAGGCATCGGCCAACGCGAGCCGCGTGTAGGCGAGTTCCTCGCCCGCTGCCAGGCGTGCGAAGCGCGCCTCGACGTCGCGCAGTCGCCGCGCGGCCTCGGCGGGACGGTGGCGCAGCGCATCGACCGCCGCGAGGTTGGCCTCGACCTGGGCGATGCCGAGCAGGTTGCCGGCACCTTCCATCGCGGTACGTGCGCGGCCGAGTTCGTCGAATGCGACGTCGAGTTGGCCGGCGACCGCCGCGGTGATGCCGAGTCCGAGCAGCGACAGGCCGAGATCACTGCCGTCGCGTCCCGCAAGCAACCGCGCGGCCTCCTCGTAGGCCGCGCGCGCCGGCGCGATCTCGTCGCGGCGCACATGCAGCGCCGCCAGCGTGTTGAGCGCACGTCCGCGCAGGCCGGGATCGAATGCGGCATCGTCGAGCAACCCGCGCAGGCGCTTCTCGGCCTGCGCGTAGTTCCCCGCGCGCAGGTCCACGTTGGCCATCAGGTAGATCACCTCGGGGTGGTCGCGCAGCTCGGGCGGCGCATCGCCGACGAGATCGGCGGCGAGGGTCATCTGGCCGGCGAGCGACGCTGCATGCGCGCGCTGCAGCAGTTCCTCGAGCGGGCGCCCGTGCCCCTCGCCGCCTGCGGGAGGCGTCTGGCCGAGCTTGATGAGCAGCGAATCGGCCGCCGCGCGCGCCGCCGCGAGCACGTCCTCCGACTGGCCGACCGCGAGGAGATCATGGCCGGCGCCTCGCACCTGCAGGTCGACGCGCCAGCGCGCACCATCACGCGTGACGCGCGGCTCGATGCGCAGCGTGTCCGCCGCGAGCGGATCGACGCTGCCCGGCGAGGCTTCCTCGCGCGCCTTGACCAGGCCGACCACGCTGTCGCTGGGCACGGTCGGCACGCGGCCTGCACGCAGGCGGTTCGACACGAGGTCCATGACGCCGAGACGCAGCCACGCCCAGTCCTCGCCGGCCTCGACGCTGGCAGGCCAGACGATGGCCGCGGAAGGCGACTGCATCTCGCTGCCCGCGACGGGATCCGATGCGGCCATGGGCGCTTCGACCGGTGCGCGCGACAAGCGCAACGTGGCGACGGTCGCGACCGCGACGATCGCGACCCCGAGCAGCGCCCCGAGCGCGACGCGACGCGCGCGCGGACGAGGCGGAGGCGATACCACCTCCGGCGAGCGGGGCGAGGCGGCTTCCGGTTCGTATCCGGCCTGCTGCGCGGGTGCGGTGTCCTGTCCGGATGGGGCTGCCGCCGCCGGGACGCGCGAAGGCGACGACGGCACACCATCCGCTACGGAAGGCACGACCTCCACGGCGTCCGCCGAAGCGGCGTCCGGCGAAACCTCCATCGTCGCCGCATGCGCAGGCGCCGCCGACATGTCGGATACGTCATCGGCCATCGTCGTGGCCGCGACGAAGCGATAACCGAAACGCGGCACCGTGCGCACGTACTGCTGCTCGCGCCCGGTGTCGCCGAGCACGCTGCGGATGCGCACGATCGCCTGGCCGAGCTGCGTATCGGTGACGCCGAGGCGCCCCCAGATCGCACTGATCAGCTCGTCGCGCCCGACCGCACGTTCGCGATGCGCGACCAGATAGGCGAGTCCGTCGAATGCACTGCTCGGCAGCGCGAGGCGCTCGTCACCACGCCGCAGTTCGCGTGCGGCGGGATCGAGGCGGAACGGTCCGAAGTGGTAGACGGGACGAGGCATCGCGGAGGCATCGGGCAACACGGTGGAGTGTAGCGGCTGGCACGCGACGGGCCACGCGCCCGCCACGCGGCACGGCGGTCACCGGAGCGCCGATCAGGCGTCAGCGACACCATTCCTCACGTTCTCCGCGTCGGCTCAGGACGAACGACACATGGCGTACGTCGCGTCGGGACCGATCCGCATCCGACGCTCCACGCAGACGTGACCTCGCGCCAGCGGCGAACCTGCCGGCACGGCTTCGCGTGCGACGCCTGCTGGATGACCGGCGCGGGGATGCCATGCACGTTGGGAGCCTCGCACAGCGTGCGAACGAACATCGCCGCCTGATGAAGAGCCGCGTGCGGAACGCACACCGCCTCGTGCCCGGCGCGTACTCGTGGCAAGCCGGAACCTGCCTTCTCCACCGCCTCGCAGAAAGGATTATCGACCGCGCCGACAGCACGACATGACGACGCGAAACATTCACCCACGAGCGACCAGGAAAAATAATCGCGACGACCGATTGAAAATGCTTGCAATGCCTCTCCCGCACGCGTAATGTCCGCGCCATCGCCAGCGGGCGATCCCATTTCCATCTTTGAAGACCGTCACGATGAACCGCCTTCCCGTCCACGCCAAAGCCTGCTCGCCGCGCCCCGTGCGCGTGCCGATCGCGCTCGCGTACGGCTGCAGGATGCAGCGGTTCTGCGGCGGCAACCCGCCCGACTGATCCCCGCCTCGCGGAGATCGGTCACCCGATCTCCGAGGAACACGAACGCCCTCGGATGCCATTCCGGGGGCGTTTTCATTTGCGCGTTCGCACAAGGAGATCAAGATCACGCGGCCATGCCGCGGAACGGTTTTTCGTGCGCATCGAGATAATGTTTTTCATTCGATTATTCCGGATGCATGCCGGAGGCTTTCCATCGCCTCCACGGCATGCCTCGGGATAATCACGAGGCCGTGCACGGGACCGCTTTTCGCGATGGCATGACCGCACCTCATGGTGCCCCGAACGGGCGACCATGCACGGCATCACCGACGGATTCCTGCGGTACGGCATCGATGCCGTCCGGTGCGCACGGCACTGCCGCTCGCGCATGCCCGAACCCGCACGGAGTGCTGCGCAGAGTGACGTTGGCTCAGAGGTAGAGCAGCGGCATGTGCCGCGGGTCGCAGGTTCGAGTCCTGCACGTCACCCCATTGGATAGCTCAGTCGGTTAGAGCTCTGGACGTTGACTCCAGCGGTCGCGGGTTCGATTCCCGCTCCAACATGACCTGTTACGTCATGACACGGGACGCAAGTCCCTCCACCAGGAAACGCCCCGTGCGGCGGTTCCGGAATGCACCACGCGCAAGCGTGGCGCACGAAGGCACCACCGCAGCGGCGGCATCGCCGGACCCACGCCCCCTGCCCCGCGCGGCCTTGCGCACGCGGCATGCACGGATCGAGGCCGGTGACGGCAAGTCCCCCACGGGCGGGCACGCGGGTTCCGCGATGCCGGTCGCCAGGGGCGTTTCCCCCTCTTCATGTGCAGGCAACGCCTGCACGGACACCCCACGCGCGAACCGGTCGGCGCGCGGACGTGACACCCGTACGGACCGGACCACCAGAGCCAAAGGAGAACACCATGTTCTGGACCAAGACGGTCGTGATCGGAGACGGCGAGCGCGGCCTGGTGTATCGCAACCGTCAGCTGCAACGCGTGATCGGGCCGGGCGAGTATCGCTGGTTCGATCCGCGCGGACGCCTCGACGTGGTCGTGCACGCGATCGCGCAGGGCGAGTACACCGGGCGCGACGTCGACACGCTCGTCGCGCGCCTCGGCGAGCGCCTCGGCGAACACTTCGTGCTGGCCGACCTCGGCACCGCTGAAGCCGGCCTCGTGCTGAAGAACGGCAAGCTCGAGGACGTGCTCCCGCCGGGTACGCGCAAGCTCTACTGGCGTGGCCTCGTCGGCATCGCGATCGACCGCGTGCACCTCGGCGAGTCGCTCGAGGTCGCGCCCGAGGTCGTGCGCCGCCTGCGCCAGCTCGGCACGCTCGCGAAGCTCGCGGTCGTCGTCGACGTGCCGGTCGAGTCGACCGGCCTCGTGTTCGTCGACGGCAAGCTCGCACGCACGCTCGAACCGGGTGCGTACGCGTTCTGGAACTTCAGCCGCAACGTGTCCGCGGAGGTCGTCGACCTGCGCGTGCAGGCGGTCGAGGTATCGGGCCAGGAGCTGCTCACGCGCGACAAGGTCTCGCTGCGCGTGAACCTGTCGGCGAACGTGCGCGTGACCGACGCGGTCGCCGCGCGTACCAAGGTCGCCAAGGCCAGCGAGCACGTCTACCGCGAGCTGCAGTTCGGCTTGCGCAAGGCGGTCTCGACGAAGACCCTCGACGAGCTGCTCGCCGACAAGGCCGCGCTCGACGGCGAGATCTTCGCCAGCGTGCGCGGCAAGGTCGGCGGCTTCGGCATCGAGGTGCTCGGCGTCGGCGTCAAGGACGTGATCCTGCCGGGCGACATGAAGGAGATCCTCAACAGCGTCGTGCAGGCGGAGAAGGCGGCCCAGGCCAACGTGATCCGCCGTCGCGAGGAGGCGAACGCCACGCGCTCCCTGCTCAACACCGCGAAGCTGATCGAGGAGAGCCCGGTGCTCATGCGCCTCAAGGAGCTCGAAGCGCTCGAGAAGGTGACAGAGAAGGTCGACAAGCTCACCGTGTTCGGCGGCCTGGACGGCGTGCTGAAGCAGCTGGTGACATTGAAGTGAGGACCCGGCGCGGCGGCAGGAGCCGCCGCGCCGGCCGGAAAGGATCCAACACGGACAAGGACATGAACACCTCGTACGAATTCCTGCACGCCGAAGGCAGCACCACGCCGATCAAGGGCTGGGTGCGCGGCGTGCCGCTCGAAGCGCAGGCCCACGCGCAGCTGCGCAACATCGCGGCGATCCCGTTCGTCGGACCGTGGGTGGCGGTGATGCCCGACGTGCACCTCGGCAAGGGCGCGACCGTGGGCTCGGTGATCCCGACGCGCGGCGCGATCATCCCGGCCGCGGTCGGCGTCGACATCGGCTGCGGCATGGCCGCGGTGCGCACGACGCTGCGCGCACGCGACCTGCCCGACTCGCTCGCGCCGCTGCGCGCGTCGATCGAACGCACCGTACCGGTCGGCAACGGCCCCGGCGGCGAGCACCGCAAGCTGCCCGACGGCATCGACACGCGCGTCGCGGACTCGGGCCTCGCGTCCCGCCTCGACGCGATCAAGGACAAGCACCGGCGCATCCGCACCGACAAGCTCGATCGCCAGCTCGGCACGCTCGGCGGCGGCAACCACTTCATCGAGGTCTGCCTCGACGAGGAGGATCGCGTGTGGGTGATGCTGCACTCGGGTTCGCGCGGCACCGGCAACCTCATCGGCACCTACTTCATCGAACGTGCCCGCGAGGAACTGGCACACCGCGTGCTCGGCTTCTACCTGCCGGACAAGGACCTCGCGTTCTTCATGGAAGGCGAGCCGCTGTTCGACGACTACGTGGAGGCGGTGTCGTGGGCTCAGGACTACGCACGCCACAACCGCGAGGCGATGATGGCGCGCGTGCTCGCCGAGATGCGCCACACGCTGCCGAGGTTCCAGCTCGACCGCGTCGCGGTGAACTGCCACCACAACTACGTGCAGCGCGAGACGCACGGTGGCGAGTCGCTGCTCGTCACGCGCAAGGGTGCGGTCAGCGCGCGCGCGGGCGAACTCGGCATCATCCCGGGCAGCATGGGCACGAAGAGCTACATCGTGCGCGGCAAGGGCAACGCCGAGAGCTTCCACAGCTGCAGCCACGGCGCGGGCCGCGTCATGAGCCGCACCGAGGCACGCCGCAGCATCACGCTCAAGCAGCACCGCGAGGCGACCGCGCACGTCGAATGCCGCAAGGACGACGCCGTCATCGACGAGTCGCCGGCCGCGTACAAGCCGATCGACGCGGTGATCGCGGCGCAGGCCGATCTCGTCGAGGTCGTGCACACGTTGCGGCAGGTGGTGTGCGTGAAGGGCTGAGATCCGGGTACCGGTGCCGATGGCGGCACCGGTACCCGCGTCGACGCGCGCCTGATCCCGTGCGGCCTCGCTCGCCTGACCATCGCCATGCCCGCGGGTGTACCCTGCGGTCATGGACGCCGATGGCCGATCGCACCACGACATCAAACGCATGATGGACCGTCTCGCCGGCATCGAGAGCGTGCCCTACCTCCTGCTCGGCATCGCGACATTCGGCGTGGGTACGCTCGCGCTCGCACGCTGGGCGCTCGGGCATCTCGAGCAGGGACGCTGGCTGCCGACAACCGGCGTGGTCGCCGCGTCGCTGGCCGCACCAGCGCTGCTGTTCGCGCTGGCCCGGCGCGGCCGTCGCTTCACGGCGCTCGCGGTCGTGATGATGTGGCTCGGCTTCGTCGCCTACGGCCTCGCCGAGATGGGCTACGCACTGCCGGCAGCATGGTGGCCGTAGGGCATCGGAGGCCACGTCGAGGCGCGCCCCGGAGAGCGGCACGCCTTCGCCATCGCCTCCGCAACGCCGCGTCAGCTCACTCCTGCGGCCTGACCCCGAGATAGCCGGCCGCCGCCGTCACCGTGGACCAGAACTCGTCGGTGATCGCGAACGACTTCGCGTACAACGCCTCGGCGCCCGCGCGATCACCGGCCAGGTGGTAGTAGGCGCCGATCTCGGCGATGTCCTTCTCGTCCTTCGGGTTCTCGCGCACGAAGCGGTCGAACAGCACCTTGGCGCTCTGCCAGTCGCCGGCCTCGCGGTAGGCGCGCGCGATGCGCAGCACGTCGCTGCTCTGGTGCTTGCCGGCGAGCAGCGCGTCGAAGATCGCCTTGCCCTCGGCCTTCATGCCCGCGAGCAGGTAGATGCGGCCGACCGCGATGCGCTCCCAGCTGCCCTTGCCGGCCTGCACCAGCGCCTGTTCGAGCAGCGCCTTGCCCGCGTCCTTCTCGGGCATCGCCTTGTAGGCATTGATGTCGATGCGCACCTTCGCGGCCATGCCCGTGCCGACACCGAGCGCGAACACGAGCGCGCCGGCCATGAACAAACCCTTCTTCATCACGCTTCCCCTGTGTGTGTGTGTTGTCGTCGATGGAACGGCCTGCCCGTGACGGGCCGTACCGTCACGGCTGCGGTGCGACGCCGTGGTAGGCCGCCGCCGCGGCGAGCGTGGCCCAGAATGCGTCGGTGACCTGGAACGAGCGCGCGAACAGCGTGTCGGCCGTGGTGCGGTCGTCATGGATCAGGTAATAGGCTCCGATCTCGGCCATCTCCTTTTCATCCCGCGGGTTCTCGCGCACATAGCGGTCGAACAGCGGCTTGGCCTTCGCCCACTCGCCCGCCTCCATGTACACGCGGCCGATGCGCATGAGGTCGCTCGCGGCAGGCTTCTTCGCGAGTACCGCATCGAACAAGGCCTGGCCTTCGCTGCGCGATCCCGCGAGGTACAGCACGCGACCGACGCCGATGCGTTCCCAGCTGCCGTCTCCGGCCTGGCGCAACGCGATGTCGAGCAACGCCTTGCCGGCCTCCTCCTTCGACTTGCCGTGGAACACCGAGGTCTCGACCTTCTTCCCCGCGTGGGCGATCGACGCCCCGAACATGGCGAGCGCGAACGCTCCTACGATGCAACGCTTCCTCATTCCCTGATGCCCCTGTGGTGATGCGCCTGCTCCGCCGTGGCGGTCTCGATGGGATCACGACCCGGCAGGCGCCGGCGGGCCGCGCGACGCGAGGATCCCGGTCAGCGCAGATCCTTCTCGATGACACGCGCCGCGTTGTGCCCGGGCGCACCGGTGACGCCACCGCCCGGATGCGTGCCGGCGCCACACAGGTACAGCCCCGGCAGTGCACCGCGGTAGTCGGCCTGGCCGAGCATCGGCCGCGCGCTGAACAGCTGGTTGAGGCTCAGCGCGCCGTGGAAGATGTCGCCGCCGATGAGACCGAAATCGCGCTCGAGGTCGAGCGGACTCTTGATCTGCCGGCCGAGCACGCTCGCGGCGAAACCCGGCGCGTAGCGGTCGACGGTCGCGATCATGAGGTCGGCAACCTCCTCGCGATGGTCGTCCCACGATCGACCATCGGACAGCTGCGGGGCGACGTGCTGGCAGAACAGGCTGGCGACGTGCTGGCCCGGCGGCGCGAGCGAATCATCGAGCGTCGACGGGATCAGCATCTCGACGATCGGCTCGCGCGACCAGCCGTGCGCGAGCGCGTCGCGGTAGGCGCGGTCCATGTAGTCGAGGCTCGGCGCGAGGATGATGCCGGCCGTGAGGTGATCGCCCTCGCCGGGCAGCGCGGTGAAATCCGGGAGGCGATCGAGTGCGACATTCATGCGGAACGTGCCCGAGCCGCAGCGCCAGTTCGCCATGCGCTCGCGCGTCGGCGCAGGCACCACGTCGCGGGCGAGCAGCTGCTCGTAGAGCAGCTTCGGGTTGACGTTGGCGACCACTGCGCGCGCATGCACGAGGTCGCTCTGCGTGGTCACGACGCCGGTGACGCGGCCGTTCTCGACGACCACCTCGCGCACGCCGCAGCCCGTGCGGATCTCGACGCCGGCGGCCGTCGCGGCCTTCGCCATCGCCTGCGTGATCGCGCCCATGCCGCCGATCGCGTGACCCCACGCGCCCTTGACGCCGTTGACCTCGCCGAACACGTGGTGCAGCAGCACGTAGGCGCTGCCCGGCGTGTACGGACTCGCGTAGTTGCCGACCACGCCGTCGAAGCCGAGCACGGCGCGGATCGGCTCGCTCTCGAACCAGCGGTCGAGGTACTCGGCCGCCGAGATCGTGAACAGGTCGAGCAGTTCCTGGCGCAGCGACGCGTCGAGCCCGTGCAGGCGACGGCCGAGCCTGCCCGCGCGCACGAGCTCGGGCAGCGCCTTCCACCAGCCGCCGTCGGTGACGTTCGGCGGCGGCTCGAGCGCGAGCGCGCGCAGCACATCGGCGATCGCATCGAGGCGCTGCTCGTACGCGGGCAGGCGCTCGGCATCGCGCCGCGAGAACTTCGCGACCTCGGCCTGCGTCTGCCCCGCGCCCGTGAGCAGGTACGTGCCGTCCGGACGCGGCAGGAAGTTGTTGCGCCAGCGCTCGACCACACGCAGCCCGTGCTCGTGCAGATCGAGATCGGCGATGACCTTCGGCTGCAGCAGCGACACCGTGTACGAGGCCACCGAGTTGCGGAATCCGGGATGGAATTCCTCGGTGACCGCGGCACCGCCCACGACGTCGCGCCGCTCGAGCACGAGCACCTTGAGACCGGCTTTCGCCAGGTACGTGGCACAGACGAGGCCGTTGTGGCCGGCGCCGATGAGGATCGCGTCGAAACGTGGGCTCGTCGTCATGCCCGTATCATCCACGCCGCGGCGATCCGCGGCCAGCATCGGCGGACGACATGCCGACGCCCGGAGCCGTCATCGCCCCTCCCTGGTCGCGTCGAAGTCGCCCGAGAAGATCCCATCACGAGGGATGCGCGTGCGCTTGACCATGTGCCCCGAGCCGATCATGAGGTCGATCTCGCCGGACTGGACATCTTCCCGGAGCACCGCGCGGTTTCCAGCGCCGAGGGAATTTCCCATGAAACCGCTCAACGGCTGCGCGGAACCGGTGCTGCCAATCAGATGAAGCACGCCGCCGGCTGCGACGAGCATGCTCGAACCACCGCGGATCCACCGCACGAACACTGCTCCGGCGGGCGTGGGCCACTGGTCGATCTGCGCCAGGGTCTCGCACGCGAGGATGTGCACGACGGCTTCCCTCAGCACGCCGATGCGACACGATCCATCGGCGTCCTGGAAGACATCGACTCCCGCGATGCTGTTGTCCGACGGGAAGGTCATGCTGAGGATGAACTCACGGGACCGCAGATCGAACACGCGCAGCGAGCGGTAGCGGTCGTGGGTGATCGCCTTGGGCACTCCCGCATGATCGCGGTAGACCGCCATGCCTCCGTACTGCAGGGCGGGATAGGGCTCGGTGTACCACACCAAGTCTCCCGTCGCGGCATCGTAGCGTGCAAGCCGCCCTTGCGCGGTGAGTACGACCACGGCGGGTACACCGCTTCCATCGATGTCGACGAGCGACATGGCGTAGATGGATCGATCGCCGGGGGGTGTCTGCGTGGCGATCCATTGCGTCTGCAGCGTGGCTCCGTCCAACGCCATCAGGCTATGCGACTGCGAATCGGTCCCACTCAGGACGATCTCGAGCGCGGGATCCGCATCGAGTTGCGCCAGCGCGATGCGGGTCGAGCTGATAGCGTGGAAGAGATCGCCACGCTCGCGAACAAGCGCACCGGTCTCCGCATCGAGAACCCTGACCTTGGGACCGACGGTCGTGTGATCGGACGACCTCTCGACGCCAGTCGACGCGAACACGACTTCCTGTTTCCCCGTGGCGGCGATGTCGCCGGTCGCGATCGCCGTATGCGGGCCGAATTCCTGCACCATCATCAGCTCGGTGGCATTGTCCGTCAGGCTGCGGACGATCAGGCGGTCGCCACTGGTATTCAGGAGTCCGTCGTTGAACGCGATCTCGAGATCACCATCGCCGTCGAGATCGGCCACGGCAACGGACGAGGTCTCGTCGGCATGGTCACCTGCAACCGCGTCACCCGTGCGGAGATCGTAAACGAAGCTTCCGCGCGCCAGCAGGTCACCACCTCCCGTACGCGGCGCCCTCGTGAACGCACCGCGTGTCGTGCGCACCTCGCGAACAGGTGAGTACGGCTGGGACCGGAACAGGATCACGCTCTCGAAGAGCCCCGCCACGATCGCGTCCTTCGTCGGGTCGTCGCCGAAGCGGCCGACGATGACACGGGGACCGAATCCACTCGGGTACGACCATTCGAGGGCACCCGAAGCGCCGTCGAGGATCCTCCCGGGCGTTCCGGCCAGTACGAGTTCCATCGCGGGATCGGCATCGAGCTGGCCGGCGGCAACATTCCCGTTATCGCTACCGTATTGTGAAACCCACTTGATCTGCCCGGACTCGAGCGCGAGCGCAGCGACCTTCTGGTCCGACCAGGAGCCCGTCGATGTCCGGACGACCATCTCCAGGCTACCGTCGCCGTCGATGTCGGCGACAAGCTCGAGGCCCACGACGAGCGGAGCATGCAGGACGCGCTCGATGGTGGACGGCGAAGTGCCCGCGTGGATGACGATCGACGTCTGGGTGCCGCCGCGAACGAGCGCCGCGACACGCATCACGCCGTCGGATGGCGTCCACGCGATCGTCACTCCTTTCACGCCGCCGACGTGCGCGTCGACCGAACGCATGGCGTAGGTGTTCACGCCGGTCGATGCAAGGACCCCTAGTCGGTACGAGACGCCCGTGCCCCCGCCTTCGTAACCGTCACTTGCGAGCACCAGCTCGCCCCTCCCGTCACCGTCGAAGTCACCGAAGTGCATGCCGAGCCCGCCGGGGGCCCGGATCGGCACGTAGTACTCCCACTCCGGGGTTGCCTGGGCATGGCCGATCGGCGCAAGGGCGAGCAGCAGGACGACCACGGCGGATACGAGGCAACCGCGCACTCGTGCCCATCCGGGCCCGGAATGCTGCACGACACGAGCCGTCCGGACGGCGCAGGACGCTGGACCGTCCGAACGCACGCGTTGATCGCGGCACGTCCGTGCACGGAGACTCCACGCGATCGACCCGATCCGGGATCCCTCTCCGTTCGACCTGTTCATTCGAAATCTCCCGAGAAGATCGGATCGGGATCGAGTCGTATGCGCGTGACCATATGCGTCGTTCCGACGATCACGTCGTGGCCGCCGTCCTCCAGCGGCACCACGATGCCGCGGTTGCCGAATGCCGAATACAGTCCCAGAGGTGCCGACGCCGCCGTTGCGGACTGTCCGCGACGCGCCTGATGGACCACGTTGTCGCTGACCGTGACCATGTGGTCGCCCGCCGCATCGAGCGCGCGAAAGAACGTCGTGGCCGGAGGCAGTGTCCATTCATGGATGAAGGCGAGGTCGGCACAGGCGTGGATGCGCAGCGACGACGTGGCATCGAGCAGTCCCAGGCGGCACATTGCACCCTCGCCCCACCGCGACATCGCGCGGATGCTCCTCGGCGTCTTGGCGACGGCCTCGAGCAGCTTGGTGGAGGCATCGAAGACGTACACGCCGTTGCCACGGCTCGCGATGATGCGCGGCGGTGATGCGACCGTTTCGATCGACCATGGCGTATCGCCCGAGATCGTGACCGATTGCCACAGCAACGTGCCATCGCGACCGTCGAATACGACGAGATGCCCGCTCTCCATACCGACGACGACATCGCTTGTGCCATCGGCGTTGGTATCGACCAAAGCGTGTGCGGCGTTCCCGGATCCCCCGAAGTCGCCGACACGCCACTGCTCCTCCAGGGTGAGGCCGTCGAACACGGCGACCGACATGCCGCGAATCGAATCGCCCACCAGGACGATTTCCATCTGGGGATCCATGTCGAGCTGCGCGACCGAGAGACTCGGGTTGCCTCTCGCACGGCCATCGACCTCGCCCGGCCGCGAGCGCAGGAGCTCGCCGGTTCCCGCATCCAGGATATGGAGACCCTGCCGACCGTTGCTTTCGGTGGAGACGGTCGCGAAAGCCACCTGATCCGATCCATTGCCGGCGAAGTCGCCGCGCGCGATCGCCGCGTGCGGCCCGAGTTCCTCACGTTCCGCGTAGTCGTCGACCCGAGTCACCATGTCGACGACGCGAAGCATGCCGTAGGTCGGCCCCGACGCGCCGTAGATCATCTCCGGCCGTCCGTCGCCGTCGATGTCGGCGACCGACAACGCGTTGACCATCGGCAGCCGCGGAACGTGCTCGCTGTACAGCGTCGCTCCGGACACGGCGTCGCGGATCGCGATGTTGCTGCCGTACATGTCGAGCGCGAGGCGATCGGCACCGGCGTACCGCACGACGAACGCACCCCGCAGCGCGGGCTCCGGCAGCTGGCCGATCAAGCCGTAAGGCTGGCTGCGAAACACCTGGACATCCCGGCTCCTGCGGATCGCGAAGGTCGGAGCACCCTGGTCCCCGGCGAAGCGTCCCACGAGGATGTCGCTGAGGAAGCCGTCAGGCCACGACCACTCTTCCTCGCGTGTCGCACCGTCGATGATGCGTCCCGGCATGCCTGTGAGGATCAGTTCGAGCGCGGGATCATTGTCCAGCTGGGCGACGGCGACGTCGCTGGTATGCAGCGTTCCCCGCCACTCCTGCGCACCGGTCGCGTAGTCGAGGATGACGGGCGTGTCGACCGAGCCGTTGACGGCCCGCGCCACCGCAACGATCTCCAGCGCACCATCCGCGTCGACATCGGCGACGGTCGCGATCTTCCTGACACCGGGTACGGGAATCGTGCGCAGGACTCGCAACGGCACGCCGCCGAAGACGACGATCTCATTGGACGCATCCGAGTAGTCGCTGGAGACGATACCGATGACACGATCGGACGGCCCTTCACGCGGCATGAGCCTGAGCGGGCCGAGGAATCGGCTCATCGACGTCGTCAATGTCCCCGGATGCAGCGCCATCAGCGAGCGCAGCGACAGCCTGCCCTGCGCATTGCTCGCCACCCAACCAATCTGGTTGTCGGGTCCGGCCGTGACGACGGCGTCCTGACGCCCGTCGCCATCGAAGTCGCCGATGACGATTCCGGACGTGCCGGCATTCCTCAGCGGAGGATAGTGTTCCCACACCGTGGCTGCCGCGCACGAGCCGCTGACAGCCAAGCCGAACGCCGCATACACGGCGGCCTTGAAGATTCCCACGTTGTCGTCCCCTGAACGATCCGCGACTCCCTGCGCGGGCTGCCGCTCCTCGGCGCCCGATCGATCTGCCGCGTACTGCTGGATTGCCCCCGTCGCGATGCTACTGCGTCCCGCATGGCGGGCGCACGTGCCGCGATCAGCCCGCGGGATGCGGCCGTGAACATTTCGCCGCGATCATGCCGGCGAGGCAGGCCAGCGCCACGTAGTACACCGGCGCATCGGGTGCGCTGCGCAGCCACCACGCGATCAGCAGCGGCGTGGTGCCGCCGGCGATCGCGTAGGCGACGTTGTAGGCGAACGAGATGCCCGAGAAGCGGATCGCGGGCGGGAACGCGTGCACCATCGCGGTCGGCACGACGCCGACCACGCCGACGCAGAACCCGGTCAGCACGTACAGCGCGGTGAAGTGCTGCGGCAAGGCGCGCGTGCCCGTGTAGAGCGCGAACACGACCGCCGCGAGCACGAGCGCGCCGATCGCGATCACGCGGCGGAAACCGAAGCGGTCCGCGGCGAGTCCGTAGGCGATGCAGCCGAAGCACAGCGCGAACGTCGCGAGGCTGTTGGCCTGTGCCGCGGTGGCCGGCGCGATCGCGTAGAGGCGCTGCACGAGCGTCGGCGTCATGAGGATCACCACGACGATGCCGGCCGTCAGCAGCCACGTCAGCAGCATCGAGGTCGCGACGTCGCGTGCATGGCCGGCCAGCACGATGCGCAGCGGCAGGCCGTCGACGAGGGCGCGGCGGCGGCGCATCTCCTCGAACACGGGCGTCTCGTGCAGGTAGCGGCGCAGCCACACGGCGAGCAGGCCGAACACGCCGCCGAGCACGAACGGCGCGCGCCAGACGCCGTCGAGCACCTGTTCGGGCGTCCACCACGTGTTGAGCGCGCTCGACACGAGCGAGCCGAGCAGGATGCCGAGCGTGAGGCCCGCGGTGAGCACGCCGCAGGCGAAACCCGTGCGCGAGGCCGGCACGTGCTCGGACACGAACACCCACGCGCCGGGCACCTCGCCGCCGACCGCCGCGCCCTGCGCGAGGCGCAGCAGCAACAGCAGCAACGGCGCGGCGAGGCCGATCTCGGCGTAGGTCGGCAACAGGCCCATGAGCAGGGTCGGCACGGCCATGAGCAGGACGCTCAGCATGAACATGCGCTTGCGTCCCACGCGGTCGCCGAAGTGCGCCATGACGATGCCGCCGAGCGGGCGCGCGAGGTAGCCCGCGGCGAAGATGCCGAACGCCTGCAGCTGGCGCAGCCATTCGGGCGTGTCGGGCGGGAAGAACAGCTGCGCGATGACCGCCGCGAAGAACACGAAGATGATGAAGTCGTAGAACTCGAGCGCACCGCCGAGTGCCGCGAGCAGCAGGGTGCGAAGGTCGCGGCGGGTCAGGGCTCCGTGGGCGGCGGGCGTCATGCGGCGGGTTCCGGTGGTGTCGACACGGCGCGCAGGTATACCACCGCGTGCTGCGGTCGACGATGGCCGAAGGGCATCGCTCAGCGGCCTGCGCAGCCATTGAAGGACGCTTCGCCGGAGCGCTCGCGCCATGGCATCGCCCCGGCGCCAGCGCGGCTGTCTGCATGACGTTCGCGCCTTGCAGGCCGGTGCAGGCAGCCGCGATCATGCACGAGCCATGCGGTCGGCGACGCGGCGCGCGCTCACGCGTCGACTTGGGCACACGCGCCGAAGCGGTCGTACTCCGTTCCAGAGTCCTCCTCCATTCAAACGCTTCCGATGCGCCGACTGCCCGCCTTCCTCGATCCGTTCACGCTCGCGCTCGTCGCGACGGTCGTGCTCGCCGCCGTGCTGCCGTGCCGCGGGGCAGTGGCCGAGGCGTTCGACCTCGCCACGACGGCAGGCATCGCGCTGCTGTTCTTCCTGCATGGTGCGCGCCTGTCGCGCGAGGCGATCGTCGCGGGCATCGTGCACTGGCGCCTGCACCTGGCCGTGTTCGCGAGCACGTTCGTCGCGTTCCCGCTGTTCGGACTCGCCCTCAAGCCGGTCGCGCCGTGGCTGCTGACGCCGGAGCTGTTCACCGGCGTGCTGTTCCTGTGCGCGCTGCCGTCGACCGTGCAGTCGTCGATCGCGTTCACCTCGATCGCGCGCGGCAACGTGCCCGCGGCCGTGTGCAGCGCGTCGCTGTCCAACCTGCTCGGTGTGTTCCTGACGCCGGTGCTCGTGTCGATCCTGCTCGCCACGCACGGCGACACGGGCTCGCCGCTCGACGCGATCGGCAAGATCGCGCTGCAGCTGTTCGCGCCGTTCGTGGCCGGGCACCTCGCGCGGCCGTGGGTCGGCGGCTGGGTCGAGCGCCGGCGCACGCTGCTCTCCTACACCGATCGCGGCACCGTGCTGCTCGTGGTCTACGTCGCCTTCAGCGCCTCGGTCGTGGAAGGCCTGTGGCAGCACGTACCGCTGCCCGCATTGGCCGCCGTCGCGGGTGTCGTGATCGTGCTGCTCGCCGTTGCGCTGGCGATGACGATGTGGGGTAGCCGCGCACTCGGCTTCTCGCGCGAAGACGAGATCGCGATCGTGTTCTGCGGCTCCAAGAAGAGCCTCGCCAGCGGCGTGCCGATCGCCAAGATCCTGTTCGCGGGCCATCCCGCGCTCGGCATGGTGCTGCTGCCGGTCATGCTGTTCCATCAGGTGCAGCTCATGGCCTGCGCGCTGCTGGCCCAGCGTTACGCGCGACGCGCGCAGGCGACGCAGCACACGGCCCGATAACGACGGCGCTGCTATCCTCGCGATTCCCACCGACGCATGGACTCCCGCATGAGCCATCCGACGCCGGCGCGCGCCGCGTTCGCCCCCCAGTTGTGCCTGAGCATGATCGTGAAGAACGAGGCGCCCGTGATCGCGCGTTGCCTCGCCTCCGTGCGCCCGTACATCGGCGCCTGGGCGATCGTCGACACGGGCTCGACGGACGGCACGCAGGCACTCGTGCGCGAGCTCATGGCCGACCTGCCCGGCGAGCTGATCGAACGCCCATGGGTGGACTTCGCGACGAACCGCAACCAGGCGCTCGACCTCGCGCGTGCGCACGGCGAGTACGCGCTGATCATCGACGCCGACGAGATCCTCGAGCGCATGCCCGAGGCGGCGCTGCCGACGCAGCGGCTCGATGGCCCCGGCTACTTCGTGCGCCAGGTGCTCGACGGCAGCCAGTTCGAATACGCGAGCGCGAAGGTGCTGCGCCACGAGCTCGGCTGGCGCTGGCACGGCGTGCTGCACGAGTACCCGGCCGCGCCTTCGGATCCGCGCATCCTCGACCTGCCCGGCCTGCGCGTGCGCAGCTACCCCGACGGCGCACGCAGCCAGCGGCCCTTGAAGGAGAAGTACCGCGACGACGCCGAGGTGCTGCGCAAGGCGCTCGTGGCCGAACCGGACAACACGCGTTACGCGTTCTACTTCGCGCAGAGCCTGCGCGACGCCGGCGACCACGCCGGTGCGCTCGAGGCCTACCGCAAGCGCGCCACGATGGCCGGCTTCGCCGAGGAGGTCTGGTACGCGAAGTTCCAGGTCGCCACGCTGCTCGAGCGCCTGCAGGCGCCGGCGGTCGAGGTCATCGACGCCTACCTCGCCGCATTCGATGCGCGTCCCGTGCGCGCCGAGCCGCTGTGCGAGCTCGCGCGCTTCCTGCGCAACCAGGGTCGCTTCGGCAGCGCCTACGCGCAGGCACGCGTCGCCTCCGAGATGCCGGTGCCCGAGGACCTGCTGTTCCTCGACCTGTCCGTCTACACGTGGCGCGCGATCGATGAGCGCGCGGTCGCGGCGTTCTACGTCGGCCGTCGCGACGAATGCGCGGAACTCAGCCGTCGGCTGCTCGCGTGGCCGGGCCTTCCCGCCGCCGACCGTCCGCGCATCGAAGGCAACCTCGCGTTCTGCGCGAAGCCGCCCGCGCGCTGAAACCCCACCCGCGTCAGCCGCCGACCTTCTCGAGGAAGAAGCCGCCGACCGGCGCCGCTTCGGGCATCAGGTAGTGGTCGACGAGCAGGAACGCGAACAGCGCCATGAGGTAGATGATCGAGTAGTTGAACACCTTCATCGCGAACAGTTCGTCGGGCGGGTTCAGCAGCACGATCGCGTACCACAGGAAGCCTGCGCCGAGCACGAGCGCGCCACCGAGATAGAACAGGCCGCTCATCCCGGTGAGATACGGCAGCACGGTCACGATCACAAGCAGGATCGTGTACGCGAGCACGTGCCAGCGCGTGTAGGTGACGCCGTGCGTCACGGGCAGCATCGGCACCTGCGCACGCGAGTAGTCCTCGCGGCGGAAGATCGCGAGCGCCCAGAAATGCGGCGGCGTCCACACGAAGATGATCAGGAACAGCAGCAGCGCGTACGGGTGGACTTCGCCGGTGACCGCGGCCCAGCCGAGCACGGGCGGTGCGGCACCGGCGGCACCGCCGATGACGATGTTCTGCGGCGTCGCGCGCTTGAGGAACGCGGTGTAGACGACCGCGTAGCCGATCAGCGACGCGAACGTGAGCGCCGCGGTGAGCGGGTTCACGAACGCGATCAGCAGCGTCATCGACAGCGTGCCGAGGCCGATCGCGAACGCGAGCACCTGGGTCGGCGTGAGCGTGCCGGTGGCCAGTGGCCGGTGCGACGTGCGCGCCATGAGGCGGTCGATGCGCTGGTCGATCAGGTGGTTGATCGCGGCCGCCGAGCCGGCCGCGAGCCAGATGCCGATGAAGCCGACGACCGACTCGCGCAGCGGCGGCCAGCCCGGCACCGCCAGGAACATGCCGATGATCGCCGTGAAGACGATCAGCGCGACGACGCGCGGCTTGGTCAGTTCGAGGTACTGGCTCGCGATGGAGGGCATGCGGGAATCGCTTCGGGTTCGGTCGGACGTATGCCGTCGGGACGGCGCGCGGTCAAGTCGAGAGGTCGCTGCGCGGTTGCAGGCGTGCGAACGCGACGATGAGCAGGAACAGCATCACGACGGCGACGAACACGTGCGCGGTCGCGACGTGCAGCGGCAGGCCGAGCTTGACGTTGGCGATGCCGAGTGCGACCTGCACGAGCAGCGCCGCGCCGAGCGCGCGCCCTACACCGCGCAGGCCTGCGCGCGCGAGGCGGCCGCTGAGCCAGCCGACGTAGAGGAATGCGACGACCGCACCGATGCGGTGCGCGATCTGGATCGCCGTGCGCGCAGGCCCGTCGAGCACGCCGCCCTCGTAGTCGACGCCGATGCCGCGCCAGAGCACGAAACCCTCGGCGAAATCGGTCTGCGGCCACCACTGGCCGAGGCAGGTCGGGAAATTGGTGCCACAGGCCCAGGCTGCGTAGTTCGCGCTGGTCCAGCCACCGAGCGCGATCTGCAGGCCGAGCACGACGAGGCCGAACGCGACGAGCGCACGCACGCGCTCCTCGGAGAGATCGTCACGCCCCGCGCCGGACAGGCGCAACGCGACGTAGGCGAGCAGCGCGAACGTGGTCAGGCCGCCGAGCAGGTGGCCCATCACGACGACGGGCTTGAGCAGCCAGGTCACGGTCCACATGCCGAGCATGGCCTGGAAGATCACGACGCCGAGCAGCAGCACCGCGACGCGCCACGCGCCGGTACGCCGCAGGGTCGCCGCGGCGATCACGGGCAGACCGAGTGCGAATACCGACAGCGTGCCCGACAACGTGTGCGAACCCTTCATGTACGTGACGACGCCGGCCGCGGCCGCGATCGCCGCGACGATCACGCAGAGCCGCGCGAACGGCCGCCGCCACGCCGCAGTGAGCGCGAGCGCGAGGATCAGTACGCCGAGCGTGCCGGCGACCATGCGGTGGCCTTGCTCGCGCCAGGTCTTGTGCGATTCGACCGGACGGTCGAAGTTGGCGTTGGCGTGCTCGATCTCGTGCTCGTGGCCCGGCCACGTCGCCTTGCCGTAGCAGGTCGGCCAGTCCGGGCACGACAGGCCCGCGTTGGACAGGCGCACGAACGCGCCGAACACGATCACGCCGAGCGCGAGCAGCGTGGCGATCCAGGCCAGCCGCGCCGGCCAGGACAGGCGCAGGAAGCGCGCGATCACTTGGTCACCTTGCCGAGGTCCTTGCGCAGGCCGCTGGCGTTGAAGCCGTCGCGGTACAGCGTCAGCGCGATGCCGTCGGGCTTGACGAGCACGAGGGCGAGGCCGTCGTCGACCTGCGGAATCCATGTGTTGAACGCGCCGGTCGCGTCGCGCGCGGGCTCCCACGCGGTCATGACCTCGGCGCCGCCCTCGCCGTGCGGCGGCACACCGAGATACACGAGGCGCACGCGCGCGGACTTCTGGTTGAGCGACACGCGCGCGCGATGGACCTGGTCGAGTTGGCGGATGCAGATCTCGCCGCAGGTCTTGCCCGGCAGCGCGACCACGCTCCAGCGCCAGTCCGGATCACGCCACGGCAGCAGGCTGCCGTCGGGGCGTTCGGCGACCGCGTCCTCGACCGAGCGCTGCGGCACGATGCCTTCGCCGAAGCTGCGCGTGCCGGGCATCCAGCCCATCGCGGCCATGACACCCGCGACGACCATCGGCGCGAAGAAGATCGCCCAGATCAGGACCAGTTGCAGGCGCTTGCGGGATCTCGTTTGCATGGCGTGTCTCGGAGGAACCTGGCGCTTCGCGCTCAGCGGGGCGGCGTGCGGCGGCGGTGCAGCACGATGAAGATGACGATCGCGGCGATCGCGAACGAGAACCACTGCAGTGCATAGCCGCGGTGGCGCTCGGGCGGCAGGATCTGCGGCGTCCAGGTGCGCTCGAAGCCGGAACCGGGTTCCGCGTCGAGCAGCAGCACCGACGTGTCGATGCGGCGTCCGGCATCCTCGCCGATCTCGCCGAGGTCGATGTAGATCGTGCTCTTGGTCGGGCCGGCCTGGTTCGGCAGTGCATTGCCGCCGAGGCGCAGCCCGGACCCGGGCGGCGGAGCATACAGCCCCGACACGACGAGGTCGCCCTCGGGCAGCGGCGGCAGCGCGGGTGCCGAGGCGCCTTCGCGCGCCACGAAACCGCGGTTGACGAGGATCGGCAGGCTGCCGTCGACCGGCTCGAACAGCGCGAACGCGATGACGCCGCGCCGCGCGTCACGCACCTGGTCGTCGAGCAGGTACGCGTGACGCGCGTCGAAACGGCCCTCCACGCGCACGTGCGGGTGGTGCACGGCGTCTGCGGTGGTTCGTCGCGCCTCGGCCAGCGTCAGCGTCGGCTGTGCTGCTGCACCGCTGAACGACGCGAGCAGTGTTTCCTTTTCGTGCGCGCGCTTGAGCTGCCAGGTGCCGAGCGTGCAGAACAGCGCGAGCCCCGCGCAGAGCAGCGTGATCGCGAACCACGACGGCGACTTCCAGCGTGCGCTCACGGGGCCGGCCCTATACTCGCGGCCACGCCGGGCCGATTCGCCCGCCACGGACCACCGCCATGCTCAGCAAGATCGTGATCGTCGTGTTTCTCGTCGCCATCGTCTGGAACCTCGGCGCCGGCCTCTACTACATGATCACCGACAAGGGCGGCAGCAACCGGACCGTGAACGCGCTGACGCGACGCATCGGCCTCTCGGTCGCGTTGATCGTGCTGATCCTGATCGGCATCGCCACGGGCATCATCCAGCCCCACGGCATCAACGGCTGATCGATCGGCGGGAAAGCGCAGCGGGCGCGTCGGCGCCCGCTGCATGTCGCGTCAGAGGACGTAGACGAAGACGAACAGGCCGAGCCACACCACGTCGACGAAGTGCCAGTACCACGCGACGGCCTCGAAGCCGAAGTGGTTGTCCGCGGTGAAATGGCCCTTGGCGACGCGCAGCATGATGATGACCAGCATGATCGCGCCGAGCGTGACGTGCATGCCGTGGAAGCCGGTCAGCATGAAGAACGTCGAGCCGTAGATGCCGCTGCCGAGGGTCAGGTTGAGGTGGCCGTAGGCCTCCGCGTACTCGTGCGCCTGGTAGTAGAGGAACACCGCGCCGAGCGCGACGGTCGCCGCGAGCCACGCGACGGTGGCCTTGCGGTGGCCCGAACGCAGCGCGTGATGGGCGAGCGTGATCGTCACGCCCGAGGCCAGCAGCAGCATCGTGTTGAGCAGCGGCAGGCCCCATGCGGGGATCGTCTGGAAGCTGCCGCCGATCTCGCTCGGGCCATTGGTCGGCCACGCCGGCGTGAAGCCCTGCCACAGGAAGTGGTTGGTCAGCGCACCGTGGCCTTCGCCGCCGAGCCACGGCACCGACAGCACGCGCGCGTAGAACAGCGCGCCGAAGAACGCCGCGAAGAACATCACTTCCGAGAAGATGAACCAGATCATCCCCATGCGGAACGAGACGTCGACCTGCTTGTTGTAGAGGCCGGCGACCGATTCGCGGATGACCGTGCCGAACCAGCCGAACATCATGAACAGCAGGATCGCGATGCCGACGTACATGAGCGGCAGCGCGGAGAACCCGCTCACGCCGTTCATCCACTGCGCGGCGCCGATGACCGTCGTGAACAGGCCGATGGAGCCCACGATCGGCCAGTGGCTGCCGTGGGGGACGTAATAAGCACCTTGTGTTTGCGCCATGATCTCAGGACCCCACGCTCGGAATGGATCCGCTCGCCGCGACCGCTGCGTCCGACGCCGGCACCTGGCCGAGGCGTCGCGTGGCGATGTCGTTCGCGAAGAACGTATAGGACAACGTAAGCGTCTTCACGTTGGCCGGCAACTGCGGGTCGACGACGAAGCGGACCGGCATGCGCCGGGATTCGCCTGCGGCGAGCAGCTGCTCGGTGAAACAGAAGCACTCGGTCTTGTTGAAGTACAGCGACGCCTCGCTCGGCGCGACGCTGGGTACCGCGTTGCCGACGATCGGGTCGCCGGACTGGTTGGTCGCGTCGAACCACACTTCGGTCAGCGCACCCGGATGCACGCTCACGCGCGTGACTTCCGGACGGAAGTCCCACGGCAGCTTGCTGTTGACGTTGCCGACGAACTCGACCGTCACCGACCGCGACGTGTCGACCACCATCGACGCGGCCTTGTCGTTCGAGATGCCCTCGGGCGACAGCTTGATGCCGAGCACGTGCTCGCAGGCGATCCGGTAGATCGGGATCATCGCGAAGCCGAACAGGAACGCGGCCAGCGAGACCATGCCGATGGTCTTCGCGATGCCGGCGTTGCTGACGCTGCCCGGGGCGGTCGTGGAGGTCATGTCATGTCTGCGTTCACCGGACCGGCGTGGGCCGGTCCGGTGGAATCGCTCAGTGCGTCACGTCGCCGTGGGCGAGCTTGGAATCGTCGATCACCGGCGGCGTCGTGAACGTGTGGTGTGGCGCCGGCGACGGCACCGTCCACTCCAGGCCACGCGCGCCTTCCCAGACCTGCGCCGTGGCGCGGTTCTTCGAGCGGTATACGCAGTGGATGATCACGCCGACGAAGATCAGCTGCGAGGCGCCGAACCAGAAGCCGCCGATCGAGCTGATCATGTTGAAGTCGGCGAACGCGACGTTGTAGTCCGGGATGCGGCGCGGCATGCCGGCCAGGCCGAGGAAGTGCTGCGGGAAGAACAGCACGTTGACCGAGATCACGCTCGACCAGAAGTGGATCTTGCCCCAGCGCTCGCTGTACATGTTGCCCGACCACTTCGGCAGCCAGTAGTACGCCGAGGCCATGATCGCGAACACCGCGCCGGTCACCAGCACGTAGTGGAAGTGCGCGACGACGAAGTAGGTGTCGTGGTACTGGAAGTCGGCCGGCACGATCGCGAGCATGAGGCCCGAGAAGCCGCCGATCGTGAACAGGATGACGAAGCCGAGCGCGAACAGCATCGGCGTCTCGAACGTCATCGAGCCTTCCCACATCGTGGTGACCCAGTTGAACACCTTCACGCCGGTCGGGATCGCGATCAGCATCGTCGCGTACATGAAGTAGATCTCGCCGCCGAGCGGCATGCCCACCGTGAACATGTGGTGCGCCCACACGATGAACGACAGGAACGCGATCGAGGCGATCGCGTAGATCATGGCCTGATAGCCGAACAGCGGCTTGCGCGCGAACGTCGGGATGATCTCCGAGACGATGCCGAACGCCGGCAGGATCATGATGTAGACCTCGGGGTGCCCGAAGAACCAGAAGATGTGCTGGAACATCACCGGGTCGCCGCCGCCGGCGGCGTTGAAGAAGCTCGTGCCGAAGAACTTGTCGGTGAGCAGCATCGTCACCGCGCCCGCGAGCACCGGCATCACCGCGATCAGCAGGAACGCCGTGATCAGCCACGACCACACGAAGATCGGCATCTTCAGCAGGTCCATGCCCGGCGCGCGCATGTTGAGGATCGTCGCGATGATGTTGATCGCGCCCATGATCGAGCTGATGCCCATCAGGTGGATCGCGAAGATCACGAAGGCCACCGAGTTGCCGCCCTGCATCGACAGTGGCGGGTAGAGCGTCCAGCCGCCCTGCGGGCCGGCGCCCGGCATGAACAGCGTCGACAGCAGCAGCGTGAACGCGAACGGCAGGATCCAGAACGACCAGTTGTTCATGCGCGGCAGCGCCATGTCCGGCGCGCCGATCTGCAGCGGGATCATCCAGTTGCCGAGGCCGACGAACGCCGGCATGACCGCGCCGAAGATCATGATCAGCGCGTGCATCGTGGTCATTTCGTTGAAGAACTCGGGCTCCACGAGCTGCATGCCCGGCTGGAAGAGTTCTGCGCGGATGACCATCGCCATCGAGCCGCCGATGAAGAACATCAGCAGCGAGAACACCAGGTACGCGGTACCGATGTCCTTGTGGTTGGTCGTGAACAGCCAGCGATTCAGGAAGCCCTTGGGCTTGTGGTCGTGGTCGTCGTGGTGGTCGTCGTGGACGGCAGCGTGGGCCATGGCCTGCACCTCAATTGCGGATTCGGGATTCAGCCCTGCGGGGCCGACGACGGAACGATGGTCTGGGCGGTGGCCGGCGCGGCGGGGGAGGACTGCTCGCCCAGCCACTGCTCGAACTCGGCCTTCGGCACGACCTTGACGACGATCGGCATGAAGCCGTGGTCCTTGCCGCACAGCTCCGCACACTGGCCGCGGTACACGCCGGGCTCGTCGACCTTGGTCCAGGCCGAATTGATGATCCCGGGGATGGCGTCCTGCTTCCAGCCCAGCGACGGCACCCACCACGCGTGGATCACGTCGTCGGCGGTGACGACGAAGCGCACCTTGACGCCGGCCGGCAGCACGAGCGGGCGATCCACGTCGAGCAGGTAGCTCGCGTACTCGCCGTCCTTGACCGAGGTCGGGTCGATGCCCGAGCCGAGCTGGCGCACGCGGTTGGAATCGTGCTTGAGCGTCGACATGAAATTGACCGGCGTGGCCTGGCCGAAGTAGTCCACGTACTCGTAGCGCCACTTCCACTGGTAGCCGGTGATCTTGATCGTCATCTCGGATTCCGAGGTGTCGGCCATGCGCAGCAGCAGGGCCGTCGCCGGCCAGGCGGCGCCGATCAGGATGAGGATCGGGATGACCGTCCAGGCCACCTCGAGCTTGGTGCTGTGGCTCCACGTCTGCGCGACCGCGCCGCGCGATTTGCGGAAGCGGAACATCGCCACGAACATGACGCCGAACACGACGATGCCGATGACCACGCAGATCCACAGCATGACCATGTGGATGTCGTGGACGTCGCGGGCCGTCTCGGTGACGCCCCTGGTCATGTTGAGCTGCCAACGCTCGGGGTTGGCGGCCTGCGCGGCGCTGGCCAGCAGGCCCGAAACCATCAGGGTCGACACGCCGAGCACGCGGCGGATTCGCGAGGTCCCTACTGACGTCATTGCCATCACCTTGGAATACGGAAACATTCGGATCGTGCGCCGGAGGACCGGTCGTCACGACACGCAACCCTGGGTACCCACACGCCGCGCTCGACCCCTCGCGGCGCCCGCTGTCCGTCAAAACAACAGGCGTGGAACCGCCGAATGATAGTGGACGCCCCGAGCCAGCGGCAACAACGGCCTCCCCCCGCCCGGACCGCTCTGGGTCAATGTGCCGCAGCGCGTGCTTGGCCGCCATCGGGCCCCTCACTACACTAGCCGACCTGCGGCACCGTGCCGCCCCGCCAGCCCGCGAGAACGCATCCCGTGAGCGACATCCTGAGCCCCGAACTGCCCGGCCCGGCCGAGCCTGCGCGCGCGCGCATCACCGCCGCCTGGCTGCGCGACGAGACCGAGGCCGTCAACGAACTGCTGGCCCAGGCCAGCCTGCCGCCCGCCGAGCGCGAGCTCGTGCTGGCCCGCGCCGCCGAACTCGTCGCGCGCGTGCGCGCCAAGGCCTCCGACCAGAGTGCCGTCGAGTCGTTCATGCGCGAGTACGACCTCTCCAGCGAGGAAGGCGTGCTGCTCATGTGCGTGGCCGAGGCGCTGCTGCGCATCCCCGACGCCGAGACCGCCGACAAGCTGATCCGCGACAAGCTCGGCGACGCCGACTGGAAGAAGCACGTCGGCGCCAGCGAGTCGCTGTTCGTGAACGCCTCGACCTGGGGCCTCATGCTGACCGGCCGCCTCGTCAGCCTCGCCGAGGAGACCCGCAGCAATTTCACGGGTGCGCTCAAGCGCCTCGTCGGCCGTGCCGGCGAGCCGGTGATCCGCCTCGCGGTGCGCCAGGCCATGCGCATCATGGGCCACCAGTTCGTCATGGGCCGCACGATCGAGGAGGCGCAGGACCGTTCCGAGGGCAAGGAGCACCGCGTCTACCGGTATTCCTACGACATGCTCGGCGAGGCCGCGCTGACCGCGCGCGACGCCGAGCGCTACCTGCAGGCCTACCGCGACGCGATCGCCTCGCTGGGCCGCCGCGGCCCGTGGACCGACGTGCTCGAGGCACCGTCGATCTCGGTCAAGCTGTCGGCGATCCATCCGCGCTACGACGTCGCCAACCGTGCCCGCGTGCTCGCCGAACTGACCCCGCGCGTGCTCGAGCTCGCGCAGCTGGCGAAGGCCAACGCGATCGGCATGACCGTCGATGCCGAGGAGGCCGACCGCCTCGAGCTCTCGCTCGACGTGATCGGCGCGGTGTTCGCGGATCCGTCGCTCGAAGGCTGGAACGGCTTCGGCCTCGCCGTGCAGGCCTACCAGAAGCGCGCGCCGTTCGTGATCGACTGGCTCGCCGAGACCGCGCGCAAGGCCGGCCGCCGCTGGTGCGTGCGCCTGGTCAAGGGCGCGTACTGGGATTCCGAGGTCAAGCGCGCGCAGGAGAACGGCCTCGCGGGCTACCCGGTGTACACGCGCAAGCCGAATACCGACGTCTCCTACCTCGCCTGTGCACGGCAGATGTTCGAGGCCGGCGCGAGCCTGATCTACCCGCAGTTCGCGACCCACAACGCGCACACGATCGCGGCGATCCACCACTACGCCAAGGGCCGCCCTTACGAGCACCAGCGCCTGCACGGCATGGGCGCGGACCTGTACGCCGAGGTCATCGGCGAGCGCAACCTCGGCGTGCCGTGCCGCGTCTACGCGCCGGTCGGCAGCCACGAGGACCTGCTGCCCTACCTCGTGCGCCGCCTGCTCGAGAACGGCGCCAACACGAGCTTCGTCAACCGTGTCGTCGACGAGGACGTGTCGATCCGCGACCTCGTCGCCGATCCCTGCGAGCTCGTGCGCCACCTCGACCAGAAGCCGCATCCCCGCATCCCCCAGCCGATCGCCTTGTTCGGCGAACAACGGAAGAATTCCATGGGCGCCAACCTCGCCAACGACATCGACCTGCGCACCCTCGCCGACAGCGTCAACGCGGCGCGCCGACCGTGGAGCGCCGCTCCGCTCGTGCCGGGTGCGAAGTCCACGAACGAAGCCAAGGCCGTGACCGATCCGGCCGACCGCCGCCGCACGATCGGCGAGTACGTCGCCGCCGACGCCGCGACGATCGAGAAGGCGCTCGCCAATGCCGTCGCCGCGCAGCCCGGCTGGGATGCACTGCCCGCCGCGAGCCGCGCGAAGATCCTCGAACATGCCGCCGATCTTCTCGAGACGCGCCGCGCCGAGTTCATCGCGATGGCCGTGCGCGAGGCCGGCAAGACCATCCCGGCCGCGATCGCCGAGGTGCGCGAGGCGGCCGATTTCCTGCGCTACTACGCGGCGCTCGCGCGCAAGCTGTTCGGCCAGCCCGAGATCCTGCCGGGCCCGACCGGCGAGTCGAACCAGCTGTTCCTGCACGGCCGTGGCGTGTTCGTCTGCATCAGCCCGTGGAACTTCCCGCTCGCCATCTTCATGGGCCAGGTCGTCGCCGCGCTCGCCGCCGGCAACAGCGTGCTGGCCAAGCCGGCCGAGCAGACCACGCTGATCGGCCACGCCGCCGTGAAGCTGCTGCACGAAGCCGGCGTGCCCGAGGACGTGCTGCAGTTCATCCCGGGCAAGGGCTCGATGATCGGCAACCTGCTGCTCACGCGTCCCGAGATCGCCGGCGTGTGCTTCACGGGTTCGACCGAGACCGCATGGACGATCAACCGCACGCTGGCCGCGCGCGACTCGTCGATCGCCGCGCTGATCGCCGAGACCGGCGGCCAGAACGCGCTGATCGCCGACTCCTCGGCGCTGCCCGAGCAGCTCGTCAAGGACGTCGTCGCCTCCGCATTCGATTCGGCCGGCCAGCGCTGCTCGGCCGCGCGCGTGCTGTTCGTGCAGGAGGACATCGCCGACAAGGTGAAGACGATGCTCGCCGGCGCGATGGCCGAGCTCACGATCGGCGATCCGGGCCTGCTCTCGACCGACGTCGGCCCGGTCATCGACGAGGCGTCGCACCGCATCCTCGTCGAGCACGCCGAGCGCATGGAGCGCGAGGCCACGCGCATCGGCGAGGTCGCGCTCGGCGCGAGCACCGAGCACGGCACGTTCTTCGCGCCGCGCGCCTACGAGATCCCGTCGCTGGCCACGCTCAAGCGCGAAGTGTTCGGCCCCGTCCTGCACCTCGTGCGCTGGAAGGCCAGCGAGCTCGACAAGGTCATCGACGCGATCAACGCGACCGGCTACGGCCTCACGCTCGGCATCCACAGCCGCATCGACGACACGATCGACCACATCGTGCGCCGCGCCAAGGTCGGCAACTGCTACGTCAACCGCAACCAGATCGGCGCGGTGGTCGGCGTGCAGCCGTTCGGCGGGGAGAACCTCTCGGGCACCGGCCCGAAGGCCGGCGGCCCGCACTACCTCGTGCGCTTCGCGACCGAGCGCACCGTCACCGTCAACACGACCGCCGCGGGCGGCAACGCCTCGCTGCTGACGCTCGGCGAGTAAGCGCATGGCCGGGGCGGCCACGCTGCCCTGGCTGCTGCTGCCCGGCCTCGACGGTGGCGGCACGCTGTTCGCAAACCTCGTGGCGGCACGCGACGACGCCGCCACGACGATCGTGCGGTATCCCGATCATCCCGATACCGACCTCGACGCCTGCGTCGCCGAGGTCGAACGCCAGCGCCCGCGCAGCGGCGCGTTCGTCGCGGTCGCGGAGTCGTTCTCGGGCCCGGTCGCGCTGCGCTGGGCGCGCACGGCACCCGACGGTCTCGCCGCACTCGTGCTCGTCGCGAGCTTCCACGCCTCGCCGCATCCGCTGCTGCCGCTCGCGTGCGCACTGATCGGCATCGCCGCGTCGCCGCGCATGCGCACGCTCGCCACGCACGATGCGGTGCTGCGCGCGCTCTGCCTCGGCAGCGGGGCGACGCCCGCCGACCTCGCCACCCTGCGCGCCGCGATCCTCGCGATGCCGACGGCCGTGCTCCGGTCGCGCCTGCGCCTGCTGCGCGATCTCGACGAGAGCACCGACAGCCTTCCATCGGATCTGCCGATCCTCTGCCTGCGCCCGACGCACGACCGGCTCGTGTTTCGCCATCACATGGACGGTGCGCTCTACGGTGCGCACCACGACGTGCGGGAGATCGATGGTCCGCACTTCCTGCTGCAGGCGCGTGCGAAGGCTTGCGCCGACGCCATCGAGGGCTGGCTCAACGGCCTGCCGTACGCCTCGACGACATTCGGCGGCACGCGTCGCTGACGCGTCGAACGCGCTGTGGACGACGCATCCACGCGTCCGCGGCCGGACACGCGAACGTCCGCGAAAAGCGTCCGCTGGCGATGCATGACTTCCGGACTAGCAACCCAAGTGCTTGTCCCTGCATCTGATTTCCCGAAGACCACGTCCGGGTACGCGCTGGCACGGTGCTTGCGATACCTCCCCTGCACAACCGGTCTTCAGGAGAACATCATGACCTTCCGCACCTCCACGATCCGCATCGCAGGCCTGGCCGCCGTGCTCGCCTGCGCCACCGCAAGCGCCCACGCGTCCGATGCCGCGTTCTCGGTCGAGGCGCGTGCCCCGCTGCAGGCGACGCTGATGCCGACCATGAGCATCGTCGCCGATGCGAACGATCCCTCGCGCGAACCGACCTGGAGCGTCGCGAACACGGCGCCGCTCGCCGTCACGCTGATGCCGACCGTCACCGTCACCGCGCAGGCCGAGACGCTGCCGACGACGCTGCTGCCGGTCGTGTCGGTGAGCGCCGATGCCGACCTGCTCGCGACCACGACGCTGCCGACCGTGCGCGTGATCGCACACGCCGAGCCCGCGAAGGTCGACTCGAATGCCGCGCGTTTCGTGTCGGTCGCGCAGGTCAGCGAGGAGACGCGTCGCGAAGCCTCGCGCGGCAGCCTGCTGCCGCCGTCGCTGGAGCTGTCGCCGCGTTGATCGATGGCGTCGACCCGTGAGGGTCGACGCATGCGATGGGACGACGGAATCCGCGCGGGTTCCGTCGTCACTCCGCAGGATGTTCCCGCACGAAGCTGCAATGTTCTGGTTGCAAGGCGATGCCGGATGAGACGAGGCTTCAGCCTCGCCCTTCCACCGCACCCTCATCCGGCCCTTCGGGCCACCTTCTCCCGGAGGGAGAAGGGAGAAAAAAGCTCACGCCTCGAGCACGCCGCCGTCTTCCTCGAGGATCACGTGCGGGACGAAACGTGCGCCGTCGCGCGTGATCGCGGAGGCGTCCTCGCGCACGCCGAGGCCGCAGGCGCGGTCGCCGACGACCCAGCTGCCGAGCAGTGCATGGCGACCGTCGTGCGCGGCGAGTGCGTGGAACTGCTGGCGCACGAACGGTCCGCCGTAGGGCCCCGTCGACGTGAGGTGCTCGCCGTGCGGCAGGTGCATCTGGATGTTCGCGCCCTCGCGCGAGTGCAGCGGCTTGCGCACCCAGCCGGGCGGCAGCGCGTCTCGGCCGTCGTCGAAGAACGCGGGCAGCAGGTTCGGATGGCCACGGTGGCGATCCCACAGCAGCGGCAGGATGCCCTTGTTGCTGAGCACGGCCTTCCACGGCGGCTCGATGAGCAGCGTGCCCGCGTTCGGCAGGTGCGCGCCGAACGGCTCGCGGAACAGGTCCTCGAGCGGATACAGCTTGAACAGCGTGCCGATCACGTTGTCGTCGAGGTCGGTGTAGCGCTGGTCGGCGGTCAGGCCGATGTCCTCGATCGCGATCGAGCCGCATTCGATGCCGGCCTGCACCGCGCAGTCGCGCAGGTAGTCGATCGTGCCCTGGTCCTCGGCCGAGTTGCGCACGGCCGCGAACAGGAACGGACGCGGCAGCCGGCGCGCGATCGCACCGAAGGCCTCGACGAGGCTCTCGTAGATCGAGTTGTACTGGTCGGCCGCGGCCGGCAGGCGACCCGAGGACTGCTGGTCGTCGAGCCACTGCCACTGGAAGAACGCCGACTCGAACAGCGAGGTCGGCGTGTCGTAGTTGAGCTCGAGCAGCTTGGCCGGGCCGTGGCCGTCCCAGGCGAAATCCATGCGCCCGTACAGGTGCGGGTCGCCGTTCTTCCAGCTGCGCGCGATCCAGTCCCAGAACGGCTCGGGGATGTCGAGCTCGCGCATGCGCGCCTCGCTCGCGACGATGTCGCCGACGAGGTCGAGCGCCATGCCGTGCAGTTCCTCGGTCGGCGCCTCGAGGCCTTCCTCGATCTCGCGCATCGTGAACGCGTAGCAGGCGCTCTCGTCCCAGTACGGCTCGCCGTCGATCGTGTGGAACACGAACCCGCTGTCGGCCGCACGCGCGCGCCAGTTGACGCGCTCGGGCATCGCGAGTCGACGCATCAGGTCGCCGCGCCGCGATCGCCGCTGCGGTCGCCGAAGCCGCCACGCGACGCGGTCGGCTTGCGGTCGGGCTGCTGCGAGACCGGCGCCATCGCCGTGGCGGCACCGGGACGGTAGACACCACCGGCACCGGCACCCGGCGCGGGGCGCTGCCAGTTGCCGTTGCGGTCCTTGAAAGCCGGGCTGCTCGTGAAGCCGGCGGTCTGGCCGCCGCGCAGCATCTGGCCGAGCAGGAAGCCCGTCATGAGCGGCATGAAATAGGACTGGCTGCCGGCCTGGCGTGCCTCGCACTGGCCTTCGCCGTGCGCGGCGACGCATTCCTCGCGCGACGCGTAGCGCGGCGCGGTCGCTTCGGCTTCCTGCTTGGCGTTCTTGAACGCCTCGCCGCAGGTGTAGCTGTCATTGGTCTGCGCGACGCAGGATTCCAGCGAGGTGTAGAGACCCTCGACTTCCGACTCCTTGCTGCACGCAGCGAGGAACAACGGCGCGGTGCCCATGACGAGCAGGGCGACGGTGCGGGAACGCTTCATGGGATTCCTCCTTCCTGGGCCCCCAAGCGTGCCTTGTTTGGCGTGACAAGGGAACCTCGCGGCCGAGTCGGGCGAGCCGGCGTGACGCGATCGACACTCGCGACGTGGACTCGCGCACGCGTCGCCCATCTCGATGGCGCCGCCTGCACGAGCGCGCCGCACAACGTTGCAACGTCCGCCGCCCTCCGCACGGGAGGGCGGCGGAGCGGGCTCAGAACCGGAACTGCCCCGACACGGCGAGCAGATTGCCGTAGTTCTCGTAGCGCGCGACGACGTGATCACCGGTCTCGCCACGCACGTCGACGTGCGAATCGTTCACGAACAGGTGCGCGTAGCCGACGTCGAAGCGCATCGCGTCGCTCGGCGCGTAACCGAGGCCGAGCGCGACCCAGCGGCGTGTCGCATCGGGCACGCGCGGGGAGCGCGTGCCTTCGTAGGTCGGCGAACCGTCGACCGCGAGGCCACCGCGCAGCACCAGCGCGTCGCTGAGCTTGTACTCGGCGCCGACCGAGCCGAACGTCGAGTTACGCCAGCGGAAGATCTCGCTGCTGTCGGGCTGGGCCGGGTTGTCGAACGTGACCGTGAGGTCCTTGAACGTCGACCAGCGCGTCCAGCCGTAGGTCGCGCCGTAGCTCAGGCGCTCGTCGTGGGTGTGCCACCAGCTCAGCTCGGCGAACGCCGGCGTCGTGAAGTCGGCGTTGCCGCCGGTGCTCTGGAAGGTCGGCCCGAGCAGCGGCGCGATCGCCTGCGGCACCGTGAACGTCGCATCGCCCTGGATCTCGTGGTCGATCTTGGAGTGGTAGTTGAGGCCGATGCGGTCGCGGTCGGTCGGCTTCCACAGCAGGCCGAGCTGCCAGCCATACCCCCAGTCGTCACCCTCGATGCGCACCTTGCCGTCGGCCGCCTGCGGCAGCACCGCGCCGCCGGTCGGACCGGCGAGGATCGCGCCGAAATCGATCGCCTTGGAAAGATCGGCACTCGTGTGCTGCGCGATCACGCTGCCGCCGATCGAGAAGCTGTCGCTGAGCCTGTACGACGCCGAGAACGTGGTCGCGATCGACTGCAGCTCGGACTTGAGCGCGTGGTAGCGGCCGACCCAGCCCGCGTCGTATTCGGACACGAATCCATACGGCGCACTCACGCCGACGCCGAACGCCCAGCGCTCGCCGACCGGCGTCGCGTAATACATCGCAGGCACCGGCTTGGTCGCACCGGCATCCTGGCGATTGCTGCCCGTGAGCGGCCGACCGAGCGCGTCGGTTCCTTCGCCATGAAACTTCATGCTGACGTTGATGCCGGTGAGATCGGCCTGGAAGCCGGCCCGCTCGAGCTCCGACATCGCCGCGGGATTGTTGACGACGACGGCGTAGTCGCCGGGTGCCGCGCCGTTGCCGGCGAACGCGCGGCCGAGGCCTTGCGCGCTGTTTTCCTTGAGCTGGAATGCGCTCGCCATCGCGTCACCCGCACCGAGCGCGGCGACGACGGCGACGGAAAGCGCGAGCGGCGCGTGACGCGCACGCGGGAAGTGACCAGATGCCATGACGATTCCTCGAGAAGATCGACCGCGCGCGACGCGTCGTCGCAGGGCCGGTGAAGGGATGGTGCCGCCATCACGGCGGACGGGGATTAATCCCCGATGACTCGCGGCAGCCTCACGATGCGGCGCGGGCCAGCGCACGCGCCTCGCGACGCGCGCGACGCTTCTCGCGGCGACGCAGGGCGATGCGCGCGAACACGAGGTATAGCGCCGGTGTCGACAGCAGCGTCAGCGTCTGCGACACGAGCAGACCGCCGATCATCGCGACGCCGAGTGGCTGGCGCAGCTCGGAACCGACGCCGAAGCCGATCGCGAGCGGCACCGCGCCGAGGATCGCGACCATCGAGGTCATGATGATCGGACGGAAGCGCACGAGACAGGCCTCGCGGATCGCCTCGAACGGCGTCGCGCCGGCGCGCTCCGCACTGAGCGCGAAGTCGACCATCATGATCGCGTTCTTCTTGACGATGCCGATCAGCAGCACGATCGCGATGATCGAGATCAGCGTAAGCTCGGTATCGGTCGCGATCATCGCGAGCAGGCAGCCCATGCCGGCCGACGGCAGTGTGGACAAGATCGTGACCGGATGGATCAGGCTCTCGTAGAGGATGCCGAGCACGAGGTAGACCGCGATGATCGCCGCGATGAGCAGGAAGCCCTGGCTCGACTGCTGCTGCTGGAAGCGGCGCAGCTCGCCACCGAACTCGCCGCTGATGCTGCCCGGCATGCGCAGGTTGCGCATGGTCTGGTCGATCAGCGGGATGACCTGGTCCATGCTGACGTCCTTCGCCATGTTGAAGGTGAGGTCGAACACGGGGAACTGGAAGTCGTGCTGGATCGTCAGCGGCGCACGGCTCGGCTCGATGCGCGTGAGCGCGTCGAGCGGCACCATCGCGCCGCTGTTGGCGCGCACGTAGAGGCGCTTGAGCGTGTCGATGCCGGGCGTCTCGCCGGTGATCGCATTGAGGACGACACGGTACTGGTTGAGGTCGGAGTAGATCGTCGAGATCTGGCGCTGGCCGAACGCGTTGTAGAGCACGCTCGAGATCGCGCCGATCGACACGCCGAGGCGCGCCGCGGTGTCGCGATCGATGACGAGGTTCTGTTCGATGCCGCCGTCGTCGAGGGAGGTGCCGACGCTGGTCAGCTGCGGCAGCTTCTTCATCTCGTCGGCGAGGCGCGGCCCCCACTCGAGCAGCTCCTGGTAGTTGCTGCCCTTGAGCGAATAGCTGAACTGGGAGTCGCCGCCGCGCGGTCCGCCGCCACCACCGCCGAGATCCTGCACGCTGCGCAGGCGCAGCTGGATGCCGGCGATGTCGGACGTCTTCTTCGTGAGGCGGTCCATGACCGCGAACGTCGACTCCTCGCGGCCGTCGCCGAGCGGCTTGAGGTTGATGAAGAGCTGGCCGCGGTTGGCACTCGCATTCGGACCGCCGCCGCTGCCGAGCGACGAACCCACGCTGACCACGGCCGGATCGGCCATGACGACGTCGGCAACGGTGCGCTGCAGGGTCACCATCGTCTCGTACGACACGGTCGCGCTCGCGACCGTCGTGCCCTGCATCATGCCGGTGTCCTGCTGCGGCACCGAGCCGAACCGGAGGAACGTGGTCAACCAGACGGTCACGATGATGAGCAGCAGCGGCTGCAGGCTCATGAAGCGCGGATGGCGCAGCGACCAGTCGAGCGCGCTGCGGTAACCGGCGAGCATGCCCGCGTGCATCGCGTCGATGCGCCTGCCGAGCCAGGTCGGCGGGCGCTCCTCGTGCGGCTGCAGGTAGCGGCCGCACAGCGCAGCTGTCAGCGTCAGCGACACGATGGCCGACATCGCGATCGCGGCCGAGATCGTCACCGCGAACGAGTGCAGGAACATGCCGATGAAGCCGCCCATGAACAGCAGCGGCAGGAACACCGCGATCAGCGACGCGGTGATCGAGACGATCGTGAAGCCGATCTCCTTCGCGCCATCGAGCGCGGCCTGCAGGCGCGGCTTGCCCATGTCCATGTGGCGCACGATGTTCTCGATCACGACGATCGCATCGTCGACGACGAAGCCGATCGAGATCACGAGCGCCATCAGCGTGAGGTTGTCGAGCGTGAAGCCGAACGCGTACATGACGATGAACGCGCTGGCCAGCGACAGCGGTACCGACAGGCCCGCGATCACGGTCGGGGCGACGCGGCGCAGGAACAGCAGCATCGTCATGATGACGAGCGCGACGCTGATCAGCAGCGTGATCTGCACTTCCATGACCGAGGCACGGATCGTCGCGGTGCGGTCGTTGAACGGCGTGAGCTCGACGCCCTCGGGCAGCCAGCTGCGCATGAGCGGCAGCTGGTCGTAGATGCTGTCGACGGTCTTGATGACGTTGGCGTCGGCCTGCTTGCTGATCACCATGAGGATCGCGCGCTCGCCGTTGAACCACGCGGCCTGGTTCTTGTTCTCCTGTCCGTCGCCGACCTCGGCGACGTCGCGCAGGCGGATCGGCACGCCGTCGCGCACGGCGATGACGATGTCGGCGAAATCGGCGCCGTCGCGCAGCGCGTCGTTCGCGGCGATCGTCATCATCGACTTCCCGTTGCTCAGGAAGCCCTGCGGCGAGGTCACGTTGGCGGCCGAGATCGCGTTGCGTACCTGGTCGGCGGAGAGGCCCATCGAGGACAGCTTGCGCAGGTCCACGTCGACGCGCACGGCCGGCGTCGCGCCGCCCGTGATGTTGACGTCGGCGACGCCGGGCAGCTGGCGCACGCGCTGCGAGAGCAGCGAATCGGCCATGTTGTAGAGGTCGGCCGTGGTGTGTGTCTTCGACGTCAGCGACAGCAGCAGCACGGGATCGTTGTTCGGGTTGGCCTTGCGGTAGATCGGCGCGGTGCGCAATCCGGCAGGCAGGTCGGCCATCGAGGCGTTGATCGCGGCCTGCACGTCGCGTGCGGCCGCATCGATATTCTTGTCGAGCTTGAAGAACAGGATCACCACGGCGGTGCCCTGGCGGCTGTTCGAACTCATCTGGTCGACGCCCGACACGCGCCCCATGTGGCGCTCGAGCGGCGCGGCGACCGTCGAGGCCATGTTCTCGGCATCGGCGCCGGGCTGGTTGGCGACGACGAAGATGACCGGGAACTCGATGTTCGGCAGCGCGGCCACGCCGAGCTGGAAGTAGGCGATGAGGCCGCCCACGAATACGCCGAGCGCGAGCAGGATCGTGCCGATCGGACGACGGATGAACGGCGCGGCGATGTTCACGGACGCACCCCGCCCGGACGCGCGACCCTGGGCGACGGCGTGATCACGCCACCCTCCCCGCGTGCGCGAGCGCGCGGCGCTCGCGGCGCGCCTTCAGCCAGTCCGACACGCGTTCCATGTAGAGGTACAGCACGGGCGTCGTGTACAGCGTGATGAGCTGCGACAGCAGCAGGCCGCCGACGATCGACACGCCGAGCGGGCGGCGCAGCTCCGAGCCGATGCCGGTGCCGAGCGCGAGCGGCAGCGCGCCGAACAGCGCCGCCGCCGTGGTCATGAGGATCGGCCGGAAGCGCAGCAGCGCGGCGCGGCGGATCGCGTCGTGCGCGGCCATGCCCTCGCGCTGCGCGTCGATCGCGAAGTCGATCATCATGATCGCGTTCTTCTTGACGATGCCGATCAGCAGGATGATGCCGACGATGCCGTCGATCGACAGGCTGAAGCCGCACACGGCGAGCGCGAGCAGCGCGCCGACACCGGCCGGCGGCAGCGTCGAGATGATCGTGATCGGGTGGATGTAGCTCTCGTAGAGCACGCCGAGCACGATGTAGATGACGATCAGCGAGGCGAGGATCAGCAGCACCTCGTCGGTCATCGAGGCCGAGAACTGCGCAGCCTTTCCGATGAAGTTGCCGCGCACCTGCGGCGGCATGCCGATCGTGCCTTCGATGTCCTCGATCGCGCGCACCGCGTCGGACAGCGAGTAGCCCGGTGCGAGGTTGAACGAAATCGTCACCGCGGGCAGCTGGTTCTGGTGGCTGATCACGAGCGGCGCGTTGATCACCTTGGCCTCGACCAGGGACGCCATCGGGATCGTGCCGCCGCCGCCGAGCGAGATGCCCGTGTTGCCCTGCGCACCGATGCCGCTCGGCGTGGCCGAGTTGCTCGAGGTGACCTGGCCGAGTGTCGTCGCGTTGCTGCCGGTCAGCGCGCCGTTGCCGCTGCCGCGCACGGCGAGGCGGTTGAGCAGGTCGGCGCTCGTGCGGTACTGCGGATCGACCTCGAGTACGACGCGGTACTGGTTGATCTGGGTGAAGATCGTCGAGATCTGGCGCTGGCCGAACGCCGAGTACAGCGTGTCGTCGATGGTCTGGATCGGCACGCCGAGGCGGCTGGCCTGGTCGCGATTGATCGTGAGCTGCAGCTGCAGGCCGTTCGCGGCGAGGTTGTTGTCGACGTCGGCGAGTTCGGGGCGCTGCTGCAGCGCCGCCGTCATCTTCTCGGCGAACGCGTTGAGCTCCTCGGCGTTCACGTCGGTGAGCGCGTACTGGTATTCGGTCGGCGCGATGCGGTTGTCGAGCGCGATGTCCTGCACGGGCTTGAGGAACAGCGCGATGCCCGGGATGTCGGCCGCCGTGCGCTGCAGGCGCGGCAGCACCTCGGCGAGCCCGCCGCGCTCGGCGCGCGGCTTGAGCACGATGCTGAGCTGGCCCTGGTTGAGGGTCGGATTGATCGAGCCTGCGCCGATGAACGCGGCGACGCCGCTGACCGCTGGATCGGCGCGCAGGGCCTCGGCGACGCGCTGCGTGCGCTCGAGCATCGCCTCGAATGCGATCGTCTCGTCGGCCTGCACGACGCCGGTGACCATGCCGGTGTCCTGGTCGGGCAGCAGGCCCTTGGGCATGAGCACGAACAGCGCGACGGTCAGCGCGACCGTCGCGGTCAGCACGAGCATGGTCAGCGCGCGGTGCTCGAACACCCAGTCGAGGCTGCGCGCGTAGGCGTGCACGAGACGATCCCACCACGTCGCACCGCGCTTGGGCGGATGCGTATGGTCGTCCTCGGCATCTTCCTTGGGCGCGTTCTCGCGGCGCAGCAGGTAGGCGCACATCATCGGCGTCAGCGTCAGCGACACCACCATCGACAGCGCGACCGCGATCGACAGCACGACCGCGAACTCCTTGAACAGGCGTCCCGTCACGCCGGGCATCAGCAGCAGCGGCAGGAACACCGCGATCAGCGACACGGTCAGCGACAGCACGGTGAAGCCGATCTCGCGCGCGCCCTCCTCGGCGGCTTCCTTCGGCGAGCGCCCCTTCTCGAGGTAGCGCACGATGTTCTCGATCATGACGATCGCGTCGTCGACGACGAAGCCGGTCGCGACGGTCAGCGCCATCAGCGAGAGGTTGTCGAGCGAGAAGCTCGCGAACGCCATGAGCGCGAACGTGCCCATGATCGACAGCGGCACCGCGACGCTCGGGATCACGGTCGCCCACAGGCGACGCAGGAACACGAAGATCACCGCGATGACGAGGCACACGGTCAGCATGAGCGTGAACTCGACGTCCTCGACCGAGGCGCGGATCGTCACGGTGCGGTCGGCGAACACGTCCAGGTGCACGTTGGCCGGCAGCACCTGGCGCAGCTCGGGCAGCATCGCCTTGATCGCGTCGACGGTCTGCACGATGTTCGCGCCGGGCTGGCGGCGCACGTCGAGCAACACGGCCGGCTTGCCGTTGGCCCATGCCGCGAGCTGGTCGTTCTCGACACCGTCGACGACGCGCGCGACGTCGCCGAGGCGCACGGGCGCGCCGCCCTTGTAGCTCACGATCGTGCTGCGGTATTCGTCGGCGCTCGAGATCTGGTCGTTCGCGCCGATCGTGAACGACTGCGCGGCGCCGTCGATCGTGCCCTTGGGGCCGTTGACGTTGGCCTGCGTGAGCGCGGAGCGCACGTCCTCGATCGTGAGGCCCTGGTTGGCGATCGCGGCCGGATCGACCTGGATGCGCACGGCCGGGCGCACGTTGCCGGCGATGCTGACGAGGCCGACGCCGGCGACTTGCGAGAGCTTCTGCGACAGGATCGAATCGGCGTAGTTGTTGACCTCGCGCAGCGGCAGCGCGTCAGACTGCATGACCAGGGTCAGGATCGGCGCATCGGCCGGATTGACCTTGTTGTAGACAGGCGGGTACGGCAGGTTGTTCGGCAGCGTGCCGCGCGCGGCATTGATCGCCGACTGCACGTCCTGCGCGGCCGCGTCGATGTCGCGGTCCATCGCGAACGTGAGCAGGATCGTCGACAGGCCGGCCGACGAATCCGAGGTCATCACCGACAGGCCCGAGATCTGGCCGAACTGGCGCTCGAGCGGCGTCGTGACGAGCGCCGCCATCGTCGTCGGGCTCGCGCCCGGGTATTGCGTGGTGACCTGGATCGACGGCGCGTCGATGTCCGGCAGCGCCGACACCGGCAACTGGCGGTAGCCGATGAAGCCGAGCAGCAGCAGGCCCGCCATGAGCAGCGAGGTCGCGACCGGGCGGCGGATGAACAGAGTGGAGAAGCCCACGGGTCAGGATTCCTGCTGGAGCGTGGCGCCGCGGCGGTCGGCCGCGGCTTCGGGTGGGTCGAACGGCGTGGTCAGCCGCCGGCCGCGGGCTTGCCGTCGACCGGTGCCGACGGCGGCGTCGGCGCGGCGACTTCGCCCGGCGCCATCGGCTTCACTTTCGTACCGGCCTTGAGGCGGAACTGGCCCTCGGTGACGATGCGGTCGCCGACCGCGAGGCCCTCGGTGACGAGCACGTCACCGCCGTCGAGCGTGCCGCCGGTCACGAGCTTGTGCATTTTCACGGTGTCGTCGCCCTGCACGAGCCACGCGTACTCGCCTTCCGGGCCCTGCTGCACGCCCGTCGCCGGCACGACCACGCCGCCCTGTACCGTGCGCACCTGCAGGCGCACGTTGACGAACTCGCCCGGCCACAGCTTGCGGTCGGCGTTGGCGAACTCGGACTTGAGCTTGAACGTCGCGGTGCTCGTGTCGATCGTGTTGTCGATCACCACGAGTTCGCCCTCGGCGATCGTCTTCGCATCGGCGCGCGACAGCGCGAGCACCTTGAGCGGCGTCGCGTCGGCCTCGCGCACCTTGGCCATGTCCTGCTGCGGCAGGTTGAACACGATGTTGAGCGGCTGCACCTGGGTCAGCACGACGATGCCGCTGCCGTTGGCGGTGACGAGGTTGCCGACGTCGACCTGGCGGATGCCGGCGAGGCCGTCGATCGGCGCGACGATGCGCGTGAAACCGAGCTGGGTGCGCGCGTTGCTGATCGCGGCATCGTCGGAGGCGATCAGCGCCTCCTGCTGGCGCACGGTCTGGCGCTGGTTCTCGAGATCCTGCGCCGACACGAACTTCTGGCCGATCAGTTCCTCGTAGCGCTTGAGCGTGCTGCGCGATGCGGCGAGCTGGGCCTCGTCCTGCTTCTTCTTGGCCAGCGCCTGGTCGAGCGCGGCCTGGTAGGTGCGCGGATCGATCTCGGCGATGAGGTCGCCCTTGCGCACTTCCTGGCCTTCGCGGAAATGCACGGCCTGCAGCTGGCCGCCGACCTGCGCGGCCACGGTGACCGTGTTGAGCGCCTGCACGGTGCCGAGCGCGGTCAGGAACAGCGGGACATCGCGGGCTTCCGCGGCGACCGCGGTCACCGGCACGGGCGCATCGTCGCGTCCCTCATGCGGACCGCGCTTCTGGCCTTCTCGGCCGACGAACCTCGAGCCCACTGCCAACGCGACGAGCGCCACGACGGCGATACCGATCCACTTTCCGCGCGACATGCGCTGCATTCCTTTCATCTGGGCTACGGTGCCGGCGAGGTGTCGACTTGCCGGCGCATGGCGACCGGGCGGGCCGAGGCACGCTCCGGGGCGCGAATGATCCACGGATCACGGCGTTTCCGCGAGGTGCTGGGAGTCACGTCCGATGCAAAGATTCCCGAAGATGGCGAAAAGAAGCGCAGCGGCAGCCTCCACATTCTCGCGACCGACTCGTCGGTGGACCGCCTTGTTCATCTTCCGTGCAGCTAGGTGAATGGAGGCGCCGAAGCTGTTCCTGCCGGCGGTACCGGTCCATCCGCGCCCCGGTGGCCCTGCCCGCGGGCCGGCGCGACGGCTACCATCGCCGGCTCCCGCAGGAGATTCCCGACATGCGTTTCCGCCTCGCTGCCTCGCTGATCGCCGCGTTGTCCCTGCCCGTCATGGCGGCGGAACCGATCACGACGCACGCCGAGCGCTCCGGATTCACGCAGACGGGCCGCTACGCCGAGGTCGAATCGCTGTGCACGGCCTACGCGGAGCGCTGGCCCGATGCGGTGCGATGCGAAACGTTCGGCCGCACCCCCGAAGGTCGCCCCATGCTTGCCCTCGTCGCCTCGCGCAGCGGCGCGCTCACGGCAGCCGATGCACGTCGCCGCGGCACGCCGGTCCTGCTCGTGCAGGGCGGCATCCACGCCGGCGAGATCGACGGCAAGGATGCCGGCTTCCTCGCACTGCGCGAGATGCTCGACGGCACCGCCGCGAAAGGCGCGCTCGAGCGCGTCGTCGTGGTGTTCGTGCCGGTATTCAACGTCGACGGCCACGAGCGCACGGGACGCTGGAACCGCCCCAACCAGCGCGGCCCCGAGGAGATGGGCTGGCGTACCACCGCGCAGAACCTCAACCTCAACCGCGACTACGTCAAGGCCGATGCGCCCGAGATGCAGGCGATGCTGCGCCTCGTCGACGCCTGGGACCCGATCGCCTACACCGATCTGCACGTGACCGACGGCGCGCAGTTCGAGCACGACATCTCGATCAACCTCGAGCCCTCGCATTCGGGTGACCCGGGCCTGCGCAAGGCCGGCGTCGCGCTGCGCGACGCGCTGCTCGCCGACCTCACGCGCCAGGGCTCGCTGCCGCTGCCGTTCTATCCGTCGTTCGTCGAGTACGACAACCCGGCTTCGGGTTTCGAGGACAACGTCGCCACACCGCGCTTCTCGCACGGCTATTTCCCGTTGCGCAACCGCTTCGGCGTGCTCGTCGAGACGCATTCGTGGAAGGACTACCCGACCCGCGTGCGCATCACGCGCAACACGATCGTCGCGCTCGTCGAGCACGCGGCGAAGGACGGTGCGCGCTGGCGTGTGCTCGCCACGAAGGCCGATGCCGCCGCAGCCCAGCTCGGCGGCACGGTCGTGCCGCTCGATTACAAGGCCACCGACAAGGCGCGCACGATCGCGTTCCGCGGCTACGCCTACACGCGCACGCCGTCGGAAGTCTCGGGCGCGCTCATGACGCGCTACGACGAGCGCACCCCGCAGGTCTGGAACATCCCGCTGCGCGACGACGTGCAACCGCAGCTGCAGGTGACCGCACCGCGCGGCGGCTACATCGTCCCGCCCGCGCATGCCGCGCTCGTGTCGGCATGGCTCACGCGCCACGGCATCACGTTCCGCACGCTCGACGCCGCACGGCCGCACGCCGATGTCGAGGTGTTCCGGGCGACCAAGGCGACGTTCGGCACGGGCACCGTCGAAGGCCACCAGCGCCTTGCCCTCGAAGGCCGCTGGCAGCACGAACCGCGCGACATCCCGGCCGGCGCGCTGTACGTGCCGATCGCGCAGCCGAAGGCACGCCTCGTCGTCGCGATCCTCGAACCGCAGGCGCCCGACTCGATCGCAGCCTGGGGCGGCTTCAACACCGCGTTCGAGCGCAAGGAATACATGGAGGAGTACGTCGCCGAGGACGTGGCCCGCGCGATGCTGCGCGACGATCCAGCGGTCGCCAAGGCCTTCAACGAACGCCTCGCGACCGACGAGGCGTTCGCGCGCAGTCCGGCGGCCCGCCTCGAGTTCTTCGCGCGCCGCCACAGCTCGTGGGACGAGCGCCTCGACCTGTATCCGGTGATGCGCAGCGACGTCGAACCGCACTGAGGGGCTGTTCGGGCGCCGACCCCGACCTGGGGTCAGGGTGATGTTCTCGTTGCGGGCAGAGCGCCGCCGGCACTGCCTGGAAAATGAACCTGACCCCGGGCTCGACTCCCTGTCCCGTGACGTACAGCGACACGGCGTCACGCGGACGGGCTTCGCGGGCGCGATGCCGCATGGGGTCAGGTTCATTTTCTTCGTGGCCGGCAAAGGGTGGCCAGCCTTGCCTGGAAAATGAACCTGACCCCGGGGCGTCCAACCTCTACCCGGTCATGCGCTGCGACATGGAACCGCGCTGACGGGGCGCCCGTGATGTCGGGCCGAACGACCCGGCGCGAAGTGCGGGCGGGACGATGTGGCTAAGCCTCGACGACACATGCATGAGCGCTCGTCGCCCGTCCGCCCCCTCTCCCCCGGCCCCTCTCCCGCGAGGGGAGAGGGGAGGTAGGCACACCTTCAGCAGCCCTAGGTGGGGAGATGAGGCGGCATTCCGCCTGGAAAGGGTCGCGCCTTCAGCGCCCCCACGCCGGGAGATGGTCACGCCTTCCGCGTCGCGACGTGTTGCTCCTTGTGCCTTGCTCCTTGTGCCTTGCTCCTTGTGCCTTGCTCCTTGTGCCTTGCTCCTTGTGCCTTGCTCCTTGTGCCTTGCTCCTTTTGCCTTGCTCCTTGTGCCTTGCTCCTTGTGCCTTGCTCCTTGTGCCTTGCTCCTTGTGCCTTGCTCCTTGTGCCGTATGCCGTATGCCGTATGCCGTATGCCGTATGCCGGCGACGAGCATGATGTGGAGTATCTGCCGGACAACCGCGAATCGCCGCGGAAGCGTCCACGGGCGCAGGCCAGCACGGCGTGACGAAAACGCTTGCCTCCCCTCTCCCCTCGCGGGAGAGGGGCCGGGGGAGAGGGGGCGGAGGACGACGAGATCCACGTGCGCGCCGTCCAGGCTCGGGGACGGCGTCGACGCCGAACCCCGCGACGGCCACTCCTGCCTCCAACCGCGGCGCTTGAAATTGAATTATTGTTCAATTTAATATTTCACACATGTCTCGCCCCTCCCCACCGCGCACGCGCGGCCGCCCCGGTGCCGGCGACGACGCCGACCGCCGCACACGCATCCTTGATATCGCCATCGAGCTGTTCAGCCGGCAAGGCATCGCAGCGACCTCGATGACGCAGATCGCGCGTGCGGCGCATGTCGCGCCCGCGCTGCTCCACTACTACTTCGGCGACCGGGACCGTCTCGTCGACACGCTGGTCGACGAGCGCATCGCGCCTGCGATCGGCGCGATCGGTGCCGCGGTCGCGGCGGCGCCCGATGCGCCGCGCGACATCGTGCGCGTGTTCGTGCGCGCGATGTCCGAGGGCGTTACCGCCCACCCCTGGTTTCCACCGTTGTGGCTGCGCGAGGTGCTCAGCGAGGGCGGGCTGCTGCGCGAGCGCCTCGTCGGCACGTTCGCGACGCCGGTCGCGCGCGGCCTGCGCGATCGTTTCGCGCGCGCGCAGGCCCAGGGCGTCATCGACGCGCGACTCGACCCGCGCCTGCTCGTGGTGTCGCTGATCTCGCTGACCCTTTTCCCGCACGCGGCCGCGCCGGTCTGGCGTCCGCTGCTCGAGGCCGACGACATCACCACGACCATACTCGCCGACCACACGATCGCCTTGCTCGAACGTGTCCTGGAGCCGCCCCGATGAGAAGCACCCGGATCCTGTCCGCCGTCGCCCTCGTGCCGCTCGCACTCGCCACCGGATGCCGGCGCGAAGCTCCGTTGCCGCTCATGGGCACGCTCGAACGCGAGCGCATCGGGGTCGCGGTCGAAGCCTCTGAGCCGATCGTCCGCATCGATGTCGCCGAAGGCGACGACGTCAAGGCCGGTGCGCCACTGCTCGCGTTCGACACGCGCCGCACCGACGCGCAACTCGCCCAGGCCGAAGCCGAGGTGCGGCGTGCCGAAGCCGCATTCGACGAGCTGCGCCACGGCACGCGACGCGAGACGCTCGATGCGGCCCGCGCGACGCTGTCCGGCGCCGACGCCGCAGCGTCCAACGCGCGCCGCGAGCGCGACCGCCTCGCCGACCTGCGTGCACGCGGGCTCGTCGCCCAGGCCGACCTCGACCGCGCCGAGACGGCGCTGCGCACCGCGCAGGCGCAAGCCGGCAGCTCGCGTGCGAACCTGCGCGAACTCGGCAACGGCGCGCGCATCGAGGATCTCGACCAGGCCGAAGCCGCGCTCGACGCCGCGCGCGCGGCGCGCGATCGCCTCGTGCTCGTGCGCGAGCGCCTCGAAGTGCGCGCACCACGCGATGCGCGCGTCGACGCCCTGCCGTTCAAGCTCGGCGACCAGCCGCCGCTCGGCGCGACGGCCGTGAGCCTGCTCGCGGGCGAGGCGCCTTATGCGCGCGTCTACGTGCCGGCGAGCCTGCGCGCCGGCCTCGATCTTCAGGCGCGCTGCCAGGTCGTCGTCGAAGGCATCGCGACGCCTTACGGCGCGCACCTGCGCAGCCTGCGCGCCGATCCCGCGTTCACGCCGTACTACGCGCTGTCGGGCGACGACGCGAGCCGCCTCGCCTACCGTGCCGAGATCGTGCTCGACGACGTCGCGGCGGTGCGCCTGCCGGCCGGCCTGCCCGTGCAGGCCGACTGCGAACGCAGGGAACCGGGCGCGACGCCGTGAACGCGATTGCCCGAAGCGATGCCGATACGCGCGATCCGGGCGGCGATGCCGTCATCGTCGCGCGTGGCCTGACCAAACGCTTCGGTGATGTCGTCGCGGTCGATCACCTCGACCTCACCGTGCGGCGCGCCGAGGTCTACGGCTTCCTCGGCCCCAACGGCTGCGGCAAGTCGACGACGATCCGCATGCTCTGCGGCCTGCTCGGCGCGAGCGAGGGCAGCGTGCGCGTGCTCGGCCACGAGCTGCCCGACGACGCCGAGGCGGTCAAGCGCCGCATCGGCTACATGACGCAGCGCTTCTCGCTCTACGAGGACCTCACGGTCGGCGAGAACCTCGCGTTCCTCGCCGCCGTGCACGGCCTCGCCGGCACGAAGGGGCGTGCACGCATCGGCGAACTGCTCGAGCGCTATCACCTCGGTGCGTTGCGCGGACGCCTCGCGGGCGCGATGTCGGGCGGCCAGAAGCAGCGCCTCGCACTGGCAGGAGCGGTGTTGCACGACCCCGAGCTGCTGCTGCTCGACGAGCCGACCAGTGCGGTCGATCCACAGTCGCGGCGAGACTTCTGGGACGCGCTGTTCGATCTCGCCGATGCCGGCACGACGCTGCTCGTGTCGACGCATTACATGGACGAGGCCGAGCGCTGCCACCGCCTCGCGATCCTCGACCGCGGCCGCCTCGTCGCCGACGGCACGCCGCACGACCTCATGGCCGCTCTGCCCGGCAGCACGGTGCGTGTCGACACGCCGACACCGCGGCGCCTGCAGCAGGCGCTCGCGCACGAGCCGCACGTGATCGGCGTCGCGCAGATCGGCGCGAGCCTGCGCGTGCTCACCGACCGCCGCGACGACGGCGTCACCTGGCTTGCCGCGACGCTGCGCGAGCGCGGCCTCGAGGCGGACGTCGACGACACGCCGCCCAACCTCGAGGACGTGTTCGTCGCCGCGACGCGCGCGCGCGAGGCGTCGCCGTGAAGCTCTCGCGTCTGCTCGCCGTCGTCACCAAGGAGCTGCGCCAGCTACGCCGCGATCGCCTCACGTTCGGCATGATCGTCGGCATCCCGACCCTGCAGCTGCTGCTGTTCGGCTTCGCGATCAACCTCGACGTGCGCCACCTGCCCGCCGCCGTGCTCGACGAAGCCGGCACGTGGCGCTCGCGCGAACTCGTCGCAGAACTCGCGTCATCGCAGGTGCTCGACTTCCGTCATCGCCTGGCCGTGCCGCAGCAGGCCGACGAGCTGCTGCGACGCGGCGAGATCGGCGCCGTCGTGGTGATCCCGCGCGATCTCGAGCGCCGCCTCGAGACCGGTGGCGAGCCGGCGTGGCAGCTCGTCGTCGACGGCGCCGACCAGTCCGTGCAGGCCGCCGCGCGTCAGCTCGCGGCATTCCCGACGGCCTCGCTGCGCGCGGGCACCAAGGCGACGCCACCGGCCGTCGAGATCGTCAACCTCTACAACCCGCAGCGGCGCGCGCCGGTCAATACGGTACCGGGCCTGATCGGCGTGATCCTGACGATGACGATGGTCGTGTTCACGGCCATGGCGATCGTGCGTGAACGCGAACGCGGCAACATGGAGATGCTCATCGCGACGCCGCTGTCGTCGTTCGAGCTCACGCTCGGCAAGGTGCTGCCGTACATCGGCATCGGCCTGATCCAGGTCACGCTGATCCTGCTGCTCGGCATTGCCGTGTTCGACGTGCCGATCCGCGGCGGGCTCGTCGACGTCTACGTCGCCGCGCTCGCCTACATCAGCGCTGCACTCGCGCTCGGCGTGCTCGTCTCGACGCTCGCGAAGACACAGTTCCAGGCCATGCAGATGGCGTTCTTCCTGTTCCTGCCGCAGATCCTGCTGTCGGGCTTCATGTTCCCTTACGACGGCATGCCGCGCGCCGCGCAATGGCTGGCCGAGGTGTTCCCGCTCACGCATTTCCTGCGCCTGATCCGCGGCATCATGCTGCGCGGCGCAAGCCTCGACGAGCTCTGGCCTTCGCTCGCCGCGCTGGCCGCCTTCATCACGATCGTGCTCTCGATCGCCGTGCGGCGCTTCCGCAAACGCCTCGACTGACGCTACTGCTGTCAGGGGAAAATCCGCGCACCGCGTCGCGCCGTCAGCGGGGCTGTCGCGTGGTGGTTCCCGGCGCTCGGCGTCGTGCGACTCCACAGTCTCGACACGTCTTCCCCACTGGCGTTGCGCTTGAGCCCCTCTCCCTCCGGGAGAGGGGTTGGGGAGAGGGTGCGGGATCGTGACCACGTCCGATCAATGTCGCGATCCCGGACCCTCATCCGGCCCTGCGGGCCACCCCGTACCGGGGTACGGGGCAGGCTCTTCTCCCGGAGGGAGAAGGAAAAGAAAGCACGCGATGCCGCGTTGCCGCGAGAACGAGTCGACATCCCGGCATTCATCGCCGGATGTCTGATGCGGCAACGCTTCCCAGCCTTCGCTTCGAACCCTTCTCGGACAGCAATGCGACCGACGCCGAACCCCGCCGCGCCACGTGCCACGTTGGATCGTGCGTCACTGGCCCGAGGGGACGCACATGGCGACGCAGGCATCGACGCGGCACGACACGCGCTGGAGCGCACAGAGAATCACCGGCATGGCCGGTACGTTCGCGGTGCACGTCGCCGCGGTGGCGATGCTCGCCCTGCCCGGCACCGCGCCCGTGGCGGCGGTGCGCGAAGTGGTCGCGACGACCATCACGATGCACGAGAAGCCTCCCGAGCCCGTGATGCTGCCGCCGCCACCGGAACCTCAGCCCAGGCCTCGCCCGCGCCGCGAGCCCGTTCCCGTCGCGCGTCCCCAGCCGATCCCGATCGTCGCCGAAGCGACCACGTCGATGCCGGTGCCACCCGTCGCCGACGTGATCGATGAAGGCCCGGCGATCGTCGACGCACCGGTCGCCGATCCGGGCCCGGGAACGTCGGCCGGCGCCAACGTGACGCTGGCCTACGCCGCCCTCGTGCAGCCGAGCTATCCGGATGCCTCGCGCAAGAAGGGCGAACAAGGCACCGTGCTGCTGCGCGTGCTCGTCGACGTCGAGGGACGCGTCGACACGATCGAGGTCGCACGCAGCAGCGGCTCGCAGCGCCTGGATCGTGCCGCACGCGACGCCGTGCAGAAATCGCGCTTCCGGCCCGTCATCGTGGACGGCGTGCCGCGACCGGCGTGGGGCCTCGTGCCGATCGCGTTCACGATCGACCGCGGCTGAAGCCTCAGGCGAACGCGGGGCGCACGGCGAACGCGAACTCGGCGTGCGGCCCTTCCTGCACCGCCGGCTCGACGACCGACTCGGCGATGAGGTCGTCGAGCGGCACGGCCGTGTGGATCGCGAAACCCTGCACGGCGTCGACGCCGAGTTCGCGAAGGCTGGCGAGCACGCGCGAACTCTCGACCGACTCGGCGACCGTGCGCAGCTTGAGGCAGCGCGCGATCTCGCACATCGAGCGCACGAGCACGGGATCGACGTCGTTGCGCGCGAGGTCACGGATGAACGCGCCGTCGATCTTGAGGATGTCGACCGGCAGGTTCTTGAGGTAGGCGAACGACGACATGCCGCTGCCGAAATCGTCGAGCGCCACGCTGCAGCCGTGCGCGCGCACGTCGTCGATGAACGCACGTGCCTGCACGAGGTCGGCGATGACGGCGGTCTCGGTGATCTCGAAGCAGAGCTTGCGCGCGACGGCCGGGAAGCGCTCGAGCAGTGCGCTGACGTGCGCACGGAACGCGGGTTGCACGATCGACTGCGCGGACACGTTGACGTGGCACAGGCCGAGTCGCGCGAGATGCTGCGGCGATTCGGCGAGGCGCTCGAGCGTGGTCGCGACGACGAGGCGATCGAGCGCGACGATCTCGCCGTAGGTCTCGGCCGCCGGCAGGAACTCGCCGGGCATGTAGAGCCGGCCCGCGTCGTCGCGCAGACGCAGCAGGATCTCGTAGCCGAGCGTGTCCGGTGCACCGAGCGTCTGGATGCGCTGCGCGTAGAGCAGGATCTGGCGGTCCTGCACGGCCTTGCGGATACCGCCGACCCAGGCCATCGCGTCACGACGCCGCGAGATCGCCTCGTCGGTGTCGCGGTAGGTGCGGATGCAGTTGCGGCCCTGGTCCTTGGCCACGTAGCAGGCGCGGTCCGCGGCACGCAGCAGGTCGCCTACGTCGCGCGTGCGGCCGTCGATCTCGACGAGGCCGATGCTGCCGGTGACGCCGAAATTGCGCCCTTCCCACACGAATGCCGCGTCGGCCATCGCGCGACCGAGACGCTCGGCGACCCGCTCGGCTTCGTCGATCGCCGTGCGCTCGAACAGCAGCGCGAACTCGTCGCCGCCGAGTCGTCCGACCCAGTCGCTCGCGCGCAGATGGCTCTGCAGGAGCGCCGCGAGTTCGCGCAGGAGCTGGTCGCCCGCAGCATGCCCGCAGGTGTCGTTGACGATCTTGAACTGGTCGAGATCGATGAAGCACAGCGTGTGGTTGGTACCGTTCGCGCGCGCGCTCGCCGTGGCGCGTTCGAGGCGCCGCTCGATCTCACGGCGGTTGATGAGACCCGTCAGCGCATCATGGCTCGCCTGCCACGCCATCTCGCCCGCGAGCTCGCGCGCTTCGGAAACATCTTCGGCGAGCGCGAATACGCGCGGCTCACGGCCACCCGCGACCTGCACGTGCGACGTGCTCCAGCGCAGCAGGCGCGTACCGCCGTCGCGATGCACGAAGCGGTGATCCGTCGGCGGTGCATGACGGTCTCCGGCCGGCGTGACGAGATCGGCACGCAGCGCCTCGAGCTCCTCGGGATGGGCGATGTCGTCGAGGCATTTGCCGCGCAGCGCGGCGGCGGGCCAGCCGAGGATGCGTCCGATCGCGTCGTTGACCTCGATGAAGCGGCCCTGCCGGTCCATCTTGAGCATGCCGACCGTGGCCTGGTGGAACGCCGCACGGTAGATGCCCTCGCTCTCGGCGATGCGGCGCAACGTCGAACGCAGGATGCGCAGCGCGAGCCACGCGATCACGGCGAACAGCGCGACGCTGCTCGCGATGAGCACGGCATTGAGCGCGCGCGCGCCGTGCACGAGCGATGCCGAGAACGCCAGTTCGAGCGGGCGCATGCGTTCGTCGAGCACGATGACGCGCTCCTGGAACGCGTTGCCTTCCGCCGTCGTGATCGGACCGGCGCTGATGCGCCGCTCCATCTCGTCGGTAAGCGCGGCGAGCTGCAGGATGTGGTCGTCGGCCTCGCGCCACAGCCTGACCGAATCACGGAAGTACGGGGCGTGGCGGAAGTAGCGGTACATGCGGATGAGGCGTGGCACTTCCTGCGGCGCGTTGCCGCCCTGCAGGAAGCCTTCGCGTGCGGCGGCGAGGTCGGGAGGATCGAGGTCCAGCGCGAGACGCGCACGCAGGTCGCCGAGCGGCACCGCGAGTGCCTCGCGCGCGAGGACGAGGTCCTCGTTCTGGCCGTGCTCCGCGTACTGGTAGAGCTCGCGCACGGCATCCTGCTGGCCCTTGGACCAGTGGCTCTCGCCGACGATGTAGGCCGTTGCACCTGCCTGGATCTCGAGGACGGTCGAGGTCAGTACCGCGGCAACGGCGGCGAAGACGATCAGCAGGCCGAACTCGAGCGGCAGGCGCCGCGCGACGCTGCGGGGCGATGCCGATTCGATGCACTCAGGGTTGTCGGTGGCCATGGGCTTCCTCCCTTCACCGGCGTCGGCGACGGCCGCGCACGAGGGGACGCGAGGAAGATGCAACTTGTATACCTGTTCACAAACAACATGATCACCCGCCCACAAGAAGCGGTTAATTGATGAAAATCAATGAGATGAGGCCAATTATCCGAATTGCGCCATCACGCAGCCTGTCTCACGCTGCGACAGGCATGCCCTGAGGAGTGGCGTTTTGGGCCTTTGGGTGGCCGGCCATTCAGATTGCGTGCCGACTAGGGACGGACGCGGCCGTTGCCTTCGTTGTCCCAGTAGCCGAACAGCTTGCGGGCCACGAACTTGTAGGCGCGCTTGCCGGTGGCGCGCCAGGCCTCGGCGATCCACGAGCGACGCGCGAGCACGCGACGCTCGGTTGGCGTGAGGTGCTGAGGGCAGTACGTGCGCTTGTGCTTGAGGAGGTGGCGCAGGTCTTCGCGCGCGAGCAGGCGGAACAGCCGTCCGCGGCGTGGACGGAACCACGCGATCTGGAAATCGACGACGGCCGGCGAGCCGTCGACGCGCTGCAGCCAGTTCGGCTCCTTGGCGAGATCGTTGTGGACCACGCCCCGAGCGCGCATCGCCTTGAGCAGGCGGTGTGCCGCGCGGTAGTAACCCGGGTCGCGGGGCTTGGCCTGCTGCATCGGGATGCCCGGCATGAAACTGCGCTCGAGCACGCCGGCCTGCCAGCCGAGCAGCGCCGGGACCGCATCGACGCCTTCGAGCGCATCGAGCACGCGCGCCTCGCGCGCCGCGGCGGTACGCGCGATCCAGCGCACGCCGAGGTGCGCCGCACGCGTGTCGCGGCGGATCCAGATGCGCTCGCCGTCGCGGCAGGTCTCGATGCGGCCGAGTGCGTCGGCCTTGAGCAGTTCGGTGTTCATGCGGCGCGCATTATCGGGCATGACCACGGGCCAGGCGCATCGTGCAGTGCGCCATATCACATCTTTACATCTCGGGTCACACGGTCGCGGCGCTGCCGGGCAGCTCACTTGCCCTAGACTGCGCGACCCGCCCCGACCCCGCCGCCCATGACCGTCACGATCCTGCTCTACGTGCTCGCCGCCGTGCTCGTGCTGGTCGGCATCGCCGGAACGATCCTCCCGGCCCTGCCCGGCGTGCCGCTGGTGTTCGTCGGCATGCTCGTGGCCGCCTGGGCCGGTGATTTTGCACTGATCGGCTGGCCGACGCTGACCCTGCTCGGCGTGCTGTGCGTGCTCTCGATCATCGTCGACTTCGTCGCCGGCGTGCTCGGCGCCAAGCGTGTCGGCGCGAGTGGCTGGGCGTTGTTCGGTGCCGGCCTCGGCACGTTCGTCGGCCTTTTCTTCGGCATCCCGGGCCTGTTGTTCGGGCCGTTCGTGGGCGCGGTCGCGGGCGAACTGATCGCCGGCGGTACGCTGCGCCGCTCGGCGATCGTCGGCGTCGGCGCCTGGCTCGGCTTCGTGTTCGGCACGCTGGCCAAGATCGCGCTGTGCTTCACGATGCTTGGCATCTTCGTGCTCGCGCTGCTGATCTGAGCGAGCGATACGCGGCGATCAACGGCTGCCCGGCGCGTCCGGCAGCACGTGGAACAGGATCGCGAAGAAGTGCAGCACGCTGCCGAGCAGGACGAACACATGCCAGATCGCGTGGTGGTAAGGCATGCGTTCGCGCAGGTAGAACGGCACGCCGAGCGTGTAGCTGACGCCGCCCGCGATCAGCAGTGCCATGCCGCCGGCGCCAAGGCGTTCGGACAGAGGCACCGCCGCGAGCATGCCGATCCAGCCCATGCCGAGGTACAACGCCACGACGATGCCGTGGCGCCGCACACGCGCAAGCTTCATCGCGATGCCGACGATCGCGAGCGTCCACACCGCCGCGAACAAGGACCAGCCCCACACGCCACCGAGACCGATCAGCGTGAACGGCGTGTAGGTGCCCGCGATGAGCAGGAAGATCGCGACATGGTCGATGAGCTGCAACACCGGCTTGGCGCCGGCATTCGGGATGCCGTGGTAGAGCGTGGACGCGGTGTAGAGCAGGATCAGCGTGGTGCCGTACACCGCGCTCGCGGTGATGTGCCAGGCGTTGCCGTACAGGCTCGCGAACGCGACGAGCACGGCGAGGCCGGCGATGCTGAGGACGATGCCGAGACCGTGGATCGCCGTCGAGGCGAGCTCGTCGCGGAACGTGATGCGGGAATCGAATGTGCCGGCAGGGGCCATCGCGACCACCTCGTCTGCTGCGCCAGGGCCCGTCTCGCGACGGGCGTCCAGCATGACTCAGGCGACGCGTGGCCTCAACGCTTCTCGATGATGAAGCTGCCGAACGCGACGCCGAGATCCCAGCCGCGGCCCTTGCCGCTCAGCGCGAGCGAGATCGGTCCCTTGGTGACGACGCGCGCGCTCGTCGACTTCACGGCGCCCGCGTGCGCCTCGGCGGTCGCGTAGCCGCCGATGATGTCCTCGATGTCGTAGACCTCGGAGAACTTGCCGATGCCGTCGTCGATCTCGGACTTGCCGAACGACACGCCACCGCCCTTCGCGCTGATCTTGACCTTCATCGAGGTGCCGTTGCTGCAGCGCACGGTGCCGTTGCCGGAGGCGGTCTTGTAGAACGCGGACCAGCCCGACATCGAGAACGTCATCTCGCAATCGAGCTTGGCGGCCGATGCCGACGTCGCGGTGCCGGCGAACACGAGCGCGGCGGCGAGCACGAATGACCTGGACATGGCGATCCCTCTTGCATGACGGATCGCCATTCTGCGCAGCGGCACATGTCGCGCACAATCGGGGACGACCCTCGCGGTTGGGCCTCGTTCATCGCGCGGGCACGTCGCGCCGTCGTATGCTCCCGGCCTGCCGATCGCCGATGCCACGCCATGTCCGACGTCGATCTCGTCATCCACCTGCGCCGCTGCGAAGGCGAACCGATCGCCGCCGAAGCGGGCCTGCGCCTCGCCGCGCGCCTCGGCGCGCACGCGCTCGGACTTCACGTCGTCGCGATTCCGCCCGCCGCGTTCGTTTCGCCCGAAGCCGTGGCCGTGCACGTCAACGAGGCCGACCATCTCAGCGACGAGGCGCGTGCACGCGAACCCTGGTGGGACGCGCAGCTCGCGCGTTTCGGCGTCCAAGGTGCGTTCCAGGTCGTGCAGGGCGATCCCGTCGATGCGCTGTGCCACGCGGCGCGCTGGTGTGATCTCGTCGTCGCCGAGCGCCCGGTGAGCAACCCCGATGCGCCCGTGGGTTGGGGCATCGTCTCGCGCACGGTGTTCGACGCGGCGACGCCGGTGGTCGTGGTGCCCGACGTCGCGCGCGTCGCCTCGATCGGCGAACGCATCGTGATCGCGTGGAACGGCAGCCGCGAGGCGATGCTCGCGATCCGCGGCGCGCTGCCGCTGCTGCGGCTCGCGGCGTCCGTGGACGTGCTCGACGGCCTGCCGCCGCATCCTGCGATGCCGAATGCGCTGCCCGCGTTCGACCTGCGCGCGTGGCTCGCGCGACGCGGCATCGATGCGCATTTCCACGCGTTCCGGCCGGACGGTGCGCACGGCCCTGCCGTGCTCGAGGCCGCGCGCTCGCACGCGGCCGATCTTCTCGTCACCGGCGCCTGGGGCCAGTCGCGCATCGCCGAACTCGTGCTCGGCGGCGCCACGCGCCACCTGTTCCAGCACAGCGACATCCCGCTGCTGGTCGCGCACTGAGCACGCGCGATGCCGCAGCGAAGAAGGCGCGCCGGAGCGCGCCTTCTTCGTGACCACCTGACCGTGACGCTTACTTCGCGGCGACCAGCGCCAGCGTCATGTCGAGCATGCGGTTGGAGAAACCCCACTCGTTGTCGTACCAGCTCAGCACCTTGACCAGCGTGCCGTCCATGACGCGCGTCTGCGTCGCGTCGTAGATCGACGACAGCGGATTGTGGTTGAAGTCGATCGAGACGAGCGGCTTCTCGTTGATGCCGAGCACGCCCTTGAGCGGGCCTTCGGCGGCCGCCTTCACGATCGCGTCGATCTCGTCCTTCGTCGTCGCGCGCGCGGCCGTGAACACGAGGTCGACGACCGAGACGTTGATCGTCGGCACGCGCATCGCGAAACCGTCGAGCTTGCCGTTGAGCTCGGGCAGCACGAGGCCGACCGCGGCGGCAGCGCCGGTCTTGGTCGGGATCTGCGACTGCGTGGCCGAACGCGCGCGGCGCAGGTCGGAGTGGTAGACGTCGGTCAGCACCTGGTCGTTCGTGTAGGCGTGGATCGTCGTCATGAGGCCGTGGACGATGCCGATCTTCTCGTGCAGCGCCTTGGCCAGCGGGGCGAGGCAGTTGGTCGTGCACGACGCGTTCGAGATGACCTCGTGCGAGGCCTTGAGGCCATCATGGTTGACGCCGTAGACGAACGTGCCGTCCACGTCCTTGTCGCCCGGCGCCGAGATGATGACCTTCTTCGCGCCACCGGCGAGGTGCGCACCGGCCTTGGCCTTGCTCGTGAACAGGCCCGTGCACTCGAGCACGACGTCGACGCCGAGGTCGCCCCATGGCAGCTTGGCCGGATCGCGCTCGGCGAACACCTTGATGCGATCGCCGTTGACGACGAGGTCGCCGCCTTCCACCGCCACCTCGCCCGGGAAGCGGCCGTGTGCGGTGTCGTACTGGGTCAGGTGCGCGTTCGTCTCGGCGTTGCCGAGGTCGTTGACCGCGACGATCTGGATCTCGCCGTTGCGCTTGGCTTCGTACAGCGCGCGCAGGACGTTGCGGCCGATGCGGCCATAGCCATTGATGGCGACCTTGACTGCCATGGGAACACTCCTCGAAGGGCGACGGAAAAGGGGACCGGCATTCTAGCGGCCCTGCCCTTGCGTCGCACGGAGCCACTCCGATGGGGCCAATCGCCCGGACCTCGCCACACGCCCGGAACAGGCCGGATCGGCACCGGAGAGGTTCCACGACGCGTCACCGCGGCACCGTGCCGCAGGCTCGCCGGCCGCGCCCATGTGACGAACGAGGGTCGAAGCGTCACACGCGATCGCGCACACTAGGACGATGCCACGCTTCCCTTCGACCGTTCCACACGCACGCCGCGCTCCCATTCGCTCGATCGCCGCGTGTGCCGCGCTCGTGCTTTCCGTCCTGTTGCCGACGACCGCGCTCGCGTGGAGCGGTGCCGGCCATCGCATGATCGCCGAGCTCGCCGAACGCCAGCTCTCGCCGGCCGCGCGTGCCGAAGCGCAGCGCCTGCTCGCCGTGCGTGGCGCGGCACACCTCGCCGATGTCGCCACCTGGCCCGACGAACTGCGCGACGATCCGAAGCAGCGCGCGCTGTCGAAAGCGACCTCGCGCCTGCACTTCATCAACTTCGCGGATTCGACCTGCCGCTACGATGCCGCGCGCGACTGCGCCGGCGGTCAGTGCGTGGTCGGCGGTGTCGCGACCTACGCCGCGATCCTCGGCGACCGCACGAAGCCCGATGCCGAACGCGCCGATGCGCTGAGTTTCGTCGTGCACTTCGTCGGCGATGCGCACCAGCCGCTGCACGCGGGCTACCGTACCGATCGCGGCGGCAACGACTACCAGGTGCAGCTCGACGGCAAGGGCACCAACCTGCACACCGTGTGGGATTCGCGCATCCTCGGCAGCCGCCGCATCGGCTGGAGCGACTATGCCGAGCGCCTCGCGAAGGAACCGCGCCTCGAGGTCGCCGGCATGCCGCGCGACTGGGCCGAAGAGTCGTGCCGCATCACGCGCGACGACGGCGTCTATCCGAGCAAGCACAAGCTCGAGTCGTCGTATCCGGTAACGATGCGCCCGCTCGCCGAGCGCCGCGTGCGCGAAGCTGCCACGCGCCTCGCGGCGACACTCGAGCGCGCTCTGGTGCGTTGATGCGCGCACGCGCGGTGCCGCAGCCCGGCACCGCATGGCGCGAAGAGCCGGCGGCGCTTGCCCACATGCGGAACCGTAGCCCGCGTCAGGGTTCGCGCACGACGATCGTGTCGAGTGCCGTGACGTCTCCGTCGGCCGCCGCCGCGACATCGGCGGCAACACCAGCGCCGAACGCGATCGGCACGATCACGCGAGCCTCGTACGGCGCGCCATCGCGCATCGCGGGCTCGAATGTCCAGGCCCGCACCGCGGCGATCGCGCTGTCCGCGAGACGGTCGGCCAGCGCCACGTGCAGCGCTTCGGGTTCGATACGTCCGCGCACGATGTCGAGCGGCATGCCGTCACGCCCGACGAGCACGTCGAGGTGCACGCGCCCTTCGATCGACCGACCGTTATCGTCTTTCGGCTGGATGGGCGGACTGATGCGCGCATAGCGTGGTGGATCCCGCGGAGGGCATGGCGGCCTGCGCCTCGTTCCCGCTCCGGTCCGATTCGCCCATTGTCCCTGCGCCGACGAACCGCGCCGCGACCTCGAGCGTCCAAATTGCCTCGGCTCCAGGCTCGCCCATCCTCATCGACGCGGATCGCCCCGGCATGAAGACCAGCGACGGCGAACTGACGACGATGCCATTGTCGCGGACGACGCCACGCGCCTCGATCGCACCGCCGGCGGACGGCTGGAATGTGATCTCGAGCTCCTTGCGCGACGCGCCCTCGCCCACGCTCACGACGAGCGGCGCTCCCACGGCGAGCAATGCACGGCGGGTCGACACGTCCGGCGTGCCGGCCCGGCCGCTTGCCGCGAACGTCAGTTCGACGGCGATCTGCTGTGACGGCGTCGCGGGTTGCGTGGACCATGCGACGAGGCTGGCCGATGCCGTCAGCACGGCAACCATCGCGACACCGAGACGATGTCGGGTCGGTGCGACGTCGCCATGGCGCAACATCCCGACGCGCTCGACCAAGGGATGGACGGACCGCCACGTGCAGCCTGCAGGCAACGGCGTCGCGCCAGACTCCGCATCGAGCATCGCGCTCGCGTACGCGCGGCGCTGGCACGGCGAGCAACCGTCGACGACGCAGGCGTCGCATGCCATTTCCTGGTCCCGGCGGAAACGCGACACCGCCGCATGCATGAGAGGGTTGAACCAGAACACGCATTGCCAAAGGGACGCGAACGCGTTGCACCAGTGGTCGCCACGTGCGCGGTGGACGCGCTCGTGGCGCAGGATCATCTCGCGTTGGTCCTGATCATACCGCGTATCGAAATCCGCCGGCACGACGATGCGCGCCGGCAGCAGGCCCACCAGTGCCGGTGCGTGCGTGCTGCTCGACGCGCGAAGGATGCCCGATCCCGCATCCTGCAACCGACCGAGCGAGCGCACGAAGCGCCGTTGCCGCCGCACGAGCACGATCGCGTACGCGATGCCACCGAGTGCCCAGCCGGCCATGAGCCACGGACGCGCATCGATGGCGACGGCCGCGGTGTCGCCGGCTGCACCCACGACAGGCAACACGAGCGGTTGCGGCGCGTCGAAGACGAACCTCTGCACGTCACCGACCTGCTCGCCTCCCGGCAGCATCGAGACGAGCGTGACGATCGGCACGAGGCTCCACGCGGAATGGGCCAGGCGCGCGCCGAAGCGTGCGAGCAGGGTTCCGCGCAGCACGAGCACCAGCGCGATCGCGGCACTCGACACGATTGCGGACCACAGCAGCATGAGGGCGGGATCATTCGCCATCGTCGATCTCCGCGATGAGGCGCCTGAGCTCGGCGATGTCCTTCTTCGTGAGCTTGCGCTGCTCGGAGAAATGCGCGACGAGCGGCGCGACGCGGCCACCGAAGAGCCGATCGAGCAGCGACGTGCTCTCGGCGTCGACGTAGTCGCTGCGCGGCACGAGCGGCCGGTACAGGTAGCGCCGTCCGTCGCGCTCGGCCGCGATCGCCTTCTTCGTCAGCAGGCGGTTGAGCAGGGTCTTGACCGTCGCCTCCTGCCAGCCTTGCGCGTCGGCCGTGCGTGCGACGATCTCCTCGGCGCTGAGCGGCGAGCGCCCCCACAGCGCGTCCATCACGATGCTTTCGGCATCACTGATCTGCATGTCGTTTACATCCGTAATCGATGACTGACGATTACATGCGTAAACGATCAAGTCAAGCGTCGGGCGCGCCGATGTCGCCGGCGCCCTTCGTGACGATAGGAACCTTCGCTTTTGCCGCGAACGCGCGCCGGCTCAGCGCTCGACGAACGCGCGCTCGATCACGTAGTCGCCCGGCGTGCCGATGCGCGGCGAGACGACGAAGCCGCGGCGGTCGAGCAGCGCCGAGATCGAGGCGAGCATCGCGGGGCTGCCGCAGATCATCGCGCGATCGTTGGCGGGATCGAGCGGCGGCAGGCCGATGTCGGCGCACAGCTTGCCGCTGTCGAGCAGCTCGTCGAGGCGACCCGTGTTGCGGAACGCTTCGCGCGTGACGGTCGGGTAGTAGACGAACTTCTCGCGCACAGCCTCGCCGAAGTACTCGTGGTTCGGCAGCTCGTGCTCGAAATAGTCGCGGTAGGCGAGATCGGCGACCGTGCGCACGCCGTGCGTGAGGATCACCTTGTCGAAGCGCTCCCAGGTCTCGGGATCGCGCACGAGTGCGAGGAACGGCGCGAGGCCGGTGCCGGTCGACAGCAGGTAGAGGTGTTTCGCGGGCTTGAGGTCGTGCAGCAGCAGCGTGCCGGTCGGCTTGCTGCCGATCAGGATCTCGTCGCCGACCTTGAGGTGCTGCAGGCGTGAGGTGAGCGGACCGTTCGGCACCTTGATGCTGAAGAACTCGAGCTGCTCTTCGTAGTTCGCGCTCGCGATGCTGTACGCGCGCAGCAGCGGGCGCCCCTCGACCGGCAGGCCGATCATGATGAACTGGCCGTTCTCGAAACGCAGGCCGGCATCACGCGTCGTCGTGAAGCTGAAGAGGAAGTCGTTCCAGTGCCGCACGCTCAGCACGTGCTCGGTGTTGAAGGCTGCCACGTTGTCACCTGTCGGAGGATCGCGGCGCAGACGCGCCGTCGGGATCCGCATGGTCGAAAGCCCGGCGCCGTGGCGCCTTGGCGGAGATCAAGAAGGGCTGGCGATCCGGGCTGCGAGGCTGCGGCACGGTGACGCTGGCATGGCATCGCGTGGACCGGCGGGTTCGCGATGCGCATCGGGTCCGGTCGCAGGCGACGGACCCGCACATTGTGCCGTGTCGACGCGCCGCATGGGCGACGCGCGACATGCGGCCGCGCCCCGCGGACGGGGCGCGGCCTGCGATCAACGCAGCGCGGCGGCGACGTCGGCCGTGCGCTCGGCGGTGACGCCGAAGTGTCGGTACAGCGCATCGGCCGGTGCCGAGGCACCGAACGTGTCGAGGCCGACGACCTCGCCATCGAGACCGACGTACTTGCGCCAGAAATCGGTCACGGCGGCTTCGATCGCGACACGCTTGCGGCACCACGACGGCAGCACGCCCTCGCGGTACTCGGGCGACTGCGCATCGAACACGTTCGTGCACGGCATCGACACGACGCGCGCGGCGACGCCGCGGTCGGCGAGGATGCGCATCGCCTGCATGGCCACTTCGACTTCCGAACCCGTCGCGACGAGGATCACGTCGAAGCGCGCTTCGGCCGGATCCGACAGCACGTAGCCGCCACGCGCGATGTCGCCGACCTGCTCGGGCGTGCGCGCCTGGTGGGCGAGGTTCTGGCGCGAGAACACGAGGCACGACGGGCCGTTGCTGCGCTCGATCGCGGCCTTCCACGCGACCGCCGACTCGACCGCGTCGGCCGGGCGCCAGACGTGGTTGTTCGGGATGATGCGCAGGCTCGCGAGGTGCTCGACCGGCTGGTGGGTCGGGCCGTCCTCGCCGAGGCCGATCGAATCGTGCGTGTAGACGTGGATCGCGCGCGTCGGGATCAGCGCACTCATGCGCACCGCGTTGCGCGCGTAGTCGGAGAACACGAGGAACGTCGCGTCGTACGGGATGAAGCCACCGTGCAGGGCGAGGCCGTTCGCGATCGCGCTCATGCCGAACTCGCGCACGCCGTAGTAGACATAGTTGGCCGAGGCATCGGACGAGTTGACGTCCTTGGAGCCCTTCCAGATCGTGAGGTTCGAGCCGGCGAGGTCGGCCGAACCGCCGATCAGTTCGGGCAGCAGCGGGCCGTAGGCGTCGAGCGCCATCTGCGAGGCCTTGCGCGACGCGACGACCGGGCCTTCGGCCTGCAGCTTCGCGATCCACGCGTCGGCCGCGGCACCGAAACCTTCGGGCAGCACGCCGGCCTGGCGGCGCTCGAACTCGGCGGCGAGCTTGGGATGCGCCGCACGGTAGCCCGCGAACAGCGTGTTCCACTCGGCTTCGCGCTGCGCACCGCGCTCGCGCGCGTTCCACGCACCGTAGATGTCGGCGGGGATCTCGAACGGCGCGTGAGACCAACCGAGGCGCTCGCGCGCACCGGCGATCTCGTCCTTGCCGAGCGGCGCGCCGTGACTCGCTTCCTTGCCCTGCTTGTTGGGTGCGCCGAAGCCGATGATGGTCTTCGCGCAGATCAGCGTCGGACGGTCGGCAGCGGCGGTCGAGGCGAGCGCCCTGGCGATCGCGTCGGGATCGTGGCCGTCGACGCCGCGCACGACGTTCCAGCCGTAGGCTTCGAAGCGCGCCGGCGTGTCGTCGGTGAACCAGCCGTGCACCTCGCCGTCGATCGAGATGCCGTTGTCGTCCCATACCGCGACGAGCTTGCCGAGGCGCAGCGTGCCGGCCAGCGACGCGGCCTCGTGCGAGATGCCTTCCATGAGGCAGCCGTCGCCGAGGAACACGAACGTGCGGTGGTCGACGACGTCGAAGCCGTCGCGGTTGAAGCGCGCGGCGAGCACCTTCTCGGCTAGCGCCATGCCGACCGCATTGGCGAGGCCCTGGCCGAGCGGACCCGTGGTCGTCTCGACGCCAGGTGTCTCGGCGTATTCCGGATGGCCGGCGGTCTTCGAGTGCAGCTGGCGGAAGCGCCTGAGCTCGTCGATCGGCAGGTCGTAGCCGGTCAGGTGCAGCAGCGCGTAGATGAGCATCGAGCCATGGCCGTTCGACAGCACGAAGCGGTCGCGGTTGGCCCACTTCGGGTTCGCCGGGTTATGGCGCAGCACGTCGTTCCAGAGCACCTCGGCGAGGTCGGCCATGCCCATCGGCATGCCGGGGTGACCGGATTTCGCGGCTTCGACCGCGTCCATGGCCAGCGCGCGGATCGCGTTGGCGAGTTCAGTACGGCTCGGCATTGATCGACTCGACTCGGAGGGGAGCGGCGTGCCCGACGGCCGGCCGCGAGGGGCGCGCATTGTCGCCGATCCGTCCCGGCTTGTCCCCCCGTGGCGGCGCTCGGAGGCTGGACGAAGCCACAACGCGGCAGTTGCGATGCGCCGCTTCGCGATCGAAGAGAAACCGTGGAGAAGGCATGCACGGAATGTTGGAAAAGCGTTGAACGGCACGCCACGAGGCATGAAGCAAGGCACTGATTTTACTCATGAAGTCACGTCGATGAACAATAACTAAACCCATAAGTATTGAAATACGGAGGCATGAACACCAGCTTAGGACTCGCGACCACGACGGGAACGCCAGAGCGCTCCTGCCGTCGAAGTTCGCGATGCCTGCGGCGCCCCGCCGCGTGCGTCCCCCGAAACAAGCTGGAGCAGTACGATCATGAAAAACACGATGCTTGCGGTTGCCCTCGCCAGTGCGGGTCTCGTCGCCGTCTCGTCCGCTGCGCATGCGCAAGGCCAGGACAAGGGCGGCTTCTTCGTCAACGGCAACGCCGGCCAGGCCAACCTCGACCGTGGCGTGTACGACGACGACGACACCGGCTACGGCGTCAATCTCGGTTACCGCTGGGCGTTGAACCCGAACGTGGCGCTCGGTGTCGAAGGTGGCTACACGGACCTCGGCACGTTCTCGCCGAAGTCCGGCGCGGTCGGCGTGCTGCCGAGCGGCGAGTTCCTGCGCAAGGCCGAACTGAAAGGCTGGAACGCGGGCGTCAACGGACACTTCAACGTCACCGACAACTGGTATCTGAGCGGTCGCACGGGCATCTTCCGCGCCGACGCGAAGGGCGACTACCTCGTCGCGGGCCTGCCGGTCAGCGGCGACGACAAGAAGAACAGCTGGTACGCCGGCGCGGGCTTCGGTTACGACTTCAGCAACAACTTCAGCGTGGGCCTGAACTACGACTACTACAAGGTCGACAAGAACAGGCTGGACCTCAAGACCGATCTCGTCTCGGTCAGCGCCGAGGCACGCTTCTAAAGGGCACTCCAACGGCGACCACAGGCTTGTTTGCCGTTTGCCGCCGGCCTGCGAAAGCAGGCCGGCTTTTTTGTGCCTCAGCGCCGCGCGACGCCCGGCGATGCGAGCAGTGCCTGGAGATCCGCACGCTGCGGTGAAGAGGGCGCGAACGAGGCCTCGATGCGTTCGGCGATGCCCGCTGCGATGTCCCTGGCCTGCGCGGCCTCGCCGAGACGCGCCTGCACGGCCGCCTCGGCAAGGCGGTACTCGGCGGTGAGCGGATGCTGCTCGCCGTACGCCTTGCGCGCGGATTCGACCGATGCCTCGGCCTCGCGAATGGCATCCCCGCCGCGTCCCTGCGCGAGCGCGATGCGCGAGGCGATCGCATGCGTGCGCGCGAGCAGCGCCGGATCTTTCGACGGCAGCAGGGTCGCGAACACGCGCGCGGCATCGTCGGGCCTGCCGGACCGTGTGAGCCATTCCGCCTCGAGCAGGATCGCCTTGGCCGCGTTCGAATGCGTCGGCCCCATGCGCACCGCATAGCCCTTGGCCAGGCGATCGATCAGCGGTCTCGCATCGGCGAGCTTGCCCGCGCGCGTCAGCACGCGCGCGAGGTTGTACTCGGCGCGCAGCACGGACATGTCCTCGTCGCCGCGCAGCTTGCGCCGGCGTTCGAGCGAGTCGCGGAACAGCGGTTCGGCCGCAGCGTAGTCACCCATGTCCTCGTAAGCCGAAGCGAGGTTGTTGAGCGGGAAGAGTGCGGCCTGCTCCACCGATTCGGGCTGCGCGTTGGCGACGTCGAGCGCGGCACGGTACTCGCCTGCCGCATCGTTGAACCGGCCGTCGTCGTGCAGCAGCGAGCCTAGCTCGTTGTGGGCGTCGCCGACATCGCGCCCCGAGGGGCCGTAGAGCTCGACGGCCATCGCGAGGTTCTCGCGCAGCAACGCGATCGCGCGCGGACGGTCGCCGTTCTTGCCGACCTCGATCGCATACGACTCGAGCGTGCTCTGCGTGTCGGCACTGCGCTCGCCGGACTGCGCGCGCTTGATCACGAGTGCCTCGCCGAACCAGCGCTCCGCGCCGGCATGGTCGTCGCGTGCACGTGCGACGAGGCCAAGGTTGTGCAGCGTCGATCCAATCGAGTTCCCCGGCCCAGCCGGCAACGTGCGGCGGATCGCGAGCGCCTTGAGCAGGAAGCCTTCGGCGTCGTCGAGGCGGTCTTCGCCCTCGGCGACGACACCGAGCGTGTTGTAGGCATCGCCCATCTCCGCGGAACCAGGCAACGCATGCCGTTCGCGCAGGCGCAGCACCTCGTGCGCGATGCGCTCGGCCTCGCCTCCGGGCATGCGCAGGTTGCCGAGCACCACGGCGAGCTGGCTCAGCACCGACGCCGCGGCGAGCGGATCGTCGACGTCCGGCGACTGGTAGAGCGCCGCGGCCTGGCGCAGCAGGTCGCTCGCGCGTGCGGGCTCGCCGATGTGCCGGTAGGCCGTGCCGAGGACCTCGAGCAGCTTCGCCTTGACGCGCGGCTGGTCGTCGAGTTCGGTGCCGATGCGCGTCGCACCCTGATCGAGCACGTCGCGCGCGCTCAGACCGCGCGTCGTCGCGACGCGCGGATTGGACACGTTGAACACCGACACGAGGAACGCGCTGACCTCGTTCGCGGTGCCGGCCTGGATCGCCGACTCGCGCTCGGCCACGAGCGCGCGGTCGCGTTCGGCGGCGATGCGCCACATCGAGACGCCGGTGAACACGCAGGCGAGTGCGGCGACCGACAACGCGATCCAGTGGCGGCGCGCGAAGCGCGCCGCGCGATAGGCGCGATCGTCACCGCGGGCATGCACCGGGCGCAGCGCGAGGTGGCGGTCGATGTCGGCAGCGAGCGCATCGACCGAAGCGTAGCGCTTCACCGGTTCGGACGCCGTCGCATGCTGCACGATCGCATCGAGGTCGCCGCGCAGGCGCTGCCGCCACGGCATCGCCGCGGCGAGATCGCTCGGCCGGACCGCGGCACGACCGAGCAGCGTGATCGTGTGGTCGTCGGCATCGAGGCGCGCGCTGCGACCCGCGAGCAGCTCGAACAGGATCAGGCCGAGCGAGAACACGTCGCTCGCCGTCGTCACGGTTTCGCCGCGCAGCTGCTCCGGGCTCGCATAGCGCGGCGTGATCCACGCGGCCGCGGCGCGGTCACCGGCGCCGGCGGTCTTGTCGAGCGCGCGCGCGATGCCGAAGTCGAGCAGCACCGGTGTTCCATCCTCGCGCACGAGCACGTTGGACGGCTTGAGATCGCAGTGCACGACGAAACGCCGGTGCGCGAACTGCACCGCTTCGCAGACCTTCTGGAACAGGCGCAAGCGCGCTGCGAGCCCGAGACCGAGGCGCCTGCAGTAGGCATCGATCGGCTCGCCCTCGACATGCTCCATGACGAGGTAAGGCTGGTGGCCCGGTGTCGCGCCGCCGTCGAGCAGGCGCGCGATGCCCGGGTGCTGCAGCGTCGCGAGGATCTGCCGCTCGCGCGCGAAGTGCACGAAGGTCTGCGCATCGGGAATGCCGCGCATGAGCTTGATCGCGGCGCGCTGCTCGAAGTGTCCGTCGGCACGCTCGGCGAGATGCACGACGCCCATGCCGCCACGGCCGATCTCGCCGAGAAGACGCCATGCGCCGAGCAGGTCGCCGGCGCTCCACTCGCTGCCCGCTTCTTCGCTTCCTGCGCCAATCGCCGAGGTTTCGTCGTCGGCCGCGAGCAGGGCTTCGACCTGCGCGATCGCGGCCGTATCGGCACCGAGCTCGGCGAGGCGGCGATGGCGTGCCGTCGCGGGCAGGTCGCGCACCTCGCCGAACAAGGCCTGGATGCGTGCGGCGTCATCGCGAAGGCTCATCGCACCGTTTCTCCGTCGAAGCCGTCGTGATGGATCGCGTCGATCCACGCGCTGTACAGCGACCAGCCCGATTCGCCGTGCATCGCAGCATGCACGCCATGCTCGGGCACGATCTCGATGGCGAGTTCCCCCGCATCGTACTGGCCGGCGAGAAGGATCTCCTGCTCGTCCCAGCGCCGCGCAGGATTCGCCGCGGCGGGCGGGAAATGTCCGACCTCGACACCATCGATGCGCACACGCGCTGCCGGCGCACCGGCGACACGTCCCGGTTCGCCCGAAGCGACATCGATCGTGCGGCGCAGGCGCAGCCCCTGCGCAGGCTCGCGCAGCGTGAACGTGAAGCGGCTCGTGCCGGAGGCGAAGCCGCACACCGCCGCGTTGCGCACGGTGGGCGGTTCGTCGGAGAAGCGTCCCGTGCGGGCCTCGCACGACGTGCCTGCGGGCAGTACGTAGGCATGTGCCGACGCAGCCGGCGTACCGACGTCGAAGCCGCCGCGAGCAACGCTCGTCGCATAGTCGCTGACGTAGGCGTGGACCACGTGCTGCGCACACATCGGCACGGGTTCGGCCGGTGAAAGACCTGCCTCGAGCGTCATGCGCAGAGTGCTCGACCACACGGGCGCATCGGTCGCCATGAGCCGATGCGCGGCCGTCGTGCCGCTGCCGTCGAGGTCGACGCGCGTCGCGCCGCCGAACGGGCCGACGAACACGCCCTGATCGAAGTAGAAGCCGCCCGAGTAGAGATCCTCGACGCCGGTGCCATGCCACGACGGTGCGCGCGCACCGTCGACGACGATGCGCTCGTCGCCTTCGAGGTAGGCCAGCGTCGAAGCGCCATCGGCGCGCAGGCGCGTAGAGAGCGCGACGATGCGCCCGGCACCGTGCAGGTTCGCGAGTTCGATGTCGCTGCCCGCGGCACAGGCTTCGCTGCGCCAGGCGCGATAGCGCCCGACCTCTGGCGGCACGACCATCACGGCGATCGACACGTCACCTGCGAACGCGCCGGGTGACGGACGCGAAGCGTCGGCGACGAGCGTGACGCGCAGCGACTGCGTGTACGGCATCGGCCACCATGAATAGAGTCGTCCACCGACGTCCTCGCCGAACAGCGCGTTGCGCGCGGCAAGCGGTGCATCGGTCCATGCGGCGAAGAACGCATCGAACGGCAGGTCGACCGCCGTCGCGCCGTCGATCTCGACACGCAGCACGACGTCGGCACGGGCGGCCGCGGCGATGTCGAGACGCAGGCCGCGCAGCACACCTTCACCCACCTCGTCGACGAGCACGCGTGTCTCGCCCGCGGCGAGCACACCCGAGAACGGCTGCGGTGCGAGCATGCCGTGCCAGGGATCGTCGCCCGCATGGCCGACGAAATCCCGCCACGCCGGTGCATCGGGCGATGCCGGGAACGACGTGACCGACGTGCCGTGACGCAGCCGGTGTGCGGTGAACTGGTACCACAGCAACCCCCAGCCGCTCGGATCGCAGACGGTCGACGGCGTCTCGGCTCCGAGCAGGCTCACGCGCAGCGACTGCGCGTAGGGCATCGGCACGTGCATCGTGTAGCCACCGCTCGACGCGAGCCGATCGGCGACGAGCGGCGGGGTGAACGGCGGCGTCGAGCCGTCGAAGAGCGAAGCAAGCGGCAGGTCGATCGACGGCACGGCCTCGCCGTCGAAGCGGAAGCGCACGCGGATCGCCGGATCGATGCAGCGCGAGATGCCGTCGCCGGTCGTCATCCACAGGCGCGTCAACGCACCGGGACCACGTTCGTCGAACAGCACGGCTTCGTCACCGTCGCGGTACAGCCAGCGCAGCGGAAACGGATTGGTCTGGACGGATTCGGGCCCGCGCAGGCTGCGGTCGTAGCGGCAACCGTCGGGACAACGGCTCGAATGCGTGACGACGATGTCGTTGCCGTCGAGCTCGGCGAAGTGCAGCGGCGACGACCAGACCTCCCATGGCAGCGCCTCGGCCTCGCACGCGCCGCCGAGCGACGCGAACGCGACGCATCCGATGACCGCGCGACGACTCCGCTCCGCCATGCCCTCCCCCTGTTCACACCTAGCCGGTCGACGACTCCGCCGGGTCCTCGACGACGCCGTTGGACACGACTACTGCGGCCGCGAGATCGCCGGTCACGTTGAGCGTCGTGCGGCACATGTCGAGGAACCGGTCGACACCGAGGATCAGGCCGATGCCTTCGGGCGGCACGCCGACCATGCCGCAGATCATCGCGATCACCGGCAGCGATCCCGCCGGCACGCCGGCCGTGCCGATGCCGCCGAGGATGCACACGAGCATGACGACGAGCTGCTGGCCGAGGCTCAGCTCGATGTTGAAGAACTGCGCGAGGAACAGCACCGTGATGCCCTCGAACAACGCAGTACCGTTCTGGTTCGCGGTCGCGCCGATCGTGAGCACGAAGCGCGACACCTTGCGCGGCAGCTTGAGGTCCTCCTCGGCGACCTTGAGCGCGGTCGGCAGCGTCGCGTTGCTCGACGCGGTCGAGAACGCCATGACGATCGCTTCCTGCGAGCCCTTGAAGAAGCGCACCGGCGACATGCCGCCGAGCAGGCGCACGCTGGCCGAGTAGACGACGAAGAAGTGGATCGCCATCGCGAGCACGGCGACGCCGACGAAGCCCGCGAGCTTGAAGATGAGCTCCCAGCCGAACTGCGCGGCGAGGTTGAACACGAGGCAGGCGACCGCGTAGGGCGCGAAGCGGATCACGAGATGGATGAGGCTCATCGCGATCTCGAAGACGCCCTCGACGACCTCCTTGGTGCGTTGTGCGAGCGGCGAGCGCGTCAGCACGATGCCGATGCCGAACATGAGCGCGAAGAACATCACCGCGAGGATGTCGTTGTCGGCGGCCGCACGGATCACGTTGGTCGGCACGATGTTGAGCACGAGGCTCGGTCCCGAGCCCTGCAGCGCACTGCCGGCGACGATCTTCTGCGCACCCTCGCTCGCGTCGGCGAGCAGGCTCTGCGCGACGGCGGGATCGACGCCGTCACCCGGCCGGAACACGTTGACGAGCACGAGGCCGATGATCACCGCGATCGAGGACACGATGACCGTATAGCCGAGCGTCTTCCAGCCGACGCGGCCGAGCGAGCGGATGTCGCCCATTTCGGCAATGCCGACGACGAGCGCCGAGAAGAGCAGCGGGATCACGAGCATGAACAGCAGGCGCAGGAACAGCTGGCCGATCGGCTGCGTGACCCAGGTCGTGAGCAGCTGCACCCATTCGGCCTTGCCGCCATCGGCGGTCGCGTGCACGACGAGGCCGATCGCGAGGCCCGCGACGAAGCCGATGAGCATCTTCGTGTGCAGCGGCATGCCGCCGGTCGTGTTCATGCGGCGTGCTCCGAACGGCGGTGGAATCCCGTGGTCATGGCGTGTCGCCTGGTCTCGCTGCACTTCACCCGGAATTCCCCACGCTCGACGGTCAGGCGGCTAGTGTGCCGCATGCCTCCGTGGCCGCCAAACCGCGCGGCCGCGACTCAACGGCGGCGGTCGTAAAGATCCGGCAAGGGCTCCGGCGCGGGCGCGGCGACGCGGATCCATGCGAGACCGCCGCGGAACGCCGCTTCGAGGCGCGAACCGAGGCCGTCGTGCGCACCACCGGCATAGCGTGCGCGCTGCAGGTCGGCGATCGCGTCGCGCTGTGCCGCGTCGTCGAGCAACGATGCGAGGTCGCCCGCGTTGCGCACGCCTGCACGCTCGGCGCGCGCCCACGCGACGAGCGCGCGTTCGGCGCCGGCGATGTCGCCGAGCGCACACATGCGCAGGAACGCCGCACGCGCGTCTCCACCGCGGGGCGCTTCGGGCACCGCCGGCGCGACGACGACGCGACGACGCGAACGCCACCACAGCACCAGCGTGGCGAGCCACAGCATGCCGAGTCCGATCGCCGCGGTGCGCCAGGCACGCAGGTGCGTGTCATCGGCGACCGCGGGAGCGCTCACGTCGCCGCCCGGCATCACGAACGGCGGGCTCGAGGGCTCCGGCGCGGGTGCCGCGGGGTTCGCGGCGGCACCGACGGCCGGCACCACGTTGACCTCGTGTGCAGCGAGCACGGCTTTCGTCATGCGCTCGTGCGCGGTGTCCCACCACTGCACCTCGATGGCCGGCAGCACGAGCTTGCCCGGTCGCGTCGGCACGACGGCGAATTTCCGCGACACCTCGCCGTAGAGCCATGCACCATCGTCGCGCGTCTGCGTCTCGGCCTTGTCGGGATAGACCTCGGTCCCGGCCGGGGCTTCGAAACGCAGTTCGGGCAACTGCTCGTAACCGAGGCCCTGCGCGCGCAGTCGCACGCTGCGCGTGATCGGCTCGCCGACCGGCACCTCGGGCGGTATCGCGTTGTCGTCGGTGAGCGTGAGCGACACCGCGGGCAGCCACGGCGCTGCGCCCCACGTCGTCGGCTTGGCACGTACATCGAGCGTGACCGCATCGGAACGTGCACCGACCGCACGGCCACGCCGGAAGAAGCCGGTCGGATCCGAGGTGTCGGGCGTGCTGCCGCGAAACGCGAGCGCAGGCAGGGTCAGCGTGCCGCTCTGCTCGGGCAGCAGCGCGTAGCGACGCTCGAGCACGTTGTAGCGACGCTCGCCGAGCGTGGCGACGTACTGGCGGTCGCGTCCGAGCTTCTGCACCACGACGCCGGCCGCGGTCGGCTCGTCGAGCGAACCCTCGGTGAGATCGATCGCGTAGTGCAGCTTGACCGTATAACGCACCTGCTGCTGCACATAGGGCGACACCGGATCGGCGGTCACCTCGACGAAGACATTGTCGCCCGGCTTGCCCTGCGCACCGACCGGTGCGGGCAGCACGGTCAGCGTGATCGCCGCGGTCGATGCGTTGCCGATCGTCAGTGCGGGAATCGCGAGTGCGCCGGCGCGCTTCGGCTCGAGGCCGACGGCCCACACCGTCTTGGCCGTGCTCTGTCCGTTGACGAGGCTGAACTGCCGGCTCGACTGCGTGCCGAGCAGGTTGAAGTCGCTGCCGAGCACCGAGAAATCGGGCTCGATGCCGGCGTTGCCGTCGACCTCGACGTTGAGCGTGACGGTCTCGCCGAGCTGCATCGAGTCACGATCGAGCCACGCACGCGCGGCCTGTGCCGACGCGATCGCTGGCCACGCGATCACGCCGATCGAGACGACCAGCAGCATCCAGAGCCATCGCCTCATCGTCCACCTCCACCGCGCTGTCGTCTTTCGTGCTCGAGCAGGAACTTGCGCCGCAGCAACCCGCCAGGATCGTCGGGCACGCGCTGCAGCCACTGGTTGAGCGCCTGGTCCTGCTCGCGTGCGGCTTCCTGCTCGGGATCGGCAGCGACCTGTGCGGCGTCCTTCTCGGGAGGCGCGTCCTTGATCGCCTCGTCGATCGCCTGCGAGAGCTGCTGCTGGCCTTCGCGCTGCTTCTCGCGCGCCTGCGCTTCGCTCTCCTGCGACGCATCGCCCTGCGCATCCTTGCCGGTCGCTTCGTCGTCGCCCTGCTCCGGCTTCTTCTGCTCGGAGCGCCGCTCGTCCTTGTCGCCCTGCTCGCCCTCCTGTGCCGACGCACCCTCGTTGGGCTGCTGCTCGTCGGAGGGCTTGCGCTCGCCCTCGCCGCCCTTCGACGGATCGTTCTTGCCCTTGCCGCTCTCGTCGCTGTTGTCGCCCTGCTGGTCCGGCGACTGCGCGTCCTGCTTCTCGAGCCACTCGCGCAAGGCCTGCTCGTTGGCGCGCGCGTCCTCGTGGCCGGGTTGCGCTTCGACGGCCTTTGCGTAGGCCTTCAGCGCGCCTTCGTAGTCGCCTTGCCGCGCCAGCGCGTTGCCGCGGTTGTAGTCGGCTTCGGCACCAGCGGCCCGCGTGTACGCCTCCTCGGCACCCTTGAAGTCGCCGGCCCGGTACGCCGCGCCGCCCTGCAACGCGGGATCACGCGCGAGCTCCCGTGCACGCTGCGCATCACCTTCGGCAAGCGCGCGCGCGGCCTGCTGGTCCGGACGCAGCCACAGGTCGGCGAACGAGAACGCATGCGCGCGCCCGGCAGGTAGCACCAGCACGAGCGAGAACGCCATGAGCCAGCCGCGTCGGAACGCGAGCAGTGCAAGCGGCAACAGCGCGAGGACGAGCCAGGGGCCACGATCGCGGAAGCGTTCGCTCGTCGCGTCCCCCGCATCGCCCTCGTGTGCCGTGGACGACGCATCGACTCCCGCACCGAGCACGAGATCGAGGTCGACACGATCGGTCGACAAGGTTGCGTAGCGACCGCCACCGGCCTCGGCGAGGGAGCGCAGCGATCCCTCGTCGAGTCTCGGCACGACGATGTTGCCCGCACCATCCTGCAGGAAGCCGCCCTGCGGGAGTGCGACCGGCGCGCCGGCCGGCGTGCCCACACCGAGCACGGAAACCACGAGTCCTCGCGCATGTGCCTCGCGCGCGGCGTCGATCGCGGCGCTGCTCGCACCGTCGGCGAGCAGGATGAGCTCACCCTGCTTGCGGCCTGCCTGCTCGACGAGCTTCACGGCTTCGCGGATGGCGGTCTCGGCGGCATTGCCCGCGACAGGCATCACGGAGGGATCGAGCGCATCGACGAGGTTGGCGACCGTGTTCACGTCGTCGGTCAGCGGCGCGGCCACGTAGGCGTCGCCGGCGTAACCGATGAGCGCCGTCTGCATGTCGCGGCTCGCACGCAGGATGTCGTTGATCTTGAAGCGCGCACGGGCCAGGCGGTTCGGCTTGAGGTCGGCGGCGAGCATCGTCGGCGCAAGCTCGATCGCGATGACGCGGGCCGCCTCGTTGCGGTAGAGCGGCAACGCCTCGCGCTCCCACGCCGGCCCCGCGAGCGCGAACGTCGTGACCGTCCATACCGCCACCGCGATCCATGCACCACGCGATCCTCGCGTCACGGCGTCGCGATCGACGAGGTGCGGCAGCAGGTGTGCATCGACGACACCACGCCAGGCCACGGACGCCGTCCGCGCGCGCCGCCATGCGAAGGCGAGCAACGGCAATCCCGCGAGCGCGATCAGCCACAACGGCCTCAGGAAATGGAAATCCGCGAGTGCGCCGCTCACGCGAAGCCCTCGGTCCGCGACACGCGGCGACGCCCCACGGGCACGAACGCGAACAGCGCCGACAACGCGCCGAGCGCCAGCGGGACCGTGTAGAGCTCGGCGACCGGCCTCAGCGCCTCGGCATCGGCGTCGACCGGCTCCAGGCCATCGATCTCGCGGTAGATGCCGGCGAGCTCGGCCGTGTCACGTGCGCGGAAGAATCGCCCGCCGGTCTTCTCGGCCATCGACGTGAGCAGCGCGACGTCGAGCTCGGCCGACGGATTGAACGTGCGGCTGCCGAACAGGCTGTCGACGCGCACCGAATCGGCGCCGATGCCGACCGTGTAGACGCGCACCTTGTTCGCGACCGCGAGGTCGATCGCCTTGGGTGGATCGAGCTCGCCGGCGTTGTTGACGCCGTCGGTCAACAGCACGACCACGCGATGGTTCTCGGGCCGGTCGCGCAGGCGCTTGACCGCGAGTCCGAGCGCATCGCCGATCGCGGTCTCGCGACCGGCGAGGCCGATCGTCGCGTCGTCGAGCTGGCGTGCGACGGTCTTGAGGTCGAACGTGAGCGGCGTGAGCAGATAGGCGCGCGAGCCGAACAGGATGAGGCCGACGCGGTCGCCATGGCGACGCTCGACGAAGTCGGTCGCGATCGCCTGCACGGTCGAGAAGCGGTCCGCCTCCGCCGCGCCGAGCTGCATGTCCTGGATGCTCATGCTGCCCGACGTGTCGACCGCGAGCAGCAAGTCGCGACCGCTGCGGGGCACGTCTTCGGGCTCGCCCAGCCACTGCGGACGGGCCGCGGCGAACACGAGCAGCGTCCACGCGAGCAACGCGAACCAGCGCCGCGCACGCGGCGCGCCGGCATGCGTGGCGGTCTCGGGCAGTGCGACGCCGGCATGGGGCAGGCGCAACGCGGCACCGGGTGTGTCGTGCACGCGCGGCAGTAGCCATGCCGCGAGGAACGGCAACGGCCATGCGGCGAGCCACCAGGGCCAGGCCAGCTCAAGCATGGCGCGGAGGCTCCGCCAGTACCGTGGTGATCCAGCGTCGCGCGAGCGCGACGAGCGCGGCACCGTCGATCACGGCGCCCTTCTGCCACGGTGCATCCAGCAGGGCACGCCCAACGCCGTGCTCGAACGCATCACCACCGAGGCGCGCATCGAGGAACCGTAGCCATTCCGGACCGGTCAACGCCGCCGCACGCGTATCGACGAGAAGCGTCGCTCGCCGCAGCAGCTGCGACACGTCGGCGGCGAGTGCACTGCCGTCGCGCACGTCGAGCGCATCGAGGCGGTCGATCTGGCCGTGCAGCGCGCGCAGCCAGCGCCGGCGCCGGCGCATGCCGCGGACCGCACGCACCAGCACGGCGATCCCGACGAGGACGAGCGTGGCGAGGATCCACCAGCCCGGCGCCGGCGGCCACCACGACGGATCGGGCGGCAGGTGGATGTCGCGCAGGACCGGACCGTCTGCGTTCACGCGGACGAGTCCATCGGGGCGACCGGTCGAGCGGTGAGCGGTGCGATCGCGCGGCGCACGTCACCGTCGGTGGTGACGTCGACGACGCGCCCGCCCGCGCGCAGTGCGTCCTCGCGCAGGCGCTCGCGGATCGCGGCGAACGGTTGCGGCCATGCGTGCCTGAGGCGGCGCTCGCCGAAGTCGAGCAACCGGCGCGTGCCACCGAGGCTCAGCGCGTAACGTCCCGGTGGCGGCGGCGCGAGCTCGAGCGGATCGGCGACGAGCACGAGTCCGAGTTCGTGGCGCGCGCCGAGCCGCGCGAGCACCGACGACGCTTCCGCGTCGACACTGAAGCCGTCGCTGACGACGACGAGTCGCATGCCCGGGCGCAGCAGGCGACGCGTGCGCTCGAGCGCGGCGGACAGCGGCTCGGCGACGCCGATCGCCGCGGCGTCCCAGTCGCGCAGCGCGCGCAGCACGCGCAGCGCGCCGCGCCGGCCACCGGCGGGCTTGACCTCGCCACGGATGCCGCCGCCGAAGCCGATCGCGCCGACGCGGTCGCCGCCTGCGGTGGCGATCCACGCGAGCAACGCGGCCGCGCGCGCGGCCTGCACGCTCTTGAAGCGCACGCGCGTGCCGAAGCGCATGCACGGATTGTGATCCACGAGCAGCAGCAGTCCGTGCTCGCGCTCTTCCTCGAACAGCTTCGTGTGCGGCCGCCCGCTGCGGGCGGTGACGCGCCAGTCCATGTGACGGATGTCGTCGCCGGCCTGGTAGACACGCGATTCGCGGAAGTCGACGCCACGCCCGCGCCAGCGCGACCCGTGAGGGCCGCTGCGCTGCGCGGCACTGCGGACTTCGGCGAGCCGCGTGCCGCGTGCGTGCGCGACGAGCGCGAGCAGCTCGTCGAGCGCGACACGGACACCGGGACCGGGCGCGTCAAGGGTCGTCATCGAAGGTGGACTCGTGATCCGCCGCTCAGGGCAACGGCACGCGTTCGAGCAGCAGGCCGAGCACGCGGTCGGCATCGACGCCTTCGGCCTCTGCCTCGTAGCTGAGCAGCACGCGGTGGCGCAGCACATCGGGCGCGACGGCGTGGATGTCCTCCGGGGTGACATAGTCGCGGCCCGCGAGCCAGGCGTGTGCGCGTGCACAACGGTCGAGCGCGATGGTGCCGCGCGGGCTCGCGCCATAGGCGATCCAGCGCGCGAGCTCGGCTCCGTACGCAGCCGGTTCGCGCGTCGCGAGCACGAGCTGGACGAGATAGGCCTCGAGCGCGGGCGCGAGATGCAGGTCGAGCACCTCGGCGCGTGCGGCGAACACCTGCGTCTGCGTGACGCGGCACTCGGGCGTCGCGCCGGTCACGCTTCCCGCGCGGGCGCGGTCGCGCGCGAGGCGCAGGATCGCGGCCTCGGCATCGGCGCCCGGGTAGCCGATGCGCACGTGGAGCAGGAAGCGGTCGAGCTGGGCCTCGGGCAGCGGGTAGGTTCCTTCCTGCTCGATCGGGTTCTGCGTCGCCATGACGAGGAACAGCGGCGGCAGCGCATAGGTCGTCTGGCCGACGGTGATCTGGCGCTCGCCCATCGCCTCGAGCAGGGCCGACTGCACCTTGGCCGGTGCGCGGTTGACCTCGTCGGCGAGGATCAGGTTATGGAACAACGGGCCACGCTGGAACTCGAACAGGCCGGTCTGCGGCCGGTAGATCTCGGTGCCGGTGAGATCGGCCGGCAGCAGGTCCGGCGTGAACTGGACGCGGTGGAAATCGGCCTCCAGGCGCGCGGCGAGTTCCTTGATCGCGGTGGTCTTGGCGAGGCCGGGGGCACCTTCGACGAGCAGGTGGCCGTCGGCAAGCAGCGCGACGAGCAGGCGGTCGACGAGTGCCTCCTGCCCGAGGATGCAGCGGGAGAGCTCCTGGCGCAGGTCGGCAAAGGCGGCCGCAGCCGTGGTCGGTTCGGGCATGTCCATGGGATCGGCGACGGGGTCCGGAATGATGGCACGCGGACGGGAGACAGGCTCGGACCGCGGCGGAAGCAGGAAGTTGCCGGAGATTGAGACGCAGGAGCGCGCCCGTTTCGGACGGATCAGCCCGACGCGAGCACGTCGTCGAGCGGCGTCGGGCGCCCGATGAGCCATCCCTGCGCGTAGCGGCAGCCCATCCCGCGCAATGTATCGCGCTGCCCGTCGGTCTCGACGCCTTCGGCGATGACTTCGCAGTCGAGCGCGTGTGCCATGCCGACGATCGCGGCCGCGAGCGCCGCGCCACGTGGCGTGTCGAGCGCGCGCACGAACGCCTGGTCAAGCTTGATGCGGTCGACGTCGAGCTTGAGCAGTGGCGCGAGGTTGGAGTATCCGGTACCGAAATCGTCGAGCGCGACGTGCATGCCGGCGGCGTGGCAGCGCGCGATCAGCGCGGCGACGCGCGGGCTGTCCAGCACGAGGCTCTCGGTGATCTCGACCTCGAGCCGATCGGGTGGCAGGCCGTGTTCGGCGAGCCGCGCGAGCATGCGGTCGACGAGCGACTCGTCCTCGATCTGGCGCGCCGACACGTTGAGCGCGATGAACGGCAAGGGTGTGCGTCCTCGACGCCGCAGCTCGGCGAGCATCTCGCAGACGCGCGCGAGCACGTAGTCGCCCACCGGCACGATCAGCGAGGTTTCCTCGGCGAGGCGGATGAACTCGCCCGGTGACACCGCGCCTCGCTCCGGATGATGCCAGCGCACGAGCGCCTCGTAGCCGGCGACGCGACCTTGTTCGAGGTCGAACAGCGGTTGCAGGAACACCTTCAGCTCGGCGCGCTCGAGCGCGCCGCGCAGCTCGCTCTCGAGCCTGATCTTGTCGAAGGCGTCGGCCTCGTCGGGAGTCCGCGACGTGACCGGACCGCGGTCGCCGTCCCCGGTCAGCGTGGCGAGCGCCGACCGGTAACGCGACACCTGGCTCAGCAGCAACGCGCGCACGATGGGATCGGCGACCTCGAGACGCTCGGCGAACTGGTGCCGGTCGATCGGCGTGAGGACGCAGTCCTCGATCGCGGTGGCGGTCGCCGAGCGCGGCGAATCGTCGATGACGGCCATTTCACCGAGCAGTGCGCCTGCACCGAGGTCGCCGAGGACGCGTGCTTCGCCGTGCTGGTGCGTGCTGACGCGCACACGGCCCGCCTCGATCAGGAACGCGGTCGTCGGCGGATCCCCCTCGACGAACACGGTCGCTCCCGCGGCGATGCGCAAGCGGTCTGCAGCCATACCGATCTCCCCCGGGGCACGCGTGTCTCGGGGCGTCGTCGGCGGCGTCCCTCTCCGCGATGCTACCCGAGTTCCACAAAGAAAAAGGGCCGCTTGCGCGGCCCTTTCTCCTTGACACCATCTCGTCCCGTCAGGGGGTCGACGGAGGCGTCGTCGGGCAGGTGCAGGTGTTGGGACTGAAACACACGTCACCCGACACCACGCCGAGGACGGTGACGACCGCCGTCGGACCACCGTTCACGGGCGTGCGGAACGTGCACTGCGCGGAGTCGCGCTCCTCGCCCGGGCAGGTGACCGAGAGGCCGAGGCCCGAGAGGTTGGCCGTGGTATTGCCCGTCGCGTTGGTCGGTGCGATCGGACCCGTGATCGAGGCACCGGCCTCGCAGGTACCCGACAGCTGCGTGTTCGGCACGCCGTTGCCGGCACCGTCGCTGAGACGCAGGTTCACGCTCGACGTACCCGTACCCGCCACGACCGTCGACGGGAACGCCTGCAGCACGAGTTCCGTGCCCGTGATGATCGGAACCTCGACCGGCTGACCGCCCGCGGTAAAGACGACGGACGCGTCGTCGTCCGCGGAGGACAGGCCCGCGGTCACGAGCAGGCCGGTCGTGCAGCCGTCGAGACCCGTCGGCGCGGCGATGACGCCGGAGCCCGAGGTCCCGTCGATCGAACCGGTGCCGACGCCGAGGCCCGAGAAGCTGAAGCCGATATAGGCGCCGAGGATCGGCGACTGGTAGGCATCGAAGAGGCAAGCGGTGACCTGCGTCGAGCGGTTGCCCGCGATCGGCGTCGGGCTGATCGTGAGGGTCGCGGGAGCGACGCCCGGCAGGCGCAGCGGCTGGATGTCGCCGACGGTCTTCGGCGTCGCCGACGTCTGCGCATTGCCCTGCGCCCACACGATGACCTGCTTGCCGAGGCGCGAGACCGGATAGTTGATCTTGGTCGTCGCGACGCCGAGGCTGTTGGTCGTCGCACTGGCCGTGACGTTGACCTCGGTGGCACGGCCGATCACGTACGGCAGCACCGGACCGTAGTCGACCGACGCGCCGGTCGTGTCGTTGCGGTTGAACGCGGTCGTCGTGGTCAGCGTGGTCTGCGTCGGCACGGTCTGCACGAAGCGGATGTTCTCGAGGTCGGCGTTGCCCGTGACGAGCTGGCCGAACACGAGCACCGTGTCACCGGGGCCTGCACCGCCACCCGCCGTGCGGAACTGGCCGGTCGGCGCCGTGAAGGTCGTGCCGCCCTCGAGCGGATTGCCGTTGCTGCCGGCGATCTGGAACGTACCGCCGCCCTGGCCCGGGAAGCCCGTGACCGGCGCGTCGATGACGCCGAACTGGATCGTCGTGCCCGGCGCGACCGGGTTGCCCTGGCGATCGGTCGCGAGCGCGCTGATCGTGAAGCTGTAGGTGCCGTCGGGCGAACCGACCGGGTTGCCCTCGGCGTCGACGCCGTCATAGACCAGGTTCTGCGTGATGGCCTCGACGTCGGGCGACGTGATCACGAGCGAGAACAGCTGGCCGTCGGAGATCGCGATGCTGGTCGTGGTCGACACCGGGTTGGCGATGCCGTTGGACACGTTGTTGTCGGTCCGGTCCGCGGTGACGCGGATCTGCACCGGATTGTCCGGCGGCAGCGTGGTGCCGGCCTGGAACGAGACCGTGGCGATGCCGTTGACGGTCTTGGCCGTCACCGACGAGCCCGATCCCGTGTTCGAGGAGAGCACGCCGCCGCCTGCATTGCCGATGATCTCGAAGCGCACGTTGTCGGCGGCACCCGGGTCGGGCACGGGCTGGTTGGCGCCGTCGAGGACATTGGCGCGGACGAGTGCGCTGGTCGCGCCGCCCGTGCCGCCGACATACAGGACCGACGGATTGGCCACCGCGGCCACCGACGCCGGCAGGGGCGTCGCGCCCGCAATGGTGAAGGTCTGCGTGGCGGACACCGTGCGGCCCGTGTTCGGATCGACCGCGGACACCGTCAGCGTGGCCGTGCCGGCCACGTCGCCGCTGTGCACGTAGACCGTGCCCGAACCGTTGTTGAGGATCTGCGGGAACGAGACCATCAACGTCGTGAACTCGTTGACGTCGGTGGTCGTCGGATCATCCGGCGGCGAGATGGCCGCGACCGTCGACGGCGCGATCGTCATCGTCGCCTGGCCGTTCGGCGCCATGAGCGTGCCCGCGGCGTTGCGGAACGACACGGCGACTTCCGCCATGTAGGGCGAGCCGATGTAGGGACCGACGTTGGTCGGGTTCAACGGCAACGTCGTGCGCGTCGCCGACAGCGTGATCGTGCCGTTGGCGGGCGGCGACGTCGCGCCACCGCCATCCCCGCCACCGCCGCCGCAGCTGGCGAGCGCCAGGCTTGCGAGGAGCAGGCCGAGGGGCTTGAAGGGAAGTCTCATGGGAGTTCTCCAGGATCGCATCGTGGTTTGTTGTGGCTCGTCGTCACCCCGGGAACCCCCGCACGCGTGGGTTCCCGCCCCTGGACGTGGTTTATTTCAGGCTCTCGCTGAGGATGCGCGGCGTCACGAAGATCAGCAGTTCGGCCTTCGTGTCCGTGCGCCCCTTGCGCTTGAAGAGATTGCCGAGCACGGGCACGTCTCCAAGGACGGGCACCTTCGTGATGTCGTCGCGCTTCTCGACCTCGTAGACGCCGCCGAGCACGACCGTCTGGCCGTTGTCGACGAGCACGGACGTGTTGATCTCGCGCTTGTCGAGCTGCGGCACCTGGCCGCCGCCCGGATTGGCGATGAAGCCGGCGATCGCATCCTTCTTGACCGCGAGGTTCAGCACGACGCGGTCGTCGGCGGTGATCGTGGGCGTGACCTTGAGTTCGAGGACCGCTTCCTTGAACTGCACGGTCGCGGTACCGCTCCCCGCACCGCCGCCGGAGTTCTGGAACGTCACGTAGCCGACTTCCTGGCCCTGCTTGATGACGGCTTCGCGCTGGTTGGCCGTGACGACGCGCGGGCTCGAGACGACCTCGCCGCGACCCTCGGTCTGCGCGGCCGAGAGCTCGAGGTCGAGCAGGTAGTCGGCGCCGAGGATCGCGAGGCCGAAACTGCCCGCCGGGGTCGACGCGGGAAGGTTCACGTTGAGGCGGTCGTCGAGGCTCGGCACGGCGATGCCGCCGCCGGTGCCCGCCGAACTCGACGGCACCGTGCCCGGACGGAACACCGGGAGCCCGCGGCCGCCGCCGAAACGGTTGGTCAATGCGAGGTTGCTCATGCGGTCGGTGCCCGTGGCGGTGCCCGCGGTCGACACGACGTTGCCGTTGTGGTCCTCGTAGCCACCGCTGATGCCGAACTTGACGCCGAGTTCGCGTGCGAACGAGTCGGTCGCGATGACGATGCGCGACTCGATCAGGACCTGCTGGACCGGACGGTCGAGCACGGTGATGAGGGCGCGGATCTCCTGCACCTTCTGCGGCGTGTCGCTGAGCAGCAGCGTGTTCGTGCGGTCGTCGTAGGTCACCGTGCCGCGCTGCGAGAGGAAGCCGCGGCGGGAGTTCTGGTCCTGGCCTTGGCTGCCGCCTTGCTGGTTGCCCTTGGTCTCCTGCGTCAGCAGCGCGGCGATGTCCTTCGCGTTGCCGTAGCTGATCGGGATGTAGTCGGAGATCAGCTCGACCTTGTCCTCCATCTGCAGGCGCGCATCGGCGAGCGCCTGCTCGCGATCGGCGATCTCCTTCTGCGGGGCAACCCAGATCACGTTGCCCTGACGGCGCTGGTCGAGGCCCTTGGCCTGCAGCACGATGTGCAGGGCCTGGTCCCACGGCACGTTGATGAGGCGCAGCGTGACGTTGCCCTGCACGCTGTCGGCGACCACGATGTTGAGGTCGGAAACGTCGGCGATGAGCTGCAGCACCGAGCGCGTCGGGATGTCCTGGAAGTTGAACGTCACGCGGCTGCCATTGAAGACGGGTTCGGCGTTCTTGTCCTTGGGCTTGTCCTCGCGCTTGGGCGCGATCTCGACGACGTACTCGTTGCCGGTCTGGTAGGCGAGCTGCTCGAACGGCGGCTTCGCGGTGATCTCGATGCGTGCGCCATTGCCGCGGCCGCGGGTCTCGATGAACTGCACGGGCGTGGCGAAATCGAGCACGTCCAAGCGCTTCGCGGCCTCGGGCGTGAGCTTCGCGTTGGTGACGTCGAGCAGGACGCGGTCGCCTTCGCGACGCAGGTCGGCTGCGGCACCCGGCGCCGAGAAGTTGACGATGATGCGGCCCTCGCCCGCCTTGCCGCGGCGGAAATCGACATTGGCCAGCTGGATGTCACGACCGCCGATGGCCTTGGTCGGGTCGGCGCTCGCGAGGGACTTGGCTTCAGGTGTCGCACCGCCGAGGTTCGAGGCGATCGCGACGACGAGCTTGTTGCCCTCGATGCGCGTCTCGTACGAGGCGGGGCGGAACAGGTCGACGACGACGCGCGTGCGGCCACCGGCTTCGACCGCGGAAACACCCGAGGTCGCGCCCGCGTTGATGTCGATGCGACGCTGTGTGAGGCCGTTGCGCGTGCCAGCAAGATCGAGCGCGATGCGCGGCGGCGTCTCGGTCGTGAACGCCTGGGGATCGCTGACCGCCTCGGCGAAACGCAGCGTCAGCTCGACACGACCGCCTGGCTGGGCCACGTAGGTCATGTCCTCGAGGACGTTCTGCGCAGACGCCGGCATCGCGCCGGCGAGCCCGAGCAGCACGAGCAACGCCGCCAGGCGCGATCGGCCTGCCCGCGCTGCGCGCTTGCCACGCCCGTGGAAGTCAGTCGCTGTCGTAAACATCATCGTTACCCCCAACGGGTCGGTCATTTCGGGTTGGCATCCGCCAACGCAATCGTGGTTTGACGTTCCATCCAGCCACCGGTGCCGTTCGGCACCAGTTCGACAAGCTCGATGTGATCTTCGGCAACGGAAGTGATGCGCCCGTAGTTCTGCCCGAGGTAGTTGCCCGAGCGCACGCGGTGGATCACGCCTTCGGGGTCCTTGACCAGCCCCTCCGGCGCGGACGGCGCGCCGAGCGTGCCGACCATGCGCAGGCCGTCGAGCGCGAACGCCTCGAGCGGTTCCTTCGGACGGTTCTCGTCGGGACGCGGGCCGCTCGTCGTCGCCAGCTCTTCCTCGTTCGTACCGCCTTCGAACGGGTCGCGCAGACCGCGCCGCTGGGCGGTGTACTCGACCGTCTCGAAGGTCTTGATGACGGGCGGTGCCTGCAGGGGAGCGCCTTTCTTGGCCTTTTCCTGGGCGACCCAGTCCTCGACGCTGCCGCGTCCGGAATCGCATGCGGCGAGCGTCGCGCACAGCGCGAACGCACAGGCGGCACGGATCATCCTGTCGAATGGTGCGCGCACGTCACTTACCTCCCGTGGCCGGGGCGGCGCCCGGCGGCTGGCCCGCGGCCGCGGCGTGCTCGGCCTCGTACTGCGCGACTTCGTCGGCATCGAGGTAGCGGTACGTCTTGACCGTGCCTTCGAGCGTCAGCGTCCCGGGCGCTGCAGGCGCTGCGGCGCCCGGCGCGCGCGGCGCCGCGGCGCCGCCCTGTCCCGGGCGCAGCGCGACGTCGTGCATGGTCAGGATCACCACGCGCTCGAGCGAAGCGACCGTGCTGATGAAGGCACCGAACTGGTGATAGGTACCGACCATGCGCAACTGGATCGGCTTCTCGGCGTAGAAGCCTTCCTTGCTTACCTCGGGACCGGGCTGGAACAGCTCCGTCTCGATGCCCGAACGCAGCGCGGCCTGCGAGATCGCGAGGATCAGCTCGGGCATCTCGGTCTTGCTGGGCAGCTGGCCGATCAGCTGGCGCAGCTCTTCCTTCATGTCCTCGAGCTGCTTCTCGTACGCCTCGAGGTTGACGACCTGGGCCTGCTTCTTCGCGAAGTCGGCCTTGAGCGTGGCCTCCCTGTTCTCGGCGAGCTCGAGCTCGTCCTGCTGCGGGAGGATGTAGAGGTACGCGCCGAGGCCGACGATGACGAGTACGACGAGGATGGCCAGCGCCGTCTTGACGCGCTGGGGCCAGCCACCGACGTTGTTGCGGTCGAGGTTGCGGAAGTCGTCGATGATGCTCACGGCTTCTTCTCCACGCTGGGTGCAGGCACCGCGGGCGGCGGCGCGGCCGGCGGGATCGCCGCGCCCGTCGCGTCGGCTCCCGGCAGCGGGAGCTCCTCGCCGTTCACGCTGGGCTTGCGGAGGCTGATCGCGAGCTGGAACTCGTACGGCATGCGGCGATCGGCATTCTGCTTGCCGGCCATGTTCTCGATCTTGGCGAGATCGGAGCGCCCGAGATTCGGCGAGGTCTCGACGTTGCGCATGTAGGTCGCGACGCGCGTGTTCGATTCCGACACGCCTTCGAGCGTGAGGATCTCGCCGGCCTGCTTGAGCGAGGTCAGCCGCGTCCCGTCCGGGATCGTCTGCGCGAGCTCGTTGAACATGTGGACCATCTGCGAGCGGTTCGACTGCAGGTCCTCGATGATCTGCTTGCGCGCGAGGAGCTGGTCGCGCGTCTTCTCGAGGTCCTTGATGCGCTCGATCTTGGTATCGAGGAGCTTGATCTGCTCCGTCAGGTAGGTGTTGCGCCCGTTCTGCGCCTCGATCCGCGAGCCCATCCACGAGTACGCGAGGAACACCACCAGCGCGGCACCGGCGGCCGACGCGCCGAGCATCATGTAGAACTCGCGCTCGCGCTGCTTGCGCCGCTCCGCGCGCCACGGCAATAGGTTGATTCTTGCCATCAGTCGAAACTCCTCATGGCGAGGCCGCAAGCGATCATGAGCGCCGGCGCGTCCTGGGCGAGGGTCTGGGCCTGGACGCGGTTGGAGAGCGACATGTTCGCGAGCGGGTTGGCGACCGCGCAGGGCACGCCAAGCTGCTCCTCGACCATGTCGGCGACGCCGGGGATCGAGGCGCAACCACCGGCGAGCACGACCTGATCGACGCGGCTGTACTCGCTGCCGGCGAAGAAGAACTGCAGCAGGCGGCTGATCTGCTGGACCATGGCCTCCTTGAACGGCTCCAGCACCTCGATCTCGTAGGATTCGGGCAGGCCGCCCTGGCGCTTGGCGAGGCCGGCCTCCTCGTAGCTGAGGCCGTAGCGGCGCATGACCTCGTCGGTGAGCTGCTTGCCACCGAAGACCTGCTCGCGCGAGTAGATCGTGCGCTGGTTGCGCAGCACGATGAGCGTGGTCATCGTGGCGCCGACGTCCACGACCGCGACGACGGCTTCCTTCGGCACCGAGAGCTGGTCGGAGATGAGCTTGAACGCGTTCTCCATCGCGAACGCCTCGACGTCCATCGTCTTCGCGCCGAGGCCACCGAGGTCGAGCGCGGCGACGCGCAGGTCGACGTTCTCGGTGCGCGAGGCGGCGAGCAGGACGTTGACCATGTCCGGGTTGTCCTTGACCGGGCCGAGCACCTCGAAATCGAGGCTGACTTCCTCGATCGGGTACGGGATGTACTGGTTGGCCTCGATCTGGATCTGCGCCTCCATGTCCTCCTCGGACAGGTCGGCGGGCATCGGCACGATCTTGGTGATCACGGCCGAGCCGGCCACGGCGGCGGCGGCGTACTTGGTCTTGGTGCCTGAACGGTTCAGCGCGCGGCGGATCGCATCGCCCACGGCTTCGACCTCGACGATGTTCTTCTCGACGACGGCGTTCGGCGGCAGCGGCTCGACGGCATAGTGCTCGACGCGGTAGCGCCCGCCGGTCTGGCCAAGCTGAAGCAGCTTGACGGCCGTGGAGCTGATGTCCACACCGATCAGCGGCGGAGCTTTAGGAGTGAAGAGTCCCACACTTTTTCCCCTTCCCACGCGCTCTTACGAGCGAAAGATGCGCCACAACATTAAATCCAAACTTTAACCAATTATCAACAGGGGGTCGTCAAAGACGTCGACCCCGTCTCCAAATCGGCGTTTTGCCCCCGTTTTGCCCTCATCCGGACACCTTTCCCCGCGTCCCGGAAACGGCAATAGCTCTATACTCCGGGGCTTGCGTCACTAACCTTGACTGACATCACAAGTCCTGTCCGCGGCATGAGAATCCTCCTTCGCCTGGCGCGCTACGCGCTCTATCTCGGGCTCGCCGGCGTGGTCGCCGGAGCCGCCGCCGTCGGCGTGGCCTACTGGCTGATCTCGCCGCGCCTGCCCCCCGTGGAGACCCTCCGGGACGTGCGCCTGCAGGTGCCGCTGAGGGTGTTCTCCGCAGATGGCAAGCTGATGGCGACCTTCGGGGAAACACGCCGCATCCCGATCCGCATGGGCGACGTACCGGACCGCCTCAAGCAGGCCGTGCTGTCTGCCGAGGACGCCGACTTCTACAGCCACAGCGGCATCGACATCGGCGGCATCCTGCGCGCGGTGTGGCTCGTCGCGACCACGGGCAGCAAGCACGTCGCCGGCGGCAGCACGATCACGCAGCAGGTCGCGCGCCAGTTCTTCCTGAGCCCCGAGGTCACCTACACGCGCAAGCTGTCGGAGATGTTCCTCGCCTTCCGCATCGAGAGCGCGCTGAGCAAGGACGAGATCCTCGAGCTCTACCTCAACAAGAGCTTCTTCGGCAATCGCGCCTACGGCATCGCCGCCGCAGCCGAGTTCTACTACGGAAAGACGCTCGACCAGCTCACGCTCGCCGAGTCGGCCATGCTGGCCTCGTTGCCCAAGTTCCCGTCGACCGGCAACCCGATCAACAACCGCCCGCGCGCGCTGCTGCGCCGCGCCTACGTCCTTCGGCGCATGCTCGACCTGCGCTACATCGACCAGGCCACGCATGACGTGGCGACGAAGGAGCCCGACCTTTCGTTCGCGCACGAGCCGCCGATCGAGATCGAGGCCTCGTACGTCGCCGAGATGGTGCGCCAGCAGGCCATCGAAAGGCTCGGCAACGAGGCGCTCAACGACGGCTACGTGATCCGCACGACGGTCGAGTCGCGCATGCAGGATGCGGCCAACCGCGCGCTGCGCGACGCCCTCATCGCCTACGACCGCCGCCACGGCTACCGCGGTGCGGAAGCCAAGGTCGAGCTCGGCGCGGACGGCACGCCCGAGGACCAGGTCAAGCATCTGGAGGGCTATCGCGCCGTCGCGGGCTTGCTACCCGGCGTGGTCGTCGTGTCGGATGCCAAGGAAGCGCAGGTGCTGCTGTCGGATGGCCAGGACGTCGGCCTCGACCTCAAGGCCGTCGAATGGGCACGCCCTTATCTCGACGAAAGCCGGCGCGGTGCGGCGCCGAAGCGTGTCGACGAGGTGATCAAGGCCGGCGACATCGTGCGCCTGTCGCGCGACGACGAAGGCGCGTGGACGCTGGCCCAGCTACCGTCCGTACAAGGCGCACTCGCAGGGATCGATCCCGACGATGGCGCGATCCGCTCGCTGGTCGGCGGCTTCAGCTTCGGACGCAGCAAGTTCAACCGCGCGACGCAGTCGAACCGTCAGCCCGGCTCGAGCTTCAAGCCCTTCATCTACTCGGCGGCGTTCGAACACGGCTTCACCCCGGCATCGGTCGTCAACGATGCGCCGCTCGTGTTCCCGGACGTGTCGCGCCCGAACGGCCTGTGGACGCCGTCCAACGACGACGGCAAGTTCGATGGCCCGATCCGCCTGCGCGAAGCCCTCGTGCGCTCGAAGAACCTCGTCTCGGTACGCCTGCTCGATGCGATCGGCGTGCGCTACGCGCACGAGTACGTGACGCGCTTCGGCCTGTCTCCGCAGCAGGTTCCCGAGAACCTCTCGATGTCGCTCGGCACGGCCGCGGTGCCGCCCCTCGCGATGGCCCGCGGCTACGCCGTGTTCGCGAACGGCGGCTTTCTCGTCGATCCGTACTTCATCGCCGAGATCGCCGATCGCGACGGCAAGATCGTCTACACGGCCGATCCGGTGCGCGCATGCCGCGACTGCCCGCAGCGCCTGCTCGAGGACGAGCGCGAGCGCCTCGGCGCGGCGCCCGCCCCGGGCGTGGCACCCGCCTCGCAGGGCTGGAGTCCGATCCGCAGCGCCAATGCGGCCGTTGCGGATGTGCCGCGCGCGCCAGGCGAACCGCGCCTCGCGCCTCGCGTCATCGACGCGCGCAACGCGTTCCTCGTCACGTCGTTGATGCGCGACGTGATCCGCCGCGGCACGGGCTCGGCCGCGCTCGTGCTCAAGCGTGGCGACCTTGCCGGCAAGACCGGGACGACCAACGACCACCGCGATACCTGGTTCTCGGGCTTCAATGCGAGCATGGTCGCGAGCGCATGGGTCGGTTTCGACGATTTCAGTTCGCTCGGACGCGGCGAGTTCGGCGCCAAGGCTGCACTGCCCGTCTGGATCGACTTCATGCGCGAAGCGGTGCGCGACGTCGAGGAACGCCCGTTCGACATGCCGCCCGGCATCACGACCGCGCGCGTCGACCGCGAGAGCGGCCTGCTCGCACCGGCCGGCGATCCCGACGCCATCAACGAGTTCTTCAGGACCGAGGATGTCGCCAGGCTCGCCACGCGCCCCGACCAACCCTCGGAAGAGCAGCGCGAAGCCTACGACGTGTTCTGATGGCGCGGCGTCCGACGCGCTCCCCGCGTGACGGCGTGTCGACCATGCGCCGTCGCATCGCCGTCGAGGCCGCGCGGCTCATCGCCGAGCAGGGCCTGCGCGACTACCACGATGCCAAGCTCAAGGCCGCGCGCCGGCTCGGCATCCACGACGACGACGCGCTGCCGCGCAACACCGAGATCGAGGAGGCGCTGCGCGAACACCAGCGCCTGTTCCAGTCAGGGTCGCAACCGGGTCAGCTGCGCCGCCTGCGCGAGGCGGCCGTCGAGGCCATGCGCTTCCTCGCACGCTTCGAGCCGCGCTTGGTCGGGCCGGTTGCCGAAGGCACCGCGGATGCACATTCGAGCGTGACCCTGCACCTGTTCCGCGACGATCCGGGCGAGGTGCTCATGTTCCTCGAGGATCACCGCATCCCGTTCGAGGAACGTACGCGCCGCCTGCGTACCGCGCATGACGATACCAAGGACCACGCCGTGCTCGTGCTGTCGGCAGGCGACGTCGACGTGGACCTGACCATCTTGCCACCCGAGCGCCTCGCGCACGCACCGCTCGATCGCGTCAGCGGTCAGCCGATGCGACGCATGACACTGGCCGCGCTGCAGGCCTTGCTGGCTTCGGAAGGCGACGCCCCGCCCAAGGATTGAGGCGTCGACCGGGACCGCGGGGCCTTGCGCCACCGCGGTCGATCACGCGGCCGGATCAGCCGCGCTTGTCGAGCGCGACGTAGTCGCGCGTCGTGGCACCCGTATAGACCTGGCGCGGACGGCCGATCTTCGCGTCCGGCGTGACCTGCTGCTCGAGCCAGTGCGCGACCCAGCCGGCCGTGCGTGCGATCGCGAACATGACCGTGAACATCTCGGTCGGGATCTTGAGCGCCTTGTAGATGATGCCCGAGTAGAAATCGACGTTCGGGTACAGCTTGCGCTCGACGAAGTACGAATCCTTGAGCGCGACCTCCTCGAGCGCGACCGCGACGTCGAGCAGCGGATCGCTGACGTTGAGGTCGGCCAGCACCTTGTGGGTCATCTCGCGGATGATCGTCGCGCGCGGATCGAAGTTCTTGTACACGCGGTGGCCGAAGCCCATGAGGCGGAAGCCCGAGTTCTTGTCCTTGGCCTTGGCGACGGCACTGGCGACGTTCTTCGCGTCACCGATGTCCTGCAGCATCTCGAGCACGGCCTCGTTGGCGCCGCCGTGCGCCGGGCCCCACAGCGCGGCGATGCCGGCCGCGACGCAGGCGTACGGGTTCGCGCCGGTGGAGCCGACCAGGCGCACGGTCGACGTCGACGCGTTCTGCTCGTGATCGGCGTGCAGGATGAACAGCAGGTCGAGCGCCTTGGCCACGACCGGGTTGATCTCGAGCGGCTCGCTCGGCACCTCGAACATCATGTGCAGGAAGCGCGTGACGTACTCGAGGTTGTTGCGCGGGTAGCGGATCGGCCAGCCGATCGACGAGCGGTAGGCGGCCGCGGCGATCGTCGGCATCTTGGCCAGCAGGCGGATCGCGGCGAGGCGGCGCTGCTCGGGATCGTTGATGTCGAGCGTGTCGTGGTAGAACGCCGAGAGCGATGCGATCGAGGCGCACAGCACGGCCATCGGGTGCGCGTCGTAGTGGAAGCCGTTGAGGAAGTTCTTCTGCGCCTCGTGCATCATCGTGTGATGCGTGACCTCGTGCTCGAACGCATCGAACTGCTGCTTGTTCGGCAGCTCGCCGTTGATGAGCAGGTAGGAGGTCTCGAGGAACGTCGACTGCTTGGCGAGCTGCTCGATCGGGTAGCCGCGATACAGCAGCACGCCCTTGTCGCCGTCGATGAACGTGATCGCGCTGCGCGTGCTCGCCGTCGAGACGAAGCCCGGGTCGTAGGTGAAGTACCCGGTGTCCTTGTTGAGCTTGGCGATATCGAGCGCGGGATCACCGAGCGTGCCGGTGACGACGGGCAGCGACGTGCTGCGGTCGTTGGCGGCGTCGGTGAGCTGGACGGACTTGTCGGACACGGCGGACTCCTCGGGGCTGGACACGCCGCGCGGGCGCATGCGCCGCGGGCGGGCTTGGAAGGGGTTGGCGCGGCGGGAAATCCACCGGCTTAGCGACCGCCCACGTGCGTGCACATGCGCGACCGTATGCCGCGGATTATTGCATAGCACCACGCCGCCGGCAGGTAACGAGGGTCCTATTGACAAGCGCGCAAACGAAAGACGCCGGCACGGGGCCGGCGTCTTCGTGGAACATGTCGCCCGGCGCCGTGGCGTCCGGGTGCCGCGCGATTACTTCGCGTAGCGGCGACGGAACTTGTCGACGCGACCACCCGTGTCGAGGATCTTGTGCTTGCCCGTGTAGAACGGGTGCGAGTGGCTCGTGATTTCCATCTTGATCAGCGGGTATTCGTTGCCGTCTTCCCACTTGATCGTGTCCTTGCTGGACATGGTCGAACGGGTCAGGAACGAGAAGTCGCTGGACAGATCCTGGAAGACGACTTCCTTGTACTTCGGGTGCGTATCGGGCTTCATGAGTCGGATCCGGAATCGGGCGGAAAGAAAAGAGCGCGAGTATAGCGGGCCCTTGGCGAAGCCCGCAAGCCCTCAGGCCGCGCCGAGCGCGCCGGCCACGCGGGCCTCGAAACGCGCCTGTGCCACCTCGAGCACGATGCGAGCGTTGGCCGGTCGGCCCATGCGGCCCTCCCAGTCGACTACGGTGGCGCCGCGCGTGAGGGTGCCGTCGAGCTCGATCGCGACGTGGCGCGTTTCCACACGTGTGCACGCGGCCGGCTCCAGTGCGGCCGCCATGGCGAGGGCATCGGCGACGAGCAGGCCGCCGCGTCCGCGTTCGCGCGTCCAGTCGCGCGTGCGCTGCGAGATCGCGGCGTAGAAGCGCGCGCGAGGATCGGCGGCGGCAAGCCAGCGCTCGACGTCCTCGAACGCGAGGCCCTGACGCACGGTGGCTTCCCAGTCGACGAGTTCGAACGACGGCCAGCCCGAGAACACCACGTGCGCGGCCTCGGGATCGAAGCCGATGTTGAACTCGGCCGGCACGAGATGGGTGTTGCCGCGCCCCGTCACCGCGCCGCCCATGACGACGAGGCGCGCGACGCGCTGCGGCAGGCTCGGATCGAGGCGCAACGCGAGTGCGAGGTTGGTCAGCGGCCCGAGCGCCACGATCATGAGCTGCCCGGGGTGCGCATGCGAGGCCTCGAGGATCGCCTGCGCGGCGTGGCTGGCCGCCAGTTCGCGCGTGGAACGCTCGTAGCCCGTGTCGCCAAAGCCGTCGTTGCCGTGCACGTAGGCGGCGTCCTCGGCCGGGCGCACGAGCGGCGTCGCGCAGCCGGCGTGCACGGGCGTCTCGGCACCGACGAGGTCGACGAGCTTGAGCGCGTTCGCGCTCGTGTGTGCGAGTCCTACGTTGCCGGCCGTGACGGTCAGCGCGACGACCTCGACCGACGGCTCGGCGTACGCCATGAGGATCGCGAGTGCGTCGTCGACGCCGGGATCGGTGTCGATCAGCAGGGGAATCGTCATCGTGCGAAGGCCTTCGGAGAAACCGGGGATTGTTCCACTGCGAGGACCCGGCTTTCCAGTGCATGCCACGAGATCGCGGCGAGCAGCAGTGCCACGGGCAGCGCGACGAGCGACAAGCCCCAGGACGGCAGCGAGGGCCATAGTGCGGCGATCGCCTGCTGGACCGGGAACCCGTACAGGAACACGCCGTACGAGTAGTCGCCGCGCCATGGCAGGGGCAGCGGCGGCACGCGCCACGCGAGCCAGAACGCGGCGTAGCCGATGCCGAGCATCGTCGCCGGCACGGCCGTCACGGTTCCCTGCGCCGCGAATGCGACGACACCCAGCACGACGAGCAGGCGCGTCGACAGCCAGACGCGCTCGGGGAATGCCGCAGCAACCACCCCGGCGAAGAACAGCGCGGTCAGCGCGTCGCTGTCCTGGTGGCCCGGTGCCTCGCGCCACCAGCCGGCCATTGTCCACAACATCCACGCGAGCACGACGGCGACGAGCAGGCGCCGCCTCGACAGCATGCCGATCGCGGCAAGCACGACGAGGATCACGTACAACCGCACCTCGAGCGCGAGCGACCACAGCGAGCCGTTGATGACACCCGGCGCGCGGTTGTGTTCGAACACACCGGGCAGCGTATAGGACAGGCCGGCGAGATCGAGATTGCGCCAGAGATGCTCGCGCAACTCCGGTGCCGCGACGTAGGCCTGCAGGTCGAGCGACGTGAACGCCGCGCCGAGTGCGACACCGAAGATCAGGCAGGCCAGGTAGGCCGGATAGACGCGCCTGACCCGCGCGAGCGCGAAACGCGGCCACGAGGAATGTCGCCGCCAGCTGTGCATGAGCAGGCAGCCACTCAGCGCGAAGAACACGCAGACGGCGACGCTGCCCGTGTAGAACCCCGGCAGCAACACGGCGAGCAGGTCGAACCCCGAAGCCTGCCAGGCAAGACCGGGGGAATGCCCGACGACGACCATCGCCGCCGCGACGTGGCGCAGCAGGCGGACATTGTCGGGGCCCCGCCCCAGACGGTCGGCCAGGACGGGAGGTGGATCGAGCCAGGTATTCCAGCGGGGCATGCGGGCATCCGTGCGTGCATTCGCGCTTCACGCGCCGGCGTAGCGTGTCGCACCTCCGATCCAGCGCGCAACCAGCCGCTCGGCGAGCTCCGCATGCTGCTCGAGCATCGCCGCGCCGATGCGTTGCACTTCGGGCAGGAGATCCGCGTCGCGGGCGAGGTCGGCGACGCGGAACGCGAGCTGGCCGGTCTGGCGCGTGCCGAGCAGCTCGCCCGGGCCGCGCAGCTCGAGGTCCTTCTCGGCGATGAAGAAACCGTCGTTGCTCTCGCGCATCGCCTCGAGGCGCGCGCGCGCGAGCGCCGACAGAGGCCCCTGGTACAGCAGCACGCAGCTCGAAGCGACCTGTCCGCGACCGACACGGCCGCGCAGCTGGTGCAGCTGGGCGAGGCCGAGACGCTCGGGATTCTCGATCACCATGAGGCTCGCATTGGGCACGTCCACGCCAACTTCGATCACCGTGGTCGCGACCAGCAGTGCGATCGCGCCGTTGCGGAACGCCTGCATGACCTCGGCCTTCTCGGCCGCCTTCATGCGGCCGTGCACGAGACCGACGCGCAGGCCCGGCAACGCAGCCGTGAGTTCGGCCAGCGCGACCTCGGCGGCTTGGGCCTGCAGCAGGTCCGACTCCTCGATGAGCGTGCAGACCCAGTAGGCCTGGCGACCCTCGGCGCAGGCTGCGCGGATGCGTTCGACGACCTCGCCTCGACGCGCCGCCGAGACCACCACGGTCTGCACGGGCGTGCGCCCGGGCGGCAACTCGTCGATGACCGACACGTCGAGATCCGCATACGCGGTCATCGCGAGCGTGCGCGGGATCGGCGTGGCGGTCAGCACGAGCTGGTGCGGGACGCTGTCGCCTTCACGGCCCTTGTCGCGCAGCGCGAGGCGCTGGTGCACGCCGAAGCGGTGCTGTTCGTCGATGATCGCGAGGCCGAGGCGCCGGAACACGACGCCCTCCTGCATGAGCGCATGGGTGCCGACGACGAGCGCACCGTCGCCCGCGATCGCCTCGAGCACGCTGCGGCGCGCCCTGCCCTGCACCTTGCCGGCGAGCCACAACGGCGCGATGCCGAGCGGCTCGAGCCATGTGCGCAGGTTGCGCAGGTGCTGTTCGGCGAGCAGCTCGGTCGGTGCCATGAGCGCGACCTGGTGGCCGGCCTCGATCGCGGCGAGCGCAGCACGTGCCGCGACGACGGTCTTGCCCGAGCCGACGTCACCCTGGACGAGGCGCAGCATCGGCGACGAAGCCCCTATATCGGCCTCGATCTCGACGCTGACGCGCTGCTGCGCGCCGGTCATCGCGAACGGCAGCCGCGACGCGAACGCCTCGCGCAGGCGCCCGTCGCCACGCAGGGCCGGCGCGCGATGCTCGCGCACCTGCGCGCGCAGGCGCTTGAGGCTCAGGTGGTGGCTCAGCAACTCCTCGAGTGCGAGGCGCCTCTGCGCCGGGTGCGCACCACGCAACAGCGCCGCGACGTCGGCATCTGCCGGCGGGCGGTGCACGAGCTGCAGCGCGGCGCGCAGCGACGGCAACGCGAGCCCACCCCGCAGACCGACCGGCACGAGTTCGAGCGCGGCTTCGTCAGGGAGGTGCCTCAGCGCGAGGCCGGTCAACGTCGCGAAACGCTTCTGGCTCAGGCCCTCGGTGACCGGATACACCGGCGTCAGCCGCTCCTCGACCGGCGCGCCGGCCGCCTCGACGCGCTGGTACTGCGGATGCACGATCTCGGCGCCCTGATGGCCGACGCGCACCTCGCCGTAGCAGCGCAGGCGCGTGCCCGGCGCGAGCTGGTCGACCTGCGTCTTGCGGAAGTGGAAGAACCGCAGCGTCAGCGTCGCACCGCTGTCGTCCTCGATCGCGACGCGCAGCTGCGGGCGGAAACGGAACCCCCGCTCGACCGCGGCGACGCGCCCTTCGACCTGCGCGTGAGCGCCGGGCTGCAGGTCGCGGATCGCGGTGATGCGCGTGCGGTCCTCGTAGCGCAGCGGCAGGTGGAACCACAGGTCCTGCACGCGCACGATGCCGAGGCGCGCAAGCGCTTCGGCGAGCGCGGGGCCCACGCCGGCGAGCGTCGTGACCGGCGCAAGGGCGGGATCGAGGGAGGTGTCGGCGGGCGCGGGCGCTCGGGGCATCCGCCTAGACTAGCCGCGCACGCAGCGCGCGTCAGTCGTCCAGAACGGCAACGAGATCGACCTCGACGGCAGCACCACGCGGCAGCGCCGATACCTCGATCGTCGAGCGCGCCGGGAACGGCGCCTCGAAGTGCCGCGCCATGACCGCGTTGACCGCGGCGAAGTCGCCGAGATCGGTGAGGTAGATGCCGACGCGCGCGACATCGGCGAACGTCGCACCGGCCGCCCCGAGCACGGCGGCGAGGTTCGCGAACACGCGTTCGGCCTGCACCGTGATGTCGCCGTCGACGAGCTGGCCCGTGGCCGGATCGAGCGGGATCTGTCCCGACAGGTACAGCGTCTGCCCGGCGCGCACGGCCTGCGAGTACGGACCGATCGCCTGCGGCGCGTCGGCGGTCTGGATGATGCTGCGCGAGGCCATGCGTGGAACTCCGGGTTCAGATGGGATGGCGGTAGACCGCGTTGACGACGGCGAGGCGGCGCACGCCGCGCATGACGTCGGCGAGATGCTTGCGTCCCGACACCTCGATCGTGAACAGCAGGGTCGCGGTCATGAGGTCGCGCTCCTTGTACTCGACGTTCTCGATGTTCGAACTCGCGTTGGCGACGGCCGCGGCGACCTGGGCGAGCACGCCGGGCTTGTTGGCGACGATGATGCGCAGCTCGACGCGATAGTCACCGCTGACGTCGCGGTCCCAGGCCATCTCGATGAAGCGCTCGGGGAACGCACGGTACTCGGCGACGTTCGGGCACTCGATGCGGTGCACGACGATGCCCTTGCCGGTCGACAGGTAACCCATGATCTCGTCGCCCGGCACGGGATGGCAGCAGTTGCCGAACGTGAGCACGCCGCGTTCGGTGCCCGTGATGAGGATCTTCTCGGCGGCATGCGGGCGGAACGACGCCGCGAAGCCTTCCTGCATATGCATCAGCGCGCGCGCGACCTGGTCGGCGACGCGGTTGCCGAGCGCGATGTCGGCGAGCAGGTCCTCGAGCGCGCGCAGCTTGTTCTCCTCGAGGTAGCGCGTCAGCGCATCGGGCGGCAATACCTCGAGCGAGGCACCGAGCGCGTCCATCGCGCGGTCGAGCATGCGGTGGCCGAGTTCGATCGCATCCTCGTGCTGCAGGCGCTTGAGGAAGTGGCGGATCGCGGTGCGCGCCTTGGCGCTGACGACCCACTCGAGCCACTGCGTGCTCGGCACGGCCGACGGCGCGGTGATGATCTCGACGGTCTGGCCGCTGGTCAGCGGCGCACGCAGCGGCGCTAGCTTCTTGTCGACGCGCGCCGCGACCGCATGGCTGCCGACGTCGGTGTGCACCGCGTAGGCGAAATCGAGCGCGGTCGAATTGCGCGGCAGCGACAGGATGCGGCCACGCGGCGTGAACAGGTAGATCTCGTCCGGGAACAGGTCGATCTTGACGTTCTCGATGAACTCGAGCGACGACGCGGTGCGCGTCTGGTCGTCGACGAGGCCCGAGAGCCATTCGCGCGCGCGGTTCTGCGCGCTGTTGCCGGGACCCGAGCCGTCCTTGTACGACCAGTGCGCGGCGACACCGCGATCGGCCACGGCGTCCATGTCGGCCGTGCGGATCTGGATCTCGATCGGCGCACCGAACGAGCCGAACAGCACCGTGTGCAGCGACTGGTAGCCGTTCGCCTTCGGGATCGCGATGAAGTCGCGGAAGCGCCCGTCGAGCGGCTTGAACAGCGCGTGCACGGCGCCGAGGGCGTGATAGCACTGCATGACGGAATCGACGACGACGCGGAAACCGTACACGTCCATGACCTGCGCGAACGATTTCTGCTCGCCACGCATCTTCGTGTAGATGCTGTAGGGCGACTTGATGCGGCTGACGATGCGATGCGTGATGCCTTCCGCGGTCAGGCGCGCCTCGAGCGACGCCTCGATCTTGCCCATCGCCTCGCGACGGTTGCCGAGCACGGTGCGGATGCGCGCCGCGATGACGCGGTGGCGATCGGGGTACAGCGCGCGGAAACCGAGGTCCTGCAGCTCGGCCTTGAAGCGGTTCATGCCGAGGCGCTGCGCGATCGGCGCGTAGATCTCGAGCGTCTCGCGCGCGATGCGGCGGCGCGCGCCGACTTCCATCGAGCCCAGCGTGCGCATGTTGTGCAGGCGGTCGGCGAGCTTGATCAGGATGACGCGCAAGTCGCGCGCCATCGCGAGGAGCATCTTGCGGAAGCTCTCGGCGGCCGCTTCCTGGCGATTCTTGAAGTGCAGCTTGTCGAGCTTGGTGACGCCGTCGACGAGTTCGGTGACCGTCGCACCGAACTCGGTGGTCAGTTCGTCCGGACTGAGCGGGGTGTCCTCGAGCGTGTCGTGCAGGATCGCCGCGATGATCGTCTCGACGTCCATGCCGAGGTCGGCAAGGATGCCGGCGACCGCGATCGGGTGCGTGATGTACGGCTCGCCGCTCTTGCGGGTCTGGCCGTCATGCGCACGCGCGCCGACCTCATAGGCGCGGCGCACGAGCGCGAGCTGCGCCGCGGGGAGGTACGACAGCCGATCCTCGAGCGCGACGACGTAGGCGGGAGGCTTGCCCGCCTTGGCGTCATGCGACTCGACGGCTGCCTTCATCACCACCTCGGCGTGCGTGGGCGATCAGCGCGGAGCGCGATCGGCGCTTCCGCGTGGCGTAGCGTGGATCAGATGTCGTCGCCGCCCTTGGAGAGGTCGTCGTCGACTTCGGCCGCGGCCCACTCGAGGGCTTCGCGTTCGGCCTTCTCGCGGGCCTGGCGGTCGATCTCGTCGATCATGCCCTGATCGACCTTGCGCGCGGCGATCTCGCGCAGCGACACGACGGTCGGCTTGTCGTTGAACGCATTGACCGCCGGCTCGGCACCCTTGGCGAGCTGGCGAGCGCGCTTGGTCGCCATGAGGACGAGTTCGAAACGGTTGTCGACCACCTGCAGGCAGTCTTCCACGGTGATGCGCGCCATCGTATGGAGCCTATGGAAAAGTAGGGATACGTCCGCCGCCCGGCGACGGGTGTTTGGCGTGTAGTGTACCGGTGGGCGTTTGTGCGGTGCAAACAGGCCCGCCTGCCCTTGCCCGGCGCCCCCTCCGCCCGCATCTGCCACGGGCACGCCGGGCGAAGCACGGCGCATGACGTACGGGGGCCGTTTCGCATACGCTTCCCGGTCTGGACTTCGGTCGCCGACCTCCGCCACGTGCGCGGAGACGCAAGGATTCCCCTGATGGTGTCGTTCCCCGCACGCTTCCGCGTCCCGTCCCGCCTCGTCACCGCGCTCGCGATGGTCGCTGCCGTCTCCGGCTGCGCCGTCGCCAAGCCGCGCACCGACGATCCGTGGGAGAAGTTCAACCGCAAGGTCTACGCGTTCAACGACACGATGGACCGCGCGGTCATCCGCCCGGTTGCGGTCGGCTACCGCAAGGTCACGACGCCGAACACGCGGCGCCTGATCAGCAACTTCTTCGCCAACCTGCGCATGCCGATCACGATCGCCAACGACCTGCTGCAGGGCGAGGTCAAGGACGCGGCGCGTGGCACGGGGCGCTTCGTCGTCAACAGCACGGCGGGCTTCCTCGGCTTCTTCGACCCAGCCAGCCAGCTGCGCCTGCCCAAGCAGGAAACCGACTTCGGCGTGACCCTGGCCAAATGGGGTGTCGGCGAAGGCCCTTACCTCGTGCTGCCGTTCGTCGGATCGTCCACCGCGCGCGACATCTGGCGCATGCCGGTCGACAGCTACTACTTCGACCCGATGTCGCGCTACGCGCGCCGGCACGACCACCCGTACAAGCAGCAGCACTGGCCCAACATGCTGTTCCTCGTCACGCTGCGCGCGGGGGCGATCGACGCCGAGAACCTGCTGCAGGGCACGTACGATCCATACGTGTTCTACCGCGATGCGTATCGCCAGCGCCGCCTCTACCTGATCTACGACGGCGAGCCGCCGATCGACGCGATCCAGGAGATGCAGGGCATCGACGACGACGACATCGACTCGCTGCTCGAGGAACAGCAGCGTTACGAGAAGGACAAGGGCGGCGGCACGTCGCCCTGAGACGGGACCAGGACGTCAGGCGAGGCCGAGCAGGCCTTCGGCGTCACTGAGGTGGGCCAGCGCACGCAGGCGCTCGGGAAGGCCACGGAACGAGACGGGGCGCCCGGCCTTTGCGGCGTGCGCCGACCATGCGACGAGCACCGCGAGCGTCACGCTGTCGGCGCTTGCGAGCGTCGAAACATCCACGACCGGCTGCTTCGCCGCGGCGATCGCGGCGTCGCCTTCGCGCAGCACGCGCGGCGCGTTGCCGACATCGATCGTGCCGGCCACGCGCACGCCGGCCTCGACCGGCGTGATCGAGAAGGCCGTCCCGCTCACGCGCCGCCCTGCTGGCGCTTCTCCATGCCCTCGAGCGCCTTCTCGCCCTGTGTCTCGAGGCGCTGGATCAGCGAATCCAGGCTCGAGGCCTTGATCTCGGCGGCAACCTGGTTGCGGTAGTTGGTGATGTAGGAAATGCCCTCGATGATGACGTCGTAGGCCTTCCAGTCACCCGCCGACGACTTGCGGAACGCGTAATCCACCGCGACCGTCTTGCCGTCGTCGAGCACGACCTGGGTGCGCACGATCGTGCGCTTGTCGTTGAGCTCGCCGTTGAACGGCAGCACGCGCACGTTGCCGCGCGTGTAGTTGAGCAGGCCTTCGGCGTAGCGATGGGCGATCGAGTTGTAGAACGCCTTGGCGAAGCGCGAGCGCTGCTCGGGCGACGAGGTGCGCGCGGACTGGCCGAGTACGAGCAGCGACGCGTAGTCGATGTCGAAATGCGGCAGCAGGATGCCGTCGATCTCCTGGATCAGCTTGTCGTGGTCCTTGCGCAGCTCCTCACGGCGCGCGCCGATCGTCGTGGCGAGGTCGTCGGCGATCTTCTGCACGACCTGCACGGGCGCGAGCGTGCCCTGTGCCTGTGCGGACGGCACGGTGAGCGCGAACACGAGGGCGAGGGCCGCGGCCCATCCGAGCACACGCTGCATGGTGGATCTCCTGATCAGGTTCATGGCTGGGGCGACGCCTCGGCGCCGTCCGTCTTGGCGGGCGTCTTGCTGTCGCCGCCGACGAGGAACTTGCCGATGAGGTCCTCGAGCTGCATCGAGGATTGGGTCAACACGATTTCGTCGCCGTTCTTGAGCACGTCGGGCGAGCCACCCGGCTGAATGCCAACGTACTGATCACCCAGTAAACCGCTGGTGAATATCGCGGCCGCGGAGTCGTCGGGCAGTGCCGCGAAGCGCGTGTCGATGGCGAGCTCGACCACCGCGTCGAGCGCCTTGTCGTCGAGGGCGATCGACTGCACCGACCCGATGCGCACACCGGCGATCTTGATCGGCGCGCGCAGCTTGAGCTGGCCGATGTTGGAGAAACGCGCCTTGACGACGTAGGTGTCGCCTTGCCGGTAGTTGGCCAGCGACGTGGTCTGCGTGGCGAGGTAGGCCAGCGCGGCGAAGCCCAGCAGGATGAACAGGCCACTGCCGATCTGGAACGAACGTTTGGATTGGGTCATGGCGGGTCCGGTCACATCAGGAAGGCGGTCATCACGAAGTCGAGCGCGAGCACGACGATCGACGACGACACGACCGTGCGCGTCGTCGCGTAAGCGACGCCCTCGCTGGTCGGAGGCGTCGTGTAACCCTGGAAGGTGGCGATGAGGGCGATCACCGCGCCGAACACGGTGCTCTTGACCACGCCGTTCACGACGTCCTTCCAGACGTCGACGCTCGCGGTCATGTTGCCCCAGAAGGTGCCATTGTCGAGGCCGAGCCAGCTCACGCCGACGAGGTGCGCACCGAGGATGCCGAGGGCATTGAAGACGCACACGAGCAGCGGCATCGCGAGGATGCCGGCGATGAAACGAGGCGCGACGACGTAGGCCATCGGGTCGACCGCCATCATCTCCATCGCCGAGAGCTGGTCGGTCGCGCGCATGAGGCCGATCTCGGCGGTGACCGAGGTGCCGGCGCGGCCCGCGAACAGCAGCGCGGTGACGACCGGCCCGAGCTCGCGGAACAGCGACAGCGCCACGACCGTGCCGAGCGCCGCGGTGCCGCCGAAGATCGACAGCGTGTAGTAGAGCTGCAGCGACAGCACCATGCCGACGAACAGGCCGCAGGTCATGACGATGACGAGGCTCATCGCACCGACGAACCAGACCTGGCGCACCGTTTCCTGGAAGTGGCGCAGGCTGCGCGGGATCGCGGCGAGGATGCCGAACAGGAACAGTCCCGCCGAGCCGAGCTGGGCCAGCGACTCGGAGACGACGGAAGGACGACGCGGCAGATTCATCGGCGCGCCTCCGGGAAACCGAGGTCGGCCGCGTAGTCGCGCGCCGGGTACTGGAACGGCACCGGGCCATCGGCCTCGCCGCCGAAGAACTGGCGCGTCCACGGCGAGTCGCGCTCGGCGAGTTCGTCGGGATGGCCTTGCGCGGCGACCTTGCCACCCGCGATGAGGTAGACATGGTCGGCGACGCGGCGCACCGCGGCGAACTCATGGGCGACGAGGATGCTCGTGATGCCGAGCGTGTCGTTGAGCGTGCGGATGAGCTTGAGCACCTGGTTGAGCGCGATCGGGTCGAGTCCGACGAACGGCTCGTCGTAGATCATGAGGCTGGGGTCGCGCACGATAGCGCGAGCGAGCGCGACGCGACGCGCCATGCCGCCCGAGAGTTCCGCCGGCATGAGGTGCGCAGCACCACGCAGGCCGACCGCCTGCAGGCGCGTGAGCACGATCGTACGCACGAGTTCCTCGGGCAGGCGCAGGTGCTGGCGCAGCGGGAATGCGACGTTCTCGAACACCGTGAAGTCGGTGAGCAGCGCCGAATTCTGGAACAGGTAACCGATCTTCTCGCGCAGCGCAAAAAGCTTCGCGCGCGACAGCGTCGGCACGTTCTCGCCGTCGACGCGCACGCTGCCCGCGTCGGGCGCGAGCTGGCCGGTGACGTGACGCAGCAGCGTGGTCTTGCCGGTACCGCTCGGCCCCATGATCGCGGTCACGCGACCGCGCGCGATGTCGAGGTCGATGCCGTCGAAGATGATCTTGCCGTTGAGCACGGTGCGCAGGCCGCGCACCTCGACGGCCGAGGCGGCGGGCGGCGCCGCGGAAACGCCGGACGTCGTCGTCATTCGGGCTTCAACAGGTCGTCGAGCAGCACCGAGTTGCGCACGAGCTGCACGTCGCGGCGCAGGCGCCGCGCGATGAAGATCGCGCGCAGGTCCGCGAGCGCCTGTCCGAATTCGTCGTTGATCACGACGTAGTCGAAATCGACCGCGCGCCCGATCTCGACGCGCGAATCGGCGATGCGCCGCGCGATCTGCTCGGCGCTGTCGGACGCGCGCGTGCGCAGGCGGCGCTCGAGCTCCGCGCGGGACGGCGGCAGGATGAAGATGCTGAGCGCCTCCTCCCATTTCTCGCGCACCTGGCGCGCGCCCTGCCAGTCGATCTCGAGCAGCACGTCGCGGCCTTCGGCGAGCAGCGGCTCGACCGCGGCGCGTGCCGTGCCCTTGTAGTCGCCGTGCACGTTGGCGTACTCGAAGAACGCACCGGCCTGCGCCATGTGCTCGAACACCTCGCGCGAGACGAAGTGGTAGTGCTGGCCATCGACCTCGCCGGGACGCGGCGGGCGCGACGTGTACGAGACCGACAGCGCGATCGACGGCTCGCGCTCGAGCAGCGCCTTGACGAGGCTGGTCTTCCCTGCGCCCGATGGCGCGGCGACGATGTAGAGCGTGCCGGACACGGTCACTCCAGGTTCTGGATCTGCTCGCGCATCTGCTCGATGAGCACCTTGAGCTCCACGGCGGCCTTGGTGGTGCGCGGATCGGCGGCCTTGGAGCCCAGCGTGTTGGCCTCGCGGTTGAACTCCTGCATGAGGAAGTCGAGGCGGCGGCCGACCGCCTCGCGCAGGCCGAGGATGCGGCGCGCCTCGACGATGTGCGAGCTCAGGCGATCGAGCTCCTCGTCGACGTCCAGACGCTGCAGCTGCATGACGATTTCCTGCTCGATGCGGCCCGGATCGACCGGCTGCTTGATCTCGGCGAGGCGCAGGTCGAGCCGCGCACGTGCAGCGGCACGCACTTCCGGCAGATGCTCGCGCACGCCTGCGACGATCGCCTCGATGCCGTCGAGCCGCTCGCGCACGAAGCCGGCAAGTCGCTCGCCTTCGCGTTCGCGCGTGGCGATGAACTCGCCCAGCGCCTCGTCGAGCAGCGACTGCGCCTGCTCGCGCAGGCTGTCGGCGTCGGGCGAGGTGTCGCGAAGCACGCCGGGCCAGCCGAGCACGTCGGTGAAGCTCACGCGCATCGACGGGAAGCGCGAGGTCAGCGCGGCCGCCGTGTCGGCGAGACGGTCGACGACCTCCTGATCGACCACCAGCGCCGCCGCGCGCGTGGAGGCGGGCTTGAAACGCACGGTAACGTCGACCTTGCCACGCGACAGTCGCGCGTTGAGCGTGTCGCGCAGCTGCGGCTCGAAGCTGCGCAGGTCGTCGGGGAGGCGCGGGCTCAGCTCGAGGTATCGGTGGTTCACCGAGCGCAACTCGATGCCGAGGTTGCCGTGCGCCGTCTCGCGTTCTGCGCTCGCGAAAGCGGTCATGCTGCGGATCATGGGGCGCCGGCCATCGGGGAAAGGCCCGCAATGGTAAACTGCGCGGCCGGATTGCCAAAGCACCCCCTCCCGCATGTCCTTGCAGCGCCCCAGCGGCCGCGCGCCCGACCAGTTGCGCCCCGTCACCTTCGAAAGGCGCTTCACGCGCCACGCCGAAGGCTCCGTCCTCGTCTCGTTCGGCGACACGCGCGTGCTCTGCACGGCCAGTGTCGAGGACAAGGTGCCACCGTTCCTGCGCGGCAAGGGCGAGGGCTGGCTCACGGCCGAGTACGGCATGCTGCCGCGCGCCACCAAGGACCGCACCCAGCGCGAAGCCGCGCGTGGCGGCCAGGGCGGCCGCACGATGGAGATCCAGCGCCTGATCGGGCGCAGCTTGCGTGCCTGCGTGGACCGCGGCGCGCTCGGCGAGCGCACGATCACGTTCGACTGCGACGTGCTGCAGGCCGACGGCGGCACGCGCACGGCCGCGATCACGGGCGCCTACGTGGCCCTCGTCGACGCGATCGCCGGCCTCAAGGCGCGCAACGCGTTCAAGCGCGACCCGATCGTCGGCGCGATCGCCGCGGTGTCGGTCGGCGTCTGGCAGGGCATGCCCGTGCTCGACCTCGACTACGCCGAGGATTCGACCTGCGACACCGACATGAACGTCGTCATGAACGACGGCGGCGGCTTCATCGAGCTGCAGGGCACGGCCGAAGGGCACGCGTTCCGGCGCGAGGAGCTCGACGCCCTGCTCGGCCTCGCCTCGACCGGCATCGCCGAACTGTGCCGCCTGCAGCGCGAGGCGCTCGCGGCCGGCTGAGGCGGCGGGCCTACGGTCCGCCGCCACCCGACGCGGAGAACTCGATGACACGCATCGTGCTGGCCAGCAGCAACGCCGGGAAGCTCGCCGAGATCCGCGACATCCTCGCCGACACCGGCATCACGCTCGTCGCGCAGTCCGAGCTCGGCATCGGCGATGCCGAGGAGACCGGTCTCACGTTCGTCGAGAACGCGATCCTCAAGGCACGCCACGCGGCCGCCCTGAGCGGGCTGCCCGCGCTCGCCGACGATTCGGGCCTGTGCGTGGACGCGCTCGGCGGCGCACCGGGACTGCTGTCGGCGCGCTACGCCGGCGGCCATGGCGACAACGCGGCCAACATCGCCAAGCTGCTGCTCGCGCTGCACGGCGTTTCCGACGACCGGCGCGGCGCGCACTTCCATTGCGTGCTCGCCCTGCTGCGCAGCGCCGACGATCCGGCCCCGCTGGTCGCCGAAGGGCGCTGGCGCGGCGCGATCCTCGACGCCCCGCGCGGCGCCGGCGGGCACGGCTACGATCCGGTGTTCCTCGATACGGCCAGCGGCCTCAGCGCGGCCGAACTCGACCCCGCCGACAAGAACGCGATCAGCCATCGCGGCCAGGCGCTGCAGCGGCTGCGCGCCCTCTGGCCCGCGGAGGGGCGGCTCGCCTGAAGCCGCCGCGTGCCTTGCCGGGCCGCCGACGCGCCACCATGCTGTGATCCCATGCCGCTGACCGCACCACCGCTGTCGCTCTACGTGCACATCCCGTGGTGCGTGAAGAAGTGCCCGTACTGCGATTTCAACTCGCACGCGGTTCGCGACGGCATTCCGCAGGACGCCTATGTCGACGCGCTGCTGGCCGACCTCGACGGCGACCTCGCGGATTTCGGCGCGGCGTCGCATGGCCGCCCGCTCGCGAGCGTGTTCTTCGGCGGCGGCACGCCGAGCCTGTTCTCGCCGGCCTCGATCGGCCGCATCCTCGACGGCGCCGAGCGGCGCCTCGGCTTCGCGCCCGGCATCGAGATCACCCTCGAGGCCAATCCCGGCACGATCGAGCACGGCCGCTTCGACGGCTACCGGAGCGCGGGTGTCAACCGCGTGAGTTTCGGCGTGCAGAGCTTCGACGACGACAAGCTGCGCCGGCTCGGCCGCATCCATTCGGCCGACGACGCCGCCCGCGCGATCGGCGAGGCGCGCGACGCCGGCATCGACAACCTCAACCTCGACCTCATGTACGCGCTGCCGACGCAGGATCTCGACGGCGCGCTCGCCGACGTCGAGCGCGCGCTCGCGCTCGCGCCCGAACACCTTTCGCACTACCAGCTCACGCTCGAACCGAACACGCTGTTCGCGTCGCGACCGCCGCCACTGCCCGACAGCGACGCCGCCTGGGACATGCAGGAGCACTGCCAGCAGCGCCTGGCCGAGGCGGGTTACGCGCAGTACGAAGTCTCGGCCTACGCACGCCCGGGCCGGCGCGCCGCGCACAACCTCAACTACTGGCGCTTCGGCGACTACCTCGGCATCGGCGCGGGCGCGCACGGCAAGCTCACCGATGCCGCGGCCGGCACGATCACGCGACGCGCCAAGCAGCGCACGCCGCGCGCCTATCTCGAACACGCGGCGACGGCGCGACGAATCGCCAGCGACACGTCACTCGCATCGGCCGACCTGCCGTTCGAGTACATGATGAATGCGCTGCGCCTCGTCGACGGCGTGCCGCGCGCGGACTTCGCCGCGCGCACGGGCCTCGACGACACCGCCCTCGCCGACGCGCTCGGCGAGGCGACGGCACGCGGCTGGATCTCACGCGACGAGGCCGTGCTGCGCACGACGGACGAGGGCCAGCGCCTGCTCAACGACGTGATCGGCCTGTTCCTGCCGGAGCGCGAGCATGCTTGAGTTCGTCGTCGTGCATTGCCCGTATTGCGGCGAAGGCTTCGAGACCAGCGTGGATTGCTCGGCCGGCTCGCAGGCCTACGTCGAGGACTGCGCGATCTGCTGTCGCCCGATCGAGGTGCACGTGCAGGTCGGCGAGGACGAGGAGCTCGTCGGCGTGTCGACGCGCCGCGACAGCGACTGACGGCCTGCGGCGCGATGACGCGCCTCCGATCCCCCTTCGCTTGCGGGCACCCCGGGCGGCACCTACACTCCGCGCCGCCGCAGGTGCCCTGCCGTCCATGACGTCGGGGTGAAACGGGAAGCCGGTGCGAAGACTGCTTCGGGCGACGATCGCCCGCACCTTCCATTCCGGCGCTGCCCCCGCAACGGTAGGCAAGCCAAGCCTGGTCGAAACGCCACTGTGCCGAGCACGGGAAGGCGACCGGGTCGATGCCGCAAGGCATCGCTTGCAAGCCCGGAGACCGGCCCGTGGCGGACGTCGACGACGTCCACAGTTCCAGGCGTCGCGGCGGGCGACGGACCGGATGGCACGAAGCCCGGCTTCGTCCGCCCGTTCCTCCGTGCGCGCCTGGTGTCGCGGGTGCGCGTACCGGAGAAACCCCATGTTCCGTCCTTCCCTGCTTTCCGTTTCGATCCTCGCCGCGTTCGCGGCGCCCGCCTCGGCTTTCGAGGCCACCGAGCAGCCCGAAGTGGTCGTGACCGCTTCGGGCGTGTCGCAGACCGTCGACACCGTGCTCGCCGACGTCAGCATCATCACGCGCCAGGACATCGACGCCAGCGTCGCGCGCGACACCAGCGATCTGCTGCGCCTGCAGGCCGGTGTGGACATCGCGCGCACGGGCGGCCCGGGCAGCCAGACCTCGGTGTTCCTGCGCGGCACCAACAGCAACCACGTGCTCGTGCTCGTCGACGGCGTGCGCGCCGCCGCACTCGGCACCGGCGCCTTCACGTGGGAAGCGCTTCCGCTCGACACGATCGAGCGCATCGAGATCGTGCGCGGCCCACGCGCGAGCTACTGGGGCTCCGACGCGATCGGCGGCGTGATCCAGATCTTCACGCGCAAGCTCGACGGCGCGCGCGTGAGCCTCGGCTACGGCAGCGACAACGACCGCAAGGCGACCGCCGGCTACGGCGCGCGCGGCGACGCCGGCGGTTTCGCCGTGCAGTTCGGCTGGCGCGCGACCGACGGTTTCCCGAGCCAGAACGAGAACGGCTTCGGCTACGAGCCCAGGGACCACGGTTTCGAGAACCACTACGCGACGGTTGGCGGCGATGCGCGCCTCGGCACGCAGACGCTGTCGGGCTCGATCACGCGCAGCGAAGGCGACGTCGAGTTCGCCGGCGGCGACTCGAGCTTCACGCAGCAGGTGATCAGCGGCGTGCTCGAGGGCGCGCTCGGCGCACAGTGGCAGCACCGCCTGCAGCTCGGCAACACGCGCGAGGACTACGAGACGCCGGCCTATTTCTCGCTTTACCGCAGCCGCCGCGACAGCATCGGCTGGCGCCACGACGTCGCGATCGCCGGGAACCAGCGCATCGTCGCCGGCATCGACCACGTGCGCGAGGAAGGCGACAACCGCGGCAGCTACGTCGAGAAGCGCGACAACACCGGCCTGCACCTCGGCTGGATCGGCAGCTTCGGCGCGATCGACACCGACCTTTCGGTGCGCCACGACGACAACAGCGAGTTCGGCAACGCGACGACGGGATCGGGGGCGCTCGGCTGGCGTTTCGGCGACGCCGCCCGTGCCTACGCGAGCTACGGCCAGGGCTTCCGTGCGCCGACGCTCAACGAGCAGTTCTCGCCGGGCTTCGGTGGCTTCTATGCCGGCAATCCCGAGCTCGATCCCGAGAAGTCGCGCAATGCCGAGATCGGCGTCGAGTTCACGCCCGCCGAGGGACAGCGCTTCAAGGTCAACGTGTTCTCGAACCGCGTGCGCAACCTGATCAGCTTCACGGGTGTCGACTTCCAGGCCGAGAACGTCGCCCGCGCGAAGATCCGCGGCAGCGAGCTCGCCTACGACGGCCGCTTCGGCGACTGGAACCTCGGCGCGACGTTCACCTGGCAGGATCCGCGCAACGAGGACACCGACACCATGCTGCTGCGCCGCACGAAGCAGAAGGTGTCTGCCGTCGCCGACTACCGCCTGGGCGATGCGGGCACGGTCGGCGCCGAAGTCCTGCATGCCGGCAGCCGCGACGACGTCGGCGGCATCGACCTGTCGAGCTACACGCTGCTCAACCTGCGCACGACGTGGCGCCTCGCCGCGGACTGGTCGCTCGCCGCGCGCGTCGAGAACGTGACCGATCGCGACTACGAGCTCGCTTACGGCTACAACACGCCGGGCCGCACCGGTTTCGTCGAAGTGACCTGGTCGCCCGCAAAGTGACGCCCCCGATCCGCCGCGCCTTCCCGGTGCGGCGGATCGGGCCTGTTCGCCCCCTCGCGGCCGTGCCAGAATGCCGAGGCACGCGGACGGGGAGACGCCGTGGACCGGATGGCCAGAGGGACGGGATCGCAGGATGGCGCTCTGCGCGTCGTGCGCGTGGCCGAGCGCACGTTTCCGCGCCGGGTGCGCGCCCTTCTCGAGGGTCTGCTCGCACGCACGGCCTTCTTCGACACCGCCTTGTCGCTGCTGTTCGACGAAATCGAGCAGCATCTCTTCAAGCAGGCCGATCGGGCCCATACCAACGAGCAACAGGCACGCATGTTCGAGTCGATCCGCGCGATCAAGCGCGGCAAGGCCGATATCATGCCGCGCTTCCTCGTGCACCTCGAGACGCGCCTCGCCCAGCTCGACGAGATCGCGTCGCTGCGTGACAGCACCCCGACGACGCGTGCGTCGTCACCGACCAAGCTCGAACTCGTCGACTCTAGCGATCTCGAGGTGTCGCTCGCGATGCAGGACATCGCGAGCAAGAGCGAGATCCGCCATACCCAGGCGCTGCACATGCTCGGCCACCGCCTCGGCGTGATGGCGGGCCGCCCCGCGTTCGACGCGGAGGACATGCCACTCGCGCCGTTCGCGCTCGTCGAGGCCATGCGCTACGCGATCGAGGCCGTCGACATCGGGGTCAACGACCGCATCCTCGTCTTCCAGGCCTTCGACCGCGTCGTCATGGGCCAGGTCGGCACGTTCTACGAGGCCTGCAACCAGTACCTCTCCGACCAGCGCGTGCTCGCGAACCTGCAGCCGCGCGTGCAGCGGCACGTGCCCCAGAAGGCGGCAGACCCGCAGGCCAAGGCCGAGCAGAAGGCATCCGAAGCGAAGGCATCGCCGTCACCCGACGACGACGCGGCGACACCGCAGGCGGCGGCGCAAGCGGGAACCGGCACGGCGAATCCGCGGGCGGACTCCCCTCGCGACGCCACGGCGTCGCCTGCCGCGCATGATCCCGCGCCGTCGCCACCGCCCCCCGGTTCGGCCGATCTCGCCGCCCAGCGCGACGCCGTGCTGTTCTCCACCCTGCGCCAGCTGCTCGCCGAGCGTCGCCGCAGCCTCGGCGTGACGAACACGGCTCCGGCCGCGTCCTACCTCGCCACGCGCGACGACCTGCGCAGCGTGCTCGACACGCTGCAGAAGCGTCCCGCCGGCTCGATCGGCGATCCGCGCGGACGGGCGCCGGGCCATCTCAAGCACGACCTCCTCAACCAGCTGCGCGCGCACAGTCCGCAAGGGCGCGCACCGGTCCTGGCCGAGGAGGATTCCGACACGATCGACCTCGTCGGCATGCTGTTCGACTACATCGCGCAGAGCCTCGGCACGCAGGGCGCGGCCGCGCAGTCGTTGATGTCGCGGCTGCAGGTACCCGTGCTGCGCACGGCGCTCGGCGACAAGACGTTCTTCACCAACCGCGAGCATCCCGCGCGCGTGCTGCTCAACAGCGTGGCCGAGGCCGGCACGCTGTGGATGGGTGACGACGACGGCGACCGCGGCTTCGCCGACAAGATGACCTCGCTCGTCGACCGCGTGACGAACGAGTTCGACGGCGACGTGTCGCTGATCGAGAACCTCGTCGGCGACCTCGGTCGCCACGTCGCCCAGCTCACGCGCCGTGCCGAGATGGCCGAGCGCCGCCACATCGATGCCGCCAAGGGCCGCGAGAAGCTCGATCTCGCCCGCGAGCGCGCCAACGGCGCGATCACGCGGCTGCTGTCACGGTCGGGCAAGGTGCCGCCGATGGTGCGCGCGGTGCTCGAACAGGCGTGGACCGATGTCCTTGCGCTCACGCTGCTGCGCCAGGGCGAGGAGAGCCAGGCGTATCGTCGTCGCCTCGCCGTCGCCGACCAGCTGCTCAAGCTCGGCGAGGGCGATGCCGCCTCTCGCGTCGACGCCGCGCTGCGCGACGAGGTGCGTAACGGCCTCGTGCAGGTCGGCCTGCACGCCGAGGAGGTCGACGGCGTGGTCGGCAAGCTGTTCGATCCGGGCGGGACTGCCGGCGAGAAGAAGACCAGCCACACCGAGCTCGCCTTCACGCTCAAGAGCAAGCCTCGCCTCGGCGTCGACGGTGCCACGCACGAGCCGGCCGAGCCGGCCGAGAAGGTCGCACCCGCACCGCTGACCGCGGAGGAGCAGCGCATGCTGCAGCGCATCCGATCGCTGCCGTTCGGCACGTGGTTCGAGTTCGTCACCAACCAGCAGGGCGCCACGGTGCGCCGCAAGCTCGCGTGGTTCTCGACCGTCACGGGGCGCTGCCTGTTCGTGAACCAGCGCGGCGCGCGCGCCGAGGAACGCTCGATGGACCAGCTCGCGCGCGACCTCGTACGCGGCCAGGTGAAGCTCTACAACGCCGAGGGCGAGAGCATGATCGACCGTGCCTGGAAGGCCATCATGGGCACGCTGCAGCAGTTCGCCGGGCATCCCGGCAACGCGATGCCCGCGTGAGGGGCCTGCGATGAACGAACACCGCCGCTCGCCGCGCAAGACCGCCTACGTGACGATCCCCGTCACGAACGCGATGACCGAAGAACCGTTCGGCCGCATCGGCAACCTGTCGGCCGACGGCATGCTGCTCGTCTGCAACCGCGCGGTGATGGACAACGCGCTGTTCCAGCTCACGTTCGAGCTCACCGACGCCGACGGCCGACCGCATGCGCTCGAGGTCGGCGTGCACGAACAGTGGAGCGAGCCCGCGAACGTGCCCGGCCAGTACTGGATCGGCTTCCAGTTCATCGACATCGCCCCGCACGATCGCGCGGTCGTCGAATCCTGGCTCGGCGACCTCGCCGACTAGGGCGAAGGACGCCGGTCAGCCGCGCGTCGCGTAGGCGCGCAGGAACATGTCCACGGTGGCGCCGAGGTGCGCTTCGATCTCGGCCTCGCCGAACGGCCCGCCGCAGCAACCGCACAGCAGGCGCGCGTGCAGCTCGCCCTTGAGCAGGCAGAAGAACTGCGACGAGGCGCGCTCGACATCAGGGATCTCGAGATGCCCGGCCGCGATCTCGCGGCGCAGCAGGTCGCCGAACACGCGCTGCACGACCTGCGGCCCGGCTTCCCAGAACACCTGCGCAAGCTTCTGCGAACTGCCCGTGCCGGCCGTGAGCAGGCGGTGCAGCGCGATCGACTCCTCGCTGACGATGAGGCCGAAGAACGCGCGCGCGATCACGTGCAGCTGCGTGCGCAGCGAGCCTTCGACGGGCACGTCGAACAACTCGGGCGGCAACTGCTCGACACACTTGATGCGCACGGCCTCGGCGAACAGCGTCTCCTTGTCCTTGAAGTGGCTGTACACGGTCAGCTTCGACACACCGGCCGACGCCGCGATGGCGTCCATGCTGGTGCCTTCGAAGCCGTGCTCGGGAAACAGCCGCTTGGCGGCCTCGAGGATGGCGGCTCGTTTCTCGAGGTCCTTCGGACGACCCGGACCGGACGATCTGGCGATGGCTGCGTTCATCTAAAAAAATACTGGACTGACGGGTTCTGTTTAATTACTATACCACGCAGTTCATCATCTGTCGTCAGGGATTTCGAACGATGCATGCCTCGACGGTCGTCACGCGCGCGCTGGCCGCCCTGCTGGCCGTCGCCTGCCATGCCTGCAGCTCGCACGCCGAACCCCCTCCGCCGCCCCGCGTGGCCCGGGCGGCCCAGCCGCAACCGGCCGATGCACAGATCCTAGCAATCTATCCCGGCGAAGTACGCGCGCGCCACGAGAGCGGGCTCGGCTTCCGTGTCGCCGGCAAGCTGCGCACGCGCCATGCCGACGTCGGCTCGCGCGTCGCCAAGGGCGACCTGCTCGCCGAACTCGACCCGCGCGACCTCGAACTCGGGCGCGCAAGCGCCGCCGCGGGACATGCGTCCGCGCTGGCCGCGCTCAAGCTCGCCGAGTCCGAGCACGAGCGGTTCGCAGCACTTCACGAGAAGCGTTTCGTGAGCCAGCTCGAGCTCGACGCCAAGGCCAACGCCCTCGCCGCGGCGCAGGCGCGTGCGACCGAAGCGCGCGCCGCGCTCGACGTCGCGCGCAATCAGGCGGGCTACGCCGAACTGCGCGCCGATGCCGACGGCGTCATCACCGCCGTCGGCGCCGAACCGGGTCAGGTCGTGGCGGCCGGCCACGTGGTCGTGCAGCTCGCCCATGACGGGGCCAACGAGGTCGAGATCAGCGTGCCGGAGCAGCAGGTCGCACGTTATGCGCCAGGCCAGGACGCCATGATCGACCTGTGGGCCGATCGTGGCGAGCCGCGCCGCGGCCGCGTGCGCGAGGTCGCACCGGGCGCCGACGCGACCACGCGCACCTACCGCGTGCGCGTCGCCTTCGAGGGCGACGCGGCACCGCCGCGCCTCGGCCAGACCGCACGCGTGCATTTCGGCGGCGACGCAGCCGCCGACCAGTGGCTGGTGCCGCTGAGCGCGCTGCACGAGCGCGACGGCAAGCCGGCACTGTGGCGCATCGACGCGAAGACGCACCAGGTCGGCCTCGTGCCGGTCACGGTCGCGAGCTACGGGGAACACGGCGCGATCGTCGGCGGCGTCACGCCCGACGCGTGGATCGTCACCGCCGGCGTGCACCGCCTGCGCGACGGCGAGGTCGTGCGGCCGGTCGATGCACGCAATCGTCCCGTGATGTTCTGAATCCCGAGGTCAAACCCTCCCCGCTGCGTCGCCGCAACGCCCTCCCCCAGGCGGCGGCACGGCGGGGAGGCCTTTTCCCACGAGCCGGTCGCGACGCATGTCCGCCTTCAACCTCTCCGCCTGGGCGCTGCGCAACAAGGCGCTCGTGCTCTACGTGATCGTGCTGCTCGGCGCGATCGGCACTTGGTCGTACCGCGGGCTCGGCCAGGCGGAGGATCCGCCGTTCACGTTCAAGATCATGGTCGTGCAGACGTTGTGGCCCGGCGCGACCGCGACCGAGGTCGCCGACAAGATCAACGAGGCGATCGAGAAGAAGCTGCAGGAACTCCCCGAGCTCGACTACCTGCGCAGCTACGCGCGCCCGGGCGAGTCGCAGGTGTTCTTCATCGTGCGCGACTCGATACCGTCCTCGCGCGTGCCCGACGTCTGGTACCAGGTGCGCAAGAAGATCGGCGACATGCGCCACCAGTTGCCGGCCGACATCCGCGGCCCGTTCTTCAACGACGAGTTCGGCGACACCTACGGCAACATCTACGCACTCGGCGGCGAAGGCTTCGACGACGAGGCCCTGCGCGAGTACGCCGAGCGCGTGCGCCTGGAGCTGCTGCGCGTGCCGAACGTCGCGCGCATCGAACTCGTCGGGCGGCAGGATCCCAAGGTCTACGTCGAGGTGTCCAACGCCAAGCTGGCGATGCTCGGCGTGACGTTCGCCGAAGTGCAGCGCACGCTGGAGGCGCAGAACGCGGTGATCCCGGCCGGCAGTTTCGAGACCGCGACCGACCGCATCCACGTGCGCACGAGCGGCGCGCTCGACTCGGTCGAGGCGATCCGCGAGCTCGCGATCCGTGGCTCGAACGGTCGCACGTTCCGGCTCGGCGACATCGCCACGGTCGAGCGCGGCTACGTCGACCCGCCGCAGCCGCGCATGCGCTTCATGGGCAGCGACGTGATCGGCATCGCGGTGTCGATGCGCAGCGGCGGTGACATCATCGCGCTCGGCCACGACCTCGAGGCCGCGACCGCGCGCATCGGCGCCTCGCTGCCGGTCGGTCTCGAGCTGCACAAGGTGTCCGACCAGCCCGCCGCGGTGCAGCGCTCGGTGCGCGAGTTCGTGCAGGTGCTCGCCGAGGCGGTCGCGATCGTGCTGCTCGTGAGCTTCTTCTCGCTCGGCCTGCGCAGCGGCTTCGTCGTGGCGATCACGATCCCGCTCGTGCTCGCGATGACGTTCGCATCGATGCACTACTTCGGCATCGGCCTGCACAAGATCTCGCTCGGTGCGCTCGTGCTCGCGCTCGGCCTGCTCGTCGACGACGCGATCATCGCGGTCGAGATGATGGCCATCAAGATGGAACAGGGCATGGACCGCGCCGGCGCGGCCGCGTTCGCCTACACCTCGACGGCGTTCCCGATGCTGACCGGCACGCTGGTCACGGCGGCCGGCTTCCTGCCGATCGCGACCGCGAAGTCGGGCACCGGCGAGTACACGCGCGCGATCTTCGAGGTCGTCACGATCGCGCTGCTGCTGTCGTGGATCGCCGCGGTCGTGTTCGTGCCCTACCTCGGCCATCGCCTGCTGCCCGACCCGCATGCCGCGCGTGAACCGGCACCGGGCTCGTTGGCTGCGCGCTTCGCGAGCCTGCGGGCACGCCTGCCGGGCTGGCTCGGCGGTGGTGGCGCAAATGCGGCGCATGCCGCCGATCCTTATGCGACACCGTTCTACCGACGCTTCGGCGACCTCGTGGGCTGGTGCGTGGATCACCGCCGCATCGTCATCGCGGCCACGATCCTGCTGTTCGGCCTCTCGGTGTACGGATTCCGCTTCGTGCAGCAGCAGTTCTTCCCCGATTCGACGCGTCCCGAGCTGCTCGTCGACCTCAAGCTCGCCGAGGGCGCCTCGCTCGATGCGACCGCCGAGCAGGTGCGCAAGCTCGAGGCCTGGCTGGCCGAGCGCGCGGAACTCGAGAACTACGTGAGCTACGTCGGCTCGGGTTCGCCGCGCTTCTACCTGCCGCTCGACCAGCAGCTGCCGCAGGCGAGCTTCGCCGAGTTCGTGCTGCTCACCCACAGCCTGCCCGAGCGCGAGAAGCTGCGCGGCGACCTGCTCGCGCTCTTCGAGAACGACTTCCCCGAGCTGCGCGCGCGCGTCGTGCGCCTCGAGAACGGGCCGCCGGTCGGCTATCCGGTGCAGTTCCGCGTGTCCGGCGAGGATCTCGCCACGGTCCGCACGCTGGCACGACGTGTCGCCGACGTCGTGCGTGGCAACGTGCACGCACGCAACGTCAACCTCGACTGGGAAGAGCCGAGCAAGACCGTTCGCCTCGTCGTCGACCAGGAGCGCGCACGTGCACTCGGCGTCACCTCGCAGGATCTCTCCGGTTTCATGCAGAGTTCGCTGACCGGCGTGCCGATCACGACCTACCGCGAGCGCGACCAGCTCATCGGCGTCGTGCTGCGCGGCACTGCCGAGGAGCGCGCGCGCCTGAGCCTGCTGGCGAACCTGTCGGTGCCGACCGCCTCGGGCCGCAGCGTGCCGCTGGCCCACATCGCGACGCTCGAGTACGGCTTCGAGGAAGGCATCATCTGGCGCCGCAACCGCCTGCCGACCGTGACCGTGCGCGCCGACACCGACGGCACGATGCAACCGGCCACGGTCACCGCACAGATCCTGCCTGCGCTCGACGCGGTCCGCGCGGACCTGCCACCCGGCTACCTGCTGCAGGTCGGCGGCGCGGTCGAGGAGTCGGCCAAGGGGCAGGGCTCGGTCAATGCCGGCATCCCGCTGTTCCTGGTCGTCGTGCTGAGCGTGCTCATGCTGCAGCTGCGCAGCTTCCAGCGCGTCATGCTCGTGGTGCTCACGGCACCGCTCGGCATCATCGGCGTGGTCCTGTTCCTGCTCGTGTTCCGGGTGCCGTTCGGGTTCGTCGCGATGCTCGGCACGATCGCGATGTTCGGCATGATCATGCGCAACTCGGTGATCCTCGTGGACCAGGTCGACCACGACATCGCCGCCGGCGTGGCGCCGTACGACGCCGTGGTCGGCGCCACGGTGCGCCGCTTCCGCCCGATCGTGCTGACCGCGCTCGCGGCCGTGCTGGCGATGATCCCGCTGTCGCGCAGCGCCTTTTTCGGTCCCATGGCCGTCGCGATCATGGGCGGATTGACCGTCGCGACCGTATTGACCTTGCTGTTCCTGCCCGCACTTTACGCGGCGTGGTTCAAGGTGCGGCGGGGTGAAGACCGCAAGGTCGGGTTGGCCCGGCCCTTGCTGACGTGATTCCTGAGGCAACCCCGCGCGCCCTTCCGGCATCTCCGGTGGGTCGGCGGAAACGACGAGGTGGATGATGGGTGATGCAGCGTTGAATCTGGCCGTACCGGCCCCACACACCGCGACGGACTGGCCGTTGCGTCTGGCCCAGCAGGCGTTCGCGCAGGTCATCGAGGCACCGGCCGCACTGGACCGTTTCGCTGCGTCCGGGCGTCGCCAGGCGGCACGGCAGGCACTGTCCGCGCTGTCCGTGGACGACCGCGGACCGCTCGAACGCTGGCTCGCGCTGCAGCTCGTCACCGCAGCCGCGGAACGTGCGCGCGACGCACTGGCCGCGCTCGCGGGCGTCGACGCGCTGCTGACCGCCGCCGTGCGCGCGCAGCTTGCACGCACGGCAGCCGCGTTCTCGCGCCCCGGTGGCCGCCTGCAGCCCGTGGCGTGACCGCGCGCCGGTGACTTCCGGCACTTCGGTGCGCGAGCCGCCGCCGACGAAGGTTGGTAGGCCGGCACACGTTCCAGCGCTATGCTTTCGCCCCTTTTTTCCAACGATCCTGGAACCGTGATGTCGATGAATCCCGAACTGGCCCGCAACAACATGGTCGAGAACCAGGTGCGCACCTGGGAAGTGCTCGACGCCCGCGTGCTCGAGGTGCTCGGCTCCGTGCGCCGCGAGGATTTCGTCCCCGAGCGCTACCGTGCCACCGCATTCGCCGACATCGAGCTGCCGATCGGCCACGGCGAGTACATGATGAAGCCCGTCATCGAGGGCCGCACGCTGCAGGCGCTGGCGCTCGAATCCGGACAGTCGGTGCTCGAAATCGGCACGGGATCCGGATTCCTGACTGCCTGCCTCGCGCGCCTCGGCGGCCAGGTGACGAGCGTCGAGCAGCATGCCGACCTCGCCGACGCCGCGCGCGCCAGGCTCGCGCATGCCGGCGTCACCAATGCCCGCGTCGACACCGCGGAAGCCCTGCTCGCCTATGAACCCCGCGAGCGTTTCGATGTCGTCGTATTGACTGGCGCGGTGTATGCATTGCCCGACCGCGTGCGCGCCTGGGTCAAGCCCGGCGGGCGCCTCTTCGCGATCAGCGGGGAGTCGCCGGCGATGCAGGCGATGCTCCATACGCGCATCGACGACACGCGCTGGCAGTCCGAGAGCCTGTTCGAAACCGATATTCCCTACCTGGGCAACGCGACGCCGCCACGACGCTTCTCGCTCTGACGCGACGCTGCCCCGGAACCCGCTTCTTCTCCGAGGATGATCCCGATGACCCGCACCCGCTCCCTGCCCTTCGCGCTGGCCCTGGCCATCGCGGGCGGCGCCCCGCTCGCGCACGCCGACGACCTCGTGCAGATCTACCACGAAGCCCGCGCGTCGGACCCGCAGCTCGCCGGTGCCGAGTCGACCAAGTACGCGACCGACGAGAACGTCGACCAGGCACGTGCAGCGCTGCTGCCGCAGATCGGCGCGAGCCTCTCCTACGACCGCACGCGCGGCAACAGCAGCGGCGCGCAGTTCGTCAACAATGCGGACGGCAGCCAGAGCCTCGTCAACGTGAGCAGTTCGAGCACGGACTACAAGCGCACACTGAGCGGCAACCTGCAGCAGAGCATCCTCGACATCAGCCGCTGGACCACGCTCAAGTCCGCGCGCGCGAGCGCGCAGGCCGGTGATTCGACCTACGAGGCCGCCCAGCAGGACCTCTTCATCCGCGTGTCGACGGCCTATTTCGCCGTGCTCACCGCGCAGGACGCGCTCAAGTTCGCGCAGGCCAACGAGAGCGCGCTGAACCGCCAGATGGAGCAGGCCCAGCAGCGCTTCGAGGTCGGCCTGTCGGCGATCACGGACGTCAACGACGCCAAGGCCCAGCACGACACCGCCGTGGCCAACGTGATCAGCGCGCAGAACACGCTCGACGACAACCGCGAGGCACTGCGCCAGCTCACCGGCAAGGAGCCGGGAGATCTCAAGAAGCTGCGCCAGAAGCTCCCGCTCGACAAGCCGACGCCCGAGAACCCCGAGGAGTGGGTCGGCGTGGCGACGCGCGAGAATCCGGCGCTGCAGTCCTACGCCTACCAGCTCGACGCCGCCAACGCGAACGTCAACACGGCGCGCGCCGGCCACCTGCCGACCCTCAACGGCCAGGTGCTGTACTCGAAGACGCCGACCTGGGGCGACTCGACGTCGTCGCGCGTTCCCGGCGAGTTCCACACCAACGGGGAGAGCTGGGGCACCACGATCGGTGTTTCGCTGACGGTGCCGATCTTCTCGGGCGGCGCGACCCAGTCGCGCGTGCGCCAGTCGATCCACCAGCGCGACTTCGCGCAGGACCAGCTCGAACTGCAGCGTCGCCTCGTCGAGCGCAGCACGCGCAACAACTACCGCGCGGTGATCGCGGGTGCGAGCCAGGTCGAGGCGACCGGCCAGGCCGTCGTGTCGGCACAGAGCTCGCTCGATGCGACGCAGGCCGGTTACGAAGTCGGCACGCGCACGATCGTCGACGTGCTGATCAGCCAGCAGCAGCTGCTGCAGGCACAGAGCAGCAACTCGCAGGCGCGTCACAACTTCGTGCTGAGCGGCCTGCTGCTCAAGCAGTCGGCCGGCGTGATCCAGGTCAGCGACCTCGAAGCCGTCAACGCGCTGCTGGAGTGATCCCTCCCGCTCCCGCGCTCCTTCACGGGCGCGCGGGAGCACCGTCGAGCATCGTCCCGACGATCTGCAGCGTGCGCTGCACCGCGCCGCGCTCGCGCATGACCACGCTGCGCGCGGCCTCGCCCATCGCGATGCGCTCGGCATCGTTGGCGAGCAGTTTCACGACGACCGCAGCGAGGCCGTCCGCGTCTTCCACGCGCACGGCGGCACCGGCCTCGACGAGGCCCTCGGTCACCTCCTCGGCATTGAACATGTGCGGACCGACCACGACCGGCATGCCGAGCGCGGCCGGCTCGAGCAGGTTGTGCCCGCCGATCGGCTCGAGGCTGCCGCCGACGAAGGCGAGATCCGACGCGGCGTAGAAGTCGAGCAGCTCGCCCATCGTGTCGACCACGAAGCACTGGCAGTGCTCGTCGGCGTTGCCGTCCTCGCTGCGCGTTCGCGTCGTGAAGCCGAGCGAACGGCAGGCCGACGCGACCGGCTTGAAGCGCTCGGGATGACGCGGAACGATGACGAGCAGCGCATCGGGAAAGCGCTGCAGGATCGTCGTGTGCGCCTTGAGCACGGGCAGTTCCTCGCCCTCGTGCGTGCTCGCGGCGATCCACACGGGCCGCTTGCCACCCCAACTGTCGCGCAGGCGCGCACCGATGACGGGCAGGCCTTCGGGCAGCTCGATGTCGAACTTGAGGTTGCCCACCACCGACAGGCGGGACACCGCGGCACCGAGCGCGCGCAGGCGCTCGGCATCGATCGGCGACTGCGCCGCGACGTAGTTCGCGCAGCGGATCGCACGCCGTGCGAGCGCGCGCACGGGCCCGTAACCGCGCAGGCTGCGCTCGGAAAGGCGCGCGTTGGCGACGAGGATCGGGATGCCACGCTCGCGGCACGTGATGAACAGGTTCGGCCAGATCTCGGTCTCGAGGATCACCGCGAAGCGCGGATCGACGCGGTCGAAGAAGCGGCGCACCGAGGCCGGCAGGTCGTACGGCAGGTAGACGTGGAACACGCGATCGCCGAACAGCTTGCGCACGCGCTCCGACCCGGTCGGCGTCATCGTCGTGACGACGAACGGCGCGTACGGGTACTCGCGCATGAGCGCCTCGATCAGCGGCGCGGCTGCGTTGACCTCGCCCATCGACACCGCGTGCACCCAGATGCTGCGACGGATGCCGGGATCGGGGAAGAACGCGAAGCGCTCGCGCCAGCGCGAGAAATAGCCGCGCTGGCGCAGTCCTCGCGCCGCGAGCCGGTACAGGATCACCGGCGTCAGCAGGTACATGGTCAACGTGTAGAGGAATCGCAGCATCGCAACGCGCGGGCCGGGCAGGACGCAGCAGTATACGACCCGCCCGCGCGTAGGCAGATCGGCCCCACGCCGCCATAATCGTGGCGATGACCCGCGACCTGCCTCCGTTCCGTGCCGCCTTTCTCGCACCGCGCCACTGGCCGGCGTGGTTCGGTGCAGGGCTGATCTGGCTGCTCGCGCGCGTTCCGTACCGGGCGCTGATGCGCATCGGCGGCATGTTCGGAGCGGTCGCGGCGCGCGCGATGCGATCGCGCAAGCGCATCGCGGCGCGCAACCTCGCGCTGTGCTTCCCTGACCTGTCCGATGCCGAACGTGCCGAGCTGCTCGACGCCAACCTGCGCGACAGCGGGCGCATGCTCGTGGAGTTCGCACTCGCGTGGATGGGTTCGCGGCGCGCGATCCTGCGCGTGCCGGTCACGATCGAAGGCCTCGAGCATCTCGAGGCGGCCCACGCGGACGGACGTGGCGTGCTGCTGACCGGCGCGCATTTCTCGCACCTCGAGCTCGCCGGCCGGCTGCTCGTCGAACACGCCGGCGTCGCGCTCGCGGGCATGTACCGCGTGCACGGCGACGCCGCGTTCGAATGGGTGATCCGTCGTGCCCGCGCGCGCTATGCGGCGACGATGTTCCGCAAGGACGAGTTGCGCGCCTGCGTGCGCTGGATGCGCGACGGCGGGCGCGTCTGGTACGCACCCGACCAGGACATGCGCGGCAAGGACGCGGTGTTCGTGCCGTTCTTCGGCGTCGCCGCGTCGACGATCACGGCCACGCACCACCTCGCCCGCCTGTCCGGCGCGGCCGTCGTGCCGTTCTTCCACCGGCGCCTGCCCGGCGGCGGTTACGCGCTGCGCCTCGAGGCGCCGCTCGAGGATTTCCCCGGCGACGACGTGGCCGTCGACACGGCGCGCGTCAATGCCGCGATCGAGCGCATGGTCCGCGAGGCACCTGCGCAGTACCTTTGGATCCACCAGCGCTTCAAGACGCGGCCGGCGGGCGAGGCGCCGGTCACCTGATCATCGGCAAGGAGGGGAAAGATGACCTTCGTGTGGATCGTCGTCGGCATGATCGCCGGCGGCATGTTCGCGGGAACGTTCGGCAGCGACGGCTGGATCGCCGTCGCCTGCGGTGCGCTGTTCGGCTGGTTGCTCGCGCGCCAGCGTGACCTCGGCCAGCGTCTCGACACCGCGGAATCGCGCGTCGAGAGCCTGCAGCGGCTCGTCGTCGTGCGCGAAGGTGCGCGCGTATCCGGCGCAGGCCTGACAACCGGTACCGTCGTCGACGACCCGGTCGCCGCACCGGCGCCTCCGCCCGTGTTCGCGGACACCGGCGCGCCCGTGGCGATACCACCCCCTCCTCCGGTGCCGGACCCCACGCTCGCACCTGCGCCGCCTCCGGTTCCGCCACGCGTCGCGCCGTTGCCTGCACGCCCGTTGCCGCCGCTCCCTCCCTCCGAACCGCCCCAACCCGATCTCGTCGAGCGCGCGATCGATGCGATCAAACGCTGGTTCACGGAAGGCAACGTACCGGTCAAGGTCGGCATGCTCGTGCTGTTCGCGGGCGTCGCTGCGCTGCTCAAGTACGCCGCCGACGAAGGCTGGTTCACGATGCCGATCGAGTTCCGGCTCGCCGGCGTCGCGCTCGCCTCGATCGCCGCGCTCGCGTTCGGCTGGAGCCAGCGCGAGAAGCGGCGCGCGTTCGCGCTGAGCCTGCAGGGCGGCGCGATCGGCCTGCTCATGCTCGTCGTGTTCGCGGCGTTCCGCCTGTACGGCCTGCTGCCACCGTTCGCGGCGTTCGCGCTGCTCGTGATCCTCGTCGCCGGCATCGGCATGCTCGCCGTGCTGCAGGACGCCGTCGCGCTGGCCGTGCTCGGCATCCTCGCCGGCTTCGCCGCGCCGATCCTGATCTCGACCGGCAGCGGCAACCACGTCGCGCTGTTCTCGTACTACGCGCTGCTCAACGTCGGCATCTTCGCGATCGCCTGGGTGCGGCCTTGGCGCGCACTCAACCTGCTCGGCTTCTTCTTCACCTACGCGATCGGGACCGCCTGGGGCGTGCTGCGCTACAGCCCCGAGCTCGCGCCGACGACGCAGCCGTTCCTCGTGCTGTTCTTCGTGCTCTACGTCGCGATCCCGATCCTCTACGCCTGGCGTCGCAGCGCGTCCGCTCGCGACGCGATCGACGGCACGCTCGTGTTCGGCAATCCGCTGTTCGCCTTCGCGCTGCAGGCGGCCCTGCTGGACGGCGAGCGCATGCCGCTCGCGGCCTGCGCGCTCGGCCTCGGCGTGTTCTACGTCGCGCTCGCGCGCGTCGTGATCGCGCGCGCGCGCGTGCTCGGCGAATCGTTCGCGATCCTCGCACTCGGCTTCGGGACGCTGGCGGTACCGCTCGCGCTGTCGGCGCGCGCGACCGCGAGCGTGTTCGCGCTCGAAGGCGCGGCACTCGTGTGGCTCGGCCTGCGCCAGCAACGCCGCCTGCCGCAGTGGATCGGCATCGGCCTGCAGCTGCTCGCAGCAGCGGCCTTCGTGATCGGTTCGACCGGCGCACGCGACGACACGCTCGTGTTCCTCAACGGCACCTTCGCGGGCGCGTTGCTGATCGCCGCCGCCGCGCTCGCCAGCGCATGGCTGTTCAAGCGCGCGCAGAAGCCGATCGGCTGGGCCCTCGTGCTTTACCTGTGGGGTCTTGCGTGGTGGATGGCGGCGGTCGCCGGCGACATCGAACGCTTCGTGCCGCGCGAATGGCAGATGGCGGCGATGCTCGCCCTCGTCGCATTCACGGCGTGGACGCTCGGCGAAGCGACGCGCCGGCTGCCCGACGTCGCGCTGCCGTGGACGATCGCGGTGCTGCACGGCTTCGCTCTCGTGCTCGGCATCGCGATCGGCGTCGACGTGCAGCCGTTCGCGGGCTGGAACCTCGCCGCGCTGGCCGCCTACGCCGTGCTCGGCGCCCGCTCGCTCGCCTGCGTGCGGACCCAGGTCCGCGAACCGGTCGCGTTCGCGCACCTCGTGTGGCTGTGGACATGGACCGCGATCGCGGCACTCGCGCTCGCGCGCTTCGCACGCGACGCCACGCTCGGCTCGGGCTGGGTCACGGCGGCCGCATGGCTGCCGCTGATCGCGGCGTTCCTGCTCGTGCTGCGTGCGCCGCGACTCGTCGGCATACCGCTCGTCGCGCGCCTGCACGAGTACCGCGCGGCGATCCTCGCGACCCAGGCCGGCGCGCTCGCGCTGCTGCTCGCGGGCAGCGTGTTCAACGCCGGTGCGAGCACGCCACTCGCCTTCATCCCGCTGCTCAATCCGCTCGAGCTAGCCCAACTCGTCGCGCTCACTGCACTCGTCCTGTGGATCCACGACGACGATGCGCCGGCGACGTTCCGCGAGCACCGCGCGATGCTGCTCGGCGTGGCCGGCTTCGTGCTCGTCACCTCGGCCACGCTGCGCGGCGTGCACCATCTCGCCGGCATCGGCTGGACCGACGGCCTGCTCACCGCGAGCGTGTCGCAGATGAGCCTGTCGGTGGTCTGGAGCGTGCTCGGTGTCGCGGGCTGGGTGATCGGCTCGCGCCGCGGCAGCCGCCCGCTATGGATCGCGGCGGCCGTCCTGATGGGCATCGTGCTGCTCAAGCTGCTGCTGATCGATCGCCAGCACCTCGGCAACCTGTTCGGCATCGCCTCGTTCATCGCCTACGGCCTGCTCTGCACGCTGATCGGCTACCTCGCACCGGCACCGCCGCGCGAACACGACGTCGAACCCGCAGTGGAGCCGTCGCCATGAAGACGATCGCCACGCTGGCGCTGTCCCTCACGGCCACCGCCTTGCACGCGACGGGCGTCGACGACTTCGCCGTGACCCTGCCCCTCGACGCGGACGCCGCGCGCTCCGCGGCGTGGCAGGTCGAACTTGGCGACGCGGTGCACGCATGGTCGATCGACGAGCAGCTGCGCGACGTCTTCGTCTTCAATGCTGACGGCCATGCCGTACCGGCGATGGCATGGTCTCCCTCGCCGCGGTGGCCGAGCCATTCGACGTTCGCGGGGGCGCCACTGCTTGCGTTGCCGCCCGCGCCTGCCGGGAAGCCTGCGCGTGACCTCGCCGTCGTCGTCGAGCGCGACGCCGAAGGCAGGCTGCGCAGTTTCGAGGCTCGCGACGTCGTCTGGTCAACGGCGACGGTCCCGAAGCGCGGATGGTCGACGCCTCGCACGGAGCCGGCGCCGCCTCCCGTCGAAGCCCCTGCCCCACCGTCCGGGTCGCGCGAATGGCTCGTCGATCTCGCAGCATTCAAGCACGGGGTCAACGGCCTCGTACTCGCCTGGCACGCGCCGACCGACGGTGTCGTCGCGCGCTTCGCGGTCGAGGCCAGCGACGACCTGCAGCAGTGGCGGAGCATGCGCAACGATGCCACCATCGTCGTGCTCCGCGAGGGGGACGTACGGATCGAACACCGCACGATTCCGTTCGAGCGCGTGCAGGCGACCTACCTGCGGCTGCGCCGCCTCGACGCGGGCCCCGTCCTCGAGTCGCTCAGCGTCGAGGTCAGCCTGCCGCCTCGCGGCGCAGTGCCCCCTGTCCTGCACTGGATTCCCGCGCAGCCCGCCGCGCTTGCCGCAGCCTCGCGCCATGTCGACTACACGCTGGTGGGCGGCGTGCCGATCGAAGCCATGCGCGTGGGTTTCGCCCAGGACAACGCTTTCGCGGATTTCACCTTGTCGACTCAGGCCACGCGCACCGGCATCGATGCCCCATGGCAACCACGCAAGCGCTTCGTCGCCTATCGCCTGCGCATCGACGATGTCGCGGTCGACAGCGGCGAGATCCCGGTAGGGCCCCTGCCACGTACCGCACGCCTGAGACTCGAAGCGACTTCGGCGGTCGCGGCAGCTCCGACACTCGAGGTCGGCTATCGCCCTGCCTACCTGGTGTTCCTCGCCGAAGGCCCTGCGCCTTACCGGCTTGCCGTCGGCAGCGTCCGCGAAAAGCGCAACGATGCCGCGCTCGAGGCCGTGCTCGCGACGCTGCGCGCCCGTTCCGGTGCGGACTGGCAACCGCCCCTCGCGGCAGCCGGTGCCGTCGTCGAAGCCGCCGGCAAGCGCGCACTCGAAGCCGCCCCGGTCGACGACGGCAGTGCGCGCAAGCTCGCGCTGTGGATCGTGCTGGTGGCGGGCGCGGCGCTCGTGGCCGGACTTTCGTTGTCGCTGCTGCGCTCGGCGCGGCGCAAGGACTAGGTGTCGCGCACGTCGCGGTCGCCGAGCGCCGCGACGAAGAGCGCGAGCAGCCACCAGAACAGCAGGCCCCACCATGCGGAGTAGAACGCGAGGTGGGTGTTGAGCGGGAACGTCATCGCGACGAGGGCGAGGCCCGGAGCGAACGCGCGACCGCGCGCGGCGCGATCGGCGCGCCTCCATGCGCGCACGGCGATCACGACGCCGGCGATCCAGAACGCGAGGCCGACGAGGCCGGTCTCGCTGAGCACTTCGAGCACGATCTGGTGCGCATGGTAGGCACCGACTTCGGCGCCCTCCCAGGCGAAACGGTCGCCCTCGCGCGCGTACTCGAGGTAGGCGTGGCGGTAGCCGCGTGCACCGACGCCGGTCAACGGATTCTGCGCGATCATCGTCGCCGAGGTGCGCCAGATGCTGATGCGTCCCGCGGACGCTTCGTCCAGCGACTGCTCGGTACCCTGCAAGGCCTGCAGGCTCTTGTCGATGCGCGCCTCGAAGCCCGTGTCCGCATGCCACGCCCCGACCACGGCGAAGACCGCCGCGACGAGCGCACCGGCGACGAACGGCAGGAAGCGCTTGAGACTGCGCGTCTCGCGCCACGCGAACACGACGACGACGAGCGCGAAGCACAACCATGCCGCGCGCGAACCCGACAACAGCACGGGCACGAGCATCGCGGCGAACGCGCCGAGCAGGCCGAGTCGCCCGCCGAGGCTGCGCGCGACGACGAACACGAACGGCGACAGCACGGCGAGCACGGGACCGAGCTTGAGGTTGTCGGCGCCGAAGATGCCCGACAGCCGCTCGACCTCGGGCGCACCTCCGAGGCTGTAGCCGAAGATCCACTGGACCCATGCATCGACGAGCCAGAGGCCGACCACGGCCGCCGTCGCGAGCAGCATCGGCGGCGAGGTCGACGGCTTGCGCATCGTCCACGCGACGAACCACGCGAACGGCAGGAAGCGCAGTGTCGACGCGGCCGTGCTCCAGGTCTTGCCGGGGTCGACCGCAGCGATGCCCGATGCGACCACCGGCAACCAGTAGCACGCGAACAGCAGTGTCGCGAGGCGCGCCGCGCCATCGCGCATCGACGCCGCGAGCACGCCGCGCGCGAGCAGGACGAGGCCGGCGATCGCACCGACGAGGATCGGCAGCTCGGACGTGCGCCCCACCGGCAAAAGCACGAGCACGGCAAGCACGACGACGAGCGCCGCTCGTTCGGCGCGCGTCGACGCGGCCGCCTCGACCGCGGATGCACTCACGCGCCGGCGACCTGCTCGTACAGCGCGAGCGTGTTGGCCTTCATGTCGGCGAGGCGATAACGCGTCAGCGGCGCGATCGCGGGCGCGGCACGCAGCAGTTCCGCCGCGCGCTCGGTCAGCCGCGCACGATCGCCGGGCGGCACGCGGCCCGCCGGGTAGAGGTCGGTCAGCAGCTCGTCGACGCCGCCGTGCGCGTAGCCAAGCACGGGGCGGCACAGCGACAGGGCTTCGATGACGGTGCGGCCGAACGATTCGGGCGGATTGCTGAGCTGCAACACCAGTGTCGACACCGCGAGCACGTCGGCGACGTCGGCCCGCGGTGCGCTCATGGCGAGGCGATCGGCCACGCCGCGCGAACGCGCCAGCGCCTCGAGTTCGGCCACGTAGGCCTCGCGCCCCGGCTCGATCACGCCGAGCAGCAGCAGGCGCACGTCGACGCCGCGCGCGCCGAGGTCGGCGAGCAGTTCGATCGCGTCGGCGTGGCCCTTGAGCCGCGTGCCACGCCCGGGCAGCGTCATCAGCGGAGCCCCTGCGAGCTGCGGGAAGTCGGCGAAGAAACGCGTGCGCCAGTCGTCGTCGGGCTGATGCCCGAACGGGAACTCCCGCACGTCGACGCCGCGCGGGATCAGTACGAGGCGCGCGGGATCGGTATCGGGGTAGTGCCGCAGGATGTGGTCGCGGACCATGTTGGACACGCAGATGACGCGCTCGCCGCGCGCCATGATGCTGCTGTACCAGCCCGGCGAATTGAGGCCGTGGGCCGTGGTGATGAAATGCGGCCGGGGTGCCGGCATCCCGCGCAGCGCGCGCCACGCGAGCCAGGCCGGCAGGCGCGAGCGCACGTGCACGACATCGGCACCCAGTTCGGTGAAGCATGCGCGCAGGCGCGGCACGAGGGCGAGGCTCCACAGCGACTTGCGCCCGACGGGAAGCTCGATGTGTTCACTGCCAGCCGCCACGAGCGGCGCAACGAGTGCACCACCGCCCGAGATCACCACCGAACGGTGGCCCGCGGCCACGAGCGCCTCGCCGACCTCGAGCGTCGAGCGCTCGGCGCCGCCCGCGCGCAGGGCGGGGAGGATCTGGACGACGGTGAGTCGGCGCTGCGTCAAATTCGTACCCTGCGCGAACGATCCTGACGATGGCGGCGCCCGCGGCGCCGGCCCCTGGAGACGGCTTCAGGCTTCCAGCACGTACTCGGCGCCGCAGTACGGGCACTTGGCGTGGCCGCCTTGCTGTTCGATCGGCAGATACACCTTCGGGTGCGAATTCCACAGCGACATCGCGGGCATCGGGCAGCTCAGCGGCAAGTCCGCGGGCGTGACCCGGTAGCGGTTTTCCGCATTGGCGGGCACGCGGGCTTCCGCGGCCGGGTTGCGAAGCGACATGCGCTGGGTTCCGGAAGGGGTACGGCCTGCAAGTCTAGCAGCATGGAATGTGCCAAGGGGATCACACTGCAGGCGTCGACCGGGTCGCCGGCGGGCCGCGATCCGGGCGACACTCCATTGCCACCGGAACGGCCTAGAATCGATGGCCGTTGCGCCCACACCACCTGAGAGGGGAACCCCGGACCATGGATTTCGCCAAGCTTCTCGCGCGCGTACAGAACATCCTGCTCAAGCCCAAGACCGAATGGCCGGTCATCGCGGCCGAACCGGAGACGGTCGCCAGGCTCTACACGAACTACATCCTGATCCTCGCGGCGATCCCGGCCGTATTCAATTTCCTCAAGGGCAGCCTGATCGGCACGACCGTGTTCGGCGTGACGGTGCGCACCCCGATCGTGAGCGGCATCATCGGCGCGATCCTCGGCTACGTGCTGACCCTCGGCGTGGTCTACCTCGTCGGCATCATCATCAACGCGCTCGCACCGAACTTCGGCGGCCAGAAGGATCCGATCCAGGCGCTCAAGACCTCGGCCTACGCCTACACGGCCGGCTGGGTCGCCAGCATCGCGGTGATCGTGCCGTTCATCGGCTGGCTGATCGTGCTCGCCGGCACGTTCTACGGCTTCTACCTCATGTACCTCGGCCTGCCGCACACGATGCGCGCCGCGCCCGAGAAGTCGGTGCTCTACACGGTCGTCGTCGCCGTCATCGGCTTCATCCTCTCGCTCATCATCGGCCTCGTCCTCGCCGGCATCACGGCGGCAGGCATGGGCGGTGCGGCGATGATCCAGCAGACCGGCAGCACGATCACGATCGAGCAGGACAGTCCGCTGGCCAAGGTCGAGGCCTTCAACCAGCGCATGGAAGCGCAGGCCCGCAAGCTCGAGGCGGCACAGCGCACCGGCGATGCCGATGCGCAAGCCGCCGCGGCGGGCCAGATGCTCGGCGCGATGCTCGGTGGCGGTGACAGCGTGGAGGCGCTGTCACCCGACGCGATCAAGCCTTTCCTTCCGGAAAGGCTCGACGGCTTCAAGCGCTCGGCGGTTTCCGCCGAGCGTACCGGCGCGATGGGCGTGCAGGTCAGCACCGGTCGCGCGAGCTACGAGGACGGCAACGGAAGCCGCCTCGAGCTCGAGATCACCGACATGGGCACGGCCAAGGGCATCATGGCGCTGGCCGGGTTCGCCAACATCGAGTCGGAGAGCGAGACCGACACGGGCTACGAGAAGACCTACAAGGCTGCGGGTCGCCTCGTCCACGAGAAGTGGGACAACGCCGGTCACCACGGCGAATTCGGCATCGTGCTGGGCGACCGCTTCGCGGTGAAGCTCACGGGTTACGGCGATGCACTCGATGCGGGACGCCTCAAGGCCGCACTGACCTCGATCGACCTCGCCGGGCTCGAATCGCTCAAGAACAAGGGCGTCAAGCGCGGTTGATCCACCCGTTCGCGATCCACCCGCTCTTCCGCTTCACCGGTCCGCGAGATCGACCATCAGGACCTGCGCACCCGCGCATCCCGTGATCTCGATGCGGCGCTCCTGCAGCACCGCCACCCCGTCCCCGGCCTCCAGGCGCACGCCGTTGGCCCGCACCGCTCCCCCGACGACCTGAAGCCATGCGCGCCGACCGGCGCCGATCGTCCGCGTGCACGGCACACCTGCGGACGGGCGCAGCAGGTATATCGCGGCGTCCCCGCGAACCGCGAGCGATCCTTCACGCGCGTCGGCCGACGCCACGAGCGTCGTGCCCTGCGCACGTGTCGCGAGCACGCCACCCGGGGAAACCTGCGCGTTCACGCGCTCGGGCTGCAGCCAAGCCTGCACGACGTGCACGGGATCCGACATCGAGGCGTTGGCTTCCATGATGTCGATGCCCCGCCCGGCACCGAGCACGTGCACGTCGCCCGCGTGCAGCACGCGTTCGTGGTCGCCGGCACGCAGGCGCAGGATCCCGGCGACGACCCAGGTCAGGCGCTCCATGTTGGCGAGCCGCTCGGCACCGAGTGTCGCGCCGGGCTCGACGACGATGTCGTTGAGCACGCGCAGCGCGCCGAAGCCCATATGCGCGGGTTCGAAATAGTCGCGGAACGAGAACGTGTGGCGCATGCGCGCGCACGCGTCGCGGCTCTCTCCGCGCGAGGCGGCAGGGCGGACGGCGATCATGGCGGGACGAGGGGATGACGCGGAGGGAACGCCACGACCGCGCGAAAGCGCGGCCGTGGCGCGGGGATCACGGGGTCTTCTTCGGCACCGTCGCTTCGGTCGTGATGCGCACGAGCACCTCGTCGCTGACGTTCGGCACATACTTGTCGACGCCGAAGTCGCTGCGCTTGAGGTGCAGCGTGCCGTCGAAGCCGATCGCCGGGACCTTCTTCATCGGATGCTCGCCGGCGCTGTTGAGCTTGGCGTCGATCGTGACGCTCTTCTTGATGCCCTTGAGGGTCACGTCACCGGTCACCTTGAACGTGTCGGCGGCGCTGCCCTTCTCGACCTTCGTGCTCTTGAACGTGATGGTCGGGAACTTGGCCGCATCGAAGAAATCGTCCGACTTGAGGTGCTCGTCGAACTTCTTGACGTGGCTGTTGATGCTGTCGACGGCGATCGTCACGTCGACCGACGACTTGGTCGGGTCGGCGGCGTCGTACGTGAGCGTGCCCTCGATCTTGTCGAAGTTCGCGGTCGGGTTGGAGAGGCCGAAGTGGCTCCACGAGAACACCGTCTGCGTGTGGCCCGGGTCGATCGTGTAGGTGACGGGCGCGGCGACGGCCGCGGCGGAGGCGAACGCGAGCGCGCTGGCGAGGACGGTACGACGCAACATGGGGATCTCCTTGGGGCGGGGGCTCAGGCGATGCGGCACGCTTCGTCGAAACCGAAGCGGTCGTCGCGCGGTGACAGAACGGCCGGATTGCCGTATCCGATGTTGATGATGAAGTTGGAGCGAACCTGCGTGCCGGCGAAGAAATCGGCATCGACACGCGCGTTGTCGAAGCCCGACATCGGGCCGCAGTCCAGGCCCAGCGCACGCAGCGCGAGGATCAGGTACGCACCCTGCAGGCTCGAGTTGCGGAACGCGGTCGCGGCAATCACCTCAGGACGGCCCGCGAACCACGGCACCGCGTCGGCCTCCTTGTAGAGGCGCGGCAGATGCTCGTGGAACGCGTGGTCGGCACCGACGATCGCGGTCACGGGCGCGGCCATCGTCTGCGGCACGTTGTCCTCGGACAACGCCTTGCGCAGCGTCGCCTTGGCCTCGGCCGAGCGCACGAACACGACGCGCATCGGCTGGCAGTTCGCGCTGGTCGGCGCGAGCCTGGCGAGGTCGTATGCCGCGCGCAGCAGGGCATCGTCGACCGGCTCGTCGCGCCAGGCCTCGGCGGAACCGCGGTAGGTGCGCGCAGTGCGGAAGAGCGTGTCGAGGGCGGCGTCGGCGAGCGGGGTGGTCATGGCATCTCCTGCGGCAGGGTGGAACGCACCCCAACCGACAATGGACAGTCTAGGGACGCGTGACGGACGATCAACGGCGTGCGGCACAACGGATTGGTGCCGTGCGAGAGACAATTGTCGCCGAACCCGCCTGTACGCACATCGCCGAGACGCATGTCGACCACCCCGCCCCCGATGCCGACCCGCGACGGCCCGCCGAGTTCCTGCTGGATCGCCAGCGACGGCGCCGCCGGCAACGAACGCCAGGCCCTCGCGCTCGCGACGGCGCTGGGTCTCGTGCCGCGCATCGTGCGTCTCGACGTCGCGCCGCCGTGGTCGTGGCTCGCGCCGCGCCTCGTCGCGGGTGCCCGCTTCGCGATGCGTGACCGCGACGGCGGCACGTTCACGCCGCCCTGGCCCGACCTCGCGATCGGCTGCGGGCGTGCCGCCGCGCTTTTCACGCGCGCACTGCGCCGCTGGAGCAACGGGCGCTGCTTCACGGTGCAGATCCTCGATCCGCGCGTCGACACGCGTGCCTGGGATGTCGTCGTCGCGCCACGCCATGACGACGTTCACGGCGACAACGTCGTGAGCACGCTCGGCGCGCTGCACGGCGTCGATGCGGCCTCGCTCGAGGCGGCGCGCGTACGCTTCGCGTCATTCGCTGCCCTGCCCTCGCCGCGCACGGCCGTGCTGGTCGGCGGACCGCACCGCGTGCAACCGCTCGATGCGGCGTGGCAGGACGCGCTGTTCACGCGGCTGGCCACCTGGCAGCGCGACCGCCCCGGAAGCTTCCTCGTGACGACCTCGCGGCGCACGCCGCCCGCACTCGCCGAGCGCCTGCGCGAACGCTTCGCGGCATGGCCGGGCACGTTCTGGTCGGGCCCGGACGACGGCGAGAACCCCTACCCGGGCCTGCTCGCGTGGGCGGATCGCCTCGTCGTGACGCCCGACTCGGTCAACATGCTGTCGGAAGCCTGCGCGACCGGGCAACCCGTCTACACGCTGCGCACGCAGGTCGCGCGCGGCAAGCTCGCGCGCTTCCATGACGCGCTCGTCGCCGAAGGCCATCTCGCCGACCTCGCCACCTCGCAGGACTTCACGCCGGCCCCCGCGCTGGTCGAGACCGCCAGCGTCGCGGCCGAGGTCACGCGACGCTGGAACGCATGGCGCGCCGCGCGCGCCTGACCCGGTTCAACCGAACGCGAGGCCGAGCTCGGCTGCGACGCGCTGCACGCCCGCGACGGTCGCATCGAGCGCCTCGCTGCGCGGCACGACGCGCGGGCGCGCATCGAGCTTGGTCGCAAGCGAACATTCGAGCAGGGTCGCGTGCGCGTCGCGCAGCGTGGCGGCCTGGACGTCGTCGAGCAGGCCGGCGACGTGGGCGATCTCGATCAGCTGCGCGCTGTTGGTCGTCGCGAGCAGACGCGGACAACGCGCGCCATGCTCGAGCACGAGCGCCTGCAGCAGGAACTCGATGTCGACGAGCGCACCCGGGCCCTGCTTGAGGTCGAGCTGGCGCGCGTCGGAGCGGTCGCGCTCCTGGCGCCAGCGCACGCGCATGTCGGACACCTGCTTGCGCAACATCGCCGCGTCGACCTCGCGCGCGAGCGCCAGCGCACGCGCCTCGGCATAGCGGCGACCGAGCGCGACGTCGCCGGCCACCGCGCGCGCGCGCACGAGCGCCTGATGCTCCCAGGTCCACGCGCGCTCGTTCTGGTAGCGCACGTAGGCCTCGAGACTCGTCACGAGGAGCCCCTTGCCGCCGTCGGGCCGCAGGCGGATGTCGACGTCGTAGAGGCGTCCCGAGCGAGTGAGCATCGTCAGCAGGTGCACGAAGCGCTGCGCGAGGCGCGCGTAGTAGCGCGCACCGTCGAGCGGCTTGGGGCCATCGGACTCGTGCTGCGTGTGGGCGCCGTCGTAGAGGAAGACGAGGTCGAGGTCGGAGCCGAAGCCGAGTTCGACGCCGCCGAGGCTGCCGTAGCCGACCACACCCATGCCCGCGGTATCGCCGGCGAGGCCCGGAATGCGTCCGTGCGCGACCGCGAGGTCACGTTCGGCGAGGCGCAGCACGCCGGCGAGCACACCTTCGGCGACGCCGGCCAGCGCACGTGCGCAGGTGACCGCATCGATCGCACGGCCGAGGAAGGCGAGGCCGACGCGGAACTGCGCGGCGTGGCGGATCTCGTGGATCAGGTCGATCTCGCGCTCGGGATCGTGGTCGACGAGTACCTCGAGGCGACGCGTGATCTCGGCTTCGACCGACGTGCGGTCGGGTGGCGCGTCGGCATTGCGGTCGTCGAGCAGTTCGTCGAGCAGCAACGGGTGCGCGATGATGCGCTCGGCGAGCAACGCGCTCGTGGCGAACACGGCGGTCAGGCGGCGCAACGCGACGGGCTGTTCGTCGAGCAGGGCGAGGTAGGCCGAACGACGCGCGACCGCCTGCACGAGGCCGATCATGCGCACGAGGCAGGCCGACGGCGCCGTGCTGCCGGCCGCCGCGGCGAGCAGCGCCGGCAGCACGCGATCGAGACGTTCGCGCGAGCGCGCCGATGCGGCGCGCAGGATCGGGCTGCCCAGCAGGCCTTCGAGCGCCGCGACGACCGGCTCGACCGGCACGAATCCCGCGTCGACGAGCACGTCGGCTTCCACACCCGAGTCGGCGAAGCGTCGCCATGCCTCGGCCCATGACGCCTGCTTCGGCGCGGCGGCGCGCCGCTGCACCGGCGCCATCTGCGTGTCGAACTCGGCGCTGACCGCCTCGCGGTGCTGCTCGAGGCGTGCGACGAGCGCATCCCAGTCGGCGAAGCCGAGAGCACGCGCGATGCGCCGGCGCTGCAGCGGATCGTCGGGCAGGTCGTGGGTCTGCTGGTCGGCGAACATCTGCACGCGGTTCTCGAGCCGGCGCAGGAAGCGGTACGCCTCGGCCAGCTTCTTCGCGCGCGCGGCCGGGATCAGGCCGAGCTGCTCGCTCGCCGACAGCGCGGCGAGCAGGCCACGCACGCGCAGCGAGGGCTCGCGTCCGCCGCGGATCAGCTGCACGAGCTGCACGATGAACTCGATCTCACGGATGCCGCCGGGGCCGAGCTTGAGGTGCGCGGCGAGATCCTTGCGCGCGACCTCGGCATCGATCAGCGCCTTCATCTCGCGCAGGCCCGCGAACGCGGTGTAGTCGAGGTACCTGCGGAACACGAACGGGCGCAGCGTCGCGAGCAGGCGCGCACCGGCCGCCTTGTCGCCCGCGACGGGGCGCGCCTTGATCCAGGCGTAGCGCTCCCAGTCGCGCCCCTCGCGCTGGTAGTACTGTTCCATCGCGCCGAACGACAGCGCGACACGCCCGGCGTTGCCGAACGGGCGCAGGCGCAGGTCGACACGGTAGACGTAACCGTCCGGCGTGCGGTCGGCGAGCAGCGCGACGAGATGCTGGCTCAGACGCGAGTAGAACGTCTCGGCCTCGAGCGGGCGCGCGCCGTCGCTCGTGCCGGGCTCGTCGTAGGCGAGCACGAGGTCGACGTCGGACGAGAAGTTGAGTTCGCCACCGCCGAGCTTGCCGAGCGCGAGCACGACGAGGCGCTGCGGCGTGCCGTCGGGCGAGCGCACGACGCCGTGGCGTCCGGCGAGGGTGCGCTCGGCGTGACGCAGCGCGGCCTCGAGGCAGACTTCGGCGAGCACGCTCGCGCCGGTCAGTGTCGTCTCGACCTTGTCGACGTCGTTGACGTCGCGCCAGATCAGCCGCAGCGACTCGCGGCGCCGGAACCGGCGCAGCTCCGCGCGGAACTCGGCATCGTCGACGATCGCCGCCAGCCCGGCGCCGCGCGCATCGGCGTGGCGCGGGTCGTTCATGAGCCTCGAGAGCTCCAGCCCGAGCAGCTGCGGCTCGGCGAGCAGGCATTCGAATGCGTAATCGCTCGCGAGCAGGACGCGCGCGAGGCCGCGGTCGACGCCCGCGTCATCGTAGAACGGCACGCCGGCGGTGCGGCAGGCGGCTTCGAGGCGCGCCACGCGCGCATCGACGAGGGCGACCAGGTCGCCTGACCAGGATTCGGTGGGCATCGGCCGATCATGGCAGCGTGCGCGGCCGCCGCAAAGCCAGGCCTGGCGCGGCTTCGCGCGGGTTCACGACCCACTCAGCGCAACCCGCCAATAGTCGCGCATACTAGGCTGTCATGCCTCTGTCACGGAACCCTGCCATGCGCGAACGCACATCCGCTGCGGCGACGCCCCGACCCCTGGCCACCTCGCTGGTCTGGTTCGTCGTGCTCGCGCTCGGCATGGGCCTGCTCGTGTCGTGGCTCGATCCGGCGCTCGCGTGGCCCGTGATCGGCCCGGAGCCGCTCGCGTGGGAAGTCGTCGCGATCAACACGCTGCCGTTCCTGCTCGTCGTGGTGCTGCTCGTCGCGCTGACGAAGCGCGTGCTGCTCGCGAGCTGGATCGGCGTGTTGCTGCTCGTCGCGACCTACCTCTCGAGCGCGGCCAAGTTCGAGCAGCTGCAGATGCCGTTGCTGCCGGGTGATTTCCGTTTCCTCGCCGACCTCGGCGCCGTGCTGCCGCTGTTCGGTCACTACCTCGGCGGCCTGTCGGCGACGACGACCGCGATCGCGCTCGTGGTGATCGGCGTGACCGCCCTGCTCGCATGGCGCGAACCGTCGCTGGCCGCGCTGCGCAGCTGGCGCGGTCCTGCGGTCGCGCTCGGCGTCGGCATCCTCTCGGTCGGCCTCGTGCAGGGCTGGGCGCCGTGGCGTGCGGTCTACAACGCCGAGCGCCTGCATTTCGAGCCGTGGTCGGTCGTCGACAGCGCGGCGCGTGCCGGCACGATCGGCAATCTCGTGCTCTACCAGTGGGAACTCGCACGCCGCCAGGAACTCAAGCCGGACCGCGACGCCGCGACCGCGCTGCTGCGCGACAATGCCGACGCCGTGCGCACGACGCTCGCGCCGAACAGCTCGCCGATCGCGATGCCGGCCGGCACGCTGCCCGACATCGTCATCGTGCAGAGCGAGTCGCTGTTCGATCCGGCGCGCCTGACCGGCGCCGACGCGAAGACCTACCTGCCGAACTTCCACCGCCTCGCCAAGCGCTCGCTGTCGGGCGACATGCAGGTGCCGACGTACGCAGGCGGCACGATCCGCACCGAGTTCGAGGTGCTGACCGGCCTGTCGCTGGGCTTCTTCCCCGGCGTGCAGTATCCGTACTTCGAGATCGCCGATCGCCCGATCCCGGGCATCGTGCGCACGCTGGGCCGCCACGGCTACCGCACGACCGCGATCCATCCGAACACGGGCGTGTTCTGGAACCGCAACCAGGCGTTCGAGCAGATCGGCTTCGATCGCTTCATCGACGAGAGCGCGTTCTCGAAGGACGACATCGTCGGCCTGTTCACGGGCGACGCAGCCCTGACCGACCACATCCTCGGCGAACTCGCCGAAGACGGCCCGCCGCAGATGATCTTCGCGATCAGCATGCAGAACCACGGACCGTTCGACTGGCGCCCGGGCCTCGACGAGAAGCGTCTCGCCGGCCAGCCCGTGCCGCCCGGCCTCGACGACGGCGGCAAGTTCTGGCTGCGCAACTACCTCTACATGCTCGAGGATGCCGACCACGAACTCGGTCGCCTCGCCGACGCGCTGCTCAAGCGCGAGCGCCGCACGCTGCTGCTGTTCTACGGTGATCATCTGCCCGCGCTGCCGCCGGTCTACCACCAGATCGGCTTCACGGACGGCCGCGACGCGAAGCAGCAGCCGGTACCGTGGCTGATCCTCGACAACGGCCGCCCGCTGCGCAACACGATGACGGCCGAGACGACGTCGTGGCTGCTGCCGAGCATCCTGCTCGAAGCGGCCGGCATCGGCGGCGACCGCTATTTCGCGACGCTCGAGGCGCTGCGCACGATGATTCCGTCGGAGACCGACGGCACCACCGACCTCGCCCGCGCGCTCACGGCACTCGGCCAGCTGCGCTACCGCGGCGAGTTCGACGACGTCATCGACGCGGCATTGACGCCGCAGGCCGAGGACTGGAGCGCGACGATCGCGCCGTGACGGCAGGCCTGCGCGCTCGTCGTGCATGCCATGCCCTTCCACGCGCGAGCGCGGCAACCGCTGCCCTCGCTCATCGTCCTCGCGAGGCGCCGGCATGTGACGCGGCGCGTTCGATCCGCGCCGCGCCGTAACGCGCCGCGAGCGCCCTTCCGTGGATCGCGTCGACCATGAGGTCGAAGTAGCCATCGGGCTGGCGTGTCGACACGCGCTCGCCGTTGGCGTCGATCGCGAAGTCGTAGAGGCCGTGATCGGCCTCCTGGAAAAGCACCGTCGTGATCGGCCGCCCTTCGCGCTGCAGCGAAGCCAGCCTGCGCAGCGTCTCGAACGGCGGTGCATCGCGGTCCTGCCCGCCGAAGATCCACACCTGCGGCACATCGAGGTGCGCGAGCACGGGCATCGGATCGTAGTCGGCCGGCACACCCGCGAGCAGGACCGGGCCTTCGGCGCGCATCGTCGCCTCGGTCGAGGCGAGCATGTAGCCCGCGATGTTGCCGCGCACGTCGGCGAACCAGCCCTCGCGCCCGTAGCGCGTCTTGATCCCGGCGAGCGTGTCGTAGCCCTCGCGGAAGCCGCTGCGCACGATCGTCGCGATCGCATCGGCGACCTGCATCGCCTTGGCGAGAACCTCGGGACCGTGACCTGCGCGCTGCATGTCGAACGCGATCGCCTCGCGGTCCTCGTCGAGCGGCGAGACGGCGAGACCGAACGACACGATCACGACGTCGACCGGCGCGATGCGTGCGGCGAGCGGAGCGACCCAGCCCCCCTGGCTGCCGGCTTGATAGGCGATGCGTCCGGCGCGCCCGCCGGCGATGCGGCGTGCTTCGCGCGTCGCCGCGACGAGATCGGTCGCGAGGGTGAGGTAATCCTGCGTGTAGCGGCCCTCCGATCGACCGGTGCCGCGCTTGTCGTAGGCGAACACGCCGATGCCGGCTGCCGCGAACTGGCGTTGCAGCGCGTAGCGCTCGAGCGCCGAGTCGCGTTCGGCGCCGTGCACGAGCACGACGATCGGGACACGCCGCTCGCCCGGCGGCATGGTCAGCCGTCCCTGCAGCATGATGCCGCTGCCGCGGAAGCGCGTGTCGACCTCGCGCAGCGCGATGCGCTCACCGGCTACGCCGTCGACGACGATGCGGCCGCTCGCGCACGCCGTGGTGTCGACGCTCACGCCATCGGCCTTGCCGGTCCAGCCGAGCGTGCTGGTCCAGCCGCCTTCCGCAGCGGGCGCGAGCGCACCGGTGCGACCATCGGGACGGCGCCAGCGCAGTTCGCCTTGTCCTGCACCGGGACCGATGTCGAACGCCGTCCCGTCGGCCATCGCATAGCTGCCGACCGCACAAGGTCGCGAGACGGCTGGCGTCGGACCTTCCTCGGCGACCGTCGCGTTCGCGCCGGCGAGCATCGCCGCCAGAACGGCGACGGCACGTGCGTATCGGATCATGGCGGAAATCCCGTCAACATTTACGTAAATATTGATGCATATGCCGCCGGCCGGCAACATGCCTTGCCAGTCCCGGTCCATGGCCACGCGATCCCGTGCACGACTTCATCCACGCGCAAGGCCCCGCCTTCCTCGCCCATCTGCTGCGCCGGCTCGCCGACGAACTCGTCGACGGTGCCGCGGCCTGGTATCCCGAGGCCGGCGTCGGCGCCCCGCCGCGCACGATCTCGACCCTGCTCGCCCTCGACGGGAAAGGTGCGCTCGGCGTCACCGAACTCGCCGCCCTGCTGCATCAGTCGCACCCGCTCGTGATCACCTGGATCCGCGAACTCACGCGGCTCGCGTTCGTGTCGTCGGAAGCCGATCCCGCGGACGGGCGACGCACGCTGATCGTGCTGACCGCCCAGGGGCGCAACGAAGTCGCCCGCGTGCGCGCAGCGCTCGCGACGATGGAGAAGGCTTCGGCCGGCCTGCTCGCGACAGGCGGAGGCGACCTCTGGGCCGCATTGTGGACGTTGGAACGAGCCTGCCGCGAACAGCCCTTCCTCGAACGCCTGCGTACGCAGGCCGCGGCCGACGCCTGAGCGCGGAGACGGGCCACGAGGTACCGGGTCGCCCGAACGGCAGGCATAAAAAAACCCGCCGGGCATTGCTGCCGCGGCGGGTTCTCCCTCCCCACGAGACTGTGCGCTCGCTAACGCCATTTTAATCATTCGGCGGCATTTGCCACGCGGCAATGCAGCATGGCCTTGCTGCACTGCATCGATACGCCGGCGAACCGACGGCGCCCCGTCCTGCGACGCGCCGCGCGAGGGGTTTACGGCGTCACGCCAGGCTTCGCGAACTTCTCGATCCAGGCCTTCACCTCGCCGTACCAGTGCAGCGAATTGGCCGGCTTTAGCACCCAGTGGTTCTCGTCGGGGTAATACACGAGCCGGCTCTCGACGCCCTGGTTCTGCAGCGTGTTGAACAGCTCGATGCCGTGGTTCACGGGCACGCGGAAATCCTGCTCGCCGTGGATCACCAGCGTCGGCGTCTTGAAGTTCCCTGCACCGAAGTGCGGCGAGCTCTTCGCGAACAGTTCGGGCGCCTTCCAGAACTCCTGGCCGTCGCGGCGCTTGCTCGCGCCGTAGTCGGCCGCGACCTGGGTGAACCAGTTGTACACCGCGGCATGCGCGACCAGCGCCTTGAACGGGTGCTCGCGGCCCAGGATGATCGAGGTGAGGTAACCGCCGTAGCTGCCGCCTCCCGCGACCATGCGGCTCGAGTCGATGTACGGCTGAGCGGCCATCCATTCGGTCGCCTTGATCACGTCCTCGTACGGCAGCGTGTCCTGGTCGGGGTTGATCGAATCGGTGTACGCCTGGCCGAAGCCGCTCGATCCATGGAAGTTCGGCCACGCCGTGACATAGCCCCAGGCACTGAACACCTGCGCGTTCCAGCGCCACGCGAACGCATCGGTGATGCCGTTGTGCGGGCCGCCGTGGATCAGCACGAACAGCGGGTACTTGCGGCTGCGGTCGAAGCCGGGCGGGTAGTTGATCCACATCTGCACGTCGTCGCCGCGCGCGCCCTTCACGGTGACGCTCTCGTAGCTGCCCCATTCGATGCCGGCGAGCACGTCGTCGTTGATGCGGTCGAGCACGCTGGCCTTGCCGCTGCGGCGATCGATGCTGACGAGCCGCGGCGGCGACACGAAGCTCTGCTGGAGCGCGACGATCGAACCGTCGCGCGCGAGATCGGGCGCGCCGACGTCACCCTTGCCGGTGATCGCACGCGGCTTGCGGCCGTCGAGGTACACCTCGTACAGGCGCGACGTGCCGGCGTCGTCGATCGCACCGACGAGCGACTTGCCGTCGCGTGACCATTGCAGGCCGCCCGCGGAACGGTCCCAATCGGCCGCGATCGCGCGGTTCGCGCCGCGGCGCAGGTCGTGCACGAACAGGCGCTGGGTATCGCCGTAGAAACCCTTGATGGTCTGGCGCGCGAACGCGAGCGAGCGGCCGTCCGGGCTGAAGCGCGGCGAGAAGTCGTTGCCGGGATTCTCGGGTGTGAGGTTGCGCGCCTGCCCGCCGCCGATCGGCTGGAACCAGATGTCGGGGTTCGAATCGACGCCGTCGCGTGCCGTGTCGGACACGAACGCGATCGACTTCCCGTCCGGCGCGATGTCGTACGAGCCCGCGCCGGGTTCCTGCGGTGGCAGCGGACGACCCGACGGCAGGGTCAGCGCGACCGGCTCGCCGCCGTCGAGGCCGACGCTGTAGACGTGCGCTTCGCGATCGTCGAGCCACTGGTCCCAATGGCGGATCGGCGCCTTGTCCCAGGTACGCGCGCTGACCTTGGTCTCCTTGCGCTTCTTGAGCTCCTCGGCGGCAGCCTTCCAGTCCTTGCCGGGCCACACGCGCGTCACGAACGCAACGCGGCTCGAATCGGGGTACCACTTGATGCCGCCGACACCGGTCGGCACGCGCGTGAGGCGACGCGCCTCGCCGCCGCCTTCGAGCGGCAGCACGTAGAGCTGGCCGACGTCGTCGCCCTCGCGCTTGGACGTGAAGGCGAGCCAGCGACCGTCCGGGCTGTACGACGGCGCGCCCGCATCGGCACCTTCCGACGTCAGCGCACGCGCCTCGCCGGCCGGGATCGGGAACCGCCACAGCACGGTGCGCCCCTTGTTCTCCTTGGTGTCGAACGTGGTCACCGGCGCGACCGCGGCGCTGCCGTCGGGTGCGATGGTCGGTGCACCGAGGCGCTTGAGCGACCACATGGTGTCGACATCGATCGGCTTGGCGGCCTCGCAGAGGCCGGTCGCGAACAACAGCGCGACGGGAAGGATCAGGCGCATGGCGTCTCCTTGCTGGACAACGGGAATCCGCGGCGCGGCCGCGGGTCTCCGAGTCTAGCCCGCGCTCAGCGTCCGCGCGCGATGAGGTCCGGGCGTGCCTCGTACCATTTGCGCGCGCCGACCCAGTGGAACTCGTGTGCATCGCCGTGCAGTTCGAGTCCCATGCCGAGCACGCCCCAGGTCAGCAGCAGGTCGCCGCTCGGCTCGCGATCGGCCACGCGCAGGCGCGCCTTGAGCGCGAAACGGTCGTTGGCGGCCTCGACGCGATCGAGCACGAGCGCGTCGCCGCGCACGCGCATCGTGCCGTCGGCACGCAGCACGCCGGCATCGGCGAGCTTCATGGCCCAGCGCGGGTAGTCGCGATGGCGCGCGTAGAGCGCGAGCAGCAGACCGAGGTTCTCGAGTTCGAGCCGCGCATCGGCGTCGATCTGCAGCGGGCGGAAGCCTTCGACGCGCCCGCGCGGCAATGCGACGTTGGCCCACCAGCGCTGCCCTGCCGTGCGCTCGTCGCCGGCGATGCGCAGGCCGCGCATCGTCAGCGTCGTGCCGCCGAGATCGAAATGGCGCGCGGCGAGATCGGTGCCGCCGAGGCGCGCATCGAGATCGAAATCGCCGCCGAGTTCGATCGCCGCGAACGATGCGCGTGCACCGCGCGCGGCGATGCCGACGCGGCCACCCGAGATGCGGCCGCCCGCGTCGAGCTGCAGGTCGCCGTCCAGGCGCGCGCTGCCGGCGAGGATCGCGAAGGCCTTGCGCGGCAGGTACGCATTGATCGCACGCAGGTCCGGCACCTCGGCACCGCTGAAGCGCATGTGCGCCTGCAGCGAATCGCGGAAGCCCTGGTCGGCGCGCGCGGTCGCGTCGATGCGCAGGTCCTTGCCGCGCAGCAAGGCCTTGCCCGGCGCGTCGCCGGCCGCGGCCTCGAACGCGGCGAGACCGAGGCCGAGCACGAGGTCGCCCTTGTCGTCGAGGCGCCCTTCGGCGCGTGCGCTGCCGTGGAAGCGATGTTCGGCGACGGTCGCGACGAGCTCGACGGCCGGAACCGCCGCACGACTGCCCGCGACGAGGCGGCCGTGCTCGACACGCAGCTGCGCCTCGAGCTGGCCGGCGCCCTGCAGCGCGAGCCACGGCGTGCGCACGAGCAGCGGCCCCAGCCATTCGAGCGAATCGAAATGCCAGTCGAGCGCGACCTCGCCATGCGTGCGTGCGAGCACCTCGGCGGCCTCCGCGGCGATCGGCAACGCGCGTCCCGAAAGGCTGAGATCAGCGCGCACCGAGCCCTTGCCTTCGGGCGGCGGCGGCAGATCGACGGTGACGCGGATCGCGTCGGACACGACCGCGATGTGGGCCATCGCTTCGGCGTCGCTGCGCGCCTGCCCGCGCGTCGCCGCGAGCGGCACGCGCAGGTCGAGCACGCCACCGTCGGCGAGCTCGCCGCCACGCAGCGCGAGCTTCGCGTCGAGCGTGCCATGCTCGCCGCTGCCGGCGACGACGACGCCGTCGAGATGCCCTTGCGCATCGAGGTCGACCGCGAGCGCGGGCACGGCACCGGCGAGGCGCAGCGTGACGTCCGCGAGCTTCAGGCGCTGCAGGCCCGGCGCGTCCTCGCGAAGGTGCGACGGCAGCGAGAAGTCCGACTCGAGCTCGCCCCGCTGCAGCCACGCCGTGCCGTCGTGGCGTGCCTCGAGATCGCGCAGCAGCACATGCGACGGCAGGATCTCGAGCGGGCCGCCGCGCAGCTGCTTGACGAAGCCGAAGGTCGCCTCGCCGTGCATCGCGAGGTCCACGCCGACGATGCGCGCCGCGGTCAGCGAGGTCGTCGCGATGCGGTCGAAGCGCAGCGTCCAGCCGCCGGGTTCCGACGGCGGTGGCGGCATGTCGGTGTCGGCCCGCGCGACCTCACCGTGCACGTCGTCGGCGACGAGATCGGGGACGTGCAGCTCACGCCGCAGCAGCGCGCCGAGCGCGATCTGCCCGCTCGCGCGACGCGCATGGGCCTGCCAGCGCACGTGGCGCACATGACCGCGCGCCTCGACGCCCCACAGCGTCACGCGACCGGGCCACCAGGTGACGCCATGCGTCCAGTGCAGCGTGAACTTCTCGGGCTTTCGGTTGGCCAGCGACGGACCAAGCCCAGTGTTGAGCACGAGATTGACGACCGCGAGATACGCGACCGCAACGACGACGAGGACGACGAGCAGCCGCCGCAGCGCGCGCATGCCTCAGCGCACCCGCGGCGCGACACACGGCATGGTGCCGTGCGTGCCTGGGCCGGTCATGGCTTTCGCCCCGGCAGCGGCTCGAGCACGGTGCGCGCGAGCGTCGCGTAGTCGCCGTTGAAGTGATGACCGCCCGGAAGGCGCAGCACGCGCTGCTTCGTGCGGTCCGCCTCGTCGCAGGCATCCTCGCCGCTGTCGTCCTGGATGCACACGAACGGCACCTGCAGGCGCTTGATCTCGGGCGCGATCGGCAGGCCGGTGTCGCCGTCGGAGACCCAGCTCGCCGGATGGAACTCGAACTCGGCCGTCGTGCCCGGCGCGATCGCCGCGGCGCGGTCGATGCGCGCGCGCGTCGTGTCGGGCAGGCGGTTGATCGCGAACGGCAGCACGTCGGCACCGAACGAGTAGCCGATGATCATGGCCGAGCGCTTGTTCCAGTGCGCGAGGTAGTAGCGCACGATGCGGTCGAGGTCGTTCGCGGTCTGTTCGGGTGTCTTCTCGGTCCAGAAGTACTGCAGCGTCGACAGGCCGACCACGGGGATGCCGCGCGAGGCGAGCTCGGCCGCGATCTCGCGATCGATGCCGGCCCAGCCGCCGTCGCCGGTCAGGATCACGGCGAAGCGGTCGTCGCTGCCCTGCGTCGCGGCGACCTCGACGAGCTGCAGGTCGGCCAGCGACTGCTGCGCGGCCGGCGCGGTCGCCTGCAGCGCGACCGTGCGCAGGCGCGCGAACGCGGCCAGCCACGCCGGCTCCCACGCCGGCGTCAGCGCGTACGAGGCATCGACGCCCTGCACGATCACGCGCTCGCCGTCGTGCATCAAGGCCATGAACGCCTTCGCGTCGTCGATGCCGGCACGCAGGTCGCCGTCGGCATGGAACACGATCCAGGGCGCCGGGAGCGCGTCGGCCGGTTCGAGCGCGAACACGCCCTTGCGCCCGGCGATCGCATGGCTCTGCATGCTGTACGCCGGGCACAGCGAGGTCGCGATGTTCAGCTCGGAGATGAAGCCGACGCCGACGCCGCCCGCATACGTGCCGGGAGGCTGCTGCACGAGGATCGCGTAGGCCAGCGCGGCACCGTCGCCGACGCCGGCGAGCAGCGGCGAATGGAAGCTCGGCAGCTTGTAGTGCGACTGGATCGCGCGGCCGAGGTCCTCGAAATCCGACGACAGGTACACGCAGGGACCGTGGTCGTACTCGACGACGCGCTTGAAGTGCGCGAAATCGATGCCGGCCACCAGTGCTCCGCGTTGCGCGAGCGGCCGCGCGAGCGCGTCGGCCTGCGCATCCCAACCGTTCGCACCGGAGACGAACAGCACGACGCTGCTCGGCGTACCCGCGGGCATCAGCACGACAAGGTCGCCGAAACGGCCGAACGAGAAGTCGCCGCGCTTCTCGTCGACCGCGACCGGCTCGGGCAGCGGCAAGGGCTCGATCGACGGCGTCGGCGGCGCAGCCGGCGGCGTCTCGACGTGGCGCGGCCACGCCAGCACGACGATGAACGCGACGGCGAGCGTGGCGAGCGGCAACCAGTGGCGTGTACGGATCATGCCCATGCGCGGAGCTTACGCAGCGTGCGCGTGATCAGGCCAGCCGGCACGCGCGACTCGGGGCCGCGATTGATCAGGCGCGTGAGGTCGAGGAACACGCCGGGCAGGTGCATGCCGCCCGGCGAGGCGAGGTAGCGCGGCTGCCAGGTCGGCGCGAACTTGTTCTTGTAGCGGCGCAGGCCTTCGAAACCGTAGAGGCGCTCGCCGTGACCCGCGACGAAGCCGAGCACGCGCTGCGAGCGCGCGGCGAGCCGGTGCCGCGACATGCCCGACAGTGGCGCCATGCCGAGGTTGAAGCTGCGGTAGCCGTGCTCGCGGCCCCACAGCATGAGCTCGATGAACAGGACATCCATGACGCCGCGCGGCGCATCGGGCGTGTGCCGCATGAGGTCGATCGACAGTTCGCCGCCGGCCGGCGCGAGCCACAGGTTCGCGAACGCGAGCGGCTGGCCGTCCTTGTCGAACACGATCGAGACCGGGAAGCGCCGCAGGTAGTCCTCGTCGAACCAGCCCAGCGAGAAGCCCTTCTCGGTGCCGGCCTTGCCGCCGAGCCAGCGGTCCGAGATGGCGCGCAGTGCAGGCAGCCACGCGTCGACGGCACCGAGCGGCACGTGCTCGATGCGCAAGCCGTCGCGAAGGCCACGGTTGCGCGCCTGACGCTGGTCGGCACGCGTGGGCCCTTCGAGCGAGAACGTGGCGAGGTCGACGATCGCCTCTTCGCCGAGCTTGATCAGCGCGAGACCGAGGTCGAGGTAGGCCTCGAGGTCCGTGCGACCGACCTGGTAGAACACGCAGCGCAGGTCGCGCTGGTCGGCGAGCTCGCGGAACTGCCAGCGCAAGGCCTCGCGGCTCGCCGGCGGTCCGACCGGATCGCCCATCGCGATGAGCGACAGTCCGGTGCGGCGATACATGAGGAAGCCGAGCCCGTCGGGCGAGCGCAGGATCGCCTTGTCGCCGAGGTGCACGAGGTTGGCCTGCGTCTGCGTCGCCGCGTCGACGAGCGGCTGCAGCGCATCGAGCTCGTTCGCGGCGGGCAGCGTGTCGCGGCGCTGTGCCGGCCGCAGCAGCTGCCACAACGCCACGATGATCAGCACGACGACCACGGCGAGCAGCGCACGCAGCGCGCGTGGCGCATCGCCGGAGAGTTCGAACTGCCACCACAGGTGATTGCGGTACGGCACGTTGCGGTACGCGAACAGCATGAGCCAACCCGCGCCGAGCACGACCAGCGCGACGTTGCGCCACCAGAACGGGCTGAAGCGCGATTCGAGGATCGCCGCAGGGCGAGCGAAGTGACGTCGCGCGAGCACCAGCAGCACGCCGAGCACGGCCATGCCGATCGTCAGCAGGGTCGGGTCGCCGCGGATCAGCGAGGTCGCGATGCCGAGCACGAGCACGCCGAGCGTGACCAGCCAGGCACCGCGGCTGCAGCGCTGGATGCCGATCGCGAGGATCAGCAGCAGCACGCCAAGCAGGCTGCCGAGCAGGTGCGAGAACTCGAGCAGCGGCAGCGGCGCGGCGACCGCATCGCGCGGCACCGGCAGCGAACCGACCACGAGCAGCCACGCACCGGCCGCGAACACGGCGGCCGCGGCGATCGCCGGCACGGTCGCACCGGCGATCGAGCTCAGCCGCCGCGCGGGCCCGCGCACCGCGACCGCGCCGAGCGCGGCGAGCGCCATCGCGAGCGGCACGACGTAGTAGACGAGCCGGTAGGCGACGATCGACGCGAGCAGCGCGTGGTTGTCGAGTTGCGGCAGCAGCTGGATCAGCGTCCACTCGAACACGCCGAGGCCGGCCGGCACGGTCGAGATCACGCCGGCGAGGATCGCGAGCACGTAGGCGCCTACGAACGCCGGGAACGACACGTCCGCATCGTTCGGAAGCAGCACGTACAGCGCCGCCGCCGCGCACGACAGTTCCGCGACGCTGACCACGAGCGCGAGCCAGCCGTCGCGTCGCGTCGGCAGGCGCAGCGAGAAGCGCCCGAGCGCGAGACGCCGCGGCTGCGCCCGCAGCGCGAGCAGGCCCGCGGCGAGCACGGCGAGACCGCCGATGCCGACGCCTTGCCACAGGCGTACCGGCCCGGGCAGCACGTCACCGAGATGCGCGGGCGCGAACGCGAGGGTGAGACCGGTCAGTGTCCACGCACCGAGCGCGAAACCGAGGCTGACCTGGAACGCGATGCGTCCGATGTCGGCGAGACCGACGCCGGCGTCACCGTAGCCCTTGAGGCGGACCGTGCCGCCGGTCAGCGGCGCCATGCCGAGGCTGTGGCCGAGTGCGTTGGCGATGAACGAGGTGGTCGCGAGGCGTGGCCAGGCGACGTGCTTCTCGACGAGGCGCAGGCCCTGCCAGTCGAACACGACCAGCAGCGCGTAGCTCGACAGCGCCGCGGCGAGGCTCATCGCCAGCGCCGTCCACGGCAGTGCACGCAACTCGCCGACCAGTTCGTTCCAGCTCGTGGTGCGGAACTCGCGCTCGAGCGCGACCAGCGCGAGCGCGACGACGGCGACGCCGAGCAGGGCGCGCAGCCGCGCCGGCGACGGCAGCCAGCGCGCGCGCTGTCCTGTCGATGAGCTCATCCGCGACCCGATCCTTCGTCCCGTGGGGTAGCGCGCATGCTACTGCGCGGCCCGTGTTCCGGGCAGCCACCGGCCCGGCACGGGCCGGTCACGGTTCAGGCGCTCGCGCGATGCCTCACGCGACGCGCACGCCGGCCACGCGGCGGCGCCACGCCTCGAGCGGCATCGCCGTCGTGGCGTCGCCGCCGAGCAGGCGCTTCGCCGTCTCCTCGCCCGATTCGCAGCCGCCCTCCATGAAGCCCTGGTTGTCGGGCGAACAGTGCTCACCGGCGAAATGCAGCTCGCCGACCGAGGCCTGGATCGCGCCACGCAGCGTCGTCCACTGACCCGGCCGGAAGCAGGCGTAGCTGCCGAGCGTCCACGGATGCGTCGGCCAATGGAATCGCGCCTCGCGCGCGCCGGCACGCGCCGACGACAAGCCCGGGAACACCGCGTCGAGCTGCGCAGCCGCGGTGTCGGCCTGCTCGCGTGGCGAGCCCTCGCCGATGGCGAGGCCGTGGCGACCGCCGACGAAGTTGGTGAGGATGCCGGCCGCGCCGTCCTGCAGGCGGCTGGTCTCCCACGTGGTCTGCAGCGGCAGGTCGGTGAAGGTGCTCGCGGCGCTCGCGTGGCGCGTGCGCCAGACGCGCTCGTTGACGCCGATCATGAGCTTGGCGTTGGTACCGTAGCCGAGCTCGGCGATCGCTCGCCGCTTGGCCGGCGGCAGTTCGACGTCGAGTCGCACGCGCCGCAGCGTCGTGAACGGAATCGCGAGCACGACGCGCCGCGCACGCACCTGCGAGGCCGCGCCGCCGCGCAGGAAGCCGAGCGTGTAGCCGCCGTCCGCATCCGCGCGCACCGACTCGAGCACCTGGCCGAGTTCGATCGCGCCGCCGAGGCGTTCGCCGAGCGTGCTCACGACGAGGTCGTTGCCGCCGCGCACGTGGTAGCGCTCGTCGCTCTCGCCGAAGATGCGGAAGTGCTCGAGGCCCGGATCGATGAACGTGAGCAGGTTCAGTGCCGACTGCTCGCCGCATTCGAGTCCCATCTCGGTCGTGTAGGCCACCTCGATGAGCGTGCGCAGCCAGCCCGAGGCGCCGTGGCGATCGAGCCAGCCGCTGATCGTCTCGCGGTCGAGCGCTTCGGCGCCGCCCGGCGCGTCGAGCGTGATGTCGTCGTCGGGCAGCGTCGCCGCGTCGCGCGCGATCGCGTCGGCGATCGGCGCGAACGCGCGCAGGATCTCGTCCTCGTCGTGGCGGCGCCCCTCGCAGAACCAGACCTCGCCCAGCGACGCGGTCGGGTCGGTGGCGAGGTCGTCGAGGACGAGGCCGAGTTCGGCCGCGAGCGCGCGCATGCGCACGTGGCCGGTGTCGATGAGTTCGCCACCGAGCTCGCAGACCTGGCCGTCGGCGAAATGGCCACGCAGGCTCAGCATGCGGCCGCCGACGCGTTCCTGCGCCTCGTAGACGCGCACGCGCTGACCGGCCTGGCGCAGCCGGTAGGCGCACATGAGCCCGGCGATGCCGGCGCCGACGACGACGATGCCGTCATCGCCATGTGGCTTGACGGGTGTGCGCGCGCAGGCCGCCGCGGCGAGGGCCGCGCCGGCGACCGCCGACTGGCCGAGGAAGCGCCGACGTGCGCGGTCGACGCGTGCCTCGCGCTCGCGCGCGACGATCTCGTCGAGCGGCTGTCCCGTCGTCCTCGCGATCGCCGCGACCCGCGCCGCGCGGCGCAGCAAACCCACCCACGGTGTCCTCGCCATGCCGTTCCCTCCCGATGTCGTGCAAGGTGTACAACGCTGCAGGACAGAACGCAAAACGGCGCGGTGACATGCCACCGCCACGCCCGCCTCCTGCGGACCACGACGCCATCCGCCGAGCGCGGCACGCGGCCCCGTGCGGCGGCCGGCACATGCCGGTCCGGCATCACGATCACGGCGGCCACGTACGCGGGATGCGCGATGGCCGGAAGCGCCACCGGATGACGTTCTCCCCTGCGACCCTCAGGAGGATTGCCGTGAGACGCATGCCGACCATCGACGAACCGACCTGCGCAGGCGTGCCGCGCGCCGTGATGGCGCTCGCTGCACCGGTACTCGCGTGCATCGCCGGGGCGGCCCATGCCGCAGGCTACAGGGCCTTCCCTGCCCCGGTCGAAAGCCCCAACCACGGCATCCGCGCGTGGATCGGCGATCCGCACGATCCCGTCGCCTCGCCCTTCGGCTGGCACGACACCGACGGCATCGCCGGACCCGAATACACGACCTTGCGCGGCAACAACGTTCACGTCTACGTCGATACCAATGCCGACGGCGTGCCCGACGGCCCGGGCCCCGACGGCGGCCCGGCACTGACGTTCGATGCGCCGTACGACGCCTCGTGGGCACCTTCGGCGTACCACGACGCGCTCGCGGTCAACACGTTCTACTGGACCAACCACCTCCACGACGTGTTCCTGCGCCACGGCTTCACGCCGGCACGCGGGAACATGCAGGCCAACACCTACGGCCAGGCCGGCATGGGCGGCGATCCGCTGCGCGTGGAGGTGTCGCGCGGCAGTGCGGTCAGCCAGTTCAACAACGTCAGCTACGCCTATGCGGCCGACGGCACGTCGCCCTCGTTGCGCCAGTTCGTCTGGAACACGATGACGCCGAACCGCGAGAGCAGCTTCGACGCGTCCGGCACGACCTGGGCCTACGGCGTGCTCATGTACGCACGCCTGACCTCGAACTGCATCCAGCACACCGAAACCCCGCATGTGGGATTCGCCGACACGCTGGCGCTGCTCGCCACGACCGACCTGCGCAGCGTGACCGCGACGACGCCGCGCGGACTCGGCACCTATCTCGTGAACCAGGCGCCGGGCGGCGGCGGACTCCGCGGCACGGCCTACGCCGTGGACATGACGATGAACCCGAGGAGCTACGCCTCGCGCCAGACGCTCACGCCACCGCACGCGACGGGAGCGATCGTGGCGAGCGCACTCTGGGACCTGACGCTGTACCTGGCCGACGCGCACGGAGCGCAGGGCGACCTCGGCGTCGGCGACCGTGCCGAGAGCCGCATGCTGCGCCTCCTGATCGAAGCGATGCGCACGATGCCGTGCCCGGGCGGCTTCGTCACGGCGCGCGACGCGATCCTCCTCGCCGACCAGACCCTGCATGGCGGACAGGACCGCTGCCTGGTGTGGCAGGCCTTCGCGAGGCGCGGCCTTGGCGTCGGCGCGAACGAGGGATCGCCCGCGAGCATCACGGACGGCACCGCGGCCACCGACATGCCGGTCGACTGCGTGTCGATCTTCAGGAACGGCTTCGATCCCGGCTGAGGCTGCCGGCTTCGACAACGCCCGGCCGCGTGACGCCGGACAGGCGGCGCGGCCGTCAGTCGAAAACGGACGCGAAGATCGTGTCCGCGGGCGCGCCCGCCTCGATCGCACCGATGTCGCAGGCTGCTCCGCCGGACGGTCGCACATGACGCCGCTGGTCCAGGCCCATGCCGAGCAGGCACCAGGTGGGATGCGCCGCGTCGATCACGACGCTGCTGATGGCCGGCAGGAACGCCTGCGCGAATCCGCCGACGTCGACGAGCGAACCGATTCGCAGCTGCGAGGCCGGCACGCTCGTGTCGTTGTCGGCAGCGGAAAGGCCGCAGGTGCTGCCGGTCGACTCGAGGTTGCCGACCGCCTGCAGCACACCGCCACCCGACGAGAACGCACAGGTGCCGTCAAGGATCGTGTTGAACAGGCGCACACTCGAGCCCGCTCCGTCGACGGTGAGGAGCGAGCCCGGCGTCGCGGCGGTCAACGATGTGGCGCGTCGCATGGTCGCGTGGGTGATCCACGCGATCGCGGGAGCCGCCGCCGTCGAACGCACGCCGACGACATGGCCGATGCCGCCGGACACGCCGCTGCGGAACGTGTTGTCGGCGAAGGTCACGTTGGTCATCGCGAGGTTGCCACCCGGCAGGACGCCGATCACTGCGCCGTCGACGTCACCGCCTCCGCCGCCGCGGTGGCCCGCGAACAGCACGCGGTTGAAGCGCCAGGCGACGGTGTCGTCCACGCGCAGCACGGCAGGCTGCTGGAGGTGCGCGCTGTCGACGACGTGGTTGCGGAACTCGCTGTCGTCGAACGTCACCATGCCCCCGCCGCTGCCGGTCATCGGCCCCGTGTTGGCCGAGAAGCGCGTGCGCGTGAAGCGCGCATCCACGGCATTCGACACGCCGATCACTTCGAGCGGCTTGCCGTAGCCGGTCACGACGCTGTCACGCACGCGCGCACGGATGCCGCCGATCAGCGTCAATGCCGTGGCCGGCGCCGCGCCCTCGAGCCGTACACGATCGACCTCGAGCGTGCCGGTGTCGCCGACCACGCCGAGCGCGGCCAGCACGCTGTCACGCGCGCGCACGTCCACATGGGCGCCACTGCCCGCCACCGCGCTCGCGATGCGCGAGTCCTCGAGGGTGACCGACACGCTGCCATCCTCGTCGCCGATGCCGACGAAGTTCGACGCCGACGGCATCGTCACGTTGCGCAGCGTGAGCGCACCTGCGGTGAGTTGCACGGCGTCGGACGCCGTCGTGAGGCGCAGGTCCTGCAGCACGAGATCGGGCGCGGCACTGCCTTCGAAGCGACTCGCCGCGGTGCTCGTGACGATGTGCGTCGCGTCGGGACCTGCGCCGGCGATCGTCACGCCGCCGACCGTGACGAGCGCGCCGCGCGTGACGTTGTAGACGCCGGCGGCAAGCGTGATCGTGTCGGCCGATGGCGTCGCCTGCGCAGCGAGCAGTCACCCACGGCACAAGCACCGGGGACCGGATCATCGCCGCGCGTGACCACGAAGGTCGCCGCGTGCGCGGGCATGACGAAGGCAAGGCCGAGCGGCAGGATGGTGCGGAGCGTCGTGTGCATGGCGTGTCCCTGTTCGCCACGTCCACGCAGGACGGTCCGCGCGCGGGCCACGCGGGGAAAAGACGCCCGTCCATGTCCTTGTCTCCCGCGTCAGCGCGCGGCGAGGAGCACCCAGGCGATCACGGCGACGCCGATCAAGCTGATCGAGACCGTCACGCCCCACCAGATGCGCGCGCGCCGCCGCAACCGTCGGACAAGCTCGGCGTGGACGACGCGCGCCGCCTCGATCATCGGCGCGGCACGCTGCTCGGCCGCGGCGCGGCGCGCGGCCGGATCGTGCTTCGAAGGTTCGTCCTCGTAGCATGCGAAAACCGCGGCATGCAGCTCGGCGTAGCGTGCACCGAGCGCGCGCGTCGACAGGCGCGACAGACGGTCGGCCGAGACATCGAGATCGGGCTTCGCTGCTGCGTTCCTGCGCACGGATCCTGCCTGTCGCGGGGCGAACCCGCTCGATGGAGCCGCATCGTCCCACATCCGTGCGGAATCATGGCCCCGCGCACGGCGGCACGACGTGGAGGGTCGTGAATCCCTCGATGACCAACCCGCCATGACGATCACGCCGAACCCGATCACCGCCGACGATGCGGCGCCACCGCGGACCCGGCGCATCCCGCATCGCATCGGCATGATGCTCGCCGCCGCCTGCCTCGCGACCGGAAGCGTCCATGCTGCGGACGGCGATCCTGACCCGACGTTCTCGGCAGACGGCATCACCACCGTCACGTTCTCGGGCGGCGGCGTCGACGACGTACGCATCGCCGCCGACGCTCGAGGCAACACCTTCGTCGGCGGCACGATCCGCCGTTCCGACGACAACATCGACTACGCGATCGCCAAGCTCAGGCCCGACGGCACGCCCGATCCGGGCTTCGGCTTCCAGGGCCTGCGCACGATCGGCGTCGACGCCGTGCCGCTCGGCCACGACAAGCTCCACGGCATCGTTCCGCAGGCGGACGGCAAGGTGCTTCTGCTTGGATACGCGGAAGTCGCCGACGAGATCGTCGCCGCGTCGCCGCCTGCGATCGTGCGGCTCACCGCCGCCGGCAACGCGGATCCGACGTTCGGCGAGGAGGGGCGCATCGTCGTCGACGGCAGTCCGTGGCCGAACGGAAGGCTCTACCTGTCCGCCGCGATCGCGCAGCGCGACGGCAAGCTGCTGTTCGGCGGCTACTGCCTGAACTGTCCGGGCACCTACCGCGTGTTCGTGCTGCGCATGACCGCCGCTGGCGCGGTCGACACGACGTTCGGGTCCGGCGGCTGGACCTCGATCCCGGTCACCGGCCAGCCACGTATCGAGGCGATGAAGCTGGATCACCAGGGCCGCATCGTGCTGGCCGGCGTGGATTCGGGAAGTTCGCCGCGACCCGTCGTCGTGCGCGTCCTGCCCAACGGCAACGCCGACACGTCGTTCGGCACGGGAGGCGTGGTGACCCTGCTCGACCTGCCGAGCGCCAACGAGGGTGGCTGGGCGGCGCGCGCGGTCGCGCCCGACACGGACGGCTCCCTCGTGCTCGCCGTCGGCAACTGGGAGGCGGGATCACCGAACCGCGGCGCGCTCGTGCGTCTCGGCGCAAACGGCGTGCGCGACATGACGTACGCCGGCACGGGTCTGCGCAACCTCACGCGCGAGGAAGGCACGCGCCTGCTCGCGCTCGAGCTGCGCAGCGACGGACGTGTGATCGCGGCCGGCTGGATCGATCCGAACGGCACGAATGGGCAGGACTTCTTCTTCGCACGCGTGATGCGCGACGGTGCACTCGATACCTCGTTCGATGCCAACGGCGTCGTGCGCGTGCAGGTCACGGCGCCCGGCCAGGACGGTGTCGAGGCGATGATGCTGGTCGCCGGCAAGCCCGTCGCCGCCGGCTACGCCTATACGCCGGGGCGGAACATCGGTGTCGTGCGCATGCAGTCGGACCTCGTGTTCGCCGACGGGCTCGAGTGACGGTGTTCCACGAGGTCGACCGCAGGCATGCGCGCCGCGCTCAGCGCCCGGGCGGCGGCGCGATGCGGTACGCCGGCGGCGTCGCACCCATGAGGTGCTGGACGAAGTAGTCCCACAGGCGCCGCGTGAAGTAGGCGTCGTTGCGGAACAGCTCGTTGTCCTGGTTGGCGAGGTAGAGCAGGTCGACGTCCTTGTTGGCCTTCGTGAACGCCGATACGAGATGCAGCGTCGGCGCCGGCATCGCGTTCTCGTCGAGGATGCCTTGCACAAGGCAGCCTTCATCTTGGCTACTGCCGGGCACGTCAACGCGTCGACCGCTGGCCGCATGCACCACGCTCCGGCCCGCCACCGCGCCATAAAAAGAAAGGCCTGCTTTCGCAGGCCTTTCTCGAAACACGACGCTGGAAAGCAGGATCAGAAATCCATGCCGCCCATGCCACCCATGCCGCCGCCGGCCGGGCCGTGGCTGTGGGCTTCTTCCTTCTTCGGCGCTTCGGCGACCATGGCTTCCGTCGTGATGACGAGGCCGGCGATCGACGCGGCGTTCTGCAGCGCGGTGCGCGTAACCTTGGTCGGGTCCAGGATGCCGAGCTCGACCATGTCGCCGTACTCGCCCGTCGCGGCGTTGTAGCCGAAGTTGCCCTTGCCGTCGGCGACCTTGTTGAGGATCACGGACGCTTCTTCACCGGCGTTCGTGACGATCTCGCGCAGCGGCGCTTCCATCGAGCGCTTGGCGATCTGGATGCCGTGGTTCTGGTCTTCGTTGTCGCCCTTGAGCTTGCCGATGTTCGACAGCGCACGGATCAGCGCGACGCCGCCGCCCGGGACCACGCCTTCCTCGACCGCCGCACGCGTGGCGTGCAGGGCGTCTTCGACGCGCGCCTTCTTTTCCTTCATCTCGACTTCCGTCGCCGCGCCGACCTTGATGACGGCCACGCCGCCGGCCAGCTTGGCCACGCGCTCCTGCAGCTTCTCGCGGTCGTAGTCCGAGGAGGTCTCCTCGATCTGCGCCTTGATCTGCTTGATGCGCGACTGGATGTTGGCGGCCTCGCCGGCGCCGTCGATGATCGTCGTGTTCTCCTTGGAGATGACGACCTTCTTCGCGCGGCCGAGGTCCTTCAGCGTCGCCTTCTCGAGCTGCAGGCCGACTTCCTCGGAGATGACCTGGCCACCCGTCAGGATCGCCATGTCCTCGAGCATCGCCTTGCGGCGGTCACCGAAGCCCGGCGCCTTGACGGCGGCGACCTTGACGATGCCGCGGATCGTGTTGACGACGAGCGTGGCGAGCGCCTCGCCCTCGACTTCCTCGGCGACGATCAGCAGCGGCTTGCCCGCCTTGGCGACGCCCTCGAGCACCGGCAGCAGCTCACGCACGTTCGAGATCTTCTTGTCGTACAGGAGGATGTACGGGTCTTCCAGCTCGACCTGCTGGCTCTGCTGGTTGTTGATGAAGTACGGCGACAGGTAGCCGCGGTCGAACTGCATGCCCTCGACGACGTCGAGCTCGTTGTCCAGGCCCGAGCCTTCCTCGACCGTGATGACGCCTTCCTTGCCGACCTTGTCCATCGCCTCGGCGATGAGCTTGCCGATCAGCTCGTCGCCGTTCGCCGAGATCGTGCCGACCTGCGCGATCGACTTCGAATCGGCCGACGGCTTGGAGAGCTTCTTGAGCTCCTCGACGGCCGCGATGACGGCCTTGTCGATGCCGCGCTTGAGGTCCATCGGGTTCATGCCCGCGGCGACGGCCTTGAGGCCTTCGCGGATCAGCGCCTGCGCGAGCACGGTCGCGGTCGTGGTGCCGTCACCGGCGACGTCGGAGGTCTTGGAAGCGACTTCCTTGACCATCTGCGCGCCCATGTTCTCGAACTTGTCGGCGAGTTCGATCTCCTTGGCGACGGACACGCCGTCCTTGGTGATCGTCGGCGCGCCGAAGCTCTTCTCGAGCACGACGTTGCGGCCCTTCGGGCCGAGCGTGGCCTTGACCGCGTTGGCCAGGGTGTTGACGCCGCGCAGGATGCGCGCGCGCGCGTCTTCGGAGAAACGGATGTCTTTGGCTGCCATGTGTGGAGCTCCAGGATGTGATGCGGGAATGGGGTGGCGGATCGGTGCGTCACGCTGTCGACGTGGCGGACCGGAGCGCGTGGCTTCGACGGTCCGCGCGTCGGCGCGGGGGTCGCTTTACTCGATGACGGCGACGAGGTCTTCTTCGCGCATGACGAGCAGCTCGTCACCATCGACCTTGACCTCGGTGCCCGAGTACTTGCCGAACAGGACCTTGTCGCCGACCTTGACGGCGAGCGGGCGGACCTTGCCGTCCTCGAGGATCTTGCCGGTGCCGACGGCCACGACTTCGCCCTTGATCGGCTTCTCGGCCGCGGCGTCGGGGATGACGATGCCACCGGCCGACTTGGTCTCGGCCTCGAGGCGCTTGATGATCACGCGGTCGTGCAACGGGCGAAGTGCCATGATGATGCTTCCTTCAACAGGTTGATGGGGAACGGATTCTTCCGAGCTGCTAGCACTCGGGCCATGTGAGTGCCAATTCTAGCCGCGCATGATGACACGCGGAAGAGGCCTCGGGCGTGACCCGACAAGTGGGGGGCGCTCCCCGGGGTTCAAGGCCCGCGGTACCGCTTCAGCCCATCTCGACCGGATCGACGTCGATCGACCAGCGTACGCGGCGCGCACCGGGCAGCGCGCGCACCGCGTCGAGCCACGCGGGCAGGACACGCTGCATCGCGCTGCGGTTCGACGCCTCGACCAGCACCTGCATGCGCTGGTAGCCGGCACGGCGCGGCATCGGTGCCGGCATCGGGCCGTGTGCCTGCGCCTCTTCGGCGTAAGGCGCCGCGGCGGCCACGGCCGCCTCGAGGAAGGCGCGCGCCTCGGCCAGCGACGTCGCTTCGGCGCGCAGCAGCGCGACCTGTGCGAACGGCGGCAGCGCCGCGGCGCGACGCTCCTCGAGCAGGGCGGCGGCGAGCTTCGCGTAGCCGCCCTCGAGCAGGGCGCCCAGCAGCGGGTGCTGCGGATGGTGCGTCTGCAGCAGTACCGCACCCGCGCGACGTGCGCGGCCGGCGCGACCGGCCACCTGCACGATGAGCTGGCCGAGCCGCTCGGGTGCGCGGAAGTCGACGCTGTAGAGGCCTTCGTCGACACCGACCACGACGACCAGCGCGAGCTCGGCAAGATCGTGCCCCTTGGCCAGCATCTGGGTGCCGACGAGGATGCGTGCACCGGGGGCGTGCAGCGTCTCGAACAGCGCGTCGCGACCGCTGCGGCTGCGGGTGCTGTCGCGGTCGATGCGCACGACGGGCACGTCGGGGAAACGCTCGGACAGGGTTTCCTCGAGGCGCTCGGTGCCCTGCCCCTGCGGCGCGAGCGCCGGACTCGCGCAGGCGGGACAGGCCGCGGGCATGCGCTCCTCGGCACCGCAATGGTGGCAGCGCAGGCGTGCCGCGCCGCGATGCACGGTCATCGGGCGGTCGCAGCGCGTGCACGCCGCCGTCCAGCCGCAGCCCTGGCAGAACAGTACGGGCGCGTAGCCGCGACGGTTGCGGAACACGAGCACCTGGCCGCCGTCGTCGACGCAGGCACGGATCGCCTGCAGCGTCTCGACCGCGAGGCCGTTGTCGACGCGCTTGCGCCGCACGTCGAGCACCTTGAGCGACGGCGGCTGTGCGCCGCCCGCACGCTGCGACAGGCGCAGGCGCGTGTAGCGTCCCGCCTCGACGTTGGCGAGGCTCTCGAGCGACGGCGTCGCCGAACCGAGCACCACGGGCACGCCGAGCGCGCGGGCGCGCACGACGGCGAGGTCGCGCGCGTGATAGCGGAAACCGTCCTGCTGCTTGTACGAGGCGTCGTGCTCCTCATCGACGATGACGAGGCCCGCCGCGGGCAGCGGCGTGAACACCGCCGAGCGCGTGCCGAGCACGACCTTCGCCTCGCCGCGCGCGGCCGTGGCCCAGGCCTTGGCGCGTTCGGCGTCGCCGAGCCCCGAGTGCAGGATCGCGACGTCGATGCCGAGGCGCTCGCGGAAGCGCTGCATCGTCTGCGGCGTCAGCGCGATCTCGGGCACGAGCACGAGCGCCTGGCGGCCACGTGCGATCGTGGCCGCGATCGCGCCGAGGTAGACCTCGGTCTTGCCGCTGCCGGTGACGCCTTCGAGCAGGAACGGCGCGAACGTGCCCGCCGCGGCCTCGATCGCGGCGACCGCGGCGGCCTGCTCGTCGTGCAGGGGCGGACCGGGTCGCGTCGGCGCACGCACCTCGGCGCGCGGCAGCACGCAGGCGGCCAGCCAGCCGCGGCTGCGCAAGGTACGCGCCGCGCTGCGCCAGCCCGGCAGATCGTCGTCGAGCAGCGCGTTCGCGACCGGCCCCGCGGCGAGGCGCTCGAGCAGGTGGTCGATGTGGGTGCCACGCTTCCGCGGTGCGTCGAGTCCCACCTGTCCATCGGGCGTCAGTGCGAGACCGGGTTCGCCGGTATCGGGCAGCTCGCGCGCGGTGCGCAGCAGCGACGGCCAGGCCGCATCGAACACCTCGCCGACCGGGTGCTGGTAGTAGCGCGCGGCCCAGTGCAGCGTCGCGACGAGCTCGTCGGTGAGCCAGGGCGTGTCGTCGAGCACGCGCAGCACCGGCTTGATCGCCGACAGGTCCATGCCGCCGCCGTCACCGGGGCCGACCACGACGCCGACCAGCTCGCGCTTTCCGAACGGCACGAGCACGCGGCATCCGGGCGCCGGCGGAACGGCCGCGTCGGCGAGGGCGTAGTCGAACAGGCGGGGCAGCGGCACGGGGACCGCGACGCGGATCAGGGCGGTCATCGCAGCGAGTCGGGAGCGCGGCCCGCAGTGTACGCCGGCGCGCCATGTGACAGCCGGTCGACTTGCGTCACGTTTCTAACCCTGGGGTGAGGAAAACACCCCAAGTGACTGCCACCCGGGAAGATTTGGCTTTATCCACAGAAGCTGTGGATAAGTTTGTGGATCACGCATCGGCATCGGCATCCGCAACGCCTGCAAAAGCCCGTTCTGTCACGTTGGTGAAACTTTGACCACCCGGAAAAGACTTTCATTTTCAATGACCTGCAAACCCGCTTAAGGCACGGTTCAAACAGGCGGCAGCATACGGAGCCGTCTGGTGCGGCGACGCCGTAGCTGTGCACAAACCGCTTGACAGGGCGTACCCGGGATGCCATCGAGGCCCTGCGTCAACCGTTCGCCCACGAGCGCGTTGTGGTGCCCATGACCCCGCGAGCGCCCGCCCTAGCCCTGATGGACCCTGCGCCGACGATGACGTCGTCCCTCGAACCCGCGACATCCTCGACGGAGGCCGCGCTGGACCGCTTCCTGCGTGACGTCGAACGGCGCGCGCTGCGCATCGCCGAGCTCGGCTGCGGCAGCCGCGATGTCGCGCTGGACATCGTCCAGGACGCGATGTTCGGCTTCGTGCGCAGCTACGCCACCAAACCTGCGGCGGACTGGGCGCCCCTGTTCCACCGCGTGCTCGACAGCCGCATCACCGACTGGCAGCGCCGCCAGCGCGTGCGTGGGCGCTGGTTCACGCGGCTAGGTTTCGGCGGTGCGGACGACGACGAGGCCGACCTGCTCGCCGCCGTGCCGGATCCGGCCGAACCGGGACCGGGCGGCCGCGCCTCGGACGATGAGGCCACGCGCGCGCTCGACGCCGCGTTGCGCGCGCTGCCTGCGCGCCAGCGCCAGGCGTTCCTGCTGCGCCTGTGGGAAGGCCTCGACGTCGCCGCGACCGCCCGGGCGATGCGCTGCAGCGAGGGCAGCGTCAAGACCCATCTTTCACGCGCGCTGGCCACGTTGCGCCAGCGCCTCGGAGCGTTCCAATGAGCGACCACGACGATTTCACGCGCGCCGTCACGCGACGGCTCGATGCCTCGGTCGGCGGCCTCGATGCGGGCACGCGCTCGCGTCTCGCCCAGGCCCGCCACGCCGCACTCGCCTCGCGACGTCGACCCGCGCGGACCTGGCTGTGGGGCGGGCTTGCCGCGACGATGGCCGGCGGCTTCGCGATCGCGTTCGCGCTCGGCCTGCACCTGCGCGTCGCGCCGCCGGCGCCTGCACCATCGACCGAACTCGCCGCGACCCTCGACGACGACTTCGCCGAGGACGCGCGCGCCGACCTCTACACCGATCTCGACTTCTACGCCTGGCTCAGCGATCAGGACGCGGTCGCGTCGAATCCGGCAGGACACTTGTGAGGCCCGTCATGACCACGTTCCGTCACCTGCTCGCCGCGTTCGCGCTGGCCGCGGCATCCGCCGTGCTGCCGCCGCCGCAGGCCTTCGCGCAGCCGGTCCCGCCCGCCGGCGAGGGGCGCCTCGCGCGTGCGACGCCGTGGGCGAGCCTCGACGCCGACCAGCAGACCCTGCTCGCACCGCTGGCCTCGCAATGGAACGACCTCGGCCCGCTGCAGCAGCGCCGCTTCGCACGCGCCGCCGCGCGCCACGCGACGTCACCGGCCGAGGATCGCGAACGCTTCGGCGCGCGCCTCGCGCGCTGGGCGCAGATGACGCCGGCCGAGCGTGCCCAGGCACGCGAGCGCCTGCGCGAGTTCCGCGACCTGCCGCCCGAGAAGCAGCAACGCCTCATCGAGGCCTATGACCGCTACCGCAACCTGCCGCCGCAGCAGCGCGAGGCGCTGCGCGAGCGCTACCGCGAGCTCAGGTCACAGCGAGACTGATGATCGCCGCGAACGTGATCGCGATGCTGAGCATGATCGTGTAGCAGACGCCGACCCAGACGTACTTCACCGTCGTGAAGAACCAGCCTTGGCGGTAGACGCGCTTCTGCGTGATGAACAGCGACACGAAGAGCCAGATCCATGCCGCCGCCGAGAGGATCCCCGTGACGCCCGCAGTGACGCTGCCGGGCCCCGCCCACGAGCCGATCCACGCGAGGACAAGCAGCACGAGCAGCGACAGGAAGATGAAGGCGTGGCTGTGCAGCGCGACGAGCAGGTGCTCCATGTAGAGCCTGCGCTTGAACAGGTAGGTGAGCTTAAGCAGCACCGCGAACAACGGCATCATCACGAACAGGGTCTGCGGCAGCAGGCTCATGAAGCCCGCGAGCAGGCGCGACGGCTGCTTCATGCCCGCTCGCAGGTTCTCCTTGGTCCGGCCGATGGCCTCGTTGAGCTTGGCGTTGAGCGCATCGGGCAGCCAGCCCACCACGAGAGGGTTGGTCTCCGCGTCCCAGGGCTTGCCGTTCACGTCGAACATCGTGATGTTGTTGTGCTTCGACGGTACCGGTCCGGTCTCGCCCTTGGCCTGTGCCTCGGCGAGTTCCTTGAGGCGCTCGTCGGCACGTTCGCGCAAGGCTGCTTCCCGGCCTTCGAGCTTGGCGATCTGCGCGACGTCTCCGGCCTTCTCCTTGCGCTTGATGTTGACGAGCGCAAGGGCCTCGTCGACCTGACGCTTGACCTCTTCGGGAGTCGGCGCGGTATCGATGTCGAAGTTGCTGCCGGCCATCGCGCGGTCGGCCGCGGGCATGTCCATGCTCATCTGCATCGCGAGGAACGAGAACACGCACAGGAAGAAGAACAGCCGGAACGGCGTCACGTAACGCGCGCGCCGGCCCGCGATGTACTCCGTGGTCATGAAGCCGGGGCGGAAGTACACGTCGCGCAGCGAACGGAAGATGCGCGAATCGACGTTGAAGACGATGTCGGCGAGATCCGACGTGACCGCCGAGAGGTGGCGGATCATGCCTTTCTCGGACTGGCCGCAGGCGTAGCAGTACGGCCCCTGGATCGGCGCACCGCAGTTCGGGCAGGCGCGCGGCGGCGGCGCCTCGAAGGTCGCGTCGGGGCGTGCCGCGGGCGTGGCGATCGCGCCGCCCGAGGGCGGCGGGGGCGGCGGCGGAAGGTCGATCCCGATCGTCATGCGGCCTGCAGGTGTCCTTGGGCGCGCAGCCATGCACAGGTGTCGTCGACGAGCACCTCAAGCGGCGTGACGCGGTAGTCGAGCTCGCGCATCGCGAGCGAGGAATCCACGCGCAGGTGGTGGCAGGTCAGCGCGACCGATTGCGGCGTGACGTCGGGTTCGCGGCGCGTCACCGACGAGACCATGTCGAGCGTGCGCGCGTACATGCGCAGCAGCGAGGCCGACAGCGCACGCTGCGGCGCCTCGCGCCCGAGCACGCGCGCGATCGCCTGCACGAGCTCGAGGAACGTGGCGTGCTCGCCGCCGAGCAGGTAGCGGCTGCCCGGGATCGCGTAGCGCCACGCGTTCACGTGCGCACGCGCGACCTCGCGCACGTCGGCGAACGCGCCCGAGCCCGGTGGTGCGCCGGGCAGGCGGCCGCTGTCGACGAGCAGGAACAGGCGCGCCCAGTTGTGGGTGTCGCCGGGACCGAGGATGTGGGCCGGATTGAGCACGACGGTTTCGAGGCCATGCCCCGAACCGGCCTCGCGCACGAGGTCCTCGGCGGCCGCCTTGGTGCGCTCGTAGCTGATCCACGAGTCGCGGCCGAGCAGCGGCGAGGTCTCGTCGATGACGCCCTCCTGCCCGCCGTAGGCCGCGACCGACGAGGTGTGCACGAAACGGCGCACGCCATGACGCAGCGCAGCCTCGAGCACGGCGCGCGTGCCGTCGACGTTGGTGCGCAACTGGCGCGCGGCGTGGCCGCGCCACGGACTCGTGTCGGCGGCGAGGTGGAAGATCGCGTCGGTCGGCGTGGCCAGCGCACGGCGCAGCGCCTGGGCATCGTCGAGCGCGCCGACGATCGTCTCGACGCCGGGTCCGGCGAGGCGCGACGCCGCGTCGGGCGAGCGCACGAGCGCGACGACAGGCACGCCCGCCGCGCGCAGCTGCGCGAGCAGGTGCGCGCCGAGGAACCCGCTCGCACCGGTCAGCATGACCCGCATGTCGTCCTTCCCTCCTTCGCCCATGACGTCCGTCCGGCGCCGCTATACTCCGCGCCCGCAGGAACACCCCCGATGCCCGCCATTCTACCCACCGAACGCTCGCCGCTTGCACGCGAGCTGTCCGCCACCGCGTGGCTGGCGGCTCCGCTCGTGCTCGGCCAGCTGTCCGCGGTCGGCATGAACGTGATCGACACCGTGCTGGCCGGCCACCTCGACCGCCACACGCTCGGCGCGGTCGCGGTCGGCACGAACGTGTGGGTGCTCGCGCTCGTCGCGATCATCGGCACGATGATGGCGATGCAGCCGTCGGTCGCACAGCTGCACGGCGCCGGCCGCGACGGCGACATCGGCTCGCTGTTCCGCCAGTCGCTGTGGATCGCGCTGCCGCTGGGCATCGTCCTCGGCCTGCTCGTCGCGCTGGCCGGGCCGCTGCTCTACCCGCTGATCGGCGTCGAGCCCGAGCTGGTCGGCGACGCGACGGGCTTCCTGCATGCGGTCGCGTTCGGCGCGCCGGCGCTCGCGACGACGTTCGCGATGCGCGGCGTCAGCGAAGGCATCGGCCTGACGAAACCGACGATGTACTTCGGCCTGCTCGGCCTCGCCGTGCTCGCGCCGCTCGGCTACGTCTTCATGTACGGCCCGTTCGGCCTGCCGCGCCTCGGCGCGTTCGGCTGCGGCCTCGCGACCGCGCTCGTGCTGTGGCTGCAGTGCGCGGCGTTCGCGGTGTGGCTGCGCACGCGGCCGGCCTACCGCGGGCTGCACCTGTTCGCGCGCCTCGAACGCCCCGACCGCCACGCGATCGGCGAACTGCTGCGCGTCGGTGCGCCGATCGCGGTGACCCTGCTCATGGAGGCGGGCCTGTTCGTCGCGGTCGCGCTCGCGATAGGCCGCCTCGGCACCGCGACGATGGCCAGCCACCAGATCGCGATCAACGTGTCGTCGGTCGCGTTCATGATTCCGCTCGGCATCGCGATGGCGACCACCGTGCGCGTCGGCCACGCCGCCGGACGCGGCGACCGCGACGGCGTGCGCCTCGCCGCGCGCGCGGGCCTGATCCTCGTGTTCGCGATGCAGATCGTCTCGGCCTCGCTGCTGGCCGGCGTGCCGCACGGCATCGCCGCGCTCTATACGGGCGACGAGGCGATCATCGCGCTGGCCGCGCAGTTGCTCGTGCTCGCGGCGATCTTCCAGGTCTCCGACGGCCTGCAGGCGGCCGGCAACGGCGCGCTGCGCGGCATCAAGGACACGCGCGTGCCGATGCTCTACACGATGGTCGCGTACTGGGGCGTCGGCATGCCGGTCGGCGCGTGGCTCGCGTTCCGCGCCGGCATGGGCGCGCACGGCATGTGGATCGGCCTCATCGCCGGCCTCAGCGTGGCCGCGGTGCTGCTGAACTGGCGCTTCTGGCGCCACGCCACGGTGCGCCGCGCCGTCGCCTGACAGGGACTTCCGGCGCGTGCCCGTGCACGCGCGTTCGGCTACGCTGCACTGCAATGGCCGGCCGCCGCGGCCCACCCGTTCCCCCAGGAGCTTTCCGATGTCGGACAACAGGCCCGGCGTGATCCGCCGCTTCTTCCTCGCGATCTGGAACACGCTCAACTTCACGCGACGGCTCGTGCTGAACGTCGTGTTCGTTGTGATCGTGATCGCGATCGTCGCCGCGATGCTCAAGCCCGGCCTCGGCATCGAGTCGCGCACGGCGCTCGTGCTCGACCCGCAAGGCGTGGTCGTCGAGCAGTTCAGCGCCGACCCGACCCAGCGCGCATTCGCCAACCTCAGCGGCGACAACGTGCGCGAGATCCAGCTGCGCGACCTGCTGCGCGTCATCGACGCGGCCGCACAGGACGCACGTATCGAGCGCATCGTGCTGATCCCGGACGGCCTCGGCGCGGGCATCTCGACGCTGCGCGAACTCGGCCAGGCGCTCGACCGCTTCCGTGCGGCCGGCAAGGAAGTCGTCGCGGTCTCCGAAGGCATGGGCCAGGGCGGCTACTACCTCGCCGCGCACGCCAACGAGATCCTGCTCGATCCAGACGGCGCGGTGCTGCTCGAAGGCCTGTCGAGCTACCGCAGCTATTACCGCGACGCGCTCGACAAGCTCGGCGTGAACGTGCACCTGATCAAGGTCGGCGAGTACAAGTCGGCGGCCGAGCCGCTGATCCTCAACCGTGCGTCGGACGAGGCCAAGCAGGCCGAGCAGTTCTGGATGGACGGCATCTGGAACGAGATGCTCGGCGAGATCGCCGCACTGCGTAAGCTCGACGTCGCCACGATCAACGCCGACATCGCCGGCATCGACCGCCTCGTCGCGTCCTACAAGGGCGATTTCGGCAAGCTCGCGCTCGAGCGCAAGCTCGTCGACAAGCTCGCCACGCGTTCGCAGGTGCGCGAACTGCTCAAGGCACGCGGCGTTGCCGATACGACCGGCGAGACGTTCCGCCAGGTCAACTGGAGCGACTACCTCGGCACGCAGCCGCCCGAGGCGCTCGATCCGCGCCCGCAGGTCGCGGTCGTCGTTGCCCAGGGCGCGATCGTGCAGGGCGAGCAGACGCCGGGTTCGGTCGGCGCGGTCACGACCGCGCGCCTGATCCGCAGCGCGCGCGAGGACGACAACGTCAAGGCGCTGGTGCTGCGCGTCGACTCGCCCGGCGGCGACGTCTACGCCTCCGAGGTGATCCGCCGCGAGATCGAGCAGACCCAGGCGGCCGGCAAGCCGGTCGTCGTGTCGATGGGCGACGTCGCCGCGAGCGGCGGCTACTGGATCTCGATGAACGCGAACGAGATCTGGGCGCAGCCGACCACGATCACGGGCTCGATCGGCATCTTCGGCCTGTTCGTGACGATCCCGCAGACACTCGAGCGGCTCGGCATCCATACCGACGGCGTCGGCACGACGCCGATCGCCGGCGCGCTCGACATCCGTCGTCCGTTCAATCCGCAGCTCGAGAGCGTCATCACGAGCGTGATCGAGAAGGGCTACCGCGACTTCATCGGCAAGGTCGCCAAGGCGCGTGGCCGCAGCAGCGAGCAGATCGACGAGATCGCGCGCGGCCGCGTGTGGAGCGGCGCGCAGGCCAAGGAGCGCGGCCTCGTCGACAAGCTCGGCGGGCTGACCCAGGCGGCCGCATCGGCCGCCGCGCTGGCCGGCCTCGGCGACACCTGGCGCACGCGTTACGTCGAACGCGAGATGACCGCGTGGGAACGCTTCGCGCTCAACCTCAGCAACAGCAGCGCGACGGCCTCGCTCGCCGCGATGGGCGGCTTCACCGGCTTGCCCGTGCATCTGCTGCCGAAGGCCGAACTCGAGCAGACCCTCGGCCTGCTGCGCACGCTCGGCAGCGAACGCTACGGCGTCGTCGCGCACTGCTTCTGCACGATCGGCCGCTGAGCGGCCACGCGATCGCGGCGCCGGCTCAGCCGCCGGCGTCGTCGATCGCCTTCTTCGTCTCCTGCGCCTTCTTCTCGACCTCGGCCTGCGCGGCCCTGGCCTTGTCGAGCGCCTTGAGCTGATCGTCGAGCACGGTCGAGGTCGGTGCAGGCGGTGTCGTCGGCGGATCGGGCTCGGGCTTCGAGCACGCCGCGATCGCGACACACAGCACCAGCAGGGACAGCGCGCGGGGTTGGCGTACCATGGCACGTGCTCGCGTGGCGGGGATGCCGCAGTCTGCGCCGCGCGCGACGCACCGGGCAAGCGCAGGAGACGGGCATGCAGGCATCACGCTGGCGACTCGACGGCCATCGCGCCCTCGTGACGGGGGCGAGCCGCGGCATCGGCCTCGCGATCGCACGCGAACTCGCCGGCCTCGGCGCGGATGTCCTGCTCGTCGCACGCGACGAGGAGCACCTGCAGCACGCCGCCGCAGATCTCGGCGACGAATTCCCGGACCGCGACGTGCGCGCGTTCGCGGCCGACCTCGCCGACTCCGAGCAGCGCCTCGAGGTGTTCGACTGGATCGCCGACCTCGAGCTCGGCGTGTCGCTGCTCGTCAACGCGGTCGGCGTGCACGATGCACGCCCCGCACTCGACCTCGCCCCCGACGACCTGCGCAGCCTGCTCGAGACCAGCCTCGTCGGCACCTACGAGATGTGCCGCCTCGCCCACCCGCAGCTCGCGCGCCACGCCCACGCGGCGATCGTCAACGTCGGTACGGTCGCCGGCATGGCATCGACACGCGCGGGCATCGCGCTCGGCGTGAGCCGCGCCGCGCTGCACCAGCTCACGCGCGAACTCGCGGCCGAATGGGCCGCCGACGGCATCCGCATCAACGCTGTCGCGCCGTGGCATGCGCGCACGCGCGGCGCCGAATCGATCCTGGCCGATCCCGAATTGCTCGACGACGTGCTCGAGCGCACGCCGATGGGCCGCGTCGGCGAGCCCGAGGAGATTGCCGCGCTTGTCGCGTTCCTGTGCCTGCCGGCCGCGTCCTACGTGACCGGCCAGTGCGTGGCCGCAGACGGCGGCATCCTGCGCCACGGCGCTTGAGGCACGCCCGGCATCGAGGTCCGGAAACGGCGAGTCTCGTGGGCGGCAGGCTGCTAGATTGACGCCATGGACGACACCTCCGCCCTCTCGACGCTCGATCCCGCGGTCTGCGAACAGGCCCGCCTGACGCGCGACGCGCGCTTCGACGGCGTGTTCTACACCGCGGTGCGCACGACCGGCATCTACTGCCGGCCGCTGTGCCCGGCACCGACGCCGAAGCCGCGCAACATCGTCTACTACGCGAGCGCCGCGGCGGCAGCGGCGGCGGGTTTCCGCCCCTGCCTGCGCTGCCGTCCCGAAGCCGCGCCCGGCTCGCCGCTGCACCATGCCGCGAGCGGCCTCGTCGCGGGCGCGCTGCGCCTCATCGAACAGGGCGCGCTCGATCGCCGACCGCTCGCCGCGCTCGCCGAATCGGTCGGTGTCGGCGAGCGCCACCTGCGCCGCCTGTTCGCGAGTGAACTGGGCGCGAGCCCGCTCGACGTCGCGGCGACGCGCCGCCTGCTGTTCGCCAAGCAGCTGCTCACCGAGACCACGCTGCCGGTCACGCAGGTCGCCGAGGCTGCGGGCTACGCGAGCCTGCGTCGCTTCAACGCGGCGTTCCTCGAGGCCTACGGCAAGGCGCCGCGCACGTTCCGGCGTGCGCGCGGCGCGATCGCGGCCGATGAGCCGCTCGTGCTGCGCCTGCCGTACCGCCCGCCCTACGACTTCGCCGCGCTGGCCGCGTTCTACGCGCGCCGCGCGATCCCGGGCGTCGAGCACGCCGACGCATCGGGCTACCGCCGCACGATCGTCGTCGACGGCGAACCGGGCTGGCTGTCGGTCACGCCGATCGACGGCGACGACGCCCTCGCGCTGCGCGTGCACGGCGTGCGCGCGCAGGCGCTCGGGCCGGTCGTCGCACGCGTGCGGCGCATGTTCGATGTGGATGCCGATCCGCTCGCGATCATGCGCACGCTCGGTGCCGACGCGGCACTCGCGCCGCTCGCCGCACGCTGGCCCGGACAGCGTCTGCCCGGCGCCTGGGACGGTTTCGAACTCGGCGTGCGCGCGGTGCTCGGCCAGCAGGTCAGCGTCGCCGCGGCACGCACGCTCGCTGCGCGCGTCGTCGAACACCACGGTGACGAGGATCCGGCCAGCGCCGCGATCGGCCTCGGTCGGCGCTTCCCGTCGCCGCAACGCCTCGTCGATGCGCCGCTCGAGGCGCTCGGCATCACGCGCGCGCGCGCCGCGACGATCCGCGCCTATGCCGCCGCATGCGCAGCCGGCGACATCGGTTTCGGCGTGCACGAAGGCCTCGACACGTTCGTCGACCGGCTCTGCGCCCTGCCCGGGATCGGGCCGTGGACGGCGCACTACATCGCGATGCGCGCGCTCTCGCACCCCGATGCGTTCCCCGCGGGCGATCTCATCCTGCGTCGCCAGGCCGGCGCGGGCACGACCCTCACCGAGCGCGCGCTGCGCGAACGCGCCGAAGCCTGGCGCCCGTGGCGCGCCTACACCGTGTTCCTGCTCTGGCACAGCGCGGACTGACCCTGGAGATGACCATGTTCTATGACCGTTTCGACACCCCGATCGGACGCATGCTCGTCGTCGGCGACGACGATGCCGTCGTCCACATCGACCTGCCCGAGGCGCGCCGCCCGCTCGCGATCGCACCGGACTGGCGCCGTGACGCCGATGCACTCGCCGAGGCACGCACGCAGCTGCTCGCCTATTTCGCCGGCACGCGCACGTGCTTCGAGTTGCCGCTCGCACCGCGCGGCACGCCGTTCCAGCGCGGCGTGTGGGAGGCCCTGCTCGACATCCCGTATGGCGAGACGATCAGCTACGCCGAACTCTCGCGGCGCATCGGCAACCCGAAGGCGAGCCGCGCGGTCGGCCTCGCCAACGGCGCGAATCCGATCGCGATCATCGTGCCCTGCCATCGCGTGATCGGCGCGAACGGCAGTCTCACCGGTTACGGCGGCGGGCTCGACGCGAAGCGCCACCTGCTCGATCTCGAGCAGCGCCACAAGCCGTTCGCGCTGAGCGCGTGAGCCTCAGCGCACGCAGGTGTCGAGGCGCGCGCGCCACGCGTCGCGTTCGCGGCGTGCCTGCGCCTGGATGTCGCTGAACGCGTAGCGCAGACGTTGCTCCGATGCCTCGAGCTCCTGGCCGAGGAATGCACACAGCGCCGCACCGCGCACGGGCTCGCACGTGTCCTGCACCCAGACGTAGGCCGCACCGAGTCCATCGGCACCACCGGACAGCACCGGAGGCGGTCTTCCCGCACCGGGTGCCGAGATACCGACGCCGCCACGGCCGTAGGTGTCGGCCAGCGATCGCGACGGTGCGCCGAGCATCGCGAGCGGTACCGCTCGCTGCTGGCCGATGCCGTCGTCACTGAGGTAACGCGCACCGTCCTCGCCACGCGTGCACAGCCACGACGACGAAGGTTCGCGCGCGGATGATGCAGGCGGTGCCGCAGCCGATCGCGCGGTATCGTCGGCGTCACCATCGCCACGATCGGCATCGGCCGATCGTGGCGGCGGCGCAGGATCCTGCGCGATCGCGATGCGCGTGCTGCGTTGGTCGGACGCACACGGCCTGTCCTGGAAACTCACGCTGCCGTCGGACGCGGTGCAGCGCCATGCCTCCGCGGCGTGGGCGGTCGTGCTCCACGCCAGTCCGAGTGCCAGCGCCATGCCGACGACTCCGCATGTGTCGATGCTCGATAGCGTGACGCCGCCGGGTTCATTCTTCGCACTTCCCATCCCGCCACGGTGTCACGATCGCACGTCCGTTGCACGTGTCGCGCGCGGCCACAAAAAAAGGGCGGCCTCGCGGCCGCCCCCAAGGATTGCCGCCGGGAGGCGACGATCAGCGCTTGGCGTCCTTCGCCGCCGTCTCGGCGTCGTCGAGCGCGCGCTTGGCGGCCGCCTTCGCGGCTTCGTGTGCAGCATCCGCCTGATCCTTGCACGGACCCGACTGGCCCGCAGGCAGCGCCTCGCAACGCTCCTTGGCGACCTTGAGGTCGGCATCGGCCTTGGCGATCGCGAGATCGTGATCGGCCTGCGCCTGCTTGCGGATCGTGTCGGCCTCGACCGAAGCGACATCGGCATTGGCGTCCTTGGCGACGTCCATCGCGTCGCTGGTCGCGGCGTTGATCTTCTCGTTCGCGCTGGCTTCGGCACTCGCGACCTTGGCATTCGCCTCTTCGCGGGCGGCGTCGAGCTTGCGGCTCGCTTCCGCAGCCTCTTCGGCGGCCTTGGCCTGGGCCTTGGCGACATCTTCGGCGGCCTTCTGGCGCGCCTGTTCGACATCACCCTGCTGACTGCACGCGCTGAGCCCCAGAACGGCCGCGAGCGCGGCCACGAGCAACGTGTTCTTCATTCGGTCTCTCCTGATGAGGGTGTGACGCCTGCGGGTCCGCAACGGCACTGGCGATCACTGCGCGCATTGGAGCGCCGCGTTCATGAACGCGTTGTGATCGCCGCGAAGCCCGTTCAGGCGCCGGACGCTTTCGGCGTCGCGCGCGAGATACCGACCGGAAGCGTGCGGAGGCGCGCGTATTCGCCGCGCTCGAAGCGCGCTGGATCCTTGACCCAGGCTCCCGCGAGCGACGTCGCATCGTCACCCCAGAACAAGGCCTCGCCGAAACGCAGCGTCGGCACGCCGAACACGCCGGCCGCGATCGCCTCTTCCGTGTTGGCGCGCAGTTCCTCCTTGACCGACGCCGAAGCGAGCGCGGCCTCGATGTCGGCGACGCCGAGCCGTGCGCCGACGTCGGCGAGTGACGCCGGTGTGTCACCGGGACGACCGTCGCGCCAGACGTGCGCGAACACCGCCTCGACCGATTCCCACGACGAGCCGCTGGCCACGATCAGGCGCAACGCCGCGAGCGGGTTGAACGGATGCGCGGGCGGGAAGCGCAGTGCGATGCCGTCGCGTTCGGCACGCCACTGCGCGCTGAGGTACGTGAAACCGCGCTTCGCGTCGATCTCGGCCGGACCACGCTGGCCGAGATGGGCGAGCACCGCACCGAACACGATCGGGCGCGGCCGCAGGGCGGTGCGTTCGCGCAAAGGACCGAGACGCTGCAGCTGCAGGTACGCGAACGGCGAGACCACGTCGAAATGCCAGGTCGCGTCCATCAGTGCAGCGTCCGGTACGTGGCGGCATCGAAGGCGTCGACCTGGATCACCTCGTCGCGTGCGTCGCGTGCATCGTTGAGCAGGTCGTACTCGGCCTGCGAGATGACACCCGCAGCGAGGCCGTGATCGTCGAGCACGTGGCCCGGCGCGCGGTCGAGGCGACCTTCGCGCACCGCGTCGCGCAGCTTGGTCTCGATCGGCAGCGCACGCACGGCCTTGTCGAGCGCGGCCTCGAGCGTGCCGAGTCCGGGCTCGTCGTCGGGCGGCACGAACACGTCGCCGGTCAGCGTGCGGCGCGCCTCGCGATCCTCGAGGATGTCGCGCGCGACGCGCCGGCCGAGTCGATCCGAGGGCGGACGGAAACGCGCGCCGAGCGGGAAGATCAACGCGCGCAGCAGCCAAGCCGCGGGACGCGACGGCAGGTTGTCGAGCACGCCGACGAGCGCCTCCTGGATGCGCAGCAGACACAGCTCGACCGACCAGCGCACGAGGCCGTAGTTGGCCGTGGTCTTGGGCTCGTCGTGGTAGCGCTTGAGCGCGGCCGAGGCGAGGTAGAGGTAGGCGAGCGCATCGGCGAGGCGGCCCGACAGCTTCTCGCGACGCTTGAGCGAACCGCCGAGCGTGCCCATCGCCGTGTCCGAGACGATCGTGAACGCGGCCGAGAAGCGCGACAGGTGCTGGTAGTAGCGCGCGGTGTCCTCGGTGTGCGGCACGCCGGCGAGGCGCGAGCCGGTCAGCGCGAGCAACAGCGCACGCACGCTGCGCGTGACGATCAGGTTGACGTGGCCGAACAGTGCGCGATCGAATGCGGCGAGGTCGCCGGCCGCAACCGCGGCGATCTCGTGCTGCACGAACGGATGGCAGCGGATCGCGCCCTGCCCGTAGATGATCATCGAGCGCGTGAGGATGTTCGCGCCTTCGACCGTGATCCCGATCGGCACCGCGGCCCAGGCACGCGCGAGCGAGTTGCGCGGCCCGCGCTGGATCGCCGCGCCGGCGCGGATGTCCATCGCGTCGGACACGACCGTACGCATGCCTTCGGTGAGGTAGGCCTTGGCGATCGAACCGAGCACGGCGGGCTTCTCGCCCGCGTCGAGCGCACCGCATGTGAGGTCGCGCGTCGCGCTCATGAGGTAGGTCATGCCGGCGATGCGTGCGAGCGGCTCCTCGATGCCCTCGAAGCGGCCGATCGGCGTGTCGAACTGCTCGCGCACGGTCGCGTAGGCGCCGCAGATGCGCGTGGCCATCTGCGCGGCGCCGATGCTCAGTGCCGGCAGCGAGATCGAGCGTCCCGCGGCGAGGCATTCCATGAGCATGCGCCAGCCGTTGCCGACGCCCTCGTGCTCGCCGATGACCGCGTCGAACGGCACCCAGACGTCGTGGCCGACGATCGGACCGTTGTGGAACGGCACGCCCATCGGATCATGGCGATCGCCGATCTCGATGCCGGGCGTGTTGCGCGGGATCAGCGCGCAGGTGATGCCGCGATCCTCGCGGTCGCCGATCAGGCCATCGGGATCCTTGAGGCGGAACGCGAGGCCGATCAACGTGGCCACGGGCGCGAGCGTGATGTAGCGCTTCTTCCAGTGGAAGCGCACGCCGAGCACCTCGACGCCGTCGATCACGCGCTTCTCGACGATGCCCTCGGACTGCGTCGCCGCAGCGTCGGAGCCGGCCTCCGGACCGGTCAGCGCGAAGCACGGGATCTCGAGGCCTTCGGCGAGGCGGCGCAGCCAGCGCTGCTTCTGCGCCTGCGTGCCGTAGTGCATGAGCAGTTCGCCGGGTCCGAGCGAGTTCGGCACCATGACCGTGACGGCCGCGGTGACCGAACGGCTCGAGATGCGCGTGACGATGCGCGACTGCGCGAGCGCCGAGAAGCCGTGGCCGCCGTGTTCCTTCGGGATGATCAGGCCGAACAACCGGTACTCGCGGATCAGCTGCCAGATCGCCTCGGGCAGGTCGCGTTGCTGGTAGACCTGCCAGTCGTCGAGCTTCGCGCAGAAATCGTTGACCGGCCCGTCGAGGAAGGCCTGTTCCTCGTCGCTGAGCGGCTTGGGCTCGAAGTCGAGCAGCTTCTGCCACGGTGGCATGCCCGAGAACAGGTCGGCATCCCACCACACGGTGCCGGCCTCGAGCGCGATGCGCTCGGTGTCGCCGAGACGTGGCAGCACCTTCGCGAACACGGGCATCACGGCGCGCGACACCAGCACGCGCCGCACGAGCGGCGGGCCGAAGATCACCGCCGCGACCACCAGCACGACCACGACCGACTGGAACAACACGGGCGACGCGATGCCGGTGACGCGCCAGCCGACGAGCACGATGCCCGCGGCGGCGAGCCAGGCGAGGAACCCGAGCCCGCGGAAGGCCAGGGCGAGGAACACGGCGAGGGCCGCGGCGACGGCGATCCACATGGGCGGGGCTCCGGTGGCGACGGAGCCCGATTATGCGCCTGCCGCCGCTGAACCCCGCTGCGCGCTCAGTGCTGCGCGATGTGCACGAGCGGGCGGCCGTTGAGCGGCTGCACGGCGCGGTTGTTGTGGCTGTAGCGCTTCTCGAAGCCCGCGATCTGCTTGGCCGACAGCGTCACCGGCGTATCGAGCACGTACCACTCGACGTTCTCGGTCAGCGGCGGCGTGGTCAGCGAACCGAGGTAGTGGTGGTAGCTCTTGTCGCGCGGCAGCATCACCGCGATGTCCTCGCGCTCGATCTCGCCATGGCGCGCATCGCCGAGCGCCTCGAGCACCTTGCCGGCGAGCCGGTTCGACTCGCCTTCGCGGTACATCACACCGACCACGGCGAGGCGGCCGTCCTTCGCCTTGAACACGAAGTGGCCCTCGAGCGGGAACGATTCGCCGTCGATCGTGTGCTCGCTCGTGGCGTGGAAGTGGAACTGCGCGAGTTCGAAGTGGCGACCGCGGATCATCGCGTCGGGACCGTGCGCCTCGACCTCGACCGCGTGTTCGTTGTCGACCACCTCGAGCGCGGCCTCGGTATGGCGCACGACGATATCCTGGGCCTCCTGCGGATCGCCCGCGACCGCATCGGCACGACGGATGTCGATCGGCGACTGCGCCTTGTCGTGCACGGACTGCCACGCCGACTGGTGCGCGTAGTCGAATACCTGGGCGGCGGCGAGTGACGGCAGGGCGAGGGCGATCAGGGAGGCGAGAACGGTCGTGCGCATGGCGGGGTCCACGTCGGGCAGGGGCGCCGACGATAGCCTCGGCGCGCACGGCGCTGCCACCTCGACCAAGGTCCGATGGTCACGGAAATGCGGCATGGTTCACACCGTGGTTGCGGGCCATGCCCGGTCGCAAGGTCCCGTCGGGGTTAGCATGCCCATCGCCCTCCCCGCGCAGCAGGCGCCATGAACGCGATCGTCGACGCGAACCCCGCGCCTTCCCTGCCCACCACGGGGCGACAACCCGTCATCGACCGCCTGCTGCCCGAGGTCTACGACCGCCTGCGTCGGCTCGCCCACCGTCATCTCGCCGGCCAGGGTGCACACACGCTGAGCACGACCGCGCTGGTCCACGAGACCTGGCTCGACCTCGCCGCGCGCGACGGCATCGCCTGGCAGGACCGCGGTCACTTCCTCGGTTACGCGGCGATGGCGATGCGCCACATCCTCGTCGACCACGCACGCCGCAAGGGTGCGCAGAAGCGCGGCGGCGGCCTCGTGCCGCTGGACCTGCAGGCCGAGGCGATCCCGGTCGAACAGGTCGCCGACCAGGTCGTCGCGCTCGATGGCGCGCTGAACCAGCTCGCCGAAGTCGACGCGCGCCTCGTGCGCGTCGTCGAACTGCGTTTCTTCGCGGGCCTATCGGTCGAGGAGACCGGCGAACTGCTCGGCATCACGCCGCGCACGGTCGTGCGCGACTGGCAGAAGGCGCGCCTGTTCCTGCACGCGGCGATCGGACAGGTCGCATGAACCCCGCGGTTCGCGCGCGCTGGCGCGATCTCGCGCCACTGCTCGATCGCGTGCTCGACCTCGATCCCGACGATCGCGAGGACTTCATCGCACGTGCCGCCGGCGACGACGAGTTGCGCATGCTGCTGCGCGGACTGCTCGCGCAGTCGGAGCCGCAAGGCATCCTCGACGCCGACAGCGGGCGCTTCGCCGGCGCACTGCTCGATGCCGATACCCCCGCGCCGCCGCCACGCACGCACGCCGGGCCGTATCGACTCGTGCGCCTGCTCGGCGAAGGCGGCAGCGGCAGCGTGCATCTCGCCGAGCGCGCCGCCGACGGCTACACGCAACGTGTCGCGCTCAAGCTGCTGCGCAACGGCGTGCACGATCCCGCCGAGCGCGAACGCTTCCGCCGCGAGCGGCGCGTGCTCGCGCGCCTCGAACATCCCGATATCGCACGCCTGCTCGACGGCGGCTTCACCGAAGACGGCGTGCCGTGGTTCGCGCTCGAGTACGTCGAGGGTGAGCCCCTCGTCGCCGCCTGCGATGCACGCCGTCTCGATGTCGACGCACGCCTGCGCCTGCTCGAGGACGTCTGTGCCGCGGTCGCGCACGCACACCGCGCGCTCGTCGTGCACCGCGACCTCAAGCCCGCGAACATCCTCGTCGACGCCACGGGCCGTCCTCGCCTGCTCGACTTCGGCATCGCCAAGCTGCTCGACGACGGCGACGACACCGAGCAGACGCGCACGGGACTGCGTCGCCTCACGCCGGGCTACGCGGCGCCCGAGCAGTTCGACGGCGGCGCGATCACGACCGCGACCGATGTCTACGCGCTCGGCGTGCTGCTCGTCGAGCTGCTGACCGGCACGCGCCCGCCACGCAGCACGCCCGATGGCCCTCCGCGCCTCACGCTGCCGTCCGATCGCGCCAAAGAGATCGCCGATGCTCGGGCGACGACACCGACGGCGCTAGAACGCCGCCTGCGCGGCGACCTCGCCACGATCGCCGCGACCGCGCTCGCCCACGATCCCGCGAGGCGCTACGCGAGCGTCGCGGCACTCGGCGAGGATCTCGCGCGTTGCCGCACGCGCCGTCCGATCCTCGCGCGACGGGCGTCGATCGGGTACCGGCTCGCCCGCTTCGCGCGCCGCCAGCCCGCCGTCGTCGCGCTCTCGGCGCTGCTCGTCGCGAGCCTCGTCGTCGGCATTGCGGCAACCTGGCGCGAAGCGCATCGCGCACGCGAAGCCGCCGCGCGCGCCACGCTCGAAGCGACGCGTGCCGACGCGGTCAGGGATTTCGTGCTCGCGCTGTTCGCGGGCGTGACGCCAGACGAGAGTCGCGGACGCGACATCGGCGCACGCGAACTGCTCGAGCGCGGCGAGACGAGGATGTCCGAAACCCTCGCGTCGCAACCCGAACTCGAAGCCGAGCTCAGCACGGTGCTCGCGGGTGCGTGGCGCCAGCTCGGCGCGCTCGACCGCGCCGAGGCACTCGCCTCGCATGCCGACGGCGAGGCGGCATCGCCCGCCGCACGCCATGCCGCCAGCCTCGAGCTCGGCGCCGTGCGCGAAGCGCAAGGCCAGGCCGAAGCCGCCGAAGCCGCGCTGCGCACGGCTCTCGCGAACGCGACCGATGCACGCGGAGCGCACGACGCGCGCGTGCGCCTCGCCGGCGTGATCGCGGACCGCGGTCGCCCCGACGAGGCGTTCGCTTTGCTCGACGAAGCACTCGCCGCCGACCAGGCCGATGCGAAGCGCCTGCAACGCGACCTCGCGGTGCTCGGCGCCGTGCGCTTCCGCGCCGGCGACCTGCCGGGCGCCGAGACCGCGCTGCGCGAGGCGCACGCGAAGGCACTCGCGGCCTACGGCGCGCAGCACACGACGAGTGCACGCGCCGCGCACGATCTCGCCGTCGTGCTGCTGCAGCGTGGCGCGACCGCGGAGGCTGCGACGCTGCTCGAGGAGGCCACCGCGACACGCATCGCCTTGCTCGGCGCACGCCATCCCGACGTCGCGCAGAGCCGCTTCAACCTCGCCGTCGCGCGGCAGCGCCTCGGCGAGGCCGACACCGCACGCGCGATGTTCACGGACGCGCTCGCGCTGCAACGCGAGCTGCTTGGCGGCCGGCATCCCGACGTCGCCTCGACGCTCAACTCGATCGCCGCGCTCGATGTGCAGCAGGGCCGGCTCGACGACGCGATCACGCGCTTCGGCGAAGCGGTGGCCGTGGCACGCGCCGCACACGGCGAGCAGCATCCGACCGTCGCGACGATGCTCGGCAACCTGGCCAGCCTCGAGCGCATGACGGGCCGGCTCGACGCGGCCGAGCGCGACCAGCGCGCCGCGCTCGCGGCCACCGAGGCCTCGCTCGGCGAGCGCCACTACCTCGCCGGCGTCGCACGCCTTGGACTTGCCGGCGTGTTCGTCGAGCAGGCACGCGACGCGGAGGCCGTCGATGAGCAGCGCCGCGCCTTGGACGTGCTCGAAGCCGCGCTCGGCGCCGATCACGCCGATACGCGACTCGCTCGCGCCGCACTCGCCGACAGCCTGCTGCACGCCGGTGACGACGATGCAGCGCGCACGCTGCTCGGGAAGCCGGCGTTTCCGGCTGATACGGCCAGCCTGTCGCCGCGCGACGCGCGCGCGCATCTGGTCGCCGCACGACTCGACGCGCGGGCAGCGACGTGCGGTGACGCGACCACGCGATTGCCGGCGATCACGGCCGCACTTGCGCGCGGCGGCGGTGGCCTGCGCGCCGATCAGGCCACCGCAGAGCTCGCGCTTGCCGACTGCCTCGCACGCGAAGGCGATCGCGAGGCCTCCAGAGCCGCCCGCCTGCGCGCCTCGGAGCTCGCGGCGGCGCTGCCTTACGTGCCGCGACGCCTGCGCGCAGCACTCGACACGGGCATGGCAACGACCCGCTGAGGATTCCCCGAGGCGCGATGTCCTGCGCCGGCACGATTCCGCGCTTCATGGGTATCCCCTAAGCCACGCGGAGTCCACCGTGACCTTTTCGCTTCGTTCCCTTGCGTTTCCGCTCGCGCTCGCCTGCGTATCGACGCCCGCCGCCGCGGCCACGCGCGTCTGGCCTTCGTCCCAGTGCCCGACCACGTTGCAGGCCTGCATCGTCGCCGTGTCCGACGGCGACCGCATCGAGATCGCGACCAACGACGAGATCGACGAGAACCTGCTCATCGCCGACATCGACATCGAGCTGACGACGATCAGCGGAGGCCGTGCCCGCCTCGCGCCGGGCCGCAACATCGACCTGCGCATCTCGGCGACCCAACCCGGCAAGACCATGCGCATCAGCCGGCTGCAGGTGCGTGACGGTCGCGTCCAGTTCTACCACGGCGGTACCGGCACCGCGACGTTCGAAGCCAGCGACCTCGACATCGAGGGCTCGCCCGGCAACCTGACCGCGACGCTGCGCTTCACCGCGAACCCGTTCAACACGGTCAACGCGACCGCGTACAACACGCGCATCACCGGCGAGCCGGCCGGCATCAACAACGGCCTGCTCGCCTTCGACACCGACGGCGGCACGATGAACGCCTACGCGGCATGGAACCGCATCCAGCGCTCGAGCACCACCACGACATCCGGTTCCGGCATCCTCGCGGACATCGAGGGCACGCCCGGCACCTCGGGCGGCGGCACGATCCGGCTGTTCGGCAACGAGGTCCGCGGGCGCTTCGCGCGCGGCGGCATCTTCCTCAGCGAGGGCATCGGCTCGTCCACCCCGGTCGCCTTCGATGCGACCGCCGTCGGCAACGTCATCGTCTGCGGAGGCGTCAACGCCTACGGCATCGGCCAGGCCGCCGGCAGCGGCACGATCAACACGCGCCTCGTCAACAACACGATCGTCGACTGCGCGCGCGGCATCACCGCGACGCGCTGGAACACCGGCACGAGCGCTTCGCGCATCAACGGATCGGTCGCGAACAACCTGATCCAGACCAGCACCGAGGGACTCACGTTCACGACCGGCCTGGCATCGGGGCTCTCGGCCGACTACAACCTCATCGAAGCGCCCGCCAACAGTGCGACCTCGGGCCCGAACACGATCTTCGCGGCGCCACGCCTCGTCGCCAAGGTCGCACCTCGCCTCACCGCGAGTTCTCCCGCGATCAACGCCGCGGACGCCAATTCGCTCACGATCGCCATCCTCGACGCCGGCATGCCCGCGCTCGATGCCGACGGCCTGCGTCGCATCAAGGGTGCACGCGCCGACATCGGCGCCTACGAGTTCGGCGACCGGTCGTTCCGCCACACGGCCAATGCGGGCAACACGTCGGGCCACATCACGTCGCTCGACGACGCTTCCACGAACGGCGCGTCCACCGCACGCGTGCTGCCGACGCGCATCTTCGCCAATGCGGTCGCCTCGACCGAACCGTTCGGCGTCTACTACCAGTTGCCGGAATGGACGATCTACAACGAGAACGTCTCGGTGCCGATCGCGAACGGGCTCGCATGGAGCGCCTGGGTGCCGGCGACCGCCAGCGGATCGTTCACGCACCTGGGCGACGGCAGCAACACGACCGGAGCGTCGACACGCATCGACAACGTCGCGACCAACAGCCTGCCCGACCGCATCGTGCTGGTCGCCCACAACTGGACCGCGGCAACGACCTACAACCTGCACCACATCGGCGTGACCTATACCGGCAGCGGCAGCTCGGGGCGCTGGAACATCCTCAACCTCGACCAGGCCGCGCTGCCCGCGACGAGCGGCTTCAACGTCTACTCGCAGAGCGCGAGCCCGAACGCGTTCCGCATCGCGGCGAATCCCGGCTCGCAGACCGTCACGATCGACCACCCGCTGATCAACGGCGTGCCCTGCGCATCCCCGCATGCGACGCGCGTCGTCGCGGTGCCGGGATCGGCTCCGGTCTCGAGCTTCGACTTCGACTACAGCGAGTCGACCGGCCGCTGGGGGATCTTCTCGCCGGTTCCGTATCCGATCGGCACGTCGTTCAACGTGGTGATCGATCCCGCGCAGGTGTTCGAGTGCCAGGACCGCATCTTCGCGCACGATTTCGAGTAGTGCCCGCAGGTACGCAGGCCGCGTGCTTCGATCGCCTCGCGCTGCGTAGCAGACGTTCCCGCATCCGCTGCGCCCCCTCTCCCCAACCCCTCTCCCACGAGGGGAGAGGGGCTCGAAGCGCGTCGTCGGATGTGTCGACGTTTCGCTCGAAGCCCTCACTCCTAAAGCTCACCGCTCGGATGCGTCGACGTTTCGCTCGAAGCCCTCACTCCGAAAGCGTACCGCTCGGATGCGTCGAGTTTCGCTCGAAGCCATGACTCCGAAAGCGTACCGCGATGCAACGAGAGAGCCTGCATCCTCCCCTCTCCCCTTGCGGGAGAGGGGCTGGGGGAGAGGGGTGCTTGTGCCCCGAGCGTCAACCACACACGAACGGTCGACGCGCACTCTGTTCACACCGAAACCGGCAGCGCATCCGCAAGCTCGCGAGCTGTACGGCAGCTCCCCTCTCGCGGAAGAGAGCTCGGGGGAGGATGTGCTTCTGCCGCAGACGTCAGCCGCGCAGGAACAACCGGTAAGCGGGGTTCGCGCTCTCGTCGCGGTGCGGATAACCGAGCGTGCCGAGGAAGCCGCGGAAGGCCTTCATCTCCGTGGACGACACCTGGTCGCTCCATGGCCGGGAAGAAGGCTCGCGCGCTCGTCGAGTGTGTCCACACGAGACGGGAGAGCCTGCCATCTCCCCTCTCCCCTTGCGGGAGAGGGGCCGGGGGAGAGGGGTGCTTCCGTCCAGGGCGTCAGCCGCGCAGGAATAGTCGGTATGCCGGGTTCGCGCTCTCGTCGCGATGCGGGTAACCGAGCGTGCCGAGGAAGCCGCGGAACGCCTTCATTTCCTTGGGCGGCACCTGGATGCCGACGAGGATGCGTCCGTAGTCGGCACCCTCGTTGCGGTAGTGGAACAGCGAGATGTTCCAGTTCGGACTCATCGCCGACAGGAAACGCATGAGCGCACCGGGCCGCTCGGGGAACTCGAAGCGGTAAAGCAGCTCGTCGTCGGCACGCGCGCTGCGGCCGCCGATCATGTGGCGCAGGTGCTGCTTGGCGAGCTCGTCGTCGCCGAGGTCGAGCGTGGCGAAGCCTTCGCCGCGCAGCGCGGACGCGATCGCGGCGGAATCACCGCGGTCGCGGATCTGGATGCCGACGAACAGGTGCGCCGCGTCGGTGTCGCCGATGCGGTAGTTGAACTCGGTGATGCTGTGGCCTTGCAGCACCGCGCAGAAGCGCCGGAACGAGCCGCGCTCCTCGGGGATCGTCACCGCGAAGACGGCCTCGCGCGCCTCGCCGACCTCGGCACGCTCGGCGACGAAGCGCAGGCGATCGAAGTTCATGTTGGCGCCGCAGGCGACCGCAACGAGCGTCTCGCCGCGCACGCCTTCGCGCGCAGCCCAGGCCTTCATGCCCGCGACGGCGAGCGCGCCGGCCGGCTCGAGGATGCTGCGGGTGTCCTCGAACACGTCCTTGATCGCCGCGCAGACCGCGTCGGCGTCGACACGCACGACCTCGTCGACGAGCTCGCGACACAGCCGGAAGGTCTCCTTGCCGACCTGCTTGACCGCCGTGCCATCCGAGAACAGGCCGACATCCTTGAGCGCGACGCGGCGCCCGGCCTCGAGCGAGCGCGCCATCGCGTCGGAATCGTGCGTCTGCACGCCGATCACGCGGATCTCGGGACGCACCGCCTTGACGTAGGCCGCGATGCCGGAGACGAGGCCGCCGCCGCCGATCGCCGCGAAGATCGCGCGGATCGGGCGCGGATGCTGGCGCAGGATCTCCATGCCGATCGTGCCCTGCCCCGCGATCACGTCGGGATCGTCGAACGGATGCACGAACACGAGGCCGCGCTCGACCGCGAGCGCATCGGCATGCGCCTTCGCATCCGAGTACGACTCGCCCGCCAGCACGATCTCGACCGCCGCGCCGCCGAACGCGCGCACCGCGTCGATCTTCACGCTCGGCGTCGTCACGGGCATCACGATCACCGCCGTGCAGCCGAGGCGCGCCGCCGACAGCGCGACGCCTTGCGCATGGTTGCCGGCCGAGGCCGCGATGACGCCACGTGCGAGCTCTTCCGGCGTCAGGCGCGCCATGCGGTTGTAGGCGCCGCGCAGCTTGAACGAGAACACGGGCTGCTCGTCCTCGCGCTTGAGCAGCACCGTGCAACCGGTGCGTCGCGACAGCGACGGCGCGTGACCGAGCTCGGTTTCGCGCGCGACGTCGTAGACGCGCGAGGTCAGGATGCGCTTGAGGTAATCGATCGGCATGGGCGTTCCGCGGAGGGTCCGCGCAGCCTAGCGGCGCGTCGGGCGCCACTCAATGGTGCGGATCAGCCCGCGGGAGCGGACTTGCGCACGTCGTCCATGCTCCAGTTGAACTGGAGGAAGATCACGACGGGCGCGTCGGCCTCGAAGCGCACGCGACAGTCGAGTGTCTGCGTGTATTCGCCCGAAAGGCCGCGATCGAACACGATCGGCCCCGACACCTGCAGCATGCCGTCGGTGGCCGGCGTCACGGCGGCGGCGAGCGCCTTCGCATCAAGGGTGACGTTGCGTCCTGCCAGCCGGTTGCCGACTTCGGCAACGCAGGCGTTGGCGGCACGCGTCTCGCGGCTCTGGGAGCACGCGGCGAGCAACGGCAGGATCAGCAGAGGCAGCAGTCGAAGCATCGTCGGACCCGCATCGGCACGTGCGCAGTGTGGAACGCTTCACAATACGCGGAACGCCGACAGTATACGCGCGGCGCGCATGAACGCCCGCCGCGCTGCCGCAACGGAGGCCCGGGCACGCCGGGTGGCGGGGACGCGCCCCCGCGATGCCGTCACGCGGGCCCGGCACGCGAAGCGTGCCGGGTGGTCACGGTCAGTAGCGCGGCACCGACGGATCGACGTGCTGCGACCACGCCTCGATGCCGCCCTCGACGTTGTGCACGACGCGGAAACCGCGCTCGCGGAAGTGCTCAGCCGCGCGGCGGCTCGACACGCCGTGGTGGCACAGGAACGCGAGCGGCGTGTCCTTGGGCAAACCGACGAGGCGATCGTGCGAGGCCGCGTCGAGCACCTGCGCCTGCGCGAACGGCGCCAGCGCGCGATCCTCGGCCGGACGCACGTCGATCACGGTGATGCGGCCGTCGTCGAGCAGGCGCTTGAGGTCGACGACGTCGAGCGCGTGCACCGGCGGCGGCGCCTGCGGCAGCGTGATCGACAGGCCTTCGCCCTGCGCGGTCGACACCCAGTCGATCGCCGCGCCGCGCGCGCGCTGCGCGCTGGTCGGATCGAACAGCACGTCGATGCCGTTGGCGACGACGCGGATCTCGCTGCCGGTGATCTCGCGCAGCTGGAACTGCGGCTGGAACTTCGCGTCGACCGCGAGGAAGAGCCCCATGCCTTCGGCATCGTCGATCGCGGCGCGGATCTGCTTCGCGGCCTCGTCGCTGATCGTGATCTCGGGCGGCGTGCGGTCGGGCTCCGGCAAGCCGAGCAGCGTGTGAAGCTCGCCGCTCGCGGCCATGCCCTGCACGATGTCGGCACCGCCGACGAGTTCGCCGCCGACGTAGAGCTGCGGGATCGTCGGCCAGTTGCCGTAGTCCTTGATGCCCTGGCGGATCGCCTCGTCGGCGAGCACGTCGACGCTGAGGTAGTCGTCGAGCAGGTCGTTGAGCACGCCTGCCGTCGCGGCCGAGAAGCCGCAGCTCGGTGCGTGGCGCGTGCCCTTCATGAACAGCACGACGGGGTTCTCGGCGAGCAACGCCTCGATGCGCTGGCGGGTCTGCTGCGGGTCTGACATGGCTCGTGGATCCTGATGTGAGGCGCGGATGATAACGGAGTGAATTGGCCCGGGTTTGGCCGTGGCCCCCCGGATAGCCGATAATCGTGGCACAGGGCTGGCAATCAATGGGGAAGGAACGATGATCCGACCACTTTCGCTGTGCATCGGCATGGCGCTCGCGGCGAACGCGTCCGCGCAACATGCGGCGAACACGCCTGAAACGCTCACTGGCGACGCCTCGATCCCGCTGACGTACGTGGGCTCCAACGCGCGCGTCTCGCTCGGCGTCAACGACGACGGCGACGTGCTCGGCGAGATCCTCGGCATCCTCGGCAAGACCGATTCGTCGGCGTGGCTCGCGGAACTCTGGCTCGGCCAGCACAGCGCCGGCGGCGTCAAGTTCGGCTACAACTTCCTGCGCGGCGAGCCCGAATCGGGCAGTGCGGCAGTCTGGAAGGTGTTCGCCGCGGGCGACCAGAACGTGTTCAAGGACCGCAAGGCCACGCTCGGCCTCGGCTGGGAACGCAACGACTTCTTCATGAGCGCCTACGTGACGCATGCGACCTCGGGCAGGCGCCTCGTCGACACGTCGGTGCTGACCGATATCTCGACGCTGATCGGCAGCGATGCGAACGGCAGCTTCACGCAAGTGCAGACCGTCGAGACGCTCACGCGCTTCTTCGAGCGTCCGTACGACAACGGCATCGGTGCCCGCTTCGGCGGTTACTTCGACGGCCCGCTGCTGCGCGTGCGCGGCGGCCTCGACTACGAGAAGGGCAAGTTCGACAGCGACCAGTCGACCGTCTCGCTCGGCGTCGACAAGCTGTTCCGCAACTCGGGCTTCAGCGTCACGCTGCAGGGCGAGTTCCTGCGCAAGTCGGGCCGCTTCGAGACCGACAAGTCCGATTCGCGCGGCTGGCTGCTGCTGCGCTACGACCTCGGCGAGAGCTACCGCGCGCGCGAGCCGTTCCGCATGGTCGAGACCAGCGTGCCGGCGCCGCAGGACAGCGCGCCGCCCGCCGCACCGCAGGTGATCCGCAACGAGGTGCGCGTCGACGGCGACGCGATGTTCGACTTCGACCGCGCCGCGCTGCGTGGCGATGCGACGCGCGCGCTCGACGAGCTCATCGCCAAGCTGCAGTCGATCGACCGCGTGAGCCGCGTCACCATCGTCGGTCATACCGACTCGATCGGTACCGAGGCGTACAACCAGAAGCTCTCGGAGCGTCGCGCCGAGGCGGCCAAGGCGTACCTCGTCTCGCGTGGCATTCCGGCCGACCAGATCGATACGCGCGGCGAAGGCGAGCTCAAGCCCAAGGTGCCGAACGACACGCCGAGCAACCGCCAGATCAATCGCCGCGTCGACATCGCGTTCCTCACGATCGAGGAGACGACCGTTCCCGCACCGGCTCCGGAGCCCTCACCGGCCAAGGTCGAGTGGGTGCGCGAGCCGGTCAAGGCGAACCCGGCCTGGATCGAGCGCGCGCTGCGCAACCCGGCCGAGCACAAGCGCACGGTCGATGTGTACAAGTTCGAGGAATCGAGCTCGACGACCACGCTCGGCCCGCGCATCTACGACAACCGCGGCCCTGCTGCGGGCGACGACACGGCCACGGTCGCGCAGGATTCGACCGGCAACGTCATCGACGTGCTCGCCAACGACAGCGATCCCGACGGCGAGACGCTGGCGATCCAGTCGGTGTCGGCACCGGCGCATGGCACGGCGACGATCGCGGCCGGCACGATCCTGTATACGCCGACGGCGGGCTACCACGGCCCGGACTCGTTCACGTACACCGTCGTCGATCCGCACGGCGCGACCGCGACGGCCACCGTGTCGATCACGGTCACCGAGTCGGCCCCGTCGAACAACCGGGCACCGATCGCCGTCGACGACAACGACAACGTGTTCAAGGGCTACAGCGGCGAGATCGACGTGCTCGCCAACGACAGCGATCCGGACGGCGACACGTTGACGGTCGTGTCGGTGAACCACACGGGTCCCGGCATGGCGGAGATCACGATCAACGCCGACAACACGATCCACTACCAGTCGATCCACGGCTTCTCGGGCAACGACTTCTTCGAGTACACGATCTCGGACGGTCGCGGCGGCACGGCCACGGCGACGGTGCGCGTGGAAGTCTGGGAGCTCTACGACTTCTGACCGGGCGTCATGCTGCAGCGGAAAAGCCGGGCCATCGCCCGGCTTTTTCTTTTTGCGGCCCTATGTGGCTCGGGCGGTGCCCCGGGCCGGTGCCCCGGGGTCAGGTTCATTTTCCCTCGGGTGCCCCGGGGTCAGGTTCATTTTCCCTCGGGTGCCCCGGGGTCAGGTTCATTTTCCCTCGGTCGCGACAGGGGGATGACGCGTCATACCGGGGAAAATGAACCTGACCCCGATTTTCGCGGCTCAGGAAAAATGAACCTGACCCCCGCCCATCAGACGACCGGCTGCGTCCCATCGCTCGACACGTCCCGTCGAATGCGTCCTGTTTTCGCCCTGCTCTTGCGAACGGAGCTTAGCTACCGCGGAAAGACTGCGGACTCACGCAAGATCGCGGCGACGCCCGACATGTCCGGGGTTCGACACCAGGGTCAGGTTCATTTTCCCGTGGGGTGACGCTCCATCCTCGATGGCATTGCGAGGAAAATGAACCTGACCCCGGATCAGACCCCGCATCATCGGACGCGAGGCATCCCGTCGAGCACGTCCCGCGCCTGCGCAAGCACCGCGCGCGCCCACTGCGCGTACTGCGCCGCGGAAGGGTGCAGGCCGTCATCCGCGAGCAGGTCGCGTGCAGGCCCGCGCGAGATCGCGGTGACATCGACCCAGCGTGCGCCACGGCGCGCCGTTTCCTCGCGTGCCGCGGCATTGAACGCATCGATCGCGGCCGCGATCGCGACGATGTCGCGCTGGCCGTCGTGCGCGAACGGCGTGACGCCCCAGTCGGGGATGGACACGACGACGACGCGCCCGGCGTGCCCGTCGGCGAAGCCGACCGCGCGCGCGAGCAGGGCCGCGAACTCGCCGCGATACGCGTCGACGTCACGGCCGCGGTACTGGTTGTTGACGCCGATCAGCAGGCTCACGAGCGCACGGCCCGCGGCCGGATCGCGGGCGTCGATCGCGGCATCGAGCTCATCGGTGGTCCAGCCTGTCGTCGCGATGATCTCGGGTGTGCCGAGGTCGTGCCCTTCGGTGAGCAACAGGGCCGCGAGCTGCGCGGGCCAGGTGCCGTCGGCCGGCACGCCCTCGCCGATCGTGTAGGAATCGCCGAGCGCGAGGAACGCCGCCGCCACGCCCGGATCGCTCAGGCGACGTGGCGCGCGCGGGCGCGTTCGGCGAAGCGGCCGAGCGCGCGTTCGATGCGCTCGAACACGTCGGCGATGACCGGTGCCTCGGGCAGCAGCGTGATGCGGAAGTGGTTGCGGTAGGCGACGTTGAAGCTCGAGCCCGGCACGATCAGCACGTCCTCGCTCTCGAGCAGGTGCAGCGCGAACGCCTCGTCGTCGAGGCCCGGCAGCGCGTCGTCGTGCACGCCCGGGAACGCGTACAGCGCACCGGCCGGCGCGACCACGTCGAGGAACGCGCTGCGCTCGACCGCATCGAGCACGGCCTTGCGCGATTCGTAGAGTCGCCCGCCCGGCAGGGTCAGCGCACGGATCGTGTCGGCGCCTTCGAGCGCAGGCTGGATCGCCCACTGTCCCGGCACGTTGCCGCACAGGCGCAGTGCGGCGAGCAGGTCGAACGCGCGCAGCATGTCCTGCACGCGCACGTCGGCACCCGACACGGTGAACCAGCCCACGCGGTAGCCGCAGGCACGGTGCACCTTGCTGAGGCCGCCGAAGCTGATGCACGGCAGGTCGCCGGCGAGCGGCGCGAGCGGCTGGAACGTCGCGTCGTCGTAGAGGATACCGTCGTAGATCTCGTCGGCCATGAGCACGATGCGGTGGCGCTCGGCCAGCGCGACGATCGCGCGCAGCAGTTCGCGCGGGTAGTTCGCGCCGGTCGGATTGTTCGGATTGATCAGCACGATCGCGCGCGTGCGCGGTGTGATCAGCGCGGCGATCTCGTCGGCATCGGGCAGATGACCGCGGCTGGCCGGGCACGGGTAATGCACCGCGCGGCCGCCGTTGAGGATCGTCGCCGCAGTCCACAGCGGGTAGTCCGGCGCCGGCACGAGCACCTCGTCGCCCGGCTCGAGCAGCGCGCGCAGGCTCAGGTCGATGAGCTCGCTGACGCCGTTGCCGATGAACACGCGCTCGGCCGTGGCCGTGGTCGAACCGCGCGCGACCTGCTGGTAGGCGATCGTCTGGCGCGCCTGCAGCAGGCCTTGCTGCTGGCAGTAGGCCTCACTCCTGGGCAGCGAACGCGTGACCGCCTCGCGGATGTGCGCAGGCACTTCGAAGCCAAATGCGCCCGGGTTGCCGATGTTGAGCCGCACGATCTGCCGCCCCTCGGCCTCGAGGTCCCGGGCTCGATGGCTCAGCGTCCCACGGATCTCGTAACGCACCTCGGCGAGGCGGGAGCTCGTGTGCACGGGTCGCTGCGACATGGCGCGGGGTCTGCTTCGGCAATGGCGGTGGGGCGGCGATGTTAACACCTTGTTGCAGCGCACACTTTGTTGCGCCACGCAACCAATGTCGCGCCTGCTGCATCGAAGCAGGAGCCGGATCGAGCCCTCGCCGGCGGCGCACCCTGTCGTTGGTCATGATTGACGCCCGCCGACACGGTGTTATAGTTAACTACAACACCAATCCAATAACGGATGCCGTCATGTCCCGCCTCGCACCCGCCGTTGCCATCGTGATCATGTCCACGATCCTCGCCGCCTGCAGCCAGGGCTCGGCGACGCCGGTCGCCGAGGCGAAGAAGGCCACGCCGAGCGGCCAGCCGGTCGAGACCGCACGCGTCGAGCGCGGCGAGCTCACCGCACGCTACGCCGGCACCGCGACCCTGCAGGCCGAGCGCGAAGCCACGCTGGTAGGCGAGGTGCCCGGCACCGTGCTGCAGATGCTCGTCGAGGAAGGCGACCGGGTGCGCAAGGGCCAGGTGCTCGCGCGCCTCGACGCCGACCGCAGTCGCCTGCAACTGCGCGAGGCCGAGGCCGACCTGCAGCGCCGCCGCAACGACGTCGAACGCGGCGACACGCTGCTCGCGCGTCAGCTCATCGCGGCCAACACGCACGACCAGACGCGCGCCGACTTCGCCGTACGCCAGGCCGAGGTCGACCTCGCCCGCGTCGGCGTCGCGCGCAGCGAGATCCGTGCGCCGTTCGACGGCGTGGTCACGCGCCGCTGGATCAAGCAGGGCCAGCTGCTCAAGGCCGGCGACCCGGTGTTCGACGTCGCCGATTTCCGCGACCTGCGCGCCGACCTGCGCGTGCCCGAGCGCGACGCAGGCGCGCTCGCCAAGGGCCAGAAGGTCGATTTCACGGTCGACGCGCTCGCCGGGCGCCCGTTCCAGGCGGTCGTCGAGCGCATCGCGCCGGTCGTCGATCGCGACAGCGGTACGGTCGCCGTGACCGTGCGTGTCGACAACGCCGCCGAAACGCTGCGCCCCGGGCTGTTCGCGCGCATGGAGATCGCGTTCCTGCACGTGCCCGATGCGCTGCTCGTACCCAAGACCGCCGTGCTCGGCAACCGCAATGAGACCATCGTGTACCGCATCGAGGACGGCAAGGCGACGCGCGTGCCGGTGCGCATCGGCCACGCTTCGGGCGCGCGCGTGCAGATCCTCGAGGGCATGCCGGCCGGCGCGGAAGTGGTCGTGACGGGCCACGCGGCACTCAGCGACGGCGCGCTCGTCGACGTGCTGCCGGCGGATGCCGCGGCGGTTGCGTCGTCGCGTGCGCTTGCGAGTACGGGCGCCAAGCGCGGCTGACCGGCGCGCATCGTCACGTTTGGCGGCTATCATCCGCGGCGATGACCGCGGATACCGCAGCACGCCTCGCCCGCATCGGCTGGGCCGGCCCCCTCCCCGAACCCGTCGACGGCGATCCCTCGCTGGCGCTCGCGCGCGTGATCGCGCAGCACCGCGCCGGCTACGAACTGCACGACGGCACGCGCGCGTTCAACGCGCAGCCCGCAGCGCGCTTCCTCAAGGCCGATGCCGATCCGGTCGCACGCCCCGCGGTCGGCGATTTCGTGCATGTGCGCGAAGGCAAGCCGCCCGTGATCGAAGACGTGCTGCCGCGCCGCTCGGTGCTCGCACGCGCCGCGGCCGGCGAACGCCACCAGCGCCAGATCATCGCGACCAACGTCGATACGGTCATGGTGCTGTGCGGCCTCGACGGCGACTTCAATCCTGCGCGCATCGAGCGCTACCTCGTGCTCGTGCAGGACAGCGGCGCCGAGGCCGTCGTGGTGCTGACCAAGGCCGACCTCTCGACCGAGGGTGAGGCGGCGTTCGCGACCGTGCGTGCCCGTGTGCCCGCGCACGTCGACATCCTCGCCATCAATTCGAAATCGCCCGACAGCATCGCGCCGCTGCTCGCGCGCCTCGGCCCCGGACGTACCGCCGTGCTGGTCGGCTCGTCCGGTGTCGGCAAGTCCACGCTCACCAACACCTTGCTCGGCGAGACGCGCCAGGCTACCAAGGCCGTGCGCGGCAGCGACAGCCGCGGCCGCCATACGACGACGTACCGCGCGCTGATCCAGCTGCCGAGCGGCGGCTGCCTCATCGACACGCCCGGCATGCGCGAGATCAAGCTGACCGGCGAGGAGACCCTCGACGGCAGCCAGTTCGGCGACATCGAGGAACTCGCCCAGCAATGCCGCTTCGGCGACTGCGCCCACCAGACCGAACCCGGCTGCGCCGTGCGCGCTGCCCTCGCCGACGGCCGCCTCGACCCCGCGCGCTGGCAGAACTACCTCAAGCTGCGCGACGAACTCGCCGCCGCCGCCGACAGCCTCGAGGCGCAGATGCGCCGCAAGAGCGAATCACGCGTGCTGACGAAGGCGCTCGGCAAGCGCCTCGGCGAGAAGTACGGCAAGCGCTGAGTGTCGCGCGTTTGGGCATCCGCCGTGCAGCATGTCCGAAGTACGCGCTGCACCCGTGACGTCAATCGACGCACAACGTCGTGACGACACCGTCGCGCACGAGCGAGCGACACCCGAACCGGTTCGTGTCGGCACTGCACGTGCCCTGCACGCGATCGCCGTCGGCCGTGCCTTCCGGTGCAAGGCACAGGCCTTCGCACTGCTCGCGGTCGGTACACGCCTTGCCGGCATCACCGGTCTGCAGCAGGCACTGCTTCACGGGCGCACGCCCGAGCTGCGTCCATGATCCGCCGCGTGCCAAGCAGGCGGATTCCGTCGCTGGCACATCGCGGTTCTTAGCGTGACCACTCCCTGACGCGGCGCAGGCTGAAAGCAGCACCGCGCAGGCGGCGAAAGATACGAGGCGGAGGATCATGCGGCGTCTCCATAAAATAAGAGCGCAGCGTAGCGACGGTTGGCTGGATGGCGGCTGCACCACCGCGGCGCGCGGAAGTAAGCTCGAACTCGTTCAAGCTTCTCATGTGTAAGGACTACACGGAGTGGCTTGCTTTGCCTACCCTCTCGCTCGTACCCGCTGGACGATGCGTGCCCAACAGATCAGACAGCATCCACCAAGGCTTGAGTGTTAAGAACAGACACTTCAACAGATCTGTTGAATTCTAAGTCCGCAGGTGGTTAATTGAGCTCCGGACCTAGCGGCTGCCCTCCAGGGGAAATTTATGATTCGGTGGGAGTTCGTTCCGAACATGGGTGGCGAAGAAGAAGGGCTCGGCCATGCAGGCATCGAGACATTCAAGGGCTCGCAGTATCCCGGCATAGCGCGCGAGTGCTCCCAGAACAGCTTAGATGCGGCCGCAAAACTCCAAGATGGCACGGCTACGCCTGTACACATGGTCTTTAAATTTTTGCGAGTTCCCACAGACGAAATCCCTGACATCCAGTCCCTTAGAGCCACGCTTCATATCTGCTTAAAACAAGCAAAATGCAGAAACCTGAAGAAAGATCAGGGTTTCTTTGAAAGGGCGATATCGGTCGCGAACGCTGCAGACATTCCGATTTTAGCTATCGAGGACTATGGGACAACAGGGCTTATTGGCCCTGTAGAACCTGGGAGGCCTTTCTACGCGCTCGTTAAGTCTTCTGGAGTAAGCCAAAAGTCCGATGCCGATGCCGGTGGATCTTTTGGAATTGGCAAGAACGCAGCGTTCGCAATTTCCAACCTTAGAACAGTTTTCTACTCGACACTTTACGAGGACACCGGCACCGCATTTTATCTCGCGCAAGGCAAGAGTATTCTGGTCTCTCACACACAAGACGGCAAAATGCGCCGCGCCGCGGGATATTGGGGGGAACCCGAATTCCAGCCGGTCACTGGAAAAGCCGATGTTCCCGAATGGTTAGCGCGGAACGACGTAGGTACGACCGTAGCTGCAATTGGCTTTATCGAAGAGACCAATTGGCACTGGCAGGTTGTCGAGTCGCTAGTGCGAAATTTTTTCTCTGCGATACACGATCAGTCAGTACGCTTTACCGTCCAACCAGAGTGTGGCGGCCCTGTCGAAATATCAACCAACACGTTGAGCGGCCTTTTTAGTAATCCCGCGGTTCAAGACGCGGCGGATACGGCAGGAACATCAGAGGATCTTCAGTTTAGCGCGGCCATGCTTGCTGTCCTTTCATCTGAGCAGACAGAAATATACGAAGAGAGCTTCTCCGATATCGGCAGGTTTAAGCTCAGATTGCTGCAACAGGAGCGTTTTCCCAAGCGGGTCGGAATTCTACGCAACGGCATGTACATCACGGACAATCTCAGACATTTCAATCAACCGCTCGCTCGCTTTAGCCTGTCACGGGATTTCGTGGCCATTCTTGAACCGGCGGATAGAGCGACCAGCGGAAGAATCCGCGACATGGAAAGCCCCAAGCACGACGAAATCTCTGCAGAGCGGTTCGACGACATGACCGAGCGTCCCAAGATACGCCGCTCGATGAAAAAGGTAGGGCAGTGGATCCGCGAGACTATCAAAGCGTCCACTACAAAACCGTCGGAAGCGGAGGTCCTGTTAGACGAGATGAACAGATTCTTCTCTAAGCCAGGAGACGTCGTCGCGGTACCTGATCCCAATGATCCGAACACCGACCCGGAAAAGATCAAACTTGATACAACACCTAGTGTTGCCAAAAGCGTAGGAACAGGACCAGCGGGTGCCAGTGGATCGGCTGGTGGACAGAAGAGTTCTGGTGCGAAAGGCGGAAAAACATCCGGAGGTCGTAAGGGCAGCGGGCGAGGATCGCGCGGTGGTCGCGGAGGAAGAAGTATCGGTTACACATCGATGCGCAATTCCCTACCTCCATCCGGAGACCCAGCAACCCGACTAGTGTCATTCACCCCCAGCGCGTCTGGAACCGCATTGATGGAATTCTCCGCAGTCGGCGTTTCAGGTGATGAAGTGCTTGCGGTGCTGGAAATCGACGCGAAAAAGACGGCCAAGATGCCCCGCATTATTCTTCAGGAGGGACGGAGAGAAAGTATAATCGTTCGTTTTGATCAAGCCTATACCGGACCAATCCGCATGGTCCTCGCAAACGAGGATTCGTCCCATGCGGATTAGACCCGACACAAGCTTTCCTTATCCGGTACTTTCCGACTCCACAGGTGACTATGGAGAGAAAAAATTTGATCTGACGCTTGAAATTGTGGAAACGCCGTCTACAGCGCGCGTCATCCTTGAAGGATCAATGCATTTGGATGATGAAGCGTTACGGAGGACTATCGATACTGGCAAAGCTAAGTCCGGATTGATGATAACGTGCGTTGGAACCTACTTTGATAGATTCCAAGAGTGCGATCTCAACGACGTCAGGATCGATCTGGCAGGCGGAAAAGTCCGCGGAACGGTCTACGTCAGGGGGGTTTTGCTGGCCACGCAAAATAACGTTACCCTCGAATCGGAAAGTATCAATGCTGAATTTCCGGCTGCCTCACGAACGGTCCAGAAAGGTGATTTTCTAGCGCTTACCGAGGAGTTTAGATTTGAAGCCGGGCTTGAGAAGTTGGCCCGCCTAGAATCTATCTTTCGCTTGAAGAAAGTGACAGATCTCCCCGAAGGTCGATTTGTTTCCGATTTTGAATCAGAAGCAATCCACATACTGGCACCTCCATCACTGTACGATACGCTCTATAATCTACGAGCGAACGCAATGAAGAATCTGCTTCTCCCTGCGCTCTACCTCCCCGTCGTGATGTCTGCGCTCGATGCAATGAGAAGTGGAAACTTCGATGATCGGCGTTGGCACGTGGTCATGAAAGCACGCTGTGACGCTGCTGGCATTGATGTCAACGGCGATCTCGCAGAAGCGGCACAAAAGCTGCTCGATGGCCCGCTCGGGCTGTTGAAGCCTGTTGTCGAGCTTGGATCATGATGGCCAAGCTGCTGTACGTCGGCCAGCAGGTCGCCGATGACCTCTCCGACGGAATCGAAAGCAATGTCGACCGGTACATTGGCGGCGATTTTCTTGACTTGGAAGCCACAGGAGACTGGCAGATTCCGCTCTCGGTGGAGGGGGACCGCGAGCAACTGGCGCAACTTTCACCAAGCAATGCCCCTGAGAACGAGATCAACAACTCGATCTTGGTCGGACGCACCCTCAGGCAGCTAACACCGACGCTGGCTCGGGAGAACAGGGTATGGATCCGCCTAAGCCATGTTGAGTGCTTGGAGTATTCCCGACGGAGATGGCTACACGCCGATGTCTCCTCAGACGCTATGGAGAAGCAAATCCGCAAGCATTTCTTCGCTTCGACGCTGCAGGCTTGCCGCGATGACCATGCCATTTCAAGGTTGTGGTGGAACTACTACATCGCTGCGCAAATGCTCCCCGAGAGTCCAATTCGTGCACTGAATGTCATGCTGGCTCGTGCCGATATTCGCCAAGGCCTCATCGAACGCTCTGGCATCGGCATGCGCCCTGCGCTGGGTCGCGCCATCATCCATGCGTTGGAGCAAAACAATAGTCTGCTCAGGAGTGAAGCGTTGTTCCGCGAGTTCATGAAATCAGTAAATCTTCTCGGCGCAGGTATTGCCTTCGAGATGTGGGAAAGCCAAGAAATTGACAGCTTCACAGCTCGATGCTTGAAGGAGGCGACCAAGGCCACTTTGTCGGCCCGGATGTCCGGATAAGAGCTGACAGACCGTCTCAGTCACATTATTGCAGGGATTTGACCAGGCGCGAGAATGAGCTAACGTCTTGAAGCCAAGCACGCTGCGCAGTGTTGTATGTCTCATGCAACGCTCTCGGAAGGACGAGTTGCACGCCTTGGCCATGCATTTCTCTGGTCTGATTTTCACTAATGCCTGCCTCCAAAGTAAGAAGGTGCTTGGGACTGATCCGGTCAGCCTCGGACAGGATCTGGCGCCAGCGATCCTTGCAGGTGCTTTTGACGCCGAGCATCATCAGACGCTTCGAGTCGTATGATGGATCGTAGTACTCAGCTGCGCTCGGAAAGAGGAAGTCCGGCTTTGAACGCCGCTCAGTTGTTGCTGTCCTGACGCAGCGTATATCCAGTACGCCGAACAGATGCGCCAAATGGTTCTCCAACGCCAGTCCTACCCGGCTCTTGCGGCGATTTTGAACCGAAAGTGAAAATCGCATAAAGCCTTCAATATCGGCGCCATCACCATTCCCCGCGAATCCTTTTGAAAGCCTATCTCCTATTAAGTGCCTTTCCAATGTTCGGAAAAGGATTTCTTCGCGCTCCATCCATGCCATCAGAGCTGCATCCGGGTCTTCGCGCGGATCAACCCCTTTCAATGTTCCGCGGGCAAAATTGGAGAATTCTAACGTTTTCGGAAAGATCCCGCCAAATCGGTGGAGCATTACATCTAGCCAAGTCTCTTCCTGTGGCTCAACAACGATTCCGATACTTTCCAAGATGAAAGTTGCGGTAAATCCCACGCGGTCCTGATCGTTCTCAAGCTCCGCTCGCACGGAGAATCCGGGCAGAGTGTCAGCCGATAGACCAAAAAGCCACTCTATCTGGTTTGCCGCACTGGAGCCATATTCTGCGACAATCACCAACAAGCCGCCGTCGCGCCGTTTTGCGATCACCAAAAGATCATTTTCCCCGGCGAGCTGTGAAACCATTGTTGTTGGAAAATAGAACCGATATTCTGAGCGTGTAGGATGCCGCTCGCGACTATCGTAGACAGTCAGGAAGGCGTCCTCGAACACAGGCTCGTCATCCTCATCGCTCATATACACAAAGCGCGCAGGAAGCTGTGTTCGCCCGGCGGGCCGGCCCATGAATCCCAAGATCGCCTTCGTAGCATTGTACTCATGCTGATTGGAGCGCGTCTCATCAGCCTCTACAGCCGAAAGCCTCTTTGCTGCGACGCCCTCGAAGTACTCTGACAGGTAACCTCGTTTCATCCTCTGATCTCCCAAATCGCACTCTCTCCGTGCAACCATTGGGCCAACGCGTCTGCGACAGCGTCAATGTCTCGCCTTCGATCGCGCACTGCGCACTCCCAGACAATAGCGACTCGCCAGCCCGCCTCGCTTAATAATGCACTTGCGCGCGTGTCATTGCTTTGATTGCGTGCGATTTTATTCGCCCAGAATTCCGGCCGCGTCGAGGGCAACCGAAAGTAGCGGCAATCATGACCGTGCCAGAAGCATCCATGCACAAAGACCACAGCGCGATGCCGTGGCAGCACTATGTCCGGCCGGCCCGGAAGCTCACGCGCATGCAGTCTGTAGCGGAACCCTCGCGCGTGCAGCGCACGCCGCACCAACCACTCGGGTTTCGTGTCTCTATCGCGGATGCCGGACATCATCCGGCTCCGCACATCGGGACTGACCGTGTCGGTCATTCGCGGTTGGATCAGGCGGCCCTGAGGCGCGGCTGTGTTACTTCACCGGCTTCACGCGCCTTTATCTCGAGAATTCGCGGCGCCATGATCTTCGCCACGGCCTCCATAACCGGGACTACCACACTGTTTCCGAACTGTCGATAAGCCTGCGTGTCGCTGACAATGATTCTGAAATCGTCAGGAAAGCCCATGAGCCGCGCGCATTCGCGTGGTGTCAATCGACGCGGGCGCTTGCCGCGTCCACGCTCGATCAAAATTTCGCTGCCATCCTTGTAGTATCGAGCCGAGAGCGTACGAGTGTGGCGATCCGTCCCAGGACGGACCAATCCGTAGCCGAATCCGTTACCAGCAGCCTGATGCTTGGCCGCGTATGCACGAAGATAGTCCCAAAGGTTTTTAGTAAGCGTATAGCGCGGGCTAATTTCTGCCCGTGGACCGGTGGTGTAATGTCGCTCCGCTTCTTCGCTGCCGTCCTCTGGATGCAAAATTGATACGACATCCGGGCCTTGAGGTGGTAGCTGCAGGTCATCCCATGTGAAATCGGTATCCTCACGGAAGCCTACGATCAATATCCGCTCCCGATGCTGTGGGACATATGACTTTCCGTCGATTACTCTCCAATGCAATTTGTAGCCCAGCCCCTCAAGCACTTCGCGGATCACACGAAACGTGTTTCCACGATCGTGACTGACCAGATTTTTTACGTTCTCCAACAGAAAAGCCTTAGGTTTCTTTTCCGAGATGATTCGCTCAATATCAAAGAACAGCGTTCCCTGTGTAGAACATTCAAATCCGTGTGGACGGCCAAGCGCATTTTTCTTGCTGACACCGGCGATGGAGAACGGCTGACACGGAAATCCTGCCAGCAATACGTCATGATCCGGGATATCTTTCGCCGCAACTTGAGTGATGTCGCCCTCGAATGGATGCCCATCACCAAAATTCTCGAGATAAGTCTTCTTTGACCACTCATTCCATTCGCTGGTGAACACACAGCGTCCCCCGGCGCGCTCGAAACCAATCCGAATCCCCCCAATGCCCGCAAAGAGGTCGGCGAAAGTGAAGCTTGCAGGCTTGTCAGGAGCGGAAGAGCGGTTCATACGCAAAATTTCCTGAAGTGCGGGAGCAACGAGTTGAGGGCAGCGCGTCAACCCGCGCTCCCAGCGATAGATCGTCTTTTTGTTGGTCTGTAGTCGGTCAGCAAGCGCCTGCTGGGTCATGCGCAGGCGGACCTGCCTGAGCAACGAAAGGGGGTCGATCACCTGGGTCATCACGGCGCTCCCTGGGAATTTTGGTGGACATTCTGTCCAGGAATGATCCCTGAGGTCAACCGTCGCGAAGGTGCCGCCTCACAGGTATCCTGTCGCAAGATTCGACGGGAAAATCGCCTGAATGGAGACTCCTTGGGGGAGATTGGCCGACCTCGATGCGACCAACAGAGAGCTAGCCTTCACGATCTTGAGCTACGACAAGCACCAACTGCTTGAAGGGCTCGTTGTGGAAAACACGTTCGACCAGATCCTGCAGCCGCTTACAGAGGCGGCACCAACATCGATGCAGCGACTGGACATCGAGACGATCATTGTCGATACGAGGCGTAAAGCGGCACGAAGGCTCGCCTTGATCTGGACTCGATCGCTGACGTTTCCCGGCCTCGGGCGCTACCTCCAAGCGCTTGAACGAGTAGCCGATGTGCATCTCATCGAGTTCCGTGAGAACGAGTTCTTCGCCACGAAATGCAGCGCAGGTAAGCGTGCCGGTGAGCCGACGCCACTACAGGACATGCTGGCTCTCCTCAGTGGCAGAAGACCGATCTTTCAACAAGCTGATCTCACGGTTCGAGACGCCGATCGACAGCGCACTGCGTTCTGGGGTTATTTGGCAGATACATACAAAGGAGATAGGCTTTGGAAGGAACTGGTGCTCTTCCGACTCCTCGTTAATTTCGGGGTGCAACCCTTTTTCCGAAGCGTATGGAATCTCGATCGTATCTGCCTATTTGGCGATCGCTTATGGATGCTCGAAGCCAAACACAAGTTCCCGTTCGGAAAGGACGCGCTTCGGTTCGGAATCAATGATGGGGAGCTGAACATGATGCGCCTCATGAATGAGGCGGGTGTCTCGACCCTCTATGCGCTAGTCGTCAAGCCGAAATGGTCAAAGGAAGTAGGCTCGATGTATTTGCACAGTGACCTTCGAATGCGGAGTCGCGCTCTTATAATAGGAAAAATAATGGATTCCTCGGCGATCGAAGCAGCGGAAAGAACGTTGGGTGGACGCTCTCCTGCACACACCTCCCTTACTGGAACATGTACCCTTTCATATAAGTATGTTCCTGCAGACGGCTTCTGTCTGATCGGGTCGCTCGCTGATCGCCAAGAAGAACTTTCAAGAAAGCTATTTGAACTTGTTCGAAGCCGAGACGGCCAGAAAGTGTCTGACGAAATGATCCGCGCGCAACGCATACAATAAAACCGACAATCGACGCGAAGATATCACATATGGAAATTAAGAAGCGCGCCGCGTCTAGTTTAACCCGCGAGAACCGCTCCCCCTCAGAGAATAAGTCACGCCTTGAAAACAACATCTCTGTGATAAGCCATATAGCGCTGCTGCTGGGAAGATAGAGGCTTCGATCCGATTGCACCATCCAAGCCGCAAAGCTTTAATATACCAATAGGCAATTGAGTGCTTACGTGCAGTCGCCCATCGTCGTCAAACGTGATGTAACCCCTGTCGAAAAGCCGGTCGATATTTGGCGTCAAAAGCAGTCCATTATTTCCATCAAGCCTCTCAACATTCTCACACTTCGACCATGGCTTAATATGGCTGGCGTTAAGAAAGCGATCATCATTAATGCCCGTTATTCTACAGAATTTTTCAATAACTGAAACTCTCGCTCGAAAAACTCCTTGACCCACTCTCGCCTTGATCAGCTGGATACACTCAGTTTTAGCAATGCTTTTACTGGTTAGCAGCAAGTCGATTGCGTAGCTATCATCAGCATCCAGCGTCTCTTCTCCAAGTAGCCTATCCTCTTCTGTAAGCGCACTCCTAGGCACCTCAGCCATTCTCCTAAGTACAACGTACTCATCGGCTACCTTAACAACCCCAAATTCTCCTTCGTGAACCCAATCACCTGCAATTTCGTTAAAAAGCATGATTGGATAACCATGCTCAGGCTGGTCAAGAAGCACCCTATTAGCTTTCTCCGTGTAAGATATCTCCCCCAAACGCGCTTTTAATGAATAACGATAGACCCCTTTTCCATCATTCTCCCAGCCATCATTATCGTAAGACCCTTTCTTGGTCTTGATTAATACCGCGCGGCAAAGCGGAAGCTCACCAATCCAGTTTATGCCTTGCTGAGGAGTATTTCTGATCATCCATTCTTCCCCCTCCCAGCATGAGGAGCCGTCTACCTTCGACAACTTAATGAGATCGAAAAGGTTACGCTTAGTGACAACTTCGCCGACAGCAAGCGTAAGTAAGTCACTCGGCTTGTTCAGATTCATTCGTAGTCCTCAACTCAAGCTGCCAAGAATTCTCGCAGGAAAATCTCGCGAGACTCATTGAGCTACACCGTGCGGTGATCTGTTTCCACTATAGTCCCTCCATGGCCAGCACGCGGGATCCCCTCGAACGCCACGCCGAGCTCGATCGTCGCCTCGTCGCGGCGGTCAAGGGCATCCGCCTGCTCGGGGCGTTGAGCTGGCCCGCGGCGGCGCAGGAGCGCTTCCTCGCCGACTGGCGGCGCGGCACGACGCGCCTGCCGGAGATCGACTATCCGCATGCGGATCACGCACCCGTGCGCGAGGCACTCGATGCGATCCATGCCGAGGCCGATCCGCAGCATCCGGTCGGCGAGTACCTGCGGCGCAGCGCGGTGGCATGGCGGCACGCGACGGAGCTTCTGGACGCGGCGGGCACGCCAGCGCTTACGGAACATTCGATCCGTCTGTTCGGCCGGCCCGGGCATCGCGTGCCGGGCAGTGAGCTCACCAACGTCGACGCGGCACACCACTTCATCGCGCTGGCCGGCGAGCTCGACGGCGAACTCGCCGCGAATGCGGCCGACTACTGCATCCCGGCCGACGTGCTGCGCGACGACCTGCAGCAGCAGCTCGACGCGTTCTTCGGCAACGGCATGGTGCGCGTGGAGATCGACGATTCGCTGATCGCCAAGGCCGCCGCGGGTGCCAAGCGCATCCGCCTGCGCTCGGCGACGTGCTTCAGCGAGTTCGACCGCAACCAGCTGCTCGAGCACGAGGCTTACGTGCACACGCTCACGGCGCTCAACGGGCGGCGCCAGCCCAACCTCGCCTCGCTCGGCCTCAATTCACCGCGCATCACGGCGACGCAGGAAGGCCTCGCCGTGTTCGCCGAACTCATGACCGGCTCGCTCGACATCGAGCGCGTCAAGCGCATCAGCCTGCGCATCCTCGCGATCGACAAGGCGCTCGCGGGCGCGGATTTCATCGAGGTGTTCCGCTTCTTCCTCGATGCCGGGCAGAGCGAGACCGACAGCTTCGCGTCAGCGCAGCGCGTGTACCGTGGCTCACCGCTGACCGGCGGCGCCGCGTTCACCAAGGACACCGTCTACCTGCATGGCCTGCTCTCGGTGCACACGTTCTTCCGCTGGGCGTTGCGCAACCGCCGCCTCGACCTGTGCCGCAACCTGTTCGCGGGCAAGATGAGCCTGCACGACGTGGTCTCGCTCGATGCCGAATTCGCCTCGGGCTACATCGCCGCACCGACCTGGCTGCCGCGCTGGGTACGCCAGGCCAACGGCCTCGCCGCGATGCTCGCGTTCTCGCTGTTCGCCAACCGCATCCGCCTCGACCACATCCAGGCCGAGGACCTCGTGCTGTCGCTGTGACGCCGCGTGCCGCCCCGCGGCGGCCGAGCCACTACACTAGCGCCACGCATCCCACGTGATCCCCTGACGATTCCATGTCCAGCAAGCCCGACGAACTCAAGCAGGCCGCCCTCGCCTACCACCGCAAGGAGCCGGCCGGAAAGATCAAGGTCGTCCCGACCAAATCCGTGGTCACCCAGCGCGAGCTGTCGCTCGCCTACTCGCCCGGCGTCGCGTTCGCCTGCGAGGAGATCGTGCGCGAGCCCGGCGAGGCGGCCACGCTGACCGCGCGCGGCAACCTCGTCGCGGTGATCACCAACGGCACCGCCGTGCTCGGCCTCGGCGACATCGGCCCGCTCGCCGCCAAGCCCGTCATGGAAGGCAAGGGCATGCTGTTCCAGAAGTTCGCCGGCATCGACGTGTTCGACATCGAGATCGACGAGAAGGATCCGGACAAGCTCGTCGACATCATCGCGAGCCTCGAGCCGAGCTTCGGCGGCATCAACCTCGAGGACATCAAGGCGCCGGAGTGCTTCACGGTCGAGCGCAAGCTGCGCGAGCGCATGAAGATCCCGGTGTTCCACGACGACCAGCACGGCACCGCGATCATCGTCGGCGCCGCGCTGATCAACGCGCTGACGATCGTCGGCAAGAACATCGCCGACATCAAGATCGTCCACACGGGCGCCGGCGCGGCCGGCATCTCCTGCCTCAACATGCTCGTGAGCCTCGGCGCCGATCCGGCCAACATCTGGGTCGCCGACCGCCTCGGCGTGGTCTGGCGCGGCCGTGCCGAGGAGATGGACGAGAACAAGGCGCGCTTCGCGCGCGACACCGACGCGCGCACGCTCGGCGAGATCATCGACGGCGCCGACGTGTTCCTCGGCCTGTCGGCCCCCGGCGTGTTGAGCCAGGACATGGTCAAGCGCATGGCCGCGCAGCCGATCATCTTCGCGCTCGCCAACCCGACGCCCGAGATCCTGCCCGAGCTCGTGCGTGAGGCGAATCCCGACGCGATCATCGCGACGGGCCGTTCGGACTACCCGAACCAGGTCAACAACGCGCTGTGCTTCCCGTACCTGTTCCGCGGCGCGCTCGACGTCGGTGCGACCGCGATCAACGAGGACATGAAGATCGCCTGCGTGCACGCGATCGCCGAACTCGCGCGCCGCGAGATGTCGGACGTCGCCGCGCGCGCCTACGGCGGGCAGACGCGTTCGTTCGGTCCCGATTACCTGATCCCGCAGCCGTTCGACCCGCGCCTGCTGACCCACCTCGCGCCGGCTGTCGCGCGCGCGGCGATGGACTCGGGCGTGGCGACACGCCCGCTGCCCGACTGCGAGGCCTACCGCGAGCGCCTCAACACGTTCGTGTTCCGCAGCGGCCTCGTCATGAAGCCCGTGTTCGATCGCGCGCGCTCGGACCGCAAGCGCGTCGTGTTCGCCGAGGGCGAGGAAGAGACTGTGCTGCAGGCCGTGCAGCACATCGCCGACGAGCACCTCGCGTGGCCGATCCTGGTCGGCCGCCCGACCGTGATCGAGTCGCGCATCCAGCGCCTGCGCCTGCGCCTCAAGCCCGGCGTCGATTTCGAGATCTGCAACATCGAGAACGATCCGCGCTTCAAGGAATACTGGACGCTCTACCACAGCCTGCTCGAGCGCCGCGGCGTCACCCCGGACGGCGCCAAGGCGATCGTGCGCTCGCGCCCGACCGTGATCGCGGCACTGATGCTGCGCCGTGGCGAGGCCGATGCGCTGCTGACCGGCATCGTCGGCCGCTACCACAAGAAGCTGCGCTACCTGCAGGACATCATCCCGCTCGACCCGCACGTGCACGCGCCGTCGGCGATGACCGGCGTGGTCAACGAGAAGGGCGTGTTCTTCTTCCTCGACACGCACGTCAAGCTCGAGCCCAACGCCGAGCAGATCGCCGAGGCGACGATCGAAGGTGCGCGCCGCCTCAAGCTGTTCGGCGTGGTGCCGAAGATCGCGCTGCTGTCGCACTCGAACTTCGGCAGCCACGAGGATGCGTCGGCGTCGAAGATGCGCCAGGCGCTGCAGATCGTGCGCGAGCGCGCACCCGAGCTCGAGATCGAAGGCGAGATGCACGCCGACACGGCGTTCAACGAGGAGGTGCGCGACCGCCTGTTCCCGAACTCGATGCTCAAGGGCCGCGCCAACGTGTTCGTGTGCCCGAATCTCGACGCCGCGAACATCGGCTACAACATCACGCGCGTGATGACCGACGGCGTCGCGCTCGGCCCGATCCTCATGGGCCTGACCCATCCCGCGCACATCCTCACACCGGCGGCGACCGTGCGCCGCGTCGTCAACATGACCGCGATCGCGGCGGTCGAGGCGCAGATCCGCGCGGCGTTCGCGGCGCGTGCGGACGGCGTCGACGCACAGGAAGGCTGATCGCCACCGCGCCCGGCGAACGTGCCGGGCGCGCGCTTCAGGGCACCAGTTCGATGCGGTGCGCGCCCGCCGCGAGGTCGCGCGCGAGCGTGATCCACAGCTCCTGCGCATCGCCGCGCGGCGACGGCAGCCAATCGACGTCGCGCACCAGCGTCGCACCGTCGAGGCGCAGCGTGGTCGGCATGCCCGCGCCGTACTGGCGCACGACGACCAGCGGCCGGCGCAGCGTGCGCCCGGCCGGCACCGTGACCGTGGCGTCGATACGGTTCGTCGCAGCGACGAAGGTCAGCGCGCCGTAGACCGGATCGTAGCCGGCCGGTGCGTAGGTCATCGACGTCGCGTCGCCGACACCGGCACGGCCCGAAGTCGCGACGCTGCCGATCGTCGTGGACAGCGACAGCCCCTGGATCGCCTCGACCTGCCCGACCTGCACGCCGACCGGATCGCTGGCATGCGTGCCGAGCACGATGTGGGTCGCGTAACTCTTGCGCGGCCAGCCCGACGCCATCGGGTCGCCCGGCAACGCGGTGCCGTTCGCGCCGCCGCCGTAGTTCGCGTTGCCGCGGATACGGTACTGCTGCTGGCCGAGGAAACCGAAGTTGGTGCCCCAGGCGAGGCGCGCGTTGCGCGTGGCGCCGCCATAGAGTTCGTAGTTGATCGACTGGAACGGCCAGTTGTAGTCGCATGGCATCGCGTAGCCGCCGCCCGCGCAGGCATTGCCCTGCGCGCTCGTGCGACCCCACGAGTCCTGGCCCCAGTAGCCGCCCGCGTCCTGCTGGTCGATCGTGCGCGTCTGCACGATGCCCATCGTCGCATCGGACTGCGTCCACAGCTTCACGAACGGGATCGTGTTGGGCGTGTTCCACGTCCAGGCGCTCGCGAACGTGACCGGGTTGGTCGTGCTCGTGAAGCGGTAACGGTCACCCCAGGCGACGCCCGCGATGAGCCCGCGTGCGGCGTCGCTGGCGGCGCCGTCGATGCGCAGTTCACCGTACGGGCCGCGCGCATCGTCCTCGAGCCGGTTCACGGGCACGCCCGACATGTCCCAGGTGACCGACCACAGCGGGTGGTCGCGGCCGTTCGCGATGACCCAGTCGATCGTCACGGGCAGGTCGTAGCGCGTCGCCGGTGCGTTCGTCGTGCAGTAACGCGGATAGGCCTGCGTAAAACGCAGGATCGCGTGATGGCGACCTTCGAACACGCGCTGGAACGTGCCCGGCGTGAAATGGCCGAGGCTCGACGAGTCACCGCCGCCCGTGCACACCGCCGCGTCGGTCGGGTGCGAGACGACGTAGCCGAAACCACCCGCACCGCCGGACACGGCCGTGACCGTGCGCGTGGCCGCACCGACGCGGTAGCGGAACTCGCGCAGCTCGCCGCCGCGGCTGCCGTTCGGCGCGCTGCCCGCGTTGTTGAGCGCGAGCGTCGCCGAGCGCGGCAGGCCGGCGCTGTCGGTCCAGCCGAAGCGGTCGCCCGACAAGCCGTCGATCGCGACCGCGCGCTCGATGACGAGGCCGCCCGCGGCGGGCGGCCCGCTGCCGTCGAAGCCGTTGGCGAAGATCGGGTCGACGACGCCCGCACCCGCGGCGACGAGGCGCACGTCGTCGATCGTGACGCGCTGCGCCGAGGCGGCCGCGTTGCCGCTCGCATCGGCGATGTCGATGCGCTCGAACGGCCCGGTGTAGCCGAGCGGTGCCGCGGCGAGCGGCACGACCACCTCGCGGTACTGCCCGGCCACGATCGCGCCGCCGCTGACGAAGCCCTCGAGCGGCGCGCTCGCGACCGCGGCGTTGTCGTGCTGCAAGGTGATCGACAGGCGCTCGCCGCCGGCGGTGCCGCGGATCCAGAACCGCAGCTCGGGCCAGTCGACGACCTGCAGCGGCGTCCCCGGGTCCACGAACGACACGCCCTGCCACGAGTGCGCATTGAACGCGATCGCGAACGTGCCGGCGTGCACGTTGGCGGTCGAGGCGAAGTTGGCATCGCCCCACGACCAGTTCTCGAAGCCGTTGCGCAGCGCATCGTCGTAGATGACGAGGTCGGCGCGGGCGAGGCCCGGCGCGAGCAGGGCGAGCAGGCTGAAGACGGCGGCGTGGCGGCGGATCATGGCAGGGGTCCCGGCGTGGCGGCGCGGTCGCGCCCGGGGAGGATACGCAGGACACATGGCGGAAACGGACATCGTGGCATCGTCGGGACCTTCGGCGCTCCCCTCGGCCGCCCCGGCGGGCTAAACTGTCCGGTGCAGTCCGTACTTCCGTTCACCAAGCCGCCCCACGAGCGGCCGCAGAGGTCACCATCATGAACCAGCTCCAGGACATCCTCGATCAGGACATGGATCCCGTCGAGACGCGCGAATGGACCGATTCGGTCAAGTCGGTCATCGAGGCCGAGGGCACGGATCGCGCGCATTACCTGCTCGAGCGCATGGTCGAGGAGACGCGTCGCGCCGGCGGCCACCTGCCGTTCCAGCCGACCACCGAATACATCAACACGATCCCGCCGCACCTCGAGGTGAAATCGCCCGGCGACGCGGCGATGGAATGGCGCATCCGCTCGCTCGTGCGCTGGAACGCGATGGCGATGGTCGTGCGCGCGAACCGCAAGCCCGGCGACCTCGGCGGCCACATCGCGAGCTTCGCCTCGTCGGCGACGCTGTACGACGTCGGCTTCAACCACTTCTGGCGCGCGCCGAGCGCCGAGCACCCCGGCGACCTCGTGTTCCACCAGGGTCACTCGAGCCCGGGCGTGTACGCGCGCTCGTTCCTCGAAGGCCGCGTCAGCGCCGAGCAGCTCGACCACTTCCGCATGGAAGTCGCCGGCAAGGGCAAGGGTCTGTCCTCGTACCCGCATCCGTGGCTGATGCCCGACTACTGGCAGGTGCCGACCGTCTCGATGGGCCTCGGCCCGCTGCAGGCGATCTACCAGGCCCAGTTCATGAAGTACCTCGAGCACCGCGGCCTGATCCCGCAGAGCGACCGCAAGGTGTGGTGCTTCATCGGCGACGGCGAGTCGGACGAGCCCGAATCGCTCGGCGCGATCTCGCTGGCCGGTCGTGAAGGCCTCGACAACCTCGTGTTCGTCGTCAACTGCAACCTGCAGCGTCTCGACGGCCCGGTGCGCGGCAACGGCAAGATCATCCAGGAACTCGAAGGCGTGTTCCGCGGCGCCGGCTGGAACGTGCTCAAGGTGCTGTGGGGCAGCTACTGGGATCCGCTCCTCGCGCGCGACAAGAACGGCACGCTGCGCAAGCTCATGATGGAAACCGTCGACGGCGAGTACCAGAACTGCAAGGCGTTCGGCGGCGCGTATACGCGCGAGCACTTCTTCGGCAAGTACCCCGAGCTCAAGGAGATGGTCGCCAACCTCTCCGACGACGACATCTGGCGCCTCAACCGCGGCGGACACGATCCGCACAAGGTCTACGCGGCCTACCACGAGGCGGTCAACACGGTCGGTCGCCCGACCGTCATCCTCGCCAAGACCGTCAAGGGCTACGGCATGGGCGGCGCGGGCGAGTCGCAGAACATCACCCACCAGCAGAAGAAGATGGACGACGCGGCGATCCGCGCGTTCCGCGACCGCTTCAACATCCCGGTGTCCGACGCCGACCTGCCCGAGGTGCCGTACTACCACCCGGGTCCGGACTCGCCCGAGGTGCAGTACCTGCTCGAGCGCCGCCGCGCGCTCGGCGGCTCGCTGCCGCAGCGCCGCGCCAAGTCCACCTCGCTGCCGACGCCGGCGCTCGAGGTGCTCGAGCCGATCATCAAGAGCTCCGGCGACCGCGAGATCTCCACGACGATGGCGTTCGTGCGCGGCATGAACCTCATGCTGCGCGACAAGGCGATCGGCCCGCGCATCGTGCCGATCGTCTGCGACGAGGCACGCACGTTCGGCATGGAAGGCATGTTCCGCCAGATCGGCATCTACGCGCCGTTCGGCCAGAAGTACAAGCCGATGGATGCCGACCAGCTCATGTACTACCGCGAGGACCAGTCCGGCCAGGTGCTGCAGCAGGGCATCAGCGAGCCGGGCGCGATGTCGTCGTGGATCGCCGCCGCGACGAGCTACTCGATCAGCGACGTGCCGATGCTGCCGTTCTACATCTACTACTCGATGTTCGGCTTCCAGCGCATCGGCGACCTCGCCTGGGCCGCCGGCGACATGCGCGCGCGCGGCTTCCTGCTCGGCGGCACCGCGGGCCGCACCACGCTCAACGGCGAAGGCCTGCAGCACGAGGACGGCCACTCGCACCTGCTCGCGGGTTCGATCCCGAACTGCCGCAGCTACGATCCGACGTTCTCCTACGAGATCGCCGTGATCCTGCAGGACGGCACGCGCCGCATGCTCACCGAGCAGGAGGACGTGTACTACTACCTCACGCTCATGAACGAGAACTACGCGCATCCGGACATGCCGAAGGGCGCGGAGGCCGGCATCATCAAGGGCATGTACCTGCTGCGCGACGGCGCCGCGGGCGACGCCAAGGGCAAGGGCAAGGCGAAGAACATCCCGACCGTGCAGCTGCTCGGTTCCGGCACGATCCTGCGCGAGGTGATCGCCGCGGCCGAACTGCTCGACAAGGAGTTCGGCGTCGCCGCCGACATCTGGTCGTGCCCGAGCTTCAACGAGCTGCGCCGCGACGGTTTCGACGTCGAGCGCTGGAACCGCCTGCATCCGCTCGACAAGACGCCGCGCAAGGCCTGGGTCACCGAGTGCATCGAGTCGCGCCAGGGCCCGGTCGTCGCCGCGACCGACTACGTGCGCGGCTACGCCGACCAGATCCGTGCGTTCATGCCGGACGGCCGCCGGTACATGGTGCTCGGCACCGACGGCTACGGCCGCAGCGATTCGCGTGCGCAGCTGCGCGGCTTCTTCGAGGTCGACCGTTACTGGATCGCGCACGCGGCGATCGCCGCGCTCGCGGCCGACGGCAAGATGAATCCGGAAGACGTCGCCCGCGCGATCAAGACCTGGAAGCTCGACACCGACAAGCCGAACCCGGAATCGGTCTGAGCATGACCGCCGCCGCGCCCGTCGCGGTGGCACAGGCCGGGCAGCCGCTGTTCGCACGGCTGCTCGGCGATGCCGCGTTCACGCGGCTCCCCGCCGCGCTGCGCACCCTGCACGGCGGTCACGGCACGCGCACGCTGCACGGCGAGGTCGAGGTCGTGCGTGCACGCGGGCCATTCGCAGCCTGCGCCGCGTGGCTGACGCGGCTGCCGCCGAGCCTTCGAGGCACCATCGCGGTCACGATCGAGTCCGTCGCCGATGGCGAGACGTGGCGACGTGATTTCGCCGGTCATCGCATGGTGTCGCGCCTGTCCGATCGCGACGCGCACCTGCACGAGCGGGTCGGTCCGGCACGCCTCGTGTTCGGCCTCGATCCGCGCACCGACGGCATGGACTGGCATGTCGTGGGCGCCCGCGTGTTCGGCACGCCGGTGCCTGCACGCTGGTTCGCGGGCGTGCACGCGCGCGAGTCGCAGGATGCCGAAGGCCGCTACCGTTTCGATGCCGGACTCGCATTCGGCGACTGGACGCTGATCCGCTACCGGGGCTGGCTCGATGTCCGCGCCTGAGGCGATCGTCGTGTTCGACGGCGTGTGCCGGCTGTGCAGCCGCTGGGTGCACTTCATCGTGCGCCACGACCGTGCCGCGCGCATCCGCTTCGCGACGATGCAGTCGGACACGGGCCGCGCGCTGCTCTCCGCACACGGTCTCGATCCGGACGATCCGCTGTCGTTCCTGTTCGTCGAGGACGGCGTCGGACGTACCGACAGCGACGCGATCCTGCGCGTGGTCGGCGGATTCGGCGGCGCCTGGCGCGCGTTGTCGGTGCTGCGCATCCTGCCGCGTGCATGGCGCGACGCGGCCTACCGCGTGCTTGCGCGCAACCGCTACCGCTGGTTCGGCCGCCACGACGTGTGTCTGGTCCCGGATGCTTCGCTCGAGGCACGCTTCCTGCCCTGAACGGCACTCGACCGCGTGCACGCGCCAGGCGCGCGACTTCGCGTAAAGTCCGCCGATGTCCGATGCCAGCCCTGCCGCGATCGCCGCCCGTTTCCTGCCGAACCGGCCACACTACTACTACGCGCGCATCAAGCTCGCGACCGATCCGATCTACGACGGCGTCGCCGGTGCGCTCGACGGCTGCCGCGCGCCACTGCTCGATCTCGGCTGCGGCATCGGCCTGTTCGCACACATGCTGCGCCGGCACGGCATCCGCGTGCCTTACCACGGCGTCGACAACGACGCGCGCAAGATCGCCGCCGCGCGTGAGGCTGCGACGCGTAGCGGCCTCGACGCGACGTTCGAGACGGTCGACCTCGCCCGCGAGGCGCCGCCCGCACACCACGGCAGCGTGAGCCTGCTCGACGTGCTGCAGTTCGTGCCACCGGACACCCACGCCGGCATCGTCGGCGCGGCGATCGACCGCCTCGCTCCGGAGGGTCGCCTCGTCATCCGCACCGGGCTGCAGCGCGAGACCGTGCGCCTTCGCGTGACGCGCGCGGTCGACGTGTTCTCGCGCTGGTGGGGCTGGATGAACGCGGGTCCTCAACGCTACCCGTCACGCGCCGCGCTCGAAGGCTGGTTCGAGGCGCGCGGCCTCGAGGCGAGGTTCGAGCCGCTACGCGGCCGCACGCCGTTCGAGAACTGGCTCGTCGTCGCGACGCATCGCGGAGGTCGCGCATGACGGGCCGACACGGTTTCACGCGCTCCGGCCTGCTCGCGCTCGTCGCGGTCTGGCTGCTCGCGCTCGCCTGCCCCGCCGCCGCACAGGAACTCGATACCGCGAAGTTCTTCGACGATGCGCCGAAGCAGGTCGCCGAGATGCGCGCGAAGGTGGTCGCCGAGGAGTACGACGCGGCGGCGCTCATGGCATTCCGCGACAAGGCCGGCGAGATCGCCGGCACCGCCGATGCGCTGATCGCCGACCGCACACCTCGCCTGGAGTCACTCAACGCGCGCATCGCCGAACTCGGCGAAGCACCGGCCAAGGGCGCGCCGGCCGAACCGCCCGACATCGCCGCCCAGCGCAGCGCGTTCGTGAAGACGCGCACGACGCTCGAGACCGAGATCAAGCGCGCCAAGCTCGTCGTCTCCGATGGCCAGCAGCTCGCGGGCGAGGTCGCGGAAGCGCGGCGCTCGCTGTTCCAGCGGGAACTCTTTCAGCGCACCGCGTCACCGTTGACGCCAGCGTTCTGGAACGACGCGCTGCAAGGGGTGGATCGCGACAGTGCGCGCCTCGCCGCGCTGCGCGACGGTGCGGTCACGAGCCTCACGGCGGCGGTCGAGGACGGCAGGCGTCTCGCATCGACGGTCGGCGTGCTGATCGGCGGCCTGCTGCTCGTGTTCGGGCGCTGGGCCGCCGAACTCGCGTGGCTGCGCGCGACGTCGGACCGCATGCCGCACGGTCGCCTGCGTCGATCCGCGCTCGCGTTCGCGGTGATCGTGATCTCGGCCGTGCTGCCCGGCACGGGCGTGCACGCGATCTACCTCGGCCTCAACTGGCACGGGGTTTTCGTCGAACCGTTCGCGTCGCTCGCTTCGGTGTTCGTCAACGCCGTGTATTTCGGGGGCGCGATCACCGGCCTCGGGCGTGCGCTGCTGTCGCCGGGACGACCGACCTGGCGCCTCGTGCCGGTCACCGACGCGATCGCCTTGCGCCTGCGCCACTTCCCTGCGCTGTTCGCGACCGTCGTCGTGGTCGGCTTCATGCTCAACCGCACCAACAGCGTGATCGGCACGAGCCTGTCGGCGACGATCGCGGCGACGTTCGTCGTCGCGGTGCTGTATGCGGTCGCCGCGGGCTGGGTACTGCTGCGCCTGCGCGGCGCGCTGGCGGTGTCGCGCGAGGACGGGGCGGCCGGCGACCAGCTCAAGCCGCCGGCGTGGATCGCGCTCGCGCGCACGCTGGCGACGCTGGCCGTGCTCGCGTCGATCGGCTGCGCGCTGACGGGCTACGTCGCCCTGGCCGCGTTCCTGATCAACCAGGTCATCTGGATCTCGCTGCTCGCAGGCATCTACTACGTGACGGTCACGCTGGTCGAGGACATCTGCGCCACGTGGCTGTCGTCGCGGGCGAAGTGGACGCAGGGCGCCACCGGCCTGTCGCCGAACACGATCGACCAGATCTCGGTCGTGCTCGCGGGCGCGTTCCGCCTGCTTGCGCTGCTGTTCGTCGTGGTGTCGATCCTCGCGCCGTTCGGTGCGGGCCCCGGCGAGCTGCTGCACCGTGGTTCGCGGCTTGGCGCCGGCATCCGCATCGGCGAGATCCACATCACCCCGTCGGCGGTGTTCAGCGCGATCGTCGTCTTCCTCGTCGGCCTGTTCCTGATCGGCCTGGCCAAGCGCTGGCTGTCGGACCGCTACCTGCCGACCACGCGCATCGAGGAAGGCATGCGCAGCTCGATCACGACGCTGCTCGGTTACGCCGGCGGCGTGGTCGTGTTCGCGCTCGCACTGTCGGCGCTGGGGCTGTCGCTGGAGCGCATCGGCTGGGTCGCGAGCGCGCTGTCGGTCGGCATCGGCTTCGGCCTGCAGGCGATCGTGCAGAACTTCATCTCGGGCCTGATCCTGCTCATCGAGCGGCCGGTCAAGGTCGGCGACTGGGTCGCGCTCGGCGACCTCGAGGGCGACATCCGCCGCATCAACGTGCGTGCGACCGAGATCCAGATGGGCGACCGCTCCACCGTCATCGTGCCGAACTCGGAGTTCATCACCAAGACGGTGCGCAACGTCACGCTGTCGAACGCCGAGGGCCGCGTGCGCATCCGCCTGCCGCTGCCGCTCGAAACCGACGCGCGCGCCGTGCGCCAGATCATCCGCGACGCGCTCGCCGCGCAGCCCGCCATCCTGCCGACGCCGGAACCTTCGGTGCTGCTCGACAACGTCGAGACCGGCGCGCTGATGTTCATCGTGACGGCCTACATCATCAGTCCGCGCAATGCCGGCGGCATCCGCAGCGAGCTGCTGCTCGACATTCTCGGTCGCCTGCGCGATGCCGACATCGCGATGAGCTCCCCCCAGGAGATCCGCGTCCGCGACGCGCATACGGCAGCTCCGGCGTCGCCGGCGCTGCCGGCTACGCCTGCGGATTGAGGCGCAGAAGGGTCGCCGTGAGCAGCGTGGCGAACGCGATCCAGCCCAAGTAGGGCACGAGCAGCCATGCGGCGATGCGGTCGCGGCGGAAGAAGGCCACGAGCGTGGCGACGACGAACACGTCGAGCAGCGCGATGTCGACGAGGGCGAGGTCGATGCGGTGCGCGCCGAAGAACAGCGGTGTCCACGCCGCGTTGAGCGCGAGCTGGATGCCCCACAGGCCGAGCGAGTAGTCCCAGCCGACGCGGCGGTACACGCGCCAGCCGGCCACGGCGATGGCCGCGTAGAGGATCGTCCAGACCGGCGCGAACAGCGCGTCGGGCGGGTTGAACGAGGGCTTGACGAGCGCCCGATACCATTCATCGGGGCGGGACAGCGAACCGAATGCCGCGGCGACCGCCACGAGCGCGAGGAACACGAGAAACCCTTTCCAGCCGCGCATGGCGTTCTCCGCAGGGACGAGGCTCCACGCTACGCAGTCGCGACTTAACGCCGACCGCGGCGCCCCCGGAGCGCCCGCCGGCACGGAATTTGCGGCACACTGGGCGACGCCCGCCCCGGCGCGTGTCGCCGGGATGGGCCCGTCGATCGCGTTGGGGGATCGTCAACCGGCTTTCCATACGAGCATGAACCCGAACATCCAGACGCGTCTGGCGGTCCTGCGCACGCTGCCGAGCCTTCCGGCCGCGGCCTTGCGCGTGATCGACCTCGCCGGCAACCCCGAGGCGGACATGACCGCCACGGCCGCCGCGGTCGGCACCGACCCCGCGCTGGCCGCCAAGATCCTGCGCATCGCGAACTCGGCGATGTACGGCAAGACGCGCAAGACCGACAACCTGCGTCAGGCCTTGACGCTGCTCGGCCTCAACGCGACGCTGACGCTGGCGCTGGGTTTCTCGTTGAGCCACGTGCTGCGCGCCTCGCTCGGCCAGGGCATCGACCGCGAGCGCATCTGGCGCCGCAGCGTGCTCGCCGCAGGCGCCTGCCGCACGATCGCCACGCGCCTCAACATCGCCAAGTCAGAGGAACTGCTGCTCTGCGGCCTGCTGCAGGACATCGGCATGCTCGCCTTCGCGGACGTTGCCGCGGCGCAGTACGCGCCGATCCTCGCGGGCACCGCACGCCATGCCGACCTCGCCGCGCCCGAGCGCGCCGCGTTCGGCTGCGACCACGCCCAGGCCGGCGCCTGGATGGCCGGTGCATGGGGCCTTCCCGAATACCTCGAGCAGGCCATCTTCGAAAGCGACTCGACGAGTCCGACCAGCCGCTTCAATGCGGTCGTCGCGCTCTCGGGCATCGTCGCCGACATCTGGCTCGGTCCCGACCCCAAGGCCGCGCGCGCCGCTGCCACGGCTGCTGCGACACGCCTGCTCGGCATCGAGCACGATGCCTTCACCGAGATCCTCGTCGGCGTCGCCGAGGCGATTCCCGAGGTCTCGTCGCTGTTCGACATCCGGCTCGTCGACGCCGAGCACGCCGCGTCCATCCTCGACCACGCGCGCGAACTGCTCGTCGTGCGCAACCTGCGCCAGCTCGACGAGGCGATGCGCCGCCGCGAGGAAGCCGACCACCTGCGCGACCGCGCGCGCTCGCTCGAGGAACGCGCGCGCCGCGACGCCCTCACCGGTGCCTACAACCGCGCCTACCTCGACGAGGTACTGCACAACGAGTACGCCCAGGCCGTGCAGCACGGCTGGCCACTGTCGATCGCGTTCTTCGACCTCGACGACTTCAAGAACATCAACGACCGCTACGGCCATCTCGTCGGCGACGAGGTGCTGCGCCAGTTCGCGCAGTTGCTCATGCGCGGCCTGCGCAGCCGCGACGTCGTCGCGCGCTACGGCGGCGAGGAGTTCCTCGTCGTGATGCCCGGCCTGCACCACGTCGACGCCAACGAAGTGCTGCAACGGCTCGTCGCACAGGTCTCGGGCACTCCGCTGGCCGAAGCCGATGGCGACGCGATCCGCGTGACCGTTTCGGCCGGCCTCGCCGCGACCGACGAAGGCGCGCCGGCCACCTCGGTGGAAGCCTTGCTGCGCGAGGCCGACCGCGGCCTCTATGCGGCCAAGCGCAGCGGCCGCAACCAGCTCGTCACGGCACCACCCCAGGAATCGCCGGCCGCCTGATCAGCCCGCGGCGCCATCCGCGAGTCGACGCCGCTCGCGCTTCGCATACGCCGCGAGCAACGGCGACTGCGCCGCGAGCAGCATGTAGGCCGGCCCCGGCAACGCGAGCAGCCACGGAGCACCCGGCACGGCGAGCGCGAGCAGTGCGAGGCCGATCGACAGCGCCGATACCGCTGGCACGAGCCACCACGAGAGCTCGTAGCAGCGCGTCGCGACGCGCTCCTCGAGATCCAGGCCAAGCGCCTCGCGACGACGCCACGCGTGGCGTGTCAGCAGCGCCAGCACGATGCCCATCGACGCGAACGCGATGCCGAACAGCGCGAACAGCCCCGCCCAGTCTCGCCCCGAGAACATCGCGAGATCGTAGTTCGCGGGCAACCAGCCTCCCGTCGCGAGCGAGAAGAAGCACGCGAACATGATCTTGAGCGGGTACACGAACACGAGCACCAGGAACACGAGCGCGAGACTCAGCAGCGTCGACGGCATGTCGTCGAGGCCGTAGCGCCGCGTCCAGCTCGCATGGCCGTACCAGAACACCGCGACGAGTACGAAGCTCACCGCGAAAGCGGGGATGCCCTTGAGCGCGACGAGCATCTCGGCCTGGGTCTGCGGGATCGCGTCGACCGACACGACCAGCAGCGTGACCGCGAACGCGAACGCGGCGTCGACGAACGCCTGCAGGCGAGTGACTTCGGCACCGCGCTTGCGGAAACCGTCGGGCATGCGCGGGAGCGGCGGCGCGTTCGCCATGCGTCGGTCCTGTCGTCGGAAGGCGTGCGGCGAGTGTCGCACGCCGCGCGGCGTGCAATCAGCCCAGCGACGACAGCGCGTGATGCCAGGCCGGCAGCGTGAACATCGACAGCACGATGCCGTAGCCGATCATCGCCGCCGCGAGCTCGGGCGCGAGGCCGGCCATCGCGAGCAGCGCACCCGCGGTGACCATCGGCGGCAGCGCCGTCATGTACACGGCGACGTCGCGCATGGTCGGCGACAGGCCGAACGCGATCGCGAGACCGAGCGCGAGCAGCGGCATCAGCACGAGCTTGGCGACGAGGCCGACCACGAGCGGAGCGATGTAGCGACGCGGCAGGCGCAGGCGCAGCTGCATGCCGAGCGCGAGCACGACGATCGGCAGCAGCGCATCGGCGAGCAGGTGCAGCGAGCGGTCCAGCGACGGCGGCGGCTCGGCCGGCATGAACAGGATCGCGACGACCAGTGCGATCACCGGCGGGAACGACACCACGCGGCGCAGGATCGACGCGAGCGTCGGCCGCGCCCCGCCGCCGTACCACGCCACGAGCGCGAGGCCGTAGGTCACGAGGATGATGAAGGTGCCGAGCTGGTCGTAGATCAGCGCATAACGCAGTGCGCCGGCACCGGCGAGCACCGGAATCAGCGAGTAGCCGATGAACGACGTGTTCGAGAGCGGTACCTGCATGAGCAGCACGGCGGTGCTGTCGCGCGCGAACCCGAACGCCTTCGCCGCCGCGAGCGACAGCACGATGCTGGCCGCGAGCACGACCCACGGCACCGCGACGAGGCCGAGCAGCTCGCGCTCGAACGTGATCTTCGGCGCGTACAGCAGCACGGCCGCGGGCAGCAGCACGTAGAGCACGACGAGGTTGAGCGACTCCGCCGCGTTGTCGGGCACGATGCGGCGCCAGCTCAGCACGCGGCCGACGGCGAGCAGCACGAGGATGAACGCGAAGGTCGAGAAGACGGACATCGAAAAGCGTGGCGAAGCGGGGCGCCACGCACCTTAGCAGAGGCGTCGTGCCACGCGGCGCCGCGCGGCGGGCCCTGCGTCAACGTGCACCGGCAGCGCCGGTGCACGCCATGCTCAGTCGAAGGTCGCGCGGAACAGCGGGTCGTAGCTCTGCTTCCACCACACGAGCAGCTCGCGCATCGCCTGCGGCGGATTGCGCGCGGCGGTCGTGCCGGTCTGGCTCGCCGTGTTGACGCCGTGGCAGCCGTCGCAGACGCGGATCTCGCCGGGCTGCGCCGAGATCCAGTAGCGCTCTCGCACGACCGGGGTGCCGTTCGCGGTCGTGCTCTGCCAGGTCATCGCGCGCTGCGCGGGGACGATCGCCGCGAACGAGCCGTCGGTCGCGATCTTGACGCTGCCCGCCGGCGCGCCGGCGACCTGCGGCATCGACTGCAGCGCGGCGGCGTCGTGCATCGTCTGCGCGAGCACGCGGCGGCCCGCGGTCGGCGATGCCGTGCCGCCGATGCCACGCACCTGGTCGCCCTGGAAGAACTGCATCCAGGCGATGTCGTACACCGTCCCCGACGACGCCGTCGACTGCACGCCACCGGGCACGCGCAGGTTGAACGGCTGCTGGCGGTCGGCACCGTCGCGCGAGGTCGAATCGCGCGCGACGAGCAGGGCCAGCCCCTTGTCCTTGAGGAAGCGGCGGAACGCGATCAGGTCGACGTCGGCCTGGGCGAACACCTCGACTTCCGGATCCTCGAGCGTGGCAGCGGTCGCCGGCGGCGCCGTGCGCGCACGCACCTCGACCGGCGACAGCTCCCACAGCGGCCCGTTGTAGCTCACGAGCACGTCCGGATCCCAGTAGCTGATCGTCTTGCGGATGCCGTTCGCGCCGGTGAGCTCGCCGCCCGACACGGGCAGCAGGTTCGCACCAGAGGCCTGCAGCGTGCGCAGGCGGAACTGGTAGCGCGGCAGCGGATTGGCGCGCGTGCCGTCGTTGCCGGCCGGGCGCGCCTCGGAGGCGTGCGCGGCGAGCATCTGGCCGTCGGCCAGCGGCAGCGGATGGCGGTAGTGGCCCGAGAAGTCGGTCGGAGGCGCGCCGTCGAACACGTTGTGCGTGCTGCGCGGCGTCGCGTACGTCACGACGATGCTGTCGGGATTGCGCGACGGCGGCGCGTCGATGCGGATGATCTGGCCCGCCGCATGCGTGTAGAACTCCGGCGCGTCGACACCCCAGTAACGGCCGGGAACCCGCGGATCCTCGACGATCTGCAGGAAGTTCACGATGCTGTTGGGGTTGGGCCGCGAGCCCGGCGCGAAGTCGCGCAGGTTGCCGTCTGCACGCAGGCTGCGGTTGAAGTACGAGAACAGCTCGTGGCGACCGACGTGGTTGATCGTCTCCTCGGCGGTACCGTCCTGGTTGATCATCCAGGGCAGGAAGTTGTTCATGCGGTGGCCGAACGCGGTGCTCGTGTCGGCACGCGGCTCCGGGAACACCTCGGTGCCCGTGACCTTCGTCGCGTTGGCGGCCTCGGACGTCCAGTTGAACGTGCCGGCGCCTGCGGCCTCGGCCTGCTGGTCGCGCTGCAGGTGGTCCCAGCGCGTGAAGATGACGCGGCCGAAGCTGTCGACGGTCGGCGTGAACGAGCCGGACGGCGAGTGCTGCATGAGGCTGACCTGCTGCGTGGCGCGCGTGAGCTTCCACAGGCCGGTCGGCGTCGGCGTCGACTCGTACTCGTCGTGCTGCGGGTAGAGATGGCGCTCGCCGTTGCGCGGACGGTCGCTGACGAAGATGAGGTCGCCGTTCGAGGCGTACGTCGGCTGCACGTTGTTGAAGTCGACCGGCTGGCCGGCGACGCGCGTGATCGCCGCCGTCTGGCCGCGGCCGAGGCCGGTGATTTCGTAGAGCTGCCAGTAGTACGTGCCCTGCGCGTACTGCTGGGACGGCCCGCCGACGACCATGCTGAAGACGGCCTTGGTGCCGTCCCAGCTCACGGCCGGGTCGCGCACCGCGATCGCATTGGCGCCCTGCAGCCCGGTCGTGCCGTAGCCGGCTTCCTGGGTCAGGTTGCGCAGCGTGCCGTCGGGGTAGCGGATGTAGAGGTCACCGCCACGGCCGGCCTGCTGGATGCCGCCGCGATGGTTCGCGAACACCGACCCGATCGTCGCGAAGTCGGCCGTGATCGGGAACTGCGTGACGAACATCACCGGGTTCTGCAGCACCGGCGCCGCCGACGCACCCGCGGCGGCCAGGCCGAGCGCGAACGCTCCGGAGAGGGCCGCGCGACCGGGCGCGAAACGGGGAAGGAGAGATGAAAGGATCGACATGGGCCGCCACCCGGAATACGCGAGGATCGCGTGGATGCGGATTCTGTCGAGTGGCCCGGCGCGGTTGGTGGCGCCGTTCACGATTCCACGCAAAGGCGCGTGGCGGCGCGCGGGAACTGTGACGGACGGCGCTCAATGCGCATGGCGGCGACGCTCGCGACGACGCTTCAACAGCGCGCGGCGACGCAGGAAGCGGCGTCCGAAGTACCAGATCGCGCCGATCATCAGCACGCCGACGATGGCCAGCACCACGGTCTTGCCGCGGCCCAGCCAGGTCAGCAGCCACTCGTGGTTCTGGGCGCCGTAATAGCCGAGGTAGACCCACACCGGCACGCTGATCAGCGCGGCCAGGCCGTCGAGCAGGAAGAACTTGAGGAACGACACGCGCCGCGTCATGCCGGCGGTGAGGTAGATCGGCGAACGCAGGCCCGGCAGGAAGCGCGCGATGAACATCAGGCGCGTGCCGTAGCGCGCGAACTTGGCCTGCACGCGGGCGTAGCGCTTGGGCGTCAGCAGCATCGCGACCCAGCGCAGGCGCAGTGCACGCTCGCCGAACAGGCGGCCCACGGCGAACATCAGCGAGTCGCCGCACAGCACGCCGGCGAGGCCGACCGCGACCATGACGTGAACGTTGACGTAGCCGAGGCCGGCGATCACGCCGCCCGCGACGAGCGTGATGTCCTCGGGGATCGGCACGCCGAAGCCGCAGATCATGAGCACGAGGAACACGGCGAGGTAACCGTTCGCCGTGAAGAACTGGATGAGCGTGTCGAGCAGGTCCATCAGCGTGCGTGCCGTCCGCCGTGGCGGCGCGTGGCTCCCTGGAAAAGGCTTTGTTTCGTCATCAGGCGCGACATCGTGGAGAAAAAGCGCAGGGAGTCTAGCAGGCGCAGCCCGAACGCCGGCGAACGACGGCGCAACGCGCGGGATACAATGCGCAGCATGCAGATCGGACCCTACCGCATCGCGCCTGCCGTGGTGCTCGCGCCCATGGCCGGCGTCACCGACAAGCCGTTCCGCCAGCTGTGCAAGCGGCTCGGCGCGGGCCTCGCCGTGTCGGAGATGACCACGGCCGATCCGCGCCTGTGGCACACGCGCAAGTCGCTGCAACGCATGGACCACGTCGACGAGCCCGCGCCGATCAGCGTGCAGATCGCCGGTTACGATCCCGTGATGCTGGCCGAGGCCGCGCGTTACAACGTCGACCACGGCGCGCAGATCGTCGACATCAACATGGGCTGCCCGGCCAAGAAGGTCTGCAACGTCTACGCGGGCTCCGCGCTGCTGCAGGACGAGCCGCTCGTCGCGCGCATCGTCGAGGCCGTGGCGAAGGCCGTCGAGGTACCCGTCACGCTCAAGATCCGCACCGGCTGGAACCGCGACAACCGCAACGGCGTGCGCATCGCGCGCATCGCCGAGCAGGCCGGCATCGCCGCGCTCGCGGTGCATGGCCGCACGCGCGCCGACCTCTACAACGGTGACGCCGAGTACGAGACGATCGCCTCGATCAAGGCCGCGGTGTCGATTCCGGTACTCGCCAACGGCGACGTCGACTCGCCGCAGAAGGCACGCGCGGTGCTCGCGGGTACCGGCGCCGACGCCGTCATGATCGGACGCGCCGCGCAGGGTCGCCCGTGGATCTTCCGCGAGGTCGCGCACTTCCTCGCCACCGGCGAGCACCTTGCGCCACCGACACCCGGCGAGGTGTGCACGATCCTGTGCGGGCACCTCGAGGCCTTGTACGCGTTCTACGGCGAGCTTGCCGGCGTGCGCATCGCGCGCAAGCATCTCGGCTGGTATGCGAAGGACCGTCCCGAGAACGCTGCCTTCCGTGCCGTCGTCAACGGCGCCGAATCGGCCGAGCTGCAGATGCGCCTGACACGCGACTACTTCGCGCGCCTTGCCGAGGGTCTCGCGCAGGCCGCATGAGGCGAATGCGCGGAGTGCGCTTCGTATACAGGTGGACACGACCGCGGCGGGTCGCCCCGGACGCGCTCTTGCTGTGATGCAACATGACTTTCCCGCCGGCAACCGGCACGATGAAAACGTTTACAGCCCAGAGATTGCGGTCCGGGGGAAGGGTTCGGACGGTATGACGGTGACCATCAAAGATGTCGCCCGCGAGGCGAACGTGTCCGTGGCCACCGTCTCGCGTGCGCTGAACGGGCATGTCAACGTGACGGTGGAGCTGCGCGAGCGCATCCGCGCGATCGCCGACCGCCTGCGCTACACGCCGCACGGTGCGGCGCGCAGCCTCATCACGCGCCGCACCGACACGATCGGCGCGATCCTTCCGGATCTCTACGGCGAGTTCTTCTCCGAGCTCATGCGCGGCATGGACATCGCCGCGCGCGCACATCGCATGCACCTGCTCGTGTCGAGTTCGCACGGCTCGGCGGTCGAGACCGTCGCCGCACTGCGCGCCCTGAGTGGACGCGTCGACGGCCTGCTCGTGATGTCGCCGCATGCCGACGCGGCGATGCTGGTCGACGCGCTGCCGCGGGCGATACCGACCGTGCTGATGAACACGCGCTGTCCCGCCGACGGCGCGATGAGCTTCGCGGTCGACAATCGCGGCGGCGCGCGTGCGATCGTCGCCCACCTCGCCTCGCTCGGCCATGCACGCATCGCGATGATTTCCGGTCCCGCCGACAACTTCGACGCCGACGAACGCCTGCAAGGCTATCGCGATGCGCTCGCCGTGCATCGCCCCGGCCACGCGCCGTTCGTCATCGAGGGCGATTTCAGCGAAGCCTCGGGCTACGCCGCCGGCGTGCACCTGCGCGGCCTGTCCGAACGGCCCGATGCGGTGTTCGCGGCCAACGACATGATGGCGCTCGGCTGCCTGTTCGCGCTGCACGAAGGCGGCCTGCAGGTCCCCGGCGACATCGCGCTGGCCGGCTTCGACGACATCCCGATGGCGCGCTATGTCGCGCCGCCGCTGACGACCATGCGCGTCAACATCGCCGAGCTGGGCGAGCGCGCCGCACGCGCGCTGCTGTCCCGCCTCGCCGGCCAGGATGCCGAAGCGGAAGGCATCGCCACCCCCGAACTCATCGTGCGCGGATCGTGCGGAAGCACGGCACCGCGTGCTCCGTCCTGATCCACCCGTCCACCCACCGTTGCACCTACCGACAGACCACCCGGCCACCCTTGGGAGGGGAGATGCCATGAAGCACCCGATCCGTTCCAGCCGATTCCCGCAGCCGCGCGTCCTCGCGTGCGCGCTCGCCAGTTGCCTCGCCTTCGCCGCCGCACCGGCCGCGTTCGCACAGGGCACCGCGGCGACCGTGCGAGGCCAGGTCACGACGGGTTCCGGCCCCGCCGCGAGCGCCGAAGTCGTCGCCACGAACATCGCGACCGGCCTCGTGCGCCGTGTGCAGAGCAATGCGAACGGCACCTACTCGCTGGCCGGCCTGCCGCCGGGCACGTACCGCGTCGACGTCAGCGGTGACGGCGCGACCTCCTCCAAGACCGTCGTGCTGCAGGTCGGTCAGGTCGCGACCCTCAACGTGCCGCTCGAGAGCGCGGCGCCCGACGTCGCCTCGATGGACACCGTCACGGTCACCGCCGACGCGCTGGTCGAGACCAAGACCTCCGAGATCTCGACCTACATCACGCAGAAGCAGATCGACGCGATCCCGCAGGTCAACCGCAACTTCCTCGCCTTCGCCGACACCGTGCCGGGCGTGATCTTCTCGCAGAACACCGACGGCACCACCAAGCTGCGCGGCGGTGGCCAGAACTCCAACGGCGTCAATGTCTACATCGACGGCGTCGGCCAGAAGAACTACGTGCTCAAGGGCGGCATCACGGGCCAGGACGGCTCGCGTGGCAATCCGTTCCCGCAGTCGGCGATCGCCGAGTACAAGGTGATCACGCAGAACTACAAGGCCGAGTACGACCAGCTCAGCAGCGCCGCGATCACCGCGCTGACCAAGTCGGGTTCGAACGAGTGGCACGGCGACGCGTTCTTCGACTACACCGACCAGGACTGGCGTGCGACGCGCCCGGCCGAAGCGGCCGGCAGCGGCAAGGTCGACACGCAGGACAAGCAGTACGGCGCGTCGATCGGCGGTCCGCTGATCAAGGACAAGCTCTTCATCTTTGCCTCGTACGAATACAAGAACATCATCACGCCGGCCGAGGTCACTCCAGGCGAGAACTTCCCGGTCTCGCTGCTCCCGCCCGAGGCGCAGAACCTCGTGGGTGCGACCTCGACGCCGTTCGAGGAAGACCTCTATTTCACCAAGCTGACCTGGACGCCGGACGACAAGAACCTGTTCGAGCTGACCGGCCGCTACCGTGTCGAAGACGACGTACAGGGCAACACGGGCGTCAACACGACGCCGTTCGCGAGCACGAAGCACCAGGAGGAGACGCGCGGCGACCTGCGCTGGCAGTACACCTCCGGTGACTGGCTCAACGACGCCCACCTCACGTTCGAGGATTCGACCTACGAGCCACGCCCGAGCCTGCTGACCGGCTACGGCATCCGCCTGCTCGACTACACGGCCGGCGGCGATGGTCGCGCCGTCCTCAACTACGGCGCCGGCCCGAACTACCAGCGCAAGGGCCAGAAAGGCTGGGGCCTGCAGGACGACGTGACCTACTCCGGCTTCACCTGGGCCGGCAACCACACGATCAAGGCAGGCTTCAAGTACAAGGAAATCGAGATCAGCGCGCTCGAGCAGCAGCCGTACAGCCCGCAGTTCTTCTACGACGCCTACGGCGATCTCTCCACGCCGACGCGCGTGACGTTCGGCGTGCCGGTACCCGGCACCAACCCGAACGTCGTCACGACGGCCAAGCAGTTCGGCCTCTACGTGCAGGACGACTGGGAAGTCAACGCCAAGCTCACGCTCAACCTCGGCATCCGCTGGGACTACGAGAAGGTGCCGAGCTACCTCGACTACCAGCCTCGTCCCGAGCTCGCCGCCGCGCTGCGCAACTGGGCCAATCTCAACAACGCCGACTACAACATCGAGGACTACATCGGCAACGGCAACCGCAAGGCGTTCAAGGATGCCTTCCAGCCGCGCCTCGGCTTCTCGTACGACCTGTTCGAGGACCAGCGCCACGTGATCTTCGGCGGTGCGGGCCGCTCCTACGACCGCAACCTCTTCGACTACCTCGCGCTCGAGCGTTCGAAGGGCTCCTACCCGGCGTACACGTTCCGGTTCAACACGCCCGAGCATCCCTGCGACACCACGCAGTCGACCTGCCTTGCGTGGAACCCGTCGTACTACAACCCGGCCAACCTCGCCCCGCTCGTCGCGGCCAACCCGAACCTGGGCGGCGAGATCAACCTCATGAACAACGATCTCAAGACGCCGTACTCGGATCAGTTCAGCTTCGGCATGCGCAACACCGTGACGATGTTCGGCATCGACTGGAACACCTCGGCGACGCTGTCGCACGTGCTCAGCCACGACGGCATCGTGTTCACGCTCGGCAACCGCTGGCCGAACGGCAGCTTCCACAACAACCCCAGCTTCACGTGGGGCAACCAGCCCTGGGGCCAGCCGATCCCGGGCTACGGCACGCTGATCATTGCCGACAACGGCATCGAAACGCGCACGAACTCCGTGCTGCTGTCGCTCGAGAAGCCGTACACGCAGGATTCGGGCTGGGGCGTGACGTTCTCGTACACGTACACCGATGCCAAGGAGAACCGCCTCAACGCGGCAATCAACGACGAGCACTACCTGTTCGACGTGGCCAACCTCGACAACCAGCCGTTCTACCGTTCGGTCGGCATCCCGCGCCATCGCCTGGTGGCCACGGCCATCGTCGACGGCCCGTGGGACGTGACGTACTCGGCCAAGGCCACCTTCGCGAGTCCGACCACGAAGGACGCCACGAACTGCTACGACGCCGCCAACGGCAACGCCTGCTTCTTCGATCCGTTCACGCCGGAAGGCACGTTCGGCACGAAGCAGATCGACATCGCCGCGACCAAGTACTGGCACGTCGACGACCGCATCTCGCTGCGCTTCCGTGCGGACGTCCTCAACCTGTTCAACACCTACAACTGGAACGACTACGAGACCTGGCGCGGCTTCGTGGGCGACGCCAACGCCAACTTCGGACAGCGCAACGGCTACGGCATCACGACGCCGACGCGCACGTTCAAGCTGTCGGTCGGCGCGAGCTTCTGATCCAGCGGCGCGCCGCCCTCGCGGCGGCGCGCCATCACTTCACGCTCCACAGCCTTTCGCGGCCGCCGCTGTCTCGGCACGGCGGCCGCTCTTTCTTCCCACCGAGAGATTCCCGATGGCCTTCCGTTTCGCCCCTGCCCTGCTCGCCGCCGCCGTGACCCTTGCCGGCTGCACCTCTCCCGCACCGCCTTCGGCCAGCGCGCCGGCTCCGGCCGCCACGGCCGACACCACCACACCGAAGCCGGAAGCGCCCGCGCTGCCCGCCTCGGTCGAGGACCTCCAGAAGCGCTCGTTCCAGTGGTTCTGGGACCACACGCGCGAGGACAACGGCCTCATCCCCGACCGCACGCCGCACGTCGAGCCGTTCTCGAGCATCGCGGCCATCGGCTTCGGCCTTACCGCCTATGGCATCGGCGTCGAACGCGGCTGGGTCACGCGCGAGGACGCACGCGCGCGCACGCTCAAGGTGCTGCGCTTCCTGCACGACCTGCCGCAAGGCCCGAGCATCGAGAGCGATGCCGGCCACCACGGTTTCTTCTACCACTTCCTCGGCCTCGCCAATGGCCTGCGCTATGCGCGCTGGGTCGAGGTGTCCTCGGTCGACACCGCGCTGCTGCTCGGCGGCGTGCTGTTCGCGCAGAGCTACTACGACGGTGCCGATGCCGACGAGGTGCAGATCCGCGCACTCGCCGACGCGATCTACCGCCGCGTCGAATGGCCGTGGCTGCAGGAGCGTTCGCCGCTGATCTCGATGGGCTGGGTGCCGGAAGACGGCGTCATCAGCCACGACTGGATCGGCTACAACGAAGCCATGCTCGTCTACATCCTCGCGCTCGGTTCGCCGACGCATCCGGTCGATCCGGCCGCATGGACCGCCTGGACGAAGACCTACGACCATGCCTACGGCGAGTTCCACGGCGAGAAATATCTCGCGTTCGGTCCGCACTTCGGCCACCAGTACTCGCATTCGTGGGTCGACTTCCGCGGCATCCGCGACGAGTGGATGCGCGAGCACGATTTCGACTACTTCGAGAACAGCCGTCGCGCCACGGTCGCCCAGCGCAACTACGCGATCGCCAACCCGATGGGCTGGAAGGATTACGGCGAGACGATCTGGGGACTCACCGCGAGCGACGGGCCGGCCGTGACGACACAGGTCTACAACCTCGTGCCGCGCGAGTTCCGTCACTACTCCGCGCGCGGCGCAGGCCTCGCCGATCCCTACGACGACGGCACGCTCGCGCCGACCGCCGCGGCCGCGTCGATCGCGTTCGCGCCCGACATCGTGATCCCCGCCATCGAGGCCTTCAAGGCGCGCTACGGCGAGCACATCTACCGCGAGTACGGCTTCATCGACGCGATCAACCCGAGCTTCAACTGGACCGACGTCGAGATCAAGACCGGCCACATCGTGCCCGACGTCGGCTGGGTCGACGACAACTACATCGGCATCGACCAGGGCCCGATCGTCCTCATGATCGAGAACCACCGCAACGGCTTCGTGTGGGAGGTCATGAAGAAGAACCCCTACATCCGCAAGGGCCTCGAGCGCGCCGGTTTCACGGGTGGCTGGCTCGAGAAGCCTGCCGAGCCCGCGAAGACGCCATGACGCGATCCACGCCGACGGCCGCGCGTCGCGCGTGGCGCGCAGCCGCGGCGTGCACCTGCACGCTCGGCCTCGCGCTGCTCGCGGCGTGCGCGCCGTCGCGCGACACGCGCACGACGATCACGTTCTGGGCGATGGGCCGCGAGGGCGAGGTCGTCGCCGAACTGCTGCCCGAGTTCGAGCGCCGCCATCCCGACATCCGTGTCCGCCTCCAGCAGCTGCCGTGGACGGCCGTGCACGAGAAGCTGCTGACCGCGTTCGCAGGCGATGCACTGCCCGACGTCGGCCAGCTCGGCAACAGCTGGGTCGCCGAGTTCGCCGCGCTCGAAGCGCTCGAACCGCTCGACGCGCGCGTCGCCGCATCGTCGGTGGTCGCGCGCGACGATTATTTCCCCGGCATCTGGGATACCAACGTCATCGACGGCGCGACCCTCGGCGTGCCGTGGTACGTCGACACGCGCCTCGTGTTCTACCGCAAGGACCTTCTCGCCGAGGCCGGTTTCGCCACGCCACCGCGCGACTGGAACGAATGGCGCCGCGCGATGGCTGCGATCAAGCAGCTCGGCGGTGCGAAGAACTATTCGATCCTGCTGCCGCTCGACGAGTTCGGCCCGCTGCTGAGCCTTGCGATCCAGAAGGACGCACCGCTGCTCAAGGACGACGACACGCGCGGCAACTTCTCGAGCCCCGACTTCCGCGATTCGTTCGACTTCTACACCGGCATGTTCGCGAGCGAGTGGGCGCCGCGCATGAGCGACACCCAGATCTCGAACGTCTGGAACGAGTTCTCGCGCGGCTTCTTCGCCTTCTACATCAACGGTCCGTGGAACATCGGCGAGTTCCAGCGCCGCCTGCCGGCCGATTTCCAGGACAAGTGGACGACGATGCCGCTTCCGGGCCCCGACGGTGCCGGTGCGAGCGTCGCAGGCGGCACCAGCCTCGTCGTGTTCAGGCAGTCGGACAAGCAGGACGCGGCCTGGAAGCTCATCGAGTACTTCGCCGAGCCGGCCGTGCAGCTGCGCTTCCACGAACTCACCGGCGACCTGCCGCCGCGCCGCAGCGTGTGGAGCGATCCGCAGCTCGCCGACGACCGCCACGCTGCCGCGTTCCGCGAGCAGCTCGAGCGCGTGAAGCCGACGCCGAAGGTGGCCGAGTGGGAGCGCATCGTCATCGAGATGCAGCGCGCCGCCGAGCGCGTCGCGCGTGGCGGCGCGGATCCTGCGAAGACGCTTGCCGCACTCGACAAGGAGGTCGACGCGATCCTCGAGAAGCGCCGCTGGATCCTCGAGCACCGCAAGGAGGCAGCGGAGTGAATCCGAACCGCGCCGCCTGGCTGTTCGTCACGCCCGCGCTCGCCGTCATCGGCGTGTTCTTCCTGCTGCCCGTGCTCGCCGCGTTCGCGCTGAGCCTGACCGACTTCGACCTCTACGCGCTCGCCGACCGCGACAACCTGCGTTTCGTCGGCCTCGGCAACTACCTCGACCTGCTGCGTACGCCGATGTTCTGGCAGTCGCTCGGCAACACGTTCTACTTCGTGCTGGTCGGCGTGCCGCTGTCGATCGCGGTGTCGCTCGCCGCCGCGCTGCTGCTCGATTCGAAGCTCGCGCGCTTCAAGGGCTTCTTCCGCACCGCGCTGTTCGCGCCCGTGGTCACGACGATCGTCGCGGTCGCGGTGATCTGGCGCTACTTCTTCCACACGCGCTACGGCCTCGTGAACTACACGCTCGACCTCGTCGGCATCCCGCCGATCGACTGGCTCGGCAGTGCCGACTGGTCGATGCCGACGATCATCCTGTTCGCGGTGTGGAAGAACTTCGGCTACAACATGATCATCCTGCTCGCCGGCCTTCAGGCGATCCCGCACGACCTGTACGAGGCCGCACGCATCGACGGCGCCTCGTTCTGGAAGCAGCTGCGCCACATCACGCTGCCGATGCTCAAGCCGACCATGCTGCTCGTCGCGATCATCACCACCTCGGGCTACTTCCAGCTGTTCGCCGAGCCCTACGTGATGACGCGCGGCGGCCCGCTGCAGAGCACGACGAGCGTTCTGTACTTCATGTTCGAGGAAGGCTTCAAGTGGTGGAACCTCGGCCGCGCCTCGGCCGTCGCGTTCCTGCTGTTCGCGCTGATCCTCGGCGTCACGGCGCTCATGCTGCGCCTCGGCCGCCGCGGGGAACAGGCGTGAACCCGCGCCTCGCCAAGGTCCTCGTCAACGGCCTGCTGATCGGCTTCGCGATCGTGAGCCTCGCGCCGCTCGCATGGATGCTGTCGGTGTCGTTCATGCCGGCCGGCGAAGCGAGCGCGTTCCCGCCACCGCTGCTGCCGAGCTCGCCGACGCTCGCCAACTACACGCAGCTGTTCGAGCGCGACGGCATGGGCCGCTACCTCGCCAACAGCGCGTTCATCGCGAGCGCGGTGACGCTGCTGTCGCTCGCGTTCAACCTCGCCGCGGGCTACGCCTTCGCGAAACTGCGCTTCAGGGGGCGAGAGCGCCTGTTCAAGACCCTGCTCGGTGCGCTCGTGATCCCGGCACAGGTTGCGATGATCCCGCTGTTCCTGCTCATGAAGTCGCTCGGCCTCGTCAACAGCTACGGCGGCATCATCGTGCCCGCGATGGCCGGCATCTTCGGCATCTTCCTCGTGCGCCAGTACGCGCGTTCGATCCCCGACGAGCTGCTCGAGGCCGCGCGCATCGACGGCGCCGGTGAGCTGCGCATCTTCGCGCGCATCGTGCTGCCGCTGCTCAAGCCGATCATCGTCACGCTCGCGATCTTCACGTTCCTCGCGAGCTGGAACGACTTCATGTGGCCGCTCATCGTGCTCAGCGACCAGACCTACCAGACCCTGCCCGTCGCGCTCGCCTCGCTGTCGCGCGAGCACGTCATGGACAACGAACTCATGATGGCCGGCTCGGTCGTGACGATCACGCCCGTGCTGCTGCTGTTCCTCGTGCTGCAGCGCTACTACATCCAAGGCCTGCTGCTCGGAAGCGTCAAGGGATGAGGTTGGCGCGGCGTGTCGCGCTCGAGCCCCTCTCCCTCCGGGAGAGAGGTTGGGGAGAGGGTGCGGTGACGTGACGATGTCCGATGCCCGTCGCGGGACCGGCCCCTCATCCGGCCCTTCGGGCCACCTTCTCCCGGTGGGAGAAGGGGACGAGACAACGCGACGCGATGCCGCCGCAAGACGAGCGCATCCTTCCGCGTCATGCCCCGCCCGGATGCCCGACGGGATCACACCGGCCACGCCCCGCCGATGACGCCACCTCGAATCCACATGCCCCGCGCCACGGAGATCCCCATGCCCGCACGCATCGACATCCTTTCCCTGCGCGCGCTCGCCGCCGTCCTCTCGCTCGGCGCACTGCCGACGCTTGCTTCGGCCGAGGTGATCGACGACTTCCGTAACCCGAAGCCGTGGAAGGCACTCGCCTCCGATCAGGTCTCGGCGACGCTGCGCCCGCTCGACCGTGCGCTGTGCCTGGACTACGACTTCAACGGCGTGTCCGGCCACGCCGCGATGCGCCGCACGCTGCCGCTCGCGTTCCCGGCCGACTACGCGTTCGACTTCGAGGTGCGCGGCAGCGGCCCGGCCAACCAGTTCGAGTTCAAGCTCATCGACGACAGCGGCGACAACGTCTGGTGGGTCAGCAAGCCCTCGACGACGTTCCCGTCGGAGTGGACGCCCGTGCGCTACAAGAAGCGCCACATCTCGCCGGCCTGGGGGCCGCTCGAGGACAAGACGCTGCGCCGCACGCAGTTCGTCGAGTTCACGATCTACGCGAACACGGGCGGCAAGGGCGAGGTCTGCCTGCGCGACCTGCGCCTCGCCGAGCGCGATCCCGCACCGGCGACATGGCCGGCGCCGAAGCTCACGTCCGATGCCGGTCGTGTCCCGGCTGGACTCGTGGGCAATCCGCCCGACGACGCGATCGCCTGGCGCACGACGCGTCGTGAAGGCACGCCGCGTACGCTCACGATCGACTTCACGCGCCCCCGCGAGTTCGGCGCGTTGACATTGCACTGGGCCGATGGCGCCTACGCAAGCCGCTATGACGTCGAGGCCTCCGACGACGGTCGGCGCTGGCGCATGCTGCGCCGCGTCGAGCACGGCAACGGCGGCGTCGACCACCTGCTGCTCACCGAATCCGAGGCGCGCCGCCTGCGCCTCGTGCTGCACGACGGTCCCGGCAGCGAGTACGCACTGTCTTCGGTCGACGTGCAGGACATCGCCGTCGGCGCGACGCCGAACACGTTCCTGCAGGCGATCGCGGCCGACGCACCGCGCGGACAGTATCCGCGCGGCTTCTCGGGCGAGCAGACCTACTGGACCCTGGTCGGCATCGACGGCGGACACGAGAGCGGCCTGATCGGCGAGGACGGCGCGATCGAGGTCGCGCGCGGCGGCTTCTCGATCACGCCGTTCGTGCGCGAATCCGATGAGGAAGGCACGCCGCCACGCTCATGGGCCGATGTCGCGATCACGCAGCGCCTTGCCGATGCGCATCTGCCGATGCCGGGCGTGCGCTGGGACGGCGCACGCGACGGTACGCCGTCGTGGCATCTGGACATCGACGCGTTCGCGCAGGGCGACACCGAAACCTCGCGCCTGTTCGCGACCTACACGCTCAGCAACGACACGGACGCACCGAAGACGCTCACGCTCGCACTCGCGGTGCAGCCGTTCCAGGTCAACCCGCCCGTGCAGTTCCTGACCACGCCGGGTGGCGTCAGTCCGATCCGCGAACTCGGGTTCGACGGCCGCAGCGTCAACGTCGACGGCAAGCCGCGCGTGTGGCCGATGGTCGCGCCGACGTCGTTCTTCGCGACGCCGTTCGACCAGGACATGGTCGCGCAGCACCTGTCACGTGATCGCCTTCCCGAGGCGACATACGTGCGCGACGAGACCGGCCTCGCTTCGGGCGCACTCGTCTACCGCCTCGAGCTCGATGCCAGGGCTTCGCGCACGATCACGCTTGGCATCCCGCTGAGCGGCACGCCGCGCACGCCGAACCTGCCGTCCGACGCGTTGCAGGGCTGGGTCGACGTGCAGCGCGGCAGCGTCGCAGCCGAATGGCGTGCCAAGCTCGACCGCGTGAAGCTGGCCGGACCGGCGGGCATGCAGCCCCTCGTCGATACGCTGCGCACCTCGCTCGCGCACGTGCTGATCAACCGCGACGGCGTGAAGATCCGTCCCGGCACGCGCTCCTACGCGCGCTCGTGGATCCGCGACGGCGCGATGACGTCCGAGGCACTGCTGCGCATGGGCCACGCGACCGAGGCGCGCGAGTTCCTCGAGTGGTACGCGCCGTTCCAGTTCGCCAACGGCAAGGTGCCGTGCTGCGTCGACGCGCGTGGCTCGGATCCCGTGCCCGAGAACGACAGCCACGGCGAGCTCGCGTTCCTCGCCGCCGAGGTCGCGCGCTACACGCAGGACCGCGCGCTCGCCGAGGCGATGTGGCCGCACGTCGACAAGGCCACGCGCTACATGGACGAGCTTCGCGCGAGCGAGCGCACCGACGCCAACCGCGGCACCGAGCGCTACGGCCTGCTGCCGCCGTCGATCAGCCACGAAGGCTATTCGGCCAAGCCGGCCTACTCGCATTGGGACAACTTCTGGGGCCTGATCGGCTACACGAGCGCCGAGACGCTCGCGCGCCAGCTCGACCGCGACGCCGACGCGACGCGCCTGGCACTCTCTCGCGACGCGTTCCGCGCCGACATCCTCGCCTCGCTCGACGCGAGCGCGAAGCGCTTCGGCATCACGTTCATTCCGGGCGCGGCCGATCTCGGTGACTTCGACGCGACGTCCACGACGATGGCCCTGTCGCCAGGCGGCGAGCGCGAGCACCTGCCGCCGGCGATGCTCGAGGCGACGTTCGAACGCTACTGGCGCGAGTTCGTCGAGCGCCGCGACGGCCAGCGTGCGTGGAAGGACTACACGCCGTACGAGTGGCGCAACGTCTCGGCCTTCGTGCGCCTGGGCTGGCGCGAACGCGCGCACGAGGCGATCGCGTTCTTCTTCGGCGACCGCCGCCCGCAGGCCTGGAACCAGTGGGCCGAAGTGGTCGGCCGCGACGCACGCGAACCGCGTTTCATCGGCGACATGCCGCACGGCTGGGTCGCCTCGGACTTCATCCGCGCCGCACTCGACCTGTTCGCCTACGAGCGCGTGTCGGACCGTGCGATCGTGCTCGGCGGCGGCCTCACCTCCGACTGGATCGACGCCACCGGCATCACGCTCGACGGCCTGCACACGCCGTACGGCGTGCTCGGCTACACGCTGCGCCGCGACGGCGAGCGCATCCGGCTGTCGCTGCGCGGCGACGCCGCGCGCGTGCCACCCGGTGGCTGGGTGCTCACGCTGCCGCCCGACCTCGTGCCCGCGCGCACGCGCGTCGACGGTCGCAATGCGACGTGGAAGGATGGCGAGCTGCGCCTGACCAACGCGAAAGCCGACGTCGTCGTGACGCTGGCCAAGGCGCGCTGAGCGCGCACCGCATCGACCGGAGAACCACCATGCGCGTCGTCGCCCTGCTCGTCTGCCTGCTGTTCGCACCGATCCTGCACGCGTTCGAGTCGCGCGTGGACACGCACACCGGCACGCTCGAAGGCGCCGCGTGGCGCATCGACGTGCCGGCCGACTGGAACCGCACGCTCGTCGTCTACTTCCACGGCTACTCGGTCGAGCCGGTCACGTTGCCGCAGACCGCCGCGCTGTATCCGCCGCTGCAGGACCTCGTCGACCGCGGCTACGCGGTCGCACAGTCGGCCTACGCGCAGACCGGCTGGGCCGTCGAGCAGGCCAGCGCCGACAGCGAGCGCCTGCGCAAGCATTTCGTGCGGTTGCACGGCGCGCCGAAGCGCACGCTCGCGATGGGCATGTCGATGGGCGGCCTGCTGACCGTGCACGCGCTCGAGACGCAGCCGAAGGTCTATGCAGGCGGCCTCGCACTGTGCGGCGTGCTCGCCCCGGCCGACACGCTGATGCAGCACCAGTTCGCCGTGCGCGCCGCGTTCGACTACTACTTTCCCGGTCTGCTCGGTCCGCTCACGCCGGTGCCGCCGCTGTTCATGCCCGACGGCCGCACGAGCGGGCGCATCGATGCGGCATTGCGCAGCAATCCGACGGCTGCCGCGGCGCTGCGCGCGCTGCAGGCCGGTTCGGACGACGACAACCTGCCCGGCGTGATCGGCTTCTCGACGTACGTCATCGGCGAGATGCAGCGCCGCGCGGGTGGCAATCCCTTCGACAACCGCGCGTTCGCGTACACGGGCACCGGCGACGACGATGCGCTCGCCGTCGGCGTCGTGCGCTACACCGCCGATGCGAAGGCGACGCGCTACCTGTCGCGCTGGTACACGCCGACCGGTCGCCTCGAACGGCCGCTCGTCGCGCTGCACACGAGCCGCGATCCGCTCGTGCCCGCGTCGATGGCCTGGCACTACGCACAGCGCCTGCGCGAGACCGGTCGCGAGGCCAACCTCGTGACGCGCATCGAGCCGCGCGAAGGCCACTGCACGATGTCGCAGGCGTCGGTCACGTCGGCATTCGACGACCTCATCGGCTGGCTCGACGGCAAGCACCCCGACCGGCCGCGCTGACGCCGCGGGCGGCCTGCGTCAGGGCAGCGCCTGGAACGGGCACAGGTTCTGCCAGGCCTCGGCGAGCTGCGCGCTCGCGTAGACGTGGCCACCCGTGAACGTCGCATACCACAGCGTGTCGCCGAGCACCCAGCCGTTCGCGGCGAAGCGGTCGCGATCGGCCGCGACGAAAGGCTGCAGCGAATCGCCGGTGCCCACGTGCAGGCTCACGGGGATGCGCCGCGATGCGGCCGCGACGAGCGTATTGCATTCCGACGCGTTGCCACAGGCGAAGGCCTGCTGCGCGCCCGCACTCACCGCGTAGCCCGCGAACGTGTCGATCGTGACCTGCGTGCTGTAGTGATTGAGCACGAGGTCGTGCATGACGTGGCCGCCGGCCGAGAAGCCCCAACCGATGCGGCGCGAGCGGTCGATCGCGTACGCAGCCTCGACGTCGGCGATCACGGCCGCGAACGTGTCGTAGTCGCTCGGCCCCGGCGGCGGCGCGACCCAGCCGCCGCTCGAACCCGTGGCAACCGGCGCGACGACGATGAAACCGCCGGCTTCGGCCACGCTGCTCCACGCGTTGCGCACGGACTGGGCGGCGGTCGGCGCCGAGGCCGCGCTGCCGGACTGGCCGTGCAGCGCGAACACGAGCGGCACGGCGCGACCCGGTGTGTAGCTCGACGGCACGTGCAGGTAATAGGTGCGCGTGCCGAAGCCCGGCACCGCGACGCTGCGCATGAGGCTGCCCGGGAACGTGCCGCCGCTGCCGCCCGAAGGCAGCGTGACGACGGACGCCGCGCCTTCGAATGCGTCCGCGAACACACTGTCGGGATGCGCGCAGATCCAGTCGGGCAGGCGCGCGGTCGTCGTCGCGCCGGCCGCCTGCGCGACGAGCGCCAACGCAGGCCATGCGATCGTGTGCAGCATCCTCGGCATCGCGGGTTCCGTGTCGGCGGAGCGCCCTACCCTACGCGGCGACGCGGCACGAGAACGAGACCTGCGTCGAGCACTGCCTGTGCGGCGGTTCCCAGAAGACCCGCATCGTGGTGCAGCACCGCGACCGTCGGCACCTGCGCCATGCGCGCGGCGAAGCGCCCCTTGTCCTCGAAGCGGCGGCGGAACGCCTCGCTGTGGAACCAAGCGCGCAGGCGCGGCGTGAGCCCGCCGGTGAGGTAGACGCCGTCCCACGCGCCGAACGCGAGCACGAGGTCGCCCGCGGCCGCGCCGAGCATCTCGCAGAAGCCTTCGACCGCGCGCACGCACAAGGCATCGTCGCCGTGCTGCGCACGCAGCGTCACGTCGGCCGGCTCGAGGGCCTCCGTGGCGACGCCGTCGATCGTGCCGAGCGCGTGGTAGAGGTTGACCAGGCCCGATCCGCACAGCAGGCGCTCGTTGGACACGCGTCCGAAGCGTTCGGTGAGCACGCGCAGGATCTCGATCTCGTGCGCGGTGCGCGGCGCGAAACTGAGGTGCCCGCCTTCGGTGTCGAGCGTGAGCACGCGGCCGTCGCGCACGAGCAGCGCGCCGACGCCAAGCCCCGTGCCGGGCCCCGCGATCGCGAAGGTCTGGTGCGCGGCGTCGCCCGGTGCGCGTGGCGCGATGCCACCGAGCACCTCGACGTGCGCATCGTCGAGCAGCGTGAGCGACAGGCTCATCGCGGCGAAGTCGTTGAGCCCGCGCACGCCGTCGAGGCCGAGTGCCGCACGCGTGCCTTCGAGCGAGGTCGTCCAAGGATGGTTGGTCAGGCGCACCTCGTCGCCGACGACCGGCCCCGCGAACGCGAACACGCCACGTGTCACGCGCGCACCGGCATCGTCGAGGTAGCGCCGCGCGGCGTCGGCGAAACCCGCGAAGTCGGCGACGCGGTAGCGGCGGATCGAATCCTCGACCAGCGGTTGCGCGGCCTCGGTGTCGGCGAGCGCGAAGCGGACGTTGGTGCCGCCGACGTCGGCGAGCAAGGTGGTCGTCATGCGGATCGGAACTCCTCGGGGCGTTGGCGCGGCCGTCGTCTTCGTAGCGCGAAACGCGTGGCGCGCGCCAGCACGACAACACCGATGCAGCGCGTCGTGCGAGACGTCGGCTCCCGGCACTGGCCATGCCATGCTGAAAACGATTACATTGCCGGGTTGCCAAGCATCGCGCGATCGGTCGCGGCATTCATGCCGCACCGCAACACGTTGGGAGAATGCCTCATGGCGAGCCTCAGGCTGGATGCGGTCCGCAAGGTCTACGACAACGGCCACGTCGGTGTCGAAGGCGCGACGTTCGACATCGCGGACGGCGAATTCCTCGTCCTCGTCGGGCCGTCGGGCTGCGGCAAGTCCACGCTGCTGCGCATGATCGCCGGACTCGAGACGATCAGCTCGGGCACGCTGTCGATCGGCGACCGCGTCGTCAACGACGTCGCACCGAAGGACCGCGACATCGCGATGGTGTTCCAGAGCTACGCGCTCTACCCGCACATGACGGTCGAGGAGAACCTCGGCTTCGGGCTCAAGCTGCGCGACACGCCGAAGGACGAGATCGCGCGCCGCGTCGCCGAAGCGGCGGACACGCTCGAACTCGGCTCGATGCTCGCGCGCAAGCCGGGCCAGCTCTCGGGCGGCCAGCGCCAGCGCGTCGCGCTCGGCCGCGCGCTCGTGCGCAACCCGAGCGTGTTCCTGCTCGACGAACCGCTGTCGAACCTGGATGCGCGCCTGCGCATGACCATGCGCGTCGAGCTCGCGCGCCTGCATCGTCGCGTCGGCACTACGATGATCTATGTCACCCACGACCAGATCGAGGCGATGACGCTCGGCCAGCGCATCGTCGTGCTCAAGGACGGCCGCATCCAGCAGATCGACACGCCGATGGCGCTGTACGCGCGCCCGGTCAACCTGTTCGTCGCGGGCTTCCTCGGCAGCCCGGCGATGAACCTGCTGCGCGGCACCGTGATCGAACGCGACGGCCTGCGCCTCGACACGGGCTGCATGGTCGTGCCGCTCGGCGACAACGCGATCGCGCGCGCGCACGTCGGCCGCGAGCTCGTCGCGGGCCTGCGCCCCGAGGATCTCGCACCGGTCACGGGCGAAACGTCCGGTGCACGCCTCGAAGCCCAGCTCGAACTCGTCGAGCCGGTCGGCAACGAGATCTTCCTCAACCTGCGCTGCGGCAAGCAGGCGCTCGTCGCGCGCGTGCCACCGCAGGAACTGCCCGAGCCGGGTGGCACGATCGCGCTCGGTTTCGCACCCGAGCGCCTGCACCTGTTCGATCCGCATACGGAGGCCCGCCTGTCATGAGCTCGCCCATCCTCACGCGCCGCACGCTGCAGCGTGCGCTGTTCGCGCTCGTCCTGCTGTTTGCCGCGCTGCCCGCATTCGCTCAGCGCGCCGCCGACGCACCGGATCCCTGGAGCGCCGACATCGCCGCGTTCGAGGCGGCCGACCGTACGAACCCGCCTGCACCGGGCGGCGTGCTGTTCATCGGCAGCTCGTCGATCCGCTTCTGGACCTCGCTCGAGCAGGACTTCCCCGACGTGCGCATCGTGCGCCGCGGCTTCGGCGGCTCGGAGGTTCGCGATTCGACGCACTACGCCGACCGCATCGTCGTGCCGTACAAGCCGCGCCTGGTGCTGCTCTATGCGGGCGACAACGACCTCGCCGCAGGCCGCTCGGTGCAGCAGGTCGTCGACGATTTCAAGGCGTTCGTCGCGCGCGTGCGCAAGGATCTTCCCGACACGCGCATCGCCTACATCGCGATCAAGCCGAGCCCCGCGCGCGCGAACCTGCTGTCGTCGTCACGCGCCGCCAACGACGCGATCGCGGCGTGGGCGAAGACCCAGCGCGGCGTCGAGCTCGTCGACATCTTCACGCCGATGCTCGACGCGAACGGCGTGCCGCGTGAAGACATCTTCCTCGAGGATCGCCTGCACATGAATCGCGCGGGCTATGCGATATGGATCGAGACCATCGGTCCGGTGATCCGCGCGGGCGCGACGAAGCCGTGACGCCGATCACGAGGCGGCCCACGGCTGCCTCGTGATGCCAGGCCTTCAACGCGGATCGAAGCCGTCGCTGAAGAGACGGTCGTCGGAGACCGAAAGCGCGCCCTCGAACAGGATCGCCTGCGAACTCGCGGGGCGGTAGCTGCCGAAGCCACCCGCGGCGAGGCGGAGGCGCCAGCGTCCGCCGCCGAGATCGACGGCCTGCGACGAGAAATCGTGCCATCCGAGCGCATCGCTGCCCGGTGCCGAAGCGCCATGGAAGCGCCACTGCGCGCCGGGCGGCAACACGCTGCCCGGCCACGACACGATCACGTCCGCGGAAGGGCAGTCGAGGATCTCGAAGCGCACCAGCGGCGTCGCCGCGACGAAGCGCACGCCATCCACGATGTCGAGCAGACGGTCGGCGGGATCGACGAGCTGCGCATCGACGAGTTGCGTGCACGTGCCGGCGGCATCGCCTTGCACTTCGATCACGACACGCCCCGTTCCCGCCCCCTGCCCGATCGCACTGCCACCGTGCCAGCGGCCCGACACGGCCGACGCATCGATCGAGGCGACGTGCGCCTGCAGATGGTCGGGGATGCCGTCACCGTTCGCGTCACCGCCGCCGGGACCGGCTTGCTCGACCGCGTCGGGAACGCCGTCCGCATCGGCGTCGGCCTCGAGGTTCAACATGCTCACGCCACGCGTTCCACCCGCGACCACGGTCGACGGCATGCTGCGGTCGACGGCGACAGTCAGCACGCCTTCGGCCCCGAGGCCGACGCTGATCGAGCGCCAGGTCACGCCACCATCGATGGAGCGGTAGACGCCGGCAGGATGCCCCACGCGCCCCGACGCCGCGGCGTACAACGTCGAGGGCGTCACGGGATCGACCGCGATCGAACGGATGTCGCCCGCGGTGATGCCCGAGCTCGAAGGCATCCATTGCGCACCGCCGTCATCGCTGCGGTAGATCGTCGAGTCGCCGCCTCCGGCAGGCAACCCCGCCACCGCCGCCCACAACCGGGAAGGATTTCCCGGATCCATCGCGAGCGCGTAGACGCTGTGATGCGACGAGATCGAGCCCGGCGCCAGGGGCATACCGCTCGATCGCAACGACCACGACGCGCCTCCATCCGTGCTGCGGAAGACGCCGTTCGCAAGTGTTGCAGCACTGCCACTCGCACCCGACCACGACGTCGCGACGTACAAGGTCTGCGTGTCGAACGGATCGACGATCACGGCGACCGTCGTCAGGACCTGACCCGAACCCGAAACGGGTTTCGGAAGGCCGTCGATATCCGACCAGCGCTCGCCACCATCGACGGACTTGATGATGCGATGGGACGTGACGCCCATCGTGCTTCTTCCCGTACTCGTGGCATACAACGTTCGCAGCGGCCCCACGGTACACGCGGCAGGCAGTGCCGGCGGGTTCACGCACGAGCGCGGATCCAGCGCGATGTCGCGAACCTGGCCCAGACTCGCGCCCACGCCGAAGTCGGCATGGCCGATATCCGTCCACGTATCGCCCCCATCGATACTCTTCCACAGCCCCGTGGTGAACGGCGTCGTGGTTCCGTTTCCCTGCCAACCGGTGCCGCCTGCGAACACCGTGGACGTCGCCGGCGCGCCGCCGCTGGTCGGATCGAACACCAGCGCGCGGATGCCGATATGGCGGGGCGTCGACGTCGACGCGACAAGCCCTTCTTCGAGCTGTCCCCGGAAGATCCCGTGCTGGGTCTGGGATGCCGCGAGTGCGTAGCCTGGAGCCGAAGGATGAATCGCGAGCGCGCGAACCGGTGCAGTCAATCCTTCATCGGAGCGCTGCCATTGCCCATCACGCCACCTGAAAAGCCCGGCTTCCGTCGTACCCGCGAGCAGATCGTGGGTGTCCGCCCTCGGAACGATCGCGAGCGAGACGATCGTCGCCGGACCGGCGGGACCCTGGATGGCCGCGGATCCCGGAACGGCGGAGAACGACACGCCCCCGTCCGTCGACATGCGAAGCGTGTTGGCCTCGTCGACGGCATAGACGAGACCGGGGAACGAGGGATGAGCCACCGCCGGCACGCCCCACCATCCCAGTTCCTGCCATGTGATGCCACCATCGTCGCTCCGGTAGCTGTTCAACGTCAGGTAGACGAAGACGCTTCCGCCGGCACCGAAGGTGATCACGGGCATCGTGATCCTGTTCCAGTCCCACTCCGGCACGGAGCGGACAAGCGTCCATGTGGCGCCCGAGTCGGCCGTCCGGTACACCTCGAGCGACTGGCTTCCCTGCGGCTGGCGGATCGCGATGGCGACACCGTCCTGTGCGGGACTGGCGCGAAGGGCGATCGCCGATCCTGCAGGAAAGGCTCCGGGCACGAGATCGAACTGGACGCCGTCGGCACTGAGGTACACGCCCGCCTGACCCATGCCGATGAATCGCGACTGCTGTCCACGTGTCCGCACGATCCCTGTCGAGCAGGCTTCGAGACCGGGCAAGACGCCTTGCACTGCCCAGGTCCGGCCATGGTCGTCAGATCGAAACAGGCGCTGACATCCACCGTCCGGCGCATGCAACACCGCACCGGATGCCACTACGGTGGCTGCACCACCTCGCCCGATGGGCTGCTGCAGCGGCAGGCCACCGCCGATCCGCTGCCAGTTCCCGCCTTGGTCGGAAGACGCATAACTCCCGTTCGCGGTCTGAAGGTAGATGTGCTCCGGCGCTGCCGGATCGTTCACGATCACGGCAACGCCACCGCCCGCAGGACCCGATGCATGCCATGTGGCACCTGTCTGGGACGCCCATGCCGCCACGGAAAGCGTGACGACAACGGATGCGATGCTGGACTTCATGAAACTCCCTCCCTGTCATGACTGCCGGCGGCACTTCCCTGACGCATGGAGCGGACTCCTGCGTGTTGGCAACCTCCCCCGGTCGAACCCCGAGGGTAGCGCGAGTCGCATGACAGGCGCAGCCCCATGCGGCGTGTCGCGGACACGCCCACGCGTGACCCGAGGCATTCGCGGCAGCGTCACGCCACGCGCCGAATCTCCACGACTCGGCACGTAGCGGCCGAAGCGGCGTGCCTTGCGGCGCGTGCAGGCGCGCGTTGCCGGCCGGCCCGGGCTAGTTGCGCGAGGCCGCTGCCTTGCGTTGCGTGGCCAGTTCTTTCCCGAAGGCCTCGCGGGCACGTTCGGCATAGCGGCGGCATTGCGAGGGATCGACGAGCGCCGTGCGATCGATCTTCCCGCCCTTCTCCACGCGCTCCCAGAAGCCGATCATGCCGGGATGCGGCGCCAGCGCGAGGTCGCAGGACAGCGCGGCGACCTTCGCGAAACTGCGCTCGAAATCGTCCACGAGACCGGGATACGCGGCGTTGTCGACGAGCCTGTAGTCGGGTGCCGACAGGCTGCCGACGAACACGATGTCGAGGCAGCGTCCGTCTTCGCATGATCGCCACGCCCACGTCGTGTTGCCCGGTGTATGTCCCGGCGTCGCGTGCGCGGTCAGCGTCAGGTCGCCGAGACGCAGGGCCTCGCCGTCGCGCACCGTGCGGTCGACGCGCACGGGCGGATAGGTGAAGCGGTCGGCGAACTGCGGATCGTCACGCCCGCCGCGCGCGAGCAAGGCCTCGTCCGCGGCACCCGCGATCACCTGCGCGCCGGTGTCGCGCGCGAGCTGCGCGATCGCGCCCGCATGGTCGCAATGCGCCTGCGAATTGAGGATCCACTTGATGTCGTGCAGGTCGACGCCGAGGCTGCGCAGGTTGTTCTCGACGAGCGCCGCGTTCGCGGGAACGCCACCATCGATGAGCACATGCCCGGTCGGTGCCTTGATCAGAAACACGCCGAGCCCGCGCGGGCCGACATGCCAGGTGTCGCCGTGGATCCGGAACGGCGCCTGCTCGGCCACCCACGACGCGTCGTTGACGCACGCGGCAGCGTCGGTGCCGGGCGACGGATCATGCGCCGACGCATCCTGGATGCTGCAGAAGAAGGTCAACGCGAGAACGAGCGATCGAACGTACACGACGTGCTCCGGGATCCATGCGAGGCCGCTCTCGATGCTCAGGGGGCATCGCGCATCGGGCTTGCACACCAGTCTAGTCGATCCCCTGCCGCAACCTTCCGCGAGCACGTGACGCGCAGGGCGGAACCGCCGCAGGCGATTCCACCGTGGACATGCGAAGCCGCCGCGCAGCACGAGAGCGACGAGACCATCCGTGCATGCAAGGCATGCGAGCCACGGGTTCGGCCTTCGCTGACGATCGTGAAATCCGCCGTGCGGGCTTGAGCCTGCGTGATGCGCATGGCCCGACGTCGCACGCGATCTCACCATCGGGATGCTCGAGCCATCGCTTCACGTGAGTGCATCACGGTTCCACGACACGCCTCGCCGCCGTCGCCGTGCCCCACGTGACGAGATCCATCGTTCTGCCGTCCGCGGCGATGCGCAGTTCGAACGGACGCTCTTCGGCGAACCAGTGCGTCGCCGAGGCCGGCTTGAACGTGAAGCGCGCCGACGCTCCCGCGAGCGTGCCGACGAGCGTGCCGTCGTGGGCCGAGAGCGTCAGCTCGAGCGGTGGCTCGGTCGCGATGGACCAGCGCCCGGCGAGCGCCTCGAGCGTCGACGCCGGCTGCGGCGCGTGCACGAACGGCAGTGCCTCGCTCTTGCGCACGGGTGTCGACGTCTCGGCGATGATGCGCCAGACGCCGTCGTCTTCGCGTACCCACAATGCGGTCCAGCGCGACAGGCCGTGGCGCGGCAGACCGCCGAAGTACAGCGCCTTGCTTTCCTCCAGGCCGCGCAGCAGCACCACGTCGTCGGCGATGCGCACCGCTTCGTCTTCGGAAGCCTTCGACGACACGACGCGGCGCTGGTCGCCTTCGCGCCGCTGCAGCAGCATGTCCGCGGTGACGCGCTTGCCGCCGATGTCGACGTAGGTGTATCGCGACGACAGGCCGGCACGGTAGGCCTCGAGATCGCCACGACCGTGCGCGGCGGCGATCTCGGCATCGCGTGCCTGCACCTGCGCGATCACGGGATCGACCGTTTCCGCATGAGCCGACATGGCGGCCAACCACGCCGCGAAGAGCCATCCAACCGTTCGCAACGTCCGCATCGCTCGCTCCGCATTGCCGGGGACGACCGCAGTCTGCGCGGTCGGAAGGCGTGCGTCACCTCCGGCGTTCTCCACGTGCAACTGAAACAGGCGGGGCCACACCCGTGCCTACCCGATTCACCAGACACTGCCCGCGGCATAGGACCGGCGTCCAGAGCTGGGGTCAGGTTCATTCGTCCGAACGGACCTGCGAGCCTGGAGGTACCGCATGCACGAATGAACCTGACCCCGGCTGTCGATGCCGTGGCGACAGGCCTGGTGCGAGCATGTGGTGCCACCGGGCGCGGCGCCTTTCGTCCGCAGCGCGGGCGACCGAAGCGCACGCCTGCCCGCAACGTGAGCAGGCAGGCACGCGATCCACGTGGCGTCAGGCCGCGCGCGGCACCTTCAGGCCGAACCGCACGAGCGCGCCGATCACGACGAACAGCACCGCGCCGCTCAGGGCGAGCGACCAGTGGATGCCGATGCTCGCACCGACGAGGCCGACGGTGATGCCGCTGAACGTGCGCATGCCCATCGCGAACATGTTGAACACGCCTATCGCGCGGCCACGCAGCTCGGCCGGCGCCTCGAGCTGCACCAGCGTCTGCGCCATCGCGTTGAACGACAGTTCGACGAAGCCCGCGACGAACAGCAGCGCGAGTGCGAGCGGGTAGCTCGAGGTCAGTGCGAAAGAAGCCAGCGCGACGCACCACGTCATCGCGAGGAAGCACGCCGTGCGCGCACGCGGCTGCAGCAGGTTGCGGCTCTCGAGCACGATGCCGGCGGTCAGTGCGCCCGCCGCGTCGGCGGCGAGCAGCATGCTGTAGAAGAAGTCGGCCTTGCCCTGGCCGAGATCGTGGGCGAAGCCCGGCATCTGCGCCTGGTAGGCGTTGCCGATGAACAGCGACGCTGCGCCGGCGAGGATCGTCATCGCGAGGATCACGCGATGGTGCGCGATCTCGCCCAGCGCACGGCCGATGTCACCGAGCGTGCGCACCGCACGCGTCGCCACGACCGTGCCGGCCGCGCGGAACTTCGGGCCATATGGCGCGACCGCGAGCCACAGGATGAAGGGCAGGTAGAGCAGTGCGTTGACGAGGATGCCGGTCTTGGGGCCGAGCCACAGCAGCAGGCCGCCACCGACGCCGGGACCGGCGAGCATGCCGAGCTGGCGCGCGGTCGCGTTGAGGCGCACCGCGCTCTGCAGGTGCTCGCGGCCGACGATGTCGTGCAGCAGCAGCTGCGACGGCGGCCCCCACAGCACGCCGGCGAGGCCGTGGATGATCAGCAGCACGGCCGCATGCCAGACCTCCAGCATGTCGGTCACGAACAGCACGCCCCAGGCGATCGACACGCCCATGAAGAGCACCATGCCGAGCTGGATCATGCGGCGCGGATCGAAGCGGTCGGCGAGCGCGCCCGAGTACACCGAGAACAGCAGGAACGGCAGCCAGTGCGAGACCACCGCGAAGCCGCCGAGCGCGGGTGAGTTGAACTTGCCGAAGATGACCCAGTAGCTGATCACGTGCTCGATGTTGTCGGCCATCATCGCGAGGGCCGAAAGCAGGAAGTACGCGCGGAAACCGGGGTGCCGCAGGGCGGCGAAGGCGACCGGCGGCGCCGGTGCGGGAGTCGAAGCGTTCAAGGGCGTTCCTCGTGGACCGGTCAAGCGACTGCGCCCCGTGCCCGCGGACGGCGGCACGACGGGTCCGGCATGCCGGAGACGTTGGCGCGTTGATTGACGTGAACGCTTACGGCGACCACGCGACGCGCGGTGCGTCGCGAATGATAACGGAACACCCCGTGCGCGCCGCCGCGCGAACCGTGGAGAAATGGCGCAGGCCGCACGTCGGGCACATGGGCGGCAGGGCTCGCCAGCCGGCCGCGCATGGCGCGTGGCGACATACACATCGACGTCCGGAGCGGCCCACCCGAGCGCGCTTCACGGCGCTTCGAGTTCGACACGAGCCTGCTGGATCTCGTGATCCTCGCCAACGATCAGGTCGTCGGCCAGCACGAACGACGTTCGCGACGCCACCGTCATGCAGAACCGATGATGGGGCGTACCCGACGCGAGCCATGCATCGACCTGTGCCTGCGTGACGTTGGTGACGCGATGATCCGAGACCAGCGTTGCCATGACCGGCAGCCAGGGATCATGGACGACGTCGTGACAGGACCGGCGAACGGCCTCCACCACACAGCGGTCGCCGGCCATCCGTCCGGCCTGCGTGTATGTCGTGTCCCGCAGATCGTCGTAGAACGCCGCATAGCCCTCGCTCTCGACCGAAGTTTCCTCGATCCACACCTGCATCCGCTCGAGCAGCGCGCCCCGGTAGACGCCGACGTAGTAACGCTTCAGCGATGCCTTGAAGGCGGCCTCGTCGGACGCATCGAGCGCCGAGAAGAACGCCGCCTGCCTCATCCAGCGCGCCACGCTGGCCGGGCAGGACGCGGCGACGGCAGGCGATGACGCGAGCATGGCGAGGATGAGCGCCGCAAGGAGAGACGGGACCTTCGTGTCACCGCGCCGGTACGGGCTTGACGCGCCGGCCATCATGCCGTGCACGTCGTACTCCGGCGTTCATCGCGGGCGCGCTTCCCGGAACTGCCACGTGGAAAGTGCCTGATCATCGACGAAGGCCCGAGATCACCAGACCCGTACCGGCGATTCCGCCGACCAGCCCCGCCACGATCCACCACGATGACGCCGTCGCGTACGGATGGGATTCGAGCATGCCGCAGCGGTCTTCTGCGTAGTCATAGCTTCCGCTGGCATCGAGGCATGCGTCGACCCTCCACCACGTCGAGGCCGCTGTCCAGAGCAGTTGCGACGACACCAGCACGGCCGCCGTGCCAGCCGCCAAACGCCTTGCACGCATCACGTGGCTCCCGGGCGCGACCACCACGCCTCTCACATGGCCCCAGCATCGCTCCCGCGAGAGGCCATCACGCGGCGCGCATGTGGCGATTCCGGGGCATCGTATCCCACGTCTGTCGCGTTGCGCCTTGCCTGCATCACATGCTCGTGTACGCCTCAAGCCCACGAACGCAGCGGCAGCAAGCCCCGGCAGGCCAGCGCGATCGAAAGCTGCAGGACGGCGAGCATCGCGAGTGTGTCGATGCATCGTCGTGGCGAGTCGAATGCCGTGCCGCGCACGCACGCCAGTCCCGCGAGCATCGTGACAGGCAACGAAGCCGTCACGACGGCCAGCAGCACGCTCGCGATCGTCATGTCACCGATTGCGACAAACGGCTGCGCGAGGAAAAGCGGCAGTGGCAGCGCGAGCGCCACGATACCGAGGAAGGGCACGAAGCCCGGCCGTGCAACTGCACCGCGCCACGGCAGCAGGCCACCCAAGAGCAGCCAAGCGAGGCCGAGGATGCCTGCAGCAGCGCTCAGCCACCGCGCGGCGACGGTCGGCCACGTGACCTGCGCGAACGTCTGCATGCCCGTCGACAGCGTGCGCGTGCCGTCAGGATCGAAGAACAACGCATGCGAGGCGATCGCGCGGCCCTGCGCCCGCCACAGCGAGCCGCCTGCGGGAAACAAGTGCGCTCCGTCGGTCATGATCGGGCCGACGCGCAGCCCTTCGCCCTCGCCGCGCACGCGCACGATGCCGAACACGGCATCGATCCATGCGAGGCTCGCGAAACGGTTCGGCGAGGGCTCGTAGAAGCCGTCCCATGACGCGGCCCCGGTGCCGCGCAGAGCGGGTGTCGATGTCGTCGTGGACTCCACGCCCAAAGCCTCGATCAGCATCGCGTCGAAGCGGCCGTAGTCGGCATCCTCGACATCGGCGTTGTGGGCGATGAAGAACGCGCGATCCTGCCCGGGTAACACACAGAGCATCGCGCGGTAGCCCACGGTGTTGCCGCCGTGGCAAAGGCCGATCACACCGTGGCGGTCACGCGTGGCGAGGCCAAGACCGTAGCCCACGCGCAGGCCCGCGACCGCGGCATCGGTGGTCGAAGGCTTGCCCATCATGCGCAGCAGCGCGGCGTCGACGAGCGTCTCGCCGCCAGGCGCTCGTCCTTCGAGCAGAAAGCGTGCGAAGCGAGCCATGTCCGCGGCGGTCGTCGTGAACTGCGCAGCAGGACGCAGCCTGGTCGGCACGGCGGCTTGTGCGACGCCTTTCTCGAAGTGTCCCATCGCGAGCCTCGCATCCGCACGCTCGCCTTCCTGCTTCGCGAACGCGAACGTGCTGTCGTGCATGCCGATCGGTGCGAGCACGTTGTCGTCGAGCCAGGCCTCGTAGCGCGTTCCGGTCACGCGCTCGATGAGCATGCCGAGCACGACGTAGCTGGTGTTCGAGTAGCTCGCGCGCGTACCGGGACGATGGCGCGCGACGAGGGGCAGCACGTCGGCGAGCGTCTCGCGCAACGGCGTGCCGGCATCCACCTGCCGACTGAAGACCTGCGACAGCCGCGCATCGTCGAGCCCCGCCGTGTGGTCGAGCAGGTGACGCACGCGCACCGGATCGGTCGCCTGCCAAGCGTTGTCGAACGCGAGCTCGGGAAGCATCGACGCCACCGGCGCATCGAGCGCCAACCTTCCTTCGGTGACCAGGCGCAGCACGCCGACCGCGAGCACGGTCTTGGCGATCGAACCGACCTGCACCTTGTCGGTGGCATGCATCGGCGATCCGCTGCGTGCATCGCGCACGCCGGCAGCGCCCGTGGAAACGCCATCGGGGCTCACGAGCGACCAGACGGAACCTTGCAGGCCTTGCGTCTCGAGCTCACGCGTGATGCTTGGCTCGAGAGCCGCGTGGTCGTGGCGGTCGCTGGCGGATACCGGTATCGGAAGGAAGCCGAGGATGGCGAAGACGAGCATGCAGCACCGGCGCGTGCATGACATCGCAGACATGTCGGCAAGCATCGGCGCGGGACGTGTGATGGCGTACACGCCGGCACGCTAGCCCGTCGATCATCAAGCGTTCGTGATGCGACGTCGTGCGCATTGGACACCGGCGCCTCCGCGCGCGACGATGCCGGTCCGGCCCATGACGGAGTCTCGTGATGCCGCGTGCTCTCGCGATCGCCCTGCCCGACGACGTGCGCGTCGCCGCGCGCTACCCGGGCGCCTTCTTCGCCGACGCGTTCGCGGTGCCCTTGCCGCCCGGCGGCAGCGCCGACGTACGCGAACTCGCCGAGCGCGCGGTCGGCGAACCCTCACCCTGGGTCGATCGCCTCATGGCGCTGCGCGACGCGCTCGTGACGCCATTCGGCCTCAAGACCGTCAAGGCGCTGCGCAACGACCGTCGTGTCGACGCACCGGCGCGCATCGGCCTGTTCCGCATCTACGAGCAGCATGCCGACGAACTCGTGCTCGGCGAGGACGACCGCCACCTCGATTTCCGCCTGTCGGTGCGCTGCCACGCCGGGCGACTCGTCGCGGTGACCGTCGTGCACTGCCACAACCTGCTCGGCCGCAGCTACATCCGCCTCGTTGCACCGCTCCACCGCGCGATCATGCGGTCGTCGCTGGAGCGTGCGGTGGGTCGCTGAGGAACGGCCAGCATCAGTCGGATGCGGCGTCACGTAACGAGCGCACGATGCGCAACGTGCGCACGAGCATCGCGATCACGTACGCAGCGGGCACAAGCACGATCCACGGCCACCCTGCGCCGAGTGCGATCCGCGACGACGCATCGACCAGAAACGCGAGCGACACGACGACGAGCCCGACCAGCAGGTTCGTCCAGTAGATGGGGGTCTCCGTCGGCAGCAGGCGATCGCCGTCGAGATTCGCCCAGCCTCCGGGCAGGTCGTCGTCGATCGTCACGAACGTCCCGATGATCGGCCATGCCAGGAACGTGGCGGCCACGGCCCAGGCGGGAGCGATGTCGACGAACGCGCTCAGAAGCGCCGACGCGCTGCCTGCTGCACCGATGTAGAGCAGGCTCCTGGTCCACGACGGCATCGCATACGCGTGAGGCGCTGCCTGCTTCGAGTCGCCGCGGTGCCGCGTCATCGACATCAGCGCTGGACCTTCCGCACGAAACTGTCCGGCACGCGCCGGAGGCGCTGCGTGGCGAAGGCGATCAGCGCCTCACGGTCCGGCACGATGCCTTGCGCGAGCTGCTGCACGTAGGGGATCAGCCACTCGCCCTGCGCGAACACGAAGTGCGGGCGCCAGTGCTCGCGCAACGCTTATTCGGCCGTGAACACGTTGCCCGCGGAACAATGCCCGGAGCCTTCCGCGAAGCCGACCGGGCGCTCGACACCGTCGAAGCACAGCGAGATCTCGTACGGCCATGGCACGGCCGGGTCCGCGCCGGGCTTCGTACCTGCGGCGAGGATGTGGAAGCGGGGTGGATCCATGTCGACCATCTCCTGGTCTCGCGGAATCTGGCTCGCCACCTCGCGCCGCCTGGCCGCGATGTGGACGCTACGTGAATTGGCTGGGCGTCGCCACCAGCCCCCCGACCAGCCGTACCAGAATGGCCGCCTCGACCACGAGGGCGATCGCGAGTGACCAGACCGGCGCGAACGTGATCGCGGGGTTGCTGCGCCATGCCACCGGCACCGTGTACCGCGTGAAGACGAAGGCCGCATACGCGATACCGAGCGAGAACAGGCCCGGTGTCCAGCTGACGTTGCCACCGCTCATGCCCCAAAGGACGACATGGAGGGCAAACGCCAGCATGGCCAGGGCGCCGAGCATCAGCGACGCTCCGTGAAACGCGAGCACACCGGCACGGGCACGGTCGACGAACAACGCCCCGACGGACGACAGGATCACAAGGCCCGCGACGGGCAGCGACACCATGGTCATACCGATCATGCCTTCGGGCTGCTGGATCGACGGCTTCAGGTGCAGAACCAGCAGCAGCAACCCGTGAGCCAACAGCACGAAACCCGCAATCGCGAGGTTGGCGTAGAGAAAAACCCGCGGTGACGCGGCATCGAGCTTCGCGAGCATGGCTTCGAAGAAGCGCTTCATGCGCATTTCCGGGATCGCGGCATCGTCATGCCGCCCGCCGTGCACTCGGCGTCCGCTTCAACGATGACCACGCCTGCACGAGCCCCGCGAGATGCAGCATGCCGATCACGAAACAAATCGCCGAACTCCACAACCAGAACGCCTCGCTGTTGTCGGGAATGCGCGCCTTGAGCGGCACGAACGCGATGCCGCGCAGCAGATACACCATCGTGATCGCGACGAGCGCCGTGCGCAGCAGCGGCAACCTCCGGATCAGGCCGGCACCCGACCATGCGAACGCCGCCCACGCGGCGAGCACGAGTGCGACAAACGACGTGACGATCGCGGGATAGGCATCACCGTTCGCGGCCATGCGCGCCATGCCCTCGCCTGCACCGAGCGCGCGATACCACGCCGGCCCGCCGACGATGCAGGCGATGTGCAGCGCCGAGGCGAGCGCGGAGCACAGGCCGGCCCAGAAGAGCAGCGAGCGATGCAGCGCGTGCTTTCCGGAAAGAGGATCGGGGCTTCGCGCATGCTGGCCCGGCACCACGTTGCGTGCACCCTTCTCCATGGCTCAGCGCTTTCTCAGTACGCCGACCAGGGCGAGGCCTACGATGGCGATGCCCGACGTGAACAGCACGAGCCCCAGGATATCGGATTCGTCCATGACGAGGACGATGCCGCCCATCGCCGCCATGGCGATGCCGCAGATCGGCTGGATCCATCGCTGCATGCGATAGAAACCCGCGTTGCGGGCCGCCACGATCTGCGTGCGCGCCAACTGTTCCGCGAGTTCCCGATGCTCCTCGGAGCATGAGAGGCCGTTGGTGACCGTAACCGCGCACGCACGGCAGACGCCGCGCGCGCAGACCTTGCACAACCCAACCGCCGATTGACCGGCATGGTCGAAGCATTCCATGCGGAGCACCCCTGCATCCCTTGATGAGTCGCAAGCATGCTTGCCGGCGATAGGCGAGGCAAGTCGTCTCGAAGCGCTGATCGTCTGCAGTACGAGGCCACGCGTCGCCAGGCACTCGTCACGTGGTGGCACATGCCCGACGAGACGCTGCGGCCGCCGGCCCTGACGACTCAGCGCGTCTCCCGCAGATGCCTCGCAAAGAACGCGAGGATCCTTCGCTCGTACTCGACCGGCGCGAACGCGTGCAGGTCGACGTGCGCAGCGCCTTCGACACGCCAGAGCGCCTTGGGTTCGTGTGCGACGTCGAACAGGCGCTCGGTTGCCGCCCATGGCGTGTGCCGGTCTTCCGCGCCCGATGCGATGAGCACGGGTGCGTGGAGCTGCGCGAGATGATCGATCGGGCGAAGCGCCGAGGGATCGATCCCCGTCCGCAGCGGCAGTTGCCACAGCAGCATGGGAGCGAGAGGCGCGCCGAGGCGGCCGAGCCGCATCGCGAGGCGATCGCGCACGGCGGCGTCGATCGACGCGTACATCGACTCGAGGACGACGGCATCGGGCGGCGGCTGCAGATGGGCGAGCACGGTCGACGCCGCGCCGAGCGAGACGCCGATGACGCCGACACGTTCCGCGGGCGCCTCGCTCCGCAGGAACGCCAGTGCCGCGACGACTCCGGCCGATTCGCGTGCGCCGAAGGTGATGCGCTCGCCGGAGCTCTCTCCATGCGCAGGCAGGTCGATCAGCAAGGTGCCGTATCCGGCCTCGCGCAGGAACCGTGCTCGCGCGAGCATCTGCGTGCGGTCGCTGCGCACGCCGTGCAGGAGCAGCACCACGCCTGCGCCGGACTGCCCCTTCGACCACCAACCTGCGACGGGCGACGCCGACGGCACCGCGATCTCGACGCGCTGCGCTCCGAGGTCACGCGGCGGATCGCCGATCGCGCGCAGCGCGGGGCGACTCAGCAGGTCGCCGACGATCCACGTCGCCAGAATGCCGAGGACGAAGGCGAGCGCGACCACGATCGTCACCCGCCGACGTGTCGATCGTCGATGCACGGGGATCACGGGCCGATCACGGGGATCGGCTCGTGGCATGCCGATGGCTTGATGGCACTGGATCGATTTCGCTGGAGCGCGTGGATGTCGTCGCGCACATGCCGCGCGCCCCTCCTCGGGCTGCACGACCTTCTGCACCAGGCCTCGAGGCGTCGTCCGGCATCACGGTAACGATGCGTCCGTCGACAACACGACGTCCCCGCCAGCCCGAACGTCGCGTCCAAGCCGGAAGACCCGCTCTGCCACGATCACGCCGTCGCAGGTCAGGACCGCCCTGTGCCCGCCACGCGACGGATTCACGACGAAGCTTTCCCGGAATGCGGCCGAGACCGGACGCTCGTTCGCATCCACACGCCGGCCGACAGCGGCGACGCTCACCACGCACGTCGCATGCGAGGGTGCGGCGCCGACGACCCGGACGGGCGCATCCAAGGGGCCCAGGTGCACGCAACCCGAGAGCGCGGCGATCAAGCCGGTAATACGCAAGGCGTTGCCTGTCGGAGACGGCCGTTCTTCCGCGCGCTTGCATCGCACGTCAGGCACGACTCGCCACATCCACCACCGTGACGGCCTCATGACGCAACGGCCCCGGGTATGCGCATCTCGGGGTAGCTCATGCCGAAGGCGCTCGTCGCTCAGTCCGGCCACGAGCCGCCCGGATTCGGGCCCAAGCGGTGGATCGCCAAACCCGTGCTCCTCGGGGAATGCCATGGTGCCTCCGTGCCCAAGCGGTACGGGGACATCATCATGTTCCGGGGCTCCATGGCAACGGCATCATGCCGTCGGTGCATGGTCAACCGGAAAGTCACTGGGCCCCGGCCTGCGCCGGGGCGACAAGCGGAGAAGCATCTATTCGTGAGCGTTCCCAGCATGCATCCATGCATCACGGCGACGCACGCGACGCTTGAACGGCTCGCCGCTACTTCAACGCCGCCTCCGCGACCACCCATGTTGCCGGGCGCGTGTCGCCCGTGAACATCATGCAGAGGTCGTGGCGACCGGCCGTCATGGTGAGCGGTACGTCGAGGTCGAGGATGCCGGACGGTCCCGCGTCGGCGGGAAGATCCGCCTTGCCGATGACGTCGCCTTCACAGCCGGCGCGGACCTCGAACTCGCCGTGCGTGCTCTTTGCGGCAACGAACTTGCGGTGCGGCTCGTCGTGCCAGAGCTGGAACGCGTACGGGACACGCACCGCGCGCACGTGCAGTGTGGTGATGCCATCGAGTTCGGCATCGGCGTAGCGCCAGCACGGGTTGAAGATGTCGATCGTGAAGACGCCACGCGTGCCGTCGATCGTGGTGTCGTCCTCGAGGCGCAGCGGCAGGCCGGGCTTGCACGGCGGCAGCTCGTGGTTGGCACGGCGGCGCAGCGAAGTCGTGTCGAGGGCTTGCACGAGCGTGTGGCCGAACGGCTCGCCGGCGAGGAACGTGCGTGCATGCAGCGTGCTGCCGTCGGCGACCTTCGCGTCGATCGGTGCGCCGTACTGCGGCGACGCCGCGGTCGGCTCGCTGCCGTCGAGCGTGTAGCGGATCTCGCCCTGTTCGACCTGGTTGGCGAGCGTGACGGTCGCCTTGCCGGCGGCGAGTTCGCTGCGCACGCTGGCGCGCGCGTCGAAGGCGACCGTCGAGGCGTCGATGCCGAGTACGCGGTAGCGCTCGAACTGCGCGGGCAGGCGCGCGAGGAAGTTCGACCAGTCGCGGCGCGCGACCGGCGACCACGTCACTTCGGCGAGCGCGGCGGCGCGCGGGAAGAACGAGCGCTCGACGCGCTGCGCGGTGCGCAGGTGCTCGGTCCACAGGTTGGCCTGTGCACCGAGGATGTGCTTCGCCTGCTCGGGCGTCAGCTCGGTGGGCACGGGTTCGTAGTCGTAGACGGTGCGCAGCGGGTTCGCCTTGGGGCGGCCCGGCGTGTCCTCGGGCGAGTCGCTCTGCAGGTAGTCGAAGTAGAGGCGATCGTGCGGCGCCATGACCACGTCGTTGCCGTGGCGCGCGGCGGCGATGCCGCCTTCGGTGCCGCGCCACGACATCACGGTGGCGGTCGCGGGCAGCCCGCCTTCGAGAATCTCGTCCCAGCCGATGAGCTTGCGGCCCTTCGCGGCGAGGAACGTCTCCATGCGCGTGATGAACCAGCTCTGCAGGCCGGCTTCGTCGGCGATGCCGAGTTCCTTCATGCGCGCCTGCACGCGCGGCGAGGCCTTCCACTGGTCCTTGGCGGCCTCGTCGCCGCCGACATGGATGTAGGCGCCCGGGAACAGCTCGATGATCTCGGCGAACACGTCCTCGATGAAGGCCAGCGTCGATTCCTCGACGTTGAACAGCGTCGTGTGGATCCCCCACTCGGCCGACACGGGCTCGGCGACGTCGAGCACGCCGAGTTCCGGGTAGGCGGCGACGGCCGCGCGTGCATGGCCCGGCAGGTCGAACTCGGGGACGATCGTGATGTGGCGCGCGGCGGCGTACGCGACGACGTCGCGGATCTGCGCCTTCGTGTAGAAGCCGCAGTAAGGTTGCGCCGCACCCGTCGCCGGATCGCGGCCGGCGTCGCCGAGCGGGATGCGGCAGCCGCCGACTTCGGTGAGCTTCGGGTATTTCGCGATCTCGATGCGCCAGCCCTGGTCGTCGGTGAGGTGCCAGTGCAGCGTGTTGAACTTGTGCTGCGCCATCGCGTCGAGCAGGCTCTTGATGTCGTCGACCGACTGCATGTGGCGCGCCGAGTCGAGCATGAGGCCACGCCAGCGGAAGCGCGGCGCGTCCTCGATGTGCAGGGCGGGAAGCGCCACGTCGCCGCCGCGGCCGTCGACGAGCAGCTGCCACAGCGTCATCGTGCCGTTGAACAGGCCGTGCGCACTGCGCGCGACCAGCGTCGCACCGTTCGCGTCGATGTCGAGCACATAGCCTTCCTCGGGCTGTGCGAGTGTCGCGTCGAGCTTCAGGCGGATCGCCGGCGTCGCCGCATCGAGGACGCGCTCGGTCACGACGAGCGAGATGCCGCCCGCACGCGTGAGCAGGTCGGTGAAGACGAGCGCGACATCGCGCGCGCCGTCACCGTCGACGGTGACGAGCGTGCCACCGTCGACGACGAAACGGCCCTCGCGTGCCTCGAGGCGCGCAGGGGCCGGAATGATCGAAGGGGTGTGCGCCGCCGTGGCCGTCGAGCCTGCGGATCCGGCAGCAGGCGGTGGCGCGGCGGGATCGGAACAGCCGGCGAGCACGCTCGCGAGCAGGACGGCACAGGCCAGGGCGGTGCGTCGCGCGCGCGACGGCGTGGACATCGTCAGCATCGGACCGGGAATCTCCTTGGGGGATCGCGAAAGGACGCGCGACGACGCCGTGCACGCGGCACGGCGTCGTCGCGGGCGATCAGAAGTTGAAGCGCGCCGTGGCCATGTAGCGGCGACCCGTGCGGTAGACGCCACGCGGCAGCTCCGGCACGTTGGCGTAGTTGTAGTACTCCGAATCGAGCAGGTTCATCGCATCGAGCGAGAGGTTGAAGTTCTCGTTGATCGTGAAGCCGAGCGACGCGTCGAGCGAGGTGTAGGCGCGTGCGTACATGTTGTCGCCACGGTCCACGCTCGTGAAGTACTTCGAGCGCCAGCCGTAGTTGAGGCGCGCCGTCCAGCGGCCCTTCTCGAAGAACGGGCTCAGGTTGACCTGGTCACGCGAGTTGTACGGCAGGCCCGCGCCCGAGGCACCGCTGCCGTCGGCGTAGGTGTAGTTGGCGAGCAGGCCGAAGCCATTATCGAAGGTCTGCTGGTAGGCGAGCGACACGCCCTTAATCTCGGCGCTGCCGGCGTTGTACGGACGGCCGACCTGGTAGGTCGTGTCCATCTGCTGGGCCTGGTTCCAGTGCACCTCGGGACGCGTCGACACCACGATGTAGTCGCTGATGTCGCGGTAGAACAGCGAAGCGGCGAGGATCGCGTTGTTGTCGAAGTACCACTCGGCCGAGACGTCGTAGTTGTTCGAGCGGTACGGATCGAGGTCCGGGTTGCCGCCGCCGCCGTTGAGGATCTGGTCCGACAGCCACAGGTAGCTCGACATGTCCGAGTAGTTCGGGCGCGCGATGACCTTGGCCGCCGCGAAGCGCAGCACGAGCGCGTCGCTGGCGTCATAGGCGAGGTTCACGCTCGGCAGCCAGCTGTCGTAGTTCTTGCCCTGCTGCACGGGTGCGTAACCGTCGACCGCGCACGGACTCTGGCCGGTCGTGCAGATCCAGCTGTGGCTGGTCGAGTCGGTCTTGACGTAGCGCACGCCGAAGTTGCCGCGCAGGTTGTCGGTCGCGAAATCGGCCTGGCCGTAGGCGGCGTGGATCTTCTCGTCGACGCTCCACGTCTCGGCGACGAAGCTCGGATCGATGAACGTGCCCGGCACCGGCATCGTCTGCCACGGCGCGAGCCACGCGCCGCTGGCGATCCAGCGCGCCATCGCAGCGCCGTCGATGATGAAGCGGCCGCGCATCTGGCTGTTCACGCCGTCGAAACCGCTCAGGTAGCTGCCCGGCACCTGGCGCGGATTGAACTCCGCGGCCGATGCGTCGCCGTAGCCGGCGACCGCGGCGACCGCGACGCCCGACATGACCTGCGAGGTCTCGTGGTTGCGGTACTTGTAGCCGAAGCGCAGCTGGGTGATGACCGAGTCGAGGTTCACGCCGAAGTCGATCTGACCGTACTTCTCCTCGTCGGTGGTCGGCTTGGAGACGAGGTTGCCGCCCCAGCCGGTGTTCCACGTCGACGGGCCCGACGGATCGCTGCCCCAACCGCCGTCGATGCGGAACGCATCGGGGTTGTTCATGACGTTGCCGTTGTCGTACGTGATCGAGCCCGGACGACCCGGCGCGCCGCTGATGTCGTAGCTGTAGGCGGCCCAGTTGAGGAATTCACCGAACAGCTGGCGCTTGGTGCCGCCGTCGGCCTTGGTCGTACCGATGTGCGTGGACAGGAACCAGCCGTCGTCCTGCCAGGTGCCCTTGAGGTCGTAGGAATCGGTCTTGACGTCGGATTCGCGGTACTGCACGTCGAGCACGCTGAGCGCGCGCGAGAAGTGGCCGCGCGTGATGAGGCCGTTGTCGACGGTGACATCGTCGAGCCACATCAGCGAGTTCCAGGCATTGCCCATGAACGCGAACATCGACTGGTTGGTGTTGTCGTAGCTCGCGTCGACGCGCAACGCGTTGAACTCGAGGTCAAGCTGCTCGACCGGCTTCCACTGGAACGCGGCCGTGTAGCTGCGGCGCTTGCGCTCCTGCTCGAACCACGAGGCGCCCCACGAGTTGGGGCCGCGTGCGTCGAGGTTGTTGTTGATCGTGTCGGCGCAGGCGCCGGTGCAGCTCGGCGGGTACGGCTCGCCGGTGCCCCAGTTCATCGGCGGGTTGTTGATCGAACCGCCGCCGCCCTGGCCGTCGCGATAGTCGATGCCGGTGACCGTGCCGTAGGCCTCGAGGCCTTCACGGCGGATGTTCTCGGTCGAATCCTGCACCGACAGCGCGATGCCGAAGGTGCTGGCGGGGTTCTTCCACGCGTACATGAGCGAGCCCTGCGGATCGCCCTCCTCCGAGCGGTCGTTGTAGAGCCAGCCGAACGAGCCCGACAGCGTGTGCTGCTCGGTGAAGTCGAGCGGCTTGCGCGTGCTCACGATCACCGTGCCGCCGATGCTGCCTTCGTCGAGGCGCGCCTCGGACGACTTGTAGACCTCGACCTTGCCGACGATCTGCGGTGCGAGCAGCGTGTAGTTGAAGGTGCGGCCGGGCTGATCGAGGATGAACCAGTCCGCCGATGCGACGGCCTGGCCGTTGAGCAGCGTGCGGTTGAGCGCGGGATCGGTGCCGAGGATGCTGATGCGCTCGCCCTGGCCGAACAGGCGGTCGACGGTGACGCCCGGGATGATCGTCATCGCCTCGGCGACGTTCGTGCTCGGGAACTTGCCGACGTCCTCGGCGGTGATCGCGTCGACGACGGCATCGGCCTCGCGCTTGGTATCGAGCGACTGCTTGAGGCTCGCGCGGATGCCGGTGACGACGATCGTGTCGAGTTCCTCCGATGCGGGGGCATCGTTGTCCTGTGCGTGGACGACCTGTACCAGGCCGAGACTGGCCGCGATGCTGATCGCCAGCACGCTCTTGCGGTATTGCGTGTTCATGAGTTCGCCTCCTCCATCCAGTGTCCCGGCGCGCCCGGATCTCCCCCGTCGCCTGCCGGCCCCAATTGCCGAACCTTGATCCACTCCGCGGGATGGCTCCCGCCTTGACGCCTTACCTTTCGTGATCCCGCCCGAGGTGCCACGCGGCCGCACCGAGCACGCCGAGCTGGCCGTGTTCGATGAGCCGCACGGGCACGCGCTCGAGCACGGCGCGCATCGCGCCCTTGTCGAGGAAGCGCTGCCGGAAATCGCTGCGCAGCAGGAACTCGCGGATCTGCGGCAGGATCCCGCCCGCGAGGTAGGCGCCGCCGTGCGCGCCGAGGATCATCACGAGATCGCCGACGACACTGCCGAGCAGGCCGCAGAACACGTTGAGCGCCTGCGCGGCGGCCGAGTCGGCACTGCGCAACGCGGTTTCGCTGATCGCCGCGGGCGCGTCGTGCACGGGCTTCTCGCCGCGCAGCGCGCACAACGAGGCGTAGAGGTTCATGAGGCCGGGGCCCGACACGACCTGCTCGATCGAGACGTGCGAGGCCTTGCGCCGCAGCAGGCGCAGGATCTCGATCTCGAGTTCGGTGGTCGGTGCGAACGCGGCTTGGCCGGATTCGGTTGGCAGCACGATCGTGCGACCGCGGTCGGGGATGCGCACCGCGGCGCCGAGCCCGGTGCCGGGACCGACGACGAGCACCGGTCCGTCGAGCGGTGCCGCGTCGGCGTTCGCGATCGCGATCGTCTCGGTGGCGTCGATCTGCGGCACGCCGTGCGCGATCGCGAGGAAATCGTTGACGAGGGCGATGTCGGGGCCGCCGAGGCGCGTGCGGATGTCGGCCAGCGACACCGGCCATGGCAGGTTGACGTTGATGACGACGCCGTCGAGCGCGTAGCCCGGCAGGCCGATCACGACATGGCGGATGCCACCGCCGACATGGCCGATGAAGTCGGCGAGGATCGCGTCGAGGCCGACATGGTCGGCACAGGCGTATTTGCGGTAGTCGACGACGGCGACGCGGCCGCCCGCCACGCGCTGCACGAGGCCGACGCGCGCGTGGGTACCGCCGACATCGGCGGCGATGAAGCGTTCATGGCTTGCGGCGTCCGCCGTGGCCCTGGCCAGCGCGTCGTGCACGTTCGTTCGACTCCCCGTGGCGCACGGTGCAGCACGGCACCGGCAGGATCAGTGTTGCCCCGTGATGACAACGTTGTCAACGATATTCCGGAAGGCGTCGGAACTTTCGATGCGGCGGTGCGATATCGTGGCTGAATCTGATGTCGAGCGTCTCGGAACGACCTGCGATCGCATGAATTGAATCATGTACTTGTGCCTCTTTTCGCGATCGCATCGAGTTGTTGCGCCGCACGAGTGTCCGATGCGCCATCCGACAGGTCAGTAGCGGACACCCGAAACCTGTGCAAGGATGCATCGGAACGCGCCGTGCGGGCCTTCCTTGTCCTACAGGACATCCCGGAAAGCCGTGCGGACACGCGTCGTCCGACTCGCTGGGGAGGCAGGCATGGGCAGCAACGAAACGGCCGTGGCGCAACGCCACGACGGTTATCTGGCATCGATCGCGATCATCGGCGCCTTGTTCTTCATCTTCGGCTTCGTGACGTGGCTCAACGGGCCGCTCATCACGTTCGTGCAGCTCGCGTTCGACCTCGACGAGATCAACGCCTTCCTCGTGCCGTTCGCGTTCTACCTGTCGTACTTCTTCCTCGCGATCCCGTCGTCTTGGATCCTGCGCGCGACCGGCATGAAGAAGGGCATCGCGCTCGGCCTGCTCGTCATGGCGATCGGTGCGGCCGCGTTCGGCGAGTTCTCGACGCAGCGCTGGTACCCGGGCGCGCTCGGCGGCCTGTTCGTGATCGGTGCGGGACTCGCGGTGCTGCAGACCGCAGCGAATCCCTACATCAGCATCCTCGGGCCGATCGACAGCGCTGCGCAGCGCATCGCGGTCATGGGCATCTGCAACAAGATCGCGGGCATCCTCGCGCCGATCGTGATCGGCGCGCTCGTGCTGCACGGCATCGGCGATCTCGCCGCGCAGGTGCAGGCCGCCGATCCCGCCACGCGCGAGACGCTGCTCGACGCGTTCGCGGCGAAGATCCACCTGCCCTACCTCGCCATGGCCGGCGTGCTCGCGCTGCTCGCGGTCGGTGTGGTGTTCTCGCCGCTGCCCGAGATCGAGGCCAGCCGTGCGAATGCAGGCGCGTCGCACGGCCACGATCGCGCCAGCGTGTTCGCGTATCCGCACCTGCTGCTCGGCGCGCTGTGCATCTTCGTCTACGTCGGCGTCGAGGTGCTCGCGGGCGACGCGATCGGCACCTACGGCAACGGCTTCGGCCTGCCGCTCGACGAGACCAAGTTCTTCACCGCGTTCACGCTCGGCGCGATGCTCGTCGGCTACCTCGTCGGCCTCGTCGCGATCCCGCGCCTGATCTCGCAGGAGGCCTACCTCACGGTCTCGGCGATCCTCGGCATGCTGTTCGCCGCGGCCGCGTACGTGACCCACGGCTACGTCTCGGTCGGCTTCGTCGCCGCGCTCGGCTTCGCCAACGCGATGATGTGGCCGGCGATCTTCCCGCTCGCGATCCGCGGCCTCGGCCGTTTCACCGAGCAGGGCTCGGCGCTGCTGATCATGGGCATCGCGGGCGGCGCACTGATCCCGCAGGCGTTCGCGATCCTCAAGCAGCACATGGACTTCCAGCTCGTGTTCCTGCTCCTCGTTCTGCCGTGCTACGCCTACATCCTGTTCTACGCGCTGCGCGGTCACCGCATCGGCCAGCCCTGAGCGGATCCTTCACACGGCCGCAAAGCCGCACGCTCCATACTCGTACGAACGGCGCGCCGCGCATTCCCAATGCGGCGGCGCACCAGTAGGCTAACGGGCTGCGCCCTCCACGGGCGCCAGTGACGACACGAGGACGCGGTGCGCAGGACCACGATCAAGGATGTCGCCGAGCGGGCCGAGGTTTCCCTCAAGACCGTCTCGCGCGTCATCAACGACGAACCCTCGGTGCAGGAGCAGACGCGCGAGCGCGTGCTGCAGGCGATCGCTGCGCTCGGCTACCAGCCCGACGCCTCGGCGCGCAGCCTGCGCAGCGCGCAGTCGTTCGCGATCGGCGTCGCCTACGACAACCCGAATGCGTACTACGTGATCGGCATCCAGCAAGGCGTGCTCGGCGCGTGTCGCGCGCTCGGCTTCGGCCTGCAGATCCATCCCTGCGACTCCACCTCGCCGACCCTCGCACAGGAACTCGTCGAGCTCGTGCGGCATTCGCGCCTGGCCGGCCTCGTGCTCGCGCCGCCGATGTCCGAGCGCCCCGAGCTGCTGCAGGAACTCACCGACCACGGCGTGCGCTTCGTGCGCATCATCTCGGCCGCGAAGGATCCGCAGGACGGTTATCCCTGCGTGTTCCTCGACGACCGCGACGCGGCCTACGCGATCACCGAACACCTGATCCAGCTCGGCCACCAGCGCATCGGTTTTCTTTGGGGCGGCCGTTCGCACCGCTCGAGTTCGGAGCGCTACCAGGGTTACGAAGACGCGCTGCGCGACTACGGCATCACGCGCGATCCCGCGCTGATCGTCGACGGCGACTACGCCTTCGACGACGGCTTCCGCGGCGCGCGCCGCCTGCTCGCGCTCGAGCAGCCACCGACCGCGATCTTCGGCTCCAACGACGAGATCGCCGCCGGCGTGCTCGCCGCCGCGAAGTCGCGCGGCATGCACGTACCGTACGACCTCTCGATCGCCGGCTTCGAGGACAGCCCGTTCTCGAAGCAGTCGTGGCCTGCGCTGACAACGGCCAAGCAGGCCACCGAGGACATGGCCCGCCACGCGGCCGAACTGCTGATCGGCGAACTGCGCCGCGAAGCGCGCGGCGACACCGAAGCCGCGATCGGCAACCGCGGCTTCAGCCCCGAGCTCGTCGTGCGCGGCTCGACCGCGCCGCCGAAGCCCGCGGCGGGTTGAGCGCGTCGATGCCCATGGCGCAGGGCGGAACCCGCACAGCGGATTCCACCGCAGGGTTCGTCGCCGGACAGCCACGTCGTGATCTGCCACTGATGCGATTGACCCGACTCCAAGCCTGGATTCCATCGCCATGCTGCGTGACACGCAAGGCTTGCCGGCGCGAGCGTGCGCCGACGACTCGGGTCACGGCGGAATCGCCTGCGGCGGTTCCGCCCTACTGAAGATTCTCTTTCGTAGGGTGGAACCCGCGCAGCGGAATCCACCGCAGGGTTCGTCCTCAGGCAGCCACGTCGTGATCTGCCACTGATGCGATCGACCCGACTCCAGGCCTGGATTCCATCGCCATGCTGCGTGACACGCAAGGCTTGCCGGCGCGAGCGCGCGCCGACGACTCGGGTCACGGCGGAATCGCCTGCGGCGGTTCCGCCCTACTGAAGATTCTCTTTCGTAGGGTGGAACCCGCGCAGCGGATTCCACCGATCAACGCAGCGCCACAGCCTCGCGCGCGAGCGCCTCGATCGCGGACCAGTCGGCCGCGGCGACCGCGGCCTTCGGCGTGAGCCACGAGCCGCCGACCGCGGCGACGTTGGGGAGCGCGAGGTAGTCGCGCGCGTTCGCGAGCGCGATGCCGCCGGTCGCACAGAACCGTAGTGTCGGCAGCGGACCGCCGAGCGAGCGCAGCGCCGGCGCGCCGCCGACGTTCTCGGCGGGAAAGAACTTCATGTGCGTGTAGCCGCGCTCGAGCAAGGCCATCGCCTCGCTCGCGGTCGCCGCGCCGGGCAGGTACGGGATCGCATGATCGTCGGCCGCGTCGAGCAGCGTGCGCGTCGCGCCGGGCGACACCGCGAAACGCGCACCCGCGCGCTCGGCGGCAGCGAGCTGCGTCGCATCGAGCACGGTGCCGACGCCGACGACGGCGCCCTCGACCTCGGCCGCGATCGCGCGGATCGCCTCGAGCGCAGCCGGCGTGCGCAACGTCACCTCGATCGCGGGGATGCCGCCCGCGACGAGTGCGCGCGCGAGCGGCACCGCATCGCGTGCGGAGTCGACGACGACGACCGGCACGACCGGCGCGAGCGCGAGTGTCGCGGCGATGGCCTGCTGGCGGGATGCGATGGCGCTCATGCTCGATTCCTCGTCGTCGCGTGCGGCGCGACGTGTGCGATCAGTTGACAGGCCCGAAGATGCCGGCGCCTTCGTCGGCCGTTCCGACGGCGGCGCGGAATGCCGCGAACAGCTCGCGGCCGGTGCCGTGGTGGTAACGCGAGAGATCGGTGGTCGCGGGCTCGCGTGCGGCCCACTCGCCCGCGTCGACGAGCGCCTCGAGTGTGCCCGCGATCGCGTCGAGGCGCACGATGTCGCCGTCGCGCAGGCGCGCGATCGCGCCGCCGCCGACCGCTTCGGGCGTGACGTGGATCGCCGCGGGTACCTTGCCCGACGCACCCGACATGCGGCCGTCGGTGACGAGCGCGACACGGTGGCCGCGGTCCTGCAGCACGCCGAGCGTAGGCGTGAGCTTGTGCAGCTCGGGCATGCCGTTGGCCTGCGGGCCCTGGAAACGTACGACCACGACGACGTCGCGATCGAGCTCGCCTGCATCGAACGCGCCCTTGACCTCGTCCTGGTCGGCGAAGATGCGCGCGGGCGCTTCGATGACGACGCGATCACCCGGCACCGACGACACCTTGATCACGGCCTGGCCGAGGTTGCCGTGCAGCACGCGCAGGCCACCGTCGGCGCGGAACGGATCGGCGACCGGGCGCAGCACGTGGGTGTCGCGGCTCGTCGCGGTGACCGGCACGCGCTCGACGCTGCCGTCGGCACCGAGCACCGGCTCGATGCGATACGCGTCGAGGCCCGCGCCGAACACCGTGTGCACGTCCGCGTGCAGCAGGCCCGCATCGAGCAGCTGCGCGATCACGAAGCCGAGTCCGCCCGCAGCGTGGAAATGGTTCACGTCGGCGGCGCCGTTCGGATACACGCGCGCAAGCAACGGCACCGCCGAGGCGAGCGCGTCGAAATCGTCCCAGCGCAGGTCGATGCCGGCCGCGCGCGCCATCGCGACGAGGTGCAGCAGGTGATTCGTCGAGCCACCGGTGACGTGCAGGCCGATGACGCCGTTGACGACGGCCTTCTCGTCGACGATGCGGCCGAGCGGCAGGTAGTCGTCGCCGAGCGCGGTGAGGCGCGCGACGCGCTGCACGGCCTCGACGGTCAGCGCATCGCGCAGCGGCGTGCCCGGGTTGACGAAGCTCGCGCCCGGCAGATGCAGGCCCATGAGCTCCATGAGCATCTGGTTCGAGTTCGCCGTGCCGTAGAACGTGCACGTGCCCGGCGCGTGGTACGACGCCGCCTCGGCATCGAGCAACTCGGCGCGCGTCGCCTTGCCCTCGGCGTAGCGCTGGCGCACCTCGGCCTTCTGCTTGTTCGGCAGGCCGCTCGGCATCGGTCCGGCCGGCACGAAGATGCCGGGCAGATGGCCGAACGCGAGCGCGCCGATGAGCAGGCCCGGCACGATCTTGTCGCAGACACCGAGGTAAAGCGCGGCGTCGAACATGTCGTGCGAGAGCGCGACGCCGGTCGACAGCGCGATGACGTCACGCGAGAACAGCGACAGCTCCATGCCTGCGCGGCCCTGAGTGACGCCGTCGCACATCGCGGGCACGCCGCCGGCGACCTGCGCGGTCGCGCCGGCCTCGCGCGCGGCGCGACGGATCAGCTCGGGATAGGTCTCGAACGGCTGGTGCGCCGAGAGCATGTCGTTGTACGCGGTGACGATGCCGATGTCGGCGGCGCGGCCTTCGCGCAACGCGGCCTTGTCGGCTGGCCCGCACGCAGCGAAGCCGTGCGCGAGGTTGCCGCACGCCAGGCGCGCGCGCCGCGTGCCGTCGCCGCGCGCACGCGCGATGCGGTCGAGGTAGCGCTCGCGCGCCGCGCGGCTGCGTTCGACGATGCGTCTGGTCACTGCATCGACGGTCGGATTCAACGGCATGGCGGGCTCCTCATGCTGCAGGGCTGGCCGAAAGGAAGGATCACGGGCACCACCACGTCTCGAGCGGCACGCGCAGGTGGCCCAGCACGCGATGGATCGGCAACACCGCGCCGGCATCGCCATCGCGCTCGAACACGGCGCGCTTGGCCTCGCCTTCGATGTGCAGGTGCACCTCGCGCGCGGAGGCGAGCACGGTCAGCGTCAGCGTGATGCGCGGCTCGCCCGCGGCTGGCGCGCGCACGGCGGCGACGATCGCATGCGTGCCGGCATCGAGTGCGGCCTCGAGGCCTTCGCCATCGGGGAAGTACGACGCGGTGTGACCGTCGAGACCCATGCCGAGCACGACGACATCGAGCGGCAGCAGATCGGCGAGATCGCGCGACACGTCGGCGAGCGCGGCCTCGGGTTCGGCTGCATCGCGATGCAGCGGCACGAAGCGCGCAGCCACGGCCTCGCGTTGCAGCAGGTGCGCACGCACGAGCGCAGCGTTCGAGCGTTCGTGTCCGCTCGGCACCCAGCGCTCGTCGACGAGCGTGACGACGACGCGCTCCCACGCCAACACTTCGCGCGACAACGCTTCGAAGAAGCGCACCGGCGTCGTGCCACCCGACAGCGCGAGGCTCACGCGACCCCGTGCGTCGATCGCCGCGCGCAGCGCCGCGGCGACCGCAGCGGCGAGTGCCGACGCGAGCGCGTCGGCCTCGTCGTGGCGACGCCAGCTCACCGAGGCGGGAACGGAAGGCTCATGCATGACGGCATCCAGACGCGCGAGTGTCGGCGCGGCCGCGTGGCCCGTGCGTGAACACGTCAGTGCGCATCTTCGTGCCAGGTGCGACCGTCACGCTCGATCAGCGCGACTGCGGCACTCGGCCCCCACGAGCCGGCCGTGTAGGCCTTCGGCGCCTCGTTTCCGGCCGCCCACGCGGCGAGGATCGGATCGATCCACGTCCATGCGGCCTCGACCTCGTCGCGGCGCATGAACAGCGTCGCGTTGCCGCGCACGACGTCCATGAGCAGGCGCTCGTAGGCTTCGGGCTGGTGCACGCCGAATTCCTCGGCGAAGCTCATGTCGAGCGCGACGCGCTTGAGGCGCAGGCCGCCCGGGCCGGGCTCCTTGATCATGAGCCACAGCTTCACGCCCTCGTCGGGCTGCAGGCGCAGCACGAGCTTGTTCGGCGCGATCGGACCGCCCGCGCCGTTGAAGATGGAGTGCGGCACCTGGCGGAAACTCACGACGATCTCCGACACGCGCTCGGCGAGCCGCTTGCCCGTGCGCAGATAGAACGGCACGCCGCCCCAGCGCCAGTTGCCGACCTCGGCCTTGAGCGCGACGAAGGTTTCGGTGCGCGAATCGTTGCGGCCGAGCTCGTCGAGGTAGCCGGCGACGGCCTGGCCGTTCGCGGCACCGGCGCGGTACTGGCCGCGTACGGTCGACGCGTTCGCGTTCGCGGCATCGACCGGCTTGAGCGCGCGCAGCACCTTGAGTTTCTCGTCACGCACGGCGTCGGCCTGCAGCGTCGCGGGCGGCTCCATCGCGACCATGCACAGCAGCTGCAGCAGGTGGTTCTGCACCATGTCGCGCAGCGCGCCGGCGCCGTCGTAGTACGAGGCACGCTTCTCGAGGCCGACCGTCTCGGCCACCGTGATCTGCACGTGGTCGATGTGCGCGCTGTTCCACAGCGGCTCGAACAGCGCGTTGGCGAAGCGCAGCGCGAGCAGGTTCTGCACCGTCTCCTTGCCGAGGTAGTGGTCGATGCGGAAGATCTGGCCTTCCTCGAACACGTGGCCGACCGCGTCGTTGATCGCGCGCGCACTCGGCAGGTCGCGGCCGATCGGCTTCTCGATGACGACGCGCGAGCGCGTGTCGTTGAGGCCGGCCGCGCGCAGGCGCTCGCAGATGTCGACGAACAGCGACGGGCTCGTCGAGAGGTAGAACACGCGCACGCGCGTCGCGTCGGCCGCGGCGAGTTCGGCGGCGAACGCATCCCAGCCTTCGCCGCGCGAAGCGTCGAGCGTGCGGTAGCCGATCAGCTCGAGGAACTCCGCCACGCGCGGCTTGAGCGTGTCGACGCTGGCGCGTGCAAGCGCGTCGCTGACCAGCTCGCGGTACGCGGCGTCGCTGCGCTCGTCGCGTGCGACGCCGAGGATGCGCGCGCCGGCGGGAATCTGGCCGTCGCAGAAGCGGCGGAACAGCGCCGGCAGCAGCTTGCGCAAGGCGAGGTCGCCGGTTCCGCCGAAGATGACGAGATCGAACGGATCGACGGGGACGGTATGCGATGTCACGCGGGCAGGCTCCGAGGGCGACTTTCGATAACAATACCAGTTTAATACCTATGGCGTCCAGCCCGGCTCGCCACCACGGCGACCGCGCAATGATCCACCAGCTTGGCAGGGAATCCAGATCACGCCGACGGATCGCTACCCATCAGCGCCGAACCGTCCATAAATCCCTTAGCAACATCATCTTGCAAGCATGCCGCAAGATTCGCCGGTAGGCGACACGGTTCCGCATCGGCCCGGCGCACCCGATGCCGCGAGCCTGACACGCGCGACGCTGGGCGGCATCCGGGCCTCCCCTACCCATCGTGGTATCGGATTGGTATGCTTGTTGGCATGCAACAGGCCTTGCTCCACGAGTACACGCGCCTCGGCGACCAGCCCGGTCGTTCGCTCGCCTACGACCGTCTGCGTCGCGCCGTGCGCAACGTGGTCGAGGCAGGTGGCGTGCACGCGGGCACGGCCTTGCCGAGCGAACGCGACCTCGCCGGCCTGCTGTCGCTGTCGCGCGTGACCGTGCGCAAGGCGATCGCCGGCCTCATCGACGAAGGCCTGCTCACGCAGCGTCATGGCGCGGGCACGTTCGTCGCCGCGCGCATCGTCAAGTCGGTCTCGCGCATGACGAGCTTCACCGACGACCTGCGCTCGCGCGGCCTCGATCCGCGCTCGGTATTCCTCGAACGCAGCGTCAGCGAGGCCACACCCGAGGAGGCGATGGCGCTCGATCTCTCGCCGGGCAGCCCGGTGATCCGCCTGTACCGCATCCGCTACGGCGGCGACGAACCGCTCGCGATCGAGCGCACGACCGTGCCGCAGGCCTTGCTCGCGGATCCGCACGAGGTGGTCGACTCGCTCTACGAAGCGCTCGACGCGCACGACCGCCGTCCGAAGCGCGCCCTGCAGCGCCTGCGCGCTGTCGCCTTCGACGCGAAGCAGGCCGCGATGCTCGACCTCGCACCCGGCAGCCCCGGGCTGCTGATCGAACGCCGCGCGTTCCTCGACGACGGCCGTGTCGTCGAGTTCACGCGCTCCTACTACCGAGGCGACGCCTACGACTTCGTCGCCGAACTGCACAGCGACTGAGCCATGACGACGACCCTCGCCGCGAACGACGTTTCCACCGAACCGACCTGGATGTGGCGCGAGGCGGCCGAGGCCGCCGACGTCGTCGAACGCCAGTTCGCGCGCAATGCCGCACCGCTTGCCACGCTCGCGGCCGAACTGCGCGCGAATCCGCCGCGCTTCGTCGTGACCTGCGCGCGCGGCAGTTCGGACCACGCGGCCACCTACGCGAAATACTTGTTCGAGACGCAGCTCGGCCTCGTCACGGCCTCGGCATCGCCGTCGGTCGGCTCGGTCTACGCGGCGCGCCAGCGCCTCGACGACGCGCTGTACATCGTCATCTCGCAGTCCGGCCGCAGCCCCGACCTGCTCGCCAATGCCGAGGCAGCGCGCGCAGCCGGTGCGCGCGTCGTCGCGTTCGTCAACGTCGAGGATTCGCCACTCGCTGTCATCGCCGACACCGTCGTGCCGCTCGGCGCCGGACACGAACGCAGCGTCGCGGCGACCAAGAGCTACCTCGCTTCGCTCTCGGCGCTGCTGCAGCTCGCCGTGCTCTGGAAGGGCGACAGCGCGCTCGAGGCCGCGCTCGCCCGCCTGCCCGCGACACTGCGCGACGCCTGGAATCGGGACTGGACGCCCGTCGTCGACGGCCTCGCCGGCGCGACCAACCTGTTCGTGCTCGGTCGCGGCCTCGGCCTCGGCGCCGCGCAGGAGGCCGCGCTCAAGTTCAAGGAGACCTGCGGCCTGCACGCCGAGGCCTACAGCTCGGCCGAGGTGAAGCACGGCCCGATGGCGATCGTCGGCCCGGGCTTCCCGGTGCTGTGCTTCGCGCAGCCCGACGAGACCGAAGCGGGCACGCTCGCGCTCGCCGAGGAGTTCCGCACGCGCGGCGCCGCCGTGTGGGTCGCCTCCGCGCACGGCGACCTGCCGCTCGCCGCCGCACCGCACGCGACGATGGCGCCGCTGGTCGCCGTACAGAGCTTCTACCGCGCCGTCGAAGCACTCGCGCGGCGCCGCGGCCGCAACCCGGACCTGCCGCCGCACCTCAACAAGGTCACGGAGACGGTCTGACATGGACGTGTTCGTCGGTGGCATCGTGCTCGGCGACGACGGCTTCGTGCGCGACCGTGCGGTCTTGGTCGAGGGCGGCCGCATCGTCGACATCGTCGTCGCCGGCGACGCGCGGCTGCGCGGCGCGACGCGGCACGATCTCGACGGCGCTTGGCTCGTGCCGGGCTTCATCGACGCGCAGGTCAACGGTGGCGGCGGCGTGCTGTTCAACAACACGCCCGACGTCGCCAGCGTCGGCGCGATCGCGCGCGCACATGCGCGTTTCGGCACGACCGCACTGCTGCCGACGCTGATCAGCGACGACCTCGCGACGATGCGTGCTGCGATCGCCGCGGTGCGCGAGGCGATCGCCACGGGTGTGCCCGGCGTGCTCGGCCTGCATCTCGAAGGCCCCTACCTCGCGCCCGCGCGCAAGGGCACGCACGACGACGCGCATTTCCGCGTGCCCGATGCCGACGAGATCGCCCTCGCGACGTCGCTCGACAACGGACCCACGCTGATCACGCTCGCTCCCGAGCGCATGCCGGTCGATGCGTTGCGCGCGATCGTCGCGCGCGGTGCGATCGTCGCGGCCGGCCACACGGCCGGCGACTACGCGGCGATCCGTGCCGGCCTCGATGCGGGCATCCGCGGCTTCACCCACCTCTACAACGCGATGTCGCCACTGCAGGGCCGCGAACCCGGCGCGGTCGGCGCCGCGCTCGAGGATCGCGACAGCTGGTGCGGCGTCATCGTCGACGGCCATCACGTGCACGCGGCCAGCTTGCGCGTCGCGCTCGCGGCCAAGCCGCGCGGCAAGGTGTTCCTCGTCACCGACGCGATGCCACCGGTCGGCGCCGACGATCCGACGTTCGTGCTCTACGGGGAACGCATCACCGCGAGCGACGGCATCTGCCGCAACGCGGCGGGCGCACTCGCGGGTTCCGCGCTGGACATGGCCACCGCCGTGCGCAACAGCGTGCGCGACCTCGGCGTGCCGCTCGACGAAGCCGTGCGCATGGCCTCGCGCTATCCGGCCGAATTCCTCGGCGTCGAGGCCACGCACGGACGCATCGCGCCGGGCCTGCGCGCCGACCTCGTCGCGCTCGACGGGGACCTGCGCGTGCGCCAGACCTGGATCGGCGGCGTGCCGATGCTGGCCTGACGCACCGGCCGCATCACGCGATCGGGCCGCCCTGCGTGCACGGCACGTCGTCGTGCGTGCGCTCGCCGAGACGCGCGCTCCATGCGGCCAGCGCGAGTGCCGCGAGCGCGATCGCCACGCTCGCCCACGGCAGGTCGGCCAGCGGCGCGCCGCGCGCGAGCATCTGCGCGCCGATCCATGCACCGGCCGCGTTGCCGAGGTTGAATGCGCCCTGGTTGAGCGTCGAGGCGAGGTTCGGCGCCGCTTCGGCGTGGCGCACGATCAGCGTCTGCAGCAGCGGCACCAGCGCGAACGCGAGCGTCGCCCACGCGAACAGCATGACGATCATCGGCAGCTTCGTCGCACTCACGAGTTGCACGCCGACCAGCACGAGCGCGAGCAGGCCGAACACCGCGAGCAGCGACGGCACGAGGCGCGTGTCGCCGAGGCGCCCGCCGAGCGTGCTGCCGAGGGTGAGGCCGACACCGAGCAGCAGCAGGATCGGCGCGACCGCGTCGGCCGTGAAGCCGCTGACGTCGGTGAGCAGTGGCGTGATGTAGGTGAACACGCAGAACAGGCTCGCGGACGCGAGCGTGCTCGTCGCGAGCGCGAGCAGCACGCGCAGGTCGCCGAGCACCTTGAACTCGCGCACGATGCCGCCCTTCTGCATCGCGAGATCGCGCGGCAGCCAGCGCGCGAGCGCGACCATCGCGATGATCGCGACGACGACGATCGCCGCGAAGCTCGTGCGCCAGCCGTAGTGCTGGCCGAGCAGGCGGCCCAGCGGCACGCCGAGCACGTTGGCGAGCGTGAGCCCGGTGAACATGAGCGCGATCGCCTGGGCACGCCGGTTCGGCGCGACAAGGCCGGCCGCGACCACCGCACCGAGACCGAAGAACGTGCCGTGCGCGAGCGCGGTGACCACGCGCGCGGCCATCAGCAGCGGATACGTCGGCGCGATCGCGCACAGCAGGTTGCCGACCACGAACAGCGACGCGAGCGCGAGCAGCGTCGCCTTGCGCGGCCAGTTCGCGGTGACGATGGCGAGCACCGGCGCGCCGACCACGACACCGAGCGCGTAGCCGGTCACGAGCAGGCCCGCGGTCGGGATGTCGACACCGAGGTTACCCGCGACCTCGGGCAGCAGCCCCATGATCACGAACTCGCTCGTGCCGATCGTGAAGGCCGCGGCCGCGAGCGCCCACAGCGCGATCGGCATGCGGGACGAAGACGAGGATGAGGACATGCGGGCGTGATCCGGAAGCGCAGTCGGAACCGTATTGCTGCATAGCAGCAAATACAAGGGACGAAACGTCATGAGATGCGGCGCGCGTGCCGCGGCGTGCGGTCGCACTCCAGATCGGATCGGCAACGGAGCCGGGCGTGGAGCCTGCTGGACGTGCCGGCCACAGCACGGTGTCGGGCTCATGTGTCCATCGTGGCGCGAGGACGCGAAGCTGACCCGGGATCGAGGAATTGCCTGCGTCGGTTGCACGATGCGACGTGACGTCATCACCGACGACATCATCCCTGCAGAAGGAACGCTGTCGCCCCGGCGCAGGCCGGGGCCCGGTGCCTTCATGTCGGGCGTCGCCGGCGTTCGGACACGATGTCGTGAAGAAGCAGGTTTGCTTCACGCGATATCCGCCGAACCCGTCCACCGTCATCCCGGCGAACGCCGGGAGCCCCTCAAGCGCCAGGTTGTTTGCAGAGGTTCGTGTTGCGGCACGATCGAACGGTGTCGAACCGCTCTCCCTCACCGCCGCCGAGCATCGTGCGACGCCCAAGGGGATTCCGGCTTGACCAGTCATTCGGCTGTTGAGAGCCGACGGGATGACGAGTGGGTTGCATCCACGCGTACAGCACGCACGGCACGATGTCCGCACCACGACAGGCGCCCACGATCCGGGGGATCGACCGCCGAACCGAGCGAACAATGGCACTGGGCCCCGGCCTGCGCCGGGGCGACGTGTCGTGCGGATCGGCGCAGATGTGGGTGGGTCGCACGGCACACCCTGCGAACTCAGGCCTGGGCCTGCCAGGGCGTAGGCAAGGCGTCATCTACGCGGAGTTCTTCACCATCGTCGCGAGCGTGGTCCCGCCATCGCAGGTCGGAACCCACGCAACGGATTCCATCGAACCCGGCAGCCGATGTCACGGCGCCGGCACGCATGACCCCTGCGGCGTGCTCACGAGGCCGGAACGGCGTGCAAAGGGTCCACCACGATCGACAGCCGTCGACGACGGCCGCCACGAACCGGCGTTACTCCTCGCGCGTGACGCGCAGCACTTCCTCGGTCGAGGTGAGGCCGGCGAGGCATTTGCGCCAGCCGTCCTCGAGGATGCCGGGCGAGCGTGCGCGGGCGTGCCGCTCGAGTTCGGCTTCCGAGGCGTTCTCGTGGACGAGGCGACGCATCGCGTCGTCGACCGGCACGAGCTCGTAGATGCCGAGGCGGCCCTTGTAGCCGCCGTGGCGGCCGAGGTCGGCGCGCGGGCGGTACAGCGTCGCGACCGTGTCGGCGGGCTTGCCGAACGCGGCGAGTTCGGTCGGCGTGGCCGGGTAGGCCTCGCGCGTGGCGGGATCGAGCGCGCGCACGAGGCGCTGCGCGAGCACGCCGATCAGGCTCGACGACAGCAGGAACGGTTCGACGCCCATGTCGCGCAGGCGCGTGACCGCGCCGACGGCCGAGTTCGTGTGCAGCGTCGACAGCACGAGGTGGCCGGTCAGCGAGGCCTGCACGGCGATCTCGGCGGTCTCGAGGTCGCGGATCTCGCCGACCATCACGACGTCCGGATCCTGGCGCAGGATCGCGCGCAGGCCGCGCGCGAACGTCATGTCGACGCGGCTGTTGACCTGGGTCTGGCCGATGCCGTCGATGTAGTACTCGATCGGATCCTCGACCGTCATGATGTTGCGCGACGAGTCGTTGAGCTTGAGCAGCGCGCCGTACAGCGTGGTGGTCTTGCCCGAGCCGGTCGGGCCGGTCACGAGCAGGATGCCGTGCGGACGCTCGATCAGCGATTCGAGGCGCGTGCGTGCGTCCGGATCCATGCCGAGCTGGGCGAGGTCGAGGCGACCGGCCTGCTTGTCGAGCAAGCGCAGCACCACGCGCTCGCCGTGGCCGGCCGGGATCGTCGACACGCGCACGTCGACCGGGCGGCCGGCGATGCGCAGGCCGATACGGCCGTCCTGCGGCAGGCGCTTCTCGGCGATGTCGAGCTTGGCCATGACCTTGATGCGGCTGACCACCGCGTTGGCGATGCCCTTCTGCGGCGCGAGCACCTCGCGCAGCACGCCGTCGATGCGGAAGCGCACGACGAGGCGGTTCTCGAACGGCTCGACGTGGATGTCCGAAGCGCCTTCCTTGACCGCCTCGGTCAGCAGCGCGTTGAGCAGGCGGATGATCGGTGCGTCGTCCTCGCTCTCGAGCAGGTCCTCGGGCTCGGGCAGTTCCTCGGCGAGCGTCTTGAGGTCGAGGCGTTCGTCGAAATCCGAGACCATCGTGCGCGCGTCGTCGCCCTGCTCGTAGAGGTCGCGCAGCAGACGCTCGAACGCGGCCGGCTCGTGCGCGGTCAGGTGCAGGCGCACGCCGAGGTGGCGGCGCAGCTCGGCGAGCACCTCGGGACGCACGCCGTCGCGGCAGGCGATGTCGGCGCCGTCCTCGCGCCAGCCGGTCAGCGTCGCGCCGTGACGGCGCGCGAAGCCGAAGCCGGGACGGGACGGACGCGTGGCCTCGTTCATACGCTCGTGTGCCTCGCCGTACTCAGTCGGCGCGGCGTTCGCTGCGCGTCGCCGGCGTGTTGAGCGGCGGGCTGCGCAGGAAATCGTGCACCTCGGGCAGCATCGGACGCTCGGAACGCGGCGTCAGCGCCGCGGGGTTCTCGCGCATGCGCAGCTGCTCGGTGCGCATGTAGTTGTACTTCTCGCTCGATACCGCCGCTTCGGTCGCCGCGTCACGCAGGATCTGCGGGCGCAGGAACACCATGAGGTCGCGCTTCTCGTTCTTGTTCGAGCGGTAGCGGAACAGGTTGCCGATCACCGGGATGCTGCCGAGGCCCGGCACCTTCGAGTTCGAGTCGGACACGTTCGAATCGATGAGACCGCCGAGCACGAGCAGCGAGCGGTCGGCGATGAGCACGCTGGTCGAGAGCTCGCGCTTGTTCGTGATGAGGTCGACCGCGCCGCTGACCTGCGGCGCGAGCGAGGAAACTTCCTGATGGATCTGCAGGCGCACCGAGTCGCCCTGGTTGATCTGCGGCGTGACCTTGAGCACGAGGCCGACGTCCTTGCGCTCGATGGTCTGGAACGGATTGGTCACCGCGCCGTTCTGGCCCGTGCTCGCCGTATTGGTGTACGAGCCGGTCAGGAACGGCACCTCCTGCGCGACCTTGATCTCGGCTTCCTCGTTGTCGAGCGTGAGGATCGACGGCGTCGACAGGATGTTGGTCTTGCCGTCGCCACGCAGCGCACGCACGAGCGCACCGAGGTTGAGGATCTCCTTGTCGGTGCCCGGGATCTTGACCGTGCCGTCGACGTAGCCGAGCGACAGGCCGCCGAGGCCGGCGAGGCCGGTCGCGTCACCGGCGAGGCCGATCAGGCTCGAGTTGCCGTTCGGCCCGGGGAAATTCGTGCCGCCGATCATGCCCTGGCCGAGCGAGCCGTCGGCGCGCTGCGGCGCGGTGAACCACTGCACGCCGAGCTCGCTCGCCGTGGTGTCGGCGACCTCGGCGATGATCGCCTCGATGAGCACCTGGTGGCGGCGCACGTCGAGCTGGCGCACGATCGAGGCGAGCGAGCGGAACACCGCGGGCGGCGCGCTGATCACGAGCGCGTTCGTCTGGTCGTGGGCCTGGATCGTCGCCGGCGAAGCACCGCCTGCGCCGGCCGTCTCGCCGGCCTTGACCGCGGTCGGCGGCGCGATGCCGGTCAGCGTCGCGGCGATGCCCTGCAGGATCGGCACGAGGTCCTTCGCGGTCGCGTAGCTGAGGTAGATCACCTGGGTGTCGCCACCGCTCTCGAGTGGCGTGTCGAGATGGGCGATGATCGCGCGCAGCTTGAGGCGTGCATTCTTCGCGCCCGACAGGATCAGCGAGTTCGTGCGTGCGTCGGCGAACACGCGCGGCGCCTGGCCGTTGGCCTGCGCGACCTTGTCGTCGGCGAGCACGCCGAGCGTGCGTGCGAGCTCCGAGGCACTCGCGTGCGAGAGCGGGATCACCTCGACCTCGGCGTCGGCCGCGGTGTCGATGCGCTGGATGATCGCGACGAGGCGCTGCACGTTGCCGGCGCGGTCGGAGATCACGAGCGAGTTCGACGACGGGTGCGCGACGAGCTGCGCGCCCTGCGGCATCAGCGGGCGCAGGATCTGGATAAGGTCGTTGGCCGACACGTGGCGCGCCGGCACGACCTGCGTGATGAGCTCGTCGGGCGTGTGCGCCGACGGGCTGCCGTTGAGCGCGGCCGAACCGTCCTGCTGGGCCATCGCCTCGGGCACGATCTTGATCATGCTGCCCTGCGGGATCGCCGCGTAGCCGTGCACGCGCAGCACCGACAGGAACACGTCGTAGATCTCGTCGGGCTGCATCGGCTTGGCCGAGATCACCGTGACCTTGCCGGTCACGTTCGGGCCGAGGATGAAGTTCTTGCCGGTGATCTCCGACACCGTCGCGATCAGCGCCTGGATGTCGGCATCCTTGAGGTTGAGCGTGTGGCGGCCGTCGGCCGACGCGGCGGTCGGCGGCGGCGGTGCCGGCTGCGCGAACGCGACGGGTGCCGCGAGGGCGAGGGCGACGGCGGAACAGAGGACGACACGCAGCATCGGCAAGGCCCGGGATTGGAAGGCGGCAACCCGGGCAGCGTCGGCGAGCCCCGGCACGGAACCGCGCAAGGGTAGCAAAGCACGTCGTGGAAAAGTTGCGCGCCGCCGCAGCGCGGCGTGCTCAGCGCAGCTTGACGGTGAGCTCGGTCGGCAGGCCGTCGCGCGTGACCGTGACGCGCACGCTGTCGGCGTTGCCGAGGCTTTCGAGGATCTGCTGGCCGCGCGACACCGAATCGACCGGCAAGCCGTTGACGGCGGTGACGATGTCGCTCGGACGCAGGCCGAACTGGGCGAGCATCGCGGCGTCGCCGGTTGCAGACAGGCGCACGCCGGCGAGGCGTCCGTCGGCCATGACCGGCGTGACCTGCACGCGCTTGGCGATGTCGGCGGCGTCGCCACGCACCTGGGCCATCGTCTGCTCCCAGTTGAGCGAGCCGTGCGCCATGTTCGGCGGCGCGAACCCCTGCACGGGCGGCGTGGTCGAGGCCGCCGGCGCGGTGTTGCGCGGTCCGCCGCGCTGTGCGGGCGGGATCGGCGTGACGCGGTCGGGCGGAGGCTCGTCACGACGCAGCGCGAGCACTTCCTGGACGCCTTCGTGCAGCAGCACGACGCGATCGGCGTGGACTTCCTCGAGGCGCACGCCGGTGGTGATCTCGTCGCCGGCACGCCAGGCACGCTCGACGCCCTTGTCGTCGGCGATCACGGCCATGCCGGTCTTCGGGTCGCCGTCGGCGAGCGTGCCGCGCAGGCTCCACGCCAGCGACGTGGCCGGGGCGTTCGCATTCGAGACGAGGCGCGCCGGCGCGGCACCGAACAGATGCCAGCGCGACAGCGCGACGCTCTGCGACGGCACCGAGACGGCGCTGCGCAACGGTGCATCGGCGCTGCCGTCGTCACGCGGCACGAGCAGCCAGAACACGCGCGCGAGCAGCCAGATCGCGAGCAGCACGAGCAGCGCGCACACGGCCATCGCCGCGCGCTCGGAACCGCGCCCCGCGGACGCCTGCCCTGCCGCTCGTCCGAGCCCTCGCCACATGCCGCCGACCTCCACACCACAAGGCGCGCACTCTAGCAAATCGCGCCGTCACGCCGGCTGTCCGACACGCCCTGCATTTGGCGTATCCCCCTGAGATGGCGCAGTACGCGTGCCGTCACCGCAACGCCAGACGACCTGCATGAGCCCCCATCGCCACCTCGCGCTCCTCCCGCCATGCCGCGTGAACGCTGGCAGCGAGGCCACGTTGGCGGTACCGTCCGGGCTCGATGGAACCGACCGACGACCGCGTCACCCGACTGCTCGCGCAATGGCGCGACGGCGACCGTGGCGCCCTCGATGCGCTGCTGCCGCTGGTCTACGCCGACCTGCGCCGCATCGCTGCGGCGCACCTGCGCGCCTACGACGGCCACGCCACGCTGCAGACGACCGCGCTCGTGCACGACGTGTTGCTGCGCCTGCTCGACCGACCGGCTGCGGACTTCGCCAACACCGCGCATCTGCTCAATGCGGCGGCGCGCATGATGCGCCAGACGCTCGTGAGCCGCGCGCGCGCGGCGATGGCCGAGAAGCGCGGCGGCGGCTGGCTGCGCGACGATTTCACCGCCGCGCTCGAGCTGCCGATCCCCGACGGCACCGACCTCGCCGCGCTCGACGATGCGCTCAACGAACTCGAAGCCTTCGACGAACGCATGGCGCGCGTGGTCGAGCTGCGCTATTTCGTCGGCCTCGGCGTGGCCGAGACGGCGGCGATCCTCGGCGTCACCGAGCGCACCGCGCACCGCGACTGGGTCGGTGCGCGCACCTGGCTCAAGAGCCGGCTCGACGCGTGAACACGCATCGCCGCGGAGCACCCCGGCGATGACCCCGCACGAAGGCGATGCACTGCGGCTGTTCCGCGAGGCGCTCGACCTTGATGCCGAGGCACGCGCCGCGTTCGTCGCGGCGCGCTGCGGAAACGACGAGGCACTCGCCGCGCGCGTGCACGCGCTGCTCGCGCAGTCGGAAGCGTTCGAGGATGCGACCGCGAACGCGTCCCCGGCCGACGTCGATACATTGCCGGGCACGCGGCTCGGGCCTTACCGCGTCGTCGAACGCATCGGCCGCGGCGGCATGGGCGTGGTCTACCGCGCCGAGCGTGATGCCGACGATGTCGCGCAGACCGTCGCGATCAAGCTGATCCGGCGCGGCTTCGACGTCGACGACGTGCAGGCGCGCTTCCTGCGCGAGCGGCGCATCCTCGCCCGGCTGTCGCATCCGAACCTCGCACGCTTCATCGACGGCGGCGTCGCGCCGGACGGGCGCCCGTGGTTCGCGCTCGAGTTCGTCGACGGCGAGTCGATCCTGCGCTGGTGCGACGCGCGCCGGCTCGGCGTGAAGGCACGCGTGCGCCTGATCCTCGACGTCTGCACGGCCGTGCAGTACGCGCATTCGCAACTCGTCGTGCACCGCGACCTCAAGCCCGGCAACGTGCTCGTCGACGCACGCGGCACCGTGCGCCTGCTCGATTTCGGCATCGCGCGCATCGTCGGCGGCGACGACGGCGATGCGCACGCGACGATGACGATGGCCGGCTCCGGCTACGCGCTGACGCCGGAGTACGCCGCCCCCGAGCAGTTTGCCGGCGCGGCAGCCGGCGTCGCCGCCGACATCTACGCACTCGGCGTCATCGCCTACGAGCTCGTCGCAGGCGTCGGGCCCTACACGATCGACCGCCGCAACATGGCCGACGCGGAGCGCATCGTGCGCGACGCGCCACCCGAGGCGCTTGCGACCGCGATCGCACGCGGCGGCGACGATGCGGTGACCGCCGAGCGGCTCGACGCGCGCGACTCCGGCGCCCATGCCTACCGCGCGCTCGTGCGCGGCGACCTCGCGCGCATTCTCGGCAAGGCACTCGCCAAGGAACCCGAGCGACGCTATGCGACCGTCGAAGCCTTCGCGGCCGACCTCTCGCGCTGGCTCGATGGCAAGCCCGTGCAGGCGACCGGCGACCGCTTCGGCTACCGGCTCGGCAAGTTCGTGCGGCGCAACCGCGTCGCGGTCGTGGTCGCCGGCGCGCTCGCCGCCGGCCTCGTCGCGACGAGCGTGATCGCGCTGCGCAGCGCGCATCTGGAACGCCTGCAGCGCGAGGCCGCCGTGGCCGAGACCGCGCGCGTCAACGCGGTGCGCGAGTACGTGCTGCTGATGTTCCGGGACGCCGGCGAGCACGGCGGCGCGAGCCTCAGCGCGCGCGAGGTGCTCAAGCGCGGCGCCGAACGCATCTTCACGCAGTTCGCGAACCAGCCCGAGACCGGACAGGAGATCGCTCTGAGCCTCGCCGACCTCTTCATGGAACTCGGCGATCTCGACGGCGGTGCGCCGCTGCTCGAACGCGTGCTCGCGTGGCCCGGCATCGAACGCAATCCGGACGCCCTCGCACGCGCGCGTTACAACCTCGCCCAGCTCGAGTACTCGCGCGGCAACGCCCGGCGCGCACGCGAACTGCTCGATGCCGCACAAGCATGGTGGCTCAGGCAACCGGTGCGCTACGAGCGCATCCTCAACGAGAGCCGCACCTCGCAAGCCCAGCTCGAGCGCGCGGAAGGCCATGTCGACAAGGCGATCGCGACGCTCGAGAAGACGGTCGCCGAACGAAAGCGGTTCGGCGATGCCGATCGCGAGGTCGGCGCCGCACTCAACGCGCTGACGCTCGCGCTCGCCGACGCGGCACGCTTCGAGGATTCTGTCCGTGCGGCCGACGAGGCGATGGCCGTGTTCAGGAGCGTCGGCGCCGACAAGCAGGTGGCCGGCCTGGCCGTACTGAACAACCGCGCCGTGTCGCTCATGGCACTCAAGCAGCACGCGCGCGCCATCGAGGACTTCCGCCGTGTCGTCGCGTTGCGGCGCGAACTCTACGGGCGCTCGCCCGAGCTCGCGGTCGCACAGAACAACCTCGCGCTCACCCTCGTGCACGCAGCACGCGAAGACGGGACGCAGCCGCTGGACGAGGCCTTCAGGGAAGCCACGACAATCCTCGAGGAAGCCTATCCGATGGCGCTGGAGTTCGGTGGCGAATCGAGCCGCGCCGCGGTCCTGGGACGCATCAACCTTGCCGAAGCCTACGCGGCGGCAGGTCGAGTGGCCGAGGCCGAGCCGCTCGCCGAGGATGCCGTGCGCATCGGCCATGCGCACTTCGGCGACGCGAACGGCTTCACGGCACTGGGCTATCGCGCCCGCGCGAACGTGCGCCTCGCGCAGGGGCGCCGTGACGACGCACGCGCCGACGTGGCGCGCGCCAAGGCGATCATCGGCACGCTCGGCAAGATCGGCGACGCCTACCTCGCATCCCTTGCGCCCCTGATCGACCGGCTCGGAGAGCGTCCGTCGGCACCGTGAGGGGTGCGGCGTGAACCGCTTCCCTGGACCACATCGGCACATGCGACGACCGAGCTTCGCGGATCGGATGGGATCGATGTCGGCCGTGAGCAGGTCCCGGGGACGCGAGCGAACGCTTCGACAAGGACACATCGACATCGCGCGTCGTGATGCCTCTCGGGATCGCCGTGCATGCGGAGCAGACGCGGGACTGTCCGATGTGGCTTTCCCGTCGCGTATCCCCGGCATGGCCCGCCGATGCCCGGCACTCCGCCGCCGGCCGCGCCATCGCACGACGTCCCGACGTCGCGCCATCGGCCCGCAGGGCCCTGCGAGGTGTGCCATGCCATCGATGTTCCGGATCCTCACTGCCGTCGCGCTCGCCTGCGCGGCGTTCACCGCACTCGCCGCACCGGCAGGCGACCATCCCCTCGTAGGCCGCTACGAGGGTTCCGATCTCGTCGGGCGTACCGACACCGCGTTCGACGAGGTCGAGGTCATGAACGGGCCGATCGCGGGCACCGGTGCCCGCGGCGTCGGCGCGCCGGGCTGGCTGCGCCTCGAAGGCCGCATCACGCTGCTCTACTACCGCCTGCCGGCAGGACGCTCCTCGCTCGAGGTGCTGCGCAACTTCCAGGCGAGCCTCAAGGCCAAGGGTTTCACCGACGTGTTCTCGTGCAACACCGGCAACGGCTCGTGCTACGAGGCGCGCGAGGGCCGCACGGTCAATACGGCGCCTTACGACTTCGCGCTCGCGCTCGATGCGAATCCCGAGCTGCCGCGCCTGGACGGCGACTTCATCCGCAATTACTTCGGCACCAACGCGCGCTACCTGCTCGCGAAGCTCGCCCGCCCGGAAGGCACCGCGTGGGTCAGCATCTCCCTCGCCGAGCACAACCGCGGCAACCACGCCTTCATCCGCGTGATCGAGACCGAGGCGATGGAAGGCGACAAGATCGGCTTCGTGGGCGCCGACACGATGCGCCGGAGCATCGCCGACACGGGCCGCATCAGCCTGTATGGCATCCACTTCGATTTCGACAAGGATGTCGTCAGGGAAGACTCGCGCCCGACACTCGACGAGATCGCGAAGCTGCTGCGAGAGGATCCGTCGCTGAAGCTCACCGTGGTCGGCCACACCGACGCGAAAGGCGGCGCCGACTACAACCTCGACCTGTCACGCCGTCGCGCAACCAGCGTCAACACGCTGCTCGTGCGCGACTACGGCATCGATGCCTCACGCCTCTCGCCGCGCGGCGCGGGGGCGAACGAACCGCTGGCTTCGAACGACGACGAGGACGGACGCGCGAAGAACCGCCGCGTGGAGCTCGTGAGGCGCTGAAGCGCGGCGAGCGACGGATGGGGATCAACCCCTGGGGTCAGGTTCATTTGCCCGGCACGCCATCTCGAGGACTGCGCGCTCATTCGGGGGCAAATGAACCTGACCCCAGTCATGGCCACCCGTCACGGATCGTGCGCCGTCACGCTACCGCTTCCTCATCCGGCCCTTGGGGCCACCCCGTATCGGGTACGGGGCAGGCTCTTCTCCCGAACGGAAAAGCAAAAGCACGGCTGGCGACGCATCCGGACGCCGGAAGAGGTCGGCGATCAGTTCTCGCGGATCGGGAACGTCTCGACGCCGTCCTTGCCGCGCGGCGCCTGACGCGGCGGTGCGTTGCGCGACAGCGCGCCGCCGCACGAGTACACGCCCCACGACTGCTGACCGTCGCGCACCTCGCCGAGCGGCTTGATCGTGTCGGCGCCCTGCATCGTCGAGGCCTCGTTGCGCGCCATGATTTCGAGCTCGTCGTTGACCTTGATCTTGCTGCGGTCGACCGGGCCGACGCGGTTGAGTACCGACACCGTCACCTTGCCGAGGTCGCGGCAGGCCGAGACGTCGTCGTTCCAGGCGACGCGCATCGCCTTGCCGCCGGATTCCATCTTGATGCCCCAGCTGCAGGCGGCGAGCGGCAGGACGACGAGGAACGGGAGCAGGCGCTTCATGGGCGGTTCGATCCGGAGGGAGGTGGGCGACGCGCGCATGCTAGCGCGACCTGCGTGAACGCGCGGCGCCCGGAGCGGGCGCCGCGCGGCCGGGCTCAGCGGACGACCTTGCCGTCCGCGTCGAGCACCTTGACCTCGCCGAGCTTCAGCGCGCGCACCGGCGCCTCGATCTGCTTGAGGTCGCCGACGATCACCCAGGTGAACGCCTCGGGGCGGATCACCTCGCGCGCGGCGCTTTCGACGGCGTCGGTCTTCTGGCCTTCGATGCGCGCCTTGAGCGTCGTCACGTAGTCGTCCGGACGGCCGTACAGGCTGTTGCCGGCGAGCACCGACAGCACCGACGCGGTGGTCTCGAAGCTGCCCGGCAGCGCACGCACGCGCTGCTCCTTGATCTTGGTGATCTCGGCCGCCGTGATCGGCTTGTCGCCGATCGCCTCGCGCGCCTCCTTGAGCACCTCGGTCACCGATTCGGCGGTCTTGTCGGTCTGCACCGAGACCGAGGCGATGAACGGGCGCTGCCCGATCGCGTCGGGCAGCGAGCTGCGCGCGCCGTAGGCCCATCGCTTGTCCTCGCGCAGGTTCATGTTGAGGCGCGAGGTGAACGTGCCGCCGAACGCGGCGTTCATGGTCTGGATCTCGAGCTGGTTGGCCGCCTTCGTAGACGGCGCGAGGCCACCCGCGAAGATCAGCGACTGCGGCGAATCGGGACGGTCGACGAGGAACACACGCGGCTTCTTCTGCGCCTCGACGGTCGCGATGGCCTTCTTCGGCGGTGCGCCCGTGCCGGGCTTCCAGTCGCCGAACACCTTCTCGAGCTGGGCGCGGATCGCCTCGAGCGTGGTGTCGCCGGCGACGAGGATGCGCAGGTTGTCGGGGCGGATCACGTCGGCGTGGAAGCGGCGCAGGTCGTCGGCCTTGAGCGCGCGCACCGAGGCCTCGTCGCCGCTGCCCGTGAACGGGATGCCGTAGGGATGGCCCTCGCCGTAGAGCAGCGGCGGCAGCGCGCGCAGCGCGAGCGAGCCGGCGTCGGTCTTCTCCTGCGCGATGTCGGCGAGCCACTGGTCGCGCACGCGCGTGATGTCGGCATCACGGAACGCGGGGTGGCGCACGATCTCGCCGAGCAGTGCGAGCGAGGGCTCGAGCTGCGAGGCGAGCGCGTCGAGGCGCACCGTGGAACTGTCGAGGCCCGAGCCCGCGGCAATGCGCGCGCCGAGGCGCTCGCTGCGCTTGGCGATCTCGACCGAATCGAGCTCGCGCGTGCCTTCGTCGAGCATCGCCATCGCGAACGACGAGGTGCCGAGCAGGCGGCCCTGGTCGGCCGCGTAGCCGCCGTCGAACTGCAGCTGCATCTGCACGACCGGGATCGTGCGACGCTCGGCGAGCACGATCTCGATGCCGTTGGACAGCTTGCCGCGCTGGATCGCCGGGAAACCGAGTTCGGGGAACGTGGTCACTTCGGGCACGCCGGTGCTGCGGTCCAGGGTGCTCTTCGTCACCGTGTAGTCGCGCTTCGACGGCAGCTTCGGCGCGGGCTTGCCCTCGGCCTCGGGCAGGCCCTTCACGACCTCCTGCCCGATCGCCTCGCCGGGCTTGGCCGGCACGACGGTCAGCGTGTAGTCGCCGCGTGCGATCCAGCGGTTCGCGGCGGCCTTGACGCTCTCGGACGTCGCCGCCTGGATGCGCTCCAGGTCGACGCGGTACGCGGCCGGATCGCCGCGATAAACCTGCGACTCGGCGAGCACGGTGGCCTTGCCGCCGAAACCGCCGACCTTCTCGAGGCCACGGATGAAGCCGGCACGGCTGGCCATCTTCGAGCGCTCGAGCTCGTCGGCGGTCGGGCCCTCGGCGAGGAAGGTCTTCCACTCCTCGGCGATCGCGGCCTCGACCTTCGCCGGATCGACGCCGTTGCGCACGTCGGCGCTCAGCACGAACTGGCTGGCCAGCGAGAACGGCTGCACGCCGACCGAGATGTCGTCGACGAGCTTGTCCTTGTAGACGAGACGCTGGTACAGGCGCGAGGTCTTGCCGCCACCGAGCGCGTCGGCGGCGAGTTCGAGCAGCGGCTCGTCGGCGTGGCCGAGCTCGGCCACGTTCCACTCGCGGTAGATGCGCACCTGCGCGACATGGTCGGCCTGGGTGCCACGCGTGGACGTCGTGCGCGCGGCCACCCACGGCTGCTGGCGCGGTACCGGCGGGCCGGCCGGAATGTCGCCGAAGAACTTCTCGACCTTCTCGCGCGCGGCCTTCGGGGTCACGTCGCCGGCCAGCACGATCGTCGTGTTGGCGGCGCCGTAGTAGTCGTGGAACCACTGCTTCACGTCGGCCAGCGAGGCAGCCTCGAGGTCGGCCATCGAGCCGATCGTGTCGTGCTGGTAGGGATGGTTGGCCGGGAACGCGTTGAGCAGCAGGTTCTCGTCGGTGCGGCCGTACGGGCGGTTCTCGCCCTGGCGCTTCTCGTTCTGCACGACGCCACGCTGGGTGTCGAGCTCGTTCTGGCCGATCGCACCGAGCAGGTGGCCCATGCGGTCGGATTCCATCCACAGCGCCATGTCGAGCGCGGTGGTCGGCACGGTCTGGAAGTAGTTCGTGCGGTCGAACCACGTGGTGCCGTTCTGGTCGGTCGCGCCGACCTTCTCGAACGGCTTGAAGTACGTGCCCTTGTGGTTCTCGGAGCCCGAGAACATGAGGTGCTCGAACAGGTGCGCGAACCCGGTCTTGCCCTTGGGCTCGTCGGCGGAACCGACGTGGTACCAGATGCTGACCGCGACGACCGGCGCCTTGTGGTCCTCGTGGACGATCAGCGTGAGGCCGTTCGGCAGCACCTCGCGCGTGAACGGGATGTCGATCGTGTCGGTCGCCGCGCTGGCGGCGCCGACGAATCCGAGGCCGGCCATGACGGCGGCGGCGATGCGGGTGCGCATGCAGGGTCCTTCGGGTGACGAAAGGGGATCGGACAGGCTAGCGAGTGCCCGGCGCAGCCGCAACGGATGCGGTTCACGCGGGCGGCGTAGACTGCGGATCCCGCACGGAAGTTCGCCGGAGGCCGCGATGTCCCATGCGCTCGTGAGCGGTGCCAACCGCGGCCTCGGCCTCGGTTTCGTCCAGCAGCTGCTCGCACGCGGCGGTCGGGTCGTGGCGACCTGCCGGCACCCCGGCCGCGCGCTCGAGCTCACGAAGCTGGCCGGCGAATACCCGGGCCACCTGCGCATCCTGCCACTCGACGTCGACGCGCCGCGCTCGATCGACGAACTCGCACGCGAGCTCGCCGTGCTCGACGTGCGCGTCGACCTGCTCGTCAACAACGCCGGCGTGCTGGTCGACGGCGAACGCTTCGGCACGCTCGACGGCGCGACGCTGGCCTCGACCTTCACGACCAACGTGATCGGCCCGGTGCTGCTCACGCAGGCGCTCGCCGAGCGCCTCGTCGACGGCGGCAAGGTCGTCGCGGTCGGTTCGGGACTCGGTTCGATCGCACGCACGACGCGCTTCGGCACGCCGAGCTACGCGATCAGCAAGGCCGCGCTGCACATGGCGATGCGTCAGCTCGGCCACGCGCTTGCGCCGCGCGGCATCGCGGTCGCGGCACTGAGCCCGGGCTGGGTGCGCACCGCGATGGGCGGCGATCACGCCGATCTCGGCGTCGACGAATCGGTCGCCGCGATGCTCGGCGTGATCGACGCGCTGCGCTTCGACGAGGCGTCGATCGGCACGCTGTTCGCGCACACGGGCCGGCCGATGCCCTGGTAGTCGAGCCTCGCCGCGGCAGCCGTGTTCACGTCGCAGCCACACGCGCGGCGTAGGCTCGGCGGCCTTTTCCACACCGATGAGGAGTTCGACATGACGATCCGCAAGGGCGAGGCCGAATGGCGTGGTGGCGTGCCGGAAGGCTCGGGCAAGGTGTCGGTCGAGAGCGGCACGTTCGCGGCCGACTACGGCTTCAAGTCGCGCATGGGCGACGGCTCCGGCGGCACCAATCCGGAGGAACTGATCGGCGCGGCGCACGCCTCGTGCTTCTCGATGGCGCTGTCGCTCGCGCTCGCCAAGGCCGGCCACGTGCCGACGCGCGTGCACACGGTGGCCAAGGTCCATCTCGAGCAGAAGGACGGCGGCTACGAGATCCCGCGCATCAATCTCGTCACCGAGGCCGAGGTGCCCGGCATCGACAAGGACACGTTCGCGACGCTCGCCGAGCAGACCAAGGGTGGCTGCCCGGTGTCGAAGGCGCTGCGTGCGGTCGAGATCACGCTCGACGCGAAACTGGTCTGATCCGCGCAGGCTCCGTCGCCTTTACGGTGGCGGAGCCTGCAGGCGTTGACGTGCGCCGTGCGCGACGCACAATCGCGCGATGCTCGACATCGTCCTGTACCAACCCGAGATCCCGCCCAACACGGGCAACGTGATCCGCCTCTGCGCGAACACGGGCGCGCGCCTGCACCTGATCGAACCGCTCGGATTCGAACTCGACGACGCCAGACTGCGGCGCGCGGGACTCGATTACCACGAGTTCACGGCCCTGCGCGTGCACGCGACGTTCGAGGCCTTCCTCGCCGAGGTCGCGCCGGCGCGCGTGTTCGCGCTGTCCACGCGCGGCACGCGCCGCTACGACGACGTGCGCTACGAAGAACGCGACGCGTTCGTGTTCGGGCCCGAGACGCGCGGCCTGCCGCAGGCCATGATCGACGACTTGCCCGCGGACCGGCGCCTGCGCCTGCCGATGAGGCCCGGCAACCGCAGCCTCAACCTGTCCAATGCGGTCGCGGTGGTCGCGTTCGAGGCCTGGCGGCAGCACGGTTTCGAAGGCGGGCTCTGAGCGCCCGCGACGCATCACGCGGCGTCTTCGGGGTACTCGGGCTTCTGCTCGCGCGCCATGAGCGTCTGCAGGCCCTCGACGGGCGTGATCTCCTGGTGCAGCACGCGCTGCACCTGTTCGGCGATCGGCAGCTCGATGCCGTGGCGCTGGGCGAGCCGCACCACTTCGTCGACCGTGACGATGCTCTCGACCACCTGGCCGATCTCGGCGACCGCCTGCGACAGCGGCGTGCCGCGGCCCAGAGCGAGGCCGAGGCGACGGTTGCGCGAGAGGTCGCCCGTGCAGGTGAGCACGAGGTCGCCGAGGCCGGCGAGCCCCATCAGCGTCTCGGGCTTCGCGCCGAGCACCGTGCCGAGGCGCAGCATCTCGTTCATGCCGCGCGTGATGAGACCGGCGCGCGCGTTGAGGCCGAGCTGCATGCCGTCGGCGACACCCGTGGCGACCGCGAGCACGTTCTTCATCGCGCCGCCGAGCTCGGCACCGAGCAGGTCGGTACCCGTATAGGCGCGGAAATCGGGTGCGTGCAGCATCAGCGCGACGCGCTGCGCGAAGTCGGCATCGGCCGAGTGCACGGTGACGGCCGTGGGCAGGCCCTGGGCGACTTCACGCGCGAACGATGGCCCGGTCACGACCGCGGCCGGATGATCGGGAAGGCGCTCGGCCACGAGTTCGTGCAGGAACCGGCCCGAGCCCGGATCGAAGCCCTTGGTCGCCCAGGCGATGCCGGTACCCGGCGCGGCCCATGGTGCGATCGTGTCGAGCAGCTCGCGGAACGCGTGGCTCGGCACCGACACCAGCACCATCGCGGCGTCGCGCACGCAGGTTTCCAGCGCACCACTGACCTGCAGTGCGTCGGGGAACGGCATGTCGGGGAGGTAGCGCGTGTTGGCGCGCGCGGTGGCCATATCGACCACCGACTGCGCCGAACGTCCCCACAGCGTGGTGGGGACGCCATTGCGCGCGAGGAGCACGGCCAGCGCCGTGCCCCACGAACCGGCGCCGAGGACCGCGACCGGTGCGGGATGCGCCGTCATCGACTCAGGAATTGAGCGTCTGGCCCGCGCCTGCCGGCGCTTCGTTGCGGCGGCGGACCTGCTCGGCGTAGATCGCGTCGAAGTTGATCGGCTGCAGCAGCAGCGGCGGGAAGCCGCCGGCCTGGACGAGGTCCGACACGGTCTGGCGCACGTACGGGAACAGCACGTTCGGGCAGTACGTGGCGAGCACGGTCTCCTGCGACGCCGGATCGAAGCCGGCCACGCCGAAGATGCCGGCCTGGTGGACTTCGGCGAGGTAGGCCGTCGATTCCTCGAGCTTGCAGGTCACGGTGACGCTGAGGACGACCTCGAACACGCCCTCGCCGAGCTGCGCGACGCGCTGGCTCAGGTTGAGCTCGACGTTCGGCTGGCCCTGCGACTGGAACACCTGCGGTGCGTTCGGCACCTCGAACGAGACGTCCTTGACATAGATCTTCTGCAGGTTGAGCTGGGCCATCGCTTCGGCCGCGCCATTCGTGGCGGCGCCGTTCGCGGGAGTGTTCTCTGCCATGGTACGGATGCTCCGGTGAAGCTTGGGAAAAAAGGACGCGGAGTATCCCACGCCCGTGCAGGTGGCGCACGCGGCGGGCGCCGCGGGCCGGTGTCGGCGTGGCGTCAGCCCGCGCTGCGGCCCTTGGCGAGCGGCAGCTGGGCTTCGGTCCACGTGCGCAGGCCGCCCTCGAGGGCGTAGACCTTCGTGAAGCCGGCCTTGCGCAGGCGCTTGGCCGCGCCCGACGAGGACTGGCCCGTGCGGCAGTAGACGACGATCGGCAGGTCCTTCGCCTTGGCGAGGTCCTTGTGCTCGGGATCGAACTGGCTCATCGCGACGTGGCGCGCGCCAGGGATGTGGCCCTTTTCGTAATCCTGGATGCCCGAGACGTCGACGACGAGGGCGTTCTCGCGGTTGACCAGCTGCGTGAGCCCGGCCGGCGTGATGCCCTTGTAGCCGCGCGTGGCGTGCGCGACCTCGTTGGCGACCAGCGCGACGGCGACGCCGGCGAAGCCGAACGACAGGAACGGGTGGTTGCTGATGAATTCGGGCAGGCGCGTGAGGAAATCGGACACGGTGCGGGGTCGCTCGCTGGCGGCACGGGGACCCGCGCCGGGGAAAAGGCCGCCGATTATCGACGAGCGTGGGCGTGCCTTGCAAAGGCGCGCCGCGGAACGCCTCAGTTGGACTGGGTGATGTCCGGCAGGCCGCTCGAGAGCATCCAGCGCTTGCCGGTCGCGTCGTACGTCCAGGTCTGGCGGTCGATGACCGTGCGCGAGGCCTGTGTGTTGACGTTGACGAGCGTGATCTCGACGGCCTGGCGCACCTCGGTGTCGCTGACCGGCACCGTGCCGCCCTCGCTGTAACCCGTGAAGCGCACCTGGCGGTAGCGCTCGAGCTCCAGCGCGGTCAGCGGGTGCGTGGCACGGTAGGCGGGATCGACGAACGTCTCGGCCTGTTCGATCGAATGCCAGCGGATCGTCGCGTGGTAGAGGCGCAGCGTCTCGGTGAGCAGCGTCTCCTTGGATTTGGTGCTCGCACAGGCGACGGCAAGCAGCGCCATGCCGATCACCACCACGCGCAGCGCGCCGCGCCGCATCGTCCGCATCAGGTCCACGTCGCCTTCCTCAGGCTGGAGCGTCGGCGCATTGTGCCGCATCGCGCGGCTTCGGGGCATGCGCGGCGGCAAGCGCGACGAAGCGCGCGACCAGCGTGGTCGCGACACTGCCGTCGGCGGCGGGCACGTCGCAGCGCAAGGTGAGCCGTGCCTTGCCGCGTGCGGCGAGTGCGGCGAGGAAGTCCTCGAGGCGCTCGTCGGGATCGGGCCGCGCGGTCGCCGTGAAGTCGCCCCACACCGGCGCGAGGTAGCGGATCGTGCTGTCCTGCACGTAGATGTCGCAGTCCAGGCGGCGCAGCTGCGTGGAGAGTTTCACGAACGCCCAGCCCGCCAGCGTCATGACGCTGGCGAGGCTGCCGCCGAACGCGCAGCCCTTGTCGTTGATGTTCGGCGCGAGCGGCGCACTGATCGCGAGGCTCTGGCCATCCCACGCGGCGAGGCGCAGCTGCAGCGCACGCGTCAGCGGGATGTCGGCGAGCAGCTCACGCTGCAGCGCCTCGCGCAGGCTCGCGCGAAGCGGCGCGACCGGATCGGATTCGTGCGTCATGCAGGGCTCGCGGATCACTCGGGGCGCGCGAGTGTGCGCAGCAAGCCTTGCGGAATCAAGGCCATACGGCACGGTATTGATTGCGCCCGGGCGCCTCGTCGTCGCGTTCGACGAGGCCCGCCGACTCGAGCTGGCGCACGACGCGCGTGATCGTGGCGGGATGGATCGCGTACTCGAGCGCGACGTACAGGTCGTCCACGGTGTGGGCCACCGCCGAGCGGCCATGGCGGCGCAACTCGGCGAGCACGCGCACGCGTGGCTCGGTCACCATGAGGCCGTGGGCGCGCAAGGCGTCGACCGCGTACGCGCGCGGTGCGGGATCGGTGTGGCGAACGGTCTCGCGCTCGGCGATCGACGAGCGCGGCGTGGCGGGAATGAAGGCATCGTGCAGCATGGGGCGGGCTCCGGGAGCCGCGCATGGATGCGCGGCGTGGCGGGGCACGCGTGGATCGCGACGATGACGGGAGGACGGACCACGCCGATGCGTGGCGGATCGTCCAGGTGTCGGGACGCTGCGTCGCCCGATGCGGGCGACGGGACGCGACCTCACGCGTGCAGCGTGGGGACGGATCGCGTCGTGACGGGCGGGGCGCGGCCCAGCGCGCGTCGGGAGTGCGGATCGTGGAGGCCACGCACGACGACACCCGGCTCGGGTACGGCGTGGCGCAAGACGGGCGCCTCGGCGAGCGGACGCTCGGCGGGCCCGGGAAGCAGGGCGATCGGGTCGACCGCGGCGCGGACGGCGAGCTTGGCCATGACCGCCCGAACGAGCAGTCGCTTGCCGTGCGGACGTGGCTCGTCCTCGCGCAGGCGCTCGCCGGGAACATCAGGCGGCGCCTCGACACGCGACTGAGCGTGCAGCCACGCGTGGTGGGCGTCGTCGGCATGGTGGCCACCCGGGAAGCCGCCACCGTGCGCCGAGGCCACCGCGACGCAGACGAGCAGCCACGTCGCGACACTCGCGACGAGGACGTGCAGGCTGGACCGCGGGCGGCTCGGGGACATGCAGGCTTCCGGCACCGCGCATGCGCACGGCGTCCCGCCATCCTAGTCAGCCCGCGTGACGCTTGCAATTTCGGACGGCGTGCCGACGCTGCGTATGATGCGGCGACTCCCGCGGAACGCCCGATGCCCCGCCTTGCCTCCCCCGCCGCCGTGCTAGCCGGTACCAGCGTGATCGTGACGCGCCCGAGCCAGGACGCCGGCCCGCTCGTGCGCCGCGCACGCGCCGCCGGTGCGCACGTCGTGCGCCTGCCCGGTCTGGTGCTGGACGAGGTGGAGGACCGGGACGCCGCGCGCAGCGCCCTCGGCACGGCGGCCACCGGCGACATCGTCGTGTTCACGAGTCCGGCTTCCGTGCGCCACGCGTTCGCACTCGGCTTCGCGCTGCGGCGTGCGCCCATGCGCGTGTTCGCCGTCGGCGGCGGCACCGCGCGCGTGCTTGCGCGCCACGGCGTGGCCGCGATCGCGCCCGCCATGCGCCAGGATGGCGACGGCCTGCTCGCGCTTCCGGAGCTCGCCGCCGTCGACGGCGCGCGCATCGCGATCGTCGACGCACCGGGCGGCCGCGACGCGATCGCCCCCGCATTGCGCGAACGCGGGGCGTCGGTGTCGCGCATCCACGTCTACCGGCGTGCGCCGGCCCGTCTCTCGAAGGGCCGGATCGACGCACTCGCCGCCGCGCCACACCCCTGGATCACGCTGGTCTCGAGCGGCGAGGCACTCGATTACCTCGGGCGTGCCTTGCCGGCCGACCTCGCCGCGCGCTGGCGTGACGAGCCGCTCGTCGTCAGCAGTGCACGCCTCGCGGCGCTGGCTGCCGATGCCGGCTTCGCGGATGTCTCGATCGCCGCGTCCGCGCGCCCGGCCGACCTCGTCGAGGCGGCGTGCTCGCGCGCCGCACCACGCCTGCGAAGCTGAACGGGGTGACCCGCAGCGCACGCGGCTTCCGCGTCGCAGCACGCCGTTTCCGTTAAAATACCGATATGGACAACGACTCCGAGACGACGCTGCCCACGCCGGCGGTCCGTGACGACACCGCCACGCCGGCCACTACGCCCCGTCGCCGCCGCGGCAGCTGGCTTCCGCTTTTCGCGATCCTCGTGCTCGCCGCGGGCGTCGCGGCATGGGCGTGGCTGCAGGAGACGCACCGCGAACGCGAGCGCACCGATGCGAGCGAGCGCGAAGACCGCGTGACCGCCGCGATCGCCGAAGCGACGCGCGAGGACGGCGCGATGCGTCGCGAAGTCGAGGCCTTGCGCAGTCGCCTGTCCGATGCGGAAGCCATGAACCGCAGCCTGCGCGAGGAACTGCTCGGCGTGACCGAACGCTCGCGCGCGCTCGAGGACGCGGTCGCCAACCTGGCCCAGCAGCGCCTGACCAGCCGCGACGTGCTCGCGCTCAACGAGGCCGAGTACGTGCTGCAGCTGGCCGGCGAGCGCCTGGCCTTGTTCCGTGACCCGGCCGCCGCGATCGCCGCCTACCGCCTCGCCGACAGTGCGCTAGCCGGCGCCGAGGATCCGCTGTTCGCCTCGGTGCGCCAGACCATCGCCGCCGAAATCCAGGCCCTCGAGGCCGCCCAGCCCCTGCAGACCCAGGCCACGCTCGGTGCACTCGCCGCGCTGCGCGAGGCCGCTGCGCAGTGGCCGGCGAGACCGCTCGCGGCCGGCGCCGATGCGCTGCAGCCGACCTCGCGCCTCGGCCGCCTCGTCGCGCCGTTCGTACGCATCCGCCACGACGGCGAAGGTGCCGTGATCGCACCACGCGAAACCGGCCTCGCGCGCACGCTCGTCGTACTCGACCTGCGCACGGCCGAAGCCTCGCTGTTCGCGCGCGACGAAGCGGCCTTCAAGGGCGCGCTCGAAAGCGCGCGTGGCGGCCTCGACGAAGCGTTCGATCCCGCCGCCGAAGGCGTGCGCGAGGCGCGTGCCTCGCTCGACCGCCTGCTCGCTTCGCCGCTCGCCCCGGCGCTGCCCGAACTCGGCACCGCGCTGCGCGAGCTGCGCAACCTGCGCAGCGCCCGCGCGCTGTCGCGCGAGCCGGTGGCGCACGCTTCGCCATGAGGTTCTGGACCTGGTGCCTGCTGCTGCTCCTCGTCGCTGCCGCGACCGCGTTCGGCTGGCAGTGGATCGCCGACGATCCGGGCTACGTGCTCGTGCGCATGCGCGGCTGGTCGCTCGAGACGAGCGTGGTCGTCGCGATCATCGCGCTGCTCGTCGCCTGGGGCCTGTTCGGCGCGATCTGGCGCCTCGCGCGCTGGCCGATGCGCGCCTGGGGACGCTCGCAGCGCCGTCGCGGTCGCGAGCGCCTCGCCGGCGGTCTCGCCGCGTTCGCCGAAGGCCGCTACGCGCAGGCCGAGCGTGACCTCGGCAAGGCGGCGCAGCAGCCCGCCCTGCGCGGACCGGCCCTGCTCGCGATGGCACGCGCCGCCCATGCACGCGGCGAGGACGCGCGTGCCGCGCAGATCCTCGACGAGGCCGCCGTCGAAGCGCCGCAGGCCGCGCTCGCCCAGCGCGCGAAGTTCCTGCTCGAACGTGATCGCTCCGCCGAAGCCCTCGCGCTGCTGCGCGCGCCGGCCCAGGCCGGCACGCTGCCGCCGGTCGGCTGGCGCGCCTTCATCGAGGCCGCGCTCGCACAGGGCGAGGCCGATGCCGCACTCGAGGCGCTGCCGAAGCTCGCACGCACGCAGTCGCTCGCCGCCGACGCGATGGCCGCGATCGAGACGCGCGTGCTCGTCGCCGCGCTCGAGGCCGCACCGTCTCAGGCGCGCCTCAACACGACCTGGAACGCGACCAGCCGCGCACGCCGCCAGCAGTCCGTGATCGTCGCCGCGTTCGCACGTCGCGCCGCCGGGTTCGGCCAGGTGCTCGCCGCGATGGACGAGATCGAGACCGCGCAGCGCCGCGAGTGGAGCGAGACGCTCGCGAGCGCCTACGGCGAACTCGGGCCGGCCGAAGCGGCGACGCGCCTGCGCCACGCCGAAGCCTGGCTCGCGGTCGCCCCGAACAGTCCCGCCCTGCTCACCACGCTCGGTCGCCTGTGCGTCGAGCAGGGCCTGTGGGGCAAGGCGATCCAGTACCTCGAGCGTGCGATCGCGATCGACGGACGCGCCGACGCCTGGGAATCCCTCGGCGATGCCCACGCCGGCGCAGGTGAACGTGATGCGGCGATCGTCGCCTACGCCAATGCGGCGCGTGCCGCGCGCGGCGCTGCGACCACGGCGCTGGCCTCGCGCCACGCGGGGCCGGTCGATACGCGTGCACTCGTGGTCGAGGAGCGCGACGCGCACGGCGTGCCGCGGCTGCCGCGCGGCGGATGACGCGACGTCAGCGCGCGGTGTGCTCGACGCGCGTGACGCGCCCGTTGAGAAGATGCAGGGTGCGCAGCAGCTGCCCGTCACCGAAATCGTAGGTCCAGGTCTCGAGGCGCTCGTCGCGCCAGCGTTCGAGGCCGCGCCCCGGCCGCTGCACGACGGTGTCGTTGCTGGTGCGTCGCCATTGCGGCTCGCCGCAGCGCGCGACGACCTCGCCCGCGCTCATGCCCGAGTAACCCATGCGCGCGTCGCAGTTCACGCCGATCTCGCCGACCCCGTAGCCGAGCGACTCGATCGAGCGCAGCGTGCCGTCGACGAACACGAGCTTCTGCATGAGCGCGCGCGGACCGAAGTTGTAGTACCAGACGTCCCAGCGCACCTCGCGCAGGCGCTGCACGTCGCGGCCCTGCGCGAGCACGTCGGTGGCGAGGTAGGTCTCGTTCCAGAACGGTTCGCCGCAGCGGTCGCGCACGCGGAAGTCGGCATCGCCGGCGTCGACGAGGCGGCTGCCGCAGCGCAGCGCGGCCGCGGCCGGCAGGCTCGCCGTGGCCGCGAACAGCAGCAGGAGGGCGGCGGCACATCGGGATCGGCGGATCATGCGGTTCTCCTCGCCGCGGACGAGCCGCTGTGACACGCCACCGTCGCAGCGGGTTCCCGCGCGGTCAGTGGCCGTGGATGCCGGCGCGTGCCTGCAGCACCGCGGCGATGATGTCGGGGGCGTAGTCGAACGCATCGTAGAACAGCCGCTCCTCGGGAAGGCCAGCCTGCACGAAACCGCGGCGGCCAGCCTCGATCAGCGCCGGCGGCCCGCTCATGTAGACGTCGACGCCGGACAGGTCGGGGTGATCCTCGAGCACGGATTCGTGGACCAGGCCGACGCGCAAGCCGTCGGCGAATTCGGCATCGGACACCACGGGGACGAACGAGAACGCCGCGGCGTCGCGCGCCCAGCCCTCGGGCAGCGCGCGCAGATAGAGATCGGCGGCGGCACGCACACCCCAGTACAGCATGATCGGGCGACGCGACCCGAGGCGCAGGAAGTGCTCGGCGAGCGCCTTGACCGGTGCGAACCCGGTGCCACCCGCGACCATGAGGATCGGCCGTTCGCTGTCCTCGCGCGGCACGAAGGTGCCGAGCGGCGCCTCGATGTCGAGCGTGGCACCGATCGGCATCTCGTCGACGATCCAGGTCGTGAAGCCGCCACCGGCGACGCGGCGCACGTGCAGCTCGATGCCGTCTCCGGCGCCGGGCGCATTCGCGATCGAGAACGCGCGCCGACGGCCGTCCTCGAGGTGCACTTCGAGGTATTGCCCCGGCAGGCGTCGCAGCGGTGCTCCGTCGATCGGATCGAAGACGAGGCAGGCCACCTCGTCGGCGAGCACGCGCTTCTCGCGCAGGCGCACCGTGAGCGTGCGGCACGGCATGTCGGCGACCGAGGCGACCTCGCGCGCCGCGATGACGATGTCGCTGGCGGCATGCGCCTGGCACAGCAGCACCTGGCGGCGTGCGTGCTCGGCCGCGTTGAGCGCCGCAGGCGGCTGGTCCGGATACGTGCACGTGCCTTCGACGAGCGTGGCCTTGCAGCTGCCGCAGACGCCGGCGCGGCACGAGTACGGCAGCGCGAGGCCGGCGCGTTGCGCGGCCTGCAGGATCGACTCGTCGGCCCGCGCCTCGAAGCGCTTGCCGGAAGCCTGCAAGGTCACGGTGTGGAGGACGGCCATGTGGGGCGATCGTGGGGTCGCGGACGACAGCATCAAGCCTCGGGCGGGATTTGTCGACGCCCGCGCTATAGTCGCCGCCCTTCTGACACGACGGTGGGCGGCATGGCGATCTGGAAGCAGGCGATCGATCTCGAGCGCATCAATGCCTGGAACGCGAACACGCTCGTCGAGCACCTCGGCATGCGCGTGACCGAGGTCGGCGACGACTTCGTGCGCGGCACGATGCCGGTCGATGCACGCACGCACCAGCCGTTCGGCCTGCTGCACGGCGGCGCCTCGGTCGCGCTCGCCGAATCGCTCGGCAGCCTCGCCGCGAACCTCACGCTCGACACGCGCAGCGAGATGGCCGTCGGCCTCGACATCAACGCCAACCACGTGCGAGCGGTCACCGCCGGCGAGGTCACCGGCACCGCGCGCATGCTGCACCTGGGCCGCACCACGCAGGTGTGGGAGATCCGCATCGAGGACGAGGGCGGCCGGCTGGTCTGCATCTCGCGCCTGACCATGGCCGTGGTGCCGCGCCGCAGCTGAGCACGCGATTCGCCGGCCATCACGCCCGGCGCGTACCATGACGGCTTTTCCGCGCCTCCCCGCCGTGACCGATCCCGATTCCCCGAACGGCGACACCGCGCCGTACGCGCGCCTCTCGCCCGACGTCGTCCTCGATGCGGTCGCCGCAGCCGGCTTCGTGCCGGACGGACGCCTGCTCGCGCTCGGCAGCTACGAGAACCGTGTCTACCAGGTCGGCCTCGACGACGGCGCGCCGCTGGTCGCGAAGTTCTACCGGCCGGCGCGCTGGAGCGACGCCGCGATCGCCGAGGAGCACGCGTTCGCGGCCGAACTCGCCGCGGCCGAACTGCCGGTGGTCGCACCGATCGCGGTCGACGGCGCGACGCTGCTCGTGCACGAAGGATTCCGCTACACGCTCTACCCGCGCCGCGGCGGCCGTGCGCCGGAGCTCGAATCGGCCGACCACCTCGCCTGGATGGGGCGCCTGATCGCGCGCATCCACGCGATCGGCGCGCGCGCGCGCTTCGAGGCACGCGGCGCGATCGACGTCGACACGTTCGTGCTCGACGCGAGCGATGCGGTGCTCGCCTCGCACCTGCTGCCCACGCACGTCGAGGATCGCTACGCCGGCCTCGTCGACGATCTCGCCGACGCGCTCGATGCCCGGCTCGACGCGATCGGCCCCGTACGCTCGCTGCGCCTGCACGGCGACTGCCACCTCGGCAACGTGCTGTGGACCGACACGGGACCGCACTTCGTCGACCTCGACGACGCCCGCATGGGCCCGGCCGTACAGGACCTGTGGATGCTCGCGCCGTCGCGCGCCGCGCTCGAGGCGCTGCTCGAAGGCTACGCCGAGTTCCGCGAGCCCGATCCGGCCGAGCTCGCGCTCGTCGAGCCGCTGCGCATCATGCGCCAGGTGCACTGGGCCGGATGGGTCGCGTCGCGCTGGCACGATCCCGCGTTCCCGCTCGCCTTCGCGCATGTCGGCGAGGCGCGCTGGTGGGAGCAGCACTGCAACGATCTCGACGACGCGCTCGCCTCGCTGGCCGGCTGACCGGCGCGATCAGCCGGTCAGGTCGGCCCTGCGCGGCTCCTGCACAGCCTCGGGCGGCAGCGGCGGCTGCGTGATACCCATCGACAGGTACATGCTCGTGAACGCGTCGATGCCGAAACCGGCCGGCTTGACCCAGGCCTCGGGCACGTAGAGCAGGCCGCCGCCGACCGGCACCGGTGCGGTCGGCACGAGCACGGTCAGGTAGCGGCGCCCGTCGATCTCGATCGGCGCGGGGTTCGGCAGCAAGCCGAGCACGGCGACCCCTTCGCCGCCGAAGAAACACCAGACCGGGCTCATCGCGCCGATGTCGGCGGCCTTGCGGTCGCCGATCACCGCGACGAAACGCTCGGCCAGCGCGTAGACGCTGCGCACCAGCGGGATGCGCCGCAGCGTGTGGTCGATCACGCCCGCGAACGGCTTCTTGAGCTGGGAGCGCACGGCCAGACCGAGCAGGTAGATCAGGCCGATCACGAGCAGCGTGCCGAGCAGCCACGCGAGCAGCTGGCTGCCGAGCAGGTACTGGCTGAAAGCCGAGAACGTGCGACCGAACAGGCTGTTCGGACCGAGCACGCTGTTGAGCATGGTCACCACCCAGCCGACCAGGATCAGCGTGATCGCGAGCGGCAGCACCGCGAGGAAGCCCGTCAGCCAGGTCGTGAGGATCGGCTTGAGGCGGTCGCGCAACATCATCGGGAGTCCTTGGTGCAGGAGATCGGGCCGGCCATCGTCGCGCGTCGCGGCTGAATCGACGGCCTGCACCAAAAATACGCGATTGGCGGTCTTTCCGAACCGTGCAAACGCTCCATTCCGATCAGCGAGGATCATGACGCATCCGTTACCATTCGCGACGATGACGCCTTCCACCGACCTCCCGTCCGCCAGGCCGCGGCGCGACTTCATGCGGCCGCTGCGCTACCTCGTGCGCGGGCCGCTGCTCGCGCTGCACATCGCGCTGTCGCTGCCGCTCGCGGTGCTCGCGCTGAATCCGTGGTTCGCGCGCATCCCGGTCGGCCGGCGCCGCTTCGACCAGTTCATGATCAGCTGGTGGTCGGGCACGCTCGTGCGCCTGTTCGGCTTCCGCATCCGCCGCTTCGGCACGCCGCTGCCCGGCGCGGTCATGTACGTGGCCAACCACATCTCGTGGCTCGACATCGAGCTCATGCACAGCCAGCGCGCGATCTGCTTCGTCGCCAAGAGCGAGATCGCCCGCTGGCCGCTGGTCGGCTGGCTGGCCACGCGCGCCGGCACGATCTACCACCAGCGTGGCAGCACTCACTCGATGGCCGCGGTCAGCGCACGCGTCGTCGACAAGCTGCGTGCGGGCGAGCCGGTCGGCATCTTTCCCGAGGGCGGCACCGGCCGCGGCGACCAGATCCGCACGTTCCACGCGCGCATCTTCCAGGCCGCGCTCGACGCCGAGGTGCCCGTGCAGCCGGTCGCGCTGCTCTACGGCCGCAACGGACGCCAGGACCTCGACGTGCCGTTCGGCGCGAAGGAGAGCTTCGCCGCGAACTTCCTGCGCCTGCTCGGCGCGCCGTCGATGGACGCCGAGGTGCACTTCCTCGAACCGGTCGAATCCACGCCGGATGCACGCCGCCGCATGGCCGAGGAGAGTCGCGCACGCATCATCGGCGCGCTCGGCTACGGCGACCTGCGCCGCGGCAGCGCCACGGCCGCGGCCGACGACGCGTGAACGCGGCCGACTATCGCGCGCCGCGCCTGCTGCGCAACCCGCATGTGCAGTCGGTGCTCGCCTCGAGCGGCATCCGCCGGATCCTGTTCGCACGTCGTCGCGCCGCGCTCGAACGCCGTGCGGTTGAACACGTGCTCGACTGCGGCGACGGCGTGCGTCTGCTCGGTTACCACACGCCGCAGCAGGCACTCGCACAGCCGCGCGGCCTCGTCGTGCTGCTGCACGGCTGGGAAGGCAGCGTCCATTCGAGCTACCTGCTGCACACGGGCTCGCGCCTGCTCGCCGAAGGCTTCGACGTGTTCCGGCTCAACTTCCGCGACCACGGCGACACGCACCACCTCAATCCGGACCTGTTCCACTCCTGCCGCATCGACGAGGTCGTCGGCGCGGTCGGCGCGGTCGCACGCCTGTTCCCCGATCTGCCGCTCGGCATCGCAGGCTTCTCGCTCGGCGGCAACTTCGCGCTGCGCGTCGCGTTGCGCGCACCGGCGGCCGGTATCGCCCTGCGCCATGCCGTGGCGGTCTGCCCTGCGATCAGCCCGCGCGACATCCTCGTCGCGATCGAGGGCGCGCCGTGGTTCTACCACAGCTACTTCATGCGCAAATGGCGCCAGTCGCTCACGCTCAAGCAGCGCGCGTTCCCCGACAAGCGCCTGTTCGACGCCGCCGACCTGCGCACGAACATGCGCGAACTCACGCGCATCATGGTCGAGCGGCACACCGACTTCGGCACGCTCGAGAACTACCTCGACGGCTACTCGATCGCCGGCGACCGCCTGTCGACGCTCGCGGTGCCGACCAGCATACTGACCTCGACCGACGATCCGATCATCCCGGTCGCGAACTTCCGCGAGCTCGTGCTGCCCGCGCACGTCGAACTCGACATCGCCCCCGGCGGCGGACACTGCGGCTTCATCCGCGACTTCTCGCTGCGCAGCTGGACCGAGGACTACATCGCCGAGCGCGTGCAGCGGCACATGGGCTGATCCGATCGCGCGCTCGGGCGGGACTTCCCGTCACTCGCCGGAGCCCGTTTCGGACACGCCGAGCCGGCGTGCCCACGACGCATAGAGCTCCCCTTCACTGGCCCACACGACCTTCGTCCTCGCCTCGACGCCTTCGCGCGGCACGACGGCGATGCCCTTCTCCTTGAGCGCAGGGATGGGCAACGCGCAGTCGGAGAGCGTCAATGTCCTCGCCGGTTCGCTCATCCCCGACACGACCCGGTCGACGAGGACATCGGCCTTGAACTCCGGCGTGAATCCTCCGATCCCGGTGTACTGCCCGAAGATCGAGGAGGGCTCATCGCGTGATGCCGCTCCACGCTCGGCGAGCCGCCGGGACTCGTAGGCCGTCAGGTGGATACCGGTCACCTCGACGACGAGCACGCTGTACTCCGCAAGCATCGCATGGTCCGGCGGCCCGGTCCTCGTGCATGCCCACGATGACGAGGCCGCGATCGACAAGGCGATGAACAACGCACTCCGGATCATCTTCGCTCCTTCGAATCCGCTCAGGCCCCTTCCGGCCGCAGACGGCCGTACCCTCAATCCGCCGGCACCGTCCTCTCGCGCGCCCATGCACGCAGCGCCTCGACGCGATCGGCCATGATCACCGACAGCGGGCGCGTGGCGCGTGCCTCCTCGTCGAGGTGGCGCGTCTCGAGCGGTTTGCCCTCAGCGGCCGCGGCGTACAGTGCGGCGACCACGAGCTGCTCGAGCTCGGCGCCCGAGAAGCCTTCGGAGACCTCGGCGAGCGCGGCGCGGTCGAACGCGTCGGCATCGAGGCCGCGACGCACGAGGTGGATGCGGAGCACCTCCTCGCGCGTGGCCGCGTCGGGCAGGTCGACGAAGAAGATCTCGTCGAAGCGGCCCTTGCGCAGCAGTTCGGGCGGCAGCGCCTGCACGTCGTTCGCGGTCGCGACGAGGAACACCGGCGCCTTGCGCTCGGCCATCCACGTGAGCAGGTAGCCGAGCACGCGGCGCGACACGCCGTCGTCGTTGCTCTCGGCGGCGAGCGCCTTCTCGATCTCGTCGAGCCACAGCACGCACGGCGCGAGCAGCTCGGCGCTCTTGAGCGCGGCACGCAGGTTGCGCTCGGTCTCGCCGTGGTACTTGTTGTAGAGCGTACCGATGTCCAGGCGCAGCAGCGGCACGCCGAAACCGCCGGCGACCGCCTTCGCGGCGAGGCTCTTGCCGCAGCCCTGCACGCCGAGCAGCAGCATGCCCTTGGGCGGATCGAGCTTGACCGGCATGCGCTTGCCGAGGAACGCGGGCTCGCGCTGCTGCACCCAGCGCTTGAGGCGCGCGAGGCCGGCCACGTCGGCGAAACGCGCGGTCTCGTACTCGAAATGCAGCAGGCTGTCGCGGTCGAGCAGGCGGAACTTGGCCTCGGCCAGGCGTGGCACGTCGTCGGCGGTCAGCGCGCCGTCGTCGTAGATGAGCTTGCGCACGATACGGCGCGCGTCGGCGTCGGTGAGGCCGGCGAGGTTGCGCACGATCGCGCGCGCCGCGTCGGCATCGACCTCGACGCGCCGCCCGCCGTGCTCGCGCGAGTACTGGAACGCCTCCTCGCGCACGATCTGCGCGAGCGCCTGCGCATCGGGCAGGGCCAGCTCGAAGCGCGTCATGTAGGCGGCGAGGTCCTCGGGCATCTCGAAGCGCGCGCCGACCAGCACCAGCGTATGCGCGGCGGTGCCCTGGCGCTGCACGATCTCGCGCATGAGGCGCAACGCCATCGGGTAGCGCAGGTAGGGCTGGAAATCGAGCAGCAGGAACACGCCCGCCTCGGGCATCTGCTTGATCGTGCCGAGGGTCATGCTCGCATCGGGCAGGCCGCGCGGCTGGTCGTCGTCCATGTCCAGCCGCAGCAGACCGTCGGTGATGCTCCAGGTATAGAGCGGCCGCAGCACCTGCCCGATCGCGTGGCGGAACGCCTCGACGACGCGACTCTCCTCGACCGATTCGACCACGAGCAGCGGGGTGCGCGCGCGCAGCAGCGTTGCGAGATCCTGATTCGCACCCATGTGTTGCCGGCCGCGCCGCTGAAAAAGGGGCCAGAGCCTAGCACGCCGGGCTGCGGCATAATGGGCGTTTCCCGCGCGGCCGCCCCGCGCCTCCACACGATGACGGACATGCTGAAAGAAACGCTGGAACTGCACCGCCAGGGGCGCCTCGAGGAGGCCGAGACCGGCTATCGCGCCCTGCTCGCCGACAACCCGCTCGACGGTGAGGCGCTGCGCCTGCTCGGCATCGTGCGCCGCGACCGCGGCGATCTCGTCGAGAGCGCGAGCCTGATCACGCGCGCGCACCAGCTCGCGCCGGAACAGCCGGGCCTGCTGCTCATGCTCGGCGCCATCCATTCCGAGTCGGGCGACTACCGCCAGGCCCGCGAGGCGTACGAGCGCGTGCTCACGCTCGATCCGAACATCGCCGGCGCGCATTCCTCGCTCGGCCACCTCGCCCTGCTGACGAGCGAGCCGAAGCTCGCCGAGCAGCATTTCCGCACCGCACTGCGCGCGACCGAGGACCCGCAGGCCCTGACCGGCCTCGGCATGCTCGCGCTCGACGCCGAAGACGTCGACACCGCGATGAAGCACCTCACGCGCGCGGCCGATCTCGCCCCGAACGATCCTGCCGTCGCGTTCTCGCTCGGCCGCGGCTTCAGCAAGCGCGGCATGCTCGCGTTCGCCGAGCAGTCGTTCCAGACCGCGCTGCGCCTGCGCCCCGGCATGCCGCACGCGAGCAACGCGCTCGGCCAGCTGCTCATCAATGCCAACCGCGCCGCCGAAGCCGAACCGCACATGCGTGCCCTGCTCCATGCGCGCGGCTTCGAACTGGCGGGCCTGCTCGGCCTCGGCGACGCGTTCCGCGCACAGGGCAAGCTCGAGGAGGCCGTCGAGCAGTACCGTGCCGCGCTCGAGCGACGCCCCGACCACGAGGCCGGCCTGCAGGCCCTGACGTGGTGCCTCGGCCGACTCGGCCGCCGCGACGAGGCCTTGCAGCTGCTCGACGAACGCATCGCCTCGCAGCCCGTGCAGGAAGAACGCTGGCGCACCGAACGCGCCGCACTGCTGGCCGGCATGGGTCGCGAAAAGGACGCTGCCGCCGACTGGCAGGTCCTGCGCGACCGCCATCCGGACAACCCGGTCGTGGCGAGCCAGCTGGCCCAGTTGCGCGAGCTCGGCGGGGACTTCGACGCGGCGCGCGCGCTCGCCGCCGAGGCGCTCGAGAAGCGCCCCGACGACATCGATGCCGCGTTCATCCTCGTGCGCGCCAGCCTTCGCGACGGCGACGCGGCCGCGGCCCAGGCCCTGCTCGACGGTTTCTCGGGCAAGCCCGTGAACGAGTCGCAGGCGCGCCGCGGCCTGCACTACCAGGGCCGCGTGTTCGACGCACTCGGCCAGTACGGAGAAGCGGTGCGCCATTTCGCGGGGGCGCAGCAGGGCATGCCGATGGCGCTGCCGACGCTCGAGACGCTGCCGGTCGACTACGACCGCGTCCTCGCCGATGCCGAGGGTGCGCCGTGGAAGCACGCGCCGATCCTGCTCGTCGGCACCCCCGGCAGCGGCGTCGAGCGCATCGCCGCGCTGCTCGAGGACCACGGCGGCCTGAGCGTGCTCAGCGATCGCGTCGCGGGCGTGCGCAACGACGGTTTCGACGTGCGCGCGTTCGACCATACCCACAGCGAAATGCACGATGCCGGCATCGAGGCGCTGCGCGAGGAATACCTCGCGCCGCTGCGCGCCGCCGGCGTCGACCTCGACAAGCCGCTGGTCGACTGGATCCCGCGCTGGGATGCCCGCTTCCTCGTGTTCGCGCGCCGCTTCCTGCCGGGCACGCGCGTCATCGTCGTCGACAACGACCCGCGCGACGCGCTGCTCAACTGGATGGCGTTCGGCTGGCTGCCGCTGACCGCTTTCGGCGACATCGACCGCAGCGTCGAGTGGCTCGAGCGCGCCCACCAGCACGCACGCTTCGTCGTCGAGCACGGCGGCCTGCCCCATCTCGTCGTGAATGCCGAGAAGGTGCTCGCCGATCCCGCCGGTGCCGGCGCGGAGCTCGCGCGCTTCGTCGGTGTCGACGCGCTGACGCCCGGCGCGCGCAGTGCGCGCGTCACCCACGCCATCGGCGGGCTGCCGGCCCGCTTCGACGACGGCCACTGCGAGCGTTACGCGGACACGCTGGCCGCCGCGTTCGCGCGCGTCACCGGCCAGGCCGCGACGCCGCTCGTCTGACGCCGACACGAGGAACAGCGCATGCACCTGCACAGTGACAGCTTCGCGGACGGCCAGCCGATCCCGTCGACGTTCGCGTTCGGTCGCCGCGGCGACGCCGGAGAACCCTGCGTGCTCTCGGCGAACCGCAACCCGCACCTCGCCTGGCGCGACGCGCCCGAGGGCACGCGCTCGTTCGTCGTGACCTGCATCGATCCGGACGTGCCGACCGTCGGCGACGACGTGAACCAGCAAGGCCGTACGGTTCCCGCGTCGCTGCCGCGCACCGAATTCGTGCACTGGCTCGTCGCCGACATCGCGGCATCGGTCACGTCGATCGCCGAGGGCAGCTGCGCCGACGGCGTCGTCGCGCGCGGCCGCACGTCTCCGCCGGGGCCGGCGGGATCCGTGCAGGGTCGCAACGACTACACGGGCTGGTTCGCGGGCGACGCCGACATGGGCGGCGAGTACCGCGGCTACGACGGCCCGTGCCCGCCGTGGAACGACGAGCTCCTGCACCACTACCACTTCCGCGTGTACGCCCTCGACATAGCCTCGCTCGGGCTTGCCGAGGGCTTCGACGTGACCGCGCTGCGCGACGCCATGCACGGCCACGTCCTCGCCGAAGCGGAACACGTGGGCACCTACACGCTGAATCCCGCCGTCGCCGGCTGATCGCTGCGATGCACGCCGGCGCGCCGCTCGAAGCCACGCTCGCCGAGGCACGCCGATGCGCCGAACAGGGACGCATCGGCGAGGCGGACCTGCTCTACGCGCGCGTGCTCGATGCCGCGCCGGCGCAGGCCGAGGCGCTGTCCCACCTCGGCCTGCGCGCCCTCGCGTCGGGACGCGTCGACGACGCGCTCGACCGGCTCACGCGGGCACGCGACGCGCAACCGCTCGATGCGACGGCACAGCGCAACCTCGGCCTCGCGCAACGTGCCGCCGGGCGTGGCGAGGAGGCACTCGCGTCGTTCCGCGAAGCGGTCAGGCTCGATCCGGATTTCTTCATCGCACGCCTGCAGGCCGGTCTCCAGCTCGAGGCCCTCGGACGCCATCGCGACGCGCTCGCGGCTTACTACGGCGCGGTCACGACGGCGCAACGGCAGGGCCGCTGGCTGAGTGAGGCGACGACGGCGCCCGCGCTGCTCGCCCCCGTGCGCCATGCGATGGAGGTGATCGACGGTGGTCGCGCCGCCCTGTTCGACGCATCGATCGCACCGCTGCGCGAACGTCACGGCCGTGACGCACTCGCACGCGTCGAGAAGGCGCTCGCGATCTATCTCGGCGATCTGCCTGCGGCCTATGCCGATCCGCGCCAGAAGCCTTCGTTCCTTTACGTGCCGGACCTGCCGACGACCGCGTGGTTCGAGCGGTCGCTGTTCCCGTGGTACGCGCTGTTCGAGGACCGCTACGACGCGATCCGTGCCGAGCTCGACACGGTCATCGACGATGCCACGGCATTCCAGTCGTTCCTCAAGGTCATGCCCGGCAAGTCGACCGCCGACGCACTGACCGGCACGCGCGGCGAACCACGCTGGGACGCTTACTTCTTCTACCGCCATGGCGAGCGCTTCGAGGACAACTGCCAGCGCTGTCCGGTCACGGCGGCCGCGCTCGATGCCGCGCCGATCGTGCGCCTCGCCGGCCACGCACCCGAGTGCCTGTACTCCAAGCTGACCGCGGGCTCGCACATCCGACCGCATCGCGGCGTGACCAACACGCGTGTCGTGACCCACTTCCCGCTGGTCGTGCCCGGCGACGGCGCCCTGCGCGTCGGCGGCGAGGACCGCGAATGGGTCCAGGGCCGCTGCTTCACGTTCGACGACACGTTCCTGCACGACGCCTGGAACCACAGCGAGCGCACGCGCGTCGTGATCCTGATGGACTCGTGGAACCCGTACCTCAGCGAGGCCGAAGTCGAGGCTTGCAGGTCGCTCGTGGTCGCGATCGCCGACTTCAACGCCGAGGCGCGACTCGCCGACCCGCTCGTGGATCCCGCGCACGCGCAGTGAGTGCGCCGCTGCCGTCGCGACGGATGCCACCCGCGGCCGACGGCGATGGTCCTGCCCGGATCGCTACTTCTTCACCGGACAGTCGATCCGGTTGTCCTGCACCGCGATGATCTGCCATCGCCCGTTGCGCTCGAGCCACGTGTCGGTCCACACCAGGCAACGCCGCTCGTCGCGGCCGTCCGGCAACGTGACGGTTCGAGACTCCGCGCCGTACATGACGGCGACGTCATCTCCGAAGAAGCGCACGTCGGCCTCGTCGAGGCTGCAGTCCTTCGACCACGAGGTCGCTGGATCGTGGGCAGGTTCACCCGAGGGTTTTCCGTAACGGATGCCCTTCGGCGCGGTACCCCTGAAATCGTCCGCGAAAAGCTCGCTCACCACCCAGCGGCCACCGCACGCCTGATCGGCCCAGGCCTTGGCCATCCCGACCATCCACGTCACGGTGGCCTCGCGCCCGGCGGGGGCGAGACCCTCCGGCGCGGCGACGGCACTCGTCGACGTGCCGGCAAGCGCCAGGGCGAGGGTCAGGCTCGCCCTCACCACGGCACCGCCACGAGCAGGATCACGCCGAACACGATGCGGTAGATCGCGAACGGCGTGTAGCTGTGGCCCTTGATGTAGCCGAGCAGCCAGCGCACGGCGATGAAGCCGGTGATCGTCGCGGCGACGAAGGCGACGCCGAGGCCGACCCAGTCCTCCTGCGTGTGGCCGCCGAGCAGCTGCTTGAGGATCTGGTAGCCGCTGGCCGCGTACATGGTCGGGATGCCGACGAGGAACGCGAACTCGGTCGCGGCCGGGCGGTTGTTGGCGCCCGCGAGCATGGCCGTGAAGATCGTCGCGGCGGAGCGCGACGTGCCCGGGAAGATCGCCGCGACGATCTGCGCGAGGCCGACGAGGATCGCGACCTTCCACGTGATCACGTCGCTGGCCGGCCGCGAACGCGTGATGCGCTCGGCGGCGAGGATCCAGAACCCGCCGAGGATCAGCGCGACCGCGATAGGCACCACCGCGTCGGGCAGCTCGAAGCCGAGCCGGGTGACCGCGAAGCCGAGCACCGCGGTGATGCCGAACGCGACGCCGAGCTTGGCGAGGTAGTCGCGGTTGCGCGGCTCGCGCCAGTTCGTGGCCAGCTCCCACAGGCGCCGCCAGTAGACCAGGGTGACGGCGAGGATCGCGCCGGCCTGGATCACGATCGTGAAGGTGTCGGAGCGCTCGCCGAGCCAGTGCTGGGCGATCAGCAGGTGGCCGGTGCTCGAGATCGGCAGGAATTCGGTGAGGCCCTCGATGATGCCGAGGAGGATGACGTTGATCAGGTCGGGCACGAACGCGTATCCGGCGGGACAGGCCGCAAGCATAGGCCAGATGCGCTGTCTTCATGCACTGCGACATGGTTTCGCCACCCTTCGGTGCGACAATCGCGCCCCCGCCGCGCCCGGCGCCGTCGTGCGCGGCGTCTTTACTTCCTGAGGATCCACCATGTCCGCTTCGAACGTGCTCCAGCTCATCAAGGACAACGACATCACCTTCGTCGACCTGCGCTTCACCGACATGCTCGGCAAGCAGCATCACGTGACGTTCCCCGCGCATTCGGTCGACGACGCGTTCTTCGAGGACGGCAAGATGTTCGATGGCTCCTCGATCGCGGGCTGGAAGGGCATCAACGAATCCGACATGGTGCTCATGCCGGATCCGTCGACCGCGATCATCGACCCGTTCATGGCCGACCCGACGCTGGTCATCACCTGCGACGTGCTCGAGCCGCACACGATGCAGGCCTACTCGCGCGACCCGCGCTCGGTCGCGCGCCGCGCCGAGGCGTTCCTCAAGTCGACCGGCATCGCCGACACGGCGTTCTTCGGTCCCGAGCCCGAGTTCTTCGTGTTCGATTCGGTGCGCTGGCAGAACGACATGGGCAAGGTGTTCTTCGAGGTCAATTCCGAGGAAGCCGCGTGGTCGTCGCGCGACCGCATCGAGGGCGGCAACAGCGGCCATCGCCCGGGCATCAAGGGCGGCTACTTCCCGGTGCCGCCGGTCGATTCGTTCCAGGACCTGCGCGGCGAGATGTGCAAGGTGCTCGAGCAGCTCGGCCAGGTCGTCGAGGTGCACCACCACGAAGTCGCCACGGCAGGCCAGTGCGAGATCGGCACGCGCTTCAACACGCTCGTGAAGAAGGCCGACGAACTCATCACGATGAAGTACGTCGTGCGCAACGTCGCGCACCAGTACGGCAAGACCGTGAGCTTCATGCCCAAGCCGCTGGTCGGCGACAACGGCTCCGGCATGCACGTGCACCAGTCGCTCTCGAAGGGCGGGACCAACCTGTTCGCGGGCGACCTCTACGGCGGCCTGTCGCAGACCGCGCTGTGGTACATCGGCGGCATCTTCAAGCATGCACGCGCGATCAACGCGTTCGCGAATTCGACGACCAACAGCTACAAGCGCCTCGTGCCGGGCTTCGAGGCACCGGTGATGCTGGCCTACTCGGCACGCAACCGCTCGGCGAGCTGCCGCATCCCGTTCGTGCACAGCCCGAAGGGACGCCGCATCGAGATCCGCTTCCCCGATCCGGTCAACAGCGGCTACCTCACGTTCGCGGCGCTGCTCATGGCCGGCCTCGACGGCATCCTCAACAAGATCGATCCGGGCGCACCGTCGGACAAGGACCTCTACGACCTGCCGCCCGAGGAGGAGAAGAACATCCCCACCGTCTGCCATTCGCTGGACCAGGCGCTCGCCGCACTCGACGCGGACCGCGCCTTCCTGACCGCGGGCGGCGTGTTCTCGGACGATTTCATCGACGGCTACATCGAGCTCAAGATGCAGGAGGTGACGAAGTTCCGCGCCTCGACGCATCCGCTCGAGTACCAGATGTACTACTCGATCTGAGCCCCCAGAGTCCTCCATAGCTGAGGACTCCTCAGAAGCCCCGCTGGGGTCTTGATTTTCAAGGCAATTTCACCCAGCGGGGCTTCATTGTTCGTGAAAGAAGCTTTCATCTGGCGCAACCGCCCGCCGGCGCTCCTGCCCGGCGCAGTTTTTCGCCAACTTCCCGATTGGCAGCCGAGGTTGAAGGTCACGAAGACCTCTCATGCCTCCGCAAGCGCTTCGGGTTCCGGCCCGGCCCTCTTCCCCCTTGTCAGGAGTGGTCGACGAATCTCTCCGGCGAACGCGGACGCCTCACGCTTGATCGGTTCCCGGAATGGGATTCAGTGGAGCTCCACCTGACTCAGCGCGGAAGGTGAGCACAGAAGTTCTCCGGGGACGGGGTCAACGAGGCGTACCAGACGTAGGTCATGTGCTCGAATGACTTCTACTAGTCATCGGAATCGACAATGACTCGCCGGTACTCGACTGGAATCCCGAATTTTTGCTTCAACAAAGCCAAGTACTTGAGGTCGTCATCGGAAGCCGCACTGCGCCCCACGACGACAAGGCGAACATGCCGATCGTCACCAGGGGGGCGGTAGTAGGCGTATTCCATAACCTGGCCCAGCGCTTCCCGGATCACGCGGCGCGTGCAGAGTTCCGACTTAACCTCAAAGAACACTCGCTCCTGATGCGTTTCCAGCAGCACATCGACGCCGCCGACTTCGCAGCGCACCGTTGCGTCGGGAAACTCCATACGCAGCTCCTGCCGCAGCCGTTCTTGCATGGCGCCATGCTCAGGTGTGACCCATGATGGCTCGGTTCCGTTTCTGAAATAGGCAGCCGTCTTCGGCTCATGACCTTCAGTGACGTCGGCCTGGTCTTGCAGGCCGACGTTCTTGGATCTACATAGCGTATACCTTCGAATGCGGCGCACTGGATCATCCTGCATCGCCACAGGCATGCCCTTAAGCCGCTCGACCCGATCGGGCCGGTAGCGAAGATTCAAGATGTGCGCAGCGAGGACATCGTCACCCAAGGCCTCGGGGCGACCACCAACCGCCGCAATCTCTGCGCGCATCACATCAAACCAACCCCGACGGCGAAACTCCTCGACCGCCCGCTTCGCATCGTCCGGACACAGCACCTCCACACCAAACATTCGCGCGACATACCGGTGCCCCACATCTGGGGCTATGGTGAACAGCGTGACGCTGAAGGGCGCTCCTTCCTTGCAGAGACGCTCGTAGCTGTCATTGACGCCCTGCAAGAATGCGTAGCGCCAACCGCCGATCGTCCATTCGTCACGGAACAGCCACTCCTCGTGGCCGAATCCTCTTGTCGATGCGAAGGAATCTGCCGCTTCTTCGAACGCAGCTGCCGGGCGAACCCAGCCGTTGTCGCTGTAGACGATGCGGCATACGTAGTCCATCTGACCCGTGCCCGCGTCGGCGTCGTTGCTGGGCGAATCGGAATCCGGGATGTCCCCAACCTCGTGAGCGAAACGATCGACGTCGGCAAGGTCCGTTGCAGCCGCGGGCCCCGATTGAACCCGCTCACGCCTGAGCAGATAGTCGCCCTTCAACATGTCGTAGCTCGCTACGCGCCATGCAACCGGATCGAGCTGACGGAAGGCAGCGTGCGAGACGTCCTGACCTGCGACGCCACGTTTTGCGGCATCACTTCGATCTACCAAGGCAACGCGAATTCTGGAGCCGAGTCGCCAAGCGTCTTGCAAGAGCTCATCAAATCGTCGTGCGCGTCGGGCTCGCGGCGTTCCCTGCCCCTCGAGTCGCAAGATCAGTGGGCGCATGTTGCCCCGCTGCACCACCTCACCATCCGAATCCAACTCGCAGTCTTCAAACCAGAGGCAGAGGACGACGTTGTCCCGCCGCTCATCGGCAAACGCCCATTCATAACAGTACTTGCCGTTAGCGGCCCCCATGGCCGAGCCTGCCCATTCGGAGACATCCAATCCGGCAGCCTTCACGGCATCCATGATGCGATCACGTCGCCGCGGCTTTAGCTCAGCCAGTTTGTTCACTGAATCGCCCCGAGTTGAGTAGACATCTCCAAGCCGTACATTACGGCAACGACGAAGGCGTGTATGAGCGGCAAGCGACACCCGAATGAGTTCAAGGCCGAGGCGGCCAAGCAGGTGATCGAGCAAGGGCGTTCGGCATGGGATGTGGCTGCACGTCTGGGGCACAAGCATCCATTCGATGTACGCGTGGGTGCGTGAGCATCGCAAGGTCCCGCAAACACGGCAGGCCGATGCCTCGCTAGCCGTGGAGAATTGGCGCCTGCAAGCGGAGCTGCGGCGCGTGATCGAGGAGCGCGACATCCTAAGAATGGCCGCAGGGTACTTTGCCAACGGATGAGGGCGAAGTACGCGTTCATGCGATCGTATTGTGGACAGTTCCACGCCACTCGCGTGCGCCGGGTGCTCGGCGTAGAGCGCAGCGGCTTCTACGCATGGCAGCGTCAGCCATCGAGTGCGCGAGATCGCGAGGATCGTCGCCTGCTGGGCCTGATCAAGCATTCGTGGCTGGAAAGTGGAACGGTGTACGGGTATCGCAAGATCGACAGCGATCTGGGTGAGGCTTGCGGCAAGTACCGCGTCGCCCGACTGATGCACAAAGAGTGCTTGCGCGCCCAAGTGAGCTATGGGCACAGGCCACATCGCCCGGAGCGGCCAGCTCTCCTTGGCGGCGCCCAATCTGCTTGGCCGGCAGTTCGACGTGACTGCGCCGAATACGCACCGGGTGACCGACATCACCTACATCCGCACTCACGAAGGTTGGGCGTACCTGGCGGTGGTGGTGCTCGATCTGCATTGGAGTCAGGTCGTGGGCTGGATGATGCAAGTTCAGATGCAGGCCGAGCTGGTGTTGAAAGTACTGTTGTCGGTAGCGGGGTCTATTTCTGGAGTTCCCCAGTTGACCTGTCGGGCACGTACGCCGGCGAACGGTGCGCGTCGCGCGAAAAGCGCGACACGTGACCGCCGTCCATCCCGGAAGTCTGTGGTAGCGTCGACCGCACAGGGGCGGTTCCGATCCAACCACAGACTTGGGGTGTGATGATCATGAGAGCTCTCACGCTGGCCGGCGCACTCGCGCTGGCCTTGACCGGTGTGGCCGCATCCGCGGCCGATCAGCCTCGACCGTTGACGTGGAACGAGGCGGCCGCCTCGCTCGACGCGGTCGCGACGCGCAGCTACGAGGCCCTCGACCTCGCCACGCTCGCCGAGGAAGACCATTTCAACGAAGCCGCCGGCAAGCCGCCGCGCTTCGCCGTCGCCAACGACGTGGCGGTCACGCCGTCCTCCGGTGGCACCTGGGAAGAGCGCGGTGCGACGAGCATCTGGCGCCTGCGCGTCACCGGCAAGGAGACCGCGTCGTTCAACTTCGGCTTCACGCGCTTCCGCCTGCCCGACGAGGCCCGCCTGTTCATCTACGCGGCCGACCGCAGCGTGTCGGCAGGCCCGTATACCTCGTTCCACAACAATGACGCCGAGCAGCTGTGGACGCCGATCATCGATCGCGCCGACGTCGTCATCGAGCTCGAGGTGCCGACGGCCCGCAAGGGCCAGGTCGTCCTCGAACTGACCAAGATCAACCAGGGCTACCGCGGCTTCGGCACGGCCGTGAAGGGCTATGCGCAGCCCGAGCTCGATACAAATGGCGAAGGCAAGGCCTGCAAGAACGAAGGCGGCACGCGCTCGGGTTCGTGCAACACCGACGTGACCTGCCTCAGCGCAGGCGATCCGTGGAACCTGCCGCGCCGCTCGGTCGGCGCGTACTCGCGCAGCGGCGTCGACGCGTGCACGGGTTCGCTCGTGAACAACACCGCCAACGACCGCCGTATGCTGTTCATGACGGCCACGCACTGCGGCGTGACGACCGCGAGCGCGCCCTCGATGGTCGTCTACTGGAACTACGAGTCGCCGACCTGTCGTCGCCCCGGTTCCGCGGCAAGCGGCGTCGTCGTCACGCGCGACCCGAACATCACCAACACCGGTGCGACGTTCCTCGCCGCGACGATCAATCCGTTCACGGGCGGCGGCTGCACCAACGGCACCCAGTGCTCCGACAACACGATCGTCCAGCTCAACCAGCCCGCGAATCCTGCGTTCAACCTGTACTGGTCCGGCTGGGATCGCCGTGACGTCGCCTCGACCTGCTCGGCTCCGGGCGACATCACGCAGACCACGGGCCTGTGCGCGAGCATCCACCACCCGGGCGTCGACGAGAAGCGCATCACCTTCATCGAGCAGAACATGGTGTCGGGCAGCATCGCCGCCTCGAACGGCGTGCACTGGCGCGTGATGTGGGATCCGACGCCGCCCAACCTGCCGGCATTCCCGGCCGGTGGCGCGCTGCCGCCGAGCGTCACCGAAGGCGGCTCCTCGGGCTCGCCGCTGTACAACGCGAGCCAGCGCCTCGTCGGCGTGCTCAGCGGCGGCGCCTCGTTCTGCGGCGCGACGGGCTCCAGCCTGTCCGACGAGTACGGCAAGATCGCCCACGCTTGGGAAGGCCTCGGCACGCCGACCACGCGCCTCAAGGACTACCTCGATCCGGTCGGCGGTGCGCCCGATTTCATCGACGGCATCGGCGCCTCGGCATTCCGCCTCGCGGCAACGCCGGCCTCGGTCGGCGTCTGCGCGACCGCGGGCAGCACGACGGTGTCGATCGCCGCGACGGCCGACGCCGGCTTCACGACGCCGATCGCGCTCGCCGTCACCGGTGCACCGGCCGGCAGCACGGCCTCCGTGGCGCCGAATCCGCTGACGCCGCCGGGTACCGCGACGCTGACGGTTTCGGGACTCGCCTCGGCCACGCCCGGCAATACCAATGTCGTCGTCACCGGCACGGCCGGCGGCGACACGTTCCCGGTCACGATCCCGTTCGGCCTCAGCAGCACGGCTCCGGGCGTCGCCGCACCGTCGGCCCCCGGCAACGGCGACGTCGGCGTCAGCTTCACGCCGACGCTGACGTGGGCCGCAGGCACGGGCGGTGCCGCCAACAGCTACCGCCTCGAGATCGCGACCGACGCCGGCTTCACGACCGTCGTCGTCGACCAGGTCGTCACCGGCACGAGCTACACGGTCACCACGCCGCTCACCGGCAACACGACGCACTACTGGCGCGTGCGTGCGACCAACTACTGCGGCGACGCGGCGAATTCGGCCGTGTTCTCGTTCAAGACGGTCGCGGCACCGGGCCAGTGCAGTGACGGCCAGACCCAGCTCAGCGTGTTCGCCGACAACGTCGACGGTGGCGTCAACGGCTGGACGACGACGGGCAGCACCGGCGCGAGCACATGGACGCGCAGCACCGCACGCCCGAACTCGGGCACGCATGCGTGGTTCGCCTCCGACATCGCGACCGTGAGCGACCAGCGCCTGATCTCGCCGGCGATCACGTTGCCGACGGGCCAGCAGCCGCTGACGCTGAGCTTCCAGAACTGGCGCCAGATCGAGCAGAACGGCGCGACGGGCTGCTACGACGCGGGCATCCTCGAGGTCTCGACCAACGGCGGCACGTCGTTCACGCAGGTTCCCGCGGCCAGCATCATCGGCGGCGGCGCCTACCGCGGCGCGGTCAGCACGAGCTTTGCGAATCCGCTCGGTGGCATGCCGGCATGGTGCGACGATCCGGCGCGTCCGTACACGACCGGCCCCGTACTGGTCGATCTCGGCGCGTACGCGGGCCAGACCGTCAACCTGCGCTTCCGCCTCGGCACCGATTCGTCGCAGGCCAAGGAAGGCTGGTACGTCGACGACATCAACGTGACGAGTTGCGCGACGCTCACCGACGCGATCTTCGCCAACGGGTTCGATCCGGCCCCGTGATCCACGCGCGGGATCCCGAGTGAACGAAAGAAGGGGCGCCTCGGCGCCCCTTCTTCTTGCGATCGATGCCGGGTTCCGACGCGGCGTGCCTCAGCCCGGACAAGGCGCTCCCGCATCGGTCCACTGCTTGAATGCCGCGACGAAACGCGCGTGCGGCACCGGCACCGGTTCGCGCCCCTGGCCCGGGTTCCAGCCCCACAGCACGAGGCCGTCGGAACGCACGTGCTCGAGCAGCGCCTCGAGATCCTTGCCGCCGTTCTTCTTCGGATCCTTGAGGCCCTTGCACAGGGCGGGCGCGTCGAGGCCGATGAAGACCATCTTGTGATCGGGCGGCGGCAGGTGCCAGTTCGGTGCGCCGGGCGGCACGTGGTCGCCGTAGCTCGCGGGAAGATTCTTCTCGCCATGGCAGGTCGAGCACGGCAGGCCAGGTGCGCCCTTGCCTTCGTCGCCACGCTTGACCAGCTGCGCGTGGACGCGCCCTTCGTCGAACTGCAGCGGCGCGTCACCGGGAATGTGGCAGTTCTGGCAACGCGGATGCTGCAGCACGTCCCTGACGGTGTCGAAGGCCGTGATCGCCTCGGCACGCGAAGCCGCCGACGCGGGCGGACCGGCCAGCGCGGCGGCGAGAAGTCCTGCGGCGGCATACGGGATTCGGGCGACCATGGCGGTTCTCCGCTTGTGGTCCACGCACGCTGCACGGACCGCCCCGACGCCTGTCGTGCCGCGACCGCCGCACCGGCAGACGGGCTTCCGCAGCTTTCGCGCGATGCGATGGCGTTGGAGTCACCCTCGTTGTAGCGGCCGTGGATTGACCGCCACCTGACCCCGCGGCGGAACGACGAATCGCCGTTCGCCGCGCAGTCAGGCGCGCGTCGTGCTCCGTTCAGTCGAAGCCGTCGGCGAAGATCGTGTCGGCAGCCGCCGCCACGTTGCGCAGCACCGAGACGTTGTTGTTCTGGCGATTGGCCGTGAGGAGGTCCGGACGTCCATCGCCGTCGATGTCGGCGACCGCGATCGAACCCGGATGCGCGCCGGTGCCGACGATGAGCGGCGTGGAGAATCCGCCGGATCCGTCGCCGACCAGCACCGACACGGTGTCGTTCTGCGTGTTGGCGGTGGCGACGTCGGCGATGCCGTCGCCGTCGAGGTCGGCGAGCACCATGCCCCAGGCCCACGGTTCGTACTCGTAATTGACCTGCGCCGGATAGATCGCGTGGCTCACGGGCACCGCGAACGCACCGCTGCCGGTGCCCGCGAACACCGAGATGCTGTGGCCGTACTGATTCACGGTGACGAGATCGACGATGCCGTCGCCGGTCACGTCGGCGGCGCGCACGATGACCGGCCCCCCTTCGCCCGCGAGGACCTGCGCGGCGGCGAACTGGCCCGCACCGTTGCCGACCAGCAGCGACACGGTGTCGTTGCCGCCGTTCGCGGTGACGAGGTCGGCGTGGCCGTCGCCGGTGACGTCGGCGAACACGAGGCCGTTGACCATGTAGCCGGCCGCCGGCCCGACCGGCAGCGTGAGCGCGGGCGCGAAGCCGCCCTGGGCGTTGCCGGCGAGATACGACACGCTGTCGCTCTCGAAGCTCGAGTTCGCCGTCGCGATATCGGGGCGTCCGTCGCCGTTCGCATCGCCGATCACGATCGCGTACGGGCCTTCGAAGCCGCGCCCGACCGGATACGCGACCGCATTCGCGAAGCCGCCCGTACCGTTGCCGCGCAGCACCGACACCGATCCGCCGCCGAGGTTGCCGGCCACGAGATCCAGATGCCCATCGCCGTCGAGATCGCCGGCCGTGATCGAGACCGGCGACATGCCCACCGTGTGGCGCACCTCGGGCGCGAACGTGCCGTCGCCATGACCGAGCAGGATCGAGACGTCGTTCGAATCCAGGTTCGCGGTGGCGACGTCCATGTGGCCGTCGCCGTTGAAGTCGCCGGTCGTGATCGCATGCGGGTAGCGCCCGACCGCGGCCTGGCGGCGGAAGCCGACCATCCCTTGGCCATTGCCGGGCAGGATCGACAGGTTCGCACTGACCGCATTGCCGGCGACGACATCGACATGGCCGTCGCCGTTCGCGTCGACCACCACGAGCGAGGTCGGCCCGACCGACGTCGGCAGCAGCACCGCGTCGAGCAGGCCGCCGTTGCCGTCGCCGGCGAGCACGGCGACGTGGTTCGAGATCGGCCGCGTCACGACGAGATCGGCGACGCCGTCCGCGGTCACGTCGGCGATCGCGATGGTCTGGCCGCGACCGCCACCTTCACCGATCGCGTGCGACTGCGCTGCAGCGAACACACCGGAGGCCGTGCCGCGCACGACCGATGCCGAACCGGGCACGTCCGGCGACGGGAAGCCCCATTCGTCGACGATCGCGTTGGCGGTGGCGAGGTCCAGATGGCCGTCGCCGTCGAGGTCGCCCACCGCGAGGGAGGCCGGCTGCGTCGAGGCGCCGAGCGGAATCGTCTGCGCGTGCGTGAACGTGCCGGTGGCGCTGCCGCGCAGGACGGTGATGTCCAGCGATTCGGCATTCGCGACGGCGAGGTCGACGTGGCCGTCGCCATCGAGGTCGCGCGCGACGATCGCGACAGGACCGGCGCCGACGACGTAGGCCTGCGGGGCCGGGAACGCTCCGGCGCCGTCGCCGCGGAACACGACGATGCGCTCGACCTCGCGGCTGCCCGCGACGATGTCGAGGTGGCCGTCGCCGTCGATGTCGGCGACCGCGAGCGCACGCGTCCAGACGCCGCCGCTGCCCGTTTCGGTCAGCACGGTCGAGGGGGTGAAGCCGCCCTGGCCGTCGCCGCGCCAGGTCTCGACCTGGCCTGCCGCATAACCGTTGGCGACCAGATCGACGTGGCCGTCACCGTCGAGGTCGCCGAGCGCGACCGCGACGTAGCCGACCTCGACGTTGCCGAGCGTGACGGTCAGCGGATCCGCGAAGCCGCCGCCCGGCTGCGCGAGCAGCACCGAGATGTCGCTGCTGAAGCCGTTGCCGGTGACGAGATCGGGGCGCCCGTCGCCGTTCACGTCGGCCGTCGCCATCGTGTTCGCGAAGCAGCAGTTGTTGACGGTGATGCCGCCGGCATCGAACCGCAGCGCCACGCCGGCCTGCGGTGTGGCCTGCACGGTGCCCGCGGCGAGCGCGGTGGCGACGAACGCGCCGAGTGGCGCGAGGAAGGAATGCGGGACGGGCATCGCAGGACTCCGGGGCTGGCACGGTGGGCCGAGTCTCGATCCCGGTCACCGGGCCGGCACTCCATCGGCGCTACAAACGCGTGACAAGTCCTTCTGCAAGGCGCTCCATGCGCGCTTCAAGGCAAGGCACCGGGAACGATTCCGGGGCGCGATCACGGCGACCGCACCTCCGCTCGGATCGCTTGGCATCGACGCAAGCACGCAGCGGACCCGCCGTCGGGACATCGAGATGCCGGACCTGCGCTCGCGCCGCCATCCCGGCGCGGGGCTCGGTGAAGGACGCCATGGCCCGGATGGGCCGGCTCAGCGCGCCGCCTGGCTGATGCGCACGGGCGCAGGCGGTGCGTCGAGCGTGACGAGTTCGGCGGGGATCTCGCGCTCGCCGGCCAGTGCGCGAGCCTGGGCGAGTGCCGCCTGCCATGCCTCGCGGCGTCCGAGCGCGTGCAGCAGGCGCACCTGCAGCAACGCGCAGTCGTAGTCGCGCGCAGCCCACGCGGCGACGCGTCCGACGACCACGGCGGCCTGCGCCTCGTCGCGGCGCGCGAGCAGGTGAGGCGTCCACGCGAGCGCGACGGCGACGAGGTCGGCCGGGACACCGCGGCGATCCGCGCGCGCCATCGCTTCGCGGAACCATGTGTCCGCGACCACCGCATCGCCGTGCCTCGCGGCCCATTCGGCATTCGCGATCGCCTCGGCAACGCGTCCGGGCCCCTCGCGTGCATCCGGCGATGGAACCTCGCTTCGGGGAAACAGGCCGGATACGGCGGCCTCCTCGCCGTTCGCGAGCGCGCTGCGCTGGCGCAGCAGCGCGACACTGTTGCGCTCCACGTCGGCACCCGTGGCGGGCCAGCCCGCGAGCGCCGCCGCCGACGCACCCGCGGCGGCGCGTGCATCGCCGCGTCGCCAGGCGAGATCGGCGGCGAGCGAGCGCTGCCGGGCGAGCAGGACGCGGTTGCCCGAGGTGACGGTGCGCTGCGCGTGCGCGAGCGCTTCGGCGGCGTCGCGGTAGCGGCCTTCGCCGAGGCTGACCTGCGCGCGGTTGAGCAGCACGTCGGCCTGCTGGTCCGGATCGGAGATGCGCTCGCGCAGCGCCCATGCACGCTCCACCGTCGCCGCCGCGTCGGCGCGCTGCAGCATCGCGAGCTGTGCGTCGATCACCGCGGTGAGCGTGACGAGGAACTCGTGCAAGGCACCGAACGACTGGAAGCGCTCGGCGGCCGGCTGCAGCACGTCGAGCGCCGCGGCCGGTCGCCCACGGTAGAGTTCGAGCATGCCGAGGTTGGCGTCGACGCGCGCGACGCCGAGCGCGTCGCCGGCCGTCTCGAGGTCGACGCGCGCGGCACCGAAATCGGCGAGCGCCTCGTCGTAGCGATGCTCGGGCACGCGGCTGTTCGCGCGGCCCATGCGCGCGCGGCCGCGCTCGAGCGCATCGCCTTCCGTGCCGAGCAGCGCGAGTGCGGCGTCGAAATCGGCGCCACCTCCGGCGAACGCGGCGCGCCGCATGCGCGTCGATCCACGCGCCGAGAACACCCTGGCGTGGAAGGCCGCGTCGGCGCGCGTGGCGGGATCGTCGAGCAGGGCCGTGAGGCTCGCCTCGGCCGCATCGAGCTGGCCGCCGCGCAGGTCGACCATCGCGAGCTGGTAGCGCAGCAATGCGGACGCGTCGGCGAGCTGGGGCGATGCGGTGAGGATCGCACGTGCGGTGTCGAGTTCGTTCGCGAGCATCGCCGCACGTGCCCGCTGCAGCGTCGACTCGATCGGTGCGTCGAGTTCGCCGTCGACCGGCGCGCTGCGGCCGAGTGCGGCGAGCAGCAGGTCGGTCGCGCCACGCATCGCGAACATCGCATCGCGGTCGGCGAACTGCACGGGTGTGCGCACGCCGTCGGCTCCGATCGCCGCGAGCTCGACGTGCCAGCCGGTCGCATCACGTCGCGCGCGTCCCTCGACGACACGCACGGCGCCGGTCGCGGCGCGCACGCGTGGTGCGGGCTCGGTCGCGGCCTCGGCATCGATCGCGGCGAGCACGCTCTCGCTCGGCGGCACCGCGAAGCCGGCCTGGCGCAAGCGGTCGGCGACGAGGTCCATCGCGCCGAGGCGGATCCACGCATCCTCGCGCAGGCCTTCGACGCGGATCGGCAGCACGGCGAGGCCGGACGGCGTGGCCGTCGTGTCGGCGACCGCACCGACCGCTGCATCGGTGGCGCCATCCGGCACACCCGGACGCCACGCGAACACGCCTGCGACGACGATCACGAGCACGGCGAGGGCGCCCCACGCGGCGAGGCGCGCGCGACCACGACGTTGCTGGCCTGCAGTCGAGCCCTTCGCGCGTGCGTCGCCGCTCACGAGGATGGCCGGATCCGGCGCGCCATCGAAGCTCGACCGCCGCGTCGACGATGCAGGTGCCGATGCCGGGATCGCATCCGCGGCCACGCTCGTCATGTCGTCGGCGACACCGGGCAGGCGATCGACCTCGCCACCGCCGTCTTGGTCGAGCGGCGCGACCGCAGGATCCACGCCCGCATCTCGCTCAGAACGCTCACGCCTCGCCGTGCCCGACGCATCACCCGCCAGCACTTCGACCTCGCCGACCCAGCGGTAGCCGAAACCCGGCACGGTTCGGATCAGGCGCTGCGCATTGCCGTCATCGTCGAGCACGCGGCGCGCGCGCAGCACGACCTGGCCGAGCTGTGCGTCGGAGACGTCCGCGCGTCCGAACACCACGGCGACGAGCTCGTCGCGACCGACCGCGCGGTCACGGTGCGCGACGAGGTGCTCGAGGCATTCGAACGATCGCCGCGGCACGGCGACGCGTGCGCCGTCGCGCCACAGCTCGCGCGTCGCCGGCACGAGGCGGAATCCTTCGAATGCGTAGGCCGCGACCTTCATCGGCGAAGCGTAGCGCGTGCATGCAGTGATCGCATCGACGCCAGGACGCGCGCAGCTCGCACGTCGTCGCGTTCAGGGTCGACGAGGTGATGAACGCCGCAAGGGCGCCTTCCCCACCCTCGTGGCGGGGAAGGCGTGACGCGATCAGGCGAGGTCGAACGGCAGCTTGCGCAGGCGCTTGCCGGTCAGCGCGAACACGGCGTTGGCGACGGCCGGTGCGATCGGCGGCGTGCCGGGCTCGCCGACGCCGCCCATCTTGTCGGTGCTCGGCACGATGTGCACCTCGACGACCGGCATCGCATCGAGGCGCAGCACGGGATAGTCGTGGAAGTTGCCCTGCTCGACCTTGCCGTCCTTGAACGTGATCTTGCCGTACAGCGCCGCGCTGAGGCCGTAGACGATGCCGGACTGGATCTGCGCCTCGACGCCGAGCGGATTGACGACCGGACCGCAGTCGATCGCGCAGACCACGCGATGCACGCGGATGCGCCCGGCCTCGACCGAGACTTCCGCGACCTGCGCGACGTGGCTGCCGAACGACTCGTGCACGGCGAGGCCGGCCGCGCGCCCCTTCGCCAGCGGCTTGCCCCAGCCGAACTTCGCCGCGGCGAGTTCGAGCGCACGACGGTCGCGCGAACCCTGCGGCAGCAGCGACAGGCGGTAGGCGAGCGGGTCCTGCTTCGCCGCGTGGGCGAGCTCGTCGATGAAGCTCTCGACGACGAAGCCCGTGTGCGAATGCCCGACCGAGCGCCACCACAGCACCGTGACGGGACTCTTAGGGCTGTGCAGGTCGACGCGATGGTTCGGGATCGACGCGAGGTAGGTGCCGATGCCCTCGACCGACGAGCCGTCGACGCCGTCCTTGATCATCATCTCGAACGGCGTGCCGGCCATGATCGACTGGCCGACCAGCGTGTGCGCCCACGCACTCGGCTTGCCGTCCTCGCCGATGCCCGCGCTCATGCGCGACAGCCACATCGGGCGGTAGTAGCCGCCGCGGATGTCGTCCTCGCGCGTCCACACGAGCTTGACCGGCTTGCCGGCCGCCTTCGCCGCATGCACCGCCTCGAGCACGAAATCCGACGCCGGATTCGCACGGCGGCCGAAACCGCCGCCGAGGAACGGCGTGTGCACCTTGACCTGTTCGGGCTTGAGGCCGAGCGCTTTCGCGGCCGCACCCTGGTCACCGGTCTGGAACTGCGTGCCGGTCCAGATCTCGCAACCGTCCTTGCCGATCTCGACCGTGCAGTTGAGCGGCTCCATCGGCGCATGCGCGAGGTACGGCAGCTCGTACTCGGCCTCGACGCGATGCGCGGCCGAGCCGAGCGCGGCATCGACGTCGCCGGCGGTCTTGGCGACCGCACCGCGCGTGCCGGCGAGGCCCTGGTACTCGCTGCGCAGCGCCGCGCTCGACATCGCGGCACCGGCACCGTGGTCCCACTCGACGACGAGCGCCTCGCGGCCCTGCTTCGCGGCCCAGAAATGCCTGGCGAGCACCGCGACGCCCTGCGGGATCTGCACGACGTCGACGACGCCGGGCACGGCTTTCGCCTTCGCCGCGTCGACGCGCACGACCTTGCCGCCGAACACGGGCGGACGCGCGACGACGCCGACCAGCATGCCGGGACGCTGGATGTCGATGCCGAACTGCGCGGTGCCGGTGACCTTGGCCTGGCTGTCGACGCGACGCGTCGGCTTGCCGATGACGCCCCATTTCGCCGCGTCCTTGAGCGGCACGGTCTTCGGCGGCGGCAACTTCGCGGCCGCCTCGGCGAATTCGCCGTAGCGCGCCTTGCGCGTGCCCGACAGGATCATGCCGTTCTCGGTGCGGCAGGTCTTCGAATCGACCTTCCACGCCGCGGCGGCCGCCTGCACGAGCATCGCGCGCGCCATCGCGCCGGCCGTGCGCAGCTGCTCGAACGATTCCCAGGTGCTCGTCGAACCGCCGGTCATCTGGATGCCGAACGCGGTGTGCGCGTAAGCGGGCGCGGCAGGCGCGTGCTCGACGCGCACGCGCGACCAGTCGCAGTCGAGTTCCTCGGCGACGACCATCGGCATCGAGGTCCAGATGCCCTGCCCCATCTCGGAGTGCTTGAGCAGCACGGTCACGGTGTCGTCGGCGCCGATGCGCACGAACGCGTTCGGGTCGACCGGCTGCGGCTTGGGTGCGTCCTGCGCGAACGCCTTGCGCATGCCGAACGGCACGAAGCACGCGATGACGAGGCCGGTCGAGGCGATCGCCGTCGTGGCGAGGAAGCGCCGCCGCGACGGCAGCGCGATCACGTCGTCGTCATGCTGCACGGCCGTTCTCCCCGTCGAGCTCGGCGGCGCGATGCACTGCGGCACGGATGCGCTGGTACGTACCGCAGCGGCAGATGTTGCCGGCCATCGCGGCGTCGATGTCCTCGTCGGTGGGCTTGGGCTTGGCCTTGATCAGCGCGGCCGCGGCGAGCACCTGGCCGGACTGGCAGTAGCCGCACTGCACGACGTCGAGTTCGATCCACGCACGCTGCACCGCGTGCAGGCCGCCCTCGGGGGCGAGGCCCTCGATCGTCGTGATCGGCTTGCCGGCGACCGCGGACGCGGGCGTCACGCACGAGCGCATCGGCTGGCCGTCGACATGCACGGTGCAGGCCCCGCACTGGGCCATGCCGCAACCGAACTTCGTGCCGGTCATGCCGAGCAGGTCGCGCAGGACCCACAGCAACGGCATGTCATCGGGGGCGTCGACCTCGTGCGGCCGACCGTTGACCTCGAGCTTCATCGCTTCACCTGGGTACGGGCCTGGGTGGGACCGAGGCTACTCCTCGCTGCGGCAGGTCGCCACGGGGCTGCGCACACAGCATTGTTGAGCAGCACTTCAAGGTCGGCGGGCACGCGGTGAGCCATCGAACACGATTCGACTGCCTGAAATCGTCCTGACGCCCATGAATTGCACTACCATCGTGCAATGAGCGCTCCACGCACCACCCAGGCGCAACCCGAGCCGATCGAACCGGCCGAACTCGTCGGCCTGTGCCGCACCGGCCTCGCCCAGCTCGACGAGGCCTTGCGCTTCACCTGGCTCAATCCGGCCCTGACCGAGATGCTCGGCGCGGGCACGCGGCGCTGGCTCGGCGCCTCGCTCGACCTGCTCGATCCGGGCGCCTCGGGCCTCGCCGACGCGGCGCGGCGCGCGCTCGACGCGCAGCACATGGTGCTGCTGCTGCATGCACGCCTGCGCGGCGGCAGCGACGGCGAGCTGCTCGGCGACATCGCGTTCACGCCGCTCGAAGGACGCCGCGTGCTGCTCGAGCTGCATGCCGCGAGCACGACCACCGAAGCGACCTCGCCGGCGCTGTCGGAATCGCTGCGCGGCTTCGCCCACGAGGTCAAGAATCCGCTCGCCGGCGTGCGCGGTGCGGCGCAGCTGCTCGGCCGCCGCGTCAACGATCCCGAGCTCGCCGAACTCGCCGAACTCATCATCGGCGAGACCGACCGCCTCACCGCGCTCGCCGACCGCCTGCTGCGCGCGGGCGGCAAGCCGCGCCTCGCGCGCCTCAACGTGCACGAGCTGCTCGAACGCGTCGCCGCACTGATCGGTGCCGAACCCGGTGCGCCGGTGATGCGCCGCGACTACGATCCGAGCCTTCCTTCCGCGACCGGCGATGCCGACCGCCTGTTCCAGCTGCTGCTCAACCTCGCGCGCAACGCCGTGCAGGCCGGCGCGGCGACGATCACGCTGCGTACGCGCATCGAGTTCGGCGTGCGCCTCGGTGAGCGACTGCGCCGCGTCGCGCTGCGCGTCGACGTCATCGACGACGGCCGCGGCATCCCGCCCGAGCTCGCCGGCTCGCTGTACCAGCCGCTCGTCTCCGGGCGCAGCGACGGCACCGGCCTCGGCCTCGCGCTCGCGCAGGAGATCGCACGCGAGCACGGCGGCGAGCTGCGCCACAGCAGTCGGCCCGGGCTGACCACGTTCATCCTGCTGCTGCCGCTGGAGCTGCCCGCATGAGCGCGCCGGCCCATGTCTGGATCGTCGACGACGACCGCAGCGTGCGCCTCGTGCTGAGCGCGGCGCTGCGCGACGCCGGCCTCGTGCCGCGCGAATTCCCCGATGCGGAATCGGTGCTCGGCGCGCTCGGCGAGGCGCAGCCCGGCATGCTGTTCACCGACGTGCGCATGCCGGGCCGCGACGGCCTCGGCCTGCTCGAACGCCTCGCCGCGCACGTGCCGCGCTTCCCGGTCGTGGTCATGAGCGCGTTCACCGACGTCGCCACGACGGCCGCGGCGTATCGCACCGGCGCGTTCGACTACCTGCCCAAGCCGTTCGACCTCGACACCGCGGTCGAGATGGCGCAGCGCGCCCTCGCGCAGGCGCATCCCGAGGTCGCGCCGCCGCGTGCACCGGCGGTCAGCGAGCCCGAGCTCATCGGCAGCACGGCGGCGATGCGCGAACTGTTCCGCGCGATCGGCCGCGCCGCCGCGAGCGGACTCAACGCGCTCGTGCTCGGCGAGACCGGTACCGGCAAGGAGCTCGTCGCGCGCGCGCTGCACCGCGAGAGCGCGCGGGCCGGCGAGATCTTCGTCGCGCTCAACACGGCGGCGATCCCGTCCGAGCTGCTCGAGTCGGAACTGTTCGGCCACGAGGCCGGCGCGTTCACGGGCGCACTCAAGCGCCAGGCCGGCCGCTTCGAACAGGCCGAAGGCGGCACGCTGTTCCTCGACGAGATCGGCGACATGCCGCTCGCGCTGCAGACGCGCCTGCTGCGCGTGCTCGCCGCGGGCGAGTTCTACCGCGTCGGCGGTCGCGAGCTGCTGCGTGCCGACGTGCGCGTGATCGCGGCGACGCACCAGGATCTCGAAGGCAAGGTCGAGCGTGGCGAGTTCCGCGCCGACCTGCTCCACCGACTCGACGTGTTGCGCCTGCACGTGCCGCCGCTGCGCGAGCGTCGCGACGACATCGCGCGCCTCGCCGAGCACTTCCTCGCGCGTGCGGTCGCCGAGACCGGCATCGAGTCCAAGCGTTTCTCGCCGGCCGTGCTCACCGCGCTGCGCGAGCAGCCGTGGCCCGGCAACGTGCGCCAGCTCGAGAACGTGTGCCGCCGCCTCGCCGTGCTCGCGAGCGGCCGCCAGATCGGCGTCGCCGACCTGCCCGCCGAGATGCGCGCCGCGCACGTGCCTCGCCGTCCCGAATGGAGCGTGTCGCTCGGCGAATGGGCAGCGCGCGAGCTCGCCGAAGGCGAACCGGACCTGCACGCGCGCGCGCTCGCCGAATTCGAACGCGTGCTGCTCGACGCCGCACTCGCCGAACACCGCGGCCACCGCCAGAACGCCGCCAAGGCCCTCGGCCTCGGCCGCAACACGATCACGCGCAAGCTCGGCAGCTCGCGGACGCGCAAGCCGCGCTGAGGCGCGTCACCCGCGAACGAAACGCATCACATCGCTCGCGTCAAAGGACCCGCGCTCCATGCACGATTCCAGCAAGGCGCATGATGTGTTCTTCCGGCCCGCGGAAAACAACGCTCCGCTTCGCCGCAAGATGGTGAGCATGATGAGCGCCGTCTCGCTGCTTGTACTGCTGACCGGCTGCCAGCCGAAACTCCATGTCACGAGAGATGCCGTCGCGCCCGAAACCGCCGTCAGGCTTCTGGAGCAGGGGGTACGCGCCATGACGAGTGGCCGGGGCTGCATCCGAGGCGGCGACGCGATCAGTCACGACGAAATGAAGCACGCCTTGGCGAATCGCGACTACACGATCGTGCGCTACAGCCACGAGGAACACCGTGGTGAACAGACCCACTGGTTCGCCATGAAGCAGGTCCGTGGCGACCTGCTCATGAGCGCAACGATCGTCGCGAAGGGAGCATCCTGTCTGGAGTACCGGTTCACGATCATCGTGGAATAGGCTCTGCGCCAATCATGTCCGTGGACGGCATGACCCGCGCGATCGCGAGCCAACGCGCCACCCCGCGCTTGGCGTGGGCCACGGACACTTCACCAGGGAGTAGACGGCAGGAGCGACATCTCGCCCTGCCCAACCCCTCTCCGTACCGGAGAGGGGCTCGAGGATCGCTCAGCGCGGCTGGCCGAAATCGCTCGGCGGTGGCGGGGCGACGGGCTTGCGCGGCGGGTTCGCGGCGAGTTCCTGCAGCAGCTGCTCGACGGCCTTCTCGACGCTCGGGTCGTGGCCCGCGGCGATGCGATCCGGGCTGTCGATCACTTCGATGTCCGGGCTCACGCCTTCGTTCTCGACCGCCCACTGGCCGTCGGTCGACATGAAGCGGAACGTCGCCGCGAGCAGCGTGCCGCCGTCGGCGAGCGACGGGTTGCCCGAGATGCCGATGAGGCCGCCCCAGGTGCGCGTGCCGATGACCTTGCCGAGGCCGAGTTTCTTGAAGTAGTACGGGAACGCGTCGCCACCCGAGCTCGAGAGGCCGTTGACGAGCATCGCCTTGGGACCGTTGTGCGACAGCAGCGGCGTGGCCTGCGGATCGAGGCCACGGCGCTTCCAGTAGTTGAGCGGCTTGCGCGCGACGAGCTCGATCATGCGGTCCGGGATGAAGCCGCCGCCGTTGTAGCGGTCGTCGAGGATCAGCGCGTCCTTGTGCGCGTAGGCGAGCATGCCTTTGAACAGTTCGCGGTTGCCTTCGACGGCCGTGTTCGGGACGTGGATGTAGCCGATGCGGCCGCCCGACAGGCGATCGACCAGCGCACGGCGCGAGGCGACCCAGTCGGCATAGCGCAGGGCGAGCTCGGAGGTCAGCGTCTTGACGCGCACGTCGCGGCCGGCAGCCGCATCGGGCTTCGCGCCGACGCGCAGCACGACCTCGCGGTCGCCCTTGTCCTGCAACAGCTGGTAGACGTTCCTGACGCTGCGCGCATCGACGCCGTCGACCGCGAGCAGGAACTCGCCCTCGCGCACGCCGACGCCGTTCTCGGTCAGCGGCGAGCGGTTGCGCTCGTCCCAGTTCGCACCAGCGAAGATCTTCGTGATGCGGAAGTAGCCCGAAGCATCGGCCGCGAACTCGGCCCCGAGCAGGCCGCCCGGCGTGCGCTCGATGCGCGGTTCATCGCCCTGCTGCACGTAGACGTGGCCCGCGTTGGCTTCGCCGACGAGCTCCTGGAACAGGTAGTCGAGGTCTTGGCGCGTCGCCGCGTAGGCGACCAGCGGCTCGTAGCGCGCGCGGATCGCGTTCCAGCGGTCGATGCCGCCGTGCACGCCGGGCTCGTAGAACCAGTCGCGCAGGATGCGCCAGCCGTCGACGAACTGCTGTTTCCACTCGCGCGGCGGGTCGACCAGCATCTTCAGGCGCGAGACGTCGAGCGAGGCCTTGGCGAAGTCCTGGTCGGGCTTGGCCTCGAGCAGCGCGAACTTGTCGCCCTGCTGGGCCAGCACGCTCTTGCCGTCCGCGGCGACGCGGAAGCCCGACAGGCCGCGCGCGATCGTCGCCTCCTTGTCGGCATCGAGCGCGAGCATGCGCAGCTCGCCGCCACCGCCGCCGCGGCCACCCGAGCCGGCCGCGTAGAACAGCGCGTTCGCGCTCGCCTGCAGGTTGCTGTAGTTGCCGCTCGGAGCCTTGAGCACCTGCTCGCGGCCGACGATGCCGTCGAGGTCGACACGCACCTCGGGCAGCGCGGGCTTCTTCGCGTCCTTGCCCTTGTCGCCGGCCTTCGCATCAGCGGCACTGGCATCGTCGCGATAGAGGAACGGGCCCTTGGCCGACAGCGCGACCGCGTAGAGACGCGAGGCGTTGGTGTAGAGGTAGTTCTGCTCGTAGGCGCTGAACTGCAGGTTGTAGTCGCGGTTCGACACGAAGTAGAGCCAGCGGCCCTGCGGATCGAAGGCCGGGCTGCCTGCGCTCGAGACGGCTTCCGTCACGGCGGCCTTGCGGCCGTCGCGCAGCGAGTACAGCCACACCTGGGTCAGCGCGGCCTCGTTCTCGAGCGTATAGGCGAGCCACTGGCCGTCGGGCGACCACGTGTACTCGGTGATGTCGTCGCGGCGGCTGCTGTCGACGTCGCGCGTGGCGCCCGTGGCGACGTCGACGATGCGCAGGCGCTGCTGCTTGTCGGCGTAGGCGATGTGCTTGCCATCGGGCGAGAACAGCGGTGCGAAGCGCCAGATGCCGCCATCGCGCGTGATGCGCTTCTCGACACCACCGGCGACCGGGCGCGTGTAGAGCTCGTACTCGCCGGTCGCGTCGGAAAGGTAGGCGACCGTCTTGCCGTCCGGCGAGAGCGTCACGCCGAGTTCGCGCGCGTCGGGCGTGTGCGAGAGGTTGGTGATCGCCTTGTCCTTGCCGGACAGGCGGAACAGCTCGCCGCGCGCACCGAACACGATCGTCGACGCATCGGCGACGAGATCATAGGACTCGACCTGGCCGGCCACGTTCTTCCACTGCGGCACGGTCTGCGGGAAGTCGCCGGTCACCGTGACCGGCACTTCGACGGCCTTGCCGGCCCCGGGATCGAAGCGCCACAGCCTGCCGCCGTTCTCGAACACGATCGCGTCCTTGCCTGCGCTCGGCCAGAGCACGTCGAAATCGGTGAACGTCGTGACCTGGCGCTGGTTGCTGCCGTCCGGCGCCATCGCCCACAGGTTGAGCGTGTAGTTGCGGTCGGACACGAAGTAGATCGTGTCGCCGACCCACATCGGCTGATGGTCGGTGGCGACGTTGTCGGTCAGCCGGTGCGCAGTGTTGGCGACGAGGTCGTAGGTCCACACATCCTGCGCACGGCCGCCGCGGTAGCGCTTCCAGCTGCGGAAATCACGGTCGATCGGCGTGTAGACGAACTGCTTGCCGTCCGGCGAGAGCATGCCGCCGCCGGTCTCGGGGATCGCGAGCGGCGTCTCCATGCCGCCCTCGACGGGAACGAGGTAGGGACGACCGCCGCGGTCGTCGGTCGCCACGCGGTTGGCGCGCACGACGATGTTCTTCCCGTCCGGCGTCCAGTCGAGCACGCGGTAGTCGGTGCCGCCGCGCGGCGGCTGCGCGCCGACGTCGTTGTACCAGGTGAGCTGCTTCGGCACGCCGCCGGCGGCCGGGATCACGTAGACCTGGCGCGTGCCGTCGTACTCGGCCGAGAACGCGATCGAGCGGCAGTCCGGCGAGAACTTGGGATACAGCTCCTGGCCGGCGTGCGAGGTCAGGCGCAGCGCGGTGCCTCCGTTCGAGGCGACGCGGTAGATATCGCCGCCGTGCACGAACGTGATCGCGTCGCCGCAGATGTCGGGGAAGCGCAGCAGGCGGGAGTCGCCGGCGGGCATGGCCTGCGCGGCAGGCGCAGCGGCCGCCACGAGCAGGGCGACGAGGACGGGACGACGCATGCGGGAACTCCGTTCCGGTCAGGGGGAACGCAGTCTAGCGACCCGGGCCCGGATCCCCGTGGGCCGGAAGGCATGCGCGGGCGGGACACGGCCTTGGGGGTGGAGGAACATGGCCACCAAACCTCGGCTCCCCGGCACGCCTCGCCTGGACTCAGCCGAGCAGGTCGACGCCCTTGTGTGCCGGGGCCACACCCTCGACGAGGATGAGCTCGCCTTCGGTGTTTGCCATGCGCAACGCGCGGATCGCCTGATAGGCCGGCGAGGCGTACCACGCGCGCGCCTGCGCGATGCTCGGGAACTCGAGGATCACGAGATCACCCTGCCAGTGGCCTTCGAGCGGCTCGTACGGCCCGCCGTGCACGCGGTAGACGCCCTCGAACGGACGCAGCGTGTCGTCGATGCGCTGCAGGTACTCGACGATCGCGTCGCCGAAGCGCGTTTCGCGGATATGGGCGATGGCGTAGGCCGGCATCGTGGTCTCCCTGGCAGCGTGAAGGATCCCGCGAGCATGCCGCCATGCGCGACGCAGGTCACGCGATGCGCTCACCGCGATACCAGCGTTCGTGCGCGAGCGCGAGCATGGGGCCATCCTCGGGTGTGTCGCCGTACGCGCTGATGTGCCGCGCGCCCGCGAGATCGCAGGCCTCGCGCACGCGGCGCACCTTCTCGTCGAGCACACACTGCGCGCCGGCATAGCGCCCGGTCAGCACGCCGTCGACGCGCTCGAGCGACGAGCACAGCAGTTCGAGTCCGTGCGCGCGGCACCACGGTGCGAGGTAGACGTCGAACGCACCGGAGACGACAACGACGCGATCGCCTCGTGCACGGTGGGCCTCGACGCGCGCGAGCATGTCGGCACGCAGCAGGCCGGGCAGCACGTCGCGCGCGAAGGCCTCGCCCGCCTCGTCGACCTGCGCGGCATCGGCACCCGCATACGCGTGGCACGTGACGACCTCGCGCACGCGTGTGCCGGACACGAGTCCCATGCGGTAACCGGCGACGTACGGTACGAGCCGCCAGCGGCCGCGCAGTCGGTCGGGCGTGATGCTCGCGCGCACGAAGGCGGGATAGGTCTCACCGGTGGTGATCGTGCCGTCGAAATCGAACAGGGCGAGGTTCACGAAGCGTCGGCGCGACTCGAGGAGGTGAGCGGGGCGGTAGCACGTCGCACGCCATGGGGTGCGTCCGCGCGGAATCGGGTCACACATGGCGCCCGCGTGTACGCGACGCCATCATCGCGGAAAGCACGAGGGGCGGCCATGCCGCCCCTCGTGTGTCCCGCTGCCGTGTGTCGGCGCGTCAGGTACCGGCGCGACGCCGCATCGCCGTCCACGCGATACCGGCCAGGCCGAGCATCAGCAAGAGCAGGGCAAGGTGACCGTCGACCGGGATCGGCACCGCTTCCGTACCCGTCGGCGAGGTCACCGTGAACACGGTCGGATCGGCACCGCCCGCACCGGACGGATCGTCGGTCACGAGCGTCGACTCGTTGCTGCCGTTGCCGTCGGCATCGTGGTTCACCGTGCCCTGGTTGACCACGTCACCCGGCGCTGCATCGGCGCGGATCGTCGCCACGATCGTCACCGTCACGCTGCCGCCGGCCGCGATCGCGCCATTCCATGTCACCGTGTTCGTGCCCGTGTTCGCCACCGCGGTGCCACTCGTCGAGGTCGCCGAGACGAGGTCGAGCGCGGACGGCAGCACGTCGACGAGCTCGTCACCCGGGTTGTCGCCCTGCACGCCCGGACCGCCGTTCGCGATCACGATCGTGTACGTGACCGTGCTGCCCGGCGTCGTGCCCGAGGTCGTCACCGACTTCGTCGCGCTGACCGAGGTACCGAGGAGTGTCGCCGTCGTCGTGTCGGTCGCCGCGTTGTTGCCCGGCACCGGGTCGGTGACCGACGCCGGTGCGGCGATCGTGGCGGTGTTGCTGATGACCGTACCGTTCGGCGTCGACGCATTCGTCGCGCACGCCGCCGTATACGTCACGGTCGCGCCGACCGGCAGGTTCACGCTGTCGGCGATCGAGCCGCTGCCCGCGGTCGTGCACGTGCCGCCGGTCGCGCCGGCGCAGGTCCACGTCGCCGTGGCGCACGCCGCCGGGAACGTGTCGGACACGGTCGCACCCGTCACCGCACTCGGACCCGCGTTGGACGCGACGATCGTGTAGGTCAACGTGTCGCCCGAGTTCACCGAGGTCACGCCGTCGGTCTTGGTGATCGACAGGTCGGCCGACGCCACGAGCGTGTCGGTATCGGTCGCCGAATTGTTGCCCGGCGTCGGATCGGTCACACCGGCCGGTGCCGTCACCGTCGCCGTGTTGACGAGCGAACCCGAGGCCGTTGCACTGATCGGGCAGGTCGCCGTGTACGTGACGCTGCCACCCGACGGCAGGTTGACGGTCGCGTTGATGTCGCCGCTGCCCGACGCACCGCACGTGCCACCGCCCGCGCCGACGCAGGTCCAGGTCGGACTCGTGCACGCGGCCGGGAACGTGTCGGCGACGGTCGCACCCGTGACCGCACTCGGACCCGCGTTCGAGGCCGTGATCGTGTACGTCACCGAGCCGCCCGGCGTCGCCGAGGTGACGCCGTCGGTCTTGGTGATCGACAGGTCCGCTTCGGCGCCGAGGGCATCCGTATCGGTCGCCGAGTTGTTGGCCGTGTTCGGATCGGTCACGCCGGTCGGCGCCGTCACCGTGGCGGTGTTGCTCAGCGTGCCGGTTGCGGTCGCGCTGATCGGGCACGTCGCCGTATAGGTGACGCTGCCACCCGACGGCAGGTTGACCGTCGCGTTGATGTTGCCGCTTCCCGACGCGCCGCACGTGCCACCGCCCGCACCGACGCAGGTCCAGGTCGGGCTCGTGCACGCGGCCGGGAACGTGTCGGCGACGGTCGCACCGGCCGCATGGCTCGGGCCTGCGTTGCTCGCCGTGATCGTGTACGTCACCGAGCCACCCGGCGTCGCCGAGGTGACGCCGTCGGTCTTGGTGATCGCGAGATCCGCCGAGGCGACGAGCGTGTCGGTATCGGTCGCCGAGTTGTTGCCCGGGGTCGGATCGGTCACGCCGGCCGGTGCCGTCACGGTGGCGGTATTGCTCAACGTGCCGGTCGCCGAGGCCGAGATCGTGCAACTCGCCGTGTGGGTCGTCGAACCACCCGCCGGCAGATTGACCGCGTCGATGATGTTGCCGCTGCCTGCGGCCGTGCAGGTGCCGCCGCCCGCGCCGACGCAGGTCCACGTGCAGGTCAGCGCCGCCGGGAACGTGTCGGTCACGGTCGCACCGGTCGCGTTGCTCGGGCCCGCGTTGCTCGCCGTGATCGTGTACGTCACCGAGCCGCCCGGCGTCGCCGACGTCACGCCGTCGGTCTTGGTGATCGACAGGTCCGCCGAGGCCGCGAGCGTGTCGGTGTCGGTCGCCGAATTGTTGCCCGGCGTCGGATCCGTCACGCCGGCCGGTGCCGTCACGGTGGCGGTGTTGCTCAGCGTGCCCGTCGCCGCCGTCGAGATCGTGCAGCTCGCCGTATGTGTGGTCGAGCCTCCCGCCGGCAGGTTGACCGTGTCGTTGATGTTGCCGCTGCCCGACGCCGTGCAGGTGCCGCCACCGGCGCCGACGCAGGTCCACGTGCAGGTCAGCGCCGCCGGGAACGTGTCGGTCACGGTCGCACCGGTCGCGCTGCTCGGGCCCGCGTTGCTCGCCGTGATCGTGTACGTCACCGAGCCGCCCGGTGTCGCCGAGGTGACGCCGTCGGTCTTGGTGATCGACAGGTCCGCCGAGGCACCGAGTGTGTCGGTGTCGGTCGCCGAGTTGTTGCCCGGACTCGGATCCGTCACGCCGGCCGGTGCCGTCACCGTCGCGGTATTGCTCAACGTGCCCGTCGCCGCAGCCGAGATCGTGCAGCTCGCCGTGTGGGTCGTCGATCCGCCGGCCGGCAGGTTGACGGTATTGTTGATGTTGCCGCTGCCCGATGCCGGGCAGGTGCCACCGCCCGCACCGACGCAGGTCCAGGTGCACGTGAGTGCCGCCGGGAACGTGTCGGCTACCGTCGCGCCCATGGCATTGCTGGGGCCGGCGTTCGACGCCGTGATCGTGTACGTCACCGAGCCGCCCGGCGTTGCCGAGGTGACGCCGTCGGTCTTGGTGATCGACAGGTCGGCCGAAGCGACGAGCGCGTCGGCATCGGTCGCCGAGTTGTTGGTCGGGTTCGGATCCGTGACCGCGCTCGTCACCGTCGCCGTGTTGCTCAGCGTGCCGGTCGCCGACGCCGAGATCGTGCAGCTCGCCGTATAGGTGGTCGAACCACCGGCCGGCAGGTTGACCGTGTCGTTGATGTTGCCGCTGCCCGCCGCGGTGCAGGTGCCGCCGCCCGCACCGACGCAGGTCCAGGTGCAGGTCAGCGCGGCCGGGAACGTGTCGGCCACGGTCGCGCCCGTGACGCCATCACCGCCCGTCGGGTTGCTCGCCGTGATCGTGTAGGTCGTGCTGCCGCCCGGCGTCGAGGTCGTCGTGCCGTTGGTCTTGGTGATCGAGAGATCGGCCGTGGCTGCGCGGCATCCGGTGACCGAGATGTCGTCGATCGCGACGCCGCCGAGCACCACCGTATTGTCGCTGTCGACGTGGAAGCGCAGTTCCGTGTTGAGTCCCGCGAGGCTGTCCGCTCGCGCGGAGACCACGCCCCAGCCCGCACTCGCGGCGATGTTGACGACCGGGTTGCCCGGCGCATCGGTCATCGTGGCGTCGAGCCATTCGAACAGGCGCACGGGCGTCGCGCCGCCGACCTGCTGCAGATCGACCGAGTAGTGATCGAAGCTCGCGCTTTCCATCTGGTAGCGGTGCGCCCAGCTCACCACGATCGGCGGCGAGATGCCGGCGAGGTTGATGTTCGGCGAGAGCAGGTTCTGGTCGCTGCTGTTGTTGTAGGTGTTGTCGAGATCGGTCTTCCAGCAGTTCACGCCGCTGTTGCAGCTGTCGAACGCGGCGACCGGATTGGCGGTGGTCGTCGCGACAGTGGCCGGCAGACCGAGCTCCCATTCGTCCTGCGTGCCGTTGTGCGTGAAGCCGGCCGCGCCCGATTCGAAATCGGTCGCGTAGACGGTGACCGGCGCGAAGCCGGCCGGACACGCGGGCGGCGGTGGCGCCTCGCAGATGCGCAGGCTCCACGAGGTCAGCGTACCGCCGCTCGTATTGGTCGTGTCGTCACGCAGGTCGAGCGTCCACGTGCCACCGGCATTCTCGCCGTCGAACCACGAGAGCCGGTAGGCGAGTTCGGGCTTCAGGTTCACACCCTTCAGCACCGTGAACGCGGGCGGGACGGCGGCCTCGTCGTCGAACACGACATCCATCTGCTGCTGGCCACCCGTCGCGGCGGCACCGATGTCGGTGAACAGACCGATGTCGTTGCCGGCAGGCGAACGCAGGTGCGCATCGACGTCCGCCATGAGCGCATGGTTGAGCGTGATCGCCACGTCGAGATCGGCGATGCGCGGGTTGCCGGGCACCGTGATCGTCGAACTGACCAGGCCTGCAGCGGGACCGATCGTCTGCGGCACGTTGGTGCTCGTGTACGTCGTGCAGTTGACGCCCTGCGGCGTGGCCGGATGCACGCTGACGCTGAGGTGGTAGGTGGCGGTCGGGCCACCGACGGCTGCACTCGCCGAGTCGACGAACGCGTAGTACGTGCCCGCCTCCTTGACCGTGATGAACATCGCCTCGGACGGAATGTTGGGGTTGGGCGCGACGTCGCCGGTGCCCGCGTCGTCGGCGACGAGGATCTGGTTGGAGGCGTCGCCGAACAGGCCGAAGCCGAGGCGTCCGTTCCAGGTCACGCCATCGCGCTCGGGATCGAGGTCGAGCGACAGGTACACCGTGTCACCGGCATTGAGGTTCAGGCTGTACCAGTCCTGCTCGGTCGCGGCAGCGGGATTGCGCGCGCCGCTGACCCATCCATTGGCAGGCAGCGGATTGGCCGTCGCCGGCGTGTCGTTGCCTTCGACCTCGGGCGTCGGCGTGCCGCTCTGCACGCGGACATGCAGTTCGTAGGGACGCTCGGACGTCGTACCCGCAGTGAAGTCGTTGACGCGCAGGTAGTAGGTACCCGTCGTCGGCAGCACCGCACCCGCGATAGACGAAGAGAGGGCCGCGAACGTGCCGTTGTCCTCGTCGAATTCGATGACGGTGGTGCCGTCGGTGTCGTACAGCCTGAGCTGACTGTCGGTGCTGCTGCCGGCCGAAGCCGAGGTCATCGTCGCCGCGTAGACGCGGTCGCCGGCATTGCCGGTGAAGCTGTAGTAGTCGACGTCGCCGTTCGGGAACAGCGTCGCGCGTACGACGAGGTTGGTGCCGGTGAGCGGCGATGCCGTCGCCGACGTGCCGTTGGGCTCGACCTCGCCTTGGTAGCCCTGCCCGAGCACGGCCGCAGGAATCGCCTGGTTCTCGACACGTGACGGCGAGGCCGGCTTGTCACCCGGGATCACGCCCTTGATGCCGTCCATCGACTGGACCGGTGCGAACTCGAGCGGAAGCGCCCCCGCCGGTCCCTGCGCGACGGCGCGCCCGGGCACGGTCCATCCGGCCAGCACGGCCATGGCAGTGCTCAGGGCGAGCACCTGCAAACGTGTATTCACCGAAATCCCCTGATTCATTACCGCGAACGCGGCGTCACGCATGCGGCTGCGGGCCGCTCCGTACTGCTACCCCGGCGCGGACGATACTGGAATTCCGTGACGTTGGGACCTGCCGCGAACGTTCAGGAATCTCGCCCGCGCGTTCTCGTGTGCGAGACGCGCATCGACGACGAGCCGGATCCGCTGCCGATCGGCATGCGGGGCCGCACTCAGCCCTCGTTCCACTCCGCGAGGTGCAGCAGCACGCCGGCCGGATCCCACACGTGCGTGACGAGTGCGCCGTACGGCTGCTGGCGCGGCGGCGCGACACGCGCCTCGCCGTACTCGCCGGATGCGAGCGCCGCGGCGATCGCCTCGTGGCACGCACGCGCGTCGGCGACCGGTATGAACAGCATCGTGTTCTCGGCCCATTCCTTGAGATAGCCGCGCTGCAGGTAGAAGCGGCGCTCCGCATTGGCCATCAGCGCGAGCTCGTGGTCGATGTACTCGACCTCCCAGCCGAGCCGTTCGTAGAACGCCTTCGAGATCTCGAAATCCTTCGACGGCAGGAACGGACGCAGGTCGGCGACGCCGAGGTCGATGGGCTTGGCGGTGGTCATCGTCGTCTCCTCAGACGCCGGCCACGGCGGCCTTCATCGCGGCGACGACGCCCGCGTAGTCCTTCTGGCCGAAGATCGCCGAACCGGCGACGAACGTGTCGGCGCCTGCGCGTGCGATCTCGGCGATGTTGTCGGCCTTCACGCCGCCGTCGATCTCGAGCCGGATGTCGCGGCCGCTGCGGTCGATGCGCTCGCGCACGCTGCGCAGCTTGTCGAGCGCGGACGGGATGAAGCTCTGGCCGCCGAAACCCGGATTCACCGACATGATGAGCACGAGGTCGAGCTTGTCGAGCACATGGTCGAGATAGTGCAGCGGCGTGGCCGGATTGAACACGAGGCCGGCCTTGCAGCCCGCGCCCTGGATCAGCTGGATCGTGCGGTCGATGTGCTCGGACGCCTCGGGATGGAAGCTGATCGTCGTCGCGCCGGCCTTGGCGAAATCGGGAACGATGCGGTCGACCGGCTTGACCATGAGATGCACGTCGATCGGCGCCGTGACGCCGTGCTTGCGAAGCGCCTCGCACACGAGCGGGCCGATCGTGAGGTTCGGCACGTAGTGGTTGTCCATGACGTCGAAATGGACCCAGTCCGCGCCCGCGGCGATCACGTCGTCGACCTCGGCACCGAGCCGCGCGAAATCCGCCGACAGGATCGACGGGGCGATGACACAGGATTGCTTGGCCATGGCGAGTTCCTCGGAGGCGGCGGCGATGCGGCGGATGCTCCGGCAAACACGTGGCACGGGCAAGCGCGTGCCGTGTGGCATCGTGCCGCCGTCAGTACGACGCAGGCACCGTGAGGGTGAGGACGATGCGCGGTTCGGACACGCGTGCATCGCCGGGACGCGGCAATGGCGACGCGCGACGGATCGCGCGCTCGACGGCTGCGGCGAGCACGGCATCGTCGCAGGCGATGCGCTCGATCGACGTGACCAAGCCGTCATCCTGCTCGATCGCGACGCGGCAACTCGTGCCTTCGAGTCCGGGCAGGAACACGAGGTGGGCCTGGATCGCCTGGCGCACCGCAAGCGCGTAGGTGGTTCGTGCAGAGGCGAGGCCGTCGCCGCCCTCTTCCGCGAACCCCGCGCACGGCATGGCCACGATGGCCACGGCGAACGACGCGAGGCGCCGCAGCCCCCGACCGCAGCGACCCGTCACGTGAACCCGCGCTCGGCCTTGATGCGCTCGTAGGCCGCGTTGATCTCGCGTGCGCGCGACTCCGCGCGGCTCTTGAGTTCGGCCGGCACGTTGCCGAGCTTGTCGGGATGGTGCTGGCTCATGAGCTTGCGATAGGCACGCTTGATGTCGCGCGGGTCCGCATCGTGGCCGATGCCGAGCACGGCGTAGGGATCGGTCGTCGGCGGACCGGACGGCGCGCGCTGCCCACCGCCGCCCGGGCGCCCGCGCGGCGTCTCGTAACGCGGGCCGTAGCCCTTCATCGCCGCGATCGCACCGAGCTCCGCGTCGCTGACGCCGAGCGCCCAGCACAGCTTGCGCACCATGCCGTGCTTGGCCACGGCGAGCGTGCCTTCCGCGTAGACGAGATCGAGCAGCATGTCGAGCAGCAGGAACGCGAGGTCGCGGCGACCCTGCGTCCACGCCTTGAGCTCGGCCACCGCGAGGTGCACCTCGAACTCGGGTTGCTTGCCGACGTTGAAGCGCTCGATGGCCACGCGCCGCTGCTCGCCGTCGAGCTGCAGGCGCGTCATGAGCGCCTCGGCCGCGCGGATCTCCTGTTCCGACACGCGCCCGTCGGATTTCGACAGGGCGCCCGCGAACGCGAACAGCGGCCCGATGAACGTCCCTTCCTGCGTGCCGTGGCGCACGCGCTGCACGCTCATGTCGAAGAAGTGGCCGGCCACCGCGCCGAGCAGCAGCCCGACGGTGTTGCGGAAGATCAGGTAACCGATGACCGCGCCGACGATCTTGCCGATCCAGCTCATGCGCAGCGCTCCAGGGAGGACGTGCATGTGTGCCCTGGCGCGCCGGCGGCACGGGCGACACGAAGAGCGATGGACAACGACACGGGTGAAGGCATCCAGGCAAGCCAGGGCGGATCGGACACGCATTCTACCGTCCGCGACGCGCTGCGCGGGCGGTAGAATGCGCGCCCCGCCGCCGTCCCGGATCCGCTGCCGTGCCCACCACGCTGTCTGCCTCGAACCTGCCCGGCCTCGACCTCGTCCACCGCGGCAAGGTCCGTGACGTCTACGCGCTCGACGCCGACACGCTGCTGCTGGTCGCGACCGACCGCCTCAGTGCGTTCGACGTCGTGCTGCCGGATCCGATCCCCGGCAAGGGCGAGATGCTCACGCAGATGTCGAACTTCTGGTTCGCGCTGACCGCCGAGGTCATGCCGAACCACCTCACCGGGCGCGCCGTCGCCGACGTGCTGCCGGCCGGCGTCGATGCCTCGACCTATCTGCGTCGCAGCGTCGTCGCACGCCGCCTCAAGCCCGTGCCGATCGAGGCGATCGCGCGCGGCTACCTGATCGGCTCGGGCTGGAAGGACTACAAGGCGACCGGCTCGCTGTGCGGCATCGCGCTGCCGGAAGGCCTGCGCCAGGCCGAGCGCCTGCCGGAACCGATCTTCACGCCGTCGACGAAGGCCGCGGTCGGCGACCACGACGAGAACATCGGCTTCGACACGGTCGTCGCGAAGATCGGCGGCGACCTCGCCGAGCGCGTGCGCGACGCGACGCTGCGCATCTATCGCCATGCAGCCGCCTATGCGGCCGAACGCGGCATCCTCATCGCCGACACCAAGTTCGAGTTCGGCACCGATCCGGAAGGCCGCCTCTACGTCATGGACGAGATGCTCACGCCCGATTCGTCGCGCTTCTGGCCAGCCGAACAGTACGCCGTGGGCACGAGCCCGCCGAGCTACGACAAGCAGTTCGTGCGCGACTACCTCGAGACGCTGGACTGGAACAAGACCGCGCCCGGACCGCACGTGCCCGCCAACGTCATCGAGGCGACCGCGGCGAAGTACGCCGAAGCCCTGCAGCGCCTGGCCGGCATCACGCTGGACTGACGCGCTTATACTGGGTCACGCGGACGCACGGGCGGCGTCCGGTCTCTGCGGGGGGGCGGAGCATGGCGCACGGCATCGATGTCCTGAAGCTCTACCAGGCGTTCGGCCTCGAGCCCGGCGCCGGCATCGACGATCTGCGGCTGGCCTACCGGCGCCGCGTCGCCAAGCTGCATCCCGACCGCCATGCACACCGCGATCCGATCTCGGCACAGCTGGCCGGCGAGGAGCTCAAGCGCCTCACGGTGCTCTACGACGCCGGCGTCGATTTCCACCGCCGGCACGGCCGCCTGCCAGGCGCCGCGCCTGCCGCTGCCGAGCCGTCCGCCACACGCGCCGGCAGCGCGTCCGCACACGCCCCCGTTGTGGAGGTGCATCGGCGCACGGGATTGCGCACGCCGCTGATCGTGTTCGCCTGCGCCGCCGCGTTCGGCGCATGGTATGCGCTGCAGGGCACGGATCCCGCCGACGATGCAGGCATGAGCGCACCCGTCGCCGGCGTGGCGTCGCGCGTCCCGACCGCTGCGCCGGTCGTGGCGAGCGATTCCCCGGGCCTGTATGTCGGCATGCGCGCCGAGGACGTCGTGCGCCAGGAGGGCGAGCCGATCGAGCGGGGTGGCGTGCGCTGGGACTACGGCCCGTCCTGGGTGATGTTCCACCAGGGACGCGTCACGGAGTGGTACAGCTCGCCGCTGCGCCCGTTGCGCATCGCGCGCGTCGCGCCGGCGGTCGATCCGGCGCCCGCCCCGAGGCCCTGAGCGCACGTGCTGCGACGCGCCTTTCCGGGGCGCGGGCCGGCGCACTAGACTTGGCACGTTCGCGTACCGGAGCCGTCGCCATGCGTACCGTCAACGAGTGGTTCGGCCACTACAGCCAGGATCACCGCAACCCGACCAACCGGCTGATCCACTGGATCTGCGTGCCGGCGATCCTGTGGTCGGTGCTCGCCGCGCTGTGGGTGATCCCGGTGTCGCCGTCGATCGGCCGCCCGGGCTTCTGGTGCATGCTCGCGATGGTCGCGGCGTTCGCGTTCTACTGGAAGATGTCCAAGCCGATCGGCCTCGCGATGCTGCTCGTGTTCGTCGTGCTCGGCGGGATCACCGAGGTCCTGTATCGCCAGCTCGGCCCGCAGATGCTGCTGTGGAGCGCGATCGGCGTGTTCGTCGCCGCATGGATCGGGCAGTTCATCGGTCACGTCATCGAAGGCGCGCGTCCCTCGTTCTTCACCGACCTCGCCTATCTGCTGATCGGCCCCGCGTGGCTGGCCGGCAAGGTCATGCGCCGCCTCAACATCGCCTACTGATCCGCGTGCAGGCGGCTTTGACGCCGCCATGCGGCGCCGCTACGGTGACGCGGCCCCCACGCCACGACACGCCGCCATGCCGCACACGCGAGAGATGCATCGTTCCGGCCGCATCGGCTGGCTGCGTGCGGCCGTGCTCGGCGCCAACGACGGCATCGTCTCGACCGCGAGCCTGATCGCGGGACTCGCCGCGGCCGGCACGGGTACGCAAGGCGTCGTACTCGCCGGTGTCGCCGGCCTCGTCGGCGGCGCGTTGTCGATGGCGGCGGGCGAGTACGTGTCGGTCAGTTCGCAGGCCGACCTCGAGCACGCCGATCTCGCCATCGAACGACGCGAGCTCGCCGCCGAACCGCAGCACGAGCTGCGCGAGCTCGCCCTGATCTACGAACGTCGCGGCCTCGACGCCGCGCTCGCCGCGCAGGTCGCCGAGCAGCTCACCGCGCACGACGCACTGCAGGCGCACGCGCGCGACGAGCTCGGCATCACGCCCGAACAGCGCGCGCGTCCGCTGCAGGCCGCAGCCGCCTCGGCCGGTGCGTTCTCGATCGGCGCGGCACTGCCGCTCGCCTGCGCGGTGTTCGCCCCCGAGACGGCGCGGCTCGGCATCGTCGTCGGCGGATCGCTCGCCTGCCTCGCCCTGCTCGGCGCCGTCGCCGCACGCGCGGGCGGTGCACCGATGCTGCCGGGTGCCACGCGCGTCGTCGCCTGGAGCGCGCTCGCGATGGGCGCGACGGCACTGATCGGCCGCCTGTTCGGCGTCGCGATCGGCTGAGGCACTACGCACGACGCGACGGCGCGCGTATCGTCGCGGGCTCCACTCAGGGAGCAACGACATGTCCACAAGGATCCGGTGGCTCGCACCGCTGTTTGCGCTGGCGGGCGCATCCGTGCACGCCGCCGAAGGCGGCTACTTCGCGACTTTCACGCTCGACGGTGCGCACGTGCGCGAAGCCTCGCTCATGGCGATCCCGGCGTACGAGGCGCCGCGTGGCACAGGCTTGCGCGACGGCTGGTCGCTGCGCGTACTCGATGCCGCGGGCACCGAACTGGCCGTCGTGCCGGTCGGCGATCCGCTGCGACGCACGATGCACGCGCCTCGCGACGGCGCGCTCGCGGCACGCCTGCCGGCGCTCGCATCGGCGGCGACCCTCGAACTCGTCGACGCGGCAGGTCGCGTCGCATGGCAGGGCCCGCTCGATGCCGCGGCACGCGAGGCCGCGCGCACGAAGGCGGACGAGATCGGTGCGCAGATCGCCGCATCGATGCCGCGGGACGGCAAGCGCGCGACATCCGTCGAGCTGCCGCGACGCGAGGCATTCCGCGAGGCGGGCGGCCTGTCCGCCGCGGTTGCCGCGCTCGGCACGGCATCGACGGCCGAGGCACGCGATGCCGCGGACGCGGCACTGCGCGATGTCGGTGATCGCCGCCGCGAGCAGCTCGCCGCGCACACGGCGCCGGTCGCCAAGGCGACGACGCAGGTGAATGCGCTGCGCCAGCTCTCGGGCATCGTGCGCAGCGCCGGCGGAGAGGTGATCGCCGACGTGACCGTGCGCGCGACGCGCGCCGACAGCGGGGCCTACGTGCTGTCGACGCGCACCGACGAGAACGGCCGCTACGAGATGAAGATCGCCGACGGCACCTACCTGCTCGAGGTCGACTCGGGGGCGCGCGAAGCACTCGGCGCCGACAACCGCCTCTACGTCGGCGCGCGCTTCGACGCACCGGTCACGGTCGCCGGCAGCGTCGTGCGCGACCTCGCGCTGCCCGCCGCCGAGCGCACGTTGACCCTCGTCGTGAACTGGGACGTGCGCATCACCTCGACCGCCGAGGTGCGCGTGCGTCGCGACGGCACGACGCTCGCACGGCCACGCCTCGGCCGCTGGGACAGCGCGGGCTGCACCGCCACCGCGTGCACGGCGACGTGGACGCTGCGCATCACACCCGGCATGTACGACTTCGACGTCGAGGTGGTCACGGCCGGTGTCGCGACGCGCACGGTGACGCAGGTCGACCTCGCCTCGTCGAACCGGCGCATCGATGTCGATGTGACCGCCTCGCCACCCGCATGGGAAGGTCGCCTGCAGCAGGTCGACGGGACACCGTACGCCGATGCGCCGGTGTTCGTGTTCGATGGACTCGGCCGCTACCGCGCGGCCGTGGGCTCGGGCCCGGACGGTCGCTTCTCGGTGACTGTGGGCGATGGCTGGACCGTCGAGTTCAGCGCGTCGGCGACCGACCGCGGCATCGGCAAGCGCGTCGTGCTCGGCGCGGTCGCCGGTGCACCGCCGGTCGTCACGCTCGACGACCCGGGCATCGCGGTTTCGGGCACGGCGTCACCGGTGCGCCTGTTCACGGGCGCGTCGAGCGACCGCGTGCGCCTGCTCTACCTCTCGGAGGGCTATACGGCCACCGCCGAGACGTTCACCGACAGCAACGGCAACGGCACCTGGGACGGCACCCTCTGGTACGACACCAACGGCAACGGCCGCTACGAGGCCGCGAGCGACTTCGTCGACGTCTACGGCAACGCCGCCATGCCCGCAGAAGGCGCAACGCCGAACACCGCCGCGAACGAGCCGTTCGCCGACACCAGCGGCGACGGTTTCCCCAACTTCGACGACCGCGCGCTGTTCCTGCGCAACGCGCGCGACCACCTGCGCGGCCTGTTCGGCACCGACTACTGGGACCGCAACGCGCACCGTTTCCAGGCCGATGCGGCATTCGTCGCGTCGCCGCAGTCGGGCATGACCGTCACCGCCGAGGACGGCACCGTCGTCAAGCGCGCGAACACGCTGTTCAACGCACGCATGAGCATGCAGCGACGGATCATCGAGCTCGACCGCACGCGTGCGATGCAGATGGCGCAGCAGATCATGCCGGGCTTCGACGAGCTCGTCGTGCTGGTCAACCTGCCGGTCGTCGCAGGCCGCGCGACGCAGACGATCGGCGCGAACCCGGGCTCGATGGTCACGCGCGGCGGCTACCACGGCGTCGATCTCGACGATCCGGTCGCCGGCCACGAGATGGGCCACTTCATCGGCGACCTCGGCGACGAGTACGAGGAACTGTTCACGACGATCGATCCGGCCGACCACTACCCGAGCGCGAACGTGACGCTCTCGACCGACCGCGCCGTGATTCCGTGGGGCGCGCTGCTGCCGCCGGGCGCCCTGCCGATGCGCGTGCCGCAGGAAGGCATCGGCCTGTTCGAAGGCGCCGACTACGTGCAGGGCGGCGCCTACCGGCCGAGCTGGAACTCGATGATGCGCTACGGCCTGCTGTTCAACGCGCCCTCGCGCACCGCGCTCGACGCGGGCTTCGGGCGCTTCGTCGCGCCGCTGCCACCGACACCGTTACCCGGCAACTGGTACGACCGCCGCCGCAGCGGCCACGGCTTCGACCTGCAGCTCGTGCGTCGTGACGCGACCGCGGGCGACCTCTACTACGCGGTGTTCTACACCTACGACGCGCTCGGCGCACCCGAGTGGTACGTCGCGCTCGCGAACTGGCGCGACGGCAAGCTCATGCCCGTTCCCGACGCCAACGGCAACACGCTGACGCGCATCCGCTACGACGCGACGCGCCCCCCGGGCCAGCGCATCATTCCCGACGCGACCGTGCCGGGACAGATCGAGTTGGACTTCGCCCAGGTCGATGCCTGCCGCACACCCGACCGTGCGGGTGCGGCCGCACTCGCACGCGTGACCTGGCGCATCCGCTCGGACACGGCGACCTGGTGCATCGAACCGCTCGTGCTGACCGAGGGCTACCGCGCCGGACGCAACCTGTCCGGGCACTGGTACTCGCCCGGTGACGGAGGCTGGGGCTTCGAGGCCGTGACCACGCCGAATGCCGATCCTGCGCAGCCGCCCGGCCTCATCGTCTACCTGTACTACCCGACCGCCGACGGCAATATCCGCTGGGCCACCGCGAGCACGCCGTCCTACGTGCCCGGCCAGGGCCTGCCGCTGCTCGAGATCACGAGCGGCTACTGCCGCACCTGCGTGGCACCGCCGTCGACCGGCGTGCGCACGATCGGCACGCTGACGCCGAACCTCGGTGCCGCGCTGCGCGAGAGCCCCGCCTCGGCGACCAACCGCGTGACGATCCGCGTCGACGGCGGTGCCGATGTGCGCTTCGAACGCAGCGATGCGCCGGTCACGCTGCTGTCGCAACCGCCGGGCACCTGAAAGTCGAATGGCGACACCGCGGGACGGGATGCGATCCTTGCCGGATTCTCCCGTCCCGGACGCCATCGATGTCGACTTCGCAGGAAACCTGGTCCGCACGCTTCGCGCTGCGCTGTTCGGCGTGGGCGGAGCGCTGGTTTCCCGATGCCTGGGTGTTCGCGGCGCTCGCGGTGGTCATCGTCGCGGTCGCGGCGCTCGTCATCGGCGCGACGCCGACCACCATCGCGGTCGCGTTCGGCGAAGGCTTCTGGAGCCTGATCCCGTTCACGATGCAGATGGCGTTCGTCGTGATCGGCGGCTACGTGGTCGCGAGTTCACCCGCAGCGGGCCGACTCATCGACCTGCTCGCCCGCGTACCGTCGACGTCGCGCGGCGCGGTGTGCTGGGTCGGCCTCGTGAGCATGCTCGCCTCGCTGCTCAACTGGGGTTTCAGCCTCGTGTTCGGCGGCCTGCTCGTGCGCGCGCTCGGTGCGCGCACGGAGCTGCGCATGGACTACCGTGCGGCGGGTGCTGCGGCCTATCTCGGCCTCGGTGCGGTGTGGGCGATGGGCTTGTCGTCGTCGGCCGCGCAGCTGCAGGCCAACCCGAAGAGCATCCCGGCCTCGCTGCTGCCGATCACGGGCGTGATCCCGTTCTCCGAGACGATCTTCCTGTGGCAGTCGATCGGCCTCACCGCGATCCTGATCATCGTCTCGCTCGTCGTCTCGTTCGTGACCGCGCCGAGCGCCGCCGCGGCGCGCGATGCCGAGGCCTGCGGCGTCGACACCACGCCGCCGCCGGCGCCCGACAACAAGCCCTCGCGTCCCGGCGAATGGCTCGAGTACAGCCCGATCCTGACCGTGCTGCTCGCCGCACTCGCCGCGGGCTGGCTCGTGCACGAGTTCGCGACCAAGGACGCGATCGTCGCGATCTCGAACCTCAACACCTACAACTTCCTGTTCATCATGCTCGGCGCGCTGCTGCACTGGCGCCCGCGGCGCTTCCTCGATGCGGTCGCGCGCGCCGTGCCGAGCACCTCGGGCGTGCTGATCCAGTTCCCGCTGTACGGCTCGATCGCGGCGATCCTGACCACCGCGAAGAACGGCGCCGGCGACACCGTCGCGCACCACCTGTCCGAGATGTTCGTGAGCATCGCCTCGCACGACACCTTCGCGGTGATCATGGGGACCTACTCGGCCGTGCTCGGCTTCTTCGTGCCGTCGGGCGGCGGCAAGTGGATCATCGAGGCACCGTACGTCATGCAGGCCGCGAACGACCTGCAGTACCACCTCGGCTGGGCCGTGCAGATCTACAACGCGGCCGAGGCGCTGCCGAACCTCATCAACCCGTTCTGGATGCTGCCGCTGCTCGGCGTGATCGGCCTCAAGGCGCGCGACATCATCGGCTACTCGTTCGTGCAGCTGCTCGTGCACATCCCGCTGGTGCTGTTCCTGCTGTGGATCTTCGGTCAGACGCTCACGTACAGCCCGCCGGTCATGCCGTGACGGTCCGATATCCGGCGCCTTGAACCAGGGCCAGGTTCATTTCCTGACGTTGGGGTCTGAAGCCGGGCGTGAGCCGGGGTCCGTGAGCCGGGGTCAGGTTCATTTGCCCGGACGCGTGGTCGAGCATCGAGGTGCATGTCAGGCAAATGAACCTGACCCCAGCTTTCTCCGACCCCAGCTTTCTCAGCGCCTGGCCGCACGCTTGCGCGGCGGCTTCTCGACAGGCTCCGGCGCGCAGGCCTCGGTCGCGATCAGCAGTGCGCGCAGGCGCTCGGGATCGTCGAGCAGTTCGTCGGCGAGCGGATACGGCTTGCCGCCCGGGTAGAACGGCCGCGCCGGCAGATCGGCAGTGAGCGCCTGCGTGCCGTCGAAGGCCTTCACGTACAGGCTGTTGTCGGCCGCGAACGCGACCACCCGGCCCGACAGGTACAGCGCGTACTCGCCGAACATCTTGCGCGAGGTCAGCCGGCCCTCGAGGCCGGCCTGCTCGGCCACGTAGTCGATGAAGGATCGGTCGGTGGCCATGGCGTGCTCCGGAAGATTCGCGGCCGACAGCCTGCCGCATCGCGGGCATGGCGACCAGCCGGTTCGGGTGACGATCCCGACGGCACGTCGCGTCGACGGGGACACGACGCGCCGCCGGTGCGTCGTCAGGCACGCCCCGGGAGCAGGCGCGGGTTGCGCAGCACGGCCGCCGAGAACAGCGACACGAGCACGCCGACCGGGAAGATCTCGAGGAACGTCATCGGCAGGCGCAGCAGCGGGTTGCGGTACATCGTCTCGAACTCGGAGGCCTGGCGCTGCGCCGCCGCGAGCGCGTCGCCCGTGAGGCCCTGCGACGTCGCCTGTTCGACGAACAGGCGCGCGAACATCGCCGCGAAGTCCTTGCCGATCACGAGCATCGTGAGCTCCCAGGCCAGCACGTAGACGAGGCTCGCGACGAGGCTGATGCCGAGGCCGAGGCCGAGTGCGGGCCAGAAGCGGATCACGCCGCCGCCGGCGCTGTCACGGTGGCGCTTCACGGCCACGAACACGACCGACAGCGCGACCAGCATCGACGCGTAGCCGAGCGCCATGCCGTAGTCCATCGGCGGCTCGCCGTCGAACACGAGGCTGACGATGAACAGCGCGGCGCCGGCGATCGCGCCCGCGATCAGGCCGTAGGTGAGGAGCGTGCGTCCCATGGGATGTCCTTGCGAAGTGGAAGGGGCCGCCATTGGGCGGCCGTCGTGCGCCCGGCACCATCGCCCGGAAGGGTGATTTCGGCGGATTCACCCGTCCGGAGCGGCATCACGGCACGAGGCCGAGCTCCCTCGCGCGCCGCAGCGCGTCGGTCCGCCGCCGAGCGCCCAGCTTTTCGAACAGGTTCGAGATGTGCGTCTTCACGGTGTTCGGCGACACGTGCAGGCGTGCCGCGATCTCCTTGTTGGAGTGCCCGGCGGCGATCTCGGCCAGCACCTCGAGCTCGCGCGCGCTGATGCCGAGCACGGCCTGCGCCTGCGGATTGCCCGCCTCGCCCTCGGGCGCGGGCGTGCGGCGCGCGAGCAGGCGCGCACCGGTCCAGATGCCGAGCAGCAGGAACAGCCCGGCGAACAGCACGTCGAACACCGAGCCCGGCGCGCTGCGCACGACGCGGTAATAGTCGAGCCACTGCAGCGCGAGCGTGCCGAGGGCGAGCAGAACGCCGTAGAGGATCAGGCGCTTCGTCACGGACGACCTCGGCGTTCGTCGATAGGAGTGCGCGCAGCCGGACCGGTCACGAGCCGGTGGCCGGAGATGAAGTCGCGGCTGTGCAGATACCCGAATGCGTCCGCCGCCGTGCGGGGAGAATCCGCACATCGTGTCGCGTCGTCGGCGGAGCGGTCGCATGTTCCCGGCGAGCAGCGTCGCGAGATCGCGCAGGTCCGTCATGCCCTCGCGGAGTGGCGTTGCGCTCGAGCCCCTCTCCCTCCGGGAGAGGGGTTGGGGAGAGGGTGCGGGATCGAGACGACGCCCGATCACCATCGCGATCCCGGACCCTCATCCGGCCCTTCGGGCCACCTTCTCCCGAAGGGAGAAGGGACAAGGATCGCGCGATGCCATGCCGCCTCGAAACGAGCCGGCATCCCGACATTCGTCGTCGAAAGCCCGACGCGACAACACTTCCGCGCATTCGCTTCGAATCTTCTCCGGACAGCGGTGCGAACATGTCGGCACGACGACGCGACCAGTAGGCGGCCTTGCGCTTGGCGTATCGACGGTCCATCGCATCCGGCGTGGTGGCGCATCGCGAACGCGATGCCGTACGCCTACGATATCGCAGGGGTTGCCGCGTGCCGAGCACCGTCGAAACGAGCACTCACCGCCGCGCAGGCCTCTGGCCGTCTCGCGGGCCGCGCCGCACGCGTGGACTCGTCGACGCCGGAGAGTCTCGGCGCGTCACCGGCGAATCGCTACCCTACTCCGTCGTCGCCCGGTAGGTCGCGAGGACGTCCTCGATCGAGGGATTCGCCTTGCCGCGACCATTGACCAGCGCGATCGGCAGCTGCCCCCGCATCACGTGGTCGAGGCGCTTGAGGATCTCCGTGCTCTCGGGCCCCGGCATCAGGCTGCCGTTGGTGTAGTGGGACGTCAGCATCACGGGCACCCCACGCCGGGAGAGCTCGTCGACGAGCGACTGTGCGCGTCGCGCACTCTCCTTCGGGCAATTGGGTGGCGCGAAGACGAGGATCGTTCCTGCCGGTGCACCGTCGGGCATCGGCACGGCGAGAAACCCGTACATGTCCTTCTGGGCCTCGATGGCCTTGTCGCGACCGCCCCCGCACGCGCACAGCACGATGACCGTCAGCGCCCACGCGAGCGCTTGCCTGCTTCTCATCCGTGATCCCCTTCCCCCGGAACGGGCATCAGCTTAGCAGTCGGCATGCATCGTGACCGCGGTCTTTACACGCGTCCGGGACGCGATCCTCCATGGCGCGGATCCCGCATCGGCCATGCGCAGCCGGTCAGCGGAGGCGCTCACCGGCCGCACACGCCTCGATGAGCTTCGCGAGACGCGCCGCGCGTGTCTCGGACTTCTTCGCCTTGCAGATCCAGTGCTGCACGAGCTTGCGGTAGCCCGGAGGTGCACCCTCGAAGTACGCCCACGCCGTCTTGTCGCGCCTGAACGCGCGCAGCTCGTCGGCCGAGAGCTCCTCGGTCACTTCGAGCTCGTGGCAGTACACCTTCGAACGCGCCTCGCTGCGGTGCGCGAATGCGGCGAGGCCGGCCGGCGTCATGCGGCCTTCGCGCTGCAGCGCCTCCATCTTGGCGATGTTGACCGCGCTCCAGATCGAGGTCGGTTTGCGCGGCGTGAAGCGGATCGTGTAGGTCGCGTCGTCGATACGCTTGCGCACGCCGTCGATCCAGCCGTAGCACAAGGCTTCGTCGACCGAGTCGGACCACGACATGCTCGGCGTGCCGGAGCCGACCTTGTGGAAACCGACGAGCAGCTCCTTCGCGGTCGCCGCATGCGAGGCGAGCCAGCGACGGAACGCGGCCCCGTCGCGGAAGAAGGTCGGCGCGCTCATGCGGCATCTCCTGCAGTGGCCGGGGCCGCGCATCGCTCGATCGCGAAGACGATGCGTGTGCCGTGGCGCTCGACCGACACCTCGTCACGCGACACGTGGATGGCGCGCCATGCCTCGTGCAGGCCAGCCCCCTCGAGGTCGAGCGCACCGTCGCCCGAGACGCGGTAGGCGAGCACGACCGCGCACACGGGGCCGTCGACGGTGCCGAGCGTCGCGGCGACGTGACCGTCGTCGTTGAAGCGATACGCCTCGATCACGCTCGTCGACCGCAGGCGCAGCGTGCAGCCGAGCGGCACGGGCGAATGCGCGCCCGTGACGAGCGCCCCCTGCCTGCCGCTCCCATCGCGCATGCCCTGGCGCTCCGTCAGCGGACCGCGACGGTGCGCGGGCGCGCTGCGGTCGCGACCCGATGCCCGAGCCACGCCATCGGCAGATAGGCCAGCACGAGGTCGACGATGCAGAACCACAGCGGCGCGGGCAGCATGAACACGCTCGCGATGCCGCCGCACAGGAACAGCACGCCGATCACGGCCGCGGGAATCGGCGAGCGGTTCGGCGCGAGCAGGCTCGCGACGAAGGCGCCGGCCAGCGTGCCGAGCGCATGGGCGAGGAACGGGAACAGGAAGTGCCGCGGTTCGAACAGGTGCAACGACGCGGTGAGCCCTTCGGCCGTCGTCACGTCCGCACCCGACGGCGGCGTGACGACATGCGGACCGAGCAGGACCAACCCCATGTTGACCGCGCTGCCGGCGACGAGGCCGATCACCACGGCAAGCACCATGAGCACTGCGTTCTTCATCGACGCCCTCCGCGTGTCGGGCCCGCACACGGGCGCCCGCTGGATGGACGGGCACCCCACCCGTCGCGAGCCACCATCGTACGCCGACCGCGGATGAAGTCGACGGCCGACGTGCTCAGCCCTTCGCGTGGACCAGTGCGATCGCCGCGATCGTGAACAGCACGATCCAGGACAGGTGGCGTCCGCGCGTGATCACGAGCGGCAACAGGCCCGCGGCGAGCGAAGTCCAGCCGATCACCGCGAGCACGCCCGCGCGCGTGATGCCGTCCGGCTCGGCGGCCTGCCACAGCAGCACCGCCATGCCCCACCACAGCAGCGTGGTCAGGTGCCACGCGAAGCGCAGCGTGCGCGTCGTGAACGCGGTGCCGCCGAACAGCTTCGGCAGGTCGGCACGACGGAAAAGGCGCACGAGGATGTAGCGCTCGCCGAGCACCGAATGGGCGAGGCCGAGCAGGAAGGCGAGGATCGCGGCGATGTGGAGCGGGCTCATGGCGATCCCTGGCGCAGCTGCACGGTGAGGATCATGGTCATGACGTGCCCGCGACGAGGTTTCCGCGCCTCCATGACGTGGCGTGCCGCGACATGCGGCACGCCACGGCGGATGATCACGCCCGCTCGCGCGGGCGCAGCAGCCAGCGGCACAGCGCCGGCAGGAACACGATCGCGGCGACCATGTTGACCACGAACATGAAGGTCAGCATGACGCCCATGTCGGCCTGGAACTTGAGGTCCGAGAACACCCACGTGAACACGCCGACCGCGAGCGTGAGCGCGGTGTAGAAGATCGCGATGCCGGTGGTCTTGAGCGAACCGAAGTAGGCCTCGGTGAGCGGCTTGCCGGCGAGCAGCGACTCGCGCATGCGCGCGAAGATGTAGATCGCGTAGTCGACGCCGATGCCGACGCCGAGCGCGACGACGGTGAGCGTGTTCACCTTCATGCCGATGTCGAGGTAGACCATGAGCGCGTGGCCGAGCTCGGTCACGAGCACGAGCGGCAGCGTGATGCACAGCGCCGCGAGCGCGCTGCGGAAGCTCACGAGGCACATCAGGAACACGGCCGCGTAGAGCATGTAGAGGATCTGGCGCTTGACCAGGCGCACCTCGTCGTTGACCGCGGCCATGACGCCCACGTTGCCGGTGGCCAGGCGCAGGTTCACGAACGGCTGATCGGCCTTCGGCGCCTCGCCGCTCGCGGACTGCTCGGCGAGCATCTTCTGCAGGTTCACGTCGGGACCGGCCCAGGCGTTGTTGTCCTTGCGGAACTGCTTCACCGCGTCGACGACGCGGTCGATCGTGGTCGCGCGATGGTCGGTCAGGAACGCCATGATCGGCATCGCCGAGCAGTCGGCATTGAGCATGCCGGTGTCGGTCTCGAAGCCCTGCGTGGCGAGACGCAGCGTGTCGGCGTCGCGCGGCAGCACGCGCCAGCGCACGTTGCCCTCGTTCCAGCCCGCGTTGACGATCTTCGCGGCCATCGGCAGCGTCATGACCTGGGCGACGCCCTCGACGTTGCGCAGGTGCCAGGCGAAGCGGTCGACGAGTTCCATCGTCGGATAACTCGACGTGCACGCCGACGGACCCGCCTCGGCGATCACGTTGATGATGTCGACGCCGAGTGCGAAGCGGTCGCTGATGAGGTCGGCGTCGCGGTTGTAGCGCGAGTCCGCGTGCAGCTCGGCGACGCCCTTCTGCGCGTCGCCGATCATGACCTTGCTGCCGTAGCGTTCGGCGACGAACCAGATCGCGACACCCGCGACGAGGATGATCGCGGCCGGCACCGGGCGGCTGAAGTGCGCGAGTGCGGTCCAGATCTTGTCGAACTGCGTGAGCTGGCGCAGACGGTAGGCGCGCTTGCGCGGCAGGTTGCGCAGGCGCGTGTACGACAGCAACACCGGCAGCAGCACGAGGTCGGTGAGGATGGTCAGCGCGACGCCGATGGTGGCGGTGATCGCGAGCTCGAAGATGATGCGGATCGGGATCACGAGGATCGCCGCGAAGCCGATGCAGCCCGCGACGAGCGCGACCGAGCCCGGAACGAGCAGCGCGCGGAACGCGCGGCGTGCGGCGGTCTCGGGATCGGTGCCCTGGCGCTGCGCGAGTTCCTCGGGCGTGCCTTCCTCGAGGCCGCCGAAGAAGATCTCGCCGCGGAAGCGGTTGATCATCTGCTCGCCGTGGCTCACCGCGATCGCGAAGATCAGGAACGGCGTGAGCATGTTCATCGGGTCGATGCCGAACCCGAGCAGGCGCAGCGCGCCGAGCATCCACACCACCGACACGAGTGCCGCGAACACGGTCAGCGAGGCGAGCTTGACCGACGACGAGTACACGAACAGCAGCAGCCACGTGAACGCGATCGTGAGGAAGAAGAACCAGATCACCGAGCGCGCGCCATCGGTGATGTCGCCGACCATCTTGGCGAAGCCGATGATCGCGACCGTGGTGTGCTCGTTCTCGTACTTGGCGCGGATGTCGTCGAGCTGCTTGGCGATGAGGTGGTAATCCACCTTGACGCCCTGCTCCGGGTTCTCGGGGACGAGGTCGACCCAGATCATCGCGCCCGAGAAATCCTTGGCGACGAGGCGGCCGACGATCGCGGCCTTCTCCATGTTCGCGCGGATCGTCGCGAAATCCTCGGCGCTCGCCTCGAAGCCCTCGCTGTTGGGCGTGAACGACTGCGGGATCACATTGCCGCCGGCGAAGCCGTCCTCGACGACTTCGACGAAGCGCACGTTCGGCGTGAAGATCGAGCGCACGCGCGCCTCGTCGACGCTGGCGATGCTCTTGGCGTCCTGCGTGATGTTCTCCATGGTCTTGAAGAACGGCAGGTTGAACATGTCGCCGTTCTTGTCCATGACCGCGATGAGCACGCGGTTGGCGCCGCCGAACTCCTGCTCGTAGTCGATGAACGTGCGCATGTACTCGTGTTGCAGCGGGATCTGCTTCTTGAATCCCGCGTCGACGCGCAGTTGCGAGGCGAAGAACGCCAGCGCGATCGTGGCCAGCGCGAACAGCGCGAGCACGATCGGGCGGTTGCCGAAGACGAGCGCCTCGGCCGCGCGATGGAACGCGTTGGGCGGCCGGTTGCCGGAGGAAGCTGCACTCATCGCGTCACCGTCACTTGGGCTGATGGCGGCCGATGCCGTTCTCGCCGGCGATCAGCAGGGCACCGCCGTCACCGGCGGGCAGGACGCCGGCGATGATGCCGGCGGAGGATTCGGTGGCGCGCGCGAGCGCGTCGCCGGCGCGTGCACGATGCAGGATCGTGCCGTTCGCGCCGACGATCGCGGCGCCGCCGTCGGGCAGCGCGACGCCACCCATGAGGCTCAGCTCGGTCTGCGTCGGCACCGCGGTCCAGGTCGTGCCGAGATCGGTCGATTCGAACACGTTGCCGCGCAGGCCGAATGCGAGCACGTGGTCGCCGTCGTAGCCGATCACGCCGAACATCGAGCCGTCATAAGGCAGTCGCGAGCGCTCCCAGGTCGCGCCGTCGCGCGAGTGGAACACCGCGCCGCGCTCGCCGACGATCACGTAGGCGCCGCTGCCGGTGCGCGCGATCGCGTTGAGGTGCGGTTCGCTCTCCTCGCCGATGCGCAGTTCGTCGGCGCTGAAGGTGTCGCCATGATCCTCGACCTCGAGCTCGTCATCGGCGGTGGCAGCGGATGCCGGAGTGGCGGCCGCGGCCGCGTCGCCGGCGAGCGCGATGCGCGAGCCCGACCAGGTCGCGCCGCCGTCGGACGTCGTGAGCAGAAGGCTGTAGGCGCCGATCGCGATGCCGTGCTGTGCGTCGGTGAACAGCACGTCGAGCAGCGGCACGCCCTGGCGAAGGTCGTGCTCGCTGCCGTCGTCGGGCAGCTTCCAGGCGTCCTCGCGCTGCACGGTCCAGGTATCGCCGGCGTCGGCGCTGTGCAGGATCACGCCGTCGTGGCCGACCGCCCACACCGCCTTGCCGACGGCACTGGCGGCGGTCAGCGTCGTGCGCAGCGGCACCGCGACCTGGCGCCACGTGCTGCCGTCGTCGGACACGAGCACGTGGCCGCGCTCGCCGACCGCGACGATGCGGTCACCGGCACGGACGAGGTCGAGCACGAGGGCGCGCGACGCGAGCGGAAGCGTTTCGGCGGGACGGCGCAAAGGATCGGTGCCTGCGGCGGCGGGGGCCGGATCCTGCGCGAACGCGCAGGCGGCGACGGTGGCCAGCGCGAGGCACGCAGCCACGGATGTCGATCGGGTCAGCGGCATGCGGTGTCACCTTGGATTTTTGCGACGGAGCCGGGGCGTGACCGCCGCCGGCTCGAACGACCGGCGGGCGCGTCGCGCGCCGCCGGCGGATTCCCCCTGCGAGCTTACTGGAAGCCGCGCTGGCGCAGCGAGGCCGGCGAGAACATGTCCGGCGTCGTCTGGAACGAGAAGTCGTACATCTTGTCCTCGTTGTCGAGGCCGACCGCGATGTAGCGGCCCGACTTGAGGTCGTGATGCGTCTCGAGCGTGGACCAGAACACCGGCACTTCGTAGTAGTTCACGCTCGGCGCCTCGGAGTAGCGCCACAGCTTGCCCTGCGCGTCGTAGTGGTCGATCACGAGGATCTGCCAGCTGTCCTCGTCGAGGTACATCGTGCGCTTCGGGTTGATGTGACGCTGGCCCGATTTGACGTTGGCCTCGACCACGTAGGTGCGGTGCAGCTCGTAACGCAGGTAGTCGGGGTTGATGTAGCCCGGCTTGATGAGGTCGGCGATCTTGCTGTCGCCACTGTGCGCCTTGTACGAGTTGTACGGGACGTACGTCTCCTTGATGCCGACGAGCTTCCAGTCGAAGCGGTCGAGCGAACCGTTGAACATGTCGGTCATGTCCGTGGTGCGCAGGTTGTCGGCGGCCGTGCCCGGGTTGTCGTAGGCGATGTTCGGCGCGCGGCGCACTCGGCGCTGGCCCGGGTTGTACACCCACGCCTGGCGCGGGCCGACCTGCGAGTTGAGCGTCTCGTGCACGAGCAGCACCTGGCCGGCGAGGCGCGGCGGCGAGACGACTTCCTGGTAGAAGTACACGAGGATGTTGTTGATGTCCTGCAGCGTCGCGTCGGGCTTGTAGTACAGGCCGAGCAGCTCTTCCTTGATGCGCACCATCACGTACTGGCCACCCGCGGTGACCGGCGCCTGGTTGGCCCAGCGCTGCAGCGAGACGCCCTTGTACTTGAGCTTGTGGTTCCAGATCGCCTGCGCGCCGGCGACCGCCGGATCCTTGTCGAGGATCGGGAACGGCACGCCCTCGGAGACGTTGGCGACGCCGTCACCGGCGCCGACGAGCTCGCCGCTCTTGGCGTTGGCGATGGTCTTCTCGTAGGTGCGCGCGGGGTTCGAGGCCGAGCGGCGGGTCGGGTAGACGACCATCTTCCAGTCCGGGTACTTCTCGAACATCGCGACCTGGCCGGCGCTGAGCTTGCCGGCGTAGTCCTTGTGGTTGGCTGCCGTGATCGTGAACAGCGGCTTGTCCGACGCGAACGGATCGGGGTGGTGCATGCCGACCTTGTAGCCTGCCGGCGGTTGCGTGATGCCGCCGGTCCACTCGGGGATCGTGCCGTCGGCATTGCCGGCGCGCGTCGCGCCGAGCGGCGTCAGCGGCGTGCCCGAGACGCCGAGCTTGGCGGCGTCCTCGGCGCTCACCTTGGCGAGCGCGGCGTTCGCCAGCATCGCCGTGGCGACGAGGGTCGCGAGGCCGGTCTTCTTCAGCATGGTCATGTCCGGTGTCCTCTCAGAAGGAATAACGCGCGGCGATCTGCACGAAATCGCGGTCGTGGATGAGGTTGTAGCTGCCGCCACCGAAGAAATTCGTATAGGCGAGGTCGAACGTCCACTGGTTGAGGTAGGTGGTCTCCGCGCCGATCGTGACCGACTTGCGGCCTTCGACGAAGCTGCCGCCCGGACCCGGCGTGTAACCCTTGACGTCGTGGTTGAACGCGAGGCGCGGTGACACGTTGAACGGCGTGCCCCACAGGTTGTTGTAGTCCGCGCGCATCGCGAGGCGGTAGCCCCACGAGAAGTCGGTCGGGAAGCCGCCCGCCTGCGTGATCGGGTTGCGCCCGCTGCCCGAGTTCACGTCGGGACCGCCACCGGTATCGGTGCCGTCGCCGTTGAAGCGCAGGTTGTCGGGCAGCTGGACGTTCGTGAAGCCGACTTCGCCGACGAGGGCGAGCTGGTCGGAGCCCATGAAGTTGCCCGGGCCGAGGACCTTGGTCGCCGTCAGCTGCAGCTGGGTGATCTTGTGGCGCTCGTAGCCGCGGATTTCCTCGCCCGGCCCGTACTGGCCGAGCTGGCTCACGAAGCGCAGGTACGGCTGCGGCAGCAGCACATTGAGCGGCGACAGGCCCGCGAACAGCAGTTCCACGTCGTCGACCTGGAACGGCTGGTTCGGACGGTAGCTCAACTCGCCCTGCAGCGCGATGCCGCTCGCCTGCAGCTGCGTGTTGAAGCTCACCCCGTACATGCGGATGTCTTCCGGGTACTCGGTGAAATACGAACCCGTGTTCGGCGCCTGGCCGGTGACCGAGATGCCGCTGATCAGCGGCACGCGGCTGTGGTAGTTCAGCGCGTAGAAGCCGAACTCGGTGTTGTTGAGGCCTTCGGCGAGGTACCGGAACGCCAGGCCGCCCTGCCCGGTCTTGCTCGGGTCACGCGTCTTGGAGCGCGGGAACGCGGCCGAACAGCCCGCAGCGACGAGCGCGGCAGGAAGGCCGGCATCGCTCGCGCCGTAGTTGCCGCCGACGCAGACCTCGTTGTAGAGGTCCGGGTTGATGACCGGCTGCGGCACCGTGCCGAAGTTGAGCATCACGTAACGGCCGCCGATCACGGCGAAATCGTTCGTCGAGAAGTACGTGCCGACCGGATCGGGATCCGTGCGGCGGAAGTCGAGCATGTACAGCGCTTCCATCGACAGGTTGTCGGTGAGGTTGTACGAGCCCCACAGCATGTTGACGGGCAGGAACGCCTGCTTGAGCTCGGCGCCCGCGACACGCAGCTTCGACACGTCGACCGGGTTGATAGCGTTGATGCCACCCTGGATGAACGTGCTCTCGCCCCAGCTCACGACCTGCTGGCCGACGCGGATCGTGCCCTGGCGGCCACCGGCGTTGAAGTTGTGGAACACGAACGCATCGAGGATGCGCGTCTGCGTGCCGACGCGGTTCTTGGCCGCGTTGGAGAGGTCGTCGCGGTCGTTGTTCTCGAAGTCGTAGAACCCGTAGCCGCGCACGAACGCGCCCCAGTTCGGGCCGTAGTTGAGGCTGACCTCGACGGTCAGGTTGAGTGCGTTCGAGATCGGATCCCACTTGTCGTAGGCGAGGTCGCCGTCGTCGCCGTTGACCGAGTAGCGGCCGCGCGCGTCACGCTGCGCCTGGCTGCCGAGGCCGAGCGCACTGACGAGCGGGTTGAACTGCGCCTTGCCGATCAGGTCGTCGGACGGATCCTGCGTGCGCCACGCCATGCCGTAGCCGATCGTGGTGTTGACGGTGCCGGAGAAGCCGTCGCTGCTGCCGAAGCTGAACGCCTGCGCGTGGCCGGCAAAGCCGGCCAGCGCGAGCGCCGTGGCGAGCGCGAGGGTGTTGCGGACCGGCATGCGCGAGATGCGGCGGCCGGCCGGGAGATGCGTGCGGATGGTCATTGATGGTTCCCCAGGTTCCGGTCGGTTACTGCGTGCGGAGGACGGACGGATTCGCGACCTGCACGGCGGCACCGCCGCTGACGAGCAGGCTCGCCATCTGGCCTTGCATCTCGGCCGTGGCCGCGGCCGAGGCCGCCGGACTCAGCAGCGAGCCGTGGTCGCCGACGATGAAGCGCGTGGCACCGCGGATACCCGTGGGCGACTGCGTGGTCTGCGTGATCGAGGCGAGGCCGAGCGTGCGGATCAGCGGCTCGGTGCCCGACAGCGGCGCGCCGGCGACGCTGTTCGGGATCACCTGGTCGGGCAGCACGCTGCCGCCACCGACGACTTCCTGCAGCAGCAGGCGCTTGCTCGCCAGCAGCGAATTGTTCGCGGCGAGCGCGAAGTTCACCGGATCGGCCGAATCGATGACGGTCTGCGCGGCACCGAAGAACGAGTCGTAGTCCGGGGTGCCGGGCTGCAGGCCCGCACCCGCGGCGAGGCCGGCGCGGATGCGCGGACCGAACGTCGGCGAAGCCTCGAGCAGGCGCGCGATGCCACCACCCGGTACATTGAGCAGCGCGGTCTGCACATCGGGCTGCACGCCCATGAACACGGTGCCGATGATGCCGCCGAGCGACTGGCCGACGAAGCTGATGCGCGAGCCGTCGAAGTCCGTGCCGGACTGCGTGATGCGCATGGTCGGGATCGCGCGCGTCAGCACGAGCAGGTCGGCCGCGGCCTGGCGGATGTTGTCGCGCGAGGTCAGCAGGCTGGTGAGGTTGATGAAGTGCGTGCCGGACGAATCGACGACACCGTCGGGGCCGGCGGCGCCGGTCGTGTTGTTGACATAGTCGACGTTGAACGTGCGCTCGCGTGCACCGGCCGCCGCGAACGGCGAGTTGGCGATGTTGAGCGGGTTCGTCGCGCTCGTGATGCCGTGCAGCGGCGCATCGATCGCGATGACGACGAAGCCCTGCGAGGCCAGCGTGCCGGCGACCGCGAACGCATCGCTGCGGTCACGCGTGATGCCGTGCTGGTAGATCACGACCGGCCAGCCCGAAGCCGGCTTGGTACGACCCGAGGCCGCGTTCGGCACGGTCATGAGCACCGGCACCTTCTGCGTCGACGTCGCGACCGGCAGCGGGTTCGCGAACGTCACGAACGTCGAGGTCGGGCTCAATCCCGCAGCATTGAACGGCGGCACGTACGCACCCGGCGCGGCACGCCAGAACGTGTTGAGCGGGGCGGTCGGCGCGGCAGCCGACGGTGCGCTCAGGTAGTACGGCAGGTCGATCGTGCCGATGTAGACGTCGGCGATCGGCGGCAGCGCCGGGTTGACCTGGGCCAGCGTGAGGCCGGTCGGCGCGAGCGCGGTCGCGGCCGGCGCGGTCTGCGCGGTGCGCGCCTGCACGGCACCCATGACCAGCGTGATCGACTGGGTCGTCGCGACCCAGGACAGCACGATGCGGTTCTTCGGGATGCCGGCGGCCGCGGCGGCGGTCTCCTGCGAGTTGACGAGCTGGCGCAGCGGCTCGAGCGCGCACGCGGTCGCATTCGGCAGCAGCGGCTCCTGCGAGACACCGCTGACGCACAGTGCGCTCGTGCGCTTGGCGAGGAAATAGGTCTGGTCGGGCGTGGTGTCGTTGCCGCGCTCGTCGACGATGCCGTCGGTGACGACGGCCATGTACGAGGTGAGCTGCTTGAGCGGGCGGGTCGGCACGATCGCGATCGTGCGGCCGGTCGCGTCGGAAGGCGCCTTGGCGACGACGAAGTCGGCGTTGGCCTGGAGTTCGCGCACGACGCCGGTGACGCCGCCACCCGGCCTCTCCAGCGAAACTTCGAACACGCGCACGCTGGTGCCCGCGACGATGCTGTTGGTGCGCGGCGAGACCGAGAAGGTCGTCGTCCACGGCGAGGTCGTGCTCCAGCCGTCGAGCGCGTTGATCGCGACGCGCGGATTGGAGTAGTCGTCGGGGTTCGGCACCGGGATGTTCAGGGTCAGGTCCGTCGTGCCCGACAGCAGCAGGTTGGTCGGGAACGGGATGACGCTGTTGGTCGGGTCGAACCGGGCCGTGATGATGCCCGTGACCGGCGACCCGTCATGGTTGGTCGCGGGCGGCGTGTCGACAGCACGTGGGCTGTTGCTGCCACCGCCGCAGGCGGCGAGCAGCAGGGACGGCAGGATGGCCGCCGCGATCAATCGGGCCTGCATGGTGGATCCCCTTCGTTATGGCGTCGTTGTGCCGCACATAGTAGGCGGTTCAAACGCGCGTTGGCAACGGTGTCTTAACTTAAAAAACCCGTCAGATCAGCATGTTGCGACGCACCATGCGGTGCCGAATGTGAACGGGTTTTCAGGCTTCCGGGTCCGCTCCGAGAGCCTCGCCCGCAAGATCGAGCCGGCGCGGCGACCAGCCGAAGTCCGCGCGCGCCGCCGCGTCGTCGGCGACGAGGTCCTCGCGCAGCCGCCGGACCGCCGCAGGCGACACGCCCGCCAGGCGTGCCGCGATCCGCACGCCCCACTCCGGCGCCGGAACGGCGAGCGGCCGCGAAGGCAAGGCGTCGCGGATACGCGTGAGCAGATCCGAGAACGCGAGGCGTTCGCCGCCACCGAGGGCATAGGTCTGCGCATGCGTGACCGGCGCGGCCAGGATGTCGTGGCAGGCCGCGGCGAGATCGGCGGCGTGCACGGGCTGGCGCAGGCCGGTCGCCCAGTCGAGGCGCGGCAGCACGCGCCACCTCCGCGCGAGCGCGGCGAGACGCGCGACGCTGCGGTCCGTGCCTCCGCCGTAGATCAGGGTGGGCCGCAGCAGCGTCCAGGCGATGCCGCGCGCATCGGCGACCTCGCGCAGGCGCTGTTCGGAAGCGAGCAGGCGGGCCGCGAGTTCGCGTTCGCGTGCATCGGGCGACTCGCGCTTGCTGACCGCGCTCATCGAGCCGATCGCGACCACACGCGAGACGCCGTCGGCCCGCGTGCGCGCCGCCCAGGCCGCGAACGCGTCGAGTGGCCCGAGGCTCACGATCGCGTCGAGCGACGGCAGTTCGGGAGCCTCCTCGTCATGCAGGTCCGCCGTGATCCAGCGCATGCCGGGCATCGTCGCCTCGCGCTCGCGCCGGCTCATCGCGACGACCTCGTGCCCTGCGGCGAGCAGGCGTGGCACGAGGAACCGGCCGATCGGGCCGGACGCACCGGTCACGAGGATCGTGGGCATCGGCGGCGTGGATCAGGTGGCCGCGGCGGCGCGGCTTTCGACCGGCAAGCCGATCGTGAACGTCGAACCCTCGCCGGGCGTCGTGCGCACGTTGATCGTGCCGCCATGCACGCGCACGGCCTCCCGCGCCACGGCGAGGCCGAGCCCGAGATGGCGCGCCGGATCGCGCGTCGTGAAGAACGGATCGAACACGAACGGCAGTGCGTCGTCGGGAACGCCTTCGCCCGTGTCGGCGACGGCGACCTCGACCGTGCGCGCACCGACCATGCGCAGGCGGACGGTGACGCGGCCGGTACCGACGATCGCCTCGCCCGCGTTGGCCAGCACGTGCAGGAGCAACTCGGCGACCTGCGCGGCATGGCAGTGCGGCCTTGCGACATCGGCGTACTCGCGCACGACCTCGATGCGCTCGCCCCAGGCGGGTTCGAGCAGGCGGAGCGCGGCCTCGACCGTATCGGCGAGGTCGATCGCCTCGACTTCGCCGCGTGCCGCCGGCGCGAAGCGCGCGAGGCCCTGCACGACGGCGACCGGGCGCCCGAGCCGCGTGTTCGCCTCGCCGAGCAGCTCGCGCAGCTGACCCAGCGCGGGATTGCGCTCGAGTTCGGTACGCGCTGCGAACAGCTTGCGGCGCGCATCCTCGACGTGCTTGACGAGCTGGTCCAGCGAGGCGCGATCGGCGCCGAAGATCATCTCGACCGGCTGCAGGCAATACTGCACGGCGGCGTCGTAGGCCTTGACCAGCCTGCGGTAATCCTCGACTCGCCCGGCGGCGAGCTCGACGTTGCCCCGCGCGAGCTCGAGCGGTGCGTCGACGTCTCGCGCGATGGAGGTCGCCAGCGACGCGAGCGGAGCACGGGCGGACGCCTCGACGAGGCGCGCCTGGCGTTCCTGCAGCTGCTCGATGTCGGCGACGGCCTGCGCATGCTGCTCGCGCAGGCGCGCATGCATGCGGCGCTCGTCGCGCAGGCGCACGACGACCAGGCCGAGAGCCGCGAGTGCGGCGACCGCGATGATCCAGCCGATCCACTGCATGCCTGCCCTCCTCGCCCTTGGCCGGGCAGTATAAGCGCCTGCGCTTTCAGCCGGCCGCGAGCACGATCTCGCCGGCCACGGCGAGCACGAAGGCACCGACGAGGATGCCGCCCTCACGCGGCGAGAGTTCGCCGTCGCTGCGCATCATCGGGTACGTCGCGAGCGCGAGCGCGAACAGCGCAGGCAGTTCGAGCCGCGCCAGCGAACTCGGCACCACCGGCATCGCGACGAGCGCAACGATGCCGGCGAGCAGCGTGAGCTGGACGAATGCGGCCAGCATCGCCTGGCCGACGGCGGCATCGCCGGCCTGCGTACGCGCCGCCCCGACCACGCCAGGCAGTGCCGCGAGCGCGACCGCCGTGCCGGACACGAGCAGGCCCGCGATGAACGGGTTCCATGCGAGGGCGGCGGCGGCATCCCGGCTGCCGCGCACGACCAGCCACGCGCCGAGTCCGGCGAGGGCCAGTCCGATCACGACGCGCACGATCATGCGCGCGCCGCCGACGGGATGAACCTCGCCCGCGGCCAGCGCGAGCGTCGCGGCACGCTCGCCGCGCAGCGCGCGCGCGAGCACGACGGTGCCGATGAACGCCGCGACCACGAGGATCGCCCCGTCGATGCGCGACAACGCCGTGTCGAAAGCCAGCGCGGCGAGCAGCACCGTCGCCACGAGGACGACCGGGCCCAGCAGCACGACCGCGCGCAGGCGCGTCACGAGCGGCGCCGCGATCGCGGCCACGCCGAGCACGAGGGAACCCTGTGCGAACGCGCCGCCGACCAGTCCGCCGAGCGCGAGGTCGGGATCGCCCAACGCGAGCGCGGCGACGAGCACGCAGGATCCGGGCAGCACCGCGGCCACGATCACGCCGACGAGGGTCGGCCATGCCGAGGCGCGCCCGTCACGCGCGAATGCGCCGGCGAGGCCCTTCGCGGTCGAATCGGTGCCGAGCAGCAGCACGAACGCGCCGAGCGCGGCCATCCCCAGATCGGTCAGCATGCGGCGTCCCCCGCCGCGCGCAGGGATGCGCGGCCGGTGCATTTAGAGCGCAGCCTGCCGGCCGCGGTCAATAGGCACGGGCCACCGCGACGCGTGCGATGATCCGCGCTCCGGTGGGAGGAGCACGATCATGATCGCGCGCATCTGGCGGGGCATCACGCTGGCCGACAAGGCCGACGCCTACCTCGAATACCTGCAGCAGACCGGATTGCGCGACTACGCGAAGACGCCGGGCAACCGCGGCGTGACGATCATGCGGCGCGTGCAGGGCGAGCACTGCGAGATCATGCTGGTGTCGTTGTGGGACTCGCTCGACGCGGTGCGCGCGTTCGCGGGCGAGAATCCCGACCGCTCGGTCTACTACCCCGAGGACGACCAGTACCTGCTCGACATGGAACCGCTGGTGCGCCACTACGAGGTCGCCGGCGTGCTCGGCGACGATGGCGACTGGCATATCTGAGGTTTTCGTTAAACGCGCGCTCAGCGTCGCGCCTCCACCATCCCCGGACCGTTGCCCACACCTGTCCCCGGGGACTTCTCCATGATGCGTCCGCTTCCGTACCTGCTCGCCGCGGCCGTCGCCGCCGCGCTCGCCCCCGTCGCCGCGCGCGCCGACGACGACACCTTCGCGATCACGATCTCGGCGTTCCGCCCGACGTCCGAGACCCAGGTCTCCGCGTACGCGCCCGACGTCATGGGCCAGCGCGTCGATTTCGAGGACAGCTTCGATCTCGCCAAGGAGCGCACGCGCCCGCGCGTCGACGGCATGTTCCGCATCGCCGAGCGCCATCGCATCCTGTTCAACTACTACAACCTTGCGCGACGCAATTCGGCCGTGCTCGACGAGGACATCTCGTTCGACGGCCAGGATTTCTCGATCGATACCGAGGTGACGGCGAAGTTCAAGTTCTCGCTCGCGACGCTGTCGTACGAGTACGCCTTCGTCGAGACGCCGAAGCTCACCGTCGGTGGCGCGATCGGCGTGCACTGGGCCGAGGCCAAGGCCAGCATCGCGGCCGACGACGAGACCCTGCTCGAGGCGCGCACGCAGGCCAAGGGCGGTTCGCCGGCGATCGGCCTGCGCTTCCTGTCGACGCCGAACGAGCAGTGGCGCTTCGGCGGCTACGTGCAGGCGTTCAAGGCCAACATCAGCGACATCGACGGCCAGTTCGTGCGCGCCGGCGTGCTCGCCGAATACCGTTTCCTCAAGGGTGTCGGCGTGCAGCTCGGCTACGACTGGTTCAACCTCGATGCCGATTACCGCAAGACCAGCTGGAACGGCAACCTCGACCTCACGATCCGCGGCCCGCACGCGGGCATGACGTTCGCGTTCTGATCCCCGATCAGCCGCCCGGCCAGATCACGTCACGCGTGATCCGGTCGGGCGTCGCGCAGCCGGCGAGCATCATCGCCACCTCGAACTCGGATCGCAGGATGTGCAGCACGTGGGCGACACCCGGCGCGCCCGCCGCCGCGAGCGCGTGCACGTAAGGCCTTCCGACGAGCACGGCGCGTGCGCCGAGCGCGAGTGCCTTGAGCACGTCGGTGCCGCGCCGGATGCCGCCGTCGAGCAGCACGGGCACGCGTTCGGCGACCGCCGCGACCACGCCCGGCAAGGCATCGAGCGTGGCCGGCGCGGTATCGAGCGTGCGTCCGCCATGGTTGGACACGACGATGCCGGCGACGCCGTGGTCGAGCGCGCGGCGCGCGTCGTCGGCGCGCAGGATGCCCTTGAGCAGCACCGGCAGGTGCGTCGACGCGACGAGGGCCTCGATGTCCTTCCAGGTCGGCGCGGCCGCGGGCAACGGGCCGTCGAACAGCGACGCGGGCCCTGCAGACACCTGCGGCGGCGGCGCGCGCAACCCGTCGAGGTTGACCGGCGCGACGCCTTCCGGCAGCGCGAAGCCCGCGCGACGTTCGCGGTCGCGCATGCCCGCCACGGGCGCATCGACGGTGACCACGAGGGCGCGGTAGCCGGCCGCTTCGGCACGTGCGACGAGCCCGGTCGTGAAGTCACGGTCGTGCTGGATGTAGAGCTGGAACCAAAGGGGTGCCGGCGCCGCCAGGGCAATCGCCTCGAGCGTCGTGCTGGCCTCGGTACTGACGACCATGCCGGCGCCGAGTGCGGCCGCGGCCTGAGCGCTCGCGAGCTCGCCGAGCGGATGCGCGAGCTTCTGCAGCGCGATCGGCGCGAGCAGGATGGGATGGTCGAACGTCGTACCGAACAGCTCGACGCGCGTGTTCGCGCCGTCGAAGTCGCCGAGCACGCGACCGGCCAGGCGCACGCGACGGAACGCGGCGAGGTTGTCGGCGAGGGTCGATTCGTCGGCCGCGCCACCGTCGAGGTAGGCCCAGGCCGCGTCGGTCATGCGCTCGCGCGCGAGCGGTGCGTAGTCGGCGAGCGCGACGACGTCCGACGGGATGCGCTCGAGCGGCGGCAGCGGCATCAGGTCTCGGCCCATTGCCGCAACAGGTTGTGGTACACGCCGGTCAGGCTCGCCACGGCCGCATCGTCGGGGAGTTGCGCACCGACGCGCTGGATCGCGTCGTCGAGCTCGAGCAGCAGCGCGCGACGCGTGTCGTCGCGTACGAGGCTCTGTACCCAGAAGAACGCCGCGTAGCGCGTGCCGCGCGTGACCGGCTCGACACGATGAAGACTGGTGCCCGGATACAGCACGAGATGACCGGCGGGTAGCTTGACGCGCTGGGTGCCGTAGGTGTCCTCGACGACGAGCTCACCGCCCTCGTATTCGTCCGGCGCGCTGAAGAACAGCGTCGCCGAGAGATCGCTGCGCACGCGCAGTGGCGTGCCCGGGATCGAGAAGATCGCGTTGTCGATGTGGTTGCCGTAGGTGCCACCGCCCGTGTAGCGGTTGAAGCGCGGCGGCAGCACGCGCAGCGGCAGCGCCGCGGCCATGAAGCGCGGCACGGTCGCGAGTCGGTCGACGAGGCGGTTGCCGAGCTCGACCGCGAGCGGATCGTCTACGGGGAGCTGCTCGTTCTGCTTGGCCTTGGCGGCGAGATGCCCCGCGCTCGCGCGGCCGTCGCCCCATGCTGCACGCTCGAGCGCCTCGCGGCACTGGCGGACCTCGTCGGCATTCAGGACATCGGGGATGTGCAACAGCATCGGTGTTTCCTGAGCAACGGCGAAGCGCATCTTAGGCGTGAACGATTCGCCGTCGCCATGATCCGCGTCAAGCCCGCTCCGCCACCACCCGATCAGTCACCACCACATCCGCCGCCATCGCCGTCACCGCCGCCGCTGTCCGCATCGCCGAGGCCATCGGTACCACCGTCGAAGCCGTCATCGCCGAAGTCGCCTGCGCAATGCACGCTGCCGTTGCCGCCGCCATCGCCGACGGTGTCGCGCAGCTTCGCGCAGTCCAGTGCGTAGCGGTAACCGCCCTCGATGCCGAGCTTGGCATCGAGGGCGAACAGCAGCGGCAGCCGCGTGGGCTTGCGTGGATCGATGTTCTCCTCGGCACAGGCATGCGCCCAGGTCCGGCGCAGCGCGGCGTTGTCGAGCCGGTCCTTCGACAGCACGCGCGCCGGCGTGTGGTGCAGGTAGCGGCCGAACGCCTTGTTGCAGAAGTCGTGGTAATGCCGCGTGTGCAGGATGAAGCCGTGCCAGAGGTCGTCGACGACCTTCGAAGGCATCGCCACCGGCTTGCCTTTCGCGCGCAGCCAGACGAGGAAGAACTGGCGCAGGCCACGCGCGACCAGCTGCAGCTGGCCACCCGTCAGATGCGCATGGTGCTCGCGCAGGCTCGCGAGCAGGCCGGGCGGGAACCGGTACTCGCGGATGTGGTTGGCGCGCCTTGCACCGCGCCACGCGAACCACATCGCGGCGCTCGCGACGGTCGAGAACGAGGCGACGAACAGCGCGATCACGGTGGGCGTCGAAGCCATGCGATTCCTGGTGCCGTGGCGAGTACCGCTATGCTTGCACATCGTCCACGACGATCGCCGCCCCGATGGAACCGCTCACGCTGCACGCCACGCGCTACGTCACGCCGCTGCGCGAAGGCGGTTCGCTTCCCGCGATCGTCGAAGCCGACGACGACGGCCTCTACGTGCTCAAGTTCCGCGGCGCCGGGCAAGGCCCGAAGGCGCTGATCGCCGAACTCGTCGCGGGCGAGCTCGCGCGCGACGCGGGCCTGCCGATGCCGCGCCTGGCCTTCATCGACCTCGATCCCGAACTCGCGCGCACCGAGCCCGATCCCGAGATCCAGGACCTCATCCGCGCGAGCGCCGGTCTCAACCTCGGCCTCGACTACCTTCCCGGCGCGGTCACGTTCGATCCCGTCGCGTGGCAGCCCGATGCGGAGCTCGCCTCGCGCATCGTCTGGTTCGACGCCTATGTGACCAACGTCGACCGCAGCGCACGCAACACCAACCTCATGGTCTGGCACCGGCGCCTGTGGCTCATCGACCACGGCGCCGCGTTGTATTTCCACCATGCCTGGGGCGACCACGCCGAGCGCGCGCGCCGCGCGTTCGCGCCGATCCGCGACCACGTGCTGCTGCCGTTCGCGAGCCGCATCGCCAAAATCGACGCCGACATGGCTGCGCGCATCACGCCGGAGCGCATCCGCGCGCACGTCGAGGCGATCCCGGAGGCCTGGCTGTGCGACGACGCCGCGTTCGTATCGCCGCGCGCGCATCGCGAGGCCTACGTCGACTACCTCGTGCGGCGCCTCGAGGCACCGCGCGATTTCGCCACGGAGGCCGCGCGCGCCCATGCCGGTCTTTGACTACGCGATCGTGCGCGTCGTGCCGCGCCCCGAGCGCGGCGAGTTCGTCAACGCGGGCGTGATCCTGTCGTGCGCGTCGCCGCGCCTGCTCGCGGCGCGCATCGAGCTCGACGAGGCGCGCCTGCTCGCGCTCGACCCGCGGGTCGACGTGGAACTCGTGCGCGGGCATCTCGCCGCGATACCGCGCATCTGCGCCGGCGGCACGGACGCCGGGCCGATCGGGCGGCTCGCCGTGCGCGAGCGCTTCCACTGGCTGTGCGCGCAACGCAGCGCGATGATCCAGACCTCGCCGCTGCACACGGGCCGCAGCGATGATCCGCTGCGCACGCTCGAGCACCTCGTGGGCTGCATGGTGCGCCTGCCCGGCGCCGCAGCGGAATAAAAAAGCCGACCGCCCACCTTGGGGAGTGGACGGCCGGCCACCATGGCGCGCCGTGAGCTGCGAGTTCACGGCGTTCGGCCGCCCCAGGGGGCGGACGACCGACACGGTCCAACCTTGCGCAGCCGATCCAGGCATGCGCCCCGGACGCGCGAACGCGACGGGTCTTCTCCTTTAACGCAATTCGGCGCCGAATCGCGTCACGCATCGACCATGGTCGAAGCGGCGACACGCGGACACCCTCGCAATCCCGAGGGTGGACCGGCATTCAGCGCGCGTACCGCGCCCGCAGGTAGGCCGCCAGCGGCGTGCCGGGTCGGCCGGTCAGGCGCTCGACGTCGCCCGACACCTCGGCGTACTCGCCCGCGGCGAGCGCCGCGTAGAAGCTCGTCACCCCCGACACGACGAATGGCGGCAGGCCGGCCTCGGCGAGGTGCGTGGCGAAGGCCTCGAGCGGGACGTCAACCGCCTCGACCGGTGCACCGCGCAGGCGTGCGAGCTCGGCAGCGACCTCGTGGCCGGTCGGTGCGGAAGGGCCCGTGATCTCGTAGGTCCTGCCCTCGTGGCCGCCTCCGGTCAGCACCGCAGCGAGCGCATCGGCGACGTCCTCGTGCGTGACCCATGCGACGCGCGCATCCGGTCCCGGCAGGCCGAACACGCCGGTCTCGAGCGCGTGCGCGTAAAGGCCGTCGTTGTTCGAGGCGTAGGCGTTGTCGCGCAGGATCGTCCACGCGAGGCCCGAGGCCTTCAGATAGGCCTCCGTCTCGCGGTGCGCGCCGGCCCATTCGAAACGGCTGTCGGGGGTCGGATGCGTGGCGCTCGTGTAGACCACATGCTTCACGCCGGCCGCACGCGCAGCGTCGACCGCGGCGACATGCTGGCGCAGGCGATCGGCGTCGACGCCCATGCCCGAGATGACCAGGGCCTTCGCGGCGCCTTCGAACGCCGTCCGCAGGCTCGCGGGATCGTCGTAGTCGGCGCGGACCACCTCGAAACCTTCGGCCGAGAAGGCCGCGAGCTTCGAGGGATCGCGCGCGGCGAGGCGGACGGTGGACGGCGCGACGTGGCGCGCGAGTGACTGGGCGGTGGCGCGGCCGAGCTGGCCGCTCGCAGCGGTGATGACGATCATGGCGTGGCTCCTCGTTGAAAGACCCGGTTCCCGACGGCATGTCGGTTACTCGGCGAGAGCGACATGCAATCGCATACCATGGCTTCCAAGAAGGGAGCCGAACGTGCCCAGGTTACTGCGGCGTCACCGAGGAGACCTGCCATGAACCGACTGCTCGAGCGCGATCCCGACCTGGAGGCGCGCTGCCCCGTGCGCGACATCCTCGATCGCATCGGCGACCGCTGGAGCGTGCTCGTGATCAACGAGCTCGCCGCGGGAACGCTGCGTTTCACGGCATTGCGCCGCGCGATCCCCGACATCTCGCAGCGCATGCTCGCGCAGACACTGCGCACGCTCGAGACCGACGGCCTCGTCTCGCGCACGGTGTTCCCGACCATCCCGCCGCGCGTGGACTACGCGCTGACGCCACTCGGTCGTTCGCTGCTCGATCCGCTCGCCGCGCTCGTGGCCTGGGCCGAAGACCATCGCGAGGCCGTGCACGCGGCGCGTGCCGCGTCGAAAGAACGGGCCGAAGCCTCCGCGGAGGCGCTCTCGACCTGAGTCACGAACGCCGGCGGTGGGCTTGCATGTCGAAGATGCCGGGCACGTCGCGCCGTGCCACCCGACCGGCAATCTCGTGTCCGCTATGGGACACGGGCATCAATCGCCCGGCACGGCGTCCGGGAAATTGCGCGCCCATGTGGCCGTGAACGCCGGGTCGTCGTCGATGCGCCGTGCGATCGCGTGCAGATGCGGGGCGTGCTGCGCGAACCACGCGCGGCGAGGCCGCCAGCGCGTCATCACGGCGAGGTAGACGTCGAGCGCACTGCGGCGCTCTCCGAGGAACCACGGTGCGCCCGCAGCCGCTTCGACGACCGTCCAGAGCATCTCGATGCGGTGGTCCAGCCGTTCACGGAAAGCCCGTGCAGCGTCATCGTCCTCGACGTAACGCGTCGGCTCGTCGCCGTAGGTGAAGATCGGATAGACGTTGGCCACCAGGAAGACGAGCCAGCGCAGGAAGCGTGCGCGTTCGGGCGCGTCGGGCGGCGGTACGAGCAGGTCGCTGCGCGTGAGGTCGGCGAGATGCAGCGTGATCGCGGCGCTCTCGGTGAGCACCTCGTCGTCGAGTTCGAGGACCGGGACCTGGGCGAGCGGATTGAGCGGCGCAAGCGCATCGCGGGCATCGGCCGACGCGAACAGATCGCCGACCTCGACGAAACGGAACGGCAGGCCGTAGGCCACGAGCTGGGCCTCGACGATCGCCGAACCCCAGCCTGGACTACCGTGTAACGTGAGCATGAGCCACCTCCTTGGGCATCGACGGGAGGGACATGCTGGCCGCCTGCGGGTTACCCCGCAAGCGGCGCATCGGGTGGATCACCCCGTGCCGGCGTGACCGGCACGGGGATCGATCATCAGCCGCGGACGCGGCGCGTGCGCAGCGTGAAGCCGGCGAGCGCGACGAGGCCGAACACGAGCAACGCACGACCGAAGCCGTCGCCGACCGGAATCGCGATCGCATCGACGTTCGGCTGCAGCGGCACGACCGCGTCGTCGCTCTGGTCGCCGTTCGGATCGCTCGGCGAGCTGACCGTGGCGACATTGAGGATCGGCGTCGGACCCGCGTAGTTCTGCGGGATCTGGAACATCGTCGTGATCGTGCGACTCTGGCCGTTCGGGATCGTGCCGAGTGCACACGGGAACGCCGTGGTGCACGCACCCGCGTTCGACAGGAACACGAGACCGGCCGGCGTCGGATCGGTCACCACGACATTGGCCGCATCGGACGGGCCGTTGTTCGTGACGACGATCGTGTACGTGATCGCCTGGCCCGGCGTGGCCTGGCCTTGCGTCGCGGTCTTGACGATGGCGAGCTGCGCCACGGCGTCGCCGATCGGCGTCGTCGCGTCGTCGTCGTGCGGACCGGTCGGATCATCCGGCGAATTCACCGAGGCGAGGTTCACGATCGGACTCGGACCCGCGTAGCCGGCCGGGACCTGGAACGCCGTCGTGATCGTGCGCGTCTCGCCTGCCGGCACCGTGCCGAGCGTGCACGGGAACGCCGTGGTGCACGCACCGGTGTTCGAGACGAACACGAGTCCTGCCGGCGTCGGGTCGCTGACGACCACACCGGTCGCATCGGACGGACCGTTGTTGGTCACCGCGATCGTGTAGCTCGCGTTGCCGCCCGGCGTGACCGAGGTCTCGAGCGCGGTCTTCACGATGACCAGCGCGGCCGTCGCGTCGCCCACCGGCGTGGTCGCATCGTCCTGATGCGGGCCACTCGGATCGGTCGGCGACGCCACCGAAGCGACGTTGACGATCGGATTCGCACCCGCGTAGTTCGACGGCACCTGGAAAACGGTGGTGATCGTGCGGCTTTCGCCGTTCGGGATCGTGCCGAGGTTGCACGGGAACGCCGTGGTGCACGCGCCCGCGTTCGACACGAACGTGAGGCCGGCCGGCGTGGTGTCGTTGACGACGACGCTGGCGGCGTCCGACGGACCGTTGTTGGTCACGACGATCGTGTAGCTCGCGGTGTTGCCCGGGACCACCGACGTCTCGACCGCGGTCTTGACGATCGCGAGCACGGCGTTGGCCGTACCGACCGGCGTGGTCGCGTCGTCCTGGTGCGGACCCGATGGATCGGTCGGCGACGCCACCGAGGCGACGTTGACGATCGGATTGGCACCGGCGTAGTTCGACGGCACCGTGAACGTCGTCGTGATCGTGCGCGTCTCGCCCGCCGGCACCGTGCCGAGGTTGCACGGGAACGCCGTGGTGCAGGCACCGGCGTTGCTCACGAACGTCAGGCCCGCCGGCGTGGTGTCGTTGACGACGACGTTGGCGGCGTCCGATGGACCGTTGTTGGTCACGACGATCGTGTAGCTCGCATTGTTGCCCGGAATCACCGAGGTCTCGACGGCCGTCTTGACGATCGCGAGCACGGCATTGGCCGTGCCGACCGGCGTGGTCGCGTCATCCTGGTGCGGACCCGACGGATCGGTCGGCGATGCCACCGAGGCGACGTTGACGATCGGATTGGCGCCCGCGTAGTTCGACGGCACGGTGAATGTCGTCGTGATCGTGCGGCTCTCGCCCGCCGGCACCGTGCCGAGGTTGCACGGGAACGCCGTGGTGCAGGCACCCGCGTTCGACACGAACGTCAGGCCGGCCGGCGTCGTGTCGTTGACGACGACATTGGCGGCGTCCGACGGACCGTTGTTGGTCACGACGATCGTGTAGCTCGCATTGTTGCCCGGAATCACCGAGGTCTCGACGGCCGTCTTGACGATCGCGAGCACGGCATTGGCCGTGCCGACCGGCGTGGTCGCGTCATCCTGGTGCGGACCCGACGGATCGGTCGGCGATGCCACCGAGGCGACGTTGACGATCGGATTGGCGCCCGCGTAGTTCGACGGCACGGTGAATGTCGTCGTGATCGTGCGGCTCTCGCCCGCCGGCACCGTGCCGAGGTTGCACGGGAACGCCGTCGTGCAGGCGCCCGCGTTCGAGACGAACGTGAGACCGGCCGGCGTCGTGTCGTTGACGACGACATTGGCGGCATCCGACGGACCGTTGTTGGTCACCGCGATCGTGTAGCTCGCGGTGTTGCCAGGGATCACCGACGTCTCGACCGCCGTCTTGACGATCGCGAGCACGGCGTTGGCCGCGCCGACCGGCGTGGTGGCATCGTCCTGGTGCGGACCGCTCGGATCGGTCGGCGACACCACCGAGGCGACGTTGACGATCGGGTTCGCGCCCGTGTAGCCCGAGGGCACCTGGAACACGGTCGTGATCGTGCGGCTCTCGCCGTTCGGGATCGTGCCGAGGTTGCACGGGAACGCCGTGGTGCACGCGCCCGCGTTCGAGACGAACGTGAGGCCGGCCGGGGTCGTGTCGTTGACCGTGACGTTGGCCGCATCGGACGGGCCGTTGTTGGTCACGACGATCGTGTAGCTCGCGGTGTTGCCCGGGACCACCGAGCTCTCGACGGCCGTCTTGACGATCGCGAGCACCGCGTTGGCCGTACCGACCGGCGTCGTCGCGTCGTCGGAATGCGGACCGCTCGGGTCGGTCGGCGACGCCACGGTCGCGACGTTGGTGATCGGATTGGCGCCCGCGTAGTTCGACGGCACCGAGAACGTCGCCGTGATCGTGCGGCTCTCGCCGTTCGGGATCGTGCCGAGGTTGCACGGGAACGCCGTGGTGCACGCGCCGGTGTTCGACACGAACGTCAGGCCGGCCGGAGCCGGATCGGTCACGACGACGTTGGCCGCGTCCGAAGGACCGTTGTTGGTCACGACGATCGTGTAGCTCGCGTTGTTGCCCGGGATCACCGAGGCTTCGACCGCGGTCTTGACGATCGCGAGGGCCGCTTCGGCCGCGCCGACCGGCGTGGTCGCATCGTCCGAATGCGGACCCGACGGATCGCTCGGCGAACCGACCGTGGCGACGTTCGTGATCGGATTTGCGCCCGTGTAGTTCGACGGCACCGAGAACGTCGTCGTGATCGTGCGGCTCTCGCCGCTCGGGATCGTGCCGAGGTTGCACGGGAACGCCGTGGTGCACGCGCCGGTGTTGCCGACGAACGTGAGGCCGGCCGGCGTCGGATCGGTGACGACGACATTGGCGGCGTCCGACGGGCCGTTGTTGGTCACGACGATCGTGTAGCTCGCGTTGTTGCCCGGCGTCACCGAGGTCTCGACGGCCGTCTTGACGATCGCGAGCGCGGCATTGGTCACGACCGGCGTGGTCGCGTCGTCCTGGTGCGGGCCCGACGGGTCGCTCGGCGAACCGACCGTGGCGACGTTCGTGATCGGACTTGCGCCCGCGTAGTTGGACGGCACCTGGAACGTGGTCGTGATCGTGCGGTTCTGTCCGCTCGGGATCGTGCCGAGGTTGCACGGGAACGCCGTGGTGCACGCGCCGGTGTTGCCGACGAACGTGAGGCCGGCCGGCGTCGGATCGCTGACCGTGACGCTGGCCGCATCGGACGGACCGTTGTTGGTCACGACGATCGTGTAGCTGGCGGTGTTGCCGGCGGTGACGCTGGTCTCGAGTGCAGTCTTGACGATCGCCAGCGCGGCATTGGCGACGACCGGCGTCGTGGCGTCGTCGTCATGCGGACCCGACGGATCGCTCGGCGACGACACGGTCGCGACGTTGGTGATCGGACTCGCACCGGCGTAGTTGGCCGGCACCGAGAACGTCGTCGTGATCGTGCGGTTCTGGCCCGCCGGGATCGTGCCGAGGTTGCACGGGAATACCGTGGTGCAGGCGCCCGTGTTCGACACGAACGTGAGGCCGGCCGGGGCCGGATCGGTCACCGTGACATTGGCGGCATCCGACGGACCGTTGTTCGTGACGACGATCGTGTAGCTCGCGTTCGTGCCCGGCGCGACGCTGGTGTCGAGCGCGGTCTTGACGATCGTCAGTGCGGCGTTCGGCACGACCGGCGTGGTCGCGTCGTCCTGGTGCGGGCCCGACGGATCGGTCGGCGATTCCACCGAGGCGATGTTGGTGATCGGGTTCGCACCGGTGTAGTTGGCCGGCACCGAGAACGTCGTCGTGATCGTGCGCGTGGCGCCGTTCGCGAGCGTGCCGAGGTTGCACGGGAATGCGGTCGTGCAGTCGCCCGTGTTCGACACGAACGCGAGGCCGGCCGGGGTCGTGTCGTTGACGACCACGTTGACCGCCGCGTCGGGACCGTTGTTGGTCACGAGGATCGTGTAGCTCGCGTTCGTGCCCGGCGCGACGCCCGTCTCGACCGCGGTCTTGACGATCGAGAGCGTGGCGGTCGGCAGGTTGATCGTGGTCTGGCCGCTGGCGCTGTTGTTCGCCGTCTGCGCCTCGGGCGTGGTCGTGCCGATCGAGGCGTTGACCGGGATCGTCGCCGCGCCCGAAGGTGCGGTGTACGAGAAGTTGACGTTGAGCGTGTCACCCGGGGCGAGGATCGTCGGCATGCCCGTGAACGTGACCGCACAGGTCGCGCTGTCGTAGGTGTAGCTCGCGCCCGGCGGCGGCGGCACGGCCAGCGTGACGCCGGCCGGGCAGCTCCCCGGCGTGCCGATCGTCGCCGTGTAGGTGACGCCCTGGGCCGTTGCAGTGGCGCTCGCGAGGTTCGAGAACACGATGGTGCCGTTGACGGTCGAACCCGCGGTCGCGGTGGCCGGCACGGTCACGGTGGTGGCGACGTCGGCGACCGCGATGACGGTCTGCGCGGTCGCGGTGTTCGGCGACGTGCCCGGCGACGGCGACTCGTTGGCCGCGGCGATCGTCGTGGTGATCGGCATCGTGCCCGGGCCCGGCGCCGGATACGTGAAGTTGAAGACGAGGGACTGGCCCGGGGTCAGCGTGGTCGGCATGCCCGTGAACGTGACCGTGCACAGCGGCAGCGGATTGAACGTCGCGACCACGCCGGCCGGCACGAGCGGGAACGCCGCGCTCGCCGGGCAGTAGCCGTTGGCCGGATCGCCGAGGACGACGCTGTACGTCACGCCCGTCGCCGGATCGGTGCCGTCGTTGCGGAACACGAAGCTGCCGTTGACGGTCTGGCCCGGGTAGACGCTGGCCGCGGCCGACGCCGAAGTGCCGACGTCGACACCGGCGGGGCCGCCGATGATGTCGAGCTGACGCACGATCGCGGCGGTCTCCTCGAACGCCCACGTGTCCATGCCCTTGGCGTCGCCGAAACCACCGGTGCCGCAGTCGGTGTTCTGGTTGGTGCCGTTCCACGTGCGGTAGTAGTTGCCGCCCGTCGCGATGCTCGAGTCGACGCCGACCAGCGAATGGGTCGCCACCGGCTCCGCCTGGCTGCCGCCGCAGATGCGGCCGTTGAGCGTGCCGACCGCGAAACCGTTGCGCGACAGGTAGCCGCGGTCGTCGTAGTAGACGCGCGAGCCGCCGGTGCCGTTGAGCTTGTTGATCGTCGGGCCACCGGAGAGGTTCGCCTCGGCGTCGACGAGCGGGAAGTGCACTTCGCCGTTGCGGCCGGCGATGCGGTAGTTGTACAGCGGACCGGCCGGGAAATTGGCACCGGCATTGTCCTTGCCGTTCCAGTACACCGCGTGCGTGCCGGTCTCGGCGACACCGGTGATGACGCGGTTGAGCGGGTTGGCCGGATCGTAGTCGACGCCGTTACGGCTGATCACGATCTCGAACGACAGCGTGTTGACCGTCTGGAAGCGGAACATGCCACCCGCGCCGACCGTCGAGGTCGAGCCGCCGACGTTGCCTTCGAACTGCGGATTGCTCAGCTGCGGCACCGGCGGGACCGCCGGGATGCCCAGGCGCGCGAGCACGCGGTTGGTCTCCGCGGCGTGCGGAGCGGTCGTCGCGACACTGCTGAAGAACACCGGGTACTGCGGCGGCTCGGCGCTGATGCCCGAGGTACCGCCGAGGATCGGATTGACCAGCGGTGCGGAACCGCCGGCGGCAGGGCGCACGTCCTTGTAGAGCGGCGCTCCGCCATCCAGGAAGCCCGAGCGGTTCGCGTACATCGCATAACCGTTCGGATCGATGCCGTGCTGGATCTGCTCGTAGCGGTAGCCGTCGCTCGTGACGTAGTAGAGCGTGTGGTTGAGGCGGTGGGCCTCGGTGTTGTTGCCACCGGTGAAGCCCGCCCAGGCATAGGTGAACAGGCGGCCGTTGAGGTCGGTCGTCGACGTGGCACTGGCGCGCACCGTCACGTCCCACGCGGATACCGCGTCGCTGAGCTGGGCCGGCGGATCGAGGACGTTCTTGCTGCCCGTACCGGCGCCCGACCGCGAGGTGAAGGTCACGCCGTACACACCCGTCGTCGGCACCGCGTACGCGCACGGCGTGAAGCCGCCCGGCGTCAGTACCGAACCGTCCGCACTGTGCGGGCCGGCGAGTTCCTCTGCACGCGTCGCGATCGCGCCGCGCGTCGTTCCCGCGAAGCTGTTCGCCGGCTGCGGCACGCCGGAGAGATCGCACGAGAACACCTGCGTTCCGGTCTGCGGCGTTCCGCCGACATTCTCCCAGCCCTTCGGCCCGAAGTTCCCCGTGGCACTCGACCAGACCCGGATGTCACCACCGGCGCTCGTGCTGAGGCGGTTGCGCGAACCGAGCAGGATGTATTCGCCGGCGCGCGCGTACACGTAGAGGAACTGGCGGCGATTGACCTGGCCGACATACTGCGTGTCGCCGCTCAGGTCCATGCTCGCGCGGGCTCGCGTGGCCGGATAGGTCGCCGGGAAGAGTGAACGGCTACCCTCGGCATGCAGCGTGCCGGGCATGGAAGCCGCGGCGAGCAAGGCGAGGGCCGCAGCGAAGCCCGGCAAGCTGCCGGACGGGCGGAACGGGTGGCGGAACGTCATGTGGGGACCCCTTGGACAGGCACGCGGAGTCACGCGGTCCTGCTTGCAACCGTTTCTGGACGCGGCCGATCCGACCGCGCACCTGCGTCTGTCGTGGAACAGGGTCCCGACTCCCGGACCATGCCCACGGAAGCGTCCGCCTCTCGCGGCATGCCCCTACCGGGTAGGTTAGGAAGACGTAAACGGTGAATCATCCACGCAGGCTCACGGTTTCTCACCGTGACTCACCGGATCCCCGGCCACCGCCCACGAGAATTGCAAAGAAATGCAACGCGCACCTGCGCGTCGCAGGTCAGGACACGACGGGGCGGCGCTCGTCGGCGTTGAGGATCACGTAGCCGCAGCCGCGCACCGAGCGCAACGGCACGCTCACGCCGAGGCGGTCCTCGACCTTGCGGCGCAGGCGGTGGACGAGCATGTCGAGGCGATGCGGGTCGAACTCCTCGAGGGGCTCGCTGATGTTCGCGATCAGCTCGTCGCGCGAGACCGGATCGCCCGGTGTCGCGAGCAGGCGCGTGAGCACGCGGCGTTCGGCGAGGTTGAGCGGCACGTGGCCACCGTCGGGCGCGTGCAGTTCCCAGCGTCCCGCGGGGATGTGCCATCCGGGCGGCGCGAGCACGGGAGCATTGGCGCTGCGCTCGAGGCGCACGCGCCGCGACACGCTGTGCAGTGTCGCCGCGAGCAGGTCGAAATCGACGGGCTTGCCGAGCCAGGCGTCGACCGACTCGCGCAGTCCGGTGACGCGTGCATGCGGGTCGTGTCGGCCGGTCAGCACGACGATGCCGATCGGCGAGGCCGCACGCACGGTGCGCGCGATGTCGAGGCCGTGCTCGTCGGCGAGGCCGACATCGAGCACGAGCAGTTCGAATGCGGTGGACCGCATGCGGCGGTAGAGGTCGTGCGAGCGCGCGAACGCTTCGACACTGAAGCCCAAGGCTCCGAGTTCGGGCACGAGGATCCCGTCCCGGAAATCGCTGTCGTCCTCGAGGACGGCAACATTGAGCCGCATCGTGTCTCCGCTCGCGACGGACGCCCCCGCGCCCGGTTGGCAGGGACTATACGCAGGAAACGTGACGACGCGAAGCACGAAGGCATTCAGGCATGCGGAAGCTCGACCACGAACGACGCGCCTTGCGGATCGGCATCGTCGAGGACGATGCGGCCACCGCGTGCCGCGACGACGTCGGCCACGAGCGAGAGCCCGAGGCCGGTGCCGTGGCCCGAGGCCTTGGTCGTGAAGAACGGTTCGAAGATGCGTCCGCGCAGCGCGTCGGGCACGCCGGGTCCGCTGTCGCGGAACGTGATCGCGACGCCACCACCGTGCGCGCGCGCCGCGCGCATCGCGAAGACGCCCTCGCCCTCCATCGCGTCGCGCGCGTTCGCGGCGAGGTTGAGCACGACCAGCAGCAGGCGATCGCGATCGAACGCGACCTCGAGCGGCTCGTCACCCGTGTCGAGAATGATTCGCACACGGCCGTCGAACAGCTGCGCGAGCACGGGCTGCATGCCGCGCAACGCGTCACCGACGTCGAACCGCGAGACCTGCTCCGGCGCGAGGCGGCTGAAGCCGAGCACGGTCTGCGCGACCGACGTCGCGCGCCGCGCCGCGGCGTCGACGCCCTCGAGCGCAGCCCTCATCGTATCGGCATCCGCGACGCGCAGGCCGCGCCGTGCATGGCCGAGCACGAGGCCGAGCAGGTGGTTGAAGTCGTGCGCGACACCGGCCGCGAGCTGGCCGACAGCCTCGATCTTGCGCGCGTGCACGAGCTGGTCGGCGATGCGGTCGCGTTCGGCCATCGCCTCGACGAGGCTCGCATTGGCCTGTGCGAGCGCATCGCCCCGCCGCGTCGCCTCGGCGAGGCTCGTGCGCAGCGCCGCCACGCTGCGGTCGACCACGATCGCGATGAGCAGGAAGATCACGGTCGCGGTGACACCGCTCGTGATGCGATCGCCGGCCGAGAAGCGTGACGGCTCGAGCGCACGCGCGGCCGTGTCGATGTCGACGACGATGCCGCAGGCGAACGCCACGACGATCACCGCGAACATCGCCCACAGCGCGCGCCGCCCGACGACGAGGCCTGCGAGCACGAGCCAGGCCACCTGCAACGGCTGCTCGTAGCCCTGCTTGTCGAAGCCGTTCTGCACGTAGGCCAGCACCACGAATACCGCGATGACCGCGAGCAGCGGGCGTACCGCCCACTGGAAGTGCCCGCGCCGCACGAGCAAGAGCGCCGCGACCGCCACGGCGACGATGACGGCACTCATGGCCAGGCCCGCCGTTTCCGCCGGCCGCCAGGGCAAGCCGCTGAACCCGATGCGGTAGGCCCACAGCAGCGTCGGCATGCCGGCCAGCAGCAGCAACACGATCTGCAGCATCGGCGCGTGGCGACGCTCGACCGGATCGGCGACGGGCACGTCGGCGAGCCAGCGCGCGATCGCGCGCAGCGGCCGCCAGCGGCGCGGACGGAAGATGGCCGACGACGGCCTCGACCCGATCGTGTTCATGCGTGGGCACCGGCAACGGAGCAGAATGGCTCCCTGGTTCGCGGGCGTGACCGCCGGCGAACCTGAACGACTGACTCTAGTACATAGCCGGTGGTCGACCAACGCCGTGGCGTCTCACGGCCTGAGACCGCCCGCATGCCACGATCGGTCCCCGCCCCGCCCGACGCCACGCCGATGTCCGCGCCCCACCCCGTCCTCGAGGCCTTCCATCCCGCCGTGTCGGCATGGTTCGCGCGCACGTTCGATGCGCCGACGCCGGCACAGGTCGAGGCCTGGCCCGCGATCGGCGCGGGACGCCACGCGCTGATCGCCGCGCCCACCGGCTCGGGCAAGACGCTCGCCGCGTTCCTCGCCACGATCGACGGCCTCGTGCGCGAAGGCCTCGGCTTCGGCCTCGACGCACGCACGCGCGTCGTCTACGTGTCGCCGCTGAAAGCCTTGTCCAACGACATCGCGATCAACCTCGAAGGGCCGCTGGCCGGCATCCGCGGCGAGCTCGAGCGACGCGGCCACCTCAACATCGACATCCGCGCCGGTGTGCGCACCGGCGACACGCCCCAGATCGAACGCCAGCGCATGCTGCGCGATCCGCCGCACATCCTCGTGACCACGCCCGAGTCGCTGTACGTGCTGCTCGGTTCGGAATCGGGCCGGCTCATGCTCGGTGACGTGCGCACGGTGATCGTCGACGAGATCCATGCGGTTGCCGACGACAAGCGCGGCTGCCACCTCGCGCTGTCGCTCGAGCGCCTCGAGGCGCTGTGCCAGCGCCGCCTCGTGCGCATCGGCCTGTCCGCGACGCAGAAGCCGATCGAGGAGGTCGCCCGCTTCCTCGTCGGTGCGAGCCACGTCGACCGCGACGGCCGTCCCGACTGCACGATCGTCGACAGCGGCCACGTGCGCGAGCGCGACCTCGCCCTCGAGATGCCGCCCGTGCCGCTCGAGGCGGTGATGTCGAACGAGGCCTGGGAGGCCGTCTACGACCGCCTCGCCCAGCTCGCGCAGACGCATCGCACGACCCTCGTGTTCGCGAACACGCGGCGTGCCACCGAGCGCGTCACGCGCCACCTCGGCGAGCGCCTCGGCAAGGAGCACGTCGCCGCCCACCACGGCTCGCTGGCCAAGGAACTGCGCCTCGACGCCGAGCAGCGCCTCAAGCGCGGCGAGCTCAAGCTGCTCGTCGCGACCGCCTCGCTCGAACTTGGCATCGACATCGGCGATGTCGACCTCGTCTGCCAGCTCGGTTCGCCGCGTGCGATCGCGGCGTTCCTGCAGCGCGTCGGCCGCTCCGGCCATGCGGTCGGCGCGACGCCGAAAGGACGCCTGTTCCCGACCTCGCGCGACGACCTCGTCGAATGCGCCGCCCTGTTCGACTGCATCCGCCGCGGCGAACTCGACCTGCTCGAGATCCCGCCCGCACCGATCGACGTGCTGGCCCAGCAGATCGTCGCCGAGGTCGCCTGCGGCGAGTGGGACGAGGGTGCGCTGTACGACTGGCTGCGCCGGGCCTGGCCGTACCGCGATCTCGCGCGTGCCGATTTCGACGCGGTCGTGCGCATGCTCGCCGAAGGCTTCACGACACGCCGCGGCGCACGTGCGGGCTACCTGCACCGCGACGCCGTGCACGGCCGCGTGCGCGGCCGCCGCAATGCGCGCCTCACCGCGCTGACCGCCGGCGGCACGATCCCCGACACGGCCGACTACACCGTCGTGCTCGAGCCCGAGGCGACCACGGTCGGCAGCGTGCACGAGGACTTCGCGATCGAGAGCATGGCCGGCGACGTCTTCCAGCTCGGCAACACCTCGTACCGCATCCTGCGCATCGAACGCGGCCGGCTGCGCGTCGAGGACGCACAAGGCCTGCCGCCGAGCATCCCGTTCTGGGTCGCCGAGGCGCCGGGGCGCAGCGACGCGCTGTCGGCCGGCGTGTCGCGCGTGCGCGAGTCGGTCGAAAGCCTGCTCACGACAGTCGCCGACGGCGCTCCGCTGGCCGCGGCGATCGCGTGGTGCGTCGACGAGGTCGGCCTCGGCGAAGTCGCCGCGCGCGCGCTCGTCGAGTATCTCGCGCGAGCGCGTCACGCACTCGGCATGCTGCCGACCCAGCGCCAGCTCGCGATGGAGCGCTTCTTCGACGAGTCCGGCGGCACCCAGCTCGTCATCCATTCGCCGTTCGGCAGCCGCATCAACAAGGCCTGGGGCCTCGCGCTGCGCAAGCGCTTCTGCCGCACGTTCAACTTCGAGCTGCAGGCCGCGGCCACCGAGGACGCGATCATCCTGTCGCTGTCGACCAGCCACAGCTTCCCGCTCATCGAGGTGTCGCGCTACCTGCATTCGGCGACCGCGCACGACATCCTCGTGCAGGCGCTGCTCGACGCGCCGCTGTTCGGCGTGCGCTGGCGCTGGGCCGCCACCACCGCACTCGCGCTGCCGCGCTTCACGGGCGGCCAGAAGACCGCGCCGCAGCTGCAGCGCATGAAGTCCGAGGACCTGCTCGCGACCGTGTTCCCGGATCAGGTCGCCTGCCTCGAGAATATCGTCGGCGAACGCCAGGTGCCCGATCACCCGCTGGTCGCGCAGACGCTGCGCGACTGCCTCGGCGAGGCGATGGACGCCGAGGGCTGGCTCGACGTGCTGCGCGGCCTCGAATCGGGTGCGATCGGCATCGTCGCGCGCGACCTGCCCGAGCCTTCACCGCTCGCCGCCGAGATCCTCACCGCGCGGCCTTACGCGTTCCTCGACGACGCGCCGCTCGAGGAGCGCCGCACGCAGGCCGTGCAGATGCGCCGCTGGAGCGATCCCGAATCGGCCGACGACATCGGTGCGCTCGACGCCGACGCGATCGCCACGGTGCGCGACGAGGCCTGGCCGGGCCCGCGCGACGCCGACGAGATGCACGAGGTGCTCATGGGCCTCGGCGCGGTCACGAGCGGCGAGGCCGGCGCGAATGCGGGCTGGGCCGCGTGGCTCGCCCAGCTCGCGCGCGACGCACGCGCAGCCTGTGTGCAGGCCGTCGGCGCCACGCACGGCCTGTGGTGCGCGGCCGAACGCCTGCCGCAGTTACTTGGTGTGCACGCGAATGCCACGCGCGAGCCCGCGATCGACGCACCGGCCGAGTTCGCCGCGATCGCGTGGACGCGCGAGGACGCGCTGGTCGACCTCGTGCGCGGCCGCCTCGGCGCACTCGGACCGGTGACCACCGAAGCGCTCGCCGCCTCGCTCGCGGTCGGCACGAGCGATATCGCCCTCGCGCTGACCGTGCTCGAGTCGGAAGGCTACGCGATGCGCGGTCGCTTCACGCCCGGCTTCGCCGGCGAGGAGTGGTGCGAGCGCCACCTGCTCGCACGCATCCACCGCTACACGCTCAAGCGCCTGCGCCGCGAGATCGAGCCGGTCGAGCCGCGCGACTTCCAGCGCTTCCTGTTCGACTGGCAGCGCGTGTCGCCGTCGGCGCGTGCGCGCGGACCCGATGCGCTGCTCGCCGTGCTCGGCCAGCTCGAAGGCTACGAAGCGGCGGCCGGCGCCTGGGAATCCGACCTGCTGCCCGCGCGCGTCGCCGACTACACGATCACCTGGCTAGACGACCTCTGCCGCAGCGGCCGCGCCGTATGGACGCGCATCGCCAACACCGCTGCCGCCACGCGCGAGCGCGCGACCGGACCCGTGCGCGCGACGCCCGTGCTCGTGCTGCCACGCCGGACGCTGCGTCTGTGGACTTCGCTCGCGCCGGCTGGCGCGCTCGACGGCGTGCAGGCCTCGTCACGTGCGCAGGCCGTGCTCGACCATCTCGCCGCGCACGGCGCATCGTTCTTCGACGAGGTCGCGCACGCGACGCGCCTGCTGCAGGTCGAACTCGAGGAAGCCTTCGGCGAGCTCGTCGCACGCGGCCTCGTGCACGCCGACAGTTTCGCCGGCCTGCGCGCGCTGCTCGTGCCGGCCTCGAAGCGCGGCTCCACGCGCGCACGCGCGCCACGCCGACCGAACCTGCTCGGCATTGCCGATGCGGGTCGCTGGGCGCTGATCCACGCGCCACGCACCGACGTGCCGGCGTCGACGCCCGCGCGCGGTGCACCGGCCTGCGATGCCGACACGCTCGAGCACATCGTGCGCACGCTGCTGCGCCGCTACGGCGTCATCGCGTGGCGCCTGCTCGCACGCGAACCCGACTGGCTGCCACCGTGGCGCGAACTCGTGCGCACCTGCCGCCAGCTCGAGGCACGCGGCGAGCTCCGCGGCGGCCGCTTCGTGGCGGCGCTGTCGGGCGAACAGTTCGCCTTGCCCGAAGCGATCCCGTTGCTGCGCAAGGCGCGCTCGCGGCCCCGCGACGGCGAGCTCGTCGCGATCGCCGCGACCGACCCGCTCAACCTCGTCGGCATCCTCACGCCGGGCACGCGCATCGCCGCGATGGTCGGCTCGCGCATCGTCTACGCCGACGGCGTGCCGGTCGCGGCCCTCGTCGGCGGCAAGCTGCAGGCGATCGTCGGCGAAGGCGTCGACGCGGGCGAACGCGTGGTCGCGCCGGAGTGGGAAGCCGCACTCACGCAGCGCGCGACATCGCGACCGGCCGCGACGGTGCCGGCTCCGGCCTGAGGCCGGGCTTACGGGTCACCCGGATCGAACGGCGACGAGCCGGGACGGAAGACCGCTCCTTCGCCTCCACAAGGGCGGCATGCGTGATGCCGACGTCATCCCGGCGCCAACACACTGCTGTCCGGGGACAATCCGCACCTTGCATCGCGCCGTCAGCGGATCTGTCGCATGGTGCTTCCTGGCGCGTTCGGTATCGCGCAACCGAACAGGCTCGACGCGCCCTCCCGCAGTGGCGTTGGGCTTGAGCCCCTCGCCCTCCGGGAGAGGGGTTGGGGAGAGGGTGCGGGATCGAGACTACGTCGGAGCATCGTCGCGATCCCGGACCCTCATCCGGCCCTTCGGGCCACCCCGTATCGGGGTACGGGGCAGGCTCTTCTCCCGGAGAGAAGGGAAAGAACGCGCCGCGCGCGTCTGCCACGAGAGCGAGTCGGCATCCCGGCATTCATCGCCTGAAGCCTGGCGCGGCAATGCTCTCCTGCCTTCGATCGAACTTTCCCCGGACAACAGTGGGCGCCGACACACGCACGGCGAGCATCCAGCGCCGGCGCGGAAGCGCGGCGCCACCAGAAGCGCGGTGCTCAGGCGTTGCCGTCGAGCGCCGCGTCGCCGGTCAGCACGACGTCGGCCGGGCGCTGCGCGAACAGGCCGACCGTGACGACGCCGACGATCTGGTTGATGTCGCGCTCGAGCGCGACCGGATCGGTGATGTGCAGGCCGTGCACGTCGAGGATCCAGTTGCCGTTGTCGGTGACGACGCCGTCGCGCCAGACCGGCTTGCCGCCGCGGTCGACCAGCGCGCGCGCGACATGGCTGCGTGCCATCGGGATCACCTCGACCGGCAGCGGGAAGCGCCCGAGCACGTCGACGCGCTTGCTCGGATCGATGATGCAGACGAACTGCTTGGACGCCGCGGCGATGATCTTCTCGCGCGTGAGCGCGGCACCGCCGCCCTTGATGAGGCGACGCTGCGGATCGCATTCGTCCGCGCCGTCGACGTAGAGCGCGAGCTCGCCGGTCGCGTTGAGCTCGAACACGGGAATGCCGCGCTCCTTGAGCAGACGCGTGGACTGCTCGGAGCTCGACACGGCGCCTTCGATGTCGTGGCGGCGCTCGGCGAGTGCATCGATGAAGTGCGCGACGGTCGAGCCGGTGCCGACGCCGACGGTCATGCCGTTCTCGACGTAGCGCATCGCGGCGCGCGCGGCGCGGCGCTTGCCTTCTTCCTGCGGGGTCATGCGGGGCTCCGGGTCATTCGAGGGCGAGGATGAAGTCCCACTGCGCGCGCGTCACCGGCAGCACCGACAGGCGGTTGCCGCGGCGGATCAGCGCGAAGTCGCCGAGCTCGTCGGCCTGCGCCTTGAGTTCGTCGAGCGTGATCGTGCGCGCGAGCTTGCGCTTGAAGCGCACGTCGACGAGCAGCCAGCGCGGCTCTTCCGGACGGCTCGCGGGATCGTGGTAGTCGCTGCGCGGATCGAACTGGGTCGGGTCCGGATGCGCGAGGCTCGCGACCTCGGCGAGGCCGACCACGCCGGGCTCGGGGCAGTTGGAGTGGTAGAACAGGATGCCGTCGCCGACGCGCATGCCGTCGCGCATGAAGTTGCGCGCCTGGTAGTTGCGCACGCCGCTCCACGGCTCGACCTTCACCTTGGCGAGCGCGTCGATCGAGAACTCCTCGGGCTCGGACTTCATGAGCCAGTAGCGCTTGGTCATCGCGGTGTTCCCGTGCTGGTGCAGCATGCCTGCGCGCAGGCGCGCAGGAGCAGGCCGCGCGACATGCTCACGCGGCGCCCGCGCGGCAGTCGATGAGTTCGTTCTCGGTGGCGACGTAGTCGAGCGCGACGTCCCACGGCGAGGCCTCGAGCGCGTCGAGCTCCTGCGCGGCATAGCCGACGCCGACGTAGACCGGCTGCGCGACCTCGGTGCGCTCGCGCAGGAACGCGAAGCTCGTGTCGTAATAGCCTCCGCCGTAGCCGAGACGATGGCCACGACGGTCGAAACCGAGCAGCGGCACGAGCACGACGTCGAGCGCGGACGGCTCGACGAGGTCACCCTCGGCGCTTGCGGGCTCGGGAATGCCGTAACGGTTGGGCTCGAACGCGATGCCGGGATGCCACGGCGCGAAGCGCAGCAGGCGTGGTCCGGCCAGGCGCGGCAGGTAATACCGCTGGCCGCGCCGCTGCAGGCTCGCCACGACGCTGTGCAGCGGCAGCTCGCCGTCGATCGCCCAGTAGCCGGCGATGCGCGGGTCGGTCAGGAACTCGGGAAGCTGTTCGAGCGATGCCGCCACGCCCGTGGCGGCCGCGATGCGCTCGGCGGCCCCGAGGGCCTGGCGCTTCGCGCGGAGCTCGGCACGCAGGAGTCGCCGCTCGTCTTCGACTGTCATGCGCGCCGCAACTTGGGAAAGAAGTGGCGTCCTCCGCCGTGCCGATGCACACCTAACGACCTTGAACCAATGGGTTCAGGTGGGAGGGCTCTGCAAGACCATCAGGCTTTCCGCTCGAGGCGGACATGCACACCGGCCGTCACATGGCCATCCCGGGTCGTCTACAGGTACAAGGCAATATGTTGGGATGCGCTGTCGCACACCGCCGAGGACACCGGGGCCTATTGTAGTGACGCGGGCAAACCGGCATCAAGCTTCGACTTGAGTGTCTGCAGGTGGCGTTCAAGATGCGCGTCGCGGTCTGCGCCGGCGCGGCGCTCGCCGAGCAGCTCGTGGGCGATGTTGAGGCCGGCCAGCACGGCGATGCGCTCGAGGCCGCCACCGCGGTGCGCCTCGCGCAGTTCGCGCAGCTTGCCGTCGAGGTAATTCGCGGCCGCGACGAGGCCGGCGCGCTCCTCGGGAGCGCAGGCGATCAGGTACTCGCGGTCGAGGATGCGGACGGCGACGGGTTCGCTCATGCCTGGTTCTGCTCCAGCGACTTGAGCCGCGCGATCATCGCCTCGACGCGCGTGCGTGCCTGCTCGTTGCGCGCGAGCAGCGTGGCGCGCTCGCTGGCGAGCTGCTCCTGGCTCTGCCGCAGGCTGCGATTCTCGTCCGTGAGGCGGCGGCAGAGCTCGACCAGGCGATCGACCTGGCCGCCGATTTCCGCGACTGCGGACAGCGTGGAATCATGCTCCGACATGGCGTCCACTATACACCGGAAACCGACCAGTCCATGGGGTCGCCGAGGCTGCTGCGACGCCGCTTGGAACGGTCGCGCAGGAACGCGAAACAGGCCTCGGCGGGGATCGGCCGGGACAGCCAGTGGCCCTGCACCTCGTCGCAACCCTGCTCGCGCAGATACTCGACCTGCTCGGCGATCTCGACACCCTCGGCGACCACGTTCAGGCCGAGCGAGTGGGCCATCGTGATGACCGTCGCGGTGATCGCCTCGTCATCCGGATCGGTGGTGATGTCGCCGACGAATTCCTTGTCGATCTTGAGCGTGTCGATCGGCAGCCGCTTGAGGTAGCTCAACGACGAGTAGCCCGTGCCGAAGTCGTCGATCGACAGCGTCACGCCGACCGCCTTGAGCTGGCGCAGCGTCGTGATCGACTGCTCGGCGTTGGCCATGATCACGCTCTCGGTGAGCTCGAGTTCGAGCTGGTTCGGCGCCATGTCGTTGTCGGCGAGGATGTCGCACAGGCGCTGGGTGAGGTCGCCGCGCTGCAGCTGCAGCACCGAGAGGTTCACCGAGACCGAGATGTCGCGCAGGCCGGCGCGGTTCCAGGCCGACAGCTGGCGGCAGGCCTGCTCGAGCACCCAGTCGCCGATCTCGACGATGAGGCCGGTCTCCTCGGCGATCGGCACGAACGTCGACGGCGGCACGCTGCCGAGTTCCTCGCTGTTCCAGCGCAGCAGCGTCTCGACGCCGGTGATGCGGTCGTCGAGCAGCGACAGCTTGGGCTGGTAGACGAGGCTGAACTCGTTGCGCTCGAGCGCCTTGCGCAGCGCGCCGACCAGCGTCGCGCGCAGGCGCGCGGCGGCATCCATCGACTCGGTGTAGACCTTGTAGGTCTTCCGGCCGTGCTCCTTGGCCTGGTACATCGCGGTGTCGGCGAACTTGAGCAGGTCGGTCGGCGTCTGCGCGTGGTCGGGGTAGAGGCTGATGCCGATCGATGGCGAGATGACGACCTCCTGGCCGTCGTCGAGCTCGAGCGGCGCCTCGAACGCGGTGATGATCTTCTGCGCGACGCGCTCGGCCTCGATCGCGTCGGTGAGTTCCTCGAGCACGATGTTGAACTCGTCGCCGCCGATGCGCGCGACCGTGTCGCCGTCGCGCACGTGGTCGCGCAGGCGGCTGCCGGCCGCCTTGAGCATGCGGTCGCCGGCGGCATGGCCCATCGAATCGTTGACGTGCTTGAAGCGGTCGAGATCGAGGAACAGCACCGCGACCTTGCGCGCGCCACGACGCGCGCGCACGACCGCGTGACCGAGGCGTTCGAACAGCAGCGTGCGGTTCGGCAAGCCCGTGAGGGTGTCGTAATTGGCGAGGTAGCGCAGTTCCTGCTCGTTGCGCTTGCGCTCGGTGATGTCGGTGATGACCTGCACGTAGTGCATGCGCTGGCCCTGCGCATCACGCACCTCGCTGCTCTGCAGCCAGGACAGGAACTCCTCGCCGTCCTTGCGGCGCTGCCACAGCTCGCCGCGCCAGTGGCCGTCGCGCGCCAGCGCGTCGCGCAGCGACTGGTAGTGCTCGGGCGAGTGCTGCGCGCAGTTGAGCAGCGACGCCGAGCGGCCGCGCAGCTCGTGCTCCTGCCAGCCGGTCATGCGCGTGAACGCGGGGTTGATCGAGATGAAGCGGAAGTCGAGGTCGGTGACCGATACCGCCTCGCTCATGCTGCCGATGACCTGCTGGGCGATGCGCCGGTCGCGCTCGGCCTCGCGCGTCGCGGTGACGTTGCGCGCGGTGCCGCAGATGCGCAGGGGGCGTCCGGCCTCGTTGCGCTCGACGATCTTGCCGCGTGCGAGCACCCAGATCCATTCGCCGTCCCGCACGCGCACGCGCTGCTCGGATTCGAACAGCGAGGCCTTGCCGGTGATGTGGTCGTCGAGGCGTTGCGCGATCGCGCGCTGGTCGTCGGGGTGCACGTGGCCACGCACCCACTCGTAGACCGACGCGGCATCCTCGCGCTGGTTGCCGCGCCGGTCGGCACCGAGGCGCACGAGGACGCCCGAATCCATGTCGAGGTCCCAGAACTCGTCCGACGATCCCCACAGCGCGAGGCGAAGGCGGTCCTCGCGCTCCTGGATCTCGCGGTGGTGGCGGCGTTCCTCGAGCCGCTTGCGCCGCACCGACTGCCACGCGAACAGCACGGCGAGCACGCCGAACAGCACGTAGGCCACCTGCATCGGCAGGCTGTTCCACCATTCGGGGCGTATGCGCAACGCGAGCGAGGCGGAATCGTTGCTCCAGTAGCCGTCGTGGTTGCTGGCCTGCACCTGGAACACGTAGTTGCCGGCGTCGAGGTTCGTGTAGGTCGCGTCGCTGCGCGCGCCGGCCTCGACCCAGTGCTCGTCGAAGCCCTCGAGGCGATAACGGAACCGGTTGCGCTCGGGCGCCGTGAAGTCGAGCGCGGCGAACTCGAAGCGCACGACGCGATCGGCCTGCTGCATGGTCAGGTCGGGACCGGGCCGGTCCTGCGACTCGCCCGCGTTGCCGATGCGCACGCCGGTGATGACGATCGGCGGCACGTAGCGGCTCGCGACGACGGCGCCGGGCATGACGATGTTGAGCCCGGCGAGGCCGCCGAACGCGAACTCCCCGTTCGACAGCCCGAGCGACGAGCCGCCGTTGAACTCGAGGCCTTGCAGCCCGTCCTTGAGCGAGAACGTGTGGAAGGTGTCGTTGGCGGCGTCGAACGCGACGACGCCGCGATTCGTGCTGAACCACAGGCGGCCCATCGGATCCTCGAGGATCGCGTACACCGTCGGGTCGGGCAGGCCTTCGCGCACGCCGTAGCGCGTGAAGCGCGGCGGCGCGCCGTCGAGCTTCGCGAGGTGGTTGAGGCCGCTGTGCGTGCCGATCCAGAAGCTGCCGTCGGCCGCTTCGTGGATGTCGCGGACGAGGTTGCCCGACAACGAATGCGGATCGGCCGCGTCGTGCTCGATCGTGCGCACGACGCCGCTCGCGGGATCGATGACGTTGAGGCCGTCGAGCGTGCCGACCCAGAGTCGACCTGCCCTGTCCTCGTGCAGCGCGATGACATGGTCGTGCGTGAGGCTTCCCGCATCGCCATCCGCATGCCGCCACGAGCGCGTGATGCCGGTGCGCGGGTCGTGGCGTGCCACGCCTTCCGCGTTGGATCCGTACCAGACGGCGCCGTCCCGCGCGACGATGAGCGTCCGGTAGCCGCGGTCGCGCGACTCGCCGGCGCGCCCCAGCGTCGACGCGAGCGGGACCACCGATGCCGTACCCGGCTCGAAGCGGCCGACACCGAGATTGGTGGCGAACCAGATCACACCGCCGGCGTCGCGCGCGAGCGCTTCCACGTGCAGTCGCGTCGGCGGCTTGAGGCCGAACGCCGCGGCGATGAGCGCCGTGTGGTCCTCGAAACGGCCGCTGCGTCGATCGTAGTGGCGCAGGCCGCCGCCGTCGGTGCCGAGCCACAGCGCATCGGGTCCGTCCTCGAGGATGGAGCGGATGCTGTTGGCCCCCGACTCGAAGCTCGCCGCGCGGTTGTCGACGATGTAGCGGAACGTCGCGCCGTCCGGATCGACCTTGGCCAGGCCGGTGGTCTCGCCGCCGATCCACAGCAGCCCCGAGCGATCGACGAAAAGCCGCGAGATCGTGGGCTCCTGCAGGCCGCCCGGAAGCTCGCGGTTGGGATGGATCCAGCGCACGCCCTCGCGGCCCGGCTCGTGGATCGCGAGGCCTTCGCCGCGCACCGACATCCAGACGCGGCCGACCATGTCCTCGGCGAGCGAGGTGACCTTGCCATGGCCCTGCCCCGACCACAGCACCTCAGCCTCGCCGCTGACCTGGTCGACGCGGTACAGCGCACCGGGACCCGCCGCGTAGATGACGCGATCGCGCCCCTCCATGACGCTCGTGAGGTCGCCGAGCTTCCCGGCGGCGACCCGTTCGACCGACGAGGCACCGCGCTGCGCGCGCAGCAGGCCTTGCGCGGTCGCGGCCCAGAGGGTGCCGTCGGAGGCCATCACGAGACTGCGCACGGGATTCGGCGCCGCGCCCTCGGCCGGGGACAGCGTGACGCGCGTGCGCGTGGCCGGGGCGAGGCGTTCCAGACCGTGCCGCGAGCCGATCCACACGTCGCCCTGCGCATCGACCGCGAGCGCGGTCACCGAATCGCGGAGACCGCGCAAAGGTGCGTCGTCGCCGAGCATGAACGCGTCGAAGCGGCCGGTCGCGGTATCGAAGCGCGACACGCCGCTGACATTGGTGCCGACCCACAGGTGGCCGTCGGCAGCGTCGGCCAACGCCATGAGCACGCCTTCCGGCAGGCTCGCGGAATCGTCGCCGTCGTGGGCATAGAGCCTGAACCGGTAGCCGTCGAAGCGGTGCAGCCCGCCCTGCGTGCCGACCCAGAGGAAACCGGCGGCATCCTGATGGATCACGTTGACGGAACTCTGCAGCAGACCGTGGTCGGCACCGATCGCGTCGAAATAGAACGCGCGCTCGACGGCGGCGGCGGGCATGACCGCCGCGAGCCATGCGCAGGCGACGATCAGCGCACGCAACAGGCCGAGCCGCGCCCATGCGTGCGGACCGGTCCAGCGTTGGAGCTTGCTGCGTGTGCGCATCCGGATACCGCCTGACCAGACTCCATCGTCCCGCAGCGGTCGTGTCGCGGCTTGCGCCCCGGGCACGCGTCGACGTTCCTTCCCCCGCTTCGTCGTCGCAGTGTAGGCAATCGGCTGCGCGCGTGCACGTCGCCTCCTGCGCGACGCGCTAGAATCCGCGCATCGACCTGCGGACGTGATGCGTGACCGATTCATCCCCTCTCGACCACGACGACCTCGGCCACACCCTGGCCCGCCTCAAGGCCGGCCTCGGCGCCAGCGAGGTGCACGGCTCGCTGGTAGGCTTCCTGAGCGGCGGTGGCCGTGCCGATCCACGCCGCTGGCCCGAAGCGCTCGCGATCGACCTCGACGACGACGGCGACGCGCGCATGGCCGCGTTGTATCCCGCCTGCCTGGCCCAGCTCGAGGATCAGGAGCTCGGCTTCGAGCCTCTGCTGCCGCGCGACGACGCGCCGCTGCCCGATCGTGCCGATGCGCTCGTTGCCTGGTGCCGTGGTTTCCTCGGCGGCATCGGTCTGGCCGGTGCCGGACATCCGGGCACGTGCTCGGCCGATGCGACCGAGATCCTGCGCGACGTCGCGACGATCGCGGGCTCGTCGTTCGATCTCGAGGACGAAGACGAGGACGAGGCCGCGCTGACCGAGGTACTCGAATTCGTGCGCGTCGGCGTACTGCTGCTGTACGGCGAGTTCAACGGCATGCCGCGCGCGGGCGCCGGCGCGCCGCCCAGCCGACGCCTGCACTGAGCGACGCCGCCGCGATGATCCCCGCCAGCGAGTTCGCCCGCCGTCGCCGCCAGCTCATGCGCATGGCCGGCCGCGACGCGATCGTCATCGTGCCCGCCGCGCCCGAGCGCGTGCGCAACAACGACGCGCATTACCCGTATCGCCAGGACAGCGATTTCCATTATCTGAGCGGCTTCCCGGAACCCGAAGCCGTGCTCGCGCTGATCCCGGGCCGCGCGCAGGGCGAGACGATCCTGTTCTGCCGCGAGAAGGATCCCGAGCGCGAACGCTGGGACGGCGCGCGCGCCGGCCACGAAGGCGCCGTCGAGCAGTACGGCTTCGACGACGCGTTTCCGATCGCCGACATCGACGACATCCTGCCCGGCATGATCGAGGGACGCTCGCGCGTCTACTACCACTTCGGGCGCGACACCGAGTTCGACCTCAAACTGATCGGCTGGGTCAACCGCGTGCGCGCGATGGTGCGCCAGGGCGCGAAGCCGCCGCACGAGTTCGTCGCGCTGTCGCACCTGCTGCACGACCTGCGCCTGTTCAAGTCGCGCGCCGAGCTGCGCACGATGCGGCGTTCGGCACAGATCGCCGCCGAGGCGCACGTGCGTGCGATGCGCACGACGCGACCCGGCATGAACGAGCACGAGGTCGAGGCCGAACTGCTGCACACGTTCCGTCGCCACGGCGCCGTGCCGAGTTACGAGCCGATCGTCGGCGGCGGCGCGAACGCCTGCGTGCTGCACTACCGCGCCAACAACGCGCCGCTGCGCGACGGCGACCTGCTGCTCATCGACGCCGGTGCCGAGTTCGAGTGCTACGCGTCGGACATCACGCGCACGTTTCCGGTCAACGGGCGCTTCTCGCCCGAGCAGCGCGCGCTCTACGACATCGTGCTGGCCGCGCAGGCCGCGGCGATCGACGCGGTGCGCCCGGGTCGCGCCTACGACGCCTACCACGAAGCCGCCGTGCGCGTGATCACGCGCGGCCTGATCGAGCTCGGCCTGCTCAAGGGCACGCTCGAGGCCAACCTGCGCGACCACGCCTACCGCCGCTTCTACATGCACAAGACCGGGCACTGGCTCGGTCTCGACGTACACGACGTCGGCGATTACCGCATCGACGGCGAGTTCCGCGAGCTCGAGCCCGGCATGGTCGTGACGGTCGAACCCGGCATCTACGTCGCGCCGGACCTCAAGGGCGTTCCGGCGCGCTGGCGCGGCATCGGCATCCGCATCGAGGACGACGTCGTCGTCACGAGCGGCGACCCCGAGGTCATCACGCGCGACGTGCCGAGCGATCCCGACGCGATCGAAGCGCTCATGGCGAAGCGCTGAGCGGGCGGCCGCGATGATCCATCCGATCCTGCGCATGGGCGATCCGCGCCTGCTGAGAGTCGCGCCGCCGGTGCCCGACATGATGCTCGGCAGCGTCGAACTCGAGGCGCTGATCGCCGACCTTTTCGAGACGATGGCCGCGGCCGGCGGAGTGGGCCTCGCCGCGCCGCAGATCGGTGTAGACCTGCAGCTCGTGATCTTCGGTTTCGAGCGCTCGGAACGTTATCCCGAGGCACCGCCGGTGCCGCGCACGATCCTGCTCAACCCGGTCATCGAGGTGCTCGATGCGACACTCGAGGACGGCTGGGAGGGTTGTCTTTCCGTGCCGGGCCTGCGCGGTCTCGTGCCGCGACCGCGGGCGATCCGCTATCGCGGCGTCGATCCGCAGGGTGTGCCCATCGATCGTGAAGCCGAAGGCTTCCACGCACGCGTCGTGCAGCACGAGTGCGACCACCTGATCGGCCGGCTCTACCCGACCCGCATGCAGGACCTGACCCGACTCGGTTTCACCGACGTGCTGTTCCCGGGCCTGGACCCGGCATCGGACGACTGACGCCGCGCGTCAGCCGTGGCGGTCGTGCGTCTGCGGCAGCGTGTCGTCATGCGCGACGAGCACGTCCGGGCGCTTGGCGCCGGCGTAGCGCTTGGCCCAGTAGGGCTCGGAAAGGCTGCTCACGCTGACGCGCTTGCCCGACGACGGGGCATGGATGAAGCGGCCGTCGTCGAGGTAGATGCCGACGTGGGAGATCGACTTGCCGGCGATGCGGAAGAACACGAGGTCGCCGCTGCGCAGCTCCTTGCGGTCGATCTTGCGGCCGACGTGGAACTGGGCGGCCGAACTGTGCGGGAGATCGGCATTGAGGCCGTGCTGGAACACGTAGCGCACGAAGCCGCTGCAGTCGAAACCGCTCTCGGGATCACGGCCACCGCGGCGGTAGCGGATGTCGCGCAGGCGGTTGGCGATCGAGGTGAGCAGCTGCCGCGGCGACAGCTCCTCGAGCATGCGCGGCCTCCACGAGTGCTTCGTCTCGGAGGCGGTCACGACCTCGGCGGCGGACGGCAGCGTCGAGGCCGGCACGGCCCACAACGGCGTCACGGCCGCGGCCTGGACGACCGGTGCGACGAGTAGCGTCAGACCGGTATCGAGCGACCACAGGGGTGCTTCGGCGGCGGACGCGGAACGCGGGGCGAGGAGGGTCGCCACGCAGGCGGCGAACACCAACGTTGGCAGGCGCGAGTTGAACATGCGCGAGGTCGCTCGGCTGGAGGTTGACGGGGTGCGCGTCGAACTCCCCGAGCGCGTGACGAAAGTAGCAAATGACGTGACGGGTCGTGGTTCAATTCCCGTTAAGCCCGTCGCGGTTCGGAGGCGTACATGCGTACGCCCCCGCGAGGCCGGTCGTCAGTGCGGCGGCGTCTCGTCGTCGGCGCGGCGTTTTGCCTCACGATCGGCGTCGAGCTCGAACCACATCGCGTTCAGGATCGCGAAGCTGCAGGCGAGCCCCACGCCGAGGATCCAGCTGAAGTACCACATCGGGGACGGCCTCCTAGTGCATCGAGTGGGAACGCCGCACGTGCGCGAGGTCGATGCGCCCGCGCAGCACGCGGTACACCCAGATCGTGTAAGCGACGATGATCGGCATGAAGATCGCCGCCGCGATCAGCATGAGCCCGAGCGTGAGCCGGCTCGACGACGCATCCCACACGGTCAGGCTGCTGCGCGGATCGAGGCTCGACGGCATCAGAAACGGAAACAGCGCGAAGCCCGCCGACATCACCGTGCCGACGACCGCGACCGCACTCGCGAGGAACGCGCCGCGATGACGCCGGCGTGACGCGAGCAGCGGCACGAGCACGGCACTGGCGATCGCGATGCCCGCGATCACGCAGGCCCAGCTTCCGAGCGCACCGTGCAGCCAACCCTGCCCGTCCGTGGCGACGGCCTTGAACAGCGGATTTGACGGTCCATCGACGACGACGGCACCGCTGATCACGTACGACGGGATGCCGGTCGCGAGCCAGGCGCCCGCCGCGGCATAGAGGAGGACGAAGGCCGGCGCGAGCACGCGCAGCGCACGCTCGGCACGCTGCGCGATCGGATCCTCGGACTTCACCGCGGCCCAGGCCGCGCCATGCATGAGCAGCATCGCGAGCGCGACGAGGCCGACCAGCAACGGGAACGGCCGCAGCAGGTCGACGAGGCCGCCTTCGTAGGTCATGCGCAACGTCGCGTCGTAGCGGAACGGCACGCCGAGGAACAGGTTGCCGATCGCGACGCCGAAGATCACCGGCGGCACCACGCCCGTGAACGTGAGCACGCCGTCCCAGGCATCGCGCCAGCGCGGGTCCTCGATCTTGTTGCGGAAGTTGAAGCCGGCCGGGCGCAGGATGAACGCGAGCAGGGCGAGGAAGATCGCGAAGTAGAAGCCCGAGAACGATGCCGCGTAGAGCAGGGGCCATGCGGCGAAGATCGCGCCACCGCCGAGGATGAGCCAGACCTGGTTGCCCTCCCAGACCGGCTCGACGGTCTCGAGCAGCGCGCGGCGCTCGCCGTCGTCGTGGCCGAGCACGCGCACGAGCGCGGCGACGCCGAGGTCGAAGCCGTCCATGACCGCGAAGCCGGCGAGCAGCACGCCGAGCAGCAGCCACCAGATGATGCGCAAGGTCTCGTAATCCGGCATGCGGCGACCTCCGTTCAGTCCTGCGCGTCGTGCGTGCGGCGCGCCACGCGCGTGGCCGGCACCCGAGGAACGCGTCCGCGAACCCCGCGCGGCGATGGCACCGTGTTCAATGCACGCCCTCCTCTTTCGGCGGCCACATGCCTAGCCCGTCCGGCCCCTTGCGCGCGTAGCGCACCATGAGGAACGCATCGACGACGGCGAGCGCCGTGTAGAACACCACGAAGCCGATCAGGCTCGTCATGACCTGCGTGACCGACACCGACGAGACACCGAGCGCGGTCGGCAGGATGCCTTCGATCGCCCACGGCTGGCGGCCGTACTCGGCGACGATCCAGCCGAGCTCGCTGGCGATCCACGGCAGCGGCAGGCTGCACAGCGCCACACGCAGGTACCAGCGGTGGCGGTCGAGCTGGCGCTTCGAGGCGAGCCAGAAGGAGTACGCGAACAGCGCGATGAACCAGAAGCCGCACGCGACCATGATGCGGAAGGCCCAGAACAGCACGGGCACGTTCGGGATCGTGCTCTCGGCGGCGCGCGCGACGTCTTCGGGCGATGCGGAAAGCGGATCGACGTTGAGGCGGGTCAGCAGCAGCGCGTGACCGAGGTCGTCCTTGTGCGCCTCGAACGTCGCGCGTGCCTCGGCGTCGTTGCGATCCGCGCGCAACGCCTGCATCGCCGCGTAGGCCTTGCGGCCATCGGCGATGCGCACCTCGGCTTCGGCGACGAGTTCGCGGATGCCCGGCAGCACGCCGTCGAGCGAACGTGTACCGATGAGACCCATGACCCACGGAATGTGCACGGCGTAATGCGTCTTGCGCTCGGCCACGTCGGGCCAGCCGAACAGCGTGAACGACGCCGGCGGCGGCTCGGTCTCCCACATCGCCTCGATCGCGGCGAGCTTCATCTTCTGGTGTTCGGTGACCGTGTAGCCGGATTCGTCGCCGAGCACGACCACGCTCAGCGATGCCGCCAGGCCGAAGCTCGCCGCAACCGTCATCGAGCGTTTGGCGAAATCGACGTTGCGGCCCTTGAGCAGGTACCAGGCGCTGATCGACAGCACGAACATCGCGCCGAGCACGTAGCCGGCACTGACCGTGTGCACGAACTTCGACTGGGCGACCGGGTTGAAGAACACCGCGCTGAACGAGGTGACCTCCATGCGCATCGTGTCGATGTTGAACTCGGCACCGACCGGGTTCTGCATCCACGCGTTCGCGGCGAGGATCCACAGCGCGGACATGCTGGTCGCGAAGGCGAGCAGCCAGGTCACGGCGAGATGGCCGACGCGCGAGAGCTTGTCCCAGCCGAAGAAGAACAGGCCGATGAACGTCGCCTCGAGGAAGAACGCCATCATGCCTTCGATCGCGAGCGGCGTGCCGAACACGTCGCCGACGTAATGCGAGTAGTACGCCCAGTTCGTGCCGAACTGGAACTCCATCGTCACGCCGGTCGCCACGCCCATCGCGAAGTTGATGCCGAACAGCACGCCCCAGAACTGGGTCATGCGCTTCCAGATCTCGCGCCCGGTCATGACGTAGACCGACTCCATGATCGCGAGCATGAAGACCAGGCCCATCGTCAGCGGCACGAACAGGAAGTGGTACAGCGCGGTCAGCGCGAACTGCAGGCGCGAGAGATCGACGACGGTGTGGTCGATCATGGCGCGGCATCCTGTCGTCCGGAGGGCGTGAAATGCGCCTCGATCGCCTCGCGCGAGGTGTCGGCACGCGGCCATGGCTTGATCGCGACGTGCCAGAGCACGGTGAGCAGGACGAGCTTGATGCCGATGATCAGCGCGAACTCGATGCCGAAGCGGCGACCGCCGCGTCCGCGGAACCACGACTTCGAAGGCGGCTTGCGTTCCTGCATCGTCGGTCTTCCCGTGTCGCGGCCAGTGTACGCCCGTGATCGTGTGCCGCGATGCGACCGGCTGTCACGGATCAGATGCTCGCCGCGCAAGCGGATCAGTCGGCGATCTCCTACACGCACGCGCGAAAGACGGCCGTCGCCACAGCGGCCCACGACGCGCGACGCTGGCCCTGCCTTCCGCCCGGGGATGTCGCCGATGGCCGTGCCGCCGCTCTGTTGGATCCTGTTCGTCGCCTGCACGATGTCGTTTGCGCCCGGCCTTTCCGCACAGGTGGTGTACCGCTGCACCGGCGAGGACGGGTCGACCGTCTTCCAGGACCGGGCTTGCACGCATGGCACACGCCTCGTGATGCCGGCCGAACCGGCACCGAGCCATGCGACCGCGCCTCGCGAGCGCACGACGACGACGTCACGCGGGAAGCGACCCGCCGCGTCGACGCCACGCAACGCGCCGGCACGCGCCGTGACGTCCAACGCATGGGAGTGCCGTGCGTCGGGCGGTGCGGTGTTCTACCGGTTCTCCACCTGCCCGGCGACGCTGCCGGCGAAGGGCACGAAGGGGACCAGGGCGCACGGCACGAAACCTCCCGAGCGCGTGCAGGCGCGCGCGATCACGCTGCCCGAAGCGTGCCGGCGCATGCGCGCGAATGGCCGCGAAGGACGCGAGCACGACGACCGGATCTCGACCTACGACCGCAATCTCGGGCGCGATCCGTGCCGACGGCACTGATGGCCGATGCGTCGGCGGTATAGTCGACGCTTCGTTCTCTTCGTGGACCGTCGATGCCAACCAGAACCCTCGCTCTCGCCGCCGCTGCGGCGATCGCCGCGATCGTCGCGACGGCGTGCTCGAAAGGCCAGGAAGCCGCTCCCGCAGCACCCGCCGCCGCACAGCAGCCGCGCGGGCCGTCGGCGGCCAAGCAGTTCGAGATGTACCAGCAGATGGTCGATGCCGGCAGTGCCGAACTCGCCGTGCCTCTCGGCGACGACATCCTGCGCACCTTCCCCGAAAGCCCCGAGGCCGCCAGGGTCAAGGAGACGCTGGAACCGCTGCGCGCCAAGGCGACGGCCGACGGCGAATCACGCCGCCTCGGCCGCCTGTGGGCTTACCAGACCGGCCCGATGGCCGGCGGTCGTCAGAGCACGGCGTCGGTCTACAGCAAGGAAGGCGCCGCGACCGGCACGGGCCCGCGCCTCATCCTGCGCAAGCACTCCGAATGGGGCCAGAGTGTCTACGTGTTCGGCGAGGAGCCCGGCTTCAGCTGCGCGAAGCCGTGCCGCGTCTCGGTGCGCTTCGACGGCGAAGCCGCGAAGTCGTTCGAAGGCAGCATTCCGCCGACCGGCGAACCCGCGATCTTCATCGAGGACGACAAGCCCTTCCTCGCGCGCATGGGCAAGGCGCGCGAGATCGCGATCGAGGTGACGCCGAAAGGCGGCGCCAAGCGCACGCTGGTCTACGAAGTCGGCGGTTTCGATGCGCAGAAATGGGTGCCCGTGCCGGCCAAGTGAGCGCGGAGCACCGCATGGAACGCATGGAAAAGGGCCGCACCCGAAGGCGCGGCCCTTGTGACGGCCATGCGGTGCGCTGCACGGCCGATGAAGCGATTCGTGGTGGTCAGCGCAGTGATGTCTCCTGTGCGGACATTTCGGCGATGCGGCCTTGCCGTGTCATCGCGGGATCCACGGTAATCCCCGCGATGCAAAGCTCCGGTTGGCTCGCGGTTAGCGCCGCGTTACCGCTCGGCTGCCGTTCATCGCACTGAACGAAGCTCGCTTTTTTTCCCTGTGTGATCCCGTGAGCGACTCCCTCGTCGAAAGCTTCCCGCCGCAGGTCGGCGCACAGTGCCGCGTGCTCGTGCTCGGCACCGCGCCGAGCGTGCGCTCGCTTGCGATGCAGCAGTCGTACGCGCATCCGCAGAACCTGTTCTGGCCGTTCATGGGCGAACTGTTCGACGCCGGGCCCGAGCTTGCGTATGCGCAACGCATCGCGCGCCTGCACGCGCTCGGCGTCGGCATCTGGGACGTCTACGCGCGTTGCGAGCGGCCGGGCAGCCTCGACAGCAGCATCGTGCGCGCGAGCGAGATCGCCAACGACATCCCCGGGCTCGCGGCCGCACATCCGGAACTGCACACGATCGTGCTCAACGGCGGCACCGCGCAGAAGGCGTTCCGTCGCCTCGTGCTGCCGCATCTGCCTGCAGGACGTGTCGCACTGCTCGACCTGCCGTCGACGAGCCCGGCCAACGCGTCGATCCCGCGCGCCCGCAAGCGCTCGGGCTGGGAAGCGATGCGCGACGCCGTCTCGAACCGCTGACCGGATCCTGACCGCCGTTCTCGCATCGTCGGATTCCGGCCCCGTCCGTTCAGCATGAACGGCCAACACTGCGCTCCCTCTTCCACGTTCGGAGTGTCGCCATGCTTCGCATCATGACGGGTCTCGCCACGACGGTCCTCGCCTCGGGCCTGCTCGCGACGGCGCCGCAGGCGCGTGCCGCGGAGGCCGATCTCGGCTGCACGCTCAAGTTCAACCTCAGCGGCTGGTCGGCGATCTACAAGCACGCCGAAGGCCACGGCACGGTCACCTGCAAGGACGGCCGTTCGATCAAGGTCGACATCTCCGCCAAGGGCGGCGGCCTGACGGTCGGCAAGTCGCACATCGACAACGGCACCGGCAAGTTCACCGATGTGCACACGATCAATGACGTCCTGGGCACCTACGCCCAGGGCGAGGCGAACGCGGGCCTGGTCAAGTCGGGTACCGCCCAGATCCTCACCAAGGGCACCGTATCGCTCGCGCTGGCCGGCGCCGGCGAAGGCATCGACCTCGGCATCAGTGTCGGTGCGTTCACGCTGAGCAAGGCCAAGTAAGCCTGATCTCCCGCTGCGACCGTCCGGGCGATCCCGGGCGGTGACGGCGGCGGCGCCTGCGGGCGCCGCCGCCGTCGTTTAAACCCGTCACCGCCTGCCGGCATCCCATGGCCACCGAGTCCGTGGAGTTGCGCCCGATGTTCTTCCGTCCGTTCGCGAGCGCCGTGCTCGTCCTCGCCGTGTCCATGCCCGTCCACGCCGGACTCGACGTCTCGTCGGACGCGTGCCGCATCGAAAGCCGTTACGACGTGCGCATCGACGGCGAGCGCATGACGTTCACCCGCAAGGAGCCGCCGCAGGTCGTCGTGATCGCACGCAACGGCACCATCACGGTCGACGGACGCGCGCTGGCCCTCGATGCGGCCGATGTCGCACGCGCCGTCGACCTCGAGCGCTCGCTGCGCGCGATCGTTCCGGAAGCGAAGGGTGTCGCGATCGAGGCCGTCGGCCTCGCGTTCGAGGCGATCGGCCACGCCTCCACGGCCTTCGCCGAGTCGCCGAGCCAGGCCCGCGAGAGCGCCGAGCGCCTCGCACGCACGTCGGCCGAACTGCGCCGCGCCATCGAGGCCAAGGAAGACTGGAGCCTCGACTCCGACGCCTACGTCGAACGTCTCGTCGAAGGCGCGGTGGGCTCGCTGGTCGGCGAGCTCGTCGGCAACATCACGGCCCAGGCCCTCAAGGTCGCCTTCAGCGGCGGCGATACGGCCGCACTCGCCGAGCTCGAAGCGCGTGCCGCGTCGATCGAGAAGCACGTCGAGAAGGGCATCAAGGCCAGCGCTCGCGCCCTCGAAGCGCGCGCCGACCGCCTCTGCGACCAGCTGCGCGCCGCCGATGCGATCGAGGATGGCCTCGCCGCGCGCCTCCCCGACGGTTCGCGCCTGGACCTGTTCGACCTCGCGCGCTGACCCCGCTCAGCCCGGCGGCGACGGGGCCGCCGCCTGCGACGGCGCATCGCGGCGCGCCTGCCATGCCGCCGCGCGCGCCGCGTCACCGGTCGCCGTGTACAGCGCGATGTAGTCGTCGACGACCTCGCGCGTGCGCGAGTGGCCGGGGCCGAACGCCGGATTCGACGTGAAGATCGCGTAGGCGCGATCGAGCTCCGCTTCCGCTTCCGCGTAGCGCTTGCGGCTCAGCAACACCTTGGCGAGCGCGTGCACGAAGATGCCGCGTGCCGGGTTGTCCGGGCCGAAAGCCTTGTCCATGTGCTCGACCGCCTCTCGCGCGTGGCGCTCGGCGGCCTCGAGTTCGCCGAGGTCGCGCAGCAGGCGCCCCAGGTTGCTCGCCCCCGACACCGCGAGGAAATGGTCGGGACCGTGCAGGCGCAGGTTGGTCGCGAGCACGCGCTCGTAGTACGGCCTCGCCTCGGCGTTGCGGCCCTGGTTGCGGATCGCACCGCCCAGGTTGGACACGAGCACGAGCGTGTTCGAATGATCCGCACCGAGCACACGCTCCGCACGCGCCAGTGCCGGCGTGAGCAAGGCCTCGGCTTCGGCGTAGCGCTCCTGTTCGAGGTACATGACGCCGAGTGCGGTCGTCACGTCGAGCGTCTTCGTGGCGTCCTCGCCGTAGGCCGCGCGCGTGCGTGCGAGGGTGTCGAGCAGCAGCGGCTCGGCATCCGCATAACGGTCCACACGCGTATAGGTGGCGGCAAGGCCGCGCGCCGTCTCGAGCGTGTCGGGATCGTCGGCACCGAAGGCCGCGCGCTGGCGCGGCAGCACCTCCTCGTAGCGCGTGATCGCGGCCTCGAGCTTGCCGGCACCGCGCTCGTACCAGCCGACACGGCTCTCGGCGAACAGGCGGTCACGGTCGGTAGCCGGCAATGTGTGCGCGAGCTCGAGCATCGCGGGCACGTTGCCGAGCGCCTCCTCGAAGCGTCCCTGGTTGCCGATCGCGTCGTTCTGCCCGACGAGCAGGCGCACACGCTCGCCCACCGGCATGCCGCTCGTTGCGGCGAGCCCGGCGGCGAGGCCGAAATGCTCGGCCGAGGCCGCGTACTCGCCGATCGCGCCGTAGCTCTGCGCGATCGTGCGCTCGATCGTCGCCTGGACTTCGGGCTGGCCCGAGAGCTGGTCGCGCGCACGCGTCGCCGCCGCATCGAGGACCAGGCGCATGAGGCTGCGATCCATACCGCGGGCGCGATCGGGATCGATGCCGGCGAGCATCTGCTGCGCGAACGCGGCGACCTGGCGCGCCTTGTCGGCCTCGATGCGCGCCTGCTGCGCGGCCTGCTCGGCACGCCACTGGCCTTGCACGGCGAGCACGATGCCGGCGAGCAGCGCGACGACGACCACGGCGCCGGCACCGAGTGCGACGACGTGCCGACGCACGAACGTGCGCGCGACGTAGGCACGCGTCGCCGGCAACGCGCGCACGGGCCGATGCTCGCGGAAACGCTCGAGATCCTCCGCGAGTGCGGTCGCGGAGGCGTAGCGCTGTTCGCGGTCTTCGGCGAGCGCGCGTCGCAGGATCGCACGCAGCTCGTACGGCAGCCGCCTTGCCGCGCCGATCAGGTCACTCGCGCCCGGCACGTCCGGCGACACGTCGGTGACGAGCAAGGTGTCGTGCAACGGCATGCGCGGGCGCGCCTGCGACTGGTACGCCGAGGACGATGCGAGTCCGGCGGCACGGCTTCCGGTCAGCACCTCGAACAGCATGACACCGAGCGCATAGACGTCGCTGCGCGTGTCGAGGTCGCGTACGTCGCCGCGTGCCTGCTCGGGGCTCATGTAGATCGCCGTGCCCGCGCGCCAGGCGCTGCCGGCGTCGGGACCGCTCGCGCCCGCGCCGCCGCCGATCGCGATGCCGAAGTCGATGATCTTCGGCGCGGCCACGCCGTCGACCTCGCTCACGAGCACGTTGGCAGGCTTGAGGTCGCGGTGGATGACGCCCTTCTGGTGCGCATGCTGCACGCCCTGGCAGACGCGCACGAACAGCGCGAGGCGCGCATCGAGCGGCAGGCCGCGGTCGATGCAGTACTGCGTGAGAGGCTCGCCTTCGACGAACTCCATCGCGAGGTAGGCATCACCACGTGGCGTGGTGCCGGCGTCGAATACCTGCGCGATCGCGGGATGCTGCATCTGCGCGAGCGCCTGGCGCTCGACCTCGAACCAGGCCAGCGCCATCGGGCTCGCGAGCTGTTCGCGGATCAGCTTGAGCGCGACTTCGCGACGAACCGGCGCGGTCTGGTCGGCGAGGTAGACACGCCCCATGCCGCCTTCGCCTAGCGCGCGGCGGATCACGTAGGCGCCGAGGCGCGTGCCCGGCACCGGGCCGTCGTCGTCGGAGCGCGACGTCGCGGCGCCGTCGAACTCGGTCGCGTCGTCGGCGGACGGATCCTGGCCTGGCATCATGGCGTGCCCCCTGGTGCGCACCGGTCGGCGTGCCGGCTTCGCATGCCGCGATTAGACGATGCCCGGCCCCGCGCGACAAGCGCGCACGGGGCGGATCACCAGCTGCCGGTGTTCGGCATCGACGCCCAAGGCTCGCGCGCCGGCAGCGATTCGCCCTTCTGCAGCAGCTCGATCGAGATGAGGTCCGGCGAGCGGACGAATGCCATGTGGCCGTCGCGTGGCGGGCGGTTGATCGTCACGCCGGCGTCCATGAGGCGCTGGCAGGTCGCGTAGATGTCGTCGACCGCGTAGGCGAGGTGGCCGAAGTTGCGTGCCGAGCCGTAGTCCTCGTCGTCCCAGTTCCAGGTCAGCTCGACCTCGCCGCGATCGGCATCGCCCGGCGCGGCGAGGAACACGAGCGTGAAGCGTCCCTGTGCACTCTCCTTGCGCCGCGTCTCGACGAGGCCGAGGGTGTTGAAGAAGCGCAGCGATGCGTCGAGGTCACGCACGCGCACCATCGTGTGCAGGTACTTCATGGGTTCTCCGTGGCGGATGGCTGCGGGGTATTCAAGGCCATTCGGTGAGGCCTTCGATCGCATAGAGACGCTTCCACGACGGACGCGACTTCACGATCGAGGCGAGCGCGGCGAGGGCCGGCCAGCGGTCGGCCGGGCGCGGCATGTTGCGCGACCAGCGCATGAGCATGGTCGCGTAGAAATCGACGATGCCGGGCGTGTCACCGAGGATGCACGGGCCGTTCGCGGCGAGATGTGTGTCCAGGCGCGTCCAGGCGTCCTCGATGCGACGGCGCGCGTACTCGCGCATCGCGTCGTCCTGGTCGGCGGGACCGAAATCCTGCGGATAGAACCACTGGCGGAACGCCGGTTGCAGCGTGTTGGCGAGGTGCAGCATCCACTGCAGGTAGGTCGCACGCTGCGGCGTGCCCGGCAATGGCGTGAAGCCCGACTCCGGATGGCGTTCGCCGAGCAGCAGCATCAGCGCGGCGCATTCGTAGACGGGGGCGCCGTCGACGATCAGCGTCGGCACGAGGCCGTTCGGGTTGAGGCGCAGGTAGTCGGGATCCTTCTGCGCGCGTGCATCGAAATCGACCGCACGCAGTTCGTGCGCGGCGCCGATCTCGAGCAGCGCGAGGTGCACGGCCATGCTGGCCGTGCCCGGCGAGTAGTAGAGCGTGTACATGGAGCACCCTCGTGGCGGCGGGGGCCGACATTCTGCCTGCAGTCAAACCCGCGCTGGTAGCCTGCCCCGTCTTTGGACACGAGGACAGGCGATGCAAGCGATACGGGATTTCCTCGACCGGCTCGACGCCTCGCCATGGGCCGCCGCGGCGATGGCCTGGGGCCTGCGCCTGTTCGTCGCGTTGCTGATCCTGCTGATCGGCTGGTGGATCGCTCGGCGCATCGCCGACGCGCTGCGGCGCGTTCTCGGGCGTACCGGCGCCGATCCCCTGCTCGGCGACTTCCTGCGCAACGTCGTGTTCGTGCTGCTGCTCGCGGTCGTGATCACCGGCGCGCTCGATCGCCTCGGCGTGCCGACCGCGTCGCTGCTCGCGGTGCTCGGCGCAGCCGGCCTCGCCATCGGCCTCGCGCTGCAGAGCTCGCTCTCGCATCTCGCCGCGGGCGTGCTGCTCATGGTGTTCCGGCCGTTCCGCATCGGCCAGTTCATCGAGGTCGCTGGCGCCAGCGGCACCGTGCAGCACGTGAGCCTCATGCACACGCACCTGCTCACCGCCGACAACCGCGAAGTCGTGATCCCGAATGGCAAGGTCGCCGGCGATGCGATCACGAACGCCAACGCGCGCGCGACGCGCCGCGTCGACCTCGTCGTCGGCATCGGCTACGAGGACGATGTCGGCCAGGCGATGCAGGTCGTGCAGGAGATCATGGCCGCGGATCCGCGCATCCTGCAGGAACCTGCTCCGACCGTCGTCGTCTCGCAGCTCGCCGATTCGAGCGTCAACCTCGCGATCCGCCCGTGGGCCAAGACCAGCGACGTGTGGGGCGTGCAGACGAGCCTGCTGCGCGCGATCAAGGAGCGCTTCGCGCAGGAGAACATCTCGATCCCGTTCCCGCAGAGCGAGATGACCGTGCGCCAGCTCGCGGGTACCGGTGCCGTACCCGCGTCGCCACCCGCAGTCGACGCGAAGGCGACGCCGGCCGGCGACGACGCGGCCCGCTGACGCCGCGTCGCGATTTCAGGGCTTGCTCACGAGTTCGAAGCGCGCGCTGCCCTGCACGAGGGTCAGGCGCTGCGCGAGACCGGTCTCGGGTTCGAACGTGAGCGTCGCATCGACGGCATCAACGCGCATCACGCGCGGGGCCTGGGCCTGCAGCTCGAATGCAGGCTGGCCGGGTACCTGCACACGCAGAACGCCGTCCTCGCCGAGGAGCACGCCGAGCGACAGCTCGCTCGACGTGTACTCGCCTGCGAGTTCTGCCCTCGCTGCAGCGGAGAGCTCGACCGTGGCCGTCGGAGGCGGCAGGTCGCCCTCGCGTGCCCAGGTCTCGGCCTCGTCGCCCTCGGCGAAGAAGCGCAGTGCCGTGACGACCCCCTTGCGGTCACGCACGAGTTCGATGCGCGCGGTCGAATCGGGGAAACCGAACCGGTCCCCCCCGAGCCACGCCATGGTGAACGGCGAGCCGCCGCTGCGCTGCGAGACGAGCTTGCCGTCTTCGAGCTTCAGGGTGCGCGTGGTCTTCGCATCGAGGCGGTAGACGCCTTGTGCCGTGTCGAGTTTGCCCGCATCGGGCTGGCCTTCGACGGGGTCGGGATACGGATTCCCGACCGCGAAGGCGAGCACGCGGCGCAGCAGCGGCGACGGCGACGCGCCGTCGGTGTTCCGCAGCATGACGCCGCTGAGGCGACTGTCGGGCAGATAGACCAGGCTCGACAGGAAACCGTGGATGCCGCCGCCGTGCTGCAGCGCCGTCTGGCCGCGCAGGCTGTGGCGCTCGATGCCGAAGCCGTAGTGCGAGGCCTTGGCGACGCCCTCCGGCGTGGTCATGCGGCGATAGCTTTCGGGCGGCAGCACCTTGCCGCCGTGCAGGGCGAGGTTCCAGTGCAGCAGGTCGTCGACCGTCGACACGAGCGCACCGGCCGCATGCGGCTGCGTCATGCTCAGGTAGCCCGCTCGCGCGGGCTTGCCGTCGAGGCCACGCGTGTAGCCCTCGACGAAGCCCGGCACGATCGCCGCATCGTCACCCGGGCGCGTGTGCGCAAGCTCGAGCGGGCGCAGGAAGCGCGCCTGCAGCTGCTCGTGCCAGGGCTTTCCGCCGATCGCCTCGATGACGGCGCCGACGAGCACGTAACCCGAGTTGTTGTAGCGCCACTCGGCTCCGGGCGCGAAATCGGGCTTCTCGTCCTTGAACACGGCGACGAGGGCCCTGGTATCGCGGTCCAGGCGCACGCCTTCGTCCATGTAGCCCGGCAGGTCGGTGTAGCTGCGTACGCCCGAGGTGTGGTCGAGCAGCTGGCGCAGCGTGATCGCGCCGCCATTCGGGTAATCGGGCAGGAACGTCGACAGCGGATCGTCGAGCTTCGCCTTGCCGTCCTCGATCAGCGCGAGCAGCAGCGCGGCGGCGAACTGCTTGGTCACCGAGCCGATGCGGAACACGTGCTCGGGCTTCAGCGCGACGCCGAGTTCGATGCTCGCCATGCCGCGCGCGCCGCGGAACAGCACGGTGTCGCCACGCGCGACGAGCACGGCCATGCCGGGGCCTGCAGGATCCGGCACCGCTTCGTCGAGGGCGCGCTGCGCGAACGCGGCGACCTCGGCATCGCTCGGCAGCATCGGTTTGACGGGCGGCTTGGCCAACACCGCCGTCGTCGCGAGCAGCATCGGGAGCACGAGCGCGTGGCGCGCGAGGGTCCGCATCATCGGCCTTCCTTGTCGCAGTCGGTGGGCGGCGGCACGCCGCCCTGCACGGACAGGATCATCGCACCACGCGGCGACCGCGCGCGACGGAGATCATCGCGCGTCGGGCAGGCGCCGGCTCATCGCGAAATAGGCGAGGTTGCCGATGCCCGCGGCACCGAGCAGCACGGCGATGACGCCCGGATTGACGTCGCGCCAGTCGAAGGCCTCGATCAGCCCGAAGCCGACCGCGAGCGCGACGAGCGTCACGCCCCAGCGCAGCGACGCGAGGCGACGGCGGCGCTCGTCGGCCTCGACGATCGAGCGCACGAGGTCTTCGGAGGCGTTCGAGCCGACCAGCTGCTTGCGCACGCGGGCGTCGACGACGGCCTTGATCGCGTAGGTGATGCACAGAAACAGGCTGATCGGGATGAAGGGCAGCAGCAGGTCTTCGGTCATGGCGGTTCTCGGTGGACGGTGGATGCCTCGGGGTTCGCGACAGGAGATACGGCGGCCGCGCGACCGGTTGCGCGAACGCCACTTGCAACCGTCCGCCCGTCGGGCGTATCCCATGCCGCGATGGACGACGCCGCCGACTTCTCGACCGACCTTGCGTACGCCCGCGACGCCCTCGAGGGGCGTCCCGGCGCGTTCGAGCGGCTCGTGCGCGACCACCAGGGCCTGTGCTGGCACATCATCGAGCGCATGGTGCGGCATCCCGAGGATGCGCGCGAGCTCTGCCAGGAGACCTTCCTGCGCGTGCACCGCTGCCTGCACCAGTACCGCGGCGAGAGCCCGCTCAAGGCCTGGATCGGCCAGGTCGCCTACTCGATGGCCAAGCGCCATCTCGAGAAGCGGCGCATCCCGATCGCCGAGACGAGCGAGGGCGACGGCCTCGACGCGGCCGCGGCGGTCGGCGACGGCCTCGACCTGCAGGCCGACCTCGCCGACGCGCAGATCAACGCGCGCCTGCACGCGGCGATCGAATGCCTGCCGCCGCTGCAACGCACGATCCTCACCCTCTACCATCTCGACGAACAGCCGATCGGCGTGATCGCCGGCATCACCGGGCTCGCCGAGGGTACGATCAAGAGCCACCTGTTCCGCAGCCGCAAGCAGCTCCGCGGCCTGCTCGAAGACCGATTCGGAGTCGCCGCATGACCCACGACGAACGCGAATGGCAGATGCAGGAGCGCGCCCGCCTCGACGCGCGCGAGGTACGCGAGTCCGGCCACGATCCCGCGGCGGTGTCCTACCGCCGGATCGCCCACGCGCTGAGACAGGCCCCGCCGGTCGACCTGCCGGTCGATTTCGCGGCGACGGTCGCGCGCCGCGCCGAGGCGGCCCGCGCGCCGGTCGTCGACGCGCGCCTCGAGCAGCGGCTCGTCGCCGCGCTCGTCATGCTGCTGGTCGTGTCGGGTCTCGGCGCGCTCGGCTACTTCGGACTCGGCGGCCTGAGGACCATGGCCGGCTGGTTGTCGGGCTCGTCGTCGGACACGACGCTGCGCTGGATGTTCGCCGCCGCGGCGTGCATCGGCGTGTCGGCGCTCGGCGGCCTGTTCGACCGCACGAGCCCGCGGGGGCGTTAGCCGGCGGACGCCGCGACCGCGCTGGCCGCGTCGCCGCGGTTGCCGCGCGCGCGCAGCCAGCTCGCGTACTCGTCGAGGTCGCCCTTGAACGGTTCGACCTTGCCGTCGGCGACGCGCCAGTAGGTCTCGCAGACCAGGCCGATCAGGTGGCGGTCGTGCGAGACCATGACGATCGCGCCCGGGAAGATCGCGAGCGCCTCGGCGAGCGCCTCGCGCATCTCGAGGTCGAGGTGGTTGGTCGGCTCGTCGAGCAGCAGCACGTTGGGCTTGCGCCACGCGATCAGCGCGAGGGCGAGGCGCGCACGCTCGCCGCCCGAGAAGCCGTCGATGACCTCGAACGCGCGGTTGCCGGCGAAGTTCCAGCGGCCCAGGTAGTCGCGGAAATCCTGCAGCGACGTGCCCGGCGCGATCTCGCGCAGGTGGTCGATCGGACTCTGCCCCTCGTGCAGCGACTCGACCGTGTGCTGGGCGAAGTAGCCGAGCTCGAGGTCGGGGTGCGCGGTGCGCTCGCCCGCGATCAGCGCCAGTTCGCCGACCAGTGTCTTGACGAGCGTCGACTTGCCCGCGCCGTTCGGACCGAGCAGGCCGATGCGGTCGCCGGCCTCGAGGCCGAAGCCGACATCGCGCAGGATGCGCAGGTCGCCGTAGCCCGCGTCGACGTGGTTGAGGCGGATCAGCGTGTTCGGCAGCTTGACCGGATCGCTGAAGGTGATGTGGATCTGGCGCTCGGCGCGCACCGCTTCGGTGCCTGCGAGCTTGGCCAGGCGCTTGACGCGCGACTGCGCCTGCTTGGCCTTGGCCGCCGACGCCTTGAAGCGGTCGATGAACGACTGCAGGTGGGCGCGCTCGGCCTGCTCCTTCTCGAACGCGATCTGCTGCTGGCGCAGTTGCTCGGCGCGCTGGCGCTCGAAATCGGTGTAGCCGCCCGTGTAGAGCTTCGCGCGGCCGTCGTTGAGATGCAGCATGTGCGTGCCGACGCCGTCGAGGAACTCGCGGTCGTGCGAGATCATGAGCAGCATGCCCGGGTACTTGAGCAGCCACTGCTCGAGCCACAGCACCGCGTCGAGGTCGAGGTGGTTGGTCGGCTCGTCGAGCAGCAGCAGGTCGCTCGGCATCATGAGCGCCTTGGCGAGGTTGAGGCGCCCGCGCCAGCCGCCCGAGAACTCGGCCACGGTGCGCTCGTGCGTCGACGACGGAAACCCGAGGCCGTGCAGCAGCTTGCCCGCGCGCGCGGTGGCGTCGTAACCGTTGATCTCGGCGAGCTTCTGGTGCGCGGCGGCGACGCCGTCCCAGTCCTCGGCAGCCATCGCGGCGGCCTCGGCGACGAGCACTGCGTGCACCTCGGTGTCGCCCGACACGACGAAGTCGATCGCGCGGTCCGGCAGGCCCGGCGTCTCCTGTGCGACGCTCGCGATGCGCAGCTTGCCCGACAGTTCGATGTCGCCGCGATCGGGTTCGATCTCGTGCTGGATCGCCGCGAACAGGCTCGACTTGCCGCAACCGTTGCGGCCGATGACGCCGATGCGCCAACCCGCGTGGAGCGCGAGGTCGACGTCGGACAGCAGCAGGCGTTCGCCACGCCGCAGGGCGAAGTTTCGGAAGGAGATCATGAGGGGCGCGGATTCTACAGGCTTTCGCGCACGCTGCCGCCGTGCCTCGACGCGATGTCAGGATGCGCGGACGTCGCGCGTATCCCGCGGAGACCCGCCACGAGGAGAACGATGATGCCCCTGACCATCGCTGCCCTGCTCGCCGCTGCGACGCTGCAGGTCGGCGCCGGCGAGCCGCCCGACACCGCCACGCTGCCGCCGTGGCTGCGCGAACGCATCGCCGCGTTCGAGGCCGCACCGGTCACGAATCCGCCGCGCAGCGTGGTCCGCTACGTCTACCGCGACGCGACCGTGTACCTGATCCCGGCGCGCTGCTGCGACATCCCGAGCCAGTTGCTCGATGCCGACGGGGAACGCCTCTGCGCACCCGACGGCGGCATCACCGGACGCGGCGACGGCCGCTGTGCGGACTTCCATCGCGAGGCACGCGGACGCACGCCGGTCTGGCGCGACGCGCGCGAACGCACGCCACCGCCGAAACGATGAACACGCGGTCCCGGAGCGGCTCGAAGCCGCCGGGATCGCGCCATCGCCACATTCCCTGCGGAACGGTCAGATCTCGAGGCCGTTCTCGACGTCCTGCGCGGCGCGGCGCGCGAGCGCGAGGTTGGCGCGGTTCTTGTCGAGCACGAGGTAGATGAACAGGCCCGGCTTGGCCACGACCGGACGGATGATGTGGTACTGCTTGCCGAGCGTGATGAGGATGTCCTCGATCGCGTCGTTGAGGCCGAGCGACTTCATCGTCTTGAGCTTGGCACGCACGACTTCGGTGTTGCCGGCCGCGGCGAGGTCGAGGTCGACACCGCTGCCGGCCTTGCCGAGCAGCATGCCGCTGTTGGCGTCGACGAGCGCCGTGCACATCGCGCCGTCGATGCCGAGCAGCTTGGCGAGACTATCGTTGAGGTTGGACATGAGGATTCCTGGATCGAGACACCGGATTCGGGGCGGTCGCGCGCGTGGTCTCGTCCGCGTGCAATCGTCATTCGTTCATCAGTTTCGCCAACGCGGTACAGCAGCGCCGCACCGCCCACAGCAGCTGCCCGAGCGTCACGGCCTCGTCGGCCACGACGGCGAGCGACATCGCGTGCGGTCCTTCCACGCGCGTGATCACGATGGTGCCGTTGACGCTCTGGATCGTCGTGCAGTCGAAGTCGGCGAGACCGGCCTCGGCCGAGATCGCCGAACCGAGCGCGGACAGCGAGCTGCCGATCGCCGCGATGCGCGCCGGCGCGCCGACCTCCGCGCTGTGCGAGGCGACCTCGAAACCGTCCGCCGTGAACAGCACCACGGTCTTGACGCCGACCACTTCGCCGAGGGTTTCAAGCAATTTCCTGGCCAACTCGCGGGGAACACGGCTCGGGCGCGTCACGGCATTCATGCGTAGGCGTTCCCGTTCTGGGTCTCGAGGATGCACGCGAGTGTCTGCACGAGCAGCATGACGTCGGCCTTGCGGCGCACGTCGACCGACAGCACCGGCGCGAGGATGCCGCGTGCCTCGAGGCGCGAGGCGAACGTGTCGCTGTTGAGGGCGCCCTCCTCGGTCGTGCGGCCGACGCCGACGACGAGCGCGCCCTCGGGCACGAGCGGCCGGAACGCGTCGACGAACAGGTCCATCTGCACGAGCGCGCCGGGCTGGGTCGCATCGAGCAGCACGATCGCGCCGGCCGCGCCGCGGCCGACGATCGACCACATGAAGCGGAAGCGCGGCTGGCCCGGCGTGCCGTAGAGGCGCACCACGCCGCCGCCCGGCAGCGTGATGCGGCCGTAGTCGAAGCCGACCGTCGTCGAGGCCTTCTCGTGGCTCATGCGGTCGTTGTTGGCGACCTCGGTGCGAACCGGGTCGATCTCGCTGATCGCCGCGATCGCGGTGGTCTTGCCGGCACCCATCGGGCCCGTGAAGACGATCTTGAATTCACCCTCGGCGACGTCGTTCATGCGACGAGCCCGAGGTGCTTGCGCAGGTCGCCGACGAAACGGCGCCAGCCGCGCACGGGCGAAACCGGGGCGACGCTCGGCGCCGGCACGGCCTCGACGCGCGGCACCGCGACGAGCAGACCGGCCATCGAGGCCGCCGCAAGAAAGCGGTTGACGGTCGCGATTGGCTGCCCCGAGCCCGACGCGAGCAGCGCCGGCGTGCACGGGCGCGCCGCGGCATGGGCGGCGAGTTCGAGCAGCTCGACGCGCGCACCGAGGCGGCCGAAATCAGGCCAGCGGCGCAGGCGGAACGCGGCACCCGCATCGAGCCACGGCGCGAGGCTTTCGTCGCCGGCGAGGCCGATGTACCAGGCCAGGTCGCGCACGGGCAGGCGCTCGGCGCCCCCGGCGGGCCAGTCGGTGGTCGGCTGGAAGGTACCGAGCGCGAGACGGCCTTCGCGCAACGCGGCGAGCGTGGCGGGCAGCGCGTGGGCGTGGCCGCCACCGACCCAGACATGGGCACCTTCGGCGTCCTCTGCCACGTTCCAGCCACGCTCGACGGTGTGCATCGCGACGGCACGCAGCGATTCGGCGACGCGCCACGCGGACGTGCCGTCCGATGTCGCTGAAGGCTGGCGGCGCGGCTCGCGCAGGTGTTCGGTGACGTTGTCGAGCATCGACAGCAGCTGCATGACGCGCACGGGATGGCGCAGCACGAACGGCGCCGGCGGGAAACTGCCGCGCTCGTCGATGACGAAGATGACGGGCTTGCCCGAACGCGACCAGGCGCTCAGCGCGAGCGGATCGGCGGTGACGTTGGCGAGCAGCACGTCGGCCGCGTCGAGCGCCGCGGGGATCCACGAGGCCTGTGCGCGGCCTTCCATGATCTTGAACATCGAATGCAGCGCGTGGGACGCGTCCGGCGCGAATCCGATGTCGCAGATCTTGTAGGTGGCCATGCGGGGACTCCTTGCGGCGACGGTTCTCCGGCGTGGCCGCCGGTGTGCCGTCACGGTGTTTCGAATTTTGTCGTTCTGTGACGCGTCGCGTGTGACGCGGTGGGCGGTTGACGGCCCGCCGCGTCACAGGCGACCGGGGGACAGCGCGGTCGCCCGCGCCGTCCACGTCGGCTTCCCCCTTGCTGTACGTGGTTCCGCCATGCGTCCTGCCAGCAGGAACCGGTCCCTCGACACTTCCCCGAAGGAAGCAATAGACAAGCCACGCCATGACGGTTTCCAGCACCGCATGCGGGGACTGCGACGACAATCACGAAACAACGTACGTTCAGGTACGTTACGCGATCGCCACGGTCGAATGTATACATGTATCCGGAGGCGGCGGGAATCCGCCGCCGCATGCCGGGCTCAGGCGACGACGCCGTCGACGTAAAACCAGCGGCCGTCCTCGCGCACGAACCGGCTGGTCTCGTGCTGGCGCACCGCGCGGCCACCACCGTGGCGGAAGCGAGCGACGAATTCGACCTCGGCGCGGTCGCCGTCGGCGACGTGGCGCCGTACCTCGAGGCCGAGCCAGGTGGTGCCCGTGTCGAGCGCGAGGTTCGCCGGCCGCTGGCCGGGATGCCAGGTCGCGAGCAGGTAGTCGGACAGCCCGAGCACGAACGCCGCGTAGCGCGAACGCATGAGCGCCTCGGCATCGGGCGCTGGCGCCCCGGCATGCCAGCGCGCGCAGCAGGCGGCATAGGGCGCGGCGCGGCCGCACGGACATGGGATATTGCCGCGATCGGCAGGCATCGTCGGGGCCGCGGTCGGTCGGGCTGGCCAGCATAGCCCGCCAGCGCGCGCCGGCGGTGGCGGGGAATCCGGTCCGGCGGTGCGCCTACGCGCGGGGCGGCGTCAGCGCGCGCCCCACAGCCACTGCACGCCGAGCATCACGCTGCGGCCCATGCCGGGCTCGTAGTAGCGGCCGTTGCCGTCGTTGACGATGACCGAGCCGACGTAGCGCTTGTCGAACACGTTGTCGACCGAGGCGAACGTGCGCAGCTTGCCCGAGTCGAGGCGGAAGCCGTAGCCGACGTCGAGCCCGGCCACCGTGTACGACGGCGCCGACTCCGAACCGATGTCGTTGACCGGCACCTCGCCCATCGCCTCGACCTGGGTGCCGACGCGCCATCCGTACTCACCGCCCCAGGTCAATCCCGCCCGCAGGCTGCGGCGCGGCACGCCCGGAATGCGCGTGCCGGCCTCGACCGGGGTGGCCGGCGTCGTGCACGGCGAGCCCGTGCAGGTCAGGAACGGCGATCGGAACGTCGCGTCGAGCCAGGTCGCCGCGAGCTGCACGGTCCAGGCGTCGCCGAGGCGCGTCGCGAGCGAGGCCTCGACGCCCTCGCGGCGCGCGCTGCCGACGTTCTGGAACGTCGTGCGGCCACCCGAGTTCGTCGCGATCGCGATCTCGTCGTCGGTGTCGGCGCGGAACACCGCGACCGTGGCTTCGGTACGCGCGCCGAAGCGCAGCTTCGCACCGAGCTCCGCGTTGCGTGTCTCGGCCGGCTCGAGCTCGAAGTTGAGGCCCGATCCGCCGTCGTTGCGGTAGGCGAGCTCGGCGAACGTCGGCGTCTCGAAGCCCTTGCCCCAGGTCGCATAGAGATTGGCCGACGGCGTGACCGAGTACAGCAGGCCCACCACGGGCGTCGTCGCGGTGTACTTGCGCGTGCCGCTGTCGTCGGGGTTGCCTGCGGTGATGTAGTGGTCGGTCGAGCGGAACTTGATCTCGCTGTGGCGCACGCCGGCCATCAGCGACCACGCGTCGGCAAAATGCCAGCTCGCCTGCGCGTACTGGTCGAAGTTGAATGCGCGGTTGTCCTCGTCGCGGCGCAGCGCGCCACGGATGCCGACGTCGCTGCCGATGAAGTTGAGGAAGCCGAGGCGGTCCTGCTCCTGATTCTCGAAGTTCGCGCCGAGCGTGAACTCGAACGCGCCCTGCGTGATCGTCCAGCGCGCGTCGGCGCCGTGGTAGTCGCTGTCCAGGTCGATCACGCCGCCCGAGTGCAGCGGGCTGTTCTGCGGTCCGGCCGGGATCGCGAGGAACTGCTCGACCTCGCGGCGTCCCGCATAGGCGAGCACGCGCACGCTGCCAGCACCGACGGCCTGCTCCCAGATCGCGCCGGCCTGCGACTGGTCGACGCTCTTGCGCGTGTTGAACTGCTCGGCGACCGAGGTGACCTGGCGCGGGTTGTCGCGGAACTGCGCGAGCGTGAGGCCGAGCGGGTCCTGCGCATCGGGGATCGACACCGCGTTGCCGATCAGCGTGAGCCGGCCAGGGCCCGTGTCGACGGTGAGCTTGGCATTGAACGAGTCGCGCTCGGCGGCGCTGTGGTCGCGCCAGCCGTCGGTCTCGAAATGGCTGAGGTCGACGTTGTAGCCGATGCGCTCGGTGCCGCCGCGCAGGTTGACGCTCGCACGCCCCTGCCCGTAACGACCGCCGACGATGCCGGCGCGCAGCTCGGGCGGACCCTCGCCGTCGGCCGTGAAGATCTGGATCACGCCGCCCGACGAATTGCCGTACAGCGCCGAGAACGGCCCGCGCAGCACTTCGATGCGCTCGGCCGAATCGAGGTTGAAGTGCGAGACCTGGCCGGAGCCGTCCGGCATCGAGGCCGGGATGCCATCGGTGTAGAGGCGCACGCCGCGCACGCCGAACGTCGAGCGTGCGCCGAAGCCGCGGATCGAGATCTGCTCGTCCTGCGCGTAGTTCTGGCGGTTGCGCGCGAGCACGCCCGGCACGAGGCCGAGCACTTCCGACACGTTGACGCCGAGGCCGTCGTGGTCGGCGCTGTCGAGCGCGACCGCATCGATCGACGCGGCGACGTCGAACGCTTCCTGCTCGCTGCGCGTCGCGGTGACGACCACCGCAGGCAGGCGACCGTCGTCGGTTGGCTCGTCGGCGAACGCCACGGTGGGCGCGGACAGCGCCGCGATGCACGCGGCGGCGAGGCGGCGGAGGGCCAGCGCGCCACGCGCGGCGTTCGTCGTCGGGATAGGGGTCATGCGGGACATCACTCTGGAAAACACGGAGGGGAACGGAGCAAGGCGCATGCCACGGCGGCAGGCCACGCCGCACAGGCGCACGGCGGTGCGCGGCACCGCGGAATGCGCCACGCGTGGCACCATTGTGTAACGCGGGCGACCCTCGCGGCACACCTCGCGGGTGTCGGCGATGTCGCAGGCTGGCATCGACGTGTCGCGCCGCTGCGGCGCGTGTCGCAGGCTGCGACAGCTGTCGCGCCTGCGACGCCTCAGTCGGCGAGCGGGATGTCGTGCTTGCGGATCTTGCGGTACAGCGTGTTGCGGCTGATGCCGAGTGCTTCGGCGGTGTGCGTGATGTTCCAGCGCATGCGTTCGAGCTCGCGCACGAGCGCGGCACGCTCGGCGCTGTCGAGCGGCGCGCGTGCGCCGAGTGCGTCGACCGGTTCGGCCACCGCGATCTCGGGCGGCGTCGACGCCTTCTGCGTCTCGTCGAGCAGCTCCTGCGGCAGGTTCGACGGGCGGATCGTGTTCTCGGTGCACAGCGCCGCGGCCGTGCGCAGCACGTTGCGCAGCTCGCGGATGTTGCCGGGCCAGCGGTACTCGAGCATCGCGCGCAGCGCGTCGGGACGGATCTGCACGATCTCGTCCTCGGGCGATTCCTCGCGCAGGATCACGTGGATGAGTTCGGCTTTGTCCTCGCGGTCGCGCAGCGCGGGCAGGTACAGCGTGGTGCCGTTGAGCCGGTAGTAGAGGTCCATGCGGAACTCGTTGGACTGGCTCATCTGGCGAATGTCGTGGTGGCTCGCGCTGATCACGTGCAGGTCGACCGGATGCGCGGTGTCGGAGCCGAGCGGCACGATCTCGCGCTCCTCGAGTACGCGCAGCAGGCGCGTCTGCAGGCTCAACGGCATGTCGCCGATTTCGTCGAGGAACAGCGTGCCGCCGCTCGACTGCAGGATCTTGCCGGGACGGCCTTCGCGGTTGGCGTCGGTGAACGCGCCGCGCGTGTAGCCGAACAGTTCGCTCTCGATCAGCGGCTCGGGGATCGCACCACAGTTGACCGCGACGAAGGGCTTGTCGGACCACGCCGAGGCACGGTGCAGCGCCTTCGCGAACGCTTCCTTGCCGGTGCCCGTCGCGCCCTGCAGAAGGATCGGCACGCGCCGGCTGAACAGCTGGTGCGCGCAGGCGAAGTTGTGCTTCATGCGCGAATCGGTGCCGACGTGGCGGTCGGATACCTCGACGCGCGGATTCGGCATCGCCGGATGCATCGGGTTGACGACGAGCGGCGAGGCCGGCGCGCGCAGCGCGTTCGCGGGCACGCGCACCTTGGCGAAGAAGCGCCGGCCGCGCACGACGTCGCGGATCGGCCAGATCGTCGCCGAATCGTTGTGCGAGCGCGCTTCGAGCGCCGCGAACGTGAACTGGAAAGCCGTCTCGATCGACTGGCCGACGAGGGTCTGGCGACCACCATGGCCGAGCTGCTCGATCGCCGCGTCGTTGGCGGCGACGATGCGGCCGTCGCCGTCGATCGCGAGCAAACCTTCGTGCAGCAGGCCGACGAATTCGGGACGGCTGTGGAAGCGCAGCACGTGCGCGTCGGGGAACTCGCGCAGGAAGTGGCAGCGCGAGATCAGGCGCGCCGACATGTTCACGAGCGCCATCGTGTGGCGATGGATCGAGCGCGCGTCGCCGCAATGCGCCGAGGACGTGTCGAGCACGGCGAGGATCTCGCCATGCGCATCGAGGATCGGCGCGCCGGCGCAGCACAGGCCGATGTTGTAGCCCATGAAGTGTTCGTCGCGGTGCACGGTCACGGCGCGCTTCTCGGCGATGCACGTGCCCATGCCGTTGGTGCCTTCGTGGCGCTCGTCCCACAGCGCGCCGTGCCAGAGGCCGGCATGACGGAATTCGCGCTTGAGGGTCGGATCGGTGATCGTGTGCAGGATCGCCGCGTCGGCGTCGGTCAGGATGACCGCGTAGCCCGAGCCCGAGATCTGGTCGAACAGGCTCTCCATCTCGGCCTTGGCGACGCCGAGCAGCTCGCCGAAGCCCTGCTGGCGTTCGCGTAGCTGTGCCGCTTCGAGGACGGCGGTGTCCCGCATGCGGTGCGGTTCGATGCCGTATTCGTTGAGGCAGCGCGACCACGAACTCGTGACGTGGGCGGCGACCTGGCGCCCGCGGGCCTTGTCCTGGACGAGGCTGATGACGCGGTTGGCGTGGGACGCGGTCAGGGCGGGACTGCTCATCGGCTGGACTCCGGGCTGCGCTGCGGCGACGTGCCACGCCACGACGCGCCTGTCGGGCATTCGTACGGGCAGCTAGGTTGGCTCCGATGGCATCATCATTGCAAACCGCACTGCAGCAAATCGGCGCCGGCAGGCGAAGCCCGACTGTGCGCGCGAGGTATTACCGTTCGGGTAATACCTCGCATCCCGCAAGGCGCTCAGGGTGCCGGCGGAGCCCCCGCGACGAACGCCATCGAGGCCGAATTGAGGCAGTAGCGCTGGCCGGTCGGCCGCGGCCCGTCCGGGAACACATGGCCGAGATGGGCGTCGCAGCGCGCGCAGCGGATCTCGGTGCGGACCATGCCGTGGCTGGTGTCGCGCAGCTCGAGCACATGGGCCGGATCGAACGGCGCGAAGAAGCTCGGCCAGCCCGTGCCCGATTCGAACTTCTCGTCCGAGCGGAACAGCGGCAGCGCGCAGAGCCGGCACACGTAGGTGCCCGCTTCCTTGTGGTCGAGCAGCAGGCCGCAGAACGGGCGTTCGGTGCCGCGGTCGAGGATGATGCGGCGCTCCTCGGGGGTCAGCCCGACCGCGAGCGCGTCGATGCGCTCGGGCGACAGCGGACCGAGGTCATAACCCGACGCCGAGGTCGTCACGAGGCGTCTCCCTTGAGCCTGTCGCCGAACTGCTTGCGCAGCTTGGCCACCTTGGGCAGCGCGACCGCGGCGATGTAGGACTGCTCCGGATGCAGCTCGGCGTAGTTGTGGTGGTAGGCCTCGGCCTCGTGGAAGGCCTCGAGCGGCACGACCTCGGTCACGACCGGTGCGTTGTAGACGTGCGCGGCGTCGAGCTGACGGATGTAGGCCTCGGCGACCTCCTTCTGCGCCTCGTCCGTGTAGAACACGGCCGAGCGGTACTGGCGGCCGCGGTCCTCGCCCTGGCGATCCTTCTGGGTCGGATCGTGGGCGACCGCGAAATACACCTTGAGCAGCTGGCCGAAGCTCGTGCGCGCGGGATCGAAACGGATCGCGACGACCTCGGCATGGTCGGTCGTGCCCGTGCACACGGTCTTGTAGTCGGCGGTCTCGGCGGTGCCGCCGCTGTAGCCCGAAGTCACCGAGCGCACGCCGTCGAGTTCCTTGAACACGGCTTCGACGCACCAGAAGCAGCCGCCCGCGAGCACCGCGAGCTGTTCGCCGGCGACGCTGGCCGGATCGATGTCGCGCTCGGGGTTCGGGAAGGCACCCCGCTCGATGGCGAGGTTGGCACCCGGGATGTCGCAGACGAAGGCCATGGCGGAGTCCGGTGGCAAGGGAGGTGCCCCTTGATGCGCCCGGATCGTGGCGATTTCAAGCCGAATGTGCAGGCCGCCTTTGCGTTTCCCTTGCATTTGCAGCCGGCGGCATAACGCCTGCGTCGGCACACTGGCCGCGCACTCTCCCCATGCCCCGCGCGAACGGATCCCGAGATGAAGACCCGCTCCAAACGCCTCCTGCGCAACCTCGTCCTCGTCGCGGTGCTCGTCGCCGCCGGCGTCGGCCTCAAGCTGTGGCTGTTCCCGTCCGCGGCGACCCAGAGCTACGTGACCGCGCCGGTGGCACGCGGCGACATCGAGCAGACCGTCATCGCTACCGGCACGCTCGAGGCGCGCAACCTCGTCAGCGTCGGCGCCCAGGTGTCGGGCCGCGTCGTCTCGCTCAAGGTCGACGTCGGCGACACCGTGACCTCCGGCCAGCTCATCGCCGAGATCGACTCGCTGCCGCAGCAGAACTCGCTGCGCAACGCCGAGGCCGGCCTCGCGACCTCGCGTGCGCAGCGCAGCGCACGCGTCGCCGCACTCAAGCAGGCCGAGCTCGTGTTCAAGCGCCAGCAGGAAATGATCGCGGCCGACGCGACCTCGCGCGCCGAGTTCGAGGCGGCCGAGGCGACGCTGGCCTCGACACGTGCCGACATCGCCGCGCTCGATGCGCAGATCGAACAGGGCACGATCCAGGTCGACACGGCCAAGCTCAACCTCGGCTACACGAAGATCCTCGCGCCGATGGACGGCACGGTCGTCGCGGTCGTCACCAAGGAAGGCCAGACCGTCAACGCGAACCAGTCGGCGCCGACCATCGTCAAGCTCGCCGAACTGTCGACGCTGACGATCAAGGCGCAGATCTCCGAAGCCGACGTGGTGCGCGTCGCCGCAGGCCAGAAAGTCTGGTTCACGATCCTCGGCGAACCGGACCGCCGCTACCACGCCGAACTGCGCGCGGTGGAACCCGCACCCGAGTCGATCGCGAGCGAATCGACGAGCAACACGAGTTCGAGCAGCAGCTCGAGCACGGCGATCTACTACAACGGCCTGTTCGACGTGCCGAACCCCGACGGCAAGCTGCGCATCTCGATGACCGCGACGGTCAACATCGTGCTCGCCGATGCACGCGACGTGCTGACCGTGCCGGCCTCGGCCGTGATGGCCGCGCCACGCGGCACGGGTGCACGTGTCGCGGGCGGGGCGCGTCAGGAAGGCGCCACGCCGCGCACGGCCGGCACGCAGGGCCCGCCCGGCGAAGGCGGCAACCGCCGATCTCGCGACGGCGCAGCCCGTGAAGGTTCGCCGGGCGACGACGCCGGCGGCGCACCGCGCCTCGTGCGCGTGCTCGATGCGGAAGGCAACCCGGTCGAGAAGCCCGTGCGTATCGGCATCAGCAACAACATCCTCACCGAGATCCGCGAAGGCCTCGCCGAGGGCGACACCGTCGTGCTCGGCCAGTCGGGTGCGGCCGGCGCCGCCGCGCAGTCGCGCGGCCCGATGATGCGTCGCCCGCCGGGCTTCTGACCATGACGACCCCGCTGCTCCAGCTTGCCCGCGTGCGGCGCGAGTACCCGGCCGGCGACCAGACGCTCGTCGTGCTCAAGGACGTCGATCTCACGATCGAGGCCGGCGAGTACGTCGCGATCGTCGGCGCCTCGGGTTCCGGCAAGTCGACGCTCATGAACATCCTCGGCTGCCTCGACCGCCCGACCGACGGCAGCTACCGCGTCGCCGGCCGCGAGACCGGTGCGCTCGAGCCCGACGAGCTCGCCGAACTGCGCCGCGAACACTTCGGCTTCGTGTTCCAGCGCTACCACCTGCTCGCCGACCTCGACGCGCTCGGCAACGTCGAGACGCCGGCCGTCTACGCGGGCAAGGCCTCCGCGCAGCGCCGCGAACGCGCACGCGCGCTGCTGACGCGACTCGGCCTCGCCGAGCGCCTCGACCACAAGCCCGGCCAGCTCTCGGGCGGCCAGCAGCAGCGCGTGTCGATCGCGCGCGCGCTCATGAACGGCGGCGAGGTGATCCTGGCCGACGAGCCGACCGGCGCGCTCGACAGCGCAAGCGGCGAGGAGATGCTGCGGCTGCTCGACGAGCTGCACGCCGAAGGCCACACGATCGTGCTGGTCACCCACGACATGCATGTCGCCGAGCACGCCTCGCGCGTGATCGAGATCAGCGACGGCGAGATCGTCGCCGACCGCCGCCGCGCCGGCCGCGAACGCACCGCCGCGGCGGTGCGCGCGCGTCGTGGCGACGAGGGCTGGAAGGCCGTGCGCGACCGCTTCCTCGAGGCGTTCCGCATGGCCTTGCTCGCGATGAACGCACACCGCCTGCGCACGTTCCTGACCATGCTCGGCATCATCATCGGCATCGCCTCGGTGGTGTCGGTGGTCGCGCTCGGCGCGGGCTCGCAGAAGCAGATCGTCGACAACATCAACACGATCGGTACCAACGTCATCGACATCTATCCCGGCAGCGGCTTCGGCGACATGCGCTCGGCGCGCGTGCGCACACTGGTGCCGTCGGATGCCGACGCGCTGGCCCAGCAGGACTACGTCGACAGCGTGACCCCGAGCGTGCAGTCGAGCGTGACGCTGCGCTACCGCAACGTCTCGGTGACCTCGCAGGCCAACGGCGTCGGCGACCAGTACTTCCGCGTGCGCGGCTTCGAGATGGCACGCGGCGTCGCCTTCGACGCCGACAGCGTGCGCCGCCAGTCGCAGGACATCGTCATCGACGACAACACCTACGCCAAGCTGTTCGAGACCGGCGGCGACCCGATCGGCGAGGTCGTGCTGCTCAACAACATGCCTGCGCGCATCGTCGGCGTCACCGCGAAGAAGGACTCGGCGTTCGGCAACAACGAGAGCCTCAACGTCTTCATCCCGTACACGACGGCGATGTACCGCCTGCTCGGCCAGAACTACCTGCGCGGCATCACCGTGCGCGTCGACGACACGGTGTCGATGGACGCGGCCGAGGCCGGCATCACGGCCCTGCTCACGCAGCGCCACGGCTCGCAGGATTTCTACGTCTCCAACACCGATTCGATCCGCCAGACGATCCAGCAGACCACACAGACGATGACCCTGCTGATCTCGTCGATCGCGGTGATCTCGCTGATCGTCGGCGGCATCGGCGTCATGAACATCATGCTGGTGTCGGTGACCGAGCGGACGCGCGAGATCGGCGTGCGCATGGCGGTCGGCGCGCGCCAGGGCGACATCCTGCAGCAGTTCCTCATCGAGGCGGTGCTCGTGTGCCTGCTCGGCGGCTTGATCGGCGTGCTGCTCGCGCTCGGCATCGGCGCAGTGTTCGCGCAGGCCGGCGGCAGCTTCACGATGGTCTACTCGACGACGTCGATGGTGGTCGCGTTCGCCTGCTCGACGCTGATCGGCATCGTGTTCGGCTTCCTCCCCGCGCGCAACGCCGCGCGCCTCGACCCCGTCGACGCGCTCGCGCGCGACTGACCCGGAGCGACCCATGCACGCCCCCGCCCCCCGATCGATCCGTCTCGCCGGCCGGCACGCGCTGGCCGCCGCACTGGCGCTGTCGCTGGCTGCCTGCGCGACGACGCGCACGCCGTACGAGCGCCCCGTTACCGACGTGCCCGCGCAGTGGAGCACCGCGACCGCCGCGTCGTCGTCCGATACCGCCATCGTGCAGGAACGCTGGTGGCAGGCCTTCGGCGACCCGACCCTCGATGCACTGGTCGAACGCGCGCTCGCGCGCAACAACGACCTCGCCGCAGCGACGATCCGCGTACGCCGCGCGCAGCTGCAGGCCGATCTCGCACGCAATGCGTTCGTGCCATCGGTGTCGGCCAGCGTCAGCGCCGGCGCGAGCCGTCGCCTCGACGAGAGCGCACCGACCTCGCGCAGCAACTCCGCGTCGCTGTCGGCGAGCTACGAGGTCGACCTGTGGAACCGCCTCGGCAGCGAGCGCGACGCCGCGACCTGGAATGCCGTCGCCACGGCCGAGGACCGCGAAGCGACCGCACTCACGCTGGTCGGCACGACCGCCGGCCTGTACTGGCAGCTCGCCTACCTCAACGAGCGCGTCGCCGTGAGCGAGGCCAGCCTCGACGTCGCCGAGCGCACGCTCGCGTTCGTGCGCGTGCAGTACGGCTCCGGAGCGGTGTCGGGCCTCGAGATCGCCGACGCCGAGCAGAGCCTCGCGAGCCAGCGCGCCAGCCACGCGAGCCTGCTGCAGCAGCGCGCCGAGACACGCAACGCACTCGCGATCCTGTTCGATGCACCTCCCGGCGATCCCGGCGTCGATCCGTCGCGCCTGCCGGCCACCGATCTTCCCGATGTCGCGGCGGGCCTGCCGGCCGACCTGCTCGCGCGCCGCCCGGACCTGCGTGCCGCCGAACTGCGCCTGCGCGCCACCCTGGCCGGCGTCGACGCGACGCGCGCGAGCTTCTATCCGCGCCTTAGCCTCACCGCGGGCGCGGGCAGTTCGAGCACCTCGCTGCTGGATGTGCTCAAGAACCCGGTCGGCTCGCTCGGCGCGGCGCTGTCGCTGCCGTTCCTGCAGGTCAACCAGATGCGCCTCAACATCGGCGTCTCGCAGACCCAGTACGACGAAGCCGTCGTGACGTTCCGGCAAACCCTCTACCAGGCCCTCGCCGACACCGCCGACGCGCTCGCCGCGCGCGACACGCTGGCCGAACGCGCCGCGCTGCTCGCCGAGTCGCTCGAGACCGCGCGCCGCGCCGAACGCCTCTACGAGGTGCGCTACAAGGCCGGTGCGGTCGCGCTGCGCGCCTGGCTCGATGCGCAGGAACGTCGCCGTTCGGCCGAGATCGCATGGACCGAAGGCCAGCTCGCCCGCCTCAACAACCAGGTGCTGGTCTACCAGGTCCTCGGCGGCGGCACGCGTCCGGCCGGCGAGGCGATCGCGGGCGGCTGACCCGCATGCGGCGTCGCGCGTGCTGAGACCGGCACGCGCATACTCGCTGCATGCCGCGCCCGCACGATCCCGCCGACCTGACCCGCGCCGAGCGCATCAAGGGGCGCGGCGCGGCGTCGAACCGCGAAGGCCGCTTCGAGGGCATCACGAAGACGCTCGAGGACGACGGCTGGACGCGCGACGACGACGCGCCCGCGCGGCCGCGCACCGAGGTGACGTTCGAGACCGCGCGCACGATCATCAGCCGCAACGACTCGCCCGACATCCCGTTCACGCAGTCGGTCAACCCGTACCGCGGCTGCGAGCACGGCTGCGTGTACTGCTACGCGCGGCCGACGCACGCCTACCTCAATCTCTCGCCCGGCATCGACTTTGAGACCCGCCTCGTCGCCAAGCACAATGCGGCCGAGCGCCTGCGCGCCGAGCTGGCGAAGCCCGGCTATGTCTGTTCGCCGATCAACCTCGGCGCCAACACCGACCCCTACCAGCCGATCGAACGCGAGCACCGCCTCACGCGTGCGGTGATCGAGGTGCTCGCCGAACACCGGCATCCGCTCACGATCGTGACCAAGAATGCGCTCGTCGAACGCGACCTCGACCTGCTCGCGCCGATGGCGCGCGACGGCCTCGTGCAGGTATTCGTCTCGGTGACCTCGCTGGACAACCGCCTGTCGAGCACGCTCGAGCCGCGTGCAAGCGCGCCGCACCGGCGCATCGCCGCGCTCGCGGCACTGCATGCCGCCGGCGTGCCCTGCGGCGTGCTCGTCGCGCCGATCATCCCGGCGGTGACCGACCGCTGGATCGAACGCATCCTCGAGGATGCCGCCGCGGCGGGTGCGCGCACGGCCGGCTACACGATCGTGCGCCTGCCGCACGAGCTCAGGGAGCTGTTCCGCGAGTGGCTCGACCTGCACGTGCCCGAGCGTGCGGCGCACGTCATGAGCCTCGTGCAGCAGATGCGTGGCGGCCGCGACAACGACCCGCGGTTCGGCTCGCGCATGCGCGGCGAAGGCGTGTTCTCCGACCTGATCCGCCAGCGCTTCCGCGTCGCGAGCCGCCGGCTCGGCCTCACCCGCACGCGCGAGCTCGCCCTCGACACGAGCCTGTTCCGCGTGCCGCGGGCGCCGACGCCGCAGGGCGAGCTGTTCTGATGACGCCGATCCTGGCCACGACAGCGGCAGCCGAAGGCGGGACATGGTTCATGCGTCCCGCGCACGCAACGGACACACACGGCGCATCGCAGCACGCTGGTCTTGTCCCTGCTCCGCCGCCGACCTCGTTACGGCACCGCACCCTCTCCCCAACCCCTCTCCCGGAGGGAGAGGGGCTCGATCTCACGCCGAGATCGCGAGCCGCTCGCCGCGGTAGACACGCGCGGTGATCGCGTAGACGACCAGCGCGACGACTGCCGTCGACACGACGCACAGCGCGAGCTCCATCGCCACCACCGGATCGCCCCGCAGCAGGCGCGTGATCGTGATCTGCTGGCCCATGAGCGGCACCGCGTACATCCACAGCTGGGTCTTCACGGGGAAGATCGACAGCAGCATCGTCGGCACGGCCGGCACGAACATGAGCAGCGAGAGGTAGGTCTGCGCCTCGCGGAAGCTCTTCGCGAACGCCGCGGCGAGCGTCTGCAGCGTCGCCACGAGGAACACCAGCGGCACCATCGCGACGAGCGTGTACAGGATGAAGCGCGGCCCGATCTGCAGCACCATGCCGAGCTTGCCGGTCGGCATGAACTGGCCCGCGATCGAGAACGCGACGATGCTGAGCACGAGCGTCGTGAACGCGAATGCCGACGTCGCGCCGAGCTTGCCGAGCAGGATGCGCGAGCGCGGCAGCGGCGTCGCGAACAGCGGCTCGAGCGACTGGCGCTCGCGTTCGCCGGCGGTCGTGTCGATCGCGAGGGCCATGCCGCCGATGAACGCGCCGAGGATGAAGAAGTACGGCAGCATCGCGAACATCATGCCGCCACGTGCCTGCGCGGTGGACTGGTCGCGGCTCGCGACGACGAGCGGCCTCGTGACCACGGGTGAGAGACCACGTGCCATCACGCGCATCGCCGACGTGCGCTGCGCGTAACCTTCCAGCATGCCGCGCAGGCGCGCGACCGAACCGGCCGCGTCTCGCTGCGACTGGTCGAAGACGAGTTCGACCTGGGCCGGCTCGCCCTTGCGCCAGGCCTCGGCGTAGCTGGCCGGTATGCGCAGCACGAGGTCCACTTCCTGCTCGCGTACGGCACGCTCGGGATCGGCCGGCGCGTCCTTGATCTCGACGCCCGACTGGCGCAGCGCCTCGATGAGGTTCGGCGCATGCTCGGCGCCGATCACCGGCACCGGCAGCGGCTTCTCGGCCTTGTCGAGCTCGCGCGAGACGATGCCGTTGATCAGCAGCACGAAGATCAGCGGCGCGAGCAGCGGACCGGTCAGCAACGTGTTGAGCACGGTGCGGCGGTCACGCAGGTTCTCGCGCACTTCCTTGAGGAAGACGGTCAGGATCGATCTCATGCGGCGAGTCCTTCTGCGGAGCCGATGATGCGCACGAACGCATCCTCGAGGTTGTCGGTGCCGGCCTGCTCGCGCAGCGCGTCGGGCGCGGCGTCGGCGACGACGCGGCCGCGCGCGATCACGACGATGCGGTCACACAAGGCGGCGACCTCCTGCATGATGTGGCTCGAGAACAGCACGCAGCGTCCCTCGCCGCGCAGACGGCGCAGGAAGTCGCGCATCGCGCGCGTGGCCATCACGTCGAGACCGTTGGTCGGCTCGTCGAGGATGCAGTTGCGCGGGTCGTGGATCAGCGCGCGCGCGATCGCGGTCTTGACGCGCTGGCCCTGCGAGAAGCCCTCGGTGCGGCGGTCGGCGATGTCGGCCATGTCGAGCGCACGCACGAGGTCTTCGCGGCGCGCCGTGATCGTCGCCTCGTCCATGCCGTGCAGGCGACCGAAGTAGTCGATGTTCTCGCGCGAGGTCAGGCGCTTGTACAGGCCTCGTGCATCGGGCAGCACGCCGAGCCGGCGGCGCACCGCGATCGGATCGACCGCGGCGTCGATGCCGTCGACGAGGACCTGGCCGCGGTCGGGCTTCATGAGCGTGTACAGCATGCGCAGCGTGGTCGTCTTGCCGGCACCGTTCGGTCCGAGCAGGCCGGTGATCTCGCCGTCGCGCGCGGTGAACGAGACGCCGTCGGCGGCGCGCACGTCGCCGAAGGCCTTGTGCAGGTCGCGCAGTTCGATCATGGCGCGGCTCCGTTGTAGTCGATGAGATGGGGGGTGGCACCGAGCGTGTCGACGCAGCTGGTGTCCAGCGCGACGGGATCGCGTTCGTCCATGAAGCGGCTCATGAGCCTGGGGATGCAGCCGCGGCCGAGGATCGCGTGGCCCTGGCCCTTGGCGACGATGTGGCGCGCGCGGGTCAGGTGCTTGACGACCTCTTCGCCGTAGCGCGGCGGCGTGACCGGATCGAACTCGCCCGACAGCACGAGCACCGGGACATCGCCCGTGGCCGGCTCGTTGAAGTCGGCCGGTCGCACGCCGCGCGGCCAGATCTCGCACTGTGCCTTCACGACGTCGATGAGCAGGTTGCCGAGCAGGAACTCTTCCGCGGTCGGATCGCGTTCGACGCGGTCGGCATCTTCGGCGCACATCACCGAAAGCTGCATGCCGCTGCCGGCGAGCTCGCCCATGCCGTCCTGCAGGATCTTGATCTGGCCCATGAGCGGGGCATCGTTGCCGGCCAGCGATTGCTCCACGGCGAGCGGAATCAGCGCGGCGGTCTCGGGCGAGTAGGCGAAGATGCGCACGAGCCCGGCGAGGCTCCATGCGTCGAGGCGGCGCGTCGTCGACGTGAAGTCGACCGGATCCGGATAGCGCACGTCGCGCGGTGCGACGCGCAGGCCGTCGCGCAGCGTCTGCAGCTTGGCATACGGGTCGCCGAACGCGGCCGTGCAGGCGGCGTCCGCCGTGCAGCGCGCGAACTGCGCCTTGAGGGCGTCCTCGAGGTTGCGTGCGTGCTCGCCACCGAGCGCGAGCTCGTTCGGCACCGGGCTGTCGAGAACGATCGTGCGCACGCCGTCCGGATGACGCTTGAGGTATTGCTGCGCGACGCGCGTGCCGTAGGAGATGCCGACGAGGTCGTAGCGCGGCCCGCCGAGCGCCTGGCGCAAGGCCTCGAGGTCGCGCACGGCGACCGTGGTCGTGTACTGGGCCGGATCGGCATTCGCCGAGACCTTGTCGAGGCAGGCGCGCGTCTGTTCGCGCACGTGGTCGAGATCGAACTCGGGCAGCGCTTCGGCATCGAGATCGGTGTCGCAGGCGAGCGGATGCGATTCGCCCGTGCCGCGCTGGTCGAGCAGCAGCACGTGGCGGCGCTTGGTCGCCGGAGCGAGAGCGCCGGCGACCTGCGGCCACGACTCGATCGCGGCCTGGCCGGGCCCTCCGGGAAGCAGCACGACGAAATCGTCGTCAGGGGCCTCGGCGCTGCGCACGAGGGCGAGGTTGAGCGCGATGCGGCGGCCGTCCGGCTTGTCCCAGTCCTCGGGTACCTCGAACGGCGCACAGAACGCGGCCGTCGTCGCGGCCGAGCGCTTCTGCGGCAGCTCGCAGGCCTTGAACGCGAGCGTGCCGAACGTGAACGCGTCGGCGCCGGCCGGGATCACGTAGCGGCCCTGCGACGGCGGTTCCGCATCGGCGACCGGCTTCTTGACCTGCTTCCAGGCGAACACGCCGGCGACGACGGCGAGCGCCAGCGCGACCTGCAACGACTTCTTCTTCATGACGCTTCCCTCGTGGAGCATGCAACGGGCGGTGACACGGAAACGGGGCGATGGATCGCTCGGCTCACGACTCGTCCTCGGCACCGGAGGACCACCAGTAGCGGTAGCGCGCGCGCACCCACAGCTGCGCGCCGATCCACGCGAACGCGAGGATCATCGCCGCGACGGGCAGGCCGAGGCCGAGGCCGCCGAACAGGTCGAGGAAGCTCAGCATCGCGAGCACGCAGAACGACACCGAGAACGCGATCGTCATGGCCTCGACCTCGATGCGCTTGCGCAGCTCGTCGCGGCGGCGCAGGCGCAGGATCTCGACGCGCGCCATCCACAGGATCGACGGCACCGGCAGCAGCGCGGCGAGCCAGCGAGGCCAGCCTTCCGGCAGGCGCGAGGCCAGCAGGGCGGCGGCGACCACGCTCGCGAAGTAGGCCAACGAGGCCGGGCCGGTGTCGCGCAGGTAACGCTTGAACAACGGGTTCATCGGGCTCCTCAGGCGCCGGGATCGAAGATCGCCTCGATCGGCTCGCCGAACAGGCGTGCGATGGCGAAGGCGAGCGGGAGGCTCGGGTCGTACTTGCCGGTCTCGATCGCGTTGACGGTCTGGCGCGACACGTCGAGGCGCTCGGCCAGCTCGGCCTGCGACCAGGCGTGCTCCGCGCGCAGCTCGCGGACGCGGTTGTTCATCCGCGCGCGTAACGCCGCGCGACACCGCAGCGCACGAGGCCGAACAGCATGGCCAGCGCCGGGAACACCCACAGCAGGATCGTGCCGTCGAGCTCGATGACGCGCGCCGCGGCGAGGAACCCGCCGGCCATGCTCGCGAAGCTGACGATCGCGGCCGATACCGCGAGCGACTCGAGCTGGATCTTGCGCTGGAACTCGTCGCTGTCGCGGACATGGCGGATCATCGCGCGCAGCGCTGCCGCAAAAGGCAGCAGCGGCAGCAACGCGACCGTCACGTGCAGCGGTCCCGGCTCGAGCTGCCGCACCATCGGCCAGGCCAGCAACATGACGAGCATGTACGCGCCCATCGCGATCGCCATCTCGCGGAAGTAGCGCTTGTCGACGGACCTCGCCATGGCGGCACCATGTGTCAAGTTGACTTGACACGCAGTCTGGCGACCGTCGCGCGCGATGTCAAGGGAGCTTGACACTCGACACGCACCGGCTGAACGCGTGGCCGCAAAACGTCCATCCACGCCAACGATTGGGCGACGGCGTTCTCGTTTTGATTTCGTATACTCGTTGCAAATGCTGCGCACTTCACACTTTGCACTTGGCACGCGTTATGCCTCATCTGGACACGTTTCCACACTCCCCTAAAGTCCAGTCCGAGGCCACCATGAACGCTCTCCGCTCGCTCGCCGCTTCCCTCGTCCTCGTCGCCGCCGCCGGCGCCGCCTCGACCGCGTCCGCCGACACGGTCGGCAGCTCGTTCCAGGTCCGCATCACGATCCAGAAGGCCTGCGACGTCACCACGACGGCGCCGACCGACGTCGATTTCGGAAGCCACTCGTCGCTGTCGACGAACGTCACGGCCACGTCGACCATCAGCGTCACCTGCACGCCGGGTTCGGCCTACAACATCGGCCTCGGCGCCGGCCTCAACGCCTCGACGGCCGGCAACATCGCCACCCGCCGCATGACCGACGGTGCCAGCCACTACGTCGGCTACCAGCTCTACCAGGACAGCGCGCGCACGCTGCCGTGGGGCGACACGATCGGCACGAACACCTTCGCCGGGACCGGCTCGGGCAGCGCGCAGGCGCGCACCGTGTACGGCCTCGTCGCGAGCGCCAACGCCAACGCCGGCGCCTACACCGACACGATCGCGGTCACGGTCACCTACTGATGACCGTCGCCCTCGCCCGCCCGCTGCTCGCCGCCGCCGTATACGGCGCGGCCGCGACGGCCACGGCGGCAGGGCTGCAGGTGACCCCGATCCTCGTCGAGATCCCGCGCGGCGAAAGCAGCGCGGTGCTGTGGTTGTCCAATACCGGTGACGCCGCGCTGCGCGCCCAGGTCCGCGTGTTCCGCTGGACCCAGGACGACACCGGCGACCAGCTCGAGGCCTCGACCGAACTCGTCGCGAGTCCTCCGATGCTCGAGGTCGCGCCGGGTCAGCGCCAGCTCGTGCGCGTGATCCGCCCGCGCGGCGACGGCGGGCCGGGCGAGACAAGCTTCCGCCTGCTCGTCGACGAGCTGCCGCCCCCGGTCGGCAGCGAACAAGGCGTGCGTTTCGTGCTGCGCTACTCGGTGCCCGTGTTCACGGGCGGCGACGGCAGCGGCACGCCCCAGCTCCAGTGGCGCGTCACGGGTTCGCCCGCGGCGCTCGAGGTCGCCAATACCGGCCCCGTGCGTGCGCAGCTCAGCGAAGTCGGACTCGTCGGTGCCGACGGCACGCGCAGCGTCATCAGCGCCGGCCTGCTCGGTTATGTCCTTCCCGGTTCACGCATGCGCTGGCAGCTGCCGCCGTCGGTCGACGCGGCCGGCGCCTCGGCATTGCGAGCGAGGATCAACGGTGAGCCGCTCGAGCAGGCGATACCGCGCACCGCGGATCGCTAGCCTGCTGCTCGCCCACGTGCCGCTGTGCTGCGCCGCGACATCGGGCGTGGACGCGATGGCGGTGCAGGAGCTGGCCGATGCGCAACAGACGCTGTTCCTCGACGTCGTCATGAACGGCACGCACAGCCGCGAGCTGCTGCAGTTCGAACTCGTCGGCGGGCGCCTGCATGCGCGCGCCGGCGTGCTCCACACCCTCGGCTTCCGCCTCGAGGACGTCGCCCCGGGCGATCCGCCGATCGACCTCGCCAGCCTGCCCGGCGTGCGCATCGACTACGACGCCGCACGCCAGCGCGTCGCGATCGATGCCGAACTGCGCCTGCTCGATCTCGAGACGACCGTGCTCAACACGCCGCACGCGCCGGTTCCCGCGGTCACCACCTCGCCGGGCGCACTCGTCAACTACGATCTCTACGCCTCGGTCGCCGACGGCGGCCAGCGCGGGCTCAGCGGTTTCGGTGAGCTGCGCCTGTTCGGTGCGGCCGGCGTGTTCAGCCATTCGATGCTCGCCCGTGCGACCGACGGCGGCGAAGGTTCCGACCACGGCACCGTGCGCCTCGACACGACCTGGTCGATGAGCCTGCCCGCGCGCATGCTCACCCTGCGCGTCGGCGACACGGTGACGCGCACGCCCGACTGGGCGCGCCCCACCTACATCGGCGGCGTCCAGTTGTCGCGCGATTTCGCCCTGCAGCCGTACCGCCTGACGATGCCGCTGCCGGCGTTCGTCGGCGAGGCGAGTGCACCGTCGGCGATCGACCTCTACGTCGACGGCATGCGCCAGTTCAGCGGCAACCTCGCCGCAGGACCGTTCCAGCTCAATGCGCTGCCGAGCGTCTCGGGCAGCGGCATGGCGCGCGTCGTGCTGACCGACGCGCTCGGCCGCGTGACCTCGTTCGACTTCCCGTTCTACGCGACGCCGCAGCTGCTGCAGGGCGGCCTCGACGACTGGTCGGCCGAACTCGGCTTCGTGCGCCGCGACCGCGGCGTCGACGCGTTCGACTATGCCGCACAGCCCGTCGCGAGCGGCCTGTACCGGCGAGGCCTCAGCGATCGGCTCACGGTCGAGGCCCACGTCGAGGGCGGCGACGGCGTGGTGCTCGCCGGCGGCGGTGCCAACCTCGCGACCGGACTCGCCGGCGTCGCCTCGTTCGCCTACGCGCGCAGCCATGCCGACGGACTCGGCGACGGCGGACTGAGCAGCCTAGGCTGGTCGATGCGCCAGGCCCGCGTGCAGTTCGCCGTGCAGGGCACGTACGCCGACGGCCGCTACCGCGACATCGCGAGCGGCTTCGGACGCCCGCCGCCGCGCGTGTCGGAGCGCGCCCTGTTCGGCGTCGACGCCGGCCGCGCGGGCCATTTCGGCACGAGCTACGCGCGCCTGCGCTACGCCGGCGAGACGCCGGCGCGCTACGCGAGCGCGTACTGGACCCGCGCACTCGGACGCGCGGCGAGCCTCAACCTCAGCGTGAACCGCAATCTCGACGATACGAAGGACAGCACCGTGTTCCTCGGCATCACGCTCGGCACGCGACGCGGCATCCAGCTCGGCTCGACCGTGCAGCACACCGACGCGGGCACGACGCTGACCGCCGACGCGACGCGCTCGATTCCGGGCGACGGCGGCTTCGGCTGGCGCGTGCAGGGCCGCACCGGTGGTGCATCCGAAGGCGGCGCCGCGGAAGCCGGCTGGCGCACGACCTGGGGACAGGTCATCGGCGGCATCAACGCGGTTGGCGACAGCCGCTACGGCTACGCGAGCCTGAGCGGCGCGATCGCGATGCTCGGCGGCCACACGTTCACCGCGCGCCGCATCGACGACGCCTTCGCGGTGGTGTCGACCGGTGGCGTCGCCGGCGTACCGGTGCTGCTCGAGAACCGCGAGATCGGCCGCACCGACGACGACGGCATGCTGCTCGTGACCCCGCTCAACGCCTACCAGGGCAACCAGATCGCGATCTCGCCGCTCGATCTGCCGGCCGACCAGCGCGTCGAGGACGTGGCGCGCACGGTGACGCCCGCGCGCGGCACCGGCACGCACGTGCGCTTCGAGGTGCGCGGCGTCAGCGGCGTTTCGGTCGTGCTGCACGATGCGCAGGGCGCGCCGGTCGCACTCGGCAGCCGCGTGCGGCGCGACGGCGGCGCCGAGGCTATGGTCGGCTACGACGGCATGACCTGGCTCGAAGACCTCCCCGAGCAGGCCACGTTGCGCGTCGAGACGCCCACCGGCAGCTGCACGGCACGCGTGGATCGCCGCGCGGCGACGCCCCCCGCGACCCTCGGACCGATCCCATGCCTCTGACCCGCCGCCTGCGCGCGCTCCTGCTGCTCTCGACGCTGACGGCCTCCGCGCCGGCCGCCGCCACGGTGACCTGCAGCGCGACGATGACCAACATCAGCTTCGGCACGGTCGACCCGCTCGGCTCGCTCGTCAACGCGACCGCGACGATCAACTACCAGTGCACGTATTCGGCCGGCATCCTCAACAACCTCAACGGCGTCTTCGCGCGCCTCTGCTTCAGCGTCGGAACGGGCATGCAGGGCAGCACGGTCGTGCCGCGCCAGATGACCAATCCGAGTGGCGACACGATGAACTACCAGCTCTACCGCGACGCCGCGCGCACGCAGGTGCTGGGTTCGGTCGACACGCCGGGCGTCTCGCCGATCGGCGCAGACGTGTACTTCACGATCCTCGGTGTCGGCACCACGCAGACCGGCACCGCGACCGTCTACGGCCAGGTTCCGGCCGGCCAGACCGGCCTCGGCGTCGGTACCTACGCCAGCGCGTTCACGGGCGCCAACACGAAGCTCTCGTTCCGCTACAACGAGGCGCTGCTCAGTCTCGGCGTGTTCCCGCCCGACTGCGGCACCGCCAACAACGGCACGTTCGCGTTCAATGCGGGCGCGCTGGTCGTGCCCGCGTGCACGGTGGGCGCGGGTCTGCACGATTTCGGCGGTGTGAGCGGCCTGCTCGCCGGCAACACCGACGCGACCTCGGCGATCAGCCTGCGCTGCACGTACCGTGCGCCGTGGCAGGTCGGCCTCGACAACGGCCAGAACGCGAGCGGCCAGGTACGCCGCATGACCGGGCCGGGCGGCCTCGTCACCTACGAGCTCTACCGCAACACCACGCGCAACCAGCGCTGGGGCAACACGCTCAACACCGACACGTTCACGGGCACGGGCACCGGCACGACGCAGAACCTCACCGTGTACGGCCGCGTGCCTGCGCAGTCGCCACGCGCGGCCGGCGTCTACACCGACACGATCGTCGTCACGGTCACGTACTGAACTGCCGCGTGGCGGTCAGCGCGAGGAGACGTACTTCTCGCGACGGATGTGCCGGACCGGCAGGCCGGCCTGCTGCAGCAGCGCGAACGCCTCGTCGACCATGTCGGGATTGCCGCAGAGGTAGGCGATGTCGCCCTCGGCGTCGGGTGCGAGCGCCTCGAGCGCGACATGCACGCGACCGGTACGGTCGCTGGCCCGCGCAGGCTCGCGCGGCACCCGGCTGAAGCACGGATGGAACGAGAAACCGGGGTTCGCCGCAGCGAACGCCTCGAACTCGTCGCCATAGAGCAGCTCGGCCTCGCTGCGCGCGCCGTACACGAGTGCGAACGTGCAACCGCGCTCGCGCGACAGCTTCGCGAACAGCGGCAACATCGCGCGGTACGGCGTCACGCCCGTGCCGGTCGCGACGAGCAGGTAGCGGCGGTTGGTATCGGCCTCCATGAGGCAGAAGCGGCCGTACGGTCCGCTCGCGCTGACCGACGCGCCGACCTCGAGGTTGCCGAGCAGCTGCGTCGCGGCCCCGCCTTCGACATAGGACACCGCGATCTCGAGCTGCTCGATCGGCGTCGCGTCGCCCGCCGCGACCGTGCCGACCGAGTAGCTGCGCTTGGTCGGCTTGCCGTCCGGTCCATCGAAATGGATCTGGATGAACTGGCCGGGGATGAACGCGAACGGCTCGCCGTCGACGCGCTCGAATGCGAGGTGACGCACGCTCGGCGCGAGCATGCGGGCGGTGGCCAGGCGCAGCGGGAACTGTCGGATCACGGGCGTGGAAACGGGCTGGATGACAGCCCGCTATACTAGCAGCGCCATGCAGGCCCTCCGTTTTCCCTCCGTGGACCCCCTTCGATGACCACCGCTCCCGCGCTCGAGATCCGCGAGCTGCGCAAGACCTATGCGACCGGCGTGGAGGCCCTCAAGGGCGTCTCGCTGAGCGTGCAACCGGGCGATTTCTTCGCCCTGCTCGGCCCCAACGGTGCCGGCAAGTCCACCCTGATCGGCATCGTGAGTTCGCTCGTCAACGCGAGCTCGGGCGAGGTGCGCGTGTTCGGCACCGACATGCTCGCGCAGCGCAGCGAGGCGATGCGCATGATCGGCCTCGTGCCGCAGGAACTGAACTTCAACCTGTTCGAGAAGCCGTTCGACATCCTCGTCAACTACGCGGGCTTCTACGGCATCCCGCGCGACGAGGCGATGGCCTGCGCCGAGCGCGAACTCAAGCGCGCGCAGCTGTGGGAGAAGGCGCAGGTGATGTCGCGCACGCTGTCGGGCGGCATGAAGCGCCGCCTCATGATCGCCCGCGCGATGATGACCGAGCCGCGCCTGCTGATCCTCGACGAGCCCACCGCCGGCGTCGACATCGAGATCCGCCGCGGCATGTGGCGCACCCTGCGCGACGTCAATGCGGCCGGCACGACCGTGATCCTCACGACGCACTACCTCGAGGAAGCCGAGAGCTTGTGCCGCAACCTCGCGATCATCGACGGCGGCCGCATCATCGAGCAGGGTCCGATGAAGGCGCTGCTGGCCAAGCTCGATGTCGAGGGCTTCGTGCTCGACATCGACGGCACGCTGCCGGCGACGCTGCCGCATGTCGAGGGCGTCGCGCTCGCCGCCGAGGACGCGCACACGCTCGACCTCGAGATGCCGCGCGCGATGGACCTCAACCGCGTGTTCGCGACGCTCGATGCCGCCGGCATCCGCGTGCGCTCGATGCGCACGAAATCCAACCGACTCGAGGAACTGTTCGTGCGCCTCACCGGCAACAAGGACGCGGCATGAGCACGCCGTCCCGGCATCCGAACCTCGTCGCGTACGCGACGATCGTGCGCCGCGAGGTGATGCGCATCCTGCGCATCTGGGGCCAGACGCTGGTCCCGCCCGCGATCACGATGACGCTCTACTTCCTGATCTTCGGCAGCCTGATCGGCAGCCGCATCGGCGACATGGGCGGCCACGACTACATGGACTTCATCGTGCCCGGCCTGGTCATGATGTCGATCATCCAGAACAGCTACGGCAACATCTCGTCGAGCTTCTTCGGCGCCAAGTTCGGCCGCCACGTCGAGGAGCTGCTGGTCAGCCCGATGCCGAACATCGTGATCCTCGCCGGCTACGTCACCGGCGCGGTGCTGCGCGGCGTGCTCGTCGGCATCATCGTGCTGGGCATCGCGATGCTGTTCACGCACGTGCGCATCCCGCATCCGTTCGTGATGCTGTCGACGGTCGTGCTCGGTGCGACGATCTTCTCGCTCGCGGGCTTCGTCAACGCCGTCTACGCGAAGAAGTTCGACGACATCGCGATCGTGCCGACCTTCATCCTGACCCCGCTGACCTATCTCGGCGGCGTGTTCTATTCGGTCAAGCTGCTGCCGGAGTGGGCACAGGCGCTGACCTACGCGAACCCGATCTTCTACATGGTCAACGCGTTCCGCTACGGCCTGCTCGGCGGCAGCGACGTGCCGCTCGGCACCGCGTACGCGCTCATGATCGGCTTCGTGATCGGCCTCGGCGCGCTAGGCCTGTGGCTGCTCAAGCGCGGCATCGGCCTGCGCTCGTGAACACGCCGGCCGGCTGAGCCTCAGGCGGCCGGCAGCCCGAAGAATGCATGCGCCGTCGCGGTGGTCGCCGCCGCCGTCACCGCGACGTCCTCGCCGCGGTCGCGCGCGAGTTCCTCGACGATGTGGCGCAGGTACATCGGCTCGTTGCGGCGGTGCGAGGGCTGCGGTCGCACGCTGCGCGGCAGCAGGTACGGCGCATCGGTCTCGATCATGAGGCGATCGGCCGGGATGTCGCGCACCAGTTCGCGCAGATGCGTGCCGCGGCGCTCGTCGCAGAGCCAGCCCGTGATGCCGATGTACCAGCCCGCGTCGAGATAGTCGGTCATCTCCTCGCGCGTGCCCGTGAAGCAGTGCACCACGGCACGGCCCAGGCGACCGTCGAAGTCGCGCATGACCGCCATGAAGTCCTCGTGGGCGTCGCGCTGGTGCAGGAACAGCGGCTTGCCGCAGGCCGCGGCGATCTCGAGCTGGCGCGCGAACACCTCGCGCTGCACCTCGCGCGGCGAGAAGTCACGGTGGTAGTCCAGGCCCGTCTCGCCGACCGCACGAACCTCGTCGTGTGCGACGAGATCGCGCAGCAGCACGTCGGTAGCATCGTCGTAGTCGACCGCGTGGTGCGGATGCACGCCTGCCGTCGCAAACAACTCACCGGGCCGCTGCCTGGCCAGTGCGAGCGCCGAGCGGCTGCCGGCGGCGCTCGCGCCGGTCACGACGATCCGGGTGACGCCGGCGTCCTTCGCCCGCGCGAGCAACGCGTCGTAATCGGGGCGGAACGATTCGTGGGTGAGGTTGGCGCCGATGTCGACGAGCTGCATGCGGGGTTTCACGAAGGATCGATCGACCATTATGCGACGAATGCCCGATTCCGACCGGGTTCACAACCGATTCATTCCGGCTTCACCACCATCCAGACGATTTCCGCCCCTGGGGAGACATCGATGTCCATCCGCCCACGCCTCGTCCTCGCGCTGACGCTGCTCGCGTCCGCTTTCCCGGCCCTGGCCGACTCACGTGCCACCGCCGACAGCACCGATCGCTCGACGCGCGCGACCGCCGCGCAGGCCAAGCAGCAGACGATGCGGCACTCGCGCGACGGCGCCAAGTCGACCCAGGCGGTCGCCGCGACGCGTCCCGGCCAGCCGCTCGTCAATGTGGTGCGCGCGTACCCGCCGAGCTGCCTCGCCGATCCGCTCCCCGACACACCGAGCGGCCCGCTGTACCGCAACCAGAACGTCGCGCTCGCCGCCACCGACGGCGCGGGTGGCTACTACACCGAGAACGTCACCGTGACGATCTGGCGCGTCGCCTGCAGCAGCGCGACGCTGTTCAACTCCGCCACGCTCATGCGCATCGACCGCCGCCCCGAGTACAACGGCGATGCGGATGTCTATCCGCTGTTCCCGGGCATCGAGGTGGCGCAGGGCACGGTGGGCTTCGGCAATCCGGCGGGCCTGTCGTTCGCGCGCATCGCGAACGAGCCGAACACGATCGTGTCCGATACCGTCGTGGACTCGCCGATCGTCTACAGCACCACCTACGTGCTCGAGAACTACCCGTTCGACAACGCGGGCTATTTCGATTTCAACCTGCCCTTCAGCGTGCGGCTCGACAATTTCTTCAACACGAACCGCTACTCCTTCATCAACAACGTGCCGAGCTACAACCCGACGGCGGCGACCTATCCGGACGCCTACGCCAACCTGCCCCTGAGCGGCTACATCGGTTCAAACTGGTACGACCCCGCGCACAGCGGCGAAGGCATGATCGTGCGCATCAACGAGAACGAGGCGCGGCCGGACGTGCTGTCGCTCGAGATCGCGTGGTACACGTATGACGCCAACGGCACGCCGTTCTGGCTGTACGGCGGCGCGGACTTCCCGCGCGGCGCGCGCGAGGTCACCTCGCCGATGATCTACCAGTACGACGGCTACTTCGCCGGCAACGGTCCCACCGGTCCGGCGGCCCGCGGCAACTGGGGCCAGGTCATCGTGTCGTTCCCGAGCTGCCGCGACATGCGCTTCACGTATACCGCGCTCGCCGGCCTCCCGGACTTCGTGCCGCGCGGTACCGGCACGCGCAACCTCAAGTCGATCAGCAACCAGAACGGCCTGTTCTGCGAGTAAGCTTCGACGCTCCACCGCACGACGGCGCGATCCATGATCGCGCCGTCGTCGTTTGCGGCGACCCGAGACGCATGCGCGACCCGCTTCCGATCCACGACATCCTGCCCGCGCTGCTCGCCTCGCTCGAAGCGCATCCGCGCCTCGTGCTCGAGGCGCCGCCGGGTGCCGGCAAGACCACTCAGGTGCCGCCGGCGCTGCTCGACGCGTCGTGGCTGGCCGGCCGACGCATCCTGCTGCTGGAACCTCGCCGCATCGCCGCACGCGCCGCCGCCGAGTTCATGGCTGCCGAACGCGGCGAGCGCGTCGGCGAAACGGTCGGCTACCGCATCCGCAACGAGTCGCGCGTGTCGGCGGCCACGCGCATCGAGGTCGTCACCGAGGGCATCCTCACGCGCCTGCTGCAGGACGATCCCGAGCTGCCCGGCATCGGCGCGATCCTGTTCGACGAGTTCCACGAGCGGCACCTGCACGGCGACCTCGGTGCCGCGCTCGCGCTCGATGCGCAGGCCAACCTGCGCGAGGACCTGCGCCTCGTCGTCATGTCGGCCACGCTCGACGGCGAACGCATCGCGCGCTGGCTCGATGCGCCGCGGCTGACCAGCGCGGGACGCAGCTTCCCGGTGCGCATCGAGCATCCCGCCCCGCGTGCGAACGAGGCCTGGCCCGAACCGGGCTGGCCGTTCCACATGCGTCGTGCCGTCGGCGACGCGCTTGCCGCAGGCGGCGGCGACGTGCTCGTGTTCCTGCCCGGCCGCCGCGAGATCGATCGCGCCGCGGGCGCGCTCGCCGACCTCGACGCCGAGATCGTGCCGCTGCACGGCGAACTCGCGCTCGCCGACCAGCACGCCGCGCTGCGTCCGTCCACGGATCGGCGACGTGTCGTGCTCGCGACCAACGTCGCCGAGTCGAGCCTGACCCTGCCCGGCATCCGTGCCGTCGTCGACAGCGGCCTCGCACGCGAGCCGCGCTTCGATCCGAACTCGGGCTTCACGCGCCTGCAGACCGTCATGGTCGCGCAGGCGTCGGCCGACCAGCGCGCGGGACGCGCAGGACGCCTCGGCCCCGGCATCTGCTACCGCCTGTGGCCGCAGAGCAAGCGCCTCGATCCGTCGCGCAGCGCTGAGATCGCGCAGGTCGAGCTGGCCTCGCTCGCGCTCGAACTCGCGGCCTGGGGCAGCGAGGCCTTGCCGTGGCTCGATGCGCCGCCGGCCGGGGCGCTCGCGCAGGCGCGCGACCTGCTACGCGCACTCGGGGCGTTCGACACCGGCGATCGCATCACGCCGCTCGGCCGCGAGCTGCTCGCGTTCGGCGCGCATCCGCGCCTCGCCGCGGCCGCCGTACGCGCGAAGGCCGACGAGCGGGCCCTCGCCGCCGATGCGGTCGCGCTCGTCGAGGCTCGCAGTCCGTTGCGCGGCCCCGGCGCGCGCAGCGACGATTTCCGCCAGCGCGTCGCCGCGCTCGCGGCCTGGCGCCGTCGCGACACGCGCGGTGCGCGCGAACTCGGCGCTGACACGGGCGCACTCGCGGCGCTCGCGACGTCCGCCGACGCCTGGCGCCGCCGCCTGCGTGCGGGGGGCGAGATCGCCGACGGCGGCGGCACGACGACCGGCGACATGCTCGTGCACGCGTTTCCCGATCGTGTCGCGCGACAGGATCCCGCTGATCCGCGCCGCTACCAGCTCGCCAACGGCCGCGGCGCGCGCCTGTTCGACGACAGCGCGCTGTACGGCGAGCCCTGGCTCGTCGCCGTCGACCTGCGCTTCGACGAGCGCGACAGCCTGATCCTCGCCGCCGCGCCGATCGACGAGACGCGCCTCACACGCGAATTCCCGACGCGTTTCCGCGACGAGCGCCGCGTGCGCTGGAACCGCGACACACGTGCCGTCGAGGCGTTCGAGGAGCGTCGCTTCGACGCGATCGTGCTCACCCGGCGCAGCGTGCCGGCGCGTCCCGAGGACGCGGTGCCCGCGCTCGTCGCGGCGATCCGCGAACTCGGCCTCGATGCGCTGCCGTGGAGCGACGCGGCGCGCGAACTGCGCCTGCGCGTGCAGTCGCTGCGCGCGTGGTCGCCCGACCTCGGCCTGCCCGATTTCTCCGACGCCCACCTGCTCGCCACGCTCGATGACTGGCTCGCGCCCTATCTCGCCGGCAAGCGCCGCCTCGATGCGTTGCAGGCCGAGGAACTCTCGGGCGCGCTCGCCGCGCGACTCGACCACGCGCAGCGCCGCGCGCTCGACGAGCAGGCACCGCTGAGCGTGCGCGTGCCGAGCGGGCTCGAACGGCGCATTGTCTACGCGGCCGATGCGCTGCCCGTGCTGGCGGTCAAGCTGCAGGAGCTGTTCGGCCTCGGCGACACGCCGGCGATCGCGGGCGGGCGCGTGCCGCTGATGCTGCACCTGCTGTCGCCGGCCGGTCGGCCGATCCAGGTCACGCGCGACCTGCGCGGCTTTTGGGAACGCACCTATCCCGAGGTGAAGAAGGAGCTCAAGGGCCGCTACCCGCGGCATCCCTGGCCCGACGATCCGTGGACCGCCGTGGCGACCCACCGCGCCAAACCGCGCGGCACCTGAACCCGGAACCAAGTCCGACGAAACCTGTCGCAACCCTCGCGCATCCGATACCCCGCCTTCCCGAACAGCGAACCGCCCATGTCCCGTCCGACCAGCGTCCTCATCTGGATGTCCGCCTTCCTCGCCGGCGTCGCCGGGCTGTGCGTGCTCGTCGCACCACGGCTCGTCGAGATCTTCTCGGCCAACCCGTTCTTCAACGGCGTGATCCTGCTCGTGCTCGTCGCCGGCGTGGCCGTGAACGTGCGCCAGGTGATCATGCTGTCGCGCGAGGCCGACTGGATCGAATCGTTCCGGCGCTCGAATCCCGAGCGCGCCGCGGCCGGCAACCCGCGCCTGCTCGCACCGATGGCGCGCATGTTCGCGGGCCGCGAACGCGGTCGCGCGGCGCTGTCGGCGCAGTCGATGCGCACGCTGCTCGACAGCGTGCAGCTGCGCCTCGAGGAATCGCGCGACGTCTCGCGCTATCTCATCGGACTGGCGATCTTCCTCGGCCTGCTCGGCACGTTCTGGGGCCTGCTCGTCACGATCCGCTCGGTGTCGGAGATCATCCACACGCTCGACATCGGCAACGACGCCGCGGCGATGTTCGGCACGCTCAAGGAGAACCTGCGCGAGCCGCTCGGCGGCATGGCGACGAGCTTCTCGACCTCGCTGTTCGGCCTCGCCAGCTCGCTCGTGATCGGCTTCCTCGACCTGCAGGCCGGGCACGCGCAGAACCGCTTCCACAACGAGCTCGAGGAATGGCTGTCGGGCATGACCCACCTGTCGTCGGGCAAGGGAATCGAAGGCGATGCCTCGGTGCCGGCCTACGTGCAGGCGCTGCTCGAGCAGACCGCCGACGGTCTCGAGCGCATGCAGCGCGCGATCGTCGAGAACGAGCGCGAGCGCCGCGGCAGCAACGAGCAGTTCGCCGAGATCGCGACCCAGCTCGGCCGCCTCAACGAGATGCTGTCGCGCGACGCGCGCGAACGCCAAGCGGCCGGTGACACGCAGGACGAACTGCGCAAGGTGCTGCGCCAGCTCGCTGCGCAGCCGCAGGGCGAGTCGCGCCTCTCGGACGACCTGCGCGCCGAGCTGCGCCTGCTTTCGCGCACCGTGGCGGCGGCCGTAGGCGGCAAGCGCGAGCCGCAGCCGTGAGCATGGCCGCGCGCCGACGCCGGCGCGTCTTCGACATCTGGCCGGGTTTCGTCGACGCGCTGACGTCGCTGATCATGGTCATGATCTTCGTGCTGCTGATCTTCTCGATCGGACAGTTCGTGCTGTCCGACACGCTGGCCGGCAAGAACCGCGCGCTCGATACGCTCAACGCGCAGGTCGCCGAGCTCGCGCGCACGCTGTCGCTCAACGAGGACCAGAAGCGTTCTCTCGATGCGCGCGTGGCCGAACTCGCGGCCTCGCTCGGCGAGGCGACCAGCGACCGCGACTCGCTCAAGGGTGCGCTCGACGTGTCGACCGCCGAGGCGACGAAACTCGGCACCGACGTCGCCGTGCTCGACGAGCTCAAGCGTCGCCTCGAGGCCGAGATCGCCCAACTCGCGACCAAGCTCGACACCTCGCAGTCCGACCTCGTCAAGCAGACCGAGGCGAACAGCGCCGCGGTCGCGCAGATCGAGCTGCTCAACCGCCAGATGGCCGCGATCCGCGAGCAGCTCGGCAAGCTCGAGGGCGCGCTCGACCTCGCCAACAAGGACATCGACGCCAAGGACGCGACGATCGCCGACCTCGGCCGCAAGCTCAACGTGGCGCTCGCGCAGCGCGTCGGCGAGCTCGAGCGTTACCGTTCGGAGTTCTTCGGCCGCCTGCGCGAGGCGCTCGGTGCACGCACCGACGTGCAGGTGGTCGGCGATCGCTTCGTGGTACCGACCGACGTGCTGTTCGAGTCGGGCTCCGCGGAACTCGGCCCGGCCGCGCAGGAGCGCCTCGCCGCGCTGGCCTCGACGGTCAAGGAGGTCTCGGCCGAAATCCCGTCGGGCATCGACTGGGTGCTGCGCATCGACGGCCATACCGATCGCCGGCCGATCAACACGGACCGCTTCCCGTCGAACTGGGAGCTGTCGACCGCGCGTGCGGTCGCGATCGTGAAGTACCTCGTCGTGCACGGCATCCCGGCGCACCGCCTGTCGGCGAACGGCTTCGGTCAGTTCCAGCCGATCGATCCGGGTGACTCGCCCGAGGCGCTCGCGAAGAACCGCCGCATCGAGCTGCAGCTCACCAACCGCTGATGCGTTCCCGCTTCGCTGTCCGCGCGCCATCGTGCGCGTGGACGGCGCGGCCGGATCAGCGCGCGACGCGTCCGCAGCGCGCGTGCACGTCCCAGCTCACGCGGCGGATGCCGTCGCCCCAGGCCGCGCGCAGCTCATCCTCGACCAGCGCGACCGGATCGTGGCCGTTCGCGGCGAGATAGCGCTGCGTCGCCGACCACGAACGCAGGTAGGCGAGGAATCCGTCGACGTTCCAGTCCGCGTGCATCGCGAACGCCGACACCTCGACGGGCTCGTACGGGAACGCGAGATCGCGGTAACCCGACTCGACGTGCGCGCGCTCGGGCGGCCAGTACGGACCTGTCAGGTCGTGGTAGACGCGATCCTTGAGCCGGTCGATCGCGGCGTCGCCGACGCGGCAGTCCGCATAGGTCCACACGGCGACGATCGCACCCGGTTTCGCGACGCGTCGCACCTCGGCATGGAAGCGGTCGACGTCGAACCAGTGGAACGCCTGCGCGACGGTCACGAGGTCGACGCTCGCGTCGGCGAGCGTGCTCGCCTCTGCCGGCTCGACGCGGTAGTCGATGTTCGCGCGCGACTCGGCCTGTTCGATCTGGCGCGCGCTCGGATCCGTCGCGACGACGCGTGCGAAGCACGCGGCGAGCGCGACGCTGGCCTGGCCGTTGCCGCAACCGGCATCCCAGGCGAGCTCGCGCGCGGGCGCGAGCGACGCGAGCGTGTCGAACCAGGCTTCCGGGTAGAGCGGGCGCGCCTCTCGGTAGGCCGCGGCATGGCCCGAAAAGTGATCCTTGAACGTCGTCATGCGCTGTCCTTCAGTCGATGCGGCGCGTCTGGCCGGGCTGCAGGTCGCCGAGGGCGTGTTCACCGACCCGCACGCGCACGAGGCGCAGCGTCGGCAGGCCGACGGCCGCGGTCATGCGGCGCACCTGGCGGTTGCGGCCCTCGCGCAGCACGAGCTCGATCCACGCGTCGGGCACGCTCTTGCGGAAGCGCACGGGCGGATCGCGCGGCCACAGGGTCGGCGTCTCGATCGCGCGTGCCTCGGCCGGCAGCGTCGGCCCGTCGTTGAGCACGACGCCGTTGCGAAGGCACGCGAGGGCCTCGTCGGTGACGATGCCTTCGACCTGGGCCCAGTAGGTCTTGGGCTGCTTGTGGCGCGGATCGGTGAGCCGATGCGCGAGGCCGCCATCGTCGGTCAGCAGCAACAGACCTTCGCTGTCGGCATCGAGGCGCCCGGCGGCGTACACGCCCTTCTCGCGCACATGGTCGGCGAGCGTCGGCCGACCCTCGCGATCGGTGAACTGGCAGAGCACGCCGTAGGGCTTGTTGAGCAGGATCAGCATCGCGGCAGGCGATTCCCCGTACCCGCAAACACGAACGGCCGCACGCGGCGGCCGTTCGTGGAAGACCCGCGGACCATTACGGGGCCGACGAACCCTTGTCCGTACCCTGTCCGAAGATCTGGTCGCCCTGCGGCTTCACGAACTTGAGCGTCATGCGGTCGGACTCGCCGATCGCGGCGTACTTCTCGCGGTCGACATCCTTGAGTGCGTACGACGGCGGCAGCGTCCACACGCCCTTCTCGTAATCCTTGGTGTCCTTCGGATTCGCGTTGATCTCGCTCTGCTCGACCAGTTCGAAGCCCGCATCGGTAGCCAGCTTGATCACGAACTCGGTCGGCAGGTAGCCGCTGTCCTTGACCGCCGCGATGTCGGCGCCCGGTGCCGCGCGATGCTCGACCACGCCGAGCGTGCCGCCCGGCTTGAGCGCCTTGAAGAAGGCCTTGAACATCGGCGTGTCGTTGTCGTCGCCGAGCCAGTTGTGCACGTTGCGGAACGTCAGCACGACATCGACCGGTGCGTCGACGGCCAGTTCGGGATTCTTCGGATCGAACTCGACGACCTTGGCGTCGCCGTAGCGTTCGGCGTCACCGGCGAGCTTGGCGCGGAAGCGCTCGGCACCACGCTTGGCGTAGTCGGAGGTGTCGGGCGCGGCGATCGCGGCGGTGTAGGTACCGTTGCCCTTGAGCGCCGGCGCGAGGATCTCGGTGTACCAGCCACCGCCCGGGGTGATCTCGAGCACGGACTGCCCGGCGCCGACGCCGAAGAACGCGAGCGTCTCCTTCGGATGGCGGTAGGCGTCACGTGCCTTGTTCTCGTCGGTGCGCCAGCTGCCCGCGAGCACCGTGTCGAGCGTGCCTGCGAAGACGTCGGCCGTACTGGCCGGCGGCGTGACCTGCTCGGGCTGGTCGGACACGGCCGGCGCGGGCGTGGCGGTCGGGGTGGCGGGTGCTTCGGCAGCCTTCTCCCCGCACGCAACCAGACCGAGGGTCGCGGCGAGCGCGAACGCGAGCTTCTTCATCGTCAAACTCCGTGGGTGCATAGGGCCGGCGAGGCGGCGGGCGTCGGCGAATCTAGCACAGCGGCGCGACGGGCCCTGCTGCGCCGCATCCGGCAACGCGCGCGGGATGCGCTCGTGCCTGCGACGATCACCGGCCCTGGCACGTCCCTTCCACGAGAACGCCGCCGAAACCTTCCGGCGAATGAACGCGATCGGGCATTTATCGTTTGGAGGGCAATGGCTTACGCGTAATTCATGGAGCGGGCATTAGCTTGGGCGCCGTCATCTCGGGGAATCACCTATTTTCAGAGAGGACGATCCCAAGAATCATGAGGAGGTTGCCATGCTCCATTACGCCCTGGTTTTCCTGGTCGTCGCGCTGATCGCCGCGGTGCTGGGCTTCGGCGGTATCGCGGGTGCGGCGGCAGGCATCGCCAAGATCCTGTTCGTCGTGTTCCTCGTGCTGTTCATCGTGTCGCTGGTGTTCGGACGTCGTCGTCCGCCGGTCTGACGCGAACAAGAATGTGACGTGCAGGAGCGACGGCTCCCTGCTCGATAACCTTCCCCCGGGATATCGAGCCACCCCGTCCTCCCCCCTGACGCAGCAGTCGTCGCTCCTGCACGGCGCGTGGATCGAATCAAGGCAGCCTCGGGCTGCCTTTTTCATGCGCGTCAGGTCGTGTCGCCCTCAGGGTGGCAGGCGCAGGTGCGACGGATACGGCGGCACATCCCCGTATCCCCCGCGGGCGAGGTCGTCCTGCAGCGCGCTCCACCACGCCGGATCGAAGATCTCGCCGTGGCGTTCGACGAGCGCCGTGCGCAATGCCGCCGGTACGCCGAGGAAGCGCGGGAACATTTCGGGGAACACGTCACCCTCGCGCACCGTCAGCCACTCCTCGAGCGGCCGCGTCTCGTCCTCGTCGCGCGCCTCGGGAACGCGCCGGAATCGGCAGGCCTCGAGCAGGCAGAGCTCGTCGTAGTCGTAGAAGATCGCCCGCCCGCCTCGCGTGATGCCGAAGTTCTTGAGCAGCAGGTCGCCCGGGAAGATGTTGCTGCGCGCGAGGTCCTTGATCGCCTGGCCGTAGTCGAGCATCGCGCGCGTGGCGGCCTCGGGCGGCATTTCGCGCACGTAGAGGTTCATCGGCCGCAGGCGGCGCTGCACGTAGCAGTGGCGCACGAGTACCTCGTCGCCGTCCACGCCCACGGACTCGGCGCATTGCGCGAGCAGTTCGTCGAGGATCGCGTCGTCGAACTGTGCGCGCGGGAAACGCAGGTGGCGGAATTCCTGCGCGTCGACGAGGCGACCGACGCGGTCGTAGCGGAACACCAGCCGGTATTTCTCCTCGACATGGCGCCTGGCCATGTCCTTCGGGTACGCGAACTGGTCGCGGATCACCTTGAACACGAGCGGATAGCCGCGCGGCGTGAACACGGCCATGACCATGCCGCGCTCGCCCTCGGCGCGCACGAGGCGCTCCTCGGGGTGCGCGGCGAGATGGCGGAACAGGTGGCGGAAGCGCTCGGTCTTGCCCTGCTTGGCGCGCCCGAGCACCGTGTAGATCTCCTCGACGGGCTTGTGCGGCAACAACGAGGCGAGGAACACGACCGTGTCGCCGATCGTCGGCAGGTCGGCGTGGAAGTAGCTGCGCGTGTAGCCGAACAGCACCGAGACGTGGTCGATCTCGGTCAGCAGCGCATCCACGCGTGCCCCGTCGGCCTGGCTCACGAGCGCGGCGACGAACGGCTGCACGCCGGTCGCATGACGCACACGCCCGACGAGGTAGGCGCGTCGTTCGCGGTAGAACACCGTGCGCAGCACCTCGATCGCGACCAGCTCGCCCCACCCGCCCGCCTCGGCACGCGCACGGCAGGCCTCCGCCAGCGCGTCGGCGCAACGCGTTGCATCGGCGTAGCCGTTGGCGAACGCCACGTCGGCAAGCAGGCGCGCGCAGGCGCCACGCAGGTCGCCGTCGACGTCGTAGGCGTTGACGGCCACGGGCTCGACGATGTTCGCGGTGGGCTCGAGATCGAGCGCGACGAACTCGATGTCGACCTCGACGCCTGTGGTGCGGAAATGGCGCCGCGACAGCGAGTTGAAGAAGGTCTTGGTGAGTTCACGATCGAGCATCGGCTCGACGAGCGCCTCGAACGCGCCGCGCATCGCCGCCCACAGCGGGCGCGAACGCACGCGCTCGTCGAGCAGCAGCTCGAGGCGGCCGAGCGTCTCGCGGATGCAGACGTCGTAGAGGTCGATGCGCGCGGCGGCGTCGACGCGTGCGTACTTCCAGTCGCGCCGCTCGAAGCGGCGCTGCGCGCGGCGCGTGATGTCGGAGAAGCGCGCGTTGTAGTCGAGGAACGCGTCGAGGATCAGCGCGGCGGCGCGCTCGTGCATCGCGCCGCTCGACGCGGCGGAACGTTGCCTGGACACGCCTGCCTCCGACGACCCGGGGAATCCGCCCCGATCATACGACGGCCACCGCGTCACGCCGGCCGGAGGTTGCGCATCCTTGCGCACGCATCCTCGCGCGCTGACGGGTGGCCTCCGCTCCCCGTCCGCGCGCGCGCCCGGACCGCGTCAGCCGTCGAAGCCGCTGCGGAAGATCAGGTTGACCGGATTGGAGGGAATCGCGAGCAGGCGCACGCCGCCGTAGCTGGCGAGGTCGGCGTGGACGAGGATCGAGCCGTCGGCACCGGCCCAGGAATCCTCGCCGCCGCCGTACAGCGCCGCACCGTCGTCGATCGACACGCTGTTGACGGTCGCCTGCACGTTGCCGGCGCTCGTCGTCGGGATCGTCACGGTCTGGCCCGCGACGAGCAGGCGGCGCGGGGCGGCGCCCGACTTGAGCAGCCACAGTGCGAGCTCGTTGCCCGGATTGGTGCGCGCGGCGACGACGATGTCGCCGTTGGCGAGCACGGCGCGACCGAGGAAGCTCGCCCAGGTGCGGTTCGGCTCGGGACCGTAATCGCCGGTCAGGCCGATCAGCGCCGCGAGTTCGGGACTGCCGCCGGCGCGCACGCGCCACAGGCCGCTCGGGTTGCCGCCGTCGGTCGTGTTGACCTGGGCGAAGAATGCCGCGTACTCGCCGGCTCCGACGAGGGAGTTCGCCGTGAAGCTGCGCCACGTCGTGCCCTGCCAGTTCGGGCCCCAGTTGCCGGAATCGTCGTTGATCGCGAGCGGGCGGTTGGCGGCGCCGTCGTGCCAGAACAGGCCGAGGCGACTCGTTTCCGACGACACGCGGCGATAGCTCGCAAAGAAGTAGAAGCCGTTCGCCGCCGGCCGCGGCGTGTCGAACGAGGTCGAGGCGAACGTCGCCGTCGAGACGCCGATCTCGGGGCCACGCGCGCCCGGCTCGCCGTTGACGGCGACCGCGCGCGGCGCACCGTTGCAGACCTCCCAGATGCCCCAGCGCGAACCGCTCGTGCTGAACGAGCCGTAGACCTTGCCCTGCGGCGTCAGCGCGAGCGCCGACATGCCCCAGGCCGCGTCGAAGAAGTCGCCCGCCGAGAGGCCCGGCGACAGCGCCGGATCGGTCGACTGCCGCAGCATGCACGGCAGATTGCCCTGACCCGGAACGTGCCTGGCGAGCATGCGCCGCGTCGCACCGGTCGGACTCGTCGCGTCGGCGTTGATGACCATCGTGCCGCTGCCCATCATGCGCGCCGAAGCGAAACCGGAATCGTTCGGGAAGACCCATCCCGCGCCGAGTCCAGGTCCGAGCACGCCATCGGTGAGCACACGCGCCACCTCGACGTTGGTGTTCGTGTTCCAGCGCCACAGGCCCCAGGTCGCGTTCTGGACGTCGGCCGCGTTGCCTGCGCGCGCGATGAACACGCGCTGCCCGTCGGCGCCCGCGCCGCTTCCGCCCGACGTGACCGACAGGAAGGTATGGCCGGCCTCGGCGCCCGTACGTCCCGGACCCTCGGTCGCCCCTGCGACACCCGTGGTCGCATAGCGCGTCCAGGTTCCCTGGCGGCGCGCCCAGTAGCCGGCGGCCGACGTCGGCGAGGTCATGCGCACGCCGACGAGGCCGGCGCCGACGTCACCGAGCAGGACATCGGTGTAGCTGCGGTTGCCGGCCGGGAAGCCCGGAATGGCGAGATCGGCGTTCGCACCGGCGACGACCTGCCAGGGCACGGTCTGGGCGAAGGCGTGGGGAAGCGGCAACGCGACGGCGGCGAGCACGGCGAGGGCAAGCTTGGAGAAAGGCATCGGGGGCATCTCGTGTCGGGGGAGTCGCCGCGCGTGGTCGGGGACGCGCGCCGTTCAGGCGGCGCGGCGTCGTTCCCGATGCAAGTGCTTGTCCGGACTGAAGAACCGGTACCGGCACTCGCCAGATGCGTGCGGCGACGGCATGCTAGCGACCCCGCGCGCGCGGGTCGGCACGGACCGGCACCGCCGCGGTAACGGATCGGTAACGGCGCGCCCCGAGGCTGCCGCACCGCCCCGGGAACCCTTGCCCGTCGCCGCCCTCAGCCTTGCGACACCCCGACGTATCCCAGCGTCCTGACGAGATCCGCTCTTTCGATCCACCCGAGCGGCCGACGACGACACCATGACCACCCCCGATCCCGATCCGCGCGAACGCGTGCTCTACAGCTACCGCTTCGGCACCGCCGAATACGACGAGGCACGCGTCGAGCTGCGCGTGGCCGGCCTGCCGGTCGAGATAGAGCACCGCGCACTCGAGGTGCTGGCCTGCCTGCTGCGCCACGCGGGCGAGGTCGTGACCAAGGACGAGTTGCTGCGCGAGGTCTGGGCGGGTCGCATCACCGTCGACAAGGTGCTGCCGAATGCCGTGACCAAGCTGCGGCGTGCGCTCGGCGAACGCAATGCCGAGCACATCGTCACCCAGGCGCGGGTCGGCTACCGCCTCGACGGGCCCGTCACGCGCACCGCGCTGTCGCACGTCCATGCCAGCCGCATCCAGCTCGAACCGGGCCAGCCCGTGCCGGCGCGTGCCGATTTCACGCTCGTGCGCACGCTCGGCGCGACCGCGGGCAACGAGGTCTGGCTGGCCCGCCACGTGCGCACCGGCGCGCAGCGCGTGTACAAGTTCAGCCTCGACGGCGACCGCCTCGCCCCGCTCAAGCGCGAGGCGACGCTCGCCCGCGTGTTGCGCGAAGGCATCGCCGAGCGCCGCCACTTCGTCGAGCTGATCGACTGGAACTTCGAGACGCCGCCGTTCTTCCTCGAGTGCGAGTACGGCGGCGACAATCTGCTCGAGTGGTCGACGGGCGAGCTCGCCGCGCTCGATACCGAGATGCGCGTGGCGGTGTTCCTGCAGGTCGCCGACGCGGTCGCCGCGGCGCACGGCGTCGGCGTGCTGCACAAGGACATCAAGCCCGCCAACGTGCTCATCGCGCGCGAGGACGACGGCGGCTGGCGCATCCGGCTCACAGACTTCGGCAGCGGACGCCTCGTCGATCCCGACACGCTCGACGCGCTCGGCATCACGCGCGCCGGCCTCGGCATGACGCGCAACGACGTCGGCGACCCGAGCAGCGGCACGCCGCTGTACCTCGCGCCCGAGATCTTCGACGGCCAGCTGCCGACCGCACAGGCCGACGTCTACGCGCTGGGCGTCATGCTCTACCAGATGCTCGCCGGCAGCTTCAGCAAGCCGATGGCCTCGGGCTGGGAGCAGGACATCGACGATCCGTTGCTGTGCGAGGACATCCGCGCCGCGACCGAGGGCGACCCCGCGCGCCGCCTCGGCAGCACGGCCGAACTCGCCTCGCGCCTGCGCACGCGCGAGGCGCGCCGCGAACAGGCACGCCGCGAGCGCGAGGCCGTCGAACAGGCGCGCCGCGAGCGCGAGGCGTTGTCGCGCAGCCGCGCCCAGCGCCCCTACCTCGTCGCCCTCGCCGTGCTGTTCGGGGTCGGCGCCGCGCTCGCGTTCTGGCTCTACGCGACGGCGCTCGAGGCGCGCAACGATGCACGCCGCGAGCTCGCCCGTGCGAACGCGCTCAACCGCTTCCTCAACGACGACCTGATCGGCCGCGCCAATCCGCTCGTGCTCGCGAAGGGCAAGGATGCGTCGCTCGAGGACATGCTGCTGGTCGCACGCGAGCGCGCAGGGCGTCGCTTCGCCTCCGAGCCCGGCACCGAGGCGACGATCCGTTCGAGCCTCGCGATGCTGCTCAACATGATCGAACGCATGCCCGAGGCCGAGGGCGAGGCACGCCGTGCGCTCGAACTGTTCGAGCGCGAGCGCGGCCCCGACCACCTCGACACCCTGCGCGCGCGCTCGACGTTCGCGCGCCTGCTCGTGCGCACGGCCAAGTACGACGAGGCGCACGTCCAGCTCGACGCGCTCGACGCCGCGGTCGCCGCGCATCCCGGCGATGCCCTGCGCCGCTATCTCGCCAGCGCGGCCTGGGCGGTGTACGCGATGAACCGCGGCGAATACGCCGATGCGGTGACCCGTTTCCGCACGGCGATCGACGCCTTGCGCATCACCGACCCGAGCGACACGACGATGCTCGATTCGCTGCGCATCGACCTCGTCGCGATGCTCGCACAGACGGGCGCGCGCGAGGAGGCGCGCGAGGTCGCCCAGGCGATCATCGACGAAGTCGCCATGCGCGAGGACGACAACGGCCTCGTCGCCGCGTTCGCGAAAGCGGCGATCGGCCGCTCGTGGATGCTCGACGGCGATGTCGCGCGTGCCGAGGCGTTGCTGCTCGACGCGCAGGTGACGATCCTCGCGCTGCTCGGCGAGCGCCACAGCCGCAACCTGTCGCTGACCAACGACCTCTACGCGATCGCCGTCGACCGCAAGGACTGGCCGCGCGCACTCGAATACGCACGCCGCGTCCACGAAGGCTTCGCCGCGCACTTCGGCCCCGAGCACACGGTCACCCACGTCACCGAACTCAACTGGGGCCTCGCGCTGTACGAGAGCGGCGATGCCACGACCGCACTCGGCCACTTGCGCTCGGCCGCGACGAAGCTCGCCGCGCAGTTGCCCGCCGACAATCCGCAGCGCCAGCTCGCCGCGTTCTGGTTCGCCGCGGTCGGACTCGAGCACGGTGCGGTCGACGAGGTGCGCCCGCTGCTGGACGCACTCGCGGTCGCGCCGCTCGAGGCGATCATCCCGAACGGCCTGTGGCCTTACCGCCTCGCCACGCTGCGCGCGCAGGATGCGATCGCGCGCGGCGATCGCGACGCCGCGCAACCGCTCCTGCGCGAGGCACTCGACGGCTTCGCCCAAGGCGACGTCGAGGACGACGACCGCTTCCTTGTGCGCGCACGGGCTGCGTCGGTCGCACTCGGGGGCGGTGCGGCGCCGCCTGATGAAGGGGCCGCGCCTCCACGCTGATACCGCCCGTGCATGCCTGACGCACCGCAGCATCGGCGGCCCTGCACGAAACCCTTCACGGGTTTAGACTCCGCCGACCCCGACGCAGGAGGCATGTCATGGGAATCCGGCAATGGATGGCGACGCTCGTGGCCGTGGTGGGCGCTTCGTGCGCCATGGTGTCGAGCGTCGTGGCGCAGCCCCTCGATCTCCACCCGACCTGGCAACGCACGATCCCGCACTCCGGCTACGGCGCCCGCCTCGACGTGCGCGACGGCGTCGGCACGCTCGTGACGACACCGGACCTCCTCGTTGCGCATGCGCAAGACGGCACGCCGCGCTGGCAGGTCGATGCCTGCACGTCGTCGTGCGCGCCTTCCGGCAGCACCGGACACACCACATGGGATCACGGCGTACTGCGCGCGGACGGTGGTGCCTGGGCGGTCCGCAAGGTGCGCACCGAGCCCTTCCACGGCGTCTACAGGAGGGTGTCGGTCGTGCGCATCGACGCCGCCGGCATCGTGCGCGACGAATATCCGCTGCTCGAGTCCTCCTACCGGAGTTCGCTCGCCATCGCCGCGCCCGGCAACGGACTGGTGGTGCTGGTCGACGACCGCGTCCCCGGAAGTACCCACGTCGCCTTCGCGAGCTTCGATGGCTCGGGCGTGCGGACCGGCGATGCCCGCCTGACGACATGGGAATTCGCTGACGTGCAACTCTCCATGCGCCTGCTTCCCGGGGGAGACATCGTCGTCGCCGTGCGCGAAATGGTCTTGTGCTTCCTCGGCTGCGAGGAGCCACGATCGGCCTTGCTGCGCCTGCGCCCCACCGGTGCCGTCGTCTGGCGCCAGGACTTCGACGATCCCTACGCCGAAGCCGTGCTTTCGCTCGAAGCCGACGGGTCTGCGAGCGGCTTCGTCCATTCGTGGGCAGGTGTCGAGCGCCGTTTCGTGGGCGCCGACGGCGTCGTGCGGATCGGCGGATCGGTGCCCGCATTCGTCCGCGCCGCAATCTACGTGGTCTCGCCGTCCATCGGTGGACGCCAGCTTGTCGAGTACCTGGAGCGGGAACCCGAGATATTCACGGGCATCGCGCTTCTCGACCGGCGCGGCACGCTCGTCGCCCCACGCAGCTTCCACTCCAGCGGCTGGATCAATCCGACGCCGACCGCGTTCGGCTTCATCGGCGACGATGGCTTCGGCGAAGCCGACGCGGAACTCATGTCCGCCTCGACGCTCGAGACGCTCGCGCGCTTCCACCTCGACACGCCAGGCGCGGCCGAGCCCTGGACGAGGAACACGTGGCATGTGCTGGAGAACGGCATCGTCTACGGCTTCGGCGAGGTCACCGAAGACAGTGGAGCCCGCCACTTCGCGCTGGCCCGATTCGATCTCGTGGCGACGGGCGCATCGTCCTGCACGAGGGATCCTCGTCCGCAGGACGGACCCGTGGCTGCGTCTCCTCGCGCCACGGCGTCATCCGTCGACGGCTGCGCGCCACGACGCCCGATCCGGCTGCATGCCGCCCCACAGGCAGGATCGCCGGTACGCTGAGCGCGCTCGGCCGTCCGCGTCAGGTCACGGAGCCGCGCGTCCCCGCCACGCCGTCGCGAAGGACGAACGTTTCACACAGCCACCACGCTCATGCCGACCGGGAATCGCCACGTGCCCGGACTACGGCGAACCGCTGCAGGAGGCGCGACATGGGATTCCGCATCACGGCGATGCTCGCGATGGCCTCGTGCGCCGCCATGCCGATCGCGCAGGCGGAAACGGCCGATCTCTGGCCGACGTGGCAGCACACCGCCGGCCCCGACGAGCGCATCTACAGCGTCGATGCGCGCGAAGGTGTCGGTGCGCTGGCGAGAACGTCGAGTCGACTCGCCGCCTACGCACCTGACGGCACCCGACGGTGGCAGCTCGATGCATGTACCAACTGCGTGCCATGGACGACCGGCTACGCGATGTGGCGCCTCGCCATCCTGCGTGGAGACGGCGGTGCCTGGGCGATCCGCAGCGTGCAGAACGGCAACAGCGCCGCCAGCCGCAGCAGCTTGTTCGCCGTGCGCACCGGACCCGATGGCCGCGTACGTGGCGAGACCTTGCTCGACGACGACTTCTTCGATGGCGTGCTCGGCAACGTCGACGCCGCCGATGGTTTCGCCGTGGTGCTCGATGCCTGGCGTCCCGACACCGCCACGCTCGACTACATCCGGCTCGACCGCGACGGGGCCGAGGTCGGGCGAGGTACCCATGCGGGCTGGGAGCGTGGCAACCGGCTCATGGATTCGCGCGTGCTGTCCGATGGTGACGTGGTCGTTGAACTCGGCGAGAACGACCTGTGCTTCCTCGGATGCGACCTGCCCCGCACCGGCATCCTGCGCATCCGGCCGGCGGGCACGCTGGCGTGGCGCTACGATTTCGAGCCGCATGTGCTGCCGAGGGTCGCGCTGGACACACACGGTGGCGCCAGCGCGCTGATCACGCGACTCGATGGCATCGCCGCGGTTCGCTCGATCACGCCCGAGGGCGTCGCGCACGGAGACACGCTCGCACATGGATTCGTCGACGCATTCTTCTACGGACTGGCACCCCGCATGGGAGGCCGCCAACTCGTCATGTACGCCGAGCGCAACGCGTCGACCACGCGCCTCGGCCTGATGGATCGCCAGGGCCATCTGGGTGCGCAACGCGACGTTCCCTACAGCTGGCCCTATCCGGCACCGAGCGCCTTCGGCTACATCGGATCCGGCCTCGGGGATGCCACGGCGGACGCCGAGCTGCTGTCGCCATCGACACTCGCGACGATGGTCCGTTTTCACTTCGAAGGCGACGCGGCACCCGATCCGAATGCCGGAAGCGCGTGGCGCATCCTCGACAGCGGCATCGTGTACGGCGCCGGTGCGGTGACGCGCGACGACGGCAGCCGCCAGCTGGTCGTGGCGCGGTTCGATCTGCCCCTCGCGGGCACCTCGATCTGTGCGCCCGTCCGCTCGGCTACCGGCGCACCGACACCACGCAGTGGAACGGCAACACCCTCAGCATGCACCCCGACACGTCCGGTCAGGGCCACCGGGACACTCCCATCGGGAGGCCGCGAGCGCTGAAGCGGTGCGTCCGGCACGGCAGGCCCTGCAACGTCCGCTGCGCCGATCCCGTCGAAGCGATGGTGGTGTGATGCACGAGGCGCCCCCTCGATATCCCGAAACACACCGTCACGATAGAGTGGCGCCACCAGCGGCCACAGGGACACGTCGCCACCATGCGAAAGCACGCACGCCTCATCGCCCTCCTCGCGGCATTCGCCATGGCGACCGGCCCAGCCCTCGCCCAGATCACGCCGATCATGCCCACGTGGCAGGTCGGGCTCGAAGCCGAAGCGACTGTCGTCGCGCTCGATGCACGCGAGGATGTCGGCGCGCTCGTGGCCACCGGGTCATGGCTCGAAGCGTTCACCCCGCAGGGCTCGTCGCGCTGGGGACATGCCGCTCCCGCCGGGTCGCAGTGGCGCGACGCGGTCCTGCGCCAGGATGGCGGCGCCTGGGTCCTCGAGGTCGCGAGCGAGCCTTCCGCCGGAGTTCCTTCTCGATGGGCCATGTTGCTCCATCGGATCGGACCGGACGGCACCACGCGTGAACGCCGCCCGCTCGGGACGACGCCTTATGGACGGCCCGAAGAACAGGGCAGGCTCCTGCCCTCGCCTGACGATGGCGTCGTCGTGTTGTCGACCCAGCCGGGCAATTTTTCGCTCGTGATGAGCTACGAGCGATACGACCGCGACGGCCAACCCCTCAACGGCGCCGCGCAGGACGCCTCGCTGCGTCCGGTGCTGGAAGCGATGCGCATCCTGCCGGATGGTGGCGTGTCCTACGTGACGCGCAGCGCCGACTCGGGCCGCACCGACCTCAAGCGCATCGACCGCCATGGCGCCCTTTCCGGCTGGTACGCGCCGGGCGACGGCGAGCACGCCGTCATCGCCATCGAGCCCGATGGCACGGCGAGCGCGCTGGTCACGTCACCGGGCCGCGGCGCGCGCCGCGAATCCATCGACCTGCTCGGTTACGCCTCCGCTGAAGTCGCGGTGCCTGCGCTTCCTCTCGACATCGAACTGAAAGCCGTGTCGCCGTTCATGGGCGGCCGCCAGGTCGCGGCGTACCGATCGGCAGGAACAGGCCATCTCGCCGTCGTCGATCGTCGCGGCCGTGTCGCCTCGTCGCGCGCCTTCGACACCGGCAGCTCCGCGCACATCGTGACCTCGGCCCTCGGCATGCTCGCCACCGACGAGGACACGCGCGACGCCGACGCCGAGCTGCTGTCGACGACGGATCTCGCGACCCTCGCGCGTTTCAGGTTGATCGGAAGTGCGCGCGCGACGGCAGGCGACGTCACGCCCGGCATGTGGCGCATGCTCGACAGCGGCATCGTCTACGGCGTGTCGGACATGATCGACGCCGGCAACGTCCGTGGTCCTGCGATCGCCCGTTTCGATGTGTCGATGCCCGGGCCTTGCGCGGGACCCCTGCGCCCGGCGGTCGCGTCGATGCCGCGTCCGTCGACCGCAGAGCCGCGGGTGCCCGGCGCGCAGATCGCGTGCACGCCGCCGCGTTCGTCCGCAGCGCCGCCGGCGTCGCCACGCAGCGGGCCCGTGCGCTGAGTAACGTGTCGCGTGCCTTGCGCGGCGCAGGGTAAAGATTCCCACGCACGAAAAAGGGCGCCGAAGCGCCCTCTTCCGTACCGCGTGACGCGAAGGATCAGAGCGCGGCGATGAGCTTGTCCGCGAACTCCGAGCACTTCACTTCGGTGGCACCCTCCATGAGGCGCGCGAAGTCGTAGGTCACGAACTTCGAACCGATGGCCTTGTCCATCGCCGCGATGATCGCGTCGGCCGCTTCGTGCCAGCCCATGTAGCGCAGCATCATCTCGCCCGACAGGATCACCGAACCCGGGTTCACCTTGTCGAGGCCCGCGTACTTCGGCGCGGTGCCGTGCGTGGCCTCGAACACGGCGTGGCCCGTGACGTAGTTGATGTTGCCACCCGGCGCGATGCCGATGCCGCCGACCTGCGCGGCCAGCGCGTCGGACAGGTAGTCGCCGTTGAGGTTGAGCGTGGCGACCACGTCGTACTCGGCCGGGCGCAGCAGGATCTGCTGCAGGAACGCATCGGCGATCGCGTCCTTGACCGTGATGGTCTTGCCCGTCTTCGGGTTCTTGAACGTCATCCACGGGCCGCCGTCGAGCTCGACCGCACCGTACTCGCGCTGCGCGAGCGCGTAGCCCCAGTCACGGAAGCCGCCTTCCGTGAACTTCATGATGTTGCCCTTGTGCACGAGCGTGACGGACGAGCGATCGTTGTCGATCGCGTACTCCATCGCCGCGCGCACGAGGCGCTCGGTGCCTTCCTTCGACACCGGCTTGATGCCGAAGCCCGAGGTCTCCGGGAAGCGGATCTTCTTGTAGCGCTCCGGGAAGTGCTCCTTGATCAGCGCGGCGAACTTCTGCGCATCGTCGGTGCCCTGCTGGAATTCGATGCCGGCGTAGATGTCCTCGGTGTTCTCGCGATAGATCGTCATGTCGACCTTCGACGGATCACGCACCGGCGACGGCACGCCCTTGAACCAGCGCACCGGGCGCACGCAGGCGTACAGGTCCAGCATCTGGCGCAGCGCGACGTTGAGCGAACGGATGCCGCCGCCGACCGGCGTCGTCAGCGGACCCTTGATCGAGACGAGGTACTCGCGACAGGCGTCGACGGTCGCGTCGGGCAGCCAGTTGCCGGTCTCGTTGAACGCCTTCTCGCCGGCCAGCACTTCGAGCCACTGGATCTTGCGCTTGCCGCCGTAGGTCTTCTCGACCACCGCGTCGAACACGCGCACGGAAGCGTTCCAGATGTCCGGACCGGTGCCGTCACCCTCGATGAACGGGATGACCGGATGGTCGGGGACGTTGAGCTTGCCGTCGGCGATGGTGATCTTCGCGCCTGCGGGCGCGGTGCTGGATGCGGTCATGTGGATCTCCGGAAAGGAAGGAGCGAGCTCCCGCGTGGTGCCAGGGGATGCGGGTGAAGGGAAACCGCCGGACCGGCTGGCGTCGTCGCGCGGGATCCAGTGCCCGACAGCGACATGGGGATCGATCGGCGGATGTCACCTGGCAAACGCCGCCGACGGCTTCCATGGCCGCCTATTTTCGCGGAAAGCGGGGGCGAAGGCTACGTGCCGTCCGGCATTCCGGCACCGGGTGACAGCGCGACGACAGGGATCACTGCTGCGTTGCACGATGACGGTCGTCGTTACATCCGCAGATCCGCCGAGGTCCGCGCCATCTCAGACACTGAGACTTCATGGCAGGATGCTTGCCGCTGGATGCTGCGGCTCATCAGGGGATGGTGATGCATGGATGATTTCACGCCGTCGGATCTCAAGACGATCCTTCACTCCAAACGCGCGAACCTTTACCACCTCGAGCACTGCCGCGTGCTCGTCAACGGTGGCCGCGTCGAGTACGTGACCGATGCCGGCAAGCGCTCGCTGTACTGGAACATCCCGATCGCCAACACGACCTCGATCCTGCTCGGCACGGGCACGTCGATCACGCAGGCCGCGATGCGCGAACTCGCCAAGGCCGGCGTCCTCGTCGGCTTCTGCGGCGGCGGTGGGACGCCGTTGTTCACGGCCAACGAAGTCGATGTCGACGTCGCCTGGATGTCGCCGCAGAGCGAGTACCGCCCCACCGAGTACCTGCAGGCCTGGGTGCGCTTCTGGTTCGACGACGATCTCCGCCTCGCCGCCGCCAAGGCGATCCAGCACGCCCGCGTCGACCAGCTCCGCAAGCAATGGTCGCACCGCCACCTGCGCGACGCCGGTTTCGCCGTCGATGCCGCGCGCCTCGACGAGCTCCTCGCGCGCACGACCCGTCAGATCGACACGGCACAGGACGGAACCTTCCTGCTGACCGAGGAAGCACGCCTGACCAAGGCCCTGTTCAAGCTCGCCGTCGACACGGTCAAGTACGGCGACTTCACGCGCGCCAAGCGCGGCAGCGGAACGGATCCCGCGAACCGCTTCCTCGATCACGGCAACTACCTGGCCTACGGCCTCGGCGCGACCGCCTGCTGGGTGCTCGGCCTGCCGCACGGACTCGCCGTGCTGCACGGCAAGACGCGCCGCGGCGGCCTCGTCTTCGATGCCGCCGATCTCGTCAAGGACGCGAGCATCCTGCCGCAGGCCTTCCTGTCGGCGATGCGCGGCGACGACGAGCAGCAGTTCCGCCGCAACTGCATCGAAGCGCTCACGCGCAGCGAGTCACTCGACTTCATGATCGACACGCTCAAGGACGTCGCCCTCGACACCGCCGGCAAGGTCGCCCCTTGAACATCCTTCTCGTTTCCCAATGCGACAAGCGCGCCCTCGTCGAGACGCGCCGCATCATCGACCAGTTCGCCGAACGCCGCGGCGACCGCACGTGGCAGACGCCGATCACACAGGCCGGCCTCGACACGCTGCGCAAGCTGCTTCGCAAGACCGCCCGCAAGAACACCGCCGTGGCCTGCCACTGGATCCGCGGACTCGACCACAGCGAACTGCTGTGGGTCGTCGGCGATGCGCGACGCTTCAACGCCGAGGGCGCAGTTCCCACGAACACGACCGAACGCAACGTGCTGCGGCGGGAGGACGAGAACGATTGGCACAGCGCCGAAGACATTCGGCTCCTGGCGCAGCTGGCCGCGCTGCTGCACGACCTCGGCAAGGCCAGCATCGCGTTTCAGGAGCGGTTGCAGGGCAAGCGCACCGAACGCAACCTGATCCGCCACGAATGGGTCTCGCTGCGATTGTTCCTCGCTTTCGTCGGCGATGACGACGACATCGGCTGGCTGACACGTCTGGCAGATGCGTCCGCTGTCGATGCCGCGACCTGGACAACGGCGGAACGCTACATGCGCGACGGCCAGGATTCCGGCATCGACCCTCATCCGTTCCGGGGCCTGACGGAACGCGCGCCGATGGCGGCCGCCATCGGCTGGCTGATCGTCAGCCATCATCGACTTCCGGTCGCTCCGGCGTGGAAGGATGACGGCACTCAGGCCTGGATCGGTGCAAAAGCCATCGGATTCGAGCACGCGTGGCTGGAGCGGCCGTTGGCCAACGTCGCGCACAACTGGAACGAGATCAAGGAGACGCTGGATTCGGCGGCGTTCGATCCGTACTGGCGGATGGCGGCACAGCTGCCGGTGGGCGATCCCGCCTGGTGGAAGCATGCCTCGCGCGTGGCCGGACGACTCCTGCAATTGCGCGAGCGCCGTCGCGACGACTGGCTCGACAACGCCTACGTCATGCATCTGGCGCGGCTGTGCCTGATGCTCGCGGATCATCATTACTCCAGCCTGGGCGTCGATCGCGAGGGCCGCCCCGTGCAGGCGCGCCTGTCATTCCTGCAGGACGGACAGACACTGTTCGCCAACACCGGCAAGGATGCCCTCGGACGCACGCTGCCGAAGCAGTCGCTGCTCGAGCATCTGCTCGGCGTCGGTCACGATGCCGGGCTGATCGCCCACGCACTGCCGGGTTTCGAGCGCCACCTGCCTCGTCTCGCCAACCATCGCGGCCTGCGCAAGCGCAGCGCCGACTCGCGATTCTCCTGGCAGGACAAGGCCTACGACGCTGCTGTGGCGATTCGCAATGCAGCACGTGAACACGGCGCATTCGTGGTCAACATGGCGTCCACCGGCTGCGGCAAGACACTGGCCAATGCACGCATCCTCTACGCGCTCGCCGATCCGCAACGGGGACTGCGAGCCAGCTACGCGCTGGGACTGCGCACGCTCACGCTCCAGACCGGCCGCAGCTACCGCCGCGACCTGCATCTGAACGATGACGAGCTGGCCGTCCTCGTGGGAGGTTCCGCCAATCGCGCGCTGTTCGCGTTCCACGAGCGTCAGGCGGAGTCCAGCGGATCGGCTTCGCAGCAGTCCCTGCTCGAAGAAGACAGCCACGTGCTGTACGAAGGGGTGATGGCGGACCATCCGTTGCTGTCGCGGGCGCTCGCCAATCCCGACATCCGCAAACTGCTGTCCGCGCCGATGCTGGTGTGCACCGTCGATCATCTCGCGCCCGCGACCGAGTCTCTGCGCGCGGGCCGCCAGATCGCGCCGTTGCTGCGGCTGATGAGCAGCGACCTCGTGCTCGACGAGCTGGATGACTACGACCTCGACGATCTGCCGGCGCTGACGCGCCTGGTTCACTTCGCGGGCATGCTGGGTACGCGCGTGATCCTGTCGTCTGCGACGCTTCCGCCTGCACTGGTCGAAGGGATGTTCCGCGCCTATCAGGCGGGACGACGGCTTCATCGACGCAACCGCGGCGTCGACGGCGGGCGTGACGATGCTGCCATCGAGGTGCCGTGCCTCTGGATCGACGAGTTCGGTGTGCCGCTGGTCAGGGAATGCGCCGATGCGGCCATCTTTGCCGAATCGCATGCGCAGTTCGTGGAACGGCGCTGCGTACGGCTCGAAGCAGAACCGGCCTTGCGCATCGTTCGACTGTGGCCTCTGCCGATGGCCTCGGGGCAGAAGCGCGAAGCCGTGCGTGCCGCCTTCGCCGGACAGGTACGAGCCGCGAGTCTGCAGCTTCATGCGGCGCACGCCGATGTCGACTCTGAAACGGGCACGCGTGTCAGCCTCGGCATCGTGCGCATGGCCCATGTCGATCGGATCATCGATGTCGCCCGCGAGTTGCATCGACTGGGCGGACAGGAGGGACTGCGCATCCACGTGTGCGTCTACCACGCCCGCTTCCCGCTCGCGCAGCGCTCTTCGATCGAGGGCATGCTCGATGCCGCCTTCGACCGACGCAAGCCGGAAACCCTCTGGCGCCAACCGTCGATCCGTGCCGCGATCGATGCCGCGCCGCATGACGAGCACATGTTCGTCGTGCTGGCCTCGCCCGTCTGCGAAGTGGGCCGGGACTGGTGCGCGGACTGGGCCGTGGCCGAGCCCTCATCGATGCGGTCGCTGATCCAGCTCGCCGGGCGCGTGCAGCGGCATCGGCGCAAGCCGCCGTCATCGCCCAACCTCGTCGTGTTCGATACCAATCTGAAGGCACTGGAAGATCCGGATCCGGGCAAGCCCGCTTTCCGCCGTCCCGGCTTCGAGGATGGGGATCGTTTCCTGCTCGCCACGCATCGCCTCGGAACGCTCTGGCCCGGTGCAGACGATCAGCGCATCGATGCCCTGCCCCGCATACGCCCGCGCCCCACGGCGGAGCGGGAACCGAACAGGAACTGGATCGATCTCGAGCACGCGCGCATGGAAGCGGCGATGCAACCGGTGGCGGTTTCCGCATCGACGGCGGCCCCCGCGCCAGCATCCACATCCGGACGCAGCCGATCGCGCCCGGGTGCACCGACGTGGCGATGGCAGCGTGACCTCGCCGCACCGGGCTGGCAGTTCCCGCAGGCCACGCTACTGGGTGTACTGGCGCAGCAGCAGGCGTTTCGCGAAGACACGCTGCCCGACAGGACGCTGCTGTTCCTGCCTGACGACGACGAGGAAGCCCTCATCCTGCATCGCGTCGAGGACAGCCTCGAGAAGGCGGGAAAGGATCCGCACGTGCAAGCCACGCACTACCCGATTCCGTTCGAACCATCACCCGGCGTCGAACCCTGGGCGGCGATGGACCTTGCGCAGTTGCTCGAACGCGTGCGTGAACTGGCCGAGGCCGAAAACCTGCCGTTGCGCGAAGCCGCGCGAAAGTTCACGGCCGTCGAAGTGCCCGACAGCAAGGAGACGCTCGCGTGGAACTGGCATTCCTGGTTCGGCTTCACGTCACGGCGCTGAGCGCCTCCGTCAATGCCAGGGATCGATCAGGGCGATGCCGCAGTCCGCGAAGTCACGCACGTTGCGGGTCGCCAGCGCCGCACCCTGCGATTGTGCGATGCCGGCGATCATCAGATCGGCATGACTGCCCGGTCGTCCCTGGAGGCTACGCTGCGCCGCGATCCCGGCGTGCGCATCGGCGGCGGCTTCGTCGTAGGGCAACACCCGGTTCGGAAAGCGCTCCCCGAAGATGCGGAGCAGTCCGGCCAGCAACGCATCCTTGCGCTGCCCGGCAGGAAGGATGTGGGCGCCGTACAGCAGCTCGCCACGGGTGACGGCCGACGTGAACAGATCATCGGCCGGACATGCCGCCAACCATGTCATGACAGCCGGATCCGGCCGGGGCCGGAACAGCTCGGAGATGACATTGGTATCGAGCACGATCACGTGGCCTCCCCACCGTACTCGGGACCGCTGAAATCGGGCGGCTCACGCATCGGCGTGCGCGCAGGCAGCTCCAGCTCGATCCCGCCGAACGGTTCCACCAGCGCGCGGATGTCGGCCACCAACGCTGAGCCGGTAGCTGCGGGCTTTGATTCGCTGATCAGCGCGGCGCGCAGGATGCTGCGCGCCTCTTCCTCCATCGAACGGCCGTGCTGCGCAGCGCGGACGCGCAGACGTGCCTTCACGTCGTCGCCAAGGTTACGGATGGTCATGGTGGCCATGGGGCGGCCCTCCGCCAGTGACTGCAATGCATGCATTGTAGTCACTGGCGGACTGGAAAGCTGCCTCTACGGCAGCGAAGTGAAGCGAGAGAACCCAGCCACTAGTGCAGATTTTCTGAGCTGCCTGCGCGGCAGCGAGTTGTATACGTTGAGAACAAGTGTAGACTCCTCCTTGAGGCGCTATCATAATTGAACTCAGCCCCTAGTACATATGGAAGAAGACCTGAGCAATGAGTGGCAGGTGAACTCGGGGCGGCAGGAGTTACCGGATTGGGAACCCGGACCCATGCGTGGGGTTTGTCACGCGATGAGGAGGGTGCAGGGAGTGCGGCAAATGGACGATCCATTCCAACCGCTCTTCAACAGAAGAGCCGACTGAGGAAACTCGCAACAGCTCCCGCCGTGGCCAACGGCCACAAGGACTCCAAGAGGCGCGCCCCCTTGCGGGGTGAGTGACCAAGGGACATTTCTGATGAGTGAAGATCAGCAAACCCAACCTCGGGTCGGGCTTTTCCGCTCGGCCATCACCACCTTCATAGAAACCCGGCGCGACGCCAAGCGGAAAGGCAGCGACGACGATCCCGAAGCAGCATCGAAGTATGAGTACGGCACTTGGCTGGCCGATGCCGCCCGCCGCGTCGGCCAGATCCAGGCTGTCACCCACGTGCTCAAGGCCACGCATCCCGACGCGCGCGGCAGCAGCTTGTACGTGTCGCCGACTGCGTTGCCACGGCACAACGAAATCGGCAGCCATCTGCTGGGCGAGGACTTCGCCGAGGATGTGGTCGGCAACGCAGCGGCGTTGGACGTCTTCAAGTTCCTCAAGATCGAGGTCGATGGCCGCAAGCTGCTGGCGTGGATGCAGGCCGACGATGCCGACCTGAAGTCCGCGCTGAGTGATGACGAAGCCACGGCGAGCGAATGGATGTCGGCCTTCGCGTCGCTGGTGCGCCCGAACGCAGCGCCTACGACGCACCCGATGGCCAAGCAGGTGTACTGGCTGGTGGGCGACGATCCTCTGGACGACGCGCAGTATCAGCTGCTGCAGCCGCTGTTCTCCAGCACGCTGGCTCACGCGGTGCACGGCGACATCCAGGATGCGCGCTTCGGCGACGCCAACAAGGAAGCGCGTCAGGCCTTTCGCGAGAAGAAGCCATTCAAAACGCCGTATCGCGACTATCGCAACCTGGTCGCTCGCAAGCTTGGCGGCACCAAACCGCAGAACATCAGCCAGCTCAACAGCGAGCGCGGTGGTATCAACTATCTGCTCGCTTCGTTGCCTCCACCGGCATGGCAGCCCAGCGGCATGAACCTGCTCAAGCAGGAGTCCGCGTTCGAGGGATTGATCTGGTTCGGCGGGATGCGTGAGCTCGTGCGGGTGCTGAGCGACTTCCTGGGCAGCGATCCCGATCCCACCATGCCAAGGCACCAGCATCGCGAGATGCTCGAACAAGCCATTGCACAGGAGATGGCGATGTTCGGTGCGGCCGTGCGTGGACAGTACGAACCCGGTTGGACACGCGATCCGCAGTGCACCCTGCATCTGTCCCAGCAGCTCTGGCTCGATCCGGATCGTACTGAACTGCCGGTGCGTGACGACCCATTGCATCCGCAATCGAGTGCAGACGATCTCGAATTCAATGCCGCCTATCAGCGAGGCGACTGGGCGGACGAGATCGCAGGAGCATACGGCGACTGGCTCAATGCCCGCTTGCATGCCGCGGGGCTCGTCGAGGTGTCGCATCCCGAGCGCCGACATTGGGCTGGCACGGCGATCATCGATGTCGCATGGCCCGTGCCGATGAAGCGACGTGCAGCAGGGGGTGCCGGATGAAGGCCGACGCTCACCCCACGCATCTGCTGGTGCTGCCGCGACTGCGCGTGCAGAACGCCAATGCCATCTCCAGTCCGCTGACACACGGCTTTCCGTCGATGAGCGCCTTCCTCGGCTTGATGTGGGCTCTGGAACGCAAGGCGGTGGCGGCCGGCATCGACTGCATCTCCTTCAACGCGATCGGTGCGGTCAGCCATGGCTGGCAGGAGCAGACGACGGAAGGCGGATTCGTCAAGGCATTCCGGCTGACTCGCAATCCGGTCGACAAGGACGGCAGCACAGCCGCGATCGTCGAGGAGGGTCGCATCCACCTCGATGTGAGCCTTGTGCTTGCGTTGAGTGCCGATGATTGGAGCGCGGAACGACGAGAGGCCGACGTGGCCGCGATCGCCGAACTGGTTGCCGGCATGCGCGTGGCGGGAGGCACTGTGATGCCGTCCGACCATGTGGTGCAACGACGCCGCAAGCCTTGGCTGGTGGATCTGACCGGGGACAGTGAAGTACGCCGGAACAAATTCCGCGATGCGTGCGTACGTCTTCTCCCCGGGTCCGCACTGGTCAGCCGAGATGATCTGCTCGATCAGCGCCTCGATGTATTGAAGTTGGGCAACGCGAGCGCGACGCGCCTCGACGCATGGCTGTCCCTGTCACGCATCGAATGGCGCTACGACGAAGGCGCGAACAAGGGCCAGGGTGCATGGCAAAGCGATCGAAGCAAAGGCGACGGCTGGATCGTGCCCATCCCGGTGGGTTACGGCGCGCTGTCGCCGCTTCAAGCCCCCGGCTCCGTTCCCAACGCGCGCGATGCGAGCACACCGTTCCGGTTCGTCGAAAGCCTGTACTCCATGGGCGAGTGGATAGGCCTACACCGCCTGCGCTCGCCGAGCCAACTGCTCTGGTACGCAGATAGCCGTCCCGACGACGGCCTGTACCGCTGCCGCAACGACTACACGCCGCCGCGTTCCGAAACGCAAGACTGAGCCGAACACCATAGAACTTCACGATTGATCAAAAGGAATTCAGACATGAACGCTCACGTCATCAAGACCGCTTCCGTCCTCGCCTTCGAACGCAAGCTCGACCCCTCCGACGCGCTGTTCTTCGCCGGCGACTGGAGCACGCGTGAAGATTCCGCTGCGTGGGCCGCGGTGAAGATCCGCGAGAAGTCCGTGCGCGGCACCATCTCCAACCGCCTCAAGACGAGCGGCCAGGATCCCGCCAAGCTCGATGCCGCGATCCAGAACCCGAATCTGCAGACGGTCGACGTCGCTGCACTTCCTGCCGATGCAGACACCCTCAAGGTGCAGTTCTCGCTGCGCGTGCTCGGTGGAACGGGCGAGCCTTCCGCATGCAACGACGCGGCCTATCGCACCAAGCTGGTAACGACGGTTGGCGCCTACGTGCAGTCCAACGGCTTCACCGAGCTCGCTCGACGCTATGCCGGCAACCTCGCCAGCGGCCGCTTCCTGTGGCGCAATCGTATTGGTGCCGAGCAGGTGGACGTGCATGTCGCCCACCTCAAGGACGGAAAGGCGATTGCATCGTGGCGCTTCGATGCGCTGGGTCACTCGCTTCGCGATCTCTCGGCCCCGTCTGGCGATACGACCGCGGTGGCCGAGCTTGGCGACGTCATCGCCAACGGTCTCGCAGGCCGTTCGCACGTGCTGCTGCAGATCACGGCGTTCGTGCGCATCGGCGCGGGCCAGGAGGTGTTCCCTTCCCAGGAACTGATCCTCGACCGCGGACGTGGCGACAAGAGCAAGACGCTCTACGACGTGAACGATGTCGCCGCCATCCACTCGCAGAAGATCGGCAACGCGGTGCGCACCATCGACACCTGGTACCTCGGTGCCGACGAGCACGGTCCGATCGCCGTGGAGCCTTACGGCTCTGTCACCACGCAAGGCAAGGCGTGGCGACAGCCCAAGGACAAGCTCGACTTCTACAACCTGCTCGACGGCTGGATCATCAAGGACAAGGTGCCGGACATCGACCAGCAGCACTTCGTCATCGCCACGCTCGTCCGTGGCGGCGTGTTCGGCGAAGCGGGTTGATGTCATGACCTCGCACTACGTCGACCTCACCGTCGTGCCTGATCCGGAAACGGGAGTGCCCCCTTTGCTGGGGGCGCTGTACGACCGCCTTCATCGCACCTTCGTGCAGCACCGCATCGACACCATCGGCGTCAGCTTCCCGCTCTACACCGTGATACCTCGCCATCTCGGGGACACGTTGAGGCTGCACGGCAGCGAGGGTTCACTGCGTGAACTCCTGGCGGGCGACTGGCTGCGTGGCGTACGTGACCACATTCGTACCTCGCAGATTGCCCTCGTTCCGGCTGAGGTCCAGCACCGCACGTTGCAGCGCCGCCAGTTCAAGAGCAATGTCGAGCGCCTGCGTCGTCGCCGCATGAAGAGGAAAGGCGAGACCGCCGAGCAGGCTGCCCGCGCCATCCCTGATTCGGTCGCACGCACGCCTACCCTCCCTTACGTGCACGTCCGCAGCGCGAGCACCGGCCAGACGTTTTGCCTGTTCATCGCACTGGGTCCCGTCCAACGGGAACCGACGGCTGGCAGCTTCAACACCTACGGCCTTGGTGGAACCGCAACGGTTCCGTGGTTCTGACCCTTTTTCCAGGGCATTCCCGAGCTCCTTGAAAATCAGGCCATCGCAGCCGGCACCCTCACAAGGGTGCCGGCTTCGTCTCGTCCGGTTTCCGCTTAGGTTAGAGTGAGTTGGCCGGAAATCGCTCTAGTTCGCTGCCGCGCAGGCAGCTCAGAAACGTGAGGATGTCACCGAAATCCATAAAGCCTCGTTCGCTGCCGCGCAGGCAGCTCAGAAACGTTGGGCCACGAAGAAGGTCGCGAGCTTCTTGTTCGCTGCCGCGCAGGCAGCTCAGAAAACAAGGGCCGGCAAGTTGTGACCAACCGCGTTGTTCGCTGCCGCGCAGGCAGCTCAGAAACTTGACCGCCGGCACGAGGTGCGTGAGCACCGGTTCGCTGCCGCGCAGGCAGCTCAGAAATCCCGGAAGCCGCTCCTGCGCGCTCTGATCGGGTTCGCTGCCGCGCAGGCAGCTCAGAAAGGGCGGCGGTGACGGCGGCGGCGATGGTGGAGGTTCGCTGCCGCGCAGGCAGCTCAGAAATCGCACTTCCATCGGGCCGCATCGCCGCCGCAGTTCGCTGCCGCGCAGGCAGCTCAGAAACGATCCGTGATCAGCCGAAGAAGCCGGCGACCGTTCGCTGCCGCGCAGGCAGCTCAGAAATCCACCCGGGGCACCCGCGCCCGAATTTCCACGTTCGCTGCCGCGCAGGCAGCTCAGAAATGGACGCGCTCCGCACGTTCCGCGAAGCCATCGTTCGCTGCCGCGCAGGCAGCTCAGAAAAGGTGCGGCGCCGCCGAAAGAACCTAAGTTTAATTCGCTGCCGCGCAGGCAGCTCAGAAAGTCAACACCGTGCCCGGCGCACGCGAGATCGAGTTCGCTGCCGCGCAGGCAGCTCAGAAAATCTCAGGGCACCAGGCACCGCCCCACCCGAAGTTCGCTGCCGCGCAGGCAGCTCAGAAATTGTGCGCGCGCCGTCCCCGGGATTCTCGTACGTTCGCTGCCGCGCAGGCAGCTCAGAAAACATAGCCGAGGCCACGCAGCGCCGCGACGAAGTTCGCTGCCGCGCAGGCAGCTCAGAAATCGTGAACTACTACGGCAACGGCCAGCCGCTCGTTCGCTGCCGCGCAGGCAGCTCAGAAAAGCCGCGTTGTCGCGCTGGCGGCCACGCTCCTGTTCGCTGCCGCGCAGGCAGCTCAGAAATGTTCGACCCCGGCCCCGTGGTGAACGGCGACGTTCGCTGCCGCGCAGGCAGCTCAGAAAACACCGTCACCAGCAGCGATCTCGGAAGTCGGGTTCGCTGCCGCGCAGGCAGCTCAGAAATTCACCTGCGCGCACTGAGTGCGCAGCGGCTCGTTCGCTGCCGCGCAGGCAGCTCAGAAAGGTCGGCAAGCTGACGGCCGACGTCTCGAGCAGTTCGCTGCCGCGCAGGCAGCTCAGAAAAGCCCGCGCGAACCGAGTACGCCGCGGGGGCTGTTCGCTGCCGCGCAGGCAGCTCAGAAAGTGAAGCGCGCCCACGCGTTCGCGCGCCAGGTGTTCGCTGCCGCGCAGGCAGCTCAGAAAGAACACCAGGCGCACGAGGCCGGTCTCCCAGTCGTTCGCTGCCGCGCAGGCAGCTCAGAAACTGCAGACCCGGACATCATCGGCATCGATCCCGTTCGCTGCCGCGCAGGCAGCTCAGAAAGGATCCCGACCCGGATCCGCCGATTCGTTGGACGTTCGCTGCCGCGCAGGCAGCTCAGAAATGGCTCAGGGCGACGACTTCCCGCGTCCCTTCGTTCGCTGCCGCGCAGGCAGCTCAGAAAAGCTCGAGCTGATTCCTGAACAGCCGGAAGCGGTTCGCTGCCGCGCAGGCAGCTCAGAAACACGACCCCATGTCCCCGCTCATGACGAGGTGGTTCGCTGCCGCGCAGGCAGCTCAGAAATTCTTCGCACGCTCGCCATTGATGCGTGCAATGTTCGCTGCCGCGCAGGCAGCTCAGAAAGACCTCATGACACGGCGGCGGCTTCATGCTCTGTTCGCTGCCGCGCAGGCAGCTCAGAAAACATGTGGATTTATCGCCTGCGAGCAGTACAGGTTCGCTGCCGCGCAGGCAGCTCAGAAATAGATCCAGCTGGATAAGTCAGCCAGCGTGGAGTTCGCTGCCGCGCAGGCAGCTCAGAAAATGCGAGCGGCGGTGAGACCTGCGGCGCTATGGTTCGCTGCCGCGCAGGCAGCTCAGAAATGCTCGCGGTCGTGTCGTACCTCGCTGGTCTGGTTCGCTGCCGCGCAGGCAGCTCAGAAAATCGATGAACACGTGCCAGGGCGACGCGAGGAGTTCGCTGCCGCGCAGGCAGCTCAGAAAGTCGAGGTCATCGACGTGGCGAAGGTGGGGGAGTTCGCTGCCGCGCAGGCAGCTCAGAAAACCCGGACCTCACCGAGACGCAGCTGATCATGGTTCGCTGCCGCGCAGGCAGCTCAGAAAGCCCCAGCGTGCGCCGAAGTTGAGCATGCCGAGTTCGCTGCCGCGCAGGCAGCTCAGAAATTTGTCCAGACCAAGGCGGCACTGACCGACGCGTTCGCTGCCGCGCAGGCAGCTCAGAAATGGTCTTCGGCGTCCGCGTGGAACGTCAACGCGTTCGCTGCCGCGCAGGCAGCTCAGAAAGCCACGCTCACGGCCTACGGCGCCGGAAGCAATGTTCGCTGCCGCGCAGGCAGCTCAGAAACAACGATCCCGGCATCACGAGCAGCTTCTTTCGTTCGCTGCCGCGCAGGCAGCTCAGAAAACGTGCGCCGTGGCGCTGTCGCGGTACGCCTTGTTCGCTGCCGCGCAGGCAGCTCAGAAAGAGCCTGCCGGGGGTGACGCAGACCGTATAAGGTTCGCTGCCGCGCAGGCAGCTCAGAAATGGCGCTGCACGATGCGCTGCTCGACCGTCACGTTCGCTGCCGCGCAGGCAGCTCAGAAATCGCGTACCTCCCGAGTCTCCCGGCTGATCAAGTTCGCTGCCGCGCAGGCAGCTCAGAAAACGATGCGGGTGCCGGCGGGCAGCGTCAGGCCGTTCGCTGCCGCGCAGGCAGCTCAGAAACATCCGCATCTACCTCGGCAATGGCGCCGCTGGTTCGCTGCCGCGCAGGCAGCTCAGAAAGTTATCGCGGACGTCCATCTGACGGAACACGCGTTCGCTGCCGCGCAGGCAGCTCAGAAAAACGCGAACCCGTTGACGTTGCGGTGGAGGTAGTTCGCTGCCGCGCAGGCAGCTCAGAAATGCCGCGCCGCGTTGAACGTGTCGATGGCCACGTTCGCTGCCGCGCAGGCAGCTCAGAAACGCGGACGAGACGAAGCTCCCGCCGCTGGCGCGTTCGCTGCCGCGCAGGCAGCTCAGAAATGGCCGAAAGTCGGACACGCCTACCAAGCCGGGTTCGCTGCCGCGCAGGCAGCTCAGAAATGCTCGCTGCCGTCCGCGTTGAACGGCGCGAAGTTCGCTGCCGCGCAGGCAGCTCAGAAAAACGCGAGGCCATCGGATGAAGCTCTCCGAGGGTTCGCTGCCGCGCAGGCAGCTCAGAAAAATGATCAGGGGATCCAATGGACATCGTTGCGGTTCGCTGCCGCGCAGGCAGCTCAGAAATGGTGCCCAGCCGGCGGCGTGTAGTCGCCGGCGTTCGCTGCCGCGCAGGCAGCTCAGAAATGGTTCGCGCCGTCGGTCACCTGTTGCAGCGGGTTCGCTGCCGCGCAGGCAGCTCAGAAATGCGCGAGCAGGTGATGAAGCTGTTCGAGCTCGTTCGCTGCCGCGCAGGCAGCTCAGAAATGGACGCGCTGGTCGGCAGCACCGCCGCTGCGGTTCGCTGCCGCGCAGGCAGCTCAGAAATCGGATGCTGGCGGGGAGGGGAGGGGCATCCAGGTTCGCTGCCGCGCAGGCAGCTCAGAAACGGCATCTGGCTGTTGACCACGGGCCCTTCGAGTTCGCTGCCGCGCAGGCAGCTCAGAAATCAAGGACTTCGGCGGGTATCCGGCGAGGCCAGTTCGCTGCCGCGCAGGCAGCTCAGAAATTTCCGAGCTCACAGTGCTGCAGCTTTCGGAGGTTCGCTGCCGCGCAGGCAGCTCAGAAATCGTCGCAATCTTCGGGCGGTCGCGCCGTCCACGTTCGCTGCCGCGCAGGCAGCTCAGAAACACGGTCATGTGGGTTGTCGGCGAGTTCCGTAGTTCGCTGCCGCGCAGGCAGCTCAGAAATCCCGGCGACCGTCGGGCAATGCTCTGATCTCGTTCGCTGCCGCGCAGGCAGCTCAGAAATCCGATCGCCCTGGAAGCATGGACGTATAGACGTTCGCTGCCGCGCAGGCAGCTCAGAAATCGATGACCCGACGCCCTCAGGCGGGGACTGCGTTCGCTGCCGCGCAGGCAGCTCAGAAACTTCGACGTGCTCCACGACGATCCGAAGAAGGCTTCGCTGCCGCGCAGGCAGCTCAGAAAATCAACTTCGGCATGCAGTCCTACCTGTGGGGGTTCGCTGCCGCGCAGGCAGCTCAGAAATTGCACGCGAGCAGGTTCGTCGTGACGCCACGGTTCGCTGCCGCGCAGGCAGCTCAGAAATGAACGACCGTCCGAAATCGGACGGTTTCGAAGTTCGCTGCCGCGCAGGCAGCTCAGAAATCGTCGAGCGCCGCGAGGCGCAGCAGCGGGTAGTTCGCTGCCGCGCAGGCAGCTCAGAAATTCGGCCAGCTCCTCGCGCAGCTCGCGCTTGGCGTTCGCTGCCGCGCAGGCAGCTCAGAAACTGAGGAAGCTGCGCAGCGAAGACCGGAAGCGGTTCGCTGCCGCGCAGGCAGCTCAGAAAGTGGATGCGCACGAGCTCGCGCAGGGCGGTCTGTTCGCTGCCGCGCAGGCAGCTCAGAAAACCAGCGGCTGCGCAGCTCGGGCGGCGCAGTCGTTCGCTGCCGCGCAGGCAGCTCAGAAATGCGCCAGGCGGAGCTGCTCCTGCAACGCGGCGTTCGCTGCCGCGCAGGCAGCTCAGAAAAGCGCGAGCGCGATCTGCTTGCCGAGGCTCGGGTTCGCTGCCGCGCAGGCAGCTCAGAAAGCCGTACAGCGCATCGCGTGGCAGCGAGAGCGGTTCGCTGCCGCGCAGGCAGCTCAGAAAAGCGCCCCGACGCGAACTATGCCGCTTACCTCGTTCGCTGCCGCGCAGGCAGCTCAGAAAATCTCGGATCCCCTCGTCCCTGTCCGTCCGGGGTTCGCTGCCGCGCAGGCAGCTCAGAAACTCACGGACCCGCCCGCGGAACCGCTCGTCGACGTTCGCTGCCGCGCAGGCAGCTCAGAAAATCACCGGCGTCGGTGTTCTGAACCTGCCCGAGTTCGCTGCCGCGCAGGCAGCTCAGAAATGGATGCGATCGCCGAGTGACTCATCGTACAGGTTCGCTGCCGCGCAGGCAGCTCAGAAATGATCCAGATCACCGGCCGCGCGAACTACGCGGTTCGCTGCCGCGCAGGCAGCTCAGAAAATGTCGATCGAGTGGATCGATCCGATCACGTCGTTCGCTGCCGCGCAGGCAGCTCAGAAAGGCTGGCAGCCGTCACCGCTGCACGTTCGATCGTTCGCTGCCGCGCAGGCAGCTCAGAAAGCCGTGCCGTCACCCACGGCGGGTGCGACGCTGTTCGCTGCCGCGCAGGCAGCTCAGAAAGCGATGTGCCGCACGCAACGCCTCGCCGAGTGGTTCGCTGCCGCGCAGGCAGCTCAGAAAGAAGCCGTTCTTCGAATGCCCCGAGATGAACAGTTCGCTGCCGCGCAGGCAGCTCAGAAAGTTCGCGGCCGCGTCGAGCGCAAGGCGCTGTTGTTCGCTGCCGCGCAGGCAGCTCAGAAATTCACGCCGAACATCTCGCGCTGGTCGGGGTCGTTCGCTGCCGCGCAGGCAGCTCAGAAAAAGCGCAACGGCACCGACGTCCAGACGCTCAAGTTCGCTGCCGCGCAGGCAGCTCAGAAAGCCATCGCCGCCGTCACCGCCACCACCGCCGCGTTCGCTGCCGCGCAGGCAGCTCAGAAAACCATCACCGCCGCCGTCGCCGCCGCCATCCCGTTCGCTGCCGCGCAGGCAGCTCAGAAAGTCGACAACGCGAGTTCACGCGTCATCGAGCGGTTCGCTGCCGCGCATGCAGCTCAGAAAAGGAGGAGATCGACGCGTTCATCGACGCGTCGGTTCGCTGCCGCGCAGGCAGCTCAGAAAAGGGTCCGGCGATTGCTGCCCACCTTCCGTGTGTTCGCTGCCGCGCAGGCAGCTCAGAAAGTCGCGCCGTTTCTGTTCTGGCCGGGCTATCCGTTCGCTGCCGCGCAGGCAGCTCAGAAATACACGCTGCCGCTCGTCGTGCGCGATCGCATGTTCGCTGCCGCGCAGGCAGCTCAGAAAGCCGGTGAACGGCTGCGTGCGCATCGGCACGATGTTCGCTGCCGCGCAGGCAGCTCAGAAAACCGGGATTGCCGCCGTTGCCGGGGGGGCCGTGTTCGCTGCCGCGCAGGCAGCTCAGAAAGCCCGAGCTTCCGCCGCTGTCGTCGTCGCCATGTTCGCTGCCGCGCAGGCAGCTCAGAAAGCTGCTCGTGGCGGGTAGTGCGCAGCCTGGACGTTCGCTGCCGCGCAGGCAGCTCAGAAACTCCATGCGGCTCTGCAACGTGAGCTTGCGACGTTCGCTGCCGCGCAGGCAGCTCAGAAAGTTGCGTGCCGGAAGCTTCACCGTGCGCGCGAGTTCGCTGCCGCGCAGGCAGCTCAGAAAACTTCGAGCGAGCCGACGCCGCTCGTGTAATTGTTCGCTGCCGCGCAGGCAGCTCAGAAAGGCCGCTTGCTCCGCACCGCCGTGGATGCGCAGTTCGCTGCCGCGCAGGCAGCTCAGAAAGTTCGGTCCGGCGGCTTGCTACTTCGCATGGCGTTCGCTGCCGCGCAGGCAGCTCAGAAATGGCTGCCTCTCGCATTCGTCGCCGCGATCGCGTTCGCTGCCGCGCAGGCAGCTCAGAAAACCACCGCCACCCGGGCCGTTGCTGCCGGTCTGTTCGCTGCCGCGCAGGCAGCTCAGAAAGTAGTGGTCGGCGCTGGCGGCGCTGGTGGCTCGTTCGCTGCCGCGCAGGCAGCTCAGAAATTGAGCATGACGATGCGCGAGAGCAGCGCGGCGTTCGCTGCCGCGCAGGCAGCTCAGAAACAACGCAGGGCAAGGCCTCGCGCGCGAAGCGAGGTTCGCTGCCGCGCAGGCAGCTCAGAAAAAGAGGCACAGCCCGCCATCCGATCGCAGGAGGTTCGCTGCCGCGCAGGCAGCTCAGAAATACCCGGGCTGCGGTGGCGGCGGAGCATCGTAGTTCGCTGCCGCGCAGGCAGCTCAGAAATCCCGCACGTAGTAGTTGCAGAGCATCGTGTTGTTCGCTGCCGCGCAGGCAGCTCAGAAAGAACAGACGCACTTCGACGGCCACGGCACCCGGTTCGCTGCCGCGCAGGCAGCTCAGAAACGCTCCGTTGTCGCGGACGTCCATCTGACGAAGTTCGCTGCCGCGCAGGCAGCTCAGAAAATCACCGAGTGCGGCGACGGCTTCCGTCGCCTGTTCGCTGCCGCGCAGGCAGCTCAGAAAACGTGCGCCGTGGCGCTGTCGCGGTACGCCTTGTTCGCTGCCGCGCAGGCAGCTCAGAAACCCGTTCGCCACCCGAAAAGCCCTATCTGCCACGTTCGCTGCCGCGCAGGCAGCTCAGAAATTGCCGCCCGGCTACGTCATCGGCGACGACTTGTTCGCTGCCGCGCAGGCAGCTCAGAAAGCGCAACGCGGCCCGCAGAGCCCGAAACATCCGTTCGCTGCCGCGCAGGCAGCTCAGAAAATTTTGGCCGTCACGTCTCACGCGGTGAGAGTGTTCGCTGCCGCGCAGGCAGCTCAGAAATCCCCCGCCACAGCCACGTGCGCACGATTGGCCGTTCGCTGCCGCGCAGGCAGCTCAGAAAGCTGGGAATATCGCATCCGCAAGGCCGGCGTGGTTCGCTGCCGCGCAGGCAGCTCAGAAATGGCCCGCGGGCGCGGTGTTGCTGCCCACGAGGTTCGCTGCCGCGCAGGCAGCTCAGAAAACTCGGTGCACGCGACGCCGTTGCGCACGATCGTTCGCTGCCGCGCAGGCAGCTCAGAAACTCGGCCTTGTCGGTCTCGCCCGACAGATCCTGTTCGCTGCCGCGCAGGCAGCTCAGAAATGATCCCGTGCTACTCGAAGCACGGCAAGGGGGTTCGCTGCCGCGCAGGCAGCTCAGAAAGTCTGGGCGCGCATCCACGGCGATCCGCTGCGGTTCGCTGCCGCGCAGGCAGCTCAGAAAGTCCGCGAGAGCCTGGTTCGTGAAGTTGACGCGTTCGCTGCCGCGCAGGCAGCTCAGAAAACAGCACAATGCGAGCACACACCGCAGTCCGTGTTCGCTGCCGCGCAGGCAGCTCAGAAAGCACTCGTCGGCGTGATGCCGCAGAACTTTCGCGTTCGCTGCCGCGCAGGCAGCTCAGAAATCTACGGCAACGGATTCGCGCACATCCCGACGGTTCGCTGCCGCGCAGGCAGCTCAGAAATGGGCACGTGACCTGGCCCTGGCAGTTGCCATGTTCGCTGCCGCGCAGGCAGCTCAGAAAGTGGAGCCGCTGCTGAATCAGATTCGCGTCCTGTTCGCTGCCGCGCAGGCAGCTCAGAAATGCGCATGCTCAAGCCGCACGAGCTCTACCGCGTTCGCTGCCGCGCAGGCAGCTCAGAAAATCTGGATCTCGGCGTTGTAGCGCGCGATGATGTTCGCTGCCGCGCAGGCAGCTCAGAAATGGATCATCCCTCCCGAGCGCATGAAGGCCGGGTTCGCTGCCGCGCAGGCAGCTCAGAAAATACCCCATCGCTGCGCCTGCATCACGATCAGGTTCGCTGCCGCGCAGGCAGCTCAGAAAATCGTGTTCGCGCCTTCCGACCCCGGAACTGGTTCGCTGCCGCGCAGGCAGCTCAGAAATACAACGTAGGTTCCGATTTCACCATCTTCAATGTTCGCTGCCGCGCAGGCAGCTCAGAAACACTGGCCGATATCGGTCAGGTGGATGCCGTCGTTCGCTGCCGCGCAGGCAGCTCAGAAATTACGTCATCCAGTTCGTCGAGATGCTGCTCGGTTCGCTGCCGCGCAGGCAGCTCAGAAATGCTGTCGCAGTGCGATGAACTCCTGCACGTCGTTCGCTGCCGCGCAGGCAGCTCAGAAAACGACGCGTGCCGCTCCACAGCCTGGGCGGTCGTTCGCTGCCGCGCAGGCAGCTCAGAAACAATGCCTGGGCGAGTAGATGGACAGCCCCGCGTTCGCTGCCGCGCAGGCAGCTCAGAAATCGTCGACGAACGCCAGGTACACCGGCCGATCGTTCGCTGCCGCGCAGGCAGCTCAGAAAGTCATCACGTCGGCGCGCTCGCGCGGTGCCTCGTTCGCTGCCGCGCAGGCAGCTCAGAAAACGAACGCCGCGCAATCACGCTGCGCTGGCGCGTTCGCTGCCGCGCAGGCAGCTCAGAAATTGACGGCTCCACGGCCGCCGAGGTCGTTGATGTTCGCTGCCGCGCAGGCAGCTCAGAAATCCCACGGGCATCCGCGAGCCCGTAGACTTTCGTTCGCTGCCGCGCAGGCAGCTCAGAAAGGGCGGTCAGCGCGGATCAGGTCGCCGATCAGGTTCGCTGCCGCGCAGGCAGCTCAGAAAATCATCGAGACGCAGATGGGCGGCTTCTCGACGTTCGCTGCCGCGCAGGCAGCTCAGAAATGGTCGACGGCGTGATCGGCGCCATGCCCGAGGTTCGCTGCCGCGCAGGCAGCTCAGAAAGTCGCCACCGCCGTCACCGCCGCCCGGAGGACGTTCGCTGCCGCGCAGGCAGCTCAGAAAAACGCCGCGGGCGGCACGACGTACGCGCTCAACGTTCGCTGCCGCGCAGGCAGCTCAGAAATTCCAACTCGATGCCGCGCTGCATGGCTGCGTGTTCGCTGCCGCGCAGGCAGCTCAGAAAAGAATGGCACGCGGCGCGCATCGGCGTCATCAGTTCGCTGCCGCGCAGGCAGCTCAGAAATCCACCGCCACCGGCGCCGCCGGATCCACCGCGTTCGCTGCCGCGCAGGCAGCTCAGAAAGTAGAGCTCGGACGACTCATCGCCTTCTTCGAGTTCGCTGCCGCGCAGGCAGCTCAGAAAGTCACCGTTGCCCTCGCACTGCTGCGGGTCGGGTTCGCTGCCGCGCAGGCAGCTCAGAAATGCGACGGATCCCCGAACCGACAGCGTGATCGTGTTCGCTGCCGCGCAGGCAGCTCAGAAAGCGTAGAGAACTCGACCGTCCTGCCACCTCTCGTTCGCTGCCGCGCAGGCAGCTCAGAAATTGATCGGCCAGTACGTCTCGCGCACGTAGTCGTTCGCTGCCGCGCAGGCAGCTCAGAAAACGGGCCCGTCGACATCGATCAGCGCGGACGTTTTCGCTGCCGCGCAGGCAGCTCAGAAAATGCCCTGCGCGTAGATGCTCGCGACGTCCGGGTTCGCTGCCGCGCAGGCAGCTCAGAAATCGGCTTACTTCCCGAGCTTCCAACGTTGGAAGTTTGCCGCCGAGCAGACAGCTCGCCAATCACCACCTGACACGTCACTCCGATCACTACGACGACGGCTTTGGAACGAAATGAAGAAAGGCGCGGATCGCTCCGCGCCTTTCGACATGCACGCGAGGTCGGGATGCCTTACTGCACCTCGAAATCCTGACTCCCCACGGGCTGGCCGTCGAGGGTGATGTCGACCTTGTACTTGCCGGTCGGGAAGCCGTCGGGCTTGGCGATGTGGAAGGTCGTGACGGCGGGGCCGGTCGGGGCGATCGACTGGCTGCTCTCGTCGACGAGCTGGCCGTCGTTGAAGGTCCAGCGCGCGGCGATGGTCGCGTTCGGGGATGCGCCGTTCGTGGCGACGGCGGCGTAGATCGTGTCCTTGGCCTTGAGCACGCCATCGGCGAGCGTGACGGTCTTGGTCGCTTCGTCGATCGCGTTGCCGACGGTGACCGAGGCGAACGTGACGCCGACGGGCTCGGGCGGCGGTGGCGGCGTCTGCACAGGTGCCGGCGCGGGCGCGGGGGCCGGTGCGACGACGGGTGCGGGCTCTTCCTTCTTGCCGCACGCGGCGAGCGTGAAGGCGACGGCTGTGGCGAGCAACAGGGACGGCAGGCGGATCGACGTCATGGCGGGTCTCCGGTCAGGACTTGGCGGCGGGGATCTTGAGGACTTGCCCGGGCTTGATGAGGTCCGGGTTGTCGAGCTGGTCGGTGTTGGCCTCGAAGATCGCGCGCCACTGGTTGGCGTTGCCGTAGAACTTCTTGGCGATCTTCGAGAGGTTGTCGCCCTTGGCGACGGTGTAGGTCTCACCCGCCAGGGGAGCGGTCGACTCGACACCGCTCTTCACGTTGCTGAAATCGGGCTTGGCGGGGGCATCGGGGGCGGTCGACGACGACCCGCTCTTCACGTTCGAGAAATCCGGCTTGCTCGGATCGGAGGCCATGGGTGCACCGTCGCGTGGCGAAGGGACCGCCAAGGTACACCGTGTTCAGGTTAAGAAGCCGTTGTCAGCCGATGACGGTGCAAACAAGCGTTACCGCGAGTTCACCGCCCCGACGCCCGGGCGCTCATTGGCGCGGCGCGCGCAGGTTGGACGGCGCGAGGCCGGACTCGGTGCTGCGCCACGGATTGATGTCGAGGCCGCCGCGGCGCGTGTAGCGCGCGTGCACGGTGAGCGATTGCGGCGCACACGCGCGCAGCAGGTCGCAGAACACGCGTTCGACGCACTGCTCGTGGAAATCGTCGTGCGTGCGGAACGCGACGAGGTAGCCCAGCAGCGCTTCGCGATCGAGGCGCGGACCACGGTACGCGATCGCGATGCTGGCCCAGTCCGGCTGGCCGGTGACGGGGCAGTTCGATTTGAGCAGGTCGGAGACGAGCGTCTCGGTGACGACGTCGCCGGGATCGGCGCGCAGCAGGGCGGCATCGGGTTCGCCGTAACGGTCGATCGTGACGGGCAGCTCGTCGATCGACTCGCCGATCGGGCTTTCGAGCTTCTCGCCATCGAATGCCGACGGTGGCGCGAGCGACACCTCGACCGTCGCGCCGGCGGCGTGCGAGAGGTCGCGTGCGATGCGCAAGGCAGCCTCGTCGAGATCGGCGAGGCGTGCCTGGTTGAGGCTGTTGAGGTAGAGCTTGAGCGACTTCGACTCGATCAGGTTCGGCGAGTCGGCCGGAACGCGGAACGTGCCGAGCGCGACGCGTGGCTTGCCGCGTGGATCGAGCCAGGAGAGCTCGTAGGCGTTCCAGAGGTCGACACCGTGGAACGGCACCGTGTCGCCGAGGCCGAGTTCGGCGCGCTTGGCCGCGCGCGGGATCGGGAACAGCAGGCCGGGATCGTAGTCGGCGCTGGCCGCGACGGTGCGGCCCAGCGGTGAATCGTGTGCGGTGGTCATGCGCGCAGTGTATCGGCTGCGCCGCGCGAGGCGGCGCAGCCGATCGGTGGATCAGGCGTGGGCGTGGTGGCCCGTGCCTTCGTCTCCGTTCTCGATCCGCTTGGCGGCTTCGCCGTGATGATCCTCGGCGAGCAGCATGTAGAACGCCGGCACCACGAACAGCGTGAAGATCGTGCCGATCGTGAGGCCCGTGGTGATGACGAGGCCCATGTTGAAGCGGCCCGCCGCACCGGCGCCGCTCGCGATGACCAGCGGCAGCACGCCGAGCACCATCGCCGCGGTGGTCATGAGGATCGGGCGCAGTCGCGTGGCCGACGCCTGCTCGATCGCCTCGCGCTTGGTCTTGCCAGCGCGCTGCAGCTCATTGGCGAACTCCACGATCAGGATGCCGTGCTTGGAGATCAGGCCCATCAGCGTGACCAGGCCGACCTGCGTGTAGATGTTGAGCGAGGTCGCCCAGCGCGTGGAGATCGCCCCCATGCCGACGAAACCCGGGATCAGGTTGATGAAGATCATCGCGCCGAACAGCGCCATCGGCACCGACACGAGGATCACGATCGGGTCGCGCAGACTGTTGAACTGCGCCGCGAGCGCGAGGTAGACGATGATCACCGCGAACAGCAGCGTCAGCGCGAAGCCGCCCGATTCGTTGATGAACTGGCGAGCCTGGCCCGAGTAGTCGATCGTGTAGCCGGCCGGTGCGATCTCCTTGATCGCGTTGACGACCTCCGCGATGCCGTCGCCCTGGGTCACGCTCGGCACGCCCTGGAACGTCACCGCGTTGAGCTGCTGGAATCGCGTCAGCGACTGCGGCACGACCGAGTTCTTGATCGAGGCCACCGTGGATGCCGGGATCACCGAGCCGTCACCGGCGCGGATGTAGTAGTCCAGCACCTGGTCCGGGTTGAGGCGATCCTTCTGCAGCACCTGCGGGATCACACGGTAGGAGCGGCCCGCGATCGAGAAGTAGTTGACGTAGCCGCCACCGAGCGCCGCGCCGAGCGCGGAGCCGACATCCTGCTGGGTCAGGCCGAGCGCCGAGATCATGTCGCGGTCGACTTCCACGGTGCTCTGCGGCTTGTCGATCTTGAGGTTCATGTCGACGAACCAGAACTTGCCGCTCTTCTGCAGCTTCTCGAGCACGCTCTGCGCGACCGTGTAGAGGTTCTCGAACGGCTCGGTCGTCGACAGCACCACTTCCACGGGCTGACCCTGCGCACCGGGCAGCGACGGGAACTGGAACGCGAACGCGTTGGTGCCGGCCATCGCGCCCCACTTGGCCTGGAAGTCGTTCTGGATCTCGTTGGCGTTGCGGTCGCGGTCGCCCCAATCCTTGAGCATGACGCCGGTCAGCACCGAGTTCGGGCCCGCGATGCCGCTGAGCTGGAAGGTCTGCTTGACCTCCGGCACGGTCTTGGCGACGGCCTGCATCTCCTTCATGTACTCGCTGACCTGGGTCGGCGAGGCATTCGGCGCACCGGTCGCGATGCCCGCGACGAAGCCCTGGTCTTCCTGCGGCGCGAGCTCGGACTTCGAGGCCGTGAACAGGTAGATGGTGCCGAACAGCAGCAGCACGCCCATCACGACCGGCACGATCCACGTATCGAGCGTGCCGTGCAGGCGGCGCTCGTAGCTCGAGTGCAGCGCGTCGAAGCGGCGGTCGATGAAGTTCACGAAGCGGTTGCCGCCGTGCTCGGCCTTGAGGAAGCGCGAGGACAGCATCGGGCTCAGCGTCAGTGCGATGACAGCCGAGACCGTCACGGCGCCGGCGAGCGTGAACGCGAACTCGGTGAACAGCGCACCGGTGAGGCCGCCCTGGAAACCGATCGGCACGAACACGGCGACGAGCACGATCGTCATCGCGATGATCGGTCCGGTCAGCTCGCGCGCGGCGATAAGCGAGGCCTCGAGCGGGCTCTTGCCGTCTTCCTTGATGTGGCGATCGACGTTCTCGACGACGATGATCGCGTCGTCGACGACGAGGCCGATCGCGAGCACGAGCGCGAGCAGCGTGATCAGGTTGATCGTGTAGCCGAGCATCAACATGATGAAGAACGCGCCGATCAGCGACAGCGGCATCGCGATGACCGGGATCATCACGGCGCGGAAGCTGCCCATGAACAGGAAGATCACGACCGTCACGATGAGCAGCGCCTCGACCAGCGTCTTGATCACTTCCTCGATCGAGGTGTTGATGAAGTCGGTCGAGTCGTAGGCGATGTTCGCGGTGAGGCCGGTCGGCAGCTGCGCCTGGATCTCGGGAAACGCGTTGCGCACGCGCTCGGCGACGTCGAGCACGTTGGCATCGGGCGAGGTCTTGACGCCGATGAACACCGACTGCTTGCCGTCGAACGCGACGAAGGTGTCGTAGTCCTCGGCACCGAGCACGACGTTGGCGACGTCCTCGAGGCGCACGATCGTGCCGTCCTGGCTGCGCACCGCGAGCTTGCGGAACTCGTCGACCGAGTGCAGGTCGGTGCCGGCCGTCAGCGCGACCGTGACCGCGTCGCCCTTGGTCGCGCCGACCGCGGCGAGGTAGTTGTTCGCCGCGAGCGCGGCCGAGACGTCCGACGCCGTGACGTTCTGCGCGGCCATGCGCACCGGGTCCATCCACGCACGCAGCGCGAAGCGGCGCGCGCCGAGGATCTCGGCGGTCTGCACGCCGTCCACCGCGTCGAGCTGCGGCTTGACCACGCGCAGCAGGTAGTCGGTGATGTTGTTGGTCGGCAGCGTCTCGCTGTAGAAGCCGAGGTACATCGAAGCCGTCGTCTCGCCGACCTGCACCGTGATGACCGGCTGCTGGGCCTGCGGCGGCAGCTGGTTCGTGACCGAGCTGATCTGGGTCTGGATCTCGGTCAGCGCGCGGTTGGAGTCGTAGTTGAGCTGCAGCGTCGCGGTGATCGTCGACACGCCGGTGAGGCTCGACGACGACAGGTAGTCGATGCCCTGCGCCTGTGCGATCGCCGACTCGAGCGGCTGCGTGATGAAGCCCGCGACGGTGTCCGCGTCGGCGCCGTAGTACGCGGTGGTCACGGTGACCAGCGCGTTCTCGGTCTTCGGGAACTGGCGCACGGTCATGTCGACCACCGAGCGCAGTCCGAGCACCAGGATCATGAGGCTGACGACGATCGCCCAGACCGGTTTGTTGATGAAGGAATCAGTGAATTTCATGGCGTCTCGCTTCGTTCGCGATGATGGCCCGGCGCCGTGCGCCGGCCGGCGGCGACCGCAGGGGTCGCGCCTGGATGGCCAAGGGATGGATCACGATCATTGTTCCTGCGGCGTCGGCTTCGCTTCGTTGGCCGGCTGCTTGCTGTTGTCGATGATGAGCGGCGTGCCGTTCTTGAGCTTGAGCTGGCCGCTGGTCACGACCTCGTCGCCTTCCTTGATGCCGCTCAGGATCGCGATCTGGTCGCCGCGGCGCGAACCCGTCGTGACGAACACGGACTGCGCGGTCGGCTTCTCCGCTTCGCCGTTGTCGTTCTTCTTGTCCGACGCCTTCACGAGGAACACGGTCTCGCCGTAGGGATTGAACGTGACCGCCGTCTGCGGCAGCGTGAGGAAGCTCTCCTCGCTGCCGACCTGCACGGCGACGTTGGCGAACATGCCGGGCTTGAGTGCTTCATCGGGGTTCGGCACGCTCGCCTCGACCTGCGCGTTGCGCGTCGCCGTCTCGAGCTTCGGGCTGATCGCGCTGACCTGGCCCTCGAACGTGCGGTCCGGGAACGCATCGAGCGTGAGCATGAGCTTCTGGCCGACCTGGAGTTCGCCGAGGTTGCGCTGCGGCACCGTGAAGTCGACGAACACGGGATCGAGCTGCTGCACGGTGACCACCGCGGTGCCGGCGTTGAGGTAGGTACCCGGCGTCAGCGTGACGATGCCGGCACGGCCACTGAACGGCGCACGCAGCTGACGCTTGCCGACGAGGGCCTGCTGCTGCGCCACACCGGCCTGCGCGGCCTTGAGGTTGGCGGCGGCGCTGTCGTACTCGGCCTGGCTGATGCCCTTGTAGGCGAGCTGCTGCTTGGCGCGGTCCAGCTCGGTCTTGAGCAGGGCCGTGTTGGCTTCGAGCTGGCGCTGCTGGGCGACGATGTCCTCGGCGTTGAGCTCGACGAGCAGCTGGCCTTCCTTGACCACCTCGCCGGACTTCACGTTGACCTTGGTGACGATGCCGCCAACGTCGAACGCGAGATCGGCGCCGCGCACCGCGCGCAGCGAGCCGACGCTGCCCTGCTCGGGCTGCCAGGGCTGCATGCCGGCCTTCGTCGAGGACACCGTCTGCGGCGGTACCGGCATGTTCTGCGCGGCCTGCTGCATCATGATGTTGCCCATGACGTTCCAGCCGATCAGGACGAACAGCAGGATGCCGACGATCAGGATCATGATGATCATGCGCTTGGTGGTGCTGGGCTTGCGTGTGCTGCGCGTGGTCATGCGCATTCCTCTCGAAGGTTCTGGATCGGGTGCGATGCGCCGTCACGGCGCATCGCTGAGGGTGTTCGCAGGTCCATCTTCGATGAAGGGCCTGCCTTGCTGTTCTTCGGACCGCCGTGACCACGTGCGTGCGTCACGACGATGCGTCTCTCGTGATGAACGTTACGGCGCGGACGCCGCCTCGACCTGGCCGGTCGGCACCGGGTTGTCGCGCAACCCGCCGCCGAGCGCCGCGTACAGCGCCGCCGTGTCGCTCAGGCGCGTCGCGCGCGCCTCGATCACCGACAGGCGCGCCTGCTGGTAGAGCCGCGTCGCGTCGAGCACCTGCAGGTAGGCCACCGAGCCATCGGCGTACTGCTTGCGCACGAGCTCGAGGCTCTGCGCGGTCGCCTGCTCGGCCTTCGCCTGCGAGGCGAGGCTCTGCGCATCGAGCTCGAGTGCACGCAGGCTGTCGGCGACGTTCTGGAACGCCGTCAGCACCGTGTTGCGGTAGTCGGCCGAGGCCTTGTCGAGGCCGGCTTCCGACGCGCGCTTCTGCGCACGCAGCGTGCCGCCGCGGAAGATCGGCTGCAGCAGGTTGAGGCCGAGGCTCCACGCCTCGGTGCCGCTGCCGAACAGGTCGCCGCCGCTGAGTGCCTGCGAACCGTAGTTGCCGCTCAGCGTGATCGTCGGGAACAGGTTCGCGGTGGCGATGCCGACCTGCGCCGTGGCCTGATGCAGCTGGGCCTCGGCGGCGCGGATGTCCGGACGCTCGCGTACCAGCGTCGACGGCAGGCTGACCGGGATGTCGGTCGGCAGCGCGATCGATTCGAGATCGAGCGCGGCGAGTTCACCCTGCGACGGGAAACGGCCGAGGTAGACCGCGAGCTGCGTCTGCGTCTGCGCGAGCGCCTTCTGCAGCGCCGGCAGCTGCGCGCGCGCCGTGGCGACCTGGCTCTCGCCGATCAGCACGTCGCCCTGCGACTTGGCGCCGCTCTCGTACTGGCGGTTGATGAGGTCGAGCTGCTCCTGGTAGACGCCGACGATCTCTTCGGTCGCGCGGATCTGCTCGCGCAGCGAGGCCTCGAGGAAGCTCGTCGTGGTCACGTTGGCGGCCAGCGCGAGGTAGGTGCCTTCGAGCTGATAAAGCTGCAGGTCGGCGAGTGCCAACTGCGCCTCGACACCGCGGCGCACGCCGCCGAAAAGGTCGAGCGTGTAGCTCACGCCGACGCCGGCGTTGTAGACCGTGAACGGCGATGCGCCCGCGCTGCCGGCGGCGAGGCCGTTCTGGCGCGTCGCACCCGCGTTCGCGTCGATCGACGGGAACAGCGAACCGCGTGCCGCGTTGACGCCTTCCTGCGCCTGGCGCAGCGCGGCCTGGGCCGAGGCGATCGTCGGGCTGTTCGCGAGCGCCTGCTCGACGCGGCGCGTCAGCTCGGCATTGCCGAACGTCGTCCACCACTGCGCCGGCACCGAGGCCGATTCGAGGAAACGCTGCGCGTCGCCGGTCGGCACGCCGTCGGCCTTGACCGTCGCGGCAGGCAGCGCGTCGACGCGGTATCCGGCGTCGGCCGACACGGCCGGCTCGCGGAAATCGGGACCTGCCGCACAACCCGCGAGGGCCAGCGCGAGGAGGATGCCCATGCCGAGGCGCGAGGCCTGCGGCCACGACGGGGAATGGGGAGCTTGGGCACGCGCACGATCCGTGCGCCCGGCGAATGCGGAAGGCATGCGGGTTCCATAATTCAATACTGACCGGTTCAATATTAGCCGGGCAGTCCGGTGGGCTGCAAGCACCTCCGGACGGAATTCCGCTGGGCGACCTATCGTAACGAGGCGATCCGGCGCGTCCATGCGCCGGAAGTCACTGGTATTACTACATTTTTCAGCGCGCTAGCAGCTTCGACATGCCGGGCGGGTAGCGCTCACCCGCCGCACCCCCTGCGAACACCGCCGCGAGGGCCTGCTGTTCCGACGCATCGAGGCGCAACGTCGTCGCGGCGAGGTTCTCGTCGAGGCGTGCGCGCCGGCGCGTGCCCGGGATCGGCACGATGTCGTCGCCCTGTGCGAGCACCCATGCGAGCGCGAGCTGTGCCGCGGTGACGCCGCGCGCGGAAGCGAGCTCGCGCACGCGATCGGCGAGCGCGAGGTTGCGCGTGAAGTTCTCGCCCATGAAACGCGGATGGTGGCGACGGTAGTCGTCCTCGGCGAAATCCTCGACGCGGCGGATCTCGCCGCTCAGGAAGCCGCGGCCGAGCGGGCTGTAGGCGACGAAACCGATGCCGAGCTCGCGGCACGCGGCGAGCACGCCGTCCTCGGGATCGCGCGTCCACAGCGAGTACTCGCTCTGCAGCGCGCTCAACGGATGCACGGCGTGCGCACGCGCGAGCGTCTCGGGGCCGACTTCGGACAATCCGATCCAGCGCACCTTGCCCTCGCGCACGAGCTCGGCCATCGCACCCACCGTGTCCTCGATCGGCACGTTCGCATCGACACGATGCAGGTAGTAGAGATCGATCGTCTCGACGCCGAGCCGGCGCAGGCTCGCTTCGCAGGCCTCGCGCACGCGCGCGGGACGGCCATCGATGACGCGCCGACCGGGATCGCCGGGATCGCGCACGAAGCCGAACTTCGTCGCGAGCACGACCTCGTCGCGCCGCCCCGCGATCGCACGGCCGACGAGCTCCTCGTTGGTGTGCGGACCGTACATGTCGGCCGTGTCGAGGAAGTTCAGTCCCTGATCGAGCGCATGGTGGATCGTCGCGATCGATTCGACATCGTCGCGCGGTCCGTAGAACTCGCTCATGCCCATGCAGCCGAGGCCGATCGCCGAAACACGGGGGCCGTCGCGGCCGAGCTGTCGCATCTGCATGGGGGTTTCCTCTTGTTGGGGATTTCGGTCTCAACGCGCGGAGTCTGGAAGATGATGCCGATGCCGGTGCGCGATGACGTGTGTGCATCACGCTACTCGGAAAGGCACTGGATCCCGGCCTTCGCCGGGATGATTCATCGGGAGTGTTACCCGAGGCGCCTATCAGCATTCGCGATTCTTGAACAAAGAGGCATTCCGAAGGAGTGCGCTGGTCTATCAGCTCGACGCCCGTTCTGGACACGTGTGTCGCTCTATCGGCATTCCAGCGCTCCCAGGCATGCGACGTCCCACCATGAAGCATGGTCATCCCGGCGCAGGCCGGGATCCAGCGTCTTTCGACGCACCTTGCGGCAGCCACCCGTCCATCTTCCGCATTGCGGCATTCGCGAAAAACCCGCAAGATCGCATCAGGTCTTGAAGGTGAGCTAACCAATGAGAACGAGCGAACTGCCGGCGATCGTCGTGTTCTCGCGCGTGGCCCATCACGGCAGCTTCACCCAGGCGGCACGCGAGCTCGGCGTCAGCGCGTCGGCGCTGTCGCAGACGATCCGCGGCCTCGAGCAGCGCATGGGCGTGCGTCTCCTGCAGCGCACGACGCGACGCGTCGGCCTCACCGAGGTCGGTGCGCGCTTCCTCGCCGAGGTCGTGCCCGCTCTTGAACAGATCGACGGTGCGTTCGGCGTCGTCGACGCGCTGCGCGGCAAGCCGACCGGCCTGCTGCGCATCAACGTGGGGCGCACCGCGAACGACCTCATCATCGCGCCCGTGCTCGCCGAGTTCCACGCGATGTACCCGGACCTGCGCATCGAGCTGTTCCTCGACGACGGCCTCGCCGATCTCGTCGCGGGCGGTTTCGACGCCGGTATCCGCCTCGGCGAATGCCTCGCCCAGGACGTCACCGCAGTGCGCGTCAGCGGCATGCAGCGCATGCAGGTCGTCGCGAGCCCGGACTACATCGAGCGTCGCGGCATCCCGGCCACGCCGCAGGACCTGCACGCGCACGCGACGCTCGGCAAGCGCTTCATGCACAGCGGCAACGTCTACCGCTGGGAGTTCTCGCGCGACGGCCACGAGTTCGACATCGAGCTCGAGAGCCCGCTCATCACCAACGACGGCCGCCAGCTCGTCGCGATGGCCAGGGCCGGGCTGGGTTTCGCGCAGGTGTTCGCCGAGGCCGTGCGCGACGAGGTCGCACGCGGCGAGCTCGTGCCCGTGCTCGAGGAGTGGTCCGATCCGTTCCCGGGCTTCTTCCTGTATTTCCCGACGCGCCAGCAGCTGCCGACCAAGCTGCGCGTGTTCATCGATTTCCTCACCGCGCGCGTCGACACCGCGACGCCGGCGATCATCCGCACGCAACGTCCGCGCAAGGCCGCGCGCCAGCTCGACAGCGAGGCCGTCGAGGCGATCGCGTGACGTCACTCGGCGAGGCGTTCGCCGCGCTCGGCGTGCTGCAGGTCATGGGTGTCGGCATCGTGTTCTTCGCGCTGCTGTACGGCGTGACCGGACTCGTGACGTGGACGCTCACGCAGGTCGTCATGCCGCGTCTGCGCTACGGCCGCCGCATCGACACGCGCGCACTCGAACCCGGCCAGCTGCGCCGCGAGATCGGCGCGTCGGCCGTGTCGATCCTGATCTTCGGCGCCGGCCTCGTGTTCCCGTGGGGGCTGCTGCAGCTGGGCTGGGCGACGCTCACGCCCGATCCCGCATGGTTGCGCGTCGCGATCGAGGTCGTCGTGCTGTTCGTCTGGAACGAGGCCCACTTCTACGCGAACCACCGCCTGCTGCACACGTCGCGCCTGCGACGCTTCCACGCACCGCACCACCGTTCGCACGTGGCCACGCCGTTCTCGACCTACAGCTTCCATCCGGTCGAGGCGATCCTGCTCGGCAGCGTGCCGCTGATCCCGATGATGCTGCACGATTTCAGCTTCGCCGCGCTGCTGTCGCTGCCGCTCATGAGCATCGTGCTCAACAACCTCGGCCATGCGAACTACGAGTTCTCGCGTGAGGCGCCGGCGCGCGGCTGGCGTGGCGCGAGCCGCCGCCATCACCTGCACCACGCCTGCTACCACGGCAACTACGGTTTCCTGATCGGCACGTTCGATCGCATGTTCGGCACCGCGCTGCCGCTCGACGCGGCCGATGCGCGCCTCGCCCGCGCGGGACGACGTGATGCCTGAGGTCCAGGCGTGCGACGTCAAGTGGGGATACCGCGCGTGATGCCGCGCCTGCGCCACGTGCGCGACCTGCAGAGCCTCGCCTACCTCACCGCGGCGCCAGCACTGATGGCCTGGCAATGGCAGGCGGGCCTCTCGCTGCCGGCCTACGCGCTGCTGCTGTTCCTCATGGTGGGCGTGGGCGTGGTCCATCACAACCACGCCCACCTGCCGCTCTGGCACGGGCGCCGCGCGAACCGCGCGACCGATCTCGCGATCACGCTGCTGCAAGGCCATCCGACCTGCGTGTTCATCCCCGCGCACGTCGCCAACCACCATCGCCACCGCCACGGCGAGCACGACCTCGCGCGCACCTACCGCTTCGGCGGCGACCACAACGACCTGACCGGCTGGCTGCTGCATCCGCCGCAGGCCGTGGTCGCGCTGTACCCGTCGATTCTTGGTTGGCTGATCCGCCTGCGCACGCGTTCGCCGGCGCTGTTCCGCGCCTGCGTCGCGCAATACGCGCTGTGGCTCGGCTTGTGGGTCGCGCTGGTCGCCCTTGATCCGTTCAAGGCCTTCGTGTTCGTGATCGGACCGCAGCTGTTCGGCCTGCACTGGCTGCTCGGCGCGAACTACCTGCAGCATGCGCACGCGGACGGCCTCTCGCGCGTCGACTACGCGCGCAACTTCGGCGGGATCGTCAATCCGCTGCTGTTCAACATCGGCCTGCACACGGCGCACCACGAGCACGCCCGCGCGCACTGGAGCACGCTCCCTGCCCTGCACCGTGCACTCGCACCGCGCCTCGACGCGCGCCTGCTCGAAGCCGGTTTCTTCCGTTATGCATGGCGCGTGTTCGTGCTCGGCACGTTCGTCGCGCGCTTCCGTTCGCGGCCGCTGATGCCCATCGCGCCCGCTGCGCCCGATCCCGCGGGCGCGATTCCCGTTCCCGACACTTCAAGGTGAGCATGCCGACCCGATTCGACCACGTGTACCTCGCCGCGACCGGCCGCTTCCTGCCCGGCGAGCCGATCGACAACGACGCGATGGATGCCTACATCGCACCGCTCAACCGCGTCTCGTCGCGCATCAAGAAGCGCATCCTCGGCGAGAACGGCATCCGCACGCGCCACTACGCCGTCGATGCCGAAGGCACCACGCTGTTCTCGAACGCGGCGATGGCCGCGCGCGCCGTGCACGACTGCCTCGAGGCCGCGCGCACGCGCCTCGACGCGATCGACCTGCTCGCCGCGGGCACCTCGGGTGGCGATGCACTGATGCCCGGCTTCGCGAGCATGTTGCAAGGCGAACTCGGCGCGCCGCCGATGGAGACGCTGTCGAGCCACGGCATCTGCGCCTCGGGCGTCGGCGCATGGAAGGCCGCCGCGCAGGCGGTCGAGCTCGGCACGCCGCGCGCGCTGGTCGCCGCGGCCGAGATGCCGTCGCGCCTGTTCAAGCGCTCGCGCTACGCCGCCAAGGATTACGACGCCGATTTCGACGCGCACTTCCTGCGCTGGATGCTCTCCGACGGTGCCGGTGCGCTGCTGCTGTCGAACACGCCGGCCGCGCGCGACGGCGTGCGCCTGCGCCTGCGCTGGATGCACCAGCGCTCGTTCTCGGGCGATTACCCGGTGTGCATGCAGCTCGGCCTCACGCACGACCGCTCGCGGTCGCATCTGGACTATGCGTCGTGGCAGGACGCCGAAGCCGACGGCGCGCTGTTCCTGCGCCAGGACATCCGCCTGCTGCCGCACCTGTTCGACGTCGGCGTGCACGAGTACGCGCGCCTCGCCCACGACGGCTGGATCGAGCCGGCCTCGATCGACCACTTCCTGTGCCACTACTCGTCGGAGCGGTTCGCGCCGGTCGTCGACGAGCTCATGAGCAAGGCCGGCCTCGCGATCCCGCGCGAGCGCTGGTACAGCAACCTCGTCACGCGCGGCAACACGGGCGCGGCGTCGATCTTCATCATGCTCGACGAGTTCGTGCGCACGCACACGCTCGTGCCGGGCCAGCGCATCCTGTGTTTCATCCCCGAGTCGGGACGATTCACGGTGGCGTTCGTGCTGATCGAGGTCGAGGCGGCCGATGCGCCCGTCGAGTCGACTTCGCGATCCGTGCCTGTCGCGTCGAGCAGCGACGACGGCACCGTTGCACCACCGCACGATCCCGCCGATGCGCCGGCCGCGCTGCGCCACGTGCTCGGCGAACTCGCGACGATCTGGCACGGCTACCGCTCGCGCGTGTGGCGCACGCCGGTCGTGCGGCGCCTGCGCGACCGCCGCTTCACGACGCCCGACTACGTGCAGTGGATGCAGCACTGGATCCCGCAGGTGCGCGAGGGCAGCAAGTGGATGCGCGAAGGTGCAGCCTCGGTGCGCGCACCGTACGAGGCGCTGTCCGCGCTCATCGAGACGCACGCCGGCGACGAGCAGGACGATTTCATGATCCTGTTCGACGACTACCGCAAGGCCGGCGGCACGATCGACGACATCGATGCGCTGCGCCGCAATCCGGGTGGCGAAGCACTCAACAGTTACCTGCACGCGCTCGCGGCGACGCCGAATCCGCTCGGCCTGCTCGGTGCGATCTACATCATCGAAGGCACCGGCCAGCGCATCATCCCGGCACTGCTGCCGCTCATGAAGGCGAGCCTCGACCTGCCCGCCGACGCGTTCCGTTTCCTCGACTACCATGGCGCGAACGACGAGCATCACCTCGCACGCTGGCTCAGCGCGGTCGAGATCGTGCTCGCGCATGATGCCGACGGCCACGGCGCGCAGGCGATCGTCGACACCGCGCGCCGCGTCGCCGACCTCTACCTCATGCAGTTCTACCACGTGACGACGCCATGAAGCACACGCCGGATTTCCTCGCCCGCGACTACGACCCGCGCGATCCCGATCCGTGGCTCGCGATGTACCTCGACCAGAGCACGCCGATCGCCGAGGAGGTCAAGCGCGCGTGGCTGTCGGATTCGAGTTCGCGCTCGCGCCAGTTCGTGCTGCCGTTCGTGCGGCCATTCGCGCGCACGCTGATCGTGCTGTTCCAGGTGGTCAAGCTGTTCATGCCGAAGGTCGCGTTCTCGCGCGCCCTGCATCGCCTGCTCGCCTGGGGCATGGCCAACTTCATCCGCCCCGAGGCGAACTGGCTGATCCTGCGCCACTTCCACCTCGGCTCGCAGGCACTCGAGTTCATCGCGCGCAACTCGCCGGTGCCGGTCGCGACCAATCCGCTCAAGCCGGAAAAGATCGACGACGTGTGCGAGGACCTGTTCCTCATCCACGACCTGAACCTGTTCAACTTCGTGATCCGCCTCAACAAGGCGCTGCGCGAGAACGACCGTGAACTCGCACCGGTCGCGCATCCGGATTTCTCGATGATCGTCGAGCCGCCGCTGCGCCTCGCCGACATGCCGAACAAGCGCCGCAACTTCCTGGACCTGCAGAGCTCGATCGAGCTGTTCACGCCGATCTACCAGCTCCTGCTGACCGACAGCGACTTCTGGCGCGCGACCAACTCGCTGCAGCTCGACGAGACGATCGGCATCTACGTCGCCACGCTCATGGGCGCGCGCGACCACCTGATCCTCGTCAACAACCGCCACCCGCTGGTGCCGCAGTCGACGCTGCGCGCAGGCTTCCGCCTCGTGCTGCACGGCTTGTCGACCGAGATGCTGCACGCGTTCCTCGCCGAGCAGAAGGAGAAACAGGCCGCGAGCGCCGATGCCACGCCGGATACGCGCGAGGACGTCGACACCGCGACGGCGTGACGTGGGGTCTGCGCCGGCAGCATTGCTTGCCGGGCGGGGCCGACACGGCCCGCATCACCGGCATGCCACGGGGACGCCCGCGCGGAACCTCAGGATCCCGATGCGGGCGCGGGCTTCGGCGCCGCTGCGGCCGGTGCGGTGCGCAACGCGGGCACCGCGAGGCTGCGTTCCGGGTCGCCGCTCGCGCCCGTGCGCAGCGTCGCCGGCAGATGGCCGACCTCGCCGACGCCGAGCACCTTGAAGCGCCCGTCGGGCTCGACGCGGATGCGCGTCACGCTCGCATGCCCGACCGACATCTCGAGCCAGGCCTCGCTGTCGACGCCGAGCGCACGCGTGACGAGGTAACGGATCACGTTGCCGTGGCAGACGAACAGCTCGCTGCGCTCGGCGCCGGCCGCAGGACGGAAGTAGGCCTCGAACACGCGATCGAGCTGGGCCTTGCAGGCCGTGAACGACTCGGGCTTGCCGTCCTTCATGATCTCGCGGCGCCGCGTCGGCGGCGTGCACTCGTGCAGATCGTCGACGACCGTGTACGCCGCGGTCGGCAACGCCGATCCGATCGCCGCCGCCGTATCACGAGCGCGCTGCATGGGGCTCACATACCACGCATCGAAGCGCGTGCCGTCGCCGGCGAGGCGGCTGCCGGCGAGATGCGCCTGCGCGACTCCGATCGGCGACAGGCCCGGTCCGATCGCCTCGTCGATCGACGCATCGGCCGTGTAATGCCCGTGGCGCACGAGCACGATCGTGCGCGCGGCGGGAGAGGCGGGCTCGGCGGCAGCGGCGACGCCAGCCGTCAGCAGGAGAACGAACGCGAGCGGTCGACGTGTCATCGATGCAGTATCGCGCACGAGGCCCGGGCCCGCACCGGACGCGGGCAGTCATCACGCTCGACCATGGTCACCGCTGCGATGGATTGCGATGATGCGCGCCCATACCGTCGGCGAACCCGGCGCCTGTCCTGCCTCGATTCCCGATATGCCATGGATGCCGACCCCGAAACCACCACGTTGTACCGCCCGACCGGCCCCGAGGAGATCGAGCTCGTGCGTGCCAGCGGTTTCCGTCGCTGGCCACCACGACTGCCGGACCAACCGATCTTCTACCCGGTCACGAACGAAGCCTACGCCGCCCAGATCGCGCGCGACTGGAACGTGCCGGCGAGCGGCTACGGCTGCGTGACGCGCTTCAGGGTACGCAGCGATTTCATGCGTCGCTACGCGGTCCGGCAGGGCGGTGGCGCGGAGCACACCGAATGGTGGATTCCCGCCGAGGACCTCGAAGCCCTCAACGATGCGATCGTCGGCGTGATCGAGATCATCGGCGAATTTCGGCACTAAAGGCGACGCAACCGGCCGGGGAAGCTCGTTCCCTAATGTCGCGCATGCGACTTGTACGCGGAGAATGCCTTCCTGCCTTCCCGAGCATCGACGATGCGGTAGAAGCCTGGGACTCGAGACACCGTCATCCCGGCGGAAGCCCACTGGTTCCGGGAAAGTCCGCACACCGCGTCGCGTCGTCAGCGGAGCAGTCGCGTGGTGGTTCCCGGCGCTCGGCGTTGCGCGACTTCACAGGTCCGACCCCTTCCCGCAGTGGACTTGCGCTTGAGCCCCTCTCCCACCGGGAGAGGGGTTGGGGAGAGGGTGCGGGATCGAGACCAGATCCGATCATCGTCGCGATCCCGGACCCTCATCCGGCCCTGCGGGCCACCTTCTCCCGGAGGGAGAAGGGATAAAGATCGCGCCGCGTGCGTCTGCCGCGAGAGCGAGTCGGCATCCCGGCATTCATCGCCTGAATCCTGACGCGGCAACGCTCTCCTGCCTTCGATCGAACTTTCCCCGGACAGTAGTGGGCCTCCTCCGGATCGACGACACGAGTGATGCCTCGTCGAGGTTGCCGACCCACGAGCGGGTCACACCCGTTGCGAGGCGTTGTGCCAGTGGCGTCATGAGGGTTATCGAACGTCGTCTGCGCGCCTCCTTTAAGCCCCCTTAACCGACGACACCACCAAGGCGGCAACCTTCGCGCGCGGCTGCTAGGATTTCCGGCCCGGGACCTGCCCCGACGAGGAGATCTCCATGGCCGATGCGACGCCCGCGCTCGACGAGACCGAACGCCAGCGAGTGCTCGACCGTTACCGGCTCGTCGACAGCTTGCCCGAAGGCGTCTACGACGATGTCGTGCGCGTCGCCGCGGCGATCTGCGACACGCCGATCGCGCTGGTCTCGCTGATCGACCGTGACCGCCAGTGGTTCAAGGCGCGGCTGGGACTCGACGCGACCGAGACGCCGCGCGACGTCGCGGTGTGCGACCAGGCGATCCGCGACCCGCGCGAGCTCATGGAGATCCCCGATCTCGCCGGCGATCCGCGCTTCGCCGATTTTCCGGCCGTGACCGGCGAGCTCGGTGCGCGCTTCTACGCGGGCATGCCGCTGGTGACGCCGCAGGGCGCCGCGATCGGTACCGTGTGCGTGGTCGACGTCTCGCCGCGCGAGCTGCACGAAGGCCAGCGCGAGGCGCTGCAGGCGCTCGCGCGCATCACGATGAACCTGTTCGAGAACCGCCACCGCGAGCACGAAGCGCAGCGCCTGCATGCGCTCGAGGCCGGGGTCGCAGCGGCCCAGTCCGCCGCCACGGTGGAGGTGTCGTCGGCCACGCCGCCTGCCGTGCCGGCATCGCCCGCGGCGCCCAGCGCACCGGCACCCGCCGCGGGCGGTGGTTACCGCATCGCGGTGTTCGAGCTGCAGGACCATGCCGACCGCGTCAAGGCGCTCGGCGAGCGCGGCGTCGAACGCGCGCTGCAGCAGCTCGAGCACGCCCTCGACGGCGCGCTGCGCCACGATCTCGGCGACTCGATCAACCGCGTGACCGGCAGCACCGAGCTCGTTGCCGTGCTGCACGGCACGCCGGCCGCCGAGACGCTCGCGGCGCTGCGCGCCGTCGTAGACGCGCAATGCCGTGCCAGCGACGTCTGCGTGCTGGTCGGCGATGCCGAGGCGACCTCGGCGTCGGAATCGACGAGCCGCGTGTTCCTGCGTGCGGACGACTCGCTCAGCGACGCCAAGACCGCCTGGCGCGCTTCGAAGGCCGCCTGATCGGATCGGCTCCGAGGCGCCCGGGTTCGACTCAGGCGCCGACCGCCGCAAGCGGTTCGCGCAACGGACGTGACGAGGTCGGCTCGATGAGGCCGAGCGAACGCGCGAGAGCCGGCTCGCGGCCGATGCGTTCGGCCGGCCAGTCCGGTATGGGACGTTCGATCCAGTAGCGTACCCAGCCGTCGCGCCCCGCGCGCTTGGCGAGGTAGAGCGCATGGTCGGCGAGCTGCAGGCTCACGTGCCACGGTTCGATCCCGCCCGGCGACGCGCCGGGCAGCGGCAGGTTGGCGATGCCGATCGAGGCGTGCGCGACGAGTTCGCCCGCGTGCGTCCCGACCGGTTGCGCGAGCGCCGCACGCAGCGCATCCGCTTGGGCCACGGCGGCCTCCGCACCACTGCGTGGCAGCACGACGAGGAACTCCTCGCCGCCCCAGCGCGCGACGAGCGCCTTCTTGCCGGCGTGCTCACGCAAACGGCGCGCAAACGCGACGAGCACCTCGTCGCCGATGTCGTGGCCGTGCTCGTCGTTGATGCGCTTGAAATGATCGATGTCGATGAGCATGAGCGCGGTGCCGCTCGCCTCACGCGCGAGCGTGCGAAGCTCGAGCGCCATGGCACGGGGGTTGGAGAGGCCGGTCAGCGGATCGGTGTGGCTGGCTTCGTAGAGCCGGCGGTTCATGCGCCGCTGCCAGACCAGCAGGCCGATCGCGAGCAGGATCAGCGCGCCGCCGACACTCGCCATGATCATCTGCTGGCGCTCGCTGGCCAGCATCTCGCGCTCCTGCCGCTCGCTCTCGCTCTTCAGGCGCTCGAGTTCGGCGCGCTGCTCGCGATCGCGCAGGTGGGTGTCGAGCGCGGCGAGGCGCTCGTGGTTCTGGTGGCGCAGATAAGCCTCGCGCATCGTCGCAGCGCGGCGCAACAGCACGTTCGCCTCGGCATGGCGGCCGAGCCGCTCGAGCAGCGTCGCGCGACGGTTGAGCACGGTCCACTGCTGGAAATCCTGCAAGGTGTCGGTCTCGATCGCGTCGAGGATCGCGAGCGCCTGCGCGGCCCTGCCTTCACGCGACAGCCGCGCCGCCTCGACGAGTGCGAGTTCCGATGCCGTGGACGGATCGAGCTGAGCCCGGTCGGCGGCACGGATCATGGCGAGCAGACGCGTGGATTCCTCCCTGTCGCCGGTCTCGAGCAGGGCCGTGGCCAGCGCGAGGCGTGCCTTGAGCAGCTGCGCGGGACCACCGAAACCCGAGCTTTCCATGAGCTCGATCGCGCGACGCAGGTGCGGGACGGCGTCGGCGAAGCGCTCCTGGCCGTTGAGGTTGAGCGCGAGGTTGAAGCGCACGGGCGCCTCGTAGCGCAGATCGCCGAGGCGCTGCATGAGCGCGAGCGCCTGCTCGTAGTTCACGCGCGCGCGCTCGTGCTCCTCGAACTCCGAATGCAGCACGCCGAGGTTGACCAGCAGCGGGATGCGCTGCGCTTCGAGGCCCTGGGCCTCGGCGTCGGCGACCGCCTGGGCGTAGAGGTCGACCGCGCCGACGCGATCCGCCGAGCGGTGCAGGATGCCGCCGGCGCGGCGCAGCAGGCGCACGCGGTCCGCACCGGCCGGCAACGTGAGGGCGAGCTCGTGCAGGGCGTGGGCGTCGCGCCGCGCGTCGTCGCGGCGACCGAGCGAGGCCAGTGCCCAGCCGCGGCAGCCGTGCGCTTCGGCGACCTGCAGCACGGGCGGCGGCACGGCTTCGGCGAGCACGCTGTCGGCGAGCGCGATCGCACGCGGCGAATCGTCGTCCTCGACCTCGAGGCAGGCGGCAGTGCGCTCTTCGACGGTCAGCGGCAGGCGCGTGGTATCGGCCGCCGCGAAGGGCGGCACCGCGAAAGCGATCGACACGATGGCGATGGCTGCACGCATCTGGACCGGCCCCCTGTCGCCGGCGCGCCGCGGCTCCCCGCCGCAGCCACGCCAATGTGCCAGAAACCGCGACGGACGGCCAATCCGGATGGGCCGATCACCACAGGTTGCGACCGTCGATCGTCTCGACGATGGCCTTGTCCGCATCGTAGCCGTCGATCAGGCGCGCGTTGAGACCGATGCGGCGCGTGACGCCGTCCCAGGCGCCGTCGCGTGCGAACGCGGGGCTGTCGCTCCAGGTCGCGCAGCCACAGGTGGCGCAAAAGTGATGCTCGACGAGGCGCGTGTTCCAGCGGTAGACGGCGTCGGTCTTCGCATCGGGCACGAACGCGTCCGGTGCCAGGTAGGCGTACAGCGCGCCACGCGCGGCACAGTACGAGCACGTGCACGCGGTGAGGCTGATCGGCGGCAGCATCTGGGCGGTGAACGTGACGCCGCCGCAGTGGCAGCGGCCGGTGATGGCCATGGCGGTCTCCTCGGGTCGATGACGGCACCAGTCTGGACCTGCGAGCGCGACGCGGGCTGAAGCGGCTTTCGCTCTGGTCGAGATGAAGACCGCCGGCGCCGCATTCCCGCGACCCCGCGTGCATGCGATGCTCGCCTCACTCCCACCAGGCGCGACGACCGATGACGCGATCCGATCCGCCACGGAGGTGCCCATGACCACGCCGGCTCCCGGCAGCGACCGACCACTCGAGGGCGAGGCCGCGCTCGTGCGCGCGGTCGGCAGCGCTGCGCTCGCCGCGGCGATCGTCAACGTCATCGTCGGCGCCGGCATCTTCATGCTGCCGGCCCTGCTCGCCACGCGCATGGGTTCGGCCGCGCCGCTGGCGTTCCTCGCCGGCGCGCTCGTGATCGTGCCGATCGCAATGTGCTTCGCCGCGGTCGGCAGCCGCACCGCGGCGACGGGCGGGCCGTACACCTACGTCGGCGCGACGTTCGGACCGTTCCCGGGTTTCGTCGCCGGCGCGCTGATGTGGATCTGCAACGTGGCCTCGAGCGGCGGCGTCGCCGCGGCGCTGGTCTCGCAGCTGGCCAAGGCCGAACCGATGTTCGCTGACGGCGCACCACGCGCGGCCTTCCTCGTCGCGGTCTACACCGCACTCGTGCTGCTCAACGCGTTCGGCGTCCGCCTCGGCGCGCGCGCGATCGGCGTGCTCGCGACGCTCAAGCTGACGCCGCTGTTCGTGCTGGCCGTGGTCGGCCTGTTCGTGATCGACCTCGGCGAAGCCGTCTCGTTCGACCTGCCGTCGTGGGGCACGCTCGGCACCGCGATGGTGCTCGTGATGTTCGCGTACTCGGGCATGGAGACCGCGCTGATCCCGTCCGGCGAGCTGCGCGATCCGTCGCGCGACGTGCCGCGTGCGACGTTCGCGGCCGTGCTCGTCGTGGTGCTGCTGTACGTGTCGCTGCAGGTCGCCTGCCAGGGTCTGCTCGGCACCGCCCTTCCCGGCAGCGCCACGCCGATCGCCGATGCGGCCGGTGTGCTGTGGGCGCCCGGCACGACGCTGCTGCTGTTGACCGCGGGGGTGTCGATGACGGGCTTTTTGATGGGCAACCTGCTCGGTTCGTCGCGGCTGCTCTACGCGCTGGGCCGCGACGGCTACCTGCCGCACGCATTCGGTCGCGTCACCGCGCGCCATCGCGTGCCGCTGCTCGCGATCGCCACGCACGGCGCGCTCGGCTGCACGCTCGCGCTGCTCGGCAACTTCGAGGCGCTGGCCCTGGTCTCGGGCGGCGCGAACTGCCTGATCTTCCTCGGCGTCGCGCTCGCCGCGTGGCAAGCGCAGCGACAAGGCCTGCGCGGCACCGGCGCGCCGTTCGTGCTGCCCGGTGGACCCGTCGTGCCGCTGCTCGCGGCCGTGGCGATGGCGGCGGTGCTCGTCACGCTCACGCGTGCGGAATGGCTCGCGATCGGTGTCGCGCTGCTCGCGCTCGTCGCGCTCTATGCCGTGCTGCGGCAGCTGCGACGCGGTTCACCCGCGCGCTGATCACTCCGGCGTCGGGCCGCGCGTCGACAGCGCATGGAACAGCCATAGGCGCGCGGCCTCCCAGTGCCGCTTGACCGTCGCCGGTGACTGCCCGGTCGCTGCGGCGACCTCGTCGACGGTGAGCCCGCCGAAGTAGCGCAGCTCGACGATGCGCGCCTTGCCCGCATCGACCTTCTCGAGCGCCTGCAGCGCCGTGTCGAGATCGGCGAGGTCGACGTCACCGCCGCCGGCGGCCACGTCGAGCCCGCTCAGCGTGACGCGCTCGCCGCCGTCGCGCTTGGCCGCACCGCGCCGGCGCGCGTGGTCGATGAGCACCTCGCGCATGAGCCGCGCGGCGACCGCGAGCAGGTGGCCACGGCTTTCGCCGACGATGCCGTCGAGGCCGGTCAGGCGCATCCAGGCTTCGTTGACCAGTGCGGTCGGCTGCAGCGTGTGGTCGCGGCGTTCGCGCCGGAACAGCTGCTCGGCGAGGCGGCGCAGCTCGGGATACAGCACGGCGACGAGGCGGTCGCGCGCGCCCGCGTCGCCGGCGCGCCAGTCCTCGAGCAGCTGCGTGACCGGAGTCTCGTCCATCGCGCGCAGTCTAAACGGGTCGCGGGCGGCGCTCCACGCGGGCGGCCGCGACGTGCGGGCCACCGCGTGGGCCGACCGCCCTGCCCGGTCAACCCGCCGGCTGCGCCAGTCGGACGGCGTCCTGCGCCTTCTTCGCCAAGGTCACGCTGCGCGTCGCCGCGCGCCGTGGCGCACTACACTGCACGGGAGGGGGAACCGCGATGCGGCTCACGATCGAAACCGAGGCCTTGCGTCTGCTCGACGCGGCACTCGCACTGCCCGACGACGAGCGCGTCGCGTGGCTGCTGCGCCAGCCGGTCGCGCCGCCCGTGCACGCCCGCGTGCTCGAGCTGCTCGGTGTCGGCGCCTCGGCGGAGGGTTTCCTCGAGGCCCCGGCGCTCGCCGCGATGGCACCTGCGCGCGATGCGGCATCGCCGTCACCGGGCGACCGCATCGGCGCGTGGCGCATCCTGCGTCCGCTCGACGCGGGCGGCATGGGCATCGTGTTCCTCGCCGAACGTGCCGACGGCGCCTACGCCCAGCAGGCCGCGATCAAGTTCGTGCACGGCGACGTGCTCGCGCGCGGTACGCGGCGCGCCGGACTGCTCGCGCGCTTCGAACGCGAGCGCCGCGTGCTGGCGCGCATCGAGCACCCGAACGTGGCACGCGTGCTCGACGGCGGCAGCACGCCCGACGGCGCGCCCTACCTCGTCATGGCCTACGTCGACGGTCCGTCGCTGACCACGTACTGCGAACGCGAACGGCTCGGCGTGCCCGAACGCGTCGCACTGTTCGCGAAGGTCTGCGACGGCGTGCAGGCCGCGCATCGCCACCTCGTCGTGCATCGCGACCTCAAGCCGCAGAACATCCTCGTCGGCCCCGACGGCGAGCCGCGCCTGCTCGATTTCGGCATCGCGCGCGAGCTCGACGACGGCGAGGCCACGCGCACCGCGCTCGCGCCGATGACACCGGCCTACGCGAGTCCCGAGCAGCTCGCGAACGCGCCCGTGACGACGGCTTCCGACATCTACTCGCTCGGTGTCGTGCTCTACGAGCTGCTCGCCGGCGTGCGGCCATACCGGCTCGAAGGGCTCAGCCCGGCGCAGGGCGAACGCCTGGTCTGCGAGACCACGCCGCCGACGCTGCGGCGACGCCTCGACGAGGCCGGGCTGCCCGAACCCGAACGCCGCGCACGCCGCCAGCGCATCGGCAGCGACCTCGAACGCATCGTCGCCAAGGCCTTGCACCGCGAACCGTCGCGTCGCTACGCCTCGGCGCAGGCCTTCGCCGACGACCTGCGCGCGCATCTCGCCGGTCGCCCGGTCAGCGCGCAACCCGACACGGCCGGTTACCGCCTGCGCCGCTTCGTCGGACGCCACCGCGTCGCGACGGCCGCGGCCGCGTTCGCGCTCGTCGCGATCCTCGCCGCGAGCGCGGTCGCGTTCGTGCAGGCCGCGACGGCACGTCGCGCCGTCGCCGATGCCGAGCTCATCAACGCCTACCTCACCGATGCGCTGACCAGTTCTGACGCGTACTCGGCCGGTCGCGAACTGACCGTCAACGAGACGCTCGACGAAGCGGCCGCACGCATCGACGCGCGCTTCGCGGGCCGCCCCGACCTCGCCGCGGGCGTGCGCCTCGCGATTGGCAACAGCCTCGCCAACCGGTTCCGCTTCGACGTCGCCGACGTGCAGCTCGCGCGCGCGCTCGCCGACAGCGAAGCCGCGTTCGGCGCCGACGACCTGCGCAGCTTGCGCGTGCGCGAGGCGATCGCGCTGCTGCGCTCGTACGAAGGCCGCACGCACGAGGCGATCGCGGCCTTCGAGGACGTGCTCGCGCGCCTGCGCGCGAGTGGCGCGACCCGCGAGCCGTTCCACGCGATCGCGCTCAACGACCTCGCCCACGTCCACCTCTACGAGGAGGACTACCCCACCGCGCTGCGCCTGACCGGCGAGGCGCTCGCGCTGTTCGACGAGCACGGCGTCGACGTGCCCGCGGCCGATCGCGCCTCGATCCTGAGCAACCACGCGCAGGCGATCGACGGCCTCGGCCGGCCGCGCGAGGCGATCGCGCCGTACGAGCGCGCGATCGCGATCGAACGCGCGCTCTTCCCCGACGGCAGCCCGAACGGCGCGATCCTGCTCAACAACCTCGCGCTGCTGCAGCGCAATCTCGGCGACCGCGAACGCTCGCTCGCGCTGCTGCAGGAATCCGCCGCGATGCGCCGACGCGTGCTGCGCGCCGACCATCCGCTGCTCGTGCGCGGACTCACCAACGTCGCGCGCCAGGCGCTCGAGCTCGAGCGTGGCCCGCTCGCGCTCGAAGCCGCGCGTGATGCGGTCGACGTCGCGACGCGCGCGTTCCCCGAACCGCACGCCCACCACGTGCTCGCCCTCGCGACGCTCGCCGATGCGCAACGCCTCGCCGGCGACGCCGCGGCGATGGCGACGCTCGCGCGCGCCGAGGCCATGCTCGCCGCGCTGCCCGAGCCGAACGCGCCCGCGGCGGGCTACCTCGGCGAGGTACGCACGCGCGCCTGCGCGGCGTTCGGCGGTGCTGGCTGTCCCGCACCGGCGCCGTGACGCGCGCTCAGCGGTAACCCGTCGGGATCTGTCCCTGCATGCCCTGCTGCGGCACGCCCTGGGGCGACATGCCCGCAGCGAGCTGGCGTGCCTGCTGCCAGGCTTCGAGGCCGCCGCGGTACCAGTACACCTGCGTGTAGCCCATGCGGATCGCGCGCAGCGCCGCGTTGTACGACATCCAGCACTGCGGGTTCATGCAGTAGAACACCAGCGGCCTGGCGCGGTTGCCCTGCGTGGTCTGCTGCAGGAATGCGCCGAACTCCTGCTGGGTGCGATCGTCGAACGATCCCGCCTGCGAGGCCGGCGCCGCGGCGAGCGCGCCGGGCAGCATCTCGCCACCCGGACCGAGCACGTGGAACACGCTGGCCTGGCCTTGCTGCAGCATCGGCAGCAGGCGGTCGGTCGTGATGACCTGCCCGCCCGGGATGCTCGTCGGCGTCGGGCCGTGCAGCGTCGTCTGCAGCTCGTTGCGCGGTGGCACGCCGAAGTCCTGCATCTCGGCCTGCAGCAGGCCTTGCAGCGCAGGCATGCCGCCGCCTTGCTGCGGAGGCGCCTGGCCGTAGCCGGAAGACGTGTTCGGCGGTGCGGGCGTCGAAGGCCAGGCGTTCGGGTTCTGCGACGGGACCTGTCCCGCCGGCGGCCAACCCGTGTTGCCCTGTGGCGGCGGATACGCCGAGGCGGGTGGCGCATTCGGCATTCCGCCGGGAGGCGGCGCACCGAAGTCCTGCTGTGCCAGCGCCGTGGTCGCGCCCGCGAAGCCGAGCACGAGGCACAGGAGCGCGCGGCCGCGGGCCGCGGGCAGGGGAGACACGAAACGGAGCGGGCGCATGGGAATCCTCGTTCGGGATCGCGGCGGGATGGCCGCGTGCTCCAGAAGGCGCAGCATGGTGCGCGAGCGGCTCACGTCGGGCGCATCGGCGGCGATGAGCCGGTCGCACGCCGTGTTGCGCCTCCATCGATCGAAGCGACGCCGCGCGTCGCACCCGAGGACACCGCGATGCATGCCCCCACCTTCCGCTGGCCGGCGACCGCCGTGCTTGCCCTGCTCGCCGCGTGCGGTGGAGCGGCGCCTCCAGGTTCGGGCGAGGCGATCGCCGCGCAGGCGCCGAGGACCGTGCTGCGCGAGACGCCGCACGGTGCGTTCGTCGAGCCCGCGCCGGCCGGCATGCGCGGGCCATCGACATCGGTGCCCGTGAAGGCACCCGCGACGCTGCAACGCATCGCGATCGTCGATCGCGAAGGTTTCGGCCAGCCGCTCGACGCCGCCACGATCGAGGTGCCGGCCGGCTGGGTCGCGCAAGGCGGCGTGCGCTGGCGTGCGGACGTCGAGTGCGTCGGCAACACGGTCGGTTTCGAATGGGCCGCGACCTCGTCCGACGGCCTGCAGGCCGTGTCGCTGATGCCGCGCCTCGCGTGGCAGGTCGACGGCACGGTCGTGCCGATGAACCCGTGCCCGGCCGCGCCGATCCAGACTGCACGCGCCTACCTCGAGTCGGTCGTGCGCAGCGCGCGCCCGCAGGCGCGCGTGCTCGCCTACCGCGAACGTGCCGACATCGTCACGGCGATGACCGCGAACGCGCAGGCACCGGCCAACGGCTCACGCATGCGCCACGAGGCGGGCGAGATCCTCGTCGGCTACGCGCTGCAGGGCATCGAGATGCGCGAGGCCTTCGTCGCGGCGGTGACGTTCTCGCAGATCACCGACCCGATGATCGGCCGATCGGTCAACGGCATGTCGCAGGACCTCATCGCGTTGCGCGCGCCGGACGGCTCGCTCGACTTCGCGCTGCTGGAGAAGCTCCGTCTCTCGATGCGCTACGAGCGTGCCTGGGGCGAGCGCATGATCGCGCGCTCGCGCCAGCATGTCGAAGCCGTCTCGCAGCGCCAGGTCGCCTCGATCCAGGCCTGGCACCAGCGTCGCATGAACGAGATCACGATGCAGGGCATCCTCGAGCGCGGCCGCATCCGCATGGACACGATCCAGGCGATCGGCCGCCTCAACGACCAGGGCTTCGCGAACCGCCAGGCGACGAACGCGGGCATCCACGCCGCGACGATCGACACGATCCAGGAAGTGCAGCCGTGGCGCGACCCGACCAGCGGCAAGCAGATCGACCTGTCGATCCACTATCGCTACGCATGGCAGCTCGACGACGGCCGCCAGTTCCTGACCGACCGCGCCGACTTCGACCCGCAGCGCGACCTCGGCATCGGCGGGCATGCGTTGCAGCCGGTGAGGTGAGGCCACGTCGCACGATGCGCGATGCTTTTCATGAGCGGAGCAGCATCATGGATGTGCCTCCCTGTCACGTCGGATGCCAGCTCTCACATCGTCATCCCGGCGCAAGCCCACTGCTGTCCGGGGAAAATCCGCACACCGTGTCGCACCGTCAGCGGAGCCGTCGCATGATGTTCCCCGGCGCTCGGCGTCGCGCGACTTCACCGTCTCGACGCGTCCTCCCGTAGTGACGTTGCGCTTGAGCCCCTCGCCCTCCGGGAGAGGGGTTGGGGAGAGGGTGCGGGATCGAGATCACGTTCGAACATCGTCGCGATCCCGGACCCTCATCCGGCCCTGCGGGCCACCTTCTCCCGGCGGGAGAAGGATAGGAACTCGCGCGATGCCGTTTTGCCACGAGAACGCGTCGGCATCCTGGCGTTCATCTTCGGAAGCCCGACGCGGCGGTGCTGCCCAGCCTTCGCTTCGGACTTTCTCCGGACAGCTGTGGGCGGCTCCCAACAACCGAATGGCTGGTCAAGCCGGGATGACGATGACGAGGAAACGGATCTCTGTCGTACCCAGCCTCGTGCGAAGGAGCGGTCCGCGCTCGGGTCCACTCGCTTGCTGCCGCGGAGGCACGGCAGTGTCGCGATGAGGACAGCGGCTGGTTCGGCTTGACGCTGGGGCGCGATACGCGTGAAACCGCGCGATGGAGCCGCCGCCGTGGCGCCGTCCCTCTGCTTGACCCTTACGAAGCCGCGACAGGTTCGACGACCCGTGACGCTCGCCGATCAGCGCCTCAGCGGAACACGACCGTGCGGTGGCCGTTGAGCAGGATGCGGTGCTCGACGTGGCGGCGCACGGCGCGTGCGAGCACGAGCGACTCGGTGTCGCTGCCGACGCGCACGAGCTCGCGCGGCGTCATCGTGTGGTCCACGCGCGCGACGTCCTGCTCGATGATCGGGCCTTCGTCGAGGTCGCGCGTCACGTAGTGCGCGGTCGCGCCGATGATCTTGACGCCGCGCGCATGCGCCTGGTGGTACGGGCGCGCGCCCTTGAAGCTCGGCAGGAAGCTGTGGTGGATGTTGATCGCACGGCCGGTCAGCGCGTCGCACAGCGACGGCGACAGGATCTGCATGTAGCGTGCGAGCACGACGAGGTCGACGCGCTCGGCCGCGACGAGGTCGAGCAGGCGGAGCTCCTGCGCGTCGCGCGTGGCCGTGTCGACCGGCAGGTGGTGGAACGGCACGCCGTACGAACCCGCGAGCGCGGCGAAGTCCTCGTGGTTGCTCGCGACGGCCGCGATCTCCACCGGCAGCTGGCCGCTGTGCGCGCGGAACAGCAGATCGTTGAGGCAGTGGCCTTGTTTGCTCACGAGCACGAGCAGGCGCGCGCGCCGACGCGCATCGTGCAGTTGCCAGTCCATGCCGAACGCCGTACCGAGCTCGCCGAAGCGCGCGTCGAGCGTCTCGCGTGCGAGGGCACCCGGCGCATCGAAGTGCACGCGCAGGAAGAAGCGCCCGGTTTCCTCGTCGCCGAACTGCTGCGCGTCGAGGATGTTGCAGCCGGCCTCGAACAGCAGGCCGCTGACGCGGTAGACGATGCCGGTGCGGTCGGGGCACGACAGGGTCAGGATGAAGTCGTGGTGCATGGCGCGGCGCAGGATCGGGGCGGCCGCGCAGTCTAGCGTCGGGCGATCCGGTACGCGACGTGCGCACCGGATCCTGCGGCGTCAGTCGATGCGTGCGCCGTACTCCGCCTCGAGTTGCGTGAAGCGCGACCAGAACCCTTCGGGCTCGCGCGCCTCGAGTCGTGCGGCGAGCACGCCGAGGTGGGTGTGCCAACCGGCGGCGACGCTGATCCTGTTGTCGCGTGTCGCGAGTCGGCGATGTGTCACGACGAGATGGACGCGCTCGCCGCGCGGCGTGAGTTCGAACGTGACGTCGGACGGCTCGGCACCGTCACCCACGTGAACGCGAGCAGGCGTGGCGGATCGCAGGCGGTGACGCGCCCGTGCAGGGTCGCCACCTCGGCATGCGCGGCATGGTGCGCGGGCGCAGGCGTGTCGTCGTCGGTGAGTGCGTTGTTGTGGAACACGAGGTCGACCGCACCGCCCACGCGCAGGTCCATCGGACCGCCCGCGAGCCAGCGCGCGCGCTTGTCCGCGTCGACGAGATGGCTCCACAGGCGCTCGATCGGCCCAGGAAGATCGCGCTCGATGCGCACGGTGTCGCGTGAAGGCATGCTGCCGTAGTCGTCCATCGTCCCGTCCTCGTGATCGCTGCGACCGCACTGGTCGCGGAAGGTCTCATCGCGCGCGCGGGCGGCGCGGGCGTGATGGCGGTTTCGCCGCGTCCTCGGCATCGAGCAGCGCCTCGAGGGCGTCGAGGCGCGTGTTCCAGAAGTGCTCGTAATGGCGCAGCCATTCCGCGCCCGCGTGCATGGGGCCCGACTCGAGCGCACAGAGGTGCGTGCGGCCGTTCACGGTGCGCCGGATCAGCCCGGCCGCCTCGAGCACCTTGATGTGCTTGGAGGCACCGGCCAGCGAGATCTCGAACGGCGCCGCGAGCTCGCCGACGCTGCGCTCGCCCTGCGCGAGTTCGGCCAGCATCGCGCGCCGCGTCGGATCGGCGAGCGCCTGGAACACGGCGTCGAGAGCGTCGGAGGAATGATCAACCATGTGGTTGACTATAGTCGGCAGCGAGCCAATGTCAACCATATGGTTGAATAAGGCGGGACTGCGCGCGAATGACGCGCGTCGCGACATCGTGGCTCGCGCCTCGAACAGCCAAAGCCTGGGGTCAGGTTCATTTTCCCGAACAGGCGTCGCCAAAAGCACTCGAATCGCGCGGAAAATGAACCTGACCCCGGGCCGTCGCAACCTGCGGCAAGAGAAATGAACCTGACCCCAGTTTGTTGGCCTCGGGCCGTGAGCTTGCTGGCGTAATCGTCAGCGCGCGGGATGCTGGTAGCGGTATTCCTGCGTGCGTCCGCCGTAGCCGTACGCGGCCGCGCGCACGTCGTGCACGTGCAGGTAGCTCTCCTCGTGCAGGCCGCCGAGCAGGCTCTCGAACAGCGCGAACACCTCGGCCATCCACGCAGCCTTCTCGGCCTTGGTGTTGGTCTCGTCGGTGATCGTGATCTCGACGTGCATGCTGGCGAGGCCGTGCTCGCTGAGCGGCTTTCCGGCGACGAACCACAGGGCGGGATCGACGTAGTCGACCACGACGGCGGTCACCGCGGGATCCTTGCCGAGCAGGCGCGTGGTGCGCTCGACGAGGCCGTCGACGATCGCACGCGTGAGCGCAGGCGTCGGCGTCGCCGCGACGCGGGTGGTGATGATGGGCACGGCCATTCTCCTGATTATGTAACTTAGCTATGCAACTTTCACGGCGAGAAAGGATCAGTCCTCGTCGAGCGTGGTTCGGAGCTCGCGCAGCTGGGCCACCGCGCTGGAGAACGCGTCGTCGCCGGCCTCGCGCCGGATCGCGCGGGTGACCGACGCGCTGGCGGCGTCGAGCGAGGCCTGCATCGCGATGGCCTTGGCGGTCGGATGCACCTCGATCTCGCGCCCGTCATTGGCCGACGCTCGCCGCACCAGCAGCTTCTTCGCCGCGAGGCCATCCAGAGCGCGTGTCGCGGTCGGCCGCGAGATCGCCATCGCCTCGGCGAGTTCGCCCTGCAGCAGGCCCGGCCGCCGCAGCACCACGCGCAGCACGAAGCCCTGCGGCGCAGTCAATCCGAACGGCGCGAACGCTTCGCCCCAGCGTCGCTCGAGCCGGCGCGCGAGCGCGGTGGTATTGAAGTACAGGCACTGGTCGAACATGGTCCGCATGGTACGCTCCAATAATTAGCCATGCAATAAAATGTCCATTCGCGAATCGGGTCGCGACGCCTCGCCCACGTGCCCCGCGAGGGCCACGGCGACGGCTGCGCGTGCGTGCAGCACGGTCGTGTCGAACACGGGCACGTCGACGTCGCCCTCCCCCACCAGCAATCCGATCTCGGTGCAGCCGAGGATGATCGCGCCGGCGCCACGCGCGACGAGGTCGGCCATGACGCGCCGGTAGGCCTCGCGCGACCGCGCATCGACGACGCCGACGCAGAGTTCGTCGTAGATGACGCGGTGCACGAGCGCGCGGTCCTCGGGGGTTGGCAGCACCACCTCGAGGCCTCGTTCGACCAGGCCCTCGCGATAGAACCCTTCCTCCATCGTGAAGCGCGTGCCGAGCAGACCGACCTTCCGGACGCCGGCAGCGCGTACCGCGGCGGCCGTGGGATCGGCGATGTGCAGCAGCGGGATCGCGACCGCGGCTTCGAGCGCAGGCGCGACCTTGTGCATCGTGTTCGTGCACAGCACGAGCAGGTCGGCGCCGGCCGCCTCGAGCGCGCGCGCCGCGTCGGCGAGCAGGCGCCCCGCCGCGTCCCACTCGCCGCGGCGCTGGAGGTGCTCGATGTCGTCGAAATCGACGCTGTAGAGGACGACCCGTGCCGAGTGCAGGCCGCCGAGCGCATGCTTCACGGCCTCGTTGACGAGGCGGTAATAGAGCGCCGTCGATTCCCAGCTCATGCCACCGATGAGGCCGATCGTCTTCATCGCAAGGTCCGCCGCCCGCCGGGGGTGGACGATACGCCCAATCGGGCACGCCTGCGCGCCCGTCCCGGACCCGGCGTTCAGGCTTGCAGCATGAACCCGAGGGCCTCGTCGAGCGGCGCCTCGACCTTGAGCGTGAACAGGTCGTCGGCGCGCGTGCGGCCGAGGTTGGCCGCGGCGATCGGCAGGCCGAGCCGTGACGCCGCGACCGCGAAGCGGTAACCCGAGTACACCATCAGAGACGAGCCGACCACGAGCATCGCGTCGGCACGCGCGAGCGCCGCCATGGCGGCCTCGACGCGTTCGCGCGGCACGTTCTCGCCGAAGAACACGACATCCGGCTTGAGGACGCCGCCACAATCCGGGCACGCCGGTACCTCGAACGTGTCGAACGCGACGGCATCGAGGTCCGCGTCGCCGTCCGGCGCAGCGCTCGCCTCGAGGTCGGCCCAGCCCGGATTCGCCGCGACCAGCGCGTGCTGGAACGCCTCGCGCGGACCGCGCCAGGTGCAGGCCATGCAGCGCACCGTGTCGAGCCTGCCGTGCAGATCGATCACCTCGCGGCTGCCGGCGGCCTGGTGCAGGCCGTCGACGTTCTGGGTCAGCAGCAGCTCGACGCGACCGGTGTGCTCGAGGGCGGCCAGCGCAGCGTGGACGGCGTTCGGCCTGGCGTGACCGAAACGCCGCCAGCCGACGAGGCTGCGCGCCCAGTAGCGCCGGCGTACGTGGTCGTCGCCGAGGAAGGCGGGCAACGTGACCGGCGGCGGACGCTTCCAGCCGCCGTCGAGGTCGCGGTAGTCGGGAATGCCCGAGGCCGTGCTGCAGCCGGCGCCGGTCAGCACGAACAGGCGCGCATGCGACTCGACGAACGCGCGCAACGCGTTCACTCCGGACACGCTCACGGTGACGGGCGCAGCCGGCGCGAGGCGCGCGAGGCGAGCCCCTGCAGGCCGGCGAGGCCGAGCTGCAGCACGACGAGCGTGCCGACCAGCCAACCGGCAGGGGCGTCGTCGAGATGCAGCAGCGCCATCGCGAATGCCGCGGCGAGCGGCGCGAGCGCGAAGCGCGGCCCGAACACGATCGCCTGCACGATCGCCGTGACCGGCAACAGCAGCAGTGGCATCGCCACGAGGATGCCGATCACGGCCTTGAAGCCGATCGCGATGAAGATCCAGGCGACCGGATTCGTCGGCAGCAGCCGCGACCAGCTGCGCACGCGGTAGAACACGAAGGCCTCGTCGGAGCGGCGCGCGACGATCCAGGTCGCGACGAACAGCCACGCCCAGACGAGCGTCGCGGCGAGCCCGAACGAGGCTTCGTCGGGCAGACCGACGGCGAATCCGAAGCACGCGATCACGGTGATCGGCGGCAGCATGACGCGCCAACCCTGGTCGCGTGGCCAGGCCAGTGCGAGCACGCCGAGACCGATCGTCGCGAGCACGGCGTCGAGTAGCCACCCAGGTGATTCGGCCGCACCTGAGGCGACCCATGCCGCGATCGCGGCACCCGCGCCGAGGCTCGCGATGCGGCCGAAGCGCGGCTCGCCATCCTCGACGACGAGCCATCCGAGCCGCTCGCGCCATGCCGCGACGCGGTCGAAGACGCGCGTCGACGCCACCGAGGCGAACAGTGCGGCGAGCCACGCGTACGGCATCGCAGCCGGTGCATGACCGCCGCTCCAGGTGCCGAAGCCGACCACGAGGATGGTCAGCAACAGGCCGCGCACGACGGCGGCACGACGTTCGAGCACACGCACGGCGTCGACGTCGGCGGGTGCGAGGTTCAGCTCGCGTCGGCGCCGATCGTCGAGCGCATCGAGGCGCTTGCCGAGCATCGGACGCGCGAGCAGTGCGAGCAGGAACGCGCGCATGCGGCGCCCCGCCGCGAGCAGGCGCTGCATCGCGAGCAGATCGGCGTGGCGTTCGAGCACGACGTGATCCCGCGTCGGCCGAAGGCCGGTCTCGGCGATGCGCTCCTGCATCGCCAGCGCGCGCGACGGACCGAGTGCGGCCTGCACGCGGTAGTCGCGGTCCCAGTCGAAGTAGTCGGCGAGGTGCTGCAGCATCGGTACCGGCAGGTCGGCACTCTGCAGCACGAACTCGGCGAAATGCATCGAAGCCTCGTCACGACGCGACAGCGGCAGGCCATCGAGCTCGTGATGCAGGCGCGGCCATGCCGCGAGCAGCGCCTCGTCGCCCGACTCGCGCCAGTACGCGTGCAGCGAGTGGGCGAGCTCGTGCGGCGACATCGGCGCCGGCGGCGGTGTCTCGTCGGCCGGCGGTGGAACCTGCTGCCGCGGGAGCGGACGACGCGGTGGATCGCGTGGCACCTCGCGTGGCGGCGCTGCGCGAGGTCGATCGATCGACTCGTCGGCGCTGCGGTCGGCGATGTCGGCGGCATCCCGCGGACGATCGCCATCCTGATCGGAACCCGGCGGCACGACCGCATCGCCTGCGGCACCCTCCTCTTCCGCCGCATCCGCATCGTGTGCGGCCGGCACCTCGATCCCGAGCGCCAAGGACGCACGCGCGTCATGGACGGGAAGGTCGATGGCGTCCGCCGCGACCGTCGTCGGGATCGCCGGCACGACGGGCTCGATCGCAGCGTCTGCGCGCGTCGCTGCATGGGTCGACAGCGCATCGTGCGTCGTCCCTTCATCGACCTCGTGGTCGACCGTCTCCGGCAGGACATGCCGCGCGAGCACGAGCGCGGCGTCGTAGGCTTCGCGCAGGTTCTGGTACGCCTGCGCATCGTCGTCGGGTCGCGTGACCTTGAGGCGACGCGCGTAGGCGCGCTTGATCGCGATCACGTCGGCCGTCGGCGCCAGGCCGAGGACGTCCCAGGCCGAGGCCATGCTCAGTAGACGAAGCCGTGGTCGAGGCTCGCGAGCGCCTTCTCGAACTGCTCGGCGGCCTCGTCGACGACGCGACGATCCTGCGAGTCGAGCGCGAGCTCGAACTGTCCGATCCAGTGCTGGATCGCCGCGCGCTCGTCACCGAGGCGCTCCTCGTAGAGGCGCTTGGCACGCTCGAGCAGGTAGCGGTTGCGCTGCTCGTCGCGCGGGTGGACCTTGAGCGCCTCGAGGCGCGCGAGCGCGTCGCGCACCTGGGTTTCGTCGAGCGCGTCGTTCTGGCGGATCACCGTGTTGACCGTGCGCCCGGTGCTCGTTTCGCGCACGTCGACGACGAGCAGGCCGTTGGCGTCGTAGGTGAAGCGCACGTCGACATCAGCCTCACCGGCCGGCTTGGGCGTCAACTCGATCTCGAGCAGGCCCAGGTGCAGGTTCTCGCTGCCGATCGGCGACTCGCCCTGGCGGATGTCGAGCTTGAGCACGCGCTGGTTGTCGGCGACGCTGCAGTAGTTGCCGACGCGCGAGATCGGCACCGGGTTGTTGCGCTCGATGATCGGCGAGAAGCGGTCGGAGACCTGGCGGCCGTTGATGCGCTCGCTGACGATGACGCCGAGCGAGTACGGCATCACGTCGGTCAGCACGATCTCGTCGACGGCGGCGTCACGCGACTTGAGCGCGGCCTGGATCGCGGCGCCGCGCGCGATCGTCTCGTCCGGGTTGATCGTGCGCAGCGGCAGGCGCTGGAACAGGCGCGCGATGGTCTGGCGCACGATCGGCATGCGCGTCGCGCCGCCGACCAGCACGACCTCGCCGAGCTCGCCGGCCTGCAGGCGCGCGTCCATGAGCGCGCGCTCGATCGGCCGGCGCAGGCGCTGCACGAGCTCGCCCGCGGCCTGCTCGAAGTCGGCGCGCGTGACCGTCGCCTCGTAGACGCGCTCCTCGTGGACGAGGCGCATGAGCGCTTCGTGGCGGTCGCTGAGTTCGCGCTTGGCCTGCTCGGCGACGCGCCACAGCGCACCCGATCGGCGGATCGCCTCGGACGGCGGCAGCTCGCTGCGCTGCACGAACAGGCGCTCGAGCACGCCGGCGAAATCCTCGCCACCCAGACGCGTGTCGCCCGCGCTCGCACGCACCTGCACGACGCCGTCGAAGTACTCGAGCACCGACACGTCGAACGTGCCGCCGCCGAGGTCGACGACGAGGAAGGTGCTGTGGTCGCTGCGCTCCTGCAGGCCGTAGGCGAGGCCGGCTGCGGTCGGCTCGTTGAGCAGACGCTCGACGCGCAGGCCCGCGAGTTCGCCGGCGGTCTTGGTGGCCTGGCGCTGCGCCTGGTTGAAGTAGGCCGGCACCGTGATGACGGCTTCGTGCACGGGCTCGCCGAGGAAACTCTCGGCATCGGCCTTGAGCGAACGCAGCACGAGCGCCGACAGCTCCTCGGGCCGGAAGCTGCGATCACCGAGCTGGACGAGGTGGTCGGTGCCCATCCAGCGCTTGAACGCGGTCGCGGTGCGCAGCGGGTGCGTGGACAGGCGTTCGCGCGCGGCGAGGCCGACGATCATCGCGTCGCCGTCGCCGGCGCTGACCGCCGACGGCGTCAGCACATGGCCGAGCGCGTTCGGGACGAGCTGCGGGGCGCCGTCGCGGAAGACCGCCGCGAGGCTGTTGGTGGTGCCGAGGTCGATACCGATGAGCATGGGAAGGCCGGACTGGATCGCTCTTCATGCTACCGCAGTGCCCCGGCGTTGCCGGCACGTCGATCGTGGTCTGCAGTCCTGGGCGCACGGCTTGCCAGCGCGACGCGTGCACGGGAGGTTCCCGACTCCCGCGGCAGCGGCACGACAGTCCGTTTCAGGCGCCACCGCTCCTTGCCCTGGGGTTTACCCGAGGTCGTCAACAACTGTGACGGGATCGGCCCCGGTGCACACGTGCCAGCCGCTACGGTCGCCCGACCCCAGCCTCCGCCGGGGTGGCGCCGCCAGGGGCTCGGGCGCCCGGGATTCCTTCATGGAGATCACGATGCTCACCAAGAACGTCCTTCGCGTCGCCGTTGCCGCTTGCCTGGCCAGCCCGTTCGCGTTCGCCGCGCCGCCCACCGAGATGGGTTCCGATGTCGAGATCACCGCCGCCGAGGCGGCACCCACCGTTTCGTTCGCGACGCAGCAGGACTCGGCCGCGCTGGTCGACCTCGGCACGCCCGAGGTCGGCGACCTCGCCGCGCTCGGCGATCGCCGCCGCGACAACGCGCGTCTCGGCGAACCGCTCGAGATCGCGATGGCGCGCGACGTTGCCAAGCCCGAGATCGAACTCGACCTGCTCGACTGGGAGCCGCTCGCCGATGGTGGCGTCGGTGCACGCGTGCGGATCGTCTCCGAAGGCGCGGTGGCCTTGCGCGCCGCACTCGAGGTCACGAACCTGCGCACCGGGACGAGCCGCCTCTCGAGGGTCCCCGCGGACGGTATCGTGCTGCGCTTCCGTGGTGATGGCGGCGAGGTGTTCGAGGTGTCGGGTGCCGACATCGACGCGCAGGACACGACGTGGTCGCCGATCGTCGACGGCGAGGCGATGACGATCGAGATCGCCCTCGCGCCGGGCCGCTCGCCCGACCAGCTCGCGCTGCGCATTCCGCAGGTCTCGCACTTCGACCTCGCGCCGACCGCGACGCACGCGACGATGGGCGCCAAGATCGGCGAGAGCGACTACTGCGAGCGCGACATCGTCTGCCGCGCGAGCCCGAGCGCGTCGTTCCTGTCGACGTCCAAGGCCGTCGCGCGCATGGTGTTCACCAAGAGCGGCAGCTCGTACCTGTGCACGGGCACGCTGCTCAACAACTCGAACTCGCCCAAGCGCTACCTGTTCTGGACCGCGAGCCACTGCATCAACACGCAGACGGTCGCCAACACGCTGCAGACCTACTGGTTCTACGAGGCGACCACGTGCAACGGTTCCACCGTGAACCCGTCTGCGACGACGCGCACGGGCGGCGCGTTCCTGCGCCATTCGAACGCGACGCGTGACACCGCGCTGCTCGAGCTCAAGACGGCGCCGCCGTCGGGTTCGGTCTACGCGGGCTGGACGAGCGCCGCGATCGGCTCGACCGGCACGGCCATCGAAGGCATCCACCATCCGGCCGGCGACGTCAAGAAGTACTCGCTCGGTTCGGTCACCTCGACGAGCACGAGCCTGAGCGGCCTCGGTCCGTTCTACCGCGTGCAGTGGTCGCTGGGCGTCACCGAAGGCGGCTCGTCGGGCTCGGGCCTGTTCACGGTCTCGTCGGGCAACCTGCAGCTGCGCGGCGGCCTCTACGGCGGCAGCTCCTACTGCAGCGCGCCAACCGCGCCGGACTACTACTCGCGCTTCTCCGACGTGTACTCGAGCATCTCGTCGTACTTCTGACCTCGTGGTGTCACCACGCGCCGCCTTCTTGGGGAGGCGGCGCGTGGGGTTTTCGTTTCGATGCAACCGGCTTTAACGTAGCGCGCCGTAACCTGTCCTGACGTCATCCCGGCGAAAGCCGGGATCCCCTCAAGCATCGAATCGTGTGGACGCGTCGAGCGAGCACGACACCTCTGGACGTGATCGCGGTGTTGATGCGCAGCGCGCGTTGCAGCGCTCTAGGGGATCCCGGCTTTCGCCGGGATGACGCCTCGCGGGAGGGGATGCATCACGGGATGCGCAACGGCCATCGAACAGCCAGGCGGGTCAGCGCACCATTCCGGCGACACGCGTCGCCTCAGCGACGCAGACTCACACCCCCAGCGGCGACACCTGCGCCGGCGTGCCGTGCGCATCGAGCGCGATCATGACAAAGCGTCCGCGCGTGCACAGGCGGCGGTCGCCGCTGAGCACGTCCTCGGCGATGAGGTCGACGTCGACCTGCATCGAGCTGCGGCCGACCTCGACGACGCGCGCGACGAGTTCGACGAGCTGGCCCTGGCGCACCGGCACCTTGAAGTCGACCTGCTCGGAACGTCCGGTCACGACCGTGCGGCGCGCGTAACGCGAGGCCGCGACGAAGGCCGCCTTGTCCATCCATGCGAGCGCCTGGCCGCCGAACAGCGTGCCGAGGTGGTTGGTGTGGTCCGGGAACACGATCTCGAGCAGCACCGCTTCGGTCGGCGGCAGCACGACCGGCACCGAGGTCGTCGCCGGCGCCTTCACGCGCGCCTTCGCGACCTTGCGAACGGCCGTCTTGCGGGCCGCCGACTCAGAACGCTTCATCGAACGCCACTTCACCCTGCACGCCGACCTGGTAGGCCGAGACGCGACGCTCGAAGAAGTTGGTCACTTCCTGCACGTCCTGCAGGTCCATGAACGCGAACGGGTTGCGCGCGCCGTAGTGGCGCGGCATGCCGAGCTGCACGAAGCGCTGGTCGGCGCAGTACTCGAGGTACTCGCGCATCTCGCGCGCCGAGATGCCGGCGACGCCGCCCGAGAGCACGTCCTCGGCGAACTGCATCTCGCAGCCGATCGCCTCGTCGAGCATCTGCACGACCTGCTCCTGCATGCGCGCGTCGAACAGGTCGGGCTCCTCCTCGCGCACGGTGCGGATCGTCGCGAAAGCGAACGCCATGTGGCAGCTCTCGTCGCGGAACACCCAGTTGGTGCCCGAGGCGAGGCCGTGCAGCAGGCCGCGCGAACGCAGGAAGTAGACGTAGGCGAACGCGGCGAAGAAGAACAGGCCTTCGATGCACGCGGCGAAGCAGATCAGGTTGAGCAGGAACTCGCGACGCTGCTCGCGCGTCTCGACGCGATCGAGCTTCTGGATCGAGTCGATCCACTTGAAGCAGAAGTCGGCCTTGGCGCGGATCGACGGGATGTTCTCGATCGCCGCGAACGCCTTGTTGCGCTCCTCGGGATCGGGCAGGTAGGTGTCGAGCAGCGTGAGATAGAACTGCACGTGCAGCGCCTCCTCGTAGAGCTGGCGCGACAGGTACATGCGCGCCTCGGGCGCGTTGATGTGCTTGTAGAGGTTGAGCACGAGGTTGTTCGACACGATCGAGTCGCCGGTCGCGAAGAACGCAATGAGGCGATGGATCAGGTGGCGGTCGGCCGCCGACATCTTCGACTTGAGGTCGTTGATGTCGGGTGCGAAGTCGACCTCGTCGACGGTCCACGTGTTCTTGATCGCGTTGCGGTACATCTCGAAGAACTCGGGGTAGCGCATCGGCCGGAGCGTGAGCTCGAAGCCGGGGTCGAGGAGATGCTGCTTGCGGATCGGAGGCTGGGTGGACATGGCGTTCACTCGTGGGTGGTGCGCGGCCGGGCGGTCGCTGTTGGCTTCGTCATTCCGGCGAAGGCCGGAATCCAGTGGCTTTCAATCGGGTATACGCATGGACATCGGAAGGAGCGCGCCATGAGGGATCACGTGCCGTGCGTCTACATCCTCGCCAGCCGGCGGAACGGCACGCTGTATGTCGGCGTGACGTCCGATCTTGCCGGGCGCATCTGGCAGCATCGCAACGAGGTCGTGGACGGCTTCAGTCGGCGACATCACGTGCATCTCCTCGTGTGGCTCGAAGTCCACGACGCCATGGAGTCGGCGATCCAGCGCGAGAAGGCGATCAAGTCGTGGCGTCGCGCATGGAAGATCCGCCTCATCGAAAACATGAACCCGTACTGGCGTGATCTGTACACGGAGATCCTCGGTTGACGGAAGGCGCTGGATCCCGGCCTTCGCCGGGATGACAGACCTTCCATCGAGGTCCGACCGATGTCCTGTCTGTCGCGCCTTCTCACCGCGCCCTCTTCACTGAAGAAACCGGATGACCGGCGCTTTGCAGTGTTGTGAAGCGCCTCCGGCCTTCGCCGGATGGCGAGCAGCGAGTCCAGATCTGCACGGCCTCCATGGCCGTCGTACTTTCATGGACGTCATACCTGACATCGGGTCACCCCGGCGCAGGCTAGGGTCCAGCGACTTCGAACGGCCAACCTACTGACACGCCTCGCAATACTCCGGATTCTCGAGCGAGCAGAACACCGCGCTCGTGGCTTCCTCGACCGTCGGCGCGGCGGGTGCCGGCGTCGGGGCGATGCTCGCGGTGCTGCCGACCGTGGTCTTGGCGATCTTCGTGGCCGGGCGCGAACGCAGGTAGTAGGTCGTCTTCACGCCGGCCTTCCACGCGTACATGTACATCGACGACAGGCGCCCGATGTTCGGGTTCTCCTGGAACAGGTTCAGCGAGGCGCTCTGGTCGATGTACGCGCCGCGCGCGGCGGCGTGGTCGATGAGCACCTTCTGAGGCAGTTCCCACACCGTGCGGTAGATGTCGCGCAGGCGCTGCGGGACCGCCGCGATGCCCTGGATCGAGCCTTCGGCGAGCTTGATCTCGTCGCGCACGGCGTCGGTCCACAGGCCGAGCGACTTGAGTTCCTCGACGAGGTAGCGGTTGACGACGAGGAAGTCGCCCGACAGCGTCTCACGCTTGAACAGGTTCGACACCATCGGCTCGATGCACTCGTAGCAGCCCGCGATCGAGGCGATCGTCGCGGTCGGCGCGATCGCGACGAGCAGCGAGTTGCGCAGGCCGCCCGTGCGCACGCGCTCGCGCAGCTGGTTCCAGCGCTCGGCCGGAATCGTCTGGCGCGACTGCGGCCAGTAGTCGAACTGCAGCTCGCCGTTGGCGGCGCGCGTCTCGGCGAAGCCCGGGTGCGCGCCGAACTGGTCGGCGAGTTCGCAGCTCTGGGTCAGCGCGTGGAAGTAGATCTCCTCGGCGATCTGCGCCGACAGCGCCTGTGCCTCGACCGATTCGAACGGCATGCGCAGCTGGAAGAACACGTCCTGCAGGCCCATGACGCCGAGGCCGACCGGGCGCCACTTGCGGTTGGCCGTGGCGGCCGTGCCGATCGGGTAGAAGTTGAGGTCGATGACGCGGTCGAGCTGGCGCACGGCCGTGGCGACGGTCGACGCGAGCTTGTCGAAATCGAACGCACCGTCGACGACGTGGCGCGCGAGATTGATCGAGCCGAGGTTGCACACGGCCGTCTCGCCCGACGAGGTGACCTCGAGGATCTCGGTGCACAGGTTGGACAGGTGCACGACGTTGCCGGCGAGCGCGGTCTGGTTCGAGGTCGCGTTGCTGCGGTCCTTGAACGTCATCCAGCCGTTGCCGGTCTGCGCGAGCGTGCGCAGCATGCGCGAGTAGAGCTCGCGCGCCTTGATCGTCTTGACCGCGAGGCCGTCGGCCTCGGCCTGGCGGTAGGCGGCCTCGAACGCAGGGCCCCACAGGTCGACGAAGTGCGGCGTCACCTTGGGATCGAACAGCGACCAGTCGGCGTCGGCCTCGACACGGCGCATGAACTCGTCGGGGATCCAGTTGGCGAGGTTGAGGTTGTGCGTGCGGCGCGCCTCGTCGCCGGTGTTGTCGCGCAGCTCGAGGAACTCCTCGATGTCGGCGTGCCAGGTCTCGAGGTAGACGCAGGCCGCGCCCTTGCGCTTGCCGCCCTGGTTCACGGCGGCGACGGATGCATCGAGCGTCTTGAGCCACGGCACGAGGCCGTTCGAGTGGCCGTTGGTGCCGCGGATCAGCGAGCCGCGCGAACGCACGCGCGAGTACGACAGGCCGATGCCGCCGGCGAACTTGCTGAGCTTGGCGACGTCGGCGTACTTGTCGTAGATGCTCTCGAGCGAATCCTCGGGCGAATCGAGCAGGAAGCACGACGACAGCTGCTCGTGCGCGGTGCCCGCGTTGAACAGGGTCGGCGAGCTCGCGATGTACTCGAGCGACGACAGCAGGCGGTACAGCTCGAGCGTCTCGGCGAGCGAACCGCCGCCGAGCGCGCAGGCGATGCGCATGAAGAAGTACTGCGGCGTCTCGATGACCTTGCGCAGCTCGGGGTGGCGCAGCAGGTAACGGTCGTAGACGGTGCGCAGGCCGAAGTACTCGAAGCGGCGCGTGGCCAGCGGATCGATCGCGTCGTTGAGCTTGCGCGCGTTGAGCGCGACGAACTCGCGCAGGCGCTCGTTGACGATGCCGACCTCGGCACCGCGCGCGACCGACTGCGAGAACGACTGGATCTCCTGGTTGGCCACTTCCTTGTCGACGTACGAGGACAGCAGGCGCGCGGCGAGGAAACCGTACTCGGGCTCCTCGGCGGTCAGCGCGGCCGAGGTGCGGATCGAGAGCTCGTCGAGCTCGCGCGTGGTCGCGCCGTCGTAGATGCCGCCGATCGTCTTGAGGGCGACGCGCATCGGATCGACCGCGTGCAGGCCTTCGGCGCTGCGCGTCACCGCGCGCACGATCTTGTTGAGGTCGACCGACTCGCTCGAGCCGTTGCGCTTGGTCACGCGCATCTGCGCCGGGCTGTGCGGCGGCGTGAGCGCGAAGCCGCTGCCGGCAGGCGCGGCGGGGACGGGTTTGCTGGCCGTCGCGGGCGCGACAGCGGTGGCGGGTTTCATCGGCAGTGCATCACTTGGCGTGGAATCGGAATCGATGGCGTGCGGTGCACGCGAATCGAGGGGGTGCATGGCGTTCCTCCGTGCCGGACCGAAGACCTGCTCCCGAGCGCAGGAAGGTTTCGGCACCGCGACCACGGAACGCGCCACGGGACGGCGGCCCGCACGGGGCTCCGTCCTGCGACGCGCTTCCCCGCGGAAGCGGCCACCTGCGCCGGACCCCGACTGTCCGCCTCCTCGATCTCGGATCGTGAGACGGTGCCTCGGGTACGACGTGCCGGCAGGTCTTCGGGCTCGTGGACACGTGGCCGTCGCCGGCCACACCTCGTCCTGCGCTTCCCAGGGCATGCCCCAGTGCGTGTGCAGGACTCGTTTCCACTTACCGCTGCGGGGCAGCTCCGGAATTGCACCGGATTCCCTTTTAACCACGCTGCGCCACGCGTTCGGCGTGTCGGCGGCGTGGACCGACCGGACACAAGCTATTGTGTCCACCCCGGCACGTCAACCGGATATTTTGGGTTTTTGGGCTTGATTTTTCGGGAACGCGATCGCGTCGCCGTTTCGCGTGGCGCGTTCAGGATCGACGCGTGCGACGTGGCTTCGGCGGCTCGGGTGACGCGTCGACGGCCGCCTCGGACGCGTGCGTCGGCGGCAGCGGCGGCGCCACGGCATCGAGCGCGTCGAGCATCGCGTCGACATCGGAACGACGCCCCATCGCGAACAGGCTGACCGCGGTGCGCGCGACCTGACGCGTGTCGTACCAGGCATAGGCGCCCACGCCGACCGCGCCGACCACGGGCAGCCAGCGCGAGAGGCCGCCGCCGACGAGACGGCGCGTGACACGCATGCCGATCGCGTGGGCGACACGCTCGAACACGCGCAGCGGCACGTCCTGCGCGATGAGCCGCCCACCGACGCGGATCACGAGATCGCGTACCGCCTGCGCGGCGGCGTGGCGGAACAGGCAGTACAGCATCTGCTCGCGCGTGAGGCGTGCGCTGACGCCGTAGACGCCGGCGATGTCGGCGACCATCTGCGCCTGGATGCGCCAGATCGCGAGCAGCTCGGGCACGATCGTGAGCCAGCCCAGCGGCCCCGGCGGCAACGCCAGCGTGCCGGCGGCGAGCGCGGCCTTCTGCGCGGCGGCCTTGGCGACGGCGCGTGCGCGCAGGCCCGGATCGGCCGCGGCGGCCTCACCGGTCGCCGGCACCGTGCCGAGCAGGTCGACGAGGTGCCGCGCGATGCGGTGCGCGAGGTCCTCGTCGGCTTCGGGCTTGCCGCGCTTGGCCGGGATGTATTCGGAAGACTTGTTCATCGTCGTCGAACGTGGCGACATCGTCGCCGAGCTTCAAGATGCAACGGTAGCTGCCCAACCCTGAAGCGCGCGCATCGCGCGACCTCAGCGCATGAGCAGGCGGGTCACGGCTTCGGCGAGGCGCCGGTACGGCGGGCGCAGCAGCGCCATCGACGACCAGCGGGCCTGGTAGAGCACCGGCATGCGCTTGGAGAACGTCAGGAAGCCCTCGTGGCCGTGGTAATGGCCCATGCCTGACGGCCCGACACCGCCGAACGGCAGCTCGGCCTGGGCGAAGTGCAGCACGGTGTCGTTGACGGTCACGCCGCCTGCGAGCGTCGAGGCGAGCACGCGGCGCGTGCGCCGGGCATCGTGGTCGAAGTGGTAGAGCGCGAGCGGCCGCGGGCGCGCGTTGACGAACGCGATCGCCTCGTCGAGGTGGTCGTAGCCGATCACGGGCAGGATCGGGCCGAAGATCTCGTCCTCGAGCACGCGCAGCGGCGCGGGCGGGTCGAGCACGAGCGTCGGCGCGAACACGCGGCGCGCGGGATCGTGCGCGGATGCATTGGGCAGCACGATGACGTCGGCGCCGGCCGCGCGCGCCTCGTCGGCGAGCGCGGCGAGGCGTGCGTACTGCGCGTCGTTGACGATGCTCGTGTAGTCGGGCGAGTCGCGCAGCGCCGGATAATGGCGGGCGACGTAGGCGCGCATCGCGGCGACGAACGCGTCGCGCTGCGCACGCGGCAGCAGCACGTAGTCGGGCGCGATGCAGGTCTGTCCCGCATTGAGCAGCTTGCCGGCAGCGATGCGCGCGGCGGCCGTCTCGACCGGATAGCCCGGCGCGATGATCGTCGGCGATTTGCCGCCGAGTTCAAGCGTGACCGGCGTGAGGTTCGGCGCCGCCGCGGCCATGACCTTGCGGCCGACTGCAGTCGAGCCCGTGAAGAAGAGGTGGTCGAACGGCAGCGACGCGAAGCGCGCGGCGACCTCGGCATCGCCGAGCACGGTGGTCACGCGCTCTTCCGGGAATACCTCGGCGAGCAGTTCGGCGAGCAGCGCCGACGTGCGCGGCGTGTGCTCGGACGGCTTGAGCATGACGTGGTTGCCGGCCGCGATCGCCGCGACCAGCGGCGCGAGCGCGAGGTTCACCGGGTAGTTCCACGGCGACAGCACGCCGACCACGCCGAGCGGCCGCACCTGCACCTCGGTGCGTGCAGGCAGGAACATCCAGTCGGCAAGCGCACGGCGCGGGCGCATCCAGCGCAGCAGGTTCGCGCGCACATGGTCGATCTCGCGCAGTACGGTCATGCCGTCGGAGAGCCGCGTCTCGTGCAGCGAGCGACGCCCGAAGTCGGCCGACATCGCCGCCGCCAGCGCGTCGAAGCGTCGTGCGAGTACCTCGCGCAGGCAGCCGAGATCGCGCAGGCGCCGCGCGGCATCGGGCACGTCGGCCTGCCACGCCGCGCGCATGCGCGAAAGCCATGCGGCGAGGTCGTCGATCGGGGGCGCGGGGGTGTCCATGGCCGCATCTTAACCGCCGTTCCGGCGCGTGGGCGCCCGACGCATGGGGTCGAGAATGGGGTCAGGTTCATTTGTCCGGTGCCGCCGCACGGCAGCGTCGGGCGACAGGGACAAATGAACCTGACCCCATTTTCCGGTCTCGCATCCGGAACCGTACATGCCTCTTCCGGCGCATGGTGCTAGCCTCCGCGCACGTTTTTCCCGCGAAACCTGCTGCCATGAACATCCGCTCCTACAACGGGCTCTCGCCGCGCATCGGCCTGAATGCCTACGTCGATCCCGCCGCCGTCGTGATCGGCGACGTCGAACTCGAGGAAGACGCCTCGATCTGGCCGTGCGCGGTCGTGCGCGGCGACGTGCACCGCATCCGCATCGGCGCACGCAGCAACATCCAGGACGGCGCCGTGCTGCACGTGACCCACGACGGCCAGTACACGCTCGGCGGCTTCCCGCTGCTGGTCGGTGCCGACGTGACGGTCGGCCACGGCGCGATCCTGCACGCGTGCACGGTGCAGGAGGCCTGTCTGATCGGCATGAACGCGACCGTGCTCGACGGCGTGCTCGTCAAGAAGCACAGCATGATCGGTGCCGGCGCGCTGGTCGGCCCCGGCAAGGTCGTCGGCGAGCGCGAACTGTGGCTCGGCAACCCGGCCCGCCGCGTGCGCGAGCTGAGCGACCAGGAAGTCGAGAAGCTCTATTACTCCGCGCACCACTACATCAAGATCAAGAACGGCTACCTCAAGGGCGGCGTCGCGTGATGCGCAAGGATTCGGCGACCGCGAAACTCGGCCTGCCGCCGCTCGTTTCGCCGTATGCCTCGCTGGTATTCAGCGTCCTCGCGTGGATCGTGTTCTCCAAGGTGTACGGCGGCGTCGATCCGGCCATGCTGCCGGGCCCGATGCGCGGCTTCCTCGCGATCCAGCCGTGGTGGTTCGTGCTGTCGCTGGCCTGCGTCGCCGCCAAGGTCGCGGTCGAGCATGTCGAGGCCGCCAAGCCGTGGGAGGGCGCGGCGCGCATCGGTGAAGGCGTGCTCGCGGTCGCCTCTGTCGTGTGCATCGGCTGGGGCATCGTCGCGATGTTCGTGCTCGCGCTGCCGGCGATACCGTGAGCGGGCGACGCCTGACGCGGAGCCACGTGAGGTGGCACGGCAGCGTCGGCGTGCCGCCGGACCACGGCATGCCCGGTATCGCACCGCGCCAGGTCGACTCGGCCATCCGTACCGTCGTCACGATAGGCGAACGTTTCCGGGCTGCAACGCGATGACCGGCACGACATTCGAAGACCTGCGCGTCGACACGCAGGGAGGCGCGGTGCTCGCGCGACGCTGGCATGCGGAAACACTCGGCCTCGCGCCGATCGTCCTGCTGCACGATTCGCTCGGCAGCATCGAACTCTGGCGTGACTGGCCCGAGCGCCTCGTGCGTGCGACCGGGCGTGACGTCGTCGCCTACGACCGCCTCGGCTTTGGCCGCTCCGACGCGCATCCCGGCACGCTCGACGACCGCTTCATCCACGACGAATCACGCGGCGCGTTCGCACGCGTGCTCGAGGCCTTCGCGATCGGGCGCTTCGTTGCCTTCGGCCACAGCGTCGGCGGCGGCATGGCGATCGGCTGCGCGGCCGCGTTCGGCGAACGCTGCGAGGCCCTCGTCACGCTCGCCGCGCAGGCCTTCGTCGAGGACCGCACGCTGGCCGGCGTCGCCGCCGCCAAGCTCGCCTTCGCTCAGCCCGGCCAGCTCGAACGCCTCGCACGCTACCACGGCGAAAAGGCACGCTGGGTGCTCGATGCCTGGCTCGAAACCTGGCTCGCGCCGGGTTTCGCATCCTGGACGCTCGACGACATCCTCGGCGACGTGCACTGCCCGCCCCTCGTCGTGCACGGCGACCTCGACGAATACGGCTCCGTCGCGCACGCCGAACGCATCGCCCATGGCGTCAGCGGCCCGGCCCGACTCGAGATTCTCGCAGGCGTCGGACATGTCCCGCACCGCGAGCGTGGCGACGAGGTGATGGCGCTGGTCACGACGTGGCTGGCGAAGGGATCCCGCGACCTGCCGACCTGACACCCGATACGGCGATCACGCTCGTGCAACCCTTCACGCTGCCGCAGTGACGGGCGACGTCTCCTTCTCCAGCTTGGCGAGCCACGCGATCGCATGAACCCGATCCGCACCACACATCGCCGGTTCGGGCCGCAGCGAGGCGCACACGGCGGGGCGTGCGGGGTCGCCGAAGATGCGGCAGCGTTCGTCGTCGTCGAGCTGCACGCAGCGCACGCCGGCGGGCTTGCCGTGCGGCATGCCGGGAATCGGGCTCGTGATCGACGGCGCGATGCAGCACGCGCCGCAGCCGCTGCGGCATTGCACGCTCAGTCCTCGGCGTTGCCGGGCAGGTGCGCGCGCAGTTCGGCGTACACGGCGTCGGTGTCGGGGCGTCGGTCGTGCCAGAGCTCGAACGCGTCGGCGGCCTGCTCGACGAGCATGCCGAGGCCGTCGAGCGCGAGCGCGGCGCCGGCACTGCGCGCCCAGGCGCGGAACGGGATCGCCGCGAGCGCATACGAAAGGTCGTAGCAGACCGCGCGCGGCGCGATGAGCGTGCCCGGCAGCGCGGGCGCGTGCGGATCGTGATGACCGGCCGAGGTCGCATTGAGGATCAGGTCGAACGCGCCGGCCGATCCGAGATCGTGCCAAGCACGCGTGTGCACGCGCCCGGGCTGGCCGATCGCGTCGGCGAGCGCATCGGCGCGCTCGGACGTGCGATTGGCGATCGTCAGTTCGCCGATGCCGGCATCGACGAGCGCAAACGCGGCCGCGCGCGCGGCACCGCCGGCGCCGAGCAGCAGCGTGCGGCGCGCACGCACGTCGAGGCCGTGGCGGCTCGTGAGGTCGCGCACGAGTCCGCTGCCGTCGGTGCTGTCACCGCGCCAGCCGACGCCGTCGCGCACGAGCGTGTTGACGCTGTCGGCGCGGCGCGCGCGTTCGGTGACGGTCAAGCACAGCCGCGCGGCATGCTGCTTGAGCGGCAGCGTGACGTTGGCGCCGCGGCCGCCTTCCTCGCCGAACCGGGCGAGCTGGGCGACGAAGGTCTCGGCCGGCGCCTCGATCGCGCGGTAGTCGAGCGCGATGCCGAGCTGACGCCCGAACGCGGCGTGGATACGCGGCGACAGCGAGTGCGCGATCGGCTGGCCGAACACGGCGAAGCGTCCCGGCAGGGCGGACGCGAAGGTCGGATCGTCCACGGCGACATCGGCGAGGTGCATGGAAGCTCCAGTCGGATGCGGCACGTGCCGCGGCGGCGTCAATCTTAAGCCCGCGGCGCTGGCAGGGAACCGTGAGCGGCCCGGGAATCGACGCCGCGACGCTCCGCTCGATCGCGGCGTGGGCGCCGCACCGCGCATGCCGTGATCCTTCGCAAGAATCCTGCGCGCGTCGTGAAGACGGAAGCAGAGCCGTGATGCGGAACCCGCCGGCGGATTCCGCCATCCTCGTGCTGTGACCCGCTCAGGGTCGAACCGCCTTCAGCGGCTCCACCCTGAGCCGATTCCGGACGACCTCAGCCGCGCAGCCAGCGCGCCGCGTCGAGGGCGAAGTAGGTCAGGATCGCGTCGGCGCCGGCGCGCTTCATCGCGACCAGCGACTCGAGCACGACGGCGCGCTCGTCGAGCCAGCCGTTCTGCGCGGCGGCCTTGAGCATCGCGTACTCGCCGCTGACCTGGTAGACGAACGTCGGCGCGCCGAAGCGTTCCTTCACGCGGCGCACGACGTCGAGATACGGAAGGCCCGGCTTGACCATGACCATGTCGGCGCCTTCGCGCAGGTCGAGCTCGACCTCGCGCAGCGCCTCGTCGCTGTTGGCGACGTCCATCTGGTAGGTGTGCTTGTCGGCCTTGCCGAGGCTGCCGGCCGAGCCGACCGCGTCACGGAACGGGCCGTAGAACGCCGAGGCGTACTTGGCCGAGTAGGCGAGGATGCGCGTGTGCACGTGGCCGGCCGCCTCGAGCGCGGCGCGGATCGCGCCGATGCGACCGTCCATCATGTCCGACGGCGCGACGATGTCGAAACCGGCCTCGGCCTGCGCGACCGCCATCTTCACGAGCGCCTCGATGGTGGGGTCGTTGACGACGTAGCCGTGCTCGTCGATGAGGCCGTCCTGGCCGTGCGTCGTGTACGGATCGAGCGCGACGTCGCCGATCAGGCCGAGCTGCGGGTGGCGCGCCTTGAGCGCACGTGCGGCGCGCTGGAACAGCGCGTCGGGGTTCCAGGCCTCGCGCGCATCCTCGCTCTTGACCTCGGGGCCCGGCGCCGGGAACAGCGCGAGCGCGGGGATGCCGAGCTCGACGCACTGGTCGGCGAGGCCGAGCAGCTGGTCGATCGACACGCGCTCGACACCCGGCATCGACGCGACCGGCTCGCGGCGACCTTCGCCGTCGATGACGAACGCGACCATGATGAGGTCGGACGCGGTCAGTACGTTCTCGCGCATGAGCGCGCGCGAGAACGCGTCGCGGCGCATGCGGCGCATGCGGATGTTCGGGTAGGCCATGGCAGGTTCGGCGGCGGCGGAAAGCCCGCGATTGTACGCCCGCGCCCCGGGGCGGCCTGCGAATGCGTCGTTTTGTCGGGAGGTGGCTTCGCCGGGATACTTCGACCGGGCGGCCTGCACGGCGGTGTGGACGCGCTCCATGCAATATCCGTCCGTGACGACAACGTCGGGAACAGATATGAAGCACGAGCTTCGTCGAATGCCGCCTGGAGCCCTCGCGCTGTCACGTCACAGGCGCTCAAGGGGATCCCGGCTTGCGCCCACTACTGTCCGGGTAAAGTTGGAAGCGAAGGCTGGAAGGCGTTGCAGCGCCCGGCTCCTGCGATGAGCGCCGGGATGCCGACTTGTTTCGCGGCAACGCGGCATCGCGCGTTCTTTCCCTTCTCCCTCCGGGAGAAGGTGGCCCGCAGGGCCGGATGAGGGTCCGGGATCGCGACGATGATCGGACGTGGTCTCGATCCCGCACCCTCTCCCCAACCCCTCTCCCGGAGGGAGAGGGGCTCAAGCGCGACGCCACGGCGGGAGGACGCGTCGAGCCTGTCCGGTCGCGCGACACCGAACGTCGGGAAACACCAAGCGACAGCCCGGCTGACGGCGCGACGTAGTGTGCGGATTTGCCCCGGACAGCAGTGGGCGCAAACCGGGATCCCTCGAGCGCAGGAGCCCGCCGCGTACGTCAAGCGAGTCGAACGCCTGACGGCAACCGCACTTCGACATGTCCGCCCAGGCAACACCGGGCATGACCGACCGCATGCGCCGGAGTACAGCGACCCGGCATGGGGTGTCGTTCCCTTCCAGGACGCGGCATGAGTGACGACGAGTAGACGGGTGTTCGCGTGAAGGCACGCACGGCCCGGCAAAACCCGCCGTCCGTCGCAACGCGGGCTTTCTTGTCTTGCATTGAACACGCGCGGCTGGTTTCATGAACAGACGTCCGTCAGGGGATGCCGTGCGATCCGTCGTCGGCATGGACGCGTTGCGACCAAGGGGCGCGCACGGGGTTGCGCGGGTATCGGATCGACGTTGCCGAGGTTATCCTTGAGCGGAATCCTGCTCGTGGAGCGTTCCACCACGCTCAACCACCTGCTGCGGCGCACGCTCGCGGCGGCGGCGCTGCCGGTGCGCACCGCCATCGACAACTACCTCGATGCCTACGAACACCTTCGTCGCTCGGCCGATCCGGGCCGCCAGATCGAACCCTACGCCGTCGCCGTGATCGGCGCGCCAGCGCGCCAGACGCGCGAGTTCACCGCCCTGCTGCAGTACACGCGCGATGCGCCCGACGCACCGGCGACCCTGCTGCTCGCGCATGAGGAGACCCACGAGCTGCGTGCCTGGGCGCAGGGCAACCTGCGCGGCCGCCTGCTGCTGTGGTCGCAGTTCTCGCGCATCCCGGCGATGGTCGGCGAGCTCGCCCCGGACGAGGGCGAGTCCGAGGACGGCGTGCTCGAAGAGGCCGAACGCATCCGCGTGCTGTTCGTCGACGATTCGCAGAGCGTGCGCGTGGCGTATTCGCAGCTGCTCGAGCGCAACGGCTTCGCGGTCGACTCGGCAGGCTCGATCGAGGAAGCCGACCGCCTCGCCGCGCACGGCGCCTACGACCTCGTCGTGGTCGACTACTTCCTGCCCGACGGCAGCGGCGACGAACTGTGCCGGCGCCTCGCCGCGCGCACCGACCCGCCCGTGCTCGCCGTGATCACGGGCAGCTACCGCGAGGACATCATCAAGCGCTGCCTGCTCGCCGGCGCGAGCGAGTGCATGTTCAAGAACGAGGCGCGCGAGCTGTTCCTCGCCCGCGTGCGCACGCTCGCGAAGAACATCGAGATGCGCAAGTCGGCCGAGGCCGACCGCCAGCAGCTCGACGGCATCCTCGGCAGCGTCGGCGACGGCGTGCTCGGCGTCGACACCGACGGCCGCATCAGCTTCGTCAACCCGACCGGCCTGCGCCTGCTCGGCTATGGCGACGATGCCGACCTCGTCGGCCTGCTCGCTCAGGCGGCGATCCACCCGAACGAGGCCGCGCGCACCTCGCCGCTCACCCGAGCCTACGCCGAGGGCGCGACGCTGCATCACGTCGAGACGATGTTCCGGCGCCGCGACGGCAGCGGCATGCCGATCGAATGCACGGTGCTGCCGCTCGCCGCGCAGCGCCGTGCGCACGGCGCGATCGTCGTGTTCCGCGACATCGCCGAGCGGCGCACGGCCGAACGCCTGCGCTGGGAGCTCAACCACGATCCGCTGACCGGCCTGCCGAACGCACGCCACCTGCGCCAGCGCCTGATCCACGAGATCGCACGCCTGCGTGACCGCGGCGGCTACTCGGCCCTGCTGTGCATCGAGGTCGAGCGTGCCGGCGACCACGACGCGCCACGCGGCGACGAGGTGCTGCGCGCGGCCGCGCTCGCGCTGAACCGGCGCCTGCGAGAGGGCGACGTGCTCGCGCGGGGCGACGGCGATGCGTTCCTGCTGCTGCTGTGCGGCGTGCAGGTCGACAACGTCGACGTGCTCGCCGAGAGCTTCCGCAAGCTGCTCGACTCGCGCACCTACCAGGTCGGCGACCAGCAACATGCGATCCGCTCGACCGTGGGCGCCGAACTGCTGAGCCAGCGCTCGGTCACGGCCGACGACGCGCTCGAGCGGGCACGCGACGCGTGCTCGGCACCGCGCCCCGAGGTCGATCTGCCCGGCGCGACCGCCACGCGCGGCGCGCAGGCACCGAGCGAACGCCTGCGCATCGCGCTCGAACAGGCACGCTTCGTGATCCTCGTGCAGCCGCTCGTGCCACTCGCGGCCTGGCCGCGCCTGCCGCTCGCGCTGCCCGCGCAAGCCGGCTGGGAGCCGGTCAACGGCGCGCACGACGCGCTGTTCGCGGTGCAGCTGCGCATGGTCGGGCGCAACGGCCAGCTGATCCTGCCGCGCGCGTTCGTGCCGCTGGCCGAGCGCGTCGACATGATCCAGCGCATCGACCTGTGGGTCGTGCGCGGCCTTCTCGCCCACCTCGCCGATCCGCGCAACGCGGGCGCACAGGTCGGCCTCATCGCACGCCTGTCGGCGGCGACCGTGGCCGATCCCGAATCACTCGCGCAGATCGAGGACGCGATCGTCGCCTCGGGCGTGCCGGCCGCGCGGCTGGTGCTGCAGATCAGCGACAGCCCGGAGCTCGCCAACCTTCCCGCAGCGCGCCGTTTCATCGCACGCCTGCGCGCGATCGGCTGCCGCTTCGTGCTCAACGGCTCGAGCTCGGCGCCGGGCTCGGCGGCGTTCCTGCGCACGCAGCGTCTGCCCTGCGATTTCGTGCGCCTCGACCGCCGCCTCGTGCGCCGCGCCGCGGTCGACGAACGCGAGCGCAAGCTCGTCGCCTCGATCACCCACCTCGCACAGTCGATGGAGATGCGCGTCATCGCGGGCGCGATCGACGACGACGACGGCCTGTTCACGGTGCGCGAAGCCGGCGTCGACTACGTGCAGGGCACGCGGCTCGGCGAGCCGCGCCTGCTCAAGCGCGTCGAATTCGCGACGCTGTTCACCGACGCGCCGGTCCCGGTGCACGACGCAGCCCTGCCGTGAGGCCGGCGCGCCGCTGACGCGCTTCGCGCCATCCCCCCACGCGTTTCACGAGCTTCAACCCGAGTCTCCCCGCGGTCTGCACGGCCGCGCCCGTACCTGTTCGCTCCCGAGGATTGCCACCCGTGTCGAAGCTTTCCGCGTTGCGTCCGCTCGTGTTCGCCCTCGTCGCCCTCGCCTCGCTTCCTGCCGCGGCGGCCAAGGACGATTCCGAGGTGATCTTCGTCAACCAGTCGAACTGGGCGATCCACGAGCTCTACTTCTCGCCGACCGACGAAGCCGACTGGGGTCCCGACCAGCTCGGTCGGCGAACGATCGAGACCCGCGGCCGCTTCACGCTGACCGGCGTCGAGTGCGGGACCTGGGACGTGCGCGTGGTCGACGAGGACGGCGACGTCTGCATCATCCGCAGCGTCGCCCTGTGCGGCGACACCGACCGCTGGGTCATCAAGGACCGCGACCTGCTGGCCTGCCAGAACACGACCGAAGAGGAATGACCGGCGCGGCACGTGCGCGCACGCGCAATCCGCCGCGCATCGTGCTGCTACCGTGGGCGCCTCCGTCCGCCGGTTCCCCGCCATGCTGCGCGCCACGCCCGCCCTGCTCCTCGTCGCCCTCGCCGCGGGTGCGCCCTCGGCGCATGCGGCGGGCGCCTGCCCGATCCCTGGCGACAGCGTGTTCGGCGACGCGTTCGATCGATCGAGCGGACGCAGCGTCTACGTGGCGACGACCGGCTCGAACACGGCCGACGGCAGCTGGGGCACGCCGTGGCGCACGATCCAGTACGCGGTCGACCACGCCGCGGCCGGTGACGCGATCTGCGTGCGCGGCGGCGTCTACAACGAGGTCGTCACGCTGACACGCAGCGGTTCGGCGACGGCCGGCAGCCTCGTGCTGCAGCGCCAGCCCGGCGAGAGCGTGCGCATCGACGGCACCGGCCTCGCCGTGCCGAACGGCCAGTGGGGGCTCGTCACGCTCGTCGACGTGAGCCATGTCGCCGTGCGCGGCTTCGAGATCGCGAATTTCACGACGACCTCGTCCGCACGCGTGCCGATCGGCGTCTACGTGACCGGCGCGGGCACGTCGCTCGCGATCGCCGGCAACCGCATCCACCACATCCGCAACACGGCCACGGGCTGCGCCGCGAACGCGTTCGGGCTCAAGGTCGACGGCACGCGCGGCGACGCCTCGATCAACCAGCTCGTCATCGCCGGCAACGAGCTGCACGACCTCGTGCTCGGCTGCAGCGAGTCGCTGTCGCTCGACGGCAACGTCGAGCACTGGCGGATCACCGGCAACATCGTGCGCGACACCAACAACATCGCGATCGGCGCGATCGGCTTCGAGAACATCGCGCCCGTTCCTGCGGTCGACCAGGCACGCGACGGCCTCATCGACGGCAACACGGTCTACAACGTGAGCTCGTTCGGCAATTCGGCCTACGGCAACATCTACGCCGCCGGCGGCATCTACGTCGATGGTGGCACGCGCATCACGATCGAGCGCAACCTGATCCACCACGTCGACCTCGGCATCGACGTGGCCAGCGAACACGCGGGCCGCACGAGCAGCGACGTGATCGTGCGCAACAACCTCGTGCACTCGGGGTACTCGGCCGGCATCTCGATCGGCGGCTACGACGCGAGCGTGGGCGGCAGCACGCGCGTCACGATCGTCAACAACACGCTGTACCGAAACGACAGTGCCTCGACCGGCAGCGGCGAGTTCCAGATCCAGTTCCACGCGACCTCGAACACGTTCGCGAACAACCTCGTGTTCGCGGGGCCGCAAGGCCTGCTCGTCAACGCGTTCACGGGCGACACGGCGGCGCCGGCCGGCCTCGACCACAACCTCTACTTCGGCAGTGGCTCGGCGCGCGAATGGGTCTGGCGCGGCACCTCGTACGCGAGCCTCGCCGCGTGGCGCACGGGTTCGGGCCAGGATGCGCACGGCCTTGCCGCGAATCCGCTCGTCGTCGACACCGTCGCGCCCGACCTGCGCGTCGGCGCGGGCTCGCCGGCGATCGATGCGGGCACGAATCCGGGGGCGTCCATCGTCGGTGCGGTCGACTTCGCGGGCTCGGCACGTATTCAGGGTGCGGCGATCGACATCGGCGCCTACGAACGCTGACCCGTCCGGCACACCGTTCTCACACCGCGACGGGCACCTGCTCGAGCAGGCTGTCGCGCTGGCCACCGATCACGCGCAACGCGTAGTGGTAGCCGGCCTCGACGGTGCGCTCGTAGGCGTGCCAGTCGAGCAGTGCGGTCTCGCGCACGGGCGGTGCGAGCAGCAGGCTGGCGAGCTGTCGGCGCTGCACGCTCGCGAGTTCGGCGTTGACCATGCCCGAGCGCACGAGGATGTCGACGATACCGGGGCGACGGCCCGTGCCGCGCTCGAGCCACAGGCGCCACCACGACGGCGTCGCGTGCTCCTCGGCGGTCGCGTGAAGCGCATCGCCGGCACCGATGTCGACCGCGGCGATCGCGCCGGGCTGGCGCGCGTGCATGATGTCGGTCGGCAGGTTGTTCATGACGGCGCCGTCGACATGCACCTGGCCGCGATGGCAGACCGGCGGCAGCACGCCCGGGATCGCGCAGCTCGCGCGCAGCCACAGCCACAGCGGGCCGTCGACGTGCGTGGCGAGCTGGCCGTCGCTGAGGTTCGACGAGCAGCAGAAGTACGGTAGCGCGAGGTCGGTGATGTCGCGCGCACCGAACTGCTCGCGCAGCAGGCGCGCGACGCGGCGCCCGCGGGTCAGCGCGACGAGCGGCAGCGTGTAGTCCGACAGCGGCCGCGTGCCGACGAAGCTGCGCCGGTAGTGCTCGAGCATCTCCTCGTCGGACCAGTCGCAGGCGACGCCCGCACCGATGATCGCGCCGATACTGGTGCCGCCGACCGCGTCGATCTCGAGGCCGGCCTCGCGCATCGCGCGCACGACACCGATCTGCGCGAAGCCGCGCGCGCCGCCACCCGACAGCACGAGCGACAGGCTGCGACCGGTCAGCAGCCGCGCGATGCGGCGCACGTCGCGCGGCGTGCGCACGTGGTGGTGGGCGATGCCCGGCGTCAGTGCAAGCCAGCGCCGTGCGGCGCCGGCCACGAGCTCACCGTCGTGCAGCAGCACGAGATGGCGAGGGCGCGACAGCGCGCGCGCGGCATCGCTGCACAGGTTCTGCGACCAGGCCCGCGCCTCGCCGCGTGCGTCGGCGAGCAGCAGCAGGCAGTCAGCCTGGCGCACGCACAGCGCGGTCCAGTCCTCACCCGCATCGGCGAGATAGACAACGAAGCGCACGCGTGATTCGAGCTCGTTGAACCAGCCACTGAGCTGACCGGTTCCACCGGCCGCGTCGATGACGACGGTCTCGCCGAATGCGCCGAGCGCGGTCGCGAAAGCCTCGGCGAAACCCCTCGCATCGACGCCGGGATCGTGCGGCAGCACCGCGAACGTGCGCGGCGTCGAGCCCTCCGGCGGCGTGTCGCGCGTGGCCATGCGGCGCAGCGCGCAGCGCGCGGTCTCGAGCATGGCCTGCGGATGCAGGGCGACGAGCTTCTCGAAGTCGGCGCGCGAGAGCCGGTACAGCTCCGAGTCGCGCAGCGCACGAACGCTCGCGCTGCGTGGCAGGTCGACGATGAGGCCGACCTCGCCGACCGTCTCGCCGGCCACGACCGTGCCGGCGAGCCGTTCGACCCCGGACGCATCGAGTCGGAACGCGCCGACGCTGCCGCTGCGCAGCACGTACAGCGCGTCGCTCGGGTCACCGCGCTCGAACAGCGTCGCACCGCCGGGCAGCGCGAACCACTGCAGCTCGCCTTCGAGCCGCGCGAGTACGGCGTCGTCGAGGTGCCGGAACAGCGGCAACGCGCGCAGGATCTCGCGGGTGGCGATGGCGTCCACGCAGCTCCTCGGGACAGGAAGGCAGCGCCCCGCCTGCGGCAGCGGGTGCCGCGGGCCATGGACGCACTCGGCTTGATTTTGCGCCGTCCGCGCGCCAAGTTCACGGTCTTTCCCACGACCGCCGCCGCCATGACCAACCCGCTGCTCGACACCACGGGCCTGCCCCGCTTCTCCGCGATCCGCCCCGAGCACGTCGAACCCGCGATCGAGGCGATCCTCGCCGACTATCAGGCCGGCATCGACGCGATGCTGGCCTCGGACGCGCCGCGCACCTATGCGAACGTCGTCGAAGTCGCCGAGCGCCTCGACGAGCGCCTGTCGCAGGCCTGGTCGCCGGTCGGCCACTTGCACGGCGTCATGGATTCCGACGCGCTGCGCAAGGCCTACTCCGCCGCGCAGGACCGCATCGTCGAGTTCAACACGGCACTCGGCCAGAACCGCGAGCTGTACGCCGCGGTCAAGTCGGTCGCCGACGGTGCCGGCTTCGCCGCGCTGCCGCGCGCGGCGCGTACCGTCGTCGAACACGAACTGCGCGATTTCGAACTGTCGGGCGTCGCGCTCGAGGAGCCCGCGCGCTCGCGCTACCGCGAGATCTCGAGCGAGCTCGCGCGCCTGTCGACCGAGTTCGAGGAAGCCGTGCTCGACGCCACCGATGCCTGGTCCGAGCACGTCACTGACGAGGCCGCACTGGCCGGCATCCCGGAATCGGGCCTCGCCGTGCTGCGCGCCTACGCGCAGGAGAAGGAGCTCGACGACTGGCTCGTCACGCTCAAGCAGCCCAGCGTGCAGGCCGTGCTGACCTATGCCGACGACCGCGAGCTGCGCGCGCGCCTGTACCGTGCCTACGGCACGCGTGCGTCCGACACGGCCGAGGATCCGTCGCACGACAACACGGCGCGCATCGAGGCGATCATGGCGCTGCGCCACGAGTCGGCGCAGTTGATCGGTTTCGCCGATGCGGCCGTCGAATCGCTCGCGACCAAGATGGCGCCGACGCCGGACAAGGTCATCGCGTTCCTGCGCGATTTCGTCGCCAAGGCACGCCCGATGGCCGAGCGCGACCTCGCCGAGCTGCGTGCGTTCGCGCGCGACACGCTCGGCCTGGACGACCTGCAGCCGTGGGACGTGGCCTATGCCTCCGAGAAGCTGCGCGAGAAGACCTACGCGCTCAACGAGGAGGAGCTCAAGCCGTATTTCCCGGTCGACGCGGTCATGGACGGCCTGTTCGCCGTGGTCGAACGCGTGCTCGGCGTGCGGTTCCGCGCACGCACCGACGTCGACCTCTGGCACGCCGACGCGCGCTACTACGATGTCGTCGACGCGAAGGATGCCGTCATCGCCGGCGCTTACGTCGATCTCTATGCACGCACCGGCAAGCGTGGCGGCGCGTGGATGGACGTGTGCCGCACGCGTTACCGCACGCCTGACGGCTTGCAGCTGCCGGTCGCCTACCTGACCTGCAACTTCGCGCCGCCGACCGCGACGACGCCATCGCTGCTCACCCACGACGACGTCGTCACGCTGTTCCACGAGTTCGGCCATGGCCTGCACCACATGCTGACCGAGGTCGAGCACGCAGGCGTGTCGGGCATCAGCGGCGTCGAGTGGGACGCGGTCGAACTGCCGAGCCAGTTCATGGAGAACTTCGCCTGGCAGCGCGAGGGCCTGGACCTCATCGCGCGGCACTGGCAGACCGGGGAGCGCCTGCCCGACGCGTTGTTCGACCGCATGCAGGCCGCGCGCAACTTCCAGTCCGGCCTGTTCCTCGTGCGCCAGCTCGAGTTCGGCCTGTTCGACTTCCGCCTGCACCACGAGTACGACCCGGCACGTGGCGCGCGCACGCTCGAGATCCTCGAGGACGTGCGCCGCGAGGTCGCGGTGATCGTGCCGCCGGCGTGGCATCGCTTCCCGCATGCGTTCACGCACGTTTTCTCGGGCGGTTACGCGGCCGGCTACTACAGCTACCTGTGGGCCGAGGTGCTGTCGGCCGACGCGTTCGAGCGCTTCGAGCAGGAGGGCGTGTTCAATCGAGGCGTCGGCGAGGCATGGCGCGAGTCGGTGCTCGCGGTCGGCGGCTCGCGGCCTGCGCTCGAATCGTTCGTCGCGTTCCGCGGTCGCGAACCCGAGCCCGACGCGCTGCTGCGCAGCTACGGTCTTGCCGCCTGATCGATGCCTGCAACGAGAACGCCGCCCATCGGGCGGCGTTTTCGTTCGCATCCTTGCGAAGGATCAGCGGTGCCGTTCCATCGGCTCCGCGATCCTTTCCAGCCATTCGCGCGTCTCGTCGGTGACGAGCTCGGTCGGGCGTGCCTGATCGAGTTCGCTCCAGGCCGCGCGGGCCCGTTCCCGTATCGCTTCGCGTGCCTCCTCGCGGACCAGGAACTCGCGGATCGCTTCACGCATGAGGTAGTGGGGGGTGCGCTGGCGAGCCTTGGCGAGCGCTCGCAGGCGGTCGTGTTCGAGTGGATCGAGTTTGATCGACGTTGCCATGTCTGCTCCGTGCGACAGGGGAGATGCGGTCCGGCGCCGCGTCGTTCTCCGGAGGGATGCGCGGCGGACGACCTTCCGTGGTCGTTCGCCGCGCGGGGGACCGCTTACTTGTTCTGCTGCGCCTGCAGCAGGCCGACCGCCGGGATACAGGTGCCGTCGAAGCCGGCGTTGAACACGGGGTCGAGTGCATCGAGGTTGCGCAGGTGGAACGGGATCGCCGCCTGGCTCGAGTAGCGCAGCTGGGCGTTGACCGTGTACGAGCCGGCGACACCGTTGCCGGTCGCCTCGACCCACGCGAAGCCGTCCTCGTCGGTCGTCGTGCGCACGCTGAAGCCGCTCGAGTTGCCGTCGGTCAGCGTCGCCGTCGGACCGCTGATCGGCGCCGTGAAGTCGACCTCGAGGCCTTGCAGCGGGTTGTCCTGGGCGTCGGTGACGTGGACCAGGAGGACGCACGAGAACAGGCCACCGAGCGAACCGTTGAGCGTGGTCTCGCCGGCCGGATCCGGATCGATCGACGGGTCGAGCATGTTGGTGGCGGCGTACTGTGCGACCGGGCCGAGGCCAGCGATGCTCGCGGTGATGTGGTACTCGCCGGCGATGCCGTTGGCGATCGCGGTCGTGGTGGCCGTGCCGTTCACGCCGGTCGTGACCGACGTCGGCGAGAGCGCCGCGCTCGCACCGGTCGACGGCGCCGAGAACGTCACGATCGCACCCGGGACGACATTGCCGAAGGCATCGAGGACGCGCAGGCCGAGCGGTGCCGCGAACGGCTGGCCGGTGATCGGCGTCTGGCCCGAGCCGCTCGGCGCATCGATGGCCGCGGCGGGACCGGCCGTGTTGGTCAGCGGGAACGTGATCGGCGTGGCGATGCCGGCGATCGAGACCGTGACATTGTAGGTACCGGCGATCGTGTTGGCCCTCGCGTTCGTCGTCACCTGGCCGGTCGGGCTGCTGGTGACCGTGGCGGGATTGAACGTCGCACTCGCGCCGCTCGACGGCGCCGAGAACGTGACCTGCACGCCTGGTACGGCGTTGTCGAACGCGTCGCGGACGATGAACGAGATCGGACCCGAGAACGGCTGGTCGGCCGCGGCGCTCTGGCCACCGCCGGTGATCGGACCGATGCCGGCGGCCGGGCCCGCGCTGTTGGTGAGCGGGAACGTGATCGGCGTGGCGACGCCGGCGACCGAGACCGTGACGTTGTAGGTGCCGGCAATCGTGTTCGCCGTGGCCGTGGTCGTGACGAGGCCGTTGGCACCGCTGGTGACCGTGGACGGGCTGAACGTCGCGCTCGCACCGCTCGACGGCGCCGAGAACGTCACCTGCACGCCCGGGACCGCGTTGCCGAACGCATCCTGGACCGCGAAGCCGATCGGCCCCGAGAACGGCTGGCCCGCGACCGCGGACTGGCCGCCACCGCTGATCGGGCCGGCACCCGCGACCGGACCCGGCGCATTGACCATGTTGAACACGAGCGGGGTCGGCACGCCGGCGATGTTGGCGGTGATCTGGTAGGAGCCCGCAATCGTGTTCGCCGTCGTCGTGACCGAAGCCACGCCATTCGCGTTCGTGGTCGCCGGATTCGGGGTGACGGTGGCACTGGCGCCGCTCGACGGCGTCGTGAAACTCACGCTGACACCCGGGATGGCGTCACCGAGTGCATCGAGCACCGTGATCGCGATCGGCGGGGTGATCGGCTGGCCGACCGTGCCCGTGAACGGACCGGGCGAAGCCGGAACCACCGATGCCGGCACCGGATTGATCAGGTGCGTGGTCAGCGTGACGTTGTCGAACGCGACCGTGCCGAGCAGCTGGGCCGTGAGCAGGCCGCTCGGCTCCGCGAAGAGGTGCGTGTGGATCGTGCCGCTGACACTGGCGCCGGTCGTGTACTCGACGCTGACGCGGTACGTCGTGCCGTTGAGCAGGGTCAGCGTCGCGCCGGGCTGGATGCTCGAGATGACGCGCGACGCGCTCGTCGGGCCGGTCGACAGCGCGACGCCGGCATTGCCGGAGGTCAGCAGGGAGAGGCCGAGCAGGGCGTTCGCATTGACGTCGGCGCTGAGCACGTAGCGACGGTTGGCGACCCACGCGATGCCCGTGTCCTGATGGATGTGGGCGTGGTTGTTGATGATGCCGAGGACGTCGATACCGAGCAGGCCCGTCACCTCGACGTGGCCACCGCCGACCGTGACGGTCGGCTGTGCGAGCGTGTTGAGCGCGCCGGCGTAGCTGGCCGACCAGGGACCAGCGCCGATGAGCGTGGTCGCGGCGCCACCGAGCAGGCTGCCGCCGACGCTGCCGTGGTTGCCCGCATGCGAGAAGTCACCGTTCGGGATGGTCAGCGGCGCGGCGTGCGCGACGGCGCCGAACAGGAAGGCGCCGGCGACGCAGGCCAGCGCACGGGAAAAGCCTCGTCGCCTGGACCTGCCGACCGCGATGCGGGAGGGACTTGCCTGGCAGGGTGCCTCGATCGTGTGCGCATCCATAACCCATTCCTTCTTGCGATGGCCGCTCCGCTTGGCCGGGGCCCTGGAGCGACCCTGTTGCATGCCCTCTGCTGCGGCGTCCCGATGGACCCCCGCGGCCGGCGAAGACCCCTTCGCCCGTGACATGCGCCCCGACGCCCTCCGGAATGCCCGTGGCGTGCCAGAACGTCGCATGACGAATGGACTTATTACTTTTGTATACCGTTTGTGCGTGGGCCATCACACCTGCAGACCCTTTGTTATCCGCTGATAAACAATCCCGAAGGCGTTTTGTGACGCAGTGCGGCATCGGTGATACCCGCCCGACCCGGGGTTCTGCACCGTGTCTGCAACATTGTGTCCTGATCTGACACTGTGCACATGTATACATGTCACGGAATGCCACGGGCGGGGAAAGTGGGCGTTCAGGTGGCGCCTCGACCCCGCCGACGGCACACTCGGGATTCGTCACCGATACCGCCGCCGATGACCGACACCCGCCCCGCTCCGACCACAGGCCCGTGCCAGGTCATCGCACGGACCCCTCGGCTCGCCTTGCGCGAGCTCCATCAAGGCGACGCCGGGCAGATGCTCGATCTCCTGAACGACGCCGACTTCCTGCGCCACATCGGCGACCGGGGCGTACGCTCGCCTGACGACGCGCTCGCCTACATCGCGGCCGGCCCCGTCGCCAGCTATGCCGTGAACGGTTTCGGCCTGTGGGCCGTCGAGCGCCTCGAGGACGGCGCCTGGCTCGGCATCTGCGGCCTGATCCGGCGCGATACGCTCCCCGATGTCGACCTCGGCTACGCGCTGCTGCCCGCCTATCGCGGCATGGGCTACGCCCACGAGGCCGCAGCCGCGGCGTTCGCGCATGCCCGGGATGTCGTCGGGCTGGAGCGGTTGCTGGCGATCGTCTCGCCCGACAACGCCCCCTCCCGGCGCCTGCTCGGGAAGCTCGGCTTCACCTTCGAGCGCCTCGTCCGCCTGCAGGCCGGCGCGGACGACACGGCGCTCTACGGCTGGTCCAGGGGTTGACGCCGCCGGCACACGCGGCCTGCGGTGGACATGCCGGGACCTGCACCGCAGACTTCCGCTCCTGAACCGCAGGAGCGTCGCGCGTGCCAATCGGCCTGGGCCTTCATTTCATCATCGCGATCTTTTTCGCCGTGCACGCCGTGCGCAATGGTCAGGAACGCTACTGGCTGTTCATCCTGTTCATGTTTCCGATCCTCGGCAGCCTCGTCTACGCATTCGCGATCTGGCTGCCGGAGGCACGCCGCAGCCGCGGCGGCCAGCGCCTCGCGCGCAGCGTGCGTGCGAAGCTCGACCCGGGCCGTGAACTGCGCGAAGCCGAGCAGGCGTTCGGCTACACGGCGACGATCGACAACCGCCTGCGCCTCGCCGCCGCGCTCGTCGAGGCGGGCCGCCACGGCGAGGCCGTGCGCCACTACCGCGAGGCGTTGACCGGCGTGCATGCCGACGATCCGCACCTGCACGTGGGCCTCGCCCGCGCCCTGTTCGCCGACGGCCAGGCCGCCCAGGCACGCGAGGTGCTCGACGGCCTGATCGCGCGCCATCCCGACTTCCGCTCCCCCGAGGGACACCTTCTCTATGCACGCGCGACCGCGGCGAGCGGCGATCGCGCCCGCGCGCGCGAGGAGTTCGACGTGCTGGTCGGCTACTTTCCGGGCCTCGAAGCGCGCACGCATTACGCCGAGGCACTCGCCGGCTGGGGTGAACGCGACACGGCGCGACGCGTCGCCGACGAGGCCCTGCAGCACGCGCGCCAGCTGCCGGCGTACGCACGCCGTGCGAACGCGGAATGGCTGACGCGCCTGCGCAGGCTCGACGACGCGCCTGCCGCCGGCACGGCGACCACGGAGTAGCCATGTACCTGGAGTACTACGGGCTGCGCGAAGCGCCGTTCTCGATCACGCCGGATCCGCGCTACGTGTTCCTGTCCGAGCGCCACCGCGATGCGCTCGCCCATCTCCTTTACGGTGTCGGCAAGGGCGGCAGCGGCGGCTTCGTCCAGCTCACGGGGGAAGTGGGCACGGGCAAGACCACGCTGAGCCGGCTGCTGCTCGAACAGCTGCCCGAGAACACGCGCGTCGCGCTGCTGCTCAACCCGCGGCTGTCTCCCGTGGAGATGATCGAAGCCGCCTGCGAGGAGCTCAAGCTCGACATCGAGGGCCGTCGCGGCAGCCTCAAGGGCCTGACCGACGCGCTCAACACCTACCTTCTCGACGCGTACGCGCAAGGCCTGCGTGTCGTGCTCATCGTCGACGAGGCGCAGAACCTCTCGATGGACGCGCTCGAGCAGATCCGCCTGCTGACCAACCTCGAGACGCCCACGCAGAAGCTGCTGCAGATCATCCTGCTCGGCCAGCCCGAGCTGCGCGACATGCTCATGCGCCCGGAGCTTCGCCAGCTCGCGCAGCGCATTACCGCGCGCTACCACCTGACGCCTCTGGACGCCGCCGAGACCGAGGCCTACGTCAAGCACCGCATGGCCGTCGCCGGCAACGCGCGCCAGCCGTTCACGCGACTCGGCCTTCGCGCGCTCTACCAGCGTTCGGGCGGCATCCCGCGCCTGATCAACGTGATCGCCGACCGCGCGCTGATGGCAGGCTACGCGCGCGAGCAGCAGAACATCGGCGAACGCCTCGTCGACCGCTCCGCCGACGAGACCCTGCCGGGCCACGCGCGCTACTGGCTGCGCCGCTATCTGCGATGGGGCATCGCCGCGGTGCTCGTCACGGCGATCGCGGGTGGCGCATGGCGCTACCTGGATCCCGCGATCCCTGCGGTCGTGCCCGAGCCGCCACCGGTCGCCGTCCCCGAACCGGCCGCCGACGTCTCCGCCACCGCGCTGCAGGAGCGCCTCGCCCAGCCGGGGGAGACCGACCTCTACGCGACGACCCAGTTGCTCGCACGCTGGCAGGTCGGCTCGCAGGAGACCTCGGTGCGCGACGCGACGCGTTGCGCCGCCGTGCTCGCGCCAGGCCTCAACTGCCTGCGTGGCCGCGCTTCGCTCGAGCAGGCGCTGCGTTTCGACCGTCCGCTCGTACTCGTGCTGCAGTCGGGAGAGCAACGCGCGCATGCGCTGCTGCTCGGCGCCGGGCGCCGGCATGTGCGCCTGGACATCGCCGGGGAAACCCTGGACCTGCCGCGCGCGTCACTCGCGGCATTCTGGTCGGGCGAGTTCATGGCGATCTGGCGCGTACCGACCGGTGTCCCCGCGGCGATGAAGCGCGGTGACGCCGGCCCCGGCATCGCCTGGGCCAAGGACCGCCTGCACGCGCTCGACCAGGGTGCGACCAGCGAGTCGGGTCCGGCCTTCTTCGACGCCGACCTCGAGGAGCGCGTACGCAAGCTGCAGCTCGCCTACGGCATCCGCGCCGACGGCATCATCGGTCCCGAGACGCTGTTCGCGCTGTCCGCACTCGACCCGACCGGGCCCCGTCTCGCGCGCACGATCGACTGACCTGCCACGGGGTCCGGCAGCGCGGCTGGCCGGGTCGCGCTAAGCTGCCGCGCCGGCCGGATTCCGATCCGCGTGGCGAACGAATCCAAGCCCCCAGAGTCCAAGCCTGTCCATGTCGCTGATCCTCGAAGCCCTCAAGAAGTCCGAAAACCAGCGCCGCCTCGGCGAGGCCCCCTCACTGGGGTCGCCGGTCATGGCCGTGCGCCGGCGTCGCAGCAGGCTGCCGATGCTCCTCGGATTCATCGTCGTCGCGCTCGCGGCGGGCTGGTGGCTGCGCCAGGCGCCGCAGGACGCCGGAACCGCCGACGTGGCCGCGACGATGCCGGTTGCCGATCCGGGCGCGGCACCGCACGACGCGCCGTCCACGCCGCCGCGCGCCGATGCTCCGCTCGTCACGGCGATGCCGCCGCCGCAAGCCGTGCCACCCGCGGACGCTGCAACGCGCCTGCCACAGAGCAAGGTCGCACCCGATGCCACCACCGGCCTCGCCCCCGACCTGCGCGAGAAGGTGCGCTCGGGCGAACTCGTCGTCGCCAATTCGCAGCTGCTCAAGCCGGGGCAGCCCGCGGTCATCAAGGAGTCCGAAGCGCTGACGCCCGGCCCCGCCACGCCCCTGCCACCACCCGCTGCGGCCGAGGCGCAGCAGGCCGCACAGGCTCCTGCGGTCGCAGCGCCGGAGAGCAAGGCCGTCGTGCCGACGCTCGACGCGCGTGCGCCGGCGGAAAAGCACGCGGCGGCGGAGCCTCCCGCAGCCGCCGTGCCGCAGGCAGCCGAAGGTCCGGCGACGCCGCTGATCTGGGAGCTGCCGTACGCGCAGCGCCGCGACATTCCCGAGCTCAAGGTCACGATGCACGTCTACGCGACCGAACCGGCCCAGCGCTTCGCCATCATCAACGGCGAGCGCCATGTCGAGGGTGACGACGTCGGCAGCCTCAAGCTCGGCGAGATCCGCGCGGACGGCATCGTGTTCGTCAACAACGGCCAGCGCTTTCTGCTCCCGCGCGGCGGCCGCTGAGCCGCGCGTGTTCGTCCACCTCGACAGCCGGCGCCGCGCGCGCCCGCCGTGGGCGACGATCCTGCTCGTGGCCACGTGCGTCGCGGCGTTCCTGTGGATCGCCACCGAACCGGCCGGTGACCGCGCGCGCTTCATCAAGCTGTGGGGCACGGTACCGTCCACGCTGCTCGACACCAGCGCGCCGTGGCTGACGCAGCTCGCCGAACTGCGCTTCGCACGCCTGGTCACCGCGTTGTTCATCCATGCCGACTGGCTGCACCTGACCACGAACCTGCTGTTCCTGATCATCTTCGGCGTGCCGGCCGAGCGTGCGCTCGGTTTCCGGCGCTTCCTCGCGCTGTTCGTGATCGTCGGTGCGCTCGCCAACCTCGTCGGCGCGGTGACGCTCGCGGGCACGAACTCGCCGATCGTCGGTTCGAGCGGCGCGGTCTCGGGCATCGTCGGCGCCTACCTCGCGCTGTTCCCGCGCGCGCGCCTCGGCCTCGTGCTGCCACTCGGCGTGTTCCTCGAATTCGTGCGCATCCCGGCCTCGCTGCTGATCGGCTTCTGGGCCGTGCTGCAGATCCTGTTCACCTACGTCGGTCCGGCCTTCGGCACGGTCGCGTGGTGGACGCACATCGCCGGGTTCCTGATCGGCATCGTGTTCGCGCTGCTCATGCGACCCTCGGTCGCGAGGCGCCTGCGCGGCTGACGGCGCGCTGCTGCACGCCTGCGCGGCACGCATCCCGTACCGGCCGCCGGTTCGAGGGCGCGCGATCGGCGCACCCCCGAACCGTGCAGATCTCAGTCGAAGCCGCTGCTGAAGATCGTGTCGTCGAAGTCGGTGCTCAGCGTGATGCCGTCGAACCAGCCGGTCGGCCCGCCGAGCACGGCTTCCGGACCGGCGCCGGGCGGGGCGATCGGACTGCCGTTCTGCACGACGAGGTAGACCGTCAGCGTGGTGTACATGCCCCACACCTCCGCGGGCACATTGATGAACGCCGGCGCCACCGGCGTCGCCCACGAGCTCCCGCTCGACAGCAACAACGACCCGGTCCTCGCGGTGGGAGCATTGGTGCAGCCATCGATCGTGGCCGTGCTGTAGCGCAGCTCCCAGTCGAGCCACACGCGATTCGGCGGCGTGAGCGGCGACACGCCGGTCGTGCGTCCCCAGCCGTCGAGCGCATAAAGGCCGGGACCCGGCAGGTGGATGCACTGCCGGCGCACCGCGACGCGGGCCTGGTCGACGCCGACGGTGGCCTGCAACGAGCCGGATCCGGCCGGGCCGGTCACGTTCTGGGTCGCGTCGCGCGCGGACGGCGCCAGCGTCTCCCATTGGCGGAGATCGACGTCGAAATCGGCGTTGAGCACGAGCGGCTGCAGGTACGGACGCTCGAGCGCGCCGACGTCGGTCAGGCCGCCCTCGTTCGGATTGACCGGCACGTCGACCGCGCGTGGATGCCCGAACAGGTCCACGCCCGCACCGGCCTGCGTGGGGGCGAAGTCGACCGCACGCGCGCCGGCCATCGGCATGTAGTCGCCGTTCGCGCGATCGACGAAGCGCGAGACCGCGAACGTGACGCCGGACGGCAGCGCATTGGCGATGGCGATCACGTGTTCGATGTCGCGGCTGCCTCCGCTCGAGCCGACATTGCTGGCGAAGATCGCCTTGCCGGGCTGGTCGACGATGCTGCGCCGGAGGGCGAAATCCTCGTTGATCGACAGCACGCCGTTGGCACCGATCGTGTTGTCGGCCACGGTGACGTGGTTCAGGGAGATCCAGACGGTGCTCGAATCCTGGTTCTGGTCGTCGCGGATCAGCGCGTTCTGCACGCTGTTGCCGGTGATCAGCGCATTGTCGAGGTACATGCGGGTGTCCTCCTCGCCGGAGAGGTACATGAGCCAGCCTCCGTCGTTGTCCTGGAAGGCGACGCGCGAGGCGACGAAGCGTGCGTCTTCCGACAGGTGGATGACCGCGCCGGTGGTGTAGCCGGTGGTGTTGTCGCGGATGTACCCGCACGGCCGTCCGACCGGACACGGTGCGGCCGACGGACTCAGCGCATGCACCGGCACGGGCACGTTGAAGTACGCCCCGCCCCCCATCGCACTCGCCCCGAAAGCCCCCCAGTTGTCGTGGGACAGATGGATCGCCGCGCCGACCGGCGCGCGGTTGCCGCGGATGTCGACGTTGCGCAGCTGCGCCACGGCCGTGGTTTCGCTGCCGGGAAATCCGCTGCCGATGCCCGAGTCGTAGCGGGGCTGCACGTGGATGCCGCCACCGCGCTGGGTCGCCACGTTGTTGGCGATCAGGACCGGCTCGCCGGTCGTGCTGAACACCTGCACTTCGGCGAGCTCGTTGTCGTCGCCGGCGGTCTCGACGGCGATGCCGCCGCCGATCGCCGCGGTGTTGCCCTGCACGCCGAACAGGCCGCCGCTCACGTAGGCGTACGACCCGCGGTCGCCGCTGCGGACGAACAGGCCGCCGCCGCTGCCGCCCGCCGTGTTGAACATGATCGCGCTGGCAACGCCGCGGATCGTCATCTCGAGCTCCTGCGCGAGCGCGCCGCCGCCGTGGTTGCGCGCCGTGTTGTACGAGATGACGGTGTTCTCGAGGATGACCTCGGCCAGTGAGGTGATCCCGTGCGCGTAGAGGCCGCCGCCCTCGTCGGCACTGTTCTCGGTGATCACGGAATCGATGATGCGCAGGATGCCGCTGCCGTGGAAATGCACGCCGCCGCCGTCGTCGTCGCCGGCCTGGTCGCCGCCGCGGATCTCGAGGTTGCGCAGCGTGAAATCGGCGCTCCCGCGCAGCGCGATCACCGAGCGCGCCTGCCCGCCGCTGCCGTCGAGGACCGTATTGCCGGTCGGCTGCTGGCTCGTGCAGGTGGTCCAGCCACCGACGATCTCGACATCCTGATCGGTATTGGTGCTGACCTGGATCCCGTTCCAGGTCGCCGTGCGCACGATGCGCACGACATCGGCGCCGCTGTTGTTCGCCGCCGAGTCGAGTGCGGCCTGCAAGGTGGTGTGGGTGCAGCTGGACGCCGGCCCGACCGTGAAGATCGCAGCGGTGGCGAGGGGTGCCTGGGCCAGGCCCAGGAGCAGAACGAACGCGGGTATCCGGAATCGCATGGGTCTTCTCCGTCGGGGTTCGATGCGGGGAACACCGCGACGTGGCGATCCGGGACATCGGCGATCCGCGACGACCATCGCGACGGCTGCCGCCGAGACCTGCGCGGAGTAGGATCGCGGCCATGAGCGACGCCAGCACCGACGATGCCGGGGCCAGCCCACCGCCTGCGCAGGCGGGCGCGCACGGCGTCGACGCGCTGTTCACCGAGGTCTACGCGCGCCTCAAGGCGATGGCCAGTCGCCGCGCCACGCCGCGCGGCTCCACGCTCGACACCACCGCACTCGTCCACGAGCTCTACCTGCGCATGCAGCGCGACGACGGCCTGCGCTTCGAGGCGCCCGCGCAGTTCTTCGGCTACGCCGCCCAGGCGATGCGCCACCTGCTGGCCAACCGCGCGCGCGACCGCCTGCGCCTGCGCGCCGGCGGCGACTGGGCACGCGTGACCCTCGACGCGCAGGACGAACGCCTCGCCGTCGAGACCGCTCACGACGCGCTGTCGCTCGAGGAGTCGCTGCAGGCCCTCGAACAAGGCCACGCGCGCGCGGCCCGCGTGATCGAGCTGCGCTACTTCGCCGGCCTGCCGGTCGAACGGATCGCCGAGCTGCTCGAGGTCGACCGCCGCACCGTGCACCGCGACTGGCGCTTCGCCCGCGCGTTCCTCAACGAACGCCTCGGCTGAGCGTCGCGATGTCCCGCCGGTGCGCCGAACGGGGTTCCCGCTGACATGTCCGATACCCTGCCCCCCGATTCCTCCGACACCGGACGCGCCGCACGCCTGCGCGCGCTGTTCGACACGGCCGTCGACCAGCCCACGGCGATCCGAGCCGACTGGATCGACGCGCACGTGACCGACCCCGACGACCGCGCCGCCTTGCGGCGGCTGATCGAGGCCGACGACCGCGACGGCCTGCTCGAATGCCCGGCCGACGAGCGCATGCAGCGCCTGGATGCGGCCGAATCGCCGGCCGCAGCGGCCTGGGTCGGCCAGCGCATCGGCGCGTTCCGCCTGACCCGCCTGATCGGCGAGGGCGGCATGGCCGTGGTCTTCCACGGCGAGCGCGACGGTGGCGAGTTCCGCCAGCAGGTTGCCGTGAAGCTGTTGCGCCGCGGCCTCTGGTCACCGCTCGAGCAGCGCCTGTTCCGCCGCGAACAGCAGGCCCTGGCGTCGCTCTCGCACCCGAACATCACCCACCTCATCGACGGTGGCGTGACGAGCGACGGCGTGCCCTACCTGATCCTCGAGTACGTGCACGGCGTGCCGATCACCGAGCACGCAGCCGCACAAGGCTGCAGCCTGCGCGAGCGCCTCGCCCTGTTCGTGGTGGTCTGTCGCGCGGTCGCGGCGGCGCACCGCCAGCTCATCGTGCATCGCGACCTCAAGCCGGCCAACATCCTCGTCGACACCGAGGGCCAGGTGAAGCTGCTCGACTTCGGCATCGCCAAGCTGCTCGGCGACGACCGCGACACCGCCCGCACCGAGATGACCGTGCTGACGCCCGGCTACGCCGCGCCGGAACAACTCGCCGGCGGCACCGTGACCACGGCCACCGACGTGTACGCGCTCGGCGTCGTGCTGCACGAGCTGCTGCTCGGCGAGCGTCCGCCTGCCGCGTCGACGGAGCGCTACCCTCCCGCGCCCGGGATTCCGCGACCGGCCACGCCCAGCGCGCGCACGACGCCCGTGATCGGACGCGACCTCGACAACGTCCTGCGCAAGGCGCTGTCGGGCGAACCGGAGCGTCGCTACGACTCGGCGGCCGAGTTCGCCGACGACGTCGAGCGCTACCTTTCCGAACGGCCCGTCCTCGCGCATCCACCCTCGCGCTGGTACCGCACGCGCAAGTTCATGCGACGCCACCGCGGCGGCGTCGCGATCACGGGCGTGCTCGTCGTCGCCACGCTGGCAAGCCTCGTCGCCGCACTCGTGCAAGCCCATCTGGCACGTCAGGAGGCCCAGCGTGCCAACGCGTTCCGCGGCTTCCTCGTGTCGGCGTTCCGCGAAGCGCAGCCGGGCACGCCGCGCGAGGGCGCGCCACGCATCACCGCGGTCGTCGACGAGGCCGCACGCCGCGCGGAAGGTGATGCCAGCCTGCCGCCCGGCGTGCGCGTGGAGCTGCTGACCGAGCTCGGCGCGGTCCTGCGTGCGCAAGGCGATGCGAAGCGCGCCGTGGAGGTGCTGCGCGCGAACCATGCGCGCGCGCAGCGCGAGTTCGGCCCGGACGACCCGATCGTCGCGCGTGCCGGCGTCGTCCTGCTTGATGCCCTCCACGCCGCCGACGATCTGCCAGCCGCACGTGCCCTCGCCGATACGCTCGCGCGCGAGCTGCCGGCCTCCGCCCTCGCGCAGCGCAGCACGGTGCTCGTCACCTCGTCGATACTGGCGCTGCTGGAACGACAGATGGACCGCGCGATCGCCGATTCCGAGCAGGGACTCGCGATCGCCCGCATGCAACCGGATCCCGAGATCCTCGCGGCCGCGCTCAGCCAGCGACTCGCCGCCTTCGGCGACAACGGGCGGCTCGCCGAAGCCGTGGCGGCGGGCGAGGAGGCGCTCGCGGTGCAGCGCGCCGCGTTCGGCGACGATCACGTGAAGGCCGCGGATGCGCGCGCCAACCTGTCGCGCATGCAGCGCAGGATGGGCGATCTCGATGCCGCCGAGGCGAACATCCGCGAGGCCCTCGTGATCACCGAACGCGCGTTTCCGCCCGAGCACCCGACGCGCTCGATCCATCTCAACGCGCTGCTGATGATCCTGACCGAGCGGCGCGACTTCCCCGCCGCGATCGAGGTCGCGCGCGAGGCGGCACGCATCATGAAAGCCGCGTACGGGGACAACGACCGGCGCAGCATTCAGGCACTGAGCAACGTCGGTGTGGTGGCGCTCTCCGCGCAGGATCCGGCAGGCGCGGTCGCCCCGCTCGCCGAGGCCACGCGACTCGCCGAGGCGAACCTCGCTCCGGGCCAGGGCACCGGCGTGTCCGCACGCGCCTACCACGGTGTGGCGCTGGCGTACGTGGGCGACATCGCCGCAGGTCGAGCCGAACTGCAGCGGGCGCTCGACGCGGTGCGTGCCGCACCGAGTCCGGATCGCGGCACCGAGGCGACGTTCTGCCTCGAGCAGGCGCACATCGAACTCGACCTCGGACGACCCGCGGCCGCCCGCGTACCGCTCGCCTGCGTCCACGAGGCGCTGTCCAGGGTGGACAAGCCCGAGCGATGGTGGACCGGGCGAGCCGACCTGCTTCACGCGCGGATCGCCCTGGAGTCCGGTGCCGTGGCCGAGTCCCGCGCCCATCTCGAAGCCGCCGAAGCCGCACTCGCGGCGAACCGCTCATACGGACCGGACATTCCCGTCTACGTGGCGCTGCTGCGTGTCGGCGTCGCGGCCGCGGAAGGCGACGACGAGCGTGCGACCGAACTCGCGCAACAGGCCAAGGCGGCCTACGCGGCCCTCGCCTACCCGCCGCGCTACGTGCGGCGGCTGTTGGAGTTCCTGCGGCTCGATGCGAAGCCCTGATGGCACGAGGATGCACGTGATCGCGTGATGCCGGAACCGCAGGGGTGGTGCGCCCACGCCGTGTGTTTCGCGTGCCCGATACGCATTTGCCTGGCCTTCGTGACGTAGCGCCACGCGTCGCCTGCACGCCTGATGCACCGATCGCGGCACGCGGTCACGCCCTCGATCGGGAGCACGCCGCTACACTTGCCCGATGAGTGACGAGACCCCGCCCGCGCCGACGCCGCGCCGACGCACGCCTGCCACGACCACGGCGGATACGGAGAAGAAACCCGCGTCCACGCGCACGCCGGCTTCGCCGGATGCCGCGACGCCGCCGCGTCGCCCGCGCGTCGCGCCGCCGACCGATGCGGCATCGCCCCCGACAGCAGCGCCTGCCCGAGCGCCGGTCCGGCGCGCGGCCGCGGCGCCATCGACGGACGAATCTCGCGCGCCGGTTGCGAGGACACGCAGGACCGTTGCCTCGGACGCCGACGGCGCGAAGCCTTCACCCGAAGCGCCGCCGCGTACGCGAACGCCCGCTGCAACGACGCCAGCCGCTACGGCGCCCGTGCGTCCGACCACGCCACCTGCACCGCGGCCTGCTTCGCCGGCAGGTGACGCCGCGCCACCTTCACCCGCACCGCAGACGCGGGTCACGACGCCAGCACCTGCACCGGCACGCACCTCGCCATCGGTCGCCGCATCTGCCACGCCATCGCGCCCCGTGACGCCTGCTGCGCGTGTCGATCCCGCGCCAACGGCGACACGTGCCGCGCCGACGCCTCCGCGCCCTGCAGAGCCGGCTCCTGCCGCGACCGTGAAGCCCGTCGTGGCAACACCGCCCGCCGCCGAAGCGACGCGCGCCGACGCGAGGCACGCCCCGCTGTCCGCCACGCCCGCTGTCAACGCGCCAGCGCCCGCTGCTGACGACGCAACACCGTCACCGCGACCGTCCGCCACGAAGACGTCACCACCCGACGGCGAGATACCGCCCTGGGCACGCGTGACGCCGTCGGCGACGACGCCGAAGCGCACCGACGACACGCCGCCACCCGCGAAGAAGAAGGGCAAGGCGACGGGCACGACACGACGCGAGGAGCGCCCCGCCGATGCCTCGACGCGCTCGATGCGCGTGATCGAGGCACTCACCGCGCGCCTGCCCGATCCGTGGCGCGAACGCGTGCGCGAGTACCTCGTGCTCATGCGCATGGACCGCCCGGTCGGCGCGCTGCTGCTGCTGTGGCCGACCTGGTGGGGCCTGTGGTTCGCGGCGAACGATTTCCCGCCGATCGGTCTGCTCGTCGTGTTCACGCTCGGCGTGTTCGTGATGCGTGCGGCCGGATGCGTGATCAACGACTACGCCGACCACGGCTGGCTCGATGCGCACGTCGAACGCACGCGCGGGCGGCCCATGGCCGCGGGACGCGTGTCGCGCAAGGAGGCGATGCTGCTGTTCGCGGGCCTGCTCGCGTTCGCATTCGTGCTCGTGCTGTTCACGAACACGCTGACGATCCTGCTGTCGTTCGGCGGCGCCGCGCTCGCGGCGTTCTACCCGTTCACGAAGCGCTTCACCCACCTCGCCCAGGTCGTGCTTGGCGCCGCGTTCGGCTGGTCTATCCCGATGGCGTTCGCCGCGGTCACGGGCGAAGTGCCGCCGCTGGCGTGGCTGCTGTTCCTCGCCAACGTGCTGTTCTCGACGATCTACGACACGCAGTACGCGATGGTCGACCGCGACGAGGACATCCGGGTCGGCGCGCGCTCGACGGCGATCCTGTTCGGCGATGCCGACCGCACCATCCTCGGCGTGCTCATGGCGACGTTCCTCGTCGCGATGCTGCTGGCCGGCACGCGTGCCTCGCTCGAATGGCCGTACTTCGCCGGTCTCGCCGTCGCCGCGGGCCTGTTCGCGTGGCAGCAGTGGCTGATCCGCACGCGCGACCGCGCTGCGTGCTTCGCCGCGTTCCGCAACAACAACGTGCTCGGCTGCGTGGTCTGGATCGGCCTGCTGCTCGCGCTCGCGATCCGCTGAGGCGTCAGCACACGCAGCCGCCGACGTCGATGCCGATCGACCCCGAGACGTGGCGCGTCACGCGTGCCTCGTTGAGCATCACGTCGGCGAGGAACGCGAACGCGATACCGAGCCAGGCGACGTAGCCGAGTCCCACGTACTGGCCGAACACGATCGTGCGCAGCCAGTCCTGCCCGAACAGGTAGACGATCGCGACGCCGACGGCCGCGACGACGAGCACGCCGGCGGGCAGCAGCAGGACGCGCGGCGGATGGCGCCGCATCGACGCGGCCACGCCGAACGCGAGCAGCACGAGCGCGTTCGTGCCCATGAAGATGCGGAACTCGCGCAGCAGCGCGGACGCCGCCGCGAGGTACTGGCCACGCGCGAGCTCGGCGAGGTGCGTGCGCAGTGTGGCCGCGTCGATCGAACGCCAGTCGGCGAGCGACGGCTCGCGTGCCGGCGTACCGCGACAGGTGCAGTCGCGATCGGCCATCCGCGCGAACACGCCGTCGAGAGCAGCCGGAAGCGCCTGCCCGACACGATCACGCAGGTCGTCCGGAGCGGCAAGGCCCGCGCGCGAGGCCCAGCGTGCGGCACGGCTCTCGGCGAGCGTGTCGAGGCGGGCCTCGACGCGTCGGGTGACTTCGCTGCGCAGGAGGTCGCGCGCGCCGGCTTCGAGCGTCGTCGGCGACAGCCACGACCATGCGAAGGCGAGTCCGAAGATCAGTGAACCCAGATAGCCGAGGATCATCGAGGCAAGACGCATCGGGGGAGGTTCCTCGTCCGTGCGGCGCATCCCTGCGCCGTAGGCTTTCCGTATCGCGCATCCGCTGCGCGTCGTGGCGGTATCGGGGAAGTGCGCGTCCGTGCGCTAGGGCTGTTCCTTCACGACCCGCTGCGCCTCGCGTACCGCAGCCGCGGGCATCGGCGGGTGGAGGGATCCTGACGGACGCGCGCCCGGCGGGCGCGGTCGTGGTCGACGTCGCGATCGTGAACCGGTTCACGTTCCGCGCGCGGCCGGAGCGCGCGCGAGCGCCCAGGCATCGACGCGTTCGACGCCGGCACGACGCAGCACGCGCGCGGCCTCGCGCAGCGTGCTGCCGGTGGTCATGACGTCGTCGACGATCGCGACATGCGCCGGCCACGCGATGCCGGCCGCGGGCGCGAATGCGTCACGCAGGTTGCGCTTGCGCGCGGCAGCGTCGAGGCCGGTCTGCGCAGGCGTCGCGCGCACGCGCCGCAGGGCCTCGTTCGCGAACGGCACACCGAGCGCACGGGCGAGCGGTCGCGCGAGTTCGAGCGCCTGGTTGTAGCCGCGCTCGCGCAGGCGCCGCGCGTGCAGCGGAACGCACACGACGAGGTCGGGCAACGCCGGCGGCGCCTCGCACGCCGCCTCGAGCATGAGGCCCGCGAGCACGCGCCCGGCGGCAAGGTCGGCGTGGAACTTGAAGCGCGTCTCGAGCAGGTCGAGCGGGTGGCCGTAGACGAAAGGCGCCCACGTCGCCTCGAACGGCGGCGGCCGGCGCAGGCAGCTGCCGCAGGCCGCCGCATCGACCGAAAGTGGCAAGGCACAACGTGCACAGGCGCGCCGGTTGCGCACGAGATCGCCTTCGCATCCGGCACACAGATCACGTGATGCAGTGCCCGCGCCGCCGCACAACGCGCAGCGCGGCGGCAGCACCACGCGCAGCAGCGCGCGGGCCACCCTGTCAACCCCGGGCATCCTTTCCACGTTGACAGCCTCCGATGCCGCCACCAGACTCGCCGGACTTTACCGAAAGCCGGAATACGCCGATGTCCGCCATCCGCCACGACTGGACGCGCGAGGAGATCCACGCGCTGCTCGACCTGCCGTTCGCCGACCTGCTCGACCGTGCCCACCGCACGCATCGCGAGCACCACGACCCGAACGCCGTGCAGGTGTCGACGCTGCTGTCGATCAAGACCGGCGGCTGTCCCGAGGATTGCGCGTACTGTCCGCAGGCGGCGCGCTACGCGACCGGCGTGAAGGCCGAGAAGCTCATGCCGCTCGACGCCGTCGTCGCGCGTGCGAAGCAGGCCAAGGCCGCCGGTGCGACGCGCTTCTGCATGGGCGCGGCCTGGCGTTCGCCGAAGGACCGCGACGTGCCGAAGGTCGCCGCGATGATCCGCGAGGTGCGCGCGCTCGGCATGGAGACCTGCGCGACGCTCGGCATGCTCACCGCCGACCAGGCGGTGACGCTGCGCGAGGCCGGCCTCGACTACTACAACCACAACCTCGACACGGCGCCCGAGGACTACGGCGACATCATCACCACGCGCGACGTGCAGGACCGCCTCGACACGCTCGGCCACGTGCGCGACGCCGGCATGAAGACCTGCTGCGGCGGCATCGTCGGCATGGGCGAGTCACGCACGGGACGTGCCGGCCTGCTGCACGCGCTCGCGACGCTGCCCGAGCATCCGCAGTCGGTGCCGATCAACCGCCTCGTGCAGGTCGAAGGCACGCCGCTGGCCGGCACGGCGCTGCTCGATCCGTTCGAGTTCGTGCGCACCGTCGCCGCCGCGCGCATCGCGATGCCGGCTTCGATGGTGCGCCTCTCGGCCGGCCGCGCCGAGATGAGCGACGAACTGCAGGCGCTGTGCTTCTTCGCGGGCGCGAACTCGATCTTCTACGGCGAGAAGCTGCTCACGACCGGCAACCCCGACGTCATCGCCGACCAGCAGTTGTTCAACCGCCTCGGCATCCACGCGATGCAGATCGAAGTGACCCGTGACGACCACGATCCGCGCACCGTGCACGCCGACATCGTCGAGAGCTGCGCCGCGCGCGAGACGGTCGCGGCCTGAAGGCCACGCACCGGACGAACGGGATGTGGCGGCGTTGCCGTCACGCCCTTCGGACCGGCCCGATGCCTGCCACCGCGCGCACGCGACTCAATGCAGCTTGAGCCGTCCCGATACGCGACGCTGCAGCAGGCGCGCGAGTGCGAGCACGATCGTGTTGCGCGTGCCCATGATCGCGCGGTGGTGATTGAGATGCAGCGACATGTACATCCACTTTGCGATCAGGCCTTCGACGAAGAAGTTCGGCCCGCCGAGACCGCCCATGAGCGAACCGACGCCACGGTTCTCGCCGAGCGACACCAGCGAGCCGAAATCGCGATAACGGAACGGCGCGTCGTGGGTGCGCTCGCGGCGCAGCGCGAGCAGCACGCGCGCGAGGTAGTCGGCCTGCTGATGCGCGGCCTGCGCGCGCGCCGGCACGAGCTTGTCGCCCCAAGGGCAAGCCGCGCAGTCGCCGAGCGCATAGACACCCGGCGCCGAGGCACGCAGGTGGTCGTCGACGACGAACTGGTTGGCGCGGTTGGTCTCGAGACCGAAGCGCGTGTTGGCCTCGGCCGCCTTGATGCCGGCCGCCCACACGATGAGGTCGGCCGGAATCTCGCCGCCCGCGGTGACGAGGGCGTCCTCGCGCACCTCGGTGACCGGCGTCGCGGTCAGCACGCGCACGTTCTTGCGCTCGAGGGCGAGCTGCGCCTGCGCCGAGATCTTCTCGGGCAGGCCGGCGAGGATGCGCGGCGCGGCCTCGACCAGCGTGATGTCGAGGCGGAAGCGCTGTTCGGCGCGGAAGCCGTCCTGCAGCAACGCGTGGGCCTCGAGCAGCTCGGCCGAGAGTTCCACGCCGGTCGCGCCGGCTCCGACGATCGCGATGCCGAGGCTGCGGTGCTCGGCGAATGCAGCACGCGTGAACGCCGCGAGCAGGTGGCGCTGGAAGCGCTCGGCGTCGCTGGCCCGCTCGAGCACGTAGGCATGCTCCGCAGCACCGGGCGTGCCGAAGAAGTTCGAGCCGCTGCCGACCGCGAGCACGAGATGGGTGTAGCTGATCGTGCGTTCCGGCACGACCTGGAGATCCTCCTCGTCGCGCATCTCGCCGAGCGTGATGCGCTTGGCCTGCGGATCGAGCGCGACGATCTCGCCGGGCGAGAAGCTGAAGTGGTTGCGCCGCGCGAGGATCATGTACGACAGGCCTTCCTGGTGCGCGTCGAGCGTCCCGGCGGCGACTTCGTGCAGCGTCGGCTTCCAGATGTGGAATACCGATCGGTCGATCAGCAACACGCTGGCCGGCCCGGTCTTGCGGCCGAGCTTGCGACCGAGGCGCGCGGCGAGCTCGAGCCCGCCCGCACCTCCTCCCACGACGACGATGTCGTAATGCATGCCGATGCGTTCCTCCGGACTGCCGCGCGCAGTCTAAGCGCAATCCGGACGGCTGGACGCCCGGGTGCGACGTCATGAGCCGGCCCGACCTGCTCGACCGCCTCGCCGCCGCACAGGCCGAGCGTGCGCGCGACGCGCTGCTGCGCCGCCTGCGCACGGTCGACGACGGCGACGCGACCTCGATCGTCGTCGGCGGTCGACGCCTCACCGGTTTCGCGAGCAACGACTACCTCGGCCTCGCGCGGCATCCCGAGCTGGTCGAAGCCATGACGACCGCCGCACGCCGCGACGGCGTCGGCGCGACCGCGGCGCACCTGCTCGGCGGGCATCGCCGCGAGCACGCCGCACTCGAGGCCGAACTCGCCGACTGGACCGGGCGCGAGCGCGCACTGCTGTTCTCGACCGGCTACATGGCCAACCTCGGCGTGCTGCAGGCGCTGCTCGACCGCGGCGACCTTTGCGTGCAGGACCGCCTCAACCACGCCTGCCTGCTCGACGGCGCACGCCTCTCCGGCGCGACGCTGCGACGCTACGCGCATGCCGACGTCGACTCGGCTGCGCGCGCGCTCGCCATACAGCCCGATGCGGCGGCGCTGCTCGCGACCGACGGCGTGTTCAGCATGGACGGCACGATCGCGACGTTGCCCGCGCTGGCCGCCCTGTGCCGCGCACAAGGCGCGCTGCTCATGGTCGACGACGCGCACGGCATCGGTGTGCTCGGTCCCGAGGGCTCGGGCAGCCTGCGTGCCTCCGGCGTCGCCGAAGCCGATGCTGCCGTGCTGATGGGCACGCTCGGCAAGGCGCTCGGCACCGGCGGCGCGTTCGTGGCCGGCCCGGCGGCGCTCGTCGACGGACTCGTGCAGTTCGCTCGCACGCACGTCTACACGACCGCGATGCCGCCTCCCGTCGCCGCCGCGACCCGTGCCGCCGTGCGCCTCGCGCGCCACGAGCACTGGCGTCGCGACCACCTCGCCGCGCTCGTCGCGCATTTCCGCAACGGTGCCGTGCAGCGCGGCCTCGTGCTGCTCGACTCGTCGACGCCGATCCAGCCCGTCGCGATCGGCGACAGCGCGCGTGCGCTCGCGGTCGCGGCGGCGCTCGAGGAGGCCGGCTTCTTCGTGCCCGCGATCCGCCCGCCGACCGTGCCCGCGAATGCCGCGCGCCTGCGTGTGACGTTGTCGGCCGCGCACCGGATCGACCAGGTCGAACGCCTGCTCGATGCGCTCGTCGAGGCCGGCGCGGTGCCGGCTGCGGACACGCCACCGTGAAACCGGCCGCCGACGATGTCGACGCGCGCCGTCCGGTCTGGAGCGCGTTCGCGGACTTCTACCTCGACACCGACACGACCGGCTTCGAACCCTCCGCAGCCGCCGTGCTCGCGGCCAGCACCTACTCGCTCGAAGAGCTGCGCGCGATCCTGCTCGACGAGGTGCACGCGGCGTTGTATCCGAACCTCGTGTCGGTCGCCGGCGAGTGGGCCGGCTTCGAGGCCGACTGGCTCGCCGCGCGCATACTCGGCCAGCAGGCCACGCCGCGCTGGCGCCGCCCGCGCGGCCGCTTGCTGCGCGGTACGGCCGCCTCCATCTGGACCTCCCTCGAGCCACGCGTCCGCGCGCTGCGCGAGGCCACGCCCGTTGCCACGAAGGATGATCCGCCCCGATGACGCTGCACCCTGCCTACCCTCGAGCCACCGCATGGACCTGACGATCACGCGCACCGGCGATGCCGGACCCGACGTCATGCTCGTGCACGGCTGGGCCATGCACGGCGGCATCTTCGGTGGCCTCGTCGACGCGCTCGCGATGCGCTGTCGCGTGCACGTCGTCGACCTGCCCGGCCACGGCCGCACGTCGGCGTTCGTGCCGGGTGATCTCGATCCCGCGCGCTGCGCGGCGGCGATCGCAGCCGCGACGCCACCGGCGACCTGGGTCGGCTGGTCGCTCGGCGGACTCGTCTCGATGCACGGCGCGCTCGCGCATGCCGGCCATGTCCGCGGCCTCGTCGCGATCGCCGCGAGCCCGCGCTTCGTGACGGCCGACGACTGGCCGCACGGCGTACCGGCCAGTGTGTTCGCGGGCTTCGCGGCAGGGCTCGAAGCGAACTTCCAGCACGCGATCGAGCGCTTCCTCGCCCTCGAGACGCTCGGCTCGCCGCATGCGCAGGACGAGTTGCGCGCATTGCGTGCACGCGTGTTCGAGCACGGCGATCCGTCGCGCGAGGCGCTGCGCGAAGGCCTCGACATCCTCGATCGCGAGGACGTGCGTGCGCGCCTTCCCGGACTCGCCGTGCCGTCGTGCTGGATCGCCGGTCGCCGCGACCGCATCGTGCCGCCCGCGGCGATGCAGTGGGCCGCAGAGGCTTCGCCGCGCGGGCGCTTCGTCGAGTTGCCGACCGGCCACGCCCCTTTCCTGTCCGAGGCCGACGCGGTGGCCACGCAGGTGTTCGCCGTGATCGACGAGACCGCAGCACCATGAGCGGCCTGTTCGACACGCGCCACGTGCGCCACGCGTTCGGTCGCGCCGCGGCGAGCTACGAAGCCCACGCCGTGCTGCAGGACGAGGTGCAGCAGCGCCTGCAGGAGCGCCTCGACGATGCCACGCTGACGCCGGCACGCGTGCTCGACGTCGGCGCCGGCACGGGCCGCGGCACGGCCGCGCTGCGCAAGCGCTACCCGAAGGCGCAGGTGATCGCGCTCGACATGGCGCTGCCGATGCTGCAGGCCGCGCGTCGCCACCGCGGCTGGCTGCGTCCGTTCGCACGCGTCTGCGCACAGGCCGAGGCGCTGCCGTTCGCGGAAGCCAGCATCGACCTGCTGCACTCGAGCCTGTGCCTGCAATGGAGCAACGACCTCGACGCCGCGTTCGACGAGTTCCGCCGCGTGCTCGCGCCGGGCGGGCTGCTGCTGTTCAGCACGTTCGGCCCCGAGACGCTGCAGGAACTGCGCCTCGCGTTCGCCGAGGTCGACGACGCGCCGCACGTGAGCCGCTTCCTCGACATCCACCAGGTCGGCGATGCCTTGCTTGCCGCGGGCTTCCGCGATCCCGTGCTCGAGCGCGACGTGTTCACGCTGACCTACGACGACGTGCCGACGCTGATGCGCGAGCTGCGCGCGATCGGCGCGACCAACGCCGATCCGGCGCGTCCGCGCGGCCTCACCGGCAAGGCGCGCATGCGCGGCGTCGCCGCGGCCTATGAAGGCTTCCGCGAGCATGGCCGCCTGCCGGCGACCTACGAGGTCGTCTACGCTCTCGCGCGTGCGCCCGAGCCGGGCCAGCCGCGGCGTTCGCGCGACGGTGCGGTGGCGAGCTTCCCGATCGACCGCCTGCGCGGCAGCCGCCGCACGCGCTGATCAGCGCATGAAGCGCGGCCAGATGCGGCCGGTGCGGCGCGCATAGGCCGCGTAGAGCTCGCCGAAGTGGCGGTCCATCATCGCCTCCTCGCGCGGCACGCGCAGCGCATACATCGCCGCGAACGCGAGCGGCGCGCCGAGTCCCGCGACGAGGTTGTGCAGCAGCAGCGGCTGGGCGATCACGATGAGCCAGATCGCCGCGTACATCGGATGGCGGATGTGCGCGTAGATGCCCGTGTCGACGAGGCGATGGCCTTGCCGCAGTTCGAGCGTCGGCGACCAGTTGCGTGCGAGGTCGGCATGCGAACGCCAGAACAGACACAGGCCTGGCACGAGCAGCGCGATGCCGGCGAATGTCGCCGCGCGGGGCAACGCGATCGTGAACACGTCGAGCAGCGGCGTCGCCAGCTGCAGGAACGGCAGCAGCATCATGCCGACCGTGACGAGCAGCATGAGCCAGGCCTCCTGACGATCGACGTGCGAGGCGCGCGTCGGGATCGCCGCGGCCTTCTTCGCATGCGGGATGCGGATCAGCGTGGTGGCGAGGAATGCACACCACCACGCGATCTCGCCGAGCGGCGGCGTGGCGCCGCGGCGCCACAGCCACGCCGCGAACGCGACCGCCATGATCGCGAGCATGACCGGTCCGCGCCGCATGCCGGCGCGCGTGAGGTTGGAGCCTTCTGCCATGGTGCGTCTCAGCGTGTTTCCGCGACCGCCTTGCCGGCGGGCAGCGGCAGGCCGTAGCGCACGAGGATCGCGTCGATCTCGTCGCGTGCGATCGTTTCGCCCTTCTCGACGCGCTCGGCCTGGCCGAAGAACGCCATGATGCGCGGCTCGCCATCCGGATCCGGCGTCAGCACGAACGTGTCGGCCGTGGCGAGGCCTGCTTCCCAGCGCGCGCGCACGTCGGCCCAGTAGCCCTTGGTCTTGTTCCAGTAGGCCTTGCCCGGCCCGAAATCGAAGTCGCCGATGCGCACGTACTCGTTGATGCCGCGTTCGCGCGCGAGCGCATGGCGCGCGCCGTCCTCGTCGATCACGACCTTGGTGTTGTCCTGCTCGTGCACCCAGCCGCCCGGCGTCAGCGTGTGGCGGTTGACCACCTCGAGCACCTGGTAGTCCTTGCGCTTGCTGTACTCGCGGCGCGGCAGCGGGCGCAGGGTGAGATCCGACGTCCACGCATCGATGCCGTCGACGTGTGCCCAGCGGCCGATGCCCGTGTAGCGCGGCGCGTCGTCGACTTCGTAGACGATCTGCGACCACGCCCCGCGCGCGTCCGCGGCGGCGACCTTCTCGCGGTCGAAGCGGCCGTTGCCGCGATAGCGCAGCAGCGTCTTCGGCTCGTAGTGCCAGTCCTGGCGCCAATGCTTGATGACGTGGTCCTCGTCGCCGATCTTCATGACGAGGATGTGCTGCAGCGCGATCGAACGACCGTCGTCGGCGATGACCTCGACGAGCTCGGTCGCACCCGAACGCTGCGGGTCGCGCGGCGCGTAACCGGGCGACAGCGCCGCGGTCTCGTCGAACGCGAAACGCACGCGGAACTCGCCGGCCATCGCGAGGATGCTGCGGCGGTCGCAGTCGAAGGCCTCGGCCGGCGTCGACGGCAGGCTCGCACATGGTCGCGTGTACTGCGCGGGTGCGGGTTCGGCGAGCGGTTTCGGCTTGGCCGGCGCGGGAGACGGCGATGCTGCAGTGACCGGTGCAGCGGCGGGCGCGCGCGCAGCAGGCGTCGCGCAGGCGCCGAGCAGCGCCGCGAGGAGCGGAATCAGGGCAAAACGGACCATCATCGGATCAGGCTACGTGCAAGGGGGAAACCCACTCGGCGTTCTCGGCGCGCACGATCGAGCGTGCGACATCGAGACCGAGCAACGAGATGCGCAGCGGCGCATGCGCGCCAAGCGAACGCACCCACGGCGTCTGTCGCAGGTCGAACACGAGCAGGCGGGCCTGCCAGCGATGCCCGAAGCGCGCGAGCGCGCGACGCAGGAACGTGGGATGGCCGGGAGGTTCGGAGGCCGTCATGTCGATCGGCGAGAGGCCGTTCGCGGACGCCATCTGGTCCCAGGCGAGGTAGTCGGTGTCGGGCAGCAGGAACAGCTTGGCGCTCGGCTCGCGATGCTCGTCGTAGAGGCCGAGCCACTCGCGCGGACCCTGCGGCGTGACCATGCTGCAGGCACGCAGCACGCTTGCACGCGCCAGTGCGCTCGCGGCGGGATGCTCGAGCAGCACGAGGCCGTCACCGCTCGAGGAGCGCGCATGTGTCGGCGCGTTGACCTCGCGGCGCTCGATCCACAGCACGGTGCCGAGGCGAGGCAGCCATTCGGCGAGCGGCGGCAACCAGGCCGAGACGGCGTCGCGGTCGCGCGAGGCGCGCCGCGGCACGGCGAACGCCGGCGCATCGCCGGGCAGAAGAACCTCGCCGGCGTGACTCATCTCGGGGACGTGCAGACCATCACTCATCGCGGGCTCCCGTCGCGGGCCGACCATGCGCACCGTGGAACGCATCGCGGCTGTCGCGGACATCGTGGCCCCTGGGCGGGGCGTCGACGCTGGCTGGCATGAAAGGCCGTGGATGGCGGGACGGCATGTCGGCTGGCTGCGACGTTGGAGACGACCGTGCCGGGGCATCGAACCGCGCAGGCGCGGGCGACACGACCGGCACGTGGCGGCAGGCGCCGCGTTACTTGGTGAGGATCAGCTTGTCGTTGCGCGTCAGGCGCAGGCGGTACTCCTGGCCGGCGTGCTCGATGACGAGCTCACGACCGCCGGAGAGCAGGCGGTGGCTGTCGATGCGCTTGGCCGGCGCGACGCGCGCGGCGGAGACGGCGCTGGCGAGCGAGGGCGACGAGACCGGGTCCTGCCCGGCGGGAGACACAGCATTCGGACTCAGCATGATCGGGCTCCGGTTGGCTAACGACGCAAATGATAACGATTCTCATTTAGGAGTCAAGCGGTCGCGACGCGAAAGCCGCGCCGCTCGATAGGCGTGCCGAACCCGCGCGCGGCGCCGACCCTTGTCATTCTATTTGCGAACGATTCCCATTACCCTATTACCCGCCGCGCGACCAGCCCCTCCACGCCACTCGACGCGATCCACGCTGCTTTCGAGTCCCTGGAGGTTTCCCATGCTGTTCCGACGCCTCGCGCTGTCCTGCGCCGCGCTCGTGCTGGCCGGCCCGCTTTCGGCCGCCACGTTCCCGCTCACGTTCAACGCCGACGGCAGCAGCCGCTGGTACGACTTCTACATGGACGAGTTCGCGCAGATCGACAAGGGCTTCAACGGCAACCAGGCACTGGACGGCATGTACGCGATCAGCGCCGAGCCCGATCCGTTCAATCCGACCGTGTACGCGCAGGTCGGCAACAGCGGCGTCGACATCTTCCCGGCCGAGGGCGCGTTCGCCAACGTCGGCTCGCTGACCTACACGGGCACCGGCAACGGCACGTTCCCGATCACCGCGATCGCGCTCGAGATCGAGCGCTACGTGGCCGGCAACTACAGCGCGCTCGGTGTCGGCTACACAACGCAGGTCAGCAACATCAACGGCAGCATCACGATCGCGAACGGTGCGGTCAGCGGCATCCAGATGACCGCGACGATCCGCTTCATCTACGACGCGAGCTTCATCCCGCCGCTCACGACGATCCCTTTCGAGGGCTCGCTCGAGATCACCGGCGACCGCTTCGCGATCTTCGTCGACGACGACTACAACTTCGGCCACGGCACCTTGCACAACGCCTGGGACCTGGTCGGCTCGGTCGCCAACATCGGCGGCGACCTGCTTTTCCGTCACGGGTTCGAGTGATCCAGCGGTAGCGATCCGCACGATACGTCGCGCTGTCGCCATGCAGAACCCGCGCAGAGGACTTCGCCGTCATGCAAAGCACTTTGTGCCATCTACGACGGTGACACCACGCTCGGCGGAATCACCTGCGGTGGTTCCGCCCTACCCTCGATGACGACACACCGCGACATGAGTCCGCTGTCGTAGGGCGGAACCCGCGCAGCGGATTCCGCCATCCTCCTCGGGACACGCCATCACCCCCAGCGGCATCGAGTCCGATCGCTCTGTCGGGTGCGGGAACACGTGAAGAAGACCGGGGAGCGGACCCACCGCTCCCCGGTTCCGTACCTCAGAACCGCAGCTTCGCCGTCAGCGACCAGGTACGGCCGCGCCCCGTCTCGATGTCGGTGCCACCGGCCGGCGTGCTGAGTGCCGGCGTGTAGGCCTTGTCGGTCAGGTTCGAGACGTTGCCGCGCAGTTCGAACGCGTCGTTGAATGTCCAGTTCGCGAACAGGTCGACGAGGCCGTAGCCGGGTTCATACGGACTCTGCGACGCCGGCACGTTGACCTCGCCGACGTAGCTGCGCGAGACCCTGTAGTAGCGCGTGCCGAAGGCGAGCTTGCGGTCGAGCACGCGCGCACCGAGCGTCGCGCTGAGCACGTCGTCGGGCACGTAGCTCTGCGCACCGAAACCGTTGACCTGCGACGGCAGGTCCGAGTCGGTGTGCGTGTAGCTCAGCGACGCGAACACGAAGCCGGCGTCGTAACCACCCTCGAGTTCCGCACCCTTGACCTTCGACTTGCCGGCGACGTTCGCGAAGTGCGTGCCCGGCAGGCCCGTGTCGGCGCCGACGAACGACGCGACGATGTAGTCCTCGACCTCGTTGTCGAAGAACACGAGCTTGAAGCGCAGGCTGTCGTTGGCCGTGAACAGGTCGTCGGCATGCACGTTCGCGCCGAGCTCCCAGCCGCGCGAGGTTTCCGGATCGAGGAACGGGTTCGGGAAGAACGACTGGCCCGGGCTACCCGTGCCGGTCGGGTGGTTGCCGCCCGTGAACGTCTCCGACACGGTCGGCGGACGGAACGTCTTCGACCAGCTCACGAACGGCTGCAACCATTCGGTCGGGTTGAGCGCGAACGTGACCTTGGGGTTGAACGCACCGTCGGAGCGATCGACCGTGTACGGACCGGCCGGAAGGCCGATCGGGTTGTTCGCGCGCACCGAACCGTCGCCTTCGAGCGTGAAGCGGTCGTAGCGCAGGCCGACGATGAGATCGGCCATGCCCCAGCGCAGCGTCGTGTCGGCGAACACGCCGCCGATCGAGCTCTCGCCGCTCGGGTTGACGCCGCGGTCCGGCACCGCCGCGCTGTTGACCGCGTCGATGTCGTCGCGGAAGTACTCGACGCCGTACGTCGTCGCCACGTGCTCGCCGAAGCGCGACGTGTTGGCGATGTCGAAGCCCGTACCCGTGTCCTCGATCGTGCGACCGACCGCCGAGCCGCCGTTGGGCAGCGTCGGGCTCGCGTCGTACGTCATCGTGACGTCGTTGCGGTAGAGGTTCGCGCGCAGGTCGACCGCATCGTTGCCGGGCGCGTATGCGTAGCCGACCGTGTAGGTCTTCGAGTCGACGTTCTGCGTGTAGGAGTTCGCGGTGAAGTCGTTGTCGTACGAGACCGCGCCGACCGTGAGGCGATGCACCTCGCTCGGACGGTACTCGAGCTTGATCAGGCCCGACACGAGGTCCTGGCCCGTGTACGGCACGGTCTGGCCGTCGGCGTTCTCGTAGTCGTCCGGCGAGCGCTTGCTGACCGCGCCGACCAGCGCCCAGTCGCCGAAGCGTGCACCGGCCGCGCCCGACGGCGCGAAGCCGGCGTGGTTGCTGCCGTAGTTGAGCGCGATGTAGCCGCCGGCGGTCTTGTCGCCGAGCACGTCGTCGACGCCGAGCGTACGGAAGTTGACCGAGCCGGCCAGCGCACCCGAGCTGCCCGTGCCGCTGGCGCCGCCGCGCGAGACGTCGATGCCGGCGAGCAGCGCCGGATCGACATAGGTGAAGCCCTGCGCCTCGTGGCCCGTGAACCGGAAGTTCTGGCGCACGCCGTCGAGGCGCATCACGACGCGACCCGAGCCTTCGAGGCCACGGATGTTGACGCCGATGCCCGGGTTCTGGGGACTGTCGCGCGTGTAGGTGCCGGCGGTCGAGCGCAGCACGTCGTCGAGGTTGTAGCCGCCGAACACGTCGATCGCATCGCGCCCGATCACGCTCGTCGCGGCGGGCTCCGTGGTCGGATCGACGTCGTCGGCGCTGTTGACCAGTGGGGACAGGTAGACGGTGCCGTCCTTCGCATCGGTGGCAGGCGCCTGCTGCGCGTGGGCGGCGAGCCCCGGCACGAGCACGGCAAGGATCGCGCCGGCGAGGATCGCGCGGCGCGGCAGGGAGGGTCGGTTCATGGCAGGCTCGCTCCGGAGGAAAAATGCAAATACAATTGAGAATGGTTCGCAATTGTATTCAGCAAGGTGCGCGCTGCCAATGCCGGCGATGCCGGTGGCACCCTGCCCCAGCCAGGACGACCCCGATGACCCGATCCACCCGCGGCACCGCCCACCGGAGCGCGGCCGCGTCACTCCTCGTGGCGGCGATGATTGCCGCGCTCCCGCAGGCCGCGGCGGCAGCGCCTCTGGGCGAGCTGCCGTCCGATCTCTCGCCCTGGGGCATGTTCGTGCACGCCGACTGGGTCGTGCAGGCGGTCATGCTCGGCCTCGCGTTCGCGTCGGTCGTGTGCTGGACCGTCTTCGTCGGCAAGGCGCTCGAACTGCACCGCGCCGCGCGTGGGCTGCGTGACGCGCGCGAGGCGCTCGCGCGGGCGCGTACGCTCGACGAGGCTCTCCGCCAGAACGCGCCGGCGGCGGCCGGAGCGCTCGACGCCGCCCGCGAGGAATGCACGCTGGCCGGCGCCGGGCGCGACGCGGCAGGCATCAAGGAGCGCGTCGCGCTGCGCCTCGAACGCCTCGAGGCCGCATCCGTCGCGCGCCTGCGCCGCGGCGTCGGCACGCTCGCCACGATCGGTGCCTCGGCCCCGTTCGTCGGCCTGTTCGGCACCGTGTGGGGCATCATGGACAGCTTCATCGGCATCGCGCGCACACGCACGACCCAGCTCGCCGTGGTAGCGCCCGGCATCGCCGAAGCGCTGCTCGCGACCGCGCTCGGCCTCGTCGCGGCGATCCCGGCCGTGGTGCTCTACAACGTGCTCGTGCGCCGCGTCGCCGCGCGCCGCGGCGAGCTCGCCGACATCGGCGCACTCGTGCAGGTGCTCGTCTCGCGCGAGCTCGATCGCGCACCCGCGCGACAGGCGGCCTGACGTGGCCGCGCGCACCGCGCGTGACGACGACGATCTCGACGACCTCGCCGAGATCAACGTCACGCCGTTCATCGACGTCATGCTCGTGCTGCTGATCGTCTTCATGATCGCCGCGCCGCTCGCGACGGTCGACATCGGCGTCGACCTGCCCGGGTCGAACGCGACGCCCACGTCGCGCGACGAGCCCGTGCCGCAGGTCGCCCTGCTCGCCGACCGCTCGCTCACGCTCGACGCCGAGCCGGTCGGCCGCGAGGATCTCGCCGCGCGCCTGCTCGCACGCGGCGGCGACCCGGGCGGGCTACGCGTCGACGTGCAGGCCGACCGCAACGTCGGCTACGGCGAGGTCATGGACCTCATGAACCTGCTGCGCGACGCGGGCTTCACGCGCCTCGCCCTCGTCGCACGCGACACCCGCGGCGAACCGTGATCGCGACGCGCGAGACGTGGCGCTGGGCCGGCATCGGTGCCGGCGTGCTCGGCGCGCACCTCGCCGTCGCGGCGTGGCTCGCGCACACGTCGTCACGCGATGCCGGGGCGATGCCGAAGGGCGTGCCGGAACCGCTGCGCATCGCGTTCGTGACGCCGGCGCCGGTGGCGACGCCACTTGCCGCGGAACCGCAGCCCGTCGAGGCACCCGTCGCGCCGCCAACGTCCAAGCCAAAGGAACCGCCGCCGCCCACGCCGCCACCGGTCGCGCGCGCCATGCCGACGCCCGCACCTGCAATCCCGTCACCCGTCCCGCCGAGCCCGCCGTCGACGCCTCGACCGGCCAATGCCCAGACGGTCGACACGACACCCGTCGATGCCGCCTCCGAGGCGACGACCTCGACCGAAAGCCCCGTCTCGACGACATCCACCGCCACCCAAGCGCCTGCTGTCGACACCGCACCGTCCGGCAACGTCGCCGGCGTCGACGACGCGACGCGACGCCACGCCGAATCGACCTGGCAGTCGACCCTGCTGGGCCACCTCGAACACCACCGCCGCTATCCGCATCTCGCCCAGCGCAGGCGCGAGGAAGGCGTCGCCTACGTGCGCTTCCGTGTCGACAGGTCGGGCCGCGTGCTGGCCGCCAGCCTCGAGCACGGCAGCGGCGTCGAGGTACTCGACGAGGAAGCGCTCGAGGTGCTCGAACGCGCCCAGCCCGTACCGCCGCCGCCGCGCGAACTCGCCGGCGACAGCGTCGAGGTCGTCGTGCCCGTGCACTTCCGCCTGCGCAGGCGCTGACGCACGTCGAGGCAGCACGCCATGCGTCCGCGCACAGGATCGGCTCGAGGCGTGAGGCCGAGACCTGGGGTCAGGTTCATTTTTCCGCGATGCCGGCTGCGAGACCTGGGGTCAGGTTCATTTTTCCGCGATGCCGGCTGCAATCACTGCGCCACGACACGGAAAAAATGAACCTGACCCCGGCTGGTTGACCCCGTGCTACCGGACTTCCTGCCACCAACCTGCCGCTGCACGCCTTCGCGACGACAACCGCGTGCGAACCGCATCCATGCCGGGTCGCGTGCGTACGCTTCTGCGGTTCGGACATGCGACAGGTCTTGAAAAGCGCCACCTCCGCCGTGATGGCAGGAGCTCCGCGCAGGGCATGACGCCCTCGCGCCTCCGAGGAGTCACCACGTGAGCATTTCCCTCCACACCGCCACCATCCCCGTCCTCGCACGCGGCCTGCGCGTGTTCGTGTCCTACCTCGACAAGGCCATCGCGCATGCGCGCGAGCACGGCATCGACGAGGCCACGCTCGTCGGCGCGCGCCTCGCCCCGGACATGCTGCCGCTGTCGGGCCAGGTGCAGCGCGCGAGCGACACCGCCAAGGCGACGATCTCGCGCCTCACGGGCGGCGAGTCGCCGAGCTTCCCCGACAACGAAACGACGCTCGCCGAACTGCGCGCGCGACTGCAGGCGACGCTCGACTACGTCGCGGCCGCCGACGGCGCCGCGGTCGATGCCGGCGCGCAGCGCGATGTCGTGCTCAAGACGGGCAAGATCGAGAGGACGTTCCGCGGCGACGACTACGTGTTCGCGTTCGGACTGCCGAACTTCTTCTTCCACCTCGTGACCGCGCACGGGATCCTGCGCCAGCAAGGCCTCGCAATCGGCAAGCTCGACTACCTCGGGGTCACGCTGCCGGAGTAGCGCGCATCGCCTCGAAGACCGGGGTCAGGTTCATTTTCCCGGAGATGCAGCGAGCGTGTCGTGACGGCCGCCGATGGGAAAATGAACCTGACCCCATGCGTCGCCCATCGCCAGGCGCAGCTACGCCTGCATCGAGGCGATGCGCGCGCGGCAGCCGGTGCAAACGGAACGAAGCGTCTCCGCGCCGTCCGCGCTCAACCCTTGCGTGACGGCGTGTGGCGCATCTTCATGTAGACGCCGCCCTGCTCGAGCTCCTGCAGCATCTGGTCGACGCGACGCTGGCGTGTGTCGTCGCGCTTGGCCTGCGAGATCCAGCCGAGGTAGTCGTTGCGCTGGTAGGCGGGTCGATCCTCGTAATCGCCGAACAGGCGTCGATCGCGCAGCGCGCGTTCGATGTCGTCGGGCATGGCGTAGCGCGAACGTGCAGCGGACCCCTGCTTCGCCGTCATGACGGCTTCTCCTCACCGGTGCGCGGTCCTTCCCCCGCGCGGTAGGCACGACGGAGCTTCGCGGACGTGCGTGCAATCGGTGATGAATGCAGGGAGACGGCCGACGCGCGGCCGGGAGAACCGGACAAGTGGCGTCGAGGGATCCTGGCGTGCGCGGCGACGGCGGGCTGGCGGGGATCGGGAAGGACGCGTCGGCTGGCGATGGCTGGCGTACGCGTGGTGCGCAGTCTAGCGACGCGCGTCCGCGCGTGACGAAACGACAATCAGTCGCAACAAGCCGTGTGACCCGCGGGCGTGGCTGTCACGTCTTCGGCTGACGCGCCGCCCACATGTTGTCGACGAGGTTCGGATAGCGACGCCCGGCCTCCTCGGCGCGCTGCTTCGCGGCCGCCTTCTGTGCGGGCGTCAGCGGCGTCGACTGCTCCGCCGGGTTCGGACGCTTCCAAGGCGGCTTGGCGGTCTTGCGCATCGCGGCATCCACGAATGGGGGCGAAACGCGAGCTTCGCACGCCGCGCGTGAACGCGGCGCGATGGATCGCGTCACGTCGCCGCCATGAAGCCGAGGTTCGAGGTCGCGAAACGGCCGATGTTCGGGAACACCGTCGACAGGTCGCCTTGGGCGACGCCGTACCAGCGCGCCAGCGTGGCCGCGTACTGGTCGACCGACGTCGTCGGGATGATCTGGCCCCAGCCCGCGTCGTCGGGCCCCTCGATGGTCAGGTCCGGCAAGCCACCGTAGAAGCGGCGTCCCGAGACCGCGCCACCGAGCACGAGGTGGTGGCTGCCCCAGCCGTGGTCGGTGCCGTCGCCGTTGATGCTCGTCGTACGGCCGAACTCCGACGCCGTGAACGTCGTCACCGCGTTGGCGAGGCCCATTTCGACCGTTGCGGCATGGAACGACGCGAGCGCACCGTCGAGCTCGCCGAGCTGCGCAGCCTGGTCCTCGAGCTGGTTGTCGTGGGTGTCGAAGCCACCGAGGCCGACGAAGAAGATCTGCCGCTCCATCTGCAGCGTCGCACGCACGTGGATGAGGCGCGCGACCATGCGCAGCTGGCGGCCCAGATGCGTGTCGGGGAACGTCGTCGCGAGCGCGGTCTCGCCTTCGAGCGCGGCGTTGATGTCCGCACCGTTGGCCATCGAACGGCGCATCACGGCCGCGTACTGGCGCTGCAGCGCGTGGCCATGCGAGGCGTCGCGCAACGCGACGAACGCGGCGCGGCGGTTGGCATTCCACGGCGAGTCATCGACCAGCCACATCGACTCGGCGCCGTTCTGGCCGACGAAGTACGGCACCACGTCGTCGCCGGCCTGGAACACGTTCTCGCCGTCGACCGAGATGTTCATCGACAGCGACGGGTTCGGGTTGGTCGCATGGAACATGTCGGCGAGGCGGCCACCCCAGCCGCGCCGCACGATCATGTCGGCCGCGGGTTGTTGCCACGTCACCGACTGGTCGCTGTGCGAGAACAGCTGCGTCGGCACGGGTACGCTGCCGGCCGTGTACTGCGCCTTGGTGATCGGATACAGCAGCGGGCCGACGTTGGTGACGAGCGCGAGCGGCGAGTTGGCCTGGTTGAACAACGTGGCCAGACGAGGCATGTCCGCCGCAAAGCCGTAGGTGCCGCCGTCGACCGGTGCGGCGAGCGGATTGAGCGCTCGCAACGTGTCGACCGGCAGCGCGAGCGCGCCGCGCGAGGCCGCGTAGCGCGTGCGCGGCGTGCCGCTGCGCGGCACGAGCATGTTGAACGCGTCGTTGCCGCCGTAGAGGTACACGCAGACGAGTGCGCGGTAGTCGTTGCCGAGCAGGCGCCCGTTCGCGGTCGTCGCCGCGTGCGCGAGCGAGAGCTTGCCGGCGAAGCTCGTGAACAGGGCCGAGCCCGCGGTCGCGCACAGGGCACGCTGGAGGAAGTCGCGTCGTTTCATGGCGTCAGCGCTCGATCGCGTATTCGGGGGAACCCATGACCAGCCACAACGTCTCCTGCACGCGCTGGCGACGGCCGTCGGCGTTGTTCGGGAAAGACTGCGCGTAGTTCACGAGCGTCGTGAACATGTGCGGCGACATCGTGCGGTTCATGAAGAGCAGGTCGTAGCGGTCGACGAGGCGCACCGGATCGCTCGCGAACGCGAGCTCGGGCTGCAGATCGACGACGATGTCGTCGGGAGACTGGTCCGGCATGCCGCGCCATGCGTAGAAGATCTTGTAGGCGAGACCCATCGTCGCGCTCGCGATCGTCGTGTCGGTGGTGATCTGGAACTCGGGGCCATCGAGGCCGAGTACCGTGAGCTCACCGGGCGGGCGGTAATCGGGCAGGAAGAAATTGAACACGGTCGGCGAGCGCAACGCGGCCTGGCCGAGGTAGTACTCGGGATTCCACTCGCGGTAACGGCCATCGTCCGCGCGCCCGTCCAGCGCGCGCCAGAGATGGCTCAGCCGCAGCAGCGGCTCGCGCAGCTTGCCGCGGTTGCTGGCGAGGCTCGGCAGCGTGCGCGCCTCGCTGTCCATGAGCACCGCACGCACGGTCGCACCGAGGTCGCCGCGCACGCCGGTGCCGTTGTTGGCGAACACGGCGGCGACGCGCCCGACGTAGGCCGGACTCGGGTTGCTGCTGACCAGCCGCCGGATCAGGTGCTTCGCGATGAACGGCGCGACGTTCGGATGGTTGAACAGGTTGTCGAGCGCCGCCTGCAGGTTCGACTGCGCGGTGCCGCCCGCGGGCAGCACGCCGCCCGGCAGCGTGACGCCGGGGTAGACGAGCAGCTGCTTGGTGCCCGCGCTCGCGTGGTAGGTCTGCCATGGCGCCATCGGCTGCAACCAGTAGGCATCCCATCCCGGATTCGGCCAGTCGACCGGACCCGATGGGCACCAGTCCCAGCGCCACGACTGGCCGCTGTCGGTGCCGGGACAGTTGGCCCAGTTCCAGCCCGTGAACACGTGCGCGAAGCCGCGGATCGTGTCCTGATCGTAGGTCGGCACGGGCTGCCCGCCCGACATGACGACCGTGCCGTCCATGTTGAGCCGCACGAGGCCGACCGAGAACAGCTGCATGATCTCGCGCGCGTAGTTCTCGTCCGGCCGGATGCCGGTCGCCTCGTCCGGCTTGCGGTTCTTGAACATCGACAGGTAGTGGCCCATGACCGGGCTCAACGTGACCTTCCCGAGCAGGTCGCGGTAGTTGCCGAACGCGCCGTCGACGAGCAGGTCGTAATAGTTCGCCATCGCGATCGGGTAACCCTCGATCGCACCGCCCTGGTCGGACACAACGAGCAACTCGCTCAGCGCGAACGCGACGCGCTGGCGCAGCTGGTCCGGCGCACGCACGCTGTGCAGCCACCAGGCCTCCTGGCGGCTGTTCTGGTAGATGTCGAGGCCCGCGGCCGCCTGTGACTCGAGGTACGGTCGATGACGGCTCGGCGCGACCGCGGACTGGCTCGCGAACCACGCGTTGTAACCGGTCTGGCGCAGCGCGCGGATCGTCGCGATCGACGGGCCGAACGTGGCCTGGGTGAGGAAGCGTGCCGCCGCAGCATCCGAATGCGGACCTTCGGTGCGGTCGTCGAAACCGCCGTCGAACACCCAGTCGCCGGCCGACGCGAACGGCACGGACACCAGCGACGCCACGACGAGCGCGGCGCGCAACACGGTCTTCATCGGACGTTCCCTCTTTGACCGGCTGGCGGTGTGCGGCGGACAATAATCCGGCCACGGCACGGCCATTGTGAGGGCCATCACACGCATGACCCGATCTGCCGCCGTACTCGCCGCCAGCCTCGTCGCGTTGCTGGTGCCGTCACGTTCCGAGGCGCTCAACGGCTGCCTCGACGCCGATTTCCTCGACCGCACCGGGCGCGCCGAGCTCGTCGTGGCCAACGACGATCCGACCAACATGTTCCGCTACCGGCCACGCTGCGCGACGGTAAGCGAGGGCACGCGCATCGTGTTCCGCGCGGTGCCCACGTTCGGCAATCATCCGCTCTACGGCGGCCTCGTCGCCGGCGGCACGGCGACCATCGATCCCGCGAGCCCGATCGGCTCGATCACCAACGGCACGGAAACCGTGCGCACGCTCGTCGACGCGGGCGAGTTCCCGTACTTCTGCGACTTCCACTACAGCCAGGGCATGACCGGCTCGCTGCGCGTCGTGCCGACCCTGTTCGGCAACGGCTTCGACTGATCGCGCGCGCCGGCGCCGGCGCGCGCGAACGCCGCATCAGGCGACCAGCGCGGGGTAGTCCGTGTAGCCCTTCGGGCCCGGTGCGTAGAACGTCGACGGATCGGCCGCATTGAGCGCCGCCTCGCGCGCGAAGCGCGTAGGCAGGTCGGGGTTCGAGATCGCGAGCGTGCCGTAGACGATCGCGTCGGCGCGGCCCTCGGCCACCGCGGCTTCGCCGGCGGCCTGGTCGAAGCCGCCGTTGAGCAGCAGCGTGCCGCGGAAGTGCTCACGCGCGATGCGTGCGAGCTCGATCTCCTCGGGGCGGTCGTGCTGGTCGTGGCGGATCTCGAGGAACGCGAGGCCGCGTGACGAGGACTGCTCGGCGACGTAACGCACGAGCGCGCGCGGATCGCTGTCGACCATGTCGTTGTACGGCACCAGCGGCGAGATGCGCAGCGCGACGCGGCCCGCACCGAACACCTCGATCGCCGCATCGACGATCTCGAACAGCAGGCGCGCACGGTTCTCGAGCGAGCCTCCGTAGGCGTCGTCGCGATCGTTGAGGCCGTCGCGCAGGAACTGGTCGATCAGGTAGCCGTGCGCACCGTGGATCTGCACGCCGTCGAAACCGGCGGCCTTGGCGCGACGCGCGGCCTGGCGGAACAGGTCGACGATGCCGGGCAGCTCGTCGGTGCGCAGGCGCCGCGGCGCCTCGTAGGTCGCCGGTCCTTCGAGCGTGCGCGTCGACGAGCCGACGATCGGCCGGTCGCTCGACGAGATCGGCTGCACGCCGTTGATGCCCGAGTGCGCGGCACGACCCGGATGCCAGATCTGCATCATCGCGAGGCCGCCGCGCGCGTGCACCGCATCGGTCACGGCCTTCCAGCCTTCCGCGGTCGCGTCGTCGAAGATGCCGCCTTCGGCGATGAAGGCGCTCGCGTCGGCGGCGACCATCGTGCACTCGGTGATGACGAGGCCGAAACCCGCGCGCTGCGCGTAGTACTCGGCCATGAGCGCGTTCGGCACGTGGGTGGTACCGGCACGCGTGCGCGTGAGCGGCGACATGACGACGCGGTTGGCGAGCGCGAGGTCGCCGGCGGCGACGGGCGTGAGCAGCGGAGAGGTCATCGGAAACGTCCTGGATCGTGGGAGGGATCGACGTCGAACACGACGCGAAGCCGTCGACGTGCGCACGCCTGCGCGGATATCAAGGCTTGGCCGCGCACGCGGCAGTTTTCGTGGAGATCGCTGCACGTTCGATCCGTGCCGTCGGCATATCGTTATGCTGCGCGGCCGGGGTCGCGGGGCCTCGTCGGGGACATCGCGATGAAAGACCTGACCCAGGGTTCGGTGCCGCGCCACCTGGTCGGCATGGCCGTGCCGATGGCGATCGGCATGCTCGTGCAGACGCTGTACTTCCTCGTCGACCTCTACTTCGTCGCCCAGCTCGGCGACGCCGCGATCGCCGGCGTGAGCCTCGGCGGCACGGTCATGTTCGTCGTGCTCGGCCTGACCCAGATGCTCGGCGTCGGCACGGTCGCGCTGATCTCGCACGCGGTCGGCCGCAAGGACCACGCCGACGCGAACCTCGTGTTCAACCAGTCGCTCGTACTGTCGGGCGTGTGCGCGGTCGTGTCGCTCGCGCTCGGCTACGGCCTCGGCGGCGTCTACCTGCGCGCGATCGGTTCCGACGCGGCGACGATCGAGGCGGGCATCGCCTACCTGTGGTGGTACCTGCCCGGCCTCGCACTGCAGTTCGCGCTCGTCGCGATGGGCTCGGCACTGCGCGGCACCGGCATCGTCAAGCCGACGATGGTCGTGCAGATCGTCACGCTCGTGCTCAACATCGTGCTCGCACCCGTGCTCATCGCGGGCTGGGGCACGGGCCACGCGCTCGGCGTCGCCGGCGCCGGACTCGCCAGCACCTTGTCGATCGTCGCCGGCGTCGTGCTCATGGCCGTGTATTTCACGCGCATGGAGAAGTACGTCGGCTTCGATGCCACCCAATGGCGACCGCGCTTCGACACGTGGAAGCGCATGTTCTCGATCGGCCTGCCGGCCGGCGGCGAGTTCGCGCTCATGTTCGTGTTCATGGCGCTGATCTACTTCCTGATCCGCGACTTCGGCACGGCCGCCCAGGCCGGTTTCGGCATCGGTGGTCGCGTCATGCAGTCGATCTTCCTGCCCGCGATGGCGATCGCGTTCTCGGTGCCCGCCGTGGCCGGCCAGAATGCCGGCGCGGGCCTGGCCGACCGCGTGCGCGAGACGTTCCGCTCGGCCGTGCTCATGAGCGCGGTGGTCATGTTCGCGCTGACGCTGCTGTGCCAGTGGCAGCCGCACGCGCTGATCGGTCTGCTCAGCCACGAGCCCGAGGTCATCGAGGTCGGCGGACGCTTCCTGCAGATCATCTCGTGGAACTTCGTCGCGCAAGGCATCATCTTCACGTGCTCGGGCATGTTCCAGGCCATGCGCAACACCTGGCCCGCGCTGCTGAGCACCTCGCTGCGCCTCGTCTCGTTCGCGATCCCCGCGTTGTACCTGTCGCACCAGCCCGGCTTCCGCATCGAGCACGTCTGGTACTGCTCGGTCGCGACCGTCGCGCTGCAGGCCGTGCTGAGCTTCGTGCTGGTTCAGCGGGAGATGGCCAAGCGGTTGGGAGTTGCTGCCGTTCCACGCTGATGGCGCATGAGTGATCGACGGGTGCTCCTTCTGCAGGGCGACAAAGGTGCAACTGCGATCCGCTCCAGGATCAACGTCATCCCGGCGGAAGCCGGAGGAGCTTCACAACAGCGCGTAGCGCTGGTCATCCCCTCAAGCGCCCGTATGAAGTGCGGCTCGCAGCATGCGAGAAGGACGTCTTCGAAGGATCGAAACTTCGTCTTCAGGCGCAGGACCTAAGGGGATCCCGGCTTCCGCCGGGATGACGTTGCCATCGTGTTTCCGCACGCCTCACGCTGAGGCCCCCAACACCACTGGAATCACTCCGTACGCGCTCTCGACGTCATACGCGTAAGCATCGTCGTGAAGATGAAGCAAGGCTGCGATCGCTCTTCGCCGACGCTCTGCCGATGCACGCGGATGTGCTCTCCACCACCGATTGAGCCGCACAGCCCGGCCTAGACTCGCGTCATGCAGCCTAGGCACCGCCTCATGCGCAACCCCAGCATCATCGCGAGCCTGGTCCTTGCGACCAGCGCACCGGCCACCCACGCCGCGATCCTCGACGTCGGTCCCGGTCATCCCTACGGGACGCCGTGCGCGGCGATCGCCGCCTCGAACGACGGCGACACGATCCGCATCGATGCGGCCGGGCAGTACGCCGGCAACGTCTGCGCGTGGTCGCGCAACGGGCTCACGATCCTCGGCGTCAACGGACGCCCGCGCATCGACGCGGCCGGGCAGGCCGCGCAGGGCAAGGCGATCTGGGTCATCGTCGGCCAAGGCACGACGATCGACAACGTCGAGCTCAGCGGCGCAGCCGTGCCCGATCGCAACGGCGCGGGCATCCGCCAGGAAGGCCGCGACCTCACCGTGCGCAACAGCTGGTTCCACGACAACGAGAACGGCATCCTCGCCAACGACGTCGCGGGCAGCACGATCGTCATCGAGAACAGCGTCTTCGAACGCAACGGCGACGGCCTCGGCCAGGCCCACAACGTCTATATCGGCCGCATCGACACGCTCGTGTTCCGCCACAACTGGTCGCGCCTCGCGAACGTGGGTCACCTGCTCAAGTCACGCGCCCGCGTGAACCACATCGTGTCCAACCGCCTCACCGGCGAGACCGGCGGCACCGCGAGCTACGAGATCAACATCGCCAACGGCGGCCTCGCGTTCGTGATCGGCAACCTGATCGAGCAGCCACCGACCACCGAGAACGGCGCGATGCTCGACTACCTCAGCGAAAGCAATCCGCATCCCGACAACCGCCTGTTCGTGGTCAACAACACGTTCGTCAACAACCGCGGCAGCGGCACGTTCGTGCAGATCGGCGCGAGCGCGAGCCCTGCCCTGCTGCGCAACAACCTGTTCGTCGGCGGCGGCAATGTCACCACGCAGGCCACCGCCGTGCGCGACCACAACCTCGCCGCTCCGAGCGTCGCCTTCGTCGACGCCGCGCAGTACGACTACCGCCTCGTCGCGGGTTCGGCCGCGATCGACGTCGGCACCGACCCGGGGACGGGCGCCGGCCAGCCGCTCGTGCCGACCTCGGCCTACGTGCATCCCGCATCCGGGATGCCGCGCACGACGAACGGCATCATCGATGTGGGTGCGTACGAGTTCGGTGACGGTCCGCTGTTCGCCGACGGCTTCGACGGCGTGCCGTGACGCCGCGCGACCTCGCCCGAATCAGCGCGCGAGGTATTTTGCTATCAACGTGAGCTGCAAGGTCCAGCCGCCCTCGTTGGCCTGGTACGCCTCGTCGCGACGCGACTCGGGCAGGGCGTCGTAGCCGGACTCCGTGATCACGAGACGCGTGCCGGCTTCGACCTCCTCGAGTTCGAACGCCACCGTGGTCATCGGTTCGCTGCCATAGTCGGTCGTCTTGTCGACCGCGTACGGATGCCAGCGGAACACGAGCGCGTGCGGCGGCTCGACACGCTCGACGTCGATGACGAACGCCATGCCCGCATATGGCGCCTGCATCGCGGCGATCGCGTCGTCGACCTGGGTCGGCACGATGCGACCCTCGAGGCGTCGGGCCGGAACGAAGGCGTCGTCGTCGAACGCGACACCGAACCACGTGCCGAAGGCGGCCGGCGTGCCGATCGCATGCCATGCACGTTCGCGCGTGGTGTCGAGGATCGTGGTCTTGACGATGCGATCGGTGTCCATGGCGGTCGTCCTTTCCGGAATTCGATGAAGCCTATCAAAGGCGCCCATGGCATTCCGGGCCGCGTCGACCTAGGCTTCGATCCATGAACGACATCACCGCCATCCATCCGCGGGGCGCGGCCGCCGTCGCGGCGCGACTCGCGTTCCTCGCCGAGATCGACCAGCTCAAGCGTGTCGATCGCCAGTCGCTGATCACCGGACGTTCGCGCCGCGAGAACTCCGCCGAGCATTCGTGGCACCTCGCGCTGTTCGCGCTCGTGTTCGCCGACGACATGCCCGGCGTCGACGTGCTCACCGTCGTGCGCATGCTGCTGATCCACGACATCGTCGAGATCGACGTCGGCGATGCACCGATCCACGCCTCGGCCGTCGACCGCGCCGACATCGCGCAGCGCGAGCGCGCGGCGGCGCGGCGCATCTTCGGCATGCTGCCGGGCGGACAAGGCGCGGCCTTCGAGGCCTTGTGGACCGAGTTCGAAGCCGGCGAGACGGCCAACGCGCGCATGGCCAAGGCGCTCGACCGCCTGCAACCGCTGCTGCTCAACACGCTGACCGACGGCGGCACCTGGACCGAGAGCGGCGTCACCGAGGAGCAGGTCCATGCGCGCTACGGCCCCGTGATCGAAGCCGGCTCGCCTGCGCTGTGGGCGGCCGCCAAGGATCGCGTGCGTGCCCACTTCGCCAGGCACCCGCGCGACGACGTCTGACACGACCTCGCCGTGGGGATCGTTCGGCCCGGACATCGCCGATGGTTTGCGATGTCGGGATGCGGGACGGGCGTTTACCTGTCGGCAAGTCTTTCGGCGTCCAGGGCGGCCGGATCTGTCACCTTCATGAACCACGGTCGTGAGCGTCGTCACATGATCTGATCCGCTCACGGTGCGTTGGCAAAGTGTGTGCGACACCTCGTTCATCCAGGCCTCTGCGCCAACGGCGAGCACACCATGACGACTACGACCGCACGTCCCGCCCTTCTCGAGCGCGGCGTTCCCATCACGCGCTGTGGTGACGTATCCGGGGGGCATTGGGAAGCGATCGCGTACATCGAGGCGGACGGCCGCCTGTCGGCGACACATCTGCACGCATGGCACGGATTCGCGACATCGCCGTATCGCCTCGAGCCCGGACGTGCCTCGTACGACAGCGAGCTCGCGCTGGAATCTGCCATGTCGGCGATCACGACGCGCTTCTTCCTCAGGCTCTCGTCGAGAACGAGGAGCCACCACGGCTCCACGCATCAGGAGCGTCACCATGCAATCGAGGATCACGGTCATCACGCCCGGCGTTGCTGATCTCAACGCATGGTTGTGCTTCTACCGCGGCCGACTCGGTTTCGCGACACCGGGCGGCCACGACGTCGTATCGCGTGACGAGGCGGGATGCGACGCGCCATGGGTGCTCAGGCGCGACGATCCAGTACCGGCCAACGGACGAAAGCGAACACCCAGATCATCACGAGGTTGACGATCGGGATGAGCAGGAGCAGCGAGAGTGCTCCGGGAAAGCCCGCCCTCGAGACGATGCGCCAGGCCGGCACGATGAAGATCGCGGCCCAGAGAAGGACGATGAACCAGTGTGCGATGCTGAAGGAACCCATGGTGTCTTCCTGTCGTGATGGATGTCCGGCGTTGGCGGTCCTGACGCGGGTCCGCCACTTCGCTAGAGGCCGGGCTGCAGCGTGGTCGTGCAGTCGGTATCGTCGACCAGCATGCCGAAATGATCGCCGATCGCGAGGCTGCGTCCCCGAAAGTGCACGGCCCATACGCATAACGCACCGCTGCATCCGTGATTCACCTCCGGCGGCGCGTAGGACGTGACGTCGATGCCAAGACGACGAGCATCCGACATGGCGATCGCGATCGCTTGCCCTGGGCTCATGCACGGAGCATCAGGACGTGAAATGCATGAGCTTGTTTCACCCGGCAAAGGGCATGCGTGCCAGTCGCCATTGCCGGACGTCGCTCCGAGCGCATAGGCCACGAGTGCCACGACCTTCAGCATGGATGCGAGCTCGACGCCTGATGAATCGACCGATCGTAACGGCGACTCCAACGCGCTTTCGATACGGTCGACGATGACCCATATGTGCCCTCCATCGAGCGCGGATGCCCCGCATGCCACAGAAGGACTACGCCCGGCGAAACATCTGCCGGTGCACCTCTCCGCAGACATCGCACCGACTGAACGTAGCGGCTGTATCCAGCATCTGCTTGATCGACGTGGGAGACGCGAAAGCAGGGATTGCCGGGCACGAGATCGACGGCGCTCGTCACGCCATCACCGCAAGGTCCGGTGGTGATGACGAAGGACCGGCTTCGTGCCGCCAGAAGCGGCTCACGGCGATCACCAGCCCAAGCTCGCGGCCGACGTCCGCGGCGTGATCGCATACCCGATGCTGAAGATCGAACACGAACGGTTGCTCGAGGAAGCAGGACTCCCCGAAGAAGGATTCCAGATGACCCGGATCATTCAAACCGTTCGCGATGCTCCGCTCGCTCGCGAGCGTCGCCGCATCGACCGATCCGCGATCGAGGAAACGCGGGTTCATCGCGACGACATGCCGGGCGAGCGCTTCACCGAGGTCGGCGAGTTCAGGGCGATCCGAGGCCTCGTCATCAGAGCACATGAACTCGACCATGCCGACGACGCGTGCGCGGTGCGTGTAGGTTGAAAGCCTTGGCGACGCCATCGTGTTGATCCCTCCCGTGCATGTACTCCAGATCGCAGCTTCGCGTGGTGGAATGCGTGTGCCTGCGTGCTCACCGTTCGGGACCGCGATGTCTCCACGACGTCAGCCCGCGGCTCGCGCGGCACCGCGCCCCGCTGCACCAGAGGGTCGTGCAACGCGTGGACTCGCTGCCCAAAGCCAACCCGGAGAAGGCTTACCCCTCACTGCGCAGCCTCGCGCGTGAACCAGATTTTTGCTTCGTCGCTGCCGAGCCACGTCGCCGACCACGCACCGACAGCGAGCACCACGAGGGATGCCCCGATCGCGAACACGATTTCGCGCTCCGGCCCCACGCTCACCAGAGTGGCGATCCAGAAGATCCCGCTCAATGTCGCGAAGGCGGCCGACACGCCCATGATCACCCTTGCGACCACCCGCATCACACGCCAACGCATGAACACGCCGACGGCAACGCTCAGCATCACGGCCACGTTGACGGCGATCCACGCGAAGGACTCGCCGGAAGGATCGAGCAAGGGCGCAAGCGCGAACACCGCGAAGCTGGCGGCGACCCACCGGGCCTTCATTTCTGCCGGCAATGCCCTAACGCTCATCGACACAGTCTCGCGTCAGGAACGGCTCGCTTGCCGCCCACGACTCAACGTCCACGCTCATTCCCCGGCAGCGAGAACGCGATAACGACATTGTCAGGTACCTGCTTGAACCGCTTCGCGACCGAACGCCGGCTCACTTCGGCGAGCTCGTCGATCGCTAAGCCGGCCGGAATATCATCGAAATTGATCGTCACGCTGGTGAGGGATCCATTCGACCAGCGGAATCCGACGTACGGTTCATGACCGACGTGCTGCCCGATGTCTGCGGCCACATCCCTGGCGTGCTCGAATCCTTGCGTTGCAGTGTCGAAGAAGTTGCACCCCGACAGGCCGACCGTCGCGGCCAGTCCCATAGCCCAAGCACGCATCCTGTTGTTCCCTGCCGATCCGGTTCCGGATCACGGAACCGTTGTAGCGAGCCGCTCGATGCATGGCAAGTCGAGCCGTTGCCGCATCATGCTGCGCGCACCCGCTTTGAACTGCCGTGGACAGGGTCGAGCTTCGGCACGCGACGTTCAAGGCGTGGGGCGTGCCCCGAGGCCGCGCGTATACACGTCGGGCTGGTCCGAGCCACTGATGATGTCCGTCATGCCACGCGCGAGTTCGGCAGCCTTGTCTGGCGTCGGCGCATGACGGATCGCCAGAGTGGCCGAGACCTCGGCATCCTCCTGTCGCCCCAAGGCAAACAGCGCGCGGGCTTCGCTGAAGCGCGCCAGCCAATCATGCGGCGCATGGATGACGGATGGCGTGATGACCTCGAGCGCCCGATCGTACTGCTTCAGTCCGAACATATGCTCGGCGAGAAAGTGGCGTGCGACGATGACGGCGCGCGAGCTTTCGTGATCCCCCTGCTTCAGGTGACATACGATCGCTAGCTCCATCTGTTCGGTCGCCTCGCTCCGGCGACCGAGCACGTTGAGAACGGCGGCGTACTCGGCGTGATAGTCCGACAACGCGCCGTGATTCGGGTCCGCGAGCGCCAGGGCTTGCTCGTACAGAACAGCCGACTGCTCATGCAGGCCGGCTGTCCAGCTCTCGAATCCCTGCCTCGCGAGCTTCCTGGCTCTGGCTGTGTCGGTCATGCGGAGATTCCCCGTTCGGTCCATCCGGTCCGCGCGTTCTTGCATCAATGCCGCGTCACCACGATCGGTTCGCGCTTCGTGATGATCATCGTGTGCTCGTACTGCGCCGACAGGTTGCCGCGCGCGCCGACGAGGGTCCAGCCGTCCGACGTTTCGGTCACGATGCGGCTTCGCGTGGAGAGGAACGGCTCGATCGTGATGACCATGCCTTCGGCCAGCACGCGGGTGTCGTCGGGATCATGGTAGCCCGGGATGTGTTCGGGCTCCTCGTGCAGCGAACGCCCGACGCCATGGCTGGCAAGGTTCTCGATGACCCGGAAGCCGTACGTCTTCGCGGTACGTTCGATCGCGGCGCCGATCACGTTGAGCCGACGGCCCGCACGCGCTTCGCGCATCGCCGTCTCGAGCGCGAGGCGCGTGGCGTGGCACAGGCGCGTCTTCAGCGCGTTGGTCGGCGGCACGACGCGCGTGCCGCCCGTGTCGGCGAAGTAGCCGTCGAGTTCGGCCGAGACGTCGACGTTGAGCACGTCGCCTGGTTGGATCACGCGGTCACCAGGGATGCCGTGCGCGGCTTCCTCGTTGACGCTGATGCAGGTCGAACCGGGGAAGTCGTAGGCGAGCATCGGCGCCGAGCGCGCGCCATGGTGTTCGAGCAGCCGCGCGCCGATCGCATCGAGTTCGCGCGTGGTCATGCCGGGCTCGGCGGCATCGAGCATCTCGTGCAGCACGAGCGACACGATCCTGCCGATGCGCTGGAGCGCGGCGACGTCGGCTTCGTTCTCGATGGTCATGGTGTCGTTCCTCGCGTGGTGTGCGGTGATGCGGCGACGGCTGCACCAGTCGCCGGCATCGCGTCGATCATGGCGCGCACGAGACCCGAACCGAGGCTCGCATCATGCGGTCGGGCCATGCCATCAGGCCGCGGCTTCCGACGAGGGAAGCTCGACCACTTCCATGCCCTTGATCCGCCCCTCCGCGATCGTGAAGCGGTGGCCGACGTGCATGTCGGCGAGCAGCGCGCCCTGCAGATCGCGCACGATCTGGTGCACGTCGACGAGGACGGTCGAGGCATCGAGCAGGTCGAACGCGGTCGGCTCCACATTCGGATCGATCTCGCCCCACTGCTCGGTCCAGTAGGCGCGGATCTCCTCGGCGCCCTGGACGAAACCGCCCTTGAACGCCTTGGGCCACGTGACGTCGGCGGTCATGAGGGCGACGGCCGCGGCGATGTCGCGCGCGTTGAAGGCAGCGTAGGCGGCGCGCAGCAGCTCGATGTCGTGATCGGAGGGCATGGTCATGGTCGTGGCCGGGGAAGTATGACAATGATGAAAGGAGCCGCGTCGCGATGACGCATCGCGAGTCTATGTCGGGACGGACAGTCCTGACCGCATGCGGCCCCTTCGTCACGACATCCGGTCCTTCAGGCGAGTCCGAACGTTCAGCACGGCATCCTATGTACCGTCGCGCTGCAAGGCCGACCAGAGCGCTTCGATGATCACCATCGAGGCATCGTCCGGATGACAGGGCTTTCCGCATGCGGATGCGATGAGCACGCGATTGCCTCGCCACAGGCCGTAGTGGTTGCGAATGCCGGTACCCAGGCCGTGATGGAAGCGGATCAGGTCGTCCTTGGGAGTGTCACGGAGCTTCTTCTTGTTCTCCGCGGACAACGTGGACAGCAGGTCCGCAACCGTCGCCTCGACCGTCGTCGGCCACGTGTCGGGTCCCGGTGGCAAGTCGTCGTTCGCCCGGGTCATCGAGGCCATCAGGAGTACCGCCAGAGCCATCGCGATGCGCTTCATCGATCCATGTCTCCCGTCATGCTTCATTCGACGCGATGGAGCGGAACGATCAGAGAAACCCCGGATCGCTTGGCCGGGATGCACGTGCCACGGCGGCGATCTCGGCCCTCGCCTGCCGCAGCCAGCCGGCGATCCCGCGCTGGAGCTTGATCGGGTGGTAGCTCAGGCCGTCGAGCGGGATCGTGATGTCGGCGCCCGTGAACAACCTCGTCATCGCGCCGTTCGTCGGTTGCGACCCACCCGGAGGCGACGCGCCCAGCCTTACGAGGATCTGGTCCCTTCCCGAATCGAACCTGACCTCCGCGATGTCGCGCCAGGGGATCACGCCGTCGCCGCTCTTCACGTCCTCGAGTCCGTGCTCGTCGATCACCACGGCGGGCGCCTTGTCCAGCAAGGCCTCGAGCGCCGACCGACCGATGGTGCCGCCGACACAGATGCTGACGAATGCCGAGCCTCCCGCGATCAGCACGACGAGGCGGTCACCTCCCGCGAAGGCGAAGTAGAGCGAATACAGCGCGACGATCGCCATGAAGGCCGCGAACGGCAACGAGAACACGAGGGTCCAGCGGCGGCGGTACAGCGCGATCGGCTTCAGGGACATGGAGGCTCACGTCGACGATACGGTGTGCACGCTTCGCAGGTCACGCCCTGCAACGGGATCGACGGCGTCTCATCCGCCCTTGTCCCTCGGCAGGGGATCGAGCGTGCCGCCGCGCGTGATGCGGGCCGTGTCGTCGAGCAGTGTGCCGAGATACGCTGCATAGCCGTCGGGATCCTTGTCCGTGGAGGCCTCGATCGCCTTCTTCACCTTGGGCATGCAGTCCTTCGCCGTCGTATTGCCGAGCAGGACATCGTAGTTGCAGCTGACGTAAACGTACTCCAGTCGCGTCGGCTCGGGAAGATCGCCCGCGAGCGCCTCGCGCATCTGTGCGAGAGCCTGCCCGCGCAGCTGGTTCGCCTTCTCGTGGTCGCCGAGATCCTGGTACCACCTCGCAAGGACCCTGACGAGCTTGTTCCTGAAATCGTCGGGCTTCTCACGCAGCACGTACACGGCTTCGAGCAGCGCGAGCTTCTGCCGGGTGTCGAGCGGACCCTGGTAGTGCTTCTCGAGATAAGCCTTGATCGCGCCCCGCTCGCCGTCCGTCAGGCCGTCGAAGTCCCGGATGAAGGCGATGAAGCCACTCTGTTCGCAGAACCAGATGCCCTGGTCCACCGTCAGCGGCCAGAACACCTGGTCGTACTTGCTCGGCCAGCCGTAGATGTAGCTGCCGTAACTCGCCGGTACGTGCACACGGCAACTGGCGTCACCTCCGAGCGGATCGGGAACCTACCTCTCCATCCAGGTCGTGGCGAGTGCGTTTCCGGTGACAAGCGCACACGACAACGCGAGAACCTTCTTCATGGGCGGGCTTCCTCGAGTGGGGCACGATGTCCGATCGGGCACGAGCTAGTGCTTTGAAACGGGAAGACACGGGCGTCGGGATCGGATCGTGACAGTCGCATGCCGGGGTTGGTCGGATTCACGCCGATCGAACACGGAGGCCATCATGCGGTGGAACGAACGGGTGAAGCATCGATCAGCGTTGCACATCGCTGGCACCGGCCGCTTCGTACGGAATCATCCTCGTCGCACGCTGTGGAAGGATCCTCGACATGCCGTACCCGACCGCTGCGTAGAGCGCCGACCTCGACAGTGACCAGGGATCGAACGATGCCGCCAGCGGAGCACCCAGCGCCAGCGCGATCCCGGCATCGGCGAGCTGAACGAGGAAGAACGCCGCAACAACATGCATCGCCTTGCCGCGGTCGGCGCCCGCAGCGAGCCTCCAATAGCAGAACACCGCAGCGATGCCGAACGCGATGCGACGGAACAACCTGTGTCGATCGACCAGTTCCCCGATCGTGGCGGCGTCGAACTCGGTATTCGCCAGAACGAATCCACTGACGACTCCGATGATCTGACTGGCGACCAGCGTCAAGGCCGACCAGACGATGACGCGCTTCCAGTCCAGGACCATCGCTACCCCTCGCACCCGCGTCATCCTTCGCTATCCTGCACGGGAACGAACTCGTTCGACTCACTGCACTCGAAGCGGCTCCCGACGACGGATCCGAGGACCGCAGTGATGCGCGGATCGACGTTGGCGATGGTGTTGATGTCGTAGAACGCCGTGTTGGCGGGATCGTCGAGGTAAGCCTGGGACTCGTCCCCGGCGAAGAAGCGCCAGCCGCTGTCCACGTCCGAGCAGGGTTCCTCTCGGTAGCAGTAGCCGACCTTCTCGCCGTCGACCAGGATGCGGTCGGTCGCAAGCGCAGCACCGTATCCGACCGCGACGGGACGGAGTCGATAGGCGGGGATGTGGAAAGTCTTGTCGGGCATGGCGTTCGACTCCGTAGCGCGATCATGCATGCCGGGAACGCCTGCATCCACCCGGGAACCGGACCCGTGAGGTTCGAGCTCCGCTTCACCGCCATGATCGATGGAATCGTGGAAGTCCTCGTCACGCCCAAGGTAGGCACGACATCAGGCGTGCCGGGCCTCTCGCACGCATCGCAACAGCCGATCGATGCACATGTCGCGTGACTCCATTCTCCGACAGGCTCGTCGACTGCGCCGCGCGGGTTGTCTCGGTCCGAAGCGAGGTGGCCTGCATGCGTGGTGGATCGACATCCATCACCAACTGCCGGTTAAACGTGGTGTCCCGCGCTCAGCCTCCGTTGTGCGTTGCAGCGGTGTAGTGGCCCTCCATTGCCCCTGCCGAGGAATCGCCATGTCCCATCCGCTGACCGTTCCGCTCGATCGTGTCGTCTCGCGTGCCTCGCGTGCGGGGCATGATCTTTCCAAGGCCGCGCATGCGGCGCACGCGATCGTTTCGCGCGATGTCGACAAGGGCTTGAAGCACGCGCGTGCGCTGTCGGGCGACCTGCTGCGCCAAGGCCGCGAAGTAAGCCGGTCGGTGCGCGGCACCGTCGGTCGTCATCCCGCGGGCGCGCTGATCGCTGTCGCCGCGGTCGGCCTCGCCGCAGGCTGGCTCGTCAAGCGCCTCATCACGGGGCGTTCGGCACCGTCGACGACGGCCACGCGCGCACCGCGTGCGAAGCCGGCGGCGCGTCCGCGCCGTCGTGCCGCGACACCGACCGCCGAGTAAGCATCCGTCGTCACGCACGACGCGGGCACGTGACGACCTTGACCGCGCCGCCCATGAGGCGGCGCGGTCGTTTCAAGCATTCTGATACGGCACGAATGCTCAGTCGAAGCTCGCGCTGAACACGGTGTCGGTGACGACTTCGCGGTAGGCGAGCACGAACGTGCCCTGCGCCGCGCCGTAAGGCCGCACACGCACGGTGCGCGTCCCGTTCGACGGCGCCGTCCACTGCAGGCGCGACTGCAGCCCGCAGTAGTCGTCGTTCGACACCCCTGCACCGACGATCTCGATGATCGTGTCGAACGTGGCCGAGCCACCGTGCGTGCTGCACGTCGACAGCTCGTAGGTGCGTCCTGCACCCGCCGGCAACGAAAACTCCCAGGTGCCCTGCGGACCGATGCGGCCCAGTGCAGCGGTGCGCCAGCCGGTGTTCGGCGCGAGCGTGGGCGCTGCGTTGCGCACGGTCACGCGACGGTCGTTGCGCGACGAGCTCGTGTTGTTGCCGGTTCGCGGATCCCCGGCGTCGAGCCACAGCGTCGGGTAGTAGACGCCGGTCGGCACGGTCGACGGGATCGTGATCGTCCCCGGGTTGAACGTGAACGTCGTGAACGGCGCCATCGTGGACGTGTAGTTCGAGGTGCGCAGCAAGCGGTAGGTGTCGGTCCAGCTGTTCCAGTTCTGGTTGAGGTAGATGTCGACCGACGGGTTGGAGAACGTCGTCGTGCCGAGGTTCTCGATCTGGAACGTGCCGAGCGACAGGGTTCCACCGTGCGTGACCGAGACCGACGCGGCCAGCGAGGCCGTGTAGGTCGCCTGGTTCGAGGTCGTCGAATCGCTGGTGCGGTACTGGCTGATCGCGACATCGAACAAGGCGCCGCTGCCGTAGCGGTTGCGGATCGCGTTGACGTCGTCGGTGCTCAGGCGCGCGAGTCGGAATGCCTTCGGCGCGTAGTTCATGACCGAGTCCCACCACACGTCCTGGTGTTCCCAAGGATGATCGAGGCCCCAGCCGTGGCCGAGCTCGTGCAGCATCGTTTGCTGGAAGCTCCAGCACGTGCTGTCCGGATTGGCGCCGGTGAAATCCTCACGCGTCCAGCAGTAAGCGGGATTGAACGCGATGTCGGCCTCGGTGATGACGTTGCTGCCGTTCCAGCGCGACCACGTCACGGCGAGCGTCGTCGCGCCCCAGCCTTCGCCGAACTGGTCGATCATGGTCTGGTTGCTCGGCCAGCCGACGAGTTCGAAGCGGCCGTTGCCCCACGACCACGTTCCGAGCTGCGAGCCACTGATGCGGAACACGTCACCCGAGTAGCTGTTCCACGCCGACATCTGGTACTGGTCGTGCGGACTCCACTCCCAGTCGTGCGGATACTCGTCGTAGACGACGGGTGCGTTGACGGTCGGGCCGTAGTGGTAGCGCGGACCGGCCCACGGCGGCGTCTCGTCGATGCCGTGGCCGTCGTGCATGGCCTCGCGCGGCGTCGACTCCGGAACCGGACCGTCAACCTGGTCGTAGGGACCGAAGCCGGGACCCGGCGCCTGCAGCGACGACGGCACATAGGCCTTCGACGGGTACACGCTCGTGTCGTCGCCACGCGACGGCACGAACAGGCGCGCCGGCGCGTGGCCGCGCTGCTGCACGAGGTGATCGACTTCGCCGAGCAGTTCGCCGGCATCGCGGCGGTCGGTGCCGGACAGCGCGCGTGCGCGGCCTTCGTCGTCGAGCGCGTAGATGCCCTGGGCACCACCGACGAACGGCGCGAACACCTCGCCGCGATCGGGACGCAGGAACACGAGGTAGCGCGCGCCGGTCTCGAGCTTCGGGTTCGAACTGAGCGCATGCGTCTCGTCGCCGATCGTGCCGCCGCCCTGCGACAGCACGAAGGTCCGGCCGGGCGCATCGGCCGCGAGAACATCGCGTTCGACGACGAAACGGTAGTCGGTGACGATGAGGTTGCCGCGCGCGTTCCAGCGCGCATGCGTGGAGACGAGCCGCGCGACGGCGACCGTATCGGCTTCGGCGACGAGATCGGTCAGCGCGCGCGGTATGTCGTGCTGGGCATGCGCGGCGAGCGGCACCATCGCGAAGCCGGCGGCGAGCGCGAGCCCGAGCACCTTCGCGGGAACGCCGCGCACGCGGCGGCGGACGGGACGCGCCGACGCGCGCCCGGAGGCTGTGTACAACGAGATCATGGCGGAATCCTTCGCAACGTCAGGGGAAGCCGGGGCGCAGGCTGCGAGCGGGCACCTCCGGCAGCATTCCCGTACGAGGCGCAGGCCGGATTCCTGACACGAACCTCCATGAACGATGGCCTTCGCGTGCATGCGCGGGCGCATGGTGCGACCGTCACGGGCGTGTCATCCTGCACGCCGACAGCCGCGCGCCGACGCGGGCGGAGCCGCCCGTCCACCGACGCGCGGTTCGTGCGTCCACCAGCAGGTGCCCGATGAGCGATCCCGTTGTGTCCACGCCATTCCGCGGCGTGTCTTTCCCCGTGCATGCGCGACGCTGGACGATCGCGCTCGGCCTCGCCGCGTGCTTCGTCGCCGGCTTCGCGTCCGCGCAACCCGCGTCACGCGACCTGCGTCCGACCGGACCGGCCACCGGGCTCGCCGACTCGGCCGCGTTGCGCGCGACCGTATTCGGCACGCCGCCGCAGGAGATGGCCGAGCAGCCCGAGCGCGTGCCGCTCGTGGAGATGGACGTCGCGATGCCGTGGGCGATGCCGGTGCCGGACGTGTTCTGGTTCAACAAGCACCTGCGCGTGTGGTTCTCGGCGCAGCCGAAGCCCGCACCGCTCGCGATCATCGTTTCGGGCACCGGCAGCGACGGCAACACGACCAACATCGGCCTGCTGCGCGGCGCGCTCTACGGTGCCGGCTACCACGTGCTGACGATGCCATCGCCGACGTTCCCGGGCTTCATCGTCTCGACCTCGCGCACCGGCGTCGCCGGCGACCTGCGCCAGGACGGCCGCGACCTCTACGACGCGATGCAGATCGTCGTGTCGCGCCTGCCGGGCAAGGTCGCGATCGAGCATGTCGACGTGATCGGCTACAGCCTCGGCGGCGCCAACGCGGCCATGGTCAAGGCGCTCGACGCGCAGGACCGCAAGCTCAACGTGCGCCGCGCGGTCATGATCAACCCGCCGGTCAGCCTGTTCGCGTCGATCGGCCGCCTCGACCGCCTGTTCGCGCAGAGCATCGGCTCGGCCGACACCGGCCTCGAGCGTCTCTACCAGCGCCTCTACGCCGAGCTCGCCAACCTCTACCGTGCTTCGGACGAGATCCAGATCGACGAGAACTTCCTGCTCGGCGCGGCGGCGACCGTGCTGCGCAGCGATGAGGAGTTCTCGGCCGCGATCGCGCTCAACTTCCGCCTCGCGCTCGCCAACATGTTCTTCGCGGGCGACCTCTACGCGAAGACCGGCGCGGTCATCGATCCGGCGAATCCGCCGCGCAAGGGTGACCCACTCGACGGCATCTCGGCGACACTGCGCGGCAAGCCGTTCGCGGCGTACTTCGACCAGGTGTTCGCACCGTACTATCTGCGCGCGCGTCCCGGCGCGACGCGCGAGTCGCTGATCGAGGACAACCGCCTCGCGATCATCGGCGACACGCTGCGCAACGATCCGGACTACTTCGTGCAGACCAACCGCGACGACCTCATCCTCGACGCCGCCGAGCTCGCCTGGCTCGAGACAACGTTCGGCACGCGCATCGCCGTCTACGACCACGGTGGCCACCTCGGCACCATCGGCGAACGACGCCAGATCGCCGACATGCTCGACATGCTCGCGGGCCGCTGGAACGGAGGTGCACGATGATCCGCCATGCCTGCGTGCTGATCGCCGCATTCGCGCTCGGGGCCTGCGCCTCGAACGGCGTGCGCGTGCGCAACCTGCCCGACGAGCGTCCTGCCGCGAGCCGGGCCGCCGCGATCGAGCGTGCCGAGGCGATCGCCGCGCGTCGCCAGGCCACGCTGCCGACACCGCCCGAGGGCGAGGCCACGCCGCCCGTGATGACGCCGGCCGATGCGCCGTCGATGCTCGTCTACGATCCGTGGGAGCGCATCAACCGCTTCACCTACCGCTTCAACGCGCGCTTCGACGAAGCGGTGTTCCTGCCGGTCGCGAACGGTTACCGGCGCCTGCCGCGTCCCGTGCGCGGCGGTGTGCACAACTTCTTCTCCAACCTCGGCGAGATCGGCAGCACGCTCAACTTCACGCTGCAGGGCCGTCCCGTGTACGGCCTGCGCAGCTTCGGCCGCTTCGCGATCAACAGCACGATCGGCATCGGCGGCCTGTTCGATGTCGCGAAGAAGATGCACCTGCCGCGCGCGCCCACCAACTTCGGCACCACGCTGTCGAAGTGGGGCATGGGTCCGGGCCCTTACGTCGTGCTGCCGCTGATCGGACCGTCGTCGCTGCGCGACAGCGTCGGCCTCGCCGGCGACTTCGGCTTCACCTACGCGATGGATCCGGGCGGCTTCTACCGCACCTCGGACAACGCGTGGATGTTCGGCGTCGCCAACTCGATCGACCTGCGCGCGAACATCGGCTTCCGCTATTACTCGACCGGCTCGCCGTTCGAGTACGAGACGATCCGCTTCCTCTACATGCAGCAGCGCCTGCTCGAGGACGACAAGCTGCACGCGAACGATCCCGAGAAACAGCGCGTGCCGGGCCTTCCGGCCGGGCAGTGACGATGCACCGTCCGCGTGCGCGGGTCGTGTCCGCGTGAGCGGCGCGCTCGCGCTCGCGGGCAAGTTCGTCGCGAGCCTCGCGATCCTGCTCGCGGGTGCGTGGGGTGCACTCGCGCTGCGTTTCCAGGCCCCGGGATCGGAAGCCGTCAAGCTCGTCGCGGCCATCGCCTGGGCCGCGCTCGCGCTTGCCGCGGCGGTACTCGTGTGGCGCAGTGCTGCTCGGTATGCGGTACCCGGTTTCACGATCGCGTTCGCGCTGCTGCTCGCGTGGTGGGTGAGCCTCGCACCCGCCGGAACGCGCGCCTGGGCCGACGATGTCGCGCATCTCGCCACAGGCACGGTCGACGGCGACATCGTCACGCTGCACGCGGTACGCGATTTCGACTGGCGCACGAAGGACGACTACACGCCGCGCTGGGAGCCGCGCCGCTACGATCTCGCGCACCTCGCCTCCACCGACGTGATCCTCTCGTACTGGGCCGGCGAGTGGATCGCGCACACGCTCGTCTCGTTCGGTTTCGACGACGGCTCGCATGTCGTCTTCTCGGTCGAAATCCGCCGCGAGGCGCACGAGCGTTTCTCGGAGATCGGCGGCTTCTTCAAGCAGTTCGAGCTGTCGGTGATCGCCGCGGACGAGCGCGACATCGTGCGCGTGCGCACCAACGTGCGCGGCGAGGACGATTACCTCTACCGCCTTCAGCTCGATCCCGACGCGCGGCGCGCGCTGTTCCTCGCCTACGTCGACGAGGCCAACCGCCTCGCACGCGATCCGCGCTGGTACCACACCGTCACCGCGAACTGCACGACGCTGGTTTACCACATGGCCCGGCAGATCCTCGGCGGCGGCTTGCCGATGGACTACCGCGTGCTGCTGTCGGGGTATCTCGACCGCTACCTCTACGACATCGGCGGCCTCGACCGCAACCTGCCGTTCGACACGCTGCGCACGCAGGCGCGCATCACCGACCGCGCGCGTGCCGCGGATCGCAGCGCGACGTTCTCGGCCGATATCCGCGCCGGCATGTCCGACGCGAAAGGCACCGCCGGCCGCTAGGGCGCAGCGGCCTTCACAGGCGCCGACGTGGCGGGTGTCGCGCCGAGGTGCTGCTGCAGGAAGCCTGCGATCGCGCGCCACATCTGGTGCTGGTGATCCTTGTCGCCGAGGCCATGGCCTTCGCCCGCGAACACGCGTCCCACCGGCGAGCGACCGGCCATGTCGAGCATGCGCTTGAGCCGGCGCGCATGCTCGAAATCGACGCGAAGATCCTCGTCGCCGTGCAGGAGCATGACCGGTACGCGCAGGTCGCGGTAGCGGTACAGCGGCGAGGTCTCGATCATCTGCGCCTCCTGCGTCTTCGGATCACCGACGACCTTCTCGAGCGCGGCGCGGCCTTCCTTCGAACGCCCGCCGTCGCTCGCGGTGAAGAACAGCAGGCGGTCGCTGACGCCGGCCGTCGAGACGACGCAGCGGTAGCGGTCGGGCCAGCGCACGGCCGAGACCAGCGAGGAGTAACCGCCGTAGCTGAAGCCGATCGCGCACATGCGCGAGGCGTCGATCGGATGCTCGGCGAGCACGCGTGTGAGCGCGGCGTCGATGTCGTCCTCGATGAGGGTGCCGTGGTTGTGGTAGCCGGCCTCGCGGAACGCCTTGCCGTAACCGCCCGAGCCGCGGAAGTTGACGCGCAGCACCGCGTAGCCGAGCGAGGCGATGAACTGCACGTCGCGCTCGAAATGCAGCGTGTCCTTGATGCCGACCGGACCGCCGTGCGCGAGCACGACCAGCGGATGCGGTCCCGGCCCGCGCGGCGTGGTGAGGTAGGACTCGATCGCGAGGCCGTCCTTGCCCTTGCTGTTGACGACCACGGTCGGCGCGAAGGCGCGGCCCGCCAGCCAGGGCATCGTCTCCTCGACGAGCGTCGCGCGCTTCTTGTCGACATCCAGGTGATAGAGCGTCGCAGGCTGGTCGCTGCCGTCGACCCACAGCACGATCTGTTTGCCGTTGGTGCTGCGCTCAACCACCGCCACGGTGCGGCCCGGGAAGCTGCGCTCGAGGAGACCCGAGAACTCGCGCTCGTGGCGCTCGAAGTACTCGCTGACGAGGCGACCTTCGAGGTAGTAGCGTGCGCCGATCGGACGGCGCTGACGGTCGTAGATCGGCGTGACGACGTCGACGCCGGGCTTGCTGAAGAGGGTCTCGGTGACCTTGCGCGAGGCGATGTCGAACGCGACGAGCTCCTGCTGCGCGCGTCCCTCGTCGGACAGGCCGTAGATCGTGCGGCCGTCGTACGAAAGCGACATCGGCGAGAAGCCCGAGTCACCGCGCAGGCGCATGATCTCAGTGAAACCTTCGGGACCTGCGAGCATGAGCACGGGTTCGTCGTCGCGACGCACGATCGCCACGCGCAACGCGCCCTGCCCGTCCGCGTACCACCAGACATCGTCCTTGGTACCCGCGTTGAGCCGGTCCTTCATGCGCGGCTGGAATTTCTTCAGGGCTGCCGCGCTCGAGACGTCGACGCGGTGAACCATGAACTCGCCGCGATTGCCGTAGCTCGCGAACAGGATGTGGTTGGGATCGTGCGCGAGCACGTCGACGATGCGTCCCGCCTGCGGGATCTCGCCTCGTTCGAACGTGCGCCGTCCATCCCTGGCCTCCGAGATCGTGACGACGTTGATCCACTGCGGCAGGCTGCTTCGCCCGAGTGCGGCGAGCAGCGTGCGGTCCGACGCCCAGGACACCGACTGGAACGGATAGTCGCTGCGCGCGACGCGGTACGAGGTGTCGTGGGCGAGGTCGAGCAGGTCGAGCACCCACGCGTCCTTGCCGTCCTCCTTGGTCTGCAGCGCGAGCAGTTCGCCGGACGGACTCAGCTCGATGAGGCTCACGCGTTCGTCGCGCCAGAGTTCACCGGGTGGCAGCGGCAGCGTGCCGGGCTCGGGTGGCGGTGTGAATTCCGGATACGGCGGCGGCTTCACGTCAGCGGCGGCGCGCTCGCGCTGGTAGAACGCGGGAAACGGATCCGGGTAGTGGCCGGTGTAGGCGAACGGGTACTGCTCGAGCAACGCGGCGTGCTCGGCCTGCAGCCAGTCGAGTGCGGCGAGGCCACGGTTGGAGACGTGGATGCGTGCGCGGAAGAAACCGAGCGGCCGGTAGAGGAGGTCGCCGGCGTAGGTGATCTGCCCGGGTTTGACCTCGAACTGGAACTCCTCGTCGTCCTCGAGGCCGTAGCCGAAGCCCGAGAACACATTGACCTTGTGCCAGCCGTAACGTCCTTCGTCGGCGACATACAGACGCAGCGTGCGCCCTTCGGGCAGCCGCGTGAGCACGCCGGCTCCGAACAGACGCCCGCCCTTGCGCACGTGCACGGCCGACAACGGCATCGACGAGTCGACCGCGATCAGCACGAGTCCCTGCTTCGGGCCGACCTTCGGCGTGTCGCCGGGATCCACGCGCTTCATCGCGAAGGCGAGCCCCGGCACCAGCAACACCACGATCATGACCACGCGCGCGAGCGCGAGCATCCCCTTCCCATGCCACGACCCGCCCTGCGGCGCGTGCTGCTCCGAGCGCATGACCTCTCCGTTTTCCCCTTGGCGCCGGCGACTGCGGCGCCATCGGAGCTTAGTCGGAAATCGCGCGCGGGTCAGCGGGGTCCGACGATGCAATCGAGGCGCCATACCGTCGCGGCACAAGCTGCAACCCTGACGGGTTCACGAAGTTTGCCGGCGAGCACCCCGAAGCGGTGATGCCACCGTACGCGGACCCGGGTCGCGAGGATCGCGACCCGGGTCAGTCCGTCGGCACGTCGTCCGTCTCGTCGGGCTCGCGATGCTCGGCCTTGTCGATCTTCTGCTGCGCTTCGACGCGGCTGTCGCTGACCGCGGGCAGCGCGTCCGGCTTGGCGAGCAGCAGGGCGGGATCGATGCGCTGGCCGAGCCAGCGCAGGCCGAGATGCAGATGCGGCCCGGTCGCGCGACCCGTGCCGCCGATCGTGCCGATGGCCTGGCCGCGCTTGACCGTGTCGCCGTCCTTCACCTGCAGCTTGTCGAGGTGGAAGAACATCGTGATCAGACCACCGCCGTGGTCGAGGTAGACCGCGTTGCCCGTGTAGAAATGGTCGGCCGCGAGCAGCACGGTGCCGTCGGCCGGTGCCTTGACCGGCGTGCCGAGCGATACCGGATAGTCGCGCCCGCTGTGCAGGCTCTTGTGGGTAGCGTCGAACGTGCGCTCGCTGCCGAAATCGTCTTCGCTCTTCGGCAGCTTGCCGGCCGGCGACGCCAGCGGCAGCGAGAAGCGTGCCTCGCCGTCGCCACCTTTCAGGGCCTTGGCGACCGCCTCGCGCTCGGTCGCGGCGCGCCTCGTGTCGTCGGGCGACACGTCGAGGAAGCGCGAGAGCTTGTCCGGCAGCGGCATGTCGACCTTCGGGAAATCGGTCTTCTGCACCACGAGCGTGCCGAGGTGCTGCTTGCCATCCTGGTCCCACAACGCGATCTCGTGCGCGCCGGGGCGCGTGCGGATGTCGACTGGGTAGTAGCAGGTCGCATCGACGGCCGCATAGCGCTTGCCGTAGACGCCGCACTCCTTCGCGGCGAGGCCGGTCCAGCGCGCGACACCGCCCTGCTGGGCGGTAACGACATCGGCGGCGAGAGCATGCATCGGCAACGCGAGCGCGCCGACGAGCGCGATCGACAAGGCGGTTCTCATTGGCGTCCTCCCACGCGGTACGGAAGGACGCAACCTAGCGCTGCGGTGCCGAACCGCAGCCGAACCAGCTCGGTCCCGGATCAGGCCTTCACGCGCGCGATCCACGCGGCGTAGCGGTCGACCCACTTGTCGAGGAAGGCCTTCGTGTCGGGGTTGGCGACGCGACCCTCGGCATCGAACAGCTCGGGTTTCCACGAGAAATACATCTCGGGCGCACCCATCAGCGCCATGTCGCAGGCCGTGACCACCGTGCGCAAGCCGGCCTGCGCGACCGCCGTGCCGATGCCGCCCGGGCTCGTGCCGACGATCGCCGCCGGCTTGCCGATCCAGCAGCTTTCGCCGCGCGGCCGCGTGCCCCAGTCGATCACGTTCTTGATCGCGGGCGTGTAGCCGCGGTTGTACTCGGGCGTCACGAACAGCACCGCATCGGCGGCGCGCACCTGCGCCTTGAAGCGCGCGACCGCCTCGGGCGGATCGGCCCAGAGATCCTCGTTGTAGAGCGGCAGGTCGTCGATGCGCACCGACTCGAACGCGAGGCGGCCCTCGGCGAGCGCACCGAGCGCACCCGCGAACGTCTTGTTGATCGACGCCTTGCGCAGCGAACCGACGATGACGGCGACGGTGGGAACGGAAGCGGACATGCAGGCGGACTCCTCGTGGACTGGCGCGAGCGTGCCACAAAGGCGTGACGTCGACAGGCATCGCGCCGGTGACGCGGCGGATCGGCAAGCTCCCCCTCTCCCCCGGCCCCTCTCCCGCAAGGGGAGAGGGGAGAAGGCGGCTCGATGATGGGCGCCGGCACGCGACTCTCATCCGTTCCCGGCACGTCTATTACGCAGTCATCCAGTCATCGACGACGTGACGTCGGCAGGCATCCCGATGGCGATGCCACGGAGCGGGAAGCGCCCCCTCTCTCCCGACCCCTCTCCCGCGAGGGGAGAGGGGAGAAGGCGGCTCGATCATGGGCGCCGGCACGCGACTGTCATCCGTTCCCGGCACGTCTATTACGCAGTCATCCGGTCGTCAACGACGTGACGTCGGCAGGCATCGCGGTGGCGATGCGGCGGCGCGGGAAGCCCCCCCTCTCCCCCGGCCCCTCTCCCGCGAGGGGAGAGGGGAGAAGGCAGCTCGATCGTGGGGGTCGGCGCGCGATCGTCATTCGTTCCCGAGGCGTGTCCCGCGCAGGTATCCGGTCGCCGAAGACGTGACGTCGGCGGGCACCTCGGTGGCGATGCGGCGGCGCGGGAAGCCCCCCTTTTCCCCCGGCCCCTCTCCCGCGAGGGGAGAGGGGAGAAGGCGGTTCGACACTTCGGTGCCGCGCGTGGCGATGGTTGTCGTCCCCGCTCGCTCGCGGGCACGCGTCACGATGGCGGTTCCTCCCCTCTCCCCTCGCGGGAGAGGGGTCGGGGGGAGAGGAGGCGGCGCGAGAATGCGCCCACACCCCTGCGTGGATCACCTACGCCGCCGCTGCGAACGTCCCGTGGAAGCCGAGCGGGAACGTGTAAGGCACCCAAGCCTGCGCAACCGGGCCGGCCGCGACACGGCGCGCATCGAGGATCGCGACGCCGCTGCGGCCGCGTGCGTGGTCGAGCAGCGTGCCGACCAGCCAGCCGTCGTCGGGCTTCGTGCTGCCGCGGCGCGGCACGAACACGTGTTCCTCGGCGAGGATGTCGCGGCCGTAGCGATGCACCTCGCGCATGCCGCGCTCGGGATCGAGCATGGCCACGGCGTTGAAGTACGGCGACGACCATTCGCCCGCGCGCGTCGGCGCGTACAGGCGCGCCGGGCGGTCGCCGCGGGTGCGTGCGTCGAACAGCGGGAACTCGATGCCGTCGCCGGCGAGCGTTTCCCAGTGTGCCTTGCCGCTCTTGAGGTCAAGGTGCAGCTCGACGAGGCGGGTCGGCTTTGGCGACTGGCCGTCGTGGCCTTGCATCGCGGCCTTCATCGGCGAGCGCGCCTCGTCGGGATCGAGATGCTGCACGGTGCGCATGACGATGCGGCCGCGGCGCTCGTAGGCATCACCGAAGTGGTACGCGGTGGTGAAGCCGGTCTCGAACCAGCGCGCCTTCGACGGCGTGGTCTTGTCGACCACGGCGACGCGGCAGGCGCGCGACGACGCGAAACGCATGCGCTCGAAGAACGAACCGCCCTGATGGAAGTCGACCGGGATCAGCATGAAGACGAGGTGGCGATCGGTCATCGCGAACGCGTGCAGGTAGCCGGGCTCCGGTGTCTCGAGCACGTCGGCCGAGATCAACGTGCCGCGCGCATCGACGTGCCAGACCAGCAGGCCGTTGCCGCCCATCATCGCGATCGAGCCGAAGTTCCACGACGAGCCGTCGCGGTCGACCAGCGGGTGCGCCGAGAACGGCACCGCGGCGAGGTCCGGGCGCCAGGTGACCGGACCGAGTGTCGCGAGCGTGTCCGGATCGAGCTCGAACGCCGAGCCCGCCTCGCACAGCGCGAACAGGCGGCCGCCGATCATCGTGACCGCGGTGTTGGCGGTGTTCGCATCGTCGTTGTTGCGGATCGGCAGCGGATTCGGGACCGTCGTACCGGCGGCCAGCGTCGCGAAGCGACCGAGGGCCTTCTCGCGCTCGAACTTGGGCGTCGCGACCATGCGGCCACGGTGCACGACACCACCGTCACCGAAGCGCCAGCCGTGGACCATGCCGTCGCCGTCGAACCAGTGCTCGTAGCGGAAGCCATCGCGCTCGAACCAGGCCGGCCCGTTGCGGTACAGCTTGCCCGCGAACCCATCGGGCAGGCGGCCTTCGAGCGTCGCCCGCGTCGGGCCGAGTGCTTCGGCCGACACCTGTCGCCAGCCGGCCATCCACGGGTGGCGCTCGAGACCGGCCGCGAACTGCGCCGGATCCCCGGCGAACGCACGCGTGGCCGGACCGGCCACGGCGAGCGCGGCGCTGGCGGAGAGCAGGTCGAGCAGGAAGCGGCGGCGGTTCATGGCGGGCTCCTCGGGAAGGCGGGGATCAGCGGATCGCGACGTCGACGGTGGTGTCGCCGTCGAACGCGAACGCGGCTTCGTCGAAGGTCGGCTTGCGCATCACGTTCGGGTTGTTGCTGAAGCCGTAGCCCTCGGTCGGCATGCCGAGCATGTTGGTATCGAGCCGGCCATTGCCGTTCTCGTCGTGCACGACCATGACCGCGTAGCGGCCCGGCGCGACGTCGGCGAACACGGCGCGTGCGGTCGCCCCCTGCGCGGCGACGATGGTCGCGGCGACCGGCTTGGTGCCACCGTCGTAACCGTTCGAATCGACGAGCGCGATGCGCAGCTCGCCCTTCGCGGCGCGGATGCCGGTGAGGTCGACCGACAGCGTGGCGGCCTGCGCCGAGGCGGCGAGCACGGTGGACGCGGCGACGAGGGCGAGGGCGTGGCGGAAGCGGTTCATCGTGGTTTCCTTCGTGGCGGGGTGTGGAGCCAGTGTCCGTACCGGCGTCACCGCGGTCAGGGGCCAGCCGTCACCGATCCGACCTGCCGGAAGTCACCTCGTGCGTCCGATGGATTGCCGCGCGGCATGCCTGCGGGTCAGCATGCGGCCATGAGCACCGCGCTGCGCCGCCTCGTCGAACCCCTCTGCCTCGCCGGACTCTTCACGATCGGTGCGGTCGCGCTGTCGATGCGCTATGTCTCGCCCGACCGCCTCGTTGTCGCGAGCACGCTGCTCGCGGTGTACGCGGCCTGCTTCGTCGCGGTGACCGCGCTCGAACCGCGCCGACGCACGATCACGCATGCGCTGCTCGCGGTGATGCCGATCGTGGCGCTTACGCTGATCGTGATCGATCCGCGCACGGGTACGGCGCCGGTGCTGCTGGTGATCTGGACCGCCGCCGCGATGGCGACCTGGTCGCCACGCGCGACGTTCATCGCGGTCGCGACGGCCGACGTCGTCTATTACCTGATCCTGCGCGAGATCGCGGGCTTCTCGTCGCCGCTCATGTCGGTGCTGATCTTCGCGGGCTTCCAGGCGTTCGCGGCGCTGTGCATGCACTACGCGAAGAGCGCCGAGCGAGCGCGCGACCGCCTCGCGCTCGTCAACGCCGACCTGCTCGCGACGCGTGCCCTGTTCGCCGAGAGCGCGCGCGATGCCGAACGCCTGCGCGTGACGCGCGAACTGCACGACGTCGCCGGCCACACGCTCACGGCGATGCGCCTGAACCTGCGCGCGCTCGCCGCCGATCCGGCATTGGCCGGCCGCGAAGACCTGCGCATCGTCGACCAGCTCGCGGCAGAACTCATGGGCGAGCTGCGCGGCGTCGTGCAGGCCTTGCGTGACACGCGTGGCCTCGACATCGCAACGGCGCTGCACGCACTCGCCGCACCGTTGCCGAAGCCGACGCTGAAGCTCGATCTCGCGCCGGGCCTGCAGATCGCCGACGCAGCAGTCGCGGAGACGGTGCTGCGCGTCGTGCAGGAAACGCTGACCAATGCCGCGCGCCATGCCGCCGCGGACACGCTGCAGGTCTCGCTGCGGCGTGACGGCGACACGCTCGTGCTCGTCGCCGAAGACGATGGCCGCGTGCGCGGACCCCTGCGTGAGGGCAACGGCATCGCCGGCATGCGCGAGCGCGTGGCCGAACTCGGCGGCACGCTCGCGATCTCGACCGGCGCGCGCGGCGGGCTTCGGGTCGAGGCACGTTTGTCGATGGAGCGGTGACATCGTTGGCGCGATCCGTGGCCGGGTCGTCGCGATCCACGTAGCCTCAAGCGTGCTCCGAGGTGTCGAAACCGAGGCGCGATCGCCACACGACAAGAACACGCCGTGCCTCCACCTTGTCGGTGAACGCGCCCATCTCGATAGCCGGCGCCGACGCGAGCGCGATGACGATCGCGAACGTGCGCGGACCGTCCTCGGGATCGTGCGCGCACAGCTCGACCGCGCGGATGGCCTCGCTCGCATGGACGTGCTCGCGCACGCCGGTAGCTGGCGCACGCGTGGTGCGCACGAGGCGGCCACCCGCATGCTCGAGGCGCACGGCCTGCATCGGCAGGAACAGTGCGATACGCAGGCAGAGCGCGCCGAAGCCGACGAACGCGAGGATCCCGACCATCGACGCCACCACGCCGCCGATCTTCGCCGCGGTATCGATCGGCCGCATGTCGAACGCGAGCCACGCGAAGAACGGCGAGAACGAGAACGCGAGCACGCCGGCGATCATCGCGGCGATGCGCACGCCGCGCTGGCTGCCGTGCTCCTCGTAGATCAACGCATCGGGGGTTTCGGTGAAGGTGAAGGCGGGCATGGGGGCTTTGGTCTGTGAAGTCGTCCGATAGCTGAATTGTCGTTGGACGTGGCGTCACGGATTCGAGTTCGTGTTGCCTCCAGCTCGTGATGCGAGTTCGCTTTGCGACGTCAGCATGCCTCCTGCCGTCATCCCGGCGAAAGCCGGGATCCCCTCAAGCGTCCATTTTCACGACGGCATCGGGCCCATGTACTGTCATCGGCATGAGCCACGATATTCCGTCCAAGTGACGTTCTCCCGAACGCTCAAGGGGATCCCGGCTTTCGCCGGGATGACGGAGTCAGAGGGCAATTCGAGCTGTCATCTTCTCTTGCTCTGCATGACCCAAGAACGCCACGACCCTCAAACGACAGTTCCCCTCACACGACAATCTCCGGGACACACGAAAACCCCGTCCCTCACTCCTCATCCTCCGGCATCGACGCCACATCCCCGAGCAACTGCTGCGCCTCGTCGCCGGGCAGCGTCTCGACGCCGCGCAACTTGCGCTCGATCGCGCGCGTGCGGATGCCGGCGTCGCCGATGGTCTTCTGCACGTGGCCGAGCTGCGTCGTGGCCTTCTCGAGCACCGTCGCGAACTTGCCGAATTCGGTCTTGACCGCGCCGAGCACCTGCCAGACCTCGCTCGAGCGCTTCTCGATCGCGAGCGTGCGGAAGCCCATCTGCAGGCTGTTGAGCAGGGCCGTGAGCGTGGTCGGGCCGGCGAGCACGATGCGGTGCTCGCGCTGCAGCACGTCGACGAGGCCGGGACGGCGGATCGTCTCGGCATAGAGGCCTTCGGTCGGCAGGAACATGACCGCGAAGTCGGTCGTGTGCGGCGGGATCACGTACTTGTCGCTGATCGATTTCGCCTGCACGCGGATCGCACGCTCGAGCTGCGCGGCGCAGCTGCGCACGGCGTCGACGTCGCCCTTCTCCTGCGCATCGAGCAGGCGCTCGTAGTCCTCGCGCGGGAACTTCGCGTCGATCGGCAGCATCACCGGCGCGTCGGTGTCGCCGCGACCCGGCAGGCGGATCGCGAAATCGACGGCTTCGGTGCTGCCGGGTTTGACGCGCGCACCGCGCTCGTACTGCTCGACCGTCAGGGTCTGCTCGAGGATCGTCTCGAGCTGCACTTCGCCCCAGCCGCCGCGATCCTTGACGTTGGTCAGCACGCGCTTGAGGTCGCCGACGCCGGTGGCGAGCTGCTGCATCTCGCCGAGGCCGCGCTGGACCTGCTCGAGACGTTCGGAGACGAGCTTGAACGAGGCGCCGAGGCGCGCCTCGAGCGTCGTCTGCAGCTTCTCGTCGACGGTCACGCGCATCTGCTCGAGCTTCTGCGCGTTGTCGGCCTGCAACGCAGCGAGCTTGTCCTCGAGCGTCTTGCGCATCTCGCCGATGCGCAGCTCGTTGCGCTGGGTGAGCTCGGTGAGGCGCTGGCCCAACGACTCGGAAAAGCGCACCTGAGACTCGGCGCCCTCGACGCGGCCCTTGCGGCCGTCCTCGAGCAGGTCCTTGCGCAGGCCTGCGAAGTTCTCGCCCGTGCGCTCGGTCAAGCCGACGAGCTGTGCGCCGAACGCCTCGATGCGCGCGTGCTGCTGCTGACCGAACGCCTCGAGCTGCGTGCGCATCTCGAGAAGGCGCTGCCCGAGCAGCTCGGCACTGCGCTGCTGCGCGGCGGCGCCTTCCTCCCGGGCCTTGCGCGCATCCTCGACCGCGCTCTCGCGCAGCGTGTCCAGGCGTGCGTCGAGGCGCGTCGACAGCTCGACGAGACCGCGTCCGTTCGCCTCGGCCTGCGCGCCCTGCTGCTGCGACGCGCGGGCGAGCTCGTCACGAAGTTCGGTGCGTGCCTGGCGGGATTCGTCGCGCAGCGTGGTCTCGATGCGCGCGAAGTCGGCCTGGCGGGAGGCCTGCTCCTCCGGCGAGGGTCGCGGGCGCCGGAACAGCACCGCGAGCTGGAGCACGATGACCGCAGCCATCAGGCCGGCGAGGATCAGGAAGACGGGGGACTGGAGATCGTTGGGCATCCGCGCAGTGTAGCGGGCGGCGTCTCAGGGGCTGAGCGTGGTGATGCCGGGGTATCGCGGAGGCACCACCAGCCGTCATCCCGGCGAAAGCCGGGATCCCCTTGAGCGTTGCGTCGCTAAGGAAGCCTTCCGTGACTGTGCTTCACACTCGGATGCCCTGCTTCGGTCAGGTCTGACGCAGGTTCGCAGGCTCGCCACGTCAACAGCGCTCAAGGGGATCCCGGCTTTCGCCGGGATGACGGCGGAAAGATGTGCTTCGAGTTCCGGCGCTGAACACGGGACAGGCAACTGGCGATACGCCGGACGACCAGGCGCTACGCGAGATCTGCCACACCATCAGAACGTGAAGAGGCCGGATCTCGCCCATGCGACACCGGATTCCCTGCCACCGACGCCCGGAACCGAGTATCTCGGCTTTGCCCCGGGTCCCGCTCGATCACGTGCGACCCGGCTAACCAAACCCCCACCCGGTGCATCCTAGGCTCCATGACCGAAGACCAGGCCGCCTGGCTCGAGCGGGCCCGGCGTGGGGACCACCGAGCGTTTCGCCACATCGTCGACGCCCACGCGCCGGCGCTGTTCCGCGTGTGCGCGCGCATCACCGCCGACAAGGCACTGGCCGAGGACGCGGTGCAGGAGGCGTTCTTCAACGCCTACCGGCACCTGGCCGATTTCGATGGGCGCGCTGCGTTCACGACCTGGCTGCACCGCATCGGCGTCAATGCCGCGCTCGAGCAGCTGCGCAGGCGGCGGCGCCACGACGTCCACGAGACCGTCGAGGACGACGACGAAGGCCCCGGCTTCGACGCGGTCGATCCGGAAGCCGGGCCCGAGCGCGTCGCCCATGGCGCGCAGGTGCGGCGCGAGGTCGAGGCGCTGCTCGCGCGCATGAGCACGATCGAGCGCACCGCCTTCGTGCTGCGCCACCACGAGGGGCAGTCGCTCGAGGACATCTCGGCGTCGCTGTCGCTCAACGTCAACGCCTGCAAGCAGGCGATCTTCCGTGCGGTGCGCAAGCTGCGCGCCGTGCTCGAACCGAACGGGTGACACCCATGGAACCGATCCGCGACGACGATCTCGTGCTCTACGCCTTCGGCGACCTCGACGAGGCCGCGCGCATGCGCATCGAGCACGCCGTGCAGACCGACGCCGACGTGCGCGCGCGCCTGCAATGTCTCGAAGACGCCCTCGCGCTGGCCGACGAGGTGCCTGCGCCGGTGGCCGATGCGGCACTCGCCGCACGCGTCTGGCAGCACCTCGAACCGCGCATCACCGCACCGGCGCGCCTGCCGTGGTGGGAGCGCATCGCCGCGTGGCTGGACGGCTTCGCGCCGCCGCGCCTCGCGCTCGGCGGCCTCGCGGCCTGCGCACTCGCCGTCGCGATCGGCGCGGGTTTCCTCGCCGGCCGCCACACCGCGCCCGAACCCGACGCGATCGCCCAGCAACGTGCGGACGATGCCGCGCGGCGCGTGCTCGATGCCTATGTCGCCGCGCACCTGCGCGCGAGCGAAGGCGTGCTCGTGACCGCGAGCAACACCGGCAGCCCCGCACTGCTCGACGGCAACCGCGAACTCGCCGCGGGGCTCGTCGAATCGAACCGCCTCTATGCGCGCGCCGCCGAGCGTGCGGGCGACCTGCGCCTGGCCACGTTCCTGCGCCAGCTCGAGCCCGTGCTCGTGTCGCTGGCTAACCGCGCACCGCCCGCCACCGTCCAACCCGACGACGGCCTGCGCGACTACCTGCGCGAGACCGACCTGCTGTTCGAGATGCGCGCGACGCAGGCGCGCCTCGAACAACCCCGCGAACACCGCACCTGAGTTCCACCGAGGATCCGCCATGACCCGTTTCGCTTCCTTCGCCCTCGCCGCCGCGATCGCCCTGGCCTTGTCGCCGCGTGCGCACGCCGTGGCCTCCGACGACGCGATGGCGCCGTCCGACAAGGCCGCCAACGCGCTGTACTGGGAGGCGCAGTCGTCGCTGCGCGCCTCCGACTGGCCGACCGCGCTGCAACGCTTCGAGCAGCTCGAGAAGCAGCTGCGCGAACGCGAGCCGCAGAGCGCCGATGCCGCGCTGTACTGGCGCGCCTACACGCTCGTGCAGGCCCGCCGCGCGACCGAGGCGCGCAAGGTCGTCGAGCGCCTGCACCGCGAGTTCCCGACGAGCCGCTGGGGCGGCGATGCCGACGCGTTGTTCGCCGCGAAGGACGCGCCGAAGGCCGGCGACGACGGTGAGCTCGCCGACGTCGCGATCGAGGCCTTGCTCTCGGCACCGCCCGAGCGTGCGATTCCGCTGCTCAAGCGCGTGCTCGAAGGCACGCGCCCCGCACGCACGAAGAAGCGCGCGCTGTTCGTGCTGAGCCAGTACGACTCGCCCGCCGCGACCGAGATCGTCGCCGCGACGACGCGCAGCGCCGACCCGGACCTGCGCCGCGAGGCGATCCGCGTGCTCGGCATCGGCGGGCAGCCGCGCGGTCTCGACGTGCTGCGCGACAGCTACGCCTCGAGCGGCGATCCGGCCGACAAGCGCGCGATCATCGAGGCCTGGATGATCGCGGGCCGCAAGGACCTGATCCTCGCCGCCGCGCGCGACGAGAAGGATGCCTCGGTGCGCCACCAGGCCACGCAGATGCTCGGCACGCTCGATGCGGAACCCGAGCTGCGCCAGCTGCTCGACACCTCGAAGGATCCGGCCCAGCGCGATGCCGTGCTGCAGGCGCTCGGCATCGCGGGCTCGGCGTCAACCCTTGCTTCGATCGCTTCCGACACGAAACAGGACGAGCCGACCCGCCTCTCGGCGATGCGCGGCCTCGGCATCGCCGGCGGCAAGGAGTACCTCGGCGAGATCTACGCCAAGGCCAACACGCCGGCGCTGCGCGACGGCGCGCTGCAGGCCATGCTGATCGCGGGCGACGGCAAGACGATGCTCGAGCTGTACCGCAAGGCGACGTCGGCCGACGAGAAGAAGGCCTTGCTGCGCATGCTCGGCCTCGTCGACAGCGACGCCGCGCTCGAGGCGATCGAAAAGGAGCTGTAAGCACGCTCCGCTCCACCGCTGCGCGCGTGGCGCGCCGCGTCCCTCCCCCATCGTTGCGAGGTTCCTGCCATGTTCCTGCGATCGCTCGGCATCGCGCTGTGCGCGTGCCTGTCGTTCGGCGTCGACGCCGTTTACGCCACCTCTCCCTCCACCCTTTCGCGCGCCCTCGCCGGTGCCGACGGTTGGGTCGCCTACGACGTGCCGATGGTCGCCGACGCCGGTGCGCCATGCTGCTTCTCGGGTCGCGGCGACGCCGAAGGCTGCGACCTCGATGCGCGTGGTTGGGGCGTGCAGGTCAACGGCGACCGCGGCGTCGCGCGCACCGACACGACGCTGACCGTGTACCTGCATGCCAAGGGCGGCAAGGTCGACGATGTGCGCGCCTATGCACGCAGTTGCCCGGTGCGTGCACGCGGCACAATCAAGCATCTCGACGGCATCGAAGCAGCCGACAGCGTCGCCTGGCTCGATGCGCACGCCGACAAGGGTGGTGATCGCGCACGCGACGGTGCGCTCCCCGCGATCGCGTGGCACGCCGACGATGTCGCGACGCGCGTACTCGAGCGTCGTGCCGAGCCGGGCCGATCGAACGAGCAGCGCGAGAAGGCGATGTTCTGGCTGTCGCAGAGCCGCGGCGCCGAGGGCGCGCGTATCGTGCTGCGCCACGCACGCGGGGATGCCGATCCGAAGCTGCGCGAGAAGGCGCTGTTCCCGCTCTCGCAGAGCCGCGGCATCGACGCCTACGCCTCGCTGTTCGGCATCGCTCGCGAGGACACGAGCACCCAGGTGCGCAGCCAGGCCTTGTTCTGGATGGCGCAGACGCAGGACACGCGTGCCGTCGCCGACATCAGCGCGCGCGTGCGCGACGACCGCGACGACGGCGTGCGCGAGCAGGGCGTGTTCGCGCTGTCGCAGCTCGACGACGGCCGCGGCGACGGCGCGCTCGTCGCCCTCGTGCGCGGCGACTACCCGCGGGAGGTGCGCAGGAAGGCCTTGTTCTGGCTCGGCCAGTCGGGCTCGCCGGTGGCGCTGCAGGCGCTGGACGAGGCGTTGCGCTGACCACGCACGCCGGAAGTCGGGAAGCGCTGCCGTCGCGTGTCCATGAAGCGGGCGCCCCTGGAAAGTCCCGCTTCCGCTCGTGAAGCCGCTGCGATTACGCTGGAGGGATGGAACCGCATCGCAAGGACGCGAGAACCCGCTGGCGCAGGCATGCCGCGACCGCATGCGGACTCGCCCTCGTGTTCGCGATCGGTGCGTGGCTGGGTCGTGCCAGCGTGCGTGACGAGGACATGCCGGCTGCCGTCGATCCGGTCGCCGCCGGCGTGTCGGCGATGACGCGATCACCTCCCGCTTCGCCCGCGACGCCGCGCCCGACGACGCCTTTCCCGGCCCTGCCCGCAGAGGACGTTCCGATCGCGGCAGTCCACGACGAACTCGTCGCGCGCGCACGACGCGGCGACGCGGCGGCGGCGATGCGGCTCGCGGTGGACCTGCGGCGGTGCCATGCGTGGCAGGACGAACGGCCCGAGGAGGACGAGGTATCCGATCCGGTGCGCGCGCAGCATCTCGCCGTGGTGTCGGCACGCTGTGACGGACTTGCCCCGGGAGCCACCGACGAGGCCGACGACTGGCTGCTCCGCGCAGCCGAACTCGGCGACACCGGCGCGATGGTCTGTTACGCGTGGGCACCCGGCGATTACGCGCTGCCCGTCCTGTCGGAGCGTTGGATCGCCTGGGCGCGGCGCTGGCGCGAGACGGCGTTGTCGTTCGCGGTGCGTGCCTACGAGGCCGGTGATGCCTCGGCCCTTCTTGTCCTCGCACAGGCCTACGCTCCGCGCACGCAAGGACTTCCGATCGACGCGATCGGCTCCCTCGTGGAACCCGATCCGGTGCGCGCGGCCGTCTATGTCGCCATGTCGAAGAAACTTCGGGCGAACGACCGCGGATCGGCCGCTCCATCGGAGTGGTCAGGCCTCGATGCGCGTCAGGCCGACGCGGCTCGCCGGCTGTTCCAGCGCGACTGGCCACGGTTCGCGCAGGCCGGTGATCCCTTCGAGCTGTTCAAGCGTTGTCCGCACACGAGGAGAGGTCCGTGAGGCGCTGGGGTGCCACTGTCGTCGTGCTCGCCGTGTTCGCAGGCGGCCTCTGGTGGGGGCGCGCCTCCGCGCCGCCCGGTCGCCCGGTCTCGGCCGGCACGCCGGTGGCGACGATGCAGGATCGACCGGCGCCTGCCGCTCCCGACGCTCCCGCGGCGGACCGCAGGACCAGCTCCTCAGGAAGCGCCGAAGAAGCCTGGGACGGGTTTCGTGCCACGCGGGCGTGCCAGCGACTCGCGGCACTCGGAAGCCTCGTCGTGGACGCTGACGAGGTGGACAATCCCGATGCCGAGGCCCGGCAGCGCGAGCAGGAGCTCGCCGACCTGCGTACGGCCTGCGGCGATGCACGCTTCACCGGTTGGCGCGATCTCGCGCGCGACCTCGAACGTGCCGCGAGGCTCGGGTCCCTCGAGGCGCGACTCGAGTACGCCGTGCAGCCTCTTCTGTCCCCGCAGACCATGGCCGCTGATGTCGAGGCATGGGCCGCATGGCGCGAGCGAGCGCCACGCTACCTCGATGACGCGATCACACGCGGTGACGCACGGGCGGCGGCGATGATCGCGATCGCGCGTGACCGGGACGCGTGCCCGCAGCCCGATGTGGATGCGCGCTGCGCACGACGCGACCCGCTCGACTTCGTCTATGGCGCGACGCGCGACGACGCCGAGGCCCTGGCCTACTACCTCGTCGCCCATGCGCTCGGCGACCGTACGCCTTACCTAGACGAACGGCTCGTGACCCTCGGCGCCCGGCTCGAACCGGCTGCGCTCGCGGCGGCGCGCGAGCGTGCCGCGGTGATCCTCGGCCGACCGCCGCCCTGAACTTCGGTGTCGCGGACGTGTCGTACGTCCCCGCGAGGGCCGCACGGCATGACACGACCGCGGAACGCCGATCCGGCTTCCGTGGGGCATCGTGCCGTTCCATCCCGAGCGATCCCCAACCCAAGGTTGTCGTCGCGCGACCGCGACCGGCGGCCTGCGCGGATGGAAAGGCACCGGAGGCCTCCCGTGATCGGCACGAACAGGATCGTCATGCGCGTGGTGCTCGTGGCCGGCGCGGTCGTGCTCGGCGTCTGGGCCGGTCGGGCCATGTCGCCCGATGTCGCGATGCCCGAGGCCGGACCTGCTCCCGCGGCATCGGCTTCACCGCGCGAACCCGCGTCCGCACCGGCGGCGCCATCACGTGTCGCGAAGGCAGCGACCTTTCCGGCGCTGCCGCCCGCGGACGTGGCGATCGCGCCGTGGATCGACGACCTGACCGCGCGCGCGCGAAGGGGTGATACCGGTGCCGCGATGCGGCTCGCGACCGACCTGTTGCGCTGCGAGGGATGGCGGCCGTCGGAGACCGTGGACACGTTACCCGGACTCGCCGGAGCGGGCCCGGCGCCGCTCTTCCCGCTACCCGGGCAGGGACCATGGATATCGGCGGTCGACGCGCCGGTCAGGTCGTTCAAGGACACGACGGAACTGCACGCACGTGCCGCGAAGCGATCCCGCCAGACCATCCTCGACCGCGTCTGCCCGGGCCTCGATGACACGATGACGTCGCAGGCCGGCGCATGGCTGCTGCACGCCGCGCGCCTCGGCGATACGGATGCGATGGTGTGCTACGCGATGTCACCCGATGCCTTCGCACGACCGGTATTGTCGGATCGCTGGGTGCAGTGGACGAAACGCTGGCGCACGGAAGCGCTGCCGATGATGATGCGCGCATACGAGGCGGGTGATCCGCGGGCGCTCGAAGCACTGGGATGGGCCTACGGATCGGCGCGTGTGCACGGTCTGGCGATGACCCCGTTCGCTGCCCTCGTCGAGCCCGATCCCGTGCGCGGCACGGTGTACGGCGAGCTCTACATGAGGCTTCATCCGGGCCAGGAGGATCTTCCCCCGCCCGCCTGGACGGGACTCGATGCGTCACAGGCACGCGAGGCCGCGGCGCTGTTCGAGCGCGAGCGTCCACGTTTCGCGGGTCGAACGCTGTTGCCACCATGCGCCGCACTCGCGTGGTTCCGCTGATGGATCGCCCGACCATAGGCGTCATCGTGGTGGCTTTCCTGCTCGGTTTCGGCTGGAGCGTGACGCGCCATGACGACCCACCGCGTCACGTGGTCACGGCCGTCGCACCCGATCGTCTCGCTACGGCAGTGCCCACGAGCGACTCCACCCGATCCGGGCCGCTCCCCACGACGGATGCGGACACCGCATGGAGGCGCGTGACGTCATCGATCGCCTGCCTCGGCTCTGCTGGCAGTGGGACCGTCGCGACCTTCGTGGTCGACCGCTCAGCGGGCCCGATGCGTCGCGATCCCGATACCGCAGGCTCGCCATGCGAAGGCGGGCCGTTGCGCGACTGGCGCACGATCCAGCGCGAACTCGAGCGCGCGGCGCGACTCGGATCCGTCGAGGCGAGGTTCGCGTACGCATCGGATCCGCTGCTTCTCGAGGAACGCAGGGCCGCCGACGTCGACGCGTGGGCGAGCTGGCGCGAGCATGCCCCGGGCTACCTCGAGGAGGCGATCGCCCGCGGTGACGCCCGTGCAGCCGTCCTCATCGCGATCACCCGTGACCCTGCGGCCTGCGCCGGCGTCTCCGGCGATCCACGATGCAGGGGGCGACCGGCCCTCGCCTGGATCCTCGGCCCCGACCCCGGCGAGGCGTTCGTGCACTACCTCGTCGCACGCACGCTCGGGGACACGTCGCGCCTGGTCGACGAGCGTCTCGTCACGCTGGGAGCGCAGCTCGAACCTGCCGAAGTGGACGCAGCACAGGCACGCGCGCAGGAGATCGTCGGTCGATCGCGGCCGTGATCGGCGGGTGCGACGCCGATGGACGGCAGCCGACTCCAACCGCGCCGCGCCTTTCGTGAACTCTGTTCTTCCGGGTGTGACGGGACCGGGTATCCGCCCCTCAGAGCGCGTCTTCGTCCAGCTCGCCGGTGCGGATGCGCAGGACCTGGTCGAGGTTCCAGACGAAGATCTTGCCGTCGCCGATCTTGCCGGTGTTGGCGCTCTGGGCGAGCGCCTCGACGACGCGCTCGACCTGGTCGTCGGCCACCGCGATCTCGATCTTGATCTTGGGCAGGAAATCGACGACGTACTCGGCGCCGCGATAGAGCTCGGTATGGCCCTTCTGGCGGCCGAAGCCCTTGACCTCGGTGACGGTGATGCCCTGCACGCCGATGTCCGACAACGCTTCGCGCACGTCGTCGAGCTTGAACGGCTTGATGATGGCCATGACCATTTTCATGAACGTGTCCTCGGGCCTGCGGGGCGCCGCGACTATACCCGAATCGCCGTTGTCCCCCGTGACCGCATTTTTGCGTAATGGGAGGACGACGAACGTGTTTGTCGCCGGGCTCGGCGCGGTCGCGACGTTCGTGACGACCGGCGACGCGCCGGTCCGGCGTGGTCTACGCGATGTTGGTGTCTCGCCGCCGACCGGAAGGACGAGACGCGGTACAGGGGATCCACACGGTGATACGCGGGCGCGCCGTTTTGCGCCTGGGTAGGAAATGTCTTACGGGAAGATCCGAGCTTGTCAGCATTTCCCTCCGTTTGACGTTTGTAGAGTCAGCGCGGAGGGAAGGCCCGTCGGCATGAACGCCGACGCAGGCGCTGGGACGCGCGCAGGGAAGCAGGCAAGGAAGCACGCAGGACGCACACCGGCCGCACCGGCGCGCAAGCGCCGGGCGGCCGGTTCCTCCGGGCAAGGCCGACACCGCGGGCGCGCGGCGCTACCATTCTCCGTCCCGTCCGCCCCGGTAACCCCATGATCGACGCCCGCAACCTCGACGAGCTCGCCCGGCGCCTCGCCGGCCTCGTGCCCGCCAACCTGCGCGAGGCGCGCGACGACCTCGCCGCGAACTTCCGCGCCACGCTGCGCAGCGGCCTGCGCGAACTCGACCTCGTCACGCGCGAGGAATTCGACGTCCAGCGCGCGGTGCTGCTGCGCACGCGCGAGAAGATCGAAGCCCTCGAACGTCAGGTCGCCGCGCTCGAGGGCGCGGCGCCACCGGCCGGCTGACCCGCCGCGCCATGGACACGGACGTCCATCGATGAGCCTCGCGGTCGTCTACAGCCGCGCCCAGGAAGGCGTGGCCGCGCCGCTCGTGACCTGCGAAGTGCATCTCTCGGGCGGCCTGCCCGTTTAGTGCTTGTCAACCGTTGACGCGGAAACTTGTCACGAACCTCAAGCTCTCTGACGAGCTTGGCTTGTACAAGTCGCCTAGCGACTCAGTGCTCGTTCGCGCACTCAAACTGCGTATTCCGGCTGAGTGGACATACCGTGCCGGTTAGTCGTGTCCGGCACGCCCTCGTGTTGCCCCCTGCACGCCTGTCCACAGCAGTTCTGGCGTGGTCGATGACGCCGGTATCTCGTACCCCGGTGTTGTCGGAAGGCGAGGAAACGTCCTCAACACCATGAGCTTCTCCGGAGGAGCGTCGGCTCAGACGAGATCTTTTCTGCACGCCCAGACTCCGGGTCGGTGACGACGGCTTAGCTTGGCCTGCTTTCGAGCCAGCAGTGGGCATGGGTGGGCTTCCGCCGACACCACATGAGTACCGTTTCGACTTGTAGGATTCGAGTAGACCGCCGAGCCTTCCGTGAGTCCTATCGCGGCGAGCCGTAGCCTTGAATCCCAAGCAAGCCTATACGTTCAGGTTGGCACCGGTGGCACTCGATCGAGTAGTCAGCACCGAACTTCCCTATACCGCCGTGGGCACATGTCACCCACGCAGACAACCGGGTCGCGTTTTTTGGATGCCAGAGGTGACTACCAACTGGCAGCTGATTACCCATGACCGGCAACCAAAACTGCCAAAGTTGCTAGCGAGCTTTCCAGCTCCGGTAACTCACTGGACCACAAAGTGTGAGGAAGGCGCCGATCTTACTGTCTCCACCGACGTCGACGCCCGAACGATACACTGAGACATGCCTATTAAAAGAATCAGTCGGGGCCCGAGTGCGGGATCCAACGCCGGCCGGGGCTTTCGCTACCAAGATCAGGTGGGCGCACTTCTCTTGGCTCGCATGCACACGGGCCAAGAGGAGTTCGAGGCGGTCACTCCAGAGGGGAGTGACGACTATGAGATCGTCTACGCGCAAGGCGTCGTTCTCGTCGATACCAAGTCAACGAGACCCAGCGTGAGACCCCGCTCAGAGCCCGATGACATCGCAGACCTGCGCAGACTCTGGAGCCGGCCGGTTCGCCAAGGTGTGCAGGTGTTGGCCTGCTGGCTGATCAAAGAGCGTGCCGACCTAACTCCGTCCGTCCGCGTTTCCGCAGCTGCGCTCTTCCACGCGTCCGAGAGTCCTTGGCGCGATGCGTCGTTTGTCGTCGCTGAACCCTCGCCTTTGGCAGACGCCGCTGAAATCCTGTCACGCGCTCGCGGCTATAACCCGCTCGCGGCTGAGCTCATTGCAATTGCGCTGGCCCAGCGAGTGGGAGATCTCGCCAGTCAGAACGGACCGTTGCCGCTCGAGCGGCGGGGATCCATTACGCGCGAGGAGGTTGAGCTTATCGTCGGCCGCGTGCTCGTCGCGATTGACGTCGACCGTCTTCAAGCACTTCAGCGCACGGGCTTCCTTAAGCCGGTTGACTACACCACACCCCTGCACGACGCCGGCTTTTATCTGGGTGTCGACGTGCAGCCGGGTCACTTCGCCGCGGGGTTGGCGATCGAGCGCCATGACGAGGCCACGCAGATCTGCGCCGCCCTAGAGACGAGCGGCGCTGTGCTGATTCGCGGGCCCTCCGGCACCGGCAAATCCGGCCTGTTGTGGAGTACCGTGCTGGCGTCGCGCCGCAAGCGACTCTGGTTTGCCGTGAATCCGCTCGTGGTACCCAACGATAGCGATCTGACGGCGTTCTTCGAAGCATATGACACGGTCCCGCTCGGGTTTGCCATCGATGATGTCGGGCGTGGTGGCGTGGTGGCGTGGACCCAACTGCGGCAACGTTGCCGCAGGCATGGACAGGCCGTGCTCGCCGGGTCGATTCGCAGCGAAGACGTCGCCGTTGTACCGTCACGCCATGCGCTCGCAGAATACGAGGCAAAGCCGGATCAATCCTTAGCCCAACAGCTCTGGCGTCGACTGCGGGATCGCGAACAAACCCGATGGGCGGGATGGGCAGAGCCTTGGACACAATCCAAAGGATTATTGCTGGAATTTGGCCATCTCCTCACTTCCGGTGACCGGCTGGCGTCGGTCATTTCTGACCAGATCCGCATGCGATTGCAGGAAGGACGGGATGCGGAGCTAGCGATTCTGAGTGCGAGCGCCTTGGTGGGGGCGCACGGTGGGAGCGTGTCCATCCCTGCATTGCGTCGGCACCTCGCCTTGGATCCGGCCACTACGGCACGGGCCCTCGAACGATTATTGTCAGAACATCTGGTTCGCCTCGATGTGACCGGGGAGCGCCTCGGCGGCTTGCATGCCCTGCGCGCATCGGCAATCGCCCAGTCGTTGAGTGACGTCGGCCACTCGACCCTCTCCGAGCAGGCCATCGCTGCCGTGCGTTTGGCAGAGATCGATGGACTGGAGAAGGTGATCGGCGGCTTGGTGGCGTCATCTACCATCGACCATGACGCTGCCGCTGCTGCCGTCGCCCACCGCGAGTTGGGCGAAGCCAAGCTTCCTGGTCTCGCCGCAGCGTTACGCGGGCTGCGGGCGGGCGCACTAGTGCACTCGGTGCGCGCCTGGCTAGCGGCCGCGCCACGCGACGTCTTCCCGAAGAAGGTGGCCACAACTGCAGCGATGATGGGCCTCGTGCCCAACAGCCCATTCCCCGACGAACGGCAGCAGCGGATTGCGGAATGGGGCCAGAGCTTGCACACGGCGGTGGCGGCGCAGCGATTTCCGCAACTACTGGCGTCTGCGCTGATTTCGGCGTTGGGGGAAAAGGCGCGTGGTGCCAGCGCCGGGGATGTCGTCGATGCGCTCGATTCGCTCGCGCGCGCGCCGCTCGATGCATCGCAGAGGGCTCAGATTGCATCTGCGCAGCTAGAACTGGCGGTATTCCCAATCCAGGACGTCGTGCGCATTCTCGATGCGGCGGAGTGTATCGACCCTCAGATTTCCCGGGCATGGGTTGACCATGCGGAACAAGATTTCCTCCAGCGACTCGTCGATGAGACAGCATTCGCGCTACCCCTTGCGCGCGAAAGGACTGCCTACGGTTTTGTCGTCGAGGGAGACATTTTTGAAGCCATCACTGAGGAGGGTATCTCGCCGAATGACGTCCTCGTTCGGCATGTCGATGCCATCATGCGACTAGAGCCGTCGACCGTACGAGCAAACGTGCGTCTGGTCGGCTCAGCTGGCGTGCGTTCCGCGCACATGGATGCAGAGAAGAACATCTCCCGGGAGCATGCGCCGCCGAAAACAGCGATCCACTTCAACCGTCGAGTGATAGACGTCGTGGCCGCTGAGGTTGCCAGCGAGAGCTGGTCGCGCTACCTCACGGATGGCGAAAGGCTGCTTAGGGAGGGTTTGCGAGCACTTAAGCGATTGCTCGACAGTGTTTGTGTCGGACGGGTCAATCAACAGGCCTTGGAGCGCTTGAACAGCGCGGTTGCCGGCTGCGATGATCTGATCGCACCACCCGAGCCATTGATCCTGCAGGATGACGGAGAGATTGACGGGCGTCATCTGACCCCGTTGCAGAACGTCGTGTTTAACGGGAATGCAGAACTGGTATTGAGGTTCGCGAAGCTACCAAATGGTGCCGGGGCGTTGGCAGGCCACACTTCACATATGGTCGAGCTGGCCGAAAAGGCGCGAGCGGAGCCGTGGCAGCTGGTGCGCGACGGGCCACCCGCCGAACTCAGCGAGCTGCAAGAGGTGTTTCTCAAGATCGAGCACATTGCGCTGGAGGCGTCGGCGTCTGGTAGAGATCCACGGCAGCGTTGGCAAGCGAGCCTTCCACGCGGTGGTGGCGCCTTCAGCGTGCTGGCTGCGCGCTCCCGGGCGGCGATGCAACAGCGAATCGAGGCGCGCAGCGCAACCTTGCTTCAGACGGTGCGAAGCGAGTTGCCCCAAGCGATGCTCATTGCGCCGCTGATCCAAGATGGACTCATTTGGTCATCTCGCTTTATTGCCACGTTCACCGTTCATACTCTGGACGAGTTTCTCCATTGGGTCGAGAACGCGCAGGCTGTCGGCGATAGGCTGCTCGCCGCAGTGTCGGACGGTGAAGATGTAACGTTCGTACCCATCGTGAATGGTCACGCCTTGGTGGACTACAGCTATCCACTGAATCGAGGGCGGCCCGGCTCCATCGTAGCCTCCCTGATGGATGCCGCCGGCGTTGCGAGCCGGTTGGGCCACTTGAGTGAGGCCTTGATGCAACGACTCGATCGACCGATATTGCGGCATCCCGCCGAGTTCGAGCGCGGATTCACAGCAATTGAACGGGTCATGGGTTTACACCGCTATGGGCTGGGTGGCCCGGAAAGGCCAGCGGCCGAGCAAGAGGCTTGGCGCGAATCCACCACCGCTTTGATCGAATTTCTGCCCGCGCTACGCGGGCAATTTCGTGGGATCGAGCGTCCGTGTGTCACTGCATTGGCAGGGGGGCTCGAAGCGCTCTTATCAGGAGAGCCGTCCGGCGACGAGGAGAACGCCTTTTCTCCGAAGGAGTTTCAGCTCGCACTGGTGGAGCTGACCTGGAATCGGGCCTGGCAGTGACAGCCTGGCCCACTAGGAGCGCATCTTCGACCGGATGCTGCACAGCAGCGCGCAGCTGAAGCTCAAAAGTAACTCCGCGGCAGATGTGGTCATTAGCCCGCGGCCCTAGGACACCGACTGGCCGGTGCTGACCGTGTCGATGATGTGACCAACGTTCACGCACGCTTACCGCAGAGATGTTTGTTCGAAAACGAGGATCCCGCGCAAGCACCTGACTGACATCGAGGAGAGCAGTGGGCCGGGAGCCACATTCGGCCACCATGTCAGCGACGACAGGTCAGCTCGCAAGCCAGCATCGGGCATGGATGGGCTTCCGTCGACGTCTTACAATGATCGCCTGCTGCGCTTGGAATAGCAGCATGTACCGTTTCGACTTGCGGGAAATCTCTGAGGGCTACTTTTGTGCCCGAGCGCTAGACCGAAGCTTTGAGCCGCGCCCGCGACCTCTTACCAGCAAGAACTTATTGAAGACATCCTCGGGGGCGGCCCCCAGAGCCTGGCACCACTCGACGAACTCAGCGACATCCAAGCGTCGCTCACCCCTCTCAACCTTGGACACGAAAGTCTGCGTGTTGCCCAGACGCTCGCCGAGGGCTGACTGACTCACGCCAAGCTCCTCGCGTGCTTGCCTGAGCACATCGAGCAGCGAGCGATAGTGTCGATGGTGGGTTGACTGCGCCATGTGGTTGCCGGACCTCGGCAACGCACGCTAGAGTCCGCTTTGGAATAGTCCAAAATCGGCTTTGTCACCTTCCGGAGCTGGCGTGAAAGGCACCGTCGCGCGATCGTCCGACTTGGAGGCCACTCCTCCATTCAGCGAACTCGAGGACCTTGGGACGTTCGGCGCAATGGCCTTGCTCGCCATGATCCAGTGCGGTGCCGATCCGGGATATCGCTACGTCCGCAGGCTTCCAACCCGGTCCCAACGCTTGGCACCCCACCGTACCCTTCGGCATCAGATCGTGGTGGCGCTCTTGGAGTGCGGGGTGCTGATTCCCGCAGCCGACCGCCGCATGCGTCTGGACGCGGCCCTTTCAGAGCCCGGGTGGGACGTCGCCGAGCTGGAGGACGTGGACTGGGTCATTCATTGGCACGAGGCCACGCGTGGCGCTTTGCCCAGCCGCCTTCGTGACTACCTCGATGCGCTGGAGCGCACGGAGCGCAATCGCGAAATCCTTATGGAGACGTGGGTCGCTCTCGCCACGGCCGAGTGCCTCGCATTTGCAGAGCACGCGCTCGCCTCGCATAGAATGGACCCGAGCATCGCGAGCGGCATCGCGCCACTCCTTCCGCCACTGTTCGGCCAGCATTCCATCGGCCAGAGCTGCGCGCTCATGTGGTGGTCCGCCAAGAACGTTGCGGCTTCCTTCCTTCGACACGGTGGGGCGCCAGGCCTTGCCGAAAGAGAGATGTCGAGGTCAGTACTGAACGCTTACGAGCGAGCGGATCAAGTCGGCCGATCGGTACCCATCTTCACGCGACATCGATCGCTACCTCCAAGCACATTCGCAGGAGTCTTCCGGTTGGCGAGTCGCCTGGGCGATGCGTACTGGTCCAGACCGCTTCAAGAGCATGCATTGGCGGAGGCCGGCTGGTGACGCGCGAACGAGATTGAGGGCTTCCTCAAGTAGAGGCACATGGGCACGCGCACGACGAGATGTTGTATCGCATGCTGCCGTCTAGGGACGTGGTTGCGCTCAGCCCGTCCGACGGAACAGTCATTGTGGGCGGCTGAGCGCTACGCTGCGCTGGACGCAGCCGGTGTCCCGGCGCGCCTTGCGTCAAACTGCGCGTGTACGCGACACATATGTCCCACGAGTGCCGGCACCCTTCCCCGGGACCAAGGTACAAGTGGTGCGCGCGCACAACTCCCTCGACGTCCCCCCGCGTTGAGTAGCGGTCGGGTCTAGAGTCCAGTTTTGATGCTAGCGGCTTTCGCTGCCAGCTGCTTTGCATATGCGGCGGGCGTCAGCCCGCCGAGTGCCTTCTTGGGTCTCTCTTCGTTGTATTCGCGTCGCCACACCTCGATCACCGTACGGGCGTGCAGCAAATGCGTGAACCAGTGTTCGTTGAGGCACTCGTCGCGCAGCCTTCCGTTGAACGACTCGATGTAGGCGTTCTGGTTGGGCTTGCCCGGCTCGATCAAGCGCAGCACCACCCCACGCTCGTGTGCCCACGTCACCATCGCCTTGCCGCAGAACTCCTTGCCGTTGTCCGTGCGGATGATCTTCGGTAGCCCTCGGCTCAACGCCAGTCGTTCGAATACCCGGATCACGCCGTGGCCCGAGATCGCGCGCTCGGTTTCGATCGCGACCGCTTCGTGCGTCGCGTCGTCGACAATCGTCAGGCACTTGATCACGCGTCCATCGGCCGTGCGCTCGAACACGAAGTCCATCGACCACACCGCGTTGGCACGCACGGGACGCTCCAGCGGCTGGCGCTCTCCGACCGGCACCTTCTTGCGCTTGCGACGCCGCACCTGCAACTGCGCCAGGCGATACAGCCGCTCCACGCGCTTGTAGTTCGCTTTCTCGCCATCCTGGCGCAGCTTGAGGTGGATCATGCCGACGCCGTAGCGACGGTGCCGATGCGCCAGCGCCATGATCTTCTCGCGCAGCGCCACGTTCCGGTCCGGCCGTGGCGCGTAACGCAACGCACTCGCGCTCATGCCCACCACTGACAACGCGCGACGTTCGCTCAATCCCTTCGTCGTCATCTGCCGCACCAGCTCCCTGCGCGCCGGTGCGGTCACCACTTTTTTCGCAAGGCATCCTTGATGACCTCGTTCTCGAGCACCTGCTCGGCCAGCAGCTTTTTCAGCCGTGCATTCTCGGTCTCCAGTTCCTTCAGGCGCTTGGCCTCCGACACGCTCATGCCACCGAACTTGCTGCGCCACAGGTAGTACGACGCCTCGCTGAAACCGTGCTTGCGGCACAGGTCCTTCACCGCCACCCCCGCCTCGGCTTCACGCAGGAAGCCGATGATCTGCTCTTCGCTGAAACGCTTCTTCACGTCCAATCTCCTCTTCGTCAGGGATTGGACTCCAGATCCGCGTGCTACTCAAAGGTGGGGGGACGTCGCCCTTGCGATCGCCGCAAGACCTCGCCATCGGATGCCAGGATAGTCCTCAGGCGCGACGCCGCTGATGAGCTAAAGCCACGCGTACGCGAAGTTCAGCCCGGATACTTGGGAAACTTCTCGTTCGGATGTGCGGCCTTCCATTGGTTATACGCGGCCGTACCTTCCCAAGCCGCGAAGGCACGAGGTGTTCGCCCTCGACCGCTCCACGTCTCACCGTTGTGCGGCAACCAGTACTTGGGAGCGACTACCTTCTTCTGCTGACGCGGAGCACTAGGCTTAGTGGTCTCCTGAGGACGGACCGCAGCGGAGATCTCCACTTTCTGCTTAGCCGTAAAGTACTCACCGAATTCCGCGATTCGGTCCATCACATCGGTGAATGCCTGTACGGATTGTTGCTGCCTGAGCTCAGCTTCTTGCTCCTCCAGCTTTCGCAGTTCCTCTGCAAGTTTTGCTTTGGCCGCGGCCAGAGAATCCAAGGTGGTCTTGCTCATTCGGCAGCTGTGCTCAGTGTGGTGGAGGCCGAATTCTACTGGACCCTCCCATCCCCGGCCACGCCTTCTCGATCCATGGCCACGCGGTTGCACCGCTTCGTGCCAGAAACTGAAGTTGGGCTCATGGGATCAAGTCGTCAGTCCACGTAGGGCAAGCGCGCTTCTTCGGATGCTGGGCTCGCTGAGATCGCCCACCCACTTGTTCTTTCAGAAATTAAGGCATGCGCAGACGCGACGGATGTTCAGGAGGAGATCTTGAATATGATCCACGAAGGTAGAGTCAGAGCGCGAGCGGGCGCGAGATGACAAGTAGAGCTTGAGATACGCACCCCCGTCGCCGCGTCTGAGAGCTTCCCGTTCCCAACGGGGGCGATGCGCTGACTTCGGGGGTGCTCGAACATCGTGTGCGGGCGCAATCGAGACGTCGTGAGGCGATGGCCGCGGCGAGGTGTAGGAGATGTCCTACGGCTCGCACCGCCCGCCGCGATGTCGGGTGCCGCTAGGCGGCGCCCGTAGGGATTTTGTGAAGGTATGCATCGTCAAGCGCGGCTAGCTCCTCCGTGTGTCTCACCGCCGTGTCCGTGAGCCCCACATGGCCGGCGAGTGACGCGATGCCGACCACTGACAAGATAGCCATATAGATGGCCAATCTCAAAGCGCTGACATAGTCATGAGGGTCGCGCTGGAGATCGATCTCACGCCCGTCTGGACTGCCGCGCCGACACAGCTGATGAATGTCGCCATGCGTGAATCGATGTAGGTCTCCCTCGTATTCCTTCCACACCGAGTCGAGCCTCTTCGCTATTTCCCCACAGTCAGGGGCCTCGCGTATGCGTGTGCGCATCGGATCTGGCTTGAAGCTCATTCGAGCACTTTGGAACGCCTCTTGCTCGTGCTCCGTCAGCGTGCACCAAGCAAAGAAGTGACCCCGCATGGTCGCCTCAACGAGAGGGCGCAAGAGCGCTGCCGCAGTACCGTAGTGTCCAGGCCCCTCCACAGCAGTCAGCAGCTGGATCGACATCGCATGTTCCACTGCGAGGTGGAACGAGCGGATGCCCCATTCGACTGTGTGCCGGTCTTCCGGGATCAGAATCGACAGTCCGTCGCAACCCTCGTTGGCGGCCTGAGTGACGCGAGCTAGAAGGGCGTGATACGGCATCCAGATAGCGATCTCTTCCGGACTCACAGCGTCTCCTCCGGGGCTGGAATGTTGGCGCCGATGCTACGCCTTCACGTGGTCGTACGTAGCGAGCGTCCGTTAAGGAGCGCCATCATCGGCTTGCACAGCCGGGAGCGACCGAAGCGCACATCCATCGACTGCAGGAACATGCGCAGATCCTCCTCGCTCCCCGCGACCTGCTTGAGCAGCGAAGAGGGCGAATAGCCCATGTCGCGCCGGTCGGGGTAACCGATGCGTAGGGCGCGCTCGGCGATGACGACGCGCAGCACAGCCTTCTCCTTCTCGTACCAGGGAAGGAAGCAGGCTTCGAAGGTCTCGTCGCGACCTTGTGGCTGGTCGGACCCGCGGTGGCCGCCCGGTAGCACCGGCCCCCACTCGATCACGCTGGCGACGGCGCAGAGCAGCCAATACGTGTCCTGCACGAGCTTCCGTCGTTCCTGGGGCGTGAAGGGGCCGGGTTGCTTGAGATCGCCAGCGCGCGCCCCGCAGTCGTAGGCGAGCTGCACGAGGTGTCGCCGGGCGTAGGGGTTGAGCGGATCGCGCATGGCAGCGACTGATTCGGCTGAAGGACGAGTAGCGTACAATCGTACGTACACGTTTCCAACGGTCTGCAACGCCGCCAACGTACGCCGGCGCGATCGACATGGACGCGAAGGTGCCTGAAATGGCTTCGGAGTGCGGGGCTCCGTCGCGACCGAGATCCGCATGCCGGTTGGGATCCGGTCAGCCAGCCGCCGGCATACAGGCGGCACAGGACAGGGGAATCACCATGCACTCAAGACAAATGCTCGAGGAGGCTCAGCCTCGCGAGGGACAGCTCGTCTACTACGCTGCAGACGGCCATCATGGGGTTGCGCGCTTCGTCGAAGGGCGCCTTGTCGACAACACAACGTTCGACGTCGTGACGGGCGAGGAGGGTGTGCTGTGGTGGGCTACGGCTCTCGATGTCAAGCAAGCTGCGTCGAGCTGACGCATGGCACCTTGCCTCTAAGGCTTGATGATGCTGTGATCAGTGAGGGGCTCACAGTCACCAAGCATCGGACCGACAGGATGCCGGCGAAGTTGCTCGATAGGTGATCGAATTCGAAGGCACGCTGCCGACTTCGTGAGTTGAGCATTGCAAATGATTTCTCCTGATCCGGTGGAAAGTTCGGCTATTGCGGAAGAGCCGCAATTCAAATATTTGCCGGTTGCTCGGCATCAAGATCTCAGCCGTGCTCTTGACTCGCGTAGTGCGGGGCTAGCCATTCTTTTAGACATCATCGGATCTACTCGCCGCAAGCAGACCCAGCGTAACTGGCAGTTGCACACGGAATGTCTATACGAAGCATTTAGTAATTTCTGCAAGGATGTCAGCGCGTCGTTCGAATCGATTGGATCGCCAATTGTGAAGTTTGTGGGAGATGGCCTTCTGGCATACTTCCCGCTAATACGCGCTTCGAGTAAGGTGAAAGGAAACGTTGCACCACCTTCGTCATTTTACGAGCAGTTCGTCCACCGAGTTATCGAGTTCAGGGAGATGGTTCACGATAGCCTGGGCGAGAAAATTGGTCACGTTCGATTGAAGGCCGTTGTGGCGTTTCTGAATGACATCGCAGTTGTGGGGCGGGATGTTGATGATCCAGATAAATGCCCCGGTCATGATGTACTTGGGAGGGGTATCGACTTCCTGTTCAGGTTGGAAAAGTTTGCAGGATCGTCGCACGTGATCCTCAACGCTGAACTTGCGCGCGCGACTACGTGGGCCTCTGATTCTACCCAGGCGAGCAGACAGGCACCGAGACTTATGCGATGTGAACGTAATATGCGGGGATGGGAACACAAGGGTCCGCAAGATTTCTTCGTCCTAGTGTCCCCTGCAGCGATTCGAGCGGAGCCGCCGCCGCCAAGCCCCAATGACGAGCACGTCACGTCTGAGCTTCTGCGCGTGATGATAGATTGTGAGCAAGCGCAAGATGCAAACACATTTGTGAAACCCCAGTGGGGCTTTGACAACCCCAAGGTAGGGCCAAATGAGTGAATTCTCCAAGAAGCTGGCTGCGATAATGCTATTTCTCATCGAGCGCAGAGGCAGTTTAAATCGCACGGCGCTAAACAAACTATGCTTTTTCGCCGACGTCACCGCTCGGATTAGAGCGGGCTGCTCGTTGACGAGCGCGACTTATGAGAAATTGCCTTTCGGGCCGGTGCCCGCGGAAATGGGTAGTACGCGCGCGGCGTTGGTAGCTTGGAGCTACCTGTCGGAGCAGTACGACACGTCATTCGGATACGGCGAGTACAGCTACAAGCTTGGCAACATCGATCTTGATCTAGTGCGAGCTGACCCACAAGTCGGGTTCAACGAATTCGAGATGAGCGTGATCCGGGATGTGGCCGATCGGCTCGGTGCATTGTCGGGATCGGCGCTATCTGCTGCGAGCCACTCTTTTGAACCGTGGAAAAGTGCTTCTATGGGGTCAACCCTCAGCGTCGACGCTGCAGCGAAGGACGGGGAACTCAGAGCGTGGCTCGCGCGCCTAAACATACCGCTAGACAGCAAGCCTGTCGCTGCGGGCTGAGCACCACCTACTTCCCGCGCTGCCACCGAGACAGCCTAAGCGATCCAGGGGACGAGATGGTTGCTCCCACGAATCTTGAGTTCTTCGAGACGTTGACGCTTGCCCTTTTTCAGCAGCTATACCAGAGCTTTCCTGTTCCCATCGATATTGACCCGATGAAGCTCGCTTACTCGTTCTTACCGGAGAACGTGGAAGGCGAAGACGGCCTTCGTCTCTTCGGTGCAGCGGAACACACGGTCGCATTTCTCAAGCGCGAAGGATTCATCGAGCATGGAGACATGCACCTCGATGATGGGACCTACGTAGACGTGAGCCTCACCAGCAAGGGATTGTTGGTCATGGACAGCATGCCGGCCCCACTTTCGGGCAGCTCAACAGTTGCCGGGGAGATCCGCGATCTTCTCGGCGAAGTGGCAAAGGATGGCGTGAAGGACGGTGTGCGCGAGGGAGCGAAGCGCATCATTACGTACATCCTCACCAGCGCATCGAGCATCATGTCGGCGTCTTGACCGTCTACAGCTTTGGTCTATGTCCCCCCTGGTAAATCCACGCAAATGGAACGTTTGAGCACCATAACAATGCCGCTATCGAAAGCAGATATTTACAAGATCCTGAGCGACCACAAGGCTCTCATCGTTCACTTCTCCGGTTGTCCCAAAGGCATAGGTACAATGCGTGAGAATCATTTGTACCCTCATGATATCCATCATGTGCTCGCCGGACGGGCTCAAGGGGGGCTGTCTTGCTCAACAGTGAAGCCGGGAGACCGTTTTGAGGGCACTAGACGTAATTCGACTGGATGCGTCGGAGTATTGCTAGGGCTAAAAAGCGGCGCTTCGTTGAAGGGAGCAAGCCCTCGCGACTGCGGATCATCTGAATACGATGGAGTCCGTGAGAGTTTCTTGGTGAATGAAGTAACACGGGAAATCGTCTCGGATAGCATCACAGGTCGAGACAGTGGTAGTTACAACGAGTGGATCGTGATTGACTACGACGTCATTGGGATATTTGCCGTCCCACCTTATGAGATATCAGTTTCACTTCCGCCGTCGAACGTTCCTGGAGTTTCATCGGCAATAATAGGAAACAAGCCTTGGATAGGAATCAAAAGGACATGCGCAGCGGAAATATGCAAAACGTTCCCCGGCCAGCCTGTTTTCGAGTTCGATAAGGGCGCGCTGTGTAGATGGGAAGCTGGGAAATCAAGAACTATTTTGCATTCGGACTTATACGCCACGAATGCCGCCTGTCCTTAATATCGGGTCGACGACCATGATATCGATTTGTTCCCGGGCGACTTCGGCTCGTGCCCAGCCGTGTAATGCTCGATGACCAGCGAAAGTGGCTTGCCGAACCTACATGGATATACTAGCCGATAATTTTGTCATATAGCTCCCGTATGGCTGGGATGTGTCGAAGTTCGTCCGCGACTGCAATCACCTTGTCGACCAGTCCGTGCTCGTACAAAGCTCGCAGCAAATCAAGGTAGGCGTCCTCGTAATCGATCGCTGGTACGCCTTTCGCAACCATTGCTTCAAGTGTGGACATCGCAACGAGCGGTTGGCTGGCAGCCACTCTTAGGAGCTCTCCCACGAACTCGTAGTCATGAAAGACATGGCGGACGAAAGGGGCAGCCGCCGCCAAAAGACCTCCGGCACGGTGATCATCCGCGGAAAGGGCCCATGCCAGCAGTCCTAGATTCCCTTTTAGGTGCTGAGCATTCGGAAGCGCAAGATCCACTTTGGGCTCTAGGAACTCCCAGAAGTCGACGATACGGCTCCGTTGAGTATCGGTAAGCTGATCATTACGCTGAGTCCACATAAACCAGACGATATGTCGAAAGGACTCATAGTCGTGTAGCTTCACGAGGGATTGCCAAAACGGCTCTTCTAAATTTTCGTCTCCCAGTAGATATGCGATGCTCATTCTATCAAGGAGTGACTCCCAAGCCTTCCCTAGTTGGCTCCTGATTTTCAGCGCGGCCGTATATATATTCTTATCTTTAAGCAAGGAGTGCAGCCGACTCGAGGCGCGAGCATTGGCGAGCCCGCGAAGTCCCCACCTCAAGCGCCGATCGTCGTCGAGTGGAAAGAGTTGATGAAACCTCGCCTCAACCCAGCCAGGCTCGAGATAGTTGAGTTGCGCAACCGCAGCAGCCAGAAGCGTCACAGCCTCAATCCCCCCATTCTCTAGAGCTACACTCAAATGCTGCATCACCTGTCGAATGAGCTCATCCGGCTGACCTGTACGTTTTGCGTGAAGAATAAGCGCAAGAAGGGCCTCGATGACCTTTCCGCCCGGCGCATTTATGGCTGCATTCATCGCGTCAGATTCTTCGCCAGAATCGTGAAGAGGCTCGAGCCGAGTGAGCAGATCTATCAGCAAATTCGCGGCGTGCGGGAGCGATGCTATGTCCATAGCGTAGTCGTCGTCTTTCACTCCCGCGTCTATCCAGCTAGCAATAAGTCCAGGCAGCCAAGTCGCCTGCGGCTGCAATAGCTCAGCAGCTGCGTCATCTAAATTTATCTCGGCTCCTGCAGAAACTTCTGACGCAAATTGCAAAAGTTCGCTCCACGCGTTCGCATCGAGTGTAGGCGTACGTTCCCTCCTCCCGGCCTCCCAGACTGTGAGGAATCCAGATAGAAAGCCCACCTGATAAGCAGGCTTCGCTTTTAGGAAGTCCGCACGAATCTCGAAGAACGTAACGGGCGACTCAACTACAGCGCCTTCCAGCGCCTTCACAAGCGACCGGACCGTGGGCCCATTCAGATCGACCGTCGGTTTGAAAGCATTGAGCGTCTCGATCAACGAACCACGCTCTGCTAGGGATCGCAGCGCGGCCGGCGAGTAAGGGGGCGGCCCCGCCCCGTGGAACGATTCGAAATAGATGAGCAGCCCCTCATGTGAGTCCTGCGGAGGCGGCGGACCCAGCAGCGCGTTCAAAGTTACGAGTCGTTCTGCTACCAGTCCGTCACCCGAATTCGCCATCGCCAGCAGCCAATACCGCTCGTGGTGCGAACGTGCTGGCACATCGTCCTCCCGCCCTTCTCGCAGAGGGAGGCCGCGTATCAGCTCCAAGACCTTGGTCCTAAGAGCCGGTGGAAAATCTTGGAAGCGATCGCGAATAAGTAGATACAGCTCGTGGCGCCCGCCGCCTACAAACCATTCGATCCGAATCAAGTCAGCGATCCCATCAACCGCTGCGTCCCACCGGACCCGTGCCACGTGCAGTCCGATCCGGAATACCATCTCGCTCTCGCTCGTTAGCATTTCGCTAATCATGTCGGCGACACGGCTAGTAGCCGAGGTGGCAGTGTCGCGGAGCGCGTCAATCAGAGCATCTTTAGCATCGTGCCGGCTCAGATTCTGCGGATTATTTTCGACTGCGGCCCTTACAAGCCAGCTTGCGCTCAAAGGCTGATCTTGGAACAACGAAGCGACTCGCCCGATTAGAATTTCGACGGCGGGTTTCCCACAAACCTCTCCAATCCTTTGGCTATGTGCGCTTAAGATCTCACCAAGCCAATACTCCTCCACCAGAGTCTTTAGGGCACGACCACCAGCATCATCCTCAACAACCTCGAATTCGGTCAAGATCGCGAGGAGTTCGCACAATCGCCGCTTTGATAGCTCGTCTCCTGCATCCAGCAAATTGGGGATCAGTCCTTTTGAAACTTCAGTGGCTACCAGTGAGGAATCGAAAGGTGAACTGAGCCAAGTGCGAACACGGCCGATGTCTTCATCCTGCAAAGCCGACACCGGAAGATGTCCAATAATCTCTGCGCAATCTCGCCAAATCTGATAATTGTCGCGCACACACGACCGCCCCCCTTCTGTCGTTACCCCCCGTACTGCTTCCAGAACTGCACTTGCGAGGCCCTCATCGGCCGTGGCTCTCATTGCGACAGCGGCGAGATAGGGACCCGCGGGCCAAACGCTCAGTTCTTCAGCCCCTTCGCGCAATTTGCCTGAGGGAACAGTTGAAAGTAGCCCTGCTTCGCGTAGGGGTACGAGATACCTCTCAGGCTCTGGCTTCTTGGTCAAAATGCCGAAACCGAACTCCATACGCTCTGGATGGAGCCCATCACCCATCACTGAAACGAACGCTTGCACCGCATTTGCTGACATTTCAGATATCTCCCCCAAGCCGTTGCAGCTGGCGCTCGATCTCGATTTCGGGACGACGTGGCGTAGGTAGCGAATCCGCTAGTCGTTCAAGCACATCAGCTATGGGCGAGTGATCGCCGTTCTCAATTAGGTACGGCATCAGTCCAACACCGAAGCTCTGAAAGTATTCACCCAATAGATCTGCGCGAACCTCTTCGCCGGGTTCAAAAGGCATCAGAATGAAGTGACGAGGTTTTGAATTATGGTCGGTTGTGGGAAGTCCTTTCTGCATGACAAATTCGAGTATTTCGAGCTCAGCGAGCCCATATCCCATAAAAATGACGCATTTATCGCGAAAGAGACTACGTAACAAGAGCTGCAGTCTACCTTCGCCCTCATTTTCAGGCCGATAACTTCTATAGTGCTCTAAATATTGCACAGTGGTGACGATCATGGACGAAGGTTCTGTACAGCGACCATGTAGATGGATGACCGTATTATCCAGCAGAAGCTGCGATGGTGAGAATGTTGAACGATCGAACACCGCAGTGCGCACATTCTCGCGCAAATGGTGATCGCTATCTCTAAGGTCTACGATGCGCTGATCCAGCCAGCGGTCGTAGTTTGTAGTCACGAATGTGGAGGCCATTCGAGAGAGTGCCGCGAGAATTCTCCTTCCTACCAGCGGATAGTCCATGCCTTCGGGATGCAAGATTGAGGTATAGTTCAACCTCAATCCTCTACTACCTTCCCTTTGTGCAATCACTGATAGCGCGGTTCGGGGAGGGAGCTTCGGATTGACCAATACATCATATTCCTCCTGCGTAACAAGCTTACGTTCGAGTGCCTGCTGTGCAGCCCTATCGGCGAACTCTCTCCAGGTTGGTGATCCACAGTTACTAGATATACCACTTCCGATAAACGGCACAAACGAACCAGCTGCGACCGCGGTAACGAGTTCTCTCGGCGTTTTCGGTTGAACAGGTATCGGCACGGGATATCCCTCTGCCGGCGCAGGCGGCGTAAAGGCCGGAACCACATCATAAGCCCCGATGGGCTCTGTGTCGTGTGCAAAATCAGCCGGTAGAAAGCAGGGCGAACATTCTATTCGCAAGCGACTCGAGCTCTCGTAGTTCCACGGCTTCCAGGCACCGCTCTAGCGCGGGAGCCGTGGACTCCAGAGTTGCACCATAGACCTCACGTGGACTCAAGTTGGGATTGCTCAGTACCTCAGCGATGCAGGCTCGAACGTCTTCTATGGGCGCGCCCTCAATGCCCTGCATGCGTTCTGACGTTGCTACGCGAGCCTCGGCTATCCGTCGCTCCAGGATGCCCTGCTGAGTCCAAGCATGATCGGACAACTTTGGTGCCGGCTCTTGATTAGGTCCCTTCTCAAACGACACGCGGACGGGCGCTAGATCGACGCTGGCGGCAAGAAGTGGCTCCAGTTGTTGGAGAGGTATCCTGTCTATGCACGGCAGAAGATCCGCAAACGAGCCGAGCTCGCGCGTAGTCGCGATGAGGCTGTCCACTAGCTCCTTGACCTGATCGAGCGGTGCAACTCGGATGAGATGGGGAAGGCACCTCTGACGTACCTTTCCGGAAGCGGACGCGACCATCTTCGCTGCGTGTTGAACGCCTTTCGAGCCTAGTGGACGACAGAGTTTTGCAAATTGCGCTGAGCCATATTGCTCGAGGCTAGCCTCGGCTGCCATGTTCCAAGCCTCGATGTGAAGTATTTCTCCCTCTTCGCCGCTTACCTGATAACTCATCGCTATGATCGCAAGTGCTGTGCGCCATTCCTCTCGAGGCAGAGTTCTTAGGCGACCTAGGGCTTGCTGCAGTGCGTTCGACCGATCGCCTACCGCAAGGATTGTTGTTGTCACACCCAGAAGCCATGCTGCTACAAGAGGACTGCTTACTTTAACTGCCACCTCGCGGAGCTTCCCAAGCAGTTCGATGGGCAGTCCTTCTGGATGCTCGTCAACGATCTCTAGCAGGATGAAGTCAGCTTTCTCTGCAATTGTCTCTACGAGGAGGGACGCAACGTCCTCGGCCAGTAAAGTCACGATGCGCGCAAGATACGCCGGTGTGGAGGTGTCAGGCTCCGCTTGCATTGAAAGAAGGTCTGCCGAGGTTGTGCTAGGCGGCAATAGCCCCACTTTCAATAAGAGCAGGTACGCGTTCCGCTTCTCTCGCAGATTCTTCCAGTCTCGGGAGGAGAAGCGAAAGAGCCATTCATCGCGCAGTAGAGGTTCGTACGGTGCAACATGCGCAAGAATGCGTGCGTGACGTTCCCCTGACGTACTCTCGCCATAGGCAACGAGCCGCGCTCGCAGCGCCGCCGATGCGTACGGCGCGACGGCAAGTAGTGAGGTGTCTTCAAGAACCTGCGCTGTTGAGATCAGTACGTAAAGCTTGTCTTCGATGATCTGTCGATCACGTGGGCTTGCGTAAGGCTGAAGCCAGCCCAGTGACCACGTCGTAAGGAGGCCGGACGTCAGCTCAATATGAGCAAGGCCGTCTTCCATGGCCCACGCACCCTCGGCAACCAGCCTCGCGGCCAAGGGCGGAGCAACCTTTCCTGCTTCGCTTACGAGCGACGAGCGCGCGATCCCGGCACTGACTATCGCAGCGATGGGTGGTAGCACGCTAGCGGACGATGATGCACTGATCTCTGCTGATGCGTAGAAGAGAGATCGGTCCAAGGTTTCCGTAAAGATTGTTCGCAGGCCCTGTGCACGCATCCTATTGCGCCATAAGTGCTGTCCGTTTCGCGATTCTCTTACGAGAGCATGGAGAACGTTGATGCGACCAGCTTTTTCGGCGTGCCAGATAAGATTCCTGTCTACATAGCGAAGTGGCGGTGCGTCTGACCACAAGCGATCAAGACCATCGCCGCAGCGATCTAGAAAGCCAGTGTGCATCTCGCTGAGCGATCGCTCTTCGTAAGCGATGTCCCTAACATAGTCGCGGATGATGTCATGGAGATACCAAGCCTCGTTGGCTCCATGGGAGTCGGTTAAAACCAGCGCCTTCCTTACAAGTACACGAAGATCGCAGGCCGCGTTATTCGGCGACGACATGCCTGTAATAAGAGCAGCTTCTTCTTTTGTAAAATATGTATCGTCTCGGACAATGGCAAGAGCAAGAAACGTTGCCCGAACGAGCGGCGACAGCGTTCGGACTGAAAGGTCGAAGCATGCGCGAAGACTTTGTAGTCTTCGCAATTCGAGATCAGATGTCTTGCATTCCCCCAAATCTCCGTCAAGAACGACTAGCTTCGAGTCAGCTGCCTCGAGTGCTTCGATGAGTTCAGCAAATGTCATGCCCTCGCGAACTTGCGACGCACCAAGTCGCAAAGCTAGTGGAAGATCGCCTACGCGCTCAGCGAAAAGAGTCGCATTAGCAGTATCAAAAGCCGCCTGCTGTGCAATCACACTTTGAACGAGGTTCAACGACTCGCTGCGCTCCATAGGACCTACTGAGATGACTTCAGCACCGATTTCGCTGCACAGCCTAAGATCACGCGTGGTGAATAGAAGACAGGAATCCCCTGATCCGGGCACAAAAAGCTCTACGTCCGCGCGCCTCCAGACGTCGTCAATAACAACGAGGCAGCTCCGCGAAGCCAGAGCGTCCCGAAGTCTCGCAGATGCTGCCATGGACTCACTTTGCGCCGCCGGAAGACCAAGCGAAGTAAGCATCGCATTAATGATTGGGACGGCATCTCCACTGTATCCCAAGACCCCCCATAGAATGCCGTCGGTAAAGGCTGCCGCGACCTCGCTGCTATGGGTCATGGCCGCTGCTAACTGAGTTTTACCTATGCCACCCATGCCGTGAAGTGCCACACTTCGTGTGGCGCGCGACGTGATAGCGGTTATTCCGGTGATTAGCGCTACAGGGCGATGCACGAAGAACGCGTCCGTTGCGGGTTGCATGGAGGCGACTCGGCCTGCGCGTGCCATTTCGTCCTCTACAATCGTCACAGCTTCCGCGCGCGTAATCTCAACTCGGTTTCGAAGTGACACGTAGAGCGCGTTTCTAGCTGCGTCACGGGCAGCATCCCTCACACCGAACCTGCGCAGGAGCAGATCGGCGAGCGGCTCGAAAGACCAGACGCCAGCATCGAAATGCCCCTTTGGGACGTCAAAGGAAACGCGAGTCGAGAGTTTCCTGACCAGTTCATACAGCGCATCCGGAGGAAGAGCTCTTAATGTTTGATCTTTGGCTGCTATAAGTTTGGTGATACGTGAGAGGTCGGCTGGGGTTGACTCTCCGGCATGAAGGCGTCTGACCGAATCGTCCAAGCGTCCCATCCTCGCAACATACTCGAATCTCACGCAATCACATTTTGCGTCGAGGAGATCTAGCGCGAAACCCGTAAGAGTATCAGCGAGGGATACGAGCGTGATTGTCGAGATTGCAGAACTCTTAGCCTGCGTATGTAGATCCCAGCCGTCAATGAGTCTCAAATCGAGGTCCTGCGAGCCTTCCCATCTTAGTGCCTGGATTCCGCTAGATTGGTCGAGCATCTGGCATAGCTTAAAAAGCGCATAAGTACGCTGATACTCAGCTCCGTCCTGCGCAACTGAGCCGCCACTCCGACGTCGCGTGTTGAGTACTTCCCCTGAGACATGCCAATCGATCATGATCTTTTCGTTTATGGCCGACTTATAAAGTTGCGGAGATCTATGCTATTAGTCCGGTCAAGCGTAAGCTTCACTCCGACATACACGATGAGAAACAATTCCAGAACAACGATCAACTTCTCAAGATACGCCGAGTGCGAACGCTGCCATAAGATACACCATCTATTCGTCATTAAGATTGACGAGTGGATGCTCTGGGCTCGGCTGTAGGGTCTATTCTTCGCCTGGTTCGTGACGACGCGCAGTCTTAAGTATGTCAGCCCGTAGCGCGGTTGCAAGCTTGATCACCCGGTCCACCTCATTGAGAGCGGGTTCGCCCTCACGTAAGCGGTCGGAGAATTCAGACAAGATTCCGGTAAAGGACTCGAGCATGCTCGTCACACGTACGTGGTCATACGCTTCTTTGTATGAGCTCGCCTCATCAAATGCCAGATGAATGTACTGCTCTAATGACGAAGTACTTTTATGGCCAGTCCACTCCATTATCTTCTGCTTCAGCGTTTCCGCACTAAGAAAGAGCTGCCTAAACTTATCGGTATTTTCGATTCTGTGACGTTCGATAAGGGTGACAAACAACTTCGTTATGAATCTGTGCCTAAACATGTGAGGGCAGGCGGCGTTGCGTATTCCTGCTTTTTTCGCTAGAAATCTGATTTCTTGAGTTATAGTGCCTGGGCGAAGAGGTTCACCGGTCCTTCCATTGACAAGAAATACACCGTGATCCCGTCCTTTTAAGATCCGTCGAACAACTGTCCTGCGATGCACGTCGGCATATTCGAGTAGCGTCATGGCATCCGCTCGACATATCGGTACATATCGGTAATCTTCCTTGCCTCCGGATCTTTTTAGGGTTAGCGTCCTTAACATAGGTTCTTCCATAGATGCTGCCCGCCGTACGGAATCGACGGTAACCTCTGAAACTTCGCCACGACGCTGCCCGGTGATCTCCAGTAGCTTCAGCATCACTCTCCGCCTAGCTCTCTGGTGAGAGGTGCGCGAGAATCTGTGTATGGCGTCTCGCAGGCACTGAATGTCCGCGCTCTTGATAGGTAGTCTTCGATGCAACCGGTCGGGTGTTGGAAATGCAGCATGTCGCCAGCCTTGAGCAGAACGCCCGTAGGTTTTTTTATATTCGGGGCCCTGGCATTCACGGCGGCTATACGCTCTGTATACGACAATTCGTCCTTTCGGGCCTACGAATGAAGAATCGCCAAAGTGAGCGGCCACACTTATTAGTAGTGCAATACAGCTGCGCCCAATCGCAATCGTGGAGTTTGCGTCGCGCGCTTTTTCATCCGATCGTCTATACTTCTTTTCCGCAATTAGCTCTGCAATGAACTGTGAGAACTGGTTGTTTGTTAATTCTATGAAGTCAATCCCTAAGCGCCAGCAAAAGCGCACTAGGTGACTTGTGTGTGCCGCAGCCGTCGCAATTGATCCGCCTCTGTTTCTTCTCGAAAGACCTCTCTCGAAGAGCTCACGCAAGTACCGGTTAGCACAGTGGCACCAGCTTCCGTCAGGCCAATGCATAACTGGCAGGTTATCCGCTTCAGTACCATGCAATAGGCCTGCTCCGTCGATGAATTGAGGCATCTCAAATCCACGCGGAGTGAGTGAATAAAGTTGAGTCCGATCTGCTTTCATCGCTTGTACCCAATCGTTACTCCTGAATTGCTTCTACGATTACGTATAGCGGACAGCGTGGCGTCAATTTCTCTTTGCTCTTTGTTACATATGGTGAGCAACTTGTCACCGGCAGCGTTAGCGTAGCGACGCGCTTGAGCACAACGGATATCATATGCGCGCTGAAGGAGCAGTAGATCCTCTCTAAGTAGAGACAGCTCTCGCTCTGCCTCACGAAGGCGCTCCTCGAATCTAATAGTGCCGGATAATTTAGCTTTTCTCTCTTTTACACTCAGGGAATCAATAGCTTTCTTGGCGTTGCGCCTAAAGTTATCTACTACTTTGTAGTCTGACAATGCAAGAGCAGCAATTTTTTTCTGATGGTTAAGTGACATCCCTAGAATTGTGGGCTCACACGATGAGTATGAAGCGAGAGAAGACTGAGAACGCAGCGCGGCTCTCACCTCAGCTCTATCAGAGTAAGATTCTGGCCTAGCCACAATGTCTGCCAATAGCGCACGGAGCGCTATTACGCTTGCTATGTCTGCCTTTCTCTTTAAGTCAGTCATTATGTTTTAGTCGGCTTAACTAGCACGGCGATCTGGTAGCTCTGTCCCGCGTCAAGAAAGACGGGCTCTATTGCAACTTCCCCAGCATGAATTAGGTCTTCTATATGCAGAGCGAGAACGTCGGAATTGAGTAAGTTGAAATCTCTCGTCCCAAACTGCGCCTCGATAAGGTCGGCGAAGCGTTGCTCCTCGATTCTTCCCTCCTTGAGATTGGTCGCTGCCCATTCCGCTTTGACGCCGCGTAAGACCTCTCCAGGTACGGACTCAGTGATGTAGTGCCATAGATGCTCGTTGTTAGTGTGGCCAAGATGATATCTGAGCGCATCGACCCCACCAAATCCGGCCCCCCAGAAAAACAGAAGGCAGAAGAATCTACGAAGCTGATGTGTTCGGAGGTAGAATCGCTGCTCAAGTTCGTTCGTGGGCGTTTCCACGTAGTCGCAAAAATAGTCGATTGCTTCGTTGTAGCGCATCGGTATGAGCTTTCCCAACGCGACTTTTCCTCGCTGAGCTGGGCTCGCGAAGAGGTTTGTTCTTGCTTCAATTATACCGTTGCTGACCAAACGGTCCTGCATACGCTCAACTAATCCCAGTAGTGTTGCGACCACAGGAGGGATGGCGCGATGTACTCTTTGTCTGCGGCCCGCCACCCCTGACTTCCGAAGATCGAAAATCATCGAGGTTCGGCTGTAATCTAGACATCGTCCGCTGATCAGATCATTCAGCTCACCTTGACGGCGTGCAGTGAGTGTTGCAACTGCCACTTGTATTGCGCCATACAGCACCAGCAGTAGCTCGTGAAGGCCATGATTATTCCGTAGTGCTTGAAAGTACTGCTGACCGGACAGTTTCTTCGGAGAATATCTCATGACGCCGCTTCCTGCGTAGCATGGTTCGATTGTCCAAGACCTTACGCCGAATTCTACTGTCTGAGTTGCTAACTGGGATGAGATACCGAACTTTTCTGCAAAGACGTTAATCGAGAGTCTTGCATCCCGGGCAGCTATCGCTATGTTTACGAAACTTTCGAGTAGATGTTCGCCGTGCTTTATACAGAACTCAAGCGCATTACGAAGCGCAAAAAAAACGACGTCCTGCCTAAGAGTTCGAAACCGGCCGGTCGACTCCGTATTAATCGAACTTGCTAGATTTTGAAGAGCAACCCTTGGAACAGTAGATATCGGAAGCCCACTTTCGCGCAACGTTTCGAGCGACAATAACGTCGCACAGTAGGTTCTAACTCTCTTTGGAGTGAGACAGTTGTGCGGATCGTCTGTTATGGGAGCTCTGGCACGCTCGAAGTGAACTCGGTAGCCGGGCACTAGACCGAGCTCGGGGATAGTTGTCCAACCGGTCTTCCCTCCAAGGGTATTCCTGTATATTTCCGACGTAATTCTTGCAAAATCTGGGACGTATTGAAATCCCGCTTGCGTCCCCCTTCTTTGACTGTACCGAGCATTCAACCACAGCCATACTCTAGCTTGTATAATTTCCACTTCGGTAAGATCTGTTACCCTTTCCTGTATATCAGGGATGTCTCTTCCTAGAAACTGGTGCCTCTCGAGAGCGTTCGCTATGTCTATAGCATCTATTGCTACCATGTTTGCGCGCAGGTATTCAGCGATACGGAAATTCCATCTGTAGACGGAGTAGGTGCTCCATGGATGGGAGAGAATTTGAGCTAGTGACGAGCAATATTCGCTTTCGGAGAGGCATTCGAGACCTGACTCTGTTATACCGAGCCTGTCCGCATTAATCAAAAAATAGTCAATGCAGTCGAGTGCGACGTGAAGGCGGCGATGTTGAGTTGTGGCACTCAGCGCAATTCCGCCTGTTGTGTCGACGTGCGTCTGTAAGATCAGGAGCGACTTGAAGACCTCTAGTACGCGCGAATGATATGGTGACGTTAGGAGTCTTCGCGAATGCCCAACAGGCACCCGCCAATCAATGACCGTCCTGCAGTCAGTTTCTATTATCCATATGTCCGCTTCGAACGGTACTCGTAACCAGCTTGCTTTCCGGTACCTCGGCCCCGCCCCTTGAATATGAGGCAACAGGAACGCCAGTTCTTTCGGCAGCGAGAGTGGATCACGCATATATTAGGTGCTCCACCTTCTTCCCATCTGCATTTGCCGATGCATACGTGAGCATGTCTTTGAGTTCGGGCTTCTCTTCGTCCGTCTCAATGAATTCAATTAGATGGTCGCAGAACGCGGCCCACCGGATTGCGCGGTCGTCTACTTCGCGTCTAGCGTCCTTCACTACAGAATTCATACTAACTAGAATTGTCAAGATTTCCTGGTCCAATCCGATAACTAACTTTGTTTGTGGAAGTGCGTCCGCGGACTTATAGGCTGGCAAGTATTCTGGTTGGCTGAGATGTTTCGGGATGCTTCGAAGCGCGTGGTGCTCTAGGAAGAGATCTAATTCTTCCATGGTGTTGAACCCGCTAGCTTGATGTAAAACTTCTGAGTCGCGCATCACTTCAACGATTATTCCGATCTGAAAAATGCGGACCCAGCGGTCCACGAAGAACTCCTGAATAGGACGTGGAAGGTAGCTATCTAGAAGCTCGGGCTTGCACTCTTCATGGCCCAAGGTTTTTGAAAATTCTTCTAAGGACCCTGACTTGATATATACAAGAACTGCTGCACTCGCACGCAGCCCTCGAAGGCTGAATCTCTTGGCGATCTCGTAGGCTCGGTATGGTTCTATTTCGGCGCATTGCGTAAGTCTCCCGCACAGCCAGAGGGCAGAACGGTTCGCGGTACTGCTGGCGCACCAGAATTTCGGTGTTGAGCCCATGGAAGGGGTCGCTAGAAATAGTCGGCGCCAAGTTGGGGATTTGGCGGCTTTTATTTGATAGCGCAGTGGTTGGGTTAAATCGATCACCTGTCGTACGACTTCTGTGGTCTCATCGTCTAATTTTATTACTTGTTCGGCGGTCCTTCCCCCCTTCCTTGATTTTACGCCCACCAGGTAGTGCCCGGCGTCGGTCTCAACTAAACCGGTTTTCTGGTCATTCCTATCATATATCTCCAGCCTCTCCAGAAAGGACGGGGTTATCTGCGGATGCTTGGCGATAAGTACCGCGGCGTGCGCAAGAAGTAGGTTTGGCGTCGGAATTCCTAGGTCCCACGCGGTCTCGTCAAGCGGCGAAGGATAGTACGCAGATGCTGTCGGTTTTTTCTGTCCGATTACTAGTCCCCGCGACTCGAAAGTAGCTGCAGCATGCGCCAACCAAGTAGGACAGTTTTTTGTCAGGCGCCAGTCGAGTCCAGAGTTCTTCCCGGACGGCCCTGGGTGGCTTACGATTCCCTCAGGCGATAAAGCAAGACGATTGTTGCGTCTTGCCCACGCGTCCTGAACTTCTTTACGCGCCCATCTGACGATGGCATCGAAATCGGATTGAATCTCTCTGAATAGGAGCTCTTTGGCTTCACTATCGGGTACGTAGAGGGGGACGTCTGTCAGGAGAGTACGGCGCACCTGTAGACCTTCCGACGTTTCTATAACACGCGTTTGGTCGCCTTTTACAGCCGGTGCTTTCGGCCGCGGGATTGGCCTTCCGAGCTCGGCCCAGATCTGACCGATCACACATTGGTCGAGGAAATGCGCGAATTTTGACCAGCTTCGGGTTGCCGAGTAAAGCTGTTTATGATTCTCGTGCTTTTCGTGCACCGCCGCTACACAGAAGCGCTCTAGGAATTCAGAGAGCCAGTGTCTATCTTGAAAGCTTTCCGCACTTATTTCCCCTTGGTAATCGCCGATGTATCTTGCGATATCGTTCACGTAGGGAATACTCGTGCTCAGTCCGGTCAGGACGTGTGCTTCGCATGCCAGGAAAAAATTGGTAGTAAATTCCTTTCCTACACGGTCGTACAATGGGTAGAGCCGGAAAACGATTTCTTTTCCGAGCTTATTTTTCGCGGTCCAGCCGCGCCAGTACTCTACGCGTTCGGTTATCGACGCGTTCGTGACATTCGTTACTAGGGTGTTTATTTGTTCCGTCGGCCCTCCATTGAATGGAAACTTTAGGGAATCAAGACTTGCGTCACCGAGCGTTTTGAGTAGCGTGACGCACCGACGGTGGAGGTTGTATGCGGTGTCCGCTGTGATCGTGCCTTGTGAACCCTTGACATGGAGGACAGCCGAGAACTGCATCCAGACCGTCCGCCATTTGTCTGTACCAATGTCTTCGAGGCCCAGCGATCGGCCGGTGATCTGCAGAAAGCTCTCTAGGCGGATCAGCAAGGCGTCACCACAACCCACCCAGCGAGGCATCCCAGCTCGCAAGGCCTCCGCAAGTTCGTCGCTCATGGCGCGATGGCGGTAGCCCGAAAAGCAAAGCGTTTGATTGACAATTGTCATGGCAAGAAGAAGCAAGGCATTTCGGATATCGTACTGATTTCAAAGGCATTTGTGTCTTTTGATAGTACTGTTCCGAGTACTAAACGAGCGGTACCTCGATCGTCGGCCTGCCCGAAACCGCCGTGCGCGAGGCGCGCGACCGCGTGCGCGCGGCCATCCTCAACACCGCCTTCGAGTATCCGCAGCGAAAAGTGACGGTGAATCTCGGTCCAGCCGACCTTCCCAAGGACGGTGGCCGCTTCGACCTGCCGATCGCGCTCGGCATCCTCGCCGCGAACGGCGGCCTGCCGCGCGAGGCGCTCGAGCAGCGCGAGTTCCTCGGCGAGCTTGCTCTTTCCGGCGAACTGCGGCCCGTGCACGGCGTGCTGCCGGCGGTCGTGCGCGCGACGCGGGCCGGGCGCTCGGTGGTCGTGCCGCGCGCCAACGCTGCCGAGGCCGCGCTCGTCGCCGATGCCGACGTGCGCAGTGCCGACAACCTGCTCGAGGTCTGTGCCCACCTGTGCGGGCGCATCGAACTGCCGCGCGCCGAACCCGTGGCTGCCGCGCCGACGCCCGCGGGCGAGCCCGATCTCGCCGAAGTGCGCGGCCAGACGCATGCGCGGCGCGCGCTCGAGATCGCCGCGGCCGGCGCGCACAATCTGCTGTTCGTCGGCCCTCCCGGCACCGGCAAGACCATGCTCGCCTCGCGCCTGCCCGGCATCCTGCCTCCGCTCGCCGAGCACGAGGCGCTCGAACTCGCGACCGTGCGATCGGTCGCCGGACTCGGCAACGAGGCCCACGAATGGACGCGCCGCGCGTTCCGTGCCCCGCACCACACGGCTTCCGCGGTCGCACTCGTCGGGGGCGGTTCGGTGCCTCGCCCCGGCGAGGTCTCGCTGGCCCACCACGGCGTGCTGTTCCTCGACGAGCTGCCCGAGTTCGACCGACGTGTGCTCGAGGTGCTGCGCGAACCGATCGAATCCGGGCGCATCCTGATCTCGCGCGCGGCGCGCCATGCCGAGTTTCCGGCGCGCTTCCAGCTCGTCGCGGCGATGAATCCCTGCCCGTGCGGGTACGCGGGCGACGCCGAAGGCCGCTGCCGCTGCACGCCCGACCAGGTCGCGCGCTACCGCGGGCGCATCTCGGGGCCGTTGCTCGACCGCATCGACCTCAAGCTCGAGGTGCCGCGCGTGGATCCGGTCGAACTGCGCACGAGTGCCGCGGGGGAATCCTCGGCGACCGTGCGGGAACGCGTGAGCGCCGCGAGGGAGCGCGCGCTCGCGCGTGCCGGCAAGCCCAATGCCTGGCTCGGCAACCGCGAGACCGAGCGCGACGGCGTGCTCGAGGCGTCCGAGCAGGCCTTCCTCGACCGCGCGATCGAACGCCTGCGCCTGTCCGCACGCGCCTACCATCGCGTGCTGCGCGTCGCGCGCACGATCGCCGACCTCGCCGCGAGCGCGCGCATCGAGGCCGTGCATCTTTCGGAAGCGATCCAGTACCGGCGCCTCGATCCATCGTGAACGCGCGTGGCGCGGCGCTACAATGCCGGCCCGCTGCCCGCCCGTGCGCCCTTGTCCTCGACCGCCGCCCCGTCTCCGATCTCCGTCTACGGGGCGACTCGCCGCCTCGTCGAGCATGCCGTCGAGCTCGGCGGCAAGGGGATCGACTGCGCGCTCGCGATGGTCGTCGACACCTCCGGTGCGTGCTATCGCGGGCGCGGCGCGATGGCGCTGCTCGACACCGACGGCGTGCGCGAAGGTGCGCTGACGGCGGACCTGCAGCAGGCCTCCCTGCTCACGGCTGCGCGTGACGTTCTCGCGAACGGGCGCGCGATCGAACTGCCGCTGGTCGCCGCAGCGGCGAGCCGAACACTACTCGAGGCGAGCGGACGCGCCGCACTCGCGAGCGCACGCACGTTCGTGCTGCGCCTGCCTGCGGCAGGCTCCCCATTGCGGGAAGCGCTCGCAACGGCGGCCGAGGCGAGTGCCTGGCTGCGCCTGCGCCTCGACACCGGCGCCGACGATGCCGGGCGCACCGGACTCGGTCGCGGCGAGGCACGCATCGGTTCGCGCATGTTCGCGTTCGATGCGCGAGGCGACGCCCTCGCCGTGTCGATGCCGTTCACACGCCACGTCGGCCTCGCGCTCGCACCGCCACCGCGGCTGCTGCTGACCGGCGCCGCACCCGAGACCGCGACGCTCGCGCGCCTCGCGCGCCTGCTCGGCTGGTACGTCGACCTCGTCGAGCACCGCGTCGAAAGCCTGCCCGAGGCGATCACGCGCAACGTCGATCGCGTCCACGCGATCGTGCCCGAAGGCCTGCCGCGCCTGCTCAGCGAGCGCCACTTCGACGCGACGGTCGCCTGCAGCCACGATTTCACGATCGACCTGCAGCACCTGCGCCACCTCGCGGGTGCCGGCATCGGCTACGTCGGCCTGCTCGGCTCGCCGGACCTGCGCGACGCGATGCTGTCGGAGCTCGGCGACATCGTCGCGACCCAGCTCGAGCCGCGCCTGTACGCACCGGCCGGTCTGCGCCTCGGCGGCGAAGGCCCCGAGGCGACCGCGCTCGCGATCATCGCGCAGCTGCAGCACTACCTCGCCTATGACGCACTCGCCTGACGGAGACGCGCCGCGGCACGGCGTGATCGTGCTCGCGGCGGGGTCCTCGTCGCGCCTCGGCCGACCCAAACAGCTCGTCATGCTCGATGGCGAACCGCTCGTGCGTCGCGTCGTGCGGTTCGCGCTAGAGACCTCGCCCCTGGATGCCGTCGTCGTGACCGGCGCACCCGTGGAAGGCCTTGACGAGGCGCTGCACAGGCTTGCCGCGCGTCACGTGCGCTGCGACGACCACGCACAAGGGATGTCGGCTTCGCTGCGCACCGGCCTCGCCGCGCTCACAGCCGACTGTGCAGCCGCACTCGTCGTGCTGACCGACCAACCCGCGCTCGACGCGGCGCACCTCGAAGCGCTCGTCTCGACGTGGCGGGCTCGCCCGGAGCACGCCGTGGCGAGCGGCTACGCCGACACGCTCGGCGTTCCGGCCGTGTTGCCACGCGCATGGTTCACCGGGCTAGCGACGCTGCAAGGCGACCGTGGCGCGCGCGATCTGCTGCGGGCGCGACGTGCCGAAGTCGAGATCGTCGCCGCGCCTGCGCTCGCTGCGGATCTCGACACGACGGGCGATCTCGCGCGCTGGAGTGGCCGCGCGGACTAGCCGCGCACGAGGTGTGGTGCTGGGCGGGCCATCACGGCCGTCCAGGTATCGACTTCGCACGATGGCGGAATCCGCTGCGCGGGTTCCTCCCTACGAAAGCGGCGGCGCATCGAGCTCATGGGTAGGGCGCAACCGCCGCAGGCGATTCCGCCGTGCGGGCGACGCCGTCACCGATCGCATCACGCGCGCAGCAAGAGCTTCGTCGCCCCGGCGCAGGCCGGGGCCCAGTGTCCTTTCGGTTGATAGTCGCCCTTGGAGCGAAACCCGGAGTACATATCTGTAAGCGCGTGTCGCTGCACGTAACCATACACAGGCAGGCGCTGGGCCCCGGCCTGCGCCGGGGCGACGTTTCATAAGGATCGGCGTTCCGAAATGATGCGTGGTGCAATCACGGGTAGGGCGGAACCGCCGCAGGCGATTCCGCCGTGCGAGGGTGCCGTCGCCACGACGGCCGACGTGCCTTCGTCTCAGCCCGTCCCGCCATGCGGCCACACGCTGCACAGCGGATCGAACTCGACTTCGGTGACCATCTCGCCGCGCCAGCCGAAGCCGCACACGGCGACGACGCCCTCGAGCATCGGGTCGAGACCGAACGTCGCCTCGATGTCGCGTTCGTTGACGGCGGCCGTGATGAACGCGGCGAGACCTCGTTCGGCCGCGGCGAGGTACATCGCCTGCGAGAGATGCCCGGCATCGAGGATGACCGCACGCCAGGCCTTGGCGTGGTTGCGGTACTTCCAGAACGTGCGACGGAAGCGGCTCGCGAGCACGACGACGACGTGCGCGTCCATGAAATGACGCTGGCCCGCGACGAGTCGCAGCGCGAGGGCCGCCGTCTCGTCGCCCGGCACGGCGCCGAGCGGCTCGAGGGCGTGGTCGACCGGGTGATAGTGGTACAGGCCGGGGGCGACGCCTTCGACGTTCTGCACGAGCAGGTAGGCTTCGGTCGGATGCAGGCCGCCGGCCGACGGCACCGCGCGCTTCATCACCGCGATGCCGGGCTGATCGCTCACGGCCCGTGCGCCGAACGCGCGGAACAGCGTCGCCTCGAGGTCGGCACGCGACAGCGGGCGCGCGCGGTCGTAGTTGCGGCAGGTGACGCGCTGACGGATCAGGGCTTCGAGAGGCGTGTCCTCGGGGCGTTCGAGCGCGATACGGTCGGCGGCCTCGACGCGTTCGCGCACGAGCGGTTCGGGTGGGCCGAGGCGCTGCAGGAACGGCCGGTCGGTCTCGCGACCGAAACGACGCTCGGCTTCGAGCGTGTCGACATCGCCCCAGCGCGTATGGCGGTGCGTGGTCGCGGCGATGCCACGCCAATGGCTCGCGCGCACGTCGTCGTCGCGACGGCGTATGCCGCTTGACGCCTCGTCGTCACCGACGAGCAGGCCGTTCGCCAGCAACCCCTCCAGCAGGCCACGACCGTGACGCGCGGCGAGATCCTCGAAAGGCGTCCACTGCTCGACCGGCACCTCGCCGAGCACCGCCACCTCGTCCGCGTCGAGCACGAACTCGTCGTCGAGGTGCGCCGCAAGTGCGACCCACTCGCGTACACCGTCCAGCCCGGTGCCTCCCTGCAGCAGCCTGGCGAGATCGAAGGCGAGGCGCTCGCGCGGTTCGACGACGACGGCGGCGCAACGACGGACCTGCATGGGCTGGCTTTCCGGTGATGGAGTTCTGCTAGCCTACGTAGCGCCGAAGGGGGGCGGCAAGTCGCTGCGGCATCGTGGCCGGGCACTCCCCTGTGAACACCAGCGCCCATCGCGTCGTCGACGGACGACGCGCTCCATCACTTCCAGGGGAGTCATCATGAGCACCACTCGCCTTCCTCGCGAGCACGAACTCCAGTTGCTGCACAAACTGTCCACCGATGACGACTACAGGGCCCAGTTCGCGAGCGACCCCGTCCAGTCGCTGCGCGACATCGGCGTGAGCGACGAGCATCTGGCTTCCGCCGGGCTTTCGACGCTGCAGCCCGGGGAGCTCGCGGACAAGTCGACCATCGCGGCAACGCATGCGCAGCTCGATGCCGGAGCGGTCACCGATACCTGCTGCATGGTGTTCCCGTTCCTGCGCCTCGACTACGGTACCGGCGGCGGATCCGCGGACTGAAGCGCTTCGACGCGACGGCGCAGCACAGGATCATCGGCGTACTTCGGCCATGCCGCACGAAACGCGTCGAGGGCGGTTTTCATGCGCGCCGTATGGCCTGCCTCGCGGGACAGCTCCGCTTCCCTGAGGAATGCGAGCGTCGACTGCTCGACGTTCGAAACCGTCAACGCCGAAGGCGGTTCGGCATAGGCTCGCCCGCGATGCGTGGCGAGCCACTGCACTTCCTTGAGTGCCTCGTTCGGACGGCCTGCGGCCGCATACGCGTCCGCCAGGGCGATGTGGGTGACGTAGAGCTCGCTCGCATCGAGCAGCCGCTCCAGTGCGAGCACGGCATCGGGCGCATGACCCGCCGCGAGCGTCGCCCGCGCGCGGGCGACGGCGCGCATCTTCCTGGGAAGGATGGCGCCCTCGGCATCGTCGGAAGGTAGCGCAGCCAGTGCTTCGGCCGCCGCCGCGGGAGCGCCGTCCCGGGAGGCGAGGTAGGCGAGGATCGCGAGGTTCATCTCGATCGATGCCTTGTCGACGTCGTTGGCGGTGGAGCGCAGACGGATGCCCTCTTTCACGGCCGCCGCCAAGGCTTCCCGATGCGCGGTCGCGTCGTCACCGTCGAGGCTGAGGCCGACGACCTCGTAGAAGAGCGACAAGCCGTGCCCGGGCGGAAGTGCCGCACGCGCGTCGGCGATGACCTTGCGTGCATCGCTGCGGCGTTCGGCATCGACGCGGAACGCCGCCTCGAACAGGTTGCGCGTGACGTTGGCGACCGGATTCGCCGTCGCCGCATCGAGTGGCGAGCGCGCGAGCGTGGTGCGTGCGAGCTCGAGCTTGCGCTCCGCAGCGTAGCTGGCCGAGTGGTACTCGGTTCGGACGAAACCCATCGATTCGCCGCTCGTGAAGGACTGGCGTGCCTTCTCGTACTCGCCGCGGCCGGTGCGAAGAATGCCCACGAGATGCAGCGACGGCGTCGGATTGGGATTGCGGTTCGACGCACCGATCTCGGCGATGCCGAGCGTCTTGTCGTCGAAACGGTTGGCATCCTTCCAGCTCACGTACGCGTAACCGCCGCTTCCGGCGAAATAATCGGGATACGACTCCGCGAGAACGGCCCATTTCGGAAGCGCGGCATCGGGAGACTTCAAGGTCAGGATCATGACGTCCGCGTACATCGCATCACGGATCGAAAGGCGGGTGCGGTCGGCAATCGCGGCTTCGAACGCCTGCAAGGCATCCCGTGCGCGGCCGGCGCTGATATAGACCGCGCCGATGCGGATCCACGCCGACAGGAACTGGGGATCGATCTTCAATGCCTGCTGGTGGAACTCGAGCGAGTTGTCGAACTCGCCCTTGACGTAGCTGCGCATGCCGAGCGAGTACGCACGCAAGGCATCGAGGTTGCTCGTCGTCACCTGCTGGAGCGGCTGAGAATCCTGGCTCACCGTGGCCAGCGCCTCGCCGAGCCGCACGCGCAGGCGCTGGTTGACGAGATCGAGCGAGGTCAGCACCGACTCTGCACCGACACCGTCGGCCGACTCGGAATATACGGTCGTTTGCGTATGCGGATCGATGACCTCGGCGGTGATGCGCACGCGGCCACCGACCTCGGCGACCGTCGGCAGGATCAGCGCCTTGACGCCGTCGCGGATCGCGATCTCCGAGCCGATCGCGCGGTCGATGCGCGTCTTGTCCGGATCGCGCTCCATGCGCTTGACCGTGTCGCGCACCTTGAGGTCGGGCAGCACGTTGACGTAGCGCGACTGTTCGAGCGCGATGCGCAGCGCGCTCTCGAGCGCCTCGTCGAACACGGTTTCGCCGGTGAGGTTGTTGAGGTTGCCGACGACCACCCAGTCGCGGTTCGCGAACGCGATCGCCGGCGCGGGCTTCAGGAACGTGTACAGCGGGATCGCGACGAGCAGCGCGAGCACGAGCGCCTCGATCACGACCGTGGCCGGCCGGCGCCAGAACGGGATCTCGCGATGCGCCTTGCCCGACCATGGCGGCGCCTTGAGCGGCGCGGTGCCTTCCTCGCCGACCTCGAACACCGGGATCGGATCCGGAATGCCCTTGAAGCGGTAACGTCCGTAGGTGCGCCAGCGCACGCGCTCGAGCTGCACGCCGAGTTCGCCCTGTGCGCGGTGCGCGAGCGCGTAGGCGATGTTCGACAGCAGCACCTGCCCCGGCAGCGCGAGGTTCATGAGCCGCGACGCGATCGGCTTGACGAGGCCTTCGACCTCGATGGGCTTGGCGCCCTTGGCGATATCCTCGGGCGCGTTGTCCCAGACCACGACGTCGCCGACGTGGATGCCCACGCGCGCCGCGAGCGACGACTGTTCCGCCGCGTTGAGCTGGCGCAGGCCGCGCTGGTAGTCCAGCGCGAACGCGACCGCCTGGATCGGGCGGTCGAACATCATCAGGAAGCCGTCGGTCTTGTCGATCTCGCGGCCACCGTGGCGATCGGCCACCGTGCGCGCCATGCGGTCGTGCTTGCGGATCAGTTCCGCCGCCGCGCGATCGCCGAGCTTCTCGACGAGCGCCGTCGAACCGACGAGATCGCACAGCAGCAGCGTGCGCAGCAGCGCGCTGGTGCCGGCCTCGGGTTCGGCTGGGGCGGGTGACGCGCTCACGACGGGCGAATCCTTCGACATGTCCGACACAACATTTTGCATTGTGCGCCGTCGCGCGACGTGACGCCAATGTGCGGCAAGAACGCCGCGGATCCGGCCGCGGCGCGACATCGACATTGGCACAGCGGACGCTAGACTTCCATTCGCCCCGGTACATCGTCCGGAGGGGCGTCTCGCATCGGGGCGGTCGGACGATGCCAGGGCGAACAGGGGACCACGCCATGACCGACACCACGCTCACCCAGGCGCAGGCCATCGACCTGCTGACCCGCCTCGCCACCAACGACGATTTCCGCGCGCGCTTCGCCGTCAAACCGGCCAAGGCCCTGCTCGACATCGGACTGACCGCCGAGGAGATCATCGATCTCGATCCGTGCTGCCTCAAGCCGGTCACGCTGCTGGGCAAGCCGTTCTATCAGACGGCCGTCGACACGCTCGATCAGGTCGCATTGACCGCGACGATGACGATGGTCATCCCCCAGCTCAGGCTACCGGGCGGCAACTGACGGCTGCGGTGGATCGATTCTCTGCCTGACCGCCAGCATGCGCTCGCGGATCCATTCCGGCATCGCGTCGACCTTCCAGGCGGCCTGAAAGGTCGCCAATGCACGACGGGCTTCATCGATCTTCCCGAGATCGATGGAGCACTCGGCAAGTGCAAGCGTGGCGATGTTCGACTGAGCAACATTGAAGGGAACGAACATCGGGCCACCGGCAACTTCGGTGTAGGCGCGGCCTCGATGTCCGGACAGCCAGCGCGCCTGTTCGCAGGTCCCGCGCGCGTCTTTTGCATCGGACAACGCTTCCATGAGCACCACCCGCGACGCGTAGAGCTCGGTCCCGTCGGCTGCATCCCGCAAGCGTGCGATCGCGGCCGAGCCGTTGTCACTGCGTCGGTCGATCTCCGCCAGTACCAGATCCCGAACCTTGCGCAGTGCGGGATAGTCGTCGTCGCTCGCACGCTCGCTCGCGCTGCCGAGCATGGATCGGGCGACATCCACGCTTCCGTAACGGGCCGCCATCCACGCCCGGAACAGGATGTGCGCATCGACAGCCTTGGGATCGTGGTCGTCGGCCTTGCGAACCTCGTCGATCAGCGCCGGATCAAGCTTGCCGACGAGAGATGCGCGGTCCCCGGGCCGGGTCAGCAGCAACCTCATGACCAGCTGGACATCGCTGTCGACGAGCTTGCCGGTGGAGGATCCGGACGATGGGCCCGCCGCCGCTGCGGCCAGCGACTCCAGCCGCTTCCATTCGCCTCGATCGGCCGCGTACGCGATGTCGAACAGTCGGCCGTCGCGTGGCGACGGCGAAGGAGCCGAGCGTCCCTTGGCAAGAATCCCGTCGATCTCGTCGTAGCGGCGCTGCACGGCATACGCCGTCGCATACAGATGGTTCTGCAGTTTGAGGCCTGCGGCCTCGGACAGCTCGAACTGCTTGAGCGCCTCGGCGTAATCCTCCGTACCCAGCAGCAGCGTACCCAGCAGATAGTGGCCGATGCCCGGTCTCGGGTTGCGATCCACCGCGTTGCGCCGGGTCGCCATCAAGGCCTTGTCGTAGTCGTTGGCGTAGTGCCAGGCGTAGTAGCCGTACGCGCCTTGCGCGCGGAACAGGTCGGGATAGAGCTCGGCAAGGGCACGCCAGTGGAGAAGCGCTTTGCCCGGAGATTCGAAATCACTCAACAGCGCTTCGCCCAACAGCTTGTCGCGCGTGGACAAGCGCTCTGGATTCGCCATTGCGCGCCGCAGTTGTTCCCTGCCTTCGGCTTTCTTGCCCTCGCTGCTGATGAGGCGTGACGCGAGTTCCATGCGGGCCAGCGAGAACTCGGGATCGAGTTCGATCGCCGAACGGTAGAGCTGCAGTCCCGTCGTGAAATCGCCGGTCGCGATGACGGCTTCGGCTTTGGAATACATCCGCAGCGCATCGAGGTTCTTCGTCGCGACCTTCTCGAGTGGCCTGGACTCCTGGGTCACGGTCGCGAGCGCTTCGCCGAGGCGGACACGCAGACGCTGGTTGACGAGATCGAGCGAAGGCAGCACCGACTCCGCGCCGATGCCATCGGCGGACTCCGAGTACACGGTGGTCTGCGTGTGCGGATCGATCACTTCGGCCGTGACGCGCACGCGTCCGCCGACCTCGGCCACCGTCGGCAGGATCAAGGCTTTTGCGCCGTCGCGGATCGCGATCTCCGAGCCTATCGTGCGGTCGATGCGCGTGGTGACGGGATCGCGCTCCATGCGCTTGACCGTGTCGCGTACCTTGAGGTCGGGCAGCACGTTGACGTAGCGCGACTGTTCGAGCGCGATGCGCATCGCGCCTTGCAAGGTGTCGTCGAACACCGGTTCGCGCGTGAGGTTGTTGAGGTTGCCGACGACCACCCAGTCGCGGTCGGCGAATGCGATCGCGGGCTCGGGCTTGAAGATCACGAAGGCAGGGATCGCGACGAACGCGACGAGGGCGACCGCTTCCGCGGCGAGCATCGCGGGCCGGCGCCAGAACGGGATCTCGCGATACGCCTTGCCCGACCACGGCGGCGCCTTGAGCGGCGCGACGCCGTCCTCGCCGACCTCGAACACCGGGATCGGATCCGGAATGCCCTTGAAGCGGTAACGGCCGTAGGTGCGCCAGCGCACGCGTTCCAGCTGCACGCCGAGTTCGCCCTGCGCGCGGTGCGCCAGCGCATGGGCGATGTTCGACAGCAGGATCTGGCCCGGCAGCGCGAGGTTCATGAGCCGCGATGCGACCGGCTTGACGAGGCCTTCGACCTCGACCAGCTTGGCACCCTTCGCCACGTCCTCGGGCGTGTTGTCCCAGACCACGACATCGCCGACGTGGATGCCCACGCGCGCCGCCAGCGACGACTGTTCTGCCGCGTTGAGCTGGCGCAGGCCGCGCTGGTAGTCCAGCGCGAACGCGACCGCCTGGATCGGGCGGTCGAACATCATCAGGAAGCCGTCGGTCTTGTCGATCTCGCGGCCGCCGTGGCGATCTGCCACCGTGCGCGCCATGCGGTCGTGCTTGCGGATCAGTTCCGCCGCCGCGCGATCGCCGAGCTTCTCGACCAGCGCCGTCGAGCCGACGAGGTCGCACAGCAGCAGCGTACGCAGCAGCGCGCTGGCACCGGCTTCGGGCTCGAAATGGGTGGGTGAAGCACTCACGACAAGCGATCCTTCGGCATGTCCGACGCACCATTGTGCACCCGGTGGCGTCGTGCGGCGGAATCACCACGCGGGGCCGCTGCCCACACTCGCACACGTGTTGGCCGACTTCCACCCTCTTCGGGCCCTCGCGAATGTAAACGATCCGGGAGCCGTGGACCCCGCCTCCCGCCGCGCCACGACACGGCATCCCGCGCGGGGCGGACCTTCACTCCCGCATGTCGGCGGCCGCGAGGGCCTCGATCAGGGCGCGGACACGCTCCACGTCCTCGTGCAGCTTCGACGGCATGCCGTCCATAGGCCAGATCGCGAGGAAACGTCGCAGGCTCGACCTTGCTTCGGCGAGCTCGCCGAGACGCGCGGCGAATTCGGCTTCACGCAGCACGGCGAGGTTGGACTGGGCGACGTTCCAAGCCTTTAACATGACGTTGTCGGTGACTTCCATGTAGGCACGGCCGCGATGCGTGGCGAGCCAGTGGGCCTGCTCCTGTGCCCCTGCGAAGTCGCGGGTCGCCGCGAGGCGCTCCATGAGCAGCACGTGGCTCGCGTAGAGCTCGGTACCGTCGAGCATCGCCCTCAGGTTCACGACGGCCGCCGCATCGCCATGGTCCAGGCGCTCGACCTGCACGAGGTGCATGAGCTTGGCGAGCACCGGCACGCCGCCCTCGTCGACCACGGGTCTCGCGAGGTCGATCGCATCGCCTGCGAGCACGTCGTCGCCGAGGCGTGCCGCGAGCCAGGCCCGCACGAGCATGCGGGTCGCCCAGGCGGTTCGATCCACGCCCGTTCCGGGCTCGCGATCACGCGACGCCGCGAGCGCGAGCCGGGCGGTCACGTGGTCGCGATCGTCGACGACCAGACCCGCCGCCACGAGCCGGCTGACCTCCCAGGCGTGGGCATGCGCCGCGTCGAGTTCGTGCTCCTCACCGGCGGCTTGCAGTGACGCCGCCTCGCTCCAGTGTCCACGATCGAGCGCGCGGGCGAGCGCGAACACACGCTCCGTATAGGTATCGACCGAGCGCTCGGGAGCCCGGCCGCTCGCGAGCACCGCATCGGCTTTCGCGTGGTCCCGACGGGCACTGTGCGCCGCCGCCACGAACAGGTTGCCGAACGACGCGCCGAGCGCCGTCGCGGCATCGAACTCCGCGAGTCCTTCCGCGTAGCGCTCGGTGCCCACGAGCAGCGTGCCGAGCAGGTAGTGGCCAAGGCCACTGTTCGGATTCTGCGGCACGACATTGGCCCTGACGGCATCGATCGCGGCATCGAAGTCGTTGGCGTAATGCCAGGTGTAGAAGGCGAGCGAGCCTTGCGCGGAGAAGAGGTCCGGATACTGCGCGGCTGCGGCGCGCCATGCCCTCTAGGCATCTTCCTGGGATCCGAAGTTCGCTCGCGTCGCCTCGGCGATGATACGTTCGCGTGGTGAAAGGCGCTGCGTGTCGTCGAGCGCGAGGTCGAGCTCGCGACGGGCCTCGGCTGTTCGGCCTGCGGTGAAATGCAGCATGGCGAGCTTCAGGCGCGCGGCGGCGAAATCCGGATCCCGCTCCAGGGCCTCCTGGTAGAGCTCGCGGGCCCGGATCGTGCTGCCGCTGGCATTCTCACGCATCGCGAGGGAGTACGCCCGAAGAGCGTCGAGGTTCTCCGTGGCGACCCTTTCGAGAGGCTCCGACGCCTCGCCGACCGTCGCGAGCGCTTCGCCGAGGCGAATCCGCAGGCGCTGGTTCACGAGATCCAGCGACGACAACACCGATTCCGCGCCAACGCCATCGGCCGACTCCGAGTACACCGTGGTCCGCGTGCGTGGGTCGATCAGTTCGGCCGTGACGCGCATCCGTCCGCCGACCTCCACGAGCGTCGGCAGCACGAGCGCCTTGGCGCCCGCGCGGATCGCCACCTCGGACCCGACGACACGATCCAGGCGCGTCGCTTCGGGATCGCGCCGCATGTGCTTGATCGTGTCACGCACCCGGAGGTCGGGCAGCACGTTGACGTGGCGCGACTGCTCCAGCGCGAGCCGCAGGGCACCCTGCAGCGATTCGTCGAACACGGTCTGCCCGGTCAGGTTGTCGAGGCTGCCGATGACCACCCAGTCACGCCCCGTGAAGGCGATCGACGGCGAAGGCCTGACGATCATGGACACCGGTACCGCGATGATGGCCGCGAGCGCGAGGGCTGCCGCGGCCATCACGCCCGGCCGGCGCCAGAGCGGGATCTCGCGATGGGCCGTGCCCGACCACGAAGGGGTCTTCAACGGCGCGAGCCCTTCCTCGCCGACCTCGACCACCGCGATCGGATCGGGAATGCCGCGGAAACGGTAGCGCCCATGGCGGCGCCAGCGCACGCGCTCGAGCTGCAGGCCGAGCTCGCCCTGCGAGCGGTGTGCGAGCGCATAGGCGATGTTCGACATCAGGATCTGGCCCGGCAACGCGAGGTTCATGAGGCGCGAGGCGATCGGTTTGACGAGGCCTTCCACCTCGACGGGCTTGGCGCCCCTGGCGACGTCCTCCGGCGCGTTGTCCCAGACCAGGATGTCGCCCACATGGATGCCCACGCGCGAGGCCAGTGTCGCGGTCTCCGACGCATTGAGCCGGCGCAGGCTGCGCTGGTAGTCCAGCGCGAACGCGACCGCCTGGATCGGACGGTCGAACATCATCAGGAAGCCGTCGGTCTTGTCGATCTCGCGGCCGCCGTGGCGGTCTCCCACCGAGCGCACCATGCGGTCATGGCGACGGATGAGTTCGGCGGCGGGCCGATCACCGATGCGTTCGATCAGCGCGAGTCCGTCGACGAGATCGGTCACGACCAGCGTGCACAGCAGCGTGCGGGTGGCGGAACGATGGTCGTCACGTGCAGCCACGGCGTTCACGACTCGCGGTCCTTCGAGGTGTGGCCTTGGCGAGCCATCGATTCTGCCCGCGTGCACGAAGGTCGCCAAGCCGCTTTACACGCCGCATTGTTCACGCGACACGCCCAGCACGTTCACGCGCGCCGGCTTGTCCGCATCGGCCCGGCACGCCATCTTGGGCGGCATTCCACGATCCGGAGCCCGCCATGGCCAGCACCGAAACCACCACCTCCTCGCGTCGCGTGACGCGCCTCGTGCGCGGCGAACCCGCCAGCGACGGGGCCGGCGTCAAGCTCAACCGCGTCATCGGCACGCGCACGTTCGGCATGCTCGACCCGTTCCTCATGCTCGACGAGTTCCGTTCGGATCAGGCCGGCGACTACCTCGCAGGCTTCCCGAACCATCCGCACCGCGGCTTCGAGACGGTCACCTACATGCTCGCCGGGCGCATGCGCCACGGCGACAACCAAGGCAACCAGGGCCTGCTCGAGCCGGGCAGCGTGCAGTGGATGACCGCCGGGCGCGGCATCGTGCATTCGGAGATGCCCGAGCAGGAAGACGGCCTCATGTGGGGCTTCCAGCTGTGGGTGAACCTGCCCGCCGCGCACAAGATGACCGCGCCGCGCTACCAGGACATCGCGCCCGCGCGCATCCCGGTCGTGGCCGCGACCGACGGCGCCGAGGTGCGCGTGATCGCGGGCACGTTCGGCGAAGCCACGGGACCCGTCGAAGGCGTCGTCACGCAGCCGCTCTACCTCGACGTGCGCCTCGAGGCGGGCAAGCGCCTGCACTTGCCGCTGCCGGCAGGACACGCCGCGTTCGCCTACGTCTACGACGGCGACGCCGCGATCGGACCGGCCGACGCGCCGCAGGCGGTCGCGCGCGGCCAGCTCGCCGTGCTCGAGTACGGCGACGGCGTGCTCGTCGCCGCGGGCGATGCACCGACGCGGCTCATTCTGGTCGCAGGTAAGCCACTGCGCGAACCGGTCGCCAAGTACGGCCCCTTCGTCATGAACACGCAGGCCGAGATCGTGCAGGCGATCGAGGATTTCCAGGCGGGGCGGTTCTGAGTCGTTCACCAGCCTCGCAACAGCCCCGTCGCCCCGGCGCAGGCCGGGGCCCAGCGCCTTTCAATGCAGCGTGAAGGCGGAGCGCGAGCCGTAGAGCTCATGCGTGCGACATCACAGGACAAGCTTTGTCGCTCGTGCCGTCAAAAGGCGCTGGGCCCCGGCCTACGCCGGGGCGACGTGTCGTGGGGATCGATGGCGTCGAATCCGTGGATGCATCGTTGCCGCAGTTCTCGAGCGCAGAGGCGCCGACGGGCTAAGGCTTCACAACCGCATCTGGTGCTGGTCGCTCCATGCCGCATCGAGTGGGAGGAGTGAGCTTCGCGCATCTCCATGACGTTATTCCGTGATTCGGATGTACCTCACGTTGTGATGCTTGAGGGGATCCCGGCTTTCGCCGGGATGACGTCTCATCATGATGATCCGCATTGGCAACGAGTGATGCATCGCTTCGTCATGCCCTGCACCGTAAGACCTTCGGGTGCCGAGACGCTGCATCGTCAAGCCACCCTTACCCGACGTCATCCCGGCGAAAGCCGGGATCCCCTCAAGCGTTCGTAATGTGATGACCTCGCGAATCGGCCGCGGCGCTCAACGTAGCGCGGGACCGCCGCAGCGGTTCACCGTGAAGAGGTACGTCGTCATCGATGGCGATGGCATTGCAACGACGTCGTCGCCCCGGCGCAGGCCGGAGTCCAGTGTCTTTCAGTGCAGCGTGAAGGCGAAGCGCGAGGCACGGAGCGCGTACGTGCGATATCACAGGACAAGCTTTGTCGCTCGTCATGCAGTCAGAAGGCGCCGGGCCTCCGGCGTGTGCCGGGGCGACGTGTCGTGGGGATCGATGGCGCCGAATCTGAGGATTAAACGCGAGCCGTAGAGCTCGCACGTGCGACATCGCAGGACAATCCTTGTGGCTCGCGATCCCGTCAGAAGGCGCTGGGCCCCGGCCTGCGCCGGGGCGACATGTCGCGGGGACCGATGTTGCCTGATTGCCGGATCCGTCATCCCGGTGTCGTTCGACAACGGGACCGCTCGAGCTCCGCCGACCGGAGCCAGCGCCTCAGGCCTTCACGCGCCGGAACAGGCTCCACGGCAGCGCGCGCAGCACGCGGGCGACGAGCGCCCACTTGACCGGTGCGTAGCGGTCGAACGAGCCCTTCGGCAGGCGTCGCACGACGTCCGCGGCGAGGTCGGAAGGCTCTGCCGGCGCCATCGGCAACTTCATCGCGAACGTGAGGTTGCTGCGCAGGAAGCCGGGTTTCCAGAACTGCACGCGCAGTTCGGATGGCGCATGGCGGTGGCGCAGGCTTTCGAAGAACGTCTCGAGGCCGCGTTTGGCCGCGGCATAGACGACGTTGCGGCCACGGCCGCGCACGGCCGCGATGCTGCCGAAGCCGACGATCGCGCCGCGTGCGACGAGCAGGCGCGGCAGCAGCGCGTGTGCGATCGCGAGCGGTGCGTGCAGGTTGATCGCGAGCAGCTGGCCGATCGCGCCGGCGCCGAGGCCGAACGCGTCGTCCTCGCGCGAGACGCCGACCGGCATGAGCAAGGCGCTCGCTTCGTTTTCGCCTAGCGCCTCGAGCACGCGCGCGCCGGGATCGGGTTCGCGCGACAGGTCGAGTGCGAGCGGTTCGACGGCGACGCCGTGGCGCAGGCGCAGGTCGGCGGCGAGCGCGACGAGGTCGCGCACGTCGGAGGCGACGAGCAGCAACGCATGCCCGTTGCGCGCGAGTTCCTCGGCGAGGGCGCGGCCGAGGCCGCTCGAGGCGCCGATGACGATGGCGGTCACAGGTCGAGCCTCCGGGTCAGGTCGGAACGGTGCAGGCCTTGCGGGTCGAACGCGCGCAGGCGTGCGCGTGCGCCTTCGAAACCGCTGATCGCCTGGCGCACGGTCGCCGCATCGAGCGAGGCGTCCTTGATCAGGTTCGGACGCGCGCGCTGTTCGAGCGCGAGTGCGGTCAGCGCGTCGAGGAACGCGCGTTGCGTCGTCGCGCGCGGGCGCGGGAGCTGGATCGCGAACGCGATGCCGCGGCCGTCGAACGCGAGGCCTTCGGGTTCGCCGTCGAACAGCTTGCTTGCGACGAGCGTGATCGCGGGACGATGTTTCGCGACGAGCGCCTCGAGGCCGTCCACGAAAGCGTCGTAGGTCGCGTGCGGCACGAGCCACTGCGCCTCGACGAAGCCTTCAGGGCCGAAGCCCGCGTAGTAGACGCGCGCATCGTTGAGCGGAAACAGCGCCGAGGCGACGTCGACCTGCGAACTTCCCGCGCGGCACCAGCGATGGTGGATCCACGCGTTCATCGCGGCGATGCCGGCCGGCGTCCATGCGCAGGCGCGCCACGGCGCGACCTGCACGGGCAGGTCGGCGCTCGTCTTCGCGCGCGGCGCGGCCTCGTGCGATTCGAGGCCGAAGCGGATCACGCCGCGGCCGAGGTGGCGCGCGCGGCCGTCGTGCCAGCCGTACAGCAGTGGCGCGCCAGCGTGCGCGACGAGCACATCGCGCGCCTCGCGCAGGTTCGCGACCGGCAGGCGGCGGATCGTGTACGCGGCCGGTGCCGGCGCGAGGCGCAGCGTCGCATGCACGATCGTGCCGGCGATGCCGAAACCGGCATGGCAGGCCGCGAAGCGCTCGGCGTTTTCGTGCGGACTGGCCTGCAGCCAGCCGTGCAGCGGATCGAATACGCCGAGGGCTTCGACGTAATCGCGGAACGTGCCGTCGCGCGCGGGATTCTTGCCGTGCACGTCGGCGGCGATGCAGCCGCCGATGCTCGCGCGCGGATGACCCGGCACGACCGGCAGCGACCAGCCGTGGCGCAGCACGAAGCGCGCGACGTCGCCGATGCGTGCACCGGCCTCGACGGTGACGAGGCCATGTTCGGCATCGAAGCCGAGCAGGCGGTCGAACGCGCCGAGCTCCTGCGAGATCGCACCGTCGCCGAAGCTCGCGGCGACGTAGGACACGCCCGATCCACGCGCGATGCGCGGCACGTCGGCGGGCAGGCTTTCGAGCAGGCGGTAGCGGTCCGGGCGCTGCACGCGCACGGTGGACCGCGTGGAGCGATCGAACGTCGACAGATCGAGGTCGGCGAGCGCGTAGCCGCGTGGCAACACGCTCATGCGCCGGCCTCGCGCTGCTGCTCGGCCTCGTCGGCCTCGAACAGGCTGTCGAGTTCCGCGAGCGCCTCGCGCGTGGCCTTCACGATCGCGGCTTCGTCGTCGTAGACGAGATGCTGCGAGGCGAGCAGCTTCTCGTCGTAGGCACGGAAGGTCTCGACGCGCTGCGCGGCGAGGTCGTGTTCGAGGCCGAGCGCCTCGAGCACGTCGCGCGACAGCACGAGGCTCGAGTGGAACGTCTCGCGCACGACGGCGACGTCGAGGTCCATGAGGCGGAACACGTGCTGGCGGTTGCGCGCGCGCGCGAACACCTTCACGTGCGGGTACAGGCGACGCACGTGGCGCGCGATGCGGATGTTGGTGTCGGGGTCGTCGGTGGCGATGACGAGGATCTCCGCGTGGTCGATGTTGGCGGAACGCAGCAACTCGGGCCGGGCCGGGTCGCCGAAGAAGATGCGGCTGCCGAAGCGGCGCGAGACCTCGACCTGCTCGATCGAGTTCTCGATCGCGGTGAACGGCACGCGGCTCGCACGCAGCACGCGCGCGACGATCTGGCCGACGCGGCCGAAGCCCGCGATGATCACGCGCGGCGTCTCGCCGTCGAGCGTGTCGTAGGCCGGCACGTCGCCTCCGCCGGCCGCGACCTTCGGCGCGAGGCGTGCACCGAGCGCGACGAGCAGCGGCGTGAACGCCATCGAGAGCGTGATGACGACGACGAGCAGGTCGCGCAATGCGGCGTCGATGAGACGATGCTCGAGCGCGAGCGTGAACACGACGAACGCGAACTCGCCGCCTTGCGCGAGCACCGCGGCGAGCGCGAGCGCGTTGCCGCGCGACTGCTTCGCGACGAAGCGTGCGAGGCCGTACAGCACCGCGCCCTTGATCGCGAGCAGCACCGCGAGCATCGCGAGCACGCGCAGCGGATCGGACAGGATCAGGCGCGCGTCGGCGGTCATGCCGACGCCGATGAAGAACAGGCCGAGCAGCAGGCCCTTGAACGGATCGATGCGTGCTTCGATCTCGTGGCGGTACTCGGAATCGGCGAGCAGCACGCCGGCGAGGAACGCACCGAGCGACATCGAGAGGCCTGCGCCTTCCATGATCATCGCGGTGCCGAGCACGACGAGCAGCGCGCTCGCGGTGAACACCTCGGGGATCTTCGAACGCGCGGCGATGCGGAACAGCGGGCGCAGCAGGTAGCGGCCCCCGACGACGACGATCGCGATCGTGACGATGACGCGCGCGACGACCAGCGTGTCGGAGCCCGCGTCACCCGTGGCCTTGTGGATCGCGAGGGCCGGGATCAGCGCGAGGATCGGGATCGCGGCGACGTCCTGCAGCAGCAGGATCGCGAAACCGAGGCGGCCGTGTGGCGACTGCAGCTCCTTGCGCTCGGCGAGGATCTGCAGGCCGATCGCGGTCGACGACAGGCCGAGGCCGAGGCCGACCACGAGCGCGGCCTTCCAGCCCATGCCGAACAGTTCGCAGACGCCGCCGATCGCGAGCGCGCTGATCACGAGCTGCAGGCTGCCGATGCCGAACACCTGGCGCCGCATGACCCACAGCCGCTGCGGCGACAGTTCCAGGCCGATCACGAACAGCATGAGCACGATGCCGAGCTCGGCGACGTGGGCGATCTCCTCGGCGTTGCCGACGAGGTTCAGGCCGCTGGGTCCGATCAGGGCGCCGGCGGCGAGGTAGCCGAGCACCGCGCCGAGGCGCGAGCGTCGCGCGAGGGGCACCGCGATGACGGCGGCCAGCAGCAGCACCACGGCGTACTGGAGGAAGGCATCGGACTGCAACGAGAACTCCTGCGCGGCGTCGGCGGGCGGCGCCGAAGCGCGCCGCATCGCCGTTTCCGGCGCGCGATTATGGCACGCGGTTCGTCAAGGACCTGTTGGCATGGGCGCGCTTCTCAGGCGCTGAGACGGCGGCGCGCGAGGCTGCGCGCGGACATCCGAGGAGACGCCCCATGCTGCTGGCCCCGTTCACGCTCGCCGACGTTCCCGCCACCCGCTCGCCGCGCCGCACGCGCCGTGCCGCCGCGAAGGCGACCGTACCGGCCGTGCGCGTGCCGGCCTGGCTGGTCGCGTGGGCGGTCGTCGGCGCGCTGCTGCTGGCCTTCGTGCCGGCCACGCGTGGCGGCGGCTTCGGCGGTGCGACGCTGCCGTTCTGGCTGCTCGGCGCACCGCTCGTCGACATCGCCTGGCTCACGCGACGGCGCTGGCTGGCGGTGCTGCGCGCAGCGCTCGCGCGACGCTGACGCTCAGCCACGCGAGCCGAGGCGTTTGCGCTCCATGCGGCGCAGGAACTCGTCCATGATGCGGCGGTAGAGGTCCTCGCCGAGGTAGGCATCCTCGACGCCCGCGTCGATCGACGGGTTGTCGTTGACCTCGATCAGGGCGAGGCGCTCGCCCGATTTCTTGATATCCACGCCGTAGAGGCCGTCGCCGATCGGTGCGGTCGCGCGCAGTGCGAGCTTGACCACGTCGGCCGGCGCCTCGCGCACGGGCAGCGTCTCGAACCCGCCCGACTTGGCCGTGCCCTTCGCGCCGTGGTTGTAGATCTGCCAGTGGCCGCGCGACATGAAGTACTTGCACGCATACAGCGGCTCGCGGTTGAGCACGCCGATGCGCCAGTCGAACTCGGTGAACATGAATTCCTGAGCGAGCACGAGTGCGGTGTGCTGGAACAGCTGGTCGGCCGCCTCCTTGAGCCGGCTCGCGTCCTCGACCTTGACGATGCCGCGCGAGAACGAGCCGTCCGGGATCTTGAGCACGAGCGGGAAGCCGAGCTTCTCGACGACCTCCTCGAGCTTGCGCGTGTCCTCTCGGTAGAGGATCTCGGTGCGCGGGATCGGCAGCTTGCGCGACAGCATGAGGTCGTGCAGGTAGATCTTGTTCGTGCACTTGAGGATCGAGCCCGGATCGTCGATGACCACCATGTCCTCCTTCTCCGCCTTGTGGGCGAAGCGGTAGGTGTGGTGGTCGAGCGCGGTAGTCTCGCGGATGAACAGGCCGTCGTACTCGGCGAGGCGCTGGTAGTCGTTGCGGCCGACCGTATCGACCTCGATGCCGAGCTCGCTGCCGGCCTCGACGAAATGCTTGAGCGCCTTGCGGTTGGACGGCGGCATCGCCTCGTCGGGATTGACGAGCATGGCCAGGTCGAAGCGGAACTTGCGGCGCGCGCGCGGCTTGCGCCAGAGCTTCTTGGAGAACGCGTCGAGCGTCTTGGCGAACGCGTCCTCCTGCTCGTCGGACAGCGTGTGCAGGCCGGTCGGCTTGATCGCGCCGATCTGCCAGACGCGCTCGCGCTCGAACTCGATGCGCAGGATCGGGCACGGGAACGCCTCGAACACCTGGCGCGCGAGGTCCTCGAGCGCGGGATGCGAGGTGTGGCCGAAGTAGACGAGGATGCCGAAATCGGTGGTGTCGCGGCCGCCCGCCGGCAGGAACTTGCCGAGCTGGCTGTTGAGATCGTCGATGTCCAGGCCGTACAGCGAGCGCCGGCGCAGGTCGTTGATCGTGCGCACCGACGGGATCACCTTGTGGCCGCGCGCCTCGGCGAGCAGCGACACGTAGTAGCCCGTGCCGAGGTACTTGTAACTGCGGCAGAGGTTGATGACCTGGGTGCGCTCGTCGTCGTCGCTGAGCGGCTGCTTGAGGTAATCCTGGGCGGAGACGACGTTGTCGGACGGGTAATACGAGCCCCAGTCGGAGGCTTTTTCGACGACGATGACGAGGCGGCTCATGCAGCGCTGACCGTTCCGGTACGGGTGGATCCGCGGGGCATGGCGTGCGGGTGCGGGCGCCGGGCATGTCACGTCGGGAACGCGCGTGCTTTCGGCCCGCGCGGCGCGCGACTTATCGCGGCCGGCACCTGAAGGCCGGTTGAATGAAACGCGGCGCGGCGTACATCGAGGCACGCCTGGGGTCAGGTTCATTTCCCGGTTGGGTGCGAGCGGACGTGCATGCAGGGACGAGGGCGGTGGGCCCGACCGGCACATGATGGTTTGCGGAGCCCGTGCGAGTCGCGGTGCCGGTGCCGGTGCCGGTGCCGGTGCCGGTGCCGGTGCGGCAGGCCATCACACGCGGAAGCGGCGCGGAAAATGAACCTGACCCCATGTACGCTCCCCGTATGACGTCTGCACACGTGCCGCCGCACACCCCCGAGTCCGTCGATGTGCCCGTCGTGCTGCGTCGCGCCGAGGCGGACGATGTGCCTGCACTCGTTGCGCTCGAGAACCGCGTGTTCACGGCCGACCGCCTCAGCGCGCGGCAGTGGCGCCGGCACGTCGGCAACGCCGGTGCCGCCGTGATCGTCGCGGTACGCGCCGACGCGCTGCTCGGCGCGGCGGTCGTGTTCTTCCGCGTCGGCCTCGACATCGCCAGGCTCTACTCGATCGCGCGCGCGCCCGAGACGCGTGGACTCGGACTCGGCGAACGCCTGCTCGAGGCGGCCGAGGACGCCGCGCGGGTGCGAGGCGCTGCGCGCATGCGCCTCGAGGTGCGCGAGGACAACGTCGCCGCGCAGCAGCTGTACGCACGCCGCGGCTACGCGCCGATCGGGCGACGCGACGGCTACTACGAGGATGGCGCGCACGCGCTGCGCTTCGAGAAGCGGCTCGACGAGGCGATGCCTTCGTCGTAAGCGAGGTCGACGACCACGCAGGGCAGCCTGCCCCTCTGCACCGTTCGGGCGACGCGGCGGCCATCGCGAGAATGGCGAGGATGCACGGCACTTCGAGAAGCGCCCCGAGCTGGCGACGTCGTCTTCGTGAGCGAGGTCGACTGCTGCGTCGGGCGATCCGTACCCAAGCGCCGCTCGTGCATGGGGCACAGGCGACGCCCGCCATTCCCTGTCCATCGGGATCGGCGCCGCGCATCGCATCAAGGGCGGGCACGGGACCATGGCGACGCCTTGCGGCATCATGCGCGGTTTGGAACGAAGGACTCACGCATGAACGACACCGGCAGGCGACGCGCGCTCGTGACCGGCGGCAGCGGCGACATCGGCGGCGCGATCGCGCGCGAGCTCGCCTCGACGGGTTGCCACGTGATCGTGCACGCCCACGCAAACGTCGCGCGCGCCGAGGAGGTCGCTGCGGCGATCCGTGCCGACGGCGGCTCCGCCGAGGCGATCGCGTTCGACGTCACCGACGGCGAGGCCTCGCGCGCGGCACTCGAAGGCCTGCTCGAAGGCGGCGCGATCCAGGTGCTCGTCAACAACGCCGGCATCCACGACGACGCGCCGATGGCCGGCATGACGAGCGCGCAGTGGCGGCGCGTCATCGACGTGTCGCTGCACGGCTTCTTTCACGTCACCCAGCCGCTGCTGCTGCCGATGGCGCGCACGCGCTTCGGCCGCGTCGTCAGCGTGTCGTCGGTGGCCGGCGTGCTCGGCAACCGCGGCCAGACCAACTACGCGGCCGCGAAAGCCGCGCTGCACGGCGCCTCGCGCTCGCTCGCGCGCGAGATGGCCTCGCGAGGCATCACCGTCAACGTCGTCGCGCCGGGCCTCGTCGAAGGCGCGATGCTCGGCTCGACGTTCGATCCCGCCCACGTCAAGGCGATCGTTCCCGCCGGACGTGCCGGCCGCCCCGAGGAAGTCGCCGCGCTGGTCGGCTTCCTGTGCTCGGACGCGGCGAGCTACGTCAACGGCCAGGTCATCGGGGTGAATGGCGGGATGGGGTGAGGGGGCGGGAAAGGCGGACGGCGATCGACACGGCATTCGAGTTCCGAAAGCGCGTGAATCGCCAGCGCTCGGACGAGCGTCAGGTCGAAAGCGAGTCGCCAGGATCGAACCGCCCTCACCTATCGTCATTCCGGCGCAGGCCGGAATCCAGGGCCTTGTGGTGTGCCCACACCTTTGACGGCGACGGCATGTCGATGGGAACGTCGAAGGCACTGGATGACCAGCGCGTTGCGCTGTTGTGAAGCGTCTCCGGCCTGCGCCGGGATGACGGTGCAAAGGCCTGGAAATCCATTGCGACAACCGACCGTCAGAACTCGCTTCCGAAGCGATTTTCCATCGCACGTCGCATCGTGCTTGCGTGGATATCTCGATGGCGAGTCAAAGGCGCTGGATGACCAGCGCGTTGCGCTGTTGTGAAGCACCTCCGGCCTGCGCCGGGATGACGGTGAAATAGCTTTGAGCGGCCGCTGCGACAACCGGGGGCGTCGGTCCTGATCAGGTCACGGATCGATCTCTCCATCGGGAATGCTCGCGCTTTTCGGAATCGCCTTCGGCGGTTCCGCCAAGCGCCCTCACCTGCCGTCATTCCGGCCCGACCAGACGTCGCCGGTCGGCGAGATCGCGCAGCGAAGCGCCCTCCCTACGCCGCCTTCTCGAACAACGGCAGCGGTGCCTCGGGTTCGTTCGGAAGGCCTTCGATCTCGAGACCGGGGCAAGCAGCAGCGGCGCGCGACACGATCGTCGCGGCGAGTTCGCGCATGCGGGCGACGTTGTCGCGCAGGCGCTGGCGCACGCCGGCGTCGTCGAGCGGGTCGGCGAGCGTGGCGTTCATGCGCAGGAACCAGTCGATGCGGCCCTGGTCCCACATGACCGCGTCGCTGCGGCGCGAGCCCTGTTCGTACCAGCGGCGGAAGAACGCCTGCATGTCGAGGTTGAGCTGGCTCGCGGCGAGCAGGTCCTCGCGCAGTTCGCCGAGCAGGGCGACGTCGGCGAGGCGCTCCTGGTAGGTGAGCTGGCAGAGGATGCCCCAGTAGTAGGTGTAGTCCCAGATCACCTTGGTGGCCATGACCTCGGCGTCGCCGAAGATCGCGTACTGGTCGCGGTAGAGGCTCAGCGTGTTCTCGTAGAACGAGAAGTAGAACTGCTCGTACAGGCGCGCGTACGCCGCCAGCGGCTTGCGTGCGCGGTCGAGCGCGACGAGTTCGCAGACGTAGGTGTTGGCGATCGCGATGAAGTCGCTGCCCGGCGAATAGAACGGATCGAGGAACACGCCGGCTTCGCCCGTGATCGCCCAGCGGTCGCCCGAGAACACCTGCTTGCAGCCGTACGAGAAATCACGGAAGAACAGGAAGTCCATGAGCTTGTCGCGGCGCGACTCGCAGTGGCGCGCGACGAGTGGCTGGAACTCGCGCAGCCATTCGAGTGCGCGCTCGAACGTGTTCATCTTCTCGAGCGGATGCATGGTCGCGTCGCAGACGATGCCGACCGAGTGCGCGCCCGAGCCGAGCGGGATCAGCCACACCCAATAGCCGGGGCCACAGAGATGGTTGGTCGAGCGCCAGCGCTCGGGCGGCGTGCAGCGTCCGCCCCAGGCGGCGTCGCCGATCCAGTCGTCGATCGCGAGACGGTCGTCGATGCGGAACCACACCGCGTTGGCGTGATGGCCGTTGTCGGGTTCGGCGAGGTCGAACTTGCGCTTGAGCAGGCCGGCGCGACCCGAGGCGTCGACGACCCAGCGCGCGCGGAAATGCCGCTCGTCACCGTCGACGGTCGCGCGCACGAGGTGTTCATCCTCGCCGCTGCCCATGTCGACGCCGCGCACGACCGCGCCGTCGAGGAAGCTGATGCCGCGTTCGCGCGCGACGTCGCCGAGGTGGTTCTCGAAGATGCCGCGGTCGATCTGCCAGGTCGGCGTCGGCATGACCTGGCTTACGCCGAGTTCGGTGAGGTTCTCGAGATCCTCGCGGCCTTCGCTGAAGAAGAAGCGGAAACCGAACTTGCGGATGTGCTCGGCGTCGAGATGGTCGCGCAGGCCGAGCGTCTCGGCGAAATAGTGCGCGCCGATCTCGACGGTCGACTCGCCGACCTTGTGCGCTGCCGGTGGCAGCGGATGCCGCTTGCGCTCGACCACGACGACATCGATGCCCTCGAAGCGCTGGCGAAGCTGGAGCGCGAGACACAGGCCGGCGAGGCCGCCACCGAGGATCACGACATCGTGGGAGGTAGCGGGCGTCATGCGGTGTCCTTCAGGGGAGATGATCGATGCCGCCGCGCGCTCAGGCGTGCACGCCGAGCAGGGGCGGATCGACGACACACGGCGGCGAGCCATGCGAACGGCGATAGCTCTCGATGATGCGGCCGTAGTGGACGACGCGCCAGATCGTGTACCACGTGATCCGCGTGATATCCATGACGGGTCGGAAATGACTGCGGCGCAGGCCACCGTGGTAGCGCGCGTCGATCGGCACCGAGACCACACCGAGCCCGCATTCGCGCGTCGCGGCGATCAGGATCGCGGCTTCGAACACGAAGCCCTGCTGCAGCAGATCGACGCGCTCGAGCGCGACGCGCGGGTAGTAGCGCTGGCCGCTCTGCGTATCGGCGACCGGCACGCCGCAGCCCCACGAGATGCCCCAGTCGGCGACCGCGTTGGCACGGCGGCGCGCAGTCGGCTGGTTGTCACGCGTGCGCATGCGCGCGCCGATGACGAGATGTTTCGGGAACTGGCGCGCGGCGGCGAGCATGCGCGGGATGTCGGCGGCATCGTGCTGCCCGTCGCCGTCCATCGTGACGACGGCATCGAAGCCGCGGCGCAGCGCCTCGCGGAAACCGTCACGCAGGCTCTCGCCCTTGCCCTGCGGGGTCGCGTGACGGATCAGCGTGACGGGCAGGTCGGCGATGAGCTCGACGGTGCGGTCGGTCGAGCCGTCGTCGATGACGATGACATCGGGCAGCACGGCGAGCGCGGCTTCGACGACGGCACGGATCGCGCGCTCCTCGTTGAGCGCGGGGATCACGATGGCGACGCGGGGCGAATCGGAAGCGTTGGACATGGCGGTCATTCCCTGGCCGTGCGCCGCGGGGGCGCAGCGCGGTGGTGCGGTGTGCGCGACGGCACGCTCATGGACATTCGACGCGCAGCGCGTCGCCCTGCCCGCCCGGCAGGTGCAGCGGACCGGCGAGGTCGCTGACCAGCGCGCACAGGAACGGCAACGCGTGCGCGGCCGTCGGGTTGCCCGCGGCGATCGCCGCGAACGCGGGCGGCAACGCGGGCAGCGTGACGACGCCATCGGGATCGAGGCCGATGCGCAGCCGCGACAGGCCCGAGCCTTCGACGAACGGCGCGAGCACGAGCGCGGTACCGAACAACGGCGTGCTCGGCGACACCTCGGTGAGCGGACCGCGCGACTCGGTGTCGTAGGCGACGAGCAGCACCGGCGTGTCGCCCGACACCGCCTGCACGGCGGCCTCGAGCAGCGCCGCGCCGAAGCTCGCGGTCCAGCCGCTGATCGAGGTGGACGGCCGGTGGCAGCGCGTCGCGATCGTCCAGTAACCGGCCGGCGCGTTGTGCACGGAGTTGTGGAAGCGGATCGGCGACAGTTCGTGCGGCGCGGTTGCGAGCGTCGAGCACATGTAGTCGGTGATCGCGAGGTCGCCGTGGGTCGAGGCGAACACGCTCGGCAACTCGGCGCCTTCGCGGCCAGCCGCCTCGCAGGCCTGGCTCGCGACCTCGCAGGCCAGCAGCACGGGTTCCGGCGCGCGACGACGCTCGGCCGGCGGCAGCAGTCCCGGTGCGGGACGCGCCGGCGCATCGGCGGCGGGAGCGTCGCCGCGACGCAGCCCTGCGCAGGCGGCGTCCCAGTTCGGCCATCCCGGCGCCCAGAAGCCGATGCCTTCGATCTGCAGGTCGAGCAGGGTCATGCGGCCCGCCTTCCGCGCGCGAACGCGAGCGTCGAATTGCTGCCGCCGAAGCCGAACGAGTTGCTGAGCGCGACGCAGACCTCGGCGTTCGCATTGTCGATCGCGATCTGCGGGCCGCAGACCGGATCGAGCTCGGTCGTGCCGAGCAGGCCCGGGACGACACCATGCTCGAGCACGAGCAGGCTCACGACGGCTTCGAGGATGCCGGCCGCGCCGAGCGTGTGGCCGGTCCAGCCCTTGGTCGAACTCGCGCGCACGTGCGCCGGGAACAGCGCCGCGACCACACCGGCCTCGACCTCGTCGTTCTTCGGCGTCGCGGTGCCGTGCAGGTTGATGTAGCCGACGTCGGCCGGCGTGAGGCCTGCACGTGCGAGCGCGTCGGTCATCGCGAGGCGTGCGCCGAGGCCTTCGGGATGCGGCGTCGACATGTGGTGGGCATCGCTCGATTCGCCCCAGCCGACGAGGTGCGGTCGCGTCGCGTCGCCGTCGCGCTCGAGCAAGGCGAAACCCGCCGCCTCGCCGATCGAGATGCCGCGCCGCGCGACGTCGAACGGCCGGCACGGATCGGGGGAGACGAGTTCGAGCGAGTTGAAACCGTAGAGCACGCTGTCGCACAAGGTGTCGACGCCGGCGAGGATCGCCGCATCGACGAGGCCGAGGCGGATCATGCGCTCGGCTTTGGCGAAGATCTTGGCGCTCGACGAACACGCGGTCGCCGTGGTCAGGCACGGGCCGCGCACGCCGAGCAGGTTCCGCAGGAACAGGCCGAGCGAGTGCGGGTTGTGCACTTCGGGGCGCTGCGCCCATGCGGGCATGCGGCCGTCCTCGAGGTCGCGGTAACTCGCCTCGCTCTCGCCGATGCTCGCGGTCGAGGTGCCGAGCAGCAGCGCGACGCGCGAGGCGCCATGGCGTGCGATCGCGGCGCGCGCGGCATCGAGGAAGCCGTCGGCCTGGAGGGCCAGCCAGGCGAGACGGTTGTTGCGGCATTCGTGGGTTGCCAGCGCGTCGGGCAGCGCAGCGTCCTCGACACCGTCGACGCGGCCGATCGCGCACGGCAGCGCGGCCGCGGTGAAGTCGTTCGCACGCAGGCCGCTGCGCCGTTCGCGCAGCGCCGCGAGGTGGGCGTCACGGCCACGGCCCAGCGCGGAGGTCGCGGTGTATGCGGTGACGGCAATCGGATCGATGGGGTCTGGCACGCAGGATCGACGCTTTCGAAGTGGCGGCGAGTATAGCGATCGCCCCGTGGACTGGCTGAACGCCGCGGCGCGGCCTCAGCTTTCCGTACGCGATCCGGCGCGCGATGCCATCACGCGGGCGGCGTGGACCCGCCCGCCGAGGGCGGCGATGCTGCGGCCCGCAGACGTCGGAACACGCGGCCGAACAACCGGAACAGCTTCGGCACGAGCCAGGCGACGAAGGCAAGGAACACGACGAGCAGTACGAGGAAGACCCACGGGTGCTGGATCGCGAGCCAGAGCCCGACCACGAGCAGGCCGTCCTCGCCGAAACTCGCGGTCCAGTTCGAGAACGGCTCGGGCGAACCGTTGAGGAATGCGCGGCCGCCGCTCTTGAACAGGTGCGTGCCGCTCGTCACGAAGCCGCCGAGCAGCGCCGCGGCGACCTGCGCGGCCGGTTCCGACTCGCCCATGGCCCCCCAGGCGAGGAAGGCACCGGCCGGGATGCGCACGAAGGTGTTGAGCGCGTCCCACAGCGAGTCGAACGCGGGTACCTTGTCGGCGAGAAACTCGCCGACCAGCAGCACGCCCGAGGCCACGAGCACCCACGGATGCTCGATCACGGCCAGCGAGGCGGGCAGGTCCAGCACGTCGTAACGGCCGAGCATGCCGACCGCGAACACGGCGGCATACAGGCGGAACCCGCTGGCCCAGGCGAGGCCGGCCGCGAGGGCCCACGACGAGAGTGCGTCCATGGCGCGAGTCTGCGCCATCGGACCGCGCACGTCGACGCGGCCGGCAGCGCTGGCGGCAATGGCGGGCCGATCGGCGGTCATGCGGCGCGGGGCGGCTTTCTGCTAGCGTTGCCGCCACCTTTCCGGCTTTCCGCGGGGCACCGTCATGATGCGCCTGTTCCTGATCGCCCTGACCGTCGGCGGTATCGTCGTGGCATTCCTGACGCACAGCCCCGGCGTGCTCGGACTGTCCCTGCTCGTCGCCTTCATCGGCGCCGTCGGCACGGTGTTCTCGATCGCCGCCGAACGCATCGCCGATCGCGCTCGACCCGATGCGGCGCTTCTCGAGCCCGACGTGATCGCGGCGATCCGCGACCGCGCCCAACGCCAGACCCACGGGACCCCGCCCCAGGGCCGGCCGGCGGCACCGGCAGCGCAGCGTCCCGTGCCGCCGGTACGACCGCCGCAGGGCTGACCCGTCCGCCAGGCCGAGCGACACCGGCCGCGGGCGCGAATCCGTTCATCTTCGGTGGTCACCACGTCGCGCAGACTCCGCGCGTCGCATCGTCGCGACCTCAACCCAAGGGGAACTCCATGGCGATTTCGGTCGAAGCACTCCTCATCATCCTGCTCATCGGCGGCATCGCGGGCTGGCTCGCCGGCCTCATCGTGCGCGGCTTCGGGTTCGGCATCATCGGCAACATCGTCATCGGCATCGTCGGCGCGTTCCTCGCGAGCTGGCTGTTGCCGCAGCTGGGCATCTCGATCGGCGGAGGCATCGTCGGATCGATCCTGCACGCCATGATCGGTGCGGTGATCCTGCTCGTGATCATCGGCCTGATCCGGCGCGTCTGACATCCCCGACGCGGCGCCTCGGGGAGCGAGGCGCCGCGTCCTGCTGCGGGCTGATCCCTGCAGGCAGGCAACATCGCCTCGTCACTCCTCGCTGCCCGCACGGTGATGCGGACGCTCGCGGAACGTCGACTCCGATCCCCGTTCATCCGAAAAAAAAGGCCGGGCATTGCCCGGCCTCGAGGTGCCCCGCGCGGCCTTGCGCCGCGCGGGATCGGGGTGGAGACCCTCACTTCGTGATGTCGACGTCCTTGGTTTCCTTGAGGAAGAACGTGCCGATCACGAACGTGAACAGCGCGACGACGATCGGATACCAGAGGCCGTAGTAGATGTCGCCGGTGAGCAGCACGAGGGCGAAGGCCGTGGTCGGCAGGAAGCCGCCGAACCAGCCGTTGCCGATGTGGTACGGCAGCGACATCGAGGTGTAGCGGATGCGCGTCGGGAACAGCTCGACCAGCCAGGCCGCGATCGGTCCGTACACCATCGTCACGTAGACCACGAGGATGGTCAGCAGCAGCAGGACCATCGGCTTGTTCATCTGCGCGTTGTCGGCCACCTTCGGATAGCCGGCTGCGTCGATCGCCGCCGTGACATCGGCCGACAACTTGGCCTGGGCCGCCTTGGCCTCGTCGGCCGACAGACTGCTCAGCGCCACGCTCTCGATCGTGGTCGCACCGATCTTCACGCTCGCGAGCGTGCCCGCCGGAGCCTTCTCGTTCGTGTACGGCACGCTGCGCCCGTTGAGCAGGTTCTTCACGAGATCGCACGAGTTCGTGAACTTGACGTGGCCCTTGAGCTCGCCCGGCACGAACTGGAACGAGCAGTCTGCCGGATCGGCGACGACCGTGGCCGGCGAGGTCTGTGCCGCGACCTCGAGCGCCGGGTTCGCGTAGTGCGTGAGCGCCTTGAAGATCGGGAAGTAGGTGATCGCCGCGAGCAGGCAGCCGGCCATGATGATCGGCTTGCGGCCGATCTTGTCCGACAGCCAGCCGAAGAAGATGAAGCCGCCCGTCGCGATGGCCAGAGCCGCGGCGATGAACAGGTTCGCCGTGACCGCGTCGACCTTGAGGGTCTGGGTCATGAAGAACAGTGCGTAGAACTGGCCCGCGTACCACACGACGGCCTGGCCGGCGGTCGCGCCGAGCAGCGCGAGCAGCACGATCTTGCCATTGCTCCAGTTGCCGAAGCTCTCGGTCAGCGGCGCCTTGGACTGCTTGCCCTCGGCCTTCATCTGCTGGAACACCGGCGACTCGTTGAGCTTCATGCGGATCCACACGGACACCAGCAGGAGCAGGAACGAGATCAGGAACGGGATGCGCCAGCCCCACTCCTTGAACGCTTCCTCGCCGAGCATCGTGCGCACGCCCAGGATCACGAGCAGCGACAGGAACAGGCCGATCGTCGCGGTGGTCTGGATGAAGCTCGTGTAGAGGCCGCGCTTGCCCATCGGGGCGTGTTCGGCCACGTACGTCGCCGCACCGCCGTACTCGCCGCCGAGCGCGAGGCCCTGCAGGCAGCGCAGCACGACGAGCAGGATCGGCGCCGCGATGCCGATCGTTTCATACGTGGGCAGGATGCCGACGAGGAACGTCGACACGCCCATGAGCACGATCGTGACGAGGAACGTGTACTTGCGCCCGATCAGGTCGCCGAGGCGGCCGAACACGATCGCGCCGAACGGACGCACCGCGAAGCCGGCCGCGAACGTGAGCAGCGCCATGATGAACGCGCTGCCCGACGGGAGCGAGCTGAAGAAGTGCACCGCGATGATCGCCGCGAGCGAGCCGTACAGATAGAAGTCGTACCACTCGAAGACGGTACCGAGGCTCGACGCGAGGATGACGCGCCGGTGGTTCTGGTTGAGCGAGCCCGATGCGGGCGCCGCTCCTGCGGGTGTGCTGGCCATGTGTTCTCCCCTCCTCTTAGAACGAATACTTGGTCGTGAACTGCAGGCGCGTCAGCCTGCCGTCCGTGCCGTTTTCGAGTTCGCGTTCGCCGACCATGAGCTCGGCGCCGACGTCGACCTTCGGGAACGGCGAGTAGAAGACGTTCGCGCGCAGGCTCTGCACGGATTCGGTCACGCCGCCGCCGGTCAGGGCGATCGGGTTGTCGTACTGGCTGCGCGCGTAGATGAGGTTCGAGCGCACCTTCGGCGACCACACATGGCGCCAGCCGACGTAACCCGCGACGCCACCGAGCGCGTCGAGGTCGCCACTCGCATCGATCGCCGTGTCGGCGGTGATGCCGAGGCCGATGTAACGGCTGAAGCCGTTGCCCGCGGTGACCTGGTAACGGATGTCGTCGTTCTTGCCCATGTTGAACTTGCCGCCGACCGTGAGCGCACCGGCCATCTCGGTGCCGTCGATGCCGGCGACCGTCGCCGTGCCCGCACGCTCGACCTTGAGGTTGCGCAGCAGGCCGCCGATGCCGAACGTGCCCCAGTCGCCCTTCCAGCCGTAGCGCAGCGTGAGGTCGGGCATCGCGCCACGATCGGACTGCGTGACCGCGCCGCCGCCGTTCTGGATGTAGGTGACTTCCGGGTTCTCGAGGGCGACCGAGAACGCGCCGTTCGTGTAGCGCACCTGGGCCTGGCGCACGAAGATCACGCCGTCGGTCGGGCCGATGAAGTCGACCGCGTCGGGCAGTGCGCCGACGTCCATGAAGTTCGACCAGGTCTGGCCGGCCAGCCAGTTGTTCCAGTAGGCGTAGGCGTGGCGCAGGGTGACGCCGTAGGTGTTGGTCGCGACCTGGGTGCCGAGCGTGTTGCCGAAGAAGTCCATCTCGACGAAGGCACCGCCCTTGTCGCCGGATTCGGTGACCGTGTCGACGCCGATGCCGAAGCGCGAGAACTTGGCGTGGGCGTCGTAGTCGACGTCCGATGCGCTGCCGCCGACCGGCGTCTGGCTCGGCAGGTACAGCGCGCGGCCGACCGCGCCGTCGGCGAGCTGGCCGTCATGCGCCTTGGTGGCCATGAAGTCGGCCTTGATGAAGCCCGAGTAGCGCAGCGTCGTGCCGGCCGGCGCGTTCGGCGTCAGCGACACGGCCTGGATCGGCTGCTTGCCGGCCGGCACCGCCGCGACGGCGGGTGCGGCCGGTGCCGCGGCCGGCGGCGGTGCGGCGCGCTGGGCGCGCAGTTCGCCGACGAGTTCCTGGACCTGGCGCTCGAGCTCGGCGACGCGCTGTTCGAGCTGTTCGCGGCTGGCGGACTGCGCGGCGGCGACGCCGGGCAGTGCGAGTGCGCACGCGGCGGCGATCGCCGCGAGCCTGAATCTGGTGGTGGTGTGGATCGTCATGGGCCCCTCCCGGTGAATAGGACCGCCGGAGCATCGCGCGTGGCATTCCGCCGCGCCTATTCACCATTGGTCGAGATGCGACCAAAGTCGTAACGGCCCCCTTTGCCGCAAAAGCGCATGGCATGATCTTCGGCGCACGATGATCGATGGACTGTCGGAGATCCCCATGTCGCAGACGCTGCACCCCGTTCCCGCACACGTCGCCGCGCAGGCGCGCATCGACCGCGCGCGCTACGACGCGATGTACGCCGAGTCGATCGCCGACCCGGCCGCGTTCTGGGGACGCATCGGCGAGCGCATCGACTGGATCACGCCGTACACGCAGGTCAAGGACGTGTCCTTCGACGCGAAGGACCTGCACATCCGCTGGTACCACGACGGCACGCTCAACGTGTCCGCCAACTGCCTCGACCGCCACCTCGCCACGCGCGGCGACAAGACCGCGATCATCTGGGAAGGCGACGATCCGGCCGAGTCGCGCCGCATCAGCTACCGCGAGCTGCACGCCGAGGTGTGCAAGGCCGCCAACCTGCTGACCAGCCTCGGCGTGAAGAAGGGCGATCGCGTCGCGATCTACCTGCCGATGATTCCCGAGGCCGCCGTCGCGATGCTCGCGTGCACGCGCATCGGCGCCGTGCACACGATCGTGTTCGCGGGCTTCTCGCCCGACTCGCTCGCGAGCCGCATCGCCGACAGCCAGTGCAAGCTCGTCATCACCGCCGACGAAGGCCTGCGCGGCAAGAAGCGCGTACCACTCAAGGCCAACGTCGACGAGGCGCTCAAGCGCCCGAACACGACGAGTGTCGAGACCGTGCTGGTGGTGAAGCGCACCGGCGGTACGGTCGACATGCAGGTGCCGCGCGATCGCTGGTGGGATGCGCTCGTCGCCGACCAGCCGGCCACGCACGCGCCGGTCGCCTGCGAGGCCGAGCATCCGCTCTTCATCCTCTACACGTCGGGTTCGACCGGCACGCCCAAGGGCGTGCTGCACACGACCGGCGGCTACCTCGTCTATGCGAGCTTCACGCACGAGAGCGTGTTCGACCTGCGCGAGGACGACGTCTACTGGTGCACCGCCGACATCGGCTGGGTCACCGGCCACAGCTACCTCGTCTACGGCCCGCTCGCCAACGGCGCGACCACGGTCATGTTCGAGGGCGTGCCGAACTTCCCCGATTCCTCGCGCTTCTGGCAGGTCGTCGACAAGCACAAGGTCACGCTGTTCTACACCGCACCGACCGCGATCCGTGCGCTCATGCGCGAGGGCGAGGAGCCCGTGCGCAAGACCTCGCGCGCGAGCCTGCGCCTGCTCGGCTCGGTCGGCGAACCGATCAATCCGGAAGCCTGGGAGTGGTACCACCGCGTCGTCGGCGACGGCCGCTGCCCGATCGTGGACACCTGGTGGCAGACCGAGACCGGCGGCATCCTGATCACACCGCTGCCCGGCGCGACCGACCTCAAGCCCGGTTCGGCGACGCGGCCGTTCTTCGGCATCACGCCGCAGATCGTCGACGCCAACGGCACCGTGCTCGAGGGCGCGACCGAGGGCAACCTCGTGCTCACCGATTCGTGGCCGGGCCAGATGCGCACGGTCTACGGCGACCATGCACGCTTCATCGACACGTATTTCCGCACGTATCCGGGCACGTACTTCACCGGCGACGGCGCGCGTCGCGACGAGGACGGCTACTACTGGATCACCGGCCGCGTCGACGACGTCATCAACGTGTCGGGCCACCGCATGGGCACGGCCGAGGTCGAGAGCGCGCTCGTCGCGCATCCGCACGTCGCCGAGGCCGCGGTGGTCGGCTGTCCGCACGACATCAAGGGCCAGGGCATCTACGCCTACGTGACGCTCAAGACCGGTATCGAGCCGACCGAAGCGCTGCGCAAGGAACTCGTCGCGTGGGTGCGCAAGGAGATCGGACCGATCGCCACGCCGGACCACCTGCAGTGGGCGCCGGGCCTGCCGAAGACGCGTTCGGGCAAGATCATGCGGCGCATCCTGCGCAAGATCGCCGAGAACGCGCCCGACCAGCTCGGCGACACCTCGACACTGGCCGATCCGTCGGTCGTGACCAACCTCGTCAACGAGCGCCTCGTGCGCTAGGAGTGCTCGCCGGGAAGGGCTGACCGACCCGGGAGCCAGGGAAGATGCGCGAAGTCCTCATCGCCGACGACCATCCGCTGTTCCGCGACGCGTTGCGGAGGGCCGTGCTGCGTGCACTGCCCGACGCGACCCTGCACGAGGCCGACAGCGTCGCCTCGCTGCAGGTGCTCGCCGATCGCCATCCCGACGCCGAGCTGCTGCTGCTCGACCTGCACATGCCGGGCGCGCGCGGGTTCTCGACGCTCGCCCACGTGCGCGGCCAGCACCCTTCGCTGCCGATCATCGTGGTCTCGGCGCACGAGGAAAGCGCGGTCATGCGACGCGCGATCGCGCATGGCGCGTCGGGCTACATCCCCAAGTCGGTGTCGGTCGACGTCATCGTCGGCGCCGTGCTGAGCGTGCTCGACGGCGACGTCTGGCTGCCGCCCGAGGCCGCCGGCGGCTCCGACACCGCGCTGCCGCCCGACGAGGTCGCGATCGCGGCGCGCATCGCCGAACTCACGCCGCAGCAGTTCCGCGTGCTGTCGATGATCGCCGAAGGCCTGCTCAACAAGCAGATCGCCTACGAGCTCAGCGTGTCCGAGGCGACGGTCAAGGCTCACATGACCGCGATCATGCGCAAGCTCGGCGTGAGCAACCGCACCCAGGTCGCGCTGCTCGCCAACCATCTCGCGGTCGAGCAGGACGCACTCTCAGGCGCCAACGGCGGGCTGCCACCGTCGCACTGAGCGGGAACCATCCCCTCGCGGGACGTTCCATGGCAGCCCACCCCAAGGCCGCCGCCCGCGCATGACCCATCCGATCCTGTTCGCGGCGCGCATGGGCCGCTCGAACCGCCTGAAAGCATGGCGATCGTCCCCGCTTCCGTCGCGCCTGACGGCGCCCGGTGTCACCTTGCTCGTCCTCGCAGGTACTGCGGTCGCCCTCGCCTCGCTGGGCGACGCGTGTACGGCACTCATGGCCCGACTGGCGATCCAGCCGGCACCGTTCGCGTTCGCTGCAGCCCTGCTCGCAGGCATCGCCGCGCTGCGTCGACATCGCCGGCTGCGCGCCGCGCACGCCGTCTCGTGGCTCGGCGTACTGCCGGTTCAGGCGTGGCCGCACCGGCTCGTGCTGGCGGGGCGGGGACTCGTTCCCGTCCTCGGCATCGTGATGGCAGCACCGTTGCTGGTCGCATTCCGTGCCGACGGCGAACGCCCCGTCGCGGCACTCGCGCTCGTGATCGCCTGCGGATGCCTCGGCGCCTTGGCGGGCTGGTGGCAGGGTCGCCGCGATGCACCGCCGCAGCGACTTCGCGACAGGCGCCTGCCGCGACACGGCACGGCGATCGTCCCGGGCCTCGGCGCCCTCGCCCGCTGGCCGCTCGCGCAAGCGGTCGCCGACGGTGATCCGGGCCTTCACACGCGAGTGCTCGGCGCGCTGCTGCTGATGCTGCCGATGGGCACGACCGGAGCGCAGGGACTCGGCGTGCTCGTCGTCGGTGCTAGCGCGCTCGTCGTCGTCGAGACGTCGCGCGCCCTGCTCGCGACCGTGCCGCGCGCCGCACAGTGGCTGCCCTCGGCTCCGCTGGCCGTCTCGCAGTGGGCGTGGCCGCTGTGCCGGCGCGTCGTGCTCGTGCAGGTCATCGCGGGCATGCTCGGCGGTTTCGCCCTGGTCGCGCTGGGCGTCACGCCCGGGCCGGTCGTCGCGGTCGTCGCGACGGCATGGGCGACCTCGGCGTGGCTCGTCGACGCCGCGTTCGCGTGGCGCGACGATTCGCGGCGAGCACGCATGATCCAGTGCGCCGTGCTCGCGACCGTTGCCGTCGCCGCCGCCGTTTCGCCGTGGGCACTCGTCGCACTGTTCGCGCCGGGTGCCGTCCTGCCGTTCGTCCGGAGGAGTCGCGCATGACCGCCCTGCTCGACGTCGACGGCCTCGTCGTGATGCGCGCCGGTCGCGTCGTGCTGCACGGCGTCGACCTTCACCTCGAGGCCGGCGGATGGCTCGCGCTGCTCGGCCCGAACGGCAGCGGCAAGAGCACGCTGCTCGACGCGATCTGCGGTCGCCTGCCCGCGAGTGCGGGGACCATCCGGCTCGACGGCAGTCCGGTGTCGACGACGCACGGCGGCGATCGCGTCGCCCTCGGCCAGGCGGTCGCGGCCGATCGGCTGCCCGACGTGCTGACCGGCGCGCAATGCCTGGCCGTGCACTCGGCCGCACGCGGCGTCGACGCACGCGATGCACGTCTCGAAGCGCTCGCCGAGGCCTTGCGCATCGCGCGCTGGCTCGAGGCGCCCGTCGCGACCTACTCCTACGGCACGCGCCAGAAGCTCGGCGTGTTGCTCGCGCTGGTCGGGTCACCGCGCCTCGTCGTGCTCGACGAGAGCTTCAACGGCCTCGATCCGGCGAGTGCACGCGTGCTCAAGCAGGAATTGCAAGAACGCACGCACGGCGACGGTTGCGCGGTGATCCTCGCCACGCATGCACTGGACATCGTCGAGCGCCACGCCGGCCACGCGATGCTGCTGCACGAGGGGCGCATCGCGGGATCCTGGGATCGCGTGACGCTCGACGCGTTGCACGCGGAACCGGACGGTTTCGAGGCCGCGCTCGCCGCGGCGATCGGCTGAACGGAGGCAGGAGGCGCGACCTGCGTCACGCGACGCCGTTCCGACATCACCAAGCGTTACGTTTCGTGTGACGGAGCGCGTTGCCGCTCCTGGGCAATCCGGCTATCGTCGTTCACGCAGGGGGTGATCCGGTGCCGTCGGTGCCGGACTACAGGGATGCACATGCGGATGAGATCGCGCCACGTCGTGCTTGCGCTGGTGATCGCCACCGGCGCCGTCGCGGCGTGCCTCGAGATCGCCGCGCGCGCCGAAGCGGCACGACTTGCCGCGTCGCTCGCCCCCCTCGCGACGCTGACCTACGCCTCCGCCGGCATCTCGCTCGACGGCAGTGCACGGTTGCGCGAACCCCGCCTCGCCTGGCCGGGCGGCGCGGCGACCGCACGCGTGGCCTACGTGCGCCGACCCGGTCTGTTCTGGCTCGTCGGTGGATGGTTCCGCGACGACGCGGAACGCTTCGCCTCGCTCGACATGGACGTCCGCGGACTCGCGCTCGAAGGAGCGACCGCCGATGCCATGAAGGACTGGTGGGGAACGCCCGTCCTCGCACCGTTCGAATCGCTCGGCTGCAACGAGGGCGCATTCGACGCCGGCGACCGGCACCAGATGGGCGTGGAGGTCGGCGAGCGCCGCGACGAGGTCAGCTACCGCTACGACATCGACCGCCAGCGCGTCGACCTCGCGCTCGACCTCGACGCACCGGGCGTCTCGCGCCTGCGCGTGCGCGCCGAGATCGCCGCGTTCACGCCCGACGCGCTCGCCGAGGATTCCGCGCGTGGCGACGTGCGGCTTTCGCGCGCCGAAGTCGCCTACCGCGACGAAGGCTACTTCGCGCGCCGCAACCACTACTGCGCGCAGCGGCTGTCGATCACGCCTGCACAGTTCGTCGACCGCCACCTCGCCGCCGTCGAGGCGTTCCTGGCCACACGTGGCATCGAACCGGGCACGGACATCCGCACCGCCTACCGTCGACTCGTCGAGCGCGGCGGCACGCTCGCCTTCGCGAGCGTGCCGGATCCGGGATGGGCGCCGGAACGCCATGCGAGCGAGTCGCGGGCCGAACTGCTGCGCCTGCTCAGCGTGACGATGCGCCATGACGACACGCCGCCGGTCATGCTGCGCCTCGCCTTCTCCGATCCGGTCGGAACGCCGGCCACCGACGTGCCGGACGCGAACGTGCCGGAGATCGCCGGCGCCACGGGATCCCCCGGTCCGCTCGCGCCGACCATGTCGCCTGCAGCGCCAGGCCCGACGCCCGCCCCTACGCCTCCTCCTGCAGCGGCGAGGACGCTCGCGCCCGACGTCGCCGAACCTGCCGCGGCGGCGATCGCGGCCACGCCGGAAGCGGGCCCGCCGCGCGAGGTCGTGGCGGTCGCCCCGGCCGCGACGCCGGCACCCGTACCGGTGCAGTCTCCGGCCGGCAACGTTGCGGCGGCGCCCGAGGCGCGCGAAGCACCGTCTCCCGTGCTGCCTCCTTCCACCGACAGGCCATCGGCATCTGCACCTGGACCGGGGCGAAGCATCGGCGAGGAACGGCTCGGCGCCAGCGCACCGCGTCCGCCGGAAGGCTCCACGCTCGCCATGGTATGGCGCGAGGGCGTCGTCGAACGGCTCGCGCCGCGCACGGAGCAGGGACCGGATCACGACGTGGTTCCCGTCGGCAGCCTCGGCCAGCGGCTTGGCCAGCGCGTACGGATCGTGACGCGTGGTGGCAAGGTCATCGAGGGGCGCGTGCGCGAGGTCGACGGGAGCCGTGTCACGCTCGCCGTGCGTGTCGGGGGGGGCGATGCGGCGATGGCCGTGCCGCTGTCCAACATCCGCGAGGCCCGCGTGCCACGGCGCGCCGGAGCGCCGTGATCGCGACTGCGACGGGGATGCACCGTCGTTCGTCCCTGTCTTCGTGGCTGCAGACGGAACACCTTTGCGCGTGAGCTCGGGCTTCGGCCAGGAACTCGACGCCCTCACGCTCGAACGCGCGCGTCGTGGCGACGGGCGGGCCTACGCGGCGATCTATGCGCGTTACGCCAAGGCGTGCTACACCCTCGCGATGCGCATCCTCGGCGAGCCGGCCGCCGCCGAGGATGTCGTGCAGGACGTGTTCGTGCGCATGCTCGACACGATCAAGGGATTCCGCGGCGATGCGCCGTTCGGCGCGTGGCTCAAGCGCATGACCGCCAATGCGACGATCGACGTCGTTCGGCGCAACCGGCGCTTCGGCGACGAGGACGCGGAAGAGGTCTTCGCCGGCATGAGCGCGGTGGAGGTTTCGGGCGAGGATGCCGTCGACGCGTGGTCGCTGCTCAGGCGGCTGCCGCCGCGGGCACGCGCGATCCTCGTGCTGCACCAGGTCGAAGGCTACACGCACAAGGAGCTCGCCGAGTTGTTCGGGCAGAGCGAGAGTTACTCGAAGTCGATCCTCGCGCGGGCGCTCAAGCGCCTCGCCGCGGAAGTCGACGGACATGATGGCGAGGCCGAGGAGATCGCATGAGCACGTCGCACGGGTCCATCGCACGCGTACAGGCGATGCTGGACAACCTCCCCGAGTTCGAACCCGATGCGGCATTGTGGACGCGCATCGAGGCTGCGCGCGCGCGGCGTCGAGGTGCGCGCCTCGCGGTGCGCTCGGCATGGTGGGGTGCGGGCATCGCTGCGGCGCTCGCGGTGGTCGTGCTGCGCACCGGTGCGCCGGATCCGGGGCTTTCCGCCGACGAAAGCGGGACGCTGGCGTGGCAGCGCCAGTCCGAAGCGCTCGAGCGCGAGTGGCTCGCCGGCGAGAGGGCGCCCGGCCATGCACCGGCGCGTGCTCGCCTGCTCGGCATCGACGGTGCGCTGCAGGCTGCCTACGACCGCGGCGCAACCGCGGATGAACTCGAACCGCTGTGGCGGCAACGCCATGCCGCGCTGCGCAGTCTCATCGATCACGACGCGGCGCGTACCGCCGCGGTGACACGCATCTGAACATGAACACGTGGGTCGGAGAACGAACATGAACCTGCAGCGCATCGCCATCGCCACTGCGTTGACCGCCGCGCTTGGCGCGTCGTCCGCGTTCGCCGCGGACGCGATCGCGACGACGCCTTCCGTCGCGGTGGCGGCCGGAACGAAGGCCGCGACGACGGGCGCCGAGCAACGCCTGCGCGAGGATCTTCGCGTGCTCCTGCTCGACATGATCGAAAGTGGCGCGTTCGGCGACACGCCACCGGAGCAGATCGCGCTCACGATCGACGAGCCGCGCCAGCGCGTCGGCAACCTCGGCGTGCTCGTCGACAGTTCGAACGGCGACCGTGCGCGCGAAGGTCTGCGCGTGCTCGGCACGACACCCGGTAGCAGCGCCGAGCGCATCGGCCTGCGCAGCGGTGACGTGCTCGTCGGGGTCAATGGCGACACCCTCGTCGCGCTCGGCAGCGACGACGGCGGCTCCGCGCGCGCGGCGGGCGTGCTGCGCGACCGCGTGAACGGACTCGAGGATGGCGCGCCCGTGCGCTTCGACGTACGTCGCGGCGGCCAGATGATCGCGCTGAGCGGGGCGCTCGCGGCCACATGGATTCCGGCCGTGCGCGTGTCGATCGGCAGCGCCGGTGGCGCGGCGACCACCGCGGCGGGTGGTTGCGGGCGCATCAGCACGTTCGACGTCGCCCCGCGCCAGGACAAGCTGCACGAAGCGATGCTGATCAGCATCGACGGAAGGCTCGCCGGCGTGCAGGGTCAGCAGTCTTTCCGCGTCGAGGCAGGCCAGCACGTCGTGGAGATCGCCGAGAAGATCGAGAACCGCTACCTCGGCATCAATGATCGCCAACGGAGCGCCGGCAAGGTCTACAAGCGGCTGACGATCGACGTCGCACCCGGTACGACTTACCACGTCGCCGCGAGGCTCGACGAGGACAAGCGCACCCAATGGAAGGACGGCGCGTACTGGGAACCGGTCGTGTGGCGAGAGAGCAGCGAAGCCTGCCGCTGACGCGGGATCGCCGATCGCATCCGCTACGCTAGGCGTTCCTCTCCGTGGAGCGGACGCCGTGACCGTCCTCAGCGTCAACGTCAACAAGATCGCCGTGCTGCGCAATTCGCGTGGCGGCGCGTTTCCCGATCCGGCCGCGTTCTCGCTCAAGGCGCTCGCCGCGGGCGCCCACGGCATCACCGTGCATCCGAGGCCGGACCAGCGCCATATCCGCAGCGACGACGTCGCGCGGATCGCCGGCGTGCTCGACGGTGCCGAGTACAACCTCGAAGGCAATCCTTTCGCACCGCCGCGAGAGGGTTATCCCGGATTCCTCGAACTCGTGCGACGCGTCCGCCCCGCGCAGGCGACGCTGGTGCCCGACGGCGATGGTCAGATCACCTCCGACCACGGCTTCGACCTCGCGCGCGACGCCGAACGCCTGCGTCCGCTCGTCGCCGCGCTGCGCGCGGAGGGCTGTCGCGTTAGCCTGTTCATGGATGCCGGTGCGACGGGGATCGCGCGCGTCGCCGACATCGGCGCACAGCGCATCGAGCTGTACACGGGACCTTTCGCGCACGCCCACGCGGGCGGCGACGCGTCGCGCGAGCTTGCTGCATGTGTGGCGACCGCTCGCGAGGCTCGCGAGGCCGGTCTCGGCGTCAACGCCGGTCACGACCTCAGCCTCGACAATCTCGGTGCGTTGCTGGGAGCGGTAGACGGCATCGACGAGGTGTCGATCGGCCACGCGCTGTTCGCCGAGGCGATCGAGTACGGGCTCGCGACGACGATCGCGCGCTACAACGACGTGCTGGCCGGCGGTACGCCGCGCTGAGCGGCGTTACCTCGTTCGGGTTCCCGGTGGTCGCTGGGAAGAGCCACCGGGCTGCACACGAAGCCTCGCGTCGGGACCGGGTCCGCGACCGGAACCGTTCCCGGCCTGCTTCAGCGGTCTGCGGGCACCTCGACGCCCACGTTCGACACGTTCGCGTTGCTCGCGAGCACGAGCACCTGGGCGAGGTCGTCGTAGGCCGAACCGGATTGCGGGCGGATCTCGAGACGGACCGGCCCGTTCGCCGCGGCGATGCGCAGCTCGGTATCCAGCTCACCGCGCGTCGTGGGCCTTTCACCCAGGACCAAGCGTCCGTCGTCGAGAATCGCGACGCCGAGCACGCGCGGCTCGACCTGCGGCGTGTTCTCGCTGCCCTGCAACGGCAGCGGCACCTTCTTGAGCACGATCGGCGTCGTGACCATGAAGATGATGAGCACGGTGAGCATGACGTCGACGAGCGGCGTGATGTTGATCTGGCTCAGCGGCGCGGACGTGGTGGAGCGATCGACGGCGAACGACATGGAGGCACCTCCTCGACGTGGCGGGATCGGACAACGGCCGTCGCGATGTCGAACCGGGCATGCCGGGATCGAGGACCGCGACGCCTTCAGCGTACACCCGCGTATGGAGCGGCCGGAAGTCCCCTGATCACGCGCAAACGAAAACGGCGCCCCGAAGGGCGCCGTTTCGTCGAAACATGGAACGTGGAGCGTGTTACTGCTGGGCCGTGATGAAGCCGATCTTCACCATGCCTGCGCTCTTGGCGTTGGCCATGACCGTCGCGATGAGCTGGTACTGCGTGGTCTTGTCGGCGCGGATCTGCAGCTCGGGCTGCGGATTCTTCTGTGCCGCGACACGGAGCTGGGCCTGCAGCATCGCTTCGGTGATCGGCTCGTCGTTCCAGAACAGGTCGCCACCTTCACGAACCGCGAGATCGATCGGTTCGGGCGGGGTGGTTTCCTGCGTGTTCGGATTGGCCTGCGGAAGGTCGATGCGGATCTTGTGGGTCATCAGCGGCGCCGTGATCATGAAGATGATCAAGAGCACCAGCATCACGTCCACGAGGGGCGTGACGTTGATTTCCGCCATCGGACCACTGCCCGAATTGGAACTGAAGGCCATGGCTTACTTCCTCGCGATGGCGGGTGCCGGAGCCGCAGCGGCGTCGATACGCGAACCGATCGCGAAGAAGTCGTGCAGGTCGTGCGCGAACTCGTCGAAGCGGGCGTAGATGAGGCGGTTGCTGCGCACGTAGAAGTTGTACGCGAGCACGGCCGGGATCGCGACGAACAGACCGATCGCGGTCATGATCAGCGCTTCGCCGACGGGGCCGGCGACGGCTTCCATCGAGGCGTTGCCGGTCGCGCCGATCTTGATGAGCGCGTGGTAGATGCCCCACACCGTACCGAGAAGGCCGACGAACGGAGCCGTCGAACCGACCGTGGCGAGCACCGTCAGGCCGCCTTCGAGACGCATGCTCTCGCGGGCGACGCCCTGGCGCAGCGCGCGGTCGATGAACTCGGAGCGGTTCAGGGCCTCGACGAGGCGGCTGCCCTCATGGCGCGAGTGGTGCTGCGCGGCCTGCGCGGCATCGAGCGCGATCTTCGAGAACGGCTCCGACTTCGGCTGCTCTTCGAGGAAGCGGATCGCGTCCTGCGCCGACGGCGTTTCCCAGAACGTGTGGATCACGCGGTCCATGCGCGAACGCACCATGGCGTTGCGGATGAGGTTGGCGATGATGAAGTACACCGACAGCAGCGACATGATGATCAGCGTGGCGAACACCACCCAGCCGACCGCGTCGAAGTTGTGGATCAGATGGTCGAAGCCCATCTGCGACATCGCCTGGGCGTTGTTGCCACCACCCGGCACCGGAGGAGGAATGACACCTGACTGATCCGCAGGCGTGGTCGTAGGGGCTTCTTGCTGCATGGCGCTACCTTGAGATGAGGGCTACTGGTTGAGGTTGAACTCGATCGGGACCAAGGCATACCCGCGGGCGGGTGCGCCGTTCTTCATGCCTGCATTGAACACCCAGGTCTTGACGGCTGCAATCGCAGCCTGGTCCAGCAAACGCGAACCGCTGGACTTTTCCACCGTGATCTCCTCCGGCGTTCCGTCGAGGCCCACGAGCACCTTGAGCATGACCCTGCCCTGCTGGTGCTGGCGGATGGCCTGCGGCGGGTACTTCGGCGGGCGCATCTTACGGTAGCTGATGTTCTCGCTCGGCGCGATGTCGACCGGCGGCGCAGGCGGAGCCGGCGGCGCAGGCGGCGGCGCCGCGACGGACATCGGCGACGCTTCCTCGACGATCACCGGCGGCGGCGGCTCCGGCGGCGGAGTCGGCGGCGGCTTGATCTTCTCGATCACCTTCGGCGGCGGCTTCTTGGGCGGCTCCGGAGGCGGCGGCGGTGGCGGCGGCGGCGGCGGTGGCGGTTCGATGAACTCGACCGTCACCTTGTTGTCGACCTTCTTCTCTTTCGGCGGCGGCGGCGACGGAGGGGTCGCGAGCAGGGCCAGAGCGAAGACGTGCGTGAGGAACGCACCCGACAACGCGGTAACGCGGCGCCAGTTGAATGAATCGCTGTCGGGTTTGTAGATGTCAGCCATCGGTAAAGACCAAACGAGTGTTATTGAGACCGGCGGTCGGCCGGGTACCCAACGGGCGTGACCAGCGTGCGTCCGAAACAGCGGAGCCCGTCACGGTACAACACCCGGAACCTGTCCGACAAGAGCCGGCGGACAGGTTCGGACAGTGGGCGGACAGTCTGATGACAGGGTTCATCAGGTCTTTGATTTCACGGGGCGCTTGAGCTTCACACCGCCCGTGGCGGCCTTGATGCGCTGCTCGGCCATCGCCTTCGCGCTCGGATAGGTGGTTGCCTTGCGCCAGTCGGCGAGGGCAGCCGCGTCGTTGCCGAGCTCGTTCTCGGTATCGCCGCGCAGGACGTAGGTTTCGCCCTCCTGACGCAGGCCGCCCTTGGTCAGCGCACGCGTGAACGCTTCCTTGGCCTGTGCAGCCTTGTCGGCGTAGAACAGCAGGTAGCCGAGCTGGTAGTCGACGTTGCCGTCCTTCGCGAGCGGCGAGGCCTTCGTGTAGGCGTCGATCGCGCAGGCGTCGTCGTCGAACTGCGAGCACAGGTCGCCCTGCAGGCGCAGCGCGTCGAGCGAGGCCGGCACGATGCCCTTGGCGAGGCCTTCCTTGAGCACCTCGGACGCATCCTTGGGCTTGTCGGCGTTCGCGTAGAGCTTGGCCAGCTGCATGTAGTCGTCGGCCGAGGTGATGAGGCCCTGGCTGCGCGCCTTGCTGAGCACCTCGATCGCCTTCGGGTAGTTGTCACCCTGCACGTAGATCGTGGCGAGCTGCTTGATGAGGCGGATGTCGTTCGGCTTCTTGGCGAGTTCGGCCTCGGTGAGCTTGGCGGCCTCGTCGAACTGGTTCAGTTCGAAGTAGCTGGCCATGAGGATCTGGCTCCAGCTCTCGCTCGGCGTCTCGGAACCCGCGATCGCCTTCTTCATCGTGTCGATCGCTTCCTGGAAGCGGTCGAGGCGGTAGTAGGCGTTGCCCTTGAGCGCGAGCGCGTCCGGCGTGGTCTTGCCGGCTTCCTTCTCCCAGCGCTCGAGCGTGGTGAGCGCTTCGGTGTAGTTCTCGCCCTGCACGTACATCTGCGCGAGCTGGTACAGGAGCGGGAAGTGCTGGTTGTTCGGCAGCGTGTTGAGATCGATGGCCTTCTTGGTGGCCTCAATCGCGCCTGCTTCGTCGTCGAGCTCCCACTTGGCACGACCCTGCAACTGGTAGGCGTAGGCCTCGGCGTACTTGCCGATCTTCGCGTTGCCGAGTGCCTTCTCGATCAGCGGCATGGCTTCGGTGCCCTTGCCGTCGTTGACGAGGTCCGTCGCCTTGCTGAGGTCGCGCTGCTCGCGCTCCGACATCGTGCTCTTGGGATCCGAGCGCGTCGCATTCGGATACTCGTTGACTTCTTTCTTGTTGCGCTGCGCGTAGGTCGCCGTCGACAGCAGCAGCACGAACGCGCACAGCGCGAATCGTGCGAGCCTCGGGAAGGTCATGGTGTTCACCTCGACTGGAGATCAGGGAAGGCTGTCTGCACGCGGACAGCGGATATCGGGTCGCCGGAGCGTACCGCCGGCGCGCCCGGCTGTACAAGCCGAGCGCCTGACCGTGGAACGACCCGTGGCGTCGCTTCCGTTCAACGCGCGAGGGTCGCCCCCGGGGTTCGACGACGGTCCCGCCCGACCGTCATCGGCATGCGCTGGATGCCTCCGTGCGGTGCGGCGCTCCGGCCGCACCGGAGGTCAGACGTCGAGGTTGCTCACGCGCAGCGCGTTCTGCTCGATGAACTCGCGACGCGGTTCGACCACGTCGCCCATCAGCGTCGAGAAGATCTGGTCGGCCGCGACGGCGTCCTCGATCGTCACCTGCAGCAGGCGGCGCGTCTCGGGATTGACCGTGGTCTCCCAGAGCTGCTCGGGATTCATTTCGCCGAGGCCCTTGAAGCGCTGGATCATGCGGCCGCGCTTGGCTTCGTCCATGAGCCAGGCATGGGCCTGCGCGATGCCGCCCGTGAGCTCGACGCTGCGGTTGCCACGCGCGATGCGCGCACCGGGCTGGATGAGTCCGTCGAGCTGGCGCGCCGCATCCGCGATGACGCGGAATTCGCCGCCGGCGAAGAAATTCGCGGGCAGCACCTGGGTCGTCGTCGTGCCGTGCTGGCTGCGATCCACCACGAGCGCGGCCGGATGCTCGGCGGTCGCGGCGCGAACCTGCAGCGCATAACGCGGCTGGCCTGCCCCGGCCTTCGTCGCGAGATGGGCGCGCACGGCCGCGAGCCAGGCCTGCAGGCGCGCCTCGTCGGCCCAGCCCTCGGCAGACGGTGCCGGTGCATGCAGCAGGGCGTGCAGCAGGCCGGAATCGTGTCGAGCGGCCATGCGACCGATCTGGTCGACGGCAGCCTGGTAGTCGCCCAGCAGCTTCTCGAGGCCCGGCCCCGACAGCGCCGGCGCGTCCGGGCTGTAGGCGAGCTCGGCGTTGTCGACCGCGTGCGCGATCAGGTACGCGTTGAGCGCGGCATCGTCCTTGAGGTAAAGCTCCTGCTTACCTTGCTTGAGCTTGTACAGCGGCGGCTGGCCGATATAGATGTGCCCGCGCTCGATGAGCTCGGGCATCTGGCGATAGAAGAACGTCAGCAGCAGCGTGCGGATGTGCGAGCCGTCCACGTCCGCATCGGTCATGATGATGATGCGGTGGTAGCGCAGCTTGTCGATGTTGTACTCGTCCTTGCCGATACCCGTGCCGAGCGCGGTGATCAGCGTGCCGACCTCGGCACTGGACAGCATGCGGTCGAAACGCGCGCGCTCGACGTTGAGGATCTTGCCGCGCAGCGGCAGCACGGCCTGGGTGCGGCGGTTGCGGCCCTGCTTGGCCGAGCCGCCTGCCGAGTCGCCCTCGACGATGAACAGCTCGCTGAGCGCCGGATCCTTCTCCTGGCAGTCGGCGAGCTTGCCCGGAAGGCCGGCGATGTCGAGCGCGCCCTTGCGGCGCGTCATCTCGCGCGCCTTGCGTGCGGCTTCGCGGGCACGCGCGGCGTCGACGACCTTGGCCGCGATCGCGCGCGCCTCGTGCGGGTTCTCGAGCAGGAATTCGTCGAGCTTCTCGTTGACCGACGACTCGACGATGCCCTTGATCTCGCTCGAGACGAGCTTGTCCTTGGTCTGCGAGGAGAACTTCGGGTCCGGCATCTTCACCGACAGCACGGCGATGAGGCCTTCGCGCATGTCGTCGCCCGACAGGCCGACCTTGGCGGTCTTCTGGATGCCGGCGCGCTCGATGTAGTTCGACAGCGTGCGCGTCAGCGCCGCACGGAAACCGGCCAGGTGCGTGCCGCCGTCCTTCTGCGGAATGTTGTTCGTGTAGCAGTAGGTCGATTCCTGGTAGGCATCGGTCCACTGCAGCGCGGCCTCGACCGTGATCGCACCATCCTGCGCCGAGAAGGTCACCACGTTCGGGTGCAGCGGCGTCTTGAGGTGCGCGAGGTGCTCGACGAACGAGCGGATGCCGCCCGCGTACTCGAACACGTCGTGGCGATCGCTGCGTTCGTCGGTCAGCGCGATGCGCACGCCCGAATTGAGGAACGAGAGCTCGCGCAGGCGGCGCGCGAGGATGTCGTAGTGGAACTCGACGTCCGAGAACGTCGCCGTGCTCGGCAGGAAGCGCACCGTGGTGCCGGTACGCGTCGAAGGCCCGACCTGCTTGAGCGGATACTGCGGCTCGCCGTGGGCGTACTCCTGGTGGTGCTCGAAGCCTTCGCGATGGATCGTGAGCCACAGGTGCTGCGACAGCGCATTGACGACCGACACACCGACGCCGTGCAGGCCGCCCGAAACCTTGTAGCTGTTGTCGTCGAACTTGCCGCCGGCGTGAAGCACGGTCATGACGACTTCGGCCGACGAGCGTCCTTCCTCGTGCATGCCGACCGGGATGCCACGACCGTTGTCGACGACGCTGACGGAACCGTCGGTGTGAATCGTGACGAGGACTTCGTTGGCGTAGCCGGCGAGCGCTTCGTCGATCGAGTTGTCGACGACCTCGAACACCATGTGGTGCAGGCCGGTGCCGTCATCGGTGTCGCCGATGTACATGCCGGGGCGCTTGCGCACCGCTTCAAGGCCCTTGAGGACCTTGATCTTGCTTGAATCGTAAGACTCGCTCATGGGCCTCCACGGCACGCTATGGCGCGATGCAGCCCGTGCGGCGCATCGGCATGGAACAACGCCCGAAGTATAGCATTCAGGGGTTTACGACGCCTTGTTCCACGTGGAACACGCGCGGCGGCGGATCCATCGCAGCGATGTCGTCCGGCACCTCGGTCGACGAGACGAGCACCTGTGCCCCGCTCTCCCGGGCGGCCTGAAGCACGATGCGCAAGTGCTCACGATCGAGCTCCGACGCGATGTCGTCGAAACACAGCACCGGCCAATCGCCGGTAGCCGTGGCGTGCAGACGCGCCTGCGCGAGCATGAACGCGAGTGCGCACAGCTTCTCCTGACCGCGCGACAGATGCTCGCGGCGTGGTGCCTTCTCGAAGCCGATCGTCCAGTCGGCGCGGTGCGGACCGCGCATGGTGTGGCCGCGCTCGCGGTCGCGTGCCCTGCCCTCGCGCAAGGCCTCGGCCAGCGTGAGCTCGCTGGTCCACCCGGCCGAGAATCCGAGGGTTGGCGCTCCGAGTTCACCGAGCAGGTCGGCGAGCAGCGGATGAATCACCGCCGCGAGCGCGTCGAGGTAGCGTCGCCGACTGGCGGTCAACGCCTCACCCGAGGCGGCCATCTCGATCTCCCACGGCTCGAACGCGGCATCCGAAGCGCCCTCGCGCACGAGCACATTGCGCTGCTTGAGCGCCCGTTGGTATCGCCGCCACTCGCGCAGAAAGACATGTTCCACGTGGAACACCCCCCAATCGAGGTAGCGTCGACGTTCCTCTGCCGCACCGTGGATCAGCTCGTGTGAGCCCGGTTCGAAACAGACGACCGCGCAGGTCTGCACGAGCGTGCCGATGCCGACGGTGTCGCTGTCGATACGTGCCTCGAGCCGTCCGCCGACACGTGCCAGACCGATACGCCGCTCCTGCCCGCTGCCGAGCACCAGCCGTCCGAACGTCGCGTGGCCGGCAGTACCGAGTCGTGTCAGCGCATCGCGCGTCGCGCTGCGGAACGATCGACCATGGGACAGCTGGAACACCGCCTCGAGCACGCTCGTCTTGCCGGCACCGTTGGCGCCGACGAATACGTTCCAACCTGGCGACAGCGCCAGGTCGACGTTCGCGAGGATCCTCAGGTTCTCGATGCGAAGCTCGCGGAGATGCACGACGGGACGATGATCCTTGCGGGGTTCGACACGAACCCGTGAAACGAAAAGGCCCGCGGCTCCTCGGCGGGAGACGCGGGCCTCGAGGGCGATGCAGCCTAACGCGTCAGAGGCGCAGCGGCATGATCACGTGGCGCGTGTCGTCGGAATCGACCTTGCGCAGCAGGCAGCTCGACTGTGCATCACGCAGGCTGAGAAGGATCTCCTCGCCACCGAGTGCGGCGAGCGCATCCATGAGGTAGTTCACGTTGAAGCCGACGCTGAGTTCGGCGACGCCGGTACGCGCCTCGAGTTCCTCGACCGCCTCTTCCTGCTCCGGGTTGTGCGCGACGATGCGCAGCTTGTTCGGGCTGACCTCGAGCTTCACGCCGCGGTACTTCTCGTTCGAAAGGATCGCCGCACGCTGCAGCGCCGATCGCAGCTCCTCGCGGCTCACGCGCACGTCCTTGTCCGCGCCGATCGGGATCACGGCCTCGTAATCGGGGAAGCGGCCGTCGATGAGCTTGGACGTGAACGTCACGCCGCCGCGGCGCAGGCGCAGATGGTTGCGACCGAACTCGAGCTCGACCGTGCCGTCACCGGCTTCGAACAGGCCTTGCAGCTCGAGCACGCCCTTGCGCGGGATGATGATCTGGCGACGTGCGCTGATCTCGGCTTCGAGCTTGGTTTCCGCGAGCGCGAGGCGATGGCCGTCCGTGGCGACGCAGCGCAGCGCCTGGTCACGCAGGTCGAGCAGCAGGCCGTTCAAGTAGTAGCGCACGTCCTGGTTCGCCATCGCGAACGCGGTGCGGCTCATCAGGTCCTTGAGCGTGGCCTCCGGCAGCGTCACGCGCTCGACGAGTTCGATGTTGTCGATCGTCGGGAACTCGCTGGCCGGCAGTGTCGCGAGCGTGAAGCGGCTGCGGCCTGCGTTCACCGCGACGCGTTCGCCGTTCTGTTCGATCTTCACGCGCACGCCATCGGGCAGGGCACGGCAGATGTCGAACAGCTTGCGCGCCGGAATCGTCACCTCACCCTCGACGAGATCCTCGGCTGCGGTGCGCGCGACCATCTCGACTTCGAGATCGGTACCCGTGAACGACACGCCGTCCGGACCGACATGGACGAGAAGGTTCGACAGCACCGGAAGCGTCTGTCGACGTTCCACGACACCGACGACTTGTTGCAGCGGCTTGAGCAGAGCTTCTCGGTTCAGACTGAAGCGCATGGTCTTGATCCCTTCCCGTCACTGTTTCTAAGGTTTTTTCTTTAAGAAGATTGTTGGTGGTAGCAGGGCCGGTGGACAACCCTGATCTGGCCAATAAATCCTCTTCAATCAATGATTTGAAGCTGAAGTTCGCTGGGGAGAACGCGGGCGTTCAGGTGTGCATCATCTGTGGATAATTCTAACCCGAAGATTTGCACACCGCTTATCCACAGCTCGTCAACCGGTCAGCGTACGCAACAGCTTGTCCCAATCCTGGTTGAGCTTGCCGTCGGTGTCGCGCAGGGCCTTGATCGTGCGGCAGGCGTGCAGGACGGTCGTGTGGTCACGGCCGCCGAACTGGTCGCCGATCTCGGGCAGGCTGTGCTCGGTGAGCTCCTTGGCCAGCGACATCGCGACCTGGCGCGGTCGCGCAACCGAACGGCTGCGGCGCTTGGACAACATGTCCTGCACGCGCAGCTGGTAGTAGTCGGCCACCGCTTTCTGGATGTTCGGGATCGTGATCGCCTGCGCGTGCACGGTCAGCAGGTCGCGCAGCGTCTCCTGCGCGAACGCGACGTCGATGCGGCGGCCGCCGAAGTTCGAGCGTGCGACCAGCGTGTTGAGCGCGCCTTCGAGGTCGCGCACGTTCGAGCGCATGCGCTTGGCGATCAGGAACGCGACGTCCTCGGGCAGCACGATGCCCTTGCTCGCGGCCTTGCTCAGCAGGATCGCCGCGCGCGTCTCGAAGTCCGGCGGCTCGATCGCCACCGACAGGCCCCAGCCGAGGCGCGACTTGAGGCGCGGCTCGAGGTTCTCGACCTCCTTCGGGAAGCGGTCGCAGGTCAGGATGATCTGCTGCTTGCCGTCGAACAGCGCATTGAAGGTGTGGAAGAACTCTTCCTGCGTGGTGTTCTTGCCCGCGAAGAACTGGATGTCGTCGATCAGCAGCGCATCCACGGAACGGAAGCGGCGCTTGAACTCGTCCATGTTCTTGGTACGCAGCGCGTCGATCATCGCGCCGACGAACTGCTCCGAGCGCAGGTAGAGCACGTTCGTACCCGGCTTGTTCTCGCGCATGAGATTGCCTGCCGCGTGCATCAGATGCGTCTTGCCGAGGCCGGTGCCGCCGTACAGCAGCAGCGGATTGAACGCGCGGCCGGGATTGGTCGCGACCTGGATCGCCGCGGCCTTGCCGAGCTCGTTGGTCTTGCCCTCGACGAAGGTCTCGAACGTGTAGTTCGGATCGAGATTGTGTTCGGCGGCAGCCGGCGCGGCCTTGGCGCGCGTCGTGCGTGTGGCCGCGGCGGTCTTGCGCGGCGCCGTCAGCGAGCCGACCTCGAGGTGGATCTCGACCGGCGCGCGGTTCTGGTACTCGATGATCGCGCGGATGCGGGCAGCGAAACGCTCGCGCACCGTGTCGAGCGTGTAGGCGTTCGGTGCGAGCAGGCGCAGGCCCTGCTCGCTCTCGCTGGCCTGCAACGGCTTGAGGTAGGTGTGGACGTCCTCGGGACCGAACTCGGTCTCCAGACGCTCCAGGCAGCGCCGCCAAAGCTCGCTCATGACACCTCTATAGGACTTGCGGGTGGATGCCGACCGCAAGGCGCGGTCGCGGGACACGGGGGGACCGGTTAGTCTACCCGTGCCACGGCACAGCGGCCAGCGCGCGATGGTTGACGCCGTGGCGACCGTACGCCTATGATTCGCGCCCTTTTTCCCTCATCCGGCGCCGATCATGGCCACCAAGCGTACTTACCAGCCCAGCAACATCAAGCGCATCCGCACGCACGGCTTCCGCGCCCGCATGAAGACCCGCGGTGGCCGCGCCGTGATCAACGCGCGCCGCGCCAAGGGCCGCAAGCGCCTGGCCGTCTCGGTTCCGAACTGAGTCCGTCGCGCGCGGCAGCATGGGGCGCTTCAGCCTCCCTCGCGCCGCGCGCCTGCTCAAGCCCGGGGACTTCGCCGCGCTGCGCGGCCGTTCCCGGCGCCTCGGCTCGAGTCATTTCCTCGCCGAGTTCGCGCCCGCCGACCAGCCCACGTGCCGGCTCGGCCAGGCCGTCTCCCGCCGCGTCTCCAAGCGCGCGGTCGACCGCAACCGCATCAAGCGCCTCGTCCGTGACAGCTATCGCCACGTCCGCGAGGAGCTGCCCTGCGTGGACATCCTGCTCATCGCGCGCCAGAGCGCGAAGCAGCAGGACAGTGCGTCATTGCGCGCAGACCTCGCGCGCCTGTGGCAACGCCTCGCGGCATTGAAGGGCGACTCCGGCACCGGCACAATGCGCGGCTGACCGCGCGCGCGCGCGGACGCGCCAGAGGAGCCGGCATGCCGCCGGATCCCACGCGACCCACCGTATCCGTCCCGGCCGATCGCCGGGCTCCGCGAGAATCGATTCCGTCATGACCAATCCCCGCATGTTCCTGCTGGTTGCCTTGCTCGCGCTCGGCTACCTGTCCTGGGCCCAGTGGCAGACCGACTACGGTCCGAAGCGTCCCGCCGCCGCCGCCACGACCACCGATGCGGGTGCGACCTCCACCGCCGCGGCGCCGTCCGCCGACGTGCCGGCACCGTCCGATGTCCCCGGTGCTTCCGCGAGCGCCGCTCCGACGGCACCGTCGCCCGAAGCCGCCGCGCCTGCGCCGGCGGCCGATCCGGTCGTCGTGACCACCGACGTGCTGCGCATCGAGATCGATCCGCGTGGTGGCACCATCGTCGCCGCCGACCTGCTCGCCTACCCCGTGCAGCCAAAGCAGCCCGAGCGCGTGCGCCTGCTCTCCACCGATCCGGCGAGCTTCTTCGTCGCGCAGAGCGGCCTCTCCAGCGCGAGCGGCGTGGCACCGGACCATCAGGCGCTTTACGAGACCGAGCAGCGCGAATACACGCTCGCCGACGGCGCCGCGAGCATCGAGGTGCCGCTGACCTGGCGTGATGCCTCGGGTCTCGTCGTGCGCAAGGTGTTCGTGTTCGAGCGCGGCAGCTACGCGATCACGCAGCGCCACGACATCCGCAACGAAGGCTCGCAGGCCTGGACCGGCAACGCCTACCGCCAGCTGCAGCGCGTGCCGCACCACGTCGACCGTTCCGGCCTCAAGGGCTACACGAACACCGAGGCCTACAGCTTCGCCGGCGCCGCCTGGTACAGCCCGAAGGACAAGTTCCAGAAGCTCGCGTTCGACAAGTTCGCCAAGGAGCCGGTCAACAGCACCGTGTCCGGCGGCTGGGTCGCGCTGCTGCAGCACTACTTCTTCGCGGCGTGGATCCCGAACGCCGACGAGCAGGAGACGTTCTCGACCGCCGAGGTCAAGCACGCGTCCGGCACGCGTTACCTGATCCGCGCCGTCTCGCCGTCGGTCAGCATCGCACCGGGTGGCGAACAGGCGCTGAGCGCGCGCCTCTACGTCGGTCCCAAGCTGCAGAGCGAACTCGAGCAGGTCGCACCGGGCCTGTCGCTCACGATCGACTACGGCATGTTCACGATCATCTCCGATCCGCTGCACTGGCTGCTCGCCAAGCTGCATGCGCTGACCGGCAACTGGGGTTTCGCGATCATCCTGCTCGTGCTGCTCATCAAGGCCGCGTTCTTCAAGCTCAGCGAAGCGCAGTACCGCTCGATGGCGAAGATGCGCAAGCTGCAGCCGCGCGTCGCCGCGCTCAAGGAGCGCTACGGCGACGACAAGCAGAAGATGAACCAGGCGATGCTCGAGCTGTACCAGAAGGAGAAGATCAATCCGCTGGGCGGCTGCCTGCCGATGCTCGTGCAGATCCCGGTGTTCTTCGCGCTGTACTGGGTGCTGCTCGAGAGCGTGGAGCTGCGCCAGGCGCCCTTCATCCTGTGGATCCAGAATCTGACCGCGCCGGATCCGTACTTCGTGCTGCCCGTGCTCAACGCGGCGGCGATGCTCGCGACGCAGTGGCTCACGCCGATGGCCGGCATGGACCCGCTGCAGGCGAAGATCATGAAGTTCATGCCGGTAGTGTTCTCGGTGCTGTTCGCGTTCTTCCCGGCCGGCCTCGTGCTGTACTGGACCGTCAACGGCGTCCTCAGCCTCGCCCAGCAGTGGATCATCACGCGCCGCATCGAAGGCGGCGAGAAGGCCGCCGCGGCGGCCAAGGCGAAGTAAGCATCCCGCCGCGATGAGCGCCGCCACCGGCACCATCGCGGCGATCGCCACGGCGGCCGGTGCCGGCGGCGTCGGCATCGTGCGCGTCTCGGGCCCGCTCGCGGGCCCCATCGCCGAAGCGCTCTGCGGGCGCCTGCCTGCATCGCGCGTCGCGACCATGGCCGTGTTCCGCGACGCCGACGGCGAGGCCATCGACCACGGCCTCGCCCTGCTGTTCCGCGCACCGCGTTCGTTCACGGGCGAAGACGTCCTCGAACTGCATGCTCACGGCAGTCCCGTCGTGCTGCGCCGCCTGCTCGCGCGCACGGTCGCGCTCGGCGCACGCCATGCGCGTGCGGGCGAGTTCTCCGAACGCGCGTTCCTCAACGGGAAGCTCGATCTCGCCCAGGCCGAGGCGATCGCCGACCTCATCGCGAGCGGGTCCGAAGCCGCGGCGCGCGCCGCGGTGCGCAGCCTCGACGGTGCGTTCTCGCAGCGCGTGCACGCGCTCGTCGACGCGGTCGTGCGCGTGCGCGTGTGGATCGAGGCCGCGATCGATTTCCCCGAGGAGGAGATCGACTTCCTCGCCACGCCGCAGCTCGCGATCGATCTCGACGCACTGCGCGCGCGCCACTCCGACCTGCTCGCTGCCGCGCGCCGCGGCGTGCGTCTCGCCGACGGCTTGCACGTCGTCATCGCCGGACGTCCGAACGCCGGCAAGTCGAGCCTGCTCAACGCACTCGCCGCGAGCGACCGCGCGATCGTCACCGACGTCGCCGGCACCACGCGCGACGTGCTGCGCGAGACCGTCGACCTCGACGGCATCACGCTCACGCTCGTCGACACGGCCGGCCTGCGCGACAGCGGCGACGCGATCGAGCGCGAAGGCATGCGTCGCGCACGCGACGAACTCGCACGCGCCGACCTCGTCCTGCTCGTCAGCGACGATGCCCACGCCGCCACCGATCTCGCCCTGCTCGAAGGCCTGCCCGCCTCGGCCACGCGCGTCGTCGTGCACAACAAGATCGACCTGGACGGCCAGACGCCGCACGTGGAACACGCGGCCGGCATCGAGCACGTGTGGCTGTCCGCGCGTACCGGCACGGGCCTCGACCTGCTCGTCGACCGCCTCAAGCAACACGCCGGCCACGATGCCGTGCACGATGGTGCGTTCAGTGCGCGCGCCCGCCACGTCGCCGCGCTCGAGCGCGCCGGCGAACACCTCGCCCTCGCCCGCGATCACCTGCTCGGCGCCTCGGCCGGCGAACTCGCCGCCGAGGAACTGCGCGTCGTGCAGCAGCACCTCGGCGAGATCACCGGCGAGTTCACGAGCGACGACCTGCTCGGCCGAATCTTCGCGGACTTCTGCATCGGCAAATGACGCCCGGCGCCTGCGTTTGTGTGCAGCGCTAGAATCGCGCGACGCCACGTTCGGAGACCACGCCATGCCCGTGACCGATCCGCGCATCGACGCCTACATCGACAAGGCTGCGCCGTTCGCGCAGCCGATCCTGCGTCACCTGCGCGCGCTCGTGCACGCGACCTGTCCCGACGTCGTCGAGACGATCAAGTGGGGCTTCCCGCACTTCATGCACGCCGGCGCGATCCTGTGCAGCATGGCCGCGTTCAAGCAGCACGTCGCGTTCGGATTCTGGAAGGGCGCGCTCATCGAAGGCGTCGGCGGACCCGGCGCGCGCGATGACGCGATGGGCCAGTTCGGGCGCATCGCCTCGCTCGACGACCTGCCCGCGAAGCGCACGCTCGTGTCGATCCTCCGCAAGGCGATGGCGCTCAACGAACACGGTGTGACCGTGCCTGCGCGCGAACGCAAGGCACCGCGCGGCGAAGCCGAGGTTCCCGAAGCGCTCGCTGCGGCCCTGAAGCGCAACGCGAAGGCACGCAAGACCTTCGAGGCGTTCGCACCGAGCCATCGCCGCGAGTACTGCGAATGGATCGCCGAGGCCAAACGCGACGACACGCGCGAGCGTCGCGTCGCGCAGGCGATCGAGTGGCTCGCGGAAGGCAAGCAGAGGAACTGGAAGTACGCGTGATGTCGTTCCAGCTCGGCATGAATGCAACGAGCGGCGAACAGGTGGTTTCGCTTACGCGGGATCGGCCCGTTCGATCAGCACGAAGGAATCGGCGGTCTCCGCAGTGTAGTGCACGAGCCCGCCGAAGTCGGTGTCGACCATGATGCCTTCGCCGAGATAGTCCCATCCTTCCGCACCGGGCACATGCGTCTTCGTGTCCATGCAGGCAACCACTCGGCCGCGATACGCGCCGTCGATCGAGATGATGTCACCGGGTTCGATGGTCAGGCCATCTGCATACGTCATCTCGATCCCTCCTGCTCGCTCGTACTCGCAGCGCCGTCGATGCGCCGGAAACCGACGCAAGCAAGCATGCCGCGCGCCGCCGGGTGGACCTCGCGGCTGGTCTCGAGGATCGTCATGCGGCGCACGCTTTCGCGGCTCAGGATACAAGTGTCCCAAGCCGGTTGATTCACGAACATCCCCGCCCATCTCGACCTGACTGTCCCCGTCACATGAGCGCGTCCCCATGATCGACCTCCACTTCTGGCCCACGCCGAACGGCCACAAGGTCACGATGTTTCTCGAGGAAGCAGGGCTGGAGTACCGCTTCAAGCCGGTCAACATCGGCAAGGGCGAGCAGTTCGAGCCGGCGTTCCTCGCCATCGCGCCGAACAACCGCATCCCGGCGATCGTCGACCATGCGCCGGCCGACGGCGGCGAGGCGATCGAGGTGTTCGAGTCGGGGGCGATCCTGCGCTACCTCGCCGACAAGACCGGCCTGTTCCTGCCGGCCGACGCGCGCGGTCGTGCGCTCGTCGATGCCTGGCTGTTCTGGCAGATGGGCGGGCTCGGGCCGATGACCGGGCAGTACGGGCACTTCAACGTCTATGCGCCCGAGACGATTCCATATGCGGTCGAGCGCTACACGAAGGAAGTGCTGCGTCTGCTCGGCGTGCTCGACCGGCGTCTCGAAGGCCGTGCCTTCATCGCGGGCGACGACTACACGATCGCCGACATGGCGAGCTATCCGTGGATCGATCCGTACCGCAAGGCACCGATTGATCTCGCACCGTTCGCGAACGTGCGGCGCTGGCGCGAGGCGATCGCGGCGCGGCCCGCGACGCAGCGGGCCTACGCGAAGGGCTACGAGGTCGCGCCTCCGGATCGCACGCTCGACGACGAGGCGCGTCGCGTGCTGTTCGGCCTGCCGCCGCGCTGAACGCGCTCAGCGCGGCGGAGCTGCGGTCCAGTCCTCGGGCTTGAACGGCAGCTCGAGGCGTTGCAGGCCGTCGGCCACCGGTGGCAGTGCGTCGGCCACGCAACCGTGCTCACGCAGTCGTCCGCTGCTCGTGACCACGGCACGCGCGAGCGCGTCGCTCTCCGGTGGGAACGGCAGCACGATGTGGCGTCCGTCCACGCTGACCGGATCGAGCATGCCGGGCTGGCCCGGCGGCAGTTCCTTGACCATCGAGATGCTCGGCTGGCCGCAGCGGCCGATGCTCGTGACGCGCGTGTCGCGCATCAGCACGCGTGCGATCGCATCGCCGACGAGGTCGATGCGCGCCGCATCGGTTTCGGGTGCGGACAGGCGCACCTTGAAGAAGTAGTTCTGGCGGTAAGTGACCCAGGCACGCGAGGCAAGCGGCGTGTCGCCCTTGCTCAGGCTGATCAGCGTCTTGTGCGCGCTGCGCGTGACCGGCGTGGCCGGATCGAGTTCGAACGGCTGCTGCGCGTCGATCACGAGTGCCGAGAACGTGTCGGCCTGGCGAGCCGCGTGCAGCGAGGCGATGAAATCCTCCTGCGCGCGGCGCACGCCGGCGTCGGGCGGCAGGTTGCCGGCCGGGAACACGAACAGGTCCAGCGAGGCATCGCGCCAGCCGTCGATTCGGTAGATCGCATCGACGCCGAGGCCGACGTTCTCCTCGCGCACCACATTGACGAGCGTCGCGCCGGGAACGCTGCGCGGCACGTCGATCGCACTGCGCTCGATGAACGGACGCGCCTTCTGCGTGTCGGCGCGCTCGGTACGCGGCGGTGGCGACGAGGCGCAACCGGCCAGCAGGGCGAGCACGCCCGTGATCTTCCATACCCGCCGCATGCGATCCCCTCCGTCGCCGATCGCGGCCCCCCGCGCAACCCGGGAACCCTCGCGGTTCCCGCGCGTGGCCGCAGGAGCGATAATGCCCGAAGGTAGGGAGAATCGAATGCGTCTGTTCATGGTCGCCGTCGCGATGACGGTGTCGTTTCCGCTCATGGCCGAACCCCTCACGATCGACCGCATCTTCGACGGCGGCAACCTCGACGGTGCCGCGCCGCGTGGCCTCAAGCTGTCGCCCGACGGCACGCGGGTCACGCTGCTGCGCCCGCGCCCCGACGACCGCAACCGCTTCGACCTGTGGGAATACCACGTGGCCGACGGCGAGCTGCGCCGTCTCGTCGACGCGGACAAGCTGCAGCCCGGCGGCGAGAAACTGTCGGCCGAGGAAGAGGCGCGCCGCGAGCGCGCGCGCACGGCTGGCTACAGCGGCATCGTCGATTACCAGTGGTCGCCCGACGGCAAGCGCCTGCTGTTCCCGCTCGGCGAGAAGCTCTACCTGTACGAACCCGGCGAGGCCAGGCCCGTGCGTGCGCTCGACACGGGCGGCGCGGTGGTCGATCCGCGCATCTCGCCGAAGGGCGGCTTCGTCTCGTACGTGCGCGACCAGGACCTCTGGGTCATCGACCTCGCGGGTGGCGCGCCACGCCGGCTCACTCACGACGGCGGCGGCACCGTGCACAACGGCGAAGCCGAATTCGTCGCGCAGGAAGAGATGGGCCGCACGAGCGGCTACTGGTGGGCGCCCGACGATTCGGCGATCGCGTTCCAGCGTTACGACGAGGCCGACGTGCCGGTCGTCAAGCGCTTCGAGGTCTATGCCGACCGCACCGACGTGATCGAACAGCGTTATCCCGCCGCGGGCGATCCGAACGTGAAGGTGAGGCTCGGCCTCGTCGTGCCGCAGGGCGGCGACACGCGCTGGATCGACCTCGGCCAGAACCCCGACATCTACCTCGCCCGTGTCGACTGGCTGCCCGATGCGCGCCGCCTGACCTACCAGCTGCAGCAGCGCGACCAGCGCCGCCTCGACCTCGAGCTGGTCGACGTCGCCTCGCTCGAGGTGAAGCGCCTGCTCACCGAGACGCGCGACACCTGGGTCGAACTCAACGACGACCTGCACTTCCTCGCCGACGGCAAGCGCTTCATCTGGGGCAGCGACCGCAGCGGCTTCCACCATCTCTACCTGTACGGGGTCGACGGCAAGCTGCGTCACGCGCTCACGGGCGGCGAGTGGAACGTCGACCGCCTCGCCGGCGTCGACGAGAAGACCGGCAGCGTATTCCTCGAATCCAACCGCGATTTCGTGCCCGACCGCCAGCTCTATGCGGTGTCACTCGACGGCAGCACGTTCAACACGCCGCGCCGCATCACGCGCGGCGACGGCTGGCACGCGACCGAGTTTTCCGCCAACGGCCAGCTGTACATCGACACGTTCTCGAACCCGTCGACGCCGCCGCAGGTGAGCCTGCGCGATGCCGACGGCGACCGCCTCGCGTGGATCGAGGAGAACCCGTACGACCAGACCCATCCGTCGTGGCGCTTCCGCGGGTCGCGCATCGTGCCCGAGTTCGGCACGCTGGAGGCGAGTGACGGCCAGACCCTGCACTACCGCCTGTTCAAGCCGAAGAACTTCGATCCGTCCAAGCGCTATCCGGTCTTCAGCTTCTACTACGGCGGTCCCGGCGTGCAGAAGGTGGTGCGCGCCTGGGGCGATCCGGCCTCGGCGCACGGAGCGCAGCAGGTGCGCTTCTGCGAATACCTCGCGCAGCAGGGCTACGTCGTCTTCACGCTCGACAATCGCGGCATGTCGCGTCGCGGCCGGCGCTTCTCCGATGCGATCCACCACGAGCTCGGCGCGGTCGAGGTCGAGGACCAGCTCGCCGGCATCCGCTGGCTCGGCCAGCAGCCGTGGGTCGATGCGCAGCGCGTCGGCGTGTTCGGCTGGAGCTACGGCGGCTACCTCACGACGATGCTGCTCGCACGCTCGGGCGGCGCGATCGCGGCCGGCGTGTCGGTCGCGCCGGTCACCGACTGGGCGCTCTACGACACGCACTACACCGAGCGCTACCTCGGCAAGCCCGATGCGAACCGCGCCGGCTACATCCGCAGTGCACCGTTCGCGTGGCTCGACGGCTTCAACGCGCCGATGCTGCTCGTGCACGGCATGGCCGACGACAACGTGCTGTTCACGAACTCGACCAAGCTCATGGCCGCGCTGCAGGACCGCGGCGTCGCGTTCGACCTCATGACGTATCCGGGCGGCAAGCACGGCTTGTCGACGCCGGCGATGCGCAAGCACGTCTACCACGCGATCGAGGCCTTCCTCGACCGCCACCTCAAGGCGCCGCCCGCGCCGGAGACGCCGACGCCGTAGGGACTTCCATGCTGCTGATGCTCGCGATCGTGGTGTTCGTCGCGCCGTTCGTGGTCGGCGTGCTGCTGTTCAACCGCCTCGTCGCCGACCGCAACCAGGTGCGCGCGGCCTGGGCCGACATCGACGTGCAGCTGACGCGCCGGCACGACCTCACGCCACAGCTCGTGAGCACCGTGAAGGCCTACGCCGACCACGAGCGCACGACGCTGACCTTGGTCGCCGAGCTGCGCACGCGCATCGACGCGGCGGCCGCGCTGCCCGAGCGCGCCCGCCTCGAGGACGAGCTCGCCGGCCAGATCGAGCGCCTGCTCGCGCTGCAGGAGCGCTATCCCGAGCTCAAGGCCAGCGACACCTTCCTGCAGCTGCAGCGCGACCTCGTCGCGATCGAGGACCACCTGCAGTACGCGCGGCGCTTCTACAACGGCGCCGTGCGCCAGCTCAACACGCGCATCGAGCAGTTCCCCGACATCGTCGTCGCGCGCCTCGCGGGTTTCCGGCCGGCCGAGTTCTTCGAGGCCGGCGCGCAGCAGGAGGCACCGCGATGATGCGCGTGCTCGCCGCCCTCGCCTGCCTCGTGTTGCTCACGGTCGCGCCACGCGCGCACGCCGACGAGCGCATCCTCGATTTCTGGAGCGACATCGTCGTCGCGGCCGACACCTCGATGACGGTCACCGAGACGATCCACGTGCGCGCCGAAGGGCACGACATCCGGCGCGGCATCTTCCGCGACTTCCCGACCGACTACCAGGATCGCAACGGTCGCCGCGTGCGCGTCGGCTTCGAGTTCCTCGAAGCCTCGCGTGACGGCGAGCCCGAGAGCTGGCACCAGGAGCGCCTGTCCAACGGTGTGCGCGTCTACCTCGGCGACACCTACACCGAGCTCGAGCCGGGCGAGTACCGCTACACGCTGCACTACCGCACGACGCGCCAGCTCGGCTATTTCGACGACCACGACGAGCTGTACTGGAACGTCACCGGCAACGGCTGGGCGTTCGCGATCGATCACGCGCAGGCCAGCGTCACGCTGCCCGACGGCATCGCCGCCGCGGATGTCGCGATCGAAGGCTACACGGGTCCGCAGGGCTCGACCGCACGCGACGTCGCCGCCCACGTCGACGGCAAGGCCGTCGCACGCATCGCCGCGACCGTGCCGCTCGCGCCGCAGGAAGGCCTCACGCTGGTCGTGACGTTCCCGAAGGGTGTCGTCGCCGCACCCGGCGCGCGCCAGCGCCTCGCCTGGTTCGTCGAGGACAACCGCCGCGAAGGCATCGCCGCGATCGGCCTGCTCGTGCTCGCGACCTTCCTCGTGCTGCAGTGGTGGCGTGTCGGACGCGATCCCGCGGCCGGCGTGATCATCCCGCAATACGATCCACCGCCGGGCCTGTCGCCCGCGGCCGTGCGCTTCATCTGGCGTCGTCACCACGACCATCGCGGGTTCGCCGCCGATCTCGTCGAGCTCGGCGTGCGCAACGCGCTGCGCATCCACGAGAAGAACAAGACCTACACGATCGAGCGCACGGTCGGCGGTGCATCCGACGTGCCCGACGCGGCGCGCGTGCTCTACGACGCGCTGCTCGGCACGCGTCCGAAACTGCGCTTCGACGACGTGAACCACGAGGTCATCGGTGCCGCGCACAAGGCGCACGCCAAGCATCTCGAGGACACCTACGCGAAGGCCAATTTCCGGCGCAACACCGCGATCGGCTGTTTCGGTGCGGTGTTCGCGATCGTCGTCGGCGCGGTCGCCCTGCTCGCCGACCGCGAGACGCCGACCGGACCCGCCGTGTTCGGCACGATCGGCGTGTTCTTCTTCGCGATGTTCGCGGGCGGCCTGCTCGGCAGCGCGCTGCAGGCGCGCCGTGACGGTGTCGATGCGGGCGGGCGCTTCTTCGGCGCGGTGCTCGTCGCGCTCGTCACGATCGGCATCGGTGCCGTGCTCGCGCACTCAGCCAGCCTCGTGTTCGCGCTGCTGGTCGCCGCGCTCGCACTCGTGCAGGTGCCGTTCTCGTACTGGATGCCGGCCACGACCGTGCCGGGTCGTGCGCTGCTGGACCGCATCGAGGGCCTGCGGCTCTACCTCGGCGTCGCCGAGCGCGACGACCTCGCACGCGTACAGGCACCGCCGATGGACGTCGCCGAGTACCAGCGCCTGTTCGCCTACGCGATGGCGCTCGAGGTCGAGAAGACCTGGGGCGATCGCCTCGTCGATGCGGTCGGACCCGCCGCGGCGGCAGCGGCCGCGACGAGCCTGGCCTGGTACCACGGCCGCCGGGGTGACGAAGGCTTCTCGCCGTCGAGCTTCGGAAGCTCGCTCGGACAGTCGCTGAGCACCGCGATCAGCTCGTCGTCGATGCCGCCTGGCTCGTCGTCGGGCAGCAGCGGCGGCGGCTCGTCGTCCGGCAGTTCCGGCGGTGGTTCATCGGGTGGTGGCGGTGGTGGAGGCGGTGGCGGAGGGTGGTGAGGCGCACAGGTCGCGGCGCAGGTGGTGGTGTGCGTTTCGTTGCGACGTGACCGGTGTCTTCGCATTGCTCTGGTCCGTCACTTTCCGCGGTCACCCATCACACTCTTGTACCGTCATTCCGGCGAAAGCCCACTGCTGTCCGAGGAAAGTTGGAAGCGAAGGCTGGAAAGCGTTCCAGCGCCCGGCCTCCTGCGATGAGCGCCGGGATGCCTACTTGTTTCGCGGCAACGCGGCATCGCGCGTTCTTTCCCTTCTCCCTCCGGGAGAAGGTGGCCCGCAGGGCCGAATGAGGGTCCGGGATCGCGACGATGATCCGACGTGGTCTCGATCCCGCACCCTCTCCCCAACCCCTCTCCCGGAGGGCGAGGGGCTCAAGCGCGACGCCACGGCGGGAGGACGCGTCGAGCCTGTTCGGTCGCGCGACACCGAACGGCGGGAAACACCAAGCGACAGTCCGGCTGACGGCGCGACGTAGTGTGCGGATTTTCCCCGGTCAGCAGTGGGCTTTCGCCGGAATGACGGTAGAAGAGGTCAGCGAGTGCAGTGTGCTACCGGCGAGATGCACGGTGTCATCGCATCTTGCCTCACCTCTCCCGCGACCGCCCCGCCGCCTCGAGCGCGGCGACGTAGGTATCCCAGTTGCGCGCGTGGTTGCGGCCGAGTTCGTGCAGGACCTCCCACGAGAAGATGCCGGTCGCGTGGCCGTCGCTGAAACGCAGTAGCACGGCGTAGTTGCCGACCGGCGAGATCGCGTCGATCGCGACCTCGCGCTTGCCGGACACGAGCACCTTCTGGCCCGGGCCGTGGCCCTGCACCTCGGCACTCGGCGAGTGCACGCGCAGGTATTCGGCCGGCAGGCGGAAACGCAGGCCGTCGTCGAACGCGACCTCGAGCACGTGCGAGGCGCGGTGCAGGGTGATCTCGGTGGGGGTGGCCATGCGGACTCCGGACGCGCCGTGCACGGCGCTCGGAAGGGGCGCGCCGGAGGCTCCGGCGCGAGGCCTCAGTGCAGCGAGTCGGAAACCGGCGCGCGCGGCTTGAGCGGATCGGCCGGCGTGCCGGCGACCTGCCACAGCGCGTCGAGGTAGCCCGTGCCGAAGCCGATCGAGGCGATCTCGTCGAAGCCGTAGTCGCCGGTGTCGGCGTACCAGTGCGCGTTCGGATCGACCTCGCGCAGGATCAGGCCGTCCGACTCGAGCTCGGTGAGCTGGCCGATGTAGCTGATCTCGCCTGCGTCGTCCTCGACCACGTTGACCGAGATGATCGGCGCGAGGCGCATCGCCGACTGCGCGATCGTGCCCCAGTCGTCGAGGCGGAAGTCCGGCGGCACGACGAGCGGCTCGCCGCGCAGCGCGAGCGCCTTCTCGACGAACTCGCGCGACGGGTCTTCCTCGATCTGGCTGAGGTCGGAGATCGCGAGCACGACGAAGCCGTCGTAACGCATCGCGTCGCCGACTTCGGCAATCAGGCAGTACTCGCGCGACAGCCCCACGACGAAGCCGTGGATCCAGCCGGGCTGGATGCGCTCGCGCGCGAAACGCATCGGGATGTGCTGCTCGTGCGCTTCACGCAGGACGGCGCGTACGCCACGGGATTTGAACGGAACGACGGTACTCATGGCGCTATGGTCGGACGATTGGGGGGTTCATGCAACTTCGGGCCTCCGGCGCGTTGCCGCGCCGGGCGGTCATCACAGGATGTAGCGCGACAGGTCCTCGTCCTTGACGAGGGTGCCGAGGTGGGCGTCGACGTAGGCCGCATCGACCGTCACGGCGCTGCCGGCGTGGTCGGAGGCCTCGAACGAGATCTCGTCGAGCAGGCGCTCGAGCACCGTGTGCAGGCGCCGCGCGCCGATGTTCTCGGTGCGCTCGTTGACCTGGAACGCAATCTCGGCGAGGCGGTGGATGCCGTCGTCGGTGAACGTCAGCGAGACGCCCTCGGTGCCGAGCAGCGCCGCGTACTGCTTGGTCAGTGCGTGCCGCGGCTCGCCGAGGATGCGGCGGAAATCCTCGGCCGACAGCGCCGACAGCTCGACGCGGATCGGGAAGCGGCCCTGCAGCTCCGGAATCAGGTCCGAGGGCTTGGCCAGCGAGAACGCGCCCGAGGCGATGAACAGGATGTGGTCGGTGCGCACGACGCCGTGCTTGGTCGACACCGCCGATCCCTCGACGAGCGGCAGCAGGTCGCGCTGCACGCCTTCGCGGCTCACGCCGGCGCCGTTGAACTCGCCGCGCTGCGCGACCTTGTCGATCTCGTCGATGAAGACGATGCCGTTCTGCTCGCAGTTGTCGATCGCCTGCTGCTTGATCTCCTCGTCGTTGACGAGCTTGCCTGCCTCTTCCTCGACGAGCAGCGGGCGCGCCTGCGCGATCGTGAGCTTGCGCTTCTGCGTGCGCTGGCCCGACAGCGACTGGAACATGCCGCGCAGCTGGCTCGTCATCTCCTCCATGCCCGGCGGCGCCATGATCTCGACGCCGCCGAGGTTCATGGCGAGGTCGACCTCGATCTCGCGCTCGTCGAGCTTGCCCTCGCGGTACTGGCGCGCGAGTTTCTGGCGCGTGTCGGTGTCGCGCGCATCGGGCGTCGCCGGCTCGTTGGCGAAACCGACGGTCTGGCGGCGCGGCAGCAGCGCGTCGAGGATGCGGTCCTCGGCACGGTCCTCGGCCTGCGTGCGCACGCGCGACTTGGCCTGCTCGCGTGCCATCTTGAACGCGGCTTCGGCGAGGTCGCGCACGATCTGCTCGACATCCTTGCCGACGTAGCCGACCTCGGTGAACTTGGTCGCCTCGACCTTGATGAACGGCGCATTCGCGAGCGCGGCGAGGCGGCGCGCGATCTCGGTCTTGCCGACGCCGGTCGGGCCGATCATGAGGATGTTCTTCGGCGTGACCTCGTGGCGCAGCGAAGGCTCGAGCTGCATGCGCCGCCAGCGGTTGCGCAGCGCGATCGCGACCGCGCGCTTGGCGGCGTGCTGGCCGATGATGTAGCGGTCGAGTTCGTGGACGATCTCGCGGGGAGTCATGTCGGACATGCGGGTGTGCCGTATCCAGGAAGGGGGAGCGCGGCGCACGGGCCGCGCGGAACGGGAACGGCGCGGCGTCTGCGCCGCGCATCGCCTCAGGCGGCGAGTTCCTCGATCGTGACGTTGTGGTTCGTGTAGATGCAGACGTCGCCGGCGATCTTGAGCGAGCGCTCGACGATCGTGCGCGCATCGAGGTCGGTGTTTTCGAGCAGCGCACGCGCCGCGGACTGCGCGTAGGGACCGCCCGAGCCGATCGCGATGAGGCCGTTCTCGGGCTCGACGACGTCGCCGTTGCCCGAGATCAGCAACGACACATCCTTGTCGGCCACGGCGAGCATCGCCTCGAGGCGGCCGAGGCGGCGATCGGTACGCCAGTCCTTGGCCATCTCGACCGCGGCGCGCGTGAGGTTGCCGCTGAAGCGCTCGAGCTTCTGTTCGAACAGCTCGAACAGCGTGAACGCGTCGGCCGTGGCACCCGCGAAGCCCGCGAGCACGTCGCCCTTGGCGCCGAGGCGGCGCAGCTTGCGCGCGTTCGCCTTCATGATCGTGTGGCCGAGCGTGACCTGGCCGTCGCCGCCGATGACGACGCGGCCTTCACGGCGCACCGAGACGATGGTCGTGGCGTGGAACGATTCCATGCGGGATTCCGGCAAAACGGGAACGTTGGACGTGGGGGCCGGGCCGGCGTTTCCAAGCGGCTCGCCGAGCGCATCCGGTGGCCGGCGCTTCAGGCCGCGGGCGCTACCGTGCGCCGGCATCCAGCACGGGAGTCCGCCATGCACCGCCTCGTCCGAATCGCCCCGGTCCTCGCCGTCGTCGCGTCGCTCGCGGCCTGCACGCGCGACGAGCCACCCGCTGCCGCGCCTGCATCCCCCGAAGCGGCCGCGACGCCGCCGCCCGAGACGCGTGGTGCGCCGAAGACCGATGCCTGGGTCGGACGCTGGACCGGTCCCGAAGGCACGTTCCTGCTCGTCGAGGGCTCGGCTGCGGCCGGTTATCGCGTGACCGTGCAGGACCTCGACGGTCCGAAGGCCTACGACGGTCGCACCGCCGGCGACCACCTGCGCTTCGATCGCGACGGCGCCGAGCAGGCGATCCGCGCCACCGACGGGGCCGGCACCGGCATGAAATGGCTGGCCGACAAGCGCGATTGCCTCGTGATCACGCCGGGTTCGGAAGGGTTCTGCCGGGACTGAGCAGCGTCTCAGCCCCGAAAGCGTGACGACACGCACGTGTTTCGTTAAGATTACATAACGAGAATCATTCTCGTTTATCGAGCCACCGTCACGCCACGAGCGCCGCCGTCGCCCGCGCTCCACCATCCGAGAACACCATGTCCAGGACTCTCCTGACGTCGGCCATCCTGGCCGGCCTGCTCGCGCCTGCGTGGGCGTCCGCCATCGCCGAAGCGAACACCGAGCTCGATGCCGTCGTCGTGCGCGGCGACCTCATCGACCCGTCCGTGCGCGAAGCGCTCGCCGACCGCCACGAGGCGCCGAATGCCCGCGTCGTCATCGACGGCGAGCAGCTCAACCAGTTCAACGACCTCAGCGTCGGCGACGCGATCCGCCGCCTGCCCGGCGTCACCTTCCCGGGCGTCAACCGCTCGCGCGATGCACGCCTGCGTGCGATCGGCGGCGAGTACACGCAGGTGCTGCTCGACGGTCGTCCGTTCCTCGACGGCAACTCGAGCCGCAACATGGAGGTCGATCGCCTGCCCGCCGCGATGATCGAGCGCATCGAGATCGTGCGCAGTCCGCTCGCCGGCCAGCCTGCGGCCGGCATCGCCGGCACGATCAACATCATCACCAAGCGCCACTATGCCGAACCGTCGGGTGGCGTGAGCCTCGGCGCCGGCCATGTCGAGGGCAACGGCGACACGGGCGACGCGGCCCTCTGGTACGGCGGCGAGCACGGCATCCTGCGTGCGTTCGCGGCCGTCGACGCGCAGCGCCGACTGCTCGAGGAAGGCTCGCGCTCGTTCGCTTACACGCCCGCCGGCGCATTCAACGGCGGCAGCGACCAGGACCAGAAGCGCACGTTCGAGGAACATACGCTGACGACGCGCCTGGACTTCGCGCTCGGTGCGCGCGACCGCCTCGTCGTCACGCCGTCGCTGTACAAGACCCGCGAACGCCGCGACCAGAGCGACCGCGTGCTGACCGCCGCGGGGACGGTCAACCAGACCACGAACGAACTGCGCCGCCGCGTGCGCGAGACCTATGGCAGCCGCGTCGAGTGGCAGCACGACCTCGCCGCGGGCGGCAACGCGACGCTGTACTACGAGACCAGCGACGCGCGCGAGGACACCACGCGCGACTCCCAGCGTTTCAATGCGGCCGGCGTGCAGAACCGCACCGAGCAGCGCTTCTCCGATGTCGACCTCGACCAGTGGAACGCCGGCGCGGCGTTCGCATGGACGCGAGGTGCGCACGCGTTCGATGCCGGTGTCGGCTTCAGCGACGCGACGCGCGACGAGGACGAATCGCGCCTGCGCAACGGCGCGCCGCAGACGCCCGACTACGGCCGCATCTACGCGGTCGGCGAGACGGTCGCGCACGCGTGGATCGCCGACGGCATCACGCTGTCGCCGTCCACGCTGCTGACCGCCGGCGCGCGCGTCGAACGCAGCCGCACGCGCACGACTAGCCACGAAAGCGAACGCGGCACGGTCACCTCGACCGACGTCACGCCCACGCTGCAGCTGCGCCACGCCCTGAACGACGCGGTCGACTTGCGCGCCGGCCTCGCGCGCACGCTGCGACGCCCCGACCTGCGCGACCTCACGCCGACGATCAGCGAGGAATCGGGCACGCTGTCCAGCCCCGACACGGCCGGCAATCCCGACACGCGCCCGGAGCGCGCCTGGGGTCTCGATCTCGGCATCGACGGCTACCTCGACGACCGCCGTGGCCTCGTCTCGGCCAACCTGTTCTCGCGCCGCATCGAGGACAAGATCGAGGACTACGCGCGCCTCGTCGACGGCCGCTGGCTCGCGAAGCCCGAGAACGTCGGCACCGGCAAGCTCTACGGCGCCGAAGTCGAAGGCCGCCTGCCGCTCACGTTCGCGGGCCTGCCCGATCTCGTGCTGTGGGCCAACGCGACCCGCGTGCACACGAGCCTGCGCGTCGACGGCGGCAACGACACGCGCCGCTTCGACCAGCAACCCGACCTCGTCGCCAACCTCGGCCTCGACTGGTTCGCCGCACCGCTGCGCACGACGTTCGGCGTCAACGCCAACCGCGTGTTCGCCTACGACCAGGCCTTCGCCGACGTCGACGGCGTGGTCACGCGCACCGCGTTCGCCGCGCAGACGCGCCTGGACCTGTCCGCACGCACGCAGCTCGGCGAGCGCACGAGCGTGTCGCTGAGTGCGCTCAACCTGCTCGCGACGAAGGACCGCCGCAGCATCACGAACGTGGCCGCGAACGGCACGCCGGGCGCGCGCACCGAGTACCGCGAACCGTCGAACGCGACGTTCTACGCGCGCGTGAAGTACGTGTGGTGAGGACGTTGTCCTGACGGAGGGGCCCCGTCGAGCCGATCACATGCAGGCTCGACGGGGCATCGCCGCAACGATACGGCAATTGAGTGTGCTGCATGGCGCGCTAGCGGCTCGCGTTGGCCGACGAGCCTGCCAAGACTCGACGGCCCTTAGTCGACGGACACGGGACGAGGGTCGAACTTCGGTACCGCCTTGACCGATACTGCTGACGATCGATGTGCAGGGGCACAGGGGAGCGATCATGGACAGGCACGTCTCGATTCTTCGTGCGCTCGGCTGGGCATTGAAACCGGGCCTTCTCGCGGCCTCGATGATGGCTCACGGCGGATCGTCACCTATCCGTATCGACAAGCCTCCGGAAGACGGCATCGGATGCTTTGGAACGCGCGTCGAACTCGCTGGCCGCTGGCTCTGGATCGTGGATCCATGTGCGACCCATGCCGACCTATGGAGCACGGGTATCGTCTACCAGTACGTACGCCATGGTTCCGGATGGGTACTGGATCGAAGGATGATCTCGCCACGTGCGGAAGCGAACGGGCGGTTTGGTGAAGCCTTGTCCGCCAACGATGCGGGGCACGTCGCCATCGGCGCACCTGGTGAACCAAGGGGTGCGGCCTACATGGTCTCCGTGGAGAGCGCACACATCCAGCGAGTGGACTTTCCCGTCACGAGTCCGGCCGATGCGGTGTGGGGATACGCTGTCGCGCGCACGCGGAGCACCATGTGGACAGCCGCTCCCACGGCAGACTGCAGTGTCGGCGTCGACTGCGGCATCGTCGCGAGCTTCGACGGAATCGGCCCGCCATTGTCGGCGCCGCAGCCCGTCTCCGGAATGACATTCGGTTACAGCATGGCGAGCGACGCAACCCGCATCCTCGTCGGCGCCCCGGGAAGTCGTACGGCCTATCTGTACACCGCGGGATTCATAGGTGCGCAGGTGCACACGGCTACGTTCACGGCGACGAGTCCGACGTCGGTGACGTACGCGGAGTCTCTCGCGCTGCAAGGAGACTGGGTCGCGATAGGAGCGCCGGGTGACGCCGCGGCTTCGCGACCGGGACAGGTCTGGGTCTATCAGAAGGTCGGCGAGTTCTGGTTCCTGCGCCGGGTGATTTCTTCACCCGACGAAGGCAGAAGAGCGGGGTTCGGCAGGTCGGTCGCACTCGCGAAGGATCTTCTCTGGGTCGGCGCGACTGCTGACTTCGACGGTGCCGGAGGCGCGTTGTACACATACCGTCTCGAACCGGACGGTGTCATCACGGAAGCAGGCGTGACGCTCGGAGGCCAGGACACGACGGGTTGGGCATTCGGTGCGGCGCTCGCCGGTCGTGGAGCGACGTGGATCGTCGGCATCCCTTACGCGCGTGACGCCGGAAGTTTCGACGGTTCCGGCGCCATCGTCGTCTCTACCGAAGACTTCGTCTTCTACAGTGGGATGGATCGCTGATTCGATGAAGGACACGCGATGCGTCCCGCTTCACGCCCGACCTGATCGCGCGACAGAAGAGCGGGTGTGATCGTCTAGCGCCTGGCTCGTGCTCCGGTCATTCGCTACCCGACTCGCCGCGCCGCTTCGCGCGTGGGTGCGCCGCGTCGTAGACGCGTGCGAGGTGCTGGAAGTCGAGGTGCGTGTAGATCTGCGTCGTGCCGATGTCGGCGTGGCCGAGCAGTTCCTGCACGGCGCGCAGGTCGCCCGAGGACTCGAGCAGGTGGCTCGCGCAGGAATGGCGCATGAGGTGCGGGTAGACGCGCTTCCACACGCCTTGCTCGCGGGCGCGCTGCTTGAGTCGCGTGCGCACGCCGTTGGTGCTGAGCGGTCGACCGCCGCGACCGCGCAGGATCAGTGCATCGTCGTGCGGGTGCTCCTGTTCGCGCAGCGCCGCGAGCGCGGCGAGCGCCTGCCCGCCGACTGGCACGATGCGCGTCTTGGAGCCCTTGCCGGTGACGCGCAGCATGCCCTCGCCGGCGTCGAGATCACGCCAGCGCACGCTGACGATCTCGGCGACACGCAGGCCGCTCGAGTACAGCAGCTCGAGCATCGCGCGGTCGTGCACGGCTTCGGGATCGTCGGTCGGGAACTCGAGCAGCGCACCCATCTCGTCGGCATCGAGCACCTGCGGCAGCTTGCGACGCACCTTCGGCGTGCGAATGCCGGTGGCGGGATTGAGCTTGAGCTCGCCGTCGCGCGCGAGGAAGCGGAAGAAGCTGCGGCAGGTCGACAGGTAGAGCGCGAGGCTGGCCGGCGACAGGCCGCCGCGATGCAGCTGCGCGGCATGGCTCTGCAGCTGCGCGGTGCGCACGTCGATCCAGCGCGTCAGGCCGAGCGACTCGGCGAGCGCCGACAGGCGCGCGAGGCCGCGTGCGTAGTTGTCGACCGTCGACGGCGCATAGCGACGCTCGACGCGCAGCCAGCCGAGGAAACGGTCGACGTCGCCCTGCATCGCCGTCATGCCGGCATCGTGCTCAGCCGCGCGTGTAGCGGTCGACGGCCGTCGACACGGCTTCGGCGATGAGACGCAGGAACACCGTGCCCATGCCGGGATGGAAACGGTTCGCGTCGAGGCTGCCGATCGCGAGCATGCCGATGTCGCCGATCGACAGCAGCACGGCCGAACGTACCTCGTCCGCGCGTGCGCCGAACAGCGCATCGAGCTTGTCCTGCTGCAGGCGCCCGCACAGTGGCTCGCCGCGCTTGAGGAACTCGGCGAAGGCGGGAAGCGAGGCCGCTCCGCCGGTCTCCACGAGCAGCCAGTCGGCGGCGGGCAGCGCCGGATCGGTGCGGAACAGCACGATGCGCACGAGGTCGGTCGCGAAATCCTCGGTCAGGCTCGCGACGACGCGCGTGACCGTGTCGGGCAGGCTGGTCGCGCGCATGAGCGCGAGGGTGAGCGTGTGCACGCGCACCATGAGCTGCTCGTTCTCGTGCGCGATGTCGATGAGCTCGCGCAGGCGCCGCGACAGCTCGGTGTTCTTGTCGCGCAGCACCTCGAGCTGGTAGCTCGCCAGCGACGCCGCCGGGCCCTGCTCGCGCGGCACGTGCAGGTTGATCGCGAGGTCCGGGAACTCCTTGAGGAAATCCGGGTGGCGGCGCAGGTAGCTCGCCACGTCCATCGCGTTGAGGCCTTCCTTCACGCTCAGCTCACTCATGCCAGGTTCCTTCGAAGACGAAAGCGGCCGGACCGGTCATCCACAGCGGATGGCCGGCGCCGGGCCAGCGGATGTCGAGGCTGCCACCGGGCAGCGTGACGCGCACCTCGTCGTCGACGAGGCCGCGACGGTGCAGCACCGCGACCGCGGCGCAGGCGCCACTGCCGCAGGCCAGGGTTTCGCCGACGCCGCGCTCCCACACGCGCAGCATGATCGCGTCACGCGCGACGCGCTGTGCGAAGCCGACATTGCAGCCGCGCGGGAACGCCGCCGCGTGTTCGACCTGCGGACCGAGCACGCCGACCGGTGCGGTCGCGATCTCGTCGACCTCGATCACCGCGTGCGGGTTGCCCATCGACACGGCGCCGATCTCGAGCGGACGGCCGACCACGTCGATCGTGTAGCGATCCTCTTCGTGCGCGACATCGAGCGGCAGCGCGGGCGGTGCGAAGCGCGGCTCGCCCATGTCGACGCGCACATGGCCGCCGGCGAGGATCTCGACGCCGACCGGCCCCGAGGGACTCTCCAGGCGCACGAGGCCCTCGCCGAGCAGACCCGCGCGCGCGAGCCACGCGGCGACACAGCGTGCGCCGTTGCCGCACTGGCCCGAGCGCGTGCCGTCGGTGTTCCAGATGCCGTAAGCGTAGGCGCAGTCCGGATCGCGCGCGGGCTCGATCGTGAGCAGCTGGTCGAAGCCGACGCCGAGATGGCGGTCGCCGAGGCGGCGGATCGCCTCGGTGCCGAGCGCGAGCGGGGCATCACGGCAGTCGACGACGACGAAATCGTTGCCGATCCCGTGCATCTTGGTGAACACGAGCGTCATCGTGCGTGCTCAGGAACCCGCGGGGGCCGGCGCAGGTACGGGACCCGTATTCGGCTTCACGAGGTCGCCCTTGTTGCCGCAGGCGGCGATCGCCGCGCACAGCGCGATCAGGCAGGTCAGGCGGGCGAGACGGGGCATGCGTCGGTCCGAGGATGAGCGGGTGCTGACCTTAGTATAGCCAGCGCGTCCGCACGCGCGCCGCGCGGCGGTATGCTCGACGCATGCCGTTGACGCCGTTCCTCATCGCCTTCTACGTGTTCGCGGGGTTCTGCGCGCTGTTCGCGCTGGCCAACGCGTTCGGCGCGCGGCGTCGCTGGCGTGGGCGTCGGCGTTTCGCCGCCTGCCACAGCGGCCTGTGGAGCCTCGTGTTCGTGCTGCTCGCGCTGCTCGGTGCGTTCGCGGGCAGTGCGCTGCTCGGCTACCGCCGACTGACCACCGAGACGCCGATCGCGATGCTCGATGCGCGCCAGCTCGGCGAGCGCCATTTCGCCGTACGCATCGAGTATCCCGACGGCACGCGCCGCACCACCGACCTGCACGGCGACCAGTGGCAGCTCGATGCGCGCGTCGTGAAGTGGACGCCGCAGGCCGTCGTGCTCGGTGCGCCGACCGTCTACCGCCTCGATCGCCTCAACGGCCGTTACGCCGACACGGCGATGGAAACCTCGCAGCCGCGCAGCGCGGTCGCGCTCGCCGACGACAATCCGGTCGACGTGCTCGACCTGCGTCGGCGCTTCCCCGAGTGGCTCGGGTGGATCGACGCCGACTACGGCAGCGCGGCCTACCTGCCGCTCGTCGACGGTGGCCGTTACACGGTCACGCTGGCGCCGACCGGTGGTCTCGTCGCGCGCCCCGCGGACGCGGCCACCGAGGAACGCCTGCGCCAGGCTGGCTGGTGACACTGCATTCGTGACGCGCTGCCGCCCCGCTGGCGCCGGGCGGGATTAGCATGCGACGGTCGCGCCCGGCATCGCGCCGAGGCGGAATGGGGTGCAGGGGAAAATTCCATGGCAGGAAAAGCGGTGAAGCCCGCCAAGGGCGGCGCGTCGTTCAAGCGCATCGCCTACGTGGTCGGTCTGGTCGTGCTGGTCACGGTGTACCTGTTCTTCAACGCCAACCAGATCGTGAAGCGCTCGCTCGAGAACGCCTACCCGGGCTGGGACATCAGCTACCGCGCCGCGTGGCCGCGCCTCGCCGGCGGTGCGACCGCGAGCGACGTGACCCTTGTACCCGTCTCCGGGATGACCGAGCACGCCTACCGCTTCGACAGCGTGCGCGTCGAGATCCCGTTCGTCGAATACACGACCGCGCTGGTCAAGCGCTCGAACTGGCTCAAGCGCATCCACAACGTGACCATGGTGTTCGAGGGCGGCCGCGGCAATCTCGAACTCCCGCTGTCACCCGACCTCGACCTGTTCGGTGCGGCCACGTTCGCGCCGTTCGAGGCCTCGGGCTGCGTCGAGCACGACCTGTGGCTCGAGGAGGAGTTCGCTGCGCTCGGCCTGCCGCTCGAACCGCTCACGATGACACGCACGTGGTCGCGTGCCAGCGGTCGCTTCGAGACCTCCACGCGCGTCGAGCGCCGCGGCATCGGCGCGATCGAGCACAAGGGCGTCGCCAACGTGCACGACAACCTGCCGCTGCTGAGCTACTACGAGACCGGCAAGGACGAACTCGTGTCCGATACCTGGATCGTGCGCGACGACGGCTTCGCCGAGGCGCGCAACGCCTACTGCGCACGCGAGGACGGCGTCACGCCCGAGGTGTTCGCGAACCGCCACGTGCGCACCGTGCAGCGCCTGCTGCAGTCGGCCGGCCTCGCCGCCGATGCCGGCTTCGTGTCGGCGTATGCGACGTACGCGAATGGCGGCGGCTCGATCGAGTTCGCGGTCGAATACCACGGTGATCCGCCGTTCGACGAGGATGACGAACCGACCTGGGGTGATGTCCTGCCGTACCTCGCCGGCCGGCTCACGATCAACGGCGTCGACCTCGGCATGCCGCTGCGCCAGACCACGGCGCGTCCGTTCCCCGAGGACGACGAACTGACCGCGTTCGCACGCCTGCAGCGCGAGACCGGCGAAGCCCCGGCGTCGGTCGATGCCGCGACCCCGGTCGCGGACGTGTCGACGCCGCCGCCGGCATCGACCGTGGGCAGCACGCCAATGCCATCCGGGTCGGAGGCCTTGCGTGCCTCGCTGGCGACGCTCGCGGCGCGCACGCCTGCGCCGGCGCCCGCACCGGCTGCCGACGAGCCGTTCCTCGCACCGCCTCAACCCGACGAAGCCATGGCCGGCGCGATCCGCGACTACCGCGAGCTCGGCAAGCAGGTCGGCCAGCGTTTCATCGTGCACTTCGCGACCAAGCCGGCGATGCGCGTCGAGATCGTCGGCATGGAGTCCGGCGTCGTCATGGTGCGGCGCCGCCTCGCGGGCGGCTGGACCGAACACCACCTCGAGCGCGCGGGCTTCCGCCACGCGGTGAGGTACTAGGTACCCGCGAGGCCGGTCGGAACTGGGGTCAGGTTCATTTGTCCGGTGAGCAGGCGCAGGAATCATGCGCGGCTCGGGACAAATGAACCTGACCCCAGCTTGATCAGCGTTCACGCCGGAACCGCCTGCCGCAGGCTCGTCGATCCCCGCTACGCGGCCGGCCGCAGCATCACCGCGGCACGACCGCTCGCGATCTCGTCGCCGGCGTGCACGATGCGGAACGTGTACTGCCACGCGGCCTCGCCGCCGAGCAGGCGCTCGGCGTGCACGTCGAGCGCGCCGTCGAGATCGTCGACGCGTGCCCGCGCGAGCGTGACACCGCGCAGGGACACGAGCAGGCCCGGCGACGCGGCCTGCCCGGCCGCACGCGCGAGCAGCGCACCGTGCACGGCCATCGCCTGCGCACCGTACTCGCACAGGTGCACGGCGCGCAGCATGCCGTCGCGGCGCAGCGGGTTGTCGGCGCGACGGTGCGACGCGCTGCGCGCATGGATCGCCTCGTCGTGCCAGTCGACCACCGTGTCGAGCAGGCACATGAGGCCCTGGTGCGGGATCAGGTGACCCCAGTCAGCCTTGGCGAGCATCGTGGCCTTTTCCGTCGAGCGGACCCGGCGCCCCGGCGCGCGTCTCGCGCGCCATGAGGATCGACAGGCAGAAATGGAAGCCGACACCGAGGCTCACGGTCAGGCCGATCGCGCGCAGCACCGGCAGCGACGACCATGCGAGCAATGCGAACACGAGCAAGGCCGAGACCACGCACACGAGCGTCGCGTGCAGCGTGCGGCGCGCCTCGGCCGCATCGGGTGCGATGCGTTCGAAGAACAGTGCGTAGTGCAGGCCGAGCCCGGCGGCGAGGGTCAGCGCGACGAGGTGGAACAGCGACATCGACACGCCGCAGGCGCGCAGCACGGCGAGCACGAGGATCGTCGCGAGCGTCATCGGCGCGAGCACGTGCCAGGCGCGGCGCACGTCGCGGAACGCCACGAGCACGGTCGCGACGAGCAGCACGACGGCGATGCCGAACGCGTGCAGGATACGCTCGCGGTAGGCCGCGACGAGCGACTCGGAGGCACCCTTGAGGTCGAGCAGGCGCACCGCGCCACCGGTCTTCTGCGCGATCGCGTCGAACGCGGCCGCGTCGTGCACGCCGATCAGCGTGCCGAGTCCGATCCATTGCCCGTCGTGCGGCACGAGCATCGCCTGCAGGCGCGCGCCCAGCGGCGACGAGGCGAAGCGCTCGGGCGTGAGCAGCTCGAGCGTGCGCGCGCGTTCGACGTCGTCGAGGAACGGTTCGAACAACCCGGCACGGAACGGCACGCCTTCGAGCGCTTCGCCGAGCATCGTCGACAAGGCGTCGCGCGTGGGCAGCGCGGCCTGGCGTTCGCGCTGCGTCGCGAGGCTCGGCAGGTAGCGGCTCGGCAGCTCGGCACCGTCGATCGCGCCGCGTTCGACGAGGGCGTCGACGTCGGGCGTGATGCGCTCGGACAGCGCGAGCACGCCATCGGCATCGGCCGCCTGCACGACGAGCAGGTAGCGCACGTCGGGCGCGCCTAGCGCGGCGCGCAGGCGGCCTTCGCGCTGCAGCAGGTCGGCGGGCACCGGGGTCAGCGCGGCGAGGTTGTTCTGCCAGAACGGTGTCGACGCCGTCGTGAGCATCACCGCCGACAGCGCGAGCAGCAGCGGCGGCAGCCAGCGCGGGCGCGGCAGGCCGTCGAGGAAGCGCCACGCGCGTTCGAGCCCCGGTGTGTCGGCGGCGTCGCGGAAGCGCTCGGGCAGCACGCGCGGCAGCAGGTGGCGCGTGCTCCATCCCGCGACGAGCAGGCCGACGATCGTGAACACCGCGAGCTGCTGCAGGCCTTCCACGCCCGAGGCGAAGAACGCGAGGTAGGCGATGCACGCCGAGGCGATCGCGGTCAGCAGCAGTGGCCACAGCGCACGCACGCTTTCGAGCGCGCTTTCGCCGGCGCGGCGATGGCTCAGCACGCGGATCGGGTATTCCTGGGCGACGCCGAGCAAGGTGAAGCCGAACGCGAGCGTGATGCCGTGCACCGCGTCGAACGCGAGCGCGATCGCGGCGATGCCGGCGAGTCCGCCCGAGACGATCGGCAGCGCGGCGAGGCCGAGCACGGCGATGCTGCGATAGGCCACGAGCAGCAGGATCACGAAGCCGATCGTGCTGAGGTGGCCGAGCCACTGCGCCTCGCCCTTCGTCGTGCGGCTCACGACGACACCGAAATAGCCGGGCCCGCTGATGACGAGCTCGGCACCGGCCATCGCGGGAAGGTCTCTACCGTAGGCCTGCAAAGCCTCGATCGCCGCGCCCTGCGCATCGGGGTCGAAGCCCGCGGCACGCGTCTGCACGAGCAGCAGAGCCTCGCCGTCCGGCGAGAACCACACGCCTTCGCGCACGAGCGGCGGCTTCGGCGGCGACCAGTGCTCGGCAAGCTTCATGATCTCGAGGGTCGGATCACGCGGCAGCAGCGGCTTGAGCAGCGTCGCGGCGGGCGAGCCGAGGTCTTCGAGGCGCTGCGCGAGTTCGTCGGCGAGCACGTCGCGGTCGAGCGGCGCGTCGTCGAATGACGGCGTCAGCAGGAAGCGGTACGGCAGCAGCGCGTCGTCGAGCAGGCCGCTCTCGAACGCACCGTTGGCGACCTGGGTGAAGCGCTCGTCGGCGCGCAACGCGTCGGCCATCGCGCGGCTCGCGGTAGCGAGTTCGCCGGCCGGCTTGCCCGACAGCGCGAGCAGCAGCAGGCGCGAACCCGGACCCTCGCCGATCTGCTCCATGAGCAGCTTCTGGTCCGGCGTCTGCGCCGGCGGCATGAAGCTGCGCAGGTCCGAGCCGACGTGCAGGTTGCGCTGCACGACCACGCCGAGCACCGCGAGCGCCGCGATCCAAGCGACCAGCAGCGCAAGCGTGGCGCGCCTCACTTCGGCGCGGTCCCGGCGCAGGTGATCTCGACGTTGCGTCGCGTGAGCGGCTTGGGCAGCTCGGCCGAGGCGAGCGCCTCGACGAGCAGGATGTTGGCGTCACCGTCGGCGTCGACGATGCCGAAGCAGCGCGCGCCGGCGTCGTCGCCATCGACTTCGATCGAGGCGACGCGTCGCTTCAGGCGTGCGTCCTTGGGTACGAGGCTCAGGTGCCAGCGCTGCGCGGTGCCGCGCGTGGTCAGCGTGAAATCCTGTGCGAGGACCGCCGCGTCACCACCGAGCAGCGCGCTGAAGCCGCGCAGGAAGCCCTCGAGCTCCGGCACCTGGCCGAGTGCGATCTCGCGCGGCTTGCGCGTGCCGCGCTGCACGCTGACCTGGCCGTCGGCGATCGTCGTCTGCTCCTTGTACGGCGTGTCGACGCGCTTGCCGAGCTTGCCGGGACCCAGGTACTCGAGTTCGCCGCGCACGACCAGCGGGCGGTCGAGCATCTGCGCGAAGCGCACTTCGGTATACGCGGTGCGCGCCGGTACCGGCCGCGCGAGTCCGGCGACGAGTGCCTGCGGATCGGGATCAGCCGCTGCGGCCAGGCACGGCAGCAGCATCCACGGCAGGCTCGTCAGCGCGAGGCGCGTCCAGGTTCCAGAAGTCATAGAAGTTGAACCAGTTGTAGGGATGGAGGCGCACATGCTGCTCGAGGCGCGTGGCGTAACGCTGCACGATCGCGCGCAGCTCGGCTTCGCGGCCGCGGCGCGGCAGGTCGAGGCGTTCGGCGAGCACTTCGAAGTGCAGGTCGTAGCGGCGACCGCCGCCGTAGATGCCCAGGCACAGCACGATCGGCACCTTGAGCATGCTCGCGATCAGGAACGGCGAGACCGGAAAGCGTGCCGGCGCGCCGAGGAAATCGACGATGACCGTGTTCTCGTGCGGCCGCGCGCGGTCGCCGAGCAGCGTCGCGAGCGCGCCTTCCTGCATCGCGTCGTGCAGCGCGAGCACGATCTCGTGGCCCGGTTGCGACGCGTCGATGACGTTGCGCGCGATCCCCGGGTTGAGCTCGTGCAGCAGTTCGGTCATGGCCGGCGTCTGCTGGGTGTCGAGCACGACGCGTACCTTCACGTCGGGGCGGCGCAGCGACAGCACGCGCAACGCCTCGAAGCTGCCGACGTGCGCGCCGAGCAGCAGCACGCCGCGGTCGGGGCGCATCTGGTCGTGCAGGTCGTCGATGCCGTGCACGCCGATGTCGAAACGGTCGAGGTGGCCGGTCAGCAGGAAGATGCGGTCGAGGATCGTCGCGGCGAAGCCGTGGATGTGGCGCATGACCTGCCACGCGCTCGCGGGGCGGCCCGTGATGCGCTCGAGGTAGGCACGCGAGGCGCGCCGCTCGGCGCCGCGGCGCAGGAAGAAGTACAGCGTGATCGGGTACAGCAGCAGGCGCGCCGGCCCGCGGCCCAGGCGCAGGCCGATCGTGCGGATGAGCCACAGTGCGAACCGGCCGCCGCCCTCCGACTGCTGCGTCCAGTGTCCATTCCTACTCATGCCAGCTCCCCTTCGCCGCCGAGTATGCCGATGCCATCGCGCGTGATGCGGAACTTCACGCGCGCCCCTTCGACCGTCGCCTGCAGCGCGGCGCGTTCGCCGGGCAGCAGCGGGGTCATGAACTTCACCGACGCGATGCGCGCGAGGCGGCCGAGGCCGGCCTCTTCGAGGCGCGCCGCGACATGGTCGAGCAGCACGACGCCCGGCACGACCGGCTGGCCCGGGAAGTGCCCGGGCAGGCTCGGATGCGTCGCGTCGATGCAGACCTCGCCGTCGAGTTCGCGCGCCGTGCTCATCGTGGCATCCCGCCGAGTTCGCTGAGCACGCGCGGCCAGTGCGCGACGAGCTGGCGCACGAAGCGCTGCGGCGACATGTGCGGGATGTGGCGCAGGTGCCAGCGCCGGAATGCGTACTCGACGATCATGAACACGGCCGGCACGAGATAGCCGCCCACGTGCAGGTAGCCGATCGACGGCGTCTGCGTGCTCGCATCGGCCGAGCCGCGCCACAGCAGCACGCCCATCAGCGCGGCCTGGCCGAGGAACAGCAACGTCCACGCGAGCGTGAGATGACGCGCGTAGTCGGCGACGCGCGGCAGCGCGAGGCGTTCGGCGCCTTCGACTGCCGTGATCACGCGTGCGATCAGCGGCACGCGTGGTGCGAACAGCGTGTGCCCGAACAGCGCGGCCATGCCGAGGTTGATCGCCACCGGCAGCGCATCGAGCGTGCTGCGCCCATGACCGGAGCGCGCGAGCAGCACGAGGCCTGCGGCGAACGCGATCCAGCCGATCCACGCGATGCGGTCGCCGCGCAGCAGGCGGCCGGCCAGCACGAGTCCCGCGAGGTAGATCAGGCAGCTCACCGACAGCCACGGGTTGCCGGTCGCGAGCGAGGTTGCGAGGAGCACCACCCAGATCGCCAGCGCGCCGAAGACGACGCCGCGGGCCGGGCCCGGGCGGGGCGCCTCGGAGCGGGCGGGAAGGCGCTGGTCCATGCAGGCGGGAACGCGCAGTGCGCAGGCAAAAACGGCCCGAGAATGTACCATGGCGGCCCGCACGCGAGGGTCACCGGCGTGCGTCGAATCTGAACGTTTTCGAGGAGTGGAGCGATGTCGACTGCGCCGTCCCCGGTCACCTGCGACGTGCTCGTCGTCGGTGGCGGCCCCGCCGGATCGACCGTGTCGACGCTGCTCGCGCGCAAGGGCTGGCAGGTGCTGCAGCTCGAGAAGGACGCCCACCCGCGCTTCCACATCGGCGAGTCGCTGCTTCCGTGCAACATGCCGATCCTCGAGGAGCTCGGTGCGCTCGAGAAGGTGCGCGCGATCGGCGTGCTCAAGCTCGGCGCGGATTTCCCGACCGGCGTCGACAGCTACCAGACCTTCCACTTCCGCCGCGCGCTGTGCGACTCGCCCGGTTACGCGTTCCAGGTGCGCCGCGAGGAATTCGACCAGCTGCTGTTCGAGCACGCACGCGAGAACGGCGTCGACGCGCGCGACTGCACGAAGGTGGAGTCGGTCGAGACCGACGGCATCGGCCGCGTGCGCGCCCAGGCACGCGACGCCGACGGCAACGCCTACGAGGTGCAGGCGCGCTACCTCGTCGACGCGAGCGGCCGCGACACGCTGCTCGGCAGCAAGCTCAAGCTCAAGCGCAAGAACGCCGACCACCAGACCGCAGCGATCTTCGCTCACTTCAAGGGCGTGCGGCACCGCGAAGGCGAGGACGCCGGCAACATCAGCATCTACCGTTTCGAGCACGGCTGGGCCTGGTTCATTCCGCTGCGCGACGGCGTCATGAGCGTCGGCTGCGTGGCGCGCCCCGAGTACCTCAAGCAGCGCCGCGGCGCCAACGACGCGTTCCTCATGGACACGCTCAAGCTCATGCCCGAGGCGTGGAAGCGCATGGAAGGCGCGGTCATGCAGGGCGGCGTGCGCGTGACCGGCAACTATTCCTACGTCTGCTCGCGCATGGGTGGCCCGGGCTGGATCATGGCCGGCGATGCCTGGGCGTTCGTCGATCCCCTGTTCTCGTCGGGCGTGTTCCTCGCGATGGACAGCGGCACGCAGGTCGCCGGCGTCGTCGACCATGTGCTGCGCGAACCCGCGCGCGAGTCCGCGCTGCAGACCGCGCTGCACCGGCGCATGCAGCGCGGCGTCGGCGTGTTCTCGTGGTTCATCTACCGCTTCAACTCGCCGGTCATGCGCCTGCTGTTCTCGCGGCCGAAGAACACCTGGCAGGTCGAGCAGGGCGTGATCTCGATGCTCGCCGGCGATGTGTTCGACAAGCCGCCCGTACATGCGCGCCTGCGCATCTTCAAGGTCATCTACGCGCTGCACGGCATGGCCTTCCTGCGCGGCTGGTTCGCCGAATGGCGCGAACGCCGGCGCCAGGCGCGCCTCGGCTTCACGGGCGGCAACACGCCGGTCGATCCGGCCTGAGCCTTCGCGTCGAGGCACGCGACGTGACAGCACGCGACCTTGCGCGCGCATGCATGCCGTTGCGCCGATCCTCCGCTCTTCCTGTCATTCCCGCGAAGGCGGGAATCCAGTGCCTTCGCCGTGCATGTCGTGACGTGGGCAGACTCACCGCTGGAGGTGGGGTCAGGTTCATTTGTCCAACCCACCGCTTCGACGACGACGCGATCGCTCCAGACAAATGAACCTGACCCCATCGAGTCGACCCCATCGAGTCCCATCGAGTCGGCCGTCGATCGACGTGGCCAGCAGGCTCCGCGACCTTCACGCCTGAACCGCGTCGCGGACGAACGTCCGCCCATGCCACCACCGCGCCAAAGGCCACATGGTGCCGATGACGCCGCATGCGACGAGCAGCACCGTGCCCGGCGACGGCCCCGCATGAACGACGAGCAGCGTGGGTGTATTGCCGAGCGCATGCACCGCGACCGCGACGAAGAGGTTGCGCGTCGCCGCGTAGACACCGGCCAGCACGACACCGCTCGCGAACAGCATCGGCATCGCGCCCGCGAGGTCGCCGACCGCGACACCCTCGTAGATCCGGATCGGCACGTGCATGAGCGCGAACAGCGCCTGCGAGGCCACCAGTGCCGCGAGCGCCGCGCGCATCGGCGGCATCGCGTCGGCGAAGCGCAGCTGCAGCTGGCGCCACACGAACGCGCGATACAGCGTCTCTTCCATGAGCGCGGTGCCGACGAGCTGCGCGAACACCGGACCGAACACGCGTCCCCACGCACCCCTCGAAAACGCATCGGTCACGCGTGGCGCATCGTGCGCGAGCCACGCACTCGCGTTGAGCGCGAGCCATAACACGACGAGCACGATCGCCGCCGGCACGAGATCACGCGCGATCCAGCCGAGCGCGCGCAGCGACTGGCCGCCAAGCGTCACGGCGAGCCACACACCGACGCCGCCGAACACGCTCGAAGCGAGCAGCGTCACCGAGATCCAGCCGCCGGTCGCGCGTTCGAGCGCGATCAGCGTCTCGCGCGGGAACCACGATGAGACGAAGAACGCCGACAGCGCGATTTCGCAGACGAGGATCGTGACGATGGCACGCGTCGAGGCGCGTCGCTCGGCAAGGGGCAGCATGGTCGATCTCCAGGCGGCGTCGTGCCGCATGGATCAGGACGGAACGCGGTCGCGGAAGCCGTCATCGGCGCTGCGATCCCGTCTGTCGATGCAGCGGAACCGAGGGACGCTCCCGGATTCCCGCAAGCCCTCAGGCGTCTTGTGCTGTCTTGTCCGCCTCCGCATGGGGCGCCGGCTTGCGCCCGAACTGCGCGATCAGCGCGCGCAACGCGGCCGGTTTGACCGGCTTGCGCAGCAGCGCGTAACCGAACTCGCGGGCTTTCGACGTGAGCTCGGCGCTGTTGTCGGCGGTGACCAGCGCGCACGGCGGCGGTGAAGGCAAGGCCTTGCGCAGCGCGGCCAGCGCGGAGAGGCCGTCGTCGCCGGCATCGAGGTGGTAGTCGGCGAGGATCAAGTCGGGTCGGCGTCGTGCCACCGCGTCGAGCGCTTCGGCAGTCGTCGCGGCGAGGTCGCAGGTCACGCCCCAGCGCGCGAGCAGCGCGGCCATGCCGTCGAGGATCGAGGCGTCGTTGTCGAGGCACAGCGCATGCAGGCCGCGCGGCATGCCGACCGCAGGTGCGGGCTCGCCTTCCTGGCGCGGCGCGACCGCGAGGGGTTCGGCGCGCGGCAGGTCGACCGCGAACACACAGCCACGCCCGGGCTGCGAGCGCAGGCTCAGGCGATGGCCGAGCAGGCGCGCCATGCGCTCGCAGATCGAAAGGCCGAGGCCGAGGCCCTTCTCGCCCCATGGCGAGACCTGCGAGCCGCGGCGGAACTCGTCGAAGATGCCGGCCTGTTGATCGGGGTCGATGCCGGGGCCCGAGTCGCGCACCTCGATGCGCACGTTGCCGTCGCGCAGCCGGCGCACGCCGAGCAGCACGCTGCCGTGGTGCGTGTAGCGAAGCGCATTGGAGAGGAAGTTCTGCAGGATGCGGCGCAGCACCTGCGGGTCGGTGCGCACCCAGGCCTTGCTCTCGAAGAACGCGAGCTTGATGCCGCGCGAGGCGGCCTGCACGCCGAACGGATGGCGCAACGGCGCGATCACCTCGGCGAGCGAGACCGTGCCGACATCGGCGTGGTACTTGCCCGCATCGAGTTTCGACGCTTCGAGCAGCGCATCGAGCAGGTCCTCGGCAGCCTTGAACGAGGTGTCGATACGCTCGACGATCTCGCCGGTTTCGGCGTCGAGGTCGGGCTGGTGGCGCAGCGCCGAGGTGAACAGGCGCGCGGCATTGAGCGGTTGCAGCAGGTCGTGGCTGGCCGCGGCGAGGAAGCGCGTCTTCGACTGGTTGGCGGCCTCGGCCTGGCGCTTGGCGCTCTCCTGCGCGGTCAGCGCCTCGCTGAGTTCGTGCGTGCGCTGCTCGACGCGCTGCTCGAGCGTCTCGTTGGCGTCGATGAGCGCCTGCTCGGCGCGCTTGTAGGCCGTGATGTCGGTGAACGTGGTGAGGTAGCCGCCGCCGGGCAGCGGGTCGCCGCGCGTCTCGATGACGCGGCCGTCGGCACGCCGACGCACGTAGACGTGTGGCAGGCCGCGGCGCAGGTGGGCCTGACGCTTGCTCACGAACTGGTCCGGATCGCCGGGACCGAGCAGGCCCTGAGCGGCGTTGTAGAGGATCAGGTCGGCGACCGGGCGGCCGACGTAGACGAAGCCTTCGGGATAGTCGAACAGGTCGAGGTAGCGGCGGTTCCACGCGACGATGCGCAGGTCGGCATCGACCACGCTGATGCCCTGCATCATGTTCTCGAACGTCACCGCGAGCAGCTCGCGGTTGAAGCGCAGCTCCTGCGAGGTCTCGTCGAGCATCGCCACCGCTTCGGACAGGTCCAGGCCGGTGCCGCGCAGTGCCGAGGTCAGCATGCGCCGCGCCGATGCCGCGCCGACCGCCGCCGAGAGCAGGCGCTCGGTGTGCTGCAGCAGGGCGCGATCGGCGGCCGCGTCGGGTGCCAGCGGCTTGCCGGTCGACTGCGTGAACTCGTCGAAGGCGCGCGTGGCGTTCTTCTCGCCGACGATGCGCTCGGCGACGTTGCGCAGGTCGCCGACGCTGACGCGGCCGCGCCACTCGCTGACCGGGGCCGGGCGGATCGAGGCCGGATCGAGGAACGCGGTCGCGCGCAGGCGCTCGTCGACGCTCGGGCGGAAGCGCAGCGAGACGAAGATCAGGCAGCCGACGTTGGCGAGCAGCGACCAGAACGTGCCATGCGTGATCGGCTCCCAGCCATGCAGGTAGAACAGCGCCTGCGGACTCAGCCAGCTGATGCCGAACGGACCGGCTTCGAGCCAGTTCGACGGCACCCAGCCGGCGAGCGCGAACGACGGCAGCAGCAAGGTGTAGCCCCACACGACGAAGCCCGCGACGAGCCCGGCCATCACGCCGGTGCGGCTCGCGCCGCGCCAGTACAGGCCGCCGACGATCGCCGGTGCGAACTGCGCGACCGCCGCGAACGACAGCAGGCCGATCGCGGCGAGGTTCTGGTGCTGGGTCGTGAAGCGGTAGTACGCGAACGCGAGCAGCGCGAGCAGCACGATCGCGACGCGGCGCACGCCGAGCACGATGCCCGAGAGGTCGCCGCGCTTTTCCAGGTGCAGCGAGCGGATGCGCAGCAGGGCCGGCATGACGAGGTCGTTGCTGACCATCGTCGCGAGCGCGACCGAGGCGACGATGACCATGCCGGTCGCCGCCGAGAAACCGCCGATGTAGGCGAACACGGCGAGCAGGCCGTTGCCGTGTGCCATCGGCAGCCACAGCACGTAGGCGTCGGCCGATACCGACGTGCCCGCCGCGGCGCGTGCGCCCGCGTGCACGATCGGCAGCACGAGCACGCAGATGATCGCGAGGTACAGCGGGAACATCCAGCGCGCGCGGCGCAGGTCGGCCGGGTTCTCGCACTCGACCACGCCGACCTGGAACTGGCGCGGCAGGCAGAAGATCGCCGCGAACGCGAGCACGGTCTGCGCGAAGAAGCCGCCCGGCAGTTCGTGCGTGGCGACCTGGCGCAGCGGCTCGCGGAAGGCCTCGCCGATGTCCGACTGCATGAGCGCGTACAGGCCCACCGCGACGAACGCGAGCAGCTTGACCAGCGACTCGGCGGCCACCGCGAGCATCATGCCGTGGTGGTGCTCGGTCGCGTCGATGCCGCGCGTGCCGAACAGGATCGCGAACACCGCGAGCAGCAGCGCGACCCACAGCGCGCTGTCGGCGAGCAGCGGCGTCATGCCCGTGGCCGTGCCGGTGCGCGTGAGCACGTCGAAGCCCATCGACACGGCCTTCAGCTGCAAGGCCACGTACGGCACGATCGCGGTCACCGCGATGATGGTTACCAGCGCGCCGAGCATGTGCGACTTGCCGAAACGCGCGCCGATGAAGTCGGCGATCGAGGTGACCTTGCGCTCCTTGGCGATCAGCACGAGGCGCCGGAACAGTCCGAAGCCGAGCACGAACAGCAGGATCGGACCGAGGTAGATCGGCAGGAACGACAGGCCCGAGCGCGCCGCCGTGCCGACCGCGCCGTAGAACGTCCACGACGAGCAGTACACGGCCAGGGCGAGGCTGTAGACGATCGGCCGCAGCCACTCGCGCGACGGGTACAACGGCTTGCGGTCGCCGTAGTAGGCCAGCGCGAACAGTCCGCCCACGTAGAGGACGGACACGAGCAGGAGGATCCAGGCGGGGATCACGCGGGGCGCGGTTCCTGGCGGCGACGGAACGGCGATTGTAGGCCGCGCGGTGGCTCGGGCGCGCGGTCTGCGCCGCCCGGGTTCGCCGCGTCGGCTCGCGCGTCATGTCGTCGGGGCAGACGAAGCGCAGAGGCCGGGGTCAGGTTCATTTGCCGGTGGCATGCTGCGGATCTCGGTTGCACGTCAAGGCAAATGAACCTGACCCCAGCTTCCGACCCTCACCAGATGCGTGGCTGGCGAATCTGCGGGTGGAAGAATGGAAGGAGGTGGCGCCGCGGAATGTCGATTCGCGACGCGGCCGGCGCCCCTCGTGGCACATCGCTCCGGCGTCATCCGGCAGCAGGGACACGCCGTGGCTTGACGATGCGCCGCGCGCCCCCAAGCATGCGGCATGCTGCGCATCGACCATCACGGCTTCGAGGAGGCCGCCGGCGCCCTCGCGCTCGGCGACGACGAGGTCCACCTGTGGCTGCTCGACGTGTCGGGTCCGGCCACGGCGCGCGCGCTGTCGGCGCTCGCGCATGCCGAGCTCGGCCGCCGCCTGCAGGCCTACGCGGGTAGCGCCACGCCGCCGGCGCTCGCGCGCGCCGAACACGGCAAGCCGTACGCGCTCGATCCCGCCTACCCGCGCTTCAACCTGAGCCACGGCGGCTCGCGCATCGCGCTTGCGTTCGCACGCGGCGTCGAGGTCGGCATCGATGTCGACGCGACGACACGCCGGCGTGGCGCGCTCGCGCTGGCCGAGCGCTTCTTCGCGGCCGAGGAAACGAGCGTGCTCGCCGCGCTCGCGCCCGAACGTCGCGAAGAGGCCTTCATGCATCTGTGGACGTGCAAGGAAGCCGTGCTCAAGGCGGTCGGGCGTGGCCTCGCATTCGGCCTCGATCGCCTGCGTTTCGGATTCGACGAAGCGGCCTCACCCGAGGCGCTCGTGGCGATCGCCGATGAAGCCGGCACGCCGGGCGACTGGAACCTCGCGCGTTTCGATGCCGGGGAAGGCCACGCGGGCGCACTGGCATGGCGTGGCGGCGCGCGCCGTGTGCGCGCGTTCCGGGGTGCCGTGGTGGTGCCGGGAGGCTGAGGCCTCAGGCGGCGCGGTGCTGCTCGATGTGCTGCGAGAGCGCGCGCAGGCTGCCGAAGATCTTGCGGTTGTCCGGGTTGTCCGAGCGCAGCTGGAAGCCATAGCGCTTGGACACCGCGAGAGCGAGCTCGAGTGCGTCGATCGAATCCAGGCCGAGGTCGCCCTCGCCGAACAGCGGCGCGTCGGGATCGATCGCGGCGGGCTGCACCCCCTCGATGTTGAGGCTGGAGACGACGAGTTCGGCCAGTTCGCGTTCGGCCGGCGTCTGGGAGGGCGATGCCTGGAGTTCGGTCACGGTGTCTTTTCCTGCCTCTGGACGAGGTCGATGCGCAGGGTTGGAAGGCCGGGCAGTGTATCATCCGCGCCCGCCGCACTCGCTGCGCTGACCGGTTTTCACCGCTCCTGAACGTGTCCGCCCTGCCCGTCGACCCGCCCCGCGCGCTGCCTCCGCTGCGCGTCACCTACGCCCACGCCGCCCTCGACGACGTGCTCGCCGATCGCGGCGTGCTCTCGGCGATCGATTTCGGACACGGCGACGCGGCGACGCGTGATCCGCGCCACGTGCGCGTCGCGCTGCAGCCGCTCGGTGATGCTCCGGTCGAGGTCTGGCACGCCCGCGGCGAGGTGCACACGGGCCGCGAGGGCGAGGTGCGCTGGAGCCGCGACGACGACTACCTGTTCTTTGCGGTCGAGATCGACGAGCACGAGGCCGGCGGACCCGACGCGGCCGCCGAACGTGCGTATTGCGCGATCGGCCACCTGCTCGCGACGGTGCGTTTCGCCGACGGTTCGCCCGCGCACGTGCTGCGCCTGTGGAACTACCTCGACGCGATCAACGACGGCGACGGTGACGACGAGCGCTACCGTCACTTCTGCGCCGGGCGCGCGCGCGGCATCGCGCTGCCCGAAGGACGCGGCTTCCCGGCCGCGACCGCGATCGGCGCTATCGATGGCCGTCGCGTGCTGCAGGTCTACGGCCTCGCCGCGCGCGCCGACGGCGAACGCATCGAGAACCCGCGCCAGGTCAGTGCGTGGCGCTACCCGCGCGAGTACGGCCCGACCCCGCCGACCTTCGCGCGTGCGATGCGCACGCCGGCCGCGCAGCTGCTGATCTCGGGCACCGCCGCGGTCGTCGGCCATGCTTCGCAGCACGCCGGCGACACCGCCGCGCAGGTCGAGGAGACGCTCGACAACCTCGGCGTGCTGTTCGCGGCGATACCGGCCGGAAGTACGCCGACCCTGCTCAAGGCCTACGTGCGCGACGCGGCCGATGCCGACGCGGTACGCGCGGCAATCCGTGCGCGCCTGCCGGGGCTTGAAGGCCTCGTCATCCTGCACGGCGACATCTGCCGGCGCGAGCTGCGCGTCGAAGTCGACGGCATCCGCGGCGGCTGACGCCTGCCGGCATCGCGCGGCGGCGTGCTAGCGTCGCGTCGATGCCGTCGAACGAATCGTCCCCGCCACCGACCCTGCTGCGCGCGGTCAGCCGCTGGCAGGTGCTCGGCCTGTCGATCAACGACGTGGTCGGCAGCGGCATCTACCTGCTTCCGATGAGCGCCGCGCTGCTGCTCGGTCCGGCGAGCCCGTGGGCCGTGCTCGTCGCCGGCGTCGCGGTCGCGCTGCTCGTGCTCTGCTACGCGCAGGCGGCGAGCTGGTTCGACCAGCCCGGCGGCGCGTACCTGTATGCGCGCGAGGCGTTCGGCCCGTTCGTCGGTTTCCAGATCGGCTGGATGACGTGGCTCACGCGCATCGCGGTCGCGGCGGCCCTGTCCAACGGCTTTGCTCTCGCGCTCGCGGCGTTCGTGCCGGCGCTCGCCGAGGGCGCGCCGCGTGTCGCGGTCGTCGTGGGTGTGCTCGTGTTCGCGACCCTCGTCAACGTGATCGGCGTGCGTTCGGGTGCGCGCACGGCCATCGTGCTCGTGGTCGGCAAACTCGTGCCACTGGTCGTGTTCGTCGCGCTCGGCGCCTGGCATGTCGATCCCGCAGCCTTGCGCATCGACGCCTGGCCGCCGCTCGAGAACCTCGGCAAGGCCGCGTTGCTGCTGCTGTTTGCTTACGCCGGATTCGAGAACTCGCCCGCTGCGGCGGGCGAGTACCGCGATCCGCGCCGCGACCTGCCGGCTGCGCTCGTGCGCATGATCGTGATCGTGACGCTGCTCTACCTCGGCGTGCAGGTCGTCGCGCTCGGCACGCTGCCGGGACTCGCCACGGCCAAGGCACCGCTGGCGGAGGCGATGTCGGGCTTCGCGGGCATGGCCGGCGTGCTGCTCGTCGGCGCCGGCGCGACGATCTCGATCCTCGGCACGCTCAGCACGACGATGCTGTTCGGGCCTCGATTCCTCTACGCGATGGCGCGCGACGGCCACGCACCGGGCGTGCTCGCGCGCGTGCATCCGCGCTTCCGCACGCCGTACGTGGCGATCCTCGTGCAGGCCGCGCTGTCGATCGCGCTCGCGCTCAGCGGCAGCTTCGTCGAGCTCGCGCTGCTGTCGATGGTGGCGCGCCTGTGCGCCTACATGGGCACCGCCGCATCGGTGCTGCGCCTGCGCACGCGCTTCGCGTCGCGCGAGGGTGCGCTCGTGCTGCCGGGCGGTGCACTGATCCCTTCCGCTGCCCTGCTGCTCGCGTTCGTGCTGCTGCTCAGCGCGGAAGCGAAGCATCTCGCCGCTGGCGCGCTCGCGCTCGTCGTCGGTGCGCTGGTCTATGCGTGGCAGGCGCGGCGCGCATGACATGGGGTCAGGTTCATTTTTCCTCGCAAGGCCCCGTGCTGGCGGTAGGCGATGCGAAGAAATGAACCTGACCCCGTGCTTCGATCCCTGGCTGGAGGAGTGACCGCATGACCGCCCGCCTTTTCGTCTACGGCACGCTCGCGCCGGGGCAACCGAATGCACACGAGCTCGCTGACCTGTACGGCACGTGGGAGCCGGCGGCGGTACGAGGCGTTCTGCACGCCGAGGGCTGGGGTGCAGCACTCGGCTATCCCGCCCTCGAGCCCGACGAGACCGCGGGCGAGGTCCAGGGCCAGGTCTTCACGTCGGCGGACCTGCCGCAGCACTGGGAGAGGCTCGACGCGTTCGAAGGCTCGGGCTACGTGCGCGTCGCAGTGCCGGCCGTGCTGCGCGACGGGGCGCGTGTCGAGGCATTTGTCTACGCATTGAACCGGAACATGGTGGACTAGCGGAATTCCGCGGTGAGGGGGGCTGGCGTCGGGGCTGGGGTCAGGTTCATTTTTCCCTTCAGTGGGTCCATTCATCGAGGTCATCCATCCTGGAAAAATGAACCTGACCCCAGGATGTGGCCCGCATGAGGTGTGCGTCGACGCGTCGCAGGGCACGCTGGCATGGCAGGTCTACGATGACCGTCGCGAGCTGTCGCGTGGCGGCCGATGCGATCGAGGAGACGACGCATGGACGGAGGAACCCTGGCTCTGGTCGCCGTGGGCGTCGCCTGGATCACCGCGCTCGTCGCCAACCTCGAAGCGCTGCGCATGGTCGAGCAATCGAGCGGCCCGCTGCGATCAGCGGGGATCTCGTTCGGGAGCATCGGGCTCGTGCTGGTCGTCCTGCTGCCGCCCATGCCCTTCATCGCCTTCATGACCCCCACCGTGCACACGATGAACGCGTTGCTCGGGGCTACGTTCTACGGCGCGTTCCTGTGCACGCTCGGTTTGATCGCGACGATCGTGCTCGCCGACATTGTCGATCTTGCGGGACGCCGTCGCCGCAGGCAGGGATGACCTCCTGTATTGCCGAGCGTGTGCGGCGATCGCTCACCGCGTAGGCTCGACACGATCCCTCCTCAGGCCGACCCCATGATGTCCCACCGCGTCGTGACGATGCTTCCGATCGCGGCCGTCTTTCTGGGCAGCGCGATCGTGCTGATGCTCGCCGATGTCGGCAGGACGGCGTGGATCGTCCAGCTCGCGGCCGTCGCGCTCGCCTGCATCGTCGCGCTGGCCGGATCGCGGATTCCCGTGCCGTTGTCGACGCGATCGTGGGCCGTCTCGATCGCCGTCATGGCCCTGCTCGGCATCGCCGCGACGCTGGTCCGCCAGGGATCGGGGCCACAGCGCTGGTGGCACCTTGGCCCGATCGCACTCTACGCGGCACCGATCGTGATGCCGGCGTTCCTCGGTGCCGTCGCGATCCTGCTGCGCGACCGGGGCCGTGCGCGCATCGTCGGCGTCGCTGCCGCGATCGTCGCCGGCGGGCTGTTCGTCCTGCAGCCCGATGCCTCGCAGGCTCTGGCCTTGTGCATCGGCGTGGCGATCGTGGCATGGGTCGAGCGCATCGGCCTGCGCATCGGCGCGCCGCTCGTCATCGCGCTCGCCGCGCTGACGGCGTGGGCCTTCACGCTGCCCGATCCGCTGCAGCCCGTGCCGCATGTCGAAGGCGTGCTCGCGCTTGCGCTCGCACATTCCCTCGTGGCGGGACTCGCGGTGATGTTGTGCGCGGCGGCCTTCGTCGCAGGACTCGCCTGGACGTCGCGACGCGGGCCGCGATGGCTGCTCGCGGTCGCCGGCTACTACGCGGTGCTTTTCGCGTGCTCGGTAGCGGGCCTCACGCCCGCGCCAATGGTCGGCTACGGCGCGGCACCGTGGCTCGGCTTCGGACTGCTCGTCGTCGCAAGCCGCGTGTTTGATTCCGATGCCACGCGCTGAGCAGCTTTGGGGTCAGGTTCATTTCTCGGCGACAGACTGGCTGTAGTCCGACGCCGTCGAGAGAAATGAACCTGACCCCATGCCTGCCGCTCATGCGAGAAAGGAGCCGACGCCGGAGCTCAACGCGGCAGGCCGCTGCGTGACCGCAGCACCGCGTATCCACCGCCCACCAGCGTCGCGATGATCCACGCGATCGCCACGTTGAGCACGAGGTGGCCTTGCTTGGCCGTGTCGGCGAGGCCGTCGCCCATGAGGGTCACGCCGAGCGTCGCCACCATCACGACGACGGTCGCCGCGGTGTAGGCGAGGAACGCGCCCTGTGGTCGCCTTCGCGCGCGTGCGAGCACGATGGCGAGGCCGAGCAGCGGCAGCGCGAGCACGCCGAACTGCAGGTACGGATGCGCGCGCAGCGGCACGCCGATCGTCGCCATGTCGTCGGGGATCTCGGCGAGTTCCTCGCCCTCGACCTGGCCGATGTTCGCGGCGATCCACGGGTTCAGCGCGGCGACGCCGCGCAGGCCGAGGCGCACGGCGATGCCGGGATGCGTGACCAGCAGCTGCAGCTGCTGGCCGTAGCCGAAGTGTTCGACGCCGCGGCAGGCGCGCTCGGGCATGTCGGGCAGCTGCCACGCGCGCAGACCGCTGTACTGCGCGCAGTCCGGATCGATGCCGATGCCTTCGAGCAGCGCACGGCGGTCCTCGGCGAACGGCAGCAGCGCGGTCAGCACCACGCCGGCCCGGTTGTACTGGCGTATCGAGTGGATCATCTCGCCGCTGCGCTGCAGCTGCACGAACTGGAAGAACGCGCCCAGGAACGCGCCGCACAGCAGCGCGACCGCGCGCCAGCCGAAGCGGCCGTCCTGCCAGCGGTGCAGCGCGAGCAGTGCGACCGCGACCGACAGCGGCAGCACGATGTGCTGGATCTTGCTCGAGGCCAGTGCGAGCGCCGCGAAGGCGATCGCGAGGAAGCGCCAGCGGTTGCCGGCCTCGCCGTGCCACAGCAGGTAGAGGCCGAACAGCGCGTACAGCGCGGTCAGCGCGGTCCACTCCGCATAGAACGTATTCGCGTACAGCGTGTTGCCGGGATCGGCGACGAGCAGCACCACGATCGCCGCGTTGGCGAGTGCGGCGCCGTGGCGGCCGCGGCGCAGGAACGCCATCGACAGCCAAGCCGCGAAGGCGAACGTGGCCAGCAGCTTGAGCGCCCCGGCCAGGCGCACCGAATGCACGGGTCCGCCGCCGACCGCTTCGACGACATGCCACGCCGCCGCGGTCAGGCCGCCGAACACGAGCTCCGACGACCAGTAGCACATCGGGTCGCCGGTGGGGATGAAGCGGAAATGCTCGTACGGCGCGAGCGGGCTGTTCTGGTCCGGCGGTACGTCGGCGGGACGGTCCGGGTAGACGTCGAAGCACGCCGTGTAGCGCGTCTGGTCGTAGGTGTTGGCGTAGGCGTAGAGCGGATCGTGCGCCCACAGCACGAGCGCGCGGGCGAGGCCGGCGAGGATCAGCAGCAGGACGAGCAGCGCGACGGGGCGGCTGCGCGTGCGGGACGTTTCCGGCATCGGGGACTCGCGGTTTTGCGGCAGGGCAACATGGCGAGTATGCACGGCGTCCGGGTCGTTACGGTGAACCTCCGCCAGAGGTTGAGCGGGTGCGGAGCGTGAAGCGGTTCACACCCGGCGCGTGCGGCATGCACGCCGGCGCCTGCCAAGCAGCGATCGAACGCGGTCAGGAACGCGGTGCTAGCATCACCACCCTGCTCTCATCAACCGGCGCCACGGCGCCATGGAGACACCGATGAAAACGCGGTTGGGACATTACGACATCGTCGCCGAGCTGGGTCGCGGCGGCATGGGCGTGGTCTACAAGGGCTACGAGGGTTCCCTCGGGCGCTACGTCGCGATCAAGGTGCTCGCCGATTCCCTTGCCCACGACGAGGGCGTCAAGGAGCGCTTCCTGCGCGAAGCGCGCAGCATGGCGGCGCTCAACGACCCGCACATCATCCAGATCTACTACATCGGCGACGACGACGGCCAGACCTACTTCGTCATGGAGTTCGTCGAAGGCGAATCGCTCGGCACGCTGCTCAAGCGCGAGCACAAGGTGCCGGTCGGCCCGGCCGCGAAGATCATCTACCAGACCGCGCTCGGCCTCGCGACCGCGCACGACCACGGCGTGATCCACCGCGACATCAAGCCCGGCAACCTGATGGTCTCGAACCGCGGCTCGATCAAGATCGCCGACTTCGGCATCGCGCTGTCGAACCAGGACATCTCCAAGAAGCTCACCTCGACCGGCGAGTTCGTCGGCACGCCCGGCTACCTGTCGCCCGAGGTCTGCCTCGGCAAGGTCGTCGACCGTCGCTCGGACATCTTCTCGCTCGGCATCGTGTTCTTCGAGATGCTCGCGGGCCGCATGCCGTTCACGGACGAATCGCCGCTCGGCCTCATGCTCGAGGTCGTGCGCGCCGAGATCCCGGACGTGCGCGAGCTCAACAGCGAGGTCGACGAGAAGATCTCGTGGATCCTCTCCAAGATGATCGCCAAGGAGCCGGACGACCGTTACCAGAGCTGCCACGAGCTCGCCGAGGATCTCGCCCAGCATCCGCTCGTCGCCAAGCCCGGTCCGATCACGATCGTGCCGAAGATGTCGGCCGCCGCGGCCACGCTGATCGGGCAGAAGACGCCCGTGTCGAGCCCGCGCGTGTTCTCCGATCCGCCGAAGACCCCGGCGCCGTCGTCGGCGATCCCGCAGATCCCGCAGGCCAACACGCGCATCACGCCGTCGGGCCAGCCGCTGCCGCCGGCGTTCGATCCGGCGCCGACCGCGGCGTCCGCCTCGTCGTCGCCGGGCTTCGAGCGTCGCCCCGTGCTCGATCGTCCCGCGCAGCCGTCGAAGGGCTCGCCGGTGGTACCGATCGCGATCGCCGCCGTCGCCGTGCTCGCGCTGGCCGGCGGTGCCTGGGCGTTCCGCGACCGCATCCCGGGCCTGTCGTCGACCGCCACCGCGACCAGTGTCGCGACCACGAACGACACGACGCGTCCGGCCGATCCGCCTGCGCAGCCGCCGGTCGCGCCGGTCTCGACCGCCGCGACGACGGCGCCGTCGACCACGCCGCCTGCGGTCGCCGATGCGACACCGCCGGCTGTCGACACGCCCGCGCAATCGACCACGCCGTCGGCCGAGGGCGCCGCCGATGCGCTCGCCACGGGCCTGCAGTCGGCGCGTGACGCGACCGAGACCGCCGATCGCCTCATCGCGCAGACCCAGGCCATGAACGGCACAGCCGCCGACGGTCCGGGCCCGCGTGCCTCGCAGGCCGACATCGACGCGCTGCGCGACCTGCCGGCCGCGCGCGCTGCCGAGGCGCAAGGCCAGCAGATCGCCGCGGCCGATCGTCCGAAGCGTCCGGCCGAACCGGCCAAGCCGCGCGTGCCGACCGTCGCGGTCGTCACCGGTGGCGACGACGTGATCGCCGAACCCGCACGCGATGCGGTCGTGAGCCTGCTGCAGAGCCGCGGCTTCCGCGTCATCGAAGCGGGCAGCGCCTCGGGCAGCCAGCCGAACCTGCGCTCGCTGCAGGGTCGTGCCGATGCGGTCGTGTTCGTGCAGGCCAAGCCGATCGGCTCGCAGGAGCTGACCTACTACGGCCAGGCCTCGACGCTCTACACCGTGCAGATGGGCGTGAAGGCGTACCGCGTGTCGGACGGCTCGACGCTGTGGAGCAGCCGTACCGAGCAGGTCAACTTCACGACGCTCAACGCGGCGGAGAAGGCGCAGGAAGCGATCGATCCGCTGCTCGACGCGGTCGACCAGAACCTCGACGAGTTCCGCTCGCGCCGCGGCCGCGGCTGATCGACGCCGCCATCGCGTGATCCGTGGAAGCGGGCGCAAGCCCGCTTTCTTTTTGCGCGGACCATGCGCGTGCACGCCGTGCGTGGTCGCGGTGATGCGCGGAATGTCCCGATCCCGGCCCGCCTTGCGTACTCCGTGCACACGACCCACGGAGAACCCCCATGCGCATGCAAGCGCTGCTCGCCACGTTCGCCCTCGGCCTCTCGGGAATCGCCTCGGCGGAAGCCCCCGACACCACGTTCGCCGACAACGGCCGCTACCTCTACGGCCAGTTCGGGACCTACGATTTCCGCGCGGTCACGACGCTGCCGATGCCCGGCGGGAAATCCGCCTCGGTGTTCCAGTTCCCGCAGACGACGGGGTTCTGCACCGACGCGCGGTGCATCGCGATCAAGCTGTTCGCGGCGGACGGCACGCTCGAGCGCGTCGGCACGTTCCCGAACGATGTCGCGCGCGTGACCGCGGCGGCCGTCGACGCGAGCGGCTACATCGTCGTGACCGCGCAGACCAATCCCGGGCCGAACGGCCGCGACATCCTCGTCGCGCGCTTCAACGGCGAGACCCTGACGCGCGACCTGCGCTTCGGCAACGGCACGGGCTGGGTGCGCGTATCGTTCAACACGCGCGACGAGTTCCCCGCCGCGGTAGCGATCGACCGCCTCGACCGCATCGTGATCGCGGGCTCGGCCTCGTTCTCCGCCACCGACAGCGACTTCCTGATCACGCGCCTGCTCGGCACGGGCGCGCTCGACACGTCGTTCAACGGCAACGGCCATCGCGCGGTCGCGTTCGACCTGTCCGGAAGCCTGTTCCTGGACCAGGCCAACGCGGTGACGATCACGCGCGACGGCCGCATCCTCGCGGTCGGCAGTGCGCTCGACAACGCGGCCTCGCGCCTGCGCATCGGTGTCGTGCGGCTCAACGACAACGGCAGCCTCGACACCACGCTGTGCCCGTCCGGCTGCGCGTTCAACGCGGGTTATTCGGCGATCCGTGAAGGCCGTACCGTCTACGTGTTCGGCGCACAGACCGTGCACGCCGACGAGGCGCTCTCGGTCGATGCGATCGGCAGCGGCGGTTACCTGATCGCCGGCGCGACCTACGCCGACGACGGCTCCAATCGCCGCGGTGCGGTCGCCCGCTTCAACAACGCGGGCGTGTTCGCCGCCGAGCGCGTCGCCGAAAGCCTCGGCAACAACGGCCAGTTCCGCAGCGTCAAGGCGGTCGACGCGACGGCCACGCGCGTGCTCGTCGCGGGCAACAGCGGTCCCACCGACAACTTCCTGCTCGTGCAGGCGTTCGACGCGAGCCTCGTGCCGGTCGCCAACTACGGCAACTGCCATCCGCAGAACAACGGCTTCTGCCCGATCTTCGCGAACGAACTCGCCGACTGGGGACCCGATGCGGGCGTGTCGATCGCGGTCGACGCGGGTGGGCGACCGCTGCTCTACGCGCAGGGCATCGCTTCGGAAGGCGGCCTGCCCGCGCTGATGACCGCGCGCTACACGAACACGAGCGGCCCGAAGCCCGACACGCTCTTCCGCGCAGGCTTCAACTGAGGGGCATCGCACGCCGCCGCGAGGGCGGCGTGCTCAGGCCGGCTGCAGGTTCGCGTAGGCGAGCACGAGCCACTTCTGTCCGGCGCGTTCGAAGTTGACCTGCACGCGCGTGTGCGCGCCGGTGCCTTCGTAGTCGACGACGACACCGTCGCCGAACGTGCCATGCGTGACGCGCTGGCCGAGCTTGAGCGGCGGCGCCTCGTCGAGGCGAGCATGGTGGCTGCCCCCGTACACGGGGCGACTGACCTGCACGCGCGGGCGGATCTCGTGCAGCAGTTCGGGCGGTATCTCGCCGAGGAAGCGCGAGGGTCGGCCGTACATCTCCATGCCGTGCATGCGCCGTGACTCGGCATAGCACAGCACGAGGCGGTCGCGTGCACGCGTGATGCCGACGTAGGCGAGGCGGCGCTCCTCCTCGAGCCGGCCGGGTTCCTCGGCCGATTTCTGGCCCGGGAACAGGCCTTCTTCGAGACCGACCAGGAACACGAGCGGAAACTCGAGGCCCTTCGCGGAATGCAGCGTCATGAGCTGCACGCAGTCCTGCCAGGCCTCGCCCTGCGACTCGCCGGCCTCGAGCGCGGCATGCGACAGGAAGGCTGCGAGGTCGGACAGGCCGGTTTCGAGATCCTCGGCCGTCGGCGAGAAGCGGCTCGCAACGTTGACGAGTTCGTCGAGGTTCTCGATGCGCGACTCGGCGCTGGTCTTGTCGCGCTCGTGGTAGTCGCGCAGGCCCGAGCGCGTGATCGCGAGCTCCATCTGCCGCGCGAGCGGGCGCGGTTCGTCGGTGCCCGGCACGTCGTCGACGATCGACGCGGCGACCGCATCGCCTTCGTCGCCTTCACCCGGCAGCGTGGCATCGGGTGCGAGGCAGTCGCGCGCGAGCTCGTCGACGAGCATGAGGAACGCACGCAACGCATTCTTGGCGCGGCCGGCCAGCGTGGAGTCGCCGAGCTCGCCGAGCACGGCCTCCCACATCGAGGTGTTCTCGCGTCGCGCGCGTCCGCGCAGCAGGTCCACGGTACGGTCGCCGATGCCGCGGGGCGGCGTGTTGACGACACGTTCGAACGCCGCGTCGTCATGGCGGTTTGCGATCAGGCGCAGGTAGGCGAGCGCGTCCTTGACCTCGGCGCGGTCGAAGAAGCGCTGGCCGCCGTACACGCGGTAGGGCACGTCGTGCTGGATCAGCTGTTCCTCGAAGTTGCGCGACTGCGCGTTCGAGCGGTAGAGGATCGCGATGTCGCTCGCACGCGAGCCGGCGCGCACGGTCTCGCGGATGCGTTCGACGACGAAGCGCGCCTCGTCCTGTTCGTTGTAGGCCGCGTACACCTCGATCGGCGCGCCGTCCTCGCCCGAGGTCCACAGCTGCTTGCCGAGGCGGCCCGGGTTGCGCGCGATCACCGCGTTGGCGGCACCGAGGATGTTCGCGGTCGAGCGGTAGTTCTGCTCGAGGCGGATCGTCTTCGCGCTCGGGAAGTCGCGCAGGAAGTGCTGCACGTTCTCGACGCGCGCGCCGCGCCAGCCGTAGATCGCCTGGTCGTCGTCGCCGACCACGAACACGTTGCCGGTCTGCCCGGCGAGCACGCGGATCCACGCGTACTGCAGCGTGTTGGTGTCCTGGAACTCGTCGATGAGCAGGTGGCGCCAGCGCTCGCGGTAGTGCGCGAGCAGCGCCTCGTCGTGCAGCCACAGTTCGTGCGAGCGCAGCAGCAGTTCGGCGAAGTCGACGAGGCCCGCGCGTTGGCAGGCCGCCTCGTAGGCGCGGTAGATGTCGACGAGCACGGTCGCGATCGGGTTGCCGCCCGGCTCCATCGCGTCGGGACGCTTGCCTTCGTCCTTGGCCGAGTTGATGAACCAGGTCGCCTGGCGCGGCGGGAAGCGCGCCTCGTCGATGCCGAGACCCTGGATCGTGCGCTTGACGAGTCGCTGCTGGTCGTCCGAGTCGAGGATCTGGAACGTCTCGGGCAGGCGTGCCTCGCGCCAGTGCCGGCGCAGCAGGCGGTGCGCGATGCCGTGGAACGTGCCGATCGTGAGGCCACGCGTGCCGTCGCCGACCAGCGATTGCGCGCGCGCGCGCATCTCGGCCGCGGCCTTGTTCGTGAACGTGACCGCGAGGATCGACCACGGCGACTGCCGCTCGACCTCGAGCAGCCAGCCGATGCGGTGGGTCAGGACGCGGGTCTTGCCGGATCCGGCACCGGCGAGCACGAGGTGATGGCCGGTCGGCGCACTGACGGCCTCGCGCTGCGCGGGATTCAGCGCGTCGAGCAAATGGGAAACATCCATCCGGCGATCCTAGCGTGATCGCCGTGGCGGCGGACAGGCGCGTGCGCCGATCCGCCGCGTGGGCGCGTCTCAGCGCTTGCGCATCGCACCCGCGGCCACGAGGCCGAGGCCGACCAGCACGCCGATGCCGCCGGCCCAGGTCGGCACGGATTCCTGCTTGGAGACCGAGGCCGACAGCTCGCCGACCTTGAGCACTTCCTTGTCGCGCGTGAAGTCGAGGTTGCCGGTCAGTGCGGCGATGCCGAGTGCGGCGACGATGACGCCGACGATGATCAGACCCATGCGCATGTGCGTATCCCCTGGCGGTTGGTGCGCGCAAGGATGGCCATGGCTCCGCACGCCCGCAAGGCGTCCGCGCACCGCGCGCCGGCTGCCGTTCAGGCTTCCGGCACGCGGGCATCGGGTGCTCAGTGCGCGCCGTTGGCCTTCGGCTTGTGCGGCGCCGACGCGTTCATGAGGCGGTCGGTCAGCGCAATGCCGATCGCCGACAGGATGAACACGCAGTGGATGATCGTCTGCCACAGCACGCCGGTCGTGGTCAGCGTCGCGCAGTTCGGATTCATCGCGGTGATGTCCTTGATCGCGGCGAGCTGCTCGGGCGAGCAGAACGGCAGGCCGCCCAGCGTGCCCGCGGCGATGAACGTCTTGAGCAGGTGGATCGAGGAGATGCCGATGATCGCCATCGCGAGCTTGACCTTGAGCACCGAGGCATTGACGTGGCTGAGCCACTCGGGCTGGTCCGGATGGCCGTCGAGGCCGAGGCGCGACACGAAGGTCTCGTAGCCGCCGACGATGACCATGACGAGCAGGTTCGAGATCATGACCACGTCGATCAGGCCCAGCACGATCAGCATGATCTGCTGTTCGCCGAAGCCTCCCGCACCCTTGATCAGGTACAGCAGCTCCTTGATGAACAGGAACACGTAGACGCCTTGCGCGACGATCAGGCCGAGGTACAGCGGCAGCTGCAGCCAGCGCGAGAAGAAGATCAGGCGCGGCAGCGGGCGCATCGTGTGGGGCGTGGACATGGGCGTCGGTCGGATGGGAAAGGGCGCGCGATTCTAGCAGTCCAAACGCGGCGTTCCGGTGACGGTCCGCGCGCGCTTCGTCGCAGCGTGGAACGTCCCCCGCGGCAGGCTCAGCCTGCCCCTGGCTCGATCAGCGCCACACCCGGCAGGCCGAGCACGTACTCGGCACCCATGAGCATCGACGGCGTGTAGTAGCCGCCGGCAGGGCGTTCGCGCAGCAGGTGCTCGACGATGCCGAGCGACGCCGTCGCGGTCAGCGTGTAGCCGTTCGGGGTCTTGAGCTGCAGGGTCGCCTCGCGGCCGTCGCGGTCGCGTACCTCGCCCCAGATGTGACAGCCGGTGCGTTCGCGGCGTTTCTCGTCCGGGCCGGGCGTGCGTGCGGCGCGCGCCTGCAGCCAGCGCTGCACGGGCGCGAGCGCGAGCAGCGGCCGTACGAGGCGCAGGCGCCGCATCGAGGCGATCGTCTTCGGCGGCAGCGCCATGTAGGTCTCGATGTCCGGGATGCCGGTCGAGACGAACGCCGTGTAGACGTCGCCCCACGGAATGGTCACCGCGCTGCGCGGCTCGCCGTCGCGGTCGAACGTGCGCGTCTTCCACGCGATCGGCACCTCGACGACCTCGCCGTTGCGACGCGCGCGGCCGCCGTGGCGAAGACCTTCGACGCTGGTCTTCGCGGTGCCCGGGCTCGGCCCGCCGCCGGCCTCGAACGCGAGCACGAGCGACGTCGCCGTGGGCAGGCGCTGCTTGAGCATCGCCGCGACGCCGTCGGTCGGCACCACGTCGAAACCCGTGCCCGGCAGCACGACCACGCCTTCGTGGCGTGCGCGCACGTGGGCCCTATGGCAGCGTGCGAACACGTCGATCTCGCCGGTGATGTCGAGGTAGTGCGCGCGCGCACCGAGGCAGGCTTCGAGCAGCGGCTCGCAGGTCGCCGAGAACGGGCCCGCGCAGTTGAGCACGATGCCGATGCCGTCGAGGTTGCGCGCGACCGTCGCGGCGTCGTCGAGCGTGAATACGCGCCGCGTGAGCTGGTGCGGCGCGGCGAGCGCATCGAGCGCGTCGCGGTCGCGGCCGGCGAGTACCGGGCGCAGACCGCGTGCGACGGCCTCGGCGGTGATCAGCCGTCCCGTGTAGCCGTTGGCGCCGTAGATCATGAGCGTGGTCATGGCCTCACCTCCCCTGCACGCGTTGCATGAGCACACGGAAGAAACGTTCGGGCCACCAGCGCTTGAGGCGCCAGGCCTTGCGCACGACCGCGGTCGGCAGGATCAGGAACTCGCCGCGCGCGACGCCGCGATAGACCGCGTCGGCGATGTCGGTCGGGCTTTCCTTCGCATCACGCATGAGCGTGCGTGCGGTCTCGAGCCCGCGCGGATCGGCGGCGCGGAAGTTCTCGAGCAGGTTGGTCTGGAAGAATGACGGGCATACCACCGACACACCCACACCGCTGCCGTGCAGCTCCGCGCGCAGGCTTTCCGAGAACGCGACGACGGCCGCTTTCGCGGTCGCGTAGGCGACCATGCCGGGCGGGCCGGCGAGTCCCGCGAACGAGGCGATGTTGACGATGCGGCCTTCGGCCTGCTCGGTCAGCACGGGTCCGAACAGGCGGCAGCCGCGCACGACGCCGAGCAGGTTGATCTCGAGCATCCAGCGCCAGTCGTCGATCGGCGTGGTCAGCGCCGAACCGCTTGCGGCGACGCCGGCGTTGTTGATGACGAGGTCGACGCCTTCCCACGCGGCCAGCACCAGGTCGCGCAGCCCCTCGAACGAGTCGTCGTCACCGACATCGACATGCAGCGCCATCGCGCCGATGCCGAAGCCGGTGATCAGCGCGACCGTCTCCTCGGCGCGCTCGAGCCGGATGTCGGCGCAGGCGACGCGCCAGCCGGCTTCGGCGTAACGGAACGCGAGGGCGCGGCCGAGGCCGCTGCCGGCACCGGTGATGAGGACCCGCCTGGACGCTTGGCGCATGGCGCTTTTTCCTTCTGGATCGCCTATGCTCGCAGAATTGTGGCCGGCCGGGCGGGGCGCGTTCAGCCACGTGGCGCCGGCACCCGGTGCGACCCCGAAAGCCCACACGAGAACGCATGCGCTGGTCCGACTTCACGCCTGATGCCGAGTCCCGCTTCCGCGTCGCGCTGCTGACCGTGGCCGTCCTCGCGAGCGCCCTGTTCCCGTACTGGATCATGCAGCGCAACGCGCAGCAGACCGCAGAGGCCTCGTCCTGGGTCGTGCACAGCAGCCAGGTCAAGGAGACCGTGCACGAGCTGATGTTCACGATCCGCGACCTCGAGACGCTCGCGATGGCGCTCTACGTGGGCCTGCCGTCGGACGGCGCGATCGAGCTCTACCGCAAGCAGCGCACCCACATCGCGCCGCTGCTCGCGACGCTGATCGCGTCCACGCGCGACAACCCCGACCAGCAGGCGCGCAGCGGCAACCTCGAGGCGATCCTGCAGGGCCGCCTCAAGCTCATGGACACCGCGATCGAGCAGTTCGGCATCAAGAACTACGATGGCGTCGGTGCCGCGCTGACCCAGGCGCGACAGCTGTTCCAGTTCCGTGCCGTCGCCGAGGACATCCTCGCCGCCGAGACCGCGCTGTTCGCGGACCGCGAGGCCAAGGCCAAGTCTGCCGAACGCGGCGCGCGCTGGGCCACGGCCGGCGTGCTGTTCGCCCAGCTGCTGCTGCTCGGCGCGGTGATCTTCGTCTCCGAGCGCCAGGTTCAGCGCCGCCTCACCGCCGAGACGCGCATGGCCCAGGCCGTCGCGCGTTCGCGTGCGATCGTGCAGACGATCCGCGAGCCGATCCTGCTGCTCGACAAGCATCTGCGCGTGATGACCCTCAACGCCGCGTTCCGCGAGGTCTACGGCCTCGACGAGGACGACGAAGGCACCGGCCGCGCGCTCGCCGAGATCGGCGAAGGCGCCTGGGCCGACAAGGTGCTGCACCAGCGCCTCGCCGACGTCGCCACCCGCAACCGCGAGCTGTGGGACTACGAACTCGGCCAGCGCACCGTCGAGGGCGTCGAGCGCATCGTCCTCGTCAACGCGCGCCGCATGGCGCTGCCCGAGCGCGACGAGCCTGCGGTCGTGCTGACCGTCAACGACGTCACCGCGAGCAAGCGCGCCGAGGCGCAGATCCGCGACCTCAATCGCGAGCTTTCGGGCAAGGTCGAGCAGGTCTCCGAGGTCAACCGCGAGCTCGAGTCGTTCAGCTACTCGGTCTCGCACGACCTGCGCGCACCGCTGCGCCACATCGCCGGCTTCGCCGACAAGCTCGAGCGTCACCTCGGCGACGCCGCCGACGAGCGCGCGCACCACTACCTCGGCGTCATCGGCGATGCCGCGCGGCGCATGTCCGCGCTGGTCGAGGACCTGCTGCTGTACTCGCGCCTGGGCCGCAATGCGATGCGCTTCCAGCCCGTCGACATGCAGGCGCTCGTCGACGAGCTGCGCAGCCTCGTCATGACCGATGCGGGCCATCGCGACATCACCTGGACGGTCGGCGGCCTGCCCCTCGTCATGGGCGACGAGAACATGCTGCGCCAGGTCTGGCAGAATCTGCTCGGCAACGCGGTCAAGTACACCTCGCGCCGCGAGCACGCCACGATCGAGGTCGGCGTGACGCAGTCCGACGACGAAGGCACCGTGTTCTTCGTCCGCGACAACGGCGCCGGCTTCGACATGGACTACGCCGGCAAGCTGTTCGGCGTGTTCCAGCGCCTGCACAAGGGCACCGAGTACCCCGGCACCGGCATCGGGCTCGCCAACGTCAGGCGCATCGTCGCGCGCCACGGCGGGCGGACTTGGGCCGAGGCCAAGCCCGACCAGGGCGCCACCTTCTATTTCTCGCTGCCCGTGGGCGGCGCCAGCCAGAGTCCCAACGGAACCACGCCATGAACCGTGACATCCGCACCATCCTGCTCGCCGAGGACAGCGCCGCCGACGCCGAAATGGCCATCGACGCGCTGCGCGAAGCCAAGCTCGCCAATCCCGTCGTGCACGTCGAGGACGGCGTCGAGGCGCTCGACTACCTGTTCGCGCGCGGCGCGTTCGAGGGCCGCGGCAAGGGCAACCCGGCCGTCGTGCTGCTCGACATCAAGATGCCGCGCCTCGATGGCCTCGAGGTGCTCAAGCGCATGCGCGCCGACGACAACCTGCGTCGGGTGCCCGTGGTGATCCTGTCGTCGTCGCGCGAGGAAAGCGACCTCGTCGCGAGCTGGAACCTCGGCGTCAACGCCTATGTGGTCAAGCCCGTCGACGTGTCGCAGTTCTTCCAGGCCGTCCAGACGCTCGGACAGTTCTGGGCCGTGCTCAACGAAGCACCCTGACGAGAGGCGTGCATGGCGACTGCTTCGGGAGAGGCCCCGCTGCGCATCCTCGTCGTCGAGGATGACCCCATCGACGCCGAGCTCGCGATCGACGAGCTGCGCGACGACGGTCTCGCCTTCGAATCGCGCACCGTCGACGACGAAGCCGGCTTCCGCGACGCGCTCGAGACGTTCCAGCCCGACATCGTGCTGTCGGACCTCGCGCTGCCCGGATTCAGCGGCTACCACGCGCTCGACATCCTGCGCGCGCAGTGGCCGCACATGCCCTTCATCTTCGTCTCCGGCACGATCGGCGAGGAAGCCGCGATCGAGGCGCTCAAGCGCGGTGCCACCGACTACGTGCTCAAGGGCCGCCTCGTGCGCCTCGCTTCGGCGGTGCGCCGTGCGCTGCGCGAGGCGCAGGACTCGGTCGCGCGCGAGCGCGCCGAGGTCGAGCTGCTGCGCGCGCAGCGTTTCGAGAGCCTCGCCCTGCTCGCCGGCGGCCTCAGCCACGACCTGCGCAACATCCTGCAGCCGCTGCTTCTGACCTCGTCGCTGATCAGCGAGAGCGAGGATCCGGAACTGCGCAAGCACGGCGAGCTCGTGCGCGACTGTGCCAAGCGCGGCCTCGAGATGGTCGCCTCGATGCTTTCGTTCGCGCGTGGCGCGCGCGTGGAGATCGAGCAGGTCAAGCTCGCCGCGCTGTTCGACGCGCTCGCGATGCTGCTGCGCGGCAGCGTGCCGCGCAACGTCACGCTCGCATTCGAGAAGCCCGAGGACGACATCGTCCTCGAAGGCAACCAGACCGAGCTGCAGCAGTGCCTGCTCAACCTCTGCCTCAATGCGATGCAGGCGATGCCCGACGGCGGCACGCTGACGCTGGGCGCGGTGGCCTCGACGCTCGAAGCGGATTTCTTCCGCGAGGACGAGGCCAACGTGCCGGGCGCTTACCTCACGCTGCGCGTCACCGACACCGGCATCGGCATGCCCGAGGCCGTGCGCGCGAACCTGTTCCGTCCGTTCTTCACGACCAAGGCCGACGGTACCGGCCTCGGCCTGCTCTCGTGCAAGCGCATCGTCACCAACCACCGCGGCTACCTGCGCGTGCTCAGCGAGTCCGGCAAGGGCACGACGTTCGAGTTGTACCTCCCGCTGGCGCACGCACGCGAGAACGGTGCCGAGCCTGCGGCAGTCGCTCGCGGCCGCGGCGAGCGCGTGCTCGTCGTCGCCGAGAAGGCCGGCAAGCTCGCGATGCTGTTCGACGCGCTCGACCTCAACGGCTACGCCGTGACGACCGCGCAGAGCGGCACCGAGGCGCTGCAGAAACTCGACACGCTCGGCCTGCCCGAGCTGCTCGTCATGGACGCCGACCTCAGCCTCATGACCTTCGTGCGCACGCTCGACGCGCTGCTCGAACGCGACTACACCGGCCCGGTCATCCTGCTCGAACGCCGCGATGCGCCGGTCGATCGCGAAGGCCTGCCGCCGGACGTGCGCTTCCGCTTCATTGCCAAGCCCGTGGCCGTGCCCGAGCTGCTGCGCGGCGTGCGCGAGGAGCTCGATGCGGCGGCGGGTGACGGGGGAAGCTGACGCCGGCTTCGACGAAAGGAGTTCGACCATGCCGCGCCGCCCTTCCGACGAGAAGATCGCACGCTACGAAGCGCTCAAGCGGTTCTTCGTACACTGGGTGATGCATGTTTCGCCGTCACCTTTCCATGACGCGGCGCACCCGCATCATCCGGTCAACATGCTCGCGATGATCGAGCGCAAGGCATCGTTCTCGCAGGCATTGTCCGGATTGCGGCAAGCCGTCAATGACTCGCTCGAGGCCGCAGAAGACTGGACGGCCGATCGGATCCGGGCGGCGGATGCCTCGCTCGCCGGTGTCGGTGCGCCGACGCTTACGGAACTGCTCGTCTCGAGATCCAAGACCACGCGGGCGATCCTGCGACGTGGACATCTTCGAAGCGAAGCCGAGTACTACCTGGTCTCGGCCGTGGTGGCCGACATGAACTCGTCGAGACCTGCCGATGAGCTCGAACGCATGGGCGAGATGCTCTCGGCATTCGAAGCCCGCGCATCCGCCGGTGAGCACGACCATCTCGCTTGAAACCTGCTCCCTCGGGGCGAGGTGACGACTGCAGTGCGGTTCATGGCGAGAGCAGGTGGCGCTGGCTGCAAGTCGCGGAGATGCGGTGGTGTAGTGTCCAGCCGTCGTAGTCGAGACGGACGACCTCCGGCGCTACGCAAGGTGAGGGAAAGCCTGGTGCAGCGCGTGCTTTGAACACCGGCACGGATCCTCGGGACGCTAAGCCGTGTCACGAAGCGATATCAGGTCTGACTGCGCGGCCGGAGCCGCGATGTTCAAACAAGGCGCTCCAGGCGCTCGAGCGGCGGCATGGCATCCGGAGTGGATCGACCGTCGATCGACCATAGGTCCAGACCCGCGAGCAGCCCCTCGCGCTCGAACACGAAGGCGCCGTAGAGGTTGCCCTCGTCGTCGCGCCATCGATGGTCGGACAGGATGCGCATGCCGGCATTCGCCGGTTGCCGTCCATCGACGGAAAAATCGATGCTCGCGCATCCACAACCGCAGACGCCGGCGACACGGGCACGCTGCAACTGCTGCAGGTAAACGGTGTTGTCGCCATCGCCGTGCTCGAGCAGCCAACGAACCACGCCCAGCTCGTCGGGAGCCAGCGGACGATCGGTCCCGGTGCTCGAACGGAGGTGGCTCACCCTCCCATCAGCGCTTGTTCGCCGCCTGCTGCTGCGGCGTCCCGAACAGCACCTCGGGGCGCTGGAACAGCACCCATGAGGTCGCGATGTACTTGTCGCCACCCTTCGGCATGTTGCCGCGGTGCGTGTGCGTGTAGCCGGCCGGAGCGATCACGAGCGAGCCGGTGTCGGGCACGACCTTGCGCTGCTGGTGGACGAACTCGGTCTCGCCCTCGGCGAAGCCGTCGTTGAGGTAGACCGACCACAGCACGACGCGGTGCAGCGTCTCGCCGTGCGTATCACCCATCTTCGGGTACAGCTCGCAGTGCCAGTACGGATAGCCGCCCTGGTTGGCGATGTACTTCTGCAGGTTGATCGTGCCGGGACGGAAGCACTTCACGAGCAGGTGCTGCAGCAGGTTGTCGGGAAGTGCGCGCAGCGAGTCGGGATCGAGCATCGCGAGCTCGCCGGTCTTCGGGTCCGGCATGCGCAGCGACAGCGGCGCGAGCGCGACGTACGGGTACTTGCGCACGTAGCGCATGAGCGCGCCCATCATCGCGGTGTTGAGCGCGTTGACCGCGTCGCGCCACTCGGGATGGTCGTCGATCGTGATGTCCCAGCTGTCCTTGAGGCGCGTGTCGACGCCGCCTCCGGTGCTGCCGCGCACGGCCTTGCCGCTCGCGTTGAAGCGCTGGATCAGCGCACGGCAGACCGCAGGGTCCACCGCGCGCTCGTACACCTCGATGAAATCGTCCGCCACGTTCGCCCCGCTGGATGTGCCGTCAGCCGTGCATGCCACGCGATCGTGTCACGTCGCCGCCTCGCGGTGGTAGCGCGTGACGCGTTCGACCTCATCCTTCGAGCCGAGGAACACCGCGACACGCTCGTGCAGCTTCTCGGGCTGGATGTCGAGGATGCGCAGGCGACCGTCGGTGGCCGCGCCGCCGGCCTGTTCGACGATCATCGCCATCGGGTTGGCTTCGTACATGAGGCGCAGCTTGCCGGGCTTGTCGGGGTCCTTCATGTCGCGCGGGTAGATGAAGATGCCGCCGCGCGTGAGGATGCGGTGCACGTCGGCGACCATCGAGGCGACCCAGCGCATGTTGAAATCGCGCTCGCGCACGCCGGTCCTGCCGGCGAGAAGCTCCTCGATGTACTGGCGCATCGGCGGCTCCCAGTGGCGCAGGTTCGACATGTTGATCGCGAACTCCGAGGTCTGCTCGGGGATGCGCATGTCCGATTGCGTGAGCAGGAACGTGCCCTGCTCGCGGTCCAGCGTGAACGCGTGCACGCCGTCGCCGAGCGTGAGCACGAGCACCGTGCTCGAGCCGTACACCGCGTAGCCGGCCGCGACCTGGCGCGTGCCGGCCTGCAGGAAGGCCTGCTCGCCGGGCTCGATGTCGGCCGGGCAGCGCAGCACCGAGAAGATCGTGCCGACCGAGATGTTGACGTCGATGTTCGACGAGCCGTCGAGCGGATCGAACACGAGCAGGTATTCGCCCTTCGGGTAGCGGTGCGGGATCGGGTGCGGGTCGTCCATCTCTTCCGAGGCGAGCGCGGCGAGGTGGCCGCCCCACTCGTTGGCCTCGAGCAGGATCTCGTTGGAGAGCACGTCGAGCTTCTTCTGGGCCTCGCCCTGCACGTTGTCGGTGCCGGCGTTGCCGAGCACGCCGCCGAGCGCACCCTTGCCGACCGCGATCGAGATGCGCTTGCAGGCGCGTGCGACGACTTCGATGAGCAGGCGCAGGTCGGCGTTGATGCGTCCCTGGTCGCGTTGCTGTTCGAGCAGGAACCGGGTCAGCGAGATCGGCTTGGCGTCGGCCATCGGCGCGGTGTCCAGGACAGGGGGACGCCCATTGTCACGGGTTGCGCGCGGGCGCGCCACCGCGCGTGGCCAGCGCGAGTCGCACCGCCTCGAAACGCCGTCGTTCGGTCGCCGCGGACAGCAGTTCGCCTTCGATCGTCGGCGCGAGTGCGTCGGCGCCGGCACGGGCCTCGTCGAGGCGGCCCAGCGCGACGAGCGCTTCGAGCCGGCCGACGCCCGCAATCAGGCGCAGGTCGTAGGCGAGGCCGGGTTGCGTGGCGAGGCCGTCGAGGGCGAGCTCGAACTCGCGTTCCGCAGAAGTCGCGTCGCCGCGCGCGAGCGCGATGCGGCCGCGCTGCACGTGCACGTCGCAGCGCCAGGGATGGTCGGCCGGCAGGCGTGCCGCGAAGCGTGGCTCGACCGCGTCGAGCGTCGCCGCGGCCTCGTCGAAGCGGCCGGCGCGCACGCGTGCGGCGGCCAGGCGCAGCAGCTCGAATGCGGTGCGCTCGGCGTCCTCGCCACGCGTCGCGCGCGTGCGCGCGAGCACGTCGTCGAGCGTGGCCAGCGCGCTCGCGTGTTCGCCGCGCAGGCTGTCGACGCGGGCCAGGTTCGAGCGCGCGCGCAGCACCTCGGGGTCATCGGCCGGACGTGCCTGCGCGAGCGCATCGACCGCGCCGGCGAGCAGGTCGCGCGCATGCGCGTAGTCCCCGATCGTCGCGTAGGCGCTGCCGAGGTCGGCCTGCGCGATCGCACCCGCGACCGGATCGCCGTCGCGCACGTCGCGCTGGATGCGGAACGCCGCCTCGTTGTGGGCGAGCGCGTCGCGGAAGCGGCCGAGGCCGAGCAGGCTTTCGGCGAGGCGGTTCTCGAGCGAGGCGGTGATCGTGCTGGTCTCGCCGAGCGTCGTGCGCGCGATGCCGAGCGCGCGTTCGAGGCGTCCGCGCGCGTCCTCGTACGCCCCCTGGCACACGAGGATCGTCGCATGCGCGGCCAGCGCATCGATCAGCGCGGGATGCGCGGCAGGCAGGCTTGCGACGAGCTCGCGTTCGACCTGCGCGGCCTCGTCGCGCGCACGCGCGACCTCGCCGAGTTCGAGATGCACGAGCGCGAGCGTGCGCCGCGTCTCGGCGATGGCGAGCGCATCGACCGGCACGAGCTTCTCGCGCAGGCCGAGCGCACGCACGAGCAGCGGTTCGGCCGCGCCGGCGCGACCGGCCTCGAGCTCGGCCTGGCCGGCCTGCTGCAGCGCCGTGGCGAGCGGGGCGGGATCGCTCGCCGCGAAGGCCTCGCGCGCGGCCAGTGAGCGTCGGTATGCGGCAAGGCTGTCGTCGACACGATCGAGGTCGCGGTAGGCGCGGCCGAGCAGTTCGTCGACCTGGGCGCGCAGCAGCACGTTCTCGCGGTCGTCGCCGAGGATGGCCTCGCGCGCGGGCTCGAGCAGCTCGAGTGCGGTCTGCGGATCGCCGAGCGCGACGTGCACGCGCGCCAGTGTCGCGGCGAGCGGCGCGTGCAGGTCGCCACGGCCGGCGTCGGCGAGGCGCACGCGGCCGAGTGCGATGAGGTCGCGCGCGCTGAACGTGCGGCCGGCCGTGCGGTCCGGCGCGGCGGCGTCGAACACCGACAGCAGCATGTCGCGCGTCGCCTCGGCACGCCGTGCTTGCTCGATCGCGCGGTCGCGTTCGATCGCGAGCCGCCACACGAACACGGCCGCGACGACCACGGCGGCAAGCGCGGCGAGGCTGCCGAGCGGATGCCGCGCGACGAAGCGGCGCAGGCGGTAGCCGGCGCGATCGGGCGCGGCGTGCACGGGGCGCCCGGTGCGCAGGCGCGCGACGTCGGCGGCGAGCGCATCGGCCGAGGCGTAGCGGCGCGCCGGGTTCGCGTGCATGGCCTTGGCGACGACGAGGCCGAGGTCGCGGCGCATGCGTGTCGGCGCGCTCGCGTCCACGCCGAGATCGCGCAGCACGCCGCCGAGCGCGTGCAGGTCGCTCGCCGTCGTCGCACGGCCGCCGCGGCGCTGTTCGGGCGCCGCGTACGCGGGCGTGAACGCGGCCGTGATGCCGGCGTCGGCGGGATCGTCGAGCAGCGCGCCGATGCCGAAATCGAGCAGCACGGGATCGCCGTCGCCGCGCACGACCACGTTCGAGGGCTTGATGTCGCGATGCACGACGAGGCGCTGGTGGGCGTGCTGCACGGCCGCGCAGAGGCGCTCGAACAGGACCAGCCGCGACGCCAGCGGCAAGGCGTGGCGCGCGCACCAGTCGAGCAGCGGTTCGCCCTCGACGTGCTCGATCGCGAGGTAGGGCTGGTCGCCGTCGTCGCCGGCATCGAGCAGGCGCGCGATGTTGGGATGGTTGAGCTGGGCGAGCAGCTCGCGCTCGCGGGCGAGGCGGTGGCGTGCCTGCGCGGTCTGCAGGCCGCGGATGAGCTTGAGCGCGACGCGCTGGCGCGTGCCGCCGAGGCTGCGCTCGGCGAGGTGCACGCTGCCCATGCCGCCGCTGCCGAGTTCGCCGAGCAGGCGGTAAGGCCCGACCTGGCCGGGCCGCGCGGTGCTGCCCGCCGCATCGAGCGCGCGGCCGAGCGCGCGTTCGATCACGTCGTCGCGGCGGCTGTCGTGGGCGAGCAGGCGGCGCACCTCGGCACGCACGTCGGCATCGACGTGGGCCTCGGACAGCGCGCGCTCGCGCGCCGCGGCGGGCAGCGCGACGACCGCGTCGAACAAGGCCTGCACCGCGTCGAGGCGTGCCATGTCAGCGCTCGAGGCGGTCGCGCAGCCAGGCGCGCGCGAAGCGCAGGTCGCGCTCGACGGTCGGCACCGAGATCGCGAGCACCTCGGCGATCTCGGCCTGTGGCAGGCCGATCAGCAGCGCGAGTTCGACGACGCGGCACTTGCGTGCGTCCTCGCGCTCGAGCGCCTGCAGCGCCTCCTCGACTGCGAGCCAGGTGACGCCGTCGGGCATCGCGACGTCGGCCGCCGCATCGAGCGTGACGTGCACGGCATCGCCGCCGCGCTTGCCGGCGCCTTCGCGGCGCAGCGCGTCGACGAGCGCCTAGCGCAGCGCAAGCGCGGCGGTGCGGAAGAAATGGCTGCGGTCGATCGCCGACAGCGGCTCGCCGAGCAGGCGCTCGAAGGCCTCGTGCACGAGCTCGGTGGTCTGCAGCGGACGTCGTGCGGAGCCTGCCAGGCGCCGTGCGGCCATCGCCCGCAGTTCGGCGTAGACGAGCGACGCGAGCGCATCGGGCGCGGAGGCGTCACCGGCGCGCCACGCCGCGAGCAGTTCGGTGACGCTGCTGGCGGAAGGTGCGGTCATCACGGGGGCTCGATCGCGTCGCCTGCCAGCGTAGCGAAACCGCGCCGGCGCGGCCATCGCAAGGCGGCGTGATGGCTCGCCGCGCGCGTTTGCGTGGTTGGGAAGCGGCATCGCGCGGGCAGGGCGCACGGATGCCGGCCACCTGCAGGAGCACGCCATGACACCGTTGCACTCTATCCGCCGCTTCCGCGGTGCGGCACGCACGATCCTCGTCGCCACACTGCTCGCCGGCCCGGCGGCACACGCCCTCGATCCCGGCGAGGACGGCGCGCGCGTGCTGTTCCCGGTCACGACGACGGCCGACTCGGCGCATGCCGCCGCGCTGGATCCGCAAGGCCGGCTCACGCTCGCGGGGTATGCGAGCTCGCAGTCGCGCGTCGCGCTCGCACGCGTGGCGGGCCAGGCGTCCGATCCGGCCTTCGGCACCCAAGGCGTGATCACCTACACGCTCGGCACCAGCGGCGCGGTCGCGCTCGAGGCGCTCGTGCGCCAGCCGGACGGCCGCTTCGTCGGTTGCGGCGGCATCGCGAGGCCCGGCACCGGCAACGACTTCCTCGTCGTGCGCCTGCTCGCCGACGGCACGCTCGATCCAACGTTCGATGGCGACGGCATCGTCTCCACGCCTTTCGCGGGCACGATAGGCGCGACGCTCACCGACCGCTGCCTCGCGATCGCCGTGCAGCCCGACGGCCGCATCGTCGCGGCAGGCGCCAGCGCGCAGAACGGGCCGAACAACGTCGCCCTCGTGCGCTATCTGGCCGATGGTGCGCTCGATACCTCGTTCGGCAGCGGCGGGCGCGTCGTCGTCGACGCCAACGCGAGCGGCAGCGCCGACAACGAGGCGCGCGCGATCGTGCTGCAGCCGGACGGCCGCATCGTGATCGCGGGGCGCGCGTCGGGACCGGGCGGCAATCCGGACGTCCTCGTCATGCGCCTTCTCGCCAACGGAAGCCCCGATACGTCGTTCAACGCGACCGGCCGCGTGCTCACCCACATCGGAATCGAGGACACCGCGAATGCAGTCGCGCTGCTCGCCGACGGACGCATCGTCGTCGCGGGCTCGGCGTATCCGGTCGGCGTGTCGACCCGCGACCTGCTCGTCGCGCGCTACCTCGCCAACGGCAGCCTCGACGCGTCGTTCAACGGCAGCGGCCTCGTGACGACACCGATCGGTCCGGGCGACGACGTCGCGCGCGCGGTCGCGGTGATGCCGTGGGGCCGCATCGTCGTCGCCGGCTACGCGCGGCGCAGCACGACCACGACCGGCAGCGACGTCGCGGTCGCCGCCTACGAGCCGGACGGCCGTCTCGACCGCTTCTTCGGTCTCGACGGCCGCCGCATGATCACGTTCGGCAGCAACGGCGACGCGACGGCCTACGCGATCGTGACCGACCTTCCCGGCACGCGGCTGTGGCTGGTCGGCGATGCGTTCTCGCCGGTCGACAACCTCGATCTGCTCGCGCTCGAACTCGGCTTGCCCGACACTTTGCTGCGCACGGGCTTCGACGTGCAGGGGGCGCCGTGAAGCGCGGCGCGTGCATCGCCCTCGCGCTGGCGGTGTCGTGGGCGGCATGGCCTGCGACGGCGGGACCGCCACGCAAGCTCGTGCTCGATCCGCGCTTCGGTGAAGGCGGCATCGCGACGATGACCTGGCCGCTGTCCGGCGCGCAGCCGTGGACGCAGGTCGAGGCCTACGCGACGCGCCAGCTAGACGGTCGCTGGGCCACCGCGCTGTTCCAGTCCGATGGCGCGACGAATGTCGTCGATGTGGCCTGGTTCGAACCGAATGGCCGACCGACGCCCGCGCAACCCGGTGCCGGGGCGTACACGCCGATGGGCTTGCCGTTCCCGAACGTGACGTTCGCCGGCATCGTGCGCGCGAACGACGGCGGCCTGAGTTACGGCGGCAGCTTCCCGTTCAACGGCAATCCAGACGACATCGACTTCCTCGTGCGGCGCGGCAACGCGGACGGTTCGTTCGGTTACGCGGGATGCAGCGGCGGCTTCCAGCGCAGCTACGGCTTCGACCTCAACACGACACGCCCGGACGACTACGCCTACACGCACATCGCCGGCGTCGCCGGCACCGAGCTGCTCGGCGGCCAGGCGTTCTCGGGCGGCGACGAGACCCGTGGCGCAGTGCTGCGCGTGCTCAGCGACTGCACGCAGGATCCTTCGTTCGGCACGCAGGGCAAGCTCGTGCTCGACTTCAACCCGTTCCTCGTGGGCGCACCGCCACGCCGCTCGCGCGTGCGCAGCCTCGCGATCGACCGCTCGGCGCGCATCCTCGTCGGCGGTGGCGTGACCTACTCGACGTCGGCGACCGGTAACGGTGCCTGCGTCGTCGCGCGCCTGCTCGGCAACGGGAACCGTGACGGCAGCTTCGGCAACGGCGGTGCGGTCTATCTCGACAACATGACCTGGTCCTCGGGCAACTGGGTCTGCGATGTACGCAACGTGGTCGAGCAGACGGATGGCCGCATCGTCGTGCTGGCCGAATGGACGCTCTACCAGAGTGATGGGCAGCGATGGGGATGGTCGATCCTGCGGCTGCTGCCGGACGGGCGTGCCGATCCGTCATTCGAGGCCTTCACGACCGTACCGACCATCAGTGCGCGCGGACGCGTGCGTGGGCTCGCCGTGCTCGATGACGGTTCGATCGCGTTCGGGACGACGGCGGTGTCCGCGGAACAAGGCGTCACGACGCGTTCCCTCCACATCCTGACGTCATCGGGGGTCTTCCTGCCGACGTCCGAGTGGAACCGTTTCGATCCGGTCCTCAGCGGCCCGGACGGATTTCGCGCGACGATGATCCACGGCATCCACGTCGAGCCCGACGGTGGCATGACCGCCGTGGTGTCATCGGGCCCCGACTCGCAGCGCTTCCATGCGATCCACCTCATCCGCTACGTCGCCGACCGCGTGTTTCTCGGCGCGTTCGATTAGGTAGGTCGCGGGATGATGACGACCGGAATGCGGGCGCCAGACCTCAGTCGTGCGTCGACGTCGGGGGGTCGGCTTGCGGCATGATGGTGTGCGACAGGAATATCGGGAGCCGCATGCATGAGCGTCACGGGAATCATCGTCGCGGGCGTGCTGATGCTGTCTGCCGAGCCCGAAGCGCATCGCGACTTTGATGCAATCATGTCCTTTCTGAAATCGAGAGATGCCTGCATCGAAGCCCTCGAGGCCGATCTCGGCAGGAGACCGCTGGCTCATGACGAATCCGCGAGCATCGAAAAATTCGTATCGGCGGTGTTCGATGCGCTCCCGGCCGCGATGCAGCGCGCCTTTGCGGAGGCGGCGTCCGCGGCCGGCGATGGCCTGAAACCGCGTGACGAGCGTGCAGATGACAGGCGGGCCAGGTTGCTCGCACTTCGTGCCCGTGTCCGGGATGCTTTCGCCGCGCAGTTGCATCCCGCGCTCGACGGCTGCGGGGACATCGCCCTGGAGTTCGTTCCCAACCTCGTCTATCGGCGCCACGTCATGAACTCCCCGTCGGTCACCCGTCGGTTGGAGGCTGCGGGACTGCATGATCAAGACGCGATGCAACGCGCGCTCCTTCTCGCCCTGCTCGCCCAGGCGAGCGGCGAGACGTGGCAGCTGACCTGGTTCGTGCCGGGCGACGAGTAGCTTCAGGTCGAAGTGGGTGACCCTGCTGCCACCATGCTGGCAGCAGCCCCGGCGCAGGATGCCCCGGTGCGGATCGCGCACGTGCCCGGAGTGTCCCCGATGCTGGATCCCAACGTTCCCGCGAGCTGGTTCGAGATCTCGACCAGCGACCTCGATCGCGCGCAGCGCTTCTACGAGGCCGTGCTCGGCACGACGCTCGCGCGCAACCGCGTCGGCGCGACCGAGCTCGCGATGTTCCCGTTCGGCGGCCGGCCCGGCACCGGCGGCGCGCTGATCCGCCAGGAGGACAGCGAGCCGTCCGTGCAGGGCTGCGTCGTCTACCTCAATGTCGACGATCTCGACGCGGTCCTCACGCGTGCCCTCGCGCACGGTGCCGACGTGTTCGTGCCGCGCACCGAGCTGCCGGGCGGGCGTGGCGTCTACGCGCAGTTCCTCGACAGCGAAGGCAACCGTGTCGGCCTGTGGTCCGCACGCTGAGGCACCGCGTCGCGGTGGCTGGCGCGCGTCGCGGCTCGCGGTGATCATGCACCGATGCGCCGCGCCGACCGCCTGTTCCTGCTCGTCCACGCCTTGCGCGGCCGCCGTACCGCGTTGCCGGCCCGTCGCCTCGCCGACACCCTCGAGGTGTCCCTGCGGACGGTCTACCGCGACGTCGTCGACCTGCAGCGTTCCGGTGTCCCGATCGAGGGCGAGGCCGGCGTCGGCTACGTGCTGCGCAAGGGCGCCGATGTCCCTCCGCTGATGTTCAACGCCGAGGAACTCGAGGCTCTCGTCGTAGGCACGCGCTTCGTGCGCGCGTTCGCGGGCAAGCGGCTCGCCGCCGGTGCGCAGGCGGCGATGCTCAAGATCGAGGCCGTGCTGCCGGCCGAGCGCCGCGAGCGTGCGCAGCGCTCGCGCATCTACGCACCGGGCGGCTGGGAGACCTGGAACGGCGTCATCGACGAGCTGCACGAGGCGATCGAACGTCGCCTCGTGCTGCGCCTGGACTATGCCGACGCGGAAGGCCGCACGAGCGCGCGCGAGGTCGAGCCGCTGTGCCTCGCGTTCTGGGGCGGCTGCTGGACGCTCGGTACGTGGTGCCGCCTGCGCGGCGGCTTCCGCAGCTTCCGGCCCGACCGCGTGCGCACGTTCGCGACCACCGGCGAGGCGTTCGAGGCCGTGCCGGGGCGCGGCCTCGAGGACTACCTGCGCGCGGCCGGCGTCGAAGCCGACGCGATCGACTGACGCCTCAGAAGCGGTAGGCGAACGCGACGCCGTAGACCAGCGGATCGATCGCGACCGTGCCGACGCGTGCGCCGTCGACCTTCACCTTGGTATCGATGTCGGCCCAGCGCGCGTCGACGATGATCGAGGCGCGCGCCGAGGTGCGGAACTCGAGGCCGGCGTGCGCGGCGAGGCCCCACGAGTCGGAGAGGTCGACGTCCGTGCTGGCGAGCGGGCCTTTCTCGTCGATCGAGAAGAAGCGCGTGTAATTGATGCCTGCGCCGACGAACGGATCGACCCTGCCGGCCGGATTGAAGTGCCACTGCAGCGACACGGTCGGCGGCAGCTGCTTGACCGACACGGCCCTGGCGCCGTTGAGGCGCACCTCGTGCGCGAACGGCAGCGCACCGAGTACCTCGAGGCCGAGGTGGGGCGTGAAGAAGTATTCGAGCGCGATCGTCGGACGCCAGCTGCTGTCGACGTCGCTCTTCAGTGCGCCGCCTGCGAGCGAGCCGTTGTCGGACGTCGGATCGACGACGTGCGCGCCGAGCTTGAGCTGCCAGTCGCCGGCATCGGCGGCCTGCGCGAGTGGCGCGGCGAGTGCGAGCCATGCGGCGAGGAGCGGGGTACGGCGGAGCGTGGAAGCGTTCATGCGCGGTCACCATCGGGAGGAAAGGCAGGGCGCCATCCTCGACGCGGCCCTCGAGCCCGCGGTTGATCCTGGTCAAGCGCACCGGCGCTGCGTCATCGCGCCGCAAGCGTCGAGATTTCTCCCTTCTCCCTCCGTGAGAAGAGCCTGCCCCGTACCCCGATACGGGGTGGCCCGAAGGGCCGGATGAGGGTCCGGGATCGCGACGAGCTTCGGACGTTGTTGCACCACCGCACCCTCTCCCCAACCCCTCTCCCGGAGGGAGAGGGGCTCGAACACCTGCCTCAGCCGTCGAAGCCGCTGCGGAAGATCCATTCCTCCTGGATCACGAGCTGCGTCGTGTACTCGAACGTGGTCGGACCGCTCTGGCGCGACAGCGGCTTCATGCCGCCGATGCGCCAGCGTTGCGCGGCGAGCTGCGGCACCGTGAGGTTGCCGATGTCGGGACAGGTGAACACGGTCGCGTTGGTCGGCGGCGCGCTCGAGCTGCTCCATGGCGTGTAGCAGATCGCGGCACGGCCCGCGTGGGCGACGCCGGGCACGGCGAGCGCCGCGGCGAGCGCGAGGCCGACGGGAATGAGCCTGGCCATGGCGCGGCCTACTTCTGGATGACGAGCTGGCCCGCGGACTGGCTCGCGTTGACCATGATCGGCACGAGCTGACCGATCTGCCAGCCTTCGGCGGCGAGCTGCGGGATCGTCTTGTCGCCCGCGGTCGGGCAGCGGAACACGGTCGCGTTGGTCGGCGGCGGCGGGCTCGAGAACGCGTCCTGCGGATCGCTGTAGCAGATGTCGGCCTGTCCGGCGTGGGCTGCGAACGGGGCGAGCGCGCAGGCGAGCGCGACGGCGAGCGGGGTGGTTTTCATCGTGGACCTCGGTGGATCAGGGGAGGGATCGTCCCGTCGAAGGGACGCCACGATGCTGGCTGCGCGCCGTCGCCTGCCGCAATGCCGCGACGGTAACGGTTCGTCCACGCGTGCCCGCAGGCTCGATCAGATCACGCGCAGCGTGATCGCCTTGAGCACGGCGCGCGTGCGGTCGCGCGTGCCGAGCTTGTCGAGGATGTCGGACACGTAGTTCTTGACCGTGCCCTCGGCGAGGAACAGCGAGCGCGCGATCTCCTTGTTCGAGAGCCCGCCCGCGAGCAGGCGCAGGATCGCGACCTCGCGCGCACCGAAGGTGTCGCTCGGTGCGCTCGCGTCGCGATACGCATAGCGCGCACGCACGGCGTCGGTGGCCACCGGCGCGAGCAGGGTCTCGCCGGCGGCGACGCGGCGCACGGCCTCGTGCAGGTCCTCGGGCGAGGCGTCCTTGAGCAGGAAGCCCTGCGCGCCGGCCTCGGCGGCCTGCAGCGGCAGCGCGTCCTCGTCGAAGGTGGTCAGCAGCACGACGGGCGTGGCATCGCCACGCTCGCGCAGCGCACGCACGAGGGCGAGCCCGTCCATGCCCGGCATGCGGATGTCGGACAGGATCACGTCGACCGGCGTCGCCACGAGGGCGTCGAGCAGTTCGCTGCCGTCGGCCGCCTCGAGCACGATTTCGAGCCCCTTGTCGGCACCGAGCAGGGCCGCGAGGCCGCGTCGCACGAGGGCCTGGTCGTCGGCGAGGGCGAGGCGCAGCGGCGCGGTCATCGTGTCGGCCTGCGTGCGCGGGGATGCGGAGCGGAGATAGGCATGGCCGCAGCTTGCGTCGCCGCGCCGGCGTGCTCAAGGGGCTGCAGCGAAGTCGTGACTTCCGGCACCACGTGGCACACGGAGTCTCGGCGAACGGGGGTGTTCGATGCGATGATCGCGCGTCATCGAGTCGACGGGGTCCCCCATGAACATCCGTATCGCCGCGTTCCTGCTCGCGGCCTCGGGCCTGTGCGCCGGTTTCGTGCATGCCCAGGAAGGCGGCGGCACCGCCGACGAGCGCTTCAAGGCGATCTACGAGAAGGAATGGGCCTGGCGCAAGACGCAGTTCCCGTCGGTCGACGAGGATCGCGACAACTCCGCCGGTGCGACCTCACTGCCGCGCATCGACCGCGAGACCCAGCTCGAGCGCCTCAAGGTCTGGGACGCGACGCTGCGCGAGCTCGACGCGCTGCCGCAGGCCGAACTCTCGGCCGCCGAACGCATCAACTTCGCGATCTACCGCCCGCAGCTCGCCGACCTCGCCGCCGACATCCGCTTCGGCGGCTACGAGATGCCGTTCAACAGCGACTCGTCGTTCTGGTCGAACCTCGGCTTCATGACGCGCCGCCCGCTGCGCACGGTCGACGATGCCGAGAGCTATATCGCACGCCTCGCCGACATCCCGCGCTACTTCGACGACCAGATCGCCAACATGCGCGCCGGCCTCAAGCGCGGCTTCAGCGTGCCGCAGGCCGTGCTGCCGGGGCGCGACGCCTCGATCGCCGCGGTCGCCACGCTCGAGGATCCGACCGCGAGCGAGTTCTACAAGCCGCTGAAGAACCTGCCCGCGTCGATCGACGCCGAGGATCAGGAACGCCTGCGCGAACGCGCCGCCGAGGTGCTGCGCGACGAGGTGATCCCGGCCTACGCGAACCTGCTCGCGTTCTTCCGCGACGAGTACATGAAGAAGGCGCGCAAGACGCTCGCCGCCGAGTCGATGCCGAACGGCAAGGCGTTCTACCGCCAGCAGATCCGCGAGTTCACGACGCTCGACCTCACGCCCGACGCGATCCACAGGATCGGCCTCGCCGAGGTCGCGCGCATCCACGCGCAGATGCTCGAGACGATGACGCGCGCGGGCTTCGAGGGCACGTTCCCGGAGTTCCTCGCGTTCCTGCGCCGTGACCCGCAGTTCTACGCCAAGACGCCCGAAGAGCTGCTCATGCGTGCGGCGTGGATCGCCAAACGCGTCGACGCCAAGCTCGCGCGCTACTTCGGCCTCATGCCGCGCGCGCGCTTCGCGATCGAGCCGGTGCCGGCCGACATCGCGCCGTACTGGACCGCCGGCCGCGGCGGCCCGACCACGTACTGGCTCAACACCTACGACCTGCCGTCGCGTCCGCTCTACAACCTGCCCGCGCTGACCCTGCACGAGTCGGCGCCCGGCCACTCGTTCCAGCTCTCGCTCGCCGACGAGCAGACCGGCCAGCCCGCGTTCCGCCGCCAGAGCTACATCTCGGCCTACGGCGAAGGCTGGGGCCTCTACGTCGAGAAGCTCGGCCAGGAGATGGGCATCTACCAGACGCCGTACGAGGAGTTCGGCCGCCTCACCTACGAGATGTGGCGCGCCTGCCGCCTCGTCATCGACACGGGCGTGCACAGCAAGGGCTGGACGCGCGACAAGGCGCTGGCCTACCTGCGCGACCACACCGCGCTCAGCGAGCACGAGGTCACGACCGAAGTCGACCGCTACATCTCGTGGCCGGGCCAGGCGCTCAGCTACAAGCTCGGCGAGATCCGCATCGTCGAGCTGCGCGCCGAGGCCGAGCGCGAACTCGGCGCGAAGTTCGACATCCGCGCGTTCCACGATGCCGTGCTCGCGCAGGGGTCGGTGCCGCTGCCCGTGCTCGAGACGCAGGTGCGCGAGTTCATCGCCGAGAACAAGGTGCGCTGAGGCGAGGACGCCGGCGCGTCAGGCCGGCGGATCGAGCAGCGCGCAGGTCGCGATCGCGTCGTAGCCGCGGCCGAGGAACTCGATGAGGCAGAAGCCGTGCCCGAACGGGTCGGCATAGGTCGCGATGCGGCCCCACTCGGCCGTGCGCATGCGGCCTTCGAGGCGCGCACCGGCCGACGCAGCGCGTGCCATCGCGGCAGGCAGGTCGTCGACGACGAAATCCAGATGCACGGGCGTCCAGTGGCGCTGGTAGTCGCGCCGGCCCGGCACGCCGTCGCCCGGCGTCGACGCGGCGCGCTTGCACAGCAGGTAGATCGCCGAGGTCGCGCCGAGCAGCTCGACGCCGCCATCACCGAAACGGCGCCCGACGCGCAGGTCGAGTGCGCGCGTGTAGAACGCCTCGGCGCGTGCGAGGTCGGGCACGTCGATGTTGGCGAGCAGGCCCAGCGTCATCGCGTCGTCGGGCCGATGCTCGTGAACGTGTCGCCCTCGAAGGACGGCGTGCCGCTCTGGCACGGCCGCGGCCGCGGATGCGCGCCCTTCTCGAAGATCACGATGCTGTCGTAGTAGTGGATCGAGCGCGTGCGCTGCGTGAACTCGTTCGGCACGAAGCTGTTCGGATCCCGCGAATGCCAGCCGTTGAGCTGGTCGACGAGCTGCTTGGAGAACTCGATGAAGCTGTACGGGTTGCGGAAACCGCCGCCGTAGTCCTGCCAGTAGCTCGTGTGCACGTCCTCGACGAGCACGACGCCGTCGTCGGCAACCGCCGGGAACAGGCCCTGCAGCGTGCGGATCTGCTGCGCCATCGTGTGGCCGCCGTCGTCGATGAGGATGTCGATGCGGCCGAGCTTCGCGGCGAGCTGCTGCAGGAACGCGGGATCGGCCTGGTCGCCGATCAGGATCTCGATGCCGGGCTCGGCCAGCTGCAGCGCGCGCGGGTTGATGTCGACGCCGACGATGCGCGCTTGGTCACCGAGGTAGTGCTTCCACATCTGCAGCGAGCCGCCGTGGAACACGCCGATCTCGACCAGCGTCACCGGCTTGCCGCGGAAGCGTGCAAGGTGGCGGTGGTAGGCGTCGAAGTAATGCTCCCACTTGTCGATCAGGCGACCGGGGTTGGCGTTGAAATAGGCGAGCAGCGGGTTCTCGGTGGCGTCCATGGTCCGTCGGGGCGTCGTCGGGGCCGCGCACGGTAGCGCAGCGTCACGCGCCGCGCGTGAAAATGTCGTCAGCGTCGGTCAGACGTCGCCGTCGCGCGACCAGCCTTCGCCGGTGCCGCGCTGGTACACATGATCGGTGTCGAGTACTTCGCCGGCCGGGATCGAGGCCTGCTCGGCGAGGCGTTCGTAGAGCGGCGCGAAGTCCGGGCGCGTCGCGTCCATGAGCTGCTCGAAGCTGTCGATGACGAAATACGTCTTCTGGTAGGTGTCGATGCGGTAGCGCGTGCGCATGATGCGCTCGAGGTCGAAGCCGATGCGGTTCGGCGCGGGCGATTCGAGGCAGTGGATCGACTCGCCCTTGGACGACACGATGCCCGAGCCGTAGATGCGCAGGCCGTCGTCCTCGCGGATCAGGCCGAATTCGACCGTGTACCAGTACAGGCGCGTGAGGTTGACGAGCGCCTCGGGGCTGATGCCGTGCGCCTTGACGCCGCCGCGGCCGTAGGCGGCCATGTAGTCGGCGAACACCGGATTGAGCAGCAGCGGCACATGGCCGAACAGGTCGTGGAACATGTCCGGCTCGGCGATGTAGTCGATCTGGTCCGGACGGCGGATCCACCACGTCACCGGGAAGCGCCGGTTGGCGAGGTGGTCGAAGAACGTGAGCTCCGGCAGCAGGCCTTCGACGCCGACGAGCTGCCAGCCGGTCGCCTTGCCGAGCACGGCGTTGAGGTCCTCGAAGCGCGGGATGAGCTCCGGCGCGAGGCCGAAGCGTTCCTGGTTGTCGAGGAACTCGCGGCTCGCGCGGCCCTTGAGGATCTCGCGCTGGCGCTTGAACAGCGTCGCCCAGGTCGCGTGGTCCTCGGCCGTGTACGTGTCCCAGGGCTGGTCGACGACGGCGGTCGTGTAGACCGGCACGTAGCCCTTGTCGGTCTGCTGGTGTTCGACGCGGCGCGGTTCGCTGGCCATGGCGGAGATCCGGTGGGAAGCGGCCATGCTAGCGCCGACGCCGCGCAACAAGCGTGCAAGCTTGGCGCGCTGGCGCGCTATGGCGCATGATTCGTGCGTTCAGTCCATGATTGATGCATGAAATGACTGTCGCGACGCCGCTCGACCGCATCGACCTGCGCATCCTCGCCCATCTGCAGGGCCAGGGCCGCGCCACCCATGCCGAGCTCGCCGCGGCGGTGAACCTGTCACCGTCGGCCTGCCTGCGCCGCGTGCAGCGGCTCGAGGCCGCGGGTGTCATCGCCGGCTACGCGGCGATCGTCGATCCGGCCGCGGTCGGCCTCGGCCTGCAGGCCTTCGTGCGCGTGCAGCTCGACAACCACGGCACGCCGGGCATCGAACGCTTCGTCGCGCGCGTGGCCGAATGGGACGAGGTGGTCGCCTGCCATGCACTGACCGGCGACATGGACTACCTGCTGCACGTGGTCGTGGTCGACCTCGGTCATTTCTCGCGCTTCCTGCTCGACCATTTGCTCGACGCGGCCGGTGTCGCCGACGTCAACTCGAGCTTCGTGCTGCGCACGGTCAAGCAGACACGCGCGCTGCCGCTCGCCCACGCCGCGCGCTGAGCGCGGGCTTGCGCGCGCCACGCCTGCCCCCAAGTCCCGGCGATGGACATCGCACCGCCCACTCCCGACCCGACCCAGGCTGCGGTCAAGCTCGACCGCTACCGCATCCGCTACGCGTTCTTCGGCGCGGCCGCCCTCGTCGCCGGCATCTGGCTGGTCTGGCTCGGCGGCCATCTGCTCGGTTGGCGCATGGACGACCTCGGCGTCGTGCCGCGCACGCTCGGCGGCCTCGTCGGCGTCGTCTTCGCGCCGCTCGCGCACGCCTCGTTCGAGCACCTGGTGTCCAACACGTTCCCGCTCGCCGTGCTCGCCACGCTGACGCTGTACGCCTACCCGCTCGCCTCGCGCGCCGCGATCCCGTGGATCTGGCTCGCCGCCGGGCTCGGCGTGTGGCTGCTCGCGCGCAGTTCCGTGCACGTCGGCATCAGCGGCATCACCCACGGGCTCATGTTCTTCCTGTTCCTGATGGGCCTGTTCCGGCGCGACCGCCTCGGCATCGTGATCTCGATGCTCGTGTTCTTCTTCTACGGCGGCATGCTGCTGACCGTGCTGCCACGCGAGCAGCACGTGTCGTTCGAGTACCACCTCGCCGGCGCGATCGCCGGCATGGTCGCCGCGATCGCGCTGTTCCGGCTCGATCCCAAACCGGCCCGCAAGCGCTACGACTGGGAAGACGAGGATCTCGAACCCGTGCCCGACGAGCAGTTCGAGATGCCGCGACCGCACGACGTGCCGGTGCTGTGGAACCGCCCGCAGCAGCCCCCCGGTGCCGTCGTCATCACGTTCCCGCGCCGCGAGCCGCCGACGCCGCCCGCGGACTGAGGCGGCGGGTCGCCTTCCTTGCCCGAAGCCCTCCCCGCAACGGCGGACGGGCCCGGAGCGAATACCAGGGCGCGGGTTCCGAGGGTCGCCGCGATCCACGTGGTCAATGGCTCGAACGGCCGTCCCGGGAATGGGGCCGGGATGGGGGTCAGCTTCAAGAATGGGGTCAGGTTCATTTGTCGGTGGGTGGGCGCAGGGATCCCGCTCCGCTCAGGACAAATGAACCTGACCCCATTCCGCATTCCGCTCGCGCCGCCCGGCTGCGCCCCGCCTCGCAAGCACATTTCGCCGAGTACCTGACGTGACCCGCGTCGCATCAACCGAGGCCGGTCCGTGATCATGGCGCGGGACTTGCTTGGGACTCTCCACCCATGCACCTCGACATCCCCACCGCCATGAGTCTCGCCGCGACGCTGGCCCTGCTGGTCGGGCTCGGCGTTGCCTACGCGGCGCGTGGTTACCCGGCCGAAGTCGCCGGTCCCGTGCGCGCATGGGTCCACGGCCTGCTGCTGCAGCCGTTGCCGTACGTGTTGTTCGCCTTGCGTGGCGAGATCCACGACCTTTTCTCGATCGTCTTCGCGAACGCCCTGCTCGTGGCCACGTTCGCGTTCCAGATGCATGCGCTGCGCCTGTTCAACGGCCGTCCCGCACGCGTGCCGCTGTTCGCCGGCCTCGTCGTGGCCACCCTGGTCGGCGAGGCGCTGCTGACGTGGTTCTGGCCGAGCCTGGCGCTGCGCATCGTGCTCGTCTCGCTCGTGATCATCCTGCTGGTCGGCTTCGGCCTGTCGGCGCTGCGACGCCGCCACGGCGTGCGCACGCGTGCCGAACAGCTGCTCGGCGGCATCTTCGTGGTCGGCGCCGGCCTGCTCGCGGCGCGCGTCGTCGTGCAGCCCGCCGCGGTCGGTTTCGACGGTGCACCGGCGGCCACGCTGCAAGGCATCGTGTTCACCTACGCCGCGCTGATGCCGGTCGTGGCGACCTCGGCCTTCATGCTCATGGTCGGCGACCGCCTCGCCCGCGACGTGACCCGGCTGGCCACGCGCGACCCGCTGACCGGTGTCTACAATCGCCACACGTTGGCGGAACTGGCCAATCGTGCGTACGTGGACGCGGTCCGCCGGGGCCGCCCGCTGTCGATCGTCAGTCTCGACATCGACCACTTCAAGCGCATCAACGACGAGTTCGGCCACGAGGCCGGCGACGCGGCCCTGTGCCGCTTCGCAGGCATCGTCGCCGAGAACCTGCGCGGCGACGACATCCTCGCGCGCATGGGCGGCGAGGAGTTCGTCGCCCTGCTGCCCGATACCGACGAAGCCGCCGCGCGCACCCTGGCCGAGATGCTGCGCCAGCGCATCGCCGATTCGGGTTTCGAGATCAGCGGATGGCCCGTGCCGTTGCGCGCCTCGATCGGCGTCGGCACGCTCGACGCGAGCGCCCCGGGCGTCGGCGACCTGTTGCGCGCCACCGACGTCGCCCTGCACACCGCCAAGCGCGCCGGCCGCAACCGCGTCGTCGCCGCCTCCCAACTCGATTCGCACGCCTGCGAGATGCCCGCCGCGCTTGCGGCGATGTCGTGAGTAGGTGATCGGGACACGGCGGCGGACCCGCCGCTCGCTCGAGGTCCGCCGCAAGCTGGGGTCAGGTTCATTTGCCCCGATGCGCAGCAGAGTCACGAGGCATTCGTCAGGCAAATGAACCTGACCCCGGGCCTGTCCGACCCGAGCCCTGGCCGTGCCGTGCCGTCCCGTGAAGTGAGCTTCGTCGCCTCGGCGCAGGCCGGGGCCCAGTGCCTTCGTGTCGGGCATGGCTGGCGTCAGGACGAGCTGCTGAAGAAGCAGGTTTGCTGCTCGCGATGCCTCGCGGAACTTAAAGTCACCGTCATCCCGGCGAAAGCCGGGATCCCCTCAAGCGTCAGATTGTTTGCGCTGGCTCAAGTTTGCAGCGCACCCGAATGGTGTCGAGACGCTCTCCCTTACAACCGTCGCTGAATGTCGGGCTATGCCCAAGGGGATCCCGGCTTTCGCCGGGATGACGGTGACTCGAATGGGTCGGTCATTCCTCCAGGTCGTCGCCGTCCATATCGACGCAAGACATGAGGTGCAGACGGTCGTCCCTTCGTCGCGTCGCAAACACGCCGGCCCAAACCGGCGCACCTGCGCGATCCTCAATGCGCCTCGTCACGCGGCTTGATGAGGCGGCTCGCCACGAGCGAGGCGCCGATCATGAGCGCGACCATGCCCAGCGAGATGCCGATCGGGATCTTGTAGACGTCGATGATGAGCATCTTGATGCCGATGAACACGAGCACCGCGGCGAGGCCGTAGTTGAGCAGGTGGAAGCGCTCGGCCATGCCGGCGAGCAGGAAGAACAGCGCGCGCAGGCCGAGCACCGCGAACACGTTCGAGGTCAGCACGATGAACGGGTCGGTCGTGATCGCGAAGATCGCCGGGATCGAGTCGACCGCGAAGATCACGTCGGTCACCGCGATCAGGCCCATGACCACGAAAAGCGGCGTGAAGTGGCGCACGCCGTCCTTGATGATGCTCAGGCGCGTGCCGTGGTACTCGTTGGTCAGGCGCAGGTGCCCGCGCATCCAGCGCATGAGCGGGTTGCCCTCGAAGTCGGCCTCGTCGTTGGGCGACTTGACCATCTTGATGCCCGTGTACACGAGGAACGCGCCGAAGATGTAGAGGATCCAGTGGAAGCGCGCGATCAGTGCGGCACCGACGAGGATCAGAAGGGCGCGCAGCGCGATCGCGCCGAGGATGCCGACCATCAGCGCGCGCTGCTGCAGTTCCGCGTCGACCTTGAACCGCGTGAAGATCAGCAGGAACACGAAGATGTTGTCGATCGCGAGCGCCTTCTCGACCACGTAGCCGGTCAGGAACTCGAGTGCGACGTCGTTGGCGACCTCGCGGCCCTGGTGGCCGTCGAGCCACCACCACAGGCCGAGGTTGAACAGCAGCGCGAGGATCACCCACGCGATGCTCCACAGCGCGGCTTCCTTGAACGACACCTTGTGTGCGCCGCTCGCGCGCAGGACCACGAAATCCACGATCAGGGCGACCACGACCACGAGGCCGAACGCCACCCAGAGACCACCCGAACCGATCGTTTGCATTGGCTGCTCCGGAAAACGAAAAACCCCGCGGGGCCGATGGGGCGCGCGGGGCTCGGGGTCGGATTCCGGGCACAGCTTCGCCGTCATGCGGCGAAGGTCTTGCCCGCGGAGCGCGGCCGGGGAGGACCGCGTTCCACCTGCCGTACCGGGACCGGCGGGGCGGTCCGTGATGACGATAAGGCAGCGGGAGGGCTACTCCCCTTCGAAACTCGCGGCGACTCTAGCCCAAGGCGTGACCGATGTCATGGTCCCTGCGTCGATCCGTTCACGCCCCGGCAGGGCTCGCCCGTGCCAGGCCGGGGCCGCCGGGGCATCGCGTATCATGCCGCCGATGAATGCCCATGACTCCCTGCCGCTCGTGCGGCTCAAGATCGAACGCCGCTCGAACCACCCCTGGATCTTCCAGAAGATGGTCGAGAAACCCGAGCCGCGGCCCAAGCCCGGCAGCATCGTCGAGATCGTCGACCGCGACGGCACCTTCGCCGGCCGCGGCTTCTACAACGGCCATTCGCGCATCGCCCTGCGCGTGCTCAGCGCCGATCCGGACGAGGCCGTCGACGAGGCGTTCTTCGCCCGCCGCATCGCCGACGCGGTCGCGCTGCGCCGCGACCTGCTGCGCCTGGACGAGGTCACCGACGCCTACCGCGTCGTGCATTCCGAGGGCGACGGCCTGTCCGGCCTCGTCGTCGACCGCTTCGCCGAGACGCTCGTGATCGAATACTTCTCGGCCGGCATGTTCCGCCAGCGCGACGTGATCAAGCGCTGCCTGCTCGAGCACTTCCCGGGCAGCGCGATCTACGCCTACGCCGAGGAGCACGTGCAGAAGCAGGAGAGCTTCGACTGCGCGGTGCCGCCGATGCCCAAGCCCAGCGTCATCCACGAGCACGGCGTGCAGTTCCACGCCGCGCCCGGCACCAAGCACAAGACCGGCTTCTTCGCCGACCAGCGCGACAACCGCAAGGCGCTCGCCGCGTTCTGCGACGGCAAGCGCGTGCTCGACCTGTGCTGCAACTCGGGCGGCTTCGCGATCTACGCCAAGACCGTCGGCAACGCGGAAGAAGTCGTCGGCGTGGATCTCGACGAGGAGATCCTCGAGGTCGCGGCCAAGAACGCCTGGCTCAACAAGGTCAAGGTGAAGTTCGTCCAGGCCGACATCTTCCACTGGCTGCGCGACTACGCGAACAACCGCGCCGAGAAGTTCGACGTGGTCATTCTCGACCCGGCCAAGATGACGCGCGACCGCGAGCAGGTCATCCCCGCGCTCAAGAAGTACCTCGACATGAACAAGCTCGCGATGTCGGCCGTGAAACCCGGCGGCATCCTGCTGACCTGCTCGTGCACGGGCCTCGTCAGCGAGGAGCAGTTCCTCGACATGCTGCGCCGCGCCGCGTTCTACGCGGGCCGCACCGTGCAGGTGCTCAAGGTCAGCGGCGCCGGCGCGGATCATCCGTGGCAGGCCCACGTGCCCGAGTCGCGCTACCTCAAGGCGGTGTTCTGCCGCGTCGACTGAGGTTTCGGTCGTCGCCCTGCGCGATCAGCGCGCGGGCTTCTTCGCGGCCCTGGCCGGGATGCGATCGGCCAGTACGAGCTCGCGCATCGTGACGGCGCCCGCACGCACAACCTCGATCTTCAGTCGCGTGCCGGCCGGCGTCTCGCGCAGCAAGGTGCGCCACGCATCGAGCGTGCGTGGCGCGATCTTCTCGCCGTCGATCGACAGGATGCGATCGTCGACACGCAGGCCGGCCTTCGCGCCGGCGCTGTGTGCGGTCACGTCGGCGATGCGCAGCGCGTCGCCTTCGCCGAGCAGGAACAGGCCGCTGCGGTCGTAGGCATCGGCCTGGCCGAACAGTGCGTTCGGCGCGAAATGCACGGTGCGCTTCGCGTAGTCGAACGCGAGCGTGAAGCGCTTGAACACGCCGCCGCCGAGGTTGCCCGAGATGTCGGGCGTCGCGAACGCGCCCTTGTCGCCCGTGTAGAGGTCACCCGCGATGCCGCCGATCGCGAGGTCGCCGAGCACGAGCGTGCCGAAGCGCACCGGCAGCCCGCGCGACGGCCCGCCGACACCCCAAGCCCATGATGCCTTCGTCGCGCGCCGCGTAGCGTTTCACGAGCCCGTGCTCGCGCACGAACGGCGAGTGCAGGCTCAGCGACACGCGCGAACCCGTGTCGAGGCTGAAGCGCCCCGGGACGTCATCGAGCGTGCCCTGCACGATCGGGATGCGCTCGTTGAACACGAACGGCACGGCATGTGCGTTCGCGGGTGGCACGAAGCGTTCGGGCTCGGCGAGTTCGAGCGTGCGCGCGGCGTAGTCGATCGTCACGCCGAAGCGCCGGAACAGTTCGTAGCCGACGAGGCCGTCGAACGTCACGCCCTCGACGGCCTCTAGATCGCCGAGCGACATGATCACGAAACTGGGTGTCTCGAGCACCGCGTCGCCGAGGCGCAACTCCTTCGCGCGTGCGAATGCGACATCGACGACCTCTTCGCCGACACCGCGTCCCGCGATGCGGCCTTCGCCCTCGAGGCCGAAGCGCTTCGCAGCCTCGGGCGTCAGCAGGTTCGCGCCGCCCGTGTCGACGAGGAAGCGCGCGGGCTTGCCGTCGATCGCGCCGTCCGCGTAGATGTGGTGGTTGACGAGATCGAAGCGCACGCGCGTGATGCCGCCGTCGGCCACGATGCGCGCGGTCGGCGCCATCTGGGGCATCGCGAACGCAGTGTCGTCGAGCGTCGCATCGACTTCGACCGTCGCGTAGTGCACCTCGGTGCGTGCACGCGGTTCGGCGCGGCCCTGCGCATCGAGCGTGTCGCCGACGACATGGAACGGCACGCGCACGCCGGACGCCTCGCGGTAGTCGGCCAGCGTCGTCACCGAAGTGCCGGCGCCATCGCGCTCCTCGACGCGCACGAGCAGGTGAGTGGCCGCATCGAACCACAGCGTCAGCGGGTCGCCGCCTTGCGGGGTCGCCACGACGACGTCGTGCGCGCGGCCTTCACGCTCACGCCGCACGGGCTCGGTCAGCGTCGCCTCGGCGATGCGCTGCGCGTACCAGTAGCCGCGCGCGCCGAGCCAGGCCTGGCTGCGCGCGCGCTGCTTCGCGTCAACGGCATCGAGCTTCTCGACCTCGCCGCCCGGATCCTGCGACCACGCATGGGCGCCGTCAAAACCGTTCGCGCCCGTGATCGGGCCGAGCGTGTAGCGGTCCGCCGAGCGTCCCGTGCGAAGGTCCTGCAGCGACGTGACTTCGCCGTCGAGGCCGCCCGCCTGCAGTGTGCCGATGCTGCGCAACGTCGTGACCGTGTCCCAGCGCTCGCCGCCGCTCGCGGCCTTGAAGCGCGCGAACACCTCGGCCGCGTCGGCCGCATGGGCGCCGGTCGCAGCCAGCACGGCGAGCGCAGTAATGCACCACGTCGCGAGGCGGATCAGGGAGGAAAGGGCCATCCACGGCCTCCGGTCGAGGGTTGCGGCACGGCCGCGTTGATTGAATAATCATTGAAATTTTCAAACAAGGCAACGTGACCGATGGCACGCCGCACGCGCACGCATCTCGAGGATCCCGCCGAGATCGGTCTGCTCGCCTCGCCGACGCGCATCGAGATCGTCGATACGCTCGAGGCGACCGGTGGTGTAGCCCTCAGCGTCGCCGAGCTCGCGCAACGCCTTGGTCGCGCCGCCGACGGCCTCTATTACCACCTGCGCCAGCTCGCCGATGGCGGCCTCGTCGAGGAACACGACACCCCCGACGGCCGCCGCTACCGCAGCCGCGTGCGTGCGGGCGAACGCCTGTCGTTGCGCTACAGGCCCGGCGCAACCGCGAACGCCGAAGCCGTCGCGCGGGTTGCCGCGAGCGCACTGCGCGGGGCCGAGCGCGATTTCCGCCGCGCGCTGGCCGATCCCGCGACCGTCGTCGAAGGTCCGCACCGCGAACTGTGGGCTGCACGCGGGAAAGGTTGGGTGAACCGCGACGACCTCGCCGAGATCAACACGCTGCTCGTCCGCCTCATGGACCTTCTGCAGCAGCCGCGTGGCGAGGACGACGACGGCCGCTTCGTCGCGCTGGCCTGGGTGCTCGCGCCGCTCGAAGGCCAGCCGGCGCGCCGTGCCTCAGCGGAGAAGCCCGCGCGACGTGCACCGTCGATGAAGCGCCCGCCGCGCGCGCGCTGAGGCCGGCCGCGCGCGCCTGCTAAACTGCGCGACCCTCACGAGCGTCCGCGATCACCATGGCCAAGCGCGCCAAGAAGTCCCCCGCCCTCGTCCCGGTCGATCGCGCGCAGGCCGAGGAGGCCGTACGCACGCTGCTGCGCTGGGCCGGCGAGGATCCCTCGCGCGAAGGCCTGCTCGACACGCCAAAGCGCGTCGTCGACGCCTACGGCGACTGGTTCGCAGGCTACGCGAACGACCCGGCCGACTACCTGCGCCGCACCTTCGAGGAAGTCGCCGGCTACGACGAAATGATCGTCCTGCGCGACATCGAGTTCGAGTCGTACTGCGAGCACCACATGGCGCCGATCATCGGCCGTGCGCACATCGGCTACCTGCCCACCGACAAGGTCGTCGGCATCAGCAAGCTCGCCCGCGTCGTCGACGGCTTCGCGCGCCGCTTCCAGGTGCAGGAGAAGCTCACAGCACAGATCGCCCACTGCATCGAGGACGTGCTCAAGCCCCGCGGCGTCGGCGTCGTCATCGACGCCGTGCACCAGTGCATGACCACCCGCGGCGTGCACAAGCGCGGCGTCTCGATGATCACCAGCCAGATGCTCGGCGATTTCCGCGAAGACGCCCGCACCCGCGCCGAATTCCTGCGTTTCATCGACATCGACTCGCTGCGCCGCTGAGCTGCAGATGGTGCGCCGCGCGTCGCGGTGCATCCACGGAACGGCCGCTCGCGTCGCTCGTGTAGGGCGGAACCGCCGCAGGCGATTCCGCCGCGCCTGTCGCCTCCGCCTCGCCTTCATCACGGCCATGGCCTACGGAATCCACGACGCGCATGTCGGCCAGCGGATCGCCCCGTGCGAAGCTGGGCCGTCCCCACGATCGGAGCACCCATGGCCACCAAGCCGGCAGCGAAAGACACGGTCAAAGGCCCCGCCTCCTACTTCCCCTCCATCGAGGCGAAGTACGGCAAGCCGGTCGCCCACTGGTTCGGCGTGATCGACGGCATGAAAGATCTCAAGCACATGGAACAGGTCGCGCGGCTCAAATCCGACCACGGCCTCGGGCACGGCCATGCGAACGCGCTCGTGGCCTATCACCGTGCCCGATCGGCCTGACCCGTTTCAAACGTAGGGCGGAACCGCCGCAGGCGATTCCGCCGTGACGGGCAACATCGCAGGCAGGGGAAGCGTTGCCGCATCAGCCTTCGATGACGAAGGCCGGTATGCCGACTCGTTCTCGCGACAACACGGCACTGCGCGCGTTGGCTCCCTTCTCCCTCCGGGAGAAGGTGGCCCGCAGGGCCGGATGAGGGTCCGGGATCGCGACGATGATCCGACGTGGTCACGATCCCGCACCCTCTCCCCAACCCCTCTCCCGGAGGGAGAGGGACTCAAGCACAACACCACCGCGGAGGACGCGTCGAGCCATTGCAGTCGCGCACGCGCCGCCGCGACGATGTCGATCCGCTTGGATTCGTCGCCCCGGCGCAGGCCGGGGCCCAGCGCCTGCGTGATGACTGGCGTATGCCCCGATCCGCACGGGCCTGCTTCTCAGCCTTTGCATTCAAGTCATCGTTACATCGAAAGACACTGGGCCCCGGCCTTCGCCGGGGCGACGAGGTTTCTGTTCGCCGGCGCGATGTCGTCGGTGACGAAGCCACCCCGTCAGACGTAACCGTTCCGATACCGATCCGCACGACACGGTCGCCCTGATGCCGGGCGCAATTTCATCGCCAGCCGGGCTCATCACGCCGTAGAGCGCCGATCGTGGCTCGCCTGTCTGCTACCGGCGCTTGCGTCACCGTGAAGACGCATTGTGCACAGATGCACGAAGACGCATTCCCGGGAACCCTGAGGATGCCCACCCCTGACCAGCGGCCACCGATCGGCGACACATGGCGTGCGCACGCGATCCGGCCGGTCTAGACTGCCCGGCGGAGGTTCCAGGCATGCGGCCATCCGGCGTACCCGACGAGACAGTCACCGAGGCGGTGTATCCGCGCGCGGATCCCACCCGCGTGCCCAGCGAGCGCGACCATGCCGAGCTCGCGCGGCTGCCGCGCCGCGTGTATCGCCTGCGCATGCTAGGCATGGGTCTCGCCGGTGTCGCGATCGCCTCCGTGCTGCACGAGCTGTCGGCCCCGGTGTGGCAGTGGGTGCTGCTGTTCGGCACCGCCATCGCGTGGTCGCAGATCGCCTACCTCGTCGCCGCGCGGTCGCGCGATCCCTACACCGCGGAATGCCGCAACCTGCTGGTCGATTCGGCGCTCGCGGGGCTGTGGATCCCGCTCATGCACTTCAACCTGCTGCCGAGCCTGCTGCTCGCGACGCTGTCCACGGTCGACAAGATCGCCGTCGGCATCCCGCGCTTGTGGCTGTGGTCGAGTCTCGGCATGTTCATCGCGTGCGTGGTCGCCGGCGTGCTGACCGGTTTCGCGTGGCAGCCGTTCACGAGCATGCCGGTCATCGTGGCCTGCATGCCGATGCTCGTCGTGCACACGATCGCGGTGAGCCTCGTGAGCTACCGCCTCGTGCGCAAGGTGCGCCGCCAGAATCGCATGCTCGACGAGCTCAGCCGCACCGACGGCCTGACCGGCCTCGCCGCGCGCCGCGCCTGGCAGGACCACGCCGCCCAGGTGCTGCAGCAGCGCCATGCCGGCGCTGCCGCGGCCTCGCTGCTCATGCTCGACATCGACGGCTTCAAGACCATCAACGATTCGCGCGGCCACGCGCTCGGCGACGAGGTGATCCGCGCCGTCGCCACGGTGATCCGCGACCGCATCGGCAACGCCGCCGACGCGGGCCGCTACGGCGGCGACGAGTTCGGCATCGTGCTGCCCGGCGTGCGCTACCGCCAGGCCGTGCAGCTCGCCGAGCGCCTGCGTGCCGACGTCGAGGATGCCGTGCTGCCCGGCGCGGCCGAGCTGCGCGTGACGATCAGCATCGGTGTCGCCGAGGCGGTCGACGGCCATGCCGGCCTGCGCGACTGGATCGAGGCCGCCGACTCCGCGCTGTACCGCGCCAAGAGCGCCGGTCGCAACCGCGTCGCGGGCCCGGTCGTGATGCCGATCGACGCGATGCACCCGGTCCCGCGCCCGCGCGCCTGACCAGCCGCGTCAGCGCGTCCGCCGCGGTGGCGGGCGCAATCGTGTATCGTCCGCGGCGCTTCCGTTGCCCGTGATGCGCTCTTCATGACCGATGCCCCCACCGTCCCGGTGCGCCGCGCCGCGGTCGTCTTCATCTTCATCACGGTCGCGCTCGACATGCTGGCGTTCGGGATCATCATCCCGGTGTTCCCGCACCTCGTGCAGGCGATGACCGGTGGCGACATCGGCACCGCGGCCAAGTGGACCGGCATCATGGGCGCGCTGTTCGGGCTCATGCAGTTCGTGTTCTCGCCCGTGCAGGGCGCGCTGTCGGACCGCTTCGGGCGCCGCCCGGTCATCCTCGCCTCGAACTTCGCGCTCGGCGTCGACTTCGTCGTCATGGCACTCGCGCAGACCCTGCCGGTCCTGTTCATCGGCCGCATCGTCTCGGGCATCGCGAGCGCGAGCTTCTCCACCGCCAACGCCTACATCGCCGACGTCACGCCGAAGGAGAAGCGCGCCGCCGCGTTCGGCATGATGGGCGGCGCGTTCGGCATCGGCTTCGTGATCGGCCCCGCGCTCGGCGGCTTCCTCGGTGACGTCTCGGTGCGCCTGCCGTTCTGGGTCGCCGCGGGCCTCGCGCTCGCCAACTTCGCCTACGGCTGGTTCATCCTGCCCGAGTCGCTGCCGCGCGATCGTCGCAGCGAACGCTTCGAGCTGCGCAACGCCAACCCGCTCGGCGCGCTGCGCATGCTGCAGCGCCACCCGCAGGTGCTCGGCCTCGCGGTGGTGTTCTTCCTCGTCAGCCTCGCCCAGTTCTCGCTCAACTCGACCTTCGTGCTCTACGCTGACTACCGCTACGGCTGGGGCGCCAAGGAGGTCGGCTTCACGCTCGGCCTCGTCGGCATCTGCAGCGCGATCGTGCAGGCTGGCCTCGTGCGTCGCGTCGTGCCGATGTTCGGCGAGCGCCGCGTCATGCTCGCCGGCCTCGCGTTCGGCATCGCGGGCTTCTCGACGCTCGCGTTCGCGAGCGTGTGGCCGGTGTTCCTGCTCGGCATCCCGCTGCTTGCGCTGTCCGGCCTCGGCGGTCCGACCGCGCAGGCGATCGTCACCCAGCAGGTCGATCCGCGCGAGCAAGGCCGCCTGCAAGGTGCGATGACCAGCCTCGCGAGCCTCGCCACCGTGTTCGGCCCGTTCCTGTTCACGCAGGTGTTCGCGTACTTCATCGGCCCGCACACGGGCGTGCAGCTGCCGGGCGCCGCGTTCCTGCTCTCGGCGGTGCTCGTCGCGACCGGCCTCGCGATCGGCTGGCGCGCCACGGTCGGCCTGCGTCCGCTCGCCGCCACGCCCGTGCCGAGCGAACCGCCGTTGTCGGATGTCGCACCCGTGCCTCCGAACGAACCCGCACCCGGCGAGGCCACGCGATGAGACCGACCGACAAGCCGTTCGCCCCCGCGAGCGAACGCAACCGCGAACCGATCCTCGGCGTGCTGCGCGAAGCGTTCGCCGATCGCCGCCACGTGCTCGAGATCGGCAGCGGCACCGGCCAGCATGCCGTGCACTTCGCCGCCGCGATGCCGTGGCTCACCTGGCAGACCAGCGAACGCGACGAGAGCCTGCCCGGCCTGCGCCAATGGCTCGACGAAACCGCGCTGCCCAACACGCCCGCGCCGCTCGTGCTCGATGTCGGCAACGAGGACTGGCCGCAGGCCCGCCACGACGCTGTGTTCAGCGCCAACACGCTGCACATCATGGGCTGGCCCGAAGTCGAAGCCCTGTTCGCCCACCTGCCCGCCGTGACCACCGCCGACGCCGTGCTCGCCGTCTACGGCCCGTTCAATGTCGGCGGCACGTTCACGAGCGACAGCAATGCGGCGTTCGATGCCTCGCTGAAGCAGCGCGGCGCGCACATGGGACTGCGCGATCTCGAAGTCGTCGATGCGCTCGCGGCGCGTGCCGGCTTCATGCATGTCGCGACGCATGCGATGCCGGCGAACAATTTTTGTGTGGTGTGGAAGCGCCGGGATTGAGGTCGCGTCGTATCATCGCGCTTGTTCGAGCGGGCTGATCACGCCACGGCCGCCGCGGTTGAGCATTTTGCGTCTAGATCTGCGTGCTCGCCGCGACATTTCCTTCGACTGCCGGTGCGCTCAGGAATACCTCGACCTCGACACTCGCCATTTCCAGATGATGCCGGCGTTCGTTCGCGATGATGGCCCGGCGCATCCATCCCGAGTAGACCACCTCGGTCCGCAGACTGTGGCGCTTGAGCCGCATGCGACGTCGAACTTTGTCGAAGAGTCGGGTTTCGCCCGCTGCGTCAGCGGCCATAGGTATCACCGCGGACTCGTCGTGATAGCGCATATCACCCTGCCTTCGTCGGATAGCGCGACGACGTTCAGGTAGGCGGCGCCTCACGTCGAGATGACAAGAGCTTGATCGCGCGTAGGAAACCGGCTTGACGGACGCCGCGACCTACTGAACCATCGGTGCTATTCCCCGTATTCGGGCTCTACTTGCAGTTTGGGCGCACATCAATGGTCACTCGTTCCATGGATGAAGTCCGTAGCGAGTACATCTCCGTGATGGGACAAGAGCTTGGGGCCAGCTTCTATGAGCTGCACCGAAAGCTCGTGGAACTTCACGTTCTTTGGCAACAGTACCGCCATCTTTTTGGCCGCGACCCTGACACGGTCCACCTGCTTAATCGGACCTCTGGACTGTTCTTCAAAATCGTTCAAGACGAGCTGTGGGACAGTGTTCTATTGGGTGTCTCTCGGATGACCGACCCGCCAACCACAGGCAAGAAAAAGAATCTTACAATCCAGTCTCTCCCTCCGCTAATCACCGATACAGAGTTGCGGGGCGAGGTGCAGAATCTCTGTGACAAAGCATTGACTGCAGCGGATTTCGCCCGCGAGCATCGAAACAAGCGCATCGCTCATCAGGATCGCGACTACCTCAGCAATCGCAATTTTGTTCCTCTGAGCGGTATTAGCAGAACCTCAGTAGAGGAGATGCTCGCCGCATTAAGAGCCGTCATGAATCGCCTAGATCTGTATTTTAGAGACAGCGCCGTCATGTACGAGAAGTTCGTGGACGAGAGTGGAGCAAGGCTCTTAGTCCAAAAACTGAGAAAGCTGGAGCGACTTCAGGGTGCGGCCGCAAGCGCGAACTGACAATTCATTCAAGCCGACAACGCTTTGCGGCACGGCTTAACTAAGGCGTTAGACATACAGGATAGTCATGCCTAAAGGTCACCCGACGACCCTTTTTGTGAGTTCGACGTGCTACGACCTGGGCCAGGTTCGGACAGATCTCGCCGAGTTCAGTAGGTCGCTTGGACTGGAGCCGATTCTTTCCGAGCTGGACTCCTTCCCCGTCGATCCATCGCTCGACACCGTCAGCAACTGCTTGGAGATCGTCCGGTCTCGTGCGGACATCTTCTTGCTCATCGTGGGCAATCGGTACGGGTCAGTGACCGAGGCGGGAAAGTCGGTGACCAATCTAGAGTTCCTAGAGGCTTCAGCCCGAGGCATTCCTCGGTACGTATTCGTCAAGCGCGAGATCATCACGTTGTTGTCGACGTGGAAAGCAAATCCCGAGGCAGACTTCAAAGCCAGCGTTGATACGCCTAAGCTCTTTGAGTTTGTGTCAGGTCTCCGAAGTTCGGGCGACTTGTGGGTGTTTCCATTTGACAGCGCTCAAGACATCTCGCAAGTCATGCGAAAGCAACTCAGTTTTCTGCTGTCCGATTGCTTGGAGCTAAGGTCACGGCTACAAACGCGCGACGAGTCTGTGATCGCGCTGGGGCCGCAAACGCTGCGCATATATGTAGAGAAGCCCTACGCTTGGGAGTTCAAGGCGTTCGCAAGGGCTTTGCAAGAGTGCATGGCGCTTCACAAAGCAAGGAGATACGACTATGAGCTTGGAATTAGTTTAGGGCGCTCGATTATACTGAAGAGCCGAGCGGCAGCTATGGATTGGATCCAAGAGAAGGTTGCCCAAATGGGGCAAACGGTCGAGCAGTTGACAAAGGCTGTAAACGGAGGCATGCAAGTGGCTGTGGGAAAGCCGGGAGAGCCAGGCGACATAGGCCGGATTTGGCACTTGGCGGAGCGTGTGTCAGATGCATACGAAGAGCTCCTCAGCTGGGCACTTGAGTTCAACCGAGTCATTGTCGATGATGAATTCAAGAAGGCGATCTCGCTAACGCAAGCAGTTGTCGCTGAGTCAATATCGCAGCTTGAAGGGTTCTCCGCGAGCCTTTTCGAAAATGTCGTCGAAGCACTTCAGAAACCGGAGGAACAGCGGAAGATTACGTTGAACCTGTCCATCGGAGACACATCGGAGCTGATGAATGAAATGAAGAGGCTCTACGCAAGATGACGCCTGAGACTGCGCTGACGTGGGCATCCGGGACACCCACTTTTCCGCTTTCTGGCGTTAGGCCGCTATGACCGATCCCGGTTGGCTTCTAATCATGGCTTTAGCTGGGTCCGGCTCAGCTCAGCAGCATCCGGGACACTCACTTTCTTGCTCTCCCTGGCCCGGGTAGGCATCTAAGAAACGCACATTTCCGGTGGTGAATCGACCGCATTGTATGAACGACAGAGCCCAAATAGAATCGTGGAACAAGACGATGAAGTCCGACCCCTACCGCCCAGCGTGTTTGCCACCGATCGCAACCTGCGGCTTTCGATCAGCCGCTACGTCGACTTCTGCAATTGCCAGCGCCTACACCCGGCACCGGACTACCAGAGCCCCGTCGACTACGAACGAATATGTGCCTAGTTTGCGGGTTTCCAATTTTTTGAACGAAATCCCTGCCGCTTTGCGGCACGGCTTATTCAGACGTTGGGCGGACTGATGCAGCGTCGTTCATAACGACATTAACTGAACGCGAATCGGGGGGAGCAATGGGATTCCAGTTCTATTCTCGACATACGAACCTTGTCGCCTATGCGACAACCATCGCCGCCGAAGCTCCGCGCGTGGACGCGGAGCAGCTCTGGGAATTTCTCGGCGCGATAAGTCACGCGAGGCACACCGGGTGGCTAATCTCCCGAGACCCGGACTGGCCAGAGTACATGAGTCGTGCGGCGTGCGACGCCATGGAACGGGTTGAGAGGGCGGGAATCAGAAGACGTCTCGCTTCCTCTGAGGAAGTGGAGGAAAGCCTCCGAGACATCCGTGCTGAGCTAACAGGCTACCGACTTTACGCACTCGTAACCGCAGGATGGGAGGCTTTCTCGGCGAGGGACTTCGCACTTGAATCCGGCGGCGACGCTCTGGTGTTGCTACCGGTGGGTGACTACGGACACGAATCCCCAAACGTAGTAGATATGCTGCCGCCCGCTGCCGTCCTCCAACAAGCACGCGGTGCTGGGGTTCTGCTTTGGACTCCGGATGGAGATGCCCGGTTCGTTTCCGAGATGGACTTCAGTAGCAAGTTTCGAGCTAGTCTGCTTGAGGCGATTCAACGAGGCGACCGCAATGCTCTGCACGAGCTTCTCCGGAGGCAAGGGGACGAACGTGGCGCTACGATTCTTCATCTCAGCGACTTGCACTTCGGCCGGAAGGACGCTGCTGCCAATCTTGGAATGCTTCAGACACAGCTGACGCGCATCGGGCGGGACGTGGACCGAATCGCGATTACTGGTGACTTGCTCGACAACCCGCGCGCTAGCGACCTTGTGCAGTTTCAGGCGTTTCGCACCACTCTGCGTGCAATGGTTAAGGAGCAGCTCGTGGTAGTACCTGGCAACCACGATATGAGGTACTTGGGCAATATCGGAAGAACTTTTGAGCAAGTCGCACAGGTTCCCGTGACGAGGGTAACCGTCGACGGCCGCATGCGCGTGATTTTCATCGGTGTCAACTCTGCACTTGAAGGGGACTTTGCCAAAGGCAGAGTTACACAGCAACAGCTCACCGAACTGGGTGCTGAACTCAACGCCGAGTTTGCAGCACGGCCCGAAGTTGAATCGTACCTTCGCGTTGTATTGGTTCATCATCATCCTTTCCCTTACACGAAAGCGCCCGAGGCCAAAGGACTGGTGAGTCGCATTCTGGGGCGTCGTGAAGAGGGATTCTTGCGCCTAGAAGATGCCAAAGAGTTCCTGGAGTGGTGCGCGCGTCTTCGGATCTCTGTTGTACTCCATGGCCATAAGCACATGGCGCGATACCTCACAAAAGGAATTGAGCTGCGCAATCGACGTCCGGTGCCCGTTACTGCGGTCGGATGTGGGAGCTCGCTGGGTGCAGAGAACTCAGCGATTTCGTACAACATTCTCCGCTGGAACGCGTCTGGCTCACGGTGGGACGCACAATTCTTCGAAAGCGTTGGTGGCGCGCTATTCGAGCCCAGGCTGATCGGGTGTGCCCGAGAGGTGACTAGCTGACGCTCAGCTTGAGTCGCTCTGACTTGGAGCGGCCTTGGGCGGGACAACAGACAGCTTCCGGGAAGACAGCTTCCGCAGCTTCCGAGCAGCTTCCGGGACACCCACTATTCCGATATTCCCTGACCCGCACAGTCGACGATCTCCTACTGACGTAACCGTCGTGACGTCCGACCATGCGAGCTATGACCACGGCTCGCCATCGAATCGTCGCCCCGGACGAAACCGGCTTCTACCACTGCATCTCGCGCTGCGTGCGCCGTGCCTGGCTGTGCGGTACTGACGCACTGAGCGGCCGGTCGTTGGGGCATCGTCGTGACTGGGTCGAGCAACGGTTGCTTGAACTGGCGGACATCTTCGCAGTCGGGCTCTACGCCTACGCCGTGATGAGCAATCACACGCATGTCGTGCTTCGGATCGATCCAGGCGCCGCGCAGCAGCTTGCCGTTGAAACTCTCGACGAAACCGTTTTGCCAAGGACTGCCCGGCGCGTTGAACACCTGACCGATGGCGGCGTCACGCATCCAGCGCGTGACCTAAAAAACATAGCACATGGATGGAAAGCGACCCTGATATTGGCTTAGGAATCAACTTCGCTTACATCACTGAGGCGGAGGCGTAGGCGGCGCAGGGTAATCAGTTGAGGTAGGACCAAAGGCCAACTCTTGCTGAGGCGGCTCGTCCGGAAGCTGAAGTTCCTCCATCCGAACAACCTTCAAGCCATTCGCCAGCATCCGGGACACCCACTTTTCCGCTCCTCCCTGACCCGCACAGTCAACGATCTCCTACAGACGTAGCGGTCGCGGCATCCGACCATTCGAGCCATGACCACGGCTCGCCATCGACTCGTCGCCCCGGACGAATCCGGCTTCTACCACTGCATCTCGCGCTGCGTTCGCCGTGCGTGGCTGTGCGGCACCGACGCGCTGAGCGGCCGGTGGCGCGGCATCCGGGACACCTGGCGCGGCATCCGGGACACCCACTTTTTTAGCAGCATCCGAGCAGCATCGCATCCGGGACACCCACTTTTCCGATCTTCCCTGACCCGCAAAGTCGAAGATCTCCTACAGACGTAGCCGTCGAGGCATCCGACCATGCGGGTCATGACCACGGCTCGCCATCGACTCCTCACCCCCGACGTGTCTCGAACTAGCAGCTCGGGTCAACCAAGTGATGCCTGACGGTCGTTGCAGCCGACATCGCATCGCCGCTTGATCAGGCGGTCGGAACAACTTGCCACCTAGCCGAATCGCCGCTACAAGGCGGCTGGACTCTGTCATTCAACTGCATGAAGGAGGATTCGGTGGATATCAGCCTTGGTGATGCGACGCTCTCCTTCCGGTTCGACGATGACTTGAATCAGACGGTCTGCCGATTCCGTCTTGAGACGTGGGAAGGATTCTCTTCGGAGAACACCCGGGATGGCTGCGATGGCGCGAATGTCATCCTTGTCCTCGAGTCCGAAAGCGACGAGGCCGATCCAGAGCTCGGCTCTCGCGAACGCTACGAGAGCGCCCTTCTCTGGCTAGTGGAACACCAGGCAGAAGCAAGGGACGTGGTGCTCCGGGGAATCCTCGGCCACATTGTCGTCATGCGCACGGAGTACGGGATCGACGACGAGGAACTGAACGAGATCGAGTCCGTCGAGCAGCTTACGGCCAATGTCGATCTCTCGTTCGTCCGCATTTTCCCCCATTCCAAAGCAGGTCTTCCTTACCTGGGGTTCGAGCTGGAGTGTGACTGGGATCCGGAGCACGGCTGCGGTGTGCTGGTATGCGGCACCGATCTCGTTGATGCCGGGACATCCGACTCCGCTCAGTCGATCGGAGCGATCGAAGAGCATGGCGGCGCCGTCTAGCGGGGCAGAGCCTCCGGGAACAAGGCGTTCGCGAAGCATCAGGGACTTGGGACTCTCACTAAGAGTGGAACATCTGCCGGCATCCGGGACACCCACCAAGCGGTGAGATTCGAGGGGACGTTTCTGATACAACCCGCAAATTGCGTGTGTCCCCGATGCACCCCAACAACCCGGCTGAACTCCGGTCTTAGATGCTTCAATCAATGGACGAAACTCGCTTTCCTGAGATTGTGCGTTCCATCTACAGCGCGGTGGCTGAGCTGGAAGCCATGTTTCCTGGGCGCAAGTTCACGCCGGACGGCCATATGGTCGGTAGCCTCGGAGAGGCGTACGCAGCACACCACTACGGAATTACTCTGCACGGAGCGTCCTTTGAACGCCACGACGGTGTGCGTGATGGCAAGAGCGTACAGATCAAGGCCACGCAAGGTGTTCGAGTATCGGTCACCGCTGAGCCAGAACATTTGCTTGTGCTGCGTTTGCATCGCGACGGATCATTCACGGAGATCTACAACGGCGCTGGCTCACGTGTCTGGTCCTTGGTCTTAAACAAACGTCGCCCAAAAAACGGTCAGTACCAAATCTCCGCCGCAACGCTTAAGCGTCTCATGGCATTAGTCCCTGAGCACGAAAAGATGAAGCTCAAAGCGTTTCAAACCTCTCTCGAGCGGACGTCTGATGGCGCCGCTTAATTTAACGTTGCCACGCTAATGCAACTATTCCAAGGTTCTACCTACGAGCAGTTCGCCCTATTTCTTAATGAGCGTATCCAAAATCGACAGCATCTGACCGAAGATAGTGTTCGCTACGCGTTCTTCCTGGCCGTACTCGAAACAACTTCGATCAAGCAACATGAAATCGTTCTCGAACTACCGCATCCCAAGTTCCCTGGCAAAGAGGTAGACACATACATTCTCCCTGCGGACGGTCGTCCCGAAGCTTTCATAGAATTCAAGTTCCACCGCGTTTCGAGGAGTTCGTCACCCAAGCCCCAGAAGGCTGGCGCTCTGTTTAAGGACGTGAGTCGGATGGCTTCTCTGGCCTCGAGTAGTCGCTGCTGTGTGGTCGTTTACCTCACCTGCTCTGAGATGGCGAAGTACTTCACCGCAAATGAAGGTTCCTACTCACAGTTCTGGAGGACAGAGAGCGGTTCGAACTTCGTGTACGACGAGGCATTCCTATCCAGAACCACGCCGACGTTTCGGCGAGCAAGCGGAGAACACCACTTGTCGCGAGTGTACGTCGAGTTCAGTGCATTCTTGGATCAGGACTATCAACTTCGGGTGTTCAACGCGCGTGAGGCTTAATCCGTCGCTCAGGCGCCGTTGCCCTGCGGCAGCCAAGGACTGCACTTGGGTACCATTGCAAGCATGTAGAAGCGCTAAGTCCAACATCCAAGCATCCAGGACACCGACCAGTAGCACGTAGAGCCCGCCCAGCCCGATGTCGCCGCGCGGAATACCCTATCCTCGCCCCACAACTCAGGAGACATCACATGCTGACCCCACAGAAGCTCGTGCTGTTTGCTCTCCTTACTCTGTCAGCCTGCCTGCAACCCGCGTGGGCCGCACCCAACGATCCCAGGGACGTGGCCGCCATTCGCGAGGTCGTGGAGGCGTTCCGCACCTCGATCGTAAAGAAGGACAAGAAGACCTTCGTCAAGCTGTTCTTCTCCGACAAGCCCGAGCATGTGACGTGGCAGCTCGTGGACGACGATGCTCGCGTCGCCCGACTCAAGAAGATCGTGCCCGAGGCGCGCAGGGTGGTGCGGTGGCCGGAGAACAACTACCTGTCCATGATCGACAGGACGGTCGCGCCGGATTCGGGGTCCATCGAGGAAGTGTTCCGGAACCTCGCGATCGACACGGACGGCGAGATCGCCTCCGTGAACTTCGACTACGCCTTCATGTTCGACGGCAAGCAAGAACATTGGGGCCGCGAGATGTGGCATCTGGTGCGCACCGACGAGGGCTGGAAAATCATCTCGGTGATCTGGTCGCAGCGGGATCCGGTGTCCAAGCCGTGAGCGGCGACAGGGACAGGCCGCTCGGAACGGCGCGGAGGACACCGCGCAAAGGTAAGCTCGGGTACCCGCGATCCAAGCCGACAGCCTTGTGCCCGACAGGTCTGCGGGTTGATCTCACCTCAGGAGTGCGGTGATGGAGATGACCCTGGTTCTCGTCATGGCGCTCTCTGCCGGGACCCCTCCAGTGGTTTCGCCCGCTTCCATCTGTGTCGACGCGACCGGGAACGATGCGAAGATGGTCACATGGCTTCGCGGCGATTACCGTGTGATCGGTTCACGCGGCGGTCGACCGTACGTCGGAGAGATCACGATGTCCGGCGCCGAAGATGCGGAGTCGCTGGATCTGACGGGCACGGTCGACGGCTCGCCGCGGAAAGGTTCAGTGCGTCATGTCCGCTGCGGCCTGGATCACGTGCGGCAATTGGCGGTTACTCTGGCAACGGGGGAAGCCCTGTACTGCGTGCCTCACTACGATTACGACAACGCCAACCGCGCATCGTGTTCGAGTGGGCTCGGTAGTCAGGGCGGTGACCTCGAGTTGTGGGCACAGCGCTTCTAGCTGTAACCGTTCCGTTCCGCAGGCGTCGCGGTTCGACGTCCAGCGGCATCCGGGACACCCACCTCTCTCCGCGCATGCATGATCAGCGCAGTCGGCAACGTCTCACGGGCATAAAGAACCATTCGAGCCATGACCCAGGAGCGTTGCATGCGAAGTGCACTTCTAGGCGTCGCCCTGCTCACCTCAGGCTGCATTCCCTATCCCGTGTACAAGACCTTGCAGCCCCGGTCCACGGTGGTGGTGACCGACGAGAGCAGAAGGCCGATTGAAGATGCGACGGTGCAACTCGTCGCGAGCTCCAATCCGTACAACCGGGAGCGCAGTCGGGTGTCCGACACCACGGACGAACACGGCGTGGCGACATTCGATGCGAAGAAGGAGTGGCGCGTCGAGGCCATCGTGCTGCATGGGGCGGAGTTCTACTACTGGAATTGGTGCGTGACCAAGGCCGGTTACAAGACCTTTGCGACAAGCAATGGAGGGGGCCAGAGGGTGCAGCGGAAGCAGACGTTCACACTCGTCGAGGGCGAGTCGACGGAGTGCCCCCGATATGGCTACGGTGGACCACGCCGGAACTTCGATAAAGGCGAGCATTCCGTCTCGAACGATTCGGAGCGTTGAGGCAGATTGCACAGGATCAGTGGACGCCGTCCATGTCCGCTATCGGGACACTCGGCTGGCGTCACCATGTCGAGGCATCGTGCGCAGCTCACGCCCCGGGTTTGGGCGTGGTACCTGGCCCTTGCTGGATCCGGTGCGGCTACATCGAAGCGCCATCGGACGCCCGCCATCGGGCTCTCAATGCCCTTGGGAAGACTCCAAGGCCAGGCATCGTCATCATCCCATGCACACGCCATCACCTGCCAACCTCCTGCTCGCGATCGTGGCATTCATAGGCCTGGCCTCATGCGGCAGGGCAGCCAGTCGCACGGACAACGAGATGTTCTTGACCGGTTGTTGGCTCGGTGAGGACTTTCAACCTGTGCTTTCGCAACGGGCGAAATGGGTCATGAATCGTAGGGCCGACGGCACGTTCAGCATCACGTTCATCCCGGAAGACGGCCCGGTTCAGCGCGAGGAAGGCACGTGGTCACAGCATGGCAAAAGCTACACCACGGTGACCACGACGATCGACGGAAGGCCTGTGGATGTGCAGGACCCGATCTTCACGGACACCTATGACACCCGTTGGTTGGACAACGACGTGATGGAGTCTCATCACAAGAAGGCCAACATGGTCTTCAAGTCCAGAAAAATGCCATGTGATGGCGGTGATGGCGGTGATGGCTGACGCCTTTGCTGGGCCGCACAGCGTTCGGGACAGCATTCGGGACACCCACTGTTCGCAAGGCGGTGTCCCGGCACCAGGCGCCAGTAGTATCCAGCACCCCCACCGATCCAAGGTGATGCAACTCGATTACGCGGACCGACGCGTGGCACATTCTTCCGTCCGCGGAATCCACCCTGTCATGTCGAGAAACGACGGCTCCGTTCGTCGATCAGGACGGATCGCCTCGAACCGATCGTCCCGACCGGCACCATGAGTCCACCGCACGGAGAACCCCATGACCACGAAACAGCGCTACCTCGTCTCGTTCGACGACGGCTCGATGGCCCACATCAGCGAGGACGAGCTGCCTTCGGTGAGCGAGGTGTCGCACCAGGTCGTACGGGAGGCGAAGGCCGCCGGCGTGTGGATCTTCGGCGGCGGCATCCTGCGCCAGCAGGCGACGCATGTCGCGACGGACGGAGCGATCACGGCCGGGCCCGCACCGGAGACGAAGGCCGTGGTCGGCGGGTTCTCGATCCTCGAGGTGTCGTCGCGCGACGAGGCGCATGCCTGGGCGGCGAGGATTGCGGCGGCGTGTCGCTGCACGCAGGAAGTTCGCGAGATCGCCTTCGATCCGGAGTCTTGAGGGATGTCGCGCATTCCACCAGCATCGGTGATCACATGACGATCGTCGACGGGCTACCCGGTGTCGAGACGCTCGAGGCCTTCGGCGTCGAGGCCACGCGGCTGCTGTGCGAGGGTGACTTCGCCACGCTGGCGGAGCGGTTCGGCTACGCGCTGGCCTACGATCGGGATCCGGCCATCGCCATCCGTGAGGAGCTTGCCTGCAGCCTCGAAGAGCTCGGCGCCACGGCGCTGGGCGAGGCGCCCTCGACGCCGCCGACCGTGAGCTGGTTCGAGCCCAACGATACGGGACTGCTCGCGCTGGTCGAGCAGCGCATTCCGACGGACAACGGGCGCGACATCCTCCTGGAACTGATTCTCGCGTCGAATGGCACGGAGACGGGGGTCTACCTCGAAGAGGTCAGCGCGGTAGGCTGACGGTTCGTCACGCGGTGCAGACGCGAAGCGCGGCATACTCCGTCACGTTGATTGCCAAGGAGGGTTTCATGCTCGCTTCCCTTGTCCTCGTCGCATCGATCGCCGCCGACACGATGCGCTTCGACGACGCGAAGGCACTCGCCGACCGACACGAATCCGCATTGACCGAGGAACAGGGCGAACGACTGGGCGCATCCCTGAGCGGCGTCGGTCGAGCAGCGTTCCGCGCCTGCATGCCGTCGCCGTTACCGCAAACCGTTCCATCCTTCACGATCGTCATGAAGCTGGACGCCATGGGCAAGGTGCAGGCCACATGGCACGAGAATGCCACTGTGTTTACGGCATGCGTGGAGAAGGCCTTCCGCGACGCCACGCTGTTCACGCCGCCGACCAGTCCGTTCTACACGTCGTTCGAGTTCGTTTTCGGCGACGAGCCCTGACGACTATCACGATGACCGACCTCCTGATGGCTTGCCCGAGCATACCTTGCATGCCGATGCTGCCCCGCCGATCAGCCCGCATGAGATCCCGCGCATGGACCCTGCATCCGTGAAGGCGTTGCTCGAACCCTTCGGAGCGCTGCGCCCGCAAGCTGCAACCGACTGGAGCGGCACCGATCCGCTGCCCGAGGCCGTCGCGGCGTTCTATCGCGAGGTCGGGCCCTGGGGCGAGACGCACCACGAGAACGTCGGGCCGGTCGGTTGCACGCTGACGGTGGGAGGCAATCCCGTACGCATTCCTCCCCTCCACAAGCTCGAGCGTCTGCAGGCGGGCTATGCCTGGTCGAAGGATCCGCTCGACAGACTGCAGGGTTGGGACGATGACTGGCTCGTCGTCGCCGAGCAGGGCGGCGATCCTTTCATTCTCGAGAAGTCGACCGGGGCCATCCTCTTTGCCTTCCACGGTGCGGGCTCGTGGACGCCGAGGGTCTTCGCCGGCGATCTGATGACGGCGATCGGATCGCTCGCCACGGTCGCGGCAGCCTATGTCGCCCTGGACGACACCGACTTCATCGACGACGAGCCGACCGCGTCCGCGGTCGCGAAGATCAGGGATCGTCTGACGGCGTTCGTCGGGGATCGGGAGCAGGTCGAGACGATGCTCTCGGCGTGGGACTACCTGACATGACGGCGTCCTCCGACACGTCGGCGATGGGGTGGTGGATCGCGACGAGTGCGGGTTCCGGCTTCCGCGCCATGACATGTCCGCCATCGAGCCAAGTGTTGGTCGGGCGAAGCGATGGGCTTCACGTTTCCTTATCGGCATGGCGCGTGCCCTGTGCCGCTGACGGGCGTAACGTCGTGTGCGCGGGCCGGCACCACTCCATCACCGATTCCAACCCGGGCGGGCGCGCGTCGACCGCCCCGATGGCTGGTTGAATCCTTCATTCCGGCCGCCGCTTCCAGGTCCGACTCAACGAGGCACCTTTCATGTCGATCACCTGCCTCTCCTGCCGCCATCGCATGTCGCCACTGCGCGTGGCGCTGCAGTGGCCGACGTTCATCATCTGCCAGCGTTGCGATGCCAGGCATGCTTACGCGTACGGTCACCTCATCGGCGCGGCCTTCATGGCCGTGCTGCTGCCTGCCTGTCTGGTGCCGTTGCTCATGTCCGGCGACTTCGACGCGGAGACGGGAGGCATCCAGCCATCCGGCTCGCTGGAGATGATCGTCCATTTCGGCACATTGACCGCCATCCTGGTGGGATTCGGCCTGCTGCAAGGCGCGCTGCTGCGTCGTTTCGGAACGCTTCGCCTCGTGCGAACGCACGCATCGGATGGATCGTGACAGCGCTGTTCGAGCACAACGCAGCTGCGGTGCGACGAGGACGACTTCGAGCTCGCTCGCCCGATAATCCGCACAGGCTTTCGACTGTGCGCTGCGGTGGCGTCAGGCATCGCAGCCAGGCGGTCAGGTTCCGGGCGTCGGGCGCTGCATCCAGGCCGCATGATGGGTTCGATCCTGCGCTGCCTCACGACACCACGCGTCACGATTCCCGCGTGTCGATACGCTGCTTTGGACGTGCCCGTTCCATGGACGACATGAAGTCGAAGAGTTCCCAGCCATGAGCAAACGCGATCCAGTACCGCCGACGATCACGATGCGCATCATCGTCATCGATCCGCCGGCCGGCGTCCGGTTCGCCGTGCAGCGCGGCAAGGACGGCTTGCTCGTACCGTCCGGCGGCGAGCGCGACGTCATCGCGTTCGAGTTCCCGCTGCGTCTCGGCACGCCGCTGCCGGACGGCTCGCCGAACATGCTCGGTGAATTCGCGCAGGGCACACCCGCGGATCGCTTCGTCTACCTCAACTCCGGCACGCTCGCGGGCCAGCACGGCACCAACTGGACGCGTCGTGCCAAACTCAAGATCGCCTCGATTCCACGCGAAGTGGTCGAGCAGGCGTTGTCCGCCAGCGGCATCCTCGAGGCCCGCGTGCAGGGCACGATGCGCGACGGCGGTCCGATCTGCGCGTCGGTGAAGCCGGAGGCAGTGGTGTGGCGGTTCGTGCAGGTTGGGGGCTGATCCGTTCGCGACGCCGTGACGGGAAAGCCGATGAACCACGCACGCCGGAACTGCGTGATGGATGAGCTGTCCCACGGGATGAGTACGCCTCACATGGTCGCGTGCAGGCTCGATGCCTTTCGAAACAACGAGCGGAGCATGCGCAGCGATTCCGCACGTCTGTGCGTCCTTGTGTTGCGGGATCGTTCCATCACTGGAGACCGGAACTCTCATGCAACCGCAACTGGTGGACGGCGATCTTCTCGATCAGGAAACCGACGTCATCGTCAATGCCTGGAACAGGAACATCATTCCGTGGTGGCTTCTGATACCCCAAGGCGTTTCGGGCGCGATCAAGCGCCGGGCGGGCTATCGGCCCTTCGTCGAGGTGGGACGGGCAGGACCGATACCCCTCGGGGAAGCCGTCGTCACGTCGGCCGGGAAGCTCCCGCACAAGGCCATCATCCATGTCGCAGGCATCGACATGCTGTGGCGGGCATCTGCCGCTTCCATCCAGGGATCCGTCCACTCCGCCATGGCGCGTGTGTCCGAGCATGGATTTTCGTCGGTAGCCTTCCCGATCATCGGTGCGGGCTCCGGCGGTTTCGATCAGGATGCGGCACTCGAATGGATGCTCGCTGCGTTCCGGGAGATTCCGACGTCTGCACGTGTCGCGGTGGTTCGGTTCAGTCGGCGTGTCCGCCGCTGAAGAGGATTCAACCCGACGCGACATCGGGGTAAGGTTCTTCCGTGGCGCATGATGCTGAGTCATGCCCTTGCGCAGTGACACAAGGAATCACCTCGAGGGATCGGAGCCGCGTATGAGAGTGTTCTTTCTCCTGTTGATCGTGCTCCTGCCGCGAATGGCGGCAAGTCAGGATGTCTTCCATATCGGTCCATGGAACATCGGGGACACGAGAGAGAAGGTGCTCGAGGCGACCGAATTCGGTCCATTCGAGCCGGTCGCCCTCACGGGTGGACTCGAGACGCGTCACGCGCGTTTCCTCGACAGCAAGGTGACGGTCTCGTTCGTGTTCGATGCATCGGATCGTGTCGAGTACATCCAGGTGTGGTTGTACGAGGGGACGGATTTCGCGGAGGCGAAGAAGGCCTCGCTTGGTCTTTTCGATCTTTTCTCGTCGCGCTTCGGCGGCGCGTCGGTTCCCGGCATCGAAGTCTCGGGAGCCGGAGTCGACGGTTCCACGTCGCTGGACAGGATCAGCTTGGGTATCGTGCTCGATCGCGTGCTGGGTCAGGCTCCCAAGCTCGGCGAAGACTTCAAGCGCAAGCACAAGGTCGTCGCAACGACGGTCCTCGACCTTATTCCCCACCGTAATCCCTTGAACGCCAAACTGACGGCCCAACTCGTCCATGCGAGCCGGCACGACGCGTTCTATGTGTTCCTGTTCCTCGACCAGACAACGGCGCCTGATCGTCGCGTGGCCTCGAACGTCAAGCTCGAGAAGCTCTGATTCCGACGCTGCTGGCCACAGGTTGATGGCGGAAGCATTGCCGACGAATGGGCAGGAGCACGCGGCAGGGGGCGGTTCGTCGTTGCAAGGCCTTCCCGGAGGCTTTCGTGATGTTGCATCGAGTTTTCGTGACGGTGGTTCACTGATGCCGATCCTGCACAACAGACGCCCCTCCACGCCTGGTTGGCACCACGCCTACCACTGGTCGACATGGCCGGCGATGACGTTGCGCGCGGCGATCCTCAGGGCTGCGAACAAGGGGCGGCACATGCCGGGCCGCTGTTCCCACCCGCTCTGTTCGAGGCATCGTCGTGGACGCCCGGAGCGAGCTATTCCCGTCGAGCATCGCGTGTCATGAAGCCCGTTCGCGTCCTGGTGCTCACGCTCGCGCTTACCGCAGGGCTGGCGACGTTCGCAGCATCTCGCTGGCTCGACCCCGAACCGGGTGTCTACGATGCATTCCTCGCGACCCTCGACACGTCGGAGCTCGCCATCGCGAGCGCCCCGACCCTGTGCGGCGCGGGATCTTCGGACGACCACGGCCTCCCACCGGAGCTCGTCGCTGCGTTCCGGGAAGCCAATCGCCCCGGCGCGGGTTTCGCCGACGTGTCGCGTCTTCGCGGTCGTGCCGCTGTTGCCAACTCGCGCCAACTGGCAGCGCTGGACGCGAAGGGTCTTCCACACCATGAAGCGGGTTCACGGCGGCTCCCCGTCATGCGCCTCTCGAGGGTCGGCTTTGCCGCTCGCGACGCGCTCTTCTGCGCGAGTGGCCGCTACGGCGCGGGGCTCGTCCACCTTCGCGAAGCAGAAGGCATCTGGCGTGTGATCTCCGTATTCGTGGTCGATCCGAACGAGTCGCGCGACGACTCGCCGGAGCGGTCGTCGTGACGGGATGGGTCATGCAAAGCCGCGGTCGCGCGATGCTCGCGCTCCACGTTCCGGAAGCCTGCTGCCGCATTCAACGACTCTCCTCGATGGGAGGCGCGAAGGCCGCGCGGTCTGCGAGAGCGGGCTTAGGCTCGTCGATGCCCACGGGTCCAACCACGCGATCCCGTGTGGCAGCCGGTGCTCCCGGACGAACGTGCGTGATGCACGAGTGAACGCAGACACTTTCACGAGGCGCATGCGTACGAGAGCAGCCGTCCTGCTGTCGGCCGCCATGGCGATCTCCATGGCCTGGTTCGTGTTCCAGTCCGGGTTGGGCAGCGTTCCGTGGCAGATCGTCAGCGGGCTGGTCGTGGCGGTGCTGCTCTCCGCCGTGTTCGGCTATCGGCTGGGTGCCTGGTACTGCCCCGTCGATGGAGAGCGGCCCGGTTTCGAGCTGGTGTTCTGTCCCGTCGTCGTCTACCTGTTCTCGAGCCTGGGTGGATCGGCGTCTGCATTCGCTTTCTTCATGCTTGCGGCGCAAAAGCCGGTCCCGGCGCGGGATCTGGCAGCACTTCCGATGGCCGTCGTCTACGGCACCGTGGTGGTGTGGCTCACCGCATGGCCTGCCATCGTCGCTGCACATGTGACAGCGGCATGGTGGCTGGCCCGGTGGGCCAGATCCGGGTCCGCCGGTCCTTCGTGACCGCCATGGCGTCGCGGGTGTCTTCATCCGGCGTGCCGACGGGAAGCAGGCCGCGTCGCGGCGACCGCAGGAACCCCTCAAGCGCTGGACCATGCGTCGGGCCCTGCCACGGCAGGGCGGTGAATCCTGCTGCGGGATCGACCCGGGGCATCGTCCGATGTGATCATCCCCACGTGAAGAGCCGTTCGGCATCGTGTTCCAGGTTGTGATCGCACCTCGGGAGCTTTTGTGAGATCACCAAGGCCTTCGCCCGGATTCCACGTCGTCATGCACGCCCATTCCGACCTGCCCGCGATCGCTGCTTCCATGGCGAGCGCAGCGGGTGTTTCGCTCGGCCACGATACCCATTTCGATGCCTTCAACTGGACGCTGGACTGGTGGGAAGGCGCGACCCATCACGTGATCGATCTGCAGCCTTGGCCCGATGGCCGGCTCGAGGTACGCAAGTGCACGACGCGCTATCCATGGCCGGGGCGCTTTCTCGCATGGTGTCGTAGCTTCATCCCGATGTTTCCCTACCTGGGCCGTGGGGATTCCCGACATCTGGGTGATCTGCTCCCGTCCTACACGCATGCGCAGGTGCTCGCTCTCGTGAGGAGCGAGTTGCGTGGCGGCTGAGCCGAGGAGGCCCAGTACGAGGGACAGGACAGGGAGTATTCTCCGCAGGACGTCGCGATAGGATTCGATGGCGGCTCCATCGTGTACGTCTGTGCCTCCCGTTACGATCGCGACAAGGACCAGTTGAGCGGCATGTCGGACGATATCGCGGTGGTGTTCGGAGACTTCGCTGCGCGTCGGTACGGGATCGGACCCTATGCCCGTCGGCGTTGAGCTTTCACGGCCGCGGGGTGCACGAAGCCGTCAAACGAGACGGATCAGGAAGACCGAGGATCGACATGACGACGTTCCGAGCCCCGCTTCTCGCCATCGCGATCGTGCTGGGCGCGGTCGGAGTGACCACGTTCATGTGGTCATGCGACGCGTTCCTGAACCGGTCGGTGACGAACCGCATGGCACACGACGCCATGGCGACCATCGAACGACTCGCGCCGCCCGACGTGCAGGGACGGCGTATCCAGGGCATCGCTCGGCAGTACGAGTGGTTGTACGAGCGTCATGGACAGAGCGTGTCGATCGCGTTCTGGGCGTCGCTTCTGGTGCTCTTCGCATCTGTCGGTACCGCAACGATTGCCATCCGGCTCGGCGGCACAAGCCATCGTGCGCACGGTGCGAGACTGCCAGAGGCGATTCCACCATGAGGCGTGACGTCGCCGCCGATGATGGAACCCGCTGTGCGGTGCCGTCCAGACGAATCACGTGATCCGATCACGAACCGGGTGCTGTGGACGGTCATGCGCCCAATAATCGATCATTGATGACTCGATGACAGACACAAAGAATCCCTCGGTGAACCTCGACGATCTCATGCTCGCCTGCGAGTTCGTCAGCTCGGGTGAATCGTCGGGCTTCGACTGCGGAGCCTATGTCGACAAGACCACCGGGGCCGTGCACATGGTGGGTGAAGGCATGGAGGACGAGGTTCCCGACCACATCGACGACCTCACCTTGTTTGCGCCGGTGCCGCGCCGGCGCGACATGGATCTGGGCAGCTGGCTCGCGATCGCTTTCGCGGCAGAGCATCTCGCCGACCGTCTGGACGACGTCAGGCAGGCTTTCCGCCGCAGCGGTGCCTACGCGAAGTTCAGGTCGATCCTCATGCAGGCGGGTCAGTACGAGGCGTGGGGCGCCTACGAGCAGGCGGCGCTGGAGCGGGAGCTGCAGCGATGGTGCGAAGCGAATGACTTCGTGGTGGTTCGCTGACGTCGACACGCTGTTGCCGGTAACCGCTTGCCTTTGTCCGCGATCGTCCGCTGGGTAGGGCGGAACCGCCGCAGGCGATTCCGCCGTGAAGCACGACTTCGCCACGGATGGTGGAATCCGCTGCGCGGGTTCCACCCTACGAAAAACGTGCATGTCGGTCGTGTCGCGCAGGAACGTTCGGCCGCCTATGGAGGCAGCAAGGGGCGTCGTGAGACGCTACCGATCGCCCTGATCCGTCGCCGATCGGGACGATACAAAGGTCGTCGCTCCACGTCATGCCCTCCCGCGGCATGGCGCCCTTCATGTGCCGTTGTCCCGGGAACATTCGATGAGCTTCGTCCTGCGCTTCTTCCACGCCCCCCACGTCACCACCGTGCGCGAGGCCGTCAAGTGGGCCGACGACCGCAGCCGCGCGGAGACCGGCCGCAACCCGCACTTCGCGCGCTTCGTCGAGAGCATCACGGAGTTCTATCCGGACCTGTCGGGGCATGACGACGAGGAACCCGAGTACGACCGCAACCTGTGGCCCGAAGGCCTCGCATCCGACGAGCACGACGGCGCCGTCGTCAACATCCTCATCAACGCGGACCTGCTCGACGACGGCGTGATGACGGTGATCGCGCAGCATGCCGACGCCGCAGGGCTGCAGGTGCTGGACGAACAGAGCGGCATGCTGTTCGGACCGGGGCCGCGCTGCATCGAGCTGGCCGATGCCACGCCAAAGCCGCTGCCCCCCATCAGCAACTTCGCGTACTCGGTGATGACCGAGAACCTGCGCGGGCTGCGCTTCGATCGTGCGCGAAGGACGATCGCCGAGGCCTGTCAGGGTGCGCTGGGTCCGGAGTTCGCGATCGCCGACGGCACGACAGCCACGTTCGTGCGGCGCGACCACGGCGAGCTGCGGCAGATGCTCGCGGTGCGGGTCATGCGCTCGACCGACAAGGTGAGCGCGCGCGTCTACTGCGAACTGGGCTTCGCCTGCGAAGCGTTCACGGCACGGTGGATGCCGTTGCTGCCCGAATCCTTCGTCAAGCGTCGCGAGAACTACGATCGCGCTGCGGGTGGTACGGACTTCGAGTTCCGCTGGTATCTGCGCGATCTCACCTCGGGCCCGCTGCCGGCCGACCTGAGCCATGCCACCGACAGCCGCATGCGCTTCGCCGATGCGACACAGCTGCAGGCGCTGGTCGACGGCATCGAACCGTGGGTGCGCGGGAACCTTCTGCCGTTCCTCGATGGCGTGCGCAGCGTGGACGACCTGGTGCCGCTGTTCGTCAACGACGCCGCGCTGCGCAACGCACGCACGGGACGCATGGGCTTCCCGATCTACCCGGCGCTTCTGGCCCTGGCGCAGCGCGCCGGTGGCGACGCGCTCGACGATTTCGCGGCCGCGTATCGCGCCAATCCGGAGCTCAAGCGCCTCTGCACGTTGTTCAAGGATCCGTCGGGATCCCACTTCGACGGGCTCGTGGAGGGACTGCGCAAGTGCAATGCAAAGCACGGATGACGTCGAAGCAGCGGCGACCCGGGACATGAAGTACGCCATGCCGCACAGGACATTTCCGGAACACGCCGGCACGGCGACGATCTGTGCCTACTTCTGGGTCGGCATCGTGGTCGGCGTGGTGCCGTTCGAGCACGCCAGGGCGTGGGCGGATGCGGTGATCGCATCCTCCGGATCGCCGCCCGAGGGCATCGCCGGTATCGCCATGGCCGTCGATCGCGACGCTGCGCTCGATGCGTTGCACTTCGCCGCGTCGGGTGCGGACCACGACACCGCCGGACGCTGGCTGTTGCGCGATCTGCTCGATCGGCTCAGGTCAGGCGAGATCACGGTGATCGATTCGCTACACAAAGCCATGCAGGTTGCCCAGGCTGCCGGCCTTCCGGATGATGTCCACGAGCGCTTCGACGTCCTCGAGGATGCATTGCAGTCGGCCGTGGAAGGTGTGTACGGCTCGCCCGAGGACGTCGCACGCAAGGTGATCGAGGCTTTCGAGCGATACGCTGCAGCGCCATGATCGGCCGAGCGAGCGGACGACGTCACGAAGGACATGGAACGTGCTGACGAAAAGCGAGTCGTCATGGCTGGAAACTTACCTGCGGCCGAGGTATCCCGAGCTGGTGCCGGAGTACCTCGAGGCGCATGGTATCGCCTCGAGTGCGAGGGCCGCGGGACACCTCGATGCGGAAGCCGCCGCGCGGCTCGTCGAGCTGGCATCGCGCCCGAGGAGGCCGCTCGCCGAGAATGTCGCCGCGATGATCGCCAGGCTCGCGGGCACGCTTCCGGCGGCACGCGATGCGATCAGGACGCTCGCGGGCGCCAGGGTGGTGCACGGCCGCGTCAGCGCACTGATCGCGCTGAGCGGATTGTCGTGGGGCGATCTCCATGACGAGCTGGTTTCCCGCCTGCTGCGGGACGCGAGCACCAAGGTTCGCGAACTCGCCGCTTCGGCGGTGAGGGAATCGGGCATCACGTCGCTCGGGCCGCTCCTCGACGACGCCATCGCGGCAGAGAAGAACGAGAAGCTCCGCGTCCAGATCGCCCGCGACCGCGACCCGCTGCGTGATGGCTGGGTCGCCGATGCGCCGGTGGACGGCCGTATCTGGGTCACCTGCCGCCGCCGCAACGGCATCGTGTCGATGTCGTTCACCACCGATGAATTCGAGACCAAGGGGCGCGAGTGGATCGCGAGTCAGGGGCGTTGAGCCACGACTCATCCCGGCACGCTCTCCCACCCGTCTGCCGTGTGTCGGCAACGATGCGAGCGGCAAGCCGGCTGGTCATCGTCCTCGCGTGGAGCCTCGTCGGCTGCGTGTCCCAGGAACGATCCGTGACGAGAGGCGTCGACGGCACGTTGCATGTCGAGGTTCGGCCCTATTCCGGCGTGCGCTCGGATATCGACACACCGGAGCACTGCACAGCGATCGGAGCATGGTGGACGATGCAGGGCGAGAGAGAGGTGTGCATCGTGCTGCCGACGGACGTCGGGCGCCGTTGCAAGGATGACAGTGAGTGTGAAGCCTTCTGCCTGGCACCTCTCGACAAGAAGATCGGGCAACGTGCTTTCGGCGAGTGTGCTTCGGAAATGATCAGCTCGTGCGATCGCCCGCATGTGCGCCGAGGCAAGGTCGAGAGAACCTGCGTCGTGTAGTGCGGGATGTCCGAGGTCATGGTGGCATCATGGAGAACGACGGGCTCGCAGCGGACGTCGATCTCGTTTGAAAGGAGTGGGCATGGAGCGTGAACTCGCGATACGCATGCTGGCGGCGATCCGCTCGCTCGGTCCCGGTCTGGACGAGGCCACCCATGTCACGCAGGCCATGGCGGACGAGGACGAGATCTGCGTCGTAACCTCGGTACGATCATGACGGGCCCGCTGTACGACATCGTCATGCACATCGTGCGGCAGTACCCTGACCTGGATCCCGATGGGGAGTATCGCCCGGCATCTCCGGAGATCGCGTCGTGACGATGATCGAGGTGCCGATCTCGCCGCCGTCGGGTCGGGGAACCCGGCCATGACGATACGCGAGCACCTCATGACCCGGTTGAACGGAGCCCGCGCGGTGGCCTTCGTGGCGGGGTCTGTCATCGCCGTGGCGACCTTCGTCACGGACCATATGCAGGACCGGACCATCCGCTTGACGCTTTTCGCGTTCTTCGGTGCTCCCGTGCTGTACATCCTCTTCTTCATCCGTTGCCCGAGGTGCAAGGCCAGCGTGGGACAGGCGTTGGGTGGCAGGCATCCTCCCGATGCCTGTCCGGCGTGTGGCGTCCGCTTCGACAAACGTCTCTAGCCATCGCCTTTGATGCCCTGCACGACAGGACGCCACCATGCCCAGCAGCACGATGACGCAGGTCACGGATCACTCGCCTTCCACGCGGCTCAAGCCCGTGGCGGGCGAGGTGTGGGTGGAGATCCGGTTGCGACGCAGCTGGTCGGCGACGCCGCGCGAATCGGCGATGCTCGACGACTTCATCGCGTTGGTCGGCAGGCGCAGGATCGGACGCTATACGGGGCGGTCGTCGGGTGGTGGCGCGATGGACGTCACCTTCGAGGTGAAGGATCGTGCGATGGCAGCGGTGAAGCTGCGCAGGATCCTCGCGAACGAGCTTGTCATCGGCGACTTCTGCGTGAGTGCGCGCTACCTCGCGCGCTTCCACGATGCCGATCGCACGCCGCCCGCATCGGCTCGAATCTCGGAGAAGGACGTCGACGCGTTGTTCGCCGCGCTCGCGGCGGCAGTGCGGGCAGGGAAAGAACGCGGCACGCGCAAGCAACGCTAGATACGGACTCACGCATCACGCATCGGAGGACCGCGGACCATGCCGATACCTTCGCGTTTCACGCGCCAGCTCGACCGCCTCGTCGGCCGCTGGCGCACCACGGGCACGATGCTCGCGGGACCGGACGCGGGACGCGCGTTCTCGGGATCCGATGTCTACCGCTGGCTGCCGGGATCGGCGTTCCTCGAGCACACGTGGCGCGTTCGCATGCCGGACGGCCCTCATCGGGGTGTCGAGATCTTCGGACTCGCTGCTGACCGGCGCAGCCTGTACGCACATGCGTACGACGCCGATGGCTCGTTCACGGCGTCGAGCATCGTGTTCCGTGGCCGTACGTTGCGGATCCACGGCCCCGAGCTGTCGTTCGAGGGGCGCTTCTCGGCGGACGGCGATGCGATGACGGGGCAGTGGTCGACCACGGCCGATGCCTCGCCGGTCATGACGGTGAACTTCGTGCGCAGGGTCGCGACGTGACCACGCTTCGTTTCATGCGCGAACGGTGGGTAGCGACGTCAGCGTCGCGCCGAATCGGCTCGCTTATGATCCCGGGCAACGTCGAAGGGGTTGTTCCTGCATGACCGAGCGAGCTGCCTGCCATTGCGGTGCCGTCCACATCGAGGTCGTCGCGCTTCCGTCGGAGGTGACGCTCTGCAACTGCTCGCTGTGCGTGGCCTACGGCGTGATCTGGGCGTATCACGACGTGGTCGACATCGTGTCGCTGCCCGATGCTTCGCTGACCGACACGTATGCCTGGAACGGCCGGCATGTCGATTTCCATCGCTGTCGCACGTGCGGCTGCATCACGCACTGGATGCCACGCGATGCGTCGCGTCAGAAGCGCGGCATCAATGCGCGACTGTTCGGCGCCGAGCTGCTCGCGACGGCGCGCGTTCGCCACAAGGACGGCGCGAACACCGGCAAGTACCTCGACTGACGAACAGGCCCGCGTCATGAGAATCCCGGCACACTTCCTCCTGCTGCTCCTTCCCGTTGCCGCAGTCGCTCAGCACCCACCGCCCGAAGCAGTCCGCGAGATCGAGCAGCTGTTCACGGCCTTGCAGGACTCGGGATGCAGGTTCTTCCGCAACGGCAGCGGGTACGACGCGGACAAGGCCACCGCGCATCTGCGCAGGAAGTACGAGCATCTGGTCAGGAAGGGACTGGTCACGTCGGCCGAAGTCTTCATCGATCTCGCGGCATCGAAGAGCAGCATGTCCGGCGAGGCGTACCTCGTGCGCTGCGGCGATGCGGAGCCTGTGCCTGGTGCGTCGTGGTTCCTGGACCGGCTGCGTGAATCGCGTCGTTAGCCGATCGCCTCACGGACCTCGCCTGCGTGATCGCTGCGGGACCATGCGCGTGGCGTACGCTTCCACCCCGATCTCCCGTCCCTTCCGATCGCAGGATGCCCTCATGACCTTCCGTTCCTTCCGTTTCGCTGCGTCGATGTGCTGCGCCCTCGCGCTGTCGGCCTGTTCGCAAGGCTCCGGTCAGGACGCCCTCGTCGGTACCTGGGCATGGACGATGCCGGACACGTCATGCCGCATCGTGCGCACCTATCACGCCGACGGCACCGGCGAGGTCGTCAACGGCGAGAAGAGGACGCAGGGGCGTTACGAGGTGCGCACCGACCGCGACAGCGGCATGTCGACGGTCACCTACACCGTGGCCAGGGACGATGGCGGTCGCAACTGCGACGGCGAAAGCGGCGACACGACGGGCCGGCTGTACATGTCGTTCTTCGAAGCGAGCGGCTCGACGATGACGATGTGCATCGGCCCGCAGCGTGATGCCTGCGTGTACGGTCCGTATCGGCGGCAGTGAACGGTCTGCCCGCACGGCACCCATGACACTCTTGCAGGATATCGACCATCTGCAGAGACTGCGTGCGGACGTTCCATGACAGTTTCGACTCGTTCCGGGATGTCCAGGGCGGGGCGTGAGCCGACGCGCCGGAACACGTTACACGCGGGTGCCCGTCGCGGGATCGGCGAATGCAGGCCACGCCCTGCGATGGTTCGATCCTGCAGTACCTTGACCGGGACTTTCCCGGTGGCGCCGATCATCGCCCGATGACGCTTGCCACAGGCATGCCGGAACGCTACAACGCGAGGCACGATCGTTCCGCACGGAAGGGGAAACGCATGGCACGCCAGCATGGTCCGCTGCGCTTCGCACTCGCGATGTTCGCGATCTCGAACACGCTTCCCGTCAAGGCGCAGGAAACTCCGGATCGCCTCTTGGGCATGTCCGTGAAGCAGGCGATCGAGGTCTGCCATCCCGCAGGTCAGCGGGCCTACCTCGCCCGCCTCGTCTGCCCCGGTGGCGCCCACCCCACATTCGAACGCATCGGCAGCGTCGGATTGCGCAACGAGATCCCGCCCGGAACGTCCGAGGACGACGAGATGGCGATGGTCCTGGGGGCGCTGGACGGCGCGAGCCTCCCGCCCGGCCAGGTCGACCACCACATGGTCGATGCCTATCGCGTGCAGTGCGGACGAGACAGGACGACCACGCTCTACCTCGACATGTACCACTGCGATGTACCGGCACCGGGGCGCGCGCCACCGGGATTCACGATCGTCGAGTGAGCGGGTTCCCGTGCCGCGGATCACGTGTCTGCAGGCGAGCATGTCGCGCATGCGAGGCGCGCGCGGAACGCTCGCTGCGTGTGCACCGATGCGAGTGAGTCATGGCGATCGAACGGATCGTGTTCCAGTCGATTGCACTGCCGCTGCCGAGTCGGCACGCGCCTTGTCCGCCGGGCCGCGTCGACCGGCTGAAGGATCCCGAACTTCCGACACGCGAGTCATCCCGACGAGGTCATCGATGAAGGTCATCCTGTTCGCCGCAGTCCTCGCCTGCTCGACGCTGGCGCACGCCCAGTTGGCCGAGCCGCTGGAACTCACGTTCGCGCAGCGGATCGCGCAATGCGAGAAAGCGTGGTTCGGGGCACGGACCGAGGGTGGCGACGTCGTCCTCGGTTACGTCTACATCGATCCGGACGCGGGATTCACGTACGAACACTACGGAACCTTGCAGCGTTCGGATGGCGTGCTCCGCGCGGTGCCGTCGGAGCTCTACGGGCAATCGCGTGTCATCCATCGCATCGACACCAATGTGCCCGCGACATGCCTGACGGGCCCGCAAGCGGCCATGCTCGGCCTGCCGTCGGCACCCGAATCGATGGCCTTCTACAAGGACGAACGGTCGCCCGGGGAGCACCACGCACGCTGGGCGTTCCACTACAACCACATCGGGGCGAGCGACATCGCGCTCGATCACGTCATGAAAGCCCTGGCCGCCGGCGTTTCCTCGAACAGCCTGACATTCGAGCATGCCTTCGCGTTGAACGTGCTCGGCAGATACGGCGAGACGGTCGTGCTTCTGGAGCCTGTCGTGGCGTCCAGCGACAAGACGGCGGACCTGATCGCCGAGCTCGCATTCGCCAAGCTCAGGTTGCGCGAATACGACGCCGCCATCACGCTCTACGGCCGTGCGATTGACCACCGCAAGGGTGGTCCGTCCACGCGTCGGTGGGAATTCGCGCGGAACATCGCCGCGGCCTATTCCGAGCTCGGCGACGTCAAGCAACGCGACGCATGGTTGAAGAAATCCGAGCGTCTCAAGAAACGCGACCGCTAGGAGCCCGCCGCTGTCGTCCGGATCACCACGCCGATTCCGGGTGCGTCGACGGGCATGGGGACACCACGATGCGACACATCCTCTTCATCTGCAGCCAGAACCGCCTGCGCAGCCCGACCGCGGAGCAGGTGTTCGCGGACCGTGACGGCATCGAGACCTCGTCGGCTGGCCTGAACCACGATGCGGAGAATCCGGTCACGCCCGAGCTGCTCGCCTGGGCCGACGTGATCTTCGTCATGGAGCGTGCGCATCGCACGAAGCTGTCGAGCCGGTTCAGGCGTCATCTCGACGGCAAGCGGGTCATCTGCCTCGGTATTCCCGATGACTACGACTACATGGATGCGGCGTTGATTGCGCTGCTCGAGACTAAGATGGCGCCGCACCTGCGCTGAGGCGGGACACGACGCGACCTCGAATGGCGGTCGCGAGGCGCGCGCAGGGGGCGATGCGTGCGAGACGCTTGTCATGGACGGCAGGAGGCAGGTGCATGTTCAGCCACTCGGTAGTCGAGCAATGAAGGCGGGAAGGGTCTTCCGCATCCTCATCAGGTTGCTGGCCGGCTATGCGATCGGATGGTCCATCGCGTTCGTCTGCATCGTGGGGTTTGAGCCATCGCTCGCGGCCGACTACTTCCTGTCGGGCTGGAGCTTCTCCGGCCAGGAGCTGACAGCGTGGGTCTGGTGGATCGCCTGGGTAATCTTCATCGGACTGGTGCTGGTGGCCGCGATCGCTTCGCGGTACCGCAGATCGACGCCTCCACGCTGATACGCAAGCTCCCCGTGCATCGGTGGCTTGAGGCAATCGGAGTGACTGCGATCACGTCGGCTTCCACATGATCGTTCGCGGGGGCATAGTCGACGTCATTCGAGATCGGACCCCGCGAGGACACGATGACAGGCCACCGCATCTTCAGGACCGCGTTCGCGAAGCTCCATCCGATGTACGTGCAGAAGGCCGAGCGCAAGGGCCGCACGAAGGAGGAGGTCGACGAGGTCATCCGCTGGCTGACCGGTTACGACCAGGCCGGACTCGAGAGGCAGATCGCGCAGGACAAGGACATCGAGACGTTCTTCGCCGAGGCACCGGCGTTGCATCCGCACGCGTCGCTGATCAAGGGCGTGGTCTGCGGGGTGCGCGTCGAGGACGTCGACGATCCGCTCATGCAGAAGATCCGCTGGCTCGACAAGCTCGTCGACGAGCTCGCCAAGGGAAAGGCCATGGAGAAGATCCTGCGTTGAGGCGTGATCCGCGTTGCTGTCGACCGTGCGCGGACGATCCGCTGCCGCGGGCCATGGAGCGCACCACATGCCGTTCACCCCGTTCCACTTCGGCCCCGGTGCTCTGTTGCACGCGATCGCGCCGAGGCACGTCAGCTTCATCGCGTTCTGCGGGGCCAACGTGCTCATCGACATCGAGACGCTGGTCAACCTCGTGCAGCGACGCGATCCCCTGCACGCGTTCTTCCACACCTTCGTGGGCGCGACGCTCGTCGTCAGAGCGACGCTGCTGCTCTTCCTCGCGGCGCGGTGGTTTGCGGCGAAGGTCTGGTTGCCGGACCTGTTCCGGTGGCGCGCGCTGACCGTGCGGCAGGTGCTTGTCGGCGCGGCCCTCGGCGCCTATTCGCATGTGGTGCTCGACGGCATCATGCATGCGGACGCGAGGCCGTTGATGCCGCTGAGTCCATCCAATCCTGTGTTCGGTGTCGTTCCGACGGGCGTCCTGCACTTGGCCTGCTTCGGCACCGGCGTGGTCGCGGCCTTCATCGTGGACTACGCCCGCCACCCGCGCCGTCGCGGACCGCGGGAGTAGCGTCCGGCTGTGTGGGGTGAAGGCATGGGGTCAGAGTCATTTTTCCTCCGCGCCGATTCGAAGGACCCGAGCGCCCCATGGAAAAATGACTCTGACCCCATGCGTGAACTCCATGCGTGCCTTCATCATCGGCCATGATCCGCCACCCGTGACACCATCGTTCCCTGGTATCGGAATCACGCCATGCTCGCGTTGCGCCCGAACTGCGAATGCTGTGGCAAGGACGTGCCGCCCGAGGCCGACGCGGCGATCTGTTCGTTCGAATGCACGTTCTGCCGGGATTGCGCGGACGGCGTGCTCGCGCGAACCTGCCCGAACTGTGGCGGCAACCTCGTCGAGCGGCCGATCCGCCCGCCGCATCTCGTGGCGAAGTACCCGCCTTCCGAGGAACGGATCGTGAAGCCGGACGGCTGTGCGCGGTCGTGAACGCCCGGCTTCGCCACGGGCCCGCGTGACAGGTCTGGAACGAAAGGACACGCCATGACCACCTTCGACTACTCGAGTTTCAGTGCCGTCGCGAAGCGCTGCTTCCGTGACGTGGCCCGCGAGCTCGGCTACGAGCAGCATTCGGGCATCAGCTACTCGCGTCTGGCGGGTGGGTGGCACGAGGTGTTCGGCCTGCAGGCCAGTTCGGGCGTCGAGTTCTTCTACGTCAACGTCGGCATCGCCGTGCCCGATCTCTGTCCGGTGGCCACGCCGGAGAAGATCACCGATTGCGGCATGTTGCTGGGTTTCCGGCTGCGCGATGTCGACGACACGGGGGGTTTCGACCGCGCGACGAAGCGCGAGGTCGAGGACAGCGCCCCGCGTGTGCTGGCGCAGCACCGTGCGATCGCGCGTCCGTGGTTCGATGCGCTCGGCAGCTGGGATGCGATCGCGGCCGAGTACCTGCGCGTGAATCCGATCGAGGAGGCGCGCATCGGATCGCACGGTACCGCGTACGGCGAGGCCTTCCGCTCGGCGACCTGTGGCTACCTGCTGCTCAAGGCCGGTCGCACGGCGGATGCCGCGCGCTGGCTTCGCGAGGCCGAGAGACTGTTCGCGCTGCCCGAGTACATCACGCGCGACGGCCGCATCGTGCACGAGAAGGAACCGCATGCGAGGCTGCAGAAGCCCAGCCCCGGAGATGCCACGCAGCTCGCCGAGGTACGCGAGGTGCTGGCGATGCTCGGGGTGCCGGCATGAGCGCGCGGGGTGCCGGCCTGCGTATCGGCTGGGTGGCGTGCATCGCCGTCGCCGTGCTCGCCTGGCCGATCGCGGGCTGGTCGAGGGACAGGCTCGTGCCGGTCGACGAAGCGGCGTCGGTACCCGGGTTCTTCGCGTTCCGCGCGCGGCTGCAGGCTGCGGTGGCGAGACGCGACACTGCGGCCGTGATGGCGGTGCTCGACAAGGATGTGGTGCTCACGTTCGGCGGCGACAGCGGTCCCGAGGGCTTCAGGCGCGTGTGGACGCCCGATGCTGTGGACTCGGCGCTGTGGGAGACGCTCGCGACGGTGCTCGCGCTCGGCGGTACGTTCGACGCCGACGGAAGCTTCACGGCGCCCTACGTGTTTACGCGATGGCCCGCGGACAAGGACGTGTTCGACCACGTGGCCGTGATCGGCACCGGCGTGCGTGTCCGCGAGCACCCGCATGCCGAAGGCGCGATCCTCGACACGCTCGACTTCGCGATCCTCGAGACCGCACCGAACGAGGCTCCGGAGGGCTGGACCGCGGTCAAGCTCGCGGAAGGTCGCGTCGGCTACGTCGATCGCCGCTTCGTGCGCAGCCCGATCGACCATCGCATCCGCTTCGTGCGGCACGGCGGCAGCTGGCGCGCGACGTTCTTCGTGGCAGGCGATTGAGGTCTCAAACTGCTGCCACCGGACAGCACCGATGCGAGGTCATGCATGGACGGGAACACGGCCCATGCCATCGCGACCCGCTGGGTCGAGAAGTGGTCGACACCGATCGCGCTCCAGGAAGACAGCGATGCGCCCGATCTCGACTCCGATGTGCCAGAGGAGCATCCGACGCTGTGCCTCGAGGCGATCCTCGTGGTGCTGACCCTGATTCCCGCCGATCCGGCCGACACGCGCTTCCAGGTGCTCGCCGCGAGCCCGCTCGAGAATCTGCTCGTGGCGCACGGACCTGCGATGGTCGAGGCGATCGATGTCCTCGCACGCCGGGACCCGGCGTTCCGGTGACTCTTGAATGGCGTGTGGATGTCGGGCGTCGATGCCGTGGTCACCGCACGGCTCGAGAAGTACAGGACCGCACTGTGGTGAGCGTGCTCGAGGGAAACGATCATGCCGTACGCGATGCATCAGGGAGGATGACCGGGCATGAGCCTGCTGACGAGCATCGCTGCGGACGTCACGCTGCTCTTCAAGGGCTGGACGTTCACCTGCGCCGTGCTCGTCGTGCTCGCGCTTGCCACGGCATTCTTCCTGACCATGCACGGTCGCATGCTGGCTGCGATGATCCTCGGCGGCGCAGGCGTGCTGCTCTCGGCGATCGTGGCGGCGGGTTCGCTCGTCGTGCCGAGCACGGTCTGGGGTGCGATCCTGTCGGCATACCTCGCCTTCCCGGCAGACGAGCAGCCGGCGCGTCAGCGTGAGCTCGCGTCACACTGGGATGCGTTCCACGAGCACATCCTCGTCTGGCGATGGATGGTGCTCGCGAAGCGCTGGCAGGTCTGCCACGAACTGTGGTCGCAGGACGGTTGCCGGAGGGCGCCGCAGCCGCGCGAGGCGCAAGGTCTGGCGAGGGAGTTCCTCACCGCACATGCGCGCGGTCGCGCAGCGCACACCTGGGGCTCGGGGCCGGATGTCGACGCTCGGATCCTCGAGGAGCGCACGCAGATGACGCAGGGATTGACGTGGTGGACGATGAAGCACGGCGAGCTCGCACCGGTCGGGTACGTCCTCCGTCGGCACGATCCGGCCCGCTGGATCCGCTTCCACTCGTTGCCGGATTCCCGGCAATACCCGCGTGACGAGGGCGATATGCAGGAGGTCGTCCGTCGCGCCTTCGCGGTCGCGAAGGATGTCTTCCTGCTTGGCGAGGACGTCGTGATCTACCGGTCGGGCTGGCAGTCGGACACCGATGCCTTGCCGGGTTGGACGTTCGATGCGGATCCGCCGTATGTCGTGCTGCGAGCCGATCCCGACGCGATGCCGCGCGAGCAGGACATGCTCTACCGGGTAACGGCCGCTGTCGAGACCTGGCCCTTCGAGGCCTTCGACGGCATTGTCCGCCGCGTCGCCGTCCAGGATGAGGATGCCCCGGTGTGCGTCGCATCGCCGTTCAGCGGGAATGTCTTCTGCCCTTATGCTGGCGGCATGGATGTCTTCGTCGACGACCAGACACGCGCCGTCCTGGACGACAAGTACACGGCGTGGCGATCGCCGCGCGAGGACGGGTTGTAGCATCGCCATCACGTGGTCGAGCCGTCACCTGCACCGATCCTCATTCACTCAACCCGAGCCACGGAAGACCTGCATGCTCCGGACGCCCGCGATCCTCGTACTCCTTTCGCTGTCCACCGCGTCGGTGGCGGATACGGTTCCTCCTCCTCCGCTCGAACCGGCGCAGGAAGACGCCGCACTGCGGATGGCCGAGCAGACGGGCGTCCTGCTGTATCGGCATGACCAGGCTGCGAGTGTGGCGACCGATGCACTGGCCAAGGTCCGTGGCTTCAAGCGCGACAAGCGGATGGAGGGTTGGATCACCGAGGCGCAGGCCGACGGCATCCAGGTGACGTTCTTCGGACGCGACAAGGGCCAGCCGCTTGCGGCCTTCCATCACGTCCGTGTCGATGCGGGCGGCAATGTGATCGAGAAGACCTCGTCTCCCAAGTCACCCGAGCCACTCACGACGTTCGAGGCCGAGGCGGCCGAAGCGCGATCGATCGCCAAGCGCACGTCGTTCCAGCCGTGCACCGAGCAGTACAACACCGTCGTGCTGCCGAAGGATGCTGGGGCCGGCCAATGGACCGTCCATCTCCTGCCGGCCACGACGAAGAAGGGCGTCGTGCCGATCGGCGGGTCGTACCGTGTCGACGTCGACATCCGCTCGGGCGACGCCGTGGTGCGTCCGTACACGAAGACCTGCCTCCAGCTCGAGGACCGCAAGGATGTCGCGGCGCTGATGGTGTCGCACCTGCTCGATCCGCTGCCGACGGACGTGCACGTGTTCTGGAGCCTGTGGGTCGGCAAGAGGATCTACGTCGTGACGAATGGACCCGACAACCTGTTCGCGGTGTCCGGGGGCACGATCAGCCGCGTCGAACGTCCGGCCTCGCCGTGACGACGGCATGGGGTCAGGTTCATTTTTCCGTGCCAGCGACGTCATCGAGTGAACTCTCCTAAAAAATGAACCTGACCCCATGCTTCCAGCGGTGATGTCATGAAAGCCCGCGTGATCGTGATCGCTGCGCTGACCGCGGCGGCCGGCATCGGATGGAAAGGCCATGCGGCCAAGCGCGATCGCGACTACGTGGCGACGCGCCTGGGCATCGGCACGTTGCCCGAGACGACGATCGTCGAGACCTGCCGCGCGCAGGACAATCCGGATGGACTGCCGGTGACGGAGTGCCTGCTGCGCACGACGCCGGACGACGTGCAGCGGCTGCTCGCCGGCCACGCGTTCCGCGAGGTGAACGCACCGTCGGGCTCGATCGGGCGGCAGGCCCTGCCGAGCGGTTCCAGCGGCGTGCAAGGCATCAACCTGTTCTTCGAGGCTGCCTCCGGGCGCGCCTCGATCGAGGTGCACGAGCCATGAAAGGCTCGACGCGTAGCGGGTATGCACCGGTCGGTACGACGCCCAGCGCCAGCCTCGCGCGGCGGTGGCGTGCGGCATGTCTCGGTATGGCGTGCATGGCCGGCACGGCTGCACAGGCCGAGCCGTACTGCACGCGTCTCGCGTTCGGCCAAGACGAGCCGCCCGGACTGACCGGCCACTACGCGGTGATCGGTCGCCACGCGACCACGCACCAGCCCTACGCCGGGACACTCGCGATCGAGACCGGCGCCGACGCCTTCGTGCTCGTGCGCACGATCGGCAGTCGCCGTGTCGAGGGCGAAGCCTGGCTCGAGCACTGCAGTCCGGACCGCTTCCCGGTGCTGAGGGTGCGTTACGCGACGACGCCGACACCGGCCGGGATGTCGTGCTTCCTGAGGTTCGATGGCGACAACCCGACGCGCGCGAGCTTCACGACGTACGACGGCGGTGGGCTCGAGGCTTGGTACCAGGGTGATCGCGCGCCGTCGCCGTGACGGTGCCGTCCTCAGCCAGCGGCTTTGGGAACCGATGGCGATGCGGGCATGTCCGAGGTCGTCCTTTCAAAGGTGACGAGGCATGACGACGGTACGCGACGAGGTTTCGATCAGGCCCTGCGTTCCTGGCGACGAGGAGGCGCTCGCGCTCGTCGGCCGCGCGACGTTCCTCGAGACGTTCGCGGGCATCCTCGACGGCGCCGACATCGTCGCGCATTGCGCGCGCTCGCACGCGGTGGAGACCTACCGCGACTGGCTCGCACGCGACGACTGCCGGCTCTGGCTCGCCGAAGCGCCACACGGCGCGCCGGTCGGCTTCATCGTGCTCGCGCCCGCGCAGCTTCCGCTGGACGACCTCGCCGAAGGCGACCTCGAGATCAAGCGCATCTACCTGCTGAGTCGGTTCCACGGCGGTGGCCTCGGCAAGCGCATGGCGCAACAGGCGATCGACGCCGCGCGCGAACGTGGTGCACGGCGCGTGCTGCTCGGCGTCTACGCACGCAACGAGGCTGCGATAGGCTTCTACGCACGCATGGGCTTCCGCAAGGTCGGCACGCGCACGTTCAACGTCGGCCATCGGTTCTACGACGACGACATCATGGGCCTGACGCTCTGACGCGCCACGATGTGCATGGCCTCGTTATCGCGTGATCGCAGCGGTGCAGGTGCTTGATTCACCGCCGCAGTCCTCCGACGATGCGAGCCTCGGACGCACGGCACAGGGAGTTCCACGTGATCGAAACGCGCGAAAGACATGACGCCATCCATGCGGCCGTCATCGAGATTCGAAGGCGTGGCGCCGATCGTCGCAGCACAGGTACGTCACGGGTAGCTGACGCATGAGCGAGCGAGGCTACCTGCTGCTCGGTCTGCTTGCACCGCTGATCGTCGCGACGATCGTGCTGCTCGCGGTGCCGCAGTTCGCCGACGTCTACCGTGGGTTCGATATGCCGCTGCCCTGGCAGACGAAGCTCCTGCTGCGCGGTCACGTCGCGATCGCGCTGCTGCCGTTCGCCTGCCTGCTGGCGTGGTTCCTGTGGCCGAAGCGCGAGGAACACGGTCGCGCGACGCTGGCCGCGGGCTTGCCGTTGTCGCTCGCGGTGTTCCTGTTCGTCGTGTGGGCCGCGTACTCGCCGATTGCGCGTCTCGGAGCGTGGGAGTGAGCGGCGCTGCATCGTCGGTTCCACGCATGCTTCGCTGCCCGTACTGCGGGCAGGCCTGCATGAGCGCTTGGACCAAGATCGCCACGGGTCCGGTGAAGCGCAGGCGCTGCCTGCACTGCGCGCAGGGCGTGGGTGTCGCACCCTGGTCCGCCACGCTCGTCTTCGTGCTCGGGACCATCGCGTTCGCACTCGGGGCCTTCCACACGGTGGCGATGATCGGCTCGACGACAGCTTGGGTCTTCCTTGCGGCGTTCATGAGTGGCGGCGTACTCGCGACGGTGCCGGTTGCCCTGGCATACGCGTACCTCGTGCCGATCGTCGCGCACGATGGACGCAACCGTCCTGCCGCGGATCCACCGCCGCAGTGATGCGCACGGTCTACCGACGACCTGCCTGCACGTGTTTCCCGTCACGGCCGACCGTCGCGTTGTTCTCGATGTCGCCGTCCACCTCACCGACGGCAGTCGGCTGTCCGCGCACGATTTCCGCCTCGACATCGAGGGCGAGGCGATCGCCGACGACGTGCTCTCGGCGTACCTGATTCGCGACATGCGCCTGCTCATGGCGGGGCGCGTCGACATCGCGAACAAGCGCGTCGTCGAGGCGACACACACGCGCGGCGTGATCGACGGGTGCACCATCGCCCCGGGCGGTGCGAGCTAGGTCGTCGTGGTTCGCGGACTGATGCATGGTCTACGTCGGGCGGCGGACGCGGTCGAGAGCCACGCACTGCTGCGCGCGCCGCGCAAGGAGTAGAGTCGGTCCAACCCCAGCGCAAGGAAGCCGACATGACACGCCGCCTGCTGTTCGTCGTCCTCGCTTCGTGTGCCACCACTGCACAGGCCGCGCCATCGCCCGAGTTCGTCGTGCGCGAGGTTGGTGCGATGCACGTGGCGCGCGCCGGCCATCAGGCGACGCCGTTGTCCGATGGCTACATCCTCGTGACGGGCGGATGCGCGACGGCGAGTTGCGAATCGATCCAGGCGTCCGCCGAGCGGCTCGATGCGACCGGTGCGTCGCGCGGCACGGTCGGCGCGATGCACCAGGCGCGCGTGTCGCACGTGGCCGCGGCGCTTCCGGACGGAGGCGTGGTCGTCGCGGGCGGCTGGACCGGCAGCGCGACCACGGCCAGCGTCGAGGTCTACGACGCCTCGACGCGAGGTTTCACGCGCGTCGCACCGATGGCGATGCCGCGCATGGACGCCGCGGTGGCGACCCTCGCCGACGGCCGCGTGCTCGTGACGGGCGGCGCGACCGCGACGAACCGGCCGACTGCGGTGGTCGAGGCCTTCGATCCGTCGACGCGCACGATGCAGGCCGCCGCCAACATGCGGGTTGCGCGCGCGCATCACGCTGCGGTGACGCTGGCCGACGGCAGCGTGCTCGTCGTCGGCGGACTGATCGGGCGTGGCGAGGCGACCGCATCGGCCGAGCGCTACGACCCCGTGACACGCCGGTTCGTGCCGACCGGATCGCTGCGCGAAGCGCGCGCCAAGCTCGCCGCGCTGCGCCTGCACGATGGCCGCGTGCTCGTGCTGGCCGGATCCTCCGACGGCGACGACCGGCGTCGTCTCGCGACGACGGAGATTTACGATCCGGAGCGCGGCGTGTTCACGCCCGGTCCCGCGCTGCACGATGCGCGCTACAAGATCGCAGGCGCGGCGGCGGTGCTCGCGAACGGCGACGTGCTCATCGCCGGCGACGCGAACGATGTCGAACGCTGGACGCCCGGCACGTCGGCCTTCGTGCCCGTGGCGGGCGATCTCGGTGCCCGCCGCGCGTTCAGCGTGGTGACGGCGTTGCCTGGCGGCGGTGCGCTCGTGACCGGCGGTTACGACGAGGACATCCGGCCCACGGCGCGCATGTGGGCGATCGCCTCGACGTCGCGAGGTGCGCGATGACGGTGGGCATGCGTTCGATGCGCGATGACGCGAGTCCCGCCGTCGTCACGGCGACCCGGTGCGGTGTGGCAGGACGGCGCGTGGCGCGAAGCTTCCAAGGCGCATGGCGCGCGTTCGCACTCGCCGCGATCCTCGCGCTCGCCGCGTGCGCGCAGCCCGTGCCGCCCGAGAAGCTGGCCTATGTCGGCGAATGGCGCGGCGAGGGCATGCAGCTCGCGATCCGGCAGGAAGGGCGCGTGGTCTACCGTCGCGAGCGCAACGGCGGCCGCACGTCGATCGACGCACCGATCAAGGCCTACGAGGGCGACGACTTCTTCGTCGGCGTCATGAACGTCGAGACGCGCTTCGTCGTGAACGTGCCACCGCGACAGGTCGACGGCGCGTGGACGATGACCGTCGACGGCGTCGTGCTCAAGAAGGTGCGTTGACGTTGGACCTCCACCGCGAACGGCGACGTCCACCGCGGTTCCGCGTGACGCTTCGCGCGAGCATGGCGACCTGCCCGACCGAGCGCCGACCATGATCCGTCTCGCGACCCTTGCTTTCGTCCTCGCATCGACCTTCTGCGCGGTTGCGCACGCGGGCGGCGGCAAACTCGGCTTCACGGTCGACTTCAAGGCCGACCGCACGACCCTCGATGCCGCGCTCAAGCGGGTCGCCGTCGTCGACGTGGCAGCGGGTTCGGCCGCGGAGCGCGCGGGCATGCAGGTCGGCGACGTGCTCGAAGCGCTCGAGGGCAAGCCGCTCGCAGGCAGTTCGGCGCGCAATTTCTTCTCCACGCTCGGCGGCCTCGATCGTGGCCAGCGCGTGACGCTGACCGTGCGGCGCGATGATGCACCGATCACGATGACGCTCGTGGCCGAGTGAACGCGTCGTCCGTGGTGCCGTACGCGGCGACCTGAGCGCATGCCTGTGCGCGTCGATGGTCCATCGACACGGACGACTGGCGTTGTGCATTCCGAAGAGGCACCATCGCGGACGGGCACCGCGGACAGGGGAGACACGCGCGGAGTCCACCGGCATGCCTCGTGGGGGCGAGACATTTCGGCATCCTGATCCGGTCGTCGTGAGGTGGTTGCGCGGAGGCGTGGCCCGCCGTGCGCGCGCGTCGAGGACACCACGTCTCCTTCGCCGAACCCACGACGATCAAGGACTCCACGATGCGCCGACTGTTGCTGCCCGCTCTCGCTCTCGCCCTGCTCCTGCTCGGCGGCTGTGCGACCGTTCCGTTCATGCCGCTGGCCGACAAGGCACCTGCGGTGGATCAGGCCAGGCCGCTGTACCTGATGTCCGTCGTGCTGCGCAACGACCACAAGCCGCGCTGGCAGCCACGTGTCCTCAACGTGATCCTCACGAAGGAAGACGGCCGTGCCAAGCCGGAGTGGTTCGCGCTGCGCATGGATCCGAAGGGTGTCGTCAAGCCGGTCGAAGAAGGCGGCAAGACGACCTACCTCGTCCGCTTCACGGGCGAGCAGGTCCCGGTCGGCCTGCGCGGCTTCTTCGCCCAGGGCAGCGCCTTCCCGATCCACGGTTACTACTTCGTCCCGATGCATGCAGAGGTGCCGCGTTTCGATCGTGGCGTCCACTACCTCGGCTCGGCCGAGGCCGTCGTCCGCGAACGCCGGGATGGCGAGTTCCGTGCCGGTGCGGTGATCCCGCTGATCGACCAGGCCATCGCCGGTGCGTCGACGGGCACGTTCGACATCGTGATCAGCGATGCGTACGAGCACGACGTCGCGATGTTCCGCAAGGCGTTTCCGGCGCTCGAGCGTGTCGAGATCGAAAGCGCGGTGCTCGCTCCCTGGGATCGCGCGAAGGCGCAGCGCTACTGGGACGAGAACTGACGCGGACCACACCGTCCGGAGTTCGACCTCGACTGCTCGCCCCGATGACGGGACCAGGATGCCGAGGTCGACGACCGGCCCGGAGATGCTGACGGGTTTCCGCGCCGGCTTCCGTCGGGAGTCGTGACCACTCCGGGCGGCGACGCTCCCCAGGCACTCCTTCACATGCGCTACCGACTCGTCCTGTTCGACTTCGACGGCACGCTCGCCGACTCGTTCCCGTTCTTCGCCGCGACATTCAACGGACTCGCGGCACGGCACGGTTTCCGCACGGTCGATGCCGCCGACGTGGCGACGCTGCGCGGCATGGGACCGCGCGAGATCATGGCGCATGTCGGCATGCCGGCCTGGAAGCTGCCGATCGTCGCAAGGGATTTCATCGCCGCGATGCGGGCAGGACGTTCGTCGATCCGTCTGTTCGGAGGCATCGCCGACGTGCTTGTGGAGCTGGATCGGCGCGGTGTGGCGATCGCGGTCGTGTCGTCGAACGCGCGCGACAACGTCGAAGCCGTGCTCGGGCCGAGTGCGGCGCGCGTGCGCCATGTCGAATGCGGCATGTCGATGTTCGGCAAGGCAGCACGCATCAGGAAGGTGCTGCGCGCGTCCGGTGTCGCCGCGCACGAGGCGATCAGCATCGGCGACCAGGCATCCGATTTCGAATGTTCGCGCAAGGCCGGCGTCGCGTTCGGCGCAGTCGCCTGGGGTTACGCCACGATCGAATCGCTGGCGGCGCTCGGGCCGGACATGAGGTTCATTAAGGTCGAGGATCTGCTGCGCATCGCCGACGACGCGGCGCGATGAGGTCGAATGGGGTCAGGTTCATTTTCCCGTGAGTCGTGCCGGTCGCGACATGGTCGCCGGAAAATGAACCTGACCCCATCTGTTGGCGAAAGAAATGAACCTGACCCCATGCAGGGAACCCATGCATGATGCAGCTCCCGGTCCTCGAGGCACATGGCCATGGCGACACGCCTTCCACGATTCGATGCCGCGCGGCGCAGTGCATGGGGATGGACGTTGCTGCGCCTCGTGCTCGCCGGTCTCATCGCCGCGCACGGCTGGGCGCGCTGGTGGTCCGATGCGGTGACGCCGTTCGGCAGCTGGCTCGACGGCCTGGGCTTTCCGTTCGGCATGGCGATCGCCGTGGGCATCACGGCGTTCGAGATCCTCGGCACGCTGCTGCTCGCGTGGGGACGGTTCCTCGTGTTGCCGCTGACGCTGGTCTATGCCGCGATCTACGCGACGGGCATCGTGCTCGTGCACGCGCCGGCGGGCTGGTTCGTGGTCGGCCTAGGCCGCAACGGCGTCGAGTACAGCGTGCTGCTGATCACCTGCCTGCTGTGCGTCGGATGGCAGCACGCGGGTCGACGCGGTTGATGTCCGCCGGACGCCGCGCCACGGCTCGCGTGGCGCGGCGCCGTCTTCACGGCGAAAGATCGAAGCCGGCCGTGAAGATGCGGTCCGGTGTCGCCGGGCGGCCTTCGAACAGGATCGACCCGGTGCCGGCGGGACGGTAGCTGCCGAAGGCGCCGCGATCCAGGCGCAGGCGCCAGCGCGAGGGGCCGAGGCGGGTCGCCTGCGCGGTGAAGTCGTGCCAGCCGATGCGCGAATCGCCCGGCATCGAAGGACCATGGAAACGCCATGTCGCGGCGGTGGCGAACGGGGTGCCGGGCCAGCTCACGACGACGTTCGCGCCCGGGCAGTCGAGGATCTCGAAGCGCAGCAGCGGTGTGTCGTGCAGGTAGGCCGCTCCCGCATCGGTATCGACCAGGCGTTCGCGAGGATGCACGACCTGCGCATCGACGAGCTGCGAGCACGTGCCCGCCGTGTCCGGTTCGACGTCGATCACGATGCGCGCGGGATCGAAGCTGTCGATCGCGCCGCCTTCCGGCAGCCAGCGACCGAGCGTGCTGGCCGCGTCGATCGAGGCGACGTGCGCCTGACCGGCATCGGGGATGCCGTCGCCGTTGGCGTCACCCTGTCCGGGCCCGGACTGCTCGACTGCATCGGGCACGCCGTCGCCGTCCGCATCCGGCGCGAGGCGCAGCAGCTTCACGCCGTGCTGCGTACCGGTGGCGAGCAACGTCGGATCGCCGGGATCGACGGCGATGCTGGCCCCGGCATCGCCGAGCCCTGCGCTGATCGAGCGCCACGTCGTGCCCGAGTCGGTCGAGCGGTACACGCCGCCCGGTTCATCGGGCCTTCCCGCGGCTGCTGCATAGATCGTGGACGGCGTGGTCGGATCGAGTGCGAAGGCGCGGACGTCGCCGGCCGTGATGCCCTTGTTCGACAACGCCCAGTTCGCGCCGCCGTCGAGGCTGCGGTAGACGACGGCGCCTGCTTCGTACCACGACGGATTCGGTGACACCGCGGCCCAGAGGCGTGACGGCGACGACGGATCGGCGGCGATCGCGAACACCGAATGATGCGTGTCGGACGTGCCGGGCATGAGCGGCAAGCCGTTCGAGCGCAATGCCCAGGTCGTACCACCGTCGGTGCTGCGGAAGATGCCGTTGGCGAGTGTCGGCGTTGGCGTCGCGTCCGGTTGCCAAAGGGTGCCGACGTAAAGGGTCTGCGAGTCGAACGGGTCGATCGTGATCGGTATCGGCTCGATGTTCTCGCTGGCCGCCGATGCCGTGCGCGGCAGCGTGTCGATGTCGATCCAGGTCGCGCCGGCATCCTGCGATTTGATGATCCGATGCGAGGCCGTGCCACCGGTTCTTCCCGTCGACGTCGCGTAGATCGTCTGCAGCGGACCTTGCGTGCAAGGCGCCAGGCCGGGCGGCGGCGTCATGCACGAACGGCGATCCAGTGCGATGTCGCGCACGACGCCGATGTAGGCGTAACCGGTGTCGTTCCAGGTGACGCCGCCGTCGTTGCTCTTCCACATGTCCATCGTGGCGAAGGGCTCACCCGGAATCGGGAAGGCTCTCCTGCCCCCTGCATACACGGTCGTGGTCGCGGGGTCGGTCACCGTCGGATCGAACGCCAGCGCCCGGACGATCGATGAGCGCGGAGCGCTGGAGGCTTCGGCGAAGCCCTGGCCGACCACGCCGCGGAAGATGCCCGTCTGCTGCTGGGAGCCTGCCAGCAGGTGGCCGGGCTGGTGCGGATGGAAGGCGACAGGGCGGATCTCCGAAACGAAGTTTCCCTCCACGCGCGACCATGTTGCCCAGTAGCGCTTGAACAGGCCGGCCTCCGCCGTACCGATGATCAGGTTGTGACCTCCGCCAAGCGGGTCTATCGCGATCGACGTCATCCGCGCCGGGCCGCCGGGTCCGGCGACGATGAGGTGCGAGGGATACACATGCGAGAACGTCGCGCCGCCATCCTCGGTCACGAGCAGTTTATTGGCGTGGTCGATGAGGTAGACGGTATCGGGGTCGAGAGGGTGCACGGCTGCCGCGACCGCGCCCTGTGGGAAGACCGACCACGTCAGGCCACCGTCATCGCTGCGGAAGCCGGCGTCGCGGCGCGGGAAGTAGTAGATGCGCCCCTGCGGTCCGAATACGAGCCGTACCACGACATTCGGATCGAACATCGGTTCGGGCGAGAGGGCCACCGCCGACCACTGCGCACCGTCGTCGTCGCTGCGGTAAAGATCGACGCTGCCGTCGGAACCTTGCTTGACGAGGAAGGCCACGCCGTCGTCGAAAGGATTGGCCTGGACCGTGAGTACCGTGCCGGACGGAAGCGAGGTCGCCACCGACGTGAACGCGGTGCCGTCGAGGCTGGCATGGACATCCGGGCCATTCGAGACGAGGAATCGCGCGTTCGCGCCGGCGGTGCGCGTGAGTCCGGCGACGCAACCGCCGACGGGCAACGCTCCGGACATCGACCACGAATGGCCGTGGTCCGTCGACCGGTAGAGCCAGCGGCAACCCGCGTCAGCTGCGTGCAGCGACGTGCCGTCGGCGATCCAGGTCGGCGGGATGCGCGGTCCGTTCGGTTGCGGCGCGGGAAGACCGCCGCGCAACCGCGACCACGTCGCGCCGTGGTCGGCGGTCGCGTAAGTGGCGTTCGAGGCCTGTGCGTAGAAGCGTCCCGGAGCAGCGGGATCGGGCGTGATCTCGACGATCGAGGCGCCGCTCGGCCCTTCGGCAGCCTCGGCGGGCGACAGCGGGCACAGGCCCGCGAGCAGGCTCGCACCGGCGAGCCACAAGGTTCTTGAGGACACGATCCACCTCCTGATTGTGGGATGTGCCCCGCCCTGTACGCAGGATCGCGTCGGAAACCCCCGGCGCGCCGCCACGGTCAGCTTCGGCGGATGCGCGGCAGTGCCCGCGCGGCGAGCACGATGAGGAAGCCGGTCAGCAGAAGCTGGACGGCCGCGAGTGCGGCGACGAGCCAGGGTGGTGCGCCGTGATCCTGTTGCGGGACGGGCCCCATGCCATCGGCCGCAGGCTGGCTGAGGTTGTAGAGCATCGCGGCCTCGCCGAGCAGTGGCGCATCGGAAAGATCCGACATGAGGCGCGGGCCGAGCAGGCGGCCGTTCGGGAGCGGCCACGACAGCGCCACCGCGAGCAGGCCGAGTGTGCGTGCCTCGCCGTGCGCGCCCATGCTGCGTGCGGCGCCGAGGCCGAACGCGGTCGCCGAGGTGCCGAGTCCGTCGAGCACGGGGCCTGCGTCGACGTCGATGTAGAACACGTCGCCTTGCCCGCGCGGGAATTCGCGATAGCCGGCGAGCCAGCGACCCTGCTGCCAGTAGCCGCGCGTGTGCGCGCCGAACCAGGTGCGGGCCTGGTCCGGCCACAGGAACGGGGCGTGGTGCAGCAGCCATGCACTCGCGCTGCCGCGCACCGCAGTCGGTTCGGGCGGATCGCCGAACCACGCGTACGGCGGCAGGTCGCCGGTCGGTGCCATCGCACCGGTGAAGCCACGCAGTGCGCGATCGGCCATGGCCCGGTGGTCGCTGCCGAGTACCGCGTCGGCGCGGCGGATCGCATGCCATGCCGCGGCGACATCGGCCGGGAAGGTCTGGCGCGGGTAGTCGGCGAGCAGGCCGGTCGGTGCCGCATCGAGTTCCGCGGCGAGACTCCCGACCTGGTCGCGCAGCAAGGCCTCGTGCGGCGTGCGGCCGAGCAGGCGCGCCTGCGTGGCGAGGCCGTCGATGACGAGCATGCGGTAGAACACGTTCTCGCGATGCAGGTGGTCTTCGCCCCAGTGCAGCTTCACCCATGCGGCCTGGTGCGGATCGGCGAGCAGGTCGGCGGCGGCGTCGATCGCGGCACGCGCGTAGTCGGCGGGACGCTCGCCGTGCGGTGCGCGCTGCCAGGCGCGGTCGAGGTTCTCGGTCGCGCGCAGGTAATAGACGCTGCCGAACAGCGGCCACTCGGTGCCCGAGATGTCGTCGAGGCCGAGCGTCGTCGCCGCGCGCGACACGCGACGTTCGACGGCCCAGTCGGCGTACGCCGGTGTCAGCGCGCGATGCCAGCGCCATGCCTGCGAGGCAGGCTCGGGTCCACCGAGGGCGGGATCACGCCAGGCGCGCAGCGTCTCGAACGCCGGCCATGCGAACACGACGGCGAGGCCGGCATACACGAGCGCCATCGGGATCGCGAGCCAGCGTCGCTTGCGGTGCCTCGCCATGCCGGATCCCTCGGAGCGTGGAGTCGAGGCAGTCTAGCGGGCGGCGTGTCGCCGCCGTCGCATCGACGCCGCCGGACGACGAGCCGCGCGGATGCTTCGGTCAGTACGCCGCGAACGACGCCTCGGGTGCGATGCGGCGCACCTCGTCCTCGGGCTTGGGCATGCCGGCACGCGCGCAGACCTCGACGCAGGGATTGCGGCGCAGCTCCTCGACGAGGTAGTCGACGAACGCACGCGCCTTCGGCGGCGGCGTGCGGCCCGGCGGGAACACCACGTTGAACTCGGTGACCGGACCGGCCCAGTCGCGCAGCACGCGCTGCACGCGGCCTTCGGCGATCGGATCGTCGACATAGCCGTCCGGCAGCATCGCGAGGCCGGCGCCGGCGACCAGCGGCGCGACCAGCGTCTCGGCGTCGCTGCTCACGAGCACCGCGTCGACCGCGTATTCGCGGAAGCCGTTGACGCCCTTCGCATCGGCCGGGCGCAGGTGCCAGCCGAAGCGGCTGCCCTGGCGCTGCGTGGTCAGCGCGAGCACGCGGTGGTGGCGCAGGTCGTCCGGCGAGGACGGCGCACCGTGGCGGCGGATGTAGTCGAGGCTCGCGTAGACATGCGAGCCCGACTTGCACAGCTGGCGCGCGGACTGCGTGGAATCGGGCAGTGCGCCGATGCGCAGGGCGAGGTCGATGTCCGAGGCGACGAGGTCGAGCGGTTCGTCGCTGGCGACGAGTTCGACGCGCACGTCCGGGTAGCGCGCGAGGAAGCCGTCGAGCATCGGGCCGATGCTGTCGAGCGCCATCGAGTACGGCAGGTTGATGCGCAGCCATCCGCGTGGCGCGGTGTTCAACTCGCTGACCATGGCCTCGGCCTCGCTGAGCGCGCCGACGATGCCGCGGCAGCGCTCGTAATAGGCCGAGCCCGCCTCGGTCAGGCCGATGCGCCGCGTGGTGCGCTTGAGCAGGCGCGCGCCGAGGCGCTGCTCGAGCGCGAGCACCTTGCGGCTGACCGTGGTCTTGGGCACGCCGAGGGCGCGCGCGGCGTTGATGAAGCCGCCGGTCTCCACCACCTTGACGAAGATCAGCGTGTCGTTGAGATCGTGGTTCATGGGTAGGATTCTGCCGGATCGGATCCTCGACATTGGACCGCCTCCGGGATAATCAATCCCATTCTGAACGGCTGTTGTCGGGCGGCCGGCGCTCCCAGCTTGTGTGGCGACGCACCATCCTCTTCGGGAGCCACCCATGCCTGCCCTCAGCCTGCCACGCGCCGCGATGCGCGTGTCGATCCTCGCGTTGTCGCTCGCCCTCGCCGCCTGTGCCGGCGCGGACGGGTCCGAAGCCCCGGCCCAGCCGCCGCCGCCCGCGGTCAGCGTGGCCGCCGTCGTCACCAAGGACGTGACGCCCTGGGACGCGTTCACGGGCCGCATCGAGGCGGTCGACCGCGTCGAGATCCGCCCGCGTGTTGCCGGCTACCTCGAGCGCGTGCTGTTCGCCGAAGGGGCCGAGGTGCGCAAGGGCGACGTGCTGTTCGAGATCGACGCGCGCGAGTACCACGCCGCCCACGAGCGCGCGCTGGCCGACGTCGAACGCGCCAAGGCGCGGCTCGCCCTCGCGCGCAGCCAGTTCGAACGCGCGCAGCGCCTCATGACCTCCAACGCGATCGCGCGCACCGACCTCGAGACGCGCGAAGCCGAGGCCGCCCAGGCCCAGGCCGACGTGCGCGCCGCGCAGGCCGCCGCCGAACAGGCCCGCCTCGACCTCGGCTTCACGCGCGTGACCGCACCGATCGACGGCCGCGTCGGCAAGGCGCTGGTCACGCCGGGCAACCTCGTCGGCGGCGGTGCCACCGCGACCGTGCTCGCCACGCTGGTCTCGCTCGATCCGGTCTACGTGACGTTCGAGGGCGACGAGCAGACGTTCCTGCGCTACCAGCAGCAGGCGCGCGCCGGCGAGCGCGCGATCGACGGCCAGGCACGCACGCCGATCCGCTTCGGCCTCGCCGACGACGGCGGCTACCCGCACGTGGCCGAGCTGAGCTTCCTCGACAACGAGATCGACCGCAGCGCCGGCACGATCCGCGCGCGTGCCCGCGTCGCCAACCCCGAGCGCCGCTTCACGCCGGGACTCTATGCACGCGTGCAGCTGGCCGGCGGCGACGCGTTCCGCGCCGTGCTCGTCAACGACCGCGCCGTGCTGACCGACCAGGACCGCCGCTACGTGTTCGTGCTCGGCGCCGACAACACCGCGCAGCGCCGCGACGTGCGCCTCGGCGCGGTCATCGACGGCCTGCGCGTGGTCAACGAAGGCCTCGCCGAGGGCGACGTGATCCTCGTCAACGGCCTGCAGAAGGTGTTCATGCCGGGCATGCCCGTGGCGCCGACGACGGTGCCGATGGACGAGCCCGGCCAGGGCATCGCCCAGGTGGGTGCGCGCTGACATGGACTTCTCACGTTTCTTCGTCGACCGCCCGATCTTCGCGGCGGTCCTGTCGATCCTGATCTTCGCCGGTGGCCTCATCGCGTTGCCGCTGCTGCCGATCGGCGAATACCCCGAGGTCGTGCCGCCCTCGGTCGTCGTGCGCACGGTGTACCCGGGCGCCAACCCCAAGGTGATCGCCGAGACCGTGGCGACGCCGCTCGAGGAGGCGATCAACGGCGTCGAGGACATGATGTACATCAAGTCCGTCGCCGGCTCCGACGGCGTGCTGCAGCTCACGGTGACGTTCAAGCCCGGCACTGACGCCGACGACGCGGCCGTGCGCGTGCAGAACCGCGTGGCGCAGGCGCAGGCGCGCCTTCCCGAGGACGTGCGCCGCCAGGGCGTGACCACGCAGAAGCAGTCGCCGGTGTTCCTCATGGTCGTGCACCTGACCTCGAGCGACGGCCGCTACGACTCGCTGTACCTGCGCAACTACATGCGCCTGCACGTCAAGGACGAACTCGCCAAGATCCCCGGCGTCGGCGACGCGCAGCTGTTCGGTGGTGGCGACTACGCGATGCGCCTGTGGCTGGATCCGGACAAGGTCGCCGCGCGCGGCATGACCGCCGGCGACGTGCTGCGCGCCGTGCGCGAGCAGAACGTGCAGGTCTCGGCCGGCCAGCTCGGTGCCGAGCCGATGCCGAACAAGAGCGACTTCCTGCTGCCGATCAACGCCAAGGGCCGCCTCGAGACCGTGCAGGAGTTCGGCGACATCGTGCTCAAGGCCGGTGCGGACGGCGAGATCGTGCGCCTGGCCGACGTCGCGCGCATCGAGCTCGCCGCGGGCGACTACACGCTGCGCGCGCGCCTCGACGGCAAGAACGCCGCCGCGATCGGCATCTTCCAGGCACCCGGCGCGAACGCGCTCGACATCCGCGACGGCGTCGTCGCCAAGATGGAGGAGCTGCGCCCCTCGCTGCCGCCCGGCGTGCAGATCCAGTCGATCTACGACACCACGATCTTCGTGCGTGATTCGATCAAGTCGGTCGTCACGACGCTGCTCGAGGCGACCCTGCTCGTCGTGCTCGTGGTGATCCTGTTCCTGCAGACCTGGCGCGCGTCGATCATCCCGCTGCTGGCCGTGCCGGTGTCGGTGGTCGGCACGTTCGCGGTGCTCTACCTGCTCGGCTACTCGATCAACACGCTGACCCTGTTCGGCCTCGTGCTCGCGATCGGCATCGTCGTCGACGACGCGATCGTGGTCGTCGAGAACGTCGAGCGCCACATCGAGCTCGGCGCCACGCCGCTCGAGGCAGCGCATCTCGCGATGCGCGAGGTGTCGGGCCCGATCATCGCGATCGCGCTGGTGCTGTGCGCGGTGTTCGTGCCGATGGCGTTCCTGACCGGCGTGACGGGCCAGTTCTACAAGCAGTTCGCGGTGACGATCGCGATCTCGACCGTCATCTCGGCGATCAACTCGCTGACGCTGTCGCCGGCGCTCGCGGCCAAGCTGCTCAAGGCCCACGGCGCACCCCGCGACCGTGCCTCGCGCATCATCGATCGCCTGTTCGGCTGGGTGTTCCGTCCGTTCAACCGTTTCTTCAACCGCAGCTCGGCCGGTTACGAGCGCACGGTGTCGCGTTCGCTCGGCCGCCGCGGTTTCGTGTTCGCGATCTACGCGGGCCTGCTCGCGGGTGCGGTGTTCATGTTCAACCTCGTGCCGGCCGGCTTCATCCCGGTGCAGGACAAGCTCTACGTGATCGCCGGCGTGAAGATGCCGGAAGGCGCCTCGATCGAGCGCACCGATGCCGTGCTCAAGAAGATGGCCGCGCTCGCCGGCGAGGTCGACGGCGTCGCCAGCGAGATCGCGTTCCCGGGCCTCAACCCGCTGCAGTTCACCAACACGCCGAACAACGGCGTCGTGTTCTTCACGCTCGATCCGTTCGCGACGCGTTCGCGCAGCGCGGCCGACATCACGGCCGAGCTCAACGCGAAGTTCTCGACGATCCAGGAAGGTTTCACGTTCGCGTTCATGCCGCCGCCGATCCAGGGCCTCGGCAACGGCTCGGGCTGGTCGCTGTTCGTGCAGGACCGCACGCGCCTGGGTTACGGCGAGCTGCAGGCCGCGGTGCAGATGTTCCAGGGCGCCGCCGCGCAGACGCCGGGCCTCGGCTTCCCGATCTCGAGCTACCAGGCCAACGTGCCGCAGCTCGACGCGGTGGTCGACCGTGCCAAGGCCAAGGCGCAGGGCGTACCGCTGACCGAGCTGTTCGACACGCTGCAGACCTACCTTGGCTCGGCCTACGTCAACGACTTCAACATGTTCGGCCGTACCTGGCAGGTCATCGCGCAGGCCGACGGCCCGTTCCGCGACGAGGTCTCCGACATCGCCAACCTGCGCACGCGCAACGCCGCGGGCGAGATGGTGCCGGTCGGTTCGATGGTCGACATCCGCCAGACCTACGGCCCCGATCCGGTGATCCGCTTCAACGGCTATCCGGCGGCCGACCTGCTCGGTGAGGCCGATCCACGCGTGCTGTCGTCGGGCGAGGCGCTCGCGGCCGTCACGGCGCTGGCCGGCAAGGCCTTGCCGGGCGGCATGGGCATCGCGTGGAGCGACCTGAGCTACCAGCAGACCACGCAGAGCGGCGCCGCGGCGATCGTGTTCCCGCTCGCCGTGCTGCTCGTGTTCCTCGTGCTCGCCGCGCTCTACGAGAGCTGGACGCTGCCGCTCGCGGTGATCCTGATCGTGCCGATGACGCTGCTGTCGGCGCTGTTCGGCGTATGGCTGACCGGCGGCGACAACAACGTGTTCGTGCAGGTCGGCCTGGTCGTGCTGATGGGCCTGGCCTGCAAGAACGCGATCCTCATCGTCGAGTTCGCGCGCGAGCTCGAGATGCAGGGCAAGGGCATCGTCGAGGCCGCGCTCGAGGCCAGCCGCCTGCGCCTGCGTCCGATCGTGATGACCTCGATCGCGTTCATCGCGGGCGTCGTGCCGCTGGTGGTCGCGACGGGCGCGGGTGCCGAGGTGCGCCACGTCATGGGCGTGACCGTGTTCGCCGGCATGCTCGGCGTGACGCTGTTCGGTCTCGCGCTGACGCCGGTGTTCTACGTGACCCTGCGCAAGCTCGCCAACCGCCCGCTGGTCACCCATGGCCCGGCCCACGGCACGACCGCGGTCGCGCACGCCTGATCGCCTGAAACGTCCGGAAACGGCGCGACCGCGCGCCGCTTCCGGACCACACTCGAACCCGTGGACGGCCGACGTCGTCCGCGGATCCCTCCCCCGATCGACATGAGGTCCCCACGATGAACGCTCCCTCCCGCATCGCCCTCGTCACCGGCGCCACGCGCGGCATCGGCTTCGAGACCGTGCGCCAGCTCGCCGCCGAAGGCGTGCACGTGCTGCTCGCCGGCCGTGATCCCGCGCGCGCGGCCGTGGCCGCCGCCGAACTCAAGGCCGACGGCCTGCCGGTCGAGCCGATCGCGCTCGACGTCACCGACGAGGCCAGCATCGCCGCCGCCGTCGAGCAGGTGCGCGCGAAGTACGGCCGCCTCGACATCCTCGTCAACAACGCCGGCATCGCGATCGACAACGGCACGCTGAAGCCTTCGCAGCAGACGATGGCGACCTGGCGCACGACGTTCGACACCAACGTGTTCGGCCTGATCGCCGTGACCAACGCATTCCTGCCGCTGCTGCACGCGTCGCCGTCGGCACGCATCGTCAACGTGTCGAGCCTGCTCGGCTCGATCCGCGAGCACCTGAATCCGGAGTCCTTCATCTACGACTTCAAGATCCCGGCCTACAATGTGTCCAAGACCGCCGTGAACGCGTGGACCGTGCAGCTCGCGCACGAGCTGCGTGGCTCGACCGTCAAGGTCAACACGATCCATCCGGGCTACGTGCGCACCGACATGAACAAGCACGGCGACGAGCAGAACGGCGAGCTCGAGGTCGCCGACGGCGCGGCGACCAGCGTGCGCCTCGCGCTGATCGACGACGCCGGCCCGAGCGGCGGTTACTTCTACCGCGACGAGGCGTTGCCCTGGTGATGCGCCGGCGCGTGCGTCGCGGACGCGCGCGCTGATCCCTAGCCTCGTGCGTGACCGACCCGCGGCGGGTGTCCCGCACTCCCGCTGCGACGTCGCGTGACCGTACGCCGCCGCACGCAGGTCGCGGCGCGTCGGCTATCCTTCGCGCCCATGGGGAAGGCGTACGCGTTGCTGCTGCTCGAGCTGGTCGTCTATGCGGCAGGCATGCTGCTGCTGTTCCGCGCGCGTGCGCGGTTCGGGCTCGGCCTGTTCTTCACCGCGCTCGGCAGCCTGCACTTCCTCGAGACCTACCTCGCCGCGAATCTCTACGTGCAGCTCGCCGAGGGCTTCGTGCTCTCGCCGGGCTCGGTCATCCTGTTCTCGGGCAAGTTGCTGTTCGTGCTGCTCGTCTACGTGCGCGAGGATGCGCAGGTCGCGCACCAGCCGATCTACGGCCTGCTCGCCGGCAACCTGCTGACCGCGTTGCTCGTGCTGCTGGTCGCCCAGCACCTGCCCGCGCCGATACCGGGAGGCGCGCCCGCCGACCAGCGCCTGCTCGACCAGATGGGCCTGCTCATGATCTGGGGCAGCGTGCTGCTCTTCATCGACTGCCTGCTCGTCATCGTGGTCTACGAGGCACTCGTGCGCGTGCCGCGCCTGCCGCTCGAGCTGCGCCTGTGGATCGCCGCGGCCTCGGTGCTCGTGTTCGACCAGGTCGGCTTCTTCGCTGCGCTGCACGTCTTCTACGGCGTACCGATCGAGGCCGGCTACGCGGGACTCGCGGGCAAGGTGGTCGCGTCGGCGCTGTACGCGCTCATGATCGGCGTCTACCTGCGCTGCTTCGACACGCCGGCGGACCTGCACGACAGCCACCGCGAGCCGTCGCTCGGCGTGCTGTTCGGCACGCTGACCTACCGCCAGCGCTACGAGGCGCTGCGCCAGGCGACGCGTCGCGATGCGGTGACGCGCCTGCTCAACCGTGGCGAGTTCGACACGCTGAGCCGCGAACTGCTCGAGCAGGCGACGCGCCAGCGCCAGCCGATGAGCCTCATGCTGTTCGACATCGACCGCTTCAAGTCGATCAACGACCTGCACGGCCACCAGACCGGCGACCGCGTGCTGCGCGACGTTGCCGCGGTGCTCGGCGAGAGCGTGCGCACGACCGACCATGCGTTCCGCTTCGGCGGCGACGAGCTCGCGGTGATCCTGCCCGGCGTCAGCCATGACGGCGCACTCGCGTTCGCCGAGCGCCTGCGCCGCGAGGTGCGCACGCTGACCATCGGTGACACCGACGTGGTCGTCACGGTCAGCATCGGCGTCGCCTCGGTGCGCGCGGGTCAGAGCCACGGCGGCATCGCCGAACTCGTGCGCGTCGCCGACGCGATGCTCTACCAGAGCAAGGCCGATGGGCGCGATCGCGTCAGCGGCGAGGTGTTGCGCGACGTCTGAGGCCCGGCGCATGCACCGGGCGACGTTTCACGCGGGACGATGGCCGAGCAGGCGCGCCGGCAGGAACAGTAGTGCCTTCACGAAGGCGAGGATGGCCTCCATGAGCGCGCCGACGATGCGGAACGGAATCGACAGCAGCCACAGGATCGGCCACAGCACGAGCACGGCCAGCGCGACCGGCCAGCACAGCACGAGCACCAGCGCCCACAGCAGCAGCACGAACAGCACGCGCATCGTCGGATCTCCGGCCAGCAACATCGCGACTATCGGGTTCGCCACGGTCTTTCACAAGACCTGTGGCGGTGTTCGCGTCGGCGCGATGTCGCCAGCAGAATCAGCCGCCGAGGCCGAGCGGCCCGACACTCAGGACGTAGGTGCCGCAGCCGCCGAGACGGTCACCGATCACGAGCTGGTAGCGACCGGGCTGCGACACCATGATCGGAGAGCCCGGCTTGCCGGCGCCGACGCAGCGCGACGTCGTCGACACGCCATCCTCGCAGACGAACATCTGCGTGGTCGCGACCTCCGACGTGAGCGAGAAGACCGGCATCTGCGAGGCGCCGACGGTGAAGCTGTGGATCACCTTCGGCCCGGCCACGCGCGTGCTGCCCGAGGCGAGCACGGGCAACGCGTCGCTGCCGCCGCAGGTCGTGCCGACCACCGATTGAGAGGTCATGGGGATCGGACTGGCGTTCGAGGCGACCGGATGGCCGGCACCGAGCTCGAAGTCGCTCCAGAAGATGTAGGGCTCCGATGCCGAGATCGCATCGAAGACGACCGGTTCGCCGTTGAAGGTCGATATGTACCCGTCAGTCGGATCGGAGACGCCGAGGCTCACGCGCTCCACGCCACCCCAGGCCGCATTGTCGAGGTTCTCGATCGTCGCGGTCGGCGGGCCCGAGGTGTCCTCCCCGGCCCAGTACAGCAGGCGTCCCGCGGCGCCGGCACCCAGCTGCAGTTCGATCGTCACGAGGTGGGGAAACGTCAGCGGCGCCGGGACCGCGATCGCGCACACGCCGCCGGGCTCGCTGCCGCACGCCGCCGAGAGGGTCGCCCGAACCTGCGTTCCCGCCGGGTTGCCCACGAGGCCCACGCCGAACAACGCCGCCTGGATCGGTGCACCGACCGGAACGCGGTCGGCCGTGCCGCGCGCAATCGTGAACGACGTGTTCGAGTTCCACGTCGGCACGGGCGGATCGACGCGGAAGCTCAGGCGCAGCGGGGCGTCGGGGCGCGCGCGGCGGTAGTGCACGGTCGCTGCCGCGGGAGTGCTCGAACTGACGGTCGCCTCGAGCACGCAGTCGTTGCCTGCGCCGGACCACGTGGCGCTGCCGCCGGAGGTCCACGTCTCGTTGAACGTCGCGTGGCAGGCCGAGGCGATCCCCGGGACGAGGCCGAGCGCGATCGCGCCCGAAAGGATGATGCCGGCATGACGCATGACTCACGCTCCCTGTGATGGTCGAAGAACGAATCTAGCGCACCGCGTGCGTCGATTTCACTACGGGACATGTAAAGAACGCGGAATCGGGCGGGACGGCGTCCTCATCGCCAGCGCGTGAGCACTTCGAGCACGGCGAGCCATTGCCGGCCACCGGCGGACAGGCACAGCCAGCCGAACGCGGCGGCGTTGAGCACCACGCAGGTCCAGAACACGTTGCGGAATGCGCGCTTGCTCGACTTGTGTCGCAGCACGCGATGCGCGATCGCGGCGCCGGGCCAGCCGCCTGTGAGCGCGAGCAAGTGCAGCGTGCGCTCGGGCGTACGCCAGCGTCCGGCCCGCGCCGCGGACTTGTCGAGGCCGTAGGCGACGAACGTCACGAGGCTCAGGAGCGCGTAGGCGAGGGGCACGACCGGTGGCAGGTGATGCACGAACGCGAGCACGGCCGTGAGCAGGAGGAAGCATGCGCCGATCATCGCGGGCCATGTGCCGCTGCCGCGCGTGGCGGCAGGCGGAGCCGATGCCAACATCACGTGCGCGACGTCGAGCGCGGTCGGGCCGCGCGCATTGCTCGCAAGCTCGAACGTGACGAGTTCGCCGCCGGCGGGCCTCGGCTGTCCGCGCCGCATCGCGCTGACGTGCACGAACACGCGTGCACCGGCCGCGCTCGGCGTGATGAAGCCGAAGCCCTTGTCGTCGTTCCACTGCGTGATGCGTCCCTGGCGTCGCATCGTTCCCTCGATCCCGATCCCCGTCCGGATCGTATCCACGCCGACGTGCGCGGTCACGCGCCGCGGCGTCGCCTCACAACGGCGCGAACAGCTCGGCGAGGTCGGCCTCGTCGAAACGCAGGCTCTGCGTGCTGCCACCCTCGAGCACGGCCGCGGCGAGGTCGGCCTTGCGTTGCTGCAGGGCCTGGATCTTCTCCTCGACCGTGCCCGCGCAGATGAGCTTGTAGACGAACACGCGCTTGTCCTGGCCGATGCGGTGCGCGCGATCGGTGGCCTGCGCCTCGACCGCCGGGTTCCACCACGGGTCGTAGTGGATCACGGTGTCGGCCGCGGTCAGGTTGAGGCCGACGCCGCCGGCCTTGAGGCTGATCAGGAAGATCGGCACATGGCCGCCCTGGAAATGCTCGACGAGCTCGGCGCGCTGCGTGCCGGGGGTCTGGCCGGTCAACGTCTGCCAGCGCAGCCCGCGTGCGTCGAAGGCTTCGCCGATCAGCGCGAGCATCTCGGCGAACTGGCTGAAGACGAGGATGCGGCGACCTTCGGCGACGAGGCTGTCGGCGAGTTCGAGCAGCAGCTCGAGCTTGGCCGAACCGTCGACGCGGCGTGCGTTGTCGAGCTTGACCAGGCGCGGATCGCAGCAGGCCTGGCGCAGCTTGAGCAGCGCGTCGAGCACGACGATGCCGCTCTGCGCGAGGCCGCGCTTGTGCACCTCGGCGAGCACGCGCTCGTGCTGGGCCAGGCGCAGCGACTCGTAGAGCTCGCGCTGCGCGCCGTCGAGTTCGATCGCGTGCGTGACGACGGTCTTCTCGGGCAGGTCGTCGAGCACTTCTTCCTTGCGCCGGCGCAGCAGCAGCGGCGCGATGCGGCGGCCGAGGCGCTCGCGGCGCTCGACGTCGGCGTGCTTCTCGATCGGCGTGCGGTAGAAGCGCGTGAAGTGCTTGTCGTTGCCGAGCAGCCCCGGTTCGACCGCGTCGAACTGCGCCCACAGTTCGCCGAGGTGGTTCTCGAGCGGCGTGCCGGTCATCGCGAGACGGCGCCGCGCGGGGATCTCGCGCACGATCTTCGCGGCCTGGCTCTTCGGGTTCTTGATCGCCTGCGCCTCGTCGAGCACGAGCAGCGCGTACTCGTGCGCGACGAGCTCGTCGCGGTCGCGCGCGAGCAGCGGATAGGTGGTCACGACGAGGTCGTGGCGCGGGATCGCCTCGTGCAGGCCGCCGCGTTCGGGGCCGTGCAGCACGAGCAGCGAGAGATCGGGCGTGAAGCGGCGCGCCTCGTTGCGCCAGTTCGCGACGAGGCTGGTCGGTGCGACGACGAGCGCCGGCTTGTCGAGGCGACCACGCTGCTTCTCCACGAGCAGATGGGCGAGCACCTGCACGGTCTTGCCGAGCCCCATGTCGTCGGCGAGCACGCCGCCGAGCCCGGCGTCGGACAGGAAGCCGAGCCAGGCGAGGCCGTCGCGCTGGTAGCTGCGCAGGGTCGCCATGAGGCCGGGCGGTTCGGTCGCGGGTTCGCGTATGCCCTGCAGGCGCTCGAGCTCGGCGCGCAGGCGCTCGCCGCCGCGCCACGGCAGGCCGCTGCGGCCGGCGAGCTCGTCGACGACGCCGGCGTGCGCGCGGCGCAGGCGCAGCGCGCCGTCGATGTCGTCGTCGCGGTCCGGCGCCTCCTGCAGCCATTCGAGCAGCGGAGCGATCAGCGCCCGCAGGCGGCCGAGCGGCAGCGGCACGCGACGGCGCGCGTCGAGCGGCACGAGCCAGACCGCGTCTTCGTCCTCGCCACGGCGCGGCAGCAGCGGGAATGCCGGATCGGCGAGCAGGCGACGCAGGATCGGCAGCAGGTCGACGCGTTCGCCGCCGATGTCGATGCCGAGGCTGAGGTCGAACCAGGCGTTGCCGCTGTCGTCCACCTCGGCATACCAGCGCTCGGGCTCGTCGAGCAATTCGAACGGGAAGCCGGCCTCGGTCTCGAGGCGGAAACCCTGCTCGCGCAGCCGTGGCGCGAGCGCGAACACCTGCTCGGCCGCGGCGAGCTGGCCACGCCTCGCTTCGGGCACGAAATCGCCGTCGCTGAAGGCTTCGCGGTTGACGCCGGGCACCGGCGGCAGCAGGTCCGCATCGATGAAACCGAGGGCCTCGAGGCGTTCGACGGCGGCGATCTCGGCGGCGCGATCGCGCACGATCTCGAGCAGGCGTCCGTCGTGCATGCGGCGTTCGCGCGTCTTCGCGCTGGCCGAGAACGGCAGCGTCGGGCCGCCGTAGTCGAAGCCGAGGCGCATCACGCCGGCCTGGTAGCGCACGGGCGTGCCGCTCGCCGCGGTCATCACGGGGAAGGCTCGCAGGGTCAGCACGGGCGAGGGTTCGACGCGATGCACCTCGGCCGCATCGGGTCGCGCGGGCCTTGGCAGGGCGCGCACGGCTTCGAGGCTCTGCAGGCGGTCGTCGACGAGTGGCGCCTGCTCGGGCAGCAGCGTCGGCGCGCGCAGCGCGGCCTCGACGAGGCGCGCGTCGCCGTCGACACGACCGAGCGTGCGTTGCTCGGGATCGAAGTACCAGACGCCGTCGATGCGCAGCAGGCGCGTCTTCGCCGACGCCACATCGAGGCGTGCGACCAGGGTCTGGTTGCCGTCCTCGCCGGTCTGCCAGGCCCACTGCAGGTTGCGCGGCGCGCCCGCGCTCACGCGACCCGCCGACGGCTTGTCGACGAAGCATGGATGGCTGGCCAGCAGGATCTCGAGCAGCGATTCGTCGCGCTGTCCCGTCAGCGAGTAGGCCTGGCCACTCGCCGCATAGCCGCTCTGGCCCATGCGCAGGCGCGCGACGTGCTCGAACTGCTCGGGCGTGAGGCGTTCCCAGGGATCGCCACCGTAGTACGTGTGTCCGACCGGCTGCGGCGAACCGAGTCCGCCGCGGCGGTTCGGCTTGAGCCAGACGGGCTGGGCGAGCAGGCGCGGCAGCGTGCCGTCGCCGATGCGCAGCAGGATGCCGAACACCTGCGCGGTGTCGGGCTTGGGTGCACGCGGCAGCGGCGTGCGCGGCGCCTCGAGCGATTCGAACCAGCGCTTCCACGGGCCGAGGTCGGGCTTGCCCGAGGTCGGCGACTCCGGCGTCGCATCGGGCACGCGGGCGCCGAGCACCTTGAGCGCGACCGCGGCGACGTGCTTGCACTCGCCCTCGAGCGGGCAGGTGCACTGCGTGTCGACATGCGGTCGGCCGCCGCTGACCGCGATGCGGATGCCGGCCGTGTACGGTTCCGACTCGGTGCCCTTGACCGCGCCGAAGGCCATGCCGGCACCCGCGTCCTGGCGGAACCAGATGTCGCGCACGCGGCCGCCGCGCAGGTACTCCGCACCCTTGTCGAGCGTGCGCCGGTCCAGCACCGAGGCGGCGCTGCGCGACAGCAACTGGCGGAAGAGCGTCTCGTCCATGGGGCCGGGAGGGCGATTCGACAGCGAAACCAACAGTCGATCGTGCCCTCTCGCGCGGTTCGCGTCCAGCGCCGCCGGTGTCGCGACCGTGGGGTGTTCAGCCGAAGAACCAGTAGCACACGGCGATCGAGGCGAGCACGCCGCCGAGGTCGGCGAGCAGTGCGCAGCCGACCGCGTGGCGCATGCGCTGGATGCCGACCGCGCCGAAGTACACCGCGAGCACGTAGAACGTGGTCTCGGTGCTGCCCTGCATCGTCGCCGCGAGCAACGCCGGGAAGCTGTCGACGCCGTGGGTCTGCATCGTCTCGATCAGCATCGCGCGTGCGGCACTGCCCGAGAACGGCTTGACCAGCGCGGTCGGCAGGGCGTCGACGAAGCGCGTGTCGCCACCGCCGAGTGCCGCCAGCCAGCGGATGCCGTCGAGCAGCAGGTCGAGCGCGCCCGAGGCACGCAGCACGCCGACCGCGCACAGCATCGCGACGAGATAGGGCAGCAGGTTGCGGGCGACGTCGAAGCCCTCCTTCGCGCCTTCGACGAAGCTTTCGTAGACCGGCACGCGACGCAACGCGCCCGCGACCAGGAATGCGACGACGATGCCGAACAGCACGAGGTTGCCGAGCAGCGACGAGAGTGCCGCGAGCGCGGTCGCGGACAGTGTCGCGAGCACGGCCATGAAGCCGCCGAGCAGGAGGGCGCCGCCGCCGAGGAACGCGAGCACGACCGGGTCCCACAGCTTCAGGCGCTGCATGACCGCGACGGTCAGCAGGCCGACCAGCGTCGAGACGCTGGTCGCGAGCAGGATCGGCAGGAACACCAGCGTCGGATCGGCCGCACCCTGCTGCGCGCGGTACATGAAGATCGACACCGGCAGCACGGTCAGCGACGACGCGTTGAGCACGAGGAACAGGATCTGCGCATCCGTCGCGGTCTCGGGCTTCGGATTGAGCGTCTGCAGTTCGCGCATCGCGCGCAGGCCGATCGGCGTCGCGGCGTTGTCGAGGCCCAGGCCGTTGGCGGCGAAGTTGAGCGTGATGAGGCCGATCGCGGGATGCCCGCGCGGCACGCCCGGCATGAGCCGCGCGAACAGCGGCCCGAGCAGGCGCGCGAGCGCGTCGACGAGGCCGGCCTTCTCGGCGATGCGCAGGAAGCCGAGCCACAGCGTCAGCGTGCCGAACAGCAGCACCATGACCTCGACGGACAGCCGCGCCATGTCGAACAGGCTGCCGACCATCGCCGCGAACACGGTGCCTTCGCCGCCGAGCAGCCAGCGCGCGAGCGCGGCCACGGTGGCGACGAGGAAGAACGACAACCAGAGGACGTTGAGCATGCGCGGCGCCGCGGAAGGACGCGCACGAGCATCGCATGCGTGAGCGCCGCCCGGACAGCGGCGCCGCGCGCGAGGCGACTCAGATGCGCGCGATGAGCGCCTCGGCTTCCTCGTGGCAGGCGTTCACGCGGTCGTTGTCGACGACCTTGCGCAGCTGGCGGCGGAACTCGGGCAGCAGCTCGAACAGTTCACGCTTGGAATAGCACTTCTCGATGCGCAGCGAGAACAGGAACGCGCGCAGGCCGAGGTGCGAGACCACCGTGTCGTTCATGTACTTGCGCGCGGCCGGAAGCGGCGCGAGCTCGTCGGGCACCGCGGTGGCGGCGGCCGGCGCGGACTCCGGCACGGACACGTCGGCCGCGTTGGCGGCGGGCGTCGCGCCCGTGATTTCGATGAGGCCCGCATCGGCGAGTTCGCCGATCATCGCGTCGACGTTGCCGATCGATTCGAACTGGCGGCGGATCTCGCCGAGCGTGCGTTCGCCGTTGATCGAGATCAGCACGGTGCGCTGGCGCGCGCCGAGGCGCAGCGTGCGCTGTTCGATCTCGAGGCGGCCGGCATCGGTCTTGGCGGGAATGGAACGGTCGAGCATGGTGCACCCCTCCCAGGATCGCCGCTCGAGGCGGCTGTCGTTTTTCAGAGTCCGTTGACTAGCAAGAGCCATGCCCGGATGACGCGGAATGGCCCGGTCGACGTGACACCGCGAGGCGTCGGCCGGGCCGGGTCTTCAGCCGTCGAAGCCGTCGGTGAAGATCGTATCGCCGGACGCGGCCTTCGCGACGAACACGCCGCTGCCCCACTCGACCTGGTTGTTGCCCTGCGGATGCAGGCCGGCGATGAACGCGACCGCGCCGGCGGCGTTGATCGTCGGTGCGCCGCTGAAGATCGGCGAGGTGTCGTGCTGGCCGACCTGGCCGGTGCCCAGGTCGGTGTCGACGACCGTCCCCTGGCCGACGACGCGCACCAGCGTGCTGCCGTCGCCGACGTAGATTGCCTGCCCGGCCGCGTCGCGTGCACGGAACACGACGAGGCCGTCGTCGTTGACGTCGGGCGGGAACGAATCGATCTCGCGGATCGTGCCGGCCGCCTGCACGCGTGCGATCTCGGTCGCCGCGTAGCCGCCGCCGTCGAGCGGATCGAAGCGGTAGACCGCGCGCACCGTGCCGCTGGCCACGCGCAGCACGACCGCGATCGAGCCGCCGTCGCTGAAGGCGAGGCTGTTGTCGAAGCGGTCGAACGGCGAGGCCGGATCGAGCGAGGTGTCGGCGACGACGCGTGTGCTGGACCCATCGCTCGCGAACACGCGGATCTCGGCCGGCGTGGTCGTGCCGATGTTGACCTTGGCGGCGATGAGGCGCGACGCATTCATCGACGGCGTGTAGAGGAACGCGTAGGTGCTCGCAGGATCGAGGCCGGTGCTCTGCGCGTGCAGGGACGAACTCGTGCCGAGCGTCGACACGAGGGCCTGCCCGCCCGAGAACGAACCGCGCCAGCCGATCACGCCGTCGTCGCTCAGCGAGACGGCGCCGATGCCGGTCGGGAACAGCGGCGAGGTGCCGACCTGGCCTTCGCCACCGGCCGCATCCCAGCGACGCAGCGTGTAGGCGTCGCCGAAGCCGTAGTAGGCGAGCTGGCCGGTCGCATTGATCGCGACGCGGTCGCCGATGCTCTCCGAAGGCAGCGTGGCGACGATCCCGCCGCTGCCGTTCGTGCCGAGCCATACGCCGGGCGCGGTGTTGGAGAGGTTGCCGCCGATCGGCACGAGCTGTACCGGGAACGCGACCTGCCCGGCATCGTTGAGGGTCGCGGTGATGCTGTTGAACGACGAGCCCGGCGGCAGGTTCCAGCCGTCGTCGTTGACGATGAGGTTGCTGCGCGCCTGCTGCTGCAGCGTGTCGTAGGCTGGAATCTGCGCCGTGGCAGCGTGCGTGGCGAAGGTCAGCGCGAGCGCGGCGCCGATGCGGTGGGGATGGAGCCTGGAGGTCATGGACGTCTCCTGCGTGTGGACGTGTTCCGTGCGACGCGGTCACGGGCACACGCTTCCGGCGCATGCCCGCAGTGCCTCGCCAGCACGATCCGCACGGCACGCGCCGCCGCGGATGCGACGGCGGACGGGCAGGGACGCACGAGGCACCGGGCGGGCTCGCCGTCGCGGGGAACATTCCTCACGGGCTCGGCTGGCAGCACCGCCGAGTGTAGCGGCCGCGGCAGGTGCCGGGCCGGACGCGCGTCACGCCGCGGCGTCGGCGTCCGGATCGGGCCACTCGAAGCGGTAGCCGACGCCGTACACGGCCGAGATCGGGTCGTGGCCGACATCGGCGAGCTTGCGGCGCAGGTTCTTGACGTGGCTGTCGACGGTGCGGTCGCTGACCACGCGGTGGTCCTCGTACAGCGCCTCGATGAGCTGCGCGCGGGAGAACACGCGGCCGGGCTGGCCTGCGAGCTTGCGCAGCAGGCGGAACTCGACCGGCGTGAGCACGAGCGGACGCCCGCCGATGCGGGCCTCGAAGCGCTCCTCGTCGAGCACGACGGCCGCCTCCGGCGTCGGCGCTGTGCCCGCGGCGCGGCGCAGCACGGCCTTGACGCGTGCGACCACCTCGCGCGGGCTGAACGGCTTGCAGATGTAGTCGTCGGCGCCGAGCTCGAGCCCGAGCAGGCGGTCGATCTCCTCGACGCGCGCGGTGACCATGAGGATCGGCACGGCCGAGAACGTGCGCACCCCGCGGCAGATCGCGAGGCCGTCCTCGCCGGGCAGCATGAGGTCGAGCAGGATCACGTCGGGCGCATGCGCACGGATCCAGTCGACCGCGCCGCGACCCGTGTCGAGCACGTCGACGCGGTAACCCGACGCGGCGAGGTAGTCGCGCAGCAGCGCGGCGAGCTTGGGTTCGTCCTCGACGATCAGCACGTGCGGGGATGGGGTCATGGGGCAGCATCCTGCAGGGGAAGGTGGATGACGATCGCGAGACCGCCGAGCGACGAGGTGCGCGCCTCGATGCGTCCCTCGTGCGCATCGACGATCGCACGGCAGATCGCGAGGCCGAGGCCCGCGCCGCCGGCGGCGCGGTTGCGCGAGCGTTCGACGCGGAACAGGCGATCGAACAGCTGCGGCAGTGCCTCGCCGGGCACGCCGGGCGGCGAATCCTCGACGACCAGGCGCACGTGGCGGTCGGCCGCGGTGGCCAGGCTCACGCGCACGCGGCCCGGGGCGTCGGTGTAGCGCAGCGTGTTGCCGAGCAGGTTGTCGACGAGCTGGGCGAGACGGCGCGCATCGCCGCGCACGGGCGGCACGTCGCGCAGGTCGTGCTCGAGCGCGAGGCCGGCGTCGGCGAGCGCGTGGCGGTGCATGTCGAGCGTATCGCGCACGAGCTCGGTCAGGTCGAGCGTTTCGAAGCGGTACTCCAGGGCTCCCGCATCGGCGAGCGCGAGCTGGTAGAGGTCCTCGACGAGTGCGCCGAGGCGGTCGCACTCGGCGTGCAGCGAAGCGAGCGCCTGCGGGGTGAGCGAGCGCACGCCGTCCTGCAGCGCCTGGATCTCGCCGCGCAGGATGCTCAGCGGCGTGCGCAGCTCGTGCGCGATGTCGGTGCCCCAGCGCCGGCGTGCCTCGCGGTGCTGCTCGAGCGTCGTGGCGAGGTGGTTGAAGTCGTGCGCGAGCGCGCCGAGCTCGTCGCGGCGCGACGAGGCGATGCGGCGTGCGTAGTCGCCTTCGGCGAGCGCGCGCGTGCCGTCGGCGAGCGCACGCACCGGCTCGAGCATCCAGCGCGCGAGCGCGAACGCGAGCAGCAGCGCCGCGGCGAGCACGCCGGCGCCCGCGATCAGCGCGTTGCGGGTCTGCTCGCGCGCGAACGCGATGTCGGCGCCGCCACGCAGCTGCGGCAGTGCACCGAGACGCAGCGTGCCGATGCGCACGTCGTCGAGCGTCACCGCGATGCCCTGCGAGCGCTGGGGCAGCTCGGCGTTGCCGACGATCGGCAGATCGTCCGCATCCACGAGCTGCAGCCGCGCCATGATGCCGGGCGGCACGAGGCGTGGCGGCGGCGCGCCGGGTACGACGATCGCATCACCGCTGGGCCCCGCGGGTGGCAGTGGCGGCGGCAAGGCCTCGCGTCGCGCGGCTTCGCGCGGGTCGGGCTCGATCAGCATCGCGAAGCGGCGTTCGTCGCCGCGCAGGAAGTCCCAGTTGCCGTGGTCGGCATAGGCCGCCGCGATGCGATTGGCCGCGGGCTGCAGGCGTTCGAGCGCGACCTCGTCCAGATAGCCGATGAAGCCGCGGCGGAAGTCGCGCTGCTGCCACGTCGCGAACCCGGCCAGCGCCAGGCCGCTCAGCGCGGCGATGACGAGGAACAGCCGTTGCCAGAGTCGCAGATGCATGGAGGGTGCGGGATCGAAGGGACGGACACCTTAGCGCCTCGTGTCGGGACGGTCCGGGACTCCTTCATTTTTCCTTGATTCCTGCGACCGCGGAACATGTTTGTGGCCCATTCTCCACATTGAAACGACCCCGGGTACGCCGTCTCCGGAACAACAGCGCAGCGTGCTACCGACCACGAGCACACCGTCCCCCGATACTGCGCGCTCCCGACGGAGATCAGGCAACCCCCGGTACCCGGGGTCGTTTCCTTCCTGACCCCGACAACGCGATCCGCGCCACGCCGCGGATCCACCGAGGAGATCCCATGAGCATGCACTTCCGCGCTTTCGCCGGGAGCGGCCTCCTGCTGGCCGCCGTTTGCGCCCACGCCCAGCCGGGCCCGCCGGGCCGTGACCACGGACCGCCGCCGCACGATGTGGCCGCGATCGCTGCCGGCCTCACGCCGGCGCAGCAGACCGAGGTTCGCCGCATCGAGGCCACGCGTCGCGATGCGCACGACGAGCTCGCGATCAGGCAGCGCGGCGAGCATCGCCGCATCGACGAGGATGCCGACAAGCGCCTGCGCGGTGCGCTCGGCGACGAGGGCTACCAGCGCTACGTCGAGGCGAAGGTGAAGCCCGCGCACGGTCCGCGCGAACTGGCCTCGCGGGGCGGACCGGGCCCGCGCGGCGGCGACGGTCCCGCGCCGCGCCGCGATGCGCCGGCGCGCGACGAGGAATGATCCGGTCGCGCTACGCGCCCTCGCCCGCCGCGAGCGGATGGGCGAGGGCGACGTAGCGCAGCGGCCCGCGCGCATCGAGCGCGTCGAACGGCCAGCAGGTCACCAGCACGAGCGTGTCGCCGTCGACCGAGGTGTCGATGCGCTCGCGTCGCGCATCGACCACGCGCAGCGCATCGATGCGGTACGCGGTGACGCGCCCGTCGCGTTCGATCGCGACCTCATCCCCGACGCGTGCCTCGCGCAGGAACGCGAAATGCGTGTCGCGATGGGCGCTGACCACGCTGAGTCCGCGCTCGCCCGGCAACGCACTCGACTCGGTCCAGCCCGGTCCGAACGCGAGCGTGCGTCCCGAATCGCCGCGCAGCACGATCGTATCGACGTCCAGGCGTGGCATGCGCAGACGTGCGACCGGTGAGGTGTCGGCCCATGGCCACGGTTTCGCTTCGGCCTCGCCGGCTTCGACGCGCTCCCACGCACGCTGCAGCAGCACCTGCGCGAGCCAGGCCTTGGCCGGCAGCCAGCAACCGTGCGCGAGTGCCGCGCTGCCCGACAAGGCCAATACGAGGGCGACGAGCTGCAGAAGGCGATGTGGGCGCGTCATCACGGTGGCCTCAGATGGCGATCCAGTCGTCGCCGCGGTCACGCGCGTCGTCGCGAGGCCGAGGGACGGGATCTGCACGAGGCGTCACCGGCAACGGTGCGACGAGCGCCTCGCCACCGAGCCAGGTGTCGTCGTGGCGCGCCGCGCGCGGACCGCGGCGACGCAGGAACATCTTCGCGAACGTGTTCATGGGATTCTCCGTGAGTCAGGCGTGGCGCACGCGGCGGGCCGCGAGCATCGTGAGCAGGGCGAGCGCGAGCAGACCGAAGCCGAGCAGGCGCTGGACCGGTGCGCCCGTCGCGGTCGACGCGAACGCGACACCGCCGGTCGGGGCACCGTTGGCGACGCGCGTCGAGGCGAGGTCGGCCTCGAGCGGGCGCGCGGGCGTCTTCTCGACCGCGACGAGGCTCGTGTAGCGCGTGACGAGGTGGTGATCGAGGGCGAGTGCGAGGATGCCTTCGCGCACGGCGGATGCATCGCCGCCGACATCGAGCGAGCGTTCGAGATCGTCGATCTTGCGACGCGCCCACAGGCGTGCGACGCCGCTCGTGTGCGCCGCGCCGTCGAGGCGCTGGCTGACCTGCCACGGTGCGAGGTCGGCGTGCGCGCTCGCGTGCAGCGAGCCGTTCGTGGCCGGCAGGCGCGCGACGACGAGCAGCGGCTCGCCCGCGTAGAGATCGGGCAGGCGACTCGGGTAGACCTCGGCCGCACCGGGCCACGCGAGCGTGACGTCGCGCAGTGCCGGTCGTTCGAGCTTGGTGAACAGCGTGCGCATGCGTTCGCTCACCTCGCCGATGTCGGCGATCGTGATCGACGTGCCCCGGCCGAGCGTCGCCGCGCGCTCGATGAAGGTCGTGTTCGGTGCGCTGCCGATGCCGACCGGGAACAGGCGCGATTCGCGCAGGTCGCGGTCGATCAGCGTGTAGAGGCGGCCGGCGTCGTCGATCGCGCCGTCGGTCGCGAACACGACCTGGCGCACGTAGCCGGCAGGCGGTGCACCGGCGAGCGCGCGTTCGAGGGCGGGTGCCATCTCGGTGCCACCGGTCGCCTGCAGGCGTGCGACCCATTCGCGCGCGCGCTTCACGTCGCCCGGCTGGGCGGCGACCGGCGCATCGAACAGCGCCTCGGTGACCGAGTTGAACTGGATCACGTTGAAGCGGTCGCGCGGCGTCAGCGACGTCAGCGCGAGATCGAGTGCGGCACGCGCCTGGCGCAGCGATTCGCCCTCCATCGAGCCCGAGGTGTCGACGACGAGCACGAGCTCGCGCGGCAGCGGGTTGGCGAGCTCTTCGCGCGGCATCAGCATGACCATCGCATAGGTCTCGCCACCACGTTGCTCGGCGAGCACGGCGGCGGCGGGTTCGGCGCCGAGCACCGGCGTCCACTCGAGCGTGAAGTCGCGGTCGGCCGGCACCTCGCCGTCCGCGAGCGTGACCGTGTGGCGACGGCCGTCACGCGCGACCGCGATGCGGTGGCTCGCACTCTCGACCCGCGAGAGCTCGAGGCCGGCGTCGATCGCGACGCGCACGCCGACGCGCGGAGCCTGGCTGGCATGGGCATCGTCGGCGGAAGGGTTGCCCGTGGCGCCTTCGACGCCCGCGGCCTGCGTGTAGCGCGGCGTGTAGGTCAGCGGCAGCGCGAAGCGGAAACGGCCGTCGCGGTAGGCGATCGACTGCCACCAGCGCACGTCGACCTCGACGGTCTCGCCGGGCGCGATGTTCGCGACCGCGGTGCGGAACAGTTGCGGACGGTCCGCCTCGACGAGGGCGGCACGGCGTCCGCTTGCGGCGGCCTCGACGTACTCGGCGCGTGCCTGCTCCTTCTCGCGAATCTCGCCGACCACGACGCGCGAGCCGATGCGCAGCTCGAGGTCGTGCACGGCCGCGCCATCGGGCAGCGGCAGCAGGTACTGTGCCTCGACCCATGCGTCGGAGGTGTTCGTGAAGCGCTGACGGATGCGCGCCTCGGCGACGAGCCCCGACACGGTGACGTCGACCGTGCTCGACAGCGCGACGAGCTCGACCGGCTCGGCATCGCCTGCGCGCGCCTCGAGCACGCCGAAGCCGCTGTCCGCGCGTGCACCGGCGACGAAACCGAGCAGCAGGATCAGGATCGCGAACGTGGTGCGCAGCGGCTCGATGCCGCGGTGCAGGTCGGTGTCGTTCTCGCGTGGCGCTTTCATGGCGGGCTCCTTCGTGGTGTACGGCCCGCATTGCGAGGCCGCGCGAAGGCTGCGCCGCGCCACGTCCGTGGCCTCGCGACGATCATTCATGGCGGTTTGCGGGCAATCGTGCGCCGCGCATTGCGCGGTTCGTACGGCGCTGCGTAAGCTCGCCGCGCCCTGAAGGAGGATTCCCATGCCGCGCAGCATCGCCATCGTCGAGGACGAACCGCTGATCCGCGCCAACTACGTCGAGGCGCTCACGCGCGTCGGCTACGAGGTGCGCGGCTACGGCTCGCGTCCCGAGGCCGAGGCCGCGTTCACGCAGCGCCTGCCCGAGCTCGTCATCATCGACGTCGGCCTCGGCGACGAGCCCGAGGGCGGCTTCGACCTGTGCCGCTGGCTGCGCGCCAAGGCGACGACGCTGCCGATCCTCTTCCTGACGGCGCGCGATTCGGATTTCGACGTGATCTCGGGCCTGCGCCTCGGTGCCGACGACTACCTCGCCAAGGACGTGTCGTTCCACCAGCTCGCCGCGCGCATCAGCGCGCTGTTCCGGCGCGTCGACGCGCTGCGCAAGCCCGCCCAGGCCGACAACGTGTTCGAGCAGGGGCCGCTGCGGCTCGAATCCGAGCGCATGCGCATCACCTGGAACGGCGAGGACGTGCCGCTGACCGTGACCGAGTTCTGGATGGTCCACACGCTGGTGCGCTTCCCGGGCCACGTGAAGAGCCGCGAGCAGCTCATGCGCGATGCCCAGGTGGTCGTCGACGACGCCACGATCACCTCGCACATCAAGCGCATCCGCAAGAAGTTCATCGCGATCGATCCCGCGTTCGACGCGATCGACACCGTGCACGGCGCAGGCTACCGGTGGAAGCCCTGAATACCGTTGCGAGGACGTGCCGTGACGCGGTCGTGACCGTCGCCGTGCGCGTGGGCTGCTGATGTCGCTGCGCCTCAAGCTGCTGCTGGTCGCGCTGTCGACGCTGAGCCTGCCATGGGCCGGCTGGCAGTTCGTGCGCCAGACCGAAGCGCTGCTTCGGCAAGGCCAGGAACAGACCCTGCTCGCCTCGGCGAGCACGCTCGCCCGCGCGCTGGATGCACTCGCGGTCGAGCCACCCGCACCGGGCACCGCGCTGTACGTGCACGAACGCAAGGCGATCCTGCGCATTGACGGCTACGCCGACGACTGGCAGCCGTACAAGCCGTACGAGCAGGCGATCGGGCCAGCCTCGGAGCCCGGCAAGCTGCGCGTCATGCTCGCCGAGGACCGCGAGTGGCTGTACCTGTTCGCCGAGGTGCGCGATGCGACGCGTGCTCGCGTCGATGCACGCACGCTCGCGGTCGCGGCCAGCGACCACGTCGACCTCACCCTGCAGCGTGGCGACGAATCACGGCGCTACCGCATCGCGAGCGCGGCGCCGGGCCGCTTCGAAGCGACGGCACTCGAGCGCGGCAGCGCCCTTCCCGACCGTCTCACCGGCGAGTGGCAGGAAGACGGCTCGGGCTATCGCTTCGAGCTGCGCATCGCGCGCGTCGCCGCACCCGAGCGCCTCGCCTTCACCGTCCACGACAGCGCCGACGCCGCCCCGTTCGAAGGCGAACCGCTCGCGTTGCTCGGCTACAGCGCGGACACGGGGCGCATCCTCGCGCGGCTCGCGCCGCCGCACGTGCGCGTGAGCATGGTCTCGGCGGACGGCTGGGTGGTCGGCGCGGGCGGCAAGCTCGATGCGCAGGGTGCACCCGGCGAGCAAGGTCTGTTCGCGCGGCTCGTCTACTGGCTCGTGCTCGCTTCGCCTCCGGATGCGTCGCGTGCGTACACGTCGTCCGACGCCGATCCCGCGCGCCTCGGCGATGCGGCGTTGCGCCCCGCGCTGGCGGGAGAGGACGCGACGAGCTGGCGCGTCGCGTCCGGCGATGCAGGCATCCTGCTGTCGGCGGCGGTGCCGCTGCGACGCGACGGCGCGGTGCGTGGCGCGCTCGTCGTCGAACAGGCCAATCCGGCCGTGCCGGCGCTGGCCAACCGCGCGCTGTCGAGCCTGCTCGGCGCGAGCCTGCTCGCGTTCGGCGTCACCGCGGGACTGCTGCTCGTGTTCGGCGGCATGCTGTCGCTGCGCATCCGTCGCCTGCGTGACGCCGCCGAGCGCGCGACGCAGGGCGGCGGTCGCCTCGCAGGACCCCTGCCGCTCGTCGACTCGCCCGACGAGCTCGGCGACCTCGCGCGCAGCTTCGGACGCCTGCTCGACGAGGTCGGCGGCTACACGGACTACCTCCGCACGCTCGCCTCGAAGCTCTCGCACGAGCTCAACACGCCGCTCGCGATCGTCAAGTCGTCGCTCGACAACCTCGACCACCACGTGCCCGGTGACGGTGCACGCGCCTACCTCGGGCGTGCACGCGACGGTGCCGAGCGCCTCGGCACGATCGTGCGCGCGATGAGCGAGTCGAGCCGCATCGAGCGTGCGATCTCGGGTGCCGAAGCGGAAGATGTCGACCTGCGCGCACTCGTCACCGGCTGTGCCGACGGTTACCGCGCGGTGGCCGGCTCGCGCGACGTCCGCCTCCAAGCGCCCGCAGGTCCGATGCCGCTGCACGGGGCACCCGACCTCGTCGCGCAGGCCCTCGACAAGCTGTTCGACAACGCGCGCTCGTTCACGCCCGAAGGCGGCTGGATCCGTCTCGCGGTCGAACCCGCCGGGGACGACGGCTGGTTCGTGCGCATGGCCAACCGCGGCCCGACCCTGCCCGAAGCGATGCAGGACCGCCTCTTCGACACGCTCGTGAGCGTGCGCGAGCCGCAGGCGCGTGGCGCGGGCGAGACCCCGCATCTCGGGCTGGGCCTCTACGTGGTCAAGCTCGTCGCCGAGCTGCATGCGGGCCGCGCCACCGCGCGCAACCTGCCCGCCGGTGACGGCGTCGAGTTCACCTTGCATCTGCGCGGCATGCCGCGTCGACGGATCGGGAGGGGAGATGCGCATGATTGAGACGATACGGACGCGACGACGCGCGGCACGTGCATGGGCAACCGGCATGGCGCTCGTCGCCGGCGCCGCCGCGCAGGCGCAGCCGACGGCCGTCACCGACGGCACGCGCACCGACTACCAGCCTTCGGTGATCCGCACCACGCAGGGCGACCTCCTGCTCGTGTTCGAGCGCCTCGATGCAGGCAACGGCGACCTGCTCGTGACCCGCTCGGTGGACGACGGTGCGACCTGGAGCGCGCCTTCGCCGGTCGTGTCGACCAGCGCCACCGAGCGTCACCCGGCGCTGCTGCAGCTCGCGCCGGACGCGTTCGCGCTGTTCTACCTCAAGGGTTCGGGCAGCAGCAATTACCGCATCCATCGCGCCACCAGCAGCGACGGGGCAGCGTTCGCCGAGCAGCCCGCACTCGACCTCGGCTGGAGCACGCCCGGCGAGATCAACCCGCACGTGATCCGTCATGCCGACGGCACGCTGACGATGAGCTACCAGCGCATCCAGGGCGGATCCTACGTCGCGCAGTCGACCGACGACGGCGTCACCTGGGACACGCTGCAGACGTCGATCGCCGCATCGAGCCAGCTGCCGCGCATCGCCTACCGCGAGAGCGACGGTGTCTACCTCGCGAGCTACCAGGTCGGCAGCTCGGCCTTGCAGCTGTTCGTCGAGACGACCACCGACGTGCGCGACTGGAGTGCGCCGGCACGCGCGTTCACGACCGGCGGAAACCACCACGATTCGTTGCCGTTCGTGATGCCCGACGGCGCGTTCGGCCTGTTCTGGATCGCCGCGAACGGCAGCCAGTTCGACCTGCGCTCGCGCCGCTCGCCCGACGGTGTGGCGTGGCAGCGCGAGCTCGTCGTCACTGCCACGCCCGCCGAGAACGATGTCGAGCCGCATCCGCTCGTCGGCACGTCGTCGACCCACGTGCAGCTCTACTGGGGCCGCGAGTCGCCGCTCGGCAGCCAGCGCTACGCGATCGTGCGCGCCGACGCCGTGACGGTACGCGACGATGTCTTCACGACCGGCTTCGACTGAAGCCGTGCGAACCCGGCCGGAGAGGCTCAGCCGAACATGCGCGCGAACAGGGCGACGAGGCCGATCAGCGTGATCAGCACGCCGAACGGATAGAGGAACTTCATCGCCACCACCCGGCGGCGGTTGTGGCGCACGGCGTCGTCGTAGGTCTCGAAGTGCACGACGCCGCCGTCCGTGCGGTGCTCGAACTCGTAGCGGTCGAGTTCGCGCTGGACGCGCCAGCCGCGACGCAGCATGAAGAGGCCGAGCAGCGTGACGAGCAGGCCGATGCCCGACACGGTCACGCGCTCGGCGAGGATCCTGCGCTCGCGTGCGGTCTGCACCGCGTCGGTGTAGGTCGACGTCGAGGCCTCGAACCATGCGACCTGGCGTGCCGCGAGATCACGTGCGGGCGGCGCGAGCAGCGCGGTCCAGTCGGCGGCCTTGAGTTTCTCGAACTGCCACGCCGCGCCCTGGCCCTTGCAGGCCTTGCGCCATTCGCCCTGCGAGGTTCCCGCACGACGTCCGGTGTCGCGGAAGCGCGCATAGAGTTCGCCGTCGATGGCCTTCGCATACTCGTCGGCACGCTGGCGCCCGGCCGGCGGCAGCGCGCCGAGCGCCTTCGGCGTGAACATCGGATCGTCGAGCAGGCCGTGCAGGTGGGTCAGGGCCTGGCACTGGCGTGCGATCGCCTGCAGCGGGCTGCTGCCCGAGACGCGCGCGATGACGGACTTCGCGTCCGGCAGGCCGGCGAGATGGTTCCAGTCGCGTGCCTCGAGGGCCCTGGCTTCGGCCTGCAGGCGCGTGCGTTCGTCGGTGCAGGCTGCGACAAGCAGCATCAGCGCGGCGAGGAGGGCGGAGACGGACGCACGCACGGCGCGTCGTGGCGAACGGGGCGATGAGGCTCCCATGGCGGTTCCTTCTGCGGTGGTTGTCCTCGCGGGGCGCCGTCGCGCGGACGGCGGCAGGCGCGCATCGTGCGCGCTGCGGCGCGTCGTTCGCAGGTCCGTGTCGCGCGGGAATGCGCGTGGCAACGGACATCGGAACTCCCCTGCCCGGAGTATGCGTACCGCCGGGCCGCGTGCAACCCCGGCATGCGAACGTGCGGCGCCGCCGGGGCGAAGCGCGAGGTCCTACTCGATCACCGCCACGCGCCAGGACGCGATGTCCGGGCGACCGCGCACCCAGCCGCGGTAGCGGTCGTCGCCCGGCAGTGGACCCCGCATCACGAGGCCTTGCACGCGACCGTCCGGGTCGAGCACGACGAGCCGCGTGGACGGCGCATCCTCGACCGTGAGCGTGATGCGCGCACCTTCGTCCGCGAAGCGGTTGACCACCGGCTCGACACGGACGTCTGAGGCCACGACCTCCACCACGCGTGCCGGCACCGTGCCGAGTGCAGCCGCGTCCGGCCACGCGAACATGATCTCGCCGCGCTCGCGCAGCAAGGGCACGAGCGCCCGGACCTGCTCGATGAGGTTCTCGCCGAGCGGCTCGTCCTCGGCGAGCACCCCGACGGTCGCGCCGATCGCGACCTGGTCGGCGGCCGACCGCATCGCCAGTGCGAGGCGACCCATCCAGACCTCGCTCGGCGCGACGACGAGCAGCACGGCAAGGGCTACGCCGACGGCGCGTGCCGGCACGCGTGAATGCGCCAGCCACGCCATCAGCAGGCCGGCCCAGAACAGGCTCGACCACACGAGGTAGCGCGGTGCCTGGATCTGGTCCGGAAGCAGGACGAAGTACGTCGCGCGCGACAGCGCGATGATCGCACCGACGCAGGCGGCGAAACCCGCGATGCCGAGCGCGAGGCGCGCGACCGGCGCTTCCGCTTCGCGTCCACGCCACGCACGCAGGCACGCCGCAAGGAACCAGGCGAGGCCGATCGCGCCGACGACGATCTGGGGCGTGCGCGAGGCATCGATCGGACCGAACACGCCGGCCCAGGCATCGGCCACGGTCGTCGCGACGGCGCGCGCGGGTCCGGCCGGCAGCTGCGCCGCGATCGCCGGATCGAGCAGCGGCCAGAACACGTAGACGAGGGGCGCGGCGAGCCAGTGCAGGCCGATCGCGAGCTGGGCGACCGGATCGAAGCGCAGCGTCGTCGTGGTCGCCTCGGCGGCGCCGGTCAGGTACAGCGCGAACGCGATCGCGAGGCCGGCGAGCAGTGGCCACCACGCCGCCCACGGTGCGCGGCGCAGAACGAGCACGAGCAGCATCGCGGGCAGCGCGGCGATGCCGCTGCCGAACGAGAACGTCGCGGCGAGGCCGCACGACGCGGCGAGGACCGCGCGGCGTGTCTCGTCGCGGCCCGAAGCACGCAGCACGAGTGCGATGCCCGCGAACGCGAAGAACGTGACGAGGTAGGCGTGGATCGCGTCGTTGGGATGCGCGAGCGCGCGCTGATTGCCGGTCCAGAACACGCCGAGCACGCCGATCGCGAGGATGGCCAGGCGCGTGCCCGGCACGAGGCGTGCCCGTGCGGTCGCGTGCACGAGCACGCCGAGCGTCGCCAGCGCGAACACGATCGCGACGCCGATCTGCAGGCTCTGGTCCGCGTCGAGCCAGCGCAACTCGGCCATGCGCGCGAGTTTCGGCAGTACCTCGCGATGGCCGTTCTCGGCCATGAACAGGTAGCGCCCGAACGGTTCCTCGATGAGCAGGCGGTAGAAGCCCCACTGGTCTGCATACGGTACGCGTGGCGAGACGACGACCATCAGGGCCAGCCCGATCGTGGCGACCGCGAGCATGGCCACGGCCAGCAGCACGGCCGGCCAGCGGGACGGAGGACGATGGCGGGTCTCGATGAACGTCATGACCGGATTATGCCGGCGCGGCGCTGTCGCGCGCGGCGGTCCCCTGCTATCGTCGCGACCCGTTTTCCAGCGGTCTGCCCCGTGATCACCCAGGACGCGTTCGACGCGCTCGCCGCCCAAGGCCACAACCGCATCCCGGTCGTGCGCGAGGTGCTGTCCGATCTCGACACGCCGCTGTCGGTCTACCTCAAGCTCGCCGACGGTCCGTACGCGTACCTGTTCGAATCCGTCGAAGGCGGCGAGAACTGGGGCCGCTACTCGATCATCGGCCTGCCGTGCCGGCGCGTATTCTCGGTGCGCGGCCGCACGCTCACGGTCGAGGATCTCGGCGAGGTCGTGGAGACGCGCGAGCTCGACGATCCGCTCGCCGCGATCGAGGCCCTGCGCGCGCAGTACCGCGTGCCCGAGCTGCCGGACCTGCCGGCGTTCTCGGGTGGCCTCGTCGGTTATTTCGGTTTCGAGACGATCGGCTGGATCGAGCCGCGCTTCGCGCGCGTCGACAAGCCCGACCAGCTCGGCACGCCCGATGCGCTGCTCATGCTCAGCGAGGAAGTCGCGGTCTTCGACAACCTCAAGGGCCGCCTCTACCTGATCGTGCACGCCGATCCGTCCCAGCCGCAGGCGTATGCGCGTGCGCGCCGCAGGCTCGACGAGCTCGCGTTCCGCCTGCGCCACGCCGGCTCGAGCTACCCCGAGACGCTCGATCCGAAGCCGCTCGACGAGGCCGACTTCGTCTCGGGTTTCACGCGCGAAGGCTTCGAGGACGCGGTACGCCGCGCGCAGGAGTACATCCGCGCGGGCGACATCTTCCAGGTGGTGCTGTCGCAGCGCCTCAGCGTGCCGTTCCGCGCGCGTCCGGTCGACGTCTACCGCGCGCTGCGCGCGCTCAACCCGTCGCCGTACATGTACTTCATCGACCTCGGCGCGACCCAGATCGTCGGCTCGTCGCCCGAGATCCTCGTGCGCCAGCAGCGCGGCAAGGTCGTGCTGCGCCCGATCGCGGGCACGCGCCCGCGCGGTGCCACGCCCGAACAGGATGCCGCGCTCGAGGCCGAGCTGCTTGCCGATCCTAAGGAGCGTGCCGAGCACCTCATGCTGATCGACCTCGGCCGCAACGACGTCGGCCGCGTCAGCACGACCGGTAGCGTCAGGCTCAGCGAGAGCTTCGTGGTCGAGCGCTACTCGCACGTCATGCACATCGTCAGCCAGGTCGAGGGCGAGCTGCGCGACGGGCTCTCGTACATGGACGTGCTCGAGTCGGCGTTTCCGGCCGGCACGGTCAGCGGTGCGCCGAAGATCCGCGCGCTCGAGGTGATCCGCGAACTCGAGCCGATCAAGCGCAACATCTACGCAGGCGCGATCGGCTACATCGGCTGGAACGGCGACGCCGACACCGCGATCGCGATCCGCACCGCGGTGATCCAGGACGGCCGCCTGCACGTGCAGGCCGGCGCCGGCATCGTCTACGACTCCGACCCCGCCAGGGAGTGGGAGGAGACGATGAACAAGGGCCGCGCGCTGTTCCGCGCGGTCGCGCGGGCCGCCGCGGGCCTGTGACGCACGGCGATCCGCGTGTCGACCGGCTGATCGACGTACTCGGGTCGGCCGCGTCGTACAACGACAAGGGCTACGCGTGGAGCGGTCACTCCGCCTCGCAGCAGGACGCGATGCGCGCCACCTGGCAGGCCGAACTGCTCGTGCTCGCGGAGGCTCTCGGCGACGACGCGCTCGGCAAGGAGCTCGTCAAGGCGATCCGCTCGGGCGTCGCGGTACGCGACGGTTCGGGGGACGTCGTGCAGCTCGCACGCCGGCGATTCGGTCGCCAACCCTGACACCCTTGCGTCGCACCGTGGCCGCCACCACGACCATGTGATGGCTGTCCTGATCCGATTCGCTGCTCTCGCGGCGCTCGCTTTCGCGTCGTTCCTCACCGGATACGCGACACTGCGTGCTGCCGAGCCTGCCCCGCAACGCGTGCTGTTCGTCGGCAACAGCCTCGTCTACACGGGCAACCTGCCCGCCGTGGTCGACGCGCTCGCGGCCGCGACCTCGCGTCCGACCGCGAGCGACATGCTCGTCGAAGGCGGCGCGACGCTCGCGCAACGCGTCGACGACGGCTCGTTCGACGCTGCACTCGCTGCGCACCGCTACGACGTGGTCGTCGTGAAGGAGCGAGGCGGCGACCTGTTCGGCGCGTTCGGCGACGACGCGCGGGCCGCGTCGCGTCGCGCGCTGTCGTCGATCGCGAGCCGCGTGTCGGCGCACGGCGCGGCGCTCGTCGTGCTCGGCACCTACCAGGGCAATGCGGCCGTGTCGGCGCGGCTCGTCGAGGCCGAACGGCGCGCCGCGCAGGCCATAGGTGCACCGTACCTCGCGATCTCGGAACGTTTCCGCCTGTCGCGCGAACGCGATCCCGCGCTCGCGTGGTTCGCCGCCGACGGCATGCATCCGGGGCGCGACCTCGTGCTGTTCGAGGCGATGCTGCTCGTCGAACGCCTCACCGGTGCGCGGCCCGTCGCCGCCGCGCTCGATGTCGACGCAGCGATCTACGGCACCGACACCGGGCTCGAGCCCATCGTGCGCGCGTCGGCCGCGCCGCCGCCGCGCGCGTCGACGCCGGTCGGTACGCGTTACGACGCGGCCACGGTCGCGCAAGTGCGAGCGCTCGCATGGCCGGCCGGCACGCCTGCGCAGGCGACGCCCTGACTCAGGCCGGGATCTCGGGCTCGACCAGCCGCGCGAGCTGGACCAGCGATTCCTGCCAGCCGAGCGTGCACATCTCGAGCGGGATCGCCTCGGGGATGCCCGACTGGGTGATCTGCAGCTCGGTGCCGCACGAGACGGGCGTCAGCACGACGTCGACCTCGAGCGTGCCGGGCAGGCCCGGATCGTCGAAGCGGTCGGTGTTGCGGATGCGGCGACCGGGTTCGAGCTCGAGGTACTCGCCGCCGAACGCATGCGTGTGCCCGCTCGCGAAGTGGGTGAACGACATGCGGAACGTGCCGCCAACGCTCGCGTCGAGGTGGTGGACCTCGGCGGTGAAGCCGTAGGGCGGCAGCCAGCGGCACAGCGCGGCCGGTTCGAGGAAGGCGCGGTAGACGCGCTCGGCGGGCGCGCGCAGCACGCGGTGCAGGTGGACGGTGCGATCGGACATCGGAATCTCCTCGGCGTGGTGGGTGTCGTCGGCGCGCTTTACGGCGCCGCATGACGGGTCGACGATCGGGTGGGCGGGGAATCGACATGCCGTCGGTGCCTCCTGCACGATCGGTGTACACGACTGCCGGGGATCCCGTGACATGCCGCCGATGAAGCGCGTTGTACCCGCGGTCGATGCGGAAGCCTACGTCGCCGCGCTCGATGGATGGCGGCGCGACATCGTCGCGCGCCTGCGCGCCCTCGTGCGCGCGACGCCCGGACTCGGCGAAGGCATCCGCTGGAGCCACATCGTCTACCGTGCCAACGGCCCCGTGCTGCTGATCCGCGCCGAAGAGGCGCGCGTGCTGTTCGGGTTCTGGCGCGGCAAGCGCCTGCGCGCGATCGAGCCGCGCCTGAAGCCCGGCGGGAAGTACGAGCTCGCGACCGCCACGTTCGTCGAGGGCAGCGCGATCGACGACGAGGTCGTGCGCGCGCTCGTCTCCGAGGCCGTGCGGCTCGACGCCGAGCTCGGCGACCCGACCCGGATCGGGTGAACGCCCGTGGGCCGGCAGGGGTCGAGGCCGCCGTGTGAACTTCGGCATCAACGGCCTGTCCATCCGACCCGCGACGCGCGTGCCCGGGCGTTCCAGACCTCGAGCGCGTTTGAGACAATCGGATCATCGCTGCACGGCAGGCATGCCGTCCGGCCGTCACCCACCGGAGGGATTCGCTTGCACACGTTCATCGCCGACCATGTCCTTCGCGACGCAGACGCCTACGGCGCGGCGTTCGCGAATGCCGCACCGTTCCGTCATGTCGTCATCGACGACTTCTTCTCGGCCGATTACGTGGCCCGCATCGATCGCGAGTTCCCGCCGTTCGAGCGTGGCAGCGCTCGGACCGAAAACGGCGACCTCGGCAACAAGTCGACCGTGGAGAAGATCCGCGGGCTCGGCGCGTCGTTCGAGGGGCTCGACGACCTCATCCAGTCGCCGGCGTTCCTTGCCCTCGTCGGCAAGCTGACCGGGATCGACGACCTCCTCTACGATCCGTGGTACTTCGGTGGCGGCACGCACGAGAGTCGCCATGGCCAGGATCTCGATGCACACGTCGACTTCAACCGTCACCCGATCGAGAACTGGCATCGCCGCCTCAACCTCATCGTCTATCTGAACCATGCCTGGGAGGACGACTGGGGCGGTGCGCTCGAGCTGCACTCGGACCCGCGCGCACCCGACAACGTCACGACGCGCGTGACGCCCTCGTTCAACAGGTGCGTGATCTTCGAGACGACCGAGACGAGCTGGCATGGCTTCCCGCCGATCGTGCTGCCCGAGGAGCATCGCGGCAAGACGCGGCGTTCCCTCGCGCTCTACTTCTACTCGAAGGAGCGCCCGGCCGAAGAGCTCGCCGAGACGCATTCGACGATCTACGTCGATCGTCCCTTGCCGTCGCGTTTCCTGCCGGGCCTCACGCTGACCGGCGACGACATGCAGGAGATCCGCATCCTGCTCGCGCGCCGCGACCAGCACATCCAGCGCCTGTATCGCGACATCACGAGCCTGACGACCCAGCTCGAGCACGCGAATGCGGCACGCGACGCGATGCCGCTCGTGCAGCACGTGAAGGCCGTGGTCACCGCCCCTCTTCCGGGCGGTTGGCGCAGGCTCGCGAGGCGCCTGCGCGATTCGGTGTCCGGACGCCGGTGAGGAGTGCCGGTCCGCGCGTGCGATCGGCATGAGCACGACATGCGTCGAACGGCTCGTCCGGGGATCGCGGCAGCGCATCTACGCGCTGATGCTCGATCCGGAAGCCGTCTCGCGCTGGAAGGTTCCCGAAGGCATGCATGCCCGCGTGCATGCCTTCGAGGCTCGCGAAGGCGGTGCGATCCGCGTGACCCTTACCTACGACGGCGAGGGCGAGGGCAAGACGGACGCGCATTCCGACACCTACAGCGGCTGCTTCGTCACGCTCGTGCCCGGCGAACGCATCGTCGACCGCATCGCGTTCGAGACCGGTGATCCATCGATGCGTGGTGTCATGACGACGACGATCACTCTCGCCGATGCCGTCGGGGGAACACTCGTCACGGCGTTGCACGAAGGTGTTCCGGAAGGCGTGTCGCCGGCCGACAACGAGACGGGCTGGCGCATGGCGCTCGATCGCCTGGCCGGCCTCGTCGAGAGTGAGGCATGACGGACGCTACGGAAGCGGCGGTGCCCGCACCGCATGACTCCGGCCACACCCGCGAACCGATCCACACGGTCGCGGCCGTGATCACGCGTGACGACGGCCGCGTGCTGCTCGTGCGCAAACGCGGCACGCGCATCTTCATCCAGCCTGGCGGCAAGCGCGAGCCGGGCGAAGCATCGCTGGCGACGCTGTCCCGCGAGCTGGACGAGGAACTCGGCGTGACGTTCGACCTCGCGCGTGCACGGTATCTCGGCACGTTCGAGGACGTCGCCGTGCACGAACCTGGGCGCCGCGTACGCGCCGAAGCCTGGGTCGTCGGGATCCTCGGCGAGCCGCGCACCGGGGCGGAGATCGAGGCGCTCGCGTGGATCGATCCGCTCGCGCACGGTCACGTCGACGTGGCGCCGCTCAGTGCGCGGCACATCCTGCCGGTCTTCGCCGCCACGCGAGGCTGAGGCGTCGTCTCGGGCAGGCGCGACGGGCGCTCGGCGTGCGAGGACATGGAGTCAGACGACATGGGGTCAGGTTCATTTTCCCCCGCGCGTCCTCACGACGCGAAGCCATTCTGTCGGGAAAATGAACCTGACCCCATTCCCGGCGGCATTGTCAGCCGCATGTTGCGGCGTCCCATGAGGCGCACATGCGGTGCATGCCACACTGGCCGCCCTGTGTCGAAGGGGAAGGCCGTGCCCGCGAACCTGCGTGTGATCGAAGTCCGTCTCGATGTCGCCGATCTCGAGGCCAGCATGGCGTTCTACGCCGAGGTCCTCGGCTTCACGGTGACGACACGCTGGCCTGCGGACGCACCGACGTTCGCGATCCTCGAACACGGTGGGCGACGACTTCAGCTCGCGCAGCGCGCACGAGGCTCGTCGAAAGGCGCCTCGTGCTCGCTCTGGCTCGATGTCGAAGGCCTGGATGCATGGCATGCACGCGTGGCGGCGAAGCGCGCGATCGCATGGGGTCCGGAACGCTACGCCTACGGTCGTCGCGAGTTCGCGTTCCATGATCCGGACGGCGTGCTCGTGATCCTGTCCGAGCCCGACGGCTGCGCGACGGCCTGAACCGCCCGAGGATCACGATCCTGGCCACGAAACGCAGCAGCGTGGCGACGGCAGGAACACCCGCCGTTGACGCCTTCCTCGCCGCCCTCGAGCATCCGCATCGCGAGGTGATCGTTGCCTTGCGTACGCTGGTGCTCGCGAGTGATGCCTCGATCCGTGAAGGCATCAAGTGGAACGCGCCGAGCTTCCTCGTCGATTCCGACTTCGCCACGATGCACCTGCGCACGAAGGGTGGCGTCGGCCTGATCCTGCATGCCGGTGCGAAGAAGCGCGCCTTCGACGCCGCCGCGATCGAGGATCCCGAAGGCCTGCTCACATGGCTCGGCGCGGATCGCGCGATGCTCGTCGTGACCGACCTCGGCATGCTCGAGGCACGCGGCGCTGCGCTGACGGCCTTGCTGCGCAACTGGATCGCTGTGCTCTGAAGCGGGCCGATGCCGAGTGGGCGGCATGTCGCCGCGCGAGATGCCTTGCCGCGCGATGGTGACGCCTGTCACGGCGGAATCGCCTGCGGCGGTTCCGCTCTACCCGTCGAGCTCGACGACGGGGGCAGCAGATCTTCACGACGGCCACATGCTTCCGTAGGGCGGAACCCGCGCAGCGGATTCCGCCGTCATCGGGGTGTGTCGCGCACGCTCGAGGTGACTCTGCAGACACGTCACGCGCGCATCACGGCTTCGGCGAGGCTGCAGACGGTCCGAGCTTCGCCTGCAACGACGCGACCAGCGCCTCGGTGCGCTCGCGACGGCCGGCTTCGACGGCGTCGAGGCGATCGTAGACCGCGAGCGCCGCACGCGCTTCGCTCAGGCCCGTGACCGGATCGCCGAGCGCCTCGGCGACGCGCGCGGCCGTGAAATGCACGTGGCCGATCGCCTGGTTGCCGGGCTCGAACGCACGCGGCGCATGCTCGAGCGCCGTTGCGATCGCCGCGCGCGCCTGCTCCGCATGTCCGGTCTTCGCGTAGGTCAGCGCGATGTTCGAGCGCGAGATCACGACGAGCGGATGATCGGGACCGAACAACGCATCGCGGATCGCGATCGAACGCTCGAGCAACGCCAGCGCGTCGGCGTCGCGGCCCATGTCGGTGAGCACGGCGGCGCGGTTGTTGAGCGTGATCGCGATGTCGGGATGATGCGGCGACATCGCGCGCTCGAGCTCGTCGAGGGCACGCACGTAGGCGGCATCGGCCGCCGCGAGCTCGCCGAGGCCGTGCAGCGCGTAGGCGAGGTTGCTGCGCGTGATCGCGAGTTCGCGCGGGGCGAGTCCGGGCAGTGCGCCGCCGATCGCGATGGCCTGCTCGAGAAGCGGGCGCGCCTCGGCGTAGCGGCCGAGGTTGTTGAGCAGTGCGGCGGCGTCGTTCAGCGCGACCGCATGGGCCTGGTTGCGTCCACCGTCGACCGCGCCGGCGATCGTGATCGCGCGACGGATGCGCTGCTCGGCGCGTTCGTAGCGCCCACGCGACCAGTCGAGCATCGCCTGCGCATCGAGCGTCTCGGCGAATGCGGTGCCGCCTGCGGGTTCGCGCAGCACGGCGGCGCGATCGAGATGCGACTCGGCCTCGTCGAGGCGCTCGAGCGACAGGTAGGCGCGGCCGATCGCGTGGCGTACGTCGGCCTCGAGCGCGGGCTGGTCGGCGAACTGCGCGGGGATGTCGGTCGCGGCGCGGTCGAGTGCCTCGGCGAGGGTCGGGTTGCGTCCGCTCACGTAGGGATCGGCGCGCTCGATCATCGACAGCAGGAAGCGATTCGCACGGTGCGCGCGATCGGCTTCTTCGCGCGCCAGGTGGGCCTGCACCGCGGCGACACCGAAGCCGGTCGCGAGGGCGAGCACCGCGGCGGTCGACGCGGCGACCACGAGGCGGTTGCGGCGCACGAACTTCGCGGAGCGGTAGGCGAGGCCGGCTGGGCGCGCGAGCACGGGACGGTTGCCGAGCCAGCGCTCGAGATCGTCGGCGAACGCGCGCGCCGACGCGTAGCGCTGCGCAGGCTCGGGTTGCAAGGCCTTGAGCACGATGCGGTCGAGGTCGCCGCCGAGCCGGCGCCGCCACGCGTTCTCCGCGCGCGGCGCGAGGCCGAGGCGATCCGCGTCGACGCGCGCGCTCGGCCGCGTCGGCGCATGCGTGGCGACGAACTGCGCGTACTCGACGAGCGAGCGGCGTCCGCGCTCGAACGCGGGTCGTCCGGTCAGCAGTTCGTGCAGCAGCAGGCCGAGTGCGTAGACGTCGCATGCGGTCGTGAGCGGTTGGCCGGCGAGCTGCTCCGGGCTCGCGTAGTCGGGCGTGAGCGGTCCCGCCCCGGCCTGCGTCGCGGCACTGCGCACGCGGCCGTCGAGGGATTTCGCGATGCCGAAGTCGAGCAGCTTACCCGAGCCGTCGGCCGTGACGAGCACGTTCGCGGGCTTGATGTCGCGATGGATGATCAGCGCGCGGTGCGCGGCGTCGACCGCACCAAGCACCTGGCGGAACACGCCGATGCGCGCCTTGATGTCGAGCGCGCGGCCTCGGCACCAGTCGTCGATGCGCTCGCCGTCGACGTACTCCATGACCACGTACGGCTGGCCTTCGGGCGTGGTACCGCCGTCGAGCACGCGCGCGATGTTGCGGTGCTCGAGCCAGGCCAGGAACTGGCGTTCGGCCTCGGCGCGCCGCACCGCATCGGCATCACCGAGCGTCGCCGCGAGCACCTTGATCGCGACACGCTGCTCGAACGCGCCGTCGCGGCGCTCGGCGAGGTAGACGCGGCCCATGCCGCCTTCGCCGAGCGGTGCGACGAGCCGGTACGGGCCGAGGTCGCGTGGCACGAAGCGCGGACCCGGCTCGAGGAAGCCCTCGCTCGAGGCATGTGCGGCGAGCAGGGCGAGTGCGGCATCGCGCAGGGTATCGTCATCGCCGGCCTCGACGCGGATGAACGCCTTGCGTACCGCCGGATCGCGTGCCAGCGCAGCCTCGAACAGCGACAGCGCGGCGAGTGCGCTCACGCCAGCGCCTGGTACAGGAATGTCCTGGCGACCTCCCAGTCGCGCTGCGCGGTCGCGCGCGAGATGCCAAGCACCTCGGCGATCTCGTGCATCTCGAGCCCGGCGAAATAGCGCAGCTCGACCACGCGCACCTTGCGCGGATCATGCGCCTCGAGCTTCTCGAGGGCCTGCTCGAGCGCGAGCGCGTCGACACCGGTGCCGCCTTCGTCGACCAGCGCCGACAGCGTGACGGCTTCGCGCACGGGTCCGCCGCGCTTGGCGGCGTCGCGACGGCGTGCGTGGTCGACGAGCACCTGGCGCATGCGGCGCGCGGCGGCGGCGAAGAACTGGCGGCGATCCTCGGGTGCGAGCGAGGCATCGTCGGCCAGGCGCATCCAGGCCTCGTGCACGAGCGCGGTCGGCGACAGCGTGTGGCCGGGACGCTCGCCGCCGAGATGGCGCGCGGCGAGCACGCGCAGTTCCGCGTAGACGAGCTCGAGCAGCTCGCCATCCGCGCGCGCCTCGCCCGCGGCGAGCCGCTTGAGCACCCCGGTGATCGCGCCCGTGCCGGCCATGCCGCCTCCCGTGACGCGCCCAGTGTAGCGGCCCGCGGCCGCCGTGGCGTCAGCGGGTCGAGGCGGCCAGGCGCGCGCGCGGGGCTTCGAGGTAGCGCTCGCGCTTCTTCGGCTTGATGCAGGCGAGGTCGACGAGGATCAGGCCGTCGACCGCGTCGTTGAACGCGGGGTCGGTGCCGAACGACAGGAAGCGCGCGCCGCCGGGCTCGCACAGCTCGGTGTACTGCTTGTAGAGCGTCGGGATGGTCGTGCCGAGCGCGGCCAGGCGCATCCGCAGCAGCGCCTGCGCGGCATCGGCATCGAGCCCTTCGAACGCTTCGCGCGCGGCGTCGGACGGCTCGAACGGTCGCGGGGCTCGCGCGAGCCCGATCTCGCCGCCATGGTGGCGTGCGTAGTAGGCCACGATGAGCTCGCGCGCCTCGCGCGGCAGGCTCGCGCTGATCGACACCGGGCCGAACAGGTAACGGATGTCTTCGTGTCCGCGCAGCCAGGCACCGATGCCGGCCCACAGGTAGTCGAGGCTGCGCGAGCCCCAGTAGCGGGGCTGCACGAAGCTGCGGCCGAGTTCCATGCCGCGCTCGATGACCGGCAGCAGGCGGCCGTCGAACGAGAACAGGCTGCTCGTGTAGAGGCCGCGCAGGCCGTGCGTGCCGAGCACGCGCGCGCACGGTGCCGCGCGGTACGCGCCGGCGACCTCGCCGTCGTCGCCGTCCCAGACCACGATGTGGTCGTACCAGCTGTCGTAGGCGTCGCAGTCCATGCGCTTGCCGGTGCCTTCGCCGACCTTGCGGAAGGTCAGCTCGCGCAGGCGCGCGATCTCGCGCAGCAGCGCCGAGTCGCTGGCGAGACGACCGCCGTGGATGCGCTTGCCGTCGGCGGTCTCGCCGAGCAGTTCGAGGCCGTCGAGGTCGGCGCGGATCGCCTTCGCCGACGGGCGGTGCACGATCGGCGCCTGCGTGGCGACGCGACGCTCATGGCGTCGGCCGATCGCGTAGACGGCCTCGCGCACGGCGAGGCTCGCGACGCGGCGATCGGCGGCACCACCGACCTCGTCGAGCGTGATCGGCTCGCCTACGCGCAGCACGAGGCGGCTGTGCCGGCGCGCGAACACCTCGCGCGCGAGCATGCCGGTGCCGAGCGGCTTGAACAGCGCCGACACACCGTAGAACAGCGCCGAGTTGCGGCCCTCGATGCGCACCGGCACGAGCGGCGCATGCGACGCCTCGGCGAAGCGCACGAAGCCGTGCCGCCACGCACCGTCGCGCACGCCGAACGGGGTCAGGCGCGAGACTTCGCCGGCCGGGAACACGATCACGGCCTCCTCGCGGGCGAGCGCCGCGTCGACCTGGCGCAGGCCTTCGGCACCCGGCCGGCCACCGAGCATGCGGAACGGGATCAGCAGGTCCGACAGCATGTCGAACGCGAGCAGGAAGTCGTTGGCGACGATGCGCACGTCACGGCGGATGCTGCCGACGAACGCGAGCAGCGCGAGTGCGTCGAGCGCACCCATGGGGTGGTTGGCGACGATGACGACGCGGCCCTGCTCGGGAATGCGCTCGCGCTCGACGTGGTCGACGAGGAAGCGGCAGTCGAAGCGCTCGAGTGCAGCCTCGATGAACGCGAAGCCGCGCAGGTGCGCGTGCTCGCGCATGAAGGCCTCGATCGCGTCGAGGCGCGAGAGGCGGGCGATCGAGCGCACCAGCGGACGCGCGATGTGCGCGCGGCGGCCGGCGAACCAGGCCGGGAAGCGAGTCTGCAACCTGCCTTCGAGATCGAGCATGCGCGTGCCTCCGGGAGTCGTCGGCATGCTCGCGAGCGTGCGTTTCAGTGCCGTGACCGCGCTTTCACGGGGTTGTCACGTGCCGGCGGGAGCATGCGCGGCGTTCCCCCGGACCCCGGATACCGGCATGCTCGCGGCCCCCGTTGAAGGCACCACGCGCCTGCGCGACCGCATCGATCGCCGCGTGTTCAACGCGATCTGGTCGCGCAACCTCGTCTACAACACCTGCTGGGAAGATCCCGCCGTCGATCGCGAGGCCTTGCGCCTCGGCGCCGACGACCACGTGCTCGTGATCACGAGCGCGGGCTGCAACGCACTCGACTACGCGCTCGCCGGCGCCCGCCGCGTCGACTGCGTCGATGCCAATCCGCGCCAGAACGCATTGCTCGAGCTCAAGATCGCCGCCGCGCGCGAACTCGCCTACGACGACTTCTTCGCCGTGTTCGGCGAGGGCCGCCACGCCGACTTCGAGCGGCTCTACCACGCACACCTGCGCCGGCACCTGTCGCCGTTCGCACGCACGTGGTGGGACGAGCGCACCGCGTGGTTCACGAGCCGCAACGGCAGCTTCTACTTCCACGGACTCTCGGGGCTCGTCGCGCGCGCCGCACGCACCTGGTTCCGCGCGAAGCCTCGCCTGCGCACGGCCACGCTCGACCTGCTCGAGGCACGCGACCTCGACGAACAGCGCCGCATCTACGACGAGCGCGTCGCGCCGGCGCTGTGGAGCCGCACGCTGGACTGGGCGATGTCGCGCCAGCTGTTCATGAACATGCTCGGCGTGCCGCATCCACAGCGACGCCTCGTCGAGGCGCAGCATGCCGACGGTGTCGCCGGCTTCATCCGCGACGCGGTGCGCTACGTGTTCCGCGAGCTGCCGGTGGCCGACAACTACTTCTGGCGCGTCTACCTGACCGGCCGCTACGCGCGCGACTGCTGCCCCGAGTACCTGCGCGAGGCGAACTTCGCCAGGCTGCGCGAGGCCGTGGACAACGTGCACACGCACACGACGACGGTCACGAACTTCCTGCGCGACGGCGATGCGCCGATCACGCGCTTCGTGCTGCTCGACCACATGGACTGGATGGCCTCGCACGATCCGCGCGGCCTCGACGAGGAATGGGATGCGATCCTCGCGCGCGCGGCGCCCGGTGCGCGCATCCTGCTGCGCAGCGCGCAGCGCCAGCCGGCCTGGCTCGACGCGGTGCGCGCCGGCCCGCGCGCGGAAGGCCTGCGCACCCAGCTGCAGTTTCACGATGCACTCGCCGACGCGCTGCAGCCGCGCGACCGCGTGCACACCTATGCCGGCTTCGTGATCGCCGATGCGCCGGCTTGACGCGCTGAAGGCCGATGCCGGCATCCTGCGCGCGATGCTGCGCGGCATGCCGCGTGCGCCGTCGCAGGCGCAGCAGCTCGATGCGTTCTACGGGCCGCAGGTCGAGCACTACGACCGCTTCCGCGAGCGCCTGCTGCATGGCCGCGAGCAGCTCGTCGCGCGGCTCGCGCTGCCGCGCGACGCGCACGTCGTCGAGCTCGGCGGTGGCACGGGCCGCAACGCCGAGTTCTTCGGTGCGCGCCTGGACACGATCGCGCGCTACGACGTCGTCGACCTGTGTTCCCCGATGCTCGAGCAGGCGCGTGCGCGTTCGGCACGGATTCCGCAGCTCAACGCGGTGCACGGCGACGCGACGCGCTGGCAGCCCGAGGCGCCGGTCGACGCGGTGATCGTGTCGTACGCGCTCACGATGATCCCGAACTGGCGCGCGGCGATCGTCAACGCGATGCACATGCTCAAACCGGGCGGCGTGCTCGGTGTGGTCGACTTCTACGTCTCGACGCCGGAACCGCTGCCCGGCTGCGTGAGCCATGGCCGGATCACGCGCCGGTTCTGGCCGGCATGGTTCGGTCATGACGGCGTGCGCCTCGACGACCAGCTGCTGCCGACGCTGTGCCGCGCGCTGCCGCGCCACGAACTCGTCGAGGCACGTGCCCCGGTACCCTACCTGCCGGGGTTGCGCGTGCCCTACTTCGTCTTCACGGGTCACACGCCATGACCGCGACGTCGCGCGTGCGTTCGGTGTTCGTCTCCGACGTCCACCTCGGCACGCGTGCCTGCCAGGCCGATCGCCTGCTGGCGTTCCTGCGCGCCTACCCGGCTGACCACCTGTATCTCGTCGGCGACATCGTCGACTTCTGGGCGATGCAGCGCGAGGTGCGCTGGACGGCGGCGCAGAACACGGTCGTGCAGAAGATCCTCAAACGCGCGCGTCACGGCGAGAAGGTGACCTTCATCCCGGGCAACCACGACGAAGCGCTGCGCGACCACGTCGGCATCACGTTCGGGGACATCCGCATCGAGCGCGAGTGCGTACACGAGGCGGCCGACGGCAAGCGCTACCTCGTCCTGCACGGTGACGAGTTCGACCAGGTCACCTGTCACCACCGCTGGATCGCGGTGCTCGGTGACGTCGCCTACACGTGGCTCGTGCGAGTCAACGTGTGGCTGTCGTGGGTGCGCCGCAAGCTCGGCATCGCGGGCTACTGGTCGCTGGCCGGCTACGCCAAGCGCAAGGTCAAGCTCGCGGTGAGCTTCGTCGGCGACTTCGAGGCATCGGTCGTGCGCGCCGTGCGCGACCGTGGCCTGGACGGCGTGATCTGCGGGCACATCCACGTGGCCGCGCTGCGCGACGTCGACGGCGTCACCTACGTCAACTGCGGCGACTGGGTCGACAGCTGCACGGCGATCGTCGAGCACCACGACGGCCGCCTCGAACTGGTCGAATGGCGTGCCGACGGCGACGCGGGCCTCGACGACGCCGTGTCGAATGTCACGCCGATCGAGCGCATCGCGGCCTGATCGCGTTGTCGCGGCGCTGAAACCTGCGCGCACGATACTGCGCCCACTCGAACGCCTCTCCAACGTCGGGTGCAGTGGACGGAAGCCGCCAGCGCACGCGCTGGCGGCTTTGTTTCTTCAGGGCCCCCGACAAGGCCCGTTCGTCCAGCGCGTCGCCGCACGGGCCATCCTGCGTGGGGTCAGGTTCATTTTCCCGAGGTATCCAGGGCATCGGGCGTGGACGTCCGGAAAATGAACCTGACCCCAGTGCGTGGACCCCAGACCGTGACTCGAGATCGTGGCCCCGGATCCCGGTCGCACCCTCGGGGCGAGAATTCTCAGCGTTTTCGTGAGGCCGGCACGCCCTTGAAGGCATCGACTGCCTCGCGCGCGAGCGCGGGGTCGTCCGCGAACACGCCGTCGACACCGGCGGCGAACAAGGCGTCCGCTTCGCGCCGCGCGCCGCGCTCGCAACGCGTTGCGGGATCGTCGCCGCAGCGCAGGGCCGGTGGCAGGAACGCGTTCTCGGGACGCAGCGTCCACACGTGCACGTCGAGGCCCGCCGCATGCGCGTCGGCGACGAGGCGTGTCGGTGCGGCGAGCCCGCCTTTCGCGTCGAGCGGCACGACCAGGCGCGTGGGCGGCGCGAGCACGTCGGCGTAGCGCGCGATCTCCGCGAGGCCGGTCTTCGTGAGCATCGAGGCATAGGTCGTGGCGGCGTCACCGGCGAGCACACGGTCCCATGGGCGCGCGTCGGGCGAGCCGACGAGTTGCACGAGGAACACGTTGCCACCCTGCGTGCCGAGCAGGCCGCGCAGGCGCTTGAGGCTGTCGATCTCGAAGGACTGGATGCCGACCGGCGCGCGCCGCGTGTAGGCATGGCGGCGGATCACCTTGAGCGCGGCCTGTTCGGGATCGAAGCCCAGGGCGCGGAAATGGCTCGGGTGCTTGAGTTCGGGGATCACGCCGATCGTGCGGCCCTTCTGGCGCGACAGGCGCGCGGCGAGCTCGATGACCTCGGCGAACGTCGGCACGCCGTAGCGACCATCGTGGGCGGTGCCGCGCAGCTGCGGCAGGCGTTCGCGCGCGTGCAGCGTGCGAAGCTCGGCGAGCGAGAAGTCCTCGGTGAACCAGCCGGTCACCGGTCCGCCGTCGATGTCGCGCGTCGTGCGGCGATCGGCGAACTCCGCGCGGTCGGCGACGTCGGTGGTGCCGCCGATCTCGTTCTCGTGGCGCGCGACCGGTATGCCGTCACGCGTCAGCACGAGGTCGGGTTCGATGAAGTCGGCACCGTCCTCGATTGCCTTCGCGTACGCCGCGAGAGTGTGCTCGGGGCGCAGCGCGCTCGCGCCGCGATGGCCGATGACGAGCACCTTGCGGTTCGTCGTCGGCGCCCGCCATGCCGCCGACGTCGCCGTTGCCGTTGCCGCGGGCGGCGGCACGGCGACGCCGAAGGCGAGCAGCGCGGTGAGCGGAAGGGCCATGGGCATCGCGGGGATCCTCTCGAGGCGGCGTTGCGCATCGCGTCGCGACGGCATCGATGGCGCGATCTTGCGCCTGCGTCACGATGCCGCCAAGGCCATGACACGCACGTGTCGGTCGTGTTCAACGGCGATGACGCGCAAGGCCGCGTCATGCCGTCGCAACATCGCATGGCTACGGTCCCGGTCGATCGGCGCGCGCCGTCGCGTCTCGTCCTACAGGGAAAACCTCCGATGAAACCCGCCACGCCCGCCGCGCGCGGACGACGCCTGCTCGTCCTCGCCATCCTCGCCCAGCTCGGCACGCTGCACGCGCAGACACCCGAGGACGACGCCGTCGTCGCGGCGGATCCGTCCGCGACCGAGCTCGAGGGCGTGCGCGTCCAGGGTGCGCGCTCCAGTGGCGAGACGCTGTACCTCGACGAGAAGCGCATCGCGCCCGCGGTGACCGAAGCGGTGAGCGCCGAGCAGATCTCGCGCACGGGTGACTCGGATGCGGCGACGACGCTGCGCCGCATCGCCGGACTGAGCCTCGTCGACGGTCGCTACGTCTACGTGCGCGGCCTCGGCGAGCGCTACTCGAGCGTGCTGCTGAACGGTGCCCAGGTGCCGAGCCCGGACTTCACGCGCCGCGTGGTGCCGCTCGACCTGTTCCCCAACGAACTGCTCGACGGCATCGTCGTGCAGAAATCCTACACGCCCGACATGCCGGGCGAGTTCGGCGGCGGCACCGTGCTGCTGCGCACGCGCGAGGTGCCGCGTGCGCCGTTCTTCCGCGTGCAGGGCACGCTCGGCTGGGCGGACGGCACGACGTTCGAGGATGGCCTGCGCTACGACGGCGGCGCGCGTGACTGGACCGGCCGCGACGACGGTACGCGCGAGCTTCCGGGTTCCCTGGCCTCGGTGATCGCCAACGGCGCCTACCTGCGCCCTCGATCGGCGACCAATCCCAATGGTGCGACGCCCGAACAGCTGCAGGGTTACGGCCGCGACCTCGCTGCGTCGGGCTTCGGCGTGCGCAACAAGGAGGTCGGTCCCGAGACCGGCTTCTCGATCGGGCTGGGCAACGGCTACGAGATCGCCGACGACGTGCGCCTCGGCGTCATCGGCGCGGTGCGCTACAACCAGGACTGGGAGAACCGCCACGAGACGCGCGCGACGTACGCGGCGAGCAGCGCGGGCCTCTCCAACACGGGCCGGCTCGACGTCGACAGCACGCAGCGCTCGATCGATGCGAGCGGTTTCCTCGGCCTCGGGCTCGACATCGGCATGAACCACCGGCTCGGCCTCACGCTCATGCAGCTGCGCCAGACCGACGACCGCACGCGCATCAGCGACGGCGTCGTCGACAGCGTCGAGTCGCGCTTCCACGAGCTGCGCTGGGTCGAGAACGAGCTCAGCGCGCGGCAGCTGACCGGACACCACGTGTTCCCGGCTGCGCGCGACCTCGAGATCGACTGGCAGTACACCAACGCCACCGCGACGCGCGACGAGCCGAACCGTCGCAACTACCGCTACGACTACGCCGGCGACGTGCTCGAGTACTCGCGCCGTTCCGACGCCCACGCGACCACGTACGGCACCCTCGACGACGAGCAGGACGACTTCTCGTTCAGGGCGATGCTGCCGATCATGCTCGGCGATACCACGACGCTCGCGATCAGCGCCGGCGGCGGCCGCACCGAGCGCGAGCGCGACTCGGCGATCCGTACGTTCGCCTACCAGCTCGCCCCGGGTTCGCCGCTGGCGACGCAGCCGGGCTTCCTCGCCCAACCGATCGACCTCGTCATCAACCCGGACACGATCCGCCCCGACGGCTTCGTGCTGCGCGAGGTGACGCGCCCGACCGACAACTACTTCGCCGACCAGTCGCTCGACGCGCTGTTCCTCAACGCCGACCTCAACCTCGGCGCCTGGCGCTTCACCGCCGGCGCGCGCCACGAGCGCAACGAGCAGTCGGTGACGACGTTCGACATCGGCAACTCGGCGCGCGAGCCGATCGTCGCGCGCGACGACAGCAGCCACTGGTTGCCGGCTGCCGGCATCACGTTCGCCTACAGCGACGACGCGCAGATCCGCCTCGCCTTCGGCCGCACGCTGTCGCGTCCGGATTTCCGCGAGCTGTCGCAGGCGCCGTTCACCGATCCCGAGCTCGACATCGACACGATCGGCAACCCGAACCTGCGCACCACGCGCATCCGCAACCTCGACCTGCGCTGGGAATACTACTTCGGAGGCCGCGACAGCGTCTCGGTGGCACTGTTCGACAAGCAGTTCGCCGATCCGATCGAGAAGCTGCGCGTGCCGGGCTCGTCGCCGCTGCTCGAGCTCGCCAACGCCGCAGAAGCGCACAACTACGGTATCGAGATCGACGCCAACAAGAACCTCGGCTTCGTCGGCGAGCGCTGGCTCGGCGGCCTCGACACGAGCCGCTGGCAGATCGGTCTCAACTATTCGCGCATCGAATCGTCGATCGACCTCGACGCGGCGAGCGCGAGCTACCAGACCAACCTGTCGCGCCCGATGCAGGGCCAGTCGCCGTACGTGGTCAACCTGCAGCTCGGCTACGAAGGCGAGCGCCACGAGGCGAACCTGCTGTTCAACCGCTTCGGTCGCCGCATCTCCGAGGTCGGCGTGCAAGGCCAGCCCGACATCTACGAGGAATCGTTCGACAGCCTCGACGCGCTGTGGCGCTACCGCATCGCCGAGGGCTGGCGCCTCACGTTCCGCCTGCGCAACCTGCTCGATCCCGATGTCGCGTTCACGCAGGGCGGTCTCGACACGCGCGCCTTCAAGCGTGGTCGCGAAGCACTCGTCTCGATCGAATGGCGCCCGGGATCCTGAGGCGCACTGACCGCAAACCGTCACGCCGGGGACAACAGCGCGTCACGGCTCCTCGCGCATCCTCGTCGAAGGGGCCGTCGAAATCGCTCGGCGTGGCGGCGTCCGATCCGCTCAACGAACAGGGATAACCCATGATCAAGACTCTCAAGCAAGCCGCGCTCGCGGCGTGCGTGGCGGCGGGCTTCGCCGCGGCTCCGTCGTACGCCGCGGTCGTCCTCACCGATGCGTTCTCCGGCAACTGGAAGGATGCCGACCGTCCGAACCGCGGTTGGGACATCGACGTGCTGCAGCGTGCGAACGGCAACAAGGTGCTGTTCCTCTACTCCGCCACGTACGACGCGCAGGGCAAGCCCATGTGGGTCACGACGAACTTCGAGATCAAGGAGTTCGAGTTCCAGTGGACCGGCAAGACGCTGGCCACGTTCGAAGGCGGCAGCTTCGCCGGCAACGAGACGCCGGTGCGTCGCGACATCGGCACGGTCGACGTGCGCGTCGACAGCTGCGGCGAGATCAACGTCAGCATCACGCCGAACGCCGCCAGCGGCTTCGCGCCGCTGACCCAGCGCCTCGTGCCGTCGCAGTCGCTCGTGTCGGGCGTCGAGCAGAAGGGCCCGAAGTGCGTGTACGAGACCAAGTTCACGGGCTGCCCGGCCGGCTCCGTCGCGGGTGCCCTGCCGCGCAGCTGCGTGCTGTCGGGCTCGATCACGCGCGACATGACGCTCACCAACGACACGACGTGGGTGCTCGACGGCCTCGTGCGCGTCGGTGGCGACAACACGAACGCCGCCGTGCTGACGATCCAGCCCGGCACGATCCTGACCGGCAACGGCGCGACCTCGGACTACCTCTACATCCAGCCGGGCTCGAAGATCATCGCCGACGGCAAGGCGTACGCGCCGATCGTCTTCACGAGTCCCGACGACGGCATCACGAGCGATCGCCTGCCGGCGCCGAAGGACTGGGGTGGCGTCGTGCTGTCCGGCAACGCGCCGAACAACAAGTGCCCGACCGCTCCGTTCGACTGCCGCAGCGAGTTCGATCCGAACCTGCGCTACGGCGGCAACAACGCGCACGACAGCTCGGGCGTCATGCGCTACGTGCAGGTCCGCTACGGCGGCTACGTGTTCGCCGAGGGTCGCGAGGTCAACTCCTTCACGTTCCAGTCGGTCGGCGACGGCACGGTGCTCGAGTACCTGCAGGCCTACCGCGGCGGCGACGACGGCTTCGAGTGGTTCGGCGGCACGGTCAACGCGCGCTACCTCGTGGTGACCGAAGGCGGCGACGACTCGTTCGACTGGGACGAGGGCTGGAGCGGCAAGGTGCAGTTCGCGCTCTCGCAGGCCGGCAGCGGCCTCGGCGAGGACAACGGCTTCGAGTCGTCGAACCAGAACCAGAACCACGACGCCCTGCCGCGCGCCACGCCGACGTTCGCGAACTTCACGTTCCTCGGCAGCGCCACGGCCGGTGACGGCATCCACCTCAAGGAAGGCACCGGTGGTCGCCTCGTGAACGGCATCGTCAGCGGCTTCGATCGTTCGGGCAAGGCCTGCCTCGCGATGTTCAATGCCTCGACGTTCACGGCCGCGGGTACGCCGACCGCACTGACCGGCGTGCTCACGCTCGACCACACGTTCCTCAACTGTGCGACCACGTACCGCGCCGACTCGGCCGCGCCGTGGACCCCGCAGGCGTTCTTCACGGCGCAGGCGTCGAACTCCACCGCGAACCCGCAGCTCAACGGCTTCCTGCCGAGCGCCACGTCCCCGGTGCGCACCGGTGGCCGTCTGGTCCAGGACGCGTTCTTCGCCCCGGCCCCGTACGCGGGTGCCTTCGCGGGTCCGCACGACGACTGGACCAAGCCGTGGACCTACGCGGTGCCGCGTTGACCGACGTTTGACGGATCCGCCGCACGGACGCGGCGCCGGCACGGATGCCTCCCTTCGAACCCGCGGTGCTCAGGCACCGCGGGTTTTTCATGCGCCGCGCTTCAGCCGCGTACCGCGGCCTTGAGCTCGATGCCGTTGCCTTCGGGGTCGCGCAGGTACAGCGACGGACCGTCGCCGTGCGCACCGAAGTTGTCCTCTTCGGGACCGACGTCGACGCCGACACGCGCGAAGGCTTCGCGTAGTCGCGCGTGGTCGAAGTCCTCGATGCGCAGGCACAGGTGTTCCATGTTGCGCGCCTCGCGGCCCGGTGCCGCTCCGCCTGCCCGGCCGAGCCGGCCGTCGACGGCGACGAGGTCGATCAGGCTGTCGCCGGCACGCAGGTGCACGAGGCCGAGGTCGTCACGGCGGCGCTCGACCGGACAGCCGAGCACGTCGCGGTAGAACGCGACCATGCGCTCGAGATCGATCGCGCGGATGACGACGTGGTCGATGGCCTGGATGCGCAGCATCGGGTCGCTCCTTCCCTGCATGGGTATGGAGACACCATGGATGTCGTCGCGTGCAAGTGCAAGATGCGGCGCGTGCGTCGATGGGCTACGGTGCAGGTTTCCGGGCTGCCGGGAACACGCGCATGACCGACCGTCGCCGCTTCCTCGCCTTGTCGGCCGCCGCGCTCGCGGCGCTCGCCACCGCGCCTGCGCATGCGGCGGCCGCGAAGGCACCGCGCTTCCGCGACCGCCTCGCTATCGACGGTGCCGGTGGCCTCGGCGTGTACTGGTTCGACGAAGGCGATCCGCGGGCGAAGGACGATCTCGCCGCGTTGCGTGCCTCGGGCCTCGACGCGATCGTGCTGACGGTCGCGCCTTCCGGGCGCTTCTGGCTCGACGACGCCGCACGCGAGAAGACCGAGCAGGCGATCGCGCGCTGCAAGGCGATGGTCGCGCGCCATGCCGACCACCTGCTGCTCGTGCAGGAGGGCGCCGATCTCGAGCGCGCGCGACGTGGCGGGCGCACCGGCATCGTGATGACGTTCCAGGGCACCGAATCGCTCGGAGAGGACATCGATCGCATCGCCCGTTTCCGCGAACTCGGCGTGCGCGTGATCCAGCTCACCCACAACCGCCGCAACCTCGTCGGCGACGGCGCGACGGAACCCGGCAACGCGGGCCTGAGCCGGTTCGGCCATGCCGTCGTCGAGCGTCTCAATGCCGAGCGCGTCGTCGTCGATCTCGCGCACGGCTCGCAACGCACGATCGCGGAAGGCATCCGCGCCTCGAAGGCGCCCGTGCTGATCAGCCACACCGGCTGCCGTGCACTCGCCGACCTGCCGCGCAACACCGGCGACGCCGAGCTGCGTGCACTCGCCGAGCGCGGCGGTGTCGCCGGCATCATCCTGTGGCCGTACCTGCGTACCGACACGCAGCCGATGGCCGTCGACGTGATCCGGCATCTCGAGCACGCGATCGACGTCTGTGGCGAGGACCACGTCGGCATCGGCACCGATGCGGGCGTCGCGCCGATCGACCGCAGTGGCGATTTCGAGAAGGAGAACCGCGCGATGATCGCCGGCATGGTCGCCGACGGCATCTTCGAGAAGGGCCGTCCGCCCGATCTCTACACGTTCATTCCCGACCTCAATCGCGCCGACCGTTTCGACGTGATCGCCGACCTGCTCGCGCAGCGTGGCCACGGCGAGGCACGCATCGCCAAGATCCTCGGCGGCAACATGGCCCGGGTCATGCGCGAGGTCTGGGGCTGAACGCGCGGTTCCACGGTTTCCCCACAGTCACGGGGTGGGATTTCACCCAGGTTTAACCGCGCTGCACCTACCGTGGCCCCACGTCCGACGGAGTCGCGCCGATGAACCACGACCCCATGCTCGACACGCCGTCCGGTGCATGGTCCGACGACGGCGCGCACGACGCCCCGCCGCCGACCACCGCCGACGTGAGCGTCACGCGCGATGTGCTCGCGCAGGCCGGCGATCTCGCCCTGCGTACCCTCACCTCGCGCGAGTTCGCCGCTGCGGTACCCGCTGCGCCCGTGTCCGGTGCGACCCCGGATGGCCTCGCCGCGATCTCGGGCGAGTACCGTCGCCGCGTGCGCGACGAGGGCGTCGTGCACGCCGACCGCTGGCTGGCCGGCGCGCTCGGCCTCGGTCCGTCGGGCCTCCCGCCTAGCGCTCGGAGTGGCCTGCCTCGAAGAAATCGCGGCGCGTGAACAGGCCGGGCCGGATCAGGTCGATGAACGCGCGTGCGTCGGCGCTCAGGTACTTGCCCTTGCGCACGACCACGCCGTAGCTGCGCTGCGGGAAGTACTGGCGCAGGTTGCGCACGGCGAGACGGCCCTGGTCCTCGGGTCCGATGCAGATGCCCGTCACGATCGAGATGCCGAGCCCCATCGCGACGTACTGCTTGATGACCTCCCAGCCGCCGACCTCGATCGCGACGTGATACGGCACGTTGCGCTGGTGGAACACGAGGTCGACGAGGCGATAGGTGGTCAGGCGCTTGGGCGGCAGGATCAGGCCGTGCGGGGAGAGATCCTCCAGCGTGATCTCGGGCTTGCTCGCGAGCGGATGGCCGAGCGGCGTGATCAGCAACGGATCGAAATGGTGCAGCGGCTCGTACGAGAGGTCGTTCGGCACGTCGAGCATCGAACCGACCGCGAAATCGACCTCGTCCGAGCGCAGCAGCGCGAGGCCGTCGCTGCCGGTCACGTTGTGCAGGTTGAGCGGCACGTCCGGGTGACGCTCGCGGAACGTCGCGACCATCTGCGGCAGCAGGTACTGGATCGTCGCGTTGCCGCAGGCGATGTCGAGGCCGGCCGGGCCGATGCCCTGCGTGCTCGCTCGGAACGCCTCGTCGAGCGCCTCGAGGCCGTCGACGAGCGGTCTTGCGAGGTCGTACAGCACCTGGCCGCGTGGCGTCAGAGCGACGCGGCGTCGGCGGCGCTCGACGAGCTCGGTACCGAGCTCCTTCTCGAGCGCGGCGAGCTGCAGGCTCACCGAGGGCTGCGACAGGAACAGCGCGTCGGCCGCGCGTGACAGCGTGCCGAGCTTGACCGTGTAGCAGAACGCGCGCAGCTGCTTGAGCCGGTTGCCCTTGTAGTAGAAGCGCGGCTCGGCGGCCTCGGTGGCGCGCGAGGAGGCACTCCGGGCACCCGCGCGGCGTACTGAAGCTTTCTTTTTCGGCTTGTCCTTCAATGTCTTGCCAATGAATTGACAAATTCAATGATCCGCATTGAAACATTTGCTTTGTCAAATGAAAAGTCGCGGGCGTAGCCTGCGCCTCCGTTCGAGGAGCCTGCCGATGTCCGCTGCAATCGACGCCCTGGCCTTGCCGCACGACCTTCCCGAAGGCGTCGACCTCGACGCGCCGGGTGACGCGCGCGTCCTCACGCAGGACGCCCTCGCGTTCGTGGCCGACCTGCACCGCCGCTTCGATGCGCGCCGCCTCGACCTGCTCGCCGCGCGCCGCACGCGCCAGGCGCGCTTCGACGCCGGTGACGCACCCGACTTCCTCGCCGAGACCGCCGCGCTGCGCGCCGCCGACTGGCGCGTCGCGCAGATCCCGGGCGCGTTGTGGGATCGCCGCGTCGAGATCACCGGACCGGTCGACCGCAAGATGATCATCAACGCGCTCAACTCGGGCGCGCGCGTGTTCATGGCCGACTTCGAGGATTCGACCTCGCCGACCTGGCGCAACCTGCTCGACGGCCAGGCCAACCTCGCCGATGCGGTCGCCGGCACGATCACGTTCCGTTCGCCCGACGGCCGCGACTACCGCCTGCGCCCCGATCCGGCCGTGCTCGTCGTGCGTCCGCGTGGCTGGCACCTGCCCGAGAAGCACGTGCGTATCGACGGGGCGCCGACGTCCGGCGCGCTGTTCGACGCGGGCCTGTACCTCTTCCACAACGCGGCCGCGCTGCATGCGCGCGATCGCGGTCCCTACCTCTACCTGCCCAAGCTCGAGAGCCACCGCGAGGCGGCGCTGTGGGACGAGGTGCTCGCCGACGCCGAACACGCGCTCGACCTGCCCGTCGGCACGATCAAGGTCACCGTGCTCATCGAGACGCTGCCCGCCGTGTTCGAGATGGACGAGATCCTGCACGCGCTGCGCACGCGCGTGGTCGGCCTCAACTGCGGGCGGTGGGACTACATCTTTTCCTACATCAAGACGTTCCGCGCGCAGCGCACCCACGTGCTGCCCGAGCGCGGCCAGGTCGGCATGGGCGCGGCCTTCCTCAAGGCGTATTCGGAGCTGCTGATCCGCACCTGTCACCGCCGCGGCGCGTTCGCGATGGGAGGCATGGCCGCACAGATCCCGATCAGCGGCGACGCCGCGGCGAACGAGGCCGCGATGGCGCGCGTGCGTGCCGACAAGCAGCGCGAGGCCGGTGCCGGCCACGACGGCACATGGATCGCCCATCCGGGCCTGCTGCCGATCGCGCTCGAGGCCTTCGACGCGGCGATGCCGGGACCCAACCAGCTCGAGCGCCTGCGCGAGGACGTCGTCGTCGCGCGTGACGACCTGCTGCTCGCGCCGCCCGGCACGATCACGCGCGCGGGCTTCGAGGCCAACGTCGACGTCTGCCTGCGCTATCTCGCGGCATGGCTCGACGGCCTCGGCTGCGTGCCGATCCACCACCTCATGGAAGACGCCGCGACCGCCGAGATCTCGCGCGCCCAGCTGTGGCAGTGGCTGCATCACGAAGGCCTGCGCCTCGACGACGGCACGCCGATCGATCTCGTGCTGTTCGAGGCCGTGCTCGCCGGCGCTTCGACGCGCCTGCCGGCCGCGGGCCTGCCTGGCCAGGCGCGCCTCGTCGAGGCGACCGCGATGCTCGACGCGTTCACGCGCGCCGACGAGCTCGCCGACTTCCTCACGCTGGCCGCCTACGAGCGCCTCGCCTGATTCCGTCCACGTCATTTCCGCACGTCCACCGCGCCACCTCGACCCCAGGAGCACCCCGATGAGCAAGAACCCGCTGCCGAGCGCCGAACAACTCAAGCTCGACTGGACCAACAACGCGCGCTGGGCCGGCATCACGCGCAACTACTCGGCCGAGGACGTCGTGCGCCTGCGCGGGACCGTGCACGTCGAGCACTCGATCGCGCGCCTCGGCGCCGAGAAGCTGTGGAGCTCGCTGCATCGCGAGCCGTTCGTCAACGCGCTCGGCGCGCTGACCGGCAACCAGGCCATGCAGCAGGTCAAGGCCGGCCTCAAGGCGATCTACCTGTCGGGCTGGCAGGTCGCCGCCGACGCCAACCTCGCCGGCCAGATGTATCCGGACCAGTCGCTGTACCCGGCCGATTCGGTGCCGGCCGTGGTCAAGCGCATCAACAACGCGCTGCTGCGCGCCGACCAGCTGCACCACGCCGAAGGCAACGATTCGATCGACTTCCTGCAGCCGATCGTCGCCGACGCCGAGGCCGGTTTCGGCGGCGTGCTCAACGCGTTCGAGCTCATGAAGGCGATGATCGAGGCCGGCGCCGCCGGCGTGCACTTCGAGGACCAGCTCGCCTCGGTCAAGAAGTGCGGCCACATGGGCGGCAAGGTGCTCGTGCCGACGCGCGAGGCGGTCGAGAAGCTCAACGCGGCGCGCCTCGCCGCCGACGTCATGGGCGTGCCGACGCTGATCGTCGCGCGCACCGACGCCGAGGCGGCCGACCTGCTGACCAGCGACGTCGACGCCAACGACAAGCCGTTCACGACCGGCGAGCGCACCGTCGAAGGCTTCTACAAGACGCGCAACGGCCTCGACCAGGCGATCAGCCGCGGCCTCGCCTACGCGCCCTACGCCGACCTCGTCTGGTGCGAGACCGGCAAGCCCGATCTCGAGTTCGCGCGCAAGTTCGCCGAGGCGATCCACGCGAAGTTCCCGGGCAAGCTGCTGGCCTACAACTGCTCGCCGTCGTTCAACTGGAAGAAGAACCTCGACGACGCCACGATCGCCAAGTTCCAGAAGGAAATCGCGGGCTACGGCTACAAGTTCCAGTTCATCACGCTGGCCGGCTTCCACGCGCTCAACTACTCGATGTTCAACCTCGCCTACGGCTACGCGCGCAACCAGATGAGTGCGTTCGTCGAGCTGCAGGAGGCCGAGTTCGCGGCCGCCGAGCGTGGCTTCACGGCGGTCAAGCACCAGCGCGAGGTCGGCACGGGCTACTTCGACCAGGTCACCCAGGCGATCCAGCAGGGCCAGTCCTCGACGACCGCACTCAAGGGCTCGACCGAGGAGGAGCAGTTCCACGGCGGCAAGAACGCGGCCTGATAGCGGCGCTGGAGAACACGTCACGCCGCGGGCAAGTGCCTGCGGCGCGACACGCCGGCATCGGAACGCCGGGGGCGGAGGGAGAGCCCCGGCCGGGGAAGGCCGGAGCCTGCGTTCCGATGCCGGCGCTGCGCCGGACGCCGCACCGGAGTGCGACGCTTGCGGGCCCGCAAGGGTGCGGGACGACAGGCCAGCTTGACGCGGCCGTGATCGCCTGCGCACATGACGGAAGTCACATTTGCGACCATGGTCGGCCCGTCGTCGTCCTGCGGCGATCGGGTACCATGCACGCAGCAAGAGACGTCTCTTGATGGGGGATGCCGTGTCGTCGAACCAGTCCACGGGCAGTGTCGTGTCGATCGGACAGGCCGGTGCGCGTGCGCGTCCGCCGTTGCTGCCGCGCGAGCTGTCGGACCGCGAGCTCGGCCTGTTCACGAGCGTGGGCGACCGCCGCGACCTGCGGGCGGGCGAGGTCATCTTCCGTCGCGGCGAACTCGGCCGCAGCATGTTCGTGATCGAGTCGGGCCAGATCCGCCTCGAGTTCGGCGACGGCATGCCCGACAAGCTCATCGGTGCGCGCGAGTTCTTCGGCGAGCTGACGCTGTTCATCGGCAACCACACGCGCGTCGCCAACGCGGTCGCCACGTCGGCGACGACGATGCACATCATCGAGCAGCAGGCCTTCGAGCAGCTGCTCGACGCCGAGCCGCGCCTGCTCGCACAGTTCATGCGCCGCTCGTTCTCCTACCTCGTCGCGAGCGAGCAGCAGCTCATCTCGAGCCTGAAGCGGCGCAACGAGGACCTCATGGTGACGCTGGATTCGCTGCGCCAGACGCAGACCCAGCTCAACACCGCGCAGCGCCTCGTGCAGACCGACGAGTTGACCGGCCTGTGCAACCGGCGCGGCCTATACATGTTCCTCGAGCGCCTCGTCGAGACGCGCCTGCCGGGCACGCAGCTTGGCCTCATGCTCATCGACATCGACCGTTTCAAGCAGATCAACGACCGCTGCGGCCATCTCGTCGGCGACCAGGTACTGCGTGCGATCGCCGAGGAAGTGCAGGGCGCGGCCTCGGCCTGCGACTTGCCGAGCCGCCTCGGCGGCGACGAGTTCGCGCTGCTCGCGCAGGTGACCGGTGCCGAGGAACTCGCCGCGCGCGCGTCGCAGGTCGTCAGTGCGGTACGCGGCCTGCGCTTCCCGACCTGCGAAGGCCTCACCGTGAGCGTGAGCATCGGTGCACACCTGTGCGCCGAGGACACCGACTGGGCGATCTGGTACAGCGACGCCGACTGCCTGCTCTACGAAGTGAAAGGCCAGGGCGGCGACGGCATGCGCGGCCCGGCGGTCTAGTCGGCGCGACGGCGGCGCATGGCGCGCCGCCTGTTCCTCAATGCACCCACTGCCCGGCGCGGCGGCGCGGCGGCGTGTCGCCGGACGCGTGGTGTGCGGCGGCTTCCTCGTCGGTGGCCGGGTTCTCGCGCCAGTAATCGGCGACCGCATCGACCGCCTCGGGGATGCGCGCGAGGCATTCGTCGTACTCCTCGTCGCTGAGCGGTGCGAACTCGGCGTCGCTGTCGAACACCTCGTCCTCGATCGACAACGCGATGATCGGGCCGAGATGCTGCATGAGGTCGGAGTCCTGGCCGAGGCGGGCTTCCCATGCCTGCGCACGCAGGTCGATGCCGCGGCTGAAGCCCTCGCACCAGCCGCGCGCGGTGAACGCGAGGCTGCCGTCCTCGGTATCGAGTTCGCCGAGGATCGGCTCGTAGACACCGCCCTCGATCTCGAGGACGACCGAATCGTTGAGGCGCGCGAGCAGGGTCAGCACGCGTTCGCCCTGCTCGGCACTGTCGAAAGGTTCGTTCAGCACCTCGGCCAGCCATTCGTCGGGCTTTGGCGGCGCCGGGCCGATCGCGAGCGACGTCAGCAGGCCGTGCACGCCGTCGAGCAGCAGATGCTGGTCGCCGGGAAGCGCACGCAGGAACTGGTCGAGTTCCTCGAGTTCGGAATCCGCCAGCGAGGCGGGCCAGTCGGCTTCAGGCATCGTCGAGCTCCAGCAGCACCGGCGCGTGGTCCGAAGGACGCTCCCATCCGCGCGGCGAGCGGTCGATGGTGGCGGCGCGTGCGCGAGGCTTCAAGGCTTCCGAGGCGAGTACGAGGTCGATGCGCAGGCCCAGGTTGCGGCGATAGCCGGCCTGGCGGTAGTCCCACCAGCTGAAGTGGCCGCCGTCGGTGTCGAACAACCTGAACGTGTCGTGCAGGCCGAGGTCGAGCAGGCGGCGCAGCGCCTCGCGTTCGGGCGTGGAACACAGGATCTGCTCGTGCCAGGCGACGGGGTCGTGCACGTCGCGGTCGTCGGGCGCGATGTTGAAATCGCCGAGCACGAGCAGGCGCGGGTCGTTGCGCAGCTCGCCCTCGAGGAAGCGCGTGACCTTGTCGAGCCAGTCGAGCTTGTAGTGGTACTTGTCGCTGCCGACAGCCTGGCCGTTGACGACGTAGAGGTTGGCGATGCGCAGGTCGCCGACCGTGGCGACGAGGATGCGGCGCTGCGGATCCTCGAGGCCCGGGATGTCGGTGACGACGTCCGAGATCGGCGCGCGTGCGAGCAGCGCGACGCCGTTGTAGGTCTTCTGGCCCGAGAAGCGCACCTCGTAGCCGAGGTTCTCGATCGCCGCGCGCGGGAACTTCGCGTCCTCGAGCTTGGTTTCCTGCACCGCGACGATGTCGGGACCCGCCTCGCCGCACCACTGCTCGAGGTGCGGCAGCCGCACGTTGAGCGAATTGACGTTCCATGACGCGATCTTCATGGCGCCAGTGTAGCGGACTCGCGCCGGCGCACGGCTCGGCGCGGCGCGTTCACGGTGTCGTCGCGACCGATCCGGGCGGCAGCCACAGTTCGAGCACGCGCGGCGTCGCGCGCAGCGTCGGCGGCAGCGCACGTACGGCGACCTCGCTGCCCGGCGCGAGGAACGCCGGCCCCGCCGCGCGCACGAGCGCTTCGGCACAGGCGCGGTCGGCCGGGTCGTGCACGAGCAGGGTCGGCTTGCGCCAGCGCGTCGGCGGGTTCGCGCCACGGCGTTCGGCGCTGCGCACGACGTTCTCGACACCGGGCATGCGCTTGCGCGCCTGCGCCTCGGGCAGCAGCGCTGCCACGCGCGCAACGACGGCCTCGCGCGTGGCCTCGTCGTAGACCTGTGTGTAGACGGTGATGCCGCGTTCGTCGAGGCAGGCGGGCAGTCGCGAAGCCGTCGTCGTCGCGGCGATCGGCGACGGTGCGGCAACCGGAACGGGTGGGGACTCGGGTGTCGGCAGCGCGAGCGGTTCCGGCGTCGGCGACACCACGGGCGCGACCGCGACCTGGGTCGGCAGCTGGCCTTCGCAGCCGCGCAGGTCGAGCGGCCGCGCCCATGTGCTGCGGCAGCTCGGATGCCAGTACGACGGTGCGACATCGGAGACCACGCGCCGCGTGGCACCGCACAGCGTGGTGCCCTGCGACGCGGGTGCGGCATCGAGCGCACTGCAGTGGCGCGCGAAGGCCTCGATCACGGTGTCGTAGCGCGCCTGCAGCGAAGCCGGCAGCGTCGCGCGGTCGAGCGCGACGAGGGTCGCGGCGTGTGCGCGCGCGGCGAGCGCGATGCCGGTGGCCGTCGGTGGCAGGCCATCGAGGTAGCGTTCCGCATCGGCGACGCTCGCGACGAGCGCGTCGCGGCGTTCGGCCTGCTCCTTGCGGACCTGGTCCACCGCCTGCCACGCCGCGAACAGCAGCGTGCCCGAGGCGCCGATGCCGAGCGTCGTGCCGAGCGCTGCGGCCGGCACCGCGCGGCGCCAGAACGGCACCTCGCGCTCGACCACGCGCACCACGGGCGTGCGCACCCGCGCGAGCTGGCCCGCATCGGCCGGCGCGGGCGCGTTCCAGCCCGGCAGTTTCGCGAGCCAGTCCTCGCGCAGCTGCTGGCCGAGGTCGAAGCCGAGATGCTGGTAGCTCTCCCACTGCGCCTCGTCGAAGAACTGGTCGCCCGTGCCCTGCTGCGGGAAGCCCGGATGGCGCAGCGCGTAGCCGAGCACGTCGGCGTCGAGGGCCGCATGCAGGTTCGGTTTCACCACGACCAGCGTGCCGGTGTGCGGACCGTTCCCGTCGTCGCGGTAGCGGATGCGTGCGAGCAGCACGCCGCGCGCCGACGTGTTGGCGGCGAGATCCTCGGGCGACAGCACGGTGAGGTCGTCGCCGTCGAGGCCGAAACGTTCGACCGCGTCGGCGTGCGTGTGGAACTCGATCTCGGCACCGAAATCGATGCGCGCCTTGCGCACGAGGTTGTCGAGGTCGCCGAACTCGAACGCCGGATCGGCGCCCGCGTCGGACAGCACGATGAGGTCGAGGCGCCGGCGCAGCAGCGGGTAGACGCCCGTGTTCTCGAAATGGCCGCCGTCGGAGAGGTACCACCACGGCTGGCGCAGTCCGCCGTAGCGCGCGCGTGCCTCGGCGAGCAGCAGGCGAACCTTCGGCAGCGCGCGCCACGCCCATGTGTCCTTCGCGGCCATCGTCGTCGCGTCGGTGAACGGGCGGCGCAGCCAGTAGCCGAGCCGCACGCCGAGGAAGAACAGCGTCATCGCCCAGCCGCTCGACGTGTACGAACCCGCGCCCGGCGACGCTGCGGCACCCGAGATCGCGACCCAGCGGCCCAGCGTGCCGACCGAGGCGTCGCCGTCGAGCGGACGCACCGCGTCGCGCCCCCATTCGAAGCCGCGCGCACCGACGGTCAGCATGCAGCCCTTGCGGTCTGCGTTGTAGAGGTCGCTGGTGTCGTCGCGGGTCTGGTTGAGGCAGGTGTTGACGAGATGGATCGGGCCGCCGCGCGCTTCGGGGCGATAGGCGCCGAGGTCGATGTCGTCACCCGGGATCACGTCGGTGACGCTGTGCACGGCGTCGAGCACGGTCTCGCCGTTGCGCTCGTCGGGCGGTACCGCGGTGGCACCGCCGGCTGCAGCCTCGCGCGCGTGTCCGCTCGCGAAGCGCGCGGGATTGCCGACCGACAGCCACGCCCGCACGAGCCGCGCGCGGTAGAAGCTGTGCAGCGACGAGGCGTTGGCGGTCTGTGCGTGGCGCGCGGTGAGCGCAAGCCAGAGGATCGCGACGGCGGCGACCACGCCCGCGCGTGCGGGCTCGCCCCAGTCGTCCAGGTTCGCGACCGGTGGCCCCGCGAACACGAACCACTGCACCAGCGACGCCCAGCCGAGCACGAGCACGCCGGCCAGTGCGAGGCCGAGCAGGTTGAGCGCGCGCGAACGCCAGTCCAGCCGTGACGCGGTCGCCGCGCTCTCGAGTTTCTGCAGCGGCTCGGCGAGCGCGCGCAGCACGATCAGCGCGACGCCGGTGAGGCCGAGCCCGCCCGACAGCGAGGTCCAGAACGTCGAACCGCCCGTGCGAGCGAGCATGAGGTTGACCTGCCAGCTCGCCGCATCGAGCACGCCGATGCCGAACAGCACGGCCGCGACCACGCTCCAGCGGCGCAATGCACGCGTGAGGCGGTTGCGCTCGCGGGCGACGCCGTCGGCATCGCGCGCCGCACCGCGCACGCGCAGGAACGTGCCGATGTAGCGCACGAGTGCACCACCGGCCGCGAGCATCGCGGCGAGGCCCATGAGGCCCGCATCGAGTGCGACGACGCCCACGGCCGCCCATGCGGTCAGCGCGGCAAGCACGACCAGCACGAACGCGTCGCGAGCACCCGGTCCAGCCCGCGTCGCGGGTTGCCCGGCACGCGCATCCGAGCCGTCGCGTGCGATCCAGTAGGAGAGGATCGCGCCGGGAGTCCCGCCCAGCCACACGAGTGCGGCGATGATCCACCAGGCCGAGGCGATGCCGGGCCAGGTCGCCGCGGGAATCCAGCCCCATTCGTTCTGCACGAGGTGCGGCAGCACGACCGCGACGCCGATCAGCAGCGCGACGAACGCGAACTCGATGTGCACCGCGAGCCAGGCGCGCAGGAACGTCACCACGGCCATGCCGAGGTCGCGCGAACCACCCGGGCTCAGGTAGCGGCCGTTGCGGCGCAGCCACCACATCACCAGCGAATCGGTGCGCGCGAGCGCCTTCTCCGCACGGTCGATGCCGACCGAACCGATCAGGCGGCCGAGCATGCCGCCCGTGAAGCCGCCGCCCGATACGGTCGAGAGATAATCGAAGCGGCGCAGCAGGCCGTTCGCGGCAAGCCCGCGCACGAGGCCGAGGCTGAAGGTCGCGCTGCGGATGCCGCCGCCCGACAAGGCGAGGCCGATGCGGGTCGCCGGCCGCAGGCCGTCGGGAAACGCCTCGCGACGGCGTGCGGCGATCGCCTCGTTCTCGTCGACGAGGCGTGCTTCGAATCCGCCTGGCGCGGATCCGCCCTCGACCGCGTCGGAAGGCGTCGACGGCACCGCGTGCTGCTGCTCGTCCATGGGGGCAGGCTCCGCCTCCGGCGTCGGTGCCGGGCCCGCGTATCGTGCGCCGATCGAGTCCGGAATCCCATCGCCGGCGCGACCTCCGGCATGCGGCGCGCGTGGTGCGACCGGCTAGCATCGCGCCTCCGTCCCACCCACCCGGAGCCCCCGATGACGCCGATCGACCTGCGCAGCGATACCGTGACCCGACCGACGTCGGCGATGCGCGCGGCGATGGTCGCGGCCGAGGTCGGCGACGACGTCTACGGCGAGGACCCGACCGTCGCGGCGCTCGAGGCGCGCGTCGCGCGCGAGCTCGGTTTCGAGGCGGCCGTGTTCATGCCGAGCGGCACCCAGGCCAACCTCGCCGCGCTGCTCGCGCACTGCCAGCGCGGCGACGAGTACCTCGTCGGCATGGAGGCGCACACCTACAAGTTCGAGGGCGGCGGCGCGGCCGTGCTCGGCTCGATCCAGCCGCAGCCGATCGTGCACGCGGCCGACGGCAGCCTGCCGCTCGACGTGCTCGAGCGCTCCGTGAAGCCGGATGACGCGCATTTCGCGCGCACGCGCCTGCTCGCGCTCGAGAACACCTGGCATGGTCGCGTGCTGCCGGCCGACTACGTCGCCGCGGCGACGGCATGGGCGCGCAGCAAGGGGCTGGCCTGCCACCTCGACGGCGCGCGCCTGTTCAACGCGGCGGTCGCGAGCGGCGTCGCGCCGCGCGAACTCGCAGCGCCGTTCGACAGCGTCTCGGTGTGCTTGTCCAAGGGCCTCGGCGCGCCGGTCGGCTCGGTGCTCGCCGGCCGTGCCGAGGTCGTCGCCTCGGCACGGCGCTGGCGCAAGATGCTCGGCGGCGGCCTGCGCCAGTCGGGCCTGCTGGCCGCGGCGGCACTGCATGCGCTCGATCATCATGTCGCGCGCCTCGCCGACGACCATGCGCGTGCCGGCCGACTCGCCGAGGGCCTGCGCCGCGTCGGCGGCGTCGACGTGCTCGGCCACCACACGAACATGGTGTTCGTCGCGGTGCCGGTGGATCGCCTGCGTGCGCTCGACGCGCACCTGCGCGGCGCCGGCGTCGTCGCGAGCATCGGCTACCTGCCGAGCGTGCGCCTCGTGACCCATCTCGACATCGACGACGACGGCATCGAACGTGCGATCGAGGCGTTCGGCACGTTCTTCCGCTGAGGGCGTCTCGCCTATACTGGGCGCATGTCGAAGAAACGCCGCAAGCAGGGGGCTGCGGCGCCTTCAGGCGCTGCCACGCCCCCCGCCAGCCACGCTCCGGATACGTCCGCACCCGAACCGCGTCGCCGCCGCCTGTGGCCGTGGCTGGCCGGTTTCGTCGTGGTGCTCGCGCTCGTGTTCGGCTGGAGCTGGTGGAGTGCGGAACAGTTCGACGCGCGCTTCGACGCTTCGTTCGTCGGCTCGCAGACCTGCGGCGAGTGCCACACGCTCGTGCACGCGCAGTGGGAAGTCTCGCCGCATGCGAACATGCTGCGTGATCCGAGCCAGCAGTCGGTGGTCGGCAACTTCAAGGACGGCGAGTTCCGGCTGCCGCCCGAGAGCCCGGATCCGCTGCGCGGCGAGGTCGTCGCGCGCACCTACATGCGCGGCGGCGCGTACTTCATGGCGATCCGGCATCCCACCGAGGACCGCTTCGTCGAATTCCCGATCACCAAGGTGGTCGGCTACCAGTACCGCCAGGAATACCTGACCCCGGAACCGGGCGGCGTCATGCGCCGCCTGCCGCTGCAGTGGTCGACCGCGACGGGCTCGTACTTCCCTTACTGGAACGTGCAGGAAGGCAGCCCGCAGAGCGTCGCCGACCTCTGGGAGCAGATGACCACGCTGCATTCGGCGTGGAACCTGTACTGCGCGCGCTGCCACGTGACCGACCTCGACATCGTCGCCAAGAACCCTTCGCACACGCGTGCGCAGGTGCGCTGGCACGAGGACGGCATCACCTGCGAGGCCTGCCACGGCCCGGGCAGCCTACATTCGGAGTACATGAAGTCGAGCGCGGCGAACCGCCTCGCGATGTGGGTGCAGAACCACCTCAAGGGCCGCCCGGTGGCCTACATCGCGAGTGCCGCGAAATTGCCCAAGGGCCAGTCGCTGTCGGTGTGCGCGCGCTGCCACGGCGCCGACATCTTCGCCGCGAACTACGACGTCTACCGCACGTTCCAGCCCGGCTACAGCCTCGAGGGCCGCATCAACGACCTGTCGGACTACTTCTTCCAGACCCCGCTCACGCCGGGCCGCAAGGACGCCACGGTCGAGGTCTGGGACAACGGCCGCCCGCGCGGCATCGGCATGATGTTCCGCTCGTTCGTCGAATCCTCGTGCTACGCCAAGGACGAGGTGCGCTGCTACGACTGCCACAACCCGCACGACAACAAGCGCGAGGCCGTGCCGGGCCGCCTGACCGCATCGGCCGGCTCGAACGCGTACTGCACCGAATGCCACGCCGACATCGCGAAGGCACCCGACGCGCACACCAAGCACGCCGGCGGCACGCCGGGCAGCTTCTGCTACGACTGCCACATGCCCTGGCACATCACCAAGCTCAACCGCGGCATCTGGGAGCGCGCACGCACGCACGAGATGAGCTCGATCCCGAACCCGCAGGACAGCGTGAAGTTCGGTCTCGAGAAGGCGCCGAACGCGTGCACGGACTGCCACAAGCCGGAGGGTCCGGAATGGGCCGTCGACGTCATGGAGCGCTGGTGGCCGGGCTCGACGACGCGAACCCATACCTACCGCACGCCGACCGGTTTCGTCGAGCCGCCGGCGGTGCGCCACTGAGTTCGGACATTTAGACGTCGATACGCTACAGTGGCGCGACCCATGTTGCGGAGCAGCATCCACCGGTGTCGCGCCTCCTTGTCTTCCAGCACGTCGCCGCCGAACCGCTCGGCACGCTCGATCCGCTGATCCGGCGGCGCGGCCATCGCGTCAAGTTCGTCAACTTCGAGCGCCAGCCCGACGCCGAGCCGCGCGTGGACCGCTACGACGGCCTCGTCGTGCTCGGCGGCCCGATGAACGTCGAGGACCAGCACGCGCGTCCGCACCTGCGCACCGAGATGCAGGTGATCGAGACGGCGTTGAAGCAGGGCAAGCCCGTGCTCGGCATCTGCCTCGGCGCGCAGCTGCTCGCCCACGTGCTCGGCGCGCCGGTGCGCCGCAACGACACCTCGGAGATCGGCTGGTACGACGTCGCCGCGACCGAGGACGGGCGCCGCGACGGCGTGCTCGGCGGACTCGGCGCGCTCGCGCCGGTGTTCCAGTGGCACAGCTACACGTTCGGCATCCCGCACGGCGCCGAACACCTCGCACGGTCGGCGACCTGCGAGAACCAGGCGTTCCGCTACGGCGGCAATGCCTACGGGTTCCAGTTCCACCTCGAGATGAACCGCCCGCTGGTCGAGCGCTGGCTCGGCCTGCCGCATTACCTCGCCGATCTCGTCGCGGCGCGCCTCGGCCACGATGCCGATGCGATCCGCGCGCGCACCGACGAGCACATCGACGCGATGCAGGCACGCGCCGATACCGTGTTCAACGGCTTCCTCGATCTCGTCGGGCCCGCGCGCGCGGCCACCGTCGGCGGAGAGCGCGAGGCCTTGCGCGCCTGACGCAGCCCGCGCGTGAAGCGCCGGCCGCGTGTCTGGGCCCGCGCCGCGTCAGCGCGCCTTCGTGACGAACGCGTGCAGCTCGCGCGAGAGCTTCTCGAGCGAGGCGGGGTGGCTGTACATCATGTGGCCGGCCTCGTAATAGCTCATCGAGACGTTGGCGCGCAGCTCGGGCTCGAGGCCGAGGTGGTCGAACGTGTACTCGGTCGCGAAGAACGGCGTGGCGAGGTCGTAGTAGCCGTTGGCGACGTGCACGCGCAGGTGCGGGTTGCGGCTCATCGCCGAGCGCAGGCTCTCGCCGACGTCGAGGTAGCCGTGGCCGCCCCACTTCCACGCGCGGCCCGGTTCGCCGCTGAGGATCTCGTAGGTGCGGTCCTCGGCGTAGCCGAGTTCGCGGCCGACGTAGTCGTTGAGCACGGCCGTGTAGGGCCCGAGGATCGCCGTGTACGACGGGTCGGTGTCGAATCGCTCGCCGGCCGCATCGGCGTCGATGCCGCGGTAGCGGCTGTCGAGGCGGCCGACCGAGCGGCGCTGGTCGCGCAGCAGCTCCTTGGTGAAGCGCTGGATGCTCGGGCGCAGGTTGGTGCGCTCGACGAACTCGGCGCTGGTGCCGATGAACGCGGCGACCCTGGCCGCGACCTCGCGCCGGCGCTCGGCCGGCAGGCGCGAGCCGAGCATGAGGGCGGCCGCGTACTCGCCTTCGGCGAAACGGCGCGCGTCGGCGAGGAAGGTTTCGAGCGGCGGCTTCGACGGGATGCGGTCGTGGTACCACGCGGTCGCCGCGTAGGTCGGCAGGAACGTGATGTACGGCAGGTCGTTGCCGGTGTCGAAGCGTGCGGTCTGGAAGTTGAGGATCGACGAGATCAGCATGACGCCGTCGAAGAACATGCCCTCGCGTTCCTGCAGGTGGGCGACGAGGCCGGCCGCGCGCGTGGTGCCGTAGCTTTCGCCGGCGAGGAACTTCGGGCTGTTCCAGCGCTTGGCGCGCACGGTCCACAGGCGGATGAACTCGCCGACCGACTCGACGTCCTCCTTGACCCCGTAGAACTCCTCGGCCTTGGCGTCGCCGAGCGCGCGGCTGTAGCCGGTGCCGACCGGGTCGATGAACACGAGGTCGCTCGCGTCGAGCAGGCTCCAGGCGTTGTCGGTGAGCGTGTACGGCGCAGGCGTGGGCTGCACGGCGTCGGCGAATGCGACGCGGCGCGGGCCGATGACGCCGAGGTGCAGCCATACCGACGACGAGCCGGGGCCGCCGTTGAACACGTAGGTCACCGGGCGCGTCGCCGCGTCGCGCACGCCGTCACGCACATAGGCGACGTGGAACACCTCGGCGCGCGGCTTGCCGGCCTTGTCCTTGAGCACGAGCGTGCCCGCGGTCGCCGTATAGGCGATGCGCTGGCCGCGGATCGTGACCGACGCCTTGTGCGTGCTCGAGCGTTCGGCGACGCCGGCGGACTCGGCCGACTTCGCGTCGGGCTTGCCCGCGGGCGCTTCGGCGGCGTTCGCGCCGAGCGGCAGCAGCGCGGCGAGCAGCCAGTGGAGATGGCGCATCGGGGTTCCCCTTCCGGTATCGAAAGGGGATGTATCGGCGAGTCGGCCGCGCACGGTCAAGTGTCGGGGGGCACACGCGCCCGTGCGCGGCCGTGGAACTCAGCGGCGCGAGGCCTGCGCGCGTGCGCGCAGGCCGACCACGCCGAGCAGGGCCACGAGCAGGCCGAGCATCGGCCAGGAACCGACCGGCAGCGCGACCGATTCGACCGGCGTGCCGGCGAGGTTGGTCATCGTGAAGTCGACCGAGGCGATGACGCCCTGCGGCTGCGGCCCGGACTTGCCGCCGAACACGGCCGCCGCGCGGATCACGTAGGTGCCGGGCTCGTTGCCGGCGGTCGCGTCGGCCGAGATAAGGCCGTCGCTGTCGGTCGAGGCGGCCGATGCGACGACGCTGCCGTCGGCGCTGCCCGATGCGACGACGAAGAACTCGATTTCCTGCCCTGAGACGGGACCGCCCTTTCCGTCGGTGACGCGCACGACCAGCGGCGCCGGGAACGGCGTGCCGACAGTCGTGGACTGCGGATTGCCCGAGACGATCGAGACGGTGAGCGACTGGGCATGTGCCGACAGTGCGAGGAACGAGGTGGCCAGCAGCACGAGCACGCTGGCGAGACGCGGGCGAAGCAAGGACAGGGACGGCATGGAACACTCCTGGTTCGGGGACGGAGGGCGCGCGACAGGCGGGCCTGCGGCAGGACACCCGGGACGGCGCCGGTTCCCGCCACGTCGGCGTGGGTCATTCGAAATCGTCGGCGAAGATGCGGTCGTCGCTCGGGATCATCGTCAGCGAGCGGCTCTCGGCGATGCTCGTGCGGAAGCCGATGATCGAGGGATGGTGGGCTGCGACCTGGCGCGTGCCGGTTGCGAACGCGGTCATCGAGCACTGGCCGCGCCCGTTCGAGCCGATCGTCGCGCGGCACGACTGCATGCCGGCCACGCTCACGATCACCTCGCCGCGACCGAGCGGCAGGCCTGCGAACGGCGTGCGCACGCTCGACACCTCGAACGTCACGGTGCCGCCCTGGATCACGGGGTTCGGCGTGATGCTGCGGATCTCGGTGGTCGTCGCGCTCGAGCCGTAGAGGAACGCGACGCGTCCCGGCGTGCCGGTCGATTCGATCCGGCCGAGGCCGATCGCGAGGTCGTCGACGCCGTCGTCGTTGAAGTCCGCGGCGGCCAGCGACGTGCCGAAGGCGTCGTCGGCACGCAGCGACACGGACACGCCGGCCGATTGGGCGTTGAAATGCCTCGCGCCCTGCATGCGCAGGCCCGACGCCGATCCGTAGGCCACGCTGACGAGACCGGTATCGCGCAGGCCGTTCTCGTTCCTGTACGGCGTGCCGATGGCGAGATCGGCGAAGCCGTCGCGGTTGAAATCGCCCGTCGCCAGGCTGTGGCCGAAGTAGTCCGCCGCGCTGGACGTGCGGCCGAGATCGGCGAGGCTGAAGGTGTGGCTGCGCAGCGCGAGGCGCAGGCCGCTCGAGGAGCCGTACAGGATCGTCACGATGCCTGCGGTCGCGGCGCTTCCGACCGTGCGGCGCGGCGAGGCGACCACGAGGTCGTCGAAGCCGTCGGCATCGAAGTCGCCGACCGCGAGGACGTCACCGAAGCCGCTGCGGGTTTCACCGCCGGGCATGATGCCCGGCAAGCCCATGTAGACGAGGTCGGACACGACGCCGCCGATGGTCGCAGCGCCGTACCACGTGACGACCTGGCCGCGCAGGTTGTCGCAGAACGGGATGCCGATGACGGGACAGCCCTCGGGGTTGAGGCTCGCCGCGACGATGTCGTCGTAGCCGTCGCCGTTGAAGTCGCCGTGGGTCATCGTCTTGCCGAGCAGGTTGTCGACGACGTTGACAGGCGTCGCGCCACCCGTGGTCTGTTCGAGGAACGCGACCGGATTGCCGAGCACGCTGCTGCCCGACCGCCACACGGCGACACCGCCCGACTGCGGCGTCGCCGGCGAGCCATGGCGCGGTGCGCCGACCGCGAGCATCGGCAGGCTCGACGCGTTCGTGAAGCGCGTCGGCGTCGCCAGTGCGGTGCCCTTGCGATGGCCGGCCTGGTGGCCGTGCAGGTTCGGCGAGTTCGATGCCGGCAGGAACAGGTCGTCCGAAGCCTGCAGGCCGCCCTCGAGACCGAACAGCACGTGCACGCCACCGGCGTACGTCAGCGGGGGCGAGCCCAGGGTTTCCATCGGCACGCCGATCGCGAGGTCGTCGCAGCCGTCGCCGTCGAAGTCGGCCGCTGCGAGCGCGGTGCCGAACTGGTCGTTGCGTTCGGCCTGGTCGATCACGCCCGCGCTGTTCTGGTTCCACGCGCGCCCGTTCGCGCGCAGGCCGAGCAGGCGGTCCGCGTAACCCACCGTCACCGCACCGGCGTACTCGAGTCCACTCACGGTGGCGGCCCAGTTGCCGACGGCGATGTCGGCGGATCCATCGCAGTCGAAATCACCCGCCACGAGCAAGGTCGGGTAGTCGGCGCCACCACTGTTCGGCAGTGCGGCGCTGCCGAGATTGTAGAGACGGCTCTGGTCGTCGTGGAGGTCGGCGGCCCGTGCAGACGGCATCATCGTGACGCTCGTCGCGGCGAGCAGCGCGGTCAGCGTGAAGCGGAGCGACGCGGGCGCGCGTCGCAGGACAGGCATGCATGCCATGAAGGATTCCTCGGCTGATAAGGGGTGTGTCCCGGAACCCGTCGAGGCATGCGATCCCGCCAGCGTGCGCGTTGCGAATCATTCCCGTCGCGGCGCCACGACTGTGGAGCGACGGTTACAACTGCGTTTACCGCACCGCAACAACCCGGCCATGCGCGGCCGATAGAATCATCGGTCCGGTCGCGCCAGCGACCCGCGGCAAGGCAGCCGCTCCGAATCTCGGCGACCTCCCCGTCGCCGGCCAATGCACGACCTGCGGAGGTGAAGACGATGCCGACGATCAACGTCAACGGACGCGACCATGCGTTCGAAGGCAATCCCGAGATGCCGTTGCTGTGGTTCCTGCGCGATGTCGCGGGCCTGACCGGCACCAAGTTCGGCTGCGGCATGGCGCTGTGCGGCGCGTGCACGATTCATCTCGACGGCGTCGCGACGCGCGCCTGCGTGACGCCGGTCGCGGCCGCGCTGACCGCCAAGGTCACGACGATCGAAGGCCTGTCTGCCGACGGCGACCATCCCGTGCAGCAGGCCTGGAAGGAACTCAACGTCGCCCAGTGCGGCTACTGCCAGGCCGGCCAGATCATGCAGGCCGCGTCGCTGCTCAAGCAGAAGCCGAAGCCGAGCGATGCCGACATCGACGCGACGATGGCCGGCAACCTGTGCCGCTGCGGCACCTACACGCGCATCCGCGCGGCGATCCATCTCGCCGTGGTCAAGACCGGAGGTGCCGCATGAGCGCCGACGGCCAGATCCCCGTGAAGCCGCTCGACGTGCCGATCGCCAACGAGAGCCGGCGCGCGTTCCTGTTCGGCCTCGGTGCCGGTGCGCTCGTGCTCGCGGTCGGCCTGCCGGCGCCGCGCGCCCTCGCGCAGGAGGCCAGGAAGTACGGCGGCGACGGCATGCCGGGTGGCCTCAAGGACGATCCGCGCACGTTCATCGCGATCGACGCCGATGGCACCGTCACGATCCTCAACCACCGCGCCGAGATGGGCCAGGGCGTGCGCACGAGCGTGCCGATGATCGTCGCCGACGAGCTCGAGGCCGATTTCGCGCGCGTGCGCGTACGTCAGGCACCCGGTGACCAGGAAACCTACGGCAACCAGAACACCGACGGCTCGCGCAGCATCCGCCACGCGTTCGCGCCGCTGCGCCGTGCCGGTGCGGCCGCGCGTCAGATGCTCGAGGCCGCCGCGGCGGCGGCATGGGCCGTGCCTGCGTCGGAAGTGCGCGCGGTGAACCACGAGCTCGTGCATGCGAAGAGCGGCAAGCGCGCGGGTTTCGGCGCGTTCGCCGAAGCGGCCGCGAAGCTGCCGGTGCCCGAGGCCGCGACGCTGCGCCTCAAGGCCGCGAAGGACTTCCGCTACATCGGCAAGGATGGCCGCGCGCTCGTCGACAACGACGACATCGTGACCGGCAAGGCCACGTTCGGCATCGACGTTCGCCTCGACGGCATGCTGTACGCGGTCGTCGCGCGACCACCCGTGTACGGCGGGCGTGTGCGCACGCACGACGCCAAGGCCGCGCTCGCGGTGCCGGGCGTGGTCAAGGTGGTGCCGCTTGACGGCGCGCCGATCCCGTCTGCGTTCCTGCCGCTCGGCGGCATCGCGATCATCGCCGAGAACACCTGGGCCGCGATCGAGGCGCGCCGCAAGCTTGCGATCGAGTGGGACGACGGCCCGAACGCGGGCTACGACTCGGCAGCCTACCGCGCCACGCTCGAGACGGCCGTGCGTGCGCCGGGCAAGCTCGTGCGCGACGCCGGCGACACCTATGCCGCGCTCGAACGCGCGCCGAAGAAGATCGCCGCCGAGTACTACATCCCGCACATCGCGCACGCGCCGATGGAGGCGCCCGTGGCGACGGTGCGCATCGCCGACGGCGCCTGCGAGGCCTGGGCCAGCGTGCAGGCACCCGAGGCCGCGCGCACGCTGCTCGCCGAGCTGCTCAAGCTGCCGAAGGAGAAGGTGACGATCCACCAGACCCTGCTCGGCGGCGGCTTCGGCCGCAAGTCGAAGCCGGATTTCATCGGCGAGGCCGCGCTGCTCTCGAAGGCCGTCGACGGCAAGCCCGTCAAGGTCACGTGGACGCGCGAGGACGACATCGTCAACGACTACTTCCACACCGTGGCCCTCGAGCGCATCGAGGCCGGTGCCGACGCGAAGGGCAAGCCGGTCGCGTGGCTGCACCGTACGGCCGCGCCGTCGATCGGCTCGCTGTTCGGTCCGGACACGAAGCACCAGCGTGCCGGCGAACTCGGCCAGGGCCTGACCGACCTCGGCTTCTTCGGCGTGCCGAACCTGCGCATCGAGAACCCCGAGGCGGCTGCGCACACGCGCATCGGCTGGTTCCGCTCGGTCTACAACATCCCGCACGCGTTCGCGACGCAGTGCGCGGTCGCCGAGCTCGCGCACGCGGCCGGCCGTGATCCGAAGGACATGCTGCTCGACCTGATCGGGTCGCCGCGCCAGGTCGATCCGTCGACGCTCGCAGAAGCCTCGAACTACGGCGAGGATCCGAAGGTGCACACGGTCGACACGGCGCGCTTGCGTGGCGTCGTCGAGGCGGTGGCCAAGGCCTCGCGCTGGGGCCGCACGCTGCCGAAGGGCCGCGGTCTCGGCATCGCCGCGCACCGCAGCTTCGCGACCTACACGGCCGCGGTCGTCGAGGTCGAGGTCGCCGCCGACGGCACGCTGCGCATTCCGCGCGTCGACATCGCGATCGACTGCGGCCTGCAGATCAACCCGGAACGCGTGCGCTCTCAGATGGAAGGCTCGGTGATCCAGGGCATCAGCCTGGCCCTGCTCGGCGAGATCCGCTTCGCCAAGGGGCGTGCGGTGCAGACCAATTTCCACGATTACACCTTGACGCGAATCGACGGTGCACCGGCGGAGATTCACGTGCATGCGGTCAATGCGACCGATGCGTCGCTGCCGCTCGGCGGCGTCGGCGAGCCGGGCCTGCCGCCCGTGCCTCCCGCGCTGCTCAACGCGATCTTCGCGGCGACCGGCAAGCGCATCCGCACGCTGCCGGTGCGCGACCAGCTGCGCGCGGGCTGACGCACGCATGACACGCCGCCACGTCATCGTGGCGGCGTACGGGGCGGGGTTTACACGCATTTACCCCTTGCGTGGCCGGGTGTTGCGGCACGAGCTTGTATAGTCGGGTGTATCCACGCCTGCACCACGCCACCCCAAGGAGAACCGATGCCCCATCACACGCCCCTGATCGCCATGCTCGTCGGCGGCATCGTCCTCGCGTTCGTGTTCGGCATGATCGCGCAGCGCCTGAAACTGTCGCCGCTGTTCGGCTATCTCGTCGCGGGTGTCGTGGTGGGCCCGTTCACGCCGGGCTTCGTCGCCGATGCGCATCTCGCGCACGAGATCTCCGAACTCGGCGTGATCCTGCTCATGTTCGGCGTCGGCCTGCATTTCTCGCTCGGCGATCTGCTGTCGGTACGCAAGATCGCGATCCCCGGTGCGATCGTGCAGATCGCGATCGCGACCGGCCTCGGCATGTTGCTCGCTTGGTCGCTCGGCTGGACGCCCGGCGCGGGCCTCGTGTTCGGCATCTGCCTGTCCGTCGCGAGCACCGTGGTGCTGCTGCGCGCACTCGAGGAACGCCGTCTGCTCGAGACGATGCGCGGACGCATCGCGATCGGCTGGCTCATCGTCGAGGACCTCGTCACGGTGCTCGTGCTCGTCATGCTGCCGGCCGTGGCCGGCCTGCTCGGAGGCAATGTTCCGGACGGCGCGCCGACCGACACGCTCGGCATCCTCAAGGCGCTCGCGTGGACGCTCGGCAAGGTCACGCTGTTCATCGTGCTGATGTTCGCGATCGGCCGCCGCGTGATCCCGTGGGCGCTCGAGCGCACCGCCGCGGTCGGTTCGCGCGAGCTGTTCACGCTGTCGGTGCTCGCGATCGCGCTCGGCGTCGCCTACATGTCGGCGGCGCTGTTCGACGTCTCGTTCGCGCTCGGCGCGTTCCTGGCCGGCGTCGTGCTCAACGAGTCCAAGCTCAGCCACGAGGCGGCCAACGACTCGCTGCCGATGCGCGATGCATTCGCGGTGCTGTTCTTCGTGTCGGTCGGCATGCTGTTCGATCCGAAGATCCTCATCGAGCAGCCGGTCGCGGTGTTCGCGACGTTCCTCATCATCACGGTCGGCAAGTCGATCGGCGCGCTCGCGATCGTGCGTGCGTTCGGCCACCCGTGGCAGACCAGCCTGACCATCGCGACCGCGCTCGCGCAGATCGGCGAGTTCTCGTTCATCCTCGCCGCACTCGGCGTGAGCCTCGGCCTGCTCAGCGAGGAGGGCCGCAACCTCATCCTCGCGAGCGCGCTGCTGTCGATCATCGTCAACCCGATGCTGTTCGTCGTGCTCGACCGCTGGAACGCGAAACGCGAGGCCGAGAAGAACGCGGCCAAGCCGGCCAGCGAGGACGCCGGTGCCGTGCCGGACGAGGAAGCCGACGATTTCCTGCCCGATCGCGCGCTGATCCCGCTCAAGGACCACATCATCCTGATCGGCTTCGGCCGCGTCGGCTCGCGCGTCGGTCGTGCGCTGCACGAGCGCGACGTGCCGCTCGTGCTGATCGAATCGGACCGTGACGACTGCGTCGAGGCGCGCAAGCTCGGTATCCCGTGCATCCTCGGCAACGCGGTCGCCCCACAGGTCCTCGCCGACGCGCACGTCGCCAGCGCACGCGCGCTGCTCGTCGCGATCCCGCAGACGCTCGAGGCCGGGCCGATCATCAAGCAGGCGCGCGAGGCCAATCCGGGCATCGCGATCCTCGCGCGCGCGCACTCGGACGACGAGGTCGCCTACCTCATGAAGGCCGGTGCCGACGCGACGATCATGGGCGAGAGCGAGATCGCACGCAGCATGTGCGACTCGGTCGAGTCGCTCATGCGCCTCGTGCCGCGCCTCGAGGAGGTGCAGCGCACGGGTTCGCATGGTCCCGGTGAAGGTCAGCCGCCGGCGACGCCGTTGCCGGCCTGAGGTATCGCGACGGCGCGCCGGCGATCCGCCGGTGCCGCCAGCCCGTCAGGGATCGCGACCGAGCCAGATGCGCCGGTCGCGCAGCGCGGGACGCTGGACCTCGGCGGCGAAGCGGCCGAGGCGGCGCTGGTCGTTGCCGCTGATGCGCACGAACTCCGCGCCGGCACGATCCTCGCGCGGTCCGAACGCGTTCTTGCGCACGTAGCGCACCTTCACGCGCACGTCGGCTTCGCCGTCGGGCAGTTCGATGACGCCGTCGTGCTGGTCGAGCACCTGCACGGGATGCGGGTGCGGCAGCGCGAGGCCGATGCCGCCGAGCGACAGGTCGACGATGCGCGCGCGCAGTTCGGGGGTGTCGGGCTTCTCGGGTCTGACGACGAACTGCAGCGTCGTCGCGAGCGGGATGCGCACGCGGTAGGTATTGCGGTTCTCGCGATAGTCGATCTCCTCGGGCATGTCGAGGAGGTAGGCGGCGATGTCCGCATCGCGGTCGATCGCGGCGACCCGCGTGCGGAAGCGCACCTCGACGCCGCCCAGACGCGTCCCGACGCGCAGCAGCATGTTGGGCTTGATGCGCGAGTGGCCGCTGATCGGGTGCAGTTCGTCGGCGATCAGCGCGCCGAGGGTCGGCTCGATGCCGATGAGCAGGCTGTCATAGGGGCGATCGACGCCCGGCAGCGCGATCGACAACGGGACACGCTCGTCGATCACGCGCTGCAGCAGCGCCTGCACGACGGGCGGATCGGAATAGATCACGCGAAGGCGCGCCTCAGGCCTTGGCGATGGGGTTGGAGCGGCGCAGGCTCTCGCGCGCGCCCTGCGGGCCGTACAGGCCGGCACTCGGCGGTGCGCCGCTGAGGATCTGCAGCGCCTGGCGGACCTGGCGCAGGCGCAGTTCGACGGCCGCGCCGTTGGACTGGTTGAGCGTGCGGCAATAGCCGAGCAGCTCGACCGTTTCCTCCCACGCGGCGAGTGTGGCCGGATGCGCGGCGAGCGCGCGCGTCATCGCGAACGGTGCCGGCGGGTTGCCGCTCGGCACCTGGGAGACGAGGTGCGCGCGCTCGGCCTCGAGCGCCTCGAGGCGCTGCAGGAGACCGGTCTTCACGCCCGTGACGTAGAGCAGACGCTGGTCGTCGCCGAGCTGCAGCGCCTCGCGCTCCTCTTCGAGGGCGACGAGGAGCTTTCGCGTGGTCGCAGCGATCTCGCCGACGGTGGCCGCCAGCGCCTGTGCGAGTTCGGCTTCCACCTTCAAACGCCGGCCGGAAGCTCGAGCTCGAGCAGCCGCGCGGCGATGCGCTGGACGTCGATGCGGTACTTGCCCTCGGCGATGGCTTCGCGCAGGCGGGCGACACGACCGGCATCGACCGGGGCGGAGTCGATCTCCGCCTCGGCTTCGGCCTGGCGCATCGCCTGCGCCGACCCGGTCAGGCTGACCTGGTCGTCGAGCGACGCCGCGACCGAGGTTTCGGCCCTGCGCGTGTTCACCGCAACGCGCGGAGGAGCGGACAGCTCCTGCGTCGCCGTTACCGGTGGCAAGTTGTTGATTTTAGTATCCATGATGGGTGACTCCTGACGACACGGAACGGGCCGTCATCGACCAGATCGGCAGTCTCCGGGAAAACTTTAGGGTCCGAACGAAAAAATTTTGCGCGCAGGTGCTCATCGTGCCACCACCACGGCACCGTCCGCATCCACCGTACCGGTCAGGACGCGACCGGAGGACGGATTGCGTACGCGAACGGTCGCCCCGACCACGCCGTCCTCGAGGGCGACGCCGGTCGCGCGGATCGCGATGGCCCCGCCGCCCGCGACGATCGTGACGGGACGCCCGCGCTCGACGAGCAGGCGCGAGGCAAGCATGCCCGGATTCAGGGTCGCGCCGGCCGACACCGGCCGCGCGAGGCGTGCGCCGTCGATCGACGCTGCATCGGCGATGTAGCCGTACGGCAGCCGCATGACGTCGCGCGTCTCGGTGCGCAGGTCTGCCGCGACAAGCGACTCACCGCGCGCGAACGGCCGTGCGGCGACGAGCACGTCGCGACGCAGGCTCACGTCGAGGAGGATGTTGACGTTCCATGCCGCGCTGCCCGTGCAGCGCACGCGTACGGATGCGGTCGGTGCCTGGCGTTGCGGCATCGCGAGCTCGGTGGCCAGCGGTCCGTCGCAGGCCGTCAGGCGCAGGCGTGCGTCGGGCGCACGCGCGCGCACCTCGAGCTCGCCTTCCGCGCCGGCGTGATGCTCGCGTACGCGCTCGGTCGCCGCGGCCATGACGGCGGCGACGGGATCCTGCTGCGCGGACGCGGCCAGCGATGTCGCGAGTGCGAGGGCGAGCGTCAATTTGCCGACACGGCCGCCCGCGACGCCGTGGATGCGGCGTTCGATGCGTGGATCGGCGTGATGTCGGCTCGTGGCGCACATCGACGGGGGTTTCCGTTGGGGCTGCCAGGGTTATCGGCAGCGTTCGCGGAAACTGAAGAGCAAGGCTTGTGCCATCGCGTCGCGATCGGCGCGCACGCGGCACCGCGAGTCGCTGTGGCCTCGCGTAACGGTCGTCGGACAGCCGCAACCCGAGGAGCGTGCTGCGTGCCGGCATCGCGCCATCGCGCGTGCGGGGACACATGCAGCGGTTGCCCGGCATCGGTCGGCGGCGCCGATCCGGCCGGGCAGGAGTGCCGGCGAACCCGCCCACGAGCCGCGTCGGTTTTCCGTCACGCCCGCTCCGGGATCGCCGATCGATTTGTAAAGAGAATGCTCAATGCATTGATTCAAAAGAAATAAATGGCTCGTGGCATAGCTCTTGCTCAAATCGTCGCGTACCCCCGCGGAGAGCGTCGGCCATGAGCAACGCACCCAACGACATTTTCGGCATCCACACCCGTGCCCTGGCGGTCTGGCAGAAGCGCGCGCAGGTGCTCGCGACCAATCTCGCGAACGCCGACACGCCGCAGTTCCAGGCGCGCGACATCGATTTCCGCGCCGCGCTCGGCGCGGCGTCGAAGAACGCGTCGCTGGCGATGACGGCATCGACCGAAGGCCACGTCGACACCAGCGGCGGCGGCACCGGCGCGGTGCTCTACCGCGTACCGCTGCAGCCCTCGCTCGACGGCAACACGGTCGACGCGAACGTCGAGCAGACCGCCTTCGCCGAGAACTCGGTGCGCTACCAGGCCAGCCTGTCCTTCATCAGCGGACAGATCCGCACCCTGCGCACGGCCATCACGGGAACCTGACCATGTCCTTCTTCCGCGTCTTCGATACCGCCGCCAGCGGCATGAGTGCGCAGTCGCTGCGCCTCAACACGACCGCCTCCAACCTCGCCAACGCCGACAGCGTGGCGTCGTCGCCGGATGAGGTCTACCGCGCCAAGTCGCCCGTCTTCGAGGTCATGCGCGACGGCTTCGGCCGCACCGGTCCGGCCACGGGCGTGCGTGCGACGGGCGTCAGCGAGAGTCCGCTGCCCGGCGGCACGCGCTACGAGCCCGGCAACCCGCTCGCCAACGAGGAAGGCTACGTCTTCACGTCGAACGTCAACCCGGTCGACGAGCTCGTCAACATGATCTCGGCCTCGCGTGCCTACCAGAACGATGTCGAGGTCATGAACACCGCCAAGCAGCTCATGCTCAAGACGCTCGAGCTGGGTCGCTGAGGAGCGCCACGATGACCGACCTTTCCACCATCACCAACTCGATGAACGCGGCGTACGCGAATGCGCCCGTGTCGAGCGGCAGCGAAAACCTCACGCAGACCGATTTCCTGCGCCTCATGATCGCGCAGCTGCGCTCGCAGGATCCGTCGCAGCCGATGGATCCGACCAGCTTCTTCAATCAGATCTCGCAGTTCAGCATGGTCTCGGGCATGCAGGGCCTGCAGAACTCGTTCGCCCAGCTTGCCGGCGCGATCCAGTCCGACCAGTCGCTCGGCGCGGTCGGCCTGATCGGCCGCAGCGTGCTCGTGCCGTCGCAGAAGGGCGTGCTCGGCGCCGACGGCCTGGCCGGCGCAGTCGACGTGCCCAAGGATGCGACCTCGGTGAAGGTCCGCATCACCGACTCGAACGGCAAGCTCGTGCGCGAGATCGACCTCGGTGCGCCCGCTGCTGGCACCACGCGCTTCACCTGGGACGGCCTCGACGCCGACGGCAACGCGATGCCGCCCGGCGAGTACTCGATCGCCGCCACGGCCATCGTCGGCGGCACCGGCCAGGCTGCCACCACATTCGCTTCCGCCAGCGTGCTCGGGCTGATCCCGGCCACCGGTGGCGGTTCCCCGATGCTCGACCTCGGCCCGCTGGGCCGGGTGAGGCTGTCGCAGATCCACCAGATCGTCTGATCCACCTTACGCAGAGGACACGCACATGCCATTCAATGTGGGACTGAGCGGACTGAACGCGGCCTCGGCCGACCTCGAAGTCATCTCCAACAACATCGCCAACGTCAACACGACGGGTTTCAAGGGTTCGCGCGCCGAGTTCGCCGATCTGTTCTCGTTCAACCGCTACGGCACGCAGAACACCCAGATGGGCCAGGGTGTGCGCCTGAGCAACGTCGCCCAGCAGTTCGGCCAGGGCAACCTCGAGTACACCTCGAACGGCCTCGACATGGCCGTCGTCGGCGAGGGCTTCTTCACCGTGCGCACGGGCGCGGGCTACGCGTACACGCGTGCGGGCAACTTCCAGCCCGACAACGCCGGCAACATCGTGCTGCCGCAGGGCGGCTTCCTGCAGGTCTATCCGCCGAACGGCATGGGCGGCTTCGACCAGAGCACGCTGACCGACCTGCGCATCCAGACCGGTCAGGGCGCGCCGAGCGCGACCTCGACGGCGACGTTCCGCCTCAACCTGCCGGCCAATGCGACGCCGCCCGCGACGACGCCGTTCGATCCGACCGATCCGACCAGCTTCAACGAGTCGACCTCGTTCACGGCCTACGACTCGCTCGGCGCCACGCACGCGGCCAACGTCTACTACGTCAACACGGGCCCGGGTGCGTGGGAAGCGCACATGACCATCGACGGCAACCCGGCCGGTGGTCCGATCGCGGTCACGTTCGACGCCAACGGCGCGATCCTGACGCCCGCCGGCGGTTCGGTGACGTTCCCGCCCTACACGCTCGCCAACGGCGCGAACCCGCTCGCCCTCACCGTCGACATGGCCAATGTCACCCAGTACGGCGATGCCTACTCGATGGGCTCGATCGTGCAGAACGGCTACGGCGCCGGCAACGTCAGCACGATCGACATCGACAACGAAGGCGTCGTCTCGGTGCGCTACAGCAACGGCCAGACCGAGGCGCTCGGGCGCATCGCGCTCGCCGACTTCGCCAATGCGCAGGGCCTGCAGAAGATCGGCAACACGATGTGGGCCGAGACCAACGCGTCGGGCCAGGTCATCCGCGGCGTCGCTGGTACGGGTGATTTCGGTCAGCTGCAGTCGGGTGCGCTCGAGAGCTCGAACGTCGACCTGACCCAGGAGCTCGTGAAGATGATCAAGGCGCAGCGCAACTACCAGGCGAATGCGCAGGTCATCCAGACCGACAACACGCTGACCCAGACCATCATCAACCTGCGCGGTTGACGGAGCTGACCCATGGACCGCTCGCTCTATGTCGCGATGACCGGTGCCACGCAGACCATGCGTGCGCAGACCGAGGTCAGCCACAACCTGGCCAACGCCAGCACGGCCGGCTTCAAGGCCAGCATCGCGGCGTTCAAGAGCGTGCCGGTCCTCGGCGACGGCATGCCGACGCGCATCAATGCGGTCAGCCAGGGCCTCGGCTCGGACTTCACGCCGGGGCTCATGATGAGCACCGGCCGCGAGCTCGACGTGGCCGTGCAGGGCAACGGCTGGTTCGCCGTGCAGGCACCCGATGGTGGCGAGGCCTACACGCGCGCCGGTGACCTGCGCATCGAGGAATCGGGCCTTCTGACCACCTCGAACGGCCATCCCGTGCTCGGCGAGGCGGGTCCGATCACGGTGCCGCCGTACGCGAAGCTCGACATCGGCAGCGACGGCTCGGTGGTCGTCGTGCCACAGGGCCAGAGCGCGGCGACGGTCGCCGCGGTCGGCAAGCTCAAGCTCGTCAATCCCGACGTGTCGACGCTCGAGGCCGACGGCACCAACCTCATGCGCCTGCGCGACGGCGGTACGGCGGAGACCGATCCGGGCGTGCGCGTCGCCGGCGGCATGCTCGAGTCGAGCAACGTCAACCCGTCGGAAATGCTCGTGAAGATGATTTCGCTGTCGCGCCAGTTCGAGTTGCAGGTGCAGGGCATCCGCAACGCCGACCAGAACGCCCAAGCCGCCACGCGCCTGTTGCAGGCGACGTAACCCCACGCCGCGCACGCGCAGGAGAAACCCATGTTCTCGTCCCTCTGGATCGCCAAGACCGGCCTCGATGCGCAGCAGACGCGCATGGCCGTGACCTCGCACAACCTCGCCAACGTCAACACGACCGGCTTCAAGCGCGGCCGCGCGGCGTTCGAGGACCTCGTCTACCAGAACATGCGCCAGCCAGGCGCGCAGAGCTCGGAAGCCTCGCAGATCCCGACCGGCCTCATGCTCGGCACCGGCGTGCGCGTGGTCGGCACCGAGAAGCTGTTCACGCAGGGCGAGGTCGTGCAGACCGGCAACGCGTTCGACATCGCGATCCAGGGCCGCGGCTTCCTGCAGGTGACGATGCCCGACGGCACCATCGGCTACACGCGCGACGGCTCGTTCCATCTCAATTCCGACGGCCAGGTGGTCAGCAACAGCGGCTACCCGCTCGAGCCCGCGATCACCGTGCCGGCGAATGCGCAGAGCATCACGATCGGCAACGACGGCACCGTGAGCGTGCAGCTCGCCGGCCAGTCGGCCGCGGCGCAGATCGGCACGATCCAGGTCGCCGACTTCATCAATCCGGGCGGCCTCGAGGCGCGCGGCGAGAACCTGCTGTTCGAGACCGCCGCGAGCGGCGCGCCGCAGACCGGAACGCCGGGCCTCAACGGCGTCGGCACGCTGCTGCAGGGCACGCTCGAGAGCTCCAACGTCAACGTCGTCGAGGAGCTCGTCAACATGATCGAGACCCAGCGCGCCTACGAGATGAACTCCAAGGCGATCTCGGCCAGCGACCAGATGCTGCAGAACCTCACCAACAAGATCTGACGGACCGGCCCATGCACACCTTCCTCATCCGACTCGCCGCCGCTGCCGCGCTGCTCGCGCTGGGCGCCTGCGCGAGCGTGCCGCAGGCGCGCAACGACGCGGCCTGGGCACCGACGCTGCCGAACGAGGCCTACGCGGAAGTCGCGCCGGCGGACGGCGCCATCTACCACGTCAACCAGAACATGGAGCTGTTCCCGGATGCGCGCGCGCACCGCGCCGGCGACATCCTCACGATCGTGCTCGTCGAGAACACCCAGGCCAGCAAGAAGGCCAGCACCAAGACCAGCAAGAACAGCAACGCGACGATCGGTGCGCCGACCATCGCCGGCGTCGGTGCCACGCTCAACGGCAAGCCGTTCTCGTTCGGCTTCGGTGGCGAGCGCGCGTTCAACGGCGATGGCGAGAGCTCGCAGAGCAACAGCCTGTCGGGCGAGATCACGGTCACGGTCGCGCAGCGCCTCGGCAACGGCAACCTGCTCGTGCGCGGCGAGAAGTGGCTGACGATCAACCAGGGCCAGGAGCTCGTGCGCATTTCGGGCATCGTGCGTCCGCAGGACATCGCCACCGACAACACGATCTCGTCCACGCGCGTCGCCAACGCGAACATCTCCTACACGGGCCGCGGCTCGCTCGCCGATGCGAACGAGAAGGGCTGGCTCGCGCGCGTGTTCAACTCCAAGTGGATGCCGTACTGATGAACGCCTCGCGCCTGCTCGCCGGCCTCGCCGCCGTGCTCGTCCCGATGATCGCCGCGACGGCGCAGGCCGAGCGCGTGCGCGACATCACCCAGGTCGCCGGCGTGCGCACCAACCAGCTGGTCGGCTACGGCCTAGTCGTCGGCCTCGACGGCAGCGGCGACCAGACCAGCCAGGCGCCTTTCACGACCCAGAGCCTCGAGAACATGCTGCAGCAGTTCGGCATCACGGTGCCGCCGAACGTGCGCCCGCAGCTCAAGAACGTCGCCGCGGTGACGGTCAGCGCCGAGCTGCCGCCGTTCGTGAAGCCGGGCCAGACCATCGACATCACGGTCGCCTCGATCGGCAATGCCAAGAGCCTGCGCGGCGGTGCGCTGCTGATGACCCAGCTCAAGGGCGCCGACGGCCAGGTCTACGCGGTCGCGCAGGGCAACCTCGTGATCGGCGGCGTCAGCGCGAGCGGCAAGAGCGGCTCGAGCGTGCAGGTCAACATCTCCAACAGCGGCCGCATCCCGAACGGTGCGACCGTCGAGCGTGCGGTCGCGAGCGCCTTCGGCAACAGCGCCGGCCTCGTCCTCAACCTCAACACGCCGGACTTCACGACGTCCTCGCGCGTTGCCCGCGCGATCAACGCGACGTTCGGCGAAGGCACCGCACAGGCGGTCGATGCGGTCTCGGTCGCGCTGCGCGCGCCGGCCGACGTCAACCAGCGCGTGAGCTTCGTCGCCGCCGTGCAGGACGTGGAAGTCCAGCCCGGCGACGCGCCGGCACGTGTCATCGTCAACTCGCGCACCGGCACCGTCGTGATCGGCTCGGGCGTCAAGGTCAGCGCGGCTGCGGTCGCACACGGCTCGATCGAGGTCACGATCTCCGAGCAGCCCGTGATCAGCCAGCCCGAGCCGTTCAGCCAGGGCCGCACCACGACGGCGTCGCAGAGCGAGGTCAACGTCGCGCGCAATGGCGGCCACATGATGCGCTTCGGCCCGGGCGTGAACCTCGACGAGATCGTGCGCGCGGTCAATCAGGTCGGTGCCGCGCCGAGCGACCTCGTCGCGATCCTCGAAGCCCTCAAGCAGGCCGGCGCGCTGCGCGCCGAGCTCGTGGTCATCTGACCATGGCCGTCGACCCGAGCCAGGGGGGTGTGTACACGGACTTCGCCGGGCTGACCCGGCTGAAGGCGGCCGCGCGCACCGACGGCAAGGCCGCGACCGAGAAGGTCGCGCGCCAGTTCGAGACGATCTTCACGCAGATGATGCTCAAGTCGATGCGCTCGGCGAGCCTCGGCGAGGGCGCGTTCGACAGCAGCGCGACGCAGTCCTACCGCGACATGTACGACCAGCAGATGGCGGTCACGCTGGCCTCGCGCGGCAAGGGCCTCGGCATCGCCGACATGCTCGTGCGCCAGCTCGGCGGCGACAAGGCCGCGCCGGCCGCAAGCCCTCAGGCGTTCCCGATCCACGGCAACGGCGCTTCCGGGCACGCGCTCGGCGCGACGGTCTCGGCCGGCTTCCCGGTGCCCGCGCGCGCGGTCGGCATGACCGCGTTCGTGCCGACGCCGGCGACCTCGGGCGTGTCGCTCGCCAGCCAGGCGATCGACGCCGTGCAGCGCCGCATCGCGCCGATGCGCGAGGCGATCGGCGAGGCCGCGGACGCGGCCGCGTCGGGGGCGCGCAAGCTCGCCGACGACTGGCTGCCCAAGAGCCCGGGCGAATTCGTCGAATCGCTGCTGCCGCATGCCAAGGCCGCGGCCGAGAAGCTCGGCGTGTCGGTGCGCGCACTGCTCGCCCACGCCGCGCTCGAGACCGGCTGGGGCAAGCACATGCCCAAGCAGGCCGGTGCCAACAGCTTCAACCTGTTCGGCATCAAGGCCGGCTCGCGCTGGGACGGCGCCAAGGTCACGGCCTCGACGCTCGAGGTCGAGAACGGCGTCGCCGTGCGCCGTCGCGAGGCGTTCCGCGCCTACGACTCGCCCGCCGACTCCTTCATGGACTACGCGCGCCTGCTCGGCGAGAACCCGCGCTACGCCAAGGCGCTCGACCGCGGCGAGGACGTCGCCGGCTTCGCACGTGCGCTGCAGTCGGCCGGTTACGCGACCGACCCGCATTACGCCGCCAAGCTCAGCCGCATCGCCGATTCCGAGCCGATGCGCGCCGCGATGGCGGCCGTCGAGCGCCGCCCGGCCGTCGAGGCCGTGCCGGCCCCGATGACCTCGCTGCAGCTCGAGGCGCTCAAGATTTCCGACTTCCTGCCGAACGTATAACCGCGCCACCGCTCCGGAGACACCGCCATGCCCGACATCATGTCCACCGGTATCTCCGGCCTGCTCGCGTCCCAGCTCGCGCTGAACACGACGAGCCACAACATCAGCAACGTCAACACGGCCGGCTACACGCGCCAGATGACGATGTTCGGCGCGCGCCTGCCCGAGCGCTTCGGCAGCAGCTACATCGGCAGCGGCGTCGAGCTCATCGGCGTGCGTCGCCTGTACGACCAGTACCTGACCGGTCAGGTGCGCGACGCGACGTCCTCGCAGGGCCGGCTCGTCGAGCTGACCGGCATGGCGACGCGCATAGACAACCTGCTCGCCGACCCCAACGCGGGCCTGCAGCCGGCGCTCGACGCGTTCTTCGCCGGCCTCGGCGACCTCGCCAACCATCCCTCGGACACGGCGAGCCGCCAGGCCCTGCTCGGCCAGGCCAACGCGCTGACCACGCGCCTGCACACGCTGGCCGGCCGCCTCGACAGCATGGGCCGCGAGACCGAGCAGCGCATCCGCGACGAGGTCGGCCAGATCAACAGCCTCAGCGCCGGCATCGCGCAGATGAACGTGCGCATCCAGCAGGCCGAGGCGACCGGGACCTCGCCGAACGACCTCATGGACCAGCGCGATGAGCTGGTGCGCCAGCTGTCGAGCCACGTCGGCATCAACGTCGTGCAGCAGGACGGCAACCAGGTCAACGTGTTCACCGGCAACGGCCAGACCCTCGTGCTCGGCGGCAACGCGAGCGAGCTGCAGGCCGTGCCGAACGCCTACGATCCGACGCGCTTCGACATCGCCACGAGTGGTGGCGCGGTGGTGACGAGCCAGATCGGCGGCGGTGCGCTCGGCGGCCTGCTCGATTTCCGCCGAGACATGCTCGATCCGACGCGCAATGCGCTCGGACGCGCCGCGGTCGCGCTCGCGACCACGTTCAACGCCCAGCACCGCGAAGGCATGGACCTGACCGGCCAGCTCGGCGGCGACTTCTTCAACATGGCCACGCCGACGAGCCTCGCCCATCGCAACAATGCGGGCACGGCCTCGATCGCGGCGAGCTTCGGCAACGTCGCCAACCTGACCTCGTCCGACTACACGATGCGCTTCGACGGCACCACCTGGTCGGCGACGCGCAGCGACGGGAGCGCGGTCACGCTGACCGGCAGCGGCACGGCCGCGGATCCGTTCGTGGCCGACGGCCTCGAGTTCGTCGTGTCGGGTGCTGCCGCAGCCGGCGACAGTTTCCTGATCCGCCCGACCCAGAACGCCGCGGCTGGCCTGCAGGTCGCGATCACCGACCCGACGCGCATCGCCGCGGCATCGCCGCTACGTGGCACCGCCGCGGGCGCGAACACGGGTACGGGCGTGGTCGGTTCGTTCAACGTCACCGATGCGACCGATCCGAACCTGCTCTCGCCGGTCAACATCACGTTCACGGGCCCGAACACGTACCAGATCAACGGTGCCGGCAGCTACACGTTCACGCCGGGTTCGCCGATCGCGGTCAATGGTTGGGAGATGAACCTGACCGGCACGCCGCAGCCGGGCGACACGTTCGTCGTCGGTGCGAACACCTCGGGTGCAGGCGACAACACGAACGCGCTCGCGCTCGCGGGCATCGCCAACCTCGGCGTGCTCGACGGTGGCAACAGCACGATCGGCAACGCCTACGGCCAACTCGTCGCGCAGGTCGGCACGAGCACGCAGCAGGCCAAGAACGGCCTCACCGCCGCGACCGCGCTGCTCAACCAGTCGACGCAGGCCCAGCAGAACACCTCCGGCGTCAACCTCGACGAGGAAGCCGCCAACCTGATCCGCTACCAGCAGTCCTACCAGGCTGCCGCGCAGGTCATCAATGTCGCCAGCACGCTGTTCGATACGCTGCTGGTCGCCGTACGAGGACGCTGACCATGAGAATCGCCACCGCGTGGATCCACCAGCAGACGGTCAACGCCATGCTGAACCAGCAGGCGTCGCTCGCCCACGTCAACCTGCAGGTGACGACCGGCAAGCGCATCCTCACGCCGTCGGATGATCCCTCGGGCAGTGCGCGCGCGGTCGATCTCAACAGCTTCCTCAACGCGAATGCGCAGTTCAAGCGCAACATCGATTTCGCCAACAGCCGCCTCGGCATGGCCGAGAATGCGCTGACCTCGGTCGGCGACGTGCTCACGCGCGTGCGCGAACTCGCGCTGCAGGCCGCCAACGGCTCGCAGAGCGACGATTCACGCGGCGACATCGCCAAAGAGCTGCGCGAGCGCTACCAGCAGCTCGTGCAGCTCGCCAACAGCCGCGACGGCAACGGCGAATACCTGTTCGCGGGCAACGCGACGCGCACCCAGCCTTTCGCGATCGGCCCCGGTGGCGTCACCTACATGGGCGACCAGGGCGTGCGTGCGCTCGAGATCGCACCGGGCGAGACGGTCGGCACGAACTTCCCGGGCTCGTCGGTGTTCCAGCAGATCCCGGCGGGCAACGGCTATTTCGCGATGGCGCGCGATCCCGGCAACACGGGCAGTGTCGTCGCCGGTGCCACCCAGATGACCGACATCGGCGCGTGGGACCGCGGGCAGTACGCGATCACGTTCACGTCGCCGACCACGTACGAAGTGCGCGACGCGGGCAATGCGCTCGTCACGAGCGGCGCCTACGATCCGGCCGGCACCACGGTCGCGTTCAACGGCGCGCAGATCACGTTCTCGGGCGCCGCTGCCGCGGGCGACCGCTACGACGTGGTGCCGAGCGGCACGCAGGACGTGTTCGCGATGATCGACGCGCTCGCGACCGCGATGGAGACGCCGATCACGACCCCGCAGGCGCAGGCCGCGTTCCGCGACACGATCAACCGTGGCCTCGAGAACCTCGACCAGGCCGCGACGCGCATGATCGACACGCGCGCGTCGGCCGGCGGCCGCATGAACGCGCTCGACCAGCAGGAAGGCATCAACGAATCGCTGCAGGTGCAGGTCAAGGCGACGCTCTCGGGCATCGAGGACCTCGACTACGCGAGCGCCGTCGCCGAACTGAACATGCAGATGCTCGGCCTGCAGGCCGCGCAGCAGGCCTACGTGAAGGTGCAGGGCCTCTCGTTGTTCAACTACCTGCGCTGATCGCGCAGCTCTCCGGACACGCATCGTCACATCGTGACAAACCTGGGGTTTTCCCCAGGTTTTTCAGGCGTTTCCACGCCCTGGCGCGCGCCCTCGAATGCGCAGCGCGTCGCAAAAAAAATCGACACGAGGCCTAAAGTTTCTCCCCGCCGTGCCGATTCCTTCTCCTGAGGCGGCCAGCATCCCACGAGGAACGGTTCGCCGGTTTGAAACCCGAACCCGCCCTCTATGCGGCTCAACGTTCCACCAGGAGAACTGTCATGGCTCTGACCATCAACACCAACATCAACTCGCTCAACGCGCAGCGCAACCTCAACAGCTCGCAGAGCGCGATGTCCACTGCGATGGAGCGTCTCTCGTCCGGCCTGCGCATCAACAGCGCGAAGGACGACGCGGCCGGCCTCGCGATCGCCAACCGCTTCACCACGCAGGTCCGTGGCCTCAACCAGGCCGTCCGCAACGCCAACGACGGCATCTCGCTCGCACAGACGACCGAGTCGGCGCTCGCCGAGGTCACCAACAACCTGCAGCGCATCCGTGAGCTCGCCGTGCAGTCGTCGAACGCGACGAACTCGGACGACGACCGCATCGCGCTGAACGCCGAAGTGATCCAGCGCCTCGCCGAGATCGACCGCATCGCGACGCAGACCAGCTTCAACGGCGTGAACACGCTCGACGGCACGGCCGGCACCGGTGGCGTGCTGACGTTCCAGGTCGGCGCGAACTCGGGCCAGACGATCGACGTCGACCTCGGCGCCGGCGTCGAGACGGCCACCCTCGCCATCGACGCGATCGACGTGCTCGACTTCGCGAACTCGCAGGCCGCGATCGACGCGATCGACCTCGCCCTGACCACGGTGAGCGGCGTGCGCAGCGACCTCGGTGCGGTGCAGAATCGCTTCGAGTCGACGATCGCCAACCTGCAGACGATCTCGCAGAACCTCGACGCGTCGCGCAGCCGCATCGAAGACGCGGACTTCGCGTCGGAGACGGCCAAGATGACGCGGGCACAGATCCTGCAGCAGGCGGGCGTCTCGGTCCTCGCCCAGGCCAACTCGCTGCCGCAGACCGTGCTGAAGCTGCTGGGCTGATCCTTGCCCACGAGACGCCGGTCCGGGGATGATCCGGACCGGTGTCGCAAGACCCGCGCCGCCGCGAGGCGGCGCATCCCTGGACGACGACGCGGAGGACGATCACCATGGCCGGCATCACCAGCACGGGCATCGACGTCGCCACGATCGTTACCCAGCTCGTCGCGGCCGAGAAGGCCACGCCGCAGAAGGCGATCGACACGCAGCGCAGCGCCGTCACGACGCAGCTCTCGGCGATCGGTTCGCTCAAGTCTTCCCTGTCCGCGTTGCGCGATGCGCTCGCCGGACTCAAGAGCGGCGCCGCGTTCGGCGCGCGCACCGCGACTTCTTCGAACACGGCCGTCTTCACCGCCACGGCGGGAAGCGGTGCGGCCAGCGGCCGCTACGACATCGAAGTGGTCAACATCGCCCAGGCGCAGAAGTCGGCGTCGGCTGCCTATGCCTCGTCCAGTGCAGTCGTCGGCACGGGCACGCTCAGCGTGTCGGTCGGTGGCACGACGATGGACCTCACGATCGGCAGCAACAACAACACGCTCGCGGGCATCCGCGACGCGATCAACCGCGCGTCGGACAATCCTGGCGTCAACGCGACGATCGTCAACGGCAGCGACGGCGCACGCCTCGTGCTGACCTCGCGCGAGACCGGCGTCGAAAAGGCGTTCTCGCTCTCGGCGAGCGGCGGCGACGGCGGCCTCGACACCCTCGTGTCGGGCTTCTCGAGCCTGACGACGGCGAGCGACGCGCTCGTGCGCGTCGACGGCTTCGATGTCACGAGCGCCAGCAACGTCGTCACGACCGCGATCGACGGCGTCACGCTGAACCTCGCATCGTCGCGTCCCGGCGAGACGCTGGCACTCGACGTCGGCACCGACGGTGCCGCGATGAAGACCTCGCTCGAGGCCTTCGTCACCGCCTACAACAACTTCGTCACGCTCAACAAGCAGCTGACCAGCTTCGACGCGACGACCAACAGGAAGGGCGCGCTGATCGGCGATTCCACGTTGCGTTCGATCAGTTCGACGCTGTCGCGCATGGTCGGCGGCAACGAATACGGCAGCGGCGCGGAAGGCGCGCTCGCCTCGCTGAGCCAGGTGGGCCTGCAGCTGCAGGTCGACGGCAAGCTCAAGCTCGACGGCGCCGCGTTCGATCGCGCGCTGCAGGCCGGCCCCGAGCGCGTGTCCGCGCTGTTCACGGGTGCCAACGGCGTCGGCACGCTGCTCACCGGCAAGCTCGACGACTACCTGCGCAGCGACGGCGTGTTCGCGACGCGCACCGAGAACCTGACCCAGCGCAACCGCCAGCTCGACGCGAGCCAGGATCGCCTCGACGCGCGCATGCTCACCGTCGAAGCGCGCCTGCGCACCCAGTACACCGCATTGGATTCGCTGCTCGCGAGCTTCAACAGCACGAGCGCGTTCCTGACCCAGCAGCTCGAGTCGCTCAACAAGTCGAGCTGACGGGCACCCCGGAGGACATGAACATGGCTTACCCAGGCAACGGCGCCGCCGCCTACCGTCAGATGGCCGCCCGCGGCGGCATCGAGGACGCGAGCCCGCATCGCCTCATCGCGATGCTGCTCGAGGGCGCGATCGCCCGCCTCGCGCGAGCCCGCGGCCACATGGAACGCGGCGAGACCGCGCCGAAGGGCCAGGCCATCTCGCTCGTGATCGAGATCATCGGCGAACTCAACGGCAGCCTCGACCACGCGCGCGGCGCCGCGGTCTCGCGCAGCCTCGCCTCGCTGTACGACTACATGACGCGCCGCCTGCTCCACGCGAACCTCGCCAACGACCTCGTCGCGCTCGACGAAGTCACCACGCTGTTCCGCGAGATCCGCGAGGGCTGGAGCGCGATCGCCCCCGACGCGCCGGCGATCGGCCTGCGCTGATGTCCCCGGTCGCCGACAGTGCCGGGCTACTGCGTGAAGCGATCTCGCTCACCGAGAACATGATCGCCGCGGCTGGCGCCGATGACTGGGAAGCCGTCGCGGCACTCGAGGCCGATCGTGCGACCCTGCTCGCCGACAGCGCCGAGGTCTCGCGCGCGGTCGGCCACCTGCTCGAAGACCTGCTCGCACTGAATCGTGAACTCGAGACGCTTGCCGGCGACGCCCGCGCGGCGACCGCCGCGGCCCTCGAAACCCTGCATCGCGGCGGCCAGGCGGTCGGTGCCTACGGCAGCATCGGCAACGGCTGACCGGGCACGAAGGATGACCGCGGGCTGAATGTGACATTCCGTGGCACATTGTTCATCCGCGATCGTCGAGAGTTGACCGATGGAAAGTGATCCGCTTCACGCGTTCGAGGAACACCTCCGGTATCACTCGGTATTACCTTTCGAGGTGATACCGCGTGAAGGTCCCAACACGCCACTCGATCGCGAGCTCCGCCTCAAGCGTGCGCTCGGCGTGCTCGCCGCGCAGACCGCGTTCGACGACAAGCGTGGCGAGGCCAGCGACGACCTTCCGCTGGCGCCCGAACTCATGCGTCTCGACGCCAAGCTCAACCACCTCATCGACCTCGTCGGAACGCTGTTGACGCGCGCGGTCGGCACGCCGCCGGCGGTGCCCGTCGAGTTCAATGCGTGGGGTATCACCTGGCGTGGTGATACCGCGCCAAGTGCCCGTGGCGACGAGGTTTTCGTGCGCGTGCACCTCGAGGCGCACGCGGCTCTTCCGCTCGAGTTGCCGGCCCGCATGGCCGAGCCGAAACATGCGGCCGAAGGCACCTGGCAACGCGCGGTGTTCGTCGATCTCGGCGACACCCTGACCGAGGGTCTGGAGCGCTTCGTGTTCCGCATGCACCGTCGCGAACTCGCCGACGGCAAGGCGTCGCAGCGCACCGACTGACGGAATGCCGGCACGGGCATGCGTCGGGATTCCGACGTTTTGGCATCGGAATTGCTGTTGCTCGAGCATTGTCACGAAACGTGACGGCCCCGCAACGCAAGCCACGGATCCGACCCATGCGCCCCTCGATCGTCATCATCGAACCCGACACCGACCGTGCCGCCGCCGTCGAGAAGCTGCTCGCTTCGCTCGGCTACGACAGTTGCGTCGCCGGCCAGCTGCACCAGGCGCAGGCAGTCGCCAACGCACCGTCGTGCGCGGCGTGGATCGGCGCGATCGAGGCCGGCAAGGATCTGGACCGCCTGCTCGCCGCGATCGGTGCGCGTGCTTCGCAGTTGCCGCTGATCGTCACGGGCGATTCGCCGGCCGCGAGCCACCTCGAGGAGGCCAGCCGTCCCTGCCATCGCGTGGCGTTCCCGCCGCAGCGTCAGGAAGTCGACACGCTGTTGCAGCGCCTGACCGGCTTCGCTGCGCCGACCGGCGATCGCCGCCTCGTCGGCAGCTCCGAGCCGATGCAGCGCCTGCACGATCTCGTGCGCCAGGTCGCGCGCCACGACACCAGCGTGCTGATCCTCGGCGAGTCGGGCACCGGCAAGGAAATGGTCGCGCGCACGATCCATGACGCCTCGCCGCGCCGTGACCACCCGTTCGTCGCGATCAACTGCGGCGCGATCCCGCCGGACCTGCTCGAGAGCGAGCTGTTCGGCCACGAGAAGGGTGCGTTCACGGGCGCGATCAGCGCGCGCAAAGGTCGCTTCGAGCTGGCCGAGGGCGGCACGCTGTTCCTCGACGAGATCGGCGACATGAGCCTGACCATGCAGGTCAAGCTGCTGCGCGTGCTGCAGGAGCGCGTGTTCGAGCGCGTCGGCGGCAACCGTTCGATCCCGTGCAACGTGCGCATCGTCGCCGCGACGCACCGTGATCTCGAGAGCGCGATCACCACCGGCGGCACGTTCCGCGAAGACCTCTACTACCGTCTTGCCGTGTTCCCGATCGAGATGCCGAGCCTGCGCGAGCGCATCGGCGACCTCGGCGAGCTCGTCGGCGAGTTCACCCAGCGCCTGCAGCGCCGCGGCGTCGACACCGCCTCGATCGGCGACGAGGCCCTGCGCACGCTCGCGCGCCACAGCTGGCCCGGCAACGTGCGCGAGCTCGGCAACCTCGTCGAGCGCCTCGCCGTGATGTACCCGGGCCGCACCGTGCGCGGTGCCGACCTGCCCAAGCGCTACCGCGCGCTGCAGTCGTTCGACGACATGTACGGCATGCACCAGGCTGCCGCGCTCGAGGACACCGCACAGACCCAGCTCGAGTTCCCGGCCGCCGTGCCTGCCGCGATGCCGGCCGCCGCGCCGACCGTCGTCACTGGAGCGCCGGCGCTCTCGCACGAAGGCCTCGACCTCAAGGACTACCTCGCCGAGATCGAGGTCGCGCTGATCCGCCAGGCGATGGCGCTGTCGGACAACGTCGTCGCCCAGGCCGCCAAGGTGCTGCGCCTGCAGCGCACGACGCTCGTCGAGAAGCTGCGCAAGTACGGCCTGCAGAACGCGTTCGCGGGCACCACGGCGGAGTGACCGCCCGGCATCGCCGCATCACGCGGCGATGCGCAGCCAGCGTGCCGCCAGCGGCGGCACGAGCAGCAGGCTGACCAGCGTCGAGGTCGCGAGGCCGCCGAGCAGCACGATCGCCATCGGGCCTTCGATCTCGTGGCCGGCCTCGTTGGCCTGCAAGGCCACCGGCAACAGCGCGAACGCGGTCAGCAGTGCCGTCAGCAGCACCGGCGTGAGCCGTTCCCCCGCACCGCGCAGCGCGGTGTCGAGGTTCCATGTCGCACCCTCCTCGCGCACGAGATGGTCGTAGTGCGACACGAGCAGGATCGTGTTGCGCGCAGCCATGCCGAACAAGGCGACGAAACCGACCATCGAGCCGAGCGTGAGCGTGCCTCCGGTGAGCGCGAGTGCGGCGACGCCGCCGATCAGGGTACTCGGCAGGGCGGCGAGCGTGAGCGCGACATGCCGCGCGCTCGAGTAGGCCAGCGCGAGCAGCAGCACGACCACGACGAACGCGAAACCCGAGTAGACGAGCAGCTCGCGCGTGGCCTCGCGCTGGGCTTCGGCGCTGCCGCCGTAGCGAAGGTAGACGCCCGTGGGCAGCTCGACCTGCGCGGTGATCGCGTCGCGGGCCTGCCGCGCGAAGCCGACCTGGTCGGCGACGTCCGGATGCGCGAGCACGAGCTGGCGACGCAGGCCGTCCTCGTGCTCGAGCACGCTGCGCGCCTCGACCATGTCGATCGCGGCGAGCCGGCCCAGCGTGACGAGGCGTCCGTCGCGCGCGCGCAGCGGCAGGCTGTGCAGCGCATCGGGGCTCTCGTCGAGTCCGGCCACGCGCACGACCACCGGCAGGCTGCGGTCGCTCAGCGTCATCTCGGTCGCGAGTGTGCCGTGGAACGCCGCCTCGATCGTGCGCATGACCTCGTCGGCGGCGAGGCCGTGCAGGTGCAGGGCGGCATGATCGAGCACGACGCGCAGCTGCGGCTCGCGCGGCGGCACGACGAGGCGCACGCCGTCGGCGCCCGGCACCGACGACACGACCTCGACGATGCGCTGCGCGACGCGGTCGTTGGCATCGAGGTCGTTGCCGAACACGGCGACCGAGAACGGTGCGCCGTCGCCGGTGAGGGTTTCGCCGATGCGCTCGGCGAGCACCGAGTAGACCTCGGCCTGCTGGTTCGGATAGGCATCGAACACGGCGCGGATGTCGTCCTCGATCGCCTCGAGCGTCCTCGCGCGCGTCGGTGCGACGCGGATCTCGAACTCGCTCTCGTTCGGCGTGTCGGTGTCCTGGCCGTTCTCGGCGCGGCCGATCTGCTGGGCGACCGTCTCGACGCCGTCGATCGCGAGCAGGCGCGCCGAGACGTCGCGGCCGACGCGCGCGGTCTCGGTGATCGCGATGCCGGGACGCAGGCTGCTGTGGGCGATCAGGTAGGTCTCGCGGAAGTCGGGCAGCAGGCGTGCGCCGAACAGCGGCAGCAGCGCGATGCCGGCGACGCCGCTCGCGACGAACAGCACCACGAGCAGGCGCGGATGCCGTGCGAGCGACTCGATCGTGCGCCGCTGCAGATGCTTGCAGCGCGCGAGCAGGCGCGCCTCGGGCCGCGGCGCATGCTCGCGCATGAACAGCATGCACAAGGCCGGCGTCACCGCGAGCGCGACGAGCAGCGAGAGGCCGACGGCGAGCAGGAACGCGATCGACAGCGGTCCGAAGAACGCACCCTGCAGGCCGCCCATCGACAGGATCGGCACGAATGCCACGGCGACCGCCGCGGTCGCGAAGAACACCGGGCGGCGCACCTCGAGCGAGGCCGCGTTGAACAGCATGTCGACATCGACGCCGGGACCGGCATCGCGGCGCCGGCGCAGGATGTTCTCGACGTCGATGACGGCGTCGTCGACGACCACGCCGAGGGCGACGACGAGGCCGCCGAGCGTCATCGTGTTGAGGCTGAAGCCGAAGGCACCGAGCATCCACACGGCGGCGAGCAGGGCCAGCGGGATCGCGCTGAACGAGATCAGCGCACCACGCCAGTCGCGCAGCATGACCAGCAGCAGCGCGACCACGAGCAGGGCGCCGACGAGCAGCGACTGGCGCATCGTGCCCATCGCGTTCTCGACGAAGGTCGCCGGGCGCAGCAGCGCCGGGTGGTAGTCGACGCCTTGCGCGGCGAGGGCCGGTGCGAGCGCGTCGAGGCGTGCCTCGAGCGCGCGGGTCGCCTCGAGCGTGTTCGCGCCGTACTGCGACGAGGTCTCGACGAGGATGCCGGGCTTGCCGGCAATCGTCGCGTCGCCGAACAGCGGTTGCGCCGCGTCGACGACGTGCGCGATGTCGCCGAGGCGACGCGGCGTGTCCCCGGGAGCGGCGATCACGGCCGCGGCGAGTGCTTCGGCCGTTGCGCCGGCAGATTCGACCTGCACCGCGAAGCGCTGCACGCCGGTCTCGACGTAGCCGCCGCCCGATTGTGCGGTCGCGCGGCGCACGGCATCGACGACGTCGTCGATGCCGAAGCCCGCGCCGGCGAGCCGTAGCGGATCGACCTCGACGCGGCGCTCGCGGGCGCGCCCGCCGAACAGCTGCACGTGGGCGACGCCGGGCACGCCGAGGATCTGCGGCTTGATCGTCCACTCGACGAGGTCGCGCAGCGCGAGCGGATCGAGCGTGTCGCTCGTGTAGCCGAAGTGCAGCAGGTACTCCATCGACGAGCTCATCGGCGACAGCTGCGGCGCGCCGACGCCCTCGGGCAGCAGGCCGGAGGCCTCGGACAGCCGCTCGAGCACGGCCTGGCGCTGGCGATGCGGATCGCTGCCGTGGTGGAACACGACACGGATCGCGGCGAGGCCCTGGCTCGAGGCCGAGCGGATGCGCGCAACGCTGCCGGTGCCGGCGAGCAGCTGCTCGATCGGCCGCGTGACGCGCGCCTCGACCTGCGGTGCGGAGAGTCCCGGTGCCTCGACCTGCACGACGACGAACGGCGGCGCGAAGTCCGGGAACACGTCGAAGCGTGCGTTGGCGAGCGCGAACGCGCCGCCGAGCGTGACCAGCAGGGCGAGCGCCGCGACGATGCGCGGATGGGCCAGCGAGGCGCGGACGATGGCGGCGAGCATGGTGCGGCCTCAGTCGTCGTCGTCCACGTGGCCGCCCTGCATCGACCAGAGCAGGCCGACACCGGCGACGACCACGTCGTCGTCGTCATCGAGGCCGTCGACGAGCCAACCCTCGCCGAACGGCACCCGCAGGCTCACGTCGCGGCGTGTGTAGCGCATCGTGCCACCGTCGCCGGCGGACTGCAGGTAGACGTGCGCGCCGCGCTCGTCGTGCAGCAGGGCGCCGCGCGGTACGGCGACGCCCTTCACGGGCTCGCCCCCGAGCGTCGCGGCGAGGCGCATGCCGGGCACGAGTCCCTCGGGTGGAGCATCGAGGGCCAGCAGCAGCGCGGGCGCGGCGATCTCGCCCGCGCCCTGGAGCGGGCCGAGTACGCGGGTGTCGTGGGCGACGCCGTCGATCGACACGCGTGCAGCACGCGGCACACCGGCGAGGCTTTCGCGACCCGTGACTTCCGCGCGCAGCAACACGAGCGTGCCACTGCGCAGTGCCTCGAGCGTCGCGTCGCGGTCGCGCGCCGCCGTCGATGCGTGGAAGCCGGCGAGCTGCGCGAGGCGACGCTCCGCGACGTCACGGGCCGCCTTCTGGCGAGCCTGCTCGACGACCGCGGCATCGACGACGCGACGCGAGGCTGCCGCGCCGTCGGCATGCAGCGCGCGTACGCGTGCGAGTTCCTCGGAGGCGACGCGTTCACCGGCACTGGCGGCCTCGGCCTCGCCCGCGGCGGCGAGGATGTCGGTCGCGTCGAGGACGCGTGCCGAGGTGGCCAGCACGTTCGGTGCGGTCACGGCGACGGGCCGTGCGACGCGCAGTCCGATGGCCTCGCGCTGCGACGCCTCGAGTACCAGCGCGGCCTCGCCGGCGTCGTCATCATCGTCGTCGACGGCGAGTGCCCACGGCGACGCCGCGAGCAGGATCGACGCCACGAGCAGGCTGCAGGCGGTTCGTGGTCGCCTCATCGCGGTTCCTCCGGATCGATCGGCCATGCGAGCCCGCGCTCGGGCCCCGAAAGCGGGACGTGCACGGCGTCCTCGAGCGCGAGCCGTGCGTACTGCAGTGCGCGCTGCGCCGTCACGACATCGCGCGCGGCCTCGGCGGCGAGCACGTCGACGGCGAGCACCTCGGCACGATCGATCGCGCCGAGGTGCAGCGCACGCGCATGCCGTTCGCCGTCGACGCGTATCGCATCGTGGCGACGCCGCGCCGCATCGAGGTTGTCGCGCGCGGCGCGTTCGGCGCCGCGCGCGATGTCGATCGCGGCGTGGACGCCGGCCTGCGTGCCGATCAGGGACTGCCCCGCGCGCTCGCGTTCGGCCTCGAGTCGCGCGATGCGCGCGCGGTCGCGTCGTGGTTGTGGAAGCGTCACGTCGACGCCGAGCGGCAGCTTGGCGATGCCGTGGTCCCAAGCGTATCCGGGCGAGACGGTGAACCGCGGGAACTGGTCGGCGACCGCCTGCTGGAGCGCGTTCTCGGCCAGCGCGTAGGCCTGGATCGCTTCGGCCATGTCGGATCGCGCGAGCAGTGCACGTTCGCGTTCGGCGTCGAGGCCGACGTCGTCGAACGCTGCGGGCGAGCCCCAATCCGCCCATGTGGTCGCGACGGGATCGAGCACCACGAGCGCGTCGACGGGCATGCCGATCGCGGCGGCGAGCTCGCCGCGCGCGCGAACGCGTGACATGCGTACCTCGCCGAGCGCGGCTTCCGCGGCGAGCGCGGCCTCGCGCGCAGGCAAGGCATCGGAAGACGCGTCTTCGCCCGCGGCGACGCGGCGTGCGGCGAGTGCTGCACGTGCGCGCTGCACGTCGACGAGCGACTCGTGGACCTCGACATCGTGCTGCGCGGCGATGTCCGCGGAAAGGGCGGCGACGACGCGAGCGCGCACGCGCCAGGCCTCGCCGAGCAGGCGTGCGCGAGCCGCGGCGATGTCGAGGTCGCCTGCCTCGCGCGCGAGCCGGCGCCGCGTCGCACCACCGAGCGGCCACTCGAGGCCAAGTCCGTACAGCCACGGTGAGCGTTCGCGTCGCGCGTGTTCGATGTCGAGCGCGAGCGTCGAGGGGTCACGCAGGCCGGCTTCGCCGCGTGCGGCGATCGCGGCGGCGACGTCCGCGCGTGCCGCGGCGAGTCCGGGATCGAGCAGCCACGCGGTCGCGACGAGGCGCGCGCGGTCCCAGCGTGGCGCCGACTCCGGAAGCTGCGGGAACGCCTCGGCAACGCGTGCCGCGAGTGCGGGATCGTCGAGGCGTCGAGTCGCGAAGGCCTCGTGCATCGCGACGGGGTCGAGCGGTCGCGGTGGCACCGTCATGCAGCCGCCGAGCGGCAACGCCAGCGCGAGCACGGCCGCGCGCCATCCGTGGACGGCATGACATTGCAGGCGCGCGATCGCGGGGCGGCCGCGGCGCGTGGCGGGATCCATCGCATTCCCCTCGGAAGCAGGCGAGCCGCACGTTGCGCGGCGGCACGAGGGGATTCTTGCGATCTATCGGGAATAATTCCCGCCGCAATGCAACATCATGTCAGACGACATCGCCTCATCACGTTCACCGCGTGGCCGCATCCTCCGCGCGCGCCGCATAGAGCTGCGCGTCGGCTTCGGCCATCGCGACCTCGAGCGGTACGCCTTCACGGCGGATCGCCGAGCCGAGCGTGAACCCGATCGGCGCCTGCTCCGCGTCGGCGCGGATGCGTTCGCAGACGCGCTGGGTCGCGCGTTCCTCGGCACCGCGCAGCAGCAGCAGGAACTCGTCGCCGCCGAGTCGGATGACGACGTCGTCGGGCCGCACGTGGCGGGTCAGGAAACGTCCCATCTCGACCAGCACCTCGTCGCCGCGCTGATGGCCTTGGGTGTCGTTGACGGCCTTGAAGTGGCGCAGGTCGACCGCCACGCAGCCCCAGACGTCGCCTTCGGCCATCGTCGTGGCGATCTCGGCGAGGTGGCGGCGGTTGAACAGTCCGGTCAGCGCGTCGCGGATGCTCGCCTCGTGCAGCGAGCGCTCGTGCAGATGGCGCTCGGTGACGTCCTGCGCGTGGGCCAGGATGTACGGATCCTCGTCCTCGGTGTCGAGCGTGTTGTGGTATTCCCAGATGCGCTGGCGGCCATCCTTGGTGACGAGGTGCATGAGGCCCGTCGCCGAGCCGTTCGTGATGATGCGCGACAGGTAGTTCGGCAGGCGCGGGCGGAACGACTCGGGCATGATGTCGGCGAGCGGGCAGCCGAGCAGTTCGGCGACGCTGTAGCCGAGCGACGCCGCGGCGGCCGGGTTGACCGACAGGATCGTGCCCTCGAGATCGTGCGTGCAGATCAGGCCCAGGCTGAACTCGAACAGCTTGCGGAAGCGCCGCTCGCTGACCTCGAGCGCCTGGGTCGCGCGTTTGCGCAGCGTGGTGTCCTGGAACGCGCCGACGAGCCAGCGCGGGCGGCCACCGTCGTATTCGACCGTGCCGAGCGTGCGCACCGTGATCGAGCGTCCGTCGGCGGTGATGAAGGGCAGTTCGAGATCCCAGCCCGAGCCGTCGGCGATCGCCTTCTCGATCGCTTCGCTGACGCGCGGTCGCACTTCGGGTGGATAGTAGGAAAGTCCTTCGTCGAGCGTCGGCCGGAAGCCCGGCGGCAGGCCGTGGATGCGGCAGGTCTCGTCGGACCAGACGATCTCGCCGCTGGCGAGGTCGACTTCCCAGCCGCCGACGCCGGCGAGACGGCCCGTGCGATCGAGCAGGGCCTCGCTCGCACGCAGGCGACGCTCGGCTTCCTTGGCCGTCGAGATGTCGAGCATCGTGCCGTACATGAGCTGCGGCTTGCCGTCGGGGAAGCGCTGCACGATGCGCCCCTGGCTGCTGACCCAGATCCAGCGGCCATCCTTGTGGCGCAGGCGCATCTGCGTCGCGTAGTAATCGGCCTCGCCGCGGATGTGCGGCTCGAGTTCCTCGACCGCGCGCGACCAGTCCTCGGGATCGGCGCGCCCGGCCCAGAACTCCACGTGCAGCTCGCCGAGCTCCTCGAGCGTGAAGCCGATGATCTCGGCCCAGCGCTCGTTGACGTGGAGGCGGCCGTCGCGCGCATCCCACTCCCAGGTGCCGGCCTGCATCGACTCGATGATCTGGTGCAGGCGGTCCTGATCGAGCAGGCGCAGGCGCTCGGCCTCGGCTTGGCGCTTCATCGCGGCCTCGCGCTGCACGGCGAGCAGGCGCTGGTCGAGCGCTTCGGCGACCGCGCGCGCGAGCTGCGAGAGCACGCGGCGCTGCATGTCGTTGAGCTGGCGCGGCTGGTTGTCGACCACGCACAGCGAGCCCATGCGCAGGCCGTCGCGCAACGTGATCGGCGCGCCCGCGTAGAAGCGGATGTTCGCCTCGCCCGTGACGAACGGGTTGTCGGCGAAACGTACGTCGTCACGCGCGTCGGGCACTTCCATGAGCGCGTCGTCGAGGATGGCGTGCGTGCAGAACGCGAGGTCGCGTGGCGTCTCGGTCGCATCGGGCAGGCCGACGTTGGCCTTGAACCACTGGCGGTGCTCGTCGATGAGGCTGACCAGTGCCATCGGCGTGCCGACGAGTTCGGCCGCCGCCTGCGCGAGCGCATCGAACAGCGGTTCCGAAGGCGTGTCGAGCACGCGCAGGTCGCGGAGGCGACGCAGGCGGGCGGTTTCGTCCGGTGGCAGAGGGTAAGGTCGCGTCGGCGGATCGGAGGGCTTCACGATCATCCTTCGTGCAAGCGTCGTTCCAGAGGAGGGTCCGAGTGTACAAAGGCTCGCGCCCGATGTGGCGTGACGGCGTGGGCAGCTACGGGAAGACACCGGGTGGCGCGAAGATCCGCCACGGCGCACCGTGGCGACGTGGCGAAGCGGTCCCGTTCTGCGCCTCGCCGGGTGTCCTGCCAGGCATCGCGAAGGACCGGCGTGGCGGTGCCGTGCCACCGCCAACGCGATGGCGCAGGGCAGAGTCGGGCGGTGTCGACTTCTTGACATCGGCTCGCTCGCTCGATGCAAGTCGTTGAACCGGAAAGCGGTCATGCCATGGCACAAACCTTGTAAGACCTCGCGCGAAGCCGGCATCGCACCGGCGCGGGGCAAGCCACGCCATGAATCCGGTCGACGTTTCCGGTCTCCTCCAGCAGATGCGCGCGATGAGCGCGCAGGCGCAGTCGGTGCTGCGCACGCCGGCCGCCACGCCTGCACCGACGGGCACGACCAGCGATTTCGGTGCCGTGCTCAAGCAGTCGCTGCAGGGCGTCAACGAGACCCAGCAGCACGCGCGCGGCCTCGCCGCGCAGTTCGAACGCGGCGATCCGAATGCCGACATCGGCACCGTCATGGTCGCGCTGCAGAAGGCCGACCTGTCGTTCCGTGCGGTCAACGAGGTACGCAACAAGCTGGTCGAAGCGTACCGCGACGTCATGAACATGCAGGTCTGACCTAGATGAGCGTCCCTCCCGATTCCACTTCGCTTCCGGTCGCCAACCCGCCGCCGCAGCGCTTCGACATCGCCCGCATCCCCGGTGCGCGCCAGGCCCTGCTGCTGGTCGGCATCGCCGCCGCGGTCGCGATCGGCGTGGCGATCGTGCTGTGGTCGCGCGCACCGACGTATGCGCAGCTCTACGCTGGCCTCGACGAGCGCGATGCCGCGCAGGTCGTGCAGGCACTGCAGACCGCGAACACGAGGTACGAACTCGGCGCCGGCGGCACCTCGATCTTCGTGCCGGCCTCCGAGGTCAATGCGACGCGCCTGCGCCTCGCCGCGCAAGGCCTGCCGCGCGGCGGCGGCAGCGGATCGTCGTCGTCGGGCCTCGGTGTTGCCGGCGATGCCGCGAGTCCGTTCGGCCTGAGCGAACTCGCCGAGCGCACGCGCTACCAGCAGCAGCTCGAGAACGACCTCTCCTCGACGATCTCGAGCCTGCAGTCGATCAAGTCGGCGCGCGTGCACCTCGCGCTGCCGAAGTCCTCGGCCTTCATCCGCGACCGCGGCCGCCCGAGCGCGTCGGTCATGGTGTCGCTGTACCCGGGCCGCACGCTCGACAACACGCAGGTCGGCGCGATCGTGCACCTCGTCGCGGCCAGCGTGCCTGACCTCGACGCCTCGCAGGTGTCGGTGGTCGACCAGAAGGGCGCGCTGCTGACGGTGTCGGATCCGGGCAGCCTCGAGGCCGTCAACGACACGCGCTTCCGCCTGATCCGCCAGATCGAGACCGCCTACGCGGGGCGCGTCGAGGAACTGCTGACGCCGCTCGTCGGCGCCGGCCGCGTGCGCGCGCAGGTCGTCGCCCAGCTCGACTTCACCGAGACCGAGAAGACCAGCGAGAGCTACGACCCCGCCAAGACCTCGGTGCGCAGCGAGCAGACCGCGAGCGAGCGCCGCATCGACGGCAATCCGAACAACCAGGGCGGCGTGCCCGGGGCGCTCAGCAACCAGCCGCCCAACACGCCGGCACAGGCCTCGGCCGCGACACCGAACGCGGGCGGTGCCTCGACCGCGCAGGACCAGACCACGACCGAAGTCAGCTCGAGCGCGACGCGCAACTTCGAGATCGACCGCACGATCAGCCACACGCGCGAGCCGGTCGGCAACGTGCGCCGCCTCAGCGTCGCCGTCGCGCTCGACAACAAGGCCGGCCTCGACGCCGAAGGCAAGCCGACCAGCACGCCGTTGACCGAGGACGAGGTCACGCGCATGACCGAACTCGTCAAGAACGCGGTCGGCTTCGATGCCACGCGCGGCGACACGGTCAGCGTCGTCAACGCGCCGTTCCAGGTCGATGCGCCGATCGAGCCGATCGCCGTGCCGCTGTGGGAGCAGCCGATGCTGCGCGAGGTGTTCAAGCAGGGCCTCGGCGTGCTGCTCGTGCTGCTGCTCGTGTTCGCGGTGGTGCGCCCGTTGTTCCGCAACCTCGTGCCGCCGCAGCCGAAGCGTTCGAACGAACTCGCGCCGATCGGCATGGACCCGCGCATGGCGGGCCTGCCCGGCGACGTCGCTCCCGACAACCTGATCCTGTCGAGCAAGGTGCAGGTCGCCAATGGCGGCGGCATGCCCGGCACGCTCGCCGCGAACGGCAACGGCAATCCGCCGCTCGACATCGAGCAGAAGATCATGCTCGCCAAGCGTGTCGCCGGCCAGGATCCCAAGCAGGTCGCGCAGATCGTCAAGAGCTGGGTGAGCAACGATGGCTGATCCGGGCGCGCCCGACGCCAAGCTGACCGGTGCCCAGCGCGCCTCGGTGCTGCTGCTCTCGCTCGGCGAGAAGGAAGCGGCCGAGGTGCTCAAGCACATGAGCGCGCGCGACGTGCAGGCGATCGGCTCGGCGATGACCTCGCTCGGCAGCATCTCGCGCTCGCAGGCCGACAACGTGCTCGACACGTTCACGGCCGCGCTGGAGCGCGAGACCGCGCTCGGCGTCGGCACCGAGGAGTACGTGCGGCGCATGCTCATCACCGCGCTCGGCGAGGACAAGGCCGCACGCATCCTCGACCGCATCAAGCTCGGTCGCGACTCCAAGGGCCTCGAGGCGCTCAAGTGGATGGAGGGCCGCTCGATCGCCGAGATGATCGGCGGCGAGCATCCGCAGATCGTCGCGATCGTGATGGCGCACCTCGACACCGACCAGGCCGCCGAGGTGCTGAACTTCCTGCCCGACGCGATCCGCCACGACGTGATCATGCGCATCGCCACGCTCGACGGCGTGCAGCCGAGCGCGCTGCACGAGCTCGACCAGATCATGGAACGCCGCTTCGCGGGCGGCCAGTCGTCGTTCTCGACCTCGTCGGTCGGCGGCATCAAGGCCGCCGCGCAGATCCTCAACCAGCTCGACTCGGGCAAGGACACCAAGATCCTCGAATCGATCGTCGCGCTCGACGGCGAGCTCGGCCAGCGCATCCAGGAACTCATGTTCGTGTTCGACGACCTCATCGGCGTCGACGACCGTGGCATGCAGGCGCTGCTGCGCGAAGTGTCCACCGACCGCCTCGTCATCGCGCTCAAGGGCTGTGACCAGGGCGTGCGCGAGAAGGTGTTCTCGAACATGTCCAAGCGCGCCGCCGACATGCTGCGCGACGACCTCGAGGTGAAGGGTCCGGTACGCCTGAGCGAAGTCGATGCGGCACAGAAGGAAATCCTGACCGTCGCACGCCGCCTCGCCGAGCAGGGCCAGATCAGCCTCGGTTCGGGTGGGGAAGAGTATGTCTGACCCCTCCAGGAATGCCCCGGGAGCCAGGACGATGCCCGCCAGCGTCTCCGTGCTGCCACGCGAACAGGCCGGCGATGCGCAGGTCTGGTCCGTGCCCGACGTCGCCGAGGAGCCGCTTGCGGAAGGCGGCGCCTGGCATCCGCGCACGCTGCGCCAGCTCGAGGAGACCGAGCAGCGCGCGCGCGACGAAGGCTACGCGCGCGGCCTCGACGAGGGCCGTCGTGCCGCGACGGCCGAACTCGCGGAGCAGGTGCGCCGCATCGACGCGATCGTCGCCGCGCTGCAGGCGCCGCTCGAGGCGCTCGACGCGACGGTCGAGCACGAACTCGTGCAGCTCGCCGCGATCGCCGCCGAGCGAATCGCGCGCCACGAGCTGGCCACGTCGCCCGAGCGCATCCTCGACGCCGTGCGCAGCGCGCTCGCCGCGTTGCCCGCCTACGCGCGCCAGGTGCGCATCCGCCTGCAGCCCGGCGATGCCGCGCTCGTGCGCGAGCACCTCGCGCCGGGCGAGGGTGGGCACGCCTGGGAGATTCTCGAAGACCCGAAACTCTCGCGCGGCGGCTGCCTCGTGCAGGCCGAGGCGACCCAGATCGACGCGAGCGTCGAGACACGCATCGCGACCGTGCTCGACGAGGTGCTCGGCCGCGACGCCGCGGCACCGCCGGAGGCTGCGTGATTATGCTGGCCGCCCGCAAGGCGCGAAGCCACGCGCGCTGGGCCGCCGCGCTCGCGACGCAGCGCGCGCAGCTGGGTCCCGAGAAACCGCTGGTCGCCGACGGCACGCTGCGCCGCGTGATCGGCCTGACCCTCGAGGCGGTCGGCTGCGAGGCACCGCTCGGAGGCCGCTGCCTCGTGCTCAACGCCGACGGCTCGCGCATCGACACCGAGGTGGTCGGCTTCTCGGGAGAGAAACTGTTCCTGATGCCGGCGGGCGAGATGCACGGCCTGTTGCCGAACGCACGCGTGCGTCCCTACGAGACCGTCTCCGAGGTGCCGGTCGGCACGGCCATGCTCGGCCGCGTCATCGACGCCGCGGGACGTCCGCTCGACGGCAAGGGTCCGCTGCAGTGCGACGGCCGCGCGCGCCTGACCGGCAACCCGATCAATCCGATGCTGCGCCATCCGATCCACGAGCCGCTCGATGTCGGCGTGCGCTCGATCAATGCGCTGCTCACGGTCGGTCGCGGCCAGCGCATGGGCCTGTTCGCGGGCAGCGGCGTCGGCAAGAGCACGCTGCTCGGCATGATGACGCGCTTCACCGATGCCGACGTGATCGTGGTCGGCCTGATCGGCGAGCGCGGCCGCGAAGTGAAGGAATTCGTGCAGGAGATCCTCGGTCCCGAGGGCATGCAGCGCGCCGCCGTGGTCGCCGCACCGGCCGACGCGCCGCCGCTCATGCGCCTGCGCGGCGCTTGGCTGGCCACGACGATCGCCGAGCATTTCCGCGACCGCGGCCTCAAGGTGCTGCTGCTCATGGATTCGCTGACGCGCTTCGCGCAGGCGCAGCGCGAGATCTCGCTCGCGATCGGCGAGCCGCCCGCGACCAAGGGCTATCCGCCGTCGGTATTCGCGAAGCTGCCCGCGCTGGTCGAGCGCGCCGGCAACGACGCCAGCGGCCGCGGCTCGATCACCGCGTTCTACACCGTGCTCACCGAAGGCGACGATTACCGCCACGATCCGATCGCCGACGCCGCGCGCGCGATCCTCGACGGCCACATCGTGCTGTCGCGCGAACTCGCCGAAGGTGGCCAGTACCCCGCGATCGACGTCGACGCCTCGATCAGCCGCGTCATGCCGGCCGTCGTCACGCCCGAGCAGCTCGCGGCGTCGCGACGCTTCCGCCAGCTCTACTCGAGCTACCGCCAGAACCGCGACCTCATCAGCGTCGGCGCCTACCAGAAGGGCAGCGACCCGCGCGTCGACGAGGCGATCGCGCGCTGGCCCGAGGTCTCGGCGTTCATGCAGCAGGACGTGCGCACGCCCAACGCCTACGCCGATTCCGTGCGCGAGCTCGACTCGATGCTCGGCGCGAGGAGGGTCGCCGCGTGACGCGCGTCGGACGCATGACCCAGCTCGCCGATCTCGCCGGCGACCGCACCGACGAGGCCACGCGCAAGCTCGCCGAGCGCATGCGCGGCGTCGAAGGCGAGGAGGCGCAGCTCGCCGAGCTCGAGCGCTTCCGCGCCGAATACCTCGATGCCGAACCCGCCGCGACCAACGTCGCCGCGCTCGTCAACCGACGCCGTTTCCTCGACCGCATCAACGAGGCGATCACGTTCCAGCACGCGCAGATCGCGCGGCAAAAACGCCTGCTCGAGGAGGAGCGCAAGCGCTTCCTGCAGGTTCAGGCCCAGTCCAAGGCACTCGACAACGTCGTGCAGCGCCTGACCGACGAGCAGCGCCGCGTCGAGGACCGCCACGACCAGGGCGAAGCCGACGAACGCGCGCTGCAACGCGCGGCGCGCGACGCCGCCCGCGACGAGCACGACCGATGACATCCACGAACGGCATGCCGACCTGATGGACACGACCTTGATGGACGCGATCACGCGCAGCGCACCGGCTTCACCGGCCAAGGCGACGGCCGCCGCCGCACACGACGCCCCCGCGGCATTCGGTGGCGCGCTCGCCGGTCTCCTCGGCGGCCGTACCGAGCCCGTCGACGACGCGGACGGCGCGCCTGTCGACCTGCGCGAGGACGACACGCGCGACCCACCCGCGCTCGAAATCGACTACGAAGACGACGTGCCCGCGGACGCGACGGCTCCTGCCGTCCTGCTGCCGTGGCTTGCGCAGTCGCGTGCGATCGCCGTCGAACCGGTGTCGGGCGATTCGCGCAACGCCCGCGTCCCCCTCCAGGCGGCTGCATCCGCATCCACCGATGCGGTCGAGCCGGATCCCGTGGCGGGACGGCTCGCGATCTCCGAGCGTGTCGACGATCGCGACGGCACGCGCAAGCAGCGACGTTTCGATGCACCGACGCTGCCGGTCGCGCCTCGTCCGCCGCGCTTCTCGTTCGCGACGGCCCCGGTGCCGACTCCGCCGCCGGCGTCGGTCGATGCCGCGTCGTCGAGGATGACGGCAGTCGACCTTGCCGCGCTCGCCGACGCGATCGATGCAGCACCTCCCACACAGACCTTGTCCGTGGCACGCCGTGGCGCATCCGCGACACGCGAGGCCGCGACGACCACGACGCCCGTCGCCGTGCGCACCCCCGGCGACGCGCCGCTGGACACACGCATCGCGCTCGGCAAGGCCGACGACGGTTTCGGTATCGCGCTGCGCGGCGCGGCAGCGCCGGAAGCGCCCGCGCCGTCGCAGGGCAGCTGGATCAGCGTCGCCGGGCCCGCCCTGCGCGGTGCGGCACCTGCTGCCGCGGTCGTCGATCCCTCGCCGGTTGCCGATGTCGAGGCCTGGAGTCAGGCCCTAGCCAAGCACACGATGCTGCTCGCGACCGGCGATCTCAAGGAAGCGCGCCTGCAGATCGAGGGCCGCCAGCTCGGCCCGATCGAGGTCAGCGTGCGCCTCGACGGCGAACGCGTCGACGTGCGCTTCGCGATCCAGCACCCGATCACCGCGATGCTCGTGCAGGACGCGCTGCCGCGTCTGGAGCGCATGCTCGAGCACCAGGGCCTCTCGCTCGGCCACTCCAGCGTCGACCAGGGGCAGGCCCAGGCGCAGGCCAACGCGCAGCAGCGCGACGGCCGTCACGCCGCGGCCGAGGTGCGCTTCGGCGCCGCGTCGCATGACGCGGCCGGCGTCGACAGCGATGGGGTCTCCGTGCCGCGGGCACGCGCCGCACCGCTCGGGCTGCTCGACGACTTCGCCTGAAGCCGTCCGCCAGGGGCTCGCCGACCGACGCACTGCTGTCCGGGGAAAAGTCGCACATCGCGTCGCCCCGTCAGCGGAGCTGTCGCGTAGTGGTTCCCGGCGCTCGGCGTCGTGCGACTTCACGGGCTCGACGCGTCCTCCCGCAGTGGCGTTGCGCTTGAGCCCCTCGCCCTCCGGGAGAGGGGTTGGGGAGAGGGTGCGGGATCGAGACCCCATCCGATCATCGTCGCCATCCCGAACCCTCATCCGGCCCTGCGGGCCACCTTCTCCCGGAGGGAGAAGGGATAAGGATCGCGCCGCGTGCGTCTGCCGCGAGAACGAGTCGGCATCCCGGCATTTCATTGCCGGAAGCCCGACGCGACAACGTTTTCGAGCTGTCGCCTCGAACGTTCCCCGGACAGCAGTGCCGACCGACGCCGTGGCCGTGGCGTCGCCGCATCGGCGTGGCCGGCTTGCCACGATCACCTGAAATCGCCTCGCGACAGGTCGCGCCGACGGAAGGCCGGCGCCTCCACAGCGACGTGGTGATACCGCCGCCAGGGCCAGTCAAGAAATTGGCACCGCGCCGACTGCTTTTCACCATGCTGTTGATCGGCATGGCCTTTCGAGGCGTTTCGCGAATGGCACGCGACTTGCTCTCACGAGGGCAGGCAAACCTCGCGAGGCGATCATGGCGGCAAAGAAGGAACCCAGGCAGGCCAAGAGCGGCGGCAAGATGCTCATCATCATCCTCGTCGTCCTGCTCGTCGGTGCGCTCGGTGCGATCGGCTGGCTGGTCATGCAGCAGCGCAAGCACGCCGCCGCGGAGGCCGAGCATCCCGAGGCCGCCGCCGCACCGGCCGTGGTCAAGGCCAAGGATCCGCTCTACCTCGCCCTCGATCCCGCCTTCGTCGTGAACTTCAAGGATCAGGGCTCGATGCGTTTCCTGCAGATCGGCGTGCAGCTCATGGCGCACGAGCAGGCCGCGCTCGATGCCGCCAAGGCCAACGAGCCGGCCGTGCGCGATGCGCTGATCCTGCTGTTCAGCGGCCAGGATGCGAACGAACTCATCGCACGCGAAGGCAAGGACAAGCTGCGCACCGATGCGCTCGCCGAGGTGCAGCGCATCGTCTCGGGCCAGCTCGGCCGTCCCGGCATCGAAGCCGTCTACTTCACCGCGTTCGTGATGCAGTGACATGAGCACCGACAAGATCCTCTCCAAGGACGAGGTCGACGCACTGCTCGACAGTGTCGAGGACGGCGACCTCGACGCCGCCGGCCCGGCCGCGCCGGGCGAGGTGCGCCAGTTCGACTTCTCGCGCCAGGACCGCGTCGTGCGCGGCCGCCTGCCGACCCTGGAAATGATCAACGAGCGCTTCGCGCGCGGCCTGCGCAGCGCCCTGTTCGGCCTGCTGCGCCGCAATTGCGAGGTCACCTCGAGCGGCGTCAAGCAGGAGCGCTACTCCGACTACGTGCACGGCCTCGGCGTGCCGACGAGCATGAACTTCGTCAACGTGCACCCGCTGCGCGGCACCGCGCTGGTGGCGCTCGAGTCGGCGCTGGTGTTCAACCTCGTCGAGAACTTCTTCGGCGGCAACCGCTTCCAGGCACGCATCGAGGGTCGCGACTTCACGCCGACCGAGACGCGCCTGATCCACATCATCCTGCGCGAGACGTTCGCGGCGATGACCGAGGCCTGGTCGTCGGTCATGGCGCTGACCTGGGAGTACGTCAACTCCGAGATCAACCCGCAGTTCGCCAACATCGTCAATCCGACCGAGACGGTGCTCGTCTCGCGCTTCCAGATCGGCCTCGACGGCGGCGCCGCCGACCTTCACGTGGCCTATCCGTACTCGATGATCGAGCCGATCCGCGACACGCTCGATGCCGGCATGCAGAGCGACCGCGTCGAGAAGGACGAGCGCTGGAGCCGCAGCCTGCGCGAGGACGTGCTCGATGCCGAGATCGAACTCGGCGCGACGCTGATCCAGACGCGCATCCGCATCGGCGACTTCCTGCGCCTGCGCCGCGGCGACGTGATCCCGATCGACCTGCCCGAGCGCGTGACCGTCACCGCCGAGGAGATCCCCATCTACCGCGGCCGTTTCGGCACCTCGTCCGGCAACAACGCCGTGCGCCTCGCCGACCCGCTGCGCCGCCCCGAACGCGCCACCCCTGAAGCCCCCAAGGACACGGCACCATGAACGACACCCCCGACCCGGCCGCGCGCGCCCGCGACGATTACGCCAAGGCGCAGTTCGACGAGCTCGGCGGCGACCAGAAGGGCGCCGAGGTCAACCTCGACGTCATCCTCGACGTGCCGGTCACGCTCGCGATGGAAGTCGGCCGCACGCGCATCAGCATCCGCAACCTGCTGCAGCTCAACCAGGGCTCGGTCGTCGAGCTCGATCGCGCCGCCGGCGAGCCGCTCGACGTGTTCGTCAACGGCACGCTCGTCGCGCACGGCGAAGTCGTGGTCGTCAACGACAAGTTCGGCATCCGCCTGACCGACGTCATCAGCCCCGCCGAGCGCGTGCGCAAGCTGCGCTGAGCGGAATGATGAAGACCTTCCTCGCCAGCGCCGCGCTGTTCGCGGCCCCGCTCGCCGCGCACGCGGCCGAGACCGTCACGGCTCCGCCCGACGGCGCGACCGCGCTGCTGCGCGTGCTCGGCAGCCTCGCCATCGTGGTCGCCTCGATCTTCGCCGCGGGCTGGCTCGCGCGTCGCCTGCAGGGCGTGAGCGGCGCGCGCGGCAAGCGTCTGCGCTGCCTCGAGACGATCGCGGTGGGCACCAAGGAGCGCGTCGCGCTGATCGAGATCGGCGGCCAGCAGCTCGTCGTCGGCATCGCGCCGGGCAGCGTGCGCACGCTGCACGTGCTCGAGACGCCGCTGCCCGAACCGAAGCCCGTCGTCGCCGCCGGCGACGCACCGCGCGGCTTCGCGCAGCTGCTCGCGGGCCTGCGCCAGGGGCGCGCCTCGTGAGCGCGCGTCGCCTCGCCGCCGCTTCGGCCGGCCTCGTCGCACTCGTTCCCGCCATGGCGGCCGCCGCGGATCCGATCGCGCTGCCGGCATTGCCCGCTTTGACCGTCACCCAGGGGGCCGGCGGCACGCAGACCTGGAGCCTGAGCCTGCAGATTCTCGCCGCGATGACGGCGCTGACCCTGCTGCCGGCGATCCTGCTGCTGACCACCTCGTTCACGCGCATCATCATCGTGCTCGGCTTCATGCGCCAGGCGCTCGGCACCACGCAGAGCCCGCCGAACCAGGTACTGCTCGGCCTCGCGCTGTTCCTGACGGCGTTCATCATGGCGCCCGTGCTGACCAAGGCCTACGACGCCGGCGTCAAGCCGTACATGGCAGGCCAGATGAGCGCCGAGCAGGCGCTGCCCGCGGCGATCAAGCCGATGCGCGACTTCATGCTCGACCAGACGCGCGAATCCGACCTGAAGCTGTTCGCGCAGATCGCGCGCGTGCCCGGCTACGGCGACCGCGACGCGGTACCGTTCCCGGTCGTCGTCTCGGCGTTCGCGGTCAGCGAACTCAAGACCGCCTTCCAGATGGGCTTCCTGATCTACATCCCGTTCGTGATCATCGACCTCATCGTGGCCAGCGTGCTCATGTCGATGGGCATGATGATGCTGTCGCCCATGATCGTGTCGCTGCCGTTCAAGGTCATGCTGTTCGTGCTCGTCGACGGCTGGGCGCTGCTGATCGGCACGCTCGCGAGCAGCTTCGTGCTGTAGGCGACGACGATGAACGCCTTCCTCGCCACCCCGTTCGCGTTCCGCTTCGCCGTGCCGGCCACCGCGCCGCGCGCCACCGTGGACGCACCGCGCCGGCCCGCGCCGGCCCTTGCCCGGAGCCCGCGCCGATGACTCCCGAAAGCGTCATCGCGGTCGGCCAGCACGCGCTCTACACGACGCTGATCGTGGCCGCGCCGCTGCTGCTCGCCGTGCTCGTGGTCGGCCTCGTGGTCGGCATGCTGCAGGCGGCCACGCAGATCAACGAGATGACGTTGAGCTTCATCCCGAAGCTCATCGCGCTCGCGCTCGTGATCACCGCGGGCGGTCCGTGGATGCTGCGCACGATGATCGACTACACGCGCGCGCTGTTCGCCGACCTGCCCAACCTCGTCGGCTAGGCACCGTGGAGCTCGACCTGTCCCGCGTCGCCGAGTGGGTCGCCGCCGCGATGTGGCCGCTCGCGCGCGTCAGCGGGCTGTTCCTCGTCGCGCCCGTGCTGAGCTCCAACACGATCCCGCGTCGCGTGCGCGTCGGCCTCATCGTGCTGTTCAGCATCGTCATGATGCCGGCCGCGCCCGGCGTTTCCGACGTCGAGCCGCTGAGCCTCGCCGGTGCCGGCATCCTGATCCAGCAGGTCGCGATCGGCGCGACGATCGGCTTCATCCTGCGCGTACTGTTCGAGGCGGTCGCGTTCGGTGGCGAGATCGTCGGCATCAGCATGGGCCTGAGCTTCGGCAGCGTGATCGATCCATCCAACGGCACCTCGACGCCTGTCACGAGCCAGCTCTACATGATCCTCGCCACGCTCATGTTCCTCGGCATGGACGGCCACCTCGAGCTGATCCGCCTGCTCGCGCAGAGCTTCGATGCGCTGCCGGTCGGCGTGTTCGTGCTCGGCCGCGAGACGTTCTGGGCGATCGCGGGACTCGGTTCGGAACTGTTCGCAGGCGCCGTGCGCGTCGCCCTGCCGGTCATGATCGCGCTGCTCGTGGTCAACCTCGGCTTCGGCGCGATGAGCCGTGCCGCGCCGGCCCTGAACATGTTCGCGATCGGCTTCCCGGTCACGCTGATCGTCGGCCTGGTCATGATCTGGCTCAGCCTCGGCGGCCTGCCGCCGACGTTCTCCTCGCTCGTGGACGGCGCGTTCGACGCGATCCGCGACCTGCTCGGGAGGTCGTGACCGATGTCCGACGAGACCGACAAGGAAAGCCAAACCGAAGAGGCCACCGAAAAACGTCGCCGCGATGCACGCGAGGAAGGCCAGGTCCCGCGATCACGCGATCTCGCCGCGGCGGCGGTCACGCTGTCGGCCGTCACGCTGATCCTCATGGCGGGCGGTCCGCTCGGCGAGGGTGTCACCGCGATCCTGCACGGCGGCCTCGCGCACAGCCGCGCGGAACTGCTCGCCGAGGACGCGATGACGACCGCGCTCGCAGACCTGTCGATGCAGGCGCTGGTCGTGCTCGCGCCGATCCTGCTGGTGACGGCGGGCGCCGCGATCGGCTCCTCGGTGCTGCTCGGCGGGTTCAACTTCAGCACCAAGGCGATGAGCTTCAAGGGCGAGCGCCTCGACCCGCTCAAGGGCTTCGGGCGCATCTTCTCGAGGAACGGCCTCGTCGAGCTGGCCAAGGCGATCGCCAAGGTGCTCGTCATCGGCGCCATCTGCATGGCCCTGGTCGCCTCCGAATTGCCGGAGATCCTCGCCGGCGCCAACACGGTCGCCTCGAACGGCATCGGCCTCGCCTTCAGCCTCGCCGGCAAGGCCGCGCTGTGGCTCGGTGGTGCCCTGCTGCTGATCGGCCTCGTCGACGCGCCGTGGCAGCTGTTCGAGCACGCCAGGAACCTGCGCATGACGCGCGAACAGGTGCGCCAGGAACACAAGGAAGCCGAGGGCAGCCCCGAGACCAAGAGTCGCGTGCGCCAGGTCCAGCACCAGATGGCGCGCAGCCGAATGATGGCCGACGTTCCCAAGGCGGATGTGATCGTCATGAATCCGACGCACTTCGCGGTGGCGCTGCGCTACGACGAGGCGAAGATGCGCGCGCCGATCGTCGTGGCCAAGGGCGTCGACCATATTGCCCTTCATATTCGCGAACTTGCGAAGACCCACAAGGTCGCGACGCTGACCGCGGCGCCGTTGGCACGAGCCTTGTATCACAACGCCGAGGTCGGCCAGGAAGTGCCCTCGTCGCTGTACGTGGCGGTCGCGCAGGTCCTGGCCTACGTCTATCAGCTCAAGCAGGCCGCGCTGGACGCGAACGTGCCGACGCCGGACGTGCCGACCCCCGAGGTGGACCCCGCCCTGTCGGATCCGCCGCCGCGCCACTGAACCAAGGATCCGCCACGTGTCGAGCGCCACCGCCGTATTCGATCAGATCAAGGATGCCGGCCGACGCGGCCTCGGCGCGCCGATCGTGGTGCTGCTCGCGCTGTCGATGCTCGTCGTGCCGCTGCCGACGTTCCTGCTCGACATGCTGTTCAGCTTCAACATCGCGCTGTCGCTGGTGATCCTGCTCGCGGTCGTCTACGTCGCGCGCCCGCTCGAGTTCGGCGCGTTCCCGACCGTCATCCTCATGGCCACGCTGCTGCGCCTCGCGCTCAACGTGGCGTCGACGCGCGTCGTGCTCATGAACGGCCACCAGGGCCACGGCGCTGCGGGCAAGGTCATCGAGGCGTTCGGCGAGTTCGTGATCGGCGGCAACTTCGCGGTCGGCCTCGTCGTGTTCGCGATCCTCACCATCATCAACTTCGTCGTCGTGACCAAGGGCGCCACGCGCGTGTCCGAAGTCACCGCGCGCTTCACCCTCGATTCGCTGCCCGGCCGCCAGATGGCCATCGATGCCGACCTCAACGCCGGCCTCATCAATCCCGAGCAGGCGCGCGAGCGCCGCCAGGAAGTGCGCGAGGAAGCGGACTTCTACGGCTCGATGGACGGCGCCAGCAAGTTCGTGCGCGGCGACGCGATCGCCGGCATCCTGATCCTCGTCGTGACGATGGTCGGCGGCTTCGCGATCGGCATGCTGCAGCACGGCCTGTCCGCCTCGGTGGCGGCCAAGACCTACATCGTGCTCGCGATCGGCGACGGCCTGGTCGCGCAGATCCCGGCGATCCTGCTCTCGATCGCCACCGCGATCATCGTCACGCGCGTCTCGCGGCCCACCAACATGGGCAAGCAGGTGGTCGGCCAGATGTTCGCGCAGCCCAAGGCGCTCGCGGTCACCGGCGCCGTGCTGATCATGATCGGCCTCGTGCCGGGCATGCCGAACGCGGCGTTCCTGCTGTTCGGCGCGATCTGCCTCGGTGCGGCGTGGCTGCTCAACAAGCGCCGCGAGACCGCGGTCATCGAGGCCGCCTCGCCGAAGGCCGCGCTCGCATCCACCCCCGGTGGCGAATCGGCCGAGATCGGCTGGGACGATGTCGCCGCAGTGGACGTCATCGGCCTCGAGGTCGGCTACCGCCTCATCACGCTCGTCGACCGCAACCAGGGCGGCGAGCTCATGGGCCGCATCAAGGCGGTGCGGCGCAAGCTTTCGCAGGACCTCGGCTTCCTCGTGCCGCCGGTGCACATCCGCGACAACCTCGACCTCGGGCCCAGTGCCTACCGCATCACCCTGCTCGGCGTGCCGGTCGGCGAGGCCGAGCTGCATCCCGACCGCCTGCTCGCGATCAATCCCGGCCACGTGCACGGTTCGGTCATGGGTATCCCGACGCGCGATCCCGCGTTCGGCCTCGAGGCGCTGTGGATCGAGCCGGGCACGCGCGACCACGCGCAGACGCTCGGCTTCACGGTCGTCGATCCGGCCACGGTCGCGGCGACCCACCTGAGCCACCTGCTGCAGACCCATGCCCACGAGCTGATCGGCCACGAGGAGGTCCAGCAGTTGCTCGACCGCCTCGCCCAGAGCGTGCCCAAGCTCGTCGAGGAACTCGTGCCGAAGCGGCTCTCGCTCGGCGTGGTCGTCAAGGTGCTGCAGAACCTGCTCGCCGAGCGCGTACCGATCCGCAACATGCGCAGCATCGTCGAAACCTTGGCGGAGCGCGCGCCGCAGAGTCAGGATCCCGACACCCTCACGGCCGCCGTGCGCGTGGCGCTGGGCCGCCAGATCGTGCAGGACATCAGCGGTTTCGGCGCGGAATTGCCCGTGATCACGCTCGCTCCTGACTTGGAACAGATATTGCTCCAGTCGCTTCAGGGCGCGACGCCGGCCGGTGCCGCGCTCGAGCCCGGACTGGCCGAACGCCTGCAGAAGAGCGCGGCGGACGCGACGCGACGGCAGGAGATGGCCGGCGAGCCGGCGGTGCTGCTGACCTCGCCGAGCCTGCGTTCGTGGCTGGCCAGGTTCGTGCAGCAGGCCGCACCAGGCCTGCGCGTGCTGGCGTACAACGAGGTGCCGGACAACCGCCAGGTGCGCCTGGCCGCGAGTCTGGGACGGTGACGACGATGACTGAGCAGAACACGCGACCGTTGGAGGTTGCATGAAGATCAAACGTTACGTGGCGGCCGACATGCGCCAGGCGATGCAGATGGTGCGTGACGACCAGGGCCCCGACGCGGTCATCCTGTCCTCGCGCCGCGTCGACGGCATGAACGAGATCGTCGCCGCGATCGACTACGACGAAGCACTCGTGCGCGAAGCCGTCGGCCAGATGCGCGCCGGTGCCGTCGCCGAGCTGCCGTCCACGCCCGTGCAGGCCGCCGCGCCGGCACCCGCGAAGGTCGTGCGCCGCCAGGTACCGACGCAGCAGCACGCACAGGCGCCGCAGAAGGCGCCGAGCACGCTGGCGCCGTCGCCCGCGTCGCTGCGCGCGAGCCCCGACGAGGCGGCGCGCCTGCTCATGCAGAGTACGTTGCCGCGCAAGGCCACCGCGCCGAACCGCGCGAGCTTCGATGTTCCCGCGACGCCCGCCTTCGAATCCCCCGCAACGCAGGTCGCACCTGTTGCGGCTGCGCCGCAGCGTCCGGCTCCGGTCACGCCGCCTGTCGAGGCCGTGGCGCCTGCGCCGGTGACTGCACCGGCTCCCGCGCCGGTCGTCGTCGCGACGACGCCTGCCGCGCCGATCCCGGCCGTCGCTCCCGCGACGCCGGTCAACCCGGCCAACGATCCTGCCTACCAGCGCATGCAGCGCGAGCTCAGCCAGCTGCGCCAGCTGCTCGAGGCCCAGCTGTCGAGCCTCGCCTGGAACGACATGGACCGCCGCCAGCCGCTGCGCACGCAGGTGCTGCGCGACATGACCCGTCTCGGCATCGAGCCCGACGTCGCGATCGACATCGTCGAGGACCTGCCTGCCGACATGACCCCGGACCAGTCGCGCTACCTGCCGCTGGGCCTGCTCTCGCGCCGCCTCACGATCGGCGGCAAGGATTTTGCGGACCAGGGCGGCGCGATCGCGCTGGTCGGTCCGACCGGTTCGGGCAAGACCACCACGATCGCCAAGCTCGCCGCACGCCATGCCGAGAAGTACGGCCGTGACCAGGTCGCGCTGATCTGCACCGACGACTACCGCATCGGCGCGCAGGACCAGCTGCTGCAGTACGGCCGCCTGCTCGGTGTGCAGGCCTATACGGCGCGCAACGGTGCGGAGCTGTCCAAGCTGCTCGTGCACCTCGCCGATCGCCGCCTCGTGCTCATCGACACGCCGGGCATGAACCATCGCGACGAGCGCCTCGTCTCGGTGCTCGACACGCTGCGCGCCAACGTCACGCGCGTGCGCAGCCTGCTCGTGCTTGCCGCGAACACCCAGGCCGCCGCGCTCGAGGAGAGCCTGCGCACCTACTCCGACCTCGATCCGTCGGGCTGCGTGTTGACCAAGCTCGACGAAACGCCGACGCTGGGCCCCGCCGTGTCGATCCTGATCCGCCACGCATTGGCGCTGCACTACACGACCGATGGCCAGCGCGTGCCGCAGGACATCGCCGTCGCCGACGCGCGCCGCGTGGTCTGCCGCATCGCCAACCCGACCGTCGCCGCGGTCGCCGATGAACTCGCCATGGCCGACCGCTTCAGCCGCGGCAACGTGGCGTTCGCCTAAGCCTATGGACACCCCTGCCGCCATGAACCAGGCCAGTGCACTCGCACAACCCGTCCCGCGCCAGAAGCCGGTGAAAGTCATCGCCGTCGCGAGCGGCAAGGGTGGCGTCGGCAAGACCAGCGTGAGCGTGAACCTCGCCACCGCGATGGCGCTCGCCGGCAAGCGCACGATGCTGCTCGATGCCGACCTCGGCCTCGCCAACGTCGACGTCATGCTCGGCCTGCAGCCGGTCTACAACCTCGCCCACCTGCTCAACGGCGACTGCTCGATCAACGACCTGATCCTCGAGGGCCCGCACGGCCTCAAGATCGTGCCGGCGACCTCGGGCACGCGCCGCATGGCGCAGCTCAGCCAGGCCGAGAACGCCGGCCTGATCCGGGCGTTCTGCGACTACGGCGAGCCGCTCGACACGCTCATCGTCGACACCGCCGCCGGCATCGCCGACAGCGTGACGATGTTCTGCTCGGCCGCGCAGGAAGTCGCCGTCGTGATCTGCGACGACCCGGCCTCGATCACCGATGCCTACGCGCTGATCAAGGTGCTGAGCCGCGAGTACGGCGTGCAGCGCTTCCGCATCATCGCCAACCGCGTGCCGACGCTGCAGCACGGCCGCGACCTGTTCACCAAGATCGTGCGCGTGGCCGACCGCTTCCTCGACGTGACGCTCGACTTCAGCGGCGCGATCCCCGACGACTACTACCTGCAGCGTGCCGTGCGCCGCCAGATGACCGTCGTCGACGCGTATCCGGCGAGCCGTTCGGCGCTCGCGTTCAAGAACCTCGCCCAGGCCACCGACAAGTGGATCGGCGGCACCGGCGTCAGCGGCCACCTCGAGTTCTTCGTCGAGCGCCGCACGCGCGCCGAGGCCTCCGAGGTCGAGCAGTGACTGCACCCAGTGCCGGTCTCTACCAGCAGGTCCAGCGCGGTGGCGCGGACGAGCTGGTGCACCGGCACGCCGCGCTGGTCAAGCGCATCGCCTGGCATCTCAAGGGAAAGCTGCCGGGCAGCGTGGACGTCGGCGACCTGATCCAGTCCGGCATGATCGGGCTGATCGAAGCCGCGCGGCAGTACGTGCCTGCGCGCAACACGAGCTTCGAGGCGTATGCGGGCATCCGCATCCGCGGCGCGATGCTCGACGAGTTGCGCCGCACGGACTGGACGCCGCGCTCGGTCTACCGGCGCCTGCGCGAGGTCATGGAGATGATCCGCGCGATCGAGACCGAGACCGGTCGCGAGGCCGACGAGGCCGAGGTCGTGAAACGCCTCGGCATCACGCGCGAGGAGTACGCGCAGGTGATGGACGACGCGAGCCGCTCGCGCGTGCTGAGCCTGAGCATGGAGGACGACGAGGGCGAGAGCCACGTCATCGACGTCGCCGACGACATCTCCGCGCAGCCGGCCGTGCGCGCGGAACTCGAAGGACGGCAGGGTGCGCTCGCCGAGGCGATCGACGGGCTGCCCGAACGCGAGAAGCTGCTCATGGCGCTGTATTACGACGAAGAACTCAACCTCAAGGAGATCGGCGAAGTGCTCGGCGTGAGCGAGTCGCGGGTCTGCCAACTGCACGGACAGGCGCTGGTGCGCCTGCGTGCGCGCCTGCGCGACTGGCGCAACGGAGACTAGGTCATGCAGAAGCTCACCGCCATCGGCATCGTCATGGCGTTCGTCGTCGTCATCACGGGCGCGTTGCTCAAGGGTGCCGGCATCCATGCGCTGTGGAGCGGTGCGGCGCTCGTCGTCGTGTTCGTCGGCACGGCCTCGGCGATCATGGTGCAGACACCCGGCCCGATCCTGTCGCGCGCGCTCAAGATGCTCAAGTGGCTGGTCAACCCGCCGCACCAGGACATGGAGGAGCAGCTCAAGAAGATCGTGAACTGGTCCGAGACCGCGCGCCGCCAGGGCCTGCTCGGCCTCGAGCCGCAGGTCGAGGCCGAGCCCGACGCGATGGTCAAGAAGGGTCTGCAGCTGCTCGTCGACGGCACCGAGCCGGACAACATCCGCAACATCCTCGGCGTCGAGAACGACGCCAAGAAGCACAACGACATGCTCTCGGCGAAGGTGTTCGAGGCGGCCGGCATCTACGCGCCGACCATGGGCATCATCGGCGCCGTGCTCGGCCTCATGGCGGTGATGCAGAACCTCGCCGACCCGAGCAAGCTCGGCCCCGGCATCGCGGGCGCATTCGTCTCGACCGTGTACGGCATCGGCCTCGCCAACCTGCTGCTGCTGCCGATGGCCAACAAGCTCAAGCTCGTCGTTACGGATCATTCACGCGAGCGCGAGATGATGGTCGAAGGCATCGCGGCGATCGCGGAGGGCGAGAACCCGCGCAACATCGAGTCGAAGCTGCGCGGATACGTTCACTGACATGGGTGCGCGCAAGAAAAAGGAAGAGCACGAGGACCACGTCAACCACGAGGCGTGGGCGATCCCGTATGGCGACCTCGTGACGCTGCTGCTCGCGTTCTTCGTCGTCATGTACGCGGTGTCCTCGCTCAACGAGGGCAAGTACCGCGTGCTCTCCAAGTCCCTCGAGGCCGCGTTCAACGGCACGCCCAAGGTCATCGAGCCGATCCAGGTCGGCCAGCAGTCCGCGTCGAGCCCGTCGCCTTCCGCACTCGATCTCAATGCCGTGCCCGCGCCGGCCGTGCAGCCGGTCTCGCTCACCGCGCCGATCGCGTTGCGTGCGACGCCGCAAGGCAGCCCGCAGAGTCCCGGCAAGACCGAACGCGGCCTCGAGACGATCGCCAAGGAAGTCGAGCGCGCGCTGCAGAACCTCATCGACGAGAACCTCGTCGTCGTGCGCCGCCAGCACTCGTGGCTCGAGGTCGAGATCCGCACCGACATCCTGTTCCCGAGCGGCGTCGCCACGCTGTCCGCGCCGTCGATCCCGATCCTCGAGCGCGTCGCCGGCATCCTGTCGGGCTTCCCGAACGAGATGCGCATCGAGGGCTACACCGACAACGTGCCGATCGCCACGGCCGTCTATCCTTCCAACTGGGAGCTGTCGGCGGCACGTGCAGCGAGCGTCGCGCGCCTGTTCGCCGACCGCAAGGTCGATCCGACCAAGATGGCGATCATGGGCATGGGGGAGTTCCATCCCGACGGTGACAACACCACGCTCGAAGGCCGCAACCGCAACCGCCGCGTCAAGATCGTCGTGCTCGGCGACGAGAACACGCCGGCACCCGAGGAGCTCGCGGCGAACGAGGAGAAGCCGCCGGCTGCCGAACCTCCTGCACCGGCTCGCACGCCCGTCGCTGCAGGCGCCGGCGAAGAAGCGCACGCGCCACAGGCGCGATCGCCCTGATCCATCGCACGGCATCGGCGCGGGGCCGATGTGCACGTGACGTCGCGTGACACGCTCGCCGGCTATGCTCGGACCCTTGAGCCCCACGTGGTCGCGATCGTCGTGATCCCGAGCCGAGGGTGACGACCTTCAGGGACGATGACATGCCGACCTGGCGACTCGAGGATGCCGCGCAGCGCGCGGCGGATTTCCCCTACACATTCCTCCGTCCGACCGCAGAACGCATCGCCGCGCTGTGCCCCGGCGAGCTCGTCAAGCTGTCGTTCGCGTTCGACAGCGAGGATCCCGATGCGCCGCGTGCGGAGCGCATGTGGGTCGCGGTCGACACGGTCGACGGTGACGGCGGGTTTACCGGCACGTTGACGCATCCGCCGGGCTGGATCAGCGATATCGACCTCGGCGACGCGGTCGTGTTCCGCGATATCCACGTCTGCTCTACGGCAGACGATGACGACGAGGCGGTCGACAGGTACGCACGGGGCTGCATCGTGTCCACGCGTGTGATCGCGGACCGCGCGCCCGTCGGGTACCTCGTCCGCGAGGAGCCTGAGCACGAGCAGGACAGTGGCTGGCGCCTCCTCTCGGGAGAGGAGAGTCAGGACGAGCTCGACGATGTCGAGAACCTTCGCGTGGTCACGCTCGGCGAGGTGCTCAATCTCGACGATGCGTGGATCCATCTGCTCGACAGTCCGGTCGGCCGTGCGTTCGTGTACGACGCGGAGGCCGGAGCCTTCGTTCCGGTCGACTCCTGAGCCGAGGATCGGCGGAATCGCGCAGGACCTTCGACATCACGCAGCGATCCACTCCGGGAGCAACGCCATGTTCACGAACGCATTCCAGCTGAAGAGTCCGCTCAAGGAGGGAACGTTCGATCGCGACCTCTCGGCCTTCGAGCGCCTGCAGTCGACGCGTGCGCTCGATGCCGCGGACTGCGCGCGCCTGGACGCCTACCTCGAGCGGCATCCCGAAACGCCGTACCGCCTCTACACCGAGGTGCCGGGCAAGCCGGTCGACTACGCGTTCCTCGCCCTGCTGCCTGCGTTGCGCCACCTCTGGATCGAAGCCGACGCGGGCGATCTCGTCGACCTGTCGCCGTTGCGCGTCCTGCCCGAGGGTCTCGTCAGCCTGGGACTGGACACCGTGCAGTTCGGCAGCGACCCCAAGCGCGATCGACCGAAGACCGGGACCGCGGCGCTCGGTCACTTGCGGCATCTCGGACAGCTGTCGGTGTGTGGCCGTCTGCGCGACCTCGCGTTCCTGGCCGACCTCGGTCGACTCGAGGCCTTGTCGCTGTGGCGCAACCGCCTCGCCACGCTCGCGGGGATCGAAGTCTGCGGCGCACTGCGCAGCCTCGACCTGCGCTCCGCGGGTCCACGCGACCTCGCACCGATCGCGGCGCTGACGTCATTGAGGATGCTGAGCATCGACCACCATCCGGGCATCACGAGCATCGAGCCGTTGCTGGCCCTGCGCGATCTGCGCCAGCTGCGGCTGCTGTCGTGCTCGATCACCACGGACCTGCCGTCGTTGCACGGCATGACGTCGCTGCGTGTCCTGCTGCTCGACAAGCTGGTGACGCCTTCCAACCTCGCGAACATCGCCGCCGCACCTGCGTTGCGCTGCCTGATCCTCGATCGAAGTCCTGCGCTTCACGCTATCGAGGCCCTGCGGCCGCTCGCCGGACATCCGACGCTGCGCGAGCTGCGCCTCGACAGCGACAATGACGGGCTCCACAAGGCGATCCGGGATACCTACGGCTGGAAGGTCGCGTACGCGAACTACCCCGCCGACGAGTATCTGGTCGACGATCCTCCCGCTGCCGGACGCTGACGATCGACGCGCGGCATGCGCGTGAACCTTTCGGCGCCGATTCCCGACCCTGATGCCCGACCGGATCATGGAGCCTCGGCGTGACCCCTGATGACGACACGCGTGCCGATACGCTGCTCGTGCTGCGCTGCCAGCTCGGCGAGCGCGGCGCGTTCGATGCGCTAGTGACGCGCTGGGCCGCGCCGTTGCTGCGCCACGCCACACGGCTCGCCGTCGACGGCCATGCCGCACACGACCTCGCGCAGGAGACGTGGCTGCGCGTCGTGCGCGGCATCGCGGGGTTGCGTGACGCCGCGGGTTTCCGCGGCTGGCTGTTCGGCATCGCGCACCGTGTCGCGATGGACCAGCTGCGCCTGCGCTATGCGACGCCCGAGGACACCGGACTCGTACTCGAGGACATCGCGCCGCCGGACGATGAAGGGCCCGATCCCGACGTCGCACGCCTCGTGGCGGCCGGGCTCGACGCACTCTCGTTCGTCGAGCGTGAGGTCGTCGTGCTGTTCCATCTCGAAGCCTTCACGCTGGCCGAGATCGCGGGAATGACCGGCGTGCCGGTCGGCACCGTGAAATCGCGCCTGTTCCGTGCCCGCGCGCTGCTGCGCCGGCATGTCGCCCCGCTCGCCCCCGAGGAGATGTCCCGATGAACGATCGTCCTGCCCGTGATCTCGAAACGTCACTTCGCGCGCTTACGGCACGCGTGCTGTCGCCTCGTGCCCGCGCCGCGCATGTCGCCTTGCTGGTCGCCTCTGCGTGCATGAGCGCGCTGCTCGCCGCGTTGCTGCTGACCGAGCCTTCGCTGCCTTCGCGCACGGTCATCGCGTTCGGCGTGCTGCTCGCGATCGGCATGGCCTGGATGGCCTATGCGACCTGGGTGCTGCGCGCACGCCGCCCGCTCATGGCGCGCGATCGTGTCGTCGCGACCGGCCTCGCGCTCGCCGCGACCGCGCTGTTCACGACCGGCATGTTCTCGTGGTCGCTGGCGACGGGAGCGCGCATGGCGCACGCGGCGACGCTGCTCGGCACGGCGCTCGTGCTGGTCGCGGCGGTGCTGCTGGTGCAGGCCCGGCGCACGCGCTCGCGGCTGCTCGCCCAGGTCCACGCGCTCGGTGGAACCTGATCGGACCGCGATCCGGCCTGTCGGGACGCGCCTCGCCGCGTGATAATGCGCGTCCCGTTCGACCGGACGGGCCTGCGACCGATGGGATGCCGTGCCGTGCTGCTGATGATCGACAACTACGACAGCTTCACCTTCAACCTCGTCCAGTACTTCGGCGAGCTCGGGGAGGAGGTGCAGGTCGTGCGCAACGACGCGCTGACGGTCGCGCAGATCGCCGCGCTCGCGCCTTCGCACATCGTCATCTCGCCGGGTCCTTGCACGCCGAACGAGGCGGGGGTGTCGCTCGAGGTGCTCACGGCGCTGTCGTCGACGGTGCCGGTGTTCGGCGTCTGCCTCGGCCACCAGTCGATCGGCCAGGCGTTCGGCGGCAAGGTCGTGCGTGCGCGGCAGATCATGCACGGCAAGACCTCGATGATCCATCACACGGGCAAGGGCGTGTTCCGCGGCCTGCCGAACCCGTTCGAGGCGACGCGCTACCACTCGCTCGTGGTCGAGAAGGCCTCGCTGCCGGATTGCCTCGAGATCACCGCGTGGACGCAGGACGAAAACGGCGGCTTCGACGAGATCATGGGCCTGCGCCACCGCGAGCTCGACGTCGAGGGCGTGCAGTTCCACCCCGAATCGATCCTCACGCAGCATGGCCACGACCTGCTGCGCAATTTCCTGACCCGCGACGAGCCCGCGGCGCGCCGCGTGGCCTGAGGTCGTTCACGCCGTGCCGTCGCAGACCAACGCTGCTCGGGGCGGCCGGGGAGCACCACGTCATGGCGCAGCTGCTGCGTCATGGTTTCATCGCGGCGCTCGCGCCGGTCGGCTCGCCCGCCATCGACATCCTCGTGACCGACGAAGGCGGCGCAGGGATCTGCGGTCTACAGCTCAAGACACGGCGCGTCGGCGGCGCCGACGGCGGCTGGCACATGGGCGTCAAGCACGAGCGTGTGCCCGAAGGGCGGTTCTTCTACGCGTTCGTCGAATTCGCGGCCGATCCTGCCGCGCCGACCGCGTGTTTCGTGGTGCCGGCCGGGATCGTCGCGGATGCGCTTTCGCGGTCGCATCGCGAGTGGCTCGACACGCCGGGACGTGGTGGAAAACCGCGCCGGGACGGTGCGATGCGCCGTTTCCTTCCCGATTACACGCGCGTCGGGCAGGTGTTCGGCTGCGGCCCGGGTTGGCTCGACCCTTATCGCGAGGCTTGGCACCAGCTCCCGCTGCCTGCACCTGAAGCCGACGGGCGCTGATGGCGGACTCTCACCCCCGCCGATCGAATCCGTCCGCGAGTAGCGACGTGTCGATAGCGAGGCAGCCGGCGAGGCCATCGGGGATCGGGGCGCTCGCGATCCGCGTGGTCGGGTCGTCGAGGCGACCGCTGGCCGAGTAGTCGATGACGACGAGGCGCCCGCCGGCCGGGTTCGCGCCCGCGCCGCCCCAGCGCACGCCGAACAGGTGGCCTCGACCATCGGGGCGCAGGCACAGGTAGTTGTGGCCGGCCGCGGTGTCGTCGCGCACTGCGAGCACACTGCCCGGCGTGGCCGGATCGACCTGTTCGGCGCGACCGGCCGAGGCGAGGATCAGCGTGCGGCTGAAGGCGTCGTAGTGGACCGTCGTCGCCGGTGCGGCGCTGCGCAGGCGCGAGGTGGTGAACGTGGCCATGTCGATACGGCCGAACGCGCCGATCGGGCCTTCGCCGCCGTTGGCGTAGAACACGCCGTGCGACGGCGTGAACGCGAGCGAGGTGACCGTGGCGTCGTCGCCGGTCACGCTGTGGCCGACGCCGTTGCCGAACGGCTGCAGCGGCACGTGCGACAGCGAACTGTCGGTCCAGCCGATCCACACGCTGCGGCCGGACGGGTCGAGCGAGACCGCATTGCCGTTGTTGCCGGTCAGCCGCGTCTCGAACGCGCCGGTCGCGGGATCGAGGTGATGGACGTTGGCGCCCTGGCCCGCGACGACGAGCGTGCCGCCGGGCACGACGAGCGCATCGGCCGCGGTCGGCAGCGTGGCCAGGATCGCCGAGGTCGCCGTGAGCGAGGCGTCGCCGTCGTAGTCGAACACGACACGGTGCACGTGGTGGGCGCCGAAGGCGGCACCGACGTAGGCGATGCCACGCGTCGGTGTGCCGGCATGGGCGGCGAGCGGCACGAGAAGAGCGAGCGTGGCGAGCAGGGTGCAGCGGGGCATGGCGGGTCCGGAGGCGGTGTCGTCCGGACGTACGACGGAAAGCGGTGGTGCATGACATCATCGGCTCTCCGCTTCCGTCAGGGAATGCGCCGCCGCCGCGAGCTGTGGGCGACGCGCGAATCCTGCCGGCGTCTCGATCCCGTCCCCCTCTCCCCCGGACCCTCTCCCGCGAGGGGAGAGGGGAGTGATGACGTGCGACCGTGGAACATGCCCCGCCCCCATGCTGCTGCCGATGCACGTCCGTGCGGATGACGCCCGCCGCGTGCTGCGGCATCATCGCGGGTTCCCGAGGACCCCACGATGCCCATCACGCCCCAACAGGCCTTGCAGCGCGCGATCGAGCATCGCGAGATCTTCCACGACGAGATGATCGACCTCATGCGCCAGATCATGCGCGGCGAGGTCTCGCCGGTCATGGTCGCGGCGATCCTGACGGGCCTGCGCGTCAAGAAGGAGACCGTCGGCGAGATCGCGGCGGCCGCGCAGGTCATGCGCCAGCTCGCGGCGCCGGTCCTCGTCGACGACGTCACGGGCTTCGTCGACATCGTCGGCACGGGTGGCGACGGCGGCCACAGCTTCAACGTCTCGACGACGGCCATGTTCGTCGTCGCCGCGGCCGGCGCGCGCGTAGCCAAGCACGGCAACCGCAGCGTGTCGTCGAAATCAGGCAGCGCCGACGTGCTCGAGGCGCTCGGCGCCGCGATCGACCTGCAGCCGGCGCAGGTCGCCGAATGCATCGCGCGCACGGGCGTCGGCTTCATGTTCGCGCCGAATCACCATCCGGCCATGAAGGCCGTCGCGCCGGTGCGCCGCGAGATGGGCGTGCGCACGATCTTCAACATCCTCGGCCCGCTGACCAACCCGGCCGGCGCGCCGAACATCCTCATGGGCGTGTTCCATCCCGACCTCGTCGGCATCCAGGTGCGCGTGCTCGAACGCCTCGGCGCGCAGCATGCGCTCGTGGTCTGGGGCAAGGACGGCATGGACGAGATCTCGCTCGGCGGCGCGACGATGGTCGGCGAGCTCAGGAATGGCGTGGTCAGTGAGTACGAGGTGCACCCCGAGGAGTTCGGCTTCGCGATGGCCTCGGGTCGCCAGCTGCGCGTCGAGAATGCGGCCGAGTCACGCGAGCGCGTGCTCGAGGCGCTCGACAATCGCGAAGGCGTCGCGCGCGACATCGTCACGCTCAACGCGGGCGCGGCGCTATATGCGGCCGGCGTCGCGGACTCGATCGCCGACGGCATCGACAAGGCGCGCGAAGCGCTCGCGAGCGGTGCGGCACGCGAGCGTCTCGACACGTTCGTGCGCACGACCCGCGAGCTCGCCGGCACGCGCTGAGTTCCGTTCCTTCATCTTCCACGTCGCGCCGATGCGCGACGGCCCGACGACGACCGACCCATGTCCGACATCCTGCAACGCATCCTGGCCCGCAAGGTCGAAGAAATCGCCGAGCGCCGCGCGCGCGTGTCGATCGACGATCTGCACGCACGCGTCGCCGGCCTGCCCGACACACGCGGCTTCGCGGCCGCGCTCGAGGCGAAGATCGAGGCCGGTCACGCCGGCGTCATCGCCGAGGTCAAGAAGGCCAGCCCGAGCAAGGGCGTGATCCGCGCCGATTTCGATCCAGCCGCGATCGCGCGTAGCTACGAAGCCGGCGGCGCGGCCTGCCTGTCGGTGCTGACCGATGCGGACTTCTTCCAGGGCCACGAGGATTACCTGCACGCGGCGCGCGAGGCCTGCACGCTGCCCGTGCTGCGCAAGGACTTCACGATCGATCCGTATCAGGTGGTCGAGGCGCGCGCGATCGGCGCCGACGCGATCCTGCTGATCGCGGCGGCCCTGTCCGACGAGGCGATGCTCGAACTCGCGCTGCTCGCGGCCGAGCTCGATCTCGACGTGCTCGTCGAGGTGCACGACGAGGAGGAACTCGAGCGTGCACTCGAGATCCCGGCGCCGCTGATCGGCGTCAACAACCGCAACCTGCGCACGTTCGAGGTCTCGCTCGACACGACGCTGCGCCTGCATGCGCGCCTGCCCGACGAGCGGCTGCTCGTCACCGAGAGCGGCATCGCCACGCACGAGGATGTCGCGCGGCTGCGCGGCGCCGGCATCCATGCGTTCCTTGTCGGCGAGGCGTTCATGCGCGCCGATGATCCGGGCGCGGAACTCGCGCGGCTGTTCGGCACGCCGTGAGCACACCGGGCGAGGGGGAAGCGGCCTCCAGCGAGGCCGTCGCGGCGCCGCGCGTCGTGCTGTTCGATTTCGACGGCGTGCTGATCCGCGGTGATTCGTTCGCGGCCTTCGTGCGCTCGCGTTACCGCCGCGCGCCGTGGCGCCTGCTGCTCGCGCTGCCGATCGTGCTGCTCACGGCACCGCTCGCGATCGTGGCGCGCGGGCGCTGGTGGGTCGTCGGCCTGCTCGTTCGCGTCGCGCTGCTCGGCGTGTCGGAACGGCGCTACGCCGCACTCGCCGAGGCGTTCGTGCGCGAGCACGCCAACACCCCGCGCATCTTCTCGCGCGAGGCGATCGCGGTGCTGCGCGGCCACGTCGCCGCCGGCGACCGCGTGCTCGTCGTGACGGGCTGCGAATCGCGCGTGGTCAACGGACTGTTCGAGACGATCGGCCTGTCGGGCTTCGAGGTCGTCGCCTCGCGCCTGCGGCAGGGCTGGCTCGGCATGCGCACGCAGGTGCACTGCTTCGGCGCGCGCAAGCCGCGCGAACTCGCCGCGCTCGGCCTGACCGCATGGGATGTCGCCTACACCGATTCGGCGACCGACGCGCCGATGCTGCGCGGCGCGCGCGAGGCCGTGCTAGTCAACGGTGATCCGCGCACCTGCAAGGCGCTCGAGCGCGCACTCGGGCGCAGCCTCGTGCGCGTCGACTGGCGCTGACGGCGCACCAACGAAAAGGCCCGCGCGAGCGCGGGCCTTCGACGGCAGCGGAAGTCGGGACTCAGCGGCGGCCGAGCACCACGATCGTCTTGCCCGACACCGTGATCATCCCCTGCTCCTCGAGCTGCTTGAGCACGCGGCCGACCATCTCGCGCGAGCAGCCGACGATGCGGCTGATCTCTTGGCGCGAGATGCGGATCTGCATGCCCTGCGGGTGGCTCATCGCATCGGGCTCCTCGGTGAGGTCGATCAGCGTCTTGGCGACGCGGCCGGTCACGTCCATGAAGGCGAGGCGGCTGACCTTGCGGCTCGTGTGCAGCAGGCGGTTGGTCAGCTGCGAGCCGATCGCGAACAGGATCTTCGGGCACTCGTCGCGCAGTGGGCCTTCGAACAGGTTGAACATGCGTTCGTAGCCGATCTCGGCCAGTTCGCACGGCGTGCGCGTGCGCACCATGACCTCGCGGCGCGGGGTCTCGACGAAGATGCCCATCTCGCCGATGAACTCGCCGCGGTTGAGGTAGGCGAGGATGAGCTCGCGGCCTTCCTCGTCCTCGGACGAGACGGTCAGCGAGCCGTCGATCACGTAGTAGAGGATGTTCGCGGAATCACCCGGGCGGATGATCGCGGTCTTGCTCGGGTAGCGCCGGCGGTGGCACATGCCGAGGAAGCGCTCCATCGCGCCGCGATCGGGGATCAGCGAAGCCGGCGCCTGCACCGTCGAGACGTTGCGCTGCAGCGTGTAACGGAAGTCGGCCATCTTCACGCGGGTTCTCCCTCGGCTGTCCCTGGTGCGGCATATCTGCGCGGAAATTTCCATCGACTGCGCCCCTCTACGCCGCCGAGTCCCGATCTTATTGCAAAACCGACGAAAGATGTCGCTTTCTGACAATCGGCCTCCGGCGGGTGCGCGCCCCCGCCGGTTTCATCGCCCTGGCGATTGGCCCATAATGCGCGCCCTTTCCCGGGGTCCGGGTCGGAGACAGAAACAGTGGTCAAGCCCCTTCCCAGGTTGCGTCTGCAGGGTTTCAACAACCTGACCAAGGCCCTGAGCTTCAACATCTACGACATCTGCTACGCGGTGTCGGAAGACCAGCGCCGTCGCTACATCGAATACATCGACGAGGCCTACAACGCCGAGCGTCTGACCACGATCCTCACGGACGTGGCCGACATCATCGGTGCCAACATCCTCAATGTCGCACGCCAGGATTACGATCCGCAGGGTGCGAGCGTGACGATCCTCATCTCCGAGGAGCCGGTCGTCGAGAAGCTCGGCCGCGACACGATCTCCGACGCGGTCGTCGCGCACCTCGACAAGAGCCACATCACGGTGCACACGTACCCGGAGACGCATCCGCACAACGGCATCGCGACGTTCCGTGCGGACATCGACGTGGCCACGTGCGGCGTGATCTCGCCGCTCAAGGCGCTCAATTTCCTCATCGACAGCTTCGAGTCGGACATCGTGATCGCGGACTACCGCGTGCGCGGCTTCACGCGCGACGTGAAGGGCCGCAAGCACTACATGGACCACAAGATCAACTCGGTGCAGGAGTACCTCGCCAAGCACATCCGGCAGAAGTACGAGATGATCGACGTGAACGTGTACCAGGAAAACATGTTCCACACGAAGATGCACATCAAGGACTTCGACCTCGACACGTACCTGTTCGAGTCGCATGCCGACGACCTGTCGTTCAAGGAGCGCCAGCGCATCGAGGCGCTCGTGAAGCGCGAGATCGAGGAACTGTTCCACGGCCGCAACCTCAGCTGAGGTCGCCGCCCGGGCTTCGCCCGGGGCGTGGCAGGATGTCGCAAGGGGCGCTTCGGCGCCCCTTGTGCTTTTCAGGGGCGCTCACCGGCGCATGGGACGGAAGCCCCGTCCATCGACCTCATGCGGCGCGAGGCACGCGCCGCCGCGTCAGACGCGGTACGCCACCGTGCGCATCACGTGCGCCGCCAGCTTCATGAGTCCCTTGACCGGTGCCGGCAGCGCGGCACCGCCTGCGGCGAGCGCCTCGTCGGCATGGCGGGCCTCGTCCTCCTTCATCTGGCGCACGATCGCGCGGCTGCGTTCGTCGCCGGCCGGCAGCGTGTCGAGGTGACCTTCGAGGTGGGCTTCGACCTGGCGCTCGGTCTCGACGACGAAGCCGAGGCTGAGGCGGTCGCTGATGAGGCCGGCTGCGGCGCCGATCGCGTAGGCGCCGCCGTACCAGAGCGGGTTGAGCAGGCTGGGCCGGTCGCCGAGTTCACGCAGGCGCTGGCCGCACCAGGCGAGATGGTCGGTCTCCTCGGCGGCCGCTTCGAGCAGGTGCGCGCGCGTCGACGCATCACGCGCGACCGCGGCCTGGCCGAAGTAGAGCGCCTGTGCGCAGACCTCGCCGACGTGGTTGATGCGCATGAGCGCGGCCGCGTGGCGGCGTTCCGGCTCGGTCCATTCGCGGTCGGCGAGTGCGCCGGCAGGCGAAGGGCGTTGGGCAGAGGGTTCGGGCTGGAAGGCCGTGAACAGCGCGCGGTCGAGCTCGACGAGCACGCGGTCGAGCGGCGAGAACGTCATCGTCTTCATGGTCCGGAGTGTCGACGCCGGGGTCATGGTTCGCAAGCACGGAAACCGCGGCATCGCGTCGCCGCCTCGCCCGCGTGCCGTTCCTTCTGTATAGTGATCGTCCCGTGGCCGTCTGCACGGCCCCGCGGATCGCCGGCTTTTCTCGCGGCATGCCTCGTGCGCCCCATCATCCGGGCTTGCGCAGTCGGGAGGCTTCCGCTATTCTCCCGCGCCTTTCGCCGCATCCAGCCCGCCTGCGGGCATCCAAGGTTCCGATATGAAGACGATCAGTGCCAAGCCCGAGAGCGTGAAGCGCGACTGGTTCGTGGTGGACGCCACGAACAAGACGCTCGGCCGTCTGTCCACCGAGCTCGCGCGCCGCCTGCGTGGCAAGCACAAGCCGGTCTTCACCACCCACGTCGACACCGGCGATTTCATCGTCGTCGTCAACGCGGACAAGATCGCCGTCACGGGCAACAAGCTCGAAGACAAGAACTACCACCGCTTCACCGGTTACGTCGGCAACCTCAAGACGACCTCGCTCAAGGACATGCTCGCCAAGCACCCGGAGCGCGTCATCGAGATCGCCGTCAAGGGCATGCTGCCGAAGAACCCGCTGGGCCGTGCGATGTATCGCAAGCTCAAGGTCTACGCCGGCCCGAACCACCCGCATACCGCCCAGCAGCCGCAAGCGCTGGACATCTAATCCGATCAGGCACTGAAGTCATGGCCACCATCCAGCAGAACTACGGCACCGGCCGTCGCAAGTCCTCCGCAGCGCGCGTGTTCCTGCGCAAGGGCAGTGGCGCGATCACGGTCAACGGCAAGACGCTCGACAACTTCTTCGGCCGCGAGACCGCGCGCATGATCGTGCGCCAGCCGCTGCAGCTGGTCGACGCGACGGACAAGTTCGACGTGCTCGTGACGGTCGCCGGTGGCGGCACGACGGGCCAGGCCGGCGCGATCCGCCTCGGCATCGCCCGCGCACTGGTCGAGTACGACGAGAATCTCAAGTCGCCGCTGCGCAAGGCGGGCTTCATGACCCGCGACGCGCGCGAAGTCGAGCGCAAGAAGGTCGGTCTGCACAAGGCGCGTCGCGCCACGCAGTACTCGAAGCGTTAATCGGCGTCCCGACGCCCGCGGCGGCCATCTCGCGATGGCCGACCGCACGGTTCTTGGGAGATCGTCTAACGGTAGGACAACGGACTCTGACTCCGTTTATCTAGGTTCGAATCCTAGTCTCCCAGCCAACCTTTCCGGACCGTCAGAACCGGATGCGAAAAAGCCCGCCTCGTGCGGGCTTTTTTGTTTGCTCGCTCCTCGTGTAATCCACGCTGGCGGTGCCAAGGTGTCGCCGAGCCTCAGCTGCGCGGCTTGCCGACCCAGTGGAAGTTCGCGTCGTCGAGTTCCGGTTCGCCGTTCCAGCGGTAGGCCACGAGCGGGCCCTTCTTAGCGGCGCTGTAGTCGACGCAGGCGACGCGTGGCGCGAGCCTGCTCGGCGTGCCGGTCATCCAGTAGTGGCCGATGAAGACCGGCTTCTCGTCGTCGTAGCCGGGACGCAGGTGCGCGGGCACGGCCGTGTCGGGGAGCGAGGCCTGTGCACCGCGCGGCACGATCGCAGCGCGCGGCAGCGTGTCGGCGGCGGCATCCCACCAGCGTGTGCGGACTTCACCGCGCTCGTCGTCGCCGATCCTGACGCGCAGGCCTTCCGGAAGCGTGAACTCGGGGCCTTTGAGCAGGGTTTCGATCGCCGCGAACGCGGCTGTACCCCGCGTCGCGGCTTGCAGCATGAGCCCGGCATCGAGCCGGTGGCCGCTACGCAGCGCCGGTGCGAGCGCCTCCATCGAGGAGGCATCCCAGCAGGCGTGCACGACGCGGATGCCGTCGAGATCGAGCCATACCGGCAGGTCGAGGAACCAGTCGAGGATCGCGCGATGCCGGTGTGCACCGTCGCCGACAGCATCGAGGAAGGCCTCGTGCTGGTGGCGGTTGCGCTCGTTGTGCGCGCGCAGGTGGCGTCCGTCGCCGTCCGGGTGCGGCGTGCCCCAGGCGATCGCGTTGAACTCGTGGTTGCCCATCGCGGCGACCGCGCTTCCTGCATCGACCATGCGGCGTACGACGTCGAGCGTCTCGAGCTGGCGATCCCCGCGATCGATGAAGTCGCCGACGAACACCGCCGTGCGCCCCGGATGGCGCCACGCACCCTGTGTCTCGCGGTAGCCGAGGTCGGCCAGCAGGGCGACGAGCTTGCCGTGCTGGCCATGCAGGTCGCCGATCACGTCGTAGGCCATGGCGTTCCTTAGTGCTAGTCTGACACTAAGTACGATACGCCCCTTAGTGTCAGAGAGCAACTAAGTGCCCGAGAGCCCCACTCCGAGGCTGTTTCCGATCGTCAACGCCGACGTCGCGCTGTTCACGCTCGACGACACGTCGCGCCTGCGCGTGCTGCTGATCCAGCGTGCGAACCGCCCCGATCCCGGTGGCTGGGCCTTGCCGGGCGGCCTGCTCAAGCCGGACCGCGACGACAGCCTTGAAGCGGCTGCGCGCCGCGTGCTCGCCGACAAGACGCGCGTCGCGTTGCCGTATCTGGAGCAGGTCGCGACGTTCAGCGGCCCGGATCGCGATCCGCGTGGCTGGTCGGTCAGCGCGCTCTTCTATGCGTTGCTGCCAGCGGACCAGGTGCCGGCCGTGGCAGGCAGCAAGACCGAGTCGATCGCCTGGGTCGATCCGGAGGCGCCCGGCCGTGCGCTCGGCTTCGATCACGGGCACATGCTGCCGCGTGCGCTCGCGACGCTGCGCGCGAAGGTGCGCGACGGCGCGCTGCCGCTTCATCTGCTGCCCTCGCGCTTCACGCTGACGGAGCTGCAGAAGGCCAGCGAGGCGATCCTTGGCCGACCGCTCGACAAGGCCGCATTCCGGCGCCAGCTCAAGTCGTCGCGCGACCTCGCCGCGGTCCCCGACCTGTTCGTGCGCGGTGCGCAGCGTCCCGCGCAGGTCTACGAGCGCGCCGAGGGGTACCGTTTCGGTGACGACCACGTCAGGAACGAGTCGTGATCGAAGAGGCACGCATACGGCGCATCGCGACGCGTGCACTGTAATGCTCGGGTCGGGGATCGCATGTCGATGCGCTGCATCGTCCCGCATCTCCGGAAGCCGCGAGCTCGATCCTGTACGGGGTCGATCTTGCGCGATGCTGGATCGGTATCGCGGCCTCACCATACCTGGCCGGACGCGTCGGATCATCGGTCGTCGTGGCGGTCGATGCAGGAACGGGAGAGGTCCTCAACATGGGCTACGCGAACGACGAGTGAGTCGCCGGCGTCAGGCTCGCCGTTGTCGCGGCTCGTCGTGATGTCTCGTTCTTCACGCCCGCCGCTGGTCGTTGAACCCCGACACGAAGCGCGGATCGGCATGGCGGCGGCGATCGACCGCATATGCGCGGCCTTCGATCTCGTCGCGGCGCTGGCGGAAGCGCTCGAGCGCACCGGCCAGCCGCACGGCGCGGTCGCGCAGCGCCTGCATCTGTTCGCGCGCACGCAGGGCGCCGTGGATCAGGCGCGCGCGCTGGCGCAGCTGCTGGTCGTCCATCGGCATCGACAACGGCGCGAGGTCGGCACAGATCGAGCGCACGTTGTGCAGGGTCGAGACGGCGACATGGGCGTTGACGGAAGCTTCTTGCATCGACACGGCGGGACTCCGGCAGGATGGGGTTGCCATGACGTACGAAGCACGAGCGGATTTCCTGCCATCGCGTAGGAGATGTCCTACGCAGGTAATGGCGGATCGGTGGCACGCCGTCGCCAAGGGGGCCGGTACGGAGTCTGTCGGCGTGCCCTCCGGGTATGTGTGTGTCGATCCCCGAAGGATCCTGTGTTCGCCCCGAGCACCGTATCCATGGGTGTGAAGATCGCCGGTCCGGCATCGTCATCGCGTCGCAACATGTTCCCCGGCGCGCGCTCCGCACGCGCGGCAACAGTGCCGAAAGACCGGATTGAAGCAGGTCCTGCGGCGCGCGAGCATCGCGGCATGGGGATGACGACGCTGCAATGCCTCGGAGGGCCGTGGCACGGACAGATGCGCTCGACGGAAGGCGAGACGCTCGTGCGTGCGTCGCTCGTGCATCCGTGGCGCGATGTCGTCTACGTGGCAGGCCGCGTGACGACCTCGCGCGGGCCGCAGCGCTTCTGGCTGCTCGAGGGCATGTCGGAAGCCGACGCGCTCGAGCACGCCGAGCGTGTGGTGGCCTCGGCGCCGCATCGCGACACGGGCGACTGACGCTTCAGTCGTCCGTGCGCGGACGTCCCGGCTTCTGGTCGGGATCGTTCTGCGGCTCGTCCGGGCGGCCGCGTCCCGGCAGCTTGGGTGATCCCGGTTCGGGTTGCTCGTGCGGATAGCCCGATGCGGGCAGTTTCTTCTTCGGTGGCGGCGTGGGCGGCGACTTCGTGGCCATGCGGAGGCTCCGGATCCGGGGACTCGCAGGCTGTCACGCGTGGGATGAGCGGCACACGAACGCGCGGTAAGGGGCGAACGATGTGTTCGGCCACCGTTCCGTGAAGACGCGATGCCGATCGCGATGCCTTCGCACCTCGTCGATCGATGAACGCCATGCGCCGCGCGGAGTAGCATGCGCGCACCGCCGTCCTTCGCTGCTCGTCACTCGTCGCTTGCGCAAGATCATCCACATCGACATGGACGCGTTCTACGCGTCGGTCGAGCAGCGCGACGATCCCTCGTTGCGCGGCAAGCCTGTCGTCGTCGCGTGGCGCGGCCAGCGCTCGGTCGTGTGCGCGGCTTCATACGAGGCGCGCGTGTACGGCGTGCGGTCGGCGATGCCGGCGCTGCGTGCCGAGCGCCTGTGTCCCGACGCGATCTTCGTGCCGCCCGATTTCACGCGCTACCGCGCGGCGTCGCGGCAGATCCGCGAGATCTTCCTCGGCCACACCGACCTCGTCGAACCGCTGTCGCTCGACGAGGCCTACCTCGACGTGACCACGCCGCGCAGCGACCTCGGCTCGGCGACCGCGATCGCGCGACGCATCCGCGAACAGATCCGCGAGACGACAGCGCTGACCGCGTCGGCCGGCGTCGCGCCGAACAAGTTCCTCGCCAAGATCGCCTCGGACTGGAACAAGCCCGACGGCCTGTTCGTGATCAAGCCCGAGGCCGTCGAGGCGTTCCTGACGCCGTTGCCGGTCGGACGCATTCCCGGCGTCGGCAAGGTCATGGACGGCAAGCTCGCCGCGCTCGGGCTGCGCACGATGGGCGACCTGCGGGCATGGACCGTCGAGGCGCTCGAGCAGGCGTTCGGCCGTTACGGGCGCCGCCTGCACGAGCTCGCGCGCGGCATCGACATGCATCGCGTCATGCCGGACCGGCCCGTGCAGTCGATCTCGGCCGAGGACACGTTCGCGACCGACCTCGCGCTCGAGGCCCTCGAGGTCCCGATCCGCGACCTCGCGCCGAAGGTCTGGGCGGCCACGCGCAAGACGGATCGCATCGGCCGCACGGTCGTGCTCAAGCTCAAGACCAACGACTTCCGCATCCTCACGCGCAGCTTCACACCGGGCCACGTGCTGCGCTCGGAAGAAGAGCTCGTCGACATCGCGCTCGCGCTGCGCGAGCGTGTCACGCTGCCGGCGTCGACGCGCTATCGACTCGTCGGCGTCGGGATATCGAACTTCCGCGAGGCCGACGAGGTCGCCCCGCAGGGCGCGCTGTTCGACGCGTAGGACTCAGGAGCCCGCGCGTCTCGCGGCGCGGCGCTGGCGCCAGGCGACCACGCGGCGCGTGATCCACAGATCGGCGCGATCGAGCAGGCGTGCCGCGAACACCGACTCCTCGGCGATCAGCGCGGCACCGATGATCATCGTGAGGATGCCAGGTCCCGGCAGCACGAGCATCGCGATGCCGGCGAGGATGATGATGACGCCGAGCGAGATCACGAGCGTCTTGCGCACGAGGCCTGCCTTGCGCTCGCGACGTGCGCGGTTGCGTTGCTGGAAGCGCCTGCCGCAGCGCATGGCGGCGAAGGCGCGCCACTGGTCGTTCATGCGATCCCTCGAGCGTGGTGGAGCCCGGCCGCCGCGATGGACGCGAGGCCGGAGCATGGACTATGCCGCGAGCGTGCCAGCGCACGCTGAACGATCCGTGTCAGGATGCGCGCGACGCCGGGATGCGGGGCGGGACGGAGGCAGGGCATGCAGGCGCAGACCACGAGCGGTCGCGAGTCGTTCCATGCCGCGCAGGCGCGCCATCGCGCGGCCGCACGGCGCTGGAGTCTGCTGGCCGGCGCGATCGTCGCCGCGCTCGCACTCACGATCAGCCTGCTGTTCGCGCCGCTCGCGATCCTTGCGGTCGGCCTGTTCGCCGACTTCGCGAACCTCGTCACGCCGACGCCCAACCTGCTCGGCGAGGCCTTCAAGGCGTTCGAGGCGCTGACCGACGGCAAGGCCTCGGCAGCCGGCATCACGCTCGGTCTCGCCGTCGCCGCGATCCCGGGCATGCTGCTGCTCGGTGCGGGCTGGCTCACGCTCGCGCGCGTGTCGCGCGGGCAGCATGCCGATGTCGTCGGCGCGGCGCTGGGCTGGCGCGCGCCGCGTCTCGGCGACCTCGAGGAACAGCAGCTGCGCAACCTCGTCGACGAGATGGCGATCGCCGCGGGCCTGCCGCCACCGCGCCTCATGCTCATCGACGACGACAGCCCGAACCTCGCGATCCTCGGCGAGGGTGCCGACGCCGTGATCGTCGCGACGCGTGGCCTGCTCGACCGCCTGCCGCGTGCGCCGACACAGGCGCTGGTCGGCCAGGCGATCGCCGCGCTCGGCAACGGTGACGGCCTGCTCGCCGCACGCATGCTGCGCCTGATCGAGATGTGCGGCCTGCTCATGCTGCTGTCGCAGGCGCCGATGAGCGCGAAGGCACGTGCATTGCTGGCGCCGCTGCTGCCGTGGCGCCGCGGCGGCGACGCGCTCGACACGCTGCGGCATGCGCTCGGCGATCCGTGGAATGCGGGCTTTCCCGACGACGTGGGTGGAAAAGGGGCCCGCCTCACGTGGAAGGACTGGCTGCGCATGCCGCTCATGGGCTCGCTACTGATCGGCATCCTGCTCGTGCCGGTGACGCTGCTGTTCCTGCTCGCGCCGTTGCTCGGCCTGGTCTGGCGTCGTCGTCGCCTGCTCGCCGATGCGACCGCCGTGCAGTTCACGCGCGATCCGCAGGCCCTCGCGGAAGCCTGTGCCGCGCTCGCGCCGCTCGATACGACGCTGCCGCTCAAGGCGCCGTGGCTCGTGAACCTCTTCGTGCTCGACGTGATGGGCCCGGGTGCGACGCGCGTGGCCTCGCCGTACCCGACGCTCGCGCGGCGCATCGAGCGACTCAACGGCATGGGTGCGGCCGTGGAGCCGCCGCCGACCACGCCACCCAACGTGCTGCTGTCGGTGCTGCTGTCGCCGCTGCTCGCCCTGCTCGTGTTCCTCGTCGGCGTGCTGCTCGTGCTCGGCACCTGGCTCAGCCTCGCGCTGAGCATGCTGTTCCTCGGCCTGCCGGTCGGTGTGCTGCACCTGCTGTTGCGGCATCTCGGCGGCGGCTAGGCACCCTGCTGCGCGACCGCGAGCGCCCAGGCGTCGCCGCGCCGTTCGACCTGCATAGGTACGCCGTACTGCGCCGACAGCGTGGCCGGTGTCAGCACGTCGGCCGGTGTGCCGTCGGCGAGCACGCCGCCGTCGCGCAGCAGGACCACGCGGTCGATCTCCGGAATCACTTCCTCGAGATGGTGGGTGACCAGCACCAGCGTGATGCCGCGTTGCGCGAGCCGGCCCAGCGTGTCGAGGAAACGCTGGCGCGCGACCACGTCGAGTCCGGTCGTGGGTTCGTCGAGCAGCAGCGCGCGCGGCTGGTGCACGAGCGCACGTGCGATCAGCACGCGGCGCATCTCGCCGCTCGACAGCGTGTCGAGGCGGCGCGTCGCGAGGTGCGCGGCGTCGAGCTGCGCGAGGGCGTCGCGCGCGGCCTCGCGTTGCCAGGGCTCGACCTCGAGATGATCGGGGATGCGCTGGCTCGCGAAGAAGCCGCAGACGACCGCGTCCTCGCCGTGCAGGTCGGGTGCGGCGACGAGGTCGCGGTGCAGGTCGTTCGAGATGAGGCCGAGCTGCGCGCGCAGCGAGAACACGTCCCAGCGCGCCGCGCCGAGCACGCGCACGGGCGGTGACTCGCGCCTTGCGACCGGGTACAGCTCGCGGTTGATCAGCTTCACGAACGTCGACTTGCCGCAGCCGTTCGGGCCGAGGATCGCGGTGTGCTGGCCGGCGTCGATGCGCAGGCTGACGTCGCGCAGCACGATGTCGAGGCCGCGCATGACCGTCGCACGGTCGAGTTCGATGAGGGGGGCGGAGGCTTCGGTCGACATGGCCGGATCATGCGTGATCGCCGCGAGCACCGTGCAGCGGTGCGTCGTCGCGCCCGGCGCGCGGCGCTATGCTCGGGATTCCTCGCCTGCCCGGATCACCCGCATGTTCCGTTCCGCTCCTGCCCTGCTCGCTGCCTGCCTCGCGGTGGCCGCCGCGCCCGCGTCCGCGGCAGACCGCGTCACCGGTGCCGCGTTCGCGACGCGCTCGGAAGTGCTCGCGCGCCACGGCATGGTCGCGACCTCGCATCCGCTCGCGACCCAGGTCGGCCTCGACGTGCTCAAGCGCGGCGGCACGGCCGTCGACGCCGCGATCGCCGCGAATGCCGCACTCGGCCTCATGGAGCCGACCGGCAACGGCATCGGCGGCGACCTGTTCGCGATCGTCTGGGATGCGAAGACGAAGAAGCTGCACGGTTACAACGGCTCGGGCCGCTCGCCGAAGGCGCTCACGCTGCAGTGGTTCAAGGACAACGGCCACACGAAGATCCCGCCGTACGGCCCTTTGCCGGTCAGCACGCCCGGCGCGGTCGACGGCTGGTTCGCGCTGCACGGCCGCTTCGGCAAGCTGCCGATGAAGGATCTGCTCGCGCCGACGATCACGTACGCGCGCGAAGGTTTCCCGGTCACCGAGCTCATCGCCTACTACTGGGACCGCTCGGTGCCGCGCCTCAAGGCGTATCCGGGCTTCCTCGAGCAGTTCACGCGCGACGGCCGTGCGCCCGCGAAGGGCGAGATCTGGACCAACACGAACCTCGCCTCGACGCTCGAGGCGATCGCCAAGGGCGGCCGCGACGCGTTCTACAAGGGCCGCATCGCGCGCACGATCGGCGACTACATGAAGGCCAGCGGCGGATTCCTCTCGTACGAGGACCTCGCCACGCACCAGGGCGAGTGGATTGAGCCGGTCTCCGTGAACTACCGCGGCTACGACGTATGGGAACTGCCGCCGAACGGCCAGGGCATCGCCGCGCTGCAGATGCTCAACATCCTCGAAGGCTACGATCTGAAATCGTACGGTTTCGGCAGCCCCGAGCACGTGCACCTGTTCGTCGAGGCCAAGAAGCTCGCGTTCGAGGATCGTGCGAAGTACTACGCCGATCCCGCGTTCGCGCAGGCGCCGGTCGCGCAGCTGCTGTCGAAGGACTACGCCACCGAGCGCCGCAAGCTCATCTCGATGGACAAGGCGATCACGCAGGTCGATCCGGGCGAGTTCAAGACCCAGGGCGACACGATCTACATGACCACCGCGGACCGCTGGGGCAACATGGTCTCGCTGATCCAGTCCAACTACCGCGGCATGGGCTCGGGCATGGCGCCGACCGGGCTCGGCTTCATCCTGCAGGACCGCGGCGAGATGTTCGTGCTCAAGGATGGCCACGCCAACACCTACGCGCCGGGCAAGCGTCCGTTCCACACGATCATCCCGGGCTTCGTGACCAAGGGCGGTGAGCCGTGGCTGTCGTTCGGCGTCATGGGCGGCGACACGCAGCCGCAAGGCCACGCCGCGATCGTCGTGAACCTCGTCGACTTCGGCATGAACCTGCAGGAAGCCGGCGACGCGCCGCGCATCCAGCACGACGGCTCGACCTCGCCCGAAGGCCAGGCCGTGCCGATGACCGACGGCGGCACGATCGAGCTCGAGACCGGTTTCGACTACGCGACCGTGCGCGCGCTCATGCGCAAGGGCCACCGCGTGCGCTTCGCCGACGGCAGCTTCGGCGGCTACCAGGCGATCGCGAGGGATCCGGCCAGCAAGGTGTACATTGGCGCGTCGGAAGGCCGCAAGGATGGGCAGGCGGCCGGATACTGAGCGGCGTTCGGAGTCGGTTGAAAAGGAGGTGGGTGATGCAAGGGAAGACCTTCCAGACGGATGTGGTGGCATCGGTGCTGGCAATCGTCGTTGCGGCGCAGATGCATGCCGGCGATGTGCATGCCGCCCGCGACGAGGTCGGCCGATCACCGAATGCGACAGACGCGGTCGTTGAGCTACTGGCCGACTCGCCCGATCCGAGGTTCGCGGCGCTCGCGGCTTCGGCCTCGCCGACCGATCGACGTACGGCGCGCCTGGCCGATGTCGCAATGCGCGCGCCCGACGACGCCTTCGTGCAGTGGATCGTGGCGTCGAAAGCCGAAGGTGCCTTGCGCGACGAGGCGATCGACGCGCTCGTGCGCATCGCCCCCGACGACGCGGCGACCTGGTTGTTCGCGTTGTCGGGGGCGGTCGCCACCGGCGACGACAAGGCGACCGCGGCGGCACTCGCGCGCATGGCGCGGGCCGGCCGCTTCGACGACCGCTACAGCGCGATCATGATGGAATGGCTGCGCGCGGCACAGGACCATGGTCCGTTCCGCAGTGCGGGAGGTCCCGCATCGGAGTACGACACCACGGTGCTGGCGGTGAGTTTCGCCTCGGCCCATGCGCTGCCGTCATTCCGGCCGTTGACCCTTGCCTGCGGCCTTTCCGGCGACGCGAAGGTCGTGGTCGACCTCGATCCCGTGCGGCGCGACGACTGCCACGCGATCGGCCTGCTGCTCGCGACGCGTGGCGACACGCTCGTGGCGCGTGGCATCGGCGGCGCCTTGCTGCGCGCGGTCGACGCACCGGAGCGCGACGAGCAGGCGCGCATCTTCGCCTACCAGCATGGCGCGCACGCAGACGACATCGCGTCCAACCTTGCGCTCGCAGGGGAGGACGACGCGATGCGCACGCTCGCGGCGGACTGGCGCGAGGGCGGTACCGAGATGGCGGTGCTCGAGAGGCGCCTCGCGCGCGCCGGCGTTCCTTTCCTGCCCCCGGACGGCTGGCGTGCGCCGGAGCGCAAGACGCCGCCGGCACCCTGACCCGGCACGCCGCGCCGAGCTGGTGTAGGCTGCCGCCAGCGTGGCGTACCGACGGGAGGCGAGATGCTGAAGGTCATGGTGGCGAGTTCCAAGGGCGGTTGCGGCAAGAGCACGATCGCGACGACGCTGGCCGCGTACTACGCACTCAAGGGCAAGGCGACGGTGCTCGCCGACGCCGACCGGCAGGGCTCGAGCAGCCGCTGGTGCGCGCGCCGCGCCGAGCTCGACACGGCCGTGCTGCCGGTCGACGCGACGCGCAAGGGCTGGCAGCAGCGCATCCCGTCCGATGCCGATCGCGTCGTCATCGATACGCCGGCCGGCGTAAGGGCCAGTGACATCGCCGCGTCGGTCGACGAGCTCTCGGCGATCGTCGTGCCGGTGCTGCCCTCGACGATCGACCTCGACGCGACGACGGCCTTCCTCGAGGAACTCGCCGAGCTTCCGCGCATCAAGCGTGGCAAGCTTCCGGTCGGCCTCGTCGCCAACCGCACCAAGCCCTGGACGAACGCTTCGCAGCACGCGATCGACCAGATCCGCGAGCTGCCCTTCCCGCTCGTGGCGACGTTGCGCGACACTCAGGCCTACGTGCTCATGGCCGGACTCGGCAAGAGCATCTTCGATTACCACTCCGAGATCGTGCGCTCGCACCAGGCCGACTGGGACAAGCTCGTGCGCTGGCTCAACAAGGCGGCCTGAACCGCGGCGCACGGCATGCCGCAGCGCGGCTTGGGCAAACCGTGGCGCTTGCGGCATCATGGCCGCCCGCTGCGCAGGAGTTGCCATGACCGTCCGCCAGATCATCCTGCTGCGCCACGCGCACGCGGAACCTCCCGAAGAAGGCCAGGCCGATGCCCAGCGCCCGTTGACCGATGACGGCCAGCGCGAGGCCGCCGCCGCGGCGGCATGGCTCAAGGGCAAGGGCGTGCAGCCCGATGTCGTGCTGTGCTCGCCGGCACTGCGCACGCGCCAGACCTCGGTGGCCGTCGTCGCCGCGCTGGGCGCGCTCGACGTGCGCGAGGAGCCGCGCATCTACGAAGCCACGCCCGGCACACTGATCGAAGTGCTCGACGACCACGCCGATGCCGATTCGGTGCTGCTGATCGGCCACAACCCGGGCCTCGAGACGCTCGTCGCGCTGCTCACCGACGGCACCTCCGATACCGGTCGCGGCATGCCGACCTCGTCGATCGCGTGGCTCGATCTGGACGAGGAGGCCGCGCTCGAACCGGGCGTGGCCAGCCTGCGCCATTTCTGGTGGCCCTGACCGGCACGATCCTGCCGGCCTGGATTGCCGGCTTCGTCGCGCTCGCCACGCCCGAGCGCCAACCCGAGGTGGTCGTGCTCGACAGTGCGCGCTCGAGCGCGACGTTCAGCGTCAAGGTGTTGTGGATGGTCGACGTCGACGGCCAGTTCGGCGGTGTGCACGGCAACGTGCGCATCGACCGCGAGCGCGGCGAGGCCGTCGTCGAGGCGCGCATCGATGCCAATGCCGTGCGCATGCGCCGGCCCGGCACCGAGAGCTGGGTGAAATCCCCCGAGTTCTTCGATGTCGAGCGTCATCCCGAGGTGCGTTTCGTGTCGGCACCGTTTCCGGTCGCGCGCCTCAAGCAGGGCGGCGACCTGCCCGGCTGGCTGAGCCTGCGCGGGGTGCGCGGTCCGGTCACGTTCCAGATGCAGCCCGCCACGTGTGACCATCCCGCCTACGACTGTCCGGTCGAGGCGAACGGCACGATCCGCCGTGCGTCGTTCGGCATGCGCTCGCGAAAGGGTACGCTGTCGGACAAGGTCGAACTCAAGCTCAGCATCCTGGTCCGCCCGCACGACACCCAAGCGACACCGTGAACGCCATCTCCTTCCTTTCGCGCACGCCCCGCTGGCGCGTGCCGCTGCTGCTCGCGATGCTGGCGCTGCTGGGTGGCTGCGGGCTCAACCGCCAGCTCGCGCGCCAGGCCGATGCGGTCGTCGCCGCCGAGCGCGTGCACGAGGTGACCTGCGCGCGCGCGGACCATTGTGCGATCGCCTCGCCCCTGGCCGAGCTCGCCGCGCGCACCCGCGCCGAAGGCAGCGACGACACCCCCGTGCACTTCACGACGATGCTCGAGCGCGGCGAGGACGCCCTGCTCGCACGCATCCACCTGATCCGCGCCGCGCGTCGCAGCATCGACATCCAGACCTTCATCTGGGACGACGACGACGCGGGGCGGCTCATCCTCGACGAGCTGCTCGAGGCGGCGCGCCGCGGCGTCAAGGTGCGCGTCATCGCCGACCAGCTGTTCTCGCTCGAGGATGCCGAGCTGCTGTCGCGGCTCGCGCGCATGCACGCGAACTTCGAGGTACGCATCTACAACCCGACCTTCGACAAGGCGGTGACCCGGCCGCTCGAGTTCGCGGTCAGCATCGTGTGCTGCTTCACGCGCTTCAACCAGCGCATGCACAACAAGCTGTTCCTGGTCGACGACCTTTACGGCATCGCGGGTGGTCGCAACCACCAGAACCGCTATTTCGACTGGGACCACGAGTTCAACTACCGCGACCGCGACGTGCTCGTGACGGGCCCCGTCGCCGGGCGCGAGATGGCCGCGTCGTTCCAGCAGTTCTGGACGTTCCGCCGCGCGGCGCCGTTGACCCGCCTCAACGACGTCAACCGCAGCATCGTCGCCGAGGCCGGCGAGGTCCTCGAGCTGCCGGCGCTGCATCCGACCGTGCCGCAGTACGTCGAGCGCATGCGTGCCTGGGCCGCCGACGAGGGCGAGGTGCGCCGCCGCTTCGTCGACACCGCGATGCGCGTCGGCCATGTCGACTACTTCTCCGACAGTCCGCACAAGCAGGGCGCCGCGCCGACCGAGGACCGCATGCTCGGCGACCGCATCGCCGGCCTCATCGCGGGTGCCCGCTCGCGCATCGTGCTGCAGACGCCGTACCTCGTCATCAGCAAGCGTGCGCGGCGCGTGTTCGCCGACCTGCACGCGCGCGAGAACGCGCCGCGGATCATCGTGTCGACCAACTCGCTCGCGGCGACCGACGCGTTCTACGTCTACGCACTCTCGCACAAGTACAAGAAGCGCTACCTCAAGCTCGGCTTCCACATCCACGAGTACAAGCCGTTCCCGGCCGACGCCGCGGCGATGGTCGCCAACTATGCCGAGCTCAGTGGCGCCGGCGACAGCAAGGGCTACCAGCGCTACGGGCAGGCGCCCGTGGCAACGCGCGGCGTACGCCTGGGCATGCACGCCAAGTCGATCGTCATCGACGACGAGATCGCGCTGATCGGCTCGCACAACTTCGATCCGCGCTCGGACAACTACAACACCGAGTCGGGCTTCATCATCCGCGACCGCGAGGTGGCACGCCGGCTCACCGCCGAGATCGAGCGCGACATCGCACCCGGCAATGCGTGGACGATCGCCAAGCGGCCGCGCACCAACCTCCTGCACCGCATCAACAACGCGATCGCCGATTTCTCCACCGCGCTGCCGCTGTTCGATTTCTGGCCGTTCCGCTACTCGACGAGCTACGAACTCGACGAGGGCTGCGAGCCGCTGCCGCCGAACCACCCGCGGTTCCACGAGTGCTACACCGCAGTCGGCGACTTTCCCGAGGTCGACCTGCCGCTCAAGACGATCTACACGCGCATCGCCACGGCGTTCGGTGCGGGCGCGGTCGGCATCCTCTAGATGCCGCCGCCCGGCGTCGATGCCGGGCGGCCGTGCCGTATCGCCGTTGACGCGTCCGGGTCCGCCGTCTAGTCTCGTCGTCCCCGTTTCCGTCCCTCAGTGGAGTCGCTCCCCCATGTCCCTGGACATCACGATCCAACTCGACGATGCCGATCTCGACCATTTCGTCGAGGCGATGCGCCGCGCGCAATCGAAGGCTGCCGACGTGCCGGCGGAGACGATCCTGCAGGCGGCCTCGAAGCTGCTCGACACGGTCCCGAACGTGCGCGTGCCGCACTTCATCGAGGATCGCCTCGGCAAGCTCGACACGATGATTCAGCTCGTCGCCGACGAGGGTTACGGCCTTCCCGACGAGGACCGCAAGCGCGTGCTGTCGTGCCTGGCCTACTTCGCCGACCCGCACGACATCATTCCCGACAACGTGCCCGTGATCGGCTTCCTCGACGACGCGATCATGATCGAGCTCTGCGTGCGCGAACTGCGCCCGGAGATCGAGGCCTATTCGGACTTCGTGCTCTACCGCAATCAGGAAGCCGCGCGCCGTGGCGTCGACCCGGTCGAGCTCAAGGCGCAGCGCGTCGACTGGCTCGAGACGCGCCGCCTCGAGGCGCACGAGACGATGCGCAAGCGTCGCCGCGACGGTTACGGCGGTGGTGGCGGCTGGCAGCCGACGCTGTTCCGCACGCGCTGATCGTTCCTCTCAGGGCGTCGGCCCGGACGTGAAAAAGGCAGCCACGAGGCTGCCTTTTTCTTTGCGGCGCGGGAATCCTGCCTGTCCCTTTCCTCATCGACGGGGAGAGGGAGGGACGGTGGCGCTGGGTGTCCCATGCATCGCCCCGAAGCCGGGTGATCCTCGGCTTTCCGCTCGACCCGCAGGGCGTGACGCCGGCGAGGGTCCCGCATCGGGATCGCGCAACGAAGAAGGCCGCCCGGAGGCGGCCTTTTTCTTCACTATCCGCGATGTGCTGCGATCACTGGCACGGCCACGGCAGGTACGACGAGTCCATGCTCGACGAGCACGACCACTCGCCGTTCGAGAGCGTCCACTCGATGCGTTCGATGCGCGCCGCGAACGGGATGTCCGAGGACGACGACAGGCGCACCGTCACCGAGCACTCGGGCGTGTAACCGCCGAGCTGGATCGAGTCGATCCACGGGTTGGACGACGTGCGCTCGTCGGACAGGCATTCGCCGGCCTGGGCGGCCTGTGCGGCCTCGGCCTTGATGCCCTCGATCTCGGCGGTGATGCCGCTGAGGCCGGCCTGCACGGCGGCCTTGTCGGCCTCGGCATTGTCGCCGCCGAAGCCCGGCACGCTGGTGACTTCGGCCGGCAGCGACGACTCCTCGAACGGGTTCGACGAGCCCATTCCGGCGCCCTGCAGCGCGGCCATCGTGCCGACCATCTGGCCGACGAACACCGAGTAGCCGATCGCGGCGAGGAACGGCAGCACGTTGAGCAGCCAGCCGTACCACGGCATCGGCGGACGCACGGCCGGCAGCGGACGGCCCGGCTCGACGGTGCGAAACACCACGCAGGTGTTGGCCATCATGTCGTGCAGGCCCTGCTTGCGGCCCGTCCAGCCGGCCATCATGTAGCCGATGTTGAAGATCATGCCGGACACGATCTTGCCGAAGAAGCGGCCCGTCGCGCGTCCGAAGCTGATGCGGTTGCCGCGGTCGTCGGTGACCTTGAGGCCCATGATGCGCTTGCCGAACGTGGCCTGGCCGGTGCCGCTCTCGAGCTTGGCGAAGTAAAGCCACGCCAGCACGATGAGCAGCACGTAGACGAGCATCGTCAGGCCGAGGATCACGCCGAGGTTTCCGCTGGCCACACCGATGCCGCCGACGACCGCCATGAGCACCGCGAAGATGATCGTCAGCACGATCGAGTCGAACACGTAGGCCGCGCAGCGACGCCAGAAGCCCGCATGCACGATGGCGCCTTCCGGCAGCATGTCGCCCGCGGCCGCAGGCGCACCGGCGTAGCCACCCGGTGCGGCAGCGGCGTAACCGCCCCCGGCTGCAGCGGCCGTCGCGACTGCGGCGGCAGGATGCACGGCCGTCGGTGCGGCATCGGCGGCGACCGCCGAGAACGCGACCGTGGCCTGCTGGTCGGCGACCGGCTGCGGTGCCGGCGCGACGCGCGGCGCGGGAGCGGGTGCGAGGAACGGGCGCCACGTGTTGCTGCCGACCGCCGCGACGTTGATCGTCGTCGGCCAGGCGCCGCTGCGCACGCGCTCCTCGACGAACGCGTGCGGCACCGGGCCGCGCGGCGTGTTGTCGACGAGCACGAACAGGCTGCCTTCGGCGCCGAGGGCATGCAGTTCGGTGACCGCGCCGACCGAGGCCGCGCCGGCCTGCAGCGTCTGCAGCTTGGCGAGGTCGTCGCTTTCCTTGATCGCGATCGGCACGCGCGAGAGCAGTTCGGCGCGCAGGCGTTCGGGATCCATGCGGAAGAACGTGGCCAGCGCAGGCCACACGTTCGCCGCGTCGTGACCCGGCTGGACGTCGCCGGTCAGGACCAGGGCATGCTTGAGGGTATCCATCGTTTCCTTCCCCATCGGTGATCAGGCGGTGCCGGGCATCGGCCGGCACCGGACGCGAAGTATCGCCGCCGTGGCGGCCTTATGCACGCGCGCTCAGCGGCACTCGCGCGGCAGGTACGTGTCGGGCAGATGCGACGTGCACTCCCAGTCGAGCACGCCGTTCGACGGATCGCCCGACGAGATCCACGTGAGTTCGCCGCCGCGCACGCCGGACGGCATGGACGCGTCGTTGCCGAGCGACACCGTGATCGTGCACTCCGGCGCGACGCCGCCTAGCGTGATGCCGGCGACCCAGGCCTGCGTCGAGGGACGCGTGCCGCGCAGGCAGGCGTTCTCCTTCATCGCATGCTCGGCGACTTCGAGGCGAAGCGTCGCCACGTCGGCGGCGACGCCGGTGAGTTTCGACCGCGCCACGTAGGTGTGGTAAGCGGGAATCGCGATCGCGATGAGCGAGGCCGGGATGGCGAGCACGCAGAGTGACGCGACGATGTTGAGCAGCCAGCCGTACCACGGCATCGGTCGGCGTACGGTCGGCAGCGGACGGCCCGGATGGACGTCGTCGAAGATCACGAGCGTGCCGGCCATGAGGTCGTGCAGGGATTGTCGACGCGCCGTCCAGCCGGCCATGAAGTAACCGACGAACAGGATCAGCCAGGAGATGATCGCGCCGAAGTAGCGCCCCGTTGCCTGGCCGAAGCCGATGCGCCGCCCGCGCAGGTCGGCAACCTTGATGCCGAGTGCGCGCTTGCCGAGCGTGGCCTGCCAGCCCGAGCTCTCCATGAGCGTGAAGTACAGCCAGTGACCGACGATCGAGGTGATCAGTCCCAGCAGCGGAATGATCGAGACCACGAAGCTCGGCACCATGACCACGAGCGCGTCGAGCACGTAGGCCGCGAAGCGGCGCCAGAAGCCGGCATGGATCGCCTCGCCGGTCGGCAGTTCGGCGGCATCGTCGCGGCCGCCGTCGACGTTCCAGATCGTCGTCGGTCCGGTCGCGTGCGTGGCCGTGTCGGTCGCTGCCGAGGCGGCTGGCGCAGCGGGTTCGGGTGCCGCGAACGGCAGCCACGCCGACGTACCGAGGGTGGCGACCAGGATGTCGGCCGGCCACGTGCCGTGCTGCACGCGGTCGCGCACGAACTGGCGCGGCACGGGACCCCGCGGCACGTTGTCGAGGAGCGCGAACACGGCCGCTTCGGGTCCGCTCGCGTGGACTTCGGCGAGTGCCCCGATCGCCTCGATGCCGGCCTGCATGGCCTGCAGCTCGTCGAGCGAGGTGTGCTGGCGCACCGTGATCGGCGCGCGCGCGAGCACGTCGTCGCGCAGGCGCTGCGGGTCGAGGCGGAAATGCGTGGCCAGCGCGGGCCAGGCCGTGTCCGGATCCACGCCCGGCAGCAGCTCGCCGGTCAGCACCAGCGCGTACGTCGTGTCGCTCATCGGAACTCCCCGGTGCGCGCCCGCCTGCGCGCCGCAATAATGGCGGGACGGTCGCGCCCCCGAGTCGCGACCGCTTGCAGCACGCCCCCGTGCGTCAGCGCTCCAGGATCGCCGTCACGCCCATGCCGCCGGCCGTGCAGATCGAAATCAGTCCGCGTCCCGAACCCTTCTCGGCAAGCAACTTGGCGAGCGTCGCGACGACGCGCGCCCCGGTCGCCGCGAACGGGTGGCCGAGCGCGAGGCTCGAGCCGTTGACGTTGATCTTCGCCGGGTCGATCGCGCCGAGCGGCGCGTCGAGGCCGAGGCGGTCGCGGCAGTAGTCGGCCGACTCCCACGCGCGCAGCGTGCACAGCACCTGCGCGGCGAAGGCTTCGTGGATCTCGTAGTAATCGAAATCCTGCAGCGTGAGCCCGGCGGCCGCGAGCATGCGCGGGACGGCCACGGTCGGTGCCATGAGCAGGCCTTCGCCGTGGGTGAAGTCGACCGCGGCGACCGCCGAATGGGTCAGCCAGGCCTGCACGGGCAGGCCGCGCGAGGCGGCCCATTCCTCGTTGGCGAGCAGCACGGCCGAGGCGCCATCCGACAGTGCGGTGGAGTTGCCCGCGGTCAGCGTGCCGTGGCCCGAGGTCTTGTCGAAGGCGGGCTTGAGCGAGGCGAGCTTCTCGAGTGTCGTGTCGGGACGCAGGATGTTGTCGCGGTCGAGGCCGCGGAACGGCACGACCAGATCCTTGAAGAAGCCGCGCTCGTAGGCGGCGGCGGCCTTCTGGTGGCTCTCCCAGGCCAGGCGGTCCTGCTCCTCGCGGCCGATCTTCCACTCGCGCGCCATGAGCTCGCAGTGTTCGCCCATCGACTTGCCCGTGCGCGGCTCGGCCACGCCCGGGAACGACGGCGCGAGCTCGCCGAACGAGAAGCCCTTCACGGCGGTCTTGAGCTTGTCGACCGGCTTCTTCGCACGGTTCATCGCCAGCAGGCGCTGCTGCAGCGCGCGTCCGTAGACGATCGGCACGTCGCTCGTGGTGTCGCTGCCGCCGCCGATGCCCGCGGCGATCTCGCCCGTGGCGATCCTGCTCGCGACGAGGATCGCGTTGTCGAGGCCGGTGCCGCAGGCGCGCGCCGTCGTGATGCCCGGCGTGGTCGGCGCGAGGCCCGACGACAACGTCGCCTCGCGCGCGAGGTTCCATTCCGAGGCGTGCTTGATGACGGCGCCGAACGCGACTTCGCCGAGTTCGACGCCATGCAGGCCGAAGCGCTCCACGAGCGAACCGAGCGTCTTGACGGCCATGCCGTAGTTTCCGACGTCGGCGTAGGCCGTGTTGTTGCGGCAGAACGGGATGCGCACGCCACCGATCACGCCGACGCGTTTGCTCGAAGTCACGTCCACCTCTCGCGCAGGGAATACGGAATCGACTGCTATTATGCAACGCGAAGCCCCCGTTCGCCGAATCCTCCATGTCCTACGTCTTCGATGTCGAGCGTCTGCAGCGCCTCGCCGCGCAGCACGGCGCCGGCTACCGGACGGCATCGCCGTATCCGCACGTCGTCATCGACGACTTCCTCGAGGCCGATGCGGCCGCGTCGATCGCCGCGTCGTTCCCGCAACCCGCCGACGACGTCGGCTGGGACTACTACGGCGCCGAGCACTTCGAGGTGAAGATGGGTTCGTCGCGCGAGGAGCGTTTCCCCGCGCACCTGCGCCAGGCGATCCACGACATGAACTCGGGCGTGTTCGTGCGCTTCCTCGAAGCACTGACGGGCATCGACCACCTGCTGCCGGATCCGCACCTCGTCGGTGGCGGCATCCATCTCACGCGCGCCGGTGGTCACCTCGGCATCCACGCCGACTTCAACTGGCACGAGCGCCTGCAGGCGCATCGTCGGCTCAACGTGCTGATCTACGTCACGCCCGACTGGCAAGAGGCCTACGGCGGCGAACTCGAGTTGTGGGACAAGGGGGCGAAGGCGCTCGCGCGCCGCGTGGAACCCGTATTCAACCGCGCCGTCGTGTTCTCGACGCTGTCCGACAGCTTCCACGGACATCCGCGTCACTGGACGCCGGTCGACGTGAACCGCCAGTCGATCGCGCTGTACTACTACACGACGGCGAGGCCTGCCGAGGAGATGCGCGAGCCGCACAACACGCTCTACAAGGGTTACCACTTCACCTGACCGGCGTGTCCTCGCCCGAGGTGAAGAGCGTCGGTGCGGCCGGCCACAGGTGCCAGAACGCGGACTGCTCGCGCAGGCGACGATCGAGGTGGGCGAGGTAGCGCTGCATGATCGCGGCGGCATCCGTTCCCGCCTGCAGCGTCTCGAGGCGCAGCTGGCGTCGCCCGCTGGCGGGATCGAGTCCGCAACTGAGGATCACGACGTCGACGCGTTCCGACTCGGCGAGTCGCGCGAGTCCGAACGGCATGTCCACGCGATGTCCCAGCAGGCTGCCGGGCATCCTGCGCTGGCCCGGCTCGGCAGGCACGTCGAGCATGCCCATGACGCTCTCGCCACGGGCGAGGGCTTCGCGTATCGCGGCGCTGCTGCCGCCCGTGTAGAGGACGCCTTCGCTGCCGATGCGGCGCATCGCGCGCGCGCGCACTTCGCCGTACCACGACGCGACGCGTCCGGCGCCGAAATCGCGCGGCACGGGCCGGCGTGCGAGGAAGTGCGCGCGCACGCCGTGCGCGGCGAGCAGGTGCCAGATCCAGTGGCCGCTGCCCCAGTGGAACGTGAGCAGGATCCGCGGTCGATCCCGTTCGGGCCAGGCTCCCTCGACGTCGACGTGGCGGCTCCACCAGCGCCGGCCGCGCAGCAGTGTCAGCCAGGTGTCGGCGCGTTCGACGAGCCTCACGAGGCGGAAGCACGCCTTCCAGCCACGGACATCGGCGATGCCCACGTGCTCGACGGCCATGCGCGCCGCGGCCTCGACGTCACGCTCGTGCAGGCGGCCATGGCGTGCGCGCCAGCGCAGCAGCGCGAAACCGGCGCGCCACGGCAGCAGTGCGACGAGCAGCGGCAGCGCGAACAGTTCGAGGGCGTCGGCGGCGTTGCGACGGACGAGATCGATCACGGGATGCAGGGGTCCTCGCGCGCCGGGGCGCGCGGCGAGGCGATGGTACACTCCGCGCCCCTCGAACCGGCACCGTTGGCGTGAGCGACCTGCCCTGCTTCGCGGCCGTGATCGCGATCGAATGCGAAGAGGCCGAAGCCCCACCGCGCCCGATGCTCGAGCGCGGCGATGCCGAACACCTCGGCGAGGCGCTCGCGCGCGACCTCGTCCGCTTCGTCGGTGACGTCGGCGCCTTCGACCTCGTGCTCGCCGGCGCGCTCTACGACCAGGCACAGATCCTGCGGCCCGGCTGGCCGGTGCATGCCGCGCTCGGCGATGCCCACGAACGCCTCGCCGGCGACGGCTCGCGCGGTTCGCTGGTGTCGATCGGCGCCCACGAAGGACGCATGCCGGCGCCGGCGCTCGAGCCCGACACGCGACTGCACGGCAGCGCGATGCTCATGCTGCCGTGGCAGCTGCACGGCGACGCAGGCCCGCTCGGCGCACTCGCCTCGAAGCTCGAGCGCGAGCTGCTCGACACGGGCATGGCCGGCGCGGATCTTTCGCTCGTGCTGCGCGAGCGCCTCGGCACGCCGATCCGCCACGTGCGTCACATGAGCCTGCACGACCTCTGCGCGCTCGCCTGCGCGCAGTACGTGCATGCCGGCCTCGACACGCTTTGGCAGGTCGTCGAGACCGTGCTGCTGAGTCCGTCGCGCACGCTGGATGTCGTGCTGCCGCAAGGTACCGTGCTGCGCTATGCCGACGGCACCGTCGCGATGACCGGCGGCGAGCGTCCCGAGCGCGGCCAGGCACGGGCGATCCTCGCTGCGCACGGCATCGAGGTCGACGCGCGCTGAGCGCGCCGCGCCGTCAGAACAGCGTTTCGAGCATGCGGTAGCCGGCGTCGTGCATGCCGAGCGAGGCGTACGTGGCCTGCGCGGCGTGGTTGGCATGCTCGACGTAGAGGCGCAGGCCGACGATGCCGCGCGTCGCGCGCGCCACGTCCTCGAGTTCCGCGTGCAGCGCGCGGAACACGCCGGTTCGACGCGCCTCCGGCACGACGTAGACACTCTGGATCCACCACCAGTCGCCGTCGCGCCAGTCGCTCCATTCGGTCGTCACGAGCAGGCAGCCGACGCGCATGCCGCCCCGCTCGGCGACGCGGTAGTGCCCGCGGCGCGGATCGGCGAAGACGCCGGCGACGCCGCGCGCGAGCACGTCGGCATCGAGTGCCTTGCCTTCGGTCTCGCGTGCCATCGCGGCGTTTGCCTCGACGAGGAAGGCCTGGTCGTCGGTGCGCGCGGCGCGCGTGGTGAGGGTCGTTGCGGTCATCGTGGGCCTCGCAAGCCGTGAACGCCACGACAACACCGCATGAACGCGTGGCGTGGCAGGATCGGGATCGTGGCGGGTGGCCTGCGTTATCCTGCACTCCCGCTCCCGCCCGCACAGGTCGCATCGTCCCCATGCAGAGTTTCGTGTACAAGAGCCTGCGCAAGGCCGACACCTACGTGTTCCTGCGTGCCGCCGACGCGTTCGACGCCTTGCCGCCGGCCTTGGCCAGCACGCTGGGGCCATTCTCGTTCGTCATCGAGGTCGAGCTGTCGCCCGAGCGCAAGCTCGCGCGCGAGGACGTCGTCGCGGTCATGGCCAATCTCGCCGACCGCGGCTTCCACCTGCAGATGCCCCCCGTCGTCGATCCCGTGGACGAGGCGTGACGGCCGGCCCTCCCGGCGACGCACCGGAATTCCCGCGCGACCAGCCCGCAACGACGGCGGGCATCGATATACTCGGCACCGACGCGGCGGCCGCCGCGCTCCGGTCGACCCTGCCGCCCGACATGCCCAAGCCCGTCGCTGCTCGTCCGCGTTCGCTGCTGGTCGGCCTCGCCCGCTTCATGCCGGCGCTCGCGTGCTACGCGGCCGCGGCCGCGATCGTCCACCCGCTCACGCTCGTGCTGATGCTGGCCGGCAATGCGCTGGTGCTGACGGCGGTCTGCGCGGGCATCGGCTACGACATGGACGGTCGTTTCGCGCGCAGCATCGCGCGGCGGGGCCTCACCGCGTTCGTGATGCTCGCGCTGTACGGCGTGTTCGTGGGCGTGCTGCTCGCGGCACCGGCCTGGTGGATGACGCACGGGCCGGCGTTCCCGGCTTCACTGGCGATGTCCGCGGCCGCGCTGGTCGCGTTGCTCGCGTTGTGGCGGCTGTGGCCCGCGTTCGCGCTGCCGTTCGTCTGGGACGATGCCTACCCGCGCGACGACGGCGGCTCGTGGCTGTTCGCGTCGATCCGCCGCTCGCTTGCGTTCGCGCGGCATCTCACGGGCGAGCACGACCTGTTCTTCAGCCACGGCCTGCCCGCCGGTCTCGCCTTGCTCGTGCTCACGCTCGGGCCGCTCGCGTGGTCGGCATTCGCGGCGATGCTGCCACTGGAACTGCGCCTGTCGCTGCTCGCCGGCCATGCCCTCGTCGTCGCGCCGATCGCCTGCCTCGTCCTTGCCACGCGTTGCGTCAACGCGCTGCTGACGACCGCATCCGCGGACCGCAGGCAGGCACGTGAACCGGCCGCCGCCCACGCCACGGGAGAGGCGCCGCCGGTACGCCTGCCGCCCGGCATCGGTGCGCTCGAGCTCGGCACGACGTTGCTCGCCGCGGCACGGTCGGGGCAGGTGGACCTCGCCCTGGCCGCGCTCGAGCGCGGCGCCGATCCGAACACGTTGCCGATGCCCGGCGAGCGCGACCAGCGCAGCGCGCTCGTGCATGCGGTCACGCTGCCCGACCTGCGCCTGTTGCGCGGGCTCATCGCCAAGGGCGTCGACGTCAACGATGCGCGCGGTGGCCTCGTCGCACTCATCGCGGCGACGCGCGACAGTTACCAGGGGCGTCCCGATGCGGTCATGACGCTGCTCGCCAACGGTGCCGACACGCGCGTCGCCGATGCCGACGGCAACACGGCGCTGCATCATGCGGCACTGTGCGGCGAGCCGATAGTCGCGGCCCTGCTGCTCGATGCGGCGGCCGTCGTCGATGTACCCAACCGCGAAGGCCTCACGCCGCTGGGCGTGGCCTGCGCGAACGGCAACTGGGCCATCGCGGGCTTCCTGCTCGAGCGTGGCGCGAAGCCGCAGGGCGAGCGCACGCAGCCGGCGATCCACCTCGCCGCGACGATCGCCGACGACGATCCGGCCGGCGTCAAGCTGCTGCTCCGGCGCAAGGCCGACGTCGATGCACTCGCCGCGCTCGGACGGACGCCGCTCATGGCGGCGGCACTCGCAGGCCACGCGCGCATCGCCGAAGCGCTGATCGCCGGTGGCGCCGGTGTCGATCTCGCCGATCAGCACGGCACCACCGCGCTCATGGAGGCGGCACGCTCGGGCTGCGTCGACGTGATCCACGCGCTCGGCAAGCGCAAGGTCGATCCCGACCGTGTCGACGCCCATGGCCGCAGTGCGCTGGTCATCGCGTGCATGTCGCGACTCGGCAACGAGGACACGGTGCGCGCGCTGCTCGCGCTCGGCGCCGATCGCAGCCTCGCCGGCGGGGACGGCAAGCGCGCGCTCGATCATGCCGCGGCGGGCGGGCGCTGGCCGATCGTCGCGCTGCTCGATGCCGCGTACCCGCTGCCGAGCAACCTTTCGCCCGTGCACTCGGCCGGTGATGCCGCGAGTGCCGCGCACCTGATCGACGCGCTGCGTTTCGGGCACTGGAACATCGCCGAGGACATGCGCACCGCCGTACGCGGCTGGCCGGCGGGTGAGCGCGCGCAGCTTCTCCTCGGCCTCGTCGATGCGGACCCCGCGGCCCGCGACTGGCTGTCGAATCTCGGGCTTGCCGCCGATGCGCGCCTGGGTGACGGGCGCACGTTGTTCGACACGCTCGTCGACGGACTGCCCGCCGGCCTCGCCGCGCTCGACGACCTCGTGCGCCGTGGTGCGCCGGTCGGTGGTGCAGCGCTGGTCGCGCGCGTGCTCTCGCATGCCCCCGCGGGAGGCGATCCCGCGGCGATCCTCGCGCTTGCGGCCGACCTCGTCGAGCGCGGCGCCGACGTGTCCGGCACGCTGCCCGGCGACGTCGGGGCATTGCACCTGGCCTGCGCGCTCGGCGGTGATGCCCTGGCCGCGACGTTGCTGGCACGCGGAGTCGATCCGAACCTGCGCGACGCGCGTGGCCGCATGCCGTTGCACTACGCCTTCAAGGCGACGCACGCGGCGGCCGTCACGCGTGTGCTGGTGCGCCACGGTGCCGATCCCGAGCGTGCGGCGGCGAGCGGCGAGACGCCGTTGGGACTTGCCCTCGCGCGCGCCGATCGCGAACTCGTGTACTGGCTCAACTGGCCGCGCTGGCGCCTGCCGCGCCGCGCGCTGGCCGCGACGGACCTGCCGCTCGCCGCGGCGAGCGGCGACCTCGACGCGCTCGAGAAGCTTCTCGCGCTGGGGCTTCCCGTGGATTCCTGCGATGCGCAAGGCGCGAGCGCGTTGATCCGCGCGGCGGGATCGGGTTACGCGGCGCTGGTCGTGCGCCTGCTCGAGGCCGGCGCGAACCCCGCACATGCTGCGCACAGCGGGGCGACCTGCCTGTCGGCGGCCGTCGCGGCGCGGCGCGAGGCCGTCGTGCGGACCCTGCTGCAGCACGGTGTCGAAGCCGATCGCCGCCTGCCCGGTGGTGGCACCGCGCTCATGATCGCCGCGGCGCTCGGCCTGCCGGCGATCGTCGAACTGCTCGTCGAGCACGGCGCCGACGCGAACGCTGCCGACGAGCGCGGCAATACCGCGCTGCAGGCTGCCGCGCAGTTCGCGTTCGCGAGCCGCGACACCGCCACGTCCGCGGCCCTGCTCGAAGCCTTGCTCGTGCACGGCGCGCGCGCGACGGAGATCAACCAGGCGGGGCAGGATGCCCTGCTCCTGCTGCTCGGTGCGCGTGCCGAGCCCGGAGCCGAGTGCGAGGCCGGTCATCTCGGCACGCTCGCGGGTTTGCTCGTGCGCCATGGCGCGGCGACGGACGTGCAGGACAAGCGCGGCGTGAGTCCGCTGCACGCGTGCGCGATGCACGGGCTGCTCGGCGTGGCCCGCCTGCTGCGTGCGCAGGGCGCCTCGATCGAGTTGCGCGACGGTCTCGGTCGCACGGCCGGCGAGGTGGCGGCGCTGCTCGGTTACGTCGACGTCGCCGCGGAGCTTGGCGTGGCCCGCCACGCCGCCGTGCCGAGCGCGCGCATGACCTTGCGCAAGCGCGTCACCGACTGACGCGCGGCAAGCAGCCGCGGCGGGGCGGCATCGGGCGACGCCGCCATGACCGCTCGGGTACGATGCGCGCATGAGCGAAACCCCGACCACGCATTTCGGCTACCGCGACGTTCCCGAGGCCGACAAGGCGCGCCTCGTCGGCGAGGTGTTCACCTCGGTCGCGCGCCGCTACGACATCATGAACGACCTGCTGTCGTTCGGCCTGCATCGCCTCTGGAAACGCCATTTCGTCGCCACGAGCGGGGTGCGCTCGGGTGACGTCGTGCTCGATCTCGCGGGCGGCACGGGCGACATCGCCGCGCTGCTGCTGCCGAAGGTCGGCGCGAACGGCCGCATCGTCATCGGCGACATCAACGGGGACATGCTGCGCGTGGGTCGTGACCGCCTGACCGACCGCGGGCTCGTACGTGGCCTCGACTATGCGCAGCTCGACGCGGAGGCGCTGCCGTTCCCGGACCGCAGCTTCGACTGCGTGACGATGGCGTTCGGCCTGCGCAACGTGACGCACAAGGAGCGCGCGCTGGCCGAGATCCATCGCGTGCTCAGGATCGGCGGGCGTGCGCTCGTGCTCGAGTTCTCGGCCGTGCGCGAGCCGCTGCTGCGGCCGCTGTACGACTTCCATTCGTTCAAGGTGCTGCCGCGCGTGGGCAGCCTCGTCGCGGGCGATGCCGCGAGCTACCGCTATCTCGCCGAGTCGATCCGCAGGCATCCGGACCAGGCGACCCTCAAGCGCATGATGGAGGACGCCGGCCTTGCGCGCGTCGATGTGCGCAATCTGTCGGCCGGCATCGTTGCAATCCATCGCGGGTACCGCGTCTGAGCGCCGATCCCTGGCGCTCCGTCGATCCTGGGTCCGGCGGATCGGCGTGACGGGACTAGACGGCCGGGCGGAAGACGAACCGCATCCGTCGGCCCGTAACCCTCCCGCCCGACCAGGGGGGAGGTGGAGCGTCGCCGCTCCATGAGTCCAGCATGACCGGCAGACAGGGTTTCGCCTAGCTGTAAGTTCTTACAGCTAGGCAAGGGTGGTGGGATGTGCTAGGCCCGACGGGCGCCACGCTTCAGACGGCGATGAGCTGCAGCGAGATCGCACGCGCCACGGCCTGTCGGCGGCCGGCGACACCGAGCTTGCGCGCGGCGTTCTGCAGGTGGAACGTCACCGTGCGCTCGCCGATCGCGAGTAGCTGGCCGATCTCCCAGCTGGTCTTGCCTTCGGCCGCCCAGCGCAGGCAGTCGGCCTCGCGCGAGGTCAGGTGCGCCGATTCGGCGACGGGCGCCGGCGACGCCGCGACGGGCTGGCCCAGGCGCAGGCCGGCCTCGTGCAGGAACGTGGCGACGAGGTGCAGCTGCGAGAGCTGCTGCAGGCTCGGCACTTCGCGCGGATCGGCGGTCGACACGGCGACCATGCCGGACGGCATGCCGGGGCCGTGCAACGGGATGCCGACGCCGGCGACGAGGCCGAAATCGGCCGCTTCGCCGAAGAAGTCCGTCATGTAGCCGGTGCGGCGGGCCTCTGGCGTCGACGACCACAGGCACGGCACCGAGCGCATGCGGCAGTGGCCGACGACGGGATCGATGTCGAAGTAGCCGCGATCGAGGTAGTGCGCCATCCACGCGCGCGGATACTCGTCGAGCAGCCAGGTGGGTTTGGGTTGCGCGGCGCCGGACGCGTAGAGCCATCCGTCGAAACCGGCTTCGGCGACTGCGTCGCCGACGATGGCACGGACCTCGTCGACCGTTGGGCTGTCGAGCAGGCCGTAGAGCGATTCGAGTCGAGCGTGCATGTGGAACTCCCCCAGCGCCTCACTATACGCCAGCGCACGCGCGCGCACGAGGGCCGATCGTCGCGGGGGCGGCGCCCGTCGGCGCAGTGGCATACTGGCCCGCTCGCACCGGGAGTCCGCATGCAACCGTTCCGTTTCCTCGCCGCCGGCGTCCTCGCCGTCCTCACGGGCCCGCTCATGGCCGAAACCGACCCGCACAGCTACGCGCAGCCGCAGGTGGTCAGCGTGCGCGACCTCAAGCTCGACCTCGACGTCGACTTCGCGAAGAAGGAGCTCGCCGGCAGCGCCGAGCTCGCGCTCGACTGGCACGACAAGGCCGCGCGCACACTCGTGCTCGACACGCGCGACCTCGACATCCGCTCCATCGAGGCGATCGGCGCCGACGGCAAGGCCACCAAGGCGACCTGGACGCTCGCGCCACGCGATCCGATCTTCGGCTCGGCACTGCGCATCGAGCTGCCGTCCGCCGCACCGGCCGTGCGCATCGCCTACCGTTCGAAGCCCGAGGCCTCGGGCCTGCAGTGGATGACGCCCGAGCAGACCTCGAGCGGCAAGCATCCCTTCATGTTCTCGCAGTCGCAGGCGATCCACGCGCGCAGCTGGATCCCGCTGCAGGACACGCCCTCGGTGCGCTTCACCTACAGCGCACACGTGAAGGCGCCCAAGGCGCTGCGCGTGCTCATGAGCGCCGACAACGAGGTGAAGCACGCGCTCGACGGCGACTACCGTTTCACGATGAAGCAGGCGATCCCGGCCTACCTGCTCGCGATCGCGGTGGGCGAGCTCGACGTGCGCGAGACCGGCCCGCGCACGGCCGTGTACGCCGAGCCGTCGGTCGTCGCCAAGGCGGCCAGGGAGTTCGAGGACACCGAGGCGATGATCGCCGCGACCGAGAAACTCTACGGCCCCTACCGCTGGGACCGTTACGACATTCTCGTGCTGCCGGCGAGCTTCCCGTTCGGCGGCATGGAGAACCCGCGCATCACGTTCGCGACGCCGACGATCATCGCCGGCGACAAGAGCCTCGTCGGCCTCATCGCGCACGAGCTCGCGCACTCCTGGTCGGGCAACCTCGTCACCAACGCCAACGCGCAGCACATGTGGCTCAACGAAGGCTTCACGACGTTCGTCGAGAACCGCATCGTCGAGGCGCTGTACGGCAAGGAGGTCGCGACGATGCAGCTCGTCGTCGACGACCAGGAACTGCGCACCGATATCGCGAAGATGAAGCCGGCCGAGCAGCTGCTCGTGACGGATCTCAAGGGCATCGATCCCGACGAAGGCCTCAGCGGCATCCCGTACGACAAGGGCCGCTGGTTCCTGCGTTTCCTCGAATCGCGCTACGGCCGCGACGTGTTCGATCCGTTCGTGCGCGCGTACTTCGACCATTTCGCGTTCAAGAGCATCATCACCGACGATTTCCTCGCCTACTACGACGCCAATCTCGCGAAGAAGCACCCGGGCAAGGTCACCCAGGCCGAACTCGACGAGTGGCTGCACAAGCCCGGCATCCCGAAGAATGCGCCGGTCGCGCACTCGAAGCGCTTCGACGCGGTCGACGCGGCGAGCAAGGCGTTTCTCGCCGGCACGCTCGCCGCGAAGGACCTGCCCGCGAAGGAATGGGTCACCTACGAGTGGCTGCGCTTCATCAACGCGCTGCCGGCCAGGCCGACCGTCGAGCAGCTCGGCGCGCTCGACGATGCCTGGAAGCTCACGGGCACCGGCAACGCCGAGGTCGCGTTCCGCTGGTATGTCGCCACCGTGCGCGCCGGCTACATGAAGGCACGTCCGCAGATCGGCGAGTTCATCGGCCACATCGGCCGCCGCAAGCTCGTCGTGCCGATCTACGAGGAACTCGCCAAGACCCCCGACGGCAAGGCGTTCGCGATCGAGATCTACCGCAAGGCCAAGCCGGGCTACCACCCGCTGACGCAGGGGTCGGTGGAGAAAGTGCTCGGCCTGTGACGTGAGCGCACGGCCGGCGCCCTTGCGCCGGTCGTGCCTTCTGCAGCCCGTGCCCGACAGAGGGCGTGTGGTCAGCGCGCTCCGCGGTACGGTGATTTCAGTTGCGCAGCTTCCAGCCCGTGCGGAACACCCACCACACGAACGCGAGGCACAGCACGAGGAAGCCGAACGTCATCGCCGTGCTCGTGACGATGCCGACGTCGGCGGTGCCGTAGAAACTCCAGCGGAACCCGCTGATCAGGTACACCACCGGATTGAACAGCGTGACCTTCTGCCAGAAGGGCGGCAGCATGCCGATCGAGTAGAACGCGCCGCCGAGGAACGTCAGCGGCGTGACCACCATGAGCGGGATCACCTGCAGCTTCTGGAAGTCGTCGGCCCACAGTCCGATGATGAAGCCGAACAGGCTGAACGTGACCGCGGTCAGCACGAGGAAGCCGATCATCCATACCGGATGCGCGATCTCGTACGGCACGAACACGCGCGCGGTGACGAGGATCAGCACGCCGAGCATGAGCGACTTGGTCGCGGCGGCACCGACGTAGCCGATGACCACTTCGAACCACGACACCGGTGCCGACAGCAGCTCGTAGATCGTGCCGGCCCATTTCGGCATGTAGATGCCGAACGAGGCATTCGAGATGCTCTCGCTGAGCAGCGACAGCATGAGCAGGCCCGGGATGATGAAGGCGCCGTAGCTGACGCCGTCGATGTCGCCCATGCGCGACCCGATCGCGGCGCCGAACACGATGAAGTACAGCGCGGTCGACAGCACCGGCGAGGCGATGCTCTGGGTGATCGTGCGGAACGTGCGCGCCATCTCGAAGCGGTAGATCGCGCGGATCGCGTGCAGGTTCATGCGCGGGCCTCCTTGCGGTGGACGAGGCTCACGAAGATGTCCTCGAGCGAGCTCTCGTGCGAGCGCAGGTCCTTGAAGTCGATGCCGTGCTCGCCGAGCACGCGCAGCAGGCCGGCGATGCCGGTTTCCTCGGTCTGCGTGTCGAAGGTGTACGTGAGCACCGTGCCGTCGGCCGAGAGCTCGAGCGGCAGCGACGCGAGCGCGGGCGGGATCGCCTCGAGCGGATGCTGCAGCGTGAGCGCGAGCTGCTTCTTGCCGAGCTTGCGCATGAGCACGTGGGTGTCCTCGACGAGGATGAGCTCGCCCTTGGCGATGACGCCGATGCGGTCGGCCATCTCCTCGGCTTCCTCGATGTAGTGCGTGGTCAGGATCACCGTGGTGCCGTTCTCGCGCAGGCGCCGCACCATCTGCCACATGTCGTGGCGCAGCTCGACGTCGACACCGGCGGTCGGCTCGTCGAGGAACAGGATGCTCGGCTCGTGCGACAGTGCCTTGGCGATCAGCACGCGGCGCTTCATGCCGCCCGACAGCGTCATGATCTTGGCGTCGCGCTTCTCCCACAGCGACAGCTCGCGCAGCACCTTCTCGAGGTAGGCCGGGTCCTTCGGCTTGCCGAACAGGCCGCGGCTGAAATTGACGGTCGCCCAGACGGTCTCGAACGCGTCGGTGGACAGTTCCTGCGGCACGAGGCCGATCTTCGCGCGTGCGGCGCGGTAATCACGCGCGACGTCGTGGCCGTCGGCGAGCACCTGGCCTTCGCTCGCGTTGACGATGCCGCAGATGATGCTGATCAGCGTGGTCTTGCCGGCACCGTTAGGGCCGAGCAGCGCGAAGATCTCGCCGCGGCGGATGTCGAGGTCGATCGGCTTGAGCGCCTGCAGGCCGCTCTTGTAGGTCTTGCCGACGCCGCGCACCGAAACGATGGCGTCGGACCGGGAAACGGGGGATTCGGGGGGCATGCGGTCTCCTGCGCGGCCATGCGGATGGCGTCGGCACGGCGTCGCGGCGATGTCGCGATACGGACGGACCCGCGGTCCGCGGCGCGCATGCTACCCGATGCGCGCCTCACGCGTGCCGTGCTCGGGCGCCACCGTTCATGGAGGCGCGCGGTCGGCTCCGCAAGGGCTCAACGGCCTGCGATCACGGTGAAGGCTCGAGCCGGAACGTCGCAACGACACCGAAGTGGTCCGAGGCCCACGCCTCGGGCGCATACGGCTCGACGAACAGGCGGCGCACCGACAGCGGCGTCGCGCGCGCGGGATCGAAGAACACGTGGTCGATGCGCAGCGGCGGATGGAACGCGGGATTGAGCGTCGTGTGGGCGACGTCGTCCTGCGCTGCGCCCGGATGCATGGCGTCGTAGGCATCGCGGCAGCGCGCGGCGAACGTCGCGATCTCGGGCGCGTCGGACGGCACGTTGAAGTCGCCGGCGACGAACAGCGCTGCGTCGCGATGCGGGCGCGCGTCGAGCCAGGCGAGCAGGTGGTCCAGCTGCATGTGACGGATCGCACCGCCCTCGGGCTGCCAGTGCAGATGGGTCACGGCGACGTCGACGGGATGGCCGCGCACGGCCACGCGTACGCGCGCGGCGGTGCGGTAGTCGTCGAGCGGGCGCAGCAGGACCGCATCCTCGTCGATCGGCGCATCGCGCACGAGCAGGGCATTCCCGTAGCGGCGCGCTGCCCCGGCCGCATCGGCCGAGACGAACACGGCGCGGTAGCCCAGGGCATCGGCGAGCGTCGTCGCCTGGTTCGGCAGTGTCTCGTGCTGCAGCACCTCCTGCAGCGCGATCACGTCGGGATTGATGTCGCGCAGGGTCGCCACGATGACGTCGCGGCGCGCCGGCCAGTCGGCCTTGTCGTGCCAGAGGTTGAGGGTGACGATGGTGAAGCGCGTGTCGTCCGTGGTCGCACGCGCGGTCGCCTGCGTCGCTAAGGCTGCGCAGCCGGCGAGCAGCGTGGTCAGCATCGCGGCCGCCAGCATGTGCACCATGGCGCGGAGCGATGCACGGAGAAGATGTCGTTCCATCCGCCGATGATGACGCGCGGTGGCCGCGCGGGCCAGCGCACCCTACGCCGGCGCATGGCGGCAGGCCTCGCCGGGCGCCGGTATGATCGCCGTCCCGCGCCATCAGGATCCTGCCCGAGATGTCCCGAACCGCTGCCCGCTTCCCTCGCCCCGACCACGCGTGCCGCACGCGCCTCGGCGGTGGCCGATGATTTCCGCGCAGGAAGCGCTCACGCGGTTGCGTGAAGGCAACGCGCGCTTCGTCTCCGACACGATCGGCAGCGATGCGCAGACCAGCACGACGCGTCGCCGCGAGGTGGCCGACGCGCAGTCGCCGTTCGCGATCATCCTCGGCTGCTCGGACTCGCGCGTGCCGGCCGAGATCGTGTTCGACCAGGGTCTCGGCGACCTGTTCGTGATCCGCGTCGCCGGCAACGTCGTCGCGCCGTCGCAGATCGGCAGCGTCGAGTTCGCGGCCGAGCGCTACGGCACGCCGCTCGTCGTCGTGCTCGGGCACTCCAATTGCGGCGCCGTGCTCGCCACGATCGAGGAGCTCGGTCGCCGTTCCGAAGAGCAGTCGCGCAACCTGCGCTCGATCGTCGATCGCGTGCGCCCGTCGGTCGAACCGCTGCTCGCGACCTCGCTCGCGCATGACCACGGCGCGCTCGTGCACCAGGCCGTGCTCAACAACATCCGCATGTCGGTCAACCAGCTGCGTCACGGTTCGAGCGTGCTCGAGCAGCTCGTGCTCGGTGGTCGCCTGCTGATCGTCGGCGCCGAGTACTCTCTGGAGACCGGCGTGGTCACGTTCCTCGACGCGGCGAGCTGAGCGCGGGGCGACGCCGGTCGCTTCGTGGGCGGACGACGGACCGCGCCTTCGTCTTCCGGGCCGGTGCGCTGCCGAACGGGGGATGCGCGACCTGCGATGTGTCGTGCGCTTGCAGTGGAGGCGCCGCATCGCGAGGATGGTGCTCGCCGCGATACCGTCCTGCCGGTGCCATGACGACCCGACTCCTGCGACTCCAGCGTGCACGCGAACGGCTCCGCGACGGCGATGCCGCCTCGCTCGCCCATGTCGCGCGCGAGGCGTCGATGTCGACGCCGCATTTCATCCGCACGTTCGCCGCCGTGTTCGGCGACACGCCGCACCAGTGGCGCACGCGTGCGCGGCTCGAGCAGGCGCGACTGCAGCTCGCGCGTGGCGACGAGGTGACGCGCGTGTGCGTCGAGCTCGGCTTCAGCAGCCTCGGCAGTTTCAGCGCGCTGTTCACGCGCCGCGTCGGCATCGCGCCGTCGGCGTATCGGCGACGCTGGATCACCAGCGGCATCGCGCTGCGCGACCGCCTGCCGTTGCAGCAACCGCACTGCCTGTCGCTGTTCGAAGCGGCGTGGGCTGCGGTTCCGCACTTTTCGAGAAGCGCGCCGGTGCCGGCGCCGGCATGCTCCGTCGCACCGATCACCCAGCAGGAGTTGCCATGAGGATCCGGCTCGTGAGCCTGTTCGTCGACGACCAGTCGAAAGCGCTCGCGTTCTACACCGACGTGCTCGGCTTCGTGCCGGGACTCGACATGCCCGCGGGCGAGTACCGCTGGATCACCGTGCGCTCGCCCGAAGGCGGTGACGCCGAGCTCGTGCTCGAGCCGAACGCGAATCCGGCCGCGCGCACCTACCAGGAAAGCCTGTTCGCGCAGGGCATCCCGGCCACCGCGTTCGAAGTCGACGACGTGCGTGCCGAGCATGCGCGGCTGAGTGCGAAAGGCGTCGTGTTCACGCGTGCGCCGATGCAGGCGGGGCCGGTCGTCATCGCGATGTTCGCCGACACCTGCGGCAACCTCGTGCAGATCTATCAGCCGCCCGCGGGCTGAGCGCTGCGGGTCGGCCTGCAGCGTGCCGCGCGCTCGAGCATGAGCGCGCGCTCGCGTGCGTTGCGCGCGAGCGAGGCCGCCTGTTCGAACGCGTCCCGCGCGTCGTCGACGCGACCGAGGCGCTCGAGCGCGTCACCGCGTGCGGCCTGCAGCAGGTGGTAGCCGGCCAGCGCGCCGTCGCCCGCGAGCGCATCGAGGATCGCGAGGCCCGCGGCGGGGCCTTCGGCCATGCCGACCGCGAACGCGCGGTTGAGCTCGATGACCGGTGACGGCGCCGCGATCGCGAGCTCGGTGTAGAGCGCGGCGATGCGCGCCCAGTCGGTGTCGGCGGCCCGCAGCGCGCGCGCATGGCAGGCCGCGATCGCGGCCTGCGCGGTGTAGCGGCCGCGTTGCGGCGACAGCACTTCGGCGCGCGTGAGTGCTTCGAGTCCGCGTTCGACGAGCAGGCGGTCCCACAGCGTGCGGTCCTGGTCAGGCAACAGGATCGGCGAACCATCCGCGGCGACGCGCGCCTTCGCACGCGAGGCCTGGATCTCCATGAGCGCGACGAGGCCGAACACCTCGGCATCGTCCGGTGCGAGCCCGGCCAGCACGCGCCCGAGGCGCATCGCCTCGTCGCACAGCGCGGGTCGCATCCAGTCGTCGCCGGCCGTGGCCGCGTAGCCTTCGTTGAAGATCAGGTAGATGACCTCGAGCACCGACTCGAGGCGCTCGGCGCGTTCCGCGGCGCGCGGCACCTCGAACGGCACCTGCTTGTCGGTGAGCGTGCGCTTGGCGCGCACGATGCGCTGCGCGATCGTCGGCTCCGGCACGAGGAAGGCGCGTGCGATCTCGACCGTGGTCAGGCCACCGAGCAGGCGCAGGGTCAGTGCGACGCGCGCCTCGGTCGACAGCACCGGATGGCAGGCGACGAACACGAGGCGCAGCAGGTCGTCGCCGATGTCGTCGTCGAGCGCCTCGATCGCGGCCTCGTACGCGTCGCCCTCGCTGCCCTCGAGTTCGCGCGCGATCAGCGCGTGCTTGTCCGTCAGCATGCGCTGTCGGCGCAGCATGTCGATCGCGCGGTGCTTGGCGGTCGCCATGAGCCAGGCGCCGGGGTTGTCGGGCACGCCGTCGACGGGCCACCGCTCGAGCGCGCCGACCAGCGCGTCCTGGGCGAGTTCCTCGGCGATCGCGACGTCGCGCACCATGCGCGCGAGGCCGGCAATCAGCCGGGGCGATTCGGTGCGCCAGACCGCATCGATCGCGGCGCGGGTCTCGTGGTTCGTCATCGGGGCCGGATCACACCATCGCCGCCGCGGCCATGCAAGCGCACGGCCGTGGCGGGCAGGCGGGCGGCACCGTCGGCGTGTCCGTTCCGGTGCCTCGTTCCGTCAGGCCGGCGAACCGACCGCGGACGGATCGGCCATGAACGCGAGCTCCCACATGTGGCCGTCCGGATCCTCGTAGCCGTGCTGGTACATGAAGCCGTAGTCCTTGGCCGGATTCGGCGTCGCCGCACCGGCAGCGACCGCCTTGGCGACCAGCGCGTCGATCGCCTCGCGGCTCTCGGCCGACACGCAGACGAGTACCTCGGTGGTCTTCTTCGCGTCGGCGATCGGCTTCGGCGTGAAGGTCTGGAAGAACGACTCGACGAGCAGCATCACGAAGATGTTGTCGGCGACGATCATGCAGGTCGCGTTCTCGTCGGTGAACTGCGGATTGAACGTGTAGCCGAGCGCCGTGTAGAACGCGACCGAGCGCTTGAGGTCCTTGACGGGCAGGTTGACGAAGATCCGGGTGGTCATGGCGGTGTCCTTGGTTCGAGGGCGTTTGCAGGGTTTCAGGTCGCGGAGGGGGCGTCGACGCAGGTTTCGGACCCGGCCGGCATGTCGGTGTTGATCATCCACGGTACGCCGAAACGGTCGGTGAGCATGCCGTAACGCGGTGCCCAGAACGTCTCCTGCAGCGGCATCGTCACCGTGCCGCCTTCGGCGAGCCCCGCGAAGACGCGCTCGGCTTCCTCGACGGTCGGCACGAGCAGCGTCACGTAGGCGCCGCGGATGGCCTCGTAGGGATGGCCGCAATCGGCATCGGTGCCCATGAGCTGCTGCTCACCGAACACGACGCTGCCGTGCATGATGCGGTCGTGGTCCTTCGGATCGACGTGCTCGGCCATCGGCGAGCCGCCGAACGGCATGAGCGCCTCGACGCGGCCGCCGAGCAGACCGGCGTAGAAGGTGAACGCCTCGCGGCAGGTGCCTTCGAAACTGAGGTAGGTGACGAGCTTCATCGCGGATCTCCTGAAGGTGCCGCACGGGTCGCGGCGGTCGCGGATCGGTCGTGCGCGGTGTCGGCGCACGCGGGGGAGGGGCGGGTCGGCATGTCGTGCCGTTCGTCGGCGACGATGCGCACCTCGAGGGCATGGGCCGCCTCGTGCGCATGGCAACGGCGTGACCACGCGAGCGCGTCGGCGACCGTGTGCACCTGCACGAGCCAGAATGCGGAGGCGCCATCTTCGTCGGCGGTTGCCGCGGCATGCAGGCGGCCCGAGGCGAGCAGCACGCCGGCACGCGCGAACACCTCGTTTCCGCGTGCGAGCATGGCGCACGCATCGGCATCGTGCGGTGGCGGGCTTTCGGGCCTGGCGAGGATCAGGACGCGCATCGCGGAACTCCGCTCGAGGCGCCGCAGAGCGCCTGTTCATGGTCACGACGAACGGGCGCGTGCCGGATCGACACGGCGATTCCGGATCCACGAAAAAAATGATCGGACGCAGGCATGGTCCGGAGACGTCGCGACCTCCGGCGCTTGACCGCAGCGCGCCGGCGCCGTACTTGTGGCGGCCCCGGAAGGAGTCCGCCCATGCAGTTCCTCGTGTTGATCTACAACGACGACAGCCTGCTCGACGCGCTGCCCGAAGGGCAGGCCGACGACATGATGCGCCACTGCCTCGCCAACGCCGACACGTTGCGCAGCGAGGGCCGCCTGCTCGGATCGCAGCAGCTCGAGCCGCCGTCGACCGCGAAGACGTTGCGCGTACGCCAGGGCCGCACGAGCATCGTCGATGGCCCGTTCGCCGAGACCAAGGAGTACCTCGGCGGCTTCAACCTCATCGAGGCCGCCGACATCGACGAGGCCATGCGCATCGCGACCTCGTTCCCGTGGGCGCAGGCCGGCGCGATCGAGGTGCGTCCAGTGCGCGACATGAACGCCGTGCGCGAGCGCGTCGGCGCCTGAGCCTCAGTCGAAGCCGTTCGTGAAGATGCGGTCGCTGTACTCGAACGCGCCGATGTCGACAAGCTGGCCGACCTGGCGCGGATAGCCGTTGCCGCGCTGGTCGTAGGTCTCGTTCGCCGGGTTGCTGCCGGCGCCGATCGCCTGGCTGTCGGGCATGAGCGCATGCGTGCGCGTCGGTCCACCGTACCAGCCGAGCGGGCGCAGCCGTGGATCGACACCGCTGATCGTGCCGACCGGAACGGGCAGCGTCGACACGCCGATCAGGTTGTTCGCGCCCGACACGCTCGAGTCGGGGCTGTTGCCGTTGGCGATGTCCGAGGGCACCGATGTCGAACGGAAATTGCCCGCCACGAGCGTGCTCGTGAGCGGCAGCGATGCGCCACCGATGAGTGCCTCGATGCCGCCGCCCGTGTTGTCGGCGATCGCGACATTCGCGGTGATCGTCGCGTTGGCGATCGTGACGTCCGAGCCGAGGCCCGAGATGCCGAGGCCGCCGCCGCGGTAGGCCGTGTTGCCCGAGAGTGTCGTGTTGCGCACGTCGGCGTTGCCGAACAGGCTCAGGCCGCCGCCGAAGCGAGCTCCGTTGCCGGCGATCGTCGAGGACAGGATGAGGCTGCGGTTCTCCTCCCCGCCGAGGCCGACGGCCGCACCGCCGCCGCCGTACTTGGAGCCGTCCTCGTCGTTGTCGACGAGTTCGCTGTTCATCATGAGCAGGCGCCTGCCCGCGAACACGCCGCCGCCACCGTCGATGCGGAAGCCGCCGCCGTCACTCCGCGCCCGGAGCTCGCAGCCGCTGACGATGCTGTTCACGAGGGTGACCTGATTCGCGTAGAGGCCGCCGCCGCTGCCGAGCCCGCCCGCTGCCGCGATCGCGCGGCAGTTGCGCACGGCGACGCCAGTCTCGGGCAGTGCCGCGGCGAACGGGTTGCCGAGCGTGAGCGTGCCGTTCGAGAGGATGCAGCCGCCCGCGACGTTCTGCGCGGAGGCGCGACCGCCGACGAGGCCGTCGCTGACCGTGAGCCCCTGGATCACGAAGTTGCCCTGGCCCGTGTGGTGGAAGATGCGGTTCTCGTACTTGCCGCCGCCGGCCTTGATCGTGAGCGCCGAACGACCCGGCCCGACGATCGCGAGGTTGTCGATCGCGATCGCGATCTGGCCCGTCGTCAGCGAGATCGTGCTGCAGCCGAGGTTGCGCAGGTCGATCGTGTCGCCGCTCGCGGCGAGCGCGATCTCGCCGCGCAGGCTGCCGGCGCCGTTGTCGTTGCAGTTGGTGACCGGGCGTGTCGCCCGCGTCGCGTCGGGAAGGTAGGCGTGCAGGCCGTAGGTGTCGGCGAGCTGCGCGAGCTCGTCGGGCGTGCGCAGGTGCGCATCGTGCACCGCCGGGCTCAGCAGGAAGTCGGCGAGATCCTGCACGCCCGACGAAGATGCCTCGGCCTGCGCCGCGAACGCGGCGAGCACGCCGGCCAGCGCACGCGCGAGCGGGCGGCGGTGCATGGCGGAACGGTGGAACGATGACGGCATCGCGGCTCTCCGGTGCGGATGCCGCGCGCGTGTGCGGGCGGCAGGTGACCGGGGATACGCAGGGCCGGCATGCCATCGGACATGCCGGCGTTCATCGGGATGGAGCGATTCTCGGGGCGATCAGGCCACCGAACGCTCGCGCGACGGCGAACGCCATGCCGCGAGCAGGTCGTCCTGGCGCTTGAGCGCATCGGCGAGGTGGCGCTCCTTGACGTGGCCGTAGCCGCGGATGTGCTCGGGTACGCTCGCGATGTCGACCGCGAGCGCGTGGTTCGTGCCATCGAGACCCGCGACGACCTCGCCGACCTGGCGCGTGTAGTCCTCGATCAGGCGACGCTCCATGCGGCGCTCCGCGGTGTAGCCGAACACGTCGAGCGCGGTGCCGCGCAGGCGCTTGAACTTCGCGAGCATGCGGAACGCCGTGAACACCCACGGGCCGTACTCGGCCTTGCGCAGGTGGCCTTCGGCATCCTTCTTCGCGAGCAGCGGCGGCGCGAGATGGAAGTGCAGCTTGAAGTCGCCCTCGAACGTGTCGCGGATACGCTTCTCGAAATCGCCGCTCGTGTAGAGGCGCGCGACCTCGTACTCGTCCTTGTAGGCCATGAGCTTGAACGCGTAGCGCGCGACCGCGGCGGTCAGCGAGGTGAAGCCCGGTGTCTTCTGCTGCTCGGACGCGCGCACCGATTCGACGAGGTCGCGGTAGCGCTTCGCGTAGGCGGCGTCCTGGTAATCGGTGAGGAACGCGGCGCGGCGCTCGATCTGCTCGTCGAGGCTGCCGCTGAGCGTCTCGTCGGCGAGCGGCGAGGCGATCGTGCCGTCGCCGGCCGGCACGCGGGCCGGGCGTGACGGCAGCGCGAGCGGGATCGCGCCGGACGGCAGGTGCGCCTTGATGCCTGCCGCGCGCTGCACGGTGGCGAGATCGTGCGCGCCCATGCGGCCCCAGTTGAACGCGGCCTTGTTCATCTCGATCGCGGCGCCGTTGAGCTCGATCGCGCGCATGAGCGCGTCGTGGCTCACCGGCACCCAGCCCTTCTGCCAGGCGTAGCCGAGCATGAACAGGTTCGCCGCAATCGTGTCGCCGAGCAGCGCGGTCGCGAGGTCGGTCGCGTCGACGAGTTCGGGCGAGCCGCCGTCGAGCGCGAGCTTCACGGCGTCGATGATCTTCTGCGCCGGGAACTGCATGTCGGGCTTGGTCGTGAACGTGCCCGGCATCGCTTCGTAGGTGTTGAGCACGACGTTGGAGCGGTCGGCGCGGATCTTCGACAGCGCCCAGTAGTCGTTGACGACGACCATGTCGCAGCCGAGCACGAGGTCGGCTTCACCTGCGGCGATGCGCACGGCATGGATGTCGCCCGGCGCCTTCGCGATGCGCAGGTGGCAGGTGACCGCGCCGCCTTTCTGGGCGAGGCCGGTCTGGTCGAGCACGGTGCTGCCCTTGCCCTCGAGGTGTGCGGCCATGCCGATCAGCGCGCCGATCGTGACCACGCCGGTGCCGCCGATGCCGGTGACGAGCACGTTCCACGGGCGCTCGAGGTCGGTCGCGAACACGGGCATCGGCAGCGCGTCGAAATCGATCGCGCCGGCGCTGCCCTTCTTCTTCTTCAGGCCGCCGCCGTGCACGGTGACGAAGCTCGGGCAGAAGCCCTTCACGCACGAGAAGTCCTTGTTGCAGCCGGACTGGTCGATCTCGCGCTTGCGCCCGTACTCCGTCTCCTTCGGCAGCACCGAGACGCAGAACGACTTCACGCCGCAGTCGCCGCAGCCCTCGCAGACCAGCGAGTTGATCATGACGCGCTTCTTCGGGTCCTCGAGCTTGCCGCGCTTGCGGCGGCGGCGCTTCTCGGTCGCGCAGGTCTGGTCGTAGATCAGGATCGACGTGCCCTTGATCTCGCGCATGCGCTTCTGCACGGCGTCGAGCTCGTCGCGGTGGATGAACTCCACGCCGCTCGGGAAGATCTCGGGGCGCGACCACTTCGCGATGTCGTCGGACACGACGATGATCGTCTGCACGCCTTCCGCGCGCATCTGGTGCGCGATGTCGGGCACGGTCAGCGTGCCGTCGACGGGCTGGCCGCCGGTCATCGCGACGGCGTCGTTGTAGAGGATCTTGTAGGTGATGTTGACCTTGGCCGCGATCGCCTGGCGCACGGCCAGCGATCCCGAGTGGAAATACGTGCCGTCGCCGAGGTTCTGGAAGATGTGCGGCGTTTCGGTGAACGGCGCCTGCCCGCACCACGTCACGCCTTCGCCGCCCATGTGCGAGAACGTGTCGGTGCTGCGATCCATCCACGTGACCATGTAGTGGCAGCCGATGCCGCCGTGGGCGCGCGAGCCCTCGGGCACCGCCGTGGAGGTGTTGTGCGGGCAGCCCGAGCAGTAGTGCGCGGCGCGCGGGAACGTCGCGCGCGGCAGCGTGAGCTGCTGTTCCTTGGCTTCGATCCAGGCGACGCGCGAACGGATCGCCTCGCTCGTGAAGAAGCGCGCGAGGCGCTTGGCGATCACCAGCGCAATCATCGCCGGGGTCAGCTCGCCGGTGCTCGGCAGCACCCAGCGGCCCTCCTCGTCGTACTTGCCGACCACGCTCGGGCGCGTCGGCCAGTTGTACATGTACTCCTTCATCTGCGACTCGATGAACGAGCGCTTCTCCTCGACGACGATGACGTCCTCGAGGCCCGCGGCGAAATCGCGGATGCCGACCGGCTCGAGCGGCCAGGTCATGCCGATCTTGTAGACGCGGATGCCGATGTCGCGCGCGTCGCGCTCGCTGATGCCGAGGTACTCGAGCGCCTGCAGCACGTCGAGGTAGCTCTTGCCCGTGGTGACGATGCCGAGGCGTGCCTTCGGCGAATCGAGCACGACCTTGTCGATGCGGTTGGCGCGCGCGAACGCGCACGCGGCCTCGACCGCGTACTGGTGCAGGCGCATCTCTTGGTTGAGCGGCGGATCGGGCCAGCGGATGTTGAGGCCGCCCTCGGGCAGCGCGAAATCCTGCGGCAGCACGATGTCGAGCTGGTGCGGGTTGACGTTGACGCTCGCGCTCGACTCGACCGTCTCGGCGATCGTCTTGAAGCCGACCCAGCGCCCCGTGAAGCGCGACATCGCCCAGCCGAGCATGCCCATGTCGAGGATGTCCTGCACGCCGGCAGGATTGAGGATCGGCATCATCGCCGAGACGAACTCGAGCTCCGAACCGTGCGGCAGCGTCGACGAACGGCAGGCGTGGTCGTCGGCCGCGAGCGCGAGTACGCCGCCGTGGCGCGAGGTGCCGGCCGCGTTGCCGTGCTTGAACACGTCGCCGCAGCGGTCCACGCCGGGACCCTTGCCGTACCACATCGCGAACACGCCATCGACCTTGGCACCCGGGAACAGGTTGGTCTGCTGCGTGCCCCACACCATCGTCGCGCCGAGGTCCTCGTTGAGGCCCGGCGTGAACTCGATGTTCGAGGATTTCAGGTGCTTGCGCGCCTTCCACAGCTCGAGGTCGAAGCCGCCGAGCGGCGAGCCGCGGTAACCCGAGATGAAGCCGCCCGTGTTCAGGCCGGCGGCGCGGTCGCGCATCTGCTGCATGAGCGGCAGCCGCACGAGTGCCTGCACGCCCGACAGGTAGATGCGGCCTTCTGCACGGGTGTACTTGTGCTCGAGCGTGTACTCGCGATCGACGACGGACGCGGGAACGGACATGGCGTACCTGGCGGGAGGCTGGGAGCGGTCGGCGATTGTACCAGCGCGCCGCGCCCGTCCCGTCCCTGCCCGTGGGGGCCTATTCGCGGTGGAACGCGCAGTTGAACGCGACGGTGATGCGCTCGCCCTCGCCGAAGAACGGCGAGACGTGGTGCAGCAGCCACGAGGGGAACAGCACGAGCTGCCCCGGCTCGAGCTTGTAGGCACTGTTGCCGCCGCCGAACGGCGGCTTCACGGCCTCGTTGCCCGGATCCGAATACATCGTCGCGGAACTGTTCGGATGCAGGAACACGAGCGCACCGCTGTCGGGCTGGTGGGCGTCGTGCTGCCCGGCGGACACGCAATAGACTCCGGACCACGTCGCCAGCGGATGGTTGTGCACGCCGAAGTAGCCGTTGCGACGCGTGATGTGGAACCAGGCATCGGTGCGCACGCGCAGGCGGGCGCGCGCGGCGGCATCGTAGCCGTTGAGCTCGCAGACCAGCTGCACGACGCGCGAAAGGCAGAACTCGCGCAGGTGCGCGATCTCGGGTTCGGGCCAGCCGAACAGGTCGAAATGGCTCTCGAACAGCTCCGGGTTGCGCACCGTGTAGGGATTCGGGTTCGCGAACCGCCCGTTCTCGCGGGCGAGGAACAGCGTGCGCAGCGCCGCATTGAGACGGGCCGGGTCGGGGTGGACATCGAACGCGAACGGGACCGCGAACTGTCCCTGGATCTGCAGCATGGATACCCCTGGCCATCGTCGGGTGCGCCGCGAACTGTAGCGCAGCGAAGGTGGATTCGCCTTGCCGCACGCGGGAGGCTGCTCTAACCTCGCGGGCGCGACCGTCCCGGTCGCCTCGGGGAAAGTGCCTCATGTTCAACGCGTTGGGCCAGGTGGCCTTCGGTTTCTTCGGCCTCGCCGTGCTCCTCGCGATCGCATGGGCGTTCTCCAACAACAAGCGCGCGGTCGACTGGAAGCTCGTCGGCGCCGGCATCGTGCTGCAGGTCGCGTTCGCCGCGGTCGTGCTGCTCGTGCCGGGCGGCCGCGACGTGTTCGACGCGCTCGGGCATGGCTTCGTCAAGGTGCTGAGCTTCGTCAACGAAGGCTCGAACTTCATCTTCGGCGGGCTCATGGACACCTCGAAGATGGGCTTCATCTTCGCGTTCCAGGTGCTGCCGACGATCATCTTCTTCTCGGCGCTGATGGGCGTGCTGTACCACCTCGGCGTCATGCAGGCGATCGTGCGCGGCATGGCCTGGTCGATCACCAAGCTCATGCGCGTGTCCGGCGCGGAGACCACGAGCGTCTGCGCGAGCGTGTTCATCGGCCAGACCGAGGCCCCGCTGACGGTGCGTCCGTACATCTCGCGCATGACCGAGTCCGAGCTCATCACGATGATGATCGGCGGCATGGCGCACATCGCGGGCGGCGTGCTCGCGGCCTACGTCGGCATGCTCGGCGGCGGCGATCCCGAGCAGCAGGCGTTCTACGCCAAGCACCTGCTTGCGGCATCGATCATGGCCGCGCCGGCGACGCTCGTCGTGGCCAAGATCCTGATCCCCGAGACCGGCGAGCCGCTCACGCGCGGCACGGTCAAGATGGAAGTCGAGAAGACCACCAGCAACGTCATCGACGCGGCCGCGGCCGGCGCCGGCGACGGCCTGCGCCTCGCGCTCAACATCGGCGCGATGCTGCTCGCGTTCATCGCGCTGATCGCGATGCTCAACGCGCCGCTGACTTGGTTCGGCGAGGTCACCGGCCTCGCCGCGGCGATCGGCAAGCCGACCAACCTGTCGACGATCTTCGGCTTCCTGCTCGCGCCGATCGCGTGGGTCATCGGCACGCCGTGGGCCGACGCGACCACGGTCGGCTCGCTGATCGGCCAGAAGGTCGTCATCAACGAATTCGTCGCCTACACCGAGCTTGCCTCGATCGTGAACGGCCAGGTGCAAGGCGTCGTGCTGAGCGACCAGGGCCGCCTCATCGCGACCTACGCGCTGTGCGGCTTCGCGAACTTCTCGTCGATCGCGATCCAGATCGGCGGCATCGGCGGCCTCGCGCCCGAGCGCCGACCGGACCTCGCGCGCTTCGGCCTTCGCGCGGTGCTCGGCGGCTCGATCGCGACCTTCATGACGGCGACCATCGCAGGCGTGCTCAGCAACCTCTGAGCACGCGCTTCACGCTTCACCAGGGAAACAGGGGACAACATGGACAGCAAGGGACGGTCGCCCGCGATCGCGTGGGTGCTCGGCTGCGGGTTGGCATGGGCTGCGGGTGCGGCTTCTGCACAGGATTTCGCATGGCGCGCGGGCGTGACCGCCGACGTTCCGGCCGGTCAAGGCGTGCAGGGCTTGAATCAGCCGACGGCAGGGGCGGCGCCCGATCTGCTCGTGGCGATGATGCCCTACACCGCGGCCGACGGCCGCGCCCTGTATCGCGCGATCGCGACCGATGCCGTCAGCGGTGACGCGCGCTGGGTACATGATTTCGGTGCCGCGTGCGCGATCGACGGCGAACCCATGGCGCGTGTCGCGACGCTCGCCGACGGCTCCGTCGCGGTGTCGATGCTCGCGACCGATGCGACGCAGACCTCGTTCGCCTGCGTGGCTCGCCTGGGGGTCGACGGCCGTCCGCTATGGATCCGCGAGTTCCGTTCGCCATGGGTACGCGTGGCGGTCAACGATCTCGCAGCCGACGCCACGGGCGATGTGCTGGCCGTCGGTCGGCACGGCGATGATGCGTGGATCGCGCGCCTGTTCGGCGACACCGGCGAAGCCGTGTGGGAACGCCACGCGACCTCGGGTACCGGCGAGCGACTGAATGCGTTCGAGGTGGCGCGCGGGGCGGGCAGCGGCGTCGCGGTGCATGTTCTTGCCACGACGTCCGGTGGCGGCCGCCGCCTGCAGGTCTGGAGCGTGTCCGCGCTGACCGGCGAACGGCAGTGGTCGCATGACCATTGCCCGGGCGGAACGGCTGCGGGTCTCGTGCAGCAGGACGGCGGCCGGTTGCGCGTGATCGCCGACGGCAGCATCGTCTTCGCGGCGGGATGCTCGGCAGGTTCGGCATCGTCGGCGCATGCGGGGCGTCTCGCCGCCGATGGCGCGGTCGTATGGGAGCGCGTGTTCGAGACCTCGGGGTTGCGCCACGGTTTCGTCGACAGCCACGGCAACGTCCTGCTCGAGGGACGCCTGGTCGTCGCAGGCCAGACGGTCGGCACCACGCGTCTCGATGCCGAGCTGGGACAGGTCTCGTGGTCGCTGCCGGCGCTGCCGGAGCCGGGACCGGGCCCTTCGGTCACGCGCCAGCCATTTGCCGTCGGCGATCGCGTGCACGTCGTCGAACGCGACGAGGGCGTCATCGGCTACGTCACCGCTGTCGCCCTGGAGACCTACGCTGCTACCAGTGGGCAGCGTCTGGCGCGCGTCGTGGTGCCGATTCCCGCGGCGGACATGATTCCCGCCGGCTTCCTGCGTGCGCGCGTCGTGACCGACGGCGATGTCGTGCTCGCCGCATCGGTCGGGCGCAATCGCTACGACGGGCAGAGTCTCCACGAGACGCGTGTCCAGCCGGTAGGGGATGCCGTGCGGTGGTCACGACGCCACGCGGTCGCGGTGCCGCAACGCTTCGATCCGGCCACGCTTCCGCAGGCGATGATCGCGGACGCCTCGGGATTCGCGATGGCCGGCTTCGCCGCCGCGCCGGGCGGCTACGCGTATCCGGCGCTCGCGCGCTTCGATGCGACCGCCAGGACGACCACGTGGCGATGGAATGCCTCCGGACACGTCGGCGGGCGTTTCGGATCGATCACGCGCGGTGCGGGCGATCACGTGGTGGCGGCGGGTTTCACCGGCGACTATGACGCCCCCTTGCTGCTCGTGCGTGTCGCCGCGGGCACCGGCCAGATCGTGTGGCAGGCGGATCCGGCATTCCCGGGGCGCGGCCTTCACGTCGCCGAGGGTGCCGGTGGGCGTGTCGTCGCCGGCCTCGAGAGGGATGGGGCGTCCACGGCTGTCGTCGCGGCATTCTCCGCCGCGAATGGCCAGTGGCTCTGGTCCACGCCGGCCGCACCCGGCAACCCGTCGGAAGAGGACCAGCGGGTCGCGGTCGGGCCGGATGGCGATGCCTACGTGGGCGCACGGATTTTTGGTGACGGATCGGACCGCCTGCAGATGCGGCGTCTCGACGGTGCGACCGGCGTCGCGAGATGGACGTGGCGGGGCAGTGATGCGGCGTCGTCGGGGTTGCCGGCCTCGCCGCCCGTCGTGCATGCAGGGGGTGACGTGTTCGTCGTGGCCCGTTCGCGCGCGTGGCGCCTCTCCGGCGCGAACGGCGCGGTGCGTTGGCAGGTGCCGCTCACGGTCGGGGCGTCCGCGGCGGTTCTGGACGCCCACGGCGATCTCGTGGTCGGCGGCCAGGCGAACGATCGCTGGGGCGTGCAGAAGCTGCGTGGCACGGACGGCACGACGGCATGGTCGCGCACACATGGACCGTTCGGGCCGTTCAACAACGAACGCGTGTCGACGCTCGCGATCGGGCGCGACGGGCGGATCCTCGCGGCGGGGGGAGAGGGTTACTCCAATCACACGGCCGCTGCGCTCGACCCGGCGACCGGCGATCTCGCCTGGCACGTGGACATCATCGCGAACACGACCGGCGGAATGCCGCGTGGCGAACGCGGCCGCAACGATTACCCGATCGGCGTGGTGCAACTTCCCGACGGCAACGTATACACGGCGGCCTACTCGCAACCCGACCCGACCCTGACCGTGTTCAAGATCGCCTTCCCCATCGTCGACGCGATCTTCGCGCACGGCTTCGAGCCCGCGACGCCGTGAACATCGGGCGCGGAGCCGTTGCGGCTCCGCGCCTTCGGCAGGTTCGGCTTACTCGCCGAGTTCCCTGCGCATGAACTCCGGCATCGACAGCGCCGCCTTGTGGATCTCGGCGTTGTAGTAGCGCGTCTCGAACTGCTTGGTCTGCGCGCCGCGCTCGCGGAAGCCCGACAGGTCGGCGCCCTTGCGCGCCATCGTCGCGCTCCACCAGCCGGTCGGGTAGCAGGGCTGCGGGAACGTCAGCGTGCGCACGGCCTGGAACCCCGCCGTGCGCATCGCCGCGCGCATCGACTTGATCAGCTGCAGGTGGGCCAGCGGCGACTCGCTCTGCTGCACGAAGATGCCGCCGGGACGCAGCGCCTTGAAGCAGCTCGAGTAGAACGCGGCGTTGAACAGGCCTTCGGCCGGACCGACCGGGTCGGTCGAGTCGACGATCACCACGTCCACCGACTCGGGCTCGCAGTCGGCCATGTACTTGATGCCGTCGTCGAACAGCAGCTCGGCGCGCGGGTCGTCGTTGGCCTCGCACAGCTCCGGGAAGTACTTCTCGGCGAGGCGCGTGACGCGCTCGTCGATCTCGACCTGCACGGCCTTCTCGACCTCCTCGTGGCGCAGCACCTCGCGCAGCGTGCCGCAGTCGCCGCCGCCGATGATGACGACGCGCTTGGCGCGCGCGTGGGTGAACAGCGCCGGGTGCGACATCATCTCGTGGTAGAGGAAGTTGTCGCGCGTGGTCAGCATCATGCAGCCGTCGATGACCATGAGCTTGCCCCAGTCGGTCGAGTCGTGGATCTCGATGGACTGGAACGGCGTCTTCTCGGCGTGCAGCCGCTCGCGCGTGCGGAACCCGATCGAGGAACCCGACGATTCGTGTTCTTCGGTGAACCAGGTGGTCTCTGGCTGCGACATGGCGGCTGTCCTGTGGAGAGGGATCGGTGGCGGGAAAAGCGCACGATTGTAGCGGGTCGGCATGACGGTTGGACACGGCACGGCGTCACGGGCCGGATCGTTGTAAACGCACGGACAGGAACGGGCCGCTACACTGTGCGCCCCCGAGGATCCCGCGGCGTGCGAGGCTTCCGATCCGCGGGGTGTTCGCGTCCAGGCCCCGCCGCTGCGACGTCGCTGCCACCCGGAGAGAACGATGACCCATTCCTGGAGCAAGGACGACGCGCGCCACACCTGGTCGATCCCGCATTGGGGCGAAGGCTATTTCGACGTCGGCGACGCCGGCACGATCCTCGTGCGGCCGCGCCGCGAAGGCACCGCGCTGGACCTCGCCGCGATCGTCGCCGACGCGCGCTCGCGTGGCGCGCGCCTGCCGCTGCTCGTGCGCTTCGCCGACATCCTCAACGACCGACGCGAGCGCCAGCAGCGCGCGTTCGCCAAGGCCATGGCCGACTGGGACTATCCCGGCGGCTACACCGCGATCTACCCGATCAAGGTCAACCAGCAGAAGAACGTCGCCGGCGAGCTCGCCGCGAACGGCGGCGAGGGCTTCGGCCTCGAGGCCGGTTCCAAGCCCGAACTCATGGCCGTGCTCGCGCTCGCACGCCGCGGCAGCATCGTCATCTGCAATGGCTACAAGGATCGCGAGTACATCCGCCTCGCGCTGATCGGCCGCCGCCTCGGCCTCGACATCTTCATCGTCATCGAGAAGCCGTCGGAGCTGCGCTACGTGATCGAGGAGGCCGCCGCGCTCGGCGTCGAGCCTCTGCTCGGCGTGCGCATGCGCCTCAAGAGCCTCGGCGCGGGCAAGTGGCAGAACTCCGGTGGCGACAAGGCCAAGTTCGGCCTCACGCCGCGCCAGCTGCTCACGCTGATCGACGAACTCGGCGCGGCGAAGCTCACGCACACGCTCAAGCTGCTGCATTTCCACATGGGTTCGCAGATGTCGAACGTGCGCGACATCACGCGTGGCATGCGCGAGGCCGTGCGCTACTTCGTCGAGCTCTCGCAGCTCGGCCTGCCGATCCGCTACATGGACGTCGGTGGCGGCCTCGGCGTCGACTACGAGGGCACGCGCTCGCGTTCGGACTGCTCGATCAACTACGGCCTCGACCAGTACGCCTCGAGCGTGGTCGGCGCGCTCGCCGAGGCCTGCACCGAGAACGGACTCGAGCCGCCGCACGTGCTGACCGAATCCGGTCGCGCGCTGACAGCGCACCACGCGGTGCTCGTCGTCAACGTGAGCGAGGTCGAGCAGGCGCCGGCGGGCGCCGTGCCGTCCGAGCGCGACGACGAACCGGCCGTGCTGCGCCGCCTGCGCGAGGCGCATGCCGAGATCGGCACGCGTCCGGCCACCGAGCTCTACCACGAGGCGCAGTACCACCTTTCGGAAGGCCAGTCGCTGTATGCGCTCGGCCAGCTCACGCTTGCCGACCGCGCGCGCCTGGACGATCTCTACTACGCGATCGTCAACGCGGTGCGCGAGCGTCTCAAGCCCGACGAGCGTTCGCACCGCCAGGTGCTCGACGAACTCAACGAGACGCTCGTCGACAAGTATTTCGTCAACTTTTCGGTGTTCGAGTCCGCCCCCGACATCTGGGCGATCGACCAGGTGTTCCCGATCGTGCCGATCGCGGGCCTCGACAAGGCGCCCGACCGACGCGGCGTGATCGCCGACCTCACCTGCGATTCGGACGGCCGCATCGACCGCTACGTCGATGCCGACGGCGTCGACGTCAGCCTGCCGCTGCACGCGGTGTCCGAGGACAAGCCGTACCTGCTCGGCCTGTTCATGGTCGGCGCGTACCAGGAGACACTCGGCGACATCCACAACCTGTTCGGCGACACCGACGCGGTCAACGTCAAGCTCGACGGCGACGGCTACACATTCACGCACCTGCGCCGCGGCGACACCACCGATCTCATGCTCGACTACGTCGGCTACGACCTCGCCGCGTTGCGCGCCGCGTACCGCGAGAAGATCGACGCGGCCGGCGTCGACGCGGCCACCGCACAGGCGTTCGAAGCCTCGCTCGAGGCCGGATTGACCGGTTACACCTACCTCGCGGAGAACGCATGATGGGCACGATCACGGCCGGGTTCGTCGGACTCGGCGCGATGGGCTGGCCGATGGCCGGGCACCTCGCGCGCGTCGGTCTGCTGCATGCGGTGTGGACGCGCACGCCGGCGAAGGTCGTCGACGGCGCGCGCACGTTCGGCGTCGACGCGGTCGATTCGCTCGAGGCCCTCGCGCGTGGTTGCAACGTCATCGCGCTGTGCGTGCCGGCCGACGCCGACGTGCTCGCTGCGGTCGACACGATCGTCGCGCATGCAGGACCGGGCACGATCGTCGTCGACCACTCCACCGTGTCGTCGGTAACCGCTCGCGAGGCCGCCTCACGCCTGCGTGCGGTCGGCAGCGATTTCCTCGATGCACCCGTGTCGGGTGGCGTCGAGGGTGCGATCAACGGTCGCCTGTCGGTCATGGTCGGCGGCGAGGCGGCGACGCTCGAACGCGCGCGACCCGTGCTCGAGGCCTACGCGGCGAAGCTCAGCCACATGGGGGGTGTCGGCGCGGGCCAGGACACCAAGGCGGTCAACCAGGTGCTCGTCGCGGGCATCGCGCAGGCCGTGTGCGAAGGCCTCGCGCTGGGCGAGGCGCTCGGGCTCGACGCCGAAACCTTGCTGCCGACGCTCGGTGCGGGCGCGGCCGGCAACTGGTTCCTCGACAAGCGTGGCGCGACGATGCTGCGCGACGAGTTCAAGGTGGGCTTCAAGCTCGCGCTGCTGCACAAGGACCTCAAGATCGTGAACGGTCTCGCGCGCAGCGCCGGCACCGACCGCAGCATCATCGAGAAGGCGCTCGCCGACTACGCCGTGCTCATGGCTCAAGGGCATGGCGACGACGACATCTCCTCGCTGATCCGGCTCAAGCGCAAGTCGGCCGCTTAACGTCTCCACAACGTTCCACGCACCCGAGCCACGGTGGCCGTCGAGGTTCCGTGAGGTGCGTGGCAGCATGTGCCGTCGCGCCGTTCGACAATGGCGCGCTGCGATGCCCGTGCTGCACGCTCGATTGCCACGTTGCCCCTCACCCGCGCGCCGATCCCCTCCGGCGCCACCATCGGAGATCCGACATGCGAATGACCCTCCTGGCGGCCGCGTTGCTCGCCGGCACCGCGCCCATGGCGATGGCCCAGACGGCCCCGTCGGACCTCACGCTCGTGACGTTCGCGACAGGCACCGGAGCTCCCGTCGCGATCCGCGCGCCGCATGACGGCAGCGGACGCGTGTTCATCGTCAACCAGTCCGGTACCGTTCGCGTGGTCAAGAACGGCACGTTGCTGACGACGCCGTTCGTGAGCGTTCCGGTGACGTCCGGAGGCGAGAGCGGCCTGCTCGGCCTCGCGTTCCATCCGAACTTCGGCAAGGTCGGCCTGCCGCACAACGACGAGTTCTACGTCGCCTACAACCGCGCGGGCTCGGAGCCCCGCCTCGGCTCGTCACCCGATGTCGCGCTCGCGCGCTACACGGTGCCGTCGCTCGATTCCGACACGGCGAACCCGGCGGGCACCGTCGTGCTGCGCGTGCCGGACAATGCCTCCAACCACAATGGCGGCGACATCCACTTCGGCCCCGACGGCTACCTCTACATGGCGACCGGCGACGGCGGCTCGCAGGGCGATCCGCACGGTTTCGCGATGTGCCTGTGGAAGAAGGCGCTCGACAGCACGCCCGCGAACTGCGGCACGGGCACGCCGACGTACTTCCTCATGGGCAAGATCCTGCGCCTCGACGTCGACACGCGCGGCGGCGCGGTGACGGCCGACATGTGCGGCTCCAGCGGCATCTCGCCCGCACAGTACGCGATTCCGTCCGACAACCCGCACGTCGCGACGGGCAACACCTGCGACGAGACCTGGCTGCACGGATTCCGCAATCCGTGGCGCACGAGTTTCGACCGCGAGACCGGCGATTTCTGGATCGGCGACGTCGGCCAGAACAACGTCGAGGAGATCAACCTCCGCGTGGCCGGTTCGACCGAGCCGACCTTCTACGGCTGGCGCTGCCTGGAAGGGTCCGCGACGTACAACAGCGCCAACGTCTGTGCGCCGCCGGTCGCTCCCAACGTGTTGCCCGTGCTCGAGTACACGCACACGAACAGCCGTTGCGCGGTCACGGGCGGGTTCCGCTTCCGTGGTCCGATCGGTCCGCTGCGCGGCATGTACGTCTACGCGGACTCGTGCACGAGCGAGATCTGGTTCGCCAAGCCCGGAACCGGTGGTGCGTGGACCACGAGCATCTGGCGCGACGACGCCAACGGCTACGGCACCTACTCGGGTTTCGGCGAGGACGAGGCAGGCAACCTCTACGTCGCGCATACCTCGAGCGGCACCGTGTACCGCTTCGCATCGGAGCGCATCTTCACGTCCGGCTTCGACGACTGATGCAGGGCAACCGTGCGCCTTCCGACGAAGGCGCACGGCGCGGGCTCAGCGCCCGGCTTCTTCCTTGAGCGCGATCGCGTTGACGCCGTTCTCGGCGAGCGAGGCCTTGGCGGCTTCGAGTTCGCTCGCACTCGCATACGGCCCCAGGCGCACGCGGTGCCAGGTCTTGCCGTTGATCGTGACCGGATAGACCTGTGCGAAGAAGCCGCTCAGTGCAAGCTTGGCCTTGATCTCCTCGGCGCTCTTGGCGTTCGGATACGACCCTGCCTGCAGCAGGTAACGCGCCCCGCCGGTGGCCACAGCCGCGGGGGGCGGCGTCGGGGTGCCCGGCGGCGTCTGGGCCTGCTGCTGGGCGGCCGCGGCACGTGCCTTGGCCTCGTCACGCGCCTTGGCCGAGATCTCGGCGTCGGGGATGACGACTTCCATCTCGGGAAGCACCGAGTAGAAATCGAAAGCCTTCTTCGGCTTGGCGTCCTTGCCGTCGGCGACGGGCGGATCGCTCTCGCGCGGCGCGACCGCGGCCGGATTCGGCTGCGGCAGCTTGTTCCCCCGCAGCATCGGCGCCCAGCTGCCGGCCAGGAACACCACCGCTCCGGCGAGGCCGAGCAGTACGCCGATGCCGAGCCAGACCCAGGCCGGCCACTGGCGCGAGCCGCCGCGGGTTGCCTGCTTGCGTGAACGCGTCGCCATCACATGCTCTCCGGTGCGGACACGCCGAGCAGGTCGAGTCCGTTGCGCAGCACCACGCGGGCGGCTTCGGCGAGCGCGAGGCGCGCATCGCGCAGCGTCGCGTCGTCGACGATGAAGTGGTGCGCGTTGTAGTAGCCGTGGAACGCCGCGGCGAGTTCGCGCAGGTACTGCGCGACGAGCTGCGGATCGAGGTTGGTCGCCGCGGCCTCGACGACCTCAGGGTAGCGCGTGAGCTCGCTCATGAGCACGCGCTCGTGCTCGCTGTCCAGGCGCGCGAGCGCGGTGAGGCCGGCGGGGAGGTCGGCGACGACCCCACGCTCGGCGAGCTGGCGGCGCACGCTGCAGACGCGCGCGTGGGCGTACTGGATGTAGAAGACCGGGTTGTCGTTGGTCTGCGCACGCGCGAGGTCGATGTCGAACACGAGCTGCGAATCGGTCTTGCGCGCGACGAGGAAGTAGCGTGTCGCGTCGCGGCCGACCTCGTCGATGAGATCGCGCACGGTCACGTAGCTGCCGGCGCGCTTGGAGAGCTTGACCTCCTCGCCGCCGCGCATAACCGTGACCATCTGGTGCAGCACGTACTCGGGCCAGCCCTTCGGGATGCCGATGTCGAGTGCCTGCAGGCCTGCGCGCACGCGCGTGACCGTCGAGTGGTGGTCGGCGCCCTGCTCGTTGATCACGCGGCCGAAACCGCGCTGCCACTTGTTGCGGTGGTAGGCGACGTCGGGCACGAAATACGTGTAGCCGCCCTCGGACTTGCGCATGACGCGGTCCTTGTCGTCGCCGAAGTCGGTCGTGCGCAGCCACAGCGCGCCGTCCTGCTCGTAGGTGTGGCCGGCCGCGACGAGCTCGCGCACGGTCTCCTCGACCTTGCCTTCGGCATACAGCGAGGACTCGAGGAAGTACACGTCGAAGGCGACGCCGAACGCGCGCAGGTCGAGGTCCTGCTCGCGGCGCAGCCACGCGACCGCGAAGCGGCGGATCGCGTCGAGGTCCTCGGCATCGCCCGCGGCGGTGACGTCCTGGCCGTCGGCGTGCACGGTGGCCTGCGCGAGGTAGTCGCGCCCGACGTCGACGATGTAGGTGCCGCGGTAGCCGTCGGCGGGCCAGCCGTCCTGCTCGGGCTCGACACCCTTGCAGCGTGCCTGCACCGACAGCGCGAGGTTCTGGATCTGCGCGCCGGCGTCGTTGTAGTAGAACTCGCGCGTCACGCCCCAGCCGCTCGCCTCGAGCACGCGCGCGAGGCTGTCGCCGACGGCGGCGCCGCGCCCGTGGCCGACATGCAACGGACCGGTCGGATTGGCCGAGACGAACTCGATCTGCAGCTTGCGGCCCGCGCCGGCCGTGTTGCGGCCGAACGCCTCGCCTTGCGCGTGGATCGTGCGGATGACGTCGTGGGTGGCCTCGTCGGACAGGAACACGTTGAGGAAGCCCGGGCCCGCGATCTCGAGGCGCGCGATGCGCGGGTCGGAGAGCACTTGCGCGAACGCTTCCGCGACCTCGCGCGGCTTGCGACCGGCGGGCTTGGCCAGCGTCATCGCGATGTTGCTGGCGAAGTCGCCGTGGTCGCGGTTGCGCGTGCGGTCGACCGTGAACGACGGCACGTCGCCGTCGGGCAGCAGGTTGCGGGCGCGCAGGTCAGCGAGCGCGTTGAGGATGAGCTCGCGCAGGACGTCTTTCACGGAAGGATTCGTCGATCGGCAGGACCGTCCATTGTAGGGCCCTCGCCGTGATCACGGAATGCCGTGCGGCACCGCCGCATCCGTGGCTTGCGTGCGCATCCTCGCGCCCGGGGCAGGAACGCGCGCCAAGGGATTGATGGACAAGCTCCCGGGAGTCGCTGCGCGAGCCTGTGGATAACTCTGTGGGGGAATGCCGCCGCGAGGCGGGCGGGGTTTCCCGCAATGTCAAGCACGCATCGGGCATTCAGGTCCGATGGGTACGCAAGTGAATGAAATAAAAGGATTTATTTCGTTGCCCCCAGCGCAGGTGCGGGATTTCTGCATGTTTCCTTGGCGCGCTGCGGCATGTGCATAAATCGCTTGACGCAAGGCACCGGACGCGTCACGCGCGTGCTGCGGCCGCCGGGGCGATGCGTGCGACCACGGTGTCGTAGGCGGCGAGCACGTCACGCCCGCTCCCCGGCATGCCGCCGACGGCGAGGCGCGCGCGCAGGCCCATGCCGAGCGACTTGACGCGGGCTGCGTTGCCCGTTTTCGCGTCCTGGAACGTTTCACGGCCCAGAGCGGAATTGAAGCGATGCAGGTCGAAGAAGAATCGGTCCTGCCCGTCGGTGAGGAAGCCGAGCACGGGCATCGCGCTGTCCGCGGCGTCGAGGTCGCGGCGGCACAGCATCTCGCGTTCGAGGCAGAGGTTGCGCGCGCTCGAGGCGAAGCGCGCGAATGGTTCGGCGACGTTCGCGGTATCGAGGTCGGCGGCGAGGAGCGAGAGATCGTGCGCGTGCACGATACGGGCGTCGTCGCGCCACCCTGGACGATGCTTGTCGAGCTTGGCGTCGAGCTTGGCCGCGAGCGCACCGCCGGACTGCACGAGCTCCGCGGGGTTGAACGCGGCGCCACCGGGTGCCGGGCGCGCATCGAACGTGCTGCCGGCGATCATGAGGTCGAGCCAGATGCGCATGTCGTCATCGGCCGCGAAGCCGACCGCATCGAGGATGCGCAGGGTCTCCTCGGTGCTCGCACGCTCGTTAGCGCCGACGCCTGCCGCGTATTCGGCCGTCTCGCGCTGGCGCAGGTCATGGCAAGCCGCGAACAGGCCGAGCGCGCACCAGTCGCGCAGGCCGAGGGCATGGATGCCGTGTGTCGTGACCACGCGGCCGATGCGGTCGCGCAGGATCTCGAGGACGTGGCCCTCGTTGTGGTACGCGTGAACGTCGTTGCCCCAGTGGCCGTGCCGCAGCGCGAGGCGGGCGTAACCGATGCGGATCGCGTCCTCGGTGCGCGCGAGCAGTGCGTCGCCGTCGTTGCGCAGCACGAGCAGCGGCGCGAGCTCCGCGCGGCGCGCGGCGAGTGCGGCCTCGAGTCCCGCCATGCGATCGCCGCCGAGCGTCAGGGCGCTCGCGGCATCCGGCACGGCGCGCTCGAAAGCGTCGGCGGGGAACGCATGGGGAAACGGGAAGATCACCGATGGGCGGGCTCGCGTCCTGGCTGTGCCCGAGTATATGACGTCGGCGCGAGACGAAAATGCGCACGGGCGTCGATCTTTACAGCAATCCGCGGCGCGCGAACGAGGTCGGCGTGCCGTGGCCGATGATGAAGTGGTCGAGCACGCGCACGTCCACGAGTGCGAGCGCGTCGCGCAGGCGCAGCGTGATCGCACGATCGGCTGCACTCGGCTCGGCGATGCCCGACGGGTGGTTGTGGGCGAGGATCACCGCCGCGGCATTGTGGGCGATGCACTGCCGGACGACCTCGCGCGGGTGCACGCTGGCGCCGTCGATCGTGCCGCGGAACAGCTCCTCGAACGCGATCACGCGATGGCGGTTGTCGAGGAACAGGCACGCGAAGACCTCGTACGGGTACGCGTCGAGGCGTGCCTTGAGGTAACGCCCGCTCGCTTCCGGATCGGCGAGGGCGTCGGGTTCGCGCAGCTCGGCATCGAGGTAGCGGCGCCCGAGTTCGAGCGCGGCCTGCAGGCGGCACCACGCGACGGCGCCGACGCCCTTGCGGACCTTCGCGGGGCGCAGCAGGTCACGCAGTCCACCGTGTGTCGCAAGCAGGTCGCGGCCGACATCGACGGCCGTGCGGCCGCGTCCCCCGGAGCCGATGAACACCGCGAGCAACTCGGCGTCGGACAGGGCCGTGGCGCCGCGTGCACGCAGTTTCTCGCGCGGCCGCTCGTCCTCGGGCCATTCGCGGATGCCCATCGTCGCCTCCCTGGCCTTTGCGAAAGAGCCAGACTATCCATCGATATGCCGATCGGGCAGCGGAGGCGGGGGTGGTTTTCGGTAAGCTATCGGCCCTTTCCGTCGTAAGAAAACGTCCTTCCCATGGCTGCTCTGCCGCTCGACGGCGTCCGCGTGCTGCTCGGTGTCACCGGGGGCATCGCCGCCTACAAGGCTGCCGACCTCGTCCGCCGGCTTCGCGACGCGGGCGCCGAGGTACGCGTGGTGATGACCGAGGGCGCGACACAGTTCGTCACGCCACTCACGTTCCAGGCGCTGTCGGGCAACCCCGTGCGCACGACGCTGTGGGACAGCTCCGCCGAGGCTGCGATGGGCCACATCGAGCTCGCGCGCTGGGCCGACGAGGTGCTCGTCGCACCGGCGTCGGCCGATGCGCTCGCGCGCTTCGCGGTCGGCCGCGCCGACGACCTGCTCGCCACCCTCGTGCTCGCGACCGCCGCACCGGTCACCGTCGTGCCGGCCATGAACCGGCAGATGTGGGCGCATGCGGCCACCCAGGCCAATGTCGCGCTGCTGCGCCAGCGCGGCGTGCGCGTGCTCGGCCCCGCGTCGGGCGGCCAAGCCTGCGGCGAGGTCGGCGACGGGCGCATGCTCGAGCCGGCCGACATCATCGCTGCCGTCGCCGTCGGGCGCGGACCGAAGACGCTCGAGGGACTGCGCATCCTCGTCAGTGCAGGACCGACGTTCGAGGACATCGATCCGGTCCGCTACATCGGCAACCGCAGCTCCGGGCGCATGGGGTTCGCGATCGCCGAGGCCGCCGCGGCGCATGGCGCGGACACGTCGCTCGTGGCGGGTCCCGTCGCGCTGCCGACACCGCCTGGCGTGTCGCGCCGCAACGTGCGCAGCGCCCGCGAGATGCACGACGCGGTGCTCGCCGCGGCACCCGTGCACGACATTTACATCGCTGCCGCCGCCGTGGGCGATTTCCGTCCCGAAGTCGTGTCGGCGTCGAAGCTCAAGAAGTCCGGGGAGCCGATCCGGCTCGACCTGGTCCAGAATCCCGACATCCTCGCCGACGTGGCGTCCCTCGACGCGCCACCTTTCCTGGTCGGCTTCGCCGCCGAGACCGACGAACTCGAGCGCTACGCGCGCGGCAAGCTCGAGCGCAAGAAGCTCGACATGATCGCCGCCAACCAGGTCGGCAACGACCTCGGTTTCGAGTGCGCCGAGAACGCGCTGCTGCTGATCTGGGCCGACGGCAGCGAGCAGCTCGAGCGCGCCGACAAGCGCGTCATCGCCGCGGCGCTGCTGGACCGCGTCGCGGCACGCTACCGGGCCTCTTCGAAGGCACGCCGCGCATGACGGCGACGACATCGATCCGCCTGCGCGTGCTCGATGCGCGCCTCGGCACGCAGTGGCCGCTGCCGCAGTACGCCACCGAGGGTTCAGCCGGGCTCGACCTGCGCGCGATGCTCGATGCGCCGCTCGAGCTCGCGCCGGGCGCGACCGCCTTGCTGCCGAGTGGCATCGCGATCCACATCGGCGACCCCGCCTTGTGCGCGCTGGTGCTGCCGCGCTCGGGACTCGGCCACAAGCACGGCATCGTGCTCGGCAACGGTACCGGCCTCATCGATGCCGACTACCAGGGGCCGCTCATGGTCTCGTGCTGGAACCGTTCGATGCAGGCCTTCACGATCGAGCCCGGCGAACGCATCGCCCAGCTCGTCGTCATGCCCGTGATGCGGGCCTGCTTCGAGGTCGTCGATGCGTTCGAGCCGACGGTGCGCGGCGAGGGTGGCTTCGGAAGCTCCGGCAGGGCCTGATCCGGCCGACTGCCGCGCGGACTGTGCGCGGCGTCCTGCGCATGCGTTCCCGACTTGTTACGCTACGCGCGGTACGCCGCAGGCGTGCACGGCAAGGGGAACCACCATGGGACGGACGCGGTGATGGCGGACAACGGCGAGAGCACCGGAAAGGCCCGGCGCACCGCGCGCCTGCCTGCGATCAGGCCCAACTGGCGCGTGTTGCTGCCGCTCGCGGTCGCGACGTTCCTCATGCTGCTCGCGTTCTTCCTCATCTGGCAGAGTTCGCTGGTCTACCAGGCCAGCGGCAGCCTCGAGCAGGCCGAGGCGGCCCGCCGCCAGCAGATCGCGGCGATCGGTGCGCAAGTCGCCGCGACCACCGCGAAGGCCGAGCAGGTCCTCGCGTCGCCGGCCATCGTTGAGGCCCTGTCCGGTCCGGACGAGGAGCAGGCGCTCGCGGGCGCGGCCGCTGCGGCGCGGCAGGCATGGCCCGAGCTCGTCGACGCGAGTTTCTACAGTCCCAAGCTCATGGAGATCCTCAAGCAGGATCTCGCGCGTTTCGGTTATGCGCGCGCCCACATGCTCATGCAGGCGCAATCGACCTCGAAGCCCGCGCCGGTGCAGGCCCGTTCGGACCTCAAGGGAGGCTTCGAGCTCGTGCTCGCGATGCCCGTGCTCGCCAACGGGCAGGCCGTCGCGTACGCCTACCTTCAGTTGCCGTTCGAGACGGTCTTGCGAGCCTTCAGCGGCGTGTCGCCGGGCGGTGGCCGCGTGGATCTGCGTCAGGGCGACGGCCGCGGCGACCTCGTGCTCGCCAGCGTGGGATCGTCGACCGAGACGTCGATCGGCGACCTCGGCGAACCGGTTCCCGGATCACGTCTGCGCCTCGGCGTGGCCGACGCGGACTATGCGATCGTCGTCACCCGCAACATGTGGGTGCTGTTTCCGCTCACCGCCTTCGTGCTGTTCGCCGCATTCGTGGCGCTCTGGCTCAGGCAGGTCGGCATGCAAGGGGCAGTCGAGCGTCTGCGCTCGGCTTCCCATCGTTCGGGTCACGAGGAGATCACCTTGGGTGAAGCGATCAAACAGCAGGCTGCGGGTACGCCTGCGAAGCCGTCCGCCACGTCGGCGACGGCCGGAAAGCCGGCGCAGCCGCAATCCGCGGCGCGCAGGGACGAAGAAGCCCCGGTGAGCGTGGACCGCAGCATCTTCCGCGCCTACGACATCCGTGGCGTACTCGGCACGACCCTGACGCCAGGCATCGCGCGCCTTATCGGCCGCGCGATCGGCAGCGAGGCGCGCGAGCGCGGCCTGCGCGAGATCGTCGTCGGGCGCGACGGCCGCCTCTCGGGTCCGGAACTGTCCGGTGCGCTCAACGAAGGTCTGCGCGCGTCGGGCATCGATGTCATCGACATCGGCCTCGCGCCGACCCCGCTGACGTATTTCGCGGCCTATCAGCTGCAGACGGGATCGTGCGTGTCGGTCACGGGCAGTCACAATCCGCCCGACTACAACGGATTCAAGATCGTGCTCGGTGGCGAGACGCTCTCCGAAGGTGCGATCCAGGACCTCTACGCACGCATCGCCGAAAGCCGCTTCAGCGAGGGCAGTGGCGGGCTGCAGGTCATGGACCTGACCCAGGACTACGTCGACCGCATCACGGGCGACATCCAGGTCGAGCGTCGCCTCAAGGTCGTCGTCGACTGCGGCAACGGCGTCGCCGGCGCCGTCGCACCCGCCGTGCTCGAGGGCATCGGTTGCGAGGTGATCCCGTTGTACTGCGAGGTCGACGGCGAGTTCCCGAACCACCACCCCGATCCGTCGGATCCGCACAACCTGCAGGACCTCATCCTGTCGGTGAAGCAGACCGGCGCCGATCTCGGACTCGCGTTCGACGGCGACGGCGATCGCCTCGGCGTCGTCACGAAGAGCGGCGAGGTGATCTTCCCCGATCGCCTGCTGATGCTGTTCGCGATCGACGTGCTGAGCCGCAATCCCGGCGCCACGATCATCTACGACGTGAAGTGCACGGGCCACCTGCAGCCGATCGTCCTGCAGCACGGCGGCAGCCCGATCATGTGGCGTACGGGCCACTCGCTGATCAAGGCCAAGATGCGCGAGACCGATGCCCAGCTCGCCGGCGAGATGAGCGGCCACTTCTTCTTCGCCGAGCGCTGGTACGGCTTCGACGACGGCATCTATGCCGCCGCGCGCCTGCTCGAGATCGTCGCGGGTGACCTCGATGGCCGCACGCCCGAGCAGATCTTCGCGAGCGTGCCGAAGGGCGTGTCGACGCCGGAACTCAAGATCCCGCTTCACGAGGGCGAGCACTACCGCTTCATCGACACGTTCAAGGCGAAGTCGAGCTTCGAGGGCGCGCGCCTGACCACGATCGACGGCGTGCGTGCGGACTGGCCGGACGGCTGGGGACTGGTCCGCGCGTCGAACACGACGCCGGTGCTGGTGCTGCGCTTCGATGCCGACAACGAGGCTGCCCTCGCGCGCATCCAGGAAGTCTTCCGCCAGCAGTTCCACGCGATCGACCGCGCGATGCCGCTTCCGTTCTGAGGAGGGCGGCGCGTACGCCCTACTGGGGCGTGCGCGCGGCCTCGGCGGCCTTGAGCTTGTTGTAGTGCTCGAGGTCGCTCGCGAACGTCGCGAGGGTCTTCTCGCGGTCGGCGCGGCGCTTGTCGACGACGGCGTGCTGTGCCTCGATCTGCTTGCGCAGGTCGGCGATCTGCTTGGAGAGCACGGCCGGCAGCGGCTTGCCGTTGCCTTCGTAGTCGGCGGCATTGCCGAGCATCTCCGACAGGCTGCGCTCCTGGCTCTGCAGGCCGATCTCGGCGCTGCGGATGTTCTGGTCGACCATCTGCAGCTGCTGCGTCTGCGCGCGCTTGAGGTCCGCCTCGGTCGGATATGCCGCGAGCATCTGCTGGTCGTTGCGCGACTGCGCGTCGGCCACGTCGCGCGCGGCTTGCTCGCGCACCTTGGCGTCCTTCTCGGCGCTGATCTGCGCGGCGGTTTTTGCCGGCTCGACGCGGCGCACGACGATGCCCTGCGCATTGATGACCTCATAGCCGCGCGCCGACGCCTCGGGCGGAAGCGAGTCGGCATAGTGGAGGTTGCCATCGGCATCGCGCCACTTGTAGCGCGTGCCACCCACCGCGAGCGCCGTGGCGGCGAGGGCGGTCGAGCAGATCGTCAGCGCGATGGCGCGGGTCAGTGGACGCATGGGAGGTCTCCTTGCGCCGAGTATAGGCGAGCCGCCGCGGCGCGCGCAGCGCGCGCGGTCACACCCCGTAACGCGCGCGGTAGGCCTCGAGCGCCGGTCGGTGGCCGGCGAGTCGCGGGTGGCCGTCCGTGTACGCGAGCAGGTCGGTCAGGCGTGCGATCGCGATCACCGGAATACCGTGCTCCTCGGCGACTTCCTGTGCAGCCGAGCGCTCGCCCTGGCCGCGCTCCTCGCGATCGAGGGCGATCAGCACGCCGGCCGGCGTCGCGCCGCTGTCGCGGATCAGTGCGAGCGATTCGCGGATCGCGGTGCCGGCCGTGATCACGTCGTCGATGATCAGCACACGTCCCTGCAGCGGAGCGCCGACGAGCGTGCCGCCTTCGCCGTGGGCCTTGGCCTCCTTGCGGTTGTACGCGTAGGCGAAGTCGCGGTCATGGTGGTCGGCGAGCGCGGCGGCGGCGAGTGCGGCGAGCGCGATGCCCTTGTAGGCGGGACCGAAGACGAGGTCGAACGCGACATCCGACTGCACGGCGCTCTGTGCGTAGGCACGCCCGAGCATCGCCAGGGCGCTGCCCGAGTGGAACAGGCCTGCATTGAAGAAGTACGGGCTCACGCGCCCGGACTTGAGCGTGAACTCGCCGAAGCGCAGCACGTCGCGGGCGATCGCGAGGTCGAGGAAGTCACGCTGGTAGGGCTGCATCGCACGGGCTCCGGGGCGCGGGACGCGCATGATAGCCGCGCCGCATGCGCACTTGGCGCACCGTCGCGGGGCCGTTACGCTGGCCGCCCGCGACGCCGACCTCTCCCCCATGCGCATCATCAGCTTCAACGCCAACGGCATCCGTTCGGCCGCCACCAAGGGTTTCTTCGACTGGCTGCGCGCGCAGGACGCCGACGTCACCTGCATCCAGGAAACCAAGGCCCAGGAAGACCAGCTGACCGATCCGATGTTCCGTCCGGACGGCCACCACAGCTTCTACCGCGACGCGATCACGAAGAAGGGCTACAGCGGTGTCGCGATCTATTCGAAGCGCGAGCCCGACGAGGTGCGCACGGCGCTCGGCTGGGCACCGTTCGACGACGAGGGCCGCTACATCGAGGCGCGCTACGGCAACCTCAGCGTGGTCTCGTTCTACATCCCTTCGGGTACGTCGGGCGACGAGCGCCAGGGTTTCAAGTACGAGGTCATGGACTTCCTCGGCAAGGTCTTCGCGGAATGGCTCGCGAGCGGCCGCGACTACGTGCTGTGCGGCGACTGGAACATCGTGCGTTCGCGCAACGACATCAGGAACTGGAGCTCGAACCAGAAGAACTCGGGCTGCCTGCCGCGCGAGCGCGCCTGGCTCAACGGCATGATCACCGATGCCTGTGGCGACGACACGCCGGCGCCGACGAACGGCTGGATCGATACGTTCCGCGTCGCCAAGCCCGATGCCGTCGAATACACCTGGTGGTCGAACCGCGGCGCCGCGCGCGCCAACAATGTCGGTTGGCGCATCGACTACCAGATCGCGACGCCGTCGCTGCGTGACCGCGTGAAGGCCTGCTCGGTCGCACCGGTGCCGCGCTTCTCCGACCACGCCCCGTACATCGTGGACTACACCTTGTGAGCACGCCGGCGGACACTGCGCCGCCAACGTCATACAAGGGCTGGGCCGGGATCCGGCGCGCGTTCGGCACGCCGGCCGCGGCGACGATGGCCGCGCTCGGCTTCGGCTGCGGCCTGCCGTTCCTGCTGATCGCGTCGATGACGCTGTCGACGCGCCTGCGCGACGCCGGCCTGCAGTTGTCCGACATCGGCCTCATCAGTCTCGCGAGCTTCTTCTACCTGCTCAAGTTCGCGTGGGCGCCGCTGATCGACCGTTATGCGCTGCCGGGCCTGGCCTTCCTCGGCCGCCGCCGGTCGTGGCTGATCGCCTCCCAGTTCGTCGTCGGGATCGGCCTCGCCGCGCTCGCGCTCGTGCGCCCCGAGGACGGTGTGTTCGCGCTCGTCGCGTGGGTGCTCGTGGCCTCGTTCGCCGGCGCCACGCAGGATTCCGTCGTCGATGCCTACCGCATCGAGATCGCGCCCGCGGAGGCGCAGGCTGCCCTCGCGGCGACGTACACGCTCGGCTACCGCATCGGGCTGATCCTGTCCGGCGCGGGCGCGCTGTACCTCGCCGAGTTCCGCGACTGGCGCTTCGCCTACCTCGCGATGGCCGCGCTCATGGCGATTCCTTTCGTCGCGACGCTGCTGAGCCGCGAACCCGTGGCCCCGGTGGTGTCGGTGCAGCGACGCATCGACGTCGTGGGTGCGTTCTGGCAGCCGTTCTCGTCGTTCTTCGCGACCAACGGCCTCGCACTCGGCGCGGCACTGCTGGTGTTCGTCGGCCTGTTCAAGTTCCCCGATCAGGTCATCGGCGTCATGGCCGGGCCGTTCTACCTCGATTCGGGCTACACCAAGGCCGACATCGCGACCGTGTCCAAGCTCTACGGCGTCTGGACCGGCATCGCGGGCGCTTTCCTTGGCGGCATCGCGGTCGCCGCGTTCGGCTTCCGGCGCATGCTGCTCTGCGCGGCGATCGGTGTGGCGCTGTCGAACCTCGCCTTCCTGCTCATGGCGCAGAATCCCTCGCAGATCTGGGCGTTCTACGCCGCGATCACGGCCGACAACCTGTTCCAGGGTTTCGCCGGCACGGTGCTCGTCGCGTTCATGTCGTCGCTGACCGACCGCGCGTTCACGGCGACGCAGTTCGCGCTGCTCGTCTCGCTCGCCAACCTGCCGGGCAAGTTCGTCGGTGGTGCTTCGGGGTACATCGTCGAGAACACGTCGTACGGCACGTTCTTCGTGCTCAGCGCGTTGACCGTGATCCCGACACTGGCCGTGCTCGCATGGCTGTGGCCGCGCATCGCCGATGCGCCGCAACGCGACGGAGTGCCGTGACACGAGGCGGTCGGGTTGGCATGCTCGGCGTGTTTCCCGGGAGCGCGCCATGCCGGATCTCCTCGTCAACGACCTCGACACCGCGACGATCGAACGCCTCGAGGCTCTCGCCAGCGAGCGCGGCCTCCCGTCGAACGTGCTCGCGCGCGACGCGTTGCGCTACGCGCTCGGCCTCAGTGATCGCGAGATCGTGCCGCGCGCCGGCGACGACGGCGTGATGCTGCCGGGCCTCTGGCACGCGACCGAGAACCAGGCGTTCCGCGAAGCGATGGAAGCCTTCAAGCGCGTCGAATCGGGACCGTCGTTCGAATAGCTCGTCAGCGTGGACGGCCGATGCCGCGTCCGTCGTGGATCGCGCCGAGCAGTCGCGGCCCGCGCGCGCCGGTCACCGTGACGACGTTGCCGGGCCTTTCGGCGATCCGCTCGCGCGCGAGCCAGGCCAGCAGCACGGCTTCCACGACATCGGGATCGACACCGGCATCGCCCGTGGTCGTCAGCGTCGCCGGCGCGATGTCGGCCGCGATCGCGCGCATGAGCGCGCCGTTGTGCACGCCGCCGCCACAGGCGTAGACGCGTTCACACGGCGGTGCCTCGCGGCGCAGCGCATCGGCGATCGTGCGTGCGCTCAGCGCGAGCAGCGTCGCCTGCACGTCGGCGGGATCGAGGGCGGCGATGTCTGCACGTGCTTCGACCCACGCGAGGTTGAACACCTCGCGACCCGTGCTCTTCGGCGCCGGAGCCGAGAAGTAACTCTCGGCGAGCAGCACCTCGAGCAGTGCGGTGTCCGCGCGCCCGGTGGCGGCCCAGGCACCGTCGCGATCGCAGTCGCCGTCGCGGTGACGCGCGTGCCAGGCATCGAGCAGGCCGTTCGCGGGGCCCGTGTCGAAGCCGAGCACGGCGCCGTCGGCGCCGAGCAGCGTCAGGTTGGCGATGCCGCCGAGGTTGAGCACGGCGCACGGTGCGCGATCGGCGAACAGCGCGGCGTGCACGCCCGGTGCGAGCGGCGCGCCCTGCCCGCCCGCGGCGACGTCGGCGCTGCGCACGTCGGCCACGGTGCATACGCCGGTGCGCTCGGCGATCACGGACGGATCGCCGATCTGCATCGAGAACGGGTGCGTGCCGGTGCCGCGATGGCGGATCGTCTGCCCGTGCGAGCCGATCGCGAGCACGTCGGCGGGCGTGAGGCCGGCCGAGGCGATCAGGGCGAGCGCGGCGTCGGCGAAGCAGCGACCGACCTCGACATCGAGCGCGCCGAGCGCGTCGAGCGGGATCGCCGCGCCGGGTGCCGTCAGCGCGAGCAGCTGCTCGCGCAAGGTAGCGGAGTAGGGGGTCGTCGCCGCGGCGAGGATCTCGGTGCGCGGCGAGAAGCGGACGAGCGCGGCGTCGATGCCGTCCGCGCTCGTGCCCGAGATCAGCCCGAGGTAAAGAGCCGTGTCCGGCGTGGCCACGCGTCAGTCGGCGCGGGCGAGACGCGTGCCTTCGACCATCTTGAGGCGGGCCAGCAGCGGGTTGGCGCGCTGCTTGAACGTCGCCAGTTCGCTCGCGGGCAGCGGCTCTTCCTTCGGCAGCGTGACCGTGAGCGGATCGCGGTGCTTGCCGCCGAGGCGGAATTCGTAGTGCAGGTGCGGGCCGGTCGCAAGGCCGGTCGCGCCGACGTAGCCGATGATCGAGCCCTGGCTTACGCGCTGGCCGACCTTGGCGTTGGCGAAGCGCGACATGTGGCCGTACAGCGTCGTGTACTGGCCGTTGTGCTGGATGATCACGACGTTGCCGTAACCGCCCTGCCAGCCGCGGAACGTGATCTTGCCGTCGCCGGCGGCGCGGATCGGCGTGCCGGTCGGCGCGGCGTAGTCGACGCCGCGGTGCGCGCGCATCTTGCCGAGCACCGGGTGCATGCGGCCCGCGGTGAAGCGCGAGGAGATGCGCGTGAACTCCACCGGCGTGCGCAGGAACGCCTTGCGCAGCGGGCGGCCGTCCTCGGTGTAGAACAGCGTCTCGCCCTGCGCGTTGGTGTAGCGGATTGCGGTGAAGCGCTTGCCCTGGTTGATGAAGGTCGCGGCGACGATGTCGCCGTCGCGCAGGCGCTCGCCTTCGCGGTAGACCTGGTCGTAGATGACGCTGAAGCTGTCGCCGACGCGCAGGTCCTGCGCGAAGTCGATGTCGTAGCCGAATGCATTGGCGAGCTTGAGCACCATCGGATCGCTCATGCCGGCCTGGTCGGCGGCCTCGAACAGCGAACGCGAGATGACGCCGTGGGCGACCTGGACGCGGCGCTCGACGGCGCGGTCCTCGATCTCTTCCTGCACCTTGCCGTCGGCGAAATTGAGCACGACGCGCGTGCTGTCGTCGCGGTCGAAGCGCATCGCGCGCAACGCGCCTTCGGCGTCGATGTCGAACGCGAACTCCATGCCAGGACGGATGCGGCGCAGCGCGGTCGCATCGGCCTGCGCATCGAGCGCGCGCTGCAGTTCGTTCGGGCTCAGGCCCTGCTCGCGGAAGATGTCCGACAAGGTCTGGCCCGAGCGCACCTCGACGATGCGCCAGTCCGGATCGAGCGCGCCGTCGGCCGCGAGCGCGGCGACGGCCGCCTCGGCCTCGGCGCCGGCCGGCAGCGCGGGCAGGTCGAGTTCGAGCGTCGTGTACGGCATGTCGACGGGATCGGTGCGCGTCGCGCTCGCGAAGGTCGGCATGATCACGCCGACCAGCAGCGTCAGCAGGACGGCGGTGCCGCCGAGCACCCAGTGCTCGCGGCGCCACGAGACCGGCGCGGCGGCGACGTTCTGCAGGAACGTCCACGTCTGGTTGCGCAGGTAGAAGTGGAAATGCTTGCGCTGCGCGCGGCGCCTGAGGGCGAGCCGGCGGGCAACTTTCTTGGCGTCCTGGGACGGCGGGCTTGTCTCGGTCACAATCGCGTTCCGGCTACTGGCCACGTACCATAACGGCGCCTGAAGACCGACGTCAACGTCAATACTGGCGCGGACTTGCGTGAACTTCTTCAGTTAACGAACAATTAACCGCGCCATCACTTCCGGATGGCTGCGGCGGGTCGTTTCCGCCGCCTTTCCAGCTCGAGGACCACCATGCAGGACATCACCGCCGCGCTCGACCTGATCGGTCGGGGCGCCGAAGACATCATCAAGCGCGAGGAGCTCGAGCAGAAGCTCAAGCTGGGCCGCCCGCTGCGCGTCAAGGCCGGCTTCGATCCGACCGCGCCGGACCTGCACCTCGGCCATACCGTGCTGCTGAACAAGATGAGGCAGTTCCAGGAGCTCGGCCACCAGGTCATCTTCCTGATCGGCGACTTCACCGGCATGATCGGCGACCCTTCTGGCAAGAACGTCACGCGCAAGCCGCTGACGCGCGAGGACGTGCTGGCCAACGCGCGTACCTATGAGGACCAGGTCTTCAAGGTGCTCGATCGGGAGCGCACCGAGGTGCGCTTCAACTCCGAGTGGTTCGGCGCCATGGGCGCCGCCGACATGATCCGGCTCGCCGGCCAGCATACGGTCGCGCGCATGCTCGAGCGTGACGACTTCGCCAAGCGTTACGCCGCCCAGCAGTCGATCTCGATCCACGAGTTCCTCTACCCGCTCGTGCAGGGCTACGACTCGGTGGCGTTGAGATCCGACGTCGAGCTCGGCGGCACCGACCAGCGCTTCAACGTGCTCATGGGCCGCGGCCTGCAGGAGCACCACGGCCAGCCGCCCCAGGTCGTGCTGACCATGCCGCTGCTCGAGGGTCTCGACGGCGTGGCCAAGATGTCCAAGTCGCTCGGCAACTACATCGGCATCAGCGAGCCCGCGATCGACATCGTGACCAAGACGATGAAGATCGACGACACGCTCATGTGGCGCTGGATCGACCTGCTCAGCTTCGAGATCTCGATTGCCGAGGCGAAGAGCCTCCGGGCGGACATCGAAGGCGGGCAGCTCAACCCGCGCGACCTCAAGCTGCGCCTCGCGCGCGAGCTCGCGACGCGGTTCCATGATGCGGCGGCTGCCGAGCAGGCCGTCGCGGGCTGGCATGCGGTGGTGCGCGGCGAGGGCGACACGAGCCTGCTGCCGCTCACCGACATCATGGTGCCGGCCGAAGGCTTGCGCATCGCGGGGCTGCTCACTGCGGCGGGCCTCACCGCGAGCAACTCCGAGGCCTCGCGCAAGCTCAAGGAAAACGCGGTGCGCCTCGACGGCGAGGTCGTGTCCGATCCGCAGCGGGTGTTCCTGCCGGGCTTCGAGGGTGTCGTGCAGGTCGGCAAGCGCACGTTCGCGCGCGTCCGACTCGTCGGTGCGTGACGATCACGACACGCGACCCGCATGTTTCCTGGGGTCGGTTGGCGCGGACGAAAAAAATCTCGTCCGACCCCTTCCCAAGTCGTCGATGCCTCGTTAGGATTCGCCCCCCTCGCAGCGGGGCCCTGGGAACGGGGTGTCGGCGGGGTGTTGGAGAAGCGGTCTGGACTGACGCGGTGGTGCTGAAAAAGATCGCTGCGAGGTGTTGACGGTTTCGAAAATGGTTGTATAGTGAGCGGCTCCCTCGGACGAAATGTCCTGGGGTGCGAGGTGAAGAAGACCTCGCAAGCCATTGATCTTTGACAGTGTGCGCAAGTGACTTGTGTGGGCGCCTTGAGGTGGATGACAGTCCATCGATGTTATCAAGAGCGTCCAAGCAAGAAGTCAAAGCATAGCTTTAACCAAATGCTTGGATCACGCTCGGAAGAAATCGGTTGGGGCTTCGGCCTTGACCAAAGAGTTCAACTGAAGAGTTTGATCCTGGCTCAGAGTGAACGCTGGCGGCAGGCCTAACACATGCAAGTCGAGCGGCAGCGCGGGGCAACCTGGCGGCGAGCGGCGGACGGGTGAGGAATGCATCGGAATCTACCTTGTTGTGGGGGATAACGTAGGGAAACTTACGCTAATACCGCATACGACCGTAAGGTGAAAGAGGGGGACCGCAAGGCCTCTCGCGATAAGATGAGCCGATGCCGGATTAGCTAGTTGGCGGGGTAAAAGCCCACCAAGGCGACGATCCGTAGCTGGTCTGAGAGGATGATCAGCCACACTGGAACTGAGACACGGTCCAGACTCCTACGGGAGGCAGCAGTGGGGAATATTGGACAATGGGCGCAAGCCTGATCCAGCCATGCCGCGTGTGTGAAGAAGGCCTTCGGGTTGTAAAGCACTTTTGTTGGGGAAGAAAACCTGTCGGATAATACCCGGCGGGAATGACGGTACCCAAAGAATAAGCACCGGCTAACTTCGTGCCAGCAGCCGCGGTAATACGAAGGGTGCAAGCGTTACTCGGAATTACTGGGCGTAAAGCGTGCGTAGGCGGTTGGTTAAGTCTGCTGTGAAAGCCCTGGGCTCAACCTGGGAACTGCAGTGGATACTGGCCAGCTAGAGTGTGTCAGAGGATGGTGGAATTCCCGGTGTAGCGGTGAAATGCGTAGAGATCGGGAGGAACACCAGTGGCGAAGGCGGCCATCTGGGACAACACTGACGCTGAGGCACGAAAGCGTGGGGAGCAAACAGGATTAGATACCCTGGTAGTCCACGCCCTAAACGATGCGAACTGGACGTTGGGCACACTTAGGTGCTCAGTGTCGAAGCTAACGCGTTAAGTTCGCCGCCTGGGGAGTACGGTCGCAAGACTGAAACTCAAAGGAATTGACGGGGGCCCGCACAAGCGGTGGAGTATGTGGTTTAATTCGATGCAACGCGAAGAACCTTACCTGGCCTTGACATGTCCGGAATCCTGCAGAGATGCGGGAGTGCCTTCGGGAATCGGAACACAGGTGCTGCATGGCTGTCGTCAGCTCGTGTCGTGAGATGTTGGGTTAAGTCCCGCAACGAGCGCAACCCTTGTCCCTAGTTGCCAGCACGTAATGGTGGGAACTCTAGGGAGACTGCCGGTGACAAACCGGAGGAAGGTGGGGATGACGTCAAGTCATCATGGCCCTTACGGCCAGGGCTACACACGTACTACAATGGTTGGTACAGAGGGTTGCAAGACCGCGAGGTGGAGCCAATCCCAGAAAGCCAATCTCAGTCCGGATCGGAGTCTGCAACTCGACTCCGTGAAGTCGGAATCGCTAGTAATCGCGAATCAGCATTGTCGCGGTGAATACGTTCCCGGGCCTTGTACACACCGCCCGTCACACCATGGGAGTGGGTTGCTCCAGAAGCAGGTAGTCTAACCGCAAGGAGGACGCTTGCCACGGAGTGGTTCATGACTGGGGTGAAGTCGTAACAAGGTAGCCGTATCGGAAGGTGCGGCTGGATCACCTCCTTTCGAGATAAGACTTCGCCATCCCAAGGCGTCCACACAAGGCACTTGCACGTTCAACGAGAAAGCCGGCAGCGGCACATGCTCGAACGGTCCGAGAGGACGGTTCGTTGATGCGTTGGCGCCACGGGTCACACGGCCCGTTCCAGATTGGGTCTGTAGCTCAGGTGGTTAGAGCGCACCCCTGATAAGGGTGAGGCCGGTGGTTCGAGTCCTCCCAGACCCACCATTTGGTCATGCCGATGGCACACATCTGGGGCCATAGCTCAGCTGGGAGAGCACCTGCTTTGCAAGCAGGGGGTCGTCGGTTCGATCCCGACTGGCTCCACCAGATTCTCGCATTGAACGGCGCGCACACGAATTGATGATTTGAAACGGACCGACGTTGAGGTCGGCACCGTGTTCTTTGAAAACTTGGGACGTAATAAGCGTTTTGGCTCGAACGAGTCGAACGTGTCGTTGAGGCAAGTAGGCGAAGTAATACGAGTTGTTTGCATGTGATCCTGAGGCGACTTGGGGTTATATGGTCAAGCGACTAAGCGCATACGGTGGATGCCTTGGCGGTCAGAGGCGATGAAGGACGTGGCAGCCTGCGAAAAGGGCCGGGGAGCTGGCAACAAGCTTTGATCCGGTCATGTCCGAATGGGGAAACCCACTCCGCAAGGAGTATCTCATGCTGAATACATAGGCATGTGAGGCGAACCCAGGGAACTGAAATATCTCAGTACCTGGAGGAAAAGAAATCAACCGAGATTCCCTAAGTAGTGACGAGCGAACGGGGAACAGCCCAAAAGTCTTGCAGGTTCTAGAGGAACGGTCTGGAAAGGCCGGCCATAGAAGGTGATAGCCCGGTACTCGAAAGGGCCTGCATGATGAAAGTGAGTAGGGCGGGGCACGTGAAACCCTGTCTGAACATGGGGGGACCATCCTCCAAGGCTAAATACTCCTGACCGACCGATAGCGAACCAGTACCGTGAGGGAAAGGCGAAAAGAACCCCGGAGAGGGGAGTGAAATAGAACCTGAAACCGTATGCGTACAAGCAGTCAGAGCCCGTAAGGGTGATGGCGTACCTTTTGTATAATGGGTCAGCGACTTACGTTGTGTGGCGAGCTTAACCGTCTAGGGGAGGCGAAGGGAAACCGAGTCTGAATAGGGCGCATAGTCGCACGGCGTAGACCCGAAACCGGGTGATCTATCCATGCCCAGGGTGAAGGTCCGGTAACACGGACTGGAGGCCCGAACCCACTCCCGTTGCAAAGGTAGGGGATGAGGTGTGGATAGGAGTGAAAAGCTAATCGAACCCGGAGATAGCTGGTTCTCCTCGAAAGCTATTTAGGTAGCGCCTCGTGTATCACTGTTGGGGGTAGAGCACTGTTATGGCTAGCGGGTCATCGCGACTTAGCAAACCATTGCAAACTCCGAATACCAACACGTGCAAGCACGGGAGACACACGGCGGGTGCTAACGTCCGTCGTGAAAAGGGAAACAACCCAGACCCGCAGCTAAGGTCCCAAAATCACGGCTAAGTGGTGAACGATGTGGGAAGGCATAGACAGCCAGGAGGTTGGCTTAGAAGCAGCCATCCTTTAAAGAAAGCGTAATAGCTCACTGGTCGAGTCGGCCCGCGCGGAAGATTTAACGGGGCTCAAGCCGTGTACCGAAGCTCGGGGTTCACACTATGTGTGAGCGGTAGAGGAGCGTTCCGTACGCCTGTGAAGGTGGATTGAGAAGTCTGCTGGAGGTATCGGAAGTGCGAATGCTGACATGAGTAACGATAAGGGGGGTGAAAAGCCCCCCCGCCGAAAGCCCAAGGTTTCCTCGCGCAACGTTCATCGGCGCAGGGTGAGTCGGTCCCTAAGGCGAGGCGGAAACGCGTAGTCGATGGGAAGCTGGTTAATATTCCAGCACTTTATCGCAGTGCGATGGGGGGACGGAGAAGGGTAGGTGTACCGGGCGTTGGTTGTCCCGGGGAAAGGAGGTAGGCATTGGGGGTTGGCAAATCCGCTCCCATCCATGCCGAGCACCGAGACGAGTCCTTTCAGGACGAAGTCACTGATCCCACGCTTCCAGGAAAAGCCTCTAAGCTTCAGCTGCGATAGAACCGTACCGTAATCCGACACAGGTAGGCAGGGTGAGAATCCCAAGGCGCTTGAGAGAACTCGGGTGAAGGAACTAGGCAACATAGCACCGTAACTTCGGGAGAAGGTGCGCCCAGATCCGTGGCTACATGCGTAGCTGAGCGGGACTGGGCCGCAGTGACCAGGCCGCTGCGACTGTTTATCAAAAACACAGCACTCTGCAAACACGAAAGTGGACGTATAGGGTGTGACACCTGCCCGGTGCCGGAAGGTTAATTGATGGGGTCAGCCGCAAGGCGAAGCTCTTGATCGAAGCCCCGGTAAACGGCGGCCGTAACTATAACGGTCCTAAGGTAGCGAAATTCCTTGTCGGGTAAGTTCCGACCTGCACGAATGGTGTAACGACAGCGGCGCTGTCTCCACCCGAGACTCAGTGAAATTGAAATCGCTGTGAAGATGCAGCGTTCCCGCGGCAAGACGGAAAGACCCCGTGAACCTTTACTATAGCTTTACACTGAACGTTGAGTTCGTCTGTGTAGGATAGGTGGGAGGCTATGAAACCAGGACGCTAGTTCTGGCGGAGCCATCCTTGAAATACCACCCTGATGTGCTTGACGTTCTAACCTAGGTCCGTAATCCGGATCGGGGACCGTGTATGGTGGGTAGTTTGACTGGGGCGGTCTCCTCCCAAAGAGTAACGGAGGAGCACGAAGGTGCGCTCAGCACGGTCGGACATCGTGCAGTGTGTGTAAGGGCATAAGCGCGCTTGACTGCGAGATCGACGGATCAAGCAGGTACGAAAGTAGGTCCTAGTGATCCGGTGGTTCTGTATGGAAGGGCCATCGCTCAACGGATAAAAGGTACTCCGGGGATAACAGGCTGATACCGCCCAAGAGTTCATATCGACGGCGGTGTTTGGCACCTCGATGTCGGCTCATCACATCCTGGGGCTGTAGCCGGTCCCAAGGGTATGGCTGTTCGCCATTTAAAGTGGTACGCGAGCTGGGTTCAGAACGTCGTGAGACAGTTCGGTCCCTATCTGTCGTGGGCGTTGGAGATTTGAGAGGGGCTGCTCCTAGTACGAGAGGACCGGAGTGGACGAACCCCTGGTGTTCCGGTTGTCACGCCAGTGGCACTGCCGGGTAGCTACGTTCGGAAGCGATAACCGCTGAAAGCATCTAAGCGGGAAGCGCGCCTCAAGATGAGATCTCCCGGGACACAAGTCCCCTGAAGGAACCATGAAGACTACGTGGTTGATAGGTCGGGTGTGTATCGCAGTAATGCCGAGCTAACCGATACTAATGATCCGTGCGGCTTGACCATATAACTCCAAGTTGCTTCGCTTCCTCGACGTCACGTCGATCGGAAAGCCGAAACCCACTTATTACGTCCCAAGACCCAACGTGAGACCGGCGCATCCGTGCGCTGTCTCCACCGCTTGCTCAGCGAACATAGCGCTGTGGAACCACCCGATCCCATCCCGAACTCGGAAGTGAAACGCAGCTGCGCCGATGGTAGTGTGGCTTAAGCCATGCAAGAGTAGGTCATCGCTGAGCGCTTTATCCAACGCCCTGCCGGCTAACACCGGTGGGGCGTTTCCTTGTGCGCGATCGAATGTCATCGCGCACGCCTGCGCGCACCACCGCGCGCTCGGCACACCCTCCGCCGCGCCATCGCAGCACCTCCCCGCTGTGCACGGCGGGGGGCGCTTTCGCCGATCGTGCCCGTCGCGATGCGATGTCGTCGTCGTCAGCCACCCCTCGTGGCGGCTGCCGCATCTCTTTCGCGCGTGCCACGCGAGCCCTCGCTTCATCGAAGCCGCTGCGCGCATCCTGGTCTGGCGCACCGCTCTTGAGATTGCCAACATCGGACCCTGCTCGCGACGTCAGGCCATTCCTGGAACGCCGCTCGGCCGGGCTCGGTGTGAGCCGTTCTCCGACCTCGTCGCATCGCGTGCCGATGACCGTTCTTACGGCGTGGTGCTTCACCGGGCATGCTCTTGCGCTGCATCGACAGGTGCCGAAACCAGTGCCTCATGGCCCGGCGTCGAGGCCTTCGACGATAATCGTCGCTCCCGCCCCTACCGGCGGGGCGCCCAGGCATCGGAGAACCCAGGATCGTGGCATCCCAGCAGCTCGCGAACGTCGAAGGCTTCCTGCGTGGTCTGCAGGACCGCATCTGCACGTCGGTCGAGTCGATCGACGGGGCGTCACGTTTTCGCGAAGATGCGTGGACACGTCCCGAGGGCGGGGGCGGTCGAACGCGCGTGCTCACCGGGGACGGCGTGTTCGAGCAGGCAGGCGTCGGGTTCTCGCGCGTGTCGGGTACCCGGCTGCCACCTTCTGCGTCCGCGCACCGCCCCGAAATCGCGGGCCGGGCATGGGACGCGGTCGGCGTGTCGCTGGTCTTCCACCCGCGCAACCCCTACGTGCCGACGACGCACATGAACGTGCGTTACTTCGAGGCGCACGAGGACGGCAAGGATCCGGTCTGGTGGTTCGGCGGCGGCTTCGACCTCACGCCGTTCTATCCGTTCGACGAGGACATCGTGCACTGGCATACCGCTGCGCGCGAGGCGTGTGGCGTGGTCGGGGGCGACGCCTACGCGCGCTACAAGCGCTGGTGCGACGAATACTTCCACCTCAAGCACCGTGGCGAAACGCGCGGCGTCGGCGGCATCTTCTACGACGATCTGTCGGAGCCCGGCTTCGATACCTGCTTCGGATTCATGCAGGCTGTCGGCAACGGCTTCCTCGACGCCTACCTGCCGATCGTGGATCGTCGTGCAGGCACCGAACACGGCGAGCGCGAGCGCGAGTTCCAGCTCTACCGGCGCGGCCGCTACGTCGAGTTCAACCTCGTCTACGACCGCGGCACGCTGTTCGGTCTGCAATCGGGTGGTCGCACCGAGTCGATCCTCATGAGCCTGCCGCCACGCGTTCGCTTCGAGTACGCCTACGCCCCTGCGCCGGGAAGCGACGAGGCGCGGCTGTCCGACTATCTCGTGCCGCGCGACTGGCTCGCGAGCAACACGGGCTGAGCTGTCGTCAGTTCCACTCGTAGAGCGTGAAATAGACCGGCGAGACAGGACCGTCGAGCGGATCGCGGACGAGACGGCCGTCGCCGTTGTTGTCCATGTACATCTGTTCTGGGCCCGTGCGCGGGATGATGCGGATCATGCGCAGCTTGCCCTTCTCGCGGTACTCCTCGACGGTGTCGGTGCCCTCCTGGCGCGTCGTCACGGAGTCGGCGCTCGCGCGGATGGCGCTCGCCTGCTGCGTGCGCGCGTCTCGCGATGCCTTGTCGCGCACGAGGCGCGTATCGGGCATGACGGGCTGCACGCCATCATCGGCCGTGGAAGCGACCGCTGGCATGCCACCGGAAGCATCGGCCGGCGGTGCCGAGGCCGGAGCGACGCCTGGCGCATCGATTGCCGGCGGCGGGAGCCCGGACTTCTCCGGTTTCGCCGGTGGCGCCGCGAACGCATGCACCGCGATGAGCGAGGAAGTCAGCAGGGAAGCGACGAGACGGGCGGCCATGGCGATTCTCCGGTCAGGAGCGTCGAGTGTAGGGCGCCGCGGCTGACTCGGCGTTGACCTCAGTCGGCCGCGGACGGCATCGCGTATCGTCGGGCGACCTCTTCCGCAGCGATGCGGTTCACCTCGGTCGGCAGCAGTGACGACCGCATCACGGGGAGGCCGGCTTCAAGGAGTGCACGCGACTCCGCGACATGACCGGTGTCGCTCAGGATCGCCGCAAGCTCCGCGCGTGCGATCGCGAGATCGACGGCGAGCGAACCCGATGCCTCGAAGGCCGCGACCGCGGCGCGCGCCTCGCGCGTCGCCGCGGTGAGGTCGCTGCGCTGGCGCGACAGGTTCGCGCGGATGCGGTGCGCATGCGCGAAGAGGGGGTGCGACTCCGGTACGATCCTCGCGAACGCGCGAAGCGCGTTGTCGAGCAGCGGCTCGACGCGCTCGGGCTTGCCGGCACGCATTTCCAGTTGGGCGAGCTGCCAGAGCAGCATCGCGTACTCGCCGGACTCGCGACCTTCGATACGCTCGCTGCGATCACGAAGCTCCTCGAGGATCGTGCGCGCCTCGTCATGGCGTCCGACGATGCCCATGGTCCGCGCCCTCGTACGCTCGACGCGCCTGAGCAGCAGTTCATCACCCGGCAGGCGGGCGTCCCTGACGAGGGCGACGGCACGATCCGAGAGCGCCATCGACGATGCGTAGTCCCCGGCGTTCTCGAACGTGCCGGCCTGGTTGGACAAGCCGAGCGCTTCGTCGAATGCACCCAGTCCCACGCCCCGCATCGCCACTTCGGCGACGCCGAGCATTGCAGCAGCTTCCCGGTATTCGCCGAGATCGTTGAGCGCGAGTGCGAGGTCGTTGGTCAACGTCATCATGCGCGCACCGCCGCGACCGACGAGTCGCTCCTGCAACGCGATCGCTTCGCGCAGGCTGGCGGCAGCCTCCGCGGGGCGTCCGCAGGCACTTCGCGCGGACGCCTTGGCGCGCATCAGCATGACGTGATCGGGTGTCTGTTCGCGCCTGGAATCGGTGTTGAGCTCGAGTCCGTGCTGCGCGACCTCCGTCGCGCGGGCGCAGTCGCCTTCCATCGCGAGGAGCGAAGCGTGCACGGTCGAGAGTTCGACGCGGACCGCCGCTTCGACTGAAGGTGTCCGCTCGGCGAGTGCCGACGCCTCGTCGAGCAGCTCGATCGCCTTCCTGTTGTCGGCGTTGCGATGGTGGGCCGACGCCACGGCCAACAGCGACCGCACCCGCAGCGCGTCGTCGGCGGGCGCGAAGCGCTCCCGCAACGACACGGCTTCCCGCGCGGCCTCGAGTGCGGCAGCACCTTCCGCGCGCACGCCGAGTTCCGAGGCGTACTCCTCGTAGTCGTCGGCGAGCCGCAGGCCTTCGGCCGCGTCCCCCGGTTCGACACCCGACAAGCCTTCCCGCATGAGCTCGGAAGCGATGGTTGCCTCGCCGAGCGACCCGTAGAGGTGGGCGAGGAGCCGCTGCATGATCTGGTGCAGCTCCGGATGGCCCGCCTGGCGCTCGTCGAGCTTGTGCCGCGCCGCGTCGAGCAGGTCGCGTACGCTGACCTGCGGGCTGCGCGCGACCTCGGGCGACGCTGCCGAGAACGCGTCGGTCAGGAAGTCGAGTGCCGCGCGCGCCCGCGCCGCGTCGCGCTCGGCCGTCTCGAGTGCTCCCTGGGTCCTGTGTTCCGCGGTGACCGCGCGTGCGCGCTCCGCGTCGAGCCGCCACACGAAGATGCCGAGCAGGGCGACCGCGAGCGTTCCCAGGGCGCTCGCGACACGATGCCGGGAAAGGAACTTGCGCAGTCGGTACGTGCGCGTGAACGCCGCGGCACGCACCGGGCGTCCTTCGCGGTAGCGCACGATGTCGTCACGGAACCCGCCTGCGCCCATGTAACGATCCCGCGGATCGTCGGCACAGGCCTTGCCGAGGATGCCTTCGACTTCGGCGTCCAGTGGCAGGCGCGGCCACGTCGCGGACGCGTCATCGCGCCCGGTGAGCATCTCGCGCAGGAGGACGCCGAGGCTGTAGACGTCGCTCGCCGTCGTGATCGCGCGGCCTTCCCGTTGCTCGGGACTCGCATAGCCGCGGCTGAAGACCCGCGTCGATGTCTCCCGCCCCGCCACGGGGTCGAGTTCGACGAGGCGGGCGATGCCGAAATCGAGCAACTTGATCGCGCCGCCGGCGACGAGCACGTTGGCCGGCTTGAGATCGCGATGGATGACGAGGCGCTGATGCGCATGTTCCACCGCGTCCAGCATCGACGTGAACAGGGCGAGGCGTCGATCGCGCGACGGGGAGCTCGCGGCGATGTGGTCAAGCAGCGGGACGCCGTCGACGTACTCGAGCGCGAACCAGGGCTGGCCATCGCTGCTTTCGCCGCCGTCGAGCAGGCGCGCGATGTTGGGATGATCGAGTCCGGCGAGGATCTGGCGTTCCTGTCGCAGCCTGCGCATGCCTTCGCGGGTGGGAAACCCCCGCAGCAGCTTGATGGCGGCACGCTGCGTGAAGCCTCCGTCGGCGCGCTCGGCGAGGAACACGGTGCCCATGCCACCCGCGCCGATCTCGCGCAGCAACCGCCACGGACCAAGACGCTCGACCCTCGTGGCTCCGACGCGCCCGGCGCCCGCGGCGATCGAATCGGCGACCGGATCGGACGTGTCGTCGTCCGCTGCCAGCATGCCTTCGAGCCAGCGTCGCTCGCCGTCGTCGAGCGGCAGCCTGTCGAGCTCGGCCGCCCGCGCTTGCGCAGGCATCGCGACCAGCCGCTCGAAATGCGCGGCGAGTCGCTCGGGCGACGGCGGGTTCATGCGCTCAGCGCGGTCTTCAGCCAGGCCCTCGCGAGGCGCAGGTCGCGGTCCACGGTGCCTTCCGACACCGCCATCGCAGCCGCGACCTCCGCACGGCTGAGACCGCCGAAGTAGACGAGCTCGATCATCTGGGCACGGCGCGTGTCGGCGCCCGACAAGTCCTTCAGCGCGGAATCCACGCGCAGCAGCTCGGCGTCGCTCTCGGGACCGGCAAGGTCGCGCACATCGTCGATGTCGATGCGCTCGGCGCCGCCACCGCGCTTGTCGGCGAGCCGCTTGCGTGCCGCGTCGACGAGGACTTGGCGCGTGGCCTGCGCGGCGACGTGGAAGAAATGCTTGCGATTCTCCCAGTCGGCATCGGCGCCGAGCATGCGGATCAGGGCTTCGTGGGCGAGATCCGTCGCACTGAGCGTCGCGTTCGGCATGCGACGCAACGACTGTGCCGCGATCGCGCGCACGTTCGCGTAGACGCGCTCCATGAGCTGCTCCCTCGCGGCTTCATCGCCGCCACGCCACGCGACGATGAGTCGAGTGACGTCATGTTCCCCGTGTTCGGACATGACGGCATGCCGCTGCTGGTGACCCGTGCAGTGTATCGCCCGTCAAACGCAATGGGGATCCGGGCCGCCATTCTGCGTAACAAGTCGCGGTTCGGATCGGAACTGGGAGTACAAATCGATGGACCTGCGAAACGGAATCCGGCGCGTCGTTGCGCTCATGGCCACCATGCTCGTGTCGACCGTCGCGGGCGCGGTCGAGTTCGCACCGCCGGACGCCGAGCGCCCGGAGCTCGTGCTGCGCTGGTGGGACGGCGTCATCACCCAGGTCGGCAGCGTGACGGCGTGCCTGAGCGATCCGCCTTTAGTACAGCCCCGCACGATGGGCTACACGGGCTACACGCTGCTGCCGCCGAACTTCAACCCGGCCGTCGGCGAGGTGTTCTACACGCACCTCGTGCTCAGCCACCCGGGCAATCCCTGCGCGCCGAGCGCCGTCGGTCTCGAACTGATCCTGCCGCCGGGCGTGACGACCGCCGCGAGCACGCAGAATCCGGCGTTCTGTTTCGCGCGCCTGCCCGCCACGCAGTCGAATCCGGTGCCGCGGGTCATCAATTTCGAGAACGAGCCCGATTACGGATGTCCGCAGGTGTTCCCCGTCGGATTCGAAGGCGTGCGCGTGATGCCGCCGCGGGGAACCGCCGGTGGGGCGTGGCTCATGCATTTCGGCTTCTGGATCGAGCTGCTGATCCCGCTGCGTGCGAGTCAGCCGCAGCCCGGCAGCACGCAGATCCGCTGGCGCGTGAATCCCGACGTGGGCGTGGTCGGCTACCCGGCGGTCAATCTCATGGTCACCAACGAGGTCATCTTCCGTTCGGCGCTCGAGGACAACCAGCTCACGCTCGACGTCTGCCGCGTGGCGCCGATCGCGCTGGGCTGCTGATCGCGTTGCAATTGCGGGCGGCCCGCGCGAAGCTGCGGGCCCGCTGCCGTGCCAGGTTGCCATGTCGACGCGTCCGCGCCTCGTCCTCATCGACGGTTCGTCGTATCTGTTCCGCGCGTTCCACGCGCTGCCCCCGCTGTCGAACGCCGCCGGCGAGCCGACCGGCGCGCTGTTCGGCGTCGTGAACATGCTGCGCTCCACGCTCAAGGAGCGTCCCGACTACGTCGCGTTCGTGAGCGATGCCTCGGGGCCGACGTTCCGCGACGAGCTCTACCCGCAGTACAAGGCCAACCGTCCGCCGACGCCGCCCGACCTCAAGGCGCAGGTCGAGCCGATGCTGACGATCGTCGCCGCACTCGGCTTCCCGATCCTGCGCGAGCCCGGCGTCGAGGCCGACGACGTGATCGGCACGCTCGCGCGCCAGGCCGAGGCGCTCGGCATCGACGTGGTCATCTCGACCGGCGACAAGGACTTCGCCCAGCTCGTCTCGCCGCACATCTCGCTCGTCAACACGATGACGAACACGACGATGGACCGCGAGGGCGTGATCGCGAAGTTCGGCGTGCCGCCCGAGCGCATCGTGGATTTCCTCGCGCTCACGGGCGACACCGTCGACAACGTGCCCGGCGTGGAGAAGTGCGGTCCCAAGACCGCCGCGAAATGGATCGCCGAGTACGGTTCGCTCGACGGCGTCATCGCCGATGCCGCGAAGGTCGGCGGCAAGATCGGCGACAACCTGCGCGCCGCGCTCGCGCACCTGCCGCTGTCGCGCGAGCTCGTCACGATCCGCACGGACGTCGTGCTGCCGCTCGCCGCGACCGAGCTCGCGCTGCGCGGCCAGGACGTCGAGCGCCTGCGCGAGCTCTACACGCGTTACGGCTTCAATGCCGCGCTCAAGGAGCTCGATCGCGGCGAGCCGGTGCCGGCCACTGCGACGGCGGAAGCGTCTGCACCACCTGCCGCGGCGCCGACCGCCGATCGGGCGCATCCGGGCGAGTACGAACTCGTGCTCGACAGCGCACGACTCGACGACTGGATCGCGCGCCTGCACGCCGCGCCGCTGGTCGCGTTCGACACCGAGACGAGCTCGCTCGATCCGATGCGTGCGGAGGTGGTCGGCGTGTCGTTCGCCGTCGAGCCTGGCAAGGCCGCCTACGTGCCGGTCGCGCACGACTATGCCGGTGCGCCGGCGCAGCTCGCGCGTGACGACGTGCTCGCGCGCCTCAAGCCACTGCTCGAGGATCCCGGCAAGCCCAAGCTCGGCCAGCACCTCAAGTACGACGCCAACGTGCTCGCCCAGGCGAGCATCACCGTGCGCGGCATCGCGCACGACACGATGCTCGAGTCGTACGTGCTCAATTCGACGGCCTCGCGCCACGATATGGACTCGCTCGCGCGCCAGCATCTCGGCTACGAGACCATCCACTACGAGGACGTCGCCGGCAAGGGCGCGAAGCAGATCCCGTTCTCGCAGGTCGATCTCGACATCGCGACGCGTTACGCCGCCGAGGACGCCGACGTCACGTTGCGCCTGCACGAGGCGCTGTGGCCGCGCCTGCAGCAGGTGCCGAACCTGTGCGAGGTCTACGAACGCATCGAGATCCCGCTGGTGCCGGTGCTCGCGCGCATGGAGCAGGCCGGCATCCTCATCGACGTCGATGCGCTGCGTCTGCAGAGCCAGCAGCTCGCACGACGCATGCACGAGATCACCGGCGAGGCGCATGCGCTGGCCGGTCATACCTTCAGCCTCGACTCGCCCAAGCAGCTGCAGGCATTGCTGTTCGACCAGCTCAAGCTGCCGGCGCTCGTGAAGACGCCGAAGGGGCAGCCGTCGACGAACGAGGAGGCGCTCGAGGCGATCGCGCACGAACACGCGCTGCCGCGCCTGATCCTCGACTACCGCGGCCTCGCCAAGCTGCGCTCGACCTACACCGACAAGCTCGCCGAGATGGTCAACCCGCGCACCGGGCGCGTGCACACGAGCTACGGCCAGGCGATCGCGGCGACCGGGCGGCTGTCGTCGTCGGATCCGAACCTGCAGAACATCCCGATCCGCACCGAGGAGGGCCGTCGCATCCGCCAGGCCTTCGTCGCGCCGCCGGGCTGGCGCATCGTCGCCGCCGACTACTCGCAGATCGAGCTGCGCATCATGGCCCACCTGTCGGGCGATGCGGGCCTGCTCGCTGCGTTCCAGGGCAACCAGGACGTGCACCGCGCGACCGCCTCGGAGGTGTTCGGCGTGCCGCTCGAGGACGTCGACGGCAACCAGCGCCGCGCCGCCAAGGCGATCAATTTCGGCCTCATGTACGGCATGGGCCCGTTCGGGCTCGCGCGTCAGCTCGGCATCGGCCGCGGCGAGGCGCAGGACTACATCGCGCGCTACTTCCAGCGTTACCCGGGCGTGCGCGACTACATGGACCGCATCCGCGCCGAGGCGCATGCGCAAGGCTACGTCGAGACCGTGTTCGGCCGCCGCCTGCATCTGGACTACATCCGTTCCGCGAACGCGACCCAGCGTGCCGGCGCCGAGCGTGCGGCGATCAATGCGCCGATGCAGGGCACCGCCGCGGACATCATCAAGCGCGCGATGATCGAGGTCGACGCCTGGCTCGCCGGGCGGACCGACGAGGCACGCATGCTGCTGCAGGTCCACGACGAACTCGTGTTCGAGGTACGCGAGGATCGCGTCGCCGCGATCACCGACGGCGTGCGCGAGCGCATGGCCGGCGCGGCCTCGCTCGACGTGCCGCTGGTCGTCGATATCGGCAGCGGAGCCAACTGGGACGAGGCACACTGAGCTCGTTCAGCTTCGATGTCATCCAGGTGAATCGCCGTTAAACGAATCCGGCCGATTTGCGAACCCGCCGAAACTTTCCGCCGCTACCCGGCGTCTGATCATCCGGGTGCACGCAACGGCGCCCCCGGATCCACCCACCTCCCTGGCTGGATCCCCGGGAATCGGTCCCTCCCCAGACCGGTTTTCGACCCCCGCCCCGAGGGCTCCCCCTAGCCCTCGGGGCTTTTCTTTGCCTGCGCTCCGCGACGACAGGTCAGCTGGCGCTGCGCAGGGCCGCCAGGAGTGCCGCGCGTGGCAGCTTGCCGGTCTCGTTGCGAGGCAGGGCATCGACGCGGCGCAGCGGCCGCGGCAGGAACACGGGATCGATCATGCGGCGCATCGCGGCGAGCACGTCGACATCGGCCAGCGTCGGCGCGACGACGAGCGCGGCGATGCGCTGCACGCCCGACGCATCGGCTTCTTCGGCCTGGAACACGACCGCGTCGACAACACCCGGAATCTCGAGGAGTCGGCGCGTGAGGTCGGCCAGCGAGGCGCGCTTGCCGGCGATCTCGAGCAGGTCGGCGTTGCGGCCGCGCAGTTCGAAGCGTCGCTCGGGCAGCACCTCGACGACATCCTGCAGCAGAACCGCGGCGTCCAAGTGCGCGGCCGTCACGAGCGTGCCGTCCGGCTGCGGACGCAGGTCGACGTCGTCGTGCAGCGTCCACGCGCTCTCCAATGCGGTCCGTCGCCACGCGATCACGCAGGTTTCGGTCGAGCCGAACACTTCGAGCATCGGCGCGCCGAGGCGCGCCTCGGCTTCGCGCGCGAGCTCCGCTGGCAGCGGGGCGGTCGCCGACACGATCGCGTCGATGGACGGGAACACGACGTCGTCGCGCAGCAGGGCACGCAGGTGCACCGGTGTCGTGACGAGGATGCGTGGCGAAGGAATCGACGCCAGCGCGCGCGCGATGTCGGCCGGGAAGAACGGTCGCGCCGCATGCACCGCGAACGCGCCGAACAACGGCGGCAGCACCGAGGTCTCCATGCCGTACATGTGCTGCGGCGGTACCGTCGCGACGACGTGCGCCGGCGTCTGCGCGCCCATGCCGAGCGTGGCGGCGAGGACCTCGAGGTTGCGCAGCGTGCCGCGCCGGAAATTGTCCCAGGTCTTCGTGTTGGGCTTGGGCTGGCCCGTGCTGCCCGAGGTGAAGCCGATCGCGACGACCTGGTCGGCACGGATGCGCGGCATGTCGACCGGCCCGTCGGCGACGCCGTCCAGCACCGGCAGCATGACGAGCGGTTCCGGCGCGGGATCGAGCACGGTGTCGCTGAGCACGTAGGTCGACGCATAGGCCGCGAGCGCTTCGTCGACCGCGCGCGGCGCGCGGGACGGCGGCAGCAAGGTGGTCTGGCCGCGGCTCGCGACCGCGCAGAACGCCACCGTGAACGCGTAGCGGTCCTCGCAGAGGTTGATCGCGTGGGCGCGCGCAGGCAGGCACGCGGCGACGCGCGCGACGTCGGCGAGGAACGCCGCAGCGGTGACGGGCCCGCCGTCGCGCCACGCGACGGTGCGCGCCATGTCGTCGCCGGCCAGGAGCGGCCATGCGGGTACTGCGTCGCCCGGTTGCGGATGGATCACTGCCGACACGCTGCCAAACCTCCCTCGACGATCACGGACCGCATCGCACGACGAGCCGCGCCCGCGCCGCCTGCGGCGCGGACCTCGCCGTCGTGTTCACGAACGGATGAATTCCCCGGTCATAGCGTCGCGGATCGGCGTCGGCCGCTCAAGTGCCCCGAGGGGGCCGTCGACGATCGCATCGAGGGTGTCTCCGAACAGCGTGTCGAGATCGGCGCGCGAGCGCGCAGGGGGCATGCCGTGCGGATTCGCGCTCGTCGAAACCAATGCCGAGCCGAACGCGCGGCACAGCGCGGCGGCGACCGGATGAGCAGTGACACGCAGCGCGATGCCTGCATGTTCGCCGCTGATCCAGGCAGGAACGCGGCTGCTTCGCGGAAATATCCAGGTATGGGGGCCGGGCCACGTGGCCGCTGCGCGGGCCAGTGCCGGGGCCGGGACGTCGCCGATGAACGGCATCACCTGGGCCACGTCGGCGCCGATCAGCACGACGCCGAGGCCGGAGGGGCGCTGCTTGAGCGCGAACAGCTTGCGCACCGCGGCCTCGTCGAGCGGATCGCAGCCAAGTCCCCAGACCGCTTCGGTCGGGTAGGCGACGACGCCGCCCTGGCGCAGCCGCGCGACGGCATCGGCGAGTTCGGGCGCCATCACGCCTTCTTCGCCGGCGCCTTCTTGGCAGCAGCCTTCTTCGCCACGGCTTTCTTGGCGGTCGCCTTCTTCGCAGCGGTCTTCTTCGCCGGTGCCTTCTTCACGGCCGCCTTCTTCGCGGCTGCGGCCTCGGATGCTGCGGCCTTCTTCGCCGCAGGCTTGCCCTTGGCGCCGCGGCCGAAGCCGCCACGCTTGGGCTTGAGCGGTGCCGCCGCGATGAGTTCGGCGCACTCGGCTTCGCTCAGGCCCGCGGGCTCGCGGTCCTTCGGGATGCGCGCGTTCTTCTCGCCGTCGGTGATGTACGGACCGTAGCGGCCGTTGAGCACCTGGATGCCGTTGCCGAAGTCCTTGATGATGCGATTCGCGGCGGCCTCGGCCTTCTCGCGCAGCAGCTGCAGGCCGCGCTCGAGTTCGATTACGTACGGATCGTCCTCCTTGCCGAGCGAGGCGTAGATCGAGCCGTGCTTGACGAACGGACCGAAGCGGCCGACGCCGACCGTGATGTCCTGGCCGTCCTCGTGCGCGCCGAGCGTGCGCGGCAGCTTGAACAGCTGCAGGGCTTCCTCGAGCGTGAGCGTGTGCATGCTCTGGCCCGGGCGCAGGCTCGCGAACTTCGGCTTGTCCTCGTCGTCCTTGGTGCCGATCTGCGCGAACGGCCCGTAGCGGCCGAGGCGCACCGACACGGGCTTGCCGCTGGCCGGGTCGTCGCCGAGCACGCGGCTGCCACTGGCCTCGGACTTGTCGACCGTCTCGACCTTCTCGTCGACCTGCGCCTTGAACGGCTTCCAGAACTTCTCGAGCAGCGGGACCCAGTCCTCCTCGCCGCGGGACACCGCGTCGAGCTCGTCCTCGAGGTTCGCCGTGAAGTCGTAGTCGACGTACTTGGCGAAATGCCCGGACAGGAACTTGCCGACCGCGCGGCCGACATCGGTCGGCTTGAAGCGACGGCTGTCGAGGATCACGTACTCGCGGTTGAGCAGCACCTGGATGATGCTTGCATACGTCGACGGGCGGCCGATGCCGTATTCCTCGAGCGCCTTGACGAGGCTCGCCTCGGAGAAGCGCGGCGGTGGTTCGGTGAAATGCTGGTCGGTGACGATGTCGCGCAGCGGGACCGCCTCGCCGACCTTCATCGCCGGCAGCTTGCGCGCGTCGTCGTCGTCCTCGGCGGTCTTCTGGTCGCGGCCTTCCTCGTACACCGCGAGGAAGCCCGCGTCGACGACCGTCGTGCCGGTGGCACGGAACGCGGCGTCGTCGCCGCACGGGAAATCCACCGAGACCGTGTTGAGCGTGGCGTGCTGCATCTGCGAGGCGACCGTGCGCTTCCAGATCAGCTCGTAGAGCTTGGCGTGGTCCGGCGACAGGTAGGCGGCGACCTTGCGCGGCGTCAGCGCGGCCGAGGTCGGACGGATCGCCTCGTGGGCTTCCTGCGCGTTCTTGGACTTGGACTTGTAGACGTTGGGCTGCTCGGGAAGCGCCTGGCGGCCGTACTCGCGCACGATGACGTCGCGCAGTTCGCCGATCGCGTCGTTGGACAGCTGCGTCGAGTCGGTACGCATGTAGGTGATGAGGCCGACCACGCCCTCGTCGCCGATCGCGATGCCTTCATAGAGCTGCTGCGCGATGCGCATCGTGCGGCTCGTCGCGTAGCCGAGCTTGCGCGCGGCCTCCTGCTGCAGCGTCGAGGTCGTGAACGGCGCCGACGGACGGCGCTTGCGCTCCTTGGACTGCACGTCGCCGACGACGAGGCGACCCTGCGCGGCGCGCTTGAGCGCGTCGCGGGCGGCGTGCGCGTCGTCGGTGTTGGTGAGATCGAACTGTTCGAACTTCTTGCCGTTGAGGCGCAGCAGGCGGGCCTTGAAGGCCTGGTCCGGATGGGCCAGGTCGGCTTCCACGCTCCAGTATTCGCGCGGCACGAAGGCTTCGATCTCCTCCTCGCGCTCGACGATCATGCGCAGCGCGGGCGACTGCACGCGACCGGCCGACAGGCCGCGCTGCACCTTGCGCCACAGCACCGGCGACAGGTTGAAGCCGACGAGGTAGTCGAGTGCGCGGCGCGCCTGCTGGGCGTTGACGAGGTCCATCGACAACGCGCGCGGATTGGCGACCGCCTCCTTGATCGCGCGCGGCGTGATCTCGGAGAACACGACGCGATGCAATGCGCGGCCCTCGAGCAGCTTGCGCTGGCGCAGGATCTCGGCGATGTGCCAGGAAATGGCTTCCCCTTCGCGGTCCAAGTCGGTCGCGAGGTAGAGGGAGTCGGCCTGCCTGGCGGCCTTGACGATCGCGTCGACGTGTTTCTCGTTCCTCTCGATGAGCTCGTAGTTCATCGCGAAGTCGTTCGCGGGATCGACCGCGCCCTCCTTCGGGACGAGATCGCGGACGTGGCCGTACGAGGCGAGGACCTGGAAGTCCTTGCCGAGGTATTTGTTGATCGTCTTCGCCTTGGCGGGCGACTCGACGATGAGGAGACTCTTGGCCATGGATGCGGTCCTTGCCGCCGGTGGTGCGGGGTGCCCGCGGGCACCGTGGAAGCTCGTGGATCGCGGTGCGAGCGCACCATTCCTTATTCAGGAGGACACACGCGTTCGCGGGCTGTCAAGCCCGGCGCTTCCCGACCGCAGGCCGGCGACGCTGGTTCAGCGGCCGCCATCGAGGCGCTGGTAACGCCCGCCAGGCGCCGCCGCGACGCGTCCTTCGAGCTCGAGAAGCAGCAACATCGAAGAGAGCGCTGGCACGGCGAGGCCGCTGCGCGCCGCCAGGGTGTCGACGTCGCAGGCCTCGTGTCCCAGCGCCGACAGCAGGCGGGCGTACTCGGGGTCGTGCGCGGCGGCCCGATCGGCGCCGGTGTCGCATGCGGCGCCGGCGTCGGCCATGACGCCGAGGCGTTCGCGCAGATGGTCGCCGAGCTCGATCGCGTGGGAGGCCAGTGACGCACCGACCTCCTCGGGCGTCTCGACGAGCCGTGCGCCGTCGCGGATCAGCTGGTGGCAGCCTCGCGCGAGTGGATTCGTGATCGCCCCCGGGATCGCGAACACCTCGCGGCCCTGCTCGGTCGCGCAGCGCGCGGTGATGAGGGAGCCCGACTTGAGCCCCGCCTCGACGACCAGCGTGCCGAGCGCGAGGCCTGACAGGATGCGGTTGCGGCGCGGGAAGTGCTCCGCCTTGCCGGGCGTGCCGGGCGGCAGCTCGCTGACCAGCGCACCCTCGGCGGCGATGCGCGCCGCGAGGCCGGCGTGCTTGCGCGGATAGACGAGGTCCGGCCCCGTACCGAGCACGGCGATCGTGCGACCACCAGCGTCCAGCGCGGCCTCGTGCGCGGCCCCGTCGATGCCGTCGGCCATGCCGCTCGTGATCGTGAATCCCGCCGCGGCCAGCGTGCGTGCGAAGCGGCGGGTCGTCGCGAGGCCGCCTGCGCTGGCCGCGCGGCTGCCGACGATCGCCAGCTGGGGCATCCACAGCAGCGAGGCGTCTCCCGCGACGAACAGCGCTGCGGGTGCCCCGGGGATGTCGCGCAGCAGGGTCGGGTAGTCGGGATCGTCCCAGCCGACCAGCTGGTGCGCGGGAAGCGCCAGCCATGCGAGGTCGGCATCGATGCGGGCGTCATCGGGCGCATCGAGCCATCCGCGTGTCGCCTCGTCGAGTTCCCGCGCGGCGGTACCGCCGCGCAGCGCGCCAAGCGCACGTTCCGCGCTGCCGTGGTGGGCGACGAGACGTCGCAGGGCGGCCGATCCGAGCGCAGGCGCGCGCAGCAGGATGAGCCAGGCAGTCCGGTTGCCGGGGGCGGTGTCCATAGGGGCAGTGTAGCGGAACCCCGAAACGACGACGGCGCGACCCGGAGGCCGCGCCGTCGCGCGTGATCGCGTGGATCAGGTCAGGGCGTCGAGTCGGGATCGTGCAGGAAATCGCCGACGTGCACGGGGCGGATGCCGTCCATGACGAGCCCGTAGCTGACGCGGTCGAACGTGCGGAAGATCATCACGTGGCCGATGAACTCGGGAGGCAACTGCACTTTCGCACGGCCCGGCTTGAAGAACGTGCGCGACTTGCCTTCCGGATAATCGGTGTGGTCGCGCACGACCTGGCCGTCGGCGTAGATCGAATACACGGTGCCGTTGTCGACGCCGTCCTCGCTGCCGCGCGACAAGGCCACGACCTGGCGCACGCCGACAGCGTTCATGGCGTCGGTGAACGCGATCACGCGCATGTTGTCGGGAGCCCGCGACGGCGGGTGCGGCACGAACTGGTCGTCGTACGGCTTCGGGTCGAGTGCGATGAGGTAGTCGCCGGCCTTCACCTCGAAATCGGAATAGGTGACGAGTGCCGACGAAACGTCGGCCGTGCGCGTGACCTGCACGGTACCGAACTCGAGCACCTCGTAGCCGAGGAAGCGCACGCGCCCCTGGAAGCTCCACTCGTGCGGGCCGTGGCGCCACAGGATGCTCTGGCGGCCGTCGCGGCCGTCACGTTCCTGGCGATAGGTCTCGCGCACGCCGCCGTCTTCTTCGGGCGGCATGTCGTAGTAGCGGCCGAGCGGGCGCACCACCGCGAGCTTGTCACCGACCGAAGCCTGCAGGCCGCGCACGTAGATCAGCTGGCCGGTCGTGCCGCGCAGGCGGTCTTCCTCGATGCCGACGACGTGCGGCGCCTTGCGCAGCTCGTCTTCGCCGATGATGTGCGTGTTCTTGAGGAACTGCTTGATCGCCGACAGCGGAATCGGCTTGACCGCGTCCTCGAGCGAGGTCTCGCGCACGTGCGGGCCGATCGACCCCTCGCCGTGCATGACCTTGTTGCCCGACAGCACGAGTTCGTCACCCGGATAGATCAGGTGCGGATTGCGCACCTGCGGGTTGAGCTGCCAGATCTCCGGCCAGTGCCAGGGTTTGATGAGGAATTTGGACGAGATGTCCCATAGCGTGTCGCCGCGCTTGACGACGTAACGCTCGGGCGCGTTCTCGGCCCATTGTCCGGCGGCAAAAACCGAGACGGTGAGGAGCAGTCCAGCCGAAACCGAAAGTAGTTTTTTAAGCATGGCCGCCAATTACCTGATTCCCCTATGGCTTGGCGAGTGTATAGGAAACTTTAACGTGAGAAAATGACCGACTTCCCAAATCCGGTCGTCGCGCAAGCCACGGGCCCGGCGGGGAAAATGCCCCGTCGCGTCGGGTCTGCACGGGGTTCGCGCAACCCTTCGGTCGCGGTTCCACGCCAGGATCGCGGGGATGTCGCGAAACGCGTAGAATGGCGTCGCAACACGTTGTTTCCTCTCGCTTCGACCCCAGATCGGCGTCGACGCCGCACCGACACGTTCCCGGATCCGCCACCATGGCCCTCATGAAGATCGTCGAGTTTCCCGACCCGCGCCTGCGTACCGTGGCGCAGCCGGTCACCGTGTTCGACGCCGAACTCGCGAAGCTCGTCGCCGACATGTTCGAGACGATGTACGAGGCGCCCGGCATCGGTCTCGCCGCGACCCAGGTCGACGTCCACAGGCAGCTGCTCGTGGTCGACGTGTCCGAGGACAAGAACCAGCCGCTCGTGCTCGTGAATCCGCGCATCGTCGAGCGGTCCGGCACCCAGGTCTGCCAGGAAGGATGTCTCTCCGTGCCCGGCATCTTCGCCGACGTCGAACGCGCCGAGCGCATCCGCGTCGAGGCCCAGGACGCAAAGGGCGCGGCGCAGGTGATCGAGGCCGACGGCCTGCTGGCCGTCTGCATCCAGCACGAGATGGACCATCTCGCGGGCAAGCTCTTCGTCGACTACCTCTCGCCGCTCAAGCGCGAGCTCGTCCGCAAGAAGCTCGCCAAGCAACGCCGCAACGCGGCCTGATCCCGATGTCCCGGCGTCTGCGCCTGGTGTTCGCGGGAACACCCGAATTCGCCGTGGCCGCATTCCGGTCCTGCCTCGCGGCCGATGTCGACGTCGTCGCGGCCTACACGCAGCCCGATCGTCCCGCCGGACGGGGCCGCAAGCTTGCTGCCAGTCCGGTCAAGGAGGCTGCACTCGCCGCCGGCATTCCCGTCGAGCAACCCGAGACCCTGCGTACGCGCGAAGCCCGCGCGCGGCTCGCGGCGTGGCAGCCCGACCTGATGGTCGTTGTCGCCTACGGGCTCATCCTGTCGCCACGCGTGCTCGCGATTCCGCAGCACGGCTGCTGGAACGTGCACGCCTCGCTGCTGCCGCGCTGGCGCGGCGCGGCACCGATCCAGCGCGCGGTCCTCGCCGGTGATGTCGAGTCCGGTGTCGGCCTCATGCGCATGGAGGAGGGCCTCGACACCGGCCCGGTCCTACTCGAGAGGCGCACGCCGATCGAATCGTCCGACACGGGCGGCCGCCTGCACGACCGCCTCGCCGCACTCGGCGCCGGGGTGCTCGGCGAAGGTCTTGCGCGCCTCGTTGCCGGAAATCTGCCCGAGGCACGTGCGCAGCATGACGACGGTGTCGTGTACGCGCACAAGCTCGACAAGCGCGAAGCCGTGCTCGACTGGAGCGAGCCGGCCGTGGCGCTCGAGCGTCGCGTGCGTGCCTTTGATCCCTGGCCCGTCGCCGAAACCACGCTCGCCGGCGAGCGCGTGCGCATCTGGTCTGCAGCCGTTCCCGCGATGCGCAACACCGCGCAGCCCGGGGCGGTGATCGCGGTCGGCCCCGACGGCATCGACGTCTCCACCGGCGACGGCGTGCTGCGCCTCGTCGAGATCCAGCGCGACGGCGGCAAGCGCATGCGCGTGCGCGACTGGCTCAACGCGCGTCCCGACCTCGCCGCGACGCTCGGTGTGCGTAGATGAGCGCGACGACGGCCGATCCCGGCGCACGCCTGCGCGCCGAAGCCGCGCGTGCGCTCGCACGCACTGTCTTCGACGGCGTGTCGCTGCGCAGCGCGTTCGACGCACGCGCTGCGCGCAACGCCGACCCACGCGATCGCGCGCTGCTTTCCGCGACCCTGTTCGAATCCACGCGCTGGTGGCTGCGTTTCGACGCGGCGCTGGCCGGCATGCTCGAGCGCCCGCTGCCGCCGAAGGCGCGAGAAGTGCGCGCGCTGCTCGTGCTCGCACTCGTGCAGGTCGAGGTCATGGCAATGCCGTCGTATGCGGTCGTCGCCGCGTGCGTGGACGCGGTGCGCCTGCTCGGTCAGCCTGGCCTGGCCGGGCTCGCCAATGCCGTGCTGCGGCGCTGGCTGCGCGAACGCGAGGCGCGGCTCGCCGCGCTCGACGCCGACACCACGACGCAGGCCGCGCATCCGCGCTGGCTCGTCGACGCGCTGCGCGCCGACTGGCCCGATGCGTGGCGCGGCATGCTCGAGGCGAACAACCGTGCGGCGGCGCTCACGCTGCGCGTCAATCGCCGCCGCAGCACGCGCGAAGCCCTGCTCGAGCGCCTCGTCGCCGACGGCGTCGGTGCCACCGCGCACGGCGATCTCGAGGATGCGATCGTGCTCGATGCGAGCACCGACGTGAGCCGCCTGCCCGGGTTCTCCGAGGGCCACTTCTCGGTGCAGGACGGCGCGGCCCAGCGCGTCGCCACGCTGCTCGGCGCCGTCGACGGCCAGCGCGTGCTCGATGCCTGCGCGGCCCCGGGCGGCAAGACCGCCCATCTGCTCGAGCGCGCCTCGCTCGACGTCGTCGCCCTCGATGCCGATGCCGCGCGCCTGCCGCGCCTGCGCGAGAACCTCGTGCGCCTCGGGCTTTCCGCGGACGTTCGCCAGGGCGACGCGGCTGCGCCCGCGGCATGGTGGGATGGCCGGCCGTTCGATCGCATCCTCGTCGATGCGCCGTGCTCGGCGACCGGCATCGTGCGGCGCCAGCCCGACGTCAAGCTGCACCGACGCGGCTCCGACATCCGCGTGCTCGCCACGACCCAGCGCCGCCTGCTCGATGCACTGTGGCCGCTGCTCGTGCCCGGTGGCAGGATGCTGTACACGACGTGCTCGGTCCTGCGCGCCGAGAACGAGGCGGTCGTGGCCGGGTTCGCCGCCGCGCACGCCGATGCACGCACGATCGCACTGCCCGACGGCCTCGGCGAGTCCGCCGGGGGCGGTCGCCAGAACCTGCCGGGGGGGTGGAGGCATGGACGGATTCTTCTATGCGCTGGTCGAGAAGGCGCGCTAGTGCGGGCCTTCTCGCGGCCGTGCTCGCGCTCGCGGGCTGCGACGCGCTGCGCGACCAGAAACCTGGCAGCCTCGAAGTGCGCGACGCGCGCCTCACGCCGGCGGCGGAGGGGGCGGAACTCGTGCTCGACGTCGACTGCCGCCTCAACGGCCCGATGAGCGACGCGCTCGAGCACGGCATCCCGATCACGTTGCGCGTCGACGTGCGCACCGATGCGCTGGTGGACCGGCGCCATGTCGAGTTGCGCTACTTCCCGCTCACGCGCCGCTACCAGCTGCGTGACGTGGCCACCGACAGCGTGCGCAGCTTCCCGGCCTACGAATACCTCACGGACTCGCTCGCGGCCCTGCGCCTGCCGCTTCCGCGACCGTTCGCTGACCTCGCACCGGGCACGCGCGTGCGCGTTGACATCGGCATCGATCGTGACCTCCTGCCGGGGCCGTTGCGCCTGCCGGCGTTCTTCGAACCCGCCTGGCACCTGCGCGCCCCGGAGTACGCATGGACCGTCGCGGCGGGCTGACCCTGCTGACGCGCCGCGTGCTGCCGGCCCTCGCGGTGCTGGCACTGCTGGCCGCGTCGCTCAAGCTCGCCGAGGATGCCGCGCTCGGCACCGGTGGCTTCACCGAGCGCTACCGCTGGGTGCTCGGCGCGGCGGCCTTCGCGCTGGTGGCGATGATCGCGCTGATCGGCCAGCGCCTGTGGCGCCTGCGTCGCGACCTCTCGCGCGAGGCGCCGGGTGCGCGCCTGAGTCGGCGCCTGCTGCTGATCATCGTGCTGCTCGCGGTGCCGCCGGTCGTCGTCGTCTACGGCTTCGCGCTGCGCTTCCTCAATGCGACCGTCGACAGCTGGTTCGACGTCAACCTCGAGCAGGCGCTCGACGACGCGCTCGACGTCGGCCGCATCGTCGTCGACGAGCACCTCGCGACCGCGGAAGCGGGCAGCCTCGCGCTCGCCGAGGCGCTCGCGCGTCGCGACGTCGCGATGCTGCAGGAGGAACTCGACGAACGCATCGACGCGCTCGGCGCGATCCAGCTCACCGTGTTCGGCGCCGACCGCCGCGTGCTCGCGATGGCGAGCTCCGATCCGCGTTACCTCGATCCGGCCTATCCCGATGCGAGCGTGCTCATGCGCGTCGGCATGGACGGCCGCCACGCGGTCGCCGAGCCGATCGGCGACACCTTGCTGCTGCGCGTCGTGCTGCCCGTCGAGGACGTGCCCGGTTCGAACGGGACGCGGCTTCTGCAGGGGTTGTTCCCGCTGCCCGAGCGCCTGCAGCCACTGACCCGCAGCATCGAGAACGCGAGCTTCGATTTCGAGCGCCTCAAGTACCTGCGCAACTCGCTCAAGCTCACGTTCGGGCTCATCCTTACCTTCGTGCTGCTGCTGTCGGTGCTGTTCGCATTGCTGGCCGCGTTCGGCGTGTCGCGTCGCCTGTTCGCCCCGGTCGGCCGCCTCGTGCACGCGACGCGTGCGGTCGGCGCGGGACGCTACGACACGCCGTTGCCGGTCGCGAGCGACGACGAGCTCGGCTCGCTCGTGCGATCGTTCAGCCAGATGACGCGCGAGCTCGAGCTCGCCGGCACACGCGCGCAGCGCAGCTCGCAGGAGATCGAGACCCAGCGTGCCTGGCTCGGTGCCGTGCTCGAGCGCCTTTCCGCGGGCGTGCTCGGCTTCGACGCGGCCGGCGTGCTGCGCACGGCCAACCGCGCCGGCGACGCGATCCTAGGTGTCGCCCTGGCCGTCTATACGGGCCGCACGCTCGCCGACGTGAAGCGCGAACGCCCGGAGCTCGCGCCGCTGGTCGATCCGCTCGCACGGCACATGCGCGAGGGCTTGCGCGAGTGGCGCGAGGAGATCGTCCTCGAGGCGACCGGCGAGAAGCGCGTGCTCATGCTGCGTGGCGCGGCGCTGCCGCACGACGGCGGTTTCGTCGCGGTCTTCGACGACCTGACCGTGCTCAACAGCGCGCAGCGCGACGCGGCCTGGGGCGAGGTCGCACGCCGCCTCGCCCACGAGGTCAAGAATCCGCTCACGCCGATCCAGCTCGCCGCGGAACGCCTGCGTCGGCGTTTCGTCGGCCGCCTCGCCGCCGACGACAGCGAGCTGCTCGATCGCGCGACGCACACGATCGTGAGCCAGGTCGAGGCGCTCAAGACCATGGTCAACGCGTTCGGCGACTACGCGCGCCCGCCGCAGCTCGCGTTGCGCGCCGCCGCGCTGCATGTACTGGTCGGCGAAGTGCTCGATCTCTACGCGAACGACCAGCGCCTCGTGCTCGTGCGCCAGTTCGCCGAGGAGGAGCCGCAGGTGCGCGTCGACGCCGTGCGCATGCGGCAGGCCTTGCACAACCTCATCAAGAACGCGCTCGAGGCGATCGGCGACGTGCGCAAGCCGCAGGTGGTCGTCGGCACGTCGATCACGCGTGCCAGCGACGGCGACTGGGTCGAGCTGTCGGTCGCCGACAACGGCCCGGGGCTGCCCGAGGGTTTCGGCGAGCGCTGGTTCGAGCCGTACACGACCAGCAAGGCGCGTGGTACCGGCCTCGGCCTCGCCGTGGTCAAGAAGATCGCCGAGGAACACGGCGGCAGCGTGCGTGCGGAGAACCACCCGGGGGGAGGGGCGGTGTTCACGATGCGACTGCCTCTCGAGGCGGCATCTGCCGGCAGGTAGGCGGAGACGCCGCAATCGCGAGCGGCTCGGCCCCTGCCGTCGTCAGCGCCGGCATCCTGCTCCGGCACCGTGCCATCGCGTGCCGCATGCCGATGCGTGGTTGGATCGCATCATTCGAAGCCGCCCGCGAAGATCCGCTCCAGCCTGAATCGTGCGAGCCCGAACTGGATGCGTGTCCCCGCACCGTTCGTGCTGCTGCCGGCGATCATCATGCCGCCGTTGCCGATCGCGACCGACGTCGCCTGGTCGCTGCGGTTGGCAAGGGCGGAGAACGCCGAGAACGAGCGGCCGCCGCCGCCGAAGGTCGGATCGAGCGCGCCGGCCGGCGTGAGGCGCGCCGCCCCGAAGTACGTCTCGTTCGAATCGACCGTGCGGCTGGTCACGCCGACGGCGAGGATGCTGTCGTCGGGCTGCAGCGCGAGGTCGTAGAGGATGCAGGCGTGCTCGCCCGACCCGTTCGGCATCGAGAACAGCTGCGGTCGGCCCGTTCCGCCGGAGGCATTGAAGGCCGGGTCGCGGTTGCCGTTGCCGAGTCGGCGGTCGATCATGCAGCGGTTGCGGCCCGTCACGGGGTCGGCGGCGACGCCCGCCACCACGATGCGGCCCTGGCGATCCACGCGTACCGCGGTCACGCCCGCGAAGCCGTTCAGCGCGATGCGTGTGCGGCCGTCCTGGTTCGGGCCGAACGTGGTGTCGAGCTGCCCTGTCGTCGTCAGGCGCGCGACCGCGCCCTCGAGCACGCCCGTCCCGGCCGTCGTGGCGACCGCGAAGCCCGCCAGGACGATGCGTCCGTCGTCCTGCAATGCCACATCGAAGACGGTATCGCTGTTGTCGCCGCCGGGACCACCGATGTCGAACGCGACGCTGCGGTATCCGGCGGTTCCGAAGCCCGTGTCGACACTGAAATCCGGCAGGAAGCGCTGCACTGCCATGTCGGGATTGTTGTTCGGCCCGGTGACCTGGCCCGCGACGAGGATCCTGCCGTCGGGCTGCGCGAGCAGGCTGTTGCCGGAACTGCGGCGCCCGCCGTACTTGAAGCTGAAATGCCCCACGCCGGCGACGCCGGTGTCGAGCGCGCTGCCGTCGGCGCGCAGCACCGCGACGAGGACCTCGTCGAGCGCGGTCGGCGCCCCCACGAACACGATGCGTCCGTCGGCAAGGAGCAGCATGTCCTGCAGGGCCGAGTTGTGCGGAAAGCCCGAGCCGTCGGTCTCGAACCGGTCGAAACGGATGTAGCCGACGCCGCCGGGGCCGAATGTCGTGTCGTAGCTGCCATCCCCGCGAAGGCGCGTGGCGCAGAACTTGGAGAAGAAGATCGTCGTGCCACCCTGCGCCTCGCCCTTCTGGCAGGTCCCGCCCATCAGCAGCTTGCCGTCGGGCTGGATGCGCAGCACCTTGCCATCGTCGCCGGGCCCGTCCGATACATCGACGAGCACGCGTCCCGTGCCGGCGAATCCGGTATCGAAGGACCCGTCCTGTGCGTGGCCGGTCGGGCACCATGCCAGCAGCGCTGCGAGGGCGGCCATCGGCGTGAGTGTGCGCATCGTGTGCTCCTGTCGAGAAGGTCGATCGGTCCGGTGCGATGCCGGTCGCGGGTTCCGCCGGGCAGCGATCCACGGCGGGAAACACCGTGCTGACGGACGGGCCGACTGTCGCGATCCCGGCCGCCGTTGTCGCCGACGTCCGGTTCATTTATTCGTCGCGTTTTCTTCACGCCCGCTGGCGCTACACTTCCGCGCCGTCCGCCGGGCATCCCGCGAGCACGCGTTGCGCATGGATACCTCGCCCACCCGATACGTGTTCCGCGACTTCGTGCTCGAGCCGGCGGAGCGCCGCCTGAGCCGGGCTGGCGTCGCCGTGGAGCTGCCGTCGAAGATCTTCGACGTGCTGTGCATGCTGGTCGGCCGCGCCGGGCATCTGGTCGCCAAGGACGATTTCCACGCGGCACTCTGGCCGCGTCAGGTCGTCAGCGAGGCGACGCTGAACAAGTACGTATGGCAGCTGCGGCGCGTGCTGGGCGAAGGTGACGGCGACGCGAGGTTCATCGAGACCGTCCCGCGCCAGGGCTACCGCTTCGTTGCTGAGGTCGAGCGCGGATCGTCTGCGGTCGTGCTTGGCGAATCCGCGCCGACGACGCCACGCGTCGCATCGCGTACGCCGGCATCGACACCGACACGGTTGGCATGGGGCGGTGTGGCGCTGTGCCTCGCGTTCGCCGGTCTCGCGGCATGGAGCCTCGCCGCGCGCCGGGAGCCGCGTGTCGAGGCGGCGCAGGGTTCCGCTACCGCGCTGCCGCTGCCCGACACCGCACGGCCCGCGGTCGCGGTGGCGCCCGCCGATGTCCTGGACGGGCTGCCCACATGGCTCGGGACCGCGGTGGCCGAGGTGCTCGCGCGGGAACTCGCGGTCTCCGAACAGTTGCGGATCGTCCCGCAGCGCGAAGCCGTGCGTGATTTCCCAAGGCTGTCCCGTCGTGCCGGCACCGCGACACGTCGCGAGGACCTCGCGCACTGGCGTTCCCTCGGTACCGATGCCGTACTCGCGGTGGTCGTGCAGCGCGCTGCGGGCGGGGGGCCACGCGACATCGAGCTGCGCCTGCGCCTGCACGATGCCGCGAACGGACACGTGTCCGACGAGCTCCGCGTGGCCGGCAGCGAGGACGATCTCGACCGCCTGGTCGCCGTGGCGGGCGAACGCGTGCGCTCGGCGCTCGGCGTGAATCCCCTCAGCGACTCGCTCGCGCGCACACGACATGCCCACGTGCCCCGTGATGCCGAGACCGCGCGGCTCTACGCGCTGGCCGTCGAGGCGCTGACCGCGGGCATGCAGCAGGTCGCGGTGGACCGTCTCGGCGATGTCGTGCAGCGTGATCCGGCTTTCGTCGCCGCGTGGCTCGAGCTCGCGCGCGCCGAACTCGAGCAGGGCTACGCCACGCGCGCGGCACGGTCCGCCCGCGCAGGACTCTCGCGCGCGGCGTCTGCGCCGCGCGAATTGCGCCTTTCGCTCGAGGCGGTTCAGTTCGAAGCGGGGGGTGCGTGGCGTCAGGCCGTCGAGACATGGCAGGCCTTGTACCGCTTCTTCCCCGACCAGCCGGAATACGGTCTGCGTCTTGTCCATGCCCTTCTGTCAGCCGACGACAAGGCGTCGGCCACGCAGGCCCTCGCGCAGCTGAAGGAGCGGCCCGGTCTGGCCGATGACCCGAACGTGCTGCTCGCCGAGTTCCAGCTTGCGCGTGGCATGGACGACTGGGTCCGCGCACGCGAGGTCGCGTCGCGACTCGTGGCGCGTGCGGGTCTCGTGCAATCCGAAGCGCTGCGCGCACGCGCGCTCGCCCTGCGCGGACAGGCGTCGATCGAGCTGCGAGACGCCGCTGCGGCCGCGAAAGACCTCGAGGAGGCCCGCATGGCCTTCGTCGAAGCGGCCGATCGCAACGGCATGGCACGCACCGAACTGTTGCTGGGCAACCTGCGCATGTTCGCTGGCGACCTCGCGGCAGCCGAGGTGCACTACCGCGCGGCAGTCGAGGGCTACCATGCGGTCGGCGCGCGCGCGAACGAGAACGTCGCACTCGACAACCTGCTCGCGATCGCGGTGGCGCGGGGCGATCCGGCATCCGCGCGAAGGCCGGTCGAGGAACTGCTCGCGTCGGCGCGTGCGCTGGGCGAAACGCTCGCGGAAGCACGCGCCCTCGTGTACCTGGCTTGGGTCGAGCTCGATGCGGGCCACAGCGACGCGGCCCTCGGTGCGTACCGCGAGGCGGCCGAGCTCAACGCACGCGCGGGCAACCGCGCCCAGCACGCCGCCTCTCTGGCTTACATGGCCGCGCTGCTGGCCACGACAGGTCAGTTCAGGCTCGCCGATGACGCCGCGGCGCAGTCCCTTTCCGTGAGTGCCGCCATCGACGACGCTCGCTATCGCATCGTCGCCCTCAAGGCCGTGGCCGATGTCGCCCAGGCACGGCGCGATGTGGCGTCGGCACGTGCGGCCTATGCCGAGGCGCGCGCCATCGCCGCGCAGCGCGACGACCGCCTCGGCATCGCGCGCATCGATCTCGCGCTCGCCGGGCTGGATCTCGAGGAGGGCGAGGCGGCTCGGGCGCTCGCTCGCATGATCGATGCGGAATCGTCCTTGGCCGACAGCGTTCGCGACCTCGTGAAGCTTGCCGCGCTGCGTGCGCGTGCGCTGGGCGCCCAGCACCGCATGCCCGAGGCCCGCGTGGCCCTCGTGGCGAGTCGCGCGTTCGCGGAGAAGACCACCGGGTACCTCGATCGCTTGCCGCTCCGGCTCGCCGAGGTGGACGTTCTCGCCATGGACGGGGCGACGGAGCAGGCGCAGCGCCTGGCTGCGCCGTTGCGCGCGGAACTCGTGGCGCGGCACTTCTCGCGCGATCTCGCAGAGCTCGACGCGTCGCTGGCGCAGGCCGTGCGCCGATGAAGCACTCCGGTCGTGACGTCGGAAATCCGACATCGGCATCGCTATCATCTGCACCCGTTCCCGCGGCCCGACCCATAGGGGGCGGCGGCCACCGGCACCGTGAGGCTCCATGATCGACCTTGCACGACCCGCTTCGCCGGAGACTGCGACCGCGCGTCGCGAGTTCTGGTTCTTCATGCTCGCTGCGCTGATCCTCCTCGGTGCCGGCATGGGCCTGCGCGATCCGTGGCCGGCGGACGAGCCGCGCTTCACGCTCGTCGCCAAGCAGATGGTCGAGAGCGGCGAGTGGCTGATCACGCATCGCGGCAGCGAGCTGTACTCGGACAAGCCGCCGATGTTCATGGCCGCCCAGGCCGCTGCGCACACGCTCACCGGCAACTGGCGGATCGCATTCCTGCTGCCGTCGCTGCTCGCGTCGCTCGGCACGCTGTTCCTCGTCTACGACCTCGGCCGGCGGCTGTGGAACCACCGCACGGGCCTATGGGCCGCCATCGCCCTGCTGGCGACGTTCCAGTTCGTCTACCAGGCCAAGCGCGCGCAGATCGATCCGCTGGTGACGTTCTTCATCACGGCGGCGAACTACGGCCTGCTGCGGCATTTCCTGCTCGGCCCCGACTGGCGTGCCTACTGGCTCGGCTGCTTCGCGGCCGGCCTCGGCGTGATCACGAAGGGCGTCGGCGTGCTCGCGCTGTTCCTGTTCCTGCCGTACCTCGTCGCGCGCTGGCGCGGCTGGTCGCATCTCGCGCCGATCCATGGCGGCGGCTGGCGCTGGGCGGCCGGCGGCCTCGCGTTCCTCGCCGCCGTCGCGTCGTGGATCGTGCCGATGCTCGTCGCCGTGCTCACGAGCGACTCGCCCGAACACCGCGCCTACATGAACGACATCCTGTTCCGCCAGACCGCGGGGCGCTACACGGACTCGTGGGACCACCACCAGCCGGCCTGGTACTACGTCGGCGTCATCGCGTTCTCGTGGATCCCGTTGTCGTTCCTGCTGCCGGGGCTCGTGCCGGCGTGGCGCGAGCGCCTGCGCGCACGTGACGCACGCTTCCTGCTCCCGCTCGCGTGGATCGTCATCGTCATCGTGTTCTTCAGCATCCCGCGCGGCAAGCGCGACGTGTACGTGATGCCGGCGCTGCCCTGGCTCGCGCTCGTCGCCGCGCCGTTCGCCGAGGACCTGCTGCGCAGGCTCGGCTACCGGCGCCTGCTCGCCGGCTTCGTCGCCATGCTGGCCTTGCTGTTCGTCGGCGTCGGGATCGCCGCGTGGACGGGGCACCTGCCGCGCGCCGACCGCCTCGTGGTCGAGCGCGGCTTCGAGGACGGCGGCGTCGCGCTGTGGACGATGCTCATCGGCATCGGTGTCGTCGCGGCCGTCTCGGTACTGGTCTTCCGCGTGCGTCGCGCGCCGCTGGCCCTCGCGACGACGCTCGCCGGACTCTGGCTCGCGTGGAGCCTGTGGGGCTACCCGCAGCTCAATGCGTCGACGTCGGCCGCCGACGTGATGCAGGACGCCGGTGCACTGATGCCGCGCGACGCCGAGCTCGCGCTCGTCGCGTGGAAGGAGCAGAACCTGCTGCACGTGGATCGGCCGGCCGTCGATTTCGGCTTCCTGCGCCCGTGGCACGAGCAGCTGTCGCTGGCGATCCGCTGGCAGCGCGAGGTGCCGGAGAAGCGCTGGGTGTTCGTGCTCGGCGAGGTCATGGCGCCGTGCATCGCGCGCGAGCGCGCCGTGCACGTCGGCAACGCGAACCGGCGCGACTGGTGGCTGTTCCGCGCCGACGCGGTCGAGCCGGCATGCCGCGACGGCGACGTGCCCGTGCCGAGGGCCGACGAGGACCATGATGCCGAATGACGTGCGCCTGCCGCGCGTCGACGTCATCGGTTACGACAACGGCGCCGGCCTTTCGCGCGACCTCGACCTGGTCACGTCGATCCTGGATGACGCGGGTTTCGACGTGCGCCGCATCGGCGTCGACAAGGATCGCCGCGGCCGCAAGGGGCCTGGCCTGGGTATTCGTCTGCGCCAGCTCATCGGCGCCTGGCGTGGCGGCCACCGCACGAACCTGTTCGTCGAGCGCGTGCGGCCGGCCTGGTTCACGGGCTCGCATCGCAATCTGCTGCTCGGCAATCCCGATTTCTTCAAGGGCAGCGACCTGCGCGCCGCGCACCGGCTCGATGCGGTGCTCGCCAAGACCACGCACGCGGTTCCGCTGTTCGCGACCGCCGCGCGGCGTGTCGTCGAGGTCGGCTTCACCAGCGAGGACCGGCTGGACGCATCGGTGCCGCGCGAACGCGCGTTCTTCCACCTGGCCGGGCGTAGCCCGCTCAAGGGCACCGCGGCGATCGTCGAGGCCTGGCGGCGGCATCCCGAGTGGCCGACGCTGACGCTGCTGCAGCACCCGGGGCGCGTGCGCGAAAGCCTTGCATTGCCGAACGTCGTGCATCTGACGCGACGCATCGACGACGGCGAGCTGCGCGCGCTGCAGAACCGCCACCGCTTCCACCTGTGCCCGTCCGAAACCGAAGGCTTCGGACATCACCTCGTCGAGGCGACGAGCGTCGGAGCGGTCGTGCTGACCGTCGACGCGCCGCCGATGAATGCCCTCGTCGACGCCTCGCGCGGCGTCCTCGTGGGCCATCGCGCAACCGAACCGTTCCGCCTCGCGACGCGCTACCTCGTCGATCCCGTCGCGCTCGAGCACGGCATCGAAGGCATGCTCGCGCTCGACGACGCGGCCTGCGAAGCGCTCGGCGCGCGTGCGCGGGCGTGGTACGAGGCCAACGACCGCGCATTCCGCGAGCGCCTCGTCGCGGTCTTGCTCGAACTCTGCGCCTGATCCGTCGCCGGCCTGTCATCCGGCTCGTGCCGCCGGACTGGTAGGATGCGCATCCTGCGGCCGGGGAACCGGGTCCTTGCCCGCACGGGCATCGGCCATCCGGCCGTCGCTCCCCCTTGGCTTTCTCGCGTGGGCCGCGCGGCCGCATGCATGGGACGTCTATGCGGTGTTACCTGCTGTTCGCCACCGAGCTGTACGCGTTGCCGATCCTGCGCCCGCTGGCGCGGGCGATCGTCAACGCCGGTGGCGAGGTCGCATGGTTCGTGTCGGCACCGCTCGCCTCGCACCTCGCACCGGGTGAGCGACGCCTCAACGATGCCCGCGAGGTCCGCGAGTTCGCGCCGCTCGCGGTGTTCTCGGCGAGCAACTGGGTGCCGCATTTCTTCCCGGGCCTCAAGGTGCAGGTGTTCCACGGTTTCAACGTCGAGAAGCGTGCGCCCGAGCGCGGCCACTTCCGCATCCGCAGCCTGTTCGACCTGTACTGCACGCAGGGGCCGGCGACGACGCGTCCGTTCCGCGAACTCGCCGCTCAGCATGGCCACTTCGCCGTCGTCGAGACCGGCTGGCCCAAGCTCGACCCCCTGTTCGCGCCGGCGCCCGCATCCGACGACCTGCGTCCGCGCGACGGCCGTCCCGTCGTCATGTACGCCTCGACGTTCACCGAGTCGCTGACGTCCGCACCGTTGCTGCATGCCGAGATCGCGCGCCAGGTCGCGGAAGGCTCGCGTTACTGGCTGCTCACGCTGCATCCGAAGTCCGACCCCGCGCTCGTCGCGCGCTATCGCGCACTCGCCGGCCCGAACGCGCGCTTCCTCGAGGCCGACGACGTGGTGCCGATGCTGCGCGCCGCCGACGTGCTGGTCTGCGACACCTCGTCGGTGGTGTCGGAATTCGCGGTCCAGGGCAAGCCCGTGGTGACGTTCCGCAACCGCGCGCCGAAGCCGCACATGCTCGACATCGCCGATGTCGCGCAACTCGAGCCCGCGCTCGCGACCGCGCTCGCGCCGTCGCCGGAATGGCTCGAGCGCCTGCGTGCCTACGGCGCCGAGATCCATCCGTCGCGCGACGGCGCCTCGAGCGCGCGCGTGCTCGAAGCCGTCGATGCGCTCGCGCGCGGCGACCTCGGCACGCTCGCGCCGAAGCCCCTCAACCTGTGGCGCAAGCTGCAGGCCCGCATGCGCTATTACCGCTGGATCGACTGGTCGGCACCCGACTGACCGCCCGTCGAAGGACAACGCCCTTGCCGCTTTCGCACCACGCACGCCGCCCTTCCGCCACGCCGCTGTGGATGCCTGCCTGGACCCTCGCCGCCCTCGTGGCGATCTTCCAGACTGGCCCGATGCCCCTGTACTCGACGCGCACGCTCGGCGTGGCGTGGGAGATGTGGCAGGCCGGCCAGTTCCTCGTGCCGTACGCGAACGGCGAGCCCTACAGCCACAAGGTGCCGTTGCTGTTCTGGCTCATCCACGCGGGCTGGGCCGTCGGCGGCGTCGGCGACGTCTGGCCGCGCCTGCTCGAGGTCGGCATCGGCCTCGGCGTGCTCGTGCTCGCGGCGCGCCTCGCGCGCAAGCTGTTCCGCGACGATCCCGGGGTCGAGGCCCTCGCGCCGTGGATCCTCGCCGCGTTCGGCTACGCGTTCCTGTTCGCGTTGCAGATCATGTACGAGATGCTGCTGTGCCTGTGCGTGCTCGGTGCGCTCGTCGCCTTGGCCGGCGATCGCGAGAACCGGCCGCGCTTCGGCTGGTTCGCGGTCGCGGTCGCCGCAGGCCTCATGACCAAGGGGCCGGTCATGCTGCTGCACGTCGCATTCCCGTTCCTGCTCGGTCCGTTCTGGAGCGCGTGGGCGTCGCACCACCGCGCGGCGTGGTACGGACGCGGTGCGCTCGCGCTCGTCGCCGCCATGGCCGTGCTGCTCGCGTGGGCGATTCCGGCGAGCATGGCCGGCGGCGAGGTGTATCGCCACGAGCTGTTCTTCATGCAGACGGCGGGTCGTGTCGTCGACAGCTTCGACCATGCGCGGCCATGGTGGTGGTACGCCCAGATGCTGCCGGCCCTGCTCGTACCGTGGCTGCTGTGGCCGCGCGCGTGGCAGGCCGCGGTCGCCGGCCTGTCGCGACCGCGCGGCACGGGCCTGCGCTTCATCGCCTGCTGGCTCGTCCCGATCGCGATCGCGTTCTCGCTGGTCAGCGGCAAGCAGCTCTACTACCTGCTGCCCGAGGCCGCGGGCGGGGCGATGCTGCTCGCGCTCGGCCTGTCTCGAGTCGGTGCGCGCGGCGCACCGGCACCGTGGTGGCTCGGTCCCTGGCCGCTCGCGCTCGTGCTGCTCGCCGGCGCGGCGGCGCTCGCATGGCTGCCTGGAGGCGTCGCGTCGGGCGAGGTCACGTCGGTCTGGTACATCGACCTCGCACCGGCGGCACCGGCGTTCGCGCTCGGCTGCCTCGGCCTCGGCCTGGCCTTGCTCGCGTGTCCGCGCGGCGATGCGGCGGCGGCGCGGCGCATCGCCGTCGTCTCGATGGCGGGGCTCGCGCTGGTCTACGTCGTGTTCGCGCAGACCTTGTGGCCACGCTTCGATCTCGCGCCCGCGGCGGCGCGTATCGCGGCGATGCAGGCGGCCGGCACGCAGGTCGTCCACCACGACATCTACCACAACCAGTTCCAGTTCCTCGGCCGACTCGAGAAGCCGCTCGAGGTGCTGCCGCTGCACGGCCACGAGCCGTGGCTCGACGCGCATCCCGAGGCGCGCGTGATCCACTACGTCGAGACGCTGACCGCCGCGGATCTCGCCAACGCCGAGTTCGTGCAGCCGTTCCGTTCCGACTGGCTGCTCATCGAGCGTGCCGGCACCTGGGGGGCGCGCCTGCGCGGCGCGCCGCAGCCGCCGGCGCAGCCCGCGCAGCGTCATCCGGAAGGCTACTGGCCGTTCCGCGCGGTCGATGCCGCGCACGCGCCGGCCCCCTGAAGGGCCGGCGCGTCACCGTGGTCAGGCCTTGGGCGGCTCGAGGCGCAGCAGCTTGCCGTTGGCGTCCTCGGTGAGCACGTAGAGGTTGCCGTCCGGTCCTTCGCGCACGTCGCGGATGCGCGCGCCGAGGTCGCCGAGCAGGCGCTCCTCGCCCGCGATGCGGTCACCGTCGAGTTCGAGGCGGATCAGGTTGCGGTCCGACAGCGCGCCGAGGAACAGGTTGCCCTTCCACGCCGACGGCGCGTTCGCGAACGCCATGCCGCTCAGCGCCGGCGACTTCGCCCAGTAGTGGTGCGGCTGCTCGAGGCCTTCCTTTTCGGTGCCTTCGGCTTCGGGGATCTTGAGGCCCGAGTAGTTGACGCCGTAGGTGATCACGGGCCAGCCGTAGTTCTTGCCGGCTTCCGGGATGTTGACCTCGTCGCCGCCCTTCGGGCCATGCTCGCTGGTCCACAGCTTGCGCGTGACCGGATGCAGCGCCGCGCCCTGCATGTTGCGATGGCCGTACGAGAAGATCTCCGCACGCACGCCGTCGCGGCCGACGAACGGATTGTCCTGCGGCACGCTGCCGTCGGCGTTGAGGCGCACGAGCTTGCCCTGCAGCTTGTCGAGGTCCTGCGAGGTCGCGCGCTCGTTGTGCTCGCCCTGCGTGACGAACAGGAAGCCCTGGTCGTCGAACACGAGGCGCGAGCCGAAGTGGTGGCCCTTGGAGAGCTTCGGCGCCTGGCGGTAGATCACCTCGACGCCGGTCAGCGCCTCGCCGTCGAGCTTGCCGCGCGCGACCGCGGTGCCGGCCGGCGCCTTGCCGCCTTCACCGGGTTCGGCGTAGGAGAGGTAAACGAGGCCGTCCTGCGCGAACGACGGCGACAGCACGACGTCGAGCAGGCCGCCCTGGCTTTCGGCAAACACGGCCGGCACGCCCGTGACGGCCTTCGACACGCTGCCGTCGGCGCCGACGATGCGCAGCACGCCCGCGCGCTCGGTGACGAGGTAGCGGCCGTCCGGCAGGAACGCGACCGCCCAAGGCATCGCGAGGCCGTTGGCAACCTCGACGACGCGGAACGTGCCCTTCGTGCTCGTCTGCGAGGACGGCTCGGCCTTCGCGGCGGCCTTCGGCGCGGCGGCATCGGCTTCGAGTTTCGAGCCGCAGCCGATCGTGCCCACGAGGGCGAGGGCGAGAAGGGTGTGTCGGGTCATCGGCGTGGTCTCCTGGTGTGGGGCGGGTCGCGCGGCGCGCGGAAGGGTTTCGACCTTCGCCGCGCTCGCGGGTTCCGCAGTGTCACACGGGGATCATGACCGTCAGGCGGCTGGCGGTACCGCCGTGCCGAGTTCGCGCGAGGCCTTGGCCGTGCGGAACACCAGCGGCTGCGCGGGCGGACGCGCGTCGAACGGCACCTGCGCCTGCGCGACGATGCGTTCGACGACGTCGTGTTGCGGCGATTTGGCGCAGACGGGATCGGCCGCGGCGGCGTCGCCCGCGAGCATCCAGGCCTGGCAGCGGCAGCCTCCCAGATCCTGCTCCTTCTCGGGGCAACTGCGGCAAGGCTCCTTCATCCACGCATCGCCGCGGAAACGGTTGAAGCCTTCCGACACGTTCCAGATCGAGGCGAGGTCCATGTCGCGCACGTTCGGGAACGCCATGCCCGGCAGCATGCGCGCGGTGTGGCAGGGCAACGCGGTGCCGTCGGGCGTGACGGTCAGGAACACGTTGCCCCAGCCGTTCATGCACTTCTTCGGGCGCTGCTCGTAGTAGTCGGGTACCACGTAGAGGATGCGGATCGCGTCGCCGACCTTCTCGCGCCAGTGGTTCGTCACGGTCTCGGCACGCGCGAGCTGTTCACGCGACGGAATCAGATGCTCGCGGTTGAGCTGCGCCCACGAGTAGTACTGCGAGTTCGCGAGTTCGAGGTATTCGGCGCCGAGATCGACCGCCATCGCAATGATGCGGTCGATGTGATCGATGTTGAGCCGGTGGATCACCACGTTGAGCACCATCGGGTAGCCGTGCTGCTTGATCAGCGTGGCGACGCGCTGCTTGAGGTCGAACGTGCGCGTGGACGACAGGAAGTCGTTGAGCTCCTTGCTCGAATCCTGGAACGACAGCTGGATGTGGTCGAGGCCGGCGTCCTTGAGCGCGGCGATGCGCTTCTCGTTGAGTCCCACGCCCGAGGTCAACAGGTTCGTGTAGTAGCCGAGCCGGCGCGCCTCGGCGACGAGCACTTCGAGGTCGTCGCGCAGCATCGGTTCGCCGCCCGAGAAGCCGCACTGCACGGCACCGAGCGCACGCCCTTCGCGAAGCACGCGCAGCCAGTCGTCGGTGCCGAGCTCGTGCTCGATCGAGGCGAACTCGACCGGGTTGTAGCAGAACGTGCAGTGCAGCGGGCAGCGGTAGGTGAGCTCCGCGAGCAGCCAGAGTGGCGGTCCCGGTGGCGCGGCGCTCACGGTGCGATCCAGCCGCGTTGGCGAGCGAAATCGAGGAAGGCGCGCACGTCGGCGTCGAGCGGGCGGCGTTCGAAGGCTTCCTCGAGCTCGGCGACGATCGCCGGCACGTCGCGTGTGCCGTCGCATCGCCTGAGGATCTCGGCCGCACTCGCGTTGAGCGTGACCATGCCCTCTGGATACAGCAGCACGTGGCGCTGCTGCACCTCTTCCCACTGCAGGCGGAAGTGGCGTGCAAGACGCGGCGTGGCGTGGACCTCCGGCGTGGTGCTCACGTCGTCACCCCGTAGCGGTTCGCCATCGCGTCGTTCATCGCCCAGAGCACGTCGAGCTTGAAGCGCAGGATGTCGAGCGCGCGCTGCTGCGCTTCACGGGTGCGGAAATGCGCGAGCGTGATCGCGAGGCTGTGGTCGACATCGCGGCGTGCCTGCGAGACGCGGTTGCGGAAGTAGGCGAGGCCGTCGCCCGCGATCCACGGGTAGTGCTCGGGCCAGTTCGCGAGGCGCTGGCGGTGGATCGCCGGCGCGAACAGTTCGGTCAGTGAGGCGCACACCGATTCCTGCCACGGCCGGCGTCGCGCGAAGTCGATGTAGGCATCGACCGCGAAGCGCACGCCGGGCACGACGTGGCGCTGGTCGGTGACCTCCTCGCGGGTGAGCCCGGTCGCCTCGGCCAGACGCAGCCAGGCTTCGATGCCACCCGGGTCGTCGCCGTGGCCATCGTGGTCGAGGATGCGCTGGATCCATTCGCGGCGCACCTCGCGGTCCGGGCAGTTCGACAGCACCGCGGCGTCCTTGATCGGAATCGCGAGCTGGTAGGCGTAGCGGTTCGCGACCCAGCCGCGGATCTGCTCGGGCGTCGCCTTGCCTGTGTTGAGCATGACGTTGAACGGATGGTGGATGTGGTACGCGGCGCCCTGCTCGCGCAGGCGGGCCTCGAACACGTCGGCCGGCCAGGCGTCCGTGTCGCCGGATGCATCGCGGATCGTGTCGAGCAGCGCATTCACGGGCTGAACTCCATGCCGTCACGGGTGACCTCGATGCCGTGGCGCGCGAGTTCGGCGCGCTCGGCGCTGGCCTCGTCGAGGATCGGATTCGTGTTGTTGATGTGGATGAGCAGCTTGCGCGTCGTCGCGGGCAGGCGGTCGAGCCAGCTGATCATGCCGTCGTCGCCGGCCTGCGGCAGGTGGCCGATCGAGCGTCCGGTCTTGCTCGAGACGCCGAGGCGCGGCATCTCGTCGTCGTGCCAGAACGTGCCGTCGACGAGCACCGCGTCGGCGCGTTGCATGGCCTGCCAGGTCGGTGCGTCGATAGCGCCGAGGCCCGGCGCGTAGAACAGCGTGCGGCCGTCACGCGTGTCGCTTACGAGCAGGCCGATGTTGTCGCCGGGCTGCGGGTTTTCGCGGTGCGGCGAATACGGCGCAGGCTTGCTCGACAGCGGGATCGCCGAGAACGCGAGTGCCTCGAGACCGTCGACCGAGAACGGCGTGCCGTCGAACGGCAGCACGCGACGGTCTACGCCGCAGAAGTGGCTGAGCACGCCGAAGATAGGGTTGCCCTGCGTGAGGTCGGCATGCACGGGATCGGTGCACCAGATGCGCAGCGGGCCGCGGTGTTCGCGCAGCATGTAGAGGCCGGTCGTGTGGTCGACCTGGCCATCCATGAGCAGCACGCCGACGAGGCCGGTGTCGCGCAGCGCGCGGGCGGGCTGCAGCACGGGGTTCGCGGCGAGCTGGGCGAGGATGTCGGGCGAGGCGTTGACCAGCAGCCAGTCGATGCCGTCGGCGCTGATCGCGATCGAGGACTGCGTGCGCGGCGTGGCGCGCAGGCTGCCGTCGCGCACGCCGCGGCAGTTGGGGCAGTTGCAGTTCCATTGCGGGAAGCCGCCGCCGGCGGCGGACCCGAGGATGCGTACCTTCATCGGTGCGTGGATTCCGGAAAAGGCCGGCGCCCGGCCCTCGGCCGTCCGCGCGCATCCTCGCGCGGCATCGGGGCGCCGGCCGTACAGCTCAGCGGTTGGCGATGTACATCGTCACTTCGAAGCCGAAGCGCTGGTCGATCGCCTGCGGGGTTTCCCAGATCATGGCGGTGCTCCTGTCGGTGTGGCGGCGCGGAAGTGCGTCACCCGCCCGGCGCGAAGTCGCCGGGCCGGTTCGAGTCTGTCGGCATCGCGCCGCAACATGCCTGCGCGAATCCGCGTGTCGTCATCTAGTGAAAATCATGAGGCGCGTCCGCAGGCGCGGGTCGCGGGCTACCATCGCGGCATGCGCACGCCGTACCCCGACATCGCGCCCTGGGACGAGGGCGTGCTCGACACCGCCGACGGCCACCGCGTGCACTACGAGCAGTGCGGCGCGCGCGACGGCGTGCCCGTGGTATTCCTGCACGGCGGCCCGGGCAGCGGCTGCAGCCCTGCGCACCGGCGCTTCTTCGATCCCGCGCGCTACCGCGCCGTGCTGTTCGACCAGCGCGGGTGCGGACGCAGCACGCCGCGCGGCGGCACGCGCCACAACACGACGGCGCACCTGCTCGCCGACATCGAGGCCTTGCGCACGCGTCTGCGCATCGAGCGCTGGCTCGTCGCGGGTGGCTCGTGGGGTTCGAGCCTCGCGCTCGCCTACGCCGATGCGCATCGCGCCTCGGTGACCGGTCTCGTGCTGCGCGGCGTGTTCCTGACCGGGCGCGCCGATCTGGACTGGTTCTTCACGGGCGCACGCGAACTCGTGCCCGATGCATGGGAGGCGTTCGCCGCGACCTTCCCGCGGCGCCACCGTCGCGACCCGCTCGCGGTACTCGTGCGCGTATTCGAAGACGATGACGCGGAGCGCGTCGCGGCCTGCACGCGGGCCTGGTGGGCCTGGGAGCGCGCGCTGCTCGGCGTGTCGGGACCGGCCCCGGTGCCCGACGGCGACGCGATCGCCCGTGCGGTCGACCGCTACCGCGTGCAGGCGCATTACCTCGCGCGGCGCTGTTTCCTCGGCGAACGCGCGCTGCTCGGTGCGGCGAGCCGCCTGCGCGGCCTGCCGGTCGCGATCGTGCACGGCCGCGAGGACCTCGTCTGCCGGCCGCGCAATGCCTGGCGCGTGCACCGCGCAGCCGGCGGCAGCCGCCTGCGCCTCGTCGACGGCGCGGGTCACGATCCGTTCCATCCGGCGCTGTACGACGCGTTCACGGGCGCGCTCGACGCGTTCGCCGCCGACGGCGACTTCACGCGCTGGCCTGCCGCATGAGCCTGCGCGTCAAGCTGCACCTGATCATCACCGTGCTCATGTTCGCGCTCGTCGCGACGATGGTCGCGCTGTTCATCGGCGACACGCGGCGCAGCGTGCACGAGGAGATCGGCGCCTCGGGCGGCATCACGCGCCAGCTGCTCGAGCGCCTGATCTGGGTCGGCAGTCGCAACCGCGCCGACGAGATCGCCATCTATCTGCGCGACCTCGGCCGCGTGCGCGCGAACAACATCCTGCTCTACGACGCGCAAGGTAAAGAGCTGTACCGCTCGCCGCCGTCGACCTACAAGGCCGGCCGCAACGCGCCCGAATGGTTCGCCGACCTCGTGCAGCCGTATCCGGAGCGGCGCACGATCGAGCTCGGTGGCGAAGGACGCCTCGTCATCGAGGCCGAGGCCTCGCGTGCGGTGCTCGACGGCTGGGACGACATGCTGCTGCTGCTCGGCGTCGCCGGCCTCGCGTTCGCACTCGCCAACGGCCTCGTCTACGTGCTGGTCGGGCGCGCGGTGTCACCGTTCGAACGCATCGTCGGCGCGCTGCGCGAGCTCGAGCGCGGCGCGTTGCACACGCGCCTGCCCGCGTTGCGCGGTCGCGAGGCCGCCGCGATGGGCGCTGCGTTCAACCGCATGGCCGAGGCTCTCGAAGGCGGCCTCGAGGTGCGCCGCCAGGCCGCCGAAAGCGAGGTGCGTCTCGAAGCGCAGCGCGAACTCTCGCGCGAGCTGCACGCACGCATCGAGGAAGAGCGCCGCACCCTCGCGCGCGAGCTGCACGACGAGCTCGGCCAGCAGGTCACGGCGATCCGCAGCATCGCGCTCGCGATGGCACACCGCGCCGCCGACGATGCCGGCCTGCGATCGGCCGCGCAGGCGCTGACCGAAACCTCGAATACCCTGTACGACAACATGCACGCGATGATCCCGCGGCTGCGCCCGCTCGCGCTCGACACGCTCGGCCTCGTGGACGCGCTCGCCGACCTCGTCGAGGACTGGCGCCTGCGTGCGCCGCAGATCACGTTCGGCTTCACGGCCGACGTGCTTGCCGCCGAACCCGACGACACCGTGCGCGTCGGCGTGTATCGCATCGTGCAGGAGTCGCTCAGCAACGCGGTGCGCCACGCGCGGCCGCGGCGCATCGACGTCGCGGTCGGCGCGAAAGGCGACGTGCTCGAGGCGCGCGTCGCCGACGACGGTGTCGGCATGCCCGCGCGAGGTCCGGATGGCTCGCGCCACGGCATCCGCTCGATGCACGAACGCGCCGCGCTGGTCGGCGGCGAGCTCGCGATCGAGGCGACGGCCGCCGGCGGCAGCGTCGTGCGCGTGCGCGTGCCGCTCGAACCCGCGCCGCGGAGCCACGCATGAACGCGCGCGACACCACGCCCCGCGGCACGATCCGCGTGATGCTCGTCGACGACCACGCCGTCGTGCGCATGGGTTTCCGCCTGCTGCTCGAGGGCACGCCCGACATCGTCGTCGCGGCCGAGGCCGACAGTGGCGAGGCCGCGTACCGGCGCTACCAGGACGAAGCCGTCGACGTCGTCGTCATGGACATCGCGATGGGCGGCGTCTCGGGCCTCGAGGCCACCGAGCGCATCCTCGCGCGCGATCCGGGCGCACGCGTGCTCGCACTGTCGGCGCACGAGGATCCGGCCCATGCGCGCCACATGCTCAAGGCCGGTGCGCTCGGCTACCTCAGCAAGCGCAGCGCGCCCGAGGCCCTCATCGAGGCGATCCGCAGCGTCGCCGCGAACCGCCGCTACATCGATGCCCAGGTTGCCCAGCGCATGGCGATCCAGAGCGTCGGCCCGGGTGACAACCCGATCGAGCGCCTCACCGAGCGCGAGTACCAGGTGTTCCTCAAGCTCGCGGGCGGGCAGTCGGTCAACCGCATCGCCGAGCTCATGAGCCTGTCGCCGCGCACGGTCGGCACGCACCTCTACAACATCAAGCAGAAGCTCGGCGCCGGCAACCAGGCCGAACTCGCGCTCATCGCAGTGCGCGCGGGCCTCATCGACGCCTGAGGGCGCGGCATCGCCGTGCGGTTCGGGTATGCTCGTTGTCTCTTTTTCGCAACCGACCGAATCCATGCCTTCCGCACGCGTCCTGGTGGTCGACGACGAGCCCGACATTCGCGGCCTCGTCAAGGAAATCCTCGAGGACGAGGGCTATACGGTGGCGGTCGCCGAGTCCGCCACGGCCGCGCGCGAGGCGCGTCGCGGCGAGCGTCCCGACGTGGTCCTGCTCGACATCTGGATGCCCGACCTCGACGGCATCAGCCTGCTGCGCGAGTGGAGCGAGCGTGGCGGCCTGCCGTGCCCGGTCATCATGATGAGCGGCCACGGCACGGTCGAGACCGCCGTCGAGGCGACGCGCCTGGGCGCCTACGATTTCGTCGAGAAGCCGATCTCGCTGGCCAAGCTGCTGCTGACCGTCGAGCGCGCGCTCGAGGCGAGCCGCCTGCGCCGCGAGAACGAGGGCCTGCGCAGCCAGCTCGCGGTGCCGCTCGATCCGGTCGCGACGAGCCGTTCGATGCAGGCGCTCAAGGCGCAGGCCGAGAAGCTCGCCGCGCACGACACCTGGATCCTCGTGCAGGGCGAGCCCGGCACCGACAAGGAGGCCCTCGCGCGCTGGCTGCACGAGCGCAGCGCGCGCCGTGCGGGCCCGTTCGTGACCGTCGCGCCGGGTTCGATCGCGCGCGACCACGCGGCCAGCGCGCTGTTCGGCACCGACGACGGCACGGCGATCCAGTACGGCCTCATCGAACAGGCCAACGGCGGCACGCTCTACCTCGACGACGTGGCCGATCTCGATCCCGAGCTGCAGCTGCGCCTGTCGAGCGTGTTCGCGCGCCGCGCGCTGCTGCGCTGCGGTGCGCACGAGGCCGTGCCGATCGACGTGCGCGTGATCGCGGCGAGCTCGCACGATCTCGAGGCCGCGGTGCAGGCCGGGCGTTTCCGCGACGAGCTCTACTACCAGATCAAGGTCGTGCCGCTGACCGTGCCGCCGCTGCGCGAGCGCGTCGAGGACATCCCCGAGCTGCTGCGCTACTACGCTGATTTCTTCGCCAACCGCGACAAGCTGCCGTACCGGCATTTCCCGGTCGCCGTGCAGAACCGCCTGCGCCACTACCCGTGGCCGGGCAACCTGCGCGAGCTGCGCAACCTCGTGCAGCGCCTGCTGATCCTCGGCAACGCGCCCGATGTCGCCCTCGACGAACTCGAGCTCGCCCTCGGCAGCGCGACGCCTGCCGCAGCGGCACGCAGCGATGCGCCGCGCGGGCTCGAGGTCGATTTCGCGCTGCCGCTGCGTGAGGCGCGCGAGCAGTTCGAGCGTGCCTACCTGCTGCACCAGCTCAACGAGGCTGGCGGCAGCGTCGGCAAGCTCGCCAAGGCGGTCGGCATGGAGCGCACCCATCTCTACCGCAAGTTGAAGGACCTCGGCGTCGACCCCAAGCTGGCGGGACGCGAGGACTGACGGCGCGCCGTCACGCGCGCGTGCGAGGCTCGTCGCGTCCATCGGACTTTCGGCCGATGGACGCGGCGCCCGCCGCCATGGTTCGCTGCGGCATTCGGCCGCGCCGCACGGCCGCGGCGGGAACCGCGCCGCGCCAGGCGACGTCCCAGTCGCCGCGCGCGCGGCGGGCCACGCATCCCTTCCCCTGCAGGAGACACCCATGACACTCGAAGGCAAGGTCGCACTCGTCACCGGCGCGGCCAGCGGCATCGGCCGGCGCATCGCCGAGGTCTACGCGCAGCACGGCGCGGCCGTCGCGATCGCCGACCTCAACCTCGACGGCGCCAGCGCGACCGCGCGCGAGATCGAGGCAGCCGGCGGCAAGGCGATCGGCGTGAAGATGGACGTGACGAGTGAAGACGACGTCGAGCTCGGTGTCGCCGAGGTCGTGCGCCGCTTCGGCAAGGTCGACATCCTCGTCTCGAACGCGGGCATCCAGATCGTCAAGCCGGTCGAGGAGTTCGCGTACGACGAGTGGAAGAAGATGCTCGCGATCCACCTCGACGGCGCGTTCCTGACCACGCGTGCCTGCCTCAAGGACATGTACGCGCGTGGCCAGGGCGGCGCGATCCTCTACATGGGCTCGGTGCACTCGCACGAGGCCTCGAAGCTCAAGGCGCCGTACGTCGCCGCCAAGCACGGCCTGCTCGGCCTCGCCCGTGTCGTCGCGAAGGAAGGCGGCCCCAAGGGCGTGCGCGCCAACGTGATCTGCCCGGGCTTCGTGCGCACGCCGCTGGTCGAGAAGCAGATCCCCGAGCAGGCCAAGACATTCGGCATCTCCGAGGAGGATGTCGTCAGGACCATCATGCTCAAGGACACGGTCGACACCGAGTTCACGACCGTCGACGACGTCGCCAACCTCGCGCTGTTCCTCGCCGCGTTCGAGACCAATGCGCTGACCGGCCAGAGCATCACGGTCAGCCACGGCTGGCACATGCAATGAGTGCACGCGCGCCGCGTCGCGCGGCTCCGCGCGTCGAGACGGCGACCCCGGCCGAGCTGGCCGCGCGCTTCGAGCAGGTCGCCCTCGTGCTGCAGGGCGGCGGCGCGCTCGGCGCCTACCAGGCCGGCGTCTACGAGGCCTTGCACGAGGCCGGCATCCGTCCGGACTGGTTCGCCGGCGTGTCGATCGGCGCGATCAACGCGGCGATCCTCGCCGGCAACGCGCCTGCGCATCGCGTCGAGCGGCTGCACGCGTTCTGGGACCTCGTCGTGCAGCCGGCGAGTCCGCTCGCATGGCCCGGCGCGCTGATGCGCGACACGCTCGGCGCGTGGCCCGGCAACGGCATCGCGACGTGGACCGGTGCGCTCGCCGCGGTCGACGCGATCGCGCACGGCCAGCGTGGCTTCTTCGAGGCGCGCCACACGCTGCCGTTCCTGCAGCCGGCGGGCAGCGCGGCGGCGACGAGCTTCTACGACACCGCGCCGCTCAAGGCCACGCTCGAGCGCTTCGTCGACTTCGACCGCATCGGCCGCGGCGCGCGCCTGTCGGTCGGCGCGGTCAACGTGCGCACCGGCAACGTCGTCTACTTCGATTCCTCGCGCATGAAGCTGCGCGCGGAGCACATCATGGCCTCGGGTGCGCTGCCGCCCGCGTTCCCGGCGGTCGAGATCGACGGCGAGGCCTACTGGGACGGCGGCATCGTCTCCAACACGCCGCTGCAGCACGTGCTCGGCGAACAGCCGCGCCGCGACACGCTGGCCTTGCAGGTCGACCTGTGGAGTGCACGCGGCGACGTGCCGGCGACGCTGCCCGACGTGTTCGAACGCCAGAAGGACATCCAGTACTCGAGCCGCACGCGCCTCGGCACCGACATGGTCGAGCGCCTGCAGAAGCTGCGCGTCGCGCTCGCCGAACTCGTGCGTCGCGTGCCCGAGGACGATCTTCCGCCCGGCCTGCTCGACGACGTGCGGCCGTGGATGTGCGATCGCGTGCACACGATCGTGCACCTGATCTACCGCGCCAAGCCGTACGAGGAGCAGTACAAGGACTACGCGTTCAGCCCCCTGTCGATGCGTGGCCACTGGGACAGCGGCCGCGAGGACATGCAGCGCACGCTCGCACATCCGAGCTACTTCGCGCCGCCGCCGCGCGACGTCGGCGTCGTCACGCACGACATCCATCGCCTGCTGCGCGAGGTCGCGCCGTGAGCGGTGACATGGTCGCGCGCCTGCGTACCCAGATCGGCGGGCCGCGCGACGGTGCACTGCTTCGCTTCTCGATCGGCAACGCGCTACTCGCGGCTGGCGATGCGGCAGGCGCCGCGGAGGCCTTGCGTGCCGCCACCGGGTTCGACGCGACGTACTCGGCGGCGTGGAAGCTGCTCGGTCGCGCGCTCGTCGACCTCGGCGACACGGCCGGCGCCGAAGCCGCCTGGACGCAAGGCATCGAGGTCGCGCGCGCACGCGGCGACCAGCAGGCCGCGCGCGAGATGGAGGTGTTCCTGCGCCGGCTGCGCAAGCCGGCGAGCTGAACGCGGCGCGCCCCGCAGCGCGCGCCGCGGTTGTGGCAGGATCGGCCCCTGGGGAAGGGGAAAACCACGTGTCCACGCACGACCACACGACGCTGCCCGTCGGGCACGGCGCCGCCACGCCCGACGTGCCGGTCATCGGGCCGTACCGGCTCGTGCGCCTGCTCGGCGAGGGCGGCATGGGCCGCGTCTGGCTGGCCGTCGAGTCGCATCCGGTGCGCGAGGTCGCGCTCAAGGTCGTGCGCGGCGTGTCGGCTGCGGTGATCGAGCGCATGCACCGCGAGATCGAGGTGCTCGCACGCCTCGAGCATCCGGGCATTGCACGCCTGTACGCGGCCGGCGAGGCCACGCTCGAAGGCACGACGGTACCGTGGCTCGCGATGGAGTACGTGCCGGGCGTGGACCTGCGCACGCATGTCGAGCAGTCGCATCCCGATCCCGCTGCGCGCATCGCGCTGGTCGCCAAGGTCGCGCGTGCCGTGCACTACGCCCACACGCGCGGCGTGATCCACCGCGATCTCAAGCCCGGCAACATCCTCGTCGATGCCGAAGGCCAGCCCAAGGTGCTCGATTTCGGCATCGCGCGCCTGCGCGACGACGGCGCCGAAGGCCTCACGTTCGCGGGCCAGGTGCTCGGCACCGTGCCGTACATGAGTCCCGAGCAGCTCGGCGGCGGTCGCATCGACGTGGCCAGCGACGTCTACGCGCTCGGCGCGGTCGCCTACGAGCTCGTCGCCGGCTGCCTGCCGCATCCGCGCCTGACCACGTCGACGCTGTTCGAGGCACTCGACATCGTGCGTCGCGAGCTGCCGATGCCGCTCGGCCGCGTCGCGCCGCAGGCACGTGGCGACCTCGAGACGGTCGTCATGAAGGCGCTCGAGGCCGATCCCGCGCGCCGCTACGCGAGCATGGCCGCGTTCGCCGACGACCTCGAACGCGTACTCGCGCATCGGCCCGTGTCGGCGCGTCCGCCGACGCGGACGTATCTTGCCGCGCGCTTCGTGCGCCGCTACCGCGCGCTGACCGCGGCGGCCGCGATCACGTTCCTCGTGCTGCTCGTCGCGAGCATCGTCTCGCTGCGTGCGGCCTGGTCCGAACAACGCGCGCGCGTGCTCGCCGAGCAGCGTGCGCAGGAGAGCGCTGCCGTGGTCGCGTTCCTCGAACGCATGCTCGCGTCGGCCGATCCCGACGTCTCACGCGGTCGTGCACCGACCGTCGACGAGGTCGTCGACGAAGCCGAGCGGAGCCTTGCGCGTGCCGGCGCACCGGCCGTCGAGCGCGCGGTCGCGACGACCCTCGCTTCGACGCGGCGTTCGCTCGGCGACTACGAGCATGCGCTCGCGCTCAACACGCGAGCGCTCGCGCTGGCCACCGACGACGATGCCGAAGGGCGCCATCGCCTGCTGCGCCAGCGCGCCGTCGTGCTGACCGATCTCACACGTTTCGACGAGGCGCGCACCGCGATCGCCGACGCACGCGCCGCGTGGCCCGACGCGACACCTCTGGCACGCCTGGGCCTCGCGCTCAGCGCCGCACGCATCGACGACGACGATGGCGACGTCGACGCCGCGATGCGCGCCTACCGCGCGATCCTCGCCGACGCATCGGGCATCGAGGTTGCCGATCCGGTGGCCGCACACGAGCTCGCCGCGACGCTCGACATCGCGCGCAGCAACCTGTCCTCGCTGCTGCGCGAGCGCAGCGAGCTCGACGAGGCCGAGCGGCTGCTTCGCGAGGTGCTCGCGACGCGTCGCGCCGAACTCGGCGAGCGCGCGCCGGCCACGCTCGCGAGCCGCCACAAGCTTGCCCTCGTGCTCGCCGCCCGCGGTCGCCAGGACGAGGCGATCGCCGAAACGCAGGCCGTGCTCGCCGCACAGCGCGATGTGCTCGGCGATACCCACGCGGCCACCCTGACCACGATGCAGTCGCTGGCCAACGCGCTCGCCGGCACGCCGCGCCGTGCCGAGGCCATCGCGCTGGCACGCGAGTCGCTGGCCGGCTTCGAGGCACAGTTCGGCGAGGCCCACGTGCAGGCGCTCGCGGCGATGAATACGCTCGCCTATCTGCTCGAGGAGGATCGCCAGGTCGATGCCGCCGAGGCGATGTACCGGCGCCTCGTCGCGATCCAGCAGCGTGCGGGCGAGACCCATCCGTCGACGCTCGCGCCGCGCAACAACCTTGCGATGCTGCTGCTCGACGCGGGGCGTGTCGACGAGGCCTGCACGGAATTCCGCACCCTCGTCGACGCTTCGCGCGCCACGCTCGGCGCCGACCACGTCAACACGGCGATCTTCATGAGCAACCAGGGGTTGTGTCTTGGGCGTCTCGGTCGTGCGGACGAGGCGCGTGCCGCGCTCGAGGCCGCGCACGCACGCCTCGCCGCCGTTCTCGGACCGGATCACGCGCGCACGAAGGCTTCGGCCGAACGCCTCGCGGCGTTGGCCGTTGCACCTTCGACGAGGCGCACGCCGTGAGCCTCGCGACGATCGCGCTCGTCGTGGCGCTCGTCGCGGTGGCCGCGGCCACGTTCACCCTTGTGCGCCTGCGCCTCGAGCGGCGCGTGTTCGAAGCCGAGCGCATGCAGCTGTTCGCACTGCTTGCCGAGCGCGAGGCGCGTGCACGCGAACAAGCCGCCGCGGCCGAGCGCGAGCGCATCCACGGCGACCTCCACGACGACCTCGGTGCGCGCCTGCTTGGCCTGATCCACGCCGCGCCGACGCCCGAGTACGCCGATCGCGCGCGCGCCGCGCTGCAGGACCTGCGCGATGTCGTCACGCGCTCGCGCGGCACGCCCGGAACGCTCGGCGAGGTGCTCGGCGAGATCCGTGCCGAGGCCGCGCAACGCCTCGCCGCGGTCGGCATCGGTCTCGCCTGGCAGGAACGGCCCGACCTGCCCGATGCACCGCTCGACCACGCCCGCGCGCTGCACCTCTACCGCATCGCGCGCGAGGCCATCAGCAACGTGATCCGCCACGCGCAGGCGCGTCGCGTGCGCGTGCGCATCGGCCTCAGCGGCGACCAGCTCGTGCTCGACCTCACCGACGACGGCGACGGCGCGCCGGCCTCGCCGGTCGAAGGCAGCGGCCTGCGCGGCATGCGCGAGCGCGCGGCCGAGCTCGAGGGCGACATCCGCTGGACGCCGGGCACCGAGGGCGGCACCAAGGTCGTGCTCGCGGTGCCGATCGGGGGCGCGCCGTGACGCCGTCGCATGCGCTCGTCGTCGACGACCTCGCCTCGAGCCGCGAGTGGCTCGCGCAGGCCCTTGGCCTCGCGTTCCCGGGCATCGCGATCGCGTTCGCGGGCAGCCTCGCGGAAGGCCTGCGTTCGGCACACGCACCGCTCGCGATCATCGATCTCGGCCTGCCCGACGGCTCCGGCGTCACGCTGATCGAACGCCTGCACGCGGCCGGCACGACCTGCGTCGTCGCGACCGTGTTCGACGACGATGCGCACCTGTTCCCGGCCTTGCACGCGGGCGCGCAGGGCTACGTGCTCAAGGACCAGCCGACCGACACGCTCGCCGGCATGCTGCGCGGCATCGCCGAAGGGCGTCCGCCACTGTCGCCTTCGATCGCGCGGCGCCTGCTGCGCCATTTCCAGCCCGCGCCGGATGCATCGGTGCCGGCCATCGTGCTGACCGCGCGCGAGACCGAAGTGCTGCGCCTCATCGCGAAGGGCTACACGGTGCCCGAGGTCGCCGAGGCGCTCGCGTTGTCGCGCCACACCGCTGCGGGTTACGTGAAGGACATCTACCGCAAGCTCGCGGTGACCTCGCGTGCCGAGGCCACGCTCGAGGCGACGCGGCGCGGGCTCGTCGCGCCGTCCTGACGAAGAGCGACCTTCCCTGGGCGGTCGCGGCGGGGCGAGCGCCGCGCGTCCTGTCGTGGTGTCGTCAAACGTTGCGCGCGCGACGCCAGCCTGCCGCGGCGAGCAGGGCGGCGAGCGCCGCGAGTGCGAACGGATGGCCGACCGGCAGCTCGATCGCAGGTGCTCCCGTGCCGCCGCCGGGCTGGCCGACCGGCGCCGAGCCGAAGCCGTCGACGTAGACGTAACCGCCATGCCCGCCGAGCGAGCAGTCCGCCGCGATGACGGTCAGTTCGATCGGCTGGCCGATCGCCGACAGCGGCAGCACCGCGTCGACGTCCTGGAACGGCAGGTATTTCCAGTTGCCGCTGCCCTGCAGGAAGTTCACGCCGGGCTGGCCCGAGTACGCGAATTGTTCGAACAGCACCGTGTTGTCGGCGAGGTTGCGCACCGACACATAGAAGTACGGCTGCTCGTGCGGCGCGTGGTTCGGATCGTCCATGACGGGCGCGAACGCGAAGCGCAGGTGCGGCAGGCCGTCGGAGGGATCGATGTCGGCCGCGGTGAGCGTGTCGACCTGGGTCAGCCGCGTCACGAGCGCGCCGCCATGTTCGTCGTTGAGGCGTGCCGTGTGATCGCCGGCACGCGGCAGCGCGATCGTCGGCGCACGCGGGTCGGCGACCTGGCCGACGATGTCGGCGGGGCCCGCGGCGCCCGGGTTGATCGTCACGCTCGCCCCCGTGAACGGCGGGCTGCCGGCGAGGCCGGGATTGGTGCCGCCGTCGAGCGTCCAGCCGGCGAAGTTGTTCTGTTCGAAGCCGCCGTTCTGGAACACGGCGAGCGCGGGCGTGGAGAGGGTCGCGACGGCGAGTGCGACCGCGGCGCGCAGCGCGAGGACGCGGCGCCCGCGAGGGCGCGCGGAAGAGGGCATGGACATCGGAGCAGTTCCCCTGGGTGCATCGGCGCGCGGACCGGTGCGCACCGTGGACCGCGATGCTAGGCAGCGGCCTGCGTAGCCGGTACCCCGCGAACAGGGGGGTCAGCGCGAACGCGCGTAGGGGTTGGGTTCGTCCGGATCCGGGCGGATCGAGTAGCGCTTGTAATGCCACTGGTACTGCAGCGGCGCGCGTTCGACGCAGGCTTCGACGCCGCGGTTGAGCGCCGTGCAGGCCACGCGCAGGTCGGCGTCGGCGATGCCGTCGGGTGCCGGCAGCACGTGGATGCGGAAACCCTCGCCTTCGGGCAGGCGCTCGGCGAACGCGAACACGACCGTCGCACCCGTGCGCTCGGCGAGACGGGGCACCAGTACCATGGTCAGTGCCTCGACGCCGAAGAACGGCGCGAACTGGCCCTCGCCCTGCTTGGGCTGCTGGTCCGGCAGGATGCCGACCACGCCTCCCGCGTTGAGGCGCCGGTAGAGCGTGCGTACGCCGCTGCCTTCGGCGCGCACCTGCTCGACCTCGAGCGCGCCGCGTGCCTTGACCAGAAACGGCTCCAGGTGCGGATTGCGCGGCGGCCGGTACACGATCGCGAGCGGCGTGCGCGCGGCCAGCCAGTAGTTGAGCAGCTCCCAGCAGCCCAGGTGCGGTGCGGCGACGATCACGCCCTTTCCGGCCGCGATCGCGGCATCGAAGACCTCGGCGCCGCACACCTCGCGCACGAGCGCGAGCGCGTCGCCGGGGCGGCCCGACCACACCTTGGCGACCTCGAGGGCCGACTTGCCGGTCTCGGCGAGCACGTCACGTGAGCGGATCTGTCCTGATTCCACGCCATGACGCGTTTGGAGCAGATGGAGGTTGGCTTCGGTAACGCGGCGCTCGCGGCCGTTGGCCCGCCAGTACGCCATGCCCACCAGTGCGCCGAGCGCATGCAGCGTGCGCAGGGGCAGGCGGCCGGCCAGCGAGAGCAGCGCGTGGAGCAGGCGGAAACGCAGGATCATGCAGAGGAGGCGGACGTGCGGACGACCCCCATCTTAGCGGCATCGTGCCCGTTGACCGCCCCTGCGGGCCGCGGCGAGCATGGCGGTTTGCCGCTGGAGGACGCCCGTGATCGCACTGTTGCAGAGGGTCGAGAGTGCCCATGTGGACGTCGACGGCGAGACGGTCGGCGTGATCGGGGCGGGCCTGCTTGCGTTTGTGGCCGTGGAACGGGGCGATGGGGAGGCCCAGGCGGCGCGCCTCGTCGAGCGCCTGCTCGGCTACCGCGTGTTCGGCGACGACGAGGGGCGCATGAACCGCTCGCTGCGCGACACCGGTGGCGGGTTGCTGCTGGTCTCCCAGTTCACGCTCGCGGCCGACACCTCGAGCGGCAGCCGGCCAGGCTTCTCGGGCGCGGCCAGCCCCGAGGAGGGCGAACGCTGGTTCTCGCGCGTGGTCGAACTCGCGCGCAAGGCGCACCCGCGGGTGGAAACCGGGCGCTTCCGTACCCACATGAAGGTCAGCCTCGTCAACGACGGCCCCGTCACGTTCCACCTGCGCGTCGCGCCCGCCTGAACGGTCCGCGCACCACGCCTCGCCGCGACAGCGGCTGAAAACGTTTGAATCCTTTCAAATCAACGGTTTGGGATGCCCTTGACGCGGCTCCTATACTTCCGAGTCTTTGCTTAAGGTAACAGCGGAATCTTCATGGCAAGCGAGCACATCCAGGAGCAGCAGACCACCGATATCAAGATGCTCATCACCAAGGGCAAGGAGCAGGGTTACCTGACCTATGCCGAGGTGAATGATCACCTGCCCGACGACATCGTCGATCCCGAACAGATCGAAGACATCATCGGCATGATCAACGACATGGGCATCGAGGTGCACGAGATCGCACCCGATACGGAGACCCTGCGCGCCACCGCCACGGCATCGAGCGACGACGAGACCGCGACCGAAGAGGCCGTGGCCGTGCTGTCGGCCGTCGACGCCGAGGTCGGCCGCACGACCGACCCCGTGCGCATGTACATGCGCGAGATGGGCACGGTCGAGCTGCTCACGCGCGAGGGTGAGATCGCGATCGCCAAGCGCATCGAGGAAGGCCTCAACCAGGTCCAGTCCGCGCTCGCGAGCTTCCCGTGGTCGATCCAGCTGCTGGTCGAGGAGTACGACCAGGTCAGCGAGGGCAAGAAGCGCATGTCCGAGGTCATCGCGGGCTTCGCCGACCTCGAGGAGCCCGTGGTCGCGGTACCCGAGCCGGCGGCCGCCAGCGACGACGAGGCCGAGGCCGACGAGGACGAGGAGAGCGGTGACGAGGAAAGCACCACCGTCGACACGGGTCCCGACCCGGTCGAGGTCGCGCGCCGCGTCGACGAGCTGCGCCAGGGCTACGTGAAGTTCCAGAAGGCCGCCGAGAAGCACGGCATCGCCGACCGCAAGACGCAGAAGCTGCGCGACACGATGGCCGAGGAGTTCCTCAAGCTCAAGCTGCCGGCGATCCTCATCGACGGCCTCGTGCGCAAGCTGCGCGAGGTGGTGAGCAATATCCGCCACCACGAGCGCCTGATCATGGACGTCTGCATCAAGCAGGCGAAGATGCCGCGCAAGGACTTCCTCAAGATGTTCCCGTCCAACGAGACCAATCTCGAGTGGGCCGAGGAACTCGCGCGCAAGCGCCAGAAGTGGTCGCCGGCCGTCAAGACGCACCGCGACGCGCTGGTCGGCGAGCAGAACAAGCTCGTCTCGATCGAGAACACGCTGTACCTGTCGGTCGCCGACATCAAGGAGATCAACCGCGCGATGTCGATCGGCGAGGCCAAGGCCCGCCGCGCGAAGAAGGAGATGGTCGAGGCCAACCTGCGCCTCGTGATCTCGATCGCCAAGAAGTACACGAACCGCGGCCTGCAGTTCCTCGACCTCATCCAGGAAGGCAACATCGGCCTCATGAAGGCGGTCGACAAGTTCGAATACCGCCGCGGCTACAAGTTCTCGACCTACGCCACGTGGTGGATCCGCCAGGCGATCACGCGTTCGATCGCCGACCAGGCGCGCACGATCCGCATCCCCGTGCACATGATCGAGACGATCAACAAGCTCAACCGCATCAGCCGCCAGATGCTGCAGGAGATGGGTCGGGAGCCGACGCCGGAAGAGCTCGCCGTCAAGATGGAGATGCCCGAGGACAAGATCCGCAAGGTGCTCAAGATCGCCAAGGAGCCGATCTCGATGGAGACGCCGATCGGCGACGACGAGGATTCGCACCTCGGCGACTTCATCGAGGACATCTCGATCGTCTCGCCGATCGAGTCCTCGACGAACATCGGCCTCATGGAGACCGTGCGCGACGTGCTCGGCGGCCTCACGCCGCGCGAGGCCAAGGTGCTGCGCATGCGCTTCGGCATCGACATGAACACCGACCACACCCTCGAGGAAGTTGGCAAGCAGTTCGATGTCACGCGCGAGCGCATCCGCCAGATCGAGGCCAAGGCGCTGCGCAAGCTGCGCCACCCGAGCCGTTCGGAGCAGCTGCGCTCGTTCCTCGACCTCGAATAACGCGCGAGCCACGACGCGATGGATCGCGAACGACATACAAGGGCGGCCACCACGGCCGCCCTTTTTTCTGCCGCGGTGATGCTCGCGCTGTGTGCGGGCACGTGGAGCGGCGGCTTCCTCGGTGACGACGTCAGCCTCGTCCACCACGCGCATCGCGTGCTCGGCGAGGGGCGTGCGCTGGGCTACCTGTTCGGCGCCTTCACGCAGGCCGAGGGCCTGCAGAACGGCTTCTACCGCCCCATGGGCCTCGCCAGCTGGATCGTGAGCGCACTGCACGCGGGCTACGAACCGGCCGGATGGCGACTCGGCAACGCGCTTCTGCACCTGTTCAACGGCTGGCTCGTGCTGCGCATCGTGCGCCGCATCGTCGGCGCGGAACGCACGCCGCCCGTCGCATGGTTCGCGGCCGCCGCGTTCTGGCTCTACCCGCTCGCGCCCGAGGCCAGCGTCTGGATCGCCGCGCGCTTCGACCAGCTCGCGCTCGCCGGCATGCTGGTCGCGTGCGAGCGCCATCTCGCGCGAGATCGCGTCTTCGACGGCGCACATCTCGCGAGCCTGCTCGCACTCGCGTTCGCGCTGACCTCGAAGGAACCCGCGATCCTCACGCCGGGGCTCATGCTCGTCGTCGCGCTCGTTGCGATGCCTGCACCCGCGGCGCCAGGACGGCGCGCGTGGATGGGTCCCATCCTGCGCGAGCTGCGAGACGTGCTGCCTTCACTCGCGATGCTCGTCGCCTACTTCATGCTGCGCCGGCATCTGTTCGGCCACGCGGTGCAGGTTTACGAGGTACACGCTCCCCTGCAGGCCTTCGACTTGGGCATCGTCACGCAGCGCCTCGCCGGCTTCGCACCCGTGCTCGCGCAGCCGTTCGGTGCCTGGGCCGGCGTGCTCGCCGCGGCCGTCCTCGGTGTGCTCGCGACCGGCGCCATGGTCGCGTGGCAGGCCGGCCGTTTCGTGCGCGCGTGGCTGCTGCCCCTCGGTGCCGCGATGGGAACTGCCGCGGCGATCGTCGTGCACTTCACCGGCGTCGAGACCACCGGCTTCGGCGCGCGCCTGTTCTACGTGACCGGCGCCTGGCTCGCGATCGCGTTGTTCCTGCCGTTCGCGTACGCCACACGCACACGTGCGCTGCGTGCCTGCGCAACGATCCTGCTGCCGGTGTTCGCGATCCACCTCGCCGTCGCGACGCAACCCTGGCGCGAAGCCGGTCTCGCGATGCGCGACCTGCTGCCCAGACTCGCGACCGAAGCCGGCGCGCTGCATGCGCGTGGCGAATTCGGTCTCGTGCTCGCGGCGGATACGCTGCATACGGCGACGTTCGCGCGCAACGCCCAGGGCGGCATGGGGCAGGGCGGTGTCGTGCCCGCCCATCCGCACACCGGCAGCATCATGGTCACCACGCCGTTCGAGCCCGCCGTCGTCGAGCACTTCGAGCGCCTCGGCGGCATCACGCTCGCCGGCGAGCGCGTGTTGCGTACCTATTGCGTCGACGCGCTGCCGTGGAACGGCGAGGTCAGGCTCGTGCCGATCACGCTGTCGACGCCGCTCGACCAGCCCGCCGCATGGTGGCGCGAGTGGACCGCCGCCATCGCCGCATCAGACTGCGGCGACGACTTCCCGGACCTTCGCTGAGCGCGTCGGGCGTGTCACAAGTGGATGCGGCTGCGCAGCCACGCGTGCGCGCCCTTGGCCTCGTTGAAGACCGACCAGTCCGCATTCGGCACGATCTGCATGATCGCCAGCGCGTCGCGCGACTGCAGGCGCGCGCTGAGCGCCTCGCACAGTTGCGCCGCCGAACCCTTGTACTCGACCAGCCACGTCGACTTCAGGATCGGGATGCCGAGCGGCGCGAGCGCGGCCTTGATGCGCGCATCGTCCCGCTCGGCGTGTGCATCGTATGCCACGAAGTACATCGCCATGTCCGCAGCCCTCCTTGTCCACGAAGTAGGCAACGGCAATGCGAAACGGGCGCTGAGCGCCGATATGACGATGACGGCGCCGACGGTGTGATGGCGGACGACCGTGGGGAAGCTTGCTCCCGCCTGCGGCGCGTCGGGGATGCAGGGGATCATGCTCCCGTCCGAGAAGGCGAGCCTCCGTCCCGGGCCGCGCAGGAGCCGCTACTCGACAGGACGTGCGAGATCGGTGAGGTAGGCCCCCGTCACGATCCGGAAATCGACCAGGTCGCCTGCTGCCGCAGCACTCTGCAGCACGCACAGCGCCCTGCCGACGACCGCGGCCTGCTGGACGCCGGGCAGGGCGGGCGCGCCCAGTCCGTACCAGGCGAAGCCGGCCGGTGACGGTGAGGTGCGCGTGGCGACGAGCGCAGGATGCACCCCGGCGAGGATGGCGCGCGGATCGGGGCCGAGCTCGTCGACTTCGAATGACGCAAGGGCACTCGTGGAAGGCGTCCCGTAGATTCTGGGGCTCATGGCCGAGGGATGCCTTGGGAGGTCGCGCATCGTAGGGCGCCGCGAGCGTCGCGTCCACGCATGGCATCAGACCTGCGGAAGAAGGGCACCCATGGTTTCCGAGGCTGCTCCGGAAGCGGTCGTCGCGTGGAACACCGCAGTCGGTGTCGCCGAGTCCCTTGGCGGTCGTTCCGCGGGGCGCGTGCGGCGTCAGAGGATCATCTTGCGCAAGGCGCCGCTCAGCTGGCGCACCAGCGACAGCGCCTCCTCGTTGTTCTCGTCCGGCATGTCCGGAACCCCGAGCGCACCGCGCGCGACATTCCAGGCGCACTGGAACGACGCGTGCAGTCGCGCCTTGTCCGGATGCGCGTCGTAGAGGGCCACCATCGCGGCCATCAGCACGACTTTCGTCTGCTGGCTGGTCAGCGTCGCATCCTGCTGCGTCGCGATCACCGAATCGACGATGTCGATCCTCGCGGCGAGTTGATCGGACCGCACACGCAACGATCGGTCTTCGGGCGATGCCAAGGTGCTCTCCTTGCGAGTGGGACGGGGCGGTTCACGTGCCAGCAGCGGTGCCGTACCCGGCACGTGGCACTTCCGCCATCGGCACGACCATCGTCGTGTGATGCGGATCTACCGAACCGGATTGCGACGCAGTTCCGCGAGCGCGACGAGATGGGGTCTCAAGGCCTCGAGATGGTGACCGAAGGTCTGTACCGCGGCGTCGAATGCGCCGATAGCGCCACCTCGTTCGATGAAGCTGGCGATCAGCTCATCGAGCGCGCGTCCCTGCTTCACGATCTCCACGGCGGAGCCCATGCGGGCCGCGATTGCCGCGTCGCGGCTCGTCACCACGTTGCGTGCCCACGTCCTGTGGGCCGCGGTCACGGGTCGGTGCACGCCGTTGCGGGATTCCGGAGGCTGACCCGTCGTCGCACGCTTCATGCCGGTGAGGACGCTGCCCACGACGGTGATGCCAGCGCCTCCATGACGAGAGCGTGGTACGGCCATCCGCGGAAGAAGTGGTCCGCATCCGAGGATGTCGTGAAGCTGACGCTCACGCGATCGGCGATCGTGGGCTCCGCCGGTGCGAGCGCTGCATGGTGGCGGCCGACCGAGACCCTGAAGCCCGCTGCTCCCTCGCGCTCGATCGTGACGGAAAGGCAGCTTCCGTCGTCGGCGACCTCGTCGCCTCGGACGTGGACCGCATCGGTCAGCACGGCCAATGGCTGCGACATGTGACCCGGACGACGAAGCCGCCCGGTCGCGCGCTCGTGACGCGCAGGCGCATCGCCGGCGCCAGGCCGGGGACGTCGACGAATGACATGGTCATGGTCCGGTAGGCCGGTGAAACCCGGCATGGTGCATCTCGGCTACCCGTGGACGCGCTGGCCATTGCGGCCCAGGACGGAGGCGATCCCCGACAGGGGGAGCGTCGCCGTGACGTGCGCGGTAGAAGAGGGACCAACCTACGCCCGAGGCGTTGACCCGTCAACGGAAAGGTTCCGCGGCGTCGCGGTATCGAGTCCCGATGGCATGCGTCGTCGTTCGATGCAGGCCCGGCCTGCAGCGCCGGATGGATTTGCGTCGTCGCATACGGCCGTGGCAACTGCATGCGTGGGTGACGTGCCTACGTCGCGCGTGCCCACTCGGGGGCGGGACGGTACACTGCGCGCCGCAGGTCGGCCAACGCGGGGGCGGTCGCAGGCAAGGCGCGATTGCACCGCAACTGCGCCGAAGCCCCTCGCATCAGCCCGCAAACCCGCTACGGGCCTATAGCTCAACGGTTAGAGCAGGGGACTCATAATCCCTTGGTTCCAGGTTCGAATCCTGGTGGGCCCATGATCGAGCAGGGGCGCGGTGGGCCTGTGCGGGAAAGCATAGGTTGGCCGCTTTGGCCAACCTATGATTGCCATGAAAGCATAGTTTGGCCGCGGCCCCTCATCTTGATTGACCTCTCGACGCACCTTGAGTGTTCGCAAGATTATGATCGGATTGATGTTTATGCTTTCGCGCCTCAGCTGCGACAGATGGTGGCGCAGGCGGCTAGCGTCAACGCGTCCAGCGCGCACTCGCGAATTCAGTAGTCTTGAGTGCAAGTGGAAAGCATAGATTGGCCGCTTTTCCCGTGATCCCACGCCTTCGGAGTAATTGTCTTGCCCATCTCACTGAACAAGCTTTCCGCCAAAGAGCTCGCTGCGTTGCGCTCGCAGCTGGAGCAGCGCCAGGCTGAGCTGCAGAAGCAAACGCTGGACGTGCTTCGGGAGAAGGTCTTCGCCATGATCGAAAAGGAGGGGCTCACGGTCGATGAGGTGCTGGGCACCAAGACACGAGCGCGAGCCGCCGGGCGCCGATCCAAGGCTGCCGTCCCGAAGAAGTACCGGAATCCGAAGTCGCCTCACCAGGAATGGAGTGGTCGTGGGCGTCAGCCCGCATGGTTCGCGGAAGCGATCGCCTCGGGAACGAAGGAGCAGTCGCTCCTCATCAAGTGAAATTCCGTTGAGAGCCGTCGCGCAGCGCCTCGCGTGCGTCAGCTGGCTGGCTATGGAGCTCTTCGCGCAGCTTCCAACGGAAGCTCTCGACGAAACCACTCTCCGAAGGACTGCTTGGTGCGATAAGCGCTGGACCGACGACGGCGTCGCGCATCCGGCACATAGCCTTCACAGGCACCATACTTGTCCGGGGCACTAAGGCGCGACATCAGCGACATGGGGCCGTACCGTGAGGCGATGGCACCAGTCTCCAACTGGAGGCCAACAGCGTGGTGGAGCAAGTCAAGCTGGTCCGTTCCGACGGGGAGGTGTTCCAGGCTCTCCGCCTACTTTGCGCGAGACCAGGGTTCGCACATGCTCTCGCGTACCTCTACTGGCGCGACAACACACTGTCGTTGGCCGACTCGGTCGACGCAGATGCGCTTGAGTCCACCTATTCGCGCGAGCGATTGCTGAGGACCGAAGCGGTGGTCCTGCTCGGGCTGCTGGTCCAGCAACCTATCAACCTCGAACCCATCGACGGGAATACGCTGAAGTCGTACGCCGCGGAGGCCTGCTGCCTCATGGAGGAAGCGCACGAGGCGCTTAACGCTCCCATCATGACGGCCATTCGATTCATGACGAGGGGGAGTGTCCAGCATCCCTCGCAAGGAGACGTGCTGCGCGAGGCAATCTTCTACGGGCCTCCGTCGGCCTATCACTACCAGTTTCTTGATTTCGCCCCGCAACGCTATGAGCGAGACCGCGAATGGCTTGTGGCGAACAAAGGGTTCTCGATTGACCAAGCCGCAAGGATCCTGGGGGCGATTCACGCTGCGCTGCATGTGCAAGTTGCAGAGGCGACGCACCTTCACGCTGAATCGCGCGATCCCACGAACTTGCTGCCCGCGTTCGTGGTGAGGCCAGCGCGCATCGCCGAAAGTACGGGGTTGGATCCGGCCGTTGTGGGGGCGGTGTTCGGTGCGTTCGAGCTCAAGTCGCGCAACGAGCGCTTCCGAGCCATGGACGACTACAACGAAGCGGCGGCGTTACCGCTCGTACCGTTGGGTGAGGACAGTTTCCTCATTCTCGATCCGGCCGCGCTCAACCAATCCCTATACGAGTCTCCGATCTTCTGGATGCGTGACACGGATTACGAAAGCACCGCCTGCGAGCACCGCGGCGCGTCCACCGAAGGCCTGTCGGTTACTTTGCTGCAGCGCGTGTTCGGCGCGGAGAACGTGCACGCCAACGTCAAACTCAAACAGGGCAAGACCATCGTTGACGAAGTCGATGTGCTCGTCGTGTATGGCGACCGCTGCATCGTCCTCCAAGCCAAGTCCAAAGGGCTCACTATTGGCGCACGCAAGGGAGACAGCGATCGTCTGAAGAGCGACTTCAAGGCAGCTGTGCGAGACGGCTACGCGCAAGCGTTGAGTTGCGCTGCGCACCTCGTGGCGGGTGACGTCGCATTGGTGCTGGACGACGAAAGCACGCTGCAGCCTCGGGTTCCGATCAAGGAGATCTTTCCATTCTGCGTCGTCGCCGACCACTACCCCTCGCTGAGCTTCCAAACGCGATCCATGCTTCAACCGACGACGACCGACATCATTCGCGAGCCGTTCGTGATGGATGTCTTCCTGCTCGACGCGATGACCGAGATGCTGCGCACGCCACTACGCTTGCTCGCCTACGTCAAGCAGCGAGCCGCTCTTTTCGACCGTATATCGTCTGGCCATGAACTGACGGTCTTGTCCTACCACCTCAGCCAGAATCTGGTTCTGCCACCTGGCGTTAATTTCATCCAGCTGGGTGACGACATTGGCGCCGGCCTCGAAGCGGCCATGATGGTTCGCAGGATGGGTTTGCAAGGCCCGGATACACCACCAGGCATCCTCACGAGGTTCCGAAACAGGCCATTCGAGCATCTGATTGGCACACTTGAACACTCTGACAACGCTGCGGCGCTCGAACTTGGGTTTGAGCTGCTGTCGATGGGATCACACACCGCCGAGACCGTCGACCGGCTTCTCGTGAAGTCGGCGGCCCGCAGTGATGAACAGGGCAGCCTATGTAGCTTCAGACTAGGCGACGAGCGCCAAGGTTTGACAGTCCAAGTCGGCCACGCAGATGACGACATCGGACAGCGAGGACTTAGAGACCAATGCGCGCTCAACAAGTACGAGTGCCGGGCGGACAAGTGGTTCGGCGCATGGGTCGATCGCTCAGGGGAGCTTCGCGCCGCACTTTTACTGGACCAGCCCTGGACGCCGTCAGCGGAGCTGGAGAAGGTGGTTCGCTGGTGGAGAGCGATGCGTGCTCAGAACCGCGCGATTGACACCCCTAGCATTCCCTCGCCGCGAAAGCAGGCCGTCAACGCGCTCTGCGCGTGCGGCAGCGGAAAGAAGTACAAGAAGTGCTGCATGCGGAAGCGTCCGGGATACCAAACGTGATGGATGCAGTCGGGTTGATGTGAGTCGTCGCGTTGCGACTCGTCGTGGATGTCACACGCGCTTCGGTAGACGGCCCTCTCTCGACCTGTCGATCCGGCGCGTGAGGACTACTGCACGATAGCCGCGCTTCCTACGATCTGACGCGCTCGTTGGCGCATCGTCATGGCCTTGCTGGCCTGCGGAAGGCCACTGGCGCCGTACGTGTACCCGTAGCGGAAGCGGGAAATCCGCCGACGCATACCGACTGAATCAGCAAGCTGCACGGCCCACGCCCGACGAGCGTCCTGCATTGCAGATGCGGCCAAGGCTTCGTCGACTACGGGTATGCCGAGCATCTCTTCGCTGGCCTGATCCGCGTGCTCGATAGCGCGTCCGAAGTCGTCGAAGCTCATCGCCGAATCCTCGTGGTGTGGTGACGGAGATTTCGCACGCACGCGCCAAACGAATGATGAGCAAAGCCGGTGTTGTGACGGTGCACACGCCGGCCGTTCAGGATTCCACAAGCTTTGACCGCCGGCCCTGACGCGGGGCTAATGCTGGCCGCCGGATTGGAGATGAAGGTGCGACGCGATGCTTGCCGCGAGCGACTCGACACGGGCGAGCACGTCGGCGCCGAGCTGGGCAGGCTTGGGATCAAGCACGCACAGCGTGCCGAACAATGTGCCGTCAGCGAGATTGAGCGGCACCGAGATGTGACTCTCGAAGCCGTAGATCTGTGGGGCGTGGTGCCTGGAGTACACCGGATCCTTGCTGGCTTCACCGAAGCTCGTGGTTTGACCGGCCCGCAGTTCTCGGCAGATCGTGGTCTCGAGGATCAGGTCTTGACCGGGGCGCAACCCGAAATCGAGTAGGTCGTTCACCGCGCATGTCGTCCACCGGTTCTCCGTCACGCGTGCGACGGCCGAGAAGCGCATGCCTGTGATCGCGCATACCTCCGCGAGGATCTTCGGCAGGTCGGGAACCTGGGATACCGCGGCGATCTCCGCGACACGAACGTCGTGTGTCTGGAGCTCGTCATCCACTTCTTGATGCAGCGCCTTGAGGGTGTCGAGCGTGGAGGACTCAACCAATCGCTGGACGGCCGCAGCCGACGTGCGGAGTCGCCCTGCTGGCCCTACGAGATGGATGTGCTTTCCGATCAAGCGCACGTCGGCGAGTCGATGCTCGGCAACGAATCGCTCGGCGTGCCTCAGGAACGTCTGCTGCCAAGCCAGGGTTGGGATTCGATCGAGGAGCGCGACGAGTATTGTTTCGTGGGCAGGGTCCGACGCTGCGCCGGGCATGTCGAATCCGACGAGGTAAGGCGTATCAGCCATGAGATGTGCAGTGAATGCCGCGACGGCGGCGAAGCCCGCCAGTGTCTCACCTTTCACGGGGACACCGCGATCGAGCCCTCATGGCGCTCCCATCATCGGCTTGCGCAGCCGGAGCCGGCCGAAGCGCACTTCGAGCGTCTGTAAGAACATGCGTAGGTCTTCCTAGCGCCCAGCGACCTGCTGGTGGAGCGAGGCGGCCCTGAAGCCGGGTTCCCTGCGCTCTGGGTAGCCGACGCGTAAGGCGCGCTCGGCGATGATCACGCGCAGCACAGCCTTCTCCTTCTCGTACCACGGTAGGAAGCAGGACTCGAAGCTTTCGTCGCGACTGTCCAGTGGTCGACCAGGCCTGCGCTTGCCTCCCGGCAGCAGTGGTCCCCACTCGATGACGCTCGAGACCGCGCGAAGCAGCCAGTAGGTGTCCTGGACGAGCTTCCGGCGCTGCTCTGGCGTGAAGGGTCCAGGCTCCTTGAGCTCACGGGCTCGCGATGCGCAGTCGAAGGCCGGCTCTACGAGAGCCAGCTGGCCGTAGGGGTTGAGGACGTCGCGCATGGCAGCGGCTGGACGGGCTGACGGGTGGATAGCGTACAATCGTACGTATCAACTTCCAACGGCCAGCAGTGTTTCGGAAGGCGTCTCCGCGTACGAGCGCCCAGCGCACGCCCGGGTGCGGCCGGCTTGAGGTGGCAAGGCCTCACGGCTCGAACGAGCTGCACATCCCCGGTTTGGAACGGGTCGGTCAGCCCAGCGCATAGAGGCATCACAGAAACAGGGGAACCATCATGCGATCACGACACAACCTCGCTGAGGCGCAACCGCGCGACGGACAGCTCGTCTACTACACCGCCGATGGACACCATGGAGTTGCCCGATACGTCCGCGGCACGCTCATCGACAACACCACTCTTGACGTCGTGACCGGAGAGGAAAGCGTGCTCTGGTGGGCAACGGCGTTCGATGTGGAGCTGACGACGAGTTGAGGTGTCGCCGCGGTCACCAGCCTTGATGCCCTCGAAACTGCGGGCGACGCTGAACCAAACTCTTGGAGCGTCGACGTCGACCGTAGGGGTCATTCCGCCGTCAGGTTCGAGCGTGCAGGCTTCGCCGCCCTGACGGAGAACTCGCATGCGCTACGAGGTCGGTTGTTCGCTGAGCTACATCGTGGAGCAACCGTCGATAGCGGTGTTCAACATTCGGCCTGCCGTCACGCCCCAGCAGTGGATCGAGCATGAGTCGCTCGAGCTCCCCATCAGCGCTGCCGCGCAACTCCTCAGCGACCCTACGAACGGAACACGGTGGGATCGTACGATCCTCCAGCCTGGTCCACTGCGAATCGCCTATCGCGCTAGCGTGAACCTCTGGCCTCAGGAGCACGACCCTGCGCTTGTAAGGGAAACGCCGCTGCAGGAACTCCCGGTCGACGTGCTGCCCTACCTGTTGCCGAGTCGCTACTGCGAGGCTGATCGATTGGCGACGTTCGCGCGCAAGACCTTCGGCGCGTTCACTGGCCACACGCGTGTCACGGCCATCGCCAACTGGATCTACGATCACATCGTGTACCAGAGCGGCACGAGCACCACGCATACGACGGCCGTCGACACCCTGGCCGACCGCCAAGGTGTGTGTCGCGACTTCGCGCATGTGGGGATCACGTTCTGCCGTTCGCTCGGGATCCCGGCACGCTTCGTGAGCGTCTACGCGCTCGGACTCGAGCCGCCGGATTTCCACGCCGTGTTCGAGGCGTACCTCGATGGCCAGTGGTACCTGTTCGATCCCACGCGGAAGGCCGATCTGGCGGGATTCGTCAGAGTGGCGACGGGTCGCGACGCCGCTGATGCAGCCTTTGCCACGTTCTGGAACGGACGTGTGGTGCCCGAAGACATGTCCGTCTGGATCAGGCCGACGAAGGAAGTCGACACCGACAGACCGCGCACGGTCGAGGCAGTCACCATCGGCATCGTGTGACGCGCACGCCTCGTTGACTACGGCGGGTCGATGGACGGACATTCGTACCCTTACCCTCTACCTCTCCCACCTGCCAATCGTTCTCCGTCGACTGACCCGAACACCCATGCAGCACGAAGTGCCCCGGCTGGTCCGGGGCATTTTTTCCTGCCACTCGTGGGCGGTGCAACCGCTCCACACGTACGAATGCGCTGAACTCGGCGTGCCTGCGTAACTTGCACGGGTGCACGCGCGACGTCGCGAGATGATCGCCGTGGCTAGGTTTGGGAGATGTCTAACCCCGGCGTAGGATCTCGCAGCTGCCCTGTCACCGCGCGGAGGCCTTCGATGGAAATGTTCTGGTCGGCGTGCTGGCGAGTCGGTGCCTGGTTGATGCAGGCGGCGCTTGAGCGCCTCGACGCCAAGAAGCGCCAAGCGATCGTCGATGCGAACGGGCACCGCGCTCTCGCGCGAGTCACCACTGCCTGGCTCGACGGCCTCATCAAGCTCCGAGACGACTTGATCGACGGCGGTACGGAACAGCAGCAATACTTCTTCTACTCGCTGGGCCCGCCGCACAACCTGACGGTCGACGCCATCATCGTTCTGCCGCCGAAGCAGCTCGAGCAATACAAGGATCTGTTGGGGCTGACCGGTGTCGGCGTGCACCTCATGGCAGCGCACGCAAAGGCCTGGTCGATCTTCGATGCCTGCGCCGAGGATCCTCAGGACGTCGAGAAGCAGATGGGGCGCTTGGCCGTCCTGATCGCTCGTCTCGAAGTCGCGCGCGACGGTTTCCTTGAGCTCGCGCGGAGCGACTTTCAGAGATCCACCTGACGGAAGGTGCGCACCTGCACTGGCGTTAGGCATCGCTGTAGCATGGCCTATCGCGATCGGATGGGAGACCGATCATGTCGAGCACAAAGTCGAAGCATTTCCGCATCCCGCATCCCGCATCCCGCATGCCGCATGCCGCTGCTGGCTGCCACGAAGATTCGGGCGCGGGTACGTCCGTCGGCTTCGTGCCGATAGAGCTGCAGCACTTCTCGATCGATTGACGCTCAGCTATCAGGCAGTACAGGGGCGTTTAGAGCGCCATGGCGAGAATCGTTGGTAGCTACCATCTCCGCCAAGTAATCACCTGTCACGATTCGAGAGTCCGTCAAACGCCCTTTCGCTACGGCTCGCTTGAGCACACGTAATGCTCGACCGACTACCTCGGACTGCTCGATCGGCGGAGGGCTCGGAGTGCAAAACACCAAGCTGATGACCGATGTCGCTGTAGAAGTTGACCACGCTCGCCAGAGCTGCTGACCCACCGTCAGCAGCTCTGACCACCGTCGCCAGCCTACTGACCACTCTTCTTGAGTCGACGCATCAAGTCGCCATGCAGATCAATCTTGACGTTGCTATGGATGATGCGATCGAGTATCGCGTCAGCGAGCGCGGGGGCGTCGATGAAGTTGTGCCAGTCCTTTACCGGTATTTGACCGAGCAGGATCGTCGAACAACTGTCGATCCTCCGCATCGCTCGCAAGTCAGCCTTCTGCGATGACGTGGGACTTGATCAGTGCCGCGAGACCCACGTCGAACACTGCATCGACACCGCCGCCATGCTTGAGGTGGCGGCCACGCGCGAGCACGGCGACGCCGTGCGCGTACGCCCACAATGCGTTGACGAGCAGCAGCGGATCGCCTCCACGCAGCTGGCCGGTACGCTGCGCCTCCTCGATGCCGCGCGCCAGGATCGCGAACGCGTCGCGCGCAGCGGTGCTCGAGTAGGCGAACCCCGCGTCGCCATCGCCGGCGGGCGTCGAACGTTCGAGCACGCTCGCGAACATGAGGTCGAAGAAATCGCCTTCATCGAGCGCGAACTGCACGTAGGCGCGCAACCCGGCGTGCAGCTGGCCTGCGACTCCGGATTCGCTGCGCGACGCCGCATCGATGCGCGCGCCCATGCGGCGGAAACCGAGCTCGCCGATGCGCGCGACGAGTTCGCGCTTGTCCGCGAAGTAGTAGTACGGCGCACCGCGCGACACACCGGCGAGCCGGCCGAGTTCACGCAATGACAACGCCTCGACGCCGCGCTTGCCGATCAGTTCGGCCGCGGTGACGAGCAGGTGTTCCTCGAGGTTCGGGATGCGTGGCGCCACTCCGCTACGATAGCAATATTGACACTGTCAGAAAATGCCCCTACTGTCGTGGCGACGCTCTCGACAGGGGAAAGGTCGTGTCCTTGCGCAAGCTCAGCCTAGCCGTGATGCTGGGCGTGTCCTGCCTGACCGGATGCCAGACCTACGTCGGTCGGCTGGTCTGGCTGCAGGGCATTGATGTCGAGGACCACCGGCACCTGCCGACACGCGCGGTCGCCGCATCGCCGCAGGCACGCGACGAGGCTGCTCCCCTTGATCGGAACTGGATCGCCGCGGCGCCGTTCGCCGCGGCGGGCGGACGCATCGAGGACCAGGCCGGACTCGACGCGTTCCTCGCTTCGCACGGCACGACGGCATTCCTGATCCTCGAGGACGGACGTCTCGTCGACGAGCGCTACTACCACGGCCATCGCCGCGACGCGCTATTCAAGAGCTTCTCGATGTCCAAGTCGGTGCTGTCGGCGCTCGTCGGCATCGCCGAAGCCGGCGGCGTGCTGGCGCTCGGCGATGCGGTGGGCGACTACGTACCGCTGCACGACACGCCGGCCGTCGCGGCGATCACGCTCGAGCAGCTCGCCGACAACACCAGCGGTTTCCGCTACCGGCGCGGCAACGCCCCGTGGAAGGAGCAGCCGCGCATGTACTACACGACCGACGTGCGCGCGATGCTGCGCGATCTTGAAGTCGAGCGCACACCCGGCGCGACATTCGAAGCCGAGGAACTGAGCCCGCTGCTGCTCGGCTACGCGCTCGAGCAGGCCTTGCGTCGTCGCGATCCCGCGATGACGCTCGCACGCTACACGGAGGAACGCTTGTGGCGACCGATGGGCGCGCGCCACGACGCGGCATGGGTGATCGACCGAGAGGGCGACGGCCTCGAGAAGACCGAGAGCGGCTTCGTCGCGCGTGCGATCGATCTCGCGCGGTTCGGCCAGCTTTACCTCGACCTCGGCCACGTCGACGGACACGAGGTGGTGCCGCAGGCCTGGGTGCTCGCGAGCCTGACACCGCCGCCGCCTGGTTCGCCGAATCGCCTGCCCGACGGATTCCATCGTCGCCTGTGGTGGGGCGCCGACCGCAGCGACGGTGCGGAGCCGGACATCTACGCGAATGGCCACTTCGGCCAGCGCATCCTTCTCGATCGCGGCAAGCGCCTCGTGCTCGTACGTCTGGGCAAGGACGGCGGCGGCATCAACTGGACTGCGGTGCTCTCACGCATCGCGCGAGCATGGCCGGAGCGTTCGCTCGGACCACCGACGACGTCGACGGCCCATGCTGCTCAGCCAGCTGGTCAGCCTCACCCGCGGCCTCGAGACGCTCGCTGATCAGGCGTTCACGTACGTGATCCCCTTGTGTGCTGCTTGCAGCGAGATCCTATAGGGTCGCCGGGGCGTGATGAAGAACTCTCAGATCGCCGCGGCCGGGCAGGCTGAAGAACTCCCGGCTCAGCGGACCGGAGCATGACGAAGAACTCTCAGATTGGCGCGGCCGGGCGTGCTGAAGACCTCCCGACACTGCAGGTTAGTGCAGCTGTCTCACATGCTAAGGGCAATGGGTCGGGTACCGCTCCCCCTCGATCTGCCCCACTGCCATAGCGGCTCGCTCCCGCGGCACGGCTGGATTCACAGCGACGTGGTCTAGACATCCCCGTTGTGCAACCCGCGCATCCCGTGCCATTCGCAATTCAGTCTTCTGGTGCGCTAGAGCCACGGCTTCGAGACGCCCGCTGATCAGGGCGATCACGTGCGTGATGCCATCGTGCGCGGCGTCCAGGGAGATCCAGTCGACTCGTCGATTCATCACCATTCACCGTCCGAACTGCATGCGAACGTGCTCGACGCGCCTGCGATCGAGGGCTTGGGCATGCACGGTTGATAGGTGTGATCTCAGAGCACGTCCATGGCGCGCATGGCGAGCCCAACATGGTTGAGCGATCGTTCGATCATCCGAGCATCCGGCTCGCCCGCGTACTCGAAGGTCAGAGCATGACCAGCGAGCTCGTCATCGACCTCGATACCGTGGAGGGGACCGATGGAGGCTAAGGCCGACTTCGCGGTGGCGATAACGTCCTCCACGGGAGCGGCTAGAGGCTCGACACGCACGAAATAGATGGTAGTGCGAGGAGTCGCCAAGGCAGACTGCACGACGAAAGGATCGCCCTCGAAGGTAATCACGGCCGAGCCGTTCTGATCGTTGATCGTCACGTTGTCGATGCCCGCCTTGCCTCTCAGTGCGAATTTGGCCGTGACGCACGCGTTGTTGCGATTGCGGAAAGAGCCCGTCCCCGAGTACGTGATGGTCTGGCGCATGATCGAGTCTCCCATGCCGCGTTCTTGGAGAAGAGTATTCCTCGTCACCGCAACCGTTGCCCACCGATGAGCGGAAGGGCCGGCACGGTCGTGCGTGCATTCACAGGCGTCCTATGGAGCGTCGGTGAATCCTCGCCCTCATGTGGTCAGCGTCAACGGCGATGCGAGGTCAGCCTCGACGACAATGTGTGGTTAGCGTGGACGACGATGCGTGGTCAGTTGACTAAATATTTGCACTCGGAGCGAGTAGCCCGTACAACGCATATCACGCCGGCGACGGGATGACTCTCTGGACCTCCAACGCACGGTGCAACTGAGAGATGAGCTCGTGCGGATCCTGTCCGAGCTCGTCCAGCTCGAAGGACGCATGGACGTCTGCGGACAGGGATCTGCAAGTTCTTGCGCTCATGGGATGCCGTCACGACGGAGATGATCGTAGGAGAAGCGGATCCGCGTGACTGTGAGCGCCAGCATGCGCCGCTCGACACCTACTCGACGAAAGGTGCCTCAAGCGTGCCCGTCGCAATCGCTGCGGCGACTGCGAGCATGGCAAGGATCGATATCGTCATGCGTACCATGAAGATGGTCATGGTTCGAGCACTAGCGTGTGGGTCTCTGACGAGCACGTAAATGCCGTGTGCGACGTTCAACAAGATGAGAACGATCGCTGCGGTCGCAATCACGAATGTTCCTCCGATCTACGACCCGGCGCGGACGCAAGTACCTTGACGGATGAACCCTGAGCAGCGGCGTAACAATCCCCTAACATCCGAGCTTGATGACCGTTGACGAAGTCCTTGGCGCCCGCTCTGATAAAGGCAGGAATCGCCACTTGGGGAAGCCGCATGCGCCAGCGCCATATGCTCGCTGATGTCCAGCCGCGCGACGGACAGCTCGTCTACTACACCGCCGACGGCCATCACGGCGTTGCCAGGTACGTGCGCGGGACTTTGATCGACAACACCACGTTCGACGTCGTGGCGGAAAAGGAAAGCGTACTGTGGTGGGCTACGGCGTTCGATGTTGAACAAGCTGCCGGCATTGACACCCGCACCTGAGCGACATGCTCTTCGAAACACGAGTTGATGGAGGCCATCCTGCTGCCGGGGTAACGCAGAGGTCCCACGGACCGCTGCCAGCTTTCGCAGAAAGGAGGTCAGTGATCAGCGGATCAGCGACTCGTGCGCGACCACGATGCGCCAGCCCTCGGGCAACTTGTGCCAGATCGATGTCGAGACGACCTGCACCGCCCCTTTCTCGCCGTCGGGGCCGGTACTCGTCACGTCCATCCATTGCAATGTCGCGACGACGTCCGTGCTGATGGGGGTGATCTGCGGAGCGGAGCGCATTCGGTACACCGCGTCCGAATTGCCGCCGTTCCACCATTCCAGTTGCTGGTCGCGAACCTTCTTCCAGCCTCGCATCGTCATATCGTCGAAGGTCACCACAAGCGAAGGCGTGTTGGAGTACACAGCCATGAAACGATCGGTATCGTGCGCGTTCGCCGCGACCAACATCTCGTCCATCAGCCTCTCAACCTGATGCGTCTTCGCCTTGGGTTGATCCTCAGCTGCAACAGGACCGGCGCACAAAGCTGTCAGGGTGAGGGTAAAACGAACCGCTGCAACATTCATGGTGGTTGCCTTACTCGCTCTGAGCGACTGCGGAGACTGCCGGACGCCAGAGAGTGTATCCGACTACATCGGTCGCCATCGTGCTTGCCTTTTTGCCTGGCTCAGCTGCGCGGTGTAGATACGACAGGAAGGATGCAACACCCTTCTGGTGTTCACATGCTAGGGCGCGATAGTCGTTGACCGACAAGTCGTCGGTATCAACGGAGATCGTCATGGGAAATCAAAATCAGTCTGGCCAAGGCCAGCCGCAGGATCCGATGCAACAGGATCCGAAGGACAACGGCACAGGAACGCCCAAGAGCGACCCGCAGCCGACGCCCGGCAAGAACGCCGATCAGCAGCGCAACGGCGGCAACTGAAGTCTGTAGTACCTGACTGATCAGGTACGAACCGAGGGACGGGGAGGACGCTTCCCGCCTTTCCGATCTATCGAGAATGCGACCTCATCGCTCGGCATCTCGCCTTACGCACTCTAATATTACTTCTCGGCGTCCTCACACTTCGTCAGTCGTACCTGAGTGTTCTCCCACGACTCTGCCCCGTGGAGCATCACCGCGAGCGGCGAACGTCCAACGGCTTCCTCATGAGCGTCGAGCGCCATCCGAAGGACGGCGCCCCTATTCTGCGGATCGGTACCGACCGACGCGAACGTCATGCCTTTGGTGAAGGCCACGCTGTGAGAATCCAGCGCGGTCTATGCGAGTCTCGCGACGGCGGACATGACTGACGCCGGGTCGTCCGGATTGCACAAGACGGCGAGTAAGCACCACCGTCGATGGCAAGAGCCGAGATTTTGAAGTGAGGGTGGCCGCCGACGCTACGGCGTCGAAGACCTCGCTACGAAACAAGCGGGCACTCCAGCAGCTGATCGATCGCGATGCCGCCACGTTGATCCTGAGCCGATCGGTGAAACGAGCGTTGACGACATCACGACATTGACGACCAACTGTGCCGGCCGGGACGATGCGGAGAGAGGCATCAAAACAGGGCGTGGAATGACCCACACCCCGCTTCACTTGATCTCGCTGGCGACTACAGCATGGTGTCGCGCGCATTCTCGACGCGCGCCGCACCGATGGCGGTCTCGACGTTCTTCACCTCTTCGGGCGGGGGCAGGACGGCCGGAAAACCGAGCGACTGGATCCACAACTCCCAGCACCAGCCCGTGGTGTGACAGCGGTGGTGGTCCTCGTCCTGTTCGACGGCCTCGTGAGCCTGCTAAGGATCTTGGCCGTCTGGCCTTGCGCGTGCGTGGCCACGTGGCCGATGAGCTCCCATGTTCGTGTGATCCTTGGTCTCGGCCAGCACGACGCATTCGGCAGCGACCAGTTCGGCCGCTTCGGGTTCACCTGCGGCGATCGCCCTCGCGATGGCCCTCCCGAGCGAGGTGCCGTGATCGGCGACGATCTTGCGGCCGGGGTTTGCGTCTCGCTATCCAAGCCGAGCTGCTCGAAGACGAGCGTGCGCTTGCTCGTGCGTTGTGGTTTCTTAGAGGCAATCCTCCCACTCCTTGCGCAAATCTTCGTTGACCGCAGCCTGGATCGCAGCCGCGCAAATCTTGATGCCTCCGCGCTCGGTCTCGAGAGCCTGACAGAGAAGTTCGTTGACGTTGTCGATGTTGAATTTGCGTTGCATGGCGTGCTCTGGTTGAAAGCTGGCTGCCGTCCGTTGATGGGACGATGCAAGGAGGGGTCAGAGATCAGGTAGTTGTTGAGACACCGTATCGATGTCGTGCCACGGATCGGTCTTGCGTCGTTTGAGACGGGCGACGGCGCTGGACAGATCGAATGCGTCAGCCGATTTCACCCGACTCAGTTCCGCCCAGGTCAGGGGCATGGCCACGCCAGCTGATTCGCGAGCACGCAGGGAGTAGGAGGCGACACTTGTGGCGCCCCTGCCGTTGCGCAACCAGTCGATGAAGATCTTGTCCTTGCGGTTTTCCTCGCCCGCGATCGCGACGAACTCGTTCGGGTGCATGGTCGAGAGCGCTTTGGCCACGCCTTGTGCAAAGCGCTTCACGGCGTCCCAAGGTGCCGGTGGATTGAGAGGGACGACGACGTGCAGTCCCTTGCCACCCGAGGTACGCACGAAGGCTTCCAAACCTACCGACGCGAGCTGTGCGCGCACCTCGCGCGCCCCAGCGACGATGCGCGACCATGCCACGTCCGCGCCGGGATCGAGATCGAAGACGATGCGACTGGCGTGATCGGGATCGCCCATTGGTGAGCCCCAAGGGTGGAACTCGAGCACGTTCATCTGGACCAACTCGAGAAGCCCGGCCTCATCCTGGATGCACAGGTAGTCGTGCTCTCTCGATGCGTTGCCCACCGTCATGCCGTACACGTTTTTGCCCCAGCCACGGCCGACATGCTTCTGAAAGAAGCATGCCTTGCCCACGCCGTCAGGACAGCGAAGCACGGACACCGGTCTCCCATCGAGCTCCTTGAGGATCCACGGCGCAGCTGCGCGGTAGTAGTCCGCGACCTGCTGCTTGGTGATGCCGCGCTCGGAAAACACGACGCGCTCGGGATGCGTCAGCGTCACTTCCTCTGAAGCTCGCGGCTCCGCCGACGTCTTCGCCTTTGCCTTAGAAGACGGGGCCGATTTTTCGAAATCGGAAAGGTCCTTGATCGACTTGTCCGACCGAAATGCCTTGAAGGCTACTTGCCGCAGCAGGCCTTGCCCCCCGTAGCCTTGGTAGAAGACTTCGGCGATCAGGCGAGGCTTCACCCAGATGGCCAGCCTTCGATCAACCTTGGCCATACGCTCGATGTCAGCGGGTGGCTTGGCGACTTTCGATTGCTCGAGCGTGACGCGCAGCTCCTTGAGCTGAGCATCGCTGAATCCCGTGCCGACGCGTCCCACGTAGGTGAGTCCGCCGGCATCATCCGGCGCGGCCAGCAGCAGGGCACCGATGCCTGCTCGGCCGCCCTTGGGCTTGGTAAATCCCACGACGACGAATTCGTCCGTCGGACGCGCTTTGGCCTTCACCCACGCGCCACTACGAGAGCCGGTATACAAGCTGTTGATGCGTTTACTGACGACACCTTCCATGCCGTTGCGAGCTGCTTGCGCGAACACCGCAGCGCCACCGCCGATCTGATGCTCCGAGTAGCGCAACAGGTCATGCGTACGCTTCTTCAGCCGGTCCGCCAGCAACGTCTTGCGATCCAGAAGGCGCACATCCCACAGGTTCTTGCCATCGACATACAGCAGATCGAACAGCACATAGAGGGCCGGCGCCTTTGACTTGGCGGACAGCCGCGCCTGCAACGCATTGAAGCTCTCGCGGGCGCCATCCAGCACTACCATCTCGCCATCGAGCTGCGCGCTCTTGAACCCAAGCGACTCGACGGCTTCCACCAGCTCCGGGAGCTTGGCCGTCCACTCGATGCCGTTGCGGGACCACAGTCGCACCTTGCCGCGCGCCACAGTGGCCAGGATCCGATAACCGTCCCACTTCACCTCATGCAGCCACGCATCGCCGGGCGGGGATGCGTCAAGGGACTGGCACAATTCGGGTGAAAACGGTTCACGAAGCGGGGCGCGCTTCCCGTGGGCGGGCGCTCTCACCGCTCGATTCACATCGGCGATCGCCGGCTGCGAGGCCTTGTCCTCGGGCCACGTCTTCTTTCGCTTCGCCAGTGAGATCGGCCGATCGGTCTTCGGGTCGACGAAGGCATCAGCGTCGCGCGGGCCCGAGTAGGCGTCGCGATGCTTGATCAGCAGCCATTGCTGTTTGGAACCTTGCTTACGTGTTCGAACGAGAAACCATGATCCGCGGAGCACATCGCCGTGGAGGGTGAACTTGAGCTCTGCCTTCGCCAGGCCTTCGCGTACGCTGCCCACGGGCTCCCACGTGCCCGAGTCGAACACGTCGACGTGCCCCGCGCCGTAGTTTCCTTTCGGAATGTCGCCCTCGAACGTGGCGTACGAGATGGGGTGGTCCTCCACCTCCATTGCCAGCCGCTTCACCGCGGGATCAAAGCTCGGGCCTTTCGGAACCGCCCAGCTCTTGAGAACGCCATCGAACTCGAGCCGGAAGTCGAAGTGTCGGTAGGACGCGTGATGCAGCTGCACTACGAAGATCCGCCCGCCCTCCTTTCCACCGGTGGCCGGCTCGGGCGTCTTCGTGAAGTTCCGCTTCTTGGCATAAGTCGCGAGGCCCATAAGTCAGCCTGGCGTACGCCGCGGATCATCACCGTACGTGTGTTCGGTCTCGAAGGATCCGTCCTCGCGGTGCACCACCACTTGAGACAGGCCGCCCGCGTCGTGGATTTCGCGCGCGTGCTTGCGACCTGCCGTCACGGCTTCCTCTTTGGTGTCGTGACGACTGACATTGTCGCCACCGACCTTGCTGACGTGCCACTTGCCGTCGTCTTGGGTATAGACGATGTGAAAGACCTCGCGAGACATCCGAATTCTCCTCCGGTGCTGAATGACGGCGCGAGATCGCGCCAACCAGTGGTATGCGCGCGAACACCTTAATCCTCGCTAGCCGAAGACCTCGCGGTTGTGCGCACTTGCCGATCTAGCACTGCCGTCGTTCCTAGCATCCGGACTTTGTGCACATTTAGGCGCTCTCTTCAGCAGGCAGTGAGGTGCCATGGCGCATGGTTGCCGGCGGCCTCAACGGAAGATGCATCATGGCTTGGCTTAAAGCGGTGATTCACGACAGCACGACCTTCGTAGAGCTGACCGAAAAGTTGCGGCTGGACTGCGAGCGTTGCGCTCACGGCGCGGGGTCTTCGCCCTGCATCTACGCGTTATTCGAGAGGCAGGAGATTGTGTGGAACGACACGGCCCTCGCGTTGTTCGACGCGTTCTTGGCTCTGGATCACGTGGAAGATCTTGCCGAGCTTCCGTCGCCGGAGGTTCTCGTCCGCCTCTCCCCCGCATCCTGATTCCCACCCATCGCCCGACTCGCCGCGGTGTCTGCGAAGGACGCGCGGCATGCCCAGCAGGAGACGACGTCATGCAACGCAAATACAACACCGACCAGGTCCATGAGCTCCTTTATCAGGCCATCGAGACCGAGCGTGGCGGTATCAAGATCTACACCGCGGCCATCCAGGCGGCAGTGAATGAGGATCTGCGCAAGGAGTGGGGCGAATACCTCGAGGAGACGAAGACGCACGAGCAGGTGTTGACGCGCGTGTTCGAGCAGCTCGGCCTGGATACGGAGACCCAGAGCCCCGGTCGCGACATCGTTGCCCATCACGGTGCGTCGCTCGTGAAAGCCATTCAGACGGCGATGGCAAAGGCTGATCCGGCGGCCGCCGAGCTTGTCGCTGCAGAGTGCGTGGTCCTCGCCGAGACGAAGGACCATACCAACTGGGAGCTCATCGGCCACGTGGCCGAGCACGCTCAAGGCGAGACGGCCAAGATCCTCAAGCAGGCCCACCAAGCGGTGGAGAAGGACGAGGACCATCACCTGTATCACACCAAGGGCTGGTGCCGGGAGTTGTGGATCCAGTCGCTTGGATTCCCTGCCGTGCTCCCGCCGCCGGAGGAGGTCAAGAAGGTCGAAACCGCGATCGGCGCCGCGCGTGCCGAGAACGCGCGCGATACGATGCTGTGAGGACGACATGACGACGCGCGATCGTAAGGATGTCGGACTCGACGAAGCGCCTGACGCGATCGTCGAGGAAACGCGGGCCGAGCGAGAGGCCCGCAAGCGACGGGAATCGGACAACCTCGATCAGGCGCTCGAGGAGACTTCCGACTGCTCGGATCCCATCAGTCCATTCGTGCCGGCCAAGGCGCCCGCATGCGATGACACCGCACCCGTGCACGTGGATCACTCGATCGACTGGCATCAGGCGCCCTCGTGGGCTCGCTTCTGGGCGTGGGATGCCGACGGGGCACGCTGGTACCGGGATCCGCCGGAATGGCGTGAGGAGGCGTCGGGCGGCGGACGCTGGAGAGAGGATGCATCCATCGAGGCTGAAGCAGGTTCGGTTGCGAACGCGGACGCTTTCGCGAGTGAAGAGGCCAGAGACTTCGGCTACCACGGCCCGGCACGCGAATCCCTGTTCGCCCGTCCGGTGCAGGTCCCGTGACCCAAGAGGTACCAAGGGCGACGTGCCCCACCTCGCAAATCGGGCGCCCGCTTCAGGCGGGATGACTGCGCGCTTCGTAGTCTGGCCCTCCACGACACCAGGTAGCGTCCTCGCCCATGCATCCCGTCCCTTTACCCCAGCGTCTATGGATCGTTCGCCACGGGCAGAGCGCGGGAAACGTGGCTCGCGACTCGGCCGAGGCCGCCAAGCTCGAGCTGATCGACCTCGCCACGCGCGACGCCGACGTGCCGTTGTCGGACCTCGGAATGGAACAGGCCAAGGCGTTGGCGGCGTGGATGGCCCGGCAGTCACCTGAGGAACGGCCCGAACGCTTGATGACCTCACCCTTTGTTCGATCCGTGCAGACCTGCCGCGCGATGGCCGATGCGCTTGGGATCGCTCCTGACTGCGTGCACATCGACGAGCGCCTGCGCGAGAAGGAATTCGGCGTGCTTGACCGCTACACGACGCATGGCATCCGCAGCACGTTCCCCGAGCTCTCCGCCCAGCGCCAGTCGGTAGGAAAGTTCTATTTCCGACCGCCGGGTGGCGAGAGCTGGTGCGACGTGATCCTGCGTCTTCGCAGCGTCTACGACGAGATCAAGATCGACCATGCCGGGCGGCGCGTCATGATCGTTGCGCACCAGGTCATCGTGAATTGCTTTCGCTACATCCTTGAGCGCTTGGATGAGGCGACCATTCTTGCCATCGACCGGGAGGGCGACGTGCCCAACGGCGCGTTTACCGAGTATGCGTTGGCTGAGGATGCCCAGACGCTGATGCTCGTACGCGCGAACATGGTGCCCGAGGACCTTGCTGCCGTGGGCGCCACGCGAGCTCCCGATGCCCCCGCCGGGCCGCGCTGACGGCTCGCGCCCGACGGCGCTCACGCCGTCGTTCCTGCGGCGTCACCCTCTGCCATCGGTGGAGGGGATCGCCAGCAAGGAAGATAGAGGGCGCGTGCTTGTCATCGGAGGATCCCGTGAGGTCGCGGGCGCCGTCCTGCTTGCCGGGGTGGCCGCTCTCCGTGCCGGTGCCGGTAAGCTCCAGATCGCGACGTGTGCGCCTATTGCACCGCATCTCGCGCTCAGCGTTCCCGAAGCCAAGGTGATGGGTTTGCCGTCGCGCGGCGGACACATCGCGCGTGCCTCGCGTGATCTGCTGCAGGCCGCACGGCATGCCGATGCAATTCTGATCGGATGTGGCATGGACGCCACCGCGTCGACCCGCCACCTGGTCAGCGAGATTCACGCGGTACGAACAGCGCCCTTGGTGCTCGACGCCGGTGCGATCAGCGCCTGCACGCAACTCGATGTTCATGACACGTCGACGCTCATCACACCGCACCATGGCGAGATGGCGGCACTGCTCGATATTCCGGTGGAGAACCTCGACACGGATCCCGTCAAGCTCGTGCACGCGTTCTCGCAGCGCACAGGGTTCGCTCTTGTGTTGAAGGGCACCTCGAGCTTCGTCGGCACGCCAGACGGTCCCACACTTCGCTACGCCCTTGGATGCGTCGGACTGGGAACATCAGGCTCGGGCGATGTTCTGGCCGGCCTGGTTGCGGGGTTCCTCGCGCGGGGTGCGTCGCCGCGTGACGCCTTGGCTTGGGCTGTGGCGAGCCACGGTGAGGCAGGACGGCAACTTTCCCGGCGATACGGCCCGTTAGGGTTCCTCGCACGCGAGATCGCCGGCGAGGTTCCGTCGATTCTTCATGCATGGGGTCGGGGTACTGGCCAGCAGAGGGCGTAGCCATGTTCGAGCTTCAACTGCCGTGGTGGGAACTGGTGCTTCGAGGTGTCATCGTCTACATCGCCGTTTTGGTGATGATGAGGATCTCGGGCAAGCGAACGGTGGGCGAGTTCACGCCCTTCGACGTAATCGTCCTGATGCTGTTGTCGGAGGCAGCGTCCAACTCGATGACTGGTGGCGAGGAATCGGTACAGGGCGGACTCATCGTCGTCGCCACCCTCATCGGTTTGAACTACCTCTCGGCCTTCCTCAGCACGCGCAGCAGCATGGTGGACAAGCTCCTGCAGGGAAGGCCCGTCGTACTGATCCGTCGGGGAAAGGTCATCAAGGACGCCTTGCTCGCCAACAACATGCCCGAGAATGATCTTCGCGAGGCCATGCGCTCTCAAGCCATTCGGCGGTATGAGGACGTCGAGCTCGCCTTGCTCGAGCCCGACGGAGAGGTCTCCTTCTTCAAGCGCGATGCTTCCGAGGATGAGACGTCGCGCTGACGTCGGACAAAGCTGCTGCCGCAGCACAGGGTGGCGCGTACGCGTGGGTCAAACGGGCAGCATCATTCCCCTTCGTCGTTCACCCTCCGGCCATAGCCCGGACGACACGCTCTGCAGGTCAATGACGCCTGGACAACTTGATGCCCGCACGACACACCGTTCGCACGATTCTGGACGATGCATGGAAGGCCGATCCTCTCACCTTGGCGGCATCCATCGCGTTCTACACCGCGCTCTCGTTTGCACCCATCCTGGTGCTCGCCGTCGTGGCCATTACCAAGCTCTCGCCGGGTGAGGAAGTGCGCTTGGTAGAGCAGATCGGAAGCGTGTTCGGTTCGCAAGTCCAAGCCGCCGCCGAACTGGTCATCGACAATGCCGACGCATCGTCCCTGAAGCTCAACATGGCCGGTCTCATTGCCGGCGGTGCGCTGCTGTTGTCGGCCACGACCGCGTTCGCCCAGCTGCAGGAAGCGCTCAACCGGGTATGGGGTGATGAGCTCACCGACACGAACGCCGTCGTGACTTGGCTGCGACGCCGCGTCTTTTCGCTGGGCATCCTCGCGGTGATCGGGTTCCTCCTGATTACTGCGCTCGTCGTGAGCACGCTCCTCGCCGCGATCCTCACGCGTGAAGGTGCGGTCTGGGTCGTGATCAACGAAGCCGTCACGCTGATCGTCCTTGGAGGCGCTTTCGCTTGCCTCTATCGATACGTGCCTGACCGAGTGCCCCCGTGGCGGGGCGCCATCGCCGGCGGCCTGGTCACGGCGGCGCTCTTCGAAGCAGGCAAGTGGGCGCTGGGCGCCTACTTGGCCACGACCGACGCCGCCAATCCGTACGGAGGTGCCAGCTCACTCGTGCTGTTCTTGCTCTGGGTGTACTACAGCGCGCTAATCGTGCTCGCGGGTGCGACCGCGACGCGTCTGCTCGCTTCGTGGCGAGGATGGCAGCTTGTCACGCGCAAGCGCTGGGGTGTCAGCGCGCCAGCGGCGCACAGCGCAGCGTAGCGCGCGGTCCGTGACGTTGCCGCCTCGTCTTCAGCTCTCCCGTCGCGCGGGTTGGCGGCTGCCCGCCGGGGCCGTTGTCGTCGCCCGTCCGCGTGCATGGGGCAACCCATGGCGTGTCGGCCGCGACGGTTCGGCGCAGCATTGCTGCGACGAGTTTCGCCGTTGTCTTCTCGGAGAGCCGGTAACCGCGTGGCCACTCGATCCTGTCGACATACAACGTGCCATCGCGCTCTCTCGCCGGATGGCAGACCTCCAGCAGCTGCGCGGCAGGCCTCTCGCATGTTGGTGCGCGCCGGATGCTCCCTGTCACGCCGACATCTTGATCAAGCTCGCCAATGCGCCTTCGCCGATGCAGCCAGCTCGCACGCGATCCGATCAAAAAAGGGGCGCGGTCGGCAACCCTGATTCTCTCATCCAAGCGGCGCGACGCAGCGCTTCTTCAAAGAGCGCTTCATAGCCACTGCCCTTGAGGTAGATTCGAACATCTGTGATGCGCTCGAAGCTCACGTTGACGGTCGAGCCGGTCGCGTCGCCAGCGTCATCGACGCCTATCAACCTCACGTGGCGCCCCAACCGTACCCAGAATCCTACGCGACCACACTCTTCGAGCCTCAGCGCGATGTAGGTGACATCGGTCGAGGGATCCATGCTGCTGACGTCTACGAATCCTGATGTCATGGAGCTCGTAGCGTGAGGGACGTCGATACGGACGCTCCGATACGAGTCTCATGCACTCACATTCCATGCACGTTCATCGCGACGCACGGCGTTTCAGTCGAGCCGCGTTCCGGGTGGCAGCCCCGTGTACCGGTTTTAGTGCGGCCGTGAGGACCGCGTCGGGGTTGGGCGCCTTCCCCCACCACATCGACTGCCACTGCCTTGCGGACTCAAATGCAATAGCGGTCCACGCCTGGCTGAAAGCTTGGCCTTTCTCGGCGACCATCCTTCGAAGCTCACGCTGTTGTTCAGGTGTCGAGCGGCCGGAGGGCGCGGCCATAGCAGCAAGGCGGTGGAGAACCACCGAGGGCACCGCGAAGAAAAGGTCGGTCATGAGCTTCTGCGAACGCGAGCGGGAGGAACGAGCCATGACAGCGTCCTTCAATGCAGGAACCATGAGTAAAGCGGCACGTCGCTGAACCGCACGCGTGCAACGGCGGGCGCGAGCCCGTTTCAGATAGCTGCACACCATCCGGGGACGTCCCGTTACGTTTCCTCGAGAGGAACGCGACGTCCTGGGCCAAGTCCGCGATCGCTACGCGATGCCGACAGGGGTTGCCAGCCACGGAGAAGCGACCAGAAGCTCGTCGGCGGGCTGACTGATGGCGATATCGTGATTCGCGCCGTCACAGATGGGCAGATCTAAGGAGCAGTGGATCGCTTCGTGTCGGCTGACTTGAAGTCCTGTTACGACGATGAGGATGCCGAGAACGCAGCGCGCACCATAGCAAGCCCGTTCGGACGCTACCGGTGCTCGGCCGCAATGATCGCTTGGTGGGGCATCGTGTCGCCCGCCAATCTGACTCAAACCCGTGATGTCGAGGCAAAACGCGAGTTTCTCGAGTCGATCGCCTCGCCGCATTGAGGGCAGCTTGGGGGACGTTCGCCCGACGGCTTGCTCATGCAAGGCAGGCGATCGTACGCCGTCCACTCTACATCCGCTTTGCAAGGCTTTCCCATTCATAGGATCGCGGATCCTATGTGAACCACCCCGATTGCACGAAACAGCAACTATCACGTTCTGTCTGGCGGCGCTTCACTCTGGCGGAAATCCTCTGCGGCCTTGGATCTCATGAATCTCTTGAGTTGCGAGCACCGATCGTTCCGACACGCGCTTCCGCCACGTTGTACGCGTGCGGCATGGCGTCGATCGAAAACCTTCCCGGACGATCGCCTTGCTCTTCTAGCCGAAAATGTTGAACGGTTCATTCTTACGAATGAATTGATCATCCCGGCCTAACGATTGATCACCCTCCTCGCGGCAAGGTGCGGCATTGCTCACGCCGCAAATCCCAATCTTCGTCGTCTGAACGGTTGATCTCCACTAGATAAGCTACTTTCCACTTGTACACATAGCATTTTTAGTGCTTGTATGGCTTGTGCCAGAACGTTCCGCCGGAGCTCGCGCCAGCTGAGTCGTTCGACCTGCCCCTGACAGGTACCACAGGTCCCCTCACGGCACGTGGGGATTGCATGTCGGAAGGAATCGTCGCTATGTCTTTTCTATCAGGCGCATCAAACGTTTCGGACACCGTCACAGGGACACGCGCGGCTCTCAGGTGGTTGAGTTGCTTTGCAAGTCTGCTGCTCGCGGGCTGGGTACTGACCGCCGTTGCGGCTCCCATCGTTGTACCCAACGGGGACTTCTCCAACCCTGCCAACAATGGAACGATCAACACGGCAGGCACTGCACCCATCGGAAGTGGTCCCTGGTCGGGAACCTCGGTGGCCGTTGCGGGACTTCTTCTTCCGCCCACGTTGACGATCGGTGCAGGCGCAGCGCGCATCGACGGACTGCTCAGCATCAACGTCGCCGGCATTCTCAACAACAGTGGGCGCTTCCACCTGGACACCGGGGCCGCGTGGATCGGCAACCGCCGCTATACAGTTTCGGTCGACGTGGATGCGAATGTGCTGTTGGGCGCAGGGGTTCTGACCTCGGGTAACGTGGGTGTTGCGTTGGCCACGTCCAACACGGTGGCCTCCCGCGTCGCCTCGTCCGCCACCGGCGCTCCCGTCACGCTCACGCTGTTGAGCGGCACGCGCTATCGCATCACGCTCACGCACGAGACGAATGCGAGCGTTAGCGGGAACGTCTTCATCCATCTCTTCGCCGAACCGGGCGGAGTACTTTCCGCGAACCTGCTGTCATCGATCACGTTCGACGACGTGGCACTCGCGTCTCAACTCCTCACGCAGACGCCGGCGGGACTCGTCCCCGGCAACCCTGGCCCTTACACCGCGTTCCCAGAGTCACCGGTTACGCCCGAGATCTCTGTGACCGTGGTCGACGCCCTGGGCGATCCCATACCCGGCGTCAACGTCACTTTCACTGCACCTATCACAGGTGCGAGTGCCGTCATAGCGCCCAATCCGGTGACAACAGACACGAACGGGACTGCAACAGCAACCGCAGTAGCCAATGCGGAACTCGGCAGCTACTCGATTGTGGCCAGTGTGCCGGGCGTACCCTCTCAAGCGTTTCAGGTGCGCAACATCCTGCCGGACGACATCACGATCGTCACAGGTGAGCCGCGCTTGCTCGGTGAGGTCAATGGTCTGTTCTCCTGCGTTCTTCTGGTACACGTAAGCGACGCAGAGGGCCTGCCGCTTCCCGGCATCGTGGTGGACTTCTTGGCACCGCTGACCGGACCATCGGCCATCCTTTCGAATGACATCTCGAGCGGTGTCTCCCTGGAGGCAGTCACCGATGGCGACGGCTTTGCATGGGCCGAGGCGCGAGCCAACAGCATCCAGGGCAGTTACGTCGTGACAGCCGGTGTGCGCCACACCCTGCTTCCGTCGTTCGAGTTCAATCTACGCAACCTCGGACTCGGCGATCCCTTGCACGCCCATGGCTTCGATGGACCTTGTGTTCGTCCCGCGTCGCTCCCCTGACGAGAGGGCGGCGTCCTTGTTCCATCTTGCGAGCCCGAAGGGATGGCCTTAGATTGAAGGTGGAGTGATGCCGATCGCCTGATCGCTCGGAAGAGTTCCCCCAGTTCCTGCTCTTCCGGCCTCGCCTGACTCCCTCAGGCGAGGCACTCCTTTCTACGTTGCTGCGTCGGATGCTTGGCGTCGAAGCTTGGGTAGGTATGGCGACCCAGGCGTGCGAGGCGGACTGAAGATCATGATGCGAACTAGGGTCGCGCACGTGCGCGCACCGGAGTCCGATGATGATGGTAGCGTCCGCGCGATCACGCTCTTTGATTGCGGCGTGCACGGGATCTTCGCTTGGTTCGGGGTGCTCAAACCAGAAGCTGGCGACGTCACCGCTCACGACGTCGTGCCTTCACACTACAGGCAACGAGAGACCATGGGTTTCATGGTGTGGAACGACATGCATGACTTCTTCGCAGGCACTCGTTACGAGCTTCTATCGATCAAGCTCGCGTGGCAATCCAAGCGAAATGATCGGCCTGTCGAACGTTGAGGCGTGACCGGGGTTCGCTATCAGTGCCGCTCAACCCCGCTCGCATGCGAGACGCTCGCCCCCTGTTCAACCTGGATTCTGAACGTCTTTAGCGTCGAACTCTCAGTTCACAATGCTCCAAGATCGGCGGGCCTCCCCAGCAAGAAACCCTGCCCAGCGCGGATGCCCAGTTGGATCAATGTAGCCTTCTCGGCCTCGGTCTCGATGCCTTCCGCAATGACTGCCACGCCTGTGTCGGATGCGAATCGGGTGATGGCCGCCACGAGTTCGCGATGCCTCGGCTGTGCGTCGATATCGCGCGTGAGAGAGCTGTCGAGCTTCAGGATGTCGGGCTCGATGCGTAACACGTGTTGTATCGTAGAGTAGCCTGCACCCACGTCATCCACCGCTATGCGCCACCCCGCATGCTGGAGTTCGCGTACCCGACTTGCCAACACCTTGTAGTCCCGCACTTCGCTGTACTCGGTGATCTCCAACACCCACTCGCGGGCATGCTCGCAAGGTAGATGATCTTCCAGATCGACACGCATCAGGGTATCCGGTGACATATTCACCGACGTGTAACCGTTCACTGCGGGTACTGAAGCTCGAGCACGCGCGATTGCGTGTAGGCACGCCAGTTCGAAGTCCTGCGATAATCCCCATCTCACCGCTGCCGAAAACCAGCCACCGAACGGCTCGGGCCATCCGGAGTCGAACCGGCTGAGTCCTTCCATGCCCAAGCGGCTCCCATCCACGAGATCCACGATGGGTTGGAAAACGACGCGGATAGCGCCCTCCCCGAGGATGCGTTGCACCTCGTCGCCTTCCGAGATGCTCGCACTACCGAGAGTTCCCGTGTCCTTGCCCGGTAGAATCCCGCGAGACATGCCAGCGCTTCCCAACGAGAGAAACATCCACTGCGGCGGAAACCTAACCTCTTGACTGCCAGCTCGCCGCAGGCGAGTTCGACATGCACACTATAGCGGCCCTCATGGCTAGGGCGAAACGTCGTGTCCGTACCTCTTGGTTGAAGTCCCCCGCCGTGCGCAACTAGGGTATGGTCTGTGCCACTGGTCATGGCGCTGCCCTGCTATTCGTTACGCGGCGCGGTGATGGAGACCCCATGAACGAGCGTTACCACAATCGCGTCGCCGCAGTTTTCCCCAACTACTGTTCGCGGTGTGGGCTTTGGTCGGCCACCCAGGCTCGCATCACATCCGCTGGATGCTCATTGGTATGCACAACGTGCGGACAGTCCACGTTCGTGCGGGGGAGGATCGCGCGCTCTGAGGCGCTTGTGGAAAAACTGCAACGCTTCGCCGAGCGACTGGAGCGCTCAACGGCTGCCCGTGCAACCTTGATGATCCCAAGGGATCGGCGCGGCCTTCCTCAAGTCCGGCCTCTTTCGGAGCCTTGCGATTCTCGACCGTGAGTGGCGGCAGGAAGTGCGATGCATGAGAAGTGCGACCTCATCGCTCGGGTACGCTGTCTACCTCTATCAGGATCCAATCGGGAGCCCACTGCATGTCGCGTATGACATACAGCCTCCACTCCTCGGCGTTGAAGCGAATCCGAACCGCGTGCGCCGACCGGGTCCGCCCTGACGCAGCAACACTCAGTAGGGCGATGGTCTGTGCTCCTGTCTCCCTATCCGGATCAAGAAGGCGCGCGGAGAAGGTACACTCGATGCCGCAGATCCGGTCCGCGTGGGAGAGCGCCTCCTGCGGTGAGGCTCCTGCAGGGCCGCTTCCGTTGCCCTGCGACGAGCGCGATGACGATAGGTCTAGATCCACCACGACCGTATCCGTCATCTGGGTGACGTGCATGGACACGTGGACGAGATGCAAGGGGCGCTGCGCTGCAGCGGGTGGCGAGCTGCGCATGGCCAATGTGATCTCGCACTCCATTACTTGCTCCTATCCGATGTAGCAACGTGTGGGGGTGGCCGACTCAATGATCTTTGGAATCCGATCATATCAATGGAGGTCCTTCGCCACAGATTACTGAACGGCGCGGAATGGTGATTCACGTACCGCCGCAATGACGCAAATACTGCACGATCTGATGAATCACGTTCGCCTTTTGCTCTCATGACTCTCGAATCGCGCTTCTGGATCGCCGCTACGATTCTGGCTCTTGGCATGCATGCGCTGCTCGCGTGGGGTTACAGCGATCGCGCATGGGTGACGCCGCTGGGGATAAGCCTGAACTTGTCGGTGGGCATGGCGTTCGCTTGGAGCCGAGGTCGCGCCGCATCCCGAGCGTATCGCGTGCGCTGGTATCTCGTCGCCGGAGGCTTCGCGCTGTGGATCGCAGGCTACGCCGCGAGCTCTTATAGCCAACTCACGGGAGCGAATGGATCGCTGGCTCTGCCGTATCTCCTGATATTTGCCCTCAGGGCGATTCCCTGGTTCTTTGCTCTCGTGCGGACCAGCGATCGAACCGTGCTGCCGCATACCCGTCTCTTCGATGTCGGGCAGGCCATACTTTTCGCGACGACTGCGACGCTCTTCTATTACCCCCAACTGCTGGGTGGGAGCGATCAGGTCAGTCCGCTGACTGGAGATCGAGCTGCGCACTTTCATGACCTCGTCAACGGGATTCTTGCGTTGCTCGCGTGGGTTTTCATGAATCTTCAGCCGAACGAAGAGGAGCGGCGCTTCACTCGGAACCTTGCCATCCTCCTCGTGAGCTACGCGCTCTCGGCGCTCGTCGTGAATCACATCATCATCGACGAGATCGCGCCACCACCAGGATCGCTCCTCTTCATGCTGGGCACTATACCCGTCGTCCTCTACATCCTCGCGAGTTTGCAAGGTCGAGCCGATACCGACGCGCAGAGGCCGTTGGCACGTGGCACCACACGTCGTGCTGCCCTGCTATTCGTACCAGCGTTCATGCCTACCGCTTGCATCGTGATGGCGTTCGCGCTGGCGCCCCGCGATCCTGGAGTAGCAGCAATCCTGGCTGCCTTGGCAATTGCGCTTTATGCGGGAAGCTCCGTTCTCACGCAAATCGCCCAAGGTCAGAGCCAAGCAGAATGGATCCGTGCTCATGACAGCATGGCACGCCTTGCGCGCATCGATCCGCTGACAGGATTGGCCAACCGTCGCCACTTCACTGAAGAGTTGCATTCAAGGTGGACCACGTGCTCGGAGGCGGGTTGCTACCTCAGCGCCCTTTTCGTGGACGTGGATCACTTCAAACAGTACAACGATGCGCGTGGTCACTCGGAAGGAGATCTTTGCCTTCAGCGGGTTGCCCATCGACTCGCAGGATGCGAGGTGCCGCGCGAGAAGGACTTGGTTGCTCGGTACGGTGGCGAGGAGTTCGTCCTGTTGCTATCCAATCTTTCTCCTCAAGAGACCGCAAGAGTCGCGGAGCGTATTCGAGAGTGGGTCTTCGACGCGAACTTTGAACATCCGCAGTCACCTCTTGGACGGATATCGGTAAGTGTCGGTGCCGCGAGTACCCTTCCGACGCGAGCGGCGAATGACGTGACGGCACTGATCTCGGAAGCGGATGCGGCGCTTTACATGGCCAAGAGCCGCGGTCGCAACTGCTCAGTGGGGCCATACTGAAAAGTTCGCGAGTCCTCATCAGTGAGCTAGCTAACCTACTTGGCAGATGATGACAGCTCATGATGGAGATGATGACAGGCTTTTTTTGCCGAGTAGCCGACGTTCCTGATCGTCGAGATAGTACTCCAGCGCGTCATTGGTCAAATCGTATAGGGGACGTCCCTTGAGGGCGGCGATGACTTTCAAGCGACGATGTATCCCTGCATCGACGCGCAGAGAAGAACCTCGCTTTTCCGTTTGGCTCTTCGAAGAAATCGATCTAGTAGCCATGGTAGCGCCTCGCCAGAGTAAGCCATCGCTGCGGTACATCATTCTATCGCTAGGGGGTTTTACGCATCGAAAAAGAAGCTCCCGAAGAACGCAGTCGCTCTCGCATTCTGAGAGCTTGCCGGTGAAAATTACGGGTGTCCTTGTGAGGAAGCAGCACTAGAATCTGTCGACGGTCGAGCAACTCTCCAAGTCTATGCCGTGCTGAACTCGACTGACGCTCGTTTGCTCGGCTGCGTGTGGGGTCGATAACGAGTACGCATTCTGAGGATGACATGCCAACATTCACGGTGCGGATTGACGCGCCTCACGCCGATTCCACCGCTCTGCAAGTGCTCGTCGAGCGCATGCGCTCGAGGGGCTTTAGCAAAACGGTCGTCGGGAAGAACGGTAGTGTCTACCCCCTGCCTCCCGGTGAGTATTCTTACGATCGAATCGGAAGCCTCACGCAGGTAAGGGATTTGGCCTACGAGATCGCGGCATCGGTTGTTCCCACACCGAGCGTGCTGGTGACTCAAGGCAAGCGAGCATGGCGTGGTATCAGAGTCTTGGAACGAGGCTCTGAGCCTTCATCGTGATGTCGGTGTTGCAAGCGCTCGTAAGCGTATGCCTTGTACTGAAGTCAGAAGCTTGGCACGTCGAGACTGCGCCAGACGACGGACGTTGCGATATCGCGGTGGTGGAAGCCGTGCCCTCAGTGGTGGCACCGGGCAGCGCCATCGGCGCTCGTCAACAGCCCCGGCTGCTCCGATGGCTCCCGCAACCTCGCGAACAGGGGCCAGAGCAATAGGCGAGATTCGGAGGGCGCGCCCTTGGACGCGCCCTCCGATTCGTTAATGCTCCAATCTACCCGCCATTGGCGTCAAACCCGCTGGTGAAGATTGCGTCGACACCCGGTTGTGCCACAGAGATCAGAATTGTGGTCGTGAACCGACGTCCCGTGCTGTCCTGGACGGTGATCGGTACGGCCTTGGGCCCTGGAGTGACCGAGGCGCCCAACGTCACGCTTCTGTTGAACATGAGCGGCTCGCCTTCCACGGCCTCGAGGGTTGCGTTGGATGAGCGCCCAAGGCTCGAAAGATCGGCTGTCACCGTGTGGCTCGTGGCCTCTGGACCGGTCGCGGCTGTCACCGTGACCGTGAGCGTGGTTTGTCCGCCAGGCAGATACACGATCTCGGGGGTTGCCGTTCCGCTCGCCGAAAGCGCAACCGAGGCTCCGACACGCAGCGTAACCGTGCCTCCTGCACTCCGACCTTGGGCATCCTTGACAGTCACCTTCAGCGCCTTGTTTCCGCTCGCCGTGCCGGGTTGGACGGTTGCCAAGAACGAGAAGCGTCCGTCACCGGCTCGTTCGTCACCGTAGAGACCCTCATCGTTCAACGGCTGAGCGGCACGGCCACCTATCGGAGCCAAATCGGCCTTCACTTCGATCCCGCTGCTGCCGGGGCTGGTAGCGGGAAGCACATCGACTGTGATCAGTGTCTTCTCGGTTGCGAGAACCGGTGAAGGGGTTGCCTCAGCGCGGTCAACAGCCAAGCCCGTAAGCTCTTTCTGATCGACCACCTTTATTCTTACCGGTATCAACAAGTTGCTAGCAGATTTGTTGAGGAACTCGGTAGCGGTGCCGTCGCTGGAAATGCACAGGTACGCGGCATGAAGACCTGGCTCGAGTGCGGATGCGTCGATCGTGAGGCCCAGTGTCGCTTGCCCACCATGTGCCACCGTGCCTCCACGTGTATTGTCGTAGCGCAACCATGAGGCGCCGCACGGCACGGATGCTCCAACAGTGATCGGAGCGGCAGAACCTACGATCGTTCCTTGAATTGTGCTCAGGTCGTACCACGTTCCCCTAACCAACGGGTTGTTCGGAACTGTCACCTTGCCCAAAGGCGCCTTGCCTGGAATGGACCTTATGCGGGTCTTACCCACGAACGATCCCGGTGCGTACAGCGTCGGCGCTGCGTTGAACCAATAGCGACCAGGCCGCACTGCCAACGCTCCTATGCCGGCGTCTTCGAGATCGAGACGCATCCCGCTGATGGCCTCACCGAGCACCGATGGCGGAAAGCTGATTCCGGGGCTGCCGGGTCCAGCGCCTCCTGCCATCTCGGGATACTGGAACAAGGCTCCAGCGCCGCCGCCTGGAAAGCCATTTGGACTGCCAGCGTCGTCAGCATAGATGCGCCACGCAAACTGATCGGCGAAGCCCGCTATCGGCAACGGGCTCCCTGTCCTCGTGGCATACCCGTCGTAACGCAGATCAGTGATGCGGACACCTTCAACCAGCACGTCGAACCAGTCGGCCACGTAGAAGTTTCGGGCGTTTGTGGAATCGATTTCCGTGCCGGTGGCGCCGAGAGTCATGTTGTCGTAGGTGTAGTAGGTGCCATTTTCTCCCTCGCTATCGAACACTGGGCGCTGCGCCAAGTAGCCATGCATGCGATCGGTGGCGACGCGCCAACGTAGCGGACCACCCGTGTTCTTGATCACGATGTTGCGATGCAGCTGCGTACCTCGCACGACCAGTTCGTTGACGACCTCTGCATCAGCCGTCATGACTGCAGCCTCGGATCGAATCGCCACCGGAAGCCGCGATTCCGGCACCGAATCGTCAGAGGGCGTCAAAGTCACTTCCCCGAACGTCCATGTATCAGGCGTGAGACGGGAGGCGTCGATTGACAGCGTGAAGCTCGCCTCGCCCCTGGCCGCAAGTCGCAGGCTTCTCTCTCGAAGCGTGAAGCTTCCTTCCGGTAGCCCGCTCACGCTGACAGTCCATGTCTGCGCCTTCCCCGTCGCGTTACGCACCGTGCGAGGGAATGTGCACATACCGACGCAACTGAGTCGGTAGTAGCTCGCGAGATTGAGCTGACTCTCGTCGCCGCCGTTGGACGGATCGGCGTTTCGAAAGTTCTCAATGGTCTCGTCAAAGAGCAGGCCCGCCCGAAGTGCACGGGTGAGGTCTACGCGACCGGCTCCGACATGCAAAGGGTTGGCAGGGACGCCGTCCGCGACCAGCACGCCCGAGCGCGATGTCGTCATCAATGCCGACTTCACTTCCATCGGCGACCAGTCAGGGTGCGCCTGACGGACGAGTGCGGCGGCACCTGCGATATGTGGCGACGCCATCGAGGTGCCACTCTTGAGACCGTACAGGTTGGACGTCGCTTGGGAGTTGGCGCTTGAGTACCCGTCGATCGATTCGGGCGAAATGGCGGCGAAGATTTCGTCGCCGGGGGCACTGATGTCGGGCTTGAGGGTTCCCCAACGCGACGGTCCCCGTGAGCTGAACGTGCTGAGGAGATCGCCCTGTCTGCTCACCGGCGTAAGGGGACTCACGGTCGCTGTGGCGTCGCCGGCGACGCTGACGTTGCCGAGCGTCTGGCGGATCGTTGTCCATTCGGACATCAGCAAGGAATACGTCGTGTCCGAAGCGCCCAGCGTAAGCCGTGTGACGTCGACGAAGATGACGGCCACCGCGCCAGCGGCAAGAGCTCGTGTGCGTCGCTGTCCACTCGGGCATGCACTCGTTTCGCCGTCCAAGTGGATCACGGCGATACCCCCAACGCCGTCGGCGCTCTGCGGGCGCCGAAAGGCATTCGCCGGATAGTCCACACATCCGTCATTCGTACCGTTGGCGAATGACGGGCTTTCGATCAACGGAATGTTCGGCGGCGGCGCCGCTGTCGGCGGAGGATTGCCACCCATACCAAGGGTGATGGGGCCAGGAACACCTCTCACGGTAAGTGTGTATCCAGGGCGCGCATTCGGGGTCGTGGATGCGACCGTCGTGACCCATGGATCGTAGCTGTTGACGAATCCATCGCCACCATCCACGTCACCCGACCGATTGGGGCCATCGTTGCCCGCCGACTGCGCCACGAAAATGCCAGCTGCCGTGGCATTGAGAAACGCTTGGCTCGATGCATCGAGCCAGGGCCCACTGTTGACGCCGCCGATCGAGTAGTTGATGACATCCACGATGCCGTCGGCGACGGCCTGGTCGATCATGCCGAGCGTGTTGCAGCCGGCGGGTGGGCACGCGTTGTAAGAGATGAGGTTGGCATGGGGCGCGACCCCGCTGAAGCGAAAGGTTCCGCCACCCTGCAACGAATCGCTGACGCCGCCTCCCGCCGTACTGGCCGTGTGCGAGCCATGTCCGTTCAAGTCTCGGCCTTCGCTCACGCGCGAGTACATGCCGATGAGCTTGCCGTTGCAGAGGCCGTTCAACGCCTCGCCAAGAGCACAGAGTCCCAAGTAGTTGCCCTCACCTAACGGATTGGTGTGGGTGTAGCCGTCGTCTCCGGTGGCTCGAAAGGAATGGCTGAGCGGATTCACGCCTGTGTCAATGATGCCGATCACGATTCCTTCGCCCTTGTAGCCGATGCCGTTCGGCGCAGCGGTATCCGTCCACGGAGTCGTGGCACCGATGAACTGGGGACTTCCATAGGTCTGAAGCTTCAGGTCGGGCTCTCGTTCAACGCTCTCCACTTCATCGCTTCTACGCAGGATCTCCGCCTCCGCTTCGGTGATGTCGACGACGACGGCGTTGAGCGCATGTTGGAGCTGTTCGACGACCTCGATCGACCGTCCAAGGGAAGCTTCCGCCTCGCTTATGAAGGACGACTGCTCACCGCGAACCCATTGGACGTAGTCGCGTGCCTCCGACGATTTCGCGTCAAGTCGATCCCGACCTTGCGCTGTCTTTGCGCGAGGCGCCTTGGCGATGCCGACCTGATCTCCTTGATACGCAGCAAGCGCCGGACGCTTGAAGATGATCACGTAGCGAGCGCGATCAGAGCTCGTCGCGAGCGTGGGCGCATTGCCTTGACCCCTGGAGTCGATGGCGGTTGCGCTTGTGACGACGGGCGGAACGCCAGCGGCTGTCGGATGCGCCCCGAGCACGGGTGTGGCCGATACATGGGCCATGCCTGAAACGAGTGTGACGGAAAGAGCGGCTGCGAGTGGAAGCAGCCCCCCTGTGTGACGGTGGTAACTCATGAACCCCTCCAACGGATACACAAGTCGCGCGACACACACCCCATGCGTCTGTCGCCGGCTCGTGGAGGGTTCAACGAAGTGCTACCGGGCTTCCCTACTGTACGAATGCACGTTGCGTGCAGTCATTCGGAAGGCATTTTCCGCTTCGAAGTCCTAGCTCTGCCAGGCAACGGGATGTGCGAGCCCACTTTGTCAGCGTACGATCACTCGATCGCGAATCGGAGGAGCGTGACCGGGAGGGAGCCGCTGAAAGAGAGTTCGTACTGCGACTGCGTCGAGGCGAGTTTGTTCGTCGACTCGAAGGTCGTGAGTACGATGACGCGACGCTCCCCAGGTCTCAACTCAAGGCCGGTCAGCGTACTGCAGCGATCGCCTGTCGTGACCGCATCATCGTTGATCGCAAGACAGTTGGTCAGAGGCGACGCGGGCTCGAAGAAGTCCTTGTACACCACGATCATGGTGTCGGTCTGCTCGCCGCAAGGGCGATGGGGATCCCCGGCCACGCCGAGCCGAAGATTCAGGACAGCATCCTTCAGACCGGAATTGCGGACAACGACAGCTTCGTAGGGAGCTGATCGCCCTTTGGTCGACAGGTCACTGCAGGTCAGTGGCCTGTTGAACGTCGAGCTCGACGAGCCGAGCGTGACAGAAAGGTTCTCGTGCCCTTCGATCCCGGCGTAGTCGATGGCGCGAAGGCTGTTGGCAAGCACCAACGGTGGAAAGGGTCGCCCACTGTTGGAGATGTCGAACTTTCCGTCTGCAGCACGAGCGCCGATAGCTAGCGACGCCAGTAGGCCCGCAGTACCGTAGGTCAGGACCATTCGCATACCGGCCTCCTCCGAGGGCGTGGGATCCGCGGGGCCAGCATACGGCTTTCGGCCGTATCGATCCTGTGACTTTAGGTAGAGTCTGCAACCGCTGCTCGTGCGGTCAACTGGGCATCGGTGCGGTACCAGGAGTAGAAGAGGGCGGTGAGACGAGTGGGGTGAAAAGACGGCATCTGCGTTGGAGCGTCCCCGGTGACGACACTTCCGACGAAGAATGTACGCGTCTGGCGTGCCCACCAGCCGGCATCCACTGAATCAGCCGCGCCGCCTTCGGCGACGATGCGCGACTCGAAGAGGCGCGCGAGCGACGCGTCGAGCGCATTCAGGATGTGGGATCGCTTCGAGTTGGCGACGGCGTCCGTCAACGCCCGCCTCACAAAGGGACCGATGACGTCCATCGACGCCACAGCCTCATGCAGGCTTGCAAAGAGCTGTGCGCTCGCTTGAGCGAGGGGGATACCCCTCGGCAGTCCGTCCGCTGCCGCGCCAACCAGTTCCTCAGCCGCGCAGTCGCACACCGCGCCGAACAGAGAAGTCTTGTCTCCAAAGTGGTGCCCGATCAGAGCGATCGACACATTGGCGCGCTGCGCAACCAACCGTAAGGACGTCTGGTCGAAGCCTTTGCGTCCGAATAGGGACATTGCCGCAAGACGAATGCGCGCCTTGCCGGTCAGATCGCTCGGTGGAACGGAAGACGCCATCGACGGCACTCCAGATGATCAACCGGTCGCATACAGAGGCGCGTTGCTTCTGTCCTGTCCGGCAACTCCTAGAACGTCAGATCGTGGCTATCCCCTACCCCTACTTCATCAGTAGCCGACGATCGGGAACGACCCAAAAGACTGGAAGCTCGCGCTCAGTCATACAGTTGATTCTGTAACCACCTCCCCTCATCCAGTTCTCGCAACCATGTGAGAGAGGCAGCCTATGCCTGCCGTTCGACGTCCTCCCAGTCGTCCCCGACGACCCCAAGCGTCGCGGACACTTTGCGGTCCTGACCACGGCACCGCAGCCGTCGACGGCCCAGGGGGTTTGCCCTCCAGGAGCCCCCGCGGAAGCCCTCCCCCGGAGGGCTTCCGTTCTTTTTTGTCGACGGACACTGTCTCCGCATTGCCGCTCAACGCGTGCCTGTGGCTCAGCGTTGTAGTACATACGTGTGGAGCGCGGGTCGAAGAGGGTCCGGAGCACGTGGAGACTTTCGAAGCATTCGTGCGTCGGTCGATGCGGCGGATTCTGATCGTTCTCGCCATGACCGCATCCTGCGCTGATGCAGCCGCACTCGATGTTCAGAGGAACTACGACGTCCCGGCAGGCCGCCTTTCTGACGCACTCAACGCGTGGGCAATCACCAGCAAGGCGCAGATCCTCTACTCTCCCGATCTTGTCGCGTCCAAATCGTCTCTTGCCATTAGGGGGCGTCACGCGGCGAGCGACGCCCTGCAGATCCTTCTGAGGGACAGTGGGCTGCAGGCGGAATCGACTGGTGCGGCGACGTGGATCCTGCGCAAGGCACCGTCCCGTCGTCGCGCTCAGAGCCCGGTACCTCGCGACGATTCAAGCCCAAGGGATGAAGCAGCCGTCTCGCACGTACTGGAGACAGTGAGCGTTTACAGCCGCCCTCTGTTGCGTGTCGCATCGGAGTCGTCCATACCCGTCATCACGCTCACGCGCCAGGACATAGAGGCTAGCACCCACCTCAGTCTGTTCGATCTCTTACGCTCGCTCCCTGGCGTCCAGGTGACGAGCCATCCTGTTCAAGGCTCAGGAGGGACAAGCGAGTCGTTCGGAACCCGCGCAACCGGGGCCGCGTCGGTTGCCTTGCGCAACTTGGGTGCAAAGGCAACGCTGCTCCTGGTGGACGGAAGGCGCATGACGAACTATGGCCTTGCGGCAGATGGTACGGGCGGTGTTCCCGATGTCGATTCGATCCCGCTCGCGATGATCGAACGGATCGACGTCCTGCGTGAAGGCGCAAGTACCCTTTATGGGGCCGATGCGATCGGAGGCGTCATCGACATCAGTTTGCGCAAGGATGTTGCGTACCGCGAGGTAGGGCTGGTGCTGGGCAGCAGTGATGAAGGAGATGCTGAACAGCGTCAGGTCACCGCCGTGCTATCCGGGCGTACACGGCATGACGTCCAAGCTCTACTCATGCTCGACCTCGTCGATCGCGAGCCCCTGCACGGCTATCGCCGCGGGTGGCACAGTCAGGACCGACGTCGAGATGGCTTGCCCGATGCGCGAAGCTACTTTTCATTTCCTGGCAATCGAGTGCTCGAGGAGGACGGTAACGTGACCCTCGTGTCGCGCGCCGGTTGTGCCCCCCGAGATCTCGACGAGCAAAACACCTGCAGGGAAGATCGCGCGAAGTCGACCTCGCTCGGCGCCGAGCGCCAGTCGGCGTCGATCCGCACGTATATCTCTGCTCCGTTAGGCGCATCGACCAGCACCTATCTCGGCATGCGCGTGACGGCAACTCACCAAGAGCAGCAGTCTTCCCCCGTGAGCGCAACGCTGCTGCTCCCCACTGACGACGATGTCGCTGCGTCACAGCTCGTTCGTCATTCGTTCTGGGACGTCGGTCCAGTCCGGCAGGCCACCGATGCCTCGCTCATACGTCTCGACGGCGGGATCATCGGCAACACCGGGACTTGGGAGTGGGATCTCGGTTTCGACGCCGAGCGCAGCGCTGTCCGCGACCGCATCCACGGACTCGTGAATCGATTCGGCTTCATTGAGGTTTCGGAGCTCGGTTACCGATTCGACGCACGGCCTGCCCCGCAAGAGATCGCGGGCATCTTGGCGCCAACCATCCTCAATCGAGGCTCGACGCGGTCGGCGGGAGTGCGGGCGATCGCCTCCCGTTCGATCGATACGTGGGCTACGAGCCCAGCGAGCTTTCACTTGGGTATCGATCTGAGGCACGACGCTCTTGATCTTTCGCCGGACGCCTCCTTGGTATCGGGAGATCTGATCGCCTTGGAGGCCTTGAGTCCGATCGACGACTCACGATCGAGCGCGGCCCTCTTCGCTAGGATGGACATCCCGTTGTCCGAATCGATCGCAGCTGATGGAGGCCTACGAATCGAGCAGGTACAGGAGCATGGTGCCGTAGTCGCCCCCGCGTTGGGGCTTCGCTGGAATCCCGCGCAAGGCGTGCTCCTTCGCGCAGGCGCCGCGCGAGGAAGACGTGTGCCGACGCTCCTTGAGCAACGAAACCTCGGGAACGCTGGTGTGACGCCGACCTACGGCTATTTCGATCTGCCTCATAACGCTCCACCCTGCGCACAGCACCTCAACGGCGCGGAAACCAGATGCTTGCTTGAACTAAGGCCCACAGACGGACCGCCGCTCCGGGCGGAGCGCTCCGTCAACGCTCACCTGGGAGCGATCTGGGAACCGCGTGCCGGCTTCAGCGCCGGCATCGACGTATACCAAGCCAGGCGGCGTGACGAAATCGGCGTGCTCCCGGCCGCCTATGTCGTCCAGAACGCTGGCATGTTCCAAGACCTCCTGATCAGAGATGGCGAAGGTCGGCTTGAAGGACTTCGTTCCTTCAGAGTGAACTTCGGCGATACGCTCACCCGAGGCGTCGACGCGGATCTGCAGTGGAGCAAGCCGACGAGATCTCACGCCGTGCTGAGCTTCGTCGTCGGCATCAATCATGTCTTCGACTACAGAACACGCGTCATGCCCCAAGCTGTCGCGGTTGAGCGCGCTGGGTACGCGGATGCTCCCGATTGGTCGGCAAAGACGACGCTAAGATGGACAACCGAGCGTTGGGTCCTGTCCGCAGACCTGCGCTACAGGGGATCGTCCTCGGTCGCGCTTTTCGAAGGCGAGCGCGTCGCATGCGGTAGCTCGAGCTCGTCGCGCTGGCGATGCCGTAATCCCGCATCCACGCTCCTGAACGGTCATGCCGCCTATACGGGCGTGGCCGGTTGGCGACTGTCGTTCGGCGTGAGCAACCTCCTCAACCGCCAACCTAGGGACTATCGGCCGGGAAGCTATGGCTACAACCCCCTCACCGACGATCCGGTCGGGCGCTACGTGACCCTCGGACTGGCACGTCGCTTCTGAAACTTGGCGTCTGGCGTAGGGGAAACACCCCGACGAACGTTCTAGATCCGCATGCACGCTGCTGTTCCCGAATCCGTTGGCTATCCGACCCGAGCGAGTGCGAGGGTCCATGCGCTCGCGATGGCGTTGGGCTGCCCGGCCGGATCACCTCGAAACTCGAATTGCCGACCCTGCACAGGCGATGTGCGCCTCGCCGTCATCTGGCCCTATGATCGTGGGATGAGTGCCCCCCGCATTCCCGACGATCGATACCGCGAGGCGGAGTTCGATCGTTTCGTCGTCGAAAGACGCGAAGGGCTGCAGCGATTCGTCGTCAACCTAGGGGCTTCGCTCGACGATGCCAAGGAGTTCGTCCAGGAAGCTTTGTTGCGCCTGATGCGCTATCGGCACGATCGTCCACCTCACGAGTGGACGCCGCTGGTCTACAGAATCCTGCTCAATCTGTTTCGTGACCATCAGCGCAGGGCGTCGAGCCACGATGTGAGTGCGGGACTGGGAGAGTTCGGCGCTTCCGAGCCTGCGACGGCGCCTGAGGATTCGCCTGAACACCACGCCATCCATCGAGAGCGAATTGCGCTCGTCCGCCGAACGCTGCTGAACCTGCCGGCACGTACCCGTGAGATCTATCTGCTCAGCCGCCTCAACGGATGGACGTATCCGGTGATCGCCCAGCATTGCGGAATCTCCGTCAAAGCTGTCGAGAAGCATATCTCGCGTGCTCTGCGAGATCTGCGCCACCATGTCGAGAGCGGGTCATCTGCTCACGGAGCACTGCGTCGATGACTTACCCACGCCCATCCGACGATGCGACCCATGACGCTGCCGCGACCTGGTATGCGCGCCTGCTCGCACCTGATTGTTCGGCATCGGACCGCGCAGGGTTCGAGGCATGGTGCGCTCAGGATCCGTCGCATCTTGAAGCGTGGCTTTCCGTTGCTGACGCACATGAGGGGGCCAAGCTTCTACAGGACGACGTGACCATCAACGTCATCGTTCGACGTTCGAGTCGTGCGCAGCAAAGAATCCGACGGGGCTGGTCCGCTCGCATTGCGCTAGCGACAGCTGCTCTGCTGATGCTCGCATTCGGAATCGCGCGCTACATCCCCGCCGAGGCAAAGCACTACACAAACGCGATCGGCGCTCCCCGCGAGCACCTCTTGGAAGACGGCTCCAAGATCGTGCTCGACACGGACTCGGAAGTTGCGGTTCGAATGGATCGCGATATCCGGGAACTCATCGTTCTTCGCGGTCGCGTCAACATTGACGTAGCGCAAGAGGGGCGTTCGTTTGTTGCGCTGGCGCGTGGCAGCCGCGTGCGCGACATCGGCACGGAGTTTCAGATCGCGCTTGAGGGCGAGCATGTTCGTGTCGTCCTTATCGAGGGCGTGGTCGAAGTCGGCACTGACTCGGGACCTCAGGTCGTGCGTCTTTCACCAGGCGAGCAACTGCGTTTTGATCCGCGCGGAGCAATGACTGAACCGCAAGCAGCGGACCTCGTAGCGGGCCGGGGGTGGATAACCGGCCAGCTCGTGTTCCGTGATCGAAGGCTCGACGAGGTCCTCATGGAGCTCAACCGCTACGGTTCGAAGCCAATTCGGCTTGCAGACCCGACCGCGGGAAACCAGCGCGTAAGCGGAGTGCTCGACATCAGAGATCAAGAGGCTCTGCTAAAGGCGCTCGAGTCTGGATGGAATCTTGCGGCCGATGACACCTCAGGTGGAGAAATTGTGCTGCGGTCCACCGCGCGTCCTTAGTCGACTCGCTCACCGCGCCATCTGCAGGAAACCTCCGGAAGCGCTGTGAAAGCGCGTGTGCATCAGTTCGGCCTATAAGGCCATCTTGCGGCCGTGGTCATGACCACTGAACTTCCTAACTCCCGCGCCGAACCGTGCGATCACGTCCTGCGAAATACGCAGAAGGCAAGTCAGACTGGAACGGCCACGCGCTCGACACCCCTGCGTCGCGGCGCAATGGCGAGGCGCGTCGAACAGGCTGCACTGATTCGCTTATTCGGCCTCTGTAAGCAGTCATTCGTCGGCGCTCGTGGTCATCGGAATCCCGGAACGCTATCATTAGCATTCCTCGCACTTCCCCCGGGGGAGTTGAATGCTGGGCACCTCTAATGGGAAGTGCGGTCAGCTTCTGTGGCGAAGCCGGTCAGCGTTCTTGACGATAGCCGGTCAGTTCTCTGGCTGTTCGCATCGATGCGACGCCGAGAAGACGAAGTCGAAAGAGTGAGCTGGTGGGCCCCGCCCTAGCTGCCGAGTGCCATGGCGTGGCTTTGCCAAGAGCACTCGCGTACAAGATCTTCCTCTTCGTGACGCGATGTCGGCTAACGCTGTCCGGGCCGCTGCTGAAGGGATCGAGTCGCCCGGAGAAGATCGACCCGCGTCTGTCGTAGATCTCGACGTAGTTCCTCAGATCGCACCCTTGCGACTTGCAGCGCCTCGGCGTCCGCTTCACGCGACTTCTGGCTGATGGCGAGCTCGCGTGTGAGATTCCGAACGTCGCGCTGGCTGCCCGTAGTCTGCTGCTGCGCAGCCTTTAGCTGATCTCTATAGCTCGCACTCTGGCTTCGCTCGCGAGCAAGCTTCGCGTTTGCTTGCGACAGACTACTCTCGAGCCTGATTCGCTCCTTCTCCTGCTGCCGCTCACGCTTGCTCGCGACATCAAGACTCTTCGTGGAAGCTCGCAGGTCTCCGTCGAGCCGCGTGTTCGCCGAGCGCAGGCCACGGATCAAGGCGGACTGTTCGTCTATGCTGGACGTGGCACGGGCAATCGCCGCGTCGCGAATCGCGAGTTCGGTCTCCACACGGTGGATCTCCTCGCTAGCTTCCGCCAGACGAGACCTCTCCGTTGCAAGCTCGTCGCGCGATGCCATCAGCTGTTCTTGTGCATCGCTGAGTTCCGTCGCCAGCGAAGCGAGCTGGATATCCTTCTCGGTGACGTGTGCCTGTAATCGAGTCCTTTCGTCACGGCCATCTCTCAGTTCTTTGGCAAGCGCTGTCTTGAGATCTTCCGCTGCCTTTTCGCGGTCCTCATGAACTTGTATAGCCTTCTCGAGTTCGTCTTGGGCTACTACCAATGCTCGAGCGTCCTGTAGCAACTGATCATTACGATCGTTGAACTCGGCTTCGATAGCGGCGCGTGCGTGATCAAGTAGGACTGCAAACGCTTCGTCGTAAGCGGGTGAAGAGATGAGGGAGGTCCCCTTGCGTAGGCGTCGCTCCGCACAGCACTCTCGGATCAGTTGCTTGATCTCGCCCAGCGTGCCCCTCTGGCCAGTGAGCCAGCGCACATGGTGTGGCTCGATATAGATGTCCTCTCCGTCAAGTGCACACATAGCCCAGAGAACCCTGTCCTTGAGCGGTTTGAGCTCCACCGAGGCAGGGCGACGGAGCATGATGCGCTCGAGCTTGGTGGCGAGGTCTTCGTCGTCTAGATGGCTCATCGGGATGCCTCGACGGTACATGTGCGTGGGCTCATGAAATGCCTCGCGATCTCTTCCACGAGCACGCGTTTGGGAAGATCGGTAGCCCTTCGTAGAGCTTTGAGAAGGGCCTTACGCGACAAAGGGGTGGTACCGGTCAAAGCCCACTTTCTGATCGATCTAGAGACTGCTAAGCGGGCTGAGCGCCGCATGGTGCGCATGCGGTTGAGTTCTTTCGTGCGGTGCCTTGAGACGATCAGATCGGAGGCGGTAGGACACCGGTATCTGATCGCCCCCGTCGACACTGAAAGCATCCGACCTAATGCTTTCAGTGACACGGATGTGCGGACATCTCTAGACTCATCAGCATAGATGGTGGCAGCTTGCTCAACACGTGCCGCGTCTATTCGCTGCCTCGGTCGAGGCGCCAGAGGGGACGGAAACACCTCATCGTGGGTTCCGAAAATGGGCAATGGCGATCCAGAGAGATCGCCCCGAAGTAGCGCGATCAAAGGAACCTGCAGACGGTGCGAGAGGCGCAATGCTGAGAGCAGCGTGATCGGCTCATCGGGATCTGCGAACCGGATACAGTCATCCCTCCGGAGGATTCGGTAGAGCTCTTCTTCGCTGTTTCTCGCCCACGCTTCATCAAACAGCGTGCGGACGACACAGGAGATGCCGTCCGCAGGAAACCGGTGGCCCTGGGGCTTGGGCTATGTGCTCGACGAGATTCGTGATGTCCTTGATGGGTGCTTCCGTCGAGAGGTCCGTTGTGTAGACCATGTCGAGTCGGCCGTCGCACTTGACGCAACGTGCCAGGTCTTGGCGGAGGCGATACCCATCCTGCCGGCCGTTACAGTGCGGGCAACGATCGCGGAGTCGCATGGCATGGTCGTAGCAGATGCCGAGCAGGGAGATCTGCCACGCCAGCTGAAAGTAGCTGGGCGTACCAGCTTTCACCTGATCGGCAAAGCAGCCGGGACACCACCGGAGATATTGGCTGTAGGTCTTCATGCCACGATGGAGCGCGTCGCTGATCGCGAGCATCGTCAAGCACTCAAGATCTTGTGCGCGCTCTCGGCCTGCCATTGCCAAGGTCTTCACCAGACCGTCCGTAGTGGCGTTGGGCCGGATGACCGCAGAGATGGGCCCGGCCAGAATGGCGGACGGTGGAAGGCTGCCGCCACCGGCTTCGCATACGTGCTGAATCAGGAGCGCAGTGCTCACGCTGTGCATGTGCGCAAGCCTCATGAGGTAGGACGAGAGTGCTTCGATCCGAGCTGTCCCCACACCTTGAATGGGCAGTGGATACAACGGGCTCATGCTCGACCTCCCAATGGGTGCCGCTTGGACTCGCGCTTGAAGGGCTTCTTCTTTCTTGGACTCGGTGGCTGAGCGCCGTTGGAACCAGATTGATCGACCGGGTTTCCACCACTGCCAGGAGCGGGAAGATCGACCTCGCCGCGAAGCTCGCCGATGAGCTGCTCGCCGCGATCGATCTCGCGCTGGATGGCGTCTTTGAAGCCGAAGGCCATACGCGTTCGGCTTAGAGCTGCGAGCGTGAAAGTCGACTCGTTGGCAGAGAGGGCCGACGCTAACGCCGCTCTCAGCCAGACTGACAGCAGGCCAACGCATCCAAACGTCTGCTCGTGGAGGAACTTCGTCCAAGTCAGCAGAGAAGTCGCGGGTTGATCGAAAGGAAGAAGCTTGCTCCACGCGGCCAAGACGCCTCTGAATGCCTTGCGATCGTGAGCGAGGTCGGCTCGGTAGCGGGGGAACTCGATCGTCACCTGCCTGCCGATCATGTGCGGGGCAAGGCAGAGCATGTCGAGGAGTTCGTAGGAGCCCACGAGCACGAGTACCATGCCTGTCGTGTTCGCAAGGCACTTCAGGGAGTTGAGGACGGCCTCCGCGCGGCCACGTCCGGCGACATACTTGAAGTGCTGGGCCTCGTCGATCACGAAGAACTGGGTCCCCATAGCGGATGTTGCGTGCTCAAAGGCACTGCGCAGCACGCTCTCAGGAGTTCTGTAGATTCGATGGTGCAGCTTGTCGCCTTGCGGATCGTCTGGCGTCGGACTGCCGTAGAAGGGATGCTTGATCGCCTTGCAGGCATCCCACATGAAGGCCTTGGTCGAGAACGCGCCACCACCGGACGTGTTGCCTGCTTCCACGAGCACGTAGGGGATTCGATTCAACCCACGCTCGGCGCTCGGTCCATATATGCGCTCCAGCGCCTCCGCAATCGCGGAGGTCTTTCCCACGCGCGACGGCCCAACCGCGAGGACGACCTCGCCTGGTCGCACGGAAACCATCGCGTTGAACAGCTCATCCACCGCACGGAGGAAGTGAGCGTGCTGAATTCGAACTTCGAGGACCGCTTCGAGCGCGGTTCGGATTTGCTCAGTCATGAGATGGCTCCCATTGCGACATCTGGGGCACCTCGATCTGATCGTCGTCTTCCCACTCGTCGTGCTTGCGGGTGGCACTCGGGCGTGCTCCGCCGAGCTGCAGAAGTCGCGCGTCGCTATCTCTCAATCGTTCTGTGAGGTTCCGGTCCGCATCGTCCTTGGCTTTCTGTCGAACCGCGGCCATCTCGGCGGCCACAAGGCTGTTAGCCACGCGAATTGCGTAGGATCTAGAGCGCTGAACAGGGTGAGTGGAGTCCTTGCACGTGATCCAGTCGTTTTCGACTCTCGCGTACACCGTAGAGCTGTCTTCTGGATCTCGGCGGACCTCGAGTTTTGATCGCCGCAGGTTCGGCGACGCGAGTCTTGGGTGCCAGTAGTGGCTGGCCCCAACGTGAAGCCCCCGTGCAGGATCGAGCTTGATACGCGTGTCGTCGACGGCCGTAGCGATGAGAAAGGTGTCGTCGTAGACCACTGGGATCCCCGAGCTGGGGAAGCGCACCATTCCGTCCGCAAACAATTTGCCAGGGCTGTCCGCATTCCTTGGAGCAACGTTGCTTCGGCCCCAGTCGCAGAAGTTCAGACACTCTTGCAGGAACGTCTCGAGGTCGATCTGCGCGGTGGACGCAGCGCTATGAGAACCAGAGATGGCTCTCGCGCGCACAGGATCCGCTGAGTTGCCTGGTCGTTGAGGTAGCCACAGCGAACTGAACTCGCCATAGAAGCGCTCAGCTTCCGATCCAAATCTTGGGTGAGAGCTCGGGCGGCTCACATGCTTGATGCCATGCGACGCCAGCAGTGCTGCAAAGTATGTGGACTGGAAGTCGCTTCCGCGGTCGACGACGATACCTTCTGGAAGCCGCCCATGGACTCGGGCGCAGCATCGCAGGAGGGTAGCGCATGCGATCCTGCTCGGTGGCCGGAATGAGATCCAGATCGATAGGACTAAGCCTGTGGCGACATCCTTGAGCACGGTCAGCCAAGGCTTCGCGGTGTAAGACCGCGACTCCGTGCGTAGCACCACGAGCTCCAAGTCCACGTTGAAGTGGTCGCACGTCGCGAGCTCGAATGGGCGTTGCGGAACCTGCACGCGTGTCGTCACGTCGGTCGGTGCCGAGGCGGCGTTTGCCATCCGTACACCGCCCCTTCCTGATGCAGTTTCCTTGCTCAGCTCGCGCACTCGCACAGTGAACGTCGGCTTGCTCAACGGCTGTGTCCCGGGGAAGCGCTCTTGGGATGCGACCCTGTAAGCCCTGTAGGTCGACGCAACGGACGGACGCTTGGCGGATGCGTAGTTCGTTCGAATGAACTCCAACGCATGCTCAATCAGGAATGCGGGGCGCTTCCACTGCCGGTTGCCGGAGTTGAATGTGCGTGGTGTCACGGCAAGGAAGCGGGTGCCACCAGTTGCGAGGCACTCGCGTATGGCGCTGTTCAAACGGCGAGCTGTCCGCTTCGGCAAGGTTCCGTCCTGCAGCCGTTGAAGGTTCTCTAGTGCACGCCGGGCTTGCACGAGCGGCGGGCAATGAAGGACCGATGCCGAAGCTGGCGTCTGTGAGTTGCAGTGAGAGGGGTCGTCGAGAAGATCGGGTAGCAATGTAGTCCGGCAGGACGTGACCTCTGTAAGCAACTCACGATCGAGGTCGCAGTGCAGAACGCCTTCGTCGATCAGTTGAAGAAGAGGTTCGTAGCTAGACAGCTTCAACACCTCGGCGATGCTCGCCAGTGTAGAAATGGCCGTCGTGCGGAAGGCTTTGGTGAGGTCCTCGATTCCGAGACGTGGGGCATTTCCGTCCGAATAGGTTCTTACGTGCAGCAACGTTTGAAGGTTGTTGATCCGGATGGAAGGCATGCTCTCCGTCGACACGACGCGATGCGAGAGCCCAATCACACCCAGCGCAAGTTCCGCGGGGCCATCATGGAAATGCTCACCGTCGAAGGTCCAGTCGATCGGACTCCGCTTGACGTTGTCTTCGAGCTTGTCCTGAGGCTTAACCTCGACGACGAACGGTCCATCGACATGTAGCACCAGAAAGTCAGGGTGATGAGGTCGGAGCACGCGCCTGCCGCGACGGTCTTGGCGGAAGACCTCGACCTGCGGAGGCTGCTCGTAGAACGCCACCACCTTGGGGTCGTACTCGCAGAGCACCGCGAAGGCCATCTCGCCGCTCCGACTCTCGGCCACGATGGACGTGCCCATCTTGCGCGAGGGGTACTCCACGACGACCGACGGAAATCCGGTCGTTCCAACGCTTCGGGAGAGCCCCTTTCGGGCCTCCCTCAGGTAGGTCTTGGTCGGGTCACTCAGATGGAGGCGCGACGTGTACGCATCGAAATCTTTCTCGAGAAAAGGCATGTTCTGGCTCCCCCGCGCCGCGATGGGGCGGCACGGAATCGGTTCGTCGGGCAAGCCGAGTTCCTCCCTGAAAGGGCTTGCAAAAAGGAAGGACGGGGGGCAGAATCGAGGCTAGCAGTTCGACAAGCTAGATCTCTTCACCAAACCCCGGTTGGCGCCGGGGTTTGGCGTTTCTGCGCCCAAGAGCTGGCGCTAAGACATTAGAACCTCCCTCGGCTTCTAGGCCGCGGTTGGATATCGACTGTGACGGCTAGGCAACCTAGCCGCTCTCTGATGGTCGGACGCCAGGCGCATAGACACTGGCTTGATCACGCCAACCACTGGCGCACCTGACCCGTGCGAGACCTTCTTCGGCGCTGTGATGGCACCTGCCAGGCCCAAAAAGCCTAGCGCGGCGGGTCCGGCACGCCCATCGTAGACCTACACCCGAAGCGCATGGCAGGGTGTATTTCTCTGCAACCGTTCGGTGCTTAACAAGATCCACACGGTATCTCATCCGTAAGTTGACCCATCGGACATCGCGCCATGTCGACGTCGGAGGCTTCAAATGAGGTGTCACAGTCGTGGGCTCGACATGACGCAGAGGTGAGCGCATGTCGCAGCATGACCTGCTTCGGCGTGCTTGCGGCACACTACGGCACAGCTTCACCGGTCAAGCTCGAGCAGCTCATCGACGAGCGATCGGCTTACTCGACGAAGAACGGCGAGGTGGCGTGGTCTGGGAAGTACAGGCGTTGGAGGGACGGTAAAGCCTTGGCGAGTGACAAAACGGCTCGACACGTACTCATCAAGTCGCAAGGTGCCGTGGATCTCAGGTGGTGGAGAGATCTGCCACTCTGGTCGCTACTTATAGCAAACCCGCCTAGCTACATGTTCGAACCGTGGTGGGCAAATCACCTCAATCGATTGGACACAGGGTTACGCCTTAGTAAGTGGGCAGGTATGACTAATCAGCAAGTCAGGCCGTCCCCAGGATCGCGCGCAATCGGGGCTTTGCAAGCGGCACTCTACGTTGCGCGCGACTCCATAATAAAAGGCAGTTCGAGAGGCCATGGCGTAGCAAAAGATGTTGTACGTGGGATATTTCCCGCGGTAATCATCCTTAATCCACAATTTTCTCGCTCGTGGAAAGTGCTTGTAGAATGCAGCGATCGTATTATAGCTCCGGGAGAACTTGCCGACCACATATGCGATACCTTAGGTAGCTCATTACGCGATCGTTATAACTATCACGACAGTGAACTTGGAGAAAGTAAAAAAGGGCTCTCAATAAAAATTGATGAAGCAATCCGGACCTTGCGAGAGAAGCCGGCATCGGACTCTGAAGCATTAGACTGGTTCATCGGCGGCAGGTAGTGCTACGGTGCAATGCCCAGCGCACGTCGTGTCGCGACAGGGTGCTGAGAAAATCTCAACATGGTTAGATAAATGACCGTGAGCGGAAATCTTCTCGGATTTCGTTAGGAAGAGTTACCTCGGTAGCATCGGCCGTTATAAGCAGTAGGCCACATAAAAACCGCTCGTCGTCCTTCGCAGGCAATAGAGCGTCCTTAATCGATGGAACCGAAAGCCGCGGATAGGGCAGCCTAAAAGTTTCAGAAGCTATAATTCGCGTCCAAGCCTTTCGCTGCCAAGCAGCAATCATTCTAACTAATTCGCGCTTCATGCCGGATTGTTGTGCTTGCTGAAGCGAACGGATTCCTGAAACGCAATATTGTTTAGGGGTTGGAAAACTTCCGGCTTTGAAAAATGACAGGTCACCTATTAATTGGGCTTCGAACGAGGAATTTACGGTCGACTCCCCAATGAACGAGAGAGCGGTAGAGCTTGCTATATCTGGCCCGAATCTCGTAGTAGCCACTTGTCGCATAACTGAGAGAAGATCCGATGACAGCTTGGTGGCACAGCATATGGCAAAAGCTAGAATAGAATCGTTAATAAAGAGCGCAGACTCTTTACCCGACGGGGGAGATAATAGGTCTGGAATGACCACCGTCTCGGGATTAAAAGCATTGAGCTGCATTGCTGAGCTTCTAAGAGAGGGGAGAGTAGCGACACCGCATTCTACGAAGTCCCACATGCGATCTATGAATCGTTCGCAGTCTAGGTCTTGGATACTACGCATAAGCAAAGCGGATCTAAGCATTAGCTCCATCGGCAGAATTGACTCACCGCCCATTTTACTCCTCAATGCATTGACGTAACCAATGTCCGATCGGGATGTCACGTCGAGTTGAGCGAGCATATACCATGCAATATTGACTGCGCCTAGTGGGCGGCTCATAAAGCTAGCGTCCGGCTCAGGATTGCTGCAGCAGCCGGGTTTGACGGTAATGGGTTCTCCGTCTATGTCACAAGCAACGTCCTCAATTCGCGAGTTAAGCCATAGGATGACATGTCGTACGACATGGTGGCAGTATGCAGCGCGCAGTGATGACTGCGGTGGGAAGGCCTCAAGCTCTCGCAGCGCCGCACCTATCCCCATCAGCGCATCTTGAGAGCGGCCATTCTCTAGGGCAGCAACTGCGGTGTCGGCACCTAGGCCAATCGCCATGATTCGCATGTCGTCGACGGTCGATCTCAGTGCGGCTGTCTGAGCACTTTGAAACCAAGTTTCCGCTTGATTCCAGTCTCCCGTCGAGGCCGCGCTGATCGCAGCCTCTCGCAGGGCGAAGGCCCGTTCGATGAAGTTATCTTGACCGACTACATCGGCGATGGCGCGCAAAATAGATAGCGCACGTACATGGTCCTTCGCGCGCCAGAAGATTTTGGCTCGAGCCCGGGAGACTAGGATATCCGGGCCATGCTCGCTCTCCGCCTCGTCTAGCGCACGAAGCGCTCTGTCTTGGTCGTTACCGTACTCGTCGAGCATGACGGCCCTTGCTATCCAGCACTGCAGCGTTAGTCTGCGGACCTTCCAGGACGCTGATGTAGTCGCCATTCGGCGATAGCGATCTGCGGCATCGCTATAGTCGAGCGCTTTCCGGTGCTCGGCGAGCCACGGACCGTTTACAAATGCGGAGTAATCCGGCGCCGAGGATCTAATTAGGCTGAGATAGGCATCTCGATCCGCTGCAGAGATGCCGTTGAGCTGATCAAAGACTCTTTCGAGTGAGGCGACTTCTTGTAAATCGGCACTGCCGATCGCGAAGAGGGCCGGAATCATGCCCTCTTCTGAAAAGAGAAGATTCCCGGAGTCAGAATGCATCTCCCTCGCAACTGTACTAGTGCCTATGAATGACTCGAACCGCTGTAATAGCGCTAGCCAGTTATTCAAATAATTCGCTATCCCAAGAGTTCCAAGAACGGTGCAGAAACCCAACACTTGGACTACATCGCGCGAAGTCCCCGCTGGCTGAGCTTCGATCTCAACGTTCAGCGCATCAACGCATTTTGAAATACTCTTATAATCCTTTGCGACAGCAAGTATCTTGAATTGCGCTATTCGCATCATGGTCGAAATGCTGAGGTCTTCTGGGTAGATGGGCCTTTCAGTAGCAAGTAGACGAACAACGGAAAAATTACAAGCAAGATATTCTATTACGGAACTCTCTGACGCCAAAAGATTCGCTGCAATGCTGCCGAGTATTTGCGTATTCTTGCCTATCATTGCGTGCATGACGATCTTATCGATGTCGCTGACATCGACTACCTGACGTGACATTAAGTGCTCCGCGATCTCGTGGTGAAGCTGGACCTGAGCCGTTCGCGCGATCATCTTCTGACCAATTTGCGCAGCTAAAGGAGAAATGCGGTATCGATCACGCCCCATCGTCTCGAGCCACGGACCGATGAGGGCGTCAAGGTTCTCGCCTGGCGATGGCAATGACGGCTGTATGCCGGCGAGACGAAGCACGCAATCTCGATCGAAGCTACCTATTATGACGCTCGCGCGATAGAGAAGGTTACGCGCTCCTTCAGGAAGGGCGGTTGCTATCGTACGTCGTGCAGCATCACGTTCTAGGTTTACATCATTGGTAGAGAAACCTTCCATAACAACATCGGACATTTCCGATCGCAGCCACCCGCGGGCAGCCATTCCCGCAACGAAAGCGTGTACGAGCTGGGGGTGGCCTGCCGCGCCGGTGGCATAAGCCAGCTTTCCCCACGCGTTCGGGTCACCATCGTACAAGGCAACGAGCTGTGAGGCTTCGTCCTCACTAAAATACGGGCAAATCTCTTCGCAAGCTGTATCCAAGCCGACAGCAGTAAGTGACTTTGTAGCGGGTGAGTTATAGGAGGTTACGATGATCGCTATGTCACGCCGTGCTGTAGCGCTAAATACTTGCGTTAGTGCCAATGCGAGAGTGGGATCGTTGAAACAGTTGAGGTCCTCGAGGACTATCGCTTTAGCATGCAATCCGCCTAGATACGAAAGGATAGTAGAGAGGCGCTTAGCGGCCTCCTCACTGTTGATATTGCGAAAATCCGCCATCACAAACTGCCACCCGAGCTTGTCCGCGACGGCTCTCGCTAATTGAGTTTTACCTACGCCGCTTGCGCCGGTAATGAAGCAGACTCCGGAAGTTCGCAGCTTCGCCTCGATCCTTGCTTCTGTCACACAGCGGGAAAGCTGACGTGAGGCTTTCACTAGCAACTCACTTTTTGCTAGCCAGATCGGAGATCCCATAGTTATCGCAATATCTGATTGGCGATTTCCTTGAACTTGGCTGTTGATTGCAGTAGATGCTTCGCTCAGCGTATGAAAGAAGGGTCTAGGTATCGATATGAATGTATATTCATGAATGGTTCTGATTAAGTCAGATCTTGTTAGCTTGCGGCCGCTAGGCGTCTTACCGATACTCGTCTCGAGTACGCGATAAAGAAGATGATCAGCAATCTTTGGAACATCCGGGTAAGGGACTTTGAACTGATCCCAGCAGATCGTCGTCAGTCTAGAGTTGAACTCTATTCTTAATGTCGTGAGATCTGGATTACCGCAGTTCCAATGAATATTTTGGAGTAGATCAGTTCGTATAGCATCGTCTGTTCTATGCTCCACGAACTCCTTTACCGTCAGAGAGTACTTGTCAGTCTGGAGGATCCTTCGAATTGGGGCTACATCTGCCGAAAGTGCCGCCTTGCGCCAATACGACAACCCCGGTTCATGGAGATTTAGGTCAGCCGCGTTCTTCTCCAATCCGACCATTGAGGTGGTGAAGTACTCGAGTCTAATATTTTTACCGGGGTTATCATTAATTAGTGCAACGTAGTTTGCTATTGCTTCTCGAATGTTGCTCGTATTGAGAGTCACACTTCCCGACATAACCGTGTCCTTCACTTGGACAGCGTTTATGGCGTTCTTGGCTACAATGGCATAGTCCTCAGCCACCTCTAGGAAGATCGCTGAGTGATCTCCGAGATCTAACCAAGCAAGCGCTGCTGCTGTGACTTGGTACACGTATCCACGCAACGCGTCGACCGCTTGCCTAGCTTCGTCAGCCTTAGGGACTAGTCCTTCACTGCCAGCTGAGAAAATTGGTTCAGTACTCATGCCTGATTAAACTTGGGCCATGACATTAATAATATTCTGCCGTTGTTAAGGTCCTTCTGCAATGCCTACAGGGAAAAGGTGGATGGCGCCTCTGTTCCCTTTCGTGTTGGCTTGGATGCTTGTTTCAGACATCACATCCGGGATGTGGCAGCGCGCATAGGCTTGAGCGTCGAATGGATGTATACATGCTTGGTCGGGCATCGTAGGTCTCCGCTGGTACACAGGTCAGTGTTAGCGCACGCTCGGCGTGCTACCGCGTCTGATCGAGCCGTGCAGACTCGGCCAAAGCTCCTACCTCGAGTTGTTTAACGAAAGGCTGCGCTACGAGGGCCTCTACGTGGATCGATTCACGCATACGCTGCACGCCCGTACGGTGATCGAAGTGTGGCGGCGCGGGTTCAACGAGAAGGGACCCAAGAAGACACTTGACTCGGTGCGTTGGCCACGCATATGCAAGGCGGCTCGCGGCGGGACCCGCTCGCGTCAGACCCGGACTCTAGGCCCGGCCGCTACTCAACATGGGGGCGTCGGGCTATGGAGCGAGATTGTGCGGAGCATGACCGCCTATCTACAGGGCTTCTCGAGCGAGCGCCTAGAGGTCTCGCGCGCTTGTCCGCACAATGAAGGAGGGGTGTTCACGAAGAGGATCGAATGCGTCGGGTGACGGAGCGGACGCGTCCGCCTTGGACATGAAGCCTTCAATCAACGCATACGGCACCCGGCATCCGTCGCCCCTAGCGATGGCGCGGGCAGCGTGCGCGAGATCCGGCCCCGGATCTCCCAGCGCCAAGGCACATCCGATGCTACGCGCAGCTGCTTCTTGGATGACGACGCTGCTATCCTGAATCGAGGCAGCCAACGCCGGGCGCAGCCGTCGAAGATCTTGCTCTCCGATAGTCGCGAGCGCCACGCCTCGTTCTGTACGGCTGCCGCTGAGCCAAGTGGCCACAACTGACTCTCTTTCGTGCTCGGTGGTCAACGCCAACTGCAACCGTAGCCTCGCTGAGGGAGCGCCATGGGTGAAATAGGTTGTGTCTAGCCTACTCTCTAGCGCAGGCAAGCAGGATCGCAAGCGTGCCCTCTGCTCGATCGTGAGTACGTCGGCATGCTTCGCAAATGCACGAACTAAGTTCAGTTTGTGATCGTGTGCGACAGCAGGCTCCCCAACCAATTCTAGAAGTGGATCCCATCGACCGTGTTCAGGCCAGCGAAGACCCAGTTGAAAGAGAAGCGCAGCAGCGTCCTGCCCGCCAAAAGCATACGAGCGTCGGCGAGCATTTCGAATGATCTCCGAAACGCTCTCTTCCAGGTGCGCGGCAGTTCCTGGTGCAGCATCCTCGAGCAGTAGGTCGCTCAGGATGAGGCAGGCCGTCGCGGTGAGGTCTCCAACAGACGACGCGGATCGCAGCGCGACGAGCGACTCAGCGTGCCCAGCCCGGGCTAACGCGTGTAGGAGCCAGTTTCGAACATCGCGGTCCGAGTTGCGCTGCGCCTTACAATGGAGTGCTCCTATCAGATCCGCGCCCAGCGCGTCGGCACCAAGACGAGATGCAAGCACGGCGTAGCTGTAAGAAGCTGTTGTCTGAGCATCGTCCATGTGCATGAGAAGCTCTGCCGCGCGAGCGCGCTGTCGCTGCTCCAAGCGCTCCCACGAGCGCGTGAGGACTGTTATGGCTGCTCCGACAACCGGGAAGCCCTTGCCCAATGCGCGGACACTTTGTTCGAGCACGGCCGGACTGCGTAGTGTCGCCAAGCACCATTCGATATGACGCCGGAAATCGTCGTCGTTCAGCACGTCGCAGGATTCGGTCACGAGCGTAAACGTCGCCTTGGCGGACGTGCGCCCGAGATGGTCGAGTGCACAACGTGAACCCGCGTCACGTAGACCCAGCGATGGACCGATGGCCCATGTAAACCGCGCGCAGGCGCGGAGGCGCGGCTCGTCGCCGGAGCGGCGTAGCCTGTCTAGGGCGTTCGCGACGTTGGGGGGATCGCGAGACGCTACGGCAGTCCGCAAACCATACCTTGCAGCCTTGCTGGCTACCGAGCGCCACGACTCTTGGTCTGCAGACCACGACGTGTTGAGCAGCAACGAGTCGAAATGTTGCTTGGCGCGGTCTTCCTCTGTGAAGCCCTGTGGCTCTCCACCGACCCAGTTATCGAAGTCGTCGTCGAACGCGTGGCCGAAAGCCCAGCCCAGCACTTGCATTCTCCACCAAGACGGCGCGGTGTCGTTGGCGTTGATGACCTCTTCGAGGTTCCCATGGAGGAATGTGGCGGCGACGAAGACAATAGTTGAAGCCACTCCCGCAAGCAGGGAGGCGGTAGGGTCGTCCGTGTCTGCCTGCAAGCTGATGAGCGCATTCGCCGCGTCGCGTTGCGCTTCTAAGGTATGGCCGACTTCCATGCGAAGCCTTGCCCGGTGCAGCAACAGCCAAGCGTGGTCGACCGGACCTGCCTCATCGGCATCGATGGCCTGGCTCGTCAGAGCGATGCCCTCGTCCCATTGTTCTCTCTCAAACAGCGTAGCCGCGACGACAGCGAGAGCCACGCAGCGGGAACTGAGATTCGGCGCGACGGCAATAAGATCGGTCAGGGGTTCGAGCAGGCCCTCGTCCAGCAGCTGCTTAAGGGCGTGCGCAAAACGCCAGCGCCAATCCGAGGGGAGGACCCCTTCTTTTGCCACAAGGTTCTTTGGGAACTTCCGCTCAAGCCGTTCGAGTTGCCAGCCTCGCCTACTGGCGATGAGCGCGATGGTCTCTTCTGGCTCTGGTTCGCGGGTGACGGACGCATTGCCGTGCAGCGCGACCAAGCGTGGCGTGAGCACTGCATAGCGCAGGCGGCGCGCAGGTGGCGCGCGGTTCGCAGATGCATGAAAAACCGCACGTTCCAAGGAAGAAGCCGCTCTCTGCTTGCAGGACACCTGAAACAACATGTTCTGATGTTCACTGTCTACTGTTTGCGAGGCCGGAATTAGAATCTTGACGCCTTTGCCGGTGCTTTCGCAGCGCTCTGCAGTGACGTGTTCCCAGTATGAGATTCGTGTTTCCATGTCGTGCAAAACAATCAAATGCGGCAGCGCGTGCGTGACCCAATCGTCAAAGTGATCGGCCGTTGGCTCGTAGAACCACCAACCCTGCAACTCGCCATCTTCACCGTATGCCGGCGCTTCGAAGAATGTGAGACCGGCTTTCACTTGTGCCCCGACCAGTAGCCCCGATTCGAAGCGGCGGCTGTCCCTCGCTTGGATGATGAGATCGGTACCGAGGTCGTGCGAAGAATTCGGCACCGGCCCCCACCCGATGCGCTCAAAGTCAGCCATCACCTCGGAAAGTCCGGCTTTTGCAGTGGGATCGTTCTTAGGAGCTCTCATTTCCTGCTATCCAGCGGCCATCCGTAGTAGTCTGACGAGATGCTGCCTCATCGAACATAGGTCGTTAGCTGTGACCTGGGTCGAATCGCGTGGCCGATGGGTTGATGAATTCCCTAGCGTCCCCGCCTGTGAGTAGCAGGCATAATTGAAGCCTTCCCTACTTGCGCGGCGACTATGAACGCGTAACGGCAGTGCGCGAAGCGGCCAAACTATGCTTTCCATGGGCGGCCAACTTATGGTTACCCGCACAGGCCTTGTGCGGGAAAGCATAAGTTGGCCGCTTCGGCCAAACTATGATTGTCAGGAAAGCATAGTTTGGCCGCGCACTCCGTTTTCGATTGGCTTGTCGGCGTGACTTGCGTGATCGCAAGATTCTGATCGCCATGACTTTTCCACTTTTGCGCCGAGCTGCGAGGGTCGATGGAGTCAAGCGACTAGCGTCAAGGCGTTCAGCGCGTACGCGCCAATTCAGCCGTGTTGACCGGCCAATGGAAAGCATCGTTTGGCCGCATGTCCCCTGATCCCAGCCCTTCGGAGTAACTGCCATGCCCATCCCGTTGAATAAGCTCTCCGCCAAAGAGCTCGCCGAGCTCCGCACCCAGCTTGAGCAGCGCCAGGTCGAGTTGCAGAAGCAGACACTCGATGTGCTTCGCGAGAAGGTCTTCGCGCTGATCGAGAAGGAAGGCCTGACGATCGACGAGGTGCTGGGCTCCAGGACGAAAGGACGTCAAGCGGCTCGCAAGACGAAAGCTCAGGTCCCAAAGAAGTACCGCAATCCGAAACCACCCTATCAGGAGTGGAGCGGGCGCGGGCGTCAGCCGGTATGGTTTGCTGACGCCATTGCTTCCGGAACGAAAGAGCGAGCCCTTCTCATCTAGAGATGCGGCTCGTCGGAAGGACGTGCAGCCGCCCATCACACAAATCGGCTTCAGTCGCGACCTCCCTCGCATCCGCACGCATGGCGCCAATGGACTGGGTAGGACTTGTAGCCAATCAGGTGATGAGTTCCGCCGTAGGGTAGCGAGCTCCCAGCCTTTGCGGATGCTGGCTTGGGTCTTACGGCGATGCGCGCTGTAGGGCCGCTTCTCGTTGTAGAACTGCCGCCATCACTCGATCAGCACTTTCGCTTCCGCGGGGCTGCGGAGCCATTCGTGGTTGAGCAGTTCTTCGCGCAGCTGGCCTTTGAAGCTCTCGACGAAACCGTTCTCTCAAGGACTGCTGGGCGCGAAAGGCGCTGGACCCCTGACTGCGTTGCGCATCCAGCGTACGACCTTCGCAGGCGCCGTGCTTGTAGGGGTAAGGCGGATGCGACATTCGCTATCTGAAGCCGCGCTTCCGTGATGCGACGGAATCAGGGGAGCACTAGTCGTTAGATTCAAAGCGCATGCGGATCAGTCCGAGCGCCGGTAGCCGCTCCGCAAGAGTGACAAGAAGCTTTCGCGCGTCACCTCGAGCCGACTGATGAGGATCGTCAGCCGCTCCATCTGCCTGTCGGCATCCTTGGGGCCCTCGGCGCAGGCGTCGAAGATGGCCCAGGCTTTCGCGTGCGCAGCCATCAGGTGGCCTCCCACGCCCGTCACCCCAAGCAAGTCCTTGTAGTTCTCGATCTCCTTGGGAGGCAGGATGATGACTGCATCGGTCGTCAGGCTGTGAGGCGGCCCCAGCGAGTAGAAGAAGTCCTGCTGCCTCTTCGTGCCAGAGATCTTCAGATCGTCTCGGAGTTTCGTAAGTCGGTCCAGCCACGCATTGACGACACGGGACAGAACCGCATGCGCATCGGCATCCACGATCCTCTGACGCTTGTTGGAGTCGAGGTGGCGAAGTGCGTTCGCCACCAGCCACGTGCCGAAGCGCCAAGATGCCGACCAGAACCAATCCATTCGCGACAGCCTTGTTCAGCACTTCGGTTTACAGCATACGCCTCCCCATGGAGGGCACGGCAGATCGCGCCTGCAGGCGCGGAAAGCCAGTGTCGACTCACGAGATCAGGGGCAAGTTCATGTTGGGCATGCCGCCCAGCTCGCGAGATCATCGTGCCATTAGGACCACTTCGACTACGCGGCTGAGGAGTGCCTCGAGCATCGGCGTGCGAGCGCCCTGCCGCAGGGGGCGCCGACACCCGAGGCGCTGCGGAGGTTATCGAAGCTCATGTCACGGCGGCAATCGCTAGGGGAAGCGTCAGCTGCACGATCGTAGCCCCGACTCTAGCTTGCCGCCCGGATCGGCAAGCTCATCAGCTCGCGCTCGCAGCGAGGTGCACGACGTGATCTCTCAGCCTGTCACCGCAAAGCGCTGCAAGTGGCTTCCAGGGTGTCGTCAAGCGAAGGCGCCGCTATCGGTGCCTGCATGCTCTTCGGCACGCAGATCGTGGGGAGGCCAGAGAAATAGATGAACTCGTGGCCATCTTCGTCCAAGACAGTGGCTCCATGCTCGAGTTCGACAGTGCCGTGGCCAGCTTCGTGCACGGCCTCCAAGCCCTGAGGCCGCACCTTGTGGCACTGAACGAGCTTCGCGATGCGAAGTTGCGACAGACGCGAAGAAGGGGGCGCGATATCTAGATGTCCCGGCCTGCGCGAGTAGTGCGCGTGTGCCCCTACATGAAGACTTCGCCGAGATCCGGCGCGCGCAAGGGCTGCGGGAGGCTACGTGTCCACCCTATGACGTCGATGGCGGGTATCGATCGATGACCGACCTCTGTAAAGGTTCCTCCGTTCGTTCGTATCCGGAATTGTGCCCAGACGAACTCCTCGACGTGCAGCTCCACCCACACCCACTCACCTTCGTTCGGTCGAGACAACATGGGGACGCCTGCTTCAGTACGGACGATCGATGAGGTCACTCTGTGCAGCGATTGGAAAGGCGGGAAGCGTCCTCCCCGTCCCTCGGTTCGTACCTGATCAGTCAGGTACTACGGACTTCAGTTGCCGCCGTTACGCTGCTGATCGGCGTTCTTGCCGGGCGTCGGCTGAGGGTCGCTCTTGGGCGTGCCCGTGCCGTTGTCCTTCGGATCCTGCTGCTTCGGATCCTGCGGCTGGCCCTGGCCAGACTGATTTTGATTTCCCATGACGATCTCCGTGGATGCCGACGACTTGTCGGTCAACGACTATCGCGCCCCGGCGTGTGAACCCGGGGTAAGGGGTGCCCCTGCCTTGGAATAGAATAGGCTCTCCACCATGGGGCCGAGCGATGAGCGAAGGGTTGAACGGGGAGCCCGTCAGGCGCGAGGGCGATGTCGATGGCGCCCGATGGCAGGCAGACGGAGTGAAGATCTCCGACGGTAGGCTCGAGGTGACGAGCATCCAGTTGTGGCACGGCCCGTCAGCTACACCGATTCGTCTGTCCGATGGTCGCGTGACCTACGCTTCCGTCGAAGAGCTCGACCAGACGGTGGCCGAGATGGTGAAAGACTTCATCCGCAACATGCGGTTCTGATCTGGGCGATTTGCCGTAGGAACTCTCCTACGCTCGCCGCAGCGATCGCCTCACGACGTCGCACGCGCGCCGCTGCAGGCTACTTGAGCACCCCCGAAGTCAGCGCATCGCCCCCCGTGGGAACGGGAAGCTATCGTCGGCCCAACATCACATCCATGAAGCGAAGGCTTTGAGCGTTGAGATCGAGCGGAAATTTCTTGTGGTCGGTGATGCCTGGCGTGCGATCGAGGGCACGCCGATGCATCAGGCCTACCTGTCGCTGGACGAGCAGCGAAGTGTTCGCGGTACCCCGGCACCTACACGTGCAAGGAGATCGACATGGGGATGGCAGTACGAAGATTGGAAGGCGGGCTGATTGCAAGTGCGGCCGGGCAGGACGAGTTCGCGCTCGAGCCGATCAGCGAGCAGACGTTTTCACACGCATCATCCGGAATCTTCATCCAGTTCAACAACGTCGTCGATGGGGCAGTGCCCGGATTCTCATTGTTTCAAGGCGCTGGCGAGCTAGGCTTCGTCCGTGATGACGGCGTTCAACCACGCTGATAAGGACACTTCGAAGAACTCCCGCCCTTAGGAGCGTGATAAACCAGGCATGGCCCTGCGGTGATTGGCTCGACACGTCATGCCGAGAGGAGGACGAGTCCTTCACGCATCGGACCGGACAGTTCCTCGACATTCTCCAGAACCATGATGCTGTTGAGCATCGCCAAGGCCGGCTCGTTCCACACAACCTCCAAACGTTCGGCGCACACCATGACGCATGGTCCGAGACCTTGAGTCCGCACGCAGTGCGCAGACTCGGCGCGCAAGGCAGACGACAGCGTCTCGAACGTCGACCTATCAGGCATGACCGCACTAAGCCACATCGCGCTTCTCCTCGTGAGCTCAGACGATCGCACTTCACCCCACACCTGAGGCTGAAGGACGACGGCCCTGCGGGGGCGGGACCGCATGCCGTAATGAGCAGCAGTCTCGGCGTTCACAGCGATACCTTCAGGTGCATGCAAAGCGCGCACAGTTCGTTCGACGAGACGTTTTCCACATCCATGCGTTGTCGCATTCGCTGCGATCAGCGCCACACGGACAGCGTGCCTGAATGGCACCAGCGTCGGTCATGTGGAAGCGGGCTCATGTTCATCCGAGGAGTGGCCTACTCGCTGCACCCCGGAGGCCACCATGGCTTCCACGGACTCTAAGGATCACCCCCATGAAGCTCACTCTTATCGGCCTCGCCTTGGCGAGCGCCAGCGCTGTCGGCTTGGCCATTGCCGCCGATCCGCCCGCGCAGGATGCGAAGACCACGAAGCACGCCGCCGAAAAGGGCGTGACGGCTCTCGATCAGCAGAATAACCAGGCGGACATCGATCTCGCCGCAGCCGTTCGATCGGCGATCGTCGACGACGAATCACTCTCGACCTCCGCGAAGAACGTGACGATGGTGGCTGCAGGCGGTCACGTGACGCTGCGCGGCACCGTCGCTTCGGCGGACGACAAGGCGCGCGTCGAAAGCATCGTCAGCCGCGTGGCGGGCGTGAAGCGCGTGACCAACCAGATCGCCCTCGATACGCCCTGATTCAACCCTTCGATTCGCAGGAGATCCACATGAAAGCTTCCGTGTACTGCACTGCCCGCACCGTCGACCAAGCCGAGCTCATCATCGCCGACCTCAAGGCGTCCGGCTTCACGAGCAATGACATCTCGGCGCTTCTGCCGGACAAGCGCACGACCAAGGACTTCGCGCATGAGCACAACACCAAGGCGCCTGAAGGCGCGACGGCCGGTGGTGCTGCGGGCCTCGGCGTCGGAGCGGCGTTGGGCTGGCTTGCCGGCATCGGTGCGCTTGCCATTCCGGGCGTCGGCCCGCTGATCGCTGCCGGCCCGATCATGGCCGCGCTGGCGGGCGGCGCTGTCGGTGGCGCCGCGGGCGGCGTGATTGGCGCACTCGTGGGTATGGGTATCCCCGAGTTCGAAGCCAAGCGCTACGAGGAGAAGGTCCGTAGCGGAAACATCCTGCTGTCGGTCCACACCGAGGACGGCAAGCAGCGTGACGTCGCGAAGGACATCTTCAAGCGCCACAACGCCGACGACATTTCGACGGGCTCGGAAGCCAGCGCTCCCAAGGCCTGATCCCGACCCAATGACCTTGTGCGCCTAGTTCGCACCACGCCTGGAGTACCGCCATGAACGAAGATCGCATCAAGGGCAAGTGGAAGCAGCTTTCCGGCACGATCAAGGAGAAGTGGGGCAAGCTGACCGACGACGATCTCAAGGTTGCCGAAGGCAACCGCGAGTACCTCGCCGGCAAGATCCAGGAGCGCTACGGCTACGCCAAGGATGAGGCGGAGAAGCACGTGCGCGACTTCGAAGGCACGCTGTAAGCCGATGCGAAGGGGCTGCTACTGCAGCCCCTTCGCACGTTCGCATTCCACCAAGCGCAGTTACCGAACGAGGACGCTCACATGAAGATCCGCGACATCATGACCAAAGACGCGCATGTCATCGACGTGGCTGAGGACATCCGTGCCGCCGCTCGCATGATGCGTGACGCTGACATCGGTTCCCTTCCAGTGCGAAGCGGCCAGAAGCTTGTCGGCATGCTGACCGATCGGGACATCGTCATCCGTGCGGTCGCGGACGGGAAGACCGACGGCACGGTCGATCGGTTCATGTCGGCCGACGTGAAGTTCTGCTACGACGACGAGGACGCGGAGGCAGTGGCGCGCACCATGGCGAGTCTCGAGGTCAGGAGGCTTCCCGTGCTCGATCGAAAGGAGCGATTGGTAGGCATGGTGTCGCTCGCCAACCTGACCCAGACCCGCGATGGAGAAGCGAAGCGCGAGTTCCTCGAGTCTATCGCCACGCCTCATTGACTAGGGCGCACGTCCGATTCATGCCCGTTGCTCAGCTGTTCGGTGGAGTTGCTGGGGCCCTATGGTGAAGCCAAGTCAGCCCAGACTGGTACGGCCACGCTCGACACCCGTGCATTGCGGCGACGGGTGCAAAGCATTCGCGAGGCGCGTCGCGCACACTGCGTTTGATCGGTCTCGGTGAGCAGGCATATGCCAGCGCTCGTGATCACCGGAACCGCTGACCGCCATGCCGAGCATGCCGCGCACGTCTGCATCGGCGTCGCGCGAGCTCCCTGTGCATCGTGCTCCGCTCAGCAGCCGCGATTCGTTCGCGGTAGTCGGTCGTCGGCTAGGTACCGTGCGTGCGGCGTGACCCTCGACTCGGCCGTCGTCCAGCCGCTGATCCTGCATTGCGTCGCCCGCAGCGGTTACGCCACAGCCGCCGCTCTGACGCGCTTCGCCATCACAGCCTGGGCCACGCGCGAGCGGGAGGGCTGCCCGAGTACGCCGCAGATGAAATCGCCGGCGTCGGCGAGCGCGTCGAGATCGATGCCGGTCTCGATGCCGAGGCCGTCGAGCAGGTAGACGAGGTCTTCGCTCGCGACGTTGCCGGCGGCGCCGTCCGCGTAGGGGCAGCCGCCGAGGCCGGCGACCGAGCTGTCGAAGCAGCGCAGGCCCATCTGCAGCGAGGCGTAGATGTTGCCGAGGGCCTGGGCGTAGGTGTCGTGGAAGTGGCCAGCGAGTCGCGTGGCCGGCACCGAGGCCAACACGGCCTCGAGCATGCGCTTGGTCTTCTCGGGTGTGCCGACGCCGATCGTGTCGCCGAGCGACACCTCGTGGCAGCCCATGTCGTGCAACCGCGCCGCGGCGTCCGCCACCGCCGCGGGCGGCACCTCGCCCTGGTAGGGGCAGCCGAGCACGCAGGACACGTAGCCGCGTACCGGAATGCCTGCGGACTGTGCCGCGCGCATGACGTCCTCGAAGCGCCGCAGGCTTTCGGCGATCGAGCAGTTGATGTTCTTCTGCGAGAACGCTTCCGACGCTGCACCGAACACCGCGACTTCTTCCGCGCCGGCGGCGAGCGCGGCTTCGAATCCCTTGAGGTTCGGTGTCAGCGCCGAGTAGCGCACCGCGCCGGCCCTCGGCAGCGCGTGCATCACCTCGACATGGTCGGCCATCTGCGGCACCCACTTCGGCGAGACGAAGGCGGTCGCTTCGATGTGGGTCAGTCCGGTTGCGGCGAGCCGTTCGATCAACGCGAGCTTGACCGCAGCCGGCACGATCGCGGCTTCGTTCTGCAGGCCGTCGCGCGGGCCGACCTCGACGATGCGCACCTTCTGCCCGGCGAACGGCGAGTTCATGCGGCAGCCTCGAAATCGACGAGGGTCGCACCGTCGGCGACCTGGTCGCCGACCTGGTAGTGGAAGCCCTTCACGACGCCTTTCGCCGGCGCGCGCACGGTGTACTCCATCTTCATCGCTTCCATGACCAGCAACGGCGCATCCTTGTCCACGGTCACGCCGGGCTCGGCCAGCAGCGCGATGATCCTTCCCGGCATGGCGGCGACGAGTCCGCCTTGCGGGTGGTCGTCCTCGCCGGCATGTGCAAGTCGATCGATCACGTCGAGCGCGTAGTGGGCGTTGCCGTCGAACACGTGCATGCGCTCGCCGAACGGAATCGCGACGTAGCTCGCGGTGCGGTCGCCGATGCGGCAGCGGATGCCATGCTCGTCGTCGGACTCGACCTGCACGGCCACGCCATCGATGAGCCAGCCCTTGCCCCGGCGTGTCACGGTGACGCGGCGCTCCTGTTCGCCGTAACGGAACTCGAGCGGCCGCTCGAGCGCGCCGTTGAGTCGCCAGCCATCGGTGGCCGACCACGGCGAGCGTGGATCGGTGGAAGCGTTCGCATCCGCGATCAGTCGATTCGCGTCGCTGGTGACGATACGCAGCGCGGCGGCGATGAACACGGCATCGGGCACCGTCGCGGGCGGCTTGAGCAGACGCTCGCTCTCGCGCGCGATGAGGCCCGTGTCGACCTCGCCGGCGCGGAACACGGGATGGTCGATCAGGCGTGCGAGGAAGCCGAGGTTGTTGCCGACGCCGACGATGCGGAACGAGCGGAGCGCGAGCAAAAGACGTTCGATCGCACGCTCGCGCGTGTCGTCGTGCACGATGAGCTTGGCGATCATCGGATCGTAGTACGGGCTGATCGCGTCGCCTTGTTCCACGCCGGTGTCGATGCGCAGCGCGGACGATTCCACGGGCGGGGAGAAATGCACCAGTGTGCCGATCGACGGCAGGAAGTCCTTCTCGGGCTCCTCGGCGTAGACGCGCACCTCGATCGAGTGGCCGCGAAGGGGCACCTCGTCCTGGGTGAGCGGAAGGCGCTCGCCCGAGGCGATGCGGAGCTGCCACTCGACGAGGTCGAGGCCGGTGATCATCTCGGTGACGGGATGTTCGACCTGCAGGCGCGTGTTCATTTCCATGAAGTAGAACGAACCGTCGGCATCGACGATGAACTCGACCGTTCCGGCGCCGACGTAGCCGACCGCGCGTGCGGCATCGCAGGCCGCCTTGCCCATGGCCACGCGTCGCGCGGGATCCATGCCCGGCGCGGGGGCTTCCTCGACGACCTTCTGGTGGCGGCGCTGCGCCGAGCAGTCGCGTTCGTTGAGGTGGATGACCTCGCCGTGCGTATCGCCGAACACCTGGATCTCGATGTGGCGCGGGCTCGTCAGGTACTTCTCGATCAGCACGTGCTGGTCGCCGAACGAGGCACTCGCTTCGCGCTGGCAACTCGCGAGCGCGGCGTCGAAGTCTGCATCGCGCTCGACCACACGCATGCCTTTGCCGCCACCGCCCGCGGCGGCCTTGATCAGCACCGGATAACCGATGCCCTCGGCCTGCGCGCGCAGGAACGCGGGCGACTGCTCGTCGCCGTGGTAGCCCGGCACCAGCGGCACGCCGGCCTTCTCCATGAGCGACTTGGCGGCGGACTTCGATCCCATCGCGCGGATCGCCGCGACGGGCGGGCCGATGAAGACGATGCCCGCGGCCGCGCAGGCTTCGGCGAAGGCTTCGTTCTCCGAGAGGAAGCCGTAGCCGGGATGGATCGCCTGCGCGCCCGCGGCGCGTGCGGCTTCGATGATGCGGTCGGCGCGCAGGTAACTCTCGCGCGAAGCGGCCGGGCCGATGCAGAACGCTTCGTCCGCGAGGCGCACGTGGCGCGCCTTGGCATCGGCCTCGGAGTACACGGCCACGCTGTGAATGCCGAGGCGCCGGCAGCTGCGGATGATCCGGCAGGCGATTTCGCCGCGATTGGCGATGAGGATCCGGGTGAACATGGTCAGGGTGTTCCTTCGGTGGTCCAGGCGGGCTTGCGCTTGTCGAAGAACGCGGCGATGCCTTCGCGTGCATCGGCGCTCGCGCGCGCGATGGCAATGCGTCGACAGGTGTCGTCGATCAGCTGCGGCGACAGCGGCTGGTTCATCAGCGCGGCGACCAGTTGCTTGCACGCGTGCAGCGCGTCCGGCGATCCCGCCAGCAAGGCCTGCGCGATCGAGGCGACGCGCGCATCGAGCTCGTCGGCCGTGCACAGCTCGTGGACGAGGTTGAGCCGCAAGGCTTCGCGCGCATCGATGCGCTCGCCGCTCAGGAAGTAGCGCTGTGCCGCGCGCGCGCCGATCGCGCGGATGACGTAGGGGCCGATCGTCGCCGGCACGAGGCCGAGACGCACTTCGGTGGTACCGAAACTCGCGTGCTCGCTCGCGACGGCGATGTCGCAGGCGGCGACGAGGCCGGTGCCGCCGGCGAGCGCGGCACCGTGCACGCGTGCGATGGTCGGCTTCGACAGCTCGGCCAGGGTCCGCAGCATCTCGGCGAGACGGCCCGCATCGGCCAGGTTCTCGGCCTCGCTGAAGCCGGCCATGCGCCGCATCCATGCGAGGTCGCCGCCTGCGCAGAAACTCTTGCCGCGCCCGGCGAGGACGACCACGCGCACGCGGTCGTCGTCCTCGAGTGCGCGCAGGCCGTCGGTGATCGCGCCGATCAGGTGCTCGTCGAAGGCGTTGTGCACGGTCGGACGGTCCAGCCACAGCGTGGCGACGGGACCGGCGTGTTCGATCTGGATCAGGGTGTCGTTCATCGCAACCTCACATGCGGAACACGCCGAAGCGCGTCGGCGGAATCGGGGCATTGAGCGAAGCCGAGAGGCCCAGTGCGAGCACGCGGCGCGTCTGCGCCGGATCGACCACGCCGTCATCCCACAGGCGCGCGCTGGCGTAGTAGGGATGGCTTTGCGCCTCGAACTGTTCGCGCGTGGGCGCCTTGAACGCTTCCTCTTCCTCCGCGCTCCAGGCGACGCCCTTCGCTTCGAGTCCGTCGCGTCGCACGGTGGCCAGCACGTTCGCGGCCTGTTCGCCGCCCATGACGGAGATGCGCGAGTTCGGCCAGGTCCACAGGAAGCGCGGCGAGTAGGCGCGTCCGCACATGCCGTAGTTGCCGGCGCCGTACGAGCCGCCGATCAGCACCGTGAACTTCGGCACCTGCACGGTCGACACCGCCGTGACCATCTTCGCGCCGTCCTTGGCGATGCCGCCGTTCTCGTACTTGCGGCCGACCATGAAGCCGGTGATGTTCTGCAGGAACACCAGCGGGATGCCGCGTTGCCCGCACAGCTGGATGAAGTGCGCGCCCTTCTGCGCGCTCTCGCCGAACAGGATGCCGTTGTTGGCGACGATGCCGACCGGATGGCCGTCGATGTGGGCGAAACCGGTGACCAGCGTGGTGCCGTAGCGTGCCTTGAACTCGTCGAGGCGCGAACCATCGACCATGCGCGCGATCACCTCGCGCACGTCGTAGGGCTTCCTCGGGTCCGCAGGAATCACGCCGTACAGCTCTTCGGGGTCGTACAGCGGCGCCTCGGGCGTGCGCATGTCGAGCCCGATCTGCTTGCGGATGTTCAGCTGGGCGACGCAGCGGCGTACGAGCGCGAGCGCGTGATGGTCGTTCTCGGCGAGGTGGTCGGCCACGCCGGAGATCCGCGTGTGCACGTCGGCACCGCCGAGATCCTCGGCATTGACGACTTCGCCGGTCGCGGCCTTCACGAGTGGCGGACCGCCGAGGAAGATCGTGCCCTGGTTCCGGACGATGACCGTCTCGTCCGACATCGCCGGCACGTAGGCACCGCCGGCCGTGCACGAGCCCATCACGCAGGCGATCTGCGGAATGCCGAGCGCGGAGAGGTTGGCCTGGTTGTAGAAGATGCGGCCGAAGTGCTCCTTGTCGGGGAACACCTCGTCCTGCATCGGCAGGAACGCGCCGCCGGAGTCGACGAGGTAGACGCACGGCAGGCGGTTCTGCAGCGCGACTTCCTGTGCGCGCAGGTGCTTCTTGACCGTCATCGGGTAGTAGGTGCCACCCTTGACCGTCGCGTCGTTCGCGACGATGACGCACTCGCGTCCCTCGATGCTGCCGACACCGGCGACCACGCCCGCGCTCGGCACCTCACCACCGTACATGCCGTGTGCGGCCAGCGGCGACAGCTCGAGGAACGGCGTGCCCGGATCGAGCAAGGTGTCGATGCGGTCGCGGGCCAGCAGCTTGCCGCGTGCGATGTGCTTGGCGCGCGCGGCCTCGCTGCCGCCGAGGGATACGCTGCGCGTCGACTCGCGCAACTGGTCGACCTGCGCACGCAGCGCGGCGGCATTGGCGCGGAACTCGTCGGAATCGGTGCGCAGCTTGCTGCGGATCGTGGACATGATGGGCTACCGTTCGGGTTCACGGGCACGCGGAGGCGTGCCGCCTAAAAAGTGAATCTTAGTTCACTCTTTCGACCGGATGATATCCCCATGGCCTACCGACGTTCCCCGCGTGTGCAGCAGCGACTCGAGGAAAACCGCAACCGCATCCTGTCCGCCGCGCGCTCGCTCGTGGCGCAAGGCGGCTTCCGCGAAGCCTCGATCGTGGCGGTCGCTGGCGCGGCGGACATGTCCACCGGTGCCGTGTACCGCTACTTCCCGTCGAAGTCGGATCTCTTCGTCGAACTGCTGACTGATGCAGTGCAGCGCGAGTGCGCGATCCTGCGCGCGATCATCGCCAGGCCTGCGACGGCACCGGATCGCCTGGCCGCGGCGGTCGAGTCGTTCGCGCGCCGCGCGCTGAGCGGGCCGTGGCTCGCGTACGCCTTCATCATCGAGCCGGTCGATCCCGAAGTGGAAGCCGCGCGCCTGGTCTGTCGACGCGAGTTCGGCAGCGTTTTCAAGGAGGTTGTGCGCCAGGGCGTGGCCTCGGGCGAGTTCCCCGAACAGTCCGCCAACGTCAGTGCAGCCTGCATCGTCGGCGCCTTTACCGAGGCCCTGGCGCGACCGGTCACGCCGCTCGCAGGACGCATCAGCAAGACGAGACTCGTCGGCGAAATCGTCGACTTCTGCTGCCGTGCGGTCGGCGCGAGTACGCGCACCGGACGCTGATTCGTTGTGCAGGGCGCAAGACTGTTTGCCCGAACTGTACCTCTGCAGGGCGCCGATGCGATGCGTCGATCGGCATACCATCGGTCCGCGCTGCACGTCGGCGCACAGGATTCGCAGGTGGCGCGGAACGCCAGGTTTGCAGCACGACATCCGCGTGAAGAGGCAGGCATCGATGAAGCAGTCGTCAGGTTCATGAGCCGGCGGGTGCGTATCCGCTGACTCCTCCGCGCCGAACCGGTCGTCGCCCTTGCCGGGTGTCGATCACGGCAGGCGGATGTCATCCGAAGTGTTCGAAGCAGCTCCGGCCGATTTCTGGCCGGCAGGTGTCGGCTTGCCCGCGTTCGCGCCGTCGTCGGTGATCGAGAGCAGGCGAGCAGGTGTTCCCACCGCGCAGCCTCACGACGATGAGGCTGCGCAGGCAGGCGCCACCGGTCCACCGGTGGCAGGAAAACAACGGGAGGGGCAGTACATGAGCAGATTGTCGTTGCACCGTTCCACGACGAAATCCGGCATTCCTTCGCGCGTCATCGCGCTCGCGCTGTCGATCGTCACGGCGATGCCGATCGCCGCGTTCGCGGCCGATCGCTCCGCGGCGAATGTCGACCAGAAGCGCCTGGTCGGGTCCGCGAGCGAGCCGGGCACCTGGCTGACACGCGGTGGCAACACCGACGAGCAGCACTACAGCCCGCTCGCGAAGATCGACACCTCGAACGTCGAGCGCCTCGGCCTCGCCTGGTACGGCGAGTTCGATACCAATCGCGGGCAGCAGGCGACGCCGCTGGTGATCGACGGCGTGCTATACACCAGCACGGCGTGGTCGAAGGTCTATGCCTACGACGCCGCGACCGGAAAGCAGCTGTGGTTCTTCGATCCGAAAGTGCCCGGCAAGAAGGCCCCGGACGGATGCTGCGACATCGTCAACCGCGGCGTCGCCGCGTGGAAGGGACGCATCTACGTCGGTACCTACGATGGCCGCCTGATCGCGATCGACGCGAAGACGGGCAAGCCGGTCTGGGAAACGCAGACCACCGACGTCACGCGCAGCTACACGATCACCGGCGCGCCGCGTGTATCGAATGGCCTCGTGTTCATCGGCAACGGCGGCGCCGAGTTCGGCGTGCGCGGCTACGTGTCGGCCTACTCGGCGGACACCGGCAAGCTCGCGTGGCGCTTCTACATCACGCCCAATCCCGAGGGGAAACCCGACGGCGCAGCTTCCGACAAGATCCACAAGGAGATCGGACTCAAGAGCTGGGGCGACGGATGGTGGAAGCAGACCGGCGGTGGCGGCACCGCGTGGGATGCGCTCGTCTATGACAAGGACTACGACCAGCTGCTGATCGGCACCGGCAACGGTACGCCGTGGAGCTACGTGGCGCGTTCGGGCGGCGTCGGCGACAACCTGTTCATCTCGTCGATCGTCGCGGTCGATGCGAAGACGGGTGCCTACAAGTGGCACTACCAGTCGACGCCCGCCGAGGAGTGGGACTTCACCGCAACGCAGCCGATCGTGCTGACCGAACTCGACGTCGGCGGCAAGCGCACCAAGGTCGCGATGCAGGCGCCGAAGAACGGCTTCTTCTACGTGCTCGACCGCAGCAACGGCAAGCTGCTCTCGGCGAAGAACTTCATGCCGATCAACTGGGCCGCCGGCGTGGATCTCGAGACCGGCCGTCCGATCGAGTATCCGGCGGCGCGCTACTCGAAGACCGGCGGCGACTTCCTCGCGATTCCCGGCGCGTTCGGTGCGCACAACTGGCCGCCGATGGCGTACAGCCCGAAGACCGGGCTGGTCTACATTCCGGCGCAGCAGGGTTCGTTCGGCTACAAGCACGATCCCAACTTCAAGTACAACCCGCTCAACGGCGCCTGGAACCTCGCCAACATCTCCGGGCATCCGACGCTCGCGCCGCGTGACGAGGCGGATCGCCTCAGCATCACGCAGAGTTTCCGCGGCGACCTGATCGCCTGGGATCCCGCCGCGCAGAAGGAAGTGTGGCGGGTCTCGTATCCGTCGATCGGTGCGGGCGGCACGCTCGCCACCGCAGGCAACCTCGTCTTCCAGGGCACGCCGGACGGCATCTTCCACGCCTACGCCGCCGACACCGGCAAGGAAGTGTGGAGCTACGACGGCCGCATCGGCATCATCGCCGGCGCGATGAGTTACGAGATCGACGGCACGCAGTACGTCGCCGTGCTCGCCGGCCTCGGCGGATCGGCGGGCCTGCAGATCCCGCACATGAAGAACCCGCGTGCAGGCATCGGTCGCGTGCTCGTGTTCAAGCTCGACGGCAAGGGCACGCTGCCGCCGTACCAGCGCGCCCATCGCCCCGCCCAGGTTCCGGACGAGACCTTCGCACCGGAGCTCGTCGCCAAGGGTGCCGCGTTCTACGGCAACTGCGTGGCCTGCCACGGCTACGGCACCTACACCAACGACGAGGTCGTGCCCGACCTGCGCCGCTCGCCGATGCTGCTGCACAAGGACGCGTTCGCCTCGGTCGTGCACGACGGCATCCTCGAGAGCCGCGGCATGGTGAGCTTCGCCGATCGCATGAGCCGCGAAGACGTCGAGGCCTTGCGCGCCTATCTCGTCGATCGCGCCAAGCAACTCAAGGCCGACGAAGACGCCGAGCAGGCCGCGCGCGCCGCGGGCAATGCCGCCGAGAAGGCCAATCCCTGAGTCGACCCCACAGACGTGACCGCCGCCGCGCCCCGTGGCGCGGCGGCCGGACCGACCATCGAGGACATCCCGCATGACCATCCAACGTGAGATCCGCCGGCGCGCGCACGCGCTGCCGAGTCTGCTCGGCCTCTCCCTGCTCGCTGGCCTTGCCGCTGCGCCGGCGGTCGAGGCGGCCACGGGCCGCAGCTTCATCGGCCCGCACGAGTACGCGCTCCCGGGCAACATCCCCGATCGCTTCGACGTGTTCGTCTTCTACTCCTACCTGGAGAACGCCGACCGTGCGTTCGATGCGCGCGGTGACGAGGTCGATGCCAACCGCACCAGCGCGCTCGTGAACCTCTTCAAGTTCTCGCAGGCCTGGACGCTCGATAGCAACCCGGACTTCGGCTATGCGTGGGAAGTGATCCTGCCGGTGAGCAGCGTGCGCGATCGCACCGCCAACACGTCGGTCAGCGGCATCGGCGATCCGATCATCGCGCCGTACATCTACTACAAGCTCAGCGAGAACGTGACGATCGGCACCGACCTGCTGTTCCAGGTACCGGTCGGCGACAGCAGCGTCGGCGGCGGCGACAGCTGGAAGGTGACGAACTCCGTCTTCATGGACGTGCAGCTCGGCAAGTTCAATTACACCGGTGACGTGATCTGGGACTACCCGCGCGAGTCGACGCGCGCGGATGCGACCGCCGGCAAGGGCTGGTCGACCGAGCACCTGTTCGGATACCGCGCCACGTCGCTCATCGAGCCGTACGTCGGCGCCGCCTATGCCTACCAGAAGGCCTCGTCGATCAACCTCGCGAACAGCGAGACCGACCTGATCGCCGGCATGCTGTTCCATCTCCGCAAAGGCAGTTTCGGCCTGCACTGGGCGCATGCGATCGACGGCAAGAATCGTCCCGCCGGCGATTCGTTGAACGTGCGCTTCGTCCTGCCGATGTGAGTCACGACCATCGGACCATGCCGGCGCGCCGCGCGTGCCGGCATGCTTCGGGTCCATCCCGCAACACACACGAGGAATGCCGATGAACGCCATCGCGAAGACAACCGCCGCCGCGGACGTCCCCACCTACGCCCAGCTGATCGATGGCCGACAGGTCGCCGGTGCGGGCACGATTCCGGTGATCGATCCGGCCACCGAGGAGACCATCGCGTTCGCGGCGGTCGCCGACAAGGCGCAGCTCGAGCAGGCCGTCGCCGCCGCGAAGCGCGCCTTCGCGACGTGGAAGCACACGTCGACGGGCGAACGCGCCGCGATCATCGCGCGCATCATCGAGGCCGTGCAGGCGCGCCGCGAGGAGATCGCGCGTGCGATCACGCTCGAGGTCGGCAAGCCGATCGGCGCGGCACGTGCCGACGTGGACCTGTCGCTGCAGTGGGCACGCCATGTCGCGGCGATCGAGCTCAAGCCCGAGGTGGTCCGCGACGACGCCGATGCCTACGTCGAAGTCCGCCACAAGCCGATCGGCGTGGTCGCCTGCATCATTCCGTGGAACTTCCCGTTCTTCCAGACGATGTACAAGCTCGTGCCGGCGCTGCTCACGGGCAACACCGTGATCATCAAGCCGGCACCGACCACGCCGGTCAATGCGCTGCTGCTCGGCGAGATCCTCGCCGACATCGTCCCGGCCGGCGTCGTCAACGTGCTCGGCGATGACGGCAGCATCGGTCCGCTGCTCTCCTCGCATGCGGACATCGGCAAGGTCAGCTTCACGGGTTCGACTGCGGCAGGCCGCAAGGTCATGGAATCCGGCGCACCGACGCTCAAGCGCATCGTGCTCGAACTCGGGGGCAACGACGCGGCCATCGTGCTCGACGACGCCGACGTCAAGAGCGTGGCCAAGGGCATCTTCGACTGGGCCTTCATGAACAGCGGCCAGGTCTGCATCAACATCAAGCGCATCTTCGTGCCCGATGCGCTGCACGAAGACTTCTGCGCCGAGTTCGCGGCTCTCGCCAAGGCTGCCGTGGTCGGTCACGGCCTCGACGAGAGGACCGAGTTCGGACCGATCCAGAACCGTCGCCAGTACGAGGCCGTGCTCGAATGCCTCGCGATCGCGAAGGCCGACGGCACCGTGATCGCGGGCGGCGAACCGCTACCCGGCAAGGGCTACTTCGTGCCGCCGACCGTGGTCCGTGACATCGACGACGCGAGCCGTCTCGTGCGCGAGGAAACCTTCGGTCCGATCCGTTCGATCCTGCGCTACGCGACCATCGACGAGGCGATCGCGAGGGCCAACGACACGCCGTACGGGCTCGGCGGTTCGGTCTGGGGCAAGGATCTCGCGCGCGCGACCGAAGTCGCCGATCGCATCGACAGCGGCACGACCTGGGTCAACACGCATTTCGCGCTCGCACCCGATGTGCCGTTCGGCGGCCGCAAGCAGTCGGGACTCGGCGTCGAGTTCGGCATGGAAGGCCTGTACGAGTTCACCGACCACCACGTGATCCATGTGGCGCGTTCGGGCTCCTGACCGTCCGGCGTGCGGTTCGGCGGGTGCGGCCGGGCGTGCTGTCCGGTCCTCCCGCCTCGCGCAGGCACTCGCGCATGCTGTCGATGAACAGCGGATCCTCGATGTAGCCGACGTTGAGGCGCATCCAGGGGCTGGCCTGTCGCCGGTTGAGCATGAAGTTGTTGCCCGGCGCGATGACCACGCCGCGCGCCATCAGGCTCATCGTCAGTTCGCCGATGTCGTCGAGGCCGGGCACGCGTGCCCACAGGTACAGCGATTGCTCGGGCTCGCAGAACGGCTCGAGGCCGAGGTCCCTGAGGATGCGGATGGCCTTGGCCGTGGTCTCGCGCACGCGCTTCTGCAGCTTGGCCACGTGACGCAGGAAATGCCCCTCGGTGAGGATCACGTCGAGGATGCGCTCGCTGTACTCGCTGCCGCTGACGTGCAGCAGCATCTTGATGTCGGCGAGTTCCTCGATGCGGTTGGCGCTTCCGGCGATGAAGCCTCCCCGCAGCGTCGGCGAGAGCGACTTCGAGAAGCTGCCGACGTAGAGCGTGTTGCGGAGCTGGTCGATCGCGCTGATGCGCGGTGCCGAGTTCCGCTTGAAGTCGGCCACCGCATCGTCTTCCACGACGAGCAGGTTGTTCGTCGCCGCCAGCTGCGCGATGCGCGCGGCCTTCTCGGGACTCATGTCGGAGCCGGTCGGGTTCTGTCCGACCGACTGCACGAAGAACACGCGCGGCCGCTCGCTGCGGATCTGCTGCTCGAGGACGTCGATGTCGGGGCCGTCGACGAGGCGCGGGATGCCGATCATGCGTGCACCCTGCAGTTCGAGCTTGCCGAACAACGGGTAGTAGCCGGGCTCCTCGACGAGCACCGGATCGCCCGGCGACACGTAGCGACGGATGATGAGGTCGAGGCCGTGGTTGCCGCCGTGCGTCGTCATGATCTGCCGCTCGGACGCGGCGATGCGGTAGCCGGCGAGCTTGCGGTTGATGTGCGCGCGCAGGTTCTGGTTGCCGTAGCGGCTGCCGTAGCGGAACAGCCCGCCGATCCCCGCGCGCGTGATCTGGCGGTGGAACTTGTCCAGGCGCATGTCGGCCAGCCACAGCGGCGGTGGCACCGCGATCGCGAGGTTGGATTCGCCGGGCGCCTGCAGCAGCTGCTGGCGCATGAGCCAGATCGTGTCGAGGGCGCGGTGGTAGGCCCGCGGCTCGTCGTGTTCGACGACCGGCTCGTCGATCGCCTCGTCGGTCGTCGGTTCGGTTTCGACGCGCACGAAGAAGCCGCGGCCGCGGTCGGCGCGGACGAAGCCGCGTTGCGCGAGCGATTCGAACGCCGCGACGACGGTGTTCAACGAATGCGAATAGAGGCGCGCGTACTCGCGCAGCGAAGGCAGCTTGTCGCCGGCCTTGAGCGTGCCGGCGAGGATCTGCGTCTCGATGTCGTGCGCCACCTTTTCGGCAGCGGTCTTCGCTCTCATGCGGTGGCTTCGGCGAGTGGAGGGAGGCGATCGGTGAGATGCGATGCGTGGCGTACTGCGGGCAGCGTCGGCACGTGTGATGCCGGCGGTGGCGTCGATCGTGGCTGCACGTCGCCTGCTTTCAAGGGTTGCAGCTTTTCACGCCGCGGGAAAGGGCGGGCCTGGTCGTTACATGGTCGTGCACCTCGCGCAGCGTCGGCCTGCATGGCCGCGCCTATGGATTCTTCGATGGACGGGAGCGCTCGATGAGCAGCACAGAGACGCGGGAGCGCGCGCAGCGTGAAAGGCACGATGTGCCTGCGATCCGCATGCCGGCGATACCGGCGCGCTTCAACATCGGCGTGGACGTATGCACGCGCTGGATCGACGACGCGGACCGCATAGCGCTGATCCACGACACCGGGAGCCGCAGCGAGCGCTTCTCGTTCCGTGACATCGAGGCCTTGTCGAACCAGATCGCGAACATGCTGCGCAGCAGCGGCATCGGGCGCGGTGCGCGCGTCGCGCTGATGGCGCCGCAGCGCCCCGAAGCGGCCTGCGTGCACGTCGCGATCTACAAGCTCGGCGCGATCGCGGTGCCGCTGTTCCCGCTGTTCGGCGAGGAGGCGATCGAGCATCGCCTGTCCGACAGCGGCGCCGAAGCGTTCATCGGTGATCGTCAGGCCGTGGCGAAGCTCGCATCGATCCGCACGCGTCTGCCGGTGCTGCAGCACGTGTTCTGCATCGACGGCGCGGTCGACGACGCGATCGATCTGCACGCCGTGCGCAGCCGTTGTGCGGAGCAGTTCGAAGCGGTCGATACGGCGGCCGACGATCCGGCGATCATCATCTACACCTCGGGCACGACCGGGAAATCGAAAGGCGCGCTGCATGCGCACCGCACGCTGCTCGGGCATCTGCCCGGCGTGGAGATGTCGCACGACGGTCTTGGCCTGCCGGGCGACCTCATGTGGACACCGGCCGACTGGTCGTGGATCGGCGGCCTGTTCGATCTGCTGTTGCCGGCCTGGCATCACGGCCTGCCGGTGGTGGCGCGACGCTTCGAGAAGTTCGATGCCGCGCAGGCCTTCGAGCTCATGCGGCGGCATCGCGTACGCAACGCGTTCCTGCCGCCGACGGCTCTGAAGATGATGCGCGCCGGCTCCGAGCCGGGACGTTCGTACGACCTGTCGCTGCGCTCGGTCGCCAGCGGCGGCGAGAGCCTCGGCGAGGAACTGCTCGAGTGGGGCCGCAGCGTGCTCGGCGTCGAGATCAACGAGTTCTACGGCCAGACCGAATGCAACATGGTGGTCTCGTCCTGCGGCAGCCGCTTCCCGCCCAAGCCGGGATGGATGGGCAAGGCCGTGCCGGGGCACGACGTGCAGGTCGTCGATGCGGCGGGTGCGCTGCTGCCGCGCGGAACGCTCGGGCTGATCGGCATCCGCCAGCCCGATCCCGTGGCCTTCCTCGGGTACTGGAACGACGAGGCGGCGACGTCGGCAAAAATCGCCGGAGGCTTCCTGCTGACCGGCGACCAGGGCGAGATGGACGACGACGGCTACATCCGCTTCGTCGGCCGCGACGACGATGTCATCACCAGCGCCGGCTATCGCATCGGACCCGGACCCATCGAAGACTGCCTGCTCGGCCACGCCGCGGTGCGACTCGTCGCCGTGATCGGCGTGCCCGACCCCGAGCGCACCGAAGTGGTCAAGGCCTGCATCGTGCTCAACGACGGCTTCGAACCCGATGCCGGATTGACGCGCGAACTGCAGGACCACGTGAAGCGCCGCCTGGCCGGCCACGAATACCCGCGCCTGATCGAATACCTCGACAGCCTTCCGACCACCACCACGGGCAAGCTGATGCGCCGCGAACTGCGCCTGCGCGCCACTGCCGACACGGAGAACCGCGCATGAGCGCTTCGTACGAGTGCATCCTCCTGGAGACGGTTGGCCGCGTCGCCGTCATCACGCTCGACCGTCCGCGCGTGCTCAACGCGCTCAACGACACCCTGGTTGCGGAACTGATCGATGCGCTGAGGGCCAGCGACCTCGATCCCGGCATCGGGGCCATCGTGCTGCGCGGCGGTGAGCGTGCGTTCGCTGCCGGTGCCGACATCGGCGAGATGGAGAACCACGATTTCGTGTCGGCTTACGTCGGCAACATCATCGACTGGCAGGCCATCCGCGACATCCGCAAGCCGATCATCGCCGCCGTATCCGGTTACGCCCTCGGCGGCGGCTGCGAACTCGTGATGATGTGCGACATCGTGATCGCCGACCGCACCGCGCAGTTCGGCCTCCCCGAAGTCACGCTCGGCATCATGCCGGGCGCAGGCGGTACGCAGCGCCTGCCGCGCGCGATCTCGAAAGCCAAGGCGATGGACCTCTGCCTCACCGCACGCCGCATGGGCGCCGAGGAGGCGGAACGTGCAGGCCTCGTCTCGCGCGTCGTGCCGGAAGGCGAACTGCACGAGGCCGCGATCGCGATGGCCGCCTCGATTGCCGGTAAATCGCTGGCATCGGTGATGATGATCAAGGAAGCGATCAACCAGTCCTGGGAGTCCTCGCTCAACGACGGCCTGCGTTTCGAACGCCGGCTGTTCCATTCGTTGTTCGCGACCGACGACCAGAAGGAAGGCATGCGTGCGTTCGCCGAGAAGCGGCCGCCGGTGTTCCGCAATGCGTGAGCGGGCGTGACGATGCCCGATCCCGACGGTGTCGGAGGCGGGGCGTGATCGGTGTGGCCCACCTCCGTGCGTCGTGCGGAGTCTGGAGTGACCGAGCGGGATGCCGTGCTGCGCGGATCAGAATCGCATGTTGCGGATGAAGTCGGTCGCGACGGCCGCGATGCCGTCGTCGAGCTCTTCGAAGGAGGCATACGTCGCGCGGCCGTCGGAGAGTCGAATCGGCGTCGCCGAAGGGCCGTGCCACAGCTGGAGGCCGATCACCTCCAGTCGACCGTCGGGCAGCTGCAGCACGGTCGCCCGCCAGCGCGCGCCTTCGATCTCGCCGGCACGCGTGACAGGGGTTCCGTTCGATCCTTCGTTCATCGGCCGGCTCCACGGTGAAGATCCGATTCCATGGCAGGGGGCGTCGCGCCTCGACGGCATCCACGCGCCGGTCCGCAACGGTCGCACGCGGGTTCCACCCTGTCGATGGCGCTACGGCGCGTTGCCGCGCTCCGCGTCGAACTCGCGCCCGATCACCGTGGCGAACATCTCCAGCGTCCGGACCGTCTGGACGGTGATCTTGGCCGGCTTGGGGTCCAGCGCACACAGCGTGCCGAAGAAGGTTCCATCGGGCAGGTGGATGGGCACGGAGATGTAGCTTTCGAAGCCGTACATGGCGGGCGTCGGGTGGTTGGCGAACGTGTCGTCGCGGGACGCCGAATCGAAATACACGGGCTTGCCGTGCTGCCGGATCTCGTTGCAGATCGTGGTCTCGAGGGCGAGATCCTGCCCCGCCTGCAAACCGAAGCCCACGAGGTCGCGCACCACGCACGCCGTCCACTCGGTATCCGTCACGCGCGCCACGGCCGCGAAGCGCATGTCCGCGGCACGCACGACCGCCTCGAGCATGGCGGGGATGCCGGCGATCCGGCGGATGGCGTCCAGGTCGAGCTGCAGATCGATCCTGCCGGGCGCGGCGGTGTCGTCGAGCGGGACGGTTCCCACGGGCTGCGCGTCGTCGAGGAGGCGCGCGTGGCGAAGCCTCATGCAGTGGTTGGAGACGGACTGCACGAAGTCGCGCACGTCGCCGGAAAGCTTGCGCAACGTGTCGACAGGTCCCGAAAGGGTCAGCGTCGATCCGACGAGCCTGACCACATCCAGCCGGTGTTCCCGCGCGAACGCCTCGTGCAGCACGGTCAGCGACACCGCCCATTTCAGCGAAGGGAGCACGTCGAGAAGTACGCTCATGACGCCGTGCGTCACCTCCCCGTCGACATCGACACTCGGCATCTCGAAGCCGATGACGGTCGGCTGTTGCGTGTCGCCCTGCGGCGCGCTGGTTTTCATTCGCGCATGGTAGCGCGAACGGGTTCACGGCGAGTCCGATCGGCAGGGCTGCCTCGGCATCCCGGGCATCGCGCGGAAGCTGCCATCAGCCTGCGGTGCCGGCAGCAGCCTGTCGCGCGCCGTGCACGGCGGCACGGTGATCATGCCGATGGCAGACGACGTCCGTTCCCACCGTTCGGCACGTGGCGTTGGCCTGCACTGCACATGCGTTCGGATGCAGGGACGCGCCTTGTGACGCGAACCATCGACCCCCATGAGTCCGGCCGCGTGCGTGGGATCTCACGGCATCGGCGCGCCGTCGAACCCGTTCGCGAAGATCCGATCGCCGAACACCGGTGCGAACGCCGCGAGTCCGACACGCGGCTGTCCGCCGATCGTGAGGAATCGCCCGCCGGCGTAGACCTTGCCGTCGGCGGCGAGGGCGAGGATCTGCACGTCGTTGTCGGCACCGGGGTTCCAGTCGGGATCGAGGCTGCCATCGGGACCGAGGCGTGCGATGCGCGCGCGCGGTTCGGTGCCGATCGCATCGAAGCGGCCGCCGATCCAGGCACTGCCGTCGCTGCCCACCGCGATCGCGCGCACGGATTGCTGGAACGGGTCGGAGCCGGGATTCCACGCGGCATCGATGGTTCCGCTGCCGGTCGCGCCCAATCTCACCATCTGCCGGCGTGGTTGGTCGTTGATCGTCGTGAACGATCCCGTCGCGTAGATGCCCGCGGCACCGACGGCGAGGGCGTAGACGGTCTGGTTGGCCGAGGGATTCCACGCGGTATCGAGGGTGCCATCGCTGCGCAGCCGCGCGAGGCGTGTGCGCGGCGTGCCGTTGATCGTCGTGAAGTCGCCGCCGACGTAGATGTTGCCGGCGGCATCGGTCGCGAGCGCGTGCACCGAACTGTCCGCGGAAGGCGCCCACGCGGTGTCGACGCTGCCGTCGGCGAGCAGGCGGGCGAGCCGGTTGCGTGACAGTCCGCCGACCGACGTGAAGCTGCCACCGAACACGAAGCTGCCGTCGGGCAGCGCGGCGATCGTGCGCAGCAGGCCGTTGATCGTGAGCGGGCCGGGCTCCTCGAACGAGGCGACGATGCGCGCGATGATCGTGTCGTCGGCGTTCGGTGTCGCGTCGATGGTGCCGTCGTGGCGCAAGCGCAGCATGTACGGTCGCACCACGCCGTCGGCCTTGTAGAACGTGCCGCCGACGAGCATGCCGTACGGGCGCTTCAGCATCAGCGTGATGGCCGGCGACAGCGACTCCACGTCGCGCGCCGGTTGCACGCCCGCACCGGCCTGTGTCGACAGCACGGCGAAGCCGAGCCGGTACTGGCTGCTGACGCGATGGAACGCTCCGCCGATGCGCACCTGGTTCGTGTCCGCGAGCAAAGCGTACGGCGCGCCGCCGAGCGGTGACGGATCCCATCCGGCATCGGGCGCACCGTTGCTGGCCGACAGGCGCGCGAGGTTGCGTCGTGCGATGCCGCCGATCTGGCTGAACAGTCCGGCCGCGTACACGGCGCCGTCGCTCGCGACGCTGATGGCGTGCACGACGCTGTCCGCATTCGGGTTCCACCCGGCATCGGCGAGTCCGTCGCCGGCCGACAGGCGTGCGATGCGGTTGCGCGTCTGGCCGCCGATGCTCGTGAAGCTGCCGCCGGCGTAGACGCGGCCCGAGGCATCGAACGTGATCGCGAGGACGTCGCCGCCCGGATCGGGATTCCAGACCGGGTCGGCACTGCCGTTGCCGAGCAGGCGCGCGATGCGGCGCCGTTGTGCGCCACCGACATTGAAGAAGCCGCCCGCCACGTAGACACGATCGTCCGATGCGATCGCGATGACGCGCACGGTGTTGTCCGGGGCCGGATTCCACGCCGCGTCGACGACCGCCGGCGTCGCGGTCGACACGCGCGCGAGTCCGCTGCGCGTGACGCCGCCGATCACGCTGAACTGCCCGCCGACATGCACGCGTGACGTGGCGTCCACGGCGAGCGCGTAGACGAACGAGTCGGGCTGCGGTGTCCATGCAGGATCGACGACACCGGTCGCCGAGACCCTCGCGAGGCGTTCGATGCCGAGGCCGCCGATCTCCTGGAACTCGCCGCCGACGTAGATGCGCCCGCTCGCGTCGATGGCGAGCGCGTTGACCGTGCGGTCCGGCGAGGGATCGAAGGCGGGATCGAGGCTGCCGTCGGCGCGCAGCCGGGCGAGGTTGCGACGCGGCACGCCGTCGATCGAGCCGAAGGTTCCGCCGAGCACGACCCCACCGTCGGGCGTGCGCAGCATCGCGAGCACGCGGCCGTTGACGACGAGATCGATGTGCGGCGCCGCGAGCGGTGCGGGCGACTGCGCCGAGGCGGTCGCCGACAGCATGGCGATGACGAGAAACGCCGCGGCGACGAGTGTAGGCACGCGATGATCCAGCCGGTTCATGGACGCTTCCCCTGCAAGGCCGCACGTCGCGACGTCCTGTATGGCGCGGGTCGAGGGCGAGGTGTCTCATGGGGCGTGATCGGAGTGTCGGATCGCCCCCGGACGAAGGCCACGTCCGCGCGCGAAAGCCCTCGTTCTGCAAGCACGGCGGGTCGGCGTGTCGACCCTCCGCCCGCCCGGCAACCCCGCGAACGCGGGGTACGACGCCGCCGAGCCACGGCCTACGCTTCCGACGGTCACGATCGGAGTCGTCATGCCCCACGTCCACGTCACCTCGTTTTTCCGCGCGCTCGCGGTTTTGTCGTGCCTCGTCGCCGGTGGCGTCGCCCACGCGGCCGGCCTCACGCTGACGATGTCGCCGGTGCCACCGGTCTACACGGGCACGCAGTACACGTTCGGGCTCGGCTTCGAGAAGACCGACCGCAACGACGGCATCGTCCACGACGGGCCGTTCACGCTGCGGATCCGCATTCCGGCGGGCATGACGCTGCGTGGTGCCACGGGCGGAAACTGGACGTGTCCGCCTCCTCCCGCCGGCGCGATCACGATGAGCTGCACCTATCCCACCGCGCTGACGTTCTGGAATCCGGCCTCGAGCTTCCTGAGCGTCCACGGCGACACGCCGATCGACATGCCGCTCGGTCCCGTCGATCTCGAGGCGACGATCGAGAGCGCGCAGGTTCCGCTGCCCGGCAACGTGATCTGCACCGGCAGTCCGTCGACGACCGGGTGCGCGATCGTCGCGACGCCCGTGACCGCATCGAGCCTGCGCATCACCGACTGGGGCGCGAGCTCGGGTTGGGTCGCGAACACGCCGGTCGCGGTCTGGAACGGTCCGCCGTACGAGGCGGGTACGGACGAGACGATCGTGATCGGCTTGCGCAACATCGGCTTCAGCTCGAGCAACACGCCGATCACGCTGCGCGTGATGCTGCCCGACGGCGTCAGCTTTCGCAGCACGGGCAGTTCGATCCCGACGTTCACGTGCTCGGCAGCCGGTCAGCTCGTGACCTGCACGACGCCCCACATGTATGACACGCAGAACGGCTACGTCGTGATCGGTACGCGCGTGAGCCACGGCGTGGCGGTGCCCGGTCCGTTGTTCTTCCATGCCGCGGTCGGCAACAACGTCGTCGCGCCACCGTCGGACTGCGTGGCGAATCCGCACCAGGATCGCTGCGGCCGGCTGCAGATGCCGACACGCGCGCCGCGCACGCCGTTCCTGCGCTTCGAGACGCCTGCGATTACGCATTCGCCCGCGATCTTCACGCTCGGGCAGGACCAGGGACCGATCGTCGCGAGCTTCCGCAACGTCGGCGACGGCCTCGCCGGCGCCACGTCGGTCCTGTTCAAGCTGCCGCCGGGCTTCATCTACACGCACCTGTTCAGCGCGATCCCGTCCATGGCCTGCAGCGCGAGCGGCAGCATCGCGAACGGCCAGGTGCTGACTTGCACGGGCCCGGGCCTGCCGTCGGGCACGAGCGGCTACGTGAGCTTCGGCGTGCATCCCGATGCAGGCACCGAGGCACCTGGCCCCGTGGTGCTGCTCGGTGCGGTCGACACCTCGTCGCCAGCGAGCACGCAGACGCTCGCAAGCTGTGCGAACGATCCGACCCGGGTGCAGTGCGCCTGGCACGAGATCCCGACGTTCCGGCCCTGCGCGCTGCAGTACGGCACCGACGGTGTCTACTGCGACGCGTTCGAGACCGTCATGCCGCAGCGCTGATGCCGCCTTCACCACGGAAGCGGTTCAAGGGTCGACGCCTCGTCGCCGTTTCCATGGACGGCGCGGGCGGATAGAGTCGGGCGTGACGTCGTCCGACGACCGCGCGGCATGGGCCGATGAGTACCCGTTTGAACATCGACGTGTTGCGCCACTTCGTCGCGATCGCCGACGCGGGCGTCATGCTGCGCGCGGCGGACCGCGTCGGACGCACGCAGGCGGCGCTGAGCCAGCTGGTCAAGCGGCTCGAGGGCGAGCTCGGGCAGACGCTCATGCTGCGCAGCGGGCGTGGCATCACGCTGACCGCGCACGGCCAGCGTCTCTATGCGTACGCCCAGCAGATCCTGCGCGTGCACGATGAAGCCGTCGCCTCGCTGCGCGGCGAGAGCCTCTCCGGCGAACTCAAGCTCGGCCTGCCCGAGGACTACGCCTACGCGTTCCTGCCGGCCTTGCTGCGCGGATTCTCGAACCGGCATCCGCAGGTCGTGATCGAGGTCGTGTGCGCGCCGACCACGCAGCTGCTCGCGAAGCTCCGCGACCGCGCACTCGACATCGCGATCGTGTCCGAACCCGACCATCCGGATCGCCCGTTCCTGGCCAAGGCGCAGTTCGTGTGGGTCGGTGCACCCGGAAGTGACGCGCACCGGCGCGATCCGCTGCTGCTCGCGCTCACCGACCGCGACGATCTCAACCATCAGGCCGCGATCGCCGGCCTCGATGCGGCGGGCCTCGCGTACCGCATCGCCTACGCGAGCGCCAGCGTCGCGGGTCTGATCTCGGTCGTGCGTTCGGGGCAGGCCATCGCGGTGCTGACGGAGTACGCCGTGCCACCGGATCTGGTCGTGCTGCCCGCGTCGAGCGGGCTGCCGGCACTGCCCTCAATCGGCATCACGCTCGCGACCGCGAAAGGCGAGGCTTCGCCGCTGCTCAAGCGTTTCGAAGCCGAGGTGCGCGCGATCCTGTCGGGGTCGTAGGCCGCGTCCGCGGCTGCGTTTCACGGGATCGCGACCGCCGCGCCATAAGCCGGGCTTATGGCGCGCTTAAGCACTATTCGATTCCACGAACACGGGCGCTGCCCTAGCGTTGCCGCCTGCGTACCGACACCCGCGGACGCGACCCGACGAGGCGAGCCACGTGATGAATCGATCCGATCCCATGTCCGTCGTGCACGCACGCCGATCCCCTGCGGCTGCCGAACGACGCATCGCGACCGGCACGCGCCCGCGCACGCTGCTCGCCGCTGCGGTGATGGTCCTCGCGGGCTGCGCGGGCGTGCCGCCGCAGACGACACCGGGCTACGAGGCGACCATCACGCGCACGCGCTTCGGCATCCCGCACATCAGGGCCGCGGACTATGGCGGGCTCGGCTTCGGCGCCGCCTATGCACGCGCGCAGGACAACCTCTGCCTGATGGCCGACTCGTACGTCGGCTTCGCCGGCGAGCGCTCGAGGTTCTTCGGATCCACCGGCATGGCGATGGTCGGACTCGTCACGGCCACGAACCTCGAGAGCGACGTGTTCCATCGCACGCTCACCGACCTGCCGCGCCTGCACACCGCGTTCGCGCAGCGCTCCGCGGCGTACCGCGAGCTCGTGGACGGCTGGGCGGCCGGCTACAACCGGTATGTCGACGATCATCGCGGCCGATGGCCGGCTGCGTGCGCGGATGCGCCTTGGGTGCGCGCGATCACGCGCGACGACGTGCTGCGGTCGCTCGAGGCCTTCTCGGTCCTGTCGACGTCGGGCGTGCTCGCGGTGCCCCTCGCCAACGCGTCGCCGCCCGCGGAGGCGGTCCGCCGCGATGCCGCCGTGACCGCGGTCGTCGACGACGTGATGCTGCCGGGCAGCAACGGCTGGGCATTCGGCGGCGAGGCGACGCATAACGGCAAGGGCCTGGTCCTGGCCAATCCGCATTTCCCGTGGATGGGCTCCAACCGCTTCTACGAGACGCACCTGACCATCCCGGGCGAGCTCGACGTCGCCGGCGCGGCCATCATGAACCTGCCGTACGTCGGTGTCGGCTTCAACCGCGACGTCGCGTGGACGCACACGGTCGACATGGCCGTGCACATGACGCTGTTCGAGCTCGCGATCGATCCGGCCGATCCCACGGTCTACATGGTCGACGGCCGGCCCGAACCGATGACGCGCCGCGAGCTGCGCATCGAGGACAAGGACGGCACGACGATCACGCGCACCGTCTACGCCACGCGCCACGGCCCCATGGTCTCGGTGCCGGGCGGTCCGTTCGAATGGACGCGCGAGAAGGCCTACGCCATCGCCGATGCCAACCGCGGCAACCTGCGCAGCGGCGACACCTGGCTCGACATCGCCCGCGCTCGCAACGTCGAAGACGTGCGCGCCGCGCTCGCCACGCACCTCGGTGCGCCGTTCCTCAACACGCTCGCCGCCGATCGCGCGGGCGACGCGCTGTACGCCGACATCGGGACGATTCCGAACGTGCCGGCGGCGCTCCTGTCGGCGTGTGGCCGCATCGAGGCACGCCCGATCGGGCATCTGCAGGATCTCGTCGTGCTCGACGGAAGCCGCTCGGACTGCGCGTGGGCGACCTCGCCCGATGCGGTCGAGCCCGGCCTGCTGCCGGCGTCGGAGATGGCGACGCTGGTCCGTCGCGACTACGTGCAGAACAGCAACGACAGCTACCGCTGGACGCATCCCGACGCCGTGCACGCGCTCGGCCCGATCATGGGGCGCGATCCCGGCGTCGGCCGGTTGCGCACGCGTGCCGGCATCGAGACGATCCGCCGCACGCTGCGTACCGGTCCGTTCGATGCCGACCGCGCGGTGCAGGCGATGTTCGGCAACGAGGTGCTCGCGGCCGAGCTCGTGTTGCCGTCCATGCTCGCGCTCTGCCGGCGTGCCGATGCACCGGCGAAAGCCTGCGCGGCGCTCGCCGGCTGGGACGGCAAGGCCGCGCTCGACAGTCGCGGCGCGATGCTGTTCGGCCTGTTCTGGGCCGCCGTCGGCGAGCGTGCCGACATCTGGACGACGCCGTTCGACCCCGACGACATGCTCGGCACGCCGCGTGGTTTCGTGACGGAAGGCGCGGTCGCGACCGACCTGCTCGCCGCACTGGCCGCCGCTGCCGATGCGATGGACAAGGTCGGCGTGGCACCCGACGCGCCGCTCGGCGAGGTCCAGTTCGTGGTGCGCGGCGACGAACGGATTCCGATCGCGGGCCTGCAGGGCGGCGGCACGCTCAACTACACGAAGGCCGTGCCCGCGAAAGGCGGCTATTCGGTGATCTTCGGCGCCAGCTACGTGCAGGCGGTCGGCTTCGACGACGCCGGTCCGGTCGCGAACGCGATCCTCGCGTACTCGCAGTCGACCGATCCGGCCTCGCCGCACCATGCCGACCAGACGCGCGAGTTCTCGAAGAACGTGCTGCACCGTTTCCCGTTCTCCGAGGCCGAGATCGCCGCCGATGCACTCGGACCGCCGGTCACGATCCGCCAGTAGCTCCTGCATGCCGTCGGTGCGATGCCCGCATCGTCTACCTCGCCCCGATGCCACGGAAGCCCCGATGTGGACACCGCGCGCCTGACTGCCTTCGTCGCGACCTGCCTGCTCGTCTCGCTGACGCCCGGCCTCTGCGCGATGCTGTGCATGAACCTCGCGACCACGCTGGGATTGCGCAGGACGCAGTGGATGATGGCGGGTGAGGTCGTCGGCATGGGCAGTGTCGCCGTAGCGGCGATGCTCGGCATCGCGGCGACCCTGCACGTGCAGCCGTGGTTGTTCGGCGTGTTCAAGCTGGCCGGCAGCGCCTACCTGATCGTGCTCGGTTGCAAGGCGTGGACGCATGCGCGCGGCGGAGGCCAGGCGTCGGTCCGTGGTCCGCGCTCTCGCCTCTCGCTCGCGGGGCTGGGCTTCACGACCGCGGTCACCAATCCGAAGGTCTGGGCCTTGTACGTCGCGCTGCTGCCGCCGTTCATCGACCCTTCGCGGCCGCTCGCGGCGCAGCTCGCCGTCATGCTCGCGATCATCGTCGCGATCGAGCTTGCGGCGCTGTACGCCTATGCCTTCGGTGGCCGCGCGCTCGCCCGTCTGCACGAAGGCTCGCCGTCACGTCTGTGGATCGACAGGATCATCGGATCGCTCATGATCGCGATGGGTGTGTGGATGCTCGTCGAGAACGGCCTGCCGCCGTCGTCATGAGGTCCGTTCGCATCGCGAGGTGATGGCGACGTCGCGCGCGCTGCACGATGGGATCGGCTGCGTCACGGAGGCGCTCCCGCATCGTGCGTGGCGTGGTCGAAGCATGCGATCAGCAACTCGGTGAGTGCGCGCACCTTGCGCGACGGATGCGGTCCGGGTGGGCGCACGACGTAGATGCCGGCCGGTGGCGGCGGGTAGCGCGTCATGACCGGCACGAGCGCACCCGATGCCACGTGGTCGTCGGTGATGCCATCGGGCAGCCACGCCACGCCGAGTCCGGCGACTGCGGCGGCGACCAGCGCGGTCGCGTTGTCGGCCTTGAAGCGGCCGCGCGGATGCACTGTCACGGTGCGCTCGCCGTCCAGGAACATCCAGGCTTCCGTGCCCTGCATGAGCGCTTCGTGCGAGGCGAGCTCGTCCGGTGTCTCCGGCGCACCGTGTGCTTCGATGTAGGCCGGGCTCGCGACGAGCTTGCCGTACAGCGGCCCGACGCGCCGCGCGACGAGGTTCGAATCCTGCAGATAGCCGATGCGGATCGCGCAGTCGAAGCCTTCGCTCACGAGATCGACGAAGCGGTCGCTGTAGCACGTGTGCACATGCAGCTGCGGGTGCCGGCGCGCCATGTCCGCGAGCACGGGCGCGAGGTGCGTGGGGCCGAACGACAGCGGCGCGGCGATGCGCAGGCGGCCGCGCAGCTCGCCGCTCGGCAGCAGCGTCTCCATCGCCGTGTCGACCTCGTTGCAGATGCGCGCGGCGTGCTCGCGGAACGTCGCGCCGGCTTCGGTCAGCGACGCACCGCGTGTCGTGCGCGCAAGCAGCTGCACGCCGAGCTCGGCCTCGAGCCGGGCGAGATGCCGGCTCACGACCGACTTGGCGACGCCGAGCCGACGCGCCGCGGGCGACACGCCGCCGGCATCGGCGACTTCGACGAAGGTGCGCAGGGCTTCGATGTCCACGTGGTGTTCCCGTTCCGGCAACACAGCCTGCCACGAAACGCGACGCGCCCGGCGTTCCGCGAAACGCGACACAGCGGCACGCCAGCGTGTGCTACCGCGCCGTGCAGCGGGCTGACAAGGTGCGTGTTCCGCACGACACGCCATTCGCCGCGCGTCGTCGCACGCCGCATCCTGACCCCTTGGAGGACAACCCCATGACGTTCCGCAACGGCCTCGCTTCGCTCCTGCGTCCCGAAGACTCGGTGCTCGTGCTCATCGACCACCAGCCCTACCAGCTCGCCAACCTCAACAGCCATGACCCGCAGGCCGTGGTCAACAACGCGACGGCGCTCGCGAAGTCCGCGAAGGCCTTCAATGTGCCGACCATCCTGACCAGCGTGGTCGCCGATCGCGGCGGCCTGATCTTTCCGCAGATCACCGACGTGTTCCCGGGCCAGGCCGTCATCGACCGCACCTTCATCAACACCTGGGAAGACCGCAAGGTGGTCGAGACGGTCGAGGCGACCGGCCGCAAGCAGCTGGTCATCGCCGGCCTGTGGACCGAGATCTGCGTCGCGATGCCGGTCATCCAGGCGCTCGGCGAAGGCTGGGACGTGACCGTGATCACCGACGCCTCGGGCGCGGTCTCGGTCGAGGCGCACGAGGTCGCGATCCAGCGCATGATCGCGGCCGGCGCGAACATGATGACGTGGCTCGCGCTCGCCGCCGAATGGCAGCGCGACTGGGCGCGCAGCGAGCACGCGGCCGAACTCACCGACGTGATCAAGCACCATGCCGCGGGCAGCGGCATCGCCTACCTGTGGGAGCAGCAACTGCTCAACACGCCCGTGCCGAAGGCCGCGGGCTGATTCCGACGCGCATGGCGCGTCGATGCGGCGCGCCATCCGTTTGATCCTCCTTTTTCGAGACCCGGGCCACGACCATGTCGATCGATGCCTTCCCCGTCGGGCTGGTGATGGAGGTCGCCTACCCGGCATTCCGCGCGCGCGTGACCTTGCTGTCCACCACGCAATTGCGATTCGAGATCGCGGAGGCCGCATTCGCGCGCACCGAAACCGTCGGCATCGAGGTGGTGCCGCTCGGCGGTGGCCGTTTCGTCGTGAGCTGGCGGGAGGCCGATGGCGCGACGGTCGTGAACGTGCAGGATCACGATGCCGGTTTCGTGCACGCGTACGCCACGTTGGCGGACGGCCGCTTCCTGCGCATGACCGGCACGATCACCATCGTGCAGCCCGCACGGCATGTCGCCGACGATCGCCCGCGGTGCAACAAGGCGCTCGTGCTCGAGGCGATGACGGCGCTGTTCCAGCGTCGCGATGCGTCCGCCGTGGAGCGGCTCTACGCGGCGGACTACCGACAGCACAATCCCGGTATTCCGCAAGGCCGAGACGCGCTGCAGGCCCTCGTCGCGGACCTGCCGCCCGACGTGCACTACGAGCCGGGCCTCGTGGTCGCCGAAGGCGATCTCGTCGCGATCCACGGCCGCATCCGTGGCTGGGCGGAGTCGCCGCAGGTGGTCGTCGACCTTTTCCGCATCGAGGCCGGACGACTCGCCGAGCACTGGGACGTGCTGCAGGACGAGGTGCCCGCGACGACGGCGCTCGGCGGCGTGTCGATGTTCGATCCGGACGAGGCTGCGCGGTACGGCCGCCCGGCGGCGACCTGATCGCAAGGGCCCCACGCGTATCGGGATGCGTGGCCGGGCGTGGCGCCGCTCGTCGGCGTGGCCTTGGCAGGTAGGCGCCTCAGTGCGTCGGCTTCCAGCCGTGCCTGATCGCCTCGTCGATCTCTCGGGCCCGCCGGCAGGCGGGCAGGGCCTCGTACTCGGCGCGCCCGGTCGGATCCGAGGTCGTACACGCCTGGATCGTCGCGAGCCGGATGCCCTCGTCGTAGATATAGGCGGCCTCGTCGACGTGGTGGCGCAGGCTTTCGGCCGACGACGTGCACGACGCGAGACCTGCATGCACGGCGAGCGTCGCGAGAAGGAGGTTGAAACGCCGCACGGGCCGCGCCCTTGATCGCCAATCGGCGATTATGCGGCGCCTGCTTGAAGGACCGACGGGAAGGACGCCTGCCGCAACGTTTGTTCACCACGTCGCGGCGCGGGCCGGACCACCATCCCGTGCCGATCCCTGCATGTCGCGCGCGGCGTGCCCTTCATCCCTCGGCGATCGCGAACAGGTCCACGGCGACGAGGATGGACAGCAGGCCGCACAGGAAGGCACGGTCCGCCCAGATCTCGAAGCCTGAGACCGCGGGTTCCCCGCGGATCGCGATGTAGGAGAACAGGCAGCTCAGGCCGAGGAGCAGCGCGGACACGAGTGCGACTTCGTCCGCCATCGAGCGCTGGCTGTACTGCGTGACGTGCAGGCCCGTGACGATGATGAGCGCGATGCCGAGCAGGTTCGAGGCGGCATTGAGGATGTGCGGATGCTTCGACATGCGTTCGTCCTGCGGTGCCGGCGCGCCGATCGGCACGAAGGGACGCTTCGGATGGCGCCCCGGCCATCCTAGAGCACCATCTGGGTCCATTCCGCGATGCGCATGCAAGGACCCTGGAGGGGCCCCCAGGCGAGCGCGAAGCCGAGCAGCGTCATGTCGAGGGGGCGGTCGAGCGGACTCGCGGGGATGTGCTTGCCGGATGCGGAGGTCGGGACGATGCCCCACGTGACATGCGGCGTCCACGCTGTCTGCGAAGGGGGCGCATGCACGGCACAGGCGCGAGACAGCAGCGCGGCTGCATCGAGGATCGACCGCGGCGAGGCGCCCGCGACGAACGTGCAGGTTCTCGCCCCCGAGGCGTCGAGATGCTCGTCGACCCGGTTGAAGGCCAGCGTGCCCGGCCGGAAGCGGACGGCCGATCCGATCTCGACCAGCCGACCCTCGAGGTGGGGCTGCCGCTTGTCGCTGTCGGGCCCCTTGGCTAGCGGCAGATGCAGGTCGGCGGGGTGGATCAGCGTCACCTCGATTCCGCGCCGTTCGCTCTGGCGCCATGCGGCCTCCGCGAACGCATCGCGCTCGTCGTCGAGCGGGAAGATGCCGAAGAAGTAGCGGGCGGTCATCGTTGATCGGGCCTTGTTCCGGAAGGATCCATGGCAGTGCGTGGATGGTGCGGCATGAAGTGGTCTCGACGCGACGGCGGCACCTCGCCCGATCCCGGCGGGATCATCTCGCGCACGGGTTCCGGCGGGACGCTCCGGCGCGCCTCCATATCATTACCGCACGACTACATGTAGACGTACGCCGTGACCGGTGTGTGGATATGTGGAGGAATGCTCGCGGATCGCTGAATTGATATCCCGCGGTGATCAATCGCGCGGGACGCTCAGCCCTGCATGCGGCTCGGTCGCGGCAATGCCACGACGAAGCGCGCGCCGCCGTGCGCGTTCGTGTCGCAGGACACATGGCCGCCGTGGCGCTCGGCGATCTGCCGGACCAGGGCGAGGCCGAGTCCGCTGCCGACGTTCTCGCGATGCGCGCGGCTGCGGAAGAACGGCTCGAAGATGCGCGTGCGGTCCGCGGCGTCGATGCCGGTGCCGCTGTCGTCGACGACGATGCGGAGCGTCGACGCCGATGGCACCACCTCGATACGGATCGGCGCTCGTCCGTGGCGATGCGCGTTCTCGAGCAGGTTGCGCACGAGCCTGCGCAGCAGGCGCGGGTCGGCCGAGGCGAGGTGCGCGCCGGCATCGACGGGTGTGTCACCAGGCGACACGTCGACATCGGGATAGCGCGACGCTTCCTCGGCGACGAGGCCGAGCACGTCGACGTCGTCCTCTGCCGCGAGCGGAAGCTCCGCATCGAGCCGGCTCGACAGCAGGATTTCCTCGAGCAGGTCGTCGAGCTCGCGCATGTCGCGCACGAGGTCGGCACGCCGCGTGGCGTCGTCGCGCTCGGCGAGCAGCTCCACGCTGAGGCGGATGCGCGCGAGCGGCGTGCGCAGTTCGTGGCTCGCGTTCGCGAGCAGCTGCCGGTGGGCGTGCAGCAGTCGCTCGATGCGTTCGCCGGCGACGTTGAAGCCGCTCGCGAGCGCGGCGATCTCGTCGCTGCCCTCGACCACCGCGCGGCGTGCGAGGTCGCCTTCGCCGAACGCGCGCACGGCGTCGCGCAGGCGGTCGAGTCGTCCGCCGAGGCGGCGCGCGAGCGGATACGCCGCTGCGCTGACCAGCATCGCGAGCGTCACGAGCGCGATCGTCCCCGTCACGGGGCCGAGCTGCGTCCAGCCGTGCCGCACGATCATGCCCATCACGAGGTAGGTGAGCAGGCAGCCGAGCAGCAGCAGGTAGAAGCGCTGGAACAGGTGCGGAAGTTTCATCGCCTCAGTCCTGCGCGCGTGCGAACACGTAGCCGGCGCCGCGCACGGTGAGCAGGCGCTTCGGCTGTTTGGGATCGTCCTCGATGGCCTGCCGCAGCTTGGAGACGTGCACGTCGATCGAGCGATCGAAGCCGTCGCCGCTGCGTCCGCGCATCGCATCGAGCAGGGCGTCACGGCCGAGCACGCGCCCGGCGTGCTCCGCGAGCACCACGAGCAGCGCGAACTGGTGCGCGGTCAGCGCCACGACGGCCTCGTCGAGGCGTGCCTGGAACGCGTCGCGATCGATCTCGAGGCGCCCGAAACGCAGCACCGGCTGGCCGGCGCCCGTAGTACCGGAAGCGCCACGCCGCATCACCGCGCGCAGCCGGGCCACGAGTTCGCGCGGCTCGAACGGCTTGGCGAGGTAGTCGTCCGCACCGAGTTCGAGGCCGACGATGCGATCGGCCGTGTCGCCACGCGCGGTGAGCATGACCACGGGCAGCCCGCGCAGCGATGCGTCGGCGCGCAGCTGCCTGCACACGTCGAGTCCGTCGGCATCGGGCAGCATGAGGTCGAGCACGAGCGCATCGAAGCTGCCCGACCGCAGGCGCGACAGCGCGGTGTGCGCGGTCGCGTCCGTGGTCGCGGCGAACCCCGACGCGTTGAGGTACTCGACGATCATGCCCGCGAGCCGGCGGTCGTCTTCGAGGACGAGGATGCGTGGGCCCATGGCGTGGTCCGCGTGCGAAAGCGCCAGCCTAGCCGGATGCGCGCGTCAGTGCGCGAACCGGCGCTTCTGCTCGGCATCGAGCGTGGCCGCGGCGTCGGCGAGGAAGCGCAGGTAGCGTCGGCCCGCCACGTCGAGCAGCGCGATCTGCTCGTCCTTCACGCCGGTCCACGCGCTCTCCGTGAGCGACGGTGCGAGCAGGGCGTGGTGCAGCGCGGACTGCGCCTCGGCCTCGCGCGCGGCGAGGCCTTGCAGGTCGGCCTCAGCGCGCTCGGCCAGCGCCGGCAGCGTGCACGCGTCGCCCGCCTCGATCACCTCGCAGATGTGCGCCGCGAGCTGTCGGCTGCGCGCGGCGAGTTCGGCGGGCCGGCCCGCCGCCGAGAGCAGGTCGGACGGACGGGCGCCGGCATGCGGACCGGCGTGGGGTTCGCCGTGCGCGTGCACGGCGATGGCCGATGCGGCCACGCCGAGGAAGACACCGAGGATCGCGGATCGCCAGGCGAGGGACATGGGAAGACTCCTTTCGGGACGCGGGAGGATTCCCGCAGGCCGAAGCGTGGGCGCGGCGCGTCAGCGCGTGATGTGCGCCATGTGAAGAAGCGTGAAGCGCGGATTCCCGGGACGCCGGCCCGGTTGTCCGCCGTCCGGGGCGGGGGTACAATCGCCGCGTCATCGGGGAGTAGCCGCCTCTGCAAAGAGGAGCCGACGTCAACACACTTGGTCCACAGACCATGGCGTCGGCGGCATCTGCTGAGCGAGACCTTTGACCTTGTTGTCCACAGCCGGGGCCGGCGATGGACGGCAGGGTCATTGGTATTTTTTCGCCGGCCCCTCAGGACAATCCCTTGGACGCCCTCATCGCCTCGTTCGGCATGGTCGCGATCGCCGAAATCGGCGACAAGACCCAGCTGCTCTCGTTCGTGCTCGCCGCACGCTTCGCCGGCCAGCACGGGCGCATCATCGCCGGCATCTTCGTCGCCACGATCGTCAACCACCTGTTCGCCGCCGCGGTCGGCGACTGGGTCGCCGCGAATGTCGGCGCCGACATCATGCGCTGGATCCTCGGCCTGGCCTTCCTCGCGTTCGCGGCATGGGCGCTGATTCCCGACACGCTCGACGACGACGACGCGAAGCCGTCCCGCCACGGCGCGTTCGCGACCACGGTCGTGTTGTTCTTCCTCGCCGAGATGGGCGACAAGACCCAGCTCGCGACCGTCGCGCTCGGCGCGCAGTACGCCAACCTCGCGATGGTCTCGATCGGCACGACGCTCGGCATGATGGCCGCGAACGTGCCGGCCGTGCTCGTCGGCGACAAGCTCGCCAAGCGCTTCCCGCTGTCGAAGATGCGCTTCGTCGCGGCGTTCCTGTTCGCGCTGTTCGGCGTGCTCATCCTGCTCGGTGTCGACATCGGCCTCGGCCTGGGCGTCTGAGAGTCATGGCCACGTTGCGTGCATGGCGGTTCTCTTGGCCATTTCGTCGGGCGACGTCTCCGCGCGACGATCCGGCAATGGTGCGCCGAGGCCTCGCAGGGACGAATCGTTCGAGCTTGCCCCGCTGCGTCGGCGTGGCATAGCCTTCATGGATGCCCGCCACGCGCGCCACGTCGTCGAACACGTTCCGCATCGTCCTCGCGATGCTGCTCGTCGTCGGCATGCTTGGACGTGCGGGGCTGCATCTGGTCGGCGAGCTCCACGCGGCCGACCACGCAATGAACGCGGCGCTCGTCGCGCACGGCCACGATCATGCGCAGATCGGGGCCTGCGACGGTCGCGACGACGCGACCTCCGATGACGACGCCTTGCAACGTGGCCTCGGAGGCCACGGCCTGTTCCACCACGCCGACGGCATCACGCTCGCGACGCTCGTGGTCGAAGTCGAAGCGGCGAAGCCGCACTTCGATGACGTGAAGCCTTCCGTGTGGGCGCCGGCCATGTTCGCGTCCGTGCAGGCCGTGACACCGTTCCGGCCACCGATCGGCTGACCTCCGCGATCACCGCCGAGGCGTTCCGTCCCGGCGGCATCGATCCCTGCGTGCCGTCCGTTCGTTCACCCGAGGTATCGACCTCGCCGACGGGTCGCTGTCGTGCGCCGTCACGACACGGATGCACTGCCTGGATCGTTCATGCCCTTCCGCATCACCACGGGTTCGCGACGGCACGCGCTGTCGCAGGCCTCCGGCGCCGTCGTGCGCCGTCACCAGGAGCCTCCATGCGTTCCAGTACGTCTCCACGCGACACGGCGATGCTCGTGTGCGCTCTACCCGGGATCGGCCGCTGGCTGATCCCCGCCGTGGTGTCCTTGCTACCAGGACTCGCGTTCGCGCACGGCGTGAGCGGCGGCGACCAGCAGTTCCTCGAACAGAGCACGGGCGTTCAGCTCGTGACCTTCACCTACCTCGGCGCCAAGCACATGGTCACGGGATACGACCACCTGCTGTTCCTGCTCGGCGTCGTGTTCTTCCTGCACCGCATGCGCGACGTCGGCCTCTATGTCACGCTGTTCGCGGTCGGGCACAGCGTCACGCTGCTGGCCGGCGTGCTCGGCGGCTTCCACGTCGATCCGTACGTGATCGACGCGATCATCGGCCTCTCGGTGGTCTACAAGGCGCTCGACAACCTCGGCGCATTCCGGCGCTGGTTCGGCATCCAGCCGGACAACCGCATCGCCGTGCTCGTGTTCGGCCTGTTCCACGGCCTCGGCCTCGCGACCAAGCTGCAAGATTTCTCGCTGTCGCCCGACGGCCTCGTGCCGAACATGCTCGCGTTCAACCTCGGCGTCGAGATCGGCCAGCTGCTCGCGCTCGCGGGCATCCTCATCGTGATGGGGTTCTGGCGACGCCGTGCGTCGTTCGGAAGGCAGGCCTTCGGCGCCAACGTCGTGCTCATGACCGCAGGCTTCCTGCTCATGGGCTACCAGATCACCGGCTATGTCGTCTCGTGAAAGGAACCCCCATGTCCTCGATCCCGCTTCATAATCTTCCTTCCTCGCGCCGACTCGTGCGCGCCACGATCGTCTCGATCCTCGTCGCCGGTGCCCTGCTCGTCACGGTGGTGATGCCGGCCGAGTTCGGCATCGATCCCGTCGGCACGGGCCGCCTCCTCGGACTCGATGCGCTTCACGACGTGGACGCCGTGAACGATGCACCGGACTCGGCGCCGGCCGCCGCGCCCGCCACCGATCGCGACGCCGTGCTCGCCGCGAACGCCAAGTCCGCGTTCGGCGAATCCAAGGGCCAGTCGTTCGACGCCGCGGCGCTGTCGCCGACGTCGGGCAGTCTTTCGCGCAGGACGATGACCGTCTCGCTCGCGCCGGGCAAAGGCGTCGAGGTGAAGGCTGCGCTCGAGCAAGGGCAAGGCCTCGTCTTCAGCTGGCTCGCGACCGCTCCCATCGCGGTCGACATGCACGGCGAGCGTCCCGATGCGAAGAACGCGTGGACGAGCTACGCGGTCGAGCGTGCGCAGGAGAGTGCCGCGGGCACGTTCGTCGCGCCGTTCACCGGCACGCACGGCTGGTACTGGAAGAACCTCGGCGACGCGCCCGTGGACGTCACGATCGACGTCGCCGGCGCCGGCGTGGAGATCTACCAGCCCTGAGGCGACGTGGGTTCACGCGGATCTTCGTCTGCAGGTGCGCGGCGGCATCCGCACGGATGCCGCCGATCGTCCGTCATCGAGCCGCGTCGTCGAACGCCGCGAGGATCGGGCAGGGGCCTGCATCCTCGCGTGCGCAGCGTCGTGCCAGCGTGCGCAGCGCGTCGCGTGCACGCTGCATGTCGGCGATCTGCTCGTCGAGGCGCGCGATCTTCGCGAGGGCGAGATCGCGCGCACGTCGATGGTCGCGGCCTGCATCGAGGGCGAGCAGCTCGCGGATCTCCTCGAGCGCGAAGCCCGCGCGCTGCGCGGTGCGGATGAAGCGCAGGCGGCGCAGATCGTCGTCGCCGTAGCGACGCACGCCGTGCCCGCCGGTCGGCGTATCGAGCAGCCCCTTGCGCTGGTAGTAGCGCACCGTCTCGACACCGACGCCACCCGCTTCGGCGAACGCGCCGATCGCCATGCCCATGACTTGACTCCGTACCATGGTACGGAACGTAGGATCGCTGCAGGCCGGACGCAAGCCTCCGGCGCAGGAGTTCCGCATGAGCACGTCGCCGTCACCGCCGCGCAAGGTCGCCACGTTGGTTCGCATGGTCATGGAGCGCCACGTCTGTCCGTATGGCCTCAAGGCGAGGCACCTGCTGCGCCGCGAGGGCTTCACGGTCGAGGATCGATGGCTCACGTCGCGCGAGGCCGTTGACGCCTTCAAGGCCGAGCACGGCGTCAGGACGACGCCGCAGGTGTTCATCGACGGCGAGCGCATCGGCGGCTACGACGAGTTGCGCCGCCGTCTCGGCAAGCGCGTCGCCGATCCGGACACGCCGTCGTACCGGCCCGTGGCCGCGCTGTTCGGCATGACCCTGCTCATGGCGCTCGCGGCGAGTTACGCGATCCACGGTACGCCGTTCACGCTGCGCGCGGCCGAGTGGTTCATCGGCTTCAGCATGGTCGTGCTCGCGCTGCTCAAGCTGCAGGACCTCGAGCGCTTCGCGACGATGTTCCTCAACTACGACCTGCTCGCGCGCCGCTGGGTGCCATATGCCTACGTCTACCCGTTCGCCGAAGGGTTCGCAGGCGTGCTCATGGTCGCGGGCGCACTCACGTGGCTGTCGGTGCCCGTCGCGCTCGTCATCGGCGGCATCGGCGCCGTGTCGGTGTTCAAGGCCGTCTACGTCGATCGACGCGAATTGCGCTGCGCCTGCGTCGGGGGTGCAGGCAAGGTGCCGCTCGGCGCCGTGTCACTGGCCGAGAACCTCATGATGATCGCGATGGCCGTGTGGATGGCGCTCGGTGCGTTCGGGCTGCTGCCGGAGGCGTGGCACGCGATGCGCTGAGGAAGCGGGCATGATGATGTAGCGTGCCGGATGTCGGTCGCCAACCGTCATGCCCGCCACTTGCTCGACGAATGCGTGCCTTTCCAGAGTGAGTCGACGCTGAGCTTCTCTCTCGACCAAAACCAAGGAGTGTTTCCGAGCGGCACCGACCGGGCTCAGGCTCCTGCACGAAGGGCTTCGGCGAAGGCTTCCTCGACCGGGACGCCCTCCATGATGAGGTCGAGAATCGCTTCGCGATGATCGCGGGCGTGTGGCGGGAGGCTCGCCTTGTTGCTCCTGCTGTAGTCGGACATGAGCTGGAGCGCTTCCGTCCTGTCGGGCTTTCTCGCCTTCGCGTCGGTATCGAGGATCGAGTACGAGCCGATCAGCGTGCTCAGCCTACTCGGAACCTGCTGCTCGCCGCGTTTGCCGAGCGTGATCGCGGTCCAGCGTCCGATCCAGTGGTTGACGGTGTTCTTGTCGAGGATCGCGCACAGATGTTCGTAGCGCGCACGCAGTGATGGATCTTTCTCGATGGCCTCGAAGACCTCGTCGATGATGTGATGGGAGTACGGGCCGGTGCTTCCGCCCAATACCTCACGGGCGAGTTCTCTTACTTCGATAGTCTTCATTTTAGCTCTATATAATTAGTTGCGATAGATTTAGGAATGCCGTGAATACTAAAGGTCGTTGCTATCGGTTAAACACCAGGCGATGAAGTTCGGCGGCTCTTGGATATTTCTCATATCTTTCGTTCAAGGCTTCAGCATGCCTTGCAGCATATGAGCATGGATTGTAGTTCTTCATCTGCTCCAAGACGTAATGCCGAACACATTCCGCTGCCATAATCTCAAGCCCTTCATGCGAGAACTTCAGGCAGAGCAAACCGGCGTCAAACAAGCGATGCATATCCGATCTCAGGAGAATAGTATTGCTGGTTGAATCTCTACCGCCGGACTTGACGGGCACAATGTGAGCCGCATCTAGGCACGCATGCAGATCACAGCCAGTCAGCAAGCATTGACCTACTTCTGAAATAAGTATCTTCCTGAGGGCACTCTGATCAGGTCTATTAAGAACTGATCTCGATATCTTCACCCGGCCAAAAGGTTCTTGCGAACGAACATATATCCAGTCCTTATTTCTCTCGAGCTCGACGGTATTGCTATCGTTGCCTTTCCAGAAAACGGAGGATGGCTCGCCATTTTTATCTAGGCGTATTTCTGTCGATCCAAACTCGATCTGCCATTCCATGCCTTCCCATTCTTTCGGACGTTCATTGTAATCTATTCTGATAACCGAATTTTCAGGGTGTTCTAGGATGGCCTCGTAGAAGTAGTAATGGCTATCAGTCTTGCTCGTGTACTTGCCGATGGTCTCAATCGGGCCGGGAGATCCAGATTCAATGACATGAAGGGGAATAATCTCAAGCTCCATGGATTCGTACCATAGAATTTGAAGTCCTTCCGTAAATATATCGAATCTGCCGTTTATTTTCATCTTGCTCTCTGAGTTGCTCACGGTATCTTCCTCTTTCGATCGAATAGGGGGGGCGACGTCGAGCATTCAGGCGCGTTCTGGTTTGGCGACGATGATGGAGAAATTGTCATTTGCGCCTTGAGCGTACACGGCTTCTCGAATCGCCGCGACTTGCTGAAGCGGTGTTTTACCTCGAAGCATTGGCAACCATGCTTCATCCTCGCCGAGGACGTCGTGGACGCCATCGGTACAGAGGATCAATGCGTCGCCTGGCAGAAGCCTCGAGCTGCTGCGGTGTACCGCGAAGTCGTTGGCGCTCTCGTCGGCGACTAGGCAGTCGGTCAGCGCGTTGTAGAGGCCCGCGTAGCGGCGGCTCTCGAGAGCCTGGCCTTCGTCGCGGAGGCGCTGCAGTTCCGTATGATCGTGGCTCATGCGTTCGAACCGGCCGTCGGATCGAAGCACGTAAGCGCGACTGTCCCCGGTATTCACGAACGTCACCACGTCGCTGCGCACATGCGCGGCGACCAGGGTGGTCGACGCCCCGCGCGGGAGGGCGCGCTTCGCAGCGGCTTCGCCGAGATGGCGTTGCGTGGCGCGCACATGCTTCGGGCCGACCATGCCGTCGAATGACGCTTCGGGGTGTCGCGCAACCTCATGCATGAGGCGCGTGACCGCGAGCCTGCTCGCCTGCCCCGGTGCGGGACTCGATGCAACACCGTCGGCGAGCACGAAGAATGTGTCGTCGATGGCGCATGTCATGTGGCGCAACGCGCGATCACGCTGCACGAGTTCGCCCAGGAAGCCTGCTGCATCGTGCTGCTCGCGGCAGTTGCCGATGTCCATGCAGAGGGCAACCTCGGCTCGAGGCAGCGCTTGGTCCGGTGACGACATCATGCCGACTCCGTGATGTCGAGCATGATGTCGCCGAGTTCCAGGCTGCTCGATCCCTTCTCGGCATGAGCCGCGCAACCGAAAGGACCCGCGACATCGATCACCAGCGTATAGCCGGCCGGCTCGCAACCGGCCTCGACCTCGGCGCGAGCGTGGTGGCCCGCCCACGCGAGCAGTCGGCGGGTCTGGTTCTGATCGAAGCGGAGATGCATGGTTCTTTCCCTGGTCATGTGCCTGGCTTTCCGGGCTTGGGCGATGCGGGGCGCCAGTTCGCGAGCCTGACCAGTGCCAGCGTGTCACGCTCGCAATAGTCGAGCATCTGCCCACGGAGTTCGTCGCGACGCCGTGGTGTGGTGTCTGGATGGCTTGCTTCGTGCCACGCCGCCTGGGCCGCCTGGCCGTCTGCGATGTCGAGTCTGTCGTGGCGCAGATCGGGCGCGATGGTCGGCAGGACCGCCTTGATCGACCATGAGCCGAGCATGTCGCGGTGGTAGTAGTGCTCGCGGTAGATCGGCAACAGGTCGACGAGCCGGCGTGCGATGGCGGAGAGTGCGCGGCGCTGCTTCGGGAATCGCTGCGCGAGGGCCAGGATGCGCGACTTCTCGAACGCCATGTTCCAGACCAGTACGGGACCCGATGTGCCGAGGACCTCGACGAGGCGCTCGGCGAAGGCAGCGAGTGGCGAACTCCCGGAGACATCGAGGAACGATGCATGCCGAAGATCGCCGGGCTCGCGTTCCTCGTGGCAGGAGAACTGGAATGGCAGAGGCTCGAATGGGCGCGACCCCTTCCACCTCGGGACCACGAAGCTGACGGTCTCGATGTCGAGGTGGAAGCGCGGAAACGGGATCTGATCAAGGATCTTCCCGAGCTCGTCGGCGACGAACGGCTTCGCGCGCCGCGTTGCCGCGCCGATTCGCTTGTGGAGGTCGCTGTCGAGCAGATGATCCGGCACCTTGCGCAGGTCGGTGTAGTCGAGCGCCTGGAGCTTCTCCACGGCTTTCCGGCCGTACGGAAGCAGATCAATAGGGTACTTCGGAGGCTCCGGTTCACCGGATCGGCAGTGCGCAATGAACGGGCATTCGTACGGAGCACGGCATTGCGGGCCGGTCGTGATGCCCGGCGACGGGCCACGGGCCATTTCCGCCAGGCGGCGGACGATCTCGGGAATGCGCGGCAGCCGCTCTTCGACCTCGCTGGTGATGTCTTCGAGCTTCAGGATGCCGTCGAAGTTGCCGTCACGCCGGTACACGAAGTCGCGGTCGACCAGCGCGAGGAGCACCTTGCGCACGTTCCTCCCGGCGCCGCGCGCGACCCAGGTCTGTATCGCGCAATCCCACAGGTACTCGTCCTTGACCTGGGTCGTGGACTTCACTTCGATCAAGGTATCGCCACGCGCGCCTCTCTCGAAGGCGTCCACGCGCACGCGCACGTCACGATGCTCGAACGCGGCCTCGAACAGCCGAGGCGCCTCGTGCCTCGGCTTCGCCAGTGCCGCCGAGGTCTGGTGCAAGGCGTCCTCGGGATGGCGATGGTCGGCATCGATCAGAAGCCCGCCACCGAGCAGGTCGCGCGCGAGTTCACCGAAGCGCGTCCCTTCCTGCAAACGGACCTGAGCAGCATCCGACCACTGCATCGTGTCGCGATCGTGGATCTCGAGCCACAGCCGCTTCGCGCACTGGCGACCGGACTGCACGCGCGACTTCGAAAGCTTGAGCGGACCCCGCGGGGTGGCGGGCATGAGGGTAGGCGTGTCCACAGCGTCGTGTCGGCCCATGGTCATGCCACGAATCCCATCGGGCTGCGGCGGCCTTCGGGCTTATGGGCTGCCTCGCGCTGGAGCAGCTCGACGATGCGGTACGCGCGAGGTTCTTCGCCGAGCAGTCGGAGCTGGCGTCCGACGTTCGCGAAGTCGCCCGGTGTGAGCGCATCAAGGCGATCCAGCGCTTCAAGGACTGCGTCCGCTACACGCACACCCGTGCTCATGCGTGCCAGCAGCGTTCTGCGCTGGGTGCGGGTCATGCAGTCGAAGCGGATCTTGAAGTCGAAGCGACGCATTGCCGCTGCATCGATGCCGTCCATGAAATTGGTCGTCGCGATGAAGATGCCTTCGAACGCCTCCATCTGTGTCAGCAGCTCGTTGACCTGCGTGACTTCCCATCCTCGATGCGCGCTGGACCTGTCTCGCAGGAAGCCATCGGCTTCGTCGATGACGAGGATGGCGTCTTCGTTGCGGGCTTGCGCGAATGCTCCGGCGATGAGGGTTTCGGTCTCGCCGATCCACTTGCTGATCAGGTCGGATCCGCGCTTCACCAGGGCCTGCTTGCCCGCCAGCTGCGCGAGGTGGTGCGCGAATGCGGTCTTGCCCGATCCGGGCGGGCCGTGCAGGCAGAGGCGTGCGCCTACACCGGAATGGACCGCACGCACGATGGCGGCGGTGTCGACGTCGGTGTTGAGGAAGGCCATGTCGTAGTGCTCGTCGGCCGCCGCCGGCATGATCGGCGGCGTTCCGCCTGCCGCCTTGATCGCCGAGCGTACGAGGCGTTCTGCCGTCGCATCCCTCTTCTGCATGCACGTCGAGGGCATCGACCGCGCGACATGCGCGATGCGCTCCACGTTGGCGGGGGCGAGCAGGTCGTTGGCGGCGATCCGGTCTGCGCATGCCTGCGAGATCTCGCCCTTGCGGAAGTAGCGATCCACGATGCCGCGTCGGACAGAGCGGGGCGGCGATCCGAGCTCGATCACGAGGTCGAAGCGGCGCAGATGGGCCGGATCGATCGCTGCGATGGAATTGCAGGTCCAGAACGCCGGTACGGCGTTCTGCTCCAGCGCATCGTTCATGCGGCTCTTGTGCATGCCGGATCGGGCCGCGTCCCTTCCGAACAGGCTACGGATCAGGTCGCCCTCGCCCCCAAAAACGTCTTCGACTTCGTCGAACAGCAGCAGTGACCCCTGCTGACGTGCGAGCAGGCTCTGGCACACCTGGTAGGCGGACATGCGCGCGCTCCCGGAAAGCGTGCTGCCGTCCCTGTCCTCGTTGGACACCTCGTGGAGCCGTGCGCCGACCGCGGACGCCACGGTTCTCGCGAGCTCGGTCTTGCCGGTGCCAGACTTGCCGTGGATCAGGATGTTGACGCCACTCCTGCGCTGCGTGACGGCATGTCGCAGATGGCTTTCCAGCAGCGGAAGCTCCTCGACATGCGTGTAGTCCGTGAGCCGCAGCTTCGACTTCGGAGCGTTGCGGACGCTGTTCCTCAGCAGCGCTGCCTCGTCGAGGCGTGGCAATGTCAAGGCGTCGATGACCGTGGCGGAAAGAACGAGTTGTTCTTCGCGCCAGCGCGACTCCACACCCCAGTGCTCGAGCAAGCCGCTGCGGCGCAGGGACGAGCTACGGCTCGTGGCCGAGAGCACCTCCTTCTGGCGAAGTCCTGTCGCCGCGCAGATGCTCGACACGAAATCCTTCTGCGACGAGATCGCGAGGCGGAAAAGGTCACTGATCTGACCGACTTCGCTCGCGACGATGCAGAACCTCAGGAAGATCCGCTCGGCACCCGACAGGCCGATGATCGATGCGAAGCGCTCGATGTTCCTGTGCAGAACGCCGGTCTGCTTGCCGGCCGATGCTTCGAGTCGTGCGGCCTGATGCGTGAAAGCTTCGCGGAGTTCCGCTGCACTGCTCGTCCTTTCGCCTTGGTCTTCCCATTCGAAGCCGACCAATGCGAGTACATCCTCGTCGCGGAACCGTCCGCGTTCGAGAAGCTTCGCATGCCACTTTCCCTTCTGGATCATCCGCAAGGCGTAGAGCGCCGCCTCGCGACCGATGGCGGAGGCGATCCGCACGGGCTTGAGCCGCGAGGCTCGCGCGCTTGCCTTTGATCCAAAGGGGTTCGTGCCGAAGTCGGACAGATGGGTATGCGTACCGAAGATTTCGTCGAGATCGGCATCACGTGACCGCATGGGGAATCCCTCGTTGGCAGGCCTCCATTGAACCTCCCTGATGCGACATATGCTGTCGCATGCGGTCCAGGGTGGCGCGCCCGCCGGCGCGACAGGCCCTAGACTTCGAACCGGTCCATCACCGGAACGTCGCGATGCCCGACACCAGCCTGCGCTACCTCGCCATGCTCGGCATGATCCCGCGCGCACCGCAGAAGATCGCGATCAAGACCTTGTGCGAGAAGCTCGAGGGGGCCGGTTTCAGTGCCCACAAGCGCAGCGTGGAGCGCGACCTCCACAAGCTGGCCGAGCACTTCGCGCTGACCTGCGACGAGGCCCGTCCTGCGGGGTGGTCATGGGCGGGCAAGAGCGAGAGCGTGACGTTCCCGCCGATGTCGCTGTCGACGGCGCTGACCTACGAACTGCTCGCGCAATATCTTCTGCCGGTGCTTCCGCGCGGCATGCGCCAGCAGATGCAGCCGGTCTTCAACGAAGCGCGACATACCCTCGGCATGTTCGGCTCGGCACCGATCGGGCAGTGGTCGATGAAGATCGCCGTGATTCCGAACGGCCAGCCACTGCTTGCACCGGATGTGGCGGACGAGGTGAGCGACGTGGTCTACGACGCGTTGCTGCATGACACGCAGTTCGAGGCCGACTACGTGTCGGCCAACACCGGTGACATGAGACGGTGGGCCTTCAGCCCGCACGGGATCGTGTACCGCCAGGGCGTCGTCTACCTCGTCGCCGCGATCCTCGACTACGACAAGGTCCGCCAGTTCGCGTTGCACCGCATGTCCAATGCTTCACGGTTGGACGCGCCATCGAGGATCCTCCCGGAGTTCGATCTCGCGCGCTACATCCATGGCGAGCATGCCTTCGAGATGCCTGCGGGCAGGGATATCCGCGTGGAACTCAAGGTGCACAGGTGGATGGCAGGCCATCTTCGCGAGTGCCGGCTGTCCACCGACCAGACGATCACGCCGGTCCGCGGAAGCAACGGCGAGCTCGAGCGTGTCACTGCAACCGTTGCCGACACGGATCAGCTGCAATGGTGGCTGCGCAGCCATGCCGCATCGGTCGAAGTCGTCAAGCCGGCAAGCCTCAGGCGGAGGATGATCGAGGACGCGATCGGGGTTGCGGCGCTCTACGGCGTGGGACTGGCCGGTGCAGGCTCGTGAGCCCGCAATCGAACATGAGCCTCGGTCGATCGGGCGGCGATCGATGGCGCGCAACTTCGGGAAGGTACCCTGCGCATGGATCATGACGAAGCCGCAGATCTGCTCGCGCGCTATCCGCGGCTTCCTGGAAGCGATGTGCTGCGCGCCCGCGGGATCCAGTGCGGGCCTGGCTGGCGATCCGTGGTGCACATGCTCTGCGAGCTCCTAGAGCACGACATCGACAACGGCGGTGCACGCCTGCAGGTACACGTGATCAAGGAAAAGCTCGGATCCCTGCGTGTCCAGGCTACGGATGCTTCCGATTACCAGCGTGGCCTCATTGCGTTCGCGAGTCGTCTTTCCGAGACGATCTGCGAGATCTGTGGCGACCCTGTGGCTGAACATCGGGCGCCCGCCTTACCAGCACTCGCGGCACGATGTGCGAAGCATGTCGGGGACGAGGTGCCGCGCTGACGACGACGTCCGATCAGCAGCGCTCCACCCGACACGAGAAGCACCCGTACGCGGCGTTGTGCAGGTGCGCGTAGGCAACGGCTCGATCGAGACACAGGGCTTCCAGCTCGCGTGCCACGTCGACGCCTTGGCATACGCGTCCCGAGACGATGCGGTGCGCGGTGTCGTAGGCACGGATCGAGATGAGGCGTCGCGTGACGTAGGGCGGTACGTCGCCGGGCGGCAGATCGCGGCGTATCACGCCCTTGCGCACGAAGATCGGGCCCGACGCGCGGTACGGCGAGTCGGCAGGCTGGTGTTCGAACGGCAGCAGGAGCAGCTCGTCGCCGACGGCGGCGTCCTCGAGGCTCACGCGGCAGGGATAGCCGGTCGGCGCGTCGGCGATGCGGCGCTCCGCGCCGATCGCCCGCAGCTGACGGTCGTCGAGCGCGAACAGGTTTTCGAAACGCTCGTGATCGAGTGCGATCAAGCGGAACGTGGCGGGCATGGCGGACTCCTTTCGGGAGCGCCATGGTCACGTCGCGGAGCGGTTCATGCTCGCCGTTTCCGGACATGGCAACGCGGAGGCTTGCGCAAACCGCGATCCTCCGCGCGGACGAGGTGTCCGCGCGGAGGGAGAGGTCACTTCGTGCGCACGACCGAGACGACGATCGATGCGCCGGGCGTGCTGCCATCCTGCGTCAGCGCGAGGTCGGCATTGCCGCCGGCCGGGATGCCGAATCGCAGGTAACGCGCGCCGCCGCCGGGTCGAAGCGTCATCGGGAGCGCGGTGCCGTTCGTGAGCGGATTGACCGCCATCGGGAAGCCGCCGAGGCCGCCGTAGACGGAGCGGTAGTTCCACGACGGGGCCATGTAGGCGGGCGCGATGCCGGCGACCGCGTCATCGGTGTACATCGCCACGAGGAAATCGCGTGCCCAATCCTGAAGGGGTTCGTTGAATACCGCCTGCAGGTTCGCCATGCCCGATGCGGTCGAATTGGCGAGGGCATGCAGCAGGGCCGCGTCGCCCGTGTTCTTGCGGTCGAGCATGTAGCGCAGGAAGGTCGCGTGGATCGAGAACGTCGGTACGGCGTTCTGGTGGGCGTTCGGATCGGCCGCCGAGGAGGCGGACATCTGCGCCAGCGGGCCCACGCGTCGCGAGCTGTTGGTGAGGCCAAGCTGGAAGAACCAATCGCGATCATTCCCGAAGCGGGCGTTGATGTGCGTATTGAACGCATTGACGCGGGTCGAGGCATTCGGGCCCGTGTTCAGGTTCGTCAGGACGATGTTCTGGCGCGGCGCGAGGCCGGCCGACGTGTTGTAGAACACGAGTTCGCCCACCTGCCAGGCGATCGCCTCGTCGAGCCAGGTGGCTTCGAGCCCTGTTGCGCTGTTGACGTACAGCCGGCGCGCGGCGTTCGTCAGATGCGCGTAGTGATGCGCGAGCGTCGAGACCGACTGGCCGTAGACGAACGAGACGGTCCGCACGTTGCTGTTGACCGAACCGGTCGGGTCCGGCATCAGCATGTACAGGATCTCGCCCTCGTTGCTGCCGGGGCAGCTCGCGGAGGCGAACAGGTCACGCGGAAGGAACGTTCCCGGCGTGACCGTGGACGACGCGGGAGGGGACTGCTCGTTCATCGCGCGCGTGAAGAACACGATGACGCCACCGTTGTTGTCGACATCCGTCACCTGGCCGAGGTTCGTGCCGGCGATCTGCATTGCGCCGGTACGCAACTGTGACAACGTCGTGCCGCTCGGGGCTCCGTACACCAGACCGGGCGGCTCCGTCACGAACGCATCGACGATGCTCTGGAAATCCTGCGTCGCGAAGCCACCGACGATGGCAGGCGTCCAGTTGCCGGATCCCGGCTGGTTCTCCATGACCTCCTGCACCGCATAGAGGCGCGGCTGGCCCGCGGGCTGGCCGGTCGTGACGGCCTCGACACGGCCCTTGCGTATGCTCGGCGCGACGCCGCAGCTGCCGATCGCCGCATTGAGGTCGATCAGCTGGCCGACCACGAGCGGCGTCGTGCCGCCTTGCGGACGCGTGACGAGATCGGCGGCCTGGATCGAGCGCCCGTCATCGAACGCTTCGGGCGTCGGCATGCCGTGCACGTGCGCATCGGGCGACGACGTCGCGAGCGGCGCGAGCGCGATGGACGCTTCCGGGCCGGGCGGCGGCGTCGGCGGGCCGCTCACGGCGACGATGCCGGTGCCGGTCGCGCTCAACGTCGCACTGCCCGCGGTCGCGAAGTTGATCGGCAGGTAGGTGTACTCGGCATCGGCGCCCGCACTGTTGTGGATGCACAGGGTCGAGCCTCCGGGCATCGCGGGATGCGCGACTTCACCGACCGCGAGCGTGATGCACGCGGAGACCGTGACGCTCTGCTGGACCTGCGGAGCTGGCGCGTGATTCGCGTCGCCGGCCTGGTTCGCGTCGATCGTGCAGGTGCCGGCGGCGTTGAACGTCACCGTATTGCCGGCGATCGAGCAGACCGTCGTCGAGGCCGCGTCGATCGTGAACGCGACCGGGAGGCCGGACGTCGCCGTCGCCGACACGACGTACGTTCCGCCGGCCTGCGCACTCGCCGGCGCGGTCGAGGTGAACGTGATCGTCTGGCTGGCCCGTGCGACCGCGAAGCTCTGCTGGACCTGCGGGGCAGGATTCCAGTGGGCGTCGCCGGCCTGGTTCGCGTTGACGACACAGGTGCCGCCACCCGTGAAGCTGACGGTGGTGCCGCTGATCGAGCACACCGAGGTCGCGCTCGCGTCGATCGCGAACGACACGGCGAGGCCCGAGCTCGCGGTCGCCGAGACCGTGTAGGTCGGGCCGCCGAACACGGCGCCGGCCGGTGCGGTCGATGTGAACGTGATGGTCTGGTCGGCTCGCGCCACCGCGAACGCCTGCTGAGCTTGGGCGGCGGGCTGCACGTTCGCGTTGCCGGCCTGGTTCGCGTTGACGATGCAGGTGCCGACGCCCGTGAAGCTCACGGTCGAGCCGGTGATCGTGCACACCGCGCTCGCGGAGGCGTCGATCGTGAACGCCACCGGCAGTCCCGACGAGGCCGTCGCGGTGACCGAGTAGCCCGGGCCGCCGAACACGGCATTCGACGGCGGCGTCGAGGTGAACGTGATCGTCTGGCTGGCCTGGCCGACCGCGAAGCTCTGCTGCACCTGCGGCGCGGGCGTGTAGTCCGCATCGCCGGCCTGGTTCGCGTTGACGACGCAGGTGCCGGCACCCGTGAAGCTCACGGCCGAGCCGGTGATCGTGCACACCGTGCTCGCCGAAGCGTCGATCGTGAAGGCCACCGGCAGTCCCGACGAGGCCGTCGCGGCCACCGTGTAGGTCGGGCCACCGAACACCGCGTTCGACGGCGCGGTCGAGGTGAACGTGATGGTCTGGCTGGCCTGGCCGACCGTGAAGCTCTGCTGCACCTGCGGCGCGGGCGTGTAGTCCGCGTCGCCGGCCTGGTTCGCGTTGACGACGCAGGTGCCGGCACCCGTGAAGCTCACGGTGGTGCCCGCAAGCGCGCACACCGCACTGGCGGAGACGTCGATCGAGAACGTCACGGCGAGGCCGGACGTCGCGGTCGCGGCGACCGTGTAGGTTGGGCCGTCGACGACGGCTGCGGCAGGCGCGGTCGACGTGAACGTGATCGTCTGGTCGCCCGGCTCGACCGTGAAGCTCTGCTGCACCTGCGGTGCCGGTGCGTGGTTCGCGTCACCGGCCTGGTCGGCGAGGATCATGCAGGTGCCGGCCGACTGGAACGACACGCTGCTACCCGAGATCGCGCATACCGAGCTCGATGCGGACGCGATCGAGAACGCCACGGGCAGACCCGAGCTCGCGGTCGCGGCAACCGTGTAGGCGGGACCTTCGACGCTCGCGCCGACCGGCGCGGTCGAGGTGAACGTGATGGTCTGCGGACCGGGCGCGACGGACAGCGCGAACACGCGGCCGCCGCTGCAACCGTTCGCATCGGTCGCCGTCGTGGTGACGATGTAGTCCGCAGCCGTGGTCGGCGTGCCCGAGAGTGTGGCCGACGACGGGCCGGTTGCGGCGATCGCGAATCCGGTGCCGGACGGCAGGCCGCTCGTGATCGCGAACGTGAACGCCGAGGCGTTCGCGTTGCTCGCGTTGAACGTCTGCGCGTACGCGACGCCGACCGCGGCACTGGGAAGGGGATGAGGGGTCTCGACGGTGGTGGTCGGACACGGCGCGGCGGCGGCCTCGAAGGCGGCCGTCGCGAGCAGCGCGAGCGTGGCGCTGCGGATGAAGGATCGGATCACGGTGCGCCCCTCAGTCGATGTTGAAGTGCAGCAGTTCGACCGGCGTCGTGCTGTTGAGCACGAGCACGAACTGGTCGAGCGCGACGGTGTACTGCGCCTGGGTCGGCGCGGTGCCGGTCTGGCGCAGGTAGGCACGGACCTGCGCGCTGGCCGCCGTGAGCGGCGCGCCCTGCGGCACGAAGTGGTTGTCGGCGATGCGGTACCACGTCGCGATGGGCACGGACGGTGCGGACAAGGCCTGGCCTTGCGTGCCGCCGCTGAGGAAGCCCATGCAGCCCGTATCCGCGAACAGGCGCACCTCGACATCGATGCTCGTGCTGCCGTCGAGAACGGCGGCATCGGCGACATGGAACGCCATGTCGACGTTGTAGAACGACACGGCGGTCGGCATACCGAAATCCACGCATTGCGCGATGCCCGAGGCGGCGCCCGGCGCCGACGGCGCCAGCGTGATGCGCGCCGAGCCCGAGGCCGCGCTGCTGTTCACGTCGGGTGACGGCTGCCACACCGGTGCGGCGCCGGAGCCGATCGGGTCGGGTGCGGTCGACGTGAAGGCACTCCACGGCGCTAGGTCGTTGTGCAGGTAAGGATTCGGCACGATCGTCTGCGCGAGCGCGGCGGGGGCCGCGGCAGCGAAGGCGAGCGCGGCGACGATGGCGCGACACGCCACGCCGGACGGCGTGACGCTGCGGACGTGCTCGAACATCGGAGTTCCCCTGGGATTTCAGCCGCGCATGCCATGCACGAATCGTGCGCGGCGCAGGCGCGGGGCGCGGAGTCTAGCCTGCCGGCATGTCGGAATGACCACGATGGGCATCCGGAGCCCACGAAAAAGGTGCATCTGCAACATCGTCGCGTCGATCGGAGGCCGCCGCGCGGTGAAGCTGAACCGTCATCGCGTTCAGGTCACTTTCGCACGAATGTCACATTCGTCCGCTGCAATGCCTCGCATGGACGCAGGCAGGGTGGGGCCTGCGCTCCCGTGACGGATCACCCGCATGCCGATCCCCTCAGTCGTCACAGAGGCCGCGCCATGCGTCGTCATCCGTTCCAGCGCAGCGATGTTCCACGAGGAGGGGCGTCCCCGGCGATGTCGCGCACGTCGATGCCCGCGTTCCGCATCGTGTTCCAGCCGATCGTGCGCCTGCGCGACGGACGCATCACCGGCCACGAGGCGCTCATGCGCCCCGAGGACGGGCGCTCGCCGCTCGAGCTGCTCGATGCGGCGCGCGTGGCGGGACGTCTCGGTGACCTCGAGGCGGCGAGCGTGCGTCGGGCCGCGTCCGAATTCGATTTCGACAACGGCGGACGCCTGCTCGTCAACCTCAGCGTCAATGCGATCCTGCGCGGCGATGCGAAGCCGCAGCTCGTGCTCGAGAGCCTGCAGGCGGCGGGACAGGACCTCGGCCGCTACATCATCGAGCTGACCGAGCGTGACATCGTCGAGGACTGCAAGCGCCTCGCCCACGCGATCGGCTACCTGCGCGCGGCCGGCGCGCGCATCGCGCTCGACGATTTCGGCAACGGCCACTCGAACTTCGAGATGTGGCACGAGCTCGCGCCGGAATTCGTCAAGATCGACCGTTTCCTGATCCATGAGGTCGCCGACAGTCCCGAGCGGCTCAACGTGCTCAAGGCGCTGATCCAGGTCGCCGAAGGTTACGGCACGCGCCTCATTGCCGAAGGCATCGAGCGCCTCGAGGACCTGCGCCTCGTGCGCGAGCTCGGCATCCCGTATGCGCAGGGCTTCCTGCTTGGCCGGCCGGAACCCGGCATCACGCTCGGCACACCGGCCGCGGTCGAAGCCGCGCAGGAGACGCGCGTGACCGTGTGGCCGCGCGGCGGCCGTCCGTCGGCGTTCCGGCGCATCACCGCCGAGCACATGCTGATGCCGGCGCCGTCGATCCTCGAGACGAGCACCAACGACACCGCCGAGGCCGTGTTCCGCGCCAACCCGCGCCTCGGTGCGATCCCGGTCGTCAACGCGCGCGGCCAGCCGGTCGGGCTCATCAACCGCCGCGTGTTCAACGAGCAGATGGCGATCCCGTACGCACGCGAGCTCATCGGCAGGAAGTCGTGCACGCTGCACATGCATGCCTCGCCCGTGGTCTGCGACGTCGGCCAGAGCATCGACGAGATGTCGGAGATCCTGCTCGGCGAGGACCAGCGCTACCTCTCGGACGGTTTCATCATCACCGAGAACGGCCAGTATCGCGGCGTCGGTGCCGGTGAAGCGCTCGTGCGCCGCGTCACCGAGCTGCGCATCGAGGCGGCGCGCTACGCGAACCCGCTGACGTTCCTGCCCGGCAACATCCCGATCACCGAGCACATCGGGCGGCTGCTCGACACCGGCCGCACGTTCCTGGCCTGCTACTGCGACCTCAACAGCTTCAAGCCCTACAACGACCAGTACGGCTACTTCCGCGGCGACCGCATGATCCAGCTCGTCGCGACGACGCTGGTCAAGCACGTCGACGCGCGCTGGGATTTCGTCGGCCACGTCGGCGGCGACGATTTCGTGCTGCTGCTGCAGAGCGAGGACGGCCTCGCCCTGTGCGAGCGCATCATCGCCGAGTTCAACGTGGCCGCACGCGCGCTGTTCGATGCGCACGACCTCGAGCGCGGCGTGCTCGAAGGCGAGGATCGCAGCGGCCGCTACGCGACGTTCCCGCTGACCACGCTCATGATGGGCGTGGTCAGGGTCGAGCCCGGCGCTCTCGGCAGTCCCGAGGAATTTGCCTCGCTCGCGGCATCGGCCAAGCGCGAGGCCAAGCGCCGCGGCGTCGGCATCCACGTGCTCGAGGATCTCGAGGCGGCACGCTCCCGGCGCGAGCGTGAGGCGGGGCCGTTCTAGGCGTCGATCGTGTCAGGGTGTGCGTGCCTCGATCGACCAGCACGCCGCGGTGAAGCGCACTTCGTCGCCGAAGATGTACGAGACGAACGCCTCATGCAGTGCCTCGACCACGCGCTCGCGTGTCGCATCGTCGACCTGGCGCAGCGCGAGGCCGACCGGGCCGAGGCGCGTGACGTAGCCTTCGAGCGCGTCGCGCGGCATCGCGCACGGCGTATCGAGTGGCGTGAGCACGATGTCGCGCCATCCGGCGTCGGCGAGGATGTCGCGCACGCGTGCGGGATTCGCGAACGCGAACTGGCCGGGGCCGTCGGCGCGTCGCGGCGGCAACGGCGGCAGCAGCGAGGCGACGGCGCGTTCGGCCGTCGTCATGAACGGGTTGTCGTCGGCGCTGCGCCACGCGATCGCGTGCAGCGCGGCAACGCTGCGCGAGGCACGGCGCAGGTTTGCGAACGCAGCGACCGGATCGGCGAAGAACATGACGCCGAAGCGCGACACGATGCGGTCGAACGTCGCCGGATCGAACGCATGCGTCTGCGCATCGGCGAGCACGAACGCCGCGTCGAGGCCGGCATCGGCCGCTCGCGTGCGCGCGAGTTCGAGCATCGGCGCCGAGACGTCGACGCCGGTGCAGCGCGACGCGGGCCCGAGCCGGCGTGCGAGCGCGAGCGTCGTCGCGCCCGTGCCGCAGCCGACGTCGAGCACGTCGCGGGCTTCTGCATCGACGGCGGTGTCGACGAGATGCTCGGCGATCGGCGCGAACAGTGCGTCGAGCGTGGCCTGCAGGTCGACCCAGGCGTGGCCGGCGTCGCCGTTCCAGAGCGCGGTCTGGTCGACGGGAGGTGAGGGAGCGTCGCTCATGGTCCGGTTCCGTATTGCCTCGTCGAGGCGATGCCGCCATCGTGCAACCTCGGGTCGACATGAGGTCAAGCCGTGGCTGAATGGGACATCGGCGAGGTGGTACGGCGCGCGGACGTGACGCCGGCGACGCTGCGCCACTACGAAACGCTCGGCCTCGTCACGCCGATCGGCCGGCGCGGGCTGCGCCGTGTCTATCGCGACGACGTGTTCGAACGGCTCGCACTGGTCGCACTCGGGCGCGCGGCGGGTTTCGCGCTGGTCGACATCGCGAACATGATCGCGAACGACGGTCGCGTGCAGCTCGATCGCACCGCGCTCGACGCGAAGGCCGACGAACTCGATGCGACGATCGCGCGCCTCGCCGCGATGCGCGACGGCCTGCGCCATGCCGCACGCTGCAGCGCACCGAGCCATGCGGAATGCCCGACGTTCCAGCGCATCGTGCGTGCGGCTGCGAAGGGCCGCTTCGGTCCTCGCCAGCGGAAGACTCCCGCGCGTCGTTGACTCAGGCGTTATCGTTTCTCGTCAGCCACGAGGCGTGTCCTGGCCCTCGTCGATCGCGTAGCCGATGCCGGCACCTGCGCCTGCCGCCATGCCGAGTCCGGCACCGCCGCCCATGCCACCGCCTGCACCACCGCCGCGGCCGCTACCGCCCCGTTCGCCGCCCTCCTTGCCGGCCGCGTCGCCTTTGCCCTTCGATGCCGCGCCGGGGCGGGCCGGCCCCTGCTTCGGGATCACGACATCGGCCGGGATCGCCTCGAGGCCGAGCACGCGGCGGATGAAGTCGCGCAGCGAGACCACGAGCTCGGCGGTGTGGATCGGCCGTCCCGCGGCGAGTTCGGTCGCGGCGTGTGCGGCGAGCCGCACCTGCTCGTCGGTACCGAGCAGCACGATGTCGGAGAGCGCCGCCTCGACGGCGTCGCGGATGCGCCGCGAGCGGTCGCTACCGGTGTCGTCGAACATGATGGGCGCGTGGTCGGTCGTCGACGATGGTGCCGAGGCGCGTTCCGCGACGCGTCGGCGCAGGTCGCGCAGATGCGTGGGGTCGACATCGAGCGCGCCCGTGAACGAACCGCCGAGCGTCTTGTAGGCCGCGATCAGCGTGCGCAGGCGCTCGTTGATCTGGCGGTTCTCGCGCTCGCGACGCTGCTGCACGGTCTGCATCGCGAGCAGGCGGATGCCGACGCCGATCAGCGTGATCACGGCGAGGCCGACGAGGGTCGTCAGTACAGCCTGCCACGAGCTGAAGTCGAGACCGCGCATGGGCATTCCTCGTGACGCATGGGATACCGCATCAGCATGCCATGTGCGGCGGCCGCGATGCGCGTCATGCCCGCCCGCGCGGACGTGCCGGTTCAGGCGTCGAGGTAGCCACCCGCGGGAGCCGGATGCGGCACGTCCCAGCCGAAGTACACCTCCACCTCGGTGATCCTGCCGTTCTGCACGCGCAGGCGCTCGGTGTTACGGAATCCGCTGCCGTCGTGGCGATGGCCGATGTAGGTGATGAACACCGCATCGCCGTCCGCGGCGGCGTGGACGAACGTGAAGCGCTCGACCTGCGCATGGTTCGGCCAGCAGCGTTCGAAGTACGTGGTGCGATCGATGCCGTGGTCGAGCGGGCTCGTGAAGCGCAGATCGTCCGCGATGAGCGCCTCGAGGGCGGCTCGGTCGCTGTCGGCGTAGGCCTGGAAGCAGGCCTTGGCGATGTCGATGGCGGAGCGGGGCATGGTGTGCTCCTCGTGCGGGAGATGCGCAGCGTTACGCCGGGGGGTTGAATCGCGGTGCAACCGAGAGCGGGTCGCGACCGCATGGCCAACACGCGTTAAGCCGCGACGACTAGACTGCGCCGATGGATGCGAATCAGCCCCGGGTCGGCGTCGGCGTGATCCTCGTGCGCGACGGCCGCGTGCTGCTCGGCGAACGTGCGGGCTCCCATGGGGCGGGCACCTGGGCGTTGCCGGGCGGACACCTCGAGTACGGTGAGACGGTCGAGGCCTGCGCGGCGCGCGAGGTGCTCGAGGAGACCGGACTCGAGATCGCAGGCATCACGCGGGCGCCGTGGAGCAACGATCTCGTCGATGGCACGCGCCATTACGTCACGCTGTTCGTGGTCGCGAACGCACCGCGCGGCGAGGCGATCGTGCTCGAGCCCGGCAAGTGCCGCGGCTGGCAGTGGTTCGCGTGGAGCGACCTGCCGTCACCGTTGTTCGCGCCGCTCGCCGCGCTGCATGCGGGCGGCTACGTGCCGCCGGGCGTCTGACATCCCGGCATCACCCGATCGAGGAGGGCATGCGATGGACCATCCCCTGCAATGCGACTGCGGCACGCTGCGCGGCCATGTCGCCGAGACGCACAAGGCGACCCGCGCGCTGTGCTACTGCAAGGATTGCCAGGCCTACGCGAACGCGCTCGGCAAGGCCGGCGTGCTGGACACGTACGGTGGCACCTCGATCGTCGCGACACCGCCGCGGTACGTTCGTCTGACACAGGGGCTCGACCAGCTCGCCTGCCTGTCGCTCTCGCCGAAAGGCCTGCTGCGCTGGTATGCGCGCTGCTGCGACACGCCGATCGCGAACACGCCGCGCAACCCGAAGGTGCCGTACGTCGGCCTCGTCGACCGCTGCCTCGTCCACGGCGAACCGTCGCTCGAAGCCTCGTTCGGTCCGATCCGCGCCGTGCTGGAGACGGCTTCGGCGCGCGGCCATGTCGCCGGCACGCCGCTGCGCAACGGCGTCGCGATCCTGCGTCTCGTGCGCACGATGATCGTCGCGAAACTCGCCGGCGCGCATCGCCCGACACCGTTCTTCGACGAGGCCGGCGAACCCGTCGTCGCACCGGCGGTGCTGAGCAAGGAAGAACGCGAACGCGCCACGCGCGGGGATTGAATCGGTGCTGGGGCCGCTGGGGCTGGGGTCAGGTTCATTTGCCCCGAGGTGCGGCTGATCTTCGTGCCATTGGCACGGGCAAATGAACCTGACCCCGGCTTACGAGCGGCCACCAGCGTGTGGCCCCAATTCGTGGATGCTCGCGACCTCGCGTCTCCGCGGTGCCGTCACGTCACCGGCATGGGGTCACCGGGGCAGGCGCAGGCGAACGAGCCGAAGCACGCCCGCGTGAGCCGCTCAGGCCGCGGGTGTCGACATCCCGTCGAGCAACTTACGCACGTGGCGTGCGACGTCGGCGGCCTGCGTGCGCAGTTCGGGAATCGCGAGGCTCTCCCACAGTTCGCCGATGCGCAGGCTGCCGATCGCGAGAAGCGATGCGTCGGCTTGGCCGTCGCGGTCGCGCAAGGCGCCGCTCGCATCGGTGGCGACGCCGAGGCCCAGCGGCCCGGGCGTCGCGAGGCCGTGCGCGAGGAGCGCCCGCACGAGGGGGTTGTCGATGCGCTGCGCGGCGGTCTCGAGCCCCATCGCATTGACGACGTGGTCGACGTGCAGCACCTGCCCCTCCGAATGGCCACGCGGGCGGTAGCGCAGGTCCGCACCGCCGTCGCGTGGATCGATCGCGGTGAGGCGTCCCGCATGCACGACGAGACGCCCGGAGGCGCGCGCCGCCTCCACGATCGCCGCGGACGCGGGGGCGATGCGATGGCGATGGATGTCCCACTGACGCACGACGTGGCGCAGGAAGCGCCTGCGGTCGGCGATGCCGAGCGTGGACCACAGCCCCTGTACGTGCGGGCGCAAGCGATCCATCGTCCACTGCCAGGGTTCACCGGCTGCCATGCGCCTGCGTGCCTCATCGCGCACGAGGCGCACCAGACGAGTGAGCGACAGGCCGGCGAGGTCGTGTGCATCGCCTGACTGCGAACCGTGTGCGGCATGCGGCAACGGAAGATGGCCGTGGCGCGACAGCACGTGCACGCGTCCGGCATGGCCGGTCGCATCGAGCGTGGCGAGCACGTCGACCATCGTGAGGCCCGAGCCGACGATGCAGACGTCCGCGTCGCGCCCGATCGCCGCGATCGCGGAAGCGTCCCAGGCCTCGATCGCCACGCCGCGCGCGAGCGCGCCGGTGTCGACCGGCAGTTTCCGCAGCGTGTTGCCGAGCGCGAGTACGACGGCACGAGCCTGCAGCAGCGTGCCGTCGGCCAGCGTCGCCGTATACGACGTGCCCTCGTGTGCGAGGTCGACCACGTCGCCGCGCACATGGGTCAGCGCGCCGGGTGTGGCGTGCATGGCCTCCTCGAGGCGCGTCGCGAGGTAGCGCGCGTAGTCGCGGCGTGCGACGAAGCGCTGGCCGAGCGTGTCGGCCGCGCCGGCATCGCCGGCGGCGAGGAAGCGCACGAGGTCGTCGGGCACGTCGTCGAAGGCGCTCATGCGCTTCGCGATCACGTTGAGCACGTGCTCGGGACGGTCCGTGCCGTAGGCGATGCCCTCGCCGGGCGTGCCGCGCTCGACGAGCGCGACGCGCAGCGGCGCGCCGGGCTGGCGCAGCAGGTGCAGCGCCGCGAGGACGCCGGCGGCGCCACCACCGGCGACGAGGACGTCGTACGGCTCGTGGGATCGGGACATGCGTGACCGGTGGCAGGACGCGGCCGACAAGCATAGTCGGCCCGAGCGCGACGACCAACCCGGGCCCGTTGTCGCGACCTTCAGGGCCGGCGCGCGACGCTGCACCGCCCTGCCCAGCGAGGTACCTCCATGGAAGCCCAGCACCTGCATCGCGGTCGCCTGATCGACCACCTCCAGCTCGTCGTGCGTGACCTCCCGGCGAGCCGGCGTTTCTACGGCGCCGTGTTCGAGGTGCTCGGCATGCCGATCGGCGGCGAGGCCGACGATCATTTCTGGGCCGACGAGCTGTTCGTGTCGACCGCCTCGAGCGAGGCCGCGCAAGGCGAGCTGACCGGGCGCCACCACCTCGCGTTCCAGGCCGCCGACCGTGCAATGGTCGACGCCTTCCACGCCGCGGCGCTCGCGAACGGTGGCGAGGACCTCGGCGCACCGGGCGAACGCCCCTACCACCCGGGCTACTACGCCGCGTTCGTGCTCGATCCCGACGGCAACAACATCGAGGCCGTGTACCACGGCGAGGCGACGCGCAGTGCGGCGTCGGTCGAGATCACGTTCTGACGATGCGCGTGGTCGGTGGCCGCGCGTCCACGCGCCACGTGCCTGGCGGTCGATGCCTCTGCGCCAGACCACCGCAGCGACGTGCCCGAGCGTCGCTGTCACACTGCGCGCGATGACCGTCCACCGGAATCCCGCATGACCTACCCGTACGGCCTCGTGATCTTCGACCTCGATGGCACGCTCGTCGACAGCGCCGCCGACATCGCCGAGGCGGTCAACCGCACGCTGCGCGACTGGTCGCTGCCGACGTTCACGACCGATCAGGTCATCGCCTGGGTCGGCGAGGGGTCGCGCGTGCTCATGCGCCGCGCGCTCGACGCGGCCGGCGGCATGATGGAGCTCGATGCGGTGATGCCGGGTTTCCTCGTCCACTACGGCGACACCGCGCTCGGCGCGCACGCCTACGACGGCGTCGCCGACGCGCTCGCGGGCCTGCGCGCGCGCGGCGTGCACGTCGCCGTATGCACGAACAAGAACGAAGCCTTCGTCGCGCCGCTGCTCGACGCGCTCGGTCTCGGCGTGCATGTCGAGGCGATCGTCGGCGGCGACACGCTCGCCGAGCGCAAGCCGAGCGCACTGCCGCTGCTGCATCTCGCGCATCGGTTCGGTGTCGCCGCCGAGGCCTGCCTCATGGTCGGCGATTCCGAGAGTGACCTGCTCGCCGCACGCGCGGCCGGCATGCCCGTCGTACTCGTGAGCTATGGCTACCACCATGCGCTCGATCTCGCGGGCGCCGGAGCGGTCGCCGTGGTCGACGACCTGCGCGCGTTGCTCGCGCTCGACACGCGCGGCTGAGCCCCCCGTCACATCGATCGCATCGCCGTGCACGGGTGACCCCATCGGTACGGACGATCGCGCGTCGCGTGCACCTTCGATGCGCTGCATTGCAGCATCCCTTCCTTCGGATTCCTGCCTGAAGAACGCCGTTTCACATGCCATGCGTCGATCCCTTCGGGGTGTCGCGTGACGCCGCATCGCGCGCGCCACGCACGACAGAAAGGCGACAGCTTCGCGCCGTAGCGTGGCCGGGCTCACAGAAGCCGAGGCCGCGCAGCATCGCGCCGCCATCATTCCCGAGGGAGGAATTGCATGAACACCACGCACGCCAGAAGTCTGTTCCTCGGCATCGCGCTCGCGATGTCGTTGCCCGCCGCGTTCGCCGCCGAGGCGATCCCGCGCGCGGCGTCCACGCCGAACACACCGAAGAACTGGGTCGGTCCCGGTGAGGGCGTCAAGATCGCCGGCCAGGTGATCGTCGACGAACTCATGGCCAAGCACCCGGAAATCATGAGCATCACGATGCACGGCACGCCGCCCGGCACGAAGGAGGTCTACACGATGTTCGCGGGCTCGTTCCCGGACCGCATCGGCAACGAGTCCTCGGTCGGCGACCTGCGCAGCATCCTCAAGGGCGTGAGCCAGGTCGAGTCGAAGTGGGGCACGCCCGATTACGGCAAGAAGGTCTCGATCGCGCTGCCGCTCAAGGACACGTCCGGCGAGTACATCGCCGCGGCGATGATCATCGCGTTCAAGAAGGACGCCGGCGACACGCGCATCGACACCGATTTCCTCAAGCCCGGCCTCGCGATCCGCGACGGCATCGCCTCGCGCATTCCCGACGCGGCCGCGTTGTTCAAGCCGGTCAAGTAAGTCCGCCCACGCTTCCGGTGGCCCGGCGTCATGCGGGCCGCCGGGAGCGTCCTCGGCGCGTCGCGCAAGGCGATGCCGCCGTTCATTCCCGCATGGCAGGCCGATGTCGCGCGACTGCGCGGGACGGCCCCGTTGCATCCGCCTCGACGCCGCCTCGTCTGACGCGTGGCGATCAATCGGTCCGCGACGTCCACGTCATCGCGACGCGCAGGCCGCCGAGCTCCGCGCGTTCCAGTTCGATCGTGCCGCCCGAGGCCTCGACGAGGTCGCGTGCGATCGCGAGGCCGAGGCCATGATGGAGCGTGCCGGACTGGTCGAGGCGTCCGCCGCGCGCGAGCGCGATCCCGGCATCGACGTCGAGACCCTTGCCGTCGTCTTCCACACCGAGCGTGATGCGGTCGTCCGACGCGCCCGCGGCAACGCGCACGCGACGTCGTGCGAAGCGCGCCGCGTTCTCGATCAGCGCGCCGAGGATCTCGGTGAGGTCGTCGTGGTCGACCGGCAGCCGCAGCGTCTCCTCGACATCGACCTCGAACGCGAGGCGTGCGCCAGCCTCGGTGCGCTCGACGACGCCGATGACCTGCTCGGCGACATCGTGCGGCGAGCACTCGCGCACGCCGCCGGCGTGACGCAGGGCCGCGGCGCGCGAACGTGCGAGTTCGGTTTCGACCGCCGCGGCCGAAGAGGCAATCGCGCGGTCGAGGCCGTCGGCGGCTTCGACCGCGCCGGCCGCGCGTGCGCGCCGGCTCTGCGCGCTGAGTGCCGCGAGCGGGGTCTTGAGTGAATGCGCGAGGTCGGCCGCGCGGCGACGCGCGCGCGAAAGATCGCCCTCGCGCGCCTCGGCGAGTTCATTGATCGCATCGAGCAGCGGCCGGATCTCGCGCGGGTGGCGGTCGCTCATGCGCATGGCCGGATGACGCCGCATCGTCGCGAGTTCGGCGCGGATCGCCGCGAGCGGGCGCAGGCCGAGGCGCACCTGCAGCCAGGCTGCGCCGAGCAGCGCGATCCACAGCACGCCGAGGAACGAGGCGAGCTCGAGACCGAACTCGTGGCGTGCCGCGATCAGCTCGTCGGTGTCGAGCGCGAGCTGCACGAGCGCGGGGCCGTCGGCACCCGGCGGATGCACCTCGCGCTCGATCACGAAGACGCGCTGGCCGAACGGTCCTTCCGCGAGGCGCGTGGTCCAGTCCGCGGCGGCGGTCGCGCGTGGCTCGGGCAGGCTCTCGTCCCACAGCGAGCGCGACTGTACGGACCCGGCCGGTGTCGTGACCTGCCAGTACAGCCCGCTGCTCGGCATGTCGAAGCGCGGATCGCCGGGCGGCGAATCGACGACCGGCGTGCCGTCCTGTCCGACGCGCAGGCCAGCGAGCAGCTCGACCGCGTCGTAGGTGAGTTCGGTCGCGGTGCGACGTTCGATGTGGCGCGCGAACAGCACCGTCATCGACAGCCACGCGAGGATCATCGCGGCGAGGATCGCGACGGCGGCGCCGACGAGCAGGCGCAGCCGCAGCGACCCCGAGGTCATGCGCGCGTGCCGGCGATCAGGTAGCCGAAGCCGCGGCGTGTCTCGATGAGATCGGCGCCGACCTTGCGGCGCAGGCGCATGACGAGCGCCTCGATCGCGTTGGCGTCACCGCTCTCCTGGGCGCCGTAAAGGTGTTCGGCGAGTTCGCCTGCCGAGACGGCGCGGTCGGCCTGGTGGGCGAGGTAGTCGAAGAAGCGGAACTCGAGTGGCGACAGGCGCAGGGCGCGTCCGTCGAGCGAGGCGGTCATGCGGCGCGTGTCGAGCACGAGGCGGCCGCAGGCGATCACGGGCGAACTGCGACCGGCGGCACGGCGCACGAGCGCGCGCACGCGCGCGACGAGTTCGCCGGCTTCGTACGGCTTGGCGAGGTAGTCGTCGGCGCCGCTCTCGATGCCTTCGACCTTCTCGGCCCAGTCGCCGCGCGCGGACAGGATCAGCACCGGGAAGTCGCGACCGTCGGCGCGCCAGCGGCGCAGCATGGAAAGGCCGTCGAGGCGCGGCAGGCCGAGGTCGATCACGCCGACGTCGTAATCCTCGGTGCCACCCATGAACCAGGCGTGCTCGCCGTCCGCGGCCTCGTCGACGACGAAGCCCGCGCCCTGCAGCGCGAGCGCGACGTCGGCGCGCACATCGGGATCGTCCTCGACGAGCAGGGCGCGCATCTCAGTCGTCCTTCACCGACAGCAGGTCGCCGCTGCGCGCATCGAGCTTGACCTCGCGGATGCGTCCGGCCGGCGTGAGCACCTTGATCTCGTACACCGGGCCGCCCTTGAACTCGACCTCGATGACGTCGCCTGGCACCTCGCGCACGGCGATCTCGAGGATGCGTGCGAGCGGCAGGATCTCGCCGCGCCGCAACGCTTCGAGCGCCTCGCGCTGGGCGCGCTTCTTGCGCTCCTTCTTGTCGTCCTTCGACGTGTCCTGGGCACCGGTCGCGACAGGCGCGAGTGACGCGCAGGCGAGCACGGCGAGGAGGATGCGGCGGCGGTTCATCGACCAAGCCTCGCACGCGTTCGCTGACACCAGACTGACATCCAGCGCACGGGGCGTGTCAGGGCGGCCTGCGTAGAACGGATCCCGCCGCGAGGCATCCATCCGCCACACAGGAGCACGTCATGTCGATCCGTACCGCATCCCTCGCCACCGCCCTGGCCTTGCTGGCCGGCACCGCCGTCGGCCACGTCGTCGTCCCGTCCGCGCATGCGCAGTCCAACGGCGCACCGGGCACCTTGTCGCTCGACGAGATCGAGCGCCGTGTCACCGCGCAGGGCATCCAGGTCAAGGAGATCGAGATCCGCGACCTGCTCGTCGAGGTCGAAGGCCACGACGCCGAGCTGCGCAAGGTCAAGCTCATGATCGACCGCCGCTCCGGCGAAGTCCTCTCGCAGCAGGTCAAGCTGCCCAAGCACCGCCGGATCGACTGAGCCATGGCCGCTTACGCACAGAACGCCATGCCGGCCTCGTCCCTCGTGCCCTCGTTCGCGCTCGCCGCGGCGATCGGGCTCTCGCTCATGTCGCCCGCGGTCGCGCTCGCCGAGCCTGCGCATGTGCTCGTCAGCGTGCCGGCCGGGCAGGCCGTACCCGCCGATCATGCGAAGCACGTCGCGGCGTGGCGCAGCGCGAATCACGCGTCGTCGGTGACGTTGCTCAAGCAGTTCGACGGTCCCGAACCGCCCGGACTCGCCTCGCTCGCGATCGTCGAGTTCCCCGACGAGGCGCGCTACGAAGCCTGGCGCCGCGATGCGGCCGCGAAGCTCGCTGCGCCGCTGCGCGTGCGTCGTGCCGACGTCGTGGTCCACCACGAGAAGCGCGCACGTGACGGCGCGGCATCGATCTTCGTGATCGGCCGCTACGAGCCGCTGGTCGCGCCGGCCGCGTACCGCGACTACACCGAGGCCTACATCGTGCCGAACATGTCCAACCAGGTGTTCTCGGGGATCATGACGCGCTACACGATGTACCTCGAGCGGCCGGTGTCCGGCGATGCCGGCAAGCCGCTGTCGCTGCTCGTCACCGAGTACGCAGGCGAGCAGGCCTTCGCGCGCAAGTCCGAGGTCAAGGATGCATACAAGGTCGCGCTGCTCGCGACGCATCCCGAGTGGAAGCGCATCAACGACACCAAGGCGACGTTGCGCAACGACCTCGACGAAACCCTCGCGCGCCCCGTCGCGCTGCCGTAGCCGTGTCATCGGCCGGTGTCGCCCGGCCCGGCAGGCCGCCCGTGTCCTCCCACGCGGGCGGCCTGCCTCCGGGGTCCGTCGTTCTAGGGTCGGCGCACGACACCGGTCGTGGTGTCGCGACGATGGTGCATCCGCGCGCGACCGATGCCCGCATGCACGCTGCCGGATCGATGCCCTTCTACCGGCGCCTCGTCGCCGCATGCGCGATGTCGCTCGGCGGCGAAGCCGCCGCGCTCGAGGTCGGCATGCCCGGCGTCGCGACCGCGACGACGCTCAAGCTCGTCCACGAGCGCAAGCGCACGCCGAACGTCGATCCGCGCGATGCGCCGAAGCTCGCGCTGACCGTACCGGTGCACACGCGCCTCGAGATCGAGTTCTCGCACAAGCGCCGCGAAATCCTGCGGCGTGACGGCGAGGATTCGCGCGGCGAGGGCGATGCCGAGATCAAGGTGAAATGGGCGGCGCTGCCGCGCGATGCGCGTGGCCGGGCCGTCGCGATCGAGGCCAAGCTCATGCTGCCGACCGGCAATGCGGACGAAGGCCTCGGTGCCGGCGAGGTGCGCCTCAACCTCGCCGTGCTCGCGGGCCGGCTCGATGCGCAAGGTGGGTTCTCGACGAAGTTCGCCTACGAACGCGGCGCGAACGCTTCGCGCGGCGAGATCACCGCCGGCATCGCGCGCGTGCGCCGCTGGGGTGCTTTCGAAGGCGGCGTCGAGGTGTACGCCAAGGCGCACGACGATGCATTCGACCGCGCGGCCGTGTTCGCGGGCGTCGGCGTCAAGTGGCGTCCACGCGGGCCCTGGGAAGTGCACGCCGTCGGTGCGCGCTCGCTGCACCGCGAGGCCGGCGTCGAGACCAAGACCAAGTTCGTCGTGCAGTACCGCTTCTGAGTCAGCGGCGCGTGCGCCAGGCGAGGAAGCCGCGGTACAGCAGGCCCGCGGTCGTCACCACGACGACGAGCCGCGCCGTGTGGAACGCGGTGACCATCGGCACGCCGAGCTGCAGCACCTTGGCCGTGAGGCTCATCTCGGCGAGGCCGCCCGGCGCGGTCGCGAGCACGGCGGTCGGCCAGGCGATGCCGGACAGCCGCGCGACCGCCACGCCGATCGCCGCGCATCCGCCGAGCAGGATCGCGCTGCTCGCGGCCACGCCGGCGAGGAAGCGCGGCGACTCGCGGAAGAACGCGGGCGTGAAGCGCGCGCCGAGCGCACAACCGATCAGCAGCTGGCCGGCGTTGACGAGCGGCGACGGGATCGACGACAGCGCGTTGCCGGTCGCGGTCAGCAGCGTGCCGACCGCGAGCGGGCCGAGCAGCCACGCGTTCGGCACGCCTAGGCGCGCGAGCAGCAGGCCGGCGACGCTGCCGAGCGCGAGCAGGCCGAGCAGGCCGGGCAGGTGCAGGTCGAGCGTGACCGGCGCGTAGGCGTCGGAACCATGCTGGCCGCCGAGCGTGAACGCGAACGGCACGACGAGCACGACGACGAGCACGCGGATCGCCTGCGCAGCCGCGACCTGGTCGACGCGCGCGCCATACCGCTCGGCGTGCACGGCCATCTCGGCGGCGCCGCCGACCGCGCTCGCGAAGAACGCGGTTACCGGGTCGGCACCACCGAGGCGCGCGAGCACGAGGCCGGCGATGAAGCTCACGGCGATGCTCGCGGCGACCGCGAGCGCGATCCAGCCGACCGCATCGAGCAGTTGCGCGACCACGGGCGCGGTGAAGTACAGGCCGAGCGCGCTGCCGACCAGCCACTGGCCGGTGTAGCGACCGGGCGCCGGCATGCGGATGCCGGCACCGAAGCCGTTGGCGATCGCGAGGAGCAGCAGCGGCCCGATCATCCACGCGAGCGGGACGTGCAGGTGCGAGAGCAGCGCGCCCGCGAGCGCGGCGAACGGAAGCACCGCCGCGGCGCGGGCGTACGGGGCGGTCACCGGCATCGCGGTGCGCGTGCCGGTGGGGCCGGGTCGATCATGGTTGCGGGGCGTAGGTCAGCAGCGTGAACGTGCCGGCATGGTAACGGTTCGGGTAGAACGGCGCCGGCCCGCGGTTGACCTTGCGATCCGGGTCGACCGTGCCCTCGGCGGTGACGAGGTAGAGCTTCTTCGTCGCACGGTCGAGCGCCATCGTGCGCGCGTACGGGCGCGTCGTCGTCGCCTCGGCCAGTTCGTAGGTGTCGGCATCCTTCTGGTCGTAGATGACGAGGTTCGCGTCGACGCCGTTGGCCGTGTAGACCTTGCGCGCCTGCGCATCGTAGACGACGCCGTCGTTGCCGCGGCCGATCGGATGCGTGGCGACGACCTTGCCCGACGAGGCATCGACGACCGCGAGCACGGGCGCCTTGCCACGACAGCCGACGAACACGCGTTTTCGCTCGGCGTCGTAGGCGAGGCCAGTCGGTTCGTCGCAACCTGCCAGCGGCCATTCGGCGGCGAGCACGCGCTTGCGCGTGTCGATCACCGCGATCGCGTTGCGGTCGCGTTCGGCGACGAATACGCGTCCCTCGCCGTCGGCGGCGAGGCCGTCGAACTTGTGCGCCTCGAGCACGAGCGTGCCGTCGCGGCGACCGGTCTTCGCGTCGAGGAACGCGATCGACTGCGCATCGCTCATCGTCACGAGCACCTGGTGCGTGGCGGCATCGAACGTGCCCGAATCGGCCGCGTCGCCGAGCTTGATGCGCTCGATCGTCTTCAGCGTCTCGAGGTCGAACACGGTCGAGGTGCCATCCTCGTTGACCGTGTAGCCGCGCCGGAACGGTTCGGCGAGCACGATCGCGTTGCCTTCGGCCGAGTCGGCCAGCGTCGGCAGCAGCTTGCGCGCCGCGGTGTCGTAGACCGCGACGCCGTCGCCACGGCGGCCGATGAACAGGTGCGAGCGCTTCTGGTCGAGCGTCACGTAGTCCCAGTCCGGTGATTCGGACGGCATCGGCGTGACCGATTCGAGGCGGTGGAACGAGGCCGCGTGTAGCGATGGCGTGGCGCAGGTGGCGAGCAGGATCGCGGCGAACGTGGCGCGGAACGAAAGGGCGGAGCGCATCATGGTGGCGGGTCCGGTCGGTGGGATGGCGTGCCCGCCGTCGCGGGCGCTGGACGTCAGAAGGTCACGAGCAGGGCGAGGCGGAAGCGGTCGAGCCAGTCGCCCGGCGAGCGGTTACCGGCATCGACGGCGCTGTACGGCTTGTAGTGGGCCCAGCTCGCGTTGATCGTGGTGCCGTCGGTGACCATGACGTCCGCGCTGAGCATGTGCTGGCGGTAGTTCGTCGCGATCGCGGTGTTGTCGTGCGAGAACGCGGCGAGCACGGCATCGGTCTGCGCGACCGCGAAGCCGTAGCCGAAGCGCCAGTCGCCGACATGGCGCGTGCGTCCGACGAGCAGGTCGATTCCGTAGCCGGTGTCGGCCGAGGTCGCCGCGCCGAAGTTGTGCACGTAGTCGGCGACGACGCGCAGCGGCCAGTTCTCGCCGAGGCCGGTCCACGTCGCGCCGACGATGAGGTCGCCGAGGTGGAAGTCGGACAGGTAGCTGCCGTCGGGCTTGCGCAGGTTGGTGCGGAAATCGCCCGCGTCGGCGCCGGCGAGGCTGTCGAGCGTGTAGTGGTAGTAGGCGAGCGAGGCATCGAACGCCCAGTCGCCGAGCTTCGCGGTGTCGTAGCCGACCTGCGCGCCGAGCATCGTGCTCTCGGGTCCGGCGGCCTGCTCGTCGACGAGGAAGAACAGGCCGTTCGCGCGGAACGCCGAGCCGCCCGCGAGCGGCAGCTTGTACGTCGCACTCACGCCCTGCGGATTGACGTCACCGTCCCAGACCAGCTCGGTGCGCGTGAACGGCAGCGGCGTCTTGCCGCCGTAGACCTGCAGGTTGCCGAAGTTCAGGCGCGTGTAGGCGAGATCGAGGCTGACCTTGAACTTGTCGTCGAAGTTCGAGATCGCGACGTCCGTGCTGTTCGGATCGTCGTCGTCGCCGGTGACGAGGCGCGCACCGACCGAGACGAGGTCGGACACCTCGTAGGTCGCACCGAGGCGTCCGCGCACCGATCCGCTGCGGCGGTCCGGTGCGGCGTCGTCGGAGAAGTCGCCCTGGCCGCGCACGCGCAGGTCGCCGGCGACCTTGAGGCGCGAGGCCGGTGCCGCAGCGGGTGCCGTGGCAGCGACCGTTGCAGGCGCAGGCGGTGTCGTGGTCGCGAGCGCCGCGGTGTCACGCGGTGGAGCGGCGATGCCGAGCGAGGCCTCGAGCGTGCGGATGCTCGCCTCGGTACGTGCCTGCATCTCGGCGATGCGCGCCTGTTCGGCACGCAGCGCGGCGATCTGTTCGCGGATCGCGTCGGTGTCGAGCGTCGACTGCGCCTGTGCGGCGCCGCAGGTGGCGAACAGCGCGACGAGAGCGCCGAGCATGCGGGCGTGCGACGTGAACCGGACCTGCGCGCGTGGCGCATGCGGCGGATGGAGCACGGACATGGTGGAACCTCCAGCGGAAGTGAGGGCGTCCCGGCCTGTTGGAGCGGCGGCGCGCATCACGCAGGAACCGGCGCGCACATGGACGGTCGGCACGACGATGAGCGCGATGCGCTGACATCCGCCTGACGCGTGCCGTCGTCGATCGGCATCGGCGTGCTCCGGACTCAGGTCGCCTTGCGGTCGCGCAGGTGCCGTTGCGCGAGGCCGCGGCCCACCGCGACGACGAGCAGCGCACCGCAGGCCGCCGCGACGTGACGCGTGGTCGACGGCAGGCCGGCCATCGTGTCGGCGAGCACGACGTCGTCGACGAACATGCCGCCGCCGATCCAGCCGAGCAGGCCCGCGCCGATCGTCACGACGAACGGGTAGCGGTCCATGAGCTGCAGCACGAAGCGGCTGCCGAACACGATGATCGGGATGCTGACGAGAATGCCGAACGCGACGAGCACGATGTCGCCGTGTGCGGCACCGGCCACGGCGATGACGTTGTCGAGGCTCATGACCGCGTCCGCGACGATGATCGTGCGGATCGCGCCGAGCAGATGCGTGCTCGCGCCGATGCCGTCGTGACCATCGTCGTCCGCGGGGCGCAGCAGCTTGATGCCGATCCACAACAGGAGCAGCGCGCCGACGATGCGCAGCCACGGCAGCGCAAGCAGCTGCAGCGCGAAGAACACGAGGATCACGCGCAGCACGATCGCGCCGACCACGCCCCAGAAGATGCCCTTGCGGCGCAGGTCCTCGGGCAGCTTGCGGCACGCCAGCGCGATGACGACGGCGTTGTCGCCGCCGAGCAGGATGTCGATCGCGACGATCTGCAGCATCGCGATCCAGAACCCGCCCGTGGCGAGTGATTCGATGGTGGTCATTCCCCTCCATCCCCCACTGGCATCGATGGTGCGAGTGTGTAGGATGTCCGCAAAACTAGAAGTCGAACCTGTCGGCAAGCTGTCGTGCAAGGTTCGGCTCAAGCGCCGTCGAAGAACGGTGATCGAAGGTGGGACGCGGAAGAGGGCCGTGTCATCGCAGGCCTTTCGCACGCGTCCCGTACAACGGGAGGGTAGCGACGTGCGGATACTCGTCGTCGAAGACGATGCCGATGTCGGCGACGCGCTGCTGCGCCGGTTGCGCAGGGATGGGCATGCCGTCGACTGGCAGCGTGATGGCCAACACGCGGACGAGGTGTTGCGTTACCAGCGCTACGAGCTCGTCGTGCTCGACATCGGCCTGCCGCGACGCGACGGCTTCTCGGTGTTGCGGGCGCTGCGCGCGCGCAACGACCGTACGCCGGTGCTCATGCTCACGGCGCGTTCGCAGATCGAGGATCGCGTCGGCGCCCTCGACGTCGGCGCCGACGATTACCTGTCCAAGCCGTTCGACGTGCGCGAATTCGACGCGCGCTGCCGCGCCTTGCTGCGCCGCTCGCAGGGCATCGCGTCGGGTGTCACGCGCATCGGCAACCTCGTGTTCGATCGTGCCGCGAAGACCGCGCGCCTCGACGATGTGCTGCTCGATCTGCCGCGCCGCGAGTATCGTCTTCTCGAGATCTTCATCGGCAACCTTGGGCGAACGCTGAGCAAGGACGACATCGCCTCGCAGCTGTTCGACTTCGACGACGAGGCGAGTCCGAACGCGATCGAGCTCTATGTCGGACGTCTGCGCCGCAAGCTCGGGGATTCGCTGACCATCCGCACGATGCGCAGCCTCGGCTATGTCGCGGAGGCGACGCCGACGGATGAGTGAGTCGCGGCTGTCGTTGCGTGCACGCCTGGCCGGCACGATGGGCGCGCTTTTCCTCGGCGGCACGGTCGTCATGTACGTCGCCGCGCGCGTGTACGGGCAGACCGCGGCGGACCGTTCGTACGATCGCCTGCTCGTCGGCTCGGCGCTGTCGATCATCGAGACCTTGTCGGCGAGCGACCGCGAGATCCAGGTCGACCTGCCGTACGCGGCGCTCGACATGCTGTCGTCGGCGCCCGAAGACCGCGTGTTCTACCGCGTCGCCGCGCCGGACGGGCGTACGGTGACGGGCTACGACGATCTCCCGGTCGGCACCGGTCAGGTACGCCAGCGCGGCACACCCGCGCACGACCAGCCGAGATTCTTCGACGCGCAGTACCGCGGCGAGCTCGTGCGTTTCGCGGTGCTCGGGCGCGAGATCGCCGAGCCCGGCGTGCGCGGCTGGGTGTCCGTGCAGGTCGGTCAGACGCGCCGCGCGCGCGAAGCGCTCGCGCACGAGCTCGTGCTGGGCGCACTCGTGCCGATCGCGCTCATGACCGTGCTCGCGCTCGCGTTCGTGTGGTTCGGCATCTCGCGCGCGCTGCGGCCGCTCGCGCGCATCGGCAACGACCTCTCTCGCCGCAGGCCCGAGGACCTGCATCCGGTCGCGGCGCCGGTCCCCGCGGAGGTCGCGCCCGTGGTCGAGGCGATCAACGGCTTCATGCAGCGGCTGTCGGCGAACATCAACACGCTGCGTGCCTTCATCGCCGAGGCCGCGCACCAGATGCGCACGCCGCTCGCGGCGCTGCGCCTGCAGGCCCAGGTCGCGGCCGACGACGATCCCGAGGAGCTGCGGCACAGCCTGCGCGCGGTCGAGCGCAATGCAGCCAAGCTGTCGCGCCTGCTCAACCAGCTGCTCAGCGACGCGACGATCATGCACCGCTCCGACGTGCGCCGCTTCGAGGCCTTCGACCTCGTGCCGCTCGTGCGCAGCGCGTTGCGCGAGGCGGTGCCGGTGGCCGCCGATGTGCAGGTGGGGTTCTCGAGCGACCTCGACGAGGCGCCCTACGTCGGCGATGCGCTCATGCTCGGCGAGGCGGTCAAGAACCTCGTCGACAACGCGTTGAGGCACGGCTACAGCGACGAGGACGACGTCGCCGTGCGGCTCGTGCGTGAAGGCGGCCACTACGTCATCGGTGTCGCCGACCGTGGCCAGGGCATTCCGGTCGCGCTGCGCGAACGCGTGTTCGAGCGCTTCGCACACGGTGACAGCACGCGTCCCGGCGCGGGACTCGGGCTCGCGATCGTGCGTCAGGCCATCGAGGCGCAGGGCGGCACGATCACGATCGTCGACCGCGACGGCGGCGGCATCGAGATGCAGGTGCACCTGCCCGTGGAGCGAACATGACACGTGCCGTGCTGGTCGCCATCGCCATGATCCTCGGGATGGCTGCAAGCGTCGCGCGCGCGGTCGACACGGCGCCCGCGCCGTCGCAGTCGAGGCTCGTGATCTACAGCACGATCGACCGCAGCGTGTTCGATCCCGTGCTCGACGACTTCCGCGAGCTGCACCCCGGCATCGCGGTGCGCTACGAGCTCATCGACGCGGCGCCGCTGTACGAGCGTCACCTGCGCGAGGTCGCCGCAGGCGAGCACGTCGCCGATCTTCTCCTCAGCACCGCGATGGACCTGCAGGTCAAGCTCGTCAACGACGGCTATGCGACGCCGCACGTCTCGGAGAACGCGCGCGCACTGCCGGCGTGGGCGCGCTGGCGCGACGAGGCGTTCGGCTTCACGTTCGAGCCGGCCGTGATGGTGTTCAACCGCGGCGCGATGCGTGGCGTGACGCTGCCGAGATCGCGTGCCGAGCTGCTCGATCTGCTCAAGCACGATGCGCGCTGGAGCGGTCGCATCGGCAGCTACGACATCTCGCGCAGCAGCGTGGGTTACCTGCTCGCCTCGCAGGATGCGCGCCAGAGCAGCGAGTTCGGCGCACTCGTCGAGGCCTTCGGCGACGCGCGCATGCAGACCGAGGAAAACACGTCGACCTTGCTCGACCGCCTCGAGTCGGGCGATCTCGCGATCGGCTACAACCTGCTTGGCTCGTACGCGCGTGCACGCGTCGCGGCCGGCGCGCCGCTCGACATCGTCTACCCGCAGGACCACACGCTCGTGGTATCGCGCACCGCGGTGGTGCCGCGCCACGCGCCGCACGCGGCAAATGCACATCGCTTCCTCGAGTACCTGCTGTCGCTGCGCGGGCAGCGCGTGATCGCGTCGCGCAGCGGCCTGCCGCCGGTGCGGCGCGACGTCGACGGGCCGTACACGGACCTCGGCATCGAGGAGGCGCAGGTCGGCATCCTGCGTCCGATCGCGCTCGGGCCCGGCCTTCTGGTCTACCTCGATGCACAGAAGCGCCGGCGCCTGCTGCAGGCGTGGCGCGCGATCGTGCCCGTGGCGACGCCGTGAGTTGCTGCGCTGCAATGTCAGTCGGTTGACAGCCAGCCCTGCCTAGACTCCTGCCACACATCAAGCGCGTGCCGCCGTCGGCGGAACCACGAAACGCGCACCGGGGAGGAGAGGCAAGATGCGGGGAGCGATCTCGTGCTGACGATGCTCGGATTCGGCATGGTCATCACGTTCATGGTGCTGATCATGACCAAGCGGCTGTCGCCGCTCGTCGCGCTCGTCGCGATCCCGATCCTGTTCGCGCTGCTCGGCGGCTTCGGCGGCGAAGGCCTCGGCAAGATGATGCTCGAGGGCATCCGCACGCTCGCTCCGACCGGCGTGATGCTGATGTTCGCGATCCTCTACTTCGGCATCATGATCGATGCGGGCCTGTTCGATCCGGTCATCCGCCGCATCCTGCGCCTGGTCGGCAACGATCCGCTCAAGGTCGTCGTCGGCACCGCCGCGCTCGCGCTGTTCGTGTCGCTCGACGGCGACGGCTCGACCACCTACATGATCACGGTCGCGGCGATGCTGCCGCTGTACCTGCGCCTGCGCATGAGCGCGCTCAACCTGACCTGCGTGACGATGCTCGCCGGCGGCGTCATGAACATGACGCCATGGGGAGGTCCGCTCGCCCGCGCTGCCAGCGCGTTGCATGTCGACGCCGCAGACGTGTTCGTGCCGATGCTGCCCGCGATGGCGGTCGGCGTGATCGGCGTGCTCGTGCTGGCTTACATCCTCGGTCGCCGTGAGCGCGAGCGACTCGGCACCGTGTCGCTCGATGCGCAGCCGGGAACTCCGGTCGACGTCACTGCGCTCGTGCTCGGCGAGGAAGTCGTCGCGCTGCGTCGCCCGCGCCTGCTGTGGGTCAACGCGGCGCTCACGCTCGCGCTCATGGTCGCACTCGTCGCGGGCATCCTGCCGCTGTCGGTGCTGTTCATGATCGCGTTCGCGATCGCGATCGTCATCAACTACCCGCGCGTGCAGCAGCAGCGCGAGCGCATCGCCGCGCATGCGCCGAACGTGCTCGCGGTCGTCGCGCTGATCTTCGCGGCCGGCGTGTTCACCGGCATCCTCAGCGGCACCGGCATGGTCGAGGCGATGTCGAAGAGCCTGCTCGCCGTGATTCCGGATCCGCTCGGTCCGTACCTCGCTACGATCACCGCGCTGGCCAGCCTGCCGTTCACGTTCTTCATCTCCAACGACGCGTTCTACTACGGCGTGCTGCCGGTGCTGTCCGAGGCCGCGCAGGCCTACGGCATCACGCCCGTCGAGATGGCGCGTGCTTCGCTGATCGGTCAGCCCGTGCACCTGCTGAGTCCCCTCGTGCCGTCGACCTACCTGCTCGTCGGTCTCGCCGGCGTCGAGTTCGGCGACCACCAGCGCTACACGATCGGCTGGGCCACGCTGATCTGCCTGCTCATGATGCTCGCGGCGCTCGCCTGCGCCGTGTTCCCTTTCGCGGCCTGACACCGCTCCGCCTGGCGAGGACGCCCGGCGTGCACGACCCCATGGATTGCGCGACCCGCGTCACCGCGACACCAAAAACATAACGAAGATCAACTTGGGAGGGTGGATCAATGTTCAACCGAAACACGCTGGCGATGGCCATCCTGATGGCCATGCCGTTCATGCTGGTCCCCGATGCGCGCGCGCAGGACATCGCGGCGGTGCAGGCCCCGGCCGACGCGAACGACGACGAGAAGCTCGAGTCGGAGACGCTCAACACGATCAGTGTCGAGGGCCAGTTCCTCGAGACCGACGCGAAGAGCGCGATGAAGATGGACGTGCCGGTCATGGACACGCCGTTCTCGGTGCAGAGCTATGGCGAGGCCTTCATCCAGTCGATCGAGGCGACCAACCTCGGCGACATGTTCAGCTACATGACGGGCATCAAGAAGTCCGGCCTGACCGGCATGGACATCTCGTTCCGCGGCTTCAAGAGCGGCGGTGACGACAAGAACTCGCTGCTCGTCGACGGCCTGCCGGGCCTCGCGGGACGCTTCGGTTCGCCGCCGAGCATCGGCCTCGAGCGCGTCGAGCTCGTGCGCGGCTCGATGTCGGTGCTGTACGGGCAGAACCAGCCCGGCGGCTTCATCAACATGGTCACCAAGAAGCCGCAGGCCGATCGCGTCACCACGGTCGGCCTGCAGTCGACCGCGTACTCCGGCCATGGCCTGAGCCTCGGTGATGCCTCGGGCTACCGCGTCAACTTCGACACGACCGGCGCGTTCGACAGCGAAGGGCGATTCCTGTATCGCCTGATCGGCGAGCACGGCGACGCCGACACGTTCCGCGACTATGGCTTCGACCGCGGCACCTACCTCGCGCCGAGCTTCACCTGGAACATCGGCGCGATGACCTACCTCACCGCGCAGATCGAGAAGCGCGAGAGCAAGGGCAGCTTCGACCAGGGTCTCGTCGCACCGAACCGCGACATCCGCCTCGTCGCACCGATCACGACGTACTACAGCCAGCCCGGCGACTACCGCGAGGAAGACGGCCTCACGACGAGCCTGTCGCTGTCGCATACGTTCGCGAACGACTTCACCTGGAACACCTCGTACCGCGACGTCGACTACGAAAGCGAGCAGAAGGAATTCAGCCACGTCGGCGTACGCCCCAACAACACGACGCTGAACCGTCGTGCGCGCCATCTCGTGACGGCGCGCACCTACAAGAACTACGACACCAACCTGACCATGCCGTTCAACACCGGCGTCGTCTCGCACAAGATGGTGGTCGGGCTCAGCGGCGGCCGCGATTCCACCGACGAGGAACGCAAGAAGTTCTTCAACAGCGTGTGCCCGGGCCCGCTGTGCTTCGACATCGACATCTACAACCCGGACTACTCGGGCTACCCGGCATTCGACGACATCCCGGCATTCAACCCGGCGACGCCGAACCTGCTCACCTATCGCGCGTTCAATTCCGAGAACCGCGCGTTCTACCTGTCCGACCTGATCGGGTTCGGCGACCACTGGAAGCTCTCGCTCGGCGCGCGCAACTTCAGCGAGAAGAGCCGCAATCGGGACAAGCGCCGTCCCGACGTGCCTGCGGTGAAGAAGACGTCCGAGGAGTCGCTGCTGCCGATGGGCGGCATCCTCTACCAGCCGAACCAGCACTGGACGATCTACGCGAGCTATTCCGAGTCGTACGTGCCGGCCGATCCGGCCGATCTCGACATCAACGGCGAGAACACGTTCGATCCGCTGACCGGCAAGCAGACCGAAGTGGGCGTCAAGACCGAGGACCTGCTCGACGGCCGTCTCACCGCGAGCCTCGCGCTGTACCGCATCGACCAGAAGAACGTGCTCAACAGCTTCAGCTGCCCGTTCGGCGTCTGCTACAACCAGCTCGGCGAGGCGCGCTCGGAAGGCGTCGAGCTCGAAGCCAACATGCAGGTCAGCGAGAACTGGCAGCTCATCTTCGGCTACGCCTACACCGACGCGCGCGTCACCACCTCCAACGTCCCCGTGCAGGTCGGCGCGCGCCTCGCCAATGCGCCGGAGCACACGGCGAACCTGTGGTCGAGCTACGACTTCCAGAACGGCTTCAAGCTCGGCGTCGGCCTGACCCATGTCGGCGACTACCAGGGCATCGTGCCGACCACGGCGACGCCGCAGCTCATGCCGATGCCGGGCTACACGGTGGCCGACATGGCCTTGACCTACAGCTTCGACAACTACGCGTTCAACCTCAAGGTCGGCAACCTGTTCGACAAGACCTACTACGAGGGCACCGGCCTCACCGCGCCGATCCAGATCACGCCGGGATCGCCACGCTACGTGACGCTGTCGTTCCGCGCGAGCTTCTGATGACCGTTCCGATCCAGGTGATGCCCATGCCACGTCGTACCCGCACCCTCGTCCCGTCGCTGGTCGCCGCGCTCGTCGCGGCGGCCACGAGCCTTACCGCGGCCGCCGGCAGCGGCGTGAAGCTCGACGACCTTCCTGCCTACACGCCGTCCGCGCCCGTGGAGGGCACGATCCGCAGCTACGGCTTCGGACTCGGCGGCGTCTACGAGAAGTGGCAGGCCGCGTTCGCGAAACACCACCCGAAGGTGCGTTTCGACAACACGCTGCCGACCAGCGACGCGGCGTTCCCGGCGCTGGTCACGCGCGTCACCGATCTCGGCCCGAACGGCGGCGAGCCCGCGATCACCGAGACGCTGAGCTTCTTCGAGACGCGCAACTACCACGCCTCGTTTGTCGTGGTGGCCACGGGCTCGTTCGACGTCAAGAGCCGCTCCAACGGCCCGGTCGTGTTCGTGCACAAGGACAATCCGCTCGCGCAGCTCACGATCGAGCAGCTCGACGGCATCTTCGGCGCCGAGCGCAACGGTGGCATGCGCGGCTTCGAGTGGACGCCGTCGCTCGCGCGCGGTGCGGAAGGCAACATCCGCACCTGGGGCCAGCTCGGCCTCAAGGGCGAGTGGGCCGACAAGCCGATCCAGACCTACGGCCACGCGCCGTCGGGCACGACGCGCTTCTTCCAGCTGCACGTCCTCGGCAACACCGAGAAGTGGAACCCGAACTACAAGGGCTACGTCGAGACCGGCAGCAAGATGATCGCGCCCGAGGACGCCGGTCAGAAGCTCGGCATCCAGCACATGCTGCGCCATGAGCTCGTCGACGACCGCTACGGCATCGCCTGGACGATCATGTCGCAGGCGCAGGGCATCGACGGCATCAAGCCCGTCGCCCTGGCCCCGCGCGGTGGCGGCAAGGCCGTCGCGCCGAGCCTCGCGAGCTTCCGCGACCGCAGTTACCCGCTCGCCCGCAACATCTACATCTACTTCGACCGCGCCCCGGGCGCGGCACTCGAGCCGCGCTTCAAGGAGTTCCTGCGCTTCGTGCTGAGCCGCGACGGCCAGCAGCTCGTCAGCGACGGCGACTACCTGCCGCTGACCGCGGCGATGCTCCGCGAGCAGCTCGCCCGGCTCGAATGACCCGACGCTCCACCGCCGGCACGCACCGGCCGTTCCATCCTTCCTTTCGCTACGGGAATGCCAGCATGAGATCGACATTGAGCACCATCGCGCACCGCCTGCGGCGGTTCGTCCTCGCCGGCGCGGCCTTCGCCGGGTTCGCCGCGGCCGCTTCGGCTGCCACCCTCGAGCCGACCCAGGTGCTCGTCACGCTGCCGCCCGGTGCGCGTGCGCAGGCCGACTACACCGAACTGCTGTCGACGTGGCGCAACGCGGGCCAGGTGGCCAACGTGCTGCAGCTCGAGGATGCGCGCTCGGAGGCGCCCGGCTTCGAGAACCTCGTCGTGCTCGAGTTCGTGAGCGAGGGCTCGTACGAGGCGTGGAACCGCACCGAGGCGCCGAAACTCAAGCCGCCGCTCGAGGTGCGCCGCGCCGACGTGCTGCTGCACGGCGAGAAGACGCCGCGCGATTCGAACAAGTCGATCTTCCACGTCAACGCCTACGACGTGCTGGTGTCGCCGAAGGACTACGCGCAGTACGTCACCGACTACATCGCGCCGAACATGGCGAACCAGAAGGACAAGAAGATCCTGCTGCGCTACACGATGTTCATCGACCGCGAGAAGGCGGGCGGCAAGCTGCGCTCGCTGCTCGTCATGGAATACCGCGACGCGGTGGCCTACGACGGCCGCGAGGCGATCAAGGACGAGTACAAGGCGCACCTGATTGCGACCAACCCGACCTGGAAGCGCCTCAACGACACCAAGGACAGCCTGCGCACCGACGGCGCGACCACGATCGCGCACTACCGCGAACTGCCGCCGCCGTCGCTGCCGGGTCTCGCGCCGTACAAGCCGGAAGCCAAGCTCAAGGGCGGCCTGCGCATCGTCGGCAGCGAGCTCAAGAACGCGGTCGACCAGCTCGCCGCGGGCTTCAAGATGTTCCACCCCGACGTCAAGACGACCACCAGCCACCTGCCGAGCAGCGAAGGCGGCATCGCCGGCCTGTACTTCGATCTCTCCGACGTCGCGCCGATGGGCGACGACGCCAAGATTACCGACCTCATGCCGTTCTACAACACGTTCGGCTACATGCCGACCGAGATCTCGGTCGCGACCGGCGGCTCGGAGAAGCGTGGCTCGCTGTGGGCGTGGGCGATCGTCGTCAACAAGGACAACCCGCTCAACGAGATCTCGGTCGACGAGCTCAAGCGCGTGTTCGGCGCCGAGCGTTCGGGCGGCTGGGAACTCGTCGAGAACGACTACCGCTTCACCTCGAAGTTCGCGCGCGGTCCCGAGACCAACATCCGCACCTGGGGCCAGCTTGGCCTCAAGGGCGACTACGCCAGGCGCGAGATCGAGACGTTCGGTTACGCCGCACCGGGCTTCGCGATCGCGATCGAGCGCAGCTGGTTCCACTGGTCGAAGAAGTGGAACCCGAACTTCCGCGAGTACGTCGAGACCAAGCAGACCTCGCCGGGCGACCTCGGCCAGGCGGTCGCGAGCGAGCGCCCACTCGAGGACCTGCGCACCAACAAGCACGCGATCGGCATCGCCGCACTCATGCACGTCAAGAACTACCCGTACGTGAAGGTGCTCAAGGTGTCGCACGAGAAGGGCGGCAAGGCGGTCGAGCTGTCGCCCGAGACGGTCGCCAACCGCACCTACCCGCTGATCCGCGACGCCTACTTCTACGTCAACAAGGCGCCGAACCAGGCGCTCGACCCGAAGGTGCGCGAGTTCATGCGCTTCGTCCTGAGCCGCGAAGGCCAGGAGATCATCGCGCGCGTCGGCTACTACTACCCGCTGACGCCCGAGTACGCCAAGGAACAGCTCAAGAAGCTCGACTGATCGACCGCGCATGCCGGGCGCGCGAGCGTCCGGCATGCGCGCAGCCCGCATGACCAAGAACGCCACGATGACGAACGATCGCCTTACCCAGACCTTCCGCGCGCTGTGCGTGGCCGTGCCGCTCGCCGTCGCCACATCGTCGGCGCCGGCCGCGACCGCCGACAAGCGCCCGACCGGCGAGACCTTCGAGCAGATCCTCGAACGCCTCGGCGACGGCAACCGCGAAAATCTCGTCATCCGCGCCGAGCACGACTCGCGCACCGACGCGCGCAAGCACAAGCGCTTCTACACCGATCTGCAGCCGCTCGACGGCTTCGCGCCGTACACGCCGGTGCCGGGCCTGTCGGGCACCGTGCGCGTGTCGGGCCTGTACCTGCACGACGGCCTGATCCGCGATCAGTGGATCGAGGCGTTCGAGCGCCTGCAGCCCGGCGTCAAGGTCGTCATCTCGCAGAAGGGCACGATCGCCTCGGGCACGGTCGACATCGAGACCGGCCCGCGCATCTCCGACCGCCTGCGTGCGGCCTCGGAATACGAGCGCGCGACCGGCGAGCGCCTGTTCGAGATCGACTGGGCGACCGGTTCGTACGACGTGCCGGGCTGGAGCCCGGGTTTCGTGATCTTCGTGCATGCGGACAACCCGATCGCGCACCTGACCATCGAGCAGCTCGACGGCATCTTCGCGGGTGCGCGCACGGGTGGCTGGAAAGGCACCACTTGGGATCCGTCGGTCGCGCGCGGCGTGTCGAAGAACCTGCGCACCTGGGGCGACGTCGGCCTCACCGGCGAGTGGAAGGACCAGCCGATCCGCATCTACGGCCGCCCGCTCAAGTACAACATCCAGCTCGGCTTCGAGCGCAAGGTGTTCGACGGCGGCGACGTCTGGAACGAGAACACGCGCGAGTACTCGCACGAGATGAATCCCGACGGCACGCGTTACACGTCGTCGGTCGAGATGGTCAAGGACATGGCGGCCGACCGCTACGGCATCGTGTTCTCGGACATGGGCTCGAACCGTCCCGGCATCCGCACGGTGCCGCTCGGCGCGACCGCCGACGGCCCGTTCGTGCCGATCTCGCTCGCGACGCTGCGCGACCGCAGCTATCCGCTCTTCATCGAGCAATGGGCGCAGGTGCGCCTCGCGCCGGGCCAGTCGCTGCCGCCGCTGGTCAAGGCCTTCCTGACCTTCATGCTGAGCCGCGACGGCCAGGATGCCGTGCAGCGCGACGGCAAGTGGATCACGCTGCCGGCCGAGCGCGCGAAGACCATGCTCGCCAAGCTCGAGCAGAAGGGCGAGCGCGTCGATCCGAAGGCGCTCGGCCTGCATCTGGACATGCTCGCGCCGAAGAAGTGGGACGGCGAAAGTCCCGACGAGACCGGCAAGGTCGATCCGGCCAGGGCGTACTACACGAAGCGCTTCGACCTCGCCGACCTGCCGGCCTATACGCCGGTAGCAGGACTCGAAGGCACGCTGCGCATGCCGGCCAGCGGCCAGCTCATGCAGGGCACCGCGGGCAGGGCGCTCGTCGCGGCATTCGGCAAGCACCAGCCCGGCCTGCGCGTGGAGCTCGCCGACGGTGATCTCACGGCCGGCCAGGTCGATGTCTCGATCGGGCGCCGCTGGAGCCTGTACTTCGCCGGCGAGGTGTTCGACTTCCAGCAGAAGCACGAGCGCTCGCCGCGCGAGGTGGAACTCGCGACGGGATCGTTCGACGTGTCGGGCTGGAATCCCGCGTTCGCGATCGTGGTCGGCCGCGACAACCCCGTGAAGGGCCTCACGATCCGCCAGCTCGACGGCATCTTCGGCGGCCCGCGTCGCGGCGGCTGGGTTTCGACGACGTGGCGTCGCGAGGCCGGCCGCGACGCCTCGGTCAACCTGCGCCGCTGGCGCGACGTCGGCGTCACCACGGGACCGTGCGCGGACCGTCCGATCATCGTCTTCACGCCGCCCCTCAAGTACCACCCGATGTCGGTGTTCGAGCGCAAGGTGCTCGTCGGCGGCAACATGTGGAACGACGGCGTGCGCGAGATCCCGCTCACCCTCGATGCCGACGGCGACCGCAGCGTGCCGAGCGCGGACCGCGTCTCGGCCGTCGCCCACGACGGCTGCGGCATCACGTTCGCGTCGGCCGGCTTCGTCGACGCGCGCACGCGCCTCGTGCCGATTGCGCGCGACGCGGAGTCGCCCTACGTGCTGCCGACGCTCGACAGCGTGCGCGACCGCAGCTATCCGTTGCATCTCGAGGTCTACGGCTACGCCGATGCGCAGCCGGGCAAGGGCCTCGACGCGAAGGCGAAGGCGTTCCTTTCCTTCGTGCTGAGCCGCGAGGGCCAGTCGATCATCGCGCGTGACGGCAAGTGGCTGCCGCTCACGAAGCCGGTGCTCGAGGCACAGCGCGCGAAGCTCGAGCGCAAGGACTGATCCGGTGCCGCGCGCGACGTCCGCCGGCGTCATGCTCCGCGCGATGGTCGCGGCGCTCGTTCTCGCCGCGACGGCGTGCTCGCGCGACGACGCGCCGGCAGCGCCGTCGCTGCAGGGTGCGCTGCGCATCAGCGGCAGTCCTGCCGATCGCGCGCTGCTCGATGCATGGCAGGCCTCGTTCACGCGCCTGCATCCCGACGTCGTGTTCACGCAATCGCTGCACGGACCCGAATCGACGCTCGCACCGGTCTACACGGGCACGGCCGATGTCGCGCTGATGGGGCGCGAGCTGCGCGAGCCGCTCGAACGCATGGCCTTCGAATGGGTGCGCCTCGACAAGCCGCTCGCGATCCCGGTGGCCGAAGCTGGCCTCGCCTCGGACCGCCTGTCGACGCAGATCGGCGTGTTCGTGCACGCCGACAACCCGATCACCGGCGTGTCGCTGCGCCAGCTCGATGCGGTCTATGGTGCCGAGCGGCGGCGCGGTGGTGCGGCCGTGTCGGCCTGGGGCGATCTCGGCCTCGACGGCGACTGGGCTTCGCGCCCGGTCCACGTCTACGGGCCGCCGGTCGACAGCCTGCAGGCGATCCATCTGCGGCGCCAGGTGCTCGAGGACAGCCGCAAGTGGACGCCGGAATACCGGCCATCGGCATCCGAAGGTGCCGACGTGGTCGCCGCGCTCGCCGCCGATCGCGACGGCATCGCCTACGCGCCCGTGCGCGACGCAACGCCTGCGGTCAGGCTGATCGGTCTCGCACGCGACGATGCAGGCCCGTTCCTGCTGCCCGACGAGGCCGCCATCCGCTCGCGCGCCTATCCGCTCGTGCGGTCGATCGTGCTCGTGACCGCGCACACGAAGCAGGAGCCGATGACACCGCTCGTGCGCGCGTTCGTCGCGCATGTGCTCGGTGACGAGGGCCAGGCCGTACTCGCGCGCGAAGGTGGCTACCTGCCGCTCGGCGACGCCGCGCTCGCCGAAGCCCGCGGGAGGCTGCCATGACGTGGCGCATCGCCTGGCGCGCCGCACTGGCGGCCTGCCTGCTCGCGAGTTCGCCGGTGCAGGCCTCCGATGTCGAGGCGCTGCCGGCGTATGCGCCCGAGGCCCGCGTCGACGGCGTGATCCGCATCTGGGGCCACGGCTCGTACGGCGCGCACACCGATTTCGTCGAAGGCCTCACGCGTGCTTGGCAGGACGGCTTCAAGGCCCACCATCCGGGCATCGTGTTCGAGAACCGCCTGCACGGCACCGCGTCGGCGATCGGCGCGCTGTACACGGGGCAGGGCGACCTCGCCTTCATGGGGCGCGAGATCTGGCCGCCCGAGATCGCCGCGTTCGAGGAAGTGCGCGGCTACGCGCCGACCGGCGTCGACGTGCTCACGGGCAGCTTCGACGTGCGCAACAAGGGCTACGCGATCGTCGTGTTCGTGCACAAGGACAACCCGGTCGAGTCGCTCACGCTCGCGCAGCTCGACGCGGCGTTCGGCATCGAGCGGCGACGCGGCCACGCGCCCGTGCACACCTGGGGCGACCTCGGCCTCACGGGTGAATGGGCGACGCGCCCGGTCAACCTGCATGGCCTCGCGATCGCGCGCGGCTTCGCCGATTTCTTCGAGGATGCGGTGTTCGACGGCGGTCATCTCTGGCAGCCGTCGATGCGCGAGTACGCCGACGATCCCGGCTCGCGCGGTGGCGCGAGCGACGGCGGGCAGAAGCTGCTCGACGCGCTCGCCCTCGATCGCGACGGCCTCGGCTGGTCGGGCCTGCTGTACGGCCATCCCGACGTGAAGCCGATCGCGGTCGCGGTCGATGCGCATACGTCGGCCGTGATGCCGACACGCGACAGCGTGGCCGACCATCGCTATCCGCTCAGGCGCGTCATCACGATGTTCCTCGATCGCGCGCCGGGCCAGCCCGTCGAGCCGCGCGTCGCCGAGTTCCTGCGCTACATCCTGAGCCGCGAAGGCCAGCAGCTCGTCGTCGACGAGGGCAAGGGCTACCTGCCCGTGCCCGTCGACGTCGTGCGCCGCGGCCGCGAGCAGCTGCGATGAGCGCGTCGCCCCGTCCACACCTCTCGTCCACGGCATGCCGCCTCGCGCGTGCGTGCCGTTCCTTCCACGCCCTCTCGCCGAGGATCCGCCCATGAAGGCCCTTGTTCCCGCCCTTGCGCTGCTTGCCGCGCTGCCCGCCGTCGCCGAGACGCCGTCGAAGCCCGAGCCTGCGAAAGCCGAGACGCCGACCAACGCGAACCGCAGCATCTGGACGCTCAACGTGACGAGCTTCCGCAAGGAGCGCGGCGCGATCGGCGGCTACACGAAGGAGTGGGACCTCGGCGACCTGCCGCGCTACGAGCCGAAGCACAAGCTCGAGGGCACGCTGCGCATCTGGGGCAGCAACTACCTCAAGGACGGTCCGCTCGGCGGCTACTGGGAGGAAGCGTTCCGGAAGTTCCATCCCGGCATCACGTTCGAGTGGAACCTGCCGACGGCCGGCATCGCGATCCCGGCCGTCGCCGCGAAGGTCGCCGACCTCGGCGTAGGCCGCCCCGCGACGCTGATGGACCACCTCACGTTCGAGCAGGTGTTCCGCTACCCGATCACCGAGATCACGGCCGCGACGGGCTCGTACGACGTCTACGGCTGGTCGCCCGCGTTCATCATCCTCGTCAACGAGAAGAACCCGCTGACGCAGATCAGCATGAAGCAGCTCGACGGCGTGTTCGGCACCGCGCGCCTCGGCGGCTACGACGGCAGCGTGTGGCGCACCGATGCGCCGTTCCGCCGCGGCGAGGAGGACAACGTGCGTACGTGGGGCCAGCTCGGCCTCACCGGCGAATGGACCGACAAGCGCATCCATCCCTGCGGACAGTCGCCGCGCGCGAACATCCAGGTCGTGTTCCAGAACCTCGTGCTGCGCGGCAGCGACCAGTGGGTCGAGGGTTATCGCGCATTCGCGAACTACGCCACGCCCGACGGCAAGATCGCGCCGTGGAGCCATCAGGTGCGCGACGAGATCCTGCGCGATCCGCAGGCGATCTGCATCGCCTCGCCGCTCACCGTGGCCGAGGAAGGCATGCGCGAACTCGCGGTGCAGGGCTTCGAGGGCGGCCCGTTCGTCAAGCGCACGCTCGAATCGGTGCGCGACCGCAGCTACCCGCTCATCAACGAGATCTTCTTCTACGCCGACAAGCCGCCGGGCAAGTCGGCCGATCCCAAGGTCGAGGAGTTCCTGCGTTTCGTGCTGAGCCGCGAAGGCCAGCAGCAGGTGCAGCGCGAGGGTCGTTACACGCCGCTGACCGGTGATGTCGTGAAGGCTCAGCTGGCCAAGCTCGAGGCGGGTGCGAAGTGAGGCGCGCCGCTCTCGCCGCGATCGCGTTCGCGATGGCCGTGCCGTTCGCGGCTGCGCAGGACGTGCCGGTCGCCTCGATCGAACTGCAGAAGGCGCGTGCCGACGCACTCAAGACCAAGGGCCAGCGCCGCGCCTACACGACGACGTTCGACCTCTCGGGCCTGCCCGAGTACAAGCCCTCGGCGCCGCTCAAGGGCGTGATCCGCCAGTGGGGATCGAACTACCTCGCCGACAGTCCGCTGGAAGGCTATCTCGAGGAAGCGTTCCGCAAGCACCATCCCGACGTGCGCTTCGAGAACAACCTCTCGAGCACGTTCATCGCGATGGCCGGCCTCTACACGAAGCAGGCCGACCTCGCGCCGATGGGCCGCCGCCCGACTTGGGACGAACTGCAGGCCTACCAGCGCATCTTCGGCACCGCGCCGGTCGAGATCGTCATGGCGACCGGCAGCTACGACGTCACGGGCTGGACCGCGGCGCTGGTGCCGTTCGTGCACGCCGACAACCCGATCTCGAAGCTCACGATCGAGCAGCTCGACGGCATCTTCGGCGCACAGCGCGACGGCGGCTGGCACGGCAACGACTGGGATCCGTCGGCCGCGCGCGGACCCGAGAAGAACCTGCGCACTTGGGGCCAGCTCGGCCTCACCGGCGAATGGGCCGACAAGCCGATCCGCGTGCACGCCTACAACCTCAATTTCCATTTCCCGCGCGACTTCGCCGAGAAGGTGTTCAAGGGCGGCTACAAGTGGAACGAGGGCATCAAGGAATACAGCAACCGCCTGCGCGAGGGCGGCGGCGACTTCGGCAAGCTGTGGGGCGCCGGCGAACAGATGATGGAGGCGCTCGCCGACGACCGCTACGGCATCACCTACACGCTCATGGCTTACCGCGGGCAGCCGCGCGTGAAGACCGTGCCGCTCGCCGAGACCGCGAAGGGCCCGTTCGTCGCGCCGACGCTCGAGACGGTGCAGGACCGCAGCTACCCGCTGTCGCGCGAGGTGTACTACTACACGAACCGCGCGGTGGGCGGGAAGATCGATCCGGTCGTGGCCGAGTACCTGCGCTTCGTGGTCAGCCGCGAAGGCCAGGCGCTCGTCATGAAGGACGGCAAGTACCTGCCGATGACCGCCGAGATCGCACGCGCACAGCTGCGCGAGCTCGAGGCGGTCGGCCGCGCTTCGCGCACGCTCGACTGAGGACACCCCGATGACGCCCCGATTGCTCACGAGTGCCTGCTCCCTGCTGCTGTCCGCGGCGGTGGTCGCGGTCGCGTGTGTCGCCGGCCCCGCCTCACACGCGGCCGATTCGCGACCGACCACCGACGCGGACGCTCTCTCGAAGGCGCGCGCGATCGGCACCAAGGCGCGCAAGGTGAAGCGCTTCTACACGCGCGAGTTCGACCTGTCCGGACTGCCCGCGTACGCGCCCGAAGGCGAGCTGCGCGGCACGCTGCGCCAGTGGGGCAACAACTACCTCGCCGACAGCGGCCTCATGGCGGTCTGGGAGGAAGGCTTCCGCAAGCATCATCCCGGCATCCGCTTCGAGGACAACCTCGCGAGTTCGGCGGTGGCGTTCCCGGGCCTCGTCGCCGGCGTGGCCGACCTCGCGCCGATGGGCCGCCAGGCCTTGTGGGACGAGCTCAAGGGCTTCGAGCGCGAGGGTGCCGGCGGCGGCGACGAGGGCAGCGGCAACACCGAGATCGTCGAGATCGTCATGGCCACGGGTTCGTTCGACGTGCGCGGCTGGACCTTCGCGCTCGGCGTCTACGTGCACGCCGACAACCCGATCCGCCAGCTCACGATCGAACAGCTCGACGGCATCTTCGGTGCGCAGCGCGACGGCGGCTGGGACGGCCTCACCTGGGACACGTCGCGCGCGCGAGGACCCGAGAAGAACCTGCGCACCTGGGGCCAGCTCGGCCTGACCGGCGAATGGGCGAACCAGCCGATCCAGCCGTACGGCTACAACATGAAGTACCACTTCAACGACGAGATCGACAAGAAGGTGCTCAAGGGCTCGGGCAAGTGGAACGAGCGCATGCGCGCGTTCTCGAACGTCGCCGGGCTCAAGGCCGACGGCTCGCTGACCGCGGGCGGCGAGCTGATCATGGGCGCGCTCGCGAAGGACCGCTACGGCATCGCCTACACGGGCATCCCGTTCCTCGTCGACGGCACGCGCGCGCTCGCGCTCGCCGAGACCGCGGCGGGGCCGTACGTGCCGCTCACGCTCGAGACCGTGCAGGACCGCAGCTACCCGTTGATCCGCGACGTCTACTATTACGTCAAGCGCGAGAAGGGCAAGCCCATCGACGCGAACGTGCGCGCGTTCCTGCGCTACGTGCTGAGCCGCGACGGCCAGCGGGCGATCCAGGCAGACGGCAAGTACCTGCCGCTGACCGCCGAGGTCGCGCGCGAGCAGCTGAAGAAGCTGCAGTGAAGCCATGCTTGCACCTCGCCGCGGGCCTGCTCGCGCTCGGCCTCTCGCTCGATGCCGCGGCCGCGTCGGGCGGCGTGCCGGCGGACGATCCCGCGCTCGCGTTCGTCGCGGCGCTGCCGGCCTACGTGCCCGAGGCGCGCGTGGACGGCACGATCCGCGTGTGGGGCCACGGCAGCTTCAAGCGCGACTTCATGGGGCATCTCGTGCACGCGTGGATCGACGCGTTCCGCGCGCACCAGCCCGGCGTCCGGTTCGACTACCGCATGTACGGCACCGCCTCGGCGGTCGGCGCGGTCTACTCGGGCGCGGGCGATATCGCGATCCTCGGCGAGGAGATCAGCCCGGCTGCCGCACGCGCGTTCCTGCGCGCCAAAGGTTACGCGCACACCGACATCCCGATCGCGACCGGCAGCGTCGACGTCAACTTCTACGACTACGCGCACATGGTCTTCGTGCACGAGAGCAACCCGATCGACGCGATGTCGATGGCCCAGCTCGATGCGGTGTTCGGTGCCGAGCATCGGCGCTCGCCACGCAACCTGCGCACCTGGGGCGAGCTCGGCCTCGACGGCGCCTGGGCCGCGAAGCGCATCCAGCCGTACGCGTGGAAGACCGACGTCGATTTCGCGCTGTTCTTCCGCGAGCGCATCCTCGGCGACAGCCACCGCTGGAACCCTGACACGCAGGAGTTCGTGCACGCGACGCGCGCCGACGGCAGCCAGTACGACCACGGCCAGCGCATCCTCGACGCGCTCGCCGCCGATCCGCACGGCATCGCGATCTCGAACGTGCGCTACGCGCGTCCCGGCGTGAAGATGCTGCGCCTGTCGCGCGAGGATGGCGGAACCGCGCACGCGCCGACCCCGGCTGCGCTGATCGCGCAGGACTATCCGCTCGTGCGCATCATCCCCGCGATCGTCGACCGCGCGCCCGGCGAGCCGCTCGCCGCGCCGGTGCGCGAGTTCCTGCGCTTCGTGCTGAGCCGCGAGGGCCAGTCGATGCTGATCGCGCACAGCGGTTACCTGCCGCTGTCGCGCGACGTCATCGAGGTGCAGAAGGCGAGGCTGCGATGAACCCGTCGCGTCAGCACGTCGTCTCTTCGGCGAAGCGCCTCGTCGCCGTCGGTCTCGCGATGCTCGCGTTCGCGTCGGCGCGTGCGGGCGCCGCCGGCATCGATCCGCCCGATCACCATGCGCCGGCCGGCATCGTGCGCGTGCACGGCAATGCGCTGTATGCAGCGCTCGTGCAGCGCTGGTCCGAGCGCTTCGCGGCGACCGCGCCGGACGTGCGCATCGAAGTGAGCCTCGACGGCAGCGACGTCGGCATGGCGAAGCTCTACACGGCGCAGGCCGACATCGTGCTGATGGGACGCGAGGCTACCGAGAGCGAGATCAAGGCCTTCGAGTGGGTGTTCCGCTACAAGCCCACGCCGGTGCGGCTCGGCAACGGCAGCGTGTCGCAGGTCGGCAAGGCGCCGGCACTGGTCGTGTTCGTGCATCGCGACAACCCGCTGCGCACGATCTCGCTGCCCGAGCTCGAGGCCGTGTTCGGCCATGCGCCGCGGCACGCGTCCGCACCGATCCGGCGCTGGGGCGAGCTCGGCCTCGCCGGCGGCTGGGCGGACGCGCCGATCCGCCTCTACGCCCCGCATGCCGAGAGCGGCACCGGGCGCTTCTTCCGCCACGTCGTGCTCGGCGACAGCAACAAGCTGCACTGGGACGCGCTCGTCGAGTTCGACGAGCCGGTGCGCCATGACGGCGCGCGCGACGATGCCGGGCGGCGCATCCTCGACGCGCTCGCGCGCGATCCGCGCGGCATCGCGCTCGCCGATCTCGGCTCGGCCGGCGACGGCGTGGTCGCGCTCGAGGTCGCCTCGATGCGCGGGCGCGCCGCCTATGCCGCGGCGACGCCGCACCTCGTTTCGCGCGCCTACCCGCTGACCCGCGGGCTGCACGCCTATGTCAACCGCAAGCCCGGCGTCGCGCTCGATCCGCAGGTCGAGGCGCTGCTGCGCTTCGCGCTCGGCGCGCAAGGCCAGCGCATCCTGCGCGATGATGGGCTCGTCCCGCTGTCCGGCGCGACGCGCCGCCACCAACTCACCGTCCTGGACCGTCCATGAGCACGTCGACCTCGGGTTCCTCGCGCCACCTCTACCTGTGGGTGCTGCTCGCGATCGTCGTCGGCGGGCTCGTCGGCCACTTCGCGCCCGAGACCGGCGTCAAGCTCAAGCCGTTCGGCGACGCGTTCATCGCGCTCATGAAGATGCTGATCGGGCCGATCATCTTCCTGACCGTCGTGATCGGCATCGCCGGTGTCGCCGACGTCAAGAAGGTGGGCCGTGTCGGCGTCAAGGCGATCGTCTACTTCGAGGTCGTGTCGACGTTCGCGCTGGTGATCGGCCTCGTCGTCGTCAACACGCTCAAGCCCGGTGCGGGCTTCCATGTCGATCCGGCCACGCTCGACGGCGAGGCGGTCGCGCGCTACGCCAAGCAGGCCGAGGAACGCTCGACCACGCAGTTCCTGCTCGACATCATCCCCAAGACCTTCACCGACGCGTTCACGGCCAACGGCGACCTGCTGCAGGTGCTGCTCGTGGCGCTGCTGTTCGGCTTCGCGCTGACCGGCCTCGGCGAGCGCGGGCGTCCCGTGCTCGGCCTGCTCGATTCGATCTCGAAGGTGTTCTTCCGCATGATGGCGATGGTCATGTGGGCCGCGCCGATCGGCGCGGGCGGCGCGATGGCATTCACGATCGGCAAGTACGGCCTAGAGAGCCTCGGCCCGCTGGCCAAGCTCATGGGCAGCTTCTACCTGACCTGCGTGCTGTTCGTCGTGTTCGTGCTCGGTGCGATCGCGAAGTTCTCGGGCTTCAGCATCTTCAAGTTCCTGCGCTACATCCGCGACGAGCTGCTGCTCGTGCTCGGCACGTCGTCGTCGGAGTCTGCGCTGGTGCCGATGATGCAGAAGCTCGAGCGCCTCGGCTGCTCGAAGTCGGTGGTCGGCCTCGTCATCCCGAGCGGCTACTCGTTCAACCTCGACGGCACCAACATCTACCTCACGATGGCCGCGATCTTCGTCGCCCAGGCCCTCGACGTGGAGCTCACGCTGACCCAGGAACTGACCCTGCTCGCGGTCGCGATGCTGACCTCGAAAGGGGCCTCGGGCGTGACCGGCGCGGGCTTCATCACGCTCGCCGCGACGCTCGCGGTGGTGCCGTCGGTGCCGGTCGCGGGCCTCGCGCTGATCCTCGGCATCGACCGCTTCATGAGCGAGGCGCGCGCGCTGACCAACCTCGTCGGCAACGGCGTCGCGACGATCGTCGTCGCGCGCTGGGAAGGCGACGTCGACCTCGCCGTGCTGCGCGACCGCCTCGACCATCCCGACGCGATCCCGGTCGAACCCGAAGCGGCGGCTGATCCGATCGCGGATCCGGTGCCGGGTGCGGCGGAGACGTCGACGCGCGCCTGATCTGGATTCCGGCGTCGGTCATCCGTTCACGAGGCTTCGCCCAACCAGCTGCGCACCGAGCACGACGAGCGCAGCGAGGAAGAGCGTGCGGAAGCGCCGTTCGTCGAGGCGATCGCGCAGCGCGCGGCCGATCGCCATGCCCGCGAACGCGGCGGGCAGCATGAGCAGCGAGCGGGCGAGGTCGGCGGGTGCAAGCGCGTCGCGTGAGGCGAGTCCGACGGCGAGTGCGAGCGTCGACACCGTGAACGACAGCGCGAGCGCCTGCACGAGTCGGTCCTTGCCGAGATCGATTGCGTGCAGCCATGCGACGACGGGCACGACGAACACGCCGGTCGCGCCGGTGGCGAGGCCCGTGACGGCCCCGACCGCGATCGACCACGGCGCTTCGTGGCGTGGTGATACGCGAGGACGCCAGCGCACGAGGCCGAGCACGCCGTAGGCGGCGAGGCAGCCGCCGAGCAGCAGCATCGGCCATGTCGAGCGATCAGCGGCGAGGATCGACGCGCTCGCGAGCGTGGCGATCGCCGACGCGGCGAGCAGCGGGGCGAGTCGGCGCGCGAGCGGGGCGAGTTCGCGCAGCGGGCCGATCTGCCACAGGTTGGTCGCCAGCGACGGCACGAGCATGAGCGCGGCGGCTTCGGCTGGCATCATGCGCAGCGTGAGCAAGGCCATCGCCACGGTCGGCAGGCCGAGGCCGAGCACGCCCTTGGCGAGGCCCGCGAGGAGGAACACCGTGATCGTGAACAGCATGGCGAGGACCCGGACGGAACACGTCGCGCAGCGTGCAGGCGTCGGCGGCGACATGGGAATGTGGCATTCGCGCAGGCGGCCTGCGCCTGCGCCGAAGGCTGCGGAGGCGTCGCCGCGATGCGCCACGACCTGACCGACCTGCGCCTCGTCGTCGCGATCGTCGAGGCCGGCAGCATCACGGGCGGCGCGGCACGCTGCCATCTCGCGCTGCCGTCGGCGAGCGCGCGCCTGCGAGGCCTCGAGGATGCACTCGGCGTCGCGCTGTTCGAGCGCCTCGCGCACGGCGTCGTGCCGACACCAGCGGGGCTCGCGGTCGTCGGGCACGCACGCGCGGTGGCGGCCCAGCTTGAGCAGATGGCCGACGACCTGCGCGACGTCGCCGCGGGCGCGCGCGTACGCATCGGCCTGCTGTGCAACTCGGCCGCGCGCGCGGTGCACCTGCCGCCGCGGCTCGCGGTGTTCCTCGTCGCACATCCGCAGGTCGACGTCGACATCGAGGAGCGTTCGAGCCAGGCGATCGTCGATGCGATCGCCTCGCGTCGCGCCGATCTCGGCGTGCTCGCCGACGCGGTCGACCAGGCCGGCCTTGCATCGCGGCGCTTCGTCGCCGATCCGCTCGTCGTGATCGAGGGCGCGGCGAGCGCGCAGGCCGACCGATTGCCCGCGCGTGCCGGCGGCGTCGCGTTCGCCGACGTGCTCGATGCGCGCATCGTCGCGCTCGAGGCGGACGATCCGTTGCAGGCCTTCATCGAGCGCCAGGCGCGCCGCGCGGGGCGGGGCCTGCGCGTGCGCGTGCGGGCGCGCGATCTCGATGGCGTGCTCGCGTTCGTCGCGCGCGGCGTAGGTGTCGCGGTCGTGCCGCATGCGGTGCTCGCGCGCACCGGCGTGGCCGATGCGTTGCGCGTGCACGCGATCGAGGACGCCTGGGCGCAGCGCACGCTGCACGTGTGCGCGCGCTCGTTCGATGCGTTGCCGCCCGCGGTGCGCGCGCTCGCCGATGCGCTCGCGCCGCCCTAGGTCGGCGTGTTCACGCGGCGGCCCATGGCGCTTTCGCGAAGCGCTCGACGAGGTGTTCGATGAGCACCTGCACGCGTTGCGGACGCGCGCGTCCGGGCGGCATGACGAGGTGCACGGCAATCGGCGGCGGCGACCATTCGGGCATCGCGGCTTCGAGCGCGCCGCTGGCGAGTTCGCGCCAGACGAGGAATTCGGGCTGCAGCGCGAGGCCGAGCCCGGCGACCAGTGGCGGCGTCAGGGCCTCGGCGTTGTTGACGCGCAGCACGCTCGGCACCGCGGTCGAGAACTCGCCGTGGCGCGCGTGCTGGAAGCGCCACGCCGCGCCGCTGCGCGCATAGGCGTAGGTCAGCGCGCGGTGTGCGGCGAGATCGCGCGGATGGCGTGGGCGGCCGTGCCGTTCGAAGTACGCGGGTGCGCCGACCAGCACGATGCGCACGCCGCACAGGCGCCGCGCGAGCAGGCTCGAATCGCCGAGCGCGGCGATGCGCAGGGCGATGTCGAAGCCGCCGCCGACGAGGTCGATCTGCGCGTCGCTGAAGTCGAGGTCGAGCGTGATGTCGGGATGCTTCGCCATGAAGGCCGGCAGCACCGGCGCGAGGTGGCTGACGCCGAACGACATCGGCGCGGCCATGCGCACGAGGCCGCGCGGGCGCGTGGCCTGCTCGGTGACTTCCGACTCGACCGCCTCGCCTTCGGCGAGCAGGCGGCTCGCGCGTTCGAGGGCGCCCTCGCCCGCGCCGGTCAGGGCGACGCGTCGCGACGTGCGGTGGAACAGCGTCGTGCCGAGGCGGCGCTCGAGGCGCGTGATCGCCTTGGAGACGGTGGCTTGGGCGAGCTCGAGATCGGCCGCCGCGCGTGCGAACGAACCGGTCTCGGCGACCTTCGCGAAGATCGCCCAGGCTTCGAGGTCGGGCAGCTTCGACATGTCAGAAATGGAAAGAATGGTATTCCATCGATTCCATTCTAAACGAAGTCGCGACGGCCTATCGTGCACCCACTCATCCACGCCACGGGAGCACGCCATGATTCTCCGCAGACCCTACGACAGCCTCGGTGGTGCCAACCACGGCTGGCTCGACGCCAAGCACCACTTCTCGTTCGCGGGTTACCACGACCCCGAGCGCATGGGCTGGGGCGCGCTGCGCGTCTGGAACGACGACACGATCGCCTCGAACACGGGCTTCCCGCCGCATTCGCATGCCGACATGGAGATCATCACCTACGTCCGTGAAGGCGCGATCACGCACCAGGACAACCTCGGCAACCGCGGGCGCACCGAAGCGGGCGACGTGCAGGTCATGAGCGCGGGCAGCGGCATCCAGCATGCCGAGTACAACCTCGAGTCCGGCACGACGCGCATCTTCCAGATCTGGATCATCCCGGACCGTCGCGGCGGCGCGCCGACCTGGGGCGCCAAGCCGTTCCCGAAGACCGATCGCTCGGGCCAGTTCGTGGCCCTCGCGAGCGGCATCGAGGGTGACACCGATGCGCTGCCGATCCGTACCGACGCGCGCGTGCTCGGCGCGACGCTGAAGGCCGGCGAGAGCGTCGAGTACACGTTCGCCGACGTGAAGCGCCACGGCTACCTCGTGCCGGCGCACGGCCGCGTGCAGGTCGGCGATGTGGTGCTCGAGGCGCGCGACGGTGCGGCGATCCGCGGCGAGTCGACGATCCGCATCACCGCGCTCGAGGACAGCGAGCTCGTGTTCGTCGACAGCGCGCCGTGACCAAGGGCGGTGCCGGGCCGCGTGCCTGGCATCGCCTCGCGCTCAGCGTGCCGGCGCGCGCGCGTCGCAGGCGGCGAGCTGCGAGCGGATCGAATCGAGCGACGGTGCGAGTCCGGCGAGCGCGGCGTCGATCATCCCGGTCGATCGCCAGCGTCCTGCCGCCGACACGCCGGCGATGCGCGTGATCGCATGCAGGTCGGCGAGCGGGTCGGCGTCGAGCAGTACGAGGTCGGCACGCGCGCCGACGCGCACGACACCGTCATTCGAGCCGGGCGCGAACAGCGCGTTCGCATGGACGCTCGCAGCGCGCAGCACGTCGATCGGCGCAAGGCCGATCGCACGCAGTTCGAGCATCTCCTGCTGCACCGACAGCCCGAAGGCGAGGCCCGGCAGTGCCGCATCGGTGCCGACCGTGAGCGGGACGCCGCGCTTCCAGAGTTCGCGCGTGATCACGCGCGCGGCGTCGTAGGCGGCCGGGAAGCGATCGGCGCCCGGTTGCGCGCGGAACGCTTCACCGAGGTAGCGGTTGCGTGGCGCGAGCGCATCGCGGCGCGACAGCGGGTCGAGAAGCGCATCCCATTCCGGTGGCAGCATGGCGACGCTGCGGTCCAGGTACATGCCCGTGATCGTCTTCTGCGTGATCAGCGTCGGGGTCACCGCGATGCCGCGTCGCGCGACCTCGCGAGCGAGGCGCTCGAGCGCATGCGGTGCGTAGTCGTCCGCGGCGGCGTAGCGCGCGAGTTCCTCGGCGTGCGCGATCGCATCGAGCCGATGCGCGAACGCGTCGCGCGGTCGGGCACAGCGCGCACAGCCGAGTTCGGGCAGGTGTCCCGTGGTCGGCAGCGCCAGCCGTCGTGCCTCGTCGACGACCGCGCGATACGCCTCGCTCGACAGGAACTGGTACGGCTTGACCGCGTCGTAGCCGCGGCGCTTCGCCTCGCGCACGGCCTCGATCGCGTCGGTGCGCGTGATCGGTGCGGACCGTGTCGAGGCGGGTACCGGCATGTCGCCGGCGTCGTCGACGAGCGCGGCGCGAGGCCCGTCGATGCGTCTGGCCACGAACAGGCGCGGGCCGTCGATCCGGCCTCGCGCGATCGCGTCGCGCAGCGCCAGCAAGGCCTCGTCGGCATGCGGCGAGGCGCCGAGGTTGGCGACCGAGGTGACACCCGCACGCAGCAGCATGAGCATGACGTGGCGGTCGAGCGCGTGGTCATCGCCGACGTCGAGCCCGACGATGCATGGATCGCGCGCGTCCCGCACGATACCTTCGGTGGTCAGGTGGGCGTGCGCGTCGACGAAACCCGGCACGAGGAAACGACCACGGCCGTCGACGTCGCCGGGTTTTGCGTCGGCATCCGCGGCATCGTGCGGCGTGATCGCGGCGATGCGCCCGTCGCGTACGACGACGTCGCGATGCGGGAGACTGCCGGTTGCGTCGAGCGGAACGACGGTGACGTCACGGATGCGCCAACTCGTCGGCTCTGCAGGGGAGTCCGCTTCGGCGCTCGTGGACGAGGCCGCGACGACGGCAGCGAGCAGTGCGGTGAAGGCCATGCGGAGCGGCATGGCCGGACCATAGCAGGAGCGTGTACTGGAGATTCGTGATCGTCCTGGACGGAGCAGCGGGTTGCGCTCCTGCGGATCAGCGCATCAGCCGCGACGCACACCGAGGATGGCGAGGCCGCGCTCGCGCGATCTCGACGAAAGGACCTCGAGCACGCGCTCGTAGTCGCGTTCGTCATGGCAGGTCATCTGCATCGCGACGCTGTGCCAGAGCGGGCCTTCGAAACGACCATGCTCGTCCGGGAAGAAGCCCGGCGAAAGGGCCTCGTCGACGACCGCACGGGCGCGGCGCACGATGTCCGGCTGCGAGGTCTTGTGTTCGCGATCCCCGAAGACAACGGTCAGGCCCATCATGGTCGAACTCCGCGTGGCTGTGTGGCGACGGAGCGAGTGTCGTCGAGCAGACATGAACGGAATGCGTCCGTGCCGTGTCGATTCGAACAACGCGTTCAGGTTCCGCAGGCCTGCCCGATGCGAGGGCGCGCCATGCGCACGCGTATGTCCGCACAAGCGTGGGGCGGAAACGCGAAAGGCCGCCTCGCGGCGGCCTTTCGTATCGACGGAAGCGCTGCGGTCAGCCGCCGCGCTTCATCGAATTGAAGAACTCGTCGTTGGACTTGGTGTTCTTCATCTTGTCGAGCATGAACTCCATCGCGGCGAGTTCGTCCATCGGATGCAGCAGCTTCCGCAGGATCCAGATCTTCTGCAGCATGTCCGGCTCGATCAGCAGTTCCTCGCGGCGCGTGCCCGAGCGGTTGATGTCGATGGCCGGGTAGACGCGCTTCTCGGCGATGCGGCGGCTCAGGTGCACTTCCATGTTGCCGGTGCCCTTGAATTCCTCGTAGATCACCTCGTCCATCTTCGAACCCGTCTCGACGAGTGCGGTGGCGATGATGGTCAGCGAGCCGCCTTCCTCGAGGTTGCGAGCCGCGCCGAAGAAGCGCTTCGGACGCTGCAGCGCGTTCGCGTCGACGCCGCCCGTGAGCACCTTGCCCGACGACGGCACGACGGTGTTGTAGGCGCGCGCGAGGCGCGTGATCGAGTCGAGCAGGATGACCACGTCCTTCTTGTGCTCGACGAGGCGCTTGGCGCGCTCGATCACCATCTCGGCGACCTGCACGTGGCGCGTCGCCGGCTCGTCGAACGTCGAGCTGATGACCTCGGCGCGCACGCCGCGCTGCATCTCGGTCACCTCCTCGGGACGCTCGTCGATGAGCAGGATGATCAGGTGCACGTCCGGGTGGTTGTGCACGATCGCCTGCGCGACGTTCTGCATCATCATCGTCTTGCCGGCCTTGGGCTGCGAGACGATGAGGCCGCGCTGGCCGCGGCCGATCGGCGCGACGAGGTCGAGGATACGGCCCGTGATGTCCTCGGTGGAGCCGTTGCCGCGCTCGAGGCGGAACGACTTGCGCGGGAACAGCGCGGTGAGGTTCTCGAACAGCGCCTTGTTCTTCGACGCTTCCGGCGGCTCGCCGTTGATGTGGTCGACCTTGAGCAGCGCGAAGTAGCGCTCGCCTTCCTTCGGAGGACGGATGCGTCCGGTGATGTAGTCGCCGGTGCGCAGGTTGAAGCGGCGGATCTGCGACGGCGACACGTAGATGTCGTCCGGGCCGGCGAGGAACGACTGGTCGGGGCCGCGCAGGAAGCCGAAGCCGTCCTGCAGGATCTCGAGCACGCCTTCGCCGTAGATGCCGCCGCCGGCGCGGGCGTGCGCCTTGAGGATGTTGAAGATCACATCCTGCTTGCGTGCACGCGCGACGCCTTCCTGGATGCCGAGCGTCTCGGCCAGCGCGAGCAGGTCGAGCGCGTTCTTGCGCTTGAGCTCGTTGAGGTCGATCAGCGGCCCGGTTTCGCGGGACTCGTCCCACTCCTCGTCGACCTGGGGCAGGCCGCGGTGCTGGTTGTTCTGCGGGTTGCGGTTGCCGCGGCGGTCGCGGTCACGGTCGCGCCGGTTGTTGCGCTGGCCGTTGTTGTTGTTGCCCTGCTGGTGGCCGCCCTGACCACCCTGGTGGCCTTGCTGGCCGCCGTGGCGCTGCTGGCCGCCGCCCTGGTGCTGCTGTGCGTTGTCGCGCGGCTCGTTCTGGCCGCCCGAGGGCGCCTGCGAATCGGCGTTGTTCTGCGGCGCGACGTACTCGGCCGGCGGCTGGTAGTCGAGCTGCTGCTGGTCGGGACTCGGCTGCGGCGGGGTCGCCTGGGCATCGCGCGGCGGGCGCGGGGCACGCTGGCGCTGACGCGGTTCGCGCGCGGGCGGCGTGGCGCCTTCGCCACCTTCTGGATTTTCGATATCGGACACGGACGGACCTCGATGGGGTGCCGTTGGGAGGGAAGACTTTCGGGGGGGTTACCGGAGGATCGGAGCGGAGGCGCTCCCCGGTGCGCAGGTAACTTAGCACCGTGAAATGCGGGCGACAAGCGCCCGGCCTGCGTGGAACGGGCCGGATTCCGCCGGCGGAAGGCGTCATCGCGCGTGGCGACGACGCCCTCGGAACGTTCAGATCGTGCGGTCGATGAGCTGCGCGAGCTGGGTCTTGCTGATCGCGCCGACCTGGGTCGCCTCGACCTTGCCATCCTTGAAGATCATGAGCGTCGGGATGCCGCGGACCTTGTAGTCGTGCGGCGTCCTGCGGTTGTGATCGATGTTGATCTTGGCGACCTTGAGGCGGCCCTGGTAAGTGTCGGCGAGCTCGTCGAGGATCGGGGCGATCATCTTGCACGGGCCGCACCATTCGGCCCAGAAGTCGACGAGCACGGGCTCGGACGACTGGAGCACTTCGGCCTCGAACTGGTCGTCGCTGACGTGGGCGATCTGCTGGCTCACGCGGGTTCTCCGGAAAGGTGACGGATGGGGGTAAACGGGGCGCACGCGCGTCGCGCGGCGGGTTCGGCTACACTTGCACGGTTGACCCGATGCCGACCTGAACCGGTTTGCGCCCGGCTTCAGTCCATTTCAGCCGAACTCGGCTGCTCAGCGCAAGTTGGGGATGGAATCGCGCGACGCAAGCCCGCGCCCCCCGGCTCCCCGCCTCCAGAGACCGCCACGGAATGTCACACCAGCAACCGCTCACCGACATCGTTTTCGAGAGTTTCGACCTGCACCCGAGCCTGCTTTCAGGCCTCACCGACGCCGGCTTCATCCGCTGCACGCCGATCCAGGCGCAGACGTTGCCGTTCGCCCTGCAGGGCAAGGACATCGCCGGCCAGGCCCAGACCGGCACCGGCAAGACCGCGGCCTTCCTCGTCGCGGTGCTGAACCGCCTGCTGACGCGCCCGGCCATGGTCGAGCGCAAGACCGGCGACCCGCGCGCGGTGATCCTCGCGCCGACGCGCGAGCTCGCGATCCAGATCGAGAAGGATTTCCGCAACATCGGCCGCAATACCGGGTTGACCTCCGCGCTGATCTACGGCGGCGTCGACTACGACAAGCAGCGCGACATGCTCAAGGCCGGCGTCGACATCGTCATCGCCACGCCGGGCCGCATCATCGACTACCTCAAGCAGCACGTGGTGTCGTTCCGTGCCGTCGAGGCGGTCGTGCTCGACGAGGCCGACCGCATGTTCGACCTCGGCTTCATCAAGGACATCCGCTTCCTGCTGCGCCGCATGCCGCCGCCGGCCGAGCGCCAGGGCATGCTGTTCTCGGCGACGCTGAGCCACCGCGTGCTCGAGCTCGCCTACGAGCACATGAACGAGCCCGAGAAGGTGACCGTCGAGACCGACAACGTCACCGCCGACCGCGTGCGCCAGGTCGTCTACTTCCCGGCCACCGAGGAGAAGATGCCGCTGCTGCTCAACCTCCTAGGCAAGCTCGAGGAACACCGCAGCATCGTCTTCATCAACACCAAGGCGATGGCCGAGCGCCTCACGCGCACGCTCGAGCGCCAGGGCTTCCGTGTCGCCACGCTGTCGGGCGACGTGCCGCAGGCCAAGCGCGAGCGCCTGCTCGGCCGCTTCCAGAAGGGCGAGATCGACCTGCTCGTCGCGACCGACGTCGCCGCGCGCGGCCTGCACATCCCGGCCGTGTCGCACGTGTTCAATTTCGACCTGCCGCACGATGCCGAGGACTACGTCCACCGCATCGGCCGCACCGCGCGCCTCGGCGCCGAGGGCGACGCGATCAGCTTCGCCTGCGACCTCTACGCGATGGGCCTGCCCGACATCGAGGCCTACATCGGCCAGAAGATCCCGACCGCGGCGGTCACGCCCGACCTGCTCGTCGTGCCGCAGCCGCGCCCGCGCGCCGACGGTTCGATCCCGGCCAACGAGGACGAGGACGCCGCCGACGACGCACGCAACACGGCCGGTGCGCCGCCGAAGAGCGGGCCCTCCTCGCGTGGCCCGCGTTCGCGCACGGGTGGCGGCGGTGGCCGTGACGGTGGTCGCTCCGGCGAGCGTCGCGACGGTCCGCGCCGCGAGTCGCGTCCGCCGCGTGCCCCGAAGCCTGTCGAGGCTCCGGCCGCTGAAACGACCGTGGCCGTTGCTGCCGCAGAAGCTCCTGACGCCGTCGGTGCGATCGATCCCGCCACGGGTGCGCCGAAGAAGCGCCGCCGTCGTGGCGGTCGCGGCCGCAGCCGTCGTGACGGCGAGGCTGCGGCAGCACCCGCGGCAGCGAACGGTACCGCCACGCCGGCCAAGTCCGATGCACATCCCGGTGAGCGCAAGCCGCGCCGCGAGCGCACACCGCGTGCGGGAAGCGAGGCGCGTGCTTCCACGCCGACCGAGACCGTCACGGCACCGGCCGCTGCGCACAAGAAGCCCGGCTTCTTCCACCGCATCGCGCGCTTCTTCGGCAAGCACTGACACGCTGAGCGCAACGCCTCTCGCTCCTGAGAGGGGCGAGGCGGCGCCCGTCGCGGGCGCCGCGTCCCCGTCCTCAGTCGGTGCAGTCGCCGACGCCGGCCGGGCGCGTGATGCGATTGAGGTCGAGCGGTGTGCCCGAGCCCGGCAGCACGGGTGTCGTCGTGTACTGGCCCGCGCCGGCCGTACCGCAGCCGAGCCGCAAGTCGAGCTGCATCGCCGGCACGCTCTGGAACTGCGACGGATCGAACGCATCGCCGAAACGCGGACCACTCGGGCGGTACAGCGTCTGCGCGGTGACGCCCGTCGTCAGGTCGCCCTCGAGCACGCCGGTCATCCACGTCTGTCCGCCGGCCAGGCTGCCCGGGCTGAACCACAGCGTCGCCGTACGTGTGTCGTCGAGGCGCTCGATCAGGAAGCCGTTGCCGTTGAAGCGTCGGTCCGACCACGCGCCGCTCGGCTGTGCGGGCGCTTCGCCGACGTCGTCGCAGGCGAGGCCGTCGAGCGCGGTGAGGCGGCGCAGCGCGACCTCGCGTGAGCCCCAGCCTTGCGGGCCTTCCCAACGCATGCGGCCGCTGCCGCAGTCGTCGAACGTGATCCGGAGTGCGCCCCACAGCGGCTGGTCGAGCACGTCGGTGAAGGTCGTCGCGTCGAAGCGCATCTGCGGGCGACGCATGTCGGGGATCGCGATCGCGTTGCCGTCGATCGGGCCGCTGCCGATCATCCAGGCCTGCGTGCCGGTCACGCCTTCGGGTGGGTACGTGAAGAAGTAGACGAGCGCACGGCCGTCGGGCAGCACCTCGAGCGAGATGCCTTCGCCGCTGCGCGACGGGTCGTACCACTGACCGCTGTAGCGCGCGTCGATCGCACCGGCCGACGGGCGCACGGGATAGACGCTGTCGAGCGGTGGCACGACGGCATTCGCATCGAAGCGGCAATCGCCGTCGGCACCCTGCGCGACGAGCGACTCGCACGAGGCCTGCAGGTCGGCCACGGCCGGCGCGGGACCATCGTTCTGCATCCAGTCGCGCAGCGTCATCCAGCCGGCGAGGCCCTCGGCGAGCGAGAAGCCGCAATGGCTCGGCTCGGCCTCGGCGACGATCGCACTGACGAGCCTGCCGGACGGGATGCGCTGGCGCAGCACGTCCTGATTGGACGGCACGACGAGTTCGTCGCGCGAGGTGTGCATCGACATGATCTTCGCGGTACCGGTCGCGCCGCGCACGTCGGAAGCCTCGCGAAGCTGTTGCGCAGCGAACGGATCGGCCGTGATGCGCGCGATGCCGGCCTCGATGGCCGGTTGCGGATAGACCACGCCGGTCGTCGTGAACGGGTTGCGCCCGGCGAGCTTGTCGGGCGCGCGCACGAGGTCGCTCATCGCATAGGTCGCGTAGGCGAACTGGGTGACGAAGAAATCCTCGTCCGTGGTGCCCGCCACGGCCATGAGTTCGGCCAGGCGACGGCGCTTGTCGCTCGTGCGCAGCGAGTCGGGCAGGTTCACGCCCGTGCACTGGTTGAGCGGCAGCAGGGTCGGCAGCAGCGAGAGCTGGTCCTCGAAATCGTCGAGGTTGGTCGGGATGTCGCCGAGGTTGAAGGCCCACGGTGTCGGTTCGGCGCCGGTCGGCAGGCTGCCTGCGCCGGCACAGACCACGTCGTAGGCGAGGCGCAGGTCGATCGCGTGGTCCCACAGGCGCGAGCCGGCCGCGGCAGGGCAGGCCGCATAGACGCCGTGGATCGGCGGGAAGCCCGACGACTCGGCGATGCGCAGCGCGACGAGGCCTCCGAGCGAACCGCCCCACGGAATCACTTCGCCGGGCTCGCCGATGCGCTCGCGGAAGATCTCGACGAGCTCGCGGTTGTCCTCGACGGCCGTGAACACGGCCCAGCCACGCTGGCGGTAGCTCGTCGCCGCGACGGCATAGCCCTGCGACAGCATCACGTCGCGCAGCACGCCGAGTCCCGGGTTGGGTTCCGGTTGCGAGAACGTGAAGCCATGCTGGTACAGCACGAGAGGGCCACCCGGTTGCCAGCCGGCCGGCACCGCGATGCGCCAGTAGGCGCCGGAAGGCGTGCTGCCGTTGATGTCCTGCTGGGCGTGTGCGTGCAGCGCCACGAAGCCGAGCAAGGCGAGGGCGAATCGGATCATGGCGGGTCCCCGGGGTGAGCGACAGCCGATTCTGGAACGCGGGCACTGAGCGGATCGTTAAGCGGATCGTCGAGCCGGCCTCGAAATCGGGGGGCGGTTTCCTGCACTATCCGTCACAGGGGCCGTCGCGACGCGACGGGAGACACGTCAAGGCGACACGCGGCGGATGCAGATCCTTCTGACCGGAGCCACCGGATTCCTCGGGCGTGCCCTCGCGGGCGTGCTCGCCGCACGCGGCCACAAGGTACGCGCGCTCGTGCGCCGCATCGGCCCCGAACTCGCCGCGGCCGGCATCGAGCCACGCACCGGCAGTGCCACCGCGTTCGACGACGTCTGCAACGCCGCCGAGGGTTGCGACGCGGTCGTGCATGCGGCCGGTTGCGTCGATCCGCTCGCCGGCATCGAGGCCATGCACGAGGCCAACGTGCGCTCGACCGACTGCGTGCTCGGTGCCTGCGAACTCGCCGGCGTGCCACGACTCGTGCTCACCTCGTGCGCGAGCGTCGTGCTCGGCGGACGCGATCTCGAGAACGCCGACGAGTCGCTGCCGTATCCCGCACGCTGGGCGACCCCTCTGCCGCACACCAAGGCGCTCGCCGAGCAGCGCGTGGTCGCCGCGAACGGCGAGCGCATCGCGACGGTCGTGTTGCGTCCGCATGTGCTGTGGGGACACGGCGAGCCGCATCGCCTGCCGGCCTTGTTCGATCTCGCCAAGCGCGGGCGCTTCCGTCTGTTCGGCGAGCCCGAGAAGCGCATCGACACCTGCCATGTCGACAATGCCGCCGAGGCGCATGCGCTCGCGCTCGAGCGCCTCGAGATCGGTTCACCGATCGCCGGCAAGCCCTATTTCATCGGTCAGGGCGAGCCGATCACGATCGAGGCCTTCTTCAATGCGCTGCTGCGCGCCGGCGGCTTCCCGCCCGAGACGCGACGCCTGTCGGCGATCGCGGCGCGAACCTTCGCGAGCGGCGCGCGTGCTCAGGGCGACGAGGTACCGTCGCCGCTGCTCAACGCCGGCACGCTGGAACTGTTCGGCCAGGCGAGCTGGTTCAACCTCGCCGCGGCCCGGCGCGACCTCGGCTACGCCCCGAAGGTCAGCCTCGCCGAGGGCATGACGCGCCTGCTCACCCAGCTCACGCGCGAGCGCCTGCAGGGTCGCTGATCGGCGGCGCCGCGATCAGGGATCGAATCCCGTTCCGAAGATCCGGTCCCGGTTGACCTCGACCGCGCCGACGTCGCACGAGGTGGCCTGGCCGCCGTTGATCGGGCGCGGCAGGCCGCGTGCGTCCAGTGTCGGGCAGCCCGTGTTGGTGCCGTTGTCGATCAGCACGCTGTCGGCGGCCGGGTGCAGCGTGGGCACCGATCCCCAGCTCTGCGTCATCGCGTCGAGGCCGAACGTGTTGAACGGCGCGTTCGGGAAGTAGCTCGTGAACGTCGAGTTGTCGGGGCGGAAGAAGTAGCACGAGTTCTCGCCCGTGAAGGCGATGTCGCCGCTCTGCACGTTGATCGTCGATGGGCTGCAGGCCGGGCCCGCGAGCGGCCTGGCGAACACGGTGTTGCGCACCTCGGTCGCGGTGGCACCGTTCTGCAGGTGCAGGTAGGCGCCGTTGCTCGCGAACGTGCTCGTGCCGCGCGCGAACGTGCTGTTGCGCAGGTACAACGTGGTGGGCGGGCGTCCGGTGCGCGTGAGCAGGTAGAGGTCGGCCGTGGCGAGTCCCGTGTTCTCGAAGAACGTGCCGTTGACGACGTTGAGGCGGGCGCTCTCGACCGAGATCGATCCCGCCGTGCGCGCCTCGTTGCCGCGGAACGTCACGCGTTCGAACGAGACGTTGCTGCCGAGGCCTTCGCCATAGACGACGACGGCGCCACCGGTACCGGCCTGGCGCGATCCCGTGGCGGGACACAGCGTCGCGTTGTCGATGAACTGCGTGTCGAGGATCGCCGCGCTCGCGCTAGCGGGAAGGCTCAACGACAGCGCGCCGCCCTGTCCGCCGTTGCAGGCCGTACCGTTCTGGGTCGCGTGCGTGCGATTGCCGATGAACTGCGTGCGCTCGATGAGGACCGAGTTCGCCAGCGGGCCGGCGACGCGTACGGCGCCTCCCGCGTTGACGAGGCCGATGCTGCCGCCATCCGACGAGGCGTTGTTCGTGAAGCGCGAGCGTGTCAGGCGCAGCGTGCCATTGGTGCGGATCGCGCCGCCGCCTGCGCCGGTCGCGGGCGGGCCGGAGTTGAAGCAGCTGTCGAACGTCGAGTCGATCACCTGCAGGTAGCCCTGCGTGGTGAGGTCGACGCAGCCGCCACCGTCCGCGTTCGAGCCGCCGCGCAGGTTGAGGCTCTGCAGGCGCACGCTCTGGCCCGAATTGCCGCTCGCGAAACGCAGCATCGACCAGCCCGCGCCCTCGATGCGCAGCCCCGGACTGGGTGAGCCGTCGATCACGATGGTCTGGCCGACCAGCGGCGGCAGCGCCGACGTCAGCGTGATCTGCGCATTCGCCGGCAGCTCGAAGCGGATCGTCTGGATGCCGTTGTTGGGCTGCATCTGCTGGATCGCGACGCGCAGGCTGCCTCCGCCCACATCACTGGTCGTGTTGACGACGAACGTGTTGTCGGCCAGGCACGGCGTCGCAGCGAGCACGCCGGTGGCGAGCAGGATCAGGTGGCGCATGGTGGTCTCCCCGGAAGCATCGGGGAGATTACGCGAAACGGCGGGATGAACCTTCACGATGGCGCGCGGGGCGTGACCGCGGCACGGCACTCCTGTTCCAATACGCGTCCCGCGGCACGCCACGCCGCCGCCACGCCGACACGCGGGAGTTCCGGATGGCCACGCCGTCGATCGCCAGCACGCCCGAGCCGCCGTATTACGCGGTCCTGTTCACGTCACGGCGGACCGAGATCGACGACGGCTATGGCGACATGGCCGAGCGCATGCTCGAGCTCGCGTCGCGCCAGCCCGGTTTCCTCGGCATCGAGAGTGCACGCGGCGCCGACGGCCTCGGCATCACGCTCTCGTACTGGACCGATCTCGCCGCGATCGCCGCGTGGAAGCGCGACGCCGAGCACCTCGAGGCGCAGCGCATCGGTCGCGCGCGCTGGTACGAGCACTACGACGTGCGCATCGCCCGCGTCGAGAAGGCCTATGCGATGCGGCGGCGCTGACCACGCGCCACGCCAGAATGCGCGGATGACCGACGACTCCTCCGCGCGAGGATCCGGGGTCGAGGATCTGGGGTCAGGTTCATTTTCCTGGGAAGACGTCGGGAGTCTCGAGGCGACGCAGCGGAAAATGAACCTGACCCCAGATCCCGACCTCGGCGCGATCGCCGCGTGGAAGCGCGACGCCGAGCACCTCGAGGCCCGGCGCATCGGCCGCGCGCGCTGGTACGAGCACTACGACGTGCGCATCGTTCGTGTCGAGAAGGCCTACGCGATGCGGCGGCGCTGACCACGCGCCACGCTAGAATGCGCGGATGACCGACGACTCCGCCGCGCCGCGCGCGCCGAACCCCGTGCTGGCCGTGCTCGGCCGTGCCCTCGAAGCCGTGCTCGAGCGCGCGCTCGCGCTCGATCCCGACACGCGCCAGGCCCTCGGCGCGCTCGACGGCCGTGCCGTCGCGATCACGTTCCGCGGCACGCCGCTGGCGATGCGCCTGGCCGTCGACGGTACGCGCCTGCGCGTCGGACCCGCGTTCGGCGGCGCGAGCGACCTGCGTGTCGAGGCGACGCCGGGAAGCCTGCTCGGCATGGCCGTGGCGCGCCTGCGCGGCGACGCCGACGCGGTGCTGCCGGGTCGCATCGAGATCGCCGGTGATGCCGACCTCGCGCGCCGTCTCGAGCGCCTCGCGATACGCTTCGAGCCCGATGTCGACGAAGCGTTCGCGCGCGTGTTCGGCGACGTCGCCGGCGTGCAGGTCGCACGCGGCGTGCGGCGCGGTCTCGCCTTCGTGCGCGACGGCGTCGTCGGCCTCGTGCGCGACGGCGCGGACTACCTCGTCGAGGAGAGCCGCGACCTCGTCGCGCGCGGCGAGATGGACGCGTTCCTCGACGACGTCGATGCCGTGCGCGAGCGTGGCGATCGCCTCGAGGCGCGCGTGCGCCGCCTGCAGGCCCGCCGATGATCGCGTTGCGCGTGCTGCCGCGCCTCGTGCGCATCCTCGCGGTCGCGGTGCGCTACCGCCTCGACGACGTCCTCGACGATGCGCGCCGCGTGCGCGCGCTGCGCTGGGCACGCCTCGTGCTGCCGGGTCCGACGCGCGAGGTCGCGGCGCTGCCACGCGGCGCACGCCTCGTACTCGCACTGACCGAGCTCGGCCCGATTTTCGTGAAGTTCGGACAGATCCTGTCGACGCGGCGCGACCTGCTGCCGCCCGACATCGCCGACGAGCTGACGCGCCTGCAGGACCGTGTCGCGCCGTTCCCTGGCGCGCTCGCGCGTGCCGCCGTCGAGCGCGCGCTCGGCGCGCCGGTCGAGCAGCGCTACGCGCGTTTCGACGACGAGCCGCTCGCCTCGGCCTCGATCGCGCAGGTGCATGCAGCGACGCTGCCGGACGGCCGCGAGGTCGTGGTCAAGGTGCTGCGTCCCGACATCCGTGCGCGCATCGCGCGCGACGTCGGCCTGCTGCGCGCGCTCGGCGAACTCGCCGCGCGCGTGCATCCGAACGCCGACAAGATCCGCCCGCTCGACGTCGTCGCCGAGGTCGAGGGTACGCTGTTCAACGAGCTCGACCTGCAGCGCGAGGGCGCCAATGCGAGCCTGCTGCGGCGCAATTTCCTCGGCTCCGACGATCTCTACGTGCCCGAGGTGCACTGGTCGCACACGACCGCCGAGGTGCTCACGCTCGAGCGCGTGCACGGCATCCCGGTCGACGACCTCGCCGCGCTCGACGCGGCCGGCATCGACCGCGTGCGCCTCGCCGAGAAGGGCGTGCAGCTGTTCTACACGCAGGTGTTTCGCGACAACTTCTTCCACGCCGACGCGCACGCCGGCAACATCTGGGTGGATGCCACACGCCGCGAGAACCCGCGTTTCATCGCGCTCGACTTCGGCATCATGGGCTCGCTCTCGGAGCAGGATCAGTTCTGGCTCGCCGAGAACTTCCTCGCGCTGTTCCACCAGGACTACAAGCGCATCGCCGAGCTGCACCTGCGCGCGGGCTGGATGCCGGCCAACGTGCGCACCGACGAGCTCGAGTCGGCCGTGCGCGCCGTGTGCGAGCCGTATTTCACGCGGCCGCTCAGCGAGATCTCGCTGGCCGAGGTCGTGGTCAAGCTGTTCCAGACCGCGCGCCGCTACCAGCTCACGCTGCAGCCGCAGCTGATCCTGCTGCAGAAGACCCTGCTCAACATCGAGGGCGTCGGCCGCCTGCTGCACCCGCGCATCGACATCTGGGCGACCGCACGCCCCGTGCTCGAGAAGATCTGGTGGGCGCGTCGCGGCCCGAAGGCGATGCTGAAGAAACTGCGTCGACGCCTGCCGGAGTGGCTCGCGGTCGCGCCCGACATGCCGCAGCTCGTGCACGACTGGCTCGAGCAGCAGACCACCGGGCGTGGTGAACTGCGCATCCGTTCCGACGACCTCGCGCGGCTCGAGGCGCGCTCGCGCACCAGCCAGCGCCTCGCGACCTGGCTCGTGCTTGGCGCGGCCGCGGCGATCGCCGCGGCGCTGCTGCAGGTGTTCGACACGCAGCTCCCGCGCTGGGGTGGTGCGTCCGTCGCCGCACTCGCCGCGGCCGGCATCGCCTTCGTCGCGTTCGTCGCCGCCGCGCGCACGCGCTGACACGGAAACCTCCGATGATCCTGTTCCAGGACGACCATCTCGTCGTCGTCGACAAGCCCGCCGGCATGCCCGTGCACCGCAGCCGCATGGTCGCCTGCGACGACGCCTACCTCATCGACGTGGTGCGCGAGCAGGTGCCCGGCGCGCTGCACCTGATCCATCGCCTCGACCGCGCCACGAGCGGCGTCGTGCTGATCGGCCGCAATGCCGAGGTCGCCGGCGTGCTCGGGCGCCAGTTCATGGCGCGCGACGTCGAGAAGACCTACCTCGCGGTCTGCCGCGGCTGGCCGGACGAGACCGGCGAGATCGACTACCCGCTGCCCGGCGTGCGCGAGGACGGCGAGCGCAAGCCCGCGCTGACACGCTGGCGACGCCTGCACACGATCGAGGTGCCGATCGCGATCAACCGCTACCCGCAGCAGCGCTACGCGCTCGTCGAGGTGTCGCCCGAGACCGGGCGCTACCGGCAGATCCGCCGTCACTTCGCCCACGCGCGGCATCCGCTGGTCGGCGACACCAGCCACGGTCGCACCGAGCACAACCGCCTCTACAAGCAGTACTACGGCGTGCACCGTCTGCTGCTGCACGCGTGGCGACTCGCGTTCGCCCATCCGGTGACGGGTGAGCGCGTCGAGGTGTCGGCGCCGCTCGATGCCGAGTTCGCAGGCCTGCTGCAGCGATTCGAGTGGACGCTCGAGGGCGCGCCGCGCAGTGGCGAAGGTGCCGCGGCGGAGACCGCCGCGGCCTGAGTCGGCCTGGCCGCTCCCGCACCGGATGCCGGCGTTCTCGCCGCTGATCGGCTCGCCATGCCGCACGGCAGCGTGGAGTCGACACGCCGCACCGCTAGAATCCGCGCATGCTCGAGATCAATGCCCAGCTGTCGATCCCCGACGACGAACTCGTCGAACGCTTCGTGCGTGCGTCGGGGCCCGGCGGACAGAACGTCAACAAGGTCGCCAGCGCGGTGGAACTGCGCTTCGACGTCGCGCGCTCGCCGTCGCTGCCCGAGGCCTTGCGCGAGCGCCTGCTCGCGCGTCGCGACCGTCGCCTCACCGACGAAGGCGTGCTCGTGATCCAGGCGAGCCGCTTCCGCGACCAGGCCAAGAACCGCGACGACGCGCAGGCGCGCCTCGCCGAGGTGATCCGTGCCGCGCTCGTCGTGCCGAAGAAGCGTGTCGCGACGAAACCTTCGCGTGCCTCGCAGGAGCGGCGCATCACCGGCAAGAAGAAACGCGCGACGATCAAGCAGGGCCGCGGCTCGCGCGACTGGGGTGGCGATTGAGCGACGACCTGCTGCACCGTCCGCTGCCGCCGTCGATGCCGCAGTACCCGCAGAATGCGTGGCGACGTCTTGCGCGATGGGTGCTCGAGCGCTGCGGCTGGCGCTTCGTCGGCGAGTACCCCGATCTATCCAGGCTCGTCCTCGTCGGTGCGCCGCACTCGTCGTGGTGGGACGGCGTGTGGGGACTGCTGGTCAAGGTCGCGATCGGTGCACGCGTGTCGTTCATGGCCAAGCGCGAGCTGTTCGTCGGGCCGCTCGGCTGGCTGCTGCGCCGGCTCGGCGGCATCCCGATCGAGCGCAGCGCGACGCACGGCCTCGTCGACCAGATGGTCGCGCGCTTCGCCGAGCAGCCGCAGCTGTGGCTCGCGATCGCGCCCGAGGGCACGCGCCGCCGCGTCGACAAGTGGAAGACCGGCTTCTGGCACATCGCGCGCGCGGCCGGCGTGCCGGTCATGGCGGTGTACTTCCACTACCCCGAACGCACGATCGGCTTCGGTCCGGTGTTCGAGACCACGGCCGACGTCGACGCCGACGTCGCGCGCATCCGCGCGTTCTACGCGCCGTGGAAGGGCAAGCACCGCGGCGCGTGAGGTAACGCTCATGCGCAATGAGTCACGCGCCGATGGTGAAGGCGTGCTTCCGCGCATCATCAAACCTTTCGGAAAAACGTCATGCCCCGCACACCTTCGCGGAGCCACGGCATGCGGCGGATGTCACCGTGCACGGCGGAATCGCCTGCAGCGGTTCCGCCCTGCGTGTCGAGTGCACGGGTAGGGCGGAACCCGCGCAGCGGATTCCGCCGTGGAGAACGACAAGCCCGCACGAGTCGAGAGCCGCTCGCGAAGGTCCACGCGTCGGTGCTTCACGCAAATCCCCCGCGAGAAACGTCATGCCCAGGGAAGTTCGTGATGCCATGGCGTGTGACGGCGTCACCGTGCACGGCGGAATCGCCTGCGGCGGTTCCGCCCTACGTGTCGAGTGCACGGGTAGGGCGGAACCCGCGCAGCGGATTCCGCCGTGGAGAACGATAAGCCCGCACGAGTCGAGAGCCGCTCGCGAAGATCCACGCGTCGGTGCTTCACGCAAGCCTCTCGCGAAAGATGCCATTCATCCCGGAGGTTCGTGACGCCATGGCATGCGACGCCGTTACCGTGCATGGCGGAATCGCCTGCGGCGGTTCCGCCCTACGCGATACCCGTGTGGTGAATCCATGCGGTGGTCGTCGTGGCGTGTTGCCAAAAGCCCGCCCCCTCACGGAGGCGGGCCGTGGTGCTCAGTAGAACGCGTAACGCACGCCTACCCAGAACGCACGCGGTGCGCCCGGTGCGTAGAACGTCGCGTGGCGCAGCGGGCGTTCGCCGTCGACCACCGGTCCCGAGAACGGGCGTGCGATGAAGCTGCCGTCGTCGGTGAAGCCGGTCGCGGCCAGTTGCGCCGCGGTGTAGTACTGGCGGTCGAACACGTTGTTGACCTGTGCGAACACGGTCAGCGACGGCGTCGGGCGGAAGCTCGCGCCGAGGTTGGTCACCGCGTAGCCGCCGGTCTTGCCCTTGCCGAGGTAGTAGAGGCCGTCGGGTTCGTGCTGGTTGTTCTCGTTGCCGCGCGCGTACACGCCCGAGAGCGCGATCATGTCGGCATCGAGCGTGAAGCGCTCGGTCACGTCCCACTGCACCGAGGCCTTGAACAGGTGGCGTGGCACGAGCGGGATGCGATCGCCGGGTTCGATCTCGATCGCGCCTTCGAAGCCGTTGCCTTCCTCGTTGGAGCTGTTGCCTTCGCCGTTCACTTCCTCTTCGCTGCGGTAGGTCGCGTCGAGGAACGTGTAGTTTGCGCCGAGGCGGAATGCACCGAGTTGGGTCGAGGCACCGAGCTCGACGCCCTGGCGGCGCGTCTCGCCGAAGTTGCGGAAGTAGCCGAAGCCGGCCTGCTCGTCGGACACGAACATGATGTCGTCGTGGTTGTCGGCGCGGAATACGCCCGCGTTCCACGCGAAGCCGCCCGCGTCGCCGCGCATGCCGGCCTCGATCGTCTTGGTCACGACCTGCTCGAGCGGCGGGTCGCCGGCCATCGAGTTCGGCAGGCGACACGGGTTTTCGGGATCGGCGCAGCCGAGTTCGATCGCCGACGGCGCGCGGCTGCCCTCGTTGTAGCCGACATAGGCGCTCCACGCCTCCGACGGCGCGAACGTGAGGCCGACGGCCGGATTGAAGCGGTCGAACGTGTGGTCGCCGTCGAGCGAGCCGGGTTCGCCACCCGGCGTGATCGCGTCGCGGTTCTTCACGCGTGTGCGGTCGTAGCGCCCCGACACGGTCAGCGCGAGCGCCGGTGCGAGTTCGATCGTGTCGCTCGCGAACATGCTCCATGTACGCGTGCGGCCGCCGAGATCGACACGCGCGTCGAACGCGTTCTCGGAATCCTGCGTGCCGTCGGCGAACGCGCCGGGCCCGTCCACGCCGACCACGCCGCGATCGGGCGACAGGTAGCCGAACTGCGAGGTCTGCTTGAAACGAGAATGACTCGCATTGGCGGACGCGCCGAACACGAGCACGTTGCGACGATCGCCGAAGCTGCCGTCGAGCGTGAACTGGCCCGACACGCCGCGATCGATCTGGTTCGTCGCGGTGCGGTTGATGAGGCCGTTGCACTTCTCGTTCGGCTCGTCGTTGAGCAGCACGTTGGCGATGCAGCGCCAGTACGGGAACGGCGTGTTCGCGGCGGTCTCGCCGCTGACCGGGAAACCCGTGTAGCCGGCGGCGGCGAGCGCTTCGCGTTCGGCCGCGCTGGGCTGGTAGACGTTCTCCTCGAGCGCTTCCTCGTTGATGTCGCCGTTGTAGGTGGTCGTCTCGATGCGGCGCCACCAGGCGTTGCCCGAGAATGAGAGCGTGTCGTTGAAGCGGTGCGTCGCGGCGAGGTTGAGGAAGTCCGAACGGTTGGTCGTGTTGTCGGGCTTGGTGTAGACGCTTGCGTAGTCGCGCTCGAGAAAGCGCTGTTCCTGCAGGCCGTTGCCGGTGAGGTCGGTGTCGGCCCAGGCGCCGGTCAGCGAGATGTCGGTGCTGTCGTTGCGCCAGCCGATCTTGCCGAACAGCTGCTTGGCGTCGGTCGGCGAATCGTCGCGCCAGCCGTCGTCCTTGAGCTGGTTGCCGGTGAGGTACCCGTGCACGCCACTGTCGGCATGGCCACCGATCTCGAACTCGCCGGCGTGACGCGAATCGGAGCCGTAGCCGAGCTGGATCGCGGCACCCGGGGCACTGAAACCGTCCTTGGTACGGATCGACAAGGCGCCACCGAGCGTGTTGAGCCCGAACAGCGGGTTCGATCCGGGCATCAGCGCCATCGAGGTGATCGCCGCACGCGGGATCAGGTCCCAGCTGACCACGTCGCCGAACGGCTGGTTGAGGCGCACGCCGTCGAGGTAGACGGACAGGCCTTGCGGCGTGCCGAGCAGCGGCGAGGCCGTGTAGCCGCGATAGTTGATGTCGGGCTGCAGCGGGTTGTTCTGGATGTCGTTGACGTAGACGCTGCCGAGCGTGCGGTTCATGTAGGCGGTGAGGTCGATCGCGTTGCTGCGCGCGATCTCCTCGCCGGTGGCGATCTGCACGGGCGCGGCGATCTGGTCCTTGTCGAGTGCGGCACCGGGCAGTGGCGTGATGCCGATGACCGTGACGGCGGGCAGCTCGTCGCCATCGGACGGCAGCGCGGGTTGTGCCTGCGCGACGGCCGACGCGGCGAGCGCGCCGAGCACGGCGAGCGTGATCGCGCGCGGACGCGGGCGTGTCGTGATGGAACGGATCGGGGTGTGGCGGGTGGACATGCTGCTCTCCCTTCTTCATTGGCGGGTCGTCACCGGAGCGGTGCGATCCCTTGTCGTGATGCGGTGTCGCCGCGGCGGTCGCCCGCCGCGGCGTGGAACGGATTACTGGAAACGCAGCGTCACGCCGCCGATCACCGTGCGTTCCGCGCCGGGGCGCAGGCCGTTGGCGTAGTCGGAGATGTAGCGCTTGTCGGTGAGGTTGCGGCCTTGCACCCACAGCGTCGCCTTCGTGTTCGGAATCGCCCAGCTCGCGCGCGCCGACAGCAGCGTGCGGCCCGGCACGAGGCCGAGCACGATCGGTTCGCGCAGGTCGATCACGTCCTCGGGGCCGAGCGGCTCGCCGTCCTCGTTGGCGAGGATCGGATCGCGCGTGTTGGCGGGATCGGTGAAGAACTCGCCCTGGCGCGTGACCGTCGCGCTGACGTGCCAGCCCTTGTCGTGCTCGAGGCCGAGCGTGAGGCTGCCCGAATGCATCGGCACCTCGGGCACGCGGTTGCCCTTGCTCGCGCCCTGCGTGAACACCGCGTCGGTGTAGCTGTAGGCGAGCAGGCCGTAGACGTTGAGCGCCGATCCCGTGAACGCCGCCGAATCCAGGCGCACGCCGAGGTCGATGCCCGTCGCCTTGGAATCGGCCGCGTTGATGAAGAGATCCTCGCCGCTGGCCGGGTCGATGAAAGGCAACTGCACGAGCGTGTCGCGCAGCTTGTTGTGGAACACCGCGGCCTCGACGGCGAGACTGGCGCCGACGTTCGAGCGCAGGCCGATCTGGCTGTTGACGCCGATCTCGGGCACGAGCGGGAAGTCGCTGCCGCGCGCGGTCGCCGGCGTGTAGCCGCGCTGCACGCTCGCGAACACATGCGTGTCGCGCCAGCCGTCGTAGAGCAGGCTGACGCCGGGGAGCGCGATCGTCTTCTCGTACTCCTCGCGCGCCTCGCGCGTCGGGAACGTGCGCTGGCGGCGCTGCGTGTAGCGCTCGGCGCGCAGGCCCGGCGTGAAGGTCCAGTCGCCGAACCGCATGACGTCCTGCACGAACAGCGACACCGCCGAGGACTGGTACGGTTCCTTTCGCGTGGTCTCGCCGCGGTTGCTTTCGGAGAGGATCTCGCCGACCTCGCCCTCGGTGCGCTTGTCCATGAACAGGTGGCGCTCGACGCGCGCACCCCATTGCAGCGTATGGGCGACCGCACCGGTCGTGATGCCGCCGACTTCCATGCGGTTCTCGAGGCCGAACGTGCGGTAGTGGCGGTCGCGGCTGATCATCTGACCGTTGCCGTCCGCTCCCGGCACGAACGCGCCGTCGCCGTCGTCGAGCACGAGGTCGGGCAGCGCACCGACGAGGTATTCGCCGGGATCGACCGTGAAGCGCGGACGATCGAGGTCGGTGGCGAAGAACTTCGTCGACGAGCGCCACTGCGACGAGAGGTCGATGTTGTGGACGAGATCGAGCTTGGCGTAGTTCACCGCGATCGTGTCGTACTCCTGGCCGAAGCGGCCACGCTTGCGAAACGGATCGACCGCGTACTCCTGCGGCGTGAGATTGCTCTCGTCGTAGTGCGAACGCTCGCGCAGGTAGGTCAGCGAGACGTGCAGGTCCTGGCGCTCGTCGAGGCGGTAGTCGAAGCCCGCGTAGACGTCGTGGTACTCGGTGTCCTCGACGTCGAACACGCCGTCACCCTTCAGGTGCGTGTACGAGAGCACGCTGCCGAGGTCGCCGTCGGTGCGGCGATGCATGACGTGCTGCTTCGAGGTCGCGTGGTTGCCGAACGCGAACTCGGCGGTCGTCTCGGGTATCGCGGTCGGTGCCGTGTTGCGGAAGTTGACGATGCCGTGGTTGTTGAGCGGCCCGTGCAGGATCTGGCCGTTGCCCTTGAGCACGTCGATGCGCTCGAGGCGTTCCATCGGCGGCGTGTAGTGGGTGCTCGAGTCGAGGTAGGTCGAGGCGTTGATCGGCGTGCCGTCCTCGAGCATGAGCACTTTGCGCGAGCGCCGCGACGGTGCACCGCGGATGCCGATGCCCGAGCGCCGCGCGAACACGTCGTCGTCCTGCGTGTGCACGCCGGGGATGAAATCGAGCGCGTCGTGCACGGTGTACGGCAGCAGCTTGTCGATCTCGTCGGCGGTGAGGATGCCGGTCGCACCGGGTGCGTCCTCGGGCTGGTGCGGCAGGATCTCGCGCACGTCGATCAGCGGCAGCGTGACCGCATCCTCCTCCTCGCGGCGCTCGGTCTCGGCGCGTGAGGCGGGCATCTCCATCATGCAGAATGTCGCCAGGACGAATGCCGAAGGCCTGATCGAAGCGGGCTTGCGGCGATGGCGGAACGCGGTGCTGCGGACTGTCATGGACCCTTCTCCCTTGGTTGTCCGGTCGTCGATGGGGTGCATCGCGAACCGTTGTCGTGGCGGCGCGTGGTGGATCGGGAAAACTTCCTGCTCGGTGGACGTGCGAAAACTCCGATGGACATGTCACGGTTTCTAATGGGTCGGATCGCCGCGGTCTCCGCGGCGATGTTCCTCGGTGCGTTCGTATTCGCGATGTGGCGTGCGCAGTTCGACGTCGAGCACGAGGGGCGCGGCGCGGCCGAGGTCGTGCGTGCGTTCGAACTGCTCAGCGCGCTGCAGGAGGACGACATCGACACGCTCGACGGCCACCTCGCCGCGTTGCGCGAGATCGCGGGCTCGGGGCGCATGCGGCATCTGCAGCTGCGCGTCGCCGACGTCGCCGGCCGCGAGGTCGTCTCGCCGGCGCCACCGGAGCCGCTGTCGCTCGTCGAGCGTGCCTTCGTCGCGATGCTTCCGACCGAGCCGGGCGAAGGTCAGGCGACGACGTGGGTGATCCGCCGCGACGAAGGCGTGCGCTTCGTCGCGACCTTCATGCTCAATCCGGTCAGCGAACAGGACGAGGCCTTCGAGGACACCGCGAGCCTGCTGGTCATGCTGTTCGGCTACGGCGTGCTCACGCTCGCGGCGATCTACTGGGCATTGCGTCGTGCGCTCGCGCCGCTGCAGCCGATCCATGTCGCGATCGGGCACTATCAGCGCGCCGACTACGCGTGGCGCGTGCCGGCCCTGTCGATGCGTGAGCTCGATGCGGTCGGCCAGTCGCTCAACCACATGGCCGGTGCGCTCGACGAGGCGCAGAACGTGCGCCGCACGCTGAGCCTCAAGCTGCTCACGCTGCAGGAGGACGAGCGTGCGCGCATTGCGCGTGAGCTGCACGACGAGTTCGGCCAGGTGCTCACGGCGATGCGCGCCGACGCGGCGTGGCTCGCCCAGCAGGTGGGCGAGCGTCCCGACGTGCAGGCCGTCGTGCGCGGCTTCGCCGACCACTGCCGGCGCGTCCACGAGGACGTGCGCGACCTGCTGCGCGAGCTGCGTCCGCAGGATCCGCGTGTCGAGGGCGAGGCCGTGCCGCTGCGTCGCCTGCTCGAGGATCTCGCGCGCAGCTGGAACGAGCGCCCGGGCGAGGGCGCGCGCGTCGAGCTGCACCTCGATGCCGCGCTCGACACGTTCGACGACGATTTCGCGCTCGCGCTCTACCGCATGACCCAGGAAGCGCTGACCAATGCGATGCGCCACGCCGCGGCGACGCGCATCGACGTGAGCATCGCCGTCGAGGCCGACGGCACGGTCGCGTGGAGCGTCGAGGATGACGGTGTCGGGCTCGATTCGGCGACGCGCGCGATGCATCGCGGCAACGGTCTGGCCGGCATCAGCGAGCGCGCGTGGGCGCACCAGGGCGAGATCGCGATCGAGGCGGCACGCGACGACGGCGGGCGTCCCGGCCTCCGCCTCGTCGCGCGCTTCGCGCGGTCCGGCGGGGTGGCGGGATGAGGGGACGGGGTCAGTTCGTGCGTCCGTCGCTCGTCGTCTGCAAGAGGCCATGGGCCACCGCGTAACGGTTCATGTCGAGGGCGCTGCCGAGGCCGGTCTTCTTGCGGATCGCGGTCTGGTAGTTGGCAGCGGTCTTGAAACTCATGCGGCGCTGTTCGGCGATCGCCTCGACGCTCGCGCCCTGCGCGAGCATGAGGAAGATGTCGAGCTCGCGCGGTGACAGCGACAGGTGCGGCAGCGGCGTGCGGCGCACCTTCTGCTTCATGCCCTCCTCGAGGTCCTCGGACACCGGGCGCTCGCCCGCGGCGATGCTGCGCACGGCGTCGACGAGCGCTTCGGGCGGGCTGCTCTTGGTGAGGTAGCCGCGCGCGCCGAGGCGCATCGCCTGCGCGGCGAGCGCGGGGCTCTCGTGCATCGTGAAGACGAGGATGTGCAGCTCCGGCGAACGCGCGTGCAGGCGCTGCAGCGTCTCCATGCCGCCGCGGCCCGGCATCGACAGGTCGAGGATCAGCATGTCGGCATGATGCGCGGCCAGCCATTGGCTCGCGCTGTCCCCGTCGCCGAACTCGGCGACGACTTCGAGGCCGTCCTCGAGCTCGAGCAGGCGGCGGTAGCCGGCACGCACGACGGCGTGGTCGTCGGCGATCGCGATCTTCATGGCGGACATGCGCGGCTCCCGGGAGAACGGTCGGAGGGAGCGCGATTGTGCGAATCGACGCGGCATGCCACAACCGGACGAAAGCCGGGGGCGTGCGTGCTGCGATGCGTCGGGAAAAATTCCCGGGTGGTTTCCGTTTCGTGCTGTGCTCGGGTCAGGCGTCGATCATCACGGGCGATGGGTCGAGTGGCGTGCACAGTCCGGAACGAGGTGGACGCACGTGTACGGGATCATGCCCCGTCCAGGCGTGTGAAGGAGATCTTCCCGGCGGCATTGCCGAGAAAACCCGTCCCGCGGGTGCGGGACGGGTCTTGCGTCGCGATCATGGCCCGCGCATGCCCGGAAGTCTCCCGGCGCGCGCGGGCTGGCGTTGCATCAGACGAACGTGTACGTGCAGACCTTGTTGCCGGACGGGTCACGCAGGTACGCCGCGTAGGCGCCCGGCAGGTGGCCGCGCGGGCCCGGCTTGCCTTCATCGGTGCCGCCGGCGGCGAGGCCCGCAGCGTGGAACGCATCGACTTCGGCCGTGCTCGACGCGGCGAAGCCGATCGTCACGCCATTGCTCGACGGCGCTTCGCCGTTGCCCGGCTTGGCGATGATGAAGGCCGGCTTGTCGCGGCCGTAGAGGATCCAGCCGTTGCCGAACGGGCCGAGGTTCTTGATGCCGAGGGCACCGAGCGCCGCGTCGTAGAACGCCGCGGACTTGGCCACGTCCGCCGCGCCCATGAAGACGTGGGAGACGACGCCGTCGCCGGAAATGACGGGATTTGCCATGGGGAATCTCCTTCGGATTGCAGGTGGAAAACAGTCGCCATGCCGCGACGCGCGACGGCCGATGTGATGCCGTCGCGAGGCCGGCCGGAAACGCTCAGAACTTGATGACGGAGCGGATCACCTTGCCCTCGTGCATGAGGTCGAAGGCGTGGTTGATCTGCTCGAGAGGAAGGACTTCGGTGACGAACTCGTCGATCTTGAATTCGCCGGCCATGTAGCGGTCGACGTAGCCCGGCAGCTGCGAGCGGCCCTTGACGCCGCCGAACGCCGAGCCGCGCCAGACGCGGCCGGTGACGAGCTGGAACGGGCGCGTCGAGATCTCCTGGCCCGCGCCGGCGACGCCGATGATGATCGACTCGCCCCAGCCCTTGTGGCAGCACTCGAGCGCCGAGCGCATGACCTTGACGTTGCCGATGCACTCGAACGAGTAGTCGACGCCGCCGTCGGTGAGGTCGACGATGACCTGCTGGATCGGCGTGTCCGGATAATCCTTCGGATTGATGAAGTCGGTGGCGCCGAGCATCTTCGCCATCTCGAACTTGTCGGGGTTCATGTCGACGGCGAGGATGCGGCTGGCCTTGGCCATGACCGCGCCCTGGATCACCGACATGCCGATGCCGCCGAGTCCGAACACGGCGACGGTCGAGCCCGGCGTGACCTTGGCCGTGTTGAGCACCGCGCCGATGCCCGTGGTGACGCCGCAGCCGAGCAGGCAGACCTTGTCGAGCGGCGCCGCGGGGTTGACCTTGGCCAGCGCGATCTCGGGCAGCACCGTGTACTCGGAGAACGTGCTGCAGCCCATGTAGTGCAGGATCGGCTTGCCGTTGAGCGAGAAGCGCGACGTGCCGTCCGGCATGAGGCCCTTGCCCTGGGTGACGCGGATCGCCTGGCACAGGTTGGTCTTGCCCGAGAGGCAGAACTTGCACGCGCCGCATTCGGGCGTGTACAGCGGGATCACATGGTCGCCGGGCTTGACGCTCGTCACGCCGGGACCGATTTCCTCGACGATGCCGCCGCCTTCGTGGCCGAGGATCGCCGGGAACAGGCCTTCCGGATCGGAACCCGACAGCGTGAACGCGTCGGTGTGGCAGACGCCCGTGGCGACGATGCGGACGAGGACTTCGCCGGCCTTCGGTCCCGCGAGGTCGACTTCCTCGATCGACAACGGCTTGCCGGCTTCCCAGGCGACTGCAGCTCTGGTCTTCATGCGTTTTCGTGCTCCAGATGGTGATGTGTACGGTTGCAGGCCCGGAACGGCGCCGGCAGCGCACAGTATTTAGCACTGGCCGTGCCAACTGCGGTGGACACCTCAAAGGCCTTTCCTGTCAATGGGATAGGGAAGATTCCGGCGTGTGCGTTGCAACATCGGCGACGACACCGTAACCGTTCCGCGACAGTTGTCCCGGGGCAGGTGCTCCAGCGCTGGCATGGTCATCGCGCCGCACCCGGCGCGATGTCGCACCGGGCATGGCGGGGTGGCGACGCGCGAGCCGCCGCGTCGCACGGGCCTCGCGCGCGTGCGCGTTCGCTGACAGGTGCGACGACAGGCGCGACGCGCGGGGACGTGTCCGGGGCCGCGCGTGATCGCGCGAGATCGGGAAGGAGACTTCGTGCATATCGGGAAGAGTTCCTTCTGCGACGCATCGTGAAGGCGCGCCTTCGTCCGTCATCGCGGTGTGCAGGCGTTCATCCGCGACGCTTGCAAGCGCATGCAGACGTCGCTCGCGCTGCTCCGCCTGTTTCGCTTCTGGAGCATTCGTGTCACGCGAAAGCGTCGTGCCTGCACGACGCGCAACAGCGACGCCCATGCAGGAATTTTTCCCGCGTCGTCCGACGAAGTGTTGTGCGTTCACGAAGCACGTTCGCGATCGCGTCGCGCATCGCGTGCTGGCCCGCTTCCTGCTCTTCCTGTTGGTCGCAGTGGCAAGGCTCGAACCGTCCTTGCACGGCAGCTCGCAACGCACGGTGCTTGTGCAGCACGGCAACAACAACCGGGAAACAGGAGAAGGGGCAATGAGGCGAATCGTCCTTGGCGCATCGGTCCTCGCGACGTCCGTGATGGCGTCGCTCGCGATCGCGAACGACAAGCTGGTCCAGCTCTCGCAGAGCGAAGAGAACTGGGTGATGACCGGCAAGAACTACAACGCGAACAACTTCAGCAAAGCCACCCAGATCAACGACAAGAACGTCAAGCAGCTGCGTCCCGCGTGGACGTTCTCGACCGGCGTGCTCAACGGCCACGAAGGCACGCCGATCGTCGTCAACGGCAAGATGTACATCCATTCGCCGTTCCCGAACTCGACGTTCGCGCTCGACCTCGACAACCCGACGCGCATCCTCTGGCAGGACAAGCCCAAGCAGAACGCTGCTGCGCGCGCAGTCGCGTGCTGCGACGTCGTCAACCGCGGCCTCGCCTACTGGCCCGGTGACGGCAAGGTGCCGGCGCTGGTCTTCAAGACCCAGCTCGACGGCCATATCGTCGCGCTCAACGCCGAGACCGGCGCGGTGTACTGGAAGCTCGAGAACTCCGACATCCGCGTCGGCTCGACGCTCACGATCGCGCCGTACGTCGTGAAGGATCTCGTCATCGTCGGTTCGTCGGGCGCCGAGCTCGGCGTGCGCGGCTACCTGACCGCCTACGACGTCAAGACCGGCGAGCAGAAGTGGCGCGCGTTCGCGACCGGCAGCGACGACGACCTGCGTCTCGCCAAGGATTTCAACAAGGCCAATCCGCACTACGGCCAGTTCGGCCTCGGCCTCAAGACCTGGGAAGGCGAGGCCTGGAAGATCGGCGGCGGCACCAACTGGGGCTGGTATGCATTCGATCCGGCGACCAACCTCATCTACTTCGGCAGCGGCAATCCCGCGCCGTGGAACGAGACGATGCGTCCCGGCGACAACAAGTGGACGATGACCATCTGGGGCCGCAATGTCGACGACGGCATGGCCAAGTTCGGCTACCAGAAGACGCCGCACGACGAGTGGGACTACGCCGGCGTGAACGTGATGATGCTGTCGGAGCAGACCGACAAGGCCGGCAAGAAGCGCAAGCTGCTCACGCATCCGGACCGCAACGGCATCATCTACACGCTCGACCGCGAGAACGGCGACCTCGTCTCGGCCGACAAGCTCGACGACACGGTCAACTGGGTCAAGCACGTCGACCTCAAGACGGGCCTGCCCGTGCGTGATCCCGAGTTCGCCACGAAGATGGACCACAACGGTCGCGACATCTGCCCGTCGGCGATGGGTTACCACAACCAGGGCCACGACTCGTACGACCCGAACAAGCAGCTGTTCTTCCTCGGCATCAACCACATCTGCATGGACTGGGAACCGTTCATGCTGCCGTACCGCGCGGGCCAGTTCTTCGTCGGCGCCACGCTCAACATGTACCCGGGCCCGAAGGGCGATCGCCAGAACTACGAGGGCCTCGGCCAGATCAAGGCCTACAACTCGATCACCGGCGAGTACAAGTGGGAGCACATGGAGCGCTTCGCGGTGTGGGGCGGCACGCTCGCCACGGCCGGCAACCTCGTGTTCTACGGCACGCTCGACGGCTTCATCAAGGCGCGCAACGCCGACACGGGTGACCTGCTCTGGAAGTTCAAGCTGCCGTCCGGCGTGATCGGCCATCCGATGACCTACACGCACAAGGGCACGCAGTACGTCGCGATCTTCTACGGCGTCGGCGGCTGGCCGGGCATCGGCCTCGTGCAGGATCTCGAGGATCCCACCGCGGGCCTCGGTGCGGTCGGCGCGTTCAAGAAGCTCGCCAACTACACGCAGATGGGCGGCGGCGTCATGGTGTTCTCGCTCGACGGCAAGGGTCCGTACGACGACCTGAAGATCGGCGAGTACGCGAGCAAGTGATGCCACGCGCGGGGCGCCGCGTGGCGCCCCGCGTTCTCCACGCCCTGCCATGGACACCACGATGACCGTTCGACACCTTTCCACCACGCTGCGCCGCGTCGCGCTCGCGGCCGCCGCGCTGTTCGCCCCGTTCGCCGCCGCGCAGACGGACAAGTCGCTGCGCATCTGCGCATCGGAAATCGAGGCGCCGTACTCGTACAAGGACGGCAGCGGCTTCGAGAACCGCATCGCCGAGGCGATCGCCGAAGCGATGGGCCGCAAGGCCACGTTCGTGTGGTCGCCGCGTGCGGCGATCTACCTCGTTCGCGACCAGCTCGACAAGAACGAGTGCGACGTCGTCATGGGCCTGGACAGCGGCGACGAGCGCGTGCTCACGTCGCGGCCGTACTACCGTTCGGGCTACGTGTTCGTCACGCGCTCCGACCGCGGTCTCGACCTGACCGCGTGGAACGATGCGCGACTCGCCGCGATGAAGCAGATCGCGACGGGCTTCGCGTCGTCGGGCGAGGCGATGCTCAAGAAGATCGGCAAGTACGAGGACAACTCGAACTACGTCTACTCGCTGGTCGACTTCAAGTCGCGTCGCAACCAGTACATCCGCGTCGATCCCGCACGCATGGTCAACGAAGTCGCGCAAGGAAACGCCGAGGCGGCCATCGCATTCGGCCCCGAGGTCGCGCGCTACGTGAAGGGATCCACCACGCCGCTGCAGATGAAGCTCGTGCCGCCCGACGAGACCGGTCAGGGCGCGCCGATCCCGTTCCAGTTCGACCAGTCCGTGGCCGTCCGCAAGGGCGACCAGGCCTTGCTGGACGAGATCAATGCGGCGCTCGTCAAGGCGGCACCGCGCATCCGCAAGATCCTCGACGACGAAGGCGTGCCGGTGCTTCCGGTCGCGTCCTGACACCCCGACGCGACGCGTTCCACGGACTACCCAGACAGGCAGACGATGAAGAAAGCAGTACGCATGATCCTTGCCGCGACCGCGCTGGCGGCCGGCCTCTCCGCGACGAATGCGGTGGCACAGATCACGTTCCGCAACGTGACCGACGGCTCCGCGCTCGACCTTTCCAATGCGCGCGACGAGGGTAGGGACACGCCCGGCGTGAAGCAGTTCCTCGAGACCGGCAGGAACCCGTACAACAGCAAGCCCGCGTGCCTGAAGAAGGGCGAAGAACTCATGCTCACGGCGTGTTCGGCCTGCCACGGCCATTACGCCGAGGGCAAGATCGGCCCGTCGCTCACCGACGACTACTGGACCTATCCCGAAGGCAAGACCGACGAAGGCCTGTTCTCGATCGTGTTCGGTGGCGCGCGCGCGCAGATGGGCCCGCAGTACCTCGCCCTGACGCTCGACGAGATGCTGCAGGTCATGGCGTGGGTGCGCCACATCTACCACGGCAAGGTCGAGGAAGCCGAGTGGATGAGCGACGACGAGAAGAAAGCCTACAAGCCCTGGTCGAAGGACGACACGCTCGAGGTGCCCGCCGGCGCCGAGTGCGCTCCCTGAAAAACAACACACGATGCGTCGGCGAGGGGCCGGCGCACCGATGAGGTTCCACGTCCAACCGAGAGAGGACCACGATGAAGACGAAAACCACTTTGCGCATCACCGCTTCCGTGCTCGTGCTCGCCGCGGCGGGCCTGTTCGCGGGTTCCGCGTCCGCCTACGACGGCACCAAGTGCAAGGAACCCGGCAACTGCTGGGAACCGAAGCCGGGCTACCCCGAGAAGGTCGCGGGTTCGAAGTACGACCCGAAGCACAACCCGACCGAGCTCAACAAGCAGTCGGTGTCGCTGGCCGCGATGGAAGAGCGCAATGCCAGGCGCATCGCGAACTTCAAGAAGACCGGCAAGTTCGAGTACGACGTCGCCAAGCTGCCGAACCCGTGATGCCACCCATTGTCGCGGCGGCCGGATCGCACCGGCCGCGGCGATGCTCCGCAAGCGATCGTCGCGCGGGAGGCGCGTGCGGGCGCACATCCCGACCCCAACGACACCCCTGCACGAACGCGTGAACATGTCCAACGGATCCGTCGCGTCACCTCCCGTCGACCTCGCGGCCTGGCGCGAACGCGCGCTGCGGTTCGAACACGAAGTCGGCAAGGCCGTCGTCGGCCAGTCGCGCGCGCTGCGCCTGCTCACGATCGCGGTGTTCGCACGCGGCCACGTGCTGCTCGAGGGCGATGTCGGTGTCGGCAAGACGACCATGCTGCAGGCGGTCGCGCGTGCGATCGGCGGCGCCTACGGGCGCGTCGAAGGCACGATCGATCTCATGCCGGGCGACCTCGTCTACCACACCTACCTCGACGAGCATGGCAAGCCGCGTGTCGAGCCGGGCCCCGTGCTGCGCAAGGGCGAAGACCTCGCCGTGTTCTTCTTCAACGAGATCAACCGCGCGCGCCCGCAGGTGCATTCGCTGCTGCTGCGCCTCATGGCCGAGCGTACGCTGTCGGCGTTCAACCGCGAGTACGCGTTCCCGCATCTCCAGGTGTTCGCCGACCGCAACCAGGTCGAGCGCGAGGAGACGTTTGAGCTGCCCGCGGCGGCACGTGACCGCTTCTTCATGGAGGTCACCATCACCGCTCCGGACGATGCGGCGACCCGTCGTGCGCTCGTGTTCGATCCGCGCTTCCACGACGTGGCCGCGCTGGTCGCGGGCGTCTCGCCCGGCGTGCTCGATCCGGCCGCGCTCGACGGCGTCGCACGCGCGATCCAGGCGCAGGTCGCCGCGAGCGACAGCGTGCAGCACTACGTCGAGGCGTTGTGGCGCGCCGTGCGCGATCCGGCCGGAGCGGGCCTCGTGATCGACGGTGTCGACACCTCGCGTCTCGTCGTCGGCGGCGCGAGCCCGCGCGGCATCGCCAACCTCGTGCGCGCGGCGCGCGTGCGGGCCTGGCTCGAGGGGCGCGACATGCTCGTGCCCGAGGACCTGCGTGCGGTGTTCTTCGAAGTCGTCGCGCATCGCGTGTTCCTCGCGCCGGTCTACGAGCCGCGCCGCGACACGATCGTGCGCGCGCTGTGCAAGGCCGTGTTCGACCACGTGCCGGCACCCTGACGCAGGCGCCGTGCCGATGACGAGCAGCTCCGCCCAGGCGGCCGTCACGTCCGACGACGCGGTGCTCGCCTACGCGCTGCGCTGGCGCGTGCGTTCGCCGATGCCGGGCGCGCATCGCGGCGTGGATGCCGGCGCGCTCGGCCACCTGCGCCAGATCGTGCCGTTCGACCGTTCCCCAGACCCGCGTCGCATCGACCTGCGCGCCAGCCTGCGCGATCCGTTCGGCGGCCTGCACGTGCGCGAGTTCGAGCAGCGCGCCGCCGCGGCCGTGCACGTCCTCGTCGATGCTTCGGCCTCGATGCGGCCGGCGTGGACACGCGCCTGCGCGCTGGCTCGCCTCGTGGCCACGGCGACACGCACGCTGCGTGATGCGTTCGGCCTCGTCGTCGCAGGACGTGCCGTGCTGCATGAGCGCGCCGCACGCCACGCGAACGCCGACGGCGATCTCGATGCGCTCGACACCACGTTGCCGTCGGGGCGTGGCATCGACGCGCTCGTCGGTGCCGCGGAGTGTCTCGGCCGGCGTCGCAGCCTCGTGTTCGTCGTGTCGGACTTCGCGTTCGGGCCAGACGATGCGAATCGCCTGCTCGAGGCGCTCGCCGCGCACGACACCGTGCCGCTGCGCCTGCTCGATCCGTCGCAGGACACGCTGCCTCGTCACGGCCTCGCCGAACTGCGCGACCGCGAGGACGGCCGTCGCCGGCTCGTCTGGCTGCGGCCGGCGTTGCACACGCGCTGGCGCGAGGCGCGCGAGGCGCAGTCGCGCGCGCTGCATGCGATCTGCGCGGCGCACGGTGCCGCGATGCTCGACGTCGGCGCGCGCGTCGATGCCGAAGCGCTGTCCGCCCACCTGATCGGACGCTGACATGCACGGCCTGCGCATTGCCGCCAGCGTGTTGATCGTCCTGTCGGCCGGCCTCGTGCATGCGCAGGTCCGCGGCGTGCACGCGGTCGATACGCGCGCCTACGGCTTCATGATCGGCGACCTCGTGCCGCGCGCGATCGAGATCGAGGTCGAGCGCGGATGGACGCTGCAGGCGACGTCGCTTCCGGCGCCCGGTGCGCAGCGCTACTGGCTCGACCTGCGCAGCGTGCGCACGTCGTCGCGCCGCGACGGCGATGTCGACGTGCTGCGCATCGACCTCGACTACCAGACCTTCTACGCACCGATCCAGGCGCTCGAACGCACGCTGCCGGGATTCGACATCGGCGTCACCGACGGCACCACGGTCGTGCAGGCGCGCGTGCCCGAAGCGATCGTGACGATGTCGCCGCTGCGCGAGGTCAAGCTCGGCTCCGGTGGCGTCGATGGCGAGCGCACGATCGTGTTGCGGCCCGATGCCTTGCCGACGATGCGCGACACGCGATCGGCGCGGATCGCCGTCGCCGCATGTACGGTGCTCGTGCTGCTCGCCTTCGCCGCGGTCGTGCGCCGCCACGCCTGGTGGCCGTTCCATGCGCGGCCCGACCGACCTTTCGCACACGCTTCGCGCGCGCTGCGCCGCACCGACGACGCACACTACGACGACCACGTGCGCCGACTGCACCGCGCCTTCGATACGAGCGCTGGCCGCCGCCTGTTCGCCGAGGACGTCGCGGCCTGGCTCGCCGCACGGCCTGCCTTCGCCACGCTTGCCGAGCCTATCGGGCGCTTCTTCGCGGCGTCACGTGCGCTGTTCTTCGCCGGCGATGGCGCAGCCGCGCGCACGATCCTGTCGGTGCGCGAGCTCGTGGCGCTCGCCGGTGCGCTGGCCGTCGCCGAGCGGCGGACACGATGAGTATCTGGTCGCATCTCGTGCTGCTGCGGCCACAGGCCTTGTGGTTGCTGCCGCTTGCGCTGCTGCCGTGGTGGCTCGGCAGCCGCGCGGTTTCGGACTGGAGCTGGCTCGGCAGCGTACCGGCGGACAGTGCGTCCGACGCGCTCGACATCGCGTTGCGCACGCTCGGCTCGCTCGCACTCGTCGCGTTCGTGCTCGCGCTGGCGGCGCCCGTGCGCCAGCACGACAGCATCCCGCGCACGAGCACGGGTGCCCACCTCGGCCTCGTCATCGACCGCAGCGGCAGCATGAACAGCACGTTCGCGGGACGCACCCCCGAAGGCGGCGAGGAGTCGAAGGCCGCCGCGGCGAAGCGCCTGCTCGACGCCTTCGTCGAACGCCGCGGGCACGACCGTGTCGGCGTCGTCGGGTTCTCGACCTCGCCGATGTTCATCCTGCCGATGACCGACCGTCGCGCGGCGATCCGCGCGGCGATCGCGCCGATCGACGAGCCCGGGCTCGCCTACACCGATGTTGCACGCGGCCTCGCGATGGCGTTCTCGCTGTTCGACGAACGCGATCAGACCGCCTCGCAGGTCATGGTGCTCGTCTCCGACGGCGCCGCGGTGATCGATCGTCGCGTGCAGGAGAGCCTGCGCGCGGCCTTCGCGGCGCGGCCGCTGCGCCTGTACTGGCTGTTCTTGCGCACCGAGCGCAGTGCGGGGCCGTTCGATGCGCCGGCCGATCCGTCGCAGGACACCCCGCAATCGATGCCCGAACGCCATCTCGACCTGTTCTTCCGCACGCTCGGCGTACCGTATCGCGCGTTCGAGGCCGAGAGCGCAGGCGAGCTCGCCGCCGCGATCGACGCGATCGACGAGGCCGAGCGCGGCGAGGTGCAGTGGCTCGAACCGGCGCCGCAGCGCGACCTCGCACCGTTTGCGTTCGGACTCGCGGCACTCGCGTGCGCGCTGCTCGCGGCCGCGAAACTCGTCGAGGTGCGCGCCGACATGCCCATGCCTGTGGTGCGCCGGTGAGCGCGCGCTGGCGCGGCATCATCGTCTGGACCGCACTCGCGCTCGCGCTGCTCGCGCTCGCCGCGAGCCTGCTCGCCTGGAAGCGCATCGTCGACGACAACCGCATCATCGCGGCACTCGCGCGTGGCGACGACGTGGCCGTGGCCGACGATGCGCGCGATGCAGTCCGCTTTGCACGTGTGCACTGGCTCGCTTCGCGGGGCCGTTTCGACGAGGCGCGTCCGCTCGTCGAGCACCTCGCCGCGGACGGCGCGCCGGCGTTCGAAGCGGCCGCGCTCTACGACCTCGCCAACGCGCACCTGCGCCAGGCGCTCGCGATCGTCGGCGCGCACCGCTACGACGACACGATCGCGCAGGTGAACCTCGCCAAGCAGTTCTACCGGCGCGCGCTGCAGATCGATCCGGCGCACTGGGACGCCAAGGTCAACCTCGATATCGCGATGCGCCTCGTGCGCGACTTCCCCGACGGCGAGGCCGAAGGCGACGAGGAGCCGCCCGAACAGCCCGACAAGCTGTGGACCGACCTGCCGGGTCAGCCGCGGGGTGGGCCGTGACGGGGCGGCGCGATGCGCGTTTCTGGCTGCTCGCCGCCGCCGCGGCATGCGCGATCGTCGCGGCGTTCTCGCCGCGCGTGTCGATCCCGCGCCAGCGCGTCGACGCGCTGTTCGTCGTCGACATCACCGGCAGCATGAACGTGCGCGACTACCGCCATGGCGAGGCGCCCGAGAGCCGCCTCGCGCATGTTTCGCGTGAACTCGCCGCACTGGTTGCCGGATTGCCGTGCGGATCGCGTGCGGGCCTCGCGCTGTTCGCGGAGCGGCGCCCGTTCCTGCTGCTCGCACCGATGGAGACCTGCGCGAACTACGCCACGCTCGCCGGGACACTCGCCGCGCTCGACTGGCGCATGGGCTGGGAGGGTGACAGCTACGTCGCCTCAGGGCTGTACCAGTCCATCGACCTCGCGTCGCGCTACGGCACCGACCTCGTGTTCCTGACCGACGGCCAGGAGTCGCCGCCGACGCACTGGAGCGGTCCGCCACGTTACGAAGGCGAACCCGGCAAGGTGCGTGGCCTCGTCGTCGGCGTCGGCGGCACCGTGCCGTCACCGATACCGAAGTTCGATCGCGACGGCCGCGAGATTGGCTTCCTCGCAGCCGACGACGTCACGCAGGAGAACCGCAGCGGCGAACCGCCGGCCGACGTGCAGCACCGCGAAGGCTGGCATCCGCGCAACGCACCTTGGGGTGCCGCAGCCGCGCAGGGCGAGGAACATCTGTCGTCGGTACGCGAACCGTTCCTGCGCACGCTTGCCGGCATGACCGGACTCGGCTACGCGACGCTCGCCCCGGGCCTCGACCTCGAGCGCGCGATCGTGCGGGACGCGACGCCGCGCGAGGTCGACGCACACGTGCCGCTGGCACCGTTCCTCGCCGCGCTCGCGCTCGCCTGCCTGTGCATCGTCTGGCTGCTGCCCGCCATCGCGCGCGCTGCGCGAAGCATCCGCCTTCGTTCCATGATCATCAGGAGACACGCATGAAGATCCCGTTCCTCCTCGCGGCCTGTGTCGTCGCGTCGGCACTCGCCGCGCCGGCGCACGCGCACGGCCCGACCCCGCACAAGGCCGACGAGACCGTGAAGATCGCCAAGCCGCCAGCCGAGGTGTGGAAGATGATCGGCGACTTCGGCAACCTCGCGGCATGGAACCCGGCCGTGAAGGCGAGCACGGTCAGCAACGGCAATACGCCCGGCTCCGAGCGCAAGGTCGAGCTCGCCTCGGGTGGCGAGATCGTCGACAACCTCGACACCTGGGACGCTGCGGCGATGACGTACTCGTATCGCCTCTACCAGGAGAACCTCGAGGCGTTCCCGGTCAGCTACTACACGGCCGAGCTGAGCGTGAAGCCGGCCGATGGCGGCAGCGAGGTGACCTGGTCGGCGCGCTTCTACCGCGGCGACACGCACAACGATCCGCCCGAAAACCTCAATGACGACGCCGCGAAGAAGGCGATTCACGACCTGCTGCGCGCGGGTCTCGACAATCTCGCGAAGAAGCTCGGCTCGTGAGCGGGACGGCGCGGCGACCATGTGCCGCCGCGCCGGGTGGACTCAGGGTCCGACGATGACGCCCCACGGCATCTCGCCGACCGGGATGTCCTTGAGCTTCGTGCGCGTGGTCGTGTCGATCACGCTGACGCTGTTGGAGCGCCCGTTGGCGACGTAGAGCTTCTTGCCGTCCGGCGTCAGCGACGGGTTCCACGGGCGCTCGCCGACCTTGACCTCGGCGACGACCTTGCCTTGGGCGACGTCGATCACCGAGATGCTGCCCGCGCCGCCGTTCGACGCGTAGACGTGCTTGCCGTCCCTGCTCGCGGTGAGGCCGGCCGTGCGCAGGCCCGCCGCGATGCTCGACAGTTTCTTGCGCGCCGCCACGTCGATCACGTCGACGACGTTGCCGGTCTCCTGCGCGACGTAGAGATGGCCCGTCCCGGGCACGAACGCCATGCCACGCGGATGGCCGGTGGTCTTGATCGTCGCGACCGAGGTGTTCGTGGCGAGGTCGATCACGTCGAGGTCGCTCGAGGCCTCGTTGCTCGTGACCAGCCACTTGTCGTCGGGCGAGAACACGCAGTGCTCGGGATTGCGCCCTTGGGTCTTGATGTCGGCCTTCGTCGCGAGCGTAGTCGCATCGACGACGAGCACGTGCTGCGAGCCTTCGACGCAGACCGCGAGCGTCTTGCCGTCGGGCGAGACGGTCACGCCTTCGGCGTCGTCCTCGATCTCCGTGGACGTGCGCACCGTATCGGTTGCGATGTCGAGCGCGACGAGCTTGGAGTGCGCGGCGTCGATCACGAAGAGGGTCTTTCCGTCACGATCGACGGCCACCTGCTGCAGGCGCTTGCCGAAGGTCTTCTGCCCGTCGAGGGTGCGCACGACGGTGTCGGTGCCCGTATCGATGACTGAGATCGTGCCGCTGCGCTGGTTCGGCACGTAGGCCATCGGTGCGGCGTGTGCGAGCGGCGCGAGCGCGACGAGCGCGAGCAGGGCGAGGCCACGGTGCGTTCGGATCATGCGGGGGATCTCCTTCGTGCGGGGCATCGCGGCGTGCGCGGCATCCGGCGCGCCGGCCGATGCCGCACGATACCCGCGCCGCGCGTGCCGCGGGTAGCCCGTGCACCGGCGAGGCCGGCGCACGGGAGGTTCCTCAGTGCTTGCCGTAGTCAGCCTTCGCGGCGGAAGCATCCTTCGAGGCGTCGCCGAACTTCTTGGCCGGGCTGCCGCGCCAGTTCGAGCGGATGAACGTGATGATCTTCCAGAGGTCGTCGTCGCTCTTGATGATCGTGCCGAACGGCATCATCGGGCCGACCACGTTCTCCTTGCCGATGCGGTGGTAGCCGTCCTTCTGCAGCGAGTCGCTGCCCTCGGAGACGAGGCGGAAAAGCGTGTCGTCGTCGCCGCCGTAGACCCAGGTCTCGTTGGTCAGTGGCGGGCACATGCCGCCACCACCCGATCCGCCGTGGCAGCCGTTGCAGCTCGCGCGCATGAACAGCTTGCGGCCTTCCTCGACGATCGTCTTGTCCTCGTCCGTGTACGGGTTCTTGAGCTGTCCCTTCGGTGTGGCCTTGACGCGCTCGAGCGGTGGCATCGTGCCACCCGCGGCGGCGGGAGCGGCGGCCTTCTCCTCGGCGGCCTGGGTCATGCCGGCGGCGCCGAACAACGCGGCGATCGCGAGCACCATCGGGATACCTGCTGCAACTGTCTTCAACACGAACGACTCCTCATGCTTGCCTGGTATGTCACCTGGGTAACGCGGGCGGGTCGTGGCTCAGCCACGCTGCGCCGCACCGCCTGAACCGCTGCCTTTCAGGCCCGAATGGGCCTGCTGCAGCACCTCGACCACGGCCTTGTTGTTGCGCTCGCTGGCGATGCCGAGTGCCGTGGTGCCGTCCTCGCTTTTCGCATTCGCATCGGCGCCCTTCGCGAGCAGGCGCTTGACCGATTCGACGCGGTTGGCCGCTGCCGCGATGATCAGCGGCGTGATGCCGGCCTTGTTCTGCGCGTTGACGTCGGCGCCGCGCTCGATGAGCTTGGCTGCGGCATCGTCCCAGCCGCCGACGAGCGCGAGCATGAGCGGCGTGTAGCCGCCGCCGCCGACAACGACGCCGACGTTCGCGCCGGCCTCGAGCAGCGCCGCGGTGGAACCGCTCTTGCCGTGCTGCGCGGCGATGCACAGCGGCGTGAGGCCCTGCTTGTTGGTCGCTTCGAGCGTGGCACCCTTGGCGAGCAGCATGCCGACGATCTCGGGGCTGTCACGCCAGGCCGCGTACATGAGCGGCGTCCAGCCGTCGCGGTCGGCGAGGTTGACGTCGGCACCGGCCTGGATCAGATAGCGCGTGAGCTCGTTGTAGCGCGTCTTCACGGCGGTGAGCAGCGGCGTGTAGCCCTCGTCGTCGCGCACGTTGATGTCGGTGCCGAGCTCGACGAGGTACTTCACGCGCACGACATCGCCGGCGGTCGCGGCGTTGGAGAGTTCGCTCTTCGGATCGGCACCTTCCTTGAGCCAGCGCTTGAGCTGGTCGAGCGACGCGCCGGTGCCGCCCTTCGGCGTGGCCATCGTCGCGACCTCGGTCGGCGGCTTGGGCGTCGTGTCGGCCTTGGCGACGAGGTCGCCGCTGATGATGCAGCCTTCGCACTGCACGAGCGGCACACCGTACTCGTCGAGGATCGCTCGGATCTTGTCCTTGTTGGCCTCGAGCAGCGTGTCGAGCTTGTCGCGCAGCTGGCGGTCGCCGCGGCGCACGCCGAGCGCCATGTCGAACTGCAGCGGTTCGCCGGTCGACATGAGGTTGGCCGGCTGCAGCGTGATCGGCTGCTGCTTGATCGTGCGGTACCAGCCCGCGAACGGGCCCCAGATCGCGACCATGTCGAGTTCGCCGTCGATCATGCGCTGGACCTGGTACGACGGCTGGTGCTCGGGCACGCGCGCACCGTCGTAGCTGATGAAATGGGTGACCGTGTTCTCCTTGACGTCGTGGTCGGCGAGCGCCGCGCGGATCGACGACATCTGGTACACGCCGATCTTGAGCTTCTTGAGCTGCGGGTCGTCGAGGTCGCGCACGACGAGCTTGCGGTCGTTGCGCGAGACGAACACGAACGTGCTGCGGTACAGCGGCTTGGTCGCGAGGATGCGCTCGAGGTCCGCGGGAAGATCGAACATGACGTCGCACGCGTTCGCGTCGAGCGTGCCGCGCATGAGGCCGCGCTCGGTCGAAGGGCGGAAGTCGTACTGCACGCCGGTGCCGAGTGCTTCGCCGAGCACCTGGGCGATCTTGTTCTGGAAGCCTTCGCCCTTGTCGTTGGAGAGCGGCAGGTTGCCGGGATCGGCGCAGACGCGCAGCGCACGGATCTCGTCGTCGGCATGGGCGGGTGCGGCAGCGCCTGCGAGGGCGAGCGCGGCGAGGATCGCCAGGGGAAGTGTCCGGGGCATTCGTGCGGCTCCTGCGGCATCCATCGCATCGGGACGCGCAGAGCCTGTTCTCGGCAGCGGCATCACATCAACACGACTTTGGTGGGGGTACGGAAACGCAAATGCCCGGCGCCTGTTCGGCGCCGGGCAGGTGTCACTCGGGTTGCGTCACGTCGCGGTCAGTCACCGACGCGGAACGTATACAGCGTGCCGCCCTGCGGGATCTTGTCGAGGTTGGCCGCCTTGGTCATGGCGGTGGCGCCGATCGCGCCGAACTTGTCCTCGAGGTCGAGGCCAGCCGTGACCGGCAGGCCGATCCAGCCGCCGATGCCGCTCCACACCGACACATACTGCTTGCCGTTCACCTTGTAGGTGATCGGGTTGCCGATGATTCCGGAGCCGAGCTTGCGCGACCACAGCACCTTGCCGGTCTTGCGGTCGACCGCGCGGAAGTCACCGCCGAGGCTGCCGTAGAACGCGAGGCCGCCGTCGGTGACGAGCGCGCCACCCCAGTTCGGATACTGGTCGGGGATTTCCCACACCGTCTCACCCGTGAGCACGTTGAACTTCTTGAACTTGCCCGTGACGCCCGGCTTCTCCGGATACATGTACACGTTGGCGAACACGTACACGGTGCCCTGCTGGGTGTGCGAACGCTCCTGCGGCTCGAGCTCCATGCACCAGTTGTTGGTCGGGCAGTACGCCATGCCTTCCTCGTTCGGATCGAGGGCGCACGGCTGCTGGTCCTTGCCGCCCATCGCGGACGGGCAGACCTGGGTGTTCTGCTCGACGCTGAAGGGCGAGTGCTCCTTGACCTTGACCGGCTTGCCGGTCTTGAGGTCGACCTTCTCGGCCCAGTTCGCGGTCACGAACTTGTGTGCCTTGAGCAGGGTGCCGTCGGCACGGTCGAGCACGTAGGCAAAGCCGTTGCGGTCGAAGTGCACGAGGACCTTGCGCTTCTTGCCGTCGACGGTCCAGTCGGCGAGCATGTTCTCGTTGATGCCGTCGTAGTCCCACTGGTCGAACGGCGTCATCTGGTACGACCACACGGCTTCGCCGGTGTCGACCTTGCGCGCGAAGATCGTCATCGACCAGTGGTTGTCCTGGTCACCCTTGTTGCACTCCTCGTGCGTCTTGTACTTGCAGCGGTAGGACGGGCTCCACAGGCCGGGGTTGCCGGTCGCGTGGTAGACGAGCTTGAGGTCCGGGTCGTAGCTGTAGAAGCCCCAGCTCGCGCCGCCGCCACGCTTCCACTCGTCGCCCGGGTAGCTCGAGATGCCGATGTCCTTGCCGCCCTGGCCGTGGTGCGGATTGGCCTTGTTGGTGTTCTTGGTGACGCACACGTCCTTGTCGCTGCCGGTGGCGTGGCATTCCCACACCTTCTTGCCGTCCTTGAGGTTGTAGGCCGTGAAGCGGCCACGCGCGGCGAACTCGTCGCCACCGAAGCCGATCAGCACCTTGTCCTCGGCGATCAGCGGCGCGGGCGTGATCGTCTCGCCGGCGTCCGGGAACGCGTGCTTGACCACCCAGACTTCCTTGCCGGTCTTGGCGTCGAGCGCGATGAGGAAGCCATCGAGGGTGCCGAACACGACCTTGCCGTCCGCGTAGGACAGGCCGCGGTTGACGGTGTCGCAGCAGGCGCGCGGCACGGCCGACTCGTCACGGTCGGTTTCCTTGTTGTAGCGCCAGATCGCCTTCGGGTTGTCCGGATCGGAAAGATCCAGCGCCTGCACGATGTTCGGCCAGCCACTGATGATGTACATCATCGCCTTGCCGCCTTCGGTCACGACGACGGGCTGGCCCTCGTGGCCGCGCAGCGTGCCGCTGGACTGCGACCAGATCATCTGCAGCTTGCCGACGTTGTCGGTCGAGATGTCCTTGAGCGAGCTGTGACGGGTCATGCCGAGGTCGCGGCCGGGCGCCGGCCACTGGTTCGGATCCTTCTGCCGCTGCAACGTTTCCGGATTCGCGAGCGCGCTTCCGCAGAGCACTCCCGCGAGCACTGCGGAACACGTCATCGCCACTGTTCTGAATTTCATTCGCTGCTCTCCTCTCCGCGTATGGGGACCCCCGGCAACGGCGACGCCGGCGGCATGCACCCGAGGGTCATGCGCCGAACCGCATCGCTTACGATCGTTGCGCATGGCCTTATAAGCAGTGGTTGTGCCAATCGCGGCCGCGAAAAAAATCCCTTTGCGTTCAGTTGCATGCGAAAAGAAAAAGGGATGTTTTCCTTGTGCGTCGCAACAGGAAGTGTTCCCGATGCGTGACACTGCCTCGTATGCGGCTGTGCCATCGCGATCGGAACAGTGCGCCATGCTGCGATGCGTCATGCGCCGTTCGGCGTGATCGGCGCCGTGCTAGCGTGGCGCACTTTTTCCAGTAACCGGGGAGACACGAGATGCACCGATTCCGAGCGTTGCCGATCATCGGCCTCGCCTGTACCGCCGTACTGCTGGCCGCGTGCCAGCGTGAGGCATCACCCGATGCGAAGACCGCCGAAGCGCCTGCAACGGCCACTGCGACGCTGCCGTCGCGCCAGTACACGATCGAGGAGTTCGTCGACACGACGAGCGTCGCCAACGCCTCGTTCTCGCACGACGAATCGAAACTGCTGTTCTCGTCGAACAGGAGCGGCATCTGGAACGCGTACACGATCCCGGTGGCGGGCGGCGAGTGGACCGCGGTCACGCAGTCGACCACCGACAACGTCAACGCGGTAGCGTGGTTTCCGAACGACGAGCGCAAGCTCGTCACGCGTGACGGCGGCGGCAACGAACTCAACCACCTCTATGTGATCGAGGCCGACGGCAGCGAGAAGGACCTGACGCCGGGCGACAAGCTCAAGGCCGCATTCGCGGGCTTCAACCACGCCGGCGATGCGTTCTACGTGACCACCAACGAGCGCGATCCGAAGTTCTTCGACCTCTACCGCTACGACGCGAAGACCTACGCGCGCGAGCGACTGTACGAGAACACCGAAGGCTACGAGATCGGTCCGCTGTCGCACGACGAGAAATGGCTCGCGCTCGGCAAGCCTCGCACGACCAACGACAGCGATCTCTACCTGCTCGAGCGCGCGAGCAGCACGCTGCGCCACCTGTCCAAGCACGAAGGCAATGCCCAGTTCGCCGCGCAGGATTTCTCCCCGGATGGCACGAGCCTGCTCTACCTGAGCAACGAAGGCAGCGAGTTCGATCGCCTGCGTCGTTACGTGATCGCGTCCGACGCCCACGAGGATGTTCAGAAGGAAGACTGGGACATCGTCTATTCCTACTTCTCGCACGACGGCAAGTACCGCGTCGTCGCGATCAACGCCGACGGCAGCACGCGCCTGGAAGTGCGTGACGCGGCGAGCGGCGACAAGGTCACGCTGCCGACCCTGCCGGCCGGCGAGATCCGCGGCGTCGTGATCGCTCGCTCCGAGTCGCGCGCGGCGCTGTTCCTCAACGGCGACCGCCAGCCCAGCGACCTCTACCTCGTCGAGTTCGGCCAGCCCGAGGCGCGCCGCCTGACGACCAACCTCAGCGCGAAGATCGCCCCGACCGACCTCGTCGACTCGAGCGTCGTGCGCTTCAAGAGCTTCGACGGCCTCGAGATCCCGAACATCCTGTGGAAGCCGCACCAGGCCAGTGCGACGAACAAGCGCCCGGCGATCGTGTGGGTGCACGGCGGTCCGGGCGGCCAGACCACGCGGGCCTACAACCCGGTCATGCAATACCTCGCCAACAACGGCTACGTCGTGCTCGGCATCAACAACCGCGGCAGCTCGGGCTACGGCAAGACGTTCTTCGCCGCCGACGACGGCAAGCACGGCCGCGAGCCGCTGTGGGACTGCGTCGAGGCGAAGAAGTACCTGCAGTCGCTCGACTACGTCGACGCCGACCGCATCGGCATCGCCGGCGGCAGCTACGGTGGCTACATGACGCTGGCCGCGCTCGCGTTCCAGCCCGACGTGTTCAAGGTCGGCGTCGACGTGTTCGGCGTCAGCAACTGGGTGCGCACGCTCGAGAGCATTCCGCCGTACTGGGAGAGCATGCGCGAGGCGCTCTACCAGGAGATCGGCAATCCGGAGACGCAGAAGGACTTCCTGATCGAGATCTCGCCGCTGTTCCACGCCGACAAGATCAAGCGTCCGCTGCTGGTCCTTCAGGGCAAGAACGATCCGCGCGTGATCCTCGCGGAGTCCGACGAGATCGTCGAAGCCGTGAAGAAGAACGGCGTGCCGGTCGAGTACGTCGTGTTCGACGACGAGGGCCACGGTTTCACCAAGAAGAAGAACCAGATCGCCGGCTACGGCGCGATGCTGGCCTTCCTCGACAAGCACCTGCGCGACGCCCCCGTCACGCCGTGATGCACGGGCCCGCGCCGGCGAGTCTGGCGCGGGCGTGAACGGCCGTGGCATGCAGGTGCCATGGCCTCCCCGCGTTCATGCGCGCCGCGGCACGCTGCGCGCATGCCCACGACGCCGCGTTCGCCCGTTCCCGTGCCGCCGCCGCCCGAAGAGGCGAAGCTCGCGCGGCGCGCCGGCCTCGTCTATGTGCTCGACACGGCACCGGGCATCCGACGACGCCGCGCCGGCAGTGGCTTCACCTACCTGGGCATCGACGGTCGGCGCATCACCGATGCCGACGAACTCGCGCGTATCCGCTCGCTCGCGGTGCCACCCGCCTATACGCAGGTGTGGATCTGTCCCGATGCGCGCGGCCACCTGCAGGCGACCGGGCGCGACGCGCGCGAGCGCAAGCAATACCGCTACCACGCGCGCTGGCGCCTGCGCCGCGACGCCGACAAGTTCGCGCGGCTGGTCGCGTTCGGCGAGGCCTTGCCGCGCCTGCGCAGGCGGTTGCGCCGTGATCTCGCGCTGCCGGGCCTGCCGCGCGACAAGGTACTCGCGGTCGTCGTCGCGCTGCTCGCCGGCACGCTCGTGCGTGTCGGCAACGAGCAGTACGCACGCGACAACCGCTCGTTCGGCCTGACCACGCTGCGTGCACGCCATGTCGACTTCGTGCGCGGCGGTCGCGTGTCGCTGAGCTTCAAGGGCAAGAGCGGGCTCGAGCACGCGGTCACGGTCGACGACGAACGGCTGGCGCGCATCGTGCGCCGTTGCCAGCAGCTTCCCGGCCAGCAGCTGTTCCAGTACCTCGACGACGATGGCGGTCGCCAGGGCATCGACTCGGGCATGGTCAACGCCTACATGCACGAGGCGATGGGCGAGGGCTTCACGGCCAAGGACTTCCGCACCTGGGGCGGCACGCTGCACGCGGTCGCGCGCCTGGCCGGCGAGCCCGTTCCGGAGAGCGAGCGCGCGGTCACGCGTGTCGTCAACCAGGTCGTGCGCGATGTCGCCGCATCGCTGCGCAACACGCCGGCCGTGTGCCGCGCGTCCTACATCGATCCGCGCGTCTTCGAGGCCTGGCGGGACGGCCGCCTGCATCGGTATGCCGGTGCCGGTGCGCGTGGCGCGCGCCAGCTCGAGGCGCTCGCGCTGCGTGTGCTGCGCTCGCGCGGTGCGGCGAAAGGGTCGTCGAAGCGCGGTTGACGCGGGGTGGAGCGGCCTCAGCCGCAATGCGCGCGCACGACCTTGTCGTCGGCGTCGAGATCGAGATTGAGGCGGTCGGGGCTGAAGTCCTTCGTCACGGCCTGGCCCGGACGGATCACGCGCACGAGGTGTGCGCCGCTGTCACGCTGCGCCTTGTCCGTCAGCGCCTCGCCGATGCGTTCGCCCGTCGTCCACGCCACGCGCGCGGCGTCGCACGAGGCCGGGGCGGCGTGATGCGGCGGTGCCGACTGCGCGGTGCCCGACGTGCGCGCGGAGTCGGCGCAGGCGGCGACCACGCCGAGCGCGCCGATCAGGAAAGCAAGTGAGGGGAAGCGCGTCGTGCGGCGCATGGGGCGGTCCGGCAGGGCGATTCCGGCGATGGTCGCCTACGGGCGCTGAACGCGAAGCCAGCCGGGAGTGCTCCGTCAGGATGACGCCGCGTCCACGCGCACCGGGATTCCCGCCGCCGCGAACGCGCGGATGCGCTCGCGGTCCACGGCGTCGAAAGCACGGTACGGCAAGGGTACGGCGCCTTCCGCGAGCTCGAGCAGGAAGCCGGGTCGGTACGCGTGCAAGGCCTTCACGCGTGCCCACGGCACCGATGCGGTGCCGAGCCGTGATCCGCGTGTCAGGCCGCGCGCGTCGATGACGAACGTGCAACGACCCAGGCGCAACGACTTGATCGCGAACGCGAACGTCGCGACGACGACCATGAGCACGCGCGCCTGCACGCGCTTCCATCGACCCGCGGCGCGCAGCTCGGGATCGACGTCGAACGCATGCTCGACCACGAAGGCTAGGTATTCGCGAAGGCGGTAGCGCACCGTGAACGCGACCGCATGCGGGTCCGTCACGAAGGGCTGCCCTCGCCGGCACGGACGATCCTGCCGGGCCGGCTCTCAGGTGACGACGCGACGTGCCGGGGCACGCCGCGTCGGCGGATGTCGGTCACTTCTTCGCGGGACGCGCGAAGTCGGCGCCGGGCTTCCACTGCGGGAACGTGGCCTCGTCGGCAAGCTTGCGGCCCACCGCGTAGAGCGCCTCGAGGTCCTGCACGGTACCGCGGTAATCCCAGTTCGGATCGTAGTTGTCGCCGGGCTTGTGGTAGCGGTTGCGCGTGTAGTCCTCGGCCGCGGCGCGACCGGCCGCCTCGCCACCCTCGACGAGGTCGAGGCCGCCCGACGCGTAAAGCGCGGGGATGCCGGCGCGCGCGAAGTTGACGTGATCGGAGCGGAAGAAGAAGCCCTTCTCGGGTTCCTCGTCACCGCCGATGACGCGGCCCTGCGCCTTCGCGACCTCCTCGATGTAGCCGTCGAGCTCGGACTGGCCGAGGCCGATCACGGTGACGTTTTTGGTCGGGCCGTCGACCGGCAGCGCGTCGAGGTTGATGTTGGCGGCGATCTTGTCGAGCGCGAACGGCGAGTGCGCGACGAAGTACTGGGCGCCGAGCAGGCCCGATTCCTCGAGCGTCACCGCCGTGAACACGACCGAGCGCTTCGGCGCGGGTTCCTGCTTCGCGAACGCCTCGGCGATCTCGATGATGCCGGCCACGCCGGTCGCGTTGTCGATCGCACCGTTGTAGACCTGGTCGCCCTGCAGGGATTCGTCCTTGCCGAGGTGGTCCCAGTGCGCGGTGTAGACGATCGCCTCGTCGGGACGCTCGCTGCCCGGGATCATCGCGACGACGTTCTCGGAGCTGCTCGTGTCGACACGGCTCTTGAAGCTCACCGAGAGCTTCGCGTCGAGCGCGGTCGGCTTGAAACCGCGCACGTCGGCGCTCTTCTTGAGCGCAGCGAAGTCGAGGCCGGAGCTCGCGAACAGGCGCGTCGCCGCGGCTTCGGTGAACCAGCCTGCGGTCTTGAGTTTCGGCGCGGGATCCTCGCTCGGCGGCAGCGACTGGCGCGGTCCGTTCCAGCCGCTCTGCACGACGCCGAACGGGTAACCGGCGCCGGCATCCTCGTGCACGATGAATGCGGCGGCGGCACCTTGACGTGCGGCTTCCTCGTACTTGTAGGTCCAGCGGCCGTAGTAGGTCAGTGCCTTGCCCTTGAACAGTTCCGCATCCTGGTTCCCCCAGCCCGGATCGTTGACGAGCACGATGACCGTCTTGCCCTTGACGTCGAGGCCGGCGTAGTCGTTCCAGTCGGGAGCGTTGACGCCGTAGCCGACGAAGACGATGTCGGACGCCTTGAGCTCGACGTCGGTGCTGCCGTCGAGCGTGCCGACGACGGCGTCGCCGGTCAGCGAGAAGCTCTCGTTGCCCTTGCCGCCGGCGACCTCGATGGCGACCTTGTCGGCGTCCAGCAGCGTGGTCGTCTGCATCGGCACGGTCTGGAACCAGCTGCCCTTGTTGCCGGGCTTGAGGCCGGCGCGCTCGAACTGATCCTTGATGTAGGCGGTGGTCGCACGCTCGCCGAGCGTGCCGGGCTTGCGGCCTTCGAACTCGTCCGAGGACAGCGTCTTGACGCGTGCGGCGAAATCCTCGGCCTTGATCTCGGGCGAGAAGCGGCCTTCCGAGGTCGGCACGACCGGAGCGGGCTTCGTCGCGACGGGGGCCGCGGGTGGCGTCGCCGGCGCAGCGGGCGCTTCGGCCTCCTGCTTGCCGCAGGCGGCGAGGGCGAGCGCGATCGCGCTGACGAGGGCGAGTCGAACCATGGGCGGTCTCCGGGCGAGGGGAACGCCGATTCTAGTCCGCGCCGTGCGATCGCGCGCAAGGCCGCAAGTCACGATACGGCACATGAAAATGCCCGCCCGGCGTCGCCGCCTGACGGGCATCCCCCTGCGGCACCGCGCTTCAGCGCTGTGCCAGACCGGAACTCACGATCACCTCGACGCGACGGTTCTGCTGGCGACCGGCTTCGTTGCCGTTGCTCGCGACCGGGTAGTCGGGGCCGAGGCCGCGCGTGCGCAGGCGTGCATCGGGAATGCCCTGGCTCACGAGGTAATTGCGCACGGTGTTGGCGCGGCGCGCCGACAGGTCGATGTTGTAGGCGTGGTTGCCCGTCGAATCGGTGTGGCCCTCGATGCTCACGCTGGCCTGCGGATCCTCGCGCAGCGCGGCGGCGAGCTGGTCGAGCGAGCGCGCGGCGCCGGGCTTGAGCTCGGAGCGGTTGACCTCGAACAGCACGTCGCCGAGCGTGACGACGAGGCCGCGTTCGGTCTGCTTGGTCTCGAGCTCGGTGAGCTTGCTGCGCATGGTCTCGAGCTCGCTGCGCGCGGCGAGAGCATCCGCACGTGCGAGTTCGGCGGCGCGGCGCTCCGATTCGGCCGTCGCGAGCGCCGAGTTCGCGGCGAGGCGTGCATCGGCCGCTTCGCGGGCGCGCACGTCGACGAGCAGGCGGTCACGCTCGATGCCGAGTTCCTTGCCGCGTGTCTCGGCGTAGCGTGCCAGGCCATTGGCTTCGGCGGTCTGCACGAGGCGGTCGGCGATGTAGATGCCGTGGCGGAACATCGGCTCCTTGAGCTGGCGATGCTCGGCGGCGAGCAGCGACACCGCGGCGTCGGCGCGGCCGATCTCCTCGACCGCATTGGGCGCGATCGCGGGATCCGAGCGCAGGCGCGTGACCTCGTCCTGCAGGCGCACGATCTCGGGCGGCGGTCCCTTCGGCGTCGAGGCGCACGCAGCGAGCAGGGCGACGGCGAGCAGCGGGGTGGCGCGGCGGATGACGGTGTTCATGGCTCAGACTCCCGGGCGGGCGAGTTCGCGGCGCAGCGTCTGCACGCTCGCGTCGATCTCGGCGGTGGCGGATTCGGCGCGTGCCTGGCGGGCACGCGAGGCGGCGAGGTCGGCGTCGGCCTTGGCCTTTTCCGCATTCATCGCGCTGTCGGTCCAGTTGCGGCGCTCGAGCGCGCCGCGTGCGGCGACGAGGTTGTCGCGTGCCGACGCATAGTCGGGTGCCGCGGCGGCGCCCGCGTCGGCGCGTTCGGCCGCCTGGACGGCCGTCTCGGCCTGGGCGAGGGCGATCTCGGCGTCCTTGCGGTCGGCGGCGAACGCCGAGGCGCTGCAGGTCGCGACGAGCAGCAGCAACAGGTAACGGGTCATGGGTGGGTTCTCCTGCAGGTGCGCGGCGGGCCGCGCGGCGTGGAACGTCGGTGGTGTGTCGGCACCACGATTCCACCGCTGCAGTGAACCTGAACCGAATTCAGGGGAGGTTCGGCGAGGTGAACCTTGCGTTCACGTCGCAGCGCCGGCGCACTGCACGAAGCAGGCGCCGGCGCGAGGCATCGCCCGCGTTACGGCGAGGTGCCGCTGAAGCGCTTCGCGGTGGCGCCCTTGATCTCGCCGACGCGCGCGGTGTCGCTCACGAACAGCTCGACCTCGCGGCGGAACTCGAGCGTGCCTTCGACGACCGCATTCGGGCCGATCACGACGCGCGGCAGCTTGGGCTTGCCGAACGACCAGCCGCTCGGCTTCTCGACGAGGATGCCGCGCTCGACGCGCGAACCCTCGCCGATCTCGATGTCGCCGTTGACGGTCTCGATGCCGCCGCCTACGCGTGCCGACTCGAGGCGGACCACGCCGTTGACGGTCGAGGCCTTGCCGGCGAGGTCGCTGCCTTCGCGCAGCGTCAGTGCACCGTTGACGGTCTCGGCATCGCCGGCGACCTGCACGCGCGCACCGATCGCGATGCGCCCGTTGACGGTCTCGACGGCTTCCAGCGTCACGCCGGACTCGATGTCGATCGCGCCGTTGACCGTGGAGACCTTGCGCACGCGCGCGTTCTCGCCGATGCGGATCGCGCCGTTGACGGTGTCGACGTCACCGGCTTCCTGGCCGGCCTCGACGCGGATCGCGCCGTTGACCTTGCTGATGTCGTCGGCGGCATGGGCTGAGGCGGCGGTGAAGGCGAGGGCGAGGGCGAGGGCGAGGGCGAGGCAGAGGGGGCGCAGCATGGTCGGTCTCCTTGGGGGTCGTGCGGCATGGGATGCGGCGGGAGGCGAAACCGTTTAAGCGCCCGGCGACGCTTCCGCTACCATGCCGCGTCGTTTCCCGCCGAGACCTGCCCGCCGATGTCCCGACCCAAGCCCGTCCTGCTGCTCATCCTCGATGGCTGGGGCCATCGCGAGGCACACGAGCACAACGCGATCGCCAAGGCCGACTGCCCGAACTGGCGCCGCCTGCTCGACGAGTGCCCGCACACGCTGGTCGAGACGCACGGCCTCGCCGTGGGCCTGCCGGACGGGCAGATGGGCAACTCCGAAGTCGGCCACATGAACATCGGCTCGGGCCGCATCGTCTACCAGGACCTCACGCGCATCGACGCGGCGATCGCCGACGGCAGCTTCGCCTCGAATGCGGCGCTCGTCTCGGCCTGCGATGCCGCGGTCACGCGCGGCGGCACGCTGCACCTGTTCGGCCTGCTCTCGCCGGGCGGCGTGCACAGCCACGAGGCGCACGTGCACGCGATGATCGCGCTCGCCGCCGCGCGTGGCGTGCCGCGCATTGCCGTGCACGCGTTCCTCGATGGCCGCGACACGCCGCCGCGCAGCGCCGGCGCATCGATCGACGCACTCGAAGCCTTGTGCGCGACCACGCCGGGTGCCTTCGTCGCGAGCGTCAGCGGCCGCTACTACGCGATGGACCGCGACCAGCGCTGGGATCGCGTGCAGAAGGCCTACGACGCGATCGCCGAGGCGCGCGCCGACCACGTCGCGACGAGCGCGCGTGCCGCGCTCGACGCGGCCTACGTGCGCGGCGAGAACGACGAGTTCGTGTTGCCGACCGTGATCGGCGACGGCGCGCGCATCGCCGACGGCGATGCGGTGGTGTTCATGAACTTCCGCGCCGACCGCGCACGCCAGCTCACGCGCGTGTTCGTCGACGCCGCGTTCGACGGCTTCGCGCGCTCGCGTGCGATCGCGCTGTCGGCGTTCGTGTCGCTGACCGAGTACGCCGCCGACCTGCCGGTCAGCGCGATCGCATGGGGCGCACAGTCGATGGCCAACACACTCGGCGAATACCTCGCTTCGCTCGGCCTGAGCCAGCTGCGCATCGCCGAAACCGAGAAGTACGCCCACGTGACGTTCTTCTTCTCGGGCGGGCGCGAGGCACCGTTCGACCGCGAGGAGCGCATCCTCGTGCCGAGCCCGAAGGTCGCGACCTACGACCTGCAGCCCGAGATGAGCCTGCCCGAACTCACCGACCGCCTCGTCGAGGCGATCCGCGGCGGGCGCTTCGATTTCATCGCCTGCAACGTCGCCAATGCCGACATGGTCGGCCACAGCGGCATCGAGGCCGCCGCGATCAAGGCGGTCGAGGCGATCGACATCGCGCTCGGGCGCATCGTCGCGGCGATCCGCGAGAGCGGCGGCGAGATGCTGATCAGTGCCGACCACGGCAACCTCGAACAGATGCTCGACGGTGACGGTGTCGCGCACACCCAGCATACGGTCGGTCCCGTGCCGCTGGTCTACGTCGGTCGCCCCGCCAAGCTCCAACCCGGCGCACTGCGTGACCTCGCACCGAGCGCGCTCGCGCTGATGGGCCTGCCGCAACCCGTCGAGATGACGGGCCGCAACCTGGTCGAGTTCCTCGCCTGATGCGCGTGTTCCTCGCCTGTGCGCTGTCGCTCTTCGTCGCGACCGCGCAGGCGCAGCCCGAGGATGCCGCGAAGCGCGCCGCCGAGGAGCAGGTCGCGCGCGGCAAGCTCGAGACGCTGCGCGCGCAGATCCGCGAGCTCACGGAGCAGCAGCGCGGCACCACCGGCGAGCGCGACGAGGCCACGCGCGCGCTGCGTACGCACGAGACCGCGATCGCCGCCGCGATCGGCGAGCTGCGCGCACTCGATGCGCGCCTCGGCGGCCAGCAGGAAGAACTCGCCGGGCTCGAGGCGCAACGCTCGACGCTGACCAAGGCGCTCGGCACGCAGCGCGAGGCGCTCGCGGCCCTACTGCGCTCGGCCTACGCGCTCGGCCACGACGAGGAACTCAAGCTGCTGCTGCAGCAGGAGGACGTCGGCCGCATCGCGCGCGTCATGGCCTACCACCGCTATTTCCAGCGTGCGCGCGTCGAGCGCATCGACGGCCTGCTCGCCGACCTGCGCGCGCTCGCCGACGTGCAGACCGCGATCGAGGCCAAGAACGCCGACCTCAACGCGACGCGGGCCGAGCAGCAGGCGCGGGTCGCCGATCTCGAGCGCGAGCGTGGCGAGCGTGCCACGCTGCTCGCCGATCTCGAAACGCGCGTCAAGGACCAGCAGGCGCGTCTCGCCACGCTCGGCAAGGACGAGAAGGGCCTGCTCGACCTCATCGAGCGCCTGCGTGACGTGTTCGCCGACATCCCGCGCCAGCTCGATGGTTCGGCACCGTTCGCGAGCCGCCGTGGTGCGATGGGCTGGCCGGCCGCCGGCAGGCTCGTCGCGGGCTTCGGCGGACGCGATGCGTCGGGCCGGCGCCTGTCGGGCCTGCTCATCGGTGCCGAAGCCGGCAGCGACGTGCGCGCGGTCGGCCACGGCCGCGTCGCCTACGCGGACTGGCTCAAGGGCTACGGCCTGCTGCTCATCGTAGACCACGGCGACGGTTACATGAGCCTGTACGGCTACAACCAGGCCCTGCTCAAGGACGTCGGCGACTGGGTCGCCCCCGACGAGTCGATCGCCCAGGCCGGCGCGACCGGCGGCCAGTCGACGCCTGCGCTGTACTTTGAGCTGCGTCGCCAGGGCCAGCCGATCGACCCGAAACCGTGGCTGCGCGCACGCTGATCGCGAACCGATCGTGCGCATGACGGTCTGACGCGGTTCGGCACGCGCCTTCCGGGGCCGTTCCGCCAACCGCGCTATGATCGGCGCGATCCTGCCGAGGTGCCCCCGATGTCCCGTTTTCCGCGTCGCCGCCTGCTCGTCCTTCTCGCCACGTTCGCCGGAGCCGTGCACGCGGCCGATCCGCCTGCAGCGCTTCAGGTCGAGGCCGACGAGGCAGAGGCGGCCACTGGCGAGACGTCCACGCCATTGCCGGCAGGTGTGCCGTCCACGGGCCAGATCAGCCTCGAGGACGTGCGCACGTTCACGGCGGTCATGAGTCTGGTCAAGCAGGCCTATGTCGAGGATGTCGACGACAAGGCGCTCATGCAGGCGGCGATCCGCGGCATGCTGGTCGGACTCGATCCGCACAGCGAGTACCTCGAGTCGACTGCGCTCGACCAGCTCAGCGAGGACACCAGCGGCAGTTACCAGGGCCTCGGCATCGAAGTGACCACGCTCGACGGCACGCTGCGCGTGGTCTCGCCGATCGACGACACGCCGGCCGCGCGCGCCGGCATCAAGCCCGGCGACACGATCCTGCGCATCGACAACACGGTCGTGCAGGGCGAGAACGTTAACGAGGCGGTCGACCTGCTGCGCGGCAAGCCCGGCAGCGAGGTGACGCTGTCGATCCTGCGCGAAGGCGTCAGCGGCCCGCAGGAGTTCAAGCTCAAGCGCGAGACGATCCGCGTCGTCAGCGTGCGTGGCCGCCTGCTCGATCCCGGTTACGCCTACCTGCGCATCAGCCAGTTCCAGCAGGAGACCGGCAGCGAACTGCGCCGGCGCATCGACCGCCTGCAGAAGGAGAACGGCAAGCCGCTCGCGGGGGCCGTCATCGACCTGCGCAGCAACCCGGGTGGACTGCTCACGGCGGCCGTCGAGGTCAGCGACACGCTGCTCGACAGCGGCACGATCGTGACCACGCGCGGGCGCGTCAAGGAGGCCGAAATGGCGTTCCGCGCGACGCCGGGCGATGCCCTCAACGGCGCGCCGATCGTTGTGCTGATCGACCAGGGTTCGGCCTCGGCCGCCGAGATCGTCGCCGGTGCGCTCAAGGACAACCACCGCGCGCTGCTCATGGGGCGCCGCAGCTTCGGCAAGGGCTCGGTGCAGACGGTGCTCTCGCTCGACGAGCAGCATGCGATCAAGCTCACGACGGCGCGCTACTACACGCCGAGCGGCGTCTCGATCCAGGCTGCCGGCATCGCGCCCGACATCGAGCTCGCCGACCTGCAGCTCACCGAGAGCGACCGTGATCCCTACCCGATCGCGAGCGAGCGCGACCTGCGCAACCATCTGCGCGGCGACAACGAGACCCCGGGCGCGACGCCACCCGTGACGACGCCGCTCGTGCGCAGCGAAGCGCCGCGCGACTACGCGCTCAGCGAGGCGCTCAACGCGCTCAAGGCGATGGCGCTGCAACGGCGTCCGCCTCCGGCGGCGAACGCCGGCAAGGGCTGATCGTCGCCACGCTGCATCTGTTCGACGCGTCGCCGTCCGACAGTTGGTGGTGCCCCGCCGCGGTCTTCGGCGACGTCGAAGCAAGCGATGCCGCGCGTCCTGAGCGCTTGATGACGGGAGGCCGGCACCCGCGCCGCCGGCTGCTTCGCGCGGCTGCGCTATGCTCGGGAATGCCCGCCCCGGAAGGACGCCAGCCTTGAAGTCTCCGCTGCCGACGCGCTACTGGTTCTTCGCCGCCGTCGTGATCGCGTTCGTCGCCTCGCTCGTGCTGTGGAACGACGGCTGGGCGTGGCGCGTGCTCGCGTTCGCGAGCGGCTTCCTCACGGTCGTCGGTGTCACCGACATCGCGCAGACGCGCCGCACGCTGCCGCGCAACTTCCCGATCCTCGCCCACGTGCGGTATTTCTTCGAGACGATCAGGCCGATGATGCGCCAGTACGTCGTCGAGGCCGACGACGACGAGGTGCCGTTCTCGCACGACCAGCGCGCGATCGTGTACCAGCGCGCCAAGCTTGCGCTCGAGACGCGTCCGTTCGGCACCGAGCGCAACGTCTACGCGGCCAACTACGAGTGGATCAACCACTCGATGATGCCGACCGAGATCGAGCACCACGATTTCCGCGTGCCGGTCGGCGGGCCCGACTGCACGCAGCCGTACTCGGCGAGCGTGTTCAACATCTCGGCGATGAGCTTCGGCTCGCTGTCGCCGAACGCGATCCGCGCACTCAACGAAGGTGCGCGGCGCGGCGGCTTCTACCACGACACCGGCGAAGGCTCGCTGTCGCCGTACCACCGCGAGATGGGCGGCGACGTCGTCTGGGAGCTCGGTTCGGGCTATTTCGGTGCCTGCGAACGCGCCGGCGTGTTCAGCGAGGAGCGCTTCGTCGAACGCGCCGTGCTGCCGCAGGTGCGCATGATCGAGCTCAAGCTCTCGCAAGGCGCCAAGCCCGGCCACGGCGGCATGCTGCCCGGGGCCAAGGTCACGCGCGAGATCGCGCTGACGCGCGGCGTGCCCGAGGGCGAGGACTGCATCTCGCCCGCGCGCCATTCGGCGTTCGACACGCCGGAAGGCCTGCTGCGCTTCATCGCCCGCCTGCGCACGCTGTCGGGTGGCAAGCCGACCGGCTTCAAGCTCGCGATCGGCCATCCCTGGGAATGGTTCGGCATCGCCAAGGCCATGCTCACGACCGGCATCCGACCCGACTTCATCGTGGTCGACGGCGGCGAGGGCGGCACCGGTGCGGCGCCGATGGAGTTCGCCGACCACGTCGGCGCGCCGCTGCGCGAGGCGTTGCTGCTCGTGCACAACACGCTGGTCGGGCTCGGCCTGCGCGACGAGGTACGCATCGGCGCGGCCGGCAAGATCATCACGGGTTTCGACGTCGCGCGCACGCTCGCGCTCGGTGCCGACTGGTGCAACGCCGCGCGCGGCTTCATGTTCGCGCTCGGCTGCATCCAGTCGCAGACCTGCCACACCGACCACTGCCCGACCGGCATCGCGACGCAGGATGCCAAGCGCTGGCGCGCGCTCGACGTGCCCGACAAGGCCGAGCGCGTGAAGAACTTCCAGCAGAACACGCTGCGCGCGCTACGCGAGCTCGTCGCGGCGGCCGGCCTGCGCCATCCCGGCGAGCTCGGTCCCGAGCACATCATCCGTCGCGTGTCGGGCAACGAGGTGCGTTCCCTCGCGGTGCTGTACCCGTTCGTGCGCCCCGGCGAGCTGCTCGACGGTGTGCCGGAGCACGCGGTGTTCCAGCGGTTCTGGCCCGAGGCGCGCGCCGACGCCTTCACGCCGCCGGCGGGCGTCGCCGAGATGCGCTGGAGCAAGCTGGTCTGAGCCCGCGCTACTGGATCAGGTCGGCCTGCTTAGTCGACGTGTACCAGAGCAGGCCGAAGTGGCCCCAGGTGTACGTGGTGCTCGTGTCCTCGCCCGCGATCGACGAGGCGTGCACGCCGGCGACCGTGCACACGCCGGTCGCGCAGACGATCTCGTCGTAGTAGGACTTGATCGAGTGCACGCGCGCGCCGAAGCGCTTGCCCGCGATGCCGTTGACGAACGGGCTGTTGACCGACAGGCCCCAGGCGCCGCAGGTGCTGGTCCAGACGTTGTACGGATAGGTGCCGCAGCTGCGCAGGCCGCGGAACGCGCCGGCGATGCCGACGAAGCTGTCGACGTACGCCTTCATGCCGAGGCGGTCGATCACGCGCGCGGCCAGCGTCGCGCCCATCGAGTGGCCGATCACGTCGATGCGGCCCGTGCACGACGAGGCGATCGCGTCGATCAGCGCGTTCTCGACCGGCGTCTCCTCGCTGCCGAGGTGGTCGTTGCAGGCCGCGCACGAGGTGCCCCACGACGGGCGGATGATCTGCGCGGACGTGTAGCCGCGCGCGATCAGCGTGTTGGTCGTGTTGACGAAATCCGAGGGGCTGCCCGTGTTGCCGTGCACGAGCACGACGTTGTCGACGCAGGCGGCGTGGGCGAGGCCCGTGCCGGCGAGGCAGAGCGCGGCGAGCGCGCGCGAGACGGTACGCATGATGCTTCCTCCCGAGGTGCCCCGAAGGGCTGGCCCGGGCCAGCGTAGTCGCCGCGTCGCGCGGCCGCCGTCGTACCTTGGTACGACGGCGGAGCGTGACTCAGTGCACGGCGAGCTCGCCGTGGTCGTGGTGGTCGTCGCCGCCACGCAGTGCGAGCGCGGCGCGGTAGTCGCGCAGGTCGGCGTCGTCGATGACGGCGGCCGACGCACGTGGCGTGGCGCCTGCGACGATGCGCGAGCCGAGCCCGGCGTAGAGGAAGCGTTCGCCGAAAGCCTTGCGGAACGCCGCGAACGCGGGCTCGCCCGTGCAGTGTCCCGGCGCGAGGTACTTCACCTTGAAGCGTTGGTCGAGCGCGGTCGCGAGCGCGCCGATCGCGGCGTCGTCGGCGACCACGAGGTGGAAGCCGCCCGCGATGAGCTGGATGCGCGGGTCGATCGCGGTCGCGGCCTCGACGATGCGGTCCAGGCCCGGGTGCGAGCAGCCGACGACGAGCACGGTGCCGTTCGTCGTCTCCAGGGCGAGCGAGAGCTCGCGCAGCTCGAGCGTGCCGGTCTTGTCGGACACGAGCGCGATCAGGTGCACGCCCGGCGCGACCTCGATCGTCTTGTCGACGAGCGCGATGTTGGCCTTCGGCCACGCCGAGCCGAAGCGCAGCGTCTCGGGCGGGGCACCGTCGAAGTAGCGCTGCTCGGCCGGCAGCGACGCATCGCGGCGGTAGAACGTGGCGGGCAGGTCGCCGCCGTAGACGCCGAAGCCTTCCTTCGGCGCGTAGATCTTCACCTTCGGATTGACCGCGAGCAGATGATTCATGCCGCCCATGTGGTCGCCGTGGCGATGCGACATGACGACGAAATCGAGCTTCGCGAGGTCGACCTTCCTGGCCTCGACGTTGCGGCGGAACACCTCGGGATCGTTGCCGGTGTCGAACAGGATGCGCGTGTCGCCGTACTCGACCAGTGCCGCGTAGCCCCAGTCCTTGTGCGTGCCCGCGTCCTTGCCGAACGCGTCGTAGAGCACGGTCACGGTCGCCTCGGCGGGCTTGGTGGCTGGCGCCGCGTGGGCCGTCGTGGCGAGGTTGGCGAGCGCGCAGGTGACGGCGAACAGCGTGGCGAGGCGGGACATCGGCGGGCTCCGGGCGGGCGAGTTCCCGATCATGCGTCGCGCCGGCGGCACGGGCCCATGCCCGCCTGCCATATCGATATGGCAGGCGGTGGCGTGTGCTCAGCGCGTGCCTTCGCGGCGATCGATGCGATGCAGGGCGGGCGAGGCCGGTGACGAGCGCAGCGGGCGGCGTGGGATCCACGCGCGTCCGTTCGGATCGAACAGCGACTCGACGCGACCGTGGCGGTCGAGGCGCGCGATGCGTTCGCGCGGCAGGCCGCCGAACGAGGCGAAGCCGCCCGCGACGATGACCTGGCCTTCGCGCTGCACGGTGATGCGGTCGATCCACGCATCGGCGCCGATGGCGAAGCGTGCATCGACGCGTCCTTCGACGGTCACGCAGGCGAGGTTGTGGCGTGCGTGGCCGTCGACGCGCGTGAACGCGCCGCCGACGAGGATCGCGCCATCGGGCAGCGTCGCGAGCGCGAGCACGGTGCCGTCCACGCCCGGATCGAACGCGGCGTCGACCGTGCCGTCGGCATGCAGGCGCGCGAGGCCTGCCCGCGGCGTGTCGCCGACGTGCGCGAACAGGCCGCCGATCAGCACGCCGCCGACCGCGTCGAGCGCGATCGCGCAGACCGCGCCATCCATGCTCGCGGGATGTTGGCGGTGCGGGCGGTCGTCGGCGCCGAGCCGCACGAGCCATGCCGGCACACCAGCATCGGCCGCGCCGAAGCGGCCGCCGAGCAGATGTCCGCCGTCCGGCATCGCCACGCAGGCGTACACGGCCTCGCGCATGTGCGCGCCGAATCGGGCGTGCAGGCGCGCGGGCAGGATGCAGGGACGGGGTGGCACGGTGGTCATGCAGCGTTTCCGGACCCCGCGGAATCACGAGGGTGTGCGGAGGCGTACGGAAAACCGGCCGGATGGGTGACAATCGTCTTTTTCTGCGGCGCACCATCCGGGTGTGCCGTGATCGAGGACCCTCCGGATGACATCGTTCTTCCCGCGCCTCGCGCTTGCCGCCTGCGGCGTGGCCGGTCTCGCCGCGTGCGCAACGGCGCCACGCCCGGCAGCGACCGTGGCCGCACCGCCGATCGACGTGCCGTCGATCGCCCGCCCCGGCGGCGAGACGCCCGAGTGGTGGTACCGCGCCGGCGCCGCGACGGCCGCGGCGCAGCGCGGCGATGCGCCGCCGCGCGCCCGCAACGTGATCGTGTTCCTCGGCGACGGCATGGGCATCTCGACGATCGCCGCGGCGCGCGTGCTCGCGGGCCAGCGTCAAGGCCGCCCGGGCGAGGAGACGCGCCTGTCGTTCGAGGATTTCCCCTATACGGCGTTGAGCCGCACCTACGAGGTCGATGCGCAGACCGCCGATTCGGCCGGCACGATGAGCGCGATCATGACCGGCGTGAAGACGCGCTTCGGCGTCGTCTCGGTCAACCAGCGCACGCAGCGCCGCGACTGCGCGACGCTGGCCGGCAATGAGGCGGTGACCGCGCTCGAGCTTGCGAGCGCGGCCGGCCTCGCCACCGGCGTCGTCTCGACCGCGCGCCTGACCCATGCCACGCCTGCCGCGACCTACGGCCACTCGCCCGATCGCAACTGGGAGGCCGACGTCTCGCTGCCGGCGGCGGCCGTGGCCGAAGGCTGCGTCGACCTCGCTCGCCAGTTCGCCCGGTACGACGTCGGCCGCGGCATCGACGTGACGTTCGCCGGCGGACGCGCGTGGTTCATGCCGGATACGACGCCCGATCCCGAGTATCCGGCGCTGCGCGGCAAGCGCCGCGACGGTCGCGACCTCGTCGCCGAATGGTCGGCCGTGGCGGGCTCGACCTACGTCTGGAACCAGGCCCAGTTCGACGCCTTGCCGGTGCCGCGGCAGGGCCGCGTGCTCGGCCTGTTCGAGCCCGACCACATGCGCTACGAGCATGATCGTGTCGCCGACGGCGCTGGCGAGCCCTCGCTGGCCGAGCTCACGCGCAAGGCGATCACGTTGTTGCGCGACGACCCCGAAGGCTACTTCCTCATGGTCGAGGGAGGCCGCATCGACCACGCCCACCACGGCAGCAACGCGTTCCGCGCGCTGTCAGAGACGGTCGCGCTGTCCGATGCGGTGCGCGCCGCGGCGGAGATGACCTCGGTCGACGACACGCTGATCCTCGTCACCGCCGACCACAGCCACACGCTCACGATCGCGGGCTACCCGGTGCGCGGCAATCCGATCCTCGGCAAGGTGCGCGGGCTGTCGTTCGAGGGGGCGCCGAGCGACAAGCTCGCGCACGATGCGACGGGCCGCACCTACACGACGCTCGGCTACGCGAACGGCTCGGGCTACCTCGGTGCCTCGAACCTGCAGCCCGAAGGTCCCAAGCATTTCCCGCACGAGCCCAAGCGTTTCGTCGCACAAGGACCCGACCGCCATCCGCTCGACGACGTCGACACCGCGCATCCGGACTACCAGCAGGAGTCGGGCGTGCCGCTGGCCAGCGAGACGCACGGTGGCGAGGACGTCGCGGTGTTCGCACGTGGCCCCGGTGCCGAGGCCGTACGCGGCTCGCTCGAACAGAACGTGCTGTTCCACCTCGTCGTGCAGGCCCAGCCCGGCCTGCGCCGTGTGCTGTGCGAGCTCGGTACCTGCGATGCCTACGGACGTTCGGTCACACCGCCCGTGCATGCTGCACTGCCGCGCAAGCCGGACTGACGAACGGCGCGATCCGGCGCCGCAGGAATCGATGGCGGCAGCGGCTTCACGAGACTATTCTTCACAATGTTCACGGCGGGCACTGACCCGCCGTCGGCCCGGCGGAGGGTGGTCTGCCGGTCGGGAAGGGTGTGAAACAAGGGGAACATCATGTCGAGCCGATGGATCGTCCGCGCGCTGAGCGCGTTGCTCGTGGCCGCGTCGCTGCCCGCGATCGCCCAGACCTACACCTATTCCGTTTACGTCGATACCGACGCGAACCCGGCGACCGGTTGCGTCGAAGCGCCTGCGGGCGGAGGCGAGGTGCGCCTCGACGTGGTCGTCGCCGGTGGCAGCTCGCCGCAGGTGACCTCGATGACGCGCCATCGCTGCAGCGGCGGCGCGTTCGGCGCCGGCATCCCGCTCGGTGCGGGCTACCCGGTCGGCGTCGGCAACGGCATCGCCGGCACCGACACCGTCGAGATCGCCGACGCGCTCGGTGAACTCCAGGTCGGTACGGCCGCGCGCTTCACGGTCGCGGTCGTCGCGCGCAGCGCATCCGGCAGCGACGACCTTCTCGCCGGCGCGGACGGTGGTCCGATCGTGGTGGGCCTGCCGGCGATCGCGATCCCGACGCTGGCCTGGCCGGCCGTGCTGCTGCTCGCGACCCTGATGGCCTTCGCCGGTGCGCGCCGCGCGCGGCGACTCAAGGCGGCGTGGCGACTCGTCGGCCTCGTGCTGCTCGGCAGCAGCGGCGCGCTCGCGGCGAACTTCGTGGTCGACGGCCTCACCGGCGACTGGAACGGCGTCGGTCCGCTCGCGGTCGACGCGGCCGGCGACGCGACGAGCGGCGAGGCCGGCATCGACCTGCGCGCGTTCTTCGCCGCCATCGAGAACGGCCGCGTGTTCATGCGCATCGACGTGACCAACACGCGCAACACGCCGCCGACCGCGACGCCGACGGCGGCGACCACGCTCGAGGACACCGCCGTCACGCTGACCTTGTCGGGCGTCGATCCGGAAGGCGATGCGCTCGTGTTCGCGATCGCCACGCCGCCGACGCAGGGCACGCTCGGGCCGGTCACGTCGACCTCGCCGTCGACCGCGACGGTCACCTACACGCCGAATGCCGACCGCAACGGCAGCGACAGCTTCACGTTCACGGCCGGCGACGGCCAGGGAACCTCGATCCCGGCCACGGCGGCCGTGGCGATCACGCCGGTCAACGACGCACCCGAATTCACGCCGCAGGATCCGCCCGCGGTCGACGAAGGTTCCGGCCCGCAGACCGCGACCGTCGCGACCGGCATCCGTCCCGGACCGGTCACCGCGACCGACGAGTCAGGTCAGGTGCTCACGTTCGCGATCACCGCGAACGGCAACCCGACGCTGTTCGACGGCACGCCGACGATCAGCCCGGCCGGCGTGCTGAGCTGGGCACCCGCGGCCGGCGAGAACGGCACCGCGGCGCTCACCGTCGTGCTGCGCGACGACGGCGGCACCGCGAACGGTGGCGTCGACGAGAGCGCGCCGCAGACGATCACGGTCACCGTGAATGCGGTCGATGATCCGCCCGTGGTCACGGCCGGCGGCACGCTGGCGTGGACCGAGGGCGACGCGCCGGCGATCCTCGATGCCGGCGTGACCGTCACCGATCCCGACAGCACCGATCTCGTCGGTGCGACCGTGCAGATCATGACGAACCTGCAGTCGGGCGCCGATGTGCTGTCGTTCGTGAACACGCCGACGATCACGGGCGTCTACACGCCGACGACCGGTGCGCTCGTGCTGAGCGGCACCGACACGATCGCGAACTACCAGGCCGCGCTGCGCAACGTGCGTTTCGAGAACACCTCGCAGGATCCGTCGACCGCCGTGCGCACGGTCACGTGGATCGCACGCGATGCGGGGGGTGACAGCGCACCGGCCACGGGCACGATCACGATCACCGCGGTTAACGACGCGCCCGTGCTGACTGCCGGCGCCACGTTGGCCTACGAGGAAGGCGACGCCGCGACACCGGTCGACACGACGGTCACGGTCACCGATCCCGACAACACGACGCTCACCGGCGCGAGCGTGCAGCTCACGGCCAACTACGTGAACGGCGAGGACGTGCTCGCGTTCGCGAACACGGCCACGATCACCGCGACATTCACCGCGGGCACCGGCACGCTGGTGCTCAGCGGAAACGACACGCTCGCGAATTATCAGGCTGCGCTGCGCGCGGTCACGTACGCGAACACGTCGGGCAATCCCTCGGCGCTGCCGCGCACGGTCACATGGACCGCGACCGACGGCGTGGCGACGAGTGTGCCCGTGACGAGCACGATCACGGTCGGCGCGGTCAACGATGCGCCGGTCATCGGCGCAGGTGGCACGCTCCTCTATACCGAAGGCGATGCCCCGTCGGCGCTCGATCCGCTGCTTACGGTCAGCGACGTCGACAGCGCGAACCTCGCCGGTGCGACGGTGCGCATATCCGCCAACCACGACGACAGCCAGGACTTCCTCGCGTTCGCGAACACGGCCACGATCACGGCCACGTACGCCGCGGCCACCGGCACGCTCACGCTGACAGGTACCGATACGGTCGCGAACTACCAGGCCGCGCTGCGCACGGTCACGTATGCGAACACGTCGCAGGATCCGTCGACGCTGCAGCGTACGATCACCTGGACCGCCAGCGACGATGCCGGCGCCACGAGCCAGCCCGCCGCGAGCACGGTCGCGATCACGGCCGTCAACGATGCACCGGTCGTCACGGCGCTCGGCAACGTCGATTACCTCGAGGGCAGCGCGCCGGTCGTGGCCGCGCCGTTCCTGACCGTCGGCGATGTGGACGATGCGAACCTCGAGGGCGCGACGGTGCAGATCGCCGCCGGCCTCGTCGTCGCGGAGGACGTGCTCGCGTTCACGGCCGGAAATGGCATCACGGGCAGCTACACGGCGGCGAGCGGCACGCTCGTGCTGACCGGCACGAGCAGCGTCGCGAATTACCAGGCCGCCCTGCGCAGCGTGACCTACGTCAACACGATCGCCTTGCCGACGACGGCACCGCGCACGCTCTCCTGGACTGCGACCGACGGCGACCTCGCCAGCGCGCCGGCGACCACGACCGTGACCGTGCAGCGCCTCAACGAAGCGCCGGTCGTCACGGCAGGCGGCACGCTCGCCTACACCGAGGGCAGCGCTGCGACGGTGATCGACGCCGCCGTCACGGTGAGCGATCCCGACGATACCGACCTGGCCGGCGCGAGCGTGCAGATCGCCGCGGGCTTCGCGACCGGCCAGGATGTCCTCGCCGCCACGCCGGCCGGCGGCATCACGGCGAGCTTCAACCCCGCGACCGGCGTGCTGACGCTGACCGGTACGGCCAGCCTCGCGGCCTACCAGGCGGCGCTGCGTTCGGTCACCTACGCGAACACGTCGACGAACCCGTCCACCACGCCGCGTTCCATCGCGTGGACGGTCACCGACGGCGAGGCCACGAGCGCCACGGCGACGAGCACGATCACGATCACTCCCGTCAACGATCCTCCCGTGCTCACCGCAGGCGGCACGCTGGCCTACGAAGAGGGCGATCCCCCGACGCCGGTCGACGCGACGATCACGGTCGCCGATCCGGACAACACGACGCTCGCCGGCGCGAGCGTGCAGGTCACGGGCAACTACGTGAACGGCGAAGACGTGCTCGCGTTCGCGAACACCGCCACGATCACCGCGACGTTCGATGCCGGCAGCGGCACAATGGCGCTCACGGGCACCGATACGCTGGGCAACTACCAGGCGGCGTTGCGCGCGGTGACGTACGCGAACACGTCGGGTGATCCTTCGGCGTCCGCGCGCACGATCACGTGGGTCGCCAACGACGGTGCGGCGACGAGTGTTCCCGTCACGAGCACGGTCACGGTCGCCGCGGTCAACGATGCACCTGTGGTCACCGCAGGTGGCACGCTCGCGTTCACCGAAGGCGATGCGGCGACGCCGGTCGATCCGTCGCTCACGGTCACCGACGTCGACAGCACGAACCTTTCCGGCGCGACCGTGCAGATCACCACGAACCGCGTCGAGGGCGAGGATGTGCTCGCCTTCGTGAACACCGCGACGATCACCGCGACGTTCGTCCCGGCCACGGGCACGCTGACCCTGGCCGGCACCGACACGGTCGCGAACTACCAGCTCGCGCTGCGTGCCGTCACCTATGCGAACACGTCGGACGATCCGTCGACGCTGCCGCGCACGGTCGCCTGGACCGCGACCGACGCCGGCGGTGCGACGAGCACGCCGGCAAGCAGCACCATCACCGTCGCGGCCGTCAACGACGCGCCCGTGGTCACCGCGGCCGGCAACGTCGACTACCTCGAGGGCAGCGCGCCCGTCGCCGTCGCACCGGCGTTGACAGTGACCGATCCCGACGACGCCGACCTCGAAGGCGCGACCGTGCAGATCGCCGCCGGTCTCGTCGCCGCCGAGGACGTGCTCGCGTTCACGCCGGGCAACGGCATCACGGGCAGCTACACGGCCGCGACCGGCACGCTCGTGCTGACCGGCACGAGCAGTGTCGCCAACTATCAGGCCGCGTTGCGCAGCGTGACCTATGTCAACACGATCGCGCAGCCGACCACGGCACCGCGCACGCTCGCGTGGAGCGCGACCGACGGCGATCTCGCCAGCGCAGCCGCGACCACGACCGTGACCGTGCAGCGCCTCAACGAGGCGCCCGTCGTCATGGCGGGCGGCACGCTGGCCTATACCGAAGGCAGCGGTGCGGTCGCGATCGCGCCGGGGCTGACCGTGACCGATGCCGACGACACCCAGCTCGCCGGTGCGACCGTGCAGATCACCGCCGGTTACACGAACGGCCAGGACGTGCTCGGCGGAGGCTCGGGCGGTGGCGTGACGGCGTCGTTCAATGCAGGCACCGGCACGCTGACGCTGACGGGCACGGCGAGCGTCGCGGCCTATCAGGCGGCGCTGCGTTCCGTGACCTACACGAACACCTCGTCGAATCCATCGACCGCGCCGCGCACCGTGGCGTGGGTCGCCAGCGACGGCGAGGCTGCAAGCGCCACGGCGACGAGCACGATCACGATCACGCCTGTCAACGATGCACCGGTCGTCACGCCGCCCGCGGCGCTGCCGGTCCATTCGCACATCGCGATCGACGTGGCCGCCGGTGCGACCGGTTACCTGCTCGCACCGGGCTCTATCAGCGATCCCGACAGTTCGACGTTCGTGGTCGGCGGATCGATCCCGACGACGACGACACAAGGCGGTCGCGTCACGATCACAGCGGCGACCGGTGCGTACACCTACGATCCGCCGGCCGGCGTGTCGTCGGGCACGGACAGCTTCAGCTACCAGGTCTGCGACGACGGCGTCCCGGTCGCCTGCAGTGCTCCGGCGACGATGACGTTCACGCTGTCGGGCCCGCGCGTGTGGTTCGTCGATCCCGCGGCCACGCCGGGCGGCACCGGCACGTTGCAGAGGCCGCTGCAGACGTTCGCGACCGCCGCGGGTCTCGCCAACGCGAATACCGACCGGATCTTCCTGTACAGCGGCACGCACACGGGCGGCGCGACGCTTTCCGCCGGCGTGTGGGTCATCGGGCACTCCGTCACCGGCGCGGGCTTCGATGCCGAGTTCGGCCTGTTCCCGCCGTCCAACAGCGTCGCGCGTCCCGCGATCGGTCAGGCGCGTCCGGTGATCACGACGACCACCGGCACCACGCCCGGCATCACGCTCGGCAACGGCAACACGCTGCGCGCACTCGAGATCGGCAACACGACCGGACCGTCGATCAGCGGCAACGGCTTCGGAATGCTCAACGTGCGCGACGGCGTGCTGATCAGCGGCAGCGGGCAGGCGCTCGCGCTGAGCAACGGAAGTTTCGTGGCGGGCTCGATCTTCGAAGGTGTCTCGTCGAGCAGCGGCAACGGCAACATCGCGTTGACGAACGTCAGTGGCGAAGTGAATTTCGGCAACGGCGCGCTGTCGGCCAGTGCCGCGGGCAGTCCCGCCGTGCTGGTCAGCGGCGGCAGTCTGACCGCGATCTACTCGGGCAGCGTGGGCAAGACCACGAACGGGCACCTGTTCGACATCGGAACGCGCACGAGCGGCGCGCTGACGTTCAGCGGGAACCTGTCGTCGAGCGGCGTCGGCAGCGGTGTCCGCGCGAACGCCAACAGCGGCGGCACGATCACGTTCTCGGGGGCTTCGAAGACGTTCGCGAGCACGACCGCGAACGCGGTCGACCTCACGACCAATACGGGTTCGACGATCGCGTTCACCAACGGCGGCCTCGTGCTGTCGACGACCACGGGCGCCGGTTTCCAGGCCACGGGCGGCGGCACGATTTCCGTGGAAGGCTCGGGCAACACGATCTCGAGCGGTTCGGGCATCGCGCTCAACGTCCTCAACACGACGATCGGCTTCGGCAACGCGACATTCCAGTCGGTGTCGTCGAACGGCGCGTCGAGCGGCATCGTGCTGAACGCGACAGGCACGTCGGGTCGCCTCGCCGTGACCGGTACCGGCGGCGCCGGCAGCGGCGGCACGATCCAGAATGCGGGCACACACGGCATCCAGCTGACCGGCACGTCCAACCCGTCGTTCACCTCGATGCGCGTCCTCGGCACCGCGGGCAGTGGCGTGAAGGGCACGCTGGTCAACGGCTTCACGTTCGCCAACGGCGCGATCGACGCATCGGGCACGGGCGGCGCGCCGGGCGAGTCGAACATCGCGTTCAACACGGCGGTGACCGGCACCGAGGTCAACCTCACCGGTGCCGTCGCGATCACGAACAATGCGCTGACCAATGCGCGCTACCACGGCGTGCACATCGCGAACTACGCCGGCTCGATCTCGAACCTGCAGGTGTCGGGCAACACGTTCACGAGCAGCACCAGCAACCTGCAGTCGCTCGGCAGCGGCATCCTCGTGGTCGCCAACGGCAGTGCCGGAGGGGCTGCCACGGTCAACGCGGCGGCGATCACGAACAACGTGATCACGAACTTCCCCGGCGGTTCGGGCATCCGCGTGCAGGGCGGCAACGCGGCAGGCGCGACGCAGGCCACGCTCGGCATCCCGCACGACGGCGGCAATCTCATCGCGATCACCGGCAACCAGGTGCGCGGCGAAAGCGCGGCCAACCGCATCAACCTGGAAGGCATCCTGTTCGCGATCGGCGATCGCGGGCGCGGCAACGTCAACATCTCGGGCAACGGTACCGCCGGCACGCCGATCGCCAACATCACCGGCAGCGCGATCTCGGTCAGTGCCCTCAACGCGGGTGCCGAGGTCACGGGCTCGATCACGAACAATGTCGTTGCGCCCGCCCACCCGGCGAATTCGCTTGGCGCCAACGGCATCGCGTTCGGCGTCAACGGTGTCAACGCGACCGACAATCCGACGATGAGCATCAACGTCAGCAACAACATCGTCAGCCAGACCGACGGCAACGGCATCCTCGGCGTCGTCCGGGCGACCCAGGGCGTGCTCAATGCCCGCGTGGAGAACAACACGGTCGCCGCGCCTCTCGGTGGCGTGCGACCGGGCATCCGTCTCGATTCGGGCAACAATGCGGTGGGCGAGAACACGACGCTGTGCGTGGCCCTCTCGGGCAACACGAGTGCGGGCAGCGGCGGTACGGAGGGCATCGGCCTGCGCAAGCAGGGCGCCGTGGCGACGACCGATGCGTTCGGGATCGTCGGCCTCGGGGTGAACACGACATCGCCCTTGCTCCAGGCCTACGTGAACGGGCAGAACCCGGCAGGCGGCGGTACGCTCCTGATTTCCGCGACGTCCGGATTCCGCGACTGCACCCTCTGATGAAGCCTGCGTCCGGTGGCGATTCGCCACCGGCAACAACGAACCGCCAGGAGATGCACCGATGTCGCAACCGTTCCTCTCCGAGATCCGCATGATGAGCTTCAACTTCGCTCCGCGGGGCTGGGCGCTGTGCAACGGCCAGTTGCTGCCGATCAACCAGAACCAGGCCTTGTTCTCGCTGCTGGGCACGACGTACGGCGGCAATGGCCAGGTGAACTTCGCGCTGCCCGACCTGCGCGGCCGCGTGCCGGTCCACTTCGGCAGTGGCCGCACGCTCGGCGAGAGCGCGGGCGAAGCCGCGCACACGCTGAACCTGCAGGAGATGCCGACCCACGCGCACGTGCTGCAGGCGAGCAGCGCCCTTGCGACCACGTCGACGCCGCTCGCGACCGATGTTCTCGCACGTACGACAGGTTCGGCGCTTTACGCGAGCGCGGCATCCGCCAACATCTCGATGGCGCCCAATGCGATTACGCCGAACGGCGGTTCCCAGGCGCACGAGAACCGCCAGCCCTTCCTCACGATCTCGTTCTGCATCGCCCTGCAGGGCATCTTTCCTTCCCCGAACTGAGGCCTTCCACCATGGGTACCCCTTATGTCGGTGAAATCAGGTTGTTCGCGGGCAACTTCGCCCCGGCGGGCTGGGAGTTCTGCTCCGGGCAGCTGATGCCGATCTCGGAGAACGAGACGCTGTTCAACCTGATCGGCACGACCTACGGAGGCGACGGACAGAGCACGTTCGCGCTGCCCGACATGCGCGGGCGCGTGCCGATCCATCAGGGAACAGGACCGGGGGGCGTCTCCTACAGCATGGCCCAGAGCGGTGGCGTGGAGTCCGTCACCCTCGGCACACCGCAGATGCCCTCGCATTCGCACGTGCTGCTCGCGACCAAGTCGCTCGCCACCGATGCGACGCCAGTCGGCCTCGTGCCGGCCGCGAGCGCCTCGGCCACGGTCTCGCCCTATGGCACCGACGCGCCGTTCGCGACGCTTGCGCCGCAGTCGGTGACGCCCGCGGGCGGCAGCCAGCCGCACGAGAACATGCAGCCCTACCTGTGCGTGAACTACATCATCTCGATGTTCGGCATCTTCCCTTCGCCGACCTGAGGACCTTCGAATGAGCGATCCCTTCGTCGCCGAGATCCGCATCTACCCGTTCAATTTCGCGCCGCGTGGCTGGGCATTCTGCAACGGGCAGCTCCTGCCCTTGTCCCAGAACACCGCATTGTTCTCGCTGCTCGGTACGACCTACGGCGGCAACGGCAAGAGCAACTTCGCGCTGCCGAACCTGCAGGGCAGCGTGCCGATGCATCCTGGCCAGGGGCCCGGACTGTCGCTGCACGATCTCGGCGAAGTCGGCGGTGCCGCGAGCGTGACGCTGCTGGAATCCGAGATGCCGATCCATGCGCACGGCGTGACCGTGTCGCAGGGCGATGCGATCAGCATCTCGCCGGAGAACAACCTGTTCGCGACGGGCATCGGCGGCATCGCCGCGTACGCACCGCTCGCGCAGGCACCGCTGACGCCGTCCTTGCTGCTGCCCGCGGTGGGTGGCGGACTTCCGCACAACAACATGCAGCCCTACCTGACACTCAATTTCTGCATCGCGCTGCAAGGTGTCTTCCCGCCGAGGCCTTGAGTGCCGTGTGTGCAAGGTCGTGCCTGATACGTGTCCTCATTTTCCAGCCCGCCGCGATGGCCGTGTGACTTCGCCGGAGATCCGATCACCATGAAACGTCGCCATTTCCTGCTCGGTGCGAGCCTCGCGCCGGCCGTGCCGGCCATGCTCGGTGCAGCCGCACCCGCGTACGCGGTCGATCGCGCGCCGCTCGACGGCCTGCTGCGTCGCGATGTCGGCGACGACGGCATCGTGCGCTGGACCACGGTCGCCGCGCATCGTGCGGTCGATGCCGCCTCGGTGCAGGCCTGGCGCGTGCACCTGCACGGTCTCGTCGCGACGAAGGACAGTCCGCTCGCGGGCCTCGACGTGCAGGCCGTGCACGCCGACGGCGAGGGCGGGGCGCATCGCCACGACGTGCTGCGCTGGCGTGCCGATGCGCCCGAGGAGACCAGCGCGGGTCTCGTGTTCCACGCCACACGCGGTGTCTGGTGCGGCTTCGACATCTCCGCTACGCGACATGGCGACGTGCCCGGCACGTGCTCGACACTGGCCTGCGCACCGGCCTCGACACCCGATGCGGGGCTCGAGCCCGGCGTCTATGCGTGGATCGTGCCGACCTCGATGCGGGCACCGATCGTGGTCGCCGACAGCGGCGACGTGCGCTGGCCGCTCGCGAACCTCGACGGTACGCCGCTGCTCCGCGACTACCTCGTGTTCTCGGTCACGGCTGCGGCGTGATCGCGGCACCGCTCGCCGCGGCGCTCGCGGCGCGCTGCCCGGGCCTTGCGTTCGTCGTCGAGGACGACTCGCACCTCGCGCTACTCCAGCAGGTCTACGCCGACGGCCGTGCCGAAGAGCTCGCGGTCGTGCCGTGGACGCCCGAACAGAAGCGCGCGTTCCTCGACAGCCAGTCCGCGCTGCAGCGGCATCACTACCGTACGCACTACGCGGGCGCCGAGTTCCTCGTGATCGTCGAGGGTGGCGAACCGGTCGGTCGACTGTGCCTGCACGTTGGCGACGGTGCGCTCAACCTCATGGACATCGGCCTGCTCGCCGGCCGGCGCGGGCAAGGTGTCGGCACGCGCATCCTCGAAGCCCTGCTCGCGATCGCGCGCGAACGCGGCTGGCGCATGACGCTGCACGTCGAGGCCCACAACCGCGCCCACGACTGGTACCTGCGGCACGGCTTCGTGCTGCTCGAGGATCGCGGCATCTACCGCTACCTCGGCTGGGCGCCTAGTTGAACGTGATCTCGTAGCGCATGCCGTCGCCGTCGGGGCCGAGCGGCACGACGAACAGGTCGAGGTCACCGTGCTCGGGGTGGGTGAGGCGGTAGAGGCCTTGCGGCCACGACGCCTTGGCGCCCGCGTCGCGCAGCAGCACCGAGAACGGCGCCACGGGGCGCGGCGACGGGGCGGCCAACGGCTTGACCTGCACCACCTCCCACGCGGCGACCGCGTCCGCGGCGGTGACCGAGACCCGCTGGCCGACCAGCGAGGCGAACGAGGCGGCGTCGAGGCGGTCGAGCATGCACGTGGTCCGCGTTGGGGGCGCACAAGCGTAGCAGGCGGGAACGTGCGCGGGCCCGCCATCCGCAGGGGATGACGGGCCCGCGAGGGGCACTGCGGAAGGATCACCAGCGGCGCGGCGGATCCGGCACGAAGCGGTTCGGGAACGGATCCGGCTCGACGTGGCGTGCGATCGGCTGGCGCGGGATGATGCCGCGTGCGATCAGGTTCGGGCGGCTGTCGTACCAGATCGCGACCTGCTCGGCCGGGCGGCTGCTCGCACGCTCGAACGTCGTCGTGCCGACGCGCGACCACTCGCGCTCGCCATGGCCCGTGCCGAGGCGCGGTGCTTCGGCGCGCTTGGCCATCGCGTCGTTCGACGAGCGCTCGGCTTCGGCCGGTGCGGCCTTCGATTCGCCCATGCCCTGGGCCGAACGCGAGGCCTGCGGGGCGCTCGCCGGGGCGGGCGGCGGCGCAGCCGCATCGGCGATGGCCTGACGCTCGCGGCGGGTCGGCACGCGCTCGGTGAACACGGCCACGCCGATCACGCCGACGTTGTCGGGACGGCCGGTCTGCGCGGCATAGCTGTCGGGCAGCGCGGTGAAGTTGAACTGCGCGACCTCGTCGAGCGACTTGCGCCAGCCGTTGATCGTGGTCGTCTCCCAGGCGTCGAGCACGTAGCCGTTCTGCGACGGGCCGGCCGTCTCGCCGCTGACCGCGTTGACGCCGTCGACCGACAGCACGGCGAGGATGCGGCCGCCGCTGCGGTTGCTCATGCGCACGGCATAGCGATGGCCCGGCTTGCCGGCGATGTAGAGCTTGCCGTTCTTCATGTAGGTCGGCAGCGTCGTGCCCGTATCGCGGTCGACGACGGACAGGTCGACGAGGTTGCCGGCGAACGCGGGCAGGCTCGTCGAGAGGGCGATCAGTGAAGCGCAGAGCAGGGCACGCATGGGTCACCTCCGGTTGTGTGGGAGGTTCAACGCGGCGCCTCGCACGGCGGGGTTGGCGGGGCGACGCCGGCGCGAAAGCGTTCAGCCGGCAGTCGGCCTCCTGCGCCGGCCGTGCACGCCGGATCTGATCGTCGGAGCGTGCGCGCGGATCGCTTAGACTGCGCGATCCCCGCGTCACCGAACCGCCATGACCACGACCATCCGCACCCTGACCGGCATCACGACCACCGGCACGCCGCACCTCGGCAACTACGTCGGAGCGATCCGCCCGGCGATCGTCGCGAGCCGCCGCGCCGACGTCGAGTCGTTCTACTTCCTCGCCGACTACCACGCGCTGATCAAGTGCGAGGATCCGCGCCGCATCGCGCAGTCGCGCCTCGAGATCGCGGCGACCTGGCTCGCGCTCGGCCTCGATACGGACCGCGCGTTCTTCTATCGCCAGTCCGACATCACCGAGATCCCCGAGCTGACCTGGCTGCTGACCTGCGTGACGTCGAAGGGCCTGCTCAACCGTGCGCATGCGTACAAGGCCGCCGTGGACCGCAACACGATGCAGGGGGAAGTCGATCCCGACGCCGGCATCACCGCGGGCCTCTTCATGTACCCGGTGCTCATGGCCGCGGACATCCTCGTGTTCAACGCGCATCGCGTGCCGGTCGGGCGCGACCAGATCCAGCACATCGAGATGGCGCGTGACATCGCGCAGCGCTTCAACCACCTGTACGGCGACGCCTACCGTCGCGTCACGGGCGGCGACGGCGTGCCGTTCGTGCTGCCCGAAGTCGTGATCGAGGAGAACGTGGCGACGCTGCCCGGCCTCGACGGCCGCAAGATGTCCAAGAGCTACAACAACACGATCCCGCTGTGGCTGCCCGCGGCCGACCTGCGCAAGGCGATCCTCGGCATCGTGACCGACTCGCGCGCGCCGGGCGAGGCCAAGGAGACGGAAGGTTCGAACGTGTTCGCGCTGTACCAGGCATTCGCGACGGACGAGGAGACCGCGGCGATGCGCGAGGCCTTCGCGGCCGGCATCGGCTGGGGCGACGCCAAGCAGAAGCTGTTCGAGCGCATCGACGCCGAGCTCGCCGAGCCACGCGCGCGCTACGACGCACTCATCGCGCGCCCCGACGACATCGAGCAGCACCTGCTCGCCGGTGCGCGCAAGGCGCGCGAGCGCAGCGCGCCGTTCGTGGCCGCGTTGCGCGAGGCGGTCGGCCTCGGCGGCATCGTGCCGGCGACCGTGGCGAAGGCGACCGCCACCACGGCGAAACCCGTATTCAAGAATTACCGCGAGGACGACGGCCTGTTCTACGTCAAGCTCGTCGGTGGCGACGGCGCCGTGCTGCTGCAGAGCGCCGGCTTCGCCTCGCCCAAGGACAGCGGTCGCCTCGTCGCGGCGCTCATCGATTCCGATGGTGCGTTCGAGTCCGTGATCGCCGCCGCCGGTGCGACCGTGGTGGCCGGCGATGCGGAAGCGCTGCGCAACGCGCTGGCGATCCTCAAGGCCGACAAGGACGCGAAGAAGGACAAGCCCTGATGCGCTGGCTCGCGCTCGTGTTGTTCGCGCCGTGGTTCGCGATCCTCGTGTGGGCATACTGGGCGTTCCCGAAGTCGCTGCCGCGCACGCTCGCGCGGCGCGCGTTCGACCTCGCCGCGATCGCGGTCGCCGTCGGCATCTCGGCGTGGGCGATGATCGCGTCGTACGAAGCCAACGCGGACATCGGCGGCTCGATCTGGAAGCAGGTCGCCGCGTCGAGCTTCATCTACGGTGCGTTTCTCGGCGTGCTGCTGCTCGCCGTGGTCGTGCGCGCGCTGGCGTGGCGGCGACGCGCGCCGTGATGCGCGGCGCGGCGCATCGGCGACCTCGCGGCACGATCGCAGGCTGACGTGGCCGCCACGCGCCTCGCCTCGGTCGATGCGCTGCGCGGCCTCACGGTCGCGGCGATGCTGCTCGTCAACAACCCGGGCGACTGGTCGCACGTCTACGCCCCGCTGCGCCATGCCGACTGGCACGGTTGCACGCCGACCGACCTGATCTTCCCGTTCTTCCTGTTCGTGGTCGGCGTGTCGATCGCGCTCGCGCTCGGCCCTCGCGTCGAAGCCGATGGCGATCGCGCGGCGCTGTCGCGCGGCGTACTCGTACGCGCCGCGCGCCTCGTCGCGCTCGGCCTCGGCCTGCACCTCGCGGCGTGGTGGCTGCTCGGCGGCGAGCACTATCGCCCCTGGGGCGTGCTGCAGCGCATCGGGCTGTGCTTCGCCGCAGCCGGCCTGCTCGCGATCCACGTGCGTGCGGCGGGGCAGTGGGTCGTCGTCGCGGTGCTGCTCGGCGCAACCTGGGCGCTGCTCGCCGCGGGCGGCAGCTACGAGCCCTGGGACAACCTCGCGAGCCGTCTCGACACCGCGCTTTTCGCGCCGTGGCTGTACCAGATCGATCCCGCGACCGGGCGCGGCCACGATCCCGAAGGCCTGCTGTCGACGCTGCCGGCGATCGCGACGACCCTGCTCGGCGTGCGCGCGGGCGAAGCGCTGCGGCGTGGCCGCGTCGGCGCGATCGTGGCCGGCTCGCTGATCGCGCTGGCGCTCGGGGCGGCATGGTCGCTCGTGCTGCCGATCAACAAGGCCTTGTGGACGCCGTCGTACGTGGCCTGGACGGCCGGCTGGGCCGGACTCGCGCTCGCCGGTGCGCATGCGCTCGTCGACCGCCTCGGCGTACCGGCATGGGGCCGGGCCTTCGGGGTCAACGCGATCGCGGCCTATGTCGGCTCGGCGCTGATGGTGTACGTCCTCGCTGCGGCCGGCCTGTGGTCGGTGCTGTACGAGACCGGATTCGCGGGCTGGATGACGCCCCGGTTCGGCCCGACCCTGCCGTCGCTCGCGTTCGCGCTCGCGTTCGTCGCGTTCTGGTGGGGCGTCGTGCGCGTCATGGACCGCCGCGGTTGGCATCTGCGCGTCTGAGGTGTTCGCGCGGGCTGCCGGTGGGGCCGTGTCCACGCGCCGCCTGCGGCATCGGTTCCCTTCCGAGGGGGCGAACGGCGTGGATTCAAGCATGCCGGCGTCGCGGTCTTTGTCAGGAAGACACACGCAGGGAGCCGTGGACGGGCTGCTTCAGGGCGCGTGCCAGGGCGTCGCCGTGGAGTCCGGCTGCCGCGCTGTGGCGCCCGGAATGGCGGCCCGGCGCCATTCCCGCGGATTCTCTCCGTCGGCAACGGGGGCGGGTCCGCTTCGTTAAAGGTCGTTAAAGATCGTGACGTTGGCGCGTTAAATGCTTGGGCCGGGGTAGTCTGCCAAGGCACCTCAAGCGATGTACGCCGCGTCACTGATGAGCGATTCCGATTACCGTTTCGACCTGCTGCGCGAGCGCTATCGCGCGTCGCTCTCGACCAAACGCACCGCCCTCCAGGCTGCCTGGCGCCGTGTCGCGGCCGATCCGGGCGACGCCGCGAGCGAGGCGGAGCTGCGCTCGCTCGTGCATCGGCTGGCCGGTTCGGCCGCCGCCTACGGCTACGAGGCGCTCGGCGAGGCCGCCACCGCGCTGAACGCGCACCTGCTCGACCGCCGCCGTACCCTCGCGCAGATCCTCGCGATGCCGGTCGTCGAACGCCTCATGCCGCGCGTGCTCGCCGCGATGGATGCCGTGTCCGCCGGCGAGGTGCGCCACAGCGGCGTGTTGCGCGACGAGGGGGCGGGCCTGCGCGTGATCCTCTGCGAGGACGATCCCGACCAGGCGGACGTCATCGCCGCCGCCCTGCGTGAAGCCGGCTGCGAAGTCGTGGTCGCCGCACACCGCGACCTGTTGTGGGAGCGCATCACGACATGGCCGTGCGACGCGGTCGTGACCGACTACTGGCTCGAGGAGGAAACCGCGCTCGGCATCGTGCGCGTGATCCGCGACGAGCCGAGCTTCGCGTCGGTGGCGATCCTGTGCTTCACGGTCGAGCGCGACGTGGCGCGCCACGAGGAGATCCTCGCCTGCGGCTGCGACGTCGTGCTCACCAAGAGCGAGCCGATGGGGCGCCTCATCGAGGAACTGCACCGCCGCGTGGCCGCGCGTCGCGCCGGTTGAGCCGCGGGGCGCGTTGGCCGCCCAGGGAGGCATGGACTATCCTGCCGGCCTTTCCGGTTTCGCGGATCAGCCCATGCAGCGTTTTCCCCCCATTTCCCTGATCGGCGCCCCGACCGACATCGGCGCCGGCCATCGCGGCGCCTCGATGGGGCCGGAAGCCCTGCGCGTCGCGGGCATCGAGCAGGCGCTCGTCGCGCGCGGCCTCGAGGTCGTCGACCGCGGCAACCTCGGCGGTCCGCTCAACCCGTGGACCGCGCCGGATGCCGGCTACCGGCATCTCGTCGAGGTCGAGAAGTGGAATCACCACGTCATGCAGGCGGTGCGTGCCGAGCTGCGCCAGGACCGCCTGCCGATCCTGCTCGGCGGCGACCACTGCCTTGCGATCGGCTCGATCACGGCCGTTGCGCAGGTCTGCCGCGAGCGCGGCAAGAAACTGCTCGTGCTGTGGCTCGACGCGCATGCGGATTTCAACACGAGCACGATCACGCCGTCGGGCAACGTGCACGGCATGCCGGTGGCCTGCCTGTGCGGCCTCGGCCCGCGCGAGCTGACCGAACTCGGCGGCAGCCGCCCCGCGATCACGCCCGACCGCATCCGCCAGATCGGCATCCGTTCGGTCGACGAGGGCGAGCGCCGCCTTGTGCGCGAGCACGGCCTGGACATCTACGACATGCGTTACATCGACGAGATCGGCATGAAGCGGGTCATGGAGGAAGCGCTCGCCGACGTCGACGAGAACACGCACCTGCACGTCAGTTTCGATGTCGATTTCCTCGATCCGGGCATCGCGCCCGGCGTCGGCACGACGATCCCGGGCGGCCCCAACTACCGCGAGGCGCAGCTCTGCATGGAGATGATCGCCGATCGCAACGCGCTGGGTTCGCTCGACATCGTCGAACTCAATCCCGCGTTCGACGAGCACAACAAGACCGCGGTGCTCGCCGTTGACCTCGTCGAGAGCCTGTTCGGCAAGAGCACGCTGATGCGCGATTGACGCGCCCGGTCCGGTTCCTGAACGGAACGGGGGTGTCGTCAACAACTGTTTCGCAGGTGCGCATTCTCCACATCGCCGCACGACAATCCGCGCCGGTTCGGAGGAAACGGGAGCGGGCGTGGTCGTCCGTGGGAGTGGACCTGTGCACCCATCGACGGCGCGTGCGCCCTTCATGATCGCCTCGCGGCCATCGACCGGCTTCGCGTGGTTCGCCGCCGCGGCGTTGTACGCCACGGCGGCGGCGCTGTGGCTCGCCGAGCCCGAGCGGGCGATGTTCGAGCACGTCGTCGTGGTCGGCGCGGCCTGCCTGCTCGGCGTGGCGGCGCTCGCGTCGGTGATGCGTGCACGCCGACGCATGCAGCCGGCGCCCGGTCCCGCGCAGGCCGACGATGCCGTCGTGCTGTTCCACGCGAGCCCGGTGCCGGCGCTGCTCGTCGATGCGTCGACCCTGCGCGTGATCGACGCCAACCACGCCGCCGCTGCACTGTACGGCTTCGCCCGCGAACAGGCCGTGCGCCTGGTGATGCGCGACCTGCTCGTGCAGCCGAAGACGAAGCGCGAAGCGGCCGTGCTCGAACCGCGCAGCGGCGTGCACCTGCACCGGCGTGCCGACGGCACGACGATCGACGTCGAGACGAGTGTCGAGCGCACGACGTTCCGCGGCCGCGAGGTGTGGTTCGTGTCGGTGCGCGACGTCACGGCGAGGCTGCAGCTGCAGCGCGCGCTGGAGGCTAGCGAGCGCCGCTTCCGCGAGATGGTCGAGCTCAGCCTCGGCCTCATGTTCGTCCACGACGAGCGCGGTCGCATCGTGATGGCGAATCAGGCGATGGCCCATGCGATCGGTTACGAGCCGCACGAACTCGAAGGGCGTGATCTGGCGGACCTGATCACGACGAGCGAACGCCCTTTCTACAAGATCTACCTCGAGCGCGTGTTGACGGTCGGCCATGCCGCCGACAGCGGCACACTGTTCCACCGCAACGGCGACGAACGCGTCTGGGAATACCGCAACCAGCTGCATGTCGGCGCCGACGGCGTGCGCCACGTGCTGTGCTGTGCGATCGACGTGACCGAGCGGCGCAGCTACGAACGCGAACTCGCCGAGTCGAGCCGCACCGATCCGTTGACCGGGAGTCACAACCGTCGACATCTCGCCAGGGTCTCGCGCCTGGCCGGCGAGCACGATCGCTGGGGCTGCATCGTCGTCGACATCGACCACTTCAAGCACTACAACGACACCCATGGCCACAGCGTCGGCGATCGCATCCTCGTCGAGACCGTGCAGTTCCTGCGCGGGCTCGTGCGCGGGGAGGACGCGATCGTGCGCCTCGGCGGCGACGAGTTCCTGATCCTCCTCGCGCACTACGGCTCGAACGACCTGGAAGCGTTCGTCGAACGCCTGCAGGCGACCACGCGCGCCGGCGCGCCGGTGCCGCTGTCGTTCGGGTGGGCGAGTCGCGAGGCGTCGGAGACGCTCGAGCAGACCGTCCATCGTGCGGACCAGATGCTGATCCGGCGCCGCGCGACCGTGCGCGGCCGGTCGAGGCCGCGCGACCTCTACTAGCGGCTGCGCTCGTCGCGCCGACGTGACTCGCGTCGTGGCAGCGCGGGCCGCGACGCTGACGCCGCCCTAGAGCAGTTCGAATCCCGTCGTGAGGAGGGTCTCGGTGCGCAGGCAGCTCGGCGTGTTCGCCGCGACGCGCGCGAGCAGCTGGGTCACGTGGGTCGGATGGAACTGCAGCACGTTCTGCTGGCAGCCGTTGATGTGGCAGTAGCTCATGAGCGTGCCGCGCGGTGCGCCGGGCCCTGACGACGGGCAACTGGTCGTGCCCGAGAAGCAACCGCTCTCGCCGCTGTAGCACTGGTCGATCGTGCCGGTGGATACGGGTGCGGCGCCGTTGTTGGCGCTGCTGCAATGCGTGTGCGAGGCGCCGAAGTTGTGGCCGAGTTCGTGCGCGACGATGAACGCGCTCGACGCCACCGAGATGCCCGACCCCGTGAAGATCTGGTTGACGCTGTAGCTGCCGCCGCTGCCCTGGGTGCGGCAGTACGAGTTGACCCAGGCGATGCCCGAGGCGGAATTCGGGCTCGGCGATCTCCCCGACAGCAGCATCGCGAACGAGCGATTCACGCTGGCGTAGTTGGCGGCCCAGTAGTTGCCGAACTCGTTGAGGTGCGCGCCGGATGCGGGCGAGCCGGTCTGCGAGTAGGGATCGCTGCCGGTGCGCAGCATGGTCGTGCCCTGCACGAGGATCACGTTGAGGTCGCGCCGGTAGATGACGTTCATTTCGGCGAACAGGTCGGCGATCCATGCCGTCGCCTGTGCCGTGTTGCCGCCGAATCGGTTCGCCATGAACTGCGCGTCGGTATCGACCGCGACGGTGGCCAGGCGAGCCGCCGGCGTCGCCTGTGTCGAGGGCGGCGACGCGAGGTGGTCGAGTGGACCCGGTGCGCCGTCGGGATGGGACAGCGAGTCGACGTTGTCGGCGTACTCGAGCTTGACGCCCCGCGGCAGCGCGTCCTCCGGCGTCAGCGCGCGCAACCGCCAGCCCTGGGCCACGCGCTCGCCGCGCAGGATGAAGCCGCCGGACGGACCCGATCCCGAGCCCGACGGCGCCTCGCGGAGGTCGGGATCATACGAGAACACGATGCGCGAACCGTCGGCACCCTCGCCGTACAGGTGCACGCGCGTGCTGCGCGGGAGTTCGCGCTCGCCGGCCGGCGTGATCTCGACGATGCGTGCCCCCGGGGCGTAGACCTCGATGCGTTCGAACGTCACGCGCGTCGTCGCAGCCGGACCGGACGGGAACGCCTCGAGTTCGAGCGACGCGCCGGGCGCTGCCGCAGCGACGCGCTCGAGCGATGCCGACGTGACGGTGGTGATGCCCGGGGCCGCCGCCGATGCCGCAGATGCGATCGACAACAGGCCCGCCACGATCCTTCTGCGCATGATCCACCTCGTCCACGACGACCACCGGAGCCGGCAGGCTGGAGGATCGCGCGCCGCGGAACCGCGCGGCGTGTCACGAAAGTACGTCGCGCGGGCCGCTTCGGGTGGGCGCTCGGCCGCGGTTCAGCCGATCGCGGGGCGTTTCCGTGGGCCGCCCGCGGTGACGGTCGCGCCAGGCGCAACAGCCCCGGCCGTTGGGATTCGTGACGCCGCAGCACGTAATCGTGGAAAGCCCAGCATGTCGCCGGGCAACGGGAACGACCGGCATGCATGTTCGTCTCAGCACACTCGCCGCATGCCTGGTCTCGGCCGCGGCCTTGCTGCCGGCTCCTGCGCGGGCTTTCCCGGAACCGCTTTGGACCACGCCATGGCGTGTCGACGATGCGGCATGGACGAGCGGCTCGACACTCGAACGTGCCGCCGACGGCGACCTGTACGTGGCACTCGACATCTCGCGCGCGGGCAGCAACCGCATCGCGCTCTCGCGCCTGAGCGCACAAGGCGTTCTGGCGTGGACACGGGAACATGGCGGCACCAATGTGCTCGGCGGCGGCGCCGTGCTCCTGCCTGACGCCACCGCGGCGCTGATCGGTGAACGTGGCGGCGTCGGCATCTTCGCGCAGGCGTTCGACGTGCAAGGCCTGTCCGCATGGGAGCACAGCCAGCCGGACGGACGCCTCGACCTCGGCGCGAAGGCCGTGGGCGTACGCGTTGCGGCCGTCGGAACCCAGGGTGACCTGCTCGTGAGGGCGCGTGATGGCACCGACATCGTCGTGCTGCGCTTCGCCGCCGGCAGTGGTCTTCCGCTGCCGGCATGGCGCTGGGTGTCGGGACTCCCGCTCGTGCGCGTGATGTCGATCGCCTCGCTCGCGGATGGCGGGGCGGTCGTGGCCGCACACGGACCCGGCACGATGAGCGGGTTCCTGACCGTGCGCTTCGCGCCGGACGGTACGGTGCGGCACGCCGACCTGGAAACCGGCGACATCGGCAATCCGCTGGGCAATGCCAGCGTGTTCGCGACCGCCGACGACGCGGTGATCGTCGTCGCATCGCCGGAGACGCAACTGGGTTCGCCGGGTGCCATGGCCTGGAAGGTTGCGCGGGAAGGCACACGGCTGTGGACGCGCCGTCTGTCCAATCAGGCCTCGACGGCCGAGACGTTCAGCGCCGGACCGTCGATCCTCGCTGCCGATGGCGACCTGCTCGTCGCGGCTCAACGAGCGGGCCAGGCGATGCGGCTGCTGCGCGTGGACGGCACCAGCGGCGCGACACGCTGGGATCGCTCGTCATCGACGATCGGTGATGTCACGTCCCTTGCCGAAGCGCCGAACGGGCGCGTCCTCGCCGTCGGCTTCGCGTTCGTGATGGGAGGAGGAGGGCGCACCACGGCGAAGTTCGCCGAGTTCCAGTCCGATGGCAGGCCATGCCGGGAGGGCGAAGTCTCCTCGTTGTCGTACTTCAACGCGGCGGTCGCAGGTGACGAGGGCTGGACCGTCCTCGGCAGCGGTGGTGAAGGCGCGAACCAGGGCGCTCGCCTGCAGCGTTACGATGCCGACGGCACATGCACGACGGATGCGGTCTTCGCCGACGGCTTCGATCCCGACTGAAACTTGTCGCGGATCCGCGCCGTCAGCGCGCTGCGGGCCGGCCGACATGCGTGATGCCGGCGTCGTCGGTCACCCCGTCGAGACGCATCAGGACTGCCACGCCGTGCGCAACGCGGGCGATCGCTGCGGTGGAGCCTCACGCTCGACGAAGCTCGTCACGAACGGCGTCGCGGGCCGCGTTCGGATGCCGTCGGGCGTGTCGACCTGCTCGATGCGTCCGGCGTTCATGACGACGACGCGGTCGGCGAGTTCCAGCGCTTCTTCCTGGTCGTGGGTCACGAACACGGTCGTGTAGCCGGTGCGGCGCTGCAGTTCGCGCAGGCCGTCGCGCAGTTCCTTGCGCACCTTCGCGTCGAGCGCACCGAACGGCTCGTCGAGCAGCAGCACGCGCGGTTCGATCGCGAGCGCGCGCGCGAGTGCGACGCGCTGGCGCTGGCCGCCCGAGAGCTGGTTCGGGTAGCGGTCCTCGAGGCCCGGCAGCTGCACGAGCTGGAGCAGCTCGCGGCCACGCGCGCGGATCTGCGCGGCGTTCGGCCGTTGCGCGCGCGGGCGCACGCGCAGGCCGAACGTGATGTTGTCGAGCACGCTCATGTGGCGGAACAGCGCGTAGTGCTGGAACACGAAGCCGACGCGACGCTGCTGCACCGACAGCGTCGCGGCGTCGGTGGTGTCGAACAGGATGCGCCCGTGGTCGATCGGCTCGAGGCCCGCGATGGCGCGCAGCAGGGTCGTCTTGCCGGAGCCCGACGGCCCGAGCAGCGCGAGCAGTTCGCCCGAGTGCACGTCGAGGTCGACGTCGTGCAGCGCGGTGAAATCGCGGAAGCTCTTGCCGACCTGGCGTATCGTGATCTTCATGCGTGGAGTCGTTCAGTGGCCGCGCAGTGCGGCGAGTTCCGGGCCGTGTCGCCATTCCAGCAGCGATTTGAGCCCGAGCGTGATGAACGCGAGGATCGCGAGCAGCGAAGCGACCGCGAACGCCGCGGTCAGCTGATAATCGTTGTACAGCACCTCGACGTGCAGCGGCATCGTGTTGGTGAGGCCACGGATATGCCCACTGACCACCGAGACCGCGCCGAACTCGCCCATCGCGCGTGCATTGCAAAGCAGCACGCCGTAGAGCAGGCCCCAGCGGATGTTGGGCAGGGTGACATGCCAGAACGTGCTCCAGCCGCCCGCGCCGAGTGTCAGTGCGGCGTACTCCTCGTCGCTGCCTTGCGCCTGCATGAGCGGGATGAGCTCGCGCGCGACGAACGGGAACGTCACGAATACGGTCGCGACGACGAGGCCGGGCAGCGCGAAGATGATCTTGATGTCGTGCGCCTCGAGCCACGGGTGCAGCCATCCGCTACGGCCGAACAGCAGCACCCAGACCAGGCCCGCGATCACCGGCGACACCGAGAACGGCAGGTCGATCAGCGTGACGAGCAGGTTCTTGCCGCGGAAGTCGAACTTCGTGATCGCCCACGCAGCGGCGACGCCGAACACCGTGTTGAGCGGTACCGCGATCGCCGCGACGAGCAGCGTGAGCTTGATCGCGTGCACGGCATCGGGATCGGTCGCCGCGGCCTTGAACGTGGCCCAGCCGCCCTTCCAGACCTCGGCGAAGATCACGCCGAGCGGCATCAGCAGGAACACGCCGAGCAGCGCGAGCGCGAGCAGGATCAGCGCGACGCGCAGCCACGGAGGCTCGGTCGTCGCGCTCGAGCGCGCGCGCGTCACGGGGCTCCTCCGCGCGCAGGATCAATGCGCATGGCGGCGGCTCCAGTGCTGCAGCAGGTTGATCACGAGCAGCAGCACGAACGAGATCGCGAGCATCGCCACGGCGATCGCGGCGGCACCGTTGTAATCGAACTCCTCGAGTCGGATGAAGATCAGCAGCGGTGCGATCTCCGACACGTTCGGCAGGTTGCCGGCGATGAAGATGACCGAGCCGAACTCGCCGACCGCGCGCGCGAACGCGAGCGCGCAGCCGGTCAGCAGCGCCGGCATCACGAGCGGCAGGATCACGCGCGTGATGGTCTGCCAGCGCGAGGCGCCGAGCGTCGCGGCGGCTTCCTCGAGATGCACGTCGAGATCCTCGAGCACCGGTTCGAGCGTGCGCACGACGAACGGCAGGCTCACGAACGTCATCGCGAGCATCACGCCGACCGGCGTGTAGGCGACCTGCAGGCCGAGCGCCTCGAGCGGCGCGCCGAGCCAGCCGTTCGAGGCGTACAGCGTGGTCAGTGCGATGCCTGCGACCGCGGTCGGCAGCGCGAACGGCAGGTCGATCATCGCCTGGAACAGGCGCTTGCCCGGGAATGCATAGCGCACGAACACCCACGCGAACAGCACACCGAGCACGGCGTTGAGCGCGGTCGCGCCGAGCGCGCCCGCGAAGCTCAGCCACAGCGCGTTGAGCACGCGCTCGCTCGTGACGGCGGTCCAGAAGCCGGCGAAGCCGAGGCCGCCCGCGCGCACGAACAGCGCGGCGAGCGGGATCAGCACGATCAGCGACAGGTAGCTCAGCGTGAAGCCGAGGGTGAGGCCGAAGCCCGGCATCGCCGAACGCCGCGGACGGCGCGGTCGGTGGGGCGCGGGCGAGGTCATGGTCGTGCTCATCGGTCCCCTGGGGCGCCGCGGCGCGACCGCGGCGGCATCACTTCTTCGTGTAGATCTGGTCGAACACGCCGCCGTCGCCGAAGAACTTCGGCTGCACGGTCTTCCAACCGCCGAAGTCGCGGATGTTGACGAGTTCGAGGGTCGGGAAGTCCGCAGCGTAACGTGCGGCGACGCCTTCGTGCAGCGGACGGTAGTGGTTCTTCGCGATCACGTCCTGCGCGGCCTCGGTGTAGAGGAACTCGAGGTAGGCCTTGGCGATGTCGGCGACGCCGTGCTTGTCGGCGTTCTTCGGCAGCACCGCCACGGGCGGCTGCGCGAGGATCGACAGCGACGGCACGACGATGTCGAACTTCTCCGCGCCGAATTCCTTCAGCACGAGATGGGCCTCGTTCTCCCACGCGATCAGTACGTCGCCGAGGCCGCGCTGCGCGAACGTCACGGTCGAGCCGCGCGCGCCGGTGTCGAGCACGGGCACGTTCGCGAACAGCTGCCCGAGGTAGGCGCGTGCCTTGGCCTCGTCGTTGGCGTTGTGCTTGAGCGCCCAGGCCCATGCGCCGATCACGTTCCAGCGCGCACCGGCCGAGGTCTTCGGGTTCGGCGTGATGACCTTGACGCCGGGCTTGGCGAGGTCGCCCCAGTCGGCGATGCCCTTCGGATTGCCCTTGCGCACGAGGAAGATGATCGTCGACGCATACGGCGTCGCGTCGTTCGGCAGCAGCTCCTGCCAGTTCGCGGGCGCGAGGCCGCCGTGCTCGACCAGCGCGTCGATGTCCGAGGCGATGCCGAGCGTGGCCACGTCGGCCTCGAGGCCGTCGATGATCGCGCGGGCCTGCTTGGACGAGCCGCCGTGCGACTGCCGGATCGTCAGCGTGTCGCCGGTCTTCGCCTTCCAGTCGGCGATGAACAGCGGATTGAGCTGCTGGTAGAGCTCGCGCGTCGGGTCGTACGACACGTTGAGCAGGGTGCGGTCCGCGGCGAACGCGTTGCCGCCGAGGGCGTGCCCGAACGCGATCGCGCCGAGCAGCAACGCCGTCCTGATGGTTCCGCGCATGGCCGTATCCCCTGGATGTCGAGAGGGAATCGATTGTGCGCGCGGGCGGTTAGCAAAAGGTTATGCGCGGCATGGTGGTTGGCCATGTCGATATGGGGGCCAAAGAAAAGGGCGAGGCTTGCGCCTCGCCCCCGATGGAGCGTGCCGGGTCGTGGAGACCCGGCACGTGTTGCACGTCGTTACTGCACGCGTTCGCCGTACAGGCGGATCGCGACGCCCTGACGCACGGTGCTGATGTAGTCGTTGGCTGCACCGCCGACGAAGTTCAGGTCAGCGCGATCGCTCGCGCTGCGGTACCAGCCGTTGACGGAGGCGTTCGCTCCGACGGACGGCAGGTTGCCCGCAGCGGCCGCGGCGATGTACGACGTGATGTCGCCGTTCTCGACATACCCCGTGCCACTGTCCACTGCGTACATCACCGAGATGCCGAGCTGCGAACCGCCCGGAACCACGACCGGGCTGTCGAACCGCACCGGGATGCCGTTGAGGATCGTGTTGGCCGCGGTGCAGTTGATCGGGCCGAGGTCGAACGTCTTCGTCGCGAGCGGCGTGTCGAACACGTCGGTGGCGGCGGTGCCGTTGAACGTGCCCCACAGCTTCACGGTCGCGCGAACGCCGGTGTAGTTGCCGACCACGGTGCACAGCGGCGGCAGGATCGCACCGTTGATGCTCCAGTTCGCGGTGCCGGACACCGAGAACCGGTCGGCGGCCACCGGAAGCGTGGCGGCATGACCCTGGAACTTCTTGGCCACACCGGTCTGTCCCGTCGTGGTGTTGCTCGTCGTGCCCGGCACGCCCGCAGGGGTGATCGTCTCGATGGTGTCGAGGACGGGCGCCTGACCCGCGGTCTGGAGCTGCCAGCCGAACACGTTCGGCGTGCCACCCGAGTTGCTGACGAGGTTGCCGGCCGGGTTGTTGACCGTGAGCGGACCGCCGGTCGCCGAGATGAACGCGAGGTCCTCCGTGCTGCCCGAGGTCGGTGCATTCGTGTACTTCTCGACGCCGAGGCCGGCGAGGATCGTGTCGGTGACCGCGGCCGTGCTCGTGACGAAGTTCACGCAGGCCCAGACGCGGGCGCGACCACCGTTCACGGGCGACGGCACGCGGATGGCGCGGTAGCCGAACGGCGCTGCGTTGAGGATCGCCTTGCCATTGGCCGGGATCGCGAAGCCGTAGCCGAAGTAGCCGCTCGTGTAGCCCGGATACAGGCCGTTCGACGAGCTCAGGCGCACGCCGGGGGCACCGTCCGTGCCGGTGTCGTCCCAGAACGAGATCGCGGTGGTCGTCGTCGACGAGATCGCGGTCGCGCCCGTGTTGGCGAGGGCCACGGTGAAGCTCGTGATGAGCTGCTCACCCGGCTGCGACAGCGTCACGCGGTCGCAGACCATCGGCGTGTAGCGCGTGGTCGAGCCCGGGTAGGTGTTCGGCGTACCCACCAGCAGCGCCGCATTGGCGTCGGTGCCGAGGTTGGCGTACAGGCGCGTCGGATCCGCGGCAGGGGTGTCGACGTTGAGCGTCGCCGGTGCAGTGCCCGCGTTGTTGCCGAGGCTGGTCTGCAGCACGCCGTCGGCGATCGAGACCACGTAGCCGCCGGCGGTGCCGGAGGTCACGTCGACCTTGACCGAACAGCTGCCGCGGGCCGGGATCTGCGCGCCCGAAGCGAGCGAGAAGCCCGCCGCACCGGCCGTCGCCGTCACCGTACCACCGCACGTCGAACTCGCGTTCGGCGTCGAGGCGATCGTGACGCCGGAGGGCAGGCCCACCGGGAACGCCGCGGACAGCGTGGCGGCCGTCGTGCCCTGGTTGACGATGGACACCGTCAGCGAGCTCGTACCGCCCGGCACGATCGTCTTCGGCGAGAACGCCTGGCCGATCGTCGGCAGGCTGTAGTCGACGACGAGCGTGTAGTCCTCGCCCTGGCCATAGCCGGCCGTTGCGGTCGAGGTGCATGCGGTCGGGCCGGTCGAGTTGACCTTGATGACGCGCATGCGGGTCGGACCCGGCTTGGCGCTGACCGGCACCGTGAGCACGCCACCGGTGCTGATCGCGTCGATGCCGGTCGAGCCGAAGATCGTGCCGCCTGCGTAGAGCTCGGATTCGTTCTCGGCGAACACGCCGTCCTGGTTCCAGTCGACGTAGATGCGGAACGGATCGGCATAGGCGCCGTCCGAGTTGCCCTTCAGCGTGAACGGGTACGACATGCCCGGACGGACCGTGCCGCTCAGCGAGGTGAAGTCCTCGAGGGCGGGCGACGCCGCCGAACCGGTGACGTTGGTCGTCGTGTTGTTGATGCCGGCGATGTTGACCAGCGTGATCGGCTCGACCGTGGTCGAGAACGCGCGCGCGCAGTACGGCGCCGGGAACGTGCCCGCGGTCACCGTGAGCGTGTCCGAGGCTGCTGCGGCGTTGCCGCCGAAGACCGTCTGCAGGGCACCCGCCGGGATCGTGTTGACGAGCGTCGCGGCACTCACCGACGACACGTTCAACGTGACCGTGCACGAGCCGTTCGCCGGGATCTGCGCACCGGAAGCCAGCGAGACCGTGTTGGCGCCGGCCGTCGCCGAGACCGTGCCGGACGCGCACGTCGTCGACGCCGTGGGCGCCGTCGCGACGAGCAGGCCGACCGGCAGGTGGTTGACCAGAGCCGAGGTCAGCGCGACCGCCGAGGCGTTCGTGTTGCCGAGCGTGAGCGTCAGCGTGCTCGCGGTACCGGCCGTGACGCTGGACGGTGCGAACGCTGCGGAGAGCGTCGGCGCGTCACCGACCGGAGCGGTCGACGTGAGCGTCGCGGTCGCCGCAGCGGCGTTGGTGCCCGTGCTCGTCTGCAGCGCGCCGGCGGCGAGCGTGTTGACGAAGCTTCCGGCTGCGGCAGCCGTGACATCGACGGAGACCGTGCAGGAACCCGATGCCGGAATCGACGCACCCGAGGCGAGCGTGACCGAGCCCGAGGTCGTCGAGACGGCGCCGCCCGTGCACGTCGTCGACGCGTTGGGCGTGCCGGCGACGGTGAGGCCGGTCGGGAACGTGTCGACGAGCGAGGCCGAAAGCGTGCTCGCGGAGCCGCCGCCGTTGCCGAGCGTGATCGTCAGCGTGCTCGTGCCACCGGCGGTGATGCTCGCCGGTGCGAAGGCCTTGGCCAGCGTCGGCGCCATCGCGCCGCCGTTCGGTACCGTGAAGCTCAGCGGCACCACCGTCACGGGCATGTTCGTCGCGTTGCTCGAGATGCACAGCGAGCCCGTGTACGTGCCGGCCGACAGGCCCGACGCGTTGAACGTGACCGGGACCACCTGCGAACCGTTGAAGCCGAGCGCGCCCGAGGTCGTGCCGACGCTGGCCCAGGCGGGCAGCGTGCAGTCGGCGACGCCCTGGACGAACGTCGACAGCATGTTGAGGCCGTCACCGGTCTGGAACTGCGTCGCGTTCTGCCACGGCGCGTACAGGCGCGGCACGTTGCCGATCTGCGTGTCGCCGCTGACGTACCAGGCCCACAGCGGGCTCGCCGCGGTCTGCGCACCGGTGCCGTTGATGGTCGGCGTGACGGTCAGCCAGTAACGGCCCGACGTCAGGTTGAGCGGCGTGCCCGAGACGTTGGCGGCGTTGAGGTTCAGCGCGAGGCTGCCGCCGGTCGTCGTGATGCCGTTCGCGGTGCTGATCGCGCCCGAGAACGTCCACAGCGGCGCGGCACCGAAGCCTTCCGGCGCACCGGCAGGAACGCCGGCGTTGTCGGCGTACACGCTGAACGTGATCGACGGCGTGTTGGTCGTGCTGAGGGCGGTCGTGCCCGGCAGCGTGAAGCCGTTGGCGCGCAGCGTGGTGACGCGAAGCGGAGCGGTCACGTCGAAGTTCTGCGACCAGTGGTAGCCGCGCGCCGGCGTGAAGCCCGTGTACGTGCCGCCCTGCCAGCCGTTCGTCGTCGAACTCGTGTTGATCGGCGTCAGCGTGCCCGTGCCGGTGGTCTGGACCTGCCAGTTGAGCGTCGGGTTGGCCGTGTTGCTGATCGTCAGGTTGTTGCTGACCGTGGTGTCGGACGAGCCGGACAGCGAGGTCGGGTTGACCGCGATGGCGGGGCCGCCCGGGTACACGGCGATCGGCATGTGCAGCGGCGGTTCGTCGCCACCCGACGGCGTCAGCGTCAGTTCGCCGAACGTCCACTGGGCCGGGGTCAGCAGGCCGCTGACGACCGAGACGGTGATCGTGCGCGAGCCCGACGAGTTGACCGTGAACGAGGCCGGCGTGAACGAGGCGGCGCCTTCCGGCAGGCCCGTCACCGACAGCGTGTAGGTCTGCGTGCCCGAACGTGCGCGGCGCAGCGTGCGCGTGAACGTGTGCGTGCCGACGGCGTTGTAGCGCGCCATGCTCGCGAGGTTCAGCGACGAGATGTCACCGCCCGCCGCCGGGTTGGCCGCGAGGAAGTTCGCCGGGGTCTCGTCCATGATCAGGCCGACCTTCGCCGCCTTGGCGAGGTTGACGCGACCCGAGCCGTAGTCCCACGGACGCACCGGGGTGCCGTCGTGGTTGATCGCGCCGGAGTTGTTCGACGTGAGGTTCAGCGCCGACTTGATCTGCGGCGGCGTCCAGGTCGGGTTGAGCGCACGCAGCAGCGCGGCCGAACCGGCGAGGTGCGGGCTCGACATCGACGTGCCGTTGTTGAGGTACACGCCGTTCGGGCCGACCACGTTCGCGGCACCGACGGCGAGGATGTCCACGCCCGGACCCGTGATGTCGGGCTTGACCATGCCCTGGCCGTTGAGGATGCGCGGGCCACGGAAGCTGAAGCCGGCGATGACGTCGGGCGTGCCGGGATAGGCCTGCGCCGCGATGTCGATCGACACCGTCGCGGTGGCCGGGGTCATGGCCGTCTCGAGGTTGGCCCAGTCCGTCGTCAGCATCGACCACGACGTGTCCGCCGCGCCGAGGTTGAGGTAGGCCGTGTCGACGAAGATCACGCCGACGGCACCCGCGTTCAGCGCCGCGGTACGGCGGGCGCCGCTGCCGCAGGTGCTGGTGGTGCCGTCGAGGCGCAGCACGGCGACCGCGCCGACGCGCTCGGGCGGCGTCGTGACCGGATCGAAGCCGTCCGCGAAGATGCGGTCGGCCGGCACGGTCGGTGGCGTGTAGGCACGCGTGAACGTGTTGGCCGGGTAGGCCGCGCAGCCGTCCGTCGCGCCGCTGCCGAAGTTCGGGCTCTTGATGATCGGCACGTTGACGAGGTTGGATGTCGGCAGCGGCAGTCCACCCGGACGCATCGGGATGTTCTGCGTGTTGGCCGGCGGATTGCTGCCGTCGAGGTTAAGGCTGACCGCGATGATGCGGTCCTGCGTCGACGCGGCGACCGTCTCGACCCACGGCTCGAGGTGGTTCGTCTGGCCCTGCGGGTCGGGCACCGTGGTGCTCGTGTTGCCGGCCGAGGCGGCGACGAAGATGCCGGCCGCATTGGCATTGCGGAACGCGACCGAGGTCGAGTCGGTCCACGGCGAGGTACCGCCGCTGATCGAATAGTTGATGACATCGACGCCGTCGATGACGGCCTGGTTGACCGACTGCGACGTCGCGGTCGTGGGGCAGGTCGACGGACAGGCGAGGTAGGAGATCACGTTGGCGTGCGGGGCGACGCCGGAGATCGTGAACTGGCCGCTCGCGTAGGTGGCCTGCCAGCGGTTGCCGGCGACCGTGCTCGAGGTGTGCGAGCCGTGGCCCTGCGTGTCGGCGCCGCTGCGGTCGGCCGCCGTCGACGCGAAGTTGTACATGCCGATGAGCTTGTCGTTGCATCGGCCGGCATCTGCGAAGCCGGTCTGGCACAGGCCGAGGTAATTGCCGGTGCCGCGCGGGTTCTGGTGCACGTAGCCGTCGATCGGACCGGTCGCGGCGTAGGCAGGGCTCTGCCAGTTGATGCCCGTGTCGATGATGCCGACGACGATGCCTTCACCGCGCGTGTCGACGCCCGAGGCGGTCTCGCCGGTCCAGATCGCCGGCGCGCCGATGAACGCGGGGCCGCGGTCGGTGTGCAGCTCGAGCTCGTGCTCGCGCTCGAGGAACAGCACGTCGTCGCGCTTCTTCAGTTCCTCGGCTTCGATGCTGTCGAGGCCGATGATCACGGCGTTGAGGGCGTGCTGCATGCGCGCCATGACCGCGAGCGGGCGGCCGAGCGAGGACTCGATCGACTGGATCTGTCCCTGCTGGCGAGCCTCGAGGTAGCTCACGTAGGCGACCGCGCCCGCGGATTCGAGGTCGAGCTTGCCGGTGGCCGCGCCGCGCTGCTGGCGCTCGGGGGCCGGGATGCCGGCGACTTCACCCGCGTACGTGGCGAGCGGGGCTTCCTTGAATACGACCGTGTAGTAGGCGACGTCACCCGCGGGCGACGGCATCAGCACGGCGGCGGATGCAGCCTTGGGCAGCATGCGCGCGGCATCGTATACGGGATTGAAAGAAGCGGAGGCCGAGGACGTCAACCCTGCGAAGAGGGTCAGCGCCAGGGCACCCGCCACGGGCGTCATGCGATGTCTCGCAATGCGCCGAGCGGTTGACCTCGAAGTCATGAAATTCCCCAACATTTCGAATGGACGAAACGGACGCGCGGCTTCGCCGGCCGCGCAGGCGCAGCCGGTCATCCTTGTCGAAGCAGCGATCCCCTTGTAAGCCCGTACCCCTTCCTGACACGGACCGCGCCGATCTTCTGCCTGTTGTCGCGGCAAGGCAACGGGTTTGTGATCGACTGCAACCAAATTTACATATGGATGAGTTAGGGCGACGCCCCCTTTTGGGATTCCTGCACGTTTCCGGGGGGGCGGGGCCGCCTGGCGCGGGGCGGGCAAGGCAGGCGGGGACGTCGGTGCGGGGCGTCACGGACCACGGGCGGCATGCGATGCCGCACGCGACACCCGCGACCGCTCGTCGCTATGATCCTGCGCTGCCCTGGGGAGGATGCCGATGAGCCTGATCGCGAAGCTGACGCGCCACAAGAGCGTCGAACAACTGCAGGCCGAACTCGGCCAGCGGCGGGATTTCCGCCGCGTGCTCGGCCTGTGGCAGCTCACGAGCATCGGTCTCGGCGGCATCATCGGCGTCGGCATCTTCGTGCTGGCCGGCCAGCAGGCGGCCGCGAATGCCGGCCCTGCGGTCGCCCTCGCGTTCGTCATCGCGGGCGTCGCGAGCGCCGCGGCGGCACTGTGCTACGCCGAGTTCGCGGGCATGATCCCGGTCACCGGCAGCGCCTACACCTACGGTTACGCGGTGCTCGGCGAATTCGCGGCCTGGCTGATCGGCTGGGACCTGCTGCTCGAGTACGCGCTCATCGTCGCCGCGGTCGCGAGCGGCTGGGCGGGTTACCTGCAGAACATCCTCGAGGCGATGGGACTCGGCCTTCCGGTGTGGGCGCAGGGCGCCTACGGAACGGGCGAGGGACGCTACTTCAATGTCATCGCCGCGCTCGTCGCGATGGCGATCGCGGTGCTGCTGACGATGCGCACCGAACTCGGCGCGCGCATCAACACCGCCGTCGTGATCGTCAAGATCATCGGCGTCGCGCTGATCATCGGCGTCGGCGTGTTCTATATCGATCCGGCGAACTGGACACCTTTCATCCCCGAGCGCATCGTCGGCGACGACGGCAAGAGCCACTTCGGCTTCAACGGCGTGGTCACCGCGGCGGCGGTCGTGTTCTTCGCGGTGTTCGGCTACGACACGCTGACGACGGCCGCGGAGGAGGCCAAGAACCCGCAGCGCGACCTGCCGCGCGCGATCCTGCTCTCGCTCGGCATCTCGATGGCGCTGTACCTGACGATCTCGCTCGTGCTCACGGGCGTCGCGCACTACTCGACGCTCGGCAACGATGCGCCGGTCGCCAACGCGTTCGGCGCGCTCGGCCTGACCTGGGTGCGCGTTGCGATCTCGATCACCGCCGTGACCGGCATCATCAGCGTGGTGTTCGCCTTCATGCTCGGCGCCGCACGCATCTGGTACGCGCTGGCCCGCGACGGCCTGCTGCCGGCGTGGTTCGCCAGGCCGCACCCGACCTATGGCACGCCTTACCGCCCGACCCTGATCCTCGGCGTCGTGACTGGTCTCGCGGCGGGGGCGTTCCCGATCGGCGAGCTCGCCGAGATGGTCAACATCGGCGTGCTTGCGGCGTTCATCGTGATCTGCGCGTCGATCATCGTGCTGCGCGTGCGCCGTCCCGAGCTGCCGCGCGGATTCCGCACGCCGTTCGTACCGGTGGTGCCGCTGGTCGGCATCGGCTTCTCGATCTGGCTGATTTCGGGCCTGCCGCTGCACACCTTCGAGCGCTTCGGCATCTGGCTCGCGATCGGTCTCGTCGTGTACTTCGGCTATGGCATCCGCCACAGCCGACTGTCGCGGCCGGAATGATCCGGCACGGGCCGGCGCATCGCGCCGGCCCGGTCGGCGTCAGTCGAACGTGCCGATGAAGATGCGGTCGTTGGCGTAGCCGTAGATGATGTACGGCAGGTCGACGCGGTGCGGCGAGCTCGGTTCGCCGCTGCGGATCGGGTTGATCCAGCTGCCTGCCGAGAGCACGTTGCCGAGATTCGCGTCGTGCTGGCCCGCGGTGCCGCCCGGGTTGGTCGTGTCGACCTGGCCCAGGATCGTGACCTGCGGCGTGTAGATCGCGGCCTGGGTGTCGCCGATCTTGAGTTGCCAGCTGACGAAGTAGCGGCCGGGCGTGGTCAGGATGACGTTCGGGATCGCGAGGTCGATGGCCTGCACGCGCCGTGAAACGTCTGCGAAACCGCTGGTTTCCGAGACGCGATAAGCCACCGGCTCGGCATGGACGAGCGCATTCGTCTCGCGCCCGTCGTAGACGAGGAACGCGCCCACGCCCGGCTGGCCGTACCAGATCATCAGGTTGGCCGAGGTGAACGGCGCCGTCGCGCCATCGGCCTGGTAGGCGTAGACGCGCAGGCGGTCGACCGTCCAGGTCGTGCTCGCCGGGATCGTGAAATCGTCCGTGAGGCGGTAGCGCGGCGCTCCTACCGCGAAGCCGTTGCTCGTGTTGGCCGGGAACCTGACGTTCTCGAGCAGGCTCGCGTCGGCACCCGACGCATGGCCGCCGACATGGGTCACATAGGGGCCGTTCTCGTGCAGCACGGAGGACTGGGCGGACACGGCCGACACGGAAACAAGGCCGGCGAGGCCGCATGTCAGGGCTGCGGCGAGCGGGTTCTTCATGGGGAACGATCCTGCATCTCGGGGGACGGAGCGACGCGTGCCGCAGGCCCGCGCGTGCATGCGGGACCGTGACAGGACGCCGATTCTAGCCCGACCGTCGCGGAATCGGGGGTGTCGCCCCCGCGGGACCGTCGTTCAGGGGCGTTGCGTGCCCAGCCGCGACCATGCCGCGGCGGCGCTTGCGATGTTCGCCTTGGGGTGTTCGAGGAACACGAGCAGCGAGGTGCCGCTCGCGAAGCAGTAGCGTTCACGCGTGTCGGGATCGATCCAGTTGAGCGAGCAGTCGGCACGGATGCGCTTGCCTGCCGACAGGCCGAGCGGATCGTGGCCCTCGAACGCGGCTTCGACGGCATGCGCCGGCACGGCAGCCTTCCAGATGCCGCCACCGGGCGCGTGGCCCGCGTGCGTGGCGACCGGTGCGGCGCAGGCGGCGATCACGGCGATCGCGACGGCAAGGCGGGAGGCGACGGGCATGGCGGCGTGCTCCACGGTGCGTGGAAGTCCATCCTAGCGCAGGCTGCGACCTTTGGCGGTTGGCGTCGCGGGGCGTAGCCGCCACAATGGAGGATGCACCGCGCGAGCCGTGCGGCAATTCCCCTGGAGCATTCGATGGCCACCCACGACGTCAAAGTCCCCGATATCGGCAACTACACCGGCATTCCCGTCATCGAGCTGCTCGTGCAGCCGGGCGACAGCGTGAAGAAGGACCAGGGCCTGGTCACGCTGGAGTCGGACAAGGCGACGATGGAAGTGCCGTCGTCGGTGGCGGGCGTGGTCAAGGAGCTCAAGGTCAAGCTCGGCGACGAGGTCAGCGAAGGCAGCATCGTCGCGGTGATCGAGGAAGCGGCCGGCGGCGCCGAGGCGCCCGCGCCGGCAACGGCTCCCGCAAAGGCCGAAGCCCCCAAGCCTGCGCCGGCCAAGGCCGAGGCGCCGAAGCCGGCACCGGCGCCTGCCGCCGAGGCATCCGCGGCAGCGGCACCCGCAGCACCGGCCCGTCCCGAGCTCGACCCCGAGATGTCGGGTCCGCGCACGCCGCCCGTCGCGTTCGACGCGAGCGCGGTCATGCCGGACAAGGTGCCGCATGCGAGCCCGGCCGTGCGCCTCTTCGCGCGCGAGCTCGGCGTCGACCTCGGCCGCGTGACCGGCAGCGAGCGCCATGGCCGTATCACGCGCGAGGACGTGCAGAAGTACGTCAAGCAGGCACTCGCCGGCGGCTTCGCGCCGCGCCCGGCCGCGGGTGGCGGCGGTGCTGCCGGCCTCAACCTGCTGCCGTGGCCGCAGGTCGATTTCTCGAAGTTCGGCGAGGTCGAGACGAAGCCGCTGTCCAAGATCAAGAAGATCTCGGGCGCGAACCTCGCGCGCAACTGGGTCATGATCCCGCACGTCACGCAGTTCGACGATGCCGACATCACCGACCTCGAGGCGCTGCGCGTCGCGCTCAACAAGGAGAACGAGAAGGCCGGCATCAAGCTCACGATGCTCGCGTTCCTGATCAAGGGCGTGGTTGCGGCACTCAAGAAGTACCCCGAGTTCAACGCCTCGCTCGATGCGAGCGGCGAGAACCTCGTGCTCAAGAAGTACTTCCACATCGGTTTCGCTGCCGACACGCCGAACGGCCTCGTCGTGCCGGTGATCCGCGACGCCGACCGCAAGGGCGTCATCGAGATCGCGAACGAATCGGGCGAGCTGGCGAAGAAGGCGCGCGACGGCAAGCTCGGCCCGGCCGACATGTCGGGCGGCTGCTTCTCGATCTCCTCGCTCGGCGGCATCGGCGGCACCGCGTTCACGCCGATCGTCAACGCCCCCGAGGTCGCGATCCTCGGCGTGTCCAAGTCCGCGACCAAGCCGGTCTGGGACGGCAAGGCCTTCGCGCCGCGCCTGATCCTGCCGCTGTCGCTGTCGTACGACCACCGCGTCATCGACGGCGCCTCGGCGGCGCGCTTCACGAGCTACCTCGGCCAGGTGCTGGCCGACATGCGCCGCGTGCTGCTCTAAGGCGCACGCGCGCGTCCATCGTCACCAGAGAGGAATCCATCGGGAAGGACAGGGGCTTCCTGCCGCACGACCGCCCACGGGAGATACGGTTCCGATGAAGATGCCAGCCTTGTTCGCCGCGCTCGCGGCCACCGCCGGAGCCCCGGCGGCGTACGCACTCGAGATCGCTCCCGACGGCACGATGCCCGCGGCGCACCCGTCGGCCTCGCTGCCGGCGCCGTCCGGCACCGCACCGGTGGTGCCGTTCGGCGCCACGCCCGACTGGCAGAACACGTTGCGCATCCAGGTCGGCGGCCTCGCTGCCGGCGATCTCGACGGTGACGGCAAGCCCGATCTCGCCGTCGTCGCCTACCAGTCCAACAGCTTTCCGCCCTACGAGGACTGGCGCAACCGCGTCTACTTCAACACCGGCACGGGCCTGCAGGCCGAGCCGGGCTGGACCTCGGCCGACCAGGTGCACTCGGGCGACGCCGCGATCGGCGACGTGAACGGCGATGGTTTCGCCGACCTCGTCGTCGCCAACGGCGGCAGCGCGTACGCGCCGAACAGCATCTACTTCGGCAGCGCCACCGGCCTCGCGACGTCGCCGGGCTGGCAGAGCAACGCCCCGGCGTGGGCGGTCGGCATGGCCCTCGTCGACATCGACGGCGACGGCCTGCTCGACCTCGTCACCGCAAACCAGGGGCGTGGCTCGGGCGACGATTTCCGCCCGTCGTACCTGTTCCGCAACACCGCCGGCACGCTCGCGACCTCGCCGGTCACGATCGGCGAGGTGTCGATCCAGAACAGCGTCGCCGCGGGCGACCTCGATGGCGACGGCGACATCGACCTCGGCTTCGCGCGCTGGGTGAACTTCCCGAGCGCGCTGCACGAGAACGCCTCGGGCAGTTTCGCCGCAGTGCCGTGGCGCACGTTCGGCACCGGCACGGGCGACCGCGGCATCCGCTTCGCCGACATGGACGGCGACGGCGACCTCGATGTCGTGATCGGCCTCGGCAACGTGATCAAGATCTTCCGCAACGACGGCGCGGGAGTGTTCACGGACGTCTGGACGTCCGCCCAGACCGCGAGCCACCAAGACCTGCTCGTCGCCGATTTCGACGGCGACGGCCGTCCCGACATCGTCGACATCGATTTCTCGACCGGGCGCGCCTACCTCTACCTCAACCGCGACGGCCTTCCCGCAACGACGCCGGACTGGAGCTACGACGCGCCGGGCTCGGGCACCGCGCTGGCCGCGGCCGACTTCAACGGCGACGGCCGGCTCGATCTCGCGATCGGTTACTCGGGGCAGCCCTCGGTCGTCGTGTTCCTCAACCAGCTGCCCGTCGAGGATGCGATCTTCGCCGACGGATTCGATCCCGTGCCGCAGCCCGGTTGTACCTGGAATACCGCGGCAGGCACGCCGGGCGGCTCGTTGAGCACGCTCGGGCTGTGGAACGGCACGCTGTACGCGGGCGGTTCGCTCGGCGGCGACGTCGGCGGCGTGTCGGGTGGCGTCGTCACGGTCGATCCCGCCACGGGCATCGCCTCGCCGCTCGCGACGACCGAGCTCGTCGACGGTTTCGTCACCGGCTTCGCGCCGTACGACGCCGGCACCGGCGAGCGCCTCTACATCGCCGGTGCGTTCAACGGCATCGCGTTCGGCGGCAACGAGCTGCCCGGTTCGCGCGGCCTCGTCGCCTGGGACGGTGCGACCACGACGACCGTGCCGGGCTCGCCGTTCGCGGCCGACCTCACGTTCGCGCAGGCCGTGACGACGTGGAACGACCGGCTCGTCGTCGGCGGTTCGCGCGGTGCGGTCGATCCGCCGCAGAAACCGCTGCTGTCACTGTGGGACGGCACCGACTGGACCGTCTACCACGAACAGTTCGAAGGCCTCGTCGCGCCGGTGATTCTCGCCACCGAGGTGTTCGACGGCGACCTCTACTTCGCCGGCCGTTTCGACCGCATCCGCATGCCCGACGGTGCGGGCGGCCAGATCGTCACCGAATCGAAGAATGTCATGGGCTTCGACGGCAGCGCGTTCTTCAGCGTCGGCGGTGGCGTGATCCGCAGCGGCAACCCGGTCTCGCAGGTGCTCGCGCTCAAGACCTTCGACAACGGCAACGGTCCAGCGCTCTACATCGGCGGCCGTTTCAATGCCTCGGCCGACGGTTCGCAGTCGCTGCCCGCGATCGCGCGCTGGGATGGCACCACGCTGAGCGCGGTCGGTGCGGGCTTCCCGATCACGGGCGAGATCCGCGGCCTCGTCGTGCACGACGACGGCGACGGCCCCGCGCTGTTCGCGACCGGCATCTTCACCACCGACACGGCCGGCACGCCGATCCGCCGCCTCGCCAAGCTCGTCGGCTCGACCTGGGTCGAGGTGGCGGGCGGTACCGGCGACAATCCCGGCAAGGCCGTGAGCCTGCCCGGCGGCGCGCTCGCGATCGGCGGCAGTTTCACCGAGGTCGGCGCGACCGGCGTCGCGGGCTCCGGCCCCGCGAACGGCCTCGCCACGCTTTCCTGCACGGCGCCCTGACGGCGCCGCGCGTTCCTCATTCCTCAAGAAGACCCACCATGGCCAACACGATCGAGATCAAGGTTCCCGACATCGGCAACTACGCCGGCATTCCCGTCATCGAGTTGCTCGTGCAGCCGGGCGACAGCGTGAAGAAGGACCAGGGGCTGGTCACGCTGGAGTCGGACAAGGCGACGATGGAAGTGCCGTCGTCGGTGGCCGGTGTGGTCAAGGAGCTCAAGGTCAAGCTCGGCGACGAGGTCAGCGAAGGCAGCATCGTCGCGATCGTCGAGGTCGCCGAAGGCGGTGCCGCGGGACCCGCCAAGCCTGCTGCGGCTCCCGCACCGGCCGCCGCCGCGCCGGCCAAGGCTCCCGCACCCGCTGCTGCGCCGTCCGCACCGGCCCCGCAGGCCGCCGCGGCGAGCGGGCGCACGCCCGACGTGACCTGCCAGGTCGTCGTGCTCGGCTCGGGTCCGGGTGGCTACACGGCCGCGTTCCGCTCGGCCGACCTCGGCCAAGACACGGTGCTCGTCGAGCGCTACGCGAACCTCGGCGGCGTCTGCCTCAATGTCGGCTGCATCCCGTCGAAGGCGCTGCTGCACGCCGGCCGCGTGATCGAGGAAGCCGCGCATGCGGCCGACATCGGCCTGGATTTCGGGGCGCCGAAGATCGACCTCGACAAGCTGCGCGGCCACAAGGAGAAGACCGTCGGCCAGATGGTCAAGGGCCTCGCCGGCATGGCCAAGCAGCGCAAGGTCACGGTCGTGCAGGGCACGGGCCGCTTCGTCTCGCCGAACGAACTCGAAGTGGAAGGTCCCGACGGCAACAAGCTCGTGCGCTTCGAAAAGGCGATCATCGCGGCCGGCTCGCAGGCCGTGAAGCTGCCGGGCTTCCCGTGGGACGACCCGCGCATGATGGATTCGACCGACGCGCTCGACCTCGTCGACGTGCCGAAGAAGCTGCTCGTCGTCGGCGGCGGCATCATCGGCCTCGAGATGGCCTGCGTGTACGACGCGCTCGGCAGCGCGGTTACCGTCGTGGAGCTCATGGACCAGCTCATGCCGGGTGCCGATCCCGATCTCGTCAAGCCGCTGCAGCAGCGCCTGTCGAAGCGCTACGCGGGCATCCACCTCAAGGTGAAGGTCGCCAAGATCGAGGCCGGCAAGAAGGGCCTCGTCGCGACGTTCGAAGGCGAGGGCGCGCCCGAGCCGCAGACCTACGACCGGGTGCTCGTGGCGATCGGCCGCGCGCCGAACGGCGGCAAGGTCGATGCGCACAAGGCCGGCGTCACCGTGACCGAGCGCGGCTTCATCCCGGTCGACCGCCAGATGCGCACCAACGTGCCGCACATCTTCGCCATCGGTGACCTCGTCGGCCAGCCGATGCTCGCGCACAAGGCCACGCACGAAGGCAAGGTCGCGGCCGAAGTCGCCGCGGGCCAGAAGAGCGAGTTCGTCGCGCGCGTGATCCCGAGCGTGGCCTATACCGATCCCGAGATCGCCTGGGTCGGCCTCACCGAAGTCGAGGCGAAGAAATCCGGCATCGCCTACGGCGTCGGCAAGTTCCCGCATGTGGCCTCCGCGCGCGCGGTCGGCATCGGCCGCACCGAAGGCTTCACCAAGCTCCTGTTCGACGAGGCCACGCACCGCATCATCGGCGGCGGCATCGTCGCGCCGAACGCGGGCGATCTCATCGCCGAACTCGGACTCGCGATCGAGATGGGTGCGGAGGCCGCCGACATCGGCCTCACGATCCATCCGCACCCGACGCTCAGCGAATCGGTCGGCATGGCCGCCGAGGTCTACGAAGGCACGATCACCGACCTGTACATCCCGAAGAAGAAGTGACGTGAGCGCGCGGCGCCCCGTGCCGCACGGGGCGCCGGCACAGGGGAGGGCGCGAGCCCGGCACGCGGCGAAGCCCGGACACGGAGTCCTGCATGCGTCGACACGGCACGCTCAAGCGCTGGAACGAGGCGCGCGGTTTCGGTTTCATCGAGCCCGCGCAAGGCACCCACGAACTGTTCGTGCACATCTCGGCGTTCCCGCGCGGCGAGCAGCCCGTCGTCGGGCAGATGCTGTCGTTCACGGTCGTCGACGGACCTGACAGGCGTCCACGTGCGGTCGGCGTGCGCACGCCGGCATCGTCCGCGCGCCCGGCACGTCGCGCGCCGCAGAAGCGCGGGGCGAGCGTGAAGGGTATCGCGGCTGCACTCGTGCTGGTCGCCGCTGCCGGCGTGTCGCTTCACGCCCGCTTCGCGGCGCAAGCGCCTTGGGCGGCACGCGAAGAAGTTCTCGAACAGCGTGTTCCATCGCGCTCGGATGCAGGATCGGCACCGCGTCAACGTCCCGCGGCAGCTGTGCAACGCGAAAGCGTCGCCGTCGCGGCGCCACGCGTCGAGTCTCCGGCCTTCGCGTGCGACGGCCGGATCCACTGCTCGCAGATGACCTCGTGTGCCGAGGCGACGTTCTTTCTGCAACATTGTCCCGGCGTGAAGATGGACGGCGATCGCGACGGGATACCGTGCGAGGAGCAGTGGTGCGGCGGGTCGAGGGTGTTTCGCTGACGGGTAGTATCTTCGTGATGGTTGGTCGGTTCGATCCTCATCAGGCGTGCGAGTCCAGTAACCAGGTGCCCTGCGTGAAACCCATCATCCTCATCGACGGACGAGCGTTCTCCGACCTCGACGGATTCTTTCGTCACTTCGGGGAGCGTGCACTGGCGGATCGCGAATGGGGGCGCAATCTCGATGCCTTCGACGATGTCCTGCGTGGTGGATTCGGAACGCCCGAAGAAGGTTTCGTCATCACGTGGGAACATCACCGTCTTTCCAGACAGAGACTGGGATTCGCGGAGACCGAGCGTGTCCTGCGTGCGCGGCTGCACGCCTGCCATTCCTCGGGCGTCGCGGGCATCACGCGGGACCTCGAGCGGGCCCAAGCAAGGCAGGGGCCTACGGTGTTCGACTGGCTCGTCGAGATCATCGAGGCTCATGGACAGGGCGGGCCAGACGCGGAATACGGGGTTGAGCTCGTGCTTGCGTAGGGGGCTTGGGGCTGGCGCGTTCCGGGCTGCGGATACGTTCCGTGGTTCGTATGATCAGCGCGCACGCCGCGCATACGCTCCCGGCGTGCAGCCCACCATCGCCTTGAAGTCGCGAATGAAGTGGGCCTGGTCGAAATAGCCGAGGTCGAGCGCGAGCCGTGTCCACGACACGGGCTCGCCGGCGTCGAGGTGTTCGAGCGCCTCGTGCAGGCGATAGCGGTTGATGACCCACTTCGGCGTCACGCCCACGTACTCGTGGAACAGGCGCTGGAGGCCGCGCGATGTCGTGCCGGCGCGATGCGCAAGCACGTCGGTGCGCAGCAGCGCCGGGTCGGTCGCGACCGCCTCGACGAGATCGGCGACGTGCAAGGCATCGTCGTCGGCCGGCGGCAGGTGATGCGTGAGCAGGTCCTCGAGGATCGCCACGCGCGCTGCGTCGGTGTCGACGTCGAACACGCGCGCTTCGAGCGTCGCGGCGTCCTCGCCGAACACGGCGGCGAGCGGCAGCGAGGTGCCGCGCAGCGTCGCGACGGCGCGTCCGAGCAGGCCACGAAACGCGCCGGGCCGGAACTTGACGCCGAACACGCTGCCTCGCCCCTCGAGCACGGTCGTGAAGCGTCCGCGTTCGATGCCGTGCACGCGGCTGCGTCCGGCCTGCAGGACGATGTGGATGGTCGGATGCGGAAGCGTTTCGCGGCGTTGCGGTGGTCCGCCGTGCAGGTCCCAGCCGACGCTCCAGAAATGCGCGATGCGATCGGCGAGGCTCGGCGACGGCGCGAGGCGCGCATGATGGAACGTGCCTTCGACCGGCGCGTGGCGCAGCAGCCCGCGGGCCTTGCCGACCTCGCGCGTCATGCCCGCGGCTCGCGGCGGCCGCGTCGCGTTTCTACAATCGGCCGGTCGCGCGCCGTGGTGTCATGCGCGCCACTCGCCCGGGGAGTCGCCATCATGCCCATCCGCATGCCGTCCACGTCCTTCATCCGTCACGTCGCGCTCGGCGCGGCCCTCGTATTCAGTCACGCGGCCTGGGCCGCGAAGGAGTCCAGCATGAACGCCCACGGCAGCTTCGACGTCAAGATCACGCCGCAGCAACCCGACAACGATCCGGCCAGGGCGGCGGGGCTCGGCCGTCTCGCGCTGCACAAGACCTACCACGGCCCGCTCGAGGCCGTGGCCTATGGCGAGATGCTCGCCTACGGCGACGGCAAGGACGCGGGCGCCTACGTCGCGATCGAGAAGGTCACCGGCACGCTCGACGGACGCAAGGGCAGCTTCGCGCTCATGCACCGCTCCGGCCTGCGCGGCGGCAAGCCCGAGAACTGGAGCGTGACCGTAGTCCCCGAGTCGGGCACCGACGAGCTCAAGGGCCTCGAAGGCGAACTCGTCATCACGATCGAAGGCGGCGTGCACCGCTATGCGCTGACCTACACGCTGCCCTGAACGGACGCGAAGCGCGGGCGGGCGATCCCGCGCATTCAGCGCCTGTTTCCCGCATCGGACACTTGCGTTCAGCCCGTCGCGACCACACTGCATGCGCGTTTTCGAGTATCCGTACCTTTCACGAGGAGCACGCGATGTCGACCATGCAGAAAGTCCTTCCTTTCGATCTGCAACGCGATGAATCCGCGCAGCGCGCGATGTGCCGGCAAGGCCTCGTCGGCTGGGTGATGCATCACCCGTCGACCGGCATCGTCCTCCACCTCTATCGTTCGCTCGCCACGGCACAGGATGCGCTCGACGCGCAGTCGCGTTTCCACGGCGTGCCGTTCCGCATTCTCGGTGTCCACGCGGGCGGTGTGGCCTACGAACATGCCGACGGGCGCGCGACCCAGCCCGCGCGCACGTCGGACGGCGCGCGCATTGCGGTACCGCTCAGCGGTCGCCGCATCGTCTCGCGCCGTATCCGCCACGTCGCCGACCGCCGCGCCCACGCCGGTTGAGCTGGGTCAGTAGAACCACCGCAGGCCGAGCTGCACCTGCGTGTCGACCTCGCGCGGGTCGCGCGCTTCGATCACGCGCTGCATGCGCCAGCTGTCGGTGCGAAGCAGCTCCGCGGTGATGCGCAAGTGGTCGTTCGGGCGCCATGCCAGCGCAGCGGTCAGCGCGTTGCCGTGTTCGCTCAGTGGCACCGGGCCGCCCGCGACGTCGCGCAACGTGAAGAAGTCGACGCGCACGGCCGGGCGCCATATGCCTTCCGCGCGCCCGGCGAGCAGGTAGCCCGCATGGAACTCGGTCTCGCCCGTGAAGCGCGGTGACGGCTTGAACACGGTGTCGCCGGTCATGCCTTGCGCGAGCAGTTCGATCGATCCGATCCGCGTCTGCCATCCCACGCTCCAGAACCGCGTGCGCCACGCGAACGTGCGGTGGCCCTCGTACCGCGTGCTCAGGGTGGGGTCGGCGAAGTTGTCGTAGCGCATCACGCTCACGCGCGTGCCGCCCCGCGAGCGCCACGTGAGATCCGCATACGCGCCGGGGCGGTCGTCGAGCTCGAGGAACGCGTCGTAACGAAGCGGCGGCGTGTCGTCGTCCTCCGCATAGGCGTCGGGCTCGCGGATGCGGCCGCCGAGGCCGACGTTGACATCGCTGAGCGACCAGCCGCGGGCGGCGAGCAGCTCGCCGGCGGGATCGTTGCCGCCGAACACGCCGAGCCGGCCTTCCCAGGTCGCATTCGCACCGCGATGCTCGAGCGCGAACTCGCCGCCGATCGCGCGCAGCTCCTCGCCGACCCAGGCATTGATCGCCGAGGGTGTCAGCGTCCACGGGCTGGTCCAGCCCATCGCGTCGTTCTCGAGCGAGATCGGCGGGAAGAACACGCCGGCCTTGAGCGCCCAGCGCCACGGCGTGGTCGACACGGGGCGATAACGCGCGTAGGCCTCGACGAGCTGCGGATTCGCGCGGTCGGCGTCGTGCACCTGCACGTCGAGGTAGCCCGACAGCGCCGGCGTGAACTGGAAGCGACCGATCAGCGCCGCCGCGCTCGCATGCACGCCGATGCCACCGTCGCCGTAGCGCGTCTTGCCGATGCCGCCATCGGGCCAGGCGCGTTCGTCGGCCGCGGCGACGACACGCAGGTCGAGGAAGCCTTGCCAGCGGATGTCCTGCGCGCCGGCGGCGCAGGGCAGCAGCGCGAGTGCGGCGGCGAGAATTTTCGGAGTCATCGTGCGTCACCCTCCGCGGCGCGTGACGCGAGGAAACGTTCGAGATCGGCCGCATCGAGCGGCCGCGCGATGTGGAAGCCCTGCGCGTGGTCGCAGCCGATGCGCGCGAGATGGGCCAGCGTGGCCGCGTCCTCGACGCCTTCGGCGGTCACGCGATGGCCGAGGCGATGGCCGAGCGCGACGATCGCGTCGACGATGGCCTGATCGTCCTCGCGTGTCGCGAGCGTGAGCACGAACACCTTGTCGATCTTGAGTTCGCGTACCGGCAGGCGGCGCAGGTAGGCGAACGACGCCTGGCCGACGCCGAAGTCGTCGATCGCGAGTTCGATACCCATCCCCGCGAGCCGCTGCAGCACGGGCAGCGCCGCATCGGGATGGCGCATGACCGCGCTCTCGGTGACCTCGAGCACGAGCCGCGACGGCGCGAGCGCGTGCACGGTCAGCAGTTCGCCGACGCGGCGCGGCAGGTCGGCGTCGTCGAGGTCGCGCGCCGACAGGTTCACCGCCACGCGAAGGTCGAGGCCGCGCAGCATCCATGCGCGGGCCTGCGCGATCGCCGCGGCGAGCACCCAGCGTGTGAGGCGGCGCATGTTGCCGGTCTCCTCGGCGAGCGCGATGAACGCGTCGGGCGCGAGCGCACCGAGACGCGGGTGGCGCCAGCGCACGAGGCATTCGACATCGCCGATCGTGCCGTGCGCGAGACCGAGCTTGGGCTGGAACTGCAGGTGCAGGTGGTCGTGGTCGATCGCCTCGCGCAGGTCGGCCATCAGCGACAGGCGGTCGGGACGGTGCGGATCGGTGGCGGGATCGTAGACCGCGACGGGATCGTCGCTGCCGAGCGTCGCGATCAGCGCGACCTCCGCGCGCTGCAGCAAGGTGCTCGCCTCGCGGCCGTGGAACGGGGCGAGCGCGATGCCGGCCGCCGGTGCGAGATCGACGGCGAGATCGGCCTCGACGTGCGGCGCGCCGAGCGCGTCGAGAACGCGGAACGCGAGCGCGATAGCGGCGTCGCGGTCGCCACCGGGCAGCCACAGCGCGAACGCGCCGTCGGTGACGCGCGCGAGCGACGCCGAGGCAGCCGGCGTGGCGAGGCGTCGTGCCGCTTCGCGCATGACGCGATCGCCGAGGCCATGCCCCATCGTCTTGACGATCTCGGGCAGGCGCGCGAGCGCGATCATGAGCAGCGCACCACCGCCCGCCGCGTCATGGGCGAGATGCCGCGCGACCTCCGCCTCGAAGCTCGCGCGGTTCGGCAGCGACGTGGTCGCATCGTGGTCGGCCTGGTGGCGGATGTGCTCCTCGCGCTCGGCGATCGCCTGGCCCATGCCGGTGAACGCCGCAGCGAGTTCGGCCACTTCGCGCGGCTCGCGGCGTGCCGGCGGCACGGTGTAGTCGCCGGCGGCGATGCCGCGTGCACGCGCGACGAGGCGATCGAGTGGCCGCGACACGCCGCGTGCGAACAGCAGCGCGCCGGCGAGGCCGACCAGTACGCCGAGCACGAGCAGGCTCGCCCAGGCCGGCGCGACCGCCCGGTACGGCGCGAGCGCGTCGTCGACCGAATACCCCATCAGCACGGCCACCGGTCGTGGCGCGGTCGCGTCGCCGAGCATCGCGGCGAGCGCGAGGTACTCGTTGCCGTCGAGGTCGACGAGGTGCGGCTCGGGCGCGTCCGCGGCGATCCAGTCCTGCGCGTGCGCGACGAGTCCGGCCCGGCGTTGCCCGCCCGCGACGACCTGCCAGCGGCCGTCGCCGTCGCGCGCGGCGAGCTCGATCGCCTGCGGCAGCGCCGACTGCCGCTGCATGCGTGCGAGCAGCGCGTCGTCGATCGGGATGCTCGCCGCGATCAGCCCCGTGAGTGCCGGTGCGAACACGGGCACGACGACGGTCCAGTACGCACGGCCGTCCCAGGCCGAGACGGTCGAGGCAGGACGTTCCATCGCACGGTCGATCAGCTCGGGCGATAGCGCGGCGTCGGCCGGCAGTGGCGCATCGCCGGTGTCGGCGACGACCCCGCCGTCGACGTCGAGCAGCATCATGCGCGCCGCGCCGACGCGGCGGCCGTGGTTGCGCAGCGCCGACAGCACGGTGTCGCGGTCGCGTTGCGCGATCGCGGTGCGCAGCGCGAAATCGAGCGACAGCACGTGCACGGTGTCGGCGACCCGCGCCGAGGCGTCCTCGAGTTGCAGCATGAAGGCCTCGGCGGCCTGCGAGAGCTGCTGGCGACCCGTGGCGAGGCTCGTGTCGCGCGCGACGTCGTAGACCAGCGCGGCCGTGAACGCCTGGATCGCCGCGATCGTCGCGACGATGAACACGACGAGGCGCAGGCGCAGGCTCATGCCTCAGTAGCCGCTGCGCTCGCGGCCGTGGTCGCCGTGCGGATCGGCGAGCAGCGGCAGCGTGAACGTCGCGGCGACAGAGGTCACGACCGCGTCGATCGTGACCGGCTGTGGCGCGAGCGCGCGCCCCGGGCGCTGGCGCGGATGCCAGACCGCGATGTCGTAGATGCCGGCGCGCAGGCCCTCGATGCGCACGTGCCCGGTCGCGTCGGAGCGTGCAAGCCAGGGCGCGTCGGACACGAAGGCGTGCGCGATCATCGTGTCGTGGATGTTGCAGCCCGCGGCGATGATGCCGGGCTTGTCGAGCACGATCGGCGCCGACTGCTCACCGCTCGCGAGCACGAACTCGAACGCCTTCGCATCGGCGAACGAGTAGACGTGGTGGCGCGTCGGGTCGCTGTTGTGGAACACGAGGCGGTCGCCCGGGCGGAACACCTCGAGCGTGGGCACGAAGCGCTCGTCCTTCTGGTCGATCACGCGCGTCGCCGGCGCGCGCGGCGGCGGGGCCAGCGAGGCATCGCGCGGCGTCGCCGTGACGACGGCATCCTCGACCGGCGCGCCCTGGCCGTCGACGATCGCGACGACGAGCTCGGCAGCGTCGACGCGGCCGGCCGCCGCGGCGAAGCCGCACACCATTGCCAGCACGATGCCGCTCGCCCGCATGCCCGTCGCACTCCCCGATGCGCGCGAGTCTACGCGATGCCGGTCGGTGCGCACTGCTGTCCGGGGAAAAGTTCGAAGCGAAGGCTGGAGAGCGTTGCCGCGTCAGGCTTGCGGCGATGAATGCCGGGATGTCGACTCGCTCTCGCGGCAGACGCACACGGCGCGATCCTTATCCCTTCTCCCTCCGGGAGAAGGTGGCCCGAATGGCCGGATGAGGGTCCGGGATCGCGAGGATGATCGGACGTGGTGTCGATGCCGTACCCTCTCCCCAACCCCTCTCCCGGTGGGCGAGGGGCTCAAGCGCAGCGCCACTCCAGGAGGACGCGGTGAGCCTGTGCGGTCACGCGACGGTGAGCGCGCGGAAAATACCGCGCCACAGCTCCGCTGACGGTGCGGCACGATGTGTGGATTTTCTCCGGACAATGGTGGGTCGGTGCGGGCGCTGCGGGTTCTTCGCCCGCAACGCACCGCGCGTTCAGAATCCGCGCAGGTCGTCGACCGCGGTGGCGAGCTTGCCGCCCGTGATGCGTTCGAGCGTGCGCGACACGACGGCGATGTCGTTGTCGAAGCTGCCGTGCGCCGCCGCGATGCGGTGCTTCGGCAGCGCGACGGTCACCTTGTCGTCGTCGAGCACGCCGAGCCTGTTCTTCACCAGCCCTGCACGCGCCGCCGCCGCGCGCCACTGCTTGAGCGCATCGGCCGTGCTCGAGGTGCCGTCCCAGCCCGCGTCGTCCTCGCGGAAGATGCGGTCGAGGCCGAGGATCGGCGTGCGCAGGTCGGCTTCGAGTGCGTTCGAGACCAGATACAGCAGCGACTTGCGGTAGACGCCGCCGACCGCGTCGTCGCGCTCGGCGCGGTCGCTGAGCACGTCCAGGTGCAGCCGCTTCATGAGCGCCTCGTGCGGCGCGTAGTGGCGGTTCGCGAACTCGACCGTGCACGCGGGCGCGTAGAGGTGCGTCGAGGCCACCTTGCCGACGAGGCCGCGCGCGGTGAGTGCGCTGATCAGCCTGCCGAGCAGGATCGCCCCCGCGGAATGCCCGACGAGGTGGATCTCGAGGTCGTCGCCCCAGGTCTCGCAGAGCTTCTGCAGCGCGGTCACGAGCAGGTCGCCGCCGCGGCCGGAGCCGAACGCGAGCTCGGCGTTCTCCTTCATCTCGCTCCAGACCGGTCGCGCGAGCGGGCGGCCGATGGTCTTCTCGACGAGCAGGTCGGTGCGTTCGCTGATGCGTTCGCCGAAGCCGGCCGCGCGTGCGGGTTCGCGCGAGAACGCACCGCGCAGGATGCCGCCGATCGATTCGAGCAGGCCGGTCTTCCAGACCAGGAACAGCGGATAGCAGCCGTTCGCGACGAAGTGCCGACCCATCGCACGCGCACGCTTGATCGCGGCATCCTCGCTGTTGAGACCGCCGTGCGCGTACAGCACGAGGCGCCGCGGCTCCTTCGCGGGCCGCGTCCGGAACCATGCGTCGGGCAGGCCCGTGGCCTGGTGCAGCAGCGTACGCGTGAGCTCGTCCTCGCTGAGGTAGCGCTTCATGCGGCCGTCGTCGCCGAACACGACGCTGTGGCGGTAGGCCTGATCCTCGCTCCACCAGCGCCGCGTGTCGGTGCCGCGCGCGAGCGCCGCGGCGGCGCCGGTCAGCTCGTCGCGGCCGATGCGGCCGACCACGACGCCCGGAACGCCGAGCGACACGACCCATGCGTCCATCGCGTTGGCGAGCCAGTCCGCGTAGGTGAGCACGGCGAAACCGCCGACGCCCCACTGGCGTCCCCACGAGTTCTGCACGACGAAGCCGGTCGCGTTGAAGCCGACCAGCGCGAACGCGTGGCCGCCCGTGTCGGAAGGCCGTCCGTCGAACGGGATCACGGGCAGGTCGTCGTGCGACGACGGCGCGCGCACGCGCTTCGGCACCTCGTCCCAGCCGTCGTGCGTGAACGCCGAGACGTACACCGCGCCGACTTCCTGGATGGCAGCCTGCAGGTCGGTGATCGAGCCGAGGTCGACGCGCGCGTACACGCCGAGCGTGTGGCGCGCCGCGCGTTCGACGTAGCCGTAGGCCGGCTGGCGCGAGGCGGGCTGGTACGGCCAGTCGTCCTCGAGGCAGACGCCGTGGTGATGCCAGCCCTTGAGCGCGCCGCGGCAGCTCGAGCCGTCGTAGTCCTCGCCGGCGTACTCGTCGTAGCGGCGCGCGAAGCTGTAGAGCATGCGCGGGCTCACCGATGAGAGGTTCGCCGGTGTGCCGGCGGCGCGCCAGCGCAGGTAATTGGCGACGCAGGCGAGGCCGAAACCCGTGCACGCACCTTCCTCGCCCTGGTCGAGGATCAGGCCGGCTTTCGTGTACGCAGGCAGGAACGTCGCGATGTCCGCATCGCCGGGCCAGCGTTCGGCGAGGCCGCGTGGCGGCGCGTAGTAGGGGCGATCGCGCAGGTCGGCCGGGTCGCGCACGACGGTCAGCGCAGGGCGCTTCGGCTTGCGCGCCGCCGCCTTCGCCGTGCCGGCCGCGACCTTGCGGCGTGCCGGTGCCGGTACCGCTGCGGGAGCATCCCGTTGCGACGCCTCGCGCGCGGCGATCGTGAACACTTCCCTGAAGCGTGCGAGTCCGTGCGAGCCGCCGTTGACGAGCTTGCGCGCGCCTGCATAGTCGCCGCGCGCGAGGGCCGCGCGCATCGCGTCGGCATGGTCGGCGAGGAAGCGCGCGAGCAGCGCGGCGGCGACCTCGGGTGCGTTCGCGCGATCGGGAACCTCGAGCAGGTCGATGCCGAGCTTCGCGCCGTAGCGCGTGTAGTTGTCGCGCCCGGTCAGCTGCACGAAGCCGCGACCCTTGAAGCGCGCGCCGTCGCCGGGCTGCGTGTTGCCCAGCGAAGTGCGGCCCTCGTAGGCGCCGAACGGCTCGCCGCCCGGCTTCGTGTTGTACTGCGAAGGCAGTTCGCTGATCGGCACGAAGCCTTCGCTCTCGGCGCGGATCGTGCCGAGCGCGGCGAGCAGCATCGGGCGGTCGGTAAGGCCTTCGGCCTCGAGCGCCGCGGCGACGTAGGGCAGATAGCGCGCGATGTTCGCGGGCTTGGTCGCCGGGAACAGCAGGCGAACGCGCGGGAAGTCGGGTTCGACCTCGAAGCGCGCCGGCTTGCGCAGGCCGAGCAGGGCGCCCGTATGCGCGCCGACGATGCCGTCGCCGACGAGGCCGCTGCCGGACTGCCAGCGTCGCGTGGCCGCCTCGGTGTCGGCATCGAACGTGTCGCCGTCGCCCGCGAGGCCAGCGAATGTCGCCGCGTCGGCACCGAGGCGCTCGCGCAGCGCCGCGCGCAGCCGCGCGACGTCGCGGCCCCGGCTCCCTCTCGTCAGCAGCATGCCCATCGCGATCCCTCCCGGTCGTGGCCACGGACGCGACGACGCGCGGCGTCCGCACGGGCGCGATGCCCGTCCTCGTGCATACGGGAAACGCCGCACATGGCTGACACGGGCCACACGCGATGGCCGACAATGGCGCAGATCCGCCACAGGCCCGGCCATGACGACCCCGATCGACAAGCTCGCCCTCGTCCACGTGCGCGACCGCCGCGTGCTCGTCGCGCGCTCGCGTGGCCGCGCCGCGTGGTACCTGCCCGGTGGCAAGCGCGAGGCCGGCGAGAGCGATGCCGCGGCGCTGGTGCGCGAGATCGCCGAGGAACTCGCGGTCGACCTCGATCCCGCGAGCCTCGTGTTCGTCGGCGACTTCCAAGCCCAGGCCGACGGCAAGCCCGCGGGCACGTTCGTGCGCCTGCGCTGTTATCGCGGCGAACTCGCGGGCGAACCGAGGGCCGCGGCCGAGATCGAGGCGATCGCGTGGATCGGCAGCGAGGCACTCGACGCCTGCTCGCCGGCAGCGCGGCTCGCGATCGAGACGCTGAGGCAGCAGGGCGTCATCGACTGAGGCCTCGCGCGTCCACAGGTCGTGGGCCGGGCATGCAAGGCGGGAATGGCGCGCCCGAGAGGATTCGAACCTCCGACCACCGCCTTCGGAGGGCGGTACTCTATCCAGCTGAGCTACGGGCGCACGGGGTGGAGCGGCTGCGGCATCGCGCCGCAGAGTGCGCCGAGGCCGTTCGAGGGCGTGCCGGTGGCGGAAACCGCGAGGCACGCATCGGGGCATGACGCGGGCGGCGATCATACCGTGCCGTACCGGCTGCGACCAACCGACCGCGGCGCGGCCTTCCGCGTCCCCATGGCCATCGTTATACTCCTGCGTCGTTTCCGGCGGCCGGCAGCAGGTCCGGACGTCTCAAAGAGGTGGCCCTCGTGAGCAATCCCGTTCCCCAGACCGATGCGGTCTTCCTCAAGCATTTCTCGTTGCTGATCGTCGCGCTGATGATCGTCGCGGCAGGCCTCATCGGCCTCGCGGCCTGGGTCTACTCCAAGCATCCGAGTCCCGACAACCCGTCCAAGGCCGTCAAGGTCGCCGAGCGCCTCGCGCCGGTCGGCGGCGTGCACGCGGGCGAATCGGGACGCCAGGCGATTGCCGCGGCCGAAGAGGAAGCGAAGAAGGCGGCGGCTTCGGCAGTCGCCTACGGAGGCACGACGGACGGTTCGGTCATCTACGGCAACCTGTGCAGCGCCTGCCACGGCAGTGGCGCGGGTGGCGCGCCGAAGCTCACCGATTCGGCACACTGGAAGGAGCGCATCGCGCTCGGCGCCGAGACGCTGATCAAGCACGCCGAGGAAGGTTTCACGGGCAGCCTCGGCATGATGCCGCCGCGCGGCGGCAACCCGGCGCTCAACGACGAGCAGGTCAAGGCCACCGTCGAGTGGATGATCAGCCAGGTCAAGTGATCGCCGCTTTCCCGCGCGATCGCATCGAAACGCCGCCGCAAGGCGGCGTTTCGCGTTCGGGGTCGGGTACACCGGCATGAGCACGCGCCGCTACCGCCTCGACGACCTCGTCGTCGACCTCGACCGTCAGCGCGTCACGCGCGACGGCACCGTGCTCGAGGTCGGCGGGCTGACGTTCCGCCTGCTCGAATGCTTCGTGCGGCACGGCGACCGCGTACTCGGCTTCGACGCGCTCATCGACGAGGTCTGGTCGCCCGCGGTCGTCGGCGAGGAAACCGTCACCCAGCGCGTCAAGCTGCTGCGCCAGGCACTCGGCGACGACGGCCGCCAGTCGCGCTACGTGCGCTCGGTACGCGGCAGCGGTTACCAGCTGTGCCACGTACCCGAGCCGCTCGTGGACGACGTGGTCGGCGCACCGGCGCCCGCGACGGCATCCGCAGCGCCACGCGGTATCGCCGCGAGGCGCGCGATCGTCGTGTCCGTCGCGGTCGTGCTCGTGGCGGCCGCGGTCATCGTCCTCGTGCTGCGCGCTCGCCCGCAGGTACCGCCTGCGCCGATGGCGGACACCTCCGACGATGCGCTCGCCCGCGCACGCCATTACGCCGCGATCGGCCAGCGCGACAACAACGAGCGCGCGATCGCGTTGTTCGAGGACGTGCTCGCGCGCACGCCGCATGATGCGGCTGCACGCATCGGTCTCAGCTTCGCGTTGTCGGCGCGCATGTGCCTCTACGACTTCCCGCCCGCCGAGGCCGAGCGTGCCGAGGCGATCGCGCGCGAACGACTCGCCGAAGCGCCCGACGATGCCGGTGCGCACGCGGCGCTGGCGTACGCGCTCGACTGCCGTGGCTTCATCGACGACGCGCTCGCCGCGTACCGGCGCGCGCACGCGCTCGATCCGGCCGGCCGTGCCGACAGCCTCGCCTCGGCGGCCAACCTGCTCGCCGTGAAAGGGCGTCTCGCGGAAGCCCTCGAGGCGAACCTCGCGGTCGGCGATGCCGGTGCACGGTTGCGCTTCCTCGAGGTACAGGTCGCGCGCACGCTCGAACTGCTCGGTTTCACGACCGTCGCCGAGCAGCGCTACGCGCGGGTCTTCCGGCTGTTTCCCGACAACGTGTTCGGCAACGTCGCCTGGCCGCGCCACCTTTTCCTGCAGGGCCGTTTCGCCGAGGCGCGTGCGGCGCTCGCCGAGGCGATGGCGCGGCCGCGCCATCCGGACCTGTTCCTGCTCGCCGGCGAACTCGCGCTGCTCGACGGTGATCGCGAAGCGGCCGCGCAGGCGTTCGGCGAGGCACGCGCCGCGCGACCGCATGCGGGCATGCCGGTGACGCTCGCGACGCTGTTCGGCGCGGCGCCGCCCGACGAGGCCTGGCGCACCGCGCGACGCGAGGTGTTGCGCCACGGCATCGACGCCGGCGACCGCTGGCCCGACAGTTGGCTCGAGCTCGCGATCCTCGAGGCCGATGGCGGGCATCACGCGGCCGCGCTCGACGCCCTCGATGCGGCGATCGCGGCCGGTTTCAGTGATCGCGCCTGGTTGCAGACCTCGCCGCTGTTCCGGCCGCTCGCCGGCGAACCGCGTTTCGCGACGGCGATCGACACGATCGGCCGCCGCGTCGCGGGCGAGCGCGAGCATGTGCTCGCGGCGAATTGGCTGCCCGCCGACCTGCTCGCCGCGCGACGCGACGCACCCGTGCGCTAGTTGCGCTTCGCGTCGTCACGCGCGGGCGGCATCGCCGCGAGCACGACGTCGCGGAAGATGCCCTGCGACTGCGGATGCGCGAAACGCTGGTTGTACGCGTTGCTCGTGATCACCGCGACGAGTTCGAGCTCGGGCACGATGAACACGTAGTTGCCGCCGTTGCCCGACATCGCCCAGGCCGGCTGCTCGCCGCCGCGATGCGGGAAGCGGAAGCGCCAGGTCTGGTAGCCGTAGTCGGCGTCGTCGCGGGCCTGCGCATGCACGTGGAGCATCGCACGCGTCCACGCCTTCGACAGCACCGCCTTGCCGGCCCAGCGACCGTCGTCGCGCAGCATCTCGCCGAGCTTCGCGAGGTCGCGGCTGCGGTAGCGCGTGCCGCCGCCACCCATGCCGGTGCCGTCGGGCGCGCGGTTCCAGGTCGACCGTGTGATGCCGAGCGGTGCCTCGATCACCTCGCGCGCGAAGGTCTCGAGCGGCTTGCCGCTCGCGCGTTCGACCGCCGCGCCGAGCAGGAACGAGCCTGCCGTGCAGTAGGCGAACGCACGGCCGTGCGGACTGCGTGCGGGCGGCGATTCCCACGGCGCGAAGCCCTTGATCGGCAGGTCGAGCGTGAAGCGGATCCAGTCCTCGCTCACGTACATGCGCTCCTCGTTGCCCGAGGAGAAGCTGTTCTCGTCGTTGCATTCGAGCAGCGAACTCATCGTGAGCAGGTCCTCGAACGTGATCGCGTCCTTGCGCGGATCCGGGTTGCGCACGGGAGCCTTGTCGCCGAACAGCGCGAACACGCGTGCCTGCGCGTCGGCGACGAGGCCGCGGTCGATCGCGGCGCCGACGAGCATCGCGGTCACGCTCTTGGTCAGCGAGCGCGTGTCGTGCAGCGTGTCGCGGTCTGTGCCGTTGAAATAGCGCTCGTGCACGAGCTTGCCGCGGTGCACGACGACGAGGCTCGTGACGCCTTTCCACGTGCCGTCGGCGATCTTCGCCTCGGCCTCGGCGAACGGTTTCGGATCCCAGCCCTGCGCGGCGGGATCGGCGACGCGCCAGCCGTCGTCGAGGCGAGTCGGCGCGTCGGCGCGGGCCGCGCCGTGGGCGAAGAAGGCGCAGGCGGCCATCAGGACGGCGATCGGGGTCGTACGCATCGGGGTGCCTCGTTCACGGGAAGGGCACGCAGTGGCGCACGGCGGCGTCTGAAGTGTCGGAAGGCTCGGTGAAGACTGGCCAAAACCATGTCGCGCGCGGCCGTCGGGCGCCGGGGTGTTCGCCGCCAGGCGGAGCAGGTCGCCGCGTCAATCGGCGTGCCAGACCATTGCACCACTATCGAGCATATTCATAGAAAGTAGATCCATTGCGGTGCATTCCATTGAGGTCTGCATCACATCGATGTTCTTATGACATTGATATGAAAGATGTTTTGCAGCGCACCAATCGTGGCATGACGGTTGCTTAACAAGCCTCACATCCGTCAACCACGAGGTCTCCATGTCTTCCGCCGCCAACGTTCTCAAGCTGATCAAGGACAAGAACATCAGTTACGTCGATCTGCGCTTCGCCGACCTGCGTGGCGGCCAGCAGCACGTGACGTTCCCGTCCGCGACGATCGACGAGTCGGTGTTCGAGGACGGCAAGATGTTCGACGGCTCCTCGATCGCGGGCTGGAAGGGCATCAACGAGTCGGACATGGTGCTGCTGCCGGATCCGGCCACGGCCTACATCGACCCGTTCCTCGCCGAGCCGACGCTGATCCTGCACTGCGACGTGCTCGAGCCGAACACGATGCAGGCGTACTCGCGCGACCCGCGCTCGCTCGCCAAGCGCGCCGAGGCCTACCTCAAGTCGACCGGCATCGCCGACACGGCGTTTTTCGGTCCCGAGCCCGAGTTCTTCCTCTTCGACTCGGTGCGCTGGCAGAACGACATGGGCAAGGTGTTCTTCGAGGTCGAGTCCGAGGAAGCCTCGTGGTCGTCGCGCACGCGCTACGCCGAAGGCAACACGGGCCACCGCCCGGCCGTCAAGGGCGGCTACTTCCCGGTGCCGCCGGTCGACTCGCTGCAGGACATCCGCACCGAGATGTGCAACGTGCTGACCGAGCTCGGCCAGGTCGTCGAAGTGCACCACCACGAGGTCGCCACGGCCGGCCAGTGCGAGATCGGCACGCGGTTCAACACGCTCACCGCGAAGGCCGACGAGCTGCTCACGCTCAAGTACGTCGTCAAGAACGTCGCCCACCGCAACGGCAAGACCGCCACGTTCATGGCCAAGCCGCTGGTCGGCGACAACGGCTCGGGCATGCACGTGCACCAGTCGCTCGCGAAGGACGGCGTCAACCTGTTCTCGGGTGACCTCTACGGCGGCCTGTCGCAGACCGCGCTCTGGTACATCGGCGGCATCTTCAAGCACGCCAAGGCGATCAACGCGTTCTCGAACTCGACCACGAACAGCTACAAGCGCCTCGTGCCGGGCTTCGAGGCGCCGGTGATGCTGGCCTACTCGGCGCGCAACCGCTCGGCGAGCTGCCGCATTCCGTTCGTGCACAACCCGAAGGGCCGCCGCATCGAGGTGCGCTTCCCGGATCCGATGAACTCGGGCTACCTCACATTCGCCGCGCTGCTCATGGCCGGCCTCGACGGCATCCTCAACAAGATCGATCCCGGCTCGCCCTCGGACAAGGATCTCTACGACCTGCCGCCCGAGGAGGAGAAGAACATCCCGCAGGTCTGCTCGAGCCTCGACCAGGCACTCGCCGCGCTCGATGCCGACCGCGAGTTCCTCAAGGCCGGCGGCGTGTTCACCGACGACTTCATCGACGGCTACATCGATCTGAAGATGCAGGAAGTCACGAAGTTCCGCGCCGCGACACACCCCATCGAATACCAGATGTACTACTCGGTCTGACCGGAGCCGGGGAGCTGGGGAGCTCCCCGGGCTTCGCGCCCGAATCCTTCGCGCCGTTCCGTTTTCCTCTCCCACCTGTCGAGGCCTGCCCATGAAGAAGCACGTACTTGCGTGTTGCATGTTCATCCCGCTCGTCGGCCTGTACGCCGCGTCCGCGAATGCCGAGGAAGCCTCCTCGCCGTTCTCCGGCTCGATCTCGCTGACCAACGACTACACGTTCCGCGGCATCACGCAGACCAACCGTGACCCCGCGCTGCAGGGAGGCTTCCAGTTCGACCACGCGAGCGGCTTCTATGCCGGTACCTGGGGCAGCAACATCAGCTGGCTCTCCGACGGCCAGGACAGCATCTCGAGCAGCGTCGAGCTCGACTTCTACACGGGCTACAAGGGCAGCTGGGGCGACAGCGTCTCCTACGACGTCGGCCTCAACTACTACTGGTACCCGGGCACGTTCCCGAGCGGCTTCAACGATGCCGATACGCTCGAAGGCTACTTCGCGGTGACGTTCGCGACGGTCACGGCCAAGTACTCGTACGCGTTCACCGACCTGTTCGGCATCTCCGATTCCGACGGCAGCGGCTACCTCGACCTCGCCTGGAACCAGCCGCTCGGCGAGACGTTCACGCTCAACCTGCATGCGGGCAAGCAGTGGATCAGCGGCTTCAGCGCCGGCGAGTACACCGACTGGAAGGTCGGCGTCACGGCCGCGCTGCCGCACGATTTCTCGATCGCCGTTGCCTACGTCGACACCAACGCCGAGGAGTCGCTCTACACGAACGCATTCGGCAAATACACGGGCAAGCAGGCCGGCATCGTCACGCTGACCAAGGCGTTCTGATCCGCGCGCCGGCCGCCGTGCGGCCGGCTCCAACCGATCCACGGGAGCGACCATGAAACTCATCACCGCCATCGTCAGACCGTTCAAGCTCGACGAGGTCCGCGAAGCGCTGTCCCAGGCCGGCGTGTCCGGCATCACCGTCACCGAGGTCAAGGGCTTCGGTCGCCAGAAGGGCCACACCGAGCTCTATCGCGGCGCCGAATACGTCGTCGACTTCCTGCCCAAGGTGAAGATCGAGACCGTCGTCACCGACGACCGCGTGGAGGCCGTCATCGAGGCCATCCAGGGCGTCGCCGGCACCGGCAAGACCGGCGACGGCAAGATCTTCGTCTCGCCCATCGAGCAGGTCATCCGCATCCGCACCGGCGAAATCGGCGCCGATGCCCTCTAACGACACCCGCGAGGACTTCATGAAAACCATCCTGTCTTCCCGGTGCCTGCACCGGTTCCTTCCGATGACCCTCGTCCTGCTCGGTGCGCTCGTGCCGGGCCTCGCCTTCGCCCAGGAAGCCGCCGCGGCGGTCGCGCCGACGGTCGACAAGGGCGACGTCGCGTGGATGCTCACCTCGACGCTGCTCGTGCTGCTCATGACCGTGCCGGGCCTCGCGCTGTTCTACGGCGGCATGGTGCGCAGCAAGAACGTGCTCTCCGTGCTCATGCAGGTGCTGGTCGTGTTCTCGCTGCTCGTCGTGCTGTGGGCCGTGTACGGTTACAGCCTCGCGTTCGCGGGCGGCAACGCGTTCATCGGCACGTTCGACAAGCTGTTCCTGTCCGGCGTCACGATCGAGTCGCTGGCCGACACGTTCACAGACAACGTCAAGCTGCCCGAGTACGTGTTCATCGCGTTCCAGTCCACGTTCGCGGGCATCACCGGCGCACTCATCGTCGGTGCCTTCGCCGAGCGCATGAAGTTCTCGGCGACGATCCTGTTCGTGGTCCTGTGGTTCACGTTCGGCTACCTGCCGATGGCGCACATGGTGTGGGCGGCCGGTGGCTACCTGTTCGAGAAGGGGGCCCTCGACTTCGCCGGTGGCACCGTCGTGCACATCAACGCGGGCGTCGCGGGCCTCGTCGCCGCGTACCTCGTCGGCAAGCGCCTCGGCTACGGCCGCGAGGCGATCAAGCCGCACAACGTGACCTTCACGATGGTCGGCGCCTCGCTGCTGTGGGTGGGCTGGTTCGGCTTCAACGCGGGCTCGAACCTCGAGGCCAACGCCGGCGCCGCGCTCGCCTTCATCAACACGCTGTTCGCGACGGCCGCCGCGGTCGTCACGTGGTCGCTCGTCGAAGGCATCGTCAAGGGCAAGCCGTCGGTGCTCGGCGCGGCCTCGGGTGCGGTCGCGGGCCTCGTCGGCATCACGCCGGCGGCCGGTCTCGTCGGTCCGTTCGGCGCGATCGCGATCGGCGCGGCGGCGGCGATCGTCTGCGTGTGGGGCGTCAACGGCCTCAAGCGCCTGCTCGGCGCGGACGACAGCCTCGACGTGTTCGGCGTGCATGCGGTCGGCGGCATCGTCGGTGCGATCCTGACCGGCGTGTTCGCGGCGCCGTCGCTCGGCGGCACCGGCGCGGCCGATTTCTCGATCGCCTCGCAGGTCGGCATCCAGGCGCTCGGCGTGGTCATCACGATCGTCTGGATCGGCCTCGTCGCGGCGGTGTCGTTGCTGATCGCCAAGGTCGTGTTCGGCCTGCGTGTCAGCGAAGAAGAAGAGCGCGAAGGCCTCGACATCACCTATCACGGTGAATCGGCCTACGAGCACTGATCCACGTTTGCCAGGGGGGTGCTGGCGGGACCGGGCTGGGGAGCCCGGTCCCGCCGCGTTTTCAGGGGCCTGCGACGGCGTCGTCGTCGAGCCGAGCGAGCCGCTCGTCAGCGAACGCGACGAGCTCGGGGAAGAAGGCCTCGAAATGCGCCTCGAGCAGCGTCTCGAGCGGCGCGATCGCGTCGAGGCCGCGTGCGATCGGGTTCTCGCGCACCAGTCGCGAGCCTACGCCCGCGAAGACACGCCCGATCACCGCGCGGTCCGCGTACGCGGCAGGCAGGCCGTTCGCACGCAGGTAGCGCGTGAAGCGCTGCAGGTCGGCCGGCAACTCGTGCAGGCGCGACTCGAGCAGCGCGACGACGGATTCGCCGAAGGCCTCGAGCGGCTGCGTCGACCAGCGCGCGAAGCTGCGCGCGAGCAGGTGGTCGAACCAGATGTCGACGAATATGCCCGCGTAGCGCCGGAACGGCGGCACGAAGCGTGCTCTCGCGGCGACGACTTCCGGATGCGCATCGGTCCAGCTGTCGATCGCGCGGTGCAGGGCGATGCCTTCGGCCACGCCGCGCGGCAGCGCGGGATCGATCGCGCCGCGCACGAAATCACCGAGAAAGCCGCCGAGCACGCGGTCGGGCGAGGAGCCCGAGAGCAGGGCGTGGGCGAGGTGGTTCATCGTCGTGCGGGAAGGCGTCGAGGCGCTTCACGGTATCATGTGCGCATGAATGCACCCGAGCTTCCCGCGGCCCCCGCGCGCTTCCCCGAGGCGACCACGACGTTCCTGCTCGACGGCCCCGCCGGCGCGCTCGAGGTCGCCGCGTCGCCCGCCGAGATCGAGGCCGAGGCCCCGCGCGACGGCATCGCGATCGTCTGCCATCCGCACCCGCTGCACGGCGGCACGATGCACAACAAGGTCGTCACGATCGTCGAGCGCGCGCTGTCGGAGCTTGGCCTCGACACCGTGCGCTTCAACTTCCGTGGCATCGGTCAGTCGCAGGGCACGTTCGACGACGGCAACGGCGAAGGCGACGATCTCGCCGCGGTCGTCGCGTGGGCACGTCGCGTGCGCCCCGGTGCGGTGCTGTGGCTGGCCGGTTTCTCGTTCGGCAGCTACGTCGCGCTGCGCAACGCGGTGCGCCTCGAGGCCGACGCGCTCGTGACGATCGCGCCGCCGGTGGGTCGCTGGGATTTCGACGCGATCACGCTGCCGGCCTGCCCGTGGCTGGTCGTGCAGGGCGAGGACGACGAGATCGTCGAACCGCAGGCCGTGTTCGACTGGATCGACGCGCTCGAGGCTCCGCCGCAGCTCGTGCGCATGCCCGAGACCACGCACTTCTTCCATCGCCGCCTCATGGACCTGCGCGGCGCGGTCAAGAACGCGATGAAGGCGCACCTGCCGCCGCCGCGCAGCGGGGCATGAGCGGGCTCGAGACTCCGTCGGCGCGCTACGCGGCCGGCGTGGCCCGGCGCGACTGGCAGCACGATGCCGCGCAGGAGTCCGCACTCGTCGCGTTCGACCGCATCCACGCCGAACTCGCCGCGCGTCCTGCGCCGTCGCTGTGGCAGCGCCTGCGCGGCCAGCGCCCGCCGTCGCCGCGCGGCCTGTACCTGTGGGGCAGCGTCGGCCGCGGCAAGACCTTCCTGATGGACCTGTTCTACGAGGCGCTGCCGACGACGCGCAAGCGCCGCGTGCACTTCCATCGCTTCATGCAGGACCTGCACGCCGAGCTGCGCACGCTGGCCGGGCGCAGCGATCCGCTGGTCGAGGTCGCCGGGCGCATCGCCGACGAGGCCGAGGTGCTGTGCCTGGACGAGTTCTTCGTGCTCGACATCGGCGACGCGATGATCCTCGGCAACCTTCTCGCCGCCTTGTTCGAGCGCGGCGTCGTGCTCGTGACCACGTCGAACACGCCGCCGCCCTCGCTGTACAAGGATGGCCTGCAGCGCGAGCGCTTCCTGCCCGCGATCGCGCTGATCGAGAAGCATTGCGAGGTCGTCGAGATGGTCTCGCCGACCGACTGGCGCCTGCGCGCACTGCGCCAGGCACCGGTCTACCACTGTCCGCCGGGTGCCGACGCCGAGCGCGCGATGCTCGCGACGTTCCACCGCGTCGCCCACGGCAACGAGCGCGAGGCGGTCACACTGCAGGTCAACGACCGCCCGATCCCGGCGCGGCGCGCCTCCGACGGTGCGATCTGGTTCGATTTCGATGCGCTGTGCGAAGGTCCGCGTGGCGTCGCCGACTACATCTTCCTCGCCCGCACCTACGCGACGATCCTGATCTCGGGCGTGCCCGAGTTCACGCCGCAGACCGAAGACGCCGCGCAGCGTTTCGTCGAGTTCGTCGACGAGGCCTACGACCGCGGCGTCAAGCTCGTGCTGTCGGCCGCGGCACCGATCGTCGACCTCTACGACGGCCGTCGCCTGCGCGCGGTGTTCGCGCGTACCGAGTCGCGCCTCATCGAGATGCAGAGCGAGGATTACCTCGCCCGCGCCCACCGCGCCTGACCTGCGGCGCTTGTCGCGCGCGCGTCGATGCGCTTGACTGCGGATCCTTCCCGAGGAGATCCGCCATGCGTCCCATGCCCGTCGCCGCCCTCGTGCTCGCCTTCGCGGCGTCGACCGCCACGGCCGCGGAGGTCGCGCGCCAGCAGGTCGAGGCGCAGCTCGGCCAGATCACCACGTGGCGCCGCGATTTCCACCAGCATCCCGAACTCGGCAACCGCGAGACGCGCACCTCGAAGATCGTCGCCGATACGCTGCGCAAGCTCGGCTACGAGGTGAAGACCGGCATCGCGCACACCGGCGTCGTCGGCGTGCTCAAGGGCGGCAAGCCGGGCCCGAAGCTGGCCATCCGCGCCGACATGGATGCGCTGCCGGTCACCGAAGAGGTCGATCTTCCGTTCGCGTCGAAGGCCAAGGGCGAGTACCTCGGCAAGAGCGTCGGCGTCATGCACGCCTGCGGCCACGACGTTCACATGGCGACCACGCTCGGCGTCGCCGCCGCGCTCGCGAAGCTGCGCAAGGACCTGCCCGGCGAGGTCATGGTGATCTTCCAGCCGGCCGAGGAAGGCTCGCCTCCCGGCGAAAGCGGCGGCGCGCCGCTCATGGTCGAGGAAGGCGTGTTCGCCGCCTTCAAGCCCGATGCGATCTTCGGCATGCACGTGACGAGTGCGTATCCGGTCGGCTCGGTCGCGCTGCGCGAAGGCGGCATGATGGCGAGCTCCGACACGTTCCGCATGACCATCACGGGCCGCCAGGCGCACGGCGCGACGCCGTGGCGCGGCATCGATCCGATCGTCGCCGGTGCGGAGATCGTGATGTCGGCGCAGGCGATCGTGAGCCGCCGCCTGGACATCAACAAGGAACCGGCGGTCGTCACCTTCGGCATCTTCAACGGCGGCCAGCGATTCAACATCGTGCCCGACAGCGCCGAGCTGCACGGTACCGTGCGCGCGTTCGACAAGGACATGCGCGATCAGGCATTGGCCGACCTGCGCAACGTCGCCGAGCACGTCGCCGCCGCACACGGCGCGAAGGTCGACGCGCAGATCCCGGTCGTGCCGGGCAGCAATCCGGTCAACCACAACGATCCCGCACTGACCGCACGCGTGCGCACGAGTCTCGAGAAGGCGCTCGGCAAGGAGCACGTCATCGAGGCCAAACGCTGGACCGCCTCGGAGGATTTCCCGCATCTGGCCATCGGCGCGGGCGCGCCGAGCGTGTACTTCTTCTTCGGCGCGACGCCGGCCGGACAGGACCCCGATACCGCGCCGAGCAACCACTCGCCACGCTTCTTCGTCGACGAAGGCGCGCTCGCGACGGGCACCACGGCGATGCTGCAGGCGAGCCTGGACTATCTCGGCTACGCGTCGCCGTGATCCGCAAGGCCCGTCGCGCTTGTCCCGTATCGCTGCCGGACGCATGAGGGCTTCGCTGGTGACATCATTGCTGTCCGGGAAGCGTTCGAAGCAAAGGCTGTAGGGCGTTGCAGTACTTGGCATCCGAAGATGAATGTCGAGATGCCGACTTGTGTTCGCGACAGCCGCACGCGGCGCGACCTTGTCCCTTCTCCCTCCGGGAGAAGGTGGCCCGAAGGGCCGGATGAGGGTCCGGGATCGTGAAAATAGTCGGACGTGATCTCGATCCCGCACCCTCTCCCCAACCCCTCTCCCGGAGGGAGAGGGGCTCGAGTACCACGCTACTCCGGACGTTCGCGCCGGCCCTGCTTCACGCGTGGGTTGCCTTGAGCGTCGCGATCGCACGCACGCGCTCGCGCTTCATCGCCTCGGCGATCGCGGTACCGGTGATGCCTTGCGCGACGAGTGGCGCGGCCTTGATCGCGCATGCGGCGGCGAACGCCTCGCGCAGGTAGCCGGCCTGCGGATACGGCGTGTCGCCGAGGCCGAGGCGGCCGCGCTTGTCGGCCTCGCAGACGAGCAGCAGCTGGTCGACGCGCGCCGGCTTGCGGAATGCGTCGAGCTTCTCGAACAGTTCCAGCACGGTGCCCGGCTTGAGCTCGAACGCGCGGTGCACGAGCAGATGCAGCCGGCAGCACAGCTCCGAGAGCGCGGCGTGTTCGTTCGGCACGCGCAGGCGCTGCGCGACCGCGCGCACGGGTTCGACGCCGCGTTCCTCGTGCATGACATGGCGCGGCAGCTCCTCCTCCGGCGTGAGCGCCTTGCCGAGATCGTGCACGAGCGCGCACCAGCCGATCAGGTCGTCGCCGGGCGCGAGTGTCGCGGCCATGTCGACGACCATCTCGGTGTGCACGCCGGTGTCGACCTCGGGATGGAACTCGGCGCGCTGCGGCACGCCGTAGAGCGCATCGATCTCGGGAAACAGCACGCGCAGCGCACCGCAGGCGCGCAAGGCCTGCAGGAATGCCGACGGGCGGGGTTCGGCGAGCGCCTTGCGCGTCTCGGCCCAGACGCGTTCGGGCACGAGATGATCGACCTCGCCGTCCTCGACCATCGTGCGCATCAGCGCGAGCGTCTCGTCGGCGATCGTGAAGCCGAGCGGCGCGAAGCGCGCGAGGAAACGTGCGACGCGCAGCACGCGCACGGGATCCTCGACGAACGCCGGCGACACGTGGCGCAGCACGCGTGTCTCGAGGTCGCGCGCGCCGCCGTAGGGATCGACGAGCCTGCCGTCCGCGTCCTCGGCCATCGCGTTGATCGTGAGGTCGCGCCGCGCGAGGTCGTCCTCGAGCGTCACCGACGCATCGGCATGGAACGCGAAGCCGTGGTAGCCGCGTCCAGTCTTGCGCTCGGTGCGCGCGAGCGCGTACTCCTCGCCCGTGCGCGGGTGCAGGAACACCGGGAAATCCTTGCCGACGGCCTTGTAACCCTCGGCGAGCATGGCCTCGGGCGTCGCGCCGACGACGACGTGGTCGTGGTCGACGCCGGGCCTGCCGAGGCGTTTGTCGCGGACCGCGCCGCCGACGAGATAGATCTGCATCGCGCCAGTGTGCCAGAGGCGCGCGCGCTTCAGCGCGCCACGCGACGCGCGCGGTAGCCCGCGTAGGCGACCTCGCGCGCGGTCGTGCCCGACAGCATCGCCGGCACGATCGCTTCCATCGGTGTCGCGACGATGCCGAGTGCACCGAGGCCGTCGGTCTCGCTGGTCGAGTCGAGCATCAGCGTACGCACGTTGTCGCGCGAGACGGGCTTGCCCGGCAGCCATTCGCCAACGCGCCCCTGCAGCATGCCGAGGGCATCGGGCAGGCCGATCACGAGGCGCCTGCGGCCGATCAGCTGCGCGGTCCAGCGCACGAGGTCGCCGAGCGTGATCGCGCGCGGGCCGACCAGCGGGTAGACGTGGCCGGCCGTGTGGCGATGCGCGAGGGCGCGCGCGAAGGCCTCGGCGACATCGCCGACGTACACCGGCGCGAGCCGTGTGCCGGCGCGCGCGAGCGGCAGTACCGGTGCGATCCGCAGCAGCTGCGCGAAGCGGAAGAACAGGCCGTCGCCCGGGCCGAACACGACCGACGGGCGGAAGATCGTCCAGGCCAGACGCGAGGCCCGCACGGCGGCCTCGGCCTCGCCGCGCGTGCGCAGGTAGTGGCTGGCACCTTCGCCGGCGCGCAGCGCGCTCATCTGCAGCAGGCGCGGCACGCGCGCGGCCGTGCACGCGGCGACGAGCGTCGTGGTCAGTTCGGCGTGGGCGCGCCGAAAGCCGCTGCCGTCGCTGCCGGGCTCGTTGAGGATGCCGACGAGGTTGATCGCTGCATCGGCACCGGCGAGATGGCGCTCGAGTGTCTTGCGGTCGTAGGGATCGGCGTTCTCGAGGCGCACGCGCGGCAGCACGCCGAGCTCGCGGTGCACGTCGCGGTTGCGCGACAGCAGCGTGATGCGGTGGCCGTCGGCGTGCAGGCGAGGCACCAGCCGCGATCCGATGAATCCGGTCCCGCCGAGGATCACCACGCGCATCGGCTTCATCGTCGCCTCCTTCCCCTGGTTCCTGATGGGCCCACGATAGCGCGGAAGCGCCGGCATGGCCCGCACGGGACGCGGCGAGCCTGAACGGACGGCGTCATCCTCGTGACACGATCCCGCGAATGTGGACATTTCCGCAGCGTTGACATGTGCCTGACACGTCGAACCGCTACATCGCTGCGACACTTCACGAACGACGAACGATGGATACCGCCAGCATTCCCCTTTTCGACCGCGAACTCGACGGCCGTTGGCCGGTTCGCCCCTTCCCGACCGCCGACGCGTCGCGCCGCACCTCGGTGCGTGCGAGCGGCGTCCGCGCGCGCCTGCTGCTGTGCGCGCCGGCGCACTTCGAGGTGAGCTACGTCATCAACCCGTGGATGGCCGGCAACGAGCACCGCACCGATCCCGCACGCGCGCTCGCGCAGTGGCAGGGTCTGCGCGACGTGCTCGAGCGCCACGCCTCGGTCGAGACCGTCGCGCCGGTCGAAGGCCTGCCCGACATGCCGTTCACGGCCAACGCCGGCCTCGTGCGCGGCCGCACCTTCGTGCCGAGCCGCTTCACGCACGCGCAGCGCCGTGGCGAGGAAGCACCGTACACGACGTGGTTCCGCGAGCAGGGCTATGCGATCGCGCCACTCGCCGCGGGCGTCACCTTCGAAGGCGCCGGCGACGCGCTGTTCGACCACGCGCTCGACGTGCTGTGGATGGGCCACGGCCATCGCACCCAGGCGGCCGCCGCGGCCGCGCTGCAAGGCGTGGTCGATGCCGAGGTCGTGCCGCTGCGTCTCGTCGACGAGCGCTTCTACCACCTCGATACCTGCTTCTGTCCGCTGCCGGGTGGTGTGCTGCTCTGGCATCCCGAGGCGTTCGACGCGGAGTCGCGTCGCCACGTCGAGACGCGCATCCCGCAGCGCCTGCGCGTCGCCGTCGACGATCGCGACGCCGAGGCCTTCGCGTGCAACGCGGTGAGCCTCGGCACGGCGGTCGTCGTGCATCGCGCGAGCGGCAAGCTCAAGCACGCGCTCGACGGCCTCGGCCTGACCGTGGTCGAGACGCCGCTCGACGAGTTCATCAAGGCCGGCGGTTCGGCCAAGTGCCTGACCCTCGCGCTCGCCTGAGCGCGCGGCGTCAGTAGAGGTTCTTCGCGTAGTCGCTGGCGAGTCCGCGCCGCATCAGGCCCGGGATCGACACGGCGGCGCGCACGAGGGCGGCCTGCAGTCCGCCTTCTCGGCTCAGCTTCACGTGGGCCTTGAAGATCGCCGCCGGATCGAGGTCCGGCGGTGCGCTCGCGGCGGGCCACGGCTGCACGCGACGCAGCGCGGCGCTGTCCTCGACGCGCCAGACGAGTTCGTCGATGCGCGTGACGAGCTTCGGCACGCGACCGTCGACTGCGAAGCGCTCGCACATCGCGGCATCCGTCGACACGCGCGCACAGCCGACGAGATGCACGACGCGCGTCGACCCGGGTACGAGCGCGATCGCGGCGATGCGCGGCTGCGCGATGATGTTGCGGAAGCTGTCGACGCGGCGGTTGCCGGGACGGTCCGGATACCAGGCCGCGCCATCCTCGACCTGCAGCAGCAGGCCGGCGGGATCGCCCTTCGGGCTCAGGTCGGCACGTCCTTCCGCATCGACCGTCGCGAGCAGCATGAGCCGGCTCGCCTGCGCGAGCGCACGCGGCGGCATCGGCACGTCGCCGCGGTCGGGCTGCGCGCTCCAGAACGCCGAGCGGATCAGCGCCTTCGCGCAGTGCAGGTAGCACTCCTCGACCGCGATGCCGACGCGCGTGTCGTCGATCGACGTGACACGTCCGTTCACGCGCAGCGTCTCGCCGAGGCCCGGTACGAGGAACAGCGAGCCGACGCCCTGGCCGATGCGCACGTCCGCGCTGTCGTCGAGGCTCGCGCGCGGCAGCGACACGCGGCGCGGATCGTCGATGCCGACGAAGCCGCGCTCGCCACCGGCCACGGTCACGGCGAGGCCGTCCCTGTCACCGAACGTCACGAACGCGAGCGGCGACGCGGCGAGCCAGCGCAGCGCGTGCTCGTCGAGGAAATCGATGACCTTGAGGTCGCGTGGGCCGGGCAGGGCGCCGACGCAGGCCTGCAGCGCAGCGACGTCGTCGATGAACGTGCTCATCGGCGTGCCGGCAACGCCCAGACGCTGTTCGGATCACCGTCGCGCCCCCGCCGCAGCGTGGCCACGGCCATGCGCGAGAACGCGAATGCCATGACCAGCGCCGTCGCGTCGGTCAGCACGCGGTCCCAGTGCCCGGCGATCAGCGCCGCGAACAGGTGCTCGCCCGAGCCGGCGAAGCCGGCGACCGGGATCGCTGCCGTGAGCACGGCGCACGCCCACAGCAGCTCGTGCGCGGCGCGCGCAGGAGCGCGCAGGCAGGCCCACGCGATCGCCGCGAAGAACACGATGAAGTAGCTGGTAGGGACCCAGCCTGGTGGCAGCAGGGCACCGGCGAGGAACGTGGCCGACACACCCGCGATGCAGCCGAGGCAGGTGCCGAGCGTCAGTGCGGCCATGACGCGCGTGCGCCGCGGCTGGTCGACCTGGCGGCGCTTGCGGCGCGACTCGATCCACAGCAGGTTGCCGCTGTAGAACAGGAACGCGCCGGCCATACCGAGCGCGAAGTACAGCCACTTCACCGCGCTCGCGCCGAAGTCGCCGTAGTGCAGCGCCTGCAGGCCGCGCAGCATCGCCATGCCGGGCGGGTAGTCGCGCGGGCCCAGCGCGTTGACGACCTCGCCGCTGACCGCATCAAGCGCGACGCCGCCATGGTGGTTGAGGCGGCGCTGCGGCAGGTCGCCGTACAGCGTGACGCGCGCATTGGCGTCGCCGGCGTCGTGGTAGGACAGGCTCTCGATCTCGAGCCCCGGCAGCGCGACGCGCGCGCGTGCGAGCAGCTCGGCGACCGGCAGCATCGGCGCGGAGCGCCCCGCGGATTCGACATGCGTGGCGACGTCGAAGTCGCGTTCGACGATCGGCATGAGCTTGTTCTCGAACACGAGGAACTGGAACGGCGCGAGCATGATGAAGCCGATCGTGAGCACCGCGCCCGACCACGCGAAGATCACGTGGAACGGCAGCGACAGCACGCCGACGACGTTGTGCGCGTCCTGCCAGAGCCGCTTGATGTTGCGGCCGAGGCGCAGCGCGAACAGGTCCTTGAAGAACGTCGGCAGGTACAGCACGACGCCGCTGACCAGTGCGAGTCCGTAGAGGATGCAGACGATGCCGAACAGGTACGTGCCGAACGTGCGCGGCAGGCCTGCGGTGAAGTGCAGGTCGTAGATGAACGCGACGAAGCCGTCACGCGCCGGCGTCTGCGCGACGCCGCCTTTGTCGTCGAGCACGAAGCGATGCTGTTGCTCGGCCTCGGTGTCGTACCAGTACAGCGTCGTCTCGGGGCCGTGCTCGCCGGGCAGCGACACGTAGAAATCGTGCAGCTTGGAACCGTGTTCGTGCATGACGCCGTCGACCAGCGCCTGCGCCTGGGCGATCGCCTGCGTCTCGGCGGGCATCGCGGCGGGCGGGCGTTCCCAGCCCGTGAGCTCGTGCGAGAACACCGTGATCGCGCCGGCGTAGAACGCGATGAACAAGGCCATGCCCGAGAGCAGGCCCACCCAGGTGTGCACCGACAGGTAGATGCGCAGCGTCGAGGCCTTCATGCCGGCAGCACCGCGGTCCAGCCGAGCTGCTTGCACACGTGGATCAGCGCGTAGCACGCGAACGTCGCGCCGCCGAGCCAGAGCCATGCGCGCAGACCGGTGCGGAAGACGAACGCGAGCGACATGACGCCGATCCACACCGGGAACGACATCAGCAGCCACGGCAGCGTGATCGTCTCGAGCCGGCCCGGCCCGAGCAGCACGACGAAGCCGATGATGCCGGCGGTCAACGGCAGGCCGAGCAGCGCCGCGGCGAGCGACTTAGCCCACATCGCGGTGCTCCCTGCGCGCGCGTCGCCACGCGTCGAGGTAGGGCAGCACCACGACGCCGAGCATCCACGCCGTGAGCATCGCGAACACGCCGGCCCAGATGCCGAGCTCGACGATCGCCGCGGCCAGCGCGCCCGCCGCGGCGAGCCCTGCGGCGATGCGCAACGCGCGCGCATGCGAGCGCAGCACGGGCCGCAGGTGCTGGTGCGGGCTCGCCAGGTGCAGGGCGAGCGCCGAGACCAGCGACAGCACGAGCCAGAGCGCGGTCGTCACGGTGCGACGCCGGTCACCAGCGCGCTTCGAGGCCGACGCCGACGACGCGCGGCGCACCGAGGATCGCCTGCGGCTGGTCCGACCAGCGGTACTGGATGTACTTCTCGTCGAGCAGGTTGTTGGCGAACACCCAGGCACTCCAGTTGCCCTTCTCGTACCCGAACTTCGCGTTGAGGAGCGTGCGCGAGGCCAGCTGCGTACGGAAGTCGCCGAGGTCGGTGTAGACCTTGGTGCGGTGGTTCGCGTTGAGGTTGAGCACCCAGTCCTGCGCGAAGCGCCAGTTGGTGCCGGCGGCGAGCGTCCAGCGCGGTGCGTAGGCGAACTCGGTGCCCGAGTAGTCGTCGATGTTCGCGCCGAGGATCGTCTCGAACTCGTCGAAGCGCGTGCGCGAATGGCCGAGCGAGGCGTACCAGTCGAACGCATCGTTGACGCGATGGCTGGCTTCGAGCTCGAAACCGTAGAGGTGCGCGCGGCCTGCGTTGACGGTGTGGTAGTCGAAATCGTTGAGGCCGAAGAAGGCGTTGACCTGCTTGTCCTTCCAGTCGACGTAATAGGCGTTCGCGTTGAGCGAGAAGCGGCCGTCGAGCCACAGCGAGCGCAGCGACGCCTCGTAGTTCCACGTGTACTCGGGATCGTAGGCGTACGTCGTGCTGCGTGCGATGTTGAACGACGACGCGCCCGAGCGGTAACCGCGCTGCACGACGAAGCTCGCCGAGACGTCGTCGGTGAACGCGAAGCGCGCGCCGAGCTTGGGCAGGAACGTGTCGAAATCGCGCGTGCCCTGCGGCGTCGCGCCCGAGGCCTGGCCGACGAAGCCGAGCACGGCCTGGTTGATTACGGTGAAGATCGTGTTGAGGTCCGAACCGGGCGGGCCGTAGTTGGCGGGGTCGGGCAACTGGCCCGCGAACAGTGCGGTCGTGTCGGTGCCGAAACGGTAGCTCTGGCGGTCGTAGCGGAAGCCACCGAGCAGGGCGAAGCGGTCGGTCATCGCGAACTCGCCGTCGGCGAAGATCGCCTGGTTCTCCGAATGCGTCGGCGTCGTGCTGTGGTAGTCGACCGGGATCACCGGCAACGCGGACACGTAGAGTCCGGCGATCTGGCCGGCCGTGGCAGGATCGACGCCGTTGAGCATGAGCAGGCCCGCAATCGTCGCGGCCGGCGTCTCGACGTTGGTCTGCGAGGCCGATGCCGTGAACTCCTTGCGGCGCGAGTAGTACGCGCCGACGAGGCCCTTGAGGCGGTCGCCCTCGAAGCCGAGGCGAAGCTCCTGCGAGAGCGCGTCGCTGTCGATGTCCGAGCCGCCCCACGACAGCGGCAGTTCGGTGAGGTCGCCGTCGTAGAGGCGACGGCTCGTCGTATCGCTCCACGCCGTCACCGCGTGGAAGGTCCAGTGGTCGCCGAACGCGTAGTCGACCTCGAGCGTGCCGATGTCGGCGCGCGAGTCTTCGGTGTTGGGTGCATCCGAATAGTTGTAGCGGTGTTCGTACGGATCCGGCGTGTCGAGGCGCGAGTACGTGAACATGTACGGGCCCGGGCGCTCGAACCAGGTATAGCCGAGGCGCACCTCGAGGCCCGGCAGGGCCGACGGCGTCCACAGCAGCTTGGCGCGCGCGAGCGTCGATTCGGACGCGTCCTCGTGCGTGCCGCGGGTCGGGTTCTTGACGAAGCCGTCGGTGTCGCGGTCCTCGACGGCGATGCGGAACGCGAGCTCGTCGGCGATGAGCGCACCGCCGCCCGCGAACGCGGCGACGCGGTCGCCCGGGTCCGAATACAGCAGGCGCGCGCGTGCGCTCCAGTCCATGGTCGGGTCCTCGGTGCGCAGGATGATCGCGCCGGCGAGCGCGTTCTCGCCCTGGATGGTCGACTGCGGACCGCGCAGGATCTCGAGCTGCGAGAGGTCCCACAGCGTGGTCGGGCCGCCCGCGACGAGCACCGATGGCAGCGCCGCGCCGTCGAGGTAGATCGTCGACAGCGGCGAGGCACCGCCGCCATCGCGGTCGATGACGCCACGGATCGTAAAGCCCGCGTTGCCGTAGGTCTGGCTGATGTTGGCGGTGCGGTTGAGCACCTGGTAGAGATCGACGAGGTTTTCCTCGCGCATGCGCTCGGGCGTCGTCACGGCGACGCTCGTGGTCGTCTCCTGCAGCGAACGCTCGGCCTTCTCGCCCTTTACGATGATCGTCGCGAGCGTCGACTCACGGTCGACGTCGGCGGCATCGGGGGTCTCGACATCCTGCGCGAACGCGGCAGGGAACGGCAGCAAGGCCAGCACGAGGGCGGCCGACAAACGGGTGACGCGCATGCATGACTCCGGTGGCAGGAGGAAGCAGGCATGGCGTCGGCTTTGCCGTGGGGCCGTCTGGACGGCCGCGACCTGGGTCGCGGCGCGGATTCTAGACCCGTTTCACGTGATGCGGGTACGGCAGGCCTGCGGCGCCCGATGTGGCGCGGCGCCGCAGGTGGCTGTCCGCGAAAGCGTGCTGGACCCTGCCGCCGTTCGCGTGGATCGCGCGTACATGCCGGCGGCAGGTACGTCTCCCGTCAGGGATCGAAACCTCCTGCGAAGATGCGGTCAGGCGGCAGGTCCAATGCGAAGGTCCACCACGCCGAGTTGCCGATGGCCGCGACGAGATGGCGTCCGGGTGTCCCGGTCGAGCCGACGCTCAGGGCACCGTGGCGCAGGCTGTGGTGGGCGAGGTGATCGATTCCGGTGCGAAGCTCGCCGGTGATGCCGTCGATCACGGCGACACCGTCGTGCGAGCGGACGATCAGGCCGTGGATGTCGCCACCGGGCGGCAACACGATGTCCTGGACGCCCGTGTGCGCGGACAACCGCGCAGGCAGGGGGAACGAGCGCACGACCTGCTGGCTCGGAGGATCGAAGACATGGACGTCGGTCCCGTCCACGAACAGGTACTGCGTGGACGAGCCTGCCGGCCTGATCGGCATGACCCTCCACGACACGAGGCCGGAGGGCGTCTGCCAACGCAGCTGATGCGTACCGGCGTCGTACGCGATCAGCCCCGTGTCGCTGCCGCTCGCGACGACGGCGCCATCGTCGAACCAGACGTTCCTGCAGCCGAATCCCGCGTCGGGCATCGTCCACAGGTGGGCACCGGTGTCGTAACGGAACTCGCGGACGCGGCCATCGCTCATGCAGGTGACGAGGCTGTACGGCGCGCCTTGCGCATCGGTGCGCACGGCGAACTCGCGCGGAGCGACCCACAAGCCCGGTCCGCCGATCTGCAACGTGCGCTTGTGCGCGCCGGTCGTGGCGTCGTGGAACACCATCCACCCGTAATCTTCGCTGGGTGCGCTGGCGATGATCTCGGCATTCCCGTCATGGCCCCGGAACGCCGCAACGGCCCACACACTGCCCTGGAATTCGGGAATCGGTGTCGGAGCCGTCCAGACGGTTGCGCCGGTCAGCACATTGACGCGGCGGAGGAAAGATTGGGTGTTCCGCTCGTACATGACGATGTCGGTCGCCGCGCCGGATGCATCGTGCAGGAACGGGCCGGCGATCCGGTCCTGGCATCCGATCTGGAACTGGAATCGTATCGTTGCCGTGACGCCATCCCAGGCGGTGAGCCTGCAGCCGAGGCCGTTCCCCGATTCATCGACGAGGATCTTCGCCCGTCCGTCGTCGCTGATGTCCGCAAGACCGAGCAAGGATCCACGGTCACCCAGATCGGCGACCACGCGCGGAGCGTTCTCCGTCACCGCCATGCCCACGACATCACGGCTGCCCGGCGCGCGGAAGACGATCTCGTCGATGCCGTCGCCGTTGATGTCGCCGACCTGCGGCGTTCCTGCCGCCACCACGGTACGGTTCCACCACATCTCCTGCCACGGCGTGGTGCGATACAGCGTCCAGCGCTGGCCGACCGCGTCGAGAAGGCCGCCCGAAGCAGGGAGGAAACGTCCCGCGACGGCCACGCCGGTATCGAGGCGTCCGGCGATCTGGTAGTCGACCGAACGCGTTGCGCCGTCGACCATCACGACATGTCCGGACGTCCCCGTCACCAGCAGTTCGAGTGCGGGGTCCGCATCGAGCTGGAGCACCTGGAGCCGGTAGTTCGTTCCGCCACGTGCTTCGAGGGGTACGCTCCAGCGCAAGGCGCCGGAAGGCACGGCATAGACATCGATGCGCAGCGGGTTCTGCGCGAGGATCGGCATCTCGGCGGCACCATCGCCGTCGATGTCCGCGATGACCGTCGTCGCGGGATCGATCTGCGACGGTGCGAGGCCGGCGAAAGGCACGAAGCCTTCGTTGCGTGGTGGCCAACCCGACCATCGCTCCAGCCCCTGCGGGCGCCGCAGGCCGACGTGTCCACCGGTACTGTCGTGCCAGACCATGGGAGGCCAGGAGACATCCCCGTACGGAACCGTCCAGGTCCGCTTCTCGACGAGCTGCCCCGAGCCGTCCAGGCCGAGGACGTTGATCACCCACGACTCGTAGCTGATGCTGCAGCCCAGGACGAGGTCGTTGCGCCCGTCGCCATCCATGTCGGTTGCGGATCGCGCCCCCAACCATCCCGAGCATATCGGCAGATTCTCGACCAGCGGATGGAACGCCACCTGCGTGGCGCCGGCGAGGGCGGGCATGCCCAGCAGAATCCCGGCCGCAAGAGCGCGGAGCGTCGTGTTCATCCTGATTGTCCCCTGTCGTCCGTGGTGCTGGAGGGCACGACGTTGCATTGCGGATGTTGCCATCGGAGTCCGGGTACCTGCCAGTGCCGGACGATGCATGGATGCGACATCGCATGCCCCTTCCGCGCCTGAGCGACCGAAGCACCCGCTGCGGGTGCGCGGAGGCATGTCATGGCTCGTCCTGCCACATGGATCGCGATCGTGGTGGCCGCGCTGTTCGGCAGCGTCACGCTCGAGGCGGCTGCCGGCGTGCTGCCGCGCAGCGAGCGCCTCGTGCTCAAGCGCCTCTTCGAGCAGACCAGCGGGCCGTTCTGGCGCAACAACAGCCTCTGGCGCGACAACGATCCGGACGACGATCCCGAGGAAGTCGACGAGTGCATCTGGTTCGGCGTCACCTGCGACCAGCACGCGATCGGCGGGCCGCCATCGCACGTGATCGCGCTCGCGCTTCCGAACAACTACCTCGCCGGCACCTTGCCCGCCCTCGACGACCTGCCGTTCCTCGTCTCGATCAACGTGTCCGGCAATCCCGGCGTCACGCAGAGCCAGGGACCGCTGACCGGCGCAATCCCGGCGCTCGCGAACCTGTCGCGGCTGCAGTCGTTCAACGGTGAAGGCAATCGCTTCACGGGCAGCACGCCGAACCTGTCCGGCATGCTGCAGATGCGCCATTTCAATGCGCGCAACAACCGCCTCGACGGCACGATCGGTGCCCTCGCGGGCGCGACGCACCTCGAGACCTTCGATGCGGCAGGCAACCGTCTCGCCGGCACGATTCCCGCGCTCGCCTCGCTCACGAACCTGCGCACGTTCAACGTCGCCGACAACCTGCTGAGTGGCACGCTGCCGGGCGTGTCGGGGCTGCTGCAGCTGCAAGGCTTCGAGGCGAGCGGCAACATGCTGAGCGGGCCGATCCCGCCGCTCGACAACGTGCCGGCACTCGGTGCCTACGGCGTCGGCGGCAACCGGTTGTCGGGCGAAGTGCCGTCGCTGCGCGCACTGCCGCTGCTGACCTCGTTCACGGCCGAGGACAACCAGCTCACGGGGCCCGTGCCCGAGATCCGCGACCTCGGCGAGCTCGTCACGCTGCGGCTGTCGAACAACCGGCTCACCGGCACGATGCCGGTGCTGTCGGGCGTCAATCGCCTCGCGACACTGCAACTGCAGCGCAACGCGCTCACGGGCGCATTTCCCGACCTCGCCCAGACGCGCAACCTCGGTACCTTCGACGTCAGCGACAACCTGCTCACCGGTCCGTTGCCGACGCTCAACCTGACCGTGCTCAACACGCTCGTCGAACTGCGCTTCGGCGGCAACCGCCTGTCCGGCACGCTGCCTGCGCCGCCGCGTTTCGTCGTCGCGGGCTTCGTGTCGATCTGTCCGAACCTGTTCACGCAGACCGCGTCGAGCGCGTGGAGCCAGCTCACGGGCGCGACGCCCTGGTGGGCGACGCCGCATCCGAACAACGCCTGTGACCAGCTCATGCAAGGCACGTTCGAGTCGTTGCTGCCGTGGGGATGAACGCGCTCGACGGCGCGGTACTGCTCATGCGTCCATCGATGCGCGAGCGGCGTCGTGCTCCACGCAGGTGAAGCCGGCGATCGCGTCGGTTGCCACTGCTGTCCGGGAGGGCCGCACATCGCGTCGCGCCGCCAACGGGGCTGTCGCATGGTGATTTCCAGAGCTCGGCAGCGCACGACTTCACAGGCTCGATGCGTCCTCCCGCAGTGGCGTTGCGCTTGAGCCCCTCGCCCTCCGGGAGAGGGGTTGGGGAGAGGGTGCGGGATCGTGACCACGTCCGATATCGTCGCGATCCCGGACCCTCATCCGGCCCTGCGGGCCATCTTCTCCCGGAGGGAGAAGGGAAGAGCGTGCGCGATGCCGTGTCGCGGCGAGAACGAGTCGGCATCCCGGCACTCATCGCCGGAAGCATGACGCGGTAACGCTTCCGGTCTTCGCTTCGAACGTTCCCCGGACAACAGTGCATCGGTCGCCGAGTGACGGCAGCAGGGATTGTCGCCGTGACGGGCTCGCGCCCATGCACTGCTTTCCGCTCTTTTTCCTTCGCTGAAGAAGCGAGAGCGGAACGTCTTCTCAGCGCGATGCGGTCGCTGCGACCGCCGCAGCGGGACACGCCACGGCCTTGCGTTGTGCGTCGTCCTTCGGAGCTTCGTACGGTTGGCCGATCTTCGGCATGCGCGTGGCCAGCGGCACGACGTTGCCGTTGAGGCGCCAGTCGTAGATCACGCTGAAGGCGAGCACGCGCGCGACGTACTCGCGCGTCTCCTTGTACGGGATCGTCTCGATGAAGAAGTCGGGCTCGAATGTCGCGCGTGCGTCGATCCAGCGGCCGACCGGGCGACCGCCCGCATTGTAGGCAGCGCTCGCGAGCCACGGGCTGCCCTGGTATTGCCCGGCCATCTGCGCGAGGAAGCGCGTGCCGAGCGGGATGTTGAGATCCGGATCGAACAGGTCCGACGGTTTCGCGTAGGGCAGGCCCGCGCGCGTCGCGACCTGCTTGGCGACGCCGGGCAGCAGCTGCATGAGGCCGTAGGCATCGGCATGCGAACGTGCATCGGTCATCCACGCGCTCTCGGCGCGGATGATCGCGTACGACCATGCGGGGTCGATGCCGGCATCACGCGCTTCGCGCGTCACGCGCGGCTTGCGCGCGATCGGGAAACGCTGCTCGTAGTGGCGCTGCGTGTCCGACGACGCCGACAGCAGGAACACGGCGCGGTCGTACCACTCCTCGCGGTAGGCGAGGTCGGCCGCGTGCGCGCGCTGCGCGGGGGCGAGGCGCGTCATCGCGAAATCCCATTCGCGGCGCGCGGCGTCGAGCTGACCGAGCGCGTGGAACTCGAACGCGCGCTGCAGGTCGGGCTGCGCGAGCAGCTGCGCCTCGGTGGCCTTGTCGGTCGCGAGCGGCAGTTCGCAGATCGCGTACGGTGCGCCGATCCAGTCGGCGGCGAGGAAGCCATGGAAGTTCGCTTCGCCGGCGACCGCGGCGAAGATCGGCGCCGCCTCGTCCTTGCGGCCGAGCTTGGTCAGCACGCGTGCGCGAAGGTAGCGCCAGCGCGCATCGGCGGATTGCTCGGGCGTCATGCCGTCGAGCGCGCTGAGCGTCTCGTTCCAGTCCTGCGCGGCGAGTGCGACGCGCACGTGCCATTCGCGCGAGCTGTCGTCGGCGGCCTCGCTCGGCAAGGCCTTGAGGCGTGCGAGCGCGTCGTCGGAGTAGTTCGTCGAGCGGTACACCGCGATCGCGTTGAGGATGCGGTGCTTCTGCGCGGGATCCCACGTGAACTTGTCGCCGAGCTCGGCCCAGCGCGTCTCGGCGGCGGCGCTGTCGCGGCGTGCGAGTCGCATCATGCCGAACGCGATCGCGTCGCGCGTGCGCGGCGTGTCGGTCCATGCGGATGCCTTCGCGAGCACGGTTGCGGGATCGTCGACCGCGCTCGCGATGCGCTCGGCGGCGGCCTTGTCCGCGGCCGGCAGGCGCGCGGCGATCGTGCGCACGGTGCCCGGGTTCGCGGCCGCGGCGGCGCCCTCGATGCGCTGCCAGATCACGTCGGTGGAGAGCTGCCCGTTCGCGGCGGCCCAGTCGAACAGCGGCTCGCAGGTCGCCGGCACCGGGCGCGGCTGCATCCACAGCGGTTCGATATCGTCCGCATAGACCGGCTTCTCGCCCGCGGCGATGCGCGCGCGCTGCCACGCGCAGCGCAGGTCGCGCGCCTGGCTGTCGGTCCACGTGAGGCGGAAGCCGGCCCAGTCGCCATTCTTGGCGAACTCGCGCAGCGTCGACTCGCGCAGGTCGCGCGCGGGCAGGCTGTCCGGCCAGCGGCGCAGGAAGGCCTCGACCTGCACGCGTGCGGGCGGTGCCTTGCCGCGCTTGAGCACGGCGAGCTCGAGGTAGGGCAGCAGCGGGTAGCCGTCGAGGTCGATCGCGAACTTCTTCCACGCATCACCGGGCGCCTTGTCGACCGCGGCACGCGCGGCGAGGTAGCGCTGGCGTTGGTCGGCGCGGTCGTGCGAGGAGGGGGCGGCTGCGGCGGGCGTGCCGAGCAGTGGAGCGATCAGGGCGGCGAGCACGCAGGATCGGGTGACACGGGCGAAGGCTGGCATGCGGCCAGTGTAACGCGACGCCCTGCGGTGGCCATGCGCGATGGAAACGATTGCAGCGGAAACCGTGGTCGTCGCGTGACGAAACTGTGACACGCGGTGCTGGCTGTTTGGCGGGAGGGGGTATACCTTTTCTTAACGTCGGGGTCGTCACCGGCCCGCGTGAAGCCAGGGGATCGTACGTTCCGTTCCAGCCAGCCCACGGGAGACAGGATCCATGCAGGTGCGAATCCGCCGTACTCGTCTTGCCATCCAGACGTCGTTGCTCGCCGCCACCGCGGCCCTTCCGGCCCAGGCCGTCTTCGCGCAGAACCCCGTCGGTGACGACACGCAACGCCTCGAGGCGGTGCAGGTCACCGGGTCGCGCATCAAGAAGGCCGAGATCGAAGGCCAGGCACCGGTGCAGGTCATCAGCGCGGCCGACATCGAGGCGACCGGCCTCGGCTCGATCGGCGACGTGATCCAGCGCCTCTCGGTCAGCGGCTCGTCGCTCAACACCAAGTTCAACTCGGCCGGCAACTTCGGCTTCCCGCCCGACGGCGGCGGCGTCGGCTCGGGCTCGACCACGGTCTCGCTGCGCAACCTCGGCGCCAAGCGCACGCTGATCCTCGTCGACGGCCTGCGGTGGGTCAGCGAATCCTCGGCCTCGGGCGTCTCGGCCGCGGTCGATCTCAACACGATCCCGGCCAGCGCGGTCGACCGCATCGAGATCCTCACCGACGGCGCCTCGTCGCTGTATGGCTCCGATGCGATCGCGGGCGTCGTCAACATCATCACCAAGAAGAAGCAGGACGGCGCCGGCGCGCGCCTCTATTACGGCGACTACTCCAAGGGCGACGGCACGACCAAGCAGGGCAACCTCTCGCTCGGCGCAAGCGGCGAGCGCTTCGATGCCTTCGTCGACGTGAGCTATTACAAGCAGAACGCGATCAGCTCGAGCGTGTGGGGCCAGTCGAGCTTCCCTGTGCCGGGCACGGGCGTGGACAACGGCAGCTCGGCCACGCCGGGCGGTCGCTTCGTGTTCGCGCCGCTCGATCCGACCCAGACCTACGGCGGGCTGTGCCCGATCAGTGGCGGTGCTTCGTTCTGCAACCTCGCCGGTGACGGAGCTTCGGGCATCCCGACGATCGGCGATTTCCATCCGTGGATCGGTGCGGGTCCGAACAGCGACCGCTTCAACTTCGCGCCGTACAACCTGCTGCTGACACCGTCCGAGCGCAAGTCGCTGTTCGCGCAAGGCACGTACCGCATCACCGACAGCGTCAACTGGAACCTCAAGGGCGCCTACACGCAGCGCGAGTCGACCAACCAGGCCGCGCCGGAGCCGATCTTCCTCGGTTCGGAAGCCGGCACGTACGGACTCGGCGATTTCGTCGCGATCGACGCGACCAACCCGTACAACCCGTTCGGCATGACGATCGGTCCCGATGGCACGCTCGTCGCGCGGCGCCCGGTCGAAGGCGGTCCGCGCATCTTCTCGCAGGATGTCGATACGCGGTACTTCAGCACGGGCCTCAACGGCGAGTTCGGCATCGGCTCGCGCAACTTCTTCTGGGACGTCAACTACGTCAACGCCGAGAACAAGGCCACGCAGACCGTCACGGGCACGTACAACATCGCGCACATCCAGCGCGCGCTCGGACCGGTCGCGAACTGCACGGCACCGTGCGTGCCGTTGAACCTGTTCGGCGGCCCGGGCTCGATCACCCAGGACATGCTCGACTACATCCTGTTCACCGAGCACGACCGCAGCCTGCAGAAGCTCAGCTCGTGGACGGCCAACCTCTCCGGCGACCTGTTCGAGCTGCCGGCCGGTGCGCTCGCGTTCGCGGGTGGCTACGAGTACCGCAAGCAGAGCGGCTACTACCAGCCCGACGCGATCGTCGTCGCGGGTGAATCCAACGGCGTGCCCTCGGGCCCGACCAGCGGCGGCTACGACGTCGAGGAGGTCTACCTCGAGCTCAATGCACCGCTCGTCGCCGATGCGCCGTTCGCCAGGCGCCTCGACCTCAGCGTGGCCTCGCGGTATTCCGACTACTCGAACTTCGGCGGCACCACCAACAACAAGCTCGGCCTGCGCTGGCAGCTCGGCGACGACCTCACGCTGCGCGGCACCTGGGCGGAAGGTTTCCGCGCGCCGTCGATCGGCGAGCTGTACGGCACGTTCTCGCGTTTCGATGCCTCTATCCAGGATCCGTGCAACTTCGCGACCGGCCAGACCGCTTCGAACTGCGCGACGCTCGGCGTGCCCGATCCGGGCAGCTTCGAGCAGGCCAATTCGCAGATCTCGGTGGTGACCGGCGGCAACCCGGGCCTCAAGCCCGAGACCTCGACGAGCATGACGCTCGGCGCGGTCTACAGCCCGAGCTGGGCCGAGGGCACGAACTGGTCGCAGAAGCTCGATTTCGAGCTGACCTACTACCGCATCCGCATCGAGGACGCGATCCAGGCCTCCGACGCGCAGACCCAGCTCGATCGTTGCGTCGCCACGCTCGATCCCGTGTTCTGCAGCGGCATCGGTCGTTCCTCGGGCGGCAACATCAACGCGTTCGACAACACGCTGTTCAACCTCGGCAACGTCGAGACGCGCGGTTTCGATGTCGGCATCAACTGGATCGGCAACGCGACCGGCATCGGCACCTTCGGTGCGAGCTGGCAGACCACGTACGTGAGCCGCTACAAGGCGATCGCGACCGACTCGGGTGCGGCGGAACCGCGAGCGGTCGGCCTCGAAGTCGCCGATTCGGCGATCGCGCGCATCCGCTCGACCGCGACGCTCAAGTGGTCGCTGGCCGACTGGAGCGCGGCGTGGACGACGCGCTACATCTCGGGCCTCACCGAGAGCTGCGCCGCCGCCACGGGTTACGACATCTGCGGTGACAACGACACGGGCACCAACCGCCTCGGCGCGACCACGTACCACGACGTGCGCGCGAGCTGGAAGCTGCCGACCTCGTTCGACCTGACCGTGTCGGGCGGCGTCAACAACGTGTTCGGCAAGTCGCCGCCGATCTGCCTGAGCTGCTCGCTCAACGGCTACGACGCGTCGACCTACGACCTCGTCGGCCGCTTCAGCTACGTCGAGGCGAGCGTGAAGTTCTGACCGTTCCGGCGAGGCGGCGGATCACTTCCGTCGCCACGCCCGAGCCTCTGGGGTCAGGTTCATTTTCCCTCGCTCCTACATTTCGAGGCCTGGGGTCAGGTTCATTTTCCTTTGCGCCTGCGTTCGAATACCGGTTTGCATCGCGGGGAAAATGAACCTGACCCCAGCTTCGGAGCCTCGCAAGGGAAAATGAACCTGACCCCAGGTCTCGACCTGACCCCGGGCCTCGTCCCCCAAGGCTCCGGCCCCGCTCTTGTAGAATCGCCGGTCGTTTCGAACCGGATACGGCCTTGACCGCGATCGCCCTGTCCGCCGCCACGTCCGAGGCGGCGATCGATGCCCTGTTCCATGCCCTGTCCAGTCACGCCGTGGCGATGCCCGCCGACGGTCGCGTGCTGTTCCTGCGCGCGCGTGAGGGGCGCTGGTGGAGCGGGCACTCGCGCTCCGGCTGGACGTTCCAGCAAGGCTTCAAGCCGTTCGCCGATGCGCTCGAGCGTGCGGGTCACCGCGTCGCCGAGCCTGCCGACGACGAGCGCTTCCCGCTCGTGCTCGTGCTGCCACCGCGCCAGCGTGACGAGGCGCGCGCGCTGTTCGCGCGTGCCGTGACGCATGCAAGCGACGGCGGCGTCGTGCTCGCGGCGATCGCGAACACCGAAGGTGCACGCTCGGGCGAGTCCGACCTTGCGCGCCTGGCCGGTGGTGTCGAGGTGATGTCCAAGCACAAGTGCCGCATCTTCTGGACCGCGCCGCTCGGTGGCGACGTCGACACCGCGTTGCTTTCGGCATGGAGCGCGCTCGATGCGCCGCGCACGACCGCAGACGGCTACGCGAGTCGACCCGGCCTGTTCGCGTGGGATCGCGTCGACGTCGCCTCGAAGCTGCTCGCCACGCACCTGCCGACCACGCTGGCCGGTCGCGCCGCCGATCTCGGTGCCGGTTATGGATACCTTTCAGCGCAGCTCGTCGCACGTTGCGCGGGCATCACGGCGATCGACCTCTACGAGGCCGAGGCGCGCGCGCTCGGACCGGCGCGCGACAATCTCGCGCGTGCGGTGGCCGCGAGCGGACGCGAGGTCGCGGTCGACGTGCTCTGGCACGACGTGACCGCGGGCCTGCCACGGCGCTACGACGTGATCGTGAGCAACCCGCCGTTCCATCAGGGCCGTGCCGACCAGCCCGGCCTCGGCCAGGCCTTCATTGCCGCCGCGGCGCGTGCGCTCGACCCGCGCGGCGTGCTGTGGCTCGTCGCCAATCGCCACCTGCCGTACGAGGTGTCTCTGGCCGAGCGCTTCACGGAGGTGCGCGAGGTCGCTGTCGAACACGGTTTCAAGGTCTTCGAGGCTCGTGGGGTGCGCACATGAGGCTGGTCAAGCTGATCGCCAACCTCGGTTACGGCAGCCGTCGCGAGGTGCAGGCGATGTTCCGCGAGGGCCGCATCACCGATCCGTCGGGCGAGGTGCTCTACGCCGACGACAAGGTCGGCCATGCCGACGTGTATGTCGACGGCGAGCCGCTCGATCCGCCGCAGGGCATCGCGCTGATGCTGCACAAGCCGGTCGGCGTGACCTGCTCGACCAAGGATGCCGGGCGCCTCGTCTACGATCTGCTGCCACGACGCTTCGCGCTGCGCGATCCGCTGCTGTCGAGCGTGGGGCGACTCGATCGCGACACCTCGGGCCTGCTGCTGTTCACCGACGACGGCGGCCTGCTGCACCGGATCATCTCGCCGAAGGCGAGCGTCGCGAAAGTCTACGAGGCCACGCTCGCGAGCGACCTGCGCGGCGACGAGGCCGCGCTGTTCGCGAGCGGCACGCTCATGCTCGAATCCGAGAAGACGCCGCTCGCGCCGGCCGAGCTCGAGGTCGTCGATGCGCGCCACGCGCGCCTCACGCTCACCGAAGGCCGCTACCACCAGGTGCGTCGCATGTTCGCGGCGGTCGGCAACCACGTCGAGCAGCTGCATCGTGCCTCGGTCGGCGCGCTGACGCTCGGCACGTTGTCCGAGGGCGAATGGCGGCTGCTCGACGCCGAGGATCTCGCGTGCGTGTTCGCCAAGCCGTCGCAAGCGACGTGACGCGCCCTCACGACCTCGTGCGCGCGTGAGCGCACCGCCGCCCGACGACGATGTCGTCGTCGCCGCGACACGCCGCTGGATCGAGCGCGCGGTCATCGGCCTCAACCTGTGTCCTTTCGCACGGGCCCCGTACGTGAGGGGCCGCGTGCGTTTCGTGGTTAGCGCGGCGGAGACGCCCGAGGCGCTGCTCGAGGACCTGCGCCGCGAACTGGTCGCGCTGCACGAAGGCGATGCGGAGGTGGTCGAGACGACCGTGCTCGTGCATCCGCACGTGCTCGGCGACTTCCTCGACTACAACGACTTCCTCGGTCTTGCCGACATCGAAATCGCCGCGCTCGGGCTCGAGGGCGAGTTGCAGCTCGCGAGTTTCCATCCCGACTACTGCTTCGCGGGAACCGATCCCGCCGATGTCACGAACGCCACGAACCGCTCGCCGTATCCGACCCTGCACCTGTTGCGCGAGGCCAGCATCGCGCGCGTGGTCGATGCGGTCGGCGACACCGATGCGATCGTCGAGCGCAACCTCGAGACGTTGCGCGGGCTCGGATTCGAGGGGTGGGAAGCGCTGTGGCGCGACGGGGGCGCGACTCGCGCACCCTGAGGAGGCCTGCCCGTCAGCCGCGTGCGAGCGGCTCCGGCAGGCGGATGCGTGCCGCGATCGGCAGGTGGTCGGAGACGAGGTGGGGCAGGGCGCGCAGGTCCTCGACGACGAGCGTCGATGAGGCGAGGATGTGGTCGATCGCGCGCTTGGGCGCCCAGCTCGGGAACGTCAGCGGTGGTTGTTCGGGCGCCTGAAGCGAGGTGGTCGCGAACAGCGTGCGCAGCTCGGGGCTCTCGATCGGCGTGTTGAGGTCGCCGATCAGCAGCGCGTTCGGATGGCCTTGCAGCAGCTCGGTGATGTAGGCGAGCTGGAACGCGCGCGCCTTGGGACCGAGTGACAGGTGCGCGATCACGACGACGAGCGAGGACGCCTCGTCGCCGAAGCGCACCCACAGCGCGCCGCGCCCGCGGATGCGGCCCGGCAGCGGATAGTCCACGACCTCGCTCGGGCGCAGCCGCGCGAGCATGCCGTTGCACGAGTTGGCGACCTTGGCCATGCGCCGGTTCGGCTGGTGGCTCCAGAACGGGAAGCCCGCGCTCTCGGCGAGGTATTGCGTCTGGTTCATGAAGCCGGAGCGCAGGCTGCCGAAATCGGCTTCCTGCAGCGCGACGAGGTCGTACTTCGAGGCGAGCGCGGCGAGGCCGTCGAGGTTGGCGCGGCGGCCGTGCGGCACGACGTGCTTCCAGCTCTGCGTGACGTACTCGCGGTAGCGCTTGACGCTGCCGCCCGCGAGGATGTTGCAGCTCAGCACGTCGAGGTGCGTGGTCGGCGTCGGGGTGTCGGGAGGCATCGGATCGATGGAGCGGAGGCGCTGCGTGCAGCCTAGCGGATCGTCGGCGACGAGGCCTGACTGCCGGGCAAATCGGGATCTTCAAACACGAAGGCCGCCCTCGGGCGGCCTCCGCATGGACCGTTGGCGTGCCGGTACGCTTACTTCTTGCCCTTCGCGGCCGGCTTGGCGGCGGCCTCGTGCTCCTGCTTGACCAGCTTCTGCACGAGCTCGATGAGCTGCGGATAGCCGCCGGCCGATGCGCCCGTGATGCGGTACTTGCCGTTCACGATGAGCGTCGGGGTGCCGTCGACGCCGAACTTCGGCACGATGTCCTTCGAACGCGCGAGCTGGCTCTCGACGACCATCGAGGTCGACGCCTGCTTGAACTTCTCGACGTCGACGCCGTTCTCGCCGTAGAACGCGGCGATGTCGTCGAACGAGCGGAACGGACGGCGGTCACGATGGATCGCGTCGAACAGCTTCTGGTGCGTCTTGTCGAGCACGTTGAGCGACTGCGCCGTGTAGAAGGCGCGTGCGAACGCTTCCCACTGCGCGTTGAAGATCGCCGGCACGTAGGTGAACTTCGCATACGACGGCAGCGCGGCCTTGAGCTGGTCGGCGTAAGGCTGGAAATGCGCGCAGTGGATGCACGCATAGCTGAACACCTCGACGACCTCGATCGTGTCGCCGCTCGCCGGCTGGGCCGGCTCGACGAGGAAATAGTTCTTGCCGGCTTCGGCCGCACCGGGCGTCGAGGCCGGGGCTTCGGCATGCGCGTGGCCGGCATGGTCGTCGTGGGCGAAGGCTTGGAACGAGCACGCCATGAGCAAAGTGGCGAGCAGCAGGGTCAGGCGCTTGGACATCGGGGTTTCTCCGGGAAGGACGGCGCGTGGGACAGCGGGAAGCGCGGCAAGTTGCCTCAGCCGCCGGATTCCTTCGCGATGAGGTGCTTGATGAGCGGTTCGAGCTGGTTGTAGCCGCCCGCGGACTGTCCACTCAGGCGGTACTTGCCGGCGACGATGAAGGCCGGCGTGCCGTCGACGCCGTAGGCCTTGATCACGGTGTCGTTGCGCTTGAGGCGCGCCTCGATCGCAAACGACTTCGAGGTCGCGACGAAGTCTTCCGCCTTGACGCCGTACTTCGTGTAGAACGCGGCGACGTCCTCGATCTTCGGCGCGCGTGTGTCGAGCTTGCGGTCGACGTAGATCGCGCGGAACAGGTCGGTGTGGGCCTTGTCGGCGATGCCGAGCGCCTGCGCCGTGTAGTAGGCGCGCGCATAGACCTTCCACGCGTCGAAGCCGAACTGTGCCGGCAGCAGCACGAACTGCGCGTTCGACGGCAGGTTCTTCTTGATGTTCTCGACGATCGGCGCGACTTCGTTGCAGTGCGGACACGCGTACGAGAACACCTCGACGACCTCGACCTTGTCGCCCGTGGTCGTGGCCTGCGGCGGTTCGATGACGAAGTAGTGCTTGCCGGCCACCCACTCGCCGGACTGCGCATGCGCGCCGGCCACGAGGCCGAGGCCCAGGATCAGGGAAGAAAGGGTTCTGAACATGGGTCCTCCGGGAACGGTCGTGTCACGTGCGCGGCCGTCGCGGCCGTCACGTGACGGCGGACCGGCCGCAGGGATTACTTCGCGGTGTGCAGGCCCTGGGCGTACGAGGCCAGGGCCGCGATGTCCTTGTCGCTGAGGCGACCGGCGATGTCCGGCATGATGTTGGCGTGCTCGTCCTCGCCCCACCTGGCGCCGTCGCGCCACTCGCCGAACTTCGCGGTGATGTACTCGGCCCACTGGCCCGAGAGCTGCGGATAGGCCGAGCCGGCCATGCCGCGGCCGTCGGGGCCATGGCAGGCCATGCAGGCAGGCACGCCGAGCTTGGCGTCGCCGGCACGGTAGAGCTGCTGGCCGCGCGCGACGAGCGACTCGTCGGCCTCGGCCGGCGTCGGGTGCTTGGTCGCGAAGTACGCGCCGATGTCGTGCATGTCCTGCGGGGTCAGCGTCGCGGCGAACGGCGCCATGATCGGGTTGTTGCGCTTGCCCGACTTGAACTGCACGAGCTGGCGGGCGATGTAGGCCTCGTTCTGGCCCGCAAGCTTCGGATACATCGGGCTCTGCGAGTTGCCGTCGGCACCGTGGCAGGCGCCGCACGCGGCGGCCTTGCCTTCACCGGCCTTGGCGTCGCCGGGCTGGACCTTTTCGGCAGCGAAGGCATGGCCCGACCCGATCGCGATCAGGGCCGCCAGAGCAAAAACGCGCCGAAAACTCATACACTCACTCCACAGGATGACGGGACATCACGCGCCACCCCTCCATTCGGCGGCGGCGCGAGGACGGAAACCGGGGAATTATCCGCACCAGCCGGAGGCCGGTCAAACAGCCCTGCGCCTCATCGTAGCAGCCACGGACAGACATGCACATTCTGCACACCGCCCGGTTCTTCAAAAGCGCCAACAGCATGCGCGACCTGCCGCCCGACACGGGCGCCGAGGTCGCGTTCGCGGGGCGCTCCAATGCCGGAAAATCGAGCGCGCTCAATGCGCTGGCCTCGCACAAGGGACTTGCGCGCGTCAGCAAGACGCCGGGCCGCACGCAGCTCATCAACATCTTCTCGCTCGACGACGACCATCGCCTCGTCGACCTTCCCGGCTACGGCTACGCGAAGGTGCCGGTCGCGATCCGCGACCACTGGCGCGGCCTCGTCGATACCTACATGCGCAACCGCGAGTCGCTGAAAGCCGTCGTGCTGATCATCGATTCGCGGCATCCGCTCAAGGAATACGACCGCCAGATGCTGGCCTACGCGGCCTCGATCGACCTGCCGTGCCACTGCGTGCTGACCAAGTCGGACAAATTGTCGCGCAGCGAGGCGTCGCGCACGCTGGCCCACACGCGGGCCGAGCTCGGTGCCGACGACGGCCCTGATGCGCGCGTGAGCGTGCAGCTGTTCTCGGCCACCGCCAAGACCGGCCTCGACGAGGCCCGCGCGGTGATCCTGCGCTGGCTCGGGATCACGCCGGCGTGACCGCCCCGGCGCGCGGACTGCGGCAGCCTGCCGCCGGATCGCGCGTCGTCCCGGCACGGGTGAGCCGCTAGTCTTGCGCCGCCGGTCTTGCCCGTCGCAAGGCCAGCCCCATATCGCCCGCCTCACCCGCCAGGATTGCCCGTCATGTCCGGACCCAGCGCCGTCAAGGACGACCCCATCGAGGGTCGCGACCAGCTGGTCGGCTATATCGCCGCGGGCGGCAAGCCTGCGGCCGACTGGCGCATCGGCACCGAGCACGAGAAGTTCGGCTTCCGCCTCGACGACCTGCGCCCGCCGACCTGGGAAGGCGAGCAGGGCATCGGCGCACTGCTCGACGGCCTGACCCGCTTCGGCTGGTCGCGCGTCGAGGAGAACGGCAAGCTCATCGCGCTGCTGCGCGACAAGGCCTCGGTGACGCTCGAGCCGGCCGGCCAGCTCGAGCTGTCGGGCGCGCCGCTCGAGACGATCCACCAGACCTGCAGCGAGGTCACCAGCCACCTGCGCGAGGTCAAGACGGTCGCCGACGAACTCGGCATCGGCTTCCTCGGCATGGGCTTCCAGCCCAAGTGGTCGCGCGCCGACATGCCGTGGATGCCCAAGGGCCGCTACCGCATCATGCGCGAGTACATGCCCAAGGTCGGCCAACTCGGCCTCGACATGATGACGCGCACCTGCACCGTGCAGGTCAACCTCGACTACGCCGACGAAGCCGACATGGTGCAGAAGTTCCGCACCTCGCTCGCGCTGCAGCCGGTCGCGACCGCGCTGTTCGCCGATTCGCCGTTCACCGAGGGCAAGCCGAACGGTTACCTGAGCTACCGCTCGCACATCTGGACCGACACCGATGCCGACCGCACCGGCATGCTCGATTTCGTGTTCGAGGACGGCTTCGGCTACGAGCGCTACGTCGACTACCTGCTCGACGTGCCGATGTACTTCAGCTACCGCGGCGGCACCTACCACGACCTCTCGGGCCAGTCGTTCCGGCGTTTCCTCGACGGCGGCCTCCCCGCGCTTCCCGGTGCAAAGCCGACGCTCACGGACTGGGCCGACCACATGACCACGGCCTTCCCCGAGGTGCGCCTCAAGAAGTTCCTCGAGATGCGCGGCGCCGACGGCGGCCCGTGGAGCCGACTGTGCGCGCTGCCGGCGTTCTGGGTCGGCCTGCTCTACGACCAGACCTCGCTCGATGCCGCGTGGGACCTCGTCAAGGACTTCACGCGCGACGAGCGCAACGCGCTGCGCGACGGTGTCGCCAAGCACGCGCTCAAGCTGCCGTTCCGCGGCGGCACGCTGCACGAGCTCGCGATCGAGGCTGTGCGCATCTCCGCGCACGGCCTGCGCCGCCGCGCGCGCCTCAACGCGAACGGCGCCGACGAGTCGATCTACCTCGAGCCGCTGCTCGAGATCCTCGACGCCGGCCAGACGCCGGCCGAACGCAAGCTCGAGCTCTACCACCACCAGTGGAACGGTTCGGTCGATCCGCTGTTCCGCGAGTTCGCGTACTGACGCGTGGCGACGCGCGCGTCCGTCGCGCGTCGGGGATTCCGCGTCATCGTGCGTGCAGTGTGCGCCGTCGTGCTCGCCGCGACGCTCACCGCGAGCGCCACGCCAGGTGTCCAAGCCAGCACCTGCTTCGGCACGGTCGCGAACGGCCACCTCGAAGGCGGCGTGCGGCTACCGGCTTCGGGTCCGAACTTCAGCAGCTACAGCACGCTCGCGATCGGCCTCGGCCGCACCTGGTTGCATGCCGAGGTGCGCGACATCGTCGTCGCGGCCTATGCGGATCTCGCCTCGTCGATGCCGGACGCCGTGTTCGTCTACGGCGAAACCGGCGCGCGCGAGGGCGGACCGTTCGCGCCGCACCGCACGCACCGCAACGGCACCTCGGTCGACTTCTTCGTGCCGGTGCGTGACCGCGACGGCGTGTCCGTGCCGTTGCCGACGCATGCGGGCAACCGCTGGGGCTACGACATCGAGTTCGACGCGAAAGGCCGTTTCGGCGAGTTCACGCTCGATGCGGAAGCGCTCGCCGCACACCTGCTCGCGCTCAAGCGCGCCGCGAAGGCACGCGGCGCCGATCTCGCCCAGGTCATCTTCGATCCACCGCTGCTGCCGCTGCTGTACGCGACGCGCCACGGTGCCGCGCTGAAACGCGAGATCCGCTTCATGCCGCGTGCGGCCTGGGTGCGACACGACGAGCACGTCCACGTCGATTTCGCGATCCGCTGCCGCCGCACGCACTGAGCGCGGTCGCCGGTCCGAACCGCCCCCTCTCCCCAACCCCTCTCCCGCGAGGGCAGAGGGACTGAAAGCGTTCCTCAAGTTGTGGCGAACTTTCGTTGCATGCCGGTTCGTCACGGCGCCACATGGCCTGAGAGTCCACGACGAGAGCCGTGCCCGTCCGAACCGCCCCTTCTCCCCAACCCCTCTCCCGCGAGGGGAGAGGGGCTGAAGGCGGTGCTCGTCTTGCGGACCGTCGTTGCATGCCGGTTCGTCACGGCGCCACATGGCCTGAGAGTCCACGACGAGAGCCGTGCCCGTCCGAACCGCCCCTTCTCCCCAACCCCTCTCCCGCGAGGGGAGAGGGGCTGAAGGCGGTCCTCGTCGTGGCGGACCGTCGTGGCATGCCGGTTCGCCATTACGCCGCATGGCGGGCATGCGCGCGATGAGGCCGACGGTCACGACATCGACCGCAACACCGCGCACTCCCCTCTCCCCTTGCGGGAGAGGGGCCGGGGGAGAGGGGAATGCGCAGCATCACCTAGATACCCGCACATCGAGACACCCGCACGGACCTTCCGGCGCGCGTCGACCATGGCGCGTATCCTGTGCGCCCCGAAACGAGCACGACCGCGATGACCACGAGCCCCGACCGCCTCGCCCGCCACTTCACCGATCTCGACGCGCAGGCGTTGTCGGACCTGCTCGACGCGCGCGCCGACGACGGCGTGTTGCCACTCGAGGCGGTCGACGGCCTGTTCTGCGCGGCCGTGGTCGGTCCCGAGTCCGTCGGGCTCGACGAACTCATGCCGGTCGTGCTGCAGGGCGCGGCGCCGGCATGGGCCGACGAGGCCGACACCACCTACGCCTCGGCGCTGCTCGCCGGCCTGCTTGCGCACGTCACGCGTCGCGTCGCGCGCGATCCCGACGAGCAGGCGCTGCCGTACTTCGCATTGCCCGAGGATGCCGACGAACTCGACGAGGACGGCTTCGCCGAACTCGGCTGCATCCCCGGTGCGAACTGGGCGATCGGCTTCATGGGCGGCGTCGGCCTGCGCGAGGATGCCTGGGGAGCGCTTGTCGACGCCGACGAGGACACCGAGGCCGACCTCGACTTCATCGCCGCGCTGCTGCCCGAAGGCGAAGACGACGGGGACGATGCCGACGTCGAAGACGAAGGCGAGGCCGCCGACACGCCGCGCGAGCCGCTGCGCTGGCAGGCCGACGCCGAGGCGTCCGAGGACGATGACGATGAAGACCCCGAGGCCCCGCTCACGACGCGCGAGCGCCTCGAAGCGCTCGGCCAGGTGCCCGACGTGCTGCATGCGCTGAACCTCACGCGCCTGGATCGCCTCAACTCGCAGGCGCCGTTGCGCCGCGAGGCCAAGGTCGGCCGCAACGATCCCTGTCCCTGCGGCAGCGGTGCGAAGTACAAGAAGTGCCATGGGGCGAACGGCGACTCCGACTGAGGCGATGTCGGCGCCGGCCGGCGACCTGTTCGCGGTCGCCGAGTCGCGAGCGCCGATCGTGCTCGGCGCGCAGGCCTGCGTGCTGCGCGGCTTCGCTGTCGATCGCGCGCCGCAACTGCTCGCCGACGTCGAGGTGATCGCGGCCGCTGCGCCGTTCCGTCATCTCGTCACGCCGGGCGGTCGCCGCATGGCCGTCGCGATGACGTGCTGCGGCACGCTCGGCTGGACCAGCGACGCGCGCGGCTACCGCTACGAGTGTGCCGATCCGCTCACGGGGCATGCCTGGCCTTCGATGCCGGGTTCGTTCGCGACGCTCGCGAGCGAGGCCGCACAAGCGGCCGGGTTCGACGGATTCGTGCCCGACAGCGTCCTGGTCAACCGCTACGTGCCGGGCACGAAACTGTCGCTGCACCAGGATCGCGACGAGCGCGATCTCGCGCATCCGATCGTATCGGTATCGCTCGGCCTGCCCGCGACGTTCCAGTTCGGTGGTGATGCGCGCGGCGATCGCGTCGCGCGCATCGCGCTGCTGCACGGCGACGTCGTGGTCTGGGGCGGCGTCGACCGCCTTCGCCACCACGGCATCCTGCCGCTCGCGGACGGGCACCACGAACTCACCGGCGCGGCGCGCATCAACCTGACCTTTCGCCGCGCCGGTTGATCGAGAGTGCTCAGCGTAAGGCGCGCTTCGCCACGGTCTTGCGCGTCGCCGCCTTGCGTGCCGTCGTGGCACGCGGCTTCTTCGCGGCGGCTGCCTTGCGAGGTGACGCGCCACGTGCGGCGGACACCTTCTTCGATGTCTTCTTCGCGGGCGTCCGCTTCGACACTGTCTTCCTGCCCGCAGTCTTCGCCTTGGCCGGCGGCCCGGCCTTGCGCGAGAGGCGGATCGTGCCGCTGTCGCCCATCGCGTCGTCGTTGCCGGTGAGGCGCGCGACGACGAACGCGACGGCCTTGCCGACCAGCGAGGACGGGCCATCCCAGTACTCGACCGTGCCGACCGTGACGCGGATCAGCACGATCTGCGGATCGGTGCGCCCGCGCGGGAAGAACGCCTTGTGTCCGTCGTTCCAGAACGCGTCGATCTTTGCCTGATCGTCGACGACCTCGGCGATGCCGGCGATCGACAGGTACACGTTCTTCTCCTTCGACGCGTAGACCACGTTGACCTTCGCGTTGCGCCGGATCTCCTCGATCTTCGGACTCTTGCGGCGGACCATGAACCACAGCAGCTTGCCGTCGTACTCGGCCTCCTGCGTGCTCAAGGGGCGGCTGACCGGGAAGCCGCCCGCGCCGTAGGTCGTGAACATCGCGATGTCGATGCCCTTGATGAGCGAGCGGAGCTGCTCGCGCTTTTCGTTTGCGGTGGCCATGGCGTGCCTCGCGTCGTGGGAGAGCCCGCATGCTGGGCGGCCACGGCCCAAGCCCGCGTGAACCACGCCGCGGCGGCCGCGATGCGCTCAGCGACGATGCAGGTCGGAGGACCGCTCATCGCCGCGTCATGCGCGGCATGCGACAAGCGCTTGGTCGAAGCGATGCGAGGGATGCCGCATGAAGCTGTGCTACCGGTTCGTGTCCGACCACGGCGACGAGGCCCTGGTCGCCGTCGCGGTCGAGGTCGTCGAGCGCCTCGTCGCCTCGCTCGAGGCGTCGCGTGCGAGCGTGCCCGATGCACCGCTCGCCGAGCTCGTCGACGGCGAGGCCTCGGCGAAGGTTGTCGAAGTCACGTTCGAGGTCTCGGACGGCGTCAGCCTCGACACCTTGCGTGCGACGCTCGCGACGCTGTGCCACACACACTGCGTGCACTGCCTCGAGCTCGACGAGAAGCCCGATCAACCGCATCTGCCGGGCGGCGATGCGGGATGAGCCGCGTGATGGCGACCATCGTCGCGGTTGCGCGGGTGTGTCGGCGTCGCCTACGGTGCTTCGATCACGATGGCACGCCCCGCGCGATGCAGACGTCCCCACACGAGGTCACACCACGATGAAGATCGCCGTCATGGGCGCAGGTGCCGTCGGCTGCTATTTCGGCGCGAAACTCGCGCTGGCGGGACACGAGGTCGTGCTGATCGGTCGGCCCGCGCTGGTCGACGCGATACATTCGCACGGCCTGCAACTCGATTCGGCTGCGTACACGGGGCGCGTCGAGCTTGGTGCCTCGTCCGAGCCTTCCTCGGTCGGAGGCGCCGACGTCGTGCTGTTCTGCGTGAAGTCGGGCGACACCGAGTCGGCCGGCGCGGCGATGAGAACGCATCTCGCGCCGGACACCACGGTGCTGAGCCTGCAGAACGGTGTCGACAACGCGTCGCGCCTCGCCGGCGTGCTCGGCCGCGAGGTCGTGCCCGTCGTCGTCTACGTCGCCACCGACATGGGCGGTCCCGGCCACGTGCGCCACCATGGCCGTGGCGAGCTCGTGCTCGGTCCGTCGGCAGCGAGCGAGACGATCGCCGAAGCGTTCACCATGGGCGGCGTACCGAGCGAGGTCTCGGACCGCGTCGCCGAAGCGCTGTGGTCCAAGCTCGTCATCAACTGCGCGTGGAACGCACTGTCGGCGATCTCGCAGCAACCGTACGGCCGCCTCGTGCACGGCCACGGCATCGTCGACGTCATGCGCGACGTGTTCGACGAATGCCTCGCGGTCGCCCACGCCTCGGGTGTCGCGCTCGGCGATGAGCTGTGGCCGCACGTGCTCGCGATCGCCGACAGCATGGCCGCGCAGCGCTCCTCGACCGCGCAGGATCTCGCCCGTGGCAAGCGCAGCGAGATCGACCATCTCAACGGCTTCGTGACCACCCTCGGCGACGGCCTCGGCATCGCCACGCCGGTCAACCGCGCGCTGCACGCGATCGTGCGGTTGCTGGAATCGTCTTCGAGCACGTGACGGCGCATGGACGACGCTTCGCCAGCGTGACCTTTCTCGAGCCCCTCTCCTTCCGGGAGAGGGGTTGGGGAGAGGGTGCGGGATCGTCACAAAGCCGGATCATCATCGCGATCCCGGACCCTCATCCGGCCCTTTGGGCCACCATCTCCCGGAGGGAGAAGGGTTGGAAAAGCACCGCGCCAGATCGTTCCTTCTTGCTGCATGTACCTGTCATGCAGGGCAGGCGTTTCCGCAGCTTCATGACCGGATTGCCGCCGACATGCTGCTGCATGGACGCACGCGAGCACGCTTCTTGCCGTCATTGCCGCGCAGGCGGGAATCCGGCGCCTTTGTGTGTCAGCGGATGCGCGTGCTCCATGGTGGCGGAGGCGTGCAATCGGGGTCAGGTTCATTTGCCCTGGCACGCCGTTTCACGCGTTCGCAGCCGCTCGCGGCAAATGAACCTGACCCCATTCGGTTGACCCCATTCGGTTGATATGGACGCACGCGAGCCCGCTTCTTGCCGTCATTGCCGCGCAGGCGGGAATCCGGCGCCTTTGCGTGTCAGCGGATGCGCGTGCTCCATAGTGGCGGAGGCGTGCAACCGGGGTCAGGTTCATTTGCCTTGGCACGCCGTTTCACGCGTTCGCAGCCGCTCGCGGCAAATGAACCTGACCCCAGTCGGCTCTCGCCTCGCCGTCGGAGAAGCTAGACCCCCGGCCGATACATCGCCGCATTGATGCACGCGAACACGCTCACGATGAACCAGCCGAACGGCAGCGTCGACAGCGTGATGACCCAGGTGATCGCGAATGCGATACAGGCGACGAGAAACTAGCCGATCGCCGACAGCAGGCGGCCCTGGATGAGCTGGCCGAGTCCGGGCACGAAGAAGCTGCACAGCGCCGCGATCACGTTGCCCGCCGAGCCTTGTCCGTTCGCCATCGTCACTGTCCCCCTGGTTCGTGGCCCGCGAGCATCGCGGACCGCGCATGAAGGATGCCTGATGGCGCGGCGCCGCGGCCATCGTGCGCCCGCTTGATATCCGCTTCACGGCGACGGTCGACACTCGTGATCGTCGACCTCCATCGTGCAGGTCGACGTCCGTTTCTCCAGGAGTATCGACCATGATGCGTTCCACCTTCTTCGCCGCCGCGTTCTGCGTCGGCGCAACCCTCGTGCCCCCGGCCGTCGCCGCCGAGGCCGCGCCACCGCGTGCCCTGTTCGTCGTCAGCGGTGAAGGCAAGGACGCCGGCAAGACGCGCCCCGGCTTCGAAATGGACGAGTTCGCGCAGGCCTGGGCGATCCTGCGTGACAACGGCTTCGCGATCGACGTCGCAAGTCCGCGCGGCGGCGCGGTCGAAGCCGACAAGTACGACGCCGCGCTGCCGTTCAACGCGCGCGTGCTCGCCGATGCGGACGCCACGCGCGCGCTCGCCGCGACACTGTCGACTGGCGAAGCGAAAGCCTCCGACTACGCCGCGGTCGTCGTGATCGGCGGCAAGGGCGCGATGTTCGACCTGCCAGGCGATCGTGCCCTGCAGTCGTTGATCGCGGACGTATGGACGCAAGGCGGCGTCGTCGCTGCGGTCTGCCATGGACCCGCCGCGCTGGTCGACGTACGCCTCGCCGACGGCACGCCGCTCGTGGCCGGCAAGGCGCTCACGGGTTTCACGAACGAGGAAGAGCAGCTCTTCGGCAAGCGCTGGGCCGCCTCGTTCCCGTTCCTCATCGAGGACCGCATGCGCGAACGCGGCGCGCGCTGGCAGGAAGCGCCGCTCATGATGCCGAAAGTCGTCGTCGACGGCCGCCTCGTGACCGGGCAGAACCCGTATTCGACGCCGGCCCTCGCCGAAGCCATCGTCAGCGCGAGCGGTCGCACGCCGGTCGCGCGCACGCCGTGGCGCGACGAAGCGACGATGACACTCGTCGAATCCTTGCCGACGCGTGGTGAGTCCGCGGTCGCGGCCGAACTCGCACGCGATCCTGAGGCCTACCATGTCGACCTGATCGGCCTGCTCGGCTATTACCGGCTCAAGGTCGCGGCCGACGACACGGTCGTGCGTGAGTCACGCTCGCTCATGCAGCTCGCGAGGCCCTACATGGACGCACCGCAGCTGCGCGTCGGCATCGCCGAGGCGACGTGGCGGCTCGGCGACACGGCCGCGGCGCGCGCCTTGGTCGGCGAAGTGCTGGAAGCGCATCCCGACCTCGACGAAGCTAGGCAGCTCCTGGCCCGCCTCGACGGCTGACATGTCCCGTCTGCGCATCCTCGTCATCGAAGACCACCACGCGCTGCGGGCGAGCCTCGCGGCGCTGTTCGAGGCGCATGGGCATCATGTCGATTTCGCCGCCGACGGCCGCAGCGGCCTTCAGCTCGCGCTCGCCGAGCCGCCCGACGTCCTCGTGCTCGACCTCGGCCTGCCGGGACTCGACGGGCTCGCCGTCTGTGCCGGCGTGCGCGAGCGGGCCGACCGCCACGTGCCGATCCTCATGCTCACCGCACGCGATGCGCTCGTCGACAAGCTGCGCGGTTTCGAGGCCGGCGCCGACGACTACCTCGTCAAGCCGTTCTCGGGCGCGGAGCTGCTTGCGCGCTGCGTCGCGCTGGCCGGTCGCCATCGCGTCGGCCAGCCGCACGTGCTGCGCATCGGTTCGCTCGCGATCGACCGTCGCCGCGGCGAAGCCTCGCGCCACGGCGACGTGCTCGCGCTGCACCAGACCGCGTACCGCGTGCTCGTCGAACTGGCCGAGGCCTGGCCGCGCACGCTCACGCGCAGCGAGCTCGCCGCACGCGTCTGGGGCGACGAGGTACCGCCGTCGGATCCGCTGCGCTCGCACCTCTACCAGTTGCGCCAGGTGCTCGACAAACCGTATGCGGTGCCGATGCTGCGCACGGTGCACGGCGTCGGCTTCCGCCTCGAGGACGACACGTGACGCGGCCGCGCCGCCGGCTGCAGCGTCGCCTCGTCGTCGCGTTCGCGGCGTACGCGCTCGTCGTTGCGGCACTGTTCGGCTTCTACGCGATCGTCTTCATGTACACGGTCGAGGACGCATTCTTCGATGCGATGCTCGTGCAGGAAGTGGATGCACAGAAGGCCGCGCGACTCGCCACGGGCGAGTGGGCGACACCGCGCGACATGGCGATGACCCTTCACGAGGATCCCGCGACGTTCCCCGAGGATCTCGCGGCACGCCACGCCGAGGAGCCGCGCCGCCGCGAGTTCGACGGGCGCGACGGCCATCACTTCCATCTCGCGGGCATCACGCTGCCGGGTGCGACCGCGCCGTCGGCGTGGATCGTCGCCGAGGTCGGCGACCGCCTCGTCGTGCGTCCGGTGCGCGATCAGGTGTTCATGCTGCTCGCGCTGTCGGCGCTGTTCGTCGTGGTCGTCGCGCTGCCGGTCGCGGTGTGGCTCGCGCGGCGCACGACGACGCCGCTCGGGCGCCTCGTCGCGCGCGTCGACGAGGCGACGCCGGATCGCCTCCCGCGCGATCTCGCGCAGGGCTTCGGCGATGACGAGGTGGGCGTGCTCGCACGCGGACTCGATGGCCTCGTCGCGCGCATCGACGCGTTCGTCGCGCGCGAGCAGGCCTTCACGCGAGACGCAGGTCATGAACTGCGTACGCCGCTCGCGCTCATCGTCGCGGCCTGCGAGGCGCGGCTCGCGTCTTCCGGCACCGACATCGGCTCACAGGCCACGTTGCGCGAGGTCCATCGTGCGGCGCTGCAGATCGGCGAGACGCTCGCGATGCTGCTCGCACTCGCGCGCGAGGTCGAACCGTCGCGCACGACGAGCCTGCTCGCGCCGGTCCTCGAACGGGTCGTGCTCGAACAGGCACCTCTGCTCGGCGCTCGCGCGGTCGAGGTCGTCGTCGACGTACGCGACGAGGCGCGCATCGCATTGCCTGCGGCGGTGCTGCACAGCGTGCTCGGCAATCTCGTCGGGAATGCGTTCGCGCATACGGCCGAAGGCGAGATCCGCATCACGACCGAAGCGCACACGTTGCGCATTGCCAATCCGGCGCCTGCCGCCGTACTCGCCGGGCGACTCGATGCCGCCCGACCGTTCGCGAAAGGCGATGCCAGTCACGGCCTCGGCCTGGGCCTCGTCATCGTCAAGCGCCTGTGCGCGCACCACGGCCTCGCCTTGCATGTCGAGGAAGGCGACGGCCTCGCGACGGTCGTGCTGCCGCTGGCGAACCCTGCGCATGGAGCAGACACGTAGGGCGGAACCCGCGCAGCGGATTCCGCCGTGTCGAGATCGCGAGGCCGAATTCAGGGCTGCCAAGGCTGGGGTCAGGTTCATTTTCCCCAGACAGCGCACAAGGCGCGTGGCTCCTCGCGGAAAATGAACCTGACCCCGGTCATCGCCTCGCGATGGTCGTGAAGCCGCTGGTGAACCTCTCGCGCGAAGCGCTCGTGTAGGGCGGAACTCGCGCAGCGGATTCCGCCGCTTCGCACTCGCGAGGCCGAATCCAAGGCTGGCGAGGCTGGGGTCAGGTTCATTTTCCCCGGATAGCGCCCAAGGCGCGTAGCCCCTCTCGGGAAAATGAACCTGACCCCATTCGTGTTCGCCGGGGTGACGAGTTTTCTGTGTGCGGCAACGCCATCCCGAAGGCATGGAAAGCCGTGCCTTCGGCGGCGATGTGATCATGCACGGTGGAATCGCCTGCGGCGGTTCCACCCTACGTCCGTTACGCCGAACGCACGCAGCGGATTCCGCCACGTCGAATCCGCGGTGCTGCCCCACACGACTTGTCGCCCAGGCGCAGGCCGGGGCCCAGCGCCTCCTTGTGCGACGAGGGGCAACAAGCGTTACCGATGGTGCAGCACATTCAGGTCCGGCTCCGGACTTCGCCATCACGCCGCCATTACATCGAAGGGCACTGGGCCCCGGCCTGCGCCGGGGCGACGATGCTCCTGCCGGCGGACGCGATGCCGATGTGGATCGCTCAACGCTTCGCCGGCGCCTTCGCGCGCTCCATGCAGCGGGTGTGGCGATCCTCGACGCGGCGTGCGAACCATTCCGTCGTCAGCGTGCGCGTGATCTTCGGGCTCTCGAGCGTGATGCGCGGGATCACCTCGCGTGGCAGCGGCTTGCGCTCGATCGCCTCGGCGAGTTCGAACACGCGCGTGTACAGCTTCGTCTCCTCGAACGCGAGCGTGTCGCCCTTGTCGAGCGCGCGCCGGATCGACGACTCGCTCATGTCGAGGCCTTTCATCGCGCGCACGGCGCGCTCGGTCTTGCCGGGTTCGCGGCTCTCGTGGGCGACGAGGTCGCCGTCGAGCGCGAGCGGGATGCCGGTCGCTCGGCTCACGGCGGACTGGAACGCCGCGTTGCGGCTCGCGTACCAGCCGGCGTTGAAGTCGGCGTAACGGTACACGGGTTTCGGGTAATTGGCCGGGTAGGCGAGCAGGTGGGCGATGCCGAAGTACATGCCGCCGCGACGCGTGAACACCTCGCGGCGGATCGACCCGTCCACGTCGTAGGGATAACCGTGCTGCTTCGCGTGCGTCTCGGCGAATGCGATGCCGACCTGCATCGGGCCGCCCGTGCGTACAGGGTTGTAGCCACCGAACAGGCGCTGGCCGAGCGGCACGCGGCCGATGAGATCTTCGTAGAGTTCGCTGAGTTCACGCTCGCTGCGCACGCGCTCGAGGCGTTCGCCGTAGGACTTGCCGTTCGGCGAATCCACGCGCAGCGCCGCCGAGACGACGAGGCGCGGCACGTGCATCGATGCCGCGCGCCTGTCGATCTCGGCACGTGCGATCTTCGGCAGGTTCGGCACGGCGGGATCGGCCGTGAACGTCGACTCCTGCTCGGTCACCGCGAGCACCGAGCACAGGTGGCTCGTGGTCGGCTCGAGCTTCAGCGACGCGAACGCGACCTGGATGTCGGTCGCCCACGCCTCGCGGTCACGCGCCGAAGCCGGCATGAGCCGCATGATCTCTGCGCGGATCTCGGCCGGGCTGCGCGGCGGTATCTCGGGCCCGCGCGGCGTCGCGCAGCCGGCCAGCACGAGCACGGCGGCGAGACCCGTGGCGCGACGCCACGCGTGCCGGCGCATGCTCAGGACGGACGCGCCGGGATGGCGAGACCGCGCTGCACGGCCGGCCGTGCGAGACCGCGCTCGAGCCACGCTGCGACGTTCGTGAACGCATCGAAGCCGACGAGCTCGCCCGCTTCGTAGAAGCCGACGAGGTTGCGCACCCAGCCGAGCGTCGCGATGTCGGCGATCGTGTAGTCGTCGCCCATGATCCACGTGCGGCCTTCGAGGCGCGTGTCGAGCACCTTCAGAAGGCGCTTGGATTCATCGACGTAGCGCTGCAGCGGGCGCTTGTCGGCGATGTCCTTGCCCGCGAACTTGTGGAAGAACCCGACCTGGCCGAACATCGGGCCGATCGCGCCCATCTGGAAGAACACCCACTGGATGGTTTCCCAGCGTGCGTTAGCGTCCTTCGGGATGAAGCGGCCGGTCTTGTCGGCGAGGTAGAGCAGGATCGCGCCCGATTCGAACAGGCCGAGCGGCGTGCCGTCGGGCCCGTCGGGATCGAGGATCGCCGGGATCTTGCCGTTCGGATTGAGCGACACGAACTCGGGCACGTGGCTCTCGTTCTTCATGATGTCGACGAGATGCGCCTCGTACGGGAGGCCGGTCTCCTCGAGCATGATCGAGACCTTCACGCCGTTCGGCGTGTTGAGCGAGTAGAGCTGGATGCGGTCCGGATGGCGCGCCGGCCAGCGCGTCGTGATCGGGAACGAGGACAAGTCCGCCATCGGTATCTCCTGGGCTGCTGCGGCCGCCGACCGGCCGTGATCTTGGTGCAGACGGGATGCGTAGAGGTGTGCGACAAGGCCCGTGTGCTGAGTGACGCGGCTTCGATTCAGCCCTCGTCGCACCGCTATCCGGGGACGGCTCGGAGCTAAAGGCGGAAAGCGTTGTTGCGACAGGCTTCAGGCGACGAGTGCCGGCTTGCCTTGCGACAGCATCGCGCGGTGCGATTTCTTACCTTCTCCCTCCGGGAGAAGGTGGCCCGAAGGGCCGGATGAGGGTCCGGGATCGCGACAATAGTCGGACGTGATCTCGATTCCACACCCTCTCCCTAACCCCTCTCCCGGAGGGAGAGGGGCTCAAGCACAACGCTACCCGGGGCTTGCGATTGCGCAATGCGTCTTCGCGTCGTCAGCGCCGCGAGCTTCGCCGCAGCACGCCCCACGGCAGCAACACGAGCGCACCGAACACGAGGCCGATCCAGCCGAGCACGGGGCCGATACGCGTGTAAGGCGTCGCGACCTGCGGGCCGACGACGAGGTCGGTGACGAGGTGTGCGCCCGGCATCGCCGCGCTCGGTGCCTCGGCGATCACGCGGCCGTGCGCATCGCTGACCGTGAGCAGCCCTTCGCGCGCTGCGCGCACGACCGCATAGCCGTTCTCGACGCCGCGCAGCACGGTCGTGCGTGCTTCGAGCCAGGCGTCGAGGTAGGCGAAGTCCCACGCCGGCACGAGCATGACGCCGGCGCCGCGCTGGCCGTAGTCGCGCCCGAACGCGGCGAAGTGCATGTCCTTGCAGATCGCGAGGCCGTACGGCGTGCCGCCGATCGGGTGCAGGTTGAACGCATCGCCCGAGCCGTAGTTCGCGAAGCGCTCGGGCGGCGCGAGCAGGTGCTTCTCGTAGTCCTGCACGAGCACGCCTTGCGGGTCGTACAGCCAGGCGCGGTTGCGCGGCTGCATGCCGTCGTCGATGCCGAGGCCGACCTCGAGCCACACGCGATGCGTCGCCGCGAGCGTCCCGAAGTGCGTCTTCCAGGCTTCGGCCGCGTCCGGACGCAGGGTCGCGATCTTCTCGGGCAGCACGACGAGCGTCGCGCCCTCGCCGGCCACGCGCGCGACGAGCGCGTCGTAACCGTCGCGGATCGGCAGCGCGTAGGTGTCCTTCGCATTCGGGCCGATCGCGTCGTCGATCGAGACGATGCCGACACGCACGGACGTGCCGTCGAGCGGCTGGCCGAGGCGCCATGCTCCATGGCCGAATGTCGCCGCGACGATCACGACCACCGTCACGACCACGCCGATCGCGCGCCGGTCGAGGCTGCTGCGCCACGCGAGCATCGCGAGGCACGACGGTACGAGGCCGAGCACGAACAGCATCGCGGGCACGCCGCCGATCGCGGCGACCTGCACGAACGCGAGTACGTCCGACTGCGTGTACGCGACGCTGCCCCAGTTGCCGTCGGGGCTCGTCAGCGCCTGCAGCATGTCCACGGCGACCCACAGCAGCGGGTAGGCGAGCACGGTCCATGGCGTGTCGAACGCGAGCACGACGCGCCGCGCGAGCATGACCACGAGCACCCACAGCAGCGCCTGTCCGGTCATGGCCGCGAGGGCGGCCGGCAACGGCATGACGAGGCGGAAGAACGTGAGGTAGGCACTCGTCGCGATCAGCGCGGCCACGGTCACGGCGAGCAGGGCACGCCAACGCGGCAGCGCGAACGCGAGCAGCAGCAGGGGAACCGGTGCGATCCACGTGAGCCACGCGATCGGCTCGAGTCCGGTCGCGAAGCGCAGCAGCACGCCCGCGGCGAGCGTCCAGATCACGGTGACGGGTAGCGAAGGCACGGGGAGACGCCGCATCGCGGTCATGGTCGGGTCCGCTCGTCGAGGGGAGAGGGCGTCAACGCCGCGGCGGCTTGAAGGCGAGGTCGGTGATCGTGCCGTCGGACGCGCAGGCGATGCGCAGGGTCCACGTCGCGCTCGCGAACATCAGCGGCACGTAGACCTCGGGATGGCCGCCGACCGTACCGGCATGCAGGCGGCCGATCGTGCGCAGCTCGCCGTCCTTTTCCGGCATGCCGTTCCAGGCCTTGGCGAGGTCGTCCTCGCCCATGCGCGCGCGCAGCGCCGCGCCGAACCCTTCGGTCGCGTCCTTGAAACGGGACGACTGCAAGGCTTCGATCGTCTTGGACGTGGCGTCCTCGCAGCGCCGGTTCGGGGAGCCGCCGGCACTCTGCGCGGTGGCGACCGCGGGCACGGCGAGCAGCAGGGCGAGGAGGAGGCGCGCGGGCATCGTCGTTCCCATCGGGTCGAGGCGGCCGATCATCGGCGCGCATCCGCGCGACTGCAAGCGTGGAACGAGGGCCACGGCGGGACGGGCGCGAGGCCCGTCCCGCCGTGGCCGGTCACGTCACTTCAGGCCGCGGTGCTCGAGCAGTGGCTCGACGCTCGGGTCCTTGCCGCGGAACGCGCGGTACTGGCCCGCGAACGCCTCGGTCGCGCCGCGCGACAGGATGCGCTGGCGGAACGTGTCGCCGTTGGCGCGCGTGAGGCCGCCGTTCTCGACGAACCACTGGAACGCATCGTGCGACAGCACCTCGCTCCACAGGTAGGCGTAATAACCGGCCGCGTAGCCGCCGCCCCAGATGTGCGCGAAGTACGGCGTCCGGTAGCGCGGCGGCACCTGCGCGACGTCGACCTTGAAGCGCTTGAGTGCCTCGGCCTCGAACGCGTCGGCGTCCTTCGGCACCTCGCCGACCGGCAGCGTGTGCCAGGCCATGTCGAGCAGCGCGGCGCCGAGGTACTCGGTGGTCGCGTAGCCCTGGTTGAACGCGCGCGCCTTGACGATCTTGTCGACGAGCGCCTGCGGCATCGGCTCACCGGACTGGTGGTGGCGCGCATAGTGCGCGAACACCTTCGGATCGAGCGCCCAGTGCTCGTTGAACTGCGACGGGAACTCCACGAAGTCGCGCGGCACGTTGGTGCCCGCGATGCTCGGGTAGGTCACGTTCGAGAACATGCCGTGCAGCGCGTGGCCGAACTCGTGGAACAGCGTGGTCACCTCGTCCCAGGTCAGCAGCACGGGCTGGCCAGCGGCGGGCTTGGGGATGTTGCAGACGTTGAACACGACCGGCTTGGTGCCGCGCAGGCCGCTCTGTTCGACGAACACGTCCATCCAGGCGCCGCCGGCCTTGCTCGGGCGCGCGAAGTTGTCGGCATAGAACAGCGCGAGTGGCGAGCCGTCGGCGTCGAACACGTCGAACACGCGCACGTCCGGGTGGTAGACGGGCAGGTCGGTGCGCTCCTTGAACGTGATGCCGTAGAGCTCGGTCGCGGCGAAGAACACGCCGTCCTTGAGCACGCGGTCGAGTTCGAAGTAAGGCTTCACGGCCGCATCGTCGAGGTCGTACTCGGCCTTGCGCACCTGACCCGCGTAGTAGTCCCAGTCGGCCGCGCCGACCTTGAAGCCGCCCTTCTGCGCGTCGATGAGCTTCTGGATCGCGGCAGCCTCGCCACGCGCCTTCGCGGTCGCGGCGGGCACCATGTCGGTCATGAGCTTGTCGGCCGCGGCCGGCGTCTCGGCCATCTGGTCGGCCAGCGCATAGGCCGCGTACGAGTCGTAGCCGAGGCGCTTGGCGCGCTGCGCACGCAGATCGGCGAGGCGCAGCGCGATCGCGCGCGTGTCGTTGGCGTCGCCGTGGCTGGCGCGCTTCTCCGACGCCTCGAGCACCTTGAGGCGCAGGTCGCGGTTGGCGAGCGAACCGAGCACCGGCTGCTGCGTGGTGTTCTGCAGCGCGAGCAGGTACTTGCCGTCGAGCTTGCGCTCCTTGGCCGCATCGGCAGCGGAGGTCTTCTCGGCGTCCGAAAGGCCTTCGAGCTGGGCCGCGTCGTCGACGACCACGGCGGCCGCATTGGTGGCGGCGAGCAGGCGCTGCGAGAAGTCGGTCTCGAGCGTCGAGATCTCGACATTGAGCTCGCGCACGGCCTTCTGATCCTCCGCCGACAGCTTGGCACCGGCGCGCACGAAGTCGCGGTAGAGGTGCTCGACCAGCGCGACCTGCTGCGCGTCGTAGCCGCCCGTCGCGAGGCCGGCGTGGATCGCCTCGAGGCGCGCGAACAGCTTGGCGTCGAGGTGCACGGCGTCGCCGTGCTCGGCGAGCTTCGGCGCGAGTTCGGTCTGCGCCTTCTGCAGCGTGTCGTTGGTGTTGGCCTGCGCGATCGAGAAGAACGTGCGGCTGGCGCGCTCGAGCGTCGCGCCGCTGCGCTCGAATGCCTCGATCGTGTTCGCGAACGTCGGCGCCTCGGTGCTGTCGGCGATCGCGCGGATCTCGGCGAGGTGCTCGCGCATGCCCTGCTCGATCGCGGGCTGGTAGTCGGTGTCCTGGATGGCGTCGAACGGCGGCGCCTGGAACGGCAGCGTGCTGGCGGTGAGCAGCGGATTCACGCGGGTGGCTTCCTGGGTGGCGGCGGGCTTGGGCGCTTCGGCGGTCGGCGCGGGGGCGGGATCGCCGCCGGAGCAGCCGGCCAGCACCACGGCGATGCAGGCGGCGAGACAGGGACGTAGCATGGGGAGGCCTTCAGGCTGGAGGGCGCGGCACGCAGCGCCGCGGGGCGCGCATTGTCGCGCAAGCGGGCCTTGCGGGCATGGGCCATTGCGCACCCGCCTTCCGGCACGTTCACGGCCCGCACGACCCGGCTAGGGTCGGGCCACCATCGATCGGGGAATCGCCATGCGTACGACGCGTCTCGTGCTCGCCTTGCTGTCCGGCCTCGCCGCCTTCGGCGCCTCCGCGGCCGAACGGGTCGAGAAGAGCAAGGCCTTGCTGCTCGGCCAGCCGGCCGGTTCCTCGGAGGCGCGCTACGCCGACGACGGTAGCCTCGTCGCGCGCTACGAGTACAACGACCGTGGCCGCGGCCCCAAGCTCGAGACCACGCTGCGCATCGGTGCCGACGGCATTCCGCTGTCGTCGCGCGCGACCGGCAACGACTACTTCAAGGGCGCCGTCGAGGAGACGTTCTCGCGTGACGGCGCGCGCTACCGCTGGAAGAACAACGCCGAGGACGAGACGCGCGAGCTCGCGGCGCCGGCGTTCTACCTGCCGCTCAACATGCAGCCCGAGGAAGCCGTCGTGCTCGTGCGTGCGCTGCTCAAGGCACCGGGCGGCAAGCTCGCATTGCTGCCGGCCGGCGAGGCGCGCATCGAGAAGGTCGCCACCGAGAAGGTCAAGGGCAAGGGCACCGTCACGCTCTACATGCTCAGCGGACTCGGCCTGCAGCCCGAATACGTCTGGCTCGATGCCGACCAGCGCTTCTTCGCGAGCTGGTCGAGCTGGATGTCCTTCGTCCGTGAAGGTCACGAAGGCGCGCTCGCGCGCCTCGGCGAACGCCAGGACAAGGAGGAGAAGCGCCTCGCCCGCGAGCGCGCCGCGTCCCTCACGCGCACGCTCGCCAAACCGCTGCTGATCCGCGACGTGCGCGTGTTCGATCCGCCGTCGGGCGAGGTGGTGGACGGTCGCTCCGTGCTCATCGACAAGGGCCGCATCGTCTCGATCGACGCGGCCGACCGCGCGCTGCCGGCGGGCGCTGAAGTGCTCGAAGGCGGCGGGCGTTTCCTGATGCCGGGCCTGTGGGACATGCACACGCATTACTCGGCCGGCGCCGACGGTCCGCTCAACCTCGGTTCGGGCGTGACCACGATCCGCGATCTCGCCAACAACCTCGAGGCGCTCAAGGGTCGCATCGATGCGATCGAGGCCGGCGCCGACCTCGGGCCGCGCATCATCCGCGCCGGCGTGATCGACGGACGCGGGCCGTACGCAGGCCCGATCAAGACGCTCGCTGACAACGAGAAGGAAGCCGTCGATGCGGTCGCGATGTACGCGGCCAGCGGCCACGAGCAGATCAAGATCTACAGCTCGATCAAGCCCGAGCTCATGCCCGTGATCGCGCGCGCCGCGCACGAGAAGGGCTTGCGCGTGAGCGGCCACGTGCCCGCGTTCATGACCGCGCGCCAGTTCGTCGAAGGCGGCGCCGACGAGATCCAGCACATCAACATGCTCGTGCTGAACTTCCTGTTCGACATCGTGCAGGACACGCGCAGCCCCGCGCGCTTCACCGCGGTCGCGCAGCACGCTGCGAAGCTCGATCTCGGCTCGGCGCCCGTGCGCGAGTTCATCGGCCTGCTCAAGGCGCGCGACATCGTCGTCGACCCGACCGTCGGCACGTTCGAGGACATGTTCCTCGGCCGTCCCGGCGTGCCGGGCCCGGGCATGTCGGCGATCATCGACCGCTTCCCGCCGACCGTCCAGCGCAGCATGCGCTCGGGCTCGGGCGGCCTGCCGATCGCGCCGGGTTCCGAGGCGCTGTACCGCGATTCCTACCAGCGCCTCGTCGACTACGTCGGCGTGCTGTACCGCAGCGGCGTGCGCATCGTGCCGGGCACCGACAACCTCGCCGGCATGACCCTGCCGCGCGAGCTCGAACTCTATGTCGAGGCCGGCATCCCGCCGAAGGACGTGCTGCGCATCGCCACGCACGACAGCGCGAAGGTCATGAAGCGCGAGGCCGAGTACGGCCGCGTCGCGCCGGGCTACGTGTCCGACCTGATCCTCGTCGACGGCGACCCGACCGTGGTCATGGCCGACATCCGCAAGGTCGCCACGACGATCCGCGGCGACCGCCTCTACGACGCCGACGCGCTGTTCCGCAGCGTCGGCGTGCAGCCCGCGCCGCGCTGATCGACGACATGCCCGGTGCGATCCGCACCGGGTCCCTCGAGGAGGCGGAGACGTACGACGTCGAACGGAATCATGCTGCCGCACCCCTCTCCCCCAGTCCCTCTCTCGCAAGGGGAGAGGGGAGTCTGGCGTTGGCTCGGACGACCGCGGGTCTCCGCATGGTGGGGAGCCGGACGGTAGTGAGCCTGCGCCGGGACGACAGCGCACGTGCGGGAACGCCCCGCATGGCCCCGGCGCAGCGTGTCCCTCCCTCGCCCCTCGCCCCTCGCGGGAGAGGCGCCGGGGGAGAGGAGGCGCGCGAACGACGAACGCGTGTGTGCAGGCAGCCTCGCCCGCGGGGAATGTTCTCCGGCCCCTCGCGCATCCCGGCGACATGGCGTCGGCCCGCTGTACCTTCGTACAGCGGCCGCCCGACCCGGCGAGCGGGTATCCTTGGCGGCCGGTTCCCCTGCACGAGAGCATCGCGTGAACAAGATCCAAGCCAGCGCCGCGGAGGCGCTCGACGGCCTGCTGTTCGACGGCATGACGATCGCCGCCGGCGGCTTCGGCCTGTGCGGCATCCCCGAGAACCTCATCGGCGCGCTGCTCGCGGCCGGCACGAAGGACCTCACCATCGTCGGCAACAACGCCGGCGTCGACGACTTCGGCATGGGCCCGCTGCTCAAGACGCGCCAGGTCAAGAAGGTGATCGCGTCCTACGTCGGCGAGAACAAGGAATTCGAACGCCAGGTGCTGGCCGGCGAGCTCGAGCTGCAGCTCGTGCCGCAGGGCACGCTCGCCGAGCGCCTGCGCGCCGGCGGTGCGGGCATCCCGGGCTTCTACACGCGCACCGCGTTCGGCACGCTGCTCGCCGACGGCCGCGAGACCAAGGTCTTCGACGGCAAGGAGTACGTGCTCGAGGAAGGCATCAAGGCCGATGTCTCGATCGTCAAGGCGTGGAAGGGCGACGCGCTCGGCAACCTCGTGTTCCGCAAGACCGCGCGCAACTTCAACCCGATGATCGCGACCTGCGGCAAGGTCTGCGTCGCCGAGGTCGAGGAGATCGTCGAGGTCGGCTCGCTCGATCCCGACCAGATCCACGTGCCGGGCATCTACGTCGACCGCCTCATCAAGGGTCCCTCGTACGAGAAGCGCATCGAGTTCCGCACCGTGCAGGGCGCCAACACGGGCAAGGAAAGCCCGGTGCGCACGGCGATGGCGCGCCGCGCCGCGAAGGAGCTGCAGGACGGCTTCTACGTGAACCTCGGCATCGGCATCCCGACCCTCGTCGCCAACTTCATCCCCGAAGGCATGGACGTCACGCTGCAGTCGGAGAACGGCCTGCTCGGCATCGGCCCGTTCCCCGAGGACGGCGACGTCGATCCCGACCTCATCAACGCCGGCAAGCAGACCATCACCGCGTTGCCGGGCAGCAGCTTCTTCTCGAGCGCCGATTCGTTCGCGATGATCCGCGGCGGCCACATCGACCTGTCGATCCTCGGCGGCCTCGAGGTCTCGGGCACCGGCGACCTGGCCAACTGGATGGTGCCGGGCAAGATGGTCAAGGGTCCCGGTGGCGCGATGGACCTCGTCAGCGGCGTCAAGCGCGTGGTCGTGCTCATGGAGCACACCGCGAAGGACGGCACGCCGAAGATCCGCAACACCTGCACGCTGCCGATCACGGGCAAGCAGGTGGTCGACCTCGTCATCACCGACCTCGCCGTGTTCGAGGTGGAACGCGGCAAGGGCCTGCGCCTCATCGAGCTGCAGGACGGCGTCACCGTGGAAGAGGTGAAGGCCAAGACCGAGTGCGCGTTCGAGGTCGCCGAAGGTCTCGTCTGATACCTTTTTTCCAGCGCGGGCCGCGTGTTGCGGCCCGCGTCGCGCTTTGATGGCGCAGCGCAACACGCTAGGCTTGGGCGATGAACGAACACGCCCGCCACGCCGCCGACAGCCTGCGCTCCATCGACCTTCCCGAGACCGACCAGCCGTTGCGCGACGACGTCAACCGCGTCGGTTCGCTGGTCGGCGACATCATCGCCGAGCAGGAAGGCCAGCCCTTCCTCGACGAGGTCGAACGCATCCGCATCGCCGCGATCCATCGCCGCGAGACCGGTGCAGCCACCGCCGAACTCGAGCGTGAACTGACCGGCGCCGACGTCGCGCATGCGAGCGCCCTCGTGCGTGCGTTCTCGACCTATTTCCAGGCCGTCAACGTCGCCGAGCGCGTGCACCGCATCCGCCGCCGTCGTGCCTACGAGATGTCCGGCGCCGCCGCACAGCCCGGCAGCCTGCGCGACGTGCTCGCGCGCCTGCGCGATGACGGCGTCTCCGCGCAGGATGTCGCCGCGTGCCTGTCGCGCCTGCGCATCGAACCCGTGTTCACCGCGCATCCCACCGAGGCGGTGCGTCGCGCGCTGCTCGAGAAGGAGCACGAGGTCGTGCGCGCGCTGGTCGCCGACATCGACGGCAGCCGCACCCCGGTCGAGCGCCGTGCCGACCTCGAGCGCATGCGCCTCGCGCTGACCGCAGCCTGGCAGACCGCCGAACTCGCACTCGAGAAGCCGACCGTCGCCGACGAGCTCGAGCACGTCGGCTTCTACCTCACCGACGTGCTCTACCGCGTCGTGCCGGTGTTCTACGAAGTGTTCGCCGACGCGCTCGCCGAGGCCGGCGACGCGCCCGATCTTCCGGCCGTGCTCGGCTTCGGCACGTGGGTCGGCGGCGACATGGACGGCAACCCGAATGTCGGTGCCGAGACGATCGCCGCGACGCTGGCGACGCAGCGTGCGCAGGTCGTCGCGCTGTACCGCCGCGAGGTGCTCGCGCTCGCGAGCCTGCTCAGCCAGACCGTCTCGCGCGTGCCGTGCTCGGCCGATGTGCTCGCGCGTCTGGACGTCTACCGCGCGCTGCTGCCGAAGGCCGCCGCGCGCCTGCGCTCGCGCCAGCAGGACATGCCGTATCGCCAGCTGCTGCAGCTCGTCGCCGAACGCCTCGGCGAGACCGAGCGCGGCCGCGAAGGTGGCTATCCCGACGCGGCGACGTTCCTCGCCGACATCCGCGTGGTCGCCGACAGCCTCGCCCAGCACCGCGGCCGTCACGCGGGCTGGTTCGCGGTGCGCCGCCTCGTGCGTCGCATCGAGACGTTCGGCTTCCACCTCGCCACGCTCGACCTGCGCCAGGAATCCTCCTCGCACGATGCCGCGCTCGCCGCGCTGCTCGGCGACGAGGGCTGGGCGAACCACGATGTCGCCACGCGCGTGAGGCGCCTAGGCGAGCTGATCGGCAACCCGCGCGGCATCGACGCGAGCACCGACGACACGGCGCGCCGCACGCTCGCCGTGTTCCGCACCGTCGCCGAGCTGCGCCCGCGCTACGGCGCGCGCGCGTTCGGTCCCTACATCATCAGCATGAGCCGCAGCGCGGCCGATGCGCTCGCCGTGCTCGCGCTCGCGCGCATCGCGGGCTGCACCTGCGACGACGACAGCGTGCCGCTTGATGTCGCGCCGCTGTTCGAGACCGTCGCCGACCTCGACGCCGCCGAGAGCGTCGTGCGCGCGCTGTTTGCCGACCCGCTGTACCGCGCGCACCTCGCCACGCGCGGCGATCGCCAGATCGTCATGCTCGGCTATTCCGACAGCGCGAAGGACGGTGGCCTCGTCGCCTCGCGCTGGGCGCTGCAGCAGACCCAGATCGCGCTCACGCGCCTCGCGCGCGAGGCCGGCATCCGCATCGTGTTCTTCCACGGCCGCGGCGGTTCGGCGAGCCGCGGCGGCGGCAAGACCGAGCGCGCCGTGATCGCCTCGCCGCGCGGTTCGGTCGACGGCCACCTGCGCCTGACCGAGCAGGGCGAGGTGATCCACCGCAAGTACGGCATCCGCGCGCTCGCGCTGCGCAACCTCGAGCAGATGACCGGCGCCGTGCTGCGCGCCACGCTGCGCCCGCGACCGCCCGAGGCACGCGAACAGGCCTGGCGCACGATGGCCACGCTGATCGCGGCCGAGGCACGCCGTGCCTACCGCACGCTCGTGCACGAGAACCCGTCGTTCCCCGATTACTTCCGCGCGGCCACGCCGATCGACGTGATCGAGCGCCTGCGCATCGGCTCGCGCCCGTCGCGCCGCGGCGGCACCGGTGGCATCGATCGCCTGCGTGCGATCCCGTGGGTTTTCGCGTGGTCGCAGAACCGCTGCGGCCTGACCGGCTGGTACGGCGTCGGCAGCGGACTCGCCCACGGCATCGCCACGTTCGGGCGCGCGCAGCTCGCCGAGATGACGCGCGACTGGCCGTTCTTCGCGCAGCTCGTCGACGACGTCGAGATGGTGCTCGCCAAGTGCGACATCGCGATCTTCGAGCGCTATTCGCGGCTCGCCGGCGACCTGCACGCGCCGTTCTTCGCCGACATCTCGGCCGAGTTCGAACGCACGCGCCGCGCGATCCTCGAGCTCAAGCAGGAGGACGAGCTGCTCGCCCACGACCTGCGCCTGCGCCAGTCGATCCGCCTGCGCAATCCCTACGTCGATCCGATCAGCCTGCTGCAGGTCGACCTGCTCTCGCGCTGGCGCGAGGCCGATCGCGACGACGACGAGCTCCTGCACGGCCTCATCGCGACCGTCAACGGCATCTCGGCGGGCATCCAGAATACGGGTTGATGTTCGGGCTCGCGCGCACCGTCGCGTGTGTCACGAGCGTGCGGTGACGGCGGAATCGCCTGCGGCGGTTCCGCCCTACGCAAGCGTCACGATCCGCATCGCACGGGGTCATACCTGCCCGGGTGGGGCGGAACCCGCGCAGCGGATTCCGCCGTGAAGTGAGCCGAAGTTGAGCAATCGTCGAGCTCCCGTGCATGACGTCTGTACGGATGCGCCACGACACGGTACGAGATGATGTCGCGGGGCACGGCGGAATCGCCTTCGGCGGTTCTGCCCTACGCGAACCTGCGGTGCGCGGAGACGTGCGCTCGGGTAGGGCGGAACCCGCGCAGCGGATTCCGCCGTCACCTGGAAACGATCAGGCCGGATCGCGCTTGACCGCGGCGCGGTACAGCAGCATCGCGATGAAGGCGAGCAGGGCCAGGCCGAGCCAGCCGCCGAAGTGCAGCGAGTCGGGCAGCGCGAGCACGTTCTTGTCGCCGGTCACCACGACAGGGATCGCGATGAAGATGCCCATGAGCGCCTCGCCCGTGATGAGGCCGGCCGCGAACAGCATGCCCTTGAGATGCAGGCGGCCGTGCTCTTCCTCGGTCTTGGCGCCACCCTTGCGGCGCTCGACGAACCACGACAGCAGGCCACCGAGGAAAATCGGCACCATGAGTTCGATCGGCAGGTAGATGCCGATCGCGCAGGCGAGCACCGGGATGCGGAAGCTCTTGCCGCTCGACTTGAGCCACGAATCGATCGCGATGATGAGCGCGCCGATGCCTGCGCCGACTCCGATCGTCGGCCAAGGCAACTGGCCGCCGAAGATGCCCTTGGCCACCGAGGCCATGAGATTGGCTTGCGGCGCCGCCATGGGGCGCGGGAAGGCTTCGGCCCCTGGTGCCCCCGCGATGCCGTTCGCCGCGATGAGCAGGTTGAGTACGGGGGCCATGATCAGCGCCGATGAGATCGCGCCGATCGCGAGCATGAGCTGCTGCTTCCACGGCGTCGCGCCGACGATGTGGCCGGCCTTGAGATCCTGCAGGTTGTCGCCGCCGATGCACGCAGCGCAGCACACGACGGCGCCGATCATGATCGCGGCGACCGCACCGATGTTCGAATCGCGACCCAGCAGCAGTACCAGCACGCCCGCGGCGAACAGGATCGTCGAGATCGTGATGCCCGAGACCGGATTGTTCGACGAGCCGACGAGGCCGGCCATGTAGGCCGACACCGACACGAACAGGAAGCCCGCGACGATCATGATGATCGTCATCGGGATGCTCGCAGTCCACTGGCCGACGATGTTCTGGTACAGCGCGAGCAGCGGCAGCGTGAACACGACGAGGCCGATGCCGATGAACTTCATCGGGATGTCGCGCTCGGTGTGCGCGAGCGTCGCGCCTGCATCCGAGCGCGTCGCCTCGAAGCCGCTGCGGATGCCCGAGAACAGCGACTTGCGCAACGAGATCAGCGTCCAGATGCCGCCGATCAGCATCGCGCCGACACCGAGGTAGCGGATCTGTTCCGACCAGATCTCCCAGGCCGTGTCAAAGGCGCTCATGCCGGCAACGCGCGCGGCCAGCACGGGGTCGCCGTCGAGGAAGAACGTGCTGTAGATCGGGATCGCGATGTTCCAGCCGATGATGCCGCCGAGCAGCACGACGATGCCGATGTTGAGGCCGACGATGTAGCCGACACCGAGCAGCGCCGGGGAAAGGTTGGTGCCCATGTAGGCGATGCCCTTGCCGAGCCATGTCGCGGACGACGCGACATCGGGAATCAGGCGCAGGCCGCCCTCGGCGCCGAGCTTGGCGAGGCCACCGAGCGATGCGGCGATGCCGAGGGTCTTGATACCTTGCCCTGGGTTCTCACCCGTCTTGAGCACTTCGGCGGCAGCCTTGCCTTCCGGGAATGCGAGGCCCTGGTCGACGATCAGCGAGCGGCGCAGCGGTACCGAGAAGATCACGCCGAGCAGGCCGCCGAGGCCCGCGATCGTGAACACCCACCAGTATTCGAACGTGTTCCAGTAGCCGAGGATCACGAGCGCCGGGATCGTGAAGATCACGCCCGAGGCGATCGACGAGCCCGCCGAAGCGCCCGTCTGCACGATGTTGTTCTCGAGGATCGTGCCGCCGCCGAGCAGGCGCAGCACGCCCATCGAGACGACCGCGGCGGGAATCGCCGAGGCGATCGTCATGCCCGCGAACAGGCCGAGGTAGGTGTTGGCCGCGGCGAGGATGACGACCAGCACGATCGACAGGACGACCGCGCGGACGGTCAATTGCGGGACTTTGGTGGTGCTCATCAGGACTCCCCGTGGCGGTGCCGTTCCTTCGGCGGATGGATGGTGGCGGTGCTGCACGTCTGCGGCTGGACGCGCGGCAGGCGATCCGGAGCGTGAGCAAGGCCCGAGCCCTCGGATAAGCCTCCGTCATCCCGGCGCAGGCCGGGATCCAGCGCCTTCACGCCCGCGCGCCGGATGTTCGGACACGGCGCGAAGAGTCCCGAAGGTTCCCGCCACGCGCCGCGCCGTGCATAGTAGCGCGCATCCCCCTCGCGACCGAATCCCCAGAAGATGACCGCACCCGCCACGGCCACCTCGTCCGACGCGCGCATGCCGCGCCAGATTCCCTACATCATCGGCAACGAGGCCTGCGAGCGCTTCAGCTTCTACGGCATGCGCAACATCCTCGTGCCGTTCCTGATCAGTTCGGTGCTGCTGCAGTACCTGCCCGATGCGGATCGCGCCGGTGTCGCCAAGGACATCTTCCACACGTTCGTGATCGGCGTGTACTTCTTCCCGCTGCTCGGCGGCTGGCTCAGCGACCGCTTCTTCGGCAAGTACAACACGGTGCTGTGGTTCTCGCTGATCTACTGCGCGGGCCACGCCTGCCTCGCGCTGTTCGAGAACCACGCCTACGGCTTCTACACGGGCCTGTTCCTGATCGCGCTCGGCTCGGGCGGCATCAAGCCACTGGTGGTGTCGTTCTGCGGCGACCAGTTCGACCAGCGCAACAAGGACAAGGCGAAGCTCGTCTTCGACGCGTTCTACTGGATCATCAACTTCGGCTCGTTCTTCGCGTCGCTGTTCGCGCCGCTGCTGCTGCGCCACTACGGCCCTGCCGTCGCGTTCGGCATCCCGGGCGTACTCATGTTCATCGCCACGCTGATCTTCTGGATGGGTCGCCGCCAGTACGTCAACGTGCCGCCGTCGGGTGCCGATCCGCATTCGTTCCTCAACGTCATCCGCACCGCGCTGCGCACGCGCAGAGAAGGCGAGGGCAGCACCGGCGCGATGATCGCCTGGGCCGGCGTGGCGGCATCGGTCGCGATGCTCGCGGCATGGGCACTCAAGGCCGTCGGCGCACCGCTGCCGTGGCCCGACGCGTTCGGCTTCGTCATCACGGCCTGCCTGTCGCTCGGCGTGCTGATCGCGTTCGGTGGCTGGGGTGCTTCGCTGCAGCTCGAGCGTGCGCGTGGTGCGCATCCCGATGCCGCCGTCGACGGCGTGCGCGCGGTGCTACGCATCCTCATCGTCTTCGCGCTGGTCACGCCGTTCTGGTCGCTGTTCGACCAGAAGGCCTCGACGTGGATCCTGCAGGGCAACACGATGGTGATCCCGCACGACACCTGGTGGTGGCCGAGCTGGCTCATCAAGGATGCCGCGCAGATGCAGGCGCTCAACCCGCTGCTCGTGATGCTGCTGATCCCGTTCAACAACATCGTGCTCTATCCGGGACTGCGCCGCCTCGGCTTCACGGTGACCCCGCTGCGCCGCATGGGCTGGGGCATCGCGTTCTCGGGCGTGTCGTGGATCGTCGCCGGCGTGCTGCAGCTGTGGATCGACAGCGGCGCCGAAGTCTCGCTCGCCTGGCAGAGCCTGCCCTACCTGCTGCTCACGTTCGGCGAGGTGCTCGTCTCCGCGACCGCGCTCGAGTTCGCCTACAGCCAGGCTCCGCATGCGATGAAGGGCGTGATCATGGCGTTCTGGTACCTCACCAGCACGTTCGGCAGCCTGTGGGTGCTGCTCACCAACGCCGGCGTCCGCAACGACGGCTTCCGCGCGATGATCACCAACACGGGCTTGAGCGAGCCCGCGTTCCTGATGTTCTTCTTCGCCGGCTTCGCGTTCCTCGCCGCACTGGCCTTCGCGGCCTACGCGCGCAATTACCCGATGCAGGACAACTACCGCGTGGCGTGAGGGGGTGTCCTCACCCGGCTCGATAACGCGGGCCGGGTGTCCTCGACCGCCATTCGGCTGAACGGCATGCGCGCTGTCTCATCGGTCGGTGTGCCTCTCTGTGGTTCCTTCCGATAGCCACCGCCGACTAACGTGTCGACATCGGGCTGCCATCTTCGTCGGCGGCAGCTGTCGCGATATCACCCGTTTCTGAGGCGATATCATTTATCACGTCGTTTCCGCAGGATATCCCGGGCGCGTTCATCGAGGCGCCCAAGCGCAAAGTCTTGATTTCGCGGCGCTTGAACGTTGACAGCGTCGCCCGGCTGCTGAACGATGCGTGCTATTCCCCGGGTTCGGGGTCTACTTGTAGTTAGGCGCTACCACCATGCCCGGCGTTAAAAGACTTCGCAGCGTTGCCAATAGCTTGGCGCACTACGCGCTGAGTGGGAACGGATTTCATCCTCCGGAACGAGATCTGGAGCAACGGAAGTCTGGCCTTGGTTGCATCATGGTCTCCCTCCTCGCGGCCGCAGACGTCGGCAACTCAGCTACGCTTCCGGCCAAGTTCGCTGAGCTTATTGCGAAAGAGGACATAGATCCCTCTTATGTAATGTTCGCTCAGGCGGAGTTTGCTTACGCTGGCCAGCGTCGTACGCCGAATACTTGCGTCGTAAGGATGCGAACTAGAGATGGGTATGAGATAGAGGGGCGTCACGCAGAGCCGAGTCGTTAGGTAACCTCGGCAGACGAAACGTGGAACAGTCCGCTTCTATCGGGATCCCCGGCGGCGCCTAACGAGTCGTTGCAGCCGACGTTGCATCGGCGCTTGGGCCAGGCGGCAGATAGAGCTTGCCACCAGTCCCAATCACCGCTACAACGCGGCTGAACTCTGGTGTTAGGCGCCATGGACGACACGCAGCGGCTGGAAGACTTCGTTAGTACCGCTCGCGCTTACTGTGCGTGGATAGAAGGCTTTGCGGCATCTCCCGATCTAGAAGCGGAGACCGCTGCTCTTCTGCTTTCAAAACTGTGCGCTCAAGTCAACGAGTTGCCCGAGCTCTTCGATGACGAGGACGCGCCGAGGCTGGAGCATAAGCAGTGGGTCGCGGTGTACCAGAGACTTTCGTCGTTGCCATTCAATTACTACGCAACTTTCGCTGAGCCGTCGATTTTAGAATCACCTGAGCCCGTTACCGGCGATCTGGCGGACGACCTTGCTGACGTATGGAGAGATCTGCGGGCCGGCCTGGCCCTCTACGACAAAGGGAACGGAGCAGCCGCTGCATGGGAGTGGCGGGAATCCTTCCGAAGTCACTGGGGGCGCCACGCCACGAGTGCGCTGTACGCGATTCAATGCTGGCGCTCATAGACCTCGGCTTGGCGCCTAACGAGTCGTTGCAGCCGACGTTGCATCGGTCTATGAGTCAGGCGGCAGGTAAAGCTTGCCACCTGCCTCCCAGCCCGCTACAACGTGGCTGAACTCTGGTGTTAGGCGGCTCAGAGGTAGTAATGCGAATTGACGCAGAAAGAATCGTAGACGCTGAATCTTTTCACATCGTATTTTCTGCTGCCTTTGGTTTTCCATCCTTCTACGGTCACAACATGGACGCTTGGATCGACTGTCTTTCCAACCTGGATGATCCGGGATCAGGTATGACCACCGTGCACATTGATTCTGGCCAAGCACTGTCGCTCGTCATTGACCATGCTCAAGACTTCAAAGCCCGTTGCCCTGAACTATTCTCCGCGCTTGTCGAATGCTCTGCCTTCGTCAACTGGCGCCGCATTGAGGCCGGTCATGCTCCAGTTCTAGCGCTCGCATTCCATGCGTGAGCCACCTAACAATTCATTCAGGCCGAATCCGCTTCGCAGGACGGCTTAATTCAGGCGTTAGGCATGCTTTGGTAAAGTCTATGGATCGTGACCCACTAACAATCGAGCTTCGTAGGTTCATACTCGCTTACGCCGAGCACGACGGGGATTGCCCAGGGATCGATGCGAACGCTTGGGACGAGCAAAAGCGAGTCTGTGCATGTGGCCTTGCGCCAAGACTCGACGAGTTGATGGAAAAACTAGACAGCAGGCTTGCCCAGTGAGCGGCATGCAAGCGTTCTCGCTGCGCATGCCTAACAATTCATTCAAGCCGAACCCGCTTCGCGGGTCGGCTTAATTCAGGCGTTAGGCATCGCAATGGCAGACAACTCATGGTTCCGAAACTCAGAGTGGAACGAAGAGATCGCACTTGCGTTTGAGCAAAAGCTGAAGCGTGCGCGGCGAAAGAGCCAGTACCTTCGGATACAGGCCTGTACCTTGGCGAGCATAGAGCCGCAGATAGCGCTTGAGCTTCTTGATCGGTACTTTGCGCTCGGAGATGACTTTGATAACGCGCAGGCCTACGTAGACCGCGCCACCGCTTTCCTCGCACTCGGCCAGCTGGATTTGGCTTTCCAAGCTTATGAAGCAGCGTTGGAACGGGAGCGAGTATTCCCCAACCTGCGTACAGGTGCGTACTTAGAGCTGCCTTACCTAATAGCCGTTAATGACGTCACAGACCGCTTTGACCAAGCCATGGGCATGCTCACTAGCTCGGAGAGTCAGCTCATGTTCCCCGTTGACCATTTCAAGCATCACGCTGCACGGGCGCTAATCTTCGCGCAACACGATCCGCCAGCTGCACGCTCGGCGGCCAGGCTGGCGCTGGAGGCTGCGGCTTTAGATCGGTCGGGGTTTCGCTATCATCCATCGATTGGCCTAGTTTCCGAGAGGCACTCACAAGCCCTGTTCAAGCTACGCAGGCTTTGCGATGCCTAACAATTCATTCAAGCCGACGCCGCTTCGCGGCGCGGCTTAATTCAGGCGTTAGGCGGCAGCATGAAGTACGCGGATGGCACAGACATCAAGCCAGGTGACGTCATCCAGATTGACGGCGACTACCGTGGCCGTGTCATCGCGTCAATGGACACAAGCGAGTACCTCCCAGGCGAGGATGGTTGGGCGTACCTTGGCGCAGGCATCATGGTCCACACAGACTTTGCAGGCCTTGTGCATTACACAACGGAGACGGCTGAGGATTTCGTGCTCATAGAGCGCGGGGTAGCCGCCTAACAATTCATTCAAGCCGACGCCGCTTCGCGGCGCGGCTTAATTCAGGCGTTATACGTGGTCAGACAATGAGTTCTAGGAGGTCAAGGATGACTGGACTGCAATCGTCAGGCTCTCTGCCAAAGGCATTGGTCATTTTCAACTCTGGTTTGTGCAGCAGCACCATCGCCAGCCACTGGTATCGCAGGCTGGTTCTGCTACTGGCCTCCCGCCCATCGTGGCGCGCTGTCCTGCTGCTGGCTCCGGCCGGCGCCGCGGCGTATAACAACTCAATCAAGCCGACACCGCTTCGCGGTGCGGCTTATTTCGGACGTTAGGCCGCACGCTCGTGCAAATCGACACTCCCATCTGGACGCTCAAGCAGACGTGCCCGTGCTGTGGCCAGGGTGGGCCCATAATTGTGGCTTGTCGAAAGTGCGGTGGGCTCGCGGCGGAGTGCCAAGAGACGGGCACCTTCTTCCGTGGCATCGCTGGAGACCTTCGGTTCCAGCAATCCAACTCGCCTATCTGTCCCGGGTGCGGTGCTGTAGGGACCGATTCCTTTGTCGCGGCCACGTCGTCACAGCTTCTAGAACGCGGCCTTAGCAACGAGCACTACCAATGAGGGCGAGCGGCCTAACACCTCGTTCGAGCGGACGCGGGCGCGATAAAGTGCCAAGCCCAAACTGCGGCGCGCGCGCCGCTCAACTCAACCGTTAGGCCACCATGACCGCTATCCAGTCGGACAAGACATGAAGGAGTCACAGTTTGGCTTTTCATACTCTTGGCGCGATCTTGAGCCAATACGGGCTTTGTCAGTTGTCGTTCTCGGAGCTCAAGTGTTGGGAGCTGCGCTCGGCTTCTTGCTTCCTCGCTTCTCTCACTGGTTCGAGAGCATGTGGTTCGGTGGTGCCTTGGCCACCTTTCCCGCATTCCTACTAGGCATGTTCATCCAAGATCGCTGGAAGCCAGGCAGTCTTAAGGAACACAAAGTCATGGTTCTACGCCTCGGTCTTATTGCTGCTCTTCTTAGCCTGTTCGCCATTGCAATGCCACTCTTTGGTTTCGAGCGTGCGGCCTAACAAGTCAATCAACCGGACATCACCCGACAAGCCGGTTGCTTCCGGTTATCTCCAACGTTAGGGCGCACAGATAATTTCATGCAGACGTTCATTCCATGGTTACCGATCCAGCACGTGCCAGAGTTTCTGGCCGGGGTATTTATTCTTCAGCATAGTGCTGGAGCAATGACTATCGTTTGTGATGGTGAGTTCGCGGATGGGAACTTGCTCGTTCTACGCTTTGATAACTTTGAGGCTGTCACTACCCACAAGGAATTCTCTCATAAGTGGCCAGGAGAGTCCGACTCGATGTCGCTTCCGAAGTCTTCGGGCGGCTATTGGACGTTCCCTTTTCTGCAAGTACAGGACTCAGCGTGGGCCGCTAGCTCGATGCAAGCAGAAACATTCAATAATATCCCGACCCATTACTGCATTCTCTCTGCAAGCGACATCGTGGACGTACTTGCCTTAAAGCAGCCGCGGGTCGATTGGACAACCGCAGCGGAGATTGACCGCATCATGGGCGCCGCCTCAAAATTGGGTGCGGCCTAACAATTCATTCAAGCCGACACGGTAGTTCCTTCGGTTTGGTGGACACCCTGACCTAACGATCAGGAGTGCCCATGCCCCGTCCAGGTCCACGCACGACAACCCGTTACAGCGACAACTTCAAGGCCACGTCCGTACGCCTGAGCGAGCTGCCGGGCGTCTCGGTGCGAGACGTTGCCGAGTCGCTTCACATCCTCCCTTCATGCTGTCTCGTTGGCGCAGGCTGGCACGCGAGGGTGAGATCGTGAGCAAGGGTGTCGAAGTGGACAAGCAGGCCGCAGCCGAGCTGAAGGCGCTGCGCGAGGTCACTTCAGGCACGCCCTGCAGCGTGCCGGGATGGTGCAGTCCGTGAACCGACCGCATCGCATGAACGACAACGCGCACATGGAGTCGTGGAACAAGACGATGAAGTCCGACCTCTATCACCGCAGCGTGTTTGCCACCGATCGCGACCTGCGGCTTTCGATCAGCCGCTACGTCGACTTCTACAATCGCCAGCGCCTACACTCGGCACTGGATTACCGGAGCCCCGTCGACTAAGAGCGCCGATGCGCCTAACTCAACGGTGTCAATTTTTTCGAGGGAAGTCCCAAATGAGGGAAGAATGAAGCAAGGACTTTGGTTATTACTGCTGTTGGCAGCCTGTGGTGCAGATGCGGCTGGTACGGCCGAGTATCCCATTCGCTCTTCTAACGAAGCGGACGGAACGCAGATCGGCTGGTATGTCTCGGATGCCCATTTCCTGAAGACGCCCAAATGGATATTCGACGGAAAAAACTCTCCACCCCTGGATATGCCAGCAGCACATCAACGTGCATACGATTGGTTGAAAAGGTCATTCCCCAAGATTTCCTCCTTCAAGCTTCGCAGCTACGGCCTGTTCTCGTCCGGCAATTCGCGTGCGCCCGATCGTTGGTACTACACCTTTGATTTCGTCGGCGATCTGGACGGTTCCATGGTCATGAATTCTCGCTTTTCAGTTGTGGTTCTCATGGGTGGCGAAATCGTTGAGCCACGCGAGGTCAAATAGAATCGTCCAGAACATCGCGGCAGGTGATGTGAGAAGTGAACGCGCCCGAGCAATGGCATTAGGGTTTTTTATGAAGTGGCGAGAGCCGTGGGCGATTTCACTCAAGCAACAACGACCGTTCGGCCTCTTCAATCGCGAAGTCCTGAAGGAGATGGTCGTGTGGACCGGCGTGCTCGCCGCAATGGGTCTGATTGCCAATCTCGGTGAGGACTTGGTCACCCAGCTGGAGCGCACTGCGAACCTTTGGATCGCCCCGGCACTCGGAGTTCCTCTCGCCATCCTAATCTACATCACCCGGTGGCTCAGCCCGCCCCCCAAGAGGTGGAGCGAGAGCTCGTGAAGATGGTCGGAAAGAAACCTGGCAAATCATTCAAGTCGACGCCGCTTCGCGGCGCAGCTTGACTCAGGCGTCAGGCCGTACGTCGGTAGTCGGGAGCAGCCCATGGAGTACGTCGTGCTCGTCCTGGTGGCTTGGGGTTCGCTCCTGTTGCCATTGCCGAGTTGGCTCAAGGGCGTCCTGAGTCTCGCGGTAATCGCGATCGGCGCTGTCCTGCTTCTCTTCGGCCTGGCCGGGTCCTACTGGGACAGCCACATGAGGCCCGGCAGTTCTTCTGCGGGTTCCACCATCCTGACCGGCGTGCTGCTCCTGCTGTCTCGTGCCGCTCACGTCATGCGACTCGTCCTCCACGTGCTTGGGGCGCCACCTGGTTCTTAGGTGTGGCGGGTGGCCTCACGGGTCTTCGTCGCCGACGTTGCACCGGTGTGTGAGTGAGGCGGCTGGTAGAGCTTGCTGCCTGCCTTCCGGCCCGCTACAACTCGACTGAGTTATGGCGTCGAGGTGTACAGCGCAGATGACCTCAAGCGATCTTCAGGCCGTCGAGATCAAGGCATTCGTCCCGGCACAGGACTTCGAGCTCTCGTTGCGCTTCTACCAACGACTGGGCTTTACGGTCGGATGGTCATCTGGCGAGTTGGCCTACCTCCGCCATGGAGAGACAAGCTTTCTTCTGCAGAACTTCTTCGTCAAAGAGCACGCACACCATTTCCAGATGCACTTTCTGGTCAAGAGCGCAGATGACTGGCACACGCATCTCGAATCTCTGGACATTGCCCGAGACTACGGAGTCTCCTTCAGCGACGTGCAGGACAGGTCCTGGGGCATGAGAGACTTCACGCTCTCTGATCCGAGCGGTGTTCTGTGGCGCATTAGGCATCCCATCGGTGCGCCCTGACAATCCACAACGTCCTGCGCTGCTTCACGGCGCGGCTTGATCATGCGCAGTGGACGCCCTTGGCCCGTCGAGACCGAATGTCAGGCAGCACATGTCGAAGACTGATCGCATGACCCAATGGATGATGCTGCTTGGTGGAGCCGTGCTCGTGCTCTGCTCCGGGTCTCGTGCACTTGCATGGCTATCTTCCGGACTTCCATCATTCGAGATGAAAGGGGTTACCTATACCGGCTGGGTTGCCGAGTTCTGCATTGTCGCCTTCGGGCTGGCCGGGCTGTTCCTGCTGATTTCCGCCGCAAGAAATCTGTGGACGTGGCAGTAGTCACGAGCACAATTCATCAAACGTCGACGCCTCTACGTGGCGCTCGACTCAGGTGTTGGACCGCAAAGGATGGATCATGTATTCCTCGTCAGTTCTCGTCGTGGCCCTGGTGATCCTGGTGTTCGGCGCGCTTCTGTTGCGGCGGAAGGCCCGGGGCTTGTCCCTCGACGAATGTGCCATGGAGCGTGCCACGGAGCTGCAGGCGTTCCTTACCGCTCGTGTCGAGGATCTTCGTCAGCTTTTCGCCAAGGAGCACCTGGGGCCCGAGGCAAGACGGGAAGAGGCGTACGCCATTCTTGCGCAGATGGAGTCGAGGAACGTCGGCGGAAATCTCGATGCGTTCATCCAGGACAATCGCGAAGCCGTCGAGGACGAGCTCCGGGCAATGGCGCGGAAAACCTGACGGTTCAATCCGGCGTTGCGTTGCAAAGTGCTGATCTGGAGTGATGCGGAACATGGCAACCCTGGTGTGGCAGGCCCCCATGACCTACCTTTCGGCTGGTGACGAGGCCGCGTTCTTCACCTGGTTGCAGAGCATTCCCGGCGTGGTCGCAGTGCGCGGTGTGGGGCGCGAGCTTCATGTCAGTCTCAAGTCGCGGCGAATCAGCCAGGCCAGTTTGCGCGAACTCATTGCCCTCTACAGCCGGTTCGGCGGAAGGTTGAGCGAGCTCGCGCAGTTCGAGAACACGTCGAATACGACGTGGTTCCGCTCCCCTGCAGCGATCTGGTACGCCGGTGTGTTCGCCGAAGTGCCTGACTCATCCGTGGAGGAGGCATCATCTGGGCGGGCTCACCGCCCCGGTGATGTCGCTCGTCTCGAGGATTAGGAGCATGCCCAGATCTTCCGCGACCGTCAGGGCAATATCGGAGGCCGAGGCTGCCGTGGTGCGGCGTGCTTTGGCCGTGGCTGCGACGGATTCTTCTGCCATGGACTTCGCCAGCCAGATCGGAGCGCTTCAGGTGGTCGGGCGCTGCGGCTGCGGGTGCGCTTCGGTGGACTTTCGCGTGCCTGTTCGAGGACGGACCGCCCGGGTAGTCGCGGAGGCCGCTGCAAAGGCCCCTGGCGGTGAGTCGTTGGGTCTCATTGTCTGGGCCTTGGAGGGAGAGCTTTCCGGCCTCGAGGTCTACACCTACTCCGAGGATCCGGCGCCATTGCCGTTAGTGGAGTCCATCTGCAGCCATGACGAGGCCGTCGAAGACGATGCTGCCTGATGGTTCATTCATGCCGATCCGGCTTCACCGGTCGGCTTGACCAGGGGGTTGGGCAACATGAAGAACGTCTCGATGGCGCTTGGTCTTGGGTATCTCATCATCGCGACGGGCTGCTCTGGTTTCATGACCAGTGTCAGAGGGGGCAGCATCGTCTCTCCGCAGCATCTGGCGCAGTACCGTGGAATCGGCAGCATCAGTACCTTGTGGTATCTCGGCAGCGACACCGGGTATCACTACTTTGCGCACTACGTGAAGGTCAGCACGGGCTATCGAGTTCGCCGTCAGGATCTCGCGATCCCCGACGAGTTTGCGTACCGATCGAGGCCGGCGACTTTCGCCGGCGCGGCGTCTTACTGGCAGGGTCTGTAATGCCCGACAAGGCGCTCAAGCGGACGGTCGCGATTCTGCCTTCAAGTCCCAAGGACTCGTTCCCTCATGCCGCCGCTCGGCTCCGGCGTCATGCCTCATGAGAAGCTTTCCGACGGATATGGGCGCCATCATATGCAGCCATGTCCTGGATGCATCGCGGCCGATCCTGCTGGTGGCACACGATCAGGATGGCTGGAACTTCGCATGCGGCTGCACGGACCACGACGGAGCGGACGATTTCTACTACGTGCATGTGGCGCATCTCGCCACACGCGATCCGTCACTCGTCGAGTGCGCCGATCTCGAGACTGGCCATGTTGCGGAGCGAGCTTCCCCGGTAGATGCCTGGGTAAGGCAGCACATTCCGGCAGATGAAGCCTGACGGTTCGTTCAAGCCGACGTTGCTCCGCAACGCGGCCGACTCGGTTCTGGAGGTGTCCATGGATTTCTGCAAACGTGCAGTCGGAGTGTTGTTGCTGATGTCTGCGGCGACGGCCGTGGCCTCGGAACGTGCGGCACCCAAGCCAGACTGGCTTGTCGGCAACTGGGTTCTATGCGAAGACCCGGACCATAGCCCCAGGGATACCTTGCAGTTCAACGCTGATGGAACCGGTCTTGTCATTCGTGCCAAGGGAAGCACCGAGTTCCGGCACAGGCACTCGGAGCGGGCTGTGTCGCTGCTTGCCAATGCAAACGGTTACGCCATCCCCATCGAACTGTCCTCTTCTTCAGGCTTCGACAAGCTGTTTCTGTACAGCAAAAGGACCGGAAGTACCTCTACTTACGTCAGGTCGGACGGTGCTCATGCCGACACTTGCAGTATCAAGTGACCACGTCCGGTCATTCGTCCACGCCGGCACCGTCTAGCGAATCGGCTTGATTCAAGGATTGGACCCGCGATGCAAAGTGGAAGAGTCTATCCAGTCCTGGTGCGCGCTCTCGAAGAATGGTGCGCACGTCCTGTGTCGGAGGTGGTCGCTCAAGTGGGGGCCCCATCGGAAGCGCACGAGGTGGAGATCGATGGAGAGCTCGTGCAAGTTGAAGTCTCGGCCAGCTGGGCAAACGCGCGGCGTTCTGCCGTTTCGGTCGTGGCGGTTGCTTATGGGCCCGCAAGCTGGCTCACGGAAAGAGCGTCGGAACGGATGCTCATCCCGGTGGGCGCAGCGAGTTGCAGTGTGCCGCCTGACCCATCCTTCAAGTGCACGCCTGACGGCGACGCCTGAGTCGAAGGACGCCGAGACTTTCGTCATGACGCTCAAGTCCCAGGCGGTGGGTTGCGCCCTCCGTCCCACCGTTCAGGCAATCCGTGGCGACGCCGCTCATGCCGGACACTGAACCCAGGTGCCGACCATGACGGATCTCTGGGGACCTATCGACAAAGCCGAATGGCGAAGCACGCCTCATGTGGCCGGACGTGCCGCGCGCGAGGAGGACGTCCGTGCCGGCAAGGCCGTATTCTACGTGCAGGGTGAGTCGAAGCACGATCCGATTCGACTGCCATGCTGCGCGTTCCAGCGGCTCGACGATGGGTCGGAGCAGCCTGTCGTCGTCATCCAGGCAGAGATCTCCCCGCACGGGACCCTCTTCGGTGTTCGCCCTCTCTCCGGGGGCAACGGCGTGTGCACCGCCGCCGAGCTCCGGATGGTTCCCGAGGGCTTCGGGGTGGGGGCCGGTGCATGACGATTCGTTACGGCCGACGCTGCGTCGGCAGGCAGGGCTTGCCGACATGGCCGATCACCGCTACAACGCGGCTGAACTCTGGTCTCGGCTGCTCATGAAGCGTCCCGGTATCTCATCCATCGCTCTCGCGTTCTTCTCGCTGGCAGCCTCGGCCCAGAGCGGCTGGAGAGACATGAGCGGAAACCCGCTTCCCGATACGGACTCTGCGAAGTCGAAGGACGGCTTCAGCGCCTCCTTGCTGATCACGCCAGACAAGGACTGGCAGGAAAGATGGGCTGCTCCACCGGAGACCGTTCCAGGCTTTTCCACCTCCGACGAGGTCTCGGCCGGCGGCGAGCTTTTCATCCTCACCTTCCTGGCGAATCCCATGCTCGATGCATCCGGCATGACGGATGTCGCGTGTGATTTCGTGGTTTCTCGCCCGGATGGCTCCAGGTCTGTCGAGGAGTTCGACATGCCGTGCTTCAAAGCCGAACTCACGACAGATCCGGCAAGCGTTTACCTCTCCACCGCTTCCTTGACGTACGTTGCGGAGCCTACAGACCCACGCGGCATCTGGGCCGTCAAGGTCGTGGTCAAGGATCGCATGCGCGGCGTCAGCATTCCGCTGCGGACCACCTTCGTTGTCCGATAGGCGGCCAACCGTTCATTCGACTTCGAGGATCGGTTTGATCCACACGGTTCTTTCATGCTTTTCATGAGCTTTGGCTTGGCCACTACGGGTTGTTCCGATGTCCGGGCCACCAGGCAACCCACACGGGCCGACGCCGCTTCACGGTGCGGCTTGATCCGGTCGAGGGGGCGATGAGCAAGGTGATCGGCAGCGTGGCCAAGACGATGGCGCTCCTGACCGGGGTTCCTGTCCTGGCGTTGTTCGCTTACGACATGCTCGCTGTCCGCCCCCATCTTGAACGGATTCATGGCGTGCTTGTCCAGGCGAGCCCGGAGGAAGCCTCTCCTCCGCTGATCATTCGCGAGCTCATCGATGCGAACGCCACATCGCCTGCGCCACATGCAACCCGTCTGGTCATGTCTCTTGTCTACTCGGACCTGCCCCAGAGTCAGTGGCACATGCGCGAGGTGCTTTGGCGGATTCTCCTGCCCGTGCATCTCGAAGAGTCGGAGATGTACGGGCTTTACGCGACGCTTGCCTACAACGGCACGGATCATGGTCTCGGCGCGTTTGCGCTTCGCCGGTACGGTCGACCGCTGAGCCAACTGTCGCCGGCGCAGGCAGCCGCTACCGTCGCGATGACTCATGCGCCTGCGCCCTACATGCGTGAGCCGGACAAGCTGGCCCAGCGGGCACAAGCGCTACTGCACAAGGCCGGGCATGCGCCATGACCCTGCGCTCGAGCCGATGACCGTCTGTAGCATGGGCTGACTCGGATGCCAGGCCAGCCGCATGTGCGGCAGTCTTCGCCTTCGTCGCGTTCCCGTTCGCGTGGCCCGACCCGATTGCCACGTGGTACGGCATTGGAGCCGATGCCGATCGGTGGCGACGATTGGGTCAGGTGTCGAGCCGCTGCGATGCCGGTTGAAGCGTGAAGCTCATTCAATAGCGCGCGCCGTGCACACTGTCCGACTCCAGCAAGAGCTGACGCATGAGCGCCTGGTCGAATATCGCGTACCGGGAATTCTGGGATGTTCCGCGGATGATCGTCGCGGAGCGGCGCGGAGAGGCCTACCTGTTCTACTCCAGGTTCGACGAAGAGGCCGACGAGTACATGGACTGTTACGAGGTGTGGCGCTTGCCGCCGTTGGCGAGCATGGACCTGACCGGAACATGGGAGGGGCTGGAGAAGCGGGCCCTGGCTCGACTGCCCGACATCAGCCTGTCCGGACTGCCCTTCGTGGTGCCCAGGCGCACGCAAGCCTGACACCTGGCAGTCGGGAATGCGTCGACGCGAGGCGTGGGTGTCATGTCGAAGCTTGCCACTCGCTCCCCAGGCCGTTACAACACGGCAGGTCTCGGGTATCGGGCGCCATGAAAAGCATCGTCGTTGCTGCGGTCCTTCTGCTGGGTTCCACGATGGTCCTCGCCGAAGATCCGCCCGAGTTCCAGCCGTTTCCGCAAGCCCGCATCAGTGTTGCCCAGTGGGAGGCCTACCGACAGCAGGTGCATGGCGCTTACGGGGCTTCTCTCCGCCAGTTTCCGGAAGAGCACCTCGAGGTGCTGCGCAGCCCGGACAACGTCATGCATGTCGCGTTCACCACCGCCGGGCACGCCGCCCATCCGGCGTGGGTCACGCGCTCCGTCCACTCCGGAAAGGTCAACCAGATCGGCTACTTCGCGGGCAGCGAAGCGCCCTTCGCGGTGATGTTCCAGGCTTATCGCGACCTCACCCGGCGCAGCATCGACGCGATTCCCGACGAGCCGGCCGGGAGAAAGTCAGCCGAGATCGACGGCGAGCCAGGCACATGACCGTTCCATCGACGCGATCCGGGGACACGGCATGACTCGGGCGAGGCACCTTCCATGAAGCCACTCGTGGTTCCACCAGCAGCACAACGGGACGAGAAGGCTGTCCAGATGCTCAGCGCCTGGATTGCAGAGCGGGGGCAGCATTGCGCCATCAACATCGGTCTGTGGCAGGACAACGGGCGAAACGAGGCGCCTGCCTGGGGCATCTTCCTCGCGGACACGATCAGGCACATCGCCAACGCGCTTGAAGAGCGGTATGGCCAACCTGCTCCCGATTCGATATCGGCCATCCTGGCGTCGCTCCACAATGAACTGGGTGACCCGACGTCGACGGTGCAAGGTGGATTTCGTCATGGTCACGGCTAGGCGGTCCCGCCGTCCGTCCGGGTTCCCGCTGCGTCACTGCGCGCGACGACCCGGCTGCAGAGGCTTCCGATGCGAGCGTGTGCTCCCTGCATGAGCAGGCACCCCGGACCATCCCGCGAGCCGGAGCGGCAATTCGCCCCGAGGATCGCTTGCATGGACAAGTACCGGCACGTCGTTCGTGTTGGAAACGTCATGGGTCCGGTGCGCGCCCGACGAATCGTCGCGGCCCTTACGCTTGGCCCGAGCCGCGGGCCAGTCTTGTCACGCGGCACGATCGTCACGGGCGCGCGCGCGGGTTCCGGCGTCGGGCATCATCGAGGACACGCATGACGGCAACCCCGCCCATCGCTCGCCGTCCCAAGTTCATCGGCTCGGTCTGCTTGCGCGGCTTCGAGATGAAACCTGCCGAGGTCGAGGCCTTGATCGGCGTGCCGGCATCGTCGTCCGTCGCCCGCGGCGAGGCCAGGGTGCCGAACGGCACGCCCTTCAGAAGATCGGCGGTATCGTGGGAGATCGAGTTTTCCGACGCCACCCGACTCGGCGAGATGATTCCGGCTCTTCTTTCACGGGTAGGTGGCGTCGATCAACTGATGGCGATCAAGGCCCGGGTGATGCCCGAGTTCATCGAGTTCGATATCGCCATGTGGATCCTCGGCTCGGACGAGCAGGAAGGGGGCGGCATCGATGCGGGTAGTGTTGCTTCTCTCGCCATGCTGGGAGCCAGTCTCAGCATGGGCTTCTATGCACGGGATCCAGGTTGACGAGGCACGCGGGCCCGCCCGCACCGGCATGTCGTCGTTCGCGGTCGAGCTTCAGTAACGGAGAAGCGTCACATGCATGACACTCCCTGCAGCCGCCATGGCGTGTCTGACGCCGTGGTTGCCGTCACCGGCAGCGGCTTCTTCGGGCTGGTCGCCGTCCGGTTCGGGTGCTGACGAGATGAAGGACATGAAACGGCCCGTCAGCCCACGACCGGACTCCTTTGCCAGCGACAAGGAGCAACGGTACTGGCACATGGCCCAGGACACCGCGTTCAGGGTAGGGGCATCGTTGATCCTCGCTGACGGATCTACGTGGGTGGATTTCGGGAACGAGCGTGTCCTGGTGATCACGCCGGAGAAAGAAAGCCAAACATGGTTCGAGACATGGCGGGCCCTGCACACGAGGTATCCGGAACAATCTCATGTGTGGGCAGGTACGCGACTTCTGACATCGAAGTGATGGACAGCAACTTTTCGGATCGGACATTCACCATGAATGCCATGCGGTTGGCCTTCTGCACATTGCTGGTTGTTGCGGTCGCCGGGTGCGATCTTCAGGAGGAGGGTGATGCCAGGATGGGCGATCAGAATTTCAAGACGGCAATCGCCCTGATCGAGTTGCACAAGGTGCGCACCGGCTCGTATCCGGCGACCCTCGACGATCTTCGCTTCGCGGGCGCGTGGGATCAGATCTCACTCGCATCCGTCGAGTACGTGCGGCTGGAGTCCGGGTACGAGCTGAATCTCACGCGCGGCTGGATAGGCACGCCGAGCCTCACTTATCCCAACGCGTTCTGGCAGGGACTGGGCATCCGGAAGTCGAACATGCAGGGCGTGCCAGGTCGGGCGGAGCTCCCGTCGGGTGGACGCACCGTGGCGGCCTCCACGTGTCGCCCATGCCCACCGTCAGCTGCCGTCGGTGGAGATTCGTAAACATGCGGGATCCTCATCTGTTCCCCGACGACGAGAATGGCGAGGTCCTGTGGCGAATGGCGCAGGACGGGGACAACCTCGACAAGGCGAGGGAGATCGATTTCTCCGTGATCTTCCCCTCGGAGGAGGCGGCCATGCAATTCGCTACCCGTCTCTTGCGACGCGGCGAGAAGGTGTCGTTCGGATCCCACGAAGGAGATGACGAGTGCCCGTGGCAGGTCGAGGTGCATCCGGTCATGCTGCCGACGCACCGGAACGTCACGGATTTCGAGAACGTGCTCGCCATGGAGTCCGAGTCCCTGGCAGGCCGCAACGACGGTTGGGGCTGCTTTTCCATGGAGTGAACCGAATGGTGGTCCGGATTGGCGAGGAGGTCTGGTTGAAGGCAGGAGCTCGAGGAATGCATGCAATCCTCGCGGTGCTGTTGCTCTCGGCGAATGCGCTCGCCGAGATGCCTTCGCGGCCGGTGCTCGAATCGCAGGCGGGAAGCATGGGCTACCCGACGGTGAGTGCCGCACGTGATGCTGCGCGTGCCGCGCCCGGTGCGGAGATCGAGGTCCAGAATGGCTGGACCATCGTCAGCATCCGGGAAGAGCGCGTACTGTGGTCCTTCGCACCGGAAACCGACCCTGCCTATCCTTCTGCGGTCAGGAGGGTTGTATCGGAATCGAACGGTGCACTCGTGGTGAGCATGAGCGTTCTTTGCCAGGCCGAGAAGGCATCCTGCGATCGGCTGGTCCAGGACTTCCAGGCGCTGAACGAACGCATGAAAGACGATTTCGCGCGCCGTGGGCGATGACGTCCCGTCGCGCGTTCGCCGGCGGAAGCCTCAGGTTGCATGACACACCACGTGGTTCCGATTTTCCTCTCCCTCTTCGGCCTCGCCATTGTCTGGCTCGTGTCAGCGTTGCTTCTTTTCCGCTCCCTGGAAGAGAGGCATCCCGCCATGCATCAGCGCATCGGAAGCCCACGTGGCTTCGAGCCTCAGGCAGGCGTGGCGTTGCTCGGCTTCCTGCTGACGAACAAGCCGGAGTCCCTGGGCGACCGCACGATCCTTCTGCATGCCCATCTCATGCGCGTGATCCTGGTCGTCCATCTGGTGGGCTTCGGCGTGCTGGTCTACAGCGTCGGCACGGGGCAGCATGCAGCCTGATCGCTCGATCGATCCGACACCGCTTCATGGTGTGGCTCGGTTCGATCCATTGCACTGCCAGGAGGATTCATGGGCGCATGGGGAACGGGTTCCTTCGACAACGACGACGCGGGCGACTTCCTCGCGGACGTGACGGACAGCGGCGACCTCGCGCTGATCCGCGAGGTGCTGGACAACGTACTCACCTCCACCGAGTACGTCGAAGCGCCGGACGCGTGCCAGGCCATCGTCGCGGCAGAGATCGTGGCGGCGGCGCTGGGGCGCGCGACTCTGGCCGCGCAACAACAGCAAGATCTTTCCAGGTGGCTGGCGAGCATCCGTCCGAAGATTGACGCCGACCTCGTCGCGCAGGCGCGGGAGGCCCTGACCATGATCCTGGCCGAGAACTCCGAACTCCGCGAGCTGTGGGAAGAGACGGACGACTTCGCCGAATGGCGGGCGTTGGTCAATGAGCTGGGCCAGCAGCTGCATGTCTGATCGTGCGATCCAGCATCGGGCACCTGCGCGTGCTCATCATGCAAGTCGTCCAGATCCTGTGGACCAAGGCCACGCGCGGGGCACCCCGATCCCATGAGCGAGTCGGTCTGGCCAGACGTTTCGCGATTGCTCCCGGCAGCGCGGAGTGCCTCGTGGGCGGAATGGCGTGGAGCATCCGCGTGGTGATGGACTCGAAGGCATCATGAGGTCAGCATGCCTCTCGAGGATCTCTTCGTTTGGCGGGCTCAACGTCACAAGCTGGTCGATACGCCTCGAATACTGACCGTCGATGCCACGATCCGGCGTCGCAACATGTCCAACTTGCAGCGAGCGTACCTCCATGAGCTGGAATCATCGCGTCGTACGAACGAGCACCGGCTTGCACATCTTCGACGTCTATTACGACGATGACGATGACGGGAGGCCGATAGCGACGCATGAGATCCCGAGCACCGTCTACGGCGACACGCTCGAGGAGCTGCAGGACAAGCTCGATCTGCTCGCGCTGGCGCTCGCGAAGCCAATCCTTGATGAATCGGAGATCGGAAGCCGCGACAGGTCGCCGGAAACGTGAGCCCGGAGCTCATCGCTGCGGGGAGATCGCAGTGATCGCCAGCTGGCATCGGAAGCGCGGTTCTGCCGAGGATGCCGGACGTGGATCGGCTGCGGTGCCGACGTGCGCTCCCCGAAGTGATGTCTGCGGTACAGTTGAACGGACTGGGCGTATGGATGGGCAGGGAGTCGCCCGTCACCCGCCAAAAAAAAGGCCCATCATGATCAGGCTGCTTCTCAGGCCGTCGCTTGCCGAGTGAGGGAGATTCCATGGAAGGATTCATCGCAGTGTCGGGCATCGCCCTGGCCTTCGCGTCCACTGATGCGAACGTGGATCGAGCTGTCGCCTACGACTGGCCTGCGTCGCTGGTGGTCGAGGTCGATCTCGACAGGACTGGCCGGAAGGATGCCGCCCGGCTCGGCATCGCCGCCGGGAGCGTCGGGCTACTCGTGACGATCGACGACGTTCCTTTGCCGGTCATCGACATTCCTGTCGACGGGTCGATGCAGTTCGGAATCTGCGACGGTTCCGACCCTGGGATCCGTGTGGAAGCGCAGTCCGAAGCTCCGCTGGAGGCACTCGGCGAGGCGCCTCGAGGCTACGAGATCTGCGCGACATGCGTCGAGATCGTGGTGAGCGGCGGAGACTGCGATCCGCTGCACTTCTACTGGGCACGGCCCGCACGCTTGCGTGGTGGCGCGCGTGAGGGCTGGCAGTCCGATCAGCGTGAACGTCATGGATGGTGTGATTCGAGCGTCTGCTCGCTGGAATCTGACATCTCGCGCGGATTCGGCCGGTCGTCCCGGTGCTGTCTCGATCGGAAGGTCGCAGGATGCGGTTGTCGGCATGCGATCGAGAGCGCGTTCAGCGGCATCCGGCTTGAGCAGGCCTGCTCTGACGCTCGCGCTCCTGCTGATGATGGCAGCCGGATCCGCGAGTGCTTGTCTCGTTTTGGCGCCTGACGAGCAGCGTCGTATCGACGCGGAGGACCTTGCACTGCAGGTTGAGTACGCCGAATCGCTCGCGAGCGAAGCCGAGGCCGTGTTCATCGGCCAAGTCACGAGCATCGACGACGCGTCATTGGCGCATGTGGTGGTCGATAGGGTCCTGAAGGGAAAAGCGGAGACGTCGGTGCGCCTTCCGGCGCATGGCTTGGAAGGCCTCGTCATCTCGTGTCGGGAGTCCGACATGTTCCACAATGGCCAGGTGTCCGCCGGCCTTAGGTACATTTTCTATCTGCGTGACGGCAATGTACTCAGGGCAGGCTGGGTCGAGCGCAGAAGCGGAAACCTTTCGTTGCGTGACGAAGCGCGCATCGTGCGCCGCGTCGAGGGCGACTAGTTGGGATGTCGTCTTGGTGCGGCCTCTTTTGCCGTCGGCGCATGACGGTGACATGCCATCATGTGCGTCTCCCCATGGTTGCTCGCGGAGCCCGCATGCATCGCATCCTCTGCTCGCTGTGTCTCATGCTGGGCAGTGTGCATGCGTTCGCATCCGACGCGTGCCTCGCGTTCGACCGCGAAGGCGTCGTGTTGACCGGTCTGGTCTACCTCAAGACCTTCTACGGTCCTCCGAACTACGGCGAGAGTCCCGACATCGACGCGCTCGAGACGCAGGCGCTGCTCGCGCTCGATGCGCCCCTCTGCGTGCGGGCCTCCGGCGAGGATTCCGGGAGCGATGCCGTCGGTGTCACCGAAGTGACGCTCGTTCCGCTGGCAGGCATCGGGTTCACGAAGTACGCGGGCCGTCGCGTCTCGGTGACGGGCAGCCTGTTCCCGCCGATCACGGGGCATCACCGGACGGCCGTGCTGATCGAGGTCCGATCCCGTCCGGACGTGTTGCGTTGAGCAGGTCGGGCAACACGTCGGGGCCGGCACTCGACCTTCCGTCGACCCGATACGGGATGCCATTCTTCGTGCACTCGTCGTTGCCGGGACAGGGATGTTGCGCATGCAGCCTCGAATCTCGCTTGGGCGCGTGTCGCAGGGCGATGCTGCCTGCCCAGACGCTGGACTGATTGCGTATGCCGCGCGCCACAATCGTCGTCGCTGTCGATGAGCCGGGCGAAATCGAGGCGGCCGAGCGCTGGCTCGCGCGCTGGTCCACGGCGATCACGTATCAGTCCGACAACCAGGGATGCGGCTGCTGCGTCGACATCTGGGAGGTGGAAGCCTCGGCCGAGGCCATGGCGGAGCTTCCGGAGTTCCTGGCAGGTCCGTCACCCTCGCACGGGGATGATCGGTAGCGCTCCCGGATCGTCCCTGATGTCAGGATGCCTGTTCCGAGTAGCGTCGGGATGCCTTCTGCGTTCGCTGCGGTCGGCATACACATGGGCGTGGCACTGGGTGGATCGACAGCGTGGTCGGACTGTCGATCCATTCCGCTCATGCGGTGACGTGCCGGGATGCACGCGGCGTCACGCCGAGCCTCACGACCCCAGCGGCATGCGCACCTGGTAGAACTCGACCAGCCGCGACACGGCCGGCGGATCGACATTGCCGAGTCCGATCACCACTTCGCCGAGCGTCGGGAAGATGCGCAACTCGCCGTTCATGCCGGGCGCACCACCGCCGTGGCCGTAGACGGGTATGCCGTCGACCTTGGCGACATTGAAGCCGTATCCGTAACGCGGGCTCTGGTCGCGCGTGGCCTCGGCGAGCAACTCCGATGGCAGCAGCGTGCCGGCCTGCAGTGCGCGTGCGAACCTGAGCAGGTCGCCGGCCGTGCTGTAGCCGCCACCTGCTGCCGTGCCTCGGTACGGCAAGGTGTCGATCGCATCGGTCCACGGTGCGCCGGGCCTGGCTCGCGTGTAGGCGGTCGCGCGCGACGGAACCGCTGTCTCTTCGGGCAGCGAGCCGCTGTCGCGCATGCCGGCGGGCGCGAACAGGTGGGTGTCGATGTAGTCGTAGTACGACTGGCCGCTGGCGTGTTCGATGATCGCGCCGAGCAGCACGAAGCCGTAGTTGCTGTAGCGATGGTCTTCGCCGGGTGCGTGATCGGGGCCGCGCGAGCCATACAGGCGAACGTAGTCGTCATGCGTCTTGAGGGTCAGACGCTTCGCATCGAAGTCCGGCCCGAAGATGTCTCCGGTGCCACCCGCATGCGTGAGCAGCTGGCGGACCGTGACTTTCGCGATCGCCGCGTTCGGATAGTCCGGCAGGTACTGGCCGACCGTGCCGTCGAGCGACAGCTTGCCCGCGTGCACGAGCTGCAGCGTCGCGACCGCAGTGAACATCTTGTTCATCGAGCCGAGGCGGAACCTGGTGTCGAGGGTCACCGGCGTGCCGGCCTTGCGGTCGGCGAGTCCCCATGCGCGCTGCAGCAGCACGCTGTCCCCGCGCGCGACGAGCAGCACGCCGGCGAAGGCATCGCGCTGCGCGTCCTGGTCGGCCTTCGCAGCGAGTGCCGAGACCGCGGCCGCCTGGTCGAGTCGCGTGACGCGCAGATCGGCAGGCGGTTCGATACGTTCGATCCTGACGACGAGCGGCGCGCCGTCCTTCACGATGGTCTCCACGCGTGCGATCGTGTCGGACTCGCGCTCCTGCACCAGTGCCTTCGACGAACCGGCCTCGGAGGCTTCACGGCGGATCAGCCGGAAGCCCCCCGTACGCGCGCGGAAGTCGAGCATGCCGTCGACGTCCATCGTCGGCTGGTGGCTATCGCGGAAGGCTTCGAGCGAGGCGCGATCGTCCGCATTGAAGGCCGCGAGCCAGGCGTCGAGCGCGTCGCGGGCGGGATCCTCGCTCGTCGGTTTCGCGGCGGCGTTCGGGTTCGGCACGGGATCGGTCACCGGCGCCGCCGCCGGGACATCGAGCGCGATCAGGGCGATCAGGAGCGACAGGGCGGGAACAAGGCATCGGTTCATTGCAGGAGTCCGCGTCGGGAGACGCACGAGGAGATGCGGACAGGGCCGTAGCGGTTGCACGTCACGGTGTGCGTGCTTCCCCGGACTCGGACGGCATCCGACGGGTCGCGCCGATGGCATCGGTGCTTGCGCCGGCTCTGCGCGTAGAATCGAGTGCTCGGGATCACGGATGGATCATCGGAGGAAGGCCTTGGAACCCCTGTTGCGCGTCGAGTACTTCGATGCCGCGATCGCGATCGCGTCGGTGCCCGACGAGGCTGCCGAGCTGCGTGAGCTCAAGGACGCTGCCGTTGCGCTCGCCGAGCAAGAGGACGCGACGCAGCGGCAATGCATCGACAACCGCCTGCGCGCCGGCGAGAAGCCGCGGCGTGTCGGTGCGCCATCATCGGTACGCAGCGCGAGCCAGCGTGCGGCCGACGAGATCCACGCGCTCGAGATGCGCACGTGCCGGCGGGCGACGTCGGCCTCGGAGATCGTGCGCTCGATGCTCGTGCTGAGTCTCAACGACACGACGTTCAATCGCCCGCTGCTCGTCTACATCGATCTCGCGGAGAACAAGGCGCTTGCGGAAGCGTTGCTCGACGCCAAGGACGCGATGCAGACGCGCTTCGAAGCCTTCCTGGCGCGCCGGGAGGCGACGATCTGATGGCCGTGCAGGGACGTCGACGGTGCAGGCCGTGTTCGTGAAGGCATGACGTGATCGGGATGGGCGCGTCTCGTCGCTTGTCTGGATCGCATGGCAAGGGAAGGGGGCAACCGTGATGTTCGAACGATCCATCCGGCTCGCGGCGTCGAAGGCCGCCACGCAGGACGAGCGCGACGCGCTCGGTGAGGCATGATCGTGCTTCGATGTATCGATCCCGCGCATGCACGGCAAGACGGCTCCGGCACGTCGTCGCGGCTCGTGCGCCTCATGGTGTCGTCCGTGCTCGCCGTGTCGTCGATGGCGGCATCGGCAGCGGACTCCGCCAGCGATCGCAACCTGCTCGGAGCGTGCGCCACGGCCGTCTACCGCGAAGCCGCATCGGAGGCCGGTCGGCGCGATCCCAGGATCGTGCACGTCCTGCCGAGGGGCGAGACCTCCACGCGCGAGATCGGGCGTGAGCAGCTGCTCGGCGTGTTCGACGGTGCCGACGGGTCGGTCGTCGGTCCGGCACTCGACGACGTACACGCACGTTCGGCGCAACGCTGGGCGCCTCCGTCCCGCATCACGATTCCCGGTGTGATCGTGCGGCTCGCGGCGCCGCGCAGGGACGATGTGCTCGGCTACAAGGACTTCTATCTGTCGTTCTGGCCGCCGGGGCATGATGAGGCGAGCGGCACAGCGTTGGTGCTGGCATCCTTCGGTCCGTCGCCCCACGGCGGCATGGCCGCATGCCGGCTGCAGCGATCCGGCGAAACCTGGAGCGTGGTCAGGACGTGGGTCGTGTCCTACCTGTAGACGGGATCTTCGCCGCGGATCGGTCAGCGTCGCGCACGTGATCGGGCCGTGAATCCAACGCGGAAGGAGCCATCGTGAAACACGTCGTCACCGTCATGTTCGTGATCGTCGCGGTCATCCACCTGCTGCCGTTGTCGGGCGTACTCGGCAGCGAGCGACTCGCGTCGCTCTATGGTCTCGCGTTCGACGAGCCGAACCTCGAGATCCTCATGCGGCACCGAGCCGTGCTGTTCGGACTGCTCGGCGCGTTCCTTCTGGTCGCGGCGTTCCGCCCTGCGTTTCAGGTGCTCGCCTTCGTCGCCGGGTTCGTCAGCGTGGTCACATTCCTGTGGCTGGCATGGTCGGTCGGTGGCGCGAACGCGCAGATCGCGCGCGTCGTCACGGCCGATGCCGTGGCGTTGGCGTGCCTGCTGGTTGGGGTTGGTGCACGTGCGCTGGAGGGTCGCCGGCGATGACGCGATCGAGTGGAGAGGGTGCCTGCGCCACGCCCGAGGACACCGTCCGCGGCTTCTGGCGCCTTATGGCGACGAACGACTTCGCCTCGGTGGGGCAGGTGCTCGCCGACGGGTTCGTCCTCGAGTGGCCACAGTCCGGCGAGCGCATCCGCGGTGCGGCGAACTTCGCGCGCATGAACGTCGAATACCCGGCGCACGGTCGCTGGGCGTTCCGCGTGTTGCGGCTCGTCGCGTCGGGCGACCAGGTGGTCACGCATGTGGCCATCGGCGACGGCGTGCAGGCCGCCGAAGCAATCTCGTTCTTCGAGGTCGTCGACGGCAGGATCACGCGTCTCGTCGAGTACTGGCCGGAGGCTTACGCGCCTCCGGCGAACCGTGCGCATCGGGTCGAGCCGCTCGATGCGCCGTTCCCGGCGTCGCCGATGCCCGAAGGACACGAGGCATGAGAGGCGATGTGCATCGCATGATGCGTCTTCCGCCGTCGGGACGGCATCCCTCTGCTCGCTCGACAGGACCCTTGCGCGGCGATCCATGTCGTGCCTCGAAACCGCCACCGGAAACGCCGACACGATGACCACGATCGACGCCCATGCGACGCCGTCCTACATCGTCCTCTACCGCTGGCGCCTGCATGAAGGCCAGGAGGATGCCTTCGTCCAGGCATGGTCGCGCGTGTCGGAGCTGCTGCGCTCGGAGCGAGGCTCCCTCGGCTCGCGCCTGCACCGTGGCTCGGACGGCCTCTGGTACAGCTATGCGCAGTGGCCCAGCGCGCAGGAACGCGCCGATGCATTCGCGCTCGGCCCGGTCGACACCGAAGCCGGCGAACGGATGGCGCGTGCGATCGCCGAGCGCCTGCCCGACATCGAACTCGAGCCGTTCGCCGACCATCTGGTGCCGCTCGCGTGATGCGCGCACGCCACACGGCGTCACGCTCGTGACGCGTCCATCACGCGCGGTGGACGATGTGCTCGCCGCCGTCCAGGATCACCTGCGCAGGCTTCACCCGGAACAACCGTCCGAAGCGATTCCCCTCGCCTTCTGGGCGATCGATGACGACGAGCTTTTCATGGAAGCGCTCGAGGCCTTGCCTTTGCACATGGGCATCGACGAACACGGCGTCGTGCCCGGCATCGAACGCATGCCCGAGGGCTTCGGACTCGCGTTCCCGATCTTCTGGCTCGAGGACGATTACGCCATCAACGGCTGGACGGCGCTGACCAATGCGGGGGAATGGCTGCTGCCGTCCGCCATCGCCGCCTATGATCGCGTCGGCATGCAGGGAGAAGCTCGCGCGCTCGAGGCGGCGCTGGCGGCGTGCCGCATCGACCCCCACGATGAAGATGCCGCCACGGCGGCCTATCACGCTGCGGGCACAGCGTATGCGGACGATGAACGTCACGCCGGATTGCTGGCCTTTTTCCGCGCCAACGCGCATCTTTTCCACGTTCCGCAGGCCGATGCATGAGCAGGGATCACGATCACATGACACCACGTGCCGCGATGTCGACCGACCTGCTTCGATGGCAGAGGCTCGTGATGCGAAAGCGCCTCGCGATCGCGGTGTGCGTGATGGCCGCCGTCGCATGCATGGCGCCGCCGACATGCCTCGCGCTCGGCGTCGAGGACACGGCCTTCGTCGGCCTTCGTGACGATGGCGGACTCGTGCGCCTCGCGTACAAGGACGATGCGCCCGCCGGATCGCCGGGCGGTGCCGTCTACGGCGCGACGAGTCCGGCAAGCCTCGCGTTCTGCCGGGCAACCAAGGTGGACGAGGTTGCGGTGCGACTCTCCTGTGCTTCGGCGCCCGACCGCGATCCGGCGATCGTCTACGACGCGCTCCCGATACCTGCGCAGGGCATGCATCCGCCGCAGGGCGCGCCCTACGCGGACGAGTACCGCGAGCTTGCCCGCGCCGCGAAGCTCGGGTCGGGCACGCAGCGCGGCGATGCGCTCGTGCAGGCGATCTACGTGTGCTCGCGTGGCTGCACGCCGGAGGTCCCGGCGCGGCTTTATCAGGTCGGTTTCCACGATTGACGGCGTGGTTGCGGCTCACTCGCCCATCGCTCTCGGGCTTCCGATGCGAAAGGTCTCGTCGCCCCCCACGCGGCAGGGCCAATGCTCTACGCTTCGCGCGCCACGGTCGGGATCGGACATGCGCGTCGTCATCGTCTACGGAGTGTTCCTGCTGCTCGCCGGCGCGGTGCTCCGCGTGGCGTTCGACCTTCCCCACCTGTTCGATCCGGTGGTCGCGGTGGGCGTCGTGCTGACCGCATTGCTCGTCGTCGCGCCGATCCTTTTCAACGTGGCGCACCTGCGTCCGAAGCCCGGCGAAACCCTGCGCGAGACGCTCGGTCGATGGACCGGTTATCTGGGGCTGGCAGTTTTCGCGCTGGCGCCGTCGCTCATCGCGGTGCGGGGTATCGCCGAGGCACGCATCCCGGCGTTCGGATCGCGCCCGGACATCCTCTGGATCGAGGATCCGGCGATGTTCGTGGTGATGCTCACGGTCTGGATCGGCATCGGCGCGGTCTTCGCGGTGCTGCTGCGCAAGGTGGTGGTGGCGGGTCGTGAGGAGGACGACGAGGGTCGTGCCGACGCCGATCGCGCGTGAGCGCATCCCGCCGATCTGCGTCATGACCAAACGTGCGTTCGCTGTGAGCGTCGGTCATCACGCCCGGCCATGGCATCGCGTAGCGTAGGTGGCATGAGCCGATCACTTCCGTTCCTTCTTGCGTCGTCGATCGCCGCATCGGGGTGCGCGACGCAGCACGACGCATCGCGAGCGCCCGTTCGTGTGGTCATCGTCCATGGATACGCAGCATCACCCTCCGATCACTGGTTCGCGTGGCTCGAGCGCGAGCTCGAGGCGAGAGGGGCGGAGGTGTCGATCGTCTCCCTGCCTTCGCCCTCCGAGCCGAAGCCGGGCGAGTGGCAGCACGCGATCGAGACGCAGGTGCCGGTGCTCGATGCGGACACCTGGTTCGTGGCCCACAGTCTCGGCAGCATCGCCGTGCTGCGGTTCCTTGCGTCGCAAGGGCGCGACACCACGATCGGCGGTTACGCCCTGGTGTCGGGATTCAACGAACGCCTTCCGCTGTTGCCCCAGCTCGACGACTTCATCGTCGCCGACCTCGATCACGCGAGGCTCGCCGGCGTCACGCCGACCAGGATCGTCATCGCCGCTCGCGACGATGCGATCGTGCCTTTTGCGGCGAGCGAGCGCCTGGCGGCGTCACTGGATGCGAGGTTCATCGCGGTCGAGCGTGGCGGACATTTCCTCGGCAGCGACGGCTTCACGACGTTTCCGCTGATCCTCATCGAACTCGACAAGGCTCTCGCGACAAGACGTTAGGCGGGCCTGCAGCCGATCCTTGCCCGACAGTACGGCGGCGACCCAGAATGCCGCCGTCCGTCCGCTGCCCTGCCACGAGGATCACCTGCCGATGTCCGACGCCGACCAGCCGTTCTACGTGTTCGAGCATCCCGCGTTCACGGATGCCTTCGATGCGCAGCGGCAGAGCCGCCTCTACGGGTTCCGCTACACGACCGATCACGCGAAATACGGTGCCTTGTGCGACGCGCTGCGCGCGCGGCTGTCGCCCGAGGTGCTCGCTGCATCGCTCGGCACGCCGCTCGAGAAGGTGCCCGACAACACGCCGCTCTACATCCTGCGACTGACGCCGGAAGCACGCGGGACGGTGTTGCCCGTGCTGCTCGAGGAAGCCGTCGCACTCGGATTCTCCGTGCTCGACGACATGCAGGGGCGTTGCCATTGCCCGGCCGGCCTCTGGACGATCGACGGCCTGCAACCCGCGGCGTCGGCCTGAGCGTTACGATCGGATCGCACGATCCACAGGCGATGCGCGCCGACACATTCCACGACGGGGCGCTGTCGTGTCGACAGCGCCCTTCCCACTCACGAGGTGAATCGACATGGCCAAGGTCACCGGCATTGGCGGCATCTTCTTCAAGAGCAGGCGCGACAGCGCCGCACTCTCGGCGTGGTACCAGAAGCATCTCGGCATCCCGCTCGAGAGTTGGGGTGGCGCGGTGCTGCGCTGGCCCGACGACACCGCCGAGGACAAGGGCCTCACGGTCTGGAACGTCGCCGACAAGGACACGCAGTGGTTCAGTCCGAGCGACTCGAACTTCATGATCAACTACCGCGTCGACGACCTCGAGGCATTGATCGCGCAGCTGCGTGCCGCTGACGTCGAGATCGTCGGCGGCCCCGATGCGCACGAGAACGGAACGTTCGCCTGGATCATGGATCCCGAAGGCAACAAGGTCGAGTTGTGGGAGCCGAAGCTCTTCGACGCGAAGAACAAGCAGGCGTGACGACATCGTCGCCACGTGAGCGCTCCGCGATCACGCTCGAGGATCTCGAGGCCTTTTTCGGTTGTGAAGGCAGGCTTTCCGACGATGACGTTCCCTGGCCTTATCAGCTCGTGACGTTCCATCGTATGGAGTCCGACTGGAGCGTCGTCGCTTCCATCGATCCGGTGGCGCCGGACATCTCCTTGCGCATCGTGGTGGCGGGCCGCCTGGTGTACGAACTGCAGGCTGAGCAGGTCTTCTCGCTCGAGGTCCATGCCAATCCGCAGCATCGCAGCCTCGCGATCCGGTTCTCGGACCTGAACGTGATCCATGTCCGTCTGGATCCCGAGCCGGCCGTTTTTCACGCCAAGGAAGCGTACTGATGTCGCATCGCCACGACACGAGTCCATTGCGTCCGGTTTACGCGGTGACATCGGGAGCCTGTGGCAGCGCAATGCCATGAGCGTCCAGCGCATCGTCCTTTCGTCGCATGACGTCGGCTGGCTGGATGCCTTCGAGCGTGAAGCGGCTGCCGTCGCGCATGCACTCGGCGATGCGCTCGACACGCTCCACCACATCGGCAGCACGGCGATTCCGGGCATTCACGCCAAGCCCGTCATCGACATGCTCGCGGTGACGGCGGATCTCGCGCGACTCGACGCGCGCGCGGATCGCCTCGTCGCCCTCGGCTACGAAGCGCTCGGCGAATTCGGCATCGCGGGGCGTCGCTATTTCCGCAAGGACGGCCCGGACGGTGAGCGCACGCACCAGATCCACGCCTTCGAGGCGGGATCGCCGCAGATCGCAAGGCACCTCGCGTTCCGCGACTACCTGATCGCGCATCCGGAGGTCGCCCGCGCGTACGACGCGCTCAAGCATCGACTCGCGGCGATCCATCCGTACGACACGCGAAGTTACACGCAGGGCAAGGATGCGTTCATCGCGGAGATCGATGCGCGCGCGGCGAGGTGGCTGGCAGATCGCAGGTCTCACGACTAGGATCGTGCGCACAAGTCGCGGCCTGCCTTCCGCGACGCTGTCGTGTGGGGAAGAACATGGATGCCGGGCGAGCGCCGCAGAGCGGCTGGTGGATGGTCTATCTGTTTCTCATGCTCGTGCTGAGCGTGGCCGGCATCGTCTCGGGTGTGGATTCACCGGCAGCGCTGCTCATGTCGATCGTCAACGGCTACGCGATCGTCGGGCTCTGGGGCTGGCTTTCGCAGAAGGCGATCGGCTGGCGGTCGGTGTGGTGCGGCTACGCATTCTTCCTCATGGCGGGAGGGTTCGCCTTCACGGCGATGCTGCTGTGGGTCGCGTCGCATGAGCGTGATCCGGCCTATGCCGTCATCGCCCTGGCGAGCGTCATCCTGTCGGCACCCTTGTGGTGGGCGATCTGGCGCTACGCGTTCCGCAGTCCGGCGATCTGGAGCGAATCGTCTGCGCACTCGGCGGGCGTGCTCCCGGAGCGCAGGCCTTGAACGATCACGCACGCTGCGCGTGGCACGCGTGTGGACCGGGACGTTGACGACGGGTCACGCGTCCGCGCGGCTGTCGATGTTTGCCGGATCGGATCCATCGCCCTGATGGCCTGTCGTGCGCCGAGGCATGATCGCGGTGTCACCCATCCTTGAAGCAGAGGTTCCACATGCCGAGTCCTGACGGCAGCCGCTCGTCGACGGGCGTCCGCATCATCGCCTGCACCCGCCTCGACCAGCCCGGGTGGCTCGCCCTCCGTCGCGCGCTGTGGCCGGAGGGCGACGATGCCGGGCATCTCGAGGAGATGCAGTCGTTCCTCGACGAGCCCGCACGCTACGTGCAGTTCGTCGCATACGCGGTGGACGGAACGCCTGCGGGCTTCGTCGAGGCCGCGATCCGCCACGATTACGTCAATGGCACAGAGCATTCGCCGGTCGCGTTCCTCGAGGGGCTTTACGTCGACGCCGCGCATCGCCGCAGGGGCGTCGCGCGTCGCCTCGTCGAGGCCGTCGCGGCGTGGGCGCGCGCGAACGGGTGCCGCGAGTTCGCGTCCGATGCGCTGCTCGACAACGTCGACAGCCATCGCATGCACGAGGCGCTGGGCTTCGAGGAGACCGAGCGCGTCGTCTACTTCAGGAAGGCGCTCGACGCCGGGTGACAGGGGATGTGCCCGCCGAAGATCCGGTCGCGCAACGTGGGTGTTGCATGACTGTGTGACGCACAGTACAGTGCGCCACATGGGTGAAGCCGACGTTTCAGGAAAACTCGAGCTCGAGCTGCGGCGCGGCGTCGTCGTGCTCGCCGCGCTCTCGCAGCTGCGTGAGCCACGGTACGGCTACGAGCTGCGCCAGGCCCTCGCCGAGCAGGGCATGGTGGTCGAGGAGGGCACGCTCTATCCGCTGCTGCGCCGCCTCGAATCCCAGGGCGCGCTCGCCAGCGAATGGCGCGTCGACGAAGGCCCGCCCCGTCGCTACTACGCGCTCAATGCCGAAGGCCGCGCACTGCTCGAACGCCTGACCGCGTCGTGGCGCGCGATGAACGACACCATGAACCGACTCCTCGAGGAGGGCACACGATGAATCCGCTGGACGTGATCGTTGCGTACGTGGCCGATGTGGTCGGGCACCTGCCGCGCCGGGAGCGCGGGGACGTCGCACTCGAACTGCAGGCGTTGCTCGGCGAAGCGCTCGAGCGCAAGGCTCAGGAGGAGGCACGCCCCGCCGATGCGGCGATGGCGATCGCGCTCGTACGCGCGTTCGGCGAGCCGGCCGAGGTCGCGTCACGTTACGGTACGGTGCCGACGATCATCGCGCCGGCCGACGCACGCCGCTTCGTGCGGCTGACCTGGATCGGCCTCGCGGTGATCTGGAGCCTCGGTCTGCTGGCCAGCCTGCAGCCCCCGCCCGGCGCGCCGTCCGATCCGCTGTCGCTGCTCGCGACCTGGTGGCTGCGCGTGGTCGTGCCGTCGCTGTGGTGGCCCGGCGTGCTCGTGGCGTGGTTCGCAGCGGCGAACCTGGCGGACCGACGTCGACCGCGCGCGTCGACGTGGAAACCGCGCGACGCCCGCTCCGGTCGTGTCGCGCGCGGCGGGCTCGTGCTCGCGATGATCGGCATCGTCGCGGGGCTCGCGATCCTTGCCGAGCCACGTCTCGTGCTCGATCTCGCGCTCGGTGGTCGCGCGGCGCCCGAGGCCTATCTCGCGCTGACCTGGACCGACACGTTCCTGCAACGTCAGGCGTTCGTGCTGTTCCTGCTCGTCGCCTCGTCGTTGCCGCTGTTCGCGCACGTGCTCGTGCAAGGCCACTGGACGCCGCGCCTGCGCCGCGTGCAGGACGCCCTCGCGCTGCTGACCTGCGCGGCGATGGTCTGGACCGTGCTCGATGGCCCTGCGCTCGCGACGTCGGCCGGAGACGAGGCCTTCAAGGGCGGACTCGTGCTCATCGTGATCGTGACGCTGGCGGAACTCGCATGGCGTACTTGGCGCATGCCGCGATCGGCCGGTGGTCTGCGGGTGCGCACGTCGTGAGGCGTGTCGCCGCCGGTGTGATGCTCGTGCTGGCAGCGGTGCCTCATGTTGCCGATGCGGCGTGCCCCGAGCCCGCCGACTGGGCGCGCGGTTTCCGTGACCGGCATGCACGCTTCTACGCCGGCCCGCCTTCGCCTGCGCTGCTCGCGCAGCTCACGCCGTCGTTCGGCACGCTGCTGTCGAAGGAGGCTGCGTACGCCGACGGCGAAGTCGGTCATCTCGACTACGATCCCTGGCTCGGTGCGCAGGATGGCGAGATCGGCCAGCCGGTCACGTTCGAGGCGAAGGCGCGTGATGCGGAGACCTCGGAGGTGTCGATGCGCTACCGCTTCGTGCTCGGTGACGAGAGGCCGGCCATACCCCATGTCGTGCGCCTCGTGCTGCGTCGTCACGACGGTTGCTGGCGACTGGACGACTTCGTCACGCCGACCGGCGATGCGTTGTCGGAGGTGTTCGCGCGTGAGTGAGCATCGAGTGTCACGCCATGGACTGCGTGTGTTGTCGCCGAGGCGCCTCGCGACGCTTGTTTCTGTCGTACTCGTTGCGATGCTCGTGCCGTGCGCGGCATGGGCCAAGGGAGGCGTGCCGACGGAACGCTCGCCGGCGGCGGCCATGACGAGGCCGGAGGCTGCGGCGAAGTCGTGCGGCGTCGACGAGGCCGATCTCGTCGGTTCGTGGCGAGCGCGCGGTGAAGGCGGCTTCTTCGAGACGTTCCGTCTCGCCATCGAAAGCGGCGAGCGCACGTTCGGCTCGTGGCTGCACGAGCGCCCTGATACGTCGGGCACGTGGACGTACGCGGCGTGCCGGCTCGTCATCGTGCCGCGCGACGGCAGCGGCGAACCGTTCGTCTACGACGTGCTCGGGCTGCGCGACGGACGCCTTCGCCTGCGCGATACGGATGATGCGCGCGTGGTGGCGTATGGACGGATCAAGGAATGAGTGGGGCGTGTCGGAGAACGGCGCCGACGACGACCTGATGTGAGCGTTCGGTGAAGTTTCGACGCTCCAATGCACCGAAGCATCGGTATGGTCGACGAGCGCGCTACTTCCAGGCGTCGAGCGTGACGCTGTCCGCTCCGTGATCCTTGGGAAGCATCTCATCCCTCGCATCCGCATCCCGTCGCATCGTTCGCGCACGAATGCGCCGAGCGCATCAGCATCGCCCCCGACGCAACCCCGCGTCGCACGGAGCGAGCCTCATGCCCCACGAACCCGGCCGCCTGCGCCTGCTCGCGTTGCGCGGCACCTACCTCGTCATCGCGGTCGGTCTCGCGTCGACGTTCTGGCCGCTGATCGTGTCGCCGCCGAATGTCGAGGCCGGGCCGTCGAGCGTGGTGCGTGCGCTGCTCGCGGCGATCGCGCTGGGCTCGGCGATCGGCGTGCGTCATCCGTTGCGCATGCTGCCGCTGCTCGGCTTCGAGTTCGCGTGGAAGACGATCTGGCTGCTCGCGGTCGCGTGGCCGGCTTCGCGCGCAGGCGCGCTTGACGAGTACGCCTCGGAGACCGTGTTCGCATGCCTGATCGGCGTCGTGCTGGTCGGTCTCGTGATGCCGTGGCGGCATGTGTGGCGGGTCATGCGATCACCGGCGTACTGAGGCGGACCGTCTGACGTAACGCGGGTGCGAAGCGGGGCAGGCCATCGCCTCGGGGGCATGCCTCATGGAGCCACGACGGCACACCACGTCCGTGGCACCGAGCGCGGCGCCCGGCGTTACGATGCGCCTGTCGCGTCGGCGCTCCGGCGCCCGTCACGAGGAGACGCGCGGATGATGTTCCTGTGCCTGTGCTGGTTCGACGTCGAAGCGTTCGAGACGATGTCCACCGAAGAGGGTGCTGCGCTCGGGCCTGCGTGCGCGCCGCACGATGCCGCGCTGCGCGCGACCGGGAGCGTGACGGCCTTGGGATCACTGGCGATGCCGGCGGACGCTGTCCACTTCGTTCCGACCGACGGTGCGCCCGAACGCAGAGCGGGAGCGTATCTGGAGGGTCGCCATCAGCCCGGCGCGTTCTTCCTCGTCGAGGCCGACAGTGTCGAGGTGGCCGTGCAGGTCGCATCGAAACATCCGGCCGCGAACCTCGGCGGCAGGCTCGGTTTCGCGGTCGAGGTGCGTGCCTGCGAGATGTTCATCACCGACATGTCGAATGGCGCGCCGGGCGCTGCGTGACGCAGGCATCGCACGAGCGGACGGCTACGCGGCAGGCGGATTCGGGCTGGCGCGCGACGCTGCGTGCGATGCGCGCGTGGGCGCTGACCGCGTACTTCGCCGCCCGCGATCCGGCGGCGCCATGGCTACCACGCGTGCTCGCGCTCGCGGTGGCCGCATACGCGTTCAGTCCGATCGACCTGATCCCCGATGCGATCCCCATCCTCGGTCTGCTCGACGATGTGATCCTCGTGCCGCTCGGCCTGCTGCTCGTGATCAGGCTCATGCCCAAGCGCGTGCTCGCGCGGGCACGGCGGCGCGCACGTGATGCCGCGATGCGTCCCGTGAGCCGGTCCGCCGCGGCGGTGATCGTCGCGGTGTGGCTTGTGGCGGCGTTCGTGGTCGCGGCATGGCTCATGCGGATCCACGCGTCGGCGTGATGCCGACGCTTCGCGTCACGGACGTCGTCGCGCCGCGTGCCATCGTCGGACAGGCCGCTTGCATGGCGTGCAGGACACGCCAGAATGATGGCGCCTTCTCCGCGACGGAGTGCTGCCGATGTCGCTTGTGATCATGGCCGTGGCCGCGCTCGCGGCCGTGTGGTTGCTGGCCTGGTTTGCGAGCGGGCTTGCTGCGGATCTCTCGCGTTGGGCGTTCTATCTGGTCGTCGGAGTCAGCGCGCTCGCGACCGCGGGCTGCGTGGTCTATCCGCTCGTGGATTCGCGGGCAGGCGCGTTGTGGATCTTCGCGATGCTGTTCGGTGGCGTCACCGCGCTGCTGTACGCGCTCGCGGTGCCGCTGGCGCGCCGCGAAGCGTCTCGTACCATGTCGGGCAGCGTGGGTGACGCGATGCCGGAGCGGCACACCACCGACGATTGACGTCGCGGCATGCGGCCGCCTTGCACGGCCGCTGCGTGGATCACTTCGACACCGATCCCCCGCCCGCGCGGACGGGGGATCGACGTTCGAGCGCCTTGCTCAGTGCGTGTGCACCGTGCCCGATTTCGGGCAATGGCAGGGCGCGGTCGGACCGTACTCGAGGCCGTAGGTGCGGCCGTCGCGGTGCAGCTGCCAGTAGAACTCGGGCGCCTTGCGCTGCAGGCCGCCGACTTCGGCCATGTCGGCGTCGACATCGAACACGCGTCCGTTGACGGCCACGTAGCGCGTGTCGATCGTCGCGCGGATGTCGTCGAGCGGGTTCGTGTTGAGCACGACGAAGTCGGCACGCTTGCCGGCTTCGAGCGAGCCGATCTGCCTGGACAGGCCGATCAGGTCGGCGCCGTCGATCGTCGCCGCGCGCAGCGCTTCCCAGTTGCTGAAGCCGCCCTGGGTGAGCGACCAGGTTTCCCAGTTCGCCGACAGGCCCTGCAGCTGGCCGTGGCCGCCGACCGTGATCTTCACGCCGGCATCGCGCAGCGACTTGGCGGCCTTCGCCACTTCGATGTGGTAGTAGTCCCAGTCCGGTGCGGTCTCGCGGCGCACCGAGCGCGCATCGAGCGTCTCGCGCGGGAAGAAGCGGTTGAGCTTCTTGTCCTCCCACACGTTGTCGCGCGCGTACCACCAGTACTCGCCGCTGAGGCCACCGTAGCTCACCACGAGCGTCGGCGTGTTGCGCACGTCGGTTTCCTTCCACAGGTTGATGACGTCGGCATAGAGCGGCGCGACCGGCAGGTTGTGCTCGATGCTGGTGACGCCGTCGAGCACCATCGTCATGTTGTGGTTGAACGTCGAACCGCCTTCCTCGACGACGAGCATGCCGAGCTCGCGCGCGGCCTGGTTGATCTGCTGGCGCTGGTCGCGGCGCGGCTGGTTGTAGCTCTTGACGCTGAAGGCGCCGTTCGCCTTCATGCGGCGCAGGTGCGCACGCGCGTCGTCGATCGAGTTGACCACGGCCTTGAAGTCGCCGTCGGCGCCGTAGAGGATCGTGCCGGTGGAGTAGATGCGCGGGCCGACCATCGCACCGGACTTCACAAGTTCGGACTGCGAGAACACGGTCTCGGTGGTCGCCGACGGATCGTGCGTGGTCGTGATGCCGAACGCGAGGTTGGTGTAGTACGCCCAGTTCTGCTGCGGGACGACGCCGCTGTTGAAGTGGTTCACGTGCGCATGCACGTCGACGTAGCCCGGCACGATGGTCTTGCCGGCGGCGTCGATGACGGTCGCGCCGTCCGGGATCGCCACGCTGCCGCGCGCGCCGATCGCCTGGATCGTGTCGCCGCGCACGACGACGACGCCGTCCTCGATGACGTCCTGCGTCTTGTCGGCATCACGCATCGTGACGAGGCGCGCGCCGGTGAACGCGAACACGCCATCGGGCGCATCGACCTTCGCGGTGAGGCCGACGTCGATGCCCTTGTCGCTGCCGGGCTTGGGCAGTTCCTTCGGCGCGCCGGGCACGAACGCGAAGCTGTCCTTGATGTCGCGCGAGTGGTACTCGCGGCCGACCATCCAGTGCACCGATGCGGCATCGGCGGCCCAGTGCAGGTACGAGCCGACGTCCTTGCTGATCGCGGTGACCGGGATCGCCTTGGAATCCTTCGAAAGCTCGATGCTGCCGCCGGTCTGCGGCATCGGCGCGACGTAGGCGTTGAACAGCTCGGTGAAGGCGACCCACTTGCCGTCGGGGCTGATGCTGACGAAATCGACGTACTTGAGGTCGAACACGTCGCGCGGCTCGCTGCCGTCGATCGACACGCTCTGCAGCTTCTTCTTGAGGCCGCCGCCGGTCAGGAACGTGACGCGCTTGCCGTCGGCGGTGAACTGCGGCTCGCCGCCCGACTTGGCCACGCGTCGCGCGTCGCCGCCGCTCGCGGGCATCACGTAGATGCCTTCCTCGCCCGCGTTGAGGTTGCCGGTCAGCGACGATCCCGAGGTCTTGGCGTAGACGACGCGCGCGCCGTCGCGCGAGTACTTCGGGCCGTAGTAGAAGCCCGGCTTCGTGGTCAGCGTGCGCACCTGGCCGCTGGCGAGGTCGCGCTCGACGATCGCGCCCTGGCCGGCATCCGACCACGTCGTGTAGAGCAGCTTGCGGCCGTCGGCGCTGAAGGAGGGCTGGTATTCGAAGCGCGAGGTGTCACTGGTCAGGCGCTGCGGCGCGCCGTTCGGCAAGGTCTTCGTGTAGAGGTGGCCGAGCGCGTGGAACACGAGCGTGCGGCCATCCGGGCTCGTGGCGACGTCGCGGATCATCTTCGGCTCGAACGTGCCCTTCTCGATCGACTGCTCGAAACGCAGCGGCTGCGCGAGCGTCTGCTCGACATCGGCCTTGAACGCGATCGCGGTCGGCGCGCCGGTCGCGGCGTCGACGCGCCACAGTTTGCCCTTGGCCCAGATCACGATGTGCTTCGAATCGGGCGTCCAGGCGAAGTTCGCGTACGGGCCGAAGATCGCCCAGGCTTCCTGGAGGTCGTGCGAGAGGCCGTCCCACAGCGGGCGCACCTTGCCGCTGTCGAGATCCTGCACCTCGAGCACGCTCTTCTCGCGCACGCGCTTGACGAAGGCGAGCGACTTGCCGTCGGGCGAGGGCTGCGGACGCACCGCGCCGCCGGGCGTGCCGACGACGGTCTCGGTCTCGCCGGTCTCGCGGTCGAGGCGCTTGATCGCGTAGATCGTGTCGTGCGGGTTCTTGTTGTACTGGAAGAACGGACCCGCGGTGACGTCCTCGGAGTAATAGACGTAGCGGCCGTCCTTGCTCACGGCCGGCTCGCCGAGATCCTGCTGGTCGTTCTTCTGCTTGGTCAGCTGCAGGCCGTTGCCGCCGCTGCGGTGGTACATCCAGAGCTCGCCCGCGCCGAGCGAGCGCTGCCCGGTGAAGTGCTTGCGCGCGACGAGGTACTGGCCGTCCGGCGTCCACGACGGGTTGTTGAGCAGGCGGAAGTCTTCCTTCGAGACCTGGGTCGCGGTACCGCCACCGACCGGCACGCGCCAGACGTTGTTGCCGCCACCGCGGTCGGAGGTGAAGGCGAGCTCGCGGCCGTCCGGCGAGAAGCGCGGCTGCACGTCCCACGCCGCGCCGCGCGTCACGCGCTTGGCGGTGCCGCCCTCGATCGGCAGCACGTAGAGGTCGCCGAGCAGGCTGAACGCGATCGTCCTGCCGTCGGGGCTGACGTCGAGGTCCATCCAGGTGCCTTCCTCGACCGAGAAGCGCACGGTCTTGGCGCTCTTGCCGTGGGCGGTCTCGACGTCCCACTTGGGCGCCTCGTCCTTCTTCTTGTCGGCGGCGAGCGCCAGCGACGGCACGAACAGGGCCGCGAGCAGCGCGGCGGACAACGGACGCATCGAGATCATGGGGCTCCCCGGAGCATGGTCAAACCGCCATCGTAGGCGACTCGGGGCCGCGCCGCCCGGGAAGGAAGTCCCGGAGGCTCGACCATCGGCGGATGGCCGCGCGCGCGGGCGCAGGCTACGGTGCGGGATGGCGCGCCGTGCGCCGGTCAGGATCGTTCCCCGTGAGCCGTGATGCCGTGTCCGCCCCGAATCCGGCCCTGTCCGCGACGGGCCTGTCGTTCGTGCTGGTGTGGTGCACGGGCTACCTCGCCGGCAAGCTCGCGGTGACGCATGCGGGCGCGTTTACGGCGCTGGTCTGGCGCTTTGCGTTGTCGGCGCTCGTGTTCGGCGGGCTTGCCGTCGGTGCGCGCGTGGCCTTGGGCCCTCGGCGTGCACTCATGCACAGCGCGGTGGTCGGCGTGCTCACGCTCGCGCTGCAGTTCGGCGGCGTCTACCTCGGCCTGCGCTGGGGCGCGACGGCCGGCGTCGCCGCGCTCGTGATCGGCGCGATGCCGCTGCTCGTCGCGGTGATCGCGGTCGCCGCGGGCAGCGAGCGCCTCGCCGCGCGCCAATGGCTCGGTCTCGCAATCGGCTTCGGCGGCGTGCTGCTCGTGGTCGCCGACCGCATCGATGGCGCGACGCCGTGGCCGGCCTGGATCGCGCTGCTCGCGGGCCTCGTCGGTATCAGCGCCGGCACGCTGTACCAGAAGCGCCATGCGTCGACGATCGACCTGCGCGTCGGCCTCGCCACGCAGAACCTCGCCGCGACGCTCGTGCTGCTGCCGTTCGCGCTCGCGCTCGAGCACTTCCATTTCGAGGCCACGCGCGCGTTCTTCGTGCCGCTCGCGTGGCTCGTGGTCGTCAACTCGGTGGGCGGCTTCGCGCTGCTGTTCGTGCTGATCCGGCGCGGCGCGGCAAGCGCGGTCGCGTCGCTGTTCTTCCTGATGCCCGCGGTCACTGCCGTGATGGGGCATGTCGTGCTCGGCGAGCACCTCACGGCCTTGAAGCTGGCCGGCTTCGCCTGCGCCGCGGTCGGCGTGTGGCTGGCGACGCGCGCACCGATGGGCGCGCGCGCCGCGGTGGACGTCACGCGCCCTTGACGTCGCGCAGCGTCCACGAGCGACCCGCGAGCAGGTCGAGGCGGTGCTTGACGATCGCGTGCGGCAGCGACGTCGTCACGACCAGTTCGCCACGCGAGTCGACGAGTTCGCCGGTCACGCTCGCGGACGGATCGGTCGCACCAGTGGACGGATCGACCTCGTCGGGATCGTCCTGGAGGTCGCGCCAGCGCTGCCACAGCGCGGGCTCGCGCAAGGCGGCCTGCAACGCCGCGGCGAGCGAGGCAGGCGAGTCGCCCGTGAACGACAGCGACGTGTGCTCGCCGCGCGCGCGGGTCAGGTCGTCGATCGAGATGTAGAAGCGCTGGGCCATGCGTGTCTCCTTGCGGGGTGCGAGGAGTCTAGTGCGCGAGGCGCGCGGTGAGACGGCGTGCGCCGATGCATGGTCAGGTCGCGGTCAGACGACGACCGCGCAGCGCGGGTTCAGCGTCGCAGCGGCGCGAGGTCGAGCGTGTCGGTGGCGTCGGCGCCGTGCGCGACGACGCCGAGCAGCGGTGCGGCGAGGCGCGCGCGCAGCGTGGCGAGGTTCTCGTCGAAGCGCGGCATGTCGGCGTCGACGCGGTTCGCGATCCATCCCGCGAGTCGGCAGCCGTCCTCGACGATCGCGCGCGCGGTCAGCAACGCGTGGTTGAGGCAGCCCAGGCGCATGCCGACGACGAGCACCACGTCGAGCCCGAATACGCGTGCGAGGTCGGCCTGCATGAGCGTGTCCGACAACGGTGCGAGCCAGCCGCCGACGCCTTCGACGACGACCGGTGCGCGCGCGGCGGCGAGCAACGCGTAGGCCGCACCGATCGGCGCGAGCGTGATCGCGGTGCCGGCATCGGCCGCGGCGATGTGCGGTGCGATCGGATCGGCGAACGCGAGCGGATTGATGGTCTCGTAGGCGCCGGTCCAGCGCGACGCCGCGATCAGCGCTTCCGCATCCTCGTTGCGCAGGCCTTCCGGCGTGGCGCGGCAGCCGCTCGCGACCGGTTTCATGCCGACTGCGTCGAGGCCTTCGCGGCGCAGCGTCGAGACGATGCGGCAGGACACGTGGGTCTTGCCGATGCCGGTGTCGGTGCCGGTGACGAACAGCGGTTTCATCGTGTGACCTGCGGCGCGAGCTGCGCGACGAGACGGTTCTCGCGCAGGCGCAGCGCGACCTGGGTGATGTGCAGGCCGAAGAACACGCAGCCGGGCAGGGCCAGCGTCCAGGTATGGCCCGGGATCACCGGCATCCACGCCGCGAGTGCCAGCGAGACGAGTGCGAACAGGGGGATCATCGACCAGCGCACGACCGCGAGGCGCGTCAGCACGGTCTCGAGCGCATCGAGTGCGAGCGTGCCGCGCACGCGCCAGGCATGCACGTGCAGCATGAGCAGCACGCCGCCCATCGAGCCGAACGCGATCGCGAACACCACGAACAGGAAGCGCACGTCGTCGGCCGAGCCCATGCGCAGGTTGGCCGGCAGCCAGCCGCCGGTGGCCCAGTCGAAGAACGCGCCGAACACCATGCGCAGCGGGTAGATGAAGACCAGCACGAGGAACACGAGCAGCAGGCCGTGGCGCTGGCTCGCGCGGTCGTTGATGCCGTAGCGTCGGCTCCAGTCGGCATGGCCGCGCCAGAACAGTGCGATGAGCAGGAAGCTCGCGCCGAATGCGGGCACCGACTTGAGCGCGGCCATGAGCTCGTCGCGGCTCTTCGGGATCTCGTCGATCGAGATCACCATGAGGGTCACCGCGAACGCGAAGGCCGCATCGAGGAATGCTTCCATGCGCGTGACTTCGGCGCCGCGGTTGCGGAAGCCGTCCTCGCCGCGCACGCGGGCTTCGAGGGGAACGGGGGGCGTATGCGGCATCGGGCGCGTCGTGTCGGCGAGGCGCCGATTATGCGGGCGCCGCGCGGCCGCGGTCATGTCCACGCCGGCACGCCGCCACGCCGCCACGCGGGCAGCATGCCGGCGCGAATGCCTTCAGGGTGCACTGCTGTCCGGGGAAAGTTCGAAGCGAAGGCTGCAGAGCGTTGCCGCGTCAGGCTTCCGACGACGAATCCCGGGATGCCAAGTCGTTCTTGCGGCAGCTCGACATGACGCGCGTCGTTTCCCTTCTCCCACCGGGAGAAGAGCCTGCCCCGTACTCCGATACGGGGTGGCCCGCAGGGCCGGATGAGGGTCCGGGATCGCGACGATGATCCGACGTGGTCACGATCCCGCACCCTCTCCCCAACCCCTCTCCCGGAGGGAGAGGGGCTCGAGCGCAACGCCGCTTCGGGAGGACGCGTCGAGCCTGTGAAGTCGCGCGCCGCGGCACGCCGGTTACACCGTGCAACAGCTCCGTTGCGGTGTGCGCATTTTCCCCGGGTAGCAGTGCGTCAGGGCGACGTTCCGATCGCGCGCACCATGAACGCACCGGGCAGCGGGTTGGTCGGGCTCGTGTTCTGCGCGCCGAACGGCGCCGAGTTCAGATCGTCGATCACGTCGGCGATCTCGGGCGCGTAGAAGAACCACGAGTTCGTTCCGGGAGCATCGCGGTCGACGCGCGCGGGCCTGTCGACGCCGCCCGCGAGCTTGGCGCTCGCGCCGACGAAGAACGCGCCGCTGACCGCGGTCGGCGGGATCGTCACGCTGAAGAACGTGTCGTTGAACACGTCGGGCGTGCCCTGCACGCTGGTCAGCAGGATCGCGTTGCGTGGATCGCCGTCGGCATCGGGATCGTCGAGCAGCCAGAACGTCACCGGGCCGTTCGCGAGCGAGGGGAACGTCGGCCCGAATGCGACCTCGATGCGCGTGATGACCGTGCCGCCGGGCTGCGTCGTGTAGTAGTTGCCCCACAGCATGTCGGGACTGAACGACGAGGGCGGGCCTTGATTGGTGTCGCCGTCGCCGTCGTCGTACCGGTAGGTGACGTTGGCTGCGGCCGGGTCGAAGCCGTCGGCGAAGATCACGTCGCTCATCCACTCGAAGGCGCCGATGTCGGCGGCTGCGCCGACCACGCGCGCGCTGCCGCGCTGGTCGGTGGCGAGGGCGGCCGCATTGTTGCCGGAATCGAACGCGAGGCTGTCCGAGTCGATCGCGTGCGTGCGCGTGCGGCCACCGTTGTCGGCGAGCGGCGCGAGCTGCGGATCGGCGGTGAGCGTGCCGGCCGGCAGCGCGAGCGTGCCGGCGTTCATGACGAGGTTGTTCGCGCCGGTCACGGCGAGTGGACCCGTGGCGGAAAGATCGGGTGCGAGCGTCGCGCCGCTGCCGGCGCTGTTGGACGCGATGATCACGCTCTGCAGGTCGAGCGTGGTCGCCATGTCGCCCGTGAACAGCGCGCCGCCGGCGCCTTCGGCTCCCGTGTTGAACGCGATCGTGCTGTTGGCGAGCGTGGTCGGACGCTTCGCGACCAAGCCGGCGCCGCGCAGCGCGGTGTTGCCCGAGAATGTGCTGTTGCGCACCTCGAGCAGCGTGCCCGGATCGCCGAACACGCTGTAGACGTCCTTGTAGAGGCCGCCGCCGGCGCCGTCGGCGGTGTTGGCGTCGAACGTGGTGCCTTCGATGTCGGTTTCGGCGCGCACGTAGATTCCCGCGCCGATGCCGTCCTGCGAGGCCCCCGTCGCGTTGATCGTGTTGCCGCTGACCGTGCTGTTGCGTGCCGTGAGCGCGCCGCGCACGTAGGCACCGCCGCCGGCGGTCAGGTAGTACTCGCCGTCGCCGGCCGTGACCGCGGTGACGCTGTTGCCGGAGATCGTGCTGTCGACGAGGCTGAGGTCGCCCGAGACGTAGGCGCCGCCGCCGATCGCGACCGCGTTGCCTGCGGCCGTGCTCGACGAGCCGGTGATCGTGCTGTCGACCATCGCGAGGTCACCCGACACGCTCACGGCGCCGCCGAAGGTCAGTGGCGAACCACCGCTGGCGCGGCAGCCGGTGATCGTCACGCGCGTGAGTTCGGCATCGCCAGAGGTGTCGATGCAGCTCGCGAGGCCGTGCGTGTAGAGGCCGTTGGCGATCGTGAGGTCGCGGATGCGCAGCTGGGCGAGGCCGGTCTGGAAATCGCCGTGGTAGATGAAGCGATCGTTGTTGGCGTCGATCGTCAGCAGGTCGCGGCCCGGGCCGACGATCGTGATGTCGTTGACCTGCTCGTCGCCGAGCACGCTGATGTCGATCTCGCCCTGGGTCAGCGTGATCGTGCCGCAGGTCAGTGCGGAGAGGTCGACCGTGTCGCCCTCGTTCGCGGCGTAGAGCACGCTGCGCAGCGTGCCGGCGCCGCCGTCGTCGGCGCAGCTCGTGACGGGCAGGATCGCGCGGGTACCGACGGGGCGTTGCGTTGCGGTGATGGCGATGCCGGCGTTGCGCTGGCGGCGGTTCTCCATCCGCAGGGCATGGCGCGCGGCGGCGCGTGCTTCACTGGCGCCGGCGGCGTGGGAGGTGGCGGGGAAGGCGGGCAGGCCGAGGGCGAGTGCGATGCCTGCGGCGAGCAGCAGGTGCGGGCGTGACGGGACGGGATGCGGCATCAGGGGTTCCTCGTGGAGCGGCACGGAACCCCGATCGTGGACGCGGACGCGGCCGCCAAACGGTGACGCAGTCGTCCATCCCGGCGATTGACGGGTAGAATCCGCGTTTCCGTCCCGTGCCGTGCCGCCGATGTCGTTCGACGCCGCCCCGATCACCGCCGCCGACAAGGCCGGCTTCTACGCCGAGCTCGCCGACCAGGCGCGCGGGCTGTTGCATGGCGAACCGGACCGCATCGCCAATGCGGCCAACTTCGCCGCACTCGCGTGGCACGCGTTGCCCGACATCAACTGGTGCGGGTTCTATTTCTTCGACGGCCGCGAGCTCGTCGTCGGCCCGTTCCAGGGCAAGCCCGCCTGCGTGCGCATCGCGATCGGCAAGGGCGTCTGCGGTACGGCCGCGGCCACGCGCGAGACGCAGCTCGTGGCCGACGTGCACGCATTCCCGGGCCACATCGCCTGCGACGCGGCCTCGCGTTCGGAGATCGTCGTGCCGCTCGTGGCCGGCGATCGCCTCGTCGGCGTATGGGATGTCGACAGCCCGCTGCCCGCGCGTTTCGACGAGGACGATCGCGCCGGCATGGAAGCACTCTGCCGCGTGTTCCTCGACGCGCTCGCCGCGGCACCGCATGGGGAGACCAGCGCATGAGTCGTGATGTGAAGATCCGCAACGTCGGCCCGAAATCGGCCGCGTGGCTGCGTCAGGTCGGCGTGCGCACGCACGAGGACCTCGTGCGCGTCGGCCCGGTCGAGGCGTTCATGAAGGTCAAGCGCGCGGGTTTCCGCCCGAGCCTCAACCTGCTCTATGCGATGGCCGGTGCGATCGACGACTGCCACTGGACCGATCTTCCCGAGGATCGCCGCGCGAGCCTGCTGCTCGAGGTCGATGCCGCCGAAGCGGTCAACCCGATCAAGTCGCGCTGGGACAAGGCCGCCGACCGCAGCGCCCGCAACGACGGTGACGGCAGCGCACCGGCCGCCGAGGCGGAGTCCGACGGCGACGGCTTCGGCGACGGCGACAGCGGCGTGCGCGAGCTCACCGGCACGTCGCGCGACTTCGATTGAGTCCTGCTTACCGGCGGAATCCGCTTCGCGGGTTCCGCCCTACCGGAGCACGCCTGTTCCGCATTGTTTCGGCGTGTTGCGGGTAGGGCGGAACCGCCGAAGGCGATTCCGCCGTGGAGCGTGTCGCTGCGTCATGCTCCCAAGCGTGCAGACTGGTGCCGCCGCGACAGGTTTGCGCACGATGATGCACGCATCACTCCGCCTGACGGCGGAATCCGCTGCGCGGGTTCCGCCCTACCGGAGCACGCCTGTTCCGCATCGTTTCGACGGGTAACGGGTAGGGCGGAACCGCCGCAGGCGATTCCGCCGTGGAGCGTGACGCGGCAGCGGTCTCGACACGCAGCCTGCGTGCTGGCGTCCCGCGCTTCACCTCGCCCCGGTCAGCGCCTCACCACCGCGATCTCGCGTGCGTCCTCGCGCCAGCGCGGCGTCGCGCGGATCGTCGGGAGCAGCTGTTCGGGCTGCTCGACGAGCTGCCACATCGCGAGGTGTTCGGTGTTCATGAAACGCTGGTCGATGACCTGCTCCATGAAGGTCTGCAGGGGACGATAGAAGCCCTGCGTGTCGAGCAGCAGGATCGGGTTGAAGTACAGCCCGAGCCGCTTGAGCGTGATCGCCTCGAACAGTTCCTCGAGCGTGCCGCAGCCACCCGGCAGCGCGATGACCGCGTCGGATCCGGTCAGCAGGCGGTGCTTGCGCTCGCGCATGTCCTCGACGAGTTCGAGCCGCGTGAGGCCCGGATGGCCCCATTCGAGGTCGGCCATGAAGCGCGGCAGGATGCCGACGACTTCGCCGCCTGCGGCGAGCGCACCGTTCGCGACCGCGCCCATCGATCCGGCCGAGCCGCCGCCGTAGACGACCGTGCACCCGGCCTCGGCGAGCAGCTGGCCGACGCGATACGCGGTCTCGTGATGGAGCGGATCGCACTCCTGGCTGGAGGCGCAGTAGACGCAGATGCGCACGGCAGGCGCTCCGGCAGCGGTGGGGCGCGCATTGTACGCGCGGGCTGCGGGCCTCGAGGCGCGGGTGGGCGGGGAGGCGTGCTGCCGTGGGGCGGTCGGCCAGCCGCGCCGGGCGCTGTCGCCGATCGCGAAGTCTCAGCCGCGCGCGTGGTCCTCGATCATCGCGCGCAACGCCGGATGGGCGACCTGGAACACCTCGAAAACGCCTGCGGCGCGCAGGTAGGGCACGCGGCGCAACAGCTCGTCCTCGTAGTGCCGGCGCATGTCCTCGTCGTCGACCTCGGCGATCGCCTGCTGGCTCAGGTCCACGAACTCCTGGATCCAGGCCGCGGCTGCGAAGTCGGAGGCGATGCCTTCGGCGTTGATCGCCGGCGTGCGCGGCAAGGGCAGGGGAATCAGCGTGGTGGTGCGGGTACGTGCGTTCATCGCGGCGTCGTCGTCTAAACCGTCCGGACGGTATAGTCTATAATCGCCCCGACCTCGTCAACCCTCGACCCCATGCCCGCCAAAGCCCGCCCCAGTGCCCGCCACCGCATCCTCGAGGCGGCCGAACAGGTCATCCGCGACGTCGGCGCGGCGAACCTGACCCTCGATGCGGTCGCCGCCGCGGCGGGCGTCAGCAAGGGCGGGCTGCTCTATCACTTCGCGAGCAAGGAAGCGCTGCTCAAGGGCATGGTCGATCACCACCTCGACATGCACGAGGCCGTGCTCGCCGAGGCGCGCACCCGTCATCCCGACACACCGGCGGGCTATCTGCGCGCCTACATCGAGGCGCAGATCGAATGCGCGAAGGACGAGGCGCACGAGCCGGCGGCCGCGCGATCGTTCCTTGCCGCGGCGGCGAACTTCCCGGCCCTGCTCGAACGCCCGCGCCACTACGAACGCCGACACTTCGAGGAGTTGCGCAAGGCCGGCGTCGCGTTCCCGCGTGCGGCGGCCGTGTCGCTCGCGCTGGACGGCCTGTTCTTCTGCGAGGTGTTCGAGCTGTGCTCGATGACCGCGGACGAACGCGCCCAGGTGGTCGAGGAACTCGTGCGCATGGCCGGCGACCTGCCCGGCGCCTGAGCATCGCGCGGGATCTGGAACGCGGTTCACGAATCGAGGATGATTCGCAACAAATCCGCACCCGTATCGATCCGACGCCGCGAGCACTGCGAGGCAGGCTTCCCATGAACGACCATCCGGGTGCGGCGTCGGGCGCGCTCGTCGCGTCCACCGAGGCGATCGCGCGCGACATCGCGGCACCGCACGCGGCCGACGTCGACGCTCGGGCCCGTTTCCCCATCGAATCCATCGACGCGTTGCGCGCGGCCGGCCTGCTGTCGGCCGCGGTGCCGGCGAGTCACGGCGGCGCCGGTGCCGGCATGACCGAGCTCGGTCGCCAGTGCGCGGCCCTCGCGAGGGGTTGCTCGGCCTCGGGCATGATCCTCGCGATGCACCACATTCAGGTGGCCTGCCTCGCGCGGCACGGTGCCAGCACGCCTTACTTCGACGCGTTCCTGCGCGATGACCTCGTCGGGCGCCAGCAACTCGTCGCCTCGATCACCTCCGAGAACGGCACGTTCGGCGACACCCGTACCAGCGTCTGCGCGGTCGATGTCGACGGCGACGCGATGACGCTCGCCAAGGACGCGACGACGATTTCCTACGGCGAGCACGCCGACGCCCAGCTCGTGACCTGCCGCCGCGCCGCCGATGCGGCGTCGGGCGATCAGGTGCTCGTGCTGTTCACCAAGGGCCAGTACACGCTCGCCGAAGTCGGCCAGTGGGACACGCTCGGCATGCGCGGCACCTGCAGCCCGGGTGCGAAGTTCAAGGGCAGCGGCAGCGCTGCGCAGATCGTGCCCGGTGCTTTCGGCGACGCCTCGGCGCTGACGATGGTGCCGTACTCGCACATCCTGTGGTCGGCGCTGTGGTGGGGCATCGCTGCCGATGCACTCGACCGTGCCGCGCGTTTCGTGCGCGGTGAGGCACGCCGCAAGCCCGGCGTGGTGCCGGCCGGCGCACCGCGCCTCGCGCGTGCCCACGCCCAGCTGCAGGCGATGCGCCACCATTGGGAAGGCTGTGCGCGCGCGTTCGACGAGATCGCCGCGACGCCGATGGCGGCGCAGCACGACCAGCTCACCTCGATCGGCTGGGCGCTGCGCATGAACGAGCTCAAGATGGCGTGCTCGGAGAAGGCGCCGCAGCTCGTCCACGAGGCGCTGCAGGTGATCGGCATCCTCGGCTTCCGCAACGACACGCCTTTCAGCGTCGGTCGCCACTACCGCGACACGCTGTCGGCCTCGCTCATGATCTCCAACGAACGCATCGCCGCGAAGAACGCCTCGATGCTGCTCGTCTACAAGGACGACTGACCATGCCCGCGACCGCGTACGACGCTGCGGCATTCGCCGAAGGCCTGCGCCGGCACGGCCTGGTCGTGCCGAGCGGCGTGCGCGGCGTGATCGGCCGCAGCGCGGTGTTCGAGGGCGTGGTCACCGCGTTCGACGCCGCCGTGCGTCGCCTCGCGCAGGACGACGGCGCCGAGGAGGTGCACTTCCCGCCGACGCTGCCGCGCGCGCTGGTCGAGCGCACCGGCTACATGGAGAGTTTCCCGCAGCTCGCCGGCGCCGTGCACAGCTTCTTCGGCAGCGAGCTCGAGGCGCGCGCGCTGTGTGCCTGCATCCATGCCGGCGAGCCCTGGAGCGATCGCCTCGGCATGACCGACGTGATGCTCACGCCGGCGGTCTGCTATCCGGTGTACCCGACGTTCGCGGGCACGCTGTCACCCGAGGGGCGGCTCGCGACCTCGCTGGGCTGGGTGTTCCGCCACGAGCCTTCCGACGAGCCGACGCGCCTGCAGTCGTTCCGCATGCGCGAGTACATCCGCGCGGGCACGCCCGACCAGGTCGTGACCTGGCGCAACGACTGGCTCGAGCGCGCGCTTGGCCTGCTGCGTGCGCTGGAGCTGCCGGTGCGCTCCGACATCGCCAACGATCCGTTCTTCGGCAAGGGCGGCCGCCTGCTCGCGGTCAACCAGCGCGAGCAGCAGCTCAAGTTCGAGGTGCTCGTGCCGGTGATCTCGGAAGCCGCGCCGACCGCGATCTGCTCGTTCAACTGGCACCAGGACAAGTTCGCGACCGTGTTCGGCATCCATGCCGCCGACGGCGCCATCGCCAACACCGCCTGCCTCGGCTTCGGCCTCGAACGCATCGCGATGGCCTTGTTCCAGGCCCACGGCTTCGACCCCGCGCAGTGGCCCGCGGCGGTCCGCGACGTGCTGTGGCCCTGATGCGCGTACGCGCCCTCGAGGTCGACGCGACCGGCCACGTGCGTCATGCGACGCACCAGCCGCCGAGCGTCTGGCTCGAGAAGAACTGCTACGTCGACGTCTGCATCGAGCTGCTGCACGCGCTCGGCCGCGAGCCGCTCGCGATGCTCGGCGGCACGATCGCGATCGACTTCGAAGGCGACCAGTGGTCGTTCTACAAGCCGTCGCACGACGACCTGCAGCGCCTGTACGGCGTCGAGCTCGGCGAGATGACGTGCTGGCGGCCGCTGCTCGACCACGCGATCGAGCACCTCGGCGCGGGCAAGCTCATCGCGACCGAAGCCGATGCGTGGTGGCTGCCCGACACCTCGGGCACCGACTACCGCAGGAACCACGTCAAGACGACGATCGTGCTCGCCGACGTCGACACCGAAGCGCGCCGCCTCGGCTACTTCCACAACGCCGGCTACTTCGAGCTCGACGGCGAGGATTTCGAGAACACGTTCCGCACGCGCGACGAATCCGGCGCGCTGCCGCTGTACGCCGAGCTCGTGCGCATCGATCGTCTGCGCGACGCCGATGCGGCGACGCTCGCGACGCAGGCCGCCGGCATGCTCGTCCGGCACGTCGCGCGCATGCCGGCGACGAATCCGGTCGCACGCTTCACCGCGCGCTTCACGCGCGAGCTTCCCGACCTGCAGGCGCGCGGCCTCGAGCACTACCACGCCTGGGCGTTCGCGACGCTGCGCCAGCTCGGCTCGTCTGCCGAACTCGCCGCGATGCACCTGCGCTGGCTGCACGGGCACGAGCATGCCGACGTGCGCCTCGCCACGGCCGCCGACGCGTTCGAGATCCTCTCGACCGGCGCGCAGGCCTTCATCCTCAAGGCCGCGCGTGCGGTCAACGCGAAGCGCACGCCCGACACCGAGGCCTTGTTCGCGACGTGGATCGACGCATGGCAGCATGCGCACGACGCGCTCGCGACCTGGGCCGCCTCCCACCCGACATCACCGACGACCCCATGAGCACGACGCAACGCATCCGCACGATCCTCGCCGAGCACGGCCGCCTCGACGCCGACGCGTCCGCACTCGACGAGAACGCCGACCTCTACCAGGCCGGCATGACCTCGCACGCGAGCGTCAACGTCATGCTCGCGCTCGAGGGCGCGTTCGACATCGAGTTCCCCGACCACCTGCTCAAGCGCAGCGTGTTCGAAAGCATCGCCGCGATCCGCGACGCGGTGGATTCGCTCGCGCCGCAGTGAGCGCCGGGCGCGCCGTCGCCGCCGCCCGTCGCGCGCCGCTGCGCGACGGCTGGACGTTGGCGCTCGCACCGGCCGGCACGCCGCGCGAGACGATCGACGCGCTCGACTGGCTGCCCGCGCAGGTGCCCGGCACCGCCGCGGGCGCGCTGCGTGAAGCGGGCCGCTGGTCCTGGGACACGCCGCTCGCCTTCGATGCGCTCGACGCTTGGTGGCGCGTGTGCCTGCCGCCTTCGCACGGACGCTTCGTGCTCGGCTTCGACGGCCTCGCGACGCTGGCCGAGGCGTGGCTCGACGGCGAGCCGCTGCTGTCGAGCGCCAACATGTGCCTCGCCCACGAGATCGAGCTCGATCTCGACGGTACGCACGAACTGCTCCTGCGTTGCCGCGCACTCGCGCCGGAACTGGCACAGCGCCGTGCGCGCCCGCGCTGGCGCGTGCCGATGCTCGTCGAGCAGAACCTGCGTGCGTTCCGTACGAGCCTGCTCGGGCGCACGCCGGGATGGTCGCCACCGTGTCCCGCGGTCGGGCCGTGGCGCGAGGTCTGGCTCGAGCCGGCCGAAGGCCGCGCCGGCGGCGTACACGTCGAGGCGCGCCTCGAGGACGTCGACGGCATCGTCGATGTCGCGATCGCGCTCGCCGCAGGGACCACGCAGGCCACGATCGTCGTGACGCGACGCGCGCATCGCAGCGCGGTCGATCTGCAATGGGACGGCACGACCTGGCGCGGCGAGGCGCGCATCGCCGGCGTCGAACGCTGGTGGCCGCACACGCACGGCGAGCCCGCGCTGTACGACCTGCATGTCGAGGCCGTGCGCGACGGCGTCGACGAGCGCCTCGAGCTCGGTGCGACGGGTTTCCGCACGATCACGGTCGACCGCAGCGACGGTGGCTTCGCGCTGCGCGTCAACGACGTGCCGGTGTTCTGTCGCGGCGCGTGCTGGACGCCGCTCGACGTGGTCACGCTCGATGCCACGGACGAGGCCATCGAAGCGGCCGTGCGCCGCGTGCGCGACGCCGGCTTCAACATGCTGCGCGTGTCGGGCGCGACCGTGTACGAGAACGACGCATTCCACGACGCACTCGACCGTCACGGCATCCTGCTCTGGCAGGACCTCATGTTCGCGAACATGGACTATCCCGACGACGAGGCCTTCGTCGAGGAGGCGCGCCGCGAGACGCGCCAGCTGCTCGATCGCCTGCAGGCACGCCCGAGCGTCGCGATCGTCTGCGGCAACAGCGAGGTGGCTCAGCAGGCGGCGATGTCCGGCGCACCGCGCGAGGCATGGACGCCGGCACTGTTCCATGAGCATCTCGCGCTGCCGGTGATCGCGCGCGGTCACGTCTACGTGCCGTCGAGCACGCACGGCGGTGCGTTCCCGCAGGCCTCGGACGGCGTCACCTCGTACTACGGCGTCGGTGCCTACCGACGCGGCCTGGATGATGCGCGCCGTGGCGCGCCCGCGTTCGCGAGCGAGTGCCTCGCGTTCGCGAACGTGCCGGCCGACGCTGCACTGCCGGCCGGCGGTGCGGTGCGCGCGCCCGATCCGCGCTGGGCCGCGCGCGTGCCGCGCGACCTTGGCGCCGGCTGGGATTTCGACGACGTGCGCGACCACTATGTCGAGGCGCTGTACGGTGTCGACGCCGCGGCGCTGCGCGCACGCGACCACGAGCGCTACCTCGCGCTCGGTCGCGCCGCGACGGGCGATGTCATGGCGCGCACGTTCGCCGAGTGGCGCCGTGCGCGCTCGCGCACCCAGGGCGCGCTCGTCTGGTTCCTGCACGATCTCTGGCCCGGTGCCGGCTGGGGTCTCGTCGATGCGCTGGGTCGTCCCAAGACCTGCCTGCATGCGCTGCGCCGCGTGCTCGCACCGGTCGCCGTGACGATCACCGACGAAGGACTCGACGGTCTCGCGATCCACGTGCACAACGATGGTCCCGAGCCGTTGCGCGCACGCGTCGCGGTCACGCTCCATCGCGACGGCGGCATCGTCGCGGGACGTGCCGGCAGCGACGTCGAGGTGCCTGCGCATGCATCGATCGAGCTCGCCGCGGCAGCCCTGTTCGACACCTTCGTCGACCTCGCGTACGCATACCGCTTCGGGCCACCGGTCGCCGACGTCGTGCATGTCGCGCTCGTGCGTGACGACGTGCTGCTCTCGGACACGTTCGCGTTCCCGGACGGCATGGGATTCTCGGTGCGCGACGACGTAGGCCTCGCGGTCGAGGCGCGGCGCCGCGGTGACGAGATCGTGCTCGCCGTGTCCGCGCGCATGTTCGCGCAGTCGGTGATGCTCGACGTGCCCGGCCACGTGCCCTCCGACGACGATTTCCATCTCGCACCGGGACAGTCACGCGAGATCGTGTTGCATGCCGTCGCAGGCGTCGATCCCGCAGCACCGTTTCGCGGCGTGGCCTCGGCGCTCAATGCGCGTACGCGTACCCGGTTCACGCTCGCGTGAGCATCGCCACGGTCCCCGAGGCGCAGCCCGTGTGGCTCGGTGACGACACGCGCGCGACGTTCGCGTGGCTGCACAGGCCCGCGGTCGCGGGCGACACCGCGCTCGTGATCGTGCCGCCGTTCGGTTACGAGGCGATCTGTGCGCACCGCACGCTGCGCCGGCTCGCCGAGTTGGCTGCCGAGTCGGGTTTGCTCGCGTTGCGGGTCGATCCCGACGGCACGGGCGACAGCGCGGGCGACGACCTCGACGACGCACGCATCGACGCCTGGGTCGCGAGCGTCGGCAAGGGCTGCGACCGCGCGCGCGCGGAAGGCGCCACACGCCTCGTGCTCGCAGGCCTGCGGCTCGGCGCGGCCTGGGCCGTGCTCGCGGCACGCCTGCGCGACGATGTCGTCGGCCTCGTCGCGATCGCGCCGGTCGTGCAGGGCAAGCGCTTCCTGCGCGAGTCGCGCATGCTGCAGCGCGCACTCGGCCTGCCGCTCGCCGCGCCGCGGGAGGGCGAGCCGCTCGGCGAACTCATCGGTTTCGCGATCACGCCCGACACGCATGCCGCGCTCGAGCGCCTCGATCTCGCTGCGCTGCCGGCACCCGCGCCGGCTCCCGACGTGCTCGTGCTCGAGCGCGCGGACCTGGCGGCATCGACCGCCTGGCCCGTGCAGCTCGGCGTGCTCGGCGCGCACGTCGAGCAGCGCGTGTTCGACGGCTATACCGAGATGATGCTCGATCCGCATCGCTCGACGGTGCCCGAGCGGCTGCTCGACGCCGTCGTCGCCTTCGCCCGCAAGGGCATGACGGTGCACGACGAGCGCAGCGCACACGACGGCGCGCCGGTGTGCAGGGAGTCGACGGGTGCGCGTATCGATGCCCTGCGGGAAGCGCCTGTCACGCTCGCCTCGGGCGCACGCGGTGTCGCCACGCTGCCCGCGGCTACGCCACGCGCTGCGCTCGTGCTGCTCAACGCGGGTGCGACGCCGCGCATCGGGCCGAACCGCCTGCACGTACGCCTCGCGCGCCAGCTCGCCTCGCGCGGCACGCTCGTGCTGCGCATCGACTTGCGTGGTCTCGGCGACAGCCCGCCAGCCGACGGCGTCGAAGCCGGCACCGTGTATCCCGGCGTCGCTGCAACCGCGGATGTCGCCGCCGCAGTCGCTATGGCGCGCGGGCTCGGTGCGCCGCACGTGACCGTGGCGGGTGTCTGCGCGGGGGCGTTCCATGCGCTGCAGGCCGCGTTCGACGGCACGCCTTTTGATGCGGTCATCGCGATCAATCCGCTCACGTTCCGTCCGATTGCCGGCATGCCGCCGCCGTTGCCGGTCGCGCGCGTGATCGGCGAAGCCGCACGCTATCGAGCGCTGCTGCGCACATGGAGCGGGTGGCGCAAGCTCCTGCGTGGTCGGGTCGACGTCGTGGCGGCCCTGCGCGTGGTCGCACGGCGTGCCTCGATGCTCGCACGCGCCCGTGGCGTCGGCCTGCTGCGCCTGCTGCACGTTCCGATGCGGCACGATCTCGCGGGCGATCTGCGCGCCCTCGTCCGGCGAGGCGTGCGGGTCGATTTCCTGTTCGCCGAAGGCGATCCCGGCCATGATCTGCTCTCGGAGCAAGGCGGGCGCATGGTCGCCGCACTCGTCGCGCGCGGCGCGATCGGCGTGGCTCTCTTCGAAGGCAGCGACCACACGTTCACGCCGCGTGCGTCCCAGGATGCGCTCGTCGCGGCAATGGTCGGACTCGTCGAGCCTCGGAGCGACGACGCCCGCTGAGGCGTGCGCCAGCCGCAGTCGCGACTTCTCGCCGGGTGTTCCGGGGCGCCCGACGGTGCGGGACGGTTCATCGGTCTCCGGCGCATTCCGTCGGCGCGAATCCGCAGATCGTCGCCCGTACGCGGCGGGCAGCGTGGCCCGGCGAAAGACTGTGCGGCAACCGATGCCGCGGAGTCCCGCCATGTCCTCGACGATGCCCCTGGGCCGCAGCGTGCCCACATCCCGCAAGCCCGTGCGCTCCGGGCGCGACGACGGCAGGCCCGCGCGCTTCCTTCGCACCGCAGGCGCGCTGTGGCTCGGCACGGCGCTGCTCGGCCAGCTGCTGCTCGCGGCCTATGTCGTCGGCTTCTACGGTCGCACCGCGCTCGCGGGGCGCTTCGACGAGTGGGGCGAGGTGCTGCCGAAGGCGCCGTCCGCCGACGAGCCCTTCCTCGCCGGCGTGCTCGTGCTCCACCTCGCGTTCGCGGCGGTTATCCTCGTCGGTGGCGCGCTGCAGCTGCTGCCGCCGCTGCGGCGGCGCTGGCCGGCGTTCCATCGCGTCGTCGGCCGCGTCTATCTCGCCGCAGCCGTGATCCTCAGCGTCGGCGGCCTCGTGCTCGTGTGGGTGCGCGGCACGGTCGGCGACCTCTCGCAGCACCTCGGCATCACCCTCAACGCACTGCTGATCCTGGGCTGCGCGGCGATGGCGTGGCGGCACGCACGTGCACGTCGCCTCGATGCCCACCGGCGCTGGGCGCTTCGCCTGTTCCTCGTGGTCAGCGGCGTGTGGTTCTTCCGGGTCGGCCTCATGGCCTGGATCGTCGCCAACGGAGGACCGGCCGGTTTCGATCCGAAGACGTTCACGGGGCCGACCCTGACCACGCTGTCGTTCGCGCAGTCGCTGTTGCCGCTGCTCGTGCTCGAAGGCTTCCTGCGCGCGCAGGCCGGCGGCACGGCGGCCAGGATCACGATGGGCGCGTTCCTGCTCGCGGCGACCGGCGCAACACTGCTCGGCATCGGTGCGGCGACGATGATCATGTGGTGGCCGCGTCTGTGACCCACGCAGTGCTGCCTACCGCTGCACTATGCTCGCCGCCATGCCCGTGATGCCCACCTTCGATCGACCGCGCGGCCTCGCGCTGATGTTCGGCTGGCGCCGCGTGCGCGCGGTCGCGATCGCCGTGCTGCTGATCAGCCTGCTGCTCGGCTTCGGCTGGAAATCGGGCTGGTGGTCGCTCGCCGTGCGCGTGGCGATGCTCGCCTTTGTCGCGATGGTCGCGTTCGGCGTGTTCGAGCAGTGGCCCTCGCGCCTGCCACGCTGGATCGCGCGCTGGGTGCTGCAGGTCGTCGCGGTCGCGCTGGTGATGCCGGTGGCCGTGGTGACGATCTACATGGCTTCGACGCCGGCCGGCGCGCCGCCGTTCTGGGAGGAGCCGGACCGGCTCTCGGGCTTCGGCATGCTGCTCGTGTTCGGCGTGTTGATCGCACCGTGGGTCGCGCTCGGCGCACTCGTGCGCCAGAAGGAGGCACTCGCGCGCGAGCACGAGCTCGCCCTCGACCTCACGCGCAGCGAGCTCGAGCGTCAGGCCCTCGATGCACGCCTGCGCCTGCTGCAGGCGCAGGTCGCGCCGCACTTCCTGTTCAACACGCTGGCCAACGTGCAGGCGCTGGTCGCGGCGGGATCGCCGCGTGCGCCTGCCGTGCTCGACAGCCTCACCGCCTACCTGCGTGCGAGCGTGCCGCGGCTCGGCGACGGCGCGACCACGCTCGGCGACGAGCTGCGCCTCGTGCGCGCCTACCTCGAACTCATGCATCTGCGCATGCCGGATCGCCTGCGCTTCGCGCTGCATGTCGACGAGGGCATGGAGACGCAGGTCTGCCCGCCGATGACGCTGCTGACCCTCGTCGAGAACGCCGTGCGCCACGGCATCGATCCGGCCGAGGAGGGCGGTCGCATCGACGTGCATGTCGAACGCGTCGGCACGCGCTGCCTCATGCGCGTCGTCGACACGGGCGTGGGCCTCGGCGCGAGCGAACGCGCCGGGCTCGGCACCGGACTCGCCACGCTGCGCGAACGCCTGCGCCTCGCGTTCGGCGTCGGCGCGCACGTGCGCATCGAAGGCCAGTACCCGCACGGCACGAGCGCCGAACTCGATCTGCCGCTGCGCGAGGTGAAGGCATGAGCACGCGACCGACCGCGCTCGTCGCCGACGACGAGCCGCTGCTGCGCGAAGCGCTCGTGCTGCAGCTCGCGCGCGCGTGGCCGGAGCTCGAGATCGTCGCGCAGGCACGCAACGGCCGCGAGGCGATCGAACGCTTCGATGCGCTCGCGCCGGACATCTGCTTCCTCGACGTGCACATGCCCGGCCTCAACGGCATCGATGCGGCGCGCCATGTCGCGCGTCGTGCGCATGTGGTCTTCGTGACCGCGTTCGACCGCTACGCCGTGCAGGCCTTCGACGAAGGTGCGCTCGACTACCTCGTCAAACCGGTCGAGCCCGCGCGCCTAGCCGACACGGTCGCGCGCCTCAAGGCTCGCCTGTCCGCCGCGTCACCGGTCGCGCCTGCCGAGTCGCTGCTCGCGCAGCTCGCCGAGCTGATACAGGCCAAGCCACGCGAGGAACCGCTGCGCTGGCTGCGCGCGCAGTCCGGCACCACGCTGCGCCTCATCGCCGTCGAGGACATCGACTACCTGCGCGCCGACACCAAGTACACGCGCATCGCCTGGCGCGACGCCGGCCGCCCTGCCGACGCCCTCGTGCGCACCCCGCTCAAGGACCTGCTGCCGCAACTCGATCCGCAGCTGTTCGCCCAGGTCCACCGCGCCGTCGTCGTCAACCTGCGCGCGATCGCCCACGTCGTCCGCGAAGACGACGCCGCGACGATCCACCTGCGCGATCGCCCCGAGACGGTGCCGGTGAGTCGGAGCTGGTTGCATCTGTTCAAGCAGATGTAAACGGCAACAGCGTCCCGGTGCATGTCGAGGTCATTCGGGCAGAGGATGCGACTTCGTCTGCCTGGAGCGGCGGCTTCTGCACGACTGGAAGGTTGAGGCCTCCAGTGGGCAGGCGCGACATCAGCTGCTGGATGTGTAGATGGCGAGGCCACTGTTTCTCGACGCCACCGTGGCGAGGATGCTGTCCTTCCGTTGCTGGGTTGCGCTGCAGTAGATCCGATCGAGGAACCGCTTCTTTCCGGCAATCGAGGCCATGTCGATGGCACTGTATCCTCGCGCGTCGCCATAGACCCGCTGAGGATCGGCTCCCCGCAGGAGAAGAAGATCCACTTTCAGGTCATGCAGGAACGCATCGTCACTTTCCGATGCTGTCATCCAGAGCTCTCGATCCAGGAAAAACAGTATCGAAGGAATCTTCGTCACCATGAGGAACGCCAGAAGGATGACGATCGTCGCCGTGTTCCCGATCCTTGCGGCACGGTTCTTCATGTTCAATCATCGGGATGTGACATGAGTCGGCGATGCCTGTTTTTCTACTTCGTTTTCGAGGAGGGATGGGATTCTTCTGCTTCGGACTCGCCGTTCACGACGCCTTCCCAAGGCCCCATCCTGTCGAGGGTGGATCGACGAGCTTCCAGCTCGGACCGGAATGCGTACGGCTTGCAGTGGTCAGGCCACCCGGGAGCGCTTCGGAGATCGAACACGACATCGGCATGCAACTTCAACGCTTCCTTGCCGGTGCGTGCAAAAGACACCGTCCCGGACGTCGCCTGGCCATGGCATCCCGACCCTCCAGGCATGAAGCTGAGCCCGGATCCGAACGCGGCCTTGACTCGATCACTTGGCAGCTCGACGACCTCCCCATCGGCGACGCCACGGTCGATGACGAAGGTGAGCTTCAAGAAACCTTCGCGATCGGTCCGGTTCGGAGAATATCTGCGAAGACCGACAACAAGATTGTCTCCATCGCGAATGCGGTGGCATGCGAGCGCAGCTTCTCTGTACCCGACGTCGATGCAGGATGCGCTGATGGACGCCGCATCGTCGACGAAGAAGATGGTCTCGACGCCTCCGCTCCGCACAAGCGCGCAGCCCGGCATCGCACTCATCGTCGGCGCCAGTATCGCCATCGTCATCCATGCGTGCTTCACGATGAGCCTTCCTTGGGGATCGATGTCGATGTTGCCTAAGGTCTCGCTGCCGTCGCGCCGCGATGTGGCGGCGTGAAAGGATTGCCGGCACGACTGCGCCGGATGAGCAGTCGTTCACAGGTCGGACACCTTGGCGATCGCGATCCTTTCCACATCGCCTTCTTGGCCGTGCAGAAGCATCTCGCATCGAATGATGCGTCCCACCATGGGCCCATCCACGATGAAATGCCCAAGATTGGACAACTCTCGCCCCTTTGAAAGGGAGTAGATCCTGCTCCTGTAGCCGATGTCGATGGACATGTCTCCGCAGGACAGATGGCCTCTGGTGGACGTGTTGATGGGGCCTTCCATGCTCCCGTAGACAAGATGACCACCTGCGTACCTGAATTCGATATCGAAGGTCCGCGCTTCTCCGTACCTGACATGCTCGCTCGCAATGGTGGAGTAGAAGTCGTCAGGAGGAGCCAGCAGCGCGAACATGGTACCTAGCATGGTGGAGTGGTGATGGCGGAGGTACCAGGCTGAAACCGGTTTGAGGAAGAAGGCGCCTGCCAGGATCAGGACTGCGGTCGGAAGTGCTGCGAACAGGATCAGGCGATTCGACGGCATGGCATGCATCCGGTGGGGTCATCCCTTGGCGTTTCGTCCCGGCATGCCGTGGAAGGGGTCATCATCTGCTTTCCCATCATGAGCGATCGTCGCCGACCATGCGCGCCGCGACCATGCCAGCGCCCATGGCAGCAGTCGTCGGCTCAGGCGATCCGAGTGCCGTAGGAAAACGCGGAGGGTTGTGTGGGAAATTTCGTACGCGCTCCGATGTCCCGCGCATCTGGCCCGAGCCGACGTGGGGTTGCCGGACGGACGATCGCAGGGTTGAATGTGCGCGATCGACCTCATGCCGGCACGCGCTGGACGACGCTCGCCATGGCCACGCAGTGTCGTTTCCTTACCGTGATGCCGCGAATGACGATGAGGCGGTCCCTCGTCGCGGGCAACAGCCGGTCGTCCCGCATGGCCAGCCCGTCGCGCCGTCAGGCTCAGGCGCTACCGATCCGACATCATTGAGGTGGCAATGGAACTGCGCAGGCGTGCCGTGGATCTGGTCAAGGGATTGGTGCTGGGGCGTGATTGGGCGAAGTCGAGACCGGCACACCCGAACGGTCATTTCTACTCTCCCGTCGTGAACACCGAGGAAGCCGGCAGAAGCTCATCGGAGCTGTGGCCGGAAGAGCCCGAAGTGCTCGGTATCGACTTCAACGAGGAGCAGCACAGGGACTGGCTGTCGAACCTGTTCCCGAAGTATTTCCGGGAGTACGACTACGAGGAATCGGGCGACGAGGAGAATGGCGACGGCAGCTTCTTCACGCAGAACTCCCAGTTCGGTTGGCTGGATTCGCGCGTGCTGTTCGCGCTTCTCCGGCACTGGAAGCCGAGGCGTTTCATCGAGATCGGATCGGGGTTCTCGAGCATGCTGGTCATGGACGTTAACAGGCGATTCCTTGGCGGCCGCATGCACGTGACCTGCATCGAACCGTATCCTCGCCGCTTTCTCAGAGACAACGCCGGCGCGCTCGGGCAGCTCGTGGAGAAGAAGGTGCAGCAGGTGGATCTCGCCGTCTTCGAGGACCTTCAGGCCGGCGACGTTCTGTTCATCGACAGCTCGCATGTCGCCAAGACGGGCAGCGACGTCAATCACATCTACTTCAACATCCTCCCCAGGATCCGAAGGGGCGTGAAGATCCACATCCACGACACCTTTCTTCCCGACGAGTACCCGAGGCAGTGGGTGATCGACGAGAACAGGAGCTGGAACGAGCAATACCTCGTGAGGGCGCTTCTCATGTTCAGCGAGCGCTACGAGGTGGAGTTCGGTTGCGCTTACGCGTTCAGGACGATGCCGGATCTCGTTGCGAAGGCGCTGTCGAACCCCGATGGCAGCGTCTTTGGCGGCGCGAGTTTCTGGATCAGTTCCCGAGAGCGTTGAGGAGCGCAGCCAGGACTTGCCGTGCCGCGCGTTCACGCGAGACATCCCGCATGCGTGGACCCGTCGCCGGGCCGCCTGAATCCGCTGTGCTGCAGGACAGGAATCCCGGAACGGCGGCGCATCGGGCGGAAATACGTCAGGCCATCATCGCGCCGTGACGATGTCCGCAGCGCGACACGGCATCACTCCACCGTCACCGACTTCGCCAGGTTGCGCGGCTGGTCCACGTCGGTGCCGCGCAACACGGCGACGTGGTAGGCGAGCAGCTGCAGCGGCACGGTGAACACGGCGGGGGCGATGAGGTTGCCGCCGGAGTCGACCTTGATCACCGCGCCGCGGACGCCGTCGTCGCGGATTTCGACATCGTTGTCGGCGAACACGAACAGCTCGCCGCCGCGGGCGCGGACTTCCTCGAGGTTGGACTTGAGCTTCTCGAGCAGCTGGTTGTTCGGCGCGACCGTGATGACGGGCATGTCCTCGTCGACGAGCGCGAGCGGGCCGTGCTTGAGCTCGCCGGCGGGGTAGGCCTCGGCGTGGATGTAGGAGATTTCCTTGAGCTTGAGCGCGCCTTCGAGGGCGACCGGGTAGTTCGCACCGCGGCCGAGGAACAATGCATGGTTCTTGCTGACGAAGCGTTCGGCGAGCGCGGCGATCTGCGGCTCGAGTTCGAGCGCATCGGCGATGCGGCGCGGCAGGCTGGCGAGGTCGCCGACGAGGCGCGTGTAGCGTTCTTCGGCGAGGCCGTTGAGGCGCGCGAGTTCCAGCACGAGCAGCGCGAGCGCGCTGAGCTGCGTGGTGAAGGCCTTGGTCGAGGCAACGCCGATCTCGGGGCCGGCGCGCGTCATGAGCACGAGGTCGGATTCGCGCACGAGGCTCGATTCCGGCACGTTGCAGATCGCGAACGAGCCGAGGTAGCCGCGCTGCTTGCCCTCGCGCAGCGCGGCGAGCGTGTCGGCGGTCTCGCCCGACTGCGAGATCGCGAGGAACAGGCTGTCCTTCGGCACCACGACCTTGCGGTAGCGGTACTCGCTGGCGACCTCGATGCTGCACGGAATGCCGGCGAGGCCTTCGAGCCAGTACCGCGCGACGAGGCCGGCGTGGTAGCTCGTGCCGCAGGCGACGATCTGCACGTGGCGCACGCGCTCGAGGAGTTTGTCCGCATCGACGCCGAAGATGTTGGGCAGGATGCGGTCGCCGGCGATGCGGCCTTCGAGCGTCTCGGTGACCGCGCGCGGCTGCTCGAAGATCTCCTTGAGCATGTAGTGGCGGTACTCGCCGCGCTCGACCGCGTCGGCCGAGAGTTCGCTCGTGTGCAGGCGGCGTTCGACGGCCTGACCGGCCTCGTCGTAGACCTGCATCGTCGTGCGAGTGAGGTCGACGAGGTCGCCTTCGTCGAGGTAGACGAACTGGTTGGTGACCTTGATGAGGGCCTGCACGTCCGAGCCGAGGAAGTGCTCGCCGATGCCGATGCCGACGCACAGCGGGCTGCCGCGGCGCGCGCCGATGACGCGATCGGGTTCGGTTCCGCTGACCACGGCGATCGCGTAAGCGCCGTGCAGGCGCGGGATCGCGGCCTGCACGGCCTCGCGCAGGCTGGTGCCGTCGCGCATGAGGTGGTGCACGAGGTGGGCGATCACCTCGGTGTCGGTGTCGGACGTGAAGCGGTAGCCGAGGCCGCGAAGCTCCTCGCGCAGTTCGGCGTGGTTCTCGATGATGCCGTTGTGGACGACGCCGACCGACCCTTCCGACAGGTGCGGATGGGCGTTGGCTTCGTTCGGCACGCCGTGGGTCGCCCAGCGCGTGTGCGCGATGCCGGTGGTGCCGGCCAGCGGCTGCGCGGCGAGGCGGGCCTCGAGTTCGCGCACCTTGCCGACCGTGCGGGCGCGCTCGAGCGCGCCCCCGTTCACGACCGACAGGCCGGCGGAGTCGTAGCCGCGGTACTCGAGCGCCTGCAGGCCGGCGATCAGGATCGGGACGACATCACGCTGCGCGGCGGCGGCGACGATTCCACACATGGGAATTCCTTTCTCGAGAGGGGGCGACGGGCACCACCGGAGGCCGGCGGCGGCACGGAACGTGAATGATAAACGGTCGGCATGGCGGAGCGCGGGCAGGCCTGGGGCAGGCCGCGGGCACGGTGGCACCTTGATGGTCCATGGCCCGTGGCATCGCTTGCGATCAGGGAGCCTGCGGTGGGCTGGCTGCCCCCGGACGGGCGCCGCAATCGGGTCGAGGCGGTGGCACGGTTCATGGGGGCGACAAGATCCGCCGGTAATGTGAGAATTGCGTCACAGAATCAACGGGGCCCCGGGGGGCTGTCAATGCGTTCCGCCGAATATCGCGAACCCGATCCGAATGCTTCGCCGGATGCGAGGCCGATCGGGATCCTGGAGGGGTGGATGATCCGTTTCCTGCGTGAACAAGGTGCGCGCTGGCTGCTGTTGCTGGCGGGCTGTGAATTCGTGCTGCTCGTGCTCGCGATGGTCGCGGCGATGCATGTGCGTTACTGGAACGAGCCTGGCTCGTTCGCGCTGCACTCGGAATACCTGTTCGTGCGTGCGCTGCTGTTCGCGGGCGTGCTGATCGGCGCCCTCGCGGCGCTCGGCCTTTACCAGCCTCGCCTGCGCGAGAGCTGGTTCGGCATGTTCGCGCGCCAGCTCGTCGGCTTCGGCTTCGGCTGGATCGCGGTGGCGATGCTGTACTACGTGATCCCGCAGCTCTACGTCGGCCGTGGCGTGCTCGGTCTGGCGCTGCTGATCGGCTTCCCTGCGCTGCTCGCGTTCCGGGCCGTGTTCATGCGCCTCGTCGATGTCGAGGCGCTCAAGCGCCGCGTGCTCGTGATCGGATCCGGGCGCCGCGCCGCGATGGTCACCCAGCGCATGCGTCGCCGCGTCGACCGTCGCGGCTTCAACCTCGTCGGCTTCATGCCGATGCCGGGCGAGACGCTCGCGGTGCCCGAGGGCGAGGTCGTCGACGTCGGCGAATCGCTGGCGGCGTACGCGCAGCGCATGGGCATCAACGAGATCGTCGTGGGACCGGACGACCGCCGCGGCCAGCTGCCGATGGAGCAGCTGCTCGAGTGCCGTCAGCTCGGCATCGCGGTGATCGACCTCGTCACGTTCTTCGAGCGCGAACTCGGCAAGGTCAAGCTCGGCCTCATCGAGCCCTCGTGGCTGGTGTTCTCGTCGGGCTTCGACGCGACGCCGCTGCGTCGCTTCAGCAAGCGCGCGTTCGACGTGGTCACTGCGCTCATCGTGCTGCTGCTGTCGTGGCCGCTCATGCTCGGCGCGGTGATCGCGATCCGCCTCGAATCGGGGCGTGGCGCGCCGATCCTGTACCGCCAGGAGCGCGTCGGCGAGCGTGGCCGTCCGTTCCCGCTGATCAAGTTCCGCAGCATGCGCACCGATGCCGAGAAGGACGGCGTCGCGCGCTGGGCGACGGCCGGCGACGATCGCGTCACGCGCGTCGGCCGCTTCATCCGCAAGGTGCGCATCGACGAGCTGCCGCAGCTGTGGAACGTGCTGCGTGGCGACATGAGCCTGATCGGCCCGCGTCCCGAGCGTCCGCAGTTCGTGGCCGAGCTCGCGCAGAAGATCCGCTATTACGAGCTGCGCCACTGCGTGAAGCCGGGTCTCGCCGGCTGGGCGCAGCTGAACTACCCGTACGGCGCGACCGAGGAAGATGCGGCCGAGAAGCTCAAGTACGACATCTTCTACGTCAAGAACCACAACCTCATGCTCGACCTCATGATCCTGATCCAGACGGTCGAGATCGTGATCTTCCGGCGCGGCGCACGATGAGCGGCACCTCGTGGCGGCAATGGGCCGCGCGTTCGCCGCATCCGCTCGCACGCGCCGCGCGCGGCCTGCGCAAGCGCCTCGTGCATTTCACGCTGCCGGCGCCGCGCGTGGTCGTGCTGCCGATGCTGTGGGTGTTCCTCGCGCTGCGCGCGGTGGTGTTCTTCGTGCGCAGCAAGTTCATCGCCGAGCCGCTGCTCAAGGCCTATGCGACGCGCGTCGGCCGCGGCGTCACCGCGGGCATCTACGTGCCGTGGGTGATCGGCCGCGGCGAGCTCGTGCTCGAGGACTACGCGCGCTTCGACGGCAAGGTATCGATCAACTTCGCGGCGAGCTTCGTCGCGCGGCCGCGCCTCGTGATCGGCGCGTACACCGACGTCGCCCACGGCACGAGCTTCGTGGTCGGCCGCGAGATCCGCATCGGCGCGCACGTGCAGATCGCCGCCAACGTGTCGTTCCGCGATTCGGGCGGCCACGCCAGCGATCCGGAACTGCGCAAGGCCGGCGCGCCGCCGTCGGACGACGACGTCAAGGCGATCGTCGTGCACGACAACGTCTGGATCGGCAACGGCGCGATGATCCTGCCCGGCGTCGAGATCGGCGAGGGCAGCATCGTCGCGGCGCGTTCGATCGTCTCCGGAACCGTGGCCCCGTACACGATCGTCGCCGGCAATCCCGCGCGCAGGGTCGGTACACTGCCGCGTCCCGGCGAGGCCGCGACCGCCGAAGCGACGCCGCCGCCCGCTTCCTGACCATCGCCGCAGAAGGCGGCCACGTGCCGCCCGCGTCGACACACTCCACCTTCCAAGACCCGGAACCTCCATGGAAACGATCCAGGCCCGCATCCGCGCCTTCATCCACGAGACCTTCCCGACCCAGGCCGGCACCGAGCTCGACGCCGGCACCAGCCTGTTCGACGCCGGCGTGATCGATTCGATCGGCGTGCTGACGCTGGTGACGTGGCTCGAGCAGGAGTTCGAGATCGTCGTCGACGACGACGACGTGGTGCCCGAGAACCTCGACGGCATCGCCCGCCTGACCGCCTACGTCGAGGGCAAGCGCCGCGACGCGGGGCTCGACGCATGAACCGCTACGAGCAGTTCCTGCGCGACAGCGCGCAGCGCGATCCGTCGCGCACGGCGATCGTCGCCGGCGGCGAGCGCACGAGCTACGCCGAGTTCGACGCACTGGCCGACCGCTTCGCCGGCGGCCTCGTCGGCGCGACCGGCTTCGCCAACGGCGAGCGCTGCGTGCTGTTCCTCGACAACCGCGTCGAGACCGCCGTGGCGATCTTCGGCACCTTGCGCGCCGGCGGCATCTTCAGCGTCATCAATCCGACCACGAAGGCCGAGAAGCTCGCCTACGTGCTCAACAATTGCGAGGCGTCGGTGCTGGTCACGCAGGCCAGCCTGCTGCCCGCCGCGCTCGCCGCGGCCGCACAGGCGCCGAGCGTGCGCCGTGTGGTCGTCGTCGGCGAGGGCGCCGACGAGGCCGCCGGCACGACGCCGCGCATCGGCTGGGACGAACTGCTCGCCACACAGGCACCGCTCGCGCCGGCCGGCCTCGACATCGACCTCGCGATGCTCGTCTACACCTCGGGGTCCACGGGCCATCCGAAGGGCGTCATGATGACGCACAAGAACATGGTCCACGCGGCCACGTCGATCACCACCTACCTCGATTCGCGTGCCGACGACGTCGTGCTCAGCGTGCTGCCGCTCGCGTTCGACTACGGCCTCTACCAGCTGCTCATGTGCGTGAAGGTCGGCGCGACGCTGGTGCTCGAGAAGTCGTTCGCGTTCCCGCAGAAGATCCTGCCGATGCTCGCCGCGGAGAAGGTCACGGGCTTCCCGCTCGTGCCGACGATGGCGGCGCTGATCGTGCAGCTGCGCAACTTCAATCCGGACTGGGCGCGCAGCGTGCGCTACCTGACCAACACCGCGGCCGCGCTGCCGCCGGCGCACATCCTCGCGCTGCAGGGGCTGTTCCCCGAGGCGCAGGTGTTCTCGATGTACGGCATGACCGAGTCCAAGCGCTGCACCTACCTGCCGCCGGAACAGCTCGCGAAGCGCCCCGACAGCGTCGGCATCGCGATCCCCGGCACCGAGGTGTGGGTCGCCGACGACGACGGCAAGCCGGTGCCGGCGGGCACGGTTGGCGAGCTCGTCGTGCGCGGCGGCCATGTCATGCAGGGCTACTGGCGCAACGAGGAAGCGACCGCGCGCACGCTCAAGCAGGGCCGCTACCCGTGGGAGAAGGTGCTGCACACGGGCGACCTGTTCCGCATGGACGACGAGGGTTTCTGCTACTTCGTCGGCCGCAAGGACGACATCATCAAGTCGCGCGGCGAGAAGGTCAGCCCGAAGGAGATCGAGAACGTCCTCTACGCGCTCGAGGGCATCCGCGAGGCGGCCATCGTCGGCGTGCCCGACGAGGTGCTCGGCAAGTCGCTTAAGGCGATCGTCGTGATCGCCGAGGACGTGAAGATCGAGGCGCGCGACATCATCGCGCACTGCCGTGCCCACCTCGAGGATTTCATGATCCCGCGCGAGGTCGAGTTCCGCACGGCGCTGCCCAAGACCGGCACAGGCAAGATCCGCCGCGCCGCGCTGCAGGCCGAAGCCGAAGGTCGCGTGCTGCCGGCCGACGACGAGTGAAACCGGCGGGTCGGCGCGATACCGCGCCGACCCGCACCGATCAGACCAGCGCCTCGACCGCGTCCGGGTGGCTCAGGAACGCGCGCGGGCTCGCGCTGCGTCCGTAGGCACCGGACTGGAACACCGCGACGAGGTCGCCCGGCTCGGCATGGTCGAGTTCCATTCGGTCGGCGAGCAGGTCGAGCGGCGTGCACAGCGGGCCGACCACGCTCGCGACCTCGCGCTCGCCGCCCTCGCCCGAGGCGCTGACCGCGACCGGATAGTTGCGGCGCAGGACCTGGCCGAAATTGCCCGACGCGGCGAGATGGTGGTGCATGCCGCCGTCGACCACGAGGAACACCTGGCCGCGCGAGATCTTGCGGTCGACCACGCGCGTCACGTAGACGCCGGCCTCGCCGACGAGGTAGCGGCCGAGCTCGATCACGAGATGCGCGCCGGGCAGGTCCTTGCCCGCACGCTCGGCGAGCGCAGCGAGGTTGTCGAGCACGGGGGCGAGATCGAGCGGCGCTTCGGTCGGCGTGTACGGGATGCCGAAGCCGCCGCCGAGGTTGAGGCTGCGCACGGGAGACGGGAACAGGTCGCTCCATTCCAGCGCCTGGTCGTAGCACTTGGCCTGCGCCTCGACGATCGCCGCGTGGCGCAGGTTCTGCGAGCCCGCGAACATGTGGAAGCCCTCGAAGGCGAGGTCGGCCTCCCTGATCGCGCGCAGCATGTCCGGCACGAGCTCGGCATCGATGCCGAACTGGCGTGCACCGCCGCTCATCTTCATGCCCGAGGCCTTGAGCTCGAACGGCAGGTTCACGCGCACCGCGACGCGTGCACGCGTGCCGCTGCGCTCGCTGGCGCGTGCAAGCACGCCGACCTCGCGGAACGACTCGAGGTTGACGAGGATGCCGGCGGCATGGGCCTGCTCGAGTTCGCGATCGGATTTGCCCGGTCCCGCGAAGCTGATGTGTTCGGCAGGCATGCCGGTATCGAGCGCGACGCGCAGCTCGCCGGCCGAGGCCACGTCGAGGCCGTCCACGAGCGTCGCCATGTGGCAGACCAGCGCCGGCATCGGGTTGGCCTTCATCGCGTAATGCAGCAGCACGCCGGCCGGGAAGGCCTCGCGCAGGGCGCGTGCGCGACGGGTCAGGCGGCCGCGGTCGTAGAGGTAGCACGGCGTGCTGCCGACCGCGTCGACGACGCGCGCGAGCGGCCGGCCGCCGACGAGGAGCTCGCCCGAGGCATCGCGGGGCCAGGGATCGCTGCCGGACCAGGCGGCGGGAGGCGGGGAAACGGTGCTCACGGGGGCGTTCCTTGTGGCGCTGGGAGGGTGGGGAAAGAGCTGCCGGGGCGCCGGCCGCGCAGCCTAGCAGAGTCGCAGAATGGTGTTCGGAGGTCCTTATGGACGTCTGGACACCTTTCTTTTCGAAGCCGAATGTCGACGGTTTCACCGATTCCGCGATACGATTTCGCGTACTCGCCCACAGATGGGGAAGGTCTGTGGCCGGGTTCACGAACGGGTCGGTTTCGCGGCTGGATCATTCGCCGCGACCCGCGCCGCATCCCCGTGTTTCCATCGAGGACGTCATGAGCGCGAGGCATGGCGAGGACCCACGCATGACCCGCAACCTGCTCCTGACGACCCTTCTGGCGCTCGCGTCGACACCGCTCCATGCCGTGGAGTGGTTCGTGTCCACGACGGGCAACGACTCGACCGGCACCGGTTCCGAGCAGACGCCGTTCCGCACGATCAAGCGCGTGCTCAGCACCAGCAACGGCGTGGCGCGCGCCGGCGACACGATCACCGTGCGCGGGCCGGCCGGCAACGCGACCTACAACGAATGCGACGTGCGCCTGCGCGTGCCGCTGACGCTGCGCTCCTACCCCGGCGAGCGCGCGCGCATCCATTGCGCGATCACCACGCCCGACAGCGTGACGATCCAGATCGACCCGGCCGCCTCGGGCAGCCGCATCAGCAACCTCACGGTCAGCGGCGGCGCCTACTACGGCATCATGCTGCAGACCGGCTGGTACCGCGGCGGCGGCGAGCACCTGACCGGCGCGTCGGATGTCGTGATCGAGGACGTGCTGATCCACGACACCGGCCGCGACGGCATCAAGGTCACCCCGCGCTCGGACCGCGCCACGATCCGCCGCGTCGAGATCCGCAACACCGGTGCGATCTACCCGGCCGGCACGCCGCTCGACAACCGCAACGCCGACGGCATCGACAACGTCAACGGCTCGGGCATGGTCGTCGAGGACAGCTACATCCACGACATCTCCACGACCGGCCTGTACTTCAAGGGCGGCTCGGCCGATGTCATCGTCCAGCGCAACCGCATCGAGAACACCGGCATGGCCGGCATCCTCGTGGGCTTCGACACGAGCCCGGAATTCTTCAACCTCGACGTCAACCCGCAGTACTACGAGTCGGTGCGCGGCATCGTGCGCAACAACCTCGTGCGCAACACCGACTACGCCGGCATCGGCCTGTACGCGGCCAAGGATGCCCTCGTCGCCAACAACACGATCGAGAACGCCGCACGCGTCGGGCACGCCGCGATCTACTTCGGCATCACGTTCCAGGACTGGGATCCGAACGCACGCCGCCCGCCCTCGATCAACCCGCGCGTGCTCAACAACCTCGTCATCAAGAGCGCCGGCCGCTGCATCGACGTGCGCTACTCGAACGAGCTCGGCGGCCTGTCGGGCCTGCAGGGTTCGCCCGGCACGAACTTCAACGGTTTCCAGGACGCCGGCTGCCGCTTCCACGACGCGCGTCCGGGCAGCAGCATCTCCTCGGGCGGCACGCTGGCCCAGTGGCGCACGCAGAACGGCGTCGATGCGAACAGCATCGTCGGCACCTTCAGCGTGGATGCGACCGGCCACCTGCCGGCCGGCAGTGCCGCGATCAACGCGGGCACCACGGTGCCCGAAGTCACCGACGACATCGATCGCCAGGGCCGCGCCGCGCCTTACGACATCGGTGCCGACGAGACGCAGTCGAACGCGATCTTCCGCAACGGCTTCGAGTGACGCGCGCTCACGCGCCATCGCGATGGCGCACGCGGGCATGGAAGTCGAGCAGTTCGAGGATGTTGTTGCGCCACTGGCGGTGCTCGGTGACGTAGGCACGCGCCGCGGCGCCGACGCGTGCGAGGGCGGCGGTGTCGCGACTGCGCTCGAGGACCTGCCGCACCGCCTCGTCGAGGTCGTCGGCCTTGAACATCCAGCCCGTGCGGTCCTCGACGACGACCTCCTTGATCGGCTCGAAATCCGGCGCCACGGGCGGCACGCCGCAGGCCATGAACTCGAACAGCTTGACCGGCGAGGTGTAGTCGCCGGCGCTCGGCAGGATCGCCATGTCCATCGCGGCGAGCAGGCCCGGCACGGCGTCGTGGCCGACACGCCCGGTCAGGATCACCTGCTCCGAAAGACCGCGTGACGCGACGAACTCCTTGAGCGCGGGGAAGGTCGCGCCGTCGCCGACGAGCAGCAATTTGAGGTGGGGATTGTCCGCGAGCCGGTCGGCGATGCGGTGCACGAAGCGGTCGATCGCGTGCCACGGCACGAACGCGCCGAGGTAGCCGCAGACCACCGAGCCTTCGAGGCCGTAGCGCATGCGCGCCTCGTCGCGCTGCGCCTGGGTGAAGGTGAACTTGTCGATGTTGGCCGCGTTCGGCGTGACGATCGCCGCGGCCATGTCGGGGTGCGCGGCGCGCGCGCGGTCGCGGAACACGCCCGACACGAACACGAGGCCCGAGGCCTTGCGGAACACGCTGCGCTCGATCGCCATCGCAATGCGGCGGAAGAACAGCGGACGCACGCGGTAGACGGTCGCCGAGTCGTTGACCTCGAGGATGATCGGGATGCCGCGCCTGCGTGCGGCGCGGATGCCGGCCCACATGAAGAGCGAGTAGCGCTCGTAGATGAAGTCGACGTCGGGGTTGTCGCGCAGGTACGTGCGCAGGCGTGATCCGGCGACGAGGTTGTAGGCGATCTCGACCAGCTCGAACAGCGGCTCGGGGAGCTTCGTGACGAAGCTCATCCACGGCTTGGCCTGCTTCGTCGGCGACATCGCCTTGGGTGACGAATACGGATCGGCACCCGGCAGCGAGATGATGTCGACGTGCACGCCCTCGGCGCGCAGCGCGTCGGTGATGCCACGGATGTGCACGCCCTCCACGGCCTTGCCCTGGGTCCGGTGGTGGTAGAGCACCTTGCGTACGCGTGGTGCGTCGTGGTCGGCTGGCATCGTGGCGTTCCTGTCGGGAGGTCCGGCCGCTTCGGGCGTCCGGGCAGTGGGCGTGGAGGCGCTCATTCGTCCTCGTCGGCGGCGGTCAGGTGCAGCGTCGCGGGCAGCGTCGTCGCGCCGAACGCGTGTCCGAACACCGGGCGACGACTGCGCTCGCGGAAGCCCGCGGCGGTCCATCCGGTGGTGCCCTCGACGGGGCCGGCATACTCGACCGAGACCGCTGCGTAGCCGCCGTGGCGTGCCGCGCGCAGCAGCGCGTCGATGTAGGGCCTGCCGAGTCCGACCGCGGCATCGTCGGACCAGAAATCCACGACCTGCAGCACCTTGCCGTTGTCGCGGCAGGCGAACCACGCGCGCAGCGTGCTTCCGGAGGGATCGGCCAGCAGCAGGTAGCGCGTCTGCGCGAGCGGGGACTCGTCGAAGCGCCAGCGCGCGAACGTCGCGTCGCGTACCGCGGCGAGGCCGCGCGTCGCCGGTGCCGCGGCCCACAGCGCGTCGAATCGCGGATCGGCCTGGGTGGACCAGCTCGAGAGCAGCGGTGCGTTGCCGAAGCTGCGCCAGGCGTCACCGAGGCGTCGTGCGACGTCCACGAGCGCGCCGGCGACCGCGGCGAGGCCCTGCGGCAACTTGCGCGCGAGGTAGCCGGCGTGGCGCAGCACGCGGGCGTAGCGCACGATGTCGCCGAGCTTGGCGTAGCCGGAGCGCTTGAACACCGGCGCCGCGCGCGGGTTCGGGAAGCCGTAGAGCAGGTCGAACCGTGCATCGCCGGCGGCGAGGAAGCTCGCCTGCAGCATCATCGCCGGGCCGAGGGCGCGATGCTCGGGGACGACGGCGAGGTCGACCAGCACGCCCGCGCGCACGTCGCGTCCGTCGACCAGCATGCGGCGCGGACCGGCCGTGGCGATGCCGACCGGATCGCCCGACGCGTGGCGCAACAACTTCATCGCCGGTTCGCCGAACGGACATGCCGTGTAGAACCAGTCGAACTTGAGCGGCATGCGCGCGTCTTCACCGAGGTTGCCACGCCAGATCGCGAGCGCGGCCTCGCGATCGCGCGCGGGCGTCCCGTCATCGACGCGGTAGGCCGCCTCGCTCACGCGCCGCGCTCGCGCTCGGGTGTCGGGTCGACCAGCACCGCGGAGCGGTGCAGGTAGGCCGTGGTGCGGCGCTTGTTGCGGATGTCCTCGTAGACGGCCTCGGCGCGTGCGACGTCGATGCCGAGCGCCGTGGCGAGTTCGGCTGCGGGGCGCTCGTGGTTGAGCGCCCACAGCGCGAGGTCCATCGCGCGGTACGGCAGTGCGAAGTAGAACTCGTCCTGGCCTTGCGAGAGGCTGTAGGTGTCGGTGGTCGGAATCGCCGCGCAGACGCGCTCGGGCAGGCCGAGGAAGCGCGCCATGCCGTAGACCTGCGACTTGTACAGGTGCGCGATCGGCTTGACGTCGGCGGCACCGTCGCCGTTCTTGACGAAGAAGCCCTGATCGTACTCGAGACGGTTCGGCGTGCCGACGACGCCGTAGTTGAGGCGGTCGGCGTGGTAGTACTCGAGCGTCTTGCGGATGCGCTGCTTGAAGTTCGTCGCGGCGACGATCTGCAGGTACTCCGACAGGCCGAGTGCGACGTCGTGCGTGGCCCCGGCCGGGTCCTCGGCGACGAGGCGGAACTGGTTGATGCGGCCTTCGATGCCGCCGTCGATGACGATCTTGAAGCGCCAGCCCTCCGCGTACGCCGGCAGCGCGCGGCGCACCGCGTCGTCGCGCGCCGCGTAGCAGCCGATCGCGGCGAGCGCGGGGGCGATGTCGACGGTTTCGGTGCGCACGCCGAGGTGGTCGGCGAGGATGCCGGCGCGCACCGCGCTGTCGTCGGACGAATCGCGCTCGGGCAGGATCAGCGCGTGCACGCGCTGCGGTCCGAGCGCGCGCACCGCGAGCGCGAGGCTGCACGAGGAGTCGATGCCGCCCGAGATCGCGACGACGAGGCCGCGCCGGTGCAGCGTGCGCGCGGTGATCTCGCGCAGGCGCCCGGCGATGCGATCCGCCTCGCCGGCGTAGTCGATGTCCAGCACGTCGTACGTCAATGCACTCACGGGGCCTCCTGCAGCGATGGTGGGGTGACGAGGTGCGCGCGGCGCACCTTGCCCGATGCGGTCTTCGGCAGCGCCTCGACGAAGTCGACCTGACGCGGCACCTTGTATGTGGCCAGGCGCGTCCGGCAATGCGCGCGGATGCGGTCGGCGTCGAGTTCGGCGCCTTGTGCGCGCACGACGAAGGCCTTGATGGCCTGGCCCAGCGTGGCGTCGTCGATGCCGGCGACCGCAACCTCGGCGACGCCGTCGACTTCGGCGATGGCTTCCTCGACGTCGAGCGGATGCACGCGGTGTGCGCCGGTCTTGATGATGTCGCTGCGGCGCCCGGCGAGGAACAGGAAGCCGTCGGCGTCGAGGCGGCCCTCGTCGCCGGTGCGCAGCCATCCGTCGCGCAGCACGCGCGCGCTGGCCTCGGCATCGTTCCAGTAGCCGGTCATGACGCCCGGGCCGCGCGCCCAGACCTCGCCTTCCGCATCGGGCGCAACGACCTCGCCGTGTTCGTCACGGACCTGCAGCTCGACGCCGCCGATCGCGCGGCCGACCGAGCCGGCCTTGGCCTCGAACTGCGCAGGCGGCAGCCAGGTCAGGCGCGCGGTCGCCTCGGTCTGCCCGTACATGACGAACACGCTCGCCTGCGGCAGCGCCGCGCGCAGGCGTGCGCCGAGCGCGACCGGCATCGCGCCGCCGGCCTGGGTGAGGTAGCGCAGCGCGGACAGGTCGTGGCCGTCGAACGCGGCGCGGTCGAGCAGCAGCGCGAACGTCGAGGGCACGCCCGAGAATCCGGTCGCGCGTTCGCGCGCGAGCGTGCCGACCACGAGGTGCGGGAACACGAGGTTCGATTCGATCACGAGGCGCGCACCGGCGGCGAGGTGCGTATGCAGCACCGACGCGCCGTAGGCGTAGTAGAACGGCAGTACCGATACCGTACTGTCCGAGGCCCCGAGTTCGAGATAGGCGAGGATCGCGTCGACGTTGCTGGCGAGGTTGGCGTGGCTCAGTGCGACGCCTTTCGGCGCACCGGTGGTGCCCGAGGTGTAGAGGATCGCGGCGAGCGCGCCGTGCTCGACGGCGCAGGGTTCGGGCAGGGGATCCGTCGCCAGCACCGCGCGCCAGTCGGTCGACGGTTCGGCGTCGGGCGCGTCGAGCACGAGGCGCCCGGCAGCGTCGGCCAGTCCGGCCGCGGCGAGCATGCCGTCGGGATGCGTCGACTCGACGACGACGAAGCGTGCGCCGGCATGGCGCAGCCACGGCGTGAAATCCCGCTCGCGCGCCTGCGCGTTGAGCGGCACGACCACGGCACCGGCCAGCCACGCGCCGTAGGTCGCGACGACCGCCTCGAGGCGGTTCGGCAGCACGAGCGCGACGCGATCGCCGGCGACCACGCCGCGTGCGCGCAGCATCGCGGCGAAGCGCAGCGACGCATCGGCGAGTGCGCCATAGTCGAGCGCGACCTGCGCGTGCGCAAGCGCGACGCGACGCGGCGTCTCGCGTGCGTGGTCGAGCAGGCGGGTGGCGAGCAACCGCATGGCGGCGGCGTCAGGCCTGGCGCTTGCGCGCCACGAACGCGTCGATCGCGTCGATCGAATCGAAATGGGCCGGGATCATCTCCTCGGGCGCGACGCGGATCGCGTAGCGCTCCTCGAGGAACTCGATGAGCTCGAGCACGCCCGTCGAATCGACGATGCCGCCGCGGATCAGCGAGGCATCGTCGGCGACGGCGGAGGCGTCGTCCGTGAAGAGGAAGTTCTTGAGGATGAACGAGCGGATCGTCTGCTTGGAATCCATCGTCACAGCGCTTGTTCCATGTGGTTGGGCAGGCACCCGCATGCGGTCCGGCGGCTCGTCGCCGCCGCGTCGCATGCCTGGCCTGGAAAACGCGCGAAACCCCTGCGCGTGATTGTGCCCGATCGGACCCGTCGCCGGGCAGGGCGTCGGGGGCGGGTCGAGGGGGTCATGCGGCTGCCCGGCGCGCGTCGCGCAGCCCGGCCTCGATCAGCATCGTCGACAGGATGCCGACGAAGGCCTGGTTGTCGGCGAATCCCGTGGCACGGCCCGCCCGGCACTTGTCGAACAGGCGGGCCGCGGCGGTCGGGTCGAAGCAGCCGGCATCGCGCAGGCGTGCGGGCGAGAACTGCTCGGCGACATAATCCAGCGGCGCGCCGCCGACGAAGAAGCTCGCGCTGTCCGGTGCGCGGTACGGCTGTTTCGTGCGCGTGGCGATCTCGGGCGGCAGCAGGTCGGCCAGCGCCTTGCGCAGCAGGTATTTCTCGGTGAGCCCGTGGATCTTCCACTGCGGCGGCAGGCGGCTCGCGAACTCGACGAGGCGATGGTCGAGGTAGGGCACGCGGCCCTCGATCGACGCGGCCATCGCGACGCGGTCGCCCTGTGCAGCGAGCAGGTAGCCGGCCAGCAGCGTCTTGGCCTCGACGTACTGGTCGCGCGCGATCGGCGACCAGGTCGAGATCGCGTCGGGCAGCGTCGCCTCGTAATGGGCGACGGGATCGAAGCCGCTCACCGCCTCGCGCCAGTCGGCCGACAGGAATTGCAGCGCGCGTTGCGACGTGGTCCAGCGCGGCACGTGCGCGAACACCGGGCTGCCCGCGTGCTGCATGCCCTGGCCGAAGAACGACTGCGCGAACGCCGCGTGCTGCACGGGCGAGCGGGCGAGGTAGCCGTAGAGCCTGCCGAGCAGCAGCGGGCGGAATCGCGACTCGGGCTGGCGCGCCCAGAAGCGCCTGACCTTGGCTTCCTTGAAGAGGTCGTAGCCGCCGAACACCTCGTCGGCCCCTTCGCCGGTGAGCACGACCTTGTAGCCTTGCTCGCGCACCATGCCGGCGAGCAGCATGAGCGGTGCGCCGGCCGTGCGCAGCACCGGCGAACCTGCGTGGCGCACGAAGTCCGGGAATACCGTGCCGATGTCGCGCGAACTCACCCGCAGCGTGCTGTGGTCGGTGCCGAGGTGGCGCACCATCGCCTGCTGCTGCGCGCTCTCGTCGAACTCGGCGTCGTCGAACGCGACCGAGAACGTGCGCACCGGTGCATCGGTGAAGCGGCGGATGATCGCGACCAGCCCCGACGAATCGAGGCCGCCGCTGAGGTAGGCGCCGACGGGCACGTCGGCACGCAACTGCAGGCGCACCGCATCGACGAGCAGCTCGCGCAACGCGCCGGCAGCCTGTTCGGCCGAGGCGTAGGGCGTGGTGTCGCCGTGGGCGGGGAAGGTCCAGTCCCAGTAGCGCCGCAGCGTCTCGCGGCCGTCGTGCTCGATCGCGAGCACATGGCCCGGCGGCAGGCTGCGCACGCCGCGGTACACGGTGTCGGGATCGACGCAGGCCCAGTAGCTCAGGGCCTGGGCGACGCCGCGCGGATCGAGTTCGGCGCATTCCGGAAGCACGGCGTGCAGCGCGCGCGGTTCGGACGCGAACCAGGTGCGGCCGCGCGCGCGGGCATGGAACAGCGGGCGTATGCCGGTGCGGTCGCGCGCGAGCACGAGGCGTCGCGCGCGCGCATCCCACAGCGCGATCGCGAACTGGCCGTTGAGGTGGTCGACGAACGCGTCGCCGTAGCGGTCGTACAGGTGCACGATCACTTCGGTGTCGGACTGCGTGTAGAACACGTGGCCTTGCGCGACGAGCGTCTCGCGCAGTTCGACGTAGTTGAAGATCTCGCCGTTGAACACGGTCCAGACCGCGCGGTCCGGGTTGTGGATCGGCTGGTCGCCGGTGGCGAGGTCGATGATCGACAGGCGCGCATGGGCGAGGCCGATGCCGTCGCCCTCGTGGTAGCCGAAGCCGTCGGGGCCGCGATGGCGCAGCGTGCCGATCATGCGCTCGAGCAGCATGCGCGGCGGCATCGTGCCGTCGCCGTGTCCGAGGAAGCCCGCGATGCCGCACATCGGTCCGTCCTCCTCAGCCGCGCAGCGCGACGATGGCGGGACCGGCCGGCGCGAGCGCCGGCGGTGGCGACTTGCCGCGCAGCAGCGAGACGATGCCGCGCTCGAGCGCGAGCCGCCACGTCGCCGGACTGATGCGGATCCAGTGCATCGGGCGGCGGTGCGTGCTCATCATGCGCTTGTACTCGCTCGCGCCGGCCATGAAGTCGTAGGCCTGCAGGCCGGCGGCCTCGTAGTGGCGGATCGCGAGCATCTGGGCGAGGTAGCCGGGACGATCCTCGCGCTTGAGCAGGCCGTAATGCAGGCCGCTCGAGTAGAAATGCGCCCAGCCGTCCCAGACCAGGTGGTAGAGGTAGCCGACGAGGTGCTCGCCGGCGGTCACGCGCATGATCTGGGTGAGTCCCTCGGCATGGCCATGCACGACGAGGTCCTCGTGGAACCGGCGGAACGGCGCGCTCGCGAACGAACCCGGGCGGCCCTTGGCGCGCCAGTAGCGCGTATGCAGCTCGTCGAGCTCGCCGAACCACGCGAGCGCGGTCCGGGGATCCGGCGCGAGCTCCAGGCGCGGCTCGCCGAGCGCCGCATACGCGCGCTCGGTGCGGCGCAGGCCGGCGCGCGTGCTCTTGCTGAGGCGGTGCAGGTAGTCGGTCCCGGCCGCGCGCGTCGCGGCGAGGTCGACGAACCACGAGGCATCCTCGTGCTCGGTGAAGGCGCGCAGGCCGGCCGGCATCGCACGTGCGATCCAGTGGCCGTGGGTCGAACCGCTCAGGCGCAGCGCGCGCCACGAACGATCGCTGGCCCCGAGCATGCCCAGCAGCGCGGCGTAGGCGGCTTCGGCGTGCGTCTCGCGAACGAGCAGGCCCGTGTACTCGACGGTGATCTCGTCGAGCGTCGCGTCGCCGGTCTCCTGCCAGTGCAGCATGCGGCTGCCGAAGATGCGCCGCGTGCCCGATTCCTCGACCTCCACGAGCAGGCCGAGGGCGACGACGTCATCGCCATCGGAGGCACGGAACACGAGTGCACGCGCGCTCGCCGGCAGCATGGCCAGCCATGTCGACACCCAGCGCCACGAGGTGAACGGCGAGCCGGTCGCGCCGGCTTGCAGCCGGCACCAGGCATCGTGCAGGTCGGGACAGTCCGCGACATCGAGCAGCTCGGCACGCGTGATGCGTGCGCCCGTCATCCGGTGGCGCCCGTGACGGGCCCGGGCGGGGCGGGTAGGGGGAACGGCGTGGGGCACGCGCCGCGTGCTGCCTGGTCCATGGTCGGCATGAGGTCGTGTCGCGCAAAGCGGAACCCGAACCATAAAGCGACCTCAATATGTGATGCAAGTCTCAGAATCGCCCCGATCGTCTCCGCGGGCGATCATCGTGCCGCGCGGGTGTCCAGCACGCGCCGGCAGGCTGCCAGCGTGTCGGCCGCGACATCGGCCCAGCCGCGGCCCATCGCCTCCGCCATCGCCGCGTGATCCCAGTCGCGCGAGAGGGCCTGGTCGAGCGCGTGCTCGAGCGCGTCCGTATCGCGTGGCGGAATCAGGATGCCGTTGCCGGCATCGACGATCTCGCGCGTGCCGCCGACATCGGTCGCGACGACCGGGCAGCCGCAGGCGATGCCTTCGACGACGACGTTCGGGTAGCCCTCCGACCAGCTCGGCAGGGTCAGCACGTCCGACGCGCCGATCCACTCGGCGACGCCGGCGGGGGCCATCGCCCCGGGCAGGTGCGTGCGCGCGCCGAGTCCGCTGGCCTGCACGAGTGCCTCGAGTTCGGCGCGCATGACGCCGTCGCCGACCAGCGCGAGCTGGATGTGCGGGTCGCGCGAACCGAGGCGGCGGAACGCCTCGACGAGCTCGCGCATGCCCTTGGCCTCGACGAAGCGGCCGACGTAGACGACGAGCTTCGCCTCCGCGTCGATGCCGAGCTTCGCGCGCATCGCGGCCCGATCGCGCGGGTGGAACACGCCCGTGTCGATGCCGTTGACGATCGTCGTGACCTTGCCGGCGGGAACGCCGAAATCGCGCGTCGCCGCGGCGCGCATCGCGTGGCTCACCGTCAGCACGGCGTCGGCGCGCGCGAGGGTGCGCCGCGTCAGAAGCACGTTGACGCCCGAGCGCACGTGGATGTCGGAGCCGCGCGCGCCGACGATGCACGGCACGCCGAGGCGCCGCGCGGCGTGCACGGCGGCTGCGCCGTCGGGGTAGATCCAGTATGCGAGCACGATGTCGGGTGCGAACCTGCGCACGCGCGGCGTCAGCGCGAGGCCTTCGACGAAGCCATTGGTCGCGCGCGACAGCCCCGGCAGGCCCGGGTAGGTGAAGGCCTCGACGTCGATGCCGTCGAGGCGGAAATCCGGGCCGACCTCGCCCTGCAGGAAGCTGCGCGGCGCGAGTCCCGGCAGGCGCGGGTAGCGCAGCTGCGGGAAGAACACGCGCACGTCCGCGAGCGTGGACAGCGCGCGTGCCGTCTCGTGGATGTAGCGGCCACGCGTGGCGTCGTGCGGCACCGGGAGGATCGGCGTGACGAGCGCGATGCGCAGGCGGGAGGAGGCGGGAGCGTGGTCGTTCGTCATCCGAGGGCAAGCAGCACCTTGAGGATCGCGTAGAACGCGACCGTGGCGACCGCGGCGAGCGCCGGCCAGCGCAACAGGTCGTTGCGCAGCAGCATCGGCGCGATGTGCGGAAAGCGGTCGCGCACGCCGCTGAAGTGCGCGACCACGAGCGCGATGAGCAGGTAGAGCAGGATCACGTAGCTGCGGCTCAGGAAGAATGCCGCGGCGAAGAAACCCGACAGCGACACGAGCAGGGTCAGCGCGATCGCGCGGTCGGTACGCCATGTGCCTTGCACGATGGCATCGCCCTCGGGCGCGGGCTGGCGCAGGATGCGCATCATCATCCAGAACGCGTAGCCGACGAGCGCGAACCAGATCGTGAAGCCGATGAAGCCGTTCTCGGCGAGCACGAGGATGATCGAGTTGTGCGCGGTCAGCGGGTGGTGCTCGGTGAAGCGCCCGGTGCCGACGCCGAAGAACGGATGCGAGATGAGCATCTGCATGCCCTCGTACCAGGCATCGACGCGACCGGCGGCCGAGCGCTCCTGCACGTCGAGCTCGCTCAGTCGCGACGGCATGAGCTTGAGCGCCGCGAGGGCCAGCGCGCCGAGGACGCCGGCCGCGAACAGGCCGCGGCGCTGCCAGACGTAGACGCCGGTCATCGCGACCACGGCGAGCAGCGCGCCGCGCGAGTTGGTCAGGTAGACGCCGTAGAGCAGCAGTACGCAGGCCGCGTACCAGAACAGGCGACGCAGGCCGAGCAGGCCGCCGCGGCTGCCGAGGAACAACGCCATCGGCATGCACATGACGAACAGCATGCCGAGGTCGTTCGGGTCACTGAAGATGCCGACGTACTGGATGCGGCCGTCGTCGACCAGCGGCATGCCGGTCCAGCCTTCGCCGAGCGCGGACTGCTCGGCGCCGTGCACGGCCATGAGCGCCGCGCTGGCCACGAACACGGTCATGACGAAGGCGATGCGCTTCTGCGGCGTCGCCGCATTGGCGAGCAGGAAGAACGCGATCACCGTCGGTGCGAAGTTGGCGAGCTGCTCGACCGCGCCGCCGACCCAGCCGCTCAGCGCGAGCGACGCCATCGTCGCGGCCAGGAACGCCACCACGAGCACGTACGAGGGCGCGTCGAAGCGCTTCTGCCGCGAAAACAGCCAGGTCAGTGCGGCGAGGCCGAGCACGGCCGGCAGGATCGGGATGCCGGAACCGGCCAAGGCCGGATACTCCTGCGGGCGCACGAGCACGAGCAGCAGGTAGAGGACGATGAAGAAGTAGGCGGCCATCGTCTCTCAGGCCCGGGTCGTCGAGGCGTGGGGAGGCATGCGGGTCACCACAGGTGCAGCGTGCGGTTGCGCGCGAATGCGAACAGCGCCTGCGCGGCGGCGAGGTTCATGTGCAGGAACGCGGTCAGCAGGCGCACCGGCAACAAGCGGCCGATGCGTGGCACGGCATGGCCGGCCGCGACCGCGCCCACCGCCGCGGTCGCCGCGACGAGGCAGGCGAGGTAGAACGGATGACGCGGTGCGAGCACGAGGGTGGTGACGCCTAGCGCGACGAGCAGCCACGGCGCGAGCAGGCGCAGCAGCTTGTGGCTCGTGAAGCGCCACCACGCGGGATTCGCGAACGGGTTCGCGAGCCAGGGCGCGAGGGCGAGCAACTGGTAGTTGCCGGCGAGCGTGCGGATCTTGCGGCGACGCTCGGAGGTTGCGTCGCGCGAGGCGACGTCCCAGGCGATCGCGCCGGGTTCGAACACGACGCGGTGGCCGTCGCGCACGAGGCGCATCGGCGTCAGCACGTCGTCGAGCACGGTGCCGGGCGGCAGCGGCGCGTAGAGCGCGCGGCGCATCGCGTAGAACGCACCGCTCACGCCGATCACCGAGCCGCTGCGGCTTTCGGCGTGGCGGATCGCCTTCTCGTAGCGCCAGTACGCATCGACGCTCGCGGCGAAGCCGGTGTCGGGATCCTCGAACCGCAACTCGCCGCCGACGGCACCCACGGCGGGGTCGGCGAACGGCGCGACCAGTGCGCGCAGTGCGCCCGGCTCGATGCGCTGGCGCACGTCGATCATGAGCAGGATCTCGCCCGTCGCGGTCGCGACGGCATCGTCGAGGCAGCGGCTCTTGCCGCGCCGCTCCTCGAACGCGAGCACGCGCACGCGCGCAGGGTCGTTGGCGCGCGCGACGTCGGCGGACCCGTCGCGGCAGCCGTCGCAGGCGACGACGATGTCGAGGCGATCGGTCGGGTAGTCGAGGGCGAGCAGGTTGTCGAGCTTGCGTTGCAGCATCGGGCCGGGATCGTGCACGGCCATCACGGCGGTGACGGTCGGGCAGGCATCGCCACGCGCGACCGGGCGGGGGGCGAGCCGCGCGAGCAGTGCGATGCACAGCGGGTAACCCGCGAAGGTGTACGCGACCAGTGCCGCGCTGATCCAGAACAGGAGGCTCACCGCGGCACGCCCGTGGTCACGGCATGCATCGTCCCTGCATGGCTGGCGCGCGCGCTCGGCACGTGTCCTTCCCCTGTTTCCATCGCGTCAAGGATGCCCGCGCGATCGCGCGGCTGTCCACAGGCCTTCACGGCGCCTCGCGACGTTCCAGACGTTGCGCCCAGCGCTCGAGCACGGGTCCGACGCGGTCGCCGATGCGCGGGTAGCGTCGCGTGAACGCGGCGATGTTGACGATGTCGCTGGCGCTCCACGCCGACAGGGCGACCGTCGCACCGACGAACACGACGGCATAGACCACGGCCGCGGCGGCCTCGACCCACACGCCCTGCACGAGCAGCAGCGGCAGCGTGGCGGCCAGTGCGGCGAGGGCGGCCGCCGCGAACAGGCGCCCGAGCGCTCCCCACGGCATGGCCACGCGCATGCGGCGCAGGATGCCGATCCCGATCCCCGTGAACACGATCAGCCGCGACGACGCATGGGCGACGACCGCGCCGGTCAGGCCGTACTCGGGGATCAGCACGATCGCGAACAGCGCCGTCACGCCGATCGACACGACCGCGAACGTCGCGCGCAGGCGCTGGTTGTCGGTCGTGGCGAGCAGGGCGGTGAACGCGCCTTCGGCCAGCGTGAGGCCGCCGACGACGATCATGATGCGCAGCAGGTCGACGACCGGCGCGTAGCGCTCGCCGTACATGATCGCGACGGCGAGGTCGGCCACGAGCGCGCCGGAGCCCGCCAGCAGCAGGCCGATGAACATGAAGTAGCGGACCGCGCCGGCCATGATCGCGTTGACGCGCGCGATGCCGCCCTCGCCGAACGCGTGCGCCATCATCGGCATGAGCACGGTGGTCAGGCCCGAGGACAGCAGGTCGATGCCGCCGCGCGTCAGTGCACCGGCGATCGCGAAGTAGCCGACTTCGGCGGGGCCGACGAGGGCGTTGAGCAGGTAGGTTTCGATGGACTTGTTGCTGAAGGCGAGTGCCACCGTGAGCACGACCGTCCAGAACAGATGCCTGCGCAGGCGCGCGAGGAGGTCGTCCCCCGGTGCCTCGCGGGACGGGGCGATGCGCGCCGTGTGCAGCATCGTCGCCGAGGCGATCGCGTAGCCGATGCCGACGAACGCGAACAGCGTCATGTAGGCGATCAGCGGTGCGTCGAGGGCGAGCAGCGCGAGTACGGCGACGATGTTGAGCAGGCTCAGCACGACGGTCGACTTGGCCTCGACTCCGAACAGGCCGTGGCCCTTGGCGACCGAGACGTCGAACAGGAACATCGCCTTGGCGATGCCGGCGGCGAGCACGACGAGCAGGAACGCGGTGCGGTGCCCTTCCCAGCCCGCCGGCTCGAGGAACGGCGTCAGCGCGACGACCGCGAGTCCGACCGCGGCGAGGCAGGCGAGCTGGCGGCGGCGCAGCCAGCCGTGCACGCGGCGTGCGTCGTCCTCGGCGCGCCGGCCCAGGCTTTCGGAGACGAAGCGGATCGCGGTGGTGGTGAGGCCGTTGTTGCCGAACGCGATGAGCATGCCGGCCAGCCAGACGACATAGGAGTAGCGACCGAAGTCGTCCGGCCCGAGGCTGCGTGCGACCAGTACGCTGGTCAGCAGCCCCAGGGCATAGGTGACGTAGGTCGAGCCCATCACCATCATCGCCGCGCGGATCGCGGCCACGCCGCTGAAGGGCTGATTCATGCTTCGACCGGCTGGAAGGCGTGGACCCGCGAGGCGGGGCATCGTCGCGACGCGCGCGGCGGCACGACGCCGGCGCATCATACGGTCACGCGCGTGGCTGCGGTATCGCCGCGAGCGGGCTTCGTCGCGGCTGGCTGGCGCCGGGGGCATCTGACACACTTCGACGCCGCTCCCGCTTCCCGGACCCGATGCACGCATCCGCCGCGCCCGCCATCGTCCATGTCGTGGACACGCTCGAGACGGGCGGCCTCGAGCGCGTCGTCACCGACCTCGCGCTCGAGCAGCAGGCGCGCGGGCACCGCGTTCGCGTCTTCAGCCTCGCCGCCACGCAGGGATTCCGCGCCGTGCTCGAGGCCGGCGGCGTGCCCGTGGTCGTCGGCGGCAAGCGCGGCACGCTCGACCTCGGCGTGCTGCGCGCGCTGCGCACCGCCTGCGCGCGGGCCGACATCGTGCACACGCACAACTTCGTGCCGAACTACTACGCCGCGCTCGCCACCCTCGGCATGGCGCGCATCCGCCTGGTCAACACCTGCCACAACATGGGTACGCGCCTCGCGCAGCGCCGCCTGCGCTGGCTCTACCGGGCCTCGCTCGCGCGCACCGCGCGCATCGCACTCGTGGGGCGCGGCGCGCGCGATGCCCTCGTCGCGCGCGGCATCGTTCCCGCATCGCGCGCGGAGACGGTCTTCAACGGCGTGCCGGTCGAGCGCTACGCGCGGACGGAGGCCTCGCGCGCGGCGGCGCGCGAGGCCCTCGGCATCCCCTCGCACGTGCCGCTGGTCGGCTGCGTCGGCCGGCTCGTCGCGCTCAAGAACCACGCCGCCATGCTCGAGGCGATGCCCTTGCTCGCGCGGGCGCATCCCGACGTCCATCTCGTCCTGCTCGGCGACGGTCCCCTCGCGGCGCCGCTGCGCGAACAGGCGGCGGCGCTCGGCATCGCGTCGCGCGTCGTGTTCGCCGGCGCACGCTCCGACATCGCCGACCTGCTGCCGGCGCTCGACGTGTTCGCGTTGCCTTCGCGTACCGAAGGCCTGTCGATCGCCCTGCTCGAGGCGTGCGCGAGCCGGCTCGCGATCGTCGCGACCGCCGTCGGCGGCAATCCCGAGATCGTCGCCGACGGGGCGACGGGGCGACTCGTGCCGACCGACGATGCCTCCGCGCTCGCCACGGCGGTCGGCGCGCTGCTCGCCGATGCCGGCCAGCGCGCGCGCTTCGGTGCGGCCGCGCGTGCCTGGGTCGAGGCGAACGCGTCGATGCAGGCGATGTGCGCCCGTTATGATGCGGTCTACGCGGCGGCGCTGCCGGCGTGACGCGTCGCCCGGCGGCGCGGTGACGACCCACCAAGGAGACCGCGCAGTGCGCATTGCGATCGTCGGATGCGGTTTCGTCGCCGACCTCTACATGGATACGTTGCGCCGCCATGGCGACCTCGAGCTCGTCGGCGCGTGGGATCGCGACCCGGTGCGCCTCGCCCTGTTCTGCCGTACCTGGGACGTGCCTTCGTACACGGGGTTCGAAGAGCTGCTCGAGGACGCACGCGTCGAGACCGTGCTCAACCTGACCCACCCGGCCAGCCACTACGAGGTGTCCCGCGATTGCCTCGAGGCCGGCAAGCACGTGTACTCCGAGAAGCCGCTCGCGATGGATGTCGGCGAGGCCGAGGATCTCGTCGCCCGCGCGGCGGCGCGCGGCCTGCGCCTCTCCGGCGCGCCGAGCCGGCTGCTCGGGCGTCCGGCCCAGACCACGTGGAAGCTGCTCCGGGATGGCGCCATCGGGCGCCCGCACCTCGTCTACGCCGAGATGGACGACGGCCTGCTGCACCGCATGGGCGTGAAGCGCTGGCGCGGCAGGTCCGGCGCGCCGTGGCCGTACGAGGACGAGCTGCGCGTGGGCAACACGCTCGAACACGCCGGCTATGCACTCACGTGGCTCGCCGCCTTCTTCGGGCCTGCCGAGAGCGTGACCGCGTTCGGGGCGCGATGCGTTGCCGAGAAGGGACTCGGCGTACCGCTCGAGGAGCAGGCGGCCGACATGACGGTGGCCGGCATCACGTTCGAGTCGGGCATCGTGGCGCGGCTGACCTGCAGCATCGTCGCGCGCCACGACCACCAGCTGCGCATCTTCGGCGAGGACGGCATCCTGTCGGTCGACGACATGTGGACGCCCGAGGCGGCCGTGCGCGTGCGCCGTCGCCTGACCTGGCGCGGCCGCACCACCGAGTCGCCGTGGAACGCACGCCAGCGCCTGCTCGGCGACGACGAGGCCCGGCGGCTCTCCAAGGGACGGCGCAAGGTCGATTTCTGCCTCGGCCCGACCGAACTCGCGCGTGCCTTGCGCGAGGACAGGCCGAGCCGCCTGTCGGCCGAACTGGCGTTGCACGTGGCCGAGATCGCCCTCGCGATCACCGCATCGCTCGAGGGTCCGGCACGCGTGCCGATCCGTTCGCGCTTCGCGCCGATCGACCCGATGCCCTGGGCGCGCTGACATGGCCGTCCTCGTCACCGGTGCGACCGGCTACCTCGGGGTGGCGCTGCTGCGCAGGCTGGTGGCCGATGCGGTGCCCGACGTGCGCGTGCTCGTGCGGCCCGGCAGCGACACGCGCGCGCTCGACGAGGCCGTGGCGGGTGCGGATCCCGTCGTGACGCGCGTCGAAGGTACGCTCGATACCGTCGAGGATGCGGCGCGTGCCCTGCAGGGCGTGTCGCTGGTCTACCATCTCGCCGCGGCGATGCGCGGCGACGTCGCCGCGATCGTGCACGGCACGCTGACCACCTCGCGCCACCTGCGTGACGCCGCAGCTGCGATGCCGGCACCGCCGCGCATCGTGCTCGCGAGTTCGCTCAGCGTGTACGGCACCGCCGTGCTCGACGACGGTGCGCTCGTCGACGAGACGACGCCCGTCGAGCCGTCGCCGGCGCGGCGCGATCTCTACGCGTACGCGAAACTCGAGCAGGAACGCCTGTTCCGCGCGTCGCTTGCGCGTCACGGGCTGCCGCTCGTCGTGCTGCGTCCCGGCGTGCTGTACGGTCGCGGGCGGCTCGCGCCGGTGGCGCGTGTCGGCTTCGGCCCGCGCCGCGGCGTGTTCGTGGCGGTCGGCGGCGACAACACGTTGCCGCTCGCGCACGTCGACCATTGCGCGGCCGCGCTGGTGTTCGCGGCCACGCATGCGCGTTTCGACGGCGACACCTACGACGTCGTCGACGAGGATCCGGTCAGCTGCCGGGACTACCTGTCGCGATGGCGACGCGCGCATGCGCCCGGCCTGCGCGTCGTGACGTTGCCTTACGCGATGCTGCTGCGGATCGCCGGACTGTCCGAACGCCTGCGTGCTTGGTCGCGCGGTCGCCTCCCCGCGCCGCTGACGCGTTACCGCGTGCGTGCGACATGGAAGCCCCTGCGTTACTCGGGCGAAAGGCTGCGCGCACTCGGCTTCCGGGCGCCGGGCGCCCGCGAAGCCCTCGAGCGCGAACTGCCCTAACGCGCCGTGCCGGCGCCCGCCGGAAGGTCACGCTCGGCTGCCGTGGCATAGGCCGGCCTCGCGATGACGTGGTCGCGGTAAAGGCCCGGGTCGCCGTCGAGTCCGGCCTCCGCGGCCCTGGCGATGTTGTAGGCCTCGCGTGCGCTGACGTAGTGCAGCTTCCACAAGCGACCGTCGTTGTAGCGCGTCTCGAGATGCGTGAACGCGTCGTCCATGGCCTTGCCGAGCAGGGTGTCCATGTCGCAGTCCTCGGCGCCGTGCGTGTGGATCTTGACGAAGATCCACTCCGGGCGGCCCTCGACGTGGATGCCGGTGTCGACCCAGGCGTCGATGCGGTCGCGCGACGGCGGCGACACGGCGCGGATGTCGCCGTTCTCGATGCGCGGGAAGATGCCGAACTTGCGGCTGTTCCAGCGCAGGCCGAGCGGGCCCTGCAGGATCATGAGGTCGCCGCCGGTGCCGCCGCCGACGCGCACGTTGGGCCCCTTGTCGTGCGACTTCGGGCGCTGCGGATCGTCCTTGGCCCAGTAGATGCGGTTGATCGTGCTGGTCTGGCACGGATCGGGCGCGGCCGGCAGCGTGAAGTCCGCATAGCAGCCTTCCTCGCGCAGCACGATGAGTTCGTTGTCGACGCCACAGTGGCGTCCACTCGGGTGGCTGTTGTCGAGGGCCCAGTTGCCGTGGATGAAGGCCCAGCGCGGCTGCCCGGTTGCCGGATCGCGAGGCAGCGCGTCGTGGCGGCTCGCGAGCAGTTCGGTGAAGCGCGAGAGCTTCTCGCGCAGCTGTGCCTCGGTGTCGCCGTCGTGGTGCAGGTGGATCTCGATCTCGCCGAGACCGAGTCGGCACAGCTCGACGAGTGCGTCGAGGTGCTCCTCGCGGTACTCCTCCTCGGGGTAGAAGAACGAGTGGACCGGCGGTCGCCCGTCGGCGTCGCGATGGCCTTCGCAGAGCTTCGGCAGATCGGCGCGCCAGCGCGCGACACGCGCGCGCTCGAGCGCGAGGTCGGGCTTGCCCCATGCCGGCTCGTAGTGATCGACGAAGCAGAACAGCAGGTGGCGCGTCGTGCCCTGCGGCACCGGCGTGCGCCAGTCCTGGCGCAGGTAGGCCATGAGCCAGGCCGTGATGTTGCGTCGCCTTGCCAGGTGCAGCGCGGCGGCGGCGAGGCCGAGCAGGCCGAGGAGGGCGAAAGCGGCGAACCAGAGCATCGGGGTCATCGGGAACCGTGGGCAGGGGAGGCGGGAGCGGGAGTGGCGGGCGGGGCGGTCTGCGCCGGTGCGGCGAAGGCGCCGAGATCGTAAGGCGCGCGGCGCGCATGCCCTTCGGCATCGTCGACGACCTCGCGGACGACGATGCCCGCGCCGATCGAGGCGTCGCCGGGCAGTGGTCGCCCGCGGGCGTCCAGCGAGAAGCGCGCCGAGATGCCGCGGACCTCGGTGTCGGGCAGGGTGCGCCATGCATCGAGATCGCCGCCACCGCGCAACGGGCTGCCGGGGCGATGGTCGACGAAGCGGCAGGGACTCCGCGTCGCGTCGTATCCGTTGGCGTTCATGCCGGTCGCGCCGTCGAGCGCCGACAGGCCGCCGAGCTCGCGCGACCAGCGGATCTCCACGCAGGTGCCGGCGGGACGCACGACGAGGTTGTTGACGATGCGCGGGTTGATCGTCGCGGGTCGCCTGGCCTCCTTTTCCCAGTCCTGGAACGTGACGCCGAAGTAGATCGCGGCGTGTCCGACGCGCGCGGCGTTCTCGATCGTGTTGTTGGCGACGAGGGCATCCTTGGCCGCGTACAGGCCGATGCCGGCGTAGTCGGTGTTGCGCACGAGGTTGTTGCGCACGATGCCGCGCACCGACTCGTAGTACTGCGGGTTGACGTCGAGGTTGAAGAATTCCGGACTCGTGTCGAAGCCCACGAGGATGCCGGCCATGCCGGTGTTCTCGATGCGGTTGCGCTGGACGATGACGTCGGCCGAGCCGCCCTTGAAGTACAGGCCGGTCGTGGAGATGTCGTGGATGTAGCTGTCCTCGACGACCATGCCCGAGCCGTTGACGTTGTCGATGCCGTCGGCGTTGCGCTTGTCGAGCGGCGTGCCGGGCGGGTGGATCGCGCCGGTGTTGCGGATCTCGACGCGGCGGATCGTGGCGCGATCCGAGCGCGGGGTGACCTTGATGCCGTCGCGGCCGGTGTCGCGGATCAGCAGGTCCTCGAGGATCACGTCCGACGCGCCGGTCAGGTGCTCGCCCTCGCCGCGGTACCAGTCGGTCTGCAGCATGACGCCGTAATAGGCACCGCCGCTGATCTCGAGGTTGGACAGGCGGCTGCCCGACGCACCGGCGTCGATCTGTACCGTGACGCTGTCGGGCGTCGTGATGTCGCAATGGATGTGGGCACGCTCGCCGGGATGGGAGCGCAGCGTCAGCGGCACGCGCAGGCGCACGTCGCATTCGTTGTAGGTCGCGTTGCCGGCCGGCCCGCGCACGGTGATCGTGTCGCCGGCGCGCGCCACGCCGTTGCTGGTGCTCAGCACGCGCTTGATCGTGCGGAACGGCTGCTTGAGGCTGCCCTTGCCGGTGGCATCGTCGCCACCGGTGGACACGAACCACTCGCGCGCGGGAGCGCTCGTCGGAGCGAGGGCGAGCACAGCCACCAGCAGGCGGATGGCGTTCATGCGGACTCCTTGCCGGGCCGGATGGCATGCGGTGGCCCGGCGGTTGAGCTGGGCTGGCCGATCGGTTCTACTACGCGGGCTTGCCGCCGGGGAAGCGGCAGCGGCCAGGGGGCGAGGATTCCGGTACAACCTTCATCGTATGGATGCGCCCTCGCGTCGATGCACACCGGTGCGCGCGCGTCCGCGCAGGCCGTGCGCAGCATGCCGCGTGCGTCGACCCTCGCGCGGTGGACACAGCGCGAGGTGGCGTCGCGGGGGCGATGCCAGGGAGGCGCCACGTGAAGAGCAGGATCGTTGCGAAAGCCCTGGCGCTGACCGGCACGCGCGGCCTCGTCGCGTCGTTGACCCGGCCGGACGGCGTGCTGATCCTCAACTACCACCGCATCGGCGACGGCGGCGACTCGCCGTTCGATCGCGAACTGTGGAGCGCGAGCGCCGAGGCGTTCGACGAACAGGTGGCGTTTCTGGCCTCGCATTGCGACGTCATCTCGCCCGCCGACATCCCCGCTGCGCTCGCTTCCCGCCGTGGCCGCCACGTCGCGATCACGTTCGACGACGGCTATCGGGACAACTACGAGATCGCCTATCCGATCCTGCGCCGCCACGGGGTCCCGGGCACGTTCTTCGTCGCGACGGGCTTCATCGACAAGCCCCGCATACCGTGGTGGGACGAGATCGCCCACCTCGTGCGGGCGTCGCCGCTGCGCCGGCTCGATGCCGCCGGATGGCTCGACGAGCCGCTCGACCTCGGTCCCGGCGGAGACCGCACGCCGGCGATCCGCACGCTCCTCAAGGCCTACAAGCGGCTTCCATCCGCGGAATCGGCGCGCTTCCTCGCGCACATCCGCGGCGCCAGCGGCGTCGACGACGATCCCGCGTTCGACCGCTACTGGATGGACTGGGACATGCTGCGCGAGATGCGCGACCACGGCATGACGATCGGTGGCCACACGGTCAGCCATCCGGTGCTGTCGCGACTGTCGGCGGACGAGCAATGCGACGAGCTCACGACCTGCGCGATGCGCCTGCGCGAGGAGCTCCACACGCCGATGGATTTCTTCGCCTATCCGGTCGGCGCGCGCGACGCGTTCGACGCCAACACGCGTGCCTGCCTCGCCGACCTCGGCGTGCGCTACGCGTTCTCGTACTACGGCGGATTCGCCACGCGCGATTCGGACCGCTACGACATGCCGCGCGTCGCGATCGAGACGCATGTCGACACCGATCTCTTCCGCGCGATGGTGCAGCTGCCGCACGTGTTCTGCCGCCGCCCCTACACCTGAGCGCCTCGTGCGCATGCCCGCGTCGACCTCAGCGCACGCCGCGCGCGAGCAGCGTGCGTTCCCACGCGAGCGCGGTCGACACGATCACGTCGAGGTCATCGTGGCGCGGCGTCCACCCGAAGATCTTCGCGAGCTTCTCGCTGCGTGCGATGAGCGCGGGCGGATCGCCGGCGCGGCGCGGCTCCTCGCGCACGTCCAGGCGCGTGCCGCTGATGCGCTGGACGGCCTCGAGCACCTCGCGCACGCTGTAGCCGTGGCCATAGCCGCAGTTGAGCGTCGTCGATGCACCGCCTCCGCGCAGGTGGTCGAGCGCGCCGAGATGCGCCGCGGCGAGGTCCTCGACATGGATGTAGTCGCGGATGCAGGTGCCGTCCGGCGTGTCGTAGTCGGTGCCGAAGATCGCGAGGCCAGGGCGCTTGCCGACGGCATGCTCGCAGGCGACCTTGATCAGCAGTGTCGCGTTCGGCGTGTTCTGGCCGATGCGCCCGCCCGGATCGCATCCTGCGACGTTGAAGTAGCGCAGCACGACATGGCGCAGCGGCGTCGCCGCGCTGAGGTCGCGCAGCATCGTCTCGCTCATGAGCTTGGACCAGCCGTACGGGTTGATCGGCAGGGTCGGCGTGTCCTCGTCGGCGACACCGCTGGACGGCATGCCGTAGACCGCGGCGGTCGACGAGAACACGACATGGGCGACGCCGGCCTCCGCGCACGCCGCGAGCAGGCTGCGCGTGCCGCAGGTGTTGTTGCCGTAGTACTTGAGCGGATTCGATACCGACTCCGGTACCACGGTGTGCGCGGCGAAATGCATGACCGTGTCGATGTCGCCCGTGCCGAGCAGGGCGTCCACGGCCACGCGGTCGCCGATGTCGCCGACGACGAGTTCCGCGCCGATCACCGCGTCGCGGAAGCCGGTGCTGAGGTTGTCGAGCACGACGACGGTTTCGCCACGCTCCACGAGCTGGCGGACGACGTGGCTGCCGATGTAGCCGGCGCCGCCGGTGACGAGGATCCTGCCCAAGCGCTGTTCTCCGGATGCGTGACGGTGCGCGTCAGAGCGTGTAGGTGATCCTGACGTAGGCGACGTTCTCGTCGTACGTCAGGTCGGCGATGTCGGACGTGCGTTCGTTGCGGGTCAGGTCGAGGCGCCAGCTCCAGTGGCGCGCCCACTGCTGGGAGAGGTAGAGCCCGTAGTAACGGTCACTGTCGCGCGTGCCGGCGCGGCGGTAGTCGCGGCGCTCCATGCCGGCGAGCGCGCCGATGCGCAGCAGCGGGCGCAGGCGGTAGGCCACGTCGACACCGCCGCCGACGTCGTCGCGGTCGTCCGACAAGGTGGTCGTGACCTGTTCGTACGCGATGCGTGCGACATAGGCGTGCGCGCCCGTGACGAGGCGCGCGCCTTCGTAGGCGTGGCGCAGCGTCACGCGACGTTCCTCGAACACGTCGGGGCTGACGTCGACATGGCCGATGCCGACCGCGCCGAGGGGGCCGCGCAACGACCCGGGGGCGTCCACCAGTTGCGTGGCCGCGTCGGAGAACTGCCAGGCGACCGCGACACCGAGCGTGTTGCGCGCGGCGCGCCAGTCGAGGCTGCCGCGCACGAGCGGGCCGCTCGCGCTGCGGCCGTCGTCGAAGGACAGGCGCGACCAGCCCGCGGCGAGCGCGAGGTCGAGCGCCGACAACGTCTGCGTGTAGCCCGCGTGCACGTCCCAGCGGTCGTAGTCGGTGGCGAGGCGGTCGTTGTCGAAATCGACCTGGCGGAACTCGACGTTGCCGAGCAGGTTGCGTGACGGCGACAGTGCATGCGACAGGCGGTAGGCGGCCGCGTAACGCGACGAGTCGAAGCCGGTGTCCTCCTCGGCGCGCGCATCGGCGTAGCGCAGCTCGGCCTGGCCCGTCGTGTTGGGCGCGAGCCGCATGCGCCACGTCGGGCCGGTGCTGAACACGTTGACCTGCTGCAGGTTCGACGGCGTGTCGGGCGCGCGCAGGTCGACCGGGTAGAGGCCGAGGTTGTCGGCGAACGTCCACGCGAAGCGTTCCGGCACGATCGACCAGTTGACCGCGGCGTCGAGGCTGCCGCGCGTGTCGCTCGCGAATGCGCCACCGAGGTAGTCGCGGTACTCGATCAGTGCGGCGACCTGCGCCTGCACCGTGGAGCCGGTCTCCAACAACGTGATGCCGACCCTCGGAACGAGCACGTTCTGCGACACCTGGCCCTCGGCATCGAGGCCGATGTTGTCGCTGTGGAGCAGGCCGAGCTCGGCGAATCCCTCGACCCGCCACGCGTGCGCGGCGTCGGCGCCGCCGAACAGCAGCGCGGCAAGGGCAACGGTTCCTCTGCGCATCGCGAATCCCTCCAGTACCGCTGCCGCTCAGGGCAGTTCGTTGAGAACGACTCCGGCGAGCTTGTTCGGATCGAAGCGCGCGACCGCCTTCTGGATCGCCGCCGGCGTGTCGCGGCCGCTGCCGGCGACGAGCACGACGTAGTCGGCAAGGTCGGCGAGGATCTGCGCATCGGGCGAATTGCGCACCGCGGGACCGTCGAGGAACAGGTAACGGTCGGCGTAGCGCGAACGCAGCGAGTCGAGCATCGCGCGCATGCGGAAGGACGTGAAGTACTCGCCGCTGGTCTCGCGCTGGCGCCCGGCCGGGATCAGGCGCAGGCGCGGCACGCCGGTGTGGTAGAGGATGTTCTCGACGCCGAGCGCCGGATGGTCGAGGTAGTCCGTGAGGCCACCACGCTCGGCATCGACGACGAGGTCCCGGTGCAGTGACGGATGGCGCAGGTCGCAGTCGATCAGCAAGGCGGTTTTGGCCTCGTCGAACGCGAACGCGGCGGCGAGGTTGCGCGCGACGAAGCTGCCGCCCGACCCCGAGCTGACCGGCGCGACCATCGTGATGAAGTTGCGGCCGTCGCCGAGCGCGAGCAGCGCGGTGCGCACCTCGCGGAACGCATCGGCCTGCTCGCGCACGGACTGCTCGCGATGGATCAGGCGTCGCTCCTCGAGGCGGGCGGGCATCAGCGGCGTCGGTTCGACGATGCGCGAGATCGAACGCGATGCGTTCGCGCGCCTGGCGATGTCGCCCGCAGCGGCGCCGAGTGCCGCGCCGACGTGGTCGGGCAGGTCGTTGTCGTTTCCGGGCGAGGTCATGCGGTGAGCACCCTGATCCAGTACACGGAAGCGTAGCCGGCAAGCACGCCGACGACGAGCAGCGAGGCGATGGCCAGGCGCAGGCGCTGGCGCCGCTTCTCGCGCGTGGTCGCGTAGGTCGGGATCGTCGCGAGGACCTTCATGCCGGTCGCGCGCTCGAGCTGGGTCGCCGTGCGCACGCGAGGATCGAAGCGCACGAGCGCGAACACGAGTCCCAGCGGGATCAGGAATGCGAGGCCGAGGCCTGCCGCGGCGAAGTGGGTCAGGCGCAGTCCGGAAGGGCGCAGCGGCAGCGTCGCGGGATCCTGGATGCGGAACTGCAGGCCGCGCTGCTCCTCGTCGAGCACCATGGAGACGCGTGCGTTCTCGCGACGGCGCAGGAGGTCCTGGTAGATATCGCGGTTGACCTCGTAGTCGCGCGTGAGCTCGGCGAGCGCGCCCTCGGATGCCGCGATGCGGCGACTGCGGTCGAGTTCGTCGGCCAGCATCGACTCGCTCGCGCTCATGCGCGAACGCGTCGCGGCGACCTCGCGACGCACTTCGCCCAGGCGCAGGCGCAGCTCCTGGTAGAGCGGGTTGAACTGCGCGTTGTCGAACGGGCTCTGTTGTGCACCGGGCGACGCGGCACGCCGCTGCTGCTCGGCCTCGAGCTGGCGCTGGATGTCCTGCATCTGCATGCGCGTGCGGACGACGTCCGGATACTGCTCCGTGTAGGTCAGCAACAGGCGGTCGAGCTGGGATTGCAGCTCGATGAGCTGGGCACGGTAGAGGCCTTCGCGCGTCTGCACGGCGGTGACCTCGGATTCGCCCGACATCTGCGCGACGATCGCCGATTCACGCGACTGCTGCTCCATGAGCTGCATGCGCGCCTGCTCGACCTGGGTGCGCAGCGCACCGATGCGCGCGGTCGCATCGGTCGCGCTGCCCGGCTGTGCATCGGCGTTCTTCGAGCGGAACTGCAGCAGGCCTTCCTCGGCACCCGTGAGCTTGCGGTGGTAGTCCTTGACCTGGTTGTCGATGAACTCGAACGCCTCGCGGCTCTCGCGCTCCTTGGCGAGGCGGCTTTCCTCGATGAACTGTGCCGCGAAACGCGCGGCGATGCGGTAGGCGCGCTCGGGCTCGGGATCACGGTAGGCGATCTGGACCAGTTCGGGACGCGGACTCGAGACGCTCGTGCGGTCCTTGATCTGCTCCATGAGGCGGTCGCGTGCGACCGCGCTCGGCTTGTCCTTGTCCCAGCCGCCGGTCTCGAGCGCGTCCTCGAGCACCTTGCGGCTGAAGATCACCTGGCGTGCGAGGCCGGCGCGATCGGTCACGCCCGTGGGAACGGCGCGTCCCTCGAGCAGCGGCTGGATGATGTCGCTGCCCTGGGCGAGGATCGTCGTCGAGGACACGTAGGCCTTGGGCCACAGGATGCCGGCGACCAGCGCGAGGGCCGCGATGACGACGAACAGCACCGCAAGCAGCACGCCGTGGCGGCGTGCTTCGCGGATGAACGGCGGCACCAGCTCGGTGAGCGGGGTGATCGCATCGGGGGTCATCGGTGTCGGCATCCTTTGCGCGTGGCCTTGCGGGGATCAGAACGCCCGTTCGGGCACGGTGATCACGTCGCCGGGCTGCACGCCGTAGTTCGTCTGCAGGTCGCCCTTCTGCAGGATGCGGTCCAGGCGTACCGCGTAGGTCTGCGTACCGCTGCCGGCGCGGCGGTACAGCGAGGTGCGGTCGGCGGCGGCGAACTCGTTGGTGCCGCCCGCGGCGAGCACCGCGTCGAGTACCGTCATGCCTTGCCGGAACGGCACCGACACGGGCGTGCGCACCGCACCGGTCACGCGCACGCGCGACAGGTATTCGTGGCTGCGCAGCTGGTCGACGATGACGGTGACCTGGGGATTGCGCACGAACGCCTCGAGGCGCGTGCGGATGTCGGCCGAGACTTCTTCGGGCGTCTTGCCGCCGGCTTCGACGTCGCCGACCAGCGGTACCGAGATCTTGCCGTCGGGACGGACCGGCACGGTCACGTTGAGGTCGGGGTTCTGCCACACGGCGACGCGGATGCTGTCGTCGACGCCGATGCGGTAGGCCTCGACAGCCTGTACCTGCGGATCGACCGCAGGCGCGTCGGTGGAGCGTGGTGCGGTCGCGCAGGCTGCGAGCAGCAGCATGGCGCAGGCCATCAGGGTGCGAACGATGACGTACACGGTCCTACCTCCCTTCCCCGGTTCGATAATGTGAAACGTATCACAGAATTTCGGGTGTACGCGACCTCGGTCAAACCCTGTAGTAGTCCCGGTACCAGGCCACGAAGCGCTCCACGCCGACCTCGATCGGCGTCGACGGCGCGTAGCCGGTGTCGCGGCTCAGCTCCTCGACGTCGGCGCAGGTGTCGGGCACGTCGCCGGGCTGCAGCGGTAGCAGGATCTTCTCGGCTCGCCGGCCGACGCTGGCCTCGATGACCTCGATGTAGCGCGACAGTTCGACCGGGTCGTGGTTGCCGATGTTGTAGACACGATAAGGCGCGCCCGAGGAGGCCGGCGTCGGCTGCAGCGGGTCGAACGCCGGATCCGGGCCCGGCACGCGGTCGAGTGTGCGGATCACGCCTTCCACGATGTCGTCGACATACGTGAAATCGCGCGTGTGCCTGCCATGGTTGAACACCTCGATCGGCTCGCCGGCGAGGATCTTGCGCGTGAACAGGAACAGCGCCATGTCCGGTCGGCCCCACGGGCCGTACACGGTGAAGAAGCGCAGCCCGGTCGTGGGCAGGCCGAACAGGTGGCTGTAGGTGTGCGCCATGAGCTCGTTGGCCTTCTTGGTCGCGGCGTACAGGCTGACCGGGTGGTCGACCGGATCGCGCACCGAGAACGGCAGCTTGCGGTTGGCGCCGTAGACCGAGCTCGAGGAGGCGTAGACGAGGTGTTCGACGCCGCCGTGGCGGCAGGCCTCGAGGATGTTCGTGAAGCCGACGATGTTGCTGTCGATGTAGGCGTGCGGGTTCTCGAGCGAGTAGCGCACGCCGGCCTGTGCGGCCAGATTGACCACGCGCTGCGGGCCGAAGCGTGCGAACGCCTGCTCGAGCGCCGGGCGATCCTCGAGCGAGGCACGCACGAACGAGAAGCCCGGCCGGTCGACGAGGCGGGCGAGGCGTGCCTCCTTGAGGCGCGGATCGTAGTAGTCGTTGACGTTGTCGTAGCCGAGCACTTCGTCGCCGCGCTCGAGCAGGCGCGTGCTGAGCGTGGATCCGATGAAGCCGGCGGCGCCGGTGACGAGGACCTTCATGGCGTGTCTTCCTTCGTCCTCAGAGACGGTCGTCGACCGCGTCGCGCGGCAGCGCCTGCTTGACGTCGAACAGCACGCAGCCGGGCTTGCCGAGTGCACGGATGCGCGCCGCGCCGAGTTCGATGAACTCGCGGTGCGCGACGGCGAGGATGATCGCGTCGTAGAGGCCGTCCTCGAGCGTGTCGACGAGGGTGAGGCCGTACTCGTGCTGCGCCTCGGCGGCACTCACCCAGGGATCGTGCACGTCGACGTTGGCATGGTAGCTGCGCAGCTCGTCGACGACGTCGGTCACGCGCGTGTTGCGCAGGTCCGGGCAGTTCTCCTTGAACGCAAGGCCGAGCACGAGGATGCGCGAGCCTGCCGCGTGGATGCGCCGCTGCGTCATGAGCTTCACGACGCGCTGGGCAACGTGGCTGCCCATGCCGTCGTTGATGCGGCGGCCCGACAGGATCACCTCGGGGTGGTAGCCGATCTGCTGTGCCTTGTGCGTCAGGTAGTACGGATCGACGCCGATGCAGTGGCCGCCGACGAGGCCGGGACGGAACGGCAGGAAGTTCCACTTCGTGCCGGCCGCGGCGAGCACCTCGCTGGTATCGATGCCCATGCGGTGGAAGATCAGCGCGAGTTCGTTGATGAGCGCGATGTTGAGGTCGCGCTGGGTGTTCTCGATGACCTTGGCGGCCTCGGCGACGCGGATGCTCGAGGCCTTGTGCGTGCCGGCCGTGATGACGCGGCGGTACAGCGCGTCGACGACGTCGGCGACCTCGGGCGTGGAACCCGAGGTGACCTTCATGATCGTCTCGAGTCGGTGCTGCTTGTCACCGGGATTGATGCGTTCGGGGCTGTAGCCGGCGAAGAAATCCACGTTGAAGCGCAGGCCCGATTCGCGCTCGATGATCGGCACGCAGACCTCTTCGGTCGCGCCCGGGTACACGGTCGACTCGAAGATCGCGATGCCGCCCGGCCTGATCGCGCGGCCGACCGTGCGGCTCGCCGACTCCAGCGGGCCGAGATCGGGACGCTTGGCGTCGTCGATCGGCGTCGGCACGGTCACGATGAACACGTTGCATTGCGCGAGGTCGGCCGGGTCCGCGCTGAAGCCCAGCTGCGGCGTGTCGCGCAGTTCCTCGCTCGACACCTCGAGCGTGTGGTCGCGATCGTCCCTGAGCTCGGCGATGCGCGCCGCATTGATGTCGAAGCCGAGCGTCGGCAGCTGGCGGCCGAAGCCGACCGCGAGCGGCAGGCCGACGTAACCGAGGCCGAGGATCGCGACGCGGATGTCGGAGGGAGCGGGCAGGGGAGCCGAAGCCATGCAGGGAGTCCGGATGGGAAAGGGGCGCTCAGGTCTTCTTGGGACGCTGCCAGCCCGGCACGGTGACCTGGCGTCCACGTGCGATCGTGAGCTCGCCTTCCGGGGCTGTGCGTGTGATGACGGAACCCGCGCCGACCGTCGCGCCGGCACCGATCGTGACCGGCGCGACGAGTGCGGAGTTCGAGCCGATGAAGGCGTGGTCGCCGATCACGGTGCGGTGCTTGTTCACGCCGTCGTAGTTGCAGGTGATCGTGCCGGCGCCGATGTTCGCGGAGGCGCCGACCTCGGCGTCACCGACATAGCTGAGATGGTTGGCCTTGGAGCCCGTGGCGAACACGGCGTTCTTGGTCTCGACGAAGTTGCCGACGCGCGTGCCGGCACCGAGTTCGGTGCCCGGCCGCAGGCGTGCGAACGGGCCCACCACGCAAGGACCATGCGTGACGACGCCTTCGAGGTCGCAATGCGCACGCACGATCGTGCCCGCGGCGAGACGCGAGTTGGCGATGCGCGTGAACGGACCGATCGTGACCTCGTCGCCGAGTTCGACGCGGCCTTCGAGGATCACGTCGACGTCGATCTCGACGTCACGCCCGACCGTGACCGAACCTCGCACGTCGAAGCGCACGGGATCGGCGAAGCGCACGCCGGCGGTCGCGAGCTCGGTCGCGCGCAGACGCTGGTAGAGGCGTTCGAGCGCGGCGAGCTGCCAGGGATCGTTGGCGCCGAAGACTTCCTGCGGGTTGGTGCAGTGGCTGGCCTCGGCGGGCTCGCCTTCCTCGTTGGCCTGCGCGTAGATGTCGGTGAGGTAGTACTCGTGCTGCGCGTTGTCGTCGGAGAGGTTGTTGATCCACACGCGCAGGCGGCGCGAATCGGCGACCAGGATGCCGCTGTTGACCCAGGTGATCGCGCGCTGCTCGGGGCTGCAGTCCTTCTCCTCGACGATCGCGCGCACGCGGCCGATGCCGTCGCGCACGACGCGGCCGTAGCCGTACGGCACCTCGAGCTGGGTCACGAGCGCGACCAGCGGCGAGGGATGCGCGAGCAGCTGCGACAAGGTGCGGTGGCTGATCAGCGGCACGTCGCCGTAGAGCACGAGCACGCGCGCGTCCTCGGGGATCGCGGCCATCGCGAGCTTGACCGCGTGGCCGGTGCCGCGTTGTTCGGGCTGGTGCACCCAGGAGAGGTCGGGATCGGCGAACGCGGCGCGGACCTGGTCGCCGCCGTGGCCGTAGACGATGTGGATCGCGACCGGCGACAGCGAGCGCGCCGCCTCGAGAACGTGGCCGAGCATGGGCCGGCCTGCCAGCGGCATGAGCACCTTGGGCCGCGACGACTTCATGCGCTTGCCCTCGCCTGCGGCGAGGATCACGACGTGCAGCGGTACGGCAGACATGGCGGCATCCCCTGGACTGGCCCGGCACCTTAACGGAAATCCGTGGCGCGGCGAAGAGGTGTGACGGGCTTCACGACGGCGCGGGCGATGCGGGGCCGTGGCGGCGTGCGCGCCCTGCACATGGCCGGCCGCGGTGACGCCGGTAGCGTGCTCCCGAAAACGAAAAACGCCGGCACGTGGCCGGCGTTCGTCGTCACGCGATATCGCGAAGACTCAGTGCTTGAGGTTGCGGCGCAGGCGCTCGAGGGCCTGCAGCTGCGCCGCCGCCTGGGCGAGCTGGGCCTGGGCCTCGGCGATGTCCATCGCGGCACCGCGGTTGGCCAGCGCACGCTCGGCTTCTTCCTTGGCCTTGCGCGCGGCGGCCTCGTCGAGGTCGGCGGCACGCACGGCCGTGTCGGTCAGCACCGTGATGACCTGCGGCTGCACCTCGAGGATGCCGCCGGACACGTAGAACGACTGCTCCTCGCCGTTCTCGAGGATGACGCGCACCTGGCCGGGGCGCAGGCGCGTGATCAGCGGGGCGTGGCGCGGGGTGATGCCGAGCTCGCCGAGCTCGCCCGAGGCCACGACCATCTGCGCGTTGCCGCTGAAGATCTCTGCCTCGGCGCTGACGATGTCGCAGCGGATGGTGCTCATGTTCTGTCTCGCCTTGCTCGTTGCACGGGTGGGCGGGGCGTCAGCGCCGCGCCGGGGACGAGTCCCCACGCGGCGCGTGGCCGGCGCCCGGCTTCATCAGGCCGCCTTCTTGACGCCCATGTCCTCGGCCTTCTTGAAGGCCTCGTCGATGCCGCCGACCATGTAGAACGCCTGCTCCGGCAGGTGGTCGCACTCGCCGTCGCAGATCATCTTGAAGCCGCGGATCGTCTCCTTGAGCGAGACGTACTTGCCCGGCGCGCCGGTGAAGACCTGGGCCACCGTGAACGGCTGCGAGAAGAAGCGCTCGATCTTGCGCGCGCGCGACACGGCCTGCTTGTCCTCTTCCGAGAGCTCGTCCATGCCGAGGATCGCGATGATGTCCTTGAGCTCCTTGTAGCGCTGCAGCGTGCCCTGCACGCGGCGCGCGGTCTCGTAGTGCTCCTGGCCGATCACGAGCGGATCGAGCTGGCGGCTCGTCGAGGCGAGCGGGTCCACGGCCGGGTAGATGCCGAGCGACGCGATGTCGCGCGACAGCGCCACGGTCGAGTCCAGATGCGCGAACGTGGTCGCCGGCGACGGATCGGTGTAGTCGTCGGCCGGGACGTAGACGGCCTGGATCGAGGTGATCGAGCCGGTGCGCGTCGAGGTGATGCGCTCCTGCAGCACGCCCATTTCCTCGGCGAGCGTCGGCTGGTAACCGACCGCCGACGGCATGCGGCCGAGCAGCGCCGACACTTCCGTACCGGCCAGCGTGTAGCGGTAGATGTTGTCGACGAAGAACAGCACGTCCTTGCCCTTGCCGGTCTCGTCCTTCTCGTCGCGGAAGTACTCGGCCATGGTCAGGCCGGTCAGCGCGACGCGCAGGCGGTTGCCCGGCGGCTCGTTCATCTGGCCGTACACCATCGCGACCTTCGACTGCGTCTTGTCGTCGAGCTTGACGACGCCCGCGTCGATCATCTCGTGGTAGAAGTCGTTGCCTTCACGCGTTCGCTCGCCGACGCCCGCGAACACCGAGAGGCCGGCGTGCTGCGTGGCGATGTTGTTGATGAGCTCGAGCATGTTGACGGTCTTGCCGACGCCGGCGCCGCCGAACAGGCCGACCTTGCCGCCCTTCGCGAACGGGCAGACCAGGTCGATGACCTTGATGCCGGTCTCGAGCAGGTCGTTGGCCGCCGCCTGGTCGTCGTACGACGGGGCGCCGCGGTGGATGACCCAGCGGTCCTGCTCGCCGATCGGGCCGGCTTCGTCGATCGGGTTGCCGAGCACGTCCATGATGCGGCCGAGCGTCGCCTTGCCGACCGGCACCTTGATGCCTTCGCCGGTGTTCTTGGCGACGAGGCCGCGCTTGAGGCCGTCGGTCGAACCGAGCGCGATCGTGCGCACGACGCCGTCGCCGAGCTGCTGCTGCACCTCGAGCGTGATCGCCATGCCGTCGATCGTGAGCGCGTCGTACACCTTCGGCACGGAATCGCGCGGGAACTCGACGTCGACGACGGCGCCGATGATTTGTACGACTTTGCCTGCGGTGTTGGCTGAGCTCATGGATGTGCTACCTGTGGCTTCGAAACGGCTGCGCGTGCAGCCGTCGTCTTTAGGGGGAAACGGGAAAAGGGGCTTGGCTCACTCGCACTTGAGCATGGCGGCCGTCTGCGCGAACGCATCCTCGGCCTGCTTGCACGCCGCGGCGAGGGCGGTCTTGTCGGGGATCTGCGCCCACTGCGCGCGCGTCGTCTCGAGCTGCTGGCGGAACGCCTCGGCGCCGGCCGGGTTCGCACCCTGGGCCTTCTCGACGCAGGCGTTGACGCGCTTGACGTAGGACTCGCATTCGGCGGGCTCGCCTTCGACGGGAGCATGCTTCGGCGGCGAGGACTCGTCGACGGCGGCGGCGACAGGCTCGGCCGGCGTCGCGGGCGCAGCAGCGGGGGCGGGCGTCTCGGCCGGCTTGGCGGCGTCCTCGGTCTTGCCGCCGCAGGCGGCGAGGGTGATCGAAACGAGCGCGGCGAGGATCAGCTGCTTGGTCATCGTGGTGCTCCTTGGGGTCGTGTCGTTGCGAAAAGGTCAGACTGCGGCGGCGCCGCTGACGATCTCGGAGATTTCCTGCGTGATCGCGGCCTGGCGGGCCTTGTTGTAGATCAACGTGAGCGAACCGATCGCCTTGGTCGCGTTGTCCGATGCGCCCTTCATCGCGACCATGCGCGCGGCATGCTCGCTGGCGAGGTTCTCGAGCGCGGCCTGGTAGACCAGCGACTCGACGTAGCGCGTCAGCACGTGGTCGAGGACCGTGGCCGCGTCGGGCTCGTAGAGGTAGTCCCAGTCGTGCGTCGTCTCGAGTTCCTTCGAGGCCGGCAGCGGCAGCAGCGGGTCGATCGTCACGCGCTGCGTCATCGTGTTGACGAAGTCGTTGTAGACGAGCGCGACGCGGTCGGTACGGCCTTCGACGTAGGCGTCGAGCATGACCTTGATCACGCCGACCAGCGCGGCGAGCTGCGGGCGCTCGCCGAGGTGGGTGACGCTGGCGACCATGTTGACCTTGAGGCGGCGGAAGAACGACGTCGCCTTCTGGCCGATGCAGACGAGGTCGACCTCGACGCCCTTGTCCTGCCAGCCGCGGATCTCGCCGACGAGCTTGCGGAACATGTTCGAGTTGAGGCCGCCGCAGAGGCCGCGGTCGGTCGACACCACGATGTAGCCGACGCGGCGGATCTCGCTGCGCTCGACCATGAACGGGTGCTTGTAGTCGGTGTTCGCGCGCGCGATGTGGCCGATGACCTGGCGCATCAGGCGTGCGTACGGACGCGAGGCCTTCATGAGGTCCTGCGCCTTGCGGATCTTGGATGCCGAGACCATCTCGAGCGCGCGCGTCACCTTGCGGGTGTTCTGCACGCTCTTGATCTTGGTTTTGATTTCTCTGCCGCCGGCCATGCTGGTGCTCGCTCTGCTCGGGATGGAAGGATCGGGCCGATCCGTCGTGGCGTGGTGCGGGTGCCGCGTGGCGCCCGCATCCCGTCAGCGACGGTCAGGGATCACCAGGTTCCCGTCTTCTTGAACGCGTCGAGGCCGGCCTTGAACTGGCCTTCGATGTCGCCGTTCCAGTCGCCCGTCTCGACGATCTTGGCGAGCAGCTCGGCGTGGTTGGCGTGGAAATGCGCGTGCAGCGCCGCCTCGAACGGCAGGATCTTGTTGATCGGCAGGTCGTCGAGGTAGCCCTTCTCGGCCGCGTAGATCGACAGTGCGAGCTCGGCGATCGACAGCGGCGCGTACTGCTTCTGCTTCATGAGCTCGGTGACGCGCTGGCCGCGCTCGAGCTGCGCACGCGTCGCCGCGTCGAGGTCGGAGGCGAACTGCGCGAACGCGGCGAGCTCGCGGTACTGCGCGAGCGCGAGCTTCACGCCGCCCGAGAGCTTCTTGACGATCTTGGTCTGCGCTGCGCCACCGACGCGCGACACCGAGATGCCCGCGTTGACGGCCGGGCGGATGCCCGCGTTGAACAGGTCGGTCTCGAGGAAGATCTGGCCGTCGGTGATCGAGATCACGTTGGTCGGCACGAATGCCGAGACGTCGCCGGCCTGGGTCTCGATGATCGGCAGCGCGGTGAGCGAGCCGGTCTTGCCCTTGACGGCGCCGTTGGTGAACTTCTCGACGTACTCCTCGCTGACGCGCGCGGCGCGCTCGAGCAGGCGCGAGTGCAGGTAGAACACGTCGCCCGGATACGCTTCGCGGCCCGGCGGGCGCTTGAGCAGCAGCGAGATCTGGCGGTACGCCCAGGCCTGCTTGGTCAGGTCGTCGTAGATGATCAGCGCGTCTTCGCCGTTGTCACGGAAGAACTCGCCCATCGCGCAACCGGAGTACGGGGCGATGTACTGCATCGCGGCCGACTCGGACGCCGAGGCGACGACGATGATCGTGTGGGCGAGCGCGTCGTTCTCCTCGAGCTTGCGCACGACGTTGGCGATCGAGCTCTGCTTCTGGCCGATCGCGACGTAGACGCATTTGATGCCCGAACCCTTCTGGTTGATGATCGTGTCGATCGCCAGCGCGGTCTTGCCGGTCTGGCGGTCGCCGATGATCAGCTCGCGCTGGCCACGGCCGACCGGGATCATCGAGTCGACCGACTTGTAGCCGGTCTGCACGGGCTGGTCGACCGACTTGCGCCAGATAACGCCCGGCGCGACCTTCTCGATCGGCGAGGTCTGCGTGGCGCCGAGCGGGCCCTTGCCGTCGATCGGGTTGCCGAGCGCGTCGACGACGCGGCCGAGCAGCTCGCGGCCGACCGGCACCTCGAGGATGCGGCCCGTGGTGCGCGCGGTGTCGCCTTCTCGCAGGTGCTCGTAGTCGCCGAGGACCACCGCGCCGACCGAGTCGCGCTCGAGGTTGAGCGCGAGCGCGACCGTGTTGTTCGGCAGCTCGATCATCTCGCCCGACATCGCGTCGTTGAGGCCGTGCACGCGCACGATGCCGTCGGAAACGCTCGTGATCGTGCCTTCGTTGCGGGCATCGGCACCGAGCTTGAACTTCTCGATGCGGCTCTTGATGAGTTCGCTGATTTCAGACGGATTGATCGTGGTGGCCATGGTGGTTTCCCGGAGCCGGCCGACACGGGTCGGCCCGCAAAGTTGTGATTCAGTGGGTCAGGGCATGCTCGAGGCGGGCGAGGCGACCGCGCACGGAGCCGTCGATGACGACGTCCCCCGCGTCGATGATCGCGCCGCCGAGGATCGAGGCGTCGATCGACGGTTCGATCTCGATGTCGCGACCGAAGCGCTGCTTGAGCGCCTGGCGCAGCTTCTCGGATTCGTCCGCGTCGATCGGCGTCGCCGAGCGCACGCGCACCTTGAGCACGCGCTCTTCCTCGAGCTTGAGCGCTTCGTAGAGCGCGCCGATCTCGGGCAGCACGGGCAGGCGGCCGTTGTCGGCCAGCGTGCGCAGGAACACGGTGAAGTCCGAATCGGCCGCTTCGCCCTCGGGCGCGAACAGCGCGGCGAGGTCGGTGGGCGCGATGCGCGGATCGCCGAACAGCGCCGACACGCGCGCGTCGCCGGCGACCTGCGCGGCGAACGCGAGCTTGCCGGCCCAGTCGCCGAGCGCCTTGTTCGCACGCGCGAGTTCGAACGCGGCGCGTGCGTAGGGGCGGGCCAGGGTCAGGGCGGAGGACATGGTCAGATCTCGCCGACGAGCTGGTCGATGAGCGCCTTGTGGGCGTTCGCATCGATCTCGCGCTTGAGGATCTTCTCGGCGCCGGCGACGGCGAGCGCCGCGACCTGGCCGCGCAGTTCCTCGCGGGCACGCGTGGCCATGCTCTCGATCTCGGCCGAGGCGATCGCCTTCTGCTTGGTGCCTTCGACGATCGCGTCGACGCGGGCCTTCTCGATGATCGCGGCGGCCTGCTGCTGGGCCTTCTCGATCAGCGCGCTCGCTTCGATGCGGGCCTTGCGGATTTCCTCGGTCACGCGCGCGTCGGCATCGGCAAGCTCCTGCTTGGCGCGATCGGCTGCGGCGAGGCCTTCGGCGATCTTGGCCTGGCGCTCCTCGATGGCCTTGAGCAACGGCGGCCAGATCTTCGTGGCGATCAGCCAGATCAGGGCTGCGAAGGCCAGTGCCTGCGCGAATAGGGTCAGATTGAGGTTCATGAGTGCGCTCTGCCTGTGCTCAGGGAACCCGCGGCGCGTGCGCCGGCGGGGTTCCCACATCCCGTCGCGGCGTCCCGCATCAGCGGTCCGCGCGACGGATCCGACGGAACCGGAGTTCCGTTACGGGGTCGGGGCGAGGCCGCCGACCAGGAACGGGCTGGCGAACGCGAACAGCAGGCCCACGGCGACCGAGATGATGAACGCGGCGTCGATCAGGCCGGCGGTGATGAACATGCGGACCTGCAGCACCGGGATCAGCTCCGGCTGGCGGGCAGCCGACTCGAGGAACTTGCCGGCCATGATGGCCAGACCCAGGCCGGCGCCCAGCGCGGCCAGGCCGATCATGATGCCGATGGCCAGAACGGTCGAAGCCTGGACGGAAGCGAGTGCGGTCAGTGCGGTTTCCATGGTTTTCTCCGGAGCGGATTGCTTGGGTTGGTGCGATGGTTGAAGGGGAACAGCAAGGGGTGGAACGAAATCAGTGGCTGTCTTCCGACAGGCTGAGGTACACGATCGACAGCATCATGAAGATGAAGGCCTGCAGCGGGATCACGAGCAGGTGGAAGATCATCCAGCCGAAGCCGAACGCCGCACCTGCCAGCATGCCGGCGATGCCGGCGCCACCGAGCACCCAGATCAGCAGGAACACGATCTCGCCGCCGAACATGTTGCCGAACAGTCGCATCGCGAGCGAAATGGGCTTGCTCAGCCACTCGACGATGTTGAGGATCAGGTTGAACGGCATCATCCACTTGCCGAACGGTGCGGTCAGGAACTCGTGCGTGAAGCCACCGAGACCCTTGGAGCGCAGCGCGAAGAACAGCATCAGGAAGAACACGCTGATCGACATTCCGAGCGTCGCGTTGACGTCGGCGGTCGGCACCGGCTTCCAGTACGGCACGCCGAGCAGCTCCAGCGGCTTGGCGATGAAGTCGGCCGGGATCATCTTCAGCAGGTTCATCAGGAGGATCCAGAAGAACAGCGTGATCGCGATCGGCGTCACGAGCTTGCTGGTGCCGTGGTACGTGTCGCGCGCCTGGCGGTCGACGAACTCGAGGCAGATCTCCACGAACGCCTGCCACTTGCCCGGCACGCCCGACGTGGCCTTGCGCGTGGCGAGCCAGAACAGGAACACCATGAACAGGCCCATCAGCACCGACGTGGCCAGCGTGTCCACGTGCAGCGTCATGAACGTGCCCTCGCCGACCGAGCCGGTGAGGTTGTGCAGGTGATGCTGGATGTACTGCGTCGGTGTCAGTTCGTGTGCGGTTGCCATTGCAATCCAGGCCCGGTAAGTCAGATCTTGTGGGTCAGCTCACGCGTCGCGCCGACGACGTGCGCCATCAGGGCGACGATCAGTCCGGCCAGCGTCGCGATGGCTGGCAGCCGGAGGACGGCGATCGCGAGCCAGAGCACCACGGCCACGACCACCCATTTCGCGACGACGGACACGACCAGCGCGCCGATCGCCCCGGCCGCGCTCGGTACGCCATCGGTCAGCGCGAAGCGCGCAGAGACGAGATGGGCGATCGTGAGCGTCAAACCGGACAGCAGCACCGCGAGTCCGTGCGGTACACCCCAATACAATGCGATCGCAGCGGCGACCACCACGCAGCAGGCCTGCACCAGCGCCTGGCGCTTCAGGCGGCGCCACCCCTCGGCTACGACTTTCAGCACGTGTGCACCTCTCGGTTCCCTGTCTGGCGATGCCGGGAGTTGTCGCGGCCGCAACGGAGGCTGCAAAGCCTGAGAATGATACCAACCGCGGTTTCGCTGCCGCAACCGACCCCCTGCGCGGCCACACGTCGCAGCCGTGCCGGAATCGGTTCCACGGCGCACGTCGGCCGGGGTGCGACCTTCTGCCGCGCTCCCGTTCGCGATGCGCACGGCCCGATGCGCGGTTGCTGGCGGTCACGCGCGCTCGGCATAATCGCGCGATCCCATCAAGGCGGCGCGCCGCCGCGGAGCGCGCCGCGTCCATGAGTCCCGTTGCCGAGGCCAGCATCGACGTCCCTGCCGGGCAGGCCGTGTTCCGCGAGGGCGAGGCCGGCCAGTCGATGTACATCGTCGAGTCCGGTGCGATCGAGATCCGCCGCGCGGCGCGCGGCACGCAGCCGGTCGCCGTGCTCGGCCCGGGCGATTTCTTCGGCGAAATGGCCATGCTCGAGGACCAGCCGCGCTTCGCCAGTGCGCTCGCGCGCGAGCCGACCCGCCTGCTGCGCATCGAGCGCGCCGAGTTCGCCGACCTCGTTCGCCAGAACATCGAGATCGCGGTGCGCATCATGCGCAAGCTCGTCGCGCGCCAGCGCCGCACCGAGAACCAGCTCGCCGAGGCCCTGGCCGAGGTCGCACGCCTGCGCGCGGTGCCCGCGCCCGCTACGGCGGCGCCTGCCGCGCGTCCTGCACCGGTGCAGGCACCGGTCGCGGCGGCTGCCGCACCTGCATCTTCACCGTCGCCCGCGCCGGCCGCTGCCGTCGCGACCGGCGGCCAGGCCTGCCAGCTGCGCCATGCGAGCGGTGCGGTGTTCACGCTGGATCCGACGATCGCGCAGTTCATGGTCGGCCGCCCCGATCCCACGGCCGGAATCAACCCCGAGATCGACCTGAGCGGCATCGACACGACGCGCAGCCTCAGTCGCCGCCATGCGAAACTGGTGCGGGAAGGACGCCTGTATTTCGTGCGCGAGGAAGTCGGCACGGTGAACGGGACCTACGTGAACGACGTGCGCGTGCGCACGGGCGTCGACGTGCCGATCAAGCCCGGCGACCGGCTGCGGTTCGGCATGGTGGAAGTGGACTTTGCCGTCGCCTGACGGCCTGGAGAGCGGTCATGGTCAAGAGTGGAGAGGACATCGACGCGTTGGCGGCGGTCGACCTGGGCGTCATCGACGCGCTGAAGACGCTCAAGCAGGATGCCGACGTGCTGCGCGAGCGCCTGTCGGGTCTCGATGCGGTCAAGGCCGATTTCGAGCCTGCCGTGTACGAACGCGTCAGCAACGACTACCGCGCGCGTCTCGCCGATCTCGATGCGAAGGCCGAGCCGCTGCGCCGCCAGGCGCGCGAGACCTATGCGCAGTTGCGCGGCCTGCTCGCGCAGATCGCATCGGCGCACGAGGCGGTCAAGCTCGACCGCCAGGAGATCGAACTGCGCCATCGCCTCGGCGAGTACGATGACACCCAGTACGGCGAGCGCGTGCGCGCGATCGAGGAAGCGCTCCGCGAGCGCACCGCCGCGCACGAGCGTGGCGAAGCGCTGCGCGCGCGTTTCCTCGAGGTGTTCGCGAGCGAGGACGAGCTGCTCAAGCCGGTCGCGCCGCGCGCCTCCGCGCCCGCGGCACCGCCCGCGCCGCCTGCGGCCGCACCCGATCCGATCGTGACCGCGCCGGGCGTGCCGTTGCCGCCGCCACCGCCGGGTCCGGCCAGCACGCAGGAAATGCCCGCCGCCGCGGATCCCGTGCCGACGCCCGCGATCGCCAACCTGCCGCCCGCTGCGCAGACGCAGATCCTGCAGGTGCTCAAGCTGCCCGAGCCGCCGCGCGTGCCGCCTCCGCCGCCGGCCGCTCCGGTCCCGGGTGGCGTGCCGACCGCGGCGTCGCCGACGCCGACGTTCGGTCCGAACGCGACGATGTCGCTGCGCACCGCGCGCCTCGTGCCGCAGAACCCCGAAGCCGGCCGCACCGCCGTGCCGCTGCCGCCGAAGCCCGTCTCGCTCGGCGCCGACGGGGCCAGCGACATCCGCATCGGCGGTCCCGGCGTCGAGCCGCGCCATGCGCAGATCACGGTCGATTCGAAGGGCTACACGATCGCCGACCTCGGCAGCAAGTCGGGCACGCGCGTCAACGCCGAAATCGTGCAGGAGCGCCTTCTCAAGCACGAGGACGTGATCCAGATCGGCATGGCGCGGTTCGTGTTCCGGGAAGGCTGACATGTCGCTCGACATCCGCGACGAGGCCGTCGACGGCGTGCGCGTGATCGCGCTCGCCGGTCGCCTCGACACCGAGACCGCCGCGGATCTCGAGCTTGCCGCGCAGGACTTCGTGGACGCGGGTGATCGCCGCTTCGTGATCGACCTCGCCGGTGTCGGCTACGTGAGCAGCGCGGGTCTGCGCGTGCTGCTCAAGCTCGCGAAGTCGCTCGAGGGCGGCGGCGCGCTCGCGCTGTCCGGCCTCAATGCGAGCGTGCGCCAGGTGTTCGACGTGGCCGGCTTCTCGCCGCTGTTCACGATCGCGATCGATCGCGGTGCGGCGTTGTCGCGGGTCGCGGGCGCGCCGTCGCGTCCGGCATCGGCGCCTGCCTCGCCACAGCCTTCGCCCGCTGCGGCACCGCCAGCATCGCGCCCCGCTCCTGCGCCGTCGCCCGTTGCATCCGCGCCGACGCCGACGCTCGCCGATGCGGCGTCACGCCTGCTCGATGCGAAGCCCGCGGACGGAAAGAAGGCCGATCCGGCGCTCGTCGACAAGGCCGGCCAGCTGCTCGGCGCGGGCCGCAAGTCCTGACGTCTCCATGATCGCGGGGGGTGGCGCCGCGCGGTGATCGCGAGCGTCCGTCACGCGTCGTGCATGCGCGTGGCGATCGACTAGGGCGAGATGCGCTCGACCACGAACAGCGTGAGGTCGTCGGCGGCCGCCGCACCGCCGACGAAGCCTGCGAGCGCCACATCGAGCGCGTCGAGCATCGCGGCCGCGCCATCGACCGGCGCGACCGTCGCGATCGCGCGCTCGAGGCCGAACCGTTCGTCGTCCGTGTTGACGGCTTCGTCGAGGCCGTCGGTGTAGAGCAGCCACGCGCTGCCGGGTTCGAGTGTCGCCGTGAGCACCGGGAACGTCGTGCGCGCGCTCGCACCGAGCGGCGCGCCGGCCTCGACCGGGACGCTCGAGACGATGCCGTCGCGTCTGCGGTGCAGCGGCGCGGGATGCCCCGCATTCGCGATCTCGAGGTGTCCGTCGGCGGTCGACAGCGCGAGCACCTGCGCGGTCACGAACATGCCGGATTCGAGTTCCTCGCCGAGCAGCGTGTTGAGCGAGACGAGCAGGTCGGCCGGGCCCGGCGACTGTGCGCCGAGCAGGCGCACCGCCATGCCGAGGCGTGCCATCACGAGCGCGGCCGAGACGGCCTTGCCGGCCACGTCGGCGATGAGGATGCCGAGGCGGTCGTCGGCGAAGCGGAACACGTCGAGATGGTCGCCACCGACCACGCGCGCCGGGAGGTAGCGCTCGGCGAACGCGTAGCCGTCGAGGGCGGGAAGGTTCGCCGGAAGGAAATGCTGCTGGACGCGCCGCGCGAGCTGCAGGTCGCGCTCGGCGACGCGGCGCTCCGGATGGGCGTCGCGATACGCACCGAGCAGGCTCGCCAGCGAGGTCGCGAGCGCCTTGGCGATCGCGTCGTCGCCGGTCGTGAAGGCGTCAGACGGCGTGGCGTGCACGACCAGCGTGCCGAGCGTTTCGCCGGCGAGCACGATCGGCGCGGCAAGAACGTGGCCGCGTGCGCCAGGGTTGTCCGTCAGGGCCGCGACCGGCCCCGCGAAGCCGTGCACGTGGCGCAGGCTGGCCGTGGCGCAGGTCGGGTCGGCCGCGTCGGCGTCACCATGGTTCGCAAATGCGGCGAGTCCGCGTGGACCGGCATGCGTGTAGACGATCGCGGCCGTGACGCCGTCGAACGTCACCGCCATGAGCGCGAGCGCTTCGCCGGCGAGCGATGCGGGATCGTCCCGCCGCGCCGCGAGGCCTGCCACGCGCGCGAGCAGGTCCAGGCGCGCGATCAGGCGCGGGAACGGCAGGCCGGCGGCCTGCTCCGCAACGCCGATCTCGAAGCGCACGCGCACGTCGCCGAAGGCGAGCTCGCAGCCGTCGGTGAGCGTATGCGGCGAGATGATCGCGGCGGCGTCGCAGAGCGTGCCGTTCGCGCTGCCGAGGTCGCTGACCTGCCAGTCGTCGCCGGCGGGGCGCAGTTCGGCGTGGCGTCGCGACACGGACGTGTCGTCGAGGCGGATGTCGGCGAGCGTGCCGCGTCCGACGACGACGGCGCCGCTGAAGCTGAAGCGCTGCCCGGTCAGGGCGCCGCGGAGGAGGGTCAGGCTGGGCATGGCGGCACGCAGTGTCGCATGCGTCCGCGGCCCGCGTGCACGCGCACGCCGCGTTCAATGCGGGCGCGCACGCAAACGACACGCATAAAAAAACCGGACGGCGGACCGTCCGGTTCGAAGAGCGCTGCAGCCGTATCGAAGGGGAGGGCAGCTGCAGAACTATCCACGCAAGGTGGAATTACTTGCCGGTGGCAGCCTTCTTGACGGCGCCGACCTGCTTGGCCACGGTGTCGTTCGTCGCCTCGAGCGAGCCCTTGATGAGCGCGCCGATGGCTTCGTTGGTCTTGAGCGTGACGCCGAAGACTTCCTGGCCCGTGACGTAGTACTTCTCGGCCGATTCCTTGGCGAGCTGCACGCCCTTCGGCCAGATCGCCTTGGCGGTCTCGAAGTCACGAGCCTCGCTCGCCGCCGACCAGAACTCGGCCGTCGCGTTGACGCGGTTCTCGAACGTCTTGATCTGCAGGTCGGCGATGCGCTCGAAGCTCTCGAGCGTCAGGCTCTGCGCCTTGGCGGCGGTCTCGGCGAAGCTCTTGCCGAGGGCGAGAAGCTGCGAATTGAACTGTTCGTACATGATGGTGGACTCCCTCACAGAGTGGTGTAGGGGGAGTCTAGCAGTACTTTTGTGCGTTGCAACAAGATCAACGAAAAAAAGTGTGCGGGCGTTCACGAATCGCACCGTAACGCATTCATAATGAAAACGTTTTCTTGAGACTCGTAGCCTTGTGCGGCGCCACGAAGCCTAGGCGCGACGCGGCCCGGCGTAGCGGCAGCCCGACGTGCAGGTCTCGTGCACGACCACCTCGGAAAGCTGCGGCAACGAAGGTGCCAACGTGTTCCAGATCCAGATCGCGAGGTTCTCGCTGGTCGGGTTCTCGAGCCCGGCGATGTCGTTGAGGTAGTGGTGGTCGAGCTGCTCGAACACGGGCGCGAAGGCCTTGCTCACGTCGCCGAAGTCGGCGACCCATCCCATGACCGGGTCGACGTCGCCCGCCAGATGGATCTCGATGCGGAACGAATGCCCGTGCAGGCGCGAGCACTTGTGCCCGGCGGGAACGTTCGGAAGGCGGTGCGCGGCCTCGATGCGGAAGGCCTTGAAGATCTGCATGGGCGCGGCCGCAGGGCGCGAAGGAAGAAATGGTGGCTATGGGTGGACTCGAACCACCGACCCCAGCATTATGAGTGCTGTGCTCTAACCGGCTGAGCTACATAGCCATGGGGGCGCGCATTGTAGCGGCCCGATCGGCGCCGGTAAATGCCTGCGCGCCACCCGCCTCGCCGCGGCGGATCGCCGCCGCCTCTTCCGTTGTGGATGCCCTCGCATCGCCTTGCCGCGGTCCGCGACGCTGTGGAAGAATCGCCTGCAAACAACGGGATGCGTGCCTGATCGCACGCCGGATGCCATGTCCATGGCGGCCGGCGGGCACCGGCCGGAACCCATGAGGAGCTCGCGAGCGTGATCGACCCCGATGGCTACCGTCCGAACGTCGGCATCGTCCTGTTGAAGGACGACGGCCGCGTGTTCTGGGCGCGCCGGGTGTCCCGCGACGGCTGGCAATTCCCGCAGGGTGGCATGCGCAGCGACGAGACGCCGGTCGAGGCGATGTACCGCGAGCTGCAGGAAGAAACGGGCCTGCTGCCCGAGCACGTCGAGCTGCTCGGCGCGACGCCGGGCTGGCTTCGCTACCGCCTGCCGAACCGTTTCGTGCGGCGTGGCGACCGTCCGACCTGCGTCGGCCAGAAGCAGGTGTGGTTCCTGCTCCGCCTGGTCGGCGAGGAGCACCATGTGAACCTCGGCGCCAACGAGAAGCCCGAGTTCGACAGCTGGCGCTGGGTCGACTTCTGGTACCCGAGCGTGCACGTGGTCGCGTTCAAGCGGCGCGTCTACCAGCAGGCGCTGCGCCACCTGTCCCCGGCTGCCGAAGCCGCGTGCAACGTGCGCTTCGTGGTGCCCGTGCTCGACGACGACGCGTCGCTGGCTGCCGCCACGCGTTGATCGCGTGGTTGACAATCATTCGTATTTGCATTGGAATGTCCGGAGCCCCCACCCGGTAGCTTGGATGTACGTCTGCATCTGCAACGCCGTCACCGACCATGCGATCCGCGAAGCCGCGGCGCTCGGCGTGTCGACGCTGGACGAGCTGACGATGCGTACCGGCTGTGCGAGCGGCTGCGGCAGCTGTGCCGATCTTGCCCTCGAGATCCTCTCCGAATCCGCGCCTCGCAAGGTGCGCGCGTTCCCGCTCTCGCTCGAGCTCGCCGTCGCGGCCTGACGGTTGTCTGTCGCGCGCCGTGGCGCGCGCGATTCGCTACACCTCGACGAATGCCGTGATGTCCGTGCCGGCCCAGGTAGGGCGTGCATGCCCTAATGCGTGCGATTCGCGTTACTTCATGGGTTTTCCGCGATCGCTATAGTCCGCGGCGTTGCCGCTCGCGCGGCCGTCACGTCAACCGCAGCGGAGCACGCGTCATGAAGGGCGATCCCAAGGTCATCGAGCATCTCAACCGGGCGCTCTGCAACGCGCTGACCCTGATCAACCAGACCTTCCTGCATTACAGGATGTTCAAGCACTGGGGCTTCAAGGAACTCGCCGAGCACGAGTACAAGGACTCGATCCATGCAATGAAGGATGCCGACAAGCTCATCGAGCGCATCCTGTTCCTCGACGGCCTGCCCAACCTGCAGCAGCTCGGCAAGCTCCTGATCGGCGAGAAGCCGGTCGAGGCGCTCGAGTGCGACATCCGCCTCGTGCAGGCCTGCGTCGCCGATCTCAGGGCCGGCATCGCGCACGCCGAGGGTGCCGGTGATTTCGTCAGCCGCGAGCTGCTCGAGGACATCCTCGAGGACGAGGAGGAGCACATCGACTGGCTCGAGACCCAGCTCAGCCTCGTCGCGCAGATCGGCGACGCGAACTACCTGCAGGCCAAGATCGGCGACTGACGCGTTCGTACCCGACCTGGGGTAAACCCCAGCTCGGGCCATCCCCGAGTGACGAACCCGTGACACGGGCGGACGATGACCCTCCGCCGTGTCCTGCGCAGAGGTTCGTCATGTCCGGAATCGAAGCAGCCCGCAACACCTTGCCGTCGGAAACCACCGCCGGGTACTGGCACCACGACCCGACCAGCGACCAGTTCGCGAAGGCGATCGACCTGCAGGCCGCGGGTGCCGTGCAGCCGACCGCGCAGGCCACCAACGACGGCTCCACGCTGGTCGACGGCAACGCGACCAACGACGGTGCGCGCACGTTTCGGCAGACGCCGGACGGCAAGTCGATCGCGGTCGACCCGTTCCAGCAGACACGCGAAGTGTCGATCTCGCGCGAGCGCACCGTCGCCGACGCGGGCGGCGGGCGCCAGTACGTCACCTCGGACCAGCTCGTGTTCGAGACCGGCGCAGGCAACGACGACGTGCGCGTGACCTCCAACAGCGACGGCAGCCTGTCGTTGGTCGCCAACGGCGAGAAGTATCGCCTCGAACTCGCGCAGGGCCAGGAGCTGACGATCCGCGCCGGCGACGGCAACGATGTCATCCACGTGGCGGCCGACGTCAAGGTCAACGTGGTCGTCGAGGGCGGCAACGGCGACGACACGATCACCACGGGCGCCGGCAACGACCGCGTCGACGGTGGCGCCGGCAACGACGTCATCGACACCGGTGCGGGCGACGACTACGTGTTCGGCGGCTCGGGCAACGACACCGTGTACGCCGGGACCGGCAACGACGTCGTCTACGGCGGCGACGGCGACGACAAGCTCTACGGCCAGAACGGCAACGATTTCGTCGACGGCGGCAAGGGCAACGACACCGTCTACGGCGGCGCCGGCAACGACATCCTGTCGGGCGGCCTCGGCGACGACCGCATCGAAGGCCATTCGGGCGACGACCGCATCTACGCCGGCGGCGGCACCGACGTGATCAGCAACACGGGCGGCAACAACGTCGTCTACGCGCAGACCGGCATCGACCAGATCTCGGCCTCGCAGGGCGCGAAGAACACCGTCGTCAACGTCGACCTGACCGGCACGCCCGGCTCCACCGGCATCCGCGTCGAAGGCTCGGACGGCTTCCGCCAGCGCGTCGAATCCGACCTCGAGTTCTTCCGCTCCTCGCCGAACGGACGCCAGATGCTGGCCGAGTTCGATACCGCGGCCGCACGCGGCAACACCGTGACGATCCGTGAGCTGTCCAACGAGCAGAACGGCTACGCGATGAGCAGCGGCGACGAGATCAGCCGCGGTCGCCCGGGGCCGGGTTCGGACGTCGAGATCGCCTACAACCCCGAGTTCTTCATGTCGGACTTCCCGGCGCCGTCGGTGGTGCTCTACCACGAGATGTCGCATGCCTGGAACGGCGTCAACGGCAACTTCCAGCCGGGCGTGTACACGGGTAGTGACGCGCAGGACCGCAACGCCGGCGTGCCGAACGCCGAGCGTCAGGCGGTCGGTCTCGAGACGACCGCGCCGGCTTACGATTTCGACGGCGATCCTTCGACGCCGGCGACCACGCACAATCCGTATCCGCTCACCGAGAACGGCCTGCGCACTGAACTCGGCCTGCCGCTGCGCCTGCACTACGCGCTCTGACTCCGGCATGACGACCACGATGCGCCCGGCCGTCGCTGGCCGGGCGCTCGCATGTCCGGCTAAGCTCGTCGCATGACCAACGCAACGCGAAGACGACTCCTGGCGCTGCTGCTCCTCGCGGGCGGTGGTGTCGTGGGCGTCGCGCACGGAGCCGCATCGATGGGACAGGCCAGCACGCGCGTCGCCGCCGGCGATGCCGAACTCGACGTCACGTTCGCGTACGACGCAGCCAGGCACGCGCTCGACGTGCGCTACGCGCTGCGCAACACCGGCGCCGGGCCGCTCGCATCGTTCGATCGCGGCACGAGCCTCGAGGTCAAGGGCGGTCGCCTGCCCGCGGGCGCCGTGCCCGCGCCCGCGTTCGAGCACGACGGTGACGCGACCACGTTCTCGCACGTCGCCCTGGCGCTGCCGAAGCCCGCACCGACCGTTCCGCGCATTCCGCTCGCCGCCCGCGTCGAGCCCGGAGCGTCGCTCGAAGGCGCGTTCCGTGCCGAAGTGCCGTCCGCCGCGACGCGCGTGCGCTGGTGCCTCGGCGTGCTCGCGTTCGACGAGGCCACGTTCTCGCGTCCGATCGAGGCGAAGCCGGTCGTCTGGCACGCCGCGTTCGATGCCGCCTCTCGCCAGCGCGAACTGTGCACGCCTTGGTTCGACGTCGCGACGTCGACGTTCGCGGACGACTGAGGCCGCTCAGCCGGCGTCGATGCCGAGTGCGGCGAAGTCCTCGCGCACGCGATCGAGTTCGCCCTGCATGCGTGCAGCCTGGCCGACGGGGTCGGCGAGCCGGCCTGCGCGCGCCTGCGCTTCGGCTTCGCGCGCGAGTTCCGACAGGCCCATCGCGCCGAGGTTGGCGCTCGAGGACTTGAGCGAATGCGCCGCCATGCCGAACGCCGCGGCGTCACCGCTGCGTGCGGCGGCATCCAGCGACGCCACGAGGCGCGGCGCGTCCTCGAGGTAGACGCGCACGAGGTCGCCGAAGGTGTCGCCCATGACGTCGAGCAGCTCGTTGACGACACCGGCATCGATCGCCGTGCCCCGCGCCGCCGGTGCGGCGACGGGCGCCGGTGACGCTGTCGGCGCTGCCGCGCGCGCAGCCTCGGTGGAGGCCGGAAGCCAGCGCACGAGCATCGCCTCGAGCGCGCGGCGGTCGAGCGGCTTGGTGAGGTAGTCGTCCATGCCCGCGGCGAGGCATTTCTCGCGGTCGCCGGCCATCGCATTCGCGGTCATCGCAAGGATCGGCAGGCGCGGAAGCCCTCGCGCCTTCTCGTCCTCGCGGCGCTTCGCGGTGGCCGTGTAGCCGTCCATGACCGGCATCTGGCAGTCCATGAGCACGGCATCGTAGTGCGACCTGGCGAGGCGCTCGATCGCGAGCAGGCCGTTCTCGACGGCATCGACCTCGAGGCCGGCGAGGCCGAGCAGCCGCTCGGCGACCTGGCGGTTGACGGGGTTGTCCTCGACCAGCAGCACGCGGCCGGTGAGGCGCCTGTGCGGCGCGGCCGCCGCCGGTGCCTCGGTCGCGGGCGCGTCGGCGAGCGCGACCAGCAGCGAGGTGTCGCGTGGATCGACGACGCCTTCGGTGATCCCGAGCAGGCTGTTGCACGCGGTGCGCAGGCTGCGTTCGTCGGGGGTGCCGGCGAGCGTGACGATGCGGGACGGGTCGCGCAGGTCCTGCACGCCCTCGTCGCTGCCCACGAGCAGGATGCGCAGGTGGTCCAGCGACGGCTCGCGCAGGATGTTGCGCACGAGCGCGACCACGGTACCGCGTGTCGAGTCGAGGTCGACGACGAGCAGCTCGTAGCCCCAGCGTTCGTTGGTGCTCGCACTGGATCTGAGCCGGGCCAGCGCCTCGACCGCGGCACCGGCGTGAAGGTAGGCCATGCCGAGGTTCGAGAGCTGGCCGTTCACGCGGCGCACGAACGCGTCGTCGGCGCTCATCACGATCGCACGCACGCCGTTGAGGTCGCGACGCACCTGTATGTCGCCGATCGCCTTGAGCAAGGGCACGTTGAACCAGAACAGCGAGCCGCGGCCGAGCTCCGAGCGGACACCGATCTTGCCGCCCATGAGATCGACGAGGCGCTTGCAGATGACGAGGCCGAGGCCGGTTCCCCCATAGAGGCGGGTCGTCGAGGCATCGGCCTGCGTGAACGGACGGAACAGCTTGGCCGCCGTGGCCTCGCTCATGCCGACGCCGGTATCGCGTACCGCGAACACGATCTCGTGGTGCGAGCGCGATTCGCCGCGGCGGCCGACCTGGATCGTCACGCTGCCGCGCTCGGTGAACTTGATCGCATTGCTGACGAGGTTGGTGAGCACCTGGCGCAGGCGTACCGGATCGCCGCGCACGGCGAGGCGCACGGCCGGATCGATCGCGACGGCGAGGCGCAGGCCCTTCGCGTTGGCGGTGCCCTGCATGAGCATCGCGACGGAGTCGACGAGGTCCTTGAGGTTGAGGCCCACGGTCTCGAGTTCGAGTTTCTCGGCCTCGAGCTTGGAGTAGTCGAGGATGTCGTCGACGATGCGCAGCAGCTCGATCGCCGACTGGTGTGCCGTGGCCAGGTATTCGCGCTGGTCGGGCTGCAACGGCGTGGAGAGCGCGAGGTCGAGCAGCGGCACGATGCCGTTGAGCGGCGTGCGGATCTCGTGGCTCATCGTGGCGAGGAACTCGCTCTTGGCCATCGCCGCGGCCTCGGCCTCCTGCTTGGCGGCGACGAGCTCGCCCTGCATGCGGCGCAGCGATTCGAGCTCGTCGCGCTCGGCCGAGGTTGCCGATACGCGCACGGGTTCGAGGGCCGGTTCGCTGCGCACGGGCCTGTCCCCGCGCGGCGCGGCGACGGGCCCGGGCTGCCGCCCGTTGCGCCATGCCGCCACGAAGCCGAGTGCGGCGACGACGAGCCACGCGACGAGCACCGGCACGAGGAAGCGCGGTGCGGCGTGCCAGGGCGTCGAGACGGCGCCGGCGAGCGCGAGCGCGCCGATCGCGGCCGGGAGGATGCGGTCAGAGTGCCGAGGCATTGAAGTCGTACGACATGTCGCGTCCGGCTTCCTGCACGAAGTTGCCCTGGATCAGGTCGACGCCGGTCGACCACAGCGACGCCGCCACGCGCGCCTCCTCGACGCGAGGCGCGATGACCCGCCGCCCGTCCGCATGGGCGACGCGCACGAGCTCGCGCAGCTCTTCGCGCAGCGTGTCGTCGAGCGCCTGCGCGTAGCGTACCGACAACTTGAGGAAATCGACCGGCAGCATGCGCAGCATGTCCGAGGCCTGCGCGCCGGCCTCGACGCCGGCAAGGGTGAGGCCGACACCGAGACGCTTGACCCCGAGCGCGAACTCGACGACGTCCGACAAGGCCTGCGGTATGTCGGCGGCGCGAAGCTCGATCGACACGTGGCCAGGGGGCACCTGGTGGATCTCGAGTGCCTTGCGCAGCCACTCGACGCGGTCCGGGTCGCGCGCGCTGCTCACCGACTGGCTGACGAAGATCCGCAGCACGCGACCGTCGCGGTAGCGCTCGCCGATGATCGCGAGGCAGCGGTCGAGCATCCAGCGGTCCACATCGACGATGAGGCCGGACTGTTCGGCGGCCGGGATCAGTTCGCTCGCGGCACTGACGCGGCCGTCCGCGAGCGGCAGGCGCAGGAGTGCCTGGAACTGCTCGTCGACCTCGCCCTGCAGCGAGACGATAGGCTGGAACACGACGCGGAACGCGGAGGTCTCCAGCGCGGCGCGCATCGCGTCGAGGAGATCCTGCCCGGCCGGGCGTGCGTCGGCGGGGCGCGCGAGACAGACGCCGTGCTTCTCGTGCGCACGCGCCTCGAGCATCGCGCGCTCGGCGGCGTCGATCATGGCCTTGGCATCGCCTGCGCCGACCGTGAACGGGCACACGCCGACGACGAGGCCCAGGCGCACGAGGTTGCCGCCATCGTCGAAGGCTTCCTGGCCGACCTGGGTGCGGATCGAGATCGCGAGGGTCTCCAGCGCCGCCGCGTTGCGGTCGGGATTGAGCAGCAGGTAGCCCGAATCGCCGCAGCGCGCGAGCATGTCGCCGGGACCCAGCGACGCGGCGAGCACGATCGTGAGCTTGCCGAGCAGGGCTTCGAAGGCCTTGTGGTCGAGGCGGCCGTGCAGTCGCTGGGCGTCCTCGATCTCGAGGAACAGCAGGCCCCCGCTGCGCGTCTTGGCATCCTCCAGCGACAACATGCCGGTCAGGCGCCTCGTCAGCGCGACGATGTCGTGCACGCCGCCCGGCGCCTCGCGCTCGACCGGCACGACGCGGCGCTTCTCGAGCTGGCGCGCGCGGCGCACGCGACTCGTCACGGCGGCGATCAGGTGCTTGGGGGCGATCGGCTTGGAGAGGAAGTCGTCGCCGCCCGCGTCGAGCGCCTCGAAGTGCTTCTCGGTGTCGCTCTCGCCGGACAGGAACACGATCGGCGTCGACAGGAACGCCTCGCGCTCCCGGATCATCGCGGTCAGTTCCATGCCGTCGCATACCGGCATGTGCAGGTCCATGAGCACGAGGTCGGGCCGGAAGCCGTCGATCTTCTCGAGGACCTGCGAAGCCTCGCCGATCGTCAGCGTCTGCATGCCCGACTTGCGCAGGATCGATTCCGCGAACAGCGCCTGCGAGCGGTCGTCCTCGACGATCATGATGCGGTAGGGCTCGCGCGTGGCTGCATCGTCGAGTTCGCGGATGCGGCCGAGCACGGTCTCGGCCGACACCGGCTCGACCAGGAAGGCGTCGCAACCGGCGCGCATCGCGCGCAGCCGCGCGGCGAGGTCCGCCTGCGCCGACATCGCGACGAGCACGACGCGGCGTCCTACGCGCGCCCGCGCGGCCTGCACGAGCGTGCCGATCTCCTCGATCGCACCGAGATGCTCGCTGCCGAGCACGACGAGGTGCGGCGGCTGGCGCGTCAGCGCGTCCTTGAGCGAGTCGAGGCTGCGTATCGTCTGCAGGTCGTAGCCTGCGGCACGCAGCCCGAGGTCGATCTCGGTCGCCGTCGCGCCTCCGTCGCCGAGGTGGCAGGCACTGCGTGTGCCGTCGGTGTCCGCCGCGGGAGGCGGCAAGGCGTCGAGTGCGTCGGCCGCCGCATCGGGTTCGATGACCGGCATCGGCGGCGGCGTGGGGGGCTGGCGGGGTTCCGCGGCGGGGGGCGGCGATGGTGATGGCAATGGCGATGGCGGCAGCGCTGCCGCTGCGGGCTTGCCGGGCTCCGGCGCCATCACCACGGGTTCGGGCGCCCGCACGGCTGCGGTGGCCGGCGCGTTCGACGCATGTCGCCAGTACTGCGGTGGCGGGCGCACGAGCAGCGGGAATCCGTTCTCCTCGGCGGCGCCGTAGCCGAACAGCTGCCGGTCACCGGTGGCCGGCGCTTCTTCCGCGGCGTCGAGGCCTGCCACGCCGCCGATCTCGGCGAGTCGTTCGACCGCCAGCGATGAAGCCTCGTCCCGGGCCTGTGCATCGGCCGCGAGCAGACTCCGCACGGCCTCGGCGAACGCGCCGAGCGTGATCGCCGAAGCGTCGCCGATCGCCTCGGCCTGGATCGCCAGATGGGTGACGTCGAGCGCAAGCACGTGCAGGGCGTTGACGTCGGCAGGGACGCGCAGCAGGCGTTCGCCGCGCAGGCGCAGGTCGCGCGTGCGCGACGCCAGCTGCGCGAGGTGCGCATCGCGTCCACGCGAACGTCGTGACGTGGTCTCCGGGACCGGCATGGTGTCCCCTGTGCAAAGACGCGGCGACTATAGCAGCGCGCGCATGTCCGGCGTCAGAACGGCTTGACCACGACCAGGACCACGATGCCGACCAGCAGCAGGACCGGTGCTTCATTGAACAGGCGCAACCACCGGCTCGAGCGCGTGTTGGCGTCACGCGCGAACGTGCGCACCATGCGCGCGAGGGTGACGTGGTAGGCGACCAGCAGCACGACGAGGGCGAGCTTGGCGTGGAACCAGCCGCCGAGGAAGCCCGCGCCATGCGCCATCCACCATGCCGCGAGCGCGATGCCGAACACGGCGGCCAGCGTGCCGCCGATGTGGGTCATGACGAGCAGGCGGCGCTCCATGACCTTGAGGCGCTCGCGCACGACCGGCTCGCGGGCTTCGGCGTGGTAGACGAACAGCCGCGGCAGGTAGAACAGCCCGGCGAACCAGGTCACGACGAACACCACGTGGAAGGCCTTGAGCCAGAGCATCGGTGTGAGCGTGCGTGCCGGAGGGCGCGCGAGTATAGCGTTGCTTGACGCCCCGCCGCCGGCGTGGCTATAAGCGCGTTCCGTTCAGCTTCGCCTGCCTTCCCCCGCGATGCCCACGCCCCGTTTCGAGGTCCGTCCGTTCGATCCCGCGCGCGCGCGACGCCAGCGCCTGCTGCTTGCGCTCGCATGGCTCGGCTCGCTGCTGGTGGTGATCGCGGCAACGGCGCTTTTCGTCGAGCGCAGGACGGCATCGCACGAGGGGCGGGCCGTCGTCGACACGGCGGATACCGACGCACTCAAGGCACGCATCGCGATCCTCGAGCGCTCCGAACAGGTCGCCAAGGCGGCGCTCACGGACCTGCAGCGCACCTTGCGCGATCGCGAGGAAGAGATCGCCGGCGTGCGCACCGATCTGGCGTTCTACGGCCGCCTCGTCGGCGGACAGCGCCGCGAGGGGCTCGCGATACACGCCCTCACGCTGGCGCCTGTCGCAGGATCACGTGCCTGGAACCTGCGCGCGACGCTGACCCAGAACTTCAAGCGCGGCGCCGAGACCAAGGGCCGCTTCGTCGTCACGGTCACCGGTGTTCGCGAAGGCCAGCTCGCGACGCTGTCGTGGGGCGAACTGACGCAGCAGTCGTCGGATGGCGGAATTGCTTACGCGTTCAAGTATTTCCAGCAGATCGACGGCACCATCATGCTCCCGGAAGGCTTCGAGCCGAACCGCGTGCGCGCCACCGCCGAAGGGGACGGCGGCAAGGCGGAGCAGGAATTCAACTGGAACGACGCGGCCAAGGCCGAGGAGACGACCGATGTTCGGCAATGACAAGCGCAACGGCCATGCCGTGGCCGCGATCACGACCCTGATCGCCGAAGGCACCACGATCCGCGGCGACATCGAGTTCGCGGGTGGCCTGCACCTGGACGGCACCGTCGAGGGCGCGGTCAACGGGCAGGGCGACAAGGCCGTGCTGACGCTCAGCGACAAGGGCTGCGTGAAAGGCGAGATCCGCGCACCGAACGCGGTCATCAACGGCCGTGTCGAGGGCGACGTGTTCGTCGGTGAGCGACTCGAGCTCGCGCTCAACGCGCGTGTCGACGGCAACGTCTACTACAAGCTGCTCGAGATGGCCGCGGGTGCCCAGATCAACGGCAAGATGGTCTACCAGGCCGAACCGCCGCGTCAGCTGAGCGGCCCGTCCGCGGATGCTTGAAACGGCGCCATCCGCTACGATCTCCTTCTGATCGACCGGAGGGGCCTGCCCTCCGCCGGACCGCGACGATGAGCACCGCCAGTACACCCTCCTATCTCGATGCCGACCAGTCTCCGCTGGTCTTCACGGCCGCGGCCGCGAGCAAGGTCAACGAGCTCATCGCCGAAGAAGGTAATCCGGACCTCAAGCTGCGCGTCTACATCAGCGGCGGCGGCTGCTCGGGCTTCCAGTACGGCTTCACGTTCGACGAGGAGCGTGCCGAGGACGACCTCGCGGTCGAGAAGGACGGCGTGCTGCTGCTGGTCGACCCGCTGAGCCTGCAGTACCTCGGTGGCGCCGAGATCGACTACACCGAGTCGCTGACCGGCGCCCAGTTCGTCATCCGCAACCCCAACGCGAAGACGACCTGCGGCTGCGGATCGTCGTTCGCGGTCTGATCCTGCCCGACGCCGCGTGAGCGCCGAACAGCGCAGCCTCCGCAACGTCTTCTCGCGCCTCGCGCTCGACCGCTGCAGCGAACACCGCCACGACGCCGACTGGCTCGCCGGCGCATTCGCGCGCGAGGGCGCGCGCTGCCTGCTGCTGCGTGCCGACGGCAAGGCGCTCGCCGGTGGCGACGGCGCCTCGCTGACGCTGCTCGACGTGCGCACGCGTGAAACGTTCGGCGACGCGCGCGGCGCCACCTTCCTCGGTTGCGACGACACGCAGGTGCCGTACTTCGCCCTCGTCGCCGATGCCGACCAGGCCGAACGCGCCGAGCGCGACCTCGGTGCGTTCGTCGACCTGCGCCGCGCCGGCCAGCGCATGGCCGCGTTCGAGGCCGGTCTCTTCGCGTACGCGCGCGGACTCACGCACTGGCAGTCGCGCACGCGCTGGTGCGGCGCCTGCGGCAGCGCGCTCTCGCTCGAGTGGGGCGGCCACCGCGCGCGCTGCCCGAATGCCGCCTGCGGCATCGAGCATTACCCGCGCACCGATCCCGCGATCATCGTCATCGTGACCTGGCGCGACGCCTGCCTGCTCGGCCGCCAGCCGAGCTGGCCCGAAGGGCGCTGGTCGACGCTCGCGGGTTTCGTCGAACCCGGCGAAACGCTCGAGGACGCGGTGCGCCGCGAGGTGTACGAGGAGGCCGGCGTGCGCGTCGTCGACTGCGACTACCACTCCTCGCAGCCGTGGCCGTTCCCGTCGTCGCTCATGCTCGGCTTCACGGCGCGTGCCGACGATCCGACGATCCGCGTCGGCGACGAACTCGCCGAGGCGCGCTGGTTCGAGGTCGATGCGTTCGTCGCCGGCGTGCGCGACGGTTCGATCGGACTGCCGCCGCCGCTGTCGGTGTCGTACCGCCTCATCGAGGACTGGCTGCTGCGCGCCGGTGGCCTCGAGCTCGACACGATCGCCGTCGCCAACCACGCCGCCTGGCGCTGACTGCGCGTCGCCGCGCGTGCGGCTACACTCCGGCGCATCCTCCGCCGGCGTGAATCCGATGGCCACCACCCTCCTCGCGATCGTCCTCGTCCTGCTCGCGTCGCACGCGCTGCCCGATCTCGCGCGTGCGCGCGACACGGGCTGGTTGCGCAGCCTCATGGCGCAGGCCGGCGATGGTGCACGTGCGCTGCTCGTGCCGCTCGCGGTACTCGTCGTCGTCGCTCTCGTGCAGGCTGCGCTCGGCGGGCGCGGTTACGGTTTCCCGGGCTTCGCGTTCGCGCTCGTCGTGCTGTACCTGTGCTGGGGACCGCGTGATCTGGATCGCGACATCGAAGCCGTGCTCAAGGCCCCCGACGGCGAGCGCCGCCGTGCCGCGGCACAGGCCCTCGCGCCCGATGGCGGCGTGTCGCCGCTGCCGTTCACGCCTGCGGCGGTCGTCGAGGCGAGCGTGTGGTCGGCCCTGCAGCGTCACGCCGGCGTGCTGTTCTGGTTCGTCGTGCTCGGCCCGTTCGGCGCGGTCGGCTACCGGCTCGTGCAGCTGCTCGCGCGCAACGATCGCTTCCGCGACCTCGTCGGTGCCCAGCGCGAGGCGCTCGAACGCACGGCGCTCGTACTCGACTGGGCGCCCGCCCACCTGTTCGCGCTGTCGATCGCGCTCGTGTCGGACTTCGACGCGGTGGTGCGTGCGTGGCGCGAGTACCACGCCTCGCACGGCAACGGCTACTTCACGCTCGACCTCGGTTTCCTCGGCGTGATCGCCAAGGCCGGCGTGGATGCCGACGTCGTGGCCGGCGACGGCGGCGAGGCCGATGTTGCGGATCCGGTCGCCGAACTCGCCGATGCACGTGTCGTGCTGCGACGCGTGCTCATGGTGTGGCTGGCCGTGCTCGCGGTGCTCGCGATCGGCGGCCTGTCGGCCTGACGCGAGGCTTCAGGCCCAGGCGCCGCGCAGCGCACGCACGCGCTTCTCGAGTTCCTCGGCGCTGGCCTGCGCCGGATCCACCGGCTCGCCCGCGACGAGCACGATGCGCGACCAGAACCGTCGTGGCAGGCGCGCGCGACCGAGGCGGCTGTCCTTGCGGCTGAAGATGCTGCCCCACAGGCCGCGGATCGCCAGCGGCACGACCGGCACCGGACGGCGCTCGAGGATGCGTTCGACACCCGAGCGGAACGTCGCGATCTCGCCGTCCATGGTGAGGCCGCCCTCGGGGAACAAGCAGACGAGGTCGCCCGCGGCGAGCGCGGCGTCGATCTCGTCGAATGCCTTGTCGAGCAGGGCGCGATCCTCCTTGACGCCGGCGATCGGGATCGCGCGTGCGGTGCGGAAGATGAAGCTCATGACCGGGATGTTGAAGATCTTGTAGTACATGACGAAGCGCGCCGGCCGGCGAACGCTGCCCGCGACGATCAGCGCATCCATGTAGCTGACGTGGTTGCAGACGAGCAGGGCGGGGCCTTCCTCGGGCACGTTGGCGAGTCCCTCGGTGCGGATGCGGTACAGCGTGTTGACGAGGATCCAGCTCAGGAACCGCATCAGGAACTCGGGCACGAGGGTGTAGATGTAGATCGCGACGGCCGCGTTGAGGATCGCGACGACGAGGAAGATCTGCGGAATCGTGAGGCCGAGCGCGGTCAGGCCGAGGCCGAGGCCAGCCGAGACGACCATGAAGAGCGCGTTGACGACGTTGTTGCCGGCGATCACGCGCGACAGCTCGCTGCGGTCGGTGCGGCTCTGCACGAGCGCGAACAGCGGCACGATGAACAGGCCCGCGAACAGGCCGATCAGCACGAGGTCGATGATCACGCGCACGCTGCCCGGCGCGAGCACGAACTCCCAGGCGCCGAGACCCGCCAGCGTCGCCGCGACCGGACGTGCGAAGTAGAGGTCGACCGCGAACACGGTCATGCCGATCGAGCCGAACGGCACGAGGCCGATCTCCACCTTGTGGCCCGACAGGCGCTCGCACAGCAGCGAGCCGATGCCGACGCCGACCGAGAACAGCGCGAGTGTGAGGTTGAGCACGCCTTCGCCGCCACCGAGGAACACCTGCGTGTAGGTCGGCAGCTGCGCCGTGAACACGGTGCCGAAGAACCAGAACCACGAGATGCCGAGGATCGCGTTGAAGATCGTGCGGTCCCTGGTCACGTAGCGCATGACGCGCACGGTCTCGCTGAAGGGATTCCAGTTGAATTTCAGGTCCGGCGCGGTCGCCGGCGCGGGCGGGATCGCACGTGCGGTCAGGTAGCCCACGACGGCGACCGTCACGACGAGGATCGAGGCGGCGGTTTCCCCGGTGCCACCGAGTGCCATGAGCGAGCCACCAGCCATCATTCCGATCAGGACCGCGAGCGACGTGCCCATCTCGACGAGGCCGTTGCCGCCGACGAGCTCCTTCTGCTCCAGGGCCTGCGGCAGGATCGCGTACTTGATCGGCCCGAACATCGTCGAATGCAGGCCCATCAGGAACAGCACCACGAACAGCAGCCAGACCTGGTGGGCGTGGAACGCGTAGACGGCCACGCCCATCGCGGCGATCTCGAACAGCTTCACGTAGCGGATCAGGCGCGTCTTCTCGAACATCTCGGCGATCTGGCCCGCGCTGGCCGAGAACAGGAAGAACGGCAGGATGAAGATCGCCGGCGCGATCATCGCGTAGAAGTTGGACTGCTCCGTCGCCAGGCCCAGGTGGAACGTGATCAGCATGATCATGCTGGCCCGGTAGGCATTGTCGTTGAACGCACCGAGCGCCTGGGTGGCGAAGAACGGCGCGAAACGGCGCGTGCGCAGCAGCGAGAACTGGTTGCCGGTGTCGGACATGGTGGGCGGGGCTGGTGGAGGGCCCGCGCAATCTAGCAGAGCGCCCCGCATGCCGGTCGCGCGGCAAGGCTGAATGAACCGGCGGCGCCACGCGTTGTCCGGCACGTGGGCGCGCGCAAGCCGGTAAACTGTGCCGCTTCCCCGTCCCCGGCTGTGCGTGCATGACCTCCCGACTCGCCCTCCTGCTGTCCCTGTGCCTGGCCGCGCCCGCGATGGCGCAGAACCTCAAGCCGCTGCCGACCCCCGACCTGTCCGGGCTCTCGGCCGACCAGAACGCCGGCTTGCGCGAGGCACGCGCGAACTTCGATCGCGTGTCGAAGACCCTCGGCGGCGTCGAGCTCGCCGAGCTTTATGGCGACATCGGCGGCTTCTACGCGCGTGCGCGCATGCCCGAGGTCGCGCTCGTCGCGTTCGAGAACGCGGGCCAGATCCTTCCCGCCGACGACCGCTGGATCTACCTGCAGGGTGTCATGTTGCGCTCGACCGGCAAGACGGACGACTCGCAGAAGCGTTTCGAGCAGGCTTTCAAGCTCAACCCGTCCTACCTGCCGACGCGGCTTTCGATCGTCGCCGAGCGCATGCGCAAGGGCGATTTCGCGGGTGCGAAGAAGCTGCTCGAGGAATCGATCACGACCAATCCGAACCAGCCCGCACCGCAGGCGATGCTCGGCGAGATCGCGTTCCGCGAGAAGCGCTACGCCGATGCCTCGAGGCACGTGCATGCCGCGCTCATGCTGGATCCGCGCGCGACGTCGCTGTACGGCGCGCTCGCGCGTGCCGAACAGGCGGCCGGCAACCCCGACGCGGCGAAGATCGCGCAGGTGAAGTCCGGCGATGTTCCGCCGCGCCTCGATGATCCGCTGCTCGAGCGCATCATGCCGAGCGGCGCCGCGCCGGCACCTGCCGCTGCTGCGGCGAACCCGAACGAGGCGGTGCTCGGTGAGGTCGCCCTGCATCTCGCGACCGGCAAGCCCGACCTTGCGCGCAAGGCCCTCGATGCGGCGCTCAAGCGCACGCCGAAGGATCCGCTGCTGCTGGCGTCGTATGCGCGCGTCGAAGCATCCGCGGATCGCCTCGACGCGGCGAAATCGCGTGCGCGCGAGGCCGTCGCCGCGGATCCGAAGTCTCAGCCCGCGTGGATCACGCAGGGCATCATCCTCGAGATGGCCAGTGACGACGCCGGCGCGCGCGAGTCCTACCAGCGTGCGATCGCCGTGGACGCGCGATCGACGCGCCCGCATCTGCTCGCCGGCAACCTGGCCATGCGCACGGGCCGCGCGGGCGATGCGGTGACGGCCTACCGTGCCGTCGTCGGTGCGTCACAGGATGACGTGGACGGCTGGGCGCGCCTGCTCGCCGCCGAGTTCGTCGCGGGGCAGTGCCAGAACGGCGTGAAGGAAACGGCCGACAACGCGAAGCGCGCACCGCGCAACGCGCAGTTCGCCGAGCTCGCGATCCGCGCGGCGAGCACGTGCCGCGCGGCGACGCCAGCCCAGCGCCAGCAGGCGCTCGTCGACGCCGAAAATCTGTACAAGGGCGTGCAGAGCGACGTCGCGCAGGTCGGTGAAGCCTATGCGCTCGCGCTCGCTGCGAACGGCAAGTGGGAGGATGCCGCGCAGACCCAGGGTGGTGCGCTGTTCGAGGCCGTGCGCGTCGGCGATCCCGACGCCATCGCGCAGTACCGCGAGCTATACCAGCGCTTCGAAGCCAAGCAGCTGCCCGACATGCCCTGGGCGAGCACGCATGCCCTGCTCAAGCCGCAGCGTCCTTCCGCGGCTCCGCCGGCTCCCGCGCCGGCAGCCGCCACGCCGGCGGGGCGCTGATCGGCCTTGTTGCCACCGGCATGGGCTTGCGCGAGCATGCCCGTGCCGACCGCGCTGTCACGGCGCGGAGGCGGGGAGCCCTGGCATGCATGCGACCACGAGGGGCGCGGAGGCGCCCGCGCCACGCACGACGACGCGCCGGCATTACCGTGTCGCGCGCTCGCGCAAGGCGATAGGCCGCTTCGCCGACGCCCTCCTGCGTGACCTCGATCGCTGCGGCACGGGGGCGGAGCCGCGACAGGCGCTTGCGACGGTACTCGACGAACTGCTCGCCAACGTCGTCATGCACGCGCGTGACGCGCGTGGCGTGGTGCACGTGCACGTCAGGCGGCGTCGTGGCGGGATCGAGGCGCGCCTGCGTTACCGCGCGCGGGCTTTCGATCCCACCGCCCATGTTCCGGCGGCGGGCCCCGCATCGATCGCGGAGGCGCGCATCGGCGGCGCGGGCCTGCCGCTCGTGCGTGCGCTCACCTGCGGTTTCGACTACGCACGTCGGCGCGGCGAGGAGCGCTTGTTCGTGCGCGTCGCCGGGTGAGGCGCGTGCCTCAGTTCGTGCCGCGTGCGAGCGCGCGGTGGCCGATGTCGCGGCGGTGGAAACCGCCCTCGAAGCGCAGCATGCGCACGGCCGCGTAGGCACGCTCGCGCGCCGTGAGGATGTCGTCGCCGAGCGCGCATACGGTCAGCACGCGGCCGCCCGCGGTCACGACGTGACCGTCCTGCTCGCGGGTGCCGGCGTGGAACACCTTGGCGTCATGGCCCGGATCGTGGGCGAGGCCTTCGATCACGTCGCCCGTGCGGACCTTGGCCGGATAGCCGTGCGCGGCCATCACGACGCCGATCGCCGGACGCGGATCCCAGTCGGCCTTCGCATCGGCGATGCGGCCGTCCAGCGCGGCCTCGACGAGATCCACGAGATCCGAGCGCAGACGCATCATGATCGGCTGCGTTTCGGGATCGCCGAAGCGCACGTTGAACTCGATGACTTTCGGTGCGCCGTCGCGGTCGATCATGAGACCTGCGTAGAGGAAGCCCGTGAACGGCGCACCTTCGGCGGCCATGCCGGCGAGCGTGGGATTGATGACCTCGTCGAGGATGCGGCGCTCGACGTCGGGCGTGACCACGGGCGCGGGCGAGTAGGCGCCCATGCCACCCGTGTTCGGGCCGGTATCGGCGTCGCCGACGCGCTTGTGGTCCTGGCTCGTGGCCATCGGCAGCGCGTGCGCGCCGTCGGCGATCACGATGTAGCTGGCTTCCTCGCCTTCGAGGAATTCCTCGATGACGACGCGCGCCGACGCATCGCCGAGCGAGTGCGCGCCGAGCATGTCGCGCAGTGCCTGTTCGGCGTCGCCGAGTGTCAGCGCCACCACCACGCCCTTGCCCGCGGCGAGGCCGTCGGCCTTGATCACGATCGGCGCGCCGTGCTGGCGCACGTGGGCGAGCGCACGGTCGAGTTCGGTGAACACGGCGTAGTGCGCGGTCGGGATGTTGTGGCGTGCGAGGAAGTCCTTGGTGAACGCCTTCGAGCCCTCGAGCTGGGCGGCGATGCGGCCCGGGCCGAAGCAGGCGAGGCCTGCGGCGCGGAAGCGGTCGACGATGCCGAGCACGAGCGGGCCCTCGGGGCCGACCACGGTCAGCGCGACGCCTTCGTCGCGCGCGAGCGCGAGCAGTCCGTCGAGATCGGTCGCGGCGACGTCGACGTTGCGCACGCCGGGCTCGGTCGCGGTACCGGCGTTGCCGGGTGCGACGAGCACCTCGTCGACGCGTGCAGACTGCGCGAGCTTCCAGGCCAGCGCGTGCTCGCGGCCGCCGGATCCGATGACGAGGACTTTCATGGGTGCACCTGCGGGGAGTGGGACGACGCGGCGCGGGTTCGCGCCGCGGGGCTCAGTGGCGGAAGTGGCGCACGCCCGTGAACACCATCGCGATGTCGTTGGCGTCCGCGGCGGCGATCACTTCGCTGTCGCGCATCGACCCGCCGGGCTGGATCACCGCGCGGATGCCCGCCGCTGCGGCGGCGTCGATGCCGTCGCGGAACGGGAAGAACGCGTCGCTGGCCATGACGCTGCCGCGCACCTCGAGGCCGGCTTCCTCGGCCTTCATCGCGGCGATGCGCGCGCTGACCACGCGGCTCATCTGACCCGCGCCGATGCCGATCGTGCGGCCGCCGCGCGCGTACACGATCGCGTTCGACTTCACGTACATCGCGACGTGCCAGGCGAACAGCAGGTCGCGCAGTTCGTCGGTGTCGGGCACGCGCTTCGTGACGACCTTGAGGTCGCTGAGCAGCAGCGTGTCGCGGTCGACGTCCTGGGCGAGCAGGCCGCCGGCGATGCGCTTGTACTCGACCGTCGCCGGGGCATGCTCGGGCCATTCGCCGGTCGCGAGCACGCGCACGTTCGGCTTCTTCGCGAACGCGGCGAGCGCGGCGTCGTCGACTTCGGGCGCGATGACGACCTCGACGAACTGCTGCTCGAGGATGCGCGCCGCGGTGGTCGCGTCGAGGCGCTGGTTGAACGCGATGATGCCGCCGAACGCCGAGACCGGATCGCAGGCGTAGGCGTGCGCGTAGGCTTCGGCCGCGCTCGTGCCGAGCGCGACGCCGCAGGGGTTGGCGTGCTTGACGATCACGCAGGCCGGCGTGCGCTGGAACGCCTTGACGCACTCGAGCGCGGCGTCGGCATCGGCGATGTTGTTGTAAGAGAGTTCCTTGCCGGCCAGCACGCGCGCGGTCGCGATCGTGCCCGCGGGCGCGTCGTGGTCGACGTAGAGCGCGGCACCCTGGTGCGGATTCTCGCCGTAGCGCAGGGTCTGGCGGCGCGTACCGGACAGGTGCAGCGTCGGCGCGAACGGCTCGACCGTGTCGCCGGCGACGCGCGAGCCGAGCCAGCTCGCGATGCGGCCGTCGTAGTTGGCGGTGTGCGCGAAGCCCTTCGCGGCGAGGCGGCGGCGCAGCGCGAGCGAGGTACCGCCGTGCGCGAGGGCCTCGAGGATCTCGGCGTAGTCGGTCGGGTCGACCGAGACGACGACGTGCTCGTGGTTCTTCGCTGCGGCGCGCAGCATCGCGGGGCCGCCGACATCGATGTTCTCGATCGCGTCCTCGAGCGTGCAGTCGGGCTGCGCGACGGTCGCCTCGAACGGGTAAAGGTTCACGACGAGCAGGTCGATCGGCGTGATGCGGTGTTCGGCCATGACCGCGTCGTCGATGCCGCGGCGCCCGAGCAGGCCGCCGTGCACGAGCGGATGCAGCGTCTTGACGCGCCCGTCCATGATCTCGGGGAAGCCGGTCAGTGCGCTGACCTCGGTGACGGGCAGGCGCGCTTCGCGCAGCGATCGCGCGGTGCCGCCGGTCGACACCAGTTCGATGCCGAGCGCGTCGAGGCCGCGAGCGAAGTCGTGGAGTCCTGTCTTGTCCGAGACGCTCAGCAGCGCGCGGCGGACAGGGACGAGCGTGGCATCGAACATCGTGCGTGGTCTGCGGGCGTGGCGGGGCGCGCAGTATACCGGCGCAGGCGGGCCACGTTCAGCGCGGTACGTCGCCGCGTCAGCTCAGGCCGTACTGCGCGAGCTTCTTTCGCAGCGTCGCGCGATTGATGCCGAGTGCGGCCGCGGCCTTGCTCTGGTTGTTGCCGTACCACGCCATCACTTCGCGCAGCAGCGGCTGCTCGACTTCGCCGAGCACGAGCGCGTGCAGGCCCTCGGAGGGCTGCGACTCGACGTCGGTGAGGTAACGCCGCACGGCGCGCGCGACGCACTCGCGCAGGGCGGGTTGCAACGAAGGATCCTGCGCGACATCGGCGCGCAGCGGCGTAACGGCATTCACTGGGAGGACGCCCCCGGATCAGGTGTTCTCGAGACGATCCGTCGCTTGCGCGGATTCGGCAAGGCGTACGGGGAATGGATACTACGCCGGTGCGGGCGGGTTGGTAAGTGCCGCGTCACGCGATGTGACGTTTCCGGCGGCCCGTTTCACTCGAAACGGAACTCGAACGCGACCGCGTCCTTGCCCGGATCGGCCACCTCGAACACGAGTGCGGCGTTGGCCGCGGGCGCGAGGCCGGCGGCGCGTGCTTCGGCGTCGGGGATGTACTCCGAAGGCGCGAAGCGACGCATCGCGATGCGCGTCTCGTCGAGGTCCGAGAGCGTGATCTCGACGGTCGGATAGGGCTGGGTGAAGTCGGCGGCGTTCTGGAGCGTCGCCGAGATGATGAGCGCGTTGGGCACCGAAGGGTGTGGGCGGATGTCGCGCGAGACGAGTTGCAGAAGGTCGCGGTCGCGGTGCATCGGCAGCGTGCAGCCGAGCGTCGCACACGCTCCCGCGAGCCACGGGCGTACGCGTGCATCGTCCATCCAGCGTGCGCGCTCGGCCCATGCGACCTGTGCGCAGAGCGCGACGAGCAGCAGCGCGTTGCCGAGGATCCACGGCCATGTGCGCCGGTGCTCGGCGGGGCGCGTCTTGCGCGTGAACTGCGGCGGCGCGACCGGGCCGCGTGCGCCGCCGCGGCGGCGGTCGTCGGGATCGAAGAACAGCGAACCCTGCGTGGAGACCGGAGGACGGAACACGGGTGCGCCGAGCGCGGGCGGCGCGAGCAGGTCGACGTGACGGTCGAGCTCGCCGATCGGTTCGGGCGGCAACTGCTCGCACAGCGTGACGAGCGCATCGAACGTGGCGTTGCAATGCGTACAGCGCACCTGGCCGCGTGCGGCGGCGAGTTCGCTCGCGCCGAGCTTGAAGATGGTCAGGCATTCGGGGCATTGCGCGAACATGTGCGGAGTGTAGCGGCAGCGCCGCCGCGTGCGCTCAGGCGCGGCGGCGGCCGTCGATGCGAATCCAGTCCTCGCGCTGCGTCGCCCGCAGGTCGTCGAACCATTCCGCGTAACGCTCGAGCAGGTCCTCGTGCTGCCCGGCGAGGATGCCCGACAGCGCGAGCAGGCCACCGGGCTTCACCGATTCGGCGAAGCGCGGCGCGAGTTCGTGCAGCGGCCCGGCGAGGATGTTGGCGACGAGGATGTCGACCGGCGCGGGCGCGGACTCGTCGGGCAGCGCGAGCGCGATGCGATCGGCGACGTCGTTGCGTGCGGCGTTGTCGCGGCTCGCGTCGATTGCCTGCGGATCGTTGTCGATCGCGAGCACGTGCGCGGCACCGAGCCGTGCGGCGGCGATCGCGAGGATGCCCGATCCGCAGCCGTAGTCGACGACGTCCATGCCGGCGAGATCGAGTCCGTCCAGCCACTCCAGGCACAGCGCCGTGGTCGGGTGGGTACCGGTACCGAAGGCGAGTCCCGGATCGAGGCGCACGATCACGTCGTCGCCGGACTCGGGCGGTTCGATCGTCCACGGGTAGATCCACGTGCGGCGGCCGAAGCGCATCGGCTTGAACTGGTCCATCCACGCGCGCGTCCAGTCCTGGTCGTCGACCTCGCGGAACGCGACCTGTTCGGGCGAGAGATCGGGCAGCAGCTCGCCGAGCACGTGGACGAGGCCGGCACGATCGGTGCCGGATTCGAACAGCGCGTTGAGCACGACCTGGTCCCACAGCGGGGTCTCGCCGACGCCGGGTTCGAGGATCGCGTGCTCGTTGGAGGTGTCGGCATCCGCGTCGAGCAGCGTGATCGACAGCGCACCGACGTCCTCGAGCGCGGTTTCGACGGCGTCCTGCTGGTCGGCGCGCAGCGTCAGGGAGAGTTCGAGCCAGGGCATCGTGGGGGCGTTCGGTACGGCGGGACGCGCGAGGATAGGGGTTCACGCATGCGGTCGCCATCGCGCCGCGCGATGGGCGCACCGATACCATGCGGCGCGCGCCGCCCCTAAACTCGCGGTTTCGCCTGCACGACGCCGAGCCGATGCCCTCCGAAGCACCCCTCGACATCCTCGCTTCCCGGTTGCGAGCGCCCGATCCCTCGCGGCGCGAGGCGTTCGCGACGGCGTCACCGTTCCCGCACCTCGTCATCGACGATTTCCTCGACGAGGCCTTCGCACGCGAACTGCTTGCGACCTTCCCGGCCTTCGAGCGCGGCAACTCGGTCGGCGACGACGGCAGGCAGGGCGGCAAGTCGACCGTTGATCGCCTGCGCGGCCTCGGCGACGCCTACGCGTGCCTCGATGACGCGATCCGCAGTCCCGCGTTCCTCGCCTGGCTCGGCGAGGCCACCGGCATCGACGCGCTGCTCTACGACCCGTGGTACCTCGGCGGTGGCACGCACGAGAACCGCAACGGCGTGAGCCTCGACCCTCACGTGGACTTCAACTACCACCCGAGCGAGCGCTGGCACCGTCGCCTCAACCTCATCGTCTACCTCAATCCGCGCTGGGAGGCGGACTGGGGCGGTTGCCTCGAACTGTTCCGCGATCCGTCGACCGAGGCCAAGCCCGCGCATCGCATCGCACCCGTGTTCAACCGCTGCGTGGTGTTCGAGACCTCCGAGCGTTCGTGGCATGCGTTCGACACGATCCGCCTGCCCGAAGCCGAGGCGTCGCTGACGCGCCGCTCGATCGCGTTGTACTTCTACACGAAGGATCGACCCGTCGAGGAAACCGCGGAGCGGCATACGACGTACTACGTGAACCGCCAGCTGTCGGAGCGCTTCGCCGAAGGGCATGCCTTGACGCGCGATGACGTCACCGAGCTGCAGCGCCTCGTTGCCGAGCGCGACGCGCACATCCGCATGCTCTACGCCGAGAACACGAGCCTGCGCGCGGCGCAGGACAAGGGCCTGACCGGCCACCTGCTGTATCTGGCCAAGCGCGCCTACGTGCGCTTCCGGCGCTGATGCGGATCAGCCGGCCGGCGCTTCGGCCGGAGCACGGCAGGCGAAGGCAGGTTCGCGCCTGAAGTCGGCGACCGCGACGTCGCCGACGAGGCGCAGCACATAGGCCTGCCGCGTGCGCGACACCGACGCGGCGCAGAAGCGCCCGGCGTCGAGCGCTTCGTCGGCGCGGCGCAGCAGCGGCACCACGTCGACATGCTGGCCGAGGAAAGCACGCGTGTTGAAGTCGTCCTCGCGCAGGTACGACGGCACGAGCGCGCGCAGCAGCGGCAACTCGGCCTGCATGCGCGCGACGACGATCGCCGCACCGGCCGAACCGGTCACGACGACGCCCCGCACCTGCGCGCGCGATGCGATGTCCGCGAGATCGTCGGCGAGATCCTGCGCGATGCGGCGCTCGTAATGGCCTTGTTGTCGTGCCGCGCTCGAATACGCACCCGCGGCGACCGCGAACGCGAGTGCGAAGCTGCCTGCGGCGAAGGCCTGCCCGTGCAGGTACCTTCCCCGCAGCGCGACATGCAACGCGACGAGGCCGGCTGCGACTAGCGCACCGACGCCCGGCAGCACACGCGGCACGAGCAGCGGATCGGCGAGCAGCAGCATCGGGCCGGCGACGCTCGCGAGCGCAGCCAGCACGATCAGCGGCAGCGCGACGAGCTGCAGCGCGGTGTCACGAGGGCCGCGTGTCGTCCGCGTGGCGACGATGCGGCGCGCGGCCAGCACGAGCGGCAGCGCGAACGCGAGCACGAGCGCCGGCGCGAGCATCGCCCACATCTTCGGCGGGAACGCCTGCGTCACGTACGTGCCGAAGGCGCCGACATTGTCGATCACGACATTCGCTTCGGACGGCGAGCGGATCATCGCACCGCGTTCCGCGATCCAGCCCTTGATCGAGCGCGCGAACGCGAGCTGGTAGACCAGTGCGGCCGCGCCGCCCTGCAGCACGCGCACCACGAGCAGGCGCAGGCGGGCGCCGAGGCCTGACGTCGACATCGGCGCGACCGCGGCTTCGAGCAGCGCGAAGATCACGAACACCGTGATCGCGGGCTGGTACAGCGCAAGGCTCGCGAGCAGCACGAGCGCGCCGCGCCATGAGTGCAGGCGTTCGGGCGACACGACGGGCAGCAGTGCGAGCGCGACGGCGAGCGCCATGAACGGTGCGTCGAAACGGAACGCGAGGTTCTCGAGGAAGAACGGCTGGGCGCCGAGCGGCAGCGCGACGAGCACGCCGAGCCACGCCGGTGTCACCGCGAAGCGGCGTGCGACGAGCATGCCGGCCCAAGCGAGCGCGAGCACCGCGAGCAGCTGGGGCAAGGGGGCGAGATCGATCACGCGGCTCGCGCCGAACTGCAGCACGCGCATGAGCGCGTTGGTGAGATGGCGGCCGTTCTCGGTCCAGCCGTAGTTGCCGGACAGCGCGCGCAGCAGGTCGTCGTTGGTGTGGCGATCGGCGAGCAGGACCGGCAGCAGGATCGCGACGAACAGCAACGTCGCGAGGCCGCCGAACACGACGCCGTCGCGCGCGGGCGGCGCGGCCGTCCGTGGCGAGTCGATCATGGCGTCGTGCCCCGGAGGCCGGTCACGTCAGCCGAGGCCGAGGGCTTTTTCCTTCGCCTCGGCCATGCGCTTCTCGAGGTAGTGGATGTTCATGCCGCCGGCCTGGAAGCCGCCGTCGGCCATGATGCGCTGCTGCAGCGGCAGGTTGGTCTTGACGCCTTCGATCACGACTTCGGCGAGCGCGTTGCGCATGCGTGCGACGGCGGTGGCGCGGTCGCGCCCGTGCACGATGAGCTTGCCGATCATCGAGTCGTAGTTCGGCGGGATGCGGTAGCCGTCGTAGATGTGCGTGTCCATGCGCACACCGGGCCCGCCCGCGGCGAGGAAGCGCTTGACCGTACCCGGGCTCGGCATGAACGTGTCCGGATCCTCGGCGTTGATGCGGCATTCGATCGCGTGGCCGGTCAGGCGCACGTCTTCCTGGCGGATCGACAGCTTCTCGCCGGCCGCGATGAGCAACTGCTCGCGCACGAGGTCGATGCCCGTGATCATCTCGGTGACCGGGTGCTCGACCTGGATGCGCGTGTTCATCTCGATGAAGTAGAAGCGGCCGTCCTCGAACAGGAACTCGAACGTGCCGGCGCCGCGGTAGTTGATGCGCAGGCAGGCTTCGACGCAGACGCGGCCGATCTCGGCACGCAGCTCCTCGGTGACGCCCGGTGCGGGTGCTTCCTCGACGACCTTCTGGTGGCGGCGCTGCATCGAGCAGTCGCGCTCGCCGAGGTGGATCGCGCTGCCCTGGCCGTCGGCGAGCACCTGGATCTCGACGTGGCGCGGGTTCTCGAGGAATTTCTCCATGTAGACCTGATCGTTGCCGAACGCGGCCTTGGCCTCGGTCTTGGTCATCGCGATCGCGTTGCCGAGATGGGCCTCGGTGTGCACGACGCGCATGCCGCGGCCACCGCCGCCGCCGGCCGCCTTGATGATGACCGGGTAGCCGATGTCGCGCGCGATGCGCGTGTTCTCGACGATGTCGTCGCCGAGCGGACCGCCCGAGCCCGGCACGCACGGCACGCCAGCGGCCTTCATCGCGCGGATCGCCTCGACCTTGTCGCCCATCAGGCGGATCGTGTCGGCACGCGGGCCGATGAAGACGAAGCCCGACTGCTCGACGCGCTCGGCGAAGTCGGCATTCTCGGAGAGGAAGCCGTAACCCGGATGGATCGCCTGAGCATCGGTGACCTCGGCGGCCGAGATGATCGCGGGCACGTTGAGGTAGCTCTCGGCGGCGGGGCCGGGACCGATGCAGACGGACTCGTCGGCCATGCCGACATGCTTGAGGTTGCGGTCCACGGTCGAGTGCACGGCGACGGTCTTGATGCCGAGCACGTGGCAGGCGCGCAGGATGCGCAGCGCGATCTCGCCGCGGTTGGCGATGACGACTTTGTCCAGCATGCGATGTGCTCCGGTCAGCCGATCACGAACATCGGCTCGTCGTACTCGAGCGGCTGGCCGCTCTGCACGAGGATCGCGAGGACCGTGCCGGAGACCTCGGCCTCGATCTGGTTGAACATCTTCATCGCCTCGATGATGCCGAGCGTGTCGCCGGCCTTGACGGCCTGGCCGACCTTCACGAACGCGGGCGCCTCGGGATTCGGCGAGGCGTAGAACGTGCCGACCATCGGCGAGCGCACCGTGTGGCCTTCCGGCACGTCCTTGCCCGCGGCAGGCGCGGCTTCCGCGGCGGCGGGCGCGGCGACGGCGCGCGGCGCCTCGGCCTGGACCTGCTGCGGCATCACCGCGGCAGGCGCCGCGTAGACGGGCGCGGCGCCCTTCGGGTAGCGCGACAGACGGACGATCTCCTCGCCCTCCTTGATCTCGAGTTCGGCGAGGTTGGACTCCTCGAGGAGGTCGATGAGCTTCTTGATCTTGCGCAGGTCCATGGGGTTTCTCGGCGGATGCTTCGCGGACGAAGCGATCGGGAGTCAGGCCGGCGCCAGCTGGCGCACGACGAACTCGAGGGCCATGCGGTAGCTGTCGGCACCGAAACCGGTGACGACGCCGCGCGCGATGGGGGACAGGTACGAATGCTGGCGGAACGCTTCGCGCGCGTGCACGTTGGACAGGTGCACCTCGACGAACGGGATCGCGACGCCGGCGAGGGCGTCGCGCAAGGCGATGCTCGTATGCGTGAACGCGCCCGGGTTGAACACGATCCAGGGGACGCCCTCGTCGCGCGCGGCATGGATGCGCTCGACGAGCACGTGCTCGGCGTTTGACTGCAGGGCGACGAGCGTGTGCCCGGCGGCCTGCGCGATGGCAGCGAGGCCGGCGTCGATCTCGCCGAGTGTCGTGCGGCCGTAGACCTCCGGCTCGCGCGTGCCGAGCAGGTTGAGGTTGGGGCCGTGCAGGACGAGGATCGTGGACACGAAAGGCCGGGCGTCTGCGATTCAAACAGGACCGCTAGTGTCGGCCAAGGTGAGGGTTGTGTCCAGATCGACGATGTTCGGCGAAATTGCGCGGACCACCGCGCCGGTGCATCATGCCGTCGTCGCTCGACTGCGTGTCGTCGTCAGGCGGGATGCGAGCTTCGACGCGGTTCGTTTTCGCCACGATGTATCGCGAGGTCATGGCGTTTCGCGGGTGTCACGCATGCACCGGAGTGGCGCGTGCGGATGTTCCGCGGAATCGGCGCATGCCGTCGCAGTCTGACATTCGCTGCCGTATGTACGGATGGCGGCGTGGCGATCCGCGATGCGTCGCGCGATCGATGCATCGATTCTTCACAATCGAGGGTCGCCGCGATGAGGCCCGCTCTGGCTGAATGTGAATATCGGTCATGATTCGCGCCCGTCGAGCCTTCTTCGCAGGGCTGGCGTGTAGATTGCATTACCCCCGCTGTCGATCGCCGGCGAGCTGCCGGGATCCCTCAGGGATCGGACCGCATGGGCGGTCGCACGACGTGGTCCTCCAGAGGAAATCCGTGTGGTGGCTCTGCGCAATTCCGACTTCGATGCGGCTTCGCCGCATGGCTCACCCAAGGCAGGCATCACGCTGGCCGTCGGGCATCTGGGCGCGTTCGACCAGCAGACCGTGCGCACGATGCTGCAGACGCTCGTCACGCGGCTGAGCGCGTACTTCCGCATCGTCGACGGTACCGAGGGCGATCTCGTGCTGCTCGAGCATCCGACCGACGCCGAGCTGTTCCTTCTGCGCGCGAACGTGACGCCGGGTACCGGCGACGTGAAGCTGCCGCGGCCTCTGCGCCTCATGCCGCTCGCCGACGGTCTCAACGCGATGATCGACATCGTGCGCCCGCTCGCGCAGGAGCCTGCGCGGGATCCCGAACACACCCTTCTGCGCGTGCTCGATCGTCCGGCCACGCACTCGATGCGCCTCGTTGGCGAGTGGGGCACGTGCTGGATGTATGCCGGCACCGACGATGTCGTCTTCGATCGTCCGCTCACGCTCGTCGCGCGCGCGCTCGCCAACGGCGCGGTCGTCGGCGAAGTCGAGACCGTGACCTACGAGACCGTGGCGCTCGCCGCGCGCGACGGCCGCCCGCGCCTGCGCCGCGACGAAGTGCGCTGGCTGATCGGCCCGAGTGCCGAGCTTCAGCGTGCGACCCACATCAAGCTCATGCAGCCGGAAGCCTGGCTCAAGCTGCAGGTGTGGCCTAACCTCGCGCGCCTGCCCCAGCACATGCGCTGGCTCGACGTGTTCGCGGCGATGCACGACGGCATTCCCGCCACCGAAGCCCTGCGTCGTGCAACCGATGCGGGCCTCTCCGAAGCCGATGCGCGCCGTGGCATCTGCATGCTGCTGCAGCTCGGCTACGCGAACCTGCGCATGCAGCCTGTCGCCCAGGTCACCACGGCACCGTCGATCGCCGACAAGCGCGAGACATCGTCGTTCCTGCAGCGCATCCGCAACAAGCTGCGCCAGATCATCGAAACCGCTTAACCTATCCTGGCGGTATGCGCCGTCGCTCCGTGCAAGGACAGTCCCATGCAGGATCACAAGCTGTTGTTCATCGGTTCGCCCGGCGTCGGCAAGACCACGGCGATCTGCACGGTCAGCGACTATCCGCCCGTCAGCACCGAAGTGCCGTCGACCGACGAGCATCGCCAGACCACGGTCGCACTCGACTTCGGCGAGCTCACGCTCGACGACGGCGAGATGCTGCGTCTCTATGGCGTGCCGGGCCAGGACCGCTTCGACTTCATCTGGCCGCTCATCGCCGACGGTGCGATGGGTCTCATCGTGCTCATCGACGTGACCAAGCCCGACGTGCTCGGCACGCTCGACGGCTACCTCGACCGCTTCTCGGAGTTCGTCGCGCGCATGCCCGCGATCGTCGCGGTGACGCGCCTGCAGCCCGGCAGCACACCGGGCGTGTCGGATGTCGTCGCGCATCTCGGTCGCCGCGGGCTCGACCTGCCCGTCGTCGCGATGGATCCGCGTGAGCGCCAGGACGTCCTGTTCCTCGTCAGCATGGTCGTCGCGCGCATCGAAAGGCGGATTGCGGCATGAGTGCCGAGAACGTGCAGGGCGCGCCCGTGCGGCTGTCGCCGTTCGAGGTGTTCTTCCCCGATGCTGCGCAGCGCGAGGCCTGCCTCGCCGCGATGGCACGCATGATGGGCAGCGTCACCGGTGCTTACGCGAGCGTGCTCGCGACGATCGACGGCCAGCCCGTCACGCATTCGGCCACGGGCGAGTGGCGTCCCGCGCGTGTCGCCGCGATCGTCGGTTCGCTGTGTGCGCTCGGCGAGACGCTCGGCAAGGAGATCAACCAGCGTACCTGCCGCAACGTGCTGCTCGAGACCGAGACCGGCCTCGCCGTCGTGCAGAGGCTGCCCGCGCCTGCCGAACGCCTGGTCCTGTTGACGGCGAGCAACCGCGAGACCAACCTCGGCGTGCTGCTGACCTTCAGCCGTACCTGCGCTGCGGCGATCGCTCGCATCGCAGCCGCCCCGCGCGGCTGAGTTCCCCCGCGTCGCCGGTCGGTCCGGCGGGCCGCGCACATCCTTCGTTCGGTGTTGTCCGAATTCCCCTGGTTCGCTGGAGATCCGCCATGTCCAACATCAAAGAAAGCCTTGCCAAGCTCCTCGAGATCGACGGTGCGATCGCCGCGGCGGTCGTGGATTCGACGAGCGGCCTGCTGCTCGGCAAGGAAGGCTCGGGCGTTGACCTCGATCTGGCCGGTGCCGGCAATACCGAGGTCGTGCGCGCCAAGCTCAAGACCATGCGTTCGCTCAACCTCGACGACAAGATCGAGGACATCCTCATCACGCTCGACAAGCAGTACCACATCATCCGCCCGGTCGATTCGGCCGAAGGCCTGTTCATCTACCTCGTGCTCGTCAAGGAGCGTGCGAACCTCGCGCTCGCGCGCCGCAAGGTGCTCGACGTCGAGACGCAGCTGTCGATCTGATGCCGGGAGCCGGCGCGTTCGCGCCGGCGTCGGCGGTCACAGGTGCGGGGCCAGCCAGCGCTCGAGCCCTGCCTCGTCGAAGTTGCCGATCTTGGTCGCGACGATGCGTCCGTCGCGGCCGATGAGCACGTTGTACGGCAGCACGCTGCGCACGTTGCCGAAGCGCAGCGAGACATCGGTCGAGCCGCGGTTCGGCGCGTCGACGAGGATCGGATAGTCGACCGGATGCTGCGCGAGGAAGGCGAGCGCCGGTTCGGCGTCCTCGGCGGCGATGCCGATCACCTCGAGGCCCTTGTCGGCGTGCGTCGCGCGCACGCGGTCGAGCAGGGGCATCTCCTCGCGGCACGGTCCGCACCAGCTCGCCCAGAAGTTCAACAGCACGAGACGTCCGTCCCATTCGGACAGCCGGCGCGTCGCGCCGTCGCGGTCGGGCAGGGCGATGTCGTCGCGCGGGTCGCCGATGCCGAGCGTCGGCGTAGGTGGTGCGGCAGCATGCGGCGACACCGCGACGGGCGTCGGGCGCATCGCGAGGCTCAGGGCCAGGCCGGCCCCCGCACTCGCCACGGCGAGGAAGACGATGAGGACCTGCGTGCGGTCGAGCACGTCAGCGCGCCGCTGCCAGCGCGTCGTCGACGATGGCCGACGTCAGCAGCGTGGGCAGCACACGACCTTCCGGCGTGCCGGGCGTGAACACGACGTAGAGCGGCACGCCGACCGAGCGGTGCGCCTGCAGGAAGGCCGTGATCTCGGGATCGACATTGGTCCAGTCGCCTTTCATGTAGACCGCGTCGGTGCGCGCGAGCGTGGCGCGGAAGGCATCGGTGCCGAGCACGCTCTTCTCGTTGGCCTTGCAGGTCACGCACCAGTCGGCGGTCATGTTGACGAACACGGTGCGACCGTCGGCGCGCAGCTTCGCGAGCGCGTCGGCCGAGTAGGCGACCGTGCCGTCCGAGGCCACCGCGGCCTTCGATGGCGCTTCGAGTTGCGTGACCTTCCACAGCGGCCACAGCGCCGCGGCGAACACGATCGCGGCGAACACGCGCGCGGCGACGCTGCCGTTCCAGCGGCCGCGCTCGTACGCCCACAGCGCGAGCGCGAGCACGACGGAACCCGCGAGCACCCAGGCGATCGCGTCGACGCCGCGCTGCTGGCCGAGCACCCACACCAGCCACACGGCCGTCAGGTACATCGGGAACGCGAGCACCTGCTTGAACGTCTCCATCCACGCACCGGGCTTCGGCAGGCGCGACGCCAGTGCGGGCACGAAGCCGATCACGAGGAACGGCAGTGCGAGGCCGAGGCCGAGCGCGAGGAACACGAGCAGCGCGAGCACGGGCGACGACGCGAACGCGAACGCGAGCGCAGGGCCCATGAACGGTGCCGTGCACGGGCTCGCCACGATCACCGCGAGTACGCCCGTGAAGAAGTCGCCGGCGGGACCCGATCGGCTGGCGAGGCCCTGGCCGACGCCGGCGAGGCCCGCGCCGATCGTGAACACGCCCGACAGGCTCAGGCCGACCGCGAGCAGCACGTAGGCGAGGCCTGCGACGACGAGCGGCTGCTGCAGCTGGAAACCCCAGCCGAGCGCGGCGCCGGCCGAGCGCAGCGCGATCACGCCGAGGCCGATCGCGGCGAACGAGACGAGCACGCCGAGCGTGTACCAGAGCGCGTGCGTACGTGCCTTGGCGATGCTTTCGCCGCTCTGCGCGAGGCCGATGACCTTGAGCGACAGCACCGGCAGCACGCACGGCATGAGGTTGAGCACGATGCCGCCGAGCAGCGCGAACAGCAGCGCGCCGAGCATGCCGATCTCGCCGTCGCCGGGTGGCGTCGAGCGCAGCGCGTTCTCGGCCGAGGCATCCGCACCCGTGGCGGTCGTGGCCGGGGGCGGCGCAGGGACGAACGAGGCTGCGGCCGCGGCGAGCTCGGCATCGGTCGCCGTCGGCAGGTCGACCTCGACGAAGCGCTCCATGACCGGATAGCAGATGCCGTTTTCCTTGCAGCCCTGGAATTCGGCGCGCAGGCGCATCGTGCGCGCGGTGCCGTCGGGACGCTTGAGCGCGACCGGCAATTCGACCTGATTGAAGTAGACGACGACGCTGCCGAAGTGTTCGTCGGCGTGGTCGACGCCGGCCGGCCATGCGGGCTTGCCACCCTCGACGCCGCTGTCGTCGGCGATCGCGACGCTGCTCCTGTCGCGGTACAGGTAGTAGCCCTTCGGCATCGTCCAGCGCGCCAGCAGTTCGGTCGGGCCGACCGCGATCGCCTCGAACACGAAAGCCTGCTCGGCCGGCAGCGCCTCGACGTCGTCGACGACCGCGGCGGGTGCATTGCCGAACAGCTTCGATCCGCCGGGGTTGCCGAGCAGCGGTGCCGGCGCGGCGCCGGCCGAGCCTTCGGCGACCGGGATCGTGAGCTTCGTCGGGTGGGGCGGGTAGCAGATGAGCGGTTCGACCTCGTGGCAGCCCTGCACGGTGATCGTGACGTCGAACGAACGCAGGGCGGGATCGGTCACCGTGAACGGCAGGCGGCCGGCGACGGCGCCGTGATAGATCTCGACATCGCCGAAGAACTCGTCGTGCTTGGGTTTGCCGGGCGGCAGGTCGAGCGTGCCGAGGGTCACGCCGGGCGTCGACGTCTTCGCCTTGATGCGTTCGCGGTAGAGGTAGTAGTCGGGCGCGACGGTCCAGCGCAGGTCGACCGCATCAGGACCGGCCGTGTGCTCGAAGCGGAACGCCTGCTCGACCGGCAGGAGGTCGTCCTGGCCTTGCGCGAGTGCGCCCGTCGCGGGGACGAGGAGGGCGAGGACGGCGGCGAGAAGGCGCTGGAACACGGACACACTCCTGACGGACGGGACGGTGGCGCACGCGCCGCGGCGGCCTTCGGGCCATGCCGCGTCCGTGCCGGCGAGGCCGGCGGCGCTCACGCGAGTTGGGTCTGCCGGGCCACCCATGCAAGGTACGAGGCGTGGCCGGCGGCCGCTTCGACCGCGATTATCTCAGGCAGTTCATACGGATGCAGCTCGAGCAGGCGCGCGGCGAGGGCGTCGTGGCGCTCGCGCGTGGTCTTGGCCATGAGCAGCAGCTCGGCGTCGACATGCACCGCGTCCTGCCAGCGGTAGGTCGAGGTGAGGCCCGGAAGCACGCTCACGCAGGCGGCGAGGCGTTCGTCGACGAGCGTGCGCGCGATGCGCGCCCCGGTGTCGGCGTCGGGGACGGTGCTGTAGACGAGAAGGACGCTCATCGCGCCAGTGTGGCACGGCGCGTCGTCGTGCAACCGTGCGGGAAGGACCGGCGGCGTTGCGCCGCCGGTCCGGTGTGGCGTTACGGCGTGGCTTCGAAGCCGTTCGCGAAGATCACGTCGACGGTGCCGCTGGCGAGTTCGCAGGTGGTCGGCGACACCGACTCGAACAGTGCGCGCGTCGCCCACTCGGGGTGGTCGACGAACGGGTTGCGGTTGCCCTGGAAGCTCTGGATCACGTTGTTGCGCGCGACTTCCGCAGCATCGGGCGGATCGGCCAGGTGCCAGGCGAGCAGGTCGGCCAGCAGGCCCATGTAGGCGGTCTGGTTGTAGTTGTTCGACTGCACGATCTGGCTGCGGTTGTCGGTCAGCTCGAGCTGCGGCTCGTTCTGGCCCGAGGTCGGGTCGACACCGCCTTCATAGCGGATCGCCATGTAGAAGATCGCACGCGCCATCTCGCCCTTGCGGTGGTTCCAGACCTCGAACGAGCCCTGGTTGCCGTCCGGCGTGCGCACCCAGTTCGAGTTGCCCGGGTGGCCGGTCGACGGTCCGCCGACGCCGCCGTTGGCTTCCGTGGCGAGCTCGCTGCAGCCGCTCGCGCAGTTCGCGAACGGCTTGTTGCCGCGCGACGAGTTCTGGTTCGTGTCCGACAGCCACAGCATGTGCGTGTCGGTGTACGGCGCGTTCGGCAGGCCGAGGTTGCCGTTCGTGCTCGGGAAGCCGAGCGAGTTCGGCCACGTGTGCTCGCGGTTGTAGGTGATGCCGCCGCCGGTGCCGGCGCGGTCGCTGACCGCAGCGTACGAGCGGTTGCGGTACACGTCGATGATGCGGTTCGGATTGGCCGGATCGACCTGGGCGAGCTCGAGGATCGTCCACGTGTTCGTGCCCGAGCCGCTGTACGGATACGCCGTATGGCCGCGGATCGTCGCGTGCAGCGAGCAGCGCAGCTGGCCCGGGCTGCTCGTGTTGACGCGCGAGTAGTAGGCCGCGGTCGTGTTCGCGGTGACCGTGAACGACGACGTGAAGTCGTTCGCCATCGCGATGCCGGCGCCGTTCTGCACGCCGCTCGCGGTGATGGAGAACGTGCACGATGCATTGGCCGGCAGCACCGTCGCGGGCGTCAACGTGCGCGTCGCGCCCGTGCCGCTCACGCCGAGTGTCACCGGCGTGCTGTTGCAGGCGAGCGCGAACACGTTCGACGCCGTGGTCACCGATTCGCTGAAGGTCACGCGCACGTCGGTCGCGACCGGGACCTGCGTCGCGCCGTTGGCCGGCTGCACCGACGACACGGTCGGCGGCGGCACGTTGGCCGGATCGAAGGTCGTGAACGCGATCGTGACGTCGTTGGCCATCGGATCGATCGTGCCGTCGAGGTCGGTGACGCCGGTCGCGAGGATCTTCCACTCGCAGCTCTCGGCTGCGCTGAAGGCCGGCGACGGCGTCAGCGTATAGGTGCGCGGACCGCCGCTGACGGTGGCGGTGTGCGTGCCCGAGGTGGCGCAGTCGATCGTGTACCACGGCGCGGTGACGGTCACCGGCTCGCTGAAGGTGACCGACAGCGTCGAGGCGAGCGCAACGCCGGTGGCGCCGTTGGCTGGCGTCGTCGAGGTGACGGTCGGCGGCACGTCGACCGGCGGATCGCCGGCGACCGCGAAGCTCACGTCGTCGATCGCGAGGCCGTCGTCGGCACCGCTGACGTCGATGTCGTTCCAGCGCACCCACAGGCCCGCGCCGGGAGCGAGGCTGAGGCCCGTGATCGAGCCGCTGATCGCGGTACGGTTGGCAGCGGCGTTGCCGTCGAGCGCGCCGATCGTGCCCGTGGTGGTCGGCGAGCTGAAGTGGAGCGCGGCGACCGGTGCCCAGGTACCGGTGGTGACCGAGGTCGCGTCGAGGCTGTATTCGAACTGCAGCTGGTCCGCGCGACCCGTCGCGCCGAGGCGCCACTGCTCGCCCGTGTAGGCCACGGCAATTTCCGACACGGCGTCGGTCGTGTCGTTGCGCAGGCGCGCGCCGATCGTCGAGATCGTCGAGTTCGAGCGGAGCACGCCGAGCGCGCGTTCGCTGCTGCCGGTCGCGCCGTAGCTGTAGGTGTTGCCCGAGTTGGCGGTGCCGTTGTCGGCCGTGTAGGTCGTATTGCCGTTCGACTTCACGAAGTACCAGCCTTCGGGCACGGCGCTGCCGGTGCCGCTCGAGGCGAGCGTGTCGAAGGTCTGCACGGGCGGCGTGCCGCCGGTCAGGCCGACCGAGGATTGGGCGTAGGCCGCCTGGACGGCGAACGGGGCAAGCAGGACCAGCAGGCCCCGGATGCGATGGCGCGAGGAGTTCATCGGAGTTCCATCGGGAGGCGGACGACCGCCAGGAACCGCCTAGTTTACGGCGCTTGCGTGACGGGTTGGAGATGGTGGTTTCCCGCAGTGGCGGTCCGCAGCCCGGCCGCAACGAAAAAGCCCCGCTTTCGCGGGGCTTTCCGTGTCACGAGCGGTATCCGTCGCGTCAGGCGACGAACAGCGCACGCATCTTCTTCATCGCGTTCGCCTCGACCTGGCGGATGCGCTCGGCCGAGACGCCGTACTCGTCGGCGAGCTCCTGCAGCGTCGCCTTCTCGCCGTCACGCAGCCAGCGGCGCTGGATGATGTCGCGCGAGCGCTCGTCGAGCTTCGCGAGGCCACGGTGCAGCGTGTCGAGCGAGGATTCCTCTTCCGAATCGTTCTCGACGGTCAGGTACGGATCGGCGTTCTGGTGGTCCTCGAGGAACATGACCGGCGAGGGCTTGGCGTCCTCGTCGTCGTCGACCGGGGCATCGAACGCGATGTCGCGGCCGCTCAGGCGTGCTTCCATCTCGAGCACGGTGGCCGCCGGCACGCCGAGTTCGCGGGCGACCGTGTTGACCTCTTCGGCGTTCATCCAGCCGAGGCGCTTCTTGGACTTGCGCAGGTTGAAGAACAGCTTGCGCTGCGCCTTGGTCGTGGCGACCTTGACGATGCGCCAGTTGCGCAGGATGAACTCGTGCATCTCGGCGCGGATCCAGTGCACCGCGAACGACACGAGACGGACACCCTGGTCGGGGTCGAAGCGCTTGACCGCCTTCATGAGGCCGATGTTGCCTTCCTGCACGAGATCCCCCATCTGGAGACCGTAGCCGGAGTAGCCGCGTGCCACGTGCACGACGAAGCGCAGGTGCGACATGACCATCTTGCGCGCCGATTCGAGGTTGCCCGACTCGAGGTAGTCGCGCGCGAGCGCCTGCTCGTCCTCGACGGTGAGCATCGGGATGCGGTGGACGGCCGAGATGTAGGCGTCCAGGCTGCCGAGCGCACTCGGAACCGGGAACGGGGTGGCGACCATGGCATTGCTCATTGCGTCTGTCCTCTTGCGTTCGGGCATGTTAGCACTCGGGTTATGAGAGTGCTAAAAACCCCGTCGAGTTCCCAATGGTGTTCGGGAACCAGCTCATAACTGAACTGGCGGGTATAGTAGACCCGAATCCGTTAATGCGCGGTGATCAGACTGCTGAGGTCAGGTGAACAATCGCCGCTCAGATCGCTTCGAGCTCGGCCCGCGGAGGCAGCGACCAGTCGATCGGGGAGCGCCCGGCATCTTCCAGGTGCTTGTTCGCCAAGGAAAAATGGCTGCAGCCGAGGAAGCCTCGGTGGGCCGACAGCGGCGACGGATGCGGTGCGCGCAGGATGCGGTGGCGGCGCCCGTCGATGAGGCTTGCCTTCTTCTGGGCCGAGCTGCCCCACAGCAGGAACACGAGGTCTTCGCGCTCGCGGGCCAGGGTCTCGATGCAGGCGTCGGTGAAGCCCTCCCAGCCCTCGCCCTGGTGCGACTGCGGCTGCCCGCGCTCCACCGTCAGTACGGCGTTGAGCAGCAGCACGCCGCGCCGTGCCCACGGCAGCAGGCAGCCGTGGTCGGGACGCGCCAGGCCGAGGTCGCGCGAGATCTCCTTGAAGATGTTCTCGAGCGACGGCGGAGGCGTGACGCCGGGCTGTACCGAGAAGCACAGGCCGTGGGCCTGGCCGGGGCCGTGGTAAGGGTCCTGGCCGAGGACGACGACCTTGACCGCATCGAACGGCGTCGCGTCGAACGCGCTGAAGATCTGCGGTCCGGGCGGGAAGATCACCGCGCCATCGCGCTTGCGTGCGCGCAGGAAGTCGCCGAGCGCGAGCATCTCGGGACGATCGAACCAGTCACCGACACGGGCCTTCCACGAGGCCTCGAGGCGTACGCTCGCAGCGCTCACGCGGGCGTGGCGTGGCGCGCGCGCAGGTTGCGCCCGACGCGCAGCTGGAACAGCAGCTTGGTCACGAGCAGGCGTTCGTCGATCGGCTTCTCGACGAGGTCGTTCGCCCCGGCGGCGAGCAGGGCGGCCTGCTTCTTCGGGTTGTCGTCGCCGGTCATGACGATGACGGGCAACTGGCCCTTGCCGTAGCCGAGCGTGTGGCGAATGCGCTCGAGCAGGTCGCCACCGGTCAGCTCGCCCTTGAGGTTGACGTCGGTCAGGACGATGTCGGCGCCGACGCGGTCCATGGCCTGCGCCGACTCGAGCAGGTCGAGGGCCTCCTCGACCGTGATCACGTGCAGCACGGTCAGGCCGTGCTTCTCGAGCATGCGGCGCGTGGCCAGTGCGACCACGCGGCTGTCCTCGACGTAGAGCACCTCGCCGGGCGTGTTCTCGGTCGGCCGCACGTAGCCGCGGATGAACTCGGCCAGCGCCTGGAAGCCGAGCGACTTGTCGAAGTAGTCGGTCACGTGGTCGCTCAGCGAGCGCTCGACGAGGCGCTCCTGCACGTCGCCCGACACGACCACGATCGGGATGTAGGCCTGGTTGCCGGCGTCGCGGATGCGCGCGGCGAGCTCGAGGCCGTCCATGTCGGGAAGGCGCAGCGCCGTCGTGACGAGGTCGACCACTCCGTCGGCGAGCTGACGCATCGCCTCGTCGCCGGTTTCGCAGGCGATCACGGTCGCCTCGGGCAGGTTCGCCCGCAGGGTCTGCTCGATGAGGCGCCGCACGACGCGCGAGCCGTCGACGACGAGCACGCGCGGGTTCTCCGAGGCGATGTGCTGGGTCAGGATCGGTGGCGCACTCATCGTCACTCTCCCGGGCGCCCGGCCAGCAGGTGCCGGGTCGCCGCGATCCATGCACCGAGCGCGCCAAGCACGACGCTGATCGCGACGAGCGAGGCCGCCGTGCCGATGCCGAGGCCGTGCCACGTGAAGCGTCCGCCATAGCTCGCAAGCAGACCGTCGGCGGGGCCGCTCACCGCGAGCTGCATCGCGTAGACCACGACGACCGCGAGCAGGCCGCCGAGTGCGCCATACCAGAGGCCGGTGTAGACGAACGGGCGCCGCACGAAGCCGTCGCTCGCGCCGATGAGTTGCATGACCGCGATTTCCTCGGCGCGGGACTGGATGTCGGTGCGCACGGTGTTGCCGATCACGAGCAGGGTTCCGAGCGAGAGCAGGATCATGAGCGCGGCGACGGCGCGCTCGCCGAGGGCGAGGATCGCACCGAGGCGCTCACGCCACGCCGCATCGTACTGCACCATGTCCGTGCGCGCGTCGGCCGCGACGTGATCGGCCAGGGCCGCTTCGTCCGCGCCACCCGCGGCGGGCGTGACGACGAGCACGCTCGGCAGCGGATTGTGCTGCAGCACGTCGAGTGCATCGGCGAAACCCGACAACGTGCGGAACTCCTCCAGCCCCTCGTCGGGCGTACGCACGACGACGCCGGTGACATCGGCACGGCCACGCAGCGCCTCGGCGAACCTGCGAGCCGCGTCGGCCGACTCGGCGGGCTTGAGGAACACGGTGATCTCGCGCGCTTCGCGCATGCCGCGCGACAGCTCGCGCGCATTGTCGAGCACCACGTGGAACAGCAGCGGCAGCGCGAGCGCGATGCCGATCACGAGCACGGTCAGTGCGGTCGCGAGCGGCCGCGCCGCGAGCCGCGCGAGGCTCGTCGCGAAACCGAAGCGACGTTGCTCGCGCCACGCGGACAGCCGCGAGCCCAGCGATCGCCGCGTGCGCGGAGACGGCTTCGCCGGTGCCGGCTCGCGCAGGCGATTGGGGGCGGGCCGATTGCGACGCACCGCATTCATGCGCGCACCTGCGGCCGGAAATCGTCGATGAGCTTGCCGTGGTCGAGCACGAGCACGCGCTTGCCCATGTGACGGATCAGGTGGAGGTCGTGGCTGGCGACCAGCACCGTCGTGCCGACCTGCTGGAACTCCGCGAACAGCTGCATGATCTCGACGGAGAGCTGCGGATCGAGGTTGCCGGTCGGCTCGTCGGCGATGATCAGCGGCGGCTTGGCGACGAGTGCGCGCGCGATGCCGACGCGCTGCTGCTCGCCGGTCGACAGCGTCTCGGGCAGTCCCTTCTCGCGTTCGAGCAGGCCCACCTTGTCGAGTGCGGCGCGCACGCGCTTCGCGACCTCCTCGCGCGCGGTGCCCGCGATCACGAGCGGCAGCGCGACGTTCTCGAACACGCTGCGGTCCATGAGCAGGCGGTGGTTCTGGAACACCATGCCGATGCCGCGCCGCACCTGCGGCACGGCGCGCGCGCGCACGCGGCGCAACGAGGTGCCGCCGAGTTCGATCTCGCCACGGGTCGGGCGCTCGATGAGGCCGAGCAGCTTGAGCAGGGTGCTCTTGCCGGCGCCCGAATGGCCGGTCACGAACACCATCTCGCCGGCCTCGACCTCGAAGCTGAGCCCGCCCAGCGCCTCGTGCCCGGACGGGTAGCGCTTGGTGACCTGATCGAACCGGATCATCGGTGCGACGCCGTCGACGGCCATGCCTAGCGCACCATCTGGTTGATGTTGAAGACCGGCAACAGGATCGCGAGCACGATGAACAGCACCATGCCGCCGACCAGGAGGATGACCGCGGGACCGAGGGCCGTCGTGAGCAGCGTGAGCCAGCGATCGAGGTCGCGTTGCTGTTGTGCGGCGGCTTCCTCGAGCATGCGCGGCAGTTCGCCGGACTTCTCGCCGCTCGCGACGAGGCGCAGCGCGACCGGCGGGAACTGACCCGTTTCGCCGAGCGCGCGCGCGAAGCCGCTGCCTTCGCGCACGCGTACGGCCGCGCGTCGCAAGGCCTCGCGCATCGGCAGGTTCGGCACGACCTGCGCCGCGATCGCGAGCGCATCGAGCAACGGTACGGCCGCGCCGGCGAGCAGTGCGAGCGTGCGCGCGGCGCGCGTCGTGTTGGCCGCGCGCACGAGTCGGCCGACGAGCGGAAGGCGCAGCTGCAGCGCATGCCAGCGCAGGCGTCGCGTATCGTTGCGCAGCGCGAGTCGCGCGGCGACGAGGGCCGCGACGATCCCGACGAGGATCAGCACGCCCCAGTCGCGCAGCACGTCGGAGATCGCGATGAGCATGCGCGTCGCGAGCGGCAGCGCCTGCTGCATGCCCTGGAACACGCCGACGATCTGCGGAACGACCCACGTCAGCAGGCCGGCCACGACCGCGATCGCGACCAGCGTGAGCAGGATAGGATAGGCGAGGGCGCCGAGCACCTTCTGGCGCAGCTCGTCGCGCGCCTCGGCGTAGTCGGCGAGCTTGGCGAGCACGGTGTCGAGGTGACCCGACTGTTCGCCGGCCGCGACCGACGCACGGAAGATCTCGGGGAAACTGTCGGGGAATCCGCCCATCGCCTGGGCGAGGCTCGCACCTTCCATGACGCGCGCGCGCAGCGCGACCGTGAGCGCGCGCTGGCGCTCGTTGTCGTCCTGCTCGGCGAGGGCCCCGAGTGCCTCGTCGATCGGAAGGCCGGCCCGGACGAGGGTCGACAACTGTCGTGTCAGCAGTGCGAGCTGTGTCCCGGTGAGGCCGCGCCGCGCGAATGCCCCGCGCGAACCCCGGCGTTCGTCGACTTCGTCGACGGCGAGCGGGTTGAGGCCACGCTCGCGCAACGTCGCACGCACGCCGCGTGCGGTGTCGCCCTGAAGGACGCCACGCTGGGTCTTGCCGCTGCTGTCGAGGGCCTGGTAGGCGAACGCGGGCAAGGGACCACCGGAGACGGAGCGATGCGTGCATTGTCGCGCGAACGCGGCACCGATGCGCAACTCAGGCGTAAAGGATCACCACGAGCGTCGCCAGCCAGCCCGTGACGGCGAACAGCAGCCAGGGGTCACGCAACGCGAGGCGGCTCGGATCCGCGCCGGCGGCATCGCGGTACACGAGGCGCAGGTAACGCAGCACGCCGAGCGCGACCCACGGCGTCGAGTACACGAGCGGATTGTGCGCATGGCGCGCAATGACGTCGGAGGACAGCGTGTACAGCACGTAGGCGGCGATCACGGCGCCACCGAGGCCGGCGAGGGCGCGTTCGATGCCGCGCACGTCGTAGCCGCTGGCCGCATGCGCCTGGTGACCGCCGACGTTCACGAGGTCGCCGTGGCGCTTGCCCAATCCGAGCATCAGCGCGAGCAGCGTCGCCATGACCAGGATCCAGACGGTCAGCGGAACCTGCGCGGCGACGCCGCCCGCGACGATGCGCAACGCGAAACCCGCCGCGATGATCGCGACATCGACCCACGCGACACGCTTGAGGCCGCCGGAATAGGCGAGCTGGACGAGCAGGTAGGCCGCGACCACGCCGGCGAGCATCGGTGCCACGGCGGTCGCCACGGCGAGCGACAGCACCGCCAGCGACGCCGAGAACGCGAGTGCGCTGCCGCGGTCGATCGCGCCGCGTGCGACGGGGCGCCGCGACTTGACGGGATGGTGGCGATCGCGTGCCGCGTCGAGGACGTCGTTGAGTGCGTAGACGGCCGACGAAGCCAGGCAGAACGCGAGCGCGGCGACCAGGGTCCTCGACAACGCGTGCGGATCGAGCAGTTCGTGGCCGAAGAACAGCGGCAGCAGCACGAAGCCGTTCTTGATCCACTGGGCCGGGCGGGACAGCTCGACCAGCGCGCGCGCGCGCCCCATGGATCAGTTCCCGGCGACGAGTTTCGTGTCGGGCTGTGGCGCGTGCTCGAAGCCGGCCGACGAGAGCCTGTCGGCCACGAACGGCAGTGCGACCTCGTGCACGGCTGCGGGCGAGGCTTCCGCTGCTTCGCGTTTCGGCACGAACCAGTCAAGCCACGCCCAGCGTGAGGCAGCGGGAGCGACACGGATGTCGTCGAGGTTCACGCCGGCGCTCGCATCGCGGCCACTCCGCAGGTCGGCGGCGTAGACGCGAACGCTGTGCGCATGCTTGCCCTCCGCGAGCGCGGGCATCGGCACGCGGAAGCGTGCTTCGTTGCTCGTGTGGCTCGACGAAGCGATCTTCGCGCCGTCGGCATCGAGCCAGTCGATGTCGATCCGTCCCTGGAAGCCGTTGCCCGGCAGCGACACGAGCAGGCCGGGCGTCCAGCGCGAGTCGTCGATGACGACGCGCGCGCGGTCGCGCGGACGCTCGAGGACGAGCGCGGGATCGCCGAGCAGGTTGTACATCTCAACGAGCGTGCGGTCGTTGATCGACTTCTTGGCGCGCACGATGCCTTCGCCGATCGTCGCGCCCGGCGTCAGCAGTTCGCTCACGAGGGCCTTGCTGTAGTTGGTCGACGGCGCGTTGCGCCACGAGGCCGCGAACACCGCCACAGCACCCTTGTCGCGCTCGCGCAGGAAGCGCTCGCCGATCGAATCCTCGCTCGGATTGTCGAACGGCGCGGAGTAGCACGTCATCGACAGGATCATCGGCAGCTTGCCGTGGTTGGTCAGGTTGCTGACGTCGTCGAGCGTGAAGAGGTCGTGGTTCTTGCGGATGTCGGGAGGGCCGGTGCGCCAGATGTAACGCCCGCCATGACCGAGGAAGTGGACGAGCAGCTGGCCTTCGTTGATGCCGTCCTTGATCGCGGACTGGTGGGCGAGGTTGTCCGCTTCCGACGCGCTCGCATAGATGCGGTCGGCGACGAAGCCTTCGCTGCCGATCGTGTCGGCGATGTCGTTGGAGGCCTTCTTGAAGTGATCCGACTCGTCGGTGATGAACATCACGTCGCGGCGCCAGTTGCCGAGCTGCGGCGTCGTGACATAACTGATCGTCTTCTCGACGATGCCGGCGACCTCGTCGGGAGTCACGACCGGGAACCTGCCGACCGCCACGGTCGGGTGATAGCCCTCACCGATGATGCCGTAGGGGTTGTCGCTGGCCGACTGCCCTTCCGATGACGGGTACTGCCAGGTCGGGATCAGGTTGCGGCCGGCGAACTTCGGCGCGTCGGCGCCGTATGACGTGCCCGGGATGCCGGCGAAATGCCCCGAGTACGCGAGTTCGTGCATGTTGTTGGCGAACTTGGCGTAGCGCAGGTCGTTCTCGGTGTTGTTGCGGATGTCGAAGCTCGCATCGCCGACCAGAAGCAGGAAACGCGGCTTGGGTTCCGGCCAGGCGGCATACGCGTGTTCCATGAGGTTGCGGATGGCCTGCGGGTGCGTCACGCCATGGTTGAAATGGTCGTAGACATCCTCGACGTCGATGACGTCCACCTTGAGGCCGCGCTGCTCGTGGAACGCGGCAAGAGGTTCGATGGCGCCGCGGAGGGTGGAGTGCGTGACGATGAGGTAGTCCGCCCCCACGGTGGGCTTGTCCCAGCGGTTCGTCGCGACGGGCCTGATCTTGACCGGAGGCGAGATCCTGTCGGCGAGTGCCGGAAGCAGGTCGACGCCCTTGTCCGCGCCGGCGAAGCGCACCCTGCCCGGGCCCGCGGCTTGGCCGGGGCGGCGGACGCCGTCCTTTCCATAGAGGACGAGTGACTCGGCGCCGCTCCAGCGCACGTCGATCGGAGTCCTCGCCTCGCCGGCCGTGACGAAGGGCAGTGCTGCCTGGCCGATGTCGCCCTCGATCGCGAACTGGAACTGCGCGGAGTTGAACATCACGACGTCCACCAGCGGGTTGCGCTTGTCCCATGGCAGCTCGCGCTTGGGTACGGAGAGGCGCAACGTATTGCCGCGCGCGCGCAGCTCGCTGGCCGGGATGACGAGTTCATGGGCATGCTCGTCGCGTCCCTCCCATTCCACTCGACGCGACGGGCCATCGTTCAGGCTGACGTCGACGGCATGGTCGGCAGGCTTTTCGTGCTCGAACGAGCGCGGTGACCGGGAGAGTCCCCGAAACGTCAGCGTAACCGTCGTGGCCTGCTTCCCGGGCTTGAGGTCGGGAAGGTCGAACGTGAACGAGAAAGGCTCAGGATCGGCATGGGTCAGTTTCGCCCATTGCCAGACGTCGGGTTCGTCGCCGGGCTCCTGCTGCGACTGGTCGAGCCGGATCATGAGGTTCTCCTGCTCGTAGTGCAGGACGCGGGCCAGGGGCGTGGAGCCGCCTGTCGATCCGGGAACGGCGTCGCGCATGCGCAAATGGTCGCCGGGTCCTGCCGACAACAGGTAGACATTGTTGACGCTGAAGGGATTGAACCAGCTCTCCTTGCCGTGGAGCTGCTCGCCGATCCATTCGATGCGAGTCCCCTTGCCGAGCCGGCCACTGCCGTCGTCGACGACGCGGATCGGGATCTCCTCGCCCGCCTTGCTCATGTAGAGTCGCGACACGTCGCAGCCGTCCAGCGCCGGCTGCTGGGCCACGATGGCCGCGTGGTCGATCGAGTAGACCCCCGTGTGTTCGATCTCCACGTGCAGGGCCCCGTCGCAGGACCATGCGGGCGTGAGCGGAAGGAGGGCAGCCAGTGCCGCTAGTGTCGGAAGGATCTTCTTCATTGTGGGGCGGCGGGAATTGCGAGGGGAGACAAGGGGCTGCATCGATTGACCGTCGAGCGTAGCGGCCGGGTCCGCGTGGCGCAAGGCGATGCCGTGGGTCCCCGGAGATGCAGGGACCGCGCTCCGGCGCGGAGGTTCCCGCATGGTTATGATGCGGGGCTGTCCGGCGAGGTGCGTGACGACATGAATGCTTTGGATGGTGCGGCGATCTCGCCACGTGCATCTGCCCTCCTTGTGCGATGGCGCAAGGCGCTGGCCGCGAACGATGCCGCCGAGGCCGATCGCATCCTTCCTGCGGTGATGCTCATGGCGCCGGAGCATGCCCAGACATGGCTCCTGGCAGGGCGCACGCACCTTGTGAACCGGCGCCCGGAGGAGGCCCTCTCGGCATTCGAGGAGGGTCTCCGCTTCGCGCCGGACGACATCGATCTCCTCGAGCGCGCCGGTGCTGCCCGAGTCGCATCGGGGAGGGTGGACGAGGGTCTCGACCTCCTGCGCAGGGCCTGTGCGGGCGGGGGCACGGCGACGTGGCTCGAATATGCGATCGCGCTCGATCGCGCCGCGCGCGCCGAGGATGCCCTGGTTGCCGTGGAGCAGGTATTGCGACGGGGGGGGAAGGATCCGCGTGCCGGACTGCTGCGTGCGCGCTGCCTGCAGATGCTGGGCCGTGTCGACGAGGCCGCGGCGCAGTATCGCGCGATGATCCGTTCCGGCCAGCGGGTCGCGGAATGCTGGTTCGCGCTCGTCGACATGAAAGCGGTCGTGTTGTCGGACGACGACTGGAAGGCGCTGTCGCGGGTGGCCGAGCAGCCTCGCCTGCCGGAGTACGACGCGATCCTGCTCGGATTCACGCTGGCGCGCGCCCTCGAGGATCGCGGCTTGCACGACGAGGCCTTCAACGCGTTCGAGCGTGCGAACGAACGCGTGCGTCGCCGCGCCGGATGGGACGCGGCAGGCCACGCGGTCTTCGTCGACGACATCATGCTGGCTTTCCCGCCGACACATGAGCCGCATGTCGACCGGGGGCGCGAGGTGATCTTCCTGGTCGGTTTGCCGAGGAGCGGATCGACCCTCGTCGAGGAGGTACTCGCGATGCATCCGCTCGTCGAGGGCGCGAGCGAACTGCCCACTTTGCCGGCCTTGCTCGAGCGCGAGTCGAAGGCGCGCAGGAAGTCGTTCCCGGAGTGGTGCGGCGATGCGACCGAAGCCGACTGGGCCAGGCTGGGAAAGGCCTACCTCGACGAGACGGCGCGTTGGCGCGGGCAGCGTCCATTGTCCACGGACAAGCTCCCCGACAACTGGAAGTACCTCGGTGCCATTCGCCGCATGCTTCCCGGTGCACGCATCGTCGACTGCCGCCGCGATCCCGTCGAGACATGCTGGTCGTGCTACAAGCAACTGTTCGCACCCGGCTTGGCCGGCTTCGCGTACTCGCTCGACGACCTCGCCTCGTATTACGAGGACTACCGGCGTCTCATGGCGTACTGGTCGCATGGCGGCGATCCCGGGTTGCGCGTCCAGGGGCACGAAGCCCTGCTCGCGGATCCGGACGGCGAGATCAGGACATTGCTCTCGTTCTGCGGGCTCGACTTCGACGAGCGCTGCCTCAGGCCGCACGAGGGCCGGCGTTCCATCCGCACGACGAGTTCCGCCCAGGTCCGTATGCCGCTCCGTCGGAGTACCGCCCGTACGCTCGCGTATGCGGCCCAGCTCCGTGAACTCCGGCAGCGACTGGAGGCCCTCGGTGGCGCGTCCGGGGTATCCCCGGCTTGACACGGCTTGGGCTGTCACGGAGGATCACGCATGTGCGCATGACCGCGTGATCGGTTCCGGGTTCCTCCAGATTCCGTGCCGATGTCATAACCACGTCATCCGATCGCGACGTATTCGTTGCTTGTATCCGTCGCGGCGTGCGTGCCCAAACCTATCGCTCGTGTCGTCATAACCTTGGGGGTTTCAACATGATCCGCTCCACCCTGTTGTCCCGAATCATCAGCCGTCGTTTCGCCGCCGCCAGCGCCGTCGCGATCGTTGCTGCCGTTGCTTCCAACGCTTCGTTCGCGCAGCCTGCTCCTTATGTGTGCGCCCAGCCGAACCTCGTCGTCCCACAGACGCTCGATGGCTTCTACATCAACTTCCTGACCGGCACGACCGGCACGTCGGGCGGTAGCGTCCCGGGTTGGGACTTCAATCCGTACCTGACCGGTAGCGCGCTGTACTTCTTCTACCCGACGACCCCGGCCAACTCGCACGGCGCGGTCGCGACGACGGCGGGTGGCACCGTTCTGGCGGTCGTCCCGCAGGGCGGGCTGATCGGGCCGGCGTCTTCGTTCACGGCTTCGGCCGGTGGCGGTGGCGCGGCGAACTACGTCAACTGGCATGCCGGTGTGTCGGGCAGCAACTACCTCGGTTTCCGCTTCTTCAATGAAACCACGAGTGCCATCAACTACGGATGGGCCCAGCTGACCACGACGGCTCCGAACGGCTTCCCCGCGACGCTCGTGGAGTATTGCTACAGGAACGACGGCACGGCCATCGAAGCCGGCACGCGTCCGGTCTCGCTGCAGCAGTTCTCGGTCGACTGACCGAAACGCCAACGCGATGCGTCAAAGAGGAACGGGCCCTGGGGGGCCCGTTTCTTTTTCCGGCATGGTGCAGTTTGTTCCGCAGGGGGGGGGCGGCCCGGGTCAGGCGCTGCGGCGGGGTGAGCCGATGAAACGGTCCAGCAATCGCGCGACGGCGGGAACCGAGCGCTCCACGACGGCGGGCGAAGAAATCCAGGCCTCGCAAAGCACGGCGAAGAATTCCTCCGGGCTTTCGGCGGCATACGGATCGATCTCCGTGTCCGCACCTTGATCCACCTCGTCGCGGAACGCGTCGAATGCGGCCTGCATGGTTGTGATCCACTCGCGTCGCGGGATGGAATCCGGCAGCCTCGGCACGCCATTCATGGCGCCGTCGAGCATGTCGAGCTTGTGCGCGATCTCGTGAACGACGACATTGAGGCCTTCGAACGGATGATCGAGGTCTTCCTCGACGTCCGACCATGACAGGATCACGGGGCCTTGTTCCCACGCTTCGCCGATGAGTTCGTCGTCGCCCTCGGTGACCACGCCCGTATGCTCGTCGTGGTACTCGCGGCGCACGCGGAAGCCTCCCGGATAGACGATGACATCCGACCATCCCTCGAGCGAATCGAAGCCGAGGCGCAGGACCGGCAGGCAGGCCAGCGCCGCGATCGCGAGGCATTGCGCGTCGGTCAGCGCGTGGCCACCGGCGGCACTGAACGACTTGCGGGCGAGGAAACGTGCGCAAAGCTCGCGGAGCGTCGCGCGATCGGCGTCATCCAGTGCGGTGAACAGTTCACTTGATGCGAGCAGCCATCGCCAGCGTGGCGCATCGATCGGAGCGACGGGTTTCGCGGCGCCCGGAAGCGCCGCTCGGAGACGCGCCAGCCATCTCATGCAAGGCGTTGCGCGCGCGGGCGAGCCACTCAGGCTACTTGATCGCGCCCGGGACGAGCGACTGCCAGCGGTTGGTATTGCGCGGCTTGGCCGGCACGCCCGGCGTGGCAGCGGGGATCACGGCGCGCGGACCAGCGGACGGCAAGGTGGTCGCGGCAGGTTCGGCGTGGTCGTCGTCGCGTAAGGTCGCCTCGGACTGGCCGGGCGACTCCGCACCGCGGACATAGCGCTGCGAGCCGAGGTCGCCCACGGCGACACCGCGCTCACCCGAGCCCATTCCCGGCGCGCTGGAAAGGCTGCCGTCGTCGAGCGCGGAGGGCTCTCCCTGGGCGACCATCACACCGCTTCCGCCCATCGAGAACTCGGCCGCGAACGCGCCCGTGGCACCGGCGAGGAGCGCGGCGCAGAGGAAGGCGAAGGTCAGATTGCGCGTGTTCATTTCTCGTCTCCTAGCCACGCTGTACGAGACCGATCGGCGCCGGTGGGCTCCTGATCGTCTCATGATCGGCGCCCCGACTCCAGCGCACCCCGGCAAGAGGGATGACATCAGCGCTAAGCAGTGAACGTGCCAGAGGTCACGGTCTCTTTGGAATCATGGGGTTGAATGTTCGGCAGGTACGACCTTGCGTGTCCGTTCGGACACCGGGTGGACGCCACCGGACAGACTGCTGTCCGGCACGATGCGTCGCAGCGCGACCCGGCCCGACGCAATGGCTAGACTCGCACGATGCGCGCCCTCGCCGCCGACCCGGCCTCCGTTCTCCGCCTTCCGTACGCCGACGGCCATGCCGTCCGGCGCGGATTTCTTGCCGGCATCGCGCGCGTGCTGGCCGAGCGCGATGCGCTCGACCGCATCAACGTGTTCCCGGTCGCCGATGGCGACACGGGCACGAACCTCGGCTTCACGCTCGCGGCGGTCCGCGATGCGCTGAGATCGTGGCACAGCGCGCACGCGGGACGCGTGCTCGCACGCGCGGCGGGCGAGGCGATCGACGGGGCCCGCGGCAACTCGGGGGCCATTCTCGCGCAGTTCCTGCAAGGCCTGCGCGAGCCGCTCGAGGACGAGGCGACCCTGACGCCGTCGACGCTGGCGGCCGCCGCGACCCACGCAGCGGCGCAGGCACGCCTGGCGGTCGCCGAACCACGCGAAGGCACGCTGCTCTCGGTGATCGACGCCTTCGCGACGGCGTTGCGCGGCGCGGTCGACGCCGGCGTGGTCGACCTCGGCGTGGGCCTCGCAGGCGCACACGCCGCGGCGCGTGACGCGCTCGATCGCACTCCCGACCAGCTCGCCGTGTTGCGCAAGGCCGGCGTGGTCGACGCCGGCGCGCGTGGATTCGTGCTGCTCGTGGAAGGCGTGCTCGACCTGCTGCGGCGTGGCCGCATCGCTTTGCGCGGGGCCGGCCGCGGCATGGCGGCGAGCGCCGGCGTCGTCGCGGCGTCGCCGGAAGCGGCGTCGCCGGAACGCTGGTGCACCGAGTGCATCGTCTCGGGTGTCCATGTCGACCGCGAGGCCGTGCGTACCGCGCTGTCCGGTGTCGCGGGATCCAGCCTTGTCGTCGCCGGCACGCGCGAGAAGCTGCGCGTGCACATGCATGTCGACGATCCCGCGATGCTGTTCGATGCGCTGGCGGCGTTCGGCCAGGTCGGTTCGCGCAAGGCCGACGACATGCATGCGCAGCAGCGCAGCGCCACGGCCACGCGCGGCGTGGCCGTCGTCATCGATTCGGCGGCCGACATCCCGGCCGCCGCGTTCGACGACCTGCCGTTGCACATGGTGCCCGTGCGCGTGAATGCCGGACCGCACGACTACCTCGACAAGGTCTCGCTGTCGCCTGCGGCGTTCCATGCGCTGGTGGCATCGAGTCCGCATCCGGTGCGCACGTCGCAGCCGCCGGTCGGTGATTTCCGGCGCCTGTTCGAGTTCCTGCTCAGCCATCACGACGACGTCGTCTACGTCGGCCTCTCGCGGGCGCTGTCGGGCACGCTCCAGGCCGGCGAGAGCGCCGCCTCGGTGCATGCGGCACGCGTGCGCGTCGTGGACACCGGCAACGTGTCGGGCGGACAGGGCCTGCTCGCGCTGCACGCGGCCGAGCGCGCTGCCGCGGGCGACGGCGCGGAGGCCATCGCGGAGGCACTGCGGGACCTGCGCGAGCGCACCGCGACGTTCTGTTACGTCCGCGACCTCAGCCCGGCGGTACGCGGCGGGCGCATCCCTGCGTGGGCGCTGCCGATCACGCGCTGGCTCCGGCTCGTGCCGTTCGTGCGCATCGGCGGCGGGGACGGGCGGCTGCATATCAGAGGCGTCCTGTTCGACCGCGGCGACGTACCCGAGCGCTTCGTCGCCCGCGCGATCCGCAGCCTCGACGCGAAGCAGCGCTGGCGTGCGCAGATCATGCACTGCGACAATCCGGCGGAAGCCGGGCGTGTCCGCGCCGTGCTGCTCGCGCGCTGGCCACACCTCGCCGCCCTCGAGGTGCTCGACGCCGGCAGCGCGATCGCGGCGCACGCCGGCCGTGGCGCGGTGGCGCTGTCGCTGATGCCGGTCGACGCCCGTCCCTGAAGACTGTTCCCGGAGGTTCCCGCGATGGCGGTGCTGATCGCCAAGCTCGTCGTCGCCTACCTGCTCGGCTCCCTGTCCGGAGGTCTGCTGCTCGGGCGGCTGCGCGGCCTGGACATCCGCCGCCACGGCAGCGGCAATGCCGGTGGGACCAACGCGCTGCGTGTCGCGGGCTGGCGATTCGCGCTCGCGGTCGTCCTCATCGATGTCGGCAAGGGCGCGCTGGCCGCGGCGCTCGGTGCCTGGCCTTCCACGCCATCGCCGGTCGACACCGGAACGGCAGCGGCGGCCTGCGTGCTCGCTGCCGCGATCGGTCATTGCTGGCCGGTCTGGTTCGGCTTTCGCGGCGGCAAGGGTGCGGCGACGCTGGTCGGAGGCGCGCTCGTGATCGCGCCGTCGTTCGCGGCGGCGATGTTCGTCGCATGGATCCTCGTGATCGTGGCGACGGGCTACGTCGGCCTCGCGACCGTCGTCGCCGCATGCGTGTTCCCGCTCCTCGTCGTGGGGTGGGACGCGTGTTGCGGCGATCCCGGTTCGGGCGTGTCGGCATTCGCGTTCGCCACGGCTGCGCTCGTCGCATGGACGCACCGCGGCAATCTCGTGCGGCTGCGCCACGGCGAAGAAGCCCGTTTCGAACGCGCGCGCCTGTTCCGACGTGGCGGGCCACGATGAGCGTGCAGCCGCAGGCATTGCTGGCCGCACTCGCGGCGAGTCCCGAGGGCGTCGCCGGCAGTGCGCTCGCCACACGGTTCGGCGTGTCGCGCGCGGCGATCTGGAAGCATGTCGAGGCGCTGCGTGCGCTCGGCGCGCCGATCGATGCGCGCGCGGGTCGCGGCTACCGGCTGCTGGCGCCGCTCGACCTGCTCGACGTCGCCGCGATCCGCGACGCCCTTCCACGCGCCCACGCGGAGCGCCTCGTCGACCTCGAGGTGCATTGGCAGATCGCGTCGACGAACAGCGCGCTGCTCGCATCCGCGGCGGACATGCGGGCGCCGCTGGCCGCATGCCTTGCCGAGGTGCAGTCGGGCGGGCGTGGCCGGCACGGTCGCGCGTGGTTCACGCCGCTCGGCGGCGGCATCGCGCTGTCGCTGCGGCGTCGGTTCGAAGCCGGCATGGCCACCCTCGGCGGGCTCAGTCTCGCCACCGGGGTCGCCGTGGTCGATGCGCTCGCCGACCTCGGTGCCGACGGCGTGGGCCTCAAGTGGCCGAACGACCTCGTCGCCGGCGGCCGCAAGCTCGGTGGCATCCTGATCGAACTCGGAGGCGACGCGCTCGGGCCTTGCCATGCCGTGATCGGTCTCGGCCTCAACGTGCGTCTTCCCGGCGACGTCGCCGCAGGCATCGGCCAACCGGTCACCGATCTCGCGGCACTCGGCGTCACGCCGACACGCAACGCGCTCGCCGCAGCGGTCCTCGCGCGGCTCGTCGCGGCACTCGACACGTTCGAAGCGCGGGGATTCGAAGCGTTCGCCGAAGCATTCGCGAGACACGACGTGCTGCGCGGGCGGCGTGTCGCGGTCACGCGCGGAGCGCAGGTGCGCGAAGGCGATGCCGTCGGCGTCGACGAACGTGGCATCCTTCGCGTACGGGATGCGGAGGGAGAGTTTCGCGTGGACAGTGGGGAGGTGAGCGTGCGGCTCGCACCGGGGCGCGCGTCGTGAAGCTGCTCGTCGACATCGGCAACACGCGGCTCAAGTGGGCCGTCTGGCGCGACGGGCGACGCGCGATGGGGGGCGTCTACGCGCATCGCGACACGCCGTTCGACGTCGCGCTGTCGGGGAACTGGACCGCGCTGCCGCGACCGTCCGCGATCCTCGTGTCCAGTGTCGTGTCGCAGGACGTCGAGCGCGCACTCGCCGCGTTCATGGCGACCCTGTTCGACGTCGCACCGCAGTTCGTGCGCAGCCCCGCTGCCGCGCTCGGGATCACCAATGCCTATGCCGAACCCGCACGGCTCGGTGTCGACCGCTTCCTCGCGCTCGCGGCCCTGCATGCCACCCAGCCGCGCGCGCAGGTCCTCGTGAGCTGCGGCACCGCACTCACGCTCGATGCGATCGGTGCCGATGGCCGGCACCTCGGCGGCCTCATCGCACCGTCTCCGGATCTTTCGCGCCACGCGCTGCTCGGTGCGACCGCGCGCATCGGCGATGCCGAGGGACGCCTCGTCGAGATCGCCGACACGACGCAGGACGCCGTGCAGTCGGGTTGCGTGCTGGCCGCGGTGGCGCTGATCGAGCGGTTCCGTGCACAGGCCGCAGGCGTGCTCGGCGAGACGCCCGCGCTGGTCGGGGACGGTGGCGGCCTCGATGCGTGGCGCGCGCTGCTGCCGGACATGGAGCGTGGGCGCGACCTCGTGCTCCGCGGCCTGGCCTTGTGGTCCGGCGGCTGATCCACGCACCGCGCGCGACGCGCCTCGGCGACCCCGCGCGAGGTTGCCGCTAGAATCGCGGCATTCCGCCGGCTCGCGAGCTCTCATACCCGCATGTTCCTGCGCGTCCTCTTCCTGCTGTTGCTCGCGCTCAACTTCGGAGGCGTGGGCTGGATGCTGTTCTCGCCATCCGATGCGTCGGGTTCGCTGCCGCCCAGCGATCCCGACGTGCCCGCGCTCGTGCTGCTGTCGGAGCGCGACGCTGCCGGCGCGCCCGTGCCCGGTCAGGGCGTGGCTGCGAGCAGCACCGACGTCTGCGCGACGATCGGCCCGTTCCCGACGCAGTCGGACATGCGCGCCGCGCTCGCCGAACTGACGCCGCAGGCGCGGCGCATCCAGTACCGCAACGCGAAGGCGACGCAGTCGCGTGGCTACTGGGTGTTCCTCGCCGCGCTGCAGTCGCGCGAGGAAGCGCTCGGGGTCGCGCGCGCGCTGTCGGCGAAAGGCGTGCGCGACTACTACGTCGTGACCGCGGGGGACCAGCAGAACACGGTATCGCTGGGCCTGTTCCGCGAGCAGGCCAACGCCGAGCGCCGCCGTGCCGAGATCGCGGCGATGGGCTTCCGTCCGGAACTCATCCAGCGCACCGAGGAACTGCCGGTGTACTGGATCGACGTCGCGCGCGACCCCGGCGACACGTCCACATGGCGGCCCCGTCCTGGCGGTGGGGACGTGCGCGAGCAGCCGATCGACTGCTTCTGACGCCCCGTGTTTTTGCGCGCACGCCCGGCTCCGCCTAGAATGCGCGCCCCATGCCGGCATAGCTCAGTTGGTAGAGCAACCGCCTTGTAAGCGGTAGGTCCCCAGTTCGAATCCGGGTGCCGGCACCATTCGCGGAAGATGCCCGGGCATCGGTACGTCGCGTCGCGCTTTCGTGCTTGCCGCACGATGCGCACCACACGGTGCCGCACATCGTGGGTGCGTCCTCCGCGGCGCCGATGCGGGATCGTCCACGACCGCGTCCGCTCCCGGCCTCCAGCCCTCGCGTCGTCACGATGCACGACAGGCCGGCACCGGCGTCGCATGCGGTGCGACGCTCCCGTCGGACCATCGCACTCCGATCGTCAGCGGCGAGGGAGTCACGGCATGAGCGACCATTCGGGTGTTTTCGGAAGCGAGGAGGGCGCGGGTGGCGACGCCATCGCGGTCGTCGGCACGGATGCCGGTTTCGACGTCGCGTGCGCGCGTGGCCTGCGTCGCAGCCCGGTGACGGCGAGGGGCGTCGCGCTTCACCTGGCAGGTCGGCCCGTGCGCATCGATGCCGATGGGCGGCTCAGCCTCGACGATCTCCAGCGTTGCGCGGGCCTCAAGGCCGGTTGCTCGAACTACCGGCCGCGCGCGTGGGTCCACACGCCACGTGGCCATGCCGCGATCGAGGCCTCCCTGCGCGCGCTTCGCGACGTCGGCAACGGCATCGATCCGCTCGTGACGCGTCTCGGCAAGGGTGGAAGCACGTACGCCGTCATCGACGCGGCCCTCGACTACGCGGATTGGCTGGATCTGCGGGATCGCCTGTCGAGCGCGCTCGGAGCCTGGCTCGAGGCCGCGCTGGAAGCCTGAATCCGCCTGTCGCAGGCGGGCGACTCAGCTGCGTGCGGTGAGCTCGGCGTAGGTCGCGACGGTTTCGTCGACGCAACGCGACCACGGGAACGCGCGCGCGTGTTCGACGCCGAGCACGCGTGCGCCGGCACGCCAGGGCTCGTCGGTGAGCAGGCGTTCGAGTCCGTCGCGCAGCTCACCCTCGTCGAAGGGATCCACGCACAAGGCGACGTTGCCGGCCACCTCGGGCAGGGACGACACGTTCGAGGTCAGCACCGGCACGCCGCTCGCGAGTGCCTCGAGCACGGGCAGTCCGAATCCCTCGTAGATGGACGGAAACGCGAAGGCACGAGCGCCGGCGTAGAGCAGCGGGAGATCCTGTTCGTCGACGTAGCCCAGCCGGCGTGCGGAACCTTGCGCTTCGAGCGGTGCGAGCGTGCGTTCGAGGTCGCGGTTGAGCCAGCCGCGCGCACCGACGATGACGAGCGGATGGCGCGTGCGCAGCGCCGCGGGAAGCGCCGCGTACGCGCGGGCGAGCCGGGCGAGGTTCTTGCGCGGCTCCTGGGTCGCGACGACGAGCAGGTAGGCGTGGGCTTCGAGCGAGTGCCGCGCGAGGGCTGCGTGCAGTTCCTCGTCGGAGCGCGGTCGATACGAGGGATCCACGCCGAGCGGGATCGTGCGCAGCTTGTCGCGGGGCACGCCGAGCCGTGCGTGGACTTCGTCCGCGATGAACGTCGAATCGGTGAGCACGCGATCGGCGCGCTCGAGCGTGCGCGGCAGGTGGCGGTCGAGGAAGCGCACGCGCTCGACGGGGTGCGTCTCGGGGTAGTTGAGTGCCGAAAGATCGTGCACCGTGGTCACCGCGGGACCGTCGAACGGCATGAGGATGTAGTTCGGCGTATGCAGCACGAAGGCCCGCATGCGTCGCGTGTGGGCACGGAACAGCGCGGAACGCAGGCGTGCGTAGAGTTCGAGCGCATGCGTCTTGAACGGCAGGTTGCGCCGGAGCGTGGCGATCGTGCGGTTCGCGGCGAGTGCATGGGCGGGATCGTCGACCCAGTGGAACGCGGAGTAGAGGCGCAACTCCTCGATCGCGTCGTGGCGCGCGAGTCCGTGGGCGAGTTCGAGGGCGTAGCGGCCGATGCCGGTCAGCGGTGCCGTGATCGCGTCGACGTTGAGGATGACCCGCATCAGCGCGGCCCTCCGGCGCGTTCGCGTGCGAGATCGGCCTCGACCATGCGCCGGCAGAGATCGCCCAGCCCGACGCGTGGTTCGAAGCCGAGTTCGCGGCGTGCCTTGCCTGCGTCGCCGACGAGCAGCGGCGCATCGACGGGACGGAACAGCACGGGGTCGATGCGGATGCGCACGACGCCGCCGGCATCGCGGGCGACTTCGTCCTCGCCGCTTCCCTCCCACGCGAGATCGATGCCGGCCGCGGCGAACGCCGTCGTGGCGAAGTCCCGCACGCTCGCGGCCTGGCCGCTCGCCAGCACGTAGTCGTCGCCGCGCGGGCGCGAGGCCATCGCGAGCATCGCGTCGACGTAATCCGGCGCGTAGCCGAAATCGCGTTTCGCATCGACGTTGCCGAGTGCGACGTCGGTGTCGAGGCCGAGCGCGATGCGCGCCGCGGCACGCGTGATCTTGCGGGTCACGAACGCGGGATCGCGCAGTTCGGATTCGTGGTTGAACAGGATCGCGCTGCTCGCGCGTAGCCCGAAGCTCGCGCGCCAGGTGCCGACGGCTGCGTGGGCGAGCAGCTTGGACAAGCCGTAGGGCGAGGTCGCACGGGTCGGGGTGGCTTCGTCCTGGGGCGCATGCGCAGGCGTGCCGAAGATCTCCGCGCTCGAGGCGAGCACGAGGTGGGCGTCGGCGGCATGCGCACGCAGGGCCTCGAGCAGGTTGACCGTGCCGATGCCGTTCGCCTCGAGGCTGCCGCGCGGATCGCGGAACGACTCCGCGACGCGCGACTGTCCGGCGAGATGGAACACGGCGGTCGGTCGCATCTCGGCGACGAGCCGTTCGCATGCCGTCGCGTCGCGGGGATCGAGTGCATGCGTGGCGAGGTGCGCGTGCCCGGCGATGCCGAGTTCGTCGAGTCGCCAGCCCGATGCCGGGCTCGACACACGATGCGTGCCGGTGACGTGCCAACCATCGCGCAGGAGGCGTGCGGTGAGCCAGGCGCCGTCCTGTCCGGTCATTCCGGTGACGAGCGCGCGCATCGTCGACGTCATGGGTGATCTCCCTCGAAGCTGCGTTGCGCGCGCCGCGCATCGCTCCACGCCAGGTCACGCGTGGCGGGATCGCCGGACGTGGCCACGGCGATGCCCAGGCGCGTGGCCTCGCGTGCGAGCATCGAGGCCAGGCGGGGCGGCGTGATCGATGCGGTGTCGAGCACCTCGAAGGCATGGCGTTGCAGCCAGTGCGCGAGCAGTGACGAGGTGACGTCGGTCGCCGCGGCGTGTTCGACGACGTCGCACCTTTCGCCATGGCGTGCGAGCACGATCTCGTGTTCGACGGGGGCGATCTGCCAGGCCTCGTGGAGGCCTGTCGTGCCGCCGATGCCCGGGCCGGCCAGCACGCGCGGCCTCGGCGCCTCGCCCGCGAGCGCGAATGCGCGACGCACGCGCCAGTCGAGCACGCGGCGCACGGGCGAGAACAGCATCGCGCCGACGTCGCGCTCGTAATCGGGCCAGCGCTCGCGCAGCACCTGCATGCCGGCTCTTCCGAGTGCTTCGCGGCGTTCGATGCCGAAGCTCTGGCTGCGCTCGTGGTGCACGTAGACGTCGCCCGCGACGACGTGGCGCCGACCCTGCGCGCTGGCGCGCTGGCAGAAGTCGTTCTCCTCGCCGTAGCCCTGCGGGAACGCTTGCTCGTCGAGCATGCCGATCGCGTCGATGACGTCGCGACGGATGTACAGGCAGAACCCGTTGCCGGTCGGCAGCTCGGGCTGCACGAAGCCGGCCTGTTGCCACAGCGCGCGTGCAGTGTCGTCGAACGACCAGTGGGCAGGCCCTTCGCAGGCCTGTTCGAGTTCGGGCACGGAGAACGCGCCCGCGTTGTCGGAAACGGCCGTGGCGGTGGCGATGTCGGCGGATCGCCATGCCGCACGCCGCAGTCCGGTCAGCCAGTTCGCGGCGACCTCGGTGTCGGCATTGAGCAGGACGACGTCGTCGCGTCCGGCGTGCGCGATGCCGCGGTTGGCTGTCGCGGTGAAGCCGCGGTTGCGCTCGTTGCGCAGGATCTCGACACCGTCGCGTCCCTCGAACGTCGCGAGCATCGGCGCGATCGCGGGATCGGGGCTCGCGTCGTCGATCACGACGAGCCTTGCCGGCCCCGTCGTGTGCGCGAGCACCGAGGCGAGGCAGCGAGCGACGGCCGAAGGGGCGTTGTAGACCGGCACGACGATCGTGACGCGGTATTCCATGGGATGCGCTCCGGCGTCGACGAGGGCCTCGATCGTGTCGTCGACGCGGGGCAGCGCGACGATGCCTTCGTGCAGCGCATCGCCATCACGCTGCGCGCGCACGCCGACTCGGAAGGTGTGCTCGCGCGACGGCGCGAACGGAAGTGCGATCGAGGTCGAGCCGTCTGCCGTGACCTCGACGGGTGCGAACGCGATGCCCTCGAGAACGATCCACGCGCCTGCGGGAGCACCGTCGACGTGCAGGCGGCCTTCGCTCCAGTGCAGCGCGATCGCCGGCTTCGGCGGCATTCCGGCGCCGGTCATGCCGTTGCATCCCGGTCGAGGATGCTGCGGTCGGCGATCGCATCGCGCAATGCGGCTTGCGATGCCGTGAACGCGATGTCGTCGATCGACGCGCCGGCATGCGCGCGACCGGGCTCGATCCACGCGAGGATGGTGTCGTCGTCCGGCATCGAGAGGCCCTTCACGCCAGCCTCGACGAGCGCGTCGAACATCGCGCGCGCGGTGGCGACGGGAGCCGCGACCAGCGCATCGTAGTCGACGACGATGCGTCGCCAGCCGCGCGTCGTGTCGAAGGCGTCGCGCGTGTAGCGCTCCCACAGCGCCGTCGCATGCCCGGCGGACATCGCATCGCGCTGCGCGAGCGAGCGCGCGACCGCGGTCGGCTCACGCACGACATGGACGAAGACCGGATGCGTCAGCAGCGGCAACAACTCGCGCGCGAGCAGGCACAGGCGCGGCTCCTTGATGAACCAGGGGCGCCTCGGCTCGAGCGTGTCGAGCACCGCTGCCGCCTCGCGGCGGAACGCGTCGATCGCGGCCGGAGGCGACTCGTCGGGAGGCGTGCGCCAGTCGCCGCCGGCCGTGGCGAGGCGGCGCACGCAGGCCATGTGGAGCTCGCCATGCTCGAAGTGTCCCTTGGGATTGTCGGGACCCTTGAGCAGGGCATCGTCAGGTCCTGCCCATGCGCCGAACAGGTGGAGCAGGCCGCCGATGCTCGACGTGCCCGAGCGGTGCATGCCGAGCACGACGATCTGGCCGCCGGGTTGCGCGGCGTCGGCGGGGTGATGGGCGCGCGGTCGCGCCGCGGGAAGCCCGATGCCCGCGCCACTCCCGGCGAGCGCGATGATCGCGTCCGCGGTCGCATCGATGTCGTGCCGTGCGGCGAAGTCCGCGGCGCGTCGCCGCGCGAGTGCCTTGAGCCCGTAGCGCTGCACATGCACGGATTTCAATGTCGCCTCGAGTGCCTCGGCATCGGACTCGCGCCAGCGCAGGCCGTGCGTCCCGGTGGCATCGGCCGGCGTGGTGGCGACCTCGACGCCCCACCGCTCGACGAGTTCGCGCTGGCTGCCGTACGCCGGCGCGACCAGGATCCGCCCGGCGGCGACCGCCTCGTGCGCATGGATGTCCCAGCCGCCGCCGCGTCGGGCGCTCACGTAGGCATCGGCGTGGGCGAGGAGTTTCGGCCACTCGTAGTCGTGGAAGTTCCAGCCCGCCATGAGCCTCGTGCGTCCGCCCTCGCGTGGCTCGACCAGCGGGCGCAAGCGATCGAGGATGGTCATCTCGTCGTCGCCAGGACGGATGTAGACGACGAGTTCGACCGCGTCGTCGGCATGGAACGCGCGACGGAAGGCCGTGACGAGCACATCGGGGGCGTCGCGATGCCAGTCCTCGACGACGGCCATCCAGGTGAACGCACCCGCGGGATGCGGCATGGCCGGCACGTGCGGGTGTGCATAGTCGATGTCGACGCCGAACCGCACCACGTCGATCGCGGTCGTGACGCCGGAGCGGCGCAACAGGTCGCGCTGGTCGATGTCGGGAACGATCAGGCGGTCGATCCCGTTGGCACCCGCGACCCAGTCGGGGGGCACGGCATCCCATTCGGAGAAGGCCAGCGCGGTGCGATGTCGGCCGCGCGCGGCGCGTGGCGCGCCGGGGGCACAGGCGAATGCGACGTCGGGCAGCGCAGGCATGCTGCGCGCCGCCGCCACGGCGATCCGGAAATCCGAAACGTCGGCAAGCTCGTGCATCGCGGGTTCGAAGGCCATGCGCAGCCCGCGGGCATCGAGGCGCCTCACGAGCATGCGCGACAGCTGGGCGTGCACGTGGCTCGCGCGCGTCACGCCGTGCCACAGGCCGTCGCCGCGATACGCGTCGATCAGGCGCTGCTGCCAGCGCGAGGCGAACGTCGCGCGGCTGCGGGCCCAGAGGCCCTTGCGGAAGCCGCCGTCGTCCTTCGTGGACCCGTGCTGGTCGTGGTGGACGGTCACCGCTCCCGCGACGACCGTCGCGACTCCCGCGTCGGCCGCCCGCAGGCAGTAGTCCGTGTCCTCGTAATAGCTGTGGAACGCCTCGTCCAGCGTGCCGACGCGGTCGAGGCAGTCACGGCGCAGGTACGCGACCGCGAACGCGATGCCCTGCACGCGTCGCGTGCGCAGGTACTGGCCGACGTCGAGTTCCATCTGGCCGGATTCGCTCTGCTGCCCCCAGAGCTGCTCCGGCTCGATGAACCCGCCGGTGTGCATCAGGCGACGCCCGGGCTCGGCCTCGAGGAGTCGGCATCCGACCACACCGTGGTCCGGGGCGGCATAGGCCGCGTCGCGCAGGCGCTCAAGCCAGTCGCGCTGACGGATGACGAGGTCGTTGTTGAGCAGCACGACGTCGTCGTGGCGGCGTGCCGCGGCGATGCCGGTATTCATGCCGCGCACGAAGCCGAGGTTCTCGGGAAGGCCGATGATCCGCACCCGGTCGGCGTACGCGGCGAGCGCCTCGCGCGTCTCGTCGGTCGATCCGTTGTCGACGACGATGATCTCGGCGTGCGCGAGGTCGGTCGCGAGGACGCTGTCGAGGCAGCGCCGGGTCAGCGGCCACTGGTTCCACGCGAGGATGACGAGTGCCGTGCCGCGCATGTCAGCGGCTCCGGATGTCGTCTCGCCACAGCACCTGGATCGCCGATTCCACGTCGACGCGCGAGTAGTTGCCGACCGGCGTCAGCAGCAGGTCGGCGCAGGTGTCCGTGGCGGTTCGCGCCGTCGCCGGCGCGCCTGGCGGCGCGCGCATGGCCAGGCCTACGTCGACATGCTCGTCGTCGACGCGTCGCGCGGCGGCCGCGAGGATGCGCCGCGGCGTCGTGCCGAGCCGGTGCGCGAGCTGCACGAGGCGCAGCACGTCGTCCCGCGTCACGGAGCCGGCGCCTCGTGGTGCAGGTCGCGGTGGTAGGCCTCGAACACGCTGTCGCGGTCTCCCTCGAGCACGCTGCGGCCGTGCTCGACCCACAGCAGCCGGTCGCACAGCGAGGCGACCTGCTGCTCGGCGTGGCTCACGAGCACCACCGTGTGTCCCTGGCGCATGCGCTCGCGCAAGGCGTTGCCCGACTTCTCCTGGAACTCGGCATCGCCGACGGCGAGGACCTCGTCGATGAGCAGGACGTCCGGCTCGGCCTGGATGGCCACCGAGAAGCCGAGGCGCATGACCATGCCCGACGAGTACGTCGCGATCGGCTGCTCGAAGAAATCGCCGAGCTCGGAGAATTCCTGGATCGCGGGAAGGCGCGCGACGATCTCGCGATGGCGCAGGCCGATCATGAGTCCCGACAGGATCGCGTTCTCGCGCCCCGACAGGTGCGGGACGAAGCCGAGCGCGAGCGACAGCAGCTGGAACGACGCGTTGGTGCGCCGGATCGTGCCGCGATCGGGCTGCAGGATGCCGGCGAGCGTGCGCAGCAGCGTGCTCTTGCCGGCACCGTTGCGGCCGATCACGCCCAGGCGCTCGCCGCGGCGCAACGTCAGGCTGACATCCTCGAGGGCCCAGAAGCGGCCACTGCCGACCCTGCGCTGCGCGCTGAAGGCGACGCCGACGTGCTCGAGTTCCACGAGGGTCTCGCTCATGTTCAGCTCGCCAGCTTCGGATAGCGCGGGGACAGCTTGTGCACGACGGCCATGCCGATCGCACAGACGACCGTCGACGTGATGCCGACCTTCAGCAACGCGATCGCATCGGGCCATTCGCCGCGCATGAGGATGGCACGCGAGGCGTCGATCAGGCTCGCGACGGGATTGAGGGCGATCAGTTCGCGCACCGGAGGCGATGCCTGGTCCAGCGAGAACACCACGCCGGACAGGAACATCACGAACGTCAGCACCTGCTCGATCACGAAACGCAGGTCCGGCAGCAGCGGAACCACCGCGGCGACGCAGAAGCCGATGCCCGCGGCGAACAGGAACGTCGCGACGAAGAGGAGCGGGAGCGCCGCGTAGGCCGGCGAGGGCGGGTGGCCGCTGCACCACAGGATGACGAGCAGCAGCGCGAGGATGTAGAAGAACTTGACCGTGTCGGCGAGCATCTGCACGAGCGGGAACACGATCACCGGGAGGCGCGCCTGGCGGATCAGGCCGAGGTTGCTCCAGATCGCGTAGCCGCCGTGCGTGATGCACGACTTCATCCATTGCCACATCGTCAGGCCGATGAGCAGGAAGGGCAGGTAGTCCGGGCCGCTGCTCTTGAGCACGACCGCGAAGACGAACCAGAACGCGGCCATCATCATCGCCGGTTCCGCGACCCACCAGATCAGGCCGAGATAGCTGCGGGAGCGCTCGGCGCGCAGTTCGGCGTACGTGCTGAAACGGATCAGTTCGAGGACGTGCAGGCGCATGAAGGGGACGGCGGTAAAGCGGAAGTGAAGGATAGCGCAACACGCACGGACCGACTGCCGGCCCGTGGGGTCATCGGCAGTTGCCGTCGAGCCACGGGCCCAGGAAGGCCAGCCCGAGCAGCACGATGGTGCCGGCGCATCCCGAGACGAGGCGCAAGGGCGTGACGACGAGCACCCGGCCCGCCGCATCCTGTCCGCGGTGCACGAGTGCCGCAAGCGCAGGTGCGCCGAACAGGCACAGGAACGGCATCATCTGGAACACGTAGCGGGCCATGACGTGCAGGCCCGAATACAGCGCGAGCTGGTAGAGCAGGAGCGCCGCGGCGACGAGGACGATGGCCCGGTCCCAGCGGCGCCACAGCGCGATGCCGAACGCGGCGAGCGCGAGCGTGAGGGCGTGCGCCGCCTGCGCCGCGGCGGATAGCCATGGTGTCGGCGTCGTCGCGGCATACGCGCCCAGGCGTCCCGCGCAGGCTTCGCCGGGCAGCTGCGACACCAGCAGCGTCTTCGCGCTGAACAGCCGGAAGTACTGGGTCGAGAGCCGTTCCCAGGCCAGCGTCGCGAGGCCGCGCTCGCCGACCGTGTCGAGGATCCTGGCGGTGTAGGCGGCGTTGCGCTGCTGCGGCGTCGTGCCGCTCTCGAGGAACGCCTTGAGCGCGGGTGCGCCGGCTTCGTCGATGTAGTCGCTGCGGCTCATGTCGCGCAGGCCGACGTGGAGGTTGTAGATCGAACTGTCGGCGATGATCGGTCGCCCCGTTTCCTGGTAGCCCTTCCACAGCGCCGGGGCGGTCGCGAGTGCGATGCCGGCGACGAACGCGGTCGCCGGCATCCACGCGACGCGCCAGCGTCCCTCGCCGCGCGAAGCGAACGCGACGAGCAGCAGCGGCCAGAACGCGCCGAGCAGGCTCTTGAACAACAGAGCCAGGCCCGTCAGCACGCCCGCGGCCAGCGCGGCGGACAGGCCCGGCCCGCGTACCGTGAACAACAGCGCGAGCGCGCCGAGCAGGCAGGCGAGGTGAGTGACCTCCGGCCACAGCCAGTGCGCGTACGCGAGCGAGCCGGGATTGAGCAGGAACAGCGCACCGGCGTACCACGCCGTGCGTGCATCGAACACGCGAGAGGCAAGGCGGGCCAGCAGCAGGGCGCATCCCGCGAGCAGGCCGATCTGCACCACCTGCACGGCGACGACGTGCGGGCCCGCGAGGGCGTAGATCGCCGCGATGAAGGCCGTCTGCCCCGGTGGCCAGATGTGGCTCTCCGCGACGGGTTGACCGGCCAGCCAAGCGAGCGCACGCCTGTTGTAGTCGAACTCGTCGCCGATGAGCGGCTTCGTGGACGGCTCGTAGTAGAGCCAGAGCAGCAGCAGGTTGGCGAGCAGCCAGGCCGAGACGGCGATCGCCCAGGCCGTGCGTGACGGTGCCGCGTCGGCACCGTGCCGTGTCGGCGCGTGGTGCACGCTCAGAGCGGCGAGAACGCGGCCATGCGCTGGCCGCGGGGATGGCCGAAATCGCCGATCAGCCTGGCGCGCATGCCCACCCGCGCGGCGAGCGTCTGGAGTTCCTCGAACGACTGGTGGAACGGATCCTGCGTGTACGAGGTGGTGATCTCGCCCGGTGCGTGCGTGATCGGATCCAGATGGGCGGTTTCCGGAGCTTCGAAGAACGTGACGTAGAAGGTGCCGTTCTGCTCGAGCACGTGACGCACGCGCTTCAGGCAGGCCTGGATATGGTCGGTGAACAGGTGGGTGATCACGGACACGGCGATCGCGTAATCGAACGTCTCCCCGAAACGGCCGACGTCGAAGTTCGCGTCGGCGACGAGCCGGGCGCCGCGCTGGTCGAGTCCGGCCAGCGCGAGCTCGTGGTGGCCGGCATCGACCAGGGAGGCATTGGCGTCGATGCCGCAGTAGCGCCCCTTGTCGAGGTAGCGCACGAAGTGCACGCCACCGCGCAGCGAACCGCAGCCGACGTCGAGCAGGCGGTGGAACGGCTGCAGTCCCTGGCGGCGCAGGAACTCGAACTGCAGCGTGCCGATGTCGTCCCACATCGCGCCGATCATGGTGCGGTGCTCGCCGCGGCGGATGTCGTCCGCGTCGAGCGCGCGCCAGTAGCCGTTGACGCCCTGCATCGCGGCGGCGCTGGGATCCACGCGGTCGGGCGTGTCGCTCACGGCGCGGCGTCGGCCTTCGGCGAGCGCTTCGCGGGGGCCTTGAACGTCGGCGTGAACTTCTCGCGCACGCCGGCCGTGCTGATCGACTCGATGTAGTACCAGTACTCCTTGCACGGATCGATCGTGTCGTCGCGGAACTGGTAGCGCTGCGTCTCGTCGGTCGTGCCGGCGCCGATCACGGGATCCTTGGTGAGCTTGGTGAACTCGCCTTCCTCGGCGTCGCCGCGGTACACGTCGAAGCCGAAGTTGTCCTGCTCGCTCGCGAGCGTCCATTTCGGCGTGTTCGCGAGGCGCTGGTCGGCCGGTACCGCGGACTGGTCGCCGCATTCGCCTTCGGGCGGTCTGGCCGGTGCTTCCGCGACGGGGGCCGGCGTGGCGGGCGCTTCCGCGGGCGTCGCAGCGGGAGGTGGCGATGCAGCAGGCGCCGCCTCGGGGGCCTTCTGGCTCGACTCGCCACACGCGGCGAGGGCCAGCACGGCGAGGCTGGAGAGGACGATCAGGCGCATGGCGACTCCCAATGGATGTGGTCGAGAAGGGAAGATCCGCGCGTCCTCTGGACAGGGCGGGGCTCGCACAACGATAGTCGGCCGATGCATCGGCTGGCAACTTCGCTGCGCGTGACGCATCCGCGCGTCCTCCTCCTGTTCCTCGCCGCGCTGGTGCTCGGCGTGCCCGCGGGCACTTCCGCGGCCGGCCTGCGCGTCGCGACGACGCCGTCGGGTGAGCTTTTCCCTGCGCTCGATCTTTCCCAGGCGGGCGGCTACGACGCGACGTCCGGAGGCGGCAACGGCCTCCTGCGCATCCATGTCGATGCGGCGCGACCGTCGCGTGAACTGCGCCTCGTGGTGGAGACGGACGGACTCGTGGCGCCGAGCGTCGTGACCGTGCCGGCGGGCGGCGCATTCGTCGCGAGGCCGCTGCTGCGCTGGGATGCCGCCGGGTTGCGTGGCCTCGCCACCACGCGTCGGCAGCCGTTGCGCGTGCGCCTCGAGGATGGTGGCGTGGTCCTCGCCGAGCAGGCCGTGCAGGTGAGCGTGCATCCCCTCCACGAGGCGCTCTACTACGTGCGCGACGGCGAGGCGAGCGTCGATCTCGGCTGGGCCTTCGCCGCGTGGGTCGATCCCCACGATCGCGTCGTCGACGAGCTGATCGCCCTCGCCGCGGGCGAGTCCGACGTGCCGTTGTCGTCCGCGCGCGATCGCGCCACGCGGCTCGCGCAAGTGCGTGCTCTGTGGCGCGCGCTCGAGCGTCGCGGCATCCGCTACGCGAATGAAGGCGCCGCGATCAGCCAGGGTCCCGTGATCTTCAGCCAGCGCGTGCGCCTGCTGTCGGACACGTGGGACGGGCGTGTCGCCAACTGCCTCGACGGCAGCGTGCTCATCGCGTCCGCGCTCGAGCGCCTCGGCATCCCGGCATCGATCGTCCTCGTGCCGGGGCATGCGTTCATCGGCTTCCAGGCCCAGCATGGCGCGCGCGGCATGGAGTTCCTCGAGACCACGTTGCTGGGCCCGGGTGGCAAGGCGAGGCTGGCCGCCGGCACGACGCGCTTCGATGCGGCACTCGCGGCGGGCATGGCGAGCTACCGCCGCGCGCAGTCACGCCTCGACGGCCGCCACCGTCCGCACTATGCGGTCGTCGACATTCCGGTGGCCCGCAGCTATGGCATCATGCCGCTCGCCGCGGGGCAGGGTCCCTTGTCGTCCGCTGCCGGACACGCTCCGGCGAACGAGGCGGAAGACCTGCGGCGCCCCTCCCCCGGACATCCCTCGCCGCCTTGAATCCACCCAATCACGACCAGTCGCTCGATCGCGTCAAGGACGAGATCCGCGCCGAGGCGGATGCGATCCGCCAGAGCCTTCCCCAGCGTCGACCGGTGACGCACATCCTGCCCGTGAACTCGGCGGGCAGCGGCGCCGCGCCGCGTGGCGGCGACGTGACCGACCGGTCGAGGCGCGATTACACGATTCCCGAGCTGTGCGCGTCGCAGTACGGACATTTCGTCGAGACCGCGATGCGCGCGCTGCTCAAGCGCCCCGGCGATCAGGCGGGGCGTGACCTGCATGTCGCGCGACTGATCGCCGGTGCCTCGAAGATCGAGATCCTCGGCGACATCGCCTACTCGGCGGAAGGGCGCGCGGTCGGCGTGAAGGTCGCGGGCCTTAGGCCGCGCTACCTGATGGCCAAGTTCTGGAAGATCCCGCTGCTCGGTTACGCGGCCGAGTGGGTCTTCCGCATGATCCGCCTGCCGGTGTTCGCGCGTCAGCTGCGCGCCTCCGAGACCTACCAGAGCGCACAGACCCACATCCTCACGTCGTCGCACGAGAACCTGCAGCGTCAGGTCGAGGCCCTCGCGGCCCGCATCGATGCGATCGCGGTGGCGCAGTCCGGCCTTCGCGACGAGTTCGCGTCGCGTGCACGCGACGCGACGCGCGACACCGAGGAAGTCCGCGAGCTGGTCAAGCGCGGCAGCTCCGAATCGGGCGAATTGCGCCACCTCGTGCTCGGTGTCAACCACTGGCTGGCGTCGCTGCGCAAGAACCTCGCCGACGTCGAGGCCGAGCAGGCCGAAGCCGCCCGCGAGGCCGACGGGTTCGTCGCCGATGTCGTGACGCGGGCCCTCGCCGGAGACGGCGGGCGCGAGCTGCGCCTGCTGGCGTGGTCATCGGTCGTGGCCGGTGGGGTGCCCGAAGGCGGCACCGTCCTCGATCTCGGTGGCGGCAAGGACTGGCTCGCGGTGCTGGCGTCGCGAGGCCTGCGTGTCAGTGGCGTCGCCGAAAGTCCCGCCCTCGAGGCGATGGCGCGCGCCGAAGGCCATCACGTCGCCGCGAGCGATCCCGCGATCGTGCTCGCGCGCACCGGCGACGCGACCCTGCATGGACTGACCGCGCTCGCGATCGGCCCGGTCCTGCGCCGCATGCCGATGGCTGCGCTGCTTGCCACGGCGCGCCGCGTGCTGCGTCCAGGAGGATTCGTGCTGTTCGGCTTCGGCAACGAAGCCTCGCATCTCGCCGACCGCCTCGCGGGCCATGCCGACATCGGCATCGCCCCGTCGCTGCTCGCCGAAGCGCTGTCCGCCGCGGGATTCACGGACGTGCAGCGTGCCGACACGCCCGACGGCGTCGTCGCCGTGAGCGCGACACGCGCGTGAGCGGCGCCGCGCGCCGATGAGGGTCGCGATCCTCGTTCCCGAGTTGCGCCGCCACGACGCGGTCAGCAACGACAGCGTGCAGATGTGCGCCGCGCTGCGTGCGCAGGGGCACGAGGTGCGCGTCTTCGCACTCGCCGCCGAAGGAGTGGACGAGCCCGTCGGCGACCCGTCGACGCTGCCGGGATGGTTGCGCTCGCCGCGCGATGTCGTGATCTACCACTTCTGCACGCGCTGGGATCTCGCGCTGGACCTGCTGTCGCGCGTGCGCGCGGTGCGCATCGTGCGCTACCACAACATCACGCCGGCCGGCTTCTTCCGTGGCTGGTCGAAAGGCCACGAGACGGCGTGCGAGGACGGTCGCAGGCAGGTCGGCAAGCTGGCACGCATGGGCTGCGAGCTCTACCTCGGCTGCTCGCCGTTCAATCTGGAGGACTTCGCCGCCGAAGGCGTGGACGCCTCGGCCTGTGCGGTGCTGCCGCCGTTCCACGAGTGCGCGAGCCTGCTCTCCGAAAGCTCCGACCGCTCGAAGCTGCCGGATACCGGCGACGCCCCCGTGCTGCTGATGGTGGGCCGCGTCGCGCCGAACAAGGGGCATCTCGAGCTCGTCGATGCGCTCGCGGCATGCCGCGCGGAGGTCGACGAGGACGCGCACCTGCTCGTGCTCGGCAAATGCCCGCCGAGTCTCTCGGCCTACGGGGACGCCGTGCGCGCGCGCGTCGCGGAGCTCGGGCAGCAAGGTCACGTCACTTTCATCGACGACGCGCGCGGTCCCGATCTGCGTGCGGCGTTCGACGCCGCCACGGCGCTCGTCATGCTCAGCGCGCACGAGGGCTTCTGCGTGCCGGTCGTCGAGGCGCTCGCGCTCGGCACGCCGGTGGTCGCCTACGCCTCGAGTGCGGTCCCGTGGACGCTCGGCTCCGCCGGACTCTCGTGGGACGAGCGTGATCCGGCGCTGGTCGCCGCCTCGATCGCGCGCCTGCATCGCGACGCGGCGCTGCGGGCGGATCTCGTCGAGGCCGGGCGCGCGCGCTACCGCGACACGTTCTCTCCCGAGGTGCTCGCCGGCGAACTCGCCCGCGTGATGGAGCGCTTCGCATGAACCGGTTCCGCCACGTCGACGCGGCCTTGCCGCAGGGAAGCATGCGATGAAGGCCGCGATCCTCCTGCCCGTACTTGCCGATCGCGATGCCGTCGGATTCGACGCGGTCGCGATGGCGCGGCTGCTGCGCGAACGCGGCATCGAGACGCGCCTGTTCTGCGGCTCGGCCTCGGGGACGCGCGAGAAGCACTGGCCGCCCGAGAAGCTCGTCGATTTCGCCGGCGGCCCGGACGATCTCGTCATCTACCATTTCTCGATGGGCTGGCCGCCGGCACTCGAGATCCTGCGCCGTTGCCGCGGCTTCCGCGTCGTGCGTTACCACAACATCACGCCACCGGAGTTCTTCGAGGGCCTTTCGAACGAGTACGTCGCCGCCTGCCGCAGCGGGCGCGAGGAGATTCCCGCGGTCGCGGGCTCCGGCTGCGAGCTCTACGTCGGGGCGTCGCAGTTCAATCTCGACGAACTCCTCGCGCACGGCGTCGCGGCCAAGCGCGGCGCCGTGCTCGCACCGCTGCACCGCATCCCCGATCTGCTCGACGTCGACGGCGACCTGCGCCTCATCGACGAGCTCAACGACGGTGCGCTCAACGTGCTCATGGTCGGCCGCATCGCGCCGAACAAGGGCTATCCGGACCTCGTCGACGCCTTCGCGGCACACGCGCACGCCTACGACCGGCGTACGCGCCTCGTCCTCGTCGGCAAGATCGACCCGAGGCTCGAGGGCTACACGAACGCGATCCGGCAGCGCGTCGCGGAGTACGGCCTGACGGATCGCGTGCGCTGGATCAACGGTGCATCGGAGGCCGAGCTCAAGGCGGCCTACGTCGCCAGCCACGCGTTCATGCTCATGAGTCGCCACGAGGGTTTCTGCGTGCCGCTCGTCGAGGCGATGGCGATCGGCACGCCGATCATCGCGCGCGAGACGAGTGCGATCCCCGAGACGCTCGGTGGATGCGGCCTCTCGTGGCAGGAACCGGATCCCTCGTTGTTCGCCGCGAGCCTCTCGCGCCTCGTCGACGACGCCGGACTCCGCAACGACCTGCGCCATGCCGGCATGCGCCGCTATCGCGCGACCTACGCGATGGACGTGTTGCGGCGACGCTTCTTCGATCTCGTCCTGAGGTCGGCCGCATGACGCCGCGCCTCGCCATCGTCGTGCAGCGCTGCCATCAGGACATCGTGGGTGGCTCGGAGTCGCTCGCGTGGCAGTACGCGACGCTGTTGCGTTCGCGCTACGAGGTCGACGTTCTGACCTCCGCGGCGTCGGACTACGTCACCTGGAACAACGACCTGCCGGTCGGCGACGAGGTGCGCGACGGCATCACGATACGACGGTTCCGCGTCGAGCGTGGCCGCGGCGACTATTTCGGGGCGCTGTGGGCGCGGTTGCGCTCGGACCTCGCCGCGAACGAGGCCGCAGCTCCGCTGGACAGGCTGGGCTGGCCGGAGGCGCTCGAGGAAGAGTTCATCCGCTCCCAGGGGCCGCACTGCCCGGGACTCTCCGCGTTCATCGCCGAGCACGGCGACGACTACGCGGTGGTGATCTTCCTGACCTACCTGTACCCGACGACATTCGACGCGATCCGCGCGATGCCGCACCGGCGCTGGCTCATGGTGCCCACCGCGCACGACGAGCCGCCCGCCTACCTGCGCACGATCGCCGACATGGCGCGCCGCTCGCCGCGCCTGCTCTGGAACACGCGTGCGGAAGCCGAGGTGGGTGCGCGCCTGTGGGGCGTCGACCACGGCACGCTGGTCTCGATGACCGTGGCGACGGACCTCGTCGAGCCCGCGCGCGAGCCTCGCCCGTACCTGCTCTACTGCGGACGCATCGATACCAGCAAGGGATGCGGGCAACTGCTGGACGGCTTCCGTGCATGGAAGGATGCCCATCCCGGTCATCCGCTCGAGCTCGTGCTGACCGGCCACGACGTCCTCGGCGTGGGTTCGCGCAGGGACGTGCGCTATCTCGGCTTCGTCGACGAGCGGCGCAAGTTCGAACTCATGGCCGGCGCGCTCGCGTTCGTCCAGCCTTCGCCGTACGAGAGTCTCAGCATCGTGCTGCTCGAGGCGATGGCACAGCGCACGCCCGTGGTCGTCAACGGGCGGTGCGAGGCGCTGCTCGAACACGTCGAGCGCAGCGGCAGCGGCTTCGCGTACCACGCCCCGGAGGCGTTCGGGGCTTCGCTCGACGCGGTCGTCTCGCTCGATGCGGCGCAGCGCGCGGAGCAGGGTGCGAAGGGGCGCGACTACGTGCTCGCGAACTTCGGGCGGGACGAGATCACGCGGCGCCTCGTCGCCGAGGTCGAGGCGCTGGCACGCAGCTGAGGCTCAGCTGCCGCGCAGGTGGATGTCGAAGCAGGCGCCGCCAAGCGTCGCCGAGCGGGTCACCTGCAGCGTGCCGCGATAGGCCTTGATGATGTCCTGCACGATCGACAGGCCGATGCCATGGCCTTGCACGCGTTCGTCGCCGCGCACGCCACGCTGCAGCAGGTGCTCGATGCGGTCCTCGGGAATGCCGGGGCCGTCGTCCTCGACCGTGAACTGCAAGCCGGCGCGGCGTTCGCCGGGGCCGAGCACCGGCCTGGCCGTCAGTACGACGCGATGGCCGGCCCACTTGAAGGCGTTCTCGAGCACGTTGCCGAACAGTTCCATCAGGTCGCCCTGGTCGCCGTGGAAACGCGCGGCAGGGTCGATCTCGAACTCGCAGAGGATGTTGCGCGACGCATAGACCTTCTCGAGGCTCGTGACGATCTCCTCGGCGTACGGCTGCACCGGCAGCGGCGTCGCGAACGTCTGCCGGCCCGAGGTCGCCGCGCGGGAGAGCTGGTAGGCGACGATCTCGTCCATGCGACCGACCTGCTCGAGCACGGTCCAGCGCAGCTGCTTCTCGTCGACTTCGGTCTCGAGCTGGGTGCGCACGACGGCGAGCGGCGTCTTGAGGCTGTGCGCGAGGTCCGACAACGTGTTGCGGTAGCGCTTGAGGCGATCGCGCTCGGAGTCGATGAAGCTGTTGAGGCTCGTGGTCAGGCCGGCGAGTTCGCGCGGGTACGTGCTGCTGAGGTGGGCCTGGCTGCCGCGCTCGACGCGTTCGAGATCCGCGGCCACGCGACGCAGCGGCCCGAGGCTCCAGCGCAACACGCCGAGCGTCAGCAGGAGCAGCAGCACGCCGAGGCCCACGAGCCATGCGAGCAGCGTGCCGCGGAAGGCCGCGACCTGCCGCTGCAGCGCGCCGCTGTCCTCGGCGACGTGCAGGGTGAGGTTGAGTTCGGCGTGGCCGTCGGAGCTCCACTCGACGCCTTGCGACAGCACGAACAGCTCGCCGACCGGCGTGTCGACCGGGCCCTTGAACGCGACCTCGCCGCGCGCGAGCTCGGCATCGAGGGGGGGCAGGTCCAGGCCCTGCGCAGAGGGCGATCGCCATTGACGCTCGCTCGCGGAGCGGATGTCGTCGCCGATGATGCCGGCGTACAGGCCGGATCCCGGGCGGTCGAAACGTGGATCCGGACCGACCTCGGGAAGGATCAGTGCGCCGGCGCGCGTACGCTCGGCGCCCGTGAGGTAGGCATAGATGTAACCCTGCAGGCGTTCGCGCTGGGACGTCACCGCGGCGTCGTAGAACGCCTGGTCGAGGGCGAAGAACGCGAGTCCGAGGAACGCCGCGAGCGCGAACCCGGCGGCGGCGAGCGAGCGCGCCTGGAGCGAAAGGGGATGGGTCACCCTCGGGCCCGGCGGCAGTGATCGGGAGCGGTCAAGGTCGAAGCCTCGCCGGGATGGTGGCGCGAGCCGGATGCCCTATCCCCGGTGTTGCGGGGCGACCGGCGCGACACCGGCACGGATGCCGGTGTCGCACGAAGGGATCGACTCAGCCCGCGTTCTCGGCAGCCTGGCGAGGCTCTTCCTCGGCATTGCCGGTGTCGGTGCGCTCGAGTGCGAAGCGATAGCCGCGGCCACGTACCGTCTCGATCGGCTTGATCGAATTCTCGGGATCGAGCTTGCGGCGCAGGCGACCGATGAAGACCTCGAGCACGTTCGAGTCGCGGTCGAAGTCCTGCTGGTAGATGTGCTCCGTGAGGTCGGCCTTCGAGACCAGTTCGCCCGCGTGCATCATGAGGTACTCGAGCACCTTGTACTCGTAGCTCGTGAGATCGACCGGATTGCCGTTCGAGGTCACCGTCTGCGCGGTCGTGTCGAGCGTGATCGGGCCGCACTCGAGCAGCGGGCGCGACCAGCCGCTGGCGCGACGGACCAGCGCGTTGAGGCGCGCGAGCAGTTCCTCGACGTGGAACGGCTTGACGAGGTAGTCGTCGGCGCCGTACTTGAGGCCCTGCACCTTGTCCTGCCACGACGAACGTGCCGTGAGGATCAGGATCGGGTAGCGCTGGCCCGACTCGCGGAGATGCTTGACGAGGTCCATGCCCGACAGCTTGGGCAGGCCGAGGTCGATGATCGCGACGTCGAACGGAACCTCGCGGCCCAGATACAGGCCTTCTTCGCCGTCACCGGCGGCGTCGACGGCGAACCCGTCGCGCTTGAGCCTTGCCGCGAGCGTCTCGCGCAGCGGAGCTTCGTCTTCCACGAGCAGTACACGCATGGCTCTCTCCCTCAGTCGTTGGCCTTGACCTCGACGACCTTCACGCGGCCGTCGCCCGTCAGCACCTTGATTCGATAGATCTTGCGTTTGCCGATCTGCAGCGTCTGCACGCTCAAGACCTTGCCGTTCGTATCGCGCTGCACCTTGTCCACGGCCTGTTGCGCGCTGACTTCGCTCGCCGACACGCCCGAACAGGCGAGTGCGGCAGTGATCGCGATGGCAGAGGCGATCACCCTGAAGCAGCGCTGGGAGGTCATGGGCTCAAAGGGGCAGTGGTGCCGTGCAGCGGATGGCGACATGGAGTCTCGGTGCAGCGGATTGAATTCCCGCTGAACTTTGCCGCGGGGCGCGCGAGGCTGGCAAGGCTCAGAAGATCTCGCCGACACAGCAGCGCAGGCTGCCGCCGGCCTTCTCGATTTCGACGAGGGGTACGTGGCCGATCCCGAAGCCGAGCGCGCCGAGCGTGTCCCGCTGCGCGGGCAGGAGTGCGCCCGATGCACGCGTGCTGAACCACACGCGATGCGGGGCGAGCGCGATCGCATTGCCGCAGAACGCAGCTTTCTGCTCCGCGTCGATCGTGATCGCGGCATCGCCGAAGACGCGCGCGATCGCGGCGGGCACGTCCGCATCGCGGAATCCGGAGGGCGCGATGATCGCCGCACGCCCGGCGAGCAGGGCAAGCACGACGTTGGTGTGGTACTCGCCGTCGGCGAGGTCGAAGCAGAACGTCAGCGCGAGGCCGAACGCCTCGTGCATCGCGCGGGCGCCGGCAAGGTCGCAGCGCTCGGACAGGCCGCAGTAACCGATGCCGCGTGCACGGTCGATCACGAGCGACCCGGTCAGCTCGGCGACGAAATCGCCTCCCGACAGGTCGTGCTCGGCGTAGCCCATCGCGCCCGTGAACCAGCAGCGGATGTCGTGGCGCTCCGCCTCGCGGCGTCGCACCGCGTGACGCATGCGACCGACGACGAGGCGTCCCGGCGTGGTCGCGAACACGTTGTTCGGGAATACGCCGTCGGGTGATTCGGGATCCCCGGGAAACGTGACGACCGGCACGTCCTCCGACAGGCGTCTTGCGAGTTCGGCATGCTCGGCGAGTGCGCGTGCTGCGTCGGGTGCGACGGCCATGTCCATGTAGGCGTTGTCGCTGGCCGACTCGGCTGCGAGCGAGAACTGCAGCGGACTGACCAGGAACGCCGCGCGTGCCGTCGCGGGGCCTCGCACGGGGAGCGCGCCGGGTGCCGCGAGCGCATCGAGGAAGGCGCGCGGCGTCGTGACGATCATGCGGTGCGCCGCTCGGTATGGCGGAAGCAGGTGACGAGATGGTCGTCGACCATGCCCGTGGCCTGCATGAAGGCGTAGCAGATCGTCGAGCCCACGAAGCGGAAGCCGTGCTTGCGCAGCGTCTTGCTCATGCGGTCCGACACGGGCGTCGTCGCGGGCACGTCGGCGCCACGACGATGGTTGAGGATCGGCTCGCCGTCGACGAACGACCACAGCCATGCGTCGAGGCTGCCGTGTGCCTCGATCACGGCGAGCGTCGCGCGCGCGTTGTCGCGCGCCGAGAACACCTTGAGGCGGTTGCGCACGATGCCGGGATCGAGCAGGCAGGTCTCGAGCGCCTTGTCGGTCATGCGCGCGACGCGCTCGATGTCGAAGCCGTGGAAGACCTCGCGGTAGCGCTCGCGCTTGGCCAGCACGGTGCGCCAGCTCAGGCCGGCCTGAGCGCCTTCGAGCACGATGAACTCGAACAGCGCGCGGTCGTCGTGCAGCGGCACGCCCCACTCGCGGTCGTGGTAGTCGCGCTCCATCGCGCTGCCCGCGGACCACGGGCAGCGCACGCGGCCGTCGTCGGGCAGCGACTCAGCCACCGACCTGGCGGATCCAGTCGGCGAGGTTGTAGTAGTTGCTGACGCGCGCGATGCGGCCGTCGCGGATGTCGAAGAACGCGCCGCCCGGCAGCACGTAGCGCTGGCCGTTCGCGGCAGGCAGGCCCTCGTCGTCGGCGAGATATTCACCGTGCACGACGTACTCGGCGCCTGCGCGCGTGCCGTCGGCGCTGCTCAGCACGACGATGTCCGCGAGGCGTTCGCGATAGCTGCGGTTCATGCGGCCGAGGAAGGCGCGGAACGCGTCGCGCCCGCTCTCGCGGCCACCCTGGTTGATGTCGTGGGCGACGTCGTCGGTGAGGAACGCGAGCATCGCGTCCCAGTCGCCCCGGTTGAAGGCGGCGTAATAGTCGGTCACGAGGGCGAGCGTGCGGCCCGCGGCGCTGTCGCTGTCGATGCTCATGGAGCCTCCGGGGTCGAAACCGCGAGCATACGCGCAGCGGTCGCGCCGACGCATGCTGCGGCTGCGGAAATTCGCCGCAGGCGTATGATGCGCGCCCCCGTCCCGCCGCCCGCCATGAACGACGCCTCGTCCCGCCAGCGTGCCCTCGTCGCCCTCGTCCTGCTGACGCTGGTGTGGAGCTACAACTGGATCGTCATGAAGCAGGTCCTGCAGTACTCGGGGCCGTTCCATTTCGTGGCCTGGCGTGCCGCGCTCGCGACGCCGGTGCTGTTCGCGCTGCTGCTGTGGCGGCGCGAGTCGCTGCGGCCGCCGCCGTGGCGCCCGCTTCTCGCGATCGCGTTCGCGCAGATCGTCGGCTTCACGGTGCTGATCCAGACCGCGCTCGTCGAGGGCGGCGCCGGCAAGACCGCGCTGCTCGCCTACACGATGCCATTCTGGGTGATCCTTCTCGCGCGCGTCGTGCTCGGCGAGCGCATGGCGCTGCGGCAGTGGCTGTGGATCGGCGTCGCCGCGGCGGGCCTGGTCTGCGTGATCGAGCCGTGGGCCGGGCTGCCCGGTGGTGCGAGCACGCTGCTCGCGCTCGCCGCAGGTTTGAGCTGGGCCATCGCGGTCGTCGTCTCCAAGCGCCTGTTCGCGGACACGACCGTATCGGCGCTGTCGCTGACCGCGTGGCAGATGCTCGTCGGCACGGTCGTGCTCGTCGCGGTGGCGCTGTTCGTGCCTGAGCGGCCGATCGCGTGGACGCCTTACTTCATCGGCGCGCTCGCCTACAACGCCGTGCTCGCCTCGGGCATCGCCTGGGTGATGTGGAGCTTCATCGTGCAGCGCCTGCCGGCGACGGTGGCCGGCCTGACCAGCCTCGCGGTGCCGTTGTGCGGCGTCCTGTTCGCGTGGGCGCTGCTCGGCGAGCGGCCCGGCATCGTCGAAGCCGTCGGCATCGCCCTGGTGGGCATCGCGCTGTTCGGGATCACGCGCCCCGCGCGCCGCTGATCAGCGCGACGCGAGCCACGGCAGGGCGTCGAGATCGACGTTGCCGCCCGACAGGATCACGCCGACGCGACGCCCCGCGAAGCGCTCGCGTGCACCGAGGATCGCCGCGAGCGTGACCGCGCTAGACGGTTCGACGACAATCTTGAGGCGCTCCCAGATCAGCTTCATCGCCGCGACCGTCTCAGCGTCGTCGACGGTGACGACGTCGACGCGGTGCTGCTGAAGCAGCGCGAAATTGATCTCGCCGACCAGCGTGCGCAGGCCGTCGCAGACGGTGTCCGGTGTCATCGCGTCGACGCGCCTGCCGAGGCGCATCGAATCGTGCGCATCGGCGGCCCCGGAAGGTTCGGCGGCGACGACGTCCGCGTCGGGAAGCAGTGCATGCGTGCTGATCGCAGTGCCTCCGAGCAGGCCGCCGCCGCCGACCGGCGCGACGACGACATCGAGCGAGCCGACCTCGCGGATCAGTTCGCGCGCCGCGGTGCCCTGTCCCGCGATGACGGCGGGATCGGCGTAGGGGTGAACGAGCGTGGCGCCGGTCTCGACGCGTACGCGTTCGGCCTCGGCTTCGCGTGCCGCGGTGTTTGCGGCACAGCGATGCACGGTCGCACCGTAGGCTTCGATCGCCGCGAGCTTGGCGCGGATCGCGCCTTCGGGCACGACGACGTGCGCGGTGATGCCGCGCGTGCGTGCAGCGAGCGCGAGCGCGGCGCCATGGTTGCCCGACGAGTGGGTGACGACGCCGCGCGCGGCGAGCTCGTCGGACAAAGACCACACCGCGTTGCACGCGCCGCGGAACTTGAACGCGCCGACGCGCTGGAAGTTCTCGCACTTGAACAGGATCTCGGCGCCGGCCAGTGCGTCGATCGATCGCGAATGCAGCACCGGGGTGACGTGGGCATGGCGCGCGATGCGCTCGGCCGCGCGTTCGACCGCGGCGAAATCGGGCAGGGAGGTCATCGGGGCAGGACGGCGGGCGAGGAGGGCGACGACCATACACGCCGCGCCGTCGCGCGTGCTAGCCTCGCCGCGGCCAACCGCGACGGCAAGGCTGCCGATGAGCGTCGACTCCGCTGCGAAACCGCTGACCCGTCTCGCCGACTACAGGCCGCCCGCGTGGCGCGTCGAGGCGATCGAACTCGAGTTCGATCTCGACGCGCTCGTGACGACCGTCGATGCGCGCCTGCGTCTCGCGCGCGAGCACGGCGATGCGGCTGAACTTCGCCTCGACGGCGAGGCCCTCGAACTGCTGCATCTCGACATCGACGGGCGTCGCCTCGGCCCGAACGAGTACACGCTCGCGCCGGGCGGGCTCGTCATCCACCAGGTTCCTCCGCGTGCCGTCGTGTCGACGCGCTCGCGCATCCGTCCGGCCGCGAACAGTGCGCTCGAAGGCGTCTACCTCTCCGGCTCGCTCGAGGACGGTTTCCTGTTGTCCCAGTGCGAGGCGGAAGGCTTCCGGCGCGTGACCTGGTGTCTCGATCGCCCCGACGTGCTGTCGCGCTACACGGTCACGCTGCGCGCAGACCGCGCGCGCTTCCCGGTCCTGCTCGCGGGCGGTAATCCGGACGGCCGCGGCATGCTCGACGGCGGGCGCCACTGGGCGCGCTTCGTCGACCCGACGCCGAAGCCGAGCTACCTGTTCGCGCTCGCCGCCGGCCACCTCGAATGCCTCGAGGACACGTTCGTGGCCGAGGATGGCCACACGGTCAGGCTCGCGATCTGGGCCGAGCACGCCGAGATCGCGCGCTGTGCGCATGCGATGGCCTGCCTCAAGGCGGCCTTCGCCTGGGACGAGCGGCGCTTCGGCCGACGCTACGACCTGGACGTGTTCCACGTCGTGGCGACCCACGATTTCGCGATGGGCGCGATGGAGAACACCGGGCTCAACATCTTCAATTCGAAGTACCTGCTCGCCACGCCGGATCAGGCGACCGACGAGGACTACCGCCACGTGCTCGCCGTGGTCGGCCACGAGTACTTCCATCATTGGAGCGGCAACCGCGTCACCTGCCGCGACTGGTTCCAGCTCAGCCTCAAGGAAGGCCTCACGGTCTACCGCGAACAGGAGTTCGAGTCCGATCTCGCCTCGCGCACGCTGCGCCGCATCGAGGACGTGCGCACGCTGTGGCGCGTGCAGTTCGGCGAGGATGCGGGGCCGCTCGCGCATCCGGTACGGCCCGAGCAGTACGCCGAGATCAACAATTTCTACACCGCGACCGTCTACGACAAGGGCGCCGAGATCGTGCGCATGCTCGCGACCCTGCTGGGCCGCGACGGCTTCCGGCGTGGCCTCGATCTCTACTTCGCGCGCCATGACGGACAAGCCGTCACGATCGAGGACTTCCTCGCCGCGCTCGGCGATGCCAACGATCGCGACCTGTCGTCGTGGCTCGCGTGGTACCGGCACGCGGGTACGCCCGTGCTCGAGGTCGAGGGGCACCACGATGCCGCGACGCGCCGTTTCTCGTTGACGCTGCGCCAGCGTGCCGCGAAAGGCGACGCGGTGGTGCGGCCGGTGCCGGTCGCGGTTGCGCTGTTCGCCGGTGACGGCGGCCGCATCGCGATGCGGGAAGGCGAGGATGCCGCCCCATGTCGCGACGGCGTTCTGCTGCTCGACGCCGCCGAGCGCACGTGGACATTCCACGGTGTCGACGCGCCACCCGTGGTGTCGCTGCTGCGCGGCTTCTCGGCGCCGGTGCGGCTCGCCGATGCCGCGGATGGCACGGCGCTCGCGTTGCTGGCACGACACGAGGACGACGGCTTCAACCGGTGGTTCGCCGGTGACGCGTTGTCGCGCCTGCTGTTCGCGCAGGCGCTCGCGCACGGTCGTCCCGACGCTGCGCCGTTCGAGGGCTGGATCGGCGCGCTGCGGGCGGCATTCGCGGACGCATCGCTGGATCCCGCGATCCTCGCCGAGATGCTCACCCCCGCCGATGAGGGGTCGCTTGCCGAACCGTTGACCGAGGTCGATCCCGACGCCGTGCGCCGTGCGCGCGAGCGCATCGAGGGCGGGCTCGCCGCTGCGCTCGCGCCTTCGCTGATGGAGCGTTACGAGGCCCTCGCGTCCGCGACCGAGGCCGACATGTCGCCCGTCGCGCAGGCACGTCGTCGTCTGCGCAACCGCTGCCTCGCCCTGCTGTGCTGTGCAGACGACGCCGGTGTCGCGCGCGCCTCGCGGCATTACGACGAGGCACGCACCCTCACCGATCGACTCGCCGCGATGACATGCCTCGCCCAGGCCGGCGATGCGCGGGCCGAGCAGGTGCTCGCCGCTTTCGCCGAGCGCCACGCAGCCGATCCCCTCGTCCTGGACAAGTGGTTCGCGCTGCAGGCGACCATCCCGAGGCCCGGAACGCTCGAGCGCGTGGTCGCGCTCACGTTGCATCCGGCATTCCGTTGGGAGAATCCGAACAAGGTCTACGCGTTGCTGCTCGCGTTCGCGCAACGCAACCCGTCGGTGTTCCACCGGCCCGACGGCGCCGGCTACCGCTTCATCGGCGACGCGGTCCTGCGCCTCGACGCGATCACGCCGCAGGTCGCGGCGCGGCTCGCCACCGCATTCGGGGCGTGGCGCCGCTACGAACCGCTGCGTCGCGCGTTGATGCGGGCGGAACTGTTTCGACTCGATGCGCGCGGCGGATTGTCGGACAACCTCGCCGACATCGTGCGGCGCAGCCTCGACGCCAGCTGAAGCGATTCGCGGCGAGCATTGCAAACGCGCGCCACTGCCACCACGATGGAGGAGATTTCGTGGAGGTGTGCCATGTTCCGTCCCTTGCTGATCGTCGCCGTCCTCGCGCTCGCGGGCTGTGCCACGACCCCGAGCAGCACGTACTACTACGACGCGCCGGGTGACTATTACTACGGTGCGAATTCGCCCGACGTGATCGTCGACCATCGCGGCAGCGTCGCATCGCCGTGGTGGCTCGGCGGGTTCGGCGGCTATGGCTACGGCGGTTACGGCTATGGCGGTTACGGATACGGCGGTTACGGATACGGTTACGCCGGCTACGGATGGGGCGGTGGATACGGCTACGGTGGACTCGGCTGGCCGTACGGATACGGGTACTACGGTCCGTGGATCTACAAGCCGCATGCCCCGTCTTATCCTTCTCTCGACACGCGCGAGCGTGCCGTGCAGGCCTACCGCGGCGAACGCGCACGCCTGCAGGGACCGCGCGAGCGGCCCGCCTCGGCCGGTTATGCCCCGCCGCGGCGTGGGGCGATCGAGTCCGGCGGCGTATCCGGCGCCTATCGCGACAGCGCTCCGAGCCGTTTCGATGCCTCGCGTGCTCGCGACCCGGGTTCGCGTGGGCCGATGCTCGAGCGTCGTGCGCCCGCATCGGCGCCGTCACGCGCGGCATCGGCTCCGCGCAGCATGCCGTCGATGCCCCGCAGTGCGCCGTCGATGCAGCGATCCGCGCCGGCCCCCGCTCGAGCGCCGTCGGCGCCGCGCCCCGCACCGTCGCGCAGCCAGTAGCGAGGCGTGCGGCCGGGCGTTCGCGGCGGAGACCGATCGTCGCCGTCCACCGTGTCCGTGCCGCAGCGGTTCCGGCGTGACAGGCGGCCGTGCACGCCCGGTTCGCGAGTCCGCAAGATCGGACACGCGCGGGTTCCCCGTACCGGCGATCCTCCCGTCGCCTTCACGAGGAACGCGAGTACATGAAATCCGCATCGCAGGCCGATTACCAGCAGCGCATCGATCGCGTGCTCGCGCATGTCCAGCACGCCATCGACGCCGGCACGGAGCCGCCCGATCTCGCGGCGCTGGCCGCGCTCACGCACTTCTCGCCGTACCACTTCCATCGCATCTACCGCGCGCTGACCGGCGAGGCGCTGGGACGCAGCATCGGCCGCCTGCGGCTCTCCCGAGCCCTGCATCGGCTCGCCGACCCCCGGGTTCCGATCACGCAGGTCGCGCTCGATGCCGGATTCGGAAGCTCGCAGGCTTTCGCGCGCGTGCTGCGCGACTGGCTGGGTACGAGCGCGAGTGCGCTGCGCGACGATCCGCGCGCGCTCGAGGCTGCGTCGATGCGTTTGAGACAGCCTGATCGGGACGAACTCGAGGCCACGCCGGCGCTGCGTGTCGACGTCGTGTCGCTGGAGCCGTTCGAGGTCATCGCGGTGCGCACGGTCGGACGCTATGACACGCTCGACGAGGTCTACACGGACCTGTTCGGCTGGGCCGCTGGAGCCGGTGCCGTCGACCGCATCACCAGCCTGTACGGCATCGCCTGGGGCGACCTGCGCGACGTGCCTCGAGACGAGCTCGCCTTCACGAGCGCGATCGGCCTCGAGGGGCTCGATCCACCCGCGCCGATGCGGCGCGAGACCTGGAGCGGCGGACGTTACGCGAGCGTGCGCCACGTCGGCAGCTTCCTCGGCCTCGAGGACACGGCCGATCGCGTGTTCGCCGACTGGCTGCCGTCGTCCGGAGAGGCGTTGCGCGACGCGCCCGTGATCTACCGCTACCTCGACGACCCGGAGCAGGTTCCCGAACCGCTGCTGCGTACCGACATCCTCGTGCCGATCGCGTAGCGGTCCTGCGCGCGTGGGTCGGGGGTCTCGGGGGCTGCGATCACGTCGGATGGTCGCCGGCTCGGGCCCGGCGGGCTGACCGTCAACGCCGGTCGCCGTTGCGCGAGGCCCGAAAGCAGAAAGGCCGCGCATGATGCGCGGCCTTTCTGCGTGTGGAGCATGCGGGTATCCGTCCTCGGCGCGCCCAGGGGAGGCGCGACGGTGACGCAAGCCGCGGGAATCAGGCGGGGAGGCGGCTCAGCGCTTCGTTGATGCGCGCGCGGCGCGACTCGAGCTGGACGATCTGGTCGTTGCTGGCGGGCGTGGCGACGCGGATGTCTTCCATCGCCATCTCGAGGCGACCCAGTTCGATCATGAGGTCGTGGCGGAGGAACAGCGGGTTGAGGCTCATCGAAGCGGCGTTCGTGATCATGGCGCGTTCCCCTGGTGGACGAGATGGTCGATGAAAGGGATTGAGCAAGCGTCATGCCAACATGGCGCGATGCCGTTTCTGCACCGATCACGGGTCGGATGACGGAGCGACGTGACGATCGCTGTCGCAATCTGACCGGAGCTGACGGGCCTCTCCCCCGGCCGCCGGGTTTTCGCGATTAGCGTCACAGTCTGCCAATCCCTGTTCCGGCTAACGTCCGCACACCGCGCAAACGAGAACGCCGTGCCCGGGGGCACGGCGTCGCGTGGTGATGAATCGATCAAACTGGCGCCCGGCACTACGGTCCTCTTGGATTCCCCCTGTTCCTACGACCGCCGGGCGCCAGCCTTCTCGAAGCCGCGCCGCAAGGCGCGAGGTGCGTCCTCCCACCGGCGCGCGGCCGGCCCCTGAATTCCGACCATGGACGTGCTCGCATACGCCTGCGCCGGTGGGAGTGCCAAACGTACCAGCAGATTCCGTGCCATCCCCGACACGGTAGAATGAGGTCGTTCCCGCGTGTCGCGGTGGTGCCCGATGTCCTCTTTCGATCCTCCTGATTTCGACGTCATCGTCATCGGCGGTGGCCACGCCGGCACCGAGGCCGCGCTCGCGTCGGCCCGTTGCGGCGCACGCACGCTGCTGCTGAGCCACAACATCGAGACGATCGGCCAGATGAGCTGCAACCCGGCCATCGGCGGCATCGGCAAGGGCCACCTCGTGCGCGAGATCGATGCGCTCGGCGGCGTGATGGCGCGCGCAGCCGACCGTGCCGGCATCCAGTGGCGAACACTCAATGCCTCGAAGGGCCCGGCCGTGCGCGCGACGCGCTGCCAGGCCGACCGTACGCTCTACAAGGCGGCGATCCGCAGCGTCGTCGAGAACGAGCCGAACCTGCGCGTGTTCCAGCAGGCCGTCGACGACCTCGTCATCGAAGGCTCATGCGTGGCCGGCGTCGTGACCCAGACCGGCCTCGTGTTCCGCGCGCGTTGCGTCGTGCTCACCGCGGGGACGTTCCTCGCGGGCCGCATCCACGTCGGCCTGCAGAACCATGCGGGTGGCCGCGCCGGCGACGCGCCCGCGCAGCGCCTCGCCGAGCGCCTGCGCGAGTTGCCGATCGCGGTCGATCGCCTCAAGACCGGCACGCCGCCGCGTATCGACGGCCGCACGATCGACTTCACGGGCCTCGAGGAACAGCCCGGCGACGATCCCGCGCCCGTGTTCTCGTTCCTCGGCTCGCAGGCCGACCATCCGCGCCAGGTCAGTTGCTGGATCACGCACACCTCCGAGGCCACCCACGACATCATCCGCGGCGGGCTCGACCGCTCGCCGATGTACTCGGGCGTCATCGAAGGCGTGGGTCCGCGCTACTGTCCCTCGATCGAGGACAAGGTTGTGCGCTTCGCCGACAAGGCCTCGCACCAGATCTTCATCGAGCCCGAAGGCCTCGATACCCACGAGATCTATCCGAACGGCATCTCGACCTCGCTGCCGTACGACGTGCAGGTCGCGCTCGTGCGCTCGATCCGCGGTTTCGGGAACGCCCACATCACGCGTCCGGGCTACGCGATCGAGTACGACTACTTCGATCCGCGCGGCCTGCGCCCGTCGCTCGAGACCAAGGCCGTCGACGGCCTCTACTTCGCGGGCCAGATCAACGGCACGACGGGTTACGAGGAGGCCGCCGCGCAAGGTCTCGTCGCCGGCCTCAACGCCGCGCGTGCCGCACGCGGCGAGGCGCCGTGGACGCCGCGTCGCGACGAGGCCTACATCGGCGTGCTGATCGACGACCTCACCACCAACGGCACACTCGAGCCGTACCGCATGTTCACCTCGCGCGCCGAGTACCGCCTGCACCTGCGCGAGGACAATGCCGACCTGCGTCTCACCGAGCAGGGCTTCGCGCTCGGCTGCGTCGATGCCGCGCGCCACGACGTGCTGCGCCGCAAGCGCGACGCGATCGAGGCCGAGACCGCGCGCCTGCGCGCGCTGTGGACCGCGCCGGGGCATGTGCTCGCGCAGGCGCTGGCGACCGCGACCGGTGTCGAGGTCACGCGCGAGGTCAACGCGCTCGACCTGCTGCGTCGTCCCGAGCTCGATTACGCCAAGCTCACCACCGTGCCCGGCATCGGTCCCGGCGTCGACGATGCGCAGGTCGCCGGTCAGGTCGAGGTCGCGACCAAGTACGAGGGCTACCTCGAGCGCCAGCGCGACGAGATCGAGCGCAACCGCCGCCACGAGGACACCGCGATTCCCGACGGATTCGACTACGACGGCGTGCGCGGCCTGTCGGCCGAAGTGCTGCTCAAGCTCAAGCGCGCGACGCCCGCGACGATCGGCCACGCGCAGCGCATCAGCGGCGTCACGCCGGCGGCGATCTCGCTGCTGCTCGTGCACCTCAAGCGACATCGTCGCGTCGCCTGAGACGCCTCGCGCTAGAATCGCCACGTGGGCCGCCTGAGCGGCCCACGGCATGTCTGGCCACGGAAAACCCACACGAATGCTCAGTATCGAACAACGCATCGCCGCGGAGATCGCGGCGAAACCGCAGCAGGTCACTGCCGCGGTCGACCTGCTCGACGGCGGCGCGACCGTCCCCTTCATCGCGCGCTACCGCAAGGAAGTCACCGGCGGTCTCGACGACACCCAGCTGCGCCTGCTCGAAGAGCGCCTGTCCTACCTGCGTGAGCTCGAGGACCGCCGCGAGGCTGTCATCGCGAGCATCGAGGAGCAGGGCAAGATGACCGACGTGCTGCGTGGCGACCTGCTCGCCGCCGACACCAAGGCGCGCCTCGAGGACCTCTACCTGCCGTACAAGCCCAAGCGCCGCACCAAGGCGCAGATCGCTCGCGAGGCGGGCCTCGAGCCGCTCGCACTCGGCTTGCGTGCCGATCCGACCCAATCGCCCGAAGCGGTCGCCGCGACATTCGTCGATGCGGAGAAGGGCGTCGCCGACGTCAAGGCCGCGCTCGACGGCGCGCGCGCGATCCTGCTCGAGACGTTCTCGGAGGATCCCGCGCTGATCGGTTCGATGCGCGAATGGCTCACCGCGAAGGCGCAGATCCGTGCGCGCGTGGTCGCGGGCAAGGAAAATGAAGGCGCCAAGTTCCGCGACTACTTCGCGCATGCCGAGGCGATCGGCACGATCCCGTCGCACCGCCTCCTCGCGTTGTTCCGCGCGCGCAACGAAGGCGTCCTCGACCTCGAACTCGCGCCGATGCCGACAACTGCACCGCGCACGACCTCGAGCGAGGATCCCGCCGCCGCGCTTGACGAAGCCGTCGCCGCGGGCCACGCCGAGGCCGAGGGTCGCGTCGGCGTGCACGTCGACATCCGCGACCAGGGCCGAGCGGCCGATCGCTGGCTGCTCGACACCGTGCGCCAGACCTGGCGCGTCAAGCTTCACCTGCACCTCACGCTGGACCTGTTCGGGCGCGCGCGCGAAGCCGCCGAGGCGGAAGCGATCCGTGTGTTCGGCGACAACCTCAAGGACCTGCTCATGGCCGCACCGGCCGGTCCGAAGGTGGTCATGGGCCTCGATCCGGGCCTGCGCACGGGCGTCAAGGTGGCGGTGGTCGACGGTACGGGCAAGCTGCTGGCGACCAACACGATCTACCCACACGAACCGAAGAACCAGTGGGACGCCTCGATCGCTCAGCTCGCCTCGGCGTGCCGCCAGCTCGGCGTGAACCTCATCGCGATCGGCAACGGCACGGCCTCGCGCGAGACCGACCGCCTCGCCGGCGAGCTCATCAAGAAGCATCCCGAGCTGCGCCTCGGCAAGATCGTCGTCAGTGAGGCCGGTGCATCGGTGTATTCGGCGTCGGAACTCGCCGCGAAGGAGTTCCCCGACCTCGACGTGTCGCTGCGCGGTGCGGTGTCGATCGCGCGCCGCCTGCAGGATCCGCTCGCCGAGCTGGTCAAGATCGATCCGAAGTCGATCGGCGTCGGCCAGTACCAGCACGACGTCAACCAGGTGAAGCTCGCGCACGCCCTCGGCGGCCGCGTCGAGGACTGCGTGAATGCGGTCGGCGTCGATGTGAACACGGCGTCCGCACCGCTGCTCGCGCGCGTCGCCGGCCTCAGTGCGGGCGTCGCCGAGAACATCGTGCGCCATCGCGACGAGCACGGCCCGTTCCGCACGCGCAAGGCGCTGCTCAAGGTGCCGCGCCTCGGCGACAAGGCGTTCGAGCAGTGCGCGGGCTTCCTGCGCATTCCGCAGGGCGACGATCCGCTCGATGCCTCGGGCGTGCATCCGGAAGCCTATCCGGTCGTGCAGCGCATCCTCGAGCAGTGCGGACGCGAGGTGAAGGGCCTGATCGGCGACAGCGCGTTCCTGCGCGGCCTGCGTGCCGAGGCCTATACCGACGAACGCTTCGGCGTGCCGACCGTGCGCGACATCCTGCGCGAGCTCGAGAAGCCGGGCCGCGATCCGCGTCCCGAGTTCAAGACCGCGACGTTCGCCGAAGGCGTCGAGGACATCCGCGACCTCAAGCCCGGCATGATCCTCGAAGGCGTGGTCAGCAACGTTGCCGCGTTCGGTGCGTTCGTCGACCTCGGCGTGCACCAGGACGGCCTCGTGCACGTCTCGGCGTTGTCGAGCCGCTTCGTCAAGGATCCGCGCGAAGTCGTCAAGGCCGGCGACATCGTCAAGGTGAAGGTCATGGAGGTCGACGTCGCGCGCAAGCGCATCGGCCTGACCATGCGTCTGGAAGACACGCCGGGCGAGGCGGCGCGTGGCCCGCGCGAGCGCGGTGGTGCCCCTGATCCGCGTGCGCGGGCGATGCCGCGCGAGACGGCGAAACCCGCGGTCAATGCGGCATTCGCCGACGCGTTCGCGAAAGCACGACGCAACTGACGGATTGACCGTTCCGAAACGAAAAAGCCCGGCGTGAGCCGGGCTCTTTCGTGGGACACGACGTCCGCTTTACTTCTTCGGCACCTTGGCCTGGCCCATCGAAAGGGCCTTGGTGGCGTCGGCATGGAGCGTCTTGATGTCGGCCTCGGCGACTTCGCCGCCGCCCGCCGCCTTGTTGAGCACGACGTTGCCCTGCGCATCCCAGCCGACGCGCGTCGCACCGTTGCCGCTCTTCCGGGATACCACCATCGGCTTGTCGTCGAGGAACGCGTACTCGACATTGCCGCGCACGGCCGTGTCGCCTTCGCCCTTCTCGGTGTTGACGCGCATGAAGCGAACCTTGCCGCCCGTCTCGTAGAAGCCGTCCCATGCGACCGACAGGTCGCCGTCGAGGAACGAGTCCTGGATGCGCTTCATGCCGCCGATCTGCGCCTTGAGCTTGCCGAACTCGTCGTTGAGCTTCTCGCCCGGCGTCGCCTCGGCGGTCAGCACGATGTCGGCATTCGACGGGGCACCGCCCGTGAGCACCGGGAACTGCAGTGCCGGCACGAAGCGGCGGTCACCGTCGAACAGCAGTGCGTTGACGACGTACGTGCGCGTGCGGTCGATCTTGGCGGCATCGAACGTCAGCGTGAACGCGTACGGCGGCTGGCCCGTGACGGGCGCATTCGATTCGGCGATGACGATGTCGGGCATCGTCACGTCCACGAGCTTCACCTCGAGGCGTGCGCTCTCGCCGATCGGCAGCGGGTCGCGCAGGCTGACCTTGCCGGTCACGGTGTTGCCGATCGGCGCATTGGCCTGCTGGGCCGGCGAGGCGCCGTTGCCTGACGGCGCATTGGCCTGGTTGGAGGCGTTGTTGCAGCCTCCGAGTACGACCAGGGCGGCGAGGGCCGTGGCGGCGTGTCTGAGCATGGCAAGGATCTCCGGAAGCAATGAACGAAACGTGTCGTAGTTGAGAGGAAGCATACCGCGTCGATCGTGAACGGACGACGGTCCGACGCGGGGTTTGCACCAGGACGCGCCGGCACGCGGCGCGAGCCGGCCACGATAGTGCACCGGCGCGGCAGGGCGCAATCGCATCGCAGGGGCAGCGTGCATGGCGGGAATGACCGGCACGTGAAGCGGACCGCGGGCGGCAGGACCGACTTGCGGCAACCCGGACGCGAGCCGCTATGCTGATCCCATGGTGTCCGTGATCGAACTGGAGTGTGTCGAAGGTCCGCCGCTTGCGCGCAGGCGCTGGCGCGTCGCGCATCCGTTCCGCATCGGTCGCGCGGCCGGCAACGAGCTCGAGCTCGTCGATCCCTCGATCTCGCGGCGGCATGCCGCCGTCGAGGCCGGCGAGGATGGCTGGGTGTTGCGTGACTGCGGCAGCCAGCTCGGCACGCTCGTCAACGAACTCCGGGTCGACAGCGGGGCCGCGTCGGCGATCCGGACGGGTGACGTCATCGGCGTCGGCCCCTGGCGTTTCCGCGTCCAGGCATCCGATGCATCGAACGACCTTGCCGACGACATGTTCGCGACGCGCATCAGCGTCGTGCGCGGGCCGGGCAACCTGGCCGAACAGCGCCTCGAGCTGCTGCTGCGTTACGCCGGCGAGGTGACCGCCGCCGCCGACGAGACGGCACTCGCCGAGGTGCTCGCCGAGCACGCACTCCTCGGCTCGGGCTTCACGCGTGCACGCGTGCTGTGGCAGGACGCCGAGGAGGTGGTCACGCGCTGCGAGCGCCCTGCACCGCGCGAGGACCGTGTCTCGCCACCACCGAATGCGACCCTGCTCGCCTCGGCGGCTACGGGCGACGTGGCCAGCCTCGAGGCCGAGCCCGTCGAGGAGCGTTCGGGGACGGCACGCAGCGCGCAGCCCCGTGCCCTCTGCGCGCCGCTGATGCTCGACGGCCGCGCGGTCGCGTTTCTCTACGTCGACGCGGACCGGCCGGCAGCGCGCAGGCAGGCCGATGCACCGTCGTTCTGCCATGCGCTCGCACGCCTCGCCGCGCTGGCGCTCGCGAGCCTGCGCCGTCGTGCGAGCGAGCGCGAGCGCATCGCGCTGGCCGCAGACCTCGAGCGAGCACGCGACGTGCAGCACCGGCTGTTGCCGGTGCCGGCCGGCCGGCTCGCGAAACTCGACTACGCGCTGCGCCTGCATCCGGGGCGCGTGGTCGCGGGCGACATCGTCGATGTCGTCGAACTCGCCGGTGGACGCGTCGCGATCGTCCTCGGCGACGTGAGCGGTGCCGGGCTCGGTGCCGGGCTCGTCATGGCCTCGGTGCAGTCGTTCCTGCGTGCGGCGCTGGCTCACGACGACGACCCCGCGCGCGTGGTCGCCCAGCTCAACGTGCACCTGTGTGCACAGGCCAGCGGCGGGCGTTTCGTGACGCTGTGGCTCGGCGTCTTCGACGAGGCAGGTGCGACGTGCCACTACGTCGATGCGGGGCACGGGCACGCCGTGCGTTTCGGCACGCGCAGTGTCGCGGTCATCGCCACGCGCGGCGCGATACCGCTCGGCATCGACCCGGGCGCCATGTTCGAGGACGAGACGCTCGTGCTCGAACACGGCGAGATCCTGCTGCTGCACAGCGACGGTCTCGTCGAGCAGCGTGCGCCGGACGGCCAGGAGTGGGGCCGTGGCGCGCTGGTCGCGGCCGGTATCGGCATGCCGTCACCACGCGAACTCGTCGAGGCCGTGTGGGCCGCACTCGAGCGCCACGCGGCCGGTGCGGTCATCGACGACGACGCGAGCGTGCTCGCGCTCGCGCGTGCGCCGGCCTGAGCCGGTACGCTCAGATCCCGGCCCAGCGCACCGTGTTGCGGCCACCCTGCTTGGCGCGGTAGAGCTGCTGGTCGGCGGCACGCATGAGGTCACCGGTGATGAGCATGCCGCGTTGCCACGCCGCAACGCCGATGCTCACGGTGACACGCGAGGGACCGTTCGGGATTGCGAGGTCGAGCGTCGCGATCGCCTCGCGCAGCGACTCGGCGAACGCGGCCGCCTGGGCGATGTCGTGCTCGGGCAGCACCACGGCGAATTCCTCGCCGCCGATGCGCGCGGTGATGAACTCCTCGCGCGCATGGCCGCGCAGCACGAGCGCGACCTTCTTGAGCACGGCGTCGCCGGTCGGATGGCCGTACTGGTCGTTGATCGGCTTGAAGTGGTCGAGGTCGATGATGAGCAGCGTCAGCGGGCGCTTGTGGTTGGCCGCGCGCGCGAGTTCCTTCTCGATGAGCTCGAGGAACTGGCGACGGTTGTAAAGGTCGGTCAGCGGGTCGGCCGTGGCGAGCTGGTAGATCTCCTCGTGGTAGCGCGCCTCGACCGACGAGCGGTCCATGAACTTGAGTACGCAACTGCCGACCGCGATGTGGTCACCGTCCTTGAGCTCGGCCTCGATGATCGGCTGGTCGTTGAGGAAGGTCTTGTTGGTAGAGTCCAGGTCCTTGATGCGGTAGCCCGCGGGCTCGCGCGAGATGCGGCAGTGCTCGCGCGACACGCTGCGCTCGAGGATCTGGAAATCGGCCTCGGGCGAGCGGCCGATGATGAGGCCCTCGTCGGCGAGGTCGATGCGTTGGCCGAGTCGCTGGCCCTGCAGCACGACGAGGCAGGCCGGCACATGACCCGCGCCGACGCTGCGATGCGGACGCATCGTGCGGCGCTGCGTGGTGCTTGCGTCGTTGTCGCTCGGACTCATCGACCGTATTCCCCCGTGCCCCTGACCCCTTCCGCCCAGTCTACGCGAGGCGGGCCCCGTGCGCCGCGGCCACCGTCACGCTGCCGCGGACGGCAGCAGCGAGATGTCGGCCACGCGCAGGAACAGCGCGCGCAGGCGACTCAGCAGCACGAGGCGGTTGCGGCGCACCGCCTCGTCGTCGGCCATGACCATGACGCCGTCGAAGAAGCGGTCGACCGGCTCGCGCAGCGTCGCGAGTCGGCTCAGCAGGCCGACGTAGTCGTTCGCGGCGAGGAACGGCGCTGCATCGGCTTCCGCGCGCGCGAGCGCGTCGACGAGCGCACGCTCGGCGTCCTCGACGAGGCGCGACGCATCGATGTCGCCACCGACGCTGCCGCCGGCCTGGCGCAGGAGGTTGCCGGTGCGCTTGTTGGCCGCCGCGAGCGCCTGCGCCTCGGGCAGGCGCGAGAACTCGACGACTGCACGCATGCGGCGATCGGCATCGAGCAGCGACGTGGGCGACAGGGCCCGCACAGATTCGAAGGCTTCCGTGCCGATGCCGTTGTCGGCGGCGTAGCCGCGCAGGCGGTCGAACACGAACGCGTAGAGCTCGTCGGCCAGTGCGGCGCGGCGTGCACCCGCGTCGAGCGGCGGCGCCTTGCCGTCCTTGCCCTTGGGCAGGCCCGCGACGAGGGCCGCCTCGGGCAACTGCGCGAGCGCTTCGTCGAATGCGGCGCGCAGGTCGAGATCGAGCCCGCCCTCGATCAGCGTGCGCGCGAGGCCGAGCGCGGCGCGGCGCAGCGCGAACGGATCCTTGTTGCCGGACGGCTTGAGGCCGACCGCGAAGATGCCGGCGAGCGTGTCGAGGCGCTCGGCGACCGCGAGCACGCGGCCGACGCCGCCCGCGGCGATCGCGTCGCCCGCGAAGCGCGGCTGGTAGAACGCATCGAGCGCGGCGGCGACCTCGGCGTGTTCAGGCGATGCACCCTGCGACGCATAGTAGCGACCCATGATGCCTTGCAGCTCGGGGAACTCGCCGACCATGCGCGTCATGAGATCGCACTTGGACAGCGCGGCCGCGCGCGTGGCGAGCCCGGCATCGACGCCGACGCGGTTGGCGATCACGCGCGCGAGCTCGGCCACGCGCACGCTCTTGTCCCACACGCTGCCGAGCGACTGCTGGTAGGTGACCGAGCCGAGCGTGTCCTGGTACGACGCGAGCGTCTGCTTGCGGTCCTCGTCGTAGAAGAACTTCGCGTCGGCGAAGCGCGGCCGGATGACGCGCTCGTAACCCTTGCGGATCTCGGCGGGATCGGACGACACGATGTTGGCGACGCCGATGAAATGCTCGGTGAGGCGGCCGTCGGCATCGAACACGGGCACGAACTTCTGGTTCGTCTCCATCGTCGTGACGAGCGCTTCCTGCGGCACCTCGAGGAACGCGCGTTCGAAGCGGCAGGCGATCGCGACCGGCCATTCGGTCAGGTTGGCGATCTCGTCGAGCAGGTCGTCGGACAGGCGAGGGACGCCGCCGACATCATGGCCTGCGCGTGCGACCTCGTCGCGGATGCGCGCGCGGCGCTCGGCCGGATCGGCGAGCACGTGCGCGGCGCGCAGCGCATCGAGCCAGGCGTCGGCATCGACGACGTGCACGGGCTGCGGATGATGGAAACGATGGCCGCGCGACTGGCGGCCCGAGCGCAGGCCGAACAGCTCGGCGTCGACGATGTCGGCACCGTGCAGCACGACGAGCCAGTGCGCCGGGCGCACGAAGGCGTGCTCGTGCGCGCCCCAGCGCATCGGCTTGGGGATCGGCAGCGCCTTGACGGCCTCGGCGAGGATCGCCGGCACGAGGGCCGCGGTCGGCTCGCCCTTCTTCTCGGCACGGTGCGCGAACCATGCGCCCTTGTCGGTCTCGACGATCTCGAGTGCGGCCACGTCGACGCCGCAGCTCTGCGCGAAACCGACCAGCGCGCGCGTCGGTTCGCCGTTCGCGTCGCGGCCTGCCGACACGGCGGGACCGCGACGCTCGACCATCTGGTCGGGCTGCTCCACGGCGACGCCCGGCACGAGCACGGCGAGGCGGCGCGGCGAGCACCACGTGGTGGCGTCGCCGCCGGTCGCCACGCCGCGGCGCGCGAGGCCGTCGACGATGCCGGCGGTGAACGCCGCGGCGAGCTCGTCGAGTGCCTTCGGCGGAAGTTCCTCGGTGCCGAGTTCGATGAGCAGGTTCTTCGTCGCCGTCGCCATCAGGCGGCTTCCTTCTTGTTGCGCAGGCCCGGGAAGCCGAGCTTCTCGCGCTGCGCGTGGTAGGCCTCGGCGACCGCGCGTGCGAGCGTGCGCACGCGCAGGATGTAGCGCTGGCGCTCGGTCACGCTGATCGCTCGGCGCGCATCGAGCAGGTTGAACGTGTGGCTGGCCTTGGTGACCTGCTCGTAGGCGGGCAGCGGCAAGCCGGCCTCGACGAGCTTCTTCGCCTCGGCCTCGCAGGTGTCGAACCACTCGAGCAGTTTCGGCACGTTGGCGTGCTCGAAGTTGTACGTGCTCTGCTCGACTTCGTTCTGGTGGAATACGTCGCCGTAGGTGACGGTGCCGTGCGGCGCTTCGGTCCAGACGAGGTCGTAGACGTTGTCGACGTTCTGCAGGTACATCGCGAGGCGCTCGAGGCCGTAGGTGATCTCGCCCGTGACGGGGCGGCACTCGAGGCCGCCGGCCTGCTGGAAGTACGTGAACTGCGTGACCTCCATGCCGTTGAGCCAGACTTCCCAGCCGAGCCCCCAGGCGCCCAGCGTCGGCGATTCCCAGTTGTCCTCGACGAAGCGCAGGTCGTGCACGAGCGGGTCGATGCCGAGTGCCTTGAGCGAGCCGATGTAGAGGTCTAGGATGTCGTCCGGATTCGGCTTCAGCACGACCTGGTACTGGTAGTAATGCTGCAGGCGGTTCGGGTTGTCGCCGTAGCGGCCGTCGGTGGGACGGCGCGAAGGCTGCACGTAGGCCGCGGCCCAGGGCTCGGGACCGAGCGCGCGCAGGAACGTCGCGGGATGGAACGTGCCCGCACCGACCTCGGTGTCGAATGGCTGGATCAATACGCAGCCCTTCTCCGCCCAGTAGCGGTTGAGGATCTGGATGACGTCCTGGAAGCTGGGTCCGGCCATGCGCTGGCTCACGGTTGCGTGGGAAAAGCGCGCTAGTATAGCGGTCACCCGACGCTCTCCAACGGATTCCGCGGCATGGCCATCGAACCCGCCCGTCCCGTCGTCGCGGCTGCCGCGCCGGCGTCCCTGCTCGGCGCCCACCACCGCATCGACCTCGAGGAAGTGCTCTCGGCACTCGTCGAGGACGGCCTGCTCGGCGATGACGATGCCAGGCGCGTGCGCGCCGAGGTGCGCACGGCGCGCGGCAAGCTCGAGCTGCACCCGTTCGTGCTCGTGGCCAACCTCAAGCTCGTCGATGCGCGTGGCACAGGCAACGGCAAGCCGCTCACGGTCGAGAGCCTCACGCAGTGGCTGGCGGGTCGCGCGCACCTGCCGTACCTCAAGATCGATCCGATGAAGATCGACGTGGCCGCGGTCACGGCGGTGGTGAGCCACGCGTACGCGCAGCGCTATCGCATCCTGCCCGTCGCGGTCAGCGAGATGCAGGTCGTGTTCGCGACGTCGGAGCCGTTCGACACGCGCTGGATGGCCGATCTCGGCCACATCCTGCGCCGCGACATCCAGCGCATGGTCGCGAGCCCGCTGGACGTCAACCGCTATCTCACCGAGTGGTGGGGCGTGCAGCGCTCGATCCAGCGCGCGAAGGATGCCAAGGCCGACGCCAACGACGGCCGCGCGATCCTCAATTTCGAGCAGCTCGTCGAGCTCGGCAAATCCGGCGAGCTCGGCGTGGACGACCGCCATGTCGTGCACATCGTCGACTGGCTGCTGCAGTACGCGTTCGAGCAGCGTGCCTCGGACATCCACCTCGAGCCGCGCCGCGATTCGAGCCCGATCCGCTTCCGCATCGACGGCGTCATGCACAAGGTGTTCGAGCTGCCGACGCCGGTCATGACCGCGGTGACCTCGCGCATCAAGATCCTCGGGCGCATGGACGTCGCCGAGAAGCGCCGGCCGCAGGACGGCCGCATCAAGACGCGCTCGCAGGGTGGGCGCGAGGTCGAGCTGCGCCTGTCGAGCATGCCGACCGCGTTCGGCGAGAAGATCGTCATGCGCATCTTCGATCCCGACATCGTCGTCAAGGAGTTCCGCCAGCTCGGCTTCTCCGACGGCGAGGAGGCGATCTGGCGCGAGATGGTCGAGCGTCCGCACGGCATCGTGCTCGTGACCGGTCCGACCGGCTCGGGCAAGACGACCACGCTGTACTCCACGCTCAAGGTGCTCGCGACGCCGGATCTCAACGTCTGCACGGTCGAAGATCCGATCGAGATGGTGAGCCCCGAGTTCAACCAGATGCAGGTGCACAACGCGATCGATCTCGATTTCGCGGCCGGCGTGCGCACGCTGATGCGCCAGGATCCCGACATCATCATGGTCGGCGAGATCCGCGACCTCGAGACCGCGCAGATGGCGATCCAGGCCTCGCTGACCGGCCACCTCGTGCTGTCGACGCTGCACACCAACGACGCGCCGAGCGCGCTAACGCGCCTGCTCGACCTCGGCGTGCCGAACTACCTGCTGCAGTCGACGCTGACCGGCATCGTCGCGCAGCGCCTCGTGCGCACGCTGTGCCCGCACTGCAAGGTCGAGGTGCCGCTCGACGTGCGCGGCTGGGCCGCGCTCACGCACCGCTGGACGCTGCCGTTGCCGGAGCGCACGTTCGGTCCGAAGGGATGCCTGGAGTGCCGCAAGACCGGCTTCCTCGGGCGTACCGGCATCTACGAGATGCTGAGGATTTCGCCGGCGCTGCGTGCGCTGATCCAGCCGAGCATGGACCTCGCGCGCGTGGGCGAGACGGCGCTGGCCGATGGCATGCGCCCGTTGCGCGTATCCGCTGCAGCGCAGATCGCACGCGGCATCACGACGCTGCGCGAGGTCATGAACGTGCTGCCGCCGGTGGAATAGGCCTGCACCGGCGGATCACCGCCGGTGGTGCCATGGAGGTGCTTACTTGGCCTGGCGGCGCGCGGCGTTCGCCGAGCTGCGGCGGATCGCCTGCAGCGGGTCACCGAGCTTGAGGCTGGCGAGGTAGGTGTTGATCGCTTCGTTGGTGACGTCGTAGAGCGGACGGCCCATCACGGCCGCTGCGGCCTTGAGGCCGTCGCGGATGCGCTTGGACACGCGCAGACTGGCGTCGCGCGCGTCTTCTTCGACGATGATCTTCTTGGCAGCCATCAGGATCTTTCCCCCTTGTGGGTCTCGTGAAACGTTGATTTGGCGCGATGTAATCCTTTTCATCGCGTACACAAGTGTAGTCAAGCGAACCGTGGCGAAGCCAACGCTCCGCAGGTGAACGGGGTAAGTTTTTGTGAATTAACGCCGTATTCGAGCGATGCGTCGCTCGCGGTGGCGAGTCGAAGCGGATGCCATGGCGCCGCGGCAGTGCCGGCACGCGGGGAGGCTGGGCGTGCCTACGATAAGGCAACGGCCGCATGTCGGGCGTATGGATGGCCGAACCGGACGATGCGCGATGCGCGCCGTTCAGGCTCGGGCGGCGCTCACGTCCCGTCGCTGCGCCGCGCGACGCTGCCGTCGGCGGGCGTGTCGTGGCGCCGCGCGACTGCCCGCGCCGCGATGATGCCGACTTCGTAGAGGATGCACATCGGCACCGCGAGCAGCAGCTGCGAGAGCACGTCGGGGGGCGTCAGGATCGCCGCGATCACGAAGGCGCCGACGATCGCGTAGGGCCGGCTGCTGACCAGCTGCGCAGGCGTCACCACGCCGATCGAGACGAGGATGACGAGCGCCACCGGAACCTCGAAGCAGCAGCCGAAGGCGAGGAACAGGATCAGCGCGAAATCCAGGAAGCGGCTGATGTCGGGCATGACCGCGACGCCGGCCGGCGCGATGCTCGTCATGAACGTGAAGATCGCGGGCAGCACGAGGAAGTACGCGAACGCGCAGCCGATGTAGAACAGCAGCACGGCCGAGACGAGCAGCGGCACCGCGAGGCGCTTCTCGTGCTTGTAGAGGCCCGGCGAGACGAACGCCCACAGCTGGTACAGGATCACCGGCATCGCGATGACGACGGCTACGAAGAACGCGAGCTTGAGCGGTGCGAAGAACGGGGAGGCGACGTCGGTCGCGATCATCGCGCCGCCGGCGGGCAGCTTCTCGAGCAGCGGCATCGCGAGGATGCCGTAGAGCTTGTTCGCGAACGGGATCAGCGCCGCGAGCAGCACGAGCACGGCGACGACGGCCTTGAGCAGGCGTGCGCGCAGTTCGATCAGGTGCGAGAGGAAGGACTGCTCGCCGTCCTGCGAGGCGTCAGTTCCCGTCATGGTCGGCCGGTCGGCGGGGCTTGCCTTCGACCGCGTCGCGCAGGTCGTCGGCAGTGCGCTTGAAATCCTCACCCATGCTCGCGTGGTGGCCGGTTTCCTTGAGCGTGCGGCGCACGTCCTCGGCGGCGAGTTCGCGCTCGATCTCGGAGCGCACGCCCTGCCACGCATTGCGCGCGCGGCGAAGCAGGGCGCCGGCGGTGCGCGCCGCGCCCGGCAGCTTCTCGGGGCCGAGCACGAGCAGTGCCACCACCGCGATCAGCGCCATCTTGCCGAAGCTGAGCTCGAACATCGCCGGGCCTTATTGACCGACGCGGTCCTTGTCGCGCTCGCTCTGCGAGGCGACGGCCGGCGGGTCGGCCTTGAGCTGTTCGGAGGGCTTGTCCTCTTCGCCGTCGTTGAGGCCCTTGCGGAAGCTCTTGATCGCCGAGCCGAGGTCGCCGCCGATGTTGCGCAGCTTCTTCGTGCCGAACACGAGCGCCACGATGACGAGGACGACGATCCAATGCCAGATGCTGAAACCACCCATTACCGATCACTCCATAGGGAAAGCGGCGCGATCGGAGCCGCGCGCCCGTTACTGCGCAGTGTACTCTTCCAGGCGATCGCGGAAATCCACGACCGCGTTGGGCACGTCGTTGACGCCGCCCTCGAAGATGCGGCGCGGCGTCACGCCGTCACCATACACGGCCTGGTTGGCCTTGTTGTCGATCGAAAGTACCGATCCGTCGAGCGCGACACCCGCGAACAGGCCGCGAGAGCGCGAATACGAGTAGATCTCGGCCTTGAGCTGGGCGTCGGTCGAGGCCTGGGCGGTGCGGCCGACCGGGCCGGCCGCGGCCGAGGCGTCGGCGCCGAGCGTGAACTTGCCGTGCACGATCGAATCGACGCCGCGCTGGGTGCGGAACACAAGCACGACGTCGGTCGACGACACGCCGGCCTGGAAGCCGACGCTGCCGCCGGTCATGTTCGCGAAGCTCGGGTTCGACCACGTGCCGTCCGGCGACTTGACCGATACCACGCCTTCGCCGCGGCGTCCGCCGACGACGAAGCCGGCCTTGATCACGTCGGGGATCACCGCGATCGCATGCGCGCTCTGCAGCAGGTCACGCGGGATCGCCTTGTCGGGGGCCTGCATGATCTCGTTGAGCACGCGCACGGCGTTCTCGGCGCGCTTGAGTTCGGCTTCGCCCGCATGGGCGGCGGGTGCGACGACGAAGGAGACGGCGAGGGCCGCGGCGGCGAGGCGACGGATGGGCGTCATGGACGAACTCCAGTGGGCAACCTGAATACGCTACCAGCCGCGCCTGAGCGCGCGATGAAGGTTTTCAGGGAAAGCGACGCCGCAGCGTGCGACCGGCGAGCAGGAGCAGGCCGAAGGCGAGCAGGGCGAGTCCGGCCGGCGAACGGACCGGGAGCGTCGCGGGCGTGGCCGGCGGATCCGGATCAGGGTCCGGGTCGCCACGCTCGCAGGTGTTCGGGCCGACCGCGAGACCGCGCATGCCGAGATAGCGCAGACGCGAGGGACCGGTCAGCTGGCCGAGGTTGGTCATCGCACCGGTGGCCGGATCGATGCGCGCGATGTCGTTCCACATGCGGTCTTCGGGCGGGTTGTAGCTCAGCACCGACCAGAGGGTGTCCGCGCCGTCGAGGTCGATCTCCACCCAGGGCGGCGTGGCGCCGCCGTAGCCGCCGACACGCGTGGCCTGCGCGGTGGTCGGGTCGATCGTGTAGAGGCCCGCATCGGCATTGATGCCGGTGCCGTAGAGGATGCCCTGGCGTACCGAGAGGCCGCTGATCTGGCGACCGAGGTTGCCGACGCGCGTCGCGGCGCCGTTGCCGGGGTCGACCTTCCAGAGCTCGCGCGTGATCGCGGAGGTCATCCAGAACGACCCTTCGCAACCGTAGGTCAGTGCGAGATCGAGTGCGCCCTGGTTGCCCGAACCGCTGACGCCGAGGGAACCGACGTAGGTGGCCGCGCCGGTCGAGGCATTGAAGCGGACGAGCGCCTTGTGCGTGCCGGCGACACCATAGAGTTGGCCGTTCGGCCCGTAGCTGAGCCCCGAGACCTGACCGATCAGCGAGCCGGCATAGTTGCCGGCGACGCCGACGAACGTCGCCTGGCGCGTGCCGAGGTCGATGCGGTAGAGCTCGTCGAAGGCGATGCCGTAGGCGATCGGCTCCGCCCGCGCTTCGGAAATCGAAGCGACAGCAAGCACTGCTGCGATGAGGCAGGCGGACGTGCGCATGGGCGGCGATGTTATCGTTATGGTTGTCGTCAGCCCCACGATCCGTGTAGAGCGATCCCGAGTCTAGCAGCTTCCGCCCCCGCGACAAGGCGTCGGCAGGCGGCCGGGATCGTTCGCGCGATCGTCCCACCGAGCCATCCTGCCAGGCATGACCCGCTACCGCTCGTTTCCCGCACCGCCGATGCCCCGGCGTACCGCCGTGGTGCTCGCCAACCTCGGTACGCCCGATGGTCCCGATGCCCGTTCGGTGCGTCGCTATCTCGCTGAATTCCTTGCCGATCCGCGCATCGTCGAGATGCCGCGCTGGCTCTGGCGGCTGATCCTGCACGGGGTGATCCTGCGCATCCGGCCGGGCCGATCGGCGCACGCCTACACCAAGGTGTGGACGCCCGAGGGCTCGCCGCTGCAGACCGGCACGCGGGCGCTGGCCGACGCGCTCGATGCCGCGATGCGCGCGTCCGGACACGATGTGGTCGTGCGCCACGCGATGCGCTACGGCAACCCGTCCATTCCGGCCGTCATGCGCGAGCTCGCCGCGGCGGGCATGCAGCGGCTGCTCGTGGTGCCGCTGTTCCCGCAGTTCTCGGCGACCACGGCAGCCTCGGTGCTCGATGCGGTGGGTGCGGAACTGCGCGGCTGGCGCGTGCCGCCCGAACTGCGCTTCGTCAACGATTACCACGACGATCCCGCCCACCTCGACGCGCTCGCGCGCAGCGTCGAGGCGCACTGGGCAGCGAGAGGCCGCGGCGAGCGCCTCGTGCTGTCGTTCCACGGCATCCCCGAGCGCTACGTGCGCAACGGCGATCCGTACCGCTCGCAGTGCGAGGCCACCGCCGAAGGCCTGCGCCAACGGCTGGGTCTCGCCACGGACGCGATGGTGGTGTGCTTCCAGTCGCGCGTCGGTCGCGAGCCGTGGCTGTCGCCGTATACCGATCATGTGCTCGCCGCACTGCCGCGCGAGGGCGTGCGCAGCATCGACATCCTGTGTCCGGGTTTCTCGATCGACTGCCTCGAGACGCTCGAGGAGATCGCGATGGCCGGGCGCGACACGTTCCTCGCCGCAGGCGGCGAACGCTACGCCTACATCCCTTCGCTCAACGATTCGCCCGGGCAGGTCGCGGCGTTGCAGGCACTGGTCGCGCGTCATCTTCAGGGCTGGCCCGGCATGCCATCGGTCGCGTCGTGAGCGGCACGCCGCGCGAGCGTCGCTTCACGCTGCGCGACCTGTCGCTCGCGGCGCTCGAGTGGGGCGATCCCGATGCGCCGCCGCTGCTCGCGCTGCACGGCTGGCTCGACAACGCGGCGTCTTTCGCGAGGCTCGCACCGCGGCTCGGACGCCGCGTCGTCGCGGTCGATCTCGTCGCCCACGGTCGTTCGGATCATCGCGCCGCCGGCACGGGCTACGCGTGGGCGGATTACCTCGCCGACATCGACGGCGTCGTCGATGCGCTCGGCGGATCGCGCGTCGACCTGCTCGGGCATTCGCTCGGCGCGACGCTCGCGAGCACCTACGCCGCCATCGCGCCGGCACGTGTCGGACGCGTCGTGTTGATCGAGGGGCTCGGTCCCGTGACCGCACCCGCAGAGGGCGCCCTCGAACAGCTAGCAAAAGGGCTGGCCGCTCGCACCGCCGCGTCACGGCCGCTGCGCGTGTTCGCGACGCTCGACGAGGTCGTCGCGGTGCGCGAGCGCGTGAGCGGTTTCTCGCGTGAAGCGGCCCGGCTCATCGTCGAGCGCGGCACGCGTGCGGCGCCGGACGGCGACGGTGTCGTCTGGTCGTCGGATCCGCGCCTGACCTGGTCGGGCCTGCAGCGCTTCACCGAAGAGCAGGCTCTCGCGATCGTCGCGGGCATCCGCGCGCCGACCCTGCTCCTGCTGGCCGATCCGGCCGCGCCTTATCTGCCGCGCGAGGCGATGCGCGAGCGTGCGTGCCGCGTCGCCGGCATCGAGGTCGTGACGTTGCCGGGCCACCACCACCTGCATCTCGACGACGCCGATACGGTCGCAGGCATCGTGCGGGACTTCCTCGATCGCCGGGCGCTGCCCGGCGCGGACGCCGTCAGCCCCTGACGAGGCGGTCGAGTTCGGCCTTGAGGGCCTGCCCGTTGAGGCGCAGCCAGTCGCGCTGTTCCTTCCAGTCCGGCAGCAGCGATTCGACCAGCGCCCAGTAGCGCGGCGAGTGGCTGCGGATGCGCAGGTGGCAGAGCTCGTGGACGACCACGTAGCGCAGCGCCGCAGGCGGCGCGAGCGCGAGGGCGAGGTCGAGCGTGACGCGGTCGCGCGTGTCGAGGCTGCCCCACAGGCTCTTGAGCGGGCGCACGCGCACGGCGGTCGGTGCCATGCCGAGCATCGGGCAGTAGCGTGCGAGCCAGCGCGAGAGATCCCGGCGGATCTGTGCCTCGAGGAAGCTGCGCATGAGGCCGCGCGCGGCCTCGACCGCGCGCCGGTGCGGGCGCGGCAGTGTGATCGTGAGGCGGTCGCCGACGAGTTCGATGTGCGGGTAGGGGCCGTCGCGCCACGAAAGGCGCGTCGTTTCGCCACGCAACGGGATCACCGTGGCCGAGCCCGGCACGAGCGGCGGCGGCTTGGCGCCGAGGTTGAGCTCGTCGAGCTTCCGCTCCAGCCATTCGCCGTGCTTGCGCAGGAAAGCGAACACCTGGGCCGGATGGGTGCCTTCGGGGTAGGTGACGCGGGCGCCGCCCGACGTGACGGTCAGCCGCAGGCGGCGCGCACGTGGGTGGCTGCGCCGCAGGACCTTGATCGTCTCGCCCGCGGGGGTGGGCAGTTCCAGGTAGTTGTCGTCGGCTTCAAGGACCATCTGCTCACCCCGCGTCGCGGTTTTCCGGGCTAGTCGCGCTCGTCCGGCCTCGGCAGGCCGAACAGTTCGTCGAGTTTCTCGAACAGGCGTTTCAGTTCCAGTGTCATGAGGGCGAAGCGCGAATCGATCTCCGCGCGGGCCGACTCGGAGGCGTCGTCGCCTAGTTCGTCGAGCACCACGTCGAGGAAGCGCAGCTTGCGGATGGCCAGATCCTCGCCGAGCACGAAACTCATGCGCTCGTCGAGCTCCAGGCCGAGCTGGAACACCTGTTTGCCGGACTTCAGATGCTCCCTGATTTCGTCGGATTCAAGATCCTGGCGTCGGCAGCGCACGACGGCGCCGGCCTCGGCCGGATCGCGCAGTTCGACCTCGTCGCCCCACGCGAGGCCCGGTGGCAGCTTGCCACTTGCCAGCCAGTCCGTCATCAGGGCGCGCGGCGAATCGTTGGGGGCCATCGGGGTGGCCGGGAAGCGGCCCAGCGCCTCGCGGACCTCGCTGACGGCCTCCTCGGCCGGCTTGCGGCTGGCCGTATCGACGACGAACCAGCCGTTTTCGGTGTCCAGGTAGGCGAAAAGCCGAGAGGGACGCACGAATGCGCGCGGCAGCAGTTCGGAGACGACCTCCTCCTTGAGGCGCTTGCGCTCGCGGCCGCCGATTCGACGCGACTCTTTTTCGTTGATTTCGGCGATCTTGACCGACAAAGCCTCCGCGATGACCGACGATGGCAGCAGCTTGTCCTCGCTGCCGACGGTCAGCAGGGCGTAGGGGCCGACCCGGTGCAGGAGTTCCTCGGCTTCGCGGCCGAACGGTGACACGAAGCCGCGCGTGGCCAGCTCGATCGGTCCGCAGGGGCGCAGGCGCTTCTCGTCGAGGTCGGTTTCGAGGTTCTCGAGCGCCTCGGCGCTGCTTACGGGGAAACGGAAAAGCGTCAGGTTGCGGAAGAACATGCAGGTTCCGTGTCGAAGAGGGCGGTCGGGAAGGGCGGCAGCATGCCGCCGCGGAGTCTCAGGAACAGCGATCAGGCGTCGTGCGGTTCGCCGGCGAGCCAGGCCGAGGCGTCGTGCGGGTCGCCGCCGCGGGAACCGATCGAGGCGAAGTCGAACAGGTCGGTATCGGCGAGGTGCGAAGGTGCGACGTTCGACAGCGCGCGGAAGATCGTCTCGATGCGGCCCGGGTTCGTGCGCTCCCAGTCGTGCAGCATCGCCTTGATTGCCTTGCGCTGCAGGTTCTCCTGCGAGCCGCACAGGTTGCACGGCATGATCGGGAAGCCACGGTCGACGGCATACGCGGCGATGTCGTCCTCGCGGCAGTAAGCGAGCGGGCGGATCACCGTGTTGCGACCGTCGTCGGAGCCGAGCTTGGGCGGCATCGCCTTGAGCGTGCCACCGTGGAAAAGGTTGAGGAACAGCGTCTCGACGATGTCGTCGCGATGGTGGCCGAGTGCGATGCGCGTGAAGCCCTGCTCGGCAGCGAACGTGTAGAGCGCGCCGCGGCGCAGGCGCGAGCACAGGCTGCACATCGTGCGGCCTTCGGGCACCACGCGCTTGACGACGCTGTAGGTGTCCTGCTCGAGGATGCGGAACGGCACGCCCGAGCGCTCGAGCCATGCGGGCAGCACGTCGGGATCGTAGCCGGGCTGCTTCTGGTCCAGGTGCACCGCGAACAGCTCGAAGCGCACCGGTGCCTTCGCCTGCAGCGCGAGCAGCATGTCGAGCATCGTGTACGAGTCCTTGCCGCCCGACAGGCAGACGAGGACGCGATCGCCATCCTCGATCATGCGGTAGTCGGCGATTGCCTGGCCGACCTGGCGGCGCAGGCGCTTGGCGCGCTTGGCGGCTTCGTGGTCGAACTTGCGTGCGGTCGCGGGCATGGTCGGCGGGGCGGGCGGGAACGTCGATTGTAACCGGCGCGCCCATGGGCAGTCCCATCGCCCGGCGCTAAACTCGCGGGGCCGAGCAAGGACCTTCATGTTCTCCGAAGACCCCGCCACGACCGTCCGCCAACTCGCTTCCCTGCGCGTCGAGCATCGCGAGCTCGACGACACGATCGCGCGCCTCGGCCTCGACCCGCTCGGCGACGAACTCGAGCTCAAGCGCCTCAAGAAGCGCAAGTTGCGCATCAAGGACGCGATCCTCGTGCTCGAGAGCCGCCTGATTCCCGATCTCGACGCCTGAGCGCGCTCAGGCGTCGGTCGCGTCGCCGCGTTCGGCCACCGCGAGCGTGCGGTTCTCCCCCGTGAGCTTGAGGATGCCGTGGCGGATGTCGCGGCTCAGGATCACGCGCGACTCCTTGACCAGCTCGACGAGGTCGTCGTCGAAATCGAGCTTCGCGTTCGCATCGGGCCACACCACGCGTCGCTCGCGCAGCTTCTGGATGAAGCCGCGGAACAGCGCGCGGTCGAAGAACTCCGGCGCGTTGAGCTGTTGCAGCAGCGACAGGCGCTGCGCGGTCAGGTGGCAGACGTTCTCGAGCTCGCCTGCCGACAGCGTCCCGCGGCCGTTGCTGGTGAGAAGCGCGATCGTGATGTAGTAGCGCTCCACCGCCTGCAGCAGGCTGTGCGAGAGCGCACGCAGGCGGAACGCGCTGTCGCTCTGGCCCGGCGCGCGTTCGATGATGCGGCCCTCGGCGTCGATCTCGAGAAGCCCGCGCGCGCAAAGGAAGTCGAGCGTCGACTCGATGCGTGCCGTGAACGCCTCCTCGCTCCACGGCAGGAACCACTCGGCCTGGATGAACGGGTAGATCAGGCGACCCAGGCGCAGCATCGTCGCGCGCACCATGCGGCGGTTGTTGAGGAAGCAGCAGGCGATCCACGCTGCCGCGACGAACAGGTGCTGCACGTTGTTGCGGAAGTACGAGAGCAGCACCGCCTGCTCGTCGTCGGCGCCGAGCACGTCGCCGAGCGGGTGGCGCGTGCGCCGGATCCACTGCATGGCCTCGCCGTAGGCGACGATCTCGGCCGCACTCATGGTCGTCACGGTCACGCGTTCGGCGTACGGGATCGCCTGCAGGAGGTCCTTGCACAGGTCGATCTGCGCGAGCAGGTCGGCCTCGGCCATCGCGTGCTTGGGCATCGCGAGCAGGACCATCGCGAGCAGGTTGATCGGATTGACGTCGGCCGCGCCGTTGATGTTGGCCTGGATGCGATCGGCGAGCGTGTCGACGGCATCGCCGAGCCATTCGGGCTTGTCGTCGGGGCGCGTCGTCGCATCGCGCCACGCGGGCGCGACCTCGTCGAGCAGCGGGGCGAGCTCGATCGGTTCGCCGAAGTTGATCGTGACCTTGCCGTAGCGCTGGCGCAGCACCTTGACCGACTTGAGCAGGCCGAGCAGCGACTCCTTCTCCTTCGGCTTGCCCGAGAGCTCGCCGATGTAGGACTTGCCCTCCATGAGCTTCTCGTAGCCGATGTAGACCGGCTGGAACAGCACCGGGCGGCGCGACTCGCGCAGGAAGCTGCGCAGCGTCATCGCGAGCATGCCGGCGCGCGGGCTCAGCAGGCGTCCCGTGCGCGAACGTCCGCCCTCGATGAAGTACTCGAGCGCGACGCCGCGCACGAACAGCTGGCTCACGTACTCGGTGAACACCGACGAGTACAGCACGTTCGACTTGAAGCTGCGGCGCAGGAAGAACGCGCCGCCGCGGCGCAGGATCGGCCCGATCACCGGCAGGTTGAGGTTGACGCCGGCGGCGATGTGCGGCGGCACGAGGCCGTTCTGGTAGAGCTGGTAGCTCAGCAGCAGGTAGTCGATGTGGCTGCGGTGGCAGGGCACGTAGATCACTTCGTGGCCCGGCGCGACGGCGCGCAGGCGGTCGAAGTGGTGCATCGTCACGCCGTCGTAGAGCTTGTTCCAGAACCACACGAGCATGAACGAGATCGAGCGCACGACCGTGTGCGAGTAGTCGGCCGCGATCTCGAGCGCGTAGCCGCGTGCCCGGCGGCGTGCCTGCTCGACCGTGAGGTTCTCCTTCGCGGCGGTCGCCTCGATCGCCTGGCGCACGGTGTCGGCGTCGACGACCGTGTCGACGACGGTGCGCCGGTGCGAGAGGTCGGCGCCGATGATCGTCGTGCGCACGCGGCGGAAGTGCACGCGCAGCACGCGCGAGAGCTTGCGCACGCCGCGCTCGGTGGTCGCCGCCTCGCCCTCGGCTTCGAGGGTCTCGCGCAGCGACACGGGCGTGGAGAACTGCACGATCGTGTCGCGACCGTTGAGCAGGATCGCGAGCAGGCGGCGGAAGCGGCCCACGGCGACCCAGTTCTCGGCGAACAGCACGCGGAACCAGCCGGACTCACGGTCGGGCGCGCGGCCGACGAAGATCGAGACCGGCACGAGGCGCACGTCCGCCGACGGATCGGCGCGCACGACCTCGGCGAGGCGGCTCAGCGTCTCGGAGCGTGATGGATGCGCACGACGGCGGAACAGGCGCGGTCGCGGCGTCACCGCGACGATCGCGCGCGTGCGCTTGATCGGCACGTGGCGCGCGGCTTCGTAAGGCGACGGCAGCCCGGCCTCGCGGCAGGCCTGCTCGAGGATCAGCGAATCGGAGAGTCCGTAGCGCTCGACCACATAAACCGTGGGCCGCTCGTCGTCGGGCAGCAGCTCGCGCGGTTCGCGCGGCTCGCGGCGGATGCGGATCCACGGCCGCAGCAGCGCGCCGAGGAGATTCAGCAGGGCGGGTCCACGCGCGGGTTCGGCGCTGCGGACGGAAGGCGTGTCTTCTTGCATCGCGTGCATCCGTGGTCGCGCCGCATGACGGCGCGACCACGGCAAGGCATCAGGACTGCGGTGCCGCGGCCGGCGCGGCCGTCTCGGCCGCGTGCTCGCGCAGCTTCTCGATCGTGTCCTTCGCGTACCAGCGGTCGTCGATGCGCACCATCTCGCTCTGCGTGGCGAGCGGCGTGCCGAGCAGCGTGTAGCCGATCTTGACCGTGGCGGCGTCGCCGGCCGTCGTCGCGACCTCGGCCTTGACCGAGTCGAGCGTGTCGTTGATCGAGAAATCGAACACCGCGAGGATGTCCTTGACGCCTTCGAGCGCGATCGTGAGCTTCGGCATGGCCTGGTCGAACGTCAGCGCGCGGGCCTCGTCGAGGGTCTTGAGCTCGAGCTTGCGGGCCGTCGCGGCCGCGATGCCGATCGCCTTCTTGACGCGGGCAGGATCGGTGAAATTGGTCTTCTGGACCCACTCGCCGAGCGCCTTGATCGCGGCATTGGCCTGTTCCTTCTCGGCAGCCGAAAGCTGCGTGTTCTGCTGGACCATGCCCTGCAGGTAACCCTGGCCCATCGCGACCATGCCCGGCAGCTGGGCCTTGTACTGCGCGTCGAACTGGGCGAATTGCGGCTCGACCTGCGCGTAGAGCTTATCTTCCGCATCCGGGGCGGTCAGTTCGCCCATCATCTGCGCGAAGCGCGCGCGGTCTTCCTCGCTCGGCTCGGTCTTCTGCGTGCTGTCGGACCATTCCGTCTTGATGCGCGCGAAGTCGGCCGGCGGCAGGACGTGCGCGAGTAGGCCGGCGACGTCGCTCTTGCGCGCGAGCTCCACCGACGTCCGTACCGCGGCGTCGGGCGTGGCGCTGGCTTCGGGCGAGGTCGCCGAGTCGCTTCCGCAGGCGGTGAGGGCGAGGGCGGCCGACGCGGTCAGGGCGAGGCGCGCGAGGATCTTCGACATGGTATGTCCGTACACGGGGTGAAGGGGACGCGGACTTTAACAGTACGCCCGCGTCCGGTCAGCCGGGGACGGCCCGGTCGTGCGGGCAAAAGAAAACCCGGGGGCGAAGCCACCGGGTCGAATCCGGCAAGGCCGGAGGGGGAAATCGTGTGTTGTTCTGCTTCGCGGGAACGTCCGGGGCGCAACCGGCATTCGTCGTCGTTGTTCGATGCGACGATGTTACTTAAACGTTATACCTAAAGCAATACTTCAACTCACGACGTCCATCCGCATGATTTGAAAGATTTATTGGGCGACATTGAGTGCGTCGTGCTTGGCCTTGCGACGCACCTCGACCGGCGAGCGCCAGTCGTTGTTGAACACGGCCGGCTCCCACGAGCCATAGGTCGGGTTCGGCAGCATGAACCAGCGTTCGCCGACCCAGTCCATGTACGGCTCGATGGCTTGGCGGCGGCCTTCGGGCGTGTTCGCGAGCACGTCGACGAAATCGCCGAGCTGGTCGCCGACCTGCATGAGCACGCGGTACTTGCGCGAGATCAGTTCGCGGCGGCAGCCCTTCTCGCTGCCGTCCTGCTCGCAACCCTGCACGACCGTGCCGAGGCCGAGGAAGACGTCCTCGTTCTCGGGCACCGGGAAGCCCTTGGCGCGCAGGTTCGCGATCGTCGGCTCGCGCAGGTCGCGCGCACGGTTGGACAGGTAGAACACCGTCACGCCGAGGCGCGTCGCTTCCTTCGTGAACGCGAGCGCGCCGGGCACGGCCTCGGCCTTCTCCTCGCGGCACCACTCGGCCCAGGTGAACTCGTCGAAGCTCAGGCCGTCGCGCACCAAGCGTGCCTGGTACGGCGAGTTGTCGAGCACGGTCTCGTCGATGTCGAGGATCACGGCCGGCTTGAGGCCCTTCACGGGGGTCTTGCGCTCGCCCTCGGGCAGCGCTTCCCAGCGGCGATCTTTGACCGCACGGGCGAGCTGCTCCGTCGCGGAGCGGTAGACCTCGCGATACACGAGGTCGCGCTCGACCGAGGCCTGCGTCCACAACACGGCATTGAGGTTGTCGTCGGCGCCCGGGCCGGCAGGCGCCGGCGGCGGTGCTTCGGCGGCGACCGCAGGGGCCGCGTCGCGCGACGGCGTGGACGCGCATCCCGCGGCGAGCAGGGCGGCGAACAGGACGAGGGTGATCGGCTTGGACATGCGGGTTCTCTCCGGAACATTCGGCAAGGCGGGTCGGCGAGTCTACGACACGCAGGTTACGGTTCCCGACCGTTCGGTTGCCGGGCTGGCGCGGCCGCGTGGCGCCTGACAGACTGCGCGCCGCACTGGCCCCGGCACCCCGCATGCAACCTTCGACCTGGACGTCCCCGCCGCAGCTCGTGCGCGTCAGCTACGTGCTCGCCGGCCTTGCGCTGTGGCTCGTGCTCTACCTGCACCTGCTGCCGGCGCTGCTCGCGGGCCTGCTCGTGTTCGCGCTCGTCAACGTGCTCGCGCCGGGCCTGCAGCGTCATCTGCCGGGCGCGCGCGCCCACTGGCTCATCGTCGCGCTGCTCGCGGCCGTCGTCGTCGGCCTGCTCACGCTGCTCATCGTCGGCACCGTCGCGTTCCTCGGCACCGAGCACGGCAATCCGATGGCGCTGTTCGATCGCCTCGCGCCGCTCGTCGAGCGCGCCCGCGAGCAGCTGCCTGCCGTCGTCGTCGACTACCTGCCCGACAACACCGAGGAAGTGCGTGTCGCGGTCATGGCGTGGCTGCGTGACCACGCGGCGCAGCTGCAGGTCGCGGGCAAGAACGCCGCACGCGTCACCGCCCACCTGCTCATTGGCATGGTCCTCGGTGCGATGCTCGCCCTGCACGGTGCGCGGGCACGCACGCAGGTCGGCCCGCTCGCCCTGGCGCTCAACGCGCGCTGCGCGAACCTCGTCACCGCGTTCCACGACATCGTCTTCGCGCAGGTCAAGATCTCGGCGATCAACACGCTGTTCACGGGCATCTTTCTGCTCGTCGTGCTGCCGCTGTTCGGCGTGCACCTGCCGCTGGCGAAGACGCTCGTCGTGGCGACGTTCGTGTGCGGGCTGCTGCCGGTGATCGGCAACCTGATCTCGAACACGCTGATCTTCGTGGTCGGCCTGTCGGTGTCGCTGTGGGTCGCGATCGCGGCGCTGACCTTCCTCGTCGTGATCCACAAGCTCGAGTACTTCCTCAACGCGCGCATCGTCGGCACGCAGATCCGCGCGCGCGCCTGGGAGCTGCTCATCGCGATGCTCGCGATGGAGGCCGCGTTCGGCATCGCCGGCCTCGTGGCGGCGCCGATCTACTACGCCTGGCTCAAACGCGAACTCGAGGCCGAATCTCTGATCTGACGCCTGCGCAAGGGCGGATTCCGCGAAGGTCGGCGTCTCCCTTCCTAACGTCCCCGCATCATGCCGCAGGTGAGGGCGGGGCCTGCCCCGGCGCGGCGCTGGAGCGCGCCTTCGGCGGGGCGGCGCATCGACGAATCCGGCGCGGATGTGATGCGCGCATGAATGATTCGTGGAGATTTCGTGGATCTACGACGCTCGTCGTAGCCTTGGCGACGGCCCTCGAGAGGGACTTCCGGTGCCGGATGCAATGATTTTCCGGCATCCCGTGTCATGTTTCAATATTCATTGAATTCAATGGCTTGAAAAGCCACGGCGAGCCGCTTCGCGACGACGACCGGTCGATCCCCGTTGTGGCGGCCGACGCCGCGTCAGGCATAAGCAGATGCCCGCATCGTAGCTTGCTCCTCCGTGACCCTGTGCTAGGTTCGAATCGTCGTCGGTTTCACCGGCGGCGGAATCCGCATGATCGATGCCACCTCGATCGAGGCCTGGGAACCTCGAAGCCGGCTTGGCCGCATCGCATCCGGATAAACCGAAAACCTGTCATTTTTGGGGACAGCACTGATGAATATCCGCAAGCCGCTGCGCTTCGCTGCGCTGAGTATTGCCATTGGCATGTGTTTCGCCTCGCCTGCGCACGCGCAGTCGAACGTCACGGGAACGATCTACGGAACCGCTCCGGTCGAACCGGGCACCACGATCGTGATCCAGAATCTGGACAACGGACAGACCAGGACCCTCTCCACCGATAGCGCCGGGCGTTACCGTGCCCTCTCGGTGCCGACGGGCCGCTACAAGGTGATCCTGCAGAAGGACGGCGCCGAAGTGAGCGCTCGTGACGACGTCGTCGTCGTCATCGCAGGCAGCACCGAGGTTTCGTTCGGTGGCGCAGCCAATGTCCAGGAGCTCGAAGGCATCCAGGTCACGGCCAACGCGACCCCGCAGGTCGACGTCAAGCAGGTCGATACGCGTGCCGTGTTCACCGCCGAGACGATGAGCCGCATCTCGGTGCCGCGCGACATCGCCAACGTCGCCCTGCTCGCGCCGGGCGTGGTCAAGAACGACAGCTACACCGATGCGAGCGGCACGACGATCCCGAGCTTCGGCGGATCGGCTTCGTCCGAGAACGCGTACTACATCAACGGTTACCCGGTCACCAATCCGCTCACGTCGATCGGCTTCACGTCGCTTCCGTTCGACGCGATCGCGCAGGAGCAGATCCTCACCGGCGGCTACGGCGCCGAGTTCGGCCGCTCCACGGGCGGCGTGATCAACCTCGTGACCAAGCGCGGTACCAACGAGTGGAAGGCCGGTGCCTACACGATCTGGTCGCCCGAAGGCCTGCGCGCGAGCCCGCGCAACCGCTACTACCCCGATACGGGCTTCTACGGCCCCGACCATCCGGTCGAGGCGCGTCGCACCGACGGCACGCTGTACCAGCAGCGCAACGAGAACCAGTTCTGGAACAACACGACGGGCGCCTACGTCGGCGGCGCGATCGTGCCGGACACGCTGTTCATCCGCCTCGATGCCGAGATGCAGCGCACCGAAGGCTCCGCTGTCGGCATCATCCGCACCGCGAACCCGACGACGCCGGGCGGCTACTACGACTACCGTCGCGACCAGCCGCGCTGGTCGGCCAAGGTCGACTGGAACATCAGCGACAACCACTCGCTCGAGTTCACCGCGGTCTCGGACGTGACGAAGTACACGAGTGACGGTTACACGTACAGCTACGCCGACGGCAGCCACGGCAGCGAGAAGAACCAGGGTGACGACACCGAAGACAAGGCGCGCATGTACGTCGTCCGTTACACGGGCTACCTCACCGACAACCTGACCTTGTCGGCCCTGTACGGCCAGCAGAAGATCGACCACATCGATTCGCCGTGGGGCTACGACCCGTCGTGCCCGTACGTCTCGGCCGGTGCCGCGGCACGCCTGCCGCAGTTCAACTACACGGGCTGCTGGACCGCGACGCGTATCGGCGTCGATGGCGCCAACGACAAGACCGAAGGTGGCCGCATCGATCTGGGCTACGTGATCGGCGACCACGAGATCCGCATCGGCTACGACCGCAACGACGCGACCTCGTTCTCGGGCGAGGAGTACGGCGGCGGCTTCGTGTGGGTGTATTCGCGCGCGGCCAATCCGAACGCGGCGATCGACGCGGGGCACGGCGTCGGCGCACCGGGCGGTGCGGGCGGCTTCGGCGCCGACGGCTACTACGTGCGCCAGCAGTACTACACGCAGCTTGGCAACATCAAGACCGAGCAGGCCGCGCAGTTCATCGAGGACCGCTGGCAGATCTCGGACAACTTCCTGCTCTCGCTCGGCCTGCGCAACGAGCAGTTCACCAACTACACCAGCGACGGCAAAGCCTACGTCAAGCAGCGCCACCAGCTGGCGCCGCGTGTCGGCGCGGTGTGGGATGTCAACGGCGACTCGTCGCTCAAGCTGTTCGGCAACGGTGGTCGTTACCATCTCGCGCTGCCGAACAATGTTGCGCTGCGTGCAGCGTCGGGCTCGCTGTACACGCTCGAGTATTTCACCTACACCGGTGTCGATCCGGTCACCGGTGCGCCGACCGGCCTCAACAACATCCCGGTCGATCCGAACAGCATCTACACCTGTCCGGGCAATCCGAACGCGATAGCGCCCAACCTCGAGTGCGGCCAGGCGCCGGATCCGCGCACGGTCGCGGCGATCGGCCTCAAGTCGCACTTCCAGGACGAGTTCATCATCGGCTTCGAGCACGCGATCAACGAGCAGTACTCGTGGGGTGCGAAGGCCACGCATCGCGAACTCAAGAGCGCGATCGACGATACCTGCACGCCGGCCCTCGGTGGCGGCTGCTTCATCTTCAACCCGGGTGAGGGCAACACGTTCTGGGAAGAGCAGGAGGATGGCAGTTTCGCGCAGCACCACTATTCGGCCGCGGACCTCGACCTGCCCAAGCTCAAGCGCAAGTACATCGCGCTCGACTTCTTCCTCGAGCACCAGCTCAGCGACAACTGGTACGGCAAGATCCAGTACACGTGGTCGAAGAACTACGGCAATACCGAGGGTCAGCTCGCTTCGGATCTCGACACCGGCGGCGGCGGCCAGACCGACGTGTCGGTCACCCAGGATTGGGACCTGCCGCAGCTCATGGACGGCGCCAACGGTTACCTGCCGAACCATCGTGCGCACCAGTTCAAGATCTTCGGCTACTACACCTTGAACGAGGAGTGGAGCACCGGTGGCAGCGCGATCATCGCCTCGGGCCGACCGAGGAACTGCACGAGCTACTATCCGACTGCCGATGCGGGCCTCTACAACGGTGCGTACTACTACTACTGCGGCCTGGCCGGGTCGGGCACGGCTCCGGGCAGTACGAACTACACGCCGCCGTCGAGCGACTTCCGCCGTTCGCCGCGTGGTTCGGCCGGCAATGCGCCGTGGACGTACACGTTGAACTTCAATGTCGCGTACCGCCCGACCTGGGCCGACAACAAGCTCACGCTGCAGCTCGACGTACTCAACGCGCTGAATCGCCAGGTCCCGGGCTTCTACAACAGCCAGTACGCGCAGGCACGTGGAGAGGTCAACCAGGCCTACGGCATGGAGCTCGGCTATTCGGCGCCGCGTTCGTTCCGTCTGACCGCACGTTACGACTTCTGACGCGTGCTCCACGCACCGCCGGCGCGCGCCGGCGGTGTCCCGTCTCCAGCGTCACGTTTGCCGCCGATCGTCCCGATCGGCGGCTTTTTCATGCGCGCGTTGCGCTCACTTGTCGAACAGCGCGGCGAGCTTGGCGAGGCTTGCGCTGGCGACATCCTTGCGCTGCGCTTCGTCCTGTTCCGGATCGCGACCGGACCAGTGCAGGTCGGCCTGCGGCAGCTCGGCGAGGAAGCGGCTCGGCTCGTTGGAGAGGATCTCGCCGAAGCGGCGCTTGCGCCGCGCGAAGGTCAGCGCGAGCTGTTCCTTCGCGCGCGTGATGCCGACGTACATGAGGCGGCGTTCCTCGTCGAGGCGGCCTTCCTCGATGCCGCCGTCGTGCGGCAGCGAGCCGTCCTCGGCACCGACGATGAACACGAAGCGGAACTCGAGGCCTTTCGCCGAATGCAGCGTCATGAGGCGCACGGCATTGCCGGGATCGTCGCGGTCGCCGTGCGTGAGCAGGGCGAGCTGCGCGGCGAGGTCGCCGGTGGCGCCGTTCTTCTGCATCGCGCGGAACCAGTCGGCGAGCTCCTTGAGGTTCTCGAGGCGGCGCGCGAGCAGGCCGGGTTCCTTCACCTGCGTCGCGATGTGCGCGGCGTAGCCGGTGCGCTGGATCAGTTCGTCGACGAGATCGGCCGCGGCCATCGTCTGCGCCTTGCGCGAGAGCTCGCGCACGAGGTCGACGAAGCCCGCGAGCGCCGAGGCCGGGCGTGCCGACAGGTAGCCGAGCACGGTGTCGTTCTGCGCCGCGCGCAGCATCGAGACATGGCGTGCCGCGGAGGCTTCACCGAGCTTCTCGAGCGAGGTCGCGCCGATGTCGCGGCGCGGCACGTTGACGATGCGCAGGAACGCGGCGTCGTCGTCGGGATTGTTGATCAGGCGCAGGTAGGCGAGCAGGTCCTTGACCTCGGCGCGCTCGAGGAACGCGGTGCCGCCGGTCAGGTGGTAGGGAATGCGTGCGAGGCGCAGCGCCTTTTCGAGCGGTCGCGCCTGGTGGTTGCCACGGTAGAGGATCGCGAAATCGCTCCATGTCGCCTTGTGCTTCTCGGCGAGGTGCGCGATCTCGCCGGCGACGCGCTCGGCCTCGTGCTCGTCGTCGCGGCATTCGAGCACGCGGATCGGCGCGCCTTCGGCCTGCTCGCTCCAGAGCTTCTTCTCGAACAGGTGGTCGTTGTTGGCGATCAGCGCATTGGCCGCGCGCAGGATGCGCCGTGCGCAGCGGTAGTTCTGCTCGAGCTTGACGACCCGCAGGTTCGGGTAGTCGCGCGACAGTTCCGACAGGTTCTCGGGATTCGCGCCGCGCCACGCGTAGATGCTCTGGTCGTCGTCGCCGACCGCGGTGAACGCGCCGCGCTCGCCGGCCAGCGCCTTCATGAGCCGGTACTGGGCGTCGTTGGTGTCCTGATACTCGTCGAGCAGCAGGTAGCGGATGCGCTCCTGCCACGCACCGCGCGCTTCGGCATCGCCCTCGAGGATCGCGAGCGGCAGGCGGATGAGATCATCGAAGTCGACCGCGTTGAACGCGGCGAGGCGCTTCTGGTACGCGTCGTAGATCGCCGCGGCTTCGCGCTCGCGTGCACCGCCTGCGCGCATCGCGGCCTGCTCGGGCGTGAGGCCTTCGTTCTTCGCGCGCGACACGAGCGACTGCAGCGCGAACAGCGCGTCGTTCTTGATGCCCTTGGGGGCGAGATCCTTGACGATGCCCTGGCTGTCGTCGGCATCGAGCACCGAGAAGCCGCGGCGCAGGCCGGCGCGTGCATGCTCGAGCTGCAGGAACTTGAGACCGAGCGCGTGGAACGTGCACACGGTGAGGCCTTCCGCCGTAGGCCCAGACACGAGCTTCGCGACGCGCTCGCGCATCTCGCGCGCCGCCTTGTTGGTGAACGTGATCGCGGCGATCTTCGTCGCCGACACGTTGCGGCGCTTGACGAGGTGGGCGATCTTCTCGGTGATCACGCGCGTCTTGCCCGAGCCCGCGCCGGCGAGCACGAGCAGGGGGCCGTCGCAGTACTCGACGGCGGCGCGTTGGGGCGGATTGAGGCTCATGCGCGGCGGAACGGCGGGAGGCCGCGCATGCTAGCCCGAAGCCGCGCGCCTGACGAGGTTGCGCGGCGTCGACGGATGTGCCCGCGGTCAGGTGCGCCGCGTCGCCGCGAAACCCGCGCATGCGACGAGGCCGGCGAGCAGCGCGAGCGCCCATGTCGACAGTGCAGGCAATGGCGTCGCAGTGAAACCACCCGCGCCGCGGCCCGTCAGCGTGATCGTGAACGCGGTACCGCCGTCCGGGGCCGGCGCGTCGCTGATCACGAAGGCCGAAATGCCTGTGAAGGAACCGGGGCTGGTCGGTTCGAAACCGTACTCGAACGTGCACGTGCCGCCGGGTTGCAGGGTAACGCCCTGGCAGGACTGCACGGCCGTGAAAGGATCCTGTGGCGCACCGCCGCCGACCTGGACGGGACCGTAGGGTACGGTGCCCGTGTTGGTGAGCGTCACGACCTGCGTCGGCGCGGCCTGGCCGACCTCGACCTCGCCGAAGTCGAGGCTCGTCGGCGTGGCCGTGATCGGGCTGCCGGCGAGCGCCGCGGACGACAGCGCGAACGACACGGCGCCGAGAAGGGCGAGGCGCGCGCGGCGGCGGCCGGAAGGCAACATGGAGGTCATGCGGCGGACTCCTGCGGGGGTAAGGGGGCGCCGGTGCGACGGGCATGTCGCCGGCACGCGGGATACGCCGTCTGCCGTGCCGATCGGACATCGCGTGCTCACCGCACTTCGGGAGCGGGGCCGCTTGCAGTAGAGTCGCGCCCGTCGCGCCGCGTGCGCCGACGCAGGCGCGGCCGCCGGGCCAGGCGCCTCACCTTCCGGCCGGGACCGCATGGCGAAGCTCTATTTCTACTATTCGGCGATGAACGCCGGAAAGACCACGACGCTGCTGCAGAGCGCGTACAACTACCACGAGCGTGGCATGCGCACGCTCATCGTGACGCCGCGCCTGGATCACCGTGCCGGCGAGGGCGTGGTCGCCTCGCGCATCGGCCTGCGCGCCAACGCGCATCCGTTCGAACGCGAAGACGACCTCTTCGCGCTCGTCGAAGCCGACATCGCCGCGCGCGGTCCGCTCGACTGCGTGCTCGTGGACGAGGCGCAGTTCCTCGCCAAGGCGCAGGTCTGGCAGCTCACCGACGTCGTCGACCGCCTGCGCATTCCCGTACTCGCGTACGGCCTGCGCACCGACTTCCGCGGCGAGCTGTTCGAAGGCAGCCAGTACCTGCTCGCGTGGGCCGACAACCTCGACGAGATCAAGACGATCTGCCACACCGGCAGCAAGGCGACGATGGTCGTGCGCGTCGACGAGCACGGCCGCGCCGTCACCGACGGACCGCAGGTCGAGATCGGCGGCAACGACCGCTACGTGTCGGTGAGCCGCGCCGAGTACAAGAAGATCGTCACGGGCGAAGGCCGGATCGAACTGCAGCAGTCCGTGCTGCCGCTGTGAGCGCCGCTCAGCGCTGGCAGCGCGGGCAGTAGAACGTCGAGCGCTGGCCGAGTTCGACGACGCGGATCGGCGTCGCGCAGACACGGCAGGGCTCGCCTGCGCGGCCGTACACGAACAGCTCCTGCTCGAAGTATCCGGGCACGCCGTCGGGCGAGATGAAGTCGCGCAACGTCGTACCGCCGCGCGTGATCGCGTAGGCGAGGATCGTTCGGATCGCGTCGGCGAGGCGTGCGTAGCGCTCGCGCGACACCGCACCGGCCGCGCGTGCGGGATGGATGCGTGCCGCGAACAGCGCTTCGGCCGCGTAGATGTTGCCGACGCCGACGACGACGGCCTGGTCCATGATGAACACCTTGACCGCGGCCTTGCGGTTGCGCGCCTCGCGCCACAGCAGGTCGCCGTCGAACGCGTCCGAGAGCGGTTCGGGACCGAGCGCGGCGAGCAGGTCGTGGGTCGTGCCGTCAGGTTGCCACAGCAGGCAGCCGAATCGGCGCGGATCGGTGTAGCGCAGGATCTTCCCGGAATCGAGCTGCCAGTCGTAGTGGTCGTGCAGCGCGGGGGCCACGTCGCGGTCGAGCACGCGCAGGCTTCCCGACATGCCGAGGTGGATCAGCGCACTGCCGGTTCCCGCGTGCACGAGCAGGTATTTCGCGCGGCGCTCGATCGCGTCGATGCGCTGGCCGGTCAGCCGTTCGCGCAGCGCGTCGGGAATCGGCCAGCGCAGGCGCGGCTGGCGGATCGCGAGCGACACGACGCGACGACCGACGAGATGCGGGGCGATGCCGCGTCGCGTGGTCTCGACTTCGGGCAGTTCGGGCATGGCGGCGTCAGGGAGGCGAAGCGAGCAGGGCTTGCGCCTGCGCTTCGCCGAGCGCGTAGGCGAGCGCGGGTTCAGCGCGACGCGCGACGTAGGTGTCGCCTTCGCGATCGATGCGATAGCTCAGGCTGCTGCCGTCCGCGAGGTCGATGTCGATGCGCCGGCCGTTCGGAGAGCCTTCGGCATCGCCGCGCGGCGCAACCTGCGCGGCGATGGTGTCGCGCCATGCGGTGGCGAGGTCGGGACGCGCGACGCCGTCGAGGCGCAGCGTCGTCACCTCGACGTCGCGCGGCACGAGGTGGCGGTCGAGCTCGTTCTCGGGTGCCGCCGCGAGCAGCGGGCTGAAGCGGTCCGGCACCATCGCGACGGTATCCTCGAAGCGCACGTAGCGATCGCCGCGCAGCGCATCGGTGAGGCCGATGTCGAAGTGCAGCGCGGCGAGTTCGAGCGTGAACTGCGGGGACGCAAGGCCGACGCGCGCGGGGTCGAAGTCGGCGAGCGGACGACGCGAGCGCACCGGTGACGCTGCGATCGCGACGAGGCGATCGACGGCCTTGTCGTCGGCGTCCATGGCGTACGGCGCGGTCATGCGCCAACGGCCCTTGACGCGTTCGAACGCGCGCCCACGGCAAGGTGTTGTGCAGCGCACGGCGACGCGATCGACCGAAGAAGGGTCGAGCCTGCCGCCAAGTGGAGGTTCGCGCGAGCCCACTTCGCCGTCGATCTGCTGCCACACGAGCACGCCGAGCACGGCGACGATGCAGGCAAGGACGAGGTTCGTGCGCGCGATGCGGCCCATCATCGGCGACGTCGCACGCGCCACGTGACGAGGCCGGTGATCGCGAGCAGCACCGGAAGCAGGACCAGGAATCCGACGCTGATCGCGGCGAGCGCGAGGTCCGACAGCGCGAGATGGCGGTCCGGCGCGGCACGTTCGGGCACGTCGACGAGGGCGTCGTCGGCGAGGAGCCAATCGAACACGCGCGCGCCGAACTCGCGGTTGCCCGCGTTGCCGAGGAAGCTGTTGGACAGGAAATCGCCGTCGCCGATCACCGCGACACGTTGCTCGTGACCGCCCGGCTTCGGCGACAGGCGCGTGAGCGCGACGCCGAGGTCGAGCGGACCGGCCGTCTCGCCGTCGGTGCCGTCGAAGCGCACGTTGCCGTCGGCCTCGCCGGGCTTCGGGATGCGGCCGACCTCGTTCCACGACTGCGTCGAGCTCTTCAGGAACGCCGCGAACGCCCAGCGCGACGGGATGCGCTGCGCGAGCGCGACCGGCTGCGGGAACAGGGTCGCGAGTTCGAAGCCCTTCGTGAGCGCGTGTTCCGGGTAGCGATTGACCGCGACGAAGCTCGGGTCGCCGATGCCGAAGCTGCTGCTCGTGCCGTCGACGACGACGCCGGGCAGCAGCTGCAGCGACAAGGCTTCGGCGAGCGCGTCGAGGCCGACGCTCTCGTTAGGCTCGAGCAGCCACAGCAGGTTGCCGCCGCGCTCCACGTAATCGACGAGTTCGGCGACGTGCTGCGGCTGCAGTGCGACGCGCGGGTTGGCGATCACGAGCAGGTCGACGTTGTCGGGCACGCGCGGCGTCGAGGCCAGCGACAGGTTCACGGCGCGGATGCCGCGCTCCTGCAGCGTCGCGCCGAACTGGCCGAGGTCGGCGTTGGCCATGCCGTCGGGGCGGCGTTCGCCTTCGCCCTCGAGGAACGTCGCGATGCGCGCGCGGTCGCGCGAGAGTCGCAGCAGCGCGCTGCTGACATCGCCCTCGGCGAGCACCTTGAGGCGCTCGCTGCGGCCCGCGTAACGCAGGTCCATCTCGCCGTCGACCTGCACGCCGGCCGCGCGCGCGGCGCCCGGATCCTCGTCGGGGTCCACGAAAGCGAGCGTGAGGTCGGGCTTGGCGCGCCGATAGCGATCGAAGAAGCGCGCGATCGTCGTGCGCAGCTCGCCTTCACGGCGCGCGTACGACACCACCTCGACCGGGCCGTCGAGCGTCGCGAGCAGGCGCAGCGAAGATTCCGAAAGGCTCGAGCGCTGTGCATGCGTGAGGTCCACCGTGAAGCGGTGGCGCGTGCTCAGGAAGCCCGCGAGCAGCACGATCGCGAGCAGCAGCACCAAGTGGAGCAGGTTGCCGAAGCGCTCCTTCATGCGCGCGTCCGCAGCGTGTCGAGCCGGCGCGCGGCGAGCGCGAGCGCGAACGCGGCGACCAGCACGTAGTAGGCGATCGCGATGCTCGAGACGATGCCGCGCAGGAACGGCTCGAGGTGCGTGGACATCGCGAGCCAGTTCACGAGCGCGTTCTCGACGCCCTGGAAGCGTGCACCGAGGTCGAGCATCGCGAGCAGGCTGCCGGTGACGAGTGTCGCGGCGGCGGCCAGCGCCGGGTGCGCGGTCCATGCCGAGCAGGCGATGCCGATCGCGGTCAGCGCGGACGCCTGCAGCACGACGCCGAGCGTCGCCGCGGCGAGGCGGCCGAGGTCGAGCGACGTGCCGGCGAGCAGACTCAGCGGCATCGCCACCGCGAGCACGACGATGAGTACGACCAGCAACAGCGCGCCGAGGTACTTGCCGAGCACGATGCGCACGCTGCCGATGCCGGCCGCGAGCAGCAGCGGCAGCGTGTGCGCGCGTCGCTCGCCGGCGAGGCTCTGCATCGTCGCGAGCGGCACGAGCAGCAGCATGAGGTTGGACAGACTCTGCAGCAGCGGCACCGCGATGAGCTCGGTGATACCGGGCGCACCCGGTGTCGAGGCGAGCTTGCCGGCGTGCTTCATGAACACGTCGACCGCGACGAGGAACTGCCAGGCGAGCAGGGCGCCGACCAGCGCGAGCACGATCCATGCGAACGGCTGCACGAACTGGCGGCGCCACTCGTTGCGCGCGATGAGCAGGATCGCGCTCATGCGGCTTGCGCCTCGCTTTCGGCGATGCGCACGAAGATCGCCTCGAGCGCGTTCGCGTCGGCGCGCAGTTCCTGCAGGCCGAAGCCTTGTGCGGCGATCGCAGTGGCGAGTGCCGCGGTATCGGCCCCCTCGCGCAACGTCACGCGCCAGGTGTGCGCGTCGATCGACGCCGCGCCCGCCACGATCGGGATCGCCTGCCAGTCGGCGAGGGTGAGCACGCGTTCGACGCGCACGCGCAAGGCGGCGCCGTCGTCGAGCTCGGCGAGCGCGCCGGTGTGGCGCAGGCGGCCGCGGTGCAGGATCGCGACGTGGTCGCAGCACGCGACGACGTCCGACAGCACGTGCGTGGACAGCACGACGGCGTGGTCGGCGCGCAGCGAGGCGACGAGTTCGCGCAGGCGCAACGCCTGCACGGGGTCGAGCCCCGAGGCAGGCTCGTCGAGCACGATCAGGCGTGGTGCGTGCACGATCGCCTGGGCAAGGCCGACACGCTGCCGGAAACCCTTCGACAGCAGCCCGCACAGGCGGCGACGCACCTCGCCGAGGTCGCAGCGCGCGATGGCGATGTCGACCGCTTCGTCGACCTTCCTGCCCGGCAAGCCGTGCAGGCGCGCGCAGAACGCGAGGTATTCGGCGACCGTGAGCTCGTTGTAGAGCGGCGGCTCCTCGGGGAGATGCCCGATGTCGCGCCGCGCGCGACCGAGATCGGCGTAGAGGTCGGCGCCGTCGAGCGCGACTTCGCCGAAACTCGGCGCGAGCATGCCGGCCATCATGCGCAACGTGGTCGATTTGCCGGCCCCGTTGACGCCGAGCAGCCCGAGCACCTGGCCGCGGTGAACGCCCAGCGTCAGGTCCTCGACGATCGTGCGCCCGGACAGGCGACGGCTGGCGCGCGCCAGCGCGAGGACAGGGGAGGGGGGCGTCATAAGACCTCGATTGTTCCGGCTGGGCGCCGGCAGGGCAAGCCTGCCGTCCCCTCACGGGACCCCTACCCTACGGGCACGTATGGCGAATGTGCGCGCAGTCCGATGATTCTGCGGGGTTTTCCCTACTTGTGATGCCGTTCTGGCGGCCCCACGAAGGGGGGCGTATAGTCATCGCTCGCTTAACCGGGACCCAATGCCGCCCATGCTCGACTCGCTCATCACGTTCGCCGCGCGCGGACTCTTCGCCGATGCGTCCTGGGGTACCTGGATCGCCTACTTCGTCCTCGTCACGCAGCTGACGATCATGACGGTGACCCTGTACCTCCACCGCAGCCAGACGCATCGCGGCGTCGACTTCAACCCGGTCCTCGCGCACGGCTTCCGCCTGTGGTCGTGGCTCAGCACGGCGATGGTCACCAAGCAGTGGGTCGCGATCCACCGCAAGCACCACGCCAAGACCGAGACCGAGGAAGACCCGCACAGCCCGATGGTGCACGGCATCGACAAGGTGCTGTGGGACGGTGTCGACCTCTACCGCACGGCCGCGCGCGAGATGTGCTCCGGCGAGGAACTCGAGAAGTACGGCCGCGGCACGCCCGACGACTGGATCGAGCGCAACGTCTACGCGCGTGCGCCGTCGATGGGCCCGACCGTGCTGCTGTTCATCAACTTCGCGCTGTTCGGCGCGGTCGGCGTCGCGATCTGGGCGCTGCAGATGGTGTGGATCCCGTTCTGGGCCGCCGGCGTCGTCAACGGCCTCGGCCACTGGTGGGGCTATCGCAACTTCGAGAGCGCCGACACCTCGACGAACCTGTCGCCGTGGGGCCTCATCATCGGGGGCGAGGAGCTGCACAACAACCACCACGCATTCCCGAGCTCGGCGAAGTTCTCGCTGCGCCGCTTCGAGTTCGACATCGGCTGGGCCGCGATCCGCGTGCTGCAGTTCTTCCGCCTCGCCAAGGTCATGCGCGTCGCGCCGACGCTCGACGTGCGTCCCAACATGAACCTGCCGGACGCCGAGACGATCAAGGCGCTCGTGTCGCACAAGTTCCACGTCATGAGCGACTACTTCAGCGGCGTCATCGTGCCCGCGCTGCGCGAGGATGCCGCGCATGCCGGCGCAAGCCTCAAGGCGATGCCGCGCAAGCTGCGCAACGCGCTCGGCAGCGGTGGCCGCTGGCTCGATGCCGACGCGCGCGAGCGCATGGGCCAGTGGGTCAGCCAGGCGCCGACGGTCAAGACCGTCATGGAGTACCGCCACCGCTTGCACGAGATGCTCGAGAGCCGCAACGGCGACATGATGGAAGCCGTGCGCCAGTGGTGCCACGAGGCCGAGCAGACCGGCATCCGCGCGCTGCAGGACTTCGCCGCGCGTCTCAAGGGCTACCACCTGAGCGGCTCGCACGCCTGAAGGTGATCGACCACCGGCGTCACCCGCGAGGGTGATGCCGACGTGTCACGAAGAACCCGCCGCGAGGCGGGTTTTTTGTTTGCCAACGGGGCTCGACCCATGTCCGGCATCGGCGAGGTCGAAGGACGAAGATTGGGGTCAGGTTCATTTGTCCGTGCAGGTCGAACGGACAGGGGCAGGGCTCAAGGACAAATGAACCTGACCCCGGTTGTCGTGCACACTGGCGCTTCATGCAGGCATGGGGGCGCGCGTGATGACATCGGGATCCCGGTTGATGATGCGTGCCGTCGCGATGATGTCGATTTTCACGGTAGCGACACCTGCTTCGGCGTGGGAGGACACGCCGCTCACGTGGGCGCCCGATGGTGCCATCACGGGTTTCCCGGAGCGGTTCCAGGCTGCGTCGATGACCGTGCGTTTTGCTGATCCGGGCAAAGGCATCGACGGTGTCGAGCTTTCGATCGCCGGGAAGCGCATCGTGTTCCCGAGGTGCCTGTTGAAGCGTCTCCCTGCCGAGAGCAGGCGCGATGTGCAGGTCAAGGGGGCGTGGCACGACATCCCCGATCTCGAGCCTTCGCTCACGCTGGAGTTCTACTCGCCGGCCAGGAGGGCGGACGGAGGGAGCGTGTCGGCGACGTATCTGTATTTCGGGCTGGAGAATGGAACCCTCAGGCATGGAACGGAGTTCCATCGCTTCGGCGCAAGTGAGCTGCTGATATCAGGGGCCTGTTCCCGCGAGGTTAGCCAGGCAACCACGCCGATGGAGTGAGGCGCAGCCGATGTCACGCGCGGTGTGTCGGGGTCATGCGCGTGTGGGGCTGGAAGAATGGGGTCAGGTTCATTTGTCCGTGCAGGCTGCACGGACGGGGCGGGGCTCGGGGACAAATGAACCTGACCCGATTTGCCGTCCCTGGTTGCCGCAGGGCCTTCCACGAAAAAGCCCGCCATGAAGGCGGGCTTTTCCGGATCAGGAGCGGGATCCCGGCCTGCGCCGGGATGAAGCATCGCAAGCCACGCGCTGCGCGCGTGGGCGATGCTTCACTTGATCTTCGCTTCCTTGTAGGCCACGTGCTTGCGGACGACCGGATCGTACTTCTTGATCTCGATCTTCTCGGGCGTGGTCTTCTTGTTCTTGTTCGTCGTGTAGAAATGGCCGGTGCCGGCCGAGGACACGAGGCGGATCTTGTCGCGCTTGGAAGCCATGGTCAGTTACTCCTCAGATCTTCTCGCCGCGCGCGCGCAGCTCGGCAACGACGACGTCGATGCCCTTCTTGTCGATCGTGCGCAGACCGTGGCTCGAAACCTTGAGCTTGATCCAGCGGTTCTCGCCGACGAGCCAGAAGCGGCGCTCGTGGAGGTTCGGCAGCCAGCGGCGGCGCGTCTTGTTGTTGGCGTGGGAAACACTGTTGCCGGACTGGAAACTCTTTCCGGTGACTTGGCATACCTTGGACATGCGAACCTCGTCGAATCGGGTGACCGACCTTGGCCAGGACGGAGACGGCCCAGCGGCGCGGAGCGCCATGCGGTGGCTGGAGGAGCTTCGGGAAACCGGCGTGCCGAACCACATATCGGGTGACGCCGGCCTGCGCAGGGCAGGCTCGGAACCGAAGCGAGCCGCGCTTTATAGCCGAAAGGGCGCGTTCCCGCAAGCCGCGGCGCGGCTCAGCGCTCCTCGACGGCGGTGCGGCGCGAGCGCCGGATCAGCCAGGCGACGCCGCGCAGGTCGGCGATGCCGACCAGGGCGCGGTTGAGGTTGTTGTACTTGGATACGCCCTCGCCGCGCGGGCGGTGGTTGACCGGCACGCTGCGCACCTCCCAGCCGGCACGCTGCATGAGCGCGGGCAGGTAGCGATGCATGTGGTCGAAGTAGGGCAGGTCGAGAAAGGCCTCGCGCTCGAACAGCTTGATGCCGCAGCCGGTGTCGGGCGTCGCATCGCGCAGCAGGCGCGAGCGGATCGCGTTGGCCCATTTCGAGGCCCAGCGCTTGCTGCCGCTGTCCTTTCGGTCGACGCGCCAGCCCGCGAACAGCTTGATCGTCGCGTCCGAGGCGTCACGCATCGCGAGCAGCTTGGGGATGTCGGCCGGATCGTTCTGGCCGTCGCCGTCCAGCGTCGCGATCCACGGTGCGCGCGCGGCCTTGACGCCGTTGCGCACCGCGGTGCTCTGGCCGCTCTGGCTGACGTGGCGCAGCACGCGCAGCTCGGGGTGCATGGTGCGCTGGGCTTCCAGCACGGCCAGCGTGTCGTCGCTGCTGCGGTCGTCCACGTAGACCACTTCGTAGTCGACATGGCCACGCAACGCCGCCGCGATTTCGGCGAGCAGCGGCGGCACGTTGCCGCGTTCGTTGAATACCGGGACGACGACGGAGAGGGCGGGCATGGGACGGTGGATCGGTCGGAGTCAGCGCAGTTTTTCGAGCACACCGTCGAGTTCGTCGACGCTGTGGTAGTGGATCACGAGCTTGCCGCGGCCGTTGCGGCCGTGGTTGATCGCGACGCGCGTGCACAGCTTCTCGGCCAGCTCGCGTTCGAGGGCCTGGATGTCGGCGTCGCGCGGTGCGGCGGCCTTCTTCTTCGCATCGGGGCGCGCCGGCGCCGAGCTCTGGCGCGCGGCGTCCTCGAGCTCGCGCACCGACCAGCCGTTGGCGACGGCCTGCGTGGCAAGGTCGATCGCGCGGTCGGCCGACAGCGTCAGCAGGGCGCGTGCGTGGCCCATGTCGAGCTTGCCGCGCTCGAGCAGTTCACGGATCGCCTCGGGCAGATCGAGCAGGCGCAGCAGGTTCGACACCGCGGCGCGCGAGCGTCCGACGGCTTCGGCGGCCTGCTGGTGGGTCAGGTCGAATTCCTCGATGAGGCGGGCGAGGGCCTGCGCCTCCTCGAGCGGCGAGAGGTCCTCGCGCTGGATGTTCTCGATCAGCGCGACGGCGACGACCGCGCGGTCGTCGATCACGCGCACGAGCGCCGGGATCTCGGTGAGGCCGGCGAGCTGCGTGGCGCGCCAGCGGCGCTCGCCGGCGATCAGCTCGAAGCGGCCGCCCGACGAGGGGCGCACGATGACCGGTTCGATGACGCCCTGCGCGCGGATCGACGCGGCGAGTTCCTCGAGGCGCTCGGGATCGAACACCTGGCGCGGCTGGTACTTGCCCGCGACGATCGACGACACCGGCAGGGTGCGCAGCGTGTCGTCCTCGGCGTTCGGCGCGGCGTCGGGCTCGCCGCCGCCGAGCAGCACGTCGAGGCCGCGGCCGAGGCCGAGTCCACGTTTCTTCGTTGCCATCACGCGTGTTCCTGGCTGGCGACCGGCGCAGTCGGTGCGCGTTCGCGACGCAGCATCTCGCCGGCGAGGCCGAGGTAGGCGATCGCGCCGCGCGACTCGCGGTCGTAGAGGTTGATCGGCTTGCCGTGGCTGGGCGCCTCGGCGAGCCGGATGTTGCGCGGGATCACCGAGCGCAGCACCTTGTCGCCGAAGTGCTTGACCAGCTGCGCGGAGACTTCGTTGCTGAGGTTGTTGCGCACGTCGTACATGGTGCGCAGCAGGCCCTCGACCTCGATCTGCGGGTTGAGTCGCTGGCGCACGGCCTTGATCGTGTCGAGCAGGCTCGACAGGCCCTCGAGTGCGAAGTACTCGCACTGCATCGGGATCAGCACGCCGTGCGCGGCGGTCAGCGCGTTGAGCGTGAGCAGGTGCAGCGACGGCGGGCAGTCGATGAGGATCGTGTGGTAGCGGCCCTCGACCGTGGCGAGCTGCTCCTTGAGGCGCGTCTCGCGGGCGAGCGCGTCCATGAGCTTGATCTCGGCGGCGGTCAGGTCGCCGCTGCCGGGCAGCAGGTCGAAGCCGCCTTCGGTGGTGACGATGGCCTGTTCGAGCGTGGCCTCCTCGAGCAACACGTCGCAGCCGTTCGGCTTGGCGTTGCGCTTGTCGATGCCGGCGGCCATCGTCGCGTTGCCCTGCGGGTCGAGGTCGACGAGCAGCACGCGGCGGCGCGTCTCGGCGAGCGCCGCGGCGAGGTTGACGGCCGTCGTGGTCTTGCCCACGCCGCCCTTCTGGTTGGCGATCGCGATGATGCGCGTCATGGCTGCACGGTCCCTGCCGCCGCGGCGTCGCGGCGGCGTCTGATGATCACCACGTGGCGCTCGGCATCGAGGCCGGGCACGTCGAGGCGGTGGATGTCCTCGACCACGAAGCCGGCGGGCACGCCGTCGAGTTCGTCCTGCGGGAAGCGTCCCTTCAGCGCGAGCCAGCGGCCTTCGGGCGCGAGCAGGTGGCCGCCCCAGTCGAGCATGTCCGCCAGTGTCGCGAAAGCACGGGCGGTGATGCAATCGAATTCGCCGGTCACCGCCTCGACGCGCGACTCGGCGACGCGCGCCTCGCGCAGGCCGAGACGGCGCAGCGCCTCGCGCAGGAAGCGGGTCTTCTTGCCATTCGAATCGACCAGCAGCACGTCGTCGTAGGCGCGCGCGAGCGCGAGCGGGATGCCGGGCAGGCCCGGGCCGGTGCCGAGATCGGCGAGTCGCGCTCCTTCGGCGTAGGGCAGCACGGCCAGCGAATCGACGAGGTGGCGCGTGACCATCTCGGCCGGATCGCGCACGGCGGTCAGGTTGTACGCGGCGTTCCAGCGCACGAGCAGGTCGACATAATCGAGCAACCGCTCGACGGTCGTGTCGGGAAGTGACAGGGACAGCGCGGCGAGGCCCGCGTCGAGCCGCCGTCGCAGCGGTTCGCGCTCAGACATGGGGCGCCCGGAAACGAAAGGGGCGCCAAGTATCGGGGCGCGCGGCGGTCAAATCCAGCCGAGGAGCGGCTCAGGCCGCCTTGCGCAGCTCGATGCGGGTGACCAGCAGGCCGCTGTCGCGGACTTCGGCGTTGAGCTGCTGCTTGAGCCACTGGCGGCGTTCGGCGGTCTCGACCGGCAGCGCGGGGCTGCGCATCAGCGTGGCCGCGTGCTCGCGCAGCAGGCCGTCGACCGACTCGATCACGACGTCGGCACGCTCGGGCTCGAGCACCTGGAAGAACACCGAACCCTGCAGCGGCTCTCCGGCATGCGAGGCGCCTTCGATCGGCAGCGCGGTGCCGGTGAGGCTGATCTTGTGCGACACGCGCTCGATGAGCGGCATCACGAAGTGCGTACCGGCGCCGAGCATGCGCACGTGGCCGCCCGGGCGGCGCATCGAATACACCTTGCCTTCGGGGATGCGGCGGATCGAAGCGAGGGCGAGGCCCGCGCCGGCGATCAGCATGAGGACGATCATCGAGGACGACATTTCCTTGGCCTGCAAGAGGTTATCCAAACAACCTCAGGTTGAGCATAACAAATGGGGCGCGTCACTGGAATAACGCATGCTTAACATTCTCGCGCCGCGGGGACGAATCGTTCCTGAACGGCGTCACACTTTCCTTACGTCAAATGACGGTTTTTCCTGTCATCACGCCCAAGCAAGGCGCGTGCCCGGCGCGGCCGTGGCGTAGGCTTGCCGGCTGTACCACCGATGGATCCCTTCATGCGCCGACTCTTCCTGCTGTCCCTTGCCGCGTGTTTCGCCACGTCGGTCATGGCGGACGATGCTGCTCCGACGAAACGTCCGATCGAGGCCGCGCGTCTGGCGAAACATGTCCGCACGCTGGCATCGGATGCATTCGAGGGACGCGCGCCGGCGACGCCCGGCGAGGACAAGACGATCGCCTACCTGTCCGACGAGTTTGCGAAGGCCGGCCTCGTGCCGGGCGGACCGGGCGGGAAATGGACGCAGGATGTCCCGGTGGTGCGGTCGCGCATCGACGGCGCGGTCGACGTCGCCTTCACGTATGGCAAGGAGCGCCGCGCCCTCGTGCAGGGCGACGACATCGTCGTGCAGACCCTGAACCCTGCGCCGCGCGTGGACGTCGCCGACGCGCCGCTCGTGTTCGTCGGCTACGGCGTGCACGCACCCCAGCTCGGCTGGGACGACTACAAGGGCGTCGATCTCAAGGGCAAGGTCGCCGTCGTGCTCATCAACGATCCGGACTTCGAGACGCCCGAACCGGGCGCGTTCGAAGGACGCGCGCTGACCTATTACGGCCGCTGGTCGTACAAGTACGAGGAAGCCGCGCGACGCGGCGCGACCGGCGTGCTGATCGTGCACGAGACCGCGCCGGCCGCGTACGGTTGGGCGACCGTGCGCAACGGCGGCATCGCGCCGCTGTTCGACAACGAGCGCAAGGATGCCGCGACGGCACACGTGCGCGTGCGCGGCTGGATGCAGCGCGACACCGCGAAGGAGCTGTTCGCGCGTTCGGGCCTCGATTTCGAGGCGCAGAAGCGGCGCGCGCAGCGCAAGGACTTCACGCCCGTCGTGCTCGACGGCACGCGTTTCTCGGCCGCGTTCGCGGTGGCGCGCGATCGTGTGGTCACGCGCAACGTGATCGCGAAGCTCGAAGGCGCGAAGCGCCCGGACGAGGCCGTCATCTACGGCGGCCACTGGGATGCCTACGGTATCGGCAAGCCCGATGCGAAGGGCGACACGATCCATCGAGGTGCCGTCGACAACGCGACCGCACTCGCGGCGATGCTCGAGCTTGCGCGCGTGTTCGCCGCGGGGCCGCGCCCTGAGCGCACGCTGCTGTTCCTCGCGCCGACCGCCGAGGAACGCGGCCTGCTCGGCGCCTACCACTACGTCGCGCATCCGGTGATCCCGCTCGAGACGACGGCGGCCTTCCTCAACATCGAGATGCTGAGCCCGGACGGCCCGACGCACGACATCGCCTCGTGGGGCAACGGCCGCGTCTCGCTCGAGCACGACCTCGCGCGCGTCGCCGCCTCACGCGAACGTCGCTACGCGCAGGATCCGAACGTCGAGGCCGGCTTCTTCTTCCGTGCCGACCATTTCCCGTTCGCGCGCGCCGGCGTGCCCGCGATCACGATCGGCCCCGGCATCGACAAGGTCGACGGCGGCGAAGCCGCCGGCAAGGCCGCGCGCGCGACCTACTTCGCCGATCGCTACCACCAGCCCGCCGACGCGTTCGACGACAGCTGGGACATGGACGCGCAGGCCGCCGACGTCGAACTGCTGCGCGACCTCGGCGCCTCGATCGCCGACTCGACCGCGTGGCCGTACTGGCTCGAAGGCTCGGACTACAAGGCGATCCGCGTGAAGTCGGACACGCAACGCAAGTGAGGAGCGACTAGCCCTTCTGGCTTCGCCTCGCTCCAGTGATCGACATGGCGGATATCGGAACGGATGAGCACGATGGACCTGACCTCACGTTCACGCGGCTGCATGCTTGGCGGCGCGGTCGGCGATGCGCTCGGCGCGCCGGTCGAGTTCATGAGCCTCGAGCGTATCCGCGCCACGTTCGGCGCACTTGGCATCGTCGATTTTGCGCCTGCGTACGGCAAGCCCGGCGCGATCACCGACGACACACAGATGACGCTGTTCACCGTCGAAGGCGTGTTGCGTGGCTGGGCGCGTGGTTCGCTCAAGGGCATCGGCAACCTGCCGCACATGGTATGGCTGGCCTACCAACGCTGGCTGACGACCCAGGAAGAGACGCGCGTGCCGTCCGACGACACCGGATGGCTGATCGCTCAGCGTGACCTGCATGCCGCGCGCGCGCCGGGCATCACCTGCCTGTCGGCGCTGCGCGAGCCGTACCGCGAGGGCGGTGCGCGCAACGACAGCAAGGGCTGCGGTGGCGTGATGCGCACGGCACCGATCGGCGTGATGCACGGCGCGGAGCATGCCTTCGCATTCGGCATCGCGTGCGCCGCGCTGACCCATGGTCATCCCACGGGGCAGTTGCCGGCGGGGATGCTTGCGGCGATCGTCGCGCACCTCGTCACAGGACAGGGCCTGGATGCTGCGCTGGACCGCGCCTGCCAGCAGCTGGTCACGTTTGATGACCATGCCGAGACGCTCGCGGCGGTGCGCCTCGCGCGCGAGCTCGCGGCAAGCACATTGCCGAGCGACGTGGCGATCCGGCGGCTCGGCCAGGGCTGGATCGCCGAGGAGGCGCTCGCGATCGCGATCTATTGCGCGCTCGTCGCGCCGTCGTTCGAGGCGGCGCTGGTCCGCGCGGTCAACCACGACGGCGACAGCGACTCGACCGGTTCGATCGCGGGGCAGATCCTCGGCGCCTGGCACGGCCCGGGCGTGATCCCGGCACGGTGGCTCGAGGCGCTGGAGCTGCGTGACGTGATCACGCAGCTCGCCGACGATCTCGCCGGCGTGCGGGGCCTCGATTTCCATGCGTACGGCGCCGATGTCGAGGCGTTCCTCGAGCGCTACCCGCCGTATTGAAACGCGTGACGCACGGCGACGCTCGCCGCCGTGCGTCGTCGCGCCGGCCTCAGGGCTTGAGGCGGCGCTCGAACAGCTTCCAGATGCGCTTGTACTCGTCGTACCACGCGTCGGCGTGGACGAAGCCGTGGCGTTCGAGCGGGTAGCCGGCCAGTTCGAAATCGTCCTTGCGCAGTTCGACGAGGCGCTGGTACAGGCGTACCGAATCCTGGAACAGCACGTTGTCGTCGATCATGCCGTGGGCGATGAGCAGGCCGCCCTCGAGGCCTTCGGCGTACTCGATCGGCGACGAGCGCTCGTAGGCGATCGGATCGTCCTGCGGCGTGTTGAGGATGTTCGACGTGTAGCCGTGGTTGTACGAAGTCCAGTCGGTCACCGGGCGCAGCGCGGCGCCGGCCGAGAACACCTTGGGTTCGCGGAACATCGCCATGAGCGTCATGAAGCCGCCGTACGAACCGCCATACACGCCCACGCGCGCGGGGTCGACGCCGTGTTCGGCAGTGAGCCATTTCACGCCGTCGACGAGGTCCTCGAGTTCCGGATGGCCCATCTGGCGGTAGATCGCGGTGCGCCAGTCGCGGCCGTAGCCGGCCGAGGCGCGGTAGTCCATGTCGAGCACGACATAGCCCTGCTCGGTGAGCATGTTGTGGAACATCTGCTCGCGGAAGTAGTTCGGGTAGCCGAGCTCGGTGTTCTGCAGGTAGCCGGCGCCGTGCACGAACAGCACGGCCGGGTACTTCTTCGACGGATCGAAATCCGCGGGCTTGTAGAGCTTCGACCAGACCGGCTTCTTCTGGTGCGACGACGGCACGCCGACGATCTCGAGCTTCGGCCACGTCAGCGCCTTGTACTCGGGCGTGCGCGTGTCGGTGAGCACGCGTGCGCTGCCGCCGCCGTCGACCGCATGCACGGCGAGTTGCGACGGCACGTAAGAGGTCGACTGCAGCACGGCCAGTGAGCGGCCGTCCGGCGACAGCGCGAAATCGTCGAGGCCTTGCACGTGGGTCACGCGCTCGAGCGCGCCTCCGCTCGTCGCGACGCGGTAGACGTCGTACGCATACGGCGCCTCGGCATTCGAACGCACGTAGAACCAGCGGCCGTCGGGCGACTCGACCGGATCGGAGATCTCGAACGCGCCCGAGGTCAGTGCCTTCGCCTTCGCGCCGGGCGCCTTGACGTAGAGGTGCGAGTAGCCGCTCTCCTCGGACAGGTACCACAGCGTGCGGCTGTCACGCGTCCAGCCGAACGTGTTGAAGCTCCAGTTGATCCAGGCCTCGTCGGTCAGGCGGTGCTGCGTGACGAGCGCCTTCTTCGCGAAGTCGACCGTGGTGATCCAGCGGTCCTTGTTGTCGACCGACTCGAGCTGCACGGCGACCTCGCGGCCGTCGGGTGCCCACTCGACGTCCATGACCAGCAGCGCGCGCTCGGCCTTGGCGTCCTTCTTGTCCTTTTTCGCGTCGGCGTCCTTCTTCGACGCGGTGTCCTTCGTGCCGGCGGACTTCTCCGCGGCCTCGCGCTTCTTCGCGTTTTCGGCACGCACCTTGGCCAGCGGATCGTCGCCGATGCCAGGAAGCGTTGCGTAAGCCAGCCTGGCCTGCGTGTGCGCGGCGAGGTCGAGCAGCCACAGCGTGTGCGGTGCCGGCGCATTGCGGCCGACGCGGACGCGCTCGTCCTCCTGCTCCTCGTAACCGGATTCGGTCACGTAGCGCTGCAGCTTGGCGACGTGGCCGGCCTCGTAACCCTTCGGCGCGGTGGCGAGCAGCAGGTGACGGCCGTCCGGCGAGAGCCAGCTGCGCTGCACGCGCACGTCGTCGCCGAGGAAGAACGGCAGCGGCGCGCGCGTCGGATCGCCTTTCTGGTACGCCTCCTCGTTGGCCTTCTTCGCCTCGCGGTCGGCCTTGAGCGTGCGCAGCGTCGAGAACAGGCGCAGTTGCAGCTCGCCGAGGTCGTCGGGCTTCTTCGCGTCGGGATCCCTCTCGGTGCGCACGATCGCGGCCGGGCCCGACACGCCTGCGGCGAAGTCGTGCACGTACCAGTCGCTGCCCGAGCGGTACTGCAGGGCGCGGCCGTCGGCCGAGAACTGCGGTGCGGCTTCGGGCTGCGGCGTCTTCGTGACCTGCAGCAGCCGTCCGCTGGCGAGGTCGCGCACGAACACGTCGCCGTTGCGCACGAATGCGGCACGCTTGCGCTGCGCATCGAACACCGTGCCGGATGCATCGGCATCGGCCATGGCGGCCGGCTCGACGACGGCGTCGCCGCTGCCGTCGGGCGCGATGCGGCGCAGGTCACGGATCGTCGAACCGTTGCGCTTGAGCGCGTAGTAGATCGTCTTGCCGTCGGCACTCCAGTACGGGGTTTCGACGGGAGGGCCGATCCAGTCGGGATCGGCCATCGCCTGTTCGAGCGTCACGGCATGGGCCGGCGCGGCGACGAAGCCGAGCAGCGCGACGGCTGCGGCGAGAGCGAGACGATGCATCGGTGGCGACTCCCCAGGCGCGAAAACGGCAAGCATACCCGCTGCCGCCGGCCCGCCCCATGCGCCGGAAGTCAGCGCCGCGCTTGGCATTCCCGCATCGATCGTGCAGCCTTGCGGCTTTTCCGGGGAGCCTGCCGATGACCTTGCCCTGCGTGGAAGCGACCACGGGCGATACCCCGCGCTGGTCGATCGTCTGGCTGCACGGTCTCGGCGCCGACGGCCACGATTTCGAGCCGATCGTGCCCGAGCTCGTCGCGCGTGACTGGCCGCCGATCCGGTTCGTGTTCCCGCATGCGCGCGTGCGTCCCGTCACCGTCAACGGCGGCGTGCCGATGCGCGCGTGGTACGACATCACGGGCATGGAACTCGCACAGAAGCAGGACGAGCCAGGCATCCGCACGTCGATCACGCAGGTCGAGGCGCTCGTCGCCCGCGAGGCCGAACGTGGCGTGCCGGCGTCGAACGTCATTCTCGCGGGCTTCTCGCAAGGTGCCGCCATCGCGCTGTCCGCCGGGCTGCGCCATGCGGAGCGGCTCGGCGGCATCGTCGCGCTGTCGGGCTATCTTCCGCTGCACCTCAAGCTGCCGGCCGAACGCGCCGCCGCCAATGCCGACGTGCCGGTCTTCATCGGCCACGGCAGCGCCGACCCGGTCGTGCCGCAGGCGCTGGGCCTCATGACCCGCGATCTGCTGCGCGACCTCGGCTACCGGCCCGACTGGCACAGCTACCCGATGGCCCATCAGGTCTGCGCCGAGGAGATCGTCGACCTGCGCGGCTGGCTCACGCGCCGCTTCGCCGGCTGATCCGCGCGTGCGGCATACTCGCCGCGGTCGCGCAGGCAAGGAGGGGGCGATGGGCGAGGTTGCCGGGCAGCGCTGGTTGCCGCGGTTCTGCAGCGCGCCGACGCTGTTCGCGGTCATGGTCGTGGCCGAACTCGTCGTGCTCGTGCTCGCGCTGGCACCGCAAGCTCCTGCGCGGGAGGGCGTGCTGGGCCGACTCGGCATCGCCAGTGTCTTCGTGCAGTGGCTGGCCCTGCTCAATGCCGTCGTGCTGTGCTCGCTGCGCGACGTGCTCGAGCGCTGGCCCACGCGTATCGGTTTCACGGTCGCGTGGCTGCTCGCGATCGTCACGACCGCGCTCGGCAGTGCGGCGGTCCATTCGATCGACCAGGCACTCGGGCTCGGACTGTCGGCGCCGGGCAGCGTGCTGCGCTTCGCTGCACGCAATGCCGCGATCTGTGCGCTGATCGCAGCCGCCTTGCTGCGCTACCTCTATGTGCGCGAACTCTGGCAGGAGCGCGTGCGCGCGGCAGCGAAGGCGCAGGTCGACGCCTTGCAGGCGCGCATCCGCCCGCATTTCCTGTTCAACAGCATGAACACGATTGCGAGCCTCATCCGCACGCGTCCGGCCGAGGCCGAGCGCACCGTGGAGGATCTGTCCGACCTGTTCCGCGCCGCGCTCGGCGCGCGCGAGACGATGGGCACGCTCGGGGAGGAGCTCGATCTCGTCGGCCACTACCTGCGCATCGAGAGCCTGCGCCTCGGCGAACGCCTCGAGGTCGCGATGGATACGGCGATGCTGCCGCGCGAATTGCCGTTGCCACCCCTGCTGCTGCAACCGCTCGTCGAGAACGCGGTCTACCACGGCATCCAGCGATTGCCTGCCGGCGGGCTCGTCGGGATATCCGGGCGGCGCGGGGCGGGATTCGTCGAGATCATCGTGCGCAACCCGTGCCCGGAGGATTCGGCCCAGCCGCGCAACGCGCATGCGCTGGGCAGCGTGCGTGCACGCATCGAGTACCATTTCGGCACCCGGGGCGCGCTCGTCGTCGAGCCCGCGCGGGGTTCCTTCACCGTGACCGTGCGCCTGCCCGTCGAGGAGCATCCATGAAAGCCGTCGTCGTCGATGACGAACCGCTGGCGCGCGAACGCCTGCGCGCGCTGCTGGCCGAAGTCGCCGACGTCGACGTGGTCGGCGAGGCCGGCGATGGCGTCGCCGCGCTCGGCACGATCGAGAGCACGCGAGCCGACCTCGTCCTGCTCGACATCCGCATGCCCGGCATGGACGGACTCGAGGTCGCACGCCACCTCGCCTCGTTCGAGACCGCGCCCGCGATCATCTTCTGCACCGCCTACGACGATCATGCGCTCGCCGCCTTCGATGCGAACGCGGTGGACTACCTGCTCAAGCCCGTGCGTGCCGAGCGCCTGCGCAATGCGGTCGCGCGCGCCAGGCGCTTCTCGCGCGATGCGCTGCGCACGCTCGATGATGCGACGCCGGCCGAGGCGCCGCGCCAGCGCAGCCACCTGTGCGCGCGCGTGCGTGGCAACCTCGTGCTCGTGCCCGTGGCCGAGATCGATTACCTGCTCGCCGAAGACAAATACGTGAACGTGCATTACGCCGGCAACGACGTGCTCATCGAAGAACCGCTCAAGACCATCGAAACCGAGTTCGGGGAGCGCTTCGTGCGCATCCACCGCAATTGCCTCGTCGCGCTCGACCGCCTCGCCGGCCTCTCGCGCACGACCGACGGGCGCGTGTTCGCGAAGCTCGAGCGCGTGTCCGAACCGCTCGAGGTGAGCCGGCGCAACCTGCCTGGCCTGCGCAAGCTGGTGCGTTCGCTGTGAGGCGGCTGCGCATTGCGACACGTCAGAGTGCGCTCGCGCTGTGGCAGGCCGAGCACGTCGCCGCGCTGCTGCGTGCGGCGCACGCGGGGCTCGAGGTCGAACTCGTGCCGATGACCACGCGCGGCGACCGCATCCTCGATCGTCCGCTCGCCGACATCGGCGGCAAGGGGCTGTTCCTCAAGGAGCTCGAGGTCGCGATGCTCGAGGGGCGCGCGGACATCGCCGTGCACTCGTACAAGGACGTGCCGATGGCGCTCGAGCCGGGTTTCTCGATCGGCGCCGTGCTCGAACGCGCCGACGCCGCCGATGCATTCGTCAGCAACGCCTGGGAGCGGCTCGACCAGCTGCCCGAAGGCGCCAGGGTGGGCACGTCCTCGTTGCGGCGCCAGGCCCAGTTGCGCGCGCTGCGTCCCGATCTGCGCCTTGCCGACCTGCGTGGCAACGTCAACACGCGCCTCGCGCGCCTGGATGCCGACGAGTACGACGCGATCATCCTCGCCTGCGCAGGGCTGGACCGCCTCGCGCTCGGCGCACGCATCCGTTCACGACTCGTCGCGCCGGACTGGTTGCCCGCGGTGGCGCAGGGCGCGATCGCGATCGAGCAGCGTCTCGGCGACGCGATCGTCGCGGAGCTGCTCGTCCCGCTCGATGACATCGACACGCGACGCTGTGTCGAGACCGAGCGCGCGATGAACCTGCGGCTGCACGGCTCCTGCCACGTGCCCGTGGCCGGCTACTGCGTCGAGACCGAAACCGGCCTGCTGCTGTACGGCATGGTCGGCGACGCCACGACCGGTCGCCTCGTGCGAGCCGAGGCCGAGGCGGTCGGCGACGATGGCGGCGAGGCCCTCGGACACGAGGTCGCCACGATGCTCATGGCGCGTGGTGCGGGCGAGATCCTCGCCGCGCACTGAGGCCCTCGATACCCGAGACGACGACGGGGCCGCGAAGGCCCCGTCGTGGTCACGCCTCGCGTTTCCGCGACGCGATCAGAACTTGTAGACGAGATTGGTCGTCAGCAGCTGGTCGGTCTTGTCGGTGCCGACGAGCACGTCGGTGTTGTGGCGAACCTGATAACCCACCTTCAATGCGAGCTTGCTGTTCATGCTGACGGCGAGGCCGGCGTCGTTCTGCACGAACGTGTTGTCCGAGCCCGCTTCGACGAGCGTGATGTTCTCGAACGCGGTGGTCGGCGTGAACTGGTGCTTGAACGAGATCAGGCCGCGACCGACCGCCTGACCGTCCGCATCCGGGTCCATCAGCGTCGGCACGGGCGGTTCGCCGACATTCTCGATGTACGGACGCTTCTGCGTGCGGCGGTAACCGGGGCCGACTTCCATCGACAGCTCGGTGCGCTCGTTCTTGATCGCCGTGTAGCCGTAGCCGAGCGACACGATCGACTGGTACTCGTAGGTCGAGAAGTCGTCGTTCTCGTAACGCGCCGCGCCGACAATGTAGCTGCGCTCGTCGAGCTTGTAGCCCGACGACACGCCCACGTCATAGCGGTTCGCGGTGATGTCATACGTGCCGGCGACTTCGCCCTTGCTGCGCAGGGCGTTGAGGTAGAAGTTGTGCTTCCAGACCTCGTCTTCCTTCTTGAACTGCAGCTTGGCGTTGAGGTTCTCGGACTTGGTGTTGCCGCGGGTCAGCGCGAAGCCGAGTTCGCCGCTGCCGGACCACGTGCCGTCGGTGGAAGCCTGCTGCGCCGAGGCGGCGAGCGGGACGGCGGCGAGCAGGGCGCTCGCCAAAAGGGGGATCGTCTTCATCGGATGTCCTCTTGTTCTGTCGTCGGAGCGCGCACGCGCACTCGTGCTGCGGTGCAACGCGCGAAAGGTACCGTTCAGGTTTGCAACGGCAAGTGAACGTCCCTTCGTCGCATCGAGCTTGGGAGATCGCGGAGGCTGCGCATGGAATGCGCTCGCCCGGCCGCATGTCGCCCCGACCCGGTAGGGTCCGCTGGAGCGGTCGAGCACGACGTCCATCGCGGGTGCTTTGCGTCGCGTCGACATGCTGCGTGGCGAGCGGCGCGATGCCAGCCGGTGCGTGCGCCGATGCGCCGGTATTGCCTGGCCATGAGGCCTCGCCGGCATCGTGGTCCGGCGGACCCACGCGCTGCGCGTCGTCAGGACGGGAAGCGGAACGAGAAGGTCTCGCGCACGATCTCGCGCTGCCAGACGACGAGGTCGGGCGGCTGCAGCACGAGGTTCCAGGTCTGCTTGTGGTCGCGGTAGGCGCGGGTCGCCGCGCGGAACACGCACGGGTGCATCAGGGCGACACAGAAACCGCCCGCGTGGCGTACCGAGGCGTAGCGGATCGCCTCGGCGCCCGCGTCACGCGCGGTCGACGCGAACGCCTGCGTGCGCGTGTAGTCGACGGGATCCATCCAGGCCTCGCGGTCGGCGAGCAGCGGAGGTTCCGTGAGGTCGAGCATGCGCTCCGTCGCGGCGTGGAACTCGAACAGCGTCAGCGCGACCGACGTGGGGCGTTCGCGCAGGCCTTCGCTGTCGAGCCAGAAGCGCAGGCGCCAGTAACCCGATTCCGCGCAGGCGGTCTCGCGGTCCTCGCCACCATAGAACACGCCGGGATCGGTACGGCGGCGGAAGCGCGAGCCGCCCGGCTGCGGCCAGTAGCGGAACGGTGTCGCGAGCAGCCAGTGCAGGCCTTCGGCCTCGGGCGGCAGGCGCGGCTTGGCTTCGTCGAGGATGTCCTCGAGCACGGCCTGGTCGGCCAGCGAGCCGCGCGCGAGCTGCATCGTCGCGACGGCGTGCTGGGCTTCGACCGCGCGCCAGCCGCTGCGACGCCAGTCGCGCCACTCAGACGCGAGCGCGGTGGGCGTCCAGGTATTCGCAGGCATGCAACAGGCCTTCGACGCGACGGATCGCCTTGATCGGCGTCTCGTCGCCGAGTGCGCGATTCGGCGAACGCAACCACTCGCGTGCGAGTTCGTCGTTGCCGCCGACGAGCGAGGCGAGCGAGCGGTACAGGCGCACGAGGTGGGTCGACAGCTCCCACTCCTTGCCGCCCTCGCGCAGGGCGAGCTTGCCGTTGAGCAGGCGCGAGGCGCTCGGCTGGCTCGTGCCGATGATGTGGCGCAGATCGGTCGAGCCGAGTTCGAGGCGACGTGCGGTCTCGACGACGGCCTGGGTCAGCACGCGTGCGCGCGTGTTCTCGACGGGGTGTCCGGTGGTGGTGGCGATTTCGAGCATCGCATTCTCCTGATGGGGGTCATCCTATTCCTGTGAATGAAAACATTCAATATCTTGTTCCTTGAATGAGTTGTGACGCGTTGCGCGGGACGGGCCATGGGCCGGCTCCTGTCAGCCCTGCCGACAAGCGCGGCGGCCTGCATACGATCGCGGTGCGCCGGCTGGCGCCATGCGCATCGAACGCTTGCGGGGATATGCCACACTCGCGCGTCGATCGCCGTCTCCCTCACGCAGCGCCCATGGACCGTTACGAGCGCATCCTCACCCTTCACCGCATCCTCAAGTCCGCCCGTTATCCGGTCGCGCACACGCGCATCCAGGACGAACTCGGCTGTTCACGCGCCACGATGTACCGGGACATCGCGTTCCTGCGCGACGCGCTCGGCGCGCCGATCGAGAGCGATCCCGACAATGCCGCGATCCGCTACGCCGCCGACGAAGGCGACCGCTTCGAGCTGCCCGGCCTGTGGCTCACGAGCGAGGAGCTCGCCGCGCTGCTCGCGCTCAACGAACTGCTCGGGCGTTCCGATCCGGGCATCCTCGCCGGTGCGCTCGCGCCGTTCCGCGCACGCATCGAGAGCCTGCTGTCGGACCAGGCCAGCGGTCGGGCGCTGCCGGTCGATCGCATCCGTGTCATCGCGAGCGCGGCACGCACGCTCGACCAGGCCGTGTTCCGCACCGTGGCGGGCACGCTCGTCAACCGCAAGCGCCTGCGTTTCGAGTACCGCGCACGCACGACCGATTCGCTGACCACGCGCGAAGTCTCGCCGCAGCGCCTCACGCATTACCGCGACAACTGGTACCTCGACGCCTGGGATCACGGCCGCGAGGCGCTGCGCAGCTTCGCACTCGACCGCATGCGTTCGACGCACGCGATCGACGCCGATGCGCTCGACCGCGACGTCGCCGAGCTCGACAACCACCTCGCCTCGAGCTACGGCATCTTCTCGGGCGCGCCGAAAGCCTGGGCGACGCTGCGCTTCTCCGAGCACGCCTCGCGCTGGGTCGCCGACGAGCAATGGCATTCGCAGCAGCAGGGCCAGTGGCTGCCCGACGGCCGCTACGAGCTGAAGGTGCCCTACAGCAATTCGCGCGAGCTGCTCATGGACGTGCTCAAGTACGGCCCCGATGCCGAGGTGGTCGCACCGGTGTCGCTGCGCGAGGAGATGCGCATCCTGCTGCAGCTCGCGATCGGCTCGTACCAGGGCGCGGCGTGACGCCGGCGCGCACAGGCCTGTCGTGATCGCGGAGACCACCGCTGCGCACGACGATCCGCTGCGTCCCGCGCAGCTCTCGCTCGTGCTCGGTTCGGGCGGTGCGCGCGGTTATGCGCACATCGGCGTCATCGAGGAGCTGCTCGCGCAGGGCTTCGACATCCGCTCGATCGCGGGCAGCTCGATGGGCGCGCTGATCGGCGGCGTCTACGCGGCCGGCAAGCTCGAGGCCTACCGCAACTGGGTCAAGCCGCTCGCACGCCTTGACGTGTTCCGCCTCGTCGACTGGACGCTCAGCGGCGGCGGCTTCATCAAGGGCGACCGCATCATCGGCGTCATGCGCGAGCTGATCGGCGACATCGACATCGAGGAGCTGCCGGTCAGCTTCACGGCTGTCGCGGTCGATCTCGATGCGCAGCGTGAGGTGTGGTTCTCGCGCGGGCCGCTGTTCGACGCGATCCGCGCCTCGATCGCGATCCCGACGATCTTCCGTCCGCATCATTACCAGGGACGCCTGCTGGTCGACGGCGGCCTGCTCAATCCGCTGCCGGTGTCGCCGACCCTGCGCGACCTCACCGACGCGACGATCGCGGTCGACGTCAACGGTCCGGCCGAACCGATCGGCAGTGCCGAGCCCGCCGCGTCGGGCGGCATGCCCGACCATGCCGGCGAGCCGCCCGCGCGCGGCGTCGGTCGCCTGTTCGGCTCGCTGCTCGAGCGACGCCAGCAGCGCGCCGCGGCACGCGTGCGCGAGCCCGGCATGCTCGACCTGTTCTCGCGTTCGCTCGACACCGTGCAGGAGACGATCACGCGCCTCAAGCTCGCCGCGCAGCCGCCCGACCTCGTCATCACGATTCCGCGCAACATCTGCACGTTCTACGATTTCCACCGCGCCGAGTGCGCGATCGAGATGGGCCGGCAACGCACGCGCGAGGCGCTCGCGCGCTGGCCGCGCCCGCACGAACGCCGGCGCGTTCCGAGGACGTGAGGCCATGCTGATCCGCCAGCTCGAGTACTTCGTCACGCTCGCGCGCGAGCATCACTTCGCGCGCGCCGCCGAGGCCTGCGGCGTCTCGCAGCCGGCGCTGTCGGCGGCGATCCGCAAGCTCGAGGAGGATCTCGGCGTCGCCCTCGTCCAGCGCGGCCAGCGCTACAGCGGCCTCACGCCCGACGGCGAACGCCTTCTGCCGCGCGCACAGCGCGTGCTCGCCGAGTGCGCGGTACTGCGCCAGGACGCCGCATCGGCGAGCACGACGCTCGCGGGCCAGCTGCGCCTCGGTGCGATCCCGACGACCATGCCGGTGGTGCCACTGCTGACCGCGCCGTTCCAGGAGCAGTGGCCGCAGACCACGATGCTCGTGCGCTCGCGCAGCGGCGAGCAGATCGTGCGCGAGCTCGACACGTTCGAGCTCGACATCGGCTTCACCTATATCGAAGACGATCTGCTCGCGGGCTTCCGGCGCTTCCCGCTGTACCGCGAACGCTACGCGCTGCTCATGCGCGATCCGCGCGAGGTCGGCCATCGCGAGAGCATCGGCTGGCAGGAGGTCGCCGCGCTGCCGCTGTGCCTGCTCACGCCCGAGATGCACAACCGCCGCATGATCGACGCGACGTTCCGCGACGCCGGCGTCGAGCCGCGCGTCGCGGTCGAGACCGACACGATCTTCGCCGTGTACTCGCAGGTGCGCTGCTCGGGCCTCTACAGCGTCGTGCCGCACAGCATGCTGTCGCTGTTCGAGCTGCGCCAGGAAGTCCACGCGATCCCGATCGTGCCCGAACTCGTGCGTCCGATCGGCCTCGTCGTGCGTGCCGACGACCCGTTGCCGCCGCTCGTCGACACGGCGCTGCGCGCGATGGCGGCAATCGACCTGCAGGCGCGCTTCGACAGCTTGATAAAAGCCATCTATTGATCGATAGCTGTTACGCATCGCGCACGCAGGCACCTCGGATCGCGGCATTCGCCCTGATTACGCGGCATGCGAAAGCGTCGCATCCGCATCGTGATCCGAAGTCGCGGAAATCACGCGGAAAGCCTGTGCGCCGACAGGCCCCGTCACCCCTGATGGCCTGACGGAGCGGCTCGCGCGCATCGTGCTCCGGTCGCGCCGGGAAGGTCACCGAGCTGCTGCGTCGCAACAGCTGCCGCAGGCGTGCCGGCGCATACTCGCGAGGCTTCCACCGCCACTCACCAGCCGGAAGATCGATGAGCCTAGCTGTCGCCAGGAGCGCGCCGGACGCGCCGCCACCGCCGTTGTCGGAGGACGCGCGCCGCGTCGTCGCCGACGCGCTCGAACGTCTCGCTGATCTGCCCGGCGCGCTGCTGCCGATCCTGCACGCGATCCAGGACGGCCTCGGCCATGTGCCACCCGCGGCGGTGCCGCTGATCGCCGAAGCACTCAATCTCAGTCGTGCCGAAGTGCATGGCGTGATCTCGTTCTACCACCACTTCCGCACGGTCGCGCCGGGCCGCCACGTGCTGCGCCTGTGCCGCGCCGAAGCCTGCCAGGCGATGGGCGCGCGTGCGCTCGAGGTGCGCCTGCTCGAGCGTACCGGTGTCGACTTCCACGGCACGACCGCGGACGGCGCGCTCACGATCGAGCCCGTGTACTGCCTCGGCAACTGCGCCTGCGCACCGTCTCTGATGCTCGACGACGAGGTGTACGGCCGCATCGATGCGGACGCGCTCGACGCGTTGCTCGACGAGGTGCGCCGATGAGCGTCACCGTCTACGTGCCCGGCGATTCGAGTGCGCTCGCGGTCGGCGCGGGACGCGTCGCACGTGCGATCGCGGCGCAGGCCGAGGCGCGTGGCCTTGGCATCGACCTCGTGCGCAACGGCTCGCGCGGTGCGTACTGGCTCGAGCCGCTGGTCGAGGTCGCCACGCCGGCCGGGCGCATCGCCTACGGGCCCGTGCGCGAGGCCGACGTCGCCTCGCTGTTCGATTCGGGCTTCCTCGACGGTGGCGACCATGCGCTCGCGCTCGGCGCGACCGACGACATCCCGTGGTTCGCGAACCAGGAACGCCTGTGCTTCCGCCGCGTCGGTCTCATCGATCCGCTCGATCTCGACGCCTACGCCGCACACGGCGGCTGGGCCGGGCTCGACGCCGCGCTCGGCATGACCGGCGCCGACATCGTCAAGGCCGTGACCGACTCGGGCCTGCGCGGGCGCGGCGGTGCCGCGTTCCCGACCGGCATCAAGTGGAACACCGTGCTCGGCGCGCAGGCCGACCGGAAGTACATCGTCTGCAACGCCGACGAAGGCGACTCGGGCACGTTCTCGGACCGCATGATCTTCGAGGGCGATCCCTACCTGCTTGTCGAGGGCATGGCGATCGCCGGCGTCGCGGTCGGCGCGACCATGGGTTACGTCTACCTGCGCAGCGAGTATCCCCACGCGTTCCGCCTGTTCCGCGAGGCGATCGAGCGCGCGACCGCGGCGGGCATCCTCGGTGCCGACGTGCGTGGCAGCGGGCGTACGTTCGACCTCGAGGTGCGCCTCGGCGCGGGCGCCTACATCTGCGGCGAGGAGACCTCGCTGCTCGAGAGCCTCGAAGGCAAGCGTGGCCAGGTGCGCTTCAAGCCGCCGCTGCCCGCGCTCAAGGGCCTGTTCGGCAAGCCGACCGTGATCAACAACGTGATCAGCTTCGCCTCGGTGCCCGACATCCTCGCGCGCGGCGCGGCGTGGTACCGCGACTACGGTGTCGGCCGTTCTCGCGGAACATTGCCGATCCAGCTCGGCGGCAACCTCAAGCGTGGCGGCCTCGTCGAGAAGGCTTTCGGCGTGACGCTGCGCGAGCTGCTCTACGACTGGGGCGGCGGCTCGGCCAGCGGACGCCCGATCCGCGCCGTGCAGGTCGGTGGCCCGCTCGGCGCCTACCTGCCCGAATCGCAGTTCGACACGCCGCTGGATTACGAAGCGTTCGCGGCGCTCTCGGCCATGCTCGGTCACGGCGGCATCGTCGCGTTCGACGACAGCGTCGACATGCTCGAGCAGGCGCGCTTCGCGATGGAGTTCTGTGCGATCGAATCCTGCGGCAAGTGCACGCCATGCCGCATCGGCTCGACGCGTGGCGTCGAGGTGGTCGACCGCATCCGCGCCTCGCTCGACCGCGAGAAGAACCTCGCGCTGCTGCGCAGCCTGTCCGACACGATGCTCAATGGTTCGCTGTGCGCACTCGGCGGCCTCACGCCGTACCCGGTGCTCAGCGCGCTCAACCATTTCCCCGAAGACTTCGCGCCGCGCGTCGCCGGCGCGTCCGCCAGCGAAGCCGCGCGCGCCTGACGCGCCGCCGACGTCACGGAGACCGCCACCATGCGTTCCATCGCCGAACACGACTACGGCACACCCGCCCCGACCGTCCAGTCGATCGACACGCTCAAGCTCGTGAAACTCGAGATCGACGGCGTCACGGTGAGGGTGCCTGCGGGCACCTCGGTGCTGCGCGCCGCCTCGCTCAACGGCATCGGCATCCCGAAGCTGTGCGCGACCGACACGCTCGAGGCGTTCGGCTCGTGCCGCCTGTGCCTCGTGCAGGTCGAGGGTATGCGCGGCTATCCGGCCTCGTGCACGACGCCGGTCGGCGAGGGCATGAAGGTCACGACGCAGAGCGCGAAGCTCGCCGAGATCCGCCGCGGCGTCATGGAGCTCTACATCTCCGACCATCCGCTCGACTGCCTCACGTGCCCCGCCAACGGGCACTGCGAACTGCAGGACATGGCCGGCGTGGTCGGCCTGCGCGAGGTGCGTTACGGCTACGAGGGTGACAACCACGTTTTCGCGAAGCACGCCGACGGCAGCACCAACGAGCGCTTCGTCGGCAAGGACGAGTCCAATCCGTACTTCACGTTCGATCCGTCCAAGTGCATCGTGTGCTCGCGCTGTGTGCGGGCCTGCGAGGAAACCCAGGGCACGTTCGCGCTGACGATCCAGGGTCGTGGTTTCGACTCAAAGGTCGCGGCGAGCCATGCCGAGTCGTTCATCGACTCGGAGTGCGTGTCCTGCGGCGCCTGCGTGCAGGCCTGCCCGACCGCGACGCTCAGCGAGAAGTCGCTCATCGCCAAGGGCCAGGCACAGCAGAGCACGATCACGACGTGCGCGTACTGCGGCGTGGGCTGCTCGTTCCGCGCCGAGATGCAGGGCGAGGAGATCGTGCGCGTCGTGCCGCACATCGACGGCAAGGCCAACCACGGCCATTCCTGCGTCAAGGGACGCTTCGCGATCGGCTACGCGACGCACGCGGACCGCATCACCACCCCGATGATCCGCGCGCGCATCAGCGATCCGTGGCGTGTCGTCTCGTGGGAGGAGGCGATCAACCACGCCGCGTCGGAGTTCAAGCGCCTGCAGGCCACCTACGGCCAGGATTCGATCGGCGGCATCACCTCGTCGCGCTGCACGAACGAGGAGACCTACCTCGTGCAGAAGCTCATCCGCGCGGGCTTCGGCAACAACAACGTCGACACCTGCGCACGCGTCTGCCACTCGCCGACCGGCTACGGCCTCAAGCAGACGCTCGGCGAGTCGGCCGGCACGCAGGATTTCGATTCGGTCATGGAGGCCGACGTCATCTTCGTGATCGGTGCGAACCCTACCGACGGCCATCCCGTGTTCGGTTCGCAGATGAAGCGCCGTCTGCGGCAGGGCGCGCGCCTCATCGTCGCCGATCCGCGCCGCATCGATCTCGTGCGCACGCCGCACGTCAAGGCCGATTACCACCTCAAGCTGCGCCCCGGCACCAACGTCGCGCTGCTCAACAGCCTCGCCCACGTCATCGTCACCGAAGGTCTCGTCGACGAGGCCTTCGTCGCGCTGCGCTGCGAACCCGAGGCCTTCGCGAAGTGGCGCACGTTCGTGGGCGATGCCTCGCGTTCGCCCGAGGCGCTCGAGGCGCAGACCGGCGTGCCGGCAGCACTCGTGCGCGGCGCTGCGCGCCTGTTCGCGACCGGCGGCAACGCGGCGATCTATTACGGCCTCGGCGTGACCGAGCACTCGCAGGGTTCGACCTCGGTGATGGGCATCGCCAACCTCGCGATGGCGACCGGCAACATCGGCCGACGCGGCGTCGGCGTGAACCCGCTGCGCGGCCAGAACAACGTGCAGGGCTCGTGCGACATGGGCTCGTTCCCGCACGAGCTGCCTGGCTATCGCCACGTCTCCGACGGCAGCGTGCGCGCGCTGTTCGAGCAGGCCTGGGGTGCGAAGCTGCACCACGAACCGGGCCTGCGCATCCCGAACATGTTCGAGGCTGCGCTCGACGGCGAGTTCAAGGGCATGTACATCGAGGGCGAGGACATCGCCCAGTCCGATCCGAACACGCAGCATGTCACCGCCGCGCTGTCGGCGATGGAATGCATCGTCGTGCAGGACCTGTTCCTCAACGAGACGGCCAAGTTCGCGCATGTGTTCCTGCCCGGCTCGAGCTTCCTCGAGAAGGACGGCACGTTCACGAATGCCGAGCGCCGCATCTCGCGTGTGCGTCGCGTCATGAAGCCGCTCGGCGGCTACGCCGACTGGGAGGTCACCCAGTTGCTCGCCAATGCGATGGGCTACCCGATGGCGTACACGCATCCCTCGCAGATCATGGACGAGATCGCGCGCCTCACGCCGACCTTCCATGGTGTCAGCTACGCCAAGCTCGACGAGATGGGTAGCGTGCAGTGGCCGTGCAACGAGAACACACCCGACGGCACGCCGATCATGCACGTCGAGGAGTTCGTGCGCGGCAAGGGCAAGTTCATGCTCACCGAGTACGTGCCGACCGCCGAGAAGGTCAACGGCAAGTACCCGCTGATCCTCACGACGGGCCGCATCCTGAGCCAGTACAACGTCGGTGCGCAGACGCGCCGCACGCCGAACAACATGTGGCATTCCGAGGACCGCCTAGAGATCCACCCGCACGACGCCGAGGAGCGCGGCATCGCCGACGGCGACTGGGTCGGCATCGCGAGCCGCGCCGGTGATACCGTGCTGCGCGCGACGATCAGCGACCGCATGCAGCCCGGCGTCGTCTACACGACGTTCCATTTCCCGTTCTCGGGCGCGAACGTCATCACCACCGAGAACTCGGACTGGGCGACCAACTGTCCCGAGTACAAGGTCACCGCCGTGCAGATCACGCGCGTGAGCCAGCCGTCCGACTGGCAGGAGCGCTACCGGGCCTTCAGCGACGTGCAGCAGCAGCTGCTGCGCGAGCGCCGTCGCGACTCGGTCACGAGCGGGTGAATCGCCTCGTGCACGCGCCGCGCGATCGCGCGGCGCGATCCGCCGCGCCTGAACCGTATGCCACCCGCGCGCCGCAGCACGACGCTTCGGGGTGGCGTGTCGCGGAAGCCTCCGTTACCGTCCCCGGCGATGTCCACGTCGCCGACCCGCCGGCGCGCGGAGTCGCCGTGACCATGGCCGACAACGGCACGACACGCGCGGCCTCCGCGATCGCCTCTCCCCCCGATGCGAGCGCCGTGCGCCGCCGCGTCGGGCGCGTGCGCGACGGCCGCATCGAGCTCACGGAAGACTGGATCGCCGCCGAGGTGCCGGTTGCGCTGCTCTACAACGACACGCCGCACGTCGTCATGATGGCGTCGCCGGGCGACTTCGAGGACTTCGTGCTCGGCTTCTCGCTCAGTGAGGGCATCGTCGATTCACCTGGCGAACTCTCGGGCGTTCGAGTCGAGACGCTGCTCGAAGGCATCGAGGTGCGCGGGACGATTCCGGCCGCACGCGCCGAGGCGGTGGCGCTGCGCCAGCGCAACCTCACGGGTCGCAGCAGCTGCGGCCTCTGCGGCACGCAGGAGCTCGAGCACGTCGTGCGCCACCCCGCACCGGTCGGCGAGGGGCCGCGCATCGATCGCGCGATCCTGCAGCGTGCACTGTCGGCACTGCGCGCGGCACAGCCCGTCGCGGCGATGACCGGTGCCACGCATGCCGCGGCCTGGGCCGATGCGTCGGGCGAGCTCGTGCTCGTGCGTGAGGATGTCGGCCGGCACAACGCGCTCGACAAGCTGATCGGCGCGATGGCACGCGCGGGCACCGACGTCGACCAGGGCTTCGCCGTCGTGACGAGCCGTGCGAGCTACGAGATGGTGCAGAAGGCTGCGACCGTCGGCATCACGCTGCTCGCCGCGATCTCGGCGCCGACCGCGCTCGCGATGCACCTCGCCGAATCGACCGGCGTCACCCTGATCGGCTTCGCGCGCGACGACGGCCATGTCGTCTATGCGCATCCCCAACGTCTCACCGAACTCCGGAGCTGATCAGTGGACGCCGAACGCCTTGTGCAGATGGCCAACGACATCGCCAACTACTTCGCCTCCGATCCCGATCGCGAGGAAGGCATCGCCGGCATGGTGAGCCACATCGAGCGCTTCTGGGAGCCGCGCATGCGGCGCCAGATCGTCGCTCATCTCGATGCGGGCGGCGACGGCTTCGGCGACCTCGCGCGCGAAGCGATCACGCGCCTGTCGATACGCGCACGCGCGGCCTGAGGCGCAGCATTACCCGTCGAGCGGGCAAAGTGCTCGTCGCTCCCGGGCCGAGGCATCAGGAAGCCCACGTATTCCGGCGCCGGATCGGGACATTCGATGCGGCATCCCGACGCGGATCTGCGCCATGGTGGCCATCGCGTGGCGATTTCACGCGCAACGGCTGACTCTCCCTCACCTGTTCGCTAGGATCGCCCTCACAGGGGCGCCGGCGGCCGTCAGTCGGGAGAGCGGAGGAGTACGGCATGTCGAAGGGCTACGACGACCAGATCCGCGAGATCACCGCGTTGAGCGGTGCCTTGCGCGAGCGCATGGACGAGCTGGAAGGGCTGCTGTTCGCGCAGGACCTTTTCACGGCGTGCCTCCTGCGCACGCTGCCACGTGGCAATGAAGTGGTCGATGCGATCGAGGCCGATCTGGAGGTGTTCCCGTGGGGACAGGGGCCCGACTCCACGGTCGAGGCGCGCGCACGCAGGCGGCTGGTCCAGCTCATCGGCATGCTGAGGCGTCACCACGGCAGCACGTCTGCACACACGCACTGACGACCATCCCGGCCGCGAGGCTGCGGTCAAGCGAACAGGGTGGGGCGCCGGTCCGCGACGCCGACCGTTCTTCTGCTTGCGACGCGGGTGCAAAGGCACCGCGTCGCGCGCCAACCCTCAGCGGCGCATGCGGCCGGCGAGGTAGGCGAGCCCGCCCACCGCGGCGAGCGTTAGCAGCGGGTTCTCGCGCACGATCGCACGAAGGTCGTCGACGAGCCGCTCCGACGTATCGCTGACCACGGCCTTGAGTGATGCGGCGGCGTCGTCGAGCGCGTCGGCGACGTCGCCCAGTTCGGGGCGCGGCGCCTCGGGAATCACGCGCTCCGCACCCTCGTCGTCGGCGCCGTCGAGGGAGGCTGCCGGCATCTCGTCGTTCTTCAGCTCGTCCAGGGGCATGTCGCTTCTCCGCGGGTCACCACGCGAAGCCTAGGGGGACGCACGTGAATGGAAGGCCCACACTCGCGTCGCGTGTGGCCCGTCCCGCGACCGCGGTCACATTCGCGGATGCGTCGCAGCGGCCGATTCCCCCGGAGTCACGCACGCGTGGCGACGTCGCCCGGTCGGTTCGAGCGGGTTCGGAGGGGCTGGTCAGAGGACATGCAGCGTCGCGACCGCGAGCACCACGTAGCGTGCGGTCTTGGCGATCGCCACCAGCACGAGGAAGCGCGGCAGAGGCTCGCGCATGACGCCCGCGGCGAGCGTGATCGGATCGCCGATGATCGGCATCCAGCTCAGCAGCAGCGACCATCGACCATGGCGCGCATAGGCGCGCTGCGCACGTGCCAGGGCCTCGGGCCCTACCGGAAACCAGCGGCGACCGCTGAAGCGCTGCAGTTCCCGGCCGAGCCACCAGTTGATCGTCGAGCCGAGCACGTTGCCGAGGCTCGCGACCGCGACGAGTGCCCAGGGTGGATGGCCTGCGACGAGCAGCCCGACCATCACCGCTTCGGACTGCATCGGCAGCAGGGTCGCGGCGAGCAGGGCGACGGTGAAGAGACCGAGGTAGAGCATGCGGGCTGATGCGGCGTCCGTCGGCAGGGGACGACGATCCTAGTGCCCGGCGGTGGGCGCGGTCAGCAACGTCTGTAGCGCGGCGTCGAGTCAGCTTCGAGCAGGATGCGACGTGCGACATTCGTCCCATGCGGCAGGTAAAGCTCCGTGCGGTGCCCGAGCATCGCGTGCGATGCATCGCTGCCGCCCGGTGATCAATCAGACATGAAGCGTGCGAGGAGAACGGCGTGGTCATGCAGCAACAGGATTTCGATGCACGTGGCGCCACGTCGATGACGCCCGCCGAGGACGATCTCGAAGCCGGTGCTGTACCGGACACGTCGATGCACGGGGCAGCGCCGACGTTCGAGCGCCGCGAACTCGCCGGCGAGTTCTTCGGCTATCGCTGGGACGCGGAAGTGCGCGTCTGGGAGACCGGTGGCGCCGAGCTCGTGACCGTCGTCGTGCGCGATCCGTCCGGCCAACGCCTTGCTTCGCTGCGCCCGCGTGATGCACCGCATGCCTCGATCGAGGCCGCGGCCGCCAAGGCCGAGTCGCTTGCGCGGGCGGTACTTCGCTGAATCAACTCCAGCGTGCGGGCGGGACTCCTGCGGCCGTGCGATGCCGTGACATGCCTGCTGCGATAGAATGACCCCGGGTGCCCTGCGCAATGCCGCGCGGGCAGGTTGACAGCGCAGGTCGGGCCGCCGCGCCGGAGCGCGTGCCCGCATGCCCACTCTCCCCCCGCATCTTCCGCGCCTGCGGATCCTCGCCGACCGCGCCTTCCTCGCGATCGATCGCATCCTCCACGTCGAAGCCGTCGGTGGCGTGGTGCTGCTGTGTGCAGCCATCGCTGCGCTTGCGTGGGCGAACTCGCCCTGGGCTTCTTACTACGACGCGTTGTGGCATGCGTCACTGACGTTGGGCCTCGGCGATGCGGTGCTGCGCATCCCGCTGCACGCGGTCGTCAACGACGGTCTCATGACGGTGTTCTTCCTCGTCGTCGGCATGGAGATCCGGCGCGAGATGCACGAGGGTTCGCTGGCCGACCTGCGTTCGGCGACGCTGCCGCTGGCGGCGGCGATCGGCGGCGTGCTCGTGCCGGCGGCGATCTTCGGTGCCTTGAACCATGGCGGCCCGGGGCAGGATGGATGGGCCGTGCCCATGGCGACCGATATCGCGTTCGCGGTCGGCGTGCTCGCACTGCTCGGCCGGATCGTGCCGGCCAACGTGCGCATCTTCCTGCTCGCGCTCGCGATCCTCGACGACGTCGTCGCGGTGCTCGTGATCGCGCTGTTCTACTCGGGAGGCCTGCAGCCCGAAGGCCTCGCCCTGCTCGCACTCGGCATCGGTGGCGTGTTCCTGCTCCAGGCGATCGGCGTCGGCCGTGCCTGGGTCTACGTCGTCCCCGGTGCGGCGGTCTGGGGCGGCATGCTCTGGCTCGGCGTGCATCCCACGCTCGCGGGCGTGCTGCTCGGACTCCTGACGCCCGTCGATGCCTTCGCGCCACGCGGTGTCGTGCTCGACACGGCCGACGGCGCCTTGCGCGCCGTTACCGGCGTCGGTACGCATGCGGGCAGCGGTGTGGGCGATCCCGTGCGGCGACTGCGCTGGGCGCAGCGCGAACTGCTGCCGCCCGTCGTGCGCGTCCAGGCGGCGCTGCATCCATGGGTCGCCTACGGCGTCATGCCGATCTTCGCGTTCGCGAATGCCGGCGTCGCCTTCGGTGGCGTCGATCTCGCACATGCCGGGGCATCGACGGTGCTGGCGGGCGTCGTGATCGGCCTCGTGGTCGGCAAGCCGGTCGGCATCGTCGCCGCGAGCTGGATCGCGGTGCGCCTCGGCTGGTGCCGACTGCCCGATGGCGTGACCTGGCGCGGCGTGACACTGGTCGGCCTGCTCGGCGGCATCGGCTTCACGATGTCGATCTTCATCGCGATGCTCGCGTTCGACGATGCAGGCCTGCTCGCCGCCGCGAAACTCGGCGTGCTGCTCGCCTCGGCGATCGCGGCCTGCCTGGGACTCGCCTGGGCATTGCTGACGATGCGTCGCCGCGCCTGAGCGTGTCAGTCGGCGGAGCCTGAGCGCCTGCCGCGCGCGGCGGCACGGCGCCGAGGGCGTTCGAGGATGCGCGCGCCCGGGCCGTCACGGCCGAGCACGTCGTCAGGGTTGCGCAGCGGGCAATCGGTGAGCGACAGGCAGCCGCAGCCGATGCAGCGATCGAGCTCGTCGCGAAGCCGCACGAGCATCTCGATGCGGTCGTCGAGGCTGTCGCGCCAGGCCGAGGACACCTTGCGCCACTGGGCGGCGTCCAGACGCGCGCCCGAGGCGCAGGGGCCCAGCGAGCCGCGCAGTTCGTGGAGTGGAATGCCCGCTCGCTGCGCCACCTTGATCACGGCCAGCCGGCGCAGCACCTCGGGTGCGTAGCGGCGCTGGTTGCCGGCGTTGCGTTCGCTCGCGATCAGTCCGCGCTGCTCGTAGAAATGCAGCGTCGAGACTGGCAGGCCGCTTCGGCGCGACACCTCGCCGACGCCGAGCATGCGGCGTGTCGTCGCCATGCGCTTGACCTCAAGTGGACTCGAGGTTTTATAAAGCGCGGGCCCCGATGCCGCAAGCGTCGCCGCGTGCGCCCGTGTACCGACGCGATTCCCACGTCGCGACGACATGTGCACGCGATGCTGATGCGGCACATCCTTCCCCAGGAGTCCGCCGTGCTCGAGAACGCGACCTCGTTCGAAACTTCCCCCGATGACGCTGCCGAAGATGGATGCGTCGACACGATCCTGCGCCTCGCCGCCGTGGTGTCAGGCGTCGCCGCGGCGACGCGCTGGTACTGCGACCAGCCGCTCGCGCAGCTCGGTTGGCACACCCCGCGTGAGCTCGTCGGCATGGGGCGTGGCGAGGCGGTCGTGGCGTTCCTTGCCGACGTGGTGGCCGTGGAGCGCTCGGCGTCCGATCCTTGCTGACGCCAGAGGTGCCGTGCGCCGTGGGTGGCGACGTGACGTGTGCACGCGATCACGAGCTACGAACCGATCTACGCACGTCGCGACCGCGTCAGATCTCCGGCAGCGACTGGCGGGTCGTCGAGATGGCCTGCCACGGATCGCTTTGGCGACGCCGGATGCGCGTGAGGGCGGCGGCCATATCGAACGCATCGCCCGATGCGACGCGGCCGAGTTCGGTCCACGACAGCGGCATCGCCACGCCGGCGCCCTTGCGCGCGCGCAGCGAGTACGAGGCGACGCTCGTCGCGCCGCGGCCGTTGCGCAGCCAGTCCACGAAGATGCGGCCCTTGCGGTGGCTCTCGCCGGCCCTGGCGACGAACGTCTCGGGATGCAGCGTGGCGAGAGCCTGCGCCACGCCCTGCGCGAAGCGCCGTGCGTCGTCCCATGGTGCCGGCGGATCGAGCGGTACGACCACGTGCAGTCCCTTGCCACCCGAGGTGCGCACGAACGATTCGAGATCGACGGAGGCCAGCTGCGTGCGCACCTCGCGCGCCGCCGCGATGACACGCGACCACGCCACGCCCTTGCCGGGATCGAGGTCGAACACGAGGTGCTCCGCGTGTTCGGGGTCACCACTCGGTGATCCCCACGGATGGAACTCGAGCACGTTCATCTGCACGAGTTCGAGCAGACCGCGCTCGTCGTGGATGCACAGGTAGTCGCTGCGGCCCGAGCTGTCCTCGATCGGCAGCGCGTGCACGTGGTCGCCCCAGCCGCGCCCGAGATGCTTCTGGAAGAAGCACGCCGAACCCGCACCATCGGGGCAACGCAGCACCGAGACGGGACGTCCTTCGAGTTCGCGCAGGATCCATGGTGCGACGGCCCGGTAGTAGTCGGCGACGTTGGCCTTGGTGATCGACGTGCCGGGGAACACGATGCGTTCGGGATGGGTGAGGACGACGTCAGCCTGGCTGGCATGCGGGCCCTCGGCTTCGGGATGTGCTCCGGGTTTCGCAGGCTTCCGTGTCGTCATCGATGCCTTCTTCTTCGCCTTGGACGTCGGCACGAGATCCTCCACGTTCCTGTCTGCACGCATCGCCTTGAGGGCGACCTGACGCAGCAGGCCGTGCCCGCCGCGTCCCTGATGGAACACCTCGACGACGAGTTGCGGCTCGACCCAGCGTGCAAGCTTTCGTTCGGTGGCGGTCATGCGTTCGATGGCCGCCCGGGGTTTGGCCGTCGTCATCGACGCGAGTCGCTTGCGAAGGGTTTTCAGCTGGGTATCACGGAACCCCGTGCCTACGCGCCCGACATAATCGAGTTCGCCATTTTCGTCGTGCTCCGCAAGCAGGAGTGCGCCGAGGCCGCTGCGATGTCCTTTGGGTTCGGTGAATCCGATCACCACGAACTCGTCGGAGGGACGGCTCTTGACCTTGATCCAGGCACCGCTGCGCGACCCCGTATAGATGCTGTCGACGCGTTTGCTGACGATACCCTCGAAGCCGTGGCTTACCGCCTGCGCGAACACGGCAGCACCCTTGCCGACCTGATGGTCCGAATGCCGCAGTAGCGGGTGCGTGCGTCGGGCGAGACGCTCGGCGAGCAGCTGCTTGCGTTCGAGCAGCGGCACGTTGCGCAGTGAACGACCCTCGAGGTAGGGCAGGTCGAACAGCATGCCGAGCACGTCGCCTTCCGACTCGCCGGACAGGCGTGCCTGCAAGGCATTGAAGCTGACCTCGCCGTCCTCGAGCGCGACGAGTTCGCCGTCGAGCTGTGCACTCGTGAAGCCCAGCGACGCGAACGCCTCGACGAGTGCAGGAAGCTTCTGCGTCCACTCGATGCCGTTGCGCGACCACAGCCGGACCTTGCCGCGCGCGACCGTGACGAGGATGCGGTAGCCGTCCCACTTCACTTCGTGCAGCCAATCGTTGCCGGTCGGAGGTGTATCGCGTGCGTGGCACAGCTCGGGTGCGAACGGCGCCTGCATCGGTGCGCGTTCACCCGGCGCGCGTGCTCGCGGCGTATCGCGCGTGCGGGTCGACATGGAACTCGACGCTTCGGGCCACGTCTCGCGTCGTTTCGCGAGCGGCCACGGGCGATCGGTGCGTGGATCGACGAAGTCGTCGGCCTCGCGTGGCCCTGCGTACGCATCGTCGTGCTTGATCAGCAGCCACTGCTGGCGTCCGCCCTGCTTGCGCGTGCGCACGAGCACCCACGACCCGCGCAGGATGTCGCCATGCAGCGTGAACTTGAGTTCGCCCCTCGCGAGCGCTTCGCGCACCGGTCCCTGCGGCTCCCAGGTGCCCGAGTCGAACACGTCGACATGGCCCGCACCGTAGTGCCCTGCGGGAATATCGCCCTCGAAGTCGGCATAGGCGAGAGGGTGGTCCTCGACCTCGACCGCGAGGCGCTTCACGCCGGGATCGAAACTCGGTCCTTTCGGAATCGCCCAGCTCTTGAGGACGCCACCGAACGCGAGCCGGAAGTCGAAGTGACGATGCGAGGCGTGGTGCAACTGGACGACGAAGCGGCGCCGATCGGCCTGGCCACCCTTCTCGGGTTCCGGCGTGGCGCGGAAGTCGCGCTTGCGCGCGTAGGTCGCGAGGCCCATCGCGTCACGTCGTGTCGCGCGCTCAGCGCGGCGCGACCGGGTACGCGACAGCCTCGAACGTCGGCGTACCCGACGCCACGGCCTCGGGTGGATCCTCGCCCGCCGCGGCACGCAGCGCGACCGCGGCCACCACGTGTGTGTGGAGTCGGTCGACATAGGCTTCGGCGAGATCGTCGAAGGCGTCGCCGGTACGGTCGCCGCGTGTGCCGAGGCGTGCCTGCAACGCCGACAGCAGCGCGAGCTGCTCCTCGATCGCTGCCGCGACCACCCGACGGTCGAACCAGTGGCTGCGCCATTGCGACAGCTCGACGAGTGTGTCCTGCTGGCGTGTCGACACCGTTGTCGGAAGCTCGGGTGTGCCGGGTCTCGCGGCGGCCGTCAGCTGGGCGAGGAACGCGTCGTGCTCGTCGGCGAGGCCACGGCCCCAGGCACGGATCGCTTCGTCGTCGCCTTCCTGCATCGCGAGCTGCCCCATCATGCGCAGCGTCGTCGCGGCTCGGGCCGTGTCGGCGATGAAGGCCGCATCGCCGGCGGCGTCGGACGACGTCCTCGGCGTGACGGTCGTCGCCATCGCGCCGACGGCCGCGCAGGCCAGCACGAGTGCCGCGAGGAAACCTCCGGCGAAGCGAGTGTCGTGACGTGGCATGGCGTGCCTCCGCGCGTTCCCTGATCCCGGAGTACACGCTAGGCGCGCCGTGATGAACCCCTGCGGTATGCGCGCATCGCGTTCAGCGTCGGGTCGGATTGGACAAGCGTGGCGTATTGCCGTGTCTCGTCCCGCATCACAACCTCACGTCGAGCTTCGCCCACAGCGTGCGTCCGGGTTCGTGGATGCGCACGGGATCGGCCGGATAGCCGAATGCCGCATTGCCGGCGAGATTGAGATGCTCGGCGTAGGTACGGTCGAAGGCGTTGTCGACGCCGGCGCTGAGGCGTGTCGTATCACTGAAGCGGTAGCCCGCGTTGAGCGCGAACACGCCGAAGCCCGCGCTAGGGCCGAGATCACGACCGACGACGTTGCCGTCGTCGCGCGCACATGGTCCTGCCCGGCGACCACGCGCCAGAGCGCACCGAACGACCACGCGCGTGCGTCCCACGCGACGGCGAACCGCCCTTCGAGCGGCGGCATCTGCGGCAGCGCGCGATCGTCGCTGCGGTTATTGCCGCGCGCGTGCGCGACGGAGGCATCGAGTTTCCACGACGGCGCGAACCGCCACGTCGCGCCGAGTTCACCACCCCATGTACGCGCATCGATGTTCGTGACCTGCGACGTCGGCCCATCATGCCGCCTTCGTTGTAGCGGAACAGGATGTAGTCGTCGATGCGTCCCGCGTACAGCGAGGCCCACGCGCGGATCGCCTCGCCCTCGAACTGCGTGCCGACGTCGAGCTGGGTCGTGACCTCGGGCCGTACCGACGCGAACGCGTTGGCCGCATCCATCGCCGCCGCGTCGGCGGAGAACAGTTCCCAGTAGTCGGGAAAGCGCTCGACGCGGCCGATGCCGGCGTACACGGTCGTCGACGGCACGGCGGACAGCTCGCGCTCGACGCGCGCGAAGCCCGAGACGAGCGTGTCGCGGCGCGTGACGCCGAACGTCGGGTTGGGCATCGGCATCATGCTGCCGCTGTCGCGACGACGGTCCTCGACGGTCGCGCGGTCGGCACGCAGTCCCGCGACGAGGCGGTCGCGTGTCGAGAGGGTCCACGTGAGCTCGCCGAACGCGCCGAGGTTCGTGAAGCGCGCATCGGGAACCCACGGCTCCGCGGTGTACGTGCCGACGCCCATGCCGCTGCGGTTGCGATGGCGATTGGTCTGCTGGTCGAGGCCGGTGACTAGGCTCGCGTCGCGCCAGCGCCATGTGGTCGCGAGGCGTGCGCCTTGCGTCGTGCGGTCGACATTCGCCGCCATCGGCATCGGCATCGCGCCGGTCGGGTCCGGATCGCGCAGGCTGTAGTTGTCCATGACATGGTCGGCATGGTTGAGGTAGGCGCTCGCCTCGATCGCATCCAGCACGCCGCCGAGGTGCGTCTTCTCGAAGCGCAGGCCGGCGCTCTCGCGTTCGAACTGCGAGCCGTCCATGCCGCGACCCGCGTAACGCGCCTCGCCGTCGCCGCGGCCGAGCGTCGCGACGAGGCGCGTGTCAGCGTCGGGCGTCCAGCCGGCTTCGACGTCGGCGTTCCACTTCTTCCAGGCCGATGGCACGCGGCGTCCGGCGCCGTCGTCGTAGTCGCCCTGCTCGGAACGGTTCGCGGTCATGCGCACGAAGCCGCGTGGCGCACCGGCGGCGACGTCGAGCACCTCGTCGTGGCGTCCCCACGAGCCCGCGAGCACGCTCGCGTCGGTACGCCATCCGGGTTCGTCGAAGCGCGCGGTACGTCGTTCGAAGCGCACGGTGCCTGCCGAAGCGCCGGGCCCCCAGATCACCGACTGCGGCCCCTTGATGACGGTGAGCGCATCGAACGTCTCGGGTGCGACGTACGAGAGCGGGTTGTCCATGCGAGCGGGGCACGCGCCGAGCATCGTGCCGTCGTTGGACATCAGGTTGAGGCGCGAACCGAACATGCCGCGCAGCACCGGATCACCGTTGGTGCCGCCATTGCGGATCGCCGTGAAGCCGGGAACCGTCTTGAGGTAGTCGGCGCCGTCGCTCGCGGGCACGGGCTGACGCGGCAGCTTGGGATCGGTCTCGAACACGAGCGGCGTGCGCGGTGCGACCGCGATCACGACGACAGGCTCGAACACGGCACCGGTGTCGTCGTCGACCGCATCTGCAGCCGATACGGGAGAGGCATGCAACAGGATCGCGGCGATCGCCGCGTTCAGCGTGGTGGGTTTCATCGATGTCGTGGGTGAAGGGATCCCCCGATGACATCACCGGCATCGTCGCGAGGGACGTGACCGACGGTCGCACCCGGCCGGCATCGTCCTTGACCGGCGGCCGCAAACGGTCCAGCATGCGCACGCCAAGGTATTCATCTCTTCATCTGCATGAAGGGATGAATTTAAAAGGGAAGCCGGTACGGCCCATGCCAAATCCGGCGCTGCCCCGCAGCGGTGTGTGGAAACGACCTTCGCCAACAGCACTGGTCCGCGAGGACCGGGAAGCGGCGGACAGTAGGCGGTGCGTGCGCATGCACCACGTCCACGAGCCCGAAGACCTGCCTCGGCCAGGGAGCGATCCCTGCCTGACCTGGCGCCCGTGGGAGGCGGTGGGCATGCCGCGCCTCCATGCGGAGGCGTGCGTGCGCACGCGTGCCCGCGAGTGCCGGTTCGCCCGAGGGGGCGAAGGTCGCGGGTGACGACGGCTGCGCAGGCGGTCGGCCGACGCCTTTCCTTCGTTCCTCCATTCATGACGAATCGAGGACCACACCATGACCCAAGCGATCAACCTCGGCTTCCCGCGCATCGGGATCCGACGTGAACTCAAGCAGGCCGTCGAGGCCTACTGGCGCGGGGATGCCGACGCGAGTGCACTGCAGATGCAGGCCAAGGCCTTGCGCCACCGGCACTGGCAGCTGCAGCACGCAGCCGGCGCCGACATCGTGCCGTGCAACGACTTCTCGCTGTACGACCACGTGCTCGACACGGCCTTCCTGTTCGACGCGATCCCGCAGCGCTACTGCGCGCTCGCCGATGCCGACCCGTTGCAGGGCTACTTCGCGATGGCGCGCGGCCTGCAGCAGGACGGCGTCGATCTTCCCGCGCTCGAGATGACCAAGTGGTTCGATACGAACTACCACTACCTCGTACCCGAACTCGAGGCCGGGCAAGCCTTCCGCTTGCGTGGCGACAAGCCCGTCGCCGAGTTCCTCGAGGCGCGCGACGCCGGCGCGCGCGCGCGTCCGGTGCTGCTAGGACCGGTCAGCTTCCTGCTGCTGTCCAAGAGCATCGACGGCAGCGATCGCCTCGACCTGCTGCCTGCGCTGGTCGCAGCCTACGCCGAACTGCTCGGCAGGCTTGCCGATGCGGGCGCGGACTGGGTGCAGATCGACGAGCCCTGTCTCGTGCTCGACCAGGACGGCGACGACCATGCCGCCTACCGCGACGCCTACGCCGCGCTGGCCGACGTGAAGCGCCCGAAGCTGCTGCTCGCGACGTATTTCGGGGCGATCGGCGACAACCTCGCGCTCGTCGCGTCGCTGCCCGTCGACGGCCTGCATGTCGACCTCGTGCGTGTGCCGCAGCAGCTCGACGAGGTGCTCGCGGCGATCCCGGCCACGTGGACGCTCTCACTCGGCCTCGTCGATGGCCGCAACGTGTGGCGCACCGACCTCGACCGCGCGCTCGCGCTCGCACGTCGCGCGCATGCTGCGCGTGGTGGCGAACGCCTGCAGGTCGCGCCGTCGTGCTCGCTGTTGCACGCACCGATCGATGCGACGCTCGAGCACCAGCTGCCCGCCGATGTCCTGCGCTGGCTCGCCTTCGCGCGCCAGAAGATCGAGGAATTGCGCATCCTCGCCGATGCACTCGACGGCATGGTGTCGGCGCAAGGCTCGCTCGAGGTCGCGCGCGAGCGCATTGCGTCGCGCCGTGCGTCGAAGAAAGTACATCGCGACGATGTCGCCGCGCGCCTCGCGTCGGTCGAGGGCGCCGACTCGGCGCGACCGTCACCGTACACGGTGCGCCGTACGCAGCAACGCGCGCGGTTCAAACTCCCGGCATACCCGACCACCACGATCGGCTCGTTCCCGCAGACGCGCGAGGTGCGTGAAGCGCGCGCGGCGTTCAGGTCCGGCAAGCGCTCGCAGGCCGAGTACGACGCGTTCCTCGCCGCCGAGACCGAGGCATGCGTGCGCGCGCAGGAGGCCCTCGACATCGACGTGCTCGTGCACGGCGAGTTCGAGCGCAACGACATGGTCGAGTATTTCGGCGAGCAGCTCGACGGCTTCGCCTTCACCAAGAACGGGTGGGTGCAGAGCTACGGCTCGCGCTGCGTGAAGCCGCCGATCATCTACGGCGACGTCGCGCGTCCGGCACCGATGACCGTGCGCTGGTCGCAGTACGCGCAGTCGCTCACGCCGCGGCCGATGAAGGGCATGCTGACGGGCCCCGTGACGGTGCTGCAGTGGTCGTTCGTGCGCGACGACCAGCCGCGCGAGAGGACGTGCCGGCAGATCGCACTCGCCCTGCGCGACGAGGTGCTCGACCTCGAGGCCGCCGGCATCGGCATCATCCAGATCGACGAGCCGGCGCTGCGCGAGGGCTTGCCGCTGCGTCGCGCGGACTGGAAGGCCTACCTCGACTGGGCCGTCGACAGCTTCCGCATCACCCAGTCCGGCGTGCGCGACGACACGCAGATCCACACGCACATGTGCTACTCCGAGTTCAACGACATCATCGAGGCGGTCGCGGCGATGGATGCCGACGTCATCTCGATCGAGACCTCGCGCTCGCGCATGGAGCTGCTCGATGCCTTCGTCAGGTTCCGCTACCCGAACGGGATCGGCCCCGGCGTGTACGACATCCACAGTCCGCGCGTGCCCGACCAGGGCGAGATGACGGAGCTGCTGCACAAGGCCCGCGACGTGCTCGAGGCCGGGCAGATCTGGGTCAATCCGGATTGCGGGCTCAAGACGCGTGGCTGGAAGGAAACGCGTGCCGCGCTCGTGGCGATGGTGGCCGCGGCGAAGGCGTTGCGTTCGGACACCCCGGCGTGACGCGGACGTCGCCACCGCGAGACCGGCCGGCGACGAGATGACGGGAGCGCATGCGGGATGCGTGGATCACGTGTCCCGCATGCGCCCCGTGGCACTCTCGCATCGACGAAGGAGCATCGGATGTCGCGGGAGTGTTCGCCTTCACGGCAGGGTAGGGCCCGGATGGAAATGGGAACGATTCGCGTCTATCCTCGGCGACCCGCCAACCGGCCGTGCGCCGGCGCTTCCTGCCTCGCAAGGAGTGATCGCTTGATCTCCCGTACCCTCGCCGTATCGGCCGTCATCGGCCTCTTCGTGTCCATGCCGCTGGCCGCCGTCGGCCCTGCGCCCGCCGCGGCAAAGACCACCGATGCCGCGCCTGCTTCAGCACCGAACCCGACGCCTGCCTCGGCCGCCACCGATGCACCGGCCTCGCGCCAGTACACGTTCGCGTGGCAGTTCGTCGAAGGCGGCGAGCTCGCGCCGCGCGGCGGCACCACGCGTGGCACCCCGATCACGCTCGACACCGAGGTTTCGGAAGGCTGGCGCTCGCTGCAGGAGCCCGGCATCGACGCGTTCGAGCGCGATCGCCGCGCGATCCTCGCGATGACCGGCGGTTACCGTGCGAGCTTCGACTTCATCGAGGTCGCCGGCTTCACGCCGGGCTTCAAGCCGTCGCGCCCGTACCAGAGCTGGGGCACCGAGAAGGTCGTCGTGCTCGAGGATCGCGGCACCTTCATCTCGCTGCAGCACATGCTGGTCATGAGCATCATCGGCAAGGACGGCAAGATGATGGGCCCGTTCGTGACCAAGCACTGGCGCCAGGACTGGCAGTACGAACCCAAGCACGTGTTCCGCTACCGCGGTGCGCAGACCTGGGAACGCGAGGCCGTGGATCCCGCGGCGGCGAAGGGTGCGTGGTCGCAGTCGGTGTACCAGGTCGACGATTCGCCGCGCTACGCCGACGTCGCGCGCTGGCAGCACGCCAAGGGCTACTCGGCATGGGAGTCGCCGGAAGGCTGGCGTCCGCTGCCGCGTCGCGAGTACTCGGTGCGTTCGGACTACCAGGTGCTCGCCGGCACCAATCGCCACGTCATCGTGCCGACCGGCTGGGTGCACGAGCAGTTCAACCACAAGGTCGCGCTCGCCTCGGCCGGCACGCCGCGCACCGAGGAGCCGATCCTCGCGCGCGAGTACGGCTTCAACCGCTACGAGCGCATCCGTGACTACGACTTCACGCCGGCCGATGCGTACCTGAAAGCCACCGATCCGATGTGGAAGCTCGTGCGCGCCGAGTGGGCCGCGCTGCTCGGCGCGGACAAGCCGGTCGTGCTGCGTGCCGCGCCGGACCAGGGCCAGCTCTTCATGCCGCTGTTCAAGCTCGCGTCGGAGATCGAGGAGGGCAAGGGACCGAAGCCGCGCGCACTCGAGAAGACCGTGCGCAAGGAAGTCGAGGGCTATCTGCTCAAGGACGGCGAGACGCCGTCGACCGCGCCCGCGAAGTACTGAGTCGATCCGCGGCGCCGACGCCCATCGGCGCCGTCACGTCACGCGGCGCTTCTCGAGCTTGCGCGCGAGCGTGCGCCGATGCATGCCGAGTCGCCGCGCGGCTTCGGAGATGTTGAAGTCGCTCTCGGCGAGCACGCCGTGGATGTGTTCCCACTCGAGCGTCTTGATCGACGACGTGCGCGTGGCCGCCTCGACGTCGGTGTCACCCTCGGTGCGCGCGAACGCGGCCTCGATGTCGTCGGTGTTCGACGGCTTGGCGAGGTAGTGGCGGGCACCGAGCTTGACCGCCTCGACCGCGGTGCCGATGCTCGCGTAGCCGGTCAGCACGACGATCACGATGTCCGGATCACGCTCGTGCAGTGCCTTCACGCAGGCCAGGCCCGAGCCGCCGCCGGCGAGCTTGAGGTCGACCACCGCATGCGTCGGTGCGAACGCGTCGACCGCGGCATCGACCTCGTCGAGCGTGGCGATGCCGCGCACCTGGTAGCCACGCCGCTCGAACGAGCGCGACAGCGTGCGCGCGAACGCGGCGTCGTCCTCGACGATCAGCAGGCGGCGTGCGTCAGTCGCCATCGTGTGCATCGTCCTCGCGATCGAGCAGGACCGCCGACAGCGGCAGCGTGACCGTGACTTCCGCGCCGCCGACGTCACGGTTGCGCGCGGCGAGCGTGCCGCCGAGCGTGCGCGCGACGTTGAGCGACAGGAACAGGCCGAGTCCGCCGCCCGGGCGTCCCTTGCTCGAGTGGTAGGGCTGGCCGAGCCGCTCGAGCATCGCGGGCGGGAAGCCCGGCCCGGCGTCGGTTACGCGCACGGTCACGCTGTCTATGCCGCGCACGACGTCCAGCGCGAGCCAGTTCGGCGAGGCCTCGAGTGCGTTGTCGAGGATGTTGTCGATCATCTGCTTGAGGCCGGTGTCCGAGACGATCGGCACGTCGTCACAGAGGCGCGGCAGGTAGTCGAAGCGCACGGCCGGACGCGTCGCGCGCCATTCCGCGACCAGTCCGTCGAAGAACCGATGCAGGGTCGTCGGCGCGGGCGCTTCGCCGCGCGTCTCGCCGGCCGACAGCAGGATGCCGGTGACGATGGCCTTGCAGCGCGTGATCTGGGTTTCCATCTCGATCACATCCTGCAGCAATTCCGGATCCGAACGGAAGGCCGGCATGTCGCGCCAGTCGCGCAGGATCACCGCGAGCGTCGACAGCGGCGTGCCGAGCTCGTGCGCCGCACCCGACGCGAGCAGGCCCATGCGCACGATGTGTTCCTCCTCGGCGGCCTGCTGCCGCATCGTCGCGAGGCGCGCGTCGCGTGCCCGCACGATGCGACCGATGCGCGTGATGAACACGACGAGCAGCGTCGCGACGAGGCCGAAGCACACGAGCAGGCCGAGCACGTGCGGATCGGCGAGGCCGTCCTCGAGGTGCACGGGGATCGCGACGGGACCCGGCACGTGGGCGAGGAACACCACGCAGGCTGCAGTCACCGAGACGACGATCCAGCTCGACAGCGGCCGCAGCAGCACCGCACCGAGCGCGACCTGCAGCAGGAACAGGAACACGAATGGATTGCTGATGCCGCCGCTCAGGTAGAGCTGCGCGGTGAGCGAAGCGATGTCGACGCCGAGCGCGAGCAGCAGCGCCGCGTCGCCGACGTGGCGCCCGCGCCGCCAGTGCAGCAGGCTGGCGACGTTGAACACGACGAGTCCGGCGAGGATGGCCAGCATCGGCTGCAGCGACAGCGTAATGCCCATCGCGCCGTGCACGACGCCGATCGTGAGTACCTGGCCGACGACCGCGATCCAGCGCAGCAGGATCAGCTGCTGCATGTTCTTGCGGCCGGTGCCGTCGCGCGAATCGTCGGACAGGCGCAGGTTCACGGCGTCACGCGGGTGGGAGGACGGTGCTCGCATGTGCGCGCATTCCGTGGCGACGGGTACGCGCATGCTGCCGCAATCCGCGCTCCCGCGTCACCACGCGCCAGCCCGCGAGCGCGACCAACATGGCGAGCGCGAACCAGGTCAGCGCATAGGTCAGATGCGGGTCGCGGAAGCGCACCACGGTCATGCCGCCGCGTGGCCAGGTACCGGCTGCGGTCGCGCCGCGATCGGCATCGACGAAGAACGGTGCTGTCGCAGGCAGCCCGCGCGCCTGCGCGATGGCCTGCACGTCGCGCGAGTACCAGCGTCCGCCCGCGGGATCGTTGTGGCGCAGGAAGGCGCCGCCGGGTTCGTCGATGCGCAGCAGGCCGGACACCTCGATGCGGCCGGCAGGCGCTGCGGACGCGGTCGCACCGAGCGGAACGAAACCGCGGTTGACCAGCACCACGTCGCCGTCTTCGCGGCGCAGCGGGGTCATCACCCAGAATCCCGCGCCGAGTTCGGTGACGGCCTGCACCCGCGTGTCGGCATCGGCGAGGTACACACCTTCGGCGCGCACGCGCAGGTACTCGTGGCCTTCACGCGTGACACCCGTCCATGCCGCGCGCGCGGGGGCCGCAACGGGTTCCGCGTGGATACGGGATTCGACGCGCGTGATCAGCGCATGCTTCCAGCCCATGCGCTGCAGCTGCCACGTGCCGAGCGCGAGGAATCCGCCGAACAGTACGAGCAGCACGGCGCCGATCGCCGCGAGCGTGCGGGGTCGCGCGGCGCGGGCTGCCTCGTGCTCGACGTGCCGGGCGGTCACGGCACCATGCGCATCTCGTGCGGTGTCATCGGCATCATGTTGGTGTCGAGGTGGAACATCACCCACAACGAGCCCGCGAGCACGATCACCACGAGCACGCCCGTGAACAGCAGCGCGAGGAAATTCCAGCCGCCCTCCGACTTCGGGCTCATGTGCAGGAAGTACACCATGTGCACGACCACCTGCACCGCCGCGAGCGCGAGGATGAGCACCTTGATCAGTGTCGGGTCGGCATTGCCGCCCGCCATCACGAGTCCGAACGGCACCGCGGTCAGCAGCACCGAGAACACGAAGCCGAGCACGTAGTCGCGTGCATGGACGTGCGGGATGCCGTCGTCCTCGTGATCGTCGTGGCCGGCGTGTGCATCGTGGTGCGCGCTCACGGCAGCACTCCCATCAGGTAGACGAACGAGAAGACGCCAATCCAGACCACGTCGAGGAAATGCCAGAACATCGACAGGCAGAACAGGCGGCGGCGATTCGCGACCGTCAGGCCCAGGCGCTGCACCTGCACCATCAGCACGACCAGCCAGAGGCAGCCGAAGAACACGTGCAGGCCGTGTGTGCCGACCAGCGCGAAGAGCGAGGACAGGAACGCGCTGCGGCCCGGGCCCGCGCCGAGATGGATCAGGTGATGGAACTCGTACAGCTCGATGCCGAGGAAGCCGAGGCCGAGCAGGCCGGTGGCACCGAGCCATGCCAGCACCTGGCGCTTGCGCCGCGCCTGCATCGCGATCATCGCCATGCCGTACGTGATCGACGACACGAGCAGCAGCGCGGTGTTGACCGCGATCAGCGGCAACTCGAACAGGTCGGCACCCGAAGGGCCGGCCGCATAGTTGCGGCCGAGCACGCCGTAGGTCGCGAACAGGCAGGCGAAGATGAGCAGGTCGCTCATCAGGTACAGCCAGAACCCCAGCAAGGTGCCGTTCTGCGGGTGGTGGCGGCCTTCGATGTCGTAGAACGCCGGCGGCGTGCCGGTCGTGCCGTGGCTCGGCGGCGCGAGGGTGACGGCCTCAGACATGCAGGCTCAACAGCCGTGTGCGGGCTGCCTCCGTGGCTTCGACCTCGGAGGCCGGGATGTGGTAATCGCGGTGGTAGTTGAACGTGTGCACGATCGCGGCGACCACGAGGGCCGTGAACGACAGCGCGGCGAGCCACCAGATGTGCCAGATCAGCGCGAAGCCGACCACGCCCGAGATCGCCGCGAGCACGACGCCTGCGGCCGTGTTCTTCGGCATGTGGATCGGCTGGAAGCCCGACAGCGGACGCTCGGCGCCGCGGCGTTTCATGTCCCACCATGCATCGGTGTCGTGCACGACGAGTGTGAACGCGAAGTTGTAGTCCGGCGGCGGCGACGAGGTCGACCACTCCAGCGTGCGGCCGCCCCAGGGATCGCCGGTGACGTCGCGCAGCGACTCGCGGCGACGGATGCTGACAACGATGCACCACAGGAACGCCGCGATGCCGATCGCGATGAGCACGGCGCCGAACGCGGCGACCACGAACCACGGCTGCAGCGTGGTGTCGTCGAAGTGGCTCATGCGGCGCGTCACGCCCATGAGGCCGAGCACGTACAGCGGCGTGAACGCGAACCAGTAACCGGCCAGCCAGAACCAGAACGACACCTTGCCCCAGAACTCGTCCATGCGGAAACCGAACGCCTTCGGGAACCAGTAGGCCATGCCCGCGAAGATGCCGAACACGACGCCGCCGATGATCACGTTGTGGAAATGCGCGACGAGGAACAGGCTGTTGTGCAGCACGAAGTCGGCCGGCGGCACCGCGAGCAGCACGCCGGTCATGCCGCCGACGGTGAAGGTGACCATGAAGCCGAGCGTCCACAGCATCGGCACGTCGAAGCGGATGCGCCCGCGGTACATCGTGAACAGCCAGTTGAAGATCTTCGCCCCGGTCGGGATCGAGATGATCATCGTGGTGATGCCGAAGAACGAGTTCACGCTCGCGCCCGAGCCCATCGTGAAGAAGTGGTGCAGCCACACGAGGTAGGACAGGATCGTGATGCAGACGGTCGCGTAGACCATCGAGCTGTAGCCGAACAGGCGCTTGCTGCAGTACGTGGACACCACTTCGGAGTACACGCCGAACAGCGGCAGGATCAGGATGTAGACCTCGGGGTGGCCCCAGATCCAGATCAGGTTCACGTACATCATCGGGTTGCCGCCGAGGCTGGACGTGAAGAAGTTCGTGTCGACGTAGCGGTCCAGCGTGAGCATCGCGAGTACCGCGGTGAGCACCGGGAAGCTCACCACGATGAGCACGTTCGAGCACAGCGAGGTCCACACGAAGATCGGCATCTTCATGAGGTCCATGCCCGGCGCGCGCATCTTCACGATCGTGACGATCAGGTTGATGCCCGACAGCGTCGTGCCGACGCCGGCGATCTGCAGCGCCCAGATGTAGTAGTCCATGCCGACATCGGGGCTGTAGTCGAGCCCGGACAGCGGCGGGTAGGCGAGCCAGCCGGTCTTGGCGAACTCGCCGACGAACAGCGAGGCCATGACGAGCACGGCGCCGACCGTGGTCATCCAGAAGCTGAAGTTGTTGAGGAACGGAAAGGCCACGTCGCGCGCGCCGATCATGAGCGGCACGAGGTAGTTCATGAGGCCCGTGATGAACGGCATCGCCACGAAGAAGATCATGATCACGCCGTGGGCCGTGAAGATCTGGTCGTAGTGGTGCGGAGGCAGGTAGCCGACGTTCTCGCCGAACGCCATCGCCTGCTGCGCGCGCATCATGATCGCGTCGGCGAAGCCGCGCAGCAGCATCACGAGGCCGAGCACCATGTACATGATGCCGATCTTCTTGTGGTCGATGCTGGTGATCCAGTCGCGCCACAGCGGTGTCCACAGGCGGTAGCGCGTCAGCAGCGCGAGCACCGCGATACCGCCGATCACGACACCGACGAAGGTGCTCAGCAGGATCGGATCATGCAGCGGGATCGCGCCCCAGCTGAGCTTGCCGAACACGGGATCGGCAGGGGGATAGACGTGCGGTGTCATGCGGGAATCCGTGAAACGGCGCGCGGCGCGTCAGGGCGCGGCGGGCGTGGCGATGAAGCTCGCCGGGAACGCGGACGGCGTGTCGACGCGGCACACCTCCGCGCTGACGTAGGGACCGCCGAACGGACCGGGTGCGCTGCGCGGGACGAGGGCTTCGAGCCCGTCCAGGCCGAAGCCGCCGGCCGAGTCGATCGCCATCATCTCGTTCATGCACAGGTGGTCGATGCCGACGCAGCGGTTGAGGATCGCGTCGTACAGGCCCGGTGCCACGCTGGCGAAATGGCGCACCGGATCGCGCGAGCTCGGCTGCTCGAGCACCATGTAACGGTCACGGTCCAGCGTCGCGCCTTCGCGCTTCACGCGGCCGGTCCATTGCTCGAAGCCGTCGTCGTCGAAGGCGTGGAAGCGGAAGCGCATGTGCGAGAAACCGGCACCGCTGTAGTTGGACGAGAAGCCCTCGTACTCGCCCGGCGTGGCGATCACGGCGTGCAGCTTCGTCTCCATGCCCGGCATCGTGTAGATCATGCCGGCCAGCGCGGGCACGTAGAACGCGTTCATCACCGACGTGCCGGTGAGCGTGAAGCGGATCGGGCGGTCGATCGGCGCGGCGAGTTCGTTGACCGTCGCGATGCCTTGCTCGGGGTAGAGGAACAGCCACTTCCAGTCGAGTGCGACGACCTGCACCTCGAGCGGCTTCACGTCGGCCGGCACGGGGCGTTCGGCATCGAGCCGGCGCAGCGGACGGTAGGGATCAAGCGTGTGCGTGGTGATCCACGTGACCGCGCCGAGCGCGATGATGATGAGTAGCGGCACGGCCCAGATCACGAGCTCGAGCTGCGTCGAATGGTCCCAGTCGGGCTGATAGTTCGCCTGCGCGTTCGAGGCGCGGTAGCGCCACGCGAAGAACAGCGTCAGCGCGATCACCGGCACGATCACGATCAGCATGAGCCACGTCGCGAGCACGATGAGGTCGCCCTGCTGGCGCGCGACGTCGCCCGGCGCATCGAGCACCACGGTGCTGCAGCCGGCGAGCAGTGGCATCAGGCCGAGCGGCAGCGCCAGGCGCGGCGACTTGGTCAGCTTCAGGACACGGGAGGCGGCATGCGCGAGTCTCATGGCGCGGCACTGTAGGCTCGCGTGCCGGACCTGACGATTGGACGTTTTGTCCTATCGCCTGCGCGCGGCGAGGCTGTCAGGCTTGCGTCGCGGCATCGCGTCCACCGCGCCATGCGTACGAACCATCGCCGAGTCTCCGCGCACCATGCACATCTCTCCGTCGCATCACGGCACGACCCACGACCACGGACGCACGGCCCACGCCGACGTCGCGCCGGGCGAGATCGCCGTGGGCGTCGTGGTCGGGCGCACGTCGGAATACTTCGACTTCTTCGTCTACGGCATCGCCTCGGCGCTGGTGTTCCCGACGCTGTTCTTCCCGTTCACCGACCACCTGACCGCGACGATGTACTCGTTCGCCGTGTTCGCGCTCGCGTTCGTGACGCGGCCGATCGGCACCGTGCTGTTCATGTGGATCCAGCGCCGCTGGGGCCGCGGCACCAAGCTCACGGCGGCGCTGTTCCTGCTCGGCACCGCGACGGCCGGCATCGCGTTCCTGCCCGGCTACTCGACGCTCGGCGTCGCCTCGATCGCACTGCTGGCATTCTTCCGCATGCTGCAGGGCATCGCGCTCGGCGGCTCGTGGGACGGCCTGCCTTCGCTGCTCGCGCTCAATGCACCGAAGGAACGCCGCGGCTGGTACGCGATGCTCGGCCAGCTCGGTGCACCGGTCGGTTTCATCGTCGCCGCGGGCGTGTTCGCCTACCTGTACGCCGCGCTTCCGTCCGACGAGGTACGCGACTGGGGCTGGCGCTATCCGTTCTTCGTCGCGTTCGCGATCAACGTCGTGGCGTTGTTCGCGCGCCTGCGCATCGTCGTCGCCGAGGAGTACGTGCAGCGCATGGGCGAGCTCGAACTCGAGCCGAAGCCGGTCGCCGAACTCGTGCGCGAGAAGGGACGGCACGTCGTGATCGGCGCGTTCGCCGCGCTGGCCAGTTACGCGCTGTTCCACATCGTGACGATCTTCCCGTTGTCGTGGGTGATGCTGTTCACCGAGCAGCCGATCCACGCCTTCCTCATGCTGCAGATCGGCGGTGCATTCCTCGCCTGCGGCGCGACGGTGGCGTCGGGTCTGATCGCCGACCGCATCGGCCGCGAGCGCACGCTGCGCGGCCTCGCGATCGCGATCGCCGTGTACAGCGGCTTCGCACCGAACCTGCTCGGCGCGGGCGGGGCGGGGCAGGCAGTCTTCATCCTGCTCGGCTTCGTGCTGCTCGGCCTCTCGTACGGCCAGGCGGCGGGAGCCGTCACGGCGAACTTCGGCTCGGCCTACCGCTACACGGGCGCCGCGCTGACGTCCGATCTCGCGTGGCTGATCGGTGCGGCGTTCGCGCCGCTCGTCGCGCTGGGCCTGTGCGCACGCCTCGGCCTGCCGTATGTCGGCGTCTACCTGCTGTCGGGTGCCGCCGCGACCCTCGGCGCGCTCGCGCTGAGCAAGCGCCTGCAGGCGAAGCGCTCCGCATCCTGACGTTCCGCGCGCGGCGACCGCTGCGGCGTGTCGCGGCGAGCAGCGCCATCTAGGACGCGCGCGGGAAACGCTCGTCGCGCGTGTCCCCGTTCACGCGCTGCAGTTGCTCGAGCATCTCCTGGCGGTCCCGCACGACGAAGCGGCGCAGGTCGTCGACGAAGGCGTGGATGTTGCGCCAGCCGATGCGCGCGATGACCAGGGTCGCCAGGGCGTGGAGGATCAGCACGCCGACACCCACCACGGGCATGTTGAAGTACTTTCCGTCCGTGAGCATCCCGAACACGAACAGAGCGCCCAGCACGATCCAGAATGCGATGGACGGTTCGAGCGTCTCCCCGAGCAATTCCGGAGCGGGACCGTCGCGCCGGGCGGCGCGACGGATCGAGAGCACGCTGAAGCCGATGCGCAGCGCGACGGAGGCCAGCAGTCCCGGAAAGGCGGCCGGCATCATGCCCCACGCGAGGGCCAGCAGTGCGAGCATGAGAAAGCCGAGGGACATCATGAAGATGAGCTGTTCCATCGGTGTGTAGACCTCTCGCTCCAGCAGTGCGCCGTAGCGGTACTGCAGGGCGACCTGGGCCGTGTCGGCACGGTGTCCACGGGCCTGCAATGCCTGGCGAGGCTGCTTCATCGAAAGGATCACCGTGCGCACGTCGAGTGCCTCGAGCAGGCCCGCGCGTTCGACCTGCGTGCGGCGGGGCTCCAGCAGCGTCTTGAGCACCTCGCACATCCACATCACGATCGTGTCCAGGAAGAGTGCGAGGACCACGGCACCGACTGGCCAATGCAGCACGGTCACACCGAGCAACGGCACGCAGGCGCCGACCGCGTGCCGGATCACCGTCTGTCGCGCGTAGCCGGCTTCGCGGGCCTCCCAGTCCGCGAGCACCTGGGGTGCGGCCATGTGCGCCCGCACGAGGTGATGCTCGCGCAACGGCTGCTCCTGCGCCTGTCGGTCCCAGAAGAACAGCGTCACGTGCATCCCCTTCCGCGCAGACCGGGATGCTGCGCCTGCCTGCGCCCACGGAAAGGGGCGGTGCGAGGGGCCGCGACCGCGCGGGGTGGTGGCATGGATCGCACGCTGCCCGTCGCACCGTCGCCGTACCCGGTCGATCTTCGGCAACGCGATCCTGCGTCCCGCCTCGTCGAAGCGTGGATTTCTCCGTAACCCTTCGAAGGGTTACGCGGCGACGTCGCCTGGAGGATCGGGCGACGCCCTGCCTTCTCGGCGCAGACGGCTGCCACGACATTCCCGCGACATGCGTGATGCACGCTTCAGGGTTCGCGGCGACCGGGTGCGATGCGCCTCGCCGACGCCGCGCACGCGTCCGCAGGCCGGCCGCCCCGACACATCCCCGACGGACGACGTCCATCCTTGCGACGCGCTGCCGCGTCGGCATGCATCGCCCCGTCATGGAGTCCGCTTCCGCATGATCCGCGTTCGACCGTATCGTTCCTGCCTCGGCTTGCCGTGCCTCGCCTTCCTCGTCGCGGGGTGCACGCCGGGTGTCGATGCCGGCACGGATGCCCCGCCACCGGCGCCCGTGCTGTCGGTCGCGCTCACCCATGTCCACGAGATGAGGATTCCCGAACGCGTCGCCGCGACGGGTGACATCGTGGCCTGGCAGGAAGCCGTCGTCGGCGCGGTGTCCGACGGCATGAGGATCGTCGACGTGCGTGCCGACATCGGCGACCGCGTGACACGCGGGGACGTGCTCGTCGTGTTCGATGCCTCCATCGTGCAGGCCGAACTCGCCGAGGCGGTCGCGGCCGTCGCGCAGGCCGAGGCGGAAGCCTCCGAAGCGGACGCGAACGCGGCGCGCGCGAGGCGCCTCGAGGGATCCGGCGCGTTGTCCGTGCAGCAGGTGCTGCAGCAGGTCGTCGCGGCGACCACCGCACGCGCGCGCCTGGAAGCCTCGCGCGCCGTCGCGGCCCGGCATCGGCTGCGGCTCGCCCATGCGCGCGTCCTCGCGCCGGACGACGGCATCGTCATGTCGCGCACCGCGACGATCGGCGCGGTCGCACCGGCGGGTACGGAGCTGCTGCGCATCATCAGGAAGGGACGCCTCGAGTGGCGCGCCGAAGTCGCCTTCGCCGACATGGCGCGGTTGGCACCGGGCCAGGAGGCCGTGCTCGAGGTGCCGGGTCATGGGCGCGTGCGCGGCAGGCTGCGCCTGCTCGCCCCCGTGGTCGGCGCGCAGACGCGCAACGGCATGGCGTACATCGACCTGCCGGCGGTCGATGGCCTGCGCACCGGAACCTTCGCGAGTGGCCACATCGTGCTCGGCGACGTGGCCGCGCTGACCGTGCCACGCTCGGCGGTGCTGCTGCGCGAAGGTTTCCACTACGTGCTGCGCGTCGGTGCGCGCTCCGAGGTGCAGTTCGCGAAGGTCGCGGTGGGCAGGCAGGTCGACGACCGCGTCGAGATCACGCGAGGCCTCGTCGCCGCGGAGCCGATCATCGCATCGGGCGTCGCGTTCCTCGCCGAAGGCGACATCGTCGATGTCGTCCAGCAGGCCATCACGTCCTCGCAGCGCAGGGCGGACACCGATGCCGCGTCGTCGACGAGGGCCGGTCCGTGAGCTTATCGGCCTGGGCGATACGCAATCCGATCGCGACGACGTTGCTGTTCGTGCTGCTGACGCTGGCCGGACTCGGCGGCTTCCGTGCGATGAAGGTGCAGGCGTTTCCCGACATCGATTTCCCGATCGTCACGATCCGCGCCGAGTGGCCGGGCGCGTCGCCGACGCAGCTCGAGAACGATGTGGCACGCAGCCTCGAGGACGCGCTCGCCACGCTGCAGGGCATCAAGCACGTCGCCAGCACGCTGGGCGACGGCGTCGCCACGGTGTCCGCGGAGTTCGAGGTCGGCAAGCCCGTGCAGGAGGCGATGGACGACGTGCGCGACGCGGTGTCGCGCACGCGTGGCGAGCTGCCGGCGGACCTGCTCGATCCGGTCATCACGCGCAACGAGCTCGCCGACGCGCCGGTGCTGACGTTCGCGCTGTCGTCGGCACGGCGCGATGCCGAGTCACTGTCGTGGTTCGTCGACAGCCACGTCACGCGGCGGCTGCTCGCCGTCCGTGGTGTCGGCGCGGTACGGCGTGTCGGTGGCGTCGATCGCGAAGTGCGCGTCGCGCTCGAGCCCGCACGCCTGATCGCGCTCGGCATGACGGCCGCGGACGTGTCGCGGCAGTTGCGCGAGGTGCAGCAGGAAGCCGCCGGTGGTCGCATCGAACTCGGCCGCACGGAACATGCCGTGCGCACCCTCGGGACGGTCGATTCGGCCGAGGCGATCGCGGCGATGGACCTCGTGCTCGGCGACGGCCGCCGCATCCGCCTCGACCATGTCGCGCGTGTCGCCGACACCATCGCGCAGCCGCGGTCGGCGGCGGCGCTGGACGGCGTGCCGGTGGTCGCGTTCGACGTGCTGCGCGCGCGCGGCGCGGGCGAGGTCGAGGTCGCCACGGCGGTGCGTGATGCGTTGCGCGGACTTGCGGACGAGCATCCCGACCTCGTGTTCGAGGAAGCCGCCAACGCCGTCGATCCGGTGGCGGAAAACTACGCGGGCTCGATGATGCTGCTCGTCGAGGGCGCCGCGCTTGCGGTGTTCGTCGTGTTCCTGTTCCTGCGCGACGCGCGTGCGACCTTCATCGCCGCGGTCGCCTTGCCGTTGTCGGTGATCCCCGCGTTCGCCGCGATGCACCTGATGGGTTTCACCCTCAACACGGTGTCGCTGCTGGCCTTGTCGCTGGTCGTCGGCGTGCTGGTCGACGATGCGATCGTCGAGATCGAGAACATCGAGCGCCACCTGCGCATGGGCAAGACGCCGATGCGCGCGGCCACCGAGGCGGCCGACGAGATCGGCCTCGCCGTGGTCGCGACGACGTTCACGCTGGTCGCCGTGTTCGTGCCGACGTCGCTCATGGGCGGCATCGTCGGCCGCTACTTCGTGCAGTTCGGCTGGACCGCCTCGGTGGCGATCCTGTTCTCGCTCGTCGTCGCACGCATGCTCACGCCGATGATGGCCGCCTACCTGCTGCGGGCGCCCAGCGGCCGCGCCGTGCGCCCGTACGGGATGACGGCCTATCTCCACCTCGTCGTCGCGTGCCTGCGCCATCGCGTGCTCACGCTCGCGGGCGCCGTGGCGCTCGTCGTCGCGGGCCTCGCCCTCGCGTCGACGCTGCCCGGCGAGTTCATGCCGCCCGACGACGGCCATCGCACGCAGGTGACGCTGTCGTTGCCGCCCGGGAGCACGCTCGCCGACACGCTCGCGTCGGCGGAGCAGGCGCGTCGGATCCTCGATGCGCACCCGCTGGTGACCTCGGTGTACACGGCGGTCGGCGCCGGCGGCGGGTCGGGCGATCCCGACGAGGCCGCGCCGGCGACGGGCGTCACCACGGCCATGCTGACCGCGAACCTCGCTCCGCGCGCCGATCGTGGAGGCGTCACGCGTTCCGTGATCGAACACGCGCTGCGGCGCTCGCTGGCCGTGCTGCCGGGCGTGCGCGTGCGCGTCGGCACGGGCGAAGGCAGCGAGGGTTACGCGCTCGTGCTCGCGTCGGAAGACGGCGAGGCGCTGGCCCGCCACGCCGCCGTCGTCGAGCGCGAGCTGCGCGGCCTGCCTGGCGTCGGCGCGGTGACGTCGTCGGCGAGCCTCGTGCGTCCCGAGCTCGTCGTGCGTCCCGATTTCGCGCGCGCCGCCGACCTCGGCGTGACCACCGCGGCGATCGCGCAGACCTTGCGCATCGCCACCTCGGGCGACGACGTGCGCGATCTTGCGAAGCTCAACCTCGGTGAGCGCCGTGTGCCGATCCGTGTGCGCCTGGCGGACGCCGGTCGCGACGACCTCGACACCTTGCGTCGCCTTCCGGTGCCCGGCGCGCGCGGTCCCGTACCGCTCGAGAGCGTGGCCGATCTGCAGCTCGCGAGCGGTCCGGCCGAGCTGACGCGGCGCGATCGCCTGCGCAACGTGCGCCTCGACGTCGAACTCGGTGCATTGCCGCTGGGCGAGGTAGAGCGGCTGGCCTCGCGCCTGCCGTCCCTGCGTTCGCTGCCGCGCGGCATCGTCCTCGCGCCAGCCGGCGATGCCGAGGTGATGGGCGAACTCGTCGCCGGATTCGGCGTGGCGATGCTCGCGGGCCTGCTGTGCGTGTACGCGGTGCTCGTGCTGCTGCTCAAGGGCTTCGCGCAGCCGGTGACCGTGCTGGTCGCCCTCGCGCTGTCGGTCCCCGGTGCGTTCGCTGCGCTCGCCGCGACCGGGTCGACGCTGTCGATGCCGTCGATGATCGGCCTCATCACGCTCATGGGCATCACCACGAAGAACGCGATCCTGCTCGTCGACTACATCGTCATCGCACGACGTGACCATGGATTCAGCCGCCATCGCGCGATCCTCGATGCCTGCCGCAAGCGCGCACGCCCGATCGTCATGACGACGCTCGCGATGGGCGCGGGCATGCTGCCGATCGCGCTCGGCCTCGGGGCCGATCCGAGCTTCCGTGCGCCGATGGCGATCGTCGTGATCGGCGGCCTGGTGACCTCGACGATGCTGTGCCTGGTCGTCGTGCCGGTCGCCTGGGCGGTGGTCGATGCCGCCGGGGAGCGCCTGCGCCGCGGGTTCGGTGCGCGTCGTGACGCCGCCGGGGTGCGCGAGGCCGTGGCCTGACATGGCCGTCACGCGCACCGACCGCGCATCGCGCCATCGCCGCATCGCCCGTCGTGGCGGTATCGTGCCGGCTCGGCGCGTCTCCCGGTGGAACGCGCGACGCCGCCGGCGGCGCGCGCATTCCACGCTTCACAGAGGATCAGCACGATGACCACCGAACCCCTGTCGATCCTCATCATCGAGGACAACGCCCAGCTCGCGGCGAATCTCTACGACTACCTCGAGGCCTGCGGGCACGAGCTCGACGCCGCGCCCGACGGCATCTCCGGCCTGCATCTCGCCGCGTCGCGCGACTACGACGCGATCGTGCTCGACTGGAACCTGCCGCGCCTGGACGGCCTCACGGTGCTCAAGCGCCTGCGCGGCGATGCGAAGAAGCGCGTTCCCGTGATCATGCTGACCGCACGCGACCAGCTCGAGGACAAGATCGACGGTTTCGAGGCCGGTCTCGACGATTACCTCGTCAAGCCGGTCGCGCTGCCCGAGATCGAAGTCCGCCTGCGCGCGCTGGTCGCGCGGCGGCGCCAGTCGGTCGCGTCGGACGACGTGCTCGCGGTGGGTGACCTGACGTTCAACGTCGGCACGCTCGAGGTCCGCCGCGGTGGCAGGCGCATCGAGCTCGCGCGCACGGGGCGTCGCCTGCTCGAGCTGCTCATGCGCAACAGCCCGCATGTCGTCACGCGCGCGCGTCTCGAGCACGCGGCCTGGGGCGAAGGCGTCCCCGGGACCGACCTGTTGCGCTCGCACATGCACGTGCTGCGCAAGGCCATCGAGACCGGTACGGAGGCCCCGATCCTGCACACGGTGCCCGGCGAGGGTTACCGCCTCTGCGAACCCGGTTGAGCCATGGCCCCGCGTTCGAAACCGCGCAGCGTCTACTGGTGGGTCAGCATCGCGATGACCACGTTCGGCGTCGCGATGCTGGCGGCGCTCGCGATCCAGAACTTCAGCAGCCAGCACCTCATCGAGCACCGTTTCTGGGTCGGGTTGCTCGATTCGGTGTCGGCCGATCACGCCGCGCGCATCCGTGCCGGCGAGGGGGCATCGTTGCCGCACGAGGGCCTGGTGCGATCGTGGTACACGCAGGGCGAAGGACCCGTGCCGGATGCTCCTTCCTACCTGCGCAATCTCCCGCCCGGCGCGTACTCGACCGAGAACGGCTACGGCGTGTTCATGACCGACGAGGCCTTCAGCGGGCGCGACAGTTTCCATGCGCTCGTCGTCGACCTCGCCCCCGGAAGGCTCGTGACCGAGATCGCGATCGAGGAGCTCGAGGGGCAGCAGAACCGCTACTCGGTCCTCAGCACCGTCTGGGCGCTCGTCGTCGCGCTGCTGATCGGCGGCCTGATCGCCTGGTTGCATGCGAACCTCGTGCGCCCCGTGCGCGATCTCGCCGAACGCATGCGCGCGATCGAGCCGCGCGACAAGGGCGCGCGGTTGCCGACCGACTACAAGCGCGAGGAGATCCAGGTCATCGCGCAGGCCAGCAACGCGCACCTCGACCGCGTCGAGCAGTTCATGGCGCGCGAGCGCAGCCTGCTCGATCAGGCCAGCCACGAGTTCCGCACCCCCATCGCGGTGATCGCGGGTGCGGTCGACGTGCTCCACTGCATGCCGCTGGCCGATGCCGCGAAGCCCGTGCTGGCGCGCATCGAGCACGCCGTCGGCGACCTTTCGGAGACGATGGTTGCGCTGCTCTACCTCGCGCGGGAACCGGTCGCGGACGCACGGCCCGCCGACGTCACGGCACTGCACGAGCTGCTGCCGCGCCTCGTGCGCGACCACGAGCACCTGCTACGCGACAAGGACGCACGCCTGCATGCCGGTGTGCTCGAACCGACGTTCGTCGCGGTGCCCGAGGCGATGCTGCGGATCGCGATCAGCAACCTCGTGCGCAATGCAGTCGAGAACACCGGAAGCGGCAGCGTCGAGCTGTCGCTCGCCGGCGGCGTCGTCACGGTGACGGACTCGGGCCGCGGTTTCGATCCGGTCGAGGCGGCGCGACGCTACCGCGACAGCCTGCGCAACGCCGCGCCGACGCGCGGGCAGGGGCTCGGCCTGTTCCTGATAGGTCGCATCTGCGAGCGTTTCGGTTGGACCTTGTCGATCGATCCCGGCGCACACGGGGGCACACAGGCGCGGCTCGATGTGGTTGCGAGCGTGATCCGCACCTGATCTCCGTCCTGTCTGCGCGCATGGATGCCGGGAGTGGGTGAGCGCAGAGCCAAGCGTGCACGTCGAGGCGCATCGCCGACGACATCGTCCTCACGAACGGCCGACAAGGCCACGACATCGAACCTCCATGCTGTTCGCGAGGCCTGCGCTGCGCGCGATCGCGTGGACGTCGAGGCCCGCGAACATTCCCCCTTCGAGAGGTCCGCTCACCATGTTCCGTACCCTTTGCCTGCTGTCGATCGGCGCGATGTCGTCCCCTGTTCTCGCCCAGGAGGGCGGACCCGACGGCGAAGGCCCCGGCGGTCCGCCGCGATGGAGCCTCGGCGTCGCCGCGATGCTCACCGACAGTCCGTATGCGGGCGAGGGCACGCGCGTGATGCCGATCCCGTTGGTCAGCTACCAGGGCGAGCGCTTCTCGTTCAAGGGCATCACCGCGGGATTCCGCCTGTTCGGAAGCGAGTCGCTCGAGCTGTCGGCGATCGGCAAGTTCCGCTTCGACGGCTTCGACGTGAAGGACCTCGGCCGGCGCGAGCTCGCCGCCAACGGCATCGACTACCGCCTGCTCGAGGACCGCGACCTCGGCTTCGACGCGGGACTCGGCATGACCTGGCGCGGTGCCGCCGGCGAGCTCGAGGTCGAGCTGCTCGCCGATGCGACCGACACCAGCGGCGGCCAGGAGGCGTCCGTGCAGTACGGCTATCCGATCCCGCTTGGCAACGGGCGACTGACCCCCGCCGTCGGCGTCACGTGGTTGTCCAAGGACATGGCGAACTATTACTACGGCACGCTCGACGAGGAGATCGCGCGCGGCGTGATCGCGTATCGTCCCGGCTCGGCGACGATCCCACACGTCGGCCTCTCCTACTTCCGCCCGCTCGGCACGCGCTGGTCGATGATGGCGTCGTTCAAGTACAGCAGCCTGCCTGACGAGATCACCGACAGCCCTCTCGTCGAGCGCGACAGCGACGGATCGGGTTCCGTATTCGTCGGGTTCTCGCGCGGGTTCTGAGCGCATGTGGTGCGGGGCATCCTCGTACGCGGCACGAGGATGCGTCGGCGGTGTCGCGGAAAGGACGCGGCGCGCGAACCATAAGGGCAGGCGTCGGCGTCATTCCGCAACGCGACGTGCACGTTTTCGAAGGTGGGTATTGCTCAAGGATCGTGCCTCGTGCGTGTGATCCCATCGTTTCGGAGGCGTCGTTCGCGCGGTGTCTTCTCATGCCGTGACGCCGTGCGTGGACGGGATCGGCGCGGTACTCCCGCGCTATGCTCGCAGGCCGCGGGCATGCCGGCGGGTCGTCCACTTCACTCGCCGTCGAATCCATGGTCATCCACGTGTCACGCGCCGCTCCGCGCTTTCCGGCCTTCATGCTCGCCGCCGTCGCCACGGCCGTGCTCGCGAGCGTCCTGCAGACCCAGCTGAATCTCGCGGCGATCACCGCGCTCGGCGCCGAGGTGAGCGGGGCCTTGCGTGCGTGGACCACGCTCGAGGATCTCGCACGCTTCGGGCCGGTCATGGTCGGCATCGCGGCCGGCGCACTGCTGCCTGCGTTCGTGATCGCGCATCGGGTCGTGGGCGTCGCGTCGCGCCGAAGTGCCGTCGTGTTCGCCGTGCTCGCGTTCGCGGCGTTGTGGTCGGTGTTCGGACTCATGCGCTCCGTGATCCCGATGCCGGCCATTCCCGGCACGCGCGATCCTTGGCATCACCTTTTCATGGCGCTGACCGGCGTCGCAGGTGGCTTGACGTATGTCGCGGCAATGCGGTCGATGGCGCGACGCGAAGCGGGCGGGCGCCGACTCGGCTGGCGAGCGCATGCGCTGGGACTCCTGCTCGTGCTCGCACCTGTCGTGTCGTTCGTCGTGGCGGCACCGCGCGTGGCCGAGCCCGTCGTCGACGTCGATCCGCGCACGTACGACGTCGACGTGATCGCCGAAGGCCTCGATCGCCCGTGGTCGCTCGCGCCGCTGCCGGACGGCCGCCTGCTCGTCACCGAGATGCGCGGCCGGCTGCTCGCGATCGCGCGCGACGGCGGTCGTGCGGTGATCGCCACCGATGCGCTGCCGCCGATCCATCACCAGGGCCGCACGACGGGGCTCATGGATGTCGTGATCGATCCGGCCTTCGCGGACAACGGCCGGCTCTACCTGAGCATGGCCTACGGCGAACGCGGCGCGATCGGCACGCGCCTCGTGCGCGCGACGCTGCGCGACGACCGCCTCGACGACGTGCAGGTGCTGTTCGAGACGCCGCCGAGGCCTTCGGCCGGCAACAGCGGCGGTCGCATCGCGTGGCTCGGCGACGGCTCGCTCGTGCTCACGCTCGGCGACGGCAGTGCACGCCGCGAGGAGGCACTGAACCTCGCCAACCCACTCGGCACGCTCGTGCGTCTCGATCGCGACGGGCGTGTGCCGGCCGACAATCCGTTCGTCGGTGTTCCGAACGCACGTCCGGAGATCCTCAGTCTCGGCCATCGCAACGTGCAGGGCATCGCCGCCGATCCGTCGACGGGCGACCTCTTCGTCAGCGAGCACGGCCCGCGCGGCGGCGACGAGATCAACCGCATCGTCGCGGGTGGCAACTACGGCTGGCCGGTCGTGACCGACGGCATCGATTACCCGTTCGCGCGCGTGTCGCCGTTCCGCAGCCTCGAAGGCTACCGCGATCCCGAACTCGCATGGGTGCCGTCGATCGCGCCGGCCGGCCTCGCGATCCATCGAGGCGGACACTTCCGCGCGTGGAACGGCGACCTGCTCGTGCCGGCACTCAAGGAGCGCGCACTGCGCCGCGTCGTGCGCCGCGACGGCGTCGTCGTGCGGCAGGAACGCCTGCTGCAAGAACGCGGCGAGCGCCTGCGTGACGTGAGGGTCGACGCGGACGGCGCGATCCTCGTGCTGACCGAGGGCGAGGCCGGCACGTTGCTGCGCGTGACGCCGCGCATGTCCGAAGGCTGATCCGGGCCGGCGTCGCGCGCGGACCACGCCACTCCCCCGTCCGGGGGAGCGGCGTCTCCGTCGTTGCGGGCACGACGAGGGCCGCGTCGCCCTGCACGCTGGCGAGGCGCTCCTGCACGTCGAACGGAAACCGCCGATGCGTCCGCCTCGCCTCACCCACGCCAGCGGCTGCCCGGTCGCCGACAACCTCAACGTGCGCACGGCCGGTCCGCGTGGGCCGACCCTGCTCGAGGACGTGTGGCTGATCGAGAAGCTAGCGCACTTCGATCGCGAGGTGATCCCCGAGCGGCGCATGCACGCCAAGGGCGCCGGTGCCTACGGCACGTTCACGGTCACCCGCGACATCACGCCCTGGACACGTGCGGCGCTGTTCGCCGGGATCGGCAAACAGACGCCCGTGTTCGTGCGTTTCTCGACGGTCGCGGGCGAGCGTGGCGCGGCCGATGCCGAGCGCGACATACGCGGATTCGCGGTCAAGTTCTACACCGAGGAGGGCAACTGGGACCTCGTCGGCAACAACACGCCGGTGTTCTTCTTCCGCGATCCGCTGCGTTTCCCCGACCTCAACCATGCGGTCAAGCGCGATCCGCGCACGGGCCTTCGCAGCGCGACGAACAACTGGGATTTCTGGACGCTGCTGCCCGAAGCGCTGCATCAGGTCACGATCGTGATGTCGGATCGCGGCCTTCCGCGCGACTACCGTCACATGCACGGCTTCGGCAGCCACACCTTCAGCCTCGTCGACGCCGACGGACGCCGCACCTGGGTGAAGTTCCACCTGCGCAGCGCGCAAGGCATCGCCAACCTGACCGACGCCGAAGCCGCGGCGATCGTCGGCGGCGACCGTGAGAGCCACCATCGCGACCTGTTCGAGGCGATCGAGCGAGGTGATTTCCCGCGCTGGACGCTGTGCGTCCAGCTGATGAGCGAGGCGCAGGCGCGCGCGCATCGCCACCATCCGTTCGACGTGACCAAGGTGTGGCCCAAGGCCGAGTTTCCGCTGATCGAGGTCGGCGTGCTCGAGCTCGACCGCAATCCCGGGAACGTCTTCGCCGAGGTCGAGCAGGCCGCTTTCACGCCGGCCAACGTCGTGCCGGGCATCGGCTTCTCGCCGGATCGCATGTTGCAGGCGCGGCTGTTCTCGTACGGCGACGCGCAGCGCTACCGGCTCGGCGTCAACTTCCACCACATTCCCGTCAACGCGCCGCGCTGCCCGGTGCACGCGTTCCACCGCGACGGCGCGATGCGCACGGACGGTAACCTCGGAGGCACCACGAGCTACTTCCCGAACGGTCATGACGAGTGGCGCGATCGCCCCGACCTGCGTTCTCCCGCGCTGCCACTCGAAGGCGCCGCCGACCATCACGACCATCGTGTCGACGACGACCCTTTCGAGCAGCCCGGCGCGCTGTTCCGGATGATGTCCGAGGCGCAGCGCGAAGCCTTGTTCGCCAACACGGCACGCTCGTTCGGCGATGCGCCGTTGCCGATCCGCCGTCGCCACGCACGCCATTGCGCGCTCGCCGATCCCGCCTACGGCGAGGGCGTCGCGCGTGCGCTCGGACTCGATGGCGTTCCCGCGGCGGACGATGCGCCGCCGGCTTTCGACGCCGTGCACGACGATACCTCGCGCTGAGGCTTCCGCGTCGCGCCCGAGTCGCCACGCGCCACCCGTTCATCCCAGGGAGTTCCACCATGGTCAGCTCACGCATCCTCCGTTCCGCGTGCCACGCCGCGCTCGCCGCGCTGTCGCTTCCACTCGCGGTATCCGCCCACGAAGGCGCATCGCACGGTGGCGAGGCCTCGCCGAAGAAGCACGCCGGCGGCGTCGCCACCACCCCCGACAAGGCCGTGCGAGCCGACTTCGACATCGTGCACACGAAGATCACTACCGAAGGCAGGGTCGCGACGTTCCACATGGCCGTGTCAGGCAAGGCCGGCGCGACCAGGCCTTCGGCGACCGGCAAGCTCGCCGGCAGCGACGTGTTCTCCTACGTCTGGCCGACGACGATCGATCCCTACGAGGTCGGTTTCGAGCGCGGTGCAGGCATCCTCGCGATGGCCGTCACCTCGCATCCCGATTTCGACGACACGCCGCTCTACGACGAGAACGGCGACGGTCGCCTCGACAACGATGGCGATCTCTGGCACAGCCACTGGGTCGTGCTCAAGCCGACGCCGGCCTGCGGCAAGGATGCGCTCGGTGTCGTCGACATCCCCGACGGTGCGAAGCCGCGCCTGCCGAAGACCTGGCCTGGTTTCCCGATCCTGCTCGACAGCCCCGGCTGGAGTCCGACGCTCTCGGCCGACACGGTCGAGGTCAAGGTCCCGTTCGACGACATCGGCGTGGTCACCGCTGCGGGCTTCGACGGAGTGACCGCCGGCCTTCGCGTCAACGCGAGCGTGCACGCGCCGCTGCTGTGCGTGGTCGACGTGTTCAAGGTCGCGACGGGCAAGCTCGACCTGTCGGGCAAGCCGAACCGCTGAATGCACGTCGTCGGCGGCGCGACACGCCGGCGTGCCGGGGTGTCAGTCGTCGGTTCGCGAGGCGGCGAAGGAACCGCCGAAGCGTCGCCATCCGCGGGTCCGACCGGCGTCGGCATCGCGGTATGCACGCCGCGCCGGCGTGACCACCGTCACGCGCACGCCGCCACCGTCGATACCGTCGATGGACAGCCTCGCGCCGGCGAGGCTCGCGCGCTCGTGCATGCCTTTCACGCCCCAGCGTGTGCGCTCGTCCGCGGCGTCGTCGCGCATGCCGCAGCCGTCGTCCGCGACCTGCAGCACCAGGACCTCGTCGCCGTAGTCGAGCCGCACGACGATGCGCGTCGCCTCGGCGTGCCGGAATGCGTTCGTGAGCGCTTCGCGGCCGATCTGCAGCAGTTCGTCGCGCACGCGCACGTGCAGGGTGCGTGGCGTGCCGTCGACGTGCACGCTGCACGCGACGGCGTGTTCGCTCGCGAGATCGCGCGCATGCATCTCGAGGGCGTGTTCGAGCGAGGGCGCACCGTCGTCGCTCGAACGCAACGCGGCGACGCGGTCGCGGCCGTCGGCGAGCACGCGCTCGGCGATCGCGATGTTGGCGTCGAGCTTGCCGCTCGCCGCGTGGTCGGGACCGATGCGACGCGCGACGCCCTGCATCGTCATGAGCAGGCCGCTGACGCCTTGCAGCAAGGTGTCGTGGATCTCGCGCGCGATGCGTTCGCGTTCGCGCAACCGTGCGTCGGCGAGGCCGCGCTCGCGCGCCGCGACGCGCCGGATGCGCGTCGCCACGAGGACCGCCACGACCGTCGCGATGGCGAGCGCGAACAGCAGCTTCGCCCACGTGGTCTCGCGGAACAGCGGCGCGAGGGTGATCGTCGAGGAGGTCACCGCACCGGTCCACGCGCCACGCTCGTCGCTCGCCTGCAGTTCGAGTGCATAGGTTCCGGGAGGTACGCGCTCGAGCACGAGATCGCGCCCGGCGAGTGGATGCCAGTCCTCGTCGAGCGCCGGTACGCGGTAGCGCAGGCGCGTGCGATCCGCCACGGCCGGGCCGAGCACATCGATCGCCGCGACCAGCCGCGTCGACCCGGGCGGCGCCTGTGCACCCGCGAGGCGCTCGCCGTCCGCCTGCCAGGCGGCCACCCGCAACGGCGGCGCCGCCACACCGGCCGGTACCTCGCGCGGAAGGATGCGGTAGAGCGCATGGTTGGTGTAAAGCCACAGCGCGCCGTCTGCCGCCTTGTGCAGCGCGGGGGACGGTGCGGTGTCGACGATCGCGTGGTCGATGCCCTCGCGATCGTCGAGCATCGTGTACACGGTGGCGCCCGCGGGTCGTGCGAAGGCCTCGTCGAGATCGTCGCGCGTGATGCGTGCGAGGCCTTGCGCGCTGGCGATCCAGAGTGCGCCGTCGTCGTCCACCTCGAGGCCGGAGATCGAGGTCAGCGGGCGGAGTGCATCGAAGCGCAGCGTGTCGAAGCGGCCATCACGGCGTCGCGCGACACCGCGTTCGCCGGCGACCCAGATGTCGCCGTCGATCGCGACGAGCAGCCCGGTCACGCCGATGTCGAGCCCCGATCCGGCGCCGTGCGCGACGCGCTCGCCGTCGCGGATCGCCATCACCGTCGTGCCGCCGTGGCTGATCCAGATCGTGCCCTCGCGATCGAGCGCCATCGCGCGCAGCTCCGCAGGCCCGGCCGGCGGCCGCCACGCGATCGGTGCCCACGCGTCGTGTTCGAATCGGTAGAGGCCTTCGGCGTCGCGGAGCAGGGCGAGCAGCACGCGGCCCTCGACATCCTGTGCGACGGTTCGGATCACGGCGCCCTTCGAGAGCGCCGGCAGCGCGTGCGGTGCCCAGGTCTTGCCGTCGAACGACCACAGCGATGGCGGCGCCAGCGTCGCCAGCCAGGTGCGCCCATCGGGTGTCCGGTCGAGGCGCACGACCGTCTGCGGCAGGTCGTCGAACCGTTCGAGCACGACCGGTCGACTGCGCAGCAGGTCGGCGATCGCGACCGATGCCGGCATGTCGCCATCGCGGGCGACGGACGCGAGCGATGCATGGCCTTCGCGGTCGACGACGAGCGGTGCGTTCCCGGGCGCGCGGCCGATGCGCCGCAGGCTGTTCGTGAAGCCGGCGACCCATACATCGCCCTCCGTGGCGCGTACGACCGCGCCGGACATCGCGGGCACGCGCATCACCGGCGTGGGGCGCACATGCAGCATCTTGCCGCTGGCCTCGAGCCAATGGCTGCCGTCGGCCATCACGGCGACACGCCCGCTCAGGCTCACGCCGGTGTCGAGTTGGCGGGTCCCGGACGTGGCATCGCTTGCCGCGCGTCGCGGCTTCAGCGACAGCAGGTGCTGGCCGCTCGTCCACCACGCGACGCCCTCGGCATCGAAATGGGGCAGCACCATCGCGTCGGCGCGTTCGCACGCGATGTCGGCGTCGAGGCGGCACAGGTTGTCGTCGCCGGCGCGCTGCCAGAGCCATGCCTGCCCGGACGCATCGGATACGAGTCCGGCGAGCACCGCATCGTCGAGGGTTCTCACGCGGTGCGCCGTGCCGAGGCCCGGATCCATCCGCCACAGCTCGCCTTCGACGATGAGCCATGCGGCGTGCGCATCGATCTCGACCGCGTAGATCTTCCTGCCGGCGAGTTCAGCCGGACCGACCGGATGCCAGCGGTCCTCGCGCAAGGCATAGAGGCCCGCCGCGGTCGCGGCCAGGGCAGGCCCGCCGTCACGCGCGCGGGCGACGTTCTGGATGACGGTGCCCGCGGGCAGTCCGTCGTCCGCGTCGTAGCGGCGCTGGTCCTGCGCGTCGATGCGCAGGATCACGCCGTCGCGCGAGGTGATCCACAACGCGCCGTCGCCGGCCACGTCCGTGCCTTGAACGCGCAGCACGTCGAGGGGGGCGCCTTCGGCGTCGAGCACGCGCGTCATGCGGGCGCCATCGAAGCGGTACAGGGCCGGCGCGGCGACGACCCAGAGCAGGCCGTCCGGCGTGGTGAGGATGCGGTCGAGCCCGGGAGGTACGCCTTCGCGTCGTCCCCAGGTCGTCGCGATGTAGCCCTGGTCGCGCAGCGACGGACGCACCGGAGCATGGCCGTCGTCCGAGGCAGCCGCCGCCGTCGTGGCGATCGCGCAGGCCGCCAGCGCAAGGACGACAGTGGGGGCGCGTGCGCGTTTCAGGCCGGGAACCGGATCAGGCCGCGCAGCGTGGCGATGCGCAGCGCATCGGTGCGGTTGCGTGCTCCGAGCTTGTCGAACACGTGGCCGAGATGCGACTTGACCGTCTCCAGCCCGATGCCGAGCTCCGATGCGATGCGCTTGTTCTCGAGGCCGCGTGCAGCCGAGTCGAGGATGGCCAATTCGCGATCGGTGAGGTGCTCGTCGCCGACGTGGGTGGCGATGTCGAGGGCGACGTCGGGCGACACGCAGCGGCGCCCCGCGGCGGCCTCGCGGATCGCGTGGGCGAGTTCGTGGCGCGCGGTGCCCTTGAGCAGGTAGCCCGCTGCGCCGAGGGCGAGTGCGTTGCGCGCGTTGACGTCGCCACGCCACGTGGTCAGCACGAGGATGCGGGCGTCGTGGCGCGACGCCTTCATCATGCGCAGCACGTCGAGGCCGGTGACATCGGGCAACTGCAGGTCGAGCAGGGTGACGTCGGGGCGCAGCGTCTCGAACAGGCGCAAGGCCGAGGCGCCGTCCGGGGCCTCGCCGACGAGTTCCATGTCGTGCTCGCTTTCGATGAGCGCACCGATGCCCATGCGCACCAGCGGGTGGTCGTCTACGGCGAGGATCCTGATGCGCATCGCGTCCCCCTGAAGCCCCGGCGTGTTGTACCAGAGGAGATCGCGGCCGCGACAGGCTCTCCTCGACGTCGTGTGGACGGCAGCGCACAAAGCCTCCCCATCGACGCCGGCCACGGTGCGCCGATGATTCCTGCATCGCGGCCGGCCGTGCCTCCCCCGATCGGGGGAGCGGCGGATCCTTCGCACGCGCCTCGCGTCGAGGGTGCTGCAGCGACGACGCTCTGCGGGCGGCATGCACGGCGTCCGGGTGCCGATCCGTCACGGGGAGCCTGCCATGCGCGTCATCCTGTCGTTCGTCATCGCGCTGGTGGTTCCCGCAGCGGCGGCCATGGCTTTCGATGCGCCCGCGCGGCCGACGGTCCGGCGCTTCGCGCTGTTGCCCGCCGACGTGCGGCATCCCGAGAGTCTCGCCGCGGACGCCGGGCGCCGCGTGCTTCATGTGGGCACGTTCGATGCCAGGGTTCCCGAGGCCACGCGCAACAACCGCATCCTGCGCTACGGTTTCGACGGACGGCTGCAGGCCTCACGTACCATGGGTACGAGCCCGCTGACGGGCGTCGCCTCGCATGGCGGCCACGTCTACGTGCTCGACTTCGCGAAGGCCGCACTGATCCGGCTGGCGGCCGACTTCGACGCCGACACGCCGATCGAAACCGTGGCGACGTTCCCCGTGCTGTCGTCGCCGCCGGGTGAACGCGAGGTCGACAACCCCGATGGTTCGAAGGACCGCATCCGCTTCGGCACGAACCGCGTCGCGGCGCTCAACGGCCTCGTGTTCTCGCGCGGCGGCGACGCCTACGTGACCGATTCGTTCCAGGGCGCGCTGTTCGTCGTGCGCGGTGCTGCCGTCTGCACGGCATGCAAAGCCGAGCTCGTGCTGCAGCACCCTCTGCTCGCCACGGCGGCCTTCCTGCCGTTCGGTGCCAACGGTGTCGCGTTCGGCGACGACGGCACGCTCTTCATCAACAACGCCGGCGATGGCCGCGTGCTTCGCCTGACCCTCGCGACGAAGCAGCTCGAGGTGTTCGCCGAAGGCCTGCCCGGCGCCGATGGCCTGCTGTTCCACGACGGTCTGCTGTGGGTCGCCGCGAACCAGGTCGATGCGGTGGTCGCGCTCGACACCGCCGGCAAGCCCGTCGTGCGCGTCGAGGGGTTTGCCGGCATCGACGCCGACGGTGCGCCTGCCGGCCTGCTGTTTCCCGCCGCGACGGCGGTCGTGGGTGACCGCATGGTGGTCGCCAACCTCGCCCTTCCACTGACGCCGACGCCCGGCGACGAGTGGGAGGAGTCGGTCACGCGCTGGAGCCTCGTCGCGTTCGACCTCCCGCGTGCCGCACGCCGCGGCGTCACGCCATCCCCACGCGCCGGCACGGCGCCCTCACGAAAGGATCGCCCATGAGGTACGCGAGGACGTTGGCCCTGCTGCTGTTCGCGATCGGTCTCGCCGCCGCGCCGCACGCGTTCGCGGACGATGCCGTCACGGCGCCGACGCGCCACGTCGAGGTCGAAGGACAACGCATCGCCTGGCGGCGCATCGGCAGCGGGCCGCCGATCGTGCTGGTCAACCGGCTGCGCGGCACGCTCGACACCTGGGATCCGGCGTTCCTCGATGCACTCGCGCGTCGCCAGACGGTAGTCACCGTCGACTATCCGGGTGTCGGCCATTCCGAAGGCGCGCTGCCGACCGACATGGCGAGGGTGTCGGGCTTCATCGGCGCATTCACCGATGCGATCGGGCTCGAGCGCTTCGCGATCCTCGGCTGGTCGTGGGGTGGCCTCGCGGCGCAGGCATGGCTGCTCGACCACCCCGAACGCGTCACGCATGCCGTGCTGCTCGCGACGAACCCGCCCGGTCAGAACGCCGTGCCGATGCAACCGATCTTCCTCGAACGTGCGATGAAGCCTGTCAACGACCTTGCCGACGAGGAGATCCTGTTCTTCGAGCCGGCATCGGAGGAGAGCCGGCGCCAGGCGAAAGCCTCGCGCGAACGCATCCACGCACGCGCCGGCGTGGTCGAGCGCATCCCGTCGACCCCCGAGGCGTTCGAGCCGTACTTTCGCGCGGCGCAGGGCTTCCAAGCCGATGCCGAGAACAGGCGTGGTCGCCTCGAGAAGGTCACGGTGCCGGTTCTCGTCATCGCCGGCGACAATGATCCGAGCACGGCCGGACAGAACTGGTTCCCGCTCATCGACGCGATGCGCTCGGCGCAGTTCGTGTTCTTTTCGGGCACCGGCCATGCGCCTCACCACCAGCATCCCGAGACGGTAGCTGCTTACATCCACGTGTTCACGGGCGCGAGGACGCCGTGATGCCGACGATCGATCCCGACACGCTGCTCGATCCCGCCGATCCGCGACGCCGAAGACTGCTGCTCGGCGGCGTCGCCGCCAGCGTGGCGATCGCCTTGCCGCTCGCGGCGTGCAGCACCGACCGAGGCACACCGACGGTGCCCTCGGCGGTCCTTCCCACCAACCCACCGGAGACGAGCGACATGGGCAAGCTTTTCACTACGAAGGACGGCACGCAGATCTACTACAAGGACTGGGGCAGCGGCCCCGTCGTGTCCTTCAGCCATGGCTGGCCGCTCAGCGCGGACGCGTGGGAGGCGCAGATGTTCCACCTCGCCTCGAACGGCTTCCGCTGCATCGCGCACGACCGCCGCGGACACGGACGCTCGAGCCAGCCCTGGCACGGCAACGAGATGGACACCTACGCCGACGACCTCGCCGAGCTGTTCGCGCATCTCGATGTGAGCGGCGTGACGATGGTCGGCCACTCCACCGGCGGCGGCGAAGTCGCGCGCTACATCGGGCGCCACGGCACCGCACGCGTCGCCAAGGCCGTGCTCGTCGGCGCGGTGCCGCCGATCATGGTCAGGACCGAAGCGAACCCGGGTGGGCTTCCGCTCGGCGTGTTCGACGACTTCCGCAAGGCCTACCTCGCCGATCGCGCGCAATTCTTCCTCGATGTCGCGAGCGGCCCGTTCTACGGCTTCAACCGCCCCGGGGCGAAGGTGTCGCAGGGGCTCATCCAATCGTGGTGGATGCAGGGCATGATGTCGGGGCACAAGAACGCCTACGATTGCATCAAGGCGTTTTCCGAAACCGACTTCACGGCCGACCTCCGGAGGTTCGATGTGCCGACGTTGATCGTCCACGGCGACGACGACCAGATCGTGCCGATCGACGCGTCCGCGCGCGCCGCTGCGAAGCTCGTGCCGCACGCGACGCTCGAGGTCTACGCCGGCGGCACGCACGCTCTCGGCGACACCAGCAAGGACCGCTTGAACGAGGACCTGCTCGCCTTCGCGAGATCCTGATCCACGCATCGCCGGGATCCGGGTGGGCCGGATCCCGGCGCGACGACGCCACCGGAGAGCCGCCATGGACACGCACCACGCGATCACCGCCGAGGAGGCGTTCAACGATGCGAGCGGCGCGCACGTGCTCATGCACGTGTGGCGACCCGCGCAGCCGCGCGCGATCCTCGCGATCTGCCATGGTTTCAATGCACACGGCGGGCAGTACGCACCGGTCGCCGAGCATTTCGCGCAACGCGGCTTCGCCGTCTACGCGCTCGACCTGCGCGGGCGCGGGCGATCCGGCGGCGACCGCTTCTTCGTCGAGCGCATCGACGACTACGTCGCCGACCTTGCCGCGCTGATGCAGTTCGCGAGCGGCCGCGAAGGCGCGCTGCCCGTGTTCCTGCTCGGCCACAGCGCCGGCGGCGTCGTCGCCTGCAGCTACGCGGTCCGCCATCAGGCCGGCCTCGCCGGTCTCGTCTGCGAGAGCTTCGCGTTTCGCGTGCCCGCACCGGCTGCCGTGCTCGGCATCGTGAAGTGGCTCTCGGGCATCCTGCCGAAACTGCCCGTGCTCAAGCTCAAGAACCGCGACTTCTCGCGCGATCCTGCCGCCGTCGCCGCTCTCGACAAGGATCCGCTCATCGCGAACGAAGCGCAGCCGGCGCGCACCGTCGCCGCGATGGTCCGCGGCAACGAAGCCCTGCAGGCCGCGATGCCATCGATCACGCTGCCGCTGCTGATCCTGCACGGCACCGCCGACAAGGTTACCCTCCCCGAAGGCAGCCGCTACTTCCACGCCCACGCGGGCTCCACCGACAAGACCCTCAAGCTCTACGAAGGCCACGCCCACGACCTGCTCGTGGACGTGGGGCGGGAGGAGGTACTCGACGCGATCGGGCGGTGGATGGAGGAGAGGCTGTCCCAAGGTTGAGCGAGCGGCGGCAGCGAGGGCCTGTTCGGCCGTCCACGCTTGGCGACAACGGATGGATCGATCGTGAACGCGGTCCGGTGATCCTTGGGCGATAATGCACTCCGCCGTCCGCGCGGAGCGCCTCCATGGCCACGCGCGGAAGGTGCTCAACCGCCCGATCCGAGAAGCAGCACGATGCAAGGCAGTGAAACCCACTCGCGTGGACATGACATCGAAAGCCCACGCCGAGGTGTGTGGGCAATGTCGGTCGCACCGATGATGGACTGGACTGACCGGAACTGCCGGTACTTCCATCGTCTGTTGTCGCCGCGTGCGCGGCTCTATACCGAAATGGTCACGTCGCCGGCCGTGGTGCATGGCGATCGCGCGCGACTGCTCGGGTTCGATGATTCCGAACATCCGGTCGCGTTGCAACTCGGGGGATCGGAGCCTGCCGAGCTCGCCGAGGCGGCGCGTATCGGCGCGGCGGAGGGTTACGACGAGATCAACCTCAACGTCGGGTGTCCGTCGGATCGCGTGCAGTCGGGGCGGTTCGGGGCGTGCCTCATGCGCGAGCCGTCGCTGGTCGCGGAGTGTTTCGCGGCGATGCGCGAGACGGTGTCGATTCCGGTGACGGTGAAGTGTCGCATCGGCGTGGACGAGCAGGACGAGGATGCGGACCTCACGCGGTTCGTCGACATCGTCGCGGCGGCAGGGTGCACGGTGTTCGTCGTGCATGCGCGCAAGGCCTGGCTGCAGGGGCTGTCGCCGAAGGAGAACCGCGACATTCCGCCGCTCAACTACGGACGCGTCTACCGGCTCAAGCGCGAGCGGCCGACACTGACGATCGCGATCAACGGCGGCATCGACAGCGTCGACGACGTGCGCACGCATCTCGAGCACACGGACGGCGTCATGCTCGGCCGCACGGCGTACCACGAGCCGTATCGCCTGGCCGAGATCGAGCATGCGCTGCATGGCGAGCCGCTGCCGGATCGCGACGACATCGTCGCGCGCATGCGTGGCTATACCGATGCGCACATCGCCGCGGGTGGACGACTTCAGCACATCACGCGCCACATGCTCGGGCTTTACCAGGGCTTGCCGGGCGCGCGTGCATGGCGGCGCGTGTTGAGCGAGAACGCGCATCGCGCGGATGCGGACTGGTCGGTGGTGGAGCGTGCGCTCGAGGCGCGGCGCTCGGCGAGGCTCGAGAGGGCGGCGTGATGTCGGGTCCGTTGGGTCTCGGCTCCGGTGACTTTTCATTGCGCGGCAGCTGACGGGCCGCGCGTGCGTCGTGCCTCCGCCAACAGCGATCATCGGCGTAGGTGCGCAGGTTCACAGGCCCAGTGGTGCGGGGTATCCGCGATATCTCCGAGGCCAAGGGACCGGGCCGTGCTGCCTTGCCGAGGCGCCGTTGCGACACCGCACCCTCATCCGGCCCTTCGGGCCACCTTCTCCCGGAGGGAGAAGGGAAGGAGCGGGCCAGCTTCATGTTGTCGTGCAGTGCGGCTTTGCTGTGACCTTCGACGTGTAAAACCGAGTCCGGGAACGACAACGCCCCGGCGAACCGGGGCGTCGAGGTGAATCGGGCTAGCGACGGCGGAGCGCCGTGCCACCGAGGTCAGAAGTGGTACACGCCCGACAGCACGATCGCGTCGACGCGGTCGGAGAACTCTGCGCCGAGGTCGAGTTGCAGCTTCTCGCCGAGCACGGTGCCGAGGCCGAACGTGTAGTGCGTGTCGTCGGTGTCGAGCGCGGCGTAGCCGTCGTGGTCGGGATCGTCGAATGCGCCGAAGCGCACCGACAGCAGCTTGAGGCCCATCACCGGTGCATCGAACAGGAACGTCTTCTCGGCGCCGACGTGCACGACGGTCTCCTTGCCGAGCGTGTCGACATCGGCGATCTCGCCCTGGAACGAGCCGAACAGGAAGCCCGTCGACGAGCCCGCGGGCAGTTTGCCGTAGTCGACGCGGTCGACCTGCAGCGAGAGCAGCCACGTGTCCGACGGCCGCCAGGCGACGCCGGCCGACAGCACGTCGGGCAGGTTGATCGACTGGCGGCGCTCGACCCAGCCGTCGAGGTCGTCGGAGCACTCCGCGCCGGCGCAGCTCGAGACACTGTAGGCGCTGAGCCGGTTGGTGACCTTGTAGGTGCCGCCCTTCTTGTAGACGAGGCCGGCCGAGACCGTGCCGTTCGGGTTGAACAGCAGGCCGAGGTTCCAGGTGAGGTCGTGGTCGTCACCGTAGACGGCGCTGCCGAGCGTGATCTCGTCTTCGTACGGTCCGGCGCCCGGGAACTGCGCGTCGAGGTCGCGGAAGCCGAACACCGACGAGAACGACGACGACTGGAAGTTGAGCTGCGACTGCTTGATCGATGCGCCGATCGAGAACTTCTCGCCGAGACGGAACGCGCCCGAGATGCCGAACGCCTCCTGCTCGACGTCGACGCTCGACGAGGCGAGGTAGGTATCGCCGAACACCGAATCGAACGAGGCGATCGAGGAGCGCGACTGCAGCTGTCCCGAGTTCTGGTAATACAGCGAGAACACGAAGTGTTCCATCGGGTAGACGAAGCTAAGGAATGAGATCTTCGTGTTGCTGTCGCGGAAGCGGCCGATCGGACCCGGGCCGGTGGCGTCGTAGAGGTTCGCGTCGAGCGCGTTCGGATCGAAGAAGCGCACGTCGTAGTCGGCGTTGCGCACGTGCACCGACACTTCGGGCTTGGTGAGGATGGTCTGGCCGGCGGGGTTGGCCTCGGCCGCCGTGGCATCGTCGGCGACCGCCGCGAACGCACCACCGAGACCGAGCGAGCGCGCGCCGGGCGCGAGCAGGTCGAACGGCACCGCGGAGACGTTGCCGCGGCAGGGCAGCGTGTTCGGGTTGTCGATCGCGAGGAAGAAGTCCGCGCAGGTGGTGCGCGGCGGATCCTGTGCGAAGGCCGACGGCGCGGCGAGGGCGCCGGCAACGGCGAGCGAAAGAAGTGCGAGCGGTTTGAACGATGACATGCAGCCTACTCCCCGGTGTGAAGACACATACGCAAATCGGCTCGGAAGGCTGTCAGGGCGTGGCCCCGGCATCGCTTCCCTGGCACGGCGGCGGTTCCGGTAGAACATGTTAAAAGTTCATAACGGTGCGGATCATAGCGCCGAAACCCGCGGCGTTCGCCAGCCGAAGACGTTCAGGCGCAAAGCGGCGCCCGTCCGTCTCACCAGAACGCCAATCGGCGTAAGATCCCGCCAGCCGCGCCTTCCGGCGCCGAGGAATGCCGCCATGCGCCTGACGACGCTCGCCATCGGATGCCTGCTCGCATGGACCGCGACGGCCACGCATGCGGCCGAGCGCACGCGTGTCGAGGCCGCGCCGGCGGGGACCCTGCAATCGCTGTCGGGCGATGCGAGCGATGCGTTGCGCCGGCGCATCCTCGTGCAGTGCGGGCTCGATGAAGGGCGCGATACCCTGCCGTGGTACTTCCATTTCGAGTACGGCCGCGCGCTGCTGCAGGCCGGCGACGCGCGCCGCGCGGTGCCCGAGCTCGCGCGGGCGGTCGACCTGAACCCCGAGCCGCGTGCCGACAAGCGTCTCTACGGCATGTGGTTCACCGACTACCTGCCGTACTTCCAGCTCGCCGACGCGCATGCGCGCCTCGGCAACTGGCCATGCGCCGACGAGGCGATGCGATCCTCGCACGCACGCGGTGAAGTCGCGATGGGGCGTCTCGATGCCGAGCGCGTGCGCGAGCTTCAGGAGCGCATCGACACGAACCTGCCGCGTGCGGGTGCGTGCCACGCCGATGGCTCGGTCGGCCGGCAGCTCGCCGACGCGCGCTGAGCGCCACCGGGCGCGTCAGCGCCCGCGATAGAAGCGGATGAAGCGCGGCGAATAGAACGCAGGATCGGGTTCGAGCGTCGCATCGAGCTTGCGCGCCTCGTTCGCGGCCTGTCGGGCTGTCGCCTCGATGTCGGCGCCACCTTCACCGAGCTGGGCGAGATTGAATGCCGACGCGGAACGCAGCACGAGCACGTGCCAACGCAGTCTGGGCGTCGAACCCGTGGATGATGCACTCTGCCGGACGACGTCGCCGTAGCGGCCGGCAAGATAGGCGCCGAGCAGCGGCTGCAGCGTCTGCGCGGCGGCCGATGCGGGTGCGCGCACGGGCGGTGCTTCGGTGGGAATCTGTGTCGCCACCGGTGGCGTCTTCTGCGCAGGCGGTGCGGCGGCGACGGGCGGACGTGTCGGCGGTGCTGGTGTTGTCGATGGAGCAGCGGGCCGCTCCTGCACGGTGGCAGGCGTGGCAGGGTTCGTGGTCGCAACCGCGGGTGGCGTCGTCGACGCCGGTGCAGGCGCCGGTGAGGTGCCTGGGCGTGCCGGTGGCGCCTGACTCGCTAGGCGCGTCGCGCAGTCGTTGCGGCCTTGCTGCTGCACGCCGGCGAGCGTGGGTTGTCCCGCGACGAAGCCCGTGTTGGCGGCCTGCTCCCAGTAGCGCAGCGCACCGGCGCAGTCCTCGCGGCGCAGCGCGGCGAGACCGGCGTAATGCTGCGGCGCGTAGACCTCGTAGCGCTGGCCGTACAGGCGCACGCGCGCGGCCGGCTGCGCATTGCCCGCGATCGCGCTGTCCATGAGGCGCGAGACTTCCGCCCAGCGTCCCTCGCTCGCGGCGACGAGGCCGCGGGAGTAGTCGTCCTTCCAGTCCGCCAGGGCAGGCATCGCGAACGCCGCCAGCGCGGACGCCGCGGCGAGAAGGGCGTGGCGACGGGCGCGCATGGCGCGCGGGGCACATCGCGTCATCGGTCAGAGCCCCGCATGACGCACGTACTCGTCGGCGCTGCGCGCGGCGAAGGTCGCACTGGCCTGCGCGCGCTGGCGTGGTTGCACGCGTGCGAACGCCGAGACCGTCTTCGACGATCCGGGGTGGCGCAGCGTCACGTAGTAGCTGCCGGCCGGCAGGGTCAGGCGCAGCGGCGTGGAGCGATCCTCGGGCAGCGTGACCGGGCGGCGTGCGTCGTCGAGTACCTGGTCGACGTAGCCCCACGGCAGGGCATTGATGACGAGCTCGCCGTTCTGCGCGGCGAGCTCGCGTTCGCGTTGTTCGCGCAGCGCGGCGAGGCGCGTGCCGGCCTCGGCCTGCACGGCCTCGAGCGCGGCGCTGGCGCCGAGCGTGGTGCTGCTCGTGCGCGTGATCGCGAGCGCGGCATCGACAGCCTCGATCGAGGTCGCGTCACGCACGTCGGCGGCGAGCACGTCGGCCATCTGCTGCTCGAGCCGTGCCGCGACGGGGCCGGCGTCCTTGCGCAGCGCAACGATCCCGCTGGTGGCGGACTGCGCGGCGGACGCGGTCAGGGGACGCTTCGCGAACGTCGCCGCGACGCGTTGCTCGCGTTCGCGCAGTTGTGTCTCGGCCGTGCGCGCGGCGTCGCGGGCGCGGGTGTCGCGCACGAGCGCGGCGATGCGCGTGTCGTCGGGCAGGGACTTCACCGCCGCATCGGCGAGTGCCGTGGCGGCGTCGAGATCCTCGCGTGCGAGCGCGGCCTCGAGCGCGTCCGCGACGCGTGCGGGAAGGGCGTCGCGCAGTGCGCGTGCCTCGGCGTTGGCAGGATCGCGGCCGAGCAAGGTGTCGATCGTGTCGCGGGCGTTGTCGCGTGCGGGCGGCAGCAGGCGACCCGCGGCGATCGACTGGCGTGCCTGGTTGAGCAGCGAGGCGATCTCGGCGCGCTGTGCACCGAGCTTGTCGCGTGCGGCATCGCGCAGTACGACGGCATCGCGGCGCGTCGCGTCGATGCGCATGACGAGTTCGGCGCGTTCCAGGCTCAGCGCGAAGTCACCGCGGTCGCGGGCCTCGCGCGCCTGCGTGACGAGGCGTTCGACGAGCGTCTTCGCGAAGGCGGCAACCGCGGCGTTGCCTTCCTCGAGTTCGCGCGCCTGGCCGAAGGCTTCGAACGCGTTGTCGCCGGGCGGTTCGACGAGCTTGCCCGCATCGAGCGCGCGCGTGGCCGAGGCGAGCAGGGCGTCGATGCGTTGCTGGCGTGCGGCGGCATCGCGTGCGGTGGCAACACGCGTCTCGAGGTCGCGGTAGGCGGCTTCGGTGCCGAACTCCGCGCGAAGCGCCTCGAGCGCATCCCGCGCGGCATCGGTGTCACTACGGGCGAGGGCGTCGCGCACCCGTGCGAACTCGGCCGTGCTGATCGCCTCGAGGCGGGCCCGCACGGTGGCGTTGCCGGGATCGAGTGCAAGCGCCGAGACGAGCAGCGCGTGCGCACCGCCGCTGCCGGTGCGCTGGCGACGCCGCTCGGCTTCCTCGGCCTTGCGCAGGTACTCGCCGACCAGCTGGGTGCGTGCACGCGACTCGCGCTCGTCGGCGACGCGCTTGACCAGCGCGACCACGCCGGCGTCGTCGGGATCGACAAGCAAGGCCTGGTTGCCGCGCTCGGCGGCCGTGTCCATGTCGCCGGTGGCGAGTGCGCGCTCGCCCTGTTCGCGCAGCAGCGTAGCGATGCGTGCGACGAGTTCGAGCGCGCGCGCATTGCCGGGATCCTTCTGCAGCACCTTCTGGACGTCCTCGAAGGCGTTCTCGCCGGGTGGCGCGAGCAGCGCGCCGCTCGCGACGAAGCCGTCGGCCTGGCGCAGCAGCGTGCGCACGAAGTACTGCTCGTCGTCGCTGAGCGTGTGCGGGCGCAGGCTCAGCCACAGCGCGAGGGCGATGACGACGGCGGCGAGCGCGGCACCCGCACCGACGAGCACGCGCGGACGCTGCCATGCGGATCGCACGCGTGTGGTGCGCGCACCGAGTGCGGGATCGGTGCGTGGCATGCGCAGCAGGTCGAGCGCGAAATCGCTGTCGCCGCCGGTGACCTCGCCCGAGAAGCCGAGCGCGCGCAGGCGCTCGGAGGTGCTCGCCGCGGTGACGTTGCCGAGTCGCGCGACGAGCACGTCGTTGCCGACGACGAGGCCGCGCAGCGCGCGCACGAAATCCTGCAGGTTCGCGAAGCGCTGCTTCGGATCCTTGGCGAGCATGCGGTCGAACACGGGCTGCAGCGCGACGAGGTCCGCCGGCAGCGGCGGTGGCGGCTGCAGCGCGTGGCCCATCAGCACGGCCATCGGCGTGTCGCCGACGAACGGCGGCTTGCCGGTCAGCAGCTCGTAGAACAGGATGCCGAGCGCATACTGGTCGGAGCGGCCGTCGGTCTCGCGGCCGCTGGCCTGTTCCGGGCTCATGTAGGTCGGCGTGCCGAGCACGAGGCCGGTCTGGGTGATGCGCGAGGCCATCACGTCGGACTGCTTGGCGATGCCGAAGTCAGTCAATACCGGTGTCGCCGAGTCGCGGAACATCACGTTGGACGGCTTCAGGTCGCGGTGCACGACGCCGTTGCGGTGCGCGAACTCGAGGCCGTTGGCGAGCTGCACGACGATGCCGATCGCCTCGCCGAGCGAGAGGCCGTCGCGCATGCGGTCCGACAGCGTGCCGCCCTCGAGGAACTCCATCGAGATGTAGGCGATGTCCTCGCGCGTGACGATGTCGTAGACGGCGACGATGTTCCGGTGCGGAAGCTTCGCCATCGTGCGGCCTTCGAGCAGGAAGCGCCGCTCGAACTCGGGCATCGGTCCGCTGCCCGTGCGCAATTCCCGGCGCATGACCTTGATCGCGACCTTGCGGTCCAGCGAGTGCTGGATCGCGAGGTACACGGTCGCCATGCCCCCTTCGCCGAGTTCGCGGAGCAACTCGTAGCCAGGGATGTCCTGGAATGTGCCGCCCATTGCCCCATCCTGCCCGGTGCGCGGCCGGACTCGCCGGGGGACGCGGGCGGTGCCGGCGCGACGCGGGCCGGCTCGTGGGTATCAGGGGGAACCGCGTCGAACGCGGCTACCGCGGACAGCGAGGGGCGACGTGGGGACGCAGGTGCCGCCGCATCGGGCGAGCCGACAGGCTTGGCCCGATCATAGCAAAGCAACGTGGCCGCGGAGCCTGCGCACTGTGGCCACGCGCGGCGTCAGTAACGCTGGAGCGAAGGACCTGGCATGGATACCGGAGCCTGGGGGAATCCCTGCAACGATTGCATGCCCGTCGTGGGAGGAGAGCCGTTGAATTCCGGCATCGGTTTCCAGAACTTCGTGTCGCTGACCTGCAGGATCGGCATGTCGCCGAGGCGACGCGACTCCGTGTACACCTCGCCGACATGGCCGGCGAAGGTCGCGAACTCACCGAGGCGATAGCTCTCCTTGGGGAACGGCGTCTCCGGACAGGCCAGAAACTCCTTGCCGCCGCGTGCCACGTAGATGGGCTTGCCGTCACCCCTGAGCTCGTAGGTCATCACGCGCAGGCAGGTCGCATCACCGACACCGAGGTGGCCTTTCACGCGACCTCCCCAGAGCGCGATCGAACCGAGGCGATCGCCTTCCAGCGCCATGCGTGGCGTGGGCATGTTCGCATCCTTAGGGGCGAGCGGGGCCGAGGCATCGGGCGGACTCGGTGGCTTCGGTGCCGCAGGCGGTGCGGCGGGCGCGGGCGGTGCCTCCGGTGCCACGGCGGACGGTGGCGCAGGCGGCAGGGGTGGCAACGGCGGCTGAGGTGCCAGCGTGGCCGAGAACATCGAGGTGTATTCGGGCACCTTCACCTCGAGCGCGAGGGCCTTGCGCTCGCGCAGGAGGTCGAGCGTGACCTCGCTGCCCTTCGGGTGTGCGCGCAATGCACGCAGCGCGTCCTCGGGACGCTCGACCTGTTCGCCACCGACTTTCCGGATCACGTCGCCGGCCTTGAGGCCTGCAGCCGTACCGTCCCTGGTCGACAGCACGAGCACGCCGCGGTCGGCACCGAAGTAATGGCCGAGCTCGGGATTCAGCGACGCGAGGTTGATGCCCCACCACGACGAGTCGCGTGCGGCATCGATGCGCGAGATCTCGACGCGGCGGATCGCGCGCTGTGCATCGGCCAGCGCGCGTCCGGCATCGGCTTCCGCACGCGCGGTCGCGTGGCGGGCCTCGATCACGTGCCCCTGCGCGTCGGCATCGGCTTCGGCGAGTGCGCGCGCGGCCTCGACGTTGGCGTCGACGTCGACGAACAGGCGCGGCCAGTTCTGCGCCTCGCGGCGCTGTGCCTTGAGCGTGACGGCCTTGCCGGGCTTGCCGTCGCGCAGGTAGCCGATGCGCACGTCCTGGCCGTCCCTGAGGTCGCCGAGGCGCGTGCGTGCATCGACGAGCGCGGCATCGGTCGCTCCCTTCGCGAGGGCCTTGCCGTCGATCTCGGTGATCACGTCGCCACTGCGCAGGCCCGCGCGCTCGGCCGGGCTGTCGGGCGTGAGCGCGTCGATGCGCGCGCCCTGCGGCGTGGCCGAGAGCACGACGCCGACCATCGCGCGATCGGGATCGTTGAGGTAGCGGAACGCGTACGCACGCGGACCGGTGTCGCCGAGCTTCACCGACAGCTCGGCCATGCGCCTGGACAGGTCGCCGATCTGCGTGCGCAGCTCACCGAGTTCCTTGCGCGCGGCCGCGGCCTGCACCTCGTCGAGCGGAGCCGGTGACGGTTTCGCACCCGGCTCGGCACGTGGCGCGGGATCGGCGGCCCATGCGGCCGGCAGGGCGGCGAGCAAGGCGAGGGACAGAAGGGTCTTGGTCATGATGCACTCCTTTGTCAGAGCGTGGTGGAGCGGTGCCACGCGGCACCATCTGCGGCGAGGGTGGCCGGCACGCTGCGCGTGACGGCGAGGTCTTCGAGCAGGGCGACGCGCTGCCGCCAAAGCGGCAAGGCTTCGGCATCGTCACGCGCGGCCGAGAGCTGCATGTCGACGAGGCCGACGAGGTCCTCGAGTTCGGCGGTCGCCATGAGCGTGTGGGCATCGTGCGGTGACTGCTCCGACAGCACGGCCAGCCATTGTTCGAGCTGGCGCGAGCGGTCGCGCAGCACGCCCACTTCGGAAGCTGCCGGCACGTGGGCGGCCGTCGGCGTGCCCGGAACGTCCTCCGGAGCATCGCCGCGCGGCAGCAGCAGCGGCACGAGTGCGACGAGGGCGAGGGACGCGGCGATCGCGAACACGCGCGAGGGTCGCGCGCGCCGACGAGGCATGCTGCCGGCGCGCGCGGCCGCCAGCACGGGCCACAGGTCGGACGGCGGTTCGACGCTCGGCAACGCGCGCAGCGCCGCACCGAGTCCGTCGTCGTGCGGGCTCATGCGGTCAGCGGGATCGGTGCGGGACATGCGGGTACCTCCTCGGCGCCGAGCAGTTCGCGCAGTCGCGCGGTGCCTCGGGCCAGTTGCGATTTCGAGAAGCTCGTGGACTTGCCGGTCAGGCCGGCGATTTCGGGATGCGTGTAGCCTTCGACGTGGTAGAGCCAGATCACGCTGCGCGTCAGTGCGGGCAGGGTAGCGAGCGCGGCGTCGAGTCCGCGTGCCTCCGCCCACTGCCACGGTGCGACCTGCTCGTGCGCGGGTTCCTCGGCGTCGTCGAGTGCGTCGATGTCGTGGCCACGATCGCGGCGCAGGCGCATCAGGGCCTCGTTGAGGACGATCTGGCGGATCCATCCCCAGAACGGCGATTCGCCGCGGAACTGCCCCACACGCTCGAACACGCGCAGCATCGCATCGTGCACGACCTCTCGCGCGTCCTCCGCGTTGCCGCACAGTCGCTGTGCGAGGGTCCAGGCCGGACGTTCGAACAGCCTGTACACCTGTTCGAGTGCACGCATGTCGCCGCGGCGCGCGCCGGCGATCACGGTGTCGGGGACCTGGAGGCAGAAGCTGCTGTTCACGTCGGAAGAGGATGCATCACGACGCCGAACGGTCGCAGGCCCCTGCCGATCGGCTGAGGGTGCCGTCGAGCAGTGACCCAACGCGGTCCGGCGACGCGTCGCCGTGGGTCATTTTCGCCCGGCTTCCGGGAAGGGCCGGCCGGGTGGATGAATTGCGCAGATTCTGTGGACATCGATCCGCCGCGGCGTATGATCCCTCTGCGTTCGAAGTTGTAGAGAAGGGGAGTTCTCGTCGCGGCCGTCAGGCCGTCCACATCGATTGCAGTCATGTTCGGGGGTCATATGCGGAAGCTGGCGATGCCGTTGTCGCTGCTGTGTGCTGTGTCCATTCCAGCCGCAGCTCAGGAAGTCCTCGATTGTCGTGCCTTGGCCAACAGTCCGTTGGCCGAGCCTCATGGTTACAACACCCAGTGTTCGTCCGGAGTCCAGGCCCCGGAGGCGGTTTGGCCACTCGCGCCCCATGCGCCGACCGATACCGCGTTCAAGTACAACATGCGTGCCGACGGCACGACGGTGCAAGGCCTTTTCAGCTACGTGCTGAACGCATTCGCCACGCACACATTGGTCGGTGATCCCGGCGGCCAGTTCTATTCCTGGGATTTCGATCCCACGGGTTCGACGCTGTACGCGATCCAGACACCTGCGTCGGGCTCCTCGCTGTTCGGCACCGTCAACACGACCACGGGCGCGTTCACGCAGATCGCTGCAGTGACCGGACTCACCTCGGGGGACACGCCGACCGGCCTGTCGATCGACCCCGTCACGGGTGCCGCCTTCGTGTCGAGCGCCAACGGCCTCTACACGTTCAACCTCGCCACGGGCGCAGCGACGGCTGTCGGCACCTTCGGCATCTCCGCAGGCATCATGATCGACATCGCGATCAACTGCGACGGCGAGCTGTATGGCCATGACATCGGCACCGACTCGCTCTACCGCATCGATCGTGCAACCGGTGCACCGACACTGGTCGGACCCCACGGCCTCGCGGCGAACTTCGCGCAGGGCATGGACTTCGACAACAACGACGGCTCGCTCTACGCCGCGATCTACACGGGCGGCGGTACCTATACCTACGGCACGTTCAACCTCGCCACGGGCGCGGTGACGCCGCTCAGCACGAACACCCCATCGGGTGAATGGGAGCTCGCGATCCCGACCACGTGCGGACCGGTCGTGCCGCCGTCGGAAGTGGAGCCCAACGACAGCAAGGCCCAGGCGAACACGCTGCAGCTGCCGGGCACGAACCGCACGGGCGTCATGACCGGCACGTCGATATCGGCCACCGGCGAAGGCATCGACACGTTCCTCGTCAAGGCGACCGCGCAGGCTCCGGGCTTCTACCGCCATCGGCTGCTCGTGACGAGCACGACGCCGGGCCACACCATCTCGATCCGCGGCCTCACCCAGAGCGCCGGCGTGATCGCGGCAACGAGTGACACGGCCGTGCAGACGGGCGTGACGACGCCGGCGCGCTACGTGCAGTGGTACACCAACGGCACGGCATCGGATCTCTACGTGCGCGTGACGGGTACGGCGACGACGACGGCGCCCTACCAGCTCGACTACGAGGTCGAGCCGGTCACGCCGATCATCGGCCCGACGGGCGTCTCCCCCGGCAGCGTCACGATTACCAGCGTGGGCCAGACCACGGTCGACACCGACCTCTGGCTCTACAACGGTGCGCGTGCCGCGATCGTCGATGCGGGCAACGACGATACGACCGCGTCGGTGAGCCAGTCGACGTTGACGCGAACGCTCGACCCGGGCGTGTACTACGTCGCGGTCAGCAACTGGAACGTCGCCAACAATCTGGCCAGCCCGGCGGACGACGCATACCGCAGTGGTCCGGTGGTCGACTTCCCAGGTGTCGTGGTCGGCTCCAGCACCAGCACCACGGTGACCGACGTGGACCTCACGATCGGCGGCACGGCGGTCACGGTGGCTCGCAACGGCGTCTTCGACGTCAAGTTCGTGCGCTTCTCGGTGGGCGTGTACGAGGTCGAGCCGAACGACAACAAGGCGCAGGCGAATGCCGTCGTGCTTCCCGCGGTCAACGGCACCAACGTGGTCTCCGGCAACACGACAGCGGCGACCGGTGCCGGTCTCGACTACTTCCGCGTGACCACCGCGGCGCAGTCGACGCCGGGCTTCTACCGTCATCGCCTGCTCGTCGTGTCCGACACGGTGGGCCACGCGCTGACGCTGCGCGGACTCACCCAGGCCACGGGCGTGATCAACGCGACGAGCGATGCCGAGGTCCAGGCGGCTTCGGCAACGACGACGCCGGCACGCTTCATCCAGTGGTACACGAGCGAGGTGCCGGCCGACGTCTACGTCCGCGTCGGCGGTGGCGCGGCGACCACGGCCGACTACCGCCTCGATTACGAGGTGACGCCGGTGACCGAGATCGCAGGTCCGGATACGGCAGGCGGCGAGCTGACCGTCACCACGGTCGGCCAGACCACCACCGACACGGATCTGTGGATCTACAACGGCGCACGGTCGGCGGTTCCGGACTACGGCAACGACGACATCACCGGTGGATCGCAGTCGCGCCTGGTCCGCACGTATGCGGCAGGGACGTACTACGTCGCGGTCAGCAACTGGAACCTCGCCAACAACCTCGGCAGTCCGGCGGATGATTCGTACAGGTCCGGCAACGTGCTCGATTTCCCGGGCGCGATCGTGAACAGCAGCACGACCGCGAACCTGTCCGTGAACACGAGCATCGCGGGCACCGCGGTGCCCGCGACGCGCGCGGGTCCGTACGATGTGGTGTTCATCCGTTTCACGGCAGCAGACGCCGACACGATCTTCCGTAACGGCTTCGACTGACGCCGCGACGCAGGGTCTCTGGAACGGGGTGGCTTCGGCCACCCCGTTTTTTTGTCCGGACACTCGGTGGACACGCCTGTCCGCCGCGTGTCCGTGCGACCGGTCGGACACGTGTCCGCGTGCGGCATGGCGCGGAATGATCATTGGAATCAGCCTGTTGCGATGTGGCACGGTGCTTGCTGAAACGTCTCCGGGGAGGTCGCGCCGTGCGGCCCGTGGAGATTCCGATGATTCGCGACACTTCCGCTCAGGACCGCCAGATCAAGCTCGCGCCGCAGCGCGGCAAGCGCTGGCTCAAGATCGGTGTGGGTGTGCTCGCGGTGGTCGTGGCCGGCGCGCTCGTGATCCCGACCGCGGCACGCCTGTTCTCGGCTGATTCGTCGGCGAGCACGAGCCGCCTGCGCATCGCCGAGGTCAAGCGCGGCACGCTCACGCGTGACGTCTCGGTGCAGGGACGCGTCGTCGCCGCGGTCGCGCCGACGCTGTACGCGACCAGCGCGGGCACGGTCACGCTCATGGTCAACGCGGGTGACAAGGTCGCCAAGGGCGACGTGCTCGCGGAAGTGTCCAGCCCGGAGCTCGACAACAAGCTGCAGCAGGAGCAGGCCACGCGCGAGAGCCTCGAGATCGACGTGCAGCGCGCCGACCTCGACCACCGCAAGCAGCAGCTCGCCGCGAAGAAGCTGCTCGACCAGGCCCTCGTCGATCGCCAGACCGCGCAGCGCGAAGTCGAGCGCACGGACAAGGCCTACCGCGCCGGCGCGATGTCGGAGATCGAACTGCTGCGTACCAAGGACGCGCTGGCCAAGGCCGACATCACGGTCGTCAACGCCGAGGCCGACATGAAGCTCGACATCGAGAGCCTCGCGTTCGAGCTCAAGAGCAAGCGCCTCGCGCTCGAGCGCCAGCGCTTCCTCGCCGCCGACCTCGAGCGCCAGGTCGAGGAGCTCAAGGTGCGTTCGCCGGTCGACGGCCAGGTCGGCCAGCTGCTCGTGCAGCAGCGCAACAACGTCGCCGCGAACGCGCCGATCCTCAGCGTCGTCGACCTGACCGCGCTCGAGATCGAGGTGCAGGTTCCGGAAGTGTTCGCGCACGACCTCGCGATCGGCATGGGCGCGGAGATCCGCGACAACTCGGGCGCCTACGTCGGCGAAATCAGCGCGGTGTCGCCCGAGGTCATCGACGGCCAGGTCACGGGCCGCATCCGCTTCGCCGACAAGAAGCCGGCCGGCCTGCGCCAGAACCAGCGCCTGACCACGCGCATCCTCATGGACGAACACCCGGACGTGCTTATGGTCGAGCGCGGTCCGTTCGTCGACACCGGCGCAGGCCGCGTCGCCTACGTCGTGCGCGGCGACGTCGCCGAGCGCACCGCGATCCAGGTCGGCGCGACCAGCCTCAACGCGGTCGAGATCGTCTCCGGCGTCAAGGAAGGCGACCGCATCGTGATCTCCGGCACCGACCAGTTCAACGGCGTGCAGCGCGTCGCGCTGTCGCGCTGAGCGTATCCGAACACCTTTCCTTCCTCGCACGAACACCACCTCCCGAGAGGCGAACCCCGATGTTGAAGATGACCCACCTGCAGAAGGTCTACCGCACCCACCTCATCGAGACGCACGCGCTGCGTGATTTCTCGATCCACGTGCGCGAGGGCGAGTTCGTCGCGGTGACCGGCCCGTCGGGCTCGGGCAAGACCACGTTCCTCAACATCGCCGGGCTGCTCGAGGAGTTCACGGGCGGCGAGTTCAGGCTCGACGGCGTCGATGTCGCCGGCCTCGACGACAACGCGCGCTCGAAGCTGCGCAACGAGAAGATCGGCTTCATCTTCCAGAGCTTCAACCTGATCCCCGACCTCAACCTGTTCGACAACGTCGACGTGCCGTTGCGCTACCGCGGATTCGCCGCGGCCGACCGCAAGAAGCGCATCGAGGAATCGTTGTCTCGCGTCGGCCTCGCCTCGCGCATGAAGCACTACCCGTCGGAGCTCTCGGGCGGCCAGCAGCAGCGCGTCGCGATCGCACGTGCGCTGGCCGGCAGTCCGCGCCTGCTCATGGCCGACGAGCCGACCGGCAACCTCGACTCGCTGATGGCGCGCGGCGTCATGGAACTGCTCGAGGAGGTCAACCGCCAGGGCACGACGATCATCATGGTCACCCACGATCCCGAGCTCGCCGCACGCGCGCAGCGCAACGTGCACGTGATCGACGGCCAGGTCACCGACTTCGACGAAGCGCCGAAGCTGCGCGACCCGGGCGCGCCGTCGCGTGGTGCCGAAGCGGTCGCGGCCAACGGCTGAGGACGACGACGATGTTCACCTACTACCTGCAGCTCGGCATCCGCAGCCTGCGGCGCAACCCGATCCTGACCCTGCTCATGGTGATCGGCATCGCGCTCGGCATCGCCGCAAGCATGACCACGCTGACCGTCATGTACCTGATGGGCAGCGACCCGATTCCGTGGAAGAGCGACAAGCTGTTCTACGTGCAGCTCGACAACTGGGGCGTCGACGACGCGTTCTACGACGACGGCCGTCCGCCCGACCAGGTCACCTACCGCGATGCCAAGGCGCTCATGGAGGCCGGCAAGGCCGACAAGCAGAGCGCGATGTTCAAGCTCAACCTGCCGGTGCAGCCCGAGAATGCTGAGATCAAGCCGTTCCAGTCGCTCGGTCGCGTCGCCTACTCGGACTTCTTCGGCATGTTCGAGCCCGAGTTCGCGTTCGGTGGCCCGTGGGATCGCCGCCAGGACGCCGAGCACGCGCGTGTCGTGGTGCTCGGCAAGGACCTCAACGAGACGCTGTTCGGTGGCGCCGACAGCGTCGGCCGCACGGTGCGCCTGAGCGGCACGGACTACACGATCGTCGGCGTGCTCGCCGAGTGGAACCTGCGGGCCAAGTACTACGACCTCACCAACGGTGCGTTCAACGATCCCGACGAGTTCTTCATGCCGTACACGACGGCGATGGACCTGCGCCAGCGTTCGACCGGCAACAACAGCTGCTTCCGCTCGCCCGGCGACGGCTGGGACTCGTACCTCGACTCGGATTGCGTCTGGCAGCAGTTCTGGGTGCAGCTCGACTCGCCCGAGCGCGTCGCCGAGTACAAGGGCTTCCTCGATTCCTACGTCAACGAGCAGAAGAAGCTCGGCCGCTTCGAGCGTCCGCTCAACAACCGCCTGTCCGACGTCAACACGTGGATGGCCGACCAGCGCGTCGTCTCGCGCGACGTCGAGGTGCAGACCGGCCTCGCGTTCGCGTTCCTCGCGGTGTGCCTCGTCAACACGATCGGCCTGCTGCTCGCGAAGTTCTCGCGCAAGGCCGGCGAGATCGGCCTGCGACGCGCACTCGGTGCGAGCCGGCGCGACGTGTTCGCGCAGTACATCATCGAGTCGGGCGTGGTCGGTCTCACCGGCGGCGTGCTGGGCTTGCTGCTCACGGGACTCGGCCTCATCGGGGTGCGCGCGCTGTACTCGCAGTACAAGACCGTGGCGCAGCTCGACTGGACCATGGTGCTGCTGACCGTCGTGCTCGCGATCGTCGCCGCGATCATCGCCGGCCTCTACCCGACCTGGCGTGCCTGCCGCGTGCAGCCCGCCGCGCAACTGAAGATCTGAGGACACATCGATGGAAATCCGTCCGATTTTCTCTGCGCTCATGCGCAGCAAGGTGTCGATGGTGCTGATCGGCCTGCAGGTCGCGTTGACGCTCGCGATCGTCTGCAATGCACTGTTCATCATCAGCCAGCGCCTCGAGCAGATGAATCGCCCGAGCGGCATGAACGAGGCCGACACCTTCACGTTCGGCAGCACGGGGTTCGGCCAGGGCTTCGACGCGTTCGCGACGCAGGCCGCCGACCTCGCGCTGCTGCGCCAGATGCCCGGTGTCGCCGCCGCGGCGCCGACCAACTCGATGCCGCTGAGCGGCGGTGGCTGGAGCACCGGCGTCAGCCTGCAGCCGCAGCAGAAGACGCCGACCACGAGCACGACGATCTACATCGTCGACTCGCACGCGATCGACGCCTTCGACACGCAGCTCGTCGCGGGCCGCGCGTTCAAGCCCGAGGAGATCGAGCGCAAGGACTTCGGCGACCGCCTGCAGCCGCGCGTGGTGATCGTCTCGAAGGCGCTCGGCGACGCGTTGTTCCCGAACGGCGACGCGCTCGGCAAGGAGGTCTACCTAGGCGAGGGTCCGCCGACCGCGACGATCGTCGGTGTCGTCGACCGCCTGCAGCAGCCGTGGACCAACAGCGACACGATCGAGAATGCGATGCTCGTGCCGGCCTTCATGCCGTATGGAACGTCGACGCGCTACCTCGTGCGCACGGAGCCGGGTCGTCGCGACGAGGTCATGAAGGAGGTCGAGCTCAAACTCGCCGAGGCCAACACGGGACGCATCATCGGCCGCATGCGCTCGATGGAGGAGACACGCCGCAACGCCTATTCGCAGGATCGTGCGATGGCGATCATCCTCGGTGTCGTGATCGTCGCGCTGCTCGGCATCACCGCGCTCGGCATCGTCGGCATGGCGAGTTTCTGGGTCGCCCAGCGCACGCGCCAGATCGGCACGCGCCGCGCGCTCGGCGCGACCAAGGCCGACATCCTGCGCTACTTCCAGACCGAGAACTTCATCATCACGACGTTCGGCCTGGTCCTCGGCGCCATCCTCGCCTATGGCTTCAGCCTGTGGCTCATGGATCGGTACCAGTCGCCGCGCCTGCCGTGGCATTACGTGCCGATCGGGTTCCTGTGCCTGTGGGCGCTCGGCCAGCTCGCGGTCCTCGGTCCGGCGTTGCGAGCCTCGCGCGTTCCCCCGGCCGTGGCGACGCGCGCCGTGTGACCACGGATTCCGTCGGCGGTGGTGGCGGCGCTATGCTCGCCGCCACCGTCGCGGGCTTCCGGTGATCCCCGACGATCTTTTTTCATCCACCCAGGCAACCGTTCGCCGTCGCGCTGCATCCAAGCGCACATGCGTCGATGCCCCTCTCCCGCGAAGCCCATGCGCACCGTACTGGTGATCGACGACAACCCCGCGGTCGGTACCGCGCTCGACATCCTGTTCGGGCTGCGCGACATCCGCACGCTCACGGCGGGCTCGCCCGAAGAAGGCCTCGCGATCCTCGCGCGCGAGCGCATCGACCTCGTCGTGCAGGACATGAACTTCACCGCCGACACGACCTCGGGCGAGGAGGGCATCGCGCTCTACCGTGCGATCCGAGCCGACCATCCCGACCTGCCGATCGTCCTGCTGACGGCGTGGACGCGCCTCGAGACCGCGGTCGAGCTGGTCAAGGCCGGCGCCGCCGATTACCTCGGCAAGCCGTGGGACGACAACAAGCTGCTCGCCTCGGTCGAGAACCTGCTCGAGCTCTCGGAGGCGACCCGCGAGGTCTCGCGCTACCGCGACGAGCGTCGCCGTCGTCGCCGTCAGCTCGATGACCGCTACGACCTGCGCGGCATCGTGTTCGCCTCGTCGGCGACCGAACGCGTCGTCGAACTCGCCTGCCAAGTCGCACGTGCCGACGTGCCCGTGCTGATCACGGGGCCGAACGGCGCGGGCAAGGAGCGCATCGCCGAGATCGTGCAGGCCAACTCGGCGCGCCGCGAAGGGCCGTTCGTGACCGTCAACTGCGGCGCGCTGCCGTCCGAACTCATCGAGGCCGAACTCTTCGGCGCCGAGCCCGGCGCCTACACCGGCGCACCGAACCGCGCGCGCGAGGGCCGCTTCGAGGCCGCCGATGGCGGCACGCTGTTCCTCGACGAGATCGGCAACCTGCCGCTGGCTGGGCAGATGAAGCTGCTGCGCGTGCTCGAGACCGGCCAGTTCGAACGCCTGGGTTCCAGCAAGACGCGCCACGTGAAGGTGCGCGTGATCAGCGCGACCAATGCCGACCTCGCCGCGGGCATCCGCGAAGGACGCTTCCGCGAGGATCTCTACTACCGGCTCAACGTGATCGAGCTGCGCCTGCCGCCGCTGGCCGAACGCAGCGACGACATCCTGCCGCTGGCCGAGCATTTCCTGCAGGGACGCGCGACGCTCGACGCCGGCGCGCGTGCCGCGCTCGCCGCGCACGCGTGGCCCGGCAACGTGCGCGAACTCAAGAATGCGATCGAGCGCGCCAGCCTGCTGTGCAGCGACAGCGTCGTCACCGCGCGCGACCTCGGCCTCGGTCCGCCGCGCATGGCGAGCGGTCGCGTCGCACCGGATGCCGAACCCGACCGCGAGATGATCGAGGGCGCGCTGTCTCGTGCGCGCGGCGTGATCAGCCAGGCCGCGTCGGAGCTCGGCCTGTCGAGGCAGGCGCTGTACCGCCGCATGGAAAAGATGGGCATCGCGGCGAACTGAGGCGTCGTCGCGTTCACGCGCACGGCGCGTCGGCGCCGCATCTCGGGCAGAATCGGCGTGGACCTCTTCCGACCCTGGCTCATGCGCCTGTTCTCGCTCGAAGGCAAATTCGCGGCCGCGATGCTGCTCGCTGCATCGGTCGCCGCGCTCGTCGGTGCCTGGGTCGGCTCGATGCACGACAGTGTGCTCATCGGTACGGTTGCGGCCCTCGCGGCGGGACTCGTCCCGTCCCTGCTGCTCGCGCGCGCGTTCGTGCGCCCGATCGTCGCCCTGATCCGCACCTTGTCGGGCAGCGTCGTCGCATTCCGCGACGGCGACTTCAGCTTCTCGATCCGCAACGTGCGCCACGACGAGCTCGGCGATCTCGTCGAGGCCCACAATGCGCTCGGCGCGGTACTGCGCGAGCAGCGCCAGGGCCTGTTCCAGCGCGAGCTGCTGCTCGACACGGTCGTGCAGAACACGCCGAACGCACTCGTGCTCGTCGAACCGGGCGGGCATGTCGTGGTCGCCAACCTCGCCGCGCGCGCGCTGCTCAACGGCGGCACGTCGATGAACGGCCTGAGCTTCGACGCGGTGCTCGCCGAGGCGCCGGGCGAGCTCGCGCGTGTGCTCGCGGGCGGCGAGGACGCACTGTTCGGCGTGTCGATCGACGGCGAGGACGAGACCTTCCACCTCTCGCAACGCACGTTCAAGCTGCAGGGCCGGCCGCACCGGATGGTCATGCTGAGGCGCATGACGCGCGAGCTGTCGCGCGCCGAGGTTGCGACCTGGAAGAAGGTCATCCGCGTGATCAGCCACGAGCTCAACAATTCGCTGGCGCCGATCCGCTCGCTCGCCCACTCCGGTCGCGAGCTCGCGCGGCTCGGCGACACGCGGCGCATGGGCGTGGTGTTCGACACGATCGAGGACCGCGCGAGCCATCTCGGCGGCTTCATCGAGGGCTACGCGCATTTCGCGAAGCTGCCGATGCCGCAACCTTCCGACGTCGAGTGGGGGCCGTTCCTGCAGGCGCTGGGGCGACACTACACGTTCACGACCGTCGGCGAGGTGCCGACCGATCCCGGCCGGTTCGATCGCACGCAGGTCGAGCAACTGCTCATCAACCTGGTCAAGAACGCGCACGAGGCGAGCGGCGACGCATCGACCGTCGAGCTGGACGTCGTGGCGCGTGGACGCGAATGGCGCATCGAGGTGCGCGATCGCGGCCCCGGCATGAGCGATACGGTGCTCGCGCAGGCGCTGCTGCCGTTCTATTCGACCAAGCGCAGCGGCACCGGCCTCGGCCTCGCGCTCGCACGCGAGATCGCCGAGGCGCACGGCGGCCGCGTGCAGCTCGCCAATCGCGAGGGAGGCGGCCTCGCGGTGACGGTCGTGCTGCCGCGCGCCGTGCCGGCCTGATCGACGGGCGGGTGTGTCGCGCGTCGACCGTGCGGCGGGGCGACGTGAACGGTGAGGGCATTACATCCGGTCATGCCGGCTTGCTATCGTTGCAGCATCTCACCAGGGGGAAGGATCCATGGATCTGATTGTCGGCCTGATCGTCGTGGGCCTCGTGCTCGTGGCGCTTTCCAAGCTGGTGCGCATCGTGCCGCAGGGTTTCGAGTGGACCGTGCAGCGCTGGGGCAAGTACACGCACACGCTGACGCCGGGATTCCACGTGCTCGTGCCGTTCATGCAGAGCATCGGCCACAAGATGAACATGATGGAGCAGGTGCTCGAGGTGCCGTCGCAGGACGTCATCACGAAGGACAACGCGGTCGTGCGCGTCGATGGCGTGGTGTTCTACCAGGTGCTCGATGCCGCCAAGGCGGCCTACGAGGTCGCCAACCTCGAGCAGGCCGCGCTCGCGCTGATCATGACCAACATCCGCACCGTGCTCGGCTCGATGGACCTCGACGAGAGCCTGAGCAAGCGCGACGAGATCAATGCCAAGCTGCTCTCGGTCGTCGACGAGGCGACGCATCCCTGGGGCGTCAAGGTCACGCGCATCGAGATCAAGGACATCTCGCCGCCGCGCGACCTCGTCGACTCGATGGCGCGGCAGATGAAGGCCGAGCGCGAGAAGCGTGCGAACGTGCTCGAGGCCGAGGGCTTCCGCCAGGCCGCGATCCTCAAGGCCGACGGCGAGAAGCAGGCCGCGATCCTGGAGGCCGAGGGCAAGAAGGAAGCCGCCTACCGCGAGGCCGAGGCGCGCGAGCGCCTCGCCGAAGCCGAGGCCAAGGCGACGACGATGGTGTCCGACGCGATCGCGGGCGGCGACATCAACGCGATCAACTATTTCGTCGCCAACAAGTATGTCGAGGCGCTCAAGGCGATGGCAGAGTCGCCGAACCAGAAGGTGCTCATGCTGCCTTACGAGGCGACGGGCATCCTCGGCTCGCTCGCCGGCATCGCCGAGATCGCCAAGAGTGCGCTCGGCAAGGATGCGCCCGCCGCGCCGACGCCTCCGCCGGTGCCGCCGCGTCCGCATCCCTCGCAGCCTTACGTGCGCTGACGGAGCACGACGATGGACGTGCAGAACGTGCTCGGCACCTACGGCTGGTGGATCGTCGCGCTGCTGTTCATCGCGGCCGAGATCCTCGTGCCGGGTTACTTCCTGTTGTGGATCGGTATCGCGGCCGCGCTCACGGGCATCGTCAACACGATCTTCCCGGGCCTGACCTTCCTCGTGCAGGCGGTGCTGTTCGCCGTGTTCGCGGTGGCGAGCTGCGTCGTGTACTGGCGCTACATCCGACCGGCCGCCGAGACGCGCGACGACCAGCCGCTGCTCAACCGCCGTGGCGAGCGCATGATCGGGCGGCGCGTGATCGTCGCCGAGGCCTTCGTCAACGGTCGCGGCAAGGTGCGCGTCGGTGACGGCGTGTGGCTCGCCGAGGGCGTCGATGCCGCGGTCGGCGACGCGGTCGAGGTGACCGGCGTGCACGGTGCGACCCTGCAGGTACGCCGCGCGCCCTGAGTGGCCGGACGAGACAGGGAAGGCGCGCGTCGTGATAATGCGCGCCTTCCCACGCCGGTGCCGACCATGAGCCAGAAGACGATCCTCAACGACAGCCACCGCGCGCTCGGCGCGAAGATGGTCGACTTCGGCGGCTGGGACATGCCGCTCAGCTACGGCTCGCAGATCGAGGAGCACCATGCGGTGCGTCGCGATGCGGGCATGTTCGACGTGTCGCACATGACCGTGGTCGACCTCGCCGGATCGCGGACGCGCGAGTTCCTGCGCCACCTGCTCGCCAACAACGTCGACAAGCTCAAGGTGTCGGGCAAGGCGCTGTACTCGTGCATGCTCGACGAGAAGGGCGGCGTCATCGACGACCTCATCGTCTATTTCCTCGACGAGGCGTTCTTCCGCGTCGTCGTCAACGCGGCGACGCGCGACAAGGACCTCGCCTGGATCCGCAAGCAGGCCGCTGCGTTCGACGTCGCGGTCACCGAGCGTCCCGAGCTCGCGATGATCGCGGTGCAGGGGCCGAATGCGCGCGCCAGGGTCGCCACGCTGTTGTCGCCCGAGGTCGCCGCGAAGGCGCTCAAGATCGGCAAGTTCGTCGCATTCGAGGGCGACGGCCTGTTCATCGCACGCACCGGTTACACGGGCGAGGACGGCTTCGAGATCATCGTGCCGGAGGGCGAGGCGGTCGCGCTGTGGCAGCGCCTCGTCGATGCCGGCGTCGCGCCGGCCGGCCTCGGTGCGCGCGACACGCTGCGCCTGGAGGCCGGCATGAATCTCTATGGCCAGGACATGGACGAGTCGGTGACGCCGTGGGAAGCCGCGCTCGCGTGGACGGTGTCGCTCGACGAAGGCCGCGCGTTCATCGGTCGCGAGGCGCTCGAGCAGCAGCGCGACGCGGGTGTGCCGCGCGAGATGATCGGTCTCGTCATGGACGAGAAGGGTGTGCTGCGCCATGGCCAGAAGGTGCTTACCGACGCCGGCGACGGCGAGATCCTGTCGGGCACGTTCTCGCCGACGCTCGGCAAGGCGATCGCGTTCGCGCGCGTGCCGGCCGGCGCGGGCTCGTCGCTGCGCGTGGACATCCGTGGTCGCGAGGTGCCGGTGCGCGTCGCGCGCATCCCGTTCGTGCGCGACGGCAAGCCGCTCGACGCCGCGTGAACGACGCGTCGGCAGGCGTCGCGCGCGCTGGTTGCGTGTCGCCGATCTCGGCTAGAATCCGCCCGTCTTTCTTACACGCACCCAGGAAACCGTCATGAGCGAAATCCCCGGCGATCTGAAGTTCATGAAGTCCCACGAGTGGGCGCGTGTCGAGGACAACGGCACGGTCACCGTCGGCATCTCCGAGCACGCTCAGGGACTGCTCGGTGACCTCGTCTACGTCGAGCTGCCGAACGTCGGCGACACCGCGCAGGCCGGCCAGGCCGCCGCGGTAGTCGAATCGGTCAAGGCGGCGTCGGACGTCTACTCGCCGGTGTCGGGCGAGATCGTCGCGGTCAACGAGGCGCTCGCCGACAAGCCCGAGACGATCAACGAGGACGCCTACGGCGACGGCTGGATCTTCGTCGTGAAGCTCACGAACCGCGAAGAGCTCGAGGAGCTGCTCGACCCGGACGCCTACGCCGAGGCGATCGAGAACGAGGAAGACTGACGCGCCCACGCAGCGCCAGTGTCGATCGACGGGCCGGTTCTTCCGGCCCGTTTTCGTTTCAGCGCCCGCGTGCGGCGGGTTCCTGTCGACTGCTGCGGTGACGGGCAGCGTTCGCTCTCGTCGTGCGATCGGGCTTCCCGCTGTGCCTCGCAGCGATCGCGCGTGTCCGTCGCATGGGCATGCCGCTCGTTCGACGCGGTGTCGATGGCAGCTCGTGCGCCGCATCGAAGTTCGAATCTCGCGTGCCCGCATGCGCGCCGTTGCGATCGCGATGTGTTCCGAGTGACGCCGCACGGGCGCTCCCCGCAGGTGCGGAAGAATGGCGTGCGACGTGTTCCGTCATCTCGTCGATGGTGCGACGGCATCGTCGCTCGACGATGCGAGTGCGTCATATCGCATGCGTCGCCGGTGATCGCGAGAGCAGGGCTCGTCGATGATGTCGCCGACGTCACGTCGACCCTCTTCGCCGTCGTCGAGGTGCATGCGCGATGTCGTCGTCGGCACGTTCGACGGTGGTCGCAGGCGGCGATCCGCGAAAAAATTTTTCGCCCGTGTTCGGCTGGCGTTCGGCTTGATGAAGGACGTTCAAGGCGAGGCGCATGGCGCGGTTGCGTCATCGCATCGACTCATTTGCGTGATCGTCCATTTCCCTCGGTGTTGAAGGAATATGCCTTCATTTAAGCTGTTTCATGCATTTCGCGCATTCTAACTTTAGGACGTATGGACGTCCATACATCCAGTGGTGAAATGGGTGTCGACGATGCGTCCGGAGTGCTTTGGGGAGGGGTTTGGGAGGTATATCGAACTGCTTGTTTCCTATCAGAAATCTGTTGACACGTGCACATGACAGGAATAATTTCCGCGTCGGCGTTACAACCGTTTCAAAGGAATCATGGCTGCATCCCGATTCGTCGAACCGTATGTAGAACATGGCCGCAAGTCAGGGGCTGTCAGAAAAATCACGGTATCGATTCCTCTCCACATCCTCAGGCTTTTGTCCGACGAACGGACCCGGCGACAGGTCGCGAACCTCCGCCACGCCACCAACAGCAATCTGCTGTGCGAAGCATTCCTTCACGCTTTTACTGGGCAACCACTGCCAACTGACGAGGAGCTAAGACGCGATATGGCTACGAAGAAGACGACTGCTAAGAAGACCGCTGCGAAGAAGCCGGCCGCCAAGAAGGCCGTGAAGAAGACCGCAGTGAAGAAGGCTGCCGTGAAGAAGACCGCCAAGGCGAAGACCGCCACGGCGACGAAGAAGTCGGCTGCGAAGAAGCCGGCTGCCAAGAAGGCCGTCAAGAAGGCTGTCAAGAAGGTCGCCGCCAAGAAGGCTGCGAAGTAAGTCATCGCGGTACCGGCCGGTCGTTCCGCGACCGGCCACCTCCGTCGGCGTAAGCCGCGGATTGTCTGCTGCATCAGCTCCACAAGAAGCTCCACCGGATCCAGCAAACGGACTGCTCTCCCTGCGGTATGCCCAGCGCAGGGAGAGATTTCCTCCGGATCCCGTGACGCGCATCGCGCTTCGCCTCGAGCCCTCTTCGCTTCAGCGGCCACGCCGCCAGTCCCGGCGCTATGCTCGCCCCGTCACGACGACGCGACGGAGGAAGCATGCGCATCATGCCGCTCGTTCTCGCCTGTCTGCTCCCGGCATCCGCCGCGCATGCCGCAACGATTGCCGTGAGCATCGACCTCGGTGCGGATCGCCGCCCGATCGATCCGGCCATCCTCGGCGTCAGCAACCCGCCCGCGAACCTTCCGCGTCCGTATCCGTTCGTGCGCTGGGGCGGCAACTCGACGACGCGCTACAACTGGCAGGTCGACGTGCACAACACCGCCGCCGACTGGTTCTTCATGAACATCGCGAACAACGATGGTTCGCCCGCCTCGTCGGAAGTCGAGCGCCTCGTCGCGGCGACGCTCGCTGCGGGCGGGCGCCCACTCGTCACGATCGGCACGATCGGGTGGACGCCGATCGCGCTGCGCGAGAAACGCTGGGGTTTTTCGGTCGCGACCTACGGCGCGCAGCAGCAGACCGAGTGCAGCTACTTCGGTGCGAATCCACCCTCCTGGTGCATGGCCGACGCGGGCAACGGACGCTGCTCGCAAGGTCCGAACTGCAGCGGCGGCGTCATCGTCGGCAATCACCCGACCGACACCTCGTTCGCATCGGGGCCGAACGATGCGCGTGCGTGGATCGCGCATCTGCAGCAGCGCTTCGGCACGGCGGCGGCCGGCGGCATCCGCGACTACGCGCTCGACAACGAGCCGATGCTCTGGAACAGCACGCATCGCGACGTGCATCCGCAGCCGCTCACGTACGACGCGCTGTGGTCGTACACGGTCGCTTACGCTGGCGCGATCAAGCAGCAGGAGCCGAACGCGCGCGTGCACGGACCGGTGACATGGGGCTACTGCGACCTGTTCGGTTCTGCGGCGGACAACTGCGTGGAAGGTCCCGATCGTGCCGCGCATGGCGGCACGCCGCTGGTGAAGTGGTATTTGCAGCAGGTCTGCGCGTACCAGCAGCAGCATGGCGTGCGCCTCGTCGACACGCTCGACCTGCACTACTACCCGCAGGGATCGGGTGTCGTCGACTTCAATGATCCTCCGGCGGGTTCCGAGACCGCGGAGATCTCGGCGCGCCGCCTGCGCTCGTTGCGCGAGCTGTACGACCCGCAATGGACCTCCGAGTCGTGGATCGCCGATCTCGGTGATCACGCGACCTGGCATTACAGCAAGCCCGGTCTCATCCGTCGCGTGCGTGCATGGATCGACGAGGCCTGCCCGGGCACGCGACTCGCGATCACCGAGTACAACTGGGGTGCCGACAACGGCGCGAGCAGCGCGCTCGCGCAGGCCGAGGTGCTCGCGATCTTCGGGCGCGAAGGCGTCGATGCGGCGACGCGCTGGGTGTCACCACGCAGCGGCTCGCTCGTCGAGCGCGCGTTCCGCCTGCACCTGGACTACGACGGTGCGGGATCACGCGTCGAAGGCACCAGCGTGCGTGCGACGAGCGCCGATGTCGACGCCCTCGGCACCTATGCCGTGCAGCGTGCCGGGTCGCGCGTGATGCTGCTGCTCTTCAACAAGGCGGCCACGTCGACGACGGCCGCGATCGATCTCGGAACGCGTTTCGATGGTGCGTGGCGCACCTACCGTTTCAGCGGCAGCGAAGACCTGCATCTCGCTGCAACGGGCAGCGTCGCCGGCACGACGCTCACGCTCGCGAACCTGCCGGCGCGTTCGGCGACACTGCTGGTGCTGCCGGATGTCGATCGCGTGTTCGCGAACGGATTCGAGGCTCCGTGACGCGCCGGAGTTTCAGTCTTGCGTGGCGTCTTCGCCGCCGGCACCGTGGCGCGCGAACAGTCCGCCGAACACGATCGGACCGATCGGCGTGCGGGCGAGCGAGAAGGCCGCGCTGATCGCCGTCACCGACGCGCCGAGCCAGCGCTTGAGTGGCAGCGACGAGGCCAGTACGCCGAGTGCGAAGCCGCTGCCGACGGTGATGGCCTCGCGGTGTCGCGCGATGTGGGATTCGAGCCAGGCGGTTTCTTCGCGGCACTGCACGCGGACCCTGGCGAGACGGGCGTGGGCGGCGAGGACATCGCGACGCAGCTGGTGCGCACTCATGGCGGTGGTCCTTTCGGTGCATCGGCAGACGATGCCGAGGCGGGGGGCGGGCGCGATGCCGCGAACATCTCGCGTGTCCTGGGCAGGCTGAGGTCGGCCCAGCTCTTCTGCATCGTACGCAGCACCCACAGCACGCCGAGCACGTTGGCGAGTGCGACCACACCGATGCCGATGAATGCGTTGCCGGTCCACTGGTAAAGGCCGGCAGCGATCGCGGCGTTGGTGGCGACCCAAGCGCCTACGCCGAGGAAGATCAGCGCGAAACCCAGCCACACGAGGTTCAGCGCCGACTGTTTCGCGAGCCGCAGTTCGGCGCGCAGGAGCGCAAGGGAAGCCTCGGCGACCTGGAGCGCCCCCTTCAATGCGTCACGCGCGGCATCGAGGACGCCGTCCGCAGTGGACGGCGCCTCGTCGGTGCGCGGCGGCTCCCCCTCGCCGAGCATCGGATCAGCGGCGCAGGAGTCGCGTCAGTGCGACGCCGGCGACGAAGGCGATGCCGAACGCAGTGAGGGGATGCGCGCGGATCTGCTCCGCGGCGGCCTGACTGAACTGCTTGGCACCTTCGCCGAGCCGCTCTCCGGCTTCGCGAAGGTCGTCCTGAAGCACGGCACCGTTCGCGCGGAGTCGTTCCGTGAAGCGCGTGGCCGCGCCGCCGATCTCGTCGGCGGCGTCTTCGATGGAGGGCTTGCTGTCACGACTGGCCATGGCGCGGTTCCTCGTCTCGTGGGATCGGGTCCACCCGAATGTCGGACGATGCTGGCACCGGTTGCCTGAAGGCTGCATGGATGGAGCACGCGGGCGGCGTAGCGCGTGCGCGCGGGATGTCGACGTGGAGGGTGTGACATCTTCTGTTGCGATGCGTTATCGTTGATCCAACGAAGCGTCTGGCGATGGCGGGGCAACGGTTTCGTAGCGGTCCCTCGGGCCGCGACAGGGGACAACACCAGGGGAAAAGGACGTCGGACCGGCGCGCGTCGCGCGGTGTTCCGTCGGTCCGTCGGAGCGATCCATTCTTCTTTCGTGGTCCCGGCTGCATGTCCTGGTCGCCGGTCGTTCGACCCTCTTGCCTTGGGAGTGTCCGACCGTGAAGCGACCTGCACGTCTTTCCCCGCGCCGCCAGCGCGGCTCCGCTGCCCCGAAGATCGTCGCCGTCGTGGCCGTGCTCGCGCTCGGTGGTGTCGCTGCGTGGTGGTTCCTCGGACGCGATGCGGCCGAGGTTCCCGCCACGGCCGAATCCGCGGCGACCCCCGCGGAGACGCCGGTCGCGGCCGCGCCTGCGGTCGTCGACCCGATCTCTCCTGCTGTCGAAGGCCTGAGTGTCGACGAGCTCTACCGCGAAGCGCGCAAGGCCATGGCCGACCAGCGCATGGTCGCCCCGGCCGGCAACAATGCACTCGAGTACTACCTGGCGATCCTGACCAAGGAGCCCGACAACCACGGCGCCAGGGACGCGTTGCGCGAACTGTTCCCGTTCGCGAGCAGCACGGCCGAGCAGGAGATCAACCAGGGCAACCTCGACGAGGCGTCGCGCATCGTCGCCGCGCTCGCGATCGCCGAGCCCAGCAACTACACGTTGACGATCCTGCGCGGCAAGCTCGAAGCCCGCCGTCGCGTACTCGATCGCGAGCAGCAGGTTGCGGCGGCGGCCGCCGCCGCGGCGGCACGCCCCGCCGCCACGACGACGCCGGCCCCCGCCGTCGCCGAACCGCCGCCAGCGCCGGCGCCCGCACCGGCGCAGGCTCCGCAACCCGTCGCGACGGCCCCGGCGCCTGCCCCCGTGGCCACGCCGCCTCCGGCTCCGGCGCCGACACCCGCACCGCGCGGTGCGACCACCGACCTCGCCGCGGTCAACGTGGCGACGCCGACGTATCCGCAGCAGGCCGCCCGCAATCGCGCCGAGGGCTGGGTCGAGGTGGAGTTCACGGTGACGGCGGAAGGCGCGGTCGAGAACGTGCGTGTCGTGCGCGCCGATCCGCCACGCATCTTCGACCGTGAAGCGGTCCGTTCGATCGAGCGGTCGACGTTCAAGCCGCGCATGGAGAACGGCGTGCCGGTGAGTTCGAGTGGCCGTCGTCGCATCGAGTTCAAGCTCGATACCTGAGGCGCTCGTGACGGCCGCCCCCACAAGGCGGCCGGTTCCGGCGGTGTCTAGTCGAGGAGGTCGCGCCGCAGGGCTGCGAGCAGGCCAGCCGGTTCGCCGGTGTCGGCGGGCGGTGGCTGCGCGAGCGCGTCGAGTCGCGCTACGGCTTCGGCATGATGCGCGGCATCGAGTACCTTCGCGCAACGGCCCGCGGCTTCCGTGAGGATGAGCAGTCCCGTGCCGCGCAGCGTCGCACGCGTGGCGATCGCGCCGCGGCGCAATTCCGCCGTGGCCTCGTTGAGGGCCTGCAGGGAGCGTACGGGGTAGCGCTTCGCGCCGGGGCGCCACCACGCCGCGCGTTCGCGGTGCAGCACGTCGCGGCGGAACAGGCTGTCGAGCAGCGTGCGCCGGATCGGCGTGAGGCGTGCCACGAGCAGGTCGATCGCCGCGTGCAGCGGCATGCCGCTCGCGAAGCCGGTGAGTACACGTTCGGCCGCGGTCAGCTGCGGATGGCTGATCGGCAGGTCGGCGTCGACGGCGACGTAACCCGCGGCGTGGCGCAGATGCCCCTTGTCGGCGAGATCGAGCACGAGCGCGGCGGCCGCGAGCGTGTCGATGCCTGCACGCCCGGCGGTCACGTCGAGCGTGCCGCGCGCCGGATCGACGCACAGCAGCATGAGGTGTTCGGCGATCAGCACGCGGGAATCCTTCTGCGTGATGAGGCGGCACCGGGCGTTGCGAGTCGACCGGGCCGGGTAATACCGCGAATCCTACGCGATCACGGCGTGCCGCGCTGCGTCAATCGCCGCCGGTGGAGGCCGATTCGTCGGTGTCGCCGATGTCGGCCCAGTCCACGCGTGGCAGGCCGAGGTAGCGGTCGAACAGCATCGGCATGAGCCCGTACGGTGCGGCCGACTCGCAGTTCCACAACATGACCATGCCGAAGCGCCGCTCCGGCAGGAACGCGATGAGCGCGCGGTAGCCCTGCACGGCACCGGCGTGGAACACCATCGGTTCTCCGGCATAGTCGTAGATGCGCCAGCCGAGCGCGTACTGTGCATCGAGCAGGCGGCCCTTGCGCCATGGTGTCGAGGTCTTCTCGCGCGGCGTCGCGACGATCGGCGCGTGCGTCTCGTCGAGCAGCGCGGGCGCGAGGACGGATGGCTCGCCGCCCATCTGCGCGACGAGCCACTTGCGCATGTCGACGATGCTCGCGTTGACGCCGGCCGCGGGCGGCATGTGGTAGTAGCGCTCGTTCGGCTGGAACGACTGCCAGCTCTTGCCGGCACGGCGGTGCGGACGCGCCCAGCGCGGCGAGTTCTCGAGCGCATCGCGTCCATACGTCGCGGTGGTCATGCCGAGCGGATGGAACACGCGCTTCTCGACCTGGTGGTAGAAGAAGTCGCCGGTGGCCGCGTACGTGACGTCGCCGATGAGGCTGAAGGCGATGTTCTGGTAGCCGTAGCAGTCACCGACCGCGCAGGTCATCGGTACTTCGCGCAGGCGCTCGACGAGCACGGGGTAGGGCTCGTCCTGTTCGATGAGGCGGTCGTAGGTGTTGTGCGGCAGGCCGACGCGGTGGCTGAGGATGTCACGCACGGTCAGCTTCTGGCTGCCGTCGACGTCGGCGAGTGCGAACGTCGGCAGCATCTCGGCGATGCGCGTGTTCCAGCTCAGCACGCCGTCCTCGACGAGCATGCCGGCGAGTGTCGTCGCGAAAGCCTTGGAGAGCGAGGCGAGGCGGAACACGGTGCCGGTGTCGACCGGCTCGCGCTTCTGCCAGTCGGCGTAGCCGATGCCGCGTTCGAGCAGCACGTCGTCGTCCTTCACGATCGCCACCGCGAGGCCGGACACCTTGTCGGATTGTTCCAGCTGGTCGAGCCATTTCGCGAACTCGGTCGCGATCGGCGCGGGATCCTTCGCGATCGCCGCGGGATTGACGAGCTGGGGCACGACGAGTGGCGTGGCGACGGCCGCGACCTTCGCCTTGCGTGTCGGTTTCTTGGTGGCCGCCGCGACGTCGCCGCTGCCGGCGAAGATCGTCGCCAAGGCCGCCACGAGGGGAAACAGGATCGCTTTCACTGGGTCCGGGGCGGTCACGAGCGCATGCTATGCTCGAAATCATACGTCCATTTGCGGCCTGCGTGGAGGGGAAACATGTCCGTCTTTCTGATTCTCGTGGTCATTGCCGTGGCGGTCGCATTGTTGGTGATCGGCATCTACAACGGCCTTGTCACGGCACGCAATGCGTACAAGAACGCGTTCGCGCAGATCGACGTCCAGCTCACGCGCAGGCACGACCTGATCCCGAACCTCGTCGAAGTCGCCAAGGGCTACATGAAGCACGAGCGCGAGACGCTCGAGGCCGTGATCCAGGCGCGCAACTCGGCGGCGGCCGGCCTCTCGGCCGCGAAGGCCGACCCCGGCAATGCGGCCGCGATGCAACAGCTCGCCGGCGCCGAGAACGTGCTGACCCAGACGCTCGGCCGGCTGTTCGCGCTGTCGGAGGCCTATCCGGACCTCAAGGCCAACCAGAACATGGCGCAGCTCAGCGAGGAGCTCACCTCGACCGAGAACAAGGTCGCGTTCGCGCGCCAGGCCTACAATGACGCGGTCATGGGCTACAACAACAAGCGCGAGGTATTCCCGAGTTCGCTCGTGGCCGGCGCGTTCAACTTCCAGGAAGCGCCGCTGCTCGAGATCGAGTCGCCGCAGAAGCGCGAGGCGGTGAAGGTCTCGTTCACCTGATGCCCGGCGTGCGCGCGCCACGGCCGCGCACGACGCCTTGCCGAGCCGGGCGATGAACTTCTTCTCCCACCAGGATCTCGCGCGGCGCGCGTCGCGGCGGATGATCGTGATGTTCACGATCGCCGTGGTCTGCATCGTCGCGGCCGTCGACGTCGTCGTGATCTTCGCGCTCGGCCTCGCCAGCGACGATCCGAAGGCAGCCGGGCCATCGATCGGCGTGCTCGTCGCGACGAGCGCCTGCGTGCTCGCGGTGATCGGATGCTCGACGCTGTACCGCATCTCCACGCTGCGCGGCGGAGGCGCAGCCGTTGCCGCGCAGCTCGGCGCCACGCCGGTACCTGCCGACACGCGCGATCTCGCCTACCGGCGCCTGCGCAACATCGTCGAGGAGATCGCGATCGCCTCGGGCGTGCCGGTGCCGCAGGTATTCGTGCTCGAGCAGGAGGCCGCGATCAACGCGTTCGCCTCGGGATACACGCCTGCCGACGCGGCGGTCACGGTCACGCGCGGCTGCCTCGACAAGCTCACGCGCGACGAACTGCAGGGCGTGATCGCGCACGAGTTCAGCCACGTGCTCAACGGCGACATGCGCCTGAACATCCGGCTGGTCGGTGTCGCGTTCGGCATCCTCGTGATCGCGATCGCGGGCCGCAAGATCACCGAGGTCGCCGGCTACGGCCGCAGCCGCGACGGTGCCGGTTTCGCGATCCTCGGCATCGGTCTCATCATCGTCGGTTCGATCGGCGTGTTCTTCGCGCGCCTCATCAAGGCGTCGATCTCGCGCCAGCGCGAGTACCTCGCCGATGCATCGGCCGTGCAGTTCACGCGCCAGACCGACGGCATCGCCGGCGCGCTCAAGAAGATCGGTGGCCTCGATGAGGGTTCGAAGCTCGCCTCGTCCGATGGCGAGGAGGTCGCGCACATGCTGTTCGGCGACGGTGTCGGTTACTCGCGGTTTTTCGCGACGCATCCCGCACTCGTCGACCGCATCAGGCGCCTGCAGCCCGCCTTCGATCCCGCCGAGTTCGGGGACATCGCCGCCGACTGGAGCCAGCCGCGGCGCGTGGGGGCTTCCGATGCGGCCGACGTCTCGATCGCCGGGTTCGCACCGGCACGCGTGAAGCGTGCCGCGCGCAGGGGTGATGCCGTCGTCGAACTGCCCGATGCGGGTGCCGAACTCAGCGTCTCGCCGCGCGTCGTCAGCGAACAGGTCGGCCAGCCGGACACCGCCGACTATGCGGCCGCGAGTGCGCTCAGCGAGGCGACACCGCCGCTGCTCGCGGCGGCCGCCCGCGCGCAGGAGCGTGCGATGGCGCTCGTGCTCGCCCTCGTGCTCGATCGCACCGACTCCGTGCGCTCGCGACAGCTCGAACTCGTCGCGCACTATCTCGACACGGGCAGTGCCGAGCTGGTCCTCGATCTCGCCGGGGCGGTGGCCGCACTCCATCCGATGCAGCGCCTGCCGCTGGCGTCGCTGGCGTTCCCGGCGCTGCGGCGCAGGCCGCGACCGCAACTCGAGGTGTTCGTGATCCTGCTTCGGCAGATCATCGAGGCGGACGGCCGCGTGAGCCTCGACGAGTACTGCCTCGCGCGCCTGGTCGGAGTACAGGTCGTCGACGCGCTCAACCCGGCCGCCGCGAGGACGATGGGGCGCCTCAAGCCCGGCGACCTCGCCGCCGAGGTCACCGAGCTGTTCGCGATCGTCGCGCGCCATGGCCACGACGACGAAGGCGCGGCTCGGCGTGCCTACGTGGCCGGACTCCACGAGGTTCTGCCGGACCTGAAGCCGGTCTATGCGCCGGCCGAGGCGTGGGCGATCGCGCTCGACCGTGCCCTGCCGAGGCTCGACCTGCTCGCACCGATAGGAAAGGAGCTGCTGGTCCGCGGCCTCGTGCTCGCGATCGCCTCCGACGGCAAGGTCAGCGTCGCCGAGGCCGAACTGCTGCGCACGATCTGCGCCGCACTCCATTGCCCGCTGCCGCCATTGCTGCAGGCGGCACGCTGAACCGACGGTACGGGCGTCACGGGCGTTGCGCATGCGCCCGTGGTCGGTGAGCATAGCGGCCCCCTTTCGCAGGCGCGCACGGCCGCATGACCGGATCCTCCGACAGCGTCGATGCCCGCCTCGAGCAGATCCTGCGTGATTTCGGCTCGCGCCTCGGTGCCTTGCTGCAGGGCTATCGGCTCGACCGCCACGGCGTGGATCCGGCCGACGTCGAGCAGGAAGTGCGCATCCGGCTGTGGAAGGCGATCGAGCGTGACCGGTCCGGGGCCTTTCATGCGTCTTATGTGCAGAAGGTGGTCGCCACGACCGTGATCGACGCGCTGCGCCGGGCCGAAGTCCGTGCGGCGGAGCCGTTGCCCGAGGACGACGACGAGCCGGGTCAATGGCCCGACGAGACGGTCGGACCGGAACAGTCGGCCAGCGACGGAGAACGCATGAGCGGCCTGCAGCGCTGTCTCGGCGAGATCCCGGAGCGGCGCCGCCTGCCGATCACGCTGCACCTGCAGGGATTCTCGCTGCAGGAGATCGCGGACGTGGTCGGCACGTCGGCCGAAGCGGCACGCAAGCTCGTGTCGCGTGGCCTGGATGAACTGAAGACATTGTTGCGTGAACGTGGATACGGTGATTTCGATGACTGACCGCAGCCTTTCCAGCCTCTACCGTCGCCTCGGCTCGCGCGTCGAGCCGGCGCCGCTCGACCTGCTCGACGCCGATACGCTCGTTGCGGCCGCCGAAGGCAGCCTGCGCGGCGAACGTCGCGACGACGTCGCGGCGCGTCTCGCCCGGTCGCCGATGCATACCGATCTGGTCCGCCTGCTCCGCGATCTCGCACCCGCTGCCGAAGCCCTCGCGGGGGCGGTCAACGATCGTGGCGCAGCGGGCCACACGCACGGTCGCCGCGCCGGCGTCCGGCATGCCGCCTCGGCCCGCCGTGGTGGTGCCCTGCGCTGGGCCGGCCTCGCCGCCTGCCTCGCGATCACGCTCGGCGCGGTGTCGTGGCACCAGCAGCGCCTGCGTCACGACGAGGCCGCGATGCTCGCGGCGATGGAAATGGCGGCACGACCGGACCGCATCTTCACCAACGTGGATCGCATCTTCTCGGCGGCCGAAGCGGCGTCACACGGTGACAAGGTGTTCCACGCGGGCTTCAACGGCGGCTGACGTCCGTCCTCCGCCGGAATCGACAGAAACGCCCGGCCTTGGCCGGGCGTTTTCGTTGGTGCGCGGGGCGACCTACGCGGCCACCGCACTCGCGTGCTCGCGCGTCGCCGCGAAGCGCACCTCGGGCCAGCGCTCTTCGGTGAGCTGCAGGTTGACGCGCGACGGGGCGAGGTAGACCAGTTCGCCGGCCGCATCGAGGGCGAGGTTCTGCGCGGCCTTCTCGCGGAACTCCTCGAGCTTCTTCGCATTGTCGCAATGGATCCAGCGCGTGGTGGTGACGCCGACCGGCTCGAACACGCACTCGACGCCGTACTCGTCCTTGAGACGGTAGGCGACGACGTCGAACTGCAGCACGCCGACCGCGCCGAGCACGAGGTCGTTGGACATGAGCGGACGGAAGAACTGCGTCGCGCCTTCCTCCGACAGCTGGGCGAGGCCCTTCTGCAGCTGCTTCATCTTGAGCGGATCCTTGAGTCGCGCGCGGCGGAACAGCTCCGGCGCGAAGTTCGGGATGCCCGTGAACGCGAGGTTCTCGCCTTCGGTGAACGTGTCGCCGATCGAGATCGTGCCGTGGTTGTGGATGCCGATCACGTCGCCGGCGTAGGCCTTGTCGACGATCTCGCGGTCCGAGGCCATGAAGGTCAGCGCGTTGGCGAGCTTGATCTCCTTGCCCGAACGCGTCTGGAACGCGCGCATGCCACCCGTGAACGTGCCCGAGCAGATGCGCATGAACGCGACGCGGTCACGGTGCATAGGGTCCATGTTCGCCTGGATCTTGAACACGAAGCCCGTCATCGGGGTCTCGTCGGAATCCACGTCGCGCGTGGTCGTCGCGCGAGGCTGCGGTGGCGGTGCGTGCTCGACGAAGAAGTCGAGCAGCGGCTGTACGCCGAAATTGTTGACGCCCGAGCCGAAGAACACCGGCGTCTGGCGGCCGGCGAGGTAGGCATCGGGATCGAACGGATGACTCGCACCCTGCACGAGTTCGAGTTCGTCGCGCAGGCCCGCGAGCACCTCGGCGCCGATGCGCTCGGCGAGACCCGGTGCATCGAGCGACGGGAAGATCGTCGAATCCTGGCGCGTGAAGTTGCGGCCCTGCTCGTACAGGTGCACTTCGCCGCTGACCAGGTGCACGACGCCCTTGAGGCGCTGGCCCATGCCGATCGGCCAGGTCACCGGCGCGCACTGGATGCCGAGCACGCTCTCGACCTCGTCGAGCAGCTCGATCGGGTCCTTGCCCTCGCGGTCGAGCTTGTTGATGAAGGTCATGATCGGGGTGTCGCGCAGGCGGCACACTTCCATGAGCTTGATCGTGCGCTCCTCGACGCCCTTGGCCACGTCGATGACCATGAGCGCGGAGTCGACCGCGGTCAGCACGCGGTAGGTGTCCTCGCCGAAGTCGGCGTGGCCCGGCGTGTCGAGGAGGTTGACGATGCGTCCCTCGTAGGGGAACTGCATGACCGAGCTCGTCACCGAGATGCCGCGTTCCTTCTCGAGCGCCATCCAGTCCGACGTCGCGTGGCGCGCGGCCTTGCGGCCTTTCACCGAGCCGGCCATCTGGATCGCACCGCCGAACAGCAGCAGCTTCTCGGTCAGCGTGGTCTTGCCCGCGTCGGGATGGGAAATGATCGCGAACGTGCGCCGACGGCGCATCTCGCTGGCAGGATCGGTCATGGCGGTTCGCGGCGTGCTGGCGGCCCGTCGGGGCCGCGCGGAGGGCGCGCATTGTACGCGAGGCGCCCGATGCGGTCAGTCGATCGAGAACGACTGCAGTTCGACGCCGATGAACACCCAGGCGAGCAGGTCGAAGACGCTGTTCCCGGGCGTCGCCGAGTCGACGTACACGTAGTAGTCGTGATTCGCCACGAGCGTCTCCTCCACGTGCAGGGTCAGCACGCCACCCGGCATGGGGGTCGTGTGGGATGCCACGCAGCTGCTGCCGTCCCCGGCGGTCGCGAGCACGTAGATCACCGGCGTCGGGCCGCCTCGCGGTGTCAGGTCGAAATCGATGTGCCCGCCGATGCCCGACGGTGGGAGGCCGGTGCGGAACGTGTAGATCACTTCGCCACCCGGTACGCTGGTCAGGTTCGAGCATGCGGCGGACGTGATCGACGACACCGTGTTCGGCTGGCCGCCGGTGCTGCCGTTGAAGGCCATGGGCAGCTGCGTGATCGGTATCGCGCCGCCGGTCGGCGCGGCATTGGCGGCCGAGGTTGCATGGGCCAGTACGGCGAGAAGCACCACGGACCAGCGCATGGCATGGATTCCCCTGTCCGGCAGACGCTGCAGGACACTCTCCTTGATGGAGGCGCGCCTTGCAACCGCGCGGATCACGGCATGCGGATGTCGATGTCGCCGCTGAACGTCTCGATCGTGATGCGTGCGGCGCCGCCACCAAGCGTGGTGTCGAGGGAGCGGCCCGGGCCGTACTCGGGCTGCTTCACCGTGCCGACGTCGCTGCGGATGCGCCCGCTGAAGGTCTCGGCGTGGATGCGTGCCGAGGCATCGGCCGGCAATTGCACGCGCACGTCGCCGCTCATCGTCTCCGAGTCGAGGCGGCCGTCGTCGGCGAGCTTGCCGCCGATCGCGATGTCGCCCGACACCGAGCTCGCGTTGAACTCGCGGTAGCCGGTCGACTGCGCGTTGATGCTGCCCGACACCGACTCGAACTTGAGCCGCTGGATCGAGCCGCGCGCGCGGATCTCGCCCGACACGGTCTCGGCCTGCAGGCGGTCGCTGGTGACGTCGGCCTCGATCGCGCCGCTGACGCTGCCCAGTTCGAGTTCGCGCGGCTTTCCGTCGACGCGCACGCGCCCGCTCACGCTGTCGACGTCGACGAGGCGGCCCTCGGTGCCCGACACGGCGACTTCGGCGCTGACCACCTCGATCTTGAGCTCGGCGCGGCGCGGCACCTTCACGTCGAGAATCGAGTCCTCCATGCGACCGCTGGATCCGAACCAGCCCCAGCCCGAGCGTTCCGCCGACTTCACGCGGATCGACAGGCGCGAACCGCTGCCGTCGACCTCCAGGCCCTTGCTGCCTTCGCCGAGCGTGCCGGTGACGGCGACCTCGTCGCGATCCCAGGTCGACACCGACACGGCGCCGCGCACGTTGACGACCTCGATGCGTGCATCGGCGTCGACCTTGCGCGTCTCGTTGATCGGCGTGCCCGCGAACGCAGGCGCCGCGAAGGCGAGGAGGGCCAAGCCGGGGAGGGAAAGGTGTTTCATCGGTGGATCCTCATCCGGCCGTCAGGCCGAGGCGCGCGAGCTTGCGGCGTTGCGCGTGGGTGCGGTTGATCAGGCCGACGAGGAACGTCGCGTCGGGTTGCTGTTCGAGCGCCTGCTCGAGCTCGGCGGTGGCGGCGTCGAGGACGACCTCGGCACTGGCCAGGCGCGGGTCGCTGCTCGTGGCGAGTTCGCGGGCGCGGTCGATCTGTTCGCGCACCGACGGCATCGCGGGACGCATCGCGGTGGCCTCGGCATCGCCCATGCGCTGGTCGTGCACGGCCAGCGACACCACGCCGACGGTCGTGGCGAGGGCCATCGCGGCCGCCGCGGCGAACGGCACGAGGCCGCGGCGGCGGCGGCGGCGTAAGGGTGCTTCCGCACGCTGCGCTTCGGCGATGCGTCGCGCGATCTGCGGGAACAGGTCGTGCGAGGGCTCGTGAGGCGTGCGCAGGTCGCGCAGGCGGCGCTGGATCTCGAAATCAGTCATCGGTCTCTCCGAGCGCACGCTTGAGCAGTCCGCGTGCGCGATGCAGCTGGGCCTTCGAGGAGCCTACCGCCATGCCGAGCTCGCGGCCGATCTCCTCGTGCTTCCATCCCTCGATATCGTGCAGGACGAGCACCGCGCGTGCACGCGGCGGCAGCGCCGCGACGGCGCGTTCGAGGTCGCCGCGCTCGCCCGCGCAGAACGGTCGCACGGGTTCACTCGCGGCTTCGAGCACGCCGTCCTCGACGGTGTCCTCGGGGTCGCGGCTGCGCAGCTCCATCAACGCGACGTTGACCGCGAGGCGGTGCAGCCACGTCGTGAACGCGCTCTCGAAACGGAAGCTGTCGAGCTTCTGCCAGGCGCGCACGAACGCTTCTTGGGTGAGCTCCTCGGCACGCGCCTCGTTCATCCCCGAAAGGCGCCAGACGGCGCCGTGCACGCGTCCCGCGTGGCGTCGGTAGAGGGCCTCGAACGCGCGCATCTCGCCGGCCGCAGCGCGGCGGACGAGCTCGACGTCGTCGGATTCGGGGCGCGCGACCTCGTTCATCGTCGGCAGCGGCATGGCGAGACAGGCGGTACTCATGGTGCCACTTCCGATGCACGGAAGCGGCCCGGGGTTTAAGGCCTGTCTCGTCGACCGGCCTCAGCCGGTCGCGGCGCGCGCGCGCGGGCGGGTTTCCTCGTCGAGTGCCGCGGCGACGCGCTGCTGTTCGCGGCGCAGCGCGGCAGGCAGGCGCGGACCGAACGTTTCGAGATACTCGCCGATGCCGGCGAGTTCGTCCTGCCAGCCGGCGAGGTCGACGTCGAGCAGCATGGCGAGGTCCGACGCGGCGAGGTCGAGGCCTTCCACGTCGAGGTCGGCCGCACGCGGCAGCAGGCCGATCGGTGTCTCGCGCGCGCTGCGCGTGCCCGCGCAGCGGCCGACGATCCACTCGAGCACGCGCAGGTTCTCGCCGAAGCCGGGCCACGTGAAGCGGCCGTCGGCACCCTTGCGGAACCAGTTGACGTGGAAGATCTTCGGCAGCTTCGCGCCGGCCTTGTCGAACGACAGCCAATGCGTGAAGTAGTCGGCGAAGTTGTAGCCGCAGAACGGCTTCATCGCCATCGAGTCGCGGCGCAGCACGCCGACCGCGCCGGTCGCGGCGGCGGTCGTCTCCGAGCCCATCGCGGCGCCGACGAGCACGCCATGGGTCCAGTCGCGCGCCTCGATCACGAGCGGCACGAGTGACGGACGGCGGCCGCCGAACACGATCGCGCTGATCGGCACGCCCTGCGGATCCTCGGCGCGCGGCGACCAGCTCGGGCACTGCTTCGCGGACACGGTGAAGCGCGCATTCGCATGCGCGGCCGGGCCGTTGGCGGGATCGAAATCGCGCCCCTGCCAGTCCTTCGCGGGCGTGCCGTCGTCGAGGCCTTCCCACCACGGCTGGCCGTCGGCGGTGACGCCGACGTTGGTGAAGATCGTGTCGCGATCGAGCATCGCGAGCGCGTTCGGGTTGGTGCCCTTGCCGGTGCCCGGTGCGACACCGAAGTAGCCGGCCTCGGGATTGATCGCCCACAGGCGCCCGTCGGGGCCCGGCGTCATCCAGCAGATGTCGTCGCCGACGGTCCACACCTTCCAGCCGGCGCGGCGGTAGCGCTCGGGCGGGATCAGCATCGCGAGGTTGGTCTTGCCGCAGGCCGACGGGAACGCCGCGGCGACGTAGTGCGTCTCGCCCTGCGGGTTCTCGATGCCTACGATCAGCATGTGCTCGGCGAGCCAGCCTTCCTGGCGCGCCTGCCACGAGCCGATGCGCAGCGCGTGGCACTTCTTGCCGAGCAGCGCGTTGCCACCGTAGCCCGAGCCGTACGACTGGATCGCCAGTTCCTCGGGAAAATGCATGATGAAGCGGCGATCGGGATCGAGCTCGCCGGTCGAATGCAGGCCCTTCACGAAATGCCCTTCGCGTTCGATGCGCGCCAGTGCGGCCGCACCCATGCGCGTCATGAGGCGCATGTTGGCGACGACGTAGGGCGAGTCGGTGATCTCGACGCCGCAGCGTGCGTTCGGCGCGCCGATCGGACCCATGCAGTACGGGATCACGTAGAGCGTGCGCCCGCGCATGCAGCCCGCGAACAGCGCATCCATTTTCGCGTGCGCCTCGTCGGGCGCCATCCAGTGGTTGTTCGGGCCGGCGTCCTCGGGATCGCGCGTGCAGATGAAGGTCAGGTGCTCGACGCGCGCGACATCGGACGGACTCGAGCGGTGCAGGTGGCAGCCCGGGTGGGTCTCGGGGTTCAGCGCGATGAAGTCGCCGCTGTCGCGCATGCGCGCGGCGAGCATCGCGTTCTCTTCTTCGGAACCGTCGCACCAGTGGATCGCGTCGGGCGTGGTGAGGCGGGCAACAGCGTCGACCCAGTGGTTCAGGGCGTCCAGCGAACTAGGCATCGAATCCTCGTGGCGCGGACCGAGCCGCGCGGCGGAAATAGGGGGCTATGGCGCGCGACGCTAGCGGCCGGCCGTGGTCAAGGCAAGGTCGGGCGCAGCATGCCAACACGCTGATTTCTGCGTGTTTTCGGGAGAAAACGTTTACATGCAGTTGCGCCGTCGATCGCGTGCTTCGTGCATCGCGCGGTGTGGAGCGCCGGTACGGGGAGCGGCCTGCACGCCCACCGTGAGGCTTGCAGGAGCGCGGATCAGGTGTCGTTGCCCGGCCCGAGCAGCTCCATCAAGGCAGAACGGCGACGGGCCGGCAGACTCCGGTAGCGAAGGATGAGGGCGCGCTCCTTCTCGTCGCGCAAGGCGACGGCAGCATCGTCGGTGCCATAACGACCATCCTGATCGGCCACCTTGCCCGCCGGCAGCACCCCGCATACCAGTTCGTCGAGCGAACGCCTCAACGCCGCGCGCAGCGCAGGAAGCACCTTGAAACTCGGTGTCTCACGGCCGTTCTCCCACGCCGAGACGGACGACTTGGTCACGCCGACGGCGAACCCGAGCTGCTCCTGCGTGAGGCCGATGGCGACGCGCGCTTCGCGCAGGCGATCGGCGAAACGCTTCATGGGGTGACTCCACCGGACCGGACGATCGACGGTATGGAGTCGCCGAACATCTGTCGTACGGCATGTGTTGACACATGAAGTTCGGGAATTCCATACTCGTTTCCGTCCACGTGCAACAAGGGGGCTTGGCTTGAAGGCCGGGCCGCGTCGGACGCACCAGGGATCAGGGGGAGGCTCCGTGACGCATCGCGCTTGCGGATTCGCAATGTCACGTTCGATCGGGTTCATGACGCGCCTCGGCGCGGCACTCGCATGCGTGGCTTGCGCGCCCGTGATGGCAGCCACCTGGCAGGACGCAGGGTTCCACGCCTTCGATACGACGGTCCGCTCCGACGCCGGTGTCGTGCGTCGTGGGCAGGTGCTCGTCCGGCGTTTCGGCAACGCGCCCAGCCTCGTCGATCTGGGGTTGCCGGCGGGGGTACGCGTCGCCGGCCTAGCCTTGACCGGCAACGACATCCTCTTCACGCCCGATACCGCTTTCGCATCGGGCGGCATCGTCGCGACGCCGCGCGATGTGGTCCGACACGGTGCCAGCGGCGTTTCGATGTTCCTGCGCGGCAGCGATCTCGGGCTGCCCGCGAACGTCAGGATCGATGCGCTGGCGCTGGCCGGAACCGATGTCCTCCTCAGTGTGGATGTCGCGGCACGCATCGGCGCGACTGCGATCGGACCCGCCGACATCCTGCGCTGGAACGGCACGTCGGTGTCGGTGCTGCATGCATCGCACTCGCTCGGCCTGTCGCCGGGCACCAACCTCATCGCACTCGAGCGGTTCGCCGACGGCAGCTTGCTCATGGGCTTCGACACCGCCGGCACGGTCGGTGGCGTGGCCTTCAAGCCCGGCGACATCCTCGAGTACATCCCCGCGTCAGGCCGCTGGTCGATGGCGCGCGGCTCCTCCCGATTCGGCGTCACCTGTGATCCGTGCGTGCTCGTCGCCTTCGCGGCGAGCGGCAATCCCGATGTCGTCTTCCGCAGCAGCATGGAACGTTACGAGGACTGAGATGAAGACGATTCGCGCACTGATGGCGTTAGCCGGCCTCGCCGCCGGCAGCCTTTGCCACGCGGGCGAAGGTGCTTTCGAGATCAACCAGGCATGTGCGGATGTCGGATGCTTTCCCGGTGACACGGCTGGCCTGCCGGTCACGATCACGGCGCCCGGCACCTACCATCTGACCGGCAACCTGACGGCCACCAACGTGTCGACCCACGGCATCGTCGTCGCGGCAAGCGACGTGACGATCGACATGAAGGGGTTCCGCATCGTCGGGCCGATCACGTGTGGCGGACGCCCCACGACGTGCACGCCTGCCGCGACGGGATCCGGCGCGATCGGCGTCGACGGCTGGCTGCATTCGCCAAGCAACCTGACGATCCGCAACGGCTCGATCACCGGCATGGGCACGGGTCTTCTGCTCAGCTACGACGGCCGCGCGGAAGGCATCAAGGCGATCCAGAACGGCGATGCCGGCATCCGCGCCCGATCGGGCGCTGCCGTCGTGGATTCGGTCGGAACGGCGAACGGACGGCTCGGAATCGAAGCCGGCCTCATGTCGGGATGCGTGGCGTCGCGCAATCGCGCCTACGGTTTGGCGACGCAGGGTGATGCCGCCTCTATCCAGCAGTCCATCGCGCAGGACAATGACGACTACGGCATGTACCTGGCACCCGGCGCCATTGTGAGCGGCGTGACCGTCAGCGGTAACAGGATCGGCATTTTTGCAACAGGCGGATCACAGATCATCGATTCGATGTTCCGGAACAACGTGTTGGTCGGTGTTACGAACTCGCAAGGCATGATCTCGATTGCTCGCTCCTCGTTCGTCGGAAACAATGGTGGCGGCTTGCAGTGGGGTGGAGACGTGCTGCAGCTTGCGCCGAACATGTGCGGAACCACGATGACGTGCCCTTGAGGTTTCGCGCGCGCCGGCAGGGAGCGACTCGCATGCTGCAGTCCATGCTGATGGCCTTGGCGATGGCGTCGATGACCGCCTCGGCTGCGACCGACGATGCGATCGTCCTGAAGTCCTTGCCGGGCTCGATTCCGTCGGCGGCAGCACATCCCGACGACGCCCGCGGCGAGGCACTCTGCAGCGGCGAGGGACGTCCCGCCGAATCCGATGAAGACCGCGCCCTCGTCGAGGCCGGCTTCATTCCGTTTTTCGCGACCCAGCAGATCGGAACGACGCGCGTCGTTCCGGCCGCCTCCTGGCTCGACGGCTCCTGCCGTCCCTCGGGCGTGGCGGTCTTCGTGTTCCGCGCCGGCAAGGCGGTGGGGCGGATCGGTTTCCCCGACCCGAGCGCGGTGCCCACGCTGCGCCTCAACGATGCCGGCACGCTCGTCGTCGAGGTCGACGTCCGCAAGGCGGACGATGCGCACTGCTGTCCGACCGGCAAGGCGACGATGGTCGTCGGGATCGACGACGCCGGCATCCGGCGCGCGAACTGACTGGCTTACGAACGCGCGGGCCGCTTTCGTGCCAGCACGTTTGGCGCAGCCGTTCGGCCGAACGTGGATGCGCTTCCACGAGCGTCAGGCACGGACGACGAATCAGCCGGTAGCCACGCTCCGGTTCTCTGCAGAACCCGCGACTCAGCCCGGAATCAACGTCGCGATGACGTGATCGACGTAAGCCTCATACTCGGCCTGGTCCATGCGCGGCATGCCATGGCGCTGGTTGAGCTGCAGGAAGCCGGTGTACGCGGTGTAGGCGAGGCGTGCGCGGTGGGCAGCGTCGCGGCGATCGAAGCCGGCCTGGCGATAGGCCAGCGTGAGCAGGCCGAGGCGGCGGGCCGAGATGCGCTCGATCATCGGCAGCACCACCGGATGGTCGGAGGCCTGCAGCAGCGCGCCGTAGATGACGTGCGATTGCGCCTCGCCGCTGACGCGACGGAACAGGTCGCGCAGGCGCTCGCGTGGATCGTCGATCGGCTCGACGCGGCCGAGCACCTCGTCCTCGTCGCGCCGTTCCCAGCGCTCGAGCGCGGCCTTGATCAGCGCCTCGCGGGTCGGGAAATGCCAGTAGAAGCTGCCCTTGGTGACACCGAGGGTGCGCGCGAGGGCTTCGACGGCGACCGCGGCGAGGCCGGATTCGGCGATCGCGTCGAGCGCCGCCTGCTCCCAGTCGGCGGCGGACAGGCGGCCGCGCGCTTCGTTCTTGTGTGGCGGCTGCTCCGTCATCGGCCCGAGTGTGCCGCAGGGCTTCGCTGCTGACCAGATCGGGTCGTGTTGCGGCGCGTCAGGAAAACCCGTTGCGTGGCGACGACTTGATCACCATACTTGTGCGTATGGTTGCCGTCGCTGCCCCGTCCGCTTCGCCCTCCGCCGTCACGCGCGTCGCGACCGCCGACGACGTGATGCTCGCGGTCGAGCGTCATGGCGAGCCGGATCGTCCCGCCGTCGTGTTCGCGCACGGCTTCGGCCAGACGCGGCTGGCGTGGCGCGGCGTCGCGCAGGCCTTGCCGGGCTCGGGTTGGCAGGCACTGAGCTACGACGCGCGCGGCCATGGCGACAGCGATCGCCTCGCGTCCGGCGACTACGCGGTCGACCAGCTCGTCGCCGACCTGCATGCGGTGTGCGCGCTTGCGCCGTCGCCGCCCGTGGTCGTCGGCGCGTCGATGGGCGGGCTCGTCGGCATCGCCGCGGCGGGAGGCGAGGCACCGCCGTGCCGCGCGCTCGTGCTCGTCGACGTGACCCCGCGCTGGGAGGCTGCCGGTGTCGCGCGCATCCTCGGTTTCATGCGCGCGCATCCCGACGGTTTCGCCGATCTCGAAGAGGCTGCCGAGACCGTCGCGCGTTACCTGCCGCATCGCACGGAGCGCAAGTCGCCCGAGCGTCTGCGTGGTCTGCTCACACCGTCGCCCGACGGGCGCCTGCGCTGGCACTGGGACCCGCGCATGCTCGGTCCGATCGCCGAAGACGCCGAGCGCCACCAGGGCGACCTGTTCGCCGCGGCACGCCGTCTCGCGATGCCGGTGCTGCTCGTGACGGGTTCAGCGAGCGATGTCGTCTCGCCTGCGACGATCGCCGAGTTTCTAGAGTTCGTACCCCATGCGAAGCATGTAGAAGTGCCTCGCGCCACGCACATGGTCGCCGGTGACGAGAACACCGCGTTCGCGCGCCACGTGATGGATTTCCTGCAGGCCTTGCCGGCGTGACCGGCAGGCCCGCCCGCTTCGAGAGAGGAGTCACCCCATGATCCAGCTGGTCCCGTTGCTCGCCGCGCTCGCGGTCTCGCTCGTGGTGGCCTATCACCGCCTCGGCCTGCGCGTGTGGTCGATCGCCACCGCTGTCGCGATCCTCGGCGCAGGCCTCGCGGTCGGCAGCCACTGGCTCGCGATCGCGCTGCCGCTGCTCGTGCTCGCGGTCGTCGCGGTGCCGCTCAACCTCGTCGACTTCCGCCGCGCGAAGATCAGCGCGCCGCTGCTGGCGATCTACCGCAAGATCACGCCGCAGCTGTCGCCGACCGAGCAGATCGCGCTCGAGGCCGGCACGGTCGGCTTCGAAGGCCAGCTCTTCAGCGGCAAGCCCGCATGGAAGGAACTGCACGCGCAGCCGCGCCCGCAGCTCAGCATCGAGGAGCAGGCGTTCCTCGACAACGAGGTCGAGGGCCTGTGCTCGCGCATCGACGAGTGGCAGATCACGCACGAACTCGCCGACCTCCCGCCCGAGATGTGGGAGTACCTCAAGGCCAACCGCTTCTTCGGCATGATCATCCCGAAGCAGTACGGCGGCCTCGGCTTCTCGGCGCTCGCGCATTCGGCCGTGCTGCAGAAGATCGCGAGCATGTCGGCGACGGTGTCCTCGACGGTCGCGGTGCCGAACTCGCTCGGCCCGGCCGAGCTGCTGCTGCACTACGGCACCGACGACCAGAAGAACCACTACCTGCCGCGCCTCGCCGACGGCCGCGAGATCCCGTGCTTCGCGCTGACCGGTCCGTACGCGGGCTCGGATGCGACCTCGATCCCCGACTTCGGCATCGTCTGCAAGGGCGAGTGGCAGGGTGCCAACGTGCTCGGCGTGCGCCTCACGTTCGACAAGCGCTACATCACGCTCGCGCCGGTCGCGACGATCGTCGGCCTCGCGTTCCGCATGTACGACCCCGATGGCCTGCTCGGCGACGACAAGGACCTCGGCATCACGCTCGCGCTGATCCCGCGCGACACCGACGGCCTCGAGATCGGTCGTCGCCATTTCCCGCTCAACGTGCCGTTCCAGAACGGCCCGGTGCGCGGCAAGGATGTGTTCGTGCCGCTGTCGCAGCTCATCGGCGGTCCCGAGATGGCCGGGCAGGGCTGGCGCATGCTGGTCGAGTGCCTGTCGGTCGGCCGCGCGATCTCGCTGCCATCGAGTGCAACCGGTGGTGGCCGCGCCGCGGTCGCCGCGACCGGTGCCTATGCGCGCATGCGCAAGCAGTTCGGCCTCGCGATCGGCCGCTTCGAAGGCGTCGAGGAAGCGCTCGCGCGCATCGGCGGCTACACCTACGCGACCGCGGCGCTGTCGCGCGCGACGGCCGCGGCGGTCGACCGCGGCGAACGCCCGGCGGTGCCGTCGGCGATCGCCAAGTACCACGCGACCGAATGGGCGCGCGAGGTCTGCAAGGACGCGATGGACGTGCACGGCGGCAAGGGCGTGATCCTCGGCCCGGGCAACTACCTCGGCCGCGCCTGGCAGGGCGTGCCGATCATGATCACGGTGGAAGGCGCGAACATCATGACGCGCAGCCTCATGATCTTCGGCCAGGGTGCGATCCGCTGCCATCCGTACGTGCTCGAGGAAATGCAGGCCGCGGCGATCCCCGACTATTCCACGCGCCTGCGCGCGTTCGACCGCGTGCTGTTCAAGCACGTCGGCTTCGGCATCTCGAACGCCGCGCGCAGCCTCGTGCTCGGCGTGACCCACGCCAAGATCGGCGGTGCACCGGGCGACGCCTACACGCGCCGCTTCTACCGCAAGCTCAACCGCTACTCGGCCGCGCTCGCGCTGGTCGCCGACACCTCGATGCTCGTGCTCGGCGGCAAGCTCAAGTTCAAGGAGAAGATCTCGGCGCGCCTCGGCGACGTGCTCTCGCACCTCTACATCGCGTCGAGCATGCTCAAGCACTACGAGGACGAAGGCCGCCCGGTCTCCGACCAGCCGCTGCTCGCGTGGGCGTTCCACGAGTGCGTGTGGCGCATGCAGATGGCGCTCGACGGCGTGATCCGCAACTTCCCGGTGCGTCCGGTCGCGTGGCTGCTGCGCGCGCTGGTGTTCCCGCTCGGTCGCCGCGAGGTGCCGCCGTCGGATCGCCTCGGCCGTCGCGTCGCCGCGATCCTCACGGCGCCGAACGAGGCGCGGTCGCGCCTGATCGACTGGGCTTACCTGTCGCCGACCGCGAACAACCCGATCGGCCGCATGAACGCGCTGCTGCCCGACGTGATCGCGGCCGAGCCGGTCGAGCGCAAGTTCCTCAAGGCGCTCAAGTCCGGCGAGCTCGAAGGCCTCGACTACGACGCGCAGCTCGCCTCGGCGGAAGCCAAGGGCGTGCTCTCGAAGGGCGAGCGCGAGCTGCTCGCACGGGTGCGCGCGGCGACGTTCGAGTTCATCTCGGTCGACGACTTCGATCCGGCCGAGCTGCGTTCGGCCGGCAAGCGCGGCCAGGGCGGCGGTACGCCGGCCACGCTGCGCAACGTGGCCTGAGCATGGCCTCGCGCGCCCTGCGGCAGTTCGAACGCTTCGGCGGTTCGGCCGCGGGGCGCTGGCTCTTCTCGCGCCTGGTCTGCGTGCAGGCGCCGTACTTCGCCTCGATCCGCCCGACCATCGAGCGGCTCGCGCCGGGCACCTGCGTGGTGTCGCTGCGCGAGCGCCGCGCGATCCGCAACCACATCGGCACCGTGCATGCGATCGCGCTGTGCAACGCCGCCGAACTCGCGGGCGGCCTCGCCACCGACGCGACGATCCCCGACGCGATGCGCTGGATCCCCAAGGGCATGGCCGTGCGCTACCTCGCCAAGGCGCGCGGTCGGCTTGTCGCGACGGCCGGCGTGCCGATGCTCGAGGCCGGTCCCGGCCGCGACGTGGTCGCGCACGTCGACGTGCACGATGCGCAGGGCACGCTCGTGTTCGACGCCGACATCACGATGTGGGTGTCGCCGCGCGGTTGAGCGCTGCGGGTAAAGGAGCACGTGCCGTGGGCCGCAAGTCTTGCGCGCCCGTGTCCCGCCGGCCGGGTGACCGCGTGCAGGTTCCGGAACGGTGCGCGGACCGTGTCTGCGCACCGTTCCGATGACACTTCAGCCGCGCAGCGATGCCGCGTGGTGGACGAGGTGATCCTCGATGAACGTCTGGATGAAATAGTAGCTGTGATCGTAGCCGGCGTGGACGCGCAGCGTCAGCGCCTGGCCCGCCGCGCGCGCGGCCGCGTCGAGGCGCCAGTGCTGCAGCTGCGGCTCGAGGAATTTGTCGGCGTAGCCCTGGTCGACGAGGATCGTGTCGGGGAAGGTGTGGCCGTCCTCGAGCAGCGCGACGGCGTCGTACGGACGCCAGGTCTTCACGTCGTCGCCGAGGTAGCGCGGCAGCGCCTTCTGGCCCCACGGCACCTGGCTCGGTGCGACGATCGGCGCGAATGCCGATACCGAGCGGTAGCGGTCGGCATTCTTCAGTGCGATCGTGAGCGCGCCATGGCCGCCCATCGAGTGGCCGAAGATGCCTTCGCGGTCGAGGTCGGCCGCGGCGAAGTTGTCCGCGAGCACGTCCGGCAGCTCCTTCGTGACGTAGCTGTACATGCGGAAGCGATCGGCGAAGCCGGGCGTCGTCGCATCGAGGTAGAAGCCGGCGGCCTCGCCGAACTCCCAGTCGCCCGTCGCGCCTTCGATGCCGGTGTCGCGCGGACTCGTGTCGGGCGTGACGAGGATCAGGCCGAGTTCGGCGGCGAGGCGCTGCGCGCCAGCCTTGATGACGAACGTCTCCTCGGTGCAGGTGAGCCCGGCGAGGTAATACAGCACCGGGGCGTTCTCGCCCGCGACGAGCGGCGGGCGGTACACGCCGAACTTCATCGTGCCGCCGGTCACCTTCGAGGTGTGCTTGTAGAAGCCCTGCACGCCGCCGTGGCAGCGCTGCTCGGAAATGGTCTCGATCGTCATGGCGTTCCTCCGGATCAGAATTGGCGTGGGGCGAACACGATGATGCCGGCGCCGATCAGGATCACGGCGACGCCGGCGAGGTCCCACGGACTGGGCCGAACGCTATCGATCAGCCACAGCCATGCAAGTGCGACCGCAACATAGATGCCGCCGTAGGCCGCGTAAACCCGGCCCGGCGCGACCTGAGGATGCAGCGACAGCAGCCACACGAACGCGGCCAGCGCGAGCGCTGCGGGCAGCAGCACCCAGGCGCCTGCGCCCTTGCGCAGCCACAGGTAAGGCAGGTAGCAGCCGACGATCTCGGCGACCGCGGTGGCGACGAACAGCAATGTCGTGCGCAGCATCGGTCAGGCTCCGCGCGTGCGTCGATGTGCGTCGTTTTGCCACGCGCGTCGAGGGGGTGACGAGGCGACAGACGACGACCACGACGCGGTGTTGCGAACGTATGGGTGCCTTGCGGATGCCGGGTGGTGTCGAAGCGTCATCGGAATCCATGGTGACGGGAGCATCGCGTGCGTGCATGACGCATCGGTGTCGACGCGCGGGTGCCGGGCGATGATGACCGGTGCAGGTGCCAGCATGCCACGCCGCGATTGCGGACCGCGCGCCGGGTCGGTACCGTGCGCGCGACGCCGCCCGTCCCCGCCGGAAGCCGGATGAACCACGTTGCCAAGTCGGCCGCCAGCCTGGGGCGCTTCCGCGCCGCACTGCGCAGCTCGCCACCGCTGATCTGGGCGTTCCTGTATTTCTTCTGCCTGCTGAGCGGCTACTACGTGCTCCGCCCCGTGCGCGAGGCCATGGGCGCCTCGGCCGACGTGCACGCGGTGTTCCCGCCGTGGATCATCGACTTTTTCGCGCGGCACGGCCTTTCGGCCAGCCAGTTCACGCTGCAGATGCTGTTCACGTGCACGTTCGTGGTCATGCTGCTGCTGCAGCCGGCCTACGGCATGCTCGTGAGCCGATTCCCGCGCCGCGTGTTCCTGCCTGCGGTCTACCTGTTCTTCATCGTCACGCTGCTGCTGTTCTACCTCGCGTTCGACAGCGGCATGCCGGGTCGCGGCATGGCCTTCTTCATCTGGATCGCGGTGTTCAACCTGTTCGCGGTCGCGGTGTTCTGGAGCTTCATGGCCGACGTGTTCGAGAACACCGAGGCGCGCGCGTACTTCGGCTACATCGGCGCGGCCGGCACGATCGGCGCGTTCCTCGGCCCGCTGATCACGCGCTCGCTGGTCGAGCGCGTCGGCATCGCCAACCTCATGCTGGTGGCGGCGACGTTCCTGATCCTCTGCCTCGTCTGCCAGATGCGCCTGCGCCGCTGGGCGGTCGAGCGCGAGCAGGCCCGTGGCGATCGCGCGACCGAAGCACCGATGGGCGGCGGCGTGTTCGCTGGCCTCACGCTGATCGCACGCGAGCCGCTGCTGCGCTGGATGGCCTGCGTGGTGCTGTTCGGCGTCGGCGTCGGCACGCTGCTCTACAACGAGCAGGCCGCGATCGTGCGCATCGCCTATCCCGATGCGGCCGGCGCGACCGCGTTCTACGCCAACATCGACCTCGCGATCAATGCGCTGACCCTGTTCGTGCAGGTGTTCATCACGCGCTGGCTGCTGTCGCGCTACGGCGTCAAGCCGGCCCTTCTGCTGCCGCCGCTGGCGATCTTCCTTGGCTACGCCGCACTCGCCGCGTCACCGCTGCCGTTCCTCGTCGCGATCGTGCAGATCGTCACGCGCAGCGGCGAGTTCTGCCTGCACAAGCCCGCACGCGAGACCATCTACACGCAGGTCGCGCGCGAGTGGCGCTACAAGGCCGGTGCCGCGATCGACACGGTGGTCTACCGCGGCGGCGACCTCACCTTCGTGTGGGTGCACAAGTTCGTGTCGGCGTTCGGAAGCCAGGCGGTGTTCGGCGTCGGCATGTTCATCGCGTGTGCGTTCGGTCTCAGCGCTTTCGGGCTGTGGCGCGAACAGCTCAAGCTGCCGGCGGCGCGCACGCGGGCGGAGGCGCAGGCGTGATCCGGATGCGCAGTCCACTCGTGCAGGCGAGGCGGTCGCGATGACCCCGATGCTGTCCGCGCTGCACGTGTTCCCGATCAAGTCCTGCGCCGCGCTCGCGCCGGCCGAAGCGGTCGTCGAGCCGCGCGGCCTCGTCGGCGACCGCCGTTGGATGGTCGTCGACGAAGACGGCGGCCTGCTGTCGGCGCGCAAGCATCCGCGCATGACGCTGGTCCGCACGCACGAGGTCGATGGTGGCGTCAGCGTCGAGGCGCCGGGCATGCCCGGTCTCGTCGTCCGTCCGCATGCCGACGCCACGGCGCGTCGCACGGCGACGGTGTGGGGCAGCACCGTCGATGCACGTGCCGCCGAGTCCCAGGCCGATGCCTGGATCAGCGACGTGCTCGGCCGCCCCGCGCATTTCGCCTACATGGACGAGGCGGCGCACCGCCCCGTCGACCCCGCCTTCGGTCGCGACGGCGACATCGTCAGCTTCGCCGACGGCTTTCCGCTGCTGCTGATCTCGCAGGCCGCGCTCGATGCGCTCAATGCGAAGCTCGCCGCACCGGTGCCTATGCTGCGCTTCCGCCCGAACCTCGTCGTGGCGGGTACGGACCCGCACGCCGAGGACGGCTGGCGTCGCGTGCGCATCGGCGGCATCGCCTTCGACGTGGTCAAGCCCTGCGCGCGCTGCGTACTGACCACGGTCGATTTCACGCGTGGCGAGCTCGATCCGGGTGGCGAGCCGTTGCGCACGCTGATCGGCTACCGGCGTTCGCCGGACGGCGTCACGTTCGGGCAGAACCTGATCCCGCGCGGCACCGGCACGCTGCGTGTCGGCGACGCGGTCGAGGTGCTCGAGCACGCGTGATGGAGCATCTGCTCTAGCCCGCCCGACTAGCCTCGGACGGATCCCGGATCCGTTGCGGAATCATGACGTACGACTACGTGATCGTCGGCGCGGGCTCCGCGGGCTGCGTGCTCGCCGAGCGTCTCAGCGCCGATCCGTCGAAACGCGTGCTGCTGCTCGAAGCCGGCGGCAGCGACTGGCACCCGTTCATCCACATGCCCGCGGGCCTGGCCAAGCTGGCCACGAACCGCCGCATCAACTGGAACTACACGACCGAGCCCGAGCCGCACCTCGGCGGACGTCGCCTGTGGTGGCCACGCGGCAAGGTACTCGGCGGCTCGAGCTCGATCAATGCGATGTGCTACGTGCGCGGCGTGCCTGGCGACTACGACGCCTGGGCCGAGGCGACCGGCGACGTGCGCTGGGGCTGGGCCAACGTGCTCGAGGTGTTCCGGCGCGCCGAGGACAACGAGCGTGGCGCCGACGCCTGGCACGGCAGCGGCGGCCCGCTCGGCGTGGCCGACCTGCGCCACCGCAACGAACTCTCGCAGGCCTTCATCGACGCCGCGGCCGCCGCGGGCCACGCGCGCAACGACGATTTCAACGCCGCCACGCAGGACGGCTTCGGCTGGTACCAGGTCACCCAGCGCAACGGCGCGCGCTGCTCGGCATCGGCCGCGTACCTGTCGCGCGCGCGCGGTCGCGCCAACCTGACCGTGCACACGCATGCGATCGCGCAGCGCGTGCTGCTGTCGGGCGCACGCGCGGTCGGCCTCGACTACCGCCAGCGCGGCCGCCTGCGCCGCGCCGAGGCCGGCGAGGTCATCCTGTGCGGCGGTGCGCTCAACTCGCCGCAGCTGCTCATGCTGTCGGGCATCGGTCCGGCCGACGAGCTGCGCACGCACGGCATCGACGTGCGGCTCGACCGGCCCGGCGTCGGCGGCAACCTGCAGGATCACCTCGACATCTGCACGCTGTCGCGCAGCTCGCGCGCGGTCGGTTACGACCACACCAACGACGTCAGGGTCGCGCTCGAGTTCCTGCTGCACAGGCGCGGTATCGGCACCTCGAACATCGCCGAGTGCGGCGGCTTCGTGCGGTCGCAATTCGCGCCGGACGACCGCTGCGACCTGCAGTTCCATTTCGTGCCGGCGCTGCTCGACGACCATGGCCGCAACCGCCTGCCGGGCGACGGCTTCACCGTGCACGCCTGCGCGCTGCGCCCGAAGAGCCGTGGCCGCCTGCGCCTGGCCTCGGCCGATCCTTCGCAGCCGGTCGCGATCCACGCGAACTACCTCGGCGACGCCGAGGGGCACGACCTGCGCATGATGATCGAGGGCGTGCGCCTGTCGCGCGAGATCTTCGCGCAGGCACCGTTCGACGCGTATCGCGCCGACGAGATCTTCCCGGGTGCCGACGTGCGCGACGATCGCGCCGTCGAGGCGTTCGTGCGCCGCAAGGCCGAGACGATCTACCACCCGATCGGCACCTGCCGCATGGGCATCGACGACGATGCCGTCGTCGATGCCGAGCTGCGCGTGCACGGCGTCGCCGGCCTGCGCGTCGTCGACGCCTCGATCATGCCGGAGCTGCCGGGCGGCAACACCAACGCGCCGACGATGATGATCGCCGAGCGTGCGGCATCGCTGATGCTCGGCCGTGCGGAAACCGTCACGAGTGCGCGTGCGAAGGGCTCCGGGGCGGTGCGCGAGGTCGCGTGCGTCGCGTAGACTAGCGGCACGGCGTCGTCGGCCGGAACGGAAACCGCATGTCACAGGATGTCCTGGCGCCTCCGCCGCCGTTGCCCCCGCCGCCACCTCCGCAGCCGCTCGTCGACGTGCCCGCCTGGCAGGTCCGCCCGCCGGCACCCGTGCTGGTCGAGCATCCCTTCACGTTCGACGGGCGCGCGGGCGAGTACTTCCGCATCTGGATCGTCAACCTCGCGCTGAGCATCGTCACGCTCGGCCTGTACTCGGCCTGGGCGCGCGTGCGCACGCAGCGCTACTTCTACGGCAACACGCGCCTCGCCGGCGTGCCGTTCGAGTACCTCGCCAAGCCGTGGCCGATCCTCAAGGGGCGCATCGTCGCGTTCGTGCTGTTCGGCTCGTACGTGCTCGCCAGCCACTTCAGCCTGTTCTGGCAGATCGTGCTGGTCGTCGTGATCCTGTTCGCGACGCCGTGGCTGATCGTGCGTGGCGCGGCGTTCCGCGCACGCTACTCGTCGTGGCGCGGCCTCAGTTTCCGCTTCGTGCCCGACTACGGCGAGGCCTACATCCGCTTCCTCGTCATGCTGATCCCGCTCGTGCTGACGCTCGGCATGCTGTACCCGTGGATCCAGGGCAAGCAGAAGCAGTTCCTCGTCGAGCAGCACCGCTACGGCGGCAGCTGGTTCCGCTTCCTGCTGTCGCCGGGGCGTTTCTACATTCCGTACCTGATCGCCTGGGGCGCGGTGACGGGCTGGATCCTGCTCATGATGCTCGTGTTCGCGGGCATGGCCGTCGTCAACGGCGCGCTTGGTGGCGCCACCGGCGAGCCGCCGCCGTTCTGGCTCATCGGCGTCGCCCTCGTGCTCATGTACGGCTCCTACTTCGTGATCTGGATCTTCCTCGCCGCGGCGATCACCAACCTCGTCTACAACCACGTCGAGATCGACGGGCGCCGCCTGCAGTCGCGCCTCAAGGGCGGTCGCCTGCTCTGGCTCTACACCGGCAACACGCTCGGCATCCTCGCCAGCGCCGGCCTGCTGATCCCGTGGGCCAAGGTGCGCATGGCGCGCTACCGCGCCGAGTGCACGAGCCTCTACGCCGTCGACGACCTGCAGGACATGCGCGCGGAACGTGCCGGTGACGTCGGTGCGACCGCCGCCGAGGTCGACGGCTTCTTCGACATCGACGTGTCGCTGTGAGCACGATCGCCGCCCGCCTGTTCGACGGCGTGACGAGTCGCGAGCACGCGGTCGTGCTGTCGCTCGATGCCGGCGGCCGCCTGCGCGTCGACGGCGACGGCATCGCGCGCGACGAGTCCTTGCGCGACCTGCGCATCACCTCGCGTCTTGCGCGCACGCCGCGCACGATCGTGTTCCCCGACGGTGCACGCGCGCTCGTCGACGATGCACCCGCGCTCGACGCCTGGTTCCCGACCGAGGATCGCCTGCAGCGCCTCGTCGATCGCCTCGAAGGCCACGCCTACGCCGTCGCCGTGTCGCTCGTGATCTGCGTCGTGAGCCTCTTCGCGGCCTTCAAGTGGGGCGTGCCGTGGCTCGCCGACCGCATCACCGACCAGATGCCGCCGACCGTCGAGGCTGCGCTCGGCAACCAGGTACTCGACCAGCTCGATCGGTTCTTCGGCTTCCGGCCGACGCAGCTCGAGCAGGCGCGCCGCGACGAGCTCACGGCGCGTTTCGCGAAGCTCGCCGCGACGATGCCGGGCGGGCAGGGCTATCGGCTCGAGTTCCGCCATGCCGAGGCGATCGGCGCGAACGCGCTCGCGATCCCGGGCGGCACCGTCGTCGTCACCGACGACCTCGTGAACGCGTTGCAGGACGATCGCGAGTTCGACGCGATCATGGCCCACGAACTCGGTCACCAGGAGCATCGCCACGCGTTGCGCCAGGCCTTGCGCAGCTCGTTCGTGGCGGTCGCCGCAGGCCTGTTCGCGGGCGACGTGAGCTCGGCCGGCACGATCGTCGTCGCGGTGCCGACCATGCTCGTGCAGAGCCACTACTCGCGCGGCTTCGAGGAGGAGGCCGACCGCTTCGCATTCGAGCGGCTCGCCGCGGCCGGCGAATCGCCGGCGTGGTTCGCCGAGGCGATGCGCCGGCTCATCGACGAGCACGACCTCGACGACGGTGACGTGAGCTGGGCGTCGACGCATCCGGCCACGACCGAGCGCATCGCCGCCGCCGTGGATGCCGGCGCAGCGTTCCTCGAGGCCCATCCCGAGCGCGCGAAGGATTCGCCGGGCTACGACGCCTGCGCGGCCGAAGGCATCTGTCCCGAGGAGTCCACCGACGAGGACGACTGCGACGAGGACTGCCGCATCGAGATGTGCATCGAGTACGACGGCTACGACGACGACTACACCGTCGAGGACTGCCTCGAGGGCGAGTAGCCCGGAGGACCGGCGCCGTCCGGCCCGACGTCCCGGCCACGCACGGCGTGCCGTGGCGCTTGCGATTCCCCCACACGGTGTCCTCCCTGCGGCGCCGCGATCGCCGCCGCGTGCGTCCCGTCTTGCGGGATTCGCCGCCGTTCCGTCTATTGCTTCTGTACGAGGTCGATCCGCACGGAGTTCGGGGACGCACGGGGACATCGACGAACGCACGCGGCAGCGCGGACTGCCGTGGCACGCACACATCGGGGAACAGCATGAGCAGGTTGACCTACCGGCGTACCGCCCTCCTGGCGGTCTTGTCCTGCGCCACCACGGCCGTCGCCGGCGCCACGTCATCGCCCTTCGCGGGCCGCGCACCGACGCTCGTCGAGATGCCAACCGGCACCACGTCCAGCGAATGCGTCGAAGGTTTCGAGCACGCCGAATCGCTGTTCACCGACGGTGGCTGGCTGCGCGCGAACACGAGCACCGAACCGCAGGACTGGGATCATCTCATGACGCCCGGCAAGGGCTTCCGCTGGGAGCAGAAGATCGAATACCTCGATTCGAACGTCGAGGGGCTGCTGTTCAACGCGCACGCCGGCACGCCGCATTCGGTCGTGTTCGCGAGCCTCTACTCGCATTCGATCCTGACGCCGCCACCTACCGGCCCGGCGACCGGCGTGCTCAGCAACTGGCTCATCACGCCGCCGATCACGTTCGCACCCGGCGCGACCCTGGGCTTCTGGACGCGCAAGGGCTTCTACGATTTCGCGCCGATCTGGGGCGCGCGGGCGGACCGCATGATCGTGCGGCTGTGCATGGACGACAGCGGTGACTGCACCGACGTCGGCGAAGGTCCCAACGACGTCGGCGGTTTCACGACCACCTTGCTGAGCATCAATCCCGATCTGGGCACCGAGGACGACGCGACGGGTCTGCTCGGTTATCCGTACGGCGGCTGGCGCCGCTTCACCATCGGCGACCTGCCCGCGTCGGGCACCGGGCGCATCGCGTTCCACTACCACGTGCCCGAAGCGATGGACATCGACTCGGCGTTCGCCGGCGGCGGCAAGGGCAACATGATCGCGCTCGATACCGTGGAACTCGACGGTACGGCGAACTGCCCGCTCAAGTCGGTGCCGCTGTTCTCGGCCGGCTTCGAGCGCGACCTGTCGAACGCACTGACGCAGAACCTCGACACCGAGACCATCACCTCCGGCCTCAGCGTCGCCTGCATCACGCAGACGCGCTGGCTGCGCCGATTCGATCTCGACGGCGACTTCGGCCGCAACGGCCGGCTCGACGTCGCCTCGGTCGACATCGGCGTCATGCGCGCGTACAGCAGCGTGCCGATCCACGTGCGCCTCTACCGCATCGCGGAAGGCGCCGAGTTCACCTACGCCAACCTCGTGCAGGTCGGCTCGCACACGATCACGGTCAACCAGGAGGCTTCGGGCCGCGTGCTCAACATCCCGGTCACCGGCACGATCCCGGACGCGTCGACGCAGGATCTGGTCGTCGAGATCGTCAAGCCGGACTTCAACCGCGAGTTCTGGCCCGGGTTCAACCAGGCCATCCAGACCGCGCCGACCTATGTCTCGTTCGATGCCGAGAACTGCGGCCTGTTCCCCGAGCCGACCAACCTCGAGAACGTGCCCGGTGCGCCGGATGCGTCGCTGCTCATGATCGTGAACCTCGCCGACCCGTCGTCGGGACCGTGATCACGCCGCGCGCCCCGCTGCGGCGCGCGCTTCCCCTAGCGCATGGCCGGCAGCGTCCGGCCGGGAGTCGATGCCCGTGAAATCCCGTTTCCTCGTCCTGCGTCCGCTCGCCGCGGCCGTGCTCCTGGCCACGGCCGGCGTGCATGCGGCGCCGTTGCCTTCCGATGTCGCCTTCCACGCCGTCGCGCCCGATGCGGTCGCCGCGCTGCGTGAGCAGCCGGGCCTGCTGCTGCTGCAGTCGGGTGCGTTCGATCCGTTGCACGAACGCCTGCGCTTCACCGGTGCGCCGGTCGCCGTGCGCGCCGATGCGCGCTACGGCATCGTGCAGTTCGCTCCGGGACGCGAAGCCGAGGCCCGCGCCGCGATCGCGAAGGCTGGAGCGGCGATCGTCGGCCACCTGCCCAACCATGCTTTCCAGGTGCGTGCCGATGCCGGCGCGCTCGCGCGCGTCGGTGCCGACGCCGCGGTGCGCTGGAGCGGTGCCTACGATGCGGGCTTCAAGCTCGCGCGCGGCCTGCTCGACGGCAGCGTCGCCGCGCGCCACGCGCCGTCGGCCGACGTCGAACTGGAGATCCACGGTTTCCGCGGCGAACCGCTCGAGCGGCTCGTCGACGCGCTGCGCGCGACGGGCGTACGCGCCGGCGTGCTCGCGCGTGCCACCGCACTCGACCTGCCGTCGTTCCGCGTCGCGGTGCACGCCGCAGACCTGCGCGCGCTGCTCGTCGCGGCCTCGGGCGTCGACGGCATTGCCTGGATCGAGCCCTATCTCGCCCCGACCCTCGGCAACCTCGACTCCGCAGGGCCGATCCAGTCCAACCAGGCCTCGTGCGCGTCGCCCGACACGGACGGCAACTGCGGCGCACTCGATCCCGCGCGCGCGACGTGGTGGCGCCGCGGCCTGACCGGACACGGCCAGATCGTCGCGATCGCCGACTCGGGCCTCGACCGCAACGAGGCCTCGTTCAGCGGGCTCGATGTCGGCAGCGGTGCGAATGTCGCGGTCACCGACGCCGACGACCCCGCGCCGGTCCCGCCCGCCATCGGCGCCACGTATCCGGACCGCAAGGTCTACGCCTACTGGGTCCAGCCCGGCGCGACCGCGTACGACAACAACGCGTTCTGTGGCGGATTCATCCGCTATCACGGCACGCATGTCAGTGGCACCGTCGCCGGTGACGCGCCGCCGTTCGCGTCGCCCGGCGTCGTGCGCCACGACGACGGCGACGGCATGGCGCCCGGCGCGCAGATCCTGTTCCAGGACCTCGGCGACGACACGTCCGGCTGCCTCAGCATCACCGACTACGGCGCGACGCTCGCGCAGGCGTATGCCGGCGGCGCCGGCATCCACAGCAACAGCTGGGGCACCAACAGCACGGGCTTCTACATCGGCCACGACCAGCGTGCCGACGCGGCGGCATGGCTCGGCGAAGACATGCTCACGGTCGTCGCCGCCGGCAACTCCGGTTCGGGACCGACCACGACGGGTTCGCCCGGCAACGCGAAGAACGTGCTCACGGTCGGCTCGACGCGCCACGGCAACCTTTCCACGACGTCGTCGTTCTCGAGTCGCGGACCGACCGAGGACGGCCGCCGCAAGCCCGACATCATGGCGCCCGGCGAGATGATCCGCTCGGCCCTCGGCAACGGCGACAACGGTGCCACGGTGCAGCCGCCGCTGCTGCAGGCGCTCAGCGGCACCTCGATGGCCACGCCGACGGTGTCCGGCGGCGCGGCCCTGCTGCGGCAGTACTTCAGCGACGGCTGGTATCCGCGCGGACGCGCGACGCCGGGCGAGCGCTTCGAAGCGCCGGGTGTGCTGCTCAAGGCCGCGCTGCTCAACGGCACCGCACCGATCTCGACCAACTGGCCCAGCCACAACGTCGGCTGGGGCCGCCTCTGGCTCGACAACAGCGCCTACTTCGAAGGCGACGCACGCGGCATGCGGCACTGGATGCGCGAGAACGGCGCCGGCCTGGAGACCGGCGATGTCGACGCCTTCGACCTCGATATCGCCGCGGGTGCCGAACTGCGCGTGACGCTCGCGTGGTTCGATCCCGAAGCCTCGCTCGGCGCGAGCCCCACGCTCGTCAACGACCTCGACCTCGTGGTCGTGTCGCCGTCGGGCCAGACCTTCCGCGGCAACGATTTCTTCGGCGGCCAGTCGCGTCCGGGCACCACCGCCGACCGCATCAACACGGTCGAGCACGTGCGCGTGGTCACGCCCGCGGCGGGACGCTGGAGTGTGCGCGTCGACGCCCATGCGGTGCCCGGCAACGGTCGACCGACCAGTCATCGCCAGGGTTACGCACTCGTCGTCGGTGCGCGCATGGGCGTGCTCGGCGACCGCCTGTTCGCCGACGGCTTCGCCGCGGATGATCCGAGCGGTGCCGCGGCACCCGCGACGCTCGCGCTTGCCGGCAACGACGACGACGGCGTGCGCGTGAGCGCCGTCGCGGTTGGCGGTGCGAGCCATCTCCAGCTGTACCGCGCCGACGGCACCTGCGCGGCCGCCGATCGCGCGCGCTTCCGCTTCGTCGGGCAAAGCGCGACGGCCGAGGTCACCGATGCGCGCAGCCAGGGCGGCAGCACGTACGCCTACCGCATGCGCACGGTACGCGACGGCGTCGAGGGGCCGCTGTCGGAGGCGTGCGTCGACGTCGTCTCGGCCGATGCGTGTTCGATGTCGCTCGCGTTCACGACGGACTCGCTCGTCGTCACCGACGCGCGTCATCCGGTGTGCGCGGTCGATCTCGCGTGGCAGGCCGCGCAGGCGAGCTGTCCCGGCGAGAGCGTCGGCTACCGCGTGCTGCGCGACACCTCGCCGCTGTTCACGTCACCCGTACTCGTCGGCACGACGACGACCGCGACGTTCACCGACACCGACGTCGGCGACGGCGTGCCGGTCTACTATCAGGTCGAGGCCCACGACGGCGCCGGCAACGTGTCGCGCTCGCACGTGGTCGGCGCGACGCCGGCGGGTGCCGACGACAACGGCTTCGGTACCTGGGTCGATGACGTCGACACGCGTACCACGCTCGCGTCGCAGTGGCCGTGGTCGATCACCAACGCGGCCGCGTCGAACGGCAGCTTCGCCTACCGCAGCGCAGCAGGCTCGGCCTATCCGTCGGAGACCTGTGCCGCGATCACCACGCCGACGCTGCGGCTCGCGCCCGGCGCGCCGCTGCTGCGCTACGCGGCGCGCTACCAGCTCGAGACGGAGTGGGACGGCGTGGTTGTGGAGATCTCGACCGACGACGGTGCGACGTGGACGCCGATCGCGCCCGAAGGCGGCTATCCGTCGAGCTTCGCGCAGACCCAGGATCCGCCCGTCAACGCCTGCGGCTACGCGGCGTCGCAGGGCGCCTTCAACGGCACGTCGACGGGTTTCGCGACGGGCCAGTTCGTCGAGGTCGCGCACGATCTCGCCGCCTACGCGGGCCAGGACGTGCGCCTGCGCTGGCGCCTGAGTACCGATCCCGCCTACCAGGAAGCGGGTTTCTTCCTCGACAACCTGCGTATCGGCGCAGCGTTGCCAGGCACCTGCTCGGCGTCGCGGTGAGGATGGCGCACGCCACGCGCGCGCGTGCCAGGGACGGCACCGCGCGCGTCGCGCCGCGCGTGGTCGAGGCGTGTGTCGCGCATGTCGACGGCGACGTGGTGGACGCGCGGGGGAAGCTCATATCACTATGCCCGCCGGTGCCGCCAGGCGGACAGGTGTTGGAAACCCCCGAAGAGATCACCCGCTTGCTCGACCAGGCGCGCGACGGCGAGCGCGACGCGTGGAGCCGGCTGCTGCGGCGAACCTACGGGGACATCAAGCGCCTCGCGCGGCGCCAGCTCGCGCAGGGCGCGACGATGCCGACGCTCAACACGACCGGCCTCGTCAACGAGTGGTACCTGCGCATGGCCGATGCCGGCGACGCGGTGCCGCAGGATCGCCGGCATTTCTTCGCGCTGACCGCGAAGATCATGCGCCAGGTCATCTGCGCCTACGCGCGCGAACGCGCGACCTCCAAGCGCGGCGGTGCACACACGCGCATGGACCTCGAGGTGGTCGACCGCGAACTCGGCGAAGAGGCCAACCGCTTCCTCGCGCTCGACCAGGCACTCGAACGCCTGGCCGGCGAGAACGAGGCGATGGTGCGCGTCGTCGAATGCCGCTTCTTCGCCGGCATGACCGAGCCCGAGACCGCCGAGGCCGTCGACATCCCGCTACGCACCGTGCAATGGCTGTGGGCGCAGGCGCGCGATCGCCTCGCGCACACGCTGGAAGCGCCGTGACCACGCTGACGTTCGAACCGGGCGGCGCGCTGCGCAGCCGGCTCGTCTCGACGATGCTCGCCGAGCACATGCCCGCGCTCGCGGCCGGCACGCTGGTCGGGCCGTTCCGCGTGGTGCGCCTGATCGGGCAGGGCGGCCTCGGCGTGGTCTACCTCGCCGAGCGCGCCGACGGCGCGTTCGAGCAACAGGTCGCGCTCAAGCTCATCGCGCCCGAGGCCGATCCGGGCGTGGCCGGGGTGCTGCTCGAGCGCGAGCGGCGCCTGCTCGCGCGCCTGCGCCATCCGAACATCGCGCGCCTGCTCGACGGCGGCCGCAACGACGACGGCACGCTGTGGTTCGCGATGGACCACGTCGAAGGCCAGCGCATCGACCGCTGGTGCGAGTCGCGGGGGCTCGATGCACGTGCGCGCATCGCGCTCGTGCTCGAGGTCTGCGCGGCGGTCGGCTACGCGCACGCGCGCCTCGTCGTGCATCGCGACATCAAGCCTTCGAACATCCTCGTCGATGCCGACGGCGTGCCGCGCCTGCTCGACTTCGGCATCGCCGCGGCGCTCGACGACGCCAGCGACGATCCCGCGCGGCGCGCGGCGACACCCGGCTACGCGAGCCCCGAGCAGCATCGCGGCGATCCCGCCGGCGTCGCCCAGGACGTCTACCAGCTCGGTCGCCTGCTCGCCGCGCTGCTCGGCGACGGCGTGGCGCGCCGCGATCGCGGTGACGTCGCGGCGATCCTCGCGCGTGCCACCGACGACGATCCGGCGCGGCGCTACCCGGGTGTCGACGCGCTCGCGGCCGACCTGCGCGCGCTGCTCGCGAACCGGCCGGTCGCCGCGTCGAACGGCGCATGGGCGTATCGCGTCGCGCGCGTCGTGCGGCGCCACCGCATCGCGACGCTGGCCTCCGTCGCGACGTCGCTGCTGCTCGTCGCGATGGCGGTCGCGTTCGTGTGGAACCTCGACCAGGAGCGCCAGCGCGCCGAGCGCGAGGCCGAGACCGCGCGGCGCGTGAGCAGCTTCATGGTCGGCCTGTTCAAGTCGGCCGATCCGGCGCTGCACCATGGTCGCGTGCCGGCCGCGAACGAGGTGCTCGCGCTCGCCCCGCCGCAGATCGAGCGCGAGCTCGCGACCGAGCCGCGCATCATGATGGAGCTGCTCGGCACGATCGGCACCGCGTTCGTGTCGATGCGCGACTACGAGGGCGCGCGCGCGCCGCTGCGGCGTGCGATCGAGCTCTCGCGCGGGCTCGACGTCGCCCCCGAGGTGCGCGCGAACCTGCTCCGCATCCTCGCGATCACGCTCGACGGCGAGCAGGAGCAGGCGCGCGAGCTTCTCGGCGAGGCCGTCGCGATGCTCGATCCGTCGCGTCCCGCGCACGCGTCGCTGTGGAACATCACGCAGCAGAACCTCGCGATGTCCGAGTACGCGTCGGGCCATGTCGACGCCGCGATCCGTCGCCTGCGCGACACGCTCGCGCAAGGCGAGCGCACGTTGCCAGAAGGTGGCGGCTGGCGCATCGCGGATCTCCTCGGGCTCGGTTCGATCCTCGCCGCCGAAGGCGAGGATGGCGAAGCGCTCGCGATGTTCACCGAAGCCCACGCGATCGCGCGCGAGCACATCGGCGACCTGCATCCGTACACGATCCTCGCGACCGGCAACTTGGCCACCGCGCTCGCGCGCGCCGGCGACCACGACAAGGCCGCGCGGCTCGCCGACGAGGCGCAGCGTGCGTCGCTGCAGCTCTACGGCGAGACCTCGCCGAACCACGCGCTCGCGCTGCTGCAGAAGGCGCGCGTACTGCACGCGGACGGGCGTGCGCAGGACGCCGTGCCGTTGCTGCGCCAGGCCCAGGCGATCTGCGAGCGGCTGCGCGCGCTCGGCAACGACACGCTCGGTGTCGACGTGTTCGAGCAGCTCGGCGATGTGCTCGCCGACGAAGGCGATGACGACGGCGCGCTCGCCGCGTACCGCGCGATGATCGAACTGAATGCCGACGATGCGCACGCGCAAGGCCCGGATCGCGGCCAGCGCACGCTCAAGCTCGCGCAGGTACTCGCGCGATCGGGGCGATGCGCGGAAGCATCCGCGAGCCAGGCCGACGCGATCGCACGTTCGACACGCTTCCCGCCCGATGCACGGCTTCGCGCGACGCTCGAAGCCGCGCTGCCGGCATGCCCGGGCTAGTGTCGTCGCACGACTGTCGCGCCGCGCGACGTCACAGCATCAGAGGGCGCAGCATCGGCAGGTAGGTGTCGACGACGCTGCGCGCGGTGCGCTGCACGTTCTCCGCGACCGTCGCACCGGCCTCGACGAAGGCGCCGCCGACGACCTGGGCGACGTCGATCGCGGCGTTGTCGATCGCGACGATCGCACGCACGACCGGGCCCTGCGACTGCGCGCCCTGCGTGGCCGCGTGCTGCACGGCGTCGATCGCGCCGTCGACACGATCCACGCCCGTGCCGACCACTTCGACAAGCGTCGGTCGCGGTGCCCACGGCGTGTTCTGGTCCATCGCATCGAGCATGGTCTGCTGGTGGTGCTTGTAGGCCGAGTCCGCGACGTTCATGACGTCGTTGCCGAGCGGGCCGAACAGCGTGCGCACGCCGATCGTGATCGCGCTCGCGGCCCAGTCCGGCATGCCGGACGCGTAGGCGATCGCGTCGTCGGCGAGGTCGCCGCCGCGGTATTGCAGCGCGACCTCGTGGCCGAGCGCGTCGGGCAGCGCCGCGCCGATCAGGCGGTTGCGCGCGAGTTCGCCGAGCTGCGCGAGCGGGCCGAACAGCGCGCCGGTCAGCGACGGCAGCGGGCCCGTGGTCTGCAGCGTGTCGAGCGCTTCGCCGTCGATCGTGTAGGCGCGCACGAGCCCGTCGGCCGCGCTTTCGCGCACGCTGTCGGCATCGAGGCCGTGGCGCGCGAGCGTCGCGTCGTGCACACCCGAGGCATCGAACGTGATCGCGGGCACGCCGCTCAGCGCCGCGCCGAACGAGGCGAGGCCGCCGCCTTGCGAATGCCCGGTCAGGCCGAGGTTGGCCCAGCCGCCGTCGTCGTCGCGGCGTCCGAGCGTGCCGGTGAAGTCCTCGATCACGTCGGGCACGATGCGGTCGTACTCGGTGGTCGGCAGGCCGGCACCCTGGGCGAGGTTGGTGAGCCAGTCCTGCGCCTCGTTCTCGGTTTCGGCACCCGCGCCGGTGCCGCGGAACGCGAGCATGTAGTTGCCGTCGCCGTCGGCGAAGACTGCGGCGCGGAACTGCTCGCCGGGCTGGTAAAGGCGGTCGATCGCCTGCGACGAATAGCCGAGCGCCGAAAGCTCGTTCGCATCGAGCATGCGCCAGCCCGTGCGCGCCTCGAGGTGGTCGACGGCGGCGTCGAACGCGACGTCGTTCGGCCCGACGTCCTCGTGGTAGACGAGGTAGGCCATCTCCATCGCAGTGCGGTCGAACGGCTGCGCCTGCGTACCGGCGATGCCGTCGGAGAACGAGGCCGTCGCCGAGGCGCGCTGCGGGGAGGCGGAAGTGGCCGCGCCGGTGTCGGCCGTGGCGAGGGCGCGTACGCCCGGGGCATCGGAAACCGTGAGGGCCATCGGCATGCCTCGTCGGCAAGGCGGAGCGGTCGAGTGTCCGCTCCACCGCGAGGCGGTACAGCTGGGGTTTCCCCGCGGTGATGCGCGGGAAGCACCCGGTCCGCGTGGCGGACCGGGCGGTTCGCTCAGAGCGCGTTCTCGAGCTCGGGCAGGATCGTGAACAGGTCGCCGACGAGGCCGATGTCGGCGATCTCGAAGATCGGCGCGTCGCCGTCCTTGTTGATCGCGACGATCGTGCCGGCGTCCTTGATGCCGGTCAGGTGCTGGATCGCGCCCGAGATGCCGATCGCGATGTAGAGCTCCGGCGCGATGATCTTGCCGGTCTGGCCGACCTGCAGGTCGTTCGGCGCGTAGCCCGCGTCGACCGCCGCGCGCGAGGCGCCGACCGCCGCGCCGAGCTTGTCGGCGAGGCTGTAGATGATCGAGAACTTCTCGGCCGAGCCGAGCGCGCGGCCACCCGAGACGACCTTCGAGGCGCCTTGCAGGTCCGGGCGGTCGCTCTTGCCCTGCGCGAGCTCGACGAAGCGCGTGTGCGAGGGCAGCGTCGCGTCGAGCGTGAGTGCCTCGACCGGAGCCTGTGCGGAGCCGTTCGCGGCCGCTGCGTACGAAGCCGTGCGCACGGTGCCGACGAGGATCTGGTCGGCCGGCGCCTCGACCGTGACGATCGCGTTGCCCGCGTAGATCGGGCGCTTGAACGTGTACGCCGAGTCGACGGCCATGATGTCCGAGACCTGGGCCACGCCGAGCAGCGCGGCGACGCGCGGCAGCAGGTCCTTGCCGAACGTGGTCGACGGCGCGAGCACGTGCGTGTAGCCGTTGCGCGCGGCCGCGGCGACCTGCGGCGCGAGCACCGCGGCGAGTGCGTGCGCGTTCTCGGCGCGCGTCGCGGTCAGCACGCGCGTGACGCCGTCGATCGAGGCTGCGGCCGTGGCGACCGCGCCGGCGTCGGCGGCGAGCACGAGCACGTCGATCTCGCCCTGGATGTCCTTCGCGGCGCTGACGCAGCGCGCGGTGCTGCTGTTGAGCGTGCCGCCGAGGTGTTCGGCAACGATGAGGATCTTCGCCATGTTCAAAACCCTTCGAGTCGTGGCGGGAGGGCCGTGGCCGTTCCCGCGGGGGCCGTCACCGGGCGTGCCGGCGCGGCGTCGGGACGGTCACGCGAGGCCCTTGGCCTTGAGCGCGGCGACGAGTTCGGCGACGTCCTTGACCATGACGCCACGGCTGCGCTTGGCCGGCGCGGCGTGGTGCGTGGTGCGCAGGTGGTCGCCCGATTCGACGCCGAGGTCGGCGAACGCGATCGTCTCCAGCGGCTTGGCCTTGGCCTTCATGATGTCGGGCAGCTTGATGAAACGCGGCTCGTTGAGGCGCAGGTCGGTCGTGATCACGGCCGGCAGGTCGACCTCGATCGTCTCGAGGCCGGCGTCGACTTCGCGCGTCACGCGCGCCTTGCCGGCGTCGATCTCGACCTTCGACGCGAACGTCGCCTGCGGGCGGTCCCACAGGGCGGCGAGCATCTGGCCGGTCTGGTTGCAGTCGTCGTCGATGGCCTGCTTGCCGAGGATGACGATGTCGGGCTGCTCCTTCTCGATGAGCTTGAGCAGCGCGCGCGCCGCGGTCAGCGGCTGGATCGCGTCGGTCGTGACGACGTGGATCGCGCGGTTGGCACCCATCGCGAGGCCGTTGCGAATGTGCGCCTGGGCATCGGCCGGGCCGATGGTGGCGACGACGACGTCGGTGGCGACGCCCTTCTCGCGCAGGCGCAAGGCCTCTTCGAGCGCGATGTCGTCGAACGGATTGGCCGAAAGCTTGACGCCTTCGGTGACCACGCCGGAGCCGTCCGGCTTGACCTGGATGCGCACGTTGTAGTCGACGACGCGCTTGTAACCGACCAGGATCTTCATCGTGTGGGATTCCTCGGACACTGGGATTTAGCCCCGGGATTGTAGCCCAGAGCCCCGATGCGCGGGCGTATGGGCGGGTCGCCTGCACGTGTGTAAAGCGGCTTGAATCGACCGGCCGACTGGGCACAATGGAGGTGTGGTGGCCACGCGCGATGCGGGAGGGCGGACGCGAGTCCGTGCGTCGCGCGCAGCGGCCGCCACACGTGCGGCGACGGGATCCGGGCGATGCAGCGGGCATCGGGCCGGCGGTCCCGCGTGTGGCGGCAGGGGGTGGCGGCGCGGCATGCAGATCGAGACGCTGAGGCGGGCGGCCACGGCCGGCGACGGCGCGGCCGCGTTCGAGCTTGCGCAGTGGCACGCGCGGCGTCGCGAGATGCCGGACGCCTTGCGCTGGCTCGCGCATGCCGCCGATGCCGGCCACGCCGAGGCCGCGAACGAACTCGGCATGCTCGCCGCGTTCGCGCCTGCCGGAGGCTCCCGCGATGCCGTCGCGGCGCGCACGCGCTTCGACGCGGCTGCGGTGCTCGGCCATGCCGAAGCCTCGTACCGCCTCGCCGTGCTCGATCTGGGCCTCGAAGAGGCCGCACCTGATCCGATTCTCGTGCGCCTGCACGATGCGGCGCGCGGCGGTTTCGCCCCGGCGCAGCGCGCCCTGGGCATGGCCTGGTTCGCTGCCGGCGACCTCGACGCGGCACGTGCGTGTTTCGCGGTGGCGCTGGCGGCCGGCGACGCGCTGTCGGCGTTCCTGCTCGCGCGCCTGTCCGCCGATCCCGCGCAGGCGCGTGGCCTCGATGCCTTCGCGCTCGCGCGCGGCGTACGGCGTGCCGGTGCGTTCGTCGACGGGCCCGCGCCGTTCGCGTCGCCGATGGTTCCCGCGCTGCCCGGCGTGCCGCCTGCCACCGCACTCGATGCGGTGTCGACGCCTGCCGTGGCGCGCCATGAGGCGCCGCCCATCGCGACATTCGACGGTGTGTTCTCCGCGCTCGACTGCGAGTACGCGATCGTGCTCGCCTCGCCGCACGTGCAGCGCTCGATGGTCCACGACCCGGTCACGGGCGGGCCGATGCTGCATCCGATCCGCACCTCGAGTTCGATGGCATTCGGTGTCGACGACGAGGATCTCTGGCTGCGCGTCCTGCAGCGTCGCCTCGCGAGGCTCGCGCGCCAGCCGCTGCGACATGCCGAGCCGCTTGCCGTGTTGCGCTATGCACCCGGCGAGGAGTACCGCCCGCATCGCGACTACCTGCGCGATCCCGCCGAACTCGCGCCGGGCGCACCGGGGCAGCGCGTGCGCACCGCATTCGCCTACCTCACCGACGTCGCCGCAGGTGGCGAGACCGATTTCCCGCTGCTCGCGGTGCGCATCGCGCCCGCGCGAGGCCGCGTGGTGCTGTTCGACAACGTCGACGCCGCGGGGCGCGTCGATCCGTCGACGCTGCACGCGGGCCTGCCCGTGCGCGAAGGCCGCAAGTGGCTCGCGACGCTGTGGTTCCGCGAGCGCGCGTACCGCGCCTGGTGAGGTTGTCCACACGCGCCGTGGAAAGGCTGTGGACAACCCCGGGATCGATGCCGCGCAGCCGCGTCGTGGCGCGGTGTCAGCCCTGTTCGGTCACGGCGTGACCAGCACGCCGCAGCAGCGCATCGGCGAAGCGCAGCGCGCTGCCTTCTGCGTACGCGAAGAACAGTGACGGCTCGACGAGTTCGAGTTCGAGCACGACCGGCGCGCCGTCGGCATCGCGGATGAGGTCCACGCGTGCGTAGGCCGGCGCACCTTCGACCGGCAGCACCTCGAGCACGCGCCGCGCGAGCGCGCGCTCGTCCTCGCCCGGCTCGCGCGCGGTGATGTGCTCGGCCGCGAACAGCGCGCGCGTCGCATCCTCGTTCGTGCGCAGCAGCGGGCCCTTGCGGATCGCGTGGCTGAAAGTGCCGTCGACGTGGATCAGCGCAGTCTCGCCGGCCTCGTCGACGCGATCGAGGTAAGGCTGCAGCAGCACGCTGCGGCCACGATCGAGCAGGCCTTGCGCGTGCGCGACGGCGTCGTCGCGACGGTCGTGTGCATGGCGTCGCGCGTCGCGCGAACCTGCACCGACCGCGGGCTTCACGACGAGGTCGTTTGCCGCGTGTACGGCGAGGAACGCGTCGATCGCCGTCGCGGCGTCGCCGCCCGGCTCCACGAAGCGGCTCGGCACGGTCGCGATGCCGGCAGCCTCGAGGTCGGCCAGGTAATGCTTGTCGGTGCTCCAGCGCACGAGGCCGGGCGGATTGACGAGGCGTGTCGCCGCAGCGGCGCGCGCGACCCAGGCGAGGAACGTCTCGAGGCGGTCGGTGTAGTCCCAGGTCGAGCGCAGCACCGCGAGATCGAACGAGCCCCACTCGATCGCTTCGTCGTCCCAGTCGACGACGTGCACGTCGGCACCGCGTTCGAGCAGAGCCTCGCGCAGTGGGGCGAGGTCGTCGTCGAGATCACGCGCGGCACGCGCGGTGACGAGGGCGATCGTGGGCATGGGGCGATCCGTCCGGAGGAGGTCGCGCAGCTTGGCATGCGCGGTTGGCGATGTCGCGTGGCTGCAGCGTGGCAATGCCGGACTCTTGCGTCGTCGATGGCGCAGACGGCGCCGCGCTCGTTGCAGCGCCTCGTCCACGCAGGCCATGGCCGCACTGTAACGAGCGGGCGCCCTGGCCCATCCGGTCCCGGCGCATGCCTTGATAACGTCAGGCGATCACCGTCGCAGGGTTGGCTCGACCACATTCCCTCGCGCGTCGACGTCGAGCACGATGCGGCCCGTGTCGTCCGAGCCGCCATCGGCATCGTCGAATGCCGCCATGCACAGGTTGCCGATGCGCTGCAGCGCGTGCGTGCCGAGGCTCGGCATCGGCGTCAGCGCGGGCCACGACAAGGCGTTGCAAAGGCGGCCGTCGAGCACGCTGACGTAACTGCGCGTGCCTGCCGTGACGCGGCAGCCGAGGATCGAGCTGCCGCGTGGCGCGGCGGCCTTCATCGCAACGTCGATATGCGGGCGAATGTCCGCTGCAAGCTGCGGCGCGTCGAGCTCGATTCGGCAGCCTGGCGGGTAGCTGCGTTCCGCGAGCCTCGCGCCGAGCGCGAGATGGGATGCGCTCGCGACCTGCCGTGAATCCGCCCAGCGCGTCGCGTTGCCGTGCGTTGCCGCGAAGCCCGCGCCGCACAGCACGACCATGGCGACACCGAACGATGCGACCGCGCGCGGCACCTCGCGCAGCGCGACGGCCGCCGCGGCGACGAGCAGCGCGAGACCCGTCATGGCGAGGTGGTAGAAGCGCAGGTTCTCGGGCACCGCGAGTGCGCCGTCATGGACCAGCACGAGCGAGGTCACCGGCCATTGCAGCAGCGACGGCGCGACGAGCAGCGCGCTGCCGGCGAGTGCGAGGCGCGCGACGTCGCCGCGTCGGGCGAGCAGGCCGCCCGCGATCGTCGCGAGCGCGGCCACACCGAATACGAAGAGGATCGCTGCTACCCACGCCGGCATCGCCTGGAAGCCCGCGAGCGCGGCGGGCAGGCGCTGCCACCACGCGAGCACGCCGCGCACGAGGTTCGCGGCGAGGTCGGTCTGCGACAGGCTCGATTCGAGCGACTGAACGGTCAGCATGCGCAGCGCGAGCGCGGCGAGCGCGGGCGCGACGACGGCGATGGCGAGCATGCGATCGAGTCCGCGTCGCTCCCACACGCGCCAGGCGAGGCGCACGAGCATGACGCCCGCGATCGTGTAGGCGACCTCTTTCGCCGCGATCGCGAGCAGCAGGCTGACCGCGACCACCACCGCTGCGCGCCGGGAGCCGTCGATCGCGCGCTCGAACGCGATCAGCGCCACGATTCCGAACAGCAGCGCGAGCGGGTCGTAGCGGTCGGACATCCACATCGCCGTCGTCGCGGCGGCAGGCAGGCAGGCGAAGGCGAGGCCGCCGCACAATGCGGCGGCGCGATGCCCGGTCGCGCGCAGCACGAACGCGGCGAGCAGCGCCGCATTGGCGGCATGGATCGCGAGGTCGAGCGCGTTGTGCGCGAACGCGCTCGTGCCGAACGCCTGCACCGACAGCCACCACACGAGCAGGCCGGTCGCGCGGTAGTAGTAGACGAAGAACACGTTGTCGACGACCAGTGGCCATGGCGCGTCGAGGTGGCGCATCAGCGCGACGTAGGCGAAATCCTCGGGATGGAAGCCCGCGTGCAGCGCCGGGGCGAACGCGAGCGCGGCGACGAGCGCGCAGGCGAGCACGATCGCGGCGCGTGTCAGCATGCGCGCGCGCCCGGTGCCGTCTCGACGCGCGCGCGTCGCATCACAGGTTCTGGTAGTTCGGGCCGGCGCCGCCTTCCGGCGTCACCCAGGTGATGATCTGGTACGGATCCTTGATGTCGCAGGTCTTGCAGTGCACGCAGTTGGCCGCGTTGATCTGCAGGCGTCTGCCGTCGCCGTCCTCGACCATCTCGTAGACGCCGGCCGGGCAGAACTTCTCGCAGGGATTGCCGTACTCGACCGTGCAGCGCGTGACGCAGATGTCGGTGTCGGCGACCTTGAGGTGCACGGGCTGGTCCTCGTCGTGCTCGGTCGCGGCGAAGTAGACACTGGCGAGGCGGTCGCGTGGCGGCAGCGTGCGCTCGACGAAGTCGCGCTTCGGCGACTCGGCCTCGTCGAGGCGCTTGAGCTGCTGCCAGTCGGCGTGGTTCTTGAGCGTCCACGGCGACAGGCCCGCGGTGACGGTTTCCCATGCGGCATTCGCCATGCCGGCCCAGAAGCCCTTGTGGAAGCCCGGCTTGATGTTGCGCACCTTGCGCAGCTCGGCGCCGACCGCCGACGCACGCAGCTTGGCATCCCAGCCGGTGACGCCGCCGGTCTCGGCGAGGTGTTCGGCCGCGAGCATGCCCGAGCGGATCGCCTGGTGCGTGCCCTTGATCTTGGGCACGTTGAGCAGGCCCGCGGCGTCGCCGATCAGCATCGCGCCCGGCATCTCGCAGCACGGCAGCGACTGCCAGCCGCCTGCGGCGAGCGCGCGCGCGCCGTACGAGAGGATCGTGCCGCCTTCGAGCAGCGGCTTGATGGCCGGGTGATGCTTGAGCTGCTGGAACAGCTCGAACGGCGACAGCTTCGGATCCTGGTAGTCGAGTCCCGTCACGTAGCCGATCGCGACGCGATCCTTGTCGAGGTGGTAGAGGAAACTGCCGCCGTAGGTCTTCGTGTCGGCGGGCCAGCCCACCGTGTGCACGACCTTGCCCGGTTCGACACGGCCCGGCGGAAGCTGCCAGAGCTCCTTGATGCCGATCGACCAGGTCTGCGGGTCGCAGTCCTTGTCGAGCGCGTACTTCGCGACGAGCTGCTTGCTGAGGTGGCCGCGCGCGCCCTCACCGAGCACGGTGACCGGCGCGACGATGTCGATGCCCTGCGTGTACGACGGCTTGTGCGTGCCGTCGCGCGCGATGCCCATGTCGCCGATGCGCACGCCGCGGACCGCGCCAGCCTCGTCGAACACGGGTTCGGCGGCCGCGAAGCCCGGGAACACGTCGACGCCGAGCGCTTCGGCCTGCGGCGCGAGCCACGCGCAGAGCGCGCCGAGCGACACGATGAAGTTGCCGTGGTTGTGCATCTGCGGCGGCACGACCGGCGCCTTGAGGAAGCGCTCCTTGTCGCGCAGCCAAAGGAATTCGTCGTGCGTCACCGGCACGCAGATCGGCGGCGGGTTGGCGCCCCATTCGGGCAGCAGCGCGTTGAGCGGCTCGGGTTCGATGACCGCGCCGGACAGGATGTGCGCGCCGATCGTCGAGGATTTCTCGATCACGCAGACGCGGATGTCGGGCTTGAGCTGCTTGAGCCGGATCGCGAACGCCAGCCCCGCCGGCCCCGCGCCGACCGTGATGACGTCGTACTCCATGATGTCGCGTTCGCTCATCGCTGGCTCCGGCTTGCTCTGGCAAATGCGCTATTGTCGGCGTTCACCGCACGGGCGGCAAACCAGCGCGCGCCCCATACGCAGAAAGGGAACCATGATGGCCGATCCACACGACGAGCTCTCCGACCAGCGGCTGCGCGGCGCCAGCGCGTTCCAGCTGCTGCACTGGCTGGCCGGCGGGCGCACCAGCGCGAAGCGCCTCGCCACGCTGCACCAGGAGGCCATCGCACACGAGAACGCCATGCTGAACGCGTTCGTCGCACTCGATCCGCAGGCCCAGGCGGCCGCCGAGGCCAGCGATGCGCGGCGTGCCGCGGGCGGCGCGATCGGTCGCCTCGACGGCCTCACGGTTGCGATCAAGGACAACATCGACGTCGGCGGCCTGCCGACCGGACTCGGCCTGCGCGGCCGCCATGCCCATGCGGCACGCGAGGATGCCTGGGTCACCGCGCGCCTGCGCGCGGCCGGCGCCGTGATCCTCGGCAAGACCTCGCTCGACGAGGGCATGCTCGGTTCGGCCGGTGCGAGCGCCACCGGCGCGACGCGCAACCCGCATCGCCACGACGTCATCGCGGGCGGCTCGTCGGCGGGTTCCGCCGCGGCGGTCGCGGCGGGACAGTGCGCGTTCGCGATCGGTACCGACACGCTGGGTTCGGTGCGCATCCCGGCCAGTCATTGCGGCATCTTCGGCCTGCGCCCGACGCTCGGCGAGATCTCGATGCACGGCGTGGTGCCTACAGCTCGCCGCCTCGACAGCCTCGGCATCCTGTCGCGCTCGGTGCAGGACCTCGCGATCGTGCTGCAGGTGCTCGGCGCCTACGATCAAGCCGATCCGCGCTCGCGCCGGCGCCGCGTCGCGCTCGCACCGCCGGACTGGGAGCCGGGCCGCCTGCGCAGCGGCTTCATCCCCGACCTCGCCGCGCTCGGCGTCAGCGACGACGTGCGTGCCGTGTTCACGCGCGCCACCGATGCGCTCGCGCTCGAACTCGGCGAGCGCGTCGACGCCGATTTCTCGTCGTTCGACGTCACCCGCATGCGGCGCGCCGCGCTGCTCGTGATGGAGAGCGAGCTCGCGATCGAACTCGCAGACGAACTCGCCGCGCCGGATGACGGCGTGTCGCCACGCCTGCGCGCCTTCGTCGATTACGCGCGCGGCAAGTCCGCGGTCGACTACGCGCGCGCCGACCGCCAGCTCGACCGCGCCGTGGTCTTCGGGCGTGAACTGTTCTCCTCGATCGACGTACTCGTGCTGCCGACCGTGCCGCACGGCCCGTACGCGATCGGCGAGGACGAGCGCGCCAACGACGCCGACCTCACCTGCATCGCGAGCCTCGCCGGCTGCCCGGCCGTGAGCCTGCCGATGGGACGCCTTGCCGACGGTCTTCCGGTCGGCCTGCAGCTCGTCGGTGCGCCGGGTTCGGACCTGCGCCTGCTGGAACTCGCCGAGATCTGTGCGGCACGCCTCGACAGTGCACCGAACTACCCGGTCGGCCTCGCGGCCTGAGCATAGTCTCGCGGCTGCGCGAGCGGCCCGAGGTCACGGCTGAGTCTGCGCTGCGCGGTGCGTCTTCGCGCGTCACCGACGCATGGGGGGGCGACGCGACAACCGTCCCCTCTCCCCCGGCCCCTCTCCCGCAAGGGGAGAGGGGAGTCGAGCGGATCATCGTGTTCGTGAGGTATCGCGTCTCGAGCGCAAGGCGCGACTGTCGTCCGTGTCGTCCGCGGCTGTCGAAGCGGCTCCAATCCCCCGCAACGCCGCAGTTTCGCGATTCCGTGCACCGTCGCCGACGCGACCGCCTCAAGCCCCTCTCCCCTCGCGGGAGAGGGGTTGGGGAGAGGGGCGCGCTGGCGTCGAAGCTCGATGTACGGGATGTACGTTCGGTATCGCCGCTGCCGAGGCGACGGCTTCAATCCCCTCTCCCCTCGCGGGAAAGGGGTTGGGGAGAGGGGCGCGCTGGCGTCGAAGCTCGATGTACGGGATGTACGTTCGGTATCGCCGCTGCCGAGGCGACGGCTTCAAGCCCCTCTCCCGCAAGGGGAGAGGGGAGTCGAGCAGGTCATCGTGCTTGTGCGGTTTCGCGTTTCGCGTGTGGGGCGCGACGATCGTTCGTGTCCGTGCACCGCCGCCGAGGCGACGGCTTCAAGCCCCTCTCCCCTCGCGGGAGAGGGGTTGGGGAGAGGGGGGCTCTGCCGTTGAAGCTCGATGTGCTGGATGCAGATTCGGTATCGCCGAGGATGACCGCGCCGCACGCACGGCTCCGATCGATCAGCGCGCGGCTTTCGTGCCGTGGTGACGCGAGCCTTCCGCAAGCGTCCACTCCACCAACGAAGGCAGCACCTCGCCTAGCGCGGCCTCGAACGCGGGCACGACGCTCGCGACGTCGCTGGACGTGGCCGGCGACGTCGCCTCGAACGCGCGCGTCGCGACGATGCGGTTGGCGCGGTGGTCGAAGAGCTTCGCGTTGAAGCGGATCGCCGCGCGCGCACCGCCGCCGTCGAGTTCGGCCTGAAAATCGCGTACCTCGATCGCGAGAGAATATTCCGCACTGAGACCGTCGCCGCCACTGACACCGCCGAGCCGGTGCGAATCGTCGAAGGCCTGCACGACGAGACTGCGAAGCAGCTGCGGCACCGGATCGCGCCAGCGCGCCTCGGGGTAGACCTCGAGCACGCCCGCTGTCGGCGCGACCGTGATGCGCGGCGTGTCGAGTGCGGCGCTCGTGCGCGGCGTCTCGACGACGAGCTGCCAGTCGACCGGCGTGGCGTTCGCCGCGGCGGCCGGCGCGGCGAGGCGTGGGGCATAGACCGTGAACGAGCCGTGCTTGCCGCTCAGCGCGGCGCAGCCGCCGAGCAGCACGACGGCCGCGAGCGCGAGGAGGAGGCGGGATGCGCGCATCATTTCGACTTGAACTCCCTGGGTTGGTCGCGACCGAGCAGCAAGGTGTTGGAACTGCCGAGCTGGTCGCCGAGCTGCTTGAACGAACGCAGCGTCTCGCGCAGCTCGACGAGCGTCGGGCCGACCTGGCGCAGGCCCTGGTCGGTGAAGCTGGTCAGTGCTTCGCGGTTGTCGACGAGCAGCGCGTCGGTCGAGTTCGCGACGCGCTCGATCGACGCGATCGCCTTGTCGACGGCTTGCAGCACCGCGCGGGCATCCTCGCTGACGAGCTTGTTGGTGGTCTGCGCCATCTGGTTGAGCGTGACCAGCGTGGCCTTGAGTTCGCCGCTCGCGCCGGCGAGCTGCTGCAGCGCCTGGGCCATCTCGCCGCGCTGTTCGGCGACCGTGCTCGCGATCTCGTCCACGTGGCGCAGCGTCGCCGACACGTGCGCGACATTCTCCTTCGACAGCAACTGGCCGACACGCACCAGCGCCTCGTTGACGCTCGTGACGATGTCCTCGCCCGAGGCCATGAGCTTGGCCAGCGCGGACTCCTCCGCGCGGATCACCGGCACGGGGTTCGCGTCGGTCGGCAGCAGCGGCGGGCTGTCAGGCGTGCCGCCCGAGAGCTGGATGAAGGCCAGGCCCGTGACGCCGAGCATGCCGAGCTTGGCCACCGTGTCGGTACGCACGGGCGTGTTCGCATCGAGGCGCACGCGCGCGATGACGTTGCGCGGATCCTTCGGGTCGAGGCTCAGCTGGGTCACTTCGCCGACCTTGATGCCGTTGTACTGCACGAGGCCGCCTTTCGAGAGGCCGGTGACGGCCTCGGTGAAGACCACGTCGTACCAGCCGAACTCGCGGTCCGCGCTGGTCTTGGACAGCCACAGCACGAAGCCGAGGCCGACGACGAACGCGGCGATCGCGAATGCGCCGATGAGGAGGTGATGGGCTCGGGTTTCCATGCTCAGGTTCCCGCAGGGTCGTGGAGGGCAGGGCGGCTGCGCGCGACCGCGGCGTGCGCGGCGCGGCCTCGCGGCCCCTGGAAGTAGTCGCGCACCCACGGATCGTCGGCCTGCTCGACCACGTCGAGTGCATCGGCGACGAGGATGCGCTTGTGCGCGAGCACCGCGACGCGGTCGCAGATCGTGTACAGCGTGTCGAGGTCGTGGGTGATCAGGAACACGGTCAGGCCGAGGCTGTCGCGCAGCGTCAGGATGAGCTGGTCGAACGCGGCCGCGCCGATCGGGTCGAGGCCCGCGGTCGGCTCGTCGAGGAACAGGATGTCCGGGTCGAGCGCGAGCGAGCGCGCGAGCGCGGCGCGCTTGACCATGCCGCCGGAGAGCTGCGACGGGTACTTCGCGCCGGCTTCGGGCGGCAGGCCGACGAGGCCGATCTTGAGCGCGGCGAGCCGCGCGACGAGCGCCTTGTCGAGGCCGTGGTGCTCGACCAGCGGCACGCCGATGTTCTCGGCGACGGTCAGCGACGAGAACAGCGCGCCGTTCTGGAACAGCACGCCACAGCGCCGCTCGAGGCGCGCACGTTCGGACTCGGGCAGGCGAGTGACCTCCTCGCCGAACAGCTGCACGCTGCCTGCCGCGGGGCGGCCGAGGCCGATGATCGAGCGCAGCAGCACCGACTTGCCCGATCCGGAACCACCGACCACGCCGATGATCTCGCCGCGCTGCACGTCGAGGTCGAGGTTGTCGTGCACGACCTGCGCGCCGAACTGGTTGCGCAGGCCGCGGATGCGGATCACCGGCTCGCCCGGCTGCGGTGCGTGCGCGGTCACAGGTTGATCTCCATGAAGAAGATCGCCGCGAGCGCGTCGACGAGGATCACCACGAAGATCGCCTGCACGACGCTCGAGGTCGTGTGCGTGCCGACCGACTCGGCGCTGCCCGAGACCTTGAAGCCTTCGAGGCAGCCGATCGCGGCGATCAGGAACGCGAAGATCGGCGCCTTGCTCATGCCGACCCAGAAGTGCGTGACCGTGGTCGTCTCGTGCAGGCGCGTGATGAACATCGTCGGCGAGATGTCGAGCGCGAGCGCGCACACGGCGCCGCCGCCGATGATGCCGGCGAGCATGCCGACCAGGGTGAGGATCGGCATCGCGACGAGCAGCGCGATCACGCGCGGGATCACGAGGACGTCGACGGGCTGCAGGCCGAGCGTGCGGATCGCGTCGACTTCCTCGCGTGCCTTCATCGAGCCGATCTGCGCCGTGAACGCGCTGCCCGAGCGGCCCGCGACCATGATCGCGGTCAGCAGCACGCCGAACTCGCGCAGGAACGAATAGCCGACGAGTTCGACCGTGAACACGCTCGCGCCGAACTCCTTGAGCACGGTCGCGCCGAGGAATGCGACCACCGCGCCAACCAGGAAGCACAGCAGCGCGACGATCGGCAGCGCGTTGAAGCCGGTCTGCTCGATGTGGAAGAACGTCGAGGTGACGCGCCAGCGCGTGGGCACCAGCGCGATGCGCGCGATCGAGGCGAGGATCAGGCCGATGAAGCCGACCAGTGCGGTCGTGTTGTGCCAGAACGTCTCGAGCGATGCTCCGATCTGCGCGACCGCCGCGACGAAGCCGCGGTCTGGCTTGGCAGGTGTCGCGGCAGGGCCGGCCTGTGCACGTGCGACCGCGGCGAGCAGGCCGCGCGCACCGGCCGGCAGAGCCTCGACGCGAGCCTCCTCGCCGTCGACGAGGTCGAGCAGCATGCTCGCGCCGGCTGTGTCGAGGCGCGCCACGCCCGCGGCTTCGACGCGCGCGCCCGCACCGGCGCGACGCTTGAGCGTGCGCGCGAGGTCGGCGAGGGTGTCGATGTGGTCGAGCGTCCAGTCGCCACGCGCGACGATGCGGGCGCCGTCCTGGGCGATCGATGCGGTACCGGCTTCGGCCATCACGCAAGGCTAGCAGTTTTGCGCGGGACACGGCTCGACACGCCCGCGACGTGGCAGGAGGACCATGCGCGTCATCGTGCCGCGCGGGATCGGCGCGATGCGGCGCTCCGTGACGCGTCGCGAGGGTGGCCGTGGGCGGTCCACGCGTCGATAATCGCGCCCCGCGATGCCCTCGCGCCGCATGCGGCGTCGCGCGCGCCTCCGCTCCATGCACACGGATTCCGAATGGCCACCTGGGCACCGCTGACCACGCGCATCGAGTTCGTCGTCGAACTCGCGCGTCGCCTGCACGAGTACGGCACCGCGGCGCCGCGCCTCGAGGCCGCGATCAACCTTGTCGCCGAGCGCCTGGACCTGTCCTGCGACGTGCTGTCGACGCCGACGTCGATCGTCATGTCGTTCTCGGATCGCACCAACGGCGAGGCCAATCTCGCCGAGATCACCCAGGTCGTGCGCCTGTCGCCGGGCGAGGTCAATCTCAAGCGCCTGTGCATCGTCGACGAGATCGCCGACCGCGTCATCGACGGCCGCCTCGACCTCACCGAAGGGCATCGCCAGCTGCGCCAGATCGGCCGCCAGCCCGCGTCGCGGCTTTCGCGCACGACGATGGTCGGCGCCTACGGCGTCGCCTCGGCCACGGTCGCGACGATCCTGCTGACCGACTGGGCCGGTGTCGCGACGGCCGGCGCGATCGGCGTGCTGACCGGCCTCATCGCGCTGTCGGCCGAGAAGCGGCCGAACATCGCGGCCGCGTTCGAGGCGATCTGCGCACTCGTCGCGACGCTCGTGGCCACGCTCGTCGCGGTCTATCTCATGCCGATCCAGGTGCGTTCGGTGGTGATGGCGAGCCTCATCGTGCTGCTGCCCGGCATGGCGCTCACGACGGCCGTGCGCGAGCTGTCGAGCCAGCACCTGATCTCGGGCACCGCGCGCATGGCCGGCGCGATCGCCGCGCTGCTCAAGCTCGCATTCGGCACGGTCGCGGCGACGCAGCTGTGCACGCTGGTCGGGCTGGTGCCGCCGAGCACCGTCACCGTGCCGGTGCCGCCATGGAGCGAGTGGCTCGCGGTGCCGATCGCGGCGGTGTCGTTCGCGGTGATCTTCCGCAGCCCGTTGCGCCACTACGGCACGGTGATCTGCGCAGTCGTGCTCGGCTACCTGTGCACGCGCATCGGCGGCGCGTACGTGACCGCGGGATTCGGCGTATTCCTCGGCGGGCTCGTGCTCGGCGCGACGAGCAACGTGTTCGCGCGTGCCTTCAGCAGGCCCGGCGCGCTGATCCGCGAACCGGGCATCATCCTGCTGGTGCCCGGAAGCGTGGGTTTCCGCAGCCTGAGTTTCGTGTTCGAGCGCGACGTGATGCTCGGCCTCGACACCGGCATCACGCTGGTCACGCTGCTGACCGCGCTGGTCGGCGGCCTGTTGTTCGGCGACCTGCTCGTGCCGCCGCGGCGCAAGCTCTGAGGCGGGCGCGCGGCGCCCGCCTCGCGTCGCATCAGTCCAGCGCGTAGCCGAACTGCTGGCGGAACTGGTCGGCGAACTCTTCGTAATCGAAGCGCTGGTTCTGCGTGCCCGGATGCTCGACCTTGAGCGCGCCCATGAGGTTGCCGATGCGGCCGATCGTGAGCCAGTCGTAGCCCTTGGTGATGCCGAAGATGAGGCCCGCGCGGAACGCGTCGCCGCAGCCGGTCGGATCGGTCACGCGGCGCTCGTGCGCGGGCGGAATGTCGAGCGTCTTGCCCTCGGCGTGGATCTTCGCGCCCTTCGGGCCGCAGGTCGTGATGTAGGCCTTCACGCGCCCGGCGATCTCGGCCTCGCTCCAGCCCGTGCGTTCCTGCAGCAGGTTCGACTCGTAGTCGTTGACGGTGACGTAGTCGGCCTTGTCGATGAACGCGCGCAGCTCCTCGCCGTTGAACAGCGGCATCGCCTGGCCCGGATCGAAGATGAAGGGGATGCCGCCTTCGACGAACTCCGCGGCGTTCTGCAGCATGCCTTCGCGGCCGTCCGGGCTGACGATGCCGAACGTCACGCCCTTCACGTCGCGCACGTGGTTCTCGTACGAACGCATCATCGCGCCCGGGTGGAACGCGGTGATCTGGTTGTTGTCGTGATCGGTCGTGATGAAGGCCTGTGGCGTGAACAGGTCCGCGAGTTCCTTGATGTGGTCCAGGCGGATGCCGCATTCCTCGAAGTGCTCGCGGTACGGCGCGAAGTCCTGGCCGACCGTCGCCATCGGGATCGGGTCGCCGCCGAGCAGCTTGAGGTTGTAGGCGATGTTGCCGGCGCAGCCGCCGAACTCGCGGCGCATGCGCGGCACGAGGAACGACACGTTCAGGATGTGCACCTTGTCGGGCAGGATGTGGTTCTTGAACTGGTCCGGGAAGACCATGATGGTGTCGTAGGCGAGCGAACCGCAGATCAGAGCCGACATCGTTGCTGGAGCCCCTGGCAAGGTAAGGAAGACGGGCGCGGACACGCGATCGCCGCGGAGGCGGATCGGGTTGTCGGCGCGCAAACCGCGCGATCTTGCCCGAGTTCGCCCGATGGCGCACCCCGCGATCGCCATGCGAACCGTCCGCCGGCTCGCCCGAGAGCTGTCAACCTACTTCGCAAGATGCTCCGAAAGCCGCGCCACGAAAGGGTTTCTTAACACCTTTTCGGCTTGCGGGGGCGGTTCGGCGTCTCTACACTCTTGCGCCTTCGCGGACGTCCTCCAGTGGTCGGAAAAGTGCGCAGGTGCGGGATCGGGATCCCGCAACGCACTTCCACGGGAGCAGGCGTCGCGGCCTGCCTTTTCCGCCAGGCCGGTAGCGGTTCGCGACGCGCCTTCAACGGCGCCGGCGCGCCCCGGAACGGCCTCGACCCTCCTTCCAGCTCGGCATCCCCATGTTCAAAGGCTTGCGCGGTCTCTTCTCCAACGACCTGTCGATCGACCTCGGCACGGCGAACACCCTCATCTACGTGCGTGGCCAAGGCATCGTGCTCAACGAGCCTTCGGTCGTCGCGATCCGGCAGGAACGCGGCGCGGGTGGCCCGCGCAGCGTCGCCGCGGTCGGCACCGACGCGAAGAAGATGCTCGGCCGCACGCCGGGCAACATCGTCACGGTGCGCCCGCTCAAGGACGGCGTGATCGCGGACTTCTCGATGACCGAGGAGATGCTCAAGCAGTTCATCCGCAAGGTGCACCGCTCGCGCATGTTCCGTCCGAGCCCGCGCGTGCTGGTCTGCGTGCCCTGCGGTTCGACCCAGGTCGAGCGCCGCGCGATCAAGGAATCGGCCGAGAGCGCCGGCGCGCGCGACGTGTTCATCGTCGAGGAACCGATGGCCGCCGCGATCGGCGCCGGCATCCCGGTCGGCGAGGCACGCGGTTCGATGGTGCTCGACATCGGCGGCGGCACCTCCGAGGTCGCGGTGATCTCGCTCAACGGCATCGTCTACTCGCAGTCGGTGCGCATCGGCGGCGACCGCTTCGACGAAGCCATCATCAACTACGTGCGCCGCAACCACGGCACGCTGATCGGCGAGGCCACGGCCGAGCGCATCAAGATCGAGGTCGGCTGCGCGTTCCCGCAGTCGGAAGTGCGCGAGATCGAGGTCTCGGGCCGCAACCTCGCCGAGGGCGTGCCGCGCATGTTCACGGTCAACTCCAACGAGATCCTCGAGGCGCTGCACGAGCCGCTCGCCGGCATCGTCAGCGCAGTGCGCAGCGCACTGGAGCAGACCCCGCCCGAGCTGTGCTCGGACGTCGCCGAGCGCGGCATCGTGCTGACCGGCGGTGGTGCGCTGCTGTGCGACCTCGATCGCCTGATCTCCGAGGAAACCGGCCTGCACGTGCACGTCGCCGATGATCCGCTGACGTGCGTCGCCCGCGGCGGTGGTCGCGCGCTCGACCACATCGACCAGCACGGCGGCGACTTCTTCGCACCCGAGTAAGGCCCGCGTGCCTTTCGCCCCGCGTGACCGCACGCGTGCCTCCGGCACCCGTGCGGTTCGCGCGTCCGCTTTTCCTGCATCCCCGTAGCCCGGCGTCATGGCGCTCGCCCAACCCGACAAGGTCCAGCTGTTCGCCGAAGGCGGCGTCAGCACGCTGCGCCTGATCGTCTACCTGACGATCGCGATGGTGCTCATGGTCGTGGACCACCGCGGCGAGTACCTCGAGCGCCTGCGCGCGATGGCGAGTCGTGTCATCGAGCCGGTCTACCGCGTCGCCGCACTGCCGGCCGATGCCGCGCGTGCCGGCCGCCTCGCCATCGTCACCCAGACCCAGCTCGCGGACGAGAACCGCGCGCTGCGCGAGGCCCTGCTGCTGGCCCAGGTGCGCCTCAACCGCATGGCCACGCTGACCGCGCAGAACGAGCGCCTCAAGGAGCTGCTCGATGTGCAGGGCGACCTCGGCCTCGGCGTGCGCCTCGCCCACCTCGTCGACATCGACCTCGACCCGTTCCGTCATCGCGTCGTGCTCGCGATCGGCGGCGGCCAGGGCGTGGGCGTCGGCCAGCCCGTGCTCGATGCGCACGGCGTCATGGGCCAGATCGTCGAGGTCCTGCCGGGCACCTCGGTGGCGATGCTGCTCACCGACCCGACCCACGCGATACCGGTCACCGTCGAGCGCACTGGCCTGCGCACGATCGCCTACGGCACCGGTGCGATCGATCGCCTGCTGCTGCCCAACATCCCGCGCAGTGCCGACGTGAAGGCCGGCGACAAGCTGCTCACGTCGGGACTCGGCGGGCGATTCCCGGCCGGGTTCCCGGTCGGCGAGGTGGTCTCGGTCGAGAACGACGAGAGCGGCCTGTTCGCGGCGGCGACAGCGCGTCCTGCGGCGGCGCTCGACCGCAGCGGCGAGGTCCTGTTGCTGCAGGACCTGCCGCAACCGATGGGACCGCCCGCGCCGGAGCCGTCGGCTCCCGAGGGCGATGCGGCGACAACGCCGTCCGGGACCGCGCCCGCTGCGGCCCCGGTGGTGCCCGCCCCGACACCGTCCGCACCGGAGCGCACGCCATGAACCGCCATCGCGTCCAGGCCTGGCTGTTCTTCGGCAGCCTCGCGCTCGCGATCCTGCTGCAGCTCACGCCGCTGCCGCAGCCGCTGCTGCCGTTCAAGCCGTTCTGGCTCGCCCTCGTGCTCGTCTACTGGGCGATCGAGGTGCCCGACCGCATCGGCCTCGGCTTCGCGTTCCTGCTCGGCCTGTTCGGCGACCTGCTGACCGGCCAGTTGCTCGGCGAGCAGGCGCTGCGCCTCGTCGTGCTCGCCTTCATCGTGCTGCGCTTCCGTTCGCGCCTGCGCTTCTTCCCGATGTGGCAGCAGGCGCTTGCGGTGTTCGCGCTGCTGCTCAACGATCGCGTCGTCGTGCTCATGATCCGCGGCTTCTCGGGTGATCCGATCCCGCCGCCGGTGTTCTGGGCCGGGCCGTTCGTCGGCATGCTCGCGTGGCCGTTCGTGTTCCTGCTGCTCGACGATCTCCGCGCACGCCTGCGCGCGAAGGACACATGAGGCTGCGCCCGCTCAAGGACTCGCGGCAGGAAGCGTCGCTGTTCCTGTACCGCGCCGTCGCGGGATTCCTGATCATCCTCGTCGCGCTCGGTGTACTCGGCACGCGCTTCTGGTGGTTGCAGGTCGTGCAGCACGACGAGTTCCAGGCCCGCTCGGACGCCAACCGCATCCTCACACGTCCGCTGGCACCCTCGCGCGGCCTCATCTACGACCGCAACGGCGTGCTGCTCGCCGAGAACGTCGCCGCGTTCCGCCTCGAGGTCGTACCCGAGCAGGTCGCCGACATGGACGCACTGCTGGCCGACCTGCGCGACACGATCGGCCTCGCCGAGGACGACATCGAGCGCTTCGCCGCGCTGCGCAAGGGCAAGCGCTCGTACCAGAGCGTGCCGCTGCGCGTGAAGCTCAGCGAGGAGGAGATCGCGCGCTTCGAGATCAACCGCTGGCGCTTCCGCGGTGTCGACGTGGTGCCCTACCTCACGCGTTACTACCCGCGCGGCGTCGAGTTCGGCCATCTCGTCGGCTACGTCGGCCGCATCGACGCGAACGACCTCTCGCGCCTGGATGCCGCGCGCTACGCCGGCACCAGCCACGCCGGCAAGACCGGCATCGAACGCGCCTACGAGGACGTGCTGCACGGCGAGCCCGGCTACGAACTCGTCGAGGTCAATGCCGATCGCCGTCCGCTGCGCGTGCTCGAGCGCGTCGCGCCGGTGCCGGGCAAGAACATCTACCTCACCATCGACACGCGCGTGCAGGATGCCGCGATGGAAGCGTTCGCGGGACGCCCCGGTGCCTCGGTCGCGATCGATCCGCGCAACGGCGAAGTGCTCGCGATGGTCAGCGTGCCGAGCTTCGATCCCAACCTGTTCGTCAACGGGATCAGCCGCGCCGACTACAAGGCGCTGCTCGATTCGCCGGGCAAGCCGCTGCTCGACCGCGCGCTGCGCGGAACCTACATGCCGGGCTCGACGATCAAGCCGTTCATGGCCGCGGCCGGACTCGAGCTCGGCCTGCGCAGGCCCGGCGACGTCGTCTACTCGAGCGGCGAGTTCTTCATCCCGGGCCAGAAGCGCGGCTACCGCGACATCCGCGCCGGCGGCCACGGCCGGGTCGATCTCGTCGAGTCGATCGCGCAGTCGGTCAACACGTACTACTACGCGCTCGCGCTGGAAATGGGCATCGATCGGCTTACCGAGTCGCTCGGCCGCTTCGGCTTCGGCAAACCCACCGGAATCGACCTGATCGGCGAGAGCAGCGGCGTGCTGCCGTCGCGCGACTGGAAGCGCGGCCGCTTCAACCAGGCCTGGTACCCGGGCGAGACCGTCATCGCCGGCATCGGCCAGGGCTACTGGGTGGTCACGCCGTTGCAGCTCGCCAACGGCGTCGCCACGCTCGCTGCGCGCGGCATCCCGCAGCGTCCGCATCTGCTGTACGCGACACAGGCCGGCGTTTCCGATCCGCTGCAGAAGCGGCCGCCCGATCCGCCGCGCGCCTCGCTGTTCCGCAATCCGTCGACGTGGAGCGCCGTGCACGACGGCATGGTCGCGGTCGTCAATGGCCCGACCGGCACCGCGCGCACGCTCGGCGAGGGCTTCCCGTATCCGATTGCGGGCAAGACCGGCACCGCCGAGCGCTACTCGCGCACCACCGAGGCCTGGCAGCACATCTCGCAGGTCGCCGCCGAACGCCACCAGGTGCTGTTCGAGTGCTACACGCCCGCCGATGACGCGCGCATCGCGATCATCGTCGCGCTCGAGGCCGGTCGTGCCGGCGGCCGCGACGCCGCGCCGATCGCGCGCCGCATGCTCGATGCCTGGCTGCTCGGCGAGACGCCGCCGCCCGTGTCGCCGATTCCCGCACCCGCGGCCGAGGCGACGCCGTGACGCCGGTCTGGATCCTGCGCCTGCAGCACCGCGCGATGCTCGCGCTGCGCCGGCCACGCTTCGACCTGCCGCTGCTCGGTGGCCTCGTGCTGCTCGCTCTGGTCGGGCTCGTCACCCAGTACAGCGCGAGCGACCTCAACGCGACCCAGGCCTGGAATCAGACCTTCCGCCTGCTGCTCGGCGCGACGCTGCTCGTGATGGTCTCGCGCATCCCCCCCGGCACGCTGCGCAACTGGACGCCGTGGCTGTTCGCGGGCAGCGTCGGCCTGCTCGTGCTCGTCGCGCTGCTCGGCGAGGGTCGCGGCGCACACCGCTGGCTCGACCTGCGCTTCGTGCGCTTCCAGCCCTCGGAGCTGGTCAAGCTCACGATGCCGATGATGGTCGCGTGGTACCTGCACCAGCGCCCGCTGCCGCCGAGCTGGATGACGCTCGGCGTCGTCGCGGTCATGATCGCGGTGCCGGCCGGCCTCGTCGCCGAACAGCCCGACCTCGGCACTGCGCTGCTGATCATGGCGGCGGGCCTGTTCACCGTGTTCCTCGCCGGCCTGTCGTGGTGGCGCATCGGCTTCATCGTCGGCAGCGTCGCCGGTGCGGCGCCGATCGCCTGGCACTTCCTGCACGAGTACCAGCGCAACCGCGTGCGCATGCTGCTCGATCCCGATTCGGATCCGCTCGGCCTCGGCTGGCACATCATCCAGTCGAAGATCGCGGTCGGCTCGGGCGGCCTCTGGGGCAAGGGTTGGCACGCCGGCACGCAGTCGCGCCTGGAGTTCCTGCCCGAGCACACCACCGACTTCATCCTGTCCGTGTACGCGGAGGAGTGGGGTCTCGTCGGCGTGTTGCTGCTGCTCGCGCTGTACGCGTTCATCATCGGGCGCAGCCTGTGGATCGCGGCGAATGCTCGCGACACCTACTCGCGCCTGCTCGCCGGCGCGCTCGCGATGTCGTTCTTCGTCTACGTGCTGGTCAACGGCGGCATGATCGCGGGCATCCTGCCCGTGGTCGGCGTGCCGTTGCCGCTGATGAGCTACGGCGGCACCTCGGCGGTGTCGATACTCGCGAGTTTCGGCGTGCTCATGTCGATCCACGCGCATCGCCGGCGGGTGGCGGGGTGACGGGGGCACAGGTACATTACGAGGGTTTTTACGCGTGGAAAGCATCAACGTGAAGCCAGCAACCGCGTCGCTCTTCGGCATCGTCCTCGCCTGCGCCGGCCTCGTCGGCGGCTGTGCAGGGGCTGCGGTCGAACCGCCCGCCGCGGCATCGGCTGCGGCCACCACGCCGGTGACACCTGCCGTGCCGGAAGCGCCCGCCACGCCAGTGCCGGCCGAGGCTCCGGCCGCGAAACCGGCGCCGAAGGTGCCGGTGACCGCGCTGCCGCCGCGCGACACGCCCGACAACGTCGAGGATTTCGCGCGCGCCGTCGCCGCCGAGGGTGGCCTCGACGAGGCCGAGGTGCTCGCCACGCTGCGCAGCGCCAAGGTGCAGCAGGGCATCCTCGACGCGATCTCGCGCCCGGCCGAGGCCAAGCCGTGGAAGGACTACCGTCCGATCTTCCTGACCGACAAGCGCATCGCCGACGGCGCCGCGTTCTACCGTGCCAACCGCGAGATCATCGAGAAGGCCGCCGCCGATTACCGCGTCGCGCCCGAGATCATCGTCGCGATCATCGGCGTGGAGACCAGCTACGGCCGCAACACCGGCAAGTACCGCGTGCTCGACGCACTCGTCACGCTCGGCTTCCACTACCCGCCGCGCGCGAAGTTCTTCCGCGGCGAGCTGCGCCAGCTGTTCCTGCTGCGCGACAAGCACCTGGCCTATCCGATCGACGAGCTCACCGGCTCGTACGCCGGCGCCATGGGCTGGGGCCAGTTCATCCCGACCAGCGTCGCCCACTACGCGGTCGACTACGACGGCGACGGCCGCATCGACCTCTGGAATTCGCTGCCCGACATCGTCGGCAGCGTGGCCAACTACTTCGCGCAGCACGGCTGGATCGAAGGCGCGCCCGTGGCGACGCGCACGTTCCCGACCGAGGGCGCCGAGCCGCCCGCGCTCAGCGGCATGGAGCCCGTGCACACGGTCGGCGCGCTGCGTGCGCGCGGCTACGTGCCGGTCGACACGCTCGACGACACGGCCGACGCGACCCTGCTCACGCTCGAAGGCATCGCCGGTCCGGAGCAGTGGATCACGCTGCGCAACTTCTACGTGATCTCGCGCTACAACCGCAGCCCGCTGTATTCGATGGCGGTCTACCAGCTGTCGCAGCAGATCGCCGCCGAAGCGGCCAAGCCCGCCCCGTGACGCGCCTGCGCCTCGCCGCAATCGTCGTCGTCGCGCTCGCGGTGTCGGCCTGCGCCTCGCGCAAGCCGAAGCCCGCGCCGCCGGCCCCGCGCGCGCCGGCCCCGCAGCCGGCGGCCAAGCCGCCGCACGAGACCAGCCTGCCGCAGTCGCAGCGCTACCGGCACGCGAAGGACCACGAACCGACCGGCCCGGCGGTCGACGTCTCCACGCTCGTCGAGCCGACGCCGAAGGCCGAGCCGCGTGCGCGCTACGGCAACAAGTCGCCGTACTCGGTGCTCGGCCGCACCTACACGGTGATGCCCGAGGCCGCCGGCTACGTCGAGACCGGCATATCGTCGTGGTACGGCAACAAGTTCCACGGCTACATGACCTCGAGCCTCGAGCCCTACGACATGTACCAGTTCAGCGCCGCGCACAAGTCGCTGCCGCTGCCGAGCTGGGTGCGCGTGACCAACCTCGACAACGGCAAGAGCGTGGTCGTGCGCGTCAACGACCGCGGCCCGTTCCACGAGAACCGCATCATCGACCTGTCGTACGCGGCGGCCGTGCGCATCGGCATCTGGCCGAAGGGCACCGGTCTCGTCGAGGTGCGCGCGATCGATCCCGAGCACCCGGCCGCGCCGCCACCGATCGTCGCCGCGCCCGTGCGGCCCGGCCACGCGCGCATCTACCTGCAGCTCGGCGCGTTCGGCGAACGCGCCAATGCCGAACGTGCCGCTGCGCAGGTGCGCCGTGCCGGCCTCGGCGACGTCGCGATCCAGACCACGAGCCTCGACGGCCGCACGCTGCACCGCGTGCGCCTCGGCCCGCTCGCCAACGCGGAAGCCGCCGACGCGCTCACCGCACGCATCGAAACCCTGGGCCTCGGCGCGCCGCGCGTGGCAGTCGAGGAATGATCGGGCCACAATCGGCCCGCTGAAGCGCCCCCCAGCGCCACAACCCGCAAGGAAACTGTTCCACGATGAAGCTGTCGCCCACCACCGTCGCGCTCGCCGCCCTGCTCGCCACCACGACCGGGTTCGTGCAGGCCCAGACCCCGCAACCCGCGCCGCGTCCGGTGACGCCCGCCGCCGCGCCCGCGCCGACACCGCCGCCGCCGAGCCTCGCCGCGACCTCGTGGGTGCTCATGGACTACGCGACCGGGCAGATCCTCGTCGAGGGCAATCTGGACCAGCGCGTCGATCCGGCGTCGATCACCAAGATCATGACCTCCTACGTGGTCTCGGCCGAGCTCGAGCACGGCAAGATCAAGCGCGAGGACATGGTCACGATCACCGAGAACGCTTGGCGTTCCGGTGGCGCGGGCACGGACGGCTCGACGAGCTTCCTCGCCCTCAACAGCCAGGTGCCGCTCAAGGACCTGCTGTACGGCATGATCATCCAGTCCGGCAACGACGCCGCGATCGCGCTGGCCGAGCACACCGCGGGTTCCGAGCCGCTGTTCGCCGACCTCATGAACCAGCACGCGCAGCGCCTGGGCATGACCGGCACGCATTACGTCGACGCGAGCGGCCTGCCGAACCCCGACCATTACACGACAGCACGCGACGTCGCGATCCTGTCGCGCGCGCTGATCCGCGACTTCCCCGAGGACTACGCGATCTACAAGGTCAAGGAGTTCGAGTGGAACGGCATCAAGCAGCACAACCGCAACACGCTGCTGTGGCGTGACTCGACCGTCGACGGCATCAAGACCGGCCATACGCGTGCCGCGGGTTTCTGCCTCGCGACCTCGGCCGTGCGCGGCGACCAGCGCCTCATCGCGGTCGTCATGGGAGCGGCCAGCGAGAAGGCGCGCGCCGATGCGAACCAGGAACTGCTCAACTACGGCTTCCGCTTCTTCGAGACCCACAAGCTCTACGAGACGGCCAAGCCGCTGGCCACGCCGGAACTGTGGAAAGGCGAGGGCGACAGCGTGCGCCTCGGCGTCGCCGAGGACGTCGTCGCGACCGTGCCGCGTGGCCGCTATGCCGATCTCAAGGCCAGCATGAACCTGCCGTCGCGCCTCATCGCACCGCTGGAAAAAGGCCAGCAGGTCGGCAGCCTCAAGGTCGAACTCGAAGGCCGCACGATCATCGAGCGTCCGATCGTCGTGCTCGACGACGCTCCCGAAGGCGGTTTCTTCACGCGCCTCTCGCACGGCGTGATGCTGTGGTTCAAGGGCACCGACGGCGACAGCACGACCGTCCCGGCCGGAAGCGGTTCGTGATGCGCGACCTCGACGACATCACTCCGCAAACACCCGATCAGGGCTTCCAGTTTCCGGGCGTGTTCGAGATCACCGCGATGGGCCGTGCCGACGGCCCGATCGCCGAACGCGTGCCCGCGATCATCGCCGAGCACGGCATGAGCGTGATCGAAGGCAGCCTGCGCAAGCGTCCCTCGCGCGAAGGCAACTACGTCTCGGTGACCGTGTCGTTCACGTGTCCCGATCGCGAGCACTACGACGCCGCGCACGAATCGCTGCGCGCGGATCCGTCGGTGAAGTGGACGCTGTGAAGGGTTGAAGAGCATCGCGCGCAGGGCACCTGCGCAAGCCTGCCCCCATCGTCCGTGATTCACGTTCCGGCAACGAGGCTGGGCCGCGCATCACGGCGTACGGACTTCATCCCGATGGTCTTCCCACGGTGTGCGCCATTCCTTGGGTGGCAGGAGCCTGCCACGTCGCTCTGCGGCGAGGCGCGCGGCCTCGATCTCGCTGCCGGTCGTGGCGGTGTCCTTGACGACGACGTCCGACCCCGACCCGCGCAGGTCCGCAGCGACGTACAGCCACCACGATCTTTCGCGCGCCTTGGCGAGGTCGACGGGCGTCTCGGCGGACAACGGGTCGAGAACGGACTGCGCGTAGACCGACGTGCGCGTGTTGCCATGGTGGAGGAGATTGCGCGCAACGGCGATGCAGTCCGCACGACGCTGCCGGATCTGCGGCGCATCGGGCCGGCAGGCCGGCGCGAAATTCCATGGCCGCGCGATCAGTGCGTCCGCGGAGATCAGCGTGAACACCGATCCGAAGGTGTCGGCGGATACATGGGACATGATGCCGTGCATGCGTTCCACCGATCCCGCGGCAGGACGGATCGTGTTGGCCTTCGATGCGACGATGCCGAGCATCGCCACGCCCGGGTCGGTGTAGTGCGTGCCTCTCGCGGCAGCGGCGAGCAGCTGCGTTGTCAGCTCCGGATCACCGTCCTCGCCCGGTAATGCGACCAGCCACACGGCGATGTTCGCGGGTGCGAGCCGCTGCAGGTTGGCGAGCGCGCCGGCGCGCGATCCGGCATGCCGCGCTGCGATCCACTGTACGTCAATGTTGTCCGCGTTCGCGCGTGCGAGGTCAACGATCGAGCCTGCGTTCGCGATCGTGGCCGGATCATTCGATGCTCCTCGCTCGGCGAGCGCCCAGGCCACGGCCAGGTCCACCGGATCCTTCGATGTCCGCAAGGATGCGCCGACTGCAATGGCATGCTTCTCCCACGGGTGTTCGCCGTCCGGGATGGGTGATGACGACTCGCGCTCGAGACTTTCCTTGACCGGGCGGCGCCAGCCCGAGGGAGGCTTCAAGGGCTTGCCGAGCCTGGACAGGCGGCGCTCGATCGTTGCGATGCGGTTCGGGGCACCGTCCCAGGCTCCGAGCAGGTGGCGCGTCGATTCAACGGGGTCGGATGCATCCTCGTCCCACCGCCCGTCGTGCGCATCGAGCCAGTCGTACTGGCGTTGCAGGGCGCGCGTGGCGGAGCTGCGTTCTCCGACCGCCTCGAGCACGTCGAGACCGAGCTTGCGCAGTTCGGGACTGTTGCCTTTCGATGCGAGCAGGAGGCCCGCCTTGGCACACGGTGCGCGTCGTGACGTCGCTCGTGCGTCGGTTTGCCGGCAGGCCGCGACGATAGGGGCGGCTGCTGCGGAGGCGCGGAACTTCACCTTCGACATGGCGGAAGAGAACGCGGTCACGTCGGCCGGCATTTCCTCGATCGGAATCGAGAGCAGTTCCTCCTCGAGGCCCGACAGGAAGGCGGTGTGCCATTCGGTGAACGCCTGCATGGCATGGTCGTCCACGTGCGTCGCGCCGGCGAGCTTCGACAGGGCGAGGTCGATGCCTTCGGCATCCTTCCTGGCCGAAGCCAGCGCGACCGAGAATATCCAGCCCACCGCATTGTCGGGCTCGAGGCGAAGAAGGTTGGTCACGGCCGCAGTCGGGAGCTGCCGGCATGCGAAACATGTCCCGTAATCGCCATGGTAGGCGGCGTACCACTGGACGAAGGCGTCGTCGGGAAGCTGCGCCACGGCGCGCGCGACGACATCCGCCGGTCGCGGGCTCGGCGGAGCCTCGCCGTGATCGTAGAAACCCGCCACGAGGACCTGCCTGCGCGGCGACGGATCCGCGACGAGTCCCTCGAAAAGCGTCAGACGGGTGCGTTTGAAGACCTGCGGAAGCTCCGTCGACGGCATCGCCGGGCTCGACATCAGCGTCGCTGCGAGCGTGGCGAGGATCATCCGTGCATGCCTGGCCATCGCGCGCCACAACTCCTCGATGTTTGTCGCGAGTCTATCAATGTGGCCCTGAGCATGGCCGTCGCCGCCCACGGGCGCTTGCGAACCGCCCCGAAACCCCCATCATCGGCACGATGAAGAATCCCCTGCTCGTGCGCCGCCTCGGTCGGCAGCCCTACGCGCGGACGCGCGAGGCGATGAGTGCGTTCACCGACGCGCGCGGTCCCGACACGCCCGACGAGCTGTGGATCCTCGATCACGATCCCGTGTTCACGCTCGGCCAGGCCGGCAAGCCCGAGCACGTGCTCGCGCCGGGGGACATTCCGGTCGTGCGCACCGAACGTGGCGGGCAGGTGACCTACCACGGGCCCGGGCAGATCGTCGGCTACCCGCTGCTCGACCTGCGCCGCCTCGGCATCGGCGTGCGCGAGCTCGTCGACCGCATCGAGCAGGCCCTCATCGACACGCTCGAGCACTGGAACATCGTCGCGGTACGCCGCGAGGGCGCGCCGGGCGTCTACGTGGCCGGCGCCAAGGTCGCCGCGCTCGGCCTGCGCGTGCGCCGCGGCTGTACGTTCCACGGCCTCGCGTTCAACGTCGACATGGACCTCGAGCCGTTCCACCGCATCAATCCCTGCGGCTACGCGGGCCTGCAGGTGACCCAGGTGCTAGACTTGGGAGGTCCGGGTTCGGTCGCGGCGGTCGAGGATGTCCTGATCGCCGAGCTGGCCCGCCAGTTCGGCCTCGAGGTGCGCGCCGCGCCGCCCGAGCTGCCCGTTTCCGATACCCCCGCGGATCCCGCACACGCCGCATGAACGCTCCGACCAAGACGATTCCGCTCACCGTCGTCGCCGGCGACAAGCAGCTCGGCGAGGACAAGATCGCGCGCAACCGCGCCGGTTTCACCGAGGCGCCCGCGCTGCGCAAGCCGTCGTGGATCCGCGTGCGCATCCCGCCCGGCAACGCGGTCGCGAACCTCAAGTCGAAGCTGCGCGAGAACCGCCTCGTCACGGTCTGCGAGGAGGCGTCCTGCCCGAACATCCACGAGTGCTTCAGCAAGGGCACCGCGACGTTCATGGTGCTCGGCGAGGTCTGCACGCGGCGCTGCTCGTTCTGCGACGTCGCCCACGGCCGCCCGAACGCGCCCGATCCGCTCGAGCCGGCCAAGCTCGCCGGCACGATCCGCGACATGCGTCTTCGCTATGTGGTCATCACCTCGGTCGATCGCGACGACCTGCGCGACGGTGGCGCGAGTCATTTCGCGGCCTGCATCCGCGCGGTGCGCTTCGAGAACCCGGACATCCGCATCGAAATCCTGACCCCGGATTTCCGCGGCAAGGGCCGCATGGACCGTGCGCTCGAAGCGCTCGCGGCCTATCCGCCCGACGTGTTCAACCACAACATCGAGACGGTGCCGGACCTGTACCCGACCGTGCGCCCGGGGGCCGACTACGCGTGGTCGCTCGAGCTGCTGCGCCGCTTCAAGCAGCAGCACCCCGGTATCCCGACCAAGTCCGGCATCATGCTCGGCCTCGGCGAGACGCTCGAGCAGGTCCACCAGACCCTGCGCGACCTGCGCGCGCACGATGTCGACATGGTCACGATCGGCCAGTACCTGCAGCCGACCGCGCACCACCATCCCGTGCTGCGCTACTGGACGCCCGAGGAATTCACCTCGCTCGCCGCGTTCGGCGAAGCGCTCGGTTTCGATCACGTGGCCTCGGGCCCGATGGTGCGCTCGTCCTACCACGCCGACGAAATGGCCCACGCCGCAGGCTACGTCGCCGCCTGATCGTCGCGCGTCTTGCACAGCGCGAACTCCGCCCGCAGATCGGGGTCCGAGACCAGCCTTTTCGCATGTTCCGCGGGGAGGTTCGGTTCCCGTTGGGCAACCCTCCCGCAGGATCCGTGGCCACGGTGGCGAAAGCGCCGACCGGGTCGTGGTTTCCCGCGCCGGAGCCCGTCCGGGGCCGTGTAGTATGGTCGGCGAGCGCGCCGTGACAGCAAAGCGCGCCGCTTGACGTCTGTCGCAATGGCTGGCTGCGGAACGTTCCGCGCCGCCCCGTCTGGAGAGCTCCATGCGTCGCATCGCCCTCACCACCGCCCTCGTCAGCCTGCTCGCCGGCTCGGTCGCCGCCGCGCCGACCACGTCGGACGATGCCACCTCGGTCGTCCTCAAGCCGACCGCCGACCAGACCGAGGCCGCGCTGTGGGCGACGCGCTTCCTGTCGCGCTTCCATTACAAGCCGGTGCCGCTCGACGACGCGATGTCGGTCAAGATCTTCGACGGCTACCTCGACGGCCTCGACGGCGAACACCTGTTCTTCACCCAGGCCGACGTGGACTCCTTCTCGAGCGCGCGCACCAAGCTCGACGACGCGATCTTCGAGCGCGATCTCTCCGCGCCGTTCGCGATCTTCAACCTCTACCAGCAGCGTGTCGGCGAGCGCCTCGCCTACTCGCGCGAACTGCTCGCCAAGCCGTTCGATTTCTCGGTCGACGAGAAGTACGACTACGACCGCTCCAAGGCCGCGTGGCCGAAGGACAAGGCCGAGCTCGACGACCTGTGGCGCAAGCGCGTCAAGAACGACTGGCTGCGCCTCAAGCTCGCCAACAAGGCCGACAAGGACATCCGCGACACGCTCGACAAGCGCTACTCGAACTACCTCGGCCGCATCCGCCAGCTCAACGGCGAGGACGTGTTCCAGACGTTCATGAACGCGTACGCGACCGCGATCGAGCCGCACACCAACTACCTCGGCCCGCGCGCCTCGGCCAACTTCGACATCGCGATGAAGCTCTCGCTCGAGGGTATCGGTGCGGTGCTGCAGCGCCAGGAGGAGTACACGGCGATCCGCGAGATCATCCCGGGCGGCCCCGCCGCGATCTCGGGCAAGCTCAAGGCCGGTGACCGCGTCGTCGGCGTCGGCCAAGGCGATTCGGGCCCGATCACCGACGTGATCGGCTGGCGCCTCGACGACGTCGTCGAGAAGATCCGCGGCCAGAAAGGCACCGTCGTGCGCATCGAGATCCTGCCGGAAGAGGCGGGTCCGGACGGCAAGCACGAGATCCTCACGCTGACCCGCAACAAGGTCAACGTCGAGGAATCGGCCGCGAAGAAATCGATCATCGAGGTCAAGAACGGCGACGCGACGCGCAAGGTCGGCGTCATCACGCTGCCGACGTTCTACCAGGATTTCGAGGCACGCCGCCGCGGTGACGCCAACTACCGCAGCGCCACGCGCGACGTCGAGCGCCTGATCGGCGAGCTGCGGTCCGAAGGCGCCGAGGCGCTGCTGGTCGACCTGCGCAACAACGGCGGCGGCTCGCTCGACGAGGCCACCGATCTCACGGGTCTCTTCATCGACAAGGGCCCGGTCGTGCAGATCCGCGATGCGAGCGGTCGTGTCGAGGAAAAGGCCGACCGCCGCGCCGGCACGTCGTGGGACGGCCCGCTCGCGGTGCTCGTCAACCGTGCCTCGGCGTCGGCGTCGGAGATCTTCGCCGCGGCGATCCAGGACTACGGTCGCGGCGTCGTCATGGGCGAACCCACGTTCGGCAAGGGCACGGTGCAGAACCTGCTCAGCATGGACGACATGGCACGCAACGAGACGCCGACGTTCGGCGACCTCAAGATGACCGTGCAGCAGTTCTTCCGCATCGACGGTGGCTCCACGCAGTTGCGTGGCGTGGTCCCCGACATCGCGTTCCCGACCAGCGTCGGCAGCGCCGACTACGGCGAGTCGAGCTACGACAACGCGCTGCCGTGGACGTCGATCCCGCGTGCCGACTACAAGCGCGTCGCTGACCTGTCCCCGATGATCCCGATGCTCGCCACGCGCCACGAGACGCGCACGGCCAAGAGCACCGAGTGGAAGAACCTCGTCGCCGACATCGAGGAGGCGAAGAAGCTGCGCGAGGAGAAGTCGATCTCGCTCAACGAGACGGTCCGCGCCAAGGAGCGCGACGACCAGGAAGCCAAGCGCAAGGCACGCGAGACGCTCGCGGGCACGGCATTCCCGGAAACGGATCCCTCGATGAAGGCCAAGGCGACGATCACTCAGGAGGGCAAGACGCCGCGCGACATTCCGAATCCCGCCGACAAGACGGTCACGATCGACGCCGACGGCGAGAAGTCCTCTCCGGAGACCGACGACGGCCTCATGGCCGACGAGCGCAGCGTCAGCAGCGACCTCAAGCGCGAGAAGGAGCGCAAGGCACGCCCGGACGTCTACCTGACGGAAGCCGCGAACATCCTCGCCGACGAAGTCGAGCTGCTGCGCACCGACACCAAGCTCGCCGCCCGCACGCAGCACCCGGACGACAAGAACGCCGCGCTCGATTGAGCGCGGTGGGTGGGGGCTGCACGCATCGGCAAGGTACGCGCAAGCCCCTCGCACGCCTTTCTTCCGCCGTCATTCCGGCGGCTCTCAACAGCCGAATGGCTGGTCAAGCCGGAGGCGCTTCACAACAGCGCGAAGCGCTGGTCATCCCCTTGGGCGTTGGAGCGGAGCGTCGACCCTGTCGACGTTGAGGGGCGGCTGGGGGGGCGCAGAACTCTTTCTCGCCCCTTGCACCAGGTCCGGCGCAGGTTCCTTGATGCGAAGCTTGAGGGGATCCCGGCTTCCGCCGGGATGACGGTGTTGTGATTTGGAAGTCCGGTGTACGGGTGAGCCCCATGATCCGGACGCACGATGCTCCGCGACACGACTGTCGAAGCAACCTCCGGCCATTTACCAACGTCATTCCGGCGAAAGCCGGAATCCACTTGGGCGTCTGCTCGGAGTATCGACTCGTCGGGTTCTCAGGCCTCGATCTCGGAACAAACCGCTCGTCGTCTCATCCAGTCAGGTCAGATCCTCATGCGAAGCTTGTGGTGGTAACCAGCGCTTCGCGCTGTTGCGAAACGCTGGTTATCCCTCAAACCTCGGATTGGAACGCCAATATCGACAGCACTCTCGGCTCGGCGCTGACCGTCCAGCCATGGCGGCTCGACGATGCATGGTGTCCACGTGCCCGAGCGTTTGACGCAGAGCCGTCAGGCGACCTGACTGGAGCGTCGTCGAAGCCTCACCCCCCGAACCGCGCCCGCAGGAACTCCAGGTACGCGCGCAGCCCCTGCGCCTCGCCGCCGCGCGGGCGGCCGGGCTTGTCGGCGTCGTTCCAGGAATAGACGTCCAGATGCGCCCACGCGGTGCCGTCCGGCACGAAGCGTTCGAGGAACAGCGCGGCCGTGACGGCACCGGCGTGGCGCGACGGGCCCGCGTTGGCGAGGTCTGCCACGTGCGAATCGAGCATGGTCAGGTACGGACGCCACAGCGGCATGCGCCACAGCGGGTCCTGCGTCGCGTTGCCGGCGTGGATGAGCGCGTCGGCGACCTCGTCGCGGTTGGCGAACAGCGCGGGCAGGTCGGGGCCGAGCGCGACGCGCGCGGCGCCGGTCAGCGTCGCGAAATCGAGGATCAGGTCCGGCGACAGCTCGCCCGCGTACGCGAGCGCGTCGCACAGCACGAGGCGGCCTTCGGCATCGGTGTTGTCGATCTCGACGCTGTAGCCGCCACGCGTGGCGATGACCTCGCCGGGACGGAACGCATCGCCCGAGATCGCGTTCTCGACGGCCGGAATCAGCAGCGTGAGGCGCACCGGCAGCTTCGCCGCGAGCACGAGTCCGGCGAGCGCGATCGCGTGCGCGGCGCCGCCCATGTCCTTCTTCATCCAGCGCATGCCGTCGGCCGGCTTGATGTCGAGGCCGCCCGTGTCGAAGCACACGCCCTTGCCGACGATGACGAGGTGCGGCAGGCCCGGCGCGCCGTGCGACAGCATCGCCAGGCGCGGCGCACGTGCCGCGGTCGCCGCACGGCCGACCGCGTGGATGGTCGGGAAGCGGTGCTCGAGCAGCGCGTCGCCGACCCATTCGCGGTACTCGGCATCGTGCGCGACGGCGAGCTTGCGCACCTCGGCGGCGAGTTCGGCGGGGCCCATGTCCTGGGTCGGCGTGTTGATGAGGTCGCGCACCTGGTAGGCGGCCGCGGCGAGATCCTGCACGCGCGTGGCATCGGCGGCGTCGACGACGAGCCGCGCCGGCGCGCGCGTGGCGCGGCGGTAGCGCGTGAAGCGGTACGCGCCGAGTGCCCATCCGAGTGCGACCTGCGCGCGGTCGAGCGCGAGTTCGCGCAGGTCGAGCACGTAGTCGCCGGCCGGCAGGCGCTGCGGCAGCGAGGCGAACGCGAACAGGCCCGCCGAGATCGCGCAGCCCGCAAGGATGCAGCGCACGCCGCCCTCGGCGTCGGGGATCGCGACGAAGCGGCCGTTCTCGCCGGCGAAGTCGTTGCGCGCGCACCACTCGCGCACGTGGCCGCCTAGCGCGGACACCGCGGCGTCGAACGTGGCCGTGGTCACCGCGACGAGCGTCGTCGGCGTCGTGGCGGCATCCGCCGTGATCCATGCATCCATCGGGACGTCTACCTCGGGAAAGGGGGTGTCAGGCGGCGCGCGCGTGCGCGCCGATCCAGTCGGCGAGTTCGGCGAGGTCGCGCACCTCGAGATCGGGCGCGTCGTCGCCCTGCCAGGTCGCGCCGACGCGGTTGATCCAGGCCGTGCGCATGCCGGCCGCGCGTGCGCCGGCCACATCGGTGACCGGATCGTCGCCGACATGCAGCACGTGTGCGGGATCGATCGCGAGACGCTCGCAGGCGTGCGCGAAGATCGCGCGCCCCGGCTTGGCCACGCCGACGTCGGCCGCGCAGACGCTGAAGCGGAAATGCCCGTCGAGGCCGATGCGCGCGATGTCGGCCGTGCCGTTGGTGATCGCGATCAGCGGCACGTGGCCGGCCATCGCGGCGAGTGCGGGCAGCGTGTCGGCGTAGCACTCGACCTCGTTGCGCAGGCGCACGTAGACGGCGTAGGTCGTCTCGACCCAGTCCTCGCCCATGCCGAACGGCGCGAACGCGCGACGCAGCGTCAGGCGGCGCTGTGCACCGAAGTCGTGGGCGATCTCGGGATGTGCCGCGGCGACCTCGTCACGCAGCGCACGCAAGGCCTCGATCGGCCAGGCGCGCGCCACCTCGGGACAGTGCTCGTGCAGCCACGCGTCGACGCTGCGCTCGACGTGCGCGAGCACCGGTTCGATCGGCCACAGCGTGTCGTCGAGGTCGAGCGAGATCGCGCGGATGTCCATGCTCCGCGCCGGCCTCAGGGGTTGTGCGTGGTCGGCTCGTCGCCCTTGGCCTTGGCGGCTTCGGCCTGGCGCACGGCCTGGCGCGCCTGCTGGGTCGATTCGGCGCCCGGTGCCTCGGCGATGCGCGACTGCAGCGTCGCGCGCGGTGCAGCGATCGACGGACGTGCCATCGCCGCGATGTCGGCCGGCGTCACGCTCTCGATGTGCGCGTCGACGAAGGCGAGGCGCTGGGTGTCGCGCGTGGCGACGTCACCCGCCTCCACGTACGGCACGAGCTGGTGCTTGCGCATCGTCGCGAGTGCGGTCGGCGAATTGAGGTAGCGCACGAATGACTCGATGCCGGCCATGTTCGGGCTCTGCTCGCGGTGCACGACGTAGAGCGTGTTGAACAGCGGGTAGGTGCCGTCGGCCACGCGCGCGGTCGACGGCGCGATGCCTTCGACGGCGAGCATCTTCACGCCCTTGTTCGCATACACGTTCGACAGGCTCGACAGGCCGAGGCCGTTCGGATCGATCGCGATGCCTTCCTCGAGCTTGCTCGTGTTGAGGTAGAGGCGCGGCACGCCGACGCGCTGGTCGCCGCGCTTGTAGAGCATGTGACGGAAGCTGAACTCGAGGCCGTCGAGCGGGGCGGCGATCGAGTACAGGTTGATCGGTGCATCGGCGCCGCCGAGTTCCTTCCAGTTCTTGATGCGGCCGAGGTAGAGCTGGCGCAGCTGGGCGAGCGTGATCGAGCTGACCGGGTTGCGCGGATGCGTGATCGGCACGATCGCGTCGAGCGCGACCGGCTGGAACACGAGCTCGCGCTCCTCGTCGCGCTTCTCGTGCATCGGGCGCGCGCTGCCGGCGATGTCGGCCTGGCCCGCGATCACCGCGTCGATGCCAGAGACCGTGCTGAACGGCACCACGGTGAGCTCGCCCTTGTGCTCGGTCTCGTACGGCTTGACCAGATCGAACACGAAGCCGCGCGCGGAGATGATGTCGCCACGCCACGCGACGCGCGTCTCGGGCACGAAGTTCTTCTTCGCCGTGGCCTTGCCGGCCGGCTTGGCGGCGGGCTTCGCAGCCGGCTTCGCCGCAGCGGGCTTGGCGGCAGGTGCAGCCGCCGGCTTCGGCGCGGCCGGAGCCTGCGCGGCAGCCGGGGAAAGCAGGGATAGCGACGACACGGCGAGAGCCGCCGCGAACAGCGGGGACAGCGCGAAACGGGACAACGACATGGGCGATTCGACAGGCAGTGCGCTGGTCAGCGGGGGCGCAACTTTACCATGCGGCGCGCGGGGTTACTGAACGCGCCGGGGGTCTTTGCAGGCGTTTGCGCGGCGACCCCGGGTGTCCTCCGGCCTCGCTCCGACACACGGATCCTCAAGCATCGTCATCCCGCCGCAGGCCGGAGGCGCTTCACAGCAGCGCGAAGCGCTGGTCATCCAGAGTCTCGGAGTTTTCTCCGCACCGTGATGCGCGCGGTCCGAAGGCGCTGGATCCCGGCCTGCGCCGGGATGACGTCTCTATGGAGCGGTGTTCCGAGTGGTGTCGTTTGAAACCCGCTCGACGGATTGCGTCTTCTCAATGGATTGAGTCTTGATGGGAGAGTGCGACGCGTCGATGGTCTTCAAGCAACGACTCAGGGATCGGCCGCTACGGCGGAGCCATCTGTGCCCGTTCTGCTCTACCGTCATTTCTCGCGCAACCGTCGCTTCAAGCAGAGGCGTCGTCACGTGGACGCGAAGTACGCCGAAACCAGACACCGTCATCCCGGCGTAGGCCGGGATCCAGCGTCTTGGAGCTTTTGTCCGTATCGTGATGCGTGCGGTCCGAAGGCGCTGGATGACCAGCGCTTGGCGTTATCGTGAAGCACCTCGGGCCAAGGCGATGCGCGCTCGAACAAGACACCGTCATCCCGGCGGAAGCCGGGATCCCATTAAGCGCCGCATCGCACGCGCAGCTCCGGACGCCAGTACAGTCGTCGATGGATGTCGTGTCATGTCTCGAAATCTCGACATGTCCATCGATGCTTAAGGGGATCCCGGCTTCCGCCGGGATGACGTTGCATAGGGGGCGATGTCGGTAAGTAGTACAGGGAGGCAGGGCTTCCTCAGCGGATTCGGCCGTCACGAGAGCGCGCGGCACATCGATGGTGCTTAGCTACCTGCTCGGCTGTCGAAAGCCGCCAGGATGACGAAGCCATGGAGCGACATCCGACATGACCCACGGCGAAACCCGCCCAACGGATTCCGCCGCGCGCCTCATTCATTGCACAAGCAGGTAGAACGCGTTCTGTCCGCGCACCACGGTCAGCAGCAGCTGGCGCGGCTGGCGGCTCAGCAGCGTGGCGATGTCGTCGGTGCCGCCGACGTCGCGCTGGTTCACGCCGACGATGATGTCGCCCGCACGCAGGCCCGCGGCATACGCGCGGCTGTCGCGTGCGACGTCCTTCACCTGTGCGCCGGTGATGTTGCCGCGGCGCGCGTTGTCGGGCAGGTCGCTGAGCTGCACGCCGGCGAGGCGCGGATCGAGGTCGTTGCCGCGCGCGGTCTGCACCTGCGTCACACGCAGCGTCGCGGTCACCTCGACCGGCTTGCCGTCGCGCAGCAGGCCGAGTTTCACGGCCGATCCCACCGCGGTGAGGCCCTCGAGGTTGTGCAGTTCCTGGCGCGAGTTGATCGTGCGGCCGTTGAAGCTGCGCACGACGTCGCCCGGGCGCAGGCCGGCATCGGCGCCCGGCGTGCCGGCGCGCACGCGCGTCACCACCACGCCGCGGCTCGCCTCGATCGACAGCATCCGCGCGAGCTCGGGCGTGAGGTCCTGCGTGTCGACGCCGAGCGCGCCGCGGCGCACTTCGCCGGTCTCGACGAGCTGGCGCATCACGTCGCGCGCGAGGTCGCTCGGGATCGCGAAGCCGATGCCGACGTTGCCGCCCGACGGCGAGAAGATCATCGAGTTGATGCCGACCAGTTCGCCGCGCAGGTTCACGAGCGCGCCGCCCGAATTGCCCGGGTTGATCGAGGCATCGGTCTGGATGAAGTTCTGCACGCCACGGCCGACGCCGATGCGCTCGAGCGCCGAGACGATGCCCGAGGTGACCGTCTGGCCGAGGCCGAACGGGTTGCCGACCGCGACGACGAAATCGCCGACGCGCAGGTTCTTCGATTCCGCGAGCGGCAGCGCCTGCAGGTTGGTCGCCTCGATCTGCAGCACGGTGAGGTCGGTCTCGGGATCCGAGCCGATCACCTTGGCCTTGAGCGTGCGCTCGTCGTGCAGGGTCACGTCGATGTCGTCGGCGCCCTGGGTGACGTGGTTGTTGGTGAGCACGTAGCCCTTCGCCGCGTCGACGATCACGCCCGAGCCGAGCGAGGTCTGCACGCGCTCGCGCGGCTGGTTCGGCGTGCCGAAGAAGCGCCGGAACACGGGATCGTCGAAGAACGGATCGCGCACCTGCACGGTGGTCTTGGTGTTGATGTTGACGACCGCCGGCGTCACGCGATCGATCATCGGCGCGAGCGACGGCATCGGTTGGCCGTCCACGCTCGCCGGCAACGCCGCCGAGGCCGGCGCGACCACATGGTCGAGCAGCGGCCGCGCATCGTCGCGCCACGCCGAGAACGCCACACCCGCCGCGACCGCGACGGCTCCCCACAGCAACGACCTGCCGACGATGCCCATCGAAACTCCTGCAATGACGTGAAGACTTGAGCGGATCATGGCGCCTCGCGGATCGACTCCCAACCCGCGCACCATGGCGGAGCGCTCTGACCACCACGCGGTCGGCGGGTTCCATGCGTAGGGAAGGGAGCGGAAAGCTGGGCTTCAGGTGGAGCCGCTGCCATTGATCGAACAGGCGGGTGCAGTAAGTGACGACATCCAGACACGAGAAATCGTCATCCCGGCGGAAGCCGGGATCCCCTCAAGCGATGATCGGCAAGTGAGAGCACGGATCTGACGTGACGTCTTCGAAGCCTCATCGCACATCTCAGCGTCGCCTTGCGATGCGGCGCCCAAGGGGATCCCGGCTTCCGCCGGGATGACGACCAGTTGGACGACCTACAGATGCATGAGATCGTCATCCCGGCGGCTCTCAACAGCCGAATGGCTGGTCAGGCGGGGATCCAGCTCCTTCGCCTGCTCCAGCGAGGGTAAGTGCAGAGGCACTGGATCCCGGCCTGCGCCGGGATGACTAAGACGAGAGCGATGACCCATCGCCACCGCCGTCCCCTTACGTGCACGTCATGCTGTCTTACGCGTACCTCACGCAGCGTAGCCCTCACCCACTCACGCACCGCCTCGCACCCACCCTCACGCCCACCCATGAGCCACCCCCGCATCCCTTCACGCCATACCTGCATCGGCGTCCGACACCACACCCCATCACCACCCACACACCTCTTCATCCACCACGCGCGCGAAACGCCGAAACGCGTCGCGGCAGGCCATCCTGAACACCGCACTGAACGAGTCGGACCGCATTCACGAAACCGTCTTCGCGGCGCTTTACATCTCACCGCGAGCGGCGTAGTTTCGCCCGGCGGACCACCACAAGATGTTGTGCCTCGGGGGCGAGGGGAAGACTACAGCTTGGGATCGATTCGAACGTCCTGCGCCTCTGGCGCGGCGTTTTCCCTCGGTCTTTCCCTCCCGTAACACGCAACACGGCGGTCACGTGCAACACGAACATCCCACCGGGGACACGGCCCCGGCACAAGAACAGAAGGAGGGAACACCCGAGATGAGCACGGTGCGTCTGGAAGGACTCGCGCGCGGCGCGGTCGAGATACCGCTGCAACCGGCCTCGGCCGATATCTGGGACAAGAAGTACCGTCTGAAGTCGAAGCAGGGCACCGCGATCGACACCACGATCGACCACACCTGGCAGCGCGTCGCGCGCGCCCTGGCCGACGTGGAGACCACGGACGAGAAGCGCACCTACTGGTACGAGCGTTTCCTGTGGGCGCTGCGCCGCGGTGCGATCCCCGCCGGCCGCATCACCTCCAACGCCGGCGCGGCCGAGCACAAGCCGAAGACCTCGACGATCAACTGCACCGTCTCGGGCACGATCGAGGATTCGATGCACAACATCCTCGAGAAGGTCCACGAGGCCGGCCTCACGCTCAAGTCCGGCTGCGGCATCGGCTACGAGTTCTCGACGCTGCGCCCGCGCGGCGCGTACGTGTCGGGCGCCGGCGCGTACACGTCGGGTCCGCTGTCCTTCATGGATATCTACGACAAGATGTGCTTCACCGTCTCGTCCGCCGGCGGTCGCCGCGGCGCGCAGATGGGCACGTTCGATGTCTCGCATCCGGACGTGAAGGAGTTCATCCGCGCCAAGCGCGAGGATGGCCGCCTGCGCCAGTTCAACCTCTCGCTGCTGATCACCGACGGTTTCATGCAGGCCGTCGCCGACGACGCCGACTGGCCGCTCGTGTTCCCGGTGCACGTGAAGGAGCAGCACGAGATCGACCTCGCCGACGCCGACAAGGTGGTCTGGCGCGACTGGCCGACCCACAAGAACTACGTGGTGCGCGACGACGGCCTCGTCGCGTGCAAGGTGTACGGCGAGATCCGCGCCCGCCACCTGTGGGACATGATCATGGTCTCGACGTACGACTTCGCCGAGCCCGGCTTCATCCTGATCGACCGCGTCAACGAGATGAACAACAACTGGTGGTGCGAGAACATCCGCGCCACCAACCCGTGTGGCGAGCAGCCGCTGCCGCCGTACGGCTCGTGCCTGCTCGGCTCGATCAACCTCACCACGTTCGTGCGCGATCCGTTCGGCCCGAAGGCGCGCTTCGACTGGGAGGAGTACAAGGAGGTCGTGCGCGTGTTCACGCGCATGCTCGACAACGTCGTCGAGATCAACGGCCTGCCGCTCGAGCAGCAGCGCAACGAGATCCTCTCCAAGCGCCGCCACGGCATGGGCTTCCTCGGCCTCGGCAGCACGGTCACGATGCTCAAGATGCGCTACGGCTCGGAAGCGGCCTGCCGCTTCACCGAGGACGTCTCGCGCGAGATGGCCGTGGCCGGCTGGGAAGTCGCGCTGAGCCTGGCCAAGGAGAAGGGCCCCGCGCCCGTGCTCGCCGAGGAGATCGCGGTCACCGCCGAGATGCTGCGCAAGCGCCCCGAGATGGCCACCGACGGCTGGAAGGTCGGCGATGCGATCCCCGCGCGCGTGCTGCACGCCAAGTACTCGCGCTACATGCAGCGCATCGCCAGCGTCGCGCCCGAGCTCGTCGCCGAGCTTGCCGAGGTCGGCGCGCGCTTCACGCACCACACCTCGATCGCGCCGACCGGCACGATCTCGCTGTCGCTCGCCAACAACGCCTCCAACGGCATCGAGCCGAGCTTCGCGCACCACTACAGCCGCAACGTGATCCGCGAGGGCAAGAAGTCCAAGGAGAAGGTCGAGGTCTACAGCTACGAGCTGCTCGCCTACCGCGAACTCATCAACGGCCGCGCGATGCCGTTCTCGGACAAGGCCGAGGAGAAGCTCCCCGAGTACTTCGTCGCCGCCGACGACATCAGCCCGAAGGAGCACGTCGACATCCAGGCCGCCTCGCAGAAGTGGATCGACTCGTCCATTTCCAAGACCGCCAACGTGCCGACGGATTACCCGTACGAGGACTTCAAGGACATCTACCGCTACGCCCACGAGCAGGGCCTCAAGGGCTGCACGACGTTCCGTTTCAATCCGGCGGCCTTCCAAGGCGTGCTCGTGAAGGAGCATGATCTCGAGAACACCACCTACCGCTTCGAACTCGAGGACGGCAGCGTGGTGGAGGTCAAGGGCAACGAACAGATCGAGTACGATGGCGAGGTCCACACCGCAGCGAATCTCTTCGATGCGTTGAAGGAAGGCTATTACGGCAAGTTCTGAGGGTGCGGACGCGGCGTCGACGACGCTGCCACGCGCGATGTTCGACCACCACCGGCAACCACTGATCAAGCGGAGAGGCACATGAGCAACGAAAGTACGTTGGGTGACATCAAGGAAGGCCTGTCGACGGCCGGTGGCGCGATCAGCGACGCCGGCAGCGCCGTGGCCACGTTCGTGACCAGCGTCGCGACCGACGCGAAGGACGCCGCGGTCTCCGCGGGCCAGAAGGTCGCCGACACGGTCAAGAAGGCGCGCAAGCAGGCCGCGCGCACCGTCCGCACGGTCGCCGCCAAGGTGAAGCCGAAGGTCGCCGCGGTCGAGGCCAAGGCTGCCGCCGTGGTCGAGAGCGCGAAGAAGACCGTCAAGAAGGTCACCGCCAAGAAGCCTGCCGCGAAGAAGCCGGCGGCTGCGAAGAAGCCCGCGCCGGCCAAGACCACCGCGAAGAAGGCGGTGAAGAAGGCATCGAAGAAGGTCGCCAAGAAGGTGGCCGTCGCGAAGAAGGCTGCGAAGAAAGTCGCGAAGAAGGTCGCCAAGAAGGCCGTCGTCGCGAAGAAGGCCGTGAAGAAGGCGACCAAGAAGGTCGCGAAGAAAGCCGCTCCCGCGAAGAAGGCCACCAGGAAGGCCGTGAAGAAGGTCGCCAAGAAGGCGGCTGTCGCGAAGAAGGCCGTCAAGAAGGCTGCCGTGAAGAAGGCGCCGGCCAAGAAGTCGCCCGCGAAGAAGGTCGCGAAGAAGGTCGCGAAGAAGGCCGCCGCCAAGAAGGCGCGCCGCTGATCGACCGCCTTCCCGGCCCGTGAGGGCAGGGAAGGCAGCGTGACACGCGATACCCGCGCGGACCGGTGCACGCCACCGGTCCGCACGGTTCCCGGCCCGGCCGGGACGATTCCACCGCCCCGCCGCATTCCGGCCCGGCATCCATCACCTGGTCATCCCGCCCTGCGATCCGCGCCCGACGGGAGGCCGCATCGACCCGCAGGAGCACGCCGGCATGGCGATCAAGATCACGAAGAAGATCAAGGGCTATTCCGTCGGCAAGCCCGATGACGCCACGGCCGCAGCGGCCGCCGCCAAGCCCGCCGCGCAGGAAGCCCCCGCGCCCGCCAGCGCCGAAGTCATCCACATGCACGAGCAGATCGAGCGCCCCGAGGTGCTCGTCGGTGCGACCTACAAGATCAAGTCGCCGCTGTTCGAGCACGCGCTCTACGTCACCATCAACGACATCGTGCTCAACCAGGGCACCGAGCACGAGCTGCGCCGTCCGTTCGAGGTGTTCATCAACTCCAAGAACATGGACCACTTCCAGTGGATCGTGGCCCTCACGCGCATCATGTCCGCGGTATTCCGCAAGGGCGGCGACGTGACCTTCCTCGTGGAGGAACTCAAGGCCGTGTTCGATCCGCGTGGCGGCTACTTCAAGGCCGGCGGCGTCTACATGCCGAGCATCGTCGCCGAGCTCGGCGCGGTGATCGAGCAGCACATGAAGCTCATCGGCCTCCTGCACGATCCCGAACTCGATGCGAGCGCGAAGAAGCTCATCGCCGAGAAGCGCGCCGAGTACGAAGCCCGCTCAAAAAAAAATAGTGGCGTGACCGAAGCCGCTCCGGCGGCCGCGTCACCCTCCGAAGACCCGTCATCCCGGCGCACGCCGGGATCCAGCGCCTCGACGTCCTCCGCCGCAACGGCCGAAAGCACCGACACCTCCACCGGCTCCTTCCCGCCCGGCGCCACCCTCTGCCACAAGTGCAACACGACCGCGACCATCGTCATGGACGGATGCGCGACGTGTTTGAATTGTGGGTATTCGAAGTGTGGGTGATGGGGAACAGGGGCTAAAGCATTGTTCCTGTAATTGAGCGATCTTCAGGGGGAAGGGATGTCTCGCTGGACTGAGCAATTCAAGAGTCACCAGATTCACAACGATTATGTTCACTTGCAGAGTATATTGGCTGATATTTCAGCCAATGATCTGCCTAAGGCGGAAGAGATGGCCCGCCTGAAAAAAGTTGTCGATTTCGTGGCGAGTTCAATTGACGCTATGGACCCCGAGATCGGTGGTTACCAAGCGCTTAATTCAATGCATAGCTACGTCCAAAGCGTCATATCCGAGATCGGTAGCTATTCATCAGATGGTGCGTTGGGTCATTTGCAGAATGCCAATTCGCAGTTCGATGCGATAGTATCTATTTTGGTTCAGGCGCCCTTGGTCGTGTACGGCAATTCAAAGGCGCAGTTGACTCGCGCGGTAACGGCTTATTCGGAGTCAATGCATGATTCAGCCGAAAGTTTTGAGAAAAGTCTTTCTGATGTAAAAGATGGCATAGTTGAAGGCTACCGTGCTCTTGATGAGCTGCATGAATCTGCCGTCGCGACTCAGGATAAGTTGGACGGTCGCATATCAAGTATGGAGGCCGAGCTTCCGAAGTTGCTTGCTGTTTTCAACGCTAACTTCCAGCAAAGCGAAAAGGATCGGTCGGATAAATTTGAGACGTGGACTGCCGACTTTCAGGAGAAGTTGGACCGCCAATTTGTGTCCGCGGAGAAAAAGTTTGTTGCCGGCGAGGTGGTCATGGGCGAGCATCTGGATAACGCTGCGAAGGTGCTCGGGGCGGTCTTGGACACAGGTCAGGCTGGCGCTTACGCCATGTACGCTAATGAAGAACGAAAGAGCGCGAATGGATATCGCATTTCTGCGATTGTTCTAATGGGGCTGGCTGCTATGGTGCTTTTTATGCCTGAGCTTTTCCGTGCAGTTAAATCTGTGGCGGAACATTCCATTGATTGGCAGGCGGCGCTGTCAAGACTCCCGTTCTCGTTGGTGCTATTTGCTCCCGCTTTGTACATGGCGAGAGAATCGTCTAGACATCGCAGTAACGAGGTTGTCAATCGTAGGCGGCAGCACATTCTTACGACAATCGGCCCATACCTCGCCTTGCTCGATCCTAAAAAAGCCGAAGATATTAAGGTGGATGTCGCGAAAAGTATATTCCGGGATGAGGTCGGTGCTGTAGAAGAGTCTGGTGCAGATGCGGCTGGCTTCTTCTCTAAATTGATAGATGTCGTCTCCAAGAAATAGTTTCGATTTCGGCTGATTAGGGCGGTCAAGAAGGGCGCTTATGCATATAAGCAACTTGATGTTGCATCTAGCTCTTTCTGTTCACATCGGCACTCTGGGTGAGGCTGCTTCACTGGAAGGTCAATGGCTCGTCGACCTCTCCACCGACCCCGCCAAGCCCTACACCCAGCCCATGCAGCTGACGCTGCAACCCGACGGCACCGTCGTCGGCAGCTTCTACCAGAGCACGATTGAGGCGGGTCGCTGGAAGCAGGATCGCGGTCGTCTCTGCTCGAGCTTCCGCACGACCGACGGGCAGGGGCCGTATCACACGGCGGTATGCCTGCAGGGCGATGAAGCGGTCGGCCAGACCTGGGCCGAACACCGCAACTTCCTGTTCAACTGGGTTGCCAAGCGCGCTCCAGCGCCGGCCGCGGAGTCGAGTACTTCAAAGCCGTGATCCCGATAGGCGTCACGGGCGATCGTCAGACACGCGTCTACAAGGCCACCGACAAGATCATCCCGGCGTCCTGGCCGCGGGTTCACGGATGAAGTGTTTAGCACTGGCCTCGTGCTTCCTGTTGTCCGCCCGTTGCGCGTCGACGCGGCTTGCGCACGATCCGTGGTGCCTCGAGATCGCGGCGTTCGCCAACAGAGTCGCGCCCAACGAGACGCGTGCCGTCGAACTCGGAAATCTCTGGGGTTCGTCTGAGCAGTTCCGCGACACGCTCTAGTCGAAGCAATGCGGTAGCGACGGGTACGAGCCCGGTCGTCGGCTGTGTGCTTATCTGCTCGAGAACTGTTCCAGCGAATTCGCAGACCTCAACTTCCGTCGTTCGCTCGCGTGCTTGACTTGCACGCCCTGGCGCACGACGAAGGCCGTCATCTACGAGCGACTCGACGCGGAGGTGCTCGCGTTCGGCGGCGCGGGCATCGATGACGATGTCGAAATGAAGCTCACGCTCCGGTACGGCGATGAGCGCGAACCCAGCCGACTCGTGATCAGGGCGCATCGCCATCAGGACTGACGCGAACCTCATGTCGGTCAGCCCTGGCGTTGCCTGGTTACGCCGCTACCGTGCAGTGCATGCAGGTGGAACGCATCGGCGAACAACATACTCCAGCGCCGCAGCCATGATGAACATGAGTAGTGCGACGACGTAGGCCGTACGGTAGTCGGAGGACCAAGAATTCCTGATGTCGTCGTGCGTGCGGACGGGGCCGAGCTTCGACTCGACTTCGTACACTTGGTAGAACGGTTCTCCTGCAGGAGGCCTTTGGGGCTCATTCGGCACGAGCACAGTGACGGGGTTCATCTCCCTGGTCCGTAGCGTGGCTACTACGGAGTTCAGTTCGCCACCCTTGCTGGCGTAGAAGAAGGTGCGGCCGTCGCCCTTCAGTCCGAACTCCATGCCATAACGGTCACGGCGTACCCACTCGGCGGTACCTGTTACGGAAGAAAGAACACTACGGTCTGGAAATGACGAGGGGCCGCTTACGGCAATATAGAGGACGATGCCCCCGCCGATCAGGGTGACCAGCGCAAGAGAGCGCAGAAACAGGACATCGATCTGCAACGGTCCCTCCCTGTCGACCTGATGCCGCGGCAAGCTGCGCCGCAAGTGGTAGAGCATCGTTCAAGTGCAAGAATACTCGCCCGGCATGCACGTGCGCATCCGTGATGATGCGCAGTCCGGTTCTCGTGTCACGTGCCGGCACGAGGTGGCATCGCGGCTCATGTCGTGAAGCGGTCGCCCCGATACGCGCTCGCAGCCCTCAGGACTCGAACCCGTTCGCGAACAGCCGGTCACTCGCATCCGCCTCCACCGCGCCCACGTCGCAACGCACACCGCCGGGTCGCGCGTAGCCACGCTGGTCCTTGGGCAGACATTGCGGCGTGCTGCCGCGATCGATGGAGACGCTGCCGGTAGCGGGGAGTCGGGTCGGCGTCGGGCCGCCGTTGTCGGCGAGGGCGCCGAGGGCGAGGCTTGTGGTGCTTACGTTGACGCGGTTGGTCTCGGGATCGAGCCCGCAGGTGTCGCCGCCGCTCTCGATATTGCCGGCCTGGTTCTGCAGCACGATCGCGTTCATGCCGCATGTGCCCTGCACGATCGAGTTGGAGAGGGAGAGCGCGACGCCGTTGCCGTGGCCGCCGAGGACGGTGCCGACGATGCCGACCGGCGCGAACGCGGGCCGCGCGAGGGTGACGTGCGTGAGGATCAGCTGCGCGCCGGCACCGTTGCGGAAGCCGATCGCGCCGCCGCGCGCGCCGTCGCCAGCGGCGGCGACCGAGAATGTATTGCCTGAGAACGTGCTGTTGCGGATGCGCAGGATGGCCTCGTCCTCGAGCACGATCGCGCCGCCCGCGTTGCCGTTGACGCTGTTGTTGACGAAGGTCGATCCACTGATGTTCCACTCCGCGTCGGAGGCCACGTACAGCGCACGCACGGTGTTGTTCTCGAACAGGCTGTCCTCGATGGTCATCAGGGCCGTGCTCTCGGTGCGGATCGGCCCGATGTTGTCGATGTAGTGCACGCGGCGCAGCGTCATCACGCTGGGGCCGACGCCTTGCAGCCAGAATTCGGTATGCGTGATCGTCGAATCCTCCATCAGCAGCGTGCCGCGAATCACGCTCGCCTGCGGGGGATAGGTGTTGTCCGGATCAATCGAGCCGTCCAGGAGAACGCGTCGCATCGTCAACTGCGAGGTGCCACCGCCTTGCATGACGAAGTCACGCATCGCGCTGTCCTCGACCAGGGTATCGCCATAGTTGGCGTAGAGCTTGGTGCGTATTTCGCTGCGTCGGATCCGCGTCGTGCCGCAGACGGTGATGCTGCCTCTCACGATGACGACATCGTCGATCGACACCGGAACGCCCTGATAGCCGTCATGGCAGCCGTCGACGGCGCCGCCGGCCACGTCCAGCGTCATGCCGATCGCGGTCAGCTCACCGCCGGCGGCCGTGCGGAAGATCTTCGTGGACGCCTCGTCGAGCACGATGCGCGTGGAGCCCGAGCCGGCGCCTTGCACGCGCAGCTTCTGCGCGACGGCCACGAGGCTGCCGCGCGTGAGGACGATCGAACCGGACGGCACGGTGATCACATCAACCTCGCCCGCAGGATCGTTCACAGCGGCGGCGTCCATCGCTTCGCGCAGCGAGCAGTCGCCGGGCACGCAGGCGCCGGGCGCGGGATCGTCGATGCGAGTCACCTGGAAGGTGGCCGCCTGCGCGTCCAGCGCGAGCATGGCGAGAAACAGGCCGACGACGACGTGACGAAGCATGCGCGTTCTCCACTCCGGCAACGCGCCGGGTCCGCTCATGCCACGACATCGCGCGGCATCACGGGCCATGCGCGATGGCGCGGCAGTGTGATGGCCTCCCGTCGCACCCGCTTCCGTGGCGTCCGAAGTCCGCGCTCGCGCGCGTTCGCCGCTCCCGCATTGCCTCGCCTGAGGTCGTGCGCCGCGTCGTGAACGCCCACGCGATCGCCCTTCACGTCGCCGGGGAGCCTGCCATGTCCGCCCATCGCCTGATCCGCGCGCTCGCCGCGCTGTCCGTGTGCACCGCCACAGCGGCGGCTCACGCGGCTACGTTCACCGTCACGACCGCGGCCGACACCGGCGCCGGATCGCTGCGCGCGGCGATCACGAGCGCCAACGCGGCGGCCGGTACCGACACGATCGTGTTCGCGATCCCCGGCAGCGGCCCTCACACGATCACGCTCGCCTCGACGCTGCCGTTCATCAGCGGCGTGCTGACGATCGATGGCTACTCGCAGCTCGGCAGCGTGCAGAACACGCGCTCCCCGGATCAGGGCGGGCTCGATACGGTGCTCGCGATCGAGATCACGGCGACCACGGCCACGACCAACGGCTTCATGCTGCAAGCGAATGCCGACCTGACGGTGCAAGGCCTCGCGATGCGCGGCCTGCAGAACGCGATCCTCGGCAACACCGGCAACGCGGATGCCTCGCGCATCACCGTACATGGCAGCTACATCGGCACGACGATCGACGGCAGTGCAGCAGGCGCCAACGGTGGCTGCGCGATCCGCTCGGGATTCTCGGCGCTGCGGGTCGGCGGCGTGTTGCCATGGCAGCGCAACCTGCTGTCCGGAAGTGCGTGTGGCGTGATGATCGGCGGCGAGGCGACGGTGCAAGGCAATCTGATCGGCACCGACGCGGGCGGCACGCTCGCGATCCCGAACGGCCTGTCCGGCAACTGGGCCGGCATCATCCTCGCCAGCCGTCGCAACGTACGCATCGGCGGTGTCGATCCGGCGGCCCGCAATGTGATCTCGGGCAACCAACCCTGGGGCATCGCGATCTGGCCGAACTTCGGCACCGGTGCGTCGGTGCCGATCGAGAACGTCGAGGTGTTCGGCAACTTCATCGGCACCGATTGGACCGGCACGCAGCCGTTGCCGAACGGCTTCCCATCGCCCTCCGCCGCGCTGTTCGGCGGCGGTGTCCAGGTGCAGGCCGCCAGCATCGCCTCTGCTTTCCCGCTCGGCGGCTTCGGTGCGGGCGAGGCCAACCTCATCGCGTACAACCGTGGTGGCGGCATCATCGCGGCCAACCAGGCGCTCGCGCACGTCGACAACCGCGGCAACGTGATCCACCACAACCGTGCCAGCGGCCGCACCAACGTCGACCTCGCCGGCGACGGCCGCACCGCGAACGACGCGAACGACGCCGACACCGGCCCGAACAACACGCAAAACTTCCCCGAGATCGTCTCCGCGACCCGCACCGGCAACCAGCTCACGATCACCTACCGCGTCGACACCGCGCCCGCCAACGCGACCTACCCGCTGCGCATCGATGTCTACGACAGCCTGCTCGGCGGCAGCGGCGACCTGATCGGCCAGGACAGCTACCCGCTCGCCTCCGCGCAGGCCGACCGCACGGTCACCCTCACGCTGCCCACCGGCGCACGCGGCATCCCGTTCGTCACCACCGCCACGGATGCCAACGGCTACAGCAGCGAGTTTTCGCCCGCGTATGACGTGCTGTTCGAGGATGATTTCGACTGACCGAGGCAGTACCTCATCGGTCGATCGCACCACCGGGAGACGGCGTGCACCGGTGCGATCGGCGGTGGCACGGCGAGACCCGCATGGACCGTATCGCGAGCAGTCCGGGAAGGCTCTGCTAGGATGCCGGCCGTGGAGCTTCATTCCGGGCGATCGAGCCGCGCCTCGCGCATCGTCGACCCGGCGGATGGATCTTTTTTTCAGGGGATGTACCGATGCGTTCGTTTTCCTGCCTGCTCCTGCTGGGCGGGCTGTCCTCGGCCGCCGATCTTCCGGCGTCGACCGAACTCGAGCTTGTGCGTGGGAGCGCCGGCGTGTGGGGCACGCCGTACGCGCTGTCGGGCACGCTCGACTCCAATGGCAACGGCCGGCCGGAGCTGATCGTCGCCCAAGGGGGAAGCGTGTCCTTCGTCGAGGAAGATCCCTCGGCACGGAGCTACCGGGAAGTGGCCCGGATCGAATCGAAGGGTGGCCAGTTCCGGACCGTGACAGGGATCGATCGCCCGACGGGCGGGAAGGACCTCGTGATCGGCTGGTTCGGCCTGACCGAGCTGCGCGATGCGCGCAGCCTCGCCGTCAAGGCGTCGTTCCCCTCGACCGCCGACTACATGACCTCGGGCGACATCGACGGCGATGGTCTGCCGGAGATCCTCGTGCGCATGCCGGGTGGCAACAGCATCGAGGTGCGGGATGCCGCCACGCTCTCCTCGCGTGGTCACCTGTACATGCCGGATGTGGGAAGGTTCGAGATCGCGGACATCACGGGCGACGGGCGCGGCGAGATCGTGACCGGTAACGGACGAGCCTATACGGTGGCGCCGCAAGGCGAGGCGTGGTCCGTCACGCCGGTCTGGGATGCCGGGATCGACGGTGTCTCGAGAGCCTATCGCGTCAATTACGAGGGGCAGACGGCGATCGCCTTCGCGTCGAGCACGGACGTCCATCTCGCGACGTTCGGGCCCGTCCCTTCGGTGCGGCACGTTGCCTCCTCGACGGTGGACTTCACCCTTGTCGTCGCCGACGCCGATGGGGACGGGCACAGCGACCTGATCATGGCCACGTCGTCGCGTGTCCGCGCCATCGACCTCGTCACCGGCGTCACGCTGTGGGACAGGAACACGTCCCAGCAGCCGCGCCTCGGCCCGGTGTACTCGCCTGTCGCCGTCGATCTCGACGGCGACGGGATACCCGAACTGGTGTGGGCTGACGCGAACTACAATGCGGGCGTCGTCGCGAACACCCTTCCCCTCACGGGATCTCCGCGGTGGCGCACGTTCCACGGCCAATCCAGTGTGGCGGACTGGTCGTTGCTCGGACGTGGCGATGGCACGGTCTCGCTCGCCTACCTCACCGACGGGGTGGGGCGCGACACCCGCCTCGGGACGCTGGGTATCCTGGAGGGGCCGGCGTTCCTCCTGCAGGCAGATTCCGGATCCGCGTGGCTGCCAGGGCTCGTCCCTGCGCAGAACGTTGGCCAGAACGCTTTGAGCGTGCTCCCGATCGCCGGGGGTGACGACAGGCTGCTCGTCGCCGGCGCGGAGTATCCCAACGGCTACGGCCCGCTGCTGTCGCGCTGGCTGTGGACCTTCGATGCCCGCGGGACGCTGCTGTCGTCCCGCTCGCTGGACACCGATGTCGAACCGTTGCGCGTCGCCGCGGCGCAGGTGCTCGATCGCCCCGAACGTCAGGTGATCGTGGCCGGTCCACTGCCCGAGCCCCAGAGCGGGCCGGCGACCCACATCGTGCGCGTGGACATCGTGGACCACGCGACCGGTGAGGTCCTGTGGCAGTCGATGCCCCTGCCGGGATACGGGCAATCGGCCGTGCGCTCGCTCGACGTCGCCGATCTGGATGCGGACGGGGTGCTCGAGGTCATCATCGGGTACGGCAGTGGCCGGATCGCCGTGCTGCGTCCGGCGTCGGGTACGGGCGTCGTGGCCGAGTACATCGGTGACTCCCATTCGATCCTCGAGCGGGGGCCAGGGCAGACCGCGAAACTCGCGACGCTCACGGAGGCCGACGCCTCGCTCTACGACGGGGTTTCGACTTCGCCCGAACGCACCTTCGCAGTTGCGGATGGCGCATTCGCGATCGCGTTGCTCACCCAGGGGCCGGATGAGGAGCTCATGCTCGTCGAGGCCGGCCACGTCCGTGGCACGGTGGTCAGACGACTTTCCGATGGCGAGGTGGTGGCGTCGAGCAACCTTCTCGCCGGCACCCGGTTGAAGGCCATCGACATCGACGGCGACAACCGGAAGGAGATCGTGGGGTACGGGGCCGGAGCGTTCACGATCTTCCGCCTCGGCCCCGATCGGATCTTCTACAACGGATTCGACTGATCGCGGCAGCCTGGTTGCGTCGCCTGCGGCGCGACGTCCGGTGACCCGGGCGATGTCCGGGGTGGGGCAGGCCCCCGTGCCGTCGGCCGGAGCGTGCGGATCGCCCGTACGTTCCGCATGGCCCCACACGCTGCCCTGCATCGTGTAACGTCCTCGACGACAGGTGTCGCCTGCCCATCAGCGGAGTCTTCGACGATGCATCGCGGCCTCTCAGGCATCACGTTCTGCACGGCACTGGCCCTCGGCGCGTGCTCGACCCCGGCACCGCCACCGCAGGCCTCGACACCTCCACCGATCACGGGCGAGCGCCTCGCGATCATCGTCGGCTGCGTGAACTGCCATCACCAGACGCCGAAGGAGATCCTCAACGCGCCGCCGCTGCTCATGGTGCAGGCGTACTCGCTCCCCGAGTTCACGACCCTGCTGCGCACCGGCGTCACGCGTGCGGGACGCGACATGTATGCGCAGGGCAGCGTGATGGGCATCGTCGCGCGCGAGCAGCTCGCCCACCTCACGGATGACGAGATCGCGTCGATCCATGCCTACCTGCAGACCGGATGGACCGCCGAACGCGCCGCGCGCGAGGAAGCGAAGATCGCGACGTTTCCGCCGCCGACGTTCATGAAGCCCTAGACACTCGCGCGTGATCCAGAGCCTCGCGGGTAATGAAGTTTTCCGCTTGGTGTGTCGAGCCGTCCCTCGAGTGACGGCGTCGTGCACTGTCCGAGGCGATCCCCGAGGGATTTCGTTGCGCAACGTGCGAATCGAATCCCCTAGGCATCCTTTGGTGCGCGAAGGGCTTGTTCACCGATGGCATCGTGCGAGCAAACCACAACCTCGTCGCCCCGGCGGAGGCCGGGGCCCAGTGTCTTTCGGCGCAATGGTCGGCGCGACGAGCTGAGCCCGGCATGCGGCGTCTACGCGCGGAGAGCCGAACGGGATCATGCGACGTATCGCGCGTGAAGAATGGCGCTGGGCCCCGGCCTGCGCCGGGGCGACATGTCCTGTGGGGCGGCTTCGTCGCCAGGCCTCAGGCTGGAGTCGCTGCAGACGATGCCGTCGTGCCGGAGGCACAGTGACATCAGCCGATCCGGCTTCACCGGTTCCCCCGCTATGGATCCGAGCGGGATGGATCGGAGGCGCGTAGCAGCAAGTGCTCACCGCGCTCGCCGCTCGCGGCTTCGTGCAGGCGTGCGTCGATCTCCAGCGGCGCGTTCGCGTAGCCGTGCGTGACGAGCTGCTGGACATAGACCGGCAGGAAGCAGGCGATCGAGCCAGCCTTCTCGTACTGATGCACGTGGCGGAACTCGTGCGAGGCAATCCGTATGTCGAGGTGGCCGTGACGTACGAGGACCGCATGGCCGAGCGTGAGGCCGAGCGTGCTTGCGCCGAGCAGGCCCATGGCGGCGACCGCTTCCCGCAACGCGGGAGCCTGGGGCAGCGGCAGCTCGTCGACCCGCCATACCCGGATGCGCTCCGCATGCACGACACCGACCGAGCATGCCAACGCGCGGCCGGCCTCCGACAACGGAGCTCCTGCGTCTGTCGCCTGCGTCGAGCAATCCTCGGCCCATGCGATCGCCGCAGGCAGGAGTGCCTGGAGTTCTGCAAGTCCGTGAGGCCGTTCCATCAGCGCAGCGTGCGCCCGTGACGGAAGGACATCGCGCGCCGCCCATCGGCGAGGTCACGCGATGTTGCCGGGATCGACCGGGCGGAAAGCCTTCCCGTGACGACGCCGCACGCGCGCGTGATCGCGGTCATTCTCCCCTCACCGCCTTCTCGATCGCCGCGACGTCGATCTTGCGCATCGTCATCATCGCCTCGAACGCGCGTTTGGCCACGGCGGGATCCTTGTTCGTGAAGGCGTCGGTGAGCACGCGCGGCGTGATCTGCCACGACAGGCCCCACTTGTCCTTGCACCAGCCGCATTCGCTCTCCTGGCCGCCGTTGCCGACGATCGCATTCCACAGGCGGTCCGTCTCGGCCTGGTCGTCGGTGGCGATCTGGAACGAGAACGCCTCGCTGTGCCTGAACGCGGGGCCGCCGTTGAGGCCGATGCACGGGATGCCGCAGACGGTGAAGTCGACGGTCAGCACGTCGTCCTTCTTGCCGGAGGGAAAGTCGCTCGGTGCGCGATGCACGGCGCGCACCTCGCTGTCGGGAAACGTCTTGGCATAGAACTCGGCGGCTTCGAGCGCGGTGCCGTCGTACCAGAGGCAGATCGTGTTCTTCGGGATCACGGGCATCTCCTTCACGGTGGTCGAACCTGTGAAGCGTAGGCCCAATGCGCCGCGCCGGGGTGACCACAGCCGAAACGCGCACGACACGGGGCGACGACATGGGGTCAGGTTCATTTTTCCGACGAGCGTTTCGCTCGGAGAACGTGCTCGCAACGGAAAAATGAACCTGACCCCATTGTTCTGTCCGCAGCATGGGGTCAGGTTCATTTTTCGGTGCGCGGCCTCACGGTGTCGCCCGTGCGTACGAAAATGAACCTGACCCCTGGTCCGGGCTGGTGGCGTGGCGCGCTTACGTGTCGTCGTCGGTGGGTCAGCGCATCGTCAACAGATAGATCCCGATGTCTCCGGTCGACTGCGTCGTGCTGCCGATGTTGCACGCGCGGATCTGCACCGTGTCGGCGGCCGTCACGCGCACCGGCAAGATGAACATGTTCGGCGGCAGGCTCGATCCGGACTGGAGATTGAAGATCAGGATGTCGTTGAGCTGCGCGCCCCCTATGGCGATGTTGTAGTCGTTGCAGTCGTTGGCGCCCACCGTGACCGCGATCGAGCCGTTGCTGTAGCCGCCGGCGATCTTGCCGCGCGTGATGCTGTCGCTGGCGATCTTCGCCGTCGTCACGGCGTTGTTGGCGAGTTCGTCCGTGCCGACTGCGCTCGACCCGATGTCGTCCGTGCCGACCGCGCCATTGAAGATCCTGGACGAGGTCACCGAGTCCGCGGCGAGCTTCGAGTTCGTGACCGCCGAGGTGGCGATCGCGACGCTCGTCACCGCGCCAGGCGCGAAGCCCGGATTGGGGTAGGTGCCGGAGAGCACGCCGCCGGCATTGCCGCCGATGCTGCCGCTCAGCGTGAACTGCGATACCGGTGCCGTCGCAACGGCCTGGCGTGGCAGCATCGGCGTGCCTTCGACGCTCACGAGCAGGTAGAGCTGTGTGCCCGTGAACGCCCCCGGGAACGCGAGCGAGATGCTGAAGAGCCCGTCCGTCACCGGGTAATCGGGCACGAGGATCGAGGTGCCGACCTGATTGCCGGCCGTCGGATCGTCGAACAGGGTGAACGACATGTCGAAGCTGCCGTTCGCAGGCACGCCGTTCTGCTCGAGCCGGCCCTGGTAGACGAAGTCGGGGAGCTGCGGCGCCGCCAGCGCGACGGCGTTCCCGACGAGCACACACAGGCACGCCAGCCAGCACAGCGCGCGGACGGGAGCGTGAAAAGTGTTCATCACAGGCACTCCTGGAAGCCGTGGTGGAAGATCACGTCGCGGCGGCCGGCACCCGGTCCCGCCTGATAGCCTCCCGAGAGGACGAAGACACCGCCGCTCGAGCGCCCGACCACGGGCTCGCCGAACGTGCCCTCGAGGCGCCGGCATCCTCCGGGCGAGGTCGCGGTGCCGCCGCCCGAGGCGAGGCCTTGCGCGGTGATCTGCAGGCCGCCTGCGTGGGCCATGCAGCAGCTGGTGATCGCGACGCCCATGGCGACGCGGATGGCGACACGGAATCTCATGGGAGTGCTCCGCGACGATGTCCAGCCTTCCCGGTGGCCCATCGTCGCAACGTGGGTGCTCGGTCCATGAACACGGCCACGCCGGATGACGTCCGCGAGGGCCACGGGTCGTCGCCTAGGAAGGATCCGCATCCGCCGTGCACTTCGAGCCACGCCCGGCCGACCGGTGCACACGCGTCGACTTCATCGGCGACGGCTGCTGGACAGGCGACGATGGCGCGATGGCCGACGCCCCGTCGTGTCGCCATCGTCGCTCGATGGTGCGCGACGGATCAGGATCCGGCGCTCCGGTCGAGGTGCGCCGCGGCGCCGGCACGCACGATGCCGGAAGCCGAGCGGCATGCAGGCCGGTATGACTGCATCGGCTTCCGCCGCATGGGCCACGGCGACGACGGGCGGCACGCTAGAATCGAACGTTCGCGCGGAACCTCCGCGCACCTTCGATGCCCGTGCCGGAGAGCGATGCCGTGACGTCATCCCAGCTCGATCGTTACGCCGAGCACTTCGACCGCTTGAGTCAGCTCGATGCCTCCGAACGCGAGGGCGCGCTCGCGGAGCTGCCGATCACCGACGAGGAGCGCACCACGCTGCGCCGCCTGCTCGAGGCCGATGCCGACGATTACGACCCGCTCGCGGCATCCGTCGAAGGCGAGGCCTTGCGGCTCGCGATGCCGCGCGAGGAGCGTCTCGGACCGTATCGCCTGATCCGCGAGCTCGGTGCCGGTGGCATGGGCACGGTGTTCCTCGCCGAGCGCGTCGACGGCGGCTTCACGCAGGCCGTCGCGATCAAGCTGCTGCGCGGCTTCCCGACCACGGAAGGCCTGCGTCGCCTGCGCCAGGAGCGGCAGATCCTCGCCGGACTCGATCACCCCAACATCGCGCGCCTTCTCGACGGCGGAGAGACCGGCGAGCAGCAGCCCTGGCTCGCGCTCGAATACGTCGACGGACTCAACCTGCTCGACTACGCGGCCGCCCACGCGCCGCGCCTGCACGATCGCCTTGCGCTGTTCGATGCGGTACTCGATGCGGTCGCGCACGCGCATCGCCACCTCGTGATCCATCGCGACCTCAAGCCCGCCAACGTGCTCGTGGGGCAGGGCGGCGAAGTGAAGCTGCTCGATTTCGGCATTGCGCGCCTCGTCGATCTCGACACCGGCCCGCGCGAGACGTCCACGCGCATCTTCAGCGCGGGCTATGCGAGTCCCGAGCAGCGCGAAGGCCGCGCGGTGACCACGGCCAGTGACGTCTACAGCCTCGGCGTGCTGCTGCGCGAGCTCGTCGGTGGCCGCGGCGGCACGCGTACGCCGCCGGCGTTGCCGATCGATGCCGAACTCGGCGGCATCATCGCCAAGGCGGTCGAGCCCGATCCCGCGCAGCGCTACGCGAGCGTCGCCGAGATGCGCGAGGACTTGCGCGCCTATGTCGAGGGGCGCCCGGTGCGTGCGGCAAGCACGACGCGCTGGTATCTGCTGCGCAAGTTCCTGTGGCGCCACCGCGCGGGGGCAACGGCGGGCGTCGCTGCACTGGTCGCGCTCGCCGTATTCGTCTGGCAGCTCGATCGCGAGCGCGACCGCGCGGTCGCGGCCGAACAGGTCGCCCAGCAGGCACGTGCGGCGTCGGAGCGGGACGCGGAACGCGCGCAGGCCGCGCTCGGCTTCCTCATCGACGCCTTCGCCGCGGCAGCTCCCGATCGGGCCTTGAGCAGTACCGTGAGCGTGCGCGACCTGCTCGACCACGCGCGCGGGAAGCTCGAGGCGCAGGCCCTCGAGCCCACCGTCGCGCGATCCATGCAACGGTTGCTGGGACGTCTCTACGATGGACTCGGCCAGACCAACGTCGCGATCGAGGTGTTCACGCGCGGGCTGGCCGGCACCGAGCCGACCGAACGCACCGAGGCGCTCGTCGTCGCCGACGACTTCGATCGTTACGCCAACCTGCTCGGCAGTGCCGATCGCACCGACGAGGCGCGCGCCGCGGTCGAGAAGGCTGCCGCACTGCGCAGGCAGTTCGCGCCGGACGATCCGATCGAGCACGTGCGCGATCTCGTCGCGCAGGCCTACCTGCTGCGCAATGCCGCGGAGGAGGCCAAGGCGATCCCGCTGTTCCGCGAGGCGCTCGCCGTGCCGACCGGCGACACGCCGTTGCCCGAGGAAATCGTGATGCGCGTCGTGCCGATGCTCGCCTCGCTGCTGTCGTCGAACGGCGATTGCGAGGAGGCGTTGAAGGTCGCTCAGGATGGCCTCGCGCGCATCGCCGACAAGCCCGCGAACGCCCCCGACCGCATCCGTCTGCGCCGCGAGGAAGCCTCTGCGCAACGCAGTTGCGGACGCGCCGCGCTCTCCGAGGCGACCTTGCGCGACCTCATCGAGCGCCAGCGCGCGCTGACCGGCGACACCGGCATCTCGATGCTGCAGCTGCAGAACGACCTTTCGCTTTCGCTGCGCGACCTCGGCCGCTATCGCGAGGCCGCGCAGGTCATGCGCGACATGCCGCCACCCGAACGCGAAGGCCCGTTCAACCAGACCGTGATCTACAGCAACCTCGCGGGTGCGCTCGAGGATGCTGGCGACTACGCCGAGGCCTTGCGCTTCCACATGCGCGCGCGCGAGGCGATCGAGCGCGGCAAGTTCGAGGTCGACAGCGACCTCCATCGCCGCGCCTCGCGCAACCAGGCACGCACCTTCGCGGTGTCGGGCCAGGCCGATCGCGCCGTGGCGATGCTCGAGGACCTGCGCGTGCGCGCGAAGCGCATCGATGGCGAGGCATCGGTCGAGTATGCGACGGTCACCTGGCAGCTCGCGCTCGCCGAGCGGCGCGCGGGGCACGTCGAAGGTGCACTCACGCTCGCGGCCGACGCCGAGAAGGTGTGGTCGAACCTCGTGCCCGCGGGCCATCGCATCTTCGCGCACATCCGCCGCCTGCGCGCCGCGGTGGCACTCATGCGCGGCCAGCTCGACGTCGCCGATACACAGCTCGCCGAGGCGTACGCGATCTTCGAAGGCAATGGCGCGATCCCCGTCGAGCTCGCGATCGTGCGCAGCGAGCAGGCCGAAGTGCGTCGACGCCAGGGGCGCCTCGCCGAAGCCCGCGAGTGGCTCGCGCCGGCGCTGCCGGTCATGCGCGAAGCATTCCTGCCGACACATGTCTGGCGCGTCGATGCCGAGAACACGGCCACGGCGCTCGGTATCGGCGGCGGTTGAGGCTGCACGTCACGACCTGGGGTCAGGTTCATTTTCCCGCGGCTGGCGACGGTGGCTGCGGATGCGAGCCGGGAAAATGAACCTGACCCCAGGGCGGAGGAAGCGCGCCGAGCCGCCTTGACGGCCCTCCGCGGGTTCACGCAGTATGCCGACGGGGAATCCAGCTCGGATGCACACGTCGATTGGCCGCGCCATGCGTCGGGATCAATCGTCGCCGTGACGCAATGGAACGTTGCGACCGCGTCACGGCAGGCACGTTCCGTCCCCTGTCTGTCGAGGCGACATCCTTCCATGGGTGGCGCCGTCGAAAGGAATGTCCACGACGTCTCGCGACCTTGCCGGTCGCACCAGGGAGCTTCAGGGGGCTCACGCATGCGTTCGATCATCGCTTCGTTTCTGCTGGCCGTGTCCTGCCTCTCGATGTCGGCATGCAGCACGCCCCACAAGCGACCCACGCCGGTCGCCGTGGCCGAAAGCGAGCGGTTTCCCCCGGTCAACCTGTTCGTGGATGCCGGCGACTACGTGACGCCGTGGCAGGCCGATCTCATGCGCTATCTGCGCGAATCGGTCGAGGTCGCCCAGCAGTTCACCGACGTGAGCTCGCGGCGCGCGCGATGGCCGTACACGATCGTGATCACCTACGCCGTGAAACCTCCCGAGAACTCGGCGGCCGTGACGGCCGCCGCGATGGCCTCGGCGGCGACGCTGTTCATCGTGCCGGCGCCGATTGCGGAAATCCACGCCGTGGAGATCTCGGTCGAACTCGGCGGAGAGACGCTGCACACCTTCACGTACGAGGAGCCGATCAAGGACTCGATCGCCCTGTTCGACTTCAACAAGTTCGCCAACGTGCGCAACGCGGCGGTCGACCGCATCCTCTCGAGGTTCTTCCAGGACCTGCGTGCCTCGAAGATCCTTCCCACGCGTGGCGACATCGTGGAGCCGGAGCCGGCCAGGGACGTCAGCGCCTAGGCGATCCGCGACAGGCTGCTCGCTGCGAAAGGGGCGCGCGTTGTGCGTGTCGCGCGCGCACGTTCGCCCCGCATCGGACCGGGCGTTTTCCGCATCGCCCGGGCATCACTGCCACTCGTCGTCGAGGCTGCTCCACGCGAGGATGGCGTCGACGACGACCGCCTCGCCGAGGTCCGGCCATCGCGGATCCTCGCTCGACAGGTACTCGTCGCGCGGCCACGCGCTGCCGTCACGTGCGCTGGCGCCGGCACGCAGCCTGAAGTCGACGCCGAAGTACAGTCGGTCCTCCCCATCGACGTCGAGTGCACCGAGCCTGCCGTCGTCGTCGTCCAGCGCGGGGCTCCACTGTCCGCGTGCATACCCACGCCCCCGGCTGTCGAAGCCGGAGAGGTAGAACGGCTTGCCGTTGATCGCGCGTACCTCGGCGAGCGTCATGCCGACGCGCACGCCGTGCTTGCCGCGCCACCGCGAGTCCGCGTCGCGGATCTCGACGCTCGCGAGCTGCGCGAGTTCGGCATCGTCGTGGAAGCGGACGTAGGCGCGACGCACGGGATCATCGGGGAACAGCACGACGCTTCGCGCATCGGGTGCACCTTCCTCGGGTGACGCGACGATCACGACGTTGCCTGCGCCGAAGCGTCCGCGCAGGTCGTCCATGGTCGTGAATTCGGAGAACGTGCCCGGCAGCGTCCAGGCATCGTGGCCGGCATCCGCGGCGCTCCGGGGACCGGCATCGTCCGCAGGATCGGTTCGCCCGGGGGCATGCACCGCCGGCTTCGCGCACGCGGCCAGCATGACGAAGCAGAGCACGATCGACACGCGGAACCTGCGCTGGAGGGGCGTCCGGGGCACGGCGTGGAAGGCGGTTCGGTGGGTCATGGTCTCCACCACGTCGCGTCGCGTCGTGCGGGGCCACGGCAAGGGACGTCCCGATGCGGCAGCCGGCGGCAGACCGCCTCTTCCGCAACGATTTCGAGCAGGAGAACGCGGATTCGCACGGCCGCGCGGCGGTTCGATGGCTTGATCGTGCCACGTGATACGGGCCAACGGCGTTCACCACGCCTGACGCATAGGCGGAATGCCCATGTGAACGGCGTCGCGAATCGCGCAAGATCCGCGGACAGGGGCGCGTTCTTTCCGACGGAGTCGACCATGGGTGTGGGTTCGCGCATCACCAACGCTGTCACGCTGCTTGTACTTCTCGCATCGTCCGCCGCGCAGGCGGAGATCTTCGCCTTCGAGACACGCGCCGGCTTCGAGGCCGCGATCGAATCGCCGGGAGTCGACACGTACGCCGGTTTCTCCGTCACGGAGCCGACGCCGAGCCCCATGCTGCGCAGCGCGGGACCGCACGCGTACCTGGCGCGCACGGAGAGTTCGTTCTACGGTGCGGGCAGCACCGCGGATCCCTGGCTGTCGACGGCTCGTGCAGAAGAATCGATCACGTTCGACGGATTCTCCGCGGGCGTCGGCGCGGTGGGTGCGAATGTCTTCGGGAGCGGCCTCGACGGTGCCTTCCGGCCCGGCGACATCACCGTGACCGTCACCGACGGCGACCAGACGCTGACGCGGACCTACGGCGGGGCGACCACGTCGAGTTTCTACGGCGTGATCTCCACGCGGCCGCCGATCACGTTCAAGGTGACCGCGCTGCAGGTCGCCGGCAATCCGGTGTGGCCGACCGTCGACAACCTGACGCTCGCCGCGGCCGGGCCGGTCGATCGCATCTTCCGCAACGGCTTCGACTAGGCGATCGGTGACGTGCGCGGTCGACGTGCATGGTCCGAGCTTGCACGGCGATGCCCCGCACCGACAGAACCGGGCTGCATAGGTGCGAGGGTGGGCGCACGCCCATGTGAATTGCCTAGGGGATCACGCAAGATCCGCACACAGGGTGTGTGCTCAGCAAGAGAGTCGGACATGGGTGTGTGTACATCGCGGGTCGCCAATGTTGTTGCGCCGTTACTGCTTCTCACTTCTTTCGCCGCGCATGCGGAGATCTTCGCGTACGAGTCGCGGGCCAGCTTCATGGCCGCCATCACCGCGGAGGGTGTCGACGGTTTCGACGGCGTCCCGCTCACCTCACCGACACCGAGTCCGACGCTGCGCAGTGCGGGGCCCTACGCCTACACGGCTCGCGGTTCCTCCTCCTTCTACGGCGCGGGGACCGCAGCGGACCCATGGCTGTCCCTGGCCAACGCCAGCGGAACGATCACGTTCGAGCAGTTCCCGGCGGAGGTGTCCGCGGTAGGGGCCGACGTCTTTGGAACCAACATCGCCGGTGGTTTCCAGCCTGGCAGCATCACCGTGACAGTCACGGATGGCGACCAGACGGTGACGCGCACGTACAGCGCTGCGACCTTGTCGAGCTTCTACGGCATCATCTCCACGCGCCCGCCGATCACCTTCAGCGTGCGGGCGAATCAGCCCGCCGGCGGTTCGACCTGGCCTGCCGTCGAGGATCTTACGCTGGCCATGATTCCGCTGAGCGACAGCATTTTCAGCAGCGGCTTCGACTAGACCTCGGAAAGCGATGCGGCGCTGCTCGACGTCAGCGCCAGTGCCCGGCGACGTGACGTCGACGATGTGACGCTGCGCGGCGTCCTCGTGACCGCCGTGACGCCGGCCTCCGGATTTCAGTGGTCGACCGTCGACACCCTCACCCGGGCGCATGCCGTCGCGGCCCGTCGGATCGTAGGAACGCGTTTGACGACACGCCTTGGTGCGGGTGTGGTGCGGGCCTCGGCGCCGTGCTCGAAGGACGACGCCGTTGCGGATGGCGAGCGGGAGCACGGTGGCCCATCGGCCTGCCCACACGGAGCGCACGCAAGCGCGCTGCACAGCCGGGCGGATGCGATCGTCGCGAGCGCCTCGGCATCGCCGCGCTTGCATCGCCGCGTGGATGGAGCAGCATGCGCGGTAGCGGGGACATCCCGTTCCCTGTGGAGTCGCCCCATGGGCATGCGCATGCCGTGGATCGCGATGCTGGTGGCGCTGCAGGTCGCGGCGCCCGGGTTCGCGCGCGCTTCGATCGTCACGTTCGAATCCCGGGCGGATTTCCTCGCCGCGGTGACGTCCCCGGGGATCGACACCTACGACAGTTTCCCGGTCGGCAGCCAGGCGACCAGCCCGATCCAGCGTGTCGCGGGGGCTTACCCGTACACGGCGCATTCGACGACGGGTTTCCACGGTGCGGGATCGGCCTTCGATCCGTGGCTGTCGACCACATTGCCCGGTGACACGATCACGTTCGACGGGTTCTCCGCCGGCGTGGTGGCCGTGGGCGCGGAGATGTTCGGCAGCGATGCGGGCGGTACGTTCCGCAGCGGCGACATCATCGTCACGGCCACGGACGGCGATCAGGCGGTGACGCACACGATTGTGGGCGCGACGACATCGAGTTTCTTCGGCGTGGTGTCCGATCACCCGCCCGTCAACATCACGGTGAGGAGGGCGCCGTCCGGCGGCGGCTCGATCTGGCCCACGGTCGACCGCCTTACGTTGGCCATCGTGCCGGTCGAGGACGGTATCTTCGCGGAGGGCTTCGATCCCGTATCCGGTCCACGCGGCGCTCGCGTCGGGGACGGTCCTCCGGGCTGACGGCGCCATCGCGTCGCCGATGTCGACGCGTGCGCGGTGGCCATCGTGTCGCAGGGGACGTGAACCGACCGGCATGCAGCGTGACGCTGGAGGCGCGCGTTCCGATCAGCCGGTGAGCCATCGCCTCAGCAGCCGTGTCGTTTCCTCGGGCGCTTCCATCGGCGGGAGATGCCCGCAGTCGGCGATGCGCGCGAGCGTCGCGCCGGAGATGACCTGCTGCATCGCCTCGGCCTCGGCCGGCGGTGTGAGCACGTCGCCTTCGCCGACCACGACCAGCGTCGGTACGGCAATCGTCGGCAGCAGCGGCCGTGAATCGGGACGCTCGAGGATCGCGCGCTGCTGGCGCCGATACGCCTCGGGACCGACACGGCGTGCCATCGCACGCACCTCGTCGCCGATGCCGTCGCGCAGGTGCGTCGCGTGCACCAGCTTGGGCAGCAGCAGCTGCGTCACGCCGAGGAAGCGGCCCTGTTCGAGCAGGCGCAGCCCGGCACGGCGCTGCTTCGCGCGCTCGGGCGAATCCGGTGCGGCGGACGTGTCGAGCAGCGCGAGACGCGAGACGCGGTTCGGCTGCTGGCGCAGGATCTCGAACGCGACATAGCCGCCCATCGACAACGCGCCCAGTGCGAAGCGTTCGGGCGCCGCGGCGAGCACGCGTGCCGCCATGTCCACGACGCTCGCATCCTGCGTGAGGTCCGCGATCGTGATGTCCGCGATATCGGCGAGGCCGTCCGCGACATTGCGCCAGAGGCGTTCGTCGCAGAGCAGGCCGGGCAGCAGGACGAGGGCTTGGCGATCGGGCATCAGGCATCGGGCGTGCAGGCGGGGCGGCAGCGTAGCGCACGCACCGCAGGAATCGGACCCTGCATCACCCTGCACGGCACGGGGTCTGCCGCCATGGGGTCAGGTTCATTTTCCGGCTTGGCCTGCGGAGCACGCGGCCCTCGCACGAAAAATGAACCTGACCCCATTCGCGCACGCCGGCAGTACCTCGGGTTCCGACGCGAAACGCGAGCGCGGCGGCTCGGCTGGACCACGTGGACTCTGACGGCATGGGGTCAGGTTCATTTCCGGCGGGGCCCGCGGAGCACGCGGCCCCCGCACGAAAATGAACCTGACCCCGGGCGTTTGACCCCCTTCCTGTGACGGGCGAGCTTCGGCTCAGCGCGCCAGCAACGCCTCGGATTCCGACACGAGGCGCATGACGATGTCGCCTGCGCGCTCGGCGCGGGCGAGCGCTGCAGCCTGGCCGGCCCACATCGCGACATGGTCGCCGTCACCTTCGCGCATGCTGTGCTCGCGCAGCGCCGCGAGCGGCCCGGCAGCGTAGGGAAAAGGCGGCACCTGCGACGACATCGCACCGAGTTCGTCGACGAGGCGGTTGCGCAGCCCGCGCGCGGGCCGACCCGTGAACAGGTTGGTGAGGCGCGTCGAGGCGTCATCGGCACGCTCGAGTGCGGCGCGATGCGCGGGCGGGGTCGTCGCCTCGGCGCTGCGCAGGAACGCCGTGCCGATCTGCACCGCATCGGCGCCGAGCAGGCGCGCCGCGGCCAGGCCGCGTCCGTCCGCGATGCCGCCCGCGGCGATCACCGGCAGGTCGATCGCATCGACGATCTGCGGCACAAGCGCGAACGTGCCGACCTGGCCGTCGATGTCGTCGTCGAGGAACATCGCGCGGTGGCCGCCGGCTTCCCAGCCTTGAGCGATCACCGCATCGGCGCCGTGGTCGGCGAGCCAGCGCGCTTCGGCGACGGTGGTCGCGCTCGACAGCACGAGCGCGCCGCTCGCCTTGACGCGATCGAGCAGCGCGGCATCGGGCAGTCCGAAGTGGAAGCTCACGACCTCGGGGCGAAGCTGTTCGACCATGCGAGCGGCCTCGTCGTCGAATGGCCGGCGCGCGGCACCGGCTTCGTGTGATGGTTCGATGCCGAGGCGCGCATGCAGCGGCGCGAGCGTCGCGCGCCAGCGCTCGATCTGCGCGGGCGTCGGCGCGACGTCGCGATGCGCGAAGAAGTTGAGGTTGAGCGGCGCATCGATCGCGGACCGGAAACGCGCGACTTCATCGCGCAGCGCGTCAGGCGAAAGCGTCGCCGCGGCGATCGCGCCGAGCCCGCCGGCGCGCGCGACCGCGATCGCGAGCGTCGCATCCGATACGCCGGCCATCGGTGCCTGCAGCAGCGGATGCGCGATGCCGAGGCGTCGCACGAGGCCGCGCGGGATCGGTGGCGCCATGGTGGACTCCCGAGTCCCGAAGAAGACCGCATTCTAAGGCTCGCGAATACCGCCGCTTCTACGTCGTTGGAATCCACGTCATGGGGTCAGGTTCATTTTCCCGTCAACGCGGATCGTCGCTGGACGCCCACTCTCGGGGAAAATGAACCTGACCCCAGGGGAAGGGATCTCGCGATTCCGCCGCGCTCATGTCGAGAGTGTGGGGCGACCGCGTGGCCTCGGGTGGACAGAACGGCGGTCCGACCTCGCCAGGGATGCCGTCACGTCATCGGGAGCCCACACGCACTGCTGGCCGGTATGCGTTCGCAGTGCGGCGATCGTGGCGTCATCGAGTGCGCGCGAGAAGAGAGCCGCGTAGGCGATGCGTCGATTCTCGCCGTCGACGTCGAGGCGCAGGTAGGCCTCGTGCGGTACGAGGAGTGCGTCGCGCTGCCCGAGCGCATTCACGGCGTGGCTGGACCATCGATAGCCGGCGGCGGTGTCCGTCATGCCCGCGCGAACCGGGTTCGATTCAATGTAGCGGTAGCAGGCGAGCACGTAGCGATCGCCGGCCACAAGTGCGGCCTTGAAGCGGCCCTCCCAGAGCGTACCCGTGCGCGTGTGACGCGCATTGAAGCCGCCGACGTAGCGACGCCCGATCGCCTGCATCATGCGCGACACACCGCCCACCTCGGACGGCGTGACGAGCAGGTGCACGTGGTTCGTCATGAACACCCAGGCGTGCACCGAACACGCGTGGCGCGTCGCGGCGTCTTCGAGCTCTTCGCGATAACGCACGAAATCGTATTCGGTGACGAAGCAGGCCTGCCGATTGTTGCCGCGCTGGACGACATGCTGGGCAACACCGGCGAGGTCGATACGGGGAAGGCGGGCCATGGAGCGGCTTCCGTGCAGGGAGCGACCATCGTGTCTGCGCCTGTCGCTGGTGGCATGCGCAGCGTGATGCGTCGTGCCGTAGGAAAACGGCGTGCGAGTGCGTCGGCCGACGGTGGTGCAACATCATGGGGTCAGGTTCATTTTCCCGTGGCGCGAGTTCGTGCCCGAGCGTGGCATCCAGGAAAATGAACCTGACCCCATGGCCTGGAGCGTGGCATCCAGGAAAATGAACCTGACCCCATGGCCTGGACCCCATGGGCAGACCCCATGGGCAGACCCCATGGGCAGACCCCATGGGCAGACCCCATGGGCAGAAGGCGCGTATCTGAAGCGGTGGTGCCGCGAAGGAGCCCGGGCGAACCCGGCCGCGGCAGCGTGTGCGCATCGAAGCGATCAGGTGTGGCCCAGGCGCGGGGCGTCGAAGTAGCCGGTGATCTGGTTCGGGTTCGCAAACCAACAACATGGGGTCAGGTTCATTTTTCCGGGGGACACAGGCTCATGCGAACGTGGCATCCAGGAAAATGAACCTGACCCCATGTCCTCACCGCATGGCCATGATCGCGGCTCGACTTCTTGCTCAGGTGTGGCCGAGGCGCGGATCGTCGAAGTAGTCGTTGACCTGGTTCGGGTTGGCGAAGCCGCCGGTCGAGCCGAGCGGCGTATCGAACGTCGTGCGATGGAACGAGGGATCTTCGTTGTAGCGGTTCGAGTACGTGGCGACGCCGGTCGCGCGGTCGGTGTGGAAGATCGCGGTCTCGCCGTCGTGCTGCAGGCGTTCGCGGCACGATCCGGAGGTGGCGTTCGTCGCGTGCAGCAGGATGCGGTTGGCCGTGTTGTCGAGCTGAAGCTCGGTGGTGCCGTCGTAGATCGACGTGTACAGCGTGACGCCTTGCGCGCCGGCCGCGGTCATCGTGACCTTGGTGCCGTCGTCGAGCAGGATCGTGCGCTGCGAACCGTCCCAGCCGGGCGCGCCACCCCAATCCTTGATGTGCTTGCCGTTGAGGTTCTCGTGCGGATCGCCCCAGTGCTCGACGGTGTTGCGCGCGATCGGATCGGTGATCGAGATCGTGTGGCGGTCGATGACGATGCGGTAGCCGCCACTCGTCGTGTAGGTGGTCGATGCGCCACCGCCGCTGCCGGGTTGCAGGTGGCCCAGTCCGTCGAAGCCGTGCCAGAACAGCACGTCGGCGAGTTCGAAATCGTCACGGAAGATCGCGCACTCGGTCGGCGCGACGCCGCGTGGAAGCACGCCGGCAGGCCGCGTGATGGAGCCCTGGGGCGCCATCGTCACGGCCGCGGCGGTCGAGAACGGGCTCGCGAGGATCGCCACGCCGAGGGCGTGCAGCAGTCGAATAGTCATGCGATGCGTCTTCCGTGGTCACGGGTGTGCGCGATCCAGCGAGGCCGCGGAACCTGGACGACGCACACGCGGAGAACACGGCCTCGCCGATGGAGGCGCAGGACGGTACGGAAGCAGCTCACGCACATGCCGAAGCAGGCGCCCACCCGTCACGGGTGGGCGTCACCGTCGACGAGATGGCGCGCCGGTCAGGGCACTGCGGATGCCCACAGCAGCTCGCCGTCGATGCGCAGGCGCTGCATCGCCTCGAGGGCATCGGCGCGCGCGAGGTGCTCCTGGTGCGCGGCGTCGCGGTGGTTGCGCTCCGACAGCAGGCGTTCCGACAACGCGATCTCGCCGAGCTCCCACGCACGCGCGGTGCGTCGCGCGGCGGCTTCGGCCGAGGCCAGCGCGGTGGCCTGCGCGCGCCATTGCGCGACGGTGGTGTCGGCCTCGGCGAGTGCTTCGTCGATGCCGCGCTCGATCGCGAGACGCTTCGCACGCGCATCCTCGTGGCCGGCGATCGCCTCGGCATCGGCGGCGCTCGACAGGGCGCGCAGGTGACGGCTGCCGAACGGCAGGCTCAGCACGAGGCCGACGCTGCGTTCGTGGCCGCGTTGCTCGTCGAGCATGCGCAGGCCGATGCTCGGATCGGGGCGGCGTTCAGCGCGCGCGCGTTCGGCCGCGGCGTCGAGGCGGCGCGCGCCCACGGCGGCGGCGCGATGCGAGGGCGACGCCTCGACGAGTTCCGCGCGGTCGGGGCGTGCCGTGTCGTCGGTGATGTCGGGCTCCGGCAGCACGGGCGCGCGCTCGGGCAACGGCAGCGCCGGGAACTCCGACGCGAGCGCACGTCGCGCTCGGTCGCGTGCCGCATCGCTGCGCAGCGCGGTCGCGTGCAGCAGGGCGACTTCGGCATCGAGCAGGTCGAGATCGAGGCGTGCGGCGTCACCGAGGTCCACGCGGCGACGCGTCGCTTCGCGTGCGGCCTGCAGCGAGGCGTGCTGCTCGGCCTGCAGCTGTGCCTCCGCGTCGGTGCGCAGCCACGCCATCCATACGGCGAGCAGGCGCAGCGACACGTCGCGTCGCGCATCGAGCAGCGCGAGGTCGGCCTCGTCGCGCGTGAGGGCGCCGAGTTCGCGGTCGATGCGCGCCTTGGCGGGCAGGCGGATGCCGCGGCTCACTTCGACTTCCCACTCGTTGAAGCGGCCGTCACCGTCGACGCTGCGGCGCAGCGGGCTCACGCTCGCCTCGAAGCCGTGGCTGCCGAGTTCGAGCGCGCGGGCGTGCGCGCCGGCCGCATCGGTGCGCGCCTGTGCGGCGAGTACATCGGGGTGGCGTTCGATCGCCGAGGTCGCGAGTTCGCGCGGCGGCAGGAAATCCTGCGCGTACGCTGCGAACGGCAGCATGGCGAGTGCCACGCGGACGGCATGCCGGAGCAGGGTGTTCATGCGAGCCTCCCGTGACGCGTGACGGGTTCTTCCCACCAGCGCACGTCGTGCGAAGGGATCTGTTCGCGCAGCGCGGCGACGATCGCCTCGGACTGCTCGGGCCGCAGCACCATCCACAGCACGCGGCGCGCGATGCGTCCGCGCACCTGCTCGGCGACCGAGGTGCCCTGGAAGTCGCTGCCATGGCCTTCGGCGTGCAGCAGCGTGAAGCCCGGCGAGGTCGGATGCTCGATGAGCGCTTCGGTGATCGCGCTCTCGAGCGAGGTCGGGAACACGAGGGTCAGGCGGACGAGCGTGGTGCTCACGAGGCGGCCTCCACGGGCGCGGTCGGGGCGATGCCGTAACGGCGGTACAGCACGGGCAGGAGCAGCAGGGTCAGCGCGGTCGACGAGACGAGGCCGCCGATCACGACGATCGCGAGCGGGCGCTGGATCTCCGAGCCGGGGCCGGTCGCGAGCAGCAGCGGCACGAGGCCGAGCGCGGCGATCGTCGCGGTCATCATGACCGGACGCAGGCGCCGCCTCGAGCCTTCGCGCACGATGCGATCGGCGGGCAGGCCGGTGCCCTGCAACTGGTTGAAGTGCGACACGAGCACGAGGCCGTTGAGCACGGCGATGCCGAGCAGCGCGATGAAGCCGACCGAGGCCGGTACCGACAGGTATTGCCCCGACAGCCACAGTGCGACGATGCCGCCGACCATCGCGAACGGCACGTTGCCGAGGATCAGCATCGCCTGGCGTGCCGAGCCGAAGGTCGTGAACAGCACCACGAAGATCAGCGCGAGTGCGGCCGGCACGACGAGACCGAGTCGCGCGGCGGCGCGCTGCTGGTTCTCGAACTGGCCACCCCAGGTGAGGCGATAGCCGGCCGGCAGCGGCACCTCGCGCTCGACCGCCGCGCGCGCCTCGTCGACGAAGCCGACGAGGTCGCGACTGCCGTCGACGTTGGCCTGCACGAGCGCGAAGCGCGAACCGTTCTCGCGGTTGACGCGCACGGGGCCGGTCACCGGCTCGATGCGTGCGAGCGAGGCGAGCGGCACGTCCCCCGCTTCGCCGCGCGCGAGGCGCAGTTCGCCGAAACGCGGCACCGAATCGCGCACCTCGCCGCCGCCGCGCACGAGGATCGGGATGCGCCGATCGGGCGCGATGACCTCGCCGGCGCGGATGCCCTCGACCTGCGCGCGCAGCTCGTCCTGCACGTCGGCGACGGCAAGCCCGGCACGGCCGGCCGCCTGCGCATCGATCGCGACGCGCAGGTAGTCGACACCGTCGGTGCTCTGCAGGAGCACGTCCTGCGCGCCGGGCACGTTCTCGACGGTCGCGGCGATGCGCTGGGCGAGCTCGCCCAGCGTGTCGAGATCGGGGCCGAACAGCTTGATCGCGACGTCGCCGCGGCTGCCGGTGAGCATCTCGGAGATGCGCATCTCGATCGGCTGCGTGAAGCCGTACTCGAGGCCCGGGAAGCGCGCCATGACCGTACGCAGTTCGTTGGCCAGCCAGTCCTTGTCGCGCACGCGCCAGGTGTCGCGCGGCGCGAGCTCCATGAACAGGTCGGTCTCGTTGAGGCCCATCGGATCGAGGCCGAGTTCGTCCGAGCCGGTGCGCGCGATCGCGTGCAGCACTTCGGGCACCGCTTCGCGCACGGCGCGCTCGACCGCGAGGTCGACCTCGAGCGAGGTGTCGAGCGCGATCGACGGCGACTTCTGGAACTGGATCAGCAGGTCGCCTTCGTCGAGCGTCGGCATGAAGGCCTTGCCGGTGGCGACGTAGGCGCCCGCGCCGAGCACGAGCGACAGCACGGCCACGCCGACCACGCGCGGCGGGTGGCGCAGCGCGGCGTCGAGCAGCGGCACGTAGGCGCCGTCGAGCTTGCGCATGAGCCACGGTTCGCTGTGCTCGCGTTCCTTGAGCATCAGCGAGGCGAGCACCGGCACGAGGGTCAGCGACAGCAGCAGCGACGTGCCGAGTGCGTAGACGATGGTCAGCGCAACCGGCGCGAACAGCTTGCCCTCGAGACCTTCGAGCGCGAGCAGCGGCAGGAACGTCAGGCAGATGATGAGGATGCCCGAGGCCACCGGCGTGGCGACCTCGACCGCGGCCGCGTAGATGCGGTGCAGGCGCGGCAGCGACGCGCCGGGTGCGTGTGGATCGAGGCGGCTGACCGCGTTCTCGACCACGACCACTGCCGCGTCGACGAGCAGGCCGATCGCGATCGCGAGGCCGCCGAGGCTCATGAGGTTGGCGCTCTGGCCGGTCCAGCGCATGAGCAGGAACGTGCCGAGCGCCGCGAACGGCAGGATCAGCGCGACCACGAGCGCGGCACGCAGCTCGCCGAGGAACAGCAGCAGCAGGATCACGACGAGCACCGTCGCCTCGAGCAGCGCGTTGCGCACGGTCGCGATCGCGCGCTCGATGAGGCTGCTGCGGTCGTAGAACGGCACGATGCGCACGCCCGCGGGCAGGCCTTCGGCGAGCGTGTCCAGGCGCGTGCGCACTTCGCCGACGAGCTGCGACGCATCGGTGCCGCGCAGCGCGACGACGATGCCCTGCACGGCCTCGCCCTCGCCGTCGCGCGTGACCGCGCCGTAGCGCGTCAGCGCCTCGGTGCGCACCTCGGCGACGTCGCCGATGCGCAGCGGCGGCATGCCGCCGCGCACGACGATCGCGGCGAGGTCGTCGACCGTGCGCAGCGCGCCTTCGGCACGCACGATCAGCGTCTCCTCGCCGGAGCCGAGGCGGCCGGCGCCGTCGTTGCGGTTGTTGCGTTCGACCGCGTCGACGAGGTCGCGGAAGTGCAGGCCGGCCGCATTCATGCGCGCGCGGTCGGGCACCACGGCGAAACTGTCAACATGCCCGCCGAGCACGTTGACGTCGGCGACACCCGGGATCGTGCGCAGCGCGGGACGCAGCGTCCAGTCGAGCAGCGTGCGGCGCTCGGCGAGGCTGAGATCACCGCCTTCGAGCGTGAACATGTAGACGTCCGACAGCGGCGTCGAGATCGGCGCGAGGCCGCCTTCCACACCGCCCGGCAGCGCATCGGACGCCGCCGCAAAGCGTTCGGCGACCTGCTGGCGCGCCCAGTACAGGTCGGTGCCTTCGGCGAAATCGAGCGTGATGTCGGCGATCGCGTATTTCGCGGTCGAGCGCAGCATCGTGCCGTTCGGCACGCCGAGCAGTTCCATCTCGATCGGCGCGACCACGCGCGTCTCGACCTCTTCGGGCGTCATGCCCGGCGCCTTGAGGATCAGCTTGACCTGGGTCGGCGAGATGTCCGGATAGGCATCGATGGGCAGCTTGAGGAACGCGAACACGCCGGCCGCGGCGATCGCGACCAGGCCGAGCAGCACGAGCACGCGCTGGCGCAGCGAGAAATCGATCAGCGAAGCGAGCATGGCCTACTCCGCCGACAGCAGCGGCTTGAGCGCGCTCGCGCCGCGTGCGACGACGTGCTGGCCGGCGCCGAGCGGGCCGGTGACGACGGCAGTCGTGTCGTCGCCGCCGACGCGCTGCACGTCGACGGCACGGAACCACGTCGTCGCGGCGTCGCCGCCTGCATCGCGCACGTAGACGATCGCGCGCTCGCCTTTCGGCAGCAGCGCCCGCGCCGGGATCGCCACCGCGCCTTCCGGCGCGGGCAGCTGCAGCGTCAAAGTGAAGTGCTGGCCCGGCACGAGCCCGGTGCGGCCTTCGGTGCGCGCCCGCACGCGCAGGCGCTGCGTGGCAGCGTCGGTGCTTCCGGCGACCGCGACGACCTCGCCGAGCCCGCCCGGGAGATCGACGTGCAGGCCCGTCGCGAGGCGGTCCCTGAGCGAGACGGGCACGGTGAACAGCACGTCGAGCGCGTCCACCGTGGCGAGTGCGAACGCCTCGTCGAGCGCGGCCACCGACTGGCCCGGCGTGACCGCACGATGCAGCACGCGCGCGTCGATCGGCGCGAGCAGTTCGTACTCGCCCGGCACGCCGTCGCGCACGCCGCGCAGGCCGCTCGCGGCACCTTGCGCGTGGCGCAGCTGGCCTTCCGCGGCGAGCGCGCGTGCACGGCTCTCCTCGCGGCGCGAGGTCGCGATGATGCCCTCGGCGAGCAGCTGGTCGTCGCGGCGGGCCTGCTGGCGTGCGGCCTCGGCTTCCCCGCGGGCCTGCGCGAACTCGGCTTCGGCACGCAGCCAGTCGCGGCTCTGGATGCGCACGAGCGGCTGGTCGTGCCTGACGTCGCTGCCTTCGTCGGCGAGCACGCGCGTGACCACGCCGGCGTAGGGTACGGCGACACGCGCGCTGCCCTCGATCGGCGCGATCGCTTCGGCAGCGAGACCGGCGAGCGGCAGCGTCGTCGCGGCGGTGGCCTCGACCGTCTCGATGCCGAGCGCGGCGAGATGGTCGGCGGTCAGCCCGAGCCGTCCTTCTTCGACGCGCGCCTCGTTCGTGCCGGCATTCTCGGCATGCGCTTCGCTGGCCGTGCGCGGCCACAGCCACGCGGCAAGGACGGCGGCCACCGCGATCGCGGCAAGCCAGGGGATCAGGCGCCGCGAGGCGGCGACGGGTGTGGAGGGCATGGCGCGGACGGTCTCGGCGGCGGATTCCCGAGCATGCCGGGCCAAGCTTTGCGCAAGCTTTGGTGCGAAGCGTGATCGCGCGGATACGACGCCTCAGAGTGCGGCGAAACGTCCCACGCGCACCTCGAGGCGGCCATCGCGCAACGCGAACGCGAGGCTCACGCCAAGCGCCTGCGCGAAGCCGCCGGACAGCGCGAGGCCGAGGCCGGCATGCCGGCTGGTGCCGCCGGCCTCGCCCTTGCGCCAGAAGCGGCTGCCGATGAGTTCGAGATCCGTGGCGACGAGGTCGGGCGCCTCGTTGGTGATGCACAGTGCGTGATGCTCGCGGCCCGCGTCGTCGCGCAGGCTTTCGACGCGGCAGTCGATGCGGCTGCCGGCCGGGGCGTACTCGATCGCGTTATCGATGAGATTGCTGGCGATGCGTTCGAGCATGCCGGCATCGCTGTGGATCCATGCGGGCGCCGAGGCGGACAGGTGCAGGTCGCGACCTTGTGCGGCGGCGCGTGGCGCCAGCCAATGCACGTGCTGGGCGAGCAGCGCGGCGAGGTCGAGCGGGTCGAGCGCCGGCGCTTCCTGGCCCGATTCGAATCGTGCGAGCGCGAGCAGCGTGTCGATGCTGCGTTGCATGCGGTCGGTCGCGGCGACCGCGGTGCGCAGCCCTTCGCGCAGCGATGCGGCGTCGCCCGAGTCGAGCGCCACTTCGGCACCCGTGCGCACCTCGGCCACGGGCGTGCGCAGCTCGTGGGCGATGTCGCGCGAGAAGCGGCGCTCGCGCTCGATCGCGGTGTAGAGACGGCCGACGCCGGTGTCGTAGGCCGAGGCGAGCGGAGCGAGCTCGCTCGGCAGGCCGACGCCGAGCGGCGGCGCGTTGCCCTGCGGATCGAGTGTCGCGATGCGCCGGCGCTCGCGCTCGATCGGCGCGAACGCCTGCCGCACGAGCAGCAGCGAGAGCACGACCACGATGGTGGTCGCCAGCGCGATGCCTACCATGAGCGTACGGTGGATGCGTTGCTGGAACGCATCCCAGTCCTCGCGCTCGGTGGCGAGCACGAGTGTCGAGCCGCGATACGGGCCTGTCTCGAGCGGCAGCGCGAAGCCGCGTGCGGCGTGGTCGTCGGGCGTGCGCACGTCGAAATGGTGCGGCGTGTGCGCGCCGTCCGGACGCGGCAGCGCGACACCGTCGCTGTTGCTCGACATGAGCCACGCCTGGCCGTCGCCGTCGTAGACGGTGAAGAACTCCATGTGGCCCGGCATGCGGTAACTCGGCATGAGCTGCTCGAGCGTCGACGGCCCGTGCGCGAGCAGCACGGCTTCGACGCTGCGCGCGCGCTGCACGAGCTCCTCGTCGAGATGGCTCGCGATGCCTTCGCTGATGCGCGCGTCGAGGACCACGAACAGCAGCGCGAGCACGCCGACGATGACCAGCGCGAGGCTGCCGGCGAGGCGCTGCCGGATCGACCAGGTGGGGCGGCGCTCAGTCGACGACATAGCCGAAGCCTCGACGGGTCTGGATCGGTTCGCCGGCGCCGGCGCGCGCGAGCTTGGTACGCAGCGTGCTGACGATGACCTCGATGGCCTTGTCCGAGGCGGGGCTGGTGCTGTCGTAGAGGCGTTCGAACAGGTGCACGCGCGACAGCACGCGGCCGCGCGAGCGCAGGAGCAGGTCGAGCAGGGCGAATTCCTTCGGCGTCAGCTGCAGGTCGCGGCCTTGCCAGCGGCCGCGGCGCGTATGGCGGTCCACCGAGAGCTCGCCGAGCGCGACGAGGTCAGGCGAGGCGTCGACCGGGCGTCGCGCGAGCGCACGCAGGCGCGCGAGCAGTTCCTCGAGTGCGAACGGCTTGACGAGGTAGTCGTCGGCGCCGGCATCGAGCGCGGCGACGCGGTCGACGATCTGGTCGCGCGCCGACACGACCACGACGGCCATGCTCTGGCCGCGTGCGCGCAGCTGGCGCAGCACCTCGAGGCCGGGCAGGCGCGGCAGCATGAGGTCCAGCACGACGAGGTCGTAGGGATAGCGCTCCGCGAAATCGAGCGCGGCCGCACCGTCGGCAGCGTGGTCGCAGGAATGGCCTTGCCGGCGCAGGTGGCCTTGCAGGGCACCGGCGAGCTGCTCGGAGTCTTCGACGATGAGGATGCGCATCGCATCAGTATAGGTTTCGCACGGCGTGGGTCCGCGCGTCCGCGTCGTCGCACCGGCGCGCGTCGCGTCATTCGAATCCGCTCGAAGACGGCGGCAGGATGTGGCTCGCTCAGGCCGCTGCGCGCTCCGGTTCGCGCGGCGCCGGGAACGCCAACGCCATCGCGACCGCGGCGAGGCCGACCAGGCACGAGCCGATGAACAGCCAGCCGTAGTCGCCCCAGGTGTCGAACAGCCATCCGCCTGCGACGGGGCCGAACGCCATGCCGAGGCTCGACAGCATCATCGCGGTGCCGAGCACCGCACCGAGCGAGCGCGGGCCGAAATACTCGCGCGCGAGCACGGCGTAGAGCGGCATGACGCCGCCGTAGGCCGTGCCGAACAGCAGCGCGAGAGCGTAGAAGTCGCGCAGGTCGCGCGCGACCACGTAGCCGCCGATCGCGATCGCCTGCAGCAGCAGGCCCGCGACGATGACGTGGCGCACGCCGAGGCGATCGGCGAGGACGCCGAACAGCAGGCGTCCGATCAGGCCCGCGAAGCCTTCGACGCTGTAGATGCTCACGGCCGCCATCGGGCCGATGCCGCAGACGATCGCGTAGCTGACCATGTGGAAGATCGGCCCCGAGTGCGCGGCGCAGCAGGCGAAGAACGTCAGCGCGAGCACGATGAACGGGCGCGAGCGCAAAGCCTCTCCGACGCCCATGCCTCCCACGCCGACGGCCGCTGCGTCCATCGTGCCGGACGTGGCGACCACCTGCGGCGCACGTCGCAGCAGCAGCGCGGCGGGCAGCATCGCCCACGCGAGCACGCCGATCGCGAGCATTGCCGTGCGCCAGTCCGAGGCATCGATGAGCCAGCGTGCGAACGGCGAGATCGTCATCGGCGCGACGCCCATGCCGGCCGAGACGAGCGACACGGCCAGTGCGCGATGGCGGTCGAACCATGCCGTCGTCAGCACCATGAGCGGTGCGAAGAACGCACTTGCAGCGAGGCCGACGAACACGCCGTAGACGAGCTGGAACACGCCGAGCGATTCCGCCCGGCTCGCCAGCACCAGCGCGAGGCCGAGCAGCACGACGCCGGCGAGCACGACCGGACGCGCGCCGACACGGTCGCTGATCGCGCCCCACAACGGCGCGCCGACGCCCATGAACAGGAAGTTGAGCGTCATCGCGAACGAGATGCCGGTGCGCGACCAGCCCGTCGTGCGCGTGATCGGGTCGAGGAAGATCGCGAGCGAGAACATCGCGCCGAGCGCGACGCAGCCGAGCAGTGCGCCGACCGCGACGATGACCCAGCGGTAGGTGGCGTCCCTCATGGCGATGCTCCACTGCAGGCGGCCGCACGGTACCGCGCAGGCGGGCTCGGCGTCATCAGCGGCATGGCGCGCTCCTCGTGCGGCTCTTCATGGTGCGACGATCGGGCGCGGTCCGGATCGACAACGCGATGCGACGAAGAGGTGTGTCGTGGAGCCACCTTCGTGTCGACGCTTCCTTCCCCCTCTCCCCAACCCCTCTCCCGCGAGGGGAGAGGGGCTTAGGGTGCCTTACCGGCGAGATGCGTTGCGTGTGCCTGTCGCTGCGGAGGGCTTGCCGGATGCGGGATTCGACGTCCGGATCGACCATGCGACGCGACGACGAGGTGTGTCGTGGAGCCACCTTCGTGTCGACGTGCCCCCTCTCCCCAACCCATCTCCCGCGAGGGGAGAGGGGCCGAGGGCGTCTTGTCGGCGAGGTCGTTGCCCGGGCTTGATGTTGGGGAGGGAGCGTCGGATGCGAGATTCGAAGTGCCTGCCATGCCGCGCAAGGCATGACGTTGGGGGGGCGGGGGCGACATCGTAGCCGCGTGTCTTCAGCCCCTCTCCCCTCGCGGGAGAGGGGTTGGGGAGAGGGGGCTTGTCGAGCGCTCACCACGCTTCGTCAAAGCGGTGTCCGGATATCCGATCCCAGCGGCATCCGGACGGGCGATCGCGCAGCGGCGCACGCCGACGACCAGGATGCCGGTCGTACGCCCGGACCCTTGTGTCTCGTTCAATCAAGGGAGGTCGCCATGCACTGCCTGCGCGCTGACCAGTGTGCTGCTGCTCAGGGGCTCCTGGTGCCGGAAGCGGTGACATCTTCCGGTACCACGTCGATCACGAAGTCGTGGTCACTCCCGACACCGTCACGGTAGTAGACGATGTGGGCCTCGACGCGCGTGTCCGAGCGCCAGGCCGTGCAGATGCGGTAGCAGTGGTGGGCGCCGAGGTTCCAGCATTGCTCGCTGGCCGGAATGCGCGTCGGCAACCACGTGACGCCGCCGTCGGCGTCGCGCCGGCCCACGCGGCAGTTCGTCGTGTCGCTGCCTTCGTGATCGTTGACGAAGAACAGCGCGCCGTCGGGATGCCAACCGACCGAGATGTGGCGTGCGAAGGCCAGGATCTCCGCGTCGGTGCCGCGTGCCACATCGCGCAGCAGCAGCGTGTGGGCGTAGCCGCCTTCTTCGACATCGTCACGGCTGACGACGGCGAGTGCGGCCGTGCGCTCGGGATTGAAGTCGGGTTCCTCCCGCCCCGGGAATCTGGCGAGATCGCGCTCGATATCCCTGTCGGAAGAAGCGGCCGTGCCGCAAGTCAAGGCGAGCAAGGCAGCGACGCCTGTCCTGCACGCGGAGCGGAAGGATGCGCCGCGGACGCACTGTGCGTCGGCTTGCCGTGGAGCGTTCGATGTCTCGATCACGTGATCGGCTCTCCGTCGGGACGCGTCCAACCACGATGCCTTGCGGCCTCGCATCCAGCAGATGCCGTGACCTCGGGTGACGGAACATCGTGTCCCGCATGCGAACAGGCAGGAGCGAAGAACGACCTAGTCGCCCCCGCCTCCACCGCCGCCGCCGTCACCGTCACCTCCACCATCGCCTCCGCCGCAGCCATCGCCGGCGTAGTGTCCCGAGCCGCCTCCGTACGCGTCGGCCGGGCAGCTGTCGAGACCGCCGATCGGCACGAAGCCCGGTTCGTCACCGTGGTGGTCGGCAGCGACCTCGCCGCGTGCGCGCTGCGCGTTCGCGGTCTCGATCATCGCGAACACCATGCTCGCCGTCGCGCCGAACACGGGGACGCACCAGATCAGCGCCCATTGCCGCTTGCGTTGGGTCGACGTGCTGCCACGCACGAACGCGACCGCGATCGAAGCGATCGCATTGACCGCGAAAAGGGCGAGCAGCAGCGCGGGAGCGAGGTCCATGGTGCGAGCTTGCTCGAAGGCGCAGGAGCGCTGCAAGCCAGCTTCCGCCCCTCAACGCATGGGGTCAGGTTGATTTTTTTTTCGGCATGGATTCGCGCGATCGTGAGCGGCGCATGTGAAAATGAACGTGACCCCAGACAGGGGAGGGGTGTCATGTCACACGAGCCGAAGGCGGCACCGCATGTGCGTAGCGGCATGCTCGACGGTCGACGCTGGTCCGCGACGATCGCGGCGCGTGCCGGCGGCGTCTACGTGCTCGAAGTACTCGACCTGTGGGACGTGGACGGTCTCCACGTCGTGCGCCAGCGCGTCGACGCCGAGCCCGTCGCGACGCTCGTGCAGGCCGAGGTGCTCGCGCGTGACATCGCGGGACGGTTCTTCGGGAGCAAGCCGGCGCGGCGCTGAAGTGCCGAAGCTTGGGGTCAGGTTCATTTTCTCGAGCGGCGCATCGGTTCACGACGTGCTGCAAAGGGAAGATGAACCTGACCCCGGGCCTTGTACCCGGATCTTGCGTCAGACGATCCCGCCGTTCGCGTAGACGACCTGGCCGTTGATCCACGCGCCGTCTTCGCTGCACAGCATCGACACGACGCCGGCGATGTCGTCGGGCGTGCCGAGGCGCTTGTGCGGCGTGCGCTGCACGAAGCCCTCGATCTGCTGCGCCGTCTTGCCTTGCGTGAACAGCGGTGTGTCGACGACACCCGGCGCGATCGCGTTGACGGCGATGCGGCGGCCTTCGAGTTCCTTGGCCAGCACGCTTGCGAACAGATCCTGCGCGGCCTTGCTCGCGGCGTAGGGTCCGTAGGTGGGCGTGCGCAGCTGGGTGATGCTCGACGACAGCGTGATGATGCGGCCGCCGTCGCGCACGCGGCGAGCGGCCTCGCGCATCACGTTGAAGCTGCCTTTCACGTTCACCGCGAGCATGCGGTCGAAATCGTCGTCGGACATCTCGCGGAACGGCGCGAGGCGCATGATGCCGGCGTTGCTGACGACCACGTCGACACCGCCGAATGCGGCGGCATGCGCGTCGAAGAGCTTGGCGACCGCGGCGGCATCGGCGACGTTGCCCTGTACGGCTGCGGCGGTGCCGCCGTCGCGTTCGATCGCGCGCACGACCGCGGTCGCCTCGTCGCGTCGGCCGAGGTAGTTCACGGTAACGCGGAAGCCGTCGCGGGCGAGCCGCCGTGCGATCGCCGCGCCGATGCCGCGCGAGGCGCCGGTGACGAGCGCGCTGCGTGTCGACGGTGTCGCGGTGATCTTTCCATCGTCGCCGGCCGCCCTGGCGAGGCTGCCTGCGGCGAGCAGCGCAGGTGCAAGCGTTGCAGCACCGGCGAGCACGCGGCGGCGCGTGGGCGAGGTGAGGTCGTGGTCGGTCGGGGTCATGCGGCTCCTCGTGGGTCTTCGCGACATCGCGACGATGCAGAGTAGACGTGCCTCGCAACGATCGAAGTTGCCCATTCCGACCGCAGGCTTGCCCGTTCCGCGCCAGGCGGCCTTGCGCGCGCGGCGGGCCGCGTAGACTGCCGCCCCGTGACCGACGACCTCGCGATGACCGACCTCCTGCGCACCGTGCGTCGCCATGCCGACGCGCATGCGGATGCCGACGGCCTCGTCGTCACGAACGTTCCGGGCCTGCGCATGATGCGCGTGCGTGCGCTGGCGGGCCCGATGCGCTCGGTCTACCGGCCGCTGGTCTGCCTCGTGCTGCAAGGGGCCAAGCGCATGACGATCGGACGCGACACGCGTCTCGCGCGCGCCGGTCAGGCCGTCATCGTCGGCATCGACCTGCCCGTGGTCGGCCACATCGTCGAGGCCAGCGTCGAGGCGCCGTACCTCGCGGTCGCGATCGAGCTCGACTTCGCGGTGCTGCATGCGATAGAAGCGCGCCTCGCTGAAACACCTCACATGCAGCAGTCCGTAGCCGCAAGCGTGTTCGATGCACCGCTCGACGACGACATCCTCGGCTGCGCGTCACGCCTCGTACGTCTGCTCGATGCGCCCGAGGCCGAGCCGTTCGTGCGGCCGGGCGTGCTGCACGAGTTGCACTACTGGTTGCTGCGCAGCGCGCACGGTCCCGCGTTGCGCGCGCTCGCCACGCCGCACGGCCACACGCGCCGCATCGCCGCGTCGATCGACCTGATCCGCACGGGCTTCCGCGAGACGATTCCTGCGGAGCGCCTGGCCGCCGCGGCGCAGATGAGCCCGTCGGCGTTCCGGCGCCATTTCAAGGCGACGACGTCGCTGTCGCCGCTGCAGTTCCAGAAGCAGCTGCGCCTCGTCGAGGCGCGCCGCCTCATGCTCGGCGGCGGACTCGCCGCGAGTCAGGCCGCGACGCGCGTCGGCTATGCGAGCGCCTCGCAGTTCACGCGCGAGTACGGCCGCTTCTTCGGGCAGCCGCCGCGGCAGGATGCGAAGCGGGATCGCGCGCAGCGTGCGTGATCGCGTTCCGTCACGGCGGCATCACGAGCACGGTCAGCTCGCCGGGATTGACATCCAACGTGCCGTTGCCACCGATATCGACCGGGACGCTGCCCTCGACACGCGCCGTGCGCAGCTCGACCGTGTGCGTGCCGGCCACCATGCTCCTCGCCGTTGTAAGCGCACCGGTGCCGAACACGTTGCTCGACGTGCCGTTGAGGGTGGTGAAGCGGCTGGCGCCCGGCACGGGCGTCCCGTCGAGGTAGAGCGTCATGTCCACGATCGCACTCAGACCGGTTGCCGTCTGCGTGGTGCGGCTGCCGATCGAGGCCCACATCATCACCGTCGACGGTTGGGCGAGCGTGAAGGTCACCGACACGCCGGGTTGTACCGTCGGCGTGTCGCTCGAGACCGCGAGACGTCCGGCAGTGCCGCGCGCGTGATGCACGGTGATGCCGCGACCGGCTGCGCCTATGCCTCCGGCGTCGCCGCCGGGTCCGGTAGCACCTGCGTTGCCCGCGTTGCCGGCGGGACCTGCCGGCCCGGTGGGGCCGACCGCTCCCGGAACGCCCGCCGTGCCTTGTGCACCGGTCGCTCCCTGCAGACCTTGAGGGCCGATGGGGCCGGTCGGGCCTTGCGCGCCTGCCGTGCCGGGAAGGCCCGGGGAACCTGCCGCGCCCGTGGCGCCCGTGGGGCCGACAGGTCCCGCGGCACCGGTCGGGCCCGGCAGCGTACCCGTGAGGCAGCTGCCGAGCGCGCCCGTGGAGGCGTCGGAGCAGGCGAGGCGATCGGCCGGCGCCGCAACGGCGGCACCGGGTATCGAGACCGCTCCCGACTCGCGGGCATCGAGCACGAGGTTGCCCGCGGCGTCGCGCACCTCGAATCCTGTTCCCGCGCGCGGCGTCGCCACCTGCGCGATCGCGAAGCCCGGCAGCGAAGCCAGCGCGATGGCGATCGCGAGGTGCGACGGTCGAGCGTCGCGTCGTGGCCATGATCTCGCCACGCGGGCTTGCGCGGCGGCGTCCCTCACATGCGCGCTCATTGCGGAATCACGATCGTGAGCTCGCCGGCGTTCACGTCGACGGCAGCGTTGCCACCGATGTCGACCGTCGCGGCACCTGAGCTGCGCAACGTCCGCAGGTCGACCGTGTGCGTGCCCGCCGGCAGCGCGACGGTCGTGTTGATCGTATTGGTCGCGACGCCGGAACTGCCGTTCGGATTGACCACCGAGAAGCGGTTCCAGCCTCCGTTGGGCAGGAAGGCGCCGTTGGCGTAGATCACGCTGTCGACGACGGCCACGGCCCCGCCGGTGGTGGTCGTGTTCCTCGCGCCGATCGTCGCGATCACGATCACGGAGGTCGGCTGCGTGAGCGTGAAGGTCAGGGTCAGGCCGGGCTGGACGGTGGCCACGTTGCTCGTCACGTTGGTGCGCGCGGCGGTGCCGACCGCGTGCAGCGTGCTCACCGTCGCGTTCGCGCCCGGCTGTCCGGGCGGACCTGGCTCGCCGGCCGGACCGATGGGGCCTGTGGGGCCGGTAGGACCTGTTATGCCGACAGGGCCTGCGGCACCCGTGGCACCGGCCTGGCCTGCGGGGCCTGTCGCGCCCGCAGCACCGGTCGGGCCTGTCGGTCCGGCAGGGCCTGCGGCACCCGTCGCACCGACCGAACCGGCAGGGCCTGTCGGTCCCGTTGCGCCCGTGGCACCGGCGGGGCCGGCAGGACCCGTGGGGCCGACACCGACACCGCCCGCGCAAGGCCCGAGCACGCCCGTCGCCGCCGAGAAGCACAGCACCCGGTCGACCGGCGCGGCCGAGGTGAGGCCCGGGATCAGGATGCGGCCCGCTTCCTCGACCACGAGCACGGCTTGGCCGGCCTGGTTGCGAACCTCGAAGCTCGAGCCCGCGCGCGGCGAGACGACGATCTGGGCCTGCGCACTCGTCGCGATCGTGGCGAATCCGAGCACGGCGATCGCGCTCGCGAGGGGGCGCAGCGTGGGCATGCGTGGAGAGCGATTCGTCATGGCATTGGCCGCCGGCATCGAAGAGGGAAGGGAAGTCATGCGTCACCCCGGCGCTGGCGCGCGGTGGTGTGGCGCCACGCGAGCGCGGCGAGCAGCAGTGCGAGCAATGCGGTCATCGCGGCCGACAGCGTCGGCAGTGCGACGGAACCGAGGAAATCGCCGAACCAGCGCGTGTTGTTGCCCGAGTCGATCGAGTCGAACTGCGCCGGCATGCCTTGCGCGAGATAGGCCGCATCGTCGGGAGCGCGCATGTCGGCGACGTCGATGCGCGAGATCGATTGCGTGCCGGACATCGCAAGCGCGAGATTCGCCTGCACGCCCGGCGACGTGCTGCGGATGACGAGCCGTGCGGCCGGTCCGCCCGCGAGCACGAGCGACTGCTGCACCGACTGCGTGGCACCCGCCTCGAACGCGTAGAGCTTGCCGGTGTTGCCGCTCAACGACAGCGAGGCGAAGCTCGTCGCGCCCGTGATCGATGCCGCGTTGGCGTTGCAGGCATCGACCAGCTGCACCGACGACTGCCCCGCCGCGAACGTGCCGCTGTTCGCCCAGTCGCCGCCGACGCGCAGCATCGCCGTCGTCGCGCTGGCCTGGCCGCTGTTGGCGAAGCCGCCCATCGCGTCGAACGTGCCGCTGTCCGCGTCGAGCTGGCCCGCATTCGTCAGCGGCGTGCAATCGAGCGCATGGCGCGCGCCATCGGCCTGCCAGCGGCTGCCGCCGTCGATCGTGATGCCTTGCGCGCCGGCTGGCGGCGCACCCAGCGCAAGGCCGATGGCCAGCACGCCCATGGCGGCAGCCCCCGTCCCCGCGCATCGACGCCCCACACGACGGTTGCGATCGTGCATCGTGATTCCCCTGTTGTCCCCGCTTCGATGGTCGGTGCCGCGAGCGGCGCGCGTCAAGGCGGCTTACACGGCCGGATGCCACCACTCGTTCGATCTACAACCACGCAAGCGATGCGATGGGGTGGGGCCTATCAGCGATGCGCGGGGCGAGAAGATCGCGTCACCGCTGGGGCAGCGACCTGTCATGCTGTCGCGGGCGTCGACGAGCCCCAGCCACATCGCGATGCCGTGCCCGCCACGCCTGCGGGATGGCCCGCTCGGATCGGGAGATATCCGGATATCACCGCTTTCCATTGGATATCCGCGGAGACGGACCACAGGACGTTGAGGTGGGCGATGCGCAAGATCATGTTCCGAAAGGCGAATCTGCTTGACGCACCGTGCGGGCGCTCGGATGATGCGGGGGATAGCCCGGATTTCTCCGGCATACATCTAGTTAGGCGTCATGGACGGTTTTGAGAAAGTCATTGAGCTGATCGACTTCTACGATGGCCCTAGAGAAGGGGTGGCGCTCTTTGGCGGAAAACCACACACCTTCAAGTCCAGGATGCTGGACATCCACGGCTCAGATGATGCAGTAGATTTGTTTGATCTCACTCCTGTCGGATCATTGGCGCCTGTGGCAACCGTCCGTGCGGAGTTCTGCCGCGCAGCAGATTGCCAAGCCGAGCCGGGGGAGTGGTCAAGTCTTGAGGTACGTTGGTCACAGGTAGGTGCAAATGATGCCTAACAATTCATTCAAGCCGGCGCCGCCTCTCGGCGCGGCTTAATTCAAGCGTTAGCCATCAAGACCAAGCAATGCCGTATTCCAGATTCAGAATGAAGCGCGTGCTATTCATGACCGCCCCTGCTGTCCTCTTACTGGGGCTATTTGTGGCGTTCTCGATCGTCACCGATAAGCTAGATCAAAGGAAGGATCGCTTAAACAAGGTCCGATCAGAGAAGATGGCTCTTTACAAGGCTCGCCTAGTGCCATGTAAAGGCGACTTCTATCCGCCGGATGTTGAACCTCTCCCATTAGGCGCCAATGAAGTTGGGGTAGAAATTATTCCGTCATTTTCCACTTCAATTGGAATCCGGATCTCCGAGACGTCCATGCGTAGCTATACGGGAGAGTTGGGGTTCAATTATCCACCACCACCTCCTCCGCCTAATGGTTCATCGGCTTATCCAAATAGAGAGCAAGAAGCGCGACCTACTTTTGAGCTATCTCAACCTCTTCCTATAAATACGGAACTTGGGAAGCACATCGTTCTAGTCCTTGGCAGTGAGATAGAGATCGCAGATGCAGACCCTGCCTTGGGTCTAGATGGAACCACATACATATTCAGGTACCGCGGAAAGTGCGCTACCGCTTGGTCTCCACAGCCAGGAACCCGTGCCGAAAAACTCGTCAGGCTAGTGGAAGAGCTTGCCCAGATGAGCCAAACAGGTTCAGCTTCAAATCGCACTGAGATTAGGGATCTCCTGATTGAGTTGGACTCAGACAAAAGCCAGCTTGATGGCTAACAATTCATTCAAGCCGACGCGGTAGTTACTTCGGTTTGGTAGTCAACCGACCTGAATGTTGCGAGTATTCCTGCCGGCACAGGTATCGTATGAAGCATTGGCACACATGCGTGCTGCTCGTCCTCCTGGCGCCTCTCGCCAACGTACTTGCATCGGACGGTGACTCTGAGAAGGATCTTCTCGAGGCCAACAGCAGCTACGAACGGGCGATCGTGGCAGCGGATACGTCCGTGCTCGATGCCTTGTATCTTCCCGAGTTCACCTACATCGGTCCCGGTGGCGTCGTTCGCGACAAGGCCCGGCAGATCCAGTCCTTGGCGTCCGGTGCCGTCGATGTCCTCGAGGGGAAAAGTGACGAGGTCTCGGTAAGGATCTACGGCGACACGGCCATCCTGACAGGCCGCTTCACGGGGCGCGCTCGCGTGTCCGATGACGAGTTCTCGTTCCATGAGCGCTACTCCACGGTGTGGATTCGTCGCGACGGTGTCTGGCGCCTTGCGCTCGAGCATGGCACCGTCATCAAGGACAAGTAGACGATTCATCGGCCTTGCCGCTGGCAGCGGCGTGGAGCGAAGGGAGGGGCAGGGCCATGCCAAGTCAGTCCGGAGTGTCGCCCGATACGGCCGTCGCCTCGACTCGTGGCGTCGGTGTCCTCTTCATCGTGACACTGATGGTGTCGCTGGGCGCGGTGCTGGGCTTCTTCCACTGGCCGCGCTTCGTGATGTCTCTCGGGCTGCCCGATGAGTCGTTGGCGACGATCGAGAACGCGACACTGGTGCTCATGCTGCTCGGCTCGGCCGTGGCGCTGGTGCTCGCGATCGCGACGGCGAATCGTCTGATGCGTCGCCGCCGGCGGCGGACATGGGTCTCGATCATCTTCGTGGTCGCGGCCGTGGCGACCGCCCTTCCGGGCATCTACTTTGGCTCTTCCATCTCGTTCGATCTGGTCTATTCGCAGCTTCCCCTGACGACGTCCGATCGCGTTGCGATCGAGCTCGCCGAGACTTTCGTGAGGCGGAACGGATACACCACGGCGGGGCATCCGGCCGATCTGCCCGTGCTTCAGAACGACATCATGGATTCGCTTGCAGGATCGGAAGCCAACCTGCTGGCGACGCGCAAGGGCACGCTGCAGGCGGAGGCGCGGGGCATCAAGTACATGGGCTTCTATTACATGGTCTTCTTCGATACGGCTGCGGGCCGCCCTTCCGGCGGTGCCTACAGGACCCTGGTCGTGGGCATGAATGGCGACGTGGAGATGATGCACTCGGACATGTATCCGGGTATCTACAAGAGCATCGCGCGATGATGGAGATCGATGGCCTTTGCGCGGGGGCGCTCGCGCGGCAGGCGTTTCGTCGCCGTTCTCCTGCGCGCCGCAACGCGCGTGTCGGCCGTGCAGGCCACGTGCAGGCAGGAGAGGGTGAATGATCGAACTCCCCGTACGAGACCCCTGCGACCTCTGCGTGGCCGCGCGTGACGAGCCCTGGAAGATCATCGACGAAGGCGAGCACACGCTGACCGTGATCAACCCGTGGCAGTTCGAGACGGGCCAGTGCTGCGTGATCACGCGTCGGCATGTCGCGCTGCTGCTCGATCTGACGGCCGAGGAGTGTGCCGAGGTCATGACCGCGGCCAGAAGGGTCGCTCACGCGCTCGTCGCGACGTACCGGCCGCTCGGCATCCTCACGTTCCAGAACAACGGGGTCTACAGCGGGCAGGAGACGCCGCACTTCCACTTCCACGTGGTGCCGCGGCAGAAGGGCAGCGACTGGGGGATCGGTCCGCCTCAGCTCGCCACGTTCGACGGCGCGGGGCGTGAACGAGGAACCGTGCATGACGCGGGCGACGACGCGCGGCGTCGCGAACGCGTTCGCGTGCCTGCGATAGATCTGTCCAAAACCGTCGAGCGGATACGGTCGAATCTGCCGGCGTGACGTGGTGCGTGTGGCGCTGACACGCCGGCGTCTGGCGTCGTGGCGCATCGGGATGCCACTCTTGCCCGCCCGGCTCGTCCACGCTTCGGCCGCGACCGCCTGACGCCTCATCCGGCCCACGTCGCGGACCGGGCCGGTCCGGGCATCGATTCCACGGAAGTCCGCATGCCACGCATCCTGCTTCTCATCCTCGTCCTCGTGTGGTCGACCCAGGCCAGCGCCCTCGTCATCCGGCACGACGTCGATGACGCGAAGTACCGGATTCCCGCCTCCGACTTTCCGGCGCTCGTCGACATGCCCGGTGCGGGGCACGGCGTACTGATCGCACCGCAGTGGGTCATCACGGCCGCACATACCATTCCAGAGCACGCGCGACTCGCGACGGTGTCGATCAACGGGCGTGATGTCGACGTCGAGCGCGTCGTGGTCCATCCCGGTTATCGCACGCTGCCGAAGGAACTGATCGAGCCGGCGATGGCGACCGGCGAAGCGATGCTGCTGGCGGTGTTCCTCGGTACCTCCGACGACATCGCGCTGATCCGCCTGGCCAGGCCGGTGACGGACATCGCACCCGTTACGCTCCACAAGGACAGCGTCAAGCCCGGCCAGGTTGTCGAGCTCGTCGGCAAGGGCGCCACCGGCAATGGTGCCGACGGATACGCCCTCGGCGATTCGCATCGGACCGCGCTTCGCCGCGCCTACAACGCCATCACGAGCGCCTACGATCGCTGGATCTGCTATCGGTTCGATGAGCCGCCCTCGGCACTGCCGCTCGAAGGCGCGCTCGGCAACGGCGACAGTGGCGGCCCCGTGCTCGTCGAGGTCGGCGATCGATGGCAGCTGGCGGGACTCGCCTCGTGGAAGGTCGTGCACGGCCACGTGCTCAAGGCGCGCTACGGTCGTTACGAGCAGGTCACCTGCAACGTCCGGTTGAGCCACTACATGGCATGGATCGAGGACACGATGTCCGCGCCGTCGCCGCCATCGGTCGCACGGGCTATTCCGAAAGCCGTGCAACCCGCCGAGCTTCCCGGCGTGGTGCTACCGCCGGAACTGGGTCGCGTGCTGCGCGACTACGAGCGCGGGTGGCGCGCAGGTGACGCCAAGGCCCTTGCCGCGCTGTTTGCGGAAGACGGCTTCGTGCTGCAAGGCCATCGCCCTCCGGTGCGCGGGCGCGCGGCCATCCAGGCGGCCTACGAGGGACAGGGCGGCGCAATCTTGCGGCTGCGCGCGCTCGCGTTCTCCGCAGGCGACACGGTCGGCTCCATCATCGGGGCCTACGGGTTCGGCGACGCACCCGGCGATGTCGGCAAGTTCACGCTCACGTTGCGCCGCGAACCCGGCGGACCTTGGTTGATCGTCTCGGACATGGACAATCTGAATGCGTTGCCCGCCCCAAAGTAGTTCCACAGCAGCCGTGTCAGGTTGCGCATGACCACCTGCATATCCTGGCGATCGATGGCCCGCCCGGCTTGTCGCCGCTCCGGTACCTCGCTACAACGTCGCAAACCCTGCATCGCACCGCTCTCAAGGAGGACATCGATGTCGCGTTCCTTGCTGCTCCTGGCTCTCGTCGCTTCACACGCTGTCATGGCGGCCGACGAGTCGTACGAAGATCGATGGTCGCGGATCGCCAACGAGCACCTCGCGCTCGTCAAGGTCGAGCCGGGCAAGTCCTACGAGCGCGAACTGATCGCGGTCCACAACACCTTCTGGAAGGACGTGGCCAAGGCATGCTCCGGGCTTGCGAAGGAACAAGGCATCAAGGCGTTTCATGCCGTCGTCGTCATCGCTGCGGACGGCACGGTCTCGGAGTTCCTCGTGATGCCTCGCCACGAGGCGCTTGCATGTTACGAGGAGCAGATGGTGGGCAGGCGTTATCCTGCGCCCCCGTCGTCTCCCTTCTACGAGCTGATCAACGTCAAGCTTCAGGCCGACAAGCCGAAAGAGTGATCGGCGAAGCGGCGCCATGGCATGTCCCGCAGCATCGCGTCACGCGCGGTGCTCGATGCGATGCCGTCAACCTTGGTCGCGGTGCCGGCTCCCGCCGTGGCGCCACCTGAAACTCGCGCCGCCTGACGCTTCACGAAAGGAATCGCCCATGAAACGTATTCTTCTGCTCGCCCTGCTGGGCGCATGCTCCAGCGCTCAGGCCATCGTCATCCGCGACGACATCGACGATGCGACGTACCGCATCGAGGCTTCGGCTTTTCCCGCTCTCGCCGACATGCCGGGCGAAGGGCACGGCGTGCTGATCGCGCCGCAATGGATCGTCACGGCGGCGCATACGGTCACGTGGCAATCCGAGGTGAAGCAGGTGACGCTGGCCGGCACGCCCAGGGAGGTCGAACGCATCGTCCTGCATCCCGGCTACAGCAAGCCGCCGCAGCAGTTGACCGACCGTGCGATGGCCACGTGGGACTGGACGCTGTTCGTCGCGCGGATCTCGTCCACGGACGACATCGCGCTCGTGAAGCTCGCGCAACCGGTCACGGACGTCGTGCCCGCCACGCTCCACGGCGGTGACGACGTGTTCGGCCAGACCGTGCGCATCATCGGCAAGGGCGCGACCGGTACGGGTAAGAAGGGATTTGGCCTCGACAGCCCGCATTGCACCGAGCTTCGACACGCCTACAACACGGTCACGAGCGCGCACGAGCGGTGGTTCTGCTATGTGTTCGATGCGCCACCGGAAGGCCTGCCGCTCGAGGGCGCTTCTGGAAGCGGTGACAGCGGCGGGCCCGTGCTCGTGCAGGTTGGCGAGGAATGGAGGCTGGCGGGACTGACGGCGTGGACGGCGGCCCAAGGCAGCGACAGGACCCGGTTCGGTCGCTACGGCCAGATCAGCTGCAACGTGCGCCTGAGCCATTACAAGGCGTGGATCGAGAGCGTGATCCCGGCGCAGCCCTAGGCTGGCTTGCGGACGGCTCGGCGCGAGGCCAGGCCCTCGTCCGGCCCTTCGGGTCACCGCTTGTCGGAGCACAGGTAAGGCTTTTCTCCCGGACGGGAGGGAAACGGCAGGGTTTCGCAGGGCGGCTGCACGCGCGCGTCGGCAACGTTGGTGCGGTCCTCGACGACGGGGAGGGCGAAACGCTTTCCGTACATCGTATCCCTCCTCTGCCGGTGAAGTTTGAGGCGCCATTCGTGGCGGTTGCGCATGCGATACCCTTGCGCATGCAACGACGTGTCCGGTCGATCAGCCGGCGGGCGAGGCTTGGCCAAGGCGAGGGAACGCGGGCGCTCACGGCGCGGTCACGGTGAGCCCCTCTCGGGAACATGATCGTCGGGAGGGCGGTGCACGACGCATAGCCTCGCATGCCCTGGGCGGGATGCGCCGGGTGTCGTGATGCCGGCGTGTTGTCCCACGTACTCTTCCCCGCCGTGCATCGCCGTCCCGCGCTGCCTCATAACCTCGCCGAAAGGCACGTCGTTCCGATGCCCCGATCATGCTGAGCCAGCACTTCCTGTTCTTCTTCGCCATGCTCGGTGCCTTCAATGGCATCGGCCTGGCGTCGTTCCTCTGGTGGACGGCGAAGGGCAAGCCCACGCAGCGCTGGCTGGCGCTGCTGGTCTTGGCGGTCGGGCTGCGCACGGGCAAGTCCGTGGCGTTCCACTTCTGGCCGGACATTCCGCTGGTCGTGCTGCAGCTGGGCCTGACCGCGTGTTTCCTGATCGGGCCCTGCCTGTTCTTCCTCGTGCGATCGAGCCAGGGCGATACCTCGGGTCCGGGAAAAATCGACCGCTGGCATATCGCCGTGGTGCTGGGCCTCGCGGTGGCCGTGAACGTGCTCGTTCCGTATGTCGACAACGTCGCGCTATGGCGATGGGTCATCACGCCGGGCATCAACTACGCGTGGCTGGGCTATCTCGTGCTTGCGTCGGCGCTGTTGTACCTGCATCGCGCACGGCATCGCGGTACGCCTTCCGGGCCGTTGCTGCCAGGCTCGCTGGCCGGTGTCTGGATCATCTGGACGGCGTACTACACGGCCGGCTACACCTCCTACATCGTCGGCGCGCTGTCGTTCACCTTCGTCCTCGCCGCGAGTGTGCTGGTCTACCTGCGCCTGCGCGCGGGGCAGGCGCCGATCGAGCCGTATCAGGATCGGCGCATTCCCGAGTCCGAGGCTGTCACGCAGCTCGAAGCCCTGGCCGACCTGATGGCGCGTGAGCGCCTGCACCGGGATCCGGCGCTGACGCTGCCGCGCCTCGCCCGCCGGCTCGGCATGCCGCAGGCGAGACTGTCCCAGTTGCTCAACGACAACAACCAGACCTCGTTCAAGCAGTACCTCGCGCAGTTGCGCGTACGCGACGCGAAGACGCTCCTGCGGCAGTCGCCCGAGAAGCCGCTCGAGCACGTCGCCGAGGAAGCCGGCTTCCAGTCGATGTCGACCTTCCACAGCGCCTTCAGGAAGTGGGAGGGGAGTACCCCGGCGGCGTTCCGCGCGGCCGCGGGCGACTCCTGAAACGCGTTCCAGCACTCCTGAAATCGATGGCAATGCATTGATCTGAAACGGATCGCATAGTGTCCGGGCTCCCCATCAGGAGCACGTGCCCATGCCGATATCCCGCGTCATCCGATCCCTGCTCGTCGTCGCACTGTCCATCTGGCTGCAGGTCATTCCGGGCGCCCATGCGGCCGAAGGTGTGGTCGCCGACCATCCGTCGAGCCAGGCGCCCGCCACACGCATCGCCGCCGTCGCAACCGCGGCGACGACCTCCGCGGCGCCACCGGCCAGCGGCGTTCCCGATCGCATCCTCTTCATCGTGGCCAGCAGCAAGGTCCACGGGACCTCCACGATTCCGGCCAGCGTGAGCTTCGGCGAAGTCGTGAACGCCTGGGACACGTTCCATGCCGCGGGTTACGCGGTCGACTTCGTCTCGCCCGACGGCGGTGACGTGCCGATCCTCGATGCCTATGTCGACAAGGACACGCGCCCACGCCTCGAGGACGCCCGCATCATGACCGGGCTGCGCAACACGGCCCGGCCCGAGCAGATCGATCCGCGCCGATACCTCGCCGTCTACTACGTCGGCGGCAGCAACGCGATGTACGGCGTGCCGGAGCATCCGTTCCTGCAGGACATCGCCATGCAGGTCTACGAGCGCAACGGCGGTGTGGTCTCGGCGGTCTGCCACGGCACCGCGGGCATCGTGAACCTCAAGCTCGCCAGCGGCCGGTACCTCGTCGCGGGCAAGCGCATCAGCGGCTATCCCGAAGAGCACGAAGAGCAGGACGCCGACTACTTCAGGCAGTTCCCGTTCCTGATCCGCAAGACGGTCGAGATCCGTGGCGGCTCGTTCCACGTCGTGAACGGCTACGAGCCCCACATCGAAGTCGATGGCCGCGTGGTGACGGGGCAGAACTACGCCTCCGCGACGCCCGTCGCCGAGGCCGTCGTCGCCGTGCTTCGGGCGCGTGCGGCTCGACCCTCGACCCAGCCCGCCTCGAAAGGCTGATTGCTCGGACGCCCGACGGCGTCACGCCGTTCCCGTCATGCCCTCAACACCACCAAGGAAAACCCATGGAAACATCGATCCGATCCCTCGTCATCGCCGGTGCCCTGTTCGTCCTCGCTCCCGCTGCCGCCTTCGCCCAGGGCGGTGATCGCGAGGCGGTGGACCGCGTCATGCAGACCTTCATGCGCGCCTACATCACGGCCGACAACGCGATGGCGAAAGAAGTGTTCCGCAAGGACGGCGTCATGATCGGCTACTCGCCTGCCAGAGGCAGCGAGCTGCTCATGCGGACGGGGGAACAGTTCGCCGAAGGCTTCAACGGCAAGCCCGCGGCGGATGAAGCCTTGCGCAAACGCCGCTACGAGATCATCGACGTGGCCGAGAACTTCGCGGCCGTCAAGGTGATGCTCGACTATCCCGGATGGCGGGGCATCGACTACGTCGTGCTCCTGAAGACGGATGACACGTGGAAGATCATCAGCAAGTCGTGGACCGGCACGCTCACGCCGAAGGAGTCCTGACCATGGTCATGTCGATGCGCTCCTTCGTGCTGGCGGTCACCCTCCTGCTGCTTCCGGCCTCGGTCATGGCACAAGGCAGTGATCGTGACGCGGTGGACCTCGTCATGAAGAAGATGATGCGTGGATTCGAATCCGGCGATCCACGTCTCGTCTTCGAGGTGCTCAGGAAGGATGGGACGGTCGTCGGTTACTCAGCCGGCAGGAAGCAGGTGGTCACACAGACGGCAGAAGAATGGGCGAAAGGATTCACCGGCAAGCCTGCCGACGACGAGGCGCTGCGCAAGCGCAGCTACGCGATCGTCGATGTGGACGGAGACGCGGCGGTCGTGAAGGTGATGCTGGACTATCCCGGTTGGAAGGGGCTCGACTACCTCGCGCTGTCGAAGATCGACGGCCAGTGGATGATCGTGAGCAAATCGTGGAGCGGTGTGCCGAAGTCGTAAGCGTCGCCGCACCGCTCTCGCATCCATCGGGCTCGCAGAAGCGCCGGGCTGAAGCCGGCTGGCGCGCCTGTGGTCGTTGTGCGACGCGGGTGTGCGGTCGCTGCGCCGATGATCGCGTGACGGGTTTCGTATCGCGTGCCCGTCACGCTTTCACTGCGGGATGTGCATGGCACGCGCCATGGTCGATCTCTTGGCTTCGCCGTGAAGGCATTGCATCCTGTCCATGGCGTCGCGACGGGCGTCCTATCCAGATTGATCCGACATGGAAGCACACACGTTCACGGCCAAGGCGGTCGTCCTCGAACTGCCCGACGACGAGTTCTACTTCGTCGGCTTCGCCGACCACGAGTACACGCCGACGAACTACCTGATGTTCCAGCGCGCATTCGAGTTCGACGAGCAGGACGTCAGGCTCGGCATGGACACCTACGACATCGAGTGGTGCGACCAGGGCGCATCGACCTACGGTGGCGTGGCCACGTTCGAACTCGGCGCGACGAGCGCGGTCGTCCGCCTCACGGAAAAGGGCGCCGAAGCCCTCGGCATCGACCAGATCACGATCCACTTCACGCTGACGCCAGCCCGGCACGAGGCCTTGAAGACCGCGCTCGCGGAGATCTTCGAGGGCACGGACTGCCTGGTGATGGCGGATCGCTGACGGTCTGCCGCCGTGTCGTTCGACACACGGAGGGACGTGTCGTGCCCGATGGAAAGGAGATCGTCATGAGGAACGTCCCGGCGCGCAGCAGGATCGATGCTCAGCCCTTGTCCGGCGAGGTCATGCATCGCGTGATGCGCCGCGTGTTCCCGAAGTGCAACGCCTACGGCACGGCATCGTTCGACGAGCTCGTGCCGGAACTCGCGCGGTTCGGCATCACCACGCTCGGAGGGTTTCGTGCCTTGATGACGCGGCACCGGCGCGCGCTGCTGGCCGCGGACCGCGAGCGTCTGCGGCCGGTGGAAAGACGGATGTTCGCGGAGGACTACGGCGAGGCTTTCGTGCGAGACACCGAGCGCAGGCAATACTGGTTCGCCTATCCCGCGTTGGTCAGGGTCGCAATGGAGATGGCGTTCGGCGCCGAGGATGACATCGTCGACGTGTCATGCTGACGGACATGTTGTTCATCGGCACGTTCGACGACCCGTGAGCGCATTCCATGGCGCGCTCGTGCCGACGACCGCCGCCCTCAGGGATCGCGCGGCGCGTTGATCTGCTCGAGCATGCGCGCGCTTTCGGCGAGCGTCGGTACGTTGAAGGCCTGCCGGTCGTCGTCGCTGACGGCGCCTTCGGCGATCGGCGACTGGACCTGCCTGCCGGTCGCGGCATCCATCGTGAACTGCGTGCCGTACCACTGCGGCTGGCCGCGCCGCACGAGCAGGCGATCCCAGGCTGCGGCGGCGATCCAGCGGTAATCCTTGCGCTCGGGCGCGAGCGTCGCGGCGATCATGCCGAGCGAGAACGCGAGGCGGATGTCGTCGTCGGCCTCGCCATGCTGGAACACGAACGCCGCGCGCCAGTGGTCGGCCGCCGTGCGGATCCCGCCGTCGCGCAGCATGCGGCGTACCTCGCGCAGGCGTTCCGCGTCGTGGCGCGCCATCTGCGCCATCGCCGCCTGACGCTCGGCGGGCAGCTTCTGGAACAGCGCCTTGCGCTCCTCCTGGTCGGCGGCATGCAGGGCCGCGAGTGCGGTGTTGTCCTGCGGCGCGGCGGGTGTTGCGTCGGCAGCATGTGCAGCCGTGCCGGCGAGCAGGGCGATCGACAGGATCGCGCGGATCAGGGAATGGCGGTGCATGTCACGTTCCTTGTGCGGGGATGGGATGTGCAGCGTGTCATCTCGGCGCGGCTTCGGCGATGGTGAAGACTCATCGCACTGCGCGTGCTGCCTCGAGCAGCGTGCGAAATGCCGCGGCCTTGCGGCCTTCGATCGGTATCCAGTCCGCGGGCGTGCGGCCGGCACGGTCGGCGCGGAACGGATCCGCGCCTGCATCGATCAAGGCCGTGGCGATCTCGACCATGCCGTGCACGAACGCGCGCTGCAGCGGGCGCTGGCCTTCGCCATCGACGGCATCGGGATCGGCACCCGCGGCGAGCAGGCTCGCGACGACGGGTCCATGCAGTCGCGCGGACGGCTTGAACAGGGCCATGTGCAAGGCCGTGAGGCCTTGCGCGTTGCGGTGATTGGCGTCGGCACCTCGCGCGAGCAGCACGTCGACCGTCTCGCGTTCGCCGCTGCGTGCGGCCAGCATCAGGGCGCTCGCGCCACCATCGGCCATGGTCCAGTCCGGAGCGAGGCCGGCGTCGAGCATGCGCGTGACGAGGGCGACGTTTCCGGACGCGGCGACGCTCGGGAAGTCCTGGGTAACCCAGGCGCTCTTCGCGATGCCGCCCGAGAACGTCCACTCGGGCTCGGCTGCGGCGGCCGGCGTGCCCATCGCGGCGTCGATCACCTGCAGGCGGCGCGCCTCGGCTGTGGCGCGTGCAGCGTCACGGCCTTCGCGCCATACCGGGCTGCGTGCCGGCACGGAGGCCGGATCGTCGAGCCACGCGGCGAGCTGCGCATGTTCCGCGGCGCGCGCGGCGTCGGCCGGTGTCACGCCGTCGAGGTCGGCCAGTGTGCGGTCCGCACCGGCCTCGACGAGCTTGCGTGCGATGTCGGCGAAGCCGGAAGCCGCGGCGATCCACAACGCCGTCGCACCCGAATCGTCGGCGTCGTCGACATCGGCACCGGCCTCGAGGAGCAGCACGACCAGGTCGACGAATCCGTGCGTGGCCGCCTCGACGAGCGGCGGCGCGCTGGCGGCCGTGTCGGGGCGTGCACCGGCCGCGAGCAGGGCGCGCACGGCACCCTCGTCGCCGTGCGCGCAGGCCCACGCGAGCGGCGTGGACTGATGTCCGTGCAGGTCGATCTCGTCAGCATCCGCGCCTGCCGCGAGCAGGTCGTCGAGCGCACCGAGGTCGCAGCGCGTGATCGCGTCGAACAGGTTGTCGGGGCTTGCCGGCGCTCCTGTGGTGGTCATGCGGTCCCTGCGTGTCCGTCGTGGGAGCGCGAGCGTAGGGCAGGATCGCGCCATGGACCAGCACAGGAGGATGTGGAGTGCGTCGTGTCATCCGAGAGCCTCACACTGATGTCTGGGGAACATCCGCAGACTGCGTCGCGCCGTCAGCCGGGCTGTCGCCTGGTGTTTCCCGGCGTTCGGTGTCGCGCGACCGAACAGGCTCGATGCGTCCTCCTGCAGTGACGTTGCGCTTGAGCCCCTCTCCCTCCGGGAGAGGGGTTGGGGAGAAGGTGCGGGATCGAGACCAGACCCGATCATCGTCGCGATCCCGGACCCTCATCCGGCCCTGTTGGCCACCCCATATCGGGGTACGGGGCAGGCTCTTCTCCCGGAGGGAGAAGGGAAACAGCGTCAGCCGCCACGTCTTCGCGGCGCGTTGCCAAACGGGTTTGATGAGCCGCGATAACAAGTCCATGCGCGCGCCCCGGGTTTATCCGCAGGCCGTGGCTGGGTCACACTGGTGGTCCCGCCGGCGGCTGTCCGCCGCGGTCGCGTACCGCGGGATCCACGCCCGCGACGCGATCGCCCCGTGATGCCGCGCACGCACGGTCCGCGTGATCGGTGCCCGTCTTTCCCCCTTGAGCCAGGAGTGATCCCATGACCACACGAGCCTTCGGTACCCGTGCCGCCGACGCGCATTTCGAACCGATGGACATCGCGCGCCGCGCGCCCGGTCCGCGCGACGTGCAGATCGACATCGCCTATTGCGGCGTCTGCCATTCCGACCTGCATACCGCACGCTCCGAGTGGGGCGGCACGCAATACCCGTGCGTGCCGGGCCACGAGATCGTCGGCCACGTCAGCGCGGTCGGCGCCGAGGTGACGCGCTTCAAGGTCGGCGACACGGTCGGCGTCGGCTGCCTCGTCGACAGCTGCCGCACGTGCCCGTCCTGCGGCGAAGGCCTCGAGCAGTACTGCGAAGGCGGCTTCGTCGGCACCTACAACGGCCCGACGCATGACGCGCCGGGCCACACCCTCGGCGGCTACGCGCAGGGCATCGTCGTCGACGAGCACTTCGTGCTCAAGATCAATCACCCGCAGGACCAGCTCGCCGCGGTCGCGCCGTTGCTGTGCGCCGGCATCACGACGTACTCGCCGCTGCGCCACTGGAAGGTCGGCCCGGGCTCGAAGGTCGGCATCGTCGGCATCGGCGGCCTCGGCCACATGGGCGTGAAGATCGCGCACGCGCTCGGCGCGCACGTGGTCGCGTTCACGACCTCCGAGAGCAAGCGCAAGGACGCCCTCGCGCTCGGCGCCGACGAGGTGGTCGTGTCGCGCGAGGCCTCGGAAATGCGCGCGCACACCAACAGCTTCGATTTCATCCTCGACACGGTCGCGGCGAGTCACTCGCTCGATGCGTTCACCGGACTGCTCAAGCGCGAAGGCACCCTCGTGCTGGTCGGCGTGCCGGAGCATCCGCATCCGTCGCCGAGCGTCGGCAACCTGATCTTCAAGCGCCGCTCGATCGCGGGCTCGCTGATCGGCGGCCTCGCCGAGACCCAGGAGATGCTCGATTTCTGCGCCGAGCATGGCGTCGTCGCCGACATCGAGATGATCCGCGCACAGGAGATCGACGCGGCCTACGACCGCATGGTCAAGAGCGACGTGAAGTACCGATTCGTGATCGACTGCGCGACGATGGCCGCGTGATCGCGTGAGACCTGCACGTCCCGGCCATGGCCGGGACGTGCTCATCCCCCGGCGCGCAGCGGTATGATGCGCGCCTTCGTTACGCTCCTGAGGTGTTCGTCCGATGCGCCACTGAAGCCGCCGTCGCTTGCGACGGCCCGCACGCCATCCCCCGCCACGGCGGTGGATCCGTTCCGGCTTCATTGGAGTCCCGCATGACGTCACTTTCGTTCGCGCTGCACGGCGCGTCGTTCACCTTGCCTGACGGCAGGTGCCTGTTTCCCCCGATCGATCTCCTCCTCGACGCGCGCCCGACCGGCATCGTCGGCCGCAACGGCGTCGGCAAGAGCGTGCTCGCGCGCCTGCTCGCCGGCGAGATCGCGCCGACGCTCGGCCATGTCGAGCGTGGCGGTCGCGTGCACTACGTGCCGCAGCACGTCGCGCCGACACCCGGTGCGACGGTCGCCGATCTCGCCGGCCTGCGTGGCGTCGTCGACGCGCTCGCGCGCATCGCCGCTGGCAGTGTCGACCCTGCCGATTTCGACATCGTCGGCGATCGCTGGGACCTGCACGAGCGCTTCGCCGAGGTGCTCGATGCGTTCGACGTGCCTGCGTTCACGCTCGAGCGTCCCGCCGCGACGCTGAGCGGCGGCGAATGCGTGCGCGTCGCGCTCGCGGGCGCATGGCTCGCCGACGCCGACCTGCTCGTGCTCGACGAGCCGACGCATCACCTGGACCGCGTGCAGCGTGTGCGCTGGCTCGAACGCCTGCAGGCGTGGACGCGCGCCCTCGTCGTCGTGAGTCACGATCGCGAGCTGCTCGGATCGATGCGCCGCATCCTCGCCGTATCGTCGTCGGGTGTGCACGACCATGACGGTGACTGCGCGGCCTACGCCGCATGGCAGGGCGCGCAGCGCGAGCAGGCCGTCGCCGAGCTCGACCAGGCGAAGCTCGAGCGCCGGCGCGGTGTCGCGGCCCTGCACGAGCAGCGCGAGCGCGCCGCGCGCCGCAGCACGCGTGGTGCCCGCGAGGCACGTGACGCCAACCAGGCGCCGATCCTGCTCGGCGGGCAGCGCCAGCGCAGCGAGGCGAGTGCAGGACGGCGAGAGCGAGAGCATGCACAGCGCCATGTCGCTCTCGAGGCCGCGGTGGCGGAAGCCGCCGCGCGCGTCGACGACGACGTGCCGGTCGCGTTGTTCGCGCCGGTGGCCGAGGCCGCGGCGCGCCGCGTGGTCGCACGGCTCGAAGGTGCCGTTCTACCCCACGGCGTCGCCACGCACCGCGCGATCGATCTCGTGATCGGCGGTGCGCAGCGCATCGGCGTGACGGGTCCGAACGGCAGCGGCAAGTCGACCCTGCTCGGCGTGCTCGCGGGCAGGCTGGAACCGCTGGACGGCGTGTGCGCCGTGAACGTGCCGGTCGCCCGGCTCGACCAGCGGCTCGGCGTGCTCGATCCGCACATGTCGCCGCTCGACCATCTGCTCGCGGCGAATCCCGCGACGACGCAGGCCGAGGCGCGCACGAAGCTCGCGCTGCTCGGCCTGCCACGCGGAGCGGTCGATGTTCCGGCGGGCCGGCTCAGCGGTGGCGAACGCCTCAAGACCGCGCTCGCGGGCCTGCTCTACGCGGCACCGGCGCCGGGACTGCTGCTGCTCGACGAGCCGACCCACCATCTCGACCTGCCGTCGGCGCTCGCGCTCGAGCATGTGCTGCGCACGTGGCGCGGCGCGCTCGTCGTGGTCTCGCACGACGAGGCGTTCCTGGATGCCATCGGTCTCGACACGCGCGTCGCGTTCGGCGGCGATGGCGTGCGCGTGGTGCCGTGGTGACGCGCGTGCTCAGTCCTCGTCGACCGGCGCGAGCGTGTAATCGGCGGGCGGTTCCGTATCGAAGAGTCCTGCGCGCGGTTCGACATCGAACGTGAATCGCATGTCGATGCGCACGCTGCCGGGGCCGGGAAGCTCCATCGCGAGCGGCAGGCCCGAGGCATCGGCCCACAGCGTCACCTGCGTGCCACGGGCTTCGAACGTCCAGCCCTGCGCGGTGACGCCGTCGATCGTGCGCGCCTCGGCGAGCGGGGTCGCGCGGCCCTTGAACGTGCGCAGTTCCTCGAGCCAGTCGGGCTCGCCGCTCGCCGTGGGGCGCACGCCACGCGGGATCGACGTGACGCTCGCCTCGCGTGCCTCGTGCATCAGCATGAGCACGCGGCCGCGCTCGGGATCGACGACGACGCTGAGCTGGGTGCCGATGTCGGTGCGTGTCGCGCCGTAGGCATCGACGAACGTGTGCGTGGCCTGCACGACGCGGTCGTCGACCGAGGTCGTGACATCCATGCGCAAGGTGCGGAACGTGCGGAAATGCGCCTGCACGGCGGCGAAGGCGACGCCGTCGTTCGCGACGGGCAGCAAGCCCGCAACCACCACGACAAGTGCGGCCGCCGCGGTCGCGAAGGCGGCGGCGAGACGCAGGCGTGGCGCGCGCCGCGGAGCCGCGGCGAGGCGTGCGTGCAGACGCTGCGACGCGCGCGTGGTCGCGTCGGCGGGGACGTCGCACGCTGTGTCGACGGCGCGTGCGAGCGGGACGGACAGCTCGTCGTGGTCGCTCATGGCCGGTCCTCCGGAGTGGTGTCGCCGAGCAGGGCTTCGAGGCGCTGGCGTGCGCGGTGCAGCGCGACGTTGACGCTGTTCGCGTTGGCGCCGAGCACACGTGCGATGTCGGCGACCGGCATGCTTTCGAAGTAGCGCAGGCTGAAGCACTGCGCCTCGCGCGCCGACAGATGTCCGAGCGCGCTGCGCAGGCGTCGTGCACGCTCCTCGTCGAGGCCGGCCTGTTCGGCCGAGGCAGAGGCGGCGGGTGCCTGGGCCAGCCACGACGGCAGCAGCCTTTGCCAGCGCTGGCGGCGGCGTCGCCGGTCGATCGCGGTACGCACCGCCGCGGCGGTCAGGAACGCCGGCCACGAGGCGACGTCGCGCGGCGGCTGCTCGACGAGACGCAGGAACACGTCCTGCTGTACGTCCTCTGCGCCGTCGGCCTCGCCGAGCACGCGATACGCGGCGCGGAACACGAGATCGCCGTAGAGGCGCGCGAGGGCATCGGGCGAACCGGACGCGTCGAGGCCATCAGTCACGGCTGTCGTCCGCGCGAGAAACGCCGGAGGATAGGAAACGGGCATCGCATCGAGGGCTCCACGGGATTTCGTACGCCATGACGCGTGGGGATGTCGAACCTTACATCGAGCCGCCGGCGTCGTCCGTCGGGAACAGGTTCGACGCGCGCCGACCCGCGGTCACGACATGGCACGACGTGGGGTCAGGTTCATTTTCCCGTGAGGCATTTCGGATCAGCAGCCGTCGGCACGCCGGGAAAATGAACCTGACCCCATTCCGCCATAACCCGGTGTCGCGAGCCGAACCCGCTGCACGGCTTCCTGCCCATCGGAGGGCACTTTGCGTCCCGCGCTCTGCATCGTCAGGGAGCGGTGCGTTGGCGAATGCCCTTGGCCAAACGCGACTCGTGCTCCGGCGTACTGGTGACGATATGGGTCCGACGACATGGGGTCAGGTTCATTTTCCCGCGACGCGTCGCGCACGAGCAGGCGGCGATGCGCCGGGAAAATGAACCTGACCCCACGCTGCGGCGATGCGCCGGGAGAATGAACCTGACCCCAGGCTATCGACTTCCAGCCTTGCGTCGCCACGACCATGGCGGAATCCGTTGCATGCGTCCGGCGGTGCGATGGCATGTAAGGTTCGTTGCCGTCGCGCGTCATCACGGGCATTCCCCGAGCCGGAGCATGCCGTGATGCGATCCACCTCCTCCTGCACGTCGCCGCACGCGGTGCGTGCCTTTCTCGTGGCATGTGCCCTTGCGGGAGCGACGACGTCCTCGTTCGCGATCGCCGCGCCATCCGTCGCGTCCACCATGCCCGGGACGGCCGCACTCGACGCGATGGCCGCGCGTGCGATGGCCGCGACCGGCGCGCGCGGGCTCGCGATCGCGACGGTCGACGACGGCCGCGTGCGCGACGTGCGCGCCTACGGCGAGCGCAACGCACGTGGCGAGCCGCTGCGCACCGATACGGTCATGTACGGCGCGTCGCTGACCAAGACCGTGTTCGCGTACACGGTGCTGCAGCTCGTCGACGAGAAGGTGCTCGCGCTCGATCGCCCGATCGCGAAGGACCTCGCCAAGCCGTTGCCCGACTACGGTCGCATCCCCGGCTACGGTCCATGGGACGACCTCGCCGACGAACCGCGCTGGCGCGCGCTGACACCGCGCACGCTGCTGTCCCACGCCTCCGGATTCGCGAACTTCGCGTTCAACGAGCCCGACGGCAAGCTGCGCATGCACTTCGATCCGGGCACGCGCTACGCATACTCGGGCGAGGGTCTGATCCTGCTGCAGTTCGTGATCGAGCGCGGGCGTGGCCTCGCTCTCGGTGACGAGATGCAGCGGCGCGTGTTCGACCGCTTCGGCATGCGCACCACCTCGATGACCTGGCGCGAGGATTTCGCGCGCAACCTCGCCGACGGCTGGCGTGCCGACGGCGGCGCCGAGCCGCACGACCAGCGCTCGCGCGTGCGCGCGGCCGGTTCGATGGACACCACAATCGCCGACATCGCCGCGTTCACGGCGGGCCTCGTGCGCGGCGACGGGCTCTCGCCTGCGTCGCACAAGGCGCTCGCCGCGCCGCAGCTCGCGATCACCACGGCGAGCCAGTTTCCGTCGCTGCAGGACGAGGTGCCGCCTGCTCGACGCCGCGCGGACCTCGCCGCGGGACTCGGCGTCATCGTGTTCGACGGCCCGCAGGGACGCGGCTTCATGAAGGGCGGCCACAACGATTCGACCGGCAACACGCTGGTCTGCCTCGAGCGCGGGCGGCGCTGCGTGGTCATCCTCGCCAACGACGTGCGTGCCGAGGCCGCGTTCCCGGCGCTCGTGCGCTTCGTGCTCGGCGAGACCGGCACGCCGTGGGCATGGGAGTACGGCGACATGGTGTTCGTCGAGCCGTGACGCCCGTCCGGACGGCACCGCGTGTCTGGACGCGTGCGTGCCGCCCGGGTGCGAGCGGACGAGCGACTCAGCCGCGCGCGAGTTCGGCTTCGAGTTCGCGCCCGATCGCGCGCGCGAACATCTCGAGCGTGCGCATCGTCGCGTCGTCGAGGCGCGAGGGTTCGGGATCGAGCGCGCACAAGGTGCCGAAGAACGAACCGTCGTCGCGCAGGATCGGCAGCGAGATGTAGCTCGCGAAGCCGTACATCGCCGGCGTGCGGTGCGTCGCGAAACGTGCATCCGTACGCGCGTCGTCGAACTGCACGAGATGACCGTGCTGGCGGATCTCGTTGCAGATCGTGGTTTCGAGCACGAGGTCCTGACCGGGCTGCAGGCCGAAGTCGACGAGGTCGTAGACCGCGCACGCGGTCCAGCGCGTGTCGGTCACGCGGGCGATCGCGGCGAAGCGCATGCCGGTCGCGCGCGTGACGGCTTCGAGCAGCGTGGCAAGGCCGGCGATGCGACCCACCGCCTCGATCTCGCGAGCGACCCCGGCATATTCCGGAGCGGCACCCGCAACGGGAGCCGCCTGGCCGTCGAGCGAGAGGAGGCGCGTGACGCGCTCGTCCATGCAGCGCCGCGACACGCGGTGCACCAGCGCGCGCACGTAGGAGGGCAGCGCGCGCAAGGTCGCGACGGGCCCCGAGAGCACGAGGTGGTCGCCGACGAGGCGCACGTCGTCGAGTCCGTGCAACTGCGCGAAGTCCCGCCGCAGCGCCGCGAGCGCGGTGGACCAGGCCCGCGAGGGGGCGATGTCGAACAAGGCGCTCATGAGTCCGGAGCCCGCGTCCGCGGGCGGCATCTCGAAGCCGACGATCAGGGGATGCAGCGGGTCACGTGTGTCGGGCGGGAGGTTGTTCATGGCCGAAGCCTAACGCGTCCGGACGCCCGCGGGGTGCCGCAACGCTTCATCGCAGGACGCGGCGATGCGCGCGCCGCGCAGATCGCCCGCGGCGCGCGTGCCACCCATCTTCGAGCCGCCACGGTGCGGCGCGACGGCGTCGACCGTGCCGTCCGTTCGACGCCGTGCGCCGTCAGCGCATCGGCGTGCCGTAGCCGGCCGCGCGTTGCGGCATCTGTCCGGCCATGCGCCAGGCCTCGAGGCCGCCGCGGTACCACATCACGTTCGTGTAGCCGAGCCGGATCGCGCGCAGCGAGGCGTTGTACGACATCCAGCATTGCGGCGAGGCGCAGTAGAACACCAGCGGCACGTCGCGGCGCCCTTGCGTGACCTTTTCAAGGAACTGACCGAACTGCTGCTGCGTGCCGTCCTCGAAGCTGCCGGCCTGGCTTGCGGGCACGGCGGGAATCGCACCGGGCAAGGTCTCGCCGCTGCCGAGTACGTCGAAGACGACGGCGCCGAGCGAACGGTCGGCGAGCAGCGCGAGCACGCCTTTCGTCGTGACGATCTGGCCACCCGGAATCGACGACGGCGTCGGGCCGTGCATCGCACCCGCGTGCAATTGCGGCGTCGGCGCGACACCGTGGTCCTGGCGTTCGATCGCCATGAGCGCATCGAGATCGATGCCCGGCGCACCGGGCGTTGCCGGTGCGGGTGCGAAGCCGCCGCGCGAATCTCCCGGCGGTGGCATGCCCGGCTGCGATCCGGGTGATGCCGGCGGGTATGGCGGTGGACCTGCAGGCTGGCCTTGAGGTGGTGCATAGGTGCCCGGGGCCGCACCGAAGCGGTCCTGGGCATGCAGGGGCGACACGATGATCGTGGCGAGCGCGATCGAGGCATGCAAGGCGAGGGCAGGAACACGTGACATGGGCATCTCCGATGAAGGTCAGCGCAGCGGTTGCAGGGCGCGTCCGGCGACCTGCAGGTCGCGCCAGGGATCGAAGCCGGCGTCGTCGGTGAGCACGTAGCTGCCGTCGTCGAGGCGCCAGGCGTGGCCATAGGTCGCCGAAAGGTCCACGCGGCCGCCCGGCGCATCGGCATCGGCGTAGCCCTGCACGCCGCGCAAGGCTTCGCCGAATTCGCGCGCGCGGCGGTCGGCGCTCGCGCCCGCGGTGTTCCAGGTGTCCTGCAGCAGTCGCGACACCCAGGCGTTCGTGGCCAGCAGCGCGTCGGACTGTCGGCGGCTCTCGTCGAGCGCGACCTTCGCGATCGCACGGTCGTGGCGGGCGACGCGCTGTTCCCATGCGGGGTTGGGCGTGATCGAGCGGCGGATCGCCTCGAAGAACGCGAAGTCGAGGGCGCCGTCCGGCGCGACCACCGCGAACATCGGCAAGGCATTCGCGCTCAGCGCTTCCATCGTCGTGCCCATGCCGGTGTCGGTGCGCATGACGCTCAGGATCACCGCGACCGACAGCGTGCCGCGCATAGCGCGGCCGCGGTCGTCGAACGCGAACAGCAGCTCACCGGCATCGACCCGGGTGCGGATGCCGCCCATCGGCGTCGGCTGCGACTGCTCGTGGTGCGCGAGGCTGCGGGCGATGTCGGGGCGTGCACGGAAGTCGAGTTCGCGCGCGCCGGGGAAGCGCTGCCGCAACGTCGCGGCGAGAAGAGCGCGTGCGCTCGTGTACGGCGCGAGCGCGCAGCCGGGCGTCGTCGCGGCGGCGCCGTAGGTGTTGGCTTCCCAGCGCTGCTGCGGCAGTACGCCGATCATCATCGAACCGTCGGGCGAGGTCGCCGACCAGTCGAACGCGTAGCCGTTCGTGCACAGGAACTCGCGGCCCCAGAACACGCCGCCGCGTGCGAGCCAGCCGTGCGGCGCGAACAGCGTCGTCGCGACCATCGGCTGCTCGAAGCCGGTCGCGTCGAGGATGCCGGACGGGACGAGGCGTCGCCGCGATGCGGACGTGCGGGACGAGCCACGAGCGATGTCGGTCGTCCTCTCCGGCATGTCGAACGACGCCGCAGCCGGCGTGATGAATGCCGTGCCGGGCGGTTCGCTGGGCGCGGAGGACGAGCAGCCGGCGAAGCCGCATGCGGCAAGGACGACGGCGGCGAAACGATCACGACGAAGCATGCACGTGCTCACGAGGCGGCCGCAGCATGCGACCCTTTCCACGCAAGGGCGCAAGGCGGCACGCGGATGTCGCATCGGCTCGTGACGGGGCCTGCGTCGGTCGCGACGTGCGGGTCGCGATCGCGGCTGTACGCCTCGACCGGTGCGCTTGCGGCACACTGCACCGATCTCCCCGGACCGGAACCATGGCTGCCCTAGACCGCCGACGTGTCGCTTCGCTGTTCGATGCCTGCCTCGAGCTCGCGCCGATCGAGCGCGAAGCCTTGCTCGATCGCGAATGCGGCGATGACGCTGCCCTGCGCGCCGAGGTCGAGCATCTGCTTGCGCTCGACGCGACGGGACCCGACGCGGTCGCCGAGCGGGTCGCGCGTGCGGTGGCAGGTTGGGGCGACGGGCACGGCGCGGACGAACCATGGCGTGGACGCCGCATCGGCGCGTATCGCCTGCTCGAGCTGCTCGGCGAGGGCGGCATGGGCAGCGTGTTCCTCGCCGCACGCGACGATGCCGAGTACGACGCACGCGTCGCGATCAAGCTGATCCGCGGATTCCCGACGCCGCGCGCGCTCGCCTACCTGCGCCGCGAGCGCCAGCTGCTCGCCGGCCTGCAGCATCCGGGCATCGCGCGCCTGCTCGACGGCGGGACCACAGAGGCCGGTGAACCCTACCTTGTCATGGAGTATGTCGACGGCGAGCCGCTGATGGCCTGGTGGATCCGTCGATGCCCGCCGTTGCGCGAGCGGCTCGAGCTCGTGCGTGTGCTCTGCGAGGCGGTCCATCACGCGCACACGCGCCTGGTCGTGCACAGCGACATCAAGCCCGGCAACGTGCTCGTGCGCGCGGACGACCGGCCGATGCTGCTCGACTTCGGCATCGCCCGCCTGCTCGACGCGAACGACGTCACCGAACGTATCACCGTGGCGCGGGCCTATACGCCGCTGTATGCGAGTCCCGAGCAGCTGGCCGGCGACACACCGGGAAGTGCCACCGACGTGCACGCGCTCGGCCTGCTGCTGTTCGAGTTGCTGACCGGCGAGCCGATGCAGAAGCCCGGCGCGGGCATCGACCTTGCACAGCGTGCCGGCGCGACGGCCGCCTTGTCGCCGCTGGCATGGGTGCGCGACGATGCCGCGCGCATCCGCGGCGACCTCGAGCGCCTCGTCGCCAGGGCGACCGCGCAGGATCCCGCGGATCGCTACGACTCGGCCGCCGCCCTCGCGCGCGACATCGCGTGCTTCCTCGAGGGGCGACCGCTCGAAGCCGGTCCCGATCGCGCGGCGTACCGCATTGCGAAGCTCTTACGTCGCCACGTACTCGCCACCGCGATGACGATCGCCATCGTCGTCGGTGCGATCGCATTCGGTGCCTGGCTGGCGGCCGAACGCGCGCGTGCCGTGCGGGCCGAGAGCGCCGCGCGTGTCGAGGCCGCCACGGCCAATCGGGTCACCGGGTTCCTGCTCGACGTGTTCCGCAACGCCGATCCGACCATGGCGCGCGGACGCGAGCCGACCGTACGCGAGGCGCTCGATGCAGGCCGCTCCGAGCTGCGCACGGCGCTCACCGAGGAGCCGCTGGTGCGCGCCCGCCTGCTGTCGGGCATCGGTGCGATCTATACGAATATCGGCCAGACCGCATCGGCTACCGAGACCCTCGACGAGGCCATCACGCTGCTGCGCGCGGACGGCGGGCGCGAGCTCGATCTCGCCACGGCCCTCAACGAGCTCTGCCGCGCCCACGAGAGCGTGCGCGCGCACGTGTCCGCGCGCGCGGCCTGCGAGGAAAGCCTCGCGATCCGTCGTGCAGGTCTTCCACCAGGGCATGTCGACATCGCCCATACGCTCAACGCGCTCGGCGTGGTCGATCAGGAGGATGGACACGAAAAGGAGGCCGACGCGCATTTCCGCGAGGCGCTGTCGATCTTCGAGGCCGCGGGCGCCGGTGCCGAGGGCGACGTGGCCTCGACGCGCCACAACCTCGCCTATGCGGCATCGCGCCGGCGCGACTGGGCGTTCGCGCTCGAAGCGTACCTGCGCTCGCTCGAGGAGAAGCGTGCGCTGTGGGGCGACGAGCATCCGCGCACCTTGAACACGCGGCTCGGCATTGCGCATACGCGCCTCGCGCTGGGGCGGACCGCCGAGGCGCGCACCGGGCTCGAGGAGCTCCTCGCCTTGCGCAGCAAGGTGCACGGCGGCGTGAGCGTGCAGGTGGCCGATGCGCACAACGAGCTCGCCTCGCTGTTGCAGGACGTCGGTGATTTCGACGATGCCTCGGTGCATTACGACGCGGCGGCGCGACTCTTCGAGGCCCTCGGCCAGGAGCGTACGGTCAGCTACGCCGTGAGCCTCAACAATCGTGCGACGCTGGCGGAGGATCGCGGCGACCTCGCCGCAGCACGCGGCCTGTTCGAACGATCGATGGCCTTGCGCATCGCGTTGCTGGCGCCCGGCCATCCGCAGCGCGTGCGCAGCGTGCTCAATGCGACACGCATCCTCCTGCGCATGGGGGATGTCTCCGGGGCTGCGGCGGTGTTCGCCGAGATCGAGGCCTTGCCCGGCGTGCGCGCGCCATCCGCGATCGAGGCCTTCGATATCGCCATGGTCGATGCCGAGCGTGCACTCCTGCAGGGACGTGCCGCCGATGCCGAAACGGCGTTGCTGGCCTTCGAGCCGCCGGTCGCCGCGAACGAGGACCGGCGTCGCCTGCGCCATGCGGACATCCGCGCGCGCGCCATGCTGGCGCTCGGGCGCCCGCGTGAGGCACGCGATGCCTACGCGGCACCGTTCGCGGCGATCACGGCACGCCTCGGTGATGGCCATCCCGTGCAGGCACGGGCGGCCGTGCGCGCGGCGATGCTCGACTACGCAGCCGGTGACGCCGTCGCGGCTGCACGCGTGCTCGGCGTGGCGCTGCCGGTACTGGAGCGCAGCCAGGTCGACGACTCACCGGTACTCGCACGAGCGCGCGCGTGGTCGCGCGCCCTCGCCTCGGGCGCGGTGAAGCTCAATCCTGCAGAAGGCTTTTGAGCCGCGCGCGGCCATAGCGCAGGACGCGGTCCACGGTCGGCACCGAGATGCCTTCGACGAACGCGATCTCGTCGCGGCCGAGCCCGGCGAAATAGGTCAGCTCGATGATGCGTGCGCAGCGCTCGTCCTCGGCAGCGAGCCGGGTGATCGCCTCGTCGACCTGCAGCAGGTCGGCGTCACCGGTGGCAGGCTCGTTCTCGCCCGCACGCAAGGTCACGTGGGCCGCGCCGGCGCCGCGCTTGTCGGCGGCGCGCTCGCGCGCGGTGTCCACGAGCACGTTGCGCATGTGCAGGCCGGCGAGGGCGTAGAAGTGCGCGCGGTTGCGCCAGTCGACGTCGCGCTGGCACAGGCGCAGGAAGGCCTCGTTGACGAGCTCGGTCGGATCGAAGCCGCCGGCGCTGCCCAGCGAGGCCAGGCGGATGCGCGCCATGCGGCGCAGTTCGACGTAGAGCGCGTCGGCGACGCGTGGGCGTGCCGAGGCGTCGCCGGCATGCCAGGCCTGCAGCAGTTCCGTGATGGGCGGATCGGCGTGCTCCATGTCGCGAGTATAGCCAGCCGCCTGCAGGCGGCCTGATAGGAATCCGCACCGTAATCCGTTTTCCGTCGCGTAGCCCTGTCCGCGGTGTCGGACAGGGCGCGCAACCGCAACGTCCTGCCAGGGGAACATCATGAACGAGGGATACGCGACGCGACGCGTGGCGAGTCGTGGACTGCTGCGATTCGCAGCACTGTTGTGGGCGTGGGCGGTGGCCTGGACGCCCGCGGTCGCTGCGGAGCCGACGATCTTCGACTTCATCGCGCATCCGAACACGCCGCTCGCATGCTCGGATACGCCGTTCGGTCGACACGTTACGCTGGGAGGCGACGCCGAGGCCCTCAACCTCGTGCAGGCGACCGGGATCTGGAGGGCCGAGGAGTACGTTCCGGCGCCGGCCACGGCGACGCAGCCCCTCGACCGCACGTTCATGACGAGCTTCGCGGGCATCCCCGAACTCGCCGGCACGACCTTGCAGAAGGCCATCGCGGTCGACCTCGACGGCGACGGTCGTGACGAGATCGTCGCCGCGGTACGCGTCAGCAGCACGGTCGTGCGCCTCGTCGTCCTGCGACGCGGCGGTGGTGCCGGTTCGGCGACGATGATCGATTACTGGGAGGTCACCCAGAATTCCAACGCTGTCGACCTCGTCGCCGGCGACTTCGACGGTTCCAGCGACAACAAGCAGGAGATCGCCCTCGCGCTGCGCATCCCTTCGGGGGGCATCGTCGTGTACGTGCTGACGGGCGATGCCCAAGGCGGCATCGCGCAGGCCATCGGCCAGTGGGCGGGACGCTGGACCACCACGACCTCTACGGGATCTTTCAGCCTCGCCGCAGGTGACGTGCTGCTCGACGGCCGCGAGCAGATCATCGTGGTCAACGAGACCGGCAACAACGCGACGCGCGCGCTCAACTACCATCTGCTGGAATACCAGCCGACCACCACGCATCTGCCGGTCCTGCCCGGGAACGCAGCGATCGGCAGCAAGTCGTTCCAGCAACTGATGGATTTCCAGTTCGCGACCGACGACGGAACCGGTCCTGGCCTCGATTCGATCACGAAGATCGAGGCCGATGCCGGCGATCTCGTCGACAGCGCCGCGGCGGAGCTCGTGGTGCACGTGCAGTTCCGTGCGTCCAGCTACCACTACATCGGCCAGCGCCTGCATCACTTCACGACGACGCGCGACGAGTCCAACGCGATCATCGGAATCGCGATGGCGGCGCGCAGTGCGGGTCGCCTGTGGGACTCGAGCCAGATCGTGCAGCAGGGTTCGCCGAATGCCCTCGCCTCGTTCGAGGCGACGATCGCCAATGTCGATCGCGTGTCGCCCGGCGAGATCATCCTCGCCCGCAGCGACAGCGCACCGCGCCTGCTCGTCTCGGCGTACAAGGTCCGCATCGATTCGAGTGCGAGCTTCACGTACGAGATGGGCGGTCGCATCGGCCGCTTCCGCGACACCTCCACGGGATCGATCCTGTCGCGCGAATGGACGTTCGGCGACAACACCGGCACGTTCCCCGACCAGCACCCGACCCACGAATACGCGGCACCCGGCACCTATACCGTGCGCCTGCGCGTGCGCTTCCTCGGCAACGAGGTGCGCGACTACACGCGCACGATCGTCGTCACGAACGCGGGAACGTCGAGCGGCGGCGCCGCATCCACCTACCTGTACAACGTGCCCAGCAGTCCCGCGTACGAGGCCCAGTACACGACGCAGTCCGAGTCGCCATCGTTCGTCAACGTCGCCGTGCGCGACATGGACAAGGACGGCATCCAGGAGGTCATGACGATCGCACGCGACACGACCGAGACGCTCGTGCGTTCGGTCTGGCGCCTGTCCGACCCGGCACTCCCCTCGAGTTTCGGTGGACGCCACATGCGCGAGTCCAACAATGCCTACAACGGAACGACCGCACTCGAGCTCGTCGGTGCGGACTTCGACGGCGACTCGGCGCAGGCGACGATCGGCGCGGACTGCCGGCGCGTCATCGAGCCGCAACTGCGCCAGGTCGTCTGGATGCCGCCTTACTTCACGCGCCTGCAGGACGGCACCCCGAAGGAAGCGACGTTCGGCGAGTCGGTCTCGGGTGGATCATCCGCCGAGCGCCGCGCCGGCACGTTCACGTCGCACGATGTGTCGGCTTACCTCGGCCTGTCGGTCGGGTCGGAAGCGGCCGGCGTCAACGCGTCCGTGAAGGCCACGGCCGGGTACAACTACCAGACCAGCCGTGGCGCGCTGCACGGCAGCGAGAACAGCTTCACGATCGGCGAGAGCTACTCGCAATCGAACGGCGAGGGGCTCGTCGTGCTCGAGCAGAACACCTTCGACTGCTATTCCTACGACGTCTCGACGCAGGCGGGCGGGCGCGATGCCTCGAGCAACGTGCGCATGTGCGAGGTGATCGAGGATCGGCGTTTCATCAGTGGTAGCGATGCCGTGACCTGGGACACGGAGATCCCCGCCGCCGCGCCCGGGCATCCTCCCGCGCAATGGGTCCCGCTGCATCGTGACTGGGCCAGCCTGTCGCTGTTTCGTCCGGTCACGACGAATGCGCCGCTCGCAGCCGGATCGAACGCGTCGTTCGCCACCGACGGCCAGTTCTCGACGGCAGTGACGTCGTCGGGCACGAGCAATGCGCCGTATCTGGAGATCGACCTCGGTTCCGTGCAGTCGATCTCCAACATCCGCATCGTCCCGGCAGCGGGTCTCGCCCAGGCTGCCAAGCTCAAGGGCTTCCGCGTCTACGCGTCGGCCACGCCGATGACCGGCAGTGCGGTGCCGAGCGGTCCCAACGTCACGCGCTACCAGCCCGAAACCGCCGACGATGTCGGTTACGACCGCTGGAACATCTGGACGCGCGGTGCGACCGCACCGTATGCGCCGCTGTCGGCGCGCTACATCCGCCTGCAGCATCCGGGCAGCGCGGCACTCGCCGTGGCCCAGATCCAGGTGTTCGGCGACGTCCATGTCGAACCCATGGGCTATCCCGAGGCGGTGTGCGACAAGAACAAGGCCGACGGGGTGTTCCAGGCCCTCATGTGGAATCCCGTGACGAGCGCTTTCGCGGCCGTCGACGTGCGCGGCACGCTGCTGTGGAACGGCAGCGGCACGGTGACCTGGCCCTCGCCGGGCTGCACGAACTATTCGGGCCTGCCGCAGCGCGACATCTGGAATGCGGTAAACCTCGGCGACACCGCGACGCTGGGCTGGAACCTCAGCGACAGCCAGCAGAGCATGCAGGGCACGACCACGTCGTTCGAGAACTCCGTGCGTGTCGGTGCCGAGTTCGACCTCGAAGCCGGCTTCATCGCGAAGGTGCAGGCGGGTGGCGCCTACGAGTTCACGTCCGGCATCACCGAGGAGACGCAGACGATGAGCTTCTGGGGCACGGGCCTGGACATCGGCGGCGCGATGGGCGGATTCCAGCAGGCCGGCGTGTTCACTACCTGCCGCTACAATGCGAGGCCATACGCCTACAAGCTCGTCGACCGTTCCACCGTCGGCTACGAACACACCGCGTACGCGGTCGACTACATCGTGCGGCAGACATCCGGTGCCTGGCAGCGCAACAACGTGCCGACGGTGTGCCGGAACGTCGTCGTCACCGATCGCATCTTCGCGCACGGATTCGACTAGGGATGCGGGGGAACGGGGGCGTCGCAGGAGCGGCGCCCCCGTGTTCGCGTGATGATGGCCCGGTCAGGGGTTAGTGCTTCACGCCGTAGTGCTCGCGCACCACGCGCAGCAGCGGCTTGTGCGGCATGCCGAAATCCTCGGGCACGACGGCCTTGCCGTCGGGCGTGACGCCGACGAGGTACACGACCGTGTTGCGGTCGTGGTTGAAGTCCGGCATCGACGCGATCGCGCGCAGCACCCGCTCGAAGCAGGCCGGGTCGGGTACGCGCACGCGGCCGTTCAGCGCGCCGCTGACCTGTGGCAGATCGTTGTAGCTCGCATCGTGGCCGGTCACGCAGGGCACGCTCGAGATGCGCTCGCCGATCTCGCGCGTCGCGGCGGCTTCATCGGTGGCGGCCACGCACGAGGTCAGGCCGGTGGTGCCGGCGACGGCGAGCACGAGCAGGGCGAGACGCGAAGGCTTCGGCACGGCGGAGTCCCGCAGCGGATGTCGCGCGGTTGTCGCACGGCACGAGCGGCTGGAACGTGAACCGGGCGCGCGGCAGCGCGCCTGGTGTCAGCCCGCGAGCAGCTCGAACGTCGCCGCCTCGCCGCGATCCGAAGCCGGTGCGATCCAGACGTCGAAGCGGCCCGGCTCGGCGCCGAACGTGCCGTCGGCGCGCGTGAACGCGAGTGCGTGGCGGTCGAGCGTGAAGCTGACGGTTTCCGACGTGCCCGCGGCGAGCGTGATCTTGCGGAAGCCCTTGAGCTCGCGGATCGGCCGCACGCGGCTGCCGACGCGGTCGTGCACGTAGAGCTGCACGACCTCCTCGCCGTCGCGCGGGCCGGTATTGGTGATGCGCGCCGACACGGTCAGCGTGCCGTCCCAGGCGAGGCGCGCGGCGTCGACCGTGGTCGCCGCGTAATCGAAGCGCGTGTACGAAAGCCCGTGACCGAACGCGTACAGCGGGGCATGCGGGCCTTCGCGCCAGCGCGCCTTGAACTCGGTCATGTCGGGCAGCTCAGGACGGCCCGTGCGCATGCGGTTGTAGAACAGCGGCTGCTGGCCGGAATGGACCGGAAAGCTGACCGGCAGGCGCGCGGACGGGTTCGCATCGCCGAACACGATGTCGGCGACGGCCAGACCGGTCTGGCTGCCGAGGAACCACGTGACGAGGATCGCCTGCGCATCGCGCACGGCGCCTTCGAGCGCGAGTGCGCGGCCGTTGCGCAGCAGCACGACGATCGGTGTGCCGGTCGCGGCGACCGCTTCGGCGAGCGCCTGCTGCGCGGGCGGCAGCGTGATCGCGACGCGCGACTGTGCCTCGCCGCTGAAGCCCTGCGGTTCGCCGACGGCGAGCAGCACGACGTCGGCGGCGCGCGCGGCGGCGACCGCGGCGTCGAGGCCGCCGTCGATCGCGGCTTCGAACGCGCAGCCCGGGACGACGTCGAGCGAGGACGGATCCTCGAGCGCGGCGCGCAGGCCGTCCTCGAGGTTGACGTGCAGGCGCTTGTCGCCGAACAGCGTCCAGCAGCCCTCGAGGTTGTCGCGGTCCTGCGCGAACGGACCGATCAGTGCGATGCGCGTGCCGGCCCTGGGCAGCGGCAGCAGGTCGCCTTCGTTGCGTGCGAGCACGATCGAGCGGCGCGCGGCGTCGCGTGCGAGCGCGGCATGCGCGTCGAGATCGAGGGCTGCGTCGGCGCCGGCATCGAGCGAGCGGTACGGGTTGTCGAACAGGCCGATCGCGCGCTTGATCTCGAGCACGCGGCGCACCGAGGCGTCGATGGTCTCGATCGAGACCTCGCCGCTGCGCACGAGGTCCGCGAGGTGTGCGCCGTACAGGCCGCTCTGCATGCTCATGTCGAGGCCGGCGTTGAACGCGACGCGCGTCGCGTCGCGCTCGTCCTCGGCGTAGCCGTGCGCGATGAGTTCGAAGTCGGCCGTGTAGTCGGAGACGACGAAGCCGCGGAAAGCCCATTCGTCGCGCAGCACGCCGGTGAGCAGGCCGTGGTGGGCCGAGGCCGGCACGCCGTTGATGTCGTTGAATGCGCTCATGACGGTGAGCGCGCCGGCGTCGATCGCGGCCTTGAACGGCGGCAGGTGCACGTCGCGCAGCGTGCCTTCGGCGATCTCGACGCTGTTGTAGTCGAGGCCGCCCATGACCGCGCCATAGCCGACGAAATGCTTGGGCGTGGCGAGCAGTGCGTCGTCGGCGGTGAGGTCGTCGCCCTGGAAGCCGCGCACGCGCGCGGCGGCAAACGCACTGCCGAGAAACGGATCCTCGCCGGCGCCTTCGGCGCCGCGGCCCCAGCGCTGGTCGCGCGCGATGTCGACGGCCGGCGCGAACGTCCAGTGCAGGCCGGCCGCGGTCGCCTCGATCGCGGCGACGCGCGCGGTGCGTTCGGCGAGCGCGGGTTCGAAGCTCGCGGCCTCGCCGAGCGGGATCGGGAACACCGTGCGCATGCCGTGGATCACGTCGGCGCCGAACAGCAGCGGGATGCCGAGGCGGGCTTCCTCGACGGCGACGCGCTGCGCCTCGCGGCCCTGCTCGACGCCGATGCCGTTGAACAGCGAGCCGACGCGGCCGGCGCGGATCTGCTCGGTCAGTTCCGAGGCGTTGCGCGCATTCATCTCGGGATTGATGCCCGGCGCGAACGGCCGCAGCATGTCGGCGAAGATGCCGAGCTGGCCGATCTTCTCCTCGAGGGTCATCTCGTCGAGGAGGGCGTCGACGGAAACGAAAGTGCGCATCAGGGCATCCGTGTAAACGTTTACATCAAGCGAGTATAGGTCATGCAGGCGTTGCCTGCCGCACGCCGGGGACAGGTACGGCGCGTGTCAGGGACCATGCGAAGGCGGGGTGATGCGCATGCCTTCCGAAGCCTCCTCGGAGGCGGCACCGGGTACGATCGACGCCAGCTCGAGCGGAAGCGGGCGCTCCTCGGCCGCTTCGACCGCGGTCAGCGTGCCGCCGGGCTCGCCGAAGGAGATGCGGATGCCGCCGGCACCGCGATCCTCGCCGGCAGGTGCCGGATGCTCGAAGACGCGTCCGCGAACGGCGACGCGGTCGCCGCTGCGCAACGAGGATCCGATCCGCATCGTGTAGGCGGCATCGGCGGGCAGGCTCAGCACGGTGTGGGCACGGTTCGGCACGTAGAGCGCGTCGGCGGTCGCGGGATCGCCATCACCGCCATCCTGGATGAACCAGCCGTCGCGCGTGCCGTCGGGTTCGCCGGCGACGGCTTCGGAGAAGACCAGACCGGAGCGTTCCGGATCCGCGGCGAGGTTGCGCGTGACCACGCCTTCCACGACGACCTCGCGACCTTCGAGGGGGCTGCGCGCGCCCGATCCCTGCACGGCGCCGATCGCGAGCGTCGCAGGATCCCGCGGTGCCGGCGGAAGGGTTTCGCCTTCGCAGCCCGCCAGCGTCACGCTGCCGAGCAGGGCGACAGGCAGCACGCGCGAGACGCGAAGCAGCAGGACGGGATCGATGCCCTCCACCGCCCGACGCGCCCCGGCGATCGTGCTCGACCCCATGGTCAGGAGCGCACGCCGAACTTGTACTTCTCGTCGCGAGGCTCCTTGCCGGGCTCGGGCGAGGAGCCGCCACGGGCGCCGAGTGCCTCGCGCAGCTTGAGTGCGAGCAGGACGACATCCTCGTCACCCTCGTCCTCGATCCTGCGGAAGATGCCGCGTGCGTACTCGGCATCCTTGATGAGCCGATCCGAATCGATCGATCCCGCGAAGCGGCGGCCCTTGACGATGAAGCTCGTCAGCAGCTTGAAGGTGGCCTCGTCCATCCCCGTCTTCCCCTGTGTGGATGTCATGGACGGACGCGGCGGGCGATCCGTGGCGTCCGGCAGCTCGATCATAGCCGCAGCCCGCGCTAGCGCGGGCGCCGGATGGTCGGCACGGCGCGGCCGGTCGCGTGCGGCCGGTCGGAATGCCGACTGCGTCACGTCGCGCACGGGCAGCGTTCGCGTTCCGTGCGACCCGTGATTCGGACAATCGAGCGTCCCCGAACCATCCGGAGCCGCCGTCATGTCGCACGCAACGTCCGCGTCCGCCGTCCTTGTGTTCATCGTCGCGCTGGTCGCCTGCGGGCGCGAGACGCCCGGCGACGTGAAGCCGGTCGCCGAAGCGACACCGTCGGCGTCGCACGGCGACTGCCTGTCGCGCCTGCCGGTCGGCACGCTCGAGGCGCCGCTCGCCGCGCTTCATGCACGCGACTTCGACGCCGTACCCCTCGACGAGGCGGGCCAGGCCTGCGTGGCGGCCGTGTTCGGCGATCGCACGCTCGGTACGCCGGCCGAAGTCGATGCCGGCCATGCGGCGGTGCAGGCCTTTCACGGCGAGGATGCCGACCTGCGCTACGCGACGATGCCACGCCGCAAGGTGCGACTCTGGCAGCTCGGCGACGACCACGTGCCGCGCTGGTGGTTGCTGCGCATCGACACGGGGCTCGCGATGGAGGGCGCCCGCTACGACGTGGTGCTCAGCACCGATGCGGAAGGACGCCTTGTGGACCGCATGCTCGTCGGCGCCGACGGCGTGCGCTACCGGCGTGACGCCGACCTGCGTGGCGCTCGCGGGCTCGTCGTGCGCGAGGACACGGGCAGGGAGTCCGAGCAGGGGCCGGGCTATGCGGCCGCGTTTGAGGTCGACGCCGACGGCAGGCTGCGCCACGTGGCTGACGCCGATACCTCGCCCCTCGTGGCGCAGCTCGCGGAGGGTGCCGACGAGCTCGATTCGGCCTCCGTGGTCGAGGTCGCCGGCAGCTTCGGCGAGGTCGCGCCGCTGCGCGAGATGCTGTTCCCGGCGGATGGTCCGCTCGAGGACGCGATCGAGCATCGCGCGCTCGGCGACGGCACGCCGGCCGTGTTCGCGCTCGGCCAGACCGACGCCGTCGGCGGCCTCGTGCTGCACGTGCTCGTCCCGGCCGGTCAGGGTGAAGCGGGCGTGACGACCTACGTCGCTTCGTCGCTGGCGATCGACGAGGCGACGCCGCCGCTCAACGCCGAAGTGATCGCGCGCGAATGGCACGCCACGCCGGATGGCGCGGCGATCCGCGTGCGCCTGCGCTACGACGAGGAAGTGCCGGGGGGTGATCCGGCGACCGGCGAGCCGGCCACGACGCCACGCGAGCATGTCGTCGCCGCGCGATACGACGCAGGGTCGCACGCGTTGCGCATCGCCTCGCGCTGAGCCGCGCCGTCGGCGCGCGGATCGGCGTGAGCCGGTCCGGCGCCGTTCCACGCCATGTTCCCCGGGGCCGCGTCGCGGCCGACGAAGGGGAAGCCGGCATGATCCGTCCGTTGCTGCTCGCGGCTCTCGCCGCACTCGCCACCGCGCAGGCCGAAGCGCGCCCGCTGTTCTCCGATGCGTTCGATCCGCCCGTGATCGCGCCGCTGTTCCCTGCACCCGGCGGTACGTTCCAGCTGCCGGCCGGCGGACCGTCCGACGCGCTGGCCTGGCTGCTCGGCGAACTTGCCGCAGGACAGACCACGACGATCGCCGAGATCGAGGCGCGCTTCGATCCGGCCTTCCTCGCCACGATGCCGGCTTCGCAGGTGCAGGCGACGATCCAGTCGCTGCGTACGACCTACCCGAATGCGGTGGTGACCGACGTCGTCGGCGTCACGCCGATGCGCGCCACGGTGGTGATCGATTCCCCCGACAGCCCGCCGCCGTCGGGGTACCTCTCGCTCGGCACGCGCTTCACGGGCGATCGCCGCATCACGCTGTTCTCGGCGAGCACCTACGGCGGCAGCGTGCAGTACGTGCAGGACCGCACGCTGACGCTCGAGCAGGCCGCCGACAAGTTCGCCACGCTGTCGGCCTCGCCGGGGCTGTTCGTCGGGCGCATCGCGCCGAACGGCCAGTGCAGCGCGATCATCGCGCGGCAGGGCACGACGCCACGCGCGACGGCCTCGATCTTCAAGCTCTGGGTGCTCGCCGGCGTCGCGCGCGCGATCGCGGCCGGGCCGGTGTCGGCCGCCGACGGCGTGCCGCTCGTCGCGTCCGAGTTCGCCAGTGGAGGCATCATCAACAACGAGCCGCTCGGCACCGTCTTCACGGTGCAGCAGCTCGCCACGCTCATGATGGGCAACAGCGACAATACCTCGACCGATCTGCTGCACCAGCTCGTCGGCCGCGTCCTCATCGGCCAGGCGGTGACGGACTCCGGTGTGGCGCAGCCCGACCTGCTGCTGCCGCTGCTCGGCATCAGCGAGCAGTTCCATCTTTTCAGTTCGTTCCCGCTCGCCGAGGCGCTGACCTACGTCAACGGCACGCAGGCGTTCAAGGCACAGTTCCTCTCCGAACGCATCGAGCCGCTCGGACCCTTCGCGGGTGGCCCTTACGCGAACACGTCGCTCTACGTCGACGGCAGCTGGCGCGCAAGCGCACAGGACGTCTGCCGCGCATTCAGCATGTTGCGCCGGTTGCCGCAAGGTTCCGAGGCGATCCGCATGACGGACGCCGCGCTCGGCTCGCAGGTCGCCCAGCCGGACGTGCGCAGGAAGTGGGATCGGGTCTGGTACAAGGGCGGCAGCCTCGCCTCGGGCGCGAATGGCCTGCATGTGCTCACGCACGCGTGGATGCTCGAGGATGCAGGACGCGATCCCTACGTGGTCGTCGCGATGTCGAACGCGCCTACAGGTGGCATCGACACGTTCGCGGTGCAGTCGATCACGGGCCGCCTGCTCGAACTCGTGAGCCTGATGCCCTGAGGTTCAGCCCAGCATCGCCGGCGCGATCGGCACGAGTCCGCGTCGGCGCATGTCGGCGTCGAACGCGGCGGTCGCGCGGCGGCGCTCCACTGCACTCGTGCCCGGCGCGATCTGCAGCCAGCCGCGCGAGCCTTCGACGTCGTAGCCCCAGGCCGCTCGGCAGCGCGTGACCGGCGTGTCCTCGGCGAGGCGGTAGAGGGCATCGTGCAGGCCGTCGGTCTCGTCGACGATCGCGCCATGCATGGCCAGCAGGAACTCGACGTAGCGGCCGCCGTTGTCGACGGGCGGGAGCAGGTCGGCCCGCGGATCGGTGGCCCACGGACTCGAATGCATGTGCGGTTTGTCCATGACGGGACTCCTGCGCCGGGAGTCCTGCATACCGCAACGGCGATGAATCGGCGGCAACGTCGAAGGCGGGTCCGGATTGTGGCCGCATGCGATACCGTCCCGCGTTGTGGATGCGAAGCAGCGGTCGCGGCACACTGCGCGACCGGGGCAACCGCGTCCCGAGGGAGCATGCAGATGGGTTACATCGTCGTTTCGAGTTTCGAGAGTGCCGCCACGGGTGATCTCCAGCAGCCCGGCGAATCGGTCGTCCTGTACGCGGGCGAGGCCGAGGCGCGTGCGGCGTGGCGCGCGCGCGTCGACGCGCTCGCACTCGCAGCCCGTTCGCGGCGCGACAGCGAGGCCGATGCGGCCGCGACGTTCGCGATGCTGACGGCCTGGGTCGCGCTGGTCGAACTGCCGGTGCCGGCGGCCGACGTCGACGAGGCGCTCGAGACGCTCGAGGTGCTCATCGAGGAAGCCGACGATCCGGCCGACGAGCTCGATGCCTGGGTCGCGGCCTACGAGGGCTCGGTAGTCGCCGCGGCCGGCGAATCGCCGTACCCGCGTGCCCGCGCGCTCGACGACCTGCTGGCCTGGCTGACCTGAGTTCCCACCTGACGCGCCGCTGAGCGCGCTCGCGCCGCGAGGCGCGATGCCATGAACGGTTCACGCGACGGCCGCTACGGTCGGACGCCACGTCGCCGTGAGTCCGTCCGTGGCCAGCATCGCGCCCCCGATCCCTCGCACCGCCACATCCAAATCGACCGCGGCGAGCGTGCTCCCGCAAGGTCGTGCCTTGGCATCGTCGCGCATCGAGGCCGTCGATCTCGCGCGCGGTTTCGCGATCGTGCTCATGATCGTGAGCCACGGCATCAACGGCATGCTCGCGTTCGAACAGTTCGCTCCGTGGGGGCTCGTGCCCGTGCACGCCGTCACCAAGTTCGCCTCGTCGCTGTTCCTGATCGTGTTCGGTGTCGCGCTCGCGGTCGCCTACGTACCACACGCGACCTCACCGGACTGGTCGCGCCGGCGCTGGTCGCTCGTGCTGACCGGGCTCTGGGTGATGCTCTGGTACAAGATCCTCACGGTCGTCGAGTTGGCGCCGACTCACTCGAACGCGCAGGTCGTCGACGCGTTGCTGTACCGCGACTTCCCGTCGTACGTCGAGATCCTCGGGTTCTACGCGATCGCGTTGCTGTGGATTCCGTTCGTGCTGCCGTGGTGGGCGCGCGCGCCGCTCGTGCTGCGCGCGGCGAGTCCGTTGCTGATGGCGGGACTCGCGTTCGTCGTCCATCGCACGGTCGATTTCGAAGGCCTCGCGCCGTTGCAGGCCTTGCTGATCGAGCATCCGGATTTCTACACCTGGGGCCAGCTGTCGCGCGGCCCGCTCGTGCTCGTCGGCCTGCTGATCGGCGGCGCCTTGCTCGCGGCACGGGACGACGCGCGGCGCCTCCGGCAACTCGCCGGCGTGCTCGCCGCGGCAGGTGCGCTCGCCCTCGGCGCGTTCTTCCTCGTCGCCGGCGGCGACAGTGCCCGCGAGCTCGATGCCATCGCGCGCAACGCGGGCAAGCATCCTCCCGAGACGATGTTCATGCTGTTCAGTGTCGGTGGTGCGTTCGCGTTGCTCGCGGTCGCCATCGCGGGTGGCGACCTGCTCGCACGCGTGCTGCGTCCGGTCACGCTGATCGGCGGTGCGTCGCTGCAGGCCTTCGTGTTCCACATCGTCGTGATCTTCCTGCTGTTCCGCGGCGTGATGGGCATCCGCGACAACACCACCTACGGCCATGCGCTCGCATTGACGCTCGCACTCGTCGCGGCGACGGCGGTCTGGGTATGGCTGCTGCGCGCGATACGGCGACGCTGGCGAGCGCGGGTGCGCGCATGAGATGGCTGGCGGCACTGCTCGGCGCCGGGCTCGCCCTGCCTTCGTACGCTGCGCGCATGCCCGCAGCGGTGGAGGCCGTGCAATGGCCCGAGGCACTGCGCGAGCAGCTCGAGCGCATCGACGCCGCCTATCCGGGTGACCTCGGCGTCTACGTGCAGGACCTCGACAGCGGCGCGACACTGTCGTATCGCGGCGCCGAAACCTGGTATCTCGCGTCGGGCATCAAGGTGTTCATCGCGGTCGCGGTGATGCGCCGCGTCGACGAGGGCCATCTGCGCCTCGATACCCGCATCGCGCTCGAGGACGGCGACTATGTCGACGGCGCCGGTCCCACGGCGCTCGCCGCGCCGGGCACGCGCATCACGGTCCGGACGCTGCTCGAGCGCATGCTCGTGCTCAGCGACAATACGGCGTCCGATGTCCTGATCCGCGTGGTCGGACTCGATCGCGTGGACGCGGTCGCGCACGAGCTCGCGTTCATGCCGCAGGGCCGCGTGACGCGGCTCGCCGACGTGCGACGCCTCGCCTACGGAGGTTTCCATCCCGGGGCGGCGGCGTTGACGGGCAGGGATCTGCTCGCGCTGCGCAAGGCCAGCGACGAACAGGCACGCATCGCGCTGTTGTCCAGACTGCTCGGCGTTCCCGCCAGCGAGTTCGCGTTGCACGATATCGACGACGCGTTCGAGGCGTACTACGCGACCGGCTACAACTCGGCCCCGCTGGCCGACTACGCGAACCTCTGGCGCCGTCTTGCCGAGGGGCGCGCGCTGCCGCCGGCGTCGACGACGACGCTGCTCGACATCCTCGGCCGTGTCGAGACCGGTGCGAAGCGCATCCGCGCCGGCCTGCCGCGCGGCGTCGCGTTCGCGCACAAGACCGGTACGCAGCTCGCGCGCACCTGTGACTCGGGTCTCGTGACCGTGGCCGGGATGCCGCGCTCGAAGCGGCTCGTCGTCGTCGCCTGCACGCGCGGCGATCCGTCGCTCGTGCGCAGCGAGCGCGTGCTGCGCGATGTCGGTGGAGCACTCGCCGGCTCGGGTGCGCTCGCCCACGTGACAGGGACACAGGGAGATCCACGATGATCCACGCAAGGCCGCTTGTCGCGGCATGGATTCTCGCATCGGCCTGCATCGCGACGGCCGTCCACGCGGATGACGCATGGGTCGCCAGGCTCGATGCGCGCGTCGAGGCGATCGACGCCTCGACGCCGGGTGCACTCGGTGTCGTCGTGAAGCGGCTCGGCGACGGTACGACGCTCGACCACGACGGCTCGCGGCGCTGGTATCTCGCCTCGACGGTCAAGATCCCGGTCGCGCTCGCGGTGCTGCGCGCCGCGCAGGACGGCGCGCTCGATCTCGATGAATCGATCGAACTGCGCGAAGCGGATTTCGTCGACGGTTCGGGTGACCTGGTCTGGCAGAAGCCGGGCGCGCACTACACGGTCCGCGAACTGCTCGCGAAGTCGATCGAGAACAGCGACAGCGTCGCCACCGACATGCTGATCAGGCGAGTCGGCGTCGATGCGCTCAATGCGAGGCTCGCTCGCTGGGTACCGGGCGGATTCGGCCCGATCACAACGATCCTGCAGGTGCGCTACGACGCCTACGCCGAACTGCACCCGCGTGCGAAGGAGCTCTCCAACCTCGACATCGTCAAGCTGCGCAACGCCGAGGCCGGCGAGCCCAGGCTCCGTGCGTTCATGGCGGCGCTGGGAGTGGATAAGAGCGAGCTGCGTGCGCCGGACATCGAGGTCGCGTTCGAGCGCTACTACGCGGGCGACCGCAACACCGCGACGCTCGACGGTTTCGCTGTCCTGCTCGGAAAGCTCGCGAAGGGCGAACTGCTCGATCGTCGGCATGCGGCGGTCCTGCTCGGCCACATGCGGCGCATCACCACGGGTTCGAAGCGCATGGCGGCTGGCCTGCCGCCGGGCACCGTGTTCGCGCAGAAGACCGGTACCCAGCTCGCACGTGCCTGCAACGTCGGCATCATCGGCGACGATGCACACCTGCGCGAGGCCGTGATCGTGGCAGCCTGCCTCGAGAAGTTCGATGCGCTGCCCGAGGCGGAGGCTGCACTGCAGTCGCTCGGCCGCGCGATCGGCGACAGCGGCGTGCTGCGCTGAGGATCAACCCGCGTCGAGCGGCAGCTGCAGGTAACGCACACCATTGGCGGCCGGTTCGGGCAGGCGTCCCGCGCGCAGGTTGACCTGCACGGACGGCAGCATGAGTTTCGGTACGGCGAGGGTTGCGTCACGCGCCGTGCGCATCGCGACGAACGCGTCCTCGTCGACGCCGTCGCGGACGTGCACGTTGCCGGCGCGTTCGGCCGCGACGGTGGTCTCGCCGACGAAGCGGTCACGTCCCGGCGCCTTGTAGTCGTGGCACAGGAACAGGCGAGTCTCCGCGGGAAGGTCGAGCACGCGGCGGATCGAGCGGTACAGCGTGCGCGCGTCGCCGCCCGGGAAATCGCAGCGCGCGGTGCCGTAGTCGGGCATGAACAAGGTGTCGCCGACGAAGGCCGCGTCGCCGACCACGTGCGTCGTGCACGCGGGTGTGTGCCCTGGGGTGTGCATCACGCGGGCTTCGAGCGAGCCGATCTGCCAGATCTCGCCGTCGGTGAAGCGATGATCGAAGCCGTCGCCGTCACCCGCCGCAGGCGGGAATACGTGGGCGAACGCGCTGCGCACCGCTTCGACGTGTTCGCCGATGCCGATGCGTCCGCCGCAGCGCGCGCGCAGGTATGGCGCGGCGGTGAGATGGTCGGCGTGCACGTGGGTCTCGACGATCCAGTCGACCGTCAATCTCTCGCGTTCGACGAATGCGAGCACGATGTCGGCGGCCGCATGGTCGATGCGGCCCGACGCCGCGTCGAAACCGAGCACGGGATCGAACACGGCAGCGTGGCGCGTGGCGGGATCGACCGCGACATGGGTCCAGCTGTTCGTGGCCTCGTCGAAGAACGAGGTCACTTCGGGAGCGTGCATCGATCCGGCATCCTGAAAGGCAGGGGCACGATGCTCGCACGCCGCGCGCCGGCATGGATCATTCGGGCGGTTCTATCGTGAAGCCTTTCGCGCGCAGCCGCTCGAGCACACCGCCGGGCGCGTCGTCGACGAGGCGCGAGACCGGGAACAGCGCGAGTGTGGTCGCATGCTTGGAAGCGGCTGTTTCCACGGCATCGAACCACGTCTGCATGATGCGCTCGGGCAGGTTGTCCATGCCGCGCTCCTGCACGACGCTCGAGGCGAGCATCGTGTCGCGGCAGGCGCGGTTGTGGTCGACGAACGTGAGGCCCGTGAACGTCTCGAGATCGCCCGTCGCCCACGCGTTCGCGCGTGCCTGCATGACGGGCAGGTCGGTCTCGAGCCGTTCGAGGGTCTTGCGGAAACAGTCGAGGTCGTCGAGCTCGCTGCGCGCGAACGACTTGAGCGTCGCACGCGCCTTCTCGAGGCGCAGCTCGAGGCGTGGCTCGGTGACGTCGACCTTGTGCTTCTTCGCGATGCGCTTGACCACCGGTTCGACGAGGTCCTTGCCGGTCAGGCCCGACTTCTCGGTCGCCTTCTCGTACAGCTCGAACGCCGCGAAGATCGGCCGTCGCTTCTCGACACCGTTGTCGCGTCCGATGTAGGTGGCCTTGAGGGCCAGCCAGCGCGCGTAGAGATCGGTAGGGACGACGTCCTCGAGCTTCGCGTCGTCGGGGTTGTTGCGCGCCGCCATCGCGGTCGGCAACAGGAACAGGCCACCGACCATGCCACCCTTGACGTCGAGGCGCGCATTCGGCGTGAGCACGACCTCCTGCGCCTGGGCGATCGTGTCCTCGACCTCCTTGGAGCGCCAGCTCATCTTCTCGGGCAGCGGCCCGTGGGTTCCGAGGATCCAGACGACATGGTCGCCGCGTACGGCTTTCCAGAGTCCCGGGCCGGGTTGTTCGCCGCTGACCACGATCGATTCGAGGACCGCGGTGTCGTCCTGGGCGAACGCGGGTGACGCGGCGGGCAAGGCGCCGGCGAAGGCGGCGAACGAGAGCACGAGGCGCGCGACGAGCATGCGGAGACGGTTTCCCTGGAGGTTGGCCACGCGCTGCCGTGCGCGTGGCGCGCGGAGCATAGGGTGTCGGCGGCGCGATCCGTGTGAAGGATCCGTTGTGGCCGTGGTCTCCCGCAGCGACGCCATTTGAAACCCGGTTCAGCGACGCGACGCGACACTGCGGACACGCACGAGAGGAGAGCTCCCACGATGGTCGCCGGGTCGCACGAGGTCACTTCGCCTGCACCACGCGTCGCCCGGCCAGGGCGCGTACGTGCCGTCGCCGATCGCGTGATCGATCCGGTCACGCGCTTCTTCTCGCACGATCCGATGACGCTGGCCGCCTCGATCGCGTTCTACAGCGCGCTTTCGTTCGCGCCGATCATCGTGCTCGCGCTTTGGTTAGCGTCGTTCGTGTCGCCCGGCACCGAACAGCGCTTCATCGAGCAGCTCGGCGGCCTGCTCGGGTCTCAGGTCGGCGACATCGCGCAGGTGGTCACCCAGAACGCCGACCGCAAGCTGTTCCAGCGCAGCGCCGCCGGTGTCGTGAGCGTGATCACGCTCGCGGTGTCGGCCTCGACCGCATTCGCGCAGCTGCAGGCCGCGATCAACGCGATCTGGGGCGTGACCGTGAAGCCCAATAACGCCGTATGGTCGTGGATCCGCCGACGCCTGCTGTCGTTCGGCATGATCGCAGTGATCGGCTTCCTGCTCATCACGGCACTCGTCGCGAGCTCGGTCATGAGTGTCGTGCTGAGCCGCGAAGGCGCCGGCTGGGCGGTCGCCAACGAGCTCGTGACGCTCGGCGTGTTCACGGCGGCGTTCGCGGGCCTGTTCCGCTTCGTGCCCGATGCGCGCGTGCCACTGCGCTACGCGGTCGCGGGCGGTGCGGTGACGGCACTGCTGTTCGTGTTCGGCAAGTGGGGTCTCGCGGTCTACCTCGGCAGCACCACGACGGCCGATGCCTACGGCGCGGCCAGCTCGCTGATCCTCATGCTGGTATGGGTGTACTACAGCTCGGTCATCGTGCTGATCGGCGCGTCGGTGACGCGCGCGATCGCCGAATACTTCGGCGACGGGCTCGTGCATCTCGAGCATTCGAGCGTCGAAGGTCCGGCTCCGGTCGCCTGAACGGGCGCGGCGCCGCGCCAGCGCCTACAATCCGCGCCTCTTTCCGCCCCCGGGACGCGCATGGCGCTCAAGTCCACGATCCACAAGGCCGAGTTGCAGGTCAGCGACATGGACCGGCACTACTACGCGACGCACGCGTTGACGCTGGCCCGGCACCCGTCCGAAACCGACGCGCGCATGATGGTGCGCCTGCTCGCGTTCGCTTTGTTCGCGCACGAGCGCCTCGTGTTCGGCAAGGGCCTGAGCAGCGAGGACGAGCCCGACCTCTGGCGCCACGAGCTCGATGGCGAGATCGCATTGTGGATCGACCTCGGCCAGCCGGACGAGTCGCGCATCCGCCGCGCCTGCGGCCGTGCGCGCGAGCTCGTCGTGATCACCTATGCGCCGCGCCAGGCCGGTCCGTGGTGGGACAAGCACGGTGCCGCGCTGTCGAAGCTGCGCAACCTCACCGTGATCGACCTCGACGAGGCTTCGGTCGATGCACTCGCGGCACTCAGCGAGCGCGGCATGCGCGTGCAATGCCTGATCCAGGACGGCCTCGTGCAGTGGATGGACGAGCGTGGCAGCACGATCGAGATCACGCCCGACCTGCGCCTGGGACGATTGCTGCAGGAGGCCTGAGGCGTGGCGGAGTTCGACACGGTCGACGTGCTCGTGGTCGGCGGCGGTGCCGCGGGCCTCATGTGCGCCGCGACGGCCGGGCGTCGTGGCCGCCGCGTGCGCGTGGTCGAGCACGCCAACCGTGTCGGCAAGAAGATCCTCATGTCGGGTGGTGGGCGCTGCAACTTCACCAACCTCGGCACGACGCCGGCGAATTTCCTGTCGGCGAACCCGCATTACTGCAAGTCCGCGCTCGCGCGCTACACGCCGTACGACTTCCTCGCGATGGTCGATCGCCATCGCATCGCCTGGCACGAGAAGGATGTCGGCCAGCTGTTCTGCGACGAGTCGTCCAAGCTCGTCGTGCGCATGCTGCTCGACGAGTGCGAGGCCGCCGGCGTGCGCGTCGACACGGGTTGCGCAGTCGGCGCGATCACGCGCCTCGACGACGGCGCCTATGCGGTCGAGACCGCCAACGGCCGCGTGCGCGCGACCTCGCTCGTCGTCGCCACGGGCGGCTTGTCGATCCCGAGCATGGGCGCGACCGGCTTCGGCTACACGATCGCGGCGCAGTTCGGGCATCGGCTGCTTCCGACGCGTGCCGGACTCGTGCCGCTGACGTTGAGCGGCAAGCACCAGGAGCGCTTCGCCGACCTCAGCGGCATCGCGTTCCCGGTCGAGGTGTCCTGCAATGGCATGAGCTTCCGCTCCGACCTGCTGGTCACCCACCGTGGCCTCAGCGGGCCGGCAATCCTGCAGATCTCCTCGTACTGGCAGCCTGGCGACGAGCTCGTGCTCGACCTGCTGCCGGGCATCGACGCCGAAGCGCTGCTGGCCGAGGCGCGCGCGGCGCGTCCTGCCGCCGAGCTGCGCACGGTGCTCGCCGACGCGCTACCGCGCCGCTTCGCGCAGCGCCTGTGCGAGGTGTGGTTCGAGAGCAAACCGATGCGCCAGTACCGCGAGTCCGAGTTGCGCGCGATCGCCGCACAGCTCGCCGCGTTCCGTGTCGTCGCGAGCGGCACCGAAGGTTATCGGACGGCCGAGGTCACGCTCGGTGGTGTCGACACCGACCAGCTGTCGTCGAGCACGATGCAGTCGAAGCTCGCGCCGGGCCTGTTCTTCATCGGCGAAGTCGTCGACGTGACCGGGCATCTGGGCGGCTACAACTTCCAGTGGGCGTGGGCGTCCGGGCACGCCGCGGGCGAGGTCGCGTGAGCGCGGCCTCAGTCGTCCTGGAACTGCACCGTGCTGAGGCAGCGCAGCGCGAACTGGCCGTGACGGTGGCGCAGCCGCGTCACGCGCGCCTCGTCGACGCCGAGCGCGGTCGCACGCGCGGGCGGCAGGCCGAGCGCATGGCACAGCAGTGCGCGGATCGATCCCGCATGCGCGATCGCGAGCACGCAGTCGTCTTCGCCGGTCGAGCCGATCAGCGCGGCAAGCCAGCTGCCGGTGCGTTGCAGGACGTCGGCGAAGCTCTCGCCGTCGGGTGCGTCTTGGATCACCCAGTTCTCGAGCCAGCGCCGGTGGCGCTCGCCGTCGGTCTTGTGGATGTCGCTCCACTCGCGCCCGTCCCAGGCACCGAAGTCGAGCTCGCGCAGACGCGCATCGGCGAGCGGCTCGGTCGCGAAGCGTGCGGCGAACACCTGCGCGGACTGCTGCGCGCGGCGGCGGTCGCTGCAGAACAGGAAGCGTGGCGGTGTGCCGGTCCAGCTCGCGGCGAGCCTTTGCACGCGCGTGAAGCCCTGCGTCGACAGCGGCAGATCGGTCCGGCCGATGCAGCGCCCGGCGCCCGCGTCGATCCCGCCGTGGCGGACGAGGATGAGGTCCAAGGGCGTTCGGCTCGTCGTCAGGTCGGGGCGAGCAGCCTAGCACCGCGCGCCGACGGGCGAGCGCCATGACACCGTTTTGCACGATCTCCGCATGAGGCGTTGGCGATGGCGGCACGACCGTTCCTGAAATGGCTCGCGATCACGCGCAGGCACCCGTCGGCGTGGCTGCTCGCCGTGCAGCTGCTCGGCGTGCTGCTGTACCCGGCGATGGAGAACACACCGGAGGGACGCGCGTTCTTCGGCGCGTTCGGCATCTGCGTGCTGGCGCTCGCGCTGTGGGTGGTCAACCGCAGCCCGGCGCTGAACTGGGTCGCGTGGGCCATCGCGCTGCCGTCGGTCGCGCTGTCGATCGTCGCCGCGATCGGCGACTACACGCGCCTCAACGCGTTCGCGCATCTGCTCGAAGGCGCGCTGTACTTCTACACGGCCGCGGGCCTGACCGCCTACATGCTGCGCGACCACACGGTCAGCGGCGATGAGCTGTTCGCGGCGGGCGCGACCTTCACGCTGCTCGCATGGGCGTTCGCATTCTCGTTCTCGGTGTGCCAGCAGTGGTACCCGGGCAGCTTCACGGCCGCGCTCGATCCCGAGTCGCCGCGTACATGGATGGAGTTGCTGTTCCTGAGTTTCAGCACGCTGTCGGGCGTGGGCTTGAGCGACATCATGCCGTTGCGCCCGCAGGCGCGTGCGCTGGTCATGCTCGAGCAATTCGCCGGTGTCATGTACATCGCGCTGGTCGTGTCGCGCCTGATCGGCCTGACCACCACGCGCGCGATCGCGCGGCGCGACGATCCCTGATCCGCGCATTCCGCGATCCGACCGCTGCGAGCCGCATCGATGGCGAGGCGGCAATCGCCGCCTCGCCATCGGCTCCGATCACAACGCGTCGAAGTGCAGGATCGCGTTGGTCACGAGCGGGTAGCTGCCGAGCGTCGCGCCGCGCCACAGCGGATTGATGCCGAACAACAGCACGTGGCCTTCGCCGTAGCGCGCATCGACCACCGCGGCGCGGCGGGCCATCGCACCGCCATTGTCGAGCAGGCCCGAGACGAACAGGTCCTTGTCGTCGGCGAAGCGCAGCAGGGCGCGCGGACGCAGGGCCTCGGGGATCAGCAGCAGGTTGTTGCGCTGCTGCTCGGCGTTGAGCGGTATCGCCTGCCACGGCTCGGCATCGGCGAGCGCGTGCGGCGCCGGATAGCCGGCACCCTGCGGCATGTCGATGTCGTCGGGGCCGCCGCGACCGGTCGGGCGTTCGTGGGTCTTTGCGGTGACGAGGTCGCGGCGATCGCCGCCGACCATCCAGCTCAGCGTGAAGGCCATGCCGTCGGCGCTGTAGACCGGGAACAGGCCGTCGTAGCCCCAGGTCACCGGGCTCGCCGATTCGGTCGGCTGTGCGCGCACGATCGTGCCGTTGATACGCAGGTCGCGCTTGGGCGCGACCCTCACGCCCGGCGCGAGGCCGACTTCGATCGCGAACTGCGCGGTGCCCTGCGAGGTGACGAGCACACCGCCTTCGCGCACGAAGCGCTTGAGGTTCTCGACGCCGCTCGCGCCGAGGCCCGGGCGCGTGTCGTCGGTGCTGTCGATGCGGCCTAGGTTCGGCGTCAGCGCGGTGGTCTTCCACGGCGTCGGCTCGCCCCACATCGGCAGGCCGTCGACGATGAGCGAACTCGGTGCACGTACGGGTCCGAAAAGGATCACGTCGAAGCGCTTGCGCAGGTTGGCGTCGCGCGCGGCGTCCTGCGTGCTGATGTAGGTGAACGGCACGCCGAGCTCGTCGAGCGCGAGGCGCCACCAGCCTTCGGTCTGCGTGTCGATCCAGGTGTGCATGACCGCGACGCGCGGCAGGCGCAGGCGGCGCGTCGCGACCTCGGGCACGGCCGCGGCACGCTGCACGTCGAGGCCGAGCCTGGCGAGGGTCGCGTCGAACGCGGCATCGGACTTGGGGACGACGAGCGTGCCCGGCGCGAAGCGGCGGCCGTCGACCTCGAACGCGGCCGTGGCGACGTCGATCGCGACGCCCTTGGCGGCGAAACGCAGGCTCGCGAGTTCGGCCGTCGCGGCGTTGGCGACGAGGCGCACGCGGCCGTCGCCTTGCGTGCGCGACGCATCGACCGCGCCGTCGACGCGGCGCATCGGCGCCTGCAGCAGGGCGAGGTCGGTGACGCGCTCGACGTCGACGCCGAACTGGTCGCCCATCGACCAGCCGGTGTCGTCGTAGGGGTTCTTCTGCGGATCGTCCGGTGCCCAGAACTGGCGGTCGAGCAGCGTGTCGGCGATGCGCGAGTACGGCTGGTCCATGCGCACGACGTAGCTGCCGGCCGGGAACGTGCGCGTGCGCGGGGCCTTCTTCGCATCGCCTTCGGCGTCGGCCGCGCCCTTCGACAGCGGCGTCGACGCGACCGGCCAGCTCACGGTGAGCGGCGCGTCGAGGCGGTGGATCTCGGCCTTTTGGCGGCGCATGACCTCGAGCAGCTTGGCCTGCGCGTTGCGGCGCGGATCATCGGCGCTGAACACGTAGCCGGCCGGGCCCGCATCCTGCGGCTTGGTCACGGCGCGCTTGGACTTGAGCCAGAACGTGTGCAGGAACTGCTTGCCGTTGCGCGAGAAGTAGTCGAGCGCGGTCAGTACGCCGCTCTGCGAGTAATTGTTGTTGTTGCGCTGCGACCACAGCACGGTCGCGCGCGGCGGGTTCGGTCGGTACCAGGTGCGCTCGTAGTCTTCCGGATCGAGGATGCGCTCGACCGTGTCGGCGCCGCCGTTGCCGAAGGTCTCGTAGAGCCGGCTGATGCCGTTGTGCATCGCCGCCACGAACATGAGGTAACCGGGGCTCCAGGTATCGAAGTTGCCGTGCGTGAACACGCCGGGCAGGCCGAGGCGCGTCAGCGTCTCGACGTTGTTCCAGCCGAGCTGGTTCCACTCGTTGACGAGCAGCGGATCGACCCAGGCGTTGTACGGGCCCGCGCCGACCGTGTTGTCGTAGAGGAACGGCACCGACTCGTGCAGGTCGTGCAGCACCTGCGCATGCTGCTGCGTGTAGCTGTCGATGATGTTGCGCGTCAGCGCGAGCGAGGCGACCATCGCGTCGCGGTTGTTGTCGTGCGCGACGTAGTGGCCCCAGTACAGCAGGCGCGGCATCGTCACGTCGGGATGCGCGCGGTGCCAGGCGTAGAGGTCGACCATGCGCTCCCAGCCGTCGGGTTCGACGACCGGCGTGATCAGCACGATCATGTTCTTGCGGATGGCCTGGATGTACGGCGCCTCGTCGACGGTCAGTCGGTAGGCGAGCTCCATGAGCGAGGTCGGCGTGCCGGTCTCGGTCGAATGGATCGCGCCGGTCAGGTAGTAGACCGGCACCGAGGCCTCGATCAGTGGTGCCGCGCGCGCGTCGTCGAGGCCGATCCTGCGCGGATCGGCGAGCTGGGCGAGGCGCTCGCGGTTGGCGTCCATGTCGGCGAGCACGGCCTCGTCGGCGATCGCCGCGACGATCATCTCGCGGCCTTCCTCGGAGCGCCCGATGCTGAACACCTTCACGCGCGGGCTGCTCGCCGCGAGCGTGCGGAAGTAGCCGTGCACGGTGTCGAGCCGGGGCAGCCTGTTCGGCGCGCCCGAGACGTCGCCGAGCGCCTTGGCCGGTGTCGGCACGGTCGGCGAGGCCGGCAGGTACTCGGTCAGGATCGTGTTGAACGCCGGGTCGGTCGTGTACTCGGCGATGCGCGCGCCGTACCAGGCGTCGACGGGCTGCGCGGGGTCGCGCGCGAAACGGTGCTCGAGCGGTGCCGCGGCGGCACAGGTCGCCGCGAGCATCGCGGCGGCGGAAAGGAGGCGGCGCATGGGATCCCCGGTGCAGGCCCGGTCACGGGCATGAAACGGCATTCTGCCAGTGCGACGTCCGGGTTCCGTATGCCGTTGGTGGGGCTGGCCGGGTCGGGCGTGCCATGATGCCGCCCGCGCGATGCATGGCGAGACGCGCTGCGTGGGACGGAGGCGGAGCGATGGACAAGCGGTGGATGCTGGTGATCGTCGTTGCCGTGGGTTCGACGTTCCCGGTTCGGGCGGCAGAAGGCGAGCGCTCGTCGGGTCCTGCAGCCGAGCCGTTCCTTCCGCGACGAGCGGACGTCCCCGCGGACCATCCGCTCTCCCGTTATCCGAATCCGGATGATCCGATTCCCCAAGCCGTGATCGCCGGCATCAAGCGTGACGCGCTGAACGGCAAGGCCGATGCGGCGCTATGGCTCAGCTACCACTACATCGACAGCGTCAGCAATGTGCCGGAGGGTGAGTTCTGGCTGCGGCTCGCCGCCGAGCTCGGGGATTGCGACGCGCGATCGGATTACCGCAGGTACCTGCGCGCCAGTCGGTCGAAAGCGGAGGGGTGGATGCCTGCCCTTCGCCCGGATGCCTGCGTCGATGCAGCCCAAGGCGACGACGTCGGCAGGCGCTGAGCGTCGTCGCGCGCTCGTTTGCCGCGTCGGGGCCGGAAGCCGCCGTGGTGGGCCAGGGATTATCATGCGCGCATGACTGCACACCACGATGTCGTGATCGTCGGAGGCGGCCTCGTCGGCGCCAGCCTCGCCATCGCCCTCGAGGGCAGCGGCCTGCGCGTCGCGCTCGTCGAGGCCGCGCTGCCGCGCGTCGACGCGCAGCCGAGCTACGACGAGCGCAACCTCGCGCTCGCGCACGCGACGCTCAACGGGCTCGCCTCGCTCGGCGTGTGGGACCACGTGGCGGCGCGCGCGGCGCCGATCCGGCGCATCCACGTGAGCCGGCGCGGCGATTTCGGCAGCGTGCGCTTCGACGCCGCGCAGCTCGGCCTGGCCGACTTCGGCGCGGTGTTGCCCGCGCGCGAACTCGGCAACGCTCTGCTCACGCGGCTCGATGCGTGCCGCTCACTTGACCGGCACGCACCGGCGACGCTCGTCGCGGTCGAGCTTGGCGACGAGGCCGTCACGCTGCGCCTCGACACGCCCGACGGCGCACGCACGCTCACGACGCGCCTGCTCGTCGGCGCCGACGGCACCGCCTCGTTCGTGCGCGATCGCCTCGGCATCGGCACGCAGCGCGTCGACTACGCGCAGAGCGTGATCGTGACGACGCTGACGGTCGAACGCCCGCTCGACGGCCTCGCCTACGAACGCTTCACGGACAGCGGTCCGGTCGCGCTGCTGCCGCTCGGCGGTGCGCGTGCCGGCCTCGTGCTCGGCGTGCCGGGTGACGAGGCCGAGGCGATCGCGGCGCTCGACGACACGGCCTTCCTCGCGTTCGTGCACGAGCGTTTCGGCTGGCGCGCGGGGCGCTTTTCGCGACCCGGTGCGCGGCGTCCTTACCCGCTCGCACGCGTGATGGCCGATGCGCTCGTCGCGCCGCGCGCCGTGCTCGTCGGCAATGCCGCGCAGACCGTGCATCCGCTCGGTGCGCAAGGTTTCAACCTGGGCCTGCGCGACGCACTCACGCTGGCCGAGCTGCTCGAGGATGTCACCGGCCGCGATGGCGATGCCGGTGATGCCGCACGCCTCGAGGCCTACGTGCAGCGACGCACTCCCGACCGCGACGCGACCACGGCCTTCAGCGACGACCTCGTGCGCCTCATGGGCAACGACACGCTGCCGCTGTCGGCGCTGCGCACGCTCGGGTTCGGCGTGCTCGCGCACAGCAGCGCGTTGCGGCGCCGCGTCGCGCTGCGCGGCATGGGTTTCCGTGGCGACGTCGCGCGCCGGGCGCTGCCGCGATGAGCCGCCGCGACGAACTCGACGTGCTCGTGGTCGGTGGCGGCATCGTCGGTGCAGCGACCGCGCTCGCCTGCGCACGCGACGGCCTGTCGGTGGCCGTGGTCGAACCTCGTGAACCGGCGCCGTGGCGCGCGGAGGACGAGGTCGACCTGCGCGTCGTCGCGCTCGCGCCCGACGCGGTCGCGCTGCTCGACGATCTCGGCGTATGGCCGGCCGTGCGCGCCGCGCGCGCGAGTGCGTATGCGCGCATGGACGTGTGGGATGCACTCGCCCCGGGCGAGCTGCGCTTCGACGCGGCCGAACGTGGCGAGTCCGCGCTCGGCTGGATCGTCGAGAACCGCCTGCTGCAGCATGTGCTGTGGCAGGCCCTGCTCGCCCCCGATGCGGGTGCTGCGCCACGCCTGCTGTGTCCGGCATCGGTGGAGTCGGTCGAGAACGCCGACGACGCGGCCGTCGCGACGCTCGCCGACGGCACGCGCCTGCGCGCGCGCGTCGTCGTCGTCGCCGACGGTGCCGGTTCGCCGCTGCGCACGCAGCTCGGCATCGCCACGCGTGACCGCGACTACGGCCAGCGCGCGGTCGTCGCGCACGTCGGCACCGAGCGCGCGCACGAGGCGACCGCGTGGCAGCGCTTCCAGCCGGGCGGTCCGCTCGCGTTGCTGCCGCTCGCCGACGGGCGCAGCTCGATCGTGTGGTCGCTGCCCGAGGCCGAGGCCGCGCGCGTGCTCGCGCTCGACGACGACGCGTTCATGGCCGAGCTCGGCTGCGCGAGCGACTTCCGCCTCGGTCCGATTACCTCGACGACGACGCGCCTTGCGTTCCCGCTGCGCCTGCGCCTCGCCGAACGCTACGTCGAAGGGCGTTGCGTGCTCGTCGGCGATGCCGCGCACGCGGTGCATCCGCTGGCCGGGCAAGGCCTCAACCTTGGCCTGCGCGACGTGGGCTGTCTGCGCGGCGTGCTCGCCACGGCACGTCGCCGCGGCGGCGATCCCGGTGCGGCGCACGTGCTGCGTCGCTACGCGCGCGAGCGCCGCAGCGAGAACACGCTCGCCGCGCACGCGTTCGACCTCATCGAGCGCACGTTCGCGTCACCGTCGGGCGCACTTGCGCTCGTGCGTGGTGCCGCGCTGGGGGTCGCGGGGCGTGTCGCGCCGCTGCGGAACCTGCTGCTCGACGGCGCAGCCGGTCGGCTCTAGCGCACGCGGCGGGTCGTCCCGCACGCGTCCGGCCGTCCACGTCGAGTTGCCACGAAAGGAGCGGTCCCGACATCGGACGAGCGCCTCGCACGTGCGGTCACACGATCCTGCGAGACGCGATGTGGCGTAGTCGACGCGACGTGGCTCGACGTGACGTGATCGAAGCGACGCGACGCGTCACGCTCATCATGCCGACGCTTGCGACGCGTCGGGTGTCTCCCCTCTCCCCTCGCGGGAGAGGGGCCGGGGGAGAGGGGGCGTGCGTGCGCCGAGGCTCACGTCGGATCGCCTTGGCTCACGCGAGGACATCTCAGGCCTCGAGTCCCCGCGCACGCAGCGCCTCGGCCACTTCGGGCGCGTCGTCGAGCGTGCGGAAGCCGCGCCATTCGTAACCTGGCGCGACCGTGCAGCCGACCAGCGCGTAGGCGCCGAGTGGGCGCGCCGCCTGCCACCAGCCGGCCGGCACAACGAACACGGGGGCGGAGCCGTGGCCGACCGGCGCGAGCACGTGGCGCACGAGCTCGCCCGACACGGGATCGAAGCGCAGCATCTCGAGCGCCTCGCCCTCGTACCAGTGCCAGAGCTCGTCGGCGTCGACACGGTGCCAGCGGCTGCGCTCGCCGGCCGCGAGCAGGTAGTAGATCGAGGTCGCGACGGGACGCTCGCGCACGGGATCCTCGTGCGTGGTCGTCAGCGAGGATTCGTAGATGCGGCGGTAGTGGCCGCCTTCGACATGGGGTTCGAGCGCGAGCTGGCGCACGAGGGTTTCGGCACGTTCATTCATCCGCCCATGATAAGCGTTGGCGGGCGCGGGGACGATGAGGGGCATGATGAACGCTGCGACCATGGGGAGCGCATGGCCTGACTAGCATTGCGGTCGGCGACTGCTGCTGTCGGGCGAGAATCCTTGCATGCGTCGCGCCGTCATCGAAGCTGTCGCGTGGTGATCTACGGCGCCACCGTTGCGCGGCACAACTCCGAACTGCCTGCGTGGAGCGGTACTGCGTTTGAGCCCCTTGCCCTCCGGGAGAGCGGTTGGGGAGAGGGTGCGGGATCGTGCCACGTACGATCATCGTCGCGATCCCGGACCCTCATCCGGCCCTTCGGGCCACCTTCTCCCGGAGGGAGAAGGAAACAAGCGCGCAGTGCCGTATGGCCGCGAAAAGCGTCGACGTCCCCGCTCTTCATCCGCAGAAGCCTCGGACTGCGATGCGTTCCGGAAGTCGATTCGAACTTTTCCTGGGCAGCAATAAGCCTGGTAGCGAAATCCCGCGCCTCAGCGCTCGTAACGGTAGTTGATGCCCGCGCGGCTGCCCGTGGTCGCGTTCTGTGCCTCGAAGTTCCAGCGCTTGTGGAACAGGTAGCGCAGCGTGACGACTTCGCCGGGTTCGAAGATGCCGACGCCGTAGCTCAGGTAGAGCTTCGGCGAGAGGTACTTGCCGACCGTGAACGCCGCACCGCCGAGCACGGCGTTGTCGGCGACGCCGATGTCGTCGACGCCGAGGCGGCCACCGATGCTCTTGGCGAGCAGGTCGCCACCGGCGGTGCCTAGCGCGCGCGCGGCGGTGCCGAGCATGTCGCCTTCGCCGCTCTTGAGCGCCGACAGCGGCTTGCCGGTGATGAGGTAGGACAGCGCCTCGGACTGCTCCATGGTCGGATCCGAGAACACGGTCAGCACGGGGATCTGCGCGGTGCCGCGCACGAGCAGGCCGGCCGTGACTTCGTCGGCCTCGATGCGGCGCGACGCGCGCAGGTCGATGCCCGGGTTGTCGATCGCGGTGCCCGCGAACAGCACGCGGCCGGTCTCGATCTTGAGGTCCTGGCCGTAGGCCTTGTAGGTGCCGCCGACGTTGAGCGTGCCGGTGCCCGTGGTCGCGCGACCCGGACGCTCGTTGACGACGATCTGGCCGCCGACGGTGCCGTCGAAGCCGAAGCCGGCGAGCTTGACGTCGTCGCCGAACACCACCGTGACGTTCGCGGTGACCGGCGACGGCGCGCCGGCGACTTCGCGTTCGGCATCGGTGATCACGATGTCGGGCGAGGTTGCGCTGACGCCGCCGCCCGGGAGCTTCGAGAAATCGACGTTGGCCTTCGGCACCGTGACCTTGCCGCGCACGAGCAGGCCGGTCGCACCGCGCTCGACCGTGAGGTCCGGCGTGACGACGACGCGTGCGGCCGGGATGTCGGCGGCGAGCACGTTCTCGCCCTTGATCGCGACCGTCATCGCGTCGGCCTCGGCGAGGCCGCCCTGACCCGAGATCGTGAGCTTGCCCTCGCCCGAGGTGATGCTGCCCTCGAGCGCGAAGCGCTGTGCGTCGATCGCGCGCAGGCTGATGTCGCCGTCGCGCAGCTTGAGCCCGGCGACGGGTACTTCGGTCGCGAACTCCTTGAGCGTGATCGCGCCGGTGAGCTGCGGGGCCTCGAGCGTGCCGCCGATCGCGTAGTTCGCGCTGACGCGGCCCTTGGTGTTGGCGACTTCGGCGGTGAGCAGTTCGAGGAAGGCGAGGCTGTTGATCGCGAGGTCGACCTGGCCGTCGAGCGTCTGCGGCCCGCCCGCGGCGCTGGCGATCGTGACGCGGCCGTCGAGGCGGCCGTCGTGGTCGAGGCCGGCACGCACGCTCGCCTGGATCGACTGCGGCGCGAACGTGGCGTCGACCGCGAAGCCCGTGTAGCTCAGCAGCGGCTGGTTGCCGCTGCCCGTGTAGAACGCCGAACCTTCGGCCGAGGTGATCGTCGCGCTGCCGCTGAGCGCGCCTGCGGCGGTGCGTTCGATCGCGCCTTCGCCGGCCAGCTCGCCGCGCAGGCGCACCGGTGAATCGGGTGCGGCGAGGCGCGTGATGAGGCGCAGTGGCAGGTGTTCGAGGCGATAGCGCGCCGACACGCTGCCGTCGGCACCGCCGCTGCCGCCGACGCACAGGCGTGCCGGCGAACGCGAGACCGGTTCCTCGGCAGCCGCCGTCGCGGCCTGCTCGGCATCGTCGCCGATCGCGGCTTCGGCATTCGCCGCGGCGGGCGAGGGCGGCGGTGTGCGGCGACGCTCGGTGCCGACGAGGCAGCTGTCGGCGGCCGTGAAGCGCTTGCCGTCCCACGACAGCGCCATCGCGTCGGTGAGGTCGAAGCGCGGCAGCGTCGGCTGCACGGGTTCGAGCTGCAAGGTTCTGAGCGTGCCGTTCCAGCGGCCGTCCTTCGCGTTGCCGGCGAGGTCGAAGGCGAGGCTCGCGGGCGCACCGTCGGCGTCGACGCGCAGCTGGTGCGAAGCCTCGTTGCCGTCGGCCTGCACGCGCAACGTGTCGAAGCGCGTCTCGCCCTGGATCACGCCCTTCGCATCGAGCGTCAGTGCACCGGCGGGTTTCTCGAGGTTCCTGACGTCGGCGACGAGCTCGAGCGCCTCGGTGCGCACGCCCGCGTAGGCGATGCCCTGGCCTTTGGCATTCGCATCGATGTCGAGGTTCGGCCACTTGCCGTGCACGCGCACGTCGGCACCGAGCGTGCCGCCCGCATCGGGCAGCCAGTCGGCGAGCGACGCGACGTCGATGCGCGCGGTCGCGTCGGTCTGCTGGCCCCCGCGTCCGCGCACCTCGACCGTGCTGCGGCCCGAGGCCAGCGACAGCGTGCCGTCGACGACGAACTCCGGCTTGATCGAGAGATCCGCCTTGCCCGAGACCGGGCGGTCGCGCAGCGTGCCGGCGAGGCGATCGAGGCGGATCGTCGTCTCGGGGCCGGCGTCGGTCATGCGGCCGTCGGTGGCGAGCGCGAAATCGAGTGCGCCCTTCCAGTCGGCCGCGAATGCGCCGGGATCGAAGGCCTTTGCGGTCGCCTCGAGCTGCCAGCCGATCGCGGGCTGTAGCGTCACCGTGCCCTTGGCATCGAGGCCGCCCTTGGGCTGCACGAGCGCGAGCGTCTCGAGCGCGATCGCCTGCGGCGTGCCGGCGAGCTTGAGGGTCAGGTGCGAAGGCTGGCCCGGCGGGCCGACGTCGAGTGCGCCTTCGGCCGTGAACTGCTCGGCGCTGCCGGCGACGTCGACGCGGCCCTGCGTCGCGAGCGCCTGGCCGACGAGATCGGCGGGCAGCTCGACGCCCTCCCACGCAACCGCGAGTGTCGCCGACGGCGGCGTCTGCGCGTAGCGCACTTCGCCGCTCGCGGTCATCGAACCGGCGGCCTCGGGCGAACGCAGCACGAGCGTCGTGATGCCGAGCACCTCGTCGGCATGCGTGAACGTGAGCGGATCGAGCCGCACGCGATGCCCGTCGACGGCGACCTCGCCGGTCAGCGTGCCGCCGGCCTTGTCGCCGGAGCCCTGCAGCGCGAGCGCGAGCGTCTGCACGCCGCTGTCGTGCACGATGCGGTTCGGATCGAAGGTCGGCGCATCGACCGACACGGTCCACGGCAGCGCATCGTTCTGGCCGAGGGTGGCCTTGACGGTCGCCGCGACCGGCTCGGCGAGCGTCGCGTCGAGCGTCGCGGTGCTGCCGTCGCTCGCGCTCGCGAGCGTGCCGGCGTACGTGACCTCGCCGACGCGCCACGTGAAGCGCGTCTGGCCGCGTCCGGAGTAACCGCCCGCGGTGGCGAGCGTGCCGTCGAGATCGACGCTGCCTTCGGGCGCGCGCAACGCGAGTTCGCGCACGACGAGGCCGCTGCCGGTCCAGCCGCCGGCGACGTCGAGGCTGTCGGCCGCGAACAGCGGCGCGCCGTCCTGGGTGATCGTGACGCCGCGCACCGCGAGGCGCTCGAGCGCGATGTCGATCGGCGCCTCGAGCGAGAACGGCGCGGACTCGGGATCCTCGGGCGTGGGCGGAACGGTCGTCAGCGCGACGTCGACGCCGTCGATGGCGACATCGTCGACCTGCACGCGGCGCGACAGCAGCGCGAGGATGCCGACATCGGCCGACACGCGCGCGATGCGCGCGTCGACGCCGGCCGCGGCGTCGGTGTAGCGCACGCCTTCGAGCACGAGCGGTCCGGCGAGGCTGCCGCTGCTGCGCTCGATCGCGAGCTTGCCTTCGAGCGCGTCCTTGACCTGATCGAGCACGAAGCGCGCGCCCGATTCGGAGCGCAGCACCCACACGAGCACGATCGCGACGATCGCGAGCAGCGCCACGAGCACGAGGCCGATCCATTTGAGGGCGCGCGTCACAGGTCGGGTCCGATGATGACGTGGAGTTCGACCCCGCTGGCGTACTTGTCGCCGACCGGCGTGCCGACGTCGACACGCACGAGGCCGACCGGCGAGCGCCAGCGTGCGCCGACGCCCGCGCCGATCTTGAGGTCGAAGTTGCTGCCGCTGAACGCATCGCCCGCGTCGATGAACGCGGCGGCGCCCCAGGTCGGCGTGAAGTAGTACTCGTACTCGGCGCTCGCGACCATGAGCTGCTCGCCGCCGATGACCTTGGGCGTCTCGTCGGGCGCGACCTCGCGGCGCGGGCCGACGGTCTGGAACGCGTAGCCCCGGATCGAGCGGTCGCCGCCGGCGAAGAAGCGCAGTTCGGGTGGCAGGCGATCGAAGTTGTCGACCTGCGTGTAGCCGAGCGAGCCGCGCGCGATGAAGCGGCTGTTGTCGCCGAGGCCGCGGATCCACTTCGCGTCGGCAGTGACCTGGGCGAAGTTCGTGTCCGAGAGCAAGGCGCTCGAGCCTGCGCGCGCAGCCAGCGTCAGCGACCAGCCGCGACGCGGGAACTGCAGGTCGTCGGCGCGCTTCTTCGCGTACGAGATTTCGGGGTAGAGCAGCGTGGTGGTGCCCTTCTCCTCGGCGACCTTGAAGTCGCCGGTCAGGAAGTTGATGCCGATCGTGCGTAGCCAGCCGTGCCACATGCGCGAGTCGTTCGCGGTCAGGCGCAGGGTCTTGGACTCGCTGGTGTCGGTGTTCTCGTCGCGGTAGGTCGCGCCGAAGTTGTAGGAGTGGTTGTCACGCCCCGGCAGCGGGATCTGGTACAGCGAGCTCAGCGTCTTGAGGCGTTGCGCGAGCATGGTCTCGAACTTGAGCTTGTGGCCGCGATCGTTGACCCAGCGCCGCTCGATGCCGCCGCGTATGCCCGGACCCGTGTCGGTGCCGACGAACACGCCACCCGTGTAGACGGTGCGCTTGGCCGGCGCGAGCATCACCGCGATCGGCACGACGCCGTCGGCGGCCTTCTCGGTATCGGGTTGCACCTGCGCGACCGAGAAGTAGTTCGCGTCGATGAGCTGCTGCTGGAAGCGCAGCAGTTCGTCCTGGGCGTAGTAGTCGGATGCATCCCAGGGGATGTAGCGCTCCATGAACGCGTCGGGGAACTGGCCACCCTCGAAGTGCACGTCGCCGAAACGATAGCGCTCGCCGACCTCCCAGCGCAGGTGGATCGTCGCGGTGTTGGCCGCACGCGTGACCGCGACGCGGTGCTCGGCGAGCTTCGCGTCGAGGAAGCCCGCACCGAACAGCGCGGCGTGTATCGCGGCCTTGCTGCGTTCGTACTGGGCGTGGTCGAGCGGCTGGTTGCGGCGTGGCGCGAAGGCACCGCGTGCCTGATCGATCGCGCGGATGCCCTGGGTCTCGCCGTCGATGTCGATCTCGATATCGGTCACGCGCACCGGTTCGCCGCGCTGTACTCGGAGTTCGGCGACGAAGTTGCCGCCCTCGGCCTTCAGCTCGCCCTCGACCTTGACGTTGTAGTAGCCGTACGGCTCGAGCGCGCCGGCGATCTGGTCCTCGGCGCGGCGGTAGAGGCGGCGCGCCTGCGCGGGACTCACGTCGCGGTTCACGTACTGCTGGAGCTCGAGTGCGACGAGCGCGGCATCGCGCAGTTCGCCGTCGAGTCCGCTCATCTGCACGCTGACGCGTGCGGCCCACGAAGGCGCGGCGGCGAAGGTCGCGATCAGCACGATCAGCGCGCGCCAGCGTCCGGGGGAGCTGCGTTGGATCATGGCGGGGATGTGAAGATTCGGGCCGGTTTTCGTTATAGCAGGAGAAAAGTTCGAACGGTGTTAGCCATCCGGCCGTACGCGGCGCGCGTTCACATTCGTTTGCGCGGCGCCGCGCGGAACCTCAGCCCACGGTGTCGCCCGAGCGGTGCGCGACCCACGCGCCGATCAGCGCCGACGCGTACGGGATCGCCTGCGCGGCGAGGATCGTGATCCACAGCTTGCCCTCGGTGTACTGCATCGCGCTCGACAGCAGCATGCCGATCACGCAGCCGCACAGCGCGATGAACATGAGCAGCTCCTCGCGCACCGACGAGAATGCGCTCGGCTTGTCGTTGAGGCGACGGCTCTTGGCGGTGCGGATGAACTCGCCCTTCTTGCGCCACAGGCCCAGGAAGATGCCGCGCGCGATCGCGTGCGACAGGCCCATGCTCGCGATCGACGCCATGAGCGTGTCGTACCAGCCGCAGGGCACGCGCTTGCGGTACAGCACGATGCCGAAGAACGCCTTGCTGATGAAGAAGCCGATGATCGGCACGAGGAACAGTTCCATCGGCAGCGTGAAGTACTGCGGCCAGCCGACCATGCCGATGGTCCAGACGATCGCCATCATCGTGAACACGAGATGCAGCGCGTCCGCGAACCACGAGAACCAGCCGGTCAGGAAGTGGAACTTCTGGCCGCGGCTCAGCGGGCTGTCGCGGCTGACCATCCAGTCGAAGCGCGCCTTCATGATCTGCATCGCGCCGAAGGCCCAGCGGTAGCGCTGCGACTTGTACGCGGTGAAGTCGGCCGGCGTGAGGCCCTTGCCCATGAGCTCGTCGACGTAGACGAGGTCGTAGCCCTTGTGCATGAGGCGCAGGCCGAGCTCGGCGTCCTCGCAGATCGTCCATTCCGACCACGAGCCCGTGTCGACGAGCATGTGCTTGCGCACCATCGTCATCGTGCCGTGCTGGATGATCGCGTTGCGCTCGTTGCGGTGGTGCATGCCGATGCGGAAGAAGCCGTCGTACTCCCACGCGGTCATGCGGCGGAAGCGGTTGTGCTCGAAGTCGCGGTGCGCCTGCGGGCACTGCACGACGGCGACGTTCGGATCGGCGAAGTAGCCCGTGAGCGCGCTGAGCCAGTCCTTGCGCACGACGTAGTCGGCGTCGACCACGGCGATGACCTCGGCACGCGGATCGGTCTGCTCGATGCCGTAGTTGAGCGCGCCGGCCTTGAAGCCCGGCCACGGCGCGAGGTGGAAGAAGCGGAAGCGCGGCCCGAGCTTGGCGCAGTAGGCCTCGACCGGCTTCCAGACCTCCTCGTTCTTGGTGTTGTTGTCGATGACGAGGACTTCGAAGTTCTCGTACTCGAGCGCGGCCAGCGAATCGAGCGTGAGGATGACCATCTCGGGCGGCTCGTTGTAGCAGGCCAGGTGGATCGACACGAACGGCTGCGAGGCGTCGGTCTTCGGCTCGAGCAGGTGGAAATGGCGCAGCCAGGTCGGCCGCCAGATCACCTCGGTGAACTCGAAGCCGTTGATGAGCAGCACGAGGATGATCGCGATCTGCGCCGGGAACAGCAGCAGCAGCATGCTCCAGTCCAGCGGGCTGAGGTAGAACGCGAGCGGCACGCTGATCGACCAGACGATCACCGACGACGACAGCTGGATCAGCCCGAGGAAGAAGAACAGGCCGGTCGCATAGAAGCGTATGAAATGCCGCGCGAACCAGAACATCGGGATCAGCGCGAGCAGCGACGCGGCGAGGCCCTTGATCCACCAGGTCGGGTCGGAGACGACCGTGCCGGTCATCGAGAACTTCGGTTCGCGCGCGGCGTTGAAGATGCCCCAGTACGCTTCCGCGCGGCCGCCGAGGATCTCCTTCCATGGCTGGTCGATCGCTTCCATGATGTAGTAGTCGATGCGCTCGCGCTCGGCCACGTTGATCCATTCGCGGATGAACTGCGCCTCGTTCTCGATCGAGGGCTGCGCGTAGGTCTTGCGGTCGCCGTTCGAAGGCCAGCCGATCTCGCCGATGATCACGGGCTTGTCGGGGAACAGCTCCTTGAGCCGGTAGTACTGGCCCAGCGTGAAGTTGATCGCGTCCTTGCGCGGGATGTGTTCCCAGTACGGCAGCAGGTGCACGGTGATGAAGTCGACGTGCCGCGCGAGCCGCGGGTTGCGTTCCCAGACGAAGAACGGTTCGGCGGTGGAGACCGGGATCTTGAGCTGCGCGCGCGCACGGTCGATGTAGGCGATGAGCTGGTCCAGCGTCATGTCGGCGCGCAGCATCACCTCGTTGCCGACCATCGCCCGCGTGATGTTGGGGTACTTGCGCGACAGCGCGATGAGGCCCTCGATCTCCTCGTCGTTCTTCTTGAGTCGACGGTCGAGCCAGGCGCCCGACATGACCTCCATGCCGTAGAAATCCGCCAGGCGAGGGATCTGCGGGCTTTCGACAGACGAGTAGGTACGCAGGCGCTTGGTATAGCGCGACAGCATGCGAACGTCGGAGGCGAGTTCGGCCTCGCTCGGGAACAGGCCGCGGGTCGGATCCTGGTAGCGCTGGAACGCGCTGAACGCCATGCCTTCGACGCGGCCGTTCCAGTCGGCGATCTGCACCGGGCGGTTGAGGAACGCCCACAGGCCGAAGTTGAGCGCGGCCACCGTGAGGGCGAGCACGACGGCGCGCCAGAACGACTTGCGGACGGTGACGGGATGCTTGCTGCTCAAGGGATTGCGCCGGCCCGGAAACACCGCGTGATGCGGCGCGGCAGCATAGCGGATGCGCCGGTGCCGGCCAATGAACGGGCCGGCGCGGGGGCGCCGCGGTATCGGCGCGGCGGACGCCACGCTACACTTCGCGGTGGAGTCGGCCAGACAGTCGCGTCACGCTTGCGTGCCGAGGAAAGTCCGGGCTCCACAGGGCAAGGTGCCAGGTAACGCCTGGGCGGCGCGAGCCGACGGAAAGTGCAACAGAGAACAGACAGCCGAACGGCATCGCGAGATGCGCGTGGTGATGGTGAAACGGTGCGGTAAGAGCGCACCGCGTGCGGGGACAACGCCGCATGGCACGGCAAACCCCACCTGGAGCAAGACCGAATAGGGGGACCATGATGCTGCCCGTATCGTCCCCGGGTTGGTTGCTCGAGTCCTGCGGTGACGCAGGACCTAGAGGAATGACTGTCCACGACAGAACCCGGCTTACCGGCCGACTCCCTCGATGCAGGGAACCCCGGGTCGTCGCCTGACGGCCCGGGGTTCTTGCGCTGCGTGCCGTCGCGGGGCGACCCCGATGCCGCACGTGCGGGCGGTGCCGTACAATCGAGCGCTTGTCCCGGATGGCGCCGCATGCCCGATCGTCTGCTGATTCGCCTCGCCCCGGACGGTGCCCTGCAATGGCTTCGCCAGTCCGCGGGTTCGCGTGTCGCCGCCGCGCGCGGCGTGGGCGCGCCACCGTCTTCCGTGCTCGCCGCGGCCGAGGATGTCGTCGTGCTCGTGCCTGCCGAGGATGTGCTGCTGCTCGAGGTGCGCGTCACCGCGCGCAGCGCCGCACAGCGTTCGCAGGCCGTGCCGTTCGCGGTCGAGGACCAGATCCTCGCGCCGCTCGAGGACCAGCACGTCGCCTTCGTACCCGGCCACGGCGACCAGGTCGGTGTCGGTGTGGTCGCGCGCACGCGCCTGCAGGGCTGGCTCGATACGCTGGCCGCGGCGGGCATCCGTCCCGACCGCATCGTGCCGGAGTCGCTCGCGTTGCCGCTCGCGCCCGATGCCGGCAGCGTGCTCGTCGACGGCGGCCGCGTGATCGCGCGCCTTGCGCCATGGTCGGCCGTCGCGTGTCCGCTCGAGGACCTGCCGGCCTGGCTCGAGCGGCTGCGCGCTGCCGGTGTCGATCCCGCACTCGATATCCATGCCGCGCGTGACGTGCGCGGTGTCGCCGCGACGGTGGGGCCGCGCGGCCGTGCGGCCGTCGAGCCGGTGGTGGACGCGTTCGTCTTCCTCGCCGCGCACCTCGAGGCGGCGCCGCTCAACCTGCTCGGCGGACGTTTCGCGGTCGCGCATCGCGTCGCCCGTGGCACGCGCTGGTGGCGTCGTGTGGCGGCGATCGCGGCGGCCGTCGGCGTGCTCGCGTTCGCCGCGCGCGGTCTCGAGGTGATCCAGTTGCAGCGTTCGGTCGCGCGCCTCGAGGCGTCGATGGCCGACAGCGTGCAGCGCACCTTCCCCGATCTCGGCGCCGGCGAGCGTTCGCTCGATCCGCAGCAGGTCATGCGTTCGCGTGTCGACCGCCTGCGTGGCGCCGGGGAAAGCACCGGCCTGCTGCGCGTGCTCGGACAGGTCGCGCCCGTGCTCGGCGCGACCACGCGCACCGAGTTGCGCGGCCTCGAGTACCGCAACGACGTGCTCGAGCTTGGCCTGCGCGCGCCCGACGTGGCCACGCTCGACAGCCTGCGTGAACAGTTCGCGGCGATCCCGGGCCTCGATGCCGAGGTGACCGGCCTCAATCCGCTCGACAACGGCGTCGACGGACGCGTGCGTGTGCGCGGGGAGGGCCGATGAGCCTCGCCGCCTCGTGGAACGGCCTCGCCGAGCGCGACCGCCGCGTGCTCGCGGTCGGTGCGATCGTGGTCGCCTTGCTGCTCGTGTGGGGCTTGGGCTGGTACCCGCTGTCGCGCGAACGCGACCGCCTCGCCGAGCGCCTCGAGGCCGCGCGCCGCGACCATGCCTACGTGCGTGTCGCCGAGGCCGAGGTGCAGCGCCTGCGCAGCGCCGGTGTGCGCACGCTGGCCGATCGCCAGGGCAAGTCGCTGCTCGCACTCGCCGACGCGAGTGCGCGCGGCGGCGGACTCGACGGGGCGCTCAAGCGCATCGAACCGGTCGGGCCGCGCAGTGTGCGCGCGAACTTCGAGTTCGCGCCGTTCGACGTGCTCGCCGACTGGCTCGAGGCGATCGTGCGCGACCACGGCGTGCGCGTGACTGACTTCTCCGCCGATCGCGTCGACGCGACCGGGCTCGTCAACGCGCGTGTCACGCTCGAGGACGTGCCGTAGCGCACGCGGGCATTTTTCCGCTCTTTTCTGCATGATGTGCCGATGAAGATCATCAAGTGGCTGTTCATCCTCGTCGCGGTCGCGGCCGTCGTCGCCGGCGTCATCGCCTGGACGCTGCCGGCCGACGTCGCCTATCGCCAGGTCGCCTCGCGCCTCGGGCCGGTCTCGCTGGTCGGCGTGCGTGGCACGATCTGGGAAGGCCATGCCGACAGCGTCACGGTGTTCGGGCGTGACCTCGGCGAACTCGACTGGCGCGTCGACAAGACGCCGCTGTTCGCGCGGCGCATCAAGGCCGACCTGCGCATCAAGGGCGCCGACATCGAGAGCTCCGGCCTCGTCGAGCGCGAGTGGGATGGCCGCCTCGTCGCCACCGACGTGCGCTTCCGCGTGCCGGCGTCGCTGTTCGATCCGGTGCTCGACGTCCCGTCGCTGAAGTTCCGCGGTGCCGTCACCGGCACGCTCTCGCGCGTCGTGCTCGTCGACGGCCGCGTCACCGAGAGCAGCGGCAACGCGCGCTGGACCGACGCCGGCGTGACGGGCCAGGCCGAGGCGCGCTTCTCCGACATCCTTGCCGACTTCGCCTCGCAGGGTGACGGCAGCATCGCCGGCACGATCGCCGACGACGGCCGCGGCGGGCTCGAGGTCGCCGGGCGTTTCACGGTCTCGGCGACGGCCTACGATGCCGAGGCGTTCCTGTCGGCGCGCAACGGTGATCCGCGCGTGCAGGAAGCGCTGCGCTACATCGGCCAGCCGCAGGCCGACGGCTCGTCGCACCTCGTGCTGCGCGGCCAGCTGTTCCGGTTGTTCTGAGCGTGGCGCTCGACAGGGCCTTCTTGGCGCGCGCGCTCGCCGCCGCGCACGCCGCCGCCGATGCGGCAGCACCCGGCATCCGCGCGCGCTATCGCGAGCGCGATTTCTCGATCGAGACCAAGGCCGACGCGACACCGGTGACCGAAGCCGACCGCGAGGCCGAAGGCGCGATCAAGCGCGTGCTGCGCGAAGCCTTTCCCGATCATGCCTTCCTCGGCGAGGAGGAGGGCCGCGAAGGCGACGGCGAGTTCCTGTGGCTCATCGATCCGATCGACGGCACCAAGGCGTTCGTTCGCGGTTATCCGTTCTTCTCGACGCAGATCGCGCTCATGCATGCGGGCGAGCTTGTGCTCGGCGTGTCGGACGCCTGCGAATACGGCGAGCGCGCCTGGGCCGTGCGCGGCGGCGGAGCATTCCTCGGCCACGCTGCGCACGACGGACGTCGCGTGCACGTGTCCGACGCGCAGGCCTTCGGGCCCGCGACGGCGGTGTCGGGCGGCAACCTGAAGACCCTCGCAGGCGATGCCGCGCGTTGGGCCACGTGGGGCGCGATCGTCGCCGAGACCGGTCGCATCCGCGGCTACGGCGATTTCCTGCACTACCACCTGCTCGCGCGCGGCGCGATCGACCTCGTCGTCGAATCGGATCTCAACATCCTCGACATCGCCGCGCTCGTCGTGATCGTGCGCGAGGCCGGTGGGGTGTTCACGACGCTCGACGGCGGTGCGATCGACCTCGACGTGCGCAGCGCGCTGGCCGGTCCGCCGGCGCTTCACGCACACGCGCTGGCACGCCTCGCGGCACGCTGACTGCCTGCGTTCGGGCAGCGCATCCGGCTACAATCGGCGGATGCGCAAACCGCCCATCGTCCTCGCCACGCGTCCCGTCGAGCAGAGCCGCTTCCTGCGCGCCGAGCAGATCGACCTCGAGTTCTCCAACGGCGAGCGCCGCACCCACGAGCGCCTGCGCGGTGCCGGGCTAGGCGCGGTCATCATCGTGCCGATGCTCGACGACGACACCGTGCTGCTCGTGCGCGAGTACGCGACCGGCCTGGACCGCTACGAGCTCGGCCTGCCGAAAGGCCGCCTCGACCAGGACGAGACCGCCGAGCAGGGTGCCAACCGCGAGCTCAAGGAGGAGGTCGGCTACGGTGCGCGCGAGCTGCACATCCTCGGCTCGCTGTCGCTGTCGCCGACCTACATGAGCTCGATGACGCATGTCGTCATCGCGCGCGACCTCTACCCCGAGCGCCTGCAGGGCGACGAGCCCGAGGAGCTCGAGGTCGTGCCGTGGAAGCTTGCCGAGCTGCACACGCTGCTCGCCGAGCCCGACGTCACCGAAGGCCGTTCGATCGCCGCGCTGTTCATCGCGCGCGAATACCTCGCCGGCCGCTACCGGCCGCGCCCGTGAACCTCGAAGCCCTCGCCGTCGGCGCCTGCCGCATCGCGCAGGACGCCGCTGCAGCGATCCTCGCCGTATACGACGGCGAGTTCGCGGTCGAGCACAAGGACGACCGTTCACCGCTGACCGCGGCCGACCTCGCCGCGAACGCGATCATCGTCGCCGGCCTGCGCGCGCTCACGCCCGACATTCCCGTGCTCACCGAGGAATCGGCGAGCGTGGCGTGGTCCGAGCGCTCGCAGTGGACACGCTACTGGCTCGTCGATCCGCTCGACGGCACGCGCGAGTTCGTCAAGCGCAACGGCGAGTTCACGGTCAACATCGCGCTGATCGACGCGCACCGCCCCGTGATCGGCGTCGTGCAGGCGCCGGTGACGGGCGAACTGGCCTGGGCCTGGCACGGCGGCGGCGCATGGCGACGTGTCGGTGAAGGCGACGCCGTGCGCTGGACTACGCGTCCGCGGCAGGCCGCACTCGTCGTCGCGGGCAGCCGCTCGCACGGCGACGCGCGCCTCGGCGGCATGCTCGACCGGCTCGACTCGCATACGCTTCTGCCGCTCGGCTCGTCGCTCAAGTTCCTGCGCATCGCTGCGGGCGAGGCCGACCTCTACGTGCGCCTCGGCCCGACCTCGGAGTGGGACACGGCTGCCGCGCACTGCGTGCTCGCCGAGGCCGGCGGCGACGTGGTCGACCTGCATGGCCGCACGCTCGCGTACAACACCAAGGATTCGCTGCTCAACCCCGAGTTCATCGCGTTCGGCGACCGCTCGATCGCATGGCCGGAACTGCTCGGCGCGGGCTGAGGCTTCCGCGATCCGCGTGCGGCGCGGACAATGCGTTCCTTTCTTGACCACGGGAACGCGCATGCGAACGATCGACGACCTGCTGGCGATCATGGCGCGCCTGCGCGATCGCGACGGCGGCTGCCCCTGGGACCTCGAACAGAGCTTCGAGACGATCGTGCCGTACACGATCGAGGAGGCCTACGAGGTCGCCGATGCGGTCGATCGCCGCGACTACGCCGATCTGTGCGGCGAGCTCGGCGACCTTCTGCTGCAGGTCGTGTTCCATGCGCGCATGGCCGAGGAGGCCGGGCATTTCCGTTTCGAGGACGTCGTCGCGTCGATCTGCGACAAGCTCGTCACGCGCCATCCGCACGTGTTCGGCGACGCGAAGGCCGACGGCGCCGGCGAGGTGCTGGTCGCGTGGGAGGCGATCAAGCAGCGCGAGCGCGAGGCCGGCGGCGACACCGACACGAGCGCGCTGGCCGGCATCACGCGAGGCCTGCCCGAATGGCAGCGTGCGCTGAAGCTCCAGAAGCGTGCGGCGACGGTCGGTTTCGATTGGCCCGATGTCGGCCCCGTGTTCGACAAGCTGCACGAGGAGATCGACGAGGTGCGTGCCGAGTTCGCCGCGGGCGGTGACCACGCGCGCCTGACCGACGAGATCGGCGACCTCCTGTTCGTGGGCGTCAACGTCGCGCGCCATGCGAAGGTCGATGTCTCGGCGGCGTTGCGCGGCGCCAACGCGAAGTTCGAGCGGCGTTTCCGCCGCATGGAGACGCTCGCGGCCGAGCAGGGCACGACGCTGGCCGGCCAGCCCCTGTCCGCGCAGGATGCGCTGTGGGATCGCGCCAAGGCCGAGGAACGCGCGGCTGTGCCGCCGGCTTAAACCTTTTCCGTGCTGGCCGTATCCCATGCCTACCTTCCAGGGAGAATCGCCATGCGTCGCCTCGTCCTCGTTCCGCTCCTGTTCTGCGCCACGCTCGCGGCCGCGGACGACTGCCCGCACAGCGCGCGCCGCGATTTCGATGTCGACGCGGCCGGCCTGCGCGCGCTGACCGTCGCGCTCGGTTCGACCGACCTGCAGCTGCGCGGCGTGGCCGGGCTCGCCCGCGTCGAAGTGCGCGGCAAGGCCTGCGCCTCGGACGCCTCATTGCTCGAGCGCCTGCAGGTGACGCAGCGCCGTGACGGTGACCGCCTCGTCATCGAGGCCGAGCGCGATACCAAATCCTCGTGGTCGCTGTTCGGTTCGCAGAAGGCCTACATCGACCTCGAGATCCGCGTGCCGGCCGCGCTCGCGGCGACGGTCGAGACCGGTTCGGGCGACGTGGTCGCGCGCGACCTCGCCTCGCTCGACTACCGTGCCGGCTCGGGCGACCTCGAAGCCAGCGACATCGCCGGCGAGCTCGTCGCGAAGGTCGGCTCGGGGGACATCGAGGCCGACGGCGTCGGCCGTTTCACGCTCGTCTCGACGGGCTCGGGCGATGCCAAGGTGCGCGGTGTGCGCGGCGACGTCGAGGCACGCCGCGGCGGATCGGGCGATCTCGATTTCGAGCGCGTCGACGGCGACGTGCGCATCGGCGACATCGGCTCGGGCGACGTGACCCTGCGCGACATCGGGCGCAATGTCACGGTCGAGTCGATCGGCTCGGGCGACATCTCGGCCAGCGACGTGCGCGGCGACCTCGTCGTGCGCTCGCAGGGCAGCGGCGACACGACGCATCGCAACGTCGGCGGCAAGGTCGACATCCCGCGTCGCGACTGATCGCGCAACGGACATGCCGTGAAGACGAAGGGCCGCGCAAGCGGCCCTTCGTCGTCTGGGGCGGAGGTGCGGCGCGCGGAGCGCCGCGGTCCGTCAGGCCGCCTTGTACGCGCCGTAGCGGCGCAGGCGCTGGTAGCGCTGTTCGAGCAGCGTCGGCGTGTCGAGGCGGTCGAGCGCCTCGAGCTGGCCGAGCAGCACGGCCTTGAGGCGGATCGCCATCGATCGCGGGTTGCGGTGCGCGCCGCCGAGCGGTTCGCGCACGATCTTGTCGACGAGGCCGAGTTCGAACAGGCGCGGTGCGGTCAGGCCGAGTGCCTCGGCCGCGTCGCGGGCCTTGTCGGCGCTCTTCCACAGGATCGACGCGCAACCTTCGGGCGAGATCACCGAGTAGGTCGAGTACTGCAGCATGATCGTGCGGTCGCCGACGCCGATCGCGAGCGCGCCGCCCGAGCCGCCTTCGCCGATCACGGTGCACAGGATCGGCACCTTGAGCTCCGACATCTCGAGCAGGTTGCGCGCGATCGCCTCGCTCTGGCCGCGCTCTTCGGCGCCGACGCCCGGATACGCGCCGGCCGTGTCGATGAAGGTGAGCACGGGCAGCTTGAAGCGCTCGGCGAGCTTCATGAGGCGCAGCGCCTTGCGGTAGCCCTCGGGACGCGGCATGCCGAAGTTGCGGCGGATCTTGGTCTTGGTGTCGCGCCCCTTCTGGTGACCGATCACGACCACGCTGCGGCCGTCGATGCGCGCGAGGCCACCGACGATCGCGGCGTCGTCGGCGTAGGCTCGGTCGCCGGCGAGTTCGTGGAACTCGTCGCACATGACCGCAAGGTAGTCGAGCGTGTACGGGCGTGCGGGATGGCGGGCGACCTGCGCGGTCTGCCACGGGCTCAGGTTGCGGAAGATCTCCGCGGTGCGGATCTTGAGCTTGTCCTGAAGCTTGGTGATCTCGTCCTCGATGTTGAAGGCCTGATCGTGGCTGGCATGGCGCAGCTCCTGGATCTTGGCTTCGAGTTCGGCGATCGGCGCTTCGAATTCGAGGAAGTTGGGATTCATTCCGCGACGTTTGAAAGTTCGGTCGCCGAGTATAGCCCGTTCCGGCGGGCCGTCGCGGGGGCCATCGGTGGGGTCGGTGCACCACCAGCGGTCACGTCGCGTGGCCGCTGGCGGTACCCGGAGTCCTCCCGCCCGATCTTACTGGCTGCGCCAGATGTTGATGCCCTGCGTGACGTCCTCGGCGTAGTTCCTCACATTGGCGATGTCGCGCTGATCGGTGATGCCGCCCTGGATGGCGTTGCGCAGCGCGTTCGAAGCCTGCTGCTGGTCGAGCAGTTCGGCGGCATCGGGTCCGAGTGCGGAGGCCAGCGCTTCCTTGGCCGCGTCGGTCAGCTTGCCGGTGCCGCTGTCGACGAGTTCGCCGGTCACGCCCTTCAAGGCCTCGGAGACACGCGGGTTGCTGAAGATCTCGCCGACATAGTCGGACACGCCGCCCTTGAGCTTGTCGAGCGGCACGCCGGCGAGGGCGACGTCGACGATGAACGAGACGAGCTCCTTCTGGGCCTCCTGCTGCGACTTGAGGTCGTTGAAGCCCTGCGTGATCGCGTCATCGGCCGCGCCCGACAGCATCGCCAATCGCTCCATGGCGTCGGCGCTGCCTTCCGTCGTGTTGATCTGCTGCTTGAGGTCCGCCGCGTAGTCCATGATCTCCGCGCGCGCCGTGCCCGCGTACGTCGAGTCCTTGTTGAAGACCACGACGTTCAGCAGGCTGCCGAGGTCGGATGCGTTCTGCATGTACTGCTTGGTCGTCGAATTCTCGACGCTGCCGGCCTTGTCGAGGTCGTACTTGGTCAGTTCGTTGAGGATCGGCTCGGAGTGGCTGGTGAACAGCTGCCCCATCGCGTCGACACGCTCCTGGTAGTTGCCGGTGCGGTTCTCGGCGAAGATCTCCGGCTTCTGTGCCGGCAGGCGGGCGATATCGGCCGCGACCTCGCGCGAGGCCGCCGTGTCGGTGCGCGAGACCTGCGCGACGAGCGAGGAGAACTGATCCGGCAGCGCGACGTCGGAGGTCTGCAGGCCGTCGCGGTAGGCGACCGTGCTGTTGCCGATGATGCCGTCGATGTGCGCCGGCGAGACGAGCTCGCTGCCGTTGGCGACGCGCTCCATGAATGAGGCGAGCTGGCCTTCCTCGAGGCCGTTGAGCACGTTCGCGGCGATGTCGCCACGCGTAGGGTCACCGTTGAGCACCGACGCCGCGCCGACCGCGGCGCGGTTGCGCAGGTCGCCGTCGGACACCTTGTCGTTGAGCGCGTAGTCCTTGATCAGGTGCTCGCTGTAGTTCTCGCGGAACTCGGAGATCTCGGCGTTGTAGTGCGGGCCGCTGAAGAATTCGGCGAACTCGCGCAGGTTGCGCGCGTTCTCGATCTGGTTGTCGACGCCGTCGGTGCTGGTCGAGTTGCGGTTGTAGAGGAACGCGTCGAGCGCGCTCTCGGTGCCGACGACGTTGCCGTTCGCGTCATGGATCGGGTTGCTCGGCAGCGTGCCGTCGTTGTAGGCGCCCGCGATGCCGGCCGCCATGTCGTTGCGCTGCGTCTGCGAGATCTTGCCGCTGTCGACGAGGTCGTTGATGCGGCCCGGATTGAGCCACGAGCTGAAGGCGCCCGGATCCTGGCGAAGCACTTCGGCGACGAGCTGCTTCTGGTACTCGGCGTCGCCCTTCTGCATCTCCTGGGCGAAGGCTTCGGCGCGCGCATCGTAATCGTCGCGACTCCAGAAATTCTTGCCGACGTCGAGGACGTCGCTGGCGGTCTGCGAGACGTCCGGTGTGGTCTGGGTGGGGACCTGGCTGCGTTGTTGCGCGTAGTCGAGCGCGGTCGTCGAGACGTTGGTGGTGTTGACGGAGTCGACCATGTACGGATCCTCGGTGCGTGAGTCAGGGGGCGCTGGCGCCACGCGGCGAGTATCCGGAGCAGGGTCGGCTGAAGGACGTGGGGACTTCCCTAGGGTGGGATGACGGCGCGGTTAAGGCTGTGTTACGGGGCGCGGCCCGACACGAAGAACCATGGGGTCAGGTTCATTTTCCCAAGCCACGCGTCGTACAAAAGCATGAGGTAAAAGCATGGGGTCAGGTTCATTTTTCCAGCGCAGCCCGTCGCGATCGTCGACGCGCCGCGTGGAAAAATGAACCTGACCCCGGGTCTTGAGCCGCTGCGGGGAAAATGAACCTGACCCCGGTTCCGACCCGGCTTCCCTGCGCGCCGGGATGAACCGGCGCGCAGGAGCGTGCATCAGAACTCGACCGACGCCGACAGCCACACGCTGCGGCGCTTGTCCTTGACCTGGAAGTCGTCGTAGCAGAGGTATTCCTGCTGCGACGCGGCCAGTTCGCAGGTCTGCGCGATGAAGTTCTTGTCGAGCAGGTTGTTGACACGGCCGGTCACGGTCAGCCAGCTCCACTGCGCGGGCTTCCACGACGCGCCGAAGTGCAGGATCTCGTAGTCCTCGTAGTACGCGCCCTGCTGCGGCGTCGTCGTCGACGGCGTGCGATAGCGCTTGGAGCGCGCTTCCGCGCTGAGCGCGAGGTTGAGGGTCTCGGTGGCCTGCCAGTCGAGCGTGGCATTGAGCATGTGGCGCGCCGGCTCGCCGGCGATCGGCAGGCCCGAACTCGTGCCGCTCTTCTGCTCCGACTCGGTGAACGTGTAGTTGCCGCGCAGCGTGAAGTTGGCCGGCAGCACGACGCGACCCGCGATCTCGACGCCGCGCGTCTCGGCACGCTCGATGTTCATCGCCTGGCTGAAGGTCGTGTAGCCGAGCTCGGCCCAGCCCGGGCCGACGTCGACGCAGTACACGCCGGCCGGCGCGACCTCGCAGTTCGGCGCCGCGTCGGTGGTGGCGATCTTGTCCTTGAACTTGTTGAGGAACGCGGTGACGTTGAAGCTGAAGTTCCCGTTGTCGAAGTACGCGGCGAGCTCGGTGTTCGTGCTCGTCTCGGGCTGCAGGCCCGGCGTGCCGACGAACGGGCTGACGCCCTGGCCGCCGAAGCCGGTGATGCCCGGGAACAGCTGATTCGGCTTGGGCGTCTTGTAGCCGGTGCTCACGCCGCCCTTGAACGTCCACGCGTCGGTGGCCGTCCAGACGAGGTAGCCGCGCGGGCTGACGTGGTCGCCGAAGATGTTGTGGTCGTCGTAGCGCACGCCGAAGGTGGCGGTGAGCGGATCGACGAAGTTCCAGTTGTCCTCGGCGAACAGCGCCCACTGCTTGTGCTTCTGCGTGGTGCCGTCGCGGAAGCCCGCGCCGTCCATGCCGAACACGCCGTCTTCCATGTCGGTGTCGTTGTACTGGCCGCCGACGGTGAGGATGTGGCGGCCCAGCGGCATCTCGAGCTTGCTGTCGAGGACGAGGCCTTCGAGTTCGAGCACGCGGCGCTGGCGCGGCAGGAACGAGCCGAGCTCGGCGAGCTCGTCCGGCGTGAGCAGGCCGAGGTTGCCGGCGGCTCCGCTGCCGTTGTTGCAGTACGGCGCCATGCCGCGGCGGATGCAGACCTCGTTCCACAGCTGCTGCACCTCGGCGCGCTCGGCGACGGTCAGCGGCAGCGAGCGGCCGAGGTTGTTGGTGGTCGAGCGCATGATGCTGGTCTCGCTCGTGCCGATGTCCCAGCGGCCGACGTGGGTCAGCGCGAGCTGATCACGCTCGTAGCGCTGGTAGGCGGTGTAGCCGACGCGCGGCTGCACGACGCGGCGCGTGATCGTGGCCGGGTTGTTCGGGCCGGCCGGCTGCGACGGATCGAAGTCCGGGTTCGGGAACGTCGCGTTGCCGCTGCGCCACAGGCTGTCGAGGCTGTCGAGCGTGCCGGTCTGGCCGGTCGAGTTGTCGTGCTTCTGGCGCGAGATGTCGTAGTCGAGCATGAAGTCGTGGTTCTCGCTCGGTGTCAGCGAGAGGCGCACGCCGGTGTTCCAGTTGGTGCTCGCGACCTGCTTGCCGCCCGCACCGAAGCCGAGCGAGCGATCCCACAGCGTGCCGTCCGGCAGCGGCAGGGCATCCCACTCGGGATTCGACGCCTTGGTGTCGTAGAGGCTGCCACGCACGGCGAGGCCGAGCGTGCCGGGGATCAGCGGGCCGGCGACGTAGAAGTCGGTCTGGCGGCTGTCGCCGAACTGGTCGTCTTCCTGGTAGGTGTAGCCCTGCGAGAACGAGCCGTGCCAGTTCGCGGCGACCTTGCGCGTGATGATGTTGATGACGCCGCCCATCGCGTCGGAGCCGTACAGCGTCGACATCGGGCCGCGCACGACCTCGATGCGCTCGACCGAGGCGAGCGGCGGCAGGAAGCTGAACTGTCCGCCGCCGAAGTTGTTCGGGTAGAGGTCGCCGACGTTGCTCTGGCGGCGGCCGTCGATGAGCACGAGCGTGTAGTCCGACGGCATGCCGCGCATGCTGATCGTCGCCATGCCGTTCTTGTCGGTGCTCTCCATGCCGACGTCGATGCCCTCGACGTCGCGCAGCGCGTCGATGAGGCTCGTGTACGGACGCTTGGCGAGTTCCTCGCGCGTGACGACGCTGATGCTCGCGGGCGCGTCGGTGATCTTCTGCTCGAAGCCGGCCGCGGTGACGACGACCTGGTGCATCTCGGTGGTGCCGGCGTCGGCGGGCGCATCGGCGAACGCGGCCGCCGGGGCGAACGTCGCGGCGATCAGCGCGGCGAGCGCGTGACGGCGGGGAAGGGACATGGCGCGGGTCGGATTCATGGTGGTTCCGGTGGGAGGGTGAAGGAAGCAGGCGCGCGCGTGGGGTGGCGGCGGCTCGGCGCACGCGCGGGATTCGGGATATCGGCAAGCGTCGGAGGACGCGCGGCGTGCGTCGCCCGTGCACCTGCAGGTGCGTCGTCGGGGCGATGCGGGGATCAGGTGCGACGCTTCAGGCGTCGCGCAGATCGGTCAGCGCGTCGTGGGCGCGGACGGGGGCGCGCGCCCGGGACAGGCGCGGCGGCAACTCGAGAGCAGGCTCGCGGGACGTGACGGACCGCCATGGGTCGGCGACCGGAACGCGAGCGGCAGTGCGGTGTCGTCGACGACGCGTGGCGCATCGAACGACACCCAGATCGCGTATGCCGGGGCGGCGGGCGAGTCGACCACGTCGGTCGCGATGCCGAGACCTTCGCCGACACGGCGACGCTTGCACGATTCCGTGCACTCGTCGGCGAGGCGTTGCGGCGGCAGATCCTGGTCGCCCACCTCGAACGCGAGCTCCGTCGCGACGCGCGAGCGCGTCACGTCGTGCGGGGTCGGCGCGGCGATCGCCTGCCACGACATCACCACGAGCAGCATGCACAGCGCGACGACGCGTGCGGTGACGCGACGGTGCGGGCGGTGGCGGGAAACGCTCGGGGTCATGACGATCCGGCACGCACGGGCGTGCACGGCAATGAGGCAGGAATCACGTAATTTTAATGACAATCATTCCTATTCGCAATTCATTCCGCGCTGCGGCAACGCGTCGCGCAGGTGTTCACACGACACGCGCGCGAAGGATCGGACCCGAGTGCCTTGCGCGGCCAAGGGGATCGTCGCGTGCGCAGCGAGGACTTGTGGGGGAGTCGGGGGCGATGAAGCGAAGCCGGCGCGGACGATCGTCGCGCGCGGCGTGATACTCAGCCCGGCATCGCCGCGCCGTAGACGCGATCGATGCCGAGCACGCCGTCGAGCGCGTCGAGCGCACGCAGCAGTTCGGGATGCGCGCGCACGCGCCAGTCGGGGCCGAGTTCGAGCTCGCCGCGACCGCTCGCGTTGGTGAACGCGACGCGCACCGGCGTGTGGCCGCCGCGCCACGGCTCCAGCGTCGCGTGCAGGCGGTTCGCGAAATCGCCGCCGACGCCGTTGACGCGCAGGCGCAGCGCACGCGTGCGTTGCTCGCAGGCGGCCTCGATCGTCGTCACGCGCTGCGTGCGCAGCTGGTAGCCACCCGAGAAGTCGTCGATCGACAGGTTGCCTTCGAACACGAGGATCGCGTCGCGCGTGACCAGCGGCGCGAACTCGGTCCAGGTCTCGCGGTAGAGCACGGCCTCGAAGCGACCCGAGAAATCCTCGACGCTGACGAACGCGCGCGAGTCGCCCTGCTTGCGCAGGCCCGTGACCGAACCGGCCAGCGTGAACGCCTGGCGGTCGGCGAAGCGGTTGCGCTCGCCGTCGGCGCGCTTGGCCGGCACGCGGTAGTGCTTGTCGACCTCGCCGATCGCGCAGCTCGTGACGTTGGCGAGCAGCTCCTTCCAGCTGTCGGTCGGATGGCCGGAAAGGTAATGGCCGAGCGTGTCGCGCTCGCCGGCGAGGCGGCGTTCGGCCGGCCACTCGTCGACGACCGGCAGTTCGACCGGCGCGGCGGCCGGACTGCTCGCGCCGAACATGTCGTTCTGTCCCGCCAGTGCATTGCGCGCGGTCTGCTCGGCGTTGCGCGTGGCCTCGGGCAGCTGCGCCATGAGGCTTGCGCGGTTCGGCGCGAGGGCGTCCATCGAGCCCGACAGGATCAGCGCCTCGAGTGTGCGCTTGTTGATCTTCTGCGTGTCCACGCGCAGGCAGAAATCGGCGAGGTCGCGGTAGTCGCCCGAGCGCCTGCGCGCGTCGACGACGTTCTCGATCGCGCCCTGGCCGACGCCCTTCACGGCGCCGAGGCCGTAGCGGATCGTGCGCGACGGCGCACCGGGCGTGTCGCCGTCGAGCGCCTCGAACATGTAGGCCGAGGCATTGATCACGGGCGGCAGCACGGTCAGGCCGAGCGCGCGCGCTTCGGCGAGGAAGGTCACGACCTTGTCGGTGTTGTCCATGTCCGAGGACAGCACCGCGGCCATGAACTCCGCCGGGTAGTGCGCCTTGAGCCATGCGGTCTGGTACGACACGAGCGCGTAGGCCGCCGCATGCGACTTGTTGAAGCCGTAGCCCGCGAACTTCTCCATGAGGTCGAAGATCGCGTCGGCCTTCACTTCGGTGAGGCCGTCCTTCGCGGCGCCGGCGCGGAACTTGGCGCGTTCCTTGGCCATCTCGTCGAGCTTCTTCTTGCCCATCGCGCGACGCAGCAGGTCGGCGCCGCCGAGCGAGTAGCCGCCGACGATCTGCGCCATCTGCATGACCTGCTCCTGATAGACCATGATGCCGTAGGTCTCTTTCAGGATCGCCTCGGTGCGCGGATCGGGGTACTCGATCGCCTCGCGGCCGTGCTTGCGTGCGCAGAAGCTCGGGATCAGTTCCATCGGGCCCGGGCGGTACAGCGACACCAGCGCGATGATGTCCTCGAAGCAGTCGGGCTTGGCATCCTTGAGCATGCCCTGCATGCCGCGGCTTTCGAGCTGGAACACCGCGACCGTCTGCGCGCGCTTGAGCAGGTCGAACACCTTGGCATCGTCGAGCGGCAGCTGCGCGATGTCGAGCGCGGCCTCGCCGTGGCGCGCGCGGCGCGCGTTGATCGCCTTTACCGCCCAGTCGATGATCGTGAGCGTGCGCAGGCCGAGGAAGTCGAACTTGACCAGGCCGACGGCCTCGACGTCGTCCTTGTCGAACTGGGTGACGACGCCTTCGCCGTTCGCTTCTGAATACAGCGGCGCGAAATCGGTCAGCGGGCCCGGTGCGATGACGACGCCGCCGGCGTGCTTGCCCGCGTTGCGCGTGAGGTCCTCGAGCTTGAGCGCGAGGTCGACGAGCTCGCGGACCTGGTCGTCCTCCTCGTAGAGTCCCTTGAACTCGCCGACGATGCGGTCGGGTTCCTTGCGCGACTTCTCGCTGCGGCCGAGCGCGTCCTCGAGGGTGAGGTCGAGCGGCATCTTCGGCAGCAGCTTGGCGATCTTGTCGACGTGGCCGTAGCTCATGCCGAGCACGCGGCCGCTGTCGCGCAGCACGGCCTTCGCGGCCATCGTGCCGTAGGTGATGATCTGGCTGACGTGGTCGCGGCCGTAGGCGTCGGCGACGTACTCGATCACGCGGTCGCGCTTGTCCATGCAAAAGTCGACGTCGAAGTCGGGCATGGACACGCGTTCGGGATTGAGGAAGCGCTCGAACAGCAGGCCGTAGCGCAGCGGGTCGAGATCGGTGATGCCGAGCGCCCACGCGACCACCGAGCCCGCGCCCGAGCCGCGTCCCGGGCCGACCGGGATGTCGTGGTCCTTGGCCCAGTTGATGAAGTCCGCGACGATCAGGAAGTAGCCCGGGAACCCCATCTTGACGATGACGTCGACCTCGACCTCGAGGCGGCGGTCGTAGTCCTCGCGCGAGAAGCCCGGCGCGAGCGGCTGGCGCTCGAGGCGCGTGGCGAGGCCTTCGCGCGACTGCGTGCGGATCCACGAATCGAGCGTGTGGCCTTCCGGCACCGGGAAGTCGGGCAGGTAGTAGGTGCCGAACGAGAGTTCGAGGTTGCAGCGGCGGGCGAGCTCGACGGTGTTCTCGAGCGCTTCGGGGAGATCGGCGAACAGCTCGGCCATCTCGGCCGGCGATTTCAGGTACTGCTCGTTCGAGTACAGGCGCGGGCGCTTCGGATCCGCGAGCACGCGGCCGTCGTGGATGCACACGCGCGCCTCGTGGGCCTCGAAGTCGTCGCGCTCGAGGAAGCGCACGTCGTTGCTCGCGACGACGGGCAGGCCCAGTTCCGCGGCGAGCGCGACCGCGGCGTCGACCCAGGCGTCGTCGTCGGCGCGGTTCGTGCGCACGAGTTCGAGATAGAGGCGGTCCGGGAAGCGTTCGCCCCACGCGCGCAGCGCCTCGCGTGCGGCATCGTCGCGCCCCGACAGGACGAGGCGGCCTGCTTCGCTCTCGCGTCCGGCGAGCACGACGAGGCCCTCGCCGAGCTCGAACAGCCAGTCGGCCTCGACGAGCGCGACGTCGCCGTGGCGTCCCTCCGCCCAGGCACGCGAGACCAGCCGCGCGAGATTGCGGTAGCCGATGCGATCCAGGCACAGCACGGTGACGCGGAACGGCCGCGCGCGATCGGCCGGATCGGCGATCCACAGGTCGCTGCCGGCGATCGGCTTGACGCCGGCCTTCTCGGCAGCGCGGTAGAACTTGACCAGCGCGAACAGGTTGACCTGGTCGGTCAGCGCCACCGCCGGCATGTCGGCGGCCGCGCACGCGGCCACGAGCTCGTCGATGCGGATCGTCGAGTCGACCAGCGAATACTCGCTGTGCAGGTGCAGGTGGACGAAGCCCGCGGACATGGCGGCAGGGGGCGGCGCAGGGGAAGACCGGGAAGGGTAAGCCCCGCGTTCCGGACGGACAAGCTTGCGCGTCCCGCCGCGATGTGCCGTCCGCGCAGGGGGCGCGGACGCGTCGTGTGTCGGCCGCCGGCGTGCGAGCGCGCCGGCGTCGCAGGATCAGGCGGCGAGCGTGCGATCGGTCTCCACGGCGCGGGTCGAGCGGCTCTGGCGGCGCACCGACGACCATTCCGACAGACGCACTTCCGTGCGCACCTTGAGCAGCGTCGCGACGAGCCGCTCGACCTGCGTCGCGGTCATGCCGGCGTGCAGGGTGAGGCGGATCAGCGAGCGCTTGGCCGGCGTGGCCGGGGCGCAGAAGATCGAGCCGACGATGCCGTGGGCTTCGAGCACGTCGCGCACGTGCATCGTGTCCGCCTCGATGCCGACCTCGAGGCCGAGGATCTGCTCGGTGCCGTTGAGCAGCGGGTAGCCGCCCTCGAGCAGCGCCGCGCGCACGTGCTTCGAGATCGCGTGCAGACGCTCGCGACGCCACGGCTCGTCGCGCACGACCTGGTGCGCGGCGGCGATGCCGGCGAGGTCGTGCGGCAGCAGCGTCGAGCTGAAGATCGCCGGCATCGACTCGGACGCAAAGAACTCCGTGAAGCGCTCGCGGCCCGTGATCAGGCCGGCGCGGCCGACATAGGCCTTGGCGAGGCTCGCGGTGACGAAGTCGACGCGGTGGGCGAGGCCGAGCGAGGCGACCAGACCTTCGCCGTTCGGGCCGTGCGTGCCGAGCGAATGCGACTCGTCGACGAGCAGCACGCAGTCGTGCGCTTCGGCGATCGCGAGATAGTCGGCGATCGGGCACAGCGCGCCGGTGGTGCTGTAGACCGCGTCGACCGCGATCACGCCGGGGCCGTACCGCAGCACCTGGCGCTCGAGGTGCTCGACGTCGTTGTGGTGCACGGGCACGCCCTTGGCGCCGGCACTCTTGACGCCTTCCCACAGCGAAGCGTGGCCGAGGTGGTCGACGTAGACCGGCGTGCGCTCGTCGGCGATCGACTGGATCAGGCCGACGTTGCCGCACCAGCCCGACTGCGCGAGCACGCCGCTGGCCGCGCCGAGGTCGTCGGCCATGCGCTGCTCGAGCGAGCGCTGCGTGCCGGTGCCGTCCTGCAGGAAGATCGCCGACATCATGGCGCCCTTGCCGTGCGTGTTGAGAGCGTCGATCTCGGCGTCGAGGATGGTGCGGTGGCGCTGCAGCGACAGGTAGTCGTTGCTGGTCAGGACGAGGTCGTCGGCGAGCGTGGCACGCCCGTGCATGATGTGGCGGCCGCCCCAGTTCGTACGCTTGCGTTCCTGGTAGGCGTCCAGTCGACGCTGGACGAACTCGGGCAGCGGCCGTGCGGGGATGCCGGCGGCATCGCGCGTGTCGGCGTGGGCGGTGTCGTGGGGGGCGAACGAGTCGAGCATGGTGGAACTCCTGGTTGGGTGGTGCGGAAGAGTCTTCCGGGCCGATTCTGGATCGGCCCTGATGTCGATGCGCGATCGACATGGGGAAGGTGTCGGGGCGACCTAAGGGATCGCCCCTGGAATCATTCCGCCGGCGGAAGCTCGTTCCGCTGCAGCCAGGTGTCGTACGGGGTGATCGCCGGGATCTTGATGCGGAACTGTTGCAGGTCGCGCAGCTTGCCCAGGAAGTAATCACCGGTGGTGCCGCGCACGAAGGTCGCAGGCACCAGTCGGCTCGAGTCTAGCGGCTGGCGTGCGTCGAAACCGGGATTGCCTCTCGCAAATACGGGAATCGACGTGCCATCCCGCAACGCGCGCTGCATGGTTTCAGGTGCACCGATGTCCGCGGCACGCTCGGCGTGCTCGTACAGCTCGGCCGGCGTCATGACCACGACGAACTCGGCGCGGCCGAGATCGTCCAGGAACAGCAGCCCGCGCGGCACGTCGTGGACGTACATCTCGACCGGGCAGATCGAGATGAAGCCGTCCTCGAGCACGCCGACCACGTCGGGATCGCGCAGCATCGGGTAGTCGCCGATCGCGAGCGTCTCGGCGAGCGTGCCGAAGCTGCGGCGGAAGTAACTCCACTGCAGCTGGAGGATCGCCTCGCGCAGTTCCTCGACGACGGTCGGGCTGCCCTTCTCGATGAAGCGGTCGATCAGGCCGCGGTTGAACGCGTCGACCGCGGTCGGCAGTGCCGCGCGCCCGGTCAGCAGGATGCGCCCGACGTTCTGGAGCGGCAGCTGCTGCAGGAACTCCATGCCGTTCATCTCGGGCATGTGCCAGTCGACCACGGCGACCGAGATCTCCGAGAAGCGGTCCGCGTCGTAGGCGATGCGGTGGATGCCGGCGACGTCGAGGATGACCCGTGACGCATCGCCGCGCTGGCGGAAGATAAGGTCGGCGACCGGACTCTCGCGCTCGGTGGAAAGCCGCGCGGCGCGCAGGGCCTCGCGTGCCGAGGTGTAGCTGTCCAGGTGCACGCGCGGGCCGAGCAGAGGCGGCAGCAGTTCGAGGTAGCGCGCGTGGTCGTCGACGTGCAGCACGCGCGTCGGGAAGTAGAACGGCGGCAGCGGGAACGGGAGGTCCTCAAGGCTCACGCGGGGCAGCCTCGGCGTCGAGCAGGGGAAGCGCGATCGTGAACTCGGTGTACTTGCCGAGTTCGGAACGGCAGTCGATCGAGCCACCCATGCGCTTGATCGCATCCCTGCAGAACGCCAGGCCGATCCCGAGCCCGGTTTCGGGGCGCTCGGCCCCGGTGACGAAACGGTCGAAGATGCTCGGCAGCAGCGCGGGCGGGATGCCCGGGCCGGTGTCGCGCACGACGACGAGGCCGTGGCCGGCGAGCGTCCTCACGGTGATCACGATGTCGCCGCGCCCGAAGCGCGTGGTGTGGTGGATGGCATTCTTGAGCAGGTTGAACAGCACGTTGAGCAGCAGCGGGGACGAGCCGCGGAAGCGGAAATCGCCCTGGATCGCGACGCCGACCTTCTCCCGTTCGGCCGGCGATGCATAAGGATAGCGATCGACGGCCTCGGCGACGATCACCGACGCCGCGAGGATATCGGAGGCATGCGACTCGGCCGGGCGTGCCGCGGCGAGCAGCATCTCGATCGTGACGAAGGCGTGGTTGACCTCGGTCTGGATGATGCGGCTGCCGCTGCCGATCGCGCCGATCGCGCTCCTGTGCACGGGCTGCACGTCGAGACCCGCGGCGCGTGCCTTCTGGTAGCCGTCGACCATCGCGTCGACGTGCTTGAGCGAGCCCATCGCGGCGAGGCGGATCGACGCCAGCGGCGTGCGCAGCTCGTGTGCGATGGTCGCCGCGGTCGCGGTGAGGCCGTCGATCCTCGATTGGTACTCGATGCTGCGCGTGACGTTGAAGATGGCGCCCGAGGCCAGCACGAACGCCCATACCGGCAGCATGAGCTGCGCCTGCTCGGCGTGGAACGCGATATGCGGGGTGAGCATGAACGCGAGGATCGCGAGCGCCGTGCCGCTCGCTATCGAGATGATCGCGGCCTTGAGGTCGAACATGAGCAGCACGATGAACACGGCGGTCAGGTGCGACATCAGCCAGACCGTGTTGAGCCCGTTCATGAGCATCATGTAGGCGAAGAAGAACGGCAGGTCGACGATGACGGCGAGGTACCAGTACAGCGGCAGCCACTTGCGCAGGGGTTCCGGCCAGCGCCGCACGAACAGCAGCGGCAGCGCGATCGCGCTGAACACGAGGCGCAGCGCCAGCGACTCGAACGGCTGTGGGTACCACCACGTCCACACGAAGTAGTACAGCGGCGTGCCGAACACGCCCATCGCGCCCATGATGACCATCTTGGGTTCGGCGAAGTAGGCGCGCGTGCGCACCGACTCGAGCAGGCGTTCCCAGGCGAGTGCGAGCTTCGCGCCGATCGAGGGCGCATTCATGCGGGCGGGTTCCGTGGACAGGTCATGCGGGACGGGCGCGCGGACGCCGGGACCGGCGTGCCGGCGCGCGCGCCGGGGCGCGTCATCGCATCGGCATCAGGCGCCCGGTGCGCCACCCGCGAGCTCGCGCTGGTCGAGCCAGCCACGGTACGTCGAGCACTCGGCCTGCTTCCATGAGGGGGCCTGGTCGAGCGTCGCGACCACGTAGTCGCCGTCGCGGCCCTCGAGGACCGTGGCGCGCAGGAGGTCGTGCGGTGTCACGGCATGGCCGCTGCGGAAGAAGCCGTCGGCATCGCCGCGCCAGTCGATCCACTGGCGGTCGGCGAGATGGTCGGCGTACCACGGTGGCGCGCCCGCGGCGAGCGCGGCCTGGCGCCGCCGCTCGTAGACCGCCTCGGAGAACACGAGGATGAACTCGGAGAGCCCCTCGTCGTCGATGAACAGCACGCCGGCCGGATCGTCACAAAGGTACATTTCGACCGGTGCGATGGTCAGGTAGCGACGCAGCGCGGCAGCCACGCCGGGATCGCGCGCGAAGCCGAAGCGCGCGTCGGCGTCGTCGGCGAAGCTGAAGTGCCGGTCCGCGCCGAAGTAGCGCGCCTGCAGCGCCGACACGGCGTCGCGGATGCGCTCGAGGAAATCCGGGCTGGTCTTGTCGATGAAGTAGTCGATGAGGCCCTCGTCGAGCGCCTGCGTCGCGATGCGCCGATCGGCGCGAGCGGTCAGCATGACGCGGCCCACCGGCGTGCCGGCGAGCTGGCGGCAGAAGCCGAGGCCGTCGAGGTCGGGCATCGCGTAGTCGACGATCGCGACCGCGACGTCGTTGAAACGCTGGGGATCGTCGACGATGCCGCGGATCGCGCCGAGGTCTCCGGCCGACAGCGCGTGGTCCTTGCGGAAGCGCTCGACGAGACGACGCGACGCACTCGGACGCGCATGGGCCGCCTCGATCGCGGTCAGCGCCTTGCGTGCCCAGCGATGTCGCGCCACGAGGATCTCGGGCTCGAGCACGGACTGCAGCAGGGTCGAATAGCTCGTGCTGTCCTCGACGTGCACCACCGTGGTCGGGTGGAAGAACGGCAGCAGCGGCGTGGCGGCCTCAGGCAGCATGGAGGATTCCCTTCGGTGTCGACATGACGATCCTTGTGCAAGAAGCCGGCCATCGGCGCGGAAGTCCCGATCCTAGCAGCATTCGCCCGGTACGGACGCCGCGCCGAATCACACGCCGGCAGCGTTGCGCGCGTACCACGCGCGCACCGGTGCGAAGCTGCGCCGATGCATCGGCAGCGGACCGTGGCGCTCGAGCGCGAGCAGGTGTTCGGCGGTCGGGTAACCCTTGTGGCGTGCGAAGCCGTACTCGGGGTGGACCTCATCGAGCTCGCGCATGAGGCGGTCGCGCGTGGTCTTGGCGAGGATCGAGGCCGCGCTTATCGCCGGGTCGCTGGCGTCGCCGCCGATGATCGCGCGGCCCTCGCAGGGCAGGTCGCGCGGCAGGCGGTTGCCGTCGACGAGGGCGAGTTCGGGGCGCGGCTGCAGCGCCGTGACGGCGCGCGACATGCCGGCGAGGGTCGCCTGCAGGATGTTCAGGCGGTCGATCTCGTCGGCCTCGACGACGCAGACCGCGTAGGCGAGTGCACGTTCGCGGATGCGCAGCGCGAGCGTCTCGCGACGCGCCTCGGTGAGCGTCTTCGAATCGGCGAGGCCCTTCGGGCGACGCGTCGGGTGCAGCACGACCGCGGCGACGACGACCGCACCGACGAGCGGGCCGCGGCCGGCTTCGTCGACGCCGGCCGTGCGCTCGCGTGGCACGGCGCGCGCGGCGAACAGGTCGAGGTTCATTCGCGCAGGTCCTGCAGCGTGTTGAAGACGTGGTCATGGTACGAGGTAAGCAGCGTCTTGTCCGCGCAGTCGAGGTAGCGCCCCTTGCAGCGTTCGCGCAGCAGCGCGTTGGCCTGGTAGAACGCGTCCTTCGGCACGCCGGCCGCATCGAGCAGCATCGATCCGAGGTAGACGATGTCGAGCGTGTCGTAGTCGGGCAGGCGGCGCGTCGTGAAGCTGGTCTTGAGCATGTAGTAGGTGATGCGGCTCGTGTTCGGGCCGGCCGTCTTCGGCACCTTCTTCGGGATCGAGTGCATCGCCCCGTCGAACGAGGGCTGATGGTCGCCGAAGTGCATGAGCACGACCGGTCGGCCGCTGCCCCACAGGAACGCCTCGAGTTCGCGCAGCATCGCCGCCGAGGCATGCAGCCGCGCGAGGTAGTTGCCGAGATTGAGGTTGAGCCAGTCGTCCAGGCGCGACGGCGTGAACTTCCCGCGGAACAGCGGCTGGTCGAACGGCGGCGGCAGTTCGGCGAGCGGCGTCATGTGCGGGCCGTGCTGGTGCAGCGTCAGGGTGACGATGAACAGCGGCCGGTTCGGGTGCGCGGCGCGTTCCTCGGCGTGGACCTGCCTGAACACGCGCAGCAGGTCGGCATCGGTGCTGTGCCAGTCCAGGCCGTAGTCGTTGCCGTCGTAGAACGCATCGAAGCCGTAGTCGGCATAGGCGTTGCGCGCGTTGAGGTAGTCGCCGCTGACCGGGTAGATCGCGATCGCGCGGTAACCCGCAGCCTTGAACGCATCGGGCAGGGTGTGGGCGACGCGCGGCGCGAGGTTGTACGGCGCGTAGAGGCCGGCGTTGCCGAACAGCACGTCGGCGAGGCCGGTCAGCAGCGCGAATTCGCTGGTCCAGGTGCCACCTCCGAAGGTGTGCACGGTGAGCGGGCCGCCTGCGCGCGTGCGCCTGTCCTTGCGGAACATGTCGACCTCGCACACGGGCAGCGTGCACACGGCGAGGATGCGCGGGTCGAACGTGCTTTCCTCGAGCACCGCGACGACGTCGGGACGCGTCTGCGCGCCGCGCAACGGCGTGTCCATCGTCCATGCGATGCTGCGGTCGACCTCGCCGGTGATCGCGGGCTTGCGCACGTCGGTGTCGCTGAACGAGGTGAAGAACGCCGTGATGTAGCTGCGGTCGACGACCGTCGCCCACATCGGCTTGTTGAAAACGCGCGCGAACGGACCGTCCGGTTGCACGCAGGCGAACACGATCGCCGCCGTCGCCGCAGCGCCGGCCACGCGCACGATCGCGCGCGGACCGCGCCGGACGAGCCGCCAGCGCAGCGGTTGTTCCCAGCGCCACGCGGGCAGGATCAGCAACGGCACGACCGTGCAGACGACGACCGTCGCGCCGAGCAGCAGCGGATAGCGCCCGATCAGCTTGAGCGTGTCGAACGTGAGGTAGTACTCGAGGTCCGGCGCGAGTACCGGCGTGAGCAGGTAGGCGAACTTGAGCGAGCTCGCGAGCAGCAGCGCGCCGAAACCGACCACGGCGACGACGAGCGCGAACGCGACGCGCGCCGACGCGAACAGCAGGCTCGCCGTCACGGCGGCCATCAGCACACCGGCGAAGAGTTTCTCGGCAACGGCCTTCTCGTCGAGCGGACCGATCGCGAACACGGCCAGGAACGCGAGCACGGCGAACGCGCGCAGGCGCCGGAGGCGCCGGGAAGCGCGTGCGCGCGCACGCTCGGCGCGTGCCTCCGCATCGATCGGGGAGGGCGTCGGGTCGGACGCGGCAGGAGGTTCCATTCGACTCGTGATGCTGGGCACTCGAAGCGCGGGCGTCAATGCACGCTGCAGCACGGCGCATGGCCGTCGAGGCGCATCGACGGCGTCAGGGGGCGACCAGCTCCGCCACGGCGGCCGCCGCGGCGCGGTCGCCGCCTCCGCGCAGTGCTTCGTGGATGCGCCGGTACTCGGCCACGAGCTCGGGTGGCGGCGGGTCGCGCAGCATCGGCAGCAAGGCTTCGGCGAGTGCCTCGGGCGTGCAGTCCGCCTGCATGCGCTCGGGCACGAGGTCGCGACCGGCGAGATGGTTCGGCAGCGAGTAGCGCTCGACCTTGAGCAGGCCGAGGCCCTTGACGATCAGGTGGGTGAGCGCCGAGACGCGGTAGGCCACGACCATCGGCCGCTTGGCCAGCGCGGCTTCGAGCGCGGCGGTGCCCGAGGCGAGCAGCACGGCATCGGCAGCGATCATCGCCGCGTGCGCCTGGCCGTCGACGACGTGCACGCCGAGATCGTGGAACGCGGGATAGGCGAGCAGCGTGGTGAACGCCTCGCGGCAGGCCGGATTGGCCATCGGCGCGACGATCACGAGTCCGGGCAGATCGCGGCGCAGCAGGCGTGCGGCGCCGAGGAAGTCGCGGCCGAGGCGGCGGATCTCGCCGAGACGGCTGCCCGGCAACAGCGCGAGCACGGGCGCGTCTGCGGCGAGTCCGAGTGCAGCGCGTGCGGTCGTGCGATCCGGTTCGTCCGCGAAGGCGTCGGCGAGCGGATGGCCGACGAAGCGCGCGTCGACGCCGTGGCGCGCGTAGACCGGCGGCTCCATCGGGAACAGGCACAGCACTCGGTCGGCGCTGCGGCCGAGCTTCGCCGCGCGGCCCTCGCGCCAGGCCCACACCGACGGACTCACGTAATGGACGGTGCGGATGCCCGCGTGCTTGAGGTCGCGCTCGAGGCCGAGGTTGAAGTCCGGCGCATCGATGCCGACGAACACGTCCGGGCGCAGCGCGAGCGTGCGACGACGCACGTCGCGGCGGATCGCGAGCAGTTCGGGGAGGTGGCGGACGACTTCGGCGAGGCCCATCACGGCGAGCTTCTCGGCCGGATACCACGCCTCGAGACCCGCCGCGACCATGCGCGGGCCGCCGATGCCGGCGAAGCGCGCGTCGGGGAAGCGTTCGCGCAGGGCGTCGACGAGCCCCGCGCCGAGCAGGTCGCCCGAGGCCTCGCCGGCGACGAGCACGAACGAAGGCGACGCGCTCATCGCGTCGCTCCGGCGCCGCCGCGCGGAGCCATGGTCCGGCGGCGACAGCCGGTGCGCACCGGGATCAGCGCACGAGCGAGCGCTGGCTGCGCTCGATGAAGTCGAGCATGAGGCGCACGTCCGGGGCGCCCTCCGCGGCGCGCGCAAGCTCGCCACGCGCTTCGGCGAGCGGCAGGCCCGACATGTAGAGGGTGCGGTAGGCGCGCTTGATCGCCATGATGCGGTCGGACGAGTAGCCGCGACGGCGAAGGCCTTCGGAATTGATGCCCTTGGGCTCGGCGAAGCTGCCGGCGACGGTCACGTACGGCGGCACGTCGCGATTGATGATCGCGCCCATCGCGGTGAACGCATGCGCACCGACCTGGCAGAACTGGTGCACCAGCGAGAAGCCGCCGAGGATCACCCAGTCGTCGACGACGACGTGGCCGGCCAGCGAGGCCGCGTTCGAGAAGATCACGTGGTTGCCGACGATGCAGTCGTGCGCGATGTGCACGTAGGCCATGAGCCAGTTGTCGTCGCCGATCTTCGTGAGGCTGGCGTCGTCGTCGGTGCCGCGGTTGAAGGTGACGAACTCGCGGATGACGTTGCGGTCGCCGATCTCCAGGCGTGACTTCTCGCCGTGGAACTTCTTGTCCTGCGGCGCGGCGCCGATCGAGGCGAACTGCCAGATGCGGTTGTCGCGGCCGATCTTCGTCGGACCCTCGATGACGACGTGCGGGCCGATCGTCGTGCCGTCGCCGATCTCGACGTCGGCGCCGATGACGCTGTACGCGCCGATGCTGACGTTCTGGCCGATCCGCGCCGACGGGTCGATGATGGCGGTCGCGTGGATCATCCGTCCCTCCGCTCCGCGCACAGCAGCTCGGCTTCGGCGACGACCTCCCCGTCGACCTTCGCCTGGCCCCAGAACAGGCCCATGCGCTTGAGCGTGCGCTTCTGCTCGACCTCGAGCACGAGCTGGTCGCCCGGCACGACGATGCGGCTGAAGCGCGCCTTGTCGATCTTGACCAGGTAGAACAGCGCGGGCTGGTTCGGGTCGGCCGAGACCGACAGCTGCACGAGCGCGCCCGAGGCCTGCGCGAGCGCCTCGATCACGAGCACGCCCGGCATCACCGGATGGCCCGGGAAATGGCCCTGGAAGAACGGCTCGTTGATCGTGACGTTCTTGATCGCGGTCAGGCGCTTGCCGGGCTCGCACGAGATGACGCGATCGATGAGCAGGAACGGGAAGCGGTGCGGGAGCAACTGGCTGATGCGGCGGACGTCGAGCGGCATGTCGCCCGCGCCCGGCGACGTGGTGGTGGTCATTGCGGGTGTCCCTTGTCGATGTCGGCGAGGCGGCGGGCCCATTCGTCGAGATGGCGGAAGCGTGCCGCATTGCGGCGCCACAGGCGTCCTTCCTGGATCGGCATGCCCGACGAATATTCCCCGGCTTCGCGGATGGAGTGGTTGACCAGACTCATGGCCGTGATCGTGACGCGGTCGGCGATGGTCAGGTGGCCGATTATGCCAGCCGCCCCGCCGATCAGGCAGTGGCTGCCGATGCGGGTGCTGCCGGCGATCGCGGCGCAGCCGGCGATCGCCGTGTGGGCGCCGATGACCACGTTGTGGGCGATCTGGATCTGGTTGTCGAGGCGCACGTCCTCGGCCAGCACGGTGTCCTCGAGCGCGCCGCGGTCGATCGTCGTGTTGGCGCCGATCTCGCAGTCGTCGCCGATGCGCACGCCGCCGAGCTGCGGGACCTTGATCCAGTGGTCGCGGTCGAACGCGAGGCCGAAGCCGTCGGCGCCGATCACCGCGCCCGGGTGCACGAGCACGCGGCGGCCGAGCTGCACGCGCGTGACCAGCGTGACGCGCGCGACGAGGCGCGACTGCGCGCCGACCACGCAGTCGTGGCCGATCACGCAGTGCGGTCCGATCACGGCACCGTCGCCGATGCGCGCGCCGTCCTCGACGACGCACAGCGGGCCGACCGATGCGGTGGGCGACACCGTCGCGAGCGGGCTCACGACGGCGCTCGGATGGATGCCTGCATGCGCGGCCGGCACGTGCTCGAACAGCGCGGCGAGCTTCGCGAAGGCGACGTAGGGATCGCGCGCCACGAGGCGGGCAGGGCCGTCGCCTTCGGCATCGGCCGCGCGCACGAGCACGGCCGCGGCCCCGCTCGCCGCGAGCTGGGCGCGGTAGCGCGGGTTGGCGAGGAACGCCACCTGGGTCGGGCCGGCCGCGGCCAGCGTGCCGACGCCGTCGACGCGCAGGTCGGCGGCGCCGCGCAGGTCGAGGTCGAAGCGCCCGGCGAGGTCGCCGAGCGTGTGGGAAACGATGTCGTTCACGGAGTGGCCTTGGCCGCGTGCTGGCGCTTGAGCTGTTCGAGCACCTGGTCGGTCACGTCGATGCGTGCACTCGCGTAGACGACCGGGCTCGGCACGATGAGGTCGATGCCCTGCTCGCGCGCGAACGCGACGACGGCATTGTTGATCTCGCGCCAGCTGCGGTCGAGCTCCTGGTCGCTGCGCGTCTTGAGCTCGCCGCGCAGGCTGTCGCGATTGCGGCGTATCGAGCGGTCGAGCGCATCGATCTCGCGCTTGAGCGCCTCGGCTTCGTCGCGGCCCATCGAGGCCGCGTCACGCTCGTGGCGCGACCGCAGCGCAGCCAGTCGCATCTCGTCGGCGGTCAGCGCGGCATCGCGCGGCGCGAACTCGCGCTCGAGCTTCTGGCGGCCCGCGAGCACCTGCGGGGCATTGTCGAGCAGGCGCTTCATGTCGACGTAGCCGATGCGCGGCGCGGCATTCTGGGCGACGGCAGGCAGCGCGACACCCAGGGCGAGGAGGACCATGAGCGCACGGGGCATCGCTGTCCATGGTGCGCTTCGAACCACGCCGCCCTCCGTCCGAGAAGATGCCTCGTCAAGCCGCTCCGACCGATCCTACACCAGCCGCATCAGAACTGAGGGCCGAACGAGAACTGGATCGTCTCGGTATCGTCGCCGTCCTGCTTGCGCAGCGGGCGCGAGATGTTGATGACGATCGGTCCGATCGGCGCGCGCCACGAGAACGACAGGCCGGTCGAGGCGCGCAGGTCGCTCGCCGAGAACGCGTTGTAGTCCTTGAACACGTTGCCGACGTCGACGAACCACGACAGGCGCGTCGTGTTGTCATTTTCCTTGACGAACGGCGTCGGGAAGATGATCTCGGCGGTGGCGACGGTCTTGAACGCGCCGCCGAGCGGCTGGCGGTAACCGTCGATGAGGTCGTACGGTCCGAGCGTGTTGTCGCGGAAGCCGCGCACGTCGGAGCTGCCGCCCGCGAAGAAGTTCTCGAAGAACGGCAGGCCGCGTGCACCGACCTCGTAGCTGACCGGCGGATCCTGGCCCTCGTCGGTGACCGTGCGGTACTTGCCGCTGTAGCTGCCGCCGTAGCCGAGCGAGACAGTGCCGAGGAAGGTCAGCTTCTCGGTCAGCGGGAAGTACTGCGAGTAGCGGTAGTTGGCCTTGAAGTACTCGACCGTCGAGCCCGGCAGCGTCGTCTCGAACGAGACCGTCTGCAGCGAGCCGCGCGTCGGGTTCCAGTACTTGTTGCGCGTGTCGCGTGCGTACGAGAGCTCGAGGTTCCAGGCGTGGAACGTGCGGTTGCCGAGGGCGGCGAGGTAGTCGACGAAGCGCTGCGGCGTGTAGCCCGGGTAGGCCGTGATCTCGGTCTGGCTGATGCCCAGGCGCGTGTTGAGCGTGCCGTTCTCGGTCAGCGGCAGGCCGATGTAGGTGCTGAACGCGTCGCTGTTGGTGAAGTAGCTCGCGATGTTCGCCTCGCCCGAGTCGAGCTCGCGGTGGCTGATGTCGTAGCCGAGGCCGATGCCGTCGTCGGTCAGGTAGGGTTCGTAGTACGAGATCGCGTAGCGCTTGAGGTACGAACTGCGCTGCAGCGTGACGCCGACGCGGTCGCCGGTGCCGAAGAAGTTGTTCATCTGCACCGCGATGCTCGTGATCAGGCCCTGCACCTGCGAGTAGCCGAGGCCGAACGTGAACTGGCCGGACTGCTGCTCCTCGACCGTCACGTTGATGTCGACCTGGTCCTCGGTGCCCGGCACGGCCGGCGTCTCGACGACGACGTTCTTGAAGAAGCCAAGGCGCTGCAGGCGGATCTTGGAGCGGTCGATCGCAGCCTGGGAGTACCAGGCGCCCTCGAGCTGGCGCATCTCGCGGCGCAGCACCTCGTCCTCGGTGTGCAGGTTGCCCTTGAAGGCGATGCGGCGCACGTAGACGCGCTGGCCGGGCACGATCTGGAAGTTCAGGCCGACCTCGCGCTTCTCGCGGTTGACCTCGGGCAGCGGGTTGACCTGCGCGAATGCGTAGCCGATGTTGGCGAGCACGGCGGTGATCGCGTCGGCGGACTGCTCGACCTTGCGGCGCGAGAAGATCTCGCCGGACCCGATCGACAGCTGCTTGCGCAGGTCCTCGTCCTTGAGGATGAGGTCGCCGGTCAGCTTGATGTCGGTGACCGTGTAGACCTCGCCCTCGGTGATGTTGGCGACGACGTACATCTTGCGCTTGTCGGGACTCATCGCGACCTGGGTCGAGTCCACCGCGAAGTCGACGTAGCCGCGGTCGAGGTAGAACGACGACAGGCGCTCGAGGTCGCCCGACATCTTCTCGCGCGAGTACTGGTCGTCCTTGGAGTACCACGACGTCCAGTTGGTCTCGTCGGACTGGAAGTCCTCGCGGATCGCCTTGGCCTTGAACGACTCGTTGCCGACGATGTTGATGTGCTTGATCTTGGCCGGCTTGCCTTCGACGATGTTGATCGCGACCTCGACGCGGTTGCGGTCGAGGTTGACGACGGCCGTCTTGACCGAGACGTTGTACTTGCCGCGGTTGTAGTACTGGCGCGTCAGCTCCTGCTGCACCGAGTCGAGCTTGAGGCGGTCGAAGGTCTCGCCCTCGGCCAGGCCGATGCCCTTGAGGCCCTTGCGCAGGTCGTCTTCCTTGAGGTCCTTGTTGCCGCGGATCGCGACCTTGGAGATCGACGGGCGCTCCTGCAGGGTCACCACGAGGATGTCGCCCTGGCGCGACAGCGTCACGTCGTTGAAGAAGCCGGTCCGGTACAGCGCGCGGATCGCCTGCTCGGCGCCGTCCGCGGTCAGCATGTCGCCGCGCTCGACCGGCAGGTAGGTGAACACCGTGCCCGGCGCGATGCGCGACAGGCCGTCGATGCGGATGTCCGCCACCCGGAACGTGTCGAACGCGAACGCGTTCTGGGAGCTGAGCCAGGCGAGCATGAGCAGGGCGGCGATACGCTTCATCGTCACTTCCGTAGGGACAGGCCGGGAACGCGGCGGGCTTCGCAGCGTCCGCGATCGATCAGGGGCAGGGCCGGGCTCAGAATGAGAGCCGCAGGATGTCGTTGTAGAACGCGAGCCCCATCAGGGCCGCCAGCATCATGAGGCCGACGTACTGGCCCGCGATCTGGACGCGCTCGCTTACCGGACTGCCTTTGATCAGCTCGATAAGGTAATACAGCAGGTGTCCGCCGTCCAAGACGGGGATCGGCAGCAGGTTCATGATCGCGAGCGCGAGCGAGATGATCGCGAGAAATTGCAGGAACCATGCAAGGCCGAGCTGGGCGGACCCGTTGGCGAAGCGCGCGATCGTGATCGGGCCGGACAGGTTCTCGAGGCTGGCCTGGCCAAACACGATCATCTTGAGCATGTTGAGCGAGCTGGCCGTGACGTCCCAGGTTTCCGCGAACGCGCGAGGAACGGCCGCGAGCGGCCCGTAGCGCAGCGTCGCATCGTGGGCGTCCGGCGGGGCGATGCCGATGATCAGGCGCGACCTGCCGTCGGCCTCGGTGACGCGGGTCGGAGCGACCTCGAACGACAGCGTCTCGGCGCCGCGCTGCGCGCGGATCGCCAGTTGTGGAGTCTTCGAGGATTCCTCGGCGATGAGCGTGCCGATGTCGCCGAAACCCGCGACGGCGCGACCGTTGATGTCGAGGATGCGGTCTCCTGCGGCGAGCCCGGCGGCGGCCGCCGGCTTGCCGCGTTCGGCCTTGCCGACCACCGGCGCGAGTTCGCGCGGGGCCAGGCTCAGGCCGATGCGGTCGAACAGCTGGCGCTCGCCGACGTCGGGGCCGAGCGAACTGAAGGCGAGCGTGCGGCGGGTCTCGGCGCCGGTGGCGGTCACGACCTCGACGACGGTGTCGCGGCGCCCGACGGCCGACTCGCCGAGCTTCTGCAGCGCCTTGCTCCACGAGTCGATCGGGTCGCCGTTGACGGTGACGATGCGGTCGCCCGCGAGCATGCCGGCCTCGGCGGCGACGCCGGTCGGCGCGGCGACGACCGGCAGGTAGTCGGGCCGGCCGACCACGAACATGAGCCAGAACGCGGCCAGCGCGAACACGAGGTTGAAGGCCGGGCCGGCAGCGGCGATCGCCATGCGCTGCAGCGGCGGCTTGCGGTTGAACGCGGCGTCCACGTCGGCGGCCGGCACGTCGCCCTCGCGTTCATCGAGCATGCGCACGTAGCCGCCGAGCGGGATCGCGGCGATCGCGTACTCGGTGCCGTCGCGGCCGCGGCACATCCACAGCGGCCGGCCGAAGCCGACCGAGAAGCGCAGCACCTTGACGCCGAACCGGCGTGCAATGACGTAGTGCCCGTACTCGTGGAACGTGACCAGGAGGCCCATCGTGACCACCAGCCACCACACGGAACCGAACAGCTCGCTCATCGACGCATCTCGAAAGGGAAACCGGGGGGTGTCAGGCGGCCCGGCGCGCCATGATACGGTGGGCGTGGCGGCGCGCGGTTAAATCACTGTCAAGCAAGGCTTCGAGCCCGGCGACCGGCCCGGCGGGCAGGTCGGCGAGGCAGGATTCGATGACCTCCGCAATCGCCGTGAAGGCGAGGCGCCCCTCGAGGAATGCGGCGACCGCCTCCTCGTTGGCGGCGTTGAGCGTGGTCGGCGCGGTGCCGCCGGCGCGAAGGGCGTCGTAGGCGAGGTCGAGGCAGCGGAACGTCGCCCGGTCGGGGGCCTCGAAACCGAGCTGGGCCGTGCGCACGAGGTCGAGCGCCGCCACGCCCGCGTCGAGGCGCTCGGGCCAGGCCAGCCCGTAGGCGATCGCCGTGCGCATGTCCGGGTTGCCGAGCTGGGCGAGCAGCGAGCCGTCCACGTACTCGACCAGCGAGTGGATGATGCTCTGCGGATGCACGACCACGTCGATCGCATCGGCCGGCGCGTCGAACAGGAAGTGCGCCTCGATGACCTCGAGGCCCTTGTTCATGAGCGTGGCCGAGTCGACCGAGATCTTGCGGCCCATGCTCCAGTTCGGATGCGCGCAGGCCATCGCCGGCGTGACGCGCGCGAGCTCGTCGCGCGTGCGGCCGCGGAACGGCCCGCCCGAGGCCGTCAGCACGATGCGGCGCACGCCCGCGCGGCCGAGGTCCGGACGTCCGCCCGGCAGGCACTGGAACACCGCGTTGTGCTCGGAATCGATCGGCAGCAGGTCGCCACCGCCTTCGGCCAGCGCCGCGGCCAGCAGCGGCCCGGCCATGACGATGGCCTCCTTGTTGGCCAGCAGCAGGCGCTTGCCCGCGCGCGCCGCGGCGAGCGTCGAGGCGAGGCCGGCCGCGCCGACGATCGCGGCGACGACGATGTCGGCATCACCGCCCGCGGCGGCCTCGACCAGCGCATCGGGTCCGGCCAGCACGCGCGTGGCGACGCCGGCAGCGACGAGGCGCGCACGCAGTTCGGGCTCGCAGGCGGGATCGGCGATGACGGCGAGGTCGGGGCGGAAACGTTCGCACAGCGTCGCCAGCGCCTCGACGTTGCGGTGCGCGGCCAGCACGCTGGCACGGAAACGATCCGGGTGCCGCGCGATCACGTCGAGCGTGCTCGCGCCGATCGAGCCGGTCGCGCCGAGGACCGCGACGCGCTTCATGCCGGCAGCGTCAGGTCGATGAGGGCCTTGCCGATCGCGAACACCGGGATGGCCGCGAACACGCCGTCGAGGCGGTCGAGCATGCCGCCGTGGCCCGGGAAGATCGCGCCCGAATCCTTCACGCCGGCCTGGCGCTTGAGCAGGCTCTCGAACAGGTCGCCGACGATCGAGACGACCACCACGAGCACGGTCAGCACGAGCAGCGCGACGAGGTCGGCGCCGCGCTCGCCGAGCAGCGTCGCGCAGGCGAGCGCGAACAGCGCCGTGCCGGCCATCGCGCCCCAGGCGCCTTCACGCGTCTTGCCGGGGCTGACGCGTGGCGCGAGCTTGGTACGGCCGAAGCGGCGACCCGCGAAGTAGGCGAACGAATCGGCGGCCCAGACCAGCGACAGCGCGAACAGCGTCCACACCGGGCCCAGCGACGGGTGGCCGTGGATCTGCATGAGGCCGGCCCAGGCCGGCACGAGCGCGAACAGGCCCGCGATGAGCTTGAGCGAACGGTTCGTGCGCACGGGCGACGCGCCGAACGAGAAGTGGCGCAGCCAGACCGCCGCGACCAGCCACCAGGCCACGCCGAGGCCGATCACGATCCACCACAGCGGCGTCTCGCGCGCGAACCACAGGCCCGCCAGCGCGGTGGCGACGAGCACGGTCGTGGCGATGCGCATGGCCTGCGAGGTGACGCCGGCGAGCGCCGTCCACTCCCACCACGCGATGAGCCAGGTGATGCCGACGATCGCCGCGAACAGCGGCGTCGGCGAGAACAGGATGATCGACACCGCGAGCGCGGCGAGGACGAGTCCGGTCAGGATGCGTTGCTTCATGCGGTTCCCCCCTCAGCCTGCGGCCGCGACCTGTTCGGACGTCATGCCGTAACGGCGCTCGCGCCGTGCGAACTCGCGCAGTGCCGCATCGAGCACCTCGGCGTCGACGTCGGGCCACAGCGTATCGATGAACACGAGCTCGGCATAGGCGACCTGCCAGAGCAGGAAATTGCTGATGCGCAGCTCGCCGCCCGTGCGCAGGAACAGGTCGACGGGCGGCTGGTCGTGCAGGCTGAAGAACGGCGAGAGCGAAGCCTCGTCGATCGTGGCGGGATCGAGCGTGCCCGCGACGGCGGCTTCGGCAGCGCGGCGCGCAGCCTGCGCGATGTCCCAGCGGCCCCCGTAGTTGACCGCGACGTTGGCGTGCAGCGCGCGGTTGCCGGCCGTGCGCGCCATCGCCTGCTGCATGCGTTCGCGCAGCTCGGTCGAGAACGCGGAGAGGTCGCCGATGAAGCTGATGCGCACGCCGTTGGCGTGCAGTTCGTCGACTTCGCGGTCCAGCGCCTTGAGGAACAGCTGCATGAGCGCGCCGACCTCGCCCTCGGGGCGCTTCCAGTTCTCGCTTGAGAACGCGAACAGGGTCAGCGAACCGATGCCGCGGCGCAGGCAGAACTCGACCGTCGCGCGCAGCGACTTCTGGCCTTCGCGGTGACCGACGGTACGCGGCAGCAGGCGACGCTGCGCCCAGCGGCCGTTGCCATCCATGACGATGGCGAGGTGGCGCGGGACGCGTGTCGTGGCGGGGGCTTCGCTGGCGGAGGCCATGCGTTCGGCTCGGCGGGCGATCCTCAGATCGCCATGAGCTCGTCTTCCTTGGCCTTGACCACGCCGTCGACATCCTTGACGAAGCGGTCGGTCAGCTTCTGGACCTCCTCCTCGGCGCGGTGCTCCTCGTCCTCGCTGATCTTCTTGTCCTTGAGGAGTTCCTTGAGCGTGTGGATCGCGTCGCGGCGGATGTTGCGGATCGCGACCTTGGCGTTCTCGCCCTCGCCGGCGACGTGCTTGGAGAGCTCCTTGCGGCGCTGTTCGGTGAGCGCGGGAAGGTTGATGCGGATGACCTGGCCCATCGTGTTCGGGGTGAGGCCGAGGTTGGAGGCGAGGATCGCCTTCTCGACCGCGCCGACCATGTTCTTCTCGTAGGGCGTGATCGTCAGCGACCGCGCATCGACCACGGCGACGTTGGCGACCTGGTTGAGCGGCACGTCGGAGCCGTAGTAGGACACCTGCAGCGGTTCGACGATCGCCACGCTGGCACGTCCCGTGCGCAGGTGCGCGAGGTCGTGGCGCAGCGACTCGACGCTCTTGGTCATGCGCGTCTGGGTGTCCTTCTTGATGTCTTCGAGCATGGTCGTGTCCTGCGTAGGGCTTAGCCGGCGGAGTATAGCAGCGCGTCCGCGGACGGCCGCCGCGGGGGGCGGGGTGCGCTCAGCGCGTGTTGCTGACCAGCGTGCCGACGGGCTCGCCGCGCATGAGGCGCATGAGGTCGCCCGCGCGCGACATGTCGTAGATGCGCAGCGGGATGCGGTGATCGCGGCACAGCGCGATCGCGCTGGTGTCCATGACCTGCAGGTTGCGCTGGATCACCTCGTCGTAGGTGAGGTGGTCGTAGCGCGTCGCGGTGGGATCCTTGGCCGGATCGGCCGTGTAGACGCCGTCGACCTTGGTGGCCTTGAGCAGCAGGCCTGCGCCGATCTCGATCGCGCGCAGCGCGGCCGCCGAGTCGGTCGTGAAGAACGGGTTGCCGGTCCCGGCCGCGAACAGCGCGATGCGGCCCTTCTCGAGGTGGCGGATCGCACGGCGGCGGATGAAGTCTTCGCAGACCTCGTTGATCTTGATCGCGCTCATCGTGCGCGCGGTTCCGCCGGCCTTCTCGATCGCGTCCTGCATCGCGAGCGCGTTCATGACCGTCGCGAGCATGCCCATGTGGTCGCCGGTGACCCGGTCCATGCCGGAGGCCGCGAGGCCCGCGCCACGGAAGATGTTGCCGCCGCCGATCACCACGCCCACCTGCACACCGACGCGCTGCACCTCGATGATCTCGCGCGCGAGCCGGCTGATGACCTTGGGATCGATGCCGTAGTCGGCCTCGCCCATCAGCGCCTCGCCGGAGAGTTTCAGAAGGATGCGCTTGAACTTGATCTCGGGCATGACGGCTCTCCGGGCTGCGGGCAAACCGATGCAGTATAGCGGCCGCCGTGCCACGCCCTCAAAAAAACCCGTGGTCACCCGCGGGTTTTTCGTCGCAGCCACGGAGAGACTTTCGGCGCCGTCGCTTCTGCCGGCTTGAATCGCCTCGACAAACCGGATCCAGCCGAAAGGCAGACTCTCGACGAGGCCGTGAGTCACTCCCGAGTGCGGCCAGGGATGGCCGCTTATGGCGCCGCGGCCGAAGCACGTAACCCGGGACGAGCCCTGATCGCCAAGAGCAGCGGCCGCTTCTGGAGCTGCATCCTGAGCACGAGATCCAGGAGCAATCCTTGTTAGCCAAGACCAGTGATCAAGGACGATCGCAAAAGGGCTTCCACCGCCCACAAAAAAGCCCGCGGTCACCCGCGGGCTTCTCATTGAATCAAGGTCGTCTTCACTGCCTCGGGGTATGAAATCGCCCCATCGAAGCGCATCCAACCCCAGCATCACGCTTCAACGAAACCGTGCGTCACTCCCGAGTGCGGCCAGGGATGGCCGCTTCCGGCGCCCGTGCGGAGTGAAGCATGCCGCACGATCCTCGACCGCCACGGTGTGGCGATCAGGGACGATCGCAAGAACCTCAGGCCAGGCCCGCCTGCTTCATGACCTCGGCCGCGTAGTCCTCGACGACCTTCTCGATGCCTTCGCCGACCGCGATGCGGTGGAAGGTCACGACTTCGGCGCCTTCCTTCTTGAGCACGGCGCCGACGGTCTCGTTGGTGTCGAGCACGTACGGCTGGCCCGTCAGCGTGACCTCGTTGACGATCTTGGCGATCTTGCCGCTGATGATCTTCTCGAGGATCTCGGCCGGCTTGGCCTTGTCCTTGTCGGTCATCTTGGCGAGTTCGATTTCCTTTTCCTTGGCGACGAACTCGGCCGGGACGTCCTTCTCGGCGATGTACGGCGGGTTCATCGCGGCGATGTGCATCGCGAGGCCGCGCGCGAGGTCGGCGGAACCACCCTTGACCTCGACGAGCACGCCGATGCGGCCACCGTGCAGGTAGCCGGCGACCGTGTTGGCGCTGTCGATGCGCACGAGGCGACGCACCTGCACGTTCTCGCCGACCTTGGCGATGACCGCGGCGCGTGCTTCCTCGACCGTGCCGCCACCCGCGTACGCGGCGCCCTTGAGCGCCTCGACGTCGGCGGCGCCGAGCGCGGCCTTGGCGACGTTGTCGGCGAAGGCGAGGAAGTTCTCGTCCTTGGCGACGAAGTCGGTCTCGCTGTTGACCTCGACGAGCACGGCCTTGCCGGCGTCCTGGGCGAGCACGATGCGACCTTCGGCGGCGACGCGGTCGGCCTTCTTGTCGGCCTTGGCGAGGCCCTGCTTGCGCAGCCACTCGATCGCGGCTTCGATATTGCCGTCGTTCTGGGACAGCGCCTTCTTGCATTCCATCATGCCGGCACCGGAACGCTCGCGCAGTTCCTTGACCATCTGTGCGGTGATTTCCATCGGAGAACCTCGATTGGCTTGCGGTGCGCGGCGCGCACCGGAGGATGACGCGGGTCCGCCGCGCGCAGGGCGGCGACGTCGCGGTGCCCAGCGTGGCCGGGCCGCGTGACCTGCATGTTTCGGCTGCGCGGCGACCGGCTGGGCGGTCGCCGCGCGAGGTAACGCTTACTCGGAAGCCGACTCGCCCGGCTTGCCGTCGCGCTTGCCACCCGGACCGCCCGGACCACGGCGGCCGGCCGGCGCGCCGGCACCACGCTTGGCGGCCGGAGCCTTGCCACGCGGCGCTTGGCGGCGACGGTCGTCGGCGGCCTTGGCGACGGGGTTGCCTTCGCCGTCGAGTTCGACGAACTCGTCGTTGTTGACGGCGACGGCCGGCGCGGCGGCCTTGCCCTCGAGCACGGCGTCGGCGACGGCGCTGGTGTAGAGCTGCACGGCGCGGATCGCGTCGTCGTTGCCCGGGATCGCGTAATCGACGAGGCTCGGGTCGTAGTTGGTGTCGACCACGGCGACGACCGGGATGCCGAGCTTCTTGGCTTCCTGGATCGCGATGTTCTCGTGGCCGATGTCGATCACGAACAGCGCGTCCGGCAGGCGCGGCATGTCCTTGATGCCGCCGAGCGACTTCTCGAGCTTCTCGCGCTCACGTTCGATCTGCAGCACCTCGTGCTTGACGAGCTTGCCGAAGCTGCCGTCGCTGGCCATCGCCTCGATTTCCTTGAGGCGCGCGATCGACTGCTTGACCGTGCGGAAGTTGGTCAGCATGCCGCCGAGCCAGCGGGCCGCGACGTACGGCTGGCCGCAGCGCGTGGCTTCTTCCTTCACGGCTTCGCGCGCCGAGCGCTTGGTGCCGACGAACAGCAGCGTGCCGCGCTTCTGCGCGAGGCCCGACACGAAGTTCATCGCATCGTTGAACAGCGGCAGCGTCTTCTCGAGGTTGATGATGTGGATGCGACCGCGCGCGCCGAAGATGTACGGCGACATGCGGGGATTCCAGTAGCGCGTCTGGTGGCCGAAGTGGACGCCCGCTTCGAGCATCTGGCGCATGGTGACCTGAGGCATGGTGGTGCTCCATAGGGGACAACCGCGCATGTGTGTTGGCGCGGGTTGCCCGGGGTTGGACCTCCACGTACCCGCCGCCTGCGACCTCGCGAACGAGGCACCCCGAAGACGGTGACGGTACGTGTGCGGATTCGGCGAGGATCGCCGTGCGGTCCCGGGCGTGACGCACGGGGCCGCTTTTCGTTTGCGGTCAACAACCTACGTTGCGGGCCGACAAATCCGTACAATTCTACCCCGCCACACGTTCCCGCCACAAGACACCTTATTCCCATGCCCGTAACGATCAAGACCCCCGAGCAGATCGAGAAGATGCGCGTCGCCGGCCGCCTGGCTGCCGAGGTGCTCGAGATGATCGCGCCGCACGTCAAGCCCGGGGTCAGCACCGAGGAGCTCGACCGCATCTGCCACGACTACATCGTCGACGTGCAGAAGGCGATCCCCGCCAACGTCGGCTACAAGGGTTTCCCGAAGACCCTCTGCACGTCGGTCAACCACGTCATCTGCCACGGCATCCCGAGCCCGTCGAAGGTGCTCAAGGACGGCGATATCATCAACATCGACGTCACGGTCATCAGGGACGGCTGGCACGGCGACACGAGTCGCATGTATTTCGTCGGGCAGCCCTCGGTGCTCGCGCGCCGGCTCGTCGAGACGACACGCGACGCGATGCTGCACGGGATCGCGCAGGTGCGGCCCGGCGCCACGCTCGGCGACATCGGCCACGCCATCCAGAAGTTCGCCGAGGCGGAGAAGTTCTCGGTCGTGCGCGAGTACTGCGGCCACGGCATCGGCCAGATCTACCACGAGGATCCGCAGGTGCTGCACTACGGCCAGGCCGGCGCCGGCCTCGAGCTGCGCAAGGGCATGACCTTCACGGTCGAGCCGATGATCAACGCCGGCAAGCCGCAGACGCGCCTGCTTCCCGACGGCTGGACCGTGGTCACGCGCGACCATTCGCTGTCGGCGCAGTGGGAGCACACGATCGCCGTCACCGACGACGGCTTCGAGATCCTCACGCCCTGGCCGCAGGCGGCCTGAGGCCCGCCGTGCCGGCCGCCGCCGACCCCGCCGCGCGCATTCCCGCGCTGCCGAGGCTCGCGGCGCCGGTGCCGCGGACCGGCGTGGTCGGTCCGTCGCGGCTCGCACTGCGGCAATACCTCACCGACTACGACCGCGACCTTGCCGGCGCCTTCCGCGACGGCGTGCCGGCGGTCGCCGTCGTGCGTGCGCGCGCCGACGCGGTCGACCGCGTGCTCGGCTACGCCTGGCAGGCCTGGCTCGGCGACACCGGGCAGGCCGCGCTGCTCGCAGTCGGCGGCTTCGGCCGTGGCGAGTTGTTTCCGTATTCGGACGTCGACCTGCTGATCCTCACGGTGGGCGCTCCGGATGCGCGCGTCGTGCGCGCGATCGAGGCGTTCTCGGCCTGCCTGTGGGACCTCGGCATGAAGCCGGGGCTCGCCGTGCGCGACCTCGAGGGCTGCCGCACGCTCGCCGCCGAGGACGTCAGCGTCTACACGAACCTGCTCGAGGCGCGTCATCTGGACGGTGCGCGACCGCTCGCCGATGCACTGCTGTCGCGCCTGCCCGACGAGTCGCTGTGGACGGCGGCGCGCTTCTTCGCGGCCAAGCAAGCCGAGCAGGCGGTGCGTCACCAGCGTTTCGGCGACACCGCCTACAACCTCGAGCCGCATCTCAAGGAAGGCCCTGGCGGCCTGCGCGACCTGCAGATGATCCGCTGGCTCGGCCGCGCGCTGACCGGTGCCGCCGATCCCGCCACGATGATCGAGGCCGGCCTGCTCGACGCCGGCGAAAGCGACGCGCTCGCCGCCGCGCAGGCCACGCTGTTCCGCATCCGCTACGCGCTGCACCTGCTCGCCGGGCGCGCCGAGGAGCGCCTGCTGTTCGACTACCAGCGCGACCTCGCGCGCACGCTCGGCTACCGCGACGAGCACGCCGACAACCTCGGCGTCGAGCAGTGCATGCAGGAGTATTACCGTGCCGCGCGGCGCATCGCGGGCGCCAACGAGGAGCTCCTCGCGCGCTGCGCCGAACTGCTCGCGCCGACCGCGTCCACCGCGCAGGTGCTGCCGGGCGGTTTCGTGCGCATCGGCGACCGCCTCGACGTGGTCGACACGGAGACGCTGCATGCGCATCCGGGCAAGCTGATCGAACTCTACGCGCTGCTCGCGAGCGAGCCCGGCGTGCGCGGCCTGCGCGCCGGCGCGCTGCGTCAGGTGCGCCTCGCGCTCGCCGATCCTTCGCTGGACTTCGAGGATTCCTCGGTCTTCGCCGCGCTGCGTGCATTGCTCGAGCGTGGTGCGCCGGCCGTCGAATCGCTCGTCGCAATGGCGCGCCACGGCGTGCTCGCGCGCCTCGTTCCGGGCTTCGCGCGCGTCACCGGGCGCATGCAGTACGACCTGTTCCACGTCTACACGGTCGACGAGCACACGCTGCGCGTGCTGCGCTTCATGGCGCGCTTCGCGGGCGACGACGGCGCGCGCGACTTCGCGCTCGCCCACGCGGTGTTCGGTCGCCTGCCGGACGTCTCGCTGCTGCTGCTCGCGGGCCTGTTCCACGACATCGCCAAGGGCCGTGGCGGCGACCACTCGGTGCTCGGCGAGGACGATGCGCGCGCGTTCTGCGCGAAGCTCGGCCTTGGCGCCGCCGCGACGAACCTCGTGGCCTGGCTCGTGCGCTGGCACCTTGTCATGAGCGTGACCGCGCAGCGCCAGGACATCACCGATCCCGAGGTCGTGCACCGTTTCGCCGCGCAGGTCGGCGACTGGGAGCACCTGGACTATCTCTACGTGCTCACCGTCGCCGACATCAACGGCACCAGCCCGAAGCTCTGGAACGGCTGGCGCGACCGCCTGCTCGCCGACCTCTATTCGGCGACGCGTTACGTGCTGCGCCAGGCCTCGGGCGAGTTGCCCGTTGCCGACGATCGCGTCGCCGAGACGCGCCTGCGCGCGCACGCGCTGCTCGCCGCGCGCGGGTTGCCGGCCGAAACCACAGAGCGCATCTGGGCCGACTTCCCGAAGGAAAGCTTTCTGCGCTACCGGCCCGAGCAGATCGCCTGGCAGACCGCCGCGATCGCCGGCCACGACGATCCCGCGCGTGCGCTCGTGCGCATCGACCCGCGCGGCGTGCGCGGCACGACCGAGGTGTTCGTGCACTCGCGCGATCGCGACGGCCTGTTCGCGACGATCACCGCCGTGCTCGACCGTTTCCATCTCAATGTCGTCGAGGCGCGCATCGTCGCTTCGGATTCGGGCACCGTGTTCGACACGTTCCTCGTGCTCGACGTCAACGGCAAGCCGCTGCTCGATTCCGGGTCGGTCGCCGACGTCGAGCGCGCGCTCGATGCGGCGCTCGCGCGTGCGTCGCTCGACGAGGCGCCGGTGCGTCGCGCGCTGCCGCGTGCACTCAGGCATTTCCCGATGGCGCCGCGCGTGACGTTCGGCGACGACGGTACGCGCACGCGCGTCGGCCTGGTCTGTTCGGATCGCCCGGGCCTGCTCGCCTCGGTCGCGCAGATCTTCCGTTCGCGCGGCCTGCGCGTGCATGATGCGCGCATCGCGACCTTCGGCGAACGCGTCGAAGACTTCTTCCACCTCACCGACGACAGCGACCGTCCGCTCGACGCGGCCGCGCAGGACGGCCTGCGTGCCGCGCTCATCGACCGGCTCGACACGCGTCCCGCGCCGGAGAACACGCCCCGCCATGCCGCCTCTTGAGAACCTCGTCGACGACGCCTGGGAGCGTCGCGCCGCACTCGACGACCACGAGATCGAATCCAGCATCCGCCCCGCCGTCGAGCAGGCGCTCGACCTGCTCGAGCGCGGCGAACGTCGCGTCGCCGAGCCGGACGGCGAGGGCGGCTGGCGCGTCAACGCGTGGCTCAAGAAGGCCGTGCTGCTGTATTTCCGCCTCAACGCGAACCGCGTCATGGACGGCGGCCCGTCGCAGGCCTGGGACAAGGTGCCGCTGCGCTTCGGCGATGCCGGTGCGGAAGGCTTCGGCGAGCTCGGTGCGCGCGTCGTGCCGGGCGCGCTCGTGCGCCGCGGCGCGCATGTCGCGAAGGACGCCGTGCTGATGCCGAGCTACGTCAACATCGGCGCGCACGTCGGCGCCGGCACGATGGTCGACACCTGGGCCACGGTCGGCTCGTGTGCGCAGATCGGCGCGCGCGTGCATCTGTCCGGCGGCGTCGGCATCGGCGGCGTGCTCGAGCCGCTGCAGGCCTCGCCGACGATCATCGAGGACGACTGCTTCATCGGCGCGCGCTCGGAGGTCGTCGAGGGCGTCGTCGTCGAGCGTGGCAGCGTGATCGGCATGGGCGTGTTCCTCGGCCAGTCGACGCGCATCTACGACCGCGCGAAGGGCACGGTCAGCTACGGCCGCGTGCCGGCCGGCAGTGTCGTCGTCGCCGGTTCGCTGCCCGCGGCCGACGGCAGCCACAGCCTCTACGCCGCCGTGATCGTCAAGCAGGTCGACGAGAAGACGCGCGCCAAGACCGGCATCAACGAACTGCTGAGGGCCTGACCCATGAGTCTGGAGGTTTACGGCCTCGCCAAGTGCAGCACCTGCCAGAAGGCGCGCACGTGGCTCGATCGCCACGGTGTCGCGCATCGCTTCGTCGACTACCGCGACGAGCGCGTGCCCGCGCCGACGCTGAAGGCCTGGGCCGCCCAGGTCGGCGGCTTCGAGAAGCTCGTCAACCGCACCGGCATGACGTGGCGAAACCTGCCGGCAGCGCGCAAGTCGCCCGGCTCGGATGCCGAGTGGACGCTGCTGATCAAGGAGTACCCGGCGCTCGTGCGCCGTCCGGTCGCGGTCGCGGCCGACGGCACGATCACGCTCGGTTTCACCGACAAGCTCTACGGCAAGCTGTTCGGCGCCGCGCCCGCGGCGTGAGCCTGGTGCGTCGACGTGCGCGGCACGCCGACGCCGTCCGTACCGATCGAAGCCCTTCGCCATGACCGAACCCGCCGCATCCGCCGTCGTCGAGCTCACCAGCGACCTGATCCGCCGGCGTTCGGTCACGCCCGACGACGCCGGCTGCCAGGCGCTGCTCGCGGAACGCCTCGCGACGGCGGGCTTCGCGATCGAGCATCTGCGCTTCGGCGAGGTCGACAACCTGTGGGCGACCCACGGCCACGAAGGCCCGGTGCTCGTGCTGCTCGGCCACACCGACGTCGTGCCGACCGGGCCGCTCGAGGCCTGGTCGAGCGATCCATTCGAGCCGGTCGTGCGCGACGGCTGCCTGTACGGCCGCGGCGCGGCCGACATGAAGTCGGGCGTGGCCGCGATGACGGTCGCGCTCGAGGCCTTCGTGCGCGCGCATCCGGATCATCCCGGCACGGTCGCGCTGCTCGTGACGAGCGACGAGGAGGGCCCGTCGGTCGATGGCGTGCGGCGCGTCGCCGAGCTTTTCCGCGAGCGCGGCCAGCGCATCGACTGGTGCATCGTCGGCGAGCCGTCCTCGCGCGACGTGCTCGGCGACCTCATCCGCGTCGGCCGGCGCGGCTCGATGACCGGGCACCTCGTCGTGCACGGCGTGCAAGGCCACGTCGCCTATCCCGAGAAGGCGCTCAATCCGGTGCATGCGGCCGCGCCGGCGCTCGCCGAGCTCGTCGCGACGCGCTGGGACGAAGGCAACGAGGGTTTCCCGCCGACCTCGTTCCAGATCCCGAACCTGCACGCCGGCACCGGCGCCAACAACGTGATCCCGGGCCGTCTCGAACTTGCATTCAATTTCCGCTTCGGCACGGCGAGTACGCCGGAGTCGCTGCGTGCGCGCGTCGAGGCGTGCCTGCACCGGCACGGCCTCGACGTCACGCTGGACTGGGAGGTCTCGGGCCTGCCGTTCCTGACGAAGGACGGGGTCCTGCGACGTGCCGTGGTCGACGTGCTGCGCGAGCACTGCGGCAGCGAGCCCGAGCAGAGCACCGGTGGTGGCACCTCGGACGGGCGCTTCATTGCGCCGCTCGGCGCCGAAGTCGTCGAGTTCGGGCCTGTCAACGCGAGCATCCACAAGATCGATGAACACGTCCGGGTCGACGACCTCGAGCGCCTGCCCGGAGTGTTCGAAGCGATCCTGCGGCGCCTCCTCGTTGAGTGACGGCGTGGGCATCCCCGGTGGTCCCGGGATGCGGGCGCGCGAGGTTCGTGCTATTAATCGTCCGCTTGGGCGACGCGAAAGCGGTGCCGGATCCGGGGGCGGCCACGTCGCTCCGGTCCCGCCGGGACGGCGGGTGCATGGGATCCGCGCCAGGGGCGCGTCGGCGACAGGGCGCTGAGGGATCGCGCGCGAAACCCGGCGGAGTGGCCGGAGCCGATCTGGGGTAGTCGTGTTGGTTCGCGAGAATCGTCCGTTGCATCTGCGCGTGTTCCATTGGCCCGTCCTTGTCGTCGCCTTGCTCGCGACCCTCGCCACGGCGACGGCGCTCGGCCTCGATTTCACGCCGCGCGGCACCCAGCCCGGGCTGCTCTGGGGACTCGAGGAGCCGGACTCCTGCTCGTCCTGCCACCGCGGGTTCTCGGGCAACGCGCCCGGTTTCATGCCGCACAGCACGTGGGGCGGCTCGATGATGGCCAACGCCGCGCGCGACCCGCTGTTCTGGGCCGCACTCGACGTCGCCAACAAGGATGTCCCCGGCGTGGGTGATTACTGCCTGCGCTGCCACACGCCCCCGGGCTGGCTGGGAGGTCGCGTGGTCAAGGCCGTCGGTGGCGGCAGCAGCGGTCCGGGCGGCGCGAGCGGCTGCCAGCTCACTGGCAACTACTCCGCGTCCGACTGGAAGGGCAACGACTACTCGGGCGTCACCTGCCATTTCTGCCATCGCATGCTGCCGACCGGCCCCGCCGGCGAGCCCGGCATGATCGGCAACGCGAACATCTGGGTCGACAATTCGACCGAATGCAACACGCCGGACGGATCGAGCTACGGCGGCCCGTGCCGCCACGGTCCGTACTCGTACACCAACGGCACGCTCGACCCGCCGCATGGCTGGAAGCACTCCGCGTACCACTCCGATTCGGCGATCTGCGGCACCTGCCACGACGTCTCGACGCCGGATACCGACGCGGGCCCGCTCAAGACCCTCGTGCTCGAGGGCGGTGTCACGACCACGCGCCCGATGCCGATCGAGCGGACCTACTCGGAATGGAAGGCCAGCCTGTTCGCCGACGCGATCTTCCGCGACGGCGTCGGTGACGGCCCGACCGGAATGCCCGCGATCGCCAAGGCCCAGCACTGCCAGGCCTGCCACATGAAATCGTCGGAAGACCCCGCCGCGAAGGCCTGCAGCCAGAACCCGGACGGATCGCGGACCGGCAACCTGCCGATCCACGAGTTCGTCGGTGCGAACGCCTGGGTGCCGGCGATCATCAAGCGCGAGTACGCCACGCCGGGCTTCGGTCGCGAGGACGATTTCGATCGCACCATCGCCAGCGCGCGCGCGATGCTGCAGTCGAGCGCGGACGTGCAGACCACGATCACCTCGTACACCGCGCCGACCGCTTCGGTCCCGGGCTCGATCGGCGTGCGCGTCAAGGTCACCAACCTCAGCGGCCACAAGCTGCCGACCGGCTACGCGGAAGGCCGCCGCATGTGGCTCAACGTCAAGGCGCTCACGCCTGCCAATGCGGTCGTCGCCGAAAGCGCCGCCTACGACGCCACCACCGCCGTGCTGACGATGGACGCGCAGGCCAAGGTCTACGAGACGCTGCAGGGCATCTGGACGCCGGGTTCGCCGGGCGAGTGCGTGACCGAGGTCGGCGGCAAGAAGAAGTTCCACTTCGTGCTCAACAACTGCATCCGCAAGGACAACCGCATTCCGCCGCTCGGCTTCCGCCCGAAGAGTCCGACGGATCCGAACGGCGACGAGATGCGCCCGGTCGCGCACACCTATCCGGAGACGTCGCCCGGTTCCGGCACGCTGGTCAACTACGACGTCACCGACTACACGTTCACGTTGCCGGCCGGTACCGCGCGCCCGATCCGCGTCGAAGCCAGGCTCAACTTCCAGATCTCGAGCAAGGACTACATCGAGTTCCTGCGCGACCAGGCCGTCACCGCGCCGGTCATCCCGGCCGAGAACACGATGTGCTCCGGTGGGCCCGACCGCCCGTTCACGGTGGGTCCGCAGTCGCTGTCACGCGGCGAGTACATGTACGAACTCTGGTCGAATCCCGTCTACGGCAAGTCGCCGCCGGAGACCGCGGGCAACGTTTCCAGTGCGACGACGACGAACTGACATGACCGCCTTCCGCCTCTTCACCGTCGCCCGTCTCGGTCTCGCCGCGATCGCGATCGCCTGCGTTTCGGGCTGTTCCGGTCCGGCCGTCCGCGGGGCGGCCGAGGCCGGCGAGCCCGTCGCCGACCTCTCGCCGCTCTCGGCCTCGGCAGGTGTCGGTGGCGGCGCTGTGCGCACCGATGTCGCGTCGGCGGGCATCCGGCTGCCCGACTACGTGCCCGTGCGTCGCTACCACGACGTGTTCACGCTGGACGGCGCGAACCGCAAGGTCGTGGTCGAGTACGGCTGGGACTACAAGGCCGGGCTGGTCGTGGAGCACGTCTACGACGAGGCGGGCCACGAGCTGTCGCGCACCGAGAAGCCCGGTTACACGCTCAATTTCACCGATCGCGAGCTCGAACTCGCGATCGCACTCGCCCGCGAGGACGCGCAGCTCGCCCCGCTGCTCACCGCGGACGGACTCAACTACTACGCGGGTTTCCCCTACCGCGAGGCATCCGACCAGGGATGCCAGGAACGTTCGCGATGCGTGCACGTCATCGTGTCGGCCGGCGACGGCCAGCGCCATGTCGCACACGCGATCGTCGACCTGATGACGCGTCGCGTCATCCATGCCCAACTCGATCCGGAACGGGGCCCGGACCCGCCGCCCCGGTCGTCCTGAAGACTCGGAGAACACTCGTGTCGAACAACGTATTGCGGTGGTGTGCAGCGCTGCTGCTGCTCGTGGTCGCCCATTTTCCCACCGGCGCGCACGCGGCCGGTGCCGATTGCGCGGCGTGGGGCGGCACGCTCCTGAAGTGGCCGGCCAGCCAGCCGGTCTGGGAAATGTGCTGGGTGCGTCCGGGCAACAGCGTCGGCGTGCAGGGTTCCGGCCTCGAGCTGCGTGACGTGCACTACAACGGCATCCTCGTCGCCAAGCGCATGCACGCGCCGATCCTGTTCGCCGAATACCGCGGCAGCAACACCTGCTACCGCGACTGGAAGGATGCCGATGCGCGCTTCGTGGCCTCGCCGCCCGTGCGCAACCAGCTCGGCGTGCCGACGCCGTTCCTCGCCACGACGAGCTGCGACGTCTCGACCCAGCCGACCGCGTCATACGGATCCTGCCCGTTCGCGAACGCGCCGGGCACCTCGTTCACGTCTGCGGACTGCATCGGCTCCCCCGGTGGCGTCGCGATCGAGGACATGGGCGACCACGTCGTGCTCACGACGCAGTATTCGGCCAGCTGGTACCAGTACACGAGCCGCTTCGTGTTCTGGGCGAACGGCGACATCCAGCCCGAGTTCGGCTTCGGCAACTCGAACGGCACCAACAACAACCTCACGCACTGGCACCACAACTACTGGCGCTTCGATTTCGACATCGACGGCGCCGACAACAACGCGATCCTCGCCAACGGCCAGCCGCAGTCGACCGAGTTCACCGGCCTGCGCAGCCTGACCGGCGGTCCCGATGGTGGCCCGACGCACTGGGATGTCGTCACGAACAAGGGCGGTTTCGGCTACCGCATCGTGTCGGGCTCGGGGGACTACACGCCACCCAACGAATCGGGCCGCAACTTCCACACCGTCGACGTGATCGGCAGCGTGTTCAAGAACAACGAGTACTCGGACAAGGCCAACAACAACCTCAGCGACTGCGAGATGGTCGCGACCAACATCGCCAACAACGAGGCGATCGCCGACAACGACGTCGTGTTCTGGTACCGCCTCAGCGTGCGCGATGCCAATGGCAACAACTGGCCGGCCGGCTGCAGTGGCGGCAGCTGCGAGCCCCAGAACTCGATGGTGTGCAAGCAGGGCGGTCCCACAATCACGCGCGTCGGTGACTGGCCGATCTTCCGCGGCGACTTCGAGTGAGCGTATCGTCGGGCCTTTCCCTTCCCTGGTAGCGATCCATGAACCGTCTCCTCGCCGTTTCCATCGCCGTCGCGTTCGCCGCGGTCGTCCCATCCCCCCATGCGGATGCCGCCGACGCGACGCCGGGTGCCTCCGCGCAGGCCCAGACCTGGGCCGCGTGGGGCGGCACGGTGGGCATCCGCTGGAATCGTGAACTTGCTGGCGACATCGGCCTCGGCCTCGGCGAGGCGCGTTCGGTGCTCGATGGACTGAGCTGGCGCGAGCACGAGCGTTTCGAGCTGCGCCGCTCGGGCAGCCTCGAGTTCCACGTCGTGAGCGGCAGTCTCGCCGCGTTCGCGGGAGGTTCCGTGCAGGCGCGCGGCGGCTACGTGATCGCGACGGGCGGCGGCGACATCGACCTGACCGATTTCCGCCTGCGCCCGCGCGAGCACGACCCGCTGATCCTCGACATCGTCGGGGCCGACGGCAAGGCGTGGTTCTACATCGATCGCCTCATGTACGAACTGGTCGACGACAACAAGGTTCTCGCCGTGCGCACGATGGACCTGCGCATCAGCCGTGACCTCGCGGTGCGCCTCGGCCACCCCGAGGTCGCCGACTGGGCGATCGCGGACATGGAGATGAGCACCGAGGTGCAGCGCCAGGGAGCCAATCCGCAACAGCCCGCAGGCGGTTACCGCTGGCACGGCACCGCCTCGAGCGGCGGCACCTACCAGGCCGACCTGTTCATGCAGACCTTCGGCACGCAGTACAGCCGCTGCGACGGCTGCACGGGCGAGGGCGGCAACGGGCGTGTCGTGTTCACGCCGTCGTCGACGCTCAAGAACAACGTCAACAACGGCACCTCGCAGGCGACGATCCCGGGCGACCCGCGCGGCACGAGCGCGGCGCTCTGGTCGGCGGACATCCCGTGGTTCGGCAAGTTCTCGGGCATCTTCGCGCCGTACAACAACGACCAGCATCCGTACCTGATCTGGAACCTCTACCGCTTCAACGCGGATGGCACGATCGACCAGATCGGCCGTTCGGGCGTCAAGCACGCGTTCCTGACCACCAACACAGGCTGCATCCAGAACCCCGGCAACAACCACGTGCTCGGCCTCGGCTGCACGGACACCTACGGCACCGGCAACAACGACAGCAGCTCCGACCTCGGGCCGCGTTCGGAGATCATCCCGGCGACCAACCAGTGGGGCCGTTGCGGCTCGATCTACGACACCAACTGCGACGGCGTCCAGAATGCCGGCGGCAACAGCCAGTACGACCAGCGCCTCGTCGTGCGCGAGTCGCAGTTCAGCGGTCCCGCGCAGGCCGGTGCGACCTACCAGTTCGAGTCGTGGTACCTCGCGCGCCAGGACATCGACATCTACAACTCGATGGCGAGCAAGCGCGCGACGTTCACGCGCAATTCGACGAGCTGGAGTGTCGGCGCGAACGACCAGTACCGCCTCGGTCCCGTGATCGACCGCTGGGTCGACCCGGCCAACCCGGGCGCGAACGCGCGCTCGGTCGAGCTCGCCGGCACCGAGGGGCACACCAAGGTCGCGGTGAAGGCCACCGACCTCGGCAATGGCAGCTGGCGTTACGACTACGTCGTCATGAACCTCGATTTCGCACGCGCGAAGACGTCGGGTGCCGAGCCGAACCTGCGTGTCATCCACAACTTCGGTTTCGACCGCTTCGGCGTCCCGGTACCCGCCGGCACGACCCTCACGAACGTGGTGTTCAGCGACGGCGACCTCGATGCGGCCAACGACTGGACGTTCTCGTCCGACGGCGGTGTCGCGACCTGGACCGCGCCGGTGAATCCGGCGCCGATCGCGGACGTACCTGCGGTGCTGAACCCCCTCAACTGGGGCACGATGTTCCGCTTCTCGTTCGTCGCACCGGTCTCGCCGGGCGAGGTGACCGCCTCGCTGCGCGTCGCGGAGGCCGGTACGCCGGCAGCCTACGATGCCGGCGTGCTCGCACCGGTCGCGCCGCTTCCCGATCCGATCTTCGTGGACGGCTTCGAAAGCGCACCCTGAGGTCGCCGTGTGCACGACGCCCCGTCGAGGGGCCGTCGTGCCTCAGCGGGGTCTGAAGGCGAGCACGTGGCGCGCGGGTCCCGGCAGGAACGGGGTCGGCGTGCCGTCGACCCAGTCGGCATGGCCGGAGGCATGGAACGGCGACAGCGGGTGGCCGCTCTGGCCGCCCGGCATCTGGAAGTAGCCGTTCTCCTCGTCGCCCGGCGCCACGGCGAATCGTTCCGAGGCGCCGAACGAGGGCCCTTGCACGCGCGGCAGGTTGGCGTCGCCCGGCAGGGCGTCGGCCGGCATGTCGAGCCAGCGCGCTGCCCAGCCGGGCAGCACGCGTGACAGCGGATGGCGGATGCGCGCCGTGTTGCGTGCGCCCCAGGTCTGCGCGGCGAGTCCGCCCTCGCGGGCATCCAGCCGCTGCACCACGCGATCCGCGCTTTCGAGCATGAGCACTTCCCAATCGGCCGGACCGGGCGGCAGCAGGTGCACGGGTTTCGCCTCGAGCAGCATCCACACGGCATGCTCGGCCTGGCCCAGCTTGGGCATCGTGAAATCGGCGTGCTGCACGCGTACGGCGGCAGCGAAGCCGTCGAGCACGCGCGAGGTCACCTCGTCGCGCCACTCGCGCACGACCCGGTAGGCGACCGAACCCGTCGACGCGTGGCCGCTCCAGTCCGCGAGCGCCTCGCGCAGGCGCGTGCGCGAGGGCGTCGCCTCCGCGGAGGCGAGCAGCGCGTCGAGCCTCGCGTGCCAGCGCTCGAGGAACAGTGCGCGGTCGTCGAGCTGGATCGCGAGCATGTCCGCGGCCGCGAACCGCCCGCGCGCGAGCATGCCGTCGCGGATCTGGCGTTGCCGCGCACCGAGGTCGTAACCGCCGTCGCCGAAGACCTCGAGCTGGTGTCCCTCCGGCAGCAGGCGGGCGTTCGCGGTCCACAGGCGGTCACCCGGCGGATTGCGCACGAGCGGGTAGGCCTCGGGTTCGAGCCAGCCCGCCCAGCCCGTGCCGGCGTGGCTCCAGTCCATCGGCCGGCGCGGATCGTCATGCCCGAGTCGCTGCGGAATGCGTCCGGCGATCGTCCAGGCGATGTTGCCGGCGCGATCGCCGACGACGAGGTTCTGCGCTGGCATGCCGCAACGCTGCGCGATCATGACGGCCTCGTCGACGCCGGTGGCCGCCTCGAGCTGCAGCAGGTCGAGGTTGACGGCACCTTCGCGATGCGCGGTCCACGCGAGCGCGAGCGGGGTGCCGTCGGCATCGGTCGCCGTGATCGGTCCCCAGCGGGTCTCGCGCACCTCGAGCGTCTCGTCGTCGCCGCCGTGTACGCGCAACCTCTCCACGTGCGTCACGATCGCCTCGCTGCCCTCCGGTGTCGCATAGCGGTCGGCATCGCCTTCGACCGCAGGCACGCGCACCCAGTCGGTGAAGTCGCCGTAGCTGTTCGTGAAGGCCCATGCGACATGGCGGTTGCTGCCCGCGACGATCGCCGGCGCCCCCGGCAGGCTCGCGCCGGTCACGTCGATCGCCTCGCCCGGGCGGCGCGGATCGGGGTACACGAGGCGCGCCCTGAACCACAGGTTCGGCGCGCGCAACTGCAGGTGCATGTCGTTGGCGACGAGGGCCGCTCCACCGGTCAGGCTGCGGCCCACGGCGGCGCTGTTGCTGCCGGGCACGATGCCGCTCGATGGCTCGGTGCCGCGCAGCAGCGACGGATCGAGTGCGCGCAGGTCGAGTTCGTCCGCAGAAGGAAGCGCGGGCCACGCCAGCGACGGACCTTGCAGGGGGGCATCCCAGTCGCCACCCGACGCCGTGAGGAATGCGACCGCGGAGGCAGGCAACGCCGCGTCGAGGTAGGAGAACCCGAGTTCGCGCGCGTTGCCGGCGTCGTTGAGCGCGAAGTACATCGCGTGGATGACGAGCAGGCTGTCTTCGCTGCGCCATCCGTCGGGCGTCGCGCGCGCGAGCAGGTAGGGGAACGGGCGCACCGGCAGTGCCTCGAGTCCCGCATTGACACCGTCGCGGTACGCGTCGAGCAGGTCGCGGTCGGCCTGCGGGAGCAGGGCGAGGGCCGCCTGCGCGCGAGCGCGCAGACGGTGCACGCGTGCCGCGCGATCGGCTTCGAGCGCGGCACCGCCGAACACGCCGGCGAGTTCGCCGGCGGCCTGCCGGCGCATGAGGTCCATCTCGAAGAAGCGCTCCTGCGCGTGCACGTAGCCCAGTACCCAGGTCACGTCGTGGCGATCTGCCCCGTGCACCGTGACCGTGCCGAGCGCATCGCGCTCGACGCTCGCAGGCGCATGCAGGGCGGTGGAGACGATCTCGCCGTCGAGCCGCGCGAGGCTGCCGCGCAGCGCGAACCAGGCGGCGATGCAGGCCAGTGCGAGGACGACGACGACGGCGAGGCCACTGCGCAGGGCGATGCGTTTCAAGGTCGAGCTCCGGGATGCTGGCGAGGCGGTGACCGCGCGCTGGCGCGGCCACGGCATTCAATACCAGACCCTCGTGGCGCCGGATACCTCGCACGTCCTCGCGATGCCGCGCCTGCATCGCCGCATGGCGGGCGGCCTGCCCGTGACCACCGGCGCGCGGTCCGTCGGCGTGGCGGATCTCCCGCGACGCGGCGCTCCGTCTTCGGTACCCGGCACGCGTGGACGCCCGCCCGCCCTCAGGCCGTCGTCTCGAGACGCTCGACGCGTTGCAGGCCGCGCGGCAGCAGGTTGCCGCGCGTGGCGCGGCCGCCGCCGTACTCGACGAGGTCGGCCCAGCGCAGCACGAGCTTGCGCTGGCCCGCGTAGATCGTGACCTCGCCCTTGCCCTCGGCGACCACCGCGATGCCGGCCACGCGCTCGCCGGCCGACAGCTTCGGCTTCGGGATCTCGACGAGCTTGTTGCCCTTGCCGCCGTTGTCGAGCTCGGGCAGTTCGGCCACCGAGAACATCAGCAGGTGGCCCGCGGTCGTCGCGACGACGATGCGGTCGCGTGCAGAGTCGGCGACCAGCGCCGGCGCGAGCACGCGCGCCTTGTCGTCGAGGTTCATGAGCTGCTTGCCGGCCTTCTTGTTGGCGAGCAGGTTCTCGAAGCGCGTGACGAAGCCGTAGCCGAGGTCCGAGGCGAGCACGAGGCGCGTGGCCGGATCGGCCGCAGCGAGTGCGTCGATGCGTGCGCCGGCCGGCAGGCCGAAGCGGCCGCTGAGCGGCTCGCCGTTGCCGCGTGCCGAGGGCAGCGTGTGCGCGGGGGCCGAATAGCTGCGCCCGGTCGAGTCGATGAAGGCGACGTTCTGGGTCGTGCGGCCCTTCACCGAGGCGAGGTAGGCGTCGCCCTCGCGGTAGCTCAGGCCTGCGGCGTCGATGTCGTGGCCCTTGGCCGCGCGCACCCAGCCCTTCTCGGACAGCACGATCGTGACCGGCTCGCTCGCCACGAGCGCGCTCTCGTCGAGCGCCTGCGCCACCGCACGCGCGACCAGCGGCGAGCGGCGTTCGTCGCCGAAGGCCTTGGCGTCCTCGCGCAGCTCGTCCTTGATGAGTGTCTTCAGGCGCGCCTTGGAATTGAGCAGCACGTTGAGGCGCGCGCGCTCTTCCTCGAGCGCGTCGCGTTCGCCGTTGATCTTCATCTCCTCGAGGCGCGCGAGCTGGCGCAGGCGCGTCTCGAGGATGTAGTCGGTCTGCTCCTCGCTGAGGCCGAAGCGCGCCATGAGCACGGCCTTCGGATCTTCCTCGGTGCGGATGATGCGGATCACCTCGTCGAGGTTGAGGTAGGCGATGCGCAGGCCTTCGAGCAGGTGCAGGCGGCGCTCGACCTTGGCTAGGCGGTGCTGCAGGCGTCGCGTCACCGTGTCGGTGCGGAAGCGCAGCCACTCGCTCAGGATCTGCTTGAGGTTCTTGACCTGCGGACGGCCGTCGAGGCCGATCATGTTGAGGTTGACGCGGAAGCTCTTCTCGAGATCGGTCGTCGCGAACAGGTGCGGCATGATCTCGTCGGCGTCGATGCGGTTCGAGCGCGGCACCAGCACGAGGCGGATCGGGTTCTCGTGGTCGGACTCGTCGCGCAGGTCCTCGATCATCGGCAGCTTCTTGGCGCGCATCTGCGCGGCGAGCTGCTCGATGATCTTCGACGGCGAGACCTGGTAGGGCAGGGCCGTGATGACGATGTTGCCGTCCTCGCGCACGTAGGTCGCGCGCGCACGCACCGAGCCCGTGCCGGTCGTGTACATCGCGACGAGGTCGGCGCGCGGCGTGATGATCTCGGCGGTGGTCGGGTAGTCCGGACCGAGCACGTGTTCGCAGAGGTCGGCGATGCTCGCCTCGGGATCGTCGAGCAGGCGGATGCAGGCGCTGACGATCTCGCGCAGGTTGTGCGGCGGGATGTCGGTGGCCATGCCGACGGCGATGCCGGTGGAGCCGTTGAGCAGCACGTGCGGCACGCGCGCGGGCAGCCACGACGGTTCCTGCTGGGTGCCGTCGTAGTTCGGCGTGAAATCGACGGTGCCCTGGCCGAGCTCCTGCAGCAGCAGTTCGGCGATCGGGGTGAGCTTGGCCTCGGTGTAGCGCATCGCCGCGAACGACTTCGGGTCGTCCGCCGAGCCGAAATTGCCCTGGCCCGTGATCAGCGGGTAGCGGTACGAGAACGGCTGCGTCATCAGCACCATCGCCTCGTAACAGGCGCTGTCACCGTGCGGGTGGTACTTGCCGAGCACCTCGCCGACCGTCAGCGCCGACTTGCGCGGCTTGGCCGTCGCGCCGAGGCCGAGGTCGCTCATCGCGTAGACGATGCGGCGCTGGACCGGCTTGAGGCCGTCGCCGACGAACGGCAGCGCGCGGTCGAGCACCACGTACATCGAATAGTCGAGGTAGGCGCGCTCGGCGTAGTCCTTGAGCGCGATCTGTTCGTAGTTGCCTTGCAGGGTCATGGGTCCACGTGTCGCCCCGGCGGGGCGCCGGGCAAGCGCGGGATTGTGCCGGATCGGGTCCGGCGGCGCACGGCGTCGCGGCGGCACTGCATCGTCCTCGCGAAGGTGGACGCGGCATTGCGCCGCGCGGTGCGAGGACAGCGGATGGCGGGCCGCGCGTGACGCGCGACCCGCCCGGCGATCACTTGAGCAGCGAGCGCAGCATCCAGGCGGTCTTCTCGTGCGCCTCGAGGCGCTGCGTGATGAGGTCGGCGGTCGGCTGGTCGTCGGCCGCGTCGGCGGCCTTGAACGCGGCGCGGCCCGTGCGTGCGGCAGTCTCGTGGCCGTCGACGAGCTGCTGGACCATGTCCTTCCACTCCGGCACGCCGGTCTCTTCCTTGATCGAGGTGAGCTTGCCGAACTGCGTGTACGAACCCGGCGCGTACACGTCGAGGCTGCGGATGCGCTCGGCGATGACGTCGGCGGCCGTCCAGAGCTCGTTGTACTGCGTCTCGAACATCACGTGCAGGCTGTTGAACATCGGCCCGGTGATGTTCCAGTGGAAGTTGTGCGTCTTGAGGTACAGCGAGTACGTGTCGGCGAGCACCTTGGAGAGGTGGTCGGCGATCTTCTTGCGATCCTTCGCGGAGATACCGATATCGATGGCCATGGATCGTTCCTCGAGGCAGGTGGAGTGGCGTCGCGTGGCGGATGGCGCGTGCGTGGCGGTCGTTCGTGCCCGGCCGGGCCGGCGGGCTATCATATGCGGTCCGTCTGAACGGAAAACCAGCGCGTCGTGCGGTCGTCCCGCACGCCGTCGCCTGCAGGTACCGCTGTCCCGATGCCCGACCTGAAAACCCTCCAGTCCGCCCTCGACGGCGTGCTCAGCCGCGACCGCGGGCGCCTGATCGGCCGCCTGCGCAGGCTGTCGCGCCCCGGCGAGGCGAATGCCGACGCGATCACCAAGCTCGCCGCCGACATCGAGGCCTCGACGGCGATCGTCGCGCGCCGCGCCGCACGCGTGCCCGTGATCGCCATCGACGCATCGCTGCCGATCGCCGCGCGCGCGGACGAGATCGTCGCCGCGATCCGCGACCATCAGGTCGTCGTGCTCGCCGGCGAGACCGGCTCCGGCAAGACCACGCAGCTGCCCAAGCTGTGCCTCGCGGCGGGACGCGGCCGCGCCGGCATGATCGGCTGCACGCAGCCGCGCCGCATCGCCGCGCGCACGGTCGCGCGCCGCGTCGCCAGCGAACTCGGCACGACGGTCGGCGACCTCGTGGGCTTCCAGGTGCGTTTCACCGAGCAGGTCGGCGAGGACGCGCTGGTCAAGTTCATGACCGACGGCATCCTGCTCGCCGAAACGCAGGGCGATGCCTGGCTCGGCGCCTACGACACGATCATCCTCGACGAGGCGCACGAGCGCAGCCTCAACATCGACTTCCTGCTCGGCTACCTCAAGCGCCTGCTCGCGAAGCGTCCCGACCTCAAGCTCGTCGTGACCTCGGCGACGATCGACACCGCGCGTTTCGCCGAGCACTTCGGCAACGCGCCCGTGATCGAGGTCGAAGGCCGCACCTATCCGGTCGAGGTGCGCTGGCGCCCGCTCGAGTCGCGCGAGCGCGAATCCGCGAAGGCGTCGCCGCCGGGCGGGCAGGGTGCGCGTCGCAACGACGGCCCGCGCACGCCGCGCGAATCGGGCACGACCGAGCAGATCGTCGCCGCGATCGACGAGATCACCGCCGAGGACCCGCGCGGCGACGTGCTGATCTTCGTGCCCGGCGAGCGCGAGATCCGCGATGCGCACCTCGCGCTCGCGCGCCGCCAGTACCGCGAGACCGAAGTGCTCGCGCTGTACGCGCGCCTGTCGGCGAGCGAGCAGGACCGCGTTTTCCGTCCCGGCACGAAGCGCCGCATCGTGCTCGCGACCAATGTCGCCGAGACCTCGCTGACCGTGCCGCGCATCCGCTACGTCGTCGACACGGGCACCGCGCGCGTCAAGCGCTACAGCCAGCGCAGCCAGCTCGAGCGCCTGCACATCGAGCCGATCTCGCAGGCCGCGGCCGACCAGCGCAAGGGCCGCTGCGGTCGCGTCGGGCCCGGCATCTGCTACCGCCTCTACGCCGAGGACGACTACACCACGCGGCCACGCTACACCGATCCCGAGATCCTGCGCACGTCGCTGGCCGGCGTGATCCTGCGCATGCTGAGCCTAGGCCTCGGGGATGTCGACGCGTTCCCGTTCGTCGAGGCGCCGTCGGAGCGCGCGATCGGCGACGGTTACCGGCGCCTGCTCGAGATCGGCGCGATCGACGAGCAGCGCCGGCTCACCCCGGTCGGCCGCGAGATCGCACGCGTGCCGGTCGACGTCTCGCTCGCACGCATGCTCGTCGAGGCGACGCGGTTCGGCGTCGAGCGCGAACTGCTCGTGCTCGCGGCGTTCCTGAGCATCCAGGATCCGCGCGAGCGCCCGGCCGACGCACGCCAGCAGGCCGATGCGGCGCACGCGCCGTTCGTGGTCGCGAAATCCGATTTCCTGGGCGTGCTGGTGCTGTGGGCGGCGTACAGCGAGGCGCACGCGGAACTGACGCAGTCGCGCTTGCGCGACTGGTGCCAGGAGCGTTTCCTGTCGTTCCTGCGCATGCGCGAGTGGCGCGAGCTGCACCGCCAGCTCGTCGTGCTCGGCGACGACGGTCCGGCACGTCCGCGCGCGAAGGCGCGCGACGCGGCGTCACCGCTCGAAGGCGACGCGCTGCATGAAGCCGTGCACCGCTGCCTGCTGTCCGGCTGGCCCACCCAGGTCGGCCGCAAGGACGAGCGCGGCCAGTACCGCGGCCCGCGCGAGCGCCGCTTCGGCGTGTTCCCGGGCTCGGCACTGGCCAAGTCGCCGCCGCAGTGGATCCTCGCCGGACAGATCCTCGACATCGGCAAGATCTACGCGATGCAGAACGCGCGCGTCGAGCCGGCGTGGATCGAGCAGCAGGCCGCGCACCTCGTTCGGCGCTCGTGGCGCGATGCGCACTGGTCGCGCAAGCGCGGCGCAGTGCTCGCCTACGAGCACGTCAACCTGTTCGGTCTCGCACTGGCCGAGAACCGCGTGGTGACGTTCGCGCGCCAGGATCCCGAAGAAGCCCACGCGATCTTCGTGCGCGAGGCGCTCGCTACCGGCGAGATCGATACGCGCGCCGATTTCGTGCGCGCCAACGCGCGCGTGCTCGCCGAGGCACTCGAGATCGAGGCCCGCCAGCGTCGTTCGGGCCTGCTGCGCGAGCCGGCCGAACGTGCGGCGTTCTTCGCCGGCAAGTTGCCGGTCGAGGTGAACTCCACCGCCGCGCTCGAGGCCTGGTATCGCAAGTCGCCGCCGGCCGAACAGGCCGCGCTGCGCTGGTCGCTCGACGACCTCATGGCCACGCGCGCCGGTATCGCGGCCGAGGATTTCCCGACCCGCCTCGAGGTCGCCGGGCAGCGCCTGCGCCTCGAGTACCGCTTCGTGCCCGGCGACGCCGCCGACGGCGTGACCGTGCACGTCCCGCTCGCGTTCGTGAACGCGCTCGGCGTGCAGCAGGCCGACTGGCTCGTGCCGGGCCTGCTGGCCGAGAAGGTCGCCGAACTGATCCGCGGACTGCCCAAGGCACTGCGTCGCAACTTCGTGCCGGCGCCCGATTTCGCACGCGCGTTCGTCGAGACGCTGGTGCCGGCCTCGCGCGAGCGCGCGTTGCCGGTCGTGCTCGCCGACTACCTGCAGCGCGTCACCGGCGTGGCGATCGGCGCGGCCGATTTCGACGGCATCGAGGTTCCGACGCACCTGTCGATGCGCTTCCGCGTGCACGATCCGAACGGCCGCACGCTCGCCGAAGGGCGCGACCTCGCCGCGCTCCAGGCGCAGTGGGGGCAGGCCGCGCGCAGCGCATTCTCGGCGCAGGCCGATGCCGACCTCACGCGCGAGGAGGTCGAAGGCTTCGATCTCGAGGCGATCCCCGAACGCATCGTCTCGCCGGGTGGCCTCGCGGCCTACCCGGCGCTCGTCGACCTCGGTGACAGCGTCGCGCTGCGCGTGTTCGAGCGAGCCGACGAGGCGCGCGCCGAGCACCGCCACGGGGTGGAGCGCCTGCTGCGGCGTGCGCTCGCCGATCGCACCAAGCAGGCGCGCCGCCAGCTGCCGCTCGCCAACTCGGTCGCGCTGCGCTGGGCTGCGCTGGGCAGCGCCGAGACCTTGCGCGTCGATCTCGTCGAAGCCGCGCTCGCCGAGCGCCTGCACCACCACGCGCCCGAGGCGCGCACGCGCGAGGCCTTCGAGGCGGTGCGTGCAACGATCGCGACGGAACTGTTCCCGGCCGCGGTCGAGCGCCTCAAGGTCGCCGAGGCGATCATCGAGGCGCACGCGGAGCTGCTGCCCTGGCTCGATCAGCCGCTGATGGGTTTCGCGGGGGCGAACTATGCCGATCTGCGCGAGCAACGCGACGAACTGCTCGCGCCGGGTTTCCTGCGCGACACGCCGGCCTCGCAGCTCGCCCACCTGCCGCGCTACGTGCGCGCGATGCGCCTGCGCGCCGAGCGCCTGCGCCACGATCCGGTGCGCGACCAGGCGCGCATGCTGCAGGTACACGGCTACTGGCGCGAGTACCTCAAGCGCCGCGCGAGCGGCGCGACGCCGGCCTCGCTCGCGGCGTTCCGCTGGCTCATCGAGGAGTTGCGCGTGTCGCTGTTCGCGCAGGAGCTCGGCACGCCGTCGCCCGTATCGCCCAAGCGCCTGTCGAAGGCGCTCGAGTCGATCGACGCGGGTGCGCCGGCCTGACGGCCGGCGAGCAGATCACTTGATGCGCGTCACCGAGACCCGGCACTGGCACGGCTCGACCACGAGCAGCCAGTTGCCCATGAGCTTGGGCTTGATCGTGACCTCGGGGTTCTCGTAGGTCTGGCCGCTGTAGCTGCCGGCCTCGGCCTGCTGCCACTCCTGGCCGTTGTCGAGCTTGAAGATCGTCTTGCCGCTCCAGCCCCTGAAGGTGCCGACGATCTTCGCCTGCACGGCCTCACGGCCGCTGTCCTGTGCCCGGAACCCGAACTTCGGGTCGCGGCTGCCCGGCTCTTCCGAAACGCGGCTGCCTGCGTCGTCGATGCCACCGCGGCCCTGCAGCCAGTCGTTGAGCCCCTTGAGCTCTTCGGCGGTGAGCTTGTCGAGGCCGTAGGCCTTGAACTGCGCGGCGGACATGCGCTCTTCGAGCGTCGAACCCTTCTGGGCGAAGACGGTCGGTGCGAGCGCGAGGCCCGTGGCGAGGATGAGCACACGCAGTGCCCTGGAGTGGCGGGAGGTCGTCGGCGTCATGGGATCGATCGGCTCGGTGGGTTACTGGATGCGCTTGACGCGGATGCTGCAGTTGCAGCCCTTGACCACCATGAGCCAGCTGCCCATGGCCATCGGCTTGATCGTCACGGCGGGGTCGGTCATGCGCACGTCGCCGCGTGCCGCCGATTCGCTCTGCTGCCACTTCTGGCCGTTCGCGAGCGTCACGGTGGTGCGGCCGCGCCACCCCTCGAAGCTGCCGGCGATCGTCGACTCGATCGTTTCGCGCGCCGTTTCGTCGGGGTAGTAGACCATCGAGCCGTCCTGCCGCTTCACCGGCGCCACCGAGGCGCTGATGCCCTTGGTCGACAGCCACGTGTTCAGGTACTTCAGCTGCTCCGGCGTCAGCCGGTCCAGTCCGGAGGCCTCGAGTTCCGCCTTCGACATCCGCTCCTCGATGGAGGCGGTCTCGGCGGCATGCAGCAGGGGCGTGCCGCAACACGCGATCAGGGCAATCGTGAACAAAATGCGCATGAATGGGATCCGGTCGACAAAACGGCGTCTCGAGGGGTGAAAAACGCTTTCCCAACACCAGCTTAACAGGTGCGTGGGCGGCGATTCTGTGGTTACATTCGAGTCAGCTCAGTCTACCATTGCGTCCAGGCCCCCGTGGCTTGGCCGGACCTTTGCAAACGATGCGACCTGCGGGGCCATGGAAACCCCCGCCTGACGACTTCTTGACGGATGCCATGATGACCCGACTTTCGAACGCCTTCCGCCCGCTGCTCGCCCTCGCGGTGTCGGCGGGTTTCCTCGCCGCCGGTACGGCGCAGGCCAGTGTCTACGCCCTCGTCGGCGGCGACACGGTCGCCGGCGACCAGGCGACGCTACACCTCGACGACGCCGTGCCGAATGCGTTGAGCTACGACCGTCCGGCCTCGGGCGGCACGATCGCGCTGGCCTATTTCAGCAGCCACCTGTTCTGCATCGACACCCTGGCGGGCGGATCGCAGACCACGCTGGCGCCGCGTTACCAGGTTCCGGCTTCGCTCGGCAACGACGTCTGGAAGCTGCCGAGTGTCAACGTCCGTGATCTCGAGTACGTGCCGGGTGGAATCCGCATCGGTCATGCGACCCAGGCGAGCGAACGCCAGTACCGCTGCCTGACGGCGTCCCCGGGCGGCGGGGCGGCTCAAGCGTGGGAGGCCAGCATCGGCTTGCCGACGCTGGGTTTCGGCGACTACATCGGCGCGAACAACGACGCGGTCGGTACGGCTCCGCCGCAGGAAGCTCCGGCTGTCCCGCATCAGAACCTCAAGGTGACCGCCCAGCAGTTCACGGGCTTCGCGGGTCGCGCCGTCTCGATCGTGCGACTCGAGGCGCAGCTCGATCCCACCGCGCCGGCGCAAGTCGACGCGGCGCTCGTGGAGGGCTACAACGCGACGGCACTCGGTGCGACCGCGACGTGGTGCCTGCTGAGGCCGGACTGGGTCAGCGGCACGGTGCCTCCCGCCACGCTGTGCGACGACAGCTCCGCAGTGTACCCGGGCCTGTCGAAGCAGACGGGAGAGTTTGCCCGGCAAGGCGTCGGCTTCTACCCGAGCTTCGCCGGTCCGTTCCACGTTCTCGTCTACCGTGACGCCGTCGGCACGGCCAGCAACAACGTTCCCAAGCAGGGCTTCGCGATCGTGCGACTGCGCGCAGGGCTCGCCGGCGCGCCCGAGGAGATGCAGGACTGGTACACGCACGACAGCGTCTGGTACTCGTACTGACGTCCTGCCAGGCCACCGGCGCCTCGCTGCGCCGGTGGTGACGGGTCGCGGCGACGCGCCGCAGCCCGCCGTCGCCGGGACGCGCCACACTGGCCCCTCCCTCCCGGTCGCCTTCTCCATCCCGTGAACGTCCGCGACCTCGACGTCCCCCATCCGTCCGCGGACACGCTGTCGCGCGTGCGTGGCTGGATCGACGCGCGCCTGGAGGTTGCGCCTCCGGCGCTCGAATCGTGGGGGATCTCGCGTGTCGAACGCGAGGCCACGCTCGAGGTGCTCGCACGCATCGGCGCAGGTGAAGAAGCCGCCGCGGCGACGCTGCTGCACGACGCCGTCGAGACAGGGCTCGTCCTGGACGATGCGTCGCTGAAGGCGTTCGGGGAAGCGATCCCGGCGCTCGTCGAAGGTCAGCGCGCCGCCGCTCGCGTCTGGTCCTTGCACGCCGCACGCGGCAGCGTCCGCGGCATGGAAGGCCTGCGACGCCTGCTGCTCGCGATCGTGCGCGATCTGCGCGTCGTGTTCATCCTGCTCGCACGCCAGCTCGTGCGCATGCGTGCGGCGGGCTCGCTGCCCGAGGACGCGCGTCGCGCGCTCGCCGAACTGACCGCCGACATGCACGCGCCGCTCGCCAACCGGCTCGGCATCTGGCAGATCAAGTGGGAGCTGGAGGACCTCGCGTTCCGTTATTTGCAGCCCGACACATACCGGCGCATCGCGACGCTGCTCGACGAGCGTCGCGGCGACCGCGAGGCGTGGATCGCACAGGCCCGCGACGCGCTGCAGGAGGCGCTGCGCGAGGCCGGCCTCGACGCCGACGTCGCCGGCCGTCCGAAGCACATCCACTCGATCTGGCGGAAGATGCAGAAGAAGGGGCTCGCGTTCTCCGAGCTCTACGACATCCGTGCGTTGCGCGTGCTCGTGCGTGACGTGCCGGCCTGCTATGCCGCGCTGGGCGTGGTGCATTCGCTGTGGCCGTGCGTTCCGGGCGAGTTCGACGACTACATCGCCAATCCGAAGGGCAACCACTACCAGTCGCTGCACACCGCCGTGGTCGGCCCCGGCGGACGTGCACTCGAGGTGCAGATCCGCTCGCACGACATGCATGCCCACGCCGAGCTCGGCGTGGCCGCGCACTGGCGCTACAAGGAAGGCGGTGGCGGCGACGCGAGCTTCGAACGCAAGATCGCCTGGATGCGCCAGCTGCTCGAGGCGCGCGACGACCGTGACGACGACGGCGCGCTGTTCGCCGGCTTCCGCAGCGACGTGGTCGAGGATCGCGTCTACCTGCTCACGCCGAAGGGCCAGGTGCTCGATCTGCCGCGCGGCGCGACCGTGCTCGATTTCGCCTACCTCGTGCACACCGACGTCGGCCACCGCTGCCGCGGCGCCAAGGTCAACGGGCGCATCGTGCCGCTGCACCACCAGCCGTCCAGCGGTGACCGCATCGAGATCCTCACCGGCAAGACGATCGAGCCGCGGCGCGACTGGCTCTCGTCGCATCACGGTTTCCTCAACACGCCCCGCGCACGCGAGAAGGTGCGCACCTGGTTCAAGCGCGCCGACCACGAGCAGAACGTCGCCGCCGGGCGCGCGATCCTCGAGCGCGAGCTCAAGCGCCTCGCGCTGGCGGGCGTCGACCTCGACACGCTGCCGCCGCGCTTCGACCTGCGCACGCTCGACGACCTCCTCGTCGCGCTCGCGATCGGTGACGTCACGCCGACCCAGGTCGCCCGCACGTTGCACGCGGCGGAAGCGCCGCGTCCGGCGCCCACACGCGCCCCACGCGCACCTGCCGCGGCACGCGACGGCGTCGTCGTGGAGGGCGTGGGCAACCTCGCCAGCGTGCTCGCGCGCTGCTGCCAGCCGCTGCCGGGCGATCCGATCGAGGGCTTCATCACGCGCGGGCGCGGCATCAGCGTGCACCGCAGCGACTGCGTGCAGCTGCAGCGCCTGCGCGAGCTCGATCCCGAGCGCGTCATCGAGGTGGAGTGGGGTGGTGCGCGCCAGCACGTCTACGACGTGAACGTGCTCGTGCGCGGCTACGATCGCAAGGGCCTGCACAAGGACGTCACCAACGTGATCGCGGCGGCCAACGTCTACATGCTCGCGGTCAACGCGAAGGTCGATCCGCGTGGCAACGAGGTCGAGATGAGCTTCGCGCTGCGCGTCAACGATTACGGCCAGCTGTCGGCGCTGCTCGGGCGCCTGCTCGCGGTGCCCAACGTGACCGAGGCGCGCCGCCTCGCCTGACCGCAGCGGCCGGGGCTCCCTGATATGCTTGCCGCCGTGTGCCCGCATGAACGCGGGCGCCCTGCAACGGACGACGCCTGAACCGTGATCGAGATTCCCGGATATCGACTGCTGCGCCAGCTCGGCCGTGGAGGCATGGCCACGGTCTACCTCGCCATGCAGGAATCGGTCGATCGCGAGGTGGCGCTCAAGGTCATGTCGCCGGCGCTCCTGGCCGATCCGAACTTCGGCGAGCGGTTCCAGCGCGAGGCGCGCATCGCCGCGCGCCTGCACCACCGCCACGTGGTCGGCATCCACGATGTCGGACGCCAGGGCGACTACCACTACATCGCGATGGAGTACCTCTCTGCGGGGCCGGTCCTGAGCAAGGACGGCCAGCCGCGCTCGGTGCCGTTCGCGTTGCGCGTTATCCGCGAGATCGCGACCGCACTCGGTTACGCGCAGCAGAAGGGTTTCATCCACCGCGACGTCAAGCCCGACAACATCCTGCTGCGCGACGACGGCTCGGCCGCGCTGACCGACTTCGGCATCGCGCGCGCGAGCGATTCGGCAACGCGCATGACCCGCACCGGTGCCGTCGTCGGCACGCCGCACTACATGAGTCCCGAGCAGGCGCGCGGCAAGCAGATCGACGGACGCTCGGATCTCTACAGCCTCGGCATCGTGCTCTACGAGATGCTGGTCGGACGCGTGCCGTACCACGCCGAGGATTCGCTCGCGGTCGGCATCATGCACATCACCCAGCCCGTGCCGAAGCTGCCCGAGGCGCTCGAGGTGCTGCAGCCGCTCGTCGACGGCCTGCTCGCGAAGGAGGCAGAGGACCGCTTCCAGACCGGCCACGATGCGGCGACCGCGATCGCGCGCTACGAGAAGGCGATCGCGAGCGGCGAACTCGAGGGCCTCGACGGCGAGCCCGAGGGTTTCGCGCGCGACGTGCGTTCGATGGACACGAGCGTGTCGCCGGCGACGCCACCGATGCCGTCGATGCGCGCCTCGCGCCATTCGCCAGCCGACGGCACGCCACGAGCTTCACGCGCCGAACCGAACCTCGGCCGCCTCGACGAGATCATGGCGGCGACCGACGAGCACATCCTGCGCGCGAGTCGATCGGGACGCCACGCCGCGGCACGGGTGCCGAAGCGTCGTGGAGGCGCCTGGATCGCCGCTGCGGTCGTCGTCCTCGTGCTCGTCGTCGCCGGCGCCGCGACATGGCGGAACCAGGATCGTCTGCGCGCGCTGCTTCCGAACACCGAACTCAACACCGTGCTCGCGCGTGCCCAGCAGGCGCTCGATGCCGGACGCCTCTCGGGTTCGCAAGGCGACAGCGCGCGCGAGCTGTTCCAGCAGGCGCGCTCGATCGATCCCGACAACGACCTCGCGCGCAGCGGGCTCGCCGATGTCGGCCGGCGCCTGCTCGACGATGCCCGCGCGGCGCTCGCGCGCGACGACGTCGCCACGGCCTCGCGCCTCGTCGCCGATGCCCGCGAACTGCTCGGCGGCGGCGCCGAGGTCGATGCGCTCGCGAAACAGGTCGGCGACCGCCAGTCGCAGGGCGACGAGATCGAAGGCCTGCTCGATCAGGCGCGGCAGGCGCTCGCCGCGGGTCGTCTGCTCGACAAGGACGGCGCGGCCGCACTGTACGGCCGCGTGTCGGCGGCCGATCCCGGCAATGCACTCGCGCGCGCCGGCACCGGCAAGGTGGCCGAGGCGCTGGCCGCGCAGGCCGGCGAGGCGATCGACAAGGGCGACGAGGCGACCGCGATGGCGCGCATCGAGGCGATCGCGCGCATCGTGCCCGACCATCCGGGGCTGCCCGAGCTGCGCGCGCGCGTGACGCGCCAGCGCGAGGATGCCGCGGCCGCGCTCGAGGCCGATCTCGCCAAGGCCGAGGCGCACCTGCGCGGCGGCCGCGCGAGCGGCGCCGGCGACACCGCGCAGGCGTTGTTCGAGTCGGTGCTCGCGCGCGATCGCGACAACGTGCGTGCGCGTGCCGGACTGCGCCGCGTCGCGCAGGCGCTCGTCGTGCAGGCCAGTGCGGCGATCGACGACGGCAATGCGGACGCCGCCGAACGTCTGCTCGGCCAGGCCGAACGGCTCTCGCCCGAACTCGCCGACCTGCGCAGCGCACGCGTCGGTCTGCGCGAACTGCGCGAGCGCGTGGCGATCGCCGCCGCGCGTCCGACGTTGACGCCCGCGGACGAGCAGCGCCTGCAGCGCCTCGTCGCCGACGCGAACCTCGCCGCCGACAACGGTCGCCTGATCGAACCGCCCGGCAACTGCGCCTACGACAAGTTCCGCGCCGCCCTCGCGATCGACGGCGGCAATACGGCCGCACTCACCGGCCTCGAGAAGCTTCCCGCACGGGCACGCGACCTGTTCGATGCGAGCCTGCGCGACGGTGACCTGCCGCGCGCGCGCGGCATGATCGACGCGGTGCGCCAGCTCGCACCGTCCGATGCGTCGCTCGGCGGCATGAACGAACGTCTCGCGACGGCCTACCTCGACCAGGCCGACGCGCGCATCGGTGCCAACGAAGGCGAGGATGCCGCGCGCGCGATCGACGCCGCGCGCCAGCTCGCGCCGTCGAGCCCGCGCCTCGCCCCGCTCGAGCAGAAGCTGCGCGCGTGGCGCTCGGCCAACGGGCGCGGCTGAGCGTCCGAGGGAATCGTCGTGTGCATCCTGCTCGTCGCGATCGACCACGTGCGTGGCTGGCCACTCGTGCTGCTCGGCAATCGCGACGAATTCCACGCCCGCGCAAGCACCGACGCCGCGCCGTGGCGCGAGGCGCCGGACTGCCTCGGCGGGCGTGATCTCGTCGCCGGCGGCGCATGGCTCGGCGTGCGCAACGACGGCGCGTTCGCCGCGGTGACCAACCTGCGCTCGGGCGTGCCGGCGCGCGCACCGCGTTCACGCGGTGCGCTCGTGCGCGACTTCCTGCTCGGCAGTGCGGACGCGCGCGAGGCGTCCGATGCCGCGCTGGCGGGACGTGACGAATACGGCGGCTTCAACCTCGTGCTCGGCGACGCGCGCGGCACGTGGCTCGTCGACGGCGTGCGCGGCACGTCGCGCCGCCTCGGCTCGGGCGTGCACGTGGTCAGCAACGGGGCGACCGACGTGCACTGGCCGAAGATGGAACGCCTGCGCGACCGCTTCACGGGCGCCACCGCACACGGCGGGCGCGACGAGGATCGCCTGCTCGGCCTGCTGCACGACACCTTCCAGCCCGACGATGCACGCCTGCCCGATACCGGCGTAGGCCTCGTGCTCGAGCGCACGCTCGCGCCCGTGTTCATCGAGGGCGAACACTACGGCACGCGTGCCGCGACGCTGGTCATGCGCGATCCCGACCGGCGCCTGCTGCTGCGCGAACGCAGCTTCGGTCCGGGTGGCACGCGCACCGGCGAGGTCGCCTGGGAGTGCGCCAACGCCGAGGCGGAGTGGCACGAGGCCTGAGTCAGAAGCCGACGATGCGCCGGATCGCCTTCTCGGCGGCCTCGAACGAGAAGTGCTCGCGCACGTTGGCGAGACCGTTGTCGGACAGCCGCGTCCACAGTGCCTCGTCACGATCGAGCGCGAGGATCGCATCGGCGTATGCGCGCGGTGTCTCGGCCACGACGACGTCCTCGCCTGCGCGCACGTGCATGCCTTCGACCGCCATCGGTGTCGCCACGACCGGCAGGCCGTAGCTCATCGCCATGTTGACCTTGCCCTTGACGCCGGCGCCGTAGCGCAGCGGCGCGACCGAGAGGCGGCAGCCGTCCATGAACGGCGCGATGTCCTCGACGAAGCCGTGCACGATCACGTCGTCGGCCGCGAGCGCGCGGATCGTGTCGGGCACCTTGCTGCCGATGACGTGGAAGCGCAGGCCGGAGCCTGCCGCGCGCAGCAGCGGCATCACTTCGGCGACGAACCACGTCACCGCATCGGTGTTCGGCGGATGCTGGAAGCCGCCGACGAACACGAGGTCGCGGCGTGACGCGAACGATGCACGGCGTCCGTAGACCTCGTGCACGTTCGACAGCACGTCGACGGCGGCACCTGGCGCGTCGACGGCGAGGATCGCCTGCTCGACCGGGCTCACGACGAGCGTGACGTCGCACTCGCGCATGAGCTTGAGCTCCTGCACGCGCGTGGCCGCGGACTGGCGCGCGAGGTCGGGCTTGCCCTCGAGTTCGGCCGCGCGCTGCTCGCGCAGGTAGTGCAGGTCGACCGTGTCGAACACGAGGCGGGCCTGCGGTGCGTGCAGGCGCGCGATGCCGACGTAATTCGCGGCGACGTAGTGGCGCGACAGGATGATCGCGTCCAGTGTGGCACCACGCTCGCGGAACCAGCGCACCGGATCGCTCACGTACGGGTGGTACAGCACCTCGATGCCGAGCTCCTGCAGGTCGCGCGTGTAGCGCTCGACCCAGGCGCGGTTGTCGGCCATGAAGGTCACGTGGACGCCGCTGGCGCGCAGCACGCGCATCAGGTTGACCATGCGCAGCGAGCCCGAATCCTGGTCCGGCGCCGGCGTCGTCGCATCGATGATCAGCACGCGCTTGCGCGCACGGTGCGTCGAGGCGACGGGGATCGGCGTGCCCGGGGATGGCTGGTCACGCAGCGCATCGCGCCACTTGTCGAGGAACTTGGCCTGGTTGACCACCTGGAAGCGCTTCATGCCGCTGCCGGTGTCGGTACCCGCGGTGATGCCCTCGAAGTGGATCACGCGCGATGCGGGCTCGTAGAACACCTTGAGGCCGTGGGCGCGCACCGCGAAGGCGAGGTCGGTGTCCTCGTAGTAGGCCGGTGCGTAGCGCATGTCGAAGCCGCCGAGCGTCTCGAAGAGCGCACGGCGCAGCAGGATCGCCGCGCCCGAGCAGTAGTCGGCCTCGCGCCGGTACTGGTACGCCGCGTCGTCGGGATCGCCGAAGCGGCCCACGTTCCAGCCCGAGGCGTCGTCGAACACGATGCCGCCGGCTTCCTGCAGTCGCCCGTCGGGGTAGACGAGCTGCGAGCCGACGAGGCCGGCGTCGGGTTCCTCGTCGAAGCAGCGCAGCAAGGCATCGAGCCAGTCCGGCGTGACGACGGTGTCGTTGTTGAGGAACAGCACGTAGTCGCCGCGTGCGGCCGCTGCGCCGGCGTTGCACGAGCCGACGAAGCCCAGGTTGGCCGCGTTGCGGATCGGGTGGATGCCGTCGATGCGAGCAAGGTTCTCCCAGGTCGCGTCGGTCGAGGCATCGTCGACGACGATGACCTCGAACGTCGTTTCACTGGCGTGCTCGGCCAGCGAGCGCAGGCAAGCGGCCGTGTAGGCGAACTTGTTGTGCACGGGGATCACGATCGACACGCGCGGTGTAGCGCTGCCCGGCACCGTGAAGGGCTCGAAGGTCTCGCTCGGTGCGTCGTAGGTGCGCGCGGTACGTGGCGCCGGCGTGCCGCCACGCAGCTCGCGCAGGATGCGCTGCCACGTGCCTGCGAGGCCATGGCGTGCGACGCTGCCGCGCACGCGGCGTGCGAGGCCGAGCGCGCGCCCGGCGCGGAAGCGCAGGCTCGCGCGCACACGGCGCAGGAACGTCGTGGCGGTACGCAGCGGCACCGTCACTCGCCACGAGCGGCTCACGAGCATCGCGTCGCGCTCGCGTGCGACCGCTTCGAGCACGCCGATGCGCTCGCGCTGCGCGGCGACCTCGGCATCGAGGCCGAGCGCCCACTGCGTGCGTGTCTCGAGATCCTGGCCGAGCGCGTCGATGCGCGTGCGTGCGCCGGCGAGGTCGCGATCGAGCGCATGGCCCCAGGCGCCTCGACGCGCGCTCTCGGCGCGCGCATCGGTGAGTTTGCGGTCGAGGACGCCACCGTGTTCGACCGCGCGACGATGTGCGGTGACGGCTTCGGCGAGTTCGAGCCTCAGCGTGAGGCAGAGGCCGGGGGCCACGATACGCGGAGCGTCGTCGCGCCAGACACCGAGCGCGGCGTAGTCGGCCGCCATCGCGGCGAGGTCGCGCTCCTGGAACGCCGCGAGGTTCGTGCGGACCACCTCGAGCCGCGCGCGGTCGGTGGCGAGGCTGGCGATGCAGGCCACGATGGCGGCCGCGTCGACGTCGGCGAGAAAGCCGTCGACGCCGTCGTGGATGCGTTCGGCGAATGCTCCGATGCGCGTCGCGACGACCGGCACGCCGAGCGTGCGCAGCTCCGACAGCGTGTAGCCGAACGTTTCCGAGACGGTCGGCAGCAAGAGCGCAGCATCGGGCGCGAGCGTCGCGAGCAGGTCGGGCAGGCGCTCGCGGCGGTAGTCGAGCACGATGTGCACGCCGCTGCGTCCGAAGAACGCATGCGCGTCGCCGCCGGCACCGAGCAGGAACACGTCGGCGTACTCGAGCAGGCCCGGCAGCGCCTGTTCGAGCAGGGCCGCACCCTTGCCGCGCCGTACGCGGCCCGGCACGACGAGGCGCAGGCGGTCGCGCGAAGGTGGCGCGGATACGCGCGCCGTGCCGGCCGGCCATGCCTCGAGGCCATGGCCGATCACGTGCGCGGGCAGCAGGGCGAGTTCGGGCGCGAGGCGAATATCGTCGGCCAGCGCGCTGCGGCTCGGCGCGACGAGCGTCGCGTGGATGTCGTGCAGCGCGTTCGCCGTGGCGTCGCGCAGCGCCTTCCAGTAGGCAGGGTCGTCGTTCGCGAACTCGCGGTCGGGGCCGAGCGCGGCGAGGTCGGCCGCGCGTTGTGCGTCGTCGAACGCGAGCGAGGCATCGCCGAAATCGCGATGCAGGGCCGGCCAGAACGGATAGTGGTCGTGGATCACGCGTACGGTCGGCAGGCCCGTGCGCAGCACGTCGAGCGCGTGGCCGATCAGCGAGGACACGACGACGGCATCAACGTGCGCATCGTCGATCCACTCGTGCACGATCGCGGCGTAGCCGCCGTGCTCGATCGCGGTGTCGGCGATCGCGTCGTGCAGTGCGACGCGGCGCAACGGCGGCCCCTGGAACGAGCCGTCGAGCAGTTCGAGCCATTCGCCGTGTCGGCGTCGAGCGTGGCTGCCGCGTGCGATCAGCACGCGATGGTGCACGCCTTCGAACGACGCGCAGAGATCACGGACCCAACGCTCGGCACCACCGCCCCAGCCATGCAGCACGTGCAGCAGCACGGGGCGTCCGTCGAGTCCGGCGTAACCGGGCGACAACATGCCCTCGAGCGCGCGCGCGACGGCTTCACGGAGTGGCGCGAGCGGCGAGGGTGGCAGCGGATCGCGAAGGTCCTTGCCCTGTGCGGGGCCGTGCAGCGGCGAGGTGGCGCGTGCGACGTAGAGGCCATCGACGAGGACATGGCGCCAGCGTCGGGCGGATTCGGCGGCGCCGGCCAGCGAGGCGAGGGCGAGCGCATGCCAGGACGAGGCGAGTGGCGACGGCGACGGCGCGTCGACGTATGTTCGCGACGAGAACGCGTGGCAGAGACGGTCGATGCGTTCGGCCGAGGCATCGGTCGAGACGCCGGGCGGAAGCGGGGAACGCGCCGGGTCGATGTCGTCGAGGCCGCTGGCCGAGCCGATGCCGTCCGTGGCGAGGACGGCGAGCAGCCGTTCGAACGCATGCGGCGGGACGTGCACGCCGGCTTCGAGCACGACCGCATGGTGGTTCGGGTGGTCGTGCGCGACATCCGCGAGGAGGTCGCGCGTCGCGGCGTCGATGCGCGCACCGGCGAACGAGACCATCGTCGGCGATGCGGACGACGCGGGAGCAAGGACGTGCGGCGTACCGGCGGGCAACCGCGACACGACGTCGTCGAGCCAGCGTTCGCGCGTCGCCACGTCACCGCGGATGCACAGGCAGAAAGGTGCGGAAAGCGTTTTCGGCACGGTGGTCCCGACCATGGACGGACGCGGATTATCGGGGATGACCACCGGCGCTGCCAGCACGGACGGATCGGCTACACTCGCGGCCGCCGCAGGCGGGTCGTCACGGACGCCGCGCGCGCCGTGCCACGGCCTGCGCGAACGGCGCTCCGTTCCCGCTTCCGAACACGATCCTTGGCCAAGAAGAAAGCTCCTCCACCACCGTCGCGATCCCTGAGCCTGCTGTCCCTCGGATGGCGTGTACTCCGCGTGCCGCTGTTCGTCGTGATCGGTGCGGTGCTCGGTTTCGGCGTTCCTTACGGCGTCTACCTCGATCAGCAGGTGCGCGCACGCTTCGACGACCTGAGCTGGCAGATCCCGAGCCGCGTGATCGCGCGGCCGCTCGAGCTCGCGCCGGGCGCCGCACTCACCGCCGAGGCCTTGCTGCTCGAACTCGAGGCGTCGCGCTATGCGGTCGACGCCGAGGCGCGCACGCCGGGCACGTATGCGCGTGCCGGGTCGCGCTTCGTCATCGCGCGCCGCGCGTTCACGGGGCTCGAGGGACGCAACGCGCCGCTGCGCATCGCGCTCACGCTCGAGAACGGTCGCGTCGCCGCGCTCGTCAATGCCGATGACGGCCAGCCGTTGTCGCGCGCGCAGCTCGATCCCGCGCGCATCGCGACGCTGTACGGCGCCGAGCAGGAAGAACGCCGCATCGTGCAGCTCGAACAGCTGCCACCGTTGCTGGTGATGGGCCTGCAGGCCGTCGAGGACCGCGACTTCAAGAACCATCGCGGCGTCGACGTCGTCGCGATCCTGCGTGCGACCTGGGCCAACCTGACCGCGGGACGCGTCGTGCAGGGCGGATCGACGCTGACCCAGCAGCTGGTCAAGAACCTGTTCCTCGACAGCGGCCAGAGCTTCGTGCGCAAGTTCAACGAAGCCTTCATCGCGTTGATCATCGAGTACCGCTACGACAAGCGCCGCATCCTCGAGGCCTACTGCAACGAGATCTTCCTCGGCCAGCAGGGCGGGCAGGCCGTGCACGGCTTCGCCGCGGCGAGCGAGTTCTGGTTCGGCCGCGACGTCGCCACGCTGCCGCCGCACGACGTCGCGATGCTCGTGGGGCTCGTGCAGGGCGCGAGCTGGTACGACCCGCGCCGCAACCCGCAGCGTGCGCTCGCGCAGCGCAACCGCGTGCTCGGGCAGTTCTTCGAGACCGGCCTCATCGATGCGCGCGCGCTCGAGGCCGCGCGTGCCCGACCGCTCGGTGTCGCCGCGGCGGGCGCACTGCCGCGCAACCGTTTCCCGGCCTTCCTCGACCTCGTGCGCACGCAGCTGCGCAGCGACTACCCCGACACCGAGCTCGGCACGGCCGGCCTCGTCGTGCACACGACGCTGTCGCCGTCGGCGCAGCTGTTCGCCGAACAGGCCATGACGCGCGCGCTGTCCGGCCTCGGTGCGCGCGACGCCGCTGTCGAATCGGCGCTCGTGCTCACCGATGCGCGCAGCGGCGAGGTCGAGGCGATCATCGGCGGGCGCAGCACCGATGCGCAGGGCTTCAACCGCGCGCTCGAGGCGCGCAGGCCGATCGGTTCGCTGGTCAAGCCGTTCGTCTACCTCGTGGCACTGGCCCAGCCGCAGCGCTATTCGCTGGCCTCGATCGTCGAGGACGCGCCGGTGGCCTTGCCGCAGCGCGACGGCTCGACGTGGATGCCGAAGAACGCCGACGGCAACGTCAACGGCCGCGTCTTCGTGCTCGACGCGCTGGTCGGCAGCCTCAATCTCGCGACCGTGCAGCTCGGCCTGCGTCTCGGCGTCGACAAGGTGCGCGGGCTGCTGCAGTCGTTCAACCTCGGGCGCGACATCAACCCGAATCCGTCGTTGCTGCTCGGCGCGGTGGATCTGAGTCCGTTCGACGTCGCCCAGCTGTACCAGTATTTCGCCGCCGACGGCCACGCGGTGCCGCTGCGCGCCGTGCGCGGTGTCGTCGATGCGAAGGGACGCACGCTGACGCGCTACGGCACCACGCCGGGCACGGGCGACTACGTCGTGCCGTCGCGGCTCGTCGCACTCGCGATGCAACAGGTGGTCGAGCGTGGCACGGCGCGGTCGATCGTCGCCGCGGGGCTCGGCCCGCTCGCCGCGGCCGGCAAGACCGGCACGAGCGACACGCAGCGCGATTCGTGGTTCGCCGGCTACACGGGCAGCCACCTCGGCGTGGTCTGGGTCGGTCGCGACGACAACAAGCCGACCGCGCTGTTCGGTTCGACCGGCGCGCTGCGCATCTGGATCGAACTGTTCTCGCGCCTGCCGAACCTGCCGCTCGTCGTGCCGCAGGACGGCATCGAGCGCGCGTGGATCGAACCGGCCATGGGCAAGCGTACCGACGAGGTCTGCGAGGGCAGCCGCGAGTTCCCGTTCGTGGCCGGTTACGCACCGCGCGACAAGGAGGGATGCCCGATGGACAAGCTGCGCAGCTGGTTCGGCCGCGACGGCGAGTGAGCGATCGCATTCAGGTTTCGCGCGCAGGTGACGGGCGCGCGGAAATTCGCGATAGTGACGGTTTCCACGTGACCTGCTTGTCGTCCATGAACGTTACGCCCAACGCCCGCATCGTCCTTGCCGCGAGCCTGCTCGCCGTCCTCGCCGCCTGCTCGTCGTCGACGCCGCCTGCACGCCAGGAAGCACCCGCCGCGCGGCCCGATCCCGACCGCGTCGCGGTCGTGCAGCGCATCCGTGCGCTCGAGGTCGAGGAGGATTCCGCGCTGCAGGTCACGCCGCTGCGCGATCCTGCGGTCGAGGGCTTCCTGCGCGACGCCGAGAAGGCCGAGGCCGAGCGTCGCTACGACGATGCCTTCGCCGCGATCGCGCGCGCGCGCAAGCTCGCTCCCGACGCGCCGGACATCCTCCAGCACGAGGCCGAGATCGAGTTCCTGCGCGGCAATACGGTGCAGGCCGAGAAGCTCGCCTATGAGAGTTTCAAGAAAGGACCGCAGCTCGGCACGCTGTGCGCGCGCAACTGGCAGACCGCCGTCGAGGCGCGCACGATCTTCGGCGACGACGAGTACCGCCGTACCGCCGAAGGCAAGCGCGACGCTTGCAAGGTCAAGCGTCCGGTCCGCATGTAGGTCGCGCCACGCGCATGACCGAGCGCGTCGACGACATCCTCGGCCCGGACGGTCCGTTCGCGCGCGAGGTGCCGGGCTTCGTCGCGCGCGAGGCGCAGCAGGCGATGGCGGTGGCCGTCGCCGCGGCGATCGAGGATCGCCATGCCCTCGTCGCCGAAGCCGGCACGGGCACCGGCAAGACGTTCGCCTACCTCGTTCCCGCCTTGCAGTCGGGGCGGCGCGTCATCGTCTCGACCGGCACGAAGGCGCTGCAGGACCAGCTGTTCCATCGCGACCTGCCGCGCGTGCGCAGCGTGCTCGGCACGCGCGTGTCGACCGCACTGCTGAAGGGGCGCGCGAACTACGTCTGCCTGCATCGGCTGGACCAGGCACGCAAGGACGGGCGTTTCGCTTCGCGCGACGAGGCCGTGCAGCTGCAGGCCCTGCATGCCTGGTCGTCGCGCAGCGCGAGCGGCGACCGTGGCGAGTTCGCCGATCTCGCCGAGGACTCGCCGCTGTGGCCGCGCGTGACGTCGACGACCGACAACTGCCTCGGCAGCGAGTGCCCGTCCTTCACCGACTGTTTCGTCGTCAAGGCGCGTCGTGCCGCGCAGGAAGCCGACATCGTCGTCGTCAACCACCATCTTCTGTTCGCCGACCTCGCCATCAAGCAGGAAGGCTTCGGCGAGATCCTGCCCGGCGCCCAGGCCTTCATCCTCGACGAGGCCCACCAGGTCCCCGAGCTCGCGGGCCAGTTCTTCTCGGTGAGCGTCACCTCGCGCCAGCTCACCGAGCTCGCGCGCGACGCACTCGCCGAGGCGTCGGCGGCGAGCGGTGCGGCCGGCGCGCTGCTGCCGGTGGTCGAGACGCTCGCACCGGCGGTGAAGCGCGTTCGTCTCGCGCTCGATCGCTTCCCGGCCAAGGGGCCGTTCGTCGCGATCGAGCGCGACAACGATGTCGAGCGCGAGCTCGATGGTCTTGGTGATGCACTCGATGCTCTGGCGGATGCCCTCGCCGTGCACGCCGAGCGCAGCCGCGGGCTCGGTGCGGTGTTCGAACGGGCCGGTGCACTCGCCGTGCGCTTCGGCCACCTGCGCGACAGCGCTGCGCGCGACACGGTGCTCTGGTACGAGTTGTCCCCGCAAGGCTTCGCGTTCCATGCGACGCCGCTGGACCTGTCGGCGCCGCTGACGCAGCTGCGCGAGCAGAGCCATGCGGCGTGGATCTTCACCTCCGCGACGCTCTCGGTCGGCGGCACGTTCGAGCACTTCGCGCGCCAGATGGGACTCGACGATCCGCACGTGCTGCGCGTCGACAGCCCGTTCGATTATCCGAACCAGGCCTTGCTCTACCTCCCGCCCGGCCTTCCCGATCCGGCGGCGCCCGATCATGCCGAGCGCGTCGTCGAGGCCTTGCTGCCCGTGCTCGAGGCTTCGCGGGGCAGGGCCTTCCTGCTGTTCACCTCGCATCGCGCGCTGCGCATCGCGGCCGAGCGGCTCGAGGGTCGCGTGCCGTATCCGTTGTTCGTGCAGGGCAGTGCGCCGCGTCATCGCCTGCTCGAGGCGTTTCGTGCGTCGGGCAACGGCGTGCTGCTCGGCGCGGCGAGCTTCTGGGAAGGTGTCGACGTCGCCGGCGATGCGCTCAGCGTCGTCGCGATCGACAAGCTGCCGTTCGCGGCCCCCGACGACCCCGTGCTCGTCGCGCGCCTCGAGAGCCTGCGCGAACAGGGCGTGCAGCCGTTCATGGCGTGGCAGGTCCCGAACGCGGTCATCGCGCTCAAGCAGGGCGCCGGGCGCCTGATCCGCGACATCCACGATCGTGGCGTGCTCGTGCTGTGCGACCCGCGGTTGCGCACGCGCGGGTACGGTCGGCTGTTCCTTGCCAGCCTGCCGCCCATGCGTGCCACCGCGGCGATCGGCGATGTCGCGACGTTCTTCGGTGACGTGGATCACACGACATCTGAATAATGAGCCATGCAATCATTTGCACGGCTTCTGCACCTGTGTGGAGATTCGATGAAGTCGGGTGCTCCAGCCGTGCATGTATGCCGGAAGTACGTTGAGCGCGCTCTCCGCGCGCTGCTATAACTCGACGCACTCAGGACGAGTTCATTCTCCATCGCCAACTCGGACGCCTGACCCGACCGATTCCATCCGCCGTTCGCAACACACCCTGCACGTTGGACCGTCACGCGAGGCGCCGAGCGCCTCGTGCGGCGGGGTGCACCCTATCGTTGGAGGTTTCATGCACAACGCCGTTCGCGTGAAAGCGCTCGCCGTGCTCGTCACGGCCAGTCTCGGTGGCCTCGCCGCCACCACCGCATGGTCGACTCCGTCCTTCAAGCTTGCCGCGGACGCGGCCGGTGTCGAGGCCGAGTCGACCTATCTCATCGAGTTCGTCGAACCGGGTGCACTGCACTACGACGGCGGTACCGGTCAGCTGCGCGGCACGGCGCCGAAGGCCGCCTCGGGCGAGCGCTTCAACGCCAAGAGCGCGGACGTTGCCGCCTACCGCCAGTTCGTGCAGCAGCAGCAGCAGGCGCACATCGCGTCGATCGCGAGCACGCTCGGCCGCGAACTCGTCGTCACGCACAGCTACGACATCACGCACAGCGGCATCGCGGCGAAGATGACGGCCGGCGAGGCGAAGAGGATCGCCCAGGTTTCCGGCGTGACCTCGGTCAAGATCGACGAGCTGCGCCATCTCGACACGTACCGCGGTCCCGAGTTCATCGGTGCGCCGACCATCTGGAACGGCGCGACGCCGGGCGGCACCACCAACCGCGGCAAGGGCATCGTCATCGGCGTGCTCGACAGCGGCATCAACTCGACGCATCCGTCGTTCGCCAACGACACGTCGTGCGGTTTCTCCGCGGCAGACCCCAAGCTGCTCAGCGCACGTGACTGCGCGAGCACGTCGGGCAATGTCTGCAACGGTCCGAATGCCGAAGCCGTCGATTCGGGCCACGGCGTGCACACGGCCAGCACGGCCGGCGGCAACTCGGTGACGAATGCCGCGACGCCGTCGCCGAACCTGCCGGCGCCGTACACGCAGATGTCGGGCGTGGCGCCGTGCGCGTCGATCCGCTCGTACAAGGTCTGCCCGGGCACGACCTGCCCGTCGTCGGCCATCACGGGCGGCATCAACAACGCGATCGCCGACGGCGTCGACGTCATCAACTTCTCGATCTCGGGCGGCACGTCGCCGTGGTCGGACGACGACCGCCGCTTCCTCGACATGGTCAATGCGGGCATCTTCGTTGCGGCGTCCGCAGGCAACACGAGCGCGACCGTCACCAACCCGGTCGGCCAGGTCAATCACCGCGGCCCGTGGGTGATGACCGTCGCCGCCTCCACGCAGGACAAGGACCTCGGCCCCGGCCTCAGCGCCACCGGCCCGGGCACGCCGCCTGCGAACACGCAGAACCTGCTGACCTCGCTCGGCAGCCACATCAGTTCGCCGACCACGTTCACGAACCTGCCGATCCGCACGTCAACGAACGTCGAGGGCTGCACGGCGTCGGGTGGTTTTCCGGCCGGTTACTTCACGGGCAGCGTCGCGCTGATCCGCCGCGGCACGTGCAACTTCACCGAGAAGGTCGCCAACGCCGCCGCCGCCGGTGCGCAGCAGGTGTTCATCTACAACAACACCTTCGGCGTCATCAACATGAACACCGACGGCGCGACGATCCCGGCGTACTCGATCACGCAGGACGCCGGCACGGCGCTCGCCGCGTTCATCGCCACGAACGGCGCGACGCCCACGACCGCCAGCCTGTCGGCCGGCATCGTCGGTGACGTGCAGGGCGATGTCCTCGGCGACTTCAGCTTCCGTGGTCCGACCCCGGGCACGCTCGCCGACCTCACCAAGCCGGACATCACCGCGCCGGGCGTGAGCATCTACGCCGCCGGTCGTGCGGCCGACGGCAACTACTACCTCGAGAGCGGCACCTCGATGTCGGGCCCGCACGTGGCCGGCGCGGCTGCCCTCGTGCGCGCGGTGCACCCGACGTGGACGCCGCCGGAAGTGAAGTCGGCACTGCAGATGACCGCCAAGCGCGCAGGCTTCAAGGAGAACGGCACGACGCCGTGGGACATCGACGACGTCGGCAGCGGTCGCGCGGACCTGACCAAGGCCGCCGCGGCGGGCCTCGTGCTCAACGAGACCTACGCGAATTTCGTGGCGGCGAATCCCTCGGGCGGTTCGATCAACGTCAAGCAGCTCAACCTCGCCTCGGTGCGCAACATGGCCTGCAACGGCAACTGCACGTTCACGCGTACGCTGACCAGCAAGCTCGGTGCGTCCTCGACGTGGACGGCGTCGTACGTCGGCAGCACCCCGGGCGTGACGGTGGCGGTGAGCCCGGCGACGTTCACGGTCGCGGCCGGCGGCACCCAGGCGATCACGATCACGGCGTCCGTGACCGCGACGCAGGCCAACCCGGCATTCGGCTACATCGTGCTGACCCCGCAGGACGCCGCGCAGTCGCCGGCCCTGCACCTGACCTCCGTGATCAAGGGCCAGGGCGTCGTCGACCAGATCTTCAAGGACGGCTTCGACGCCGCGGGTGGTGGCGGCACGACGGCCTGTCTCAGCGTCAACGGCAAGACCTCGCAGGACGAGTTCAATTCGGGCAGCCCGGGCAACAGCGTCCTCACGCTCAACATCGGTGCAGGCAATGCGATGACCGGTGCATCGGCCGACGTGTCGATCGAGGCGCTCTCGCCGAGCTGGCTCTCCGAGACCGCGGTGACGTTCTCGTCGAGCGCAGCGGGTGATGAAGCGATCTTCCTGACGATGTCGGATACCGAGGCATCGGGCACCGAGACCAACCTCAGCACCGACGGCGTGCTGCTGTTCGCCGACTACGGACTCGGCAACATCGTCGCGGGCAGCGACGGCATCCTGCGGCTGGAGTGGACCGAGAGCTTCGCCGACGACGTGTCGCCGAATGCGCGCTGGAGCAATGCGGCGTCGCCGGTGACCTGCGCAGGCGTGCACATCACCTGCACCAACCAGGCGGCGTGCGACGCCGCGGTGACGGCCGCCGCGACCCCCTGATCGTCCTCCGTTCCGCCGTTCCATCGAAAAGGCCCCCTCACGGGGGCCTTTTCATATCTTTACATATGCGGTGGGGTTATCGACCTCACGAAGTCCGTACGGCTTCGTATGTGCGTGCGCACACGGTTTCCCTTGAAAACACCGAGCGTTGCGGACGACTCTTGAAACTCCGGTACGGCCTTGCCGAGCCATCCACCGGTGTCCGTTCAGACCGGGATGTCATCACGTCGCCACGAGGCTGCGCGGCTATGCTGCAGGGCAACATGAATGCCTGCTGACTTTGCCTTATAAGAAATGAGGATGCCCGGGGCGGCATCCTGTCCTCATTCAAGAAGGTGGTCATTCATGAGAGTGTCTCTTACCGCGCGGTCACTGGCCGTCGCGACCATGCTCGCGCTGGGTACGGTCACGCCTTCGGCGTTGATCGCTCAGCCCGAGTCGGTCGCCGCGAGCGCCGTCAGCAACTATTTCGTCTACTTCACTGAACCGGGTGCAGCCAAGTACGAAGGAGGCGTCGCCGGCCTCAACCGTACGGCGTCCGATCGCGCAGGCGAGAAGTTCAAGGCCGACCGCAGCGAAGTCGCGAGCTATCGCAGCCACCTCAAGCAGCTCCAGGACGAGCGCATCGCGCAGTTCGAAGGGGTGCTCGGTCGCGCGCTCGTCGTCGACTACCGTTACGACATCCTCGACAACGCCATCACCGTGCGCATGACCGCCGAAGAGGCCGCGCAGCTTGCCGCGCAGCCGAACGTGCGTAACGTCGCCATCGTCGGCAACTACGAGCTCGCGACCGACCGCGGCCCGCAGTTCATCGGCGCCGACCAGATCTGGAACGGCACGGCCACCCCGGGTGGCAACAGCTACCGTGGCCAGGGCCAGGTCATCGGCGTGCTCGACACGGGCGTCAACCTCGGCCATCCGTCGTTCGCGAACGACGCGGCCTGCGGCTTCAGCGCATCGTTCCCGAAGCTCATCGCGGGCAAGGACTGCATCGGCAGCGCCACCTGCACGGGCGCGAACCCCGTTGATACCAACGGCCACGGCTCGCACACCGCGTCGACGGCGGGCGGCAACCAGCACGTCGCCACCGGTGGCGCGCTCGCCGGAACCCAGATCGCCGGCGTCGCCCCGTGCGCGCAGCTGATCACGTACAAGGTCTGTGCGACCGATACCTGTGACGGCGCCGCGATCGCCGCCGGCATCCAGACCGCGATCGTCGACGGCGTCGACGTGCTGAACTTCTCGATCTCGGGTGGCCAGAACCCGTGGACGGACAACGACCGCGGCTTCCTCGACCTCGTCAACAACGGCACGCTCGTCGCCGCGTCGGCGGGCAACACGAACGCGACGATCACGAACCCGATCGGCCAGGTCAACCACCGTGGCCCGTGGGTGCTGACGGTCGCCAACAGCACGCACGACCGCATCAACAACAACAGCATCAGCATCGCCGGTGGCCCGCAGAACCTGTACTCGCTCAAGAGCGATGCGGCGTTCACGAGCAATGTCGTCGGCCAGATCGCCGATGCCGCCACGGCCGGCAACGTCGAAGGTTGCACGGCGACGGGTGGCCTCGCGGCAGGCAGCATGACGGGTCGCATCGCGCTGATCCGCCGTGGCAACTGCACGTTCGAGGAGAAGATCAACAACGCCGTCGCCGCCGGTGCGATCGCGACGATCATCTACAACAACACGCCCGCTCCGCCGATCCCGATGGGTCTCGGCACGGCCACCGCGCGTCCGTCGGTCATGACCAGCCAGGCCAACGGCCAGGCGATCTCGACCTTCATCGCGTCGAACGCGACCGCGCAGGCGACGATCTCGTCGACGACCGTGGTCGGCATCGACCCGACCGTCGGTGACAACCTCAACTCGGGCAGCCTGCGTGGTCCGATCGCGGGTGGCATCGAAGTCACCAAGCCCGACATCACCGGTCCCGGCACGAACATCTTCGCGGCCTACCAGGGCGCGGCGAATTCGTACGAGTTCCTGTCCGGCACGTCGATGTCGAGCCCGCATCTCGCCGGTAGCGCCGCGCTCGTGAAGGGCCTGCGCCCGAACTGGACGGTCACCGAGATCAAGTCGGCGATGCAGCTGACGGCGAAGAAGGAAGGCCTCAAGGACTACACCAACGGCACGCCGAACAGCGGCCAGTGGGATGCCGATGACGTCGGCAACGGCCGCATCGACATGGCCAAGGCGGCGCGTTCGGGCCTCGTGCTCAACGAGACCTACGCGAACTTCCTCGCCGCCAGCGGCAACCAGGCCGCCCAGCGTGCGCTCAACCTGCCGTCGATGCGCAACACGGCGTGCACGCCGAGCTGCACCTGGACGCGCACGGTGCGCAACACGCTGCCGGGCGCCAGCACCTGGAACGTGTCCGCCGCCGCGATCAGCTCCGGCATGAACGTGACCGTGTCGCCGAGCACCTTCAGCTTCACGGGTGCGGGCATCGGCGCCGCCGACACGATCTTCGCCAACGGCTTCGACGCTCCGGTCGCTCCGGAAACGCGTGTCATCACGATCACCGCGACGCCGACGAGCAACATGACGGCGATCGGCTTCGGTGAGGTCAACTTCACGGAAGCGACCAACCGCTCGCCCGCGCTGCGCATGACGGCGGCGATCCGCGGCAACGCCGGTGGCGGCCCCGCCGCGATCACGGTGACCCCGACCGCGCTGTCGGCCACGGGTACGGTCGGCGGCAGCGCCGTCGCGACGAACCTGTCGATCGCCAACACGGGCGGCAGCCCGCTGACGTGGAGCCAGGGTTCGGGTTCGCCGGGCGCGACCGCGTTCTGGGACGTCCCGCAGAACGGCACCAGCGGCATCGTGTCGTCGTACTCGACCTCGCAGGCCGGTGGTGCCTACACGGCCGCCGACTTCGTGATCACGGGCAACACGTCGCTGTCGGAAATCTTCACGCCGGGCTTCGACAACGTCGGCCAGGTCTCGGCGCAGAGCCAGATCACGTGGGCGATCTATCCGGATGCCTCGGGCTCGCCCTCCGGCAACCCGGAGAACGCTCCCGGCACCGCCGTGTGGACGTATTCGGCAGCTCCGACCGCTGCGGGCATCACGACGACGGGCAACAACATCCGCCTCAACCTCGTCGCCGCCGGACAGACCGTCAACCTGACGCCGGGCACGTACTGGCTCACGGTGTTCCCGACCTACGCGGGTTCGATCACCGCCACGGGTGCCGCGCGCTGGAACTGGTTCCAGGCCGCTCCGATCCGCGTGACCGGCTCCAAGCTGATCTCGCCGTCGGCGTCGCTGTTCAACGTTCCGACGTGGACGCTGACGGGCACGGGCGGTCTCGGCACCGTGATCGAGGAAGCCGCGATGACGCTCACCGGCACCGTTGCCGGCGCGACCTGCGGCGCCTCGTGGCTGTCGATGACGCCGACGACCAGCACGGTCGCGGCGGGTGCCAGCACCTCGGTGTCGGTCAGCATGAACCCGACGGGCCTCACGGCCGGCACGCACACCGCCAACCTCTGCATCGACAGCAACGACACGGCGCGCCCGCGCGTCGTCGTGCCGGTCACGTTCACGGTGCAGCCGGGTGGTGGCGGCAGCAACATCGTCGTCGTCAACAACGTCAACTTCTCGATTCCGGCAGACGGAACGGGCGGTGCGATCAACTGGCTGACGGGTGCGACCTGCGCGTGCGACACCTCGCCGTACATGTTCAATGGCTGGGCGACCGGTGGGAACCTCGCGTTCTTCTTCCCGGTGAGCACGCCGGCCAACACGCACGGCGGCGTCGCCGTCGGGTCCGTCTACAGCGTCCTGACGTCGGGTGCGAGCATCGGCCCGTCGTCGACCTTCTCGGCCTCTGCCGCGGCTACCGCCGCAGCCAACTGGCGCCAGGCGGCGAACGTCAACGGCTATTTCGGCTTCCGCTTCCAGAACACCACGACCGGTCAGGTCAACTACGGCTACGCGCGCATGCAGACGACCGGCACGACGGGTTTCCCGGCGACGATCGTCAGCTACGCGTACGACAACTCGGGCGCCGCGATCACGATCCCGTGATCACGGAGCATGCCGGTCGCGCTCGCGCGGCCGGCATGCTCGCCTGAAGCGCAAAGAAAAAGGCGGGGGAAACCCCGCCTTTTTTCATGCCCGCCGGAAGCGCCGCGTCAACACTCGATCACGTTGACCGCGAGGCCTCCGCGCGAGGTTTCCTTGTACTTGTCCTGCATGTCGCGGCCGGTGTCGCGCATGGTCTTGATCACCTTGTCGAGCGACACGCGGTGCTTGCCGTCGCCGCGCATGGCCATGCGCTGGGCGTTGATCGCCTTGACCGAGCCCATCGCGTTGCGTTCGATGCACGGGATCTGCACGAGACCGCCGATCGGGTCGCACGTCAGTCCGAGGTTGTGCTCCATGCCGATCTCGGCGGCGTTCTCGACCTGGTAGATGGTTCCACCGAGCGCGGCGGTGAGGCCGCCTGCGGCCATCGAGCAGGCCACGCCGACCTCGCCCTGGCAGCCGACCTCGGCGCCCGAGATCGAGGCGTTCTCCTTGTAGAGGATGCCGATCGCGCCCGAGGTGAGCAGGAAGTCGACGATGCCGTCCTCGTTCGCGTTCGGCGCGAAGCGGTCGTAGTAGTGCATGACCGCCGGCATGATGCCGGCCGCGCCGTTGGTCGGCGCGGTGACGACGCGACCGCCCGCTGCATTCTCCTCGTTGACCGCGAGCGCGTACAGGTTGACCCAGTCGAGGATCGTCAGCGGATCGCGCAGGGCGATCTCGGGGCGCGAGCACAGCTCCGAGTACATCGTCGGCGCGCGGCGCTGCACCTTGAGCCCGCCCGGCAGCACACCGGGCTGGCGCAGGCCGCGCGAGACGCAGGCCTGCATCGCCTTCCAGATCGTGAGCAAACCTTCGCGGATCTGCGCCTCGCTGCGCCAGACCTTCTCGTTCGCGAGCATGACGCCTGCGATCGAGAGACCCGCGGCCTCGCAGCGCGCGAGCAGTTCGTCGCCCGAGTGGAACGGATGGGGCAGCGGCGTCGTGTCGGGCACGATGCGGTCTTCGGCCGCCTCGTCGTGGTTGACCACGAAGCCGCCGCCGACCGAGTAGTAGTCGCGCGTGGCGAGTTCGTTGCCTTCCGCGTCGTAGGCGGTGAAACGCATGCCGTTGGTGTGGTACGGCAGCTTCTGGCGCTTGTTGAAGACGAGGTCGGCCTTCTCGTCGAACGCGATCTCGTGGCGACCACCGAGCAGCAGGCGCTTCGTCTTGCGGATGCGTGCGAGCTTGGGATCGACGATGTCGGGATCGATGCGGTCGGGCCACTCGCCCTCGAGTCCGCACAGCACGGCCTTGTCGGTGCCGTGGCCGCGGCCGGTCAGCGCGAGCGAGCCGTAGAGGTCGGCGCGCATGCGCACGGTGCGCTCGAGCACGCCGCGCTCGTCGAGCCAGCGCTGCACGAAGCGCGCGGCCGCTCGCATCGGGCCGATCGTGTGCGACGACGACGGGCCGATGCCGATCTTGAAGATGTCGAAGACGCTGATGGACATGCGCGTTCAGGTCCGTGGCAGGTCGCGTATTCTACGCCGCCCCGACGAGCGCCCGCCCGATGAGCCTGCTGCTTTACCAGCGCGACGACTGCTGCCTCTGCGACGAGGCGCTCGGCATCCTCGCGGCGGCGCGCGCACCGGCGTTCGAGAGCGTGTTCATCGACGGCGACGACGCCCTCGAGGCGCGCTACGGCATCCGCATTCCCGTGCTGCACGACGCGGCCTCGGGCCGCGAACTCGACTGGCCGTTCGACGCCGCGCGCGTGCGCGCGTTCCTCGACGCCGCGTGAAGGTTCAGCGCGACGCCTCGGCGCCGCGCAGGCGCGACAGGATCTCCTCGCGCGCCTCGCGCAGGATCGAATCGCGGTCGAGCCCTGCGACGATGTCGCGAACGACGCGCTTGGGGCCTTGCTCGCCCCAGGATTTCCCGGCCGCGAGGTAACGCTCGGCCGCACGGCCGACGATCTCGGTCGCGTACCACGCGAGTGCGCCCTGCGCGGCGGCGGTCAGCACGGTCGAGACGCCGGCGCTGACGCCCTTGAGCGCCGACGCGACGAGATGCACGCCCCAGACCGCACCCATCAGCGCGACGAGCTGCGCGGCGATCGTCGCGAGCAGGCCGCCGGCCTCGACACGCGTCATCGGCAGGCCGTGCACGCGGGCGAGGTGCACGACCAACGCCGCATCGAGCGCGCCTGCGGCGAGCAGGTCCGCGACCGGGATCGGATTGAGCGCGACCGCGATCGCCTTGGCGAGACAGTACTGTCGGATGACCTTGCCCGCGAGTTCGCGGCGCGCCTCGACGATGCGCGAACCGACCGCGTCACTGAGGCGGCCCGCGAACAGGCTCGCATTGAGCGCCGACAGCGTGCGGCCCTCGCGTGCGAGCACATCGATGAGGCGCTCGCGCAGTGCAGCGATGTCGGGCGCCGCGGCACGCTCGACGACGCGTTCGCTGCCGTCTGCATCGACCTGCACCACACGCGTCGGTGCGGGCCGCGCGGCGACCGCGACGACGTCCTCGGGGCGCACGAAGCCTTGCGCATGTTCGCGCAGGCGCTGCAGCAGGCGCATGCGCTCGTCGTCGCCGTAGCGGTCGGCCTTGTTGAGGGCGAGCAGAAGCGGGCGCTCGGTGCGTGCGAGCAGCGCGAGTGCGTCGCGTTCGCGCGTGGTCATGTCGCCGTCGACGACGAACACGACGAGGTCGCTGATGCCGGCCACCTCGAATGCGAGCTTCTCGCGCGCCTCGCCGTCGAGCTCGTCGATGCCGGGCGTGTCGATGAGATGCACGCCGCCGCCGGCCACGTCGCGCCAGCGCTTCGGCACCGCGTCACGCGTCGTGCCGTGCAGCACGCCGACCTCGAACGCATCCTCGCCGAGCAGCGCGTTCGACAGCGCCGACTTGCCGACGCTGACACGCCCGAACACGGCGAGATGCAGTTCGTCGCGTTCGAGCTTGTCGAGCATCGCCTCGAGGCGTTCGAAATCGGCCGCGAGCGAGGCGCGGATCGCGGGCGGGATGGCGGTGTCGCCGACCAGCGCACGCAGGCTGTCGGTGGCCTGCGCATGATGCCGCGAGGTGCCGCCGCGCGGTGCCTGGACGGCGTCGGCAGGAGTGCGGTCGCCACGCAGGCGCCGCCACAGCGAGGTCAGGACGTTCACGCCGCGATGGTAAGCGCGGGCCGGCGGCGCGGGAAGCGCGGCCGGCCCGCGGCGCAGGTCACTTCGCGACGAGCTTGAGGCTGCCCTTGACCTTGACGGCGTCGGCGATCGTCGACGTGTCGGCGTACTCGCCGGTGCCGACATTGAACTCGAGGCGCTTGAGCGTCGTCGTCACGTCGAGCGTTGCACCATTGCCGGCCGGCGTGAACGTGACCGCGAGCGTGACCGGCTTGGTCACGCCCTTGAGCGTGAGCGTGCCGTCGGCGACGACGCCGGCGCCTTCCTTGCGGAACGCGGTGGTCTTGAAGTGCGCCTTGGGTGCCTTCTTGACGTCGAAGAACTCGGCATCGGGCAGCGCGCCGTCACGGTCCGCGTCGCCGGTGACGACACTGGCGAGGTCGACGCTGACGTCGAACGAGGCCGTCGCGAGGTCGGCAGGGTCGTAGCGGATCGTCGCCTCGAACGTCTTGAACGTGCCGTCGAAGCTTTCGCCCTGGAAGCTCGAGGTGAAGCCGAGCGTGCTGCCGGCGCCGACCGTGTAGTCGGCCGCGAACGCGGGCGTGGCGACGAGCAGGCCGAGCAGCGGGGCGAGGATGCGGGGGATCATGGTGTCGTCTCTCCTTCAGGGCGCTTGCGCAGGCGCGCGAACGGCAGCATGCGCAGCAAGGTGTTGTCGCGTTCGAAGACGTGGTGCAGGAGCGCGCCGCCGACGTGCGCGACGAGCAGCGCGGCGAGGATCCAGAAGAACGCGACGTGCAACGTGATGGCGAGGTCACCGAGCGACTCGTTCTTCTCCACCAGCGCGGGCAGGTTGAACTGCTTGAACCACTGCAGCGCGTAGCCGCGTGCGGAGTTGAACAGCCAGCCGCTGAGCGGGATCGCGAGCATGAGCAGGTAGAGCAGGCCGTGCGTGGCGTGTGCGGCGATGCGCTGCCAGCGCGGCATGGCCTCGTCGCGCGGCTTGCGGTCGACGAAGCGCCAGGCCAGGCGCAGCAGCGCGAGCGCGAGCAGGGTCAGGCCGATCGACTTGTGCAGCGCGAACGTGTTGACCTTGGCCATGCCGCGGTCCATGCCGGTCATGTACAGGCCGAGGATGCCGACGCCGATGATGCCGAGCGCCATGACCCAGTGGAACGTCTTGGCGACGCCGCCCCAGCGCTCAGTGCTGCTCTTCAGTGCCATCGGTGGTCTTCTCCTCTGCCTTGGCGTCGCGGATGCCTTCGACCTCGATGCGCAGCGAAACGTTCTCGCCGACCACGTCGGCGAAGCGCGTCATGCCGAAGGTGCTGCGTGCGAGCGTGGTCGTCGCGGTGAAGCCGGCCTTGGTGCGGAACGCGTAGGGATCGCGGCCGATGCGGTTGAACGTGACCGCGAGCTCGACCGGCTGCGTCTTGCCGCGCAGGCTCAGCTCGCCGTGCAGCACCCCGCTGGCGTCGCCGGTCTTCTCGAGGCGTGATGCGGTGAAGCGCGCGGTCGGCCAGCGCGACACGTCGAGGAATTGTCCCGAGCGCACCGCGTCGCTCCATTTCGCGTCGCCCAGGTCGACGCTGGCGAGGTCGATCACGACCTCGGCCTGCGTGTTCGACCAGTCATCGGGATCGAAACGGAACCAGCCCTCGCGTACGCGCACGCGCCCGATGCCGTGCGACAGGCCGAGGTGGTCCGCGAAGAACACGATCTGCGTATGCGTGGTGTCGAGCCGCCACGTCGTCGTGTCGGCGGCGCGCGCCGTGGTGGGCGCGGCGGCGATCAGCAAGGGCAGCATCAGGGCGGCGGTCCGGCGCATGCGGCCAGCTTGGCAAAAACCCGTGGTCGCCGCCACCGGCGGCCGCGGGACGGTGTGTCGCCGCGGCGTGATCAATCCTTGCGCGGCGCCTCGTCGCGTTCGCGCCAGCTGTCGAGCACGAGCCGGGCGACGCGTTCGAGGCGGGCCTGGCCGGGCTCGGCGAGCAGCGTGCGTACACGCTGCTCGGTATCGGCCTGGTCGAGGCGTGCGTGCTCGGCCAGGGTCGCCGCGACAGCGCGGCCGAGGCTGTCGAAGACGAGGCCGTAGGCGATCGCGTGCAGCACACCGCCGCCGAGCGTGCCGAGGCCCGGGAAGGCCTTGAGCGCGTTCCCGGCGATCGCGAGCACGATCGCGGTGGTGTTGCGCACGGTCAGGCCGAGCCTCGCGAGCAGGGCCTCGACATCGAGCTCGCGCACCGGCACGCCGTGCAGGCGCGCGAGCTCGCGCACGAGGCCGGTGCCAAGCGCGCCCTGGATCAGCACGTCGCTGCCCGGCGCGACCGCGGCCATCGCGCCGACGACGGCGCGGCGCGTGTATCGCGCGATCGTGGCCTCGGCCTCGCGTGCCGCGATGTCCGCGGCGATCGCGTCGCTGCGCTCGGCGACACGCGCGAGCACGGCGGCCTCGCGCGCGGGTTCGAGCGCTTCGGTGCCGCCGCGCGTGAGGCGCTGCAAAGCCTCGCGCAAGGCACCGACGTCGGCCTCGCGCTCGCGCTCGACGGTCTCGACGCTGCCGTCGGCGAGCCTTCGCTCGATGTGCTCGCGGCCGCCAGGGCGTGCGATCACGCGCTCGCGCACGATGTCGCGATAGCGCTCGTCGAAGCGCGCGAGCAGTTGCGCGCGTTCGGCATCGCCGAGCTGGTCGGCCTTGTTGAGCACGAGCACCACGGGCTTGCCGAACGTCCCGAGCCAGCGCAGTTCGGCATCCTGCTGGCGCGTAAGGTCCGAGGCGACGACGTAGACGACCGCGTGCGCGCGCAGGGCTTCGTCGCGCGCGAGCTGCTCGCGCTGCAGGCCGTCGACTTCCGCGGTACCCGGCATGTCGGCGAGCACGAGGTCGCGGCCGTCGGGCAGGCGGCCGCGGTAGTGGTGGACCGCGCGCGTGGTGCCGCCGAGGGCATCGACATCGGGGGCGGCATCGGCGGCGAGTGCGCGCACGAGGCTCGACTTGCCCGTGCTGATCTCGCCGAACAGCGCGACGTGGCAGTCGCCCTCGGCGCGGCGGCGGTCGAGTTCGGCGAGCTCGTCGCGCAGCGAGGCCGCCGCGGCGTCGCGCGCCTGTAGGTCGGCGACGCGCACCTCGATCGCGTCGCGCGAGGCCGCGACAGGGCGACCGACCGGAGCCTTCGCGTCGTCGCGCGCTGCAGGCCGCATCAACCGCCATGCGAGCACGCCGGTCGCGACGACGGCGAGGGCGAGCGCGACGAGCAGTGGCACGCGCAGCAGCAGTGGCAGCGCGGCCATGCGTTCGTAGAGTTCGAGCAGGCTGTTCGCGAGCCCGACGAGGAAGCCGACCAGCAGCACGCCGCCGATCGCGATCACGGCGAACAGGACGAGGCGCAACGGGATGCGGGGTGTCGACATGCCGGCGATTCTAGCCTCGCTGCACACTGGCCGTGCCGCGTGTGCACTGGCACCATGGCCACGCGCACCATCGGGAGGACACGGAATGTCTTCGAGGATCGGCCTGATCCTGGCCTGTACGCTCGCTGCCGCCTGCGTGCAGGCCGAACTGCCGCCGGCGCCGCCGCTGTTCGAGAGCCTGCGTGTCGCCGACGGCCTGCCATCGAGCGTCGTTGCCGCCATCGAGCAGGGGCCGGACGGCTTCGTCTGGATCGGCACCCGTGATGGCCTCGCGCGTTACGACGGCCTCGGTTTCCGCGTCTGGCAGCACGATCCGCGTGACCTGCATTCGCTCGCCGGCAACGACGTGTCCGCGCTCGCGATCGATGCGCGCGGGCGGGTCTGGTGCGGTGGCGAGGCCGCGGGCGTGAACCTGCTGCTGCCCGACGGGCGTTTCCGCCGCTTCCGCCACGCCGCCGCCGATCCGCACAGCCTCGGCAGCGACGACGTGTTCGCGCTCGCCGTGGACCCCGACGACACGGTCTGGGCGGGAACCTACCTCGGCGGCCTCAACCGCCTGCACGAAGACGGGCGGGTCGAGCGCGTGGTGCACGATCCGGACGATCCGTCGAGCCTGCGCTCGGATGTGATCCTCGCGTTGCGCGCCGATGGCCGCGGCCGGCTCTGGATCGGAACGGACCAGGGCCTCGACGTGCGTCTCGGCGACGGTCGCATCGTGCATGTCGCGCTGCCTCCGTTCGAGCGGGCAGGGCCGCGAGGCCTGCTCGTGTCGAGCCTGCTCGACGAGCCGGACGGCACGATGCTCGTCGGCACGAGTCTCGGCATCGCGCGCGTCGACGCCTCGCTGGCGTTCGCGGGCGAGGTGTTCGACTCGTCGGGGCTGGTCGTGCGCGCGATGATGCGCGACGCCGCAGGCGGACTGTGGGCGGGGACCTCGGGAGGCGTCGTGCACGTCGATGGCGAGGGTGAGCACCGCTACGACTCGAGCGAATTCATCCCCGGGGAGATGCCCGGCACCCAGGTCGCCGACATCCTGCGCGACCACGAGGGCGGCATGTGGTTCGCGTTCGCCGACGGCGGCATCGCGCGGCTCGGCGCACACTGGCGCAATTTCGCCGCATGGCGTCACCGGCCGGGCCAGGACGACAGCCTGCGCCACGCGCGCATCCGTGGCGTCGCGCTCGACCACGAGGGCAACGTCTGGGCGACCAGCGGGCGTGACGGCCTGGATCGCATCGACGCCGGCAGCGGCGAAGTCGAGCGCTGGGGCAGCCGGCTCGGCGTACGTGGCTACGTCGTGCGTGCGGTGCTGCCGCGTGACCGCCATGTATGGATCGGCCACCAGGCCGGCCTTCGCCGCTACGCGCTCGATGGCGGCGATACCGTCGAACTCGACGTCGACGCCGCGCGCCCGGACGCGCTGCCGGTCGGCTACGTCGGCATCCTCGCCGAGGCACCGGACGGCGTCGTCTGGGCCGTGGTGGTGGGCGGTGGCGTCGCACGCATCGATGCGGCGACGCTCGGCGTACGCCGCTATACGCCGCGCGAAGGCACGCTGCGCAGCAGTGATCTGGGTGCCTTGCGGCTCGATGCGCGTGGCGTGCCGTGGGTCGCGGGCGGTGCGGGGCTGCAGCGCCACGACGCGCTGCTCGACCGCTTCGACGATGTCCGCGGCGGCCCTCCGGGGCCTGTCGACACGTCCGCGTTCGCGGCGGACGGCAGCCTCTGGCTGCATCGGCTCGGCGTGCTCGAGCGCTACCGCATGGAAGAAGGGGTTCTCGTGCTGGACGACCGTCTCGATGGCGACGACGGCTGGCCTGCGATGCGCGTGACCGACCTTGTCGTCGCGCGCGACGACAGCGTCTGGATCGGCGGGGGGCGGGGCCTGTGGCGCTTCGATCCGCGCACGCGCGAGCTGCGCCGCTTCGCCGAGCGCGACGGCCTGCCCGGTTCCGAACTTCTCGACGGTCCGTTCGCCGTCGGTCCGGGCGGCGAGGTGTACGCGGCGACGCTCAACGGCGTCGTCGCGTTCGATCCCGCCACGATGCGGTTCGATGCCCCGCCGCCGCCGCTGCATCTCGTCGGGGTGTCGGTACGCCGCGACGGCGAGCGCGTCGAGCTCGATCCCGCGGTGCCGGCCGTGCTGCGCCACGACGACCGCGATCTCACCGTGGTCGTGCGCGCGCTGTCGTTCGTCAACGCGCGCGGCAACCGCTACCGGTTCCGCCTCGACGAATTCGACGGGGACTGGGTCGATGCCGGCACGCGTGGCGAGCGCGTGTTCCCGCTGCTGCCGGCCGGAAGCCACGTGCTGCGCGTGCGCGCCGCCAACGCCGATGGCATCTGGAGCGAGATGGGCGCGACCTACGCGGTACGCGTGCGGCCCGCGCCATGGCGGACGCCGTGGGCGTATGTCGGCTACGCCGCGATCGGCTTCGTGTTCGTGCTCGCGATGGTGGCGGTCTGGCGGGCACGCATCGCGCGCCGCCACGAGCTCGAACTCGCCGACCAGCAGCGCAGGTCCGCCGAGCGTCTCGCCGAGGTGAAGTCGGACTTCCTCGCGATGATGAGCCACGAGATCCGCACGCCGATGACCGGCATGCTCGGCATGACCGAACTCCTGCGCGAGACGCCGCTGGATGCGCGCCAGCAGCGCCAGGTCGACGCGATCGCGCGCTCCGGCGAGCTGCTCATGCGCCTCGTCAACGACGGCCTCGACCTCGTGCGCATCGAGGCCGGAAGGCTCGCACTCGAGGAGCGGCCCTTCGATCCGGTCGCGCTGCTGCGCGAGGTCGTCGCGTTGCAGGAGCCGATCGCCGAGCGCAAGCGGCTCGTGCTGTCGACCAGCATCGCCGACGACATGCCGGCCTGCGTGCGCGGCGACGCGATGCGCGTCAAGCAGGTGATGCTCAACCTTGTCGGCAACGCCCTGAAGTTCACCGAGCACGGCGGGGTCGACGTGCGCCTCGCACGCGGCGACGGGCTGCGGATCCACGTCGCCGATACCGGTCCCGGCATGGGCGAGGCGATGCGGGCGCGCCTGTTCGGCCGCTTCGAGCAATCCGACGGTGTCCTGCAGCGGCATGGCGGCAGCGGTCTGGGGCTTTCCATCTGCCGCCAGCTCGCGGAGCTCATGGGCGGGCGCATCGACGTCGACAGCCGCATCGGAGAAGGCACGCGGTTCACGGTCGACCTGCCTCTGCAGGCCATCGATGCACCGCCCGATGCGACGCCACAGGGTGTCGACGAGGTGCCGTCAGCACGCCACCGGGCCTTGCGTGTGCTCGTCGTCGAGGACGATCCGATCGTCGCTGCGGTCGTGACCGGCATGCTGGAAGCCTCCGGGCACCGTGCTACGCACGTGCCGCACGCGCTCGCCGCGCTCGCCGAGACGAGCCGCCGCGACGACCTCGACGTCGCGCTGGTCGATCTCGACCTGCCCGGCATCGACGGCCTGCAGCTTGCGCGCCTGCTGCGCAATCGCGAGCGCATCGACGGACCGCAGCTGCCGCTGGTCGCGGTCACGGCGCGCTCGGGCGTCGACGAGCATGCCGACGTGCGCGCCGCCGGCATGGACCTGCTGCTGCGCAAGCCGCTGACCCGTGCGGCGCTCGAGGCAGCACTCGACGCGGTGCTCGCGCGCTAGCCGGCGGCGAGCGTGCGTCCGTGTTCGTGCACGGCGTCGACGAGCACGGCGACGTGCGCGGGATCGATGTCGGGCGTGATGCCGTGGCCGAGGTTGAACACGTGGCCGGGGCCGCGACCGAAGCTGTCGAGCGTCGCCCTGACCGCGGCGCGGATGCCGTCCGGCTGGGCATGCAGCGTCGCCGGATCGAGGTTGCCCTGCAGCGCGACACGGTCGCCCACGCGCCTGCGCGCCTCGCCAAGCTCGATCGTCCAGTCGACGCCGAGCGCGTCGCAGCCGCTCGCGGCGAGGCCTTCGAGGTGCCCGTTGGCGCCTTTCGAGAACAGGATCAGCGGGATGTCACGCGTCGCGGCGTCGGCCTTGAGCGCCTGCGCGACCTGCACGAGGTAACGCTGCGAGTACTCGCGGAACGCCGCCGGCGCGAGCATGCCGCCCCAGGTGTCGAACACCATGAGCGCCTGTGCACCGGCCGCGGCCTGCGCGGCGAGGTAGCGCGTGACCGCCTGCGCGTTGATGCCGAGCAGGTGGTGCAGCGAAGCCGGGTCGTTCCACATGAGCGCCTTCGCGCGCGCGAAGTTCGACGAGCCTTCACCCTCGATCATGTAGCAGGCCAGCGTCCACGGGCTGCCCGAGAAGCCGATCAGCGGCACGCGATCGTGCAGCTCGCGGCGGATCAGGCGCACCGCGTCGGTGACGTAACGCAGTTCGCCTTCGGGATCGGGTACGCCGAGGCGCGCGATGTCGGCCGCGCTGCGCAGCGGATGCGCGAACTTCGGGCCCTCGCCTTCGACGAAATGCAGGCCGAGTCCCATCGCGTCGGGCACGGTGAGGATGTCGGAGAACAGGATCGCCGCGTCGAGCGGGAAGCGTTCGAGTGGCTGCAGGGTCACCTCGCAGGCGAGCTCGGGCGTCTTGGCGAGCGCGAGGAAGCTGCCGGCGCGTGCGCGCGTGGCGCGGTACTCCGGCAGGTAGCGGCCGGCCTGGCGCATGATCCAGACGGGCGTCGTGTCGACGGGCTCGCGGCGCAGCGCGCGCAGGAAACGGTGATCGGTCAAGGCAACTCCTGGTCGCCGGCGAGTTCGGACTGCAGCGGGCCGATGCGACGCGGCCAGCCGGACGTGATCGCGGCATCGGGTGGAAGCACGTCGCGTGCGGCACGCGCGGCTTCCGGGGTGGGGAAATCGGACCACAGCGCGTGCACGGCGGGTCCTTCGGGACCGCGCAGCACGACGAGATGGAGGGTTCCGGACGTCGCGGCGAGCGCGTCGACCAGCGGCGCGAGTGCGGCACGCGTCGGCGCCTGCGCGAGTTCGAGCGTGTAGCGGTCGCCGCGCAGCGCGCGGAACGCGCGCGCATCGGCGACGCGCATCGCAGCATCGGAGGGTGCGACGGACGCCCGCGTCGTCGATGCCGCCGCAGGCGCAGTCGTCGCCGCAGGCGCAGTCGTCGCCGCAGGCGCAGTCGTCGCCGCAGGCGCAGTCGTCGCCGCAGGCGCAGTCGTCGCCGCAGGCGCAGTCGTCGCCGCAGGCGCAGTCGTCGCCGCAGGCGCAGTCGTCGCCGCAGGCGCAGTCGTCGCCGCAGGCGCAGTCGTCGCCGCAGGCGCAGTCGTCGCCGCAGGCGCAGTCGTCGCCGCAGGCGCAGTCGTCGCCGCAGGCGCAGTCGTCGCCCTCGGGAGTGGATCGTCGGCATGCGCCTGGCGCAGGTAGGACGGCAGGTCACGCGACGCCGCGGGCACCGATTCCGCTGCCGCGGAGGCGGCGCGGGGCGCAGCGCTCGCATCGGCGGCGGGTATCGGTGCAGCCTGGCGTTTCGCCTCCTCCGGTGGTGGCGTCGGAGTATCCGGAGCGGCGTCGCGGCACTCGAACCGGCGCCCGTCGGCCGACGGTTCGCAGACCCGGCGGCTGCCGGGCTCGAACGCGAGCGCGCTGCCGGCGGCGAGCAGGAGCAGCGCGACGGCGGGCAGGTCAGCCCGCACGCGGGCCTTCCAGACCCTGGCTGAACATGACGCGGAAGCCGCGCTTGACCTGCGCGTCGCGCGCCTGCTCGAACGCGTTGAGCGCGGCGTCGCGTTCGAGGTAGACCTCGCGCTTGCTGCTGGTGCGGCCACCGGTCTGGCCCCATTCGCGATACAGCGTCCAGCCGCCGAGCAGGTCCTGCTGGAGGACGAGCTGGTAGTAGCGGGGCGCCTCGTCGGCGTTCGGCTGGGTCTGCATGAAGATGCGCATCCGCCGATTTTATCGCGATTCGCTCGTCCTCCGCCGCTGGTTCCGCGCGGCGGGGCGCCTCAGCCGGTCGTGCGTCCGCGTCGCAGCACGTCGAGGATCGCTTCGTCGGCGACGCCACCGACGATGTCGGCCGCCCCGAGCGCGCGCCAGAGGATCAGGCGCAGGTGGCCGCTGACGGCCTTCTTGTCGAGGCGCATGCGCGCGAGCAGTGCCTCCGCGTCGAGGTCGGCCGGGACGTGCGTCGGCAATCCGAGGCGTTCGAGCAGGCGTTCGAGGCGGTCGGCGTCGGCGGCCGGGGCGCGGTCGAGGTCGGCCGAGAGGCGCGCCGCGAGCAGCATGCCGATGCCGACCGCTTCGCCGTGCAGGAACGTGCCGTAGCCGGCCTCCGATTCGATCGCGTGGCCGAAGGTGTGGCCGAAATTGAGCAGGGCGCGCTCGCCGTCCTCGCGCTCGTCGCGTGCGACGACGCCGGCCTTGTAACGGCAGCTCTCGGCGATCGCACGGATCACCGCGGCGGGTTCGCGCGCGAGCAGGGCTCCGGCGTGATCCTCGAGCCACGTGAAGAACGCGGCGTCGCCGATCGCGCCGTACTTGACCACTTCTGCGAGCCCGGCCAGGTATTCGCGCGGCGGCAACGTATCGAGCGTGGCGGTGTCGATGACGACGGCGCGCGGCTGGTGGAACGCGCCGACGAGATTCTTGCCCGCCGGAAGGTTGACGCCGGTCTTGCCGCCGACCGAGGAGTCGACCATCGCGAGCAGCGTGGTCGGCACCTGCACGAACGCGATGCCGCGCATCCAGCACGCCGCGGCGAATCCGGCCAGGTCGCCGATCACGCCTCCGCCGAGCGCGACCACGGTGGCATCACGGCTCGCGCCGAGGCCGGCGAGCGCATCGAGCACGCGCGCGACATGGTCGAAGGTCTTGTGCTGCTCGCCGTCGGGCAGCACGACGCTGGCGTGCTGCAGGCCGCCGAGCGCGGCCTCGATGCGTGCGAGGTAGAGCGGTGCGACCGTGGCGTTGCTGACCACGAGCACGTGGTGCCCGCCGATCGCGTCACGCCAGCGCGAGGGTTCGTCGAGCAGGCCGGGGCCGATGTGGATGGGGTAGCTGCGCGCACCGAGTGCGACGTCGACGGTGGTCAAGGCAGGGCTTCCACGGCAGGGCGTTGCCACGCGCGTTCGAGCAGCGTGGCGAGGTGGCGCGTCAGCGCCGAGCTGCTGCCGAGCCCGCTCGACTCGACGCGCAGGTCGGCGGTGGCGGCATACAGCGGGTTGCGGTGCGCGGCGAGCTCGACGAGCTTCGCGCGACGGTCGGGCACGTCGAGCAGCGGGCGCTTGCGGTCATGGCGCAGGCGCGCGAGCTGCGCCTCGACCCCTGCATCGAGCCACACCACGAAGCCGCTGTCGCGCATGAGCGCGCGGTTGGCCTCGGACAGCACCGCGCCGCCGCCGGTCGACAGCACGACGCCGTGCGATCCCGCGAGCTCTGCCAGCACCTCGCTCTCGCGGCGGCGGAAACCGTCCTCGCCCTCGATCTCGAAGGTCAGCGCGATGCTCGCGCCGGTGCGTTGCTCGATGGCCTGGTCGAGGTCCACGAACGGCATCTGCAGGACCTGGGCGAGGCGTCGGCCAGTCGAGGTCTTGCCCGAGCCCATCGGCCCGATCAGGATGAGGTTCGCGGCGGGATTCATGCGGCGATGCTAGCAGCCCGCGCGTGATGGCCGCGATCCGTCGTTATAATCATCCGGCCAAGAACCCGATCGCGTGTACCGATGCTGCGTTTCATCCTCGTCTTCTTCGTGCTGCTCGTGGTGCTGTTCGTCGCCGAACTGACGGCCCCGGTCGAGAAGCACGTCATCCTGCCGTTCACGAGTGTGCTCGCCGATGCGAGTGCCTGGCTGATCCACCTGTTCGACGCCGACACGACGTCGTCGGGCAAGTACATCCAGAACGCCGACGGATCCTTCATCATCTCGATCGAACGCGGCTGCAACGGCATCGAGGCCGTGATCATCCTGTTTTCGGCGATCCTCGCGTTCCCCGCGCCGTGGAAGCACAAGCTGTTCGGCCTCGGCATCGGCTTCCTCGCGATCCAGGCGCTCAACCTCGTGCGCATCGTGAGCCTGTTCTACCTCGGCCTGTGGAACCGCGTCTGGTTCGACTGGTTCCACCTCTACCTGTGGCAGGCGCTGATCATCCTCGACGCGCTGATCGTGTTCCTGGTCTGGCTGCGCACGCTGCCGCCGGTGCCGCGTCGGCCGTCGTCGCCGCGCCCGCCCGGAGTGCCGGCGCCCGCCTGAGCAAGTGCCGGAAGGCAGGTGACGCGTTGGCACGGGGATGGCATAACTATGGACAGCGCCGGCGGAGCCCCGCGCGGCGTGTTCGGAAGGATCAACGACAGGCGGTCGCAGCATGAGCAAACTCGATCTCGTGGTGGGCTTCCTCGAGGACGACCCGGATCAGGCGTCCCTCGTCGCCCATTGGCTCGAAGAGGCCGGCTACACGCCGCGCCTGTACCGTTCCGTGAACGAGTTCCGGCGCCGCCAGGGCGCCGAGGCGATCGACCTGCTGCTGCTGGACTGGATGCTTCCCGACGGTGTCGGGCCCGATCTCGTCAGCTGGGTCCGCTCGTCGGCCAACGCGAGCCTGCCGATCATCTTCCTGACCGCACGCAGCACGGAGGCCGACCTCGTGCGCGGCCTCGAGTCGGGCGGTGACGACTACATGGTCAAGCCGGCTCGCCGCGGTGAGCTGCTCGCGCGCGTCGGCGCCGCGTTCCGCCGCGTCGGCATCGACGGCCGCGGCACCGATCCGATCGACCTTCCGCCGTATACGGTCGACGCGCGCCGCCGGCGCATCGCGTTCGACGACGTCGAGGTCGAGCTGACCCAGCGCGAGTTCGACCTCGCCGTGTTCCTGTTCCGCCGCCACGGGCGCATCGTCGGCCGCGAGGCGCTGCTCGAGAACGTCTGGAACCTCGGCGCCTCGGTGTCGACGCGCACGCTCGACACCCACGTCAGTCGCCTGCGCAAGAAGCTCGAGCTCAACGGCGAGCACGGCTGGCGCCTCGTCGCGATCTACCAGCACGGCTACCGGCTCGAGCAGGTCGGGGTTTCCTGAGGAGCGTTCCGGTGTCACGGCGCCGTCCCTCGCGTGGCCCCCAGGGGGCAGATCCGGTCGAGTCGCGTAACATCGTGACCGAAACGCGGCCAGTCGCCGCCGGAACGCCGTCCATGTCCGACTCCAAGAAAGCCGCCCCCGACGGGGCCGACCGCAACGTCGACCAGATCCGCGACATCCTGTTCGGCGGCCAGATGCGGGACTACGACCGCCGATTCCAGGCGTTCGGGGAGCGTCTCGAAGCCGAGATGGAACGCCTGCGCGACACCCTCGACAAGCGCCTCGTCCAGATCGACAAGCGTCTCGACGAGCAGGTCGACAAGCTCGCCCGCCAGCTGCGCCAGGAGGTGGCGGACCGCACCCAGGCCACGGACGACCTCGAGTCGCGCGTGCAGCAGGCTGCCCGTACCGCGCGTGCCGAGGCCACCGGCGCCATCGACGCGCTCGGCCAGGACCTGGCGGGCGTCGACGAGCGTCTGCGCGCGGCGATCGCCGAGTTGTCGGCGCAGCTCGACGCGCGTGCGAGCGAGGCCGGGGCGTCGCTGCAGCGGACACACGCCGAACTGCGCGCCGACAAGGTCGGCCGCGAGGATCTCGCCGGCCTGCTCGGCGAGCTCGCGCTGCGTCTCAAGGGTGACTTCGACCTTCCCGGCGCCTGATCCCGCGCACGTGCCGCGGCGATGAGCGATCTCGACCGGCTCAAGGAACTCCTGCTCGCCGAGGAGCGCGAGGCGCTCGCGCGTGCGGAGGCGCGCGTCGAGGCGCTCGAGCGTGATCGCGCCGCACTCGCCCAAGCACTGCCGAAGCTCGTCCGCGATGCGCCGTCCCGGCCGATGGCCAGCGCACTCGCCGAACCCGTGGCCGAGGCGCTCGGCAGTGCCGTGCGCGAGCATCGCCGCAGCATCGTCGACGCGTTGTTCCCGATCATCGGCCCGATGATCCGCAAGGCCATCACCGAAGCCTTGCGCGGCCTCATGAGCGACCTCAACGGCGTGCTCGAGCAGAGCTTCACGCTGCGCGGGCTGCGCTGGCGCCTCGAGGCGATGCGCAGCGGCGTGCCTTATGCGCAGGTCGTGCTGCGCCACGGCCTGCGCTACCGGGTCGACCACGTGTTCCTGATCGAACGCGATTCGGGTCTCGTGCTGCACCGTGCATCCGCGCCGGATCAGCCCGAACTCGACGGCGATGCGATCGCCGGCATGCTCACGGCGATCGGCCAGTTCGTGCGCGACTCGGTCGGCCGCGACGGTGGCGACGCGCTCGAGGCGGCGCGCGTCGGCTCGTCGGTGCTGTGGGTCGTCGAGGGCCCGCGCGCCTTCCTCGCCTGTTTCATCGACGGCGTGCCGCCCGAATCGCTGCGCGCCGCGATGGCGGACGCGCTCGAACGCCTGCATGCGACGCATGCCGACCTCGGCGTCGACAGCAGCCTCGGCGAGGAAGCCGCCGCGCTCGCGCCCGAGGCGCTCGTCGCCGCGGCCGCCGCCGATGCCGATGCATCGGCCGGACCGGCGCGGTCGCCGTGGCCGCTGCGCATCGTCGTGCTCGTCCTGCTCGCGCTCGTCACGGCGTGGTGGGTGCGGTCGCATCGCTGGGAGTCGCGCGTGGACGCGGTGCGCGCGGTGCTGGAGGCCCATCCGGGTTTCGTGCTGACCTCGCTGTCGTCGCGCACCTGGCGTTCGATCACGATCGAGGGCCTCGTCGACGCCGATGCCGAGCCGCCCGCAGCGGCATGGCGCGGTGTCGACCTCGGCGGCGTGGTGCCGACGCTCGCGACGCGCGGCTATGTGTCGGGCGACGACGCCGTCGTCACGCGCCGCGCCACGCGCCTGCTCGCGCCGCCCGACGGCGTGTCGCTCACGGTGGCCGGCGGCATGCTCGCGTTGCGCGGCGAGGCGGATTCGGCGTGGCTCGACGATGCGCGCGCACGCGCAGCATGGATCGCCGGCGTGCGTGAAGTGTCGATCGAGGTGTCCGACGCGCACGATGCGCGGGCGCGCGCCGCGGCCGGACTCGCGTTGCTCGCGGAGGAGATCGGGTCGCGCTTCGTGCACTTCACGCACGACGTCGACGTCGCCCCCGATGCGGCCCTGCGTGTCGAGGCGATCGTCGCCGACATCGCGCGTGCCCGCGTGCTGGCGGGCTCCGCGGGCGTCGCCCTGAGGTTGCATGCCGAAGGGTTCAACGACGCGCCCGGCAGCGAAACGGTCAACGCCGACCTGCGCGTCGCGCGGGCAGCCTGGCTGGCCCGCGAACTGGTCGCGCGCGGCGTGCCCGCGACGATGGTCGAGGCGGCCGGCGAGGTGGGCGTGGCGGCAGGCGATGCTATCCTCGTCCGTGGCGCGCGGGTGCGCGTGGTGCAGGAAGCGTTGGCTCCATGAGCGGACAGGCTCGCAAGATATGCATGCTCGGTGACTTCGGCGTCGGCAAGACCAGCCTCGTCTCGCGCTTCGTCAGCAATACGTTCTCCGAGCGCTACCTGACCACGGTCGGCGTCAAGGTCGACAGCCGCGAGGTGCTCCGCGACGGCGCCGACCCGGTCAAGCTCGTGCTGTGGGACATCGCCGGGCGCAGCGCGCTCGACGCGCTCAACACGAGCTACCTGCGCGGCGCATCGGGGCTCCTGCTGGTCGCCGACGGCACGCGCGAGGCGACCCTGCGCGCGGCACTCGACCTGCTCATGCAGTCGCGCGCGCTGCTGCCGAAGGCCGAGGCGATCCTGCTCGTCAACAAGCTCGATCTCGTCGACCGCTGGGAGATCGCACCCGCCACGCTCGAGGAGTTGCGCGAGTCGCTGCCCGTCTACGAGACCAGTGCACGCTTCGGCGACGGTGTCGAGCGCGCCTTCGCCGACCTGGCCGGGCGGGTCGTCGCATGAACGCGCGGGAGGGCAGCTTCCCGCCGGAGATCGAGAACCTCGTCGCGCGCTTGCTCATCGACAAGGCGCGTCCGCTCGTCGTGTGCTGCGACCGCGACTGGCGCATCGTCGACGTGCATGGCGACGTCACCGCGTTCGGATGCGATGGCGCCGATGACGGCGATTGCGCGACCGAGTTCGAGGAACTGTTCCTGGGCCTCCCGCTCGACGAGCCGGTCGACCTGCCGTTCGTGCAGCTCAAGACCGGTCGCGTCGCCCATGTCAGCCTCGTGCCGAGCGACGCGGGCTACACGATCGTCTTCCTCGATGCGCAGCTCGAACATGACCGCCAGCGCGTGCAGCAGCAGCTCGGCAACGAGGCAGCGCTGGCCGGCCAGCAGAAGACGCGTGCGATCCAGCAACTGCGCGAGATCCGTGGCGAGCTCGAGCAGCAGCGTACGCGCCTGCAGGAAGCCAACGCGCTCAAGAATGCGCTCATCGCGACGCTGAGCCACGATTTCCGCACGCCGCTGACCTCGATCTTCGGTTACCTGCATCTGCTCGAACAGCACGTCGACCGCGACGACGACACCCAGCTCTCGCTGCGTGCGATCCGCCGCAACGCGACCTACCTGCTGACGCTGTCGGAGAACCTGCTCGAGTACGGCCGCAGCGAGTCGGGCGCCATCCTGCTCAATCCCGAGGGCATCGAGCTGCAGGCGCTCGTCGACGACCTCGACGCGATGTTCCGGCCGCTCGCGTCCGACCTTGGCCTCGCGTTCCTGATCGAGCTCGAGGATCGCGGCGAGCAGCGCCCGATCCTCGACGAAACGCGCGTGCGCCAGGTGCTCGTGAACCTGCTGTCCAACGCGGTGCGCTACACCGCGCGTGGCGGTGTCGTCGCGCGCCTCGCCTGGCACGGCGACGTGCTCGAGGTCGAAGTGCGCGACACCGGCATCGGCATTCCCGAGGAGTTCCGCGAGCGCATCTTCGTGCCGTTCAACCGCGGCGTGCGCAACGGCAGCAAGGGCGCGGGCCTCGGCCTGAGCATCGTCAAGCGGCTCGTCGAGCAGATGCGCGGCGAACTCACGTTCACCTCGGTCACGGGGCAGGGCACGTGCTTCCGCGTCGTGCTGCCGACGCTGCGCCGCGAGAACGGTGACGCCGACCGGGTCGCCGAAGGCGCGGCATGGATGCACAGCCATTCCGCACTCGTCGTCGACGACGATCCGGACGTCGCCCAGCTGCTTGAGATGCTGCTCGTCGACATCGGTTTCCGCGTGCGCGTCGTGCACGATGCCGACACCGCGATCACCGAGGCGCTCGCCAACCCGCCGGACGTGCTGCTCGTCGACGTCGAGTTGCCGCGCCTGTCGGGCAACACGGTGGTGTTCCGCCTGCGCGCGCAAGGCTACCGCGGGCGCATCGTGACGCTGTCGGCGACGCCGACCGCCGAGGCGCGCGCCGCGGCGATCGCCGCGGGTACCGACCATTACCTGACCAAGCCGCTCAACATCGAGCAGTTCGTGCGCATCATGCGCCGCGCGGTCGGCGGCTGAGCGCGGTCAGTCGCGCCTGCGCACGCCGCGCACACGGCGCGAGGCATCGAGGCTCACGACGAGATCCGCACGCGCCGGCAGCGTGCGCAGGCCGTGCCGGCTCAGGCGCTCGTAGTGCTGCACGAAGCGTGCGATGCGCGCGGGTGACATCGCCTGCGGCGCGCCACGCCGGCGCAGCGCGTCTTCCTGCTCGTTGCGCCAGCGCACGACGACGTCGAACGACGGCGCCGCGAGCACGAGCAGGCGATCCAGGTGTGACCACAGCCGTGCGTAATCGCCCGTGAGTGCGGCGTTCACGGTCGAACGCCAGATGCGCGCCGCATCCTCGTCGCGTTCGAGCGCATTGACGGGACGCGCGAGCGCAGCCGGCGCCTGCGGCCCGATGCCGACGCACCAGCCTTCGAGGATGACGAGATCCGGTACGGCCGCGACGCGGTACCAGCGCGAAGGCGGCAGGCGCGTGTCGCGGCCCTTGTCGAAGCGCGGCACGCGCGCGGGACGAGCCGGCGACGCGAGCGCGAGGTCGGCGAGCGTGCGTTCGACGAGCGCGACATCGTGCGTGCCCGGCACGCCGCGCGTCGCGAACAGCGGATGCACCTCGCGTGCGAGGCGCGCACGATCGCGGCGGCCGAGGTAGGCGTCGTCGAGCGAGAACGCCAGCGCACGCCAGCCGCGTTCGCGTGCCGCGGCGACGAGCTGCGCGGCGAACGTGCTCTTGCCGCTGCCCTGCAGTGCCGACAGGCCGAGCACGAACGGCCGGCGCCGCCGGCCTCGCCACGTCGCGACGGACTCGAGCACGCGGGCGACGAGCGCGTCGTCGTAGCCCGCCGGCGGGCTGCTAGCATGGCGTCCCATGAATGCCGAAAACCCCTCTCGCGACGATTCGTCCGCACTGTACCAGCAGGCCCTCGACACGCTCACCGACCTGCTCGCGCAGGCGCAGGTCGCCGGCGAACCCGAGCCGACCGCGATGAACCTCGCGACCGTGTCCGCGCAAGGACGCGTGTCGTCGCGCATCGTGCTGCTCAAGGGCGTCGACGCGCGTGGCCTGCGCTTCTTCACGAACCGCGACAGCGCCAAGGGCGGACAGCTCACCGCGCATCCGCAGGCCGCGCTCACGCTGCACTGGAAGCACCTGCGCGAGCAGGTCCAGGTGCGTGCCGAGGGCAACGTCGTGCCGCTCGGTGACGGCGAATCGGACGCCTACTTCGCCTCTCGCCCGCGCCTGAGCCAGATCGGCGCGTGGGCGTCGCTGCAGTCCCAGCCCTTGCCCGATCGCGACACGTTCGAGGCGCGCGTCGCCGCGTTCGAGGAACGCTTCGCCGACGGCGCAGTGCCGCGCCCGCCGCACTGGGGTGGTTACGTGCTGCAGCCCGACCTGCTCGAGTTCTGGTACGGCGCGGGCTTCCGCCTGCACGAGCGCGTGCGCTATACGCTCGCGGACGGCACCTGGACGCGCGGCCTGCTGTACCCGTGAGCGGTGATCCGTTCCCGCGCCGCATCGTCTGCCTCACCGAGGAGCCGACCGAAGTCCTCTACGCGCTCGGCGAGGACCACCGCATCGTCGGCATCTCGGGCTTCACGGTGCGTCCGCCGCGGGCGCGCAAGGAAAAGCCCAAGGTCTCGGCGTTCACGAGCGCCAAGCTGCCCGAGATCCTCGCGCTCGAGCCCGATCTCGTCATCGGCTTCTCGGACATCCAGGCCGACATCGCACGCGAGCTGATCCGTGCCGGCGTCGAGGTGTGGATCAGCAACCATCGCTCGGTCGAGGGCATCCTCGGCTACATCCGCCGCCTCGGCGCGATGGTCGGCGCGGCACAGGCCGCCGAGGCCTATGCCGCGCGCGCGCAGGCCCATCTCGATGCCGTGGCGCGTGCGGCCGCGGCGCTGCCGTGGCGGCCACGCGTCTACTTCGAGGAATGGGACGAGCCGCCGATCAGCGGCATCCGCTGGGTCGCCGAACTCGTGCGCATCGCCGGCGGTGACGACGTGTTCCCCGAGCTCGCCGCGCAATCGCTCGCGCGCGATCGCATCATCGCCGACAGCAGCGAGATCGTTCGCCGCCGTCCGGACCTGATCCTCGGCTCGTGGTGCGGCAAGCGCTTCCGTCCCGACAAGGTCGCTGCGCGCCCGGGCTGGGGCGCGATCCCGGCCGTGCGCGGCGGCTCGCTGCACGAGATCAAGTCGCCGATCATCCTGCAGCCGGGGCCCGCTGCGCTGTTCGACGGACTCGATGCGCTGCACGCACGCATTGCCGAGGTCGCACACGCGAAGCCCGGCCCGGGTTGAGCCGGCAGCCCGCGACGGTGTCGCGGGTGCAGGCGTCAGTCGCTGACGTTGTGGTTGAAGCGCACGGCCAGCGAGCGCTCCGCGCCGTCGGGCAGGATCGTCAGCGCGAACGTGTACGTGTCCGGACCGATCGCGTCGAACGTCGCGAGGTAGCTCACTTCGGCGCCCGGCACGGCGCGGAACGAGAGTGCCTGCTTGCGGCCCATGAGGTTGGCCGCCTCGCCCTGCACGCGCGCCGCGACCGCGGTGCTCGTGCCGCCTTCGCCGTCACGCTGCACCGAGACGTTGAGCAGGCCCTTGCGGTCGGAGCGCGCGATGCCGTACTCGCGCGCCATCGCCTCGCCGAGCGCCATCGTCGGCAGCGCATTGAAATGGACGACGAGGTCGCCGAAACGTTGTTCACCCATGGCGTCAGAGTCCCATGCCGATGCGCAGGCCGAGGTCGAAGATCGGCGCGACCACGAGGATGCGCGCGAGCGCGATCACGAGCGTCACGACCATCGGCGAGAAGTCGAGGCCTCCGAACGAGGGCAGGCGCTTCTTCACCGGCGCGAGCACGGGTTCGGTCAGCTGGTAGACGAGCGGTACCGCGGGCTGGCGCGCATCGGCGTTCACGAAGCCGAGCACCACGCGGACGATGATCAGCACGATGTAGAGCACGAGCACGAAGCCGATCAGGTCCGCCAGCGCGATGATCGCGAGGCCGGCGATGTTCGGCACGCTGCCGGCCAGCGCGAACGACAGCGTGCGCTCGACGAGCAGCAGCAGCCACGCGAGCACGATGCCGGCGACGTCGAGGTTGCGCCACGACGGCACCACGCGGCGCATCGGCATGAGGACCGGGTTGGTCACCTTGTAGAGCATCTGGCAGATCGGGTTGTAGAAGTTCGCGCGCACGACCTGCAGCAGCACGCGCAGCACGACCAGCGTGACGAGGATGCCGAAGACGAACGCGATCAGCAGCTGTCCCGCATTGGCGAAGTAGTTCATCGCGCACCTCCGGCGAGTTCGCGCCCGCGTCGCGCGGCGGCATCGAGTGCGCGCGCCACGACGTCACGGAAACCGTCGGCGGCGAACTGCTCGAGCGCCGCCTGGGTCGTGCCGTTCGGCGAGGTCACGCGCTCGCGCAGGCGCGACGGCGGTTCGTCGCTCTCGCGCGCCATGCGCGCGGCGCCGAGCACGGTCTGGATCGCGAGCGTCCGCGCGGTCTCGCGCGCCAGGCCTTGTGCGACGGCGGCGTCCTCGAGCGACTCGATGAACAGGAACACGTAGGCCGGACCGGATCCCGACAACGCGGTCACCGTGTCCATGAGTGCTTCGTCGTCGATCCACGCGGTGATGCCTGCGCTGCCGAGGATCGCCTCGGCCTCGGCACGATGCGCCGCCGCGACGGCCGGGTTCGCGATCAGGCCCGTCGCGCCTTCGCCGATCAGTGCCGGCGTGTTCGGCATGCAGCGCACGACCGGGAAACCGCCGCCGAGCCAACCGTCGATCTGTTCGAGTCGAAGCCCCGCCGCGATCGAGATCACGAGCGGTCGCGCGTCGCCGAGCACTGCCGCGGCAGCCCGGCACACCTCGGGCATCACCTGCGGCTTCACCGCGAGCACGAGAGTTGCCGCATGCGCGATCGCGGCGTCGGTTTCCGCATGCACGGCCACGCCGAAGTCGGCGTGCAGCGCCTCGCGTGTGCCCGCATGCGGCTCGACCACGACGATCGACGCTGCAGGGCGCCCGTCGCGCAGCAGCGCACCGACGAGGCTGCGCGCCATGTTGCCGCCGCCGAGGAAGGCGAGGGTGGGAAACGTGTCGGGCATGGCGTCGCTCGGTGCGGTGGAGCAGGCAAGCATACCAAGCGCGGAAACATGCGATGGACGACATGGCCGTGCGTGCGAATCGAAGCCGTAATCGGCGTCATACGGCGTGTCCGTGCCGGGCATGCTAGGTTCGATGCCTCGGCACGGGGACGGGATGACGATGACGCTTCGAGCGCGCAAGGGACGATGTGGTTTCCGGTCGCTCCCGCAGCGAGGCTCGCCAGGTGGACGCCAGCCGTGAGCGTCGAGGAAGCCGTTCGCGTTCTCTCGTCGCGCAGCATGCCGGGCTACGTCGACATCACCGGATGCATCGACGTGGCCGGATCCTTCGACGAACGCATGCGATCCGCTTCGGCCATGCTCGACACCGCGTCGAAGCTGTTGCACGACCATGCAGCCGACGGGTTCCTGCTGGTGATCGTCGACCATGGTTTCACCGACGCTCCCATGCTCATCACCTCGACCCGAGAACTCGTGCCGCTCCGCTGGAAGCGCGTCCTGCTGTACCGCGTCGCCGATACCGATGTGCTGGATCCTGCACGGGAAGTCCACCGCCACGACATCTGCTGGACGATCGAATCCGGTGGCTGCGTGAAGGGTCTGTTTGCGTCGTACAGGGATGCGGATGCGATCCGGAATGACTGGGAACACGGCAATGTGCTCTACCTTTTCGGTTCGTCGGAACGATGATCGGCGGGCATGGAAAAACGTGGTTCGAATCCTTGTTCTCCGAATGCAGTTTCAGGATGCTCCGGATGGATGGGGGGCGCGCACCGGGAGAGCTTACGATTCAGCGAGGCGAGAACGGGGTTATGACAAGGCCTGTGTTGTTCCTGGCGGGCGGACTCCGGCCTTGATGCTCATGCCCGCGTGAAGGGCGCAGGAAGGAATGGGTTTGTGTGGATATCACGGCATCGGTTCGGCGTATCGTGGTCGTGAAGCAGTTCTCGCGCGCCGGTGACGATGCGTCATCACACGATGCCGGCTAAAGCGTGGCGGCTTTTTAATCACATGGGGTAGGTGCTGTGGGTGGAATTCTTTCTGCGATTCCCTTTCTTGTTTATGTTGCAGGCGTCATCTTCATAAGCCATGTATGGAATGATCTGAGGGCGGCTCTTGATGGTGCTTCGTTCGTCTGCGTGATTGCATTCTATCTTGTCGGGGTACGTACGGCCGCCATTTTCGTGGCCACGTACGTGGCCGGTCTTCTGGGTTACGAAAACAAGGGTGAGCGTGATTCGGACGAGTCGCGATCATGATCGTCAAGACGGATTTGAACGGAGTCTGTTTTCTGATGAGGGACAGGTATCGTGTCCAGAAAGGTGGTGACTGATGAAGGTCGCGTCAGCCGCAATATTGTTGGCGCTTTCGGGCACTGTTCTCGCGGTTGCTCCCATGGAGGACCGGAGGAGAGGGGTCTCCGTGACGTACGCAGATGGATCGTCCGTGCAAGTGACCTGCGATCCGGCCATGGAGTGTTCGATGCGTGTCGACACAGGTTCTGATACTTATCAGATCAAGAATTCATCGTTCGGGGACGAATACCTGATCGTTCCCGGTCATCTTGTACTCTTTCGCGGTGACATCGAAGGTCGGCCCATCGTTCAATTCGAGTACGATTGCAAGGATCGTGAGGACAATGATTCCTCCACATGCCTCGCGACCGCCGTTGTCGACAAGGATGGCGCCAGCATCACAAGTACTTTCAGGCGCTCGGCGAAGGATGATGACTATTCCATCAAGAAGGCGCGCTGATGAACCGCGCGCACGATGAGGCTGATATTGGAATAACGTTCGTCATAGGTCTTTTTGCATCTGCAGGCACACTTTCTGTTCTTGTGCTCAGGATGATCCTGATGTCAGCCTTTGGCAAAAAGGAATGCGCCAGAAAACTGGTTCCCGCCAGAGTTCTTGTTCTCGCCGACTTGTTTGCGTTCAGGGCTGCGTTGTTTGCTCTAGGGCATCCGAAGATGGATTTCAGGGTAAGATTCTTCGCCATCAGCCACGCGGTGATGCTGTTGGCTACCATGGCGGCATGGATATGGTTCCTGGCTGGCTTATTGATGGTTTTTCAATAGAGCACTATCCGCCGTGCGCGGGGGCGGAGGCTTGCGGAGGACGCGGCGGAGAGTCTGGGGCGTCGCTAAAGGCAGGGATATGGGGACATTATTATTAATGATGGGTGAAGATAGGGTGGAATTACCGCAGGTGATTCCGCCGTATGCAGTGTCGCCGCCGCGGATGACGCGTCGTTTCGCATGGCGGCGGAATCCGCTTCGCGGGTTCCGCCCTACGACCGCAGACTCGCGTCGCGGTGCTTCGGCATCGAGGGTCGGGCGGAACCACCGCAGGTGACTCCGCCGTGCGCGGTGTCACCGCCGCGGATGACGCGTCGCTTCGCATGACGACCAGGAAGATCCGGGACAGACACAACTGAAGCAGCCGGAGAGCGGCGCGGCGAGAGGCGTGTAGCGCCGTGAGTTCTGCGGATCAAGGACGAGATGAGAGCGCGCACGCGTCGGCTCCGCCTTGGCCAACCAGCCGATGTGCGTCGATTGCGATTCATCCGCCGGGACTGGGCGGGCTCAGTCGCCCCACGCCATTCGCTGCGCCGCAGCGTGGAATGTCCACGCGAGGAACCGGCTCTGCTTGGCACCTTGCGACATCGGGATCTCGCGCACGTCGACAGCGCCTGTCCTGGCAAGGCGTGCGCGCAGGTCGCGCAGGTGGTCCGACGTCGCGACGAGGCTCGTGAACCACAGCACCTGGTCGCGCTTGGCGACGCTCTCGTCGATCATGCGGCCGACGAACGCGACTTCGCCGCCCTTGCACCACAGCTCGTTGGACTGGCCGCCGAAATTGAGCGCGGGCCGTCGTGCGCTGCCGCCGCGGCCGAGGTTGCGCCACTTGCGTGCGCTGCCGCGTGCGGCGTCGGCCGCCGAGGCGTGGAACGGTGGATTGCAGAGCGTCGCGTCGAAGCGCTCGCCGGCACGCACGACACCCTCGAAGATCGCCGTGTGCGAAGCCTGACGGCGCAGTTCGATCGCCGCGTCGAGGCGGTTCGCGTGCACGTTCGTCTCGGCGGCGCGCAGTGCGGTCGCGTCGATGTCGCTGCCGAGCACGTGCCAGCCGTACTCGGCATGCGCGACGAGCGGATAGATCGCGCTCGCGCCGGTGCCGATGTCGAGCAGGCGCACGCCGGGACCGCGCGGGATCGTGCCGCTGCGTGACTCGGCCAGCAGGTCGGCGAGTGCGTGCACGTAGTCGGCGCGACCCGGGATCGGCGGGCACAGGTAACCTTCGGGAAGCTCCCACTGCGCGATGCCGTAGTCGGCCGCGAGCAACGCACGGTTGAGCAGGCGCACGGCGCGCGGATCGCTGAAGTCGATGCTCGTCGTGCCCGCGGGCATGCGGATCAGGAACGCTTCGAGCGGTTTGCAGGCGCGCACGAGACGCTTGAAATCGTAACGACCCTGGTGGCGGTTGCGTGGGTGCAACGCGTCGCGTCGCTCGCGGTCGTCGGTGGAGCGGGAACCCATGTGTCGGTCTCGGCGTGTCGTGTGGGAGCTCTCCGTCACGTGTCGGGTCGAGAGCCTTGCGGGCACACCGCTGTGGTGTGCTTCGGTCATTCTCGCTCATCCCCGGGTCGCCGGCCCGGAATGCGTCGGCGCGACAACGCTGCGTATCGCCGATCGCGCACCGCATACTCGCCGGACGTTGAGGGCATTCGGGGGGATCGACGATGAGCGGCCTGTACGTATTGTTGTGGGTGATTCCAGCCGCTCTGTTCGTGCTGGTCCACGCCGCGTTCGCGAAGCTCGCCGCTTTGCTGTTCGGTCGCGCGCGGCTCGCGTGGCGGCACGCTTTCGCCTATGCGGGACTGTTGCTGCTCGTGTCGATGCTCGTCGGCGCAGGCATGGCCTGGCTTGCGCCGCATGTGCCGGAAATCGTCGCCTCGGCCCTCGGGCTCGCCCTGTGCGTGTTGCTCGGCGGCGGATTCTTCCGTGGGCGCGTGACGGATGCGCGCGGCGTCGCCTTCGGATGGTCACGCGCGCTCCTGCTCACGCTCGTCGCGTTCGTGCTGGCGGTGCTGACGGGTCTCGCGCTGATGCTGCTGTTCGTCCCGCTGGCGAGCGTGCCGTGACGCGACGCGACGCGTACAGCGTCGGCCGACGCCGGATGCCTCCGAACGCTAGGCAGGACGGCCGAAGGAGGCGAGCGACGATGCGCTGCCGGGATGCCGTCCCGCAACGACGGCACCGCTCGCGACCGTCCGCGATACCGGTGTTCGCCTCGCGGGTCTTCGGGCCACGCAAGAAAAACGCCCCGTGTCTCGCGACACGGGGCGTGAGTTGGGTTTCACCGCGGCACCCTCGCGGTGCCGCGGCTCGGCCGGGTGGTTACGGCGCCGCGACCGTGATCGCCGCGCCGCTGCGGTCGTAGCAGTAGCTGTTGAGCGTGGCCGGGAAGCCGGTCGCGCTGGTGGTGGTCATGCGCAGGTAGCCGTAGCACGTGCCCGAGGGCGAGGTGCCGAGCGACGAGCAGTTGAAACGGAAGCCCATGCTGCCCGTGGCGGTGCCGGCGCGCCAGGCGGTCATCGCGCCGTTCGTGCGCGAGAACACCGAGGACGGGCCTACCGAGGCCCCGGCGGCGAGAACCGAGAGATCCGACGAGGTCGTGGATGCCGCGACGCCCGCACTGATCGCCGGCGAGTTGTTCCACCACACCGTCAAGCCCGTGGCGTTGCCGTAGAGGTTGATGTCGTAGCCGGTGGTGGGATCGGCATCGACGATCGAACCGGTGATCCAGTTGATCGCCGTACCGTTGGTGTTGTTCGCGACGGCATGGTTCAGTGGCGCCGAGCAGACCACGTTGTTGGCCGGGTTGGTGACGGTCAGCGTCGCGTTCGCGGCACCGGCGTTGTTCCCGACGTCGGTCTGCAGCGCACCGGCCGCGATCGTGTTGGCGTAGCTGCCTTCGGTGGCCGAGGTGACCGCGACCGACAGCGTGCAGCTCGCGTTGGCCGGGATCGTCGCGCCGCTCGACAGCGACACCGAACCCGCGCCAGTGGTGGCGGTCGCCGTGCCGCCCGGGCACGTGGTCGCGGCGTTCGGCGTCGGCGCGACGACGAGGCCGGTCGGGAACGTGTCGACCAGCGCGGCCGTCAGTGTTGCCGGCGTGGCGTTCGGGTTCGACAGCGTGATCGTCAGCGTGCTCGGGGCATTCACGAGGATGCTGGTGGGCGAGAACGCCTTCGCCAGCGTCGGCGGGAAGGTCGGCACGACCGCAGGATCGAAGCCGTCGGCGAACAGGATGTCGGAGCCGATGACCTCGAAGTTGCCCGGGCTCATCGCGAAGAAGATGTTGTTCGTGCAGCGCACCCGCACGCGTGCGGTCGTCGAATCGACATTGGGTACGTTCACGGTCGCATTGCCCGTGTTCGGCACCGCGGTCGCGAGCATGGCCGCGCTGCTCGTGAACGGGCCGCCGGTGTAGAGGTCGATGTCGACGGCTGCGCACGAGATCGGAGCGGCGTCGGTGCCGGCCACGTTCCAGGTGACGAGCTGCTGCGGATTGGACAGGCCGTTCCACACCGTGCCTGCGGCAGGAGCGGTGACCGCGAACGGACCCGCCGCGGCCTTGACGGCGAGAGTGACGTCACGGCTCTCCGAGGTGCCGCCGGTCGGCGCGTTGTCGAACACGGTGAGGCGGAACGTGAGGTTTCGCTCGGTGGTCGGCAGCAGCTCGCCGACCATCGTCGCCCCGCTGATCAGGTTCTCGAACTTCGGTACCGTGCGCACGCCCGAGGCGGTCGGCGTCAGCGAGCGGATGATCGGGCCGTTGCCCGGATCGACGGCGATGTTGGTGGTCGCGGCACCGAGGTCGTACTGCTCCCAGCTGTAGGTCAGCGAGGCGTTCGGCGCCGTGCTCGTGGCGCTGCCGCTGAGCACGAACGGCGTGCGCGACGGGATCGTCATGTTGGTCAGCGGTGCGACGACTGGCGAGGCATGGTTGGGCTCGTTGACCGAGCACGAGCCGCCGGTCGAGGCGTTGCTCGAGAACGTGCCGATCTCCTGCAGGCTGCGCGCGTGGAAGTACGGGTCGGAGTTGTTCTGCAGGTCCGGCGCGCAGATGCCCGCGTAGGCCATGATCGTGGAACCGCTGCCCGGCTCGTAGGCCGAGTTCGTCGAACGGTTGCCGCCGCAGCTGTTGTTGAACGTGTGGTTGCCACCGAACTGGTGGCCCATCTCGTGGGCGACGTAGTCGATGTAGAACACGTCGCTGGTGAGCGCGGCCTGGCTCGACAGGCCCGTCGTACCGCGTCCCTTTCCACTCGCGCTGCACACCACGCCGAGGCCGGCGACGCCGCCGCTGCCGGTCGTGAACACGTGGCCGATGTCGTAGTTGGCCGAGCCGATCACGGCGTTGAGGTTGCCCGTGTTCTGGTTCAGCGCACCGGTACCGTTCGAGTACGGGTCGGTCGCCGAGGTCGGGTAGATGACGAGGTCGTTGTTCGGCACCAGCGTCATGTGGATCGACAGATCGTTCTCGTAGACCTCGTTGACGCGGTTCATCGCGACGACGACGGCGGCGAGGCCGATCTCGACGGTCGGCGCGGCCGGTGCGGCGATCGCGGTGACGTACGGGCTGTTCGCGGCGACCGCGGCGCGGTAGGTGCGCTTGATGACGCCGGTGGTGGTCGCCGGCGTCGGTCCCGGTACGAGCGCAGTCGGATACTCGCCGTGCACGCCGCAGTTGAACGGCTCGCGCGCGAACTCGGCGTCGCGACGCGAGAACGCGACGTACTCGCTGCCCTCGCCGAAGCGCACCGGGCGCACCACCCAGACGTCGTGGTGGTCGAACACCATGATGTTGAGGCCGATCGGCGACAGGTCCACGCGCGCGCGCAGGCCCTCCGGCGTGGTCGCGCGGAAGCTGCGGATGCGCGGGTACCTGGCCGCGAGTTCGGGCGGCATCGTGCCGGAATCCGAGAGCACGAGGTCGGCGAAGCCGCCGTCCGGTCGCGGCACGGACAGCGTGAGGCCGATGCCGCCGCGCGCGATCTCGGCTTCCATCGCGCGGAAGTCGAGGCTCAGGGCGCGGTACGCGTCGGGTGCCTCGACATCGGCCGGCAGCGCGCGGTTCGGCGTGTCGAGCCATAGGTCGCGCGTGGCGGCGGAAGCCGTCGAGGCAAGGCAAAGCGAGAACGCAGCAGCCAAGGCCGCCGCGAGTCGGATACGGATGGACATGAATGAATCCCCTGGAACGGACCGTCGAGGCACCGTGCGCGCAACCGCACGGCAAGACCGTCGATGCTACACCCGCGTGCCGATCCGGGCGAATCGGCCGCAGCGGCGAGTCGCGCGGTATCGGTCGCCAAGCCGCTCGCCTGGCATGGGGGCCGGAATGGCACCACGCCTGCCGCAGATGCCTGGGGTCGCTCGCTCTCAGGCGTCGGTCTTCCGGTGCCAAGGTCGATGGACCTGCCGCGCGAGCTTCAGAAGGATGCCCGTGGCGACCAGACACACGACCACCGCGACCACCGAGCCTTCGGCCCCGAACGCGCCGCCGGTCAGCCATGCGGGGCCGGAAAGACTGCCGCGAATCCAGCCCTCGCCGGTCTGCCCGGATACCGCGATCGAGAAGATCGCGCCTTGGGTGAAGTTCCAGGACAGGTGCAGCGCCGCGCACAGCCACAGCCGCCGCGTCAGTGCCGCAGCCAGGCACACGACCACGGCGACGACCGAGCCTTCCGCGCCGAACGCGCCTCCTAGACCTGGGACACCTAGACCTGGGACACCCACATTCCGTTCCGTTCCGAGCGAGCAAGCACAACGGTCGAGTCGGGTCGCGAATCTTCGGTACTCTTCACGCAGGCGGACCTCTGCAACGTCAACGGTCGACACGGATCAGGCGTTGGATGAGTCTTTCAGCAGGCCGCGACACGGCATCGGGGCCGCGCGGTCGTTTCAGGCTTCCGTACGGACGAGCCTTCGCGCCGCACTTACGCCCTTGAGCCATCGCTGTCCCATCACGGCGGCCTTGTCGATCAGGCTCTGTGCCGATCCGACCGCGCGGGAATAGCGCGTTTCAATCCCTAGCACGTGGCGCTCCCACGCCGTGTCGCGCAGCCCGAGCTTCTGCAGGATGGGCGGCGTGTCTGCCGTGATGTGCCCGCGCTTGTCGGGGCGCGTCAGCCGCGCTGTCCAGTCGACCAGATCCAGATACGATGCCGTGCTGATCGCAAGCACCGCGAAACCCGGTTCGATACCCGCGAGCGCAGGGAGTGGTGCCGCGGCATCATGCTCGCCGAGATTTTCGATGCGCCGCTTGACTCCGGTGTGATGGGATCGCGGTAGATCCTCGGCGATGCCAGCGCGAACCGGGTTGAGGTCGACGTAGTTCATGCAGGCGAGCACGGCCGCTTCGTCCAGTAGCGCCTGGCAGGTATAGCGCCCCTCCCAGAAGCGCCCCGTGCAGGCATCTTCTTCGTTCGCGCGACGCGCGATCGGCTCGTTGAGCGCGCGCATGAACCACGAAAGATCGCCCAAGCGCTCGCGACATGTCGCCAGGCGATCCGCGTTGCGAAGAAGGGCGCCTTCCTTCTCGCGACAACGCTCCGTATCGACCATGCCGTCGATGCGCGCAGGGAAAAGCCGGACCCACCGAACGGCGACCTCCTCATCGGACCACGCCCGCGCGGTCCGCGGATCGACCCGCAGCACGACGTGGGTGTGGTTGCTCATCACCGCGTAGGCGTAGAGTCCGACCGCAAAAATGTCCGCCAACTCGAGCAGTCGCTGCTCGACCCATTTGCGACGGTGCTCGAACGACCGCCCGCTCAGCGCATCGACACCGCAGAGCCAGGCACGCCGCACGCACCGCGAGATGCAGTGGTAGAACCCGGACTGATTCCGGTCGACGAGGCGATGGCGTGCAGTGGTCATGACATGCATGGTCGACCGATGCGCGCTACATGTCTGTAGGAACCTACCGATTGCGACTGTAAGCGGATGTCGAGATCATGGCTGTCCCGAATGCACCCCGATGTCGAGATCATGGCTGTCCCGAATGCACCGTCTCCCGAATGCACCGTCAATGCACCGTCCCGAATGCACCGGGTCCCGAATGCACCACAACAGCAGCAGGTGCCGCCGGCAATGTTGCAAATCAAGCAATGACCAGTGATGGACCAATTGACACTAAAAAAGCGCTCATTGCCGGGGGAGTTAATGCCGCTGGGATGGTGGCGGGGCAGGTGCTTCAGGCGCCAGCCAAGGCTTTAACTACCACTACAGTGACTGGAAATCCTGGTCTGCCAGTGACTTCGCTGAGGGGAAGAGTTTTCAGGATTGGTGCTGAAGCTGCAGAGGAGTTTCCAGATGAGGCGTCTCAGTATGTTATTCAGGATGTATCGGGTGAAATTATTTCTGCCGCAGTAGATAAAAAGATGAACTAATTGGATCGCGACGATGCTTGATATATCCCTCTACGTCCTGTCATTTCTTTTATTTGTGTCAGTCGTTCGTTCTTTGGCTGGCGGGAAGGTTGAGTGGTTCAGTGGAGAGGCTTTTAGTGCCGACAGGTCATCTGAGCCTAAGACTTACTGGTTCCTTATGTGTTGTGAAATCATGCTTGCCGTTTTCCTGGTTTGGTTGGCCGCCGTATAGGCAAACGGCGCGAGAGGAGAGATCCGGTACACCCACCAAGGAGAGATCTGAGCGTAGAGCTGGGGCACCCGCATTCCGAGCGAGCACGATGCCCGAGCCGGGTCACGGATCTTCTACGCTCTTCACGCAGGCTAGCGCCTGCAACATCAACGTTGGACACGGATCAGCCGTTGGATGAACCTTACAGCAGCCGGCGACACGGCGTCGGGGCCACCCGCTAGTTTCAGGCTCCCGTTCGGCCGAGTCTCCAATGGCCGTGGGCATTCCCTTAAAGAAGAATAGGCGACATCCAGGGCATCCAGATTCTGTCGAAGCAGTGGGTCTTGGCTCGCTCCCGGGCGGTGGATCTTCCAGTGGCCTTTAACACGATCCGCGACGCCGCTGTGTCAGGCCCAGAAGGATGCCCGTGGCGATCAGGCACAGGACCACGGCGACGACCGAGCCTTCTGCCCCGAACGCGCCGCCGGTCAGCCATGCGGGGCCGGACGGCGCGCCGCGGATCCAGCCCTCGCCGGTCTGGCCCGACACCGCGATCGAGAAGATCGCGCCTTGCGTGAAGTTCCAGGACAGGTGCAGCGCCGCGCACAGCCAGAGTCGACGCGTCAACACGTAGGCCGCACCGAACAGCAGGCCGAGCTCCGCGCCGAGCATGATCGCCACGAGCGGCGTGGCGCCGTCATTGCCGAGGTGGGCGAGGCCGAAGACCAGGCTCGAGAGCACCAGCGCCCATACGGTGCCGATCGAACGTTCGAGAAGCCGCAGCAGCAGGAGACGGAACACCAGCTCCTCGACCAAGGCGCCGGCGGCGATCTTCGGCAGCATGTCGGCGGCCACGGCGCCGAGGTCGCCGAGCGTGCCGACGGACGCGATCGCATACGCACCGACCGCCGCGAGCACGGCGACCACGCCCGAGAACAACAGGCCACCCAGCACGAGGCCGGACAACAGTTCGGGTATCGCGTGGCGAGCCGACAACTCGTGCACGTCGCGCCGCTCGTACACGCGCACGAACGCCCAGTAGGCGACACCGAGCACCACGAGCTTGATCAGGTTGCGCAGGTCGCGCAGGTCGGGATCGGGCAGCAGCAGTCTCGTCAGCACGTTCGCGGCCAGGAACGGCAGAGCCACGAACAGCAGCGCGGCGAGCCAATGGCCCGTGCGTGACGTGGAGAACCATCGGCGCGATCGGGCAAACAGGGTCGGTGCGGGGTGAGCGGCGGAAGGTGAGGCGGGCAGGGGCATGGGCTTCGCTCGGAGGAGGGCGTCGGGTCACGCGCGATCCGATCCCACGTGCTGGTCGCGTGGGCGTCGTCGTCTCGGGGACGCCCGAAAATCAGGGGCATTCGTGTTCCCGTGCCGTGGTGATCGCGCGGGGACCGGGATACCGGTGGATGCGCCGGGGTTGCAGCGTCCGACGGCGAAGTGCGGCGTCGCCTCGTCGATCAGGCGTGGCAGGGAACCGGTAGCGCGCTGTGCTTCGACGTCACGCCGCGCTCCGGTGTCTCTCGCGTGGGGAGGGTTTCCTGGAGGAATGCACGGGACGGCGGTGATGCATGCCTGCCTTCCATCCATGCAAACGCCGGGAGGATGCCCGGTCGAACGATGCGGGAGCCGGTCGCCATCACGCGCACCGCGGCGCCGGAACGGATGTGGCGGACAGCTGGCGCGATGCCTCGGCGCCACGAAGCTCGATCGCGCCCTGCGACCGCAACAGCTGAACCCGCGCAGGCGCCGTGATACAACACGCGCTGGCCAGTGGCACGCGCGACGGGCATGACGGGGACGGGGACGACGACCGAGCTTCTGCAACGGTGGAGTGCCGGCGAAAGCCGCGCGCTCGACAACCTGTTGCCTCAGGTCTATGCGGAGCTGCGTTCGCTCGCCGCGAGCGAGCTGCGTGCGCACCAGGGGCATCGCACCCTGCAGCCGACCGCGCTGCTCAACGAGGTGTTCGTGCGCCTGCTCGATGCCGACCACGTCGACCTCGCCAATCGCAAGCACCTCTTCAGCACGGCGGCGCGCATCATGCGCCAGATCCTCATCGACCGCGCGCGTCGCGCGGCGAGCGAGAAGCACGGTGGCGACTGGAAGCGCGAGAGTTTCCTCGAGGCGATGCAGCTGCCGATCCCGCAGGAGACCGACCTGCACCAGCTCGACGCGGCGATCGAGGAGTTGTCGGTCGCCAACGAGCGCATGGCGCGCGTGGTCGAGCTGCGCTACTTCGTCGGCCTCAGCGTGGCCGAGGCAGCCGCCGTGCTCGAAGTGGACGAACGCACCGTCTACCGCGACTGGTCGCTGGCCAAGGCGTGGCTGCAGGAGCGCATGCGCGCGTGAGCGGAGTGGCCGCGCCGGTCGGGCGCGGCCGGCCGGTGCCTCAGGCTTCCTGCCACTCGTAGACGACCTCGATCTTCGGTGCGCCGGGTCTGATCGGCGCGCTGTCGGGCGTCGGTGCGGGATCCTGCTCCTTGTCCTCGTCCTTCTTGGGTGCGGAAGGCTCGCTGGTGGCTTTAGCGAGACGATGGCCGGATGCCGGCAGCTCCGCCTTGAGCGAGGCGATGCGCCAGCGACCGCCGCGGCGCGGGAGGGCCTCGGCGAGGTGGCGCAGCAGCGCGTCGGTATCGAGCACGGGGGCGTGCGCGCCAGCCGCGCCGGCGGTTTGAAGTTCGCTGTCGAGCATGATCGAATTCCTCGGTGGGTGGTGTGTGCGACGAGCCGTACGAGAAACAGCGCGCAAAGCTGACCTTTCCCTCGCGCCGGGTGCGGGCGTGCGATCCGCCACGGAGGCTGCATGGACCTGCTGACCCAGCGCACGCTCAACATTGCACGCGACGCGCTCGATGTCGATGACCCGGCCGAGCGCCTTGCGTGCGTGCGCCGTCTCGCCGGCGGTGACGCCGAACTCGAGCGACGCGTGCTGCAGCTGCTCGACGGAGCCGACGCGGTCGGCCACGACGACGAGACCGAGCCCGAGCGCGCGGCGCCGGCCGATGCGTTCCAGGCCGGTGACCTGTTCGGCGCGTACCGGTTGCTGCGCCCGCTCGGCTCCGGCGGCATGGGCGCGGTGTGGCTCGCCGAGCGCGCCGACGGTGCCTTCGAGCGCCGGGTCGCCCTGAAGCTGCTGCGCGGCGGCTGGTTGCGGCCGGACCGGCATTTCCGGCGCGAGCGCGACATCCTCGCGCGGCTCGGCCATCCCAACATCGCCCAGCTCTACGACGGCGGCGCGAGCGGCGACCAGCCCTGGTTCGCGCTCGAGTACGTGGCCGGCGAGCCGATCACGGCCTGGTGCGACCGCCACCGGCTCGACGTGCGCGCGCGCGTGCGCCTGCTGCTGCCGATCTGCGCGGCCGTGCAGTTCGCGCACCAGAATCTCGTCGTGCATCGCGACATCAAGCCGGCCAACGTGCTCGTGGCCGAGGACGGCACGCCCAAGCTGCTCGATTTCGGCATCGCGCGCCTGGTCGGCCAGGGCGACCTGCGCCAGACCCAGACCTTCGCGATGACGCCGGCGTACGCGAGCCCCGAGCAGCGCCGCGGCGATCCGGTCGGCACGCCGAGCGATGTCTACCAGATCGGCCTGCTGCTGTACGAGCTGCTCGCCGGCCATGCCGCGCACGACCTGCGCCAGGCCGATCCGGCGCACCGCCTGCCTCGCCTCGACCTGACCGTGCAGGCCGTGCCCGAGGCACGCCGGCGCGAGGTCGCGCTCGCACGAGGCACCTCGCCCGAACGCCTGCGCGCGCAGCTGCGCGGTGACCTCGCGCGCATCGTCGCCAAGGCAATGGCCACAGTCGAGGTCGAGCGCTACGCCTCGCCGCAGGCCTTCGCGCAGGATCTCGAAGCCTGGCTGGCCGGTCGCCCCGTGCGTGCACACCGCGGCAGCCTCGGCTACCGCACGCACAAGTTCCTGCGCCGCAACTGGGCCGCGTCGCTGGCGGCGCTCGCGATGCTGGTCGCCTCGGCGTACTACGTGGTCGATCTCGCCGACAAGAACCGTCGCATCGCGACCGAGAGGGACCAGGCCCTCGTGATCGCGGGCTTCCTGCAGGACCTGTTCCGCGGCGCGAACCCGCAGGAGACCGGCGAGCCCGATCTCAGCGCGCGCGAGCTGCTCGACCGCGGTGTCGCGCGCCTCGACAAGGAAACGCGCCTCGAGGCGCGCACGCGGGCGCAGCTCGAGGCGACGATGGCGCGTTCGTATCAGGGGCTCGGCCTCTACGAGGCCGCGCGTGCGCTGTACGACCGTGCCCTCGCCACGTTCCGCGAGCCGGGTGCCGACGAGCCGACCCTGTTCGCACGCACGCTCAAGGACAGCGCTGCGAGTGCGCTCGACGCTGCGGACATCTCGGAGACCGAGCGCAGTCTGCGGGAGGCGGAGGCCATCATCGCTGCCACCGGGCAACAAGACGATCTCGACCTTGCCTATGCGCACGCCGCGGCGGCGATCAGTCTCGGCAACCTGCAGCGTCCAGCCGAGGCCGATCCGCACTACGCGGTAATCACACGGTTGCGTCAGGAGCTTTTCGCGACAGATCCCCGCTTCTTCGCAGAGATGAGCCTGCTGCAGGCGGATCACGAGTCGGCGAGCCAGCGCCTGGAGCGCGCCGTCGACGCGGCGCGTGATGCGGTCGCGCTCAATCGCGAGGCGCTCGGCGACAAGGCGCCCGACACGGCGCGTGCGCTGGTCACGCTCGCCGACATGCTGCTCGATCTGCGCCGTTACGACGAGGCCGAGCAGAATTACCGCACCGGCATCGCACGCCTGCGCGAGACGTTCGGTCCTCGCCATCGCCAGGTCGGCGTCAAGCTCAGCAATTTGGGTCTGTTGTACCTGCGCCTCGGCCGCTTCGACGAGGCGCGTACGACGCTCGCCGAGGCGCTCGAGATCCTGACCGAGGTCTACGGCCCGGACCACGAATACCTGCTGCCCGCGATGACGTATCTCTCCTGGGCCACCTTCGAGGCGGGCGACCTCGAGGCCTCGCATGCCTACATCGAACGCGCCGAACGGGTCGCCGCGGCCGAGGGTGTCGCCGACGCGTACAAGGCGCGCGTGCATCACGTGCGTTCGCGCCTAGCCTGTAGTGACGGTGATCTCGAGACAGCCCGCCTCGAGTTCGACACAGCGCGCACGACCTATGCACAGATCCACGAAGTCTTCCTCGGCCCCGCGCTGCTCGCACACCATGCCGCCTGCCTCGCCGCGTCCGGCCATGCCGACGAAGCCCGCACGCTGTTGCCCGAGGCGATACGCGGCCTGCGCGACGGCGTCGGCGAGCAGGCCTGGGACACGCGCGAGGCCGAGGCCTTGCTGCAAAGGCTCAAGGGCGGTGCCGCCTCGCGCTGAGGCGTCGAGCGAATCCGCGTGAGCGTCGATGCGTTGGGCCTGTCTTCGTCGTGAGACGAGTCAGGCCGTACCAGCTTCAGCCGCGCGCCCCGAACAGCAGGCTGCCGATGCGCACGAGCGTCGCGCCTTCCTCGATCGCGAGCTCGAAGTCCTCGGACATGCCCATCGACAAGGTGTCGATGCCGGCATGCGTGTCGCGCAGCGCGTCGAACAGATCGCGCATGCGCGCGAACGCGCGGCGGCGCGTGTCGTGATCGGGTGCGGGGGCCGGGATCGCCATGAGGCCGCGCAGGCGCAGTGCCGGTTGCGCGGCGATCGCGTCGGCGAGCGCGTCGACCCCGTCGGGTGAACAGCCCGACTTGCTCGCCTCGTCGTCGACGTTGACCTGGATCAGCACCTCGAGCGGCGGCGTGCCGGGCGGTCGCCAGCGCGCGAGCGGCTCGACGAGCTTGGCGCGGTCCAGTGTCTGCAGCCAGTCGAAGTGTTCGGCCACCTCGCGCGCCTTGTTGGACTGCAGCGGGCCGATCAGATGCCATTCGAGGCCGGCGTCGGCGAGCTCGCGCTGCTTGGCCAGCGCCTCCTGCACGTAGTTCTCGCCGAACGCGCGCTGGCCGAGCGCGGCGAGCGTGCGCAGCGCCTGCGCGGGGCGAGTCTTGCCGACCGCGAGCACGGTGACCGGGCGGCCACGTGCCGCGGCGGCCGCGCGTGCCGTCACGTCGTGCCATGCCGCATCGGGTGAAACGGGATTCTCGTCTTGCATGGGGCTGATTTTACCGGGCTATACTCGCCGCCACCGCACGTCGGCGCTGTCGCCGCACCAGGGGATCGATTCGATGGATATCGCCGAGCTGCTCGCGTTTTCGGTCAAGAACAAGGCGTCCGACCTTCACCTCTCGGCCGGCCTGCCGCCGATGATCCGCGTCGACGGCGACGTGCGCCGCATCAACATCCCGGCGCTCGACCACAAGCAGATCCACTCGCTGATCTACGACATCATGTCGGACAAGCAGCGCCGCGACTACGAGGAATTCCTCGAGGTCGACTTCTCGTTCGAGATCCCGGGCCTGGCGCGCTTCCGCGTCAACGCGTTCAACCAGAACCGTGGTGCCGGCGCGGTGTTCCGTACCATTCCGTCCGAGGTGCTCACGCTCGAGGATCTCGGTTGCCCGAAGATCTTCCGCGAGCTCATCGAGCAGCCGCAGGGCCTGATCCTCGTCACGGGCCCGACCGGCTCGGGCAAGTCGACCACGCTCGCGGCGATGGTCGACCACGTCAACAAGAACGAGTACGGCCACATCCTCTCGGTCGAGGATCCGATCGAGTTCGTGCACACCTCGCAGAAGTGCCTGATCAACCAGCGCGAGGTGCACCGCGACACCCACGGCTTCAACGAGGCGTTGCGCTCGGCGCTGCGCGAGGATCCCGACTACATCCTCGTCGGCGAGTTGCGCGACCTGGAAACCATCCGCCTCGCGCTGACCGCCGCGGAGACCGGACACCTCGTGTTCGCGACCCTGCACACGAGCTCGGCCGCCAAGACCATCGACCGCATCATCGACGTGTTCCCGGCCGGCGAGAAGCCGATGGTGCGCTCGATGCTGTCGGAGAGCTTGCGCGCGGTGATCTCGCAGTCGCTGCTCAAGAAGGTCGGCGGCGGCCGCATCGCCGCGCACGAGATCATGGTCGGCATCCCGGCGATCCGTAACCTGATCCGCGAGGACAAGGTCGCGCAGATGTATTCGGCGATCCAGACCGGTGCGCAGCACGGCATGCAGACGCTCGACCAGTGCCTGCAGGACCTCGTCAAGCGCGGCCTCGTCACGCGCCAGCAGGCGATCGGCTACGCGAAGAACAAGGAAATCTTCAAGTAATCCACACGCCGGCACCGGCAGGTCGAGGATCGGGGTCCGAGGATCGGGGTCAGGTTCATTTTCCCGTGAGGCGCATGGCGTATCGAACGTCGCTCGCGGGAAAATGAACCTGACCCCGTGCGGTGGCCCCCGTGCGGTGGCCCCCGTGCGGTGGCCCCCGTGCGGTGGCCCCCGTGCGGTGGCCCCCGTGCGGTGGACCCCGTGCGGTGGACCCCGTGCGGTGGGAAGGCATCATCCAGCGGCCCGGGCGATTCGCCCGGGCCGTTGCGTTTCAGGGCCGGCGAAGGTCGGGTAGGGCGGAACCCGCGCAGCGGATTCCGCCGTGTGCCGTGTCGTCGGCCGCATGCCCGACGCGGCTTCCTCGCATGGCCGGCGACGCCATCGCAGGCAGGTTACGGCACGGTGGGCGGATGCGACTGCGAGGTCCATCGCGACGAGGAGGTCCACGGCGGAATCGCCTGCGGCGGTTCCGCCCTACGCGTCACGCTGTCGCCTGACGTGTTTCCGTGCCGCGCCCGTCAGTGCGGCTTGCCGTCGTCCGTTGCCGGTGGCGTGGTCGGGGTCACCGTCGCCGCGAGGCCGCTGAGATCCGACAGGTCGTCGAGGCCGACTTCCTTGAGCAGCGCGTCGACGAGCGGGCGCTGGGCGCGGTAACGCAGCGCGTGGTCGACGACCGAGCGGGCGAGGTTGCCGTCGCCGCCGGCCGATCCACCGCCCTCGCTCCCGCCGCCACCACCGACGCCGCCCATGCCGCGCACGTCGACGATCTTGATGCCGTCGATGCGCTCCATCGGCTTGACCGACTGCTCGATGATGCGCGGCAACTGGCGCAGCAGCTCGAGCTGGATCTCGAGGCGGACCTGCTCGAGGCTCAACGCGTTGCGTGCCTCGTTGATGCTGCGCTTGCCCTCGGCCTCGACGCGGTAGCGCTCCTCGTCGGCGAGGGCGCGGATGCGGATCGCGTCGGCTTCACCGGTGGCACCGACACGCTGCGCCTCGGCGCGGTCGTCGGAGGCCTTCTTCTCGGCTTCCGCGGCGACGGTGAGGCCGATCGCGTCCTGCTCGGCCTGCTCGCGCGCCTGCACGAGACGCACGGCCTTGGCGCGCTCGGCGACCGCGGTCTCGCGCACCTTCTTGACCTCTTCCTCGGCCGTGACGGCCTTGGCCAGCGCGGTGTCGGCCTCGGCCTTGGCGGCGGATTCTTCCTGCGACTTCTGCGAGATCGCGATCTCGCGTTCCTGCTCGGCGATGCGGATCGCGCGCTGGCGCTCGATCTCGCGCTGCTCGAGCGTGCGGCGCTTGTCGATCTCACTCTCGGCGATCGCGCGCTCGGACGAGATCTTGGCCTGTTCGGCCTCGCGGTGACGCTCGGCTTCCTGCTGCGCGATCATCGCGGCGGCCTCGGCGGCGCGCACCTTGATCTCCTGATCCTGCGAGAGGCGCGCGTACTCCTGGTCGCGCGCGATCTCGAGGGACTGGCGCTCGGTCTCGAGGTTCTTGAGCTCGACCTGGATCTTGGTGTCGCGCTCGATGTCGTTGCGCTCCTTGCGGCGGCGTTCGATCTCCTGCGTGAGCTTGGTGAGGCCCTGCGCATCGAACGCGTTCTGCGGATTGAAGAAATCGGCGGCGGTCTGGTCGAGGCCGGTCAGCGACACCGACTCGAGCTCGAGGCCGTTCTTGTGCAGGTCCTCGGACACGGCGACCTGCACCTTCTGCGCGAAGTCGGAGCGGTTCTCGTGCAGCTCTTCCATGCTCATGCCGGCCGCGACCGCGCGCAGCGCGTCAACGAACTTGCCTTCGACGAGCTCCTTGAGCGCGGTCGGTTCCATCGTGCGGCGACCGAGCGTCTGCGCGGCGGTCGAGATCGCCGGTGCATCGGGCTTCACGCGCACGTAGAACTCGGCCTGCACGTCCACGCGCATGCGGTCGCGCGTGATGAGCGCGGCATCGCGTGCGCGCAGCACCTCGAGCTTGAGCGTGTTCATGTTGACCGGGATGGTCTCGTGCAGCACGGGCAGCACGAGCGCGCCGCCGTCGCGCACGACCTTCTCGCCGCCGAGGCCGGTGCGCACGAACGCGATCTCCTTGCTGGCGCGGTGGTAGAGCCTGGCGAAGATGAGGCCGAGCGCGAACAGCGCGACGAGGATGACCACCGCGATCGTGATCGTCGAGGCGAACGGAACGTTGAAATCCATGGTCTGCGTTTACTCCAGGTCGACGAGGGCGTCATTGGGGTTGGCGATGGCGGTGAAGCGGCCGCCGCCGGTCTGGCGCACGAGCAGCACGATGCTGCCCGCGGGGAAGGTCTGGCCCGGTTCCTCGGGTTCGACGAGCACGTGGTGGTCGGTGCCGAAGCCGTCGCGCAGGCGCGCCTCGGCAGGCAGGCCGGTGCGCGCGACGCCCGACAGGATGCGCGCCGTGCGCCCGACGAACACGGCCGGATCGACCGCGCTGGTCTCGTCGCGCGGCAGGATGCGCGCGAGCCCGGCGACGCAGGCGCGTACCAGCGGCAGCGTCGCGACGAACACCACCGGTGCGGCGAGCAGCGACGGCGCAGCGAAGCCGAGCGTCGAACGCAGCACGCCCTGGCCGACGAGGCCGGCGAGTCCGAACACGGTCAGCATCACGATCAGCACCATGAGCACGGGCACCTTGCCGACGTACAACCACGCGAGGAAGCGGCCGACGAGGCCAGCCGCCTCGGGACCGGTCGCTTCCATGCCGGTCGGTGCGTGGCCGAGCGTCTCCACGCCCGAGTGCGGCACGACGAACTCGTCGACCATGTCGTTGAGGCTGAAGCCCGTGAACAGCGCGATGCACTCGACCAGCGCGAGGCCGAGCATGACGAGCAGCGCGACGACGAACGGCGCATTGCCGGGCGCGGTCAGCGCGTCGATCACGGCTTGGCCTTGAGCTGGGCGAGGCGCTCCTGCACGCGGTTGCGGCGCGTGAGCTCCTCGAGCTCGGCGAGTTGCGCGGCCGAGTGCGCCGAGCCGCCCGCGGCCGGTCCGAGACCGGTCTGGCGGCGGAACACGCGGTCGAACGCATCGGTCGCGCGTTCGGCGCGATCCTGCACGCGGCCACTGAATTCGCCGGCCGCTTCGGCCGTGGCCTTGGCGGTGCGTTCGAGGCTCTTGCGGTAGTCGGCGAGCGCGTCGCGCATCTCGCGCTTCTTGGCGAGCAGGGCGGTCACGTAGCCTTCCAGGCGTGCCTTGTCCTCGGCGAGGTCGGCGAGGCGCGACTCGAGGATCGGCAACTGTGCCTCGATGTCGATCTGGCGTTCGATCGCGGCGCTGGCGAGGTCCTCGCGGCCCTGGCCGACCGCGAGCGTGGCCTGCTCGGTCAGCTGCTCGTGGCGCGCGCTTTCCTCGGCGAGGCGCTTGGCGGCGAGGTGACGCTGCGCCTCGACCGTGCCGAGGTCGTTGCGCACGTCGCCGATCGCGCTTTCGATCTCGCGGATCGCCTGTTCCATGACCTGCTCGGGGGCGACGTTCTCGACCGCGTCGACGAGCGCGTGGAAGCTTCCCGCGATGAGCCGCCCGACGCGGCTGGTGAGGGTCTCGCTCATGATCCGTGTTCCTCCTGTGGCGACGATGGGGTGGCGTGGCGGGCCGCGGTGCGGATGGCCGGCTGGGCGCGCCGCGCGAGGGCCTCGGGTTCGTAGCAGCCCGGGAAACCCGCGAGCGACATCTGCAGCAGCGTGTCGAGCAGACCGATCGTGCGTTCGCCGAGTTGCCGTTCGAGCGTCCTCAGGCGTTCGGTGCGTCCGCGCACATCGCCCGAGCCGAGTTCCGCGGCCGACAGCACGATCGCGGCGGCATCGGGCAACCAGGCGGTCACGCGCGCGACGAGCTCGGAGCGCATCTGCGCCTGCAGCTCGGCGCTGCGGATGCCGCGTTCGGCTCCGGCGAACAGGCGCCGGGTGAAGTCGTAGGCCAGCGCGGCGTCGTGCATCCCCTCCCTCTGCGCGCGCGCATCGGCGAGCAGCGCGCGGATCTTCTCGCTCAGGTTCGCTGCCCCGGGCAGCTCGACGGAGGACAGGTAGGTCAGATCGTCCTCGTCGAGCCGGATCGTAATGGTTTGCTTGGCCATCCGTCAGTCCTCGAAACACTTGGATACGAACGTACGCTGATCGTAAGACGAATGCAATACGTTTGTGCGCGGATTGGACGCGGGCGGTCGGCGCCGCGAAGATCGGGGGCTCGCCCGCGTGGAGCCCGCATGTCGAACCTCCGTCCTTCGCAGCGCTTTCGGTCGATCTTCAGCGGCTCGGTCGGCAACCTCGTCGAGTGGTACGACTGGTACGCCTACGCGGCGTTCTCGCTGTATTTCGCGAAGGCGTTCTTCCCCAAGGAGGATCCGACCGCGCAGCTGCTCAATACGGCGGCGATCTTCGCGCTGGGCTTCCTGATGCGGCCACTCGGCGGCTGGCTCATGGGCCACTACGCCGACCGCCACGGCCGCCGCAAGGCGCTCATGGTGTCGGTGCTGCTGATGTGTGCGGGCTCGCTGATCATCGCGGTCACGCCGGGCTACGCGCAGATCGGCGTCGCCGCGCCGGCGCTGCTCGTGTTCGCGCGCATGCTGCAGGGCCTCAGCGTCGGCGGCGAGTACGGCACCTCGGCGACCTACCTCAGCGAGATGGCGACGAAGGAACACCGCGGGTTCTGGTCGAGCTTCCAGTACGTCACGCTGATCATGGGCCACCTGCTCGCGCTCGGCGTGCTGATCCTGCTGCAGCAGGTGTTCCTGACGCCCGAGCAGCTCGAGGCGTGGGGCTGGCGCATCCCGTTCGTGATCGGCGCGCTCGCGGCCGTGACGGCGCTGTACCTGCGGCGTTCGATGGTCGAGACCGAGTCGTTCGAGAAGTCGCACGCGCCACGTGCGCGCTCGGGTTCGCTGCGCACGCTGCTGCTCGAGCATCCGCGTGCGGTCGCCACCGTGGTCGGACTCACCATGGGTGGCACGCTCGCGTTCTATACGTATACGACGTACATGCACAAATTCCTCGTCAACAGCGTCGGCATGGCCAAGGAATCGGCGGCGCTCGTCTCGGCCGGCAGCCTGTTCCTGTACATGCTGCTGCAGCCGCTGGTCGGCGCGCTGTCCGACCGCATCGGACGACGTCCCGTGCTGATCGCGTTCGGCGTGCTCGGCACGCTCGGCACGGTGCCGATCCTGAGCCGGCTCGAGGTGACGCACGACCCGGTCGAGGCGTTCGCGCTGATCATGGTCGCGCTCGTCATCGTGTCGTTCTACACCGCGATCAACGCGGTGGTGAAGGCGGAGCTGTTCCCGGTCGAGGTCCGCGCTCTCGGTGTCGGCCTGCCGTATGCGCTGACCGTGTCGCTGTTCGGCGGAACGGCCGAGACGGTCGCGTTCTGGTTCAAGGGCATCGGCCACGAGCAGGGGTTCTACTGGTACGTGACCGCGTGCATCGCCGTGTCGTTGCTGGTGTACGTGCGCATGCCCGATACGCGTGCGAACTCGCTCATCGACAGGGACGGTGCAGGCGCTGCGACGGAACCGCGATCCGGCGCGTCCTGACTCCGGACAGCGTGGCGCCCGCGATCGGGGCCGCCGCCCGGGGACACGACGGGTCGTCCGTCCATCGAGGGAGTGGGACATGATCGGGAAGTTCGCGCCGGCCCTCGCCGGCATCGCATTGCTGGTCGCGCCGGCCGTGGCATCCGCGCACCTGCAGAACGACAACCTGCGCGCGCGCATCACGTTCGTGGGCGCGCATGCCGTCAGCGCGTCGCCCGGCACGGTCCTCGCACAGCGTTTCGCCGTGAAGGTGGAGGATGTCGAGGGGCGCCCGGTGCCGGGACTCACGGTGTGGTTCTTCAGGAACGGAATGGCGTATCCGGCCCAGCAGGGTGGGGCCGCGCCCGCGTCCGTGGGCGCCTTCGTGGGCCCCGACGATCCGCTCGGCGTGCTCACCGATGCCGACGGCGTGGCGACGGCACCGCCTTACCGGGTCGGTGCGAGCGAGGAGGTGGTGGCCGGGGTGTACGGGCTCGGCAGCGCGTTCAATCGCGATCGCATCGGCTTCCCGCCCCTCGTGGCGTTCTACCACGTGAACCAGCCCGCGGTCGTCGAGCCGCCCGAGGCACCGTGGCCACCCGTCGCGAACGGCGTTGCCGAGCCGGTGACGCTGCCGTGGGGCTCGCGAGCCGGCATGCTGCTGCTGGCGGTGCTGCTGCTGGGGATGTCGCTGCGGGCCGTCACGCAGCGCCGCTGACGCCGATGCCCGCATCGTGGCCGTGTCGGCGGTCGCAGTGGCGCCGGCATGGCGCGGTGTAAGATGCCGTCGATCCCGGCCGCGCCCGGTGCACGGAGATGGACATGAGCAGCGTCGATTTCACCTCGTTCCTCAAGCTGATGGTGCACAAGAAGGCGTCCGACCTGTTCATCACGGCGGGCGTCGCGCCGTCCATGAAGGTGCACGGGCGCATCGCACCTATCACCCAGAACGCGCTGACGCCGCAGCAGTCGCGCGACATGGTGCTCAATGTCATGACGCCCTCGCAGCGCGAGGAGTTCGAGAAGACGCACGAGTGCCAGTTCGCGATCGCCGTGACCGGCGTCGGCCGCTTCCGCGTGTCGTGCTTCTACCAGCGCAACTGCGTCGGCATGGTCCTGCGCCGCATCGAGACGCGCATCCCGACGGTCGACGAGCTGAGCCTGCCGCCGATCATCAAGACGCTCGCGATGACCAAGCGCGGCATCATCATCTTCGTCGGCGCGACCGGTACCGGTAAATCGACCTCGCTCGCGGCGATGATCGGCTACCGCAACCAGAACTCGACCGGCCACATCATCACGATCGAGGATCCGATCGAGTACGTGCACAAGCACGAGGGCTGCATCATCACGCAGCGCGAGCTCGGCATCGACACCGACACCTGGGAGAACGCGCTCAAGAACACGCTGCGCCAGGCGCCCGACGTCATCATGATCGGCGAGGTGCGTACGCGCGAGACGATGGAGCACGCGATCAACTTCTCGGAGACCGGCCATCTCTGCCTGTGCACGCTGCATGCGAACAACGCCAACCAGGCGATGGACCGCATCATCCACTTCTTCCCCGAGGACCGGCGCTCGCAGCTGTTCATGGACCTGTCGCTGAACCTCAAGGGCGTGGTCGCGCAGCAGCTGATCCCGACGCCGGACGGCAAGTCGCGCCGCGTCGCGATCGAGGTGCTGCTCGGTACGCCGCTCGTGCAGGACTACATCCGCCAGGGCGACATCCACAAGCTCAAGGACGTCATGAAGGAATCGACGAACCTCGGCATGCGGACGTTCGACCAGGCCCTGTTCGAGCTCTACCAGGCCGGCGAGATCTCCTACGAGGACGCGCTGCGCCATGCCGACTCGTCCAACGAGGTGCGCCTGAAGATCAAGCTCGCGCAAGGCGGCGACGCGCACACGCTGTCGCAGGGCCTCGACGGCGTGGAGCTCATCGAGACCTCATGACCGTTGTCCGCGTGTGCGGCGCCTCCACGGCGCCGCGGGTCCAGGCATGAGCCAGGCCCAGCTCGACCACCTGCGCCGCGTCTGGACGACGCTCGGGCGCGACGATCCGCTGTGGGCCGTGCTGTCGCGGCCCGACAAGCGCGGCGGTCGTTGGGATGCCGACGAGTTTCTCGCCACGGGGCGTGCCGAGATCGACGCACAGGTGGCCGCGCTCGTCGCCTGGGGGCTGCCGCGCCGGCGTGGCCTCGCGCTCGATTTCGGCTGCGGCGCGGGGCGTCTCACGCGCGCGCTCGCGATGCACTTCGACGAGGCGCTCGGCATCGACGTCTCGGCCGGCATGCTCGACACCGCGCGTGCCCTCAATGCCGACATCGACAATGCGCGGTTCGTCGAGAACGCGACGCCACGGCTGCCGATGGTCGCCGATGCGAGCGTGGACTTCGTGTACTCGTGCATGACGCTGCAGCACATCCCGACCGTGCTCGCGCAAGGCTACGTCGAGGAGTTCCTGCGTGTGCTCGCCCCCGGTGGCGTGGCCGGTTTCCAGTTCGTCACGGGACCCGACGCGAGCTGGCGCGGGCGTTTCTACCGCAACGTCCCGAACCGCTGGCTCAACGTGCTGCGGCGGCTCGCGTGGCGTCGCGGCGCGGTGTTCGAGATGCACGCCCTCGACGAGGCGTGGCTCGCGGCCTGCCTCGCGCGCCATCCCGGCGTGCGCCTCGTGGTCTCGCTCGAGGATGGCGCGGCCGGCCCGGGATGGGCCGGCCGGCGCTGGTACGTCACGCGCGACTGACGCCGCGCGCGACGGCCTGGCCCGTCAGGGCGCGAGTTCGACCTTCTGCACGATCTCCAGGCCTTTCGGCGTCGCGTTGACGTGCACGTCGAAGTGCTTGAACCACTGTGCGTACAGTGCGTAGAGCTCGCGCTGCTGGTCGAGGTTGGCGCGCTCCTTCTCGGGCAGCATCGCCGAGAAGCGCGTCATGAGGTCGCCCAGCAGCGTGTAGAACGACCCCGTGTAGGCGGTGCGCATGAGCTGGCCATCGCTGGCCGCGGGAGCGGCGAGGTAGCCCGGCAGGTCGCCGCCGGCGGTCGCGAACGCGAGTGCCTTGTCGTTCATCGCCACGCTCACGTCGGGCGCGAAACCCATGCTGTCGGGAATGAGGCCTTCCGGCAGCTTCACGGGCTGGCCGTCGGCGGCGAGCTTGAGCTCGGCCAGCGCCGGCACCGCGAGCTGGGCCATGCCGACGATCGCGGCCGGGTTCGAGCTCGCCACGAGCACGCGCGCGGCGACGTCGGGTTCGCCATCCGCGGGCCATGCGAAGCGGTCGAGCGTGACGCGCAGGCCGGTGAAGTCGCTGAGCGGCGGCGGCACGAACTGCGAGAGCTGTTCCTTGAGTTCCACGGCCTTGACGTTCCAGTCGGCGAAGGCCGGGCACTTGAACGGCGTGGCGACGACGGGCTCGATGCGCGCGAGCAGGAAGTCCTTGATCTTGAGCACGGGCAGCGAGAACGCGATGTCGTACAGCGCACCGGCAGGCGCGGCCGAGCCCGGCGGCGGCACCGACAGCGTCTGCAGCGACTGCGCGATCGGCGCGGCGAGGTCCAGGCGCATGGTCATGTCCATGTGCGTGGGCTCCAGGCGCGTGTAGCCGAGCACGAGGCGCGGCATCTGCGCGACGACGCCGTCGAGCTCGCTGCGGCAGGTGTCGTCGATCGGCGCCGGTGCTTCGCTGACCAGCTTCGCGAAAGCCTGGTAACCCGGGTCCTTGTCGACCAGCGCGACGACGCGGCGCAGGTCGATCCAGCCGCTGCCGTAGGGCTTGTAGCCTTCTTCCTTCTCGAGCTTGGCCAGCGCGCCGGTGCCCGCGAGGTTCTGCTCGGGCTTGTCGAGGCCGAGCACGCGGCGCACGAGGGCGTCGTCGGCGCCGACCGGCAGCAGGCTCGCGACGAGGTGCCTGTCCTGGATCGCGATGAGGCCGCGGACCTTCTCGACGTCGATCGTCCAGACCGCCTGGCCGCCGACCTCGAGCGTGCCGAGCTTGGCGCCGCCGGCGGTCTCGACGCGCGCGACCATCGCGCGGAAGGCGTCGGGATCACCGAGTTCGACGCGCATGACCGGCACGAGGCCGACGCCGTACAGCGCGCCGCGCGACTTCGGGCCCAGGCCGACTTCGGCCCACTTTTCCGGGGTGTTGCGCTGCTTGACCTCGTCGATCAGCGCCTGCGCGACGCGGCGAGCGGTCTGCACGCGCGGATCGGCATCGTCCGGCGTCGGCGTCGCGAGCATCTGCTCGTAGAGGCCGATGATCGAGGGCCATGCGGCCTGCATCTGGCGCGACCACGCGGCGACGGTGGCGTCGGGCGCGGTCTCGATGTTGGCGATCACGAACGGCGTGTCGGCCGGCACGAACGCGAGCGGCGAGGCGTCATCGTCCTTCTTGCCGCAGGCGGCGAGCGCGAGCAGACCGCCGAGCACGGCGGTGCGGAGCAATCGGTTGTCGAGCATGGAACCGGTTCCTTGGTGGTGTGGTGTTACGGGGACAGCAGCGCAGCCAGGCAGGCCATGCGCACGGGAATGCCGTTGGCGACCTGGGCCAGGATCGCCGATTGCGGACCGTCGGCGACGGCCGAATCGATCTCGACGCCGCGGTTCATCGGGCCCGGATGCATCACGAGCGCGTCCGTCGCCGCGCGGGCGAGGCGTGCCGGGGTGAGACCGTAGCGTTCGAAGTACGCGGCCTCGCTGTCGACGTGGGCCTGCTGCATGCGCTCCTTCTGGAGTCGCAGCATGATGACGACATCGGCGCCCTCGACGGCGGCGTCGAAATCCTCGGTGACCGTGCAGCCGGGCAGCTCGCCCGCCGGCGGCAGCAAGGCGCGCGGGCCGCAGGCGCGCAGCTCGCGCACGCCAAGCGCGCGCAGCACGTGCAGGTCCGAGCGTGCGACGCGCGAATGCAGGATGTCGCCGCAGATCGCCACGGTGATCGTGGAGAGGTCGGCGTGGCGGTCGCGGATCGTCAGCGCGTCGAGCAGGCCCTGGGTGGGATGCGCGTGGTTGCCGTCGCCGGCATTGAGGATCGCCGCGCGATGCGCGCTCGCGGCGAGGCGCGCCGGCGTGCCGTTTTCCTTGTGGCGCACGATGAACGCATCGGCGTGCATGGCCTCGAGCGTGGCCAGCGTGTCCTCGATCGACTCGCCCTTGCTCGTCGACGAACTCGCGATGTCGAAGTTGAGCACCTGCGCGCCGAGCCGTCGCGCGGCGAGTTCGAAGCTCGTGCGCGTGCGCGTGGAAGGCTCGAAGAACAGGTTGATCACCGTGCGCCCGGCCAGCAGCTGAGGCGTCTGCCTGGCTGCCGCGGCGGCGCGCAGCGCGGCCGCACGGTCGAGCAGGGCGGTGATGCGCTCGCGGCCGAGGCCGTCGAGCGTGACAAGGTGGCGCAGGCGCCCGTCGGCGCCGATCTGGATGTCGTTCATGCGGAGGTCGCCGGCGCGGAGGCCAGCCAGCTTTCGAGGATGATCTGGGCCGCGAGCGCGTCGATCGCGTCGGCGTGCTTGCGTTTCGCGGTGCCTGCCGCGCGCTGCGCGGCGAAGCGGCGCGCGGCCTCGCGCGAGGTATGGCGCTCGTCGACCGCGTGCACGGGGCGCGCGAAGCGCTTCTGCAGCTCGTCGCCGAACGCACGCGCGAACACGCTCATGGGTTGTTCGCCGCCGTCGAGCGCGAGCGGCAGGCCGACCACGAACGCATCGGGCTGCCATTCGCGCACGAGCTTCGCGATCGCGTCCCAGTCGGTCGCGCCGTTGCGCGCGGGCACCGCCGCGAGTGCGCGCGCGGTACCGGTGAGGCGGTGGCCGATCGCGACGCCGACGATGCGCCGGCCCACGTCGAACGCGAGCACGCTGCCGCCGCCGGCAGCCGACGCAGGCGCCGGCTCAGGCGTTGCCGGCATACGGCGAGATGCGCGTGAGGTTGACGCCGACCAGCGCCGCGGAGGCCTGCCAGCGTTCGTCGAGAGGGGTTTCGAAGACGATGGTATTGCTCGCGGGTGCAGTCAGCCACGCGTTCTCGCGCAGTTCGTGCTCGATCTGGCCCGGGCTCCAGCCCGAGTAGCCGAGTGCGACGACGGCGTTGCGCGGCCCGTGGCCGGTGGCGATCGCGGCGAGGATGTCGCGCGAGGTCGTCACGCTGATCTCGTCGGAGATGCGGAACGAGGAATCCCACTCCCCGTGCGGCGTGTGCAGCACGAAGCCGCGCTCAGGCTGCACCGGGCCGCCGATCAGCACGGGCGAATCGATGACCTCGCGCAGTTCCGAACGCAGGTTCATCTGCGCGAGCACGTCGCCGAGGCGGTACTCGGAGAGGCGGTTGATCATGATGCCCATCGCACCGTCCTCGCCGTGCTGGCACAGCAACGCCACGCCGCGCGCGAAGTTGGGGTCGCGCAGCGTCGGCATCGCGATGAGCAACTGGTTGGAGAGCGGCGCGGATTCGAGCATGCACGCATTGTACGGTGCGGGGGACCCGCGGGCCACGCTCGCGGGGCGCGCGAACGTCACAACGCGTCACGACTCGGGGAAGCCGGCAGGCCGCCGGTCCGCTCGAGGCGCGCCGTGGCCATGGCGCGGGCCGGGATCCAGGCGACGCGGCAGGGCATCAGCATCGGGGACCGCGCCAGCGCGACGATCACGCGCGGGCACGCGCCGTGCCTTCGCGTTCCGCGACGTGGCGCACGTGCGACACATCCTGCGAACACGTTCTTCGCGTCATCTTTACGCGCGTGCGCTAGGGTGGAACCGCCGCTGTCGTGGCCGCCTTCCTTCACCCTGCGAAAGGAGACACCCATGAGCGCTTCCCTGCGTGGCAAGCGCGTCGCGATCGTCGCGACGCACGGTTTCGAGGAGTCCGAGCTGAGCGTGCCGCTGCGGGCCCTCAGTCGCGCGGGGGCCGCGGTGCACGTCATCTCGCCCGAGACCGGCGAGATCCAGGGCATGCGGCATCTCGAGAAGGGGCAGTCGGTCGCGGTCAACCGTTCGGTCGAGGTCGCCGACGCGGCCGACTACGACGGGGCCGTGGTGCCGGGCGGCCTGTTCAATCCCGACCAGCTGCGCGCCAATGACACCGTGCGCGCGTTCGTGCGCGATCTGGTCGCGCGCGGCCGGCCCGTTGCCGCGATCTGCCATGGCCCGTGGGTACTCGCCGATGCCGGAGTGCTCGCGGGGCGCACGGTGACCTCGGTCGCCTCGATCCGCAGGGATCTCGAGAACGCCGGCGCGCGCTGGGTCGATCGCGAGGTCGTCGTCGACCACGGCATCGTCACGAGCCGCACGCCCGACGACCTCGAGGCCTTCACCGAGGCGCTGGTCGCCTGCATCGACGGCACCGGCGCACGCGCCGCGGCGTGAGCGTCAGCGGTTGCGCAGCACGTTGCCGGGCAGAAACTGCCACGTGCGCGTGATGTAGAGCTCGTCGACGGCCTCGCTGCCCTGCGGCAGCGCGTTGAACGGCGCGGAGAGGTTGACGATGCGGATCGCCGCGTCGTCGAGAATCTTGTGGCCGCTCGGCTGGATCACGTCGATGCTCTTGACCGACCCGTCACGGTTGAGGCCGACCGTCAGCACGAGCTGGCCGTGCAGTTCCTGGCGGCGCGCGTCGTCGGGATAGTTGAGGTTGCCGATGCGCTCGATGCGCGCGACCCATGCGCTCATGTACGAGGCGTAGGCGTATTCCTTGGTGTTGGCCGAGATGTACTTGCGCTTGGGGCGCTTCGCGTACTGCTCCGATTCGCGCTGGATCTCCTGCGCGAGGCGGGCCATCTCGAGCTTGCGCTCGGCGATCTCGCGTTCGAGCGGCAGTCGCGTGTCGGGCGCGTCGGGCGTCTCGCGTGCCGTCGCGGCGGCCGCGTCCGACTGGCGCGTGGTCAGCAGCTCGGCGCGCGTGGCTTCGCTCGGTCGTGGCGCGCCGTCCTCGGTCGCGCGCGGCACGACACCTTGCGTGGGCTTCGGGATCGCGCTCGACAGCGGATCGCTCGGGCGCTTCGGCTTGTCCGAGTCACCGCCGCCGCTGTTGGCCGCCTGGGCCAGGAAGTCGGCCTTGTCGGGTGCCTCGCCGCTGGCCGACTGCACGAGGATCACGTCGAGCGCCGGCAGCGTCGGCGGACGCTTGGCGTAAGAGAACGTCACCCCGAGCACGACCACCGCATGCGCGACGAGCGAGAACAGGAACGTGACGCCGAAGCGATCGGCGGGTGAGGCGGACGCATTCACGCGAGGCGGTTCTCGATGACGTCGAACAACATGCCGGCGATGTTAAGCCCGAACTGCGCGTCGAGTTCGCGCACGCAGGTCGGGGATGTGACGTTGATCTCGGTCAGCCAGTCGCCGATCACGTCGAGGCCGACGAACAGCATGCCGCGACGGCGCAGTTCGGGGGCGACCTGGGCGGCGATCCAGCGGTCGCGCTCGGACAGCGGCACGCCGACGCCGCGGCCGCCCGCGGCGAGGTTGCCGCGGAATTCGTCGCCCTGCGGGATGCGCGCGAGCGCGTACGGCACCGGCTCGCCGTCGACGAGCAGGATGCGCTTGTCGCCGGCACTGATCTCGGGGATGAACTTCTGCGCGAGCGCGAACGCGTGGCCGTTGCCGGTCAGCGTCTCGAGGATCACGTTGAGGTTCGGGTCGCCGTGGTGCGACAGGAAGATGCTGCGCCCGCCCATGCCGTCGAGCGGCTTGAGCACGACCTTGCCGTGCTCGGCCGCGAAGCGCTTGAGCTCGGCCGGCTCGCGCGCGACCAGGGTCGGCGCGCAGCACTGCGGGAAGTGCTGGGTGAACAGCTTCTCGTTGGCGTCGCGCAGACCGCGCGGGTCGTTGACCACGAGCACGCCTGCATCGTGGGCGAGCTGCAGCACATGGGTGTCGTAGATGAACTGGGCGTCGACCGGCGGATCCTTGCGTGCGAGCACGGCGTCGACCGTGCGCAGGTCCGTCCAGGTCGCCTCGCCGAGCGTGAACCAGTCGTGCGGGTCCTCGCGCACCTCGAGCGGCGCCAGCCGCGCCCACGGTTCGCCGTGGCGGATCGCGAGGTCGCCCTGGGTCATGTAGGCGATGCGCCAGCCGCGACGCTGGGCTTCGAGCAGCATCGCGAAGGTGGTGTCCTTCTTGATCGTGATGCCGGCGATGGGGTCCATGAGGACGCCGAGGGTGCGGGTCATGCGGGGCTCCTGGACGAACCGGTCATTTGTGCGCGCGATCGCGTTGCGAGGGGGTTGCGTAGTTTACACTCCGGGCCACGGGGGCTCGCCTGTCAGGGTGTCGCCAAGTCCTAAGGTTTTCAGCAAATTTAGAGACTTGGGCGCATTACTTGACAGCTTGGTCAAGTATTGGATAAGAAGCGGTGGGTGCCGGACGACAGCGGCCGTTCCACCCTTCCGGCGAGCGTGCCCGCGGGTGCGCTCCCGATACGTTCCGGGTCGGTGAGTCGGCGTGGTCCCGGACCGCGCCGATGTCGGTTTCTCAGGTGGTTTGGGGAGTCCTAGTCAGGTGGACGAGACGAAACAGGGCAGCTTGGGCGGCCTCAAGGTCATGGTCATCGACGATTCGAAGACCATCCGTCGCACGGCGGAGACCTTGCTGCGCAAGGAAGGCTGCGAGGTCGTCACGGCGACCGACGGCTTCGAGGCGCTCGCCAAGATCTCCGACCAGCAGCCGCAGATCATCTTCGTCGACATCATGATGCCGCGCCTGGACGGGTACCAGACCTGCGCGCTCATCAAGAACAATCAGATGTTCCGCAGTACGCCGGTCATCATGCTGTCCTCCAAGGACGGCCTGTTCGACAAGGCGAGGGGACGCATCGTCGGATCGGAGCAGTACCTCACGAAGCCGTTCACGCGCGAGGAGCTGCTGGGGGCGATCCGCCGGCATGTGGAGTGGAAGTAGGCACACCAGGCATGGCCATTCGACTGACAGGGGAAAGGCGGTGGCGCACATCTTCATCATCGACGACTCGCCGACGGACGTGCACGTGTTCACCACGCTGCTGTCCAAGGCGGGACATCGCGTCAGCAGCGCGGCGAGCGCCGAGCTGGGCATCGAGGCGGTCCGCCGCGAGCGGCCGGACCTCGTGATCATGGACGTCATCATGCCCGGCATGAACGGCTTCCAGGCCACGCGCGACCTCAGTCGCGACGCGACCACGGCCGACATCCCGATCCTCATCGTCACCACCAAGTCGATGGAGACCGACCGCGTGTGGGGGCTGCGCCAGGGCGCCAAGGACTTCATGACCAAACCGGTCGAAGCCCGCGACCTGCTCAGCCGCATCGACACGCTGCTGGCGGCCTGAGGGACGCGCGCATGGGCAACGCTGCCGACACGCCGTCCTCCCCGTTCGCGACGCTGGCCGACTACGAGCAGCGCAGCCTCGCGCATGTCGCCGGCCTGCCCGAGCAGGTCGACGCGCCGGGCCTGTGGCGCGGCATCGGGTTCCGGGTCGGCAGCCATCACCTCGTGAGCAGCATCTCCGAGGTCAACGAAATCCTGACCATGCCCGCGCTCACGGTCGTGCCCGGCACGCAACCGTGGATGCTCGGCGTGGCCAACGTGCGCGGCAACCTCGTCGCCGTGATCGACCTGCGCGGCCACATCGAGGGCATGCGCAGCGAGCTCACCGAGGCCTCCCGCGTGCTCGTCGTGCGCCAGCACGGCGGCAGCGTCGGGCTGCTCGTCGACGAGGTGCTCGGGCAGAGAAGTTTTTCCGACGAACAGCGTGCGCAGGCCTTCGGGGAGGAGGATGCCCGCTACGCCCGGTACGTCGGCGAGAAGGTGCAGCTCGGCGACATCCTGTGGGGTCTCTTCAGCATGACCGCACTGGTGCGCACGACGGAGTTCCAGCAGGCATCGGCATGAAGGACCGGGACACGGCGAGGAACGCCGGCCCGATCCGCAACCCAGGGGCGAGGTGGAGACGATGAGTACGACTTCCGGTGCGGTCGGCAGCGAACGACCAGGTGGCGGCAATACCGCCCTGATCTTCCTGCTCGTGCTCGCGATCGCGTTCGCGGCCGTGGATTTCGGCTGGCTGACGATCAAGAACAACGAGGATCGCCAGGCCAGCTCGCTGACTACCCAGGTGCGCGTGCTCTCGCAGTCGCTGGCCACCTACGCGGCCGACGCCGCGGGCGGCAACCTCGACTCGTTCAACGAGCTCGAGTCCACGCGCAACACGATCGACAAGCTCATCCGCGACCTCAACCAGGGCGACGCCGCGACCGGCATGCCGGGCTACGAGGCCGAAGGCGACGTCGGCGAGGCGCTCAAGGCGCTCGGCAGCTCCTGGGTCCGCGTGCAGGTCAACGCGACCAAGATCCTCGACGGCAAGAGCCTCGTCCTCGACACCGCGGCGACTTCGGAAGACTTCGCCGGCACGATGCCGGTGCTCAACTCGCGCATGAACGAGGTCGTCAACATTCTGACCGAGCGCAGCGCCTCGGCAGGGCAGGTCTACATCGCGACGCGCCAGATGCTGCTCGCCGACCGCATGATCCGCCGCGTGCAGGAGATCGGCCAGGGTGGCCGCGAGGCCCAGTCCGCCGCGGACGGCCTGTCGCGCGACGCCGCGCTGTACACGTCCGTGCTCAACAACATGATCGAAGGCGGTGCCGGCGCGCGCATCGACCAGCCGAATGCACGCCAGATCCTCGCCGACGTGGCCCAGCAGTGGCTCGCGCTCGACGCGCCCGTGCGCAAGATCCTCGACGTGGCCACCGGCCTGCAGGACATCAAGCGCGCCGCGGACTCGATCATCGTCGACAGCAAGGATGTCGCCCTCAAGGCCGAGGATGTCGCCAAGAGCCTCGACGAACTGCCGACCAAGCGCGTGTTCCCGAACCCGATCTGGGGTGCGGTCGCCGCGGGCGTCGCGATCATCCTCGTCATCCTGCTCGGCGTCGCCCTCGTGCGCGACCAGCAGCGCCGCTACCAGACCTCCGCCGAGCTCAACCAGCGCAACCAGGAAGCGATCCTGCGCCTGCTCGACGAGATGGGCTCGCTCGCCGAAGGCGACCTCACCGTCAAGGCGACCGTCACCGAGGACATCACCGGTGCGATCGCGGACTCGATCAACTTCGCGGTCGAGGCGCTGCGTTCGCTGGTGACCACGATCAACGAGACCGCCGTGCAGGTGTCCGCCGCCGCGCAGGAGACGCAGGCCACCGCGATGCACCTCGCCGAGGCCGCCGAGCATCAGGCGCAGCAGATCACCTCGGCGTCGGCCGCGATCAACGAGATCGCGGTGTCGATCGACGAGGTGTCGAAGAACTCGGCCGAGTCGGCCGACGTGGCGCAGCGCTCCGTGCAGATCGCCGCGAAGGGCGCCGCGATCGTGCGCCAGACGATCCAGGGCATGGACTCGATCCGCGACCAGATCCAGGAGACCTCCAAGCGCATCAAGCGCCTCGGCGAGTCCTCGCAGGAAATCGGATCGATCGTCGAACTCATCAACGACATCGCCGAGCAGACCAACATCCTCGCGCTCAACGCCGCGATCCAGGCGGCCTCCGCCGGCGAGGCGGGCCGCGGCTTCGCGGTCGTCGCCGACGAAGTCCAGCGCCTCGCGGAGCGTTCGACCAACGCGACCAAGCGCATCGAGACGCTGGTCCAGACGATTCAGTCCGACACCAACGAAGCCGTCAGCTCGATGGAGCAGACGACCGCGGAAGTGGTCGCCGGTGCGCGCCTGGCCGAGGACGCGGGCCTCGCGCTCGGCGAGATCGAGAAGGTCTCGCACGACCTCGCCGACCTCATCCAGAACATCTCCACGGCCGCACGCCAGCAGTCGGCCGCGGCGACCAACATCTCGGCCACGATGAACGTGATCCAGGAGATCACGACGCAGACCTCGGTCGGCGCGAGCCAGACGGCGGAGTCGATCGGCAACCTGGCCCACCTGGCCGCCGACCTGCGCCGCTCGGTCGCCGACTTCAAGCTGCCGGGCTGATTTTCGCAACCCGCCCCGACGGAGACGACGCGCGCGCACGGGACGACCAGCCGCATCGCGGACCCGCCACGGGAGGGGCGGACCGTGGCGCATCGGCGGTCCTGTGCTGGGCGTAGTGTTTCGCGATCGGACATCGGGGTAGGGTGACAACGGACGGATCGCGCCAACGCGAGCGGAACACGATGAAACTGCACGACGATTTCACCACCCTCAGCTGGGTCAAGGGCGAGCTCGACGAGACGCTCAAGCAGGCGCGCCAGGCGCTCGAGGCCTACGTCGACGATCCCGCCGACGCGAGCCTCATGCGCTTCTGCACGACCTACCTGCACCAGGCGCAGGGCACGCTGCGCATGGTCGAGCTGTACGGCGCGGCGATGGTGATCGAGGAGATGGAACGCCTCGCCGATGCGCTGCTCGCCGACGGCGTGCGCCAGCGCGACGAGGCCTATTCCGTGCTCATGCGCGGCATGGTGCAGCTGCCCGACTACCTCGAGCGCGTGCAGAGCGGCCACAAGGACATTCCGATCGTCCTGCTGCCGCTGCTCAACGACCTGCGCGCGTGCCGTGGCGAGAAGCTGCTGACCGAGTCGGTGCTGTTCTCGCCCGATCTCTCGATCGCGCTGCCGCAGGCCGCCGCCGGCGTGGCCCAGCCGTTGCCGCTCAAGGACGTGCGTGCGCTTGCGCTGCGCCTGCGCCTCGCCTTCCAGGCCGCGCTGCTCAAGTGGTTCCGTGATTCCGGTGCGCTCGAGAACCCCGCGCGCCTGCGCGACGTGCTCGACCGCCTGCGCACGACCGTCGCGCACGGCGACGAGCCGCGCCGCCTGTTCTGGATCAGTGCCGCCGTGGCCGACGCGGTCAGCGACGGCAGCCTCGAACCGAGCGCGGCGATCAAGCTGCTGTTCGGCGGCATCGACCGCGAGATCCGCCGTTACGCCGAGTTCGGCGAGGAAGGCCTGACCTCGGCGCCGCCGCGCGAGCTCGTGCAGAACCTGCTGTATTACATCGCGCACTCGGAGAGCCGCACGCCGCGCGTCGAGGCCATCCGCGAGACCTACCGGCTCGGCGAACTGCTGCCGACCGATCAGGAAGTCGCGCATGCCAAGGGCTCGATCTCGGGCCACAACCGCACCCTGCTCGACACCGTCTCCACCGCGATCAAGGACGACCTGCTGCGCGTCAAGGAGTCGCTCGACATCTTCCTGCGCGCGCAGAACCGCGTGCCCGGCGACCTGCTCGCGCAGGTCGACGTGCTCGATCGCGTGCGCGACACGCTCGGCATGCTCGGCCTCGGCGTGCCGCGTCGCGTCGTCACCGAGCAGCGCGGCGTGGTCGAGGAGATCGCGACCGAGAAGCGCGCCGCCGACGAGGGCACGCTGCTCGACGTCGCCGGTGCACTGCTCTACGTGGAGGCTTCGCTCGACGACCACATCGAGCGCCTCGGTGCCGCCGGTGGCGGCGACGACGACGGCGCGCTGGAACTGCCCAAGGCCGAGGTGCGCAAGATCCTCGATGCGCTCATGCGCGAGGCCGCGATCAACATCCAGCAGGCCAAGCACGATGTCATCGCGTTCATCGAATCGCCGTGGGATCACGCGCGCGTCGAACAGATCCCGCGCCTGCTCGAGGAAATCTCGGGCGCGCTGCGCATGCTCGACCTCGGCGCGGCCGCCGAGCTCATGGGCGGCATCGTCGGCTTCGTCGAGATCGAGCTGATCCGCCATCGTCGCGTGCCGACCAACGAGCAGATGGACAAGCTCGCCGACGCGCTCGCGTCGATCGAGTACTACCTCGAGGCCACGCGCGAACAGCGTGGCGGCCGCGAGCGCATCCTCGACGTCACCCGCAGCAGCCTCGAGGCGCTCGGTTACTGGCCGTTGCGTGTCGACGGCGACCCGCGTGGCTCGGGCGGCCCCGGCGGCGGTGGCGGTTCGCCGGCCCCCGCACCGGTCGCCGACACCGGCGGCAACACGCCGGCCGCAACCGTCGTGCCCGCAGCGTCCGCAGCCGCGGATGACGACCTGCTCGCCGCCGCAGCGCTCGCCTACGGCGGCTCGCCCGCGTCCGACGAACCCGTCGCCCCCGCACGCGACGTGCCGCGCCTGGATACGGCGGTGGAACTGCCGGCGGCCTTCCTGAGCTGGGGCGACAACATCCCGCTCGAGTCGGGCCTGCTGCGTCTCGACGACGAGCCCGCCGGCAACACGCGCGTGCTCGATCTCGACGGCCTGAGTTTCGGCGACCTTCCCGACGTGCCGGGCGCCCCCTCGTCGTCGCCGCAGCGCGAGGAGCCGGCCCTCGAACTCGACAGCGCGGTCGAAGTCGCCGCGGGCGACGACCTGCGCGACCTGATCGTCGGCGACAGCACGATGCCGCCGGCTGAGGAACACGATCTCGGCGGCCTGCGTCTGGCCGAGACGGCCGAGGACGTGCCGCGCGACGTCCTCGCCGAGGCGCCCTCCGCGGTCGAGGCCGATGCGGAGGCGGACCTCGAGTCCGAGGACGAGGAGGAATGGATCGAGATCGAGGAAGAGGTCGAGGAAGAAGTCGAAGCGCCCGCGGACGTCGGCGACGGCAGTTTCCAGATCGCCGCCTCGAGCGAGATCGACGACGAGATCCGCGACGTTTTCGTCGAGGAGGTGCAGGAGGAGATCGACAACCTGCGCGCGCAGCTGCCGCTGTGGCAGGCGCATGCCGACAACGCCGAACTGCTCAAGCCGATCCGCCGTTCGTTCCACACGCTGAAAGGCTCCGGTCGTCTCGTCGGTGCGCTCGCGCTCGGCGAATTCAGCTGGAAGGTCGAGAACATGCTCAACCGCGTGCTCGACAACACGATCCAGCCCACGCCGCAGGTGCGCGCGCTGGTCGAGCACGCCGTCGGCGCATTGCCGGGCCTGCTCGGCGCATTGCGTGGAGAAGGTGCGCCGACCAGCGACATCGCCGGCATCATGGCCACGGCCGACCGCCTCGCCGCCGGCGAGATGGTCTGGCTGCCCGAGCGCGTCGATGCACCCGTGCGCACGGTCAAGCGCGTCGTCACGCGACGCGTGCGCGTAAGCCGGCCCGCGCCGCCCGCGGAAGCGGTGGCACCCATGGCGAGCGGTATCGACGAGATCCTCGCCGCCGTGCCGCAGTTCGAGGCGCCCGCGTCGAACGAGATCGTCGCCGGCCCCCTGCCGGGCCTGGATCCCGTGCTGTTCGACATCCTCAAGAGCGAAACGGCGATGCACCTGTCGGTGATCGACGACTTCCTCGAGCAGTCGCGCTACGTGCCGCTGCCGGTTTCCGAACCGGTCCTGCGCGCCGTGCACACGCTCAGCGGCGCGATCGCGATGGTCGAGATCAACGAACTCTCGCAGGTGCTCGCCCCGCTCGAGGGCTATCTCAAGCGTGCGCGTGCGCACGCTGCGCCGATCGACGTCGAGGGCACCGCCGTGCTCGGCGAAGCCGCTGCGCTCGTGCGCGACATCATGCAGCGCCTCGATGCGGGTTCGAGCCAGTTGCCCGACAGCTCGGCCCTCGCCGAACGCATCGTCGTGCTGCGCGACGCGCTCGACGAACCGCCGAGCGCGTTGCAGCTCTACCATCAGGAGGAAGCCGCGCTCGCCGACGAGGCCCCGGCGCTGCTTCCCGACCTCGACGATCCGGCATCCACGCCCGACGGCGACTGGCTCGACATCGAGTCGGCCGCCGCATCGGCAGCGTCGATCCCGCCGGGGCTCGACACGTCCGCCGCGTTCACCTCGGAAGCGTCCGAGATCGGCGACGACGACCTCGACGCGTTCGCGAAGTCGCTCGATGCACAACTGGCCCGCTTCGGGCTCGACGAACCGGTGGCACCTGCGCAGGCGGACGCCACGTCCGGGTCGCCGGCCGACGAGCCCGTCGCCGGCATCACCGTTGAGGTCGTCGAGGCCGGTGACGTGCTCGTCGCCGATCTCGAGGCGGCGCAGGCCGCCGCGGACGACGTGTTCGCCGCGGATGCCGACGCGCTGGCCGACGACATCGTCGCGGTGCCGGCCGGCGAGGCCGCCGCGGAGCCCGCGTACGAGGTCGAACGCGACGAGGATACGGGCGCTCCGGCCGACAGCGGCGCGCCGACCGAGGTCATCGAACTCGCCGACCTCCTCGACGCCGACGATGCGATCGAACGCATCGATGCCGACGGGTCGGTCGAAGTGATCGATGTCGAGCCGACGGCCGTGTCCGGCGACATCGTCGCGGTCGAGACGGGGGATGCCCCCGACGCGCCCGTGTCGGAAGCCCACGAGGAGCTCGAACTCGAGCGCGCGCTGCTCGCCTCGTTCGACGAACCGGTCGTCGACGACGTCGATGCCGCCGCCGAACCCGCGCACCTCGATGGCGACGCGCCGTTGCGCGACGTGACCGGGGCCGGCGACACGCTGGACGACATCGATGCCGAGATCGCCGCATGGCAGGCGAGGGAAGATGCGGCCGCCGCGGTCGAGGTGACGCCGGATGCGGAGGCGCGCGATGCGCTGGCCGACATCGAGGCGGCGATCGCCGCATACCAGGACGAGGTCGAGGTTCCCGCGGCCGCCGACGACGAGGCCACGCCGCTGCCGGTTGCAGAGACCGGTGACGAGCCGGCCGACGCCACGCTCGCCGTCGCGGCGCCGTCGCCCGAGGTGACCGATGCGGCCGATGCGGCCGATGAAGCCGGGGCGCCCGACGAGACGGACCTGATGGTGGTGGACGCGGTGCCTGCGCCCGTGCGTGCGTTCGCGGACGACGAACAGCCCGAAGGCCGCCTCGAACTCGCCGAGATGGACGAGGACCTGCTCGACATCTTCGTGCAGGAAGGCAACGACATCCTCGACCACTCCGATTCGGTGATGGCGAAGCTGCGCGAGACGCCGCACGAGCGCGAGCTCATCGGCGGCCTGCAACGCGACCTGCACACGCTCAAGGGCGGTGCGCGCATGGCCGGCCTCGCGCCGATCGGCGACCTCAGCCATGTCATGGAGTCGCTGCTCGACGCCGTGTACGACGGCACCTACACGATGGACCGCCCCGCGATCGAGTCGCTCGAAGCGGGCTTCGACCACCTGCACGGCCTCGTGCAGCGTGTCGCCCAGCGCAAGGCGATCGCGATGCCCGAGGCGGCGATCGCGCGCCTCGAGCAGTTGCTGAGCGGCGAGGTTCCGGCCGCCACGGCCACCGACGAGAGCATCAAGGCCGCGTCGACGCCGCAACCGGTGTCCGAAGTACCGGCCGCGACGGTTGCGGCGGCGGTGCCCGCGCCGCGTCCCGAGCCGCGCACGATGCCCGGCCCGGAGACCGAGGACGAGCCGCGCGCGCCGCAGGAAATGATCCGCGTGCGTTCCGAGCTGCTCGATTCGCTCGTGAACTACGCCGGCGAGGTGTCGATCTACCGCTCGCGCCTCGAGCAGCAGATCTCGACGTTCCGCTTCAACCTCATCGAGTTCGAGCAGACCGTCGCGCGCTTGCGCGAGCAGCTGCGCAAGCTCGAGATCGAGACCGAGGCGCAGATCATCGCGCGCTACCAGCGCGAGCATCACGAGGGCGGCAGCGACGCGACGTTCGATCCGCTCGAGCTCGACCGCTTCTCGCAGCTGCAGCAGTACTCGCGCGCACTCGGCGAGTCGGTCTCGGATCTGGTCTCGATCCAGGGCCTGCTCGACGACCTCACGCGCCAGTCGGAAACCCTGCTGCTGCAGCAGTCGCGCGTCAGCTCGGACCTGCAGGAAGGCCTCATGCGCACGCGCATGGTGCCGTTCGACTCGCTCGTGCCGTCGCTGCGTCGCACGCTGCGCCAGTCCGCGCAGGAACTCGGCAAGCGTGCGCAGCTCAAGGTCGAGGGCGCCCAAGGCGAAATGGACCGCAACCTGCTCGAGCGCATGAAGGCGCCGTTCGAGCACATGCTGCGCAACGCGCTCGCACACGGCATCGAGACGCCCGAACAGCGCCTCGAGGCCGACAAGCCGCTCGACGGCAGCGTGACGATCTCGGTCGCACGTGAAGCGACCGAAGTCGTGCTGCGCATCACCGACGACGGCCGCGGCCTCGATCGCGACGCGATCCGCCGCAAGGCGATCCAGCAGGGCCTGCTGAGCCCCGAGGCGCAGCTGTCGGACCGCGACCTCTACGGCTTCATCATGGAAGCCGGCTTCTCGACCGCCGAGCAGGTCACCCAGCTCGCCGGCCGCGGCGTCGGCATGGACGTCGTCCACAGCGAGATCAAGCAGCTCGGCGGTTCGCTCGCGATCGATTCGGTGCCGGGCAAGGGCACCACGTTCACGATCCGCCTGCCGTTCACGCTCGCGGTCACCCAGGCGATCCTCGTGCGCCTCGGCGAAGCGGTCTATGCGGTGCCGATGTCGTCGGTGCAGGGCGTCGTGCGCATCGCCCACGACGACTACGCCAAGCGCATCGCCAGCGGCTCGCCGACCTACGCCTATGCCGGCGACGAGTTCACGATCTACGAGCTCTCCCAGCTGCTCGGCGTGCCCGCGGGGCGCGTCGTCGACGAGACCCAGCTGCCGCTGCTCATGACGCGCGCGGGCGACCAGCGCGCCGCGGTGCGCATCGATGCGGTCGTCGGCTCGCGCGAGATCGTCGTCAAGTCGGTCGGCCCGCAGATCAGCTCGGTACCCGGCATCTTCGGCGCGACGATCATGGGCGACGGTTCGGTCGTCATGATCCTCGACCTCTCGCCGCTCGTGCGCCGTTCGGCCGCGCTGCGCGCGAGCGTCGCCGCGGGCGAGGTCGAGGCGCCGGTCGCCCCGGTCGTGCCGGTGGTCGAGACGCGCCGCAACCCGCTCATCATGGTGGTCGACGATTCGATCACGATGCGCAAGGTCACGACGCGCGTGCTCGAGCGCGCCGAAATGGACGTGCTCACCGCGAAGGACGGCCTCGACGCCGTCGAGAAGCTGCAGGATGCCGTGCCGGATCTCATGCTGCTCGACATCGAGATGCCGCGCATGGACGGCTACGAGCTCGCGACCTACATGCGCAACGACTCGCGCCTGCGCAAGGTGCCGATCATCATGGTCACCTCGCGTACCGGCGAGAAGCATCGCCAGCGTGCGCTCGAAATCGGCGTCGAACGCTACCTCGGCAAGCCGTACCAGGAAGTCGACCTGCTTCGCCATGTCCAGGAAACGCTGAGGGCGAGCCGTGCAGAACCCTGAGGCCAACGTCCCGATCGCGCTGCTGTCGCAGTCGGGCGAGGCGGGACGCCACCTGCGTGATGCGCTCGCCGGCGCGGGTACGCCGATCGTCTATGAAGCACCGGCCGCGCAACTCGACCGCCAGGCGCTCGAGGAGTCGGGCGCACGCGTCGTCGTCGTGAACCTCGACGCCGACGTCGAATCGCACCTCGACGACGTCTACGCGCTGCTCGACGACGATCGTTACAACGTGATCTTCGACGAGTCGGGCGTGTCGAGCCGGCTGTCCGGCTGGGAACAGGCGCGCTGGGCGCGCCACCTCGCCGCCAAGATCCGCGGCAGCGACAACGCCGATCCGCCGCGTCCCGAAGGCGCGGAAGCGCCGCCGTCGCCGTCGCCCGTCGTCGCTGCCGTCGCGGCTGCGGTGGTCGTGGAGCAGCTCGCCGCTCCGCGTGACGCGGACGCCGCGCGCGAGGTCGATGCCGAACCTGCGGTTGCCGAGGTCGTCCGCGAGGAACCCATCGAAGCGCAGCGCGCGCCGGGCATCGCCGAATCCGCTGATGTGCCGATGTCCGGCCCGGAGACGTCCGTCGTCGCTGTCGAGGGGGACGAGCCGCCTGCGCGCAACGTCGAGGACCTCGTCCTCGAAGCCTTCGGTGTCGTCGACGCGCCTGCACCGCCGCCGGCCGTGGCAGCCTCCGAGGCCGCCGAGGACGACGCACTCGACTTCGCCCATCTCGATGCCCTGCTCGACGCGGCGCCCACGGCGCCCGCGGCGGCGGACGAACCTCTGCTCGACTGGGAGCTTACGGCCGCACCGACGGTGCCTCCTGCGCCGACGGATAGGCTCGTGCTCGAGCCCGATTTCGACTTGCCCGCACCGCCTCCGGTGCAGGCACCGAAGCCGCCGCCGGCGTCCGCACCGTCTGCGGAATCGTCGTTCGATTTCGACTTCGACGCGCCGACGGAAACACCGGCACCGGTCGCGGAAGCGCCCGTGGCGTCGCCTCCCGTGCAGGACGAGGCCGGCGAGGATTTCGAGTTCGCCTGGAACACGCCCGCAGCCGATTCCGGGATCGTGCGCGACGATGTCCCCGGGGAACTCGCCGTGGCGACCCCCGAGGTGTTCGCCGGGCTCGAACTCGTGTCGATCGACTCGGCTTCCGACGACGAGGCCGCGCCGGCCAAGCCGGCGACGGCTTCCGATGACGATGCCCTCGGCTTCGGCGACCTCGGCGATTTCGCCGACTTCGACCTGCCCGACGCGGACGCCGGTGCCTCGCCGAGCGAGCGTGCGCAGGAGCGCATGGACCCCGTCGACCTCGATGCCCTGCTCTCGGGCAAGGTGCAGCCCGCGGTCGAAGAACCCCTCGACGTCGGCGCGTCGCTCGCGGCGGCGGCGGACGAGATCCGCACCGCCGGCGACACGAAGACGCCGGTCACGTTCGAGCTGCTCGACCTCGACTGGGCCGATGCGCCGAAGGACGACGAAGGCAAGCCCGCCGAGGCACCCGTCGTCAACGCACCACCGCCCGTGCTCGGGTCCGCGCTCGCGTGGACGCTCGATCCGCTCGACGGTGACGAGGAGGCGACGCGCGCGGCACCGCCGACCGGCCCCGCGCAGTTCGGCATCGAGACCGTGTCGGCCGCGGAATACCTCGCGCCCGAGGTCGAAGAAACCGCAGAGCCGCCACCGGTCACACTCGGCGGCCTGTCGCTGGAACTGATGCCGATCGAGGAAGCGATCGCGCCCTCCGGTGCCTCGACCGGCGACGTGGTCCGCGAAGCCTGGCTCGATACCTCGGTGATCAGTGCGCCGAAGGCCGTCGTGCGCAAGGTGTGGGTGCTCGGCGCCTCGATCGGTGGCCCCGAAGCCGTGCGCGAATTCCTCGCGCAGATCCCGGCCGACTATCCCGCGCTGTTCCTGCTCGCCCAGCACATGGGCGCCGAGTTCATGGACATCATGGCGCAGCAGCTCGCCAAGACCACCAAGCTCATGGTGCGCAAGCCGCAGCACGGCGAGCGCGTCGGCCACGGCGACCTCGTGATCGTGCCGGTCACGCATCGCCTGCGCGTCGATCCACAGGGCGTGATCGTGCTCGAGGCACTACCGGCGGGCGGTCCGCCGCACGTGCCGTCGATCGACGACCTGCTCACCGACATCGCCGAACGTTTCGGCTCGAGCGCCGGCACGATCGTGTTCTCGGGCATGGCCGAGGACGCCGCCACCGGCGCGAAGCAGCTCGCCGCGAAGGGCGGCCGTGTCTACGTGCAGGATCCCGACACCTGCGTCATCAGCGCGATGGTCGACGGCGTGATCGAGACCGGCGTCGTCGCGTTCACGGGCTCACCCGCCGCGCTCGCCGAGCGCGTGCTCGCCGAACGACCGGCGGCCGGCAAGACTTCCTGAGGATCCAGCGATGGCCGAACTGCCCCGAGAAATCCGCGGCGTCATGATCCCCGTCACCGGCGGCCGCGTGCTGCTGCCGAATGCGACGGTCGCCGAAGTCATCACGTACTCCGCCCCCGAGCGCGTCGACGGCGCACCGGCGTGGCTGCTCGGCCGCCTCGGCTGGCGTGGCTGGCGCCTGCCGCTGTTCTCGTTCCCGATCCTCGCCGGCCACGCCACCGAGGAGAGCACGTCGAACGCACGCGTGACCGTCCTCAAGGCGCTCGGCGGCAGCGCCAAGATGCCGTTCATCGCGATGCTCGCGCAGGGCTTCCCGCGCCTCACCACGGTCACCCAGGATCTGCTGCTGACCACCGGGGACCACACCGAGCTCGCCCCCGGTGTTCGCGCCGAAGTGCTCGTGCGCGACGACCACGCCGTGATCCCCGACCTCGGCGCGATCGAGGCGATGGTCGCCGAGGCGATGGCGGCCTGAAGGGCAGCGAGGCCTGTCCCGTCCGCGACCCGCTCAGGCATGCGGCGGAATCGCCTGCGGCGGTTCCGCCCTACGCGCACCACCCAGCCTCTTCGCCACGCCGCCCTTGTAGGGCGGAACCCGCGCAGCGGATTCCGCCGTGACGTGCGTGTTCCCGCATGGCGGCCGAGGCGATGGCAGCCTGAGGCGCGGGGAGGCCTGTCCCGTCCGCGATCCGCCGAGACATGCGGCGGAATCGCCTGCGGCGGTTCCGCGCTACGCGCACCACCCGGCCTCTTCGCCACGCCGCCCTTGTAGGGCGGAACCCGCGCAGCGGATTCCGCCGTGATACGTGATGCCCGTGCAACGAGCGATGGAGCACATTCATGCCAATCGCACTCGGCGTCGCGGCGATCGATGAGGTATGGCAAGCCATCGACTACGAGGTCACATGGCTGCATGGCCGTTGGGCGATCTACAGACAGCTCTACGGCACCAGTGAGGCTCGCGTCGACGTTCTGAATCAGTCGGCCGGTACGTTCGCCCGGATGCTTCAAGACGTATTGCTCGATGATGTCCAGCTGGGACTGGCAAAGCTCGGCGATCCAGCATCTACGCCGGTCAGAGGTGGTCGGGCAGAGAATCTGACCCTAAAGAATCTACTCGATCGGGTCATTGCTTCGGGTGTGTTGGCATCCGAGCTTCCGCCGTTGCTGAGGCGCTATGAGGACGCCTGCGCGAGTATCAGGGACAGGCGCAACAAGCGCATTGCACACGCAGACCTCCAGATCAACCTGGAGGCAAAAGCGTCGCTGCTTGGCCCCTCGCGCGAAGAGATCGAGGTGGCATTGAAGGCATTGCGTGACGTGATGAACGGTGTCGAGCTCCATTTCACCGGGACTCGCACGGCCTACGAATTCGTCGTGCTTCAGGACGATGGTGACAGCCTCATCGCTGCGCTCACGCGGGGTCTGAGATACCAGGAGTTGGTCGAGCAGGGCGCCATCCCGCGTGATGATCTTCTCTCCAGCCGATGGGGCAAGGTCTGACGATCTACGGTCTGGACGCCGCCACGCGGCTCGACTCGGCATGTCGATGCGGTGTCGACCCTCGTCCGAGCTGCGAAGCCGGGGCCTCACGCATCCCCATGCACCGCCTGCAGCGCCGCGATCGCGGCGAGGCCGGCGGTTTCGGTGCGCAGGATGCGCGGGCCGAGGCGCAGGCCTTCGAAGCCGACCTGGTCGAGGATCGCCATGTCGTCGTCGGAGAGGCCGCCTTCGGGGCCGACCACGAGCACGGCGCGGGTCGGCGCGACGAGCGTGCGCACGCTGAGCGAACCTTCGGGATCGAGCGCGAGGCGCAGGCCGACCTCGTCGGTCAGCGAGGCGGCCCACGTCGCGAGGCGCACCGGTGCCTCGATGGACGGCAGGCGCGTGCGGCCGCTCTGTTCGCAGGCGCCCGCGACGACGGCTTGCCAGTGCGCGAGGCGGCGTCCCGTACGCTCGGCGTCGAGCTTGACCTCGGTGCGTCCCGTGATCAACGGCACGATGCGCTGCACGCCGAGTTCGGTCGCCTTCTGCAGGATCAGGTCCATCTTCTCGCCGCGCGCGACGCCTTGCGCGAGCGTGAGCTGCAACGGGCTTTCACGCCCCGTCTCGGTGCCGTCGTCGAGCACGCGCGCGGTCACCGCGCGCTTTGCCAGCTGCGCGATCTCGGCGCGGTACTCGCGGCCGTCGCCGTTGAACAGCACGAGTGGATGACCGCGATCCATGCGCAGCACGCGCGCGACATGCTCGCCGGCCTGTTCGGGCAGCACGATCTCGGTATCGGCGGCGAGCGGCGCGAAGACGCAGATTCTCGGGATGCGCATGGCGTGGACGATGGCGGTCGCGGCGGTCGATGCATTCTCGCGCCGCGCCGCGCGGGCGTCGAGCCGCGCGTTCAGTCGGCGACGGCGAGCGCGATGCCTTCGGTCGCGATGTCGACGACGAGGTCGATCTCGTCCGGCGTGATGCAGTACGGCGGCATGACGTACACCACGTTGCCGAGCGGACGCAGGATCGCGCCGCGTTCGAGGCCGTGCCGGTACACGCGCAGGCCGCGCCGGTCGGCGGCGGGGAACGGCTCGCGCGTGCGCACGTCGCGCACGAGTTCGATCGCGGCGATCATGCCGGTCTGGCGCACGTCGGCGACGTTCGGATGCCCGCGCAGCGGCGCGAGGCGCGCGGCGAGATGCGCGGCGAGTGCGCGGTTGCGTTCGAGCACGGGCTCGTCGCGGAACACGCGCAGCGTCTCGAGCGCGGCGCGGCAGGCGAGCGCGTTGCCGGTGAAGCTGTGCGAATGCAGGAAGGCCTTGCCGGCCGCGTACTCGGCGTAGAACGCGGCGTAGACAGCCTCGTTCGTGAGCACCGCCGACAACGGCAGCGTGCCACCCGTGAGGCCTTTCGACAGGCACATGAAGTCGGGCGTGATGCCGGCCTGCTCGCACGCGAACAGCGTGCCCGTGCGGCCGAAGCCGACCGCGATCTCGTCGGCAAGCAGGTGCACGTCGAACGTATCGCAGAGCTTTCGCAGCCCCGCGACATAGGCCGCATCGTGCATGCGCATGCCGCCCGCGCACTGCACGAGCGGTTCGATCACGACCGCGCAGACCTCGTGGGCGTGACGCTCGAGCAGTACACGCATCGCCTCGAGGCGTGCCTGCACGTGCTCCTCGCGCGTCGTGCCGGGTTCGCGCAGGTAGTCGTCGGGCGACGGCGCGAAGATCGGCTGCAGCAGCAACGGCGCGTAGGTGTCGCGGTACAGCGCGACATCGGTGACCGACAGCGCGCCGAGCGTCTCGCCGTGGTAGCCGCCCTCGATCGCGATGAAGCGCGTGCGCTTGGCCTGGCCGAGGTTGCGCCAGTAGTGGAAGCTCATCTTGAGCGCGACTTCGATCGCGCTCGAGCCGTTGTCGGCGTAGAACACGCGCGACAGGCCCGGCGGGGCGACGCGCACGAGCTCCTCGGCCAGCGCGACCGCGGGTTCGTGGGTCATGCCGGCGAGCATGACGTGGTCGAGGCGGTCGAGCTGGTCGCGCAGGCCCGCGACGATGCGCGGATGGCGGTGGCCGAGCACGTTGGTCCACCACGAGCTCACCGCATCGAGCCAGCGGCGGCCGTCATCGGCGTGCAGCCACGCGCCTTCGGCGCGCGCGATCGGCAGCATCGGCAGGGTTTCGTGGTCGTGCATCTGCGTGCACGGGTGCCAGACCACGGCGAGGTCGCGCGTGGCGAGCGAGGCGAGCGAGGCGGGCGGAACGGGGGAGGTCGACATGCTTTGCTATGATCCGGGCCTCGACGGTCCCCGACAAGCCACTGCGACATGACGACGATGCCGACCTCCTTCCGCGCGCGCAGCGCCCGACGTGCGATGCGCGGCTTCACGCTCATCGAGATCCTCGTCGTGGTGGTGATCCTCGGCGTGCTCGCCTCGGTAGTGGTGATCAACGTGATCCCGCGCACCGGCGAGGCGCGCGCGACCAAGGCCGGCGCCGACATCGCCACGCTGCGTTCGGCGCTCGACAATTACAAGCTCGACAACTTCGTGTTCCCGACCACCGCGCAAGGCCTTCAGGCGCTGGTCGTGCGGCCGTCGTCGCAGTCCGAGGCGCCGAACTGGCGTGGGCCGTACCTGCGCGACGCCCTCCTGCCGAAGGATCCGTGGGGTCGCGAGTACCAGTACCAGTCCCCGGGCCAGCATGCCGAGGTCGACGTCTTCACGCTCGGCGCCGACGGTCGTCCGGGCGGCGAGGGCGAAGCGGCCGATATCGGCAACTGGACCCGCTGAGCAGGAGCACCCCGATGCGCGTGCGCGCCACGGCGTCCGCGCGGCCCTTGTTCGATGCGCGTCGACGCGCGCGCGGCTTCACGCTCGTCGAGATCCTCGTCATCGTGGTCGTCGTCGCGGTGCTCGCCGCGGTGGCCACGCTCGGCGTCTCGTCGGTCGGTGGCGAACGCACGCTCGCACGCGATGCCGAGCGTTTCGAGGCGCTCGTGCGCCACGCCTGCGAACAGGCCGAGCTGCTCGGTCGCGACATCGGTGTGCGCATCGATGCCGACGGCTACGCGTTCACGATGCTCGCGTTCGAGGGCTGGCAGGCCGATCAGCGCGACGGCGAACTGCGCGCGCGCACGTGGTCGCCCGGCACGCAGGTCGAGCTGCTGCGCGACGGGCGTGCGCTCGATCCGCTCGCGCGCCACGACGATGCGCCGGCGGTCGTGTGCTTCGCCTCGGGTGAGCTTTCGTCGTTCGTGCTGCGCCTCGCGCATGCCGGCATCGTCGCACGCCACGAGCTGCGCGTGACCGCGGCTGGCCGGCTCGTGTCCGAGCGCACGGAGACGCGACCGTGAGGCGCGCTCGGGGTTTCAGCCTGCTCGAGGTGCTCGTCGCGCTGGCCGTGGTCGCGGTCGCGCTCGTCGCGCTCGTGCGCACCGCGGCGGGCCAGGTCTCGGCGTTCGACGCGATGCGCGAACGCACGCTGGCCGGCTGGGTCGCCGCGAACGTGCTGGCCGAGACGAAGCTGGCCACGCCGATGCCGGCGACCGGTCGTCGCGACGGCCGCACGCGCCTCGGCGGACGCGACTGGCGCTGGACGCTCGACGTGCAGGCCACGTCCGACATCCGCATGCGCAGGCTCGACGTGAGCGTGTTCGTCGAAGGCCAGGACCAGCCCAGCGCGACGCTGAGCGGTTTCGGCAGCGAGTTGCCGCAGCCATGATGCGCTCACGGACGATCCCGTCGACACAGGCACGTGCTGCGTGCGTTCGCGTCCACGCGTCGGACGTACGCGGCTTCACGTTGATCGAGGTGCTCGTCGCGATGGCCGTGTTCGCGATCGTCGCGGCGATCACCTGGGCCTCGCTCGCGCAGGTCGCGCGCACGCGCACCGAACTGGCCGCACGCCAGGATCGCTTCGCCGCGGCCGTGCGCGCGGTCGGCATGCTCGAGCGCGACCTGCGCCAGGCGATCGCGCGTCCCGTGCGCGGCGGCTACGGCGAGGTGCTGCCCGCACTGCTCGGTGCGGGCGACCGCATCGAGCTGAGCCGCCTCGGCTTCGCCGATCCGCGTCGCGAGGCGAGCAGCCATGTCGAGCGCGTCGTCTACGCGGTCGACGCGCGTGCGCTGCAGCGCGGCCGCTACGCGGTGCTCGATCGCGCGCCGGGCAGCTCGGCCGAGCGTGGCGAACTCGCCGGCGGCGTCGAGACGCTGCGCCTGCGCTACCTCGGCGACGACGGTGCCTGGCGCGAGACTTGGCCACCGCGCCGCGAGTCGCCGGTCGATGCGCTGCCGCGCGCGATCGAGTTCCGACTCGCGTTCGAGGATCTCGGCGAACTGCGCCGCCTCGTCATGCTGCCCTCGGTGCCACCGGCGCGGGCCGCGGGAGCACCGGTGGCGGGGCAGGAGACCGGCGCGGAAACACCGCCCGGCACGGTGCCGATCGGCGCGCCGGTCGGACCCGAAACCGCGACAGGGCCGGTGCCATGAGGTCGCCGCGTCGGCAGCGCGGCGTCGCGCTCATCGTCGCGCTGCTTGCGGTCGCGCTCGCGCTCGTGCTGGTCGGTGCACTGCTCGATCGCGGCGAACTCGGCGTCGCGCGCACGCGCAATGTGTTGCGCGGCGCGCAGGCGGTCGCCTATGCCGAAGGCCTCGAATCCTTCGCCTCGAACGTGCTCATGCGCGATCTCGAGGCCGATGGTGGTCGCGATGCGCGCAACGACATGTGGGCCGTGCCGATGCCGCCGCAGGACGTACCGGGCGGACGCATCAGCGCGACGATGGTCGACCTCAACGGCTGCTTCAACCTCAACAACCTCGCGTCGCGCACGCACGCGGCGCTGTGGCGCAAGCGCTTCGACAACCTGCTGCGCACGCTCGAGCTCGATCCCGCACTGTCTGGAGCCGTGGTCGACTGGGTCGATGCCGACACCAGCGTCGATGCACGCGGCGGTGCCGAGGACAACGCCTACCTCGCCCAGGCGATCCCGTACCGCACGGCCAACCGCGCGTTCGCGCACGTATCCGAACTGCGCCTCGTGCGCGGCATCGACGGCGCGGCGTATGCGCGGCTTTCGCCCGAAGTCTGCGTGCTGCCGGTCGACAGTCCGATCAACCTCAACACCGCGACCACCGCCGTCATCATGAGCCTCGACAGCCGCATCACGGCCGCGCTCGCCGAGCGCATCCGCAGCGAAGGGCAGGCCAACTGGCCCGATGCGAACACCGCGCTCGCCGAACTCGAGCGGCAAGGCGTGCAGGTCTCGCCGGCCGACCGCGCGGGTCTCGGCGTGGCGAGCCATTATTTCCTCGCGCGCGGCGACATCGTGCTCGACGGCATCCCTTTCTCGTTCACGAGCCTGCTCGAGCGCGACCGTGGCGTGCGCGTGCTCGCGCGCAGCCGCGGCGTCGAGATCCCGCCCGTCGCGGCGACGCGCTGAGCCGTTCCGCCACTGCATCACGAATGACGCCATGACCGACATCACCGACGCCGAAGCCCGCATCCTCGCCTCGTGGCAGCGCAACGGCGCGCCGTGGACGCGCGCGGTGCGCGACGGTGCGATCGCGAGCCGCGTGCTCGCGACGAACGCGGCGGTCGTCGCGGCCGTGCTCGCCCTCGCGCCGCGACGCGTGCTCGATGTCGGCTGCGGCGAAGGCTGGCTCGCGCGCGAACTCGCGTCGCACGGCCTCGACGTCACCGGTGTCGATGCGGTGCCTGCACTCGTCGACGACGCACGCGCGGGAGGCGGCGGGCGTTTCGAGGTCATGGACTACGAGGCGCTCGCGGCCGGCGCGCTAGGGGCGAGGTTCGATCTCGCCGTGTGCAACTTCTCGCTGATCGGCGGCGCGTCGGTCGATGCGCTGGTCGCGGCGATGCCGCGCCTTCTCGAGCCGGGCGGGATGTTCATCGTGCAGACGCTGCACCCGCTCGAGGCCTGCGGTGCACAGCCGTACCGTGACGGCTGGCGTGAGGGCTCGTGGGCCGGCTTCGACGACACGTTCCGCGATCCGGCGCCGTGGTTTTTCCGCACGCTGGAGAGCTGGATCGCCTTGCTGCGGTCGTCCTGCCTCGTCGTCGAGGCAGTCCGCGAGCCGCTGCATCCGCGGACCGGCCGCCCGGCCTCGCTGATCCTCGTCGCCCGTAACCCGGCCAGCTGAACGCACTGCGCGGGTTTCGCCGCGCCCGTGGACGTGGTTGAATGCCGGCCTGAAGCGGGGGTGCCGGCACGTGCCGGCTGAGAGAGTCCCTTCGAACCTGATCCGGTTAGCACCGGTGTAGGGAGCTTCGTCGCCGGGGGCGCGTGTGCCCGTGGCGGCGCCTCGCTTCGTCCCACTCCGCAGAGGACGAATGCCGATGAACGCCGTTCCCGCCCCGCTTCTCCGCCAGGCCGAAGAACTCTCCGAAACCGTCACGCGCCCGATCCCGGGTTCGCGCAAGATCCACGTCGAGGGCACGCGTGCCGACCTGCGCGTGCCGATGCGCGAGATCGCGCTCGAGGACACGCCGAGCCTGTTCGGCGCCGAGAAGAACGCGCCGTTCACCGTCTACGACACCTCGGGTCCATACACCGATCCCGCGCATCGCGTCGATCTCGCCGCGGGCCTGCCGGCCTTGCGTGCACGCTGGATCGACGAGCGCGACGACACGCAGCGCCTCGCCGATTTCAGCTCGCCTTTCACGCGCCGCCACGCCGCCGCCGCGCAGCTCGATGCGGTGCGCTTCCCGAGCGTGCCCAAGCCGCGCATCGCGCGAAGCGGCGCGAACGTGAGCCAGATGCACTACGCGCGCAAGGGCATCGTCACGCCCGAGATGGAGTACGTCGCGATCCGCGAGAACCAGAAGCTCGAGGCGATCCGCGAGATGCACCTGCTGCGCCAGCATGCAGGGCAGTCGTTCGGCGCGGCGATCCCGCGCACGATCACGCCCGAGTTCGTGCGCGACGAGATCGCGCGCGGCCGCGCGATCATCCCGAACAACATCAACCATCCCGAGAGCGAGCCGATGATCATCGGCCGCAACTTCCTCGTGAAGATCAACGCGAACATCGGCAACTCGGCCGTGACGAGTTCGATCGCCGAGGAAGTCGAGAAGATGGTCTGGGCGATCCGCTGGGGCGCCGACACGGTCATGGATCTTTCCACGGGCCGGCACATCCACGAGACGCGCGAGTGGATCATCCGCAACGCGCCCGTGCCGATCGGCACCGTGCCGATCTACCAGGCCCTCGAGAAGGTCGGCGGTGTCGCCGAAGACCTCACCTGGGAGCTGTTCCGCGACACGCTGATCGAGCAGGCCGAGCAGGGCGTGGACTACTTCACGATCCATGCCGGCGTGCGCCTGCCGTTCGTGCCGCTCACCGCGAAGCGCGTGACCGGCATCGTCTCGCGCGGCGGCTCGATCATGGCCAAGTGGTGCCTCGCCCATCACAGGGAGTCGTTCCTCTACGAACGCTTCGAGGAGATCTGCGAGATCATGAAGGCCTACGACGTCGCGTTCTCGCTCGGCGACGGCCTGCGTCCGGGCTCGATCGCCGATGCGAACGACGCCGCACAGTTCGCGGAGCTCGACACGCTCGGCGAGCTCACGCAGGTGGCGTGGAAGCACGACGTGCAAGTCATGATCGAGGGCCCCGGCCACGTGCCGATGCACCTCATCAAGGAGAACATGGAGCGCCAGCTCGAGAAGTGCCACGAGGCGCCGTTCTACACGCTCGGGCCGCTGACCACCGACATCGCGCCGGGCTACGACCACATCACCAGCGCGATCGGCGCGGCGATGATCGGCTGGTACGGCACCGCGATGCTCTGCTACGTGACGCCGAAGGAACACCTCGGCCTGCCCGACAAGCAGGACGTGCGCGACGGCATCATCACCTACAAGCTCGCCGCGCACGCGGCCGATCTCGCCAAGGGCCATCCGGCCGCGCAGGCGCGCGACAACGCGTTGTCGAAGGCGCGCTTCGAGTTCCGCTGGGGCGACCAGTTCAACCTCGGCCTCGATCCCGAGAAGGCCAAGGAGTTCCACGACGAGACGCTGCCCAAGGACGCGCACAAGACCGCGCACTTCTGCTCGATGTGCGGTCCGAAATTCTGCTCGATGAAGATCACCCAGGACGTTCGGGACTACGCCAGGGAACACGGCGTCGGCGACGCGGCCGCACTCGAGGCCGGCATGGCCGAGAAGGCGAGCGAGTTCCGCGCCGCGGGTGCGGAGATCTACCGACCCGACTGAGAGACTTCCCCGGGATGCACGCGGCAAGGGGGCCGCGTGTCGCATGACGATCCCGTGACGCATGCCCGCGTCACGGGGAGCGACTTCGCGGGATGGGGCGGGCGCGGGCGGTGCGATGCCGTCTGCAGGCTCCAGGCTGCGCTGGTTCGCGGGCCTGCGCAGGCGTGTTGCAGGTTTTGCCATCGTTTCACGTAACGGGGTCGTGATGGACGCCGTTGTCGCGATGTTGCGTGGTTCGCACTTCGCGCACGTCGGGCTGTGCGCCATCGCGTGGCTTCCGTACGATGCGGCGGCTTTTTCCCCCTGAAGCAGATGGAGTGATTGCATGAACAACCAATCCAAGGCCCTCGTGCGCGCGGGCCTCGCGGGCGTGCTCGCGCTCGCCACGGCGTTGCCGGCGTTCGCGCAAAAGGACGGCATGGTGCCGCACAGCGGTCGCGGCTTGCCGGCCGCCACGACGATCGAAGGCGCACCGTTGCGCATCGTCGTCGGCGACGAGAACTCGTTCCAGGTGTTCAACGCCGATGTCCCTGGCGTCGGCCAGATCTTCCCGTCCTCTTCGACGGGCACGGCCGACATGGGCTGGTTCGTGCGCACCGATGGCGTGCTCTACGCGCCGGACTTCGCAAGCCACAGCGGCTCGGCGACCGGCGGCCTCGGCACCTACACGCCGTTCCAGGCGCAGACGATCAGCGCGGTCACGGGCGACGGCAGCCAGGCCAATCCGTTCCAGGTGACGGTCAACGCGGGTGTCGCGAGCGGCCTGTCGACGGTCCAGCAGGTGCTGTACGTCAACGGCGACAACTATTTCCGCAAGCGCCTCACACTGACCAACGGCGGCAAGGGCCCTGTCGACGCGCGCATCTTCCTCGGCGGCGACATCTACCTCGCCGGCGACGACAACGGCATCCCGTACCTCGAGGGCGCGACGACGAGCCCTGGCGGCCGGGACTGCGGCAGCCCGGCGTCGTACTACATCCTCTACATCCCGCAGACGCCGGCCGACACCTACACGGGCACGGGCTACAGCAACGTGTGGTCGCAGATCGGCGCGGGCCAGCTCGACGGCTCCGCCGGCGGCACCACCTGCATCGACAACGGTGCCGCGCTGCAGTGGAACCGCACGATCGCCGCGGGCGAGAGCGTGACGATCGAGGCCGCGACGTCGTTCGGTGACGTGCCCGACATCGCGCAGTTCGGCGTGACCAGCGTGGTGCCGGCGAGCGGTTCGCAGGGTACGTCGGTCAACGTCACGATCTCGGGCGTCGGCTTCGACCCCGCGACGACGTTCGCGTTCGGCGCGGGCATCACGGTGTCGAATGTCGTGATCGCCGGCGAGACCAGCGCGACCGCGACGCTCGCGATCGATGCCGCGGCGGCCCCGGGTTTCCGCACCGTCACCGCGACGCAGACGCCGGGCGGCCTCGTCGCCTCGCGCGCGAACGCATTCCAGGTGCTCGGCGCCGGTGGCGGTGGTCCGACCGAGTCGGTCGCACTGCCGGTGTCGGGTCCCGTCGGTCTGCTGCTGATGGTGCTGGCGCTGGTCGCGATCGGTGTCGTGGCGACGCGCCGTCGCGCGCTCTGACCCTTCGCACGGCGGCCTCGGGTCGCCAGCGTGAACGAAGCCCGGCCGGCGACGGCCGGGCTTTTTCGTGTTCATCGTCCTTTCCCGCTGCGCGGACTACCGTCGCCGGGCGCTACGCATCCGGCCGTCCTCCGGCATCGCGGCGTCCACCCACCCACTCGCACGAGGAGGCAGGCCATGGCGGCGGCACCGAGCAAGATCACGCCCGCGAAGGCGAAGGCGAAACCGTTCCTCACCGACATCGAGACGATCCGCCGTCGCGCACGCGAACACATCGAGCGTGGTGCCGTCACCGACGGCTACAAGGCCGATCGCGAGACCGTCATCAAGCTGCTGAACGAATCGCTGGCGACCGAGATCGTCTGCGTGCTGCGCTACAAGTTCCACTACTACATGGCGTCCGGCATCAACGCCAAGAGCGTCGCGGCGGAATTCCTCGAGCACGCCGCGGAGGAGCAGGGCCACGCCGACCGCATCGCCGAGCGCATCACCCAACTCGACGGCAAGCCGAACTTCTCGCCCGAGGGCATGCTCACGCGCAGCCACTCCGAGTACATCGAGGGTGAAAGCCTCGTCGAGATGATCCAGGAAGACCTGGTCGCCGAGCGCATCGCGATCGACAGCTATCGCGAGATCGTGCAGTACCTCGGCAACGACGACCCGACCACGCGGCGCATGATGGAAGAGATCCTCGCCAGCGAGGAGGAACACGCCGAAGACCTCAAGACGCTGCTAGAGGACCTCGGCAAGAAGGGCGAGCCTGCCAAGCCACGCGGCAAGCACTGAAGCGCGGTCCTTCCGGCGCGCGCGCCCCGGCCATTGGCGGCGGGGCGCGAATCGGGGAAGCTAGCGACCTGACCGCGTGCCCGATGGCACCCCTGCGCCGAGGATGATCCACATGGCCACCGTTCCCCCACCTGCGCGCCGTCGTCGCCGATTGCCCATCGTATTCGGTGTGCTGGCCGCCTATGCGCTCGTCGTGCTGGCCTTGATGTGGTGGTGGGATACCGAACCGGATCGCGTCGACGTGGCGCGCGCGGCCCAGGCGCGGGCCACCGCGACGCAGCGACCGATCGTGACCGGCTCCATGACTGCTATCGCGCTCATCGAGACCGCGAGCCGCATGCTCGACAAGCGCGGCGGCTACCTCAGCAACGACCGCTTCCCGCCGGGCGTGCTCATGGACAACCAGCCGAACTGGGAATTCGGCGTGCTGACTGCCTCGCGTGACCTCACGCGCGCGCTGCGCAACGAGTTCAGCCGCTCGCAGACGCAGTCGGTCGAGGATCGCGACCTCATGGAGGCCGATCCGCTGTTCAGTTCGCCGAACGACCGCTGGCTACTGCCGAGTTCGGAGAGCCAGTACCGCAAGGCGATCGAGCGTGTGGAAAGCTACGCGAACCGCCTCGTCGACGACGATCCGAACGACGCCCAGTTCTACGCGCGCGCCGACAACCTCGCCGATTACCTGCAGGTGGTCTCGACGCGCCTCGGCTCGCTGTCGCAGCGCCTGTCGGCGAGCGTCGGCCAGGTGCGCATCGACACCGACCTCGCCAACGATGCGAGCGCGCAGCAGGCCAAGCCCGCCACCGCGCAGCGCGTGGTCAAGACGCCCTGGCTCAAGATCGACGACAACTTCTACGAGGCACGCGGCTACACCTGGGCGCTGCGTGCGCAGCTCGAGGCGATCCGCGTCGATTTCGCCACCGTGCTGCGCGACAAGAACGCGGCCGTCAGCCTCGACCAGGTGATCCGCGAGCTCGAGGAGGCACAGAAGGGCCTCGGCAGCCCGATCGTGCTCAACGGCTCGCCGTACGGCTTCTTCGCCAACCATTCGCTCGTCATCGCGAACTACGTGTCGCGCGCCAACGCGGCACTGATCGAACTGCGCGAACTGCTGCGCCGCGGCTGACGCGTCCCGCACGTTCCACGAGGGCCTGACCATGGACCTGAGCATCCACGACGATCGTACCCAAGGTGTGCTCCATGCCGAGGTCGAGGGCTTGCGCTGCGTGCTCGAGTACCGCCTCGCCGGCACCACGATGACGATCACGCATACCGGCGTGCCACGCGCGCTCGAGGGGCGCGGCATCGCCGCCGCGCTGACGCGCCACGCGTTCGCGCTCGCGCGAGGGCAGGGCTGGAAGGTCGTGCCGGCGTGTTCGTATGCGGCCGCGTACGTGGCGCGCCATCCCGAGGTCGCGGACCTCGTCGCCTGACGACACGCGTGCGGTGCCCGCGACTCCCATGACGCACGAGGTCGCGTCCGCGTACCGCTTCGGCGCGTGCACGCTCGTCGTCGCGTCACGCGAACTGCGCCGTGACGACGGCAGCGTGGTCGCGCTCGCGCCCAAGCTGTTCGATGCACTGGCCTGGCTGATCCGCCACCGCGACCGCGCGGTCGGACGCGACGAGCTCATCGCCGCCGTGTGGGGCGATGCCGGTACCCCCGACAACCTGCTTGCGCAGGTCATCGCGCGCCTGCGCCGTCTGGTGGATGGCGATGCCCCCGCGGCCGACAGTGCGATCCGCACCGTGCCGCGGTTCGGCTACCGCTGGGTCGCCGAGGTCGTCGAGCTCGACGATGCGGTGGTCTCCCCCGTGCCTGCCGCGGCGGCGGGCGAGGGTGATCGGCCGTCATGGCCCGCCGTCGTCGCGGCACGCGACCGTCGTGGTCTCGCCGCATGGGTCGCCGGCCTCGCGATGCTCGCCCTGCTGGTGGCCGCCGGTTCCGCGTGGTGGCGCGACGGCGAGGCGCCACGCGCCGGGACCGATGCGCGGCCGCTCGCCGTGCTTCTGCCTGTCGAACTTGCGGTCGGCGACGACGAGGCCTGGATGCGGCTCGGCCTCATGGGCGTCATCGGCGATCGCCTCCAGGCCGCAGGGCAGCGGCTCGTTCCCGACGAGGCCAGCCTTGCGCTCGTGCGTGCGACGCAGTCACGCCTCGAGGCACCACCCGATGTCGCGCGCGTGCTCGCCTTGTCGCCGGCCGTGTTCGCGATCCGCGCCCAGGCACGCCGTGTCGACGGCCGCTGGCAGGTCAGCCTCGCCACGCAAGGCGACGTGGACGACACGCGCAGCATCGGTGAGGCCGACGATGCGATCGATGCCGCGCGCCTCGCTGCCGATCGTTTCGCGGCGAAGCGCGGCCTCGAGGTCGCGCCAGGCGGCGGAACAGCCGCGGGAACGGGGCCGGGCGAACTGCTGGTGCGCGTCGAAGCCGCCGCGCTTGCCGCCGACGGTGCGCGCGTGCGTCGCCTCGTGGAGGGCGCAGGCGAGGCCGAGCGCAATGCGCCCGAGCTGCGCTACCTGCTCGGCTGGGCCGCGTTCGAGGGTGGCGATCTCGCCGGTGCCGAGGCGCGCTACGCGGCCCTGCTCAAGGACGACGTGCTCGTCGACCAGCCGTTGCTGCGTGCCCGCGTACTCAACGGGCTCGCCAACGTACGCTATGCGCGTGGCGACCTCGAAGGCACGCGCCGTGCGTCCGACGAGGCGCTCGCGGTGCTCGGCACGCAGGACGCTGGCGTCGAACGCGCGCGTGCCCTGGTCGGGCGGGCTGCCGCGACGAGTCGCGCCACGCCGGACGCCGCGCGCGACGACCTCGCCCTCGCGCGGATGCAGTTCGAGGCGGCAGGCGACCGCCTCGGCCTCGCGCGTGCCGAGAGCGCGGCCGGCGTGCTCGAGATGGCGGCGGGACGGCTGCACGAAGCCTTGCCGTTGTTCGAGCGCGCGGTCGATCGCTTCGCGGCGTTCGGCGACCTTCACGACGAACTCGTCACGCGCACCCACGTCGTGCACGTGCACCTGCTGCTGCTCGAACCCGGTGCGGCGCTTGCGGGCGAGGCGCGCCTCGCCGACCTCGTCGCCCAGGTGCCGCCGTCGCGCGCGCGTGCGCTGGCGCGGCTCACCCGCGCCGAGGTGCTCGCGGCCAACGGACGGCTCGGTCTTGCGCGGCGCGTGCTCGCGGAGGCGTGCACCGCATCGCCGGAAGCGGCGTGTCCCGAATGGCCGCTGCAGCATGCGTGGCTGGGTCATGTCCTCGGCGTAGTGCGGGAGGATGCCCTCGACGCCGTACTCGCCGGGCCGGCGGGATCGGAGCCGGGACGTGACGTGGGCCGCGCGCGCGTCGCCCGGGTCCGTGCGCGGCTCGCGCAAGGTGACGTCGGCGCGGCCCGTGACGTGGCGGGTGGCGCACAGGCGTGGGCCTCGCGCGTCGGTACCGCGGATTCCCGGACCTATGCGGACCTCGCCGAGGCCCTCGTGCGGGTCGCCGAGGGCGATGAGGCCGGCGCCTCGGCCGCGTTCGCCGGCGCGTCGCGGCGTGCGACCGCCGGACGTGTTCCGTTCGACGTGCTGCGGGTCGCCGAGGCCGAGGCGGACTGGCATCTCGCACGCGAGGACCTCGACGCCGCGATGCTCGCCGCCGCGCGTGTTGCCGATGCCGCCCGCGTCGATTTCGATGCCGCGCTGCTGCAGCTGCGCGTGCGCCATGCGGTGGGGCAGGTCGACCCGTGGTCGGCCGCACTCGTGCGTGCGCGCTCGCTCGCGGGGGAACGCGAGGTGCCGGCCGGACTCGCCGCCGCGCCCGAAGCCTCGGCGGTCGCGTCCGGCGAGGCCGAGTCACCCGCTGCCACGCCGCGGTCACGCCGCTGACATGCGATCACACGGCAATCTCACAGGATCCGATCGCCGGCGGAACGGCGTGGCACCGCCCTCGCGCTAGGGTCGGGACTCCCAATTTCCGAGGTTCCGCCATGTTGCCGTTCGACGCGTCATCGTCCCTCCGCCGTCCCGCCCGCGCAGCGGTCCTCGCGCTGGCCTTCGTGGCAGGCTCCGTCCATGCGCAGGGTGCGTTCACGCCGACGGGAGACATGGTGACCCCACGTTCCTCGCATGTCGCCACGCGCATGAGCGACGGCCGTGTGCTGATCGTCGGCGGTGTCTTCACGTCGTCCCGGCCGACCACCGAGCTTGCCGAGATCTACGATCCGGCCACGGGCGAGTTCACCGAGACCGCGCCGATGAGCGTGCCGCGCGTCGACCACGCGGCACTCTCGACTGGCGACGGCCGCGTGCTCGTGGTCGGCGGTTACGGCGACGGCGAGACGCAGGCCAATGCCGAGTTGTTCGACGTGGAGAACGAGACGTTCACGACGGTCGACGCCGGCATGCCGGTCGGCGGCGAGCGCACCGCGGCGGTGCGCCTGAGCGACGGCCGCATCCTCGTCGTCGGTGGTTTCAACGGCGGCTTCCGCAAGGAGTCGTGGCTGTTCGATCCGCAGACCGACACGTTCGCGCGCACCGGCGACCTCAACTTCGGCCGCTACGTGCACACCGCGACACGCCTGCTCGACGGTCGCGTGCTCGTCACGGGCGGGCTCGGCCAGGGCGGCATGCGCCCCGAGGGCGAGCTCTACGATCCGGCGACCGGCATCTGGACCGTGACCCCGCCGATGGTCTCGTTGCGCGAGCGCCATGCCGCCGTGCTGCTCGGCGACGGCCGCGTGCTCGTCGCCGGCGGCTACATGAACGGCGGCGGCCAGCACGACTCGGCCGAGGTGTTCGATCCGGTCACCAACACGTTCTCGCCACTCGCGGCGTCGATGGCCATGGGCCGCATCGACTTCCGCATGCGCGCGCTCGAGGACGGACGCATCTTCATCGTCGGCAGCTACAACGACGAACTCGCGGCGAGCACGGCCGAGCTGTTCGATCCCGCGACCGACACGTTCACGTCGATCCAGCCGGGACCGGCGACCGAGCGCAGTTCGCTCGACGCGACCCTGCTCGCCGACGGCAGCGTGCTGCTGACCGGTGGCGACGACATGCTCGATCCGAAGGCCGGGCGCGTCACCTTCGGCGAGATCTACGATCCGAACGCGCAGCCCGACGCGATCTTCGCCGACGGTTTCGACACGCCGGTACCGTGAAACGACGAAGGCGCGCCGTACGGCGCGCCTTCCGTGACATCAGGCCTTGGCGGCGGCGTTGTGGCGCTCGACGCCGGCGAGGATTTCCTTCTTGGCATCCTCGGCGCCGTACCAGCCGTCGATCTTGACCCACTTGCCCTTCTCGAGATCCTTGTAGTGCTCGAAGAAGTGGCCGATGCGATCGAGCCAGTGGCGCGAGACCTGGCTGATGTCGGTGACGTGGGCGTAGCCCTCGAACACCTTCGGCACGGGCACCGCGACGAGCTTCTCGTCGCTGCCGGCCTCGTCGCTCATGCGCAGCACGCCGACCGGTACGCAGCGGATCGCCGAACCCGGCACCAGCGGCAGCGGCAGGATCACGAGCACGTCGAGCGGGTCGCCGTCGCCGCCGAGCGTCTGCGGCACGTAGCCGTAGTTGCACGGGTAGCGCATCGGCGTGGACAGCACGCGATCGACGAAGATCGCGCCGGTCGACTTGTCCACCTCGTACTTGACCGGCTCGGAATCCTTCGGGATCTCGATGACGACGTTGATCTCGTGGGGGACGTCGCGGCCGGCCGAAACCAGTTCCAGTGCCATGCGCAGGTGCCTCGCGGGGGGCTTCTCAAAAGGGGCAGGAAGGATAAGGGATTGTTGCGGGGCAGCATAGGCGACCATGGGCGGGGGCGGCGCGGCGCACCGCCGCGGCCTGCAAGGCGGGCCGGTACCCACGGAAGGGACTTGCCGGCCGCACGGCAGTGCGCTTTGCTTGCACTTTCGCCCGCGAGCCCGCCATGACCGCCGAAGCGCCCGCCGACGTGACCCGCCAGGACGTGACCGTGCTCCTGCGCGCCTGGGGCGGGGGCGACGCGGTGGCGGCCTCGCGGCTGACCGACATCGTCTACGCCCAGGTGCGCGCGATGGCCGGCAAGCACCTGCGCCAGAACGCCTCGGGCATGACCCTGCAGGCGACCGAACTGGCCCACGAGATGTTCCTGCGCCTGCTCGAGGCCGAGGTCGAATGGCGCGATCGCCGCCATTTCTACGGCGTGGTCAGCGCGGCGCTGCGCAACATCCTCATCGACACGGCGCGTGCGCGCGGCAGCGAGAAGCGCGGCGGTGGCCGTGCCCACGTCACCTTGTCGGCCGCCGAGGACCTCGTCGGCACCGAAGGTGATGCGAGCGGCCTCGACGAGGCCTTGCGCGCGCTGCAGGCGATCGACGAACGCAAGCACGAGATCATCGAGTACCACTACCTGCTCGGCCTCAAGCGCGAGGAGATCGCCGAGGCGATTGGCGTGTCGGTGCCGACCGTCGACCGCGACCTGCGCTTCGCCAAGGCCTGGCTGCGCGAGCGGCTCGCGTCGTGAGCGACGCGCGCTGGCAGCGCCTGCAGGCGTTGTTCGACGCGCTGCTCGAACAGCCCGCCGCGACGCACGAGGCCTGGCTCGCCGCGAACGAACCCGACGCCACGCTCGCCGCGGAGGCGCTCGCGCTCGTGCGTGCGCACCTCGACGAAGAGGACACCGACAGCCTCACCGCACGCATCGGCAGCGCGGCCGGGGAGGCGCTGCGCGAACCCGCGAGTGGCCTGCGCCTGGGTCCTTACGTGCTGCTCGAGGAGATCGGCAGCGGCGGCATGGGCACGGTGTTCCTCGCCGAGCGCGTCGATTCGGAGTTCGCCCATCGCGTCGCGATCAAGATCATCCGCGGCATCGCCACGAACGACGCGAGCCAGCGCCTGCGCCGCGAGCGCCAGATCCTCGCCGACCTGAGCCATCCCAACATCGCGCGCCTGCTCGACGGTGGCACCAGCGAAGCGGGGCAGCCGTACCTCGTCATGGAGTACATCGACGGAGCGAGCATCACCGGGCACGTGCGCGCGGCGTCGATGCCGCGTGCGAAGCGCCTGCGCCTCGTGCAGCAGGTCTGCCGCGCCGTGCACTACGCGCACCAGCGCCTCGTGATCCATCGCGACCTCAAGCCCGCGAACGTGCTCGTGCGCGCCGATGGCGCGCCCGTACTGCTCGATTTCGGCATCGCCAAGCTCCTCGACGCCAATGCCTCGGGCCAGCACCAGACGCAGACCGGGATGCCGTGGTTCACGCCCGCCTACGCGAGCCCCGAGCAGCGCACGGGTCAGCCGGTCAGCACGGCGACCGACATCTACAGCCTCGGTGCGCTGCTGTTCGAGCTGATCACCGACGAGGTGCCGCGGCCCGACGCGGAAGGCCGCATCGCCGAGCCGTCGACGCGGCGCACGCGTGACGGCGCGCGCGGCGGCGACCGCGAACTCGACATCATCGTCGGCAAGGCCACGCATCCCGAGCCCGATCGACGCTACGCGTCGGCCGAGGCGCTCGCCAACGATCTCGAACGCTACCTGCGTGGACGACCGATCCAGGCCGCTCCCGACAGTGTCGGCTACCGCATGGCGAAGTTCGTGCGCCGGCACGCCTGGGCGACGGCCGCGACGCTCGTGCTCGTCGCGCTGGCCGGCGTGTTCGTGTGGCGGCTCGCGGCCGAGAACGAGCGTGCCTGGCGTGCCGAGCAGCTCGCGCAGCGCGAGTCGGCCGCGGCGACGCGGGTCGTCGACTACCTCGTCGGCCTGTTCGACGCGGCTTCGCCCGAGAAGGCCGGTGCGCGACCGATCTCGCCGGCCGAACTCGTCGATCTCGGCGTGCGCGACCTCGCCGACCAGCTCGACGAGCAGCCGATGGCGCGTGCGCGGCTGTACACCGCACTCGGCGAGATCTACGCCAAGATCGGCCAGGCCGAGAAGGGCATCGCGACGATCGAACGCGCGATCGAGCTGCAGCGAGGCAGCGGCGACGACGTCGCGCTCGCGCGATCGCTCGCGTTGTACGGCAACATGCTCAACACGAGCAACCGTTTCGGCCAGGCGGTCGAGGTGCTCGACGAAGGCATCGCGCTGCAGGAGCGTCGCGGCGACGCCGATCCCGCGGTCATGGCCGAGATGCTCACGAGCGTGTCGCTCGCGCGCGGCCGCATCGGCCAGCTCGTCGCGGCGATCTCGGATGCCGAGCGCGCGCTCGCCGCGGCCGCGAAGGCCGGCGACAAGGCCTCGATGCTGCGCGGCGAGGCCAACAACGCGCTGTCGGAGGCCTATATCCGCAACGGCGACAACGCGCGGGCGATCGGGATCGCGCGCCGCAACGTCGCCGAGCTCGAGGCGAGCGGACCCGAGAGCACGCTGCTGAGCGCACGCACCTACCTTGCGGCCGTGCTCGCCGAGCAAGGCCTGTTCGGCGAAGCCGAAGTGCTGCTGCGCGGCGTGCTCGCCCAGCGCCTGCGCACGCTCGACACGGGCAGCGACTGGGTCATCTCGCTGCGCAACCAGCTCGCGATGGTCCTGCGCAACGACGGACGTCCGGTCGAGGCCGTGGCCATGCTGCGCGAGAACGTCGAGGCGATGAAGGCGCGCGGCGAGACGAACACCCCGACGTATTCGGTCGCGCTCAACAACCTCGGCTCGTTCGGCGAGCACATCGGCGACCTCGCGTTCGCCGAGCCGCTCATGCGCGAGGCGCTCGCGCTCGCCGAGGCGGAGACCGACCCGACCAGTTCGCGACCCGACATCTACCGCCAGAACCTCGGCCGCGTGCTCATGCTGCGCGGCGAGTACCGCGAGGCGCTCGCGCTGATCGAGCGCGAGATCGTCGACGACGGCTCCGAGGACCGCCGCATCGCGCGCCTGCGTCGTCTCGTCGGCCTTGCCGAGTGGAACCGCCTCAACCGCCGTCACGAGACGGCGGCGAGCTTCCTCGACCAGGCCCAGGCCAACCTCGCCGCGAACTTCGGCGCCGAGCATCCGCGCGGCGCGACGATCATCCGTGCGCGCGCGTTGCTCGAGCGCGACCTCGGCCACCTGCCGGAGTCCGAGGCCCTGCTGCGTCGCGCGCTGGCCGTCATCGAGCCCTCGGCGGGGCAGGAATCCAATCCCGTCACCGAACTGCGCCTCGACCTCGCCGATGTGCTCGTGCGCCGCGACCAGCGTGACGAGGCGCGCGCGCTCGTCGAACGCGTGCACGCCAACGTCTACGCCAAGTTCATGCTCGATTCGGCGCCGTGCGTGCTGTTCGAGCGGCTTGCGGCGACGCTCGGCATCAAGACCGCGTTGCAGGAGCAGCGCAAGGCGGCGTGATCGCGTGTTGCCCGCGTGCTCGCATCTCGTGCGGCAGGACAATCGTCTTGCAACGGTCGACGTCGCCGATCACGGACCTGCGGTCGGCGTACCCTGGTGATAGCGCATCTGCCATCCGCGTGCCGTGCGGATCCAGATCGAGCTGCGCAGCGAGCGCACGGTCTCGCCGCCGGATCGCCGTTCCGCTACGTAGGTGACGAGGACCACGCCCTCGGCGAGCACGTGCGCCTGCATCGCCTCGGCCGTGAACGCGACGTCCTGCTCGACCGGCAGGCGCGTCATCACCTCGTCCTTGCCGAACGAGCGGCCGCTAGCCCCGACTTCGAGGAAATCGTCGGCGACCAGCGCGTCGAGCCGTGCCGCATCGGCGCGCACGACAGGATCCAGAAGGTCGCGTTCGAGTTGCAGCAGCGTATCGGTGGTGGATGCCATGGGTGCGGATACGGGTGGGCGGAGAGGTCAAGCCTAACCTGCCGTCACGGAGCGGTCGTCGATGCACGCAGGAGCGCGACGAAACGCATGTCCGCGGCACGATGCGATGGCCGCCCTCGACGGATGTCGCGGCGACGGGCAGCGATGATGATCGTTCCTGTCTTGGCACTGGACCACTTCACGACCGTTTCGCGTTTCCGTGGTGTCACGAGCCTGGAGCACGGTCATGCGGTCGAGAGCGTTCGGATGGTCGATGGCGTGGTGCGTGGCGGTACCCGCGCTCGCCCACGCACAGTGGCTGCCCGAGTGGAGCAGTGCGGACCCTCAATCCGCGGACATGCACGACGGCAGGATGATCGACGTCCTTGCCGACGCGCATGGACGCAGTGTCCTGCTCACCGAGTGGACGCACGCCAACCGTTCGGGGATCGCCTTGCGCATGTGGGAGGCCGATGGCCGCCTGGCCTGGCGCTACGACGAACGGCTCGTACTCAGCGAAGGCGTCGCGTGGTCCGGCGACGGACGGCTCGCCGTGTTCGGCGTGTTCGACGAGGTCGCCGGGGCCCGCGTGCTCGATGCCGCCAGCGGCACACTGTTGCACACGTGCACATGGCCACGCGGCGGAATGCCGGCACCGAGCGTCGGTGCCGGGCGTCGATCAGGAGCGGTCTCGAGCCAAGGTCACCTGCTGCATGTGTCGCTGCCCAACAGAGATGTCCTGGTGTCGCGGTGCGATGCCGGTGGCCTGTCGCTGCCTGAGTGGCGATGGTCGAGCGGATTCGCAACGCTGGTCACGCCGACGATCGTGCCGACCGCCGACGGGGGTGCCGTCGTGACGGCCGCCGGCGGCATCGGCGAAGGTTTCGTGACCGTTCGCTTCGGGGCCGGTGGCGATGTGGTCTTCGTCGACCGCGAGTTCGGCGACCTCGGCAATCCGCTCGGCCTGCCTGCCGTGGCCGTCGATGCGGCGGGCGCGGTGCTCGTCGCGGCGGAGCCCGAGTCGTCCGCGGGCGTGCACCGCGGACAGGTGTGGAAGATCGCGCCCGCAGGATTGCGCGCGTGGACGCGCAGGATCGCGATCCGCGATCCACTCGACGCGGCCCATCTCTTCGCCGGACTCATCGTGTCGGCCGACGGCGACGCGTTCGTCGCACCCTTCGGCGTGCGCGTCCCGGGCGGCTTCCGCGTCGTGCGCGTGCAGGGCGGCGACGGCCACGTGCTGTCCGACACGACCGCCGGCCGGATCGACCGCATCGAGGCGATGGCGAGGTCCGCCGGCGGACGCATGCTGGTCGCGGGCTCGCGTTCCGCCGGCTTCGGGAACCCCTCGGAATCGGGTTTCGCCGAGTTCGCCGCCTCGGGAGCCGCATGCCGCTTCGTTCCCCCGCTGGGCCTTCGTGACGACGGACGTGTCGCGTCTGCGCCGCAGGGCTGGATCGTCGCCGGCATCCGGCTGCCCGGTGCCGGCATCGCGAGCGCGATCGTGGTGCATCGTTTCGAGGCTGGAGGTCCATGCGACATCGTGATGGGAACGGGATTCGACGACGGCTTCGATGCCGTTCCTGCCTCCGTCATGACGCCGCGTTGAGCAGGAAATCCACGCCGGAGCGCGGGCTTTCGTCATCACGGAGTCTCGGGATGCCGGATCACGGCCGCTGCGGGAGCGACAACGCGACGAGGTCGATGACCTGATCGTCGCGTACCTGCGCAACATCGCGCCCGAGGTGGATGTTGCGTCGACGATCCTGGCGGCGGTCATCGCCCGGGGGAGACGATCGGAAGCACGGTCCGGCCATTCGCCACGCGTCGCCACCGTCGCGGTGGCGGGTAGATCGCCGGGCACGGCGCAAAAAAACGCCGGACATGACGTCCGGCGTTCCGTTTCCAGGAAAGCCCCCCAGCCTCGCGGCCGGGGGGGCTTGTGCGTGACTCAGGCCCTGCGGCGCAGCGCGAGGCCGGCTGCGAGCAACAGCATGCCGAGCAGCACGAGCATCGCGGGTCGCCCGCCGATCGGCAGGGCCACGGCCGGCGTGCCGGCCACCGCTTCGCCGCTCAAGGTCACGTCGACCGAACCGACGTCGGCGGTCACGGTGATCGTCGAGGTGTAGCTGCCGGGAGCCGTCGGGCTGAACGTGTAGGCGACCGTGCAGCTCGCGCCTGCGGCGAGCGTGAACGGCACCGCGGTGCAGCTGCCACCGGCGACCTGTGCGAACGGAGCCGCCGGCGCGGTGATCGACGTCACCGTGAGCGGGCCGCCGCCCGTGTTGGTGATCGTCAGCAGCAGCGTGCCGTCGTCGCCGACCGTGACCGTGCCGAACGCAAGGGACGGATTCAGCACGCCGACGACGCCGGTCACGCCGGTGCCGCCGAGCGTGGTCGTGCCGCTGCCCGCTGCACCGGCGTCGGCCGTGATCGCCTGGCTGGCCGGTCCGGTCGTGGTCGGTGCGAACGTGTAGTCGATCGTGCACGACGCGCCTGCCGTGATCGTGATCGGCACGCCGCCGCAGGAACCGCCGATCGAGGCGAACGGTGCCGCCGGAGCGGTCAACGTCGTGACCACGAGGCTCGCGGCTCCGCTGTTCGACAGTGTCACCGACTGCGCGGCGCTGGTCGTGCCGACCGCGACATTGCCGAACGCGACGGCGGTCGGCGCGATCGCGAGCACGCCCTGCGTGCCGGTGCCCGACAGCGCGACGCTGCCGTTGCCCGCCGCGCCGGCACTGATCGTGATCGCCTGGCTGGCCGGCCCGGTCGCGGTCGGTGCGAACGCGTAGCCGAGCGTGCACGAGGCGCCCGCGGCGATCGTGATCGGCGTGGCGCCGCAGGTGCCTCCGGACGACGCGAACGGTGCAGCCGGGGCGGTCACCGACGTCACGGTCAGGCTGGCGCCGCCCGTGTTGGACAGCGTGGTGGTCTGCGCACCGCTGGTCGTGCCGACCGCGACGTTGCCGAACGCGAGCGTGGTCGGCGCCACCGCGAGCACGCCTTGCGCGCCCGTGCCCGACAGCGTGACGCTGCCGCTGCCCGGACTGCTCGACGTGATCGTGATCGGCTGGCTGGACGGTCCGGTCGCGGTCGGTGCGAACGTGTAGGCGAGCGTGCACGAGGCGCCCGCGGCGATCGTGATCGGCGTCGCGCCGCAAGTGCCGCCGGCTGCCGCGAACGGCGCCGCGGCTGCCGTCACCGAGGTGACCTGCAGCGACACGCCACCGCTGTTGCCGAGCGTCACCGACTGCGCGGCGCTGGTGGTGCCGACCGGTACGTTGCCGAACGCGAGCGTCGTCGGTGCGATCGTGAGCGCCGCGGGCGCGAGGATCGTCGTCGTGTCGGTCTGCGCGTTGTTGCCGTTGGCCGGATCGGTCACACCGGCAGGGGCCGCGACCGTGGCCGTGTTGCTCAGCGTGCCGGTCGCCGACGGCGACACGTTGCAGGTCGCGGTGTAGGTGACGCTGCCGCCCGAAGGCAGGTTCACGGTGTCGGCGATGTTGCCGCTGCCGCTCGCACTGCAGCTGCCGCCACCGGCGGCGACGCAGGTCCACGCGACGCTCGTGCATGCGGCCGGGAACGTATCGGTGACCGTGGCGCCCGGGGCGTTGCTCGGGCCGGCATTGCTCGCGGTGATCGTGTACGTCGTGGAGCCGCCGGCCACCACCGACGTGACACCGTCGGTCTTGGTCAGCGCGAGGTCCGCCGTCGGTACCAGCGTGTCCGTATCGGTCTGGCTGTCGTTGGACGTGTCGGGATCGTCGGTGACCGCGATCGTCGCGGTGTTGGCGAGCGTGCCCGTCGCGGCCGGCGAGATCGGGCAGGTCGCGAGGTAGGTGATCGTCGCGGCCGGCGGCATCGTGACGGTGTCGGCGATGTTGCCGCTGCCGCTCGCCGTGAAGCCGGTCGCGCCACCGGTGGTCGTGGCCGTCCAGGTCGGGGTGACGCAGACCGCCGGGAACGTGTCCGCGATGGTCGCGCCGGTCGCCGCGCCGGGACCGTTGTTGGTGGCCGTGATCGTGTAGGTCACCGAGGTGCCAGGGATCGCCTGGGTGACGCCGTCCGTCTTGGTGATCGAGACGTCGGCGACCGGTTCGATGCCGAACGTGTCGGTCGCCGAAACGTCGCCGAGGCCGGTGCCGGAGAGGCCTTCCGCGATGATCGTAATCTCGTAGGGCAGGCTGCCGGGCGTGTTGACGCCGAAGTTGAACTCGACCGTCTGGGAGCTGTTGTTCGCCCATGGCGCGGTCGTGGTGATGACGCCCATCGCCACGCTCGAGTTGACGCCACCTCCGAGGGCCTGCGCGGCGGGTGTCTGCAGCGTGAGGGCCTGCGCCGTCACCGTCGTGGTGTCGGTCAGCGTGATCGTCTGCGTCGGAGAGTTGAGCAGGCGAAGATCGAGTTGGCCGGCCGGCGCCGCGCCTCCGGACAACGTCGACAGCGCGACCACGCGGAAGCGTGCGGCGACGAGGTGCACGCCGCTGTTGTTCGTGTAGGTGCGACGGATCTTGAGCGTGCCTTGCGTGCCGTTCGTGACCGGAGTGAGATCACGGACGAGGTTCGGTGCCGCGTCGGCGGCCTGCAGGGGATCGATGATTGCGGAGGTCATCGTCGTACCGATGCCATGCAGCGGTGCCGAGGTCGTCGTGAAGGCGGTCATCGTCGGACCACGCTGCGGACCCGGTGCGCCGAGGATCGCCGCGATGCCGTTCAGCGTGGCCGCAGTCGTGTCGACCAGCGTGAAGTCGGCCGCGTTGTCGCCGGTGTCGACGGGTACGCCCGTGACGGTATCGGCCTTGCGGGTCCAGCTGTGCTGGCCTGCCGTCGTGATGCCGGCCGCAGGAGCGAGGCCCGCGCCCTCCTTGTGATCGGCCGACGTGACCGAGCTGTAGCCGACCGAGTCGAGCCGGTTGGCCGTGAGCGCCGCCGCGGTCGAGAACACGGCGAGGCCGACGTCGTCCGGCAGGAAGCCGACCGTCGCCGAGGCGGGATTCACCGCCACGTTGGTCGAGCCGCTCGCGGTGATGCCGGTGCCGGTCGGGTAGGTCGAGAGGCTGTAGGTGTTGCCGGCGGGCGAAGGCGTGGTCGGCTGGCTCGTGACGAGGAAGTAGCCACGTGGCGGCAGTGCGAGCGGACCTCCGGTGCTCAGGGTCTGCGGCAGGACGAGGTACGTCGTCTCCGTACCGGCCTGTGCGCCCGAGAAGCGCCAGCCGGCGCCCGCAACGCCGGTCGGATCCGCACCCGGGATCGCGTCGATGATCGTGATCGAGTCGTCGGTGTTGTTGTAGATCTCGATGAACTCGTCGGACGAACCGTCCGAGCCCGGCGGCGTCGTGCCGGCGCCGCGCGTGCGGAATTCGGTGATGAGGATGTCACCGGGGGCGGGCGGTGCGGGACGCGCGTCGAACGTGAGGGTCCAGCCGCCGCTGATCGAACCGCCGTCGAGGTTGGCGTCGTCGATGATGTAGAGGTTCCAGGTGCCGTTCGGGTTGTCGCCGTTGAACGCCGACAACGTGTACGTGTACGGCGCGGCCGGCGCCGGTGCCGGGAACAGGTCGGTCGTGCCCGAGTTGGCCGGACGGTACGAACCGGTCACGAACGGCACGCCGGTGTTGCCGGTGACGGTCGACGGCACCGGGCGATCGGCGTAGTCGTCGAGCGTCATGTTGATGTTCGAGACGCCGGGCGAGCCCGCGCCGAAGTCGGACATGATCACGGACTTGCGGCCGCTCGGCGAGACGAGCAGGAAGTCGGTGTCGGCCGGGAAGGCGTGCGAAAAACCGTTGATCGTGACGCGTACGTTCTGCACGACGCCGGTCTCGCCGGAGACCGTGATCGGCGACGGATACAGCGACGCCGCCTGGCCCGATGTGGGGCAGGGATTCGGACAGTCGGTGATCGTGATCGCCGTGCTGTTCGTGTAGGACGTCGGCGCGCCGCCTCGCGGGGTGTGCGGTGTCGGCAGCGAGGTCGTAGCGGAGGTTCCGGCGACCGCATCGACGACGAGCCGCGCGTGCGGCTCCACCTCGAACGTCTTCGCGTTGGCGCCGGTCGCGATGCCGGCGGCGGCGACGGCCGCCAGCCAGGTCGAGACGTTTCTCACGGACAGCATCGACCGCCTCGTACGCGATCGCGTTACCAGGTACGCACTCATGGTTCCTCCCCTCGAGTGATGGAGCACGTTGGAAAGCCAAGCTTAGCGCTGCCGCGGGCAGCGATCCTGAACACATTTGCGCAAAAAGATAATCTTCCACGAAGATGCTTTTCATGCCCTATACGCATTTTGGCGTGGTCGTGGGACATGTCGTTGCCGGCGACCTTTGCTGTTTCGCAGCACGATCCGGCACGGACTGGCCTGCGGGGAGCGGCAGGGTACGGGCGAGTGACGTCGCGGCCTGGCCCGACGGTGTACGGACGCGGATACCGGCAACGACCGCGACGGATCGCCATGCCGCAAAAAAAAGCCCCGCCGGAGCGGGGCTTTCGTCAAGCCTTGCCGGAGACGTGCCGTCTCAGAGCAACGGCACGAGCAGCAGCGCGACGATGTTGATGATCTTGATCAGCGGGTTCACGGCCGGGCCGGCCGTGTCCTTGTACGGATCGCCGACCGTGTCGCCGGTGACCGCCGCCTTGTGGGCATCGGAACCCTTGCCGCCGCAGTGGCCGTCCTCGATGTACTTCTTGGCGTTGTCCCAGGCGCCGCCGCCCGTGGTCATCGAGATCGCGACGAACAGGCCGGTCACGATCGTGCCGATCAGCATGCCGCCGAGCGCCTGCGCGCCCGCGATCGGACCACCGAGCCAGCCGAAGCCGAACGCGACCACGATCGGCACGAGCACCGGCAGCAGCGACGGCACCATCATCTCCTTGATCGCCGAGCGCGTGAGCAGGTCGACCGCGCGCGAGTAGTCGGGCTTGGCCGTGCCTTCCATGATGCCCTTGATCTCGCGGAACTGGCGGCGCACTTCCTCGACCACCGAACCGGCCGCGCGGCCGACGGCTTCCATCGCCATCGCGCCGAACAGGTAAGGGATCAGGCCGCCGATGAGCAGGCCGATGATCACGTAGTGGTTGGAGATGTCGAACGTGTAGATCGGCGCCGGCACGCCGGCCGCGAGGGCCTTGGCCTGCGCGGTGACGTCGAGCTTGTGCGTGTAGTCGGCGAACAGCACGAGTGCGGCGAGGCCCGCCGAACCGATCGCGTAGCCCTTGGTCACGGCCTTGGTCGTGTTGCCGACCGCGTCGAGCGGATCGGTGACCGCGCGCACTTCGGGCGGAAGCTCGGCCATCTCGGCGATGCCGCCGGCGTTGTCGGTGATCGGGCCGTAGGCGTCGAGCGCCACGATCATGCCGGTCATCGACAGCATCGCCGTCGCGCCGATCGCGATGCCGTACAGGCCGGCGAGTTCGAACGCACCCCAGATCGCCGCACACACGGCGAGCACGGGCCACGCGGTCGACTTCATCGAGATGCCGATGCCCGCGATGATGTTGGTCGCGTGGCCGGTCGTCGAAGCCTGGGCGACGTGGCGCACGGGCTTGTACTCGGTGGCCGTGTAGTACTCGGTGATGATGACCATCGCCGCGGTCAGCACGAGGCCGACGACGCCGCACCAGAAGATGTTCGTGGCCGGGATGACGAGGCCGCCGCCGGTGTCGAGGCCGGTCGGGAACAGCTCGCGCGTGACGAACCAGAACGCGACCGCCGACAGCACCGCCGATACCGCGACGCCCTTGTAGAGCGCATTCATGATCTTGGCGCCGGGCTTGGTCGTCACGAAGAACGTGCCGACGATCGAGGTGATGATCGAGACGCCGCCGAGCACGACCGGGTAGAGCACGGCGTTCGCGTTGCCGTGGAACATGACGCCGCCGAGCAGCATCGTCGCGATCAGCGTCACCGCATAGGTCTCGAACAGGTCGGCCGCCATGCCCGCGCAGTCGCCGACGTTGTCGCCGACGTTGTCGGCGATCACCGCCGGGTTGCGCGGATCGTCCTCGGGGATGCCGGCCTCGACCTTGCCGACGAGGTCGGCGCCGACGTCTGCACCCTTGGTGAAGATGCCGCCGCCGAGGCGCGCGAAGATCGAGATCAGCGACGAGCCGAACGCGAGGCCGATCAGCGCGTGCAGCGCCTGGTCCGGCGTGAAGCCGAGACGCGCTAGGGTCACGTAGTAGCCGGCGACGCCGAGCAGGCCGAGGCCGACCACGAGCATGCCGGTGATCGCGCCGCCGCGGAACGCGACCGCGAGCGCGGCGGCGATGCCGTGGCGCGCGGCTTCGGCTGTGCGCACGTTGGCGCGCACCGATACGTTCATGCCGATGTAGCCGGCGAGACCCGACAGGATCGCGCCGACGGCGAAGCCGACCGCGGTGGCCCAGTCGAGCGCGAAGCCCATGATCACGAACAGGACCACGCCGACGATGCCGATCGTCAGGTACTGGCGGTTGAGATAGGCCTTCGCGCCGAGCTGGATCGCCGCGGCGATCTCCTGCATGCGTGCGTTGCCGGCCGGCTTGGCGAGGATCCAGCGGATCGACCAGACCCCGTAGAGGATCGCGAGCACCGCGCAGATGATCGAGAACAGCAAACCGTGTTGTTGCAGCATCTATCCCTCCCGTTAGACAGGCATTCGAAGGCGAAAAGGCTGGCCCCTGGCGTAGCGTCGTCGAGTATAGCCATGCGACGCCTTGCCACACGCGTGCAGTGCAGCAATCACGCCGTGCGGCCAGGAGTGGCGCGAGGCCTCGCGACGATCACCAGCGCGAGTGCGACGAGCCCGATCACGATGGGCCAGGTCAGGTAGCGCATCTCGGCGCCCGGAGCCAGCACGAAGAAGCTCGCCGTGTAGAGCAGCGAGCTCGCCGCGGCCGCGATGCCGACGCGTGCGACGGGCGAGAACCGCCGTTGCATCACCGCGACGCCGAGGGCTGCCAAGGCAAGCAGCGGAGCGAGGCGCGCATCGAGCAGGCGATGCGCACGCAGGGTCTGCGCGAACGCGTAGAGCCTGGCCTGCGCCGTCGGTGCGATCGCGTCGGGCCACGGCGGGTTGTCGCGATACGCGGCACGCTCCTCGAACCACGCGATGCCGGCGTGACCCTGGATCCGGTAGCCGAGCATCAGCAGCATCGTGCGTTGCCGGTGCATGAACCAGTCGCCGGTGTGGTCGAGCACGACGTCGCGCCATGCTGCAGCGAGTTCGGCGTACTGGTCGTCGCGGAACGGCTTGGACAGGCCTGCGCCGATGCCCGAGCGCGAGCGCGTGAACAGGTGCGTGTTCGAGGCCGGATCGAAGGCGCGCGTCTCGCGTAGCTCGTCTGCCGTCATGCCGGGGCCGTGCGTGAACGACGGAAGCTTGAGGTCGTTCGTGGCGACCGAGACGGCGGCGAGATCCCACAAGGCCACCGTGGGCCAAGTCGTCACGCGCTCCTCGACCACGAGCCGGTCGACGGTGGCCGAGAACGCGAATCCCGCGCCGATCAGCGCCGCGAAGGCCGGCACGCGCGTGCGCCATGACACGCCCGCGTGCGAGGCTGCGAGCATGGCGAGCGGCACGACCGCGAGGAACGCGTTGTGCCGGATCGCGGCGGCGTAGACGAGCAGGCCCATCGCAAGCCACGGCACGCCGGTGTCGCGATGCGCAGCACGCGCGAGCAGGCCGGTGGCGAGCACGAGCACCGCGGCGAGGTGCGCGTCGGTGAGCACGTGTGCCATCTGCACGAGCACGAGTGGCGCCGCTCCGCACGCGACGAGGAACGCCGCGCGTGCCCAGCCCGGACCGCGCAGCACATACGCGCACAGCGCCAGTCCGCTCCACATCATCGCGAGATTAAGGACCAGCAACGCGGCGGGACCGGCGCCGAGTCCGAGCAGCAGCGACCACAGCAGCGGCATCGTGACGGGCGACAGGTTCAAATACGTACCCGTGCGCGCCTGCCAGAACTGGTAGGCGGAGTCGAACGGATACTGGCCAGGGTACAGCACGATCAGCGACGCGATGAGGCCGATCAGTGCGGTCGCGGCGACCCACGCACCATCGCCCCGTGAGGGCGTGCGATCGGCGAGGGATGGCGACGCGGTCGTGGCTTCGTGTGCGGGAGCGTGCATGCGTCGCGCATGGTAAACGTTCGCGACGTCGCGCAGGCGTGGCGACGTGACGCGCGAGGTCAGCGTGCGGTGTGCGCTGCGATGACGAGGCACTCGTCGCGTGAGCGTCGCTCGCGGAGGTCGGCGCCGGGGAGCGCATCGAGGTTGAGTACCGCCTGCGTGTACTGAGCATCGAACGCGAGTGCGCACAGTGCCGCGTCGCGTGCACGCGCCACGTCACCTTCGCGGCGCCAGGCATCACCGAGGTTCGTCCATGCGCGCGCGTTGCGCGGCGCGTCGGCGAGGCTCGCCTGCCACAGCGCGACTTCGCTCGCGTACTCGTCATTACGCTGGTGCGTGGCGAGTGCGAGCGTCGCGCCGAGCACGGCCGCGACGACCGTCGCGAAGCGGCGTGGCAGGCGCGAAAGGCCGAGCGCGAGCAGCCACGCCGGTCCGAGCATGGCGAGGTAGAGGTGGCGATCGTTGGCCCAGTCCAGGCGTGGCAGCAGCGAGTTCGACGGTGCGAGCATCACCGCGTACCACGCGAGCGCGTACGTGATCCAGGGCGCGCGCCGGCGCATCGCGATCGCGAGCGCGGCGACGGCGATCATCGCCACGGCGATGACGAGGCTCGCCGCGTCGAACGATGCCGGAACCTCAAGCGGTGGATCGATGTTCGTGCGCAGCGTGAGCAGCGGGCCCGTGACGAGATAGGCGTGTGCGTGCAGCTGGCCGAGCAGCTGGTCGGCGAGGCTGCGCGTGGACAGGCTCACGCCGAAGAAGCGCTGGTAGCCGGCCATCGCGGCGGTCGCACATGCCGCGGCCACGAGCACGACCGCATGCGCGGACATCCGCTGCAGCGTCGTGCGCCAGCGCGTCGTCGGATCGCAGGCCGCGAGCGCGAGCACGGCGAACGGCACGACGATGCTCGTCTCGCGCACGCCGAGCGCGAGCGCGAACCACAGCGCGGCGATCCAGGCGACGCGATCGCCACGTGCGTCGGCACGTGCGTGCGCGATCAGCGCCGCGAGCACGAACGTCGACGACAGCGCGATCGAGCGGCCGCTCACGTAGGTGACTGCTTCGGTCGCCGCGGGGTGCAGCGCGAACAGAAAGGCCGCCATCAGCGCACAGAACGCGGGTGCCGTGGGCGCGAGCCGCGACTGCCAGTGCAGCACGAGCCGCCATGCGAGTACGGCATTGAGCATGTGCAGCGCGATGTTGGTCGCGTGGAACGGCCACGCCGGCATGTCGGCGCGGGCACCGAGCGCGTACGAGAGTTTCAGCAGCGGGCGGATGCCCGGCATGCTCGCCCACCATGCGGCGAGGTCGTGCACGGCAGGGTTGTCGACGATGACGGCGAAGTCGTCGAACTGGAACGCCGCGTCGAACGCGTTGGCATAGGCGATGAGGACCACGCCTGCGAGTGCGACGGCGCTGCCGACCGTCGCGGCGGCCGCGCGTCGCGGGTCAGCGGGGTGCACGCGGCTGCGCGAACGCGAGTTCGATGACGCCGACGCTGTCCCACCAGCGGTCCGGCGCATGCAGCAGGATCGCGAGCACGCGGCGGCCGTCGCGCTCGACGAAGGCGACGAGGCAGCGGCCGGCACCAGGCGTCCAGCCCGTCTTGAGGCCGCGCGCGCCGTCGAGGCTGCCGAGCAGCGCGTTGGTGGAACGCATCGTGTAGCGGCGGCCGTCGAGCGTCGCGAACGCGAACTCGGTGCGCGCGGCATCGGCCGCGAGCACCGGCTGCGCGAGCACCGCGCGCGCGAGCACGGCGAGGTCGCGCACGCTCGAGCGGTTGTCGTCGTCGTCGTGCCCGCAGGCATTGGCGAAGCGCGTGCGCGCCATGCCGAGTTCGGCCGCGCGTGCATTCATGCGCGCGATGAAGCGCGGCTCGTCACCGCCGATGTCGTCGGCGAGGGCACGGCAGGCATCGTTGGCCGAGCGCACGAGCAGCGCGGCGAGCAGGTCGGAGCGACGGATGCGCTCGCCCGCGCGCAGGCCGAGCCGCGAGCCGGTTTCGGCGGCCGCCGTGCGCGACACCGTGGCGACGGCGTCGAGGTCGCCGTGCTCGACCGCGACGAGCGCGGTCATGAGCTTGGTCAGGCTCGCGATCGGCAAGGCCTGGTCGGCCTTGCCGGCCCACAGCGGCGTGTCGTCGACCTCGACCCAGTACGCCGCGGCAATGTCGGGGTAGGCGTCGACCGGCTCGCGCGCCACCGCGGGGGCGGCGCCGAGCCAGCACGCGAGCGCGAGGATTGCCGCGTGGCGCATCAACCGCCGCCGAGCTTGTCCTTGAGGCCCTTGAGACGGTCGCGCATGGTCGGCTTGGCCGGCGCAGCCTCGGCAGCCGGCTGCGCGGCCTCGTCGGGCGTGGCGTTCGGATTGGCCGCACCGGCATTGCGCTCCTGCAGGCGCTGGCCGGCGTAGCGGTTGCAGAAATCGCGGTAGGGCGAGGCGTTCATCGCCGTGTAGCCGCGGCCCTGGCACTGCTGCGCAGCGAGCGCTTTGGCCTGGTCGGGGCAATGCGCGGCGACGAAACCGCCCTGGCGGCGCGCGTCGGCACCCGCGCAGGCTTGCGCGACCATCGACGGGCAGTGCGTGCCGATGAAGGCGAGGTTACCGCCGGACTGGGCGCTCGAGCAGGCCTTGGCGAGGATCGTCGCGCGCGGACGGCCGCAGGCTTCGAAGCCCTCCCAGACCATGCCCATCTCGTGCTCGGGGAAGCCCTTGGGCGTGGACATCGTGTCGGCGTGCTTGACGACGTTGGCGCAGTAGGCAGCGCGCTGGGACGCGCACGGTGCGTCCGGACCGATGAACGACTTGTACGCCCCCGGGATGTCGACCTGCATGTCGCAGGCCTGCTTGTTCATCGCCGCGCCGATCGCCTGCGGCGATTCCTTGCCGAAGTCGCAGTCGCCGACGCGCTTGCCGTCGTAGCGCATGACGATATTGACGTCTTCGCCCTCGGCCTTGCCCTTCATGCGCATCGAGCCGCGGTAGGCGGTCGCGCCGAGCTGCTCGTTCTCGCCTTCGCCGGTCATCGCATCCTTGCCGGTGCACTCGATGCGGTACGAGCTCTTCTGGCCTACGATCTTGAAGTCGTAGACGCGGCAGTTGTCTTCCTTGGGCACCATCGACGCCGTGGCGGCCTGCTTGGAGGTGCAGACCTCGGTCTTCTGCGGCGGCATCTGGAACGGCATGCCGGGCATCTCGATGCGGCTCGTGACCGAGTAGCGGTCGCCGCTGCCGGGTTGCGCGCCGGCGTTCGCGGCGACCGCGAGCATCGCGGCGGTGAGGACGAGGCGGGAAGACAGGCGCATGGACAGGCTCCGTACGGTTTCGATGGCCCTCGCGGGCGCGGGACGTGCACGACCCTTACGTGAAACGGTGGTGGATCCCTTCACGCCCCGGCCGCGGCGCGCCGGCGCCGCAGCAGCCAGGCGACGAACAGCGCGGCGGTGACGTACATGCTCAGCGAATAGAGGGCCGGCGCGACCGCCGCGGCAGGCAGCGACAGCACCTCGAGCGCGATGAAGATCGCGAGCGTCGCGTTGTGGATGCCGATCTCGAACGCGATCGCGGTGGCCTGCGCCTCGGGCAGGCGAGCGGCCTTCGCGGCGATGTAACCGGCCAGCAGGCTGGCCACGTTGAAGCCGACGCAGGCGACGCCGAGCACGCGCGCGTAGGTGGTCAGCAGCGTCCACTCGCTGACCACGGCGACCACGATCACGCCGGCCAGCACGAGCGAGGACAGCAGGCGCACCGGACGTTCCGCCGCATCGGCCCAGGCCGGACGGAAGCCGCGCACGGCCATGCCGAGCAGCACCGGCACGATCACGAGCACGCCGACCTCGACGATCTTGCGCGTCGGCGGCGGCACCTGGTTCTCGCTGCCGACGAACACCGCGAGCGCGAGCGCGACCCAGATCGGCAGCGTCAGCAGCGCGAGCAGGCTGTTGAGCGCGGTCAGCGAGATGTTGAGCGCGACGTCGCCACGGGCGAGATGGCTGAACAGGTTCGCCGTGATGCCGCCCGGCGAGGCAGCGAGCAGCACGAGGCCGACCGCGAGTTCGCCGGGAAGGCCTGCGGCCTTGCCGATGCCGAAGGCGAGCGGCGGCAGCACGAGCAGCTGCACGACGAGGGCGACGACGATCGCGCGCGGCACGCGCAACACGCGTCTGAAATCGGCCGGGCCGAGATGCAGGCCGAGACCGGCCATGACGATCGCGAGCGCGATCGGCAGCAGCACCGTGATGATGGCGTTGTCGCCCATGCTCCCTCCCTCCCGAGGATGATGGATCGCGCGCGTGCGGTCGCACGCGCGCGGGTACTGCTTGCCTGTCGGGTGTTACTTGTCGGCGATCGCGTACGCCGGCAGCTTCTTCGCGACGCTGGTGTTCTTGAGGCGAACATAGCGCGGCAGGCCGTCCTTGCCATAGGGCGGCGCATCCTCGCCGCGCACGAGCGGCTCGAGGTAGCGGCGCGCGGCGTCGGTGATGCCGTAGCCGTCGCGGCTGATGAAGCGCTTGGGCAGCTTCTTCTCGTGATTGGCGACCTTCGACAGCGGCACCGGCTCGATCTTCCAGCGGTACGGTGCATCCGAGGTGCGCACGATCGCCGGCATGACCGCGTTGCGGCCCGCGAGCGCGTACTGGACACCGGCCTTGCCGACCGCGTAGGCGTGCTCGACGTCGGTCTTCGAGGCGACGTGGCGCGCCGAGCGCTGCAGGTAGTCGGGCATCGCCCAGTGGTACTTGTAGCCGAGCCGGTCCTTGACGAGCTGGGCCAGCATCGGTGCGACGCCGCCGAGCTGCGCATGGCCGAACGCGTCACGCGTGCCGACCTCGGACAGGAAGCGTCCGTCGGCGTTGCGCACGCCTTCCGACACGACCACCGTGCACCAGCCGACGCGCTCGACGGTCGCCTTCACGCGGGCGAGGAATTTCGCCTCGTCGAACACGATCTCGGGGAACAGGATCACGTGCGGCGGCTCGTCGGCGCCGTGGCCGGCGAGGCCGGCAGCCGCGGCGATCCAGCCCGCGTGGCGGCCCATGACCTCCATGACGAAAACCTTGGTCGAGGATTCCGCCATCGAGGCGACATCGAGGCTGGCCTCGAGCGTCGACACCGCCGTGTACTTGGCCACCGAGCCGAAGCCCGGGCAGCAGTCGGTCACGGCGAGGTCGTTGTCGACGGTCTTCGGCACGCCGACCACGGTGACCTCGTGGCCGAGCGCCTTGCCGATGCGCGAGATCTTGAGCGAGGTGTCGGCGGAGTCGTTGCCGCCGTTGTAGAGGAACCAGCGGATGTCGTGCGCGCGGAACACCTCGATGAGGCGCTCGTACTGCGCGCGGCTTTCCTCGAGCGACTTGAGCTTGAAGCGGCACGAGCCGAACGCGCCGCCCGGGGTGTGGCGTAGTGCCGCAATCGCGGCGACGGTTTCGCGCGAGGTGTCGATGAGGTCCTCGCGCAGCGCGCCGATGATGCCGTTGCGCGCGGCGAGCACGCGCACCTTGTGCTTGCGTGCGGTTTCGATGACCGCGCAGGCGGTCGCGTTGATGACGGCGGTGACGCCGCCGGATTGGGCGTAGAGCAGGTTGCCTTGCATGGAGGTGTCCGGGTCCGGGATCGAGTGTGACGGCGGTTTGACTCCATCCGGTGCAGCGGATAGCGTTACGGCCGCTTTTCGGCTCAAAGTCTAGCGCAGTGCCGCGGCACACCGCGGATGCGCCCACCGAAGGAACCTTCATGCGACTCGTGCTTCTCGGCGCACCCGGCTCGGGCAAGGGCACCCAGGCGACCTCGCTCAAGACCGCGCTCGGCGTCCCGCACGTGTCCACCGGCGATCTCCTCCGTGCCGCGGTGAAGGCCGGCACGCCGCTCGGCCTCAAGGCCAAGGCGGTCATGGAGGCGGGCCAGCTCGTCTCCGACGACATCGTGCTCGGCATGCTCGAGGAACGCCTCGCCCAGCCCGACGCGAACACCGGTTTCATCCTCGACGGCTACCCGCGCAACGTCGCGCAGTGTGCCGCTCTCGAGTCGCTGCTCGCGCGCATCGGCCAGCCGATCGACATCGCGGTCAAGCTCGAGGTGCCGAACGAGCTGATCGTCGAGCGCATCGCCGGCCGCGCCGCCGCGGAAGGCCGCAAGGACGACACGCCCGAGGTCGTGCGCGATCGCCTGCGCGTCTACGCCGAGCAGACCGAACCGGTCGCCGGCTATTTCGTCTCGAAGGGCAAGCTCGCCACGGTCGACGGTGTCGGCGAACTCTCCGTCGTGTTCGACCGCATCCTCGCGGCGCTGCCGAAGGCCTGACCCTCCGCCGCCACGGCGTCGTCCATGCACCTGCACATCCTCGGCATCTGCGGCACCTTCATGGGCGGCATCGCGGCGCTCGCGCGCGAGCTCGGCGAGAGCGTCGAAGGTTCCGACACGGCGGTGTATCCGCCGATGAGCACCCAGCTCGAGCAGCTCGGCATCACGCTGCGCAACGGCTACGCGGCCGAGCATCTCGATCCGCGGCCCGACCTCGTCGTCGTCGGCAACGCGCTGTCGCGCGGCAATCCGGCGGTCGAGGCCGTGCTCGACTCGCGCATGCGCTATGTATCGGGTCCGCAGTGGCTCGGCGAGCGTCTGCTCGGCGGGCGCGATGTGCTCGCGGTCGCGGGCACGCACGGCAAGACCACGACGACCTCGCTGCTGGCCTGGCTGCTCGAGTCGGCCGGTCGCGAGCCCGGCTTCCTGATCGGCGGCGTACCGGCGAACTTCCCGGTTTCGGCGCGCGTCGGCAGCGGCACGCCGTTCGTGATCGAGGCCGACGAGTACGACACGGCGTTCTTCGACAAGCGTTCGAAGTTCGTGCACTACCGGCCGACCGTCGCGATCCTCAACAATCTCGAGTTCGACCACGCCGACATCTTCCCGGACGTGGCCGCGATCCAGCGCCAGTTCCACCATCTCGTGCGCATCGTGCCGCGCAACGGCCGTCTCGTCGTCAACGCCGAGGACCGGCACCTTGCCGAGGTGCTGGCGATGGGCAGCTGGTCGCCGGTCGATACCTTCGGCATCGACGCCGGCGACTGGCGCGCGACGCTCGTCGAGGCAGACGGTTCGGTCTTCGACGTGAGCCTGCGCGGCGAACCGGTCGGCACCGTGCGCTGGTCGCTGCTCGGCCGCCACAACGTCATGAACGCGCTCGCCGCGCTCGCCGCGGCGAGTGCGATCGGTGTGCCGGCGACCGACCTGCTGCCCGCGTTCGCGACGTTCGGCAGCGTCAAGCGCCGCATGGAGCGCCTCGGCGTGCACGACGGCATCACCGTCTACGACGACTTCGCGCATCACCCGACCGCGATCGCGACGACGCTCGACGGCCTGCGTGCGCGCGTCGGCGATGCACGCATCGTGGTCGCGCTCGAACCGCGCTCCAATTCGATGCGCCTCGGCGCGCACGCGGCCGAACTCGCGCCGTCGCTCGCCAAGGCCGATCGCGTCGTGTTCCTGCAGCGGCCCGAATTGCCGTGGGATGCGGCACGCGTCGTCGATGCGCTCGAAGGTCGCGGGCACGCGGCCTCGTCGGTCGATGCGCTGCTCGCACGACTGCACGACGAGGTGCGCACGGGCGACCACGTCGTGTTCATGTCCAACGGCGGCTTCGAGGCCGCACCGCGCCGCTTCCTCGCCCTTCTCGCGGGCTGATCCGCGCGCGACTGCGCGATTTCTGCGCGATCGCTGCGCGTGTTCTGCGCAGTCGGCATGCACGCTGTGCCGCGGGGCGCATGCACCGCGACGAGGGAAGCCGACGAATGACCACCTGCCGCAGGCCTGCGTGCGCACCGCGCGCCGCCCGTGGCGCGAGCGGACTCGCCTGCGCGGTCGTCGCGGAGGCATGATGGTCACTCCCGCCACCGCCGCGAGCACGTCGTCGATGCGCCTCTGGCACCGCCTGTTCCTCGCCTGTGCAGGCTTGTCGATGCTGACACTGGCCGGCTTCGCGGCGTGGCAGCAGGGCGCGTTCTCGAGCGGATTCGCGACGTACCTCGACCGCATCGCGCTCGAGCGCGCGCGCGTCGCCGCGCCGGTGCTCGCGAAGGCGTACGGCGAGCGTGGCGACTGGGCGTTCCTGCGCCGCGACCCGATGATGTTCGGCATGCTCATCGACGAGCACCGCCGCGACGCCATGGCGGCCCGACGTCCGCCGGGCCCGATGTCCGGTGACGGCCCGCCGCGCGGTCCGCGTCCAGGGCCGCCGTTCGGCAACGGCCTGCCGTTCGCGGGTCCGCCGCGCGAGGAGGTCGACATGTCCGCGCCGCTGGTCGCGAGTGCCGCGCTCGATTTCGGTCGGCGCCTGCGCCTGCTCGATACCGAGGGCGACTACGTCGCCGGCAACCGTGGCGATGCGTCGACGTTGCCCGGCGTGCCTGTCGAGCTCGACGGCGTGCGCATCGGCACGCTCGAGGTGACCGCGCTGCCCGCGCACCTGCGCGACAGCCCCGAGGCCGATTTCGCGGGGGCGCATGTGCAGACCGCGCTGGTCGCCGCGCTCGCCGCGCTGCTGTCGGCCGTCGCGCTCGCGTGGTGGCTCGCGCGCTGGATGCTGCAGCCGGTGCGCGCGCTCGCCGATGGTACGCGCGCGCTCGCCGCAGGCGATTACGCACGGCGAGTGCCGTCGCGTGGCGAGGATGAGCTGGCCATGCTCGCCCGTGACTTCAACCACCTCGCCGGCACGCTCGAGACGCATCGCGAGGCCCGCCAGCGCTGGGGCCAGGACATCGCGCACGAGCTGCGCACGCCGCTGACGATCCTGCAGGCCGAGCTGCAGACGCTCATCGATGGCGTGCGTCCGACCGACATGAATGCCCTGCAGTCGCTGCTCGGCGAGAGCGAGCGCCTGTCGCGCCTCGTCGACGACCTGCGCCAGCTCGCACTCGCGGACAGCGCCGGACTCGCCTACCGTCTCGAGGATCTCGATCTCGTCGAACTCGTCGAGTCCGCGGTCGACATGCACCGCGGCGGCGCGCGCGCGCGAGGCCTCGTGCTCGCCGTCGAGGTGCCCGAGACGTCGCTGCACGTGCGCGGTGACGCGACGAGGCTCGCGCAGCTCGTCGACAACCTGCTGCTCAACGCACGCCACTACACCGATGCGCCGGGCCACATCGTCGTGCGCGTGTCGCGCGAAGGCGAACTCGCGCGACTCGTCGTCGAGGACACTGCGCCCGGCGTCGACGCGGCCGACCTGCCGCGCCTGTTCGAGCGCCTGTTCCGCGCCGATCGCTCGCGCACGCGTTCGAGCGGCGGCAGCGGCCTGGGCCTCGCCATCTGTGCCGCGATCGTCGAGGCGCATGGCGGCCGTATCGCGGCGCGGGCCTCGGACCTGGGTGGCGTTCGCATCGAGGCCGACTTTCCGATCGTGGAGACGCCATGAACGCCAACGCCCATCTGCTCGTCGTCGAGGACGAGGACAAGATCGCCGCCGCACTCGAAGACTACCTGCGCGCCGCCGGCTACCGCACGAGCCGCCTCGCGGACGGACGCGATGTCGCCGCATGGGTCCGCGCGAACACACCCGATGCGGTCCTGCTCGACGTCATGCTGCCGGGTCTCGACGGCCTCGACGTGTGCCGCGCGCTACGCACCTTCTCGCAGGTACCGGTCCTCATGCTCACGGCACGCGTCGAGGAGATCGACCGCCTGATCGGCCTCGAGCTCGGTGCCGACGACTACATCTGCAAGCCCTTCAGCCTGCGCGAGGTCGTCGCACGCGTGTGTGCGGTGCTGCGGCGTGCGCAGGTCACCGCGCTGGCGACGCCGCCCGCGGGCATCGAGCTCGATGCACAGCGCTTCGAGGTGCGCGTGCACGGCAAGCCGATGGTGGTCACGCCGGTCGAGTTCCGCCTGCTCGAGAAGCTGGTCGCCCATCCGGGCCGCGTGTGGTCGCGCCAGCACCTCATGGATGCGATCTACACGGATCACCGCATCGTCAGCGACCGCACGGTCGACAGCCATGTCCGCAACCTGCGACGCAAGTTCGACGAGCTCGGCATCGATCCGATCGAGTCGGTGTACGGGGTCGGCTTCCGCCTCGTGATCGAGTGACACGCATCCTCCACCGGCGCGCTAGACTGCGGCGGTGACGTCGAACGACATTCCCCTGTTCCCGCTGTCCTCGGTGCTCTTTCCGGGCGGCACGCTGAGCCTGCGCATCTTCGAGCGGCGCTACCTGGACATGATCCGCGACTGCGCGCGTCACGCGAGCGGCTTCGGCGTCTGCCTGATCCTCGACGGCCGCGAGGCCGGCGCGCCGGCCGTACCGGCCGCGGTCGGCACGCTCGCGCGCATCACCGATTTCCACACGCGTGACGACGGCCTGCTCGGCATCCACGCCGAAGGCGGCGAGCGTTTCCGCGTGTTGCGCACGCGCGTGCGCGACAATGGCCTGATCCACGGCGAGGTCACGTTCCTCGCCGCGGATCCGGTCGAGCCGCTGCCGGCGCATTGCAGCCTGCTCGCGACGATCCTCGAGCGTCTCTACGATCGCATCGGCGGCGAGCCCGCGAAGACCGACCGCGCGCGCTTCGACGATGCGGCCTGGGTCGGCTGGCGCCTCGCCGAGGCCTTGCCGCTCGAGCCCGCCGAACGCCAGCACCTGCTGCAGACCGACGGCGCGGTCGCGCGCCTCGAGCGCCTGCTGCATCTCCTTCCCCGATTCCAGAACGCCTGAGAACTTCATGACGTCATTGCACGGCAAGACCTTGTTCATCACCGGCGCCTCGCGCGGCATCGGCCTCGCGATCGCCACGCGCGCGGCACGCGACGGCGCCAACATCGTCATCGCGGCCAAGAGCGGCGTACCGAACCCGAAGCTTCCGGGCACGATCCACACGGCCGCCGCGGCGGTCGAGGCGGCCGGCGGCCGGGCGCTCGCGCTGCAGGTCGACATCCGCGAGGAGGACCAGGTCAAGGCCGCGGTCGCACAGGCCGTCGAGCGCTTCGGCGGCATCGACATCCTCGTCAACAACGCGAGCGCGATCTGGTTGCGCGGCACTGCCGACACGCCGATGAAGCGTTTCGACCTCATGCACCAGGTCAACACGCGCGGCACCTTCCTGTGCACGCAGGCCTGCCTGCCGTACCTGCGCAAGGCGGCCAACCCGCACGTGCTCATGCTGTCGCCGCCGCCGAGCCTCGAGCCGAAATGGTTCGGTCCTCACGTGGCCTACACGATCGCCAAATACGGCATGAGCCTGTGCGTGCTCGGCATGGCCGAGGAGTTCCGCGCCGACGGCATCGCGGTCGATGCACTGTGGCCGCGCACGCTGATCGCGACCGATGCGCTCAACATGATCCCGGGCGTGTCGACCGACAACGCGCGCACGCCCGAGATCGTCGCCGACGCGGCCCACGCGATCCTGACCTCGCCGAGCCGCGACGGCACCGGCCGCTTCCTGATCGACGACGAGGTGCTCGCGGCCGCCGGCGTGACCGACTTCGACCGCTACGCCGTCGCGCCGGGACAGCCGCTGCTGCCGGACCTGTTCCTGGATTGATTCGCCGCAACGTGCGCGGCCAGCCCGCGCCGCGCTAGCATCCGCGCACCACAGGGGAGGGAGGGGACGCCATGCGCGGATTCCGCATGCTCGCGGTGCTCGTACCGGCACTGGTCGCGTCGTCGGCCGCCGACGCCGCACTGATCTTCCACGACGGCTACGACGCGTGCTGGAACACGGCCGTCACGCGGCCCGTGTTCCTCGAGCGCGTGCGCGCGAGCATCGATGGGACGCAAGGCTGCATCGCGCCGCAGAGCGGTACAGAGCTCGGCATCACCTACACGACGTGCAACGTCCCCAACGGCTGCGGGACCGGCGTGCCGGGTTGCCCGGTCACGTTGCAGGCCGGCGCGTTCTCGGGCGACCTCGCCGCAGGTCATCTGGTCGGCCCCGGCAGCGCGGCCGACATCGCGGTGCCGATCGATGCAGGCTTCGTGGGCTCGTGCACGCTGCGCCTGACCGGTGTCGTGCTCGGCTACACGCTCGACTACCTCATGCGCACCGACGGCGTCGACGGCGTGTACGTGGACAACCTCGCCGCGCCGCAGGTCGCGATCACGCAGTACACGAGTTCGAACAACTGCAACAGCTTCCTCGCCTCGCTGATCGCGAGCTACGAGCCCGATGCGGTCGCCGCCGCGGCCGATGGCGCCGCCGTGCAGATCGAGCCGGGCCTGCGCGAGGACACGGTCGGGCAGTCGATCTGCCCGCTGTCGGGGCCGTAGCGGCAGCCATCACACGCGCTGCGGTGGACGGCGAGGCCGCGTGTCGCATCGAAGCGCATGGCGCGGTGTGCGACCATCCGCGTCCCGCTGCAGGAAGATCCCTCCGTGTCCGATACCGCCGACCTCGTCGCGAGCGCGCAACGCCACCTCGTGCCCGTGTACCGCCAGCGCGAGCTCATCCTCGACCGCGGTGAAGGCTCGCGGCTTTGGGATCTCGACGGGCGCGACTACGTCGACTTCGCCGGCGGCATCGCGGTCAACGCGCTCGGCCATGCCGATCCCGACCTCGTCGCGGCGCTGCACGCGCAGGCCGGCAAGCTCTGGCACACGAGCAACGTGTTCTACAGCGAGCCGCCGCTGCGCCTCGCCGAAGAGCTCGTCGCGGCGACGCCGTTCGCGTCGCGCGTGTTCTTCTGCAACTCGGGCGCCGAGGCCAACGAGGCTGCGATCAAGCTCGTGCGCCGGCACGCGTCCGATCAGGGGCGTCCGCCCGAGCGTCGCGTCATCGTCACGTTCGAGGGCTCGTTCCACGGCCGCACTCTGGCCGCGGTGACGGCGACCGCGCAGCCGAAGTACCAGCACGGTTACGAGCCGCTGCCGGGTGGTTTCCGCTACGGCGCGTTCAACGACATCGACGGCCTCGACGCGCTGCTCGGCGACGATGTGGCCGGCGTGCTCGTCGAGCCCGTGCAGGGCGAGGGCGGCGTCGTCCCGGCGACGCCGGAATTCCTGCGCGCACTGCGCGAGCGCTGCGACGCGCTCGGGGCGCTGCTCGTGTTCGACGAGATCCAGTGCGGCATGGGCCGTACCGGCACGCTGTGGGCGCACGAGGCCGATGGCGTCGTGCCAGATGTCATGACGGTCGCCAAGGCACTCGGCGGCGGTTTTCCGATCGGCGCGATGCTGGTCGGTTCGAAGGTCGCCGAGACACTGCCGTTCGGCTCGCACGGCACCACGTTCGGCGGCAATCCGCTCGCTGCGGCGGTCGCGCGTGTCGCGCTGCGCAAGCTGTCGTCGCGCGAGGTCGCCGGCAACGTGGGCCGCCAATCGGTGGCACTCCAGGTGGGCCTCGAGCGCCTCGGCCACGAGACGGGCGTGTTCACGGGCGTGCGCGGTCGCGGGCTCATGCTCGGCGCGGTACTCGCGCCAGCCTACGCCGGCAAGGCCGGCGCGATCCTCGACCACGCCGCGCGCGCGGGCCTGCTCGTGCTGCAGGCCGGCCCCGATGTGGTGCGGGTGGTGCCGGCGCTCACGATCACCTCCGACGAAGTCGAAGACGGCCTCGCGCGTCTCGGCGAGGCCTTGCGCGCATTCGTCGCGGGCTGAGTCGTCAGCCCGCCTTCGCGGCGCGCATCGCGCCGCGTGCCGCCTCGAGCGTCTCCGCGATGACGATCTCGTCGTGCGCGCCGGACATGAAGCCGGCCTCGTACGCGGAGGGTGCCAGGAACACGCCGCGCTCGAGCATCGCGCCGAAGAAGCGGTTGAACATCGCGGTGTCCGCGGCCGTCGCCTGTGCGTAGGTCTCGACCTTCTCGGCCGTGAAGAACAGGCCGAACATCGCGCCGACCCGCGTCGTGCTGAAGGCGATGCCTTCGCCGTCGGCGATCGCCTGCAGGCCGTCGGTGAGCAGGCGCGTGCGGCGCGCGAGCTCGTCGTGGAAGCCGTGGGCCTGGATCAGTTCGAGCATTGCGAGACCGGCGGCCATCGCGACCGGGTTGCCGCTCAGCGTGCCGGCCTGGTAGATCGGGCCGGCCGGCGCGATGCGCTGCATGATCTCGCGGCGACCACCGTAGGCGCCGACCGGCATGCCGCCGCCGATGATCTTGCCGAGCGTGGTGAGGTCCGGCGTGATGCCGTAGTGCGCCTGCGCGCCGCCGAGGGCGACGCGGAAGCCGGTCATGACCTCGTCGAAGATCAGCAGCGCGCCGTGGTGCGTGCACAGCTCGCGCAGGTGCTGCAGGTAGCCTTCGCGCGGCGGGATGCAGTTCATGTTGCCGGGCACGGGCTCGACGATGAGGCCGGCGATGTCGCTGCCTGCTTCGTCGAACAGCTTCGTCGCCGCTTCGAAGTCGTTGAACGGCAGCGTCAGGGTGAGGTCGGCCAGCGCGGTGGGCACGCCCGGCGAGGTCGGCGTGCCGAACGTCAGCGCACCGGAGCCGGCCTTGACCAGGAACGCATCGCCGTGGCCGTGGTAGCAGCCCTCGAACTTGACGATGCGGCTGCGGCCCGTGAAACCACGCGCGAGGCGGATCGCCGACATCGTCGCCTCGGTGCCCGAGTTGACCATGCGCACCATCTCGATCGACGGCACGAGGCGCGTGATCGCCTCGGCCATCGTCACTTCGGCTGCGCACGGCGTGCCGAACGACAGACCGTCGGCGATCGCGCGCGCGACCGCGTCGCGCACGTGCGGATGATTATGGCCGACGATCATCGGGCCCCACGACCCCACGTAGTCGATGTAGCGCTTGCCTTCGACGTCCCACAGGTGCGCGCCATCCGCGCGCGCCGTGAAGAACGGTGTGCCGCCGACCGACTTGAACGCGCGCACGGGCGAATTGACGCCGCCGGGCAGCAGGTGGGTGGCCTTGTCGAAGAGTTCCTGGTTCGTGCTCATGGTGTGGAAACGGGATCCTGGTGGAAGAGGGAGGCGAACGCGTGCGCGGCGGCGCGTGTGTCCGGATAGGCGAAGACGGCCGAGACGATGGCGAGGAAGTCGGCACCGGCGTCGATCAGCGGTGCGGCGTTGCCGGGCGTGATGCCACCGATCGCGACGAGCGGCTTGCCGAACGCGCGCGCCTCGCGCAGCAAGGCGGGCGTCGCGCGTCGTGCGAGCGGCTTGGTCGTCGAGGCGAAGAACGCGCCGAACGCGAGGTAGTCGGCGCCTTCGGCGGCGAGGCGGCGTGCGCGGTCGATATCGTCGTAGCAGGACACGCCGAGGATCGCGGACGCGCCGAGACGCGCGCGCGCGGACGCGAGGTCGCCGTCGTCCTCGCCGAGATGGACGCCCGCGGCACCGCATCGCAGGGCGAGCTCGACATCGTCGTTGACGATCAGCGGTACGCCGTGGCGGTCGCAGAGCTCGCGCAGGCGCGTGGCCTCGGCGAGGCGGCGCGCGTCGTCGCGGGTCTTGTCGCGGTATTGCACGAGGCGTGCGCCGCCCTCGAGCACGCGCGCGCACACGTCGAGCAGGTCGTCGCGCGGACCGTCGGTGATCGCGTAGAGGCCGCAGGGCGGCAGGGTCGGAACGGGCATCCGGCTATGGTAACCCTGCGACAGTGCGGGCCGCCGCCCGCGCTTGGAAGCGCGGCGTGGCGCTGCGAGAATCCCGGGCTTCCCCCTCAGCAAGACCGGGCAACGATGGCACCGAACCCCACCACGGCACCCGACGGCGTGCCCTACCGCAGCTTCATGTGCGTCGTCTGCGGCCTGATCTACCACGAGGCCGAGGGCTGGACCGACGACGGCATCGCCCCCGGCACGCGCTGGGAAGACGTGCCCGAGACCTGGACGTGCCCGGACTGCGGCGTCACCAAGTCCGATTTCGAGATGGTCGAGATCTGACGTCACCCGGCGTGCGCGGGCTGCCCGCGTATCGCCACATCCTGTCACCACGACGGCATCTGCGCCTGCTGGACTGGATGCCACTCCCAGCAGAGCCCGCGAGGCGGAGGCGACAGATGCGTGTGTTCGTACCGATGGAAGACGTGCCGTTCGATGCGGCGATGATGGCGATGCTCGTGCCATACCAGTGCGGCGTCGTCTGCGAGCACGCGTTGCTCGAGCGTGCCGAGGTGGCCGCGAAGGCCGTCGAGGGCTCCGCAGCGACCCGCGAACGTCGCGTCGAGACCTCCGTCGACACCGCAGAACCGCATCACGCCTTGGCTTGAGGTGGGGTGCGACAAAAAGTTCGCAGCTTCCCCTTCCCAAGTCGTCGATGCCTCGTTAGGATTCGCCCCCCTCGCAGCGGGGCCCTGGGAACGGGGTTGTCGGCGGGGTGTTGGAGAGGCGGTCTGGACTGACGCGGTGGTGCTGAAAAAGATCGCTGCGAGGTGTTGACGGTTTCGAAAATGGTTGTATAGTGAGCGGCTCCCTCGGACGAAATGTCCTGGGGTGCGAGGTGAAGAAGACCTCGCAAGCCATTGATCTTTGACAGTGTGCGCAAGTGACTTGTGTGGGCGCCTTGAGGTGGATGACAGTCCATCGATGTTATCAAGAGCGTCCAAGCAAGAAGTCAAAGCATAGCTTTAACCAAATGCTTGGATCACGCTCGGAAGAAATCGGTTGGGGCTTCGGCCTTGACCAAAGAGTTCAACTGAAGAGTTTGATCCTGGCTCAGAGTGAACGCTGGCGGCAGGCCTAACACATGCAAGTCGAGCGGCAGCGCGGGGCAACCTGGCGGCGAGCGGCGGACGGGTGAGGAATGCATCGGAATCTACCTTGTTGTGGGGGATAACGTAGGGAAACTTACGCTAATACCGCATACGACCGTAAGGTGAAAGAGGGGGACCGCAAGGCCTCTCGCGATAAGATGAGCCGATGCCGGATTAGCTAGTTGGCGGGGTAAAAGCCCACCAAGGCGACGATCCGTAGCTGGTCTGAGAGGATGATCAGCCACACTGGAACTGAGACACGGTCCAGACTCCTACGGGAGGCAGCAGTGGGGAATATTGGACAATGGGCGCAAGCCTGATCCAGCCATGCCGCGTGTGTGAAGAAGGCCTTCGGGTTGTAAAGCACTTTTGTTGGGGAAGAAAACCTGTCGGATAATACCCGGCGGGAATGACGGTACCCAAAGAATAAGCACCGGCTAACTTCGTGCCAGCAGCCGCGGTAATACGAAGGGTGCAAGCGTTACTCGGAATTACTGGGCGTAAAGCGTGCGTAGGCGGTTGGTTAAGTCTGCTGTGAAAGCCCTGGGCTCAACCTGGGAACTGCAGTGGATACTGGCCAGCTAGAGTGTGTCAGAGGATGGTGGAATTCCCGGTGTAGCGGTGAAATGCGTAGAGATCGGGAGGAACACCAGTGGCGAAGGCGGCCATCTGGGACAACACTGACGCTGAGGCACGAAAGCGTGGGGAGCAAACAGGATTAGATACCCTGGTAGTCCACGCCCTAAACGATGCGAACTGGACGTTGGGCACACTTAGGTGCTCAGTGTCGAAGCTAACGCGTTAAGTTCGCCGCCTGGGGAGTACGGTCGCAAGACTGAAACTCAAAGGAATTGACGGGGGCCCGCACAAGCGGTGGAGTATGTGGTTTAATTCGATGCAACGCGAAGAACCTTACCTGGCCTTGACATGTCCGGAATCCTGCAGAGATGCGGGAGTGCCTTCGGGAATCGGAACACAGGTGCTGCATGGCTGTCGTCAGCTCGTGTCGTGAGATGTTGGGTTAAGTCCCGCAACGAGCGCAACCCTTGTCCCTAGTTGCCAGCACGTAATGGTGGGAACTCTAGGGAGACTGCCGGTGACAAACCGGAGGAAGGTGGGGATGACGTCAAGTCATCATGGCCCTTACGGCCAGGGCTACACACGTACTACAATGGTTGGTACAGAGGGTTGCAAGACCGCGAGGTGGAGCCAATCCCAGAAAGCCAATCTCAGTCCGGATCGGAGTCTGCAACTCGACTCCGTGAAGTCGGAATCGCTAGTAATCGCGAATCAGCATTGTCGCGGTGAATACGTTCCCGGGCCTTGTACACACCGCCCGTCACACCATGGGAGTGGGTTGCTCCAGAAGCAGGTAGTCTAACCGCAAGGAGGACGCTTGCCACGGAGTGGTTCATGACTGGGGTGAAGTCGTAACAAGGTAGCCGTATCGGAAGGTGCGGCTGGATCACCTCCTTTCGAGATAAGACTTCGCCATCCCAAGGCGTCCACACAAGGCACTTGCACGTTCAACGAGAAAGCCGGCAGCGGCACATGCTCGAACGGTCCGAGAGGACGGTTCGTTGATGCGTTGGCGCCACGGGTCACACGGCCCGTTCCAGATTGGGTCTGTAGCTCAGGTGGTTAGAGCGCACCCCTGATAAGGGTGAGGCCGGTGGTTCGAGTCCTCCCAGACCCACCATTTGGTCATGCCGATGGCACACATCTGGGGCCATAGCTCAGCTGGGAGAGCACCTGCTTTGCAAGCAGGGGGTCGTCGGTTCGATCCCGACTGGCTCCACCAGATTCTCGCATTGAACGGCGCGCACACGAATTGATGATTTGAAACGGACCGACGTTGAGGTCGGCACCGTGTTCTTTGAAAACTTGGGACGTAATAAGCGTTTTGGCTCGAACGAGTCGAACGTGTCGTTGAGGCAAGTAGGCGAAGTAATACGAGTTGTTTGCATGTGATCCTGAGGCGACTTGGGGTTATATGGTCAAGCGACTAAGCGCATACGGTGGATGCCTTGGCGGTCAGAGGCGATGAAGGACGTGGCAGCCTGCGAAAAGGGCCGGGGAGCTGGCAACAAGCTTTGATCCGGTCATGTCCGAATGGGGAAACCCACTCCGCAAGGAGTATCTCATGCTGAATACATAGGCATGTGAGGCGAACCCAGGGAACTGAAATATCTCAGTACCTGGAGGAAAAGAAATCAACCGAGATTCCCTAAGTAGTGACGAGCGAACGGGGAACAGCCCAAAAGTCTTGCAGGTTCTAGAGGAACGGTCTGGAAAGGCCGGCCATAGAAGGTGATAGCCCGGTACTCGAAAGGGCCTGCATGATGAAAGTGAGTAGGGCGGGGCACGTGAAACCCTGTCTGAACATGGGGGGACCATCCTCCAAGGCTAAATACTCCTGACCGACCGATAGCGAACCAGTACCGTGAGGGAAAGGCGAAAAGAACCCCGGAGAGGGGAGTGAAATAGAACCTGAAACCGTATGCGTACAAGCAGTCAGAGCCCGTAAGGGTGATGGCGTACCTTTTGTATAATGGGTCAGCGACTTACGTTGTGTGGCGAGCTTAACCGTCTAGGGGAGGCGAAGGGAAACCGAGTCTGAATAGGGCGCATAGTCGCACGGCGTAGACCCGAAACCGGGTGATCTATCCATGCCCAGGGTGAAGGTCCGGTAACACGGACTGGAGGCCCGAACCCACTCCCGTTGCAAAGGTAGGGGATGAGGTGTGGATAGGAGTGAAAAGCTAATCGAACCCGGAGATAGCTGGTTCTCCTCGAAAGCTATTTAGGTAGCGCCTCGTGTATCACTGTTGGGGGTAGAGCACTGTTATGGCTAGCGGGTCATCGCGACTTAGCAAACCATTGCAAACTCCGAATACCAACACGTGCAAGCACGGGAGACACACGGCGGGTGCTAACGTCCGTCGTGAAAAGGGAAACAACCCAGACCCGCAGCTAAGGTCCCAAAATCACGGCTAAGTGGTGAACGATGTGGGAAGGCATAGACAGCCAGGAGGTTGGCTTAGAAGCAGCCATCCTTTAAAGAAAGCGTAATAGCTCACTGGTCGAGTCGGCCCGCGCGGAAGATTTAACGGGGCTCAAGCCGTGTACCGAAGCTCGGGGTTCACACTATGTGTGAGCGGTAGAGGAGCGTTCCGTACGCCTGTGAAGGTGGATTGAGAAGTCTGCTGGAGGTATCGGAAGTGCGAATGCTGACATGAGTAACGATAAGGGGGGTGAAAAGCCCCCCCGCCGAAAGCCCAAGGTTTCCTCGCGCAACGTTCATCGGCGCAGGGTGAGTCGGTCCCTAAGGCGAGGCGGAAACGCGTAGTCGATGGGAAGCTGGTTAATATTCCAGCACTTTATCGCAGTGCGATGGGGGGACGGAGAAGGGTAGGTGTACCGGGCGTTGGTTGTCCCGGGGAAAGGAGGTAGGCATTGGGGGTTGGCAAATCCGCTCCCATCCATGCCGAGCACCGAGACGAGTCCTTTCAGGACGAAGTCACTGATCCCACGCTTCCAGGAAAAGCCTCTAAGCTTCAGCTGCGATAGAACCGTACCGTAATCCGACACAGGTAGGCAGGGTGAGAATCCCAAGGCGCTTGAGAGAACTCGGGTGAAGGAACTAGGCAACATAGCACCGTAACTTCGGGAGAAGGTGCGCCCAGATCCGTGGCTACATGCGTAGCTGAGCGGGACTGGGCCGCAGTGACCAGGCCGCTGCGACTGTTTATCAAAAACACAGCACTCTGCAAACACGAAAGTGGACGTATAGGGTGTGACACCTGCCCGGTGCCGGAAGGTTAATTGATGGGGTCAGCCGCAAGGCGAAGCTCTTGATCGAAGCCCCGGTAAACGGCGGCCGTAACTATAACGGTCCTAAGGTAGCGAAATTCCTTGTCGGGTAAGTTCCGACCTGCACGAATGGTGTAACGACAGCGGCGCTGTCTCCACCCGAGACTCAGTGAAATTGAAATCGCTGTGAAGATGCAGCGTTCCCGCGGCAAGACGGAAAGACCCCGTGAACCTTTACTATAGCTTTACACTGAACGTTGAGTTCGTCTGTGTAGGATAGGTGGGAGGCTATGAAACCAGGACGCTAGTTCTGGCGGAGCCATCCTTGAAATACCACCCTGATGTGCTTGACGTTCTAACCTAGGTCCGTAATCCGGATCGGGGACCGTGTATGGTGGGTAGTTTGACTGGGGCGGTCTCCTCCCAAAGAGTAACGGAGGAGCACGAAGGTGCGCTCAGCACGGTCGGACATCGTGCAGTGTGTGTAAGGGCATAAGCGCGCTTGACTGCGAGATCGACGGATCAAGCAGGTACGAAAGTAGGTCCTAGTGATCCGGTGGTTCTGTATGGAAGGGCCATCGCTCAACGGATAAAAGGTACTCCGGGGATAACAGGCTGATACCGCCCAAGAGTTCATATCGACGGCGGTGTTTGGCACCTCGATGTCGGCTCATCACATCCTGGGGCTGTAGCCGGTCCCAAGGGTATGGCTGTTCGCCATTTAAAGTGGTACGCGAGCTGGGTTCAGAACGTCGTGAGACAGTTCGGTCCCTATCTGTCGTGGGCGTTGGAGATTTGAGAGGGGCTGCTCCTAGTACGAGAGGACCGGAGTGGACGAACCCCTGGTGTTCCGGTTGTCACGCCAGTGGCACTGCCGGGTAGCTACGTTCGGAAGCGATAACCGCTGAAAGCATCTAAGCGGGAAGCGCGCCTCAAGATGAGATCTCCCGGGACACAAGTCCCCTGAAGGAACCATGAAGACTACGTGGTTGATAGGTCGGGTGTGTATCGCAGTAATGCCGAGCTAACCGATACTAATGATCCGTGCGGCTTGACCATATAACTCCAAGTTGCTTCGCTTCCTCGACGTCACGTCGATCGGAAAGCCGAAACCCACTTATTACGTCCCAAGACCCAACGTGAGACCGGCGCATCCGTGCGCTGTCTCCACCGCTTGCTCAGCGAACATAGCGCTGTGGAACCACCCGATCCCATCCCGAACTCGGAAGTGAAACGCAGCTGCGCCGATGGTAGTGTGGCTTAAGCCATGCAAGAGTAGGTCATCGCTGAGCGCTTTATCCAACGCCCCC